>CAWEWH010000001.1:0-453003 GCA_963812775.1 uncultured Alphaproteobacteria bacterium
GAGGGCTCGCCCGAGAGCTGCCGGGCTTCGGCAACGAGCTTGCGATTGGCGTCGCGAACCTGGCTTGGAATGGTGAAGAGATCCCAGATGAGGCCAATGCCGAGCAGCCCGAGCGTGAGCGCATAGATGACGCCGAGGCCGGGACGGCCCAGATAGAATTTATGGACGCCAAGGCCGCCGAGGAAGAACCACCACAGATAGGTGACCCCAGTTCCCTTCAAACGGACTGCGACTTGAACCTGCGAGGCGGCCATCCGGTGCTCCCCTTTCCGTCGCGTCCATGGTCGGGCGCGCCGGTGAAGATCGGTTGAACCGCTGTGGTTTACGGGCGGTAAATCGGCTTGCCCCCGCGCAAGGCGTTCGCTTCACTCCGCAGCCGCCCAGGGCGTTGCCAACGGCTTGCCCTTCTCGACGACATAGATGGCGAGCACTTTCGTGGTTTGGTCGCCCACCTTCACCTCATGCACAACGCCGGGGGGAACGTGCCAAGATTCACCGGCAAGGATCGGCTTGGCTGACTGGCCCTGCACCAACACCGCAAGATTGCCTTCCAACAAATAGGCGGCGTCGAATCCTGGATGTGTATGCAAGCCGGAATTCACCTGCGGGGCCATCTCGACAAGCATCACCACCGTTTCATAACTGCTGTGCGGCACGTCAAATCTTTCCAGGATCGTTCGCGTAATTGGTTCCGGCATCGTCATCCTCCCTCTTTTTTGCTTATGCTTGCGGAGCCTAACAGGCTGCCCGAGTGCTAGCGACTGGAAGGTCGGGGCAACTGCTTCAGCTTGACGATGGCGGCGCGAAAGCGGACGTTTCGCGGTCCTGGCGACGACGCGCGTTGGAGCAATGGGGAGCAGCATTTCAGAAGCGCCGAGATCCCGTCGGGCTGTCTGGCTCGCGGCGGCGGTGCTTGTCCTTGCGGCGGCAGGCGCCTTCACATGGTACCGGGCGCGGCCGCCGCCGCTTCCGCCTCCCGGCGAAGCGGAGGTGCTCGACCGCTACCACAAATATCGCGCCCTCGCCGACGCCGGCGACCATGCCGGCGCCCTCGTCGAAGCCCAGAAGTTCGAGGCGGGCGCGACGATCCTCTACGGCACCGAACACCGCAACTATCTGCTCGCCCAGTCGTACCTCGCCGAAACCTATTGGCAGCTCGGGCGCTTCAAGAACGCCGAGACGCATTTCAAGCGGGTTGTGGCGCTGCAAGAAAAAAACCTCGGCCGCGAGCATTGGGACGTTGCCGTGCCGCTGGTCAGCCTCGCGCTGATGGTGGCGCAGCAGGGCCGCACCGACGAGGCGGTGCCGTTGTTCGAACGGGCGCTGGCATTGGCCGAGAAAAATCCCGAGCCCGACGACGTGGAGCTCGGCTACGTCTCCTACAATCTTGGCACCGCGCTCATGCGCCAGAAGCGCGACGCGGACGCCGAGCCGCTTTTTGAGAAGTCTCTCGTGCATCGCCAGAAGGCGTTCGGGGCAAACGACGGCAACGTCGCCGCGAGCCTTGTCGCGCTGGCCACGACCTACGGCCAGCGCGGCAAGCATGCGCAGGCCGCCAGCACATGGACACGCCTCATCGCCGTGCGCGAGGGGCTCTTCGGGCGCGACAGCATCGAGGTGGCGCGAACCCTCGTCGACCTCGGCGGCGCCGAGGACGCGCAGAACCGCCACGCCGAGGCGGAAGCCGCCATGCGGCGGGCGCTGATCATCGAGGAGAAGGCCCTCGGCCGGGAGCATCCCGACGTGGGGACGCTGCTCATGCGGCTCGCAGCCACCGTGGTGGTGCAAGGCCGCCACGGGGAGGCCGAGCCGCTCGCCGGCCGCGCCGTCGCCATCCGCGAGAAGAGCGCGGCAGCCGACCCGCAGGGACTTGCGGCGGCGCTCCTCGTGAAGGCGACGATCCACGACCAGCAGAAGCGCCATGCGGAGGCGGCCGACGCGTGGAGCCGCGTCGTGTCGCTGCGCGAAGCAGCACTCGGGCCCGCCCATGCGAGCGTCGCCGACGCCCTCCTGTCGGCCGGCAAGGCGCAGCTGCGCGCCAAGCGCTACGGCGACGCCACAGCCTCCGGCAAACGGGCCCTTGCCATCCGCGAGAAGGCGGACGGACTGGCAAGCCCCGGCGCCACCGCCGCCGTGCTGCTGCTCTCCGCGGGCAGCATGGACCAGGAGCGCTACGAGGAAGCCGAGGCGCTCTTGGCGCGCGGGCTTGCCGCCGTCGAGAAGCTCACCGGCAAGGACCATCCGGCCCTTGCCCCGCTCATCAACCTTCATGCCGAGGCGCTGTTCTACCAGGCGCGGCACCCGCAGGCCGAGGCCGCCTACCGGCGTGTCATTGCCATGGAGGAGAAGCAACTGGGGGCGGATCATCCCGACGTGCTGGCCAAGCTCGTCACTCTTGCCAAGACGTTCGGAGGGTCAGGGGCGGCTCGGCGAGGCGGAAGCCATCCTTGGCCGTGTGCTCGGCGTCGAACAGCGCATTCTGGATCAGAACAAGTTCGTCCTTGCGAATGCGCTGGACGCGCTCGCGGGTGTTTATCAGAAGCAAGCGAGGCTCGACGCGGCGCGACCGCTGCTCGCCCGCTCCCTCGCCCTCAAGGAGGCGCTGCTTGGCGCCGATCACCCGGATGTCGGGTATGCCATTCACAATCTCGGCGCCCATGCATCGCTGCGCTACGATACGGCCGAGGCGGATCGCTACTACCGCAAGGCCCTCGACATCTTCGAGAAGCCCGGCGGCGCGACCCCGCGTGTCATCGCCAAGGTGCTCGCCAACCTGGCCGCAACGTCGCTGGAGCTGCAGCAACTCGCCGACGCCAAAGCATTCGCCAATCGTGCGCTCGCCATTGCGCCGACGGTGTGGGGGCCGCGCCACCCGGAGACCGCCGCGTTGTTCCTCACGCTCGCCAACATCCAGTCGAAGGAGGGTCGTGCCGACGAGGCGGTGGCAACCTACGAGCAGGTGCTCGCCATCCTGGAGGGCGCATACGGGCCACAGCATCCGGACGTGGCGGCGATCCTGAACACCCTCTCGGATCTCGAGTTCGAGCGCCGAAAGCTCGACCGGGCGCTGGCCTTCACGCGCCGGGCGACGGCGGCCGTCGTCGCGCATGCCGACGCGCAGGCGCCGGACGAGCGGCGCGGCGGCCAGCAGGGCGGCTTGATCGCCCAGCGCACGAGCTACTTCCAGCGTCAGGTCGGCAACCTGGCGGTCGGCGCTTTCGTGGCGCGCGAGCGCAGCGAGGAATTCGGGCGCGAAGCCTTCGCGGTGGCGCAGCGCGCCACCCACTCGGCCGCTGCCGCAGCCGTCGAGCAGACGGCGCAACGCCTCGCCGCCGGCAGCGGCGCGGTTGCGGCCCTGGTGCGCGAGCGCCAGGACCTGGCGCTGGCCTGGCGCGCCAAGGACACCGCCTTCGTGGCGGCGCTTGCCAAGCCCGAGACGGCGCAGGACCGCGCCGCCAACGCCGTCCTTGGCCGCGAGCGCGGCGAGCTGGAGGCGGCCATCGCCGCGCTGACGGCGCGCATCGAGCGCGAACAGCCGGACTACACGGCGCTGATCCGAGCGACGCCTGTCAAGGTGGACGAACTGCAGCGGCTGCTGCGCGCCGACGAGGCCCTGGTGTTCTGGCTGGCATCGGCCGCCCACTCGCACGTGTTCGCGATCACGCGCGAGGGCTTCGCCTGGGACTACATCCCGGACGCCTACGACCTTGCCGCGAAGGTGGCGGCCTTCAGGCGCGGCCTCGACGTGGAGGCGTTCCAGAAATCGGTCAGGGACAAGAAGCCCATCCTGTTCGATCTCGAGGGCGCTCACGCGCTCTACCGGCAGCTCATCGGGCCAGTCGAGGCGCTCATCGAAGGCAAGCGCCAGCTGCTCGTCGTGCCCTCGGGGTCGCTGACCGCCCTGCCGATCCATCTCCTGGTCGCGGACACGCCAAAGAAGCTGCCCGCGACCGACGGGGTCAGTGCCTATCGCGAGGCGGCATGGCTGACGCGGCGGCACGCGGTGAGCGTGCTGCCGTCGGTGGCCAGCCTGAAAGTCTTCCGCCGCGCCGGCACCAAGGACCGCGCGCCACTGCCGATGATCGGCTTCGGCGATCCTGTCTTCGGCCGCGGCGAGGCCGTTGCGGCGGCGGGCCCCAAGACCATCCCCAAGGCGAACTCCAAGACCGACTCCAAGACCGCTCCGGCGGCCGCCGCCAAGACCAACTCCGCAACCGGCAAGGCGGCCGGCGGCGAGCGCGCCGGCGCCGGCGTCACCGGGACAGCCGCAAAGGCAGCGGCGCCGCAGCGGCTCGCCGCCACAGCCGTCAAGACGCGCAGCTACGGCGACTACTGGACAGGCGCCGGCGTCGATCGCGACAAACTGGCGAGCGCCCTGCCCCGTCTCGCCGACACGGCCGACGAGCTGCGCGCCGTGGCCCGCAAGGTCGGCGCCGCCGAGGCCGACGTGATCCTCCGGCACGAGGCCAGCGAGGCGGCCGTCAAGCGCGCGCCTCTCGAGCGCTACCGCATCATCTATTTCGCCACGCACGGCCTCGTTGCCGGCGACGTGAAGGGGGTCGGCGAGCCCGCCCTCGCCATGGCGACGCCATCGACACCCAGTGCCGAGGACGACGGACTGTTGACGGCGAGCGAGGTGGCCATGCTGCGCCTCAACGCCGACTGGGTGGTGCTGTCGGCCTGCAACACGGCGGCCGGCGAGAAGCCGGGCGCCGAGGCCTTGTCGGGCCTGACGCGCGCCTTCCTGTATGCGGGGGCCCGCGGCCTTCTCGTGTCGCATTGGACGGTGTCGTCGCCGGCCGCCACGCGGCTCACCACCGCGACATTCGCGGCGCTCGAGGCCGATCCGGCGGCCGGGCGCGCCGAGGCGCTGCGCCGCGCCATGCTGAGTTTTCTCGACGACCCATCCGAAGAGTTCAACGCCTATCCGGCCTATTGGGCCCCGTTCGCGGTGATCGGCGACAGTTCCGGGAGTTGAGCAATCCTTAAAGTCGCGGCCGATTACACGCCCTATTCGGCGGCCGCCGGCTGCAGCCGCGCCTCCAGCCATTCCGGCGCGTCGCCGCCGAGCTGCGGCGTTGGCCGCTCCCAGTGGGGCTGCGTCTCGGAAAATTTGGTGATCGGGCCGAGATGCCGCAGCGGTCCGCTCTTCGGCCGGCTCTCGATGCGGATGGCGTCGAGCTCGGCGGCCGATAGATCAAGACCGAGGCCTGGAAACGCGACCTTGCCCTGCCGGTAGATGAACATGCCCGACTGGCAGAGCGAGACGCGGACATGATAGCTGCCGCCGTGTCGTGCCCGTTGCGCCAGCGCGAGCAGGATGCCGTAGGCCGCGAGATAGCCCGTCGTGTAATCGCAGGCGGCGGCGGGCAGCAGCGCCGGGCCATCGGGACGGGCGGCGGTTCGCCCTTCGTGGCACAGCCCCGTCATCGTCTGCGCCACTTGCTCCCAGCCGCCGCGATGGCTGAACGGGCCATCGGCGCCGTAGCAGTTGATCGAGGCGTAGATGACGCCCGGCCGCATGGCGGCGACCTCGTCCGGCCCGAAGCCGAGCTTTTGGATCATGCCCGGCCGATAGCCCTGCGAGAACACATCCGCCCGTGCCACAAGCGCCTTGAGACGCGCCGCGTCGCCGCTTTGCGCGAGATCAAGGAAAGTGCTGCGCTTGCCGTGGTTCGTGTCGAGGACGTGCTCGGCGATCTGCGGCAAGCGTTCGGCCGCGACCATCAGGACATCCGCCCCATGCTCGGCAAGCGTGCGGGCGGCCATCGGTCCCGCCAGGATGCGCGTGAGGTCGAGCGCGCGAATGCCGCTCAACGGGCGGCCGCCCCGCGGCAGCGGTTCAGGATCGCTGTCGCCGATCTTGAGAATCTCGACGATCGGCTTTTCCGCCAGCACCCGGCCGTGCGGCTCGGCGAGCCACTCGTCATTCGAGCGCACCATGCCGCCGCAAACCCGCGCTTCGTCGATGGCCGCCTCGAGATCGCGCGCATCCCACTTGGCGACGGCCTTTGCGACCGAGTTGCCATTGAGCTCGCAGCCAAGCAGCTTCAGCATCCGGGCCTGCAGGTTCGGCAGGCCGAAATGCGGCAACACCCAGCGTCCGTCCTTCGTCGGCCACGGCTGCGTGACGGCGATCATCGCTTCGTGGTTCTTGTTGACCACCGGCACGAAGGCGCCGTCCGGCCCCGGCCGCTGCATATAGACGGAGCTGCGCAGGCCCGCCGCGGCCTGGCGCACGTCGATCGAAGCCCTCTGGCGCCGGCCGACCTTGAGCTCCCACAGGTCGGACACCGCGGCACCGACGCCGCCGAGCACAGCCGCCACGGTCTCGCCGACCTTGAAACGCGTCGAGAAGACCGGATCGGCGCCCGCGATGGTGATCGCGTCGGCCGCAGGGGGCTCAAGCCTCGCGAACGCCGAACGGACCCCCAAGACCTCTTCGAATGCCGTCGCCATCCCCGATCCTCCCTGAGCGTGCCACCATCATGCCGCAGCGATCAGGGACGGTCTACGCTTGGCGATCAGTGAGGCAGCCGCGTCCATGCCGTTCCGCAGCCGAGGCGCGGCGACGACACCAATTGTGCTGGCTACCGGAGCCGACCCGTAGGGCTCAGCTGGCCCCGCCCATTCCTGCACCCGCTCCGGGTCGCGCCACGTGGCGCCATGCACGAAATCTCTGGCGTCCTGGATACGGCAGGCCACGGACGGGCCTCAGAGCTTGAAGCAGCGTCCTTTGACGGGGAGTTTGCAGGTCGTCTCCGTTTCCCCGCACGAGATCAGTACTTCGGCCGGTGCGAGACGGCCCATTTCCGCGCGTGCTCGATCGGGGTGCGCGGCGGCTGCGCGGCGCGGTAACCCTGCACTGTCGGCAGGGCTTCCATCCGTTCGCGCCACGCCTGCACCGCCGGAAAGCTCGCGTACATCGTCTTGCCCTCGGGAGTGCGCCCGAACGAATGGGTGCTTGGCAGCAGGTAATAGTCGGCAAGCGTGACATCGCTGCCGAGCAGAAAACCCATCCCGTGCGAGAGCTGCCGCTCCGCCACCTGCAACCCGATCTCGATCTTCGGCAGCGCATGCGAAACGACTGCCTCGTCGGACGCGATGCCGAGCTCGGGGAAGACGTTGCGCTCGTGCGAGACGTGATAGATCATGTACGGGTAGTAGTAGGAATTCACCGCACTGATCCATTGGTTCATCAGCGCCCGGCCTTCGATCGTTGCCGGTTGGAGCCGTGGCGTCGGGAACCGCTCTTCCAGATAGCCGACGATCGCGCTTGTCTCGTAGAGCACAAAGTCCCCATGCTGCAGGATCGGTACCCGATCGAACGGATGCAGCGCGAGATGCTTGGGCCCACCCATGTCGCGTTCAAGGTCGTGGAAGGTGTAGGGCACCTCCTTATGTGTCAGCACGAGCCGCGCGATGTGCACGTAGGTGCTGTGCGGAAAGCCGAAAACCGTGATGTCAGTCATGTTTGTCCCCGTTGCGAATTGGGTCCTTAGGGGGTGATGCGGCGCGCGCGGGATCTGAGCGGTCGTGGACCTGCGGCCTATGATCCGTCGTACGACGTCGTAGGTCCGTCGATCGCTTTCCACGCGGAGTGGCCGCCGGTCATGAACTTCGCGTCGAACCCCATGTCCCGCAGGACGATCGCCGTCTTGCACCCGACGTGGAAGCCGTACGAGCACCACACGACGACCGGTTCCGTTTTCGACAGCTCGCCCGCCCATTCCTGCACGCGTTCCGGGTCGCGCCAGGTGGCGCCCTGCATGACCTCCGGCGCCCGGGATACGGCCGGCCACGGACGGGCATCGACGAGCTGGACCGGCGTGCCGGCATCCAGCATGGCTTTCACCTCCTCCACGCCGACGCCCGGCAAATCGCCGAACTCGGGCTGAACCAGGGGCCGCAGCGGCGCCACCTTCACCGCATCCTCATAGCGTGCCTGGATCGCCTTCCAGTCGAGGTTGCGCATGAACATGCCCACGTAGGCTTTCACATTGGCGCCGAAATCCATGTGATAGGCGTGCTCGTACATGTCGAGCGCCACGATGGGAATGCCGCCCGCCACAGCCTGGCTGTCCTCGGCCGCATACTGGTTGATGAGCCGGCCATCGCGCGGGATGTAGACGAGCAGCACCCACCCGGAGCGGCCACCGAGGGCGGTGCCCATCGCGATGAACTCGTCGCAGCCAGCGCTGCACCGAACCGAAGTCGCGGGCGAGAGCATCTGCGATCGGTCCGGTCGGCTTGCCGCCATTACCGCCCAGGCTCGCGAAGTAGAGCTCATGGAGCAGGGTCGAATTGAGCGCGATCAACTCCTCGCGCTTCAGGCCGTTGATCACGTAGGCGGGCGTGGTCGCGAGATCGAGCGATCGCAGCTTCTCCGTGATCGCATTCAGGTGCCGGAGGGCTGCGCCGTATTCGTTCTCGTAGTGGCTTTCAATGAGCTTGATCGACAGGTACGCCACAAGCCAGGGACGGCAGTGTATGGGTGTGAGCTGATAACGCATCGTAGCCTCCGTGAAAGTCATGCATTGAACGAAAAGGAAGCCCACTCGCCGTGCTCGAGCGCGCGGCTGTAAACGGCGGCGGCCGCGGCGACGTCCTGCAGGGCGGTGCCGCTTGAATCGAAAACAAAGATTTCCTCCCTCGTCGTGCGTCCAGGCTTTAGCCCGGCAACGATTTCGCCGAGCTCGGCGTGCACGCCACTTCGGGTCATCGCGCCGGCAGCGAGCGCATGGTGCAGGTCGCCGATGACCGCGCATTGCTCGGTGAGATCGGTAACGAGCTTGCTCGCCGCGAGCAGCGCCGGGTCGAGCTCTTGCTTGTTCTCATTGTCAGCACCGACGCCCGCGACGAACGTTCCCGGCCGGACCATCTCGCGGGTGACGAAGTAGTCCCGCGCGGTGGTGCAGGTGATGACGATTTCGCTTTCCGCGACCGCGTGCGGTAGGTCGGAAACGGTCGTTATCGGCAGTCCGGTCTCGGTTCCAAGCGCGGCCGCGAACGCCCGCGCCTTTTCCGCATCCTGGTCGTAGGCGTAAACGCGCTCGGGGCGGCGCACCCCCAGCAGTGCGCGCAGGTGCGCCGGCGCTTGGGCACCACAGCCGCAGATGAGCGCCGTCCTGCTATCTGTCCGCGCGAGGTACTTGGCGGCAACCGAAGTCGCAGCCGCAGTGCGCAGGGCCGTGATGGCCATCGAGTCCATGACGGCGAGGAGCTGGCCCGTGATCGCTTCGCACAGGACCACGACGCCCTGGATCGTCGGCAGTCCGTGCCGCGGGCCGTTGTGCGGGAAGTTGGCATTGGTCTTCGCCGCGAAGTAGGGCTGGTCGAGCGCAAGCAGCGCCGCCTTGATGTGGAACCCGCCATCGTCGGCCTGCAGGCTGAGGATCCCCGGCCGCGGCGCCTTGCCCAGCGCGTGCTGGCGGAAGGCGTCCTCGACCGCCGCCATGCATGCGTCGGGCGTAAGAAGGCGCTCGACGTCGCTACGCGAAAAGAGGAATGCGCCAGCGGTGCGGGGCGCTGCGGATGTAACGCTAGAGGGAGAAAGGATTTCGTCGCTCATAAACGCACTCCTTCCCCAACAAGGGGACCAGGAGCAGCGCTTGGGACGAAATCGTCTGTTTGGGACCGGGTGCCTGCGTAGACCCGGCTAGGTTCGGATCATCGTACCGATGATCGACACCTACATCTCATGCGATCTACGTAGAGGCTCTTCCGCCAGACGTCAACGTAGAGTTTCTCGGGCATGACTTAGAAAAGCTAGGGCTCCCGCCCGCTCGCGCCTCAAGCCGTCGCAGCACCCGCCTTGCCGGCCCGGCGCGCCTTCTCGGTCGTGGCCTCGCTCTCGGCCGCCTCCACGTAGGAGCGGCCGCCCGCCATGACGCCGAGATAGATGAGCACCGGCGTGGAGACGAAGATGGCCGAGTAGGTGCACACGACGATGCCGAACAGCATGACGATGGCGAAGCCCTCGATGGCCTGGCCGCCGAACAGCACCAGCGCCAGCACCGACAGGAAAGCTGTGGTGGCCGTCATGGCGGTGCGCGACAGGGTCGAGTTGACCGAGAGATCGAGCAGCTCCTCGATCGGCATGGTCTTGTACTTGCGCAGCAGCTCGCGGGTCCGGTCGAACACCACCACCGTCTCGTTGAGCGAATAGCCGACGATGGTGAGGATGGCGGCGATCGACGTCATGTTGAATTCGAGCTGCGCGAAAACGAAGAAGCCGATGGTGAGCACGATGTCGTGCATGGTGCCGATAATGGCGCCGATGGCGAATTGCAGCTCGAAGCGGAACCACAGGTAGATCATGACCGAGACGATGGCGAGCAGCACGCCGAGCGTGCCGTCGCGGACGAGCTCGCCTGAGACGCGCGGCCCGACCGTCTCGACGCGGCGGAACTCATAATCCTTTTCGAGCAGGTCGCGGGCCTTTTGCACCAGCGCGCTTTGCGCGCTCTCGCCGCCCGGCTGCACCGGAAAGCGCAGCGACATGCCGCCCGTGCCGCCGAATTCCTGCACCTCGACGTCGCCGGCATTCATGCCCTGCGCCGTCTGGCGCACCTTGGCGATGTCGCCCTTGGCGTCGCGCGCCTGCAGCTCGATCAGCGTGCCGCCGGTGAAGTCGATGCCGACATGCAGCCCGACCGCCAGGAACATGACCACGGTCAGCAACGACAGCGCCCCCGACAGAGGGAAGGAGAAGCGGCGGAACCAGACGAAACGGAACCGCGTGTTATCGGGGATCATGCGAAGCAGGCGCATGTCGTGTCTCCGTCAGAAGGGCAGCGCCTTGGGGCGCGCGATGCGGTACCAGAGGGCGATCATCATCCTGGTCATGGTCACGGCGGTGATCACCGTCGTCAGGATGCCGAGCAGGAACACGACCGCAAAGCCCTTCACCGGCCCCGAGCCGAGCAGGAACAAGAGCAGGGCGGCAATGGCCATGGTCGAGTTGGAGTCGAAGATGGTGGCGAAGGCGCGGTTGAAGCCCGCGTCGATGGCCGAGATCATCGAGCGGCCGGCCTTGAACTCCTCGCGGATACGCTCGTAGATCAGCACGTTGCTATCAACCGCCGTGCCGATGGTCAGCACGATGCCGGCGATGCCCGGCAAGGTCAGGGTCGCGCCGATCAGCGACATGAGCGCGAAGATGAACACCACGTGCACGAGGAGCGCGATATTGGCGAACAAGCCGAACAGGCCGTAGGTCACGAACATGAAGATGACGACGAAGACCGCCGCCACATAGGTGGCGTTCTTGCCGGCCTGGATCGAGTCGGCGCCGAGCCCGGGGCCGACGGTGCGCTCCTCGACGATGGTCAGCTTGGCGGGCAGCGCGCCGGCGCGCAGCAGCACCGCAAGGTCGTTGGCCTGCTGCACCGAGAAGCGGCCGGAAATCTGCCCGGAGCCGCCGGTGATCGGATTGATGATGCGCGGCGCCGAGATGACCTCGTTGTCGAGCACGATGGCGAGGGGCCGGCCGACATTCTCGGAGGTGGCGACGCCGAATTTCTGGCCGCCACGCACGTTGAACTTGAAGTTGACGATGGGCTCGTTGGTGCGCTGGTCGAAGGCCGGCTGCGCGTCGATCAGGTCCTCGCCCTCGACGATGGTGCGGCGCTCCACGGCGACCTGCTGGCCGTTCTGATCGCGCGACGGCATCATCTCGACGTTCTCGGCGTTGCCGCCGCCTTCCGCCAGGAAGCGGAATTGCAGCTTGGCGGTCTTGCCGAGGATCTCCTTGAGCCGCTGCGGGTCCTGCAGGCCCGGCACCTGCACCAGGATGCGGTCGGTGCCCTGCCGCTGGATGCTGGGCTCGGTAGTGCCCAGCGCATCGACGCGCTTGCGCAGCACCTCGATGGCCTGGCCGATGGCGCGGGTGATGCGATCGCGCAAGCCGGCCTCGGTCAGCGTGGCCTGCACGAGCCCGTCGGGGGTGTCGCTGATATCGATGGTCGAGTTCCCCGCCTGGCCGAGGAGCTGGTTGCCGATGGGCTGCGCCAGCTCGCGCAGGCGCGGCAAGAGGCGGTCCCGGTCGGCCGCATTGGTCAGCCTGATCTGCAGACCGCGCGGCAGAGCGATGACGCCGCCCTGCGTGCCGATGCGCTGCTCTCGCAGAATGCGGCGCACGTCCTCGCGCAGGATGGTGAGCTGCGTGCGAACGAGATCGTTGGTGTCGACCTCGAGCAGCACGTGCGAGCCGCCCTGCAGATCGAGGCCGAGCACCACGGCACGGTGCGGCACGATCCAGCTCGGAATCCAGCCAGGCAGGCTCTTCTCGATGGCCGTGCGCGTCTCGGGCGAAAACAGGTTCGGCGCCGCGAACAGGAAGCCTGCGACGGTAAGCGCCAGGACGGCGATGATCTTGGAGGCCGAGTAACGTAGCATCCGTCGATTGCCCGCCCTGTGATTTCTGTTCGACGACGACCAGCCTGGCCGGCAAGGGACCGGCGCTGAGCAGTGCGGCGAATTCCTGTGCCTGCTGCACCGTGAAGTTGCCGGAGATCTGGCCCTTGCCGCCGGTGATCGGGTCCATGATCCGAGGCGTCGAGATGACCTCGCCGTCGAGCACGATGGCGAGGACCCGGCCAACGTTGCTGGCGGTGGCAGCGCCGAATTTCCGCCCGCCCTCCATGCTGAGCAGGAAATTGACGACGGGCAGGCCGCCGCGCTGGTCGAAGGCCGGCTGCGCGTCGATGAGATCCTCGCCCGTAACGACGACGCGGCGCTCCACGGCGACCTGCTGGCCATTCTGGTCGCGGGCCGGCAGCATCTCCGTGGTCTCGGCATTGTCGCCGCGGTCAGCCACGAACCGCAACTGCAGCCTGCCGGTCTTGACGGCAAGCTCCTTCACGCGCTCCGGGTCGTGCGTGCCTGGCACCTCGACGAGAATGCGGCTCGCGCCCTCGCGCTGAACGTTGGGCCGCGATACGCCGAGGCCATAGAGACGCTTGCGCAACACATCGACGGCTTCGGCAACCGCGCCGCCGATGCGCTTGCTCAGGCCGCCCTCCGTCAGCGCCACTTGCACGAGACCGTCGGGGCTGTCGCTGATGTCGAGGGGCATCGCGTCGGGCCGTGACAGCTCGCGCAACCGCACCATGAGTTGCTCGCGATCGGCCGGATCGGCGAGCCGCACCTGCAGGCCGCGCGGCAACGCGGTGATGCCGTCCCGCATGCCGACACTGATGCGGAGCTCGCGCAGGATGCGCCCGATGTCGTCGCGCAGTGCCGCGAGCTGGGGGCGCACCAAATCGTCGGTGTCGAGCTCTACCACAAGATGAGGGCCGTTCCCCCGGCCGGCCTCGCCCGCGACCGCCGGCGTATGCCAAGCCGCAACCCAGCCGGAGACCCGCTGCGCGGCTGCGTCACGCGTCTGCGGCGCCAACACATTGGGCGCGGCATAGGCCAGACCGGCGACGACGAGCGCCAGAACGGCGAGGACCTTCATGGTCGAAAAGCGCAACATCGTTCTAAAAGCCGCTTCCGATTACGAGCTAGCTCTTCACCGGCTCGGACTTCGAGCGGACCTCGGCGATCATGCCGCGCACCAGGCGCACCTTGGTGTTGTCGGCGATCTCCACCTCGAGGTCGCCCTCGTCCGGCACCTTGGTGACCTTGCCGACAATGCCGCCCGACGTGACGACCATGTCGCCGCGGCGCACGTTCTTGAGCATCTCCTGATGCTCCTTGGCGCGCCGCTGCTGGGGCCGCAGGATCAGGAACCACATGATGATGAAAATGAGGATGAAAGGAAAGAGAATCCCGATAGGCCCGCTGGGGTCGAAGAGACCGCCGCCAGCCGACGTTCCCTGGGCGAAGGCTTCAGTGATCACGGGGCTCTCCTTGGGAATCGGGCAGCTTACGGGTGGCCCGCACGAAGCGGCGCGGACTATAGCGGCCGGTCTTGCGAAAGCAACGCCGCCCAAGACCTTACGGCATGCCGTCGTGTCGCGCCGATAGACCTCAAGGCCTTGAAAGGATAAAGCTTCGGCCCATCGCCCAAGCTCCCGCCTCCCCATGTCCCGCTCACCGTCCGGCAAGCGCCCAAAGCCCCGCAGCCCTGCCCTCGCCGCCCCCGAGGCGGCGGACTTGCGCGCGCTCCTGGCCCGCATCGCCGCATGCGCTCGAGCGCGCCGCGCCCGCCCGCGCCGGCCGCACCCGACATCGAATGCGGCGGACGCCTTCGTGTGGCATCCGCGCCCGCCGCGGCTTGCCCCGGTGCGCAGGTCAACCGCGTCGCCATGGCGCTTCTCGCGGCATCGACCGCGTGCGCGACACCTCGTCGAGAACACCGAGCGCTTCGCGCGCGGATTGCCTGCCAACAACGCGCTGCTCTGGGGCGCGCGCGGCATGGGCAAATCGTCGCTCGTCAAAGCCGCGCACGCCGAGCGTCAATGCCGCCTCCGAAGGGCGGCGCTGCCCTCAAGCTCGTCGAGATCCACCGCGAGGACATCGAGAGCGCTGCCCGACCTGATGGCGCTGCTGCGCGCCCGATCCGCATCGCTTCATCGTGTTCTGCGACGACCTCTCCTTCGACGCCGAGGACACCTCCTACAAGTCGCTGAAGGCGGCGCTCGAAGGCGGCATCGAGGGGCGGCCGGCCAATGTCATCTTCTACGCCACCTCGAACCGGCGCCATCTGATGCCGCGCGACATGATCGAGAACGAGCGCTCGACCGCGATCAATCCCGGCGAGGCCGTGGAGGAGAAGGTCTCGCTCTCCGACCGCTTCGGCCTGTGGCTCGGCTTCCACCGCTGCAGCCAGGACGAATATCTCGACATGGTCGAGGGCTATGCCGCGCCATTTCCGGCTCGCCGTCCGCGCCGACCGGCTGCGCGCCGAGGCGCTGGAATGGGCCGACGACCCGCGGCGCCCGGTCCGGCCGCACCGCCTGGCAATACGTCCAGGACCTCGCCGGACGGCTGGGACGCCGCCTGGAGCGAAGCCGCCGGCGAGCTGGCGCTTTGATCGTATACGACAAGGTGCGCGCCGAGAGGTCGGTGCGCGCCCTTAACGGCGATGCGAGCCCGGTCGTCACGCCTCGATCGGCGAACTACATCTAACGTCAGCTCAGTTGCCGGCGAGATGCGGCATCGGGTCGACCGGGGTCGCGCCCTTGCGCAGCTCGAAATGCAGCTGCGGCGAGACGACGTTGCCGGTCTGGCCGGACTTGGCGATCGATCTGGCCGCGCCTCACCTTGTCGCCGCGCTTGACGCAGGACCTCGCCGTTATTGGCATAGGCGGAGACGAAGCCGTCGGCGTGGCGGATCAGCACGAGATTGCCGTAGCCCTTGAGCTCGCTGCCCGGCATAGGCGACGATGCCGTTCTCGGCCGCCTTGACCTGGGTGCCTTCCGGCACCGCGATGTTGATGCCCTCGTTGCCGCCTCTTGGCGCCGAAGCCGGCGATGACGCGGCCGTGCGCCGGCCAGCGGAAGCTGACGTTCTCGGCTTTCTCCTGCCGCGAGACGGCTCGCGGTCGTCCTGCGGCTCCTCGGCCTTGGCGAGCTTGGCCGGCGCCTGCACCGGCTTGCCGGCTCTGCCTCTCGGCGCTGCGGCTTCGGCCGTCATGTCGCGCGACCTGGCATCGCGACCGCATACTCGCCTTGGCGCCAGGCCGCTGGCGCCAGCTTGGCGACCTGCTTCTCGCGGCGCTCGTCCACTGGCGAGCGGCCTTCGTCGGCTCCTGCGGTCCTGCCCCTGCGCGTCGCGGACGTCTCCCTGCGGCTTGCTGACTGCCGGCCCTGAACGAGGCGGAACTTCGGCGCTGGCCGGCGTCGGAGGCGGACGCGCGGCTCGGCGCCTGCGCGACCTGTGCCGCCCGCCGCGTTGTAGACCGGGATGATGATGCGGTTGCCCGGCCTGACGCGGCGGCGCTCCGCAGGCCGTTGGTCGGCGAGCAGCGCCGAGGCCGGCACGCCGTAGCGGTTCGACAGGTCGTCGAGCGTGTCGGCCCTGCCGACGATGACGGCCGTGCCGCCATTGGCCGTCCAGCCCCGGCGTCTGCCGACGCACCGGCTCGCTGGCCGCCGACCGACATCGATCGGCTTGTTGTATTGCGGCGCATCGGCGGCGCCGTGCGGGGGCGCCAGCGACTGGCCGCTGGATCTTGCCGCGCACCGACGCCGCGTCGGGCGGCAGGCTGCCGGTCAGTTGCCGGATCGTTCTTGAAGGGGTTGCCGAAGGGCGTTGTCGGCGAAGCGGTCCGAGGACACGCAGGCGCCCATGAGCGAGGCCAAGGAGCGCCACGGCGGCGAGTCGCGCGACGACCCGCGAACCGCCGAATTCGACATGGAGACGCATGACGTACCACCGCAACGAACTCAGACCCCGAGTGCGCATCTAAGACGGATTTCAGGTTAAGCAAGCGTTCGCCAGAGGGCGCGAGGCGACGGGATCGGCGGGCGCCTCAAAGCGCCCGCGCGGCCCGCGGTCGCCAGCGGCGGCAGCTTGAGCGGCTCGCGACGCTCCTCGCGACAGGATGCCCTCGCCGTGCGCACGACGCGCGACAGCCGCGCCGCGCCGTCGATGCGCCGCGCGGCCGACGAGCCGCCGCCGATCGGCGAGCGCGTCGATGAGCGCCGCGGGCACCTCCGGCACGGTGCCGTTGAGCAGGATCCGGTCGAAGGGCCCGATCTGCGGCCAGATGGCGAGCCCGTCGCCGGTCGGCAATGCGCACGTTGCTGCATGCTCGAGCGCGCCGAGCCGCTCGGCGGCGGCGAGCGCCAGCGTGCGGAAGCGCTCGATCGAGAACACGTCGCGCCCGAGCCGGCCGAGCACGGCCGACATGTAGCCCGAGCCGGTGCCGATCTCGAGCACGCGGTGATGCGGCTCGACCGCGAGCTCGACCAGCATCGGCCGCGATGGTGCCGGGCGCGCGTCATGGTCTGGCCGCACGGCAGCGGCAGCGACACGTCGGCCCGGGCGAGATCGGCGAAGCGGCGCGGCGCGAAGAGATCGCGCGGCACCATCTCCATGGCGCGCAGCACGCGCGGTGTCGCGGATGCCCTTGGCGCGCAGGCGCAGCAGGAAGGCGACGGTCTCCTCCGCGCTCGCGACGATGCCGGCGTCGCGCCTGCCGGCCGCCGTCCGCCGTGTCGGCGTCAGCCGAAGAGCTCGGGCATAGCGTGGTCATCGTCGGCTCGTCGGTCGAGGTCGAGCTTCAGCGGGGTGACGGAGATCGCGCTTGTCGGCCACCGCCCACAGATCGGTGCCGTTGGCGGCATCGGCGCCGCGCGCGAAGGCGAGCCAGTAATAGGGATTGCCGCGGCCGTCGACGCGGCTCGTCGAGCCGCAGCAGTTCCTGGTCGCGCCGGCCCTGCGCCGTGACCGCGATGCCCTTCACCTCGTCGGGCGCGCAGTCCGGGAAGTTGATGTTGAAGAGCATGTCCTTCGCCGATGCCCGCCGCGAGCAGGCGCACGATCAGGCCGGGCGCATGCGCCTCGGCGCAGTCCCAGCGGATCCGTCGCGGCCGCCCGGCCCATAGGCCTGCGACAGGGCGATCGACGGGATGCCGAGGAGCGTGCCCTCCATGGCGCCGGCGATGGTGCCCGAATAGGTCACGTCCTCGGCGATGTTCTGGCCGCGATTGACGCCGGAGAGCACGAGGTCCGGCCGGTGCCGCTGCATGATGGCGCACGCCCATGATGACGCAGTCGGTCGGCGTGCCGCTACGGCGATAGCGGCGCTCGCCGACCTCGCGCAGGCGCAGCGGATCGTTGAGCGACAGCGAATGCGCGACGCCCGACTGGTCGGTCTCCGGCGCGCACGACCCAGACGTCGTCCGAGAGCGTGCGGGCGATCCGCTCCAGCGCGGCGAGCCCGGCGCGCATGGATGCCGTCGTCGTTGGTGATGAGGATGCGCATGCGTCGAGGCCATCACGCTGGCCTTCTCGATGCGCGCGAGCCCGCCCATGTAGGGGCGCAGCACCGTCCGGCACCGTCGATCGAGCCGTCCGCGTTCTGGTAGGTCTCCAGGACGGCGACCAGCGCGCGGCCGACCGCCGACGCCCGAGCCGTTGAGCGTGTGCACGAAGCGCGGCCGCCCTTGCCGTCCTTCGGCCGGTAGCGGGCGTCCATGCGCCGCGCCTGGAAGTCGCCGCAGTTCGAGCAGGAGGAGATCTCGCGATACGCGCCCTGCCCCGGCAGCCAGACCTCGATGTCGTAGGTCTTGGCCGACGCGAAGCCCATGTCGCCGGTGCAGAGCGTCACCACGCGGTAGGGCGAGGTCGAGCTTCTTCAGCACGGCCTCGGCGCAAGCCAGCATGCGCTCGTGCTCGTCGCGCGAGGCTTCCGGCGTGGTGATGGAGACGAGCTCGACCTTCTCGAACTGGTGCTGGCGGATCATGCCGCGCGTGTCCTTGCCGGCCGCGCCCGCCTCGGCGCGGAAGCAGGGGGTGAGCGCGGTGAAGCGCAGCGGCAGCTCGTCCTCGGCCAGGATCTGATCGCGGACGAGGTTGGTGAGCGACACCTCGGCGGTCGGGATGAGCCAGAGGCGCTGCTCGTCGCTGTCGACGCGCACGGCCGCGAACTGGTCATCGCGCGAATTTCGGCAGTTGCGCCGTGCCGAACATCGCCTCGTCGCGCACCAGAAGCGGCGGGCTCACTTCCGTGTAGCCGTGCTCGCTCGTGTGCGTGTCGAGCATGAACTGGCCGAGCGCGCGGTCGAGCCGCGCCAGCTCGCCGCTTCAGCACCACGAAGCGCGCGCCGGAGAGCTTCGCGGCGGCCTCGAAATCCATCTGGCCGAGGGCCTCGCCGAGCTCGAAATGCTCTTTGAGCTTGTTGACGCCGCGCAGCGCCTCGCGCCGCTTCTCGGGCCTTTCGCCGAATCGGTGCCGCTCGACATTGTCGTGCTCGTCCTTGCCGTCCGGCACCTCGGCAAGCGGCAGGTTCGGAATTTCGACGAGCGCCTTCTCGAGCTCGGCAATGGCCGCCTTCTCGGCCGCCTCGCCGGCCGGGATGGCGTCCTTCAGCGCCGCCACCTCGGCCATCAAGCGCCTGGGCGCGCGGCCTCGTCCTTCTTGGCCTTTGCCTGGCCGATCTCCTTGGAAGCGGCGTTGCGCTTCTCCTGCGCCGCCTGGGCGGCCGCGATGGCGGCGCGGCGCTTGTCGTCGATGGCCAGCAATGCCGCCGACAGGGGCTCGAGACCCCGCCGCTTCAGGCCTTCGTCGAAAGCCTGCGGGTTGTCACGGATCTGGCGGATGTCGTGCATTTGCGCCCGCTACGTCTCGGCTGCGCATGATCCGATCCGAAAAGTCTGCGACTTTTCGGGATCATGCGCCGGCAGGTGGGGCACTCAGGAGGCGGCGGCGGCCGCCTGGGCGGCGGCCTTGCGCCTCTCGAAATACTTCACTGCCAGGATGCTTGCCTCGTAAAGAAGGACGGTCGGAACGGCAAGCACCATCATGCTGATGGCGTCGGGCGGGGTCAGCACCGCCGCGATGGCGAACAGGATGACGATGGCGTAGCGGCGCTTCTCGACGAGGAACTTCGAATCGATGATCCCCGCCTGGCCGAGCAACGCCAGGATGACGGGAAGCTGGAAGCACACGCCGAACGCGAAGATCAGCGTCATGATCAGCGAGAGATAGTCGCTGACCTTGGGCAGGAGCTCGATGGCCGCCACCGCGCCCGCCCCCTGCTGCATGCCGAGCGAAAAGCGCATCAACAGCGGCATGGCGAAGAAGTAGACGACGAGGGCGCCGAGGATGAAGAAGATCGGCGTGGCGACGAGATAGGGCAGGAAGGCGTCGCGCTCGTTCTTGTAGAGGCCGGGCGCCACGAACTTGTAGAGCTGCTGGGCGATGATGGGAAAGGCGCAGAAGCCCGCGCCGAACAGCGCCACCTGCAGCTCGGTGAAGAAATATTCCAGCGGCGCGGTGTAGATGAGCTTGGGATCGATGTTCATGGCGCGCGCCGTCGACGCGAACGGCCACACCAGGATGTTGTAGATGTCCTTGGCGAAGTAGACGCAGACCGCGAACATCGCCGCAAAGGCGACCATCGCCTTGATCAGCCGCGAGCGCAGCTCGATGAGGTGCTCGATGAGCGGCGCCTTGGTGGACTCGATATCCGCGTCGGTCATGGTCTGCGTCAATTGTGGTCCGCGTCGGTCATGCGGCGTTGGTGCGGCTCTCCGGCGCAGCCGGGGCGCCGTCCGCCTTGCGCTCGGCCCCGGCGCTCTTATCGGGGTTCTTGTCGGGATTGATGTCGAGCGGCTTGACGTTTGCCGGCTCGGCGGGCGCAGCGCCGAGCGGCGCCGCCGCCTCGGCGATGGCGCGTTGCGGATCGGGCACTGCCGGCAGCTCCGCGACCTTCAGCGCCGCCTCGGGCGGCGGTGCAGCCGGCTTGGCATCGCCCCCCTGCGCGGGCTCGCTCGAGCCCGCCGGCTTGGTGCCGTCCTCGATGACGCCCTTGATCTGATCCTGGATGGCCTGGACGGGATTGAGGTTCTGGGCCGCGTCCGCGACGCTCGTCACCTGCTTGCGGATTTCTTCGAGCTCCGCCTCGCGCATGGCATCGTTGAACTGGCCCTGGAATTCCGCCGCCATCCGCTTCAGCTTGGCGGTCGCCTGACCGAGGGTGCGCAGCGCCGCAGGCAGATCCTTGGGGCCGATGACCACAAGCGCGACGGCCCCAACGATCAACAGCTCGCCCCAGCTCACGTCGAACATGGCTTCAATCCGTGGGCCGGCTCAAGTCGTCGCCGGCGTCAGCTCGCCTTGCGTTCCGGCACGGCGGCATTCTGCGCGACGGGCTGACCGTCGCGATGCTCGATGGCTTTCGGCGCCGTTGCGGCCTGCGCCTCGGTCTCGGGCTTCGGTTCCTCTTCCGTCATGCCCTTCTTGAACGCCTTGATGCCCTTGGCCACATCGCCCATCAGCTCGGAAATCTTGCCGCGGCCAAACAGCAAGAGGACGATGACGCCAAAAATCAGGATGTGTTGCCATCCCAAGCCCATCAGATCCTCCTCAGAACAGTACAAGCGGGCGACATGCCAGTCCGGCACCCCCGCTATTCTTCGCGAACCTAGGGGTGGCAGGCGGCGAAAACAAGGATTTCCTCGCTGCTTGGGCCCGATGTCACAGGGACGTGCTTAAGAAAGGCCGTGCTCAAGAAGCCTTTTGCCGCTCGGAATCGCCACACTAGGACGTGCCGCTGCCGCGCTCCGGCTCGATCTCCAGCGGCTGGTAGAGCTCGTCGTCGAGCGGATCCTCCTCCTCGGTGAGCGCCGGATCGTCGCTCGGCAACGGCACGCCAAAACCCGTCGGAATCTGTCCGTCGAGGAAGCCCGCGCCCTTGAGCTCGTCGAGGCCCGGCAGGTCAGCGATGGCATCGAGGCCGAAATGCGTCAGGAACGCCGCCGTCGTCCCATAGGTGACGGGCCGACCCGGCACCTTGCGCCGGCCGCGCAGGCGCACCCACCCGGTCTCGAGCAGCACGTCGAGGGTGCCCTTTGAGGTGGCGACCCCGCGGATCTCCTCGATCTCGGCGCGCGTCACCGGCTGGTGGTAGGCGATGATGGCCAGCATTTCGAGCGCCGCGCGCGACAGCCGGCGCGTCTCGGTCACCTCGCGGGCCAGCACGAAGGCGAGATCGGGCGCCGTGCGGAACATCCACTTGCCGGCGACCTTGACGAGGTTGACGCCACGCGAGGCGTAGATGCCTTCGAGCCGCGCCAGCACCGAGGCCACATCGGTGCCTTCCGGCAGGCGGCCGCGCAGCTCGTCCTCGCTGACCGGCGCGGCGGCGGCGAACAGAATGGCTTCGGCGACGCGCAGCGCCTCCGCGAAGCTTTCGGCCGCCACGTCCTCTCGCCCGATCCGCTCGACGACAGCGATCATGTCTTCATCCTTGCTCAAACGTTGGCTGCCCGCGGCTCTCTTCACCGGAATCCATCCGCCGCCTCACCCAAAGCGGCGCGAACGTCGTGTCCTGTCTCACCTCGACGCTCCCGTCCTTCACGAGCTCCAGCATGGCGGAGAACGACGAGGCCTTGACGGTGGCGCGCATCCCCGGCTCGACCAGGTAGCGGATGAGATAGTCGTCGACGGAAGTCCAGTCGTGCGCCATGCCGACAAGGCGCGACAGCGCCTCGCGCGCCTCCACCAGCGACCATACGACGCGCCGATGCATCGTGACGTGGGCGGTCGAGGCCTTGAGCCGCCGTCGGGAATAGGCCGAGAGCAGATCGTGAAGCGTCGCCTCCCATTGCGGCCGCGCCACATCGGCGAGCGGCTCGGGGGCGCCGCGGCCAAACACGTCGCGGCCGAGCCGATGCCGGTCGGCGAGCAGCCGGGCGGCGGCGCGGATCGCCTCCAGCCGCCGCAGCCGGAAGGCGAGCGCGGTGGCGAGATCGGTGGCCGTCGGCTCCTCGCCCTTCGGCGCCTCTGGCAGCAACAGCCGCGACTTGAGATAGGCGAGCCAGGCCGCCATCACGAGATAGTCGGCGGCGAGCTCCAGCCGCGCCTTGCGGGCTTCCTCGACGAAGACGAGATATTGCTCGGCCAGCGCCAGGATGGAGATACGCGCCAGATCGACCTTTTGACGGCGCGCCAGTTCGAGCAGCAGGTCGAGCGGGCCCTCGAAACCGTCGACGTCGACGATCAGCGCCGGCTCGCTTTCGCCGCGCTCGGACAGCTCGATGTCGTCGAATTGTGTTTCGTCCGCCATAGGCTCTTGATTCGTCTCGCGTCCCGACTTTGGGCGTCTCAGGCGCTCCTCGCAAGGGCCGCGTCAAGCCGGGCCCGCGCTTCCACAGGATCAAGCGGCTCAACGGCATGGCGAATTCGTGCCAGCGCCGCCTCGGCGCGGCGCCTGGCGCGGCCGCCAAGCAGGGGCGCGGCCTTGGCCACCTCCTCCATCTCCTCGCGCCGGCCGTTGCAGTGGAGAACCACGTCGCACCCCGCCCTGAGGGCCGCCTTGGTGCGCTCGGCAAAGGACCCGGCCAGGGCCTTCATGCTCAAATCGTCGCTCATGACGAGGCCGTCATAGCCGATCGAGCCCCGTACGATCCGCCGCATGACCTTGCGTGAGGTGGTGGCCGGCCCGCTTGCGTCGATGGCCGAAAAGACCACGTGGGCGGTCATGGCCAGGGGCATGTCGGCAAGGACCCGGAAGGGCGCAAAATCGCGAGCCTCCAGCTCGTCGAGGGGCGTATCGACCACCGGCAGCGCCTCGTGGCTGTCGGCCCGTGCCCGTCCATGGCCGGGCACATGCTTGATGACCGGCAGCACACCCCCGGCCAGCAGGCCCTCCGCCGCCGCCCGGCCGATCACCGCCACCCCGTCGGGGTCTTCGTCATAGGCGCGGTCGCCGATGATGCCGTGCGCGCCGGGCACCGGCACATCGAGAACCGGCAGGCAGTCGACATTGATGCCCACTGCCCTGAGGTCGTGGGCCATGAGCCTTGCCCCCACGCGGGCGAGCTCGCGCCGCTCCAGGGGATCGTTGGCGGACAGGCGCCCATAGGCGCGGCCCGGCGGATAGACCGGCCAGTGGGGCGGGCCCATGCGCTGCACCCGCCCGCCCTCCTGGTCGATAAGGATGGGCGCGTCGGCGCGTTCCGCCACCTCGCGCAACGCCCCGGTCAGCGCGCGGACCTGCGCCGGCGTGTCGATGTTGCGCTTGAACAGGATGAAGCCCCACGGCCGCGTCTCGGCGAAGAAGGCGCGCTCATCGGGGGTGAGCGTGGGGCCGGCGAGCCCGGCGATGAAGGCGCGACTGGGACGCGTCAAGGCGTGCGCGCCGCTCGGGGCGCTAGTTCTTCGTCACGAAACAGGCTCCGCCCGCCGCCTGCAGCTTGGTGCAGAGCGTGACGGCGTCTTCCTTCGAGGTGGTGGCGACGCGCAGGCGCCACAGCGTTTTGCCGCCCACCTGCGCCTGACGGATGATCGGCCGGCGGCCACCGAGCTCGGAATGCTTGCGCTGCATCGACGCGAAGGTCTCGCGGGCCTCCTGCTCGCTGCTTGCGGCCTTGAGCTGAACCACGAAGGCACCGTCGGCGCTCACCTCGGTGGCGCGGTTCTGGCTTGCCGTATCGGCGGGGGCGGCGGCCACGCGTCGGGCGGGCTGCGACTGCTCTTGCGATTGCGGCGGCACGGCAGCGCGCTGCTGCGGCTTCGCCTCGGCCTGCGGCTGGCTCGGGGCCCTGGACTGCACCGGCTGGCCCTGCGCCTGGACTTGCTCCGGCGGCTTCTGGCTGTTGCCCACCGGCGAGACGCCGAGCGATACGCCCCGGCCCGTGTCGCGGCTCTCGGTCCGCTCGCTGCTATCGCCGACGCGGGCTTGCGATTTGGCGGCGGCGCCATTGGCGAGCGAGGGCGTCGCCGGCGAGCCGTTCTGCCGCTGCTGCGACGGGAGCTGCACTTGCGGCTGAGATTGGCCTTGCGGCTGTGATTGGCTTTGTGATTGCACGGCCGGCTGGCCTTGAACCAGGCCATCGCCCTGCGCCTGGAACAAGGGACGCGACGGCTGCGCCGGCGCGACGCCGCGCGCCAATGCCGGCTCGGCCGACTGGCCCTCGCTGACGATGCTGCCGTCGGGCCGCACCGCCACGGTCTTCACCTTGCGGGGCTCGTCCTGCTTGCCAAGATTGCTCGCCTGCGGCGGCTGCGGCAGCGTGATGCCGCGCTGGCCGGACGGAAGCGACGCCGTCTGGCCGTCACGCTTCAGGATCTGATTGAGGTCGAGCGGCTGCTCGTCGCGATTGACCACCCGCGTGCCCTGCTCCTGGGTGGCACCGGACTGCTTCACGGTCTCGTAGATCTGCTTGCTCTGCCCCGGGTCGTCGGCCGCCTTGGCCTGAACCTTGGTGGGCTGCTTCTCGGCCATGATGACCGGCGGCTCCCCCGATGCGGTGCGGGCGCCGGAGCCCCGCGAAAAATAGAAGCCGCCGACCGCGATGGCGCCGACCCCGACCAATGCCGCGGCCGCGACCAGGCCTTTGCGCGAACGGCGCGGCTCGGCTTCCTCCTCGCCGGCATACTGGCCCTGGTCCTCCTCGACCGCCTCGGCCTGCTCGTCGTACCGCGCCTCGGCGACCTCGTAAGTGCCGTCGGCCGATGCCTCGGCTTGGCTAGCGGCATGATCGATGGGTGGCGGCGGCATGAAGTCGCGCAAGGAATGCGCGGGCTGCTGCGCGCCCGGCTCATGCCGCTCACCGAGAATGCCCCGCAGGGTCGCCTCGAACTCCGCCGACGGCATGCGCGCCGGCCCCCTGCCCTTGGCCAGCGCCTCGCGGCCCGCATCCTGGTTGAGATGCTCCAGCGAGTAGGAACTCTCGTCCATGGCGACGCCGTGCGGCTGGGCCTCGGGGAGGTTTTCGTTCGCCGGCGGGCTATCGAACAGCGTCGGCTCGCGCCGGCGCTTGCGTCGAGCCGGGTCCTCGACGGGAGCTTCGGCGCGCTCGTTCGCCAGAATGGCGCGGTAAGGATCGTCCTGGCCGACGATGCGGGCGAGCTCGGCGAGAGGGTCGTTGCTGCGTGGACGCCTGGCCGGCTGTTGGTTGTGGACGTTCTTCAGCTGCGCCTCGAGCGCATCGAGGTCGATGGCGAGGCGCGATTTCGTCGAATGATCCATGACGCGTCCGTACTCCGCCACTTGCGGCCAGGGGCTGTGATCGCGACGCGCTGCTGCGCGTCCTTCGATCTCTGAACCGGACACCCCCCACCCCTTCTGGCTGGCGTCCAACGCGGCGGCTCTCGCTCAGCAAGAGCGCGATGCGATGCTGCCATCGCAGCGCACTCGGACTCTTAGTTCAGCGCATGACCTACCCGAAAACCGCGCACACTTTCCGGCATCATTGCGCTAGCGCATTTCCTCTGGCGCCGTGACCCCCAGGATCGCCAAGCCCGATGCGATGACCGAGCGGACAGCGTAAACCAGAGCCAAACGGGCCAACGTCAAGTCTGGGTTTCCTTGGTTAACAAACCGTAAGGGGGGCACATCCTTGCCCTTGTTCCACAGACTATGGAATTCGCTCGCCAAATCATACAGGAAAAAGGCAATTCTATGGGGCTCATGGCTCGCCGCCGCCGCCTCGACGACGCGCGGGTACTGCGCAAGGCTCCGGATCACCGCAAGCTCGCTGTCGTCCGAAAGCGCCTCGAGACTGGCCGCCGCGAGGGACTGCCGGTCGAGCTCGAGCTTCGGCAGCGCCTCGGCGGCCTGCCGGAAGGCCGAGAAGCAGCGCGCATGGGCGTACTGGACGTAGAAGACCGGATTGTCCTTCGACTGCTCGACGACCTTGGCGAGATCGAAGTCGAGGGCCGCATCGTTCTTGCGGAACACCATCATGAAGCGAACCGAGTCCCGGCCCACCTCGTCGATCACCTCGCGTATGGTCACGAAGTCGCCGGAGCGCTTGCCCATGGCGATGGGCACGCCGGCGCGAAACAGCCGCACCAATTGACAGAGCTTCACATCGAGGTGCCCTTCCCCGCCGGTCACCGCCTTGAGGGCCGCCTGCACGCGCTTGACATAGCCGCCGTGGTCGGCCCCCCACACATCGATCATCTCCTTGAAGCCGCGCTCGAACTTCGAACGGTGATAGGCGATGTCGGAGGCGAAATAGGTGAAGCTGCCGTCCGACTTGAGCAGCGGCCGGTCAACGTCGTCGCCAAAGGCGGTGGCCTTGAACACCGTCTGCTCGCGGTCCTCCCAGTCCTCCTGCTCCTTGCCCTTGGGCGGCGGCAGGCGGCTCTCGACCACGAGACCGCGCTTGCGCAAATCCTCAATCAGGGATGCAACTTGGCCACCGTTGTTCACTTGGAGTGAGCGCTCCGAGAAGAACACGTCATGGTGGATATCGAGGGCTGCGAGATCCTCGCGGATCATGGCCATCATCATGGCGATGGCGGTGTCGCGGACTTCCGGCAGCCATTCCGCCTCCCGCTGCCCGAGAAGCGCGCGGCCATGCGTCTTGGCGAGCGCCTCCCCGACCGGCTTCAGATAGTCGCCCGGATAGAAGCCTTCCGGAATGGCGCCGATATTCTCGCCGAGTGCCTCCCGGTAGCGCAGATATGCGGAGCGGGCGAGGATGTCGACCTGGGCGCCCGCGTCATTGACGTAATACTCGCGGGTCACCGCGTAGCCCGTGAAGGCGAGCAGGTTGGCGAGCGCGTCCCCGAATACGGCGCCGCGCCCGTGCCCCACATGCATCGGCCCGGTCGGATTGGCCGAGACATATTCGACATTGACCTTGGTGCCGCCGCCAAGCCGGGAGCGGCCGAAATCCGGGTCGGTGACAGCGGCGCGCAGGACATCGTGGAAGACGCCGCGGTCGAGGGTGAGATTGATGAAGCCCGGGCCCGCGACGCTGGCGCCCGCGATGCCCGCTTCTCCCCGCATCGCCTCGGCCAGGACCTCGCCGAGGGCGCGCGGATTCATCTTGGCGTCCTTGGCCAACACCATGGCGGCGTTGCTGGCGAGATCGCCATGGCTCGCGTCGCGCGGCGGCTCGACAACGATGCGGCTCAGATCGAGCCCTCCGGGAAGAGCCTTGCGCTCTACGAGACCGCCGATCACGGCCTTCAGTTTCTGCTCGTAGATGGCGAAAATGTTCATGATCGGCCCAAAGCTGCGGGAGGCCACGCGCGCCCATCTTCTCCCTGAGGGAGAAGGTGGCTGCGAAGCAGCCGGATGAGAGGTTGCGATCCATCGCGGCCCGCGCGCCCTCACCCGCCTCGCGGAGCCTGTCATCGGGCCGGCCTCCGGCCGGACCCGTTGGCTCAGCACCCTCTCCCTACGGGAGAGGGTTGGCGCCTAACGCAAGTCGACCTGAGCGTCAAACAGCCGTTCATACTCGCTGAGCGCGTAGCGGTCGGTCATGCCGGCGATGTAGTCCGCCACGCGGCGTGCGCGTTGCGCCTCGTCCTGCCCCTCCGCCTCATCGCGCCATTCGGCCGGCATCAGGCCCGGCGCATCGACGAAGCGGCGGAACAGCTTCCGCACCACCTCCTCGGCCTCGATCCGCACCCGCAAGACGCGCGGGTGCCGGTACATGTTGGGGTAGAGGAAGGCCTTCAGCGTCCTGTCGGCCTCCGCGAATGCGGCCGAGAAGGCGACCATCGGCCGCCCGGCGTGGCGGATGGCGTCGGCATGCGGCGCAGCGAGGCTGTCGAGGCGGCGGCCGCTTTCGGCCGTGGCATCCTCGACGAAGCGGGTGATGACGCGGCGGACGAGCTCGTGCACGCGCCGGCTGCGATCGAGATCGGGATAGCGTGTGTCGATCTTGCCGAGCAGCTCGGCCAGGAAGGGCACGGCGCCGAGATCGTCGAGATCGAACAGCCCGGCCCGCAGCCCGTCGTCAACATCGTGGGCATTGTAGGCGATGTCGTCGGCGAGCGCGGCGCATTGCGCCTCCGCACCCGCATGGGTCGACAGCCACAGATCGTGACGCCGATTGTAGTCGGCGATCGCCGGCGGCACGCCGCGCTCCGCGTAGCGGCCAACCGGAGCTCCCGCCGCGTCAACGAGCGGGCCATTGTGCTTCACCAACCCCTCCAGCGTCTCCCATGTGAGGTTGAGGCCGTCATAGTCGGCGTAATGGCGCTCGAGCGTCGTCACCACCTTGAGCGCCTGGGCATTGTGGTCGAAGCCGCCGAAGGCCGCCATGGCATCGTCAAGCGCATCCTCGCCGGTGTGCCCAAAGGGCGTGTGGCCGACATCATGGGAGAGTGCCAGCGCCTCGGCGAGATCCTCGTCGAGGCCGAGCGAACGGGCGAGCGCCCGGGCGATCTGGCTCACTTCGAGCGTGTGGGTGAGCCGCGTGCGGAAGTGGTCGCCCTCGTGATAGACGAAGACCTGTGTCTTGTGCTTCAGCCGCCGGAAGGCGGTGGAATGGATGATGCGGTCGCGGTCGCGCTGGAAGGCGGTACGGGTCGGCGACGGCGCTTCCGGGCAGAGGCGCCCGCGGCTGGCCCACGGATTCGACGCATAGGGCGCAATCCAGCGCTCGCCGGGCTGGCGCTGACGGTGACCGGGCTCATGAGCATGAGGCATGGGACCGCATCTCGGGTGGGCGGTTGCGCCCCGACCCGACGCCCCTTACCTTTCACGAGAGTCCCGACGCAAGCGCCTGCAACCGAAACAGGCGGAAAATAACGGCATTATGACAGGCATAACCCTCACTGAACGCGCCGCTCGCCGCATTCACCACGTGCTCGAAGGCGAGCGCACCGGCGCCATGCTGCGCATCAGCGTTAACGGCGGCGGCTGCTCGGGCTTCCAATACGCCTTCGACATCTCGACCGACAGGGCGGCCGACGACATCCTGGTGGAACGCGACGGGGCCGTTGTGGTCGTCGACCCCATGTCGCTGCAGTTCCTCGAAGGCTCGACGGTCGATTTTGTCGACGATCTCATCGGCCAGTCGTTCAAGGTCCAGAACCCCAACGCCACCGCATCCTGCGGTTGCGGCACCTCTTTCTCGGTTTAAGCTTAAGCCCGGCTCATGGCGGCCCGGACGGCGGAAGGCGCTTCCGTTGCGGCGCCGTTCGGTGCAAGGTGCCGGCCGGATCATGCCAGCGTCCGTCGCTGCGCTGTCGCACGGACAAAGCGCGCCCTCACCCGATAGCCACGTTCCCCCTCACGCCGGGAGTGCCCGATGACCTCACGAAAAATGAAGAACAAGCTCTTGTGCGCCGTCTCGGCGCTTGCCTTCGTGGCCGCCGCAACGGTCGCCGGCACCCGCTTTGTCGAGCACCGCATCGCCACGGCCGCGGCCGCGGCCGGTGTCCAGATCGGCAAGGTGGACGCCAACCTCCTCACCGGACGCGTCGCCCTGACGGACGTGACGGCAGCCGCCGGCTCCGGCCGGCTCAATGTCGGCTCGCTCACCGTCAATGCCGGGCCGGCCTTGATCAGCGCGGCGCTGGCGGCCGAGAACGTCACGCTGAACGACGTGACGCTGGGCGTCGACTACATCACCTATCGCATCCCGCGCGTCGACGTGACCGCATCGAGCCTCAGCCAAGCGCAATTGCTGGCGCTGCTCGACAAGAACGCCACCGAGCCCTTGGCCAAGCGGCTGGCGCAGTTCTCGGCCTCGGCCATCTCCGCCCCGCAGATGTTCATCGAGCAGACGGTCGGGGGCGACAAGTCGACCATCGTCTACAAGGACATCGCCGCCCGCGACATCGTCAACGGCAAGATCGGCTCGTTCACGGTCTCCGGTGCGGCCATGTCGGGCATGGCCGCCAACAAGCCGGTCGACGGCACCTTCGGGCCAATGAGCGTCAAGGATTTCGACCTGGTGCTGACGCTGCGGCTCTACACCGACAAGGCCGGACCGAACGACACGGTGCCGCGGGTCATCTATTCGAGCTTCTCGGCCGAGAAGATGGCCATAACCGGCGACAAGGGCGTCAAGGTCGGCATCGACCGCGTCTCCGGCGGCGGTTTCAAGGCGCGTCCCGGCCAGACGCCGTGGCTCGATCTCATGAAGACGCTCGCCGAGCAGGGCGACTTCGAGAAGCTGCCGAACCCCGAGAAGGCCCGCGTCGGCACCATGTTCCTCGACATGTTCGACTCATTCGAGTTCGGGCAGATCGAGCTCACCGGCCTCAGCATCGAGGACGCCTCGACCGGCAAGCCGGTCAGCGTCCGCATCAACCGCGTTGCCGTCAGCGGCGGCGACGCCAGCGAGGTGCGCATGGAGGGTTTCGACATTACGGCGCCGGACGGCAAGATATCGCTCGGGCTCTCGACCTGGTCGGGCTACTCCTTCAAGCCGACCATCGCCGGCCTCAGAGAGCTGCTCGCCCGTCCCGATCTCGACAAGCTCGACGATTTCGATTTCCGCAAGCTGATGCCAGTGATCGGCACCTCGCGCTCGGCCGATCTTCTGCTCGACGTCCCCAACGAGAAAACGCCTGGCGAGCGCATCCAGGTCGCCATGAAGGGCAGCGAGCTCACGGCCGACAAGCCGCTCAACGGCATCCCGACCAACGTGCGCTACGCGATCAACAATCTCGCCATGACCATCCCGTCCGGCTTGCAGCAGGAAGAAGGGCTGAAGGACCTGCTCGCAATGGGCTACAAGGCGATCAACGTCTCGCTCGCCATCGAAACTGTGTGGAACGAAGCCGCCAACGAGATCGCCATCAAGGAGGTGTCCTTCAATGGCGTCGACATGGGGTCCGTCGCCATCCGCGCCATCCTCGGCAACGTCACCAAGGACGTGTTCGCGTCCGATCTCGCCATGGCGCAGGTGGCGCTGATGGGCGTCACGGCGAAGTCGCTGTCGATCAACGTCGAGAACCGCGGCGGCTTCGAGCGCGGCATCGCGCACGCGGCCAAGCAGCAGGGGCGCACCGCCGACGACCTGCGCAAGGAACTGGGCACGGCCGCCACCATGGTGATCCCGGCGGTGCTCGGCGATTCCAGCGGCGCCAAGGCCATCGCCTCTGCGGTGGCGAAATTCGTCACCAAGCCAGGCACGCTCGCCATCAGCGCGACCGCCAAGGACAAGTCGGGCCTCGGCCTCGCCGACTTCATGGCGACGGGCGGCGACCCGACGGCCATCCTGAGCAAGCTCGACGTGACGGCAACCGCGCAATAGCGCGACAACAGACAACGGATGACGGACGACAGAGGACAGAGAGACGCTCCGTCGTCCGTCGTCCGGCTTCGCCATCGCCTCAAGAACTGGCGCAATCCGCACAACGAGACGCGCCTGCATCTTGCGGCGCTGGCGCGGCGCTACGGCTTCTCCATCGGCGAATACAGCTACGGCCGGCCAAAGGTGCGTTTCCCGGAGTCGGGGCGCAAGCTCGTCATCGGCCGCTACTGCTCCATCGCCGACAAGGTGGAGATCCTGCTCGGCGGCAATCACCGCACCGACTGGGTGACCACCTACCCGTTCGCCGCCATGCGCGGCCTGTGGCCAACGGCGCCGGATGCCGACTATCACGCGTCCGGCGGCGACGTGACCATCGGGCACGATGTCTGGCTCGGCTCGGGCGTACTGATCCTCTCGGGCGTCACCATCGGGCATGGCGCGGTCGTGGCGGCCCGCGCCGTCGTCACCAAGAACGTGCCGCCCTACGCCATCGTGGGCGGCAACCCGGCCGCTCTCATCCGCATGCGTTTCGACGACAAGACCGTGGCGGCGCTTCTGGACAGCGCCTGGTGGGATCTGCCGAAGGACAAGATCGCCGGGCTCATTCCGCTGTTGCAGAGCGGCGCGCGTAGAGGAGTTCGTCGAGGCGGTGAAGCGCGCGCTCACCCTCCCCTTGAGGGAAAGGTGAAGCCGTTCAAGGCGCCACGAGATCGGCGTCGGAAATCTTCCGCCGGCCGATGAGGCGGCCCTTCAGCGCCAGCGCCGGCTTCTCGATGACGAACCATGAGAGAGCCGCGACCGCGACCGTCAGCACCACCGCCGGCAGCAGCAGCGTCGCGGCCGCCGCCGCCGGGAACAGCGCCAGGAGCGATTGCTGCACCGGCCAGCCATAGAGATAGGTGCCATACGAGAGATCGTTGGCGATGGCGAGCCGCCGATGCGTCAGCGCCGGCGCGAGCGCCACCACGATCATGCCGTAGGCCTCGGTGCTGAACATGAGAAGCTTGTACGCGAAGGTAGCGTGCAGAACCGCCGTCAAGGCCGCGAGCCCCGCGAGCGCCACGCCCGACAGCCGCACCCGGTCGCGCCACACATAGAGCGCCGCGCCAGCCGCGAAGATGAAGGTGAGGCGCAGCGCCGTCTGCAGGCCCTTGCCGGCATCGGGCCTCACGAGATCGAGCCCCGCCACCGCAAGACCGAGGCCCGCCGCCACGATGAGGGCCGCCCAGCGGCTGCGGATGAGGCCGACGAGGCCCGCCGCGAACACGCCGATATAGCAGAAGGTCTCGTATTTGAGGGTCCACACCGTCCCCATGGGGAAGCGGAACGGGTGGGCCTCGAACAGGCCCGGCAGCGGCGCGCTGCTCTTGAAGGTGGTGAGCGTGCCGACGATGAAGCGCCACGTGCCGGCATCGCCAAAATAGGCGGCGAGCGGCAGCCGCGTCAGCGCCGGCCCGAGGACGAGCGCCACGACGAGCGTCGCGGCGATCAGCGCCGGGGCGATGCGTAGCGTCCGCGCCACGACGTAGTCGCGCCAGCCGCGATTGTCGAAGCTCATGGTGACGAGGAAGCCCGAGATGGCGAAGAAGCCGTTCACCGCATGCTCGCCGAGCGTGAAAGTGGTCGCCAAGGTCAGCGGCTCGTCCTCGACCCGGCCGCTGGCGACGCTGAAGGCGTGCGAGACGATCACCGCAAGGGCCATGAGGAGCCGCATCAGGGTGAAGTTGTTGTGCGGCCGCTCGAGCGCCGTGCCGATTGTCGGTCCGTGAAGCCAGCCCATCACGGCGCCCCCTCCCCGAGCCCCTCGTGGGCGAGCGCGCTCGTGCCGCGCAGGAAGGCGAGCGCGCCTGCCGCCGAGCCGCCATAACGCTCGACGATGCCGCGATTGAAGCTGAGGCAGGCGAGCGCGGTCTTCATCGCGTTGAGCGCGAAGGTGTTGGGTGCCGGGTCGGCGAGCCCGTACTTTCGCGACACATAGGCGCGCGACCAAGCCTGATGCCAGCGTGACTTGAACACGCGCCCCTGGCGCGGCGCGCTCGAGCGCCCGCGCCCGTGCCGCGCCACGGCGCCATCCACGTGCACGAGCGCATGGCCGGCATCGGCAAGGCGCCGGCACAGATCGTCGTCCTCGTAGAACAGAAAAATGTTCTCGTCGAAGCCGCCGAGCTCGACGAACGGCGCGCGACGCACCATGAGGCAGGCGCCCGAGAGGAACGGCGCGCAGCAATCCCCCTGCGGCAGGACGAGCGGCCCCTTGGGATTGGTGAGGTAAGGGGCGAGCAGCGACCGCGGCTGGTAGAAGACGCGTCCATCGGGCTCGACAAGCCGCGGCGCGAGCAGCGCCGCCTCCGGATAGCGCCCGGCGGCGGCGATGAGCGCCGCGAGCGCCCCGGGCTCCAGCGCGACGTCGGGATTGACGATCAGCACGAGCTCGCCCGCGGCGGCGCGCACGCCCTGATTGTTGGCGCGGCCGTAGCCCTGGTTGCGGGAATTGCGGATGACGCAAGCGCCCAGCATCTCGGCGATGTCGGACGAACCGTCGCGGCTCCCGTTGTCGACGACGATGAGTGCGGCACCCTCGCGCTGCAAGGCGCCGAGGCAGTCGGGCAGCGCATGCGCGCTGTCGAAGGCGACCACCACGGCGGTGACGGGGCTCATTTGTCCGGCAGGATCGGCCGGATGTGCAGCTCGCGCAATTGCCGCGGCGTGGCCTCCGACGGTGCCCCCATCAAGAGGTCCATGGCCTGCTGGTTCATCGGGAACAGCGCCACCTCGCGCAGGTTCTGCTCGCCGGTGATGAGCATGACGATACGGTCGACCCCGGCCGCCATGCCGCCATGCGGCGGCGCCCCGTACTGGAACGCCCGGTAGAGGCCGCCGAAGCGCTCGACCACGTCCTTCTCGCCGTAGCCAGCGATCTCGAAGGCCTTCACCATGGCGTTGGGGCGATGGTTGCGGATGCCGCCCGATGCGATCTCGTAGCCGTTGCACACCATGTCGTACTGGAAGGCCTTGATGCCGAGCACGGTCTTCCTGTCGGCCGCATCGAGCTTGAGGAACTTGTCGAGGGCGAAGTTCGGCATCGAGAACGGGTTGTGCGAGAAGTCGAGGCGCTTCTCGTCCTCGTTCCATTCGAACATGGGGAAATCGGTGATCCAGCACAGCGCGAACTGCTCGCGGTTGCCGAGGCCGAGCTCGTCGCCGATGCGGATGCGCGCCTTGCCGGCCAGCGCCGCGGCCTTGGCCTCCTCACCGGCCGAGAAGAACAGCGCGTCGCCCGCCTTGACGCCCGCCGTCTCGGCCATCAGCGCCTGCACGTCGGCCGGGATGAACTTGGCGATGGGACCCTTGCCGGCGAGCGCCCCACCCTCCTCCTCGAACACGATGTAGCCGAGGCCCGGTGCTCCCTCGGCGCGGGCCCACTCGTTGAGCTTGTCGAAGAACGAACGCGGCTGCTTTGCCGCCCCTGGCGCCGGGATGGCGCGCACGACGCCACCCGCCTTGATGACGTTCTTGAAGGCGTTGAACGTCACGCTCGCCTGCCCGAAAGCCTCGGTCAGGTCAGCGATGACGAGCGGATTGCGCAGGTCCGGCTTGTCGGAGCCGTAATTGAGCATGGCGTCGGCGTAAGGGATGCGGGGAAAGGCTTCCGTCACCGGCTTGCCGGCCGCGAACTCCTCGAAGACGCCGCGCAGCACCGGCTCCATCGTCGTGAAGACGTCTTCCTGGGTGACGAAGCTCATCTCCAGGTCGAGCTGATAGAACTCGCCCGGCAGGCGGTCGGCGCGCGGGTCTTCGTCGCGAAAGCAAGGTGCGATCTGGAAATAGCGATCGAACCCCGACATCATGATGAGCTGCTTGTATTGCTGCGGCGCCTGCGGCAGCGCGTAGAATTTTCCCGGATGCAGCCGCGACGGCACCAGGAAGTCGCGCGCTCCTTCCGGCGAGGAGGCCGTGAGGATCGGCGTCTGGAACTCGGAAAAGCCCTTCTCCTTCATGCGCCGGCGCATGGAGTCGATGACCGCGACGCGGGTCATGATGTTCTTGTGCAGCCGCTCGCGCCTGAGATCGAGGAAGCGGAAGCGCTGCCTGATGTCCTCCGGATAGTCCTGCTCGCCGAACACCGGCAGGGGCAGCTCGGCGGCGGGACCGAGCACCTCGAAGCCTTCCACATAGATCTCGACTTGGCCTGTCGGCAGCTCGGCATTCTCGGTGCCGGGCGGACGCCGGCGCACCTTGCCGTCGATCTTCACCACCCACTCGGACCGCGCCTCGTTGGCGGCCTTGAAGGCCGGCGAATCCGGATCGGCCACCACCTGGGTGATGCCGTAATGGTCGCGCAGGTCGATGAACAGCACGCCGCCATGGTCGCGGATGCGATGGCACCAGCCGGACAGGCGGACCGTCTGACCGATATGCGATGCGTCGAGCGCGCCGCAGGTATGGGTGCGATAGGGATGCATGTGTGGCGCCATTGCGACGCAGCGGGCGTGCGTCGGGATTGCGGGCAGGAAACGGACGAGGCTTGCTTTGTCAAGGCTCCGAGGAGTCAATTCGCCACGGTGATGCTTGATTCGCCGAGGAAATTACCGGTTTGCGACGACGCCGCGGCATGGCAAAGTGCGCCGCAGCCAAATTCAGGGGACTTTGCGGGATGCTTTCGCCGACCCGGCGCAGACTATTTCGGCTCGTTCTGGTGAAGCCGTCGCACTACGACGACGACGGCTACGTCATCCAGTGGCTGCGCTCGCCGATCCCGGCGAATTCCCTGGCCTGCCTCTATGGGCTTGCCGTCGACTGCGCGCGAGCGCCAGTCGCTCGGCCCTGACGTCGACGCTCGACATCGTCGCCATCGACGAGACCAACCGGCGCATGCGCGCCGGAGCGCATCGCCCGCACGATCCGCCAAGGCCGGCGTCGGGATGGTCATGCTGGTCGGCGTGCAGTCGAACCAGTTCCCCCGCGCGCTCGACCTCGCCGCCGCGTTCCGCAAGACGCGGCGTCACCGTCGGCATCGGCGGCTTCCACGTCTCCGGCACGCTCTCCATGCTGCCGGCGATCGAGCCGAACGTGCAGCAGGCGCTCGACCTCGGCTGCCTTCGTCTTCGCCGGCGAGGCGGAGGAAGGCCGGCTCGAAGCAGGTGCTGGCGGACGCCGCCAACGGCGCGCCTGAAGCCGATCTACAATTTCATGGCGGACCTGCCGGGCATCGAGCGCGTGCCGATCCCGCATCTGCCGGCCGATGTCGTCAAGCGCACCTTCGGCGCCAATACCAGCTTCGATGCCGGCCGCGGCTGCCCCTTCCAGTGCTCGTTCTGCACCATCATCAACGTGCAGGGCCGCAAGTCGCGCCGCCGCTCCGCCGACGACGTGGAGCGCATCATCCGCGAGAACGCCGCGCAGGGCGTGCGGCGCTTCTTCATCACCGACGACAATTTCGCCCGCAACAAGGACTGGGAGATCATCTTCGACCGGCTGATCGAGATGCGCGAGCGTCGACGAAGATCGATCACGCGGCTCATCATCCAGGTCGACACGCTCTGCCACCGGCTGCCGAACTTCATCGAGAAGGCGGCGCGCGCCGGCGTGCGGCGCGTCTTCATCGGGCTGGAGAACATCAGCCCCGACAACCTCGCCGCGGCCAAGAAGAAGCAGAACAAGATCACCGAGTACCGAAAGATGCTGCTCGCCTGGAAGCACGCCGAGCGTCATCACCTATTGCGGCTACATCCTCGGCTTCCCGAACGACACGCCCGAGCGCATCGAGCGCGACATCAAGGTCGGCGCAGCGCGAGCTGCCGATCGACCTCCTGGAATTCTTCTTCCTGACGCCGCTGCCCGGCTCGGAGGACCACAAGAAGCTTGTCGGAGAAGGGCAGGTCGGATGGACCCGGACCTCAACAAGTACGACCTGAACCACGCCGTGCACCGGCCACCCGACTGATGTCGCAAGGAGGAGTGGGAGGCCGCCTACTGGCGACGCCTGGGAGACATACTATTCCGACGAGCACGTCGAGCGCGTCATGCGCCGCGCCGCCGCGACCGGAGAACAGCGTCGGCAAGAGTGCTGTTCGTCCTCAACTGGTTCATCGGCTCGATCCGCATCGAGACGCATCCATCCGCTCGAATGCGGCTTCGTGCGCCTCAAGTTCCGCCGCGACCGGCGCGCAGCGGCATGCCGATCGAACCGGCGCTGGTCCTTCTATCCGCGCTTCCTCTGGGAAGTGGTCTCCAAGCAGGTCCGCTGGCTGTGGCTGTGGGGCCGTCAATACCGGCTCTATCGCGCCATCAAGGCCGACAAGCAGCGCCTCGCCTACATGGACCAGGCGCTGATGCCGGTGATCGACGACGAGGCGGAGGAGCGCGAGCTGTTCAACACAGCGGAGGCCAAGGCCTTCGTCAGCCGCGAGAAGCATCTGGTGGACGTGCGCACCGGCACGGCATAAGCCCGCCCATGGATCTCATCGCCACCACCGACACCCTCGCCCAGGCCTGCGCGCGCTTCGCCCGCCACCCCTTCGTCACCGTCGACACGGAATTCCTGCGCGAGACGACCTACTATTCCAAGCTCTGCCTCGTGCAGATGGCCGGTCCCGACGAGGCGGTGCTCGTCGATCCCTTGGCCGACGGCATCGATCTCAAGCCGTTCTTCGCGCTGATGGACGATGCGCGCATCGAGAAGGTTTTCCATTCCGCCCGCCAGGACATCGAAATCGTCTGGCAGATGGGCTCGACCATCCCGCACCCGGTGTTCGACACCCAGGTCGCCGCCATGGTGTGCGGCTATGGCGACAGCGTCTCCTACGAGCAGCTCGTGGCCGATCTCGCCAAGGCGCGCATCGACAAGTCGTCACGCTTCACCGACTGGTCGCGCCGGCCGCTCACCGAGCAGCAGCTCGCCTATGCGGTGTCGGACGTGACGCATCTGCGCGTCGTCTATCAGGCGCTGCGCGCCGAGCTCGCCAAGACGCACCGCGAGGGCTGGCTCGCCGAGGAGATGGCCGTACTGACGGCGCCTGCGACCTATGACCTCAAGCCCGATGATGCCTGGCAAAGGCTGAAGGGCCGCGTGCGCAAGCCGAAGGACATGGCGATCCTGATGGAGGTCGCCGCCTGGCGCGAGCGCGAGGCGCAGACCCGCAACGTGCCGCGCTCGCGCGTGCTGAAGGACGACGCGCTCATCGACGTGGTCACCCATGGGCCGAAATCGGTCGAGGCGCTCGGGCATCTGCGCTCCGTCCCCAACGGCTTCGAGCGCTCGCGGGCCGGCGGCGAGATCCTCGCCGCCGTGGCGCGCGGCCTGGCGCGCGATCCAAAGACCGTGCCGATGCCGGCTCGCGACCGCCGCCAGCCCAACGGCGCCACCGTCGACCTGCTCAAGGTGCTGCTGAAAGCCGTCGCCGAGGCCGAGCGGGTGGCGCCGAAAATCATCGCCACCGTCGACGAGCTCGAAGCCATCGCGGTCGACGACGCCGCCGACGTTCCTGCCATGCACGGCTGGCGCCGGCAGATTTTCGGCGACAACGCCCTTGCGCTGAAGCACGGCAAGCTCGCGCTCGCGGTGGAGCGCGGACGCGTGAGGACGGTGGGGCGATAGAGCGCGTCCCGCGGCGCGAGGCGCTCAGCCGATCAGCGGATGGTGGCAGGCGACGAACCGCTCGGGCTTCAGCTCGGCGAGCGGCGGCTGCGCCTTCGTGCAAATCTCCGTGGCACGCGGGCAGCGCGGATGGAAACGGCATCCCGGCGGCGGCGCCATCGGCGACGGCGGCTCGCCGATCGGGATCAGTTCGGGGGGCGGCGCCTCGGGATCGGGCACCGGGATGGCCGCAAGAAGCATCGCCGTGTAGGGGTGGGCCGGAGCGGCGAACAGCGGCTCGGTCGGGCCGACCTCGCACAGGCGGCCGAGATACATGACGGCGACCCGGTCGCTCACCGCCTTCACGACGGCCAGGTCGTGGGCGATGAACATGAGGGTCAAGCCATAGCGCGCCTTCATGGCCTCGAGCAGGTTGAGGATCTGGGCGCGGATCGACACGTCCAGCGCCGATACCGGTTCGTCGCAGACGATGAGCTCGGGGTCGAGGATGAGGCTGCGGGCGATGCAGATGCGCTGGCACTGGCCGCCGGAGAATTCGTGCGGCAGCCGTCCGAGCGTCAGATCGGGATCGAGGCCGACCGCGCCGAGCACCTCCCGCACCCGCCGGTCGCGCTCCGCCTTGTCGGTGACGCCCGCAATGATGAGCGGCTCGGCCAGGATCTCGGCGATGCGCCGGCGCGGATTGAGCGAGGCGATGGGGTCCTGGAAGATGATCTGCAGGCGCCGCCGCATGGCGCGCAGCGCCGGGCCCTTCATGGCCGTGAGCTCGGCGCCGTCGAAGGTGACCGTGCCGGACTTCTCGCGGATCAGCCGCAGCACGGTGCGCGCCAAGGTCGACTTGCCGCAGCCGGACTCGCCGACGAGGCCCAGCGTTTCGCCTGCCTTCACGACCAAGCTCACATCGGAGACCGCGTGAACGACACGGTCGCCGACCGGAAACTCGACGACAAGATTACGGACCGTCAGAAGCGGCTCTTTCGTCGGCACGGCGCCGGCGGTGCGGACCATGGGGGCTGTCACGTCATGCCACCTTGGCGGCTGCGACGAGCGGATGCCAGCAGGCGAAGCGATGCGACGCGCCCTCGAAGGCGAGCGCCGGCTTGGCCTCGCGGCAGCGCTCGCCCACGTGCGGGCAGCGCGGCGCAAAGGCACATCCCGGAAGGCGGCGGGTCGGATCGGGCGGCAGGCCGGCGATGGCGGTGAGCGGCGTATGGGGCGGCGCATCGATCTTGGGGATCGCCGCCATCAGGGCCGCCGTGTAGGGCATGCGCATCGACTTGAACAGCGTCGTCGTCGCCGCCTGCTCGACGATGCGCCCGGCATACATCACCGCCACCTCGTCGGTCCGTCCCGCGACGACGCCGAGATCGTGGGTGATGAGGATCATCGCCATGTGACGCTGGCGCTGCTCGCGGGCCAGGAGATCGAGGATCTGCGCCTGCACGGTCACGTCGAGGGCGGTCGTCGGTTCGTCGGCGATGAGCAGCTTCGGCTCGCACGACAGCGCAATGGCGATGACGACGCGCTGGCGCATGCCGCCCGACAATTCGTGCGGATATTGCTTGAGCCGCTGCGCCGGGCTCGGGATGCCGACCTCGGTCAAGAGCGCAACGGCGCGCGCCACGGCCGCGGCATGGTCCATGCCGAGATGCTCCTGCAGCGTCTCGATGAGCTGCGTGCCGATGGTGAGGACCGGATTGAGCGAGGTCATCGGGTCCTGGAACACCACCGCGATGGAACGGCCGCGCAGCCGGCGCAACGCCTGCGGCGCGAGCCGCGTCAGCTCGCGGCCGTCGAAAGTGACGCGGCCGCTGAGCGTCGCCTTCTTGGGCAGGAGCTGCAGGATGGCCCGCGACAGCATGGTCTTGCCGGACCCCGACTCGCCGACGATGCCGAGCGCCCGCCCCGGCGCCAGCACGAGGTCGACGCCATCGACGGCGCGCAGCAGACCGCGCGGCGTCGGCAGGTCGACAGTGACGTTCTCGACGGAAAGAAGCGGCGCCGCAGTCACAGCGCGCTCTGGCGGGGATCGGTCATGGCGCGCAGCTTGTCGCCGATCACGTTGAACGACAGCACGGTCAGGAACATCACGGCTGACGGCAGGAAGGCGATCAGCGGCGCCGATTCCAGCGCCTCGCGGCCTTCGGCGATCATGCTGCCCCAGCTCGGCGCCGGCGGCGGCACGCCGAGCCCGAGGAAGCTCAGCGCTCCCTCGACCACGATGGTCACGGCCACGGCGAGGAGGAAGAACGCCAACGTCGGCAGGAAGGCGTTGGGCAGAAGCTCGCGCAGCAGGATGCGGCCGTCGGTGGCGCCGAGCGCCCGAGCGGCGGTGATGAACTCGCGCGGCGCGATGGCAAGCGTGGTGGCGCGGGCGACGCGCATGAACGGCGGGATCGACAGGATGCCGATGGTAAGGGTGATGTTGGTGACCGACTGGCCGAGATAGGCGGTGATGGCGAGGGCAAGCACGAGGGGTGGAAAGGCGAGCAGCACGTCGGCGACAGACACCAGGCCCTGCTCGAGGCGGCCCTTGAAGTAGCCGGCAAGCATGCCGAGCGTGCCGCCGATCAGCAGGCCGATGAGCGGCGCCAGCAGGCCGACGGTGAGCGAGACGCGCCCCCCGTAGATCAGGCGCGCCAGCATGTCGCGGCCGAGGCTGTCGGTGCCGAGCCAATGAGCGGCGCTGGGCCCGGCCCGACGGTCGAGCATGTCCATGTCGGTCGGCGACTCGACTAACAGGTCCGCGAAGGCGGCGGCCAGCGACAGAACCACGAGCCAGATGGCGGCGGCCCAGAACAGCCCGCCGAGGCTGCGGCGCTTCCTGACGGGGCTGACGGCGGCAGTGTCGATGTCGAGATCAAGCGCGACCATGGCGGATCCTCGGATCGAGCACGGCGTAGAGCAGGTCGACGATGAAATTGACGATGACGAAGCCGGCGGCCACGAACAAGACGACGCCCTGCAACATGATGAAATCGCGCGCGTAGATGGCCGTCACCAACAGGCGGCCGATGCCGGGCAGCGCGAATATCGTCTCGACGATGAGCGCCCCGCCGATGAGGCGGCCGATATTGATGCCCGCGATGGTGACCAGCGTGAGCGAGGAAGGCTTCAAGGCGTGCACGAGGAGGATGCGCGCCGGCTTCAGGCCCTTGGCCTTGGCCATGGCGATGTAGTCCTCCTGCAAGGTCGAGATCATATCGGAGCGCAGCACGCGCATCAGCACCGGCCACTCGGAGAAGGCGAGCGTCATGGCGGGCAGGATGAAGGCGCGCAGATTGCCCCACGGGTCTTCGGCGAACGGCACGTAGCCGGTGGCCGGCAGCCACCGAGCTGCACCGCGAACAAGTAGATGAGGAGGATCGCCACCATGAAATTGGGCAGCGACAGCTTGGCGAAGGCAGCGCCGCTCATGAAGCGATCGAAAGGCCCGCCGGCGCGGACGGCGCACAGGATGGCGATCGGGATGGCGAGGCTGAAGGCGAAGAACTGCGCGATGAGCATCAGCTCGATGGACACCGGCAAGCGATGCAGGATGGCGTTGAGGACGGTCTCGCCGGTGCGGAAGGAACGGCCGAGATCGCCTTGCAGGAGGCCCCCGAACCACACGAGGTAGCGCTGCCACAGCGGCTGATCGAGGCCCATATCGGCGCGCAGCGCAGCGACCGCCTCCGGCGTCGCGTCGAAGCCCAGCATCGCGAGAGCAAGGTCGCCGGGCAGCAGCGCGGCGATCAGGAAGGTCAGCAGTGAGACCGCGACCAGGACGGGCGCCAGCGTCAGCAGCCGGCGCCCCACCAATCCCCCCATGGACCGTTACTCCACCCAGGTCATGGAGACGTCGAGCGACGCCGTAGAACATTTTCGGCAAGCCCTTCAGCTTGGCCTTCGAGATCGCGTAGTAGGTGTTCTGCGCCGTCCAGTACCAGATCGCTTCCTTGTTGAGGATGCGAGAGATGGCGCAATAGTGTTCCGACCGCTTGTCGCGATCGGGGGTCGAGCGGGCCTTCTGCAGCAGATCGTCCAGTTCCGGGCTCGGATAGCCGGCGAGCGCCGACGTGCTGCCGGAATGGAAGTTGGCGTACATTTGCAGGTCGGGGTCCGGGAAGTCGATGATGCGCCACGGCGTCAGGTCGAACTTGCGCTGGAAGGCACGCGCTCGGGATCGTCGCCTGATCGACCTGGTCCAGCTCCATCTCGGCACCGACCTGCTTCCAGAACTGTTGCAGAATCTGCCCGGTGGTGCGCCCGCGCGGCGTCGCCGTGACGAGCATCTTGAATTTCACCGGCTTGCCGTATTCCTGCAGGAGGGCCTTGGCCTTGGCCGGGTCGAACGGGAGGGCGCCGTCGTCCTTGCACTTCACCCAGGAGCCCTCGCCGTAGGGGTTGGTGGCGACGAGACCGAGGCCGCCCGAGATGACTTCCCGCATCTTCTGCTTGTCGATGGCCATGACCAGGGCCTGACGCACGCGCACGTCGTCGAAAGGCGCAACCTTGGTGTTGAAGGCGGCGACCGCGGCTCCGGAGCCGGTATATTCGTGCACCGTCAGGTTCTTGTCGGTCCTCGCCTTCTTGATGAACTCGTGGTCGTAGCCGTCATTCCAGATGATGTCGCTTTCGCCGGCCATCAGGCTCGCGAAGCGCGCCTGGCTGTCGGGCAAGGGGCGCATGACGACGCGGTCGAGATAGGGCTTGCCCTTGTCCCAGTAGTTCGGATTCTTCTCCAGCACCATGCGGTCGCCAGCCGCCCACGATTTCACCACGAACGGCCCGGTGCCAACGGGGTTGCGATTGTAGTCGTCGCCCTTGGCTTGCCAGGCTGTCGGCGAATGCACCGCATTGTTGGAGGTCGCGAGCGACAAAGTCTCCGGGAACATCGTGGCGGGATCCCTGAGCGTGTAGGTCACCGTGAGATCGTCCACCACGTCGACGCTCAGGATGTTGGCGATGTAGATGGCGCAGCGGCACTTGTTGGCCGGGTCCTTTTGGCGATCGATATTGGCCTTGAGCGCCTGGGCGTTGAACGGCGTCCCGTCATGGAACGTGACGTTCGGCCGGAGCTTGAAGGTCCATTTCTTGAAGTCCTCGGAGACCTGCCATTCAGTGGCCAGCCTCGGCTGCGCCTTGCCGTCGTTGTCGAGGCGGGTGAGCGTGTCGAAGATCAGCGACGATGCCATGTGGCCGGCGGTGTCGTAGACGCCGACCTTCACCGGGTCGAAGCCGGCGATGTCGAGCTCCAGCCCGACCGTGATCGACCCACCCTGCTTCTGCGCCTGCGCAGCAGGCGCGAAGGCGAGCATGCCGAGCGCGACGACCGCGGCCGCCTGCGCCAGCATGATCTTACGTATTGCCATTGAACCTCTCCTTACCCTCGCGCCTATCGAGCGCGTTCGACGGCACCTTAGTGAGTTGGACGGCGGCGCGAAAGCGGCCGCCACGCGAAAGTGAAGGTCGGGCCCGGGAACGCGCGCAGCCGGGACATGAAGGCTATTCCAGCCACGTCCGCGACACGTCGATGATGCCGAAGTACATCTTCGGCAGCCCCTTCAGCTTCGCCTTTGAAACGGCGAAATAGGTGTTTTGGGAGGTCCAGAACCAGATCGCCTCTCTGTTGAGGAGGCGGGCGACGGCACAATAGTCCTCCGTCCGCGCCGCCCGGTCGGGCGTCGAGCGGGCCCGCACCAGGAGGGCATCGAGCTCTGGATTGGAGTAGTTGGCGAGGGCAGAGGGGCTACCGGTGTGGAAATTGGCGAACATCTGGACGTTGGGATCCGGACTGTCGACGATACGCCACGGCGTGATGTCGAACTTGCGCTGGAAGCCGCGCGCCGCGATGGTCGCCTGGTCGACCTGCTCGATCTCCATGTCGGCGCCGACCTGCTTCCAGAATTGCTGCAGCACTTGACCGGTGTTGCGACCACGGGGGGTCGCCGTCACGATCATCTTGAATTTCACCGGCTTGCCGTAGTCCTGCAACAATGCCCTCGCCCGAGCGGGATCATATGGCAGGGCGCCGTCGTCCTTGCACTTGACCCACGAGCCGTCGCCGAAGGGGTTGCTGGCGGGTTTCGACAGCCCGCCCGACATGATGTCGGAGAGTTTCGACTTATCGATGGCCATCACCAGGGCCTGGCGCACGCGCACGTCGTCGAGGGGCGGCACCTTCGTGTTCATGGCGTAAACGTTCGCACCCGAGCCCGTATATTCATGGAGGGTGAGGGTCTTGTCGGCCTTGACCTTCTTGAGGTTCTCGTAATCGGCGGGGTCGTCCCAGATGATGTCGGACTCCCCCGCCAGCAGGCTCGCGAACCGCGCCTGCTGATCCTGAAGGGGGCGCATGACAACGCGGTCGAGATAGGGCTTCCCCTTGTCCCAGTAGTCGGGGTTCCTCTCCAGCACCATGCGGTCGCCCGCCGTCCAGGACTTCAGGATGAACGGCCCCGTCCCCACCGGATTGCGGTTGTAGTCGTCGCCCTTTGTCTGCCAGGCCGTTGGAGATTGGACGACATTGTTGGCAATGGCAGCCGCCAGCAGCTCCGGCAACGCCAAGCCAGGGTCCTGCAGGGCGTAGGTGACGGTGAGATCGTCCACCACCTCGATGTTCAAGAGATTGCTGATGTAGAAGGCGCAGGAGCACTTGTTCTTCGGATCCTTCTGGCGGTCGAAATTGGCCTTGAGCGCCTGAGCATTGAACGGCGTCCCGTCATGGAACTTGACGTTCGGCCGCAGCTTGAAGGTCCATTTCTTGAAGTCCTCGGAAGCCTGCCATTCGATAGCCAGCTTCGGCCGCGCCCTGCCGTCCTCATCGAGGGAGGTGAGCGTGTCGAAGATCAGCGAGGCCGCCATGTTGCCGGACGCGGCGAAGACACCGACCTTGAGGGGATCGAAGCCGGCGATGTCGGACTCCAGCCCCACATTGATCGAGCCCCCCTGCTTTTGCGCGTGCGCCGTCCCGGCGCCGAAAGCCAGACCAAAACCCAACGCGACGGCAATGACCGTCGCGCCGGCAGCCGATGTCGACTTCGCCATGATGACTCTCCCCTTCCGCCGTGGCTCTTCGGGGCTCACGTTGACGGCATCCTACGACGAAAAACGAGGCGCCGGGAACTGCCTTCGCGGGAGGCTAGCCGGTGACGATGGCCGGCGTGCGCCCGACGAGGCGGGCGAGCTGCTTCAGGCGGTTGAACAGCCGCTCGTTGGCGAGCGGCGCCAAGTCGGCCGGCAGTTGCAGGACCAGCCGCGAGCCCGAAGCCAAGAGCGGCGTCTTCTGCAGCACCTCGGGCATGGCGGCCGACACGAGATAGCCCACCCGCATGGCGGCGCCGAGCACGCGGGCGCGGTCGAGCAGCCGCGTCGTCAGCAATTCGCGGATGCGCGGGCTCACCTGATCGATGGCAAGACCCATGTGGCGGAAGAACACCGACAGCGCAATGAAGGCGCGCCCGCCATGGTCGAGGCCGACGAAGGCGGCATGGGCGATGATCGACAGCGACTGCTCACCGCGATAGTCCGGATGCGCCCGCCAGCCGATATCGGCGAGCAGGCAGGCGGCTTGCCGCAGCCGCTTCTCGTCGGTGCTCTCGTCGAGATGCAGCGACTGGAAGAGCTGGTCGGTCCAGGCAACAAGATCCTCGCCGTGCTTGGGGGAGCGCGAGCGCAGCACATTGAGATCCGACGCGGCAGCGAGCAGGGGATCGTCGGCGCGCCGCTTGTCGTCGAGCAACTCGTAGAGCAGCCCCTCGCGCACGCCGAGCGCCGAGACCACCACGTCCTTGGGCTTGCCGCGCCTGATGATCTCCTCGAGCACCAGGGCGCCGTAGGCGAGCAGCGGGCGCCGCGCTTCCGAAACGCTCTCGATGGCTTCCAGCGTCTCGGCGTCGACCCGCTCGACGATTCGCGCGAAGTCCAGCGCATCGCGCGGCGACACCGAATAGCCGTGCATGACGTGCAGCGGGTAGCCCTTCTGGCTCATGTGCAACTTGGCTAGCGCCCGCCACGTGCCGCCCACGGCATAGAAGGTGCGCCCGCGCAGGTCCTCGAGGGGCGGCACCCGCTTCAAGGCGCCGTGCACCAGCTTCTTGGCCTTCTTGAGCGATCCGCCGGCGGTGTCCTGCAATGCGAGGCCGCCGAGCGGCAGCGACGCCCATTTGCCGATCTTCTGGCCGCGCACCTCCACCAGCTCGAGCGAGCCGCCGCCGAGGTCGCCGACGATGCCATCAGGGTGATGAAAGCCCGAGATGACGCCGTAGGCGGAAAGATCCGCCTCGCGCTCCCCGGACAGGAGCTCGATCTTCTGCCCGCACGCCGCCTGCGCCCTGGCGAGAAACTCCGCGCCATTCGAGGCGTCGCGCGCCGCCGCAGTGGCCAGCACATAGAGGTCGCCGACCCGCATCGTGTCGCACAGGACGCGGAAGCGTCCCAGGGCCTTCAGCGCCTTGTCCATGGCCTCTTCGGAGAGCCGGCCGCGCGTGGCGACGCTCTTGCCGAGGCCGCACAGCACTTTCTCGTTGAAGATCGGGGTCGGGGCCCGGGTCAGCCCTTCATAGACAACCAAACGCACCGAGTTGGAGCCGATGTCGATGATGCCCACCGGCTGGCCCACCTTGAGGCGGCCTGGCGCTTCGAGCCCGTCGAGATCAGCGCTTGGCTGATCGTTTCGCGAGCGGGCGAGGTTTCGAATCCTTGAGAGATTTTCCACGTCCGGACAAGCTCGGATTGGTCATGAAGTACTTGTGGGCGTTGAACGGCTCCTCGCCTTGCAACCGCAAGATTCGGCGTCGACGAGCCGTCCGGCAGAACGCGCCAGCTCTGTTCATTATCGAGCAGGTTGGCAAGCATGAATCTGGTCCAGAACCTGTTGATGGACGGTCGGATTGGTGATCGGCACCAGCACTTCCACCCGCCGGTCGAGGTTGCGCGGCATGAGATCGGCGGACGAGATGTAAAGCGCGCGCCTTGTCGTTGGGCAGAGCCTGGCCGTTGCCGAAGGCGAAGATGCGGCTGTGCTCCAGGAAGCGGCCGACGATCGACTTGACGCGGATGTTCTCGGAGAGGCCCGGAATGCCCGGCCGCAGGCAGCAGATGCCGCGCACCACGAGCTCGATCTGCACGCCCGGCGCGGCTTGCGTCGTAGAGCGCGTCGATCATCATCGGATCGACGAGCGAGTTGCACTTACCCCAGATGGCGCCGGGGCGGCCGGCCTTGGCGTGGGCGATCTCCTCATCGATATGCTGCAGCAGGCGCTTCCTGCAGCGTCACCGGCGACACGGCAACGCGCTCGAGCTCGGCGGGCTCGGCATAGCCGGTGATGAAATTGAAGATGCGCGCCACGTCGCGCGAGATCGCCGGATCGGCGGTGAAGAACGACAGGTCGGTGTAGACGCGCGCCGTGACCGGGTGATAGTTGCCGGTGCCGACATGGCAATAGGTGACGAGCTGGCCGCCCTCGCGGCGCACGACCGAGCGACAGCTTGGCGTGCGTCTTCAGCTCGATGAAGCCGTACACCACCTGCGCGCCGGCGCGCTCGAGGTCGCGCGCCCAGCGGATATTCGCCTCTTCGTCGAAGCGCGCCTTGAGCTCGACCAGCGCGGTGACCGACTTGCCGGCTTCCGCCGCCTCGGCAAGCGCTTCGACGATCGGGCGAGTTGGACGAGGTGCGGTAGAGCGTCTGCTTGATGGCGACGACGTTGGGGTCGCGCGCCGCCTGCTGCAGGAACTGCACGACGACGTCGAAGGACTCGTAGGGGTGGTGGACGAGGAGGTCCTTCTGGCGGATGGCCGCAAAGCAGTCGCCGCCATGCTCGCGGATGCGCTCGGGGAAGCGCGGATTGTAGGGCTTGAACTTGAGGTCGGGCCGGTCGAGCGCAGACGAGCTGCGACAGCTCGGTCAAGGCCGGCATGCCCTCGACCAGGAAGATCTCGTCGGGCGCGGCGCCGAGCTCGTCGGCCACGAAGGCGCGCAGATCCTCCGGCATGGCGGCATCGACCTCGAGGCGGATCACCGTGCCGCGGCGGCGGCGCTTCAGCGCCGTCTCGAACAGGCGCACCAGATCCTCGGCCTCTTCCTCGATCTCGATGTCGCTGTCGCGGATGATGCGGAAGCCGCCCTGCCCTTTCACCGTGTAGCCTGGGAACAGCCGGCCGGTGAACAGCACGATGGCCTGCTCAAGCGGGATGAAGCGTTGCGCGCCGGTCTCGGCGAAATCGGGGAGCCTGATGAAACGATCGATGTTGCTCGGCACGCGGATCAGCGCGTTGAGGCGCCCGGTTGTCGCTCTGCCGCAACAGTGCGAGCGCGATGGTGAAGCCGAGATTGGGGATGAACGGGAACGGATGCGCCGGATCGATGGCGAGCGGCGTCAGCACCGGGAAGATGTGATGGAGGAAGTAGTCTTCGAGCCACGGGCGCTCGGCCTTGGTGAGGTCGCCGGCCTCGATCAGCACGATGCCGTTCTCGACGAGCTTCTGCCGCAGCTCGCGCCAGCGCTTCTGCTGGTCGCCCGACAGCGACGAGACGGCGGCGGCGATGCGCGTCAGCTGCTCGGCGGGCGTACAGCCCGTCCTGGGAGGGCGTGGTCGAGGCCGCTGCGCACCTGGCCGCGCAGGCCCGCGACGCGCACCATGAAGAACTCGTCGAGATTGCCGGCCGAGATCGACAGGAAGCGGAGCTGCTCGAGCAGCGGATGGCTCTCGTTGGAGGCCTCTTCGAGGACGCGGCGATTGAATTGCAGCCAGGAAAGCTCGCGATTGATGAAACGGTCCGGCTTGGCGCGCAGCTCCGCCCCGTCGGGAACGTGAATGTCGGCCGCCGCAGCCGTGGCGTCGCTGCTCTTGCGCGCCTTGGTGAGCTGCTTCGGGCTAGGCGGGGGTGCTTTCTCATCCTCGGCTAGCGCGGAAATCGCCGCCTCGGCCGCCGCCGCAAGGCTCTGTTGGACTTCAACCGACACCGGCTTCTCCTTGATTTCCCTGTCTTTTTGACCGGCTATGTGACAATTCGACGACAGCCCTCGGGGCCACCCCGAAGGGTAACACAGGAAACGGCAACAAAGCCCAAATGCAGGGCCGCAGCGCCCGGAGCCTAGTCCCCGCCCTCCCCGGCCTCCCCGACAACCGCCGCCGCCATGGGCCGCGTGATGCGCCGGCCGGCCGCCAGGGCTTCGCGGTCGAGATCGGCCACCACCTTGCGGGCAGTTGCCAGCGACCGCTCGATGCGCAGCGCAATGTAGTCGACGACGCTGGTGTCGACGACGAGCTGGCGGTCGATGAACAGCTTCACCAGCACCGCCTTCAGCAGCGCGTCGTCGGGGGCGCCGATCTCGACGACCGGCGACTGCCTGAGGCGCGACAGCAGGTCCGGCGTCTTCAGCCCCCATTGCTCGGGGGCGGAGCGCGCCGTCAGCACGGCGCAGCCGCCGCGCCCCTGCAGCGCGTTGACGAGATGGAACAGTGCGTGCTCGTCGAGGCCCTCACCGTCGCAATCCTCGATGACGAGGCTGCCGGTCGAAGCCAGATGCGGCACCCGCGCCTCGCTGATCTCGAAGGCGGCCGTGGTCCAGGCGTGCGCGCGGCGCGCCCAGATGGCCGCGAGATGGCTCTTGCCCGAGCCTTCGGGACCTTGCAGCCGCACGAGACGGTGCGGCCATTGCGGCCAGCGCTCGATCAGCCCGTAGGCCGCCTCGTTGGAGGGGCTGACCAGGAAATCCTCCGCCTCCAGGCGCGCCTCGACCGGCAGGTCGAGGGGCAATTGCTTGGGTGGCTTAGGCATCTGTCTTCGAGCGCTTGGACGTCCCTCCGGACTTGCTGTCGTCATAGAGGGGGCTTTCGAGATATTTCGCCAGCGCAAAGCGCGCCAGGACGCCGGCCGTGGCGGCCAGCGGCACGGCGATGAGCAAGCCGACGAAGCCGAACAGCGAGCCGAAGGCGAAGAGCGCGAACATCAGCCACACCGGGTGGATGCCGATGGCGTCGCCGACGAGCTTCGGCGACAGGATATTGCCCTCGATGAACTGGCCGGCGAGGAAAATGCCGATGACGATGGCGATCATGGTCCAGTCAGGCCAGAACTGCACGATGGCGACGCTGGTGGAGACGACGAAGCCGGTGAGCGTCCCGACATAGGGGATGAAGCTCAGGATGCCGCTGGTCAGGCCGATCAGAACGCCGAAGTTCAGCCCCACGAGCGACAGTCCGACGGCGTAGAAGGTGCCGAGGAACAGACAGACGAGGGCCTGGCCGCGGAAGAACCCGGCAATGGCACGATCGATCTGGCGGGCGAGGCTGCGCACCGTTTCGCGGTTCCTCACCGGCACCCAGCTGTCCACCTGGGCGACCATGCGGTCCCAATCCATGAGCATGTAGAAGGCCACCACCGGCGTCACGACGATGAGCGAGGCGACGTTGAGGAAGGCCATGCCGCCCGCCCAAAGCGAGCCGAGGAAGGAGGCCGCCCAGGTCGCCCCCTGGCTGACAAGGTCGCCCGCCGATTTCTTGATGTCGTCGAGGGCCGAGGGACCACCGATCCTTGCCATGAGCGGTCCGCCATACTCGACGGCGAGCTGCTGCAGACGCGACAGCGTGTCCGGCAGCTTCTCGATGAAGCCGGCAAGCTGGCTGGCGATGAGCGGCACCAGCAGCATCAGCAGCAGGATGACGGCCAAGGAGAATAGGACAAGCACGAAGAACGACGCCACGAGCCGGCTCATGCGCAGGCGTTGCAGCTTGTCGGTCATCGGGTCGAACAGATAGGCCAGCGCCATGCCGACCACGAACGGCAGCATGATGTCGTGGAACAGCACGATGAACAGAATGACGACGGCGAACGCTGCGCCCCAGAACGCCAGGTGCCGCTGAACTGTCATCGCCCACCGTCTTGGCCGAGGCGCTGGCGGGCTGTCCCGCTCACGTTGCCATCACGTCGCCATATGCCTGAGCCAGGGTGCCAGATAGGCGCCGCACGAGACGAGCGTCAAGACGGCCACCAGCGCAAGGCCGATGGTCTCGATCATGCCGAGCTTGATGGCGAAGGCGTTGGCGCCGAGCACCAGGCCCGCGAAGGCGATCTGCGCCGCGGTATTGAGCTTGCTCACGGCGAGCGGCTTTATGGCCACCGGCTTGTCGAGGAGCCACGACAGCATGATGGCCGAGACGATCATCAGGTCGCGCGACACAACGAGGATCGCCACCCAGCCGGGCAGCACGCCGGTGACCGACAGCGAGATGTAGATGGCCACGAGCAGCGCCTTGTCGGCGAGAGCGTCGAGATAAGCGCCGAGCTCCGAGCGCATGTTGAGCCGGCGCGCCAGATAGCCGTCGACGGCGTCCGACACGCCGGCCGCCGCGAACACCACGAAAGCGACCCCCCATTGGCCGGAATTGATGGCCACCACGACGAGCGGCACCATCAAGAGCCGGGCAATGGTGATCAGGTTGGGCAGGGTCATGCGCAGGGGTCGCGAGCTAACGCAGGCAATGTAGGGCCCGCGCATGATACCGAAAAGTGCGCGCGGCTCGGGAAAGATTATGCGCAAACTGGCAATCTGGCGCCTGTGCGATCCTCGGCCCCCCCGAAAGCCGGGTCGGCGCCGCCCCATGCAAGACGTTTCACCCGAGCGCTTCTGTAAGCTACAATACGGTGCTGCCCCCATCTCAATGACTGCGGTGCCCAGAGCGAGCGAGATGAAAACTGACAAGAGCCGGCAATTCGACCCCAAGGCGTTCCTCGCGAGAGTGAACGGCGGGCGTCGCCTGTCCAAGTACCGCAAGGGTCAAGCCGTCTTTTCTCAAGGCGATGTCGCGGATTGCGTCTTTTACATCAAGTCCGGAAAGACCAAGGTTACGGTCATCTCAGAGGAGGGCAAGGAGGCCGTGGTGGCGCTGCTGGGCGCTGACGAGTTTTTTGGGGAGGGCTGCCTGTCCGGCCAATTGCGGCGCGTCGCCACGGTCGCCGCCTTGACCGACTGCGTGATTGCACGAATGGAACGCGGCGAGATTATTCAGGCAATCCATGAAGAGCCGGCCTTTGCCGAGCTCTTCGTCACACACCTGGTGGCGCGCAACATTCGGGTGGAAGAAGATCTGGTCGATCAATTGTTCAATTCCAGCGAGAAGCGCTTGGCACGGGTGCTTCTGCTTCTGGCGAACTTCGGCAAGGAAGGTCGGCCCGAGCCGGTGATTGCAAAGATCAGCCAGGAGATGCTGGCCGAAATGATCGGCACGACGCGCTCCCGGGTCAGCCATTTCATGAACAAGTTTCGCCGCCTCGGCTTCATCACCTACAACGGCAGCATAGAGGTCCACAGCTCGCTGCTGAACGTGGTCCTGTACGACAAGCCGCAGATCGAGAGATGAGCCTTGCGCAATGCCGCTGCGCCTATCGCAGCCGCCGCCGTCCCTGGATTATCTCTTCCGAAAAGCTCAGCGCCCTTGAGGGAAAAGGGCTGACGCCCGGCGCGGCAGCCTGACCTTCGCCTCGAGACTCACGGCTGCGTCGCAAGTCGCGTCTGTGCAAAAGTGACCAGCTTTATGAAGCCGACGCTGGCAAGACTTGAAGTGGATGGCGCGGTCGCGTTGCTGCTCAGCCAAGCAAGGGGCCTGCCCAAGCATCACTTCCCAGCACGTTCTTAGCGGCGCCCTGCGCGCCCCCTCGTGATCCCGAGCGGCTCCGGATGAGAGGCGTTCGGCGCGCACGAGCCTTGATCTACGGAAATGAACCCTAGCCGGAGAACCCTCTCGCCAATGGATCAATCCTGGAATTGGACGTTGGCCCCGTATCGCGGAGCCAGTCCGTGGCGAAGCCTCGCCGAGCTCGTGGTCACCGCAACGCCGTTCGTCATATTGTGGATTTGTGCCTGGGCAGCGTTGAGCGTTGGCTATTGGCTGAGCCTATTGCTCGCCATCCCGGCAGCGGGGTTCCTCGTCCGCCTGTTCATGATCCAGCATGATTGCGGCCACGGATCCTTCTTCCGCCATCGATTGGCGAACGACTGGCTCGGCCGCGTCATCGGCATATTCACGCTGACGCCTTACGGATTTTGGCGCCGCACGCATGCCATCCACCACGCTTCGTCGGGCGATCTCGAGCGGCGGGGAATAGGCGATGTCGACACTCTCACCGTGGCGGAATACGTGTCGCTGTCGCGGTGGGGACGGCTTCGCTACCGTCTCTATCGAAATCCCTTTGTGCTGTTCGGGCTGGGACCGGCCTACCTGTTCGTCTTTCGCCACCGCGTTCCCGCCGGGCTGATGGGCAGCGGCTGGCACCCTTGGGCCAGCGCCATGGGCACCAACCTCTCCATTGCCCTCGTTGCCGGCTTGACGATTTGGGCGATTGGCGTGGGGCCGTTCCTGCTGGTGCACGCTCCGATCGCTTTGCTCGGCGCCGCGGCGGGCATGTGGCTGTTTTTCATCCAGCACCAGTTCGACGATACGCACTGGGAGGATCACGCCGACTGGAACTTCCAAACCGCGGCTCTCCATGGCAGCTCGCACTATGACCTGCCTTTGGTGCTGCGATGGCTCACGGCGAATATCGGCGTGCATCACGTGCATCACCTCTGCGCTCTGATCCCGTTCTACCGGTTGCAGAAGGTGCTTCGAGACCATCCGCAACTTCGTTCGATGGGCCGGCTCACGCTCATCGAGAGCTTCCGGTGCGCCCGCTTGGCACTCTGGGACGAGCGCGAAAGACGCCTCGTCTCGTTCAAGGAGGCTGCTGCCGAAGAGCTGACGGTCGCATCGGGCGCTGTTTCGGGCGCGCTCGACCTACCCAAGCCACATGACGTAGAGGACAAAGACAACCGCCAAAAAGGCGGGGACGGCGATGGGCGGCACGTTCCAGCGAATTCTCTTCTCCGGAGTGTGGTCAGGGCGTCGCGGGCGCAGGCCGAACCGCTTGGCTAGAGCACGATCAGATTTCATTGAACCGGATCGCTCCATGTTTTTGGTGCATGATCTCATCCGAAAACCGCTCACACTTTTCGGGATCATGCACTCGCTGCCAAGCTCGCCAACGGATTCCCGCCAACAGATTCTCAAGAACTGACGACGAGCTGATTCTGGGCGACAATCCGATCGAACGCCTCGCCCTGCTTGTGCACGCGATATTCCGGGCCGTTCACTCCCACCGACAAGACGCCGAGGATGACCATTTCGCCGCCGACGGTCGCCGCCAGCGCCGAGTCCGGCGAGAACCTGACCCTTTGGCTGACCATTAGTTTGTGGCTGCGCATAGCTCTTTCCTTCTCGAGTTCGATGCAACACAGCCCACGCGGGACGAGGCTGCGAGGTGCAGTTCAGATCAGGTTAGTCGCACGTCCGAATTTGCTTGGTCACGATGTCTCCGTCATCGTTCATCTGGCGCACGACGGTCGTCCGGCAATTGAGTGCACCCGTCTCGAGTTCGTCGTGTTGGTTGGTCCGCACGATGATCCTGTCGCCGCCGCGGCTGCGGTCGACTGGGTGGCGGGTATTGCGCTCGCCGTCGACGCCGCCCTCCTGCCCACGATCTCTACCGAGATTGAGCTCGAGGGATTGGGCCGAAGCTGCCGACGCGCCCAAGGTCAGCGCCAGGGCAAGACCGATGAGCCTCTGCATGCTTCACCTAAGTTGGAGACGCGAGCGACGGAGTTGTAGCTACGGGACGTATTGGACGAGCGGCCACACAATGACCGCCAGCAGGAACGCCATGATGCACGAAGCGGAAACCGCCACGAGCGCGACCGCCAGGACGGAAAGTGGGGCCGCCGACAGAGCAATTCTCATGGAAAATCTCCGTTATGGAAAATCTCCGCGTTCATCACACCGATTTCAATATCGGGCGCGTAGGAACGCCCCCCTTAGTAACTAACTACGAAAACTCGGTTTGTAAGGACTCCGCCCGAGAAAGATACCAACTATATTTAAACCAGAGGGGCGTCGCCCGCGCTCTTATCGAGGCGATCACACTGGCCGGAGGCTGGGAGCGGCAAGAGCGACAGAAAGCGACCACCATGACTCGATACTATTTTCATTTCAGGAACGGCGACGAGTTCACGCCCGACCCGGAAGGAATTGAGCTGCCGAACCTCGCTGCGGCTTACGACAGCGCCCGCCACGCCGCGATGGAGATGGCTGGAGCGACAACCTTGACCCGAGACGCCCTCGACGCGCGGAGCTTCGAGATCGCGGACGAAACGGGAATGGTGCTCGCGGTGTCGTTCGGGGACTTCATGGAGGTCACGGGCGACGATCACTCCGCGCATAAAACAAGTATCGCACGTTGGGATAACGAAGGTGGTGCTGCCCGCCCGCGCAAGCACGCATGGGCGCCCGCGCGGTCGTGACGAGATGCACGACGGCGGCGCCGTATCACTGCTTGTAGCGCGGCCTCAAGCGGAACCTTATCTCTTACCGCCGGCTTTCCTCCGTGAGCAAGCTCCCGGGCTGGCGGTCTAACGGTGATCCGCCGGCCGCATTTCAAAAAAATGGGCCGATTGCCACGGGTCGCAACACACGCCCCACCGTTGGAGAAATATTACATGACAGTCTCTCAAACTCGTTCCTTCGCCGTCACGGCCGCCGCGATGCTTCTGGCCTGCCTTTCCGTCTCACCTGCCTCCGCGCAGCTTGCAAGGTTCGACGAGGGACTTGGCATCGGTAACGACACGGTGACGACAGTTCAGTATCGTCGCTACGGGTATCGCGACGGCGGCGCTGCCGTTGGCGCGGGAATCGCCGGTCTTGCGGTAGGCGCCCTCGTGGCGGGAGCTCTCGCCCCCCAGGCTGCCCCGCAATATGCCGAAGAGGACTACGGCGAGGCGCCGGTCTACGGAGCGCCGCGGTATGAAAGGCAGGTCTACGGCGCCGGTGTCCAGACATCGTCAGAGGACGCTCAAGCGTATTGCATGCGACGCTATCGCTCTTTCGACCCGGCGAGCGGGACCTACCTGAATAACGACGGCAATCGCTATCCCTGCCCTTCGTACTGAGTTGTCGCGACATCGCGACGAATGCCCGGCCTTCGGCCGGGCACCTGCGCATGCTTTGCGCGCCGTACGGATCGCCGCGGCGAATGCCGTAAGCATCATCCAACGGCGTGAGCACTAGTGCACAGTCGTCAAGCCGACCAAGGCGTATTGTTTCGGTCGGCCTTGTCCTGGGCTCCGCGCTCGCCGAGTAAGCCGGATTCGCTCAGCATCAACGCGGGAGCTCTCCAATGTCGGCTGAAACTCTCCTCATCATCGTTCTGGTCGGTATTGTTGCCGGGTGGCTGGCGGGCCATTTCGTGCGAGGCACTGGGTTTGGCATTGTCGGCGACCTCCTGGTCGGCATCATTGGCGCTCTGATCGGCGCGTGGCTCTTGCCCCGGCTCGGTGTCAACATCGGCCGCGGCCTTGTGGCCGCGATCCTAAGCGCCACGATCGGCGCGGTGCTGCTCCTTCTGGTCATCCGGTCGGTTCGCGGCGACAACCGCTGGAGCGGCGCGTGGGGCCGAGGCCGGCGCGGCCGCTGGTAGCGCGGTCGCCTCATTCGCGCGTACGTTCGCGAGCAGGGTTGCGAGCCCCTAGGCCACAGCCAGCAATCGCGACATGGACCGAGCGTGCGCGACCGAGACCGTTGTGCCATCCCTGCCCGCCGAAACGACGACGCGCGCCCCAAGCTGCTTGGCCAGCGCCTTGATGATGCTCGTGCCGAGCCCGGGTTTCTTCTTGTCCAAATTGCTGTCGCGTTTGCCAAGCCCATTGTCGCAGACTGTGAGCGTCCAGCCCGGAGCGTCGGATTCATAGGTCACGGTGACGCGGCCGTCGTCCTGGTCGCTGGGGAACGCATGCTTCAGCGAGTTGATGACGAGCTCGGTCACGATGAGCCCGATGCTGACGGCTTCACTGGATGTCGCGGTGCCGCCTTCGGCATGCACCTTCAACGAGAGTGGGCGGCTGTCGCCGATCATCGACGCCGCCAGGGTTTCGCACAATCGTGACAAATACGGCCCGACCTCGATCAACTCGCCATGCCCCGATCCGCGCAATTGTTCTTGCATGGCCGCGACCGACATCACCCGCTGGTGGGCGTCGTGAAGATGCAAGCGTGTTTCTTCCGACTGCACCGTCCGCGCCTTGAGGAGGAGGATGCTGGCGATGATTTGCAAGCTATTCGCGACGCGGTGCCGCATCTCCTGCAGGAGCGTTTCCTTTTGCTTCAGCAGCTCCGCCAGCTCTCGCTCGGTCGCGCGCCGCTCGGTGATGTCCTCAATGGCCAGCAGGATGGTCGTGTTGGAATCTCCTTCATAGAACACCTTGCGGGCGTTGAGCAGCATGGTGCGGTGGCCGATGCCGGCAAAGTCCTGCTCGACCTCGTAGGCTTCCATCGCCGCCTGCTGCGACACGATTCCGCCGAGCAGCGATCGAAGCTCAGGAATGTCCCACTGGCCTTCACCCAACGCGTAGACCGGGCGACCTTGGACGTGATGCGTGTCCGTCTTGAACATCGCGTAGAAGGAACGGCTGGCGAGAACGACCCGCAGCTCCTTGTCGAGGACAAGCAGCGGCTCGCGGATCGTATCGACGATGGCCTGGGCCAGCCCGCGCCCGTCGTTGATCGTTGCGAACGCCTGCATGGTCGGAAAAGTCGAGGCTTTCTCAATGTACGGACGTGGCGCGTGTGTTGGTTCGAACGACATGGTGCCTCCCCCTGGGCGGCATCACAAAGCATCACAAAGTATGTCTCAACGGACTTTTACTGGGGCTGGGGCTTGAGCTTGGTGCGAAGCTGAGACGGGCACGCTCAAGCCAGCGCCTTCAATCTAAGCCCGCGCACGAAGCCCGCCTGTATAGAATTGCTCACATCGGCGCGCGGCCACATGTTGCCCACACCCGAAGGCAGTATCGTCGAGATCTCTCCCGAGGCGAGTTCCAGGGCGCGCGGGAGCCCATTATCGACCGCGCCCACCCTGTCGAGCCCATTTATCCAGCGGAAGGCGCTTGCACGCCGCCTTGCGCGCCGCCTCCGTCCATCGTACTCCCCGCTCGACGTTTCCAGACCTTCCCATGGCCAACAAGCGCACCGACGGCCTGACCTATGCCGAAGCCGGCGTCGACATCGATGCCGGCAACGCCATGGTCGAAGCTATCAAACCCTACGTGCGGGCGACGCGCCGGCCGGGCGCCGATGCCGAGATCGGCGGCTTCGGCGGCCTTTTCGACCTTAAGGCCGCCGGCTTCAAGGACCCTATCCTGGTGGCGGCCAATGACGGCGTCGGCACCAAGGTGAAGATCGCCATCGAGGCCGGCATCCACAAGACGATCGGCATCGATCTCGTCGCCATGTGCGTCAACGATCTCGTGGTGCAGGGCGCCGAGCCGCTCCTGTTCCTCGACTACTACGCCACCGGCAAGCTCGACCCCGCCGTCGGCGCCCAAATCGTGCGCGGCATCGCGGCCGGCTGCGTGGCGGCGGGATGCGCGCTGATCGGCGGCGAGACCGCCGAGATGCCGGGTCTCTACGCCAGGGACGATTACGACCTCGCCGGCTTCGCGGTCGGCGCCGCCGAGCGCGGCACGCTGTTGCCGCGGACCGATATCGCACCCGGCGACGTGGTCATCGGGCTCACCTCTTCGGGCGTGCATTCGAACGGCTTCTCGCTGGTGCGCCGCGTCGTCGCCATGAGCGGGCTCGCCTGGAACGCACCGGCGCCGTTCGCGCGCACCCACCCGCTTGGGGAGGCGTTGCTCGAGCCCACCCGCATCTACGTCAAGAGCGTGCTCGGCGCCTTGAAACGCGTGCCGGGCGGCATCAAGGCGCTGGCGCATATCACCGGCGGCGGCTTTCCCGACAACATCCCGCGCGTGCTGCCGCAGGGCATCGGCGTGAACCTCGACCTCAAAGCCATCTACCCACCGCCGGTGTTCAAATGGCTCGCCAGGACCGGCGGCATCGCCGAGGCCGAGATGCTGCGCACTTTCAATTGCGGCATCGGCATGGTGGTGATTGCCGGCCGCGACCAGGCGGTCGAGGTGCAGGCCGCCTTCATGGCCGAGGGCGAGCAGGCGCTGAAGATCGGCGAGGTGGTGGCGTGCGAAGCCGGCGCGCCCGCCGTCGCGACGCACGGAAGCCTCGGCCTGTGAGCGCCCGGCGCAAGGTCGCCGTGCTGATTTCCGGGCGCGGCTCCAACATGGCCGCGCTCATCGAGGCCGCGCGGGCGCCCGACTATCCGGCCGAGATCGCCCTCGTGCTCTCCAACCGTCCCGACGCCAAGGGCATCGCGCGCGCCATGGCGGCAGGCGTGCCGACAGTGGTGGTCGACCACCGTCCCTTCGGCAAGGACCGCGAGGCCTTCGAGCGCGAGGTGCAGACGGAGCTGACGCGGCACGCCATCGAGCTCGTCTGCCTCGCGGGCTTCATGCGCATCTTCACGCCTTCCTTCATGGCCAAGTGGCAGGGGCGGATGCTCAACATCCACCCCTCGCTGCTGCCCGACTTCCCGGGCCTGAATCCGCATGCGCAGGCGCTGGCGGCCGGCGTCAAGGAGCATGGCTGCACGGTCCACTTCGCTACGACCGACCTCGATGCGGGGCCGGTCGTGGCGCAGGCCAAGGTGCCGGTGCTGCCGGGCGATACGGAGGCGACGCTGGCCGAGCGCGTGCTGGCGCAGGAGCACGTGCTCTATCCGGCGGCGCTGCGGCTCGTGGCGGGTGGCCGCGCGGCACTCGACGGCAACCGTGTGGTGCTCAAGGACGCTCATGCCGGCGCCGCCTGATCCGTTGAAGGATTTGCTGCTCGACGCGCTGGCGCCGCTCGGCCCTGTGGCGGCGCGCCGCTTCTTCAGCGGCACGGGCTTCACCTATGACGGCACGTTCTTCGCGATGCTGATCCGTGGCACGTTCTACATGCGGGTCGATGACGGCAACCGTCCCCGCTTTGAGGCGGCCGGCAGTCGGCCCTTCAGCTACACGACGCGCAAGCGACGCGTCGAGGTTGGCGCCTTCTTCAACGCTCCTGAAGCGTTGCTCGACGACGAGGAGGAGTTGCGCCAATGGGCGCGGCAATCAATCGCCGCGGCCCGAGCCGCCAAGAAGCCGGCCTCGCCGAAGAAGATGGCGGCCAAGAAGCAGCCCCGCAAGCCGCCGTCGCGACTCAAATCGGCCGGATCAAGCCGCAGCGGTCCAGCGCCTCGAGCGCCTTCGCGCGGGTCACGTCGTCGAACCAGCCGGTCGCCCTGAAATTGGCGACCTCGGTCTTGTTCATCTTGCTGACCGTGCGCTTGGCATAACAGCCGCACGGCGTTCTCAGCGCGTCCTGCGCGGTGCGCAGCAGCTTGGCCTGGGTGATGAGGCAGGCATCAAAGGCCCGCGTCTCGATTTCCGGCTTGGTCAGGTTGGCGGCCGTCGGATCGGGCGTCGGCACTGAGTTGGAGGATGCCGCCGCCCAGGCGGGGCCGGCAGCCAAGAGGCACGCAATAGTCAGGGCAGTCAGTCGCACGAGAATGTCTCCTGGCAAGGTCAAGCTTCTAAGACGGGTCACGCCGCGGAGCGCTTCTTAAGCCAGACGTGGTTGTCATGGAAGGCCGCGCCGCCATTGGGGGCGGGCTGATCGGCGCCGGTGAGCGTGTTGATGCCGCGCCCGTCAGGATGGGCGCGGTTGGGCCAGATCGACTCGGCGATCAGCACGCCGCGCCGCACGCCGGCAAAAAGGCGTGCCGCGATGCGGACCTCGCCGCGGGCGTTGCCGATGACCACCTCGTCGCCGTCGGCGACGCCGTGGCTTGCGGCATCGTCGGGATGGATCATGACGGTGGGACGACGCTCCCGCGCCAGCGACGTGGCGGTCTCGGTGAAGGTCGAGTTGAGAAAGTTGCGCGCCGGGCTCGTGGCCAGGCGGAACGGATGGCCGGCGTCCGCCTCCTCGATCACCGCCCAATGGTCGGGCAGCGCCGGGATGGCGTCGATTGGACCTTTGGGCCCGTCGCTCTTCACCCACGGCACATGCCGCCAGTCGGGCTTGAAGCGGAACTTGCCGTCCGGCCAGGCGAAGCCGTCGAGATAGTGCGCGGTGCGGAAATCCGGCTGCACGTCGTGCCACTTCCTGGCCTCGAGCTCATCGAGCGTACCCCAGCCCGATTTCTGCAGCGTCCAGTCGATCAGCTCGCGTGGGCTCATGGCGAAACCGGGATGCGTGGCGCCGAGCCGGCCGGCCAGGCCTACGAGCACCTCGTGGTTGGAGCGGCACTCGCCGGGCGGCTCGACGAGCTTGGGACCCAGCATGATGTGCTGGTGGCCGCCGCCTTGATAGAGATCGTCGTGCTCCATGAACATGGTGGCGGGCAGCACGAGGTCGGCCATGACGGCCGTCTCGGTCATGAACTGCTCGTGCACGACGGCGAACAGGTCGTCGCGGGCAAAGCCGCGCTTCACCTTCTCCTGCTCGGGCGCCACCGACACCGGATTGGTGTTCTGCACCAGGAGCGCCCTGACCGGCCCCCTGCCCCTGAGCGCCTCGGCGTCGCCCGTCAGGACGCGGCCGATCTGCGACTGGTCGAGAACGCGGATGTCGGGATCGATGGCGTCGTTGCCTTCGATCATGGTGCGGTTCCAGCGGTAGATGTAGCCGTTGTTGTGGAAGGCGCCGCCGCCTTCGTGCTGCCAGGCGCCGGTGACGGCGGCGATGCACGAGGCGGCATGCATGTTCACCGCGCCGTTGCGCTGCCGCCCGAAGCCATAGCCGAGGCGGAAGAAGGTTCGCTTGGTCGTGCCGACGAGCCGCGCGAAGGCTTCGATGTCGGCGACCGGCAGGCCGGTGATGGTGGCGGCCCATTCAGGCGTGCGCGTCGCAAGATGCTGCTCGAGCTCATCCGGGCAATCGGTGTAGCGCGCGAGATAGTCGCGGTCGGCGAGGCCGTCGCGGAACAGCACGTGCATGACCGCGCACGCAAAGGCGCCGTCGGTGCCGGGCCGCAGCAGGATCTTCACGTCCGCCTGCTGCATGGTGGCATTGTCGTAGATGTCGACAACGGCGATGTTGGCGCCGCGCTCCCGGCGCGCCCGCATGGCGTGCGTCATGACGTTGACCTGGGTGTGCACCGCGTTGGTGCCCCAGATGACGACGCAGTCGGCCTTGGCCATTTCGCGCGGATCGGCGCCGGCGAGCCGCCCGGTGCCGGCCACGAAGCCGGTCCAGGCGAGATTGGTGCAGATAGTGGAGAACTGGCCGGAATATTTCTTGGCGTGCCGCAGCCGATTGATGCCGTCGCGCATGACGAGGCCCATCGTGCCGGCGTAGTAGTAGGGCCACACCGCTTCCGACCCGAAGGCGCGCTCGGCGGCGAGAAATTTCTCCGCCGCGAGGTCGAGCGCCTCCTCCCAGGAAATGCGCGTGAACTGCCCGGAGCCCTTTGGTCCGGTGCGTTTCAGCGGCTGCGTGAGCCGGTCGGGATGGTGGATGCGCTCGGCGTAGCGCGCCACCTTGGCGCAGATGACGCCGGCCGTGTAGCTGTTGTCCTCAGCCCCGCGGAGCCGGCCGATGCTGCGGCCGTCGATGACCTCCACGTCGAGCGCGCAGGTGGACGGGCAATCGTGCGGGCAGACCGAGTAGCGACGTTCGAGCTTGGGGACGGCGTTCATGCGCGGCAAGGCCCCGATTCCGGTCTTTTCCTGTAACCCGCGCGGCGGCGGCGCGAAAGGCCTGGAACGCGGGTCTCTCCTTCCCCGTTTCTCCTGGAACGGAGGAACACCATGGCCCCGCGCACCAGGCAAAAGCCGCGCTATCGCAATACCGACGAGATGACCCCGGACGACCAGCGTCCTGACGGCAATTCCGACGACACCAATGTCGCGGCCGACCAATCCCGCGCCTCGAGCACCGCGGCGGCCGTCATCCAGAACCAGAAGGTGCCTGGCGGTGAGCATCCGGAGGGCACGGCGCCGCCACTCGAGCGGCTGACCGACGAAGAGCGCGACGCGGATTGGAGCGACGTGACGTAGGCAGACGACAGAGGACGGAGGTCGCTACCACCGCGCCTCATCCGCCCCGAGCTGGCGCGCTGGCCGATCCCAACGCGCAGGGGTCGCATCGAGCTGGGCCGCATGGCGCACGGCAACGAGCGGGCCGAAATCCGACGCCATCTCATCCAGGAACGGCTGCACGTCATCGAACCGCGGATCCTTGCAGGCGAAGCCATTGTCGATGCGGCCGAGAGAGCGCAGCCAGCGGCCGGTGGCGGCAAGCGACACGACCACGCGCCAACTGCCGCCTTCGGTGGCGCGGCGGATGAGCGCCGCCATGATGCCGAAGGCGAGGAAATAACCCGACGCATGATCGAGGGCCTGGGCCGGCAGCGGCCGAGGGTTGGCGTCGCCCGCCGCCTCGGCCTCGGCGTGATTGAAGCCGCTCGCTGTCTGCACGAGACTGTCGAAGCCGCGCCGCCCGCGCCACGGTCCCGCCTCGCCGTAGGCCGACAGCGAAGCGGCGACGATGCCGGGTTTCAGTTTCGCCAACGCCTCGGGACCAAAGCCGCGCTCGGCGAGGCCGCCCGGCCGATAGCCCTGCACGAACACGTCGGCGTCGCACACCAGTTGCTGCAGACGCGCGCGTCCGCCCGCGTCGCGCAGATCGAGCTGCGCCGAGCGCTTGCCGCGCCCGGTGTCGATCAGCAGCGTCTGCACCGCCGGCAGATGCGGCCCCGTGACGAGCAGCACGTCGGCGCCGTGCGCGGCGAGCGTGCGGCCACCGACGGGACCCGCGATGATGCGGGTGAGGTCGAGGACGCGCACGCCTTCGAGCGGCCGGCTCCCCTCCCCGAGCGGCTGCGGCGGCGCCGCGCCGACCTTCTCGATGATAACCGGCGCGATGGCGATGGCCTTCCCCTGCGCGTGGCGGTCCCACGCGGCGAAGCTGCGCAGCGCCGTGACGCAGAGGCCGGCTTCGGCCGCCGCCGTCTCGAATTCTTCCGCCTTCCAGGTCTTCAGCGCTGCCGCCACCGCCTCACGATCGTACGCGGCCTGGAGGAGCTTCAACACGCCGTCGCGATGATGCGGGAAGTTGGTGTGCAGCCGGACCCAGCCGTCGTCGCCGGTGCGATAGAGGCGTGCAATGGGGTCCCAGGGGTCCTTTGGCGGCTCGCCGGCGATCCGCAGATAGCGCTCCGAGCGGAATTCGGCGCAAGCATGGCGCATGTCGACGCCGACGCGTTGCGGCCGGCCGCCCCGCAGCCGGTGCAGCTCCGCCGCCGCGAGGCCCGCGACGGCGATCGAGGCCTGCGCGGCAGCCCCCACCGCGAAGCTCGAGGGCAGGACCGGATCGAGGCCGGTGAGGTCGAGCTGGTCGAGGCACGCGCCGGGAAGCCTCGCGTCACCCCATAGTCTTTCGATAGCGGCGCGGCTGATGGGAGATTCGATCGCCATGGAGCCTCCGTTGCCCCTCAGCGGAGCACGCTTGAGGAGCGTGTCAATCTTGACGAAACGATTCAACATCCGGGCGCGAAGCGGTTAGCTTCGCGCGCGAACCAGGAGACGGTCGGGGCAAGATGGAAGTCGCACCCGGATATGCCGAAGAGGCGGAGGAGCTCGTCAAGCGCTACGAGAGCCTCACCTTCGCGGAGGTGCACCAACACGTCCTGCATCTCGTGCCAACGCACCCGGCGCGCGTGCTCGATATTGGCGCGGGCACCGGCCGTGACGCGGCCGCCTTGGCCGAGATGGGTCATCGGATCCTTGCCGTCGAGCCGACCGACGCCCTGCGCACGCGCGCCATCGCCCTCCACCCCTCGCCGCGCATCGAATGGGTCAAGGACAGCCTGCCCGACATCGCGAGCGTGTGCGCGCGCGGCGAGACCTTCGATCTCGTCATGATGACGGCGGTCTGGATGCATCTGGACGCGCCGCAGCGGCGGCAGGGAATGCCGCGCATTGCCGGCCTGTTGGGCACGGGCGGCACGTTGATCATGACCCTGCGGCATGGCCCCGTCCCCGAGGGCCGGCGCATGTTCGAGGTCACGGCCGACGAGACCATGGCGCTGGCGGGGGCACAGGGCCTGCGGAACATATTGAGCATGCGAAGTCCGTCGGTCTATCCGGCCAACCAGGACGTCGCCTGGACCCGGCTCGCCTTCGCGAAAGCTTGAACGGACGTTCGCTCCTTCAGCCGACGATCTCGTTGCCCGAGAAGAACTGGGCGATCTCGATGGCGGCCGTATCCGGCGCATCGGAGCCGTGCACGGAATTCTCGCCCACCGACTTTGCGTGGAGCTTGCGGATGGTGCCGTCCGCCGCCTGGGCCGGATTGGTGGCGCCCATGATCTCGCGGTACTTGGCGATCGCCCCCTCGCCTTCCAGCACCTGCACGACCACGGGTCCGGAGATCATGAAATCGACGAGCTCGCCGAAGAACGGGCGGGCCTTGTGGACGGCATAGAAGGTCTCGGCTTCCTCGCGGCGCATGCGCAGCCGCTTTTGGGCGATGATGCGCAAACCCGCCTTCTCGATGAGCGCATTGATGGCGCCGGTGAGGTTACGCGCCGTGGCGTCCGGCTTGATGATGGAGAAGGTACGCTCGAGAGCCATGGGGATCCGTCGCTAGGGTTGGAGATGGGCGCGCTTATAGCCGCCGCACCCTTCCCTCACAAGCGGACCCGAACCCTGCGCAGGAGCGCCTAGTGGCGCGTCAGGAACAGCCGCGCCTCGCGTTGCGCCTCGGCGATCTCGGCCGCCGACATTTCGCGGGCGATCTCGGCGCGGCGTTCCACCGCCGGCTTGAAGCCGCGCGCCACGGCGATATTGAGCCACTTGTGCGCGGCCACGAGATCGGTCGGCACCGTGCGCCCGCAGGCGTACATCATACCGAGCTCGAAGAAGGCTTCAGGGCCGGCCTGCGCCGACGCCATGCCCGACATTTCGCCCGATGTGGATTCGTAACGAGCCATTTGAGCCACCCCTATTCTCCGCGCCTCTTGGCCTTTGCGGCTCTCGTGCGCGACGGGGCAATGGTGGCCGCCATCTGCAAAAGCTTTCTTAAAAGTCGAAATAAATGAGAGCTGAACGCGGTAAACCGCCTGAGGCCGGATTTCATCGTTCCTTCAGCATGCCGGGGCGGAAAGCCGCATGTTTTCAACGGCCGTTGTCATCAACGGCGCCCGCGGCTCGCGTTTCGCCTTATGGATTCGTTCAGCACGCGCCGCGTTTGCGAGGCGCGCGCTCAATGGGAATTGGCCGCCGGTCCTTCTCTGCGGGGCTCCGCGGCGATCGCCGTGCCTCGACCTACGGCCGGTAGCTGCCGAACGTCCAGACATGCCCCTCGCAGTCGCAGACGGTGTAGCCGCGGCCGCCGTAATCTTCGTCCATGATGTCGCGCACGATCTCGGCGCCCGCCGCCTTGGCGTGGGCATAGTGCGCATCGACCGCATCGGTGATGACGTAGATGGTCTGCGTGACATTGCCGAGCTTGCGCGGCGTCGTGCCGAAGCCGTCGTTCTTCACGGACCCCAGCATGATCATGCCGGGCCCGAAGGTCAGTTGCGCGTGCACGATGGTGTTGTCCTCGCCGGGAACGACAAGCTGCTCCTTGAAGCCGAACACGTCGACGAGCCACTTGATGGCGGCTGGAGCGTCGTCGTAGCGCAGGCAGGGAACGATGCAGACGGACAGTCTCGAATTGGCGTGAGCGTTCATGGCGGACCTCCTGACGTCAGCGTCAGGCATCTAGGACCGCCCGCCGCCTGGCGTCTTGGATGAATTTTACCTGCCGAAGCGGCCGCTCAGTCGATGACCCCCATGCCTTGCGGCAGGATGCGGCGCGCGAAGCGCCGCGCGCTTTCGCCCGCAAATGCCTGGAACTCGCGGGTGAGATGGGCCTGGTCGTAGAAGCCGCAATCCTGCGCGAAGGCAGCCCAGTCGCCGACCGGTGCCGCACGCAACTGCGCCACGGCCCGATCGAAGCGCAGGATGCGCGCCACCGTCTTGGGCGGCAGGCCAATGTCGCGGCGGAAACGGCTGATGAAATGCTTCCGGCTCCAGCCGATCTCGTCTGCAAGCCCGCCAATGGCAGCGGCCCCCGCAGACCGGTCGAGCCGATCCCAGGCCCAGGCCACCTCGCGCGACACGTCATCATGATTGCCAAGCGCATCGAGGAGAACGCCGTCGAGAATGTCGAAGCGCTCGCGCCACGAGCTCGCCTCACAGAGCCGGCCCTCGAGGACGCCAGCGGCCGCACCGATGAGATCGTCGAGGCGGACGACGCGATTGGCGATCTCGTCCATTGGCAGGCCAAAGAGCCGCAACGCGCCCTGCGGCGTGAAATCGGCCTGCAGGCAAAACGATGCGCCGGCCGTCCCGACCAGCGCGAAAGTCTCATGCAGGCCGGCGACGAAGCTGCCGTAGTCCTCGAAGGCCTGCGGCCGCTGGCGATCGAAGATGCGCACCGCGGCGCCGAAATTGATGATGAGCGGGATGACGCCGCTCGGCACTTCACGCCGGCGCAACGGATGGTGCACGCTCTCGCGATAGCCGGCATAGCCGAGCACGTAGGCGCGCAGCCGCGGGTCAGGCGCGCGCTTGAACAGCTCCCAGATGCCATGCTCGGATTGCCGCCTTGCGGCCGACACGCTTGGAAAGCTGACGACGTCGACGTTCATCGATGCCTTGCCGCGTTTACGGCGAGTGGAACGGGCGTTCCTCCGAAAGCGTCGCCGCAACCTCGCGCGTCGCGCAGCCGCTCTCGCCGTAGCCGCCATAGACGACGCGCACCGGGCCCGTGCAGTCGCGCGGCCGGGCCGCAATGCCGGCCGTTTCGCCGAAGCGCGCCGACGCGCGTTTCTCGGCCCGTTGAACCTGATCGCGTTGCATCGCCTTGGCGAGAACCTGCATGTCGCTCGATGTGGCGCGCACGGTGCCGAGCGGCGGCGTGTAGTAGATGTTCTGGCTTGGGCAATCCAGGTTCTGGATCGGCCCACGATTGCGATCGCACTGGGCGTCGCTGTCCTGCGCGGCCGCCAACGAAGGCGCCAGCACCGCGGCGGTCACCACGGCAATCATCGTGAAGCTTGGTCTGCGCATGAAGCTCTCGTCTTTTTCTGATTGAAATGCGTGCCGCGCGATCGGACACCTACCATCTATCGTGCCTTTTGGCCAAACAGGATCTTGCGCGCCTCCTCGTCCTTGGCGAGGTCGACTCTGCCGCGGTCCTCGGAACGGATGGCGAGGCCGCGCTGCACCGCTGGCCGCGCCGCGATCGCATCAAGCCAGCGTTTCATGTTCGGGAATTGCGCGATGTCCTGCCCCTGCCGCTCCCACAGCCGCGCCCACGGGAAGGTGGCCATGTCGGCGATGGAATAGTCGCCAGCGACGAATTGGCGGTCGGCGAGACGCTTGTCGAGCACGCCGTAGAGGCGGTTCACCTCGTTGGTGTAGCGATCGATGGCATAGGCGATCTTCTCGGCCGCATAGGTGCGGAAATGGTGCGCCTGCCCGGCCATCGGGCCGACGCCGCCCATCTGCCAGAACAGCCACTGCTCCACCTCGACGCGGCCGCGTTCGTCTTGCGGATAGAACTTGCCGGTCTTGCGCCCGAGATATTGCAGGATGGCGCCGGACTCGAAGACCGAGATCGGCTTGCCGCCGGGACCATCGGGGTCGACGATGGCCGGCATGCGATTATTCGGGGAGATGGCCAGGAATTCCGGCTTGAACTGATCGCCCTTGCCGATATTCACCGGCACGACGGTGTATGGGAGGCCGCATTCCTCCAGCATGATGGAGATTTTCCAGCCGTTCGGCGTCGGCCAATAGTGGAGCTCGATGGGCTTGCCTTGCACAGCGGCCATCCTGGTTCTCCTTCGCGTGGTCGCGACCTGCCGCTGTCATCTAGTCACGAAGCGCCAACGCTGCAATTGCGCCATTTCGAGGGCTGCGGCGCCAGCGACACCACGTGGACATTGAGACGCAAATCGCTAGGCTCCCGCGCGGCGATTTGGGCGTTGCAGTTCGACGTTGACGTGGGTCTTGGGCTGGGGACTGGGCCAGGAGCGGGGATGATCAGGCGAATACTCGTTTTGGCGGCGGCCGGAAGCCTTGCGGCTGCCTCGCCGGCCACCGGCGATACGAGCAAGGATGAGACCGGCGCCCGCAAGGCGCAGCAGCGCCGGCTCAAGGATTGCGGCGCCGAATGGCAGCGCGCCAAGGCGGACGGCAAGACGGGCGGCAAGACCTGGAGCGACTTTTCCAGCGAGTGCCTGAAGAAGAAAGGCTGATGTCGGATATCTACGGCCCGGCCCTGGAACGCGAGCGCAAGCTGTTGCAGCGAACGACCGCTGTGCTCGGGCTCATCCCGGTCGGCGTTGCCGTCTGGCACATCATCTTCGGGCCGGCCGTGCTTAATTCGCGCCTCAGCGACGGCCCCTTCGCCAGCCACTTCCGCTACCTGTCGGGGCTGCTGCTCGCCGTCGGCCTCCTGTTCTGGAGCACGATCCCCGGCATCGAGCACAAGGCCGGCCGCTTCCGCATCCTCACCTTCATCGTCTTCGTCGGCGGCCTGTCGCGTCTCCTCGGGCTTGTCATCACGGGCCTGCCGGGCCTTGCCATGCTGGGCGGCCTCGCCATGGAGCTCGTCATCACGCCGCTTTTGTGCCTGTGGCAGGCGCGCGTCGCCAGCAAATGCGCCACGGCACGGGAGGCGGCGCGCGAATCACTGGCGCAGCCGCCCCAGCAAATAGAAGGCCAGGCGGTGGAACTGCGGTAAACCCGCCACGAGGCGGCCGGAAACAAGCTGCGCCGCAGCATTTTCGTTTACGGCGCGCGAATTTCTTGGCACAAGGGCGCCAAGCCAACGTGCGGATCAACGCCGTCGGATCATGCGCTTTCCGGGGGCGGACCGGGACGAGAAGGGGGCAATTCCATGCTGTCGAAATTGGGCTCATTCCTGTCGCGCGGCGCCATCGCGGCGGCCGCAACGGCGATGGTCCTGATGGGTGCCGAAGCGGCGCCCGACCGCCGCGTCGCCCTCGTCATGGGCAATGCCGCCTATCAGAACGTGCCGGCGCTCGCCAACCCGCTCACCGACGCCAAGGCGGTCTCGGCGGCGCTGAAGCGCCTCGGCTTCGAGGTGGTCGAGGGTTACGACCTGAAAATCGACGGCATGCGCTCGCTGGTGGGCGAATTCGCCGCCAAGCTCGACGGCGCCAAGGCGGCGCTGGTCTTCTATGCCGGCCATGGCATCGCGGTCGGCGACGAGAATTTCCTGCTGCCCACCGACGCCGTGCTGAAGAGCGAAGCCGACCTCGACTTCCGCACTGTCAACGTCAACCTGGTGCTGCGGCAGATGCAGCGCGAGGAACGGGTCAACATCCTCATCCTCGATGCCTGCCGCGACAATCCCTTCGCCAAGGAGCTGGCCCGCTCGGTCGGCAAGACGCGCTCGACCTCGATCTCGACCGGGCTTACCGCCATCGACACGCAGGCCTCATCGGGCATCCTCATCGCCTTCGCGACCGACCCGCGCAGCGTCGCCCTCGACGGCTCGCGCGGCGCTAACAGCCCCTTCACGTCGGCCCTGCTCAAGCACCTCGAGACGCCCGGCGTCTCCATCTCGACCGTCATGGATCGGGTGCGCGAGGACGTGTGGACCGAGACCGGCAAGAAACAGAAGCCGTGGGTCAACACTTCGATCATCGGTGAGTTCATGCTCAACCCGTCGGCGGCCGGCCCCCGCATGCAGCAAGCGGCATTGCCACCCGCCGGTGGCGCCGCGCCGGGTGGCGGCGGCATCGATCGCGCCCAGATGGACGTGCGCATGTGGGAGACGGCTGAGAAGTCGAACACGCTTGAGGACTATCAGGCGTATCTCGACGCCTTCCCGACCGGCCAGTTCGCCCAGTTCGCCAAGAACCGCATCGCGCGGCTCAAGGCGGAAGCCGGCGCCAACGTCGTCGCATCCCTCTCCGAGGCCGACCTGAAGGAGGCCGGCACGGCAAGGACGGAAGATGCGCTGAGGCTCACCGATAACGAGCGCCGCGAGGTGCAGAACCGGCTCCGCGCCTCCGGCTTCATGGTGCTGCCGCCCACCGGCAAGTTCGGGCCGGCAACTCGCGAGTCCCTGAGCCGCTGGCAGGCCTCCAACAGCCTGCCGACCACCGGCTATCTGACCAGGGCCCAGAAGCAGGTGCTTTGGACCAAGAGCGAAGCGGCCTATCAGGAACTCATGGCCGCCGCGCCTCCGGTCCAGTCGGCGCCGGTGACGCGCAACGTGCGCCAACAGCAGGGTGTCAACGATGGCGGCGGCGCCGTCGACGAGGATTCGCCGCGCCGGCGCGCCCCGCAACGCCAGCAGGCGCAGCCGCAGCAGCAGCGCGCCCCGTCGGCAGGCGAGGTCGGCCAGTTGATGGGCGGCGCCGGCTCGCTCTTGCAAGGCATCGGCGCCTTCCGGCGCTGAACCCGGACATCACGACGTGCAGAAGGGGCTCGCGGGCCCCTTTTTCTTTTTCATGCGCTCCGATCAAGGAACGCCGGAACCCGTCCGCACGCGCATCGTTGCCCCCTCACCCAAGCGGCGGGGCGAGCCTGATCGCCACCGATCTCGCCGGTCCTTGGGGCAACCAGCGAGGAGCTCCCGATGCAAATCAAGGACGTAATGACGAAGGACGTTCACACCATCAATCCCGGCAGCACGCTGCGAGAAGCGGCGACGGAAATGTCGAAGGTCAATTCCGGCATCCTGCCGGTGAGCGATGGTGACCGCCTCGTCGGCATGATCACTGACCGGGACATCGCCATTCGCGGCGTTGCTCAGGGCCTCGGCCCGGACGCGCATGTGAGCGACATCATGACCCGAGAGGTACGGTACTGCTACGACGATCAGGATCTCGACAACGTCGCCGACAACATGGCCGACATCCAGGTTCGTCGCCTGCCGGTGGTGGACCGCAACAAACGCCTGGTGGGCATCGTCTCCATCGGCGATCTCGCGAGCAGCGATGGCGGCGCCATGCCGGCCGCAGAAGCGCTGCGCGGTATCGCGCGTCCCGGCGGCGAGCACCGCGTGTAGGGCCAGCCTCCCGTTCGTCATTCCCGGGGAGCCGCCGCATGCAGCTCGCCGGGACGGCATGCTAGTGTCGCGATTCCGAAATTCGCCTCATGCTGATGGAGGGCCAAGTAATATGGACGACTTGGCGAATTTCGGAATCATAGGCCGCACTAGAAAGGATTGATTCTAGCGCGCTTTTTGAATTTGAAGTTCGCGAGGCAGCTGATCCAGACAATGTAGTGAACTTCAAATTCGGCACACTAGATTCCGAGCTTCGCCTTCAGAAGTTCGTTCACCGCCTGCGGGTTGGCCTTGCCGCCCGTCTCCTTCATCACCTGACCGACGAACCAACCGAGCATCGTGGGCTTCTGCTTCACCTGCTCGACCTTGTCGGGATTGGCGGCAACGATCTTGTCGACGGCGGCCGCAATGGCGCCGGTGTCGGTGACCTGCTGCATGCCGCGCGCCGCGACGATGGCGCGCGGATCGCCCCCTTCCGCCCACACGATCTCGAACAGGTCCTTGCCGAGCTTGCCCGAGATGGTGCCCTCCCCGATCAGCGCCACGATGGCGCCAAGCTGCTCGGCCGAAACAGGCGAGGCGGCGATGTCCATGCCTTCCTTGTTGAGGCGCCCGAACAGCTCGTTGATGACCCAGTTGGCGGCAACTTTGCCGTCGCGCCCCTTGGCGACCGCCTCGAAGAAATCGGCGGAAGCGCGCTCGGCCACGAGCACGCCGGCGTCATAGGTCGAAAGCCCGAAATCGGCGATGAGGCGCGCCTTCTTGGCGTCGGGCAATTCCGGCAGCTGCCGCTTGAGGTTCTCGACGAAGGCGTCGTCGAAGGCGAGCGGCAACAGATCCGGATCGGGAAAATAGCGGTAGTCGTGCGCCTCCTCCTTGGAGCGCATGGAGCGCGTCTCGCCCTTGCCCGGGTCGAACTGGCGCGTCTCCTGGTCGATCTTGCCGCCGTCCTCGAGAATGCCGATCTGGCGGCGCGCCTCCACCTCGATGGCCTGGCCGATGAAGCGGACGGAGTTGACGTTCTTGATCTCGCAGCGCGTGCCGAGCGGCTCGCCGGGCCGGCGCACCGAGACGTTCACGTCGGCGCGCAGGTTGCCCTTCTCCATGTCGCCGTCGCAGGTGCCTAGATAGCGCAGGATGGTGCGCAGCTTGGTGACATAGGCGCGCGCCTCGTCGGACGAGCGCATGTCGGGCTTCGAGACGATCTCCATCAGCGCCACGCCGGAGCGGTTGAGATCGACGAAGCTCGTGGTGGCGTGCTGATCGTGCAGCGATTTGCCGGCGTCCTGCTCGAGATGCAGCCGCTCGATGCCGACCTTGATCTGCCCGCCGTCGGGAAGATCGACGATCACCTCGCCTTCGCCGACGATGGGGCTCTTATACTGGCTGATCTGATAGCCTTGCGGCAGGTCGGGATAGAAATAGTTCTTCCGGTCGAACACCGAGGAATGGTTGATCTTGGCCTTCAGCCCAAGGCCGGTGCGGACCGCCTGGCGCACGCATTCCTCGTTGATGACCGGCAGCATGCCGGGCATGGCCGCGTCGACGAACGAGACATGCGCGTTCGGCGCGCCGCCGAATTCGGTCGAGGCGCCGGAGAACAGCTTGGCGTTCGAGGTCACCTGGGCATGGATTTCCAACCCGACGATGACCTCCCAGTCGCCGGTGGCGCCCTTGATGAGCTTTTTCGGGTCGAGCGCGGCGTTCATCCCAGTCCTGCCTCGTCCTGTCTCGTTGCAAAATCAGCCAGTAGAGCGCACGCGATGTGGGGTCAAGCCGGCACTCCGTTCGCACAACCTCTTGAGATGTAAGTGCTTTGGCCGCCTTTTCACAATCTCACGCGGGTGAAACCTTGTCGCACATCACGCGTTAAGCCCTGACACTGAGCGACAGGAGCGACAAATGACTTATGACCCCAGACGGGATTCGCTCGATCCCGAATTTCGGCCGCTACCGCCTGAGGCGCGTGGGCCGGAATACGACGGTGGCGTGAGCACCAATGTGAGCGCGGTCCTGCTGGTTGCCATCCTCGTGATCGGCGGATTGTTCGCGTTCTATTACTACGGCTCGAGTGACAACACCGACCGCACGACCACCGGCAGCACCAAGACCGAGCAGTCGATGCCGAGCGGCCAGGCGCCGGTTGGCTCGCCGCCGAACGCACCGTCGATGCAGAAGCCCCCGAGCAATTCTGCGCCTCCGCAACAGTAACGGATTTTCGGGCGACAAAGGGCCAGGCGTTTCGCCTGGCCCTTTTCGTTTGATCAGCCCCCACCTTCGTACTTGAACGAAACCTTGAGCTTCGCCCGATAGGCTTCGACTTTGCCCTTGCTGTCCATCGCCACGTCGAGCTGAACCACTTCCGCGACGCGCAGGTCGCGCAACGTCTTGCTCGCCCTCTCGAGGGCGTTCTTGGCGGCCTTGTCCCAGGAATCGGGCTGGTGCCGATAAGTTCAATGACCTTGTAGACACTGTTGGGCATGTGGTCCTCCCTCGCGGCGGGAGGGGTGACGCCGTTCGCGGCAGTATCGGTCTCGCGCGGTGCCGCGTCAGGCGATCCCGCGGCGCGCCGGCAGCATGGCACACCCGACGCATTCTGGCGACGACGGCGCTACCACCACGGCTCGGGCAGCGTCATGCGCCCGGCCGCCTCCTCGATCACCTGGCCGGCCGCGAACAGCGTCTCCTCGTCGAAGGGCCGGCCGATGAGCTGCAGGCCGAGCGGCAGGCCCTGCGCGTCGAGACCGGCCGGCACGGAGATGCCGGGGAGCCCCGCCATGTTCACGGTGACGGTGAACACGTCGTTGAGATACATCTCCACCGGATCGGCGGCGCCTTTCTCGCCGATGCCGAAGGCGGCCGACGGCGTCGCCGGCGTCAGGATGGCGTCGACGCCCTGCTGATAGAGCTTCTCGAAATCCTGCTTGATCAGCGTGCGGATCTTCTGCGCGCGCAAATAATAGGCGTCGTAGTAGCCGGCCGACAGCACGTAGGTGCCGATCATGATGCGCCGCTGCACCTCGCGGCCAAAGCCCTCGGCGCGTGTCTGCTCGTACATGTCGACGATGTCGCGGCCGGGTACGCGCAGGCCGTAGCGCACGCCGTCATAGCGCGCGAGGTTCGAGGACGCTTCGGCCGGCGCCACGATGTAATAAGCCGGCAGCGCATATTTGGTGTGCGGCAGCGACACTTCGACGATGTTGGCGCCCGCTGCCTTGAGCCAGCCGGCGCCGCGCTGCCACAAGGCCTCGATCTCGGCCGGCATGCCATCGACGCGGTACTCGTCCGGGATGCCGATGGTCAGGCCGGCGACGCCGCGGCGCACCGCCGCCTCGAAATTGGGCACCGGCACGTTCGCCGAGGTGGTGTCCTTCGGATCGTGCCCGGCCATCGAGGTGAGCAGGATGGCGCAGTCGCGCACCGTCCTGGCAATGGGCCCGGCCTGGTCGAGAGACGACGCGAAGGCGACGATGCCCCAGCGCGAGCAGCGCCCGTAGGTAGGCTTGATGCCGGCCGTGCCGGTGAAGGCCGCCGGCTGGCGGATGGAGCCGCCCGTGTCGGTGGCGGTCGCCCCGAGGCAGAGCCGCGCCGCCACCGCCGCCGCCGAACCGCCGGAGGAGCCGCCCGGCACGAGATGGAGATTGGCGCCGGCCCGCCGCCATGGCGATTTCACCGGACCGAAGCAGGACGTCTCGTTCGACGAGCCCATGGCGAACTCGTCGTTGTTGAGCTTGCCGAGCATGACGGCGCCGTCGCGCCACAGCTGCGCCGTCACCGTCGATTCGTAGTGCGGCACGAAGTTCTTGAGGATGTTGCTGCACGCGGTGGTGCGCACGCCCTCGGTGCAGAAGAGATCCTTGATGCCGAGCGGCAGGCCCTCGAGCGGCCGCGCCTCGCCGGCGGCGATGCGCTTCTGGCTTTCCGCCGCCATGGCGAGCGCCTTCTCGGGCGTCTCCAGCACGTAGGCGTTGAGCATGCGCGCCTTTTCGACAGCCGCCACATGCGCCTTGGCGAGCTCGGTGGCCGAGAACTGTTTGGCGCGAAGGCCGTCGCGCGCCTCGGCAAGGGTGAGATCGAGAAGCTCGGTCATTGCTGATTCAAATCGGCAGCCGTATGCGGCGCATGTCTATTCGACGACCTTTGGCACCATGAAGTAATTGTCTTCGCTCGCCGGCGCATTGGCGACGATCTTGTCCGCATAGCCGCCGTCGTTGACGGCGTCCTGGCGCTTCTTCATGGCCATCTTGGTGACCGAGGTCATCGGCTCGACGCCCTCGACATTCACTGTGTCGAGCTCCTCGACGAATTTGAGGATGGCGTTGAGCTCGCCCTGAAGATGCGGCACGTCGGCGTCCTTGACCGCGATGCGCGCCAGATGCGCGATGCGCCGGACCGTCTTCTCGTCGACACTCATGCCTGCTCCGGGTGGGACGCGCGCGCGACGCGCGGCCTGGGCGCTATAGCACCCGCCCGTTTGGCGCGGCAAGCAAAGGAGGATCGGCGGGTCGGTTCGCCGCGACCCGAACGACACATTAGTTCTTGGAGATCGCCTGCGGGTGCGGCACCGGGTTGAACGGCCACCCGAGCGTCGCGAGCCACGTCGAGCATAGCATCACCATCGTGCCGAGCAGGATGACGACGGCAAGACGTGCGAAGGGGCGCCGGCCGGCGAGCCGCCTGGCGTCGGCTTCGGCCTTGACGTCGCCCCAAGGCGCGATAGGCGGCTCCGGCACGGCCGGCGCCCGCGACCTGGCGAGACGGCGCGCCACCGCGTCGGCCCGGGCGGCCGCCTCGCGGGGCGAGAACTCAGTGCGCATCCTGGACTTGTCAGGCGCGGGGTACACGCCCTGGCGACTTGCGACAGCCGTAACCATGCGATCGGCTTCCTTCATGGCACCGTGCCCGTCCCGCTCCCAGTGACCGACTATGCACACCCCCATCACGGCCGCGACACAGGAATGAAGAAAGGGTAAATCGGATTGGTAACCAGCGTCCGCGCCCCCGGCCTAAATGGCTAATCCGGCTCGAAAATCGCCGTAAAGGGGCCGCCAGCCGAGGGTTTTCCGGAGCTTGCAGTTCCGGCCCCCCGCCCGTGACCATGGCACCACCCCGTGATAGTCGGCGCCGATGCCCCTCGTCACCCTTGACGCCTTCACCCAACTGCCGCGCGGCGCCCGCCTGATCGGCGTCGATCTCGGCAGCAAGACCATCGGGCTTGCGCTGTCAGACGTGGAATGGCGCGTGGCGAGCCCATTCGACACCATCAAGCGGTCGAAATTCACCGCCGACGCCGCGCGCCTCAAAGCCATCGCAAGCGAGCACGGCGTCGGCGGCCTCGTGGTCGGCCTACCGCTCAACATGGACGGTTCGGAAGGCCCGCGGGCACAGTCGACCCGCGCCTTCGTGCGCAACCTCGACGCTATCCTGGCGCTCCCCGTGGCGCTGTGGGACGAGCGGCTAACGACGGCGGCGGTGACCCGCACGCTCATCGAAGCGGACACCTCGCGCGCCCGCCGCGCCGCCCTCGTCGACAAGATGGCGGCGGCCTTCCTGCTGCAGGGGGCCCTGGACCGGCTGACGCGGACGACAGAGGGCGGCGCGGCATGCTGACCATCGTCGCCGCGCTGGTGCCGGTCTTCCTGGTCATCGCCACCGGCTACGGCATGCGCGTCTCCGGCGCCGTGCCCGAGGAGCAATGGCGCGGCTTCGAGCGCCTCACCTATTTCGTTCTCTTCCCGGCCGTGATCGTCGAGACGCTGGTCAAAGCCGACCTCTCCACGGTGCCGGTGCTCGGCGTCGGGATCGCGCTGATTGGCGCCCTCCTCAGCAACGCTGTCATCGTGCTCCTGCTGCGCCGGCCGCTGGAGCGCTGGATCGCCCTCGACCCGCCGAGCTTCACGTCGCTGTTTCAGGGCTCGACGCGCTGGAACTTCTTCGTGGCGCTGGCCCTCGCCGGAGCCCTTTTCGGCAACGAGGGCCTGACCCTTATCGCCATCGCCATTGCGGCCATGATACCCGTGCTCAACGTCTTGGCCGTCATCGTGCTGGCGCGCTACGCGAGCGGTGTGCCGCAGTCGCCGCTCGACGTGCTGGGCACGCTGGCCCGCAATCCCTTCATCTGGTCTTGTGCGGCCGGCATCGCGCTCAACGCCCTGGCGATACCGATCCCGAAACTCGCCCTCGACTACGCGGGCATCCTTGCCCGCGCCTCCCTGGCGGCCGGCCTGCTCATCGTCGGGTCCGGCCTGGACCTCACGCAATTGGCGCGGCCCCGCGCCGTGCACTGGCTGTCGCTTGCCCTGAAACTTGTGCTGTTGCCGCTTTTGGCGGCGCTCTACACGTTCGCCCTTGGCGTCACCGGCACCGGCCGCGCCGTGGCGCTGCTGGCCGCCTCGGTGCCGACATCGGGGGCCGCCTTCCTCCTCGCCCGCCAGCTCGGCGGCAACGCGCCCCTGATGGCCGAGATCATCACCCTGCAGACGCTCGCCGCGATGATCACCATGCCGATCGTCCTCGCGCTGCTCGGATGACGGAGGACAGACGATCCGTCGTCAGATCAGCGACACCGCGTTGCCGCCGTGGCGGGTGAGCCGTCCGGCGAGCTCGAGATCAAGCAGCGCCGCGTGCACGTCGCGCACCGCAAGCCCCGACATGCGCACCAGATCGTCGACATTGACGGGCGCCGGACCGAGGAGCGCGACAAGCCGCTCGCGGCCGCCGCGTTCTGGCACGCCGCCGTTGGCGGCGACAGGCGCGGCCGGCGCCGGCTTCACGCCGTCCAAGCCGGGCGCCATGTCGAGCTCGTCCCACAGCGGCTCCTCGCCCGGCTCGCCGGCCGTCTCGCGCATGCCCGGCGTCTGCTCCTTGTCGATGAGCGGCATGAGCACACTCACCACGTGCTCCGCCTCGGTGCAGAGCGTCGCGCCCTGGCGGATGAGGTCGTTGGCCCCCTCGGCGCGCGGATCGAGGGGCGACCCCGGCACCGCGAACACCTCTCGCCCCTGCTCAAGCGCAAAGCGCGCGGTGATCAGCGAGCCGGATTTCCGCGCCGCCTCGACGATGACGACGCCGAGGGCAAGACCCGAGATGAGCCGGTTGCGGCGCGGAAAATCGCGGCCGCGCGGCGCGTGCCCCATTGGCATCTCGGAAATAGCGGCGCCACGCTCGAGGATGGCGCCGAGGAGCTCCGCGTTGTCGGGCGGATAGATCTCGTCATGGCCACCGGCCAGGACCGCGACCGTGCCGGTCTCCAGGCTTGATTCATGGGCCCAGGAATCGATACCGCGCGCCAGGCCGGAGACGACGCAGAAGCCGGCGGCGCCGAGGCCGCGCACCAACCGGCTCGTAAACTTGAGGCCAACCGCGGACGCGTTGCGCGAGCCGACGACGGCGACGGTGGGCATTTTCAGCGCCGCCGCCTGCCCGCGCAGCGCGATGAGCGGCGGGGCGGAATCGATGGCCCGCAGCGTCTTTGGATAGTCGGCCTCGCCGAGCGCCACGAAACGCACGCCCCAGCGCGCCGCTGCGTCCATCTCGCGCTCGGCCTCCTCGCGCGACATGACGCGGAGCGAGCGGCCGGTGCGCCGCGCGATGTCGGGAAGCGCCGCGAGCGCCTGGGCCGCACCGCCGTGGCGGTCGAACAGCGCCCGGAAGGTGCGCGGTCCAACATTCTCGGAGCGGATCAGCCTCAGCCAATCGAGGCGCTGGGCGTCGCTGAGCAAAATGTCGCTCATGCCTTCTGCCCGATGCGGCCCTCGGTGCGGGCCAGGAGCCGGCGGATATTCTCCTGATGCTTCCACCACAGCAGCGCCGCGAGAAGCACAAAGATGAGGGCCATGCTGGTCTCGCCCATCGTCCAAAGCACCACCGGCGTCAACGCGGTCGCGGTGAGCGACGCAAGTGACGAGTAGCGGGTGACGAAGGCGACGGCGAGCCAGATCACCGCGAAGGCGAGCGCGGCGACAAGCTTCAGCCCGATGAGGCAGCCGAGGAAGGTAGCCACTCCCTTGCCGCCCTTGAAGCCGAGCCACACCGGGTAGAGATGGCCGAGGACGGCGCCGGCCGCGGCGGCCAGCGCTGGCTCCGGCCCCCACAGGCCGGCCACGACGACGGCCAGCGTTCCCTTCAGCGCGTCGCCCAGCAGGGTCGCAACCGCAAGCCCCTTGCGGCCGGTGCGCAACACGTTGGTGGCGCCGATATTGCCGGACCCGATGGCGCGCAGATCGCCGGCACCGGCAAGCCGCGTCACGATGATGCCGAATGGAATCGAGCCGCAGAGATAGCCGAACACAAGCGCGGCAAGGACGAGAGGCCAGTTCATGGCAGCTTCAGCCTGTTCAGGCCGAAGCGTAACCGTAGACCGCGCGGCCGGCAACGAAGGTTTTGAGCACGCGGCCCTCGAGCTTGGCCTCGTCGAAGGGAGTGTTCTTGCAGCGCGAGCGCAAGCCCTCCTTCTCGAGGACATAGGGCGCGTCCGGATCGAACAGCATGAGGTCGGCGGGGGCGCCGCGCTCCAGCCGTCCGCAGCGCAGGCCAAGCAGCGCCGCCGGCTTTGTCGACATGGCGGCAAGCAGGCGCGGCAGGCTGATCTTTCCGGCCTGCACCAGCCGCATGCCCGCCGACAGCAGCGTCTCGAGACCCACGGCGCCATTGGCGGCTTCGGCGAAGGGCAGCCGTTTCACCTCCACGTCCTGCGGATTGTGGTCCGACACGATGACATCGATCACGCCGTCCGCCAAAGCCTCCACCACCGCCAGGCGGTCATCCTCGTGCCGCAGCGGCGGCGACACTTTGAGAAATGTACGGTAGTCGCCGATGTCGTTCTCGTTGAGCGTCAGGTGGTTGATGGAGACGCCGCAGGTGACCGTCAGCCCCTCCTCCTTGGCGGCCTTGATGAGCCGCGCCGAGCCCGCATGGGTGATCATGGCGGCGTGGTAGCGGCCATGCGTCATCCGCGCGAGCGTGAGATCGCGCTCGAGCATCACCGTCTCGGCCTCACGCGGCGTGCCCGAAAGGCCGAGCCGGCTCGCAAGCTCCCCCTCGTTCATGACCCCTTCGCCGACGAGATCCGGATCCTCGGTATGATGGATGATGAGCGCCCCGAAATCGCGGGCATAGGTCAGCGCCCGACGCATCACCCGCGCGTTCTTGACGGAGCGCGCCCCGTCCGTGAAGGCAACGGCGCCGGCCTCCATGAGCAGACCCATCTCGGTCATCTCGCGACCTTCGAGACCCTTGGTAAGGGCGGCGGCGGGATGCACGTGCACGACGGCGGTGTCGCGGGCGCGCCGCTCGACGAAATCGACGATGGCCGGATCGTCGATGACCGGATTGGTGTCGGGCATGCACACGATCGTCGTGACGCCGCCGGCCGCCGCCGCTTCGCTTGCCGTCTTCAAGGTCTCGCGGTGCTCCGCGCCCGGCTCACCCACGAAGGCGCGCATGTCGACGAGTCCCGGCGCGAGAACCTGGCCGCCGCAATCGAGGCTCTGCACGCCGCCCGGCCTGCCAGGCGCCGCGCTGCCCCAGACAATGTCGGCGATAAGCCCGTTCTCGACGAGGACGTGGCCGCGCTCGTCGCGGCCGCTGCCCGGATCGACGAGTCGTGCGTTGGCGAGGACGAGGAAACGGCTGTCGGTCACGCCGAGCCCTCATTCGGCGCCGCCGGAATGTCCTCGAAGCGCGTGTACACCAGCTTGCCGTGGCGGCGCGCCGTCGCGACCATGTCGTCGGCGCCCTTCGAGGGCCCACCGATCCTCAGACACGCATCGTAGTGATGCGCCAGGCGCCGCGCGATGGGGTGGAAGATCTCGTCGAAGATCGGGTCGCCGATACGTTTGGAGCCGGCATGCTCGATTAGCGGCAGCGCGAACCACTCGCCAAGCACAGGCATGTGGCCGGCGCGAAAGACCTTGAGCGCCATATCGGTCATGGCGTCGACATTGCGCTTGATCAGCACCGGATCGTCATTGGTGCCGGATCGATAGGGCCCGGCGATGAGGATCATGAGGGGCTGCGTGGCGGTCATTGGTTCGGCAGATGCCTGGAGAGCGCTTCAAGCACCGCCATGCGGACCGCCACCCCCATCTCCACCTGCTCGCGGATCAGCGACTGCGCCCCGTCCGCGACTTCCGAGCTGATCTCGACGCCGCGATTCATAGGACCTGGATGCATGACCAGCGCATCGGGCTTGGCGTGCGCGAGCTTTTCCAGGTCGAGGCCGTAGAAGCGGAAGTACTCCTTCACCGACGGCACGAAGGAGCCGTTCATGCGCTCGCGCTGCAGGCGCAGCATCATGACGATGTCGGCGTCCTTCAGGCCCGCCCGCATGTCGGTGAACACCTCGACGCCGAAGCGGTCGATCCCGGCCGGCAGGAGCGTCGAGGGGCCGATGCAGCGCACCCGCGCGCCGAGCGCCTGCAGCAGGATAATGTTGGAGCGCGCCACGCGCGAATGCATGATGTCGCCGCAGATGGCGACGACGAGCCCCTGGATGCGGCCCTTGTTGCGGCGGATGGTCAACGCGTCGAGGAGCGCCTGGGTCGGGTGCTCATGGGCGCCGTCCCCGGCATTGACCACCGAGCACTCAACCTTCTGGGCCAGCAGATGCACGGCCCCCGCCTGATGATGGCGCACGATAATGATGTCGGGCCGCATGGCGTTGAGCGTGACAGCCGTGTCGATGAGCGTCTCGCCCTTCCTCACCGACGAGGATGCCACCGACATGTTCATCACGTCGGCCCCGAGGCGCTTGCCGGCGATCTCGAAGGACGACTGCGTGCGGGTCGAGGGCTCGTAGAACAGGTTGATCTGCGTGCGGCCGCGCAAAGTGGCGCGCTTCTTCTCGATCTGGCGGCTCACGCCGACCGCCTCCTCGGCCATGTCGAGCAGGCCCGTGATATCGAAGGGGGAAAGCCCTTCGATGCCGAGCAGGTGGCGATGCGGGAAACTCAGGGCGGGCGCCGACGCGTTCATCCTGAAGCGACCGCTATAGGCGGTATCGGCAGGGCGGGCAAGAGACGAGCGCAGCTATCTACAGGAACGGTTTACGGCCATTGCTGCAGCGCTGGCGCAATTTCACATGAGGGCAAGGCGCGCGTGCGATTCGCGCCCGACCGGTCGGCGAGCCTCGCGCCTGCCGCCACGCTTGTTGTATTGCACCGCGACACATCCCCGAAACCCGCGCAAACCCAAGGCTTGGCGCGTCGCGGGCGTGTCATTGGCGCCAATGACGTTAACAACACCATGACAATGCTTGCGGATCGCGCTTTGCCAATGGTTTGACAACCAAGCGCCGAGCCCCCATTTGACAGCGGCCAGGGATTCGACCATTGATCCCCGCCCTGCGGCGGGATGCCGCCTCAACCCGTTCAGTTCAACCCGAGTCACGTCGCTTCGAGCGGCCAGGAAAACGTCGGCCCATGAAAGTCGTTGTCGTCGAATTCTCCGGCGAAAGCGAAGACCATCAACAAATATTTGGGGAAGGGCTACGAGGTCCTGGCCTCCTTCGGCCATATCCGCGATCTGCCGCCCAAGGACGGCTCGGTCGATCCGGATGCCGACTTCAAGATGGTGTGGCAGGTCGACTCGCGCGGCTCCAAGCACGTCTCGGAAATCGCGCGCGCCGTGAAGGGCGCCGAGAAGCTCATCCTCGCCACCGACCCCGACCGCGAGGGCGAGGCGATCTCCTGGCACGTCGTCGAAGCGCTCAACGACAAGAAGGTGCTGAAGGGCGTGCCGATCGAGCGCGTCACCTTCAACGCCATCACCAAGAACGCGGTGCTGGAAGCCATGGCGCAGCCGCGCGTCATCGACCAGGCGCTGGTCGACGCGTATCTGGCGCGGCGCGCCCTCGACTATCTGGTTGGCTTCACGCTCTCGCCGGTGCTGTGGCGCAAGCTGCCGGGCGCGCGCTCGGCCGGACGCGTGCAGTCCGTGGCGCTGCGCCTCGTCAGCGACCGCGAGCGCGACATCGAGACCTTCGTGGCGCGCGAATATTGGTCGCTCATCGCCGAGCTCGCCACCAAGGAAGGGGCGGCCTTCGAGGCCCGCCTCGTCGGCGCCGACGGACAGAAGATCACCCGCCTCGACATCGGCAAGGGCGACGAGGCCGAGGCGTTCAAGCGCGATCTCGAGCTCGCCACCTTCAAGGTGACGGAGGTCGAGGCCAGGCCGGCACGGCGCAACCCCTATCCGCCCTTCACCACCTCGACCCTGCAGCAGGAAGCCTCGCGCAAGCTCGGCTTCGCTCCGGCCATCACCATGCGGCTGGCGCAACGCCTCTACGAGGGCACCGAGATCGACGGCGAGACGGTCGGACTCGATCACATATATGCGCACCGACGGCGTCGACATGGCCGAAGAGGCGGTGGCGTCGGCACGGCGCGTCATCGGCCGCGAATTCGGCAAGGAATACGTGCCGGAGGCGCCGCGCAAATACACCGCCAAGACCAAGAACGCGCAGGAAGCGCACGAAGCCATTCGCCCCACCGATCTCGGCCGCCTGCCCAAGCAGGTGGCCCGCTACGTGGACAGCGACCAGGCACGGCTCTACGAGCTGATCTGGACGCGCACCATCGCCTGCCAGATGGAGTCGGCGGAGCTGGAGCGCACCACCGTCGACATTGCGGCGCGCGTCGGGCCGCGGACCCTCGATCTGCGGGCCACCGGCCAGGTGATCAAGTTCGACGGCTTCCTGAAGCTCTATCAGGAAGGGCGCGACGACGAGGAGGACGAAGAAGTCCGGCCGTCTGCCGCCCATGCAGGCGGGCGATCCGGTGACGCGGCGCGGTATCCGGGCGACGCAGCATTTCACCGAGCCGCCGCCGCGTTTCTCCGAGGCAAGCCTGGTCAAGCGCATGGAAGAGCTCGGCATTGGCCGGCCCTCCACCTACGCGTCGATCCTGCAGGTGCTGAAAGACCGCGACTACGTCAAGATCGACAAGAAGCGGCTCGTGCCGCAGGACAAGGGCCGCATCGTCGTCGCCTTCCTCGAGAATTTCTTCCGCCGCTATGTGGAGTTTGACTTCACCGCCAATCTCGAGGAGCAGCTCGACCGCATCTCCAATCACGAGATCGACTGGAAGCAGGTGCTGCGCGACTTCTGGCGCGACTTCATTGCCGCTGTCGAGGAGACCAAGGAGCTGCGCACCACCCAGGTGCTCGACGCGCTCAACGAATATCTCGGCCCGCACATCTTCCCCGCCAAGGAGGACGGCTCCGAGCCGCGCGCCTGCCCTTCCTGCGCCGCCGGCCAGCTGTCGCTGAAGCTCGGCAAGTTCGGCGCCTTCATCGGCTGCTCGAACTATCCCGATTGCCGCTACACGCGGCCCCTCGCCGCCAATGGCGACGCGGTGGTCGGGGACGAAGGCACGCCCGGCGTGAAGCTGCTCGGCACCGATCCCGACAGCGGCCTCGACGTGACGCTGCGCGACGGCCGCTTCGGCCCCTACGTGCAGCTCGGCAACGGCGAGAAGCCGAAGCGCCAGGGCTTGCCGCGCGGCACGGCGCCCGACGCGGTCGATCTCGAAATGGCGCTCAAACTGCTGTCGCTGCCGCGCGAGGTCGCGACGCATCCGACCAGCGGCCAACCGATCAAGGCCGGCATCGGCCGCTTCGGCCCCTACGTGCAGCACGAGAAGATGTATGCCAGCCTCGGCAAGGACGACGACGTGCTGGAGATCGGCGCCAATCGTGCCATCGATCTGATCGTCACCAAGGAGCAAGGCGGCGGCAAGCGCTTCGGCCGCACCGCCGATCCGGGCCGTGAGCTCGGCGCCGATCCCGAAACCGGCGAGATGGTGCGCGTCAAGTCCGGCCGCTACGGCCCGTATGTGACGGACGGCACCACCAACGCCACATTGCCCAATTCCGCGCAGCAGGACGCGGTGACGCTCGACGAGGCGCTGGCGCTCATCGTGGCGCGGCGCGCCAAGGGGCCGAGCACGGGTCCGCGGCGTCGCAAGGGGTCGCGCAAAGCCGAGGCCGACACGACCTCTGCCAGCGCAAAGGCACCGGCCGCCAAGAAGGCCCCGCCCCCGAAACCGGCATCGCCCAAGAAAGCACCGCCCGCCAAGGCGGCACCCGCGAAGACATCGGCCCGCAAGCCGCCACCCAAGAAGCACGCCAAGGCGCCGGCGCGAGCACCGGCCCGCAAGCCGGCCCCCAAGAAGAAGGCAGCGCGCCGCTAGGCGCTTGCCGCCGAACTCAAAGCCGGCCTTTGGCCAGCGCGTCCGCTATCAGGTATTGGACCGAATACTTGTGGAACGGAACGATGGCGCGCAGGTAGAGCGTTCCAAATACATTGTGCACTTTGCATAGCGTCGTGACGACGACGCGCATGCCGCCTGCATCCGGAACCCGGATCACCGAAACCCTGAAATCAAGGTGCTTGTTGTCCCGTCCAGCCACGAGCTCGCGCTCGCTGAGGGCGAAGATCGGCCAAAGATTGCCGAGCTTCTCGCCGACCGTGTAGGCGCGCTTGAAGTAAGCGTTGTTGATGTCATGGACCGTCGGCGCCTCGAGCCCGATCAAGGCGACCGCCTTGTTGCGAATATGCAGCAGCAGCTTCAGCCAAGCGGGCGGGTGGCCAAAGACGGCGGCACAAATTGCAACGATGTCGAGGTCGGTGCGCACCAGGCGAACCCCGTAGCTGTCATGAAAAGACGCTGAGATGGCCTCGTCCCGCAACAGGCTTTCGGCGGGGATGTCACAGGCGACGACCGTCACGGAGGAGCCTCATAGCGACAGCACGCGACGCTGCGCGGAGGCCAGATTGGAAGTGCGCGGAACGGGAACACAAGGTCCCCCGGTGTCACAGGCGAGCGACACGGGGCCCTCATGATGACAAACGCCGATTCGTTCCCTATTTAAGGGGCTAACGGCCTCTTTTGGCTTATTTTTGCGGGCGCCGACGATCGGATGCCCTGGATCGACCTTTGCCGCAGCACGCAAGAGCTTCTGACCGCTCGAAAAAGTCTTCCCACTACACGCTCCCCTCCAAGGACGAAGTCCTGGCCTACATCGCGCAGGCCAAGGGTGAGCTGAGCAAGCGGCAGATTCTGCGGGCCTTCAATCTCCCTTCCAAGAAGTTTGCCTGGCTCAAGGAGATGCTCAAGCAGCTCGAGCGCGACGGCGCCTTGGCGCGCCGCCGCGGTCGCATCCATGAGGCCGGCGCGCTGCCGCAAGTCGTGCTGGCCGACATCGTCGGCCGCGATCGTGACGGCGAGCTCATCGCCGAGCCGGTGGAATGGGACGAGGCGAGCCAGGGCCCGATCCCCAAGATTCTGGTGACGACGCCGCGCAAGCCGCAGCCCGGCCAGCCGACGCCCGGCGTCGGCGAGCGCGCGCTGCTGCGCGTCGAGCCGAGCGGCGAACAGCAGGGCCCCGCCTATACGGGCCGCGCCATGAAGATCATCCCCAAGTCGAAGGCGAGCGTACTCGGCATTTTCCGTGCCCTGCCCGGCGGCGGTGGCCGCATCGTCTCGGTGGACAAGAAGAATCTCGGCCGTGAATTGTCCGTGCGGCCTGGCGACGAAGACGGTGCGCAGGACGGTGATCTCGTGTCCGTCGCCATCGCGCCGGAGGGCCGCATCGGCCTCGCCCGCGCCAAGGTGCGCGAGCGGCTCGGTTCGCTCAAATCCGAGCGCGCCGTCAGCCTCATCGCCATCCACGCGCACGGCATCCCGACGGAATTCTCGCGCGCCGCTTTGGCCGAGGCGGAGGCCGCGCGCCCGCTGACGCTCGCCGGCCGCGAGGACTGGCGCAAGTTTCCCCTTGTCACCATAGATCCCGTCGACGCCAAGGACCATGACGACGCCGTGCACGCCGCACCCGACGAAGATCCGGGCAATCGCGGCGGCTTCGTGCTCTCCGTCGCCATCGCCGACGTGGCGGCCTACGTGCGGCCAGGCTCGGCTCTCGACAAGGAGGCGCTGGAGCGTGGCAACTCGGTCTACTTTCCCGATCGCGTCGTGCCGATGCTGCCGGAGCGCATCTCCAACGATCTGTGCTCCCTGAAGCCCAACGCGGACCGCGCGGCGCTCGCGCTGCGCGTCATCGTCGACGCCAACGGCCGCAAGCGGAAGCACACGTTCCACCGCGTGCTCATGCGCTCGGCCGCCAAGCTCGCCTACACGCAGGCACAGGCCGCCATCGACGGCGCGCCCGACGACACGACAGCACCGCTGCTCGAGCCCGTGCTGAAGCCGCTATGGGCGGCCTATGGCGCTCTGGCGCGGGCCCGCGACCAGCGCGAGCCGCTAGCGCTCGACCTGCCGGAGCGCAAGCTCATCCTCAAGGAGGACCGCACCCTCGACCGGGTCGTCATCCCGCCGCGCCTTGACGCGCACCGGCTCATCGAGGAGTTCATGATCCTCGCCAATGTGTGCGCCGCCGAGACCCTCGAGGGGGCCGGCTCGCCGCTGCTCTATCGCGTGCACGACGAGCCCACCTTCGAGAAGATGCAGGTGCTCGGCGAGGTCATGGCGTCCATCGACATGAAACTGCCCAAGGGCGGCGCGGTGAAGCCGGCCTTGTTCAACCGCATCCTGGCGCAGGTGGCGGGCGGCGAGCACCAGACTTTCATCAACGAGGTGGTGTTGCGCTCGCAGGCGCAGGCCGAATATGCGGCCGAGAACTACGGCCATTTCGGGCTCAATCTGCGCCGCTACGCGCACTTCACATCACCGATCCGCCGCTACGCCGATCTCATCGTGCACCGCTCGCTGATCGGCACCCTCGGGCTCGGCGCGGATGGCCTGCCGCCGTCGCTGACGCGCGAGGAACTGGCCGAGACCGCCGCCCGTATCTCGGCGGCCGAGCGCCGCGCCATGGCGGCCGAGCGCGAGACCGTCGACCGGCTCATCGCCCATTTCATGGCCGAGCATATCGGCGCCACCTTCGAGGGCCAGATTTCCGGCGTCACGCGCGCCGGCCTGTTCGTCAAGCTCGTCGAGACGGGCGCCGACGGGTTCATCCCCGCTTCCACCATCGGCGACGACTATTACCGCTACGAGGAGAAGCGCCACGCCATGGTGGGCAACCGCACGGGCGAGACGTTCCGCCTCGGCGACCGCCTCAGCGTGAAGCTCGTGGAAGCCGCCCCGGTCGCGGGCGCACTGCGTTTCGCCATCATGTCGCACGGACGCGGCGAGGCGCGCGGCGCGCCACAGAAGGACCGGGCGCGGCGTTCTGAACGCGGCGAGGCGGCCGACGGCGCGAGCGGGCGCCGCCACGCCGACGCAGCCAAGCCGAAGAAGAGCGCCCGGCGGCGTGCCTCGAAGAAAGCGAAGGCGCGCCGATGACTTGGGAATTAAAGGCCCCGAAGCGCGACTGGTGGCAGGCGGTGAAGCGCGGCCTTCTGGGCCGTTGTCCCAATTGCGGCAAGGGCCGGCTGTTCGGCCGCTTCCTGAAGGTTAACCCGACCTGTGCCGTCTGCGGGATGGACTTCCACCATCATCGCGCCGACGACCTGCCGCCCTATCTGGTCATCCTCGTCGTCGGCCATATTGTTGTCGGCGCCATGCTTTCGGTCGACAGCGCCTTTGACTGGCCCGCATGGCTGCGTTTTCTCATCTGGCCTACCTTGACCCTGGTCTTGTCACTGGCGCTGATCCAGCCCATCAAGGGCGCCGTCGTCGCCCATCAATGGGCGCTGCTGATGCATGGTTTTGGCGGTGACCACGACGAGGAAGCGGTCTTGCGTGGCCGCCAACCAGGCGATTGAGCGGGAGACAAGGTGAGCGACGCGACCAAAGAGCTGGCACGGGACATCGCTAAGCACGTGGCCGACGTCCCCAGCCACGCCCACGGCAACCCCTACATGCGGCCGAAAAATGCCGCGACGCTGATCATCATCGATCGCAAGGGCAAGGAGCCGCGGGTGCTCATGGGCCGGCGTCACGCCGGCCACAAGTTCATGCCCGGCAAGTTCGTGTTCCCCGGCGGCCGCATCGAGAAGGCCGACCGCGTGATGGCGGCGGCAAGCCCGCTCGACGTGGCGGTGGCCGAGAAGCTCATTGCCCGCACGCAAAGGCCTTCCTTGACGCTGGCGCGCGCGCTCGCGCTGGCCGCCATCCGCGAGACCTTCGAGGAAACCGGGCTGCTGCTCGGCCGCCGCGCCGCGCCACCCCCCGGCAAGGTGCCGCCCGGCCCATGGGCGGAGTTCGTCCGCCACGGCATCGTGCCGGACCTCGAGCCGCTGCGCTTCATCACCCGCGCCATCACGCCGCCGGGACGGCCTCGCCGCTTCGACACGCGTTTCTTCGCGGTGGATGGCGAGGCGATCGCCGGCGAGGTGGGCGGCATCATCGGGCCCGACGCCGAGCTCGTCGAGCTCACATGGGTCAACCTCGACGAGGCGCGGGAGCTCGACCTGCCGCCGATCACCAAGCGCGTGCTTGTGGAGCTCGAGCAGCGCACCGCCGCCGGTTTTGCGGCGGCACTGCCGGTGCCGTTCTACTACAACAAGCACAACAAGTTTCACCGCGACGAGCTCTGACGCGCCGACCTGGCCCGTCAGTTCACCCTGCTTTCCCGGGCCGCGCGGGCCCGCCGCGAGTTCAGAGCACTTGCGCATGTTCGCATCCGAAGGCCGCGCACACTTTCGGGATCATGCGTCGACGTGATGCGCCCATGACGCCCAAACTGGAAACGGCGTCTACCTTCGACCGCGCCGGCGTCCTCGCGGTTGCCGCGGCTGTGCTGACGGCCGCCAGCGCCGGCATGGCCATGAGCCTGTCGATGCCGCTGCTGTCGCTGGAGATGGAGCGCATGGGCGCCTCAGCCACGGTGATCGGCCTGTCCACGACGGTCTCGGGCATCGCCAGCATGGTGACGATACCGCTGGTGCCGCGGCTCGCGGCGAAAGTCGGCATGGCCCGGCTCATGGCCCTCGCGGTCCTGTCCTCCGTGCTAATGTTTCCGCTCTTCAAGGCCACCTATTCGATCGCCTGGTGGTTCCCGCTGCGCGCACTCTACGGCATCCCCCTCGGCACGCTCTTCGTGCTGTCCGAGTATTGGATCAATGCCGCCGCCCCGCCGCAACGGCGCGGCTTCATCATGGGCATCTACGCCACGGTGCTGTCGATCGGCTTCGCGGCCGGGCCGGCGGTGCTGCTCGTCGTCGGCACAAGCGGTTGGCCGCCTTACCTCGCCGGCACGGCGATGCTCGCGCTCGCCGCGCTGCCGATCGCGCTTGCGCGCGGTCTGGCGCCGGACCTGCCGCACGGCAAGCGCCGCGGCATCATCTTCTTCATCGTGGCAGCACCGGCCGCCACGCTCGCCGCCCTGATGTTCGGCGCCATCGAGACGGCCATCTTCACGCTCATGCCGATCTACACGCTGCGCCTCGGTTTTTCGGCCGAGAACGCCGCCTTCTTCAACACCGTGCTCGGGCTCGGCAATATCGTCTTCCAGATCCCGCTCGGGCTCCTGTCAGACCGCATGGACCGGCGCGTTCTCCTCGTCATCGTCGGCACGATCGGCGTCCTCGGAGCAGCCGCCCTTCCCTTCGTGGTGACCCTGCTGCCGGTTTTCTACGCCGTGCTGTTCGTGTGGGGCGGCATCATCGCGGCGCTGTACACCGTCGGTCTCGCCCATCTCGGCGCCCGCTTCACGGGGGCCGACCTCGCTGGCGCCAATGCCGTCTTCATCATGCTCTATACGCTCGGGCTGATCGGCGGCACGCCCCTCGTCGGTATTGGCATGGACGCCTACGATCCGCACGGCTTTGCCGCGACCTTGGCCGCGTTCTTTGGGATCTACGTGGCGATCGTGCTGATCCGCATGGCGCTCGGGCGGCCGGCGTAGGGCCGTTCGCCCTTGACTTCCCCCACCCCGTTGGGCCATTTCGGCTCAACAGCCGCTACCCCGGCTCGTCGCAATTCAACCGGGCGCAAGCCCAAAGGGTGCCGCCATGGCCAAGTCCGTGACCATCAAGATCAAGCTGCAGTCGACCGCCGACACCGGCTACTATTATGTGACCAAGAAGAACACCCGCAACATGACCGACAAGATGTCGGTCAAGAAGTACGACCCCGTCGCCAAGAAGCACGTGGAGTTCAAGGAAACGAAGATTAAGTAGGAGGAAATGCTCAAGCGATTGAGATAATTAAGAAAAAGCCGCCAAATTTAGGCGGCAATTTCTTTTGGGGTCACGGAGGGGCGGCATTATGGAGTCGCAGCCGCATTGAATTTTCCTCAGCCGTTTGCGGCGCGCCTGCCGCGCGTCGAGGCCCCGCGATTCCTTAGTGCCGGCGGCTGTCCGGCAGCGTGCTCTCCACCAATCCGATGTTCGCGTCGGGCCTCTCCTCGAGCGTCTCGACCAGATGGGGCCGCTGTCGCCACCGCCGGCTATCTGCCGAGTCCGAAGAGGTAAGGATACCGTGGCCAAAGACGCTTTCCTGCCGGCCCGCCTCACGCTCGCCAGAGCGTCCAAGCACATCGAAGATTTCTCAGCTGGGATCGACCGCTACTTCAGCGGACAGCCGGGCAAGCAAGCGGTCGAACTCGATCAAGCGACAGGAGAGTGGCTCTGGAAGCTTCAATTTGCCGAAAGTCCAGTGCCTGTTGAATTAAACTCCATTGCGATGGATGCCGTCACAAACGTGCGCGATGTTCTGGACAACACGGTTTATGCGGCGGCCGTCGCGGCGAACGGAAAGTTAAAGCATCCCACGAAGATCAAATTTCCATTCGGCAAAAACCTCCAAGCCGTGAGGGGAAACATCTCGCCCGAGGTTCCGCCGCCGATCGCAAATATTCTTGTCTCCCTTAGACCAGACGAAACAAAGCACACCTGCCTCTGGGTAATCAACGAATTGGCCAACGCCAAGAAGCACCGATGGGAACTCGAGCCATTCCCGGTGTTCGGTAATATAGGCGCGCTCGTTCATCCATCTGCTGTCGTCGGTGGTGGCGCCGTGAAGATGTGCAGGGAATGGGATGCCAGCAAACACGAACTTACCTACATGCGCGTTCCCGCCGCCTTGAAAGGACGGCTCACAGTAGCCGTTCCCGTCGACATATCGTTCGACAGGCCACAGATGATCCGGGGAGGCTCAGCACTCAATTTGCTGCGCATATTCGGTATGCAAGCAACGGAAATTCTGACGAATGTCGAGGCGGAATGCCGTAACCAGGGCTGGGTCAAATAGAAGAGACCGCGCTGGATTGGATATCACTGCCATTTTCTTGAACGCCATCATGACCTCCGAAATCAGCGGCGATGGCCCTATGCGCAGCGCGCGGTTCACGTTGGTGCCTGGCGTGCCGGCTACTTCGATGAGCGCCCTCGTCCCTGGCACGCGCCGAGCACGAGGGGAGCTTCGCTATCGTGGACGCGAACCAGCAGACGCTTCTTTGTTTACTTCGAGGATGAGGAGTCGCGCCGGACAGTCATGAACCGCCCCACGCGTGATGAGGCGCGGCGCATTGCAGTGAATATCGCCAAGCTGCCGGTGTTCATCGGGAGGCGGAGAAGTACCGCCAGGCGAAGGGCGAATGAAAAAACCCCTCCGTCGGGGAAACGGCGGAGGGGCATGCGCATGCCGGTGGATGAAGAAACACCGGCACAGCGGGAGGCTATCTCAGGTACGCGATGCTTCGCAATAGCGGCATTATGAGAGCGCGTCGTCGCAACGCAGAACGCCCCTCTCTTTCGCGGCAGACAGAAAAGACCCCTTCCGGCACCAGGCGGGAAGGGGTCAAGTCGGGTCCCATATCGCTTGCCGCGCGGGCGAGGGTTAAATCAGCCTTACAGCGCCACGCGACGCCCTCATAACGTGAGCTGCAACACTTGAGTTCCGCGCTTAAAAAAAACCGCGTAAGCCCCCCAGCCAATTCGGCTCAGTGGGCCGTCCGTGCGGCGCTCTAAAGGCTGGGCTGCGCTGGCGAAGCCCCTAGCGTCGGTGCGGCTGCGCACGCCGTCGATAACAAGATTAGTGCTCGGTCCCCTGGGCCCCAGGGGATAAGCCGCAAACTACCTGGGACAAAGCCCCGGCCGGTCGTTCTTCCCAAGGGGCGGCCGGCCACCTTGCGGTATCCACAAAGAGAAGCCCCCAGGTCCGCGACGCTAATGGCGTGGCTCTAGCCCACGTCTATTTCGAGGACGAGGACACGCGGCGCTCCGTCATGAACCGATTGACACAGGACGAGGCTCGGCGCGTTGCCGCTAACATCGCGAAACTGCCGACGTTTATTGAGGCTGAGAAGTACCGCCGGACCAAGGGCGAATGAAGAAGCCGCGCGGCTGGGGTGACGGATAATGGAACGCGAACCTTCTGCACACGCAAAACGCCAAACTCTGCGGCGAGAGTCGAGACTCATATTCTGGCAGGAGTTGCGGCGGGCGGCGGGGTTATTGATGGTCGCTCATGCTGCGGGATTAGTTGCGACGCTAAATTTAATGCTCGCCAAGGGCGAGAAAGCAACGACAGTCGTTCTGAATCCAGTCCTGGTCACCGTCTTCAGTTTTGGCTTCGTGGCTGCGTTCTTCGCCTGGGGAGGAGCGTTCGTCGCTTTTATCGACCTCTCAGGACGCAGAGTCAGGGGCAGAATCGAAGCGGGGGCCCGAACTTACTAGTGGTCTTTTCGCGCTGATCACGGTCTTCATCTCGGCGATACTCCTTCTCCTGGTCATCATAGGGGTCGGTTTGACATTTGGGGCTATTGGCGGGCCGTCGCTAATTCCGATCATCCAAAGATGAAGAAGCCGCGCAAGAAATCCACCGAGCCCGTCCGCTGGACCGTCTTCATGATGCGCAGCAAGGCCACGTTCCTCGGCTCAGTCGAAGCCGGAGACGAAAAGGGAGCTATGGCCAAGGCAATCAAGGAGCTGGAGATCAGGCCGGCAGATCAGTAGCGGATCAGCGTTCGGCGAGAGTGAGCTGCTCCGGCTTGTGTGCAAAATTGACCAGAAGCCACCTCGGCGGGACCCTAGATTTAACTAGCGCCGACGCCTCTCGGCACCCCCAGGAGGATCAACGTCGGCGGCACTCGGGCTGAGGAACGCCCCCCAACCGGCTCCTCAGCCCCTTTTCGAAGTAGCCCACTCCGCCTGGCGGCTGCAAAGTTAGTTGAGTGATGCCCATGACATTGGCCCTGAATATCTTGGGCGCCATGTGCCTGTTGGCCGGCGTCTACGGCTGCACCGAGACGATGCTGATGCTAGCCGCAGTGCCGGCGGAGACGAGCGAGCGGTACGAACTGGCGGTACAGGATGCTTGGTGGGCAGCGGCGGTCGCCATTGGCGGGTTTGCTATTGGTTCGCTCGCCCTCTTCCTCGCTCACCGTCTCACGAAACCCGATCGGATTGTTCAGGGTGTGCAATGATGCGATAGCGCGCCCACTCTCAGGGTCTGATACCGCTACCGATCAGTGCCGTGCTGAGGTCTGCGGCGTATCGTGCAGGACCGGGCAGCGCCGTTGCGCCCTGCTATGCGACCGGGGCTCGGTACTCTCGACAGGACCCGACGCAAGCGATCCGATGAGGTTCAGCAGCGCCTGGTGTTCGGGTCCTTGCGGACCACGAGCCAGGAAGGAGGCGATATCCACTTCCTGCGTCCTGCCGCCCGAAGGGGCATTTGGCAGATGCCGCACAAAGACGCTGTTGCTTTCGATATCGTGGACTAGCAGCCAGCTGTCACCATTTGCGCTGCAGTAAAGTTCGCGGGATCTCTCGCTCAACTTCGCCTCCGTCTCTGGAGAACAGGGCTCATAGCAGTTCAGTTCCTGCGGGTCTGACGGCCCGGCAACATAGAGCCAACGCGCGTTCGCCCTTGTGGTCGACACCACCCAACCAGCAGCATCCCGCTCCGTACCTGTTCCTTATGAACGGAGCCGAAACCCGGCGGCAGCGTTCCATGAGCCGACGCCAAGAACTTCTTGCGTATGCGGCCGTCGCCTGCGACAGAAAGTAAAGGGAGACGACTAAGCATGGGTAGAGGCAACAACTACGGCGACCGCCGCCGCGAATATGGCGGGGATTCGCATGAGTCATATGTGCCGGGACTGCCTTCACGACAGGCCTACAGCCGCCCCAGTGGGTCGCCGATTGGGTCCCAGACCTTGGCCAGGGTGAAGTGGTTCAATTCCACAAAGGGCTTCGGTTTTGTTGAGTTGGCGGATGGTTCTGGCGAGGCGTTTCTGCACGTTCGACAAGTCGAAGCCGCCGGGCGATCAACGCTCGAAAGCGATGCAATTTTGACCGTCCGTGTCAGCCCCGGCCAGAAAGGTCCGCAGGTCACAGAAATTCTACAAATTGCGGAGGTCACCGCGGCGCCCGTTGATAGCGGGCGCGACGCTCCCGGGTTGCCATCCCGCCGCAATGGCGAAGACAGTCGCGACGGTGTCAAGGCAACTGGTTCGGTCAAGACTTGGAACGCGGATCGAGGGTTCGGTTTCGTTGCTGTCCCGGGTCAGCCCAAGGACATCTTTGTTCACGTCAGCGCGCTGACCCGAGCCGGCGTGACCCAGCTCAAACCGGGACAGCGCGTAACTCTTCAAATCGTGAGTGGTCGCAAGGGGCCAGAGGCCGGCAGTGTCGAGCTCGGCTAACTTTGCTTCACTTGCGCGCCTGACCCCGGTAAAAATTGTTGTTAGGCTCGGTACGCCTCAAAGTCATCGCGGCTCGTTCCCGGATCCATCCGACTATGGTTTGAACCGGTAGCGAAATAGCCCCACCGATGCGCCGCAATTTGTTCCTGCTGACATGCTGCCAGGCGGTTGGCCAATCCTGCAATACGATGATGTTTGCTGCTACCGGGCTCTCTGTCGTGACGTTCTACTCCCGACAGGATTTGGCCAACCTGCCCATCACGATGCAGCATCTCGGCGTCATGTTTTGGGTCTTCCCGGCGGCCCTGTTGATGCAGCGATGGGGCAGGAGGGTTGGTTTTCGGATCGGCTCGTTATTCGGGATGGCCGGCGCGACCGTCACCGGGTACGGCCTGTACTCTGGCGATTTTGCTTTCATGTGCCTGGGCGGATTTATCCTGGGCTATGCGGTCGCCTGCCTCCAGATGTATCGGTTTGCAGCAGCGGAGTTGGTGCCTCTCGCCTACCGTGCAAAAGCGATTTCGTGGGTGACCTCGGGCGGAGTGGCTGCCGCCGTGATGGGGCCCGCTCTCGTCCGCGTGACTCACGACCTCGTTGTGCCTGTGTATGTAGCGACATATGCAGCCATTGTTTGCCTGCACATTATCGTTTTCACGATTATGTCGTTCATCCAGTTTCCGCCTCCGCCGAGGATTGGGGCGAGCGACGCCGATCAAGACGCTCGACCACTGAGAGTCATCGCTGCCCAGCCCCGCTTCATAGCCTCTGCGGGGGCTGCAATGATTGCCTTCGGAACTATGTCCTTCATCATGAGCGCCTCACCGCTGGCAATCGTGGGATGTGGGCTACCCCATACCGAAGCGCACTGGGTCATCTTCTTGCACGTCTTGGGAATGTTCGTGCCGTCCTTCTTCACCGGCAACCTCATCAGCCGCTATGGCACAGTAACGGTGATGGCTTGGGGCGCCGCGCTACTGTTGCTCGGCGTGGTCATCGCACTGACTGGGATGACCGACTGGCATTTCCGCGTCGCTCTCACTGTCAATGGTATCGGATGGAATTTCCTGTTCGTGAGTGCAACGACAGTCGTAACGACCTGCTATCGACAAAGCGAGCGTGGGAAAACGCAGGCTCTCAATGATTTCTTGGTGTTCGGAACGACTGCAACGTCGAGCTTCATGGCAGGGTTCCTGCAGGACCGTTGGGGCTGGTACCCGCTGAATTGGTTTTCCCTTCTTCTCATTGCGATGGCGGCGGTCGCAGTCACGTGGCTCAAGGTACAAAGGCAAAGAGAGCCATCGCCGATGTTTCAAAAATTTTAGGAAAGCGCATCAAGCTAGTGCGACGCCAGGGGCGCCGCACCTGGCGCCTGTTGGGCCTGCACGGCTCGCCGTACGGCTTCGTCGAAGCAGAACGCGCTGAGCGCGAAAGGCGGGTCAGGCCGACGAATTCACAAGACAAAAGAGCGAACTGCTGATCCCTCTCAAGGACCTGAAAAGCAAGATTTGACGGCGCAGGCTGAACGAGCCCTCCGGGGCGCCAAATAATCTCCGGAAACTAGGCCCCGGCGCGGCTCGTCGTCGCGTCGACTTTGGCAACGGTCAGGTTGTAGACGGTTGCGTGAATTCAGCGTTCTGCGACAAACAAGGGAATTCCCATATGCCGCAAGCAAGCGTGCTGCCCATTGAGGAGGTGCTGGGCTGGAAGCTGAGCGATGATGGCGCTCACGTTATGCTGGGTCTCAAGTTGTCAGATGGCCGGGAGCTTCCACTAGCCTTTCCCCCTAAAAAATTAGTGCCCGCGATCATGTCCTTGGCTCACGCGAGCGGCGCGATTCCGGCTCCGAAAGAAATGGGCGAGCATGGGGAAATAGCGATCGAAGCGAACTCGTACGAAGTAGGAAAAGACGAAGCTTCGGGTGATTTCTTTGTTCGACTTGGCCTCTTGGGTGGTGGTCAACTCACTTTCGTAATGGGCAAGCTGATGGCCAAAGGTCTCACCGAGGCAATGAACGCCACGGTAGCATGACGCTACGGCTCCTCGTGAGCGAATCGGCCCAGGTAGGTGCAACGAACTTGTTGCCCACGACGGCGCGCGCGCCGATGACCGACCAGCACGTCGACGCAGGGCCTGAGCGCGCGACGGCATCAAGGTTGCCCCGAATTGCATGAGCCGCCGCGCGCCGCCCTACCCCGTCCCCAGGGCGGGCACCGCTGTTCTAGCAACGTCGAATGATTCGAGAAAAAGGAGCAGAGCGGAGCAGCCTAGAAATGCGGGCCGGGTCGCCGCCGCGCTCCCCCTTTGCCGTAGCCCAACTCAATAAGCGTCCTTGGGCGCAGCGGGCTTAGAGCGCATTGGAACGTCACGCGGCACGTGTTACGCTGTAGCTTGTTGGGGATGAGTAGCCTCCGGGGCGGGCAATGCGGCGACTGCAGCACACGCCAAAGACGCACTATCTGTTTCTTCGAATAATTGCCGTTGTATCCCAGTCCGCCGCACCGATGACCGTGGCGGATGTCGGCAAGGCGTTGGGCCTACCACCCGACGTGGTAGCCCAATGTATCGGGCTACACATCTATCTGGAGAAGAAGGAGGTGGCGGAGATTACGATTCCGCCGCCCGCTGACTACTGGGTGCCCAGGATAACCGATGTCATCAGCCGCGCCCTGCTAGATCCAAAGCGCGCCGGTCGAGTACTCGCTGTCGACGCTGCAAAAAGCGGCTCCCTTGGTGCCGGCGGGCAGAAACTGCATTGAACCGGGACGTGGGCCCACTGATGCGTTTATCCGGGCACATGACCGCTCCGAAGTTGGAACGCGATGCTACGCTAAACCGACTAAGGCGACGCACCGAGGCTCTTCGGCATCCCCGGTTTCGTCAAAAAGGCGCTTCTACTGATTGCGTCGCAGTTAGCCGGCCGGCGTCTGGGCGTTCTACGGGATGTTCAGCTGCGAGCAGCTGATAACTCTGGGGGAATTGTGCCGACCATCTCGCGTGGCGGGCGAAGGTACCGGCAATTCTACTCCAGAGACCGGGGCACTGCCGCTATCCTATTGAAAAATTTGCATCTCTTGGACTGAAGCTCCCGAATTGGATGCAAGTGATTCAGGAAGCGGTAGAGTGTCCGTTAGACCTTGGAGCGGATAAGTTGGCGTAGGGTATTAAGTCATGAAAGTCCTGATCATCGGTGGAGGCATTGGTGGGCTTACCGCGGCGTTGATGCTGCACGCGCGTGGCATCGACTGCGAGATCTTCGAGCAGGCGGAGACGGTGCGCGAACTCGGCGTCGGCATCAATACGCTGCCTCACGCGATCAAGGAGCTGGCCGGACTCGGGCTCCTTGACCGGCTCGATATGGTCGGCGTCCGCACGCACGAGCTGATCTACATGAACCGACATGGCCAGGAGATTTGGCGGGAACCGCGCGGCACCGACGCCGGTTACGAAGTCCCGCAGTACTCGATCCACCGGGGTCGGCTACAGGGCGTCGTCTATCAGGCCGTGAGGAGCCGCCTCGGCAAGTCGCGTGTGCACGCGGGGCATCGCCTCGGCTCGTATTCACAGGACGAAGGCGGCATAACAGCTTACTTTTTCGATCGCGACGGTTCCCATCGCAGAACGGCACGCGGCGACGTGCTCATTGGCGCCGACGGCATTCATTCTCAGGTGCGCAGCACGCTTTTCCCGAATGAAGGTCCCGCGCAGTGGAATGGGTTGATGCTCTGGCGCGGCGCCAACGAGTGGCCCGCCTTCTTGACCGGCCGCTCGATGGTGATCGCGGGAGGACTGGCCGCTAAGGTCGTTGTCTATCCTATCGGCGAGGGATCACGGCAGGGCTACAAGTTGACCAACTGGGCGGTGGTTGGCCGCGTCGGTGACGGCTCAATGCCACCGCCGCGAAAGGAGGATTGGTCGCGACCCGGGCGTTTCGAGGACTTGATGCCGCACGTCCAGTCGTTCCATATCCCATTCGTCGATACGCCGAAGCTGATCGAAGCGACGAGCGAGTTCTATGAGTATCCTATGTGCGATCGAAATCCCCTGCCCCGCTGGTCGCACGGGCAAGTCAGTCTTCTCGGTGATGCGGCGCATCCAATGTATCCGGTCGGCTCCAATGGCGCGAGCCAGGCAATCCTTGATGCGCGCGCCCTCGCCGATCATTTGGCCAACGATGAAAATCCTCTGCACGCACTCTGGGCCTATGAGCAGGAGCGCTTACCGCCGACAGCGCAGATCGTCCACATGAACCGCTCGGGCGGACCGGAGGGCGTCATCGACGTGGTCGAAGAACTCGCACCAGGTGGGTTCCGCGATATCGACGACGTGCTTTCCTACGAGCGACGCCAGGCGATCGTCCGCGGCTATGCGTCGGCGGCCGGCTTCGCGCGGGAGCAGGTCAACGTGGCGATAGGCAAGGCCGCGTAGGCTGCCTGGCGGTCAAGCGCTAGGCGGCGGCAGGAACATCACTTCGTGCTTAGCCGACAGCGCCACCACGTCCTCGGGCTTTTGCTCTTTCATCGAGTGGATGCCCCAGAACAAATCGTAGAGCTTGCGCGTTGGCGACACCCAGAAGAGGCACTTGATCGGCTGGTCTGATTTATTGAACAACCCATGCGGAATGCCCATGGGCAAGCGGATCAGGTCACCGGCCGTCGCGCTGAACTCGCGCCCGTCGAGCACGAGATCGAAACGGCCCTCGAAGACATAGATGAACTCATCCTGGGTTGGGTGGATGTGCGGTGGAACGCCAGTGCCGGGCGGCAGTAGGGCGTGCCAGGAAAATGAATTCTCGCCAAAACTCTTCGGTACATAAGTTTGGCCCAGGATGTTCCAGACGATCCCGTCGATGCCAGTCCCTGCCTTTGTGATGCCCGCCGTCAACTGTTGCATGTGCTCGCTCCCATTGCCGTTTGTCATTCAACCGTGAAGAGCCGTCGACGTATTACCCCGCGGCACGCTCATAACACCCTTAGACCTGCAGATAGCGCTCCCGGATGCCCATGTCGCCGGCGAGCGCCGCCGACGAGCCCCTCCATACGACATGGCCTTTTTCGAGTACGATATGTCGGTCAGCAAAGCGCATGAGCGCTGCGATGTTCTTGTCGATGACGAGTATAGCCTCGCCCTCGCGCTTCAGCATGGCGAGGCAAGCCCAAATCTCTTCGCGCACCAGGGGCGCTAGACCCTCGGTCGCCTCGTCGAGAATGAGGAGCTTTGGATTGGTCATCAGGGCGCGGCCGATCGCGAGCATTTGCTGCTCGCCACCCGAAAGCTGTGCTCCGGAATTTCTTCGGCGTTCGGCGAGCGGCGGGAACAGCTCATAGATGCGAGGAAGCGTCCAACGGGTCCGCCCGCCCCGCGCCGCAGCGGTGGCAACGAGATTCTCTTCGACTGTGAGGGTCGGGAACACCTGCCGGCCCTCCGGCACGAGGCCGAGGCCCGCTTGCGCGGCACGATATGGCGGGGCGCGCTCGAGGCGCACCCCGTCGAATTCGATGCTGCCGCGCCATGCCTTGAGGAGCCCCATGATGGTGCGTACCGTCGTCGTCTTGCCCATGCCGTTTCGGCCGAGCATGGTGACGACCTCGCCAGCCGCCACCGCAAAGCTGACGTCGAACAGGACCTGCGCCTCGCCGTAGCCGGCGCTGAGCCCCTCGATGGCGAGCATCAGATCACCTCCTCGCCAAGATAAGCAGCGATCACCTGCGGGTCGGCCCGAACCTCCCCCGCCGTGCCGCTGGCAATGACACGGCCATAGATGAGGACTGAGATCCGGTCGGCAAGCGCGAACACAGCATCCATATCATGCTCGACGAGCAGCATGGGCAACCGCCCTTTGAGTTTCTTGAGCACGGCAACGAGCTGTTCTGTCTCGCTGCGTCCGGCACCAGCCATTGGTTCGTCGAGCAGCAGCAGGCCGGGCCGCGCGGCGAGCGCGACAGCGAGCTCGAGCGCTCGCTTTTCGCCGTGCGACAGCTTGCCGGCGGCAATCGCGGCACGATCGGCGAGGCCGACCTCAGCAAGCGCCGCCATCGCGGCATTGTTCAGCGCCTCCTCACGCGCGACGCGACCAAAGAAGCGGAAGCTCGAGCCCACGCGCGCCTGCACCGCGAGCGCCACGTTCTCAAGAACCGAAAAGTCCGCCAGGATTGACGTAATTTGGAAGGTGCGGGCGACGCCAAGCGCCGCGCGCCCATGAACAGGCACGCCGGCCAAGTCTTGGCCGGAAAAAACGATGCTGCCAGAATCCGGTTCGACCAAGCCAGATATCTGATTAATCAGCGTCGTCTTGCCGGCTCCGTTGGGGCCGATAATGGCGTGCAGCTCTCCGGGACGAACATCGAGCGTAACATCGTCCGTAACGACGAGACCACCGAAGCGCTTGCGTAGCGCTTCGAGCCGAAGCGCGGGCTCAGTCACGTCGCTGCCCTCCGAACAACTGCGCAACGAGCCCGAGCAGACCACCACGCGCGAAGAGGACGACGGCGATCAGCAGCGGCCCGAAGATCACTTTCCAGTGTTCCGTAAGGCCCGAGAGCCATTGCTCAAGCAGGACTAGCGCGGCGGCACCGACGACAGCTCCGCTGAGCGTTCCGAGGCCGCCGAACAGCACCATGATAATCAACTCACCCGAACGCTGCCAGGACATGTAGGCGGGGCTCACGAATTGCGTGGCGTTTGCCAACAAGAAGCCGGAGAGACCGCCGATGGCGCCGGAGATTGTGTAAGCCGCGTGCTGGAAGCGGTACACGTTGTATCCCATCGTTATCATCCGCACCGGGTTGCCGCGCGCGCCGCGAATGACCCGCCCGAACCGCGACCCGACGATCGCCCGGCAGAGAAGGTAGGCGCCGAGCAGGCAGGCGAATACGACGTAGTAGAAGGTGCGCTCATCACGCAGTAGCGCGAAGCCAGCGACAAGGCTGCGCTGATGGACGGTCAGTCCATCATCACCGCCATACGGCGCGAGCGAACTCGCAGTGAAAAACGCCATTTGACCGAAGGCGAGCGTAATCATGATGAAATAGACGCCTCTGGTGCGCAGGCATACAACTCCGGTCGCATAGGCGAACGCGGCCGCGAGCAGCACGGCAGCCGGCAGCGCCACGAGGGCGTCGGTCACGCCGTGGGCCGCGAGGATGCCGACAGCGTAAGCGCCGAGCCCCACAAAGGCGGCATGGCCGAACGAAACGAGCCCGCCGTAGCCGACGATAAGGTCCAGCGCCAGGGCGGCGATGGCGAAGATCATCACTAGCGTGAAAAGGCTGAGCACATAACTGCCGCCGGCAGCGAACGCGACCAACGGCACGGCCGCAAAAATGGCGAAGATGGCGACTGGCACAATTGCGGGCCTTTGCCAAGCGAACGCTTTGGCGGCCGAGGGTATGGCTCGTTCCGTCATCCGCGTCCCTTCTCGGGAAAGAGACCGGTGGGCCGAAAATAGAGGACGAGCGCCATCAGCAGGTAGATGAGCATGGATGCGAGCGCCGGTCCCACTGTGCGAGCAGGCGAAGGTGCCAGGATCAGGCGAAGGATGTCGACCGCAAAAGAGCGGCCCAGGGTGTCGACAAGACCAACCAGGAGCGCAGCGAGGAAGGCGCCGCGAATGGAACCGATACCGCCGATGACGATGACGACGAAGGCGAGGATGAGAATGGTGTCGCCCATGCCCGGCTCTACCGAGAGTATCGGAGCGATCATGATTCCGGCGAAGCCGGCGAGCATGGTGCCGAAGCCAAACACAATCATAAAGAGCCGGCGTATATCCACGCCGAGCGCCGACACCATGGGGGCGTTCGTGGCGCCGGCGCGAACCAGCATGCCGACCCGTGTGTAGGACACCAGCACGTAAAGCAATCCGCCAACGGCCAGGCCCGAGACAATGATGACGACGCGCCACACGGGATAGAGCATGCCGGGCGCGAGCTGGATCACGCCGTCAAAAAGGCCCGGGATGGGCATCGAGAGCGGCGCCGCACCCCAGACAATCTTAACCCCCTGGTTCAAGAAGAGGATGACGCCGAAGGTCGCGATCACCTGGTCGAGGTGATCCCGATCGTAGAGATGCCGGAACACGGCAAACTCCAGAAGGAGGCCGAGGGCGAGTGTTGCAAGCAGCGCCATGACGAGCGCAGCGAGGAAATTGCCGACAAGTCCGTAGAACATCACCGACAAATAGGCACCAAGCATATATTGGACGCCGTGGGCGAGATTGATGAAATTCATCACTCCGAAGACGAGTGTGAGCCCGGCAGATATCAGGAACAGCAGCACGCCGAGCTGCAGCCCGTTCAAGACCTGAACGGCGAGGAGTGCGAAGTTCATTGCATCCGCCCGCGTCCTGTTCGCACGCTCATCGCCTCGCCGATTGCCATCCTGCGCCTAGCTACTTCTTCAACGGGCAATCCTTGACGTAAGAATCGGCATAGTTCTCAAAAACCTTCTCGACAATTTCGGTCTGGAACTTGCCGTCGGCGCGCTGCGCGACCTTGACCAGATAGAAATTCTGGATGGGGTAGTGGTTGGCGCTGAACTTGAAGTCACCGCGCAAAGACTTGAAGTCGGCCTTCGCAAGCGCGGCGCGTAGCGCGTCCTTGTCGGTGGTATCCCCCTTCTGGGCGCGCAACCCGCCGTCGATGAGCATCGCCGCGTCATAGGCCTGGAACGCGTAGGAACCAGGCACCGCGCCATACTCCTTCTCGTAGGCGGCGACGAATTCCTTGTTCTGCGCATTGTCGAGATCGGGGGCCCAATTGGCACCGCCGAGAAACCCCAGGGCTGCTTCTCTTTGGGCAGGCAAGGTCGACTCGTCGACCGTGAAAGCGGAGAGGAATTTGACGCCGTCCGCAAGGCCCGCTTGGCGGAACTGCTTGACGAAGTTGACGCCCATGCCGCCCGGTAGGAAGACGAAGATCGCGTCCGGCTTCGCGGCTGCGATCTTCGATAGCTCGGCGGAATAGTCGAGCTGGTTCAAGGGGACGTAGACCTCGTCCACCACTTCGCCCTTGAAGAAGTGCTTAATTCCGCGCAGCGCATCTTTGCCGGCCTGGTAGTTGGGCGCCATGATGAAGAGCTTCTTCATACCGCGGTCTTGCGCATACTTGCCGAGAACTTCAAAGACCTGGTCGTTCTGATACGAGGTCACGAACAGGTTTGGATTGCACTCCTTGCCCGCAAAGTTCGAGGTGCCGGCATTGGGACTGATGAGGAAGACCTTCTCGTCCGTCACCGGCTTGATGATCGCCTGTAGGATGTTGGAGAAGATCGGTCCGACGACGAAGTCGACCTTGTCGCGCTCGATCAGAGCTTTGGCCTTGGTAACCGCGACATCAGGCTTCAGCTCGTCATCAGCTACGATGAGCTCGACCTCGCGTCCGCCGAGCTTGCCGCCCAACGTTTTCAGGGCAAGCTGAAAGCCATTGCGCTGCTGTTGGCCGAGCACCGCCGGGGGGCCCGAAAGCGTGGTGATGATGCCGACCTTGAGTTTCTCCTGTGCGCTGGCGGTGCCGGCGGCAAGAGCGAGCGCGGCAGCAAGCCCGGCGCCGGCGAGTTGCTTTTTCATCGAACGTTCTCCTGGCTCGTAAGCACTTCAGAGTTGGTTGACTGATTACCAATGCGCGCCCCGCCTCACGGGGCGTAAGCCCGTCTTGGCGGCTGCTTCGACCTCACAATAGGCGCGCGTCTTACCATCAATTTTCACAGGAAGCTGTCGACGGTCTTGAGCGCGCCCATGAGCTCGAGGCCGTCCTCGTCGCGCAAGGCCGCCTCGCGCAACCGCCGCACCCACTGGGCAGCGTCGGGGCGCCCTTCGAGCTTGGCGGCGGCCGCCATCACACGGTCGAACTTAGATTGGCCGCGCACTTGGGTGTCGGAGTAGCCCTTCACCAGCCGGCGCGTCGACAGAAGTTCGATCGCCAGCTCGTAATCCTTCGAGGCGGCCGATTTCACTCGCGCGAGCCAAGCGACCCGATGGGCCACCTCGTTGGCGTGGCGCAGTGTACCGCGCCGAAACCGTTTGAGCCCACCCATGACGTAGAGCAACACGAACCAACCAATGGTCCCGGTGCGCACGCGGCGCCCGCGGTTGACGACGCGGTCGAGCACCTTGAACAGACGTGGCCGCCTCTCGATGAAGCGGCCCAGCCAGGCGGGCAGCGACCCCGCGACCTCGTCCATACGCGGATGCATGAACTCGGTCATGTAGACGAGTTGATCGGGCGCCGCCGCCACCTCCTTTCGGACGCGTTCGAAGCGGCTGGCGCGTGTCTTGAGGTCGGCGACGCGAAAAACATCGTCATACGCCATGGCGACGGCCACGTATTTCGCGGCTGTCGTGGTGAGGGCAAATCCTCGGACGTTGGATCCCGAAGCGCCTTCCAGCGCCAGAAACTCGCCGACAATATCCAGATATTCGGCTCCGTAGGCAACGTCCTGAAAGTCGACGACGCGTTCCAGCCCAGCCGCAATCATGTCGTGAGCCACAGCTGGAAAGTCCGCGCGGACGCGCGCGGCCAGGGCGTCGTAGCGGCTGTCATTGGTCGTCGCGAGGCGTGGGAAGCGCTTCAGCTCGCCCGCCGGCTTGGGGGCGGCCGGTGGCTTCCCCGACGCAAGCTCCCCGGCGGCGCGCTCGTAGCCGGCCGCAAACGCACGCAGACTTCGGCTCGACGCCGACGCCGGCGGCGCGGATCGTCGCCTCGAAGGCCTCGCGTAGAAACGGCAGCGCCTTGGCGCCGGCGAGCGCACCGAACAGCACCGCCGAGATAACGCTGCCGGAATCCTCGGCCAACGCCGCCATGTCGAAGGCGACAAAGCGTTTGGCAGCTGCCAGCGCCGCTGCATAGACCTTCTCGGCGTCGCCGATGCCGTCGCCGGGGGTCTGCTTTTCCGCCACCGCATAGGAGCGGTGCGAGGAGGCAATCAACGTGGTGCGGTCGGGCGTGACCAAGCCGCGCTGGATGGCGCGGCCGGCTTCCATCAACTCGGCGCCGATGACGATATCGACCTCGCCCGGCACCACCATCAGGGACAACACGGGTCGCAGCCCAGCCGGCGCACCTTGAGGCAGCGGGAGGGTCTCGATGAAATAGACGGTGGCACCGGTACGCTGGGCGACGCCCGGGACAGAAGTCGACTGGGCAGCCCAGCCCTGGCTCTCGGCAAGCGCGACGATCCAGTCGACGAGCACGCCGCCACCCTGCCCGCCCATGGCGAGGACGGCGATCGACAGTGGCTTCGACGTGTCGAGCTTGATGGGAAGCGCCTGCGCGGCGACCGTCATCGGGCCCGGCTCAGGCGAAGGCGGTGCGGCGCCGGTCGCGGCGGCGTTGCAGGAAGCCGATCACGGCATTGCGAAAGCGGGCGAAGAAGAGGTCCATGCTGGTCGGGTTGTAGATGATGTCGGCGCGGTAGAAGGACGGGCAGAGTACCGCGGCTTCCGACACGTCGCCGCAATTGCCGCAGCCGACGCAGGTGTTATCGATCGCGGCGACGGGATCGTCCTTGAGCGGATCGTCCGTGTGCTTGATCGACAGCGACGGGCATCCCGACAGGCGGATACACGCGTGGTCGCCGGTGCACACGTCCTCGTCGACGCCGAAACGCTCGCGCACCACGCGCTGGCCGCCCTTCACCGCCTTGTTGAACAGCGGTCTCACGCGACGCTGTTTGTTCAACATGCATTCCGAGGAAGCGACGATGACCTTGGGGCCCGGCTCTTTGCTGGTCAGCGCCTCCTTCAGCGTGTCGCGCATCTTAGCGACATCGTAGGTGCGGTCGATCTGCCGTACCCAGGTGCCGCCCACGCCTTCGACCGCCTTGGCGATCGGATGCTTGGTTGAGCGCGTGGCGTTGTCGGCGCGCGACGAGAGATGTCCTGACCACCGGTTGCCGACGAATAGAAGTTGTCAACCACGATGATGACGCCGTCATGCTGATTGTAGACGGCATTGCCGATGCTCGAGGTCAGGCCGTTGTGCCAGAAGCCACCGTCGCCGATCATCGAGATCGACTTCTTGTCGGCCTTGACGTTGAAGGCGGCCGCCGAGGCGGGGCCGAGACCGTACCCCATGGTGGTGGCACCGATATTGAACGGCGGCAGGATCGAGAACAGGTGACAGCCAATGTCGGCAGCGACGTGGTGCGGGCCGAGTTCCTTCTCGACGAGCTTCATGGCGGCGAAGATGGGTCTCTCCGGGCAGCCCGTGCAAAAGCCCGGCGGACGAGCCGGCACGGCCGTGGCCAACGCCTTCACACGCTCATCGTGGTGGATATTCTGCTCATTGGGAGCGCGCGCCTGGTCGGACAGGACGGAGGGCGCCGCTCGGGTCAGGAAGCCCCTGATGCCCTCGAGCATGACATCGGCGGTGTATTCGCCGGCCTGTGGCAGCACGCCCTTGCCGAATACCTTGGTGTTGATGTCGCCGGCGCCGCAGGATGGTGTTGATCGCCTGCTCGATGAACTCCGGCTGACCTTCCTCGACGATTAGCAGAGCCTTCTTGGTGGCGCAGAACTCGGCAATCTCATCGTCGATCAGCGGATAGGTGACATTCATGACGTAGAGTGGCACGCGCGTCGTGCCCCAAACGTCGGCGAGGCCGAGCCGTTCCAGCCCGCGCACGACGCCGTTATACATGCCCCCCTGCAACACGATCCCAATGTCGGCGAGATCGCCAGCGAAGACCTCGTTGAGCTTGCGCTCCTTGATGAAGCCCACGGCAGCCGGCCAGCGGCTCTCGATCTTCTCGCGCTCGTGCAGATAGGATGCAGGCGGCAGAACGATGCGGCTGGCATCGCGGACCGGGTTCTCGAGCGCTTGCTTGAGGGTGAAGGGCGGCGGCTGGTTATCCTTAGCGATGAAGCTGCCGTGCACGTGGCACGAGCGGATGCGAACTTCGAGCATCACCGGTGTGCGGGAGACCTCGGAAAGTTCGAACCCGTCCTCGACCGCCTTCACGATCAATTCGAGGTTGGGACGCGGGTCGAGGAGCCAGATCTGCGACTTCATCGCGAAGGCGTGAGAGCGCTCCTGCATGATAGAGGAGCCCTCGCCGTAATCCTCGCCGACGATGACGAGGGCGCCGCCGGTTACCCCACCCGACGCCAGATTGGCGAGCGCATCGGACGCGACGTTGGTGCCGACAGTGGATTTGAAGGTCACGGCGCCGCGGATCGGATACATGACCGAGGCGGACAGCGAGGCGGCGGCTGCCGCCTCGGACGCGGACGCCGAGAACTGCACACCGAGCTTGGCGAGCGTCTCCTGCGCGTCCGCCAGAACGTCCATCAGGTGCGAGATCGGCGCGCCCTGATAGCCGCCGACGTAGCCGACCCCACATTGCAGCAGGGCTTTGGTGATGGCGAGGATGCCTTCGCCGCGGAATTCCTGGCCCTTGCCGAGCTCGAGATCTCGAACTTCCTTGGCAAAGGATCTTTCCGCCATGGCATGCTCCGTCCGGCCTGAGCCGGAGCGCCTTCCCGGTAGCGACGACGGTGCGCCGGCGCCCATCGGTCGCGACGGTAAATTTTACATCTAAAGCAAATTTGAGGTCAACGCCTGCTTCTCAAGAGCCCGCGCGGTCTCGACCCGCCGAGCCAAAGGATTGACTTTGGAGGCAGATATTTTAGGTATAAAATAATTCGCTGAGGCGCGCGGCCCGGCGGCCAGTCGTCGCGTACGCATTCGAGTTGTCGGCCGCCGTGGTCACGAACATCGCTTCGCGGGACCTTGGCCTCACCGTGAGACTGGTGACCTCGATCGTAACGGGCGGAACACGCAGATGCGCATCATATGTGTGGGCGGTGGACCAGCGGGCCTCTACTTCGGCCTGCTGATGAAGAAGACCAATCCCACGCACGAGGTGTTGGTGATCGAGCGCAATCGTCCCTATGACACATTCGGTTGGGGCGTGGTGTTCTCCGACGCGACGATGGGGAACATGCGAACCTGGGACGAGAAGACGGCGCAGGAAATCGAGGTCGCGTTCAACCACTGGGACGACATCGAGGTCTGGATCAAGGGCCGGCGCATGCGCACCACCGGCCACGGCTTCGTTGGTATTGGCCGCAAACGGCTCCTGAACATCCTGCAGGCGCGTTGCGAGGAGCTCGGGGTCAAGCTGATCTTCGATCGCGAGGTCGATACTGATCTCGAATTCGACGATGCCGATCTCGTTGTCGCCAGCGACGGCTTCAACTCGAAACTGCGCAACCGTTACGCCGCGGCGTTCGAGCCCGACATGCAGGTGCGCCCCAATCGTTACATCTGGCTTGGAACCACGAAGAGCTACGACGCCTTCACGTTCGACTTCCGCCGCACGGAACACGGCTGGTTTCAGGCGCATATCTACAAGTTCGACGACGAGACCTCGACCTTCATTGTTGAAACCACCGAGGAGACACTGCGAGCCCATGGGCTTGACCAAGTTGAGCAGGACGACTCGATCCGTTTCTGCGAGAACCTGTTCGCCGAAGTGCTCGACGGCGCGCAATTGATGACCAATGCGCGGCACCTGCGCGGCTCCTCCTGGCTCAACTTCAACCGGCTGATCTGCGGAAAGTGGAGCCATTTCAACGGCAAGAGCCACGTGGTGCTCATGGGCGACGCAGCCCATACGGCGCATTTTGCCATAGGGTCCGGCACCAAGCTCGCCCTCGAGGATGCCATCGAGCTGACGCGGCAGTTCAGAGCGCTCGGCGATACGCCCGACAAGATCCCGGCGGTGCTCGCCGCCTACGAGGAGGTCCGTCGGGTCGACGTTGCCCGCATCCAGAATGCGGCGCGCAACGCCATGGAGTGGTTCGAGGTCGTGGGCGATCGTTATGCCGATACGCTGGAGCCCGAGCAGTTCATGTATTCGCTGCTCACCCGCTCGCAGCGTATCAGCCATGAGAATCTGCGGCTGCGCGACAAGGTTTGGCTCGAAGGCTACGAGCGCTGGTTCGCCCAAAGCTGTGGCCTCAACGTCGATCCCGATACGCGGCCGGTACCGCCCATGTTCACGCCTTATCGCATTCGTGGCGTGACCCTGCCAAACCGCATCGTCATGTCGCCCATGGCCATGTACTCGGCGACCGATGGCGTTCCCAACGACTTTCACCTCGTCCACCTGGGCAGCCGCGCGCTCGGCGGTGCCGGCCTCGTCTTCGGCGAGATGACATGCGTGTCGCCAGACGCCCGCATCACCCCCGGCTGTCTCGGGCTATGGAACGACGAGCAGGCAACGGCGTGGAAACGCGTCGTTGATTTCATCCACGGCATGACGCCGGCCAAGGCCGGGCTGCAGCTCGGTCATGCCGGCCGCAAGGGCTCGACGCGGCTCGCATGGGAGGGCATCGACGAGGCGCTCGAGGAGGGCAATTGGCCGTTGATCTCACCCTCGGCGACATCTTATCTTGAGCATGGTGCCGTACCGCGTGCCATGACCCGGGACGACATGGCGCGAGTGAAGGCCGATTTCGTCGCCGCAGCGGCGCGCGGGGCAGCGATCGGTTTCGACGTGCTCGAGCTGCACTGTGCGCATGGCTACCTGTTGTCGAGCTTCCTCTCGCCGATCACGAACCATCGCGCTGACGAATATGGCGGCTCACACGAGAACATGGCGCGGTTTCCGCTCGAAGTATTCACAGCCATGCGTGCTGTATGGCCCGAAGATCGGCCGATGTCAGTGCGCCTCTCGTGTCACGACTGGACCGAGGGCGGCAACGAGCCCGACGACGCAGCCATCTATGCCCGGATGTTCAAGGAGGCCGGCGCTGATCTCGTGGATTGCTCGTCAGGACAGGTCTCGAAAAACGAGAAGCCGGTCTACGGGCGGCTGTTTCAGACGCCGTTCGCCGACAAGATCCGCAACGAGATCGGGATCGCGACCATCGCGGTGGGGGCGATCTTCGAGGCCGACCACGCCAACTCAATCATCGCGGCCGGGCGGGCGGACCTTTGCGCAGTGGCGCGGGCGCATCTCGCCGATCCAGCCTGGACGCTGCATGAGGCCGCCAAGATCGGCCTTAAGAATGTGCCGTGGCCCAAGCAGTACTATTCGGGCAAAGCTCAGTATGAGGCCAATTTGGAGCGTGCCGCCGCGGCTCCACCGCAACGCTGAATTCTGTAGCCTGATCCGATTTCCTCGAAACGGACGCGCGCTCGATACTTTTTGCTGTTGGTCTTATCCGAGACCGCACACAGCTCGGACCAAGCGCTAGGCCGGTGGCACCACGGCTGTCGCCTCAATCTCGACGCGAGCCTCCGGCTCCACAAGTCGGCCGACCTCCACCAGCGCCATCGCGGGATAGTGCTTTCCGATGACCTCGCGATAGACTGTACTGAGCTTCGGGCGCGCGGCTAAGTACTCGTTGATGTCGCACACATACCAGGTGAGGCGCACGAGGTGCTCTGGCCCAGCGCCGCCGGCAGCCAAAATGGCGGCAATGTTCTCAAGGGCCTGACGGACCTGCGCAACAAAACCCGATGGAAACGTCTCGTTGATGTCCCAACCGACCACGCCGCCGACAAACAGCATGTCGCCGCGTGCAATAATGCCGTTGGCATAGCCGCGCGGTGGCGGCCAGTTCTCCGGCAAAAGGACCTTATGCCCGGAAAATCGGGCTGATGGCTTGCTCGCGGTCTGTTGTGACAAAGAACTTCTCCTCAGGATGCGAGCTTGCGACCGGCCTTCAGGGCCGCCATGCGCCTTAGCTCGAAGCGCTGCAGCTTGCCGTTCTCGGTGCGCGGCAAGCTTGTTACGAACTCAATTGCGCGGGGATATTTGAAGGGCGCAATCATCTCCTTCACATAGTCCTGCAGTGTCCGCGTCAGAGCCGCATCGCCGGTGTGACCAGGATGCAGGACCACATAAGCTTTGACGATCTGCCCGCGCTCAACGTCGGGCGCTCCCACCACGCCACACTCGGCGACGGTCGGATGGCTCAATAACGCAAATTCCACTTCAGGTCCCGCGATGTTGTATCCGGCCGAAATAATCATGTCGTCGGAGCGGGCCTGATACCAAACGTAGCCGTCATTATCCATGACGCAAACGTCGCCGGTGACGTTCCAGCCTTTCTCAACGTATTTGCGCTGGCGCTTGTCCGCAAGATACCGGCAACCGGTAGGGCCACGCACGGCGAGGCGTCCGCTCGTGCCGCGGGGCACCTCGCGGCCATTGGCGTCAATGATCTTAGCTTCATAGCCGGGAACCGGCTTGCCCGTTGCACCGGGGCGGATGTCCTCTTCGCGGCAGCAAATGAAGATGTGCAGCATCTCGGTCGAGCCGAAACCGTCCTGCAGTTTGATGCCTGTCGCGGCGAACCAAGCGTCAAAGGTCGCCTTCGGCAACGTCTCGCCGGCCGACACTCCTTTACGCAGTGATGAGATGTCGTGAGCCGGCACCTTGGCAGCCATGGCCCGATAGGCCGTGGGCGCCGTGAAACACACGGTGGCACGGAATTTCGCGATCGCCGGCAGGAGATCGTCCGGCGAGGTCCTCTCTAGAAGAACCGTGCTGGCGCCGATGCGCATCGGGAACAGCGCGAGTCCGCCGAGCCCGAACGTGAAGGCGAGTGGTGGCGAGCCGATGAAGCGATCATCGGCATTGGCGCGCAGGACGTGCCGGCCATACGTGTCACAGACGGCCAGCAGATCGCGGTGGAAATGCATGGTGCCCTTGGGTTCGCCAGTGGTCCCGGACGTGAAGCCGATCAGGCAAACGTCATCGATTGCCGTGTCGCACGCCGCGAAGCTTTCGTAGCCAGCGCGATCCATGAGTGCTTCCAGACCACCGGGATCCTTGCTGCCCCAATAGAGAGTGGACTTGAGATCGACGGCGGCGCCCCTCGCCTTCTCTAGCTCGTCGGCAAGGCGTACATCACACAGGGCAAGCGAGACCTTTGCCTTGCCGATCATGTAGGCGAGTTCCTTAGCGCGTAGTAGCGGCATACTCGCAACAACGACTCCGCCGGCCTTGATCACGGCTAGGTAAGCTGCAAGCATCATTGGGCTGTTGGGCGCGCGCAGGAGCACGCGGTTCCCGGGCAAGAGGCCGAGGTCGCGCGTCAACACGTTGGCGATACGATTGACGCGGGCGGCGAGAGCCGCGTAGCTCAGCTCCTCCATCGGCGAGAGGGCGCACAGTCGGTCGCCACGCCCTTCGGCAACCGAGCGATCGAGAAGCACGTCGACGCAGTTCAGCCTCTCTGGATACTGCAGGTCGGGCAGCGGGAAGCCCAGTTCCGGCCACTCGTCAGGCGGCGGCAGGTTGTCGCGCGCGAAGGTGTCAATGTGCGCAGAACGGATCATGACCTTGCTCACTGCCGATTGAGCTTCACCCGGCCACGAATACCGCCGGTTTCTCGCCAATCCTCATTCAGTTTCCCTCGAAGATCGGTTTGCGCTTAGCGGCGAAGGCATGATAGGCGCGCGCGAAGTCCTCGGTCTTCATGCATAGCGCTTGTGCCACGGCCTCGGCCTCGATGGCGGTCTCGACGGACATGGCCCACTCCATCTCGAGCATGCGCTTGGTCATTGCGTTGGCGAATGTCGGTCCGTCGGCGAGTTCGCGCGCGAGTTCGGTGGCCTCATCGAGCAACGTGTCTGGCGGCGCCAAGCGGTTGAAAAAACCCCAGCGCTCGGCTTCCTCGCCGCGGAGCACGCGGCCGGTATAGAGCAGTTCGGCGGCGCGCCCCTGCCCGACTATGCGCGGCAAGATCGCGCAAGCGCCCATGTCGCAGCCCGCAAGGCCCACCCGATTGAATAGGAAGGCGACTTTGGCACCCGTCGTGCCTACCCGAATGTCGGACGCCATTGCGACGATGGCCCCGGCGCCGGCACAGACGCCATCGATGGCGGCAACAATGGGTTGCGGGCATGACCGCATGGCCTTCACCAAGGAGCCTGTCATGTGGGTAAAATCCAAGAGGCCCGTGGTGCCCATCTGGACGAGAGGTCCGATGATTTCGAACACGTCGCCGCCTGACGAGAAGTTGCCGCCAGCGCCGGTGACCACAATCGCCTTGACGTCCTCGTCCTTGCCGGCAGCGCGGAAGAGATCGGACAACTCCGCGTAGCTGTCGAAGGTCAGAGGATTCTTGCGGTCGGGACGGTTGAGCGTCACGGTCGCGACCTTGCCCGAAACTGCAAAGCAGGCGTGGCGGGCCTTGTAGCCCGAGAGCGGCAGGGTGACGGGATTGGTAGCGGTCATCGGTCAACTCCCTTCAGCATCGCCTTGCGGGCGGACGCCTTGACCCTGCCGAGGAGGCGCATCAGCGTCTGGATCTCGCTCGGCGACATGTCGGCAAAGATGTCGGCAATCCAAGTCTCGTGCTCAGCCGCCATGGTTCGGAACGTCTTTCGGCCCTCGGGCGTGAGCTTGACAAGTTGCGCGCGACGGTCATTGGGCGACGGCTTGCGGTCAAGCAAGCCCTGCTCCACCAATCGATCGACGAGTCCGGTAATGTTGCCGTTCGAGACCATGAGGCGCTGTGACAGTTCGCCAAGCTTCATGCTGGTGGGCGCCTTTAGTAATTGGGCCATGAGATCGAAGCGCGGCAGCGTCACATCAAATGTGTCGCGCAGACGACGACGGATTTCGCTCTCGATCAGCGTCTTGCAGCTGAAAAGGCGCAACCACAGGCGCAGCTCGTCCTTGTGGTCGCCGGGCCGTTCGCTGACCTTGGTCTCCGCATCGAGCGGACGAGTGGCCGCCTCATCCATTGTTCAAATTTCTCCACCGGCAACGGTCAGGGTTGCTCCTGTCACCGCGCTCGCACCGGCCGAGCACAGGAACGACACGGCCGAGGCGATCTCGTCTGGCCGAAGCAACCGCCCTAGCGGGTTCTGCTTCACGAACTCCGTCACCACATCCTGTTCAGCGCGGCCGGTTTTCCCAGTGATGAGGTTGATGCTGCCGCGTACCATGTCGGTGTCAGTGAAGCCCGGACAGACGGCATTAACCGTGACGCCGCTCTTCGCGGTCTCGATGGCGAGAGCCCGGACCAGGCCGATGACTGCGTGCTTGGCCGCGCAATAAGCCGACACATAAGGATAGCCCTTGAGGCCGGCTGTCGATGCAACGGCGACAATGCGGCCGAAGCCGCGCGCCGACATGCCGCCGATCACCGCCTGGCTAGCATGGACAATGCCCATGAGATTGAGGTCGATCATGCGGTGGAAAAGATCTGCCCCAGTCTTTGTGAAGGGCGCGCTCTCTGCGCCGCCCGCGTTTGCAATTAGGATGTCGATCGGGCCCCGCTCCGAGGCGGCTGCCTTGGTGCCTGCAGCCACCGCGGCCGCGTCGGTGACGTCGGCCACAAAGTATGCGGTCGCGTTGGACGCAGCGACGGCCTCGCTCAGCGGACCCTCCTGGCGTCCGGTAATGGTAACGGTGGCGCCCTCAGCCTTAAGCGCGGTTGCGATCGCGCGGCCGATGCCGCGTCCGCCGCCTGTCACGAGCGCGTGCCGCCCCTTGAGACTACCCATGATAGCGTCGATCACCTCAATGCGCGACACTTGCTGAAGAGCGAAAACCTTTAAGCCTAAATATTACGACATTCAAGTATCGGTGCCCCGCCGCGAGTTGAGTTGCAGCTTAGTGCCCTACGCCGCAAACTATTTTAGACTTGAAATAATTTCTTCAGGAGGTAGATTTTCTGTGTCACGGCGGCGCCTCGCGCTGACCGGCGCCAGACGCGAACGTGACCTCTGGCCTTCGCCGGCGAACCACTAAGAGAGTAGTGCCAAATGTGGCGGCCTCCTGAGCGCATCCGCTACCAAGCGACGCGCGGTCGCATTCCGACGCGCGCGGAGGCCGCGGCCTCGCGCCTGTTTTCGCCCGTTCGGATCGGCGCTCTGACGCTGGAGCAACGCACCTGGGTGCCTGCCATGGTGCCGTGGCGCGCCACCGAAGATGGGTTCGTCACCAACAACGTAGTCGACTGGTATGAGCGTTTCGCGCACGGCCGGCCAGGCGCCATCGTGGTCGAGGCGACGGGCATTCGTGAGGTTCCCAGCGGACCGTTGCTGCGCATTGGTCACGAGCGGAGCGTTCCGGGCCTGCGCCGGCTGGTCGATACTGTTCGCGACGCGAGTGCTGGACACACGCGATTGCTCATCCAGCTCATCGACTTTCTGGCAATCCGGCGACGCCCCAAACGCGACGTGTTCCTGCAGCGCTTCTTGCGCATCAGTGACCGGCACCGCCACGCGCTAGCGATGGCTGATGCGGCTGACGAAATGGTGCGGGCACGTCTCACGGAGCTCGGTGACGGCGAGCTCGCTACTGTGCTCACGCCCTCCGAGCGCGAAGCACTCGACTTCGGTTACCGCGAGCGCATCACCGACTTGCATCTCGAGCATATTCGGCGGTTGCCTGAGGTGCTTCCTTCGCTGTTTGTCGACGCCGCTTTACGAGCTCAGGAGGCGGGCTTTGACGGCGTCGAACTGCATTTCGCACATGCCTATACGATGGCCTCGTTTCTCTCCCGCACGAATACGCGCGACGACGGCTACGGCGGATCGCTCGACAATCGGCTGCGGCTGCCGCTCAAGGTGCATGCCGCGGTTCGCGCTGCAGTCCGGCCGGAGTTTGCCGTCGGCTGCCGCTTCCTCGCCGAGGAATGCATAGCGGGTGGCAGCGACGCGCAGGACGCCGCGCATTTCGGCGTCGCCTTCGCGCGCGCCGGACTGGATTTCCTCTCCATCTCGCGTGGCGGCAAGTTCGATGACGCCAAGCAACCGGCGGTGGGCGGGGCCGCCTATCCGTACACCGGCCAGAGCGGCTATGAGTGTATGCCGCAATTCATTTCGGACGCTCGCGGACCCTTCGGACGCAACGTCCCGCGCTAGCGCCGCAATCCGCGCCGCCATCCGCGCCGTCGGCCTTTTGACGCCGGTCGTCTGCGCGGGCGGCATCCACAATTTCGAGATGGCCGAGGGGCTTCTGGCATCGGGCGTCTGTGATATCGTCGGTGCGGCACGCCAGTCGCTCGCCGATCCGGACTGGTTCCGCAAGGTCGCCTTGGGACGCGGCGCCGAGGTGCGCGTGTGCGAATACACCAACTACTGCGAGGGCCTGGACCAAAAGCACAAGCCGGTAACGTGCCAGCTTTGGGACAAGCTCGACCTCGAACTAGGCACGAAAACGACGCCTGACGGGAAGCGACGTCTGACCGCACCGGCATGGATGCCCGAAAACAACTCGGGGACTGGAAGCTCATGAAAATCGCGGTCCTTGGCGGCGGCAATGGATCGTTTGCGGCCGCCGGCGATCTCGCGCTAGCGGGCCACGACGTCTCGCTGTGGCGGCGCGATGCGGAGGCAGTCAGGGCCCATCAGGCCAGGGGCGGCATCATTCGGGTGAAGGATTTTCGTGGCGAGCGTGACGTCAGGCTCACCGCGGTCACAACCAGCGTTGCCGAGGCAGTCACCGGCGCGGAGCTGATCATCTGCCCCACGCCTGCCTTCGCCCAGGACGACATTGCCGCGGCCCTCGCGTCCCATCTTAGTGACGGGCAAGTCGTCTTCCTGCCGCCGGGAACCTTCGGGTCCCTGATTTTCGCCAAGGCGGCCCACGCGGCTGGCTGCGCGACCGAGGTGGCCTTCGCCGAGACCGGCACCCTGCCCTGGCTCGCGCGCAAGCATGGGCCATTCGCGGTCCAGATTTCGGTGCGCGCCAAGCGGCTGCCGACGGGCGTATTTCCGCTTGCCCGGGCGGAATTCGCACTCGGCGTGATCGGCCGCGCCTTTCCGGGCCTCGTCGAGCCGTGCGGCGACGCACTTTCGGGCGCGCTGATGAATGGGGGCCCGATCATCCATCCGCCACTCATCGCCATGAACGCCGGTCCGATCGAACACTTCGAACGTTGGGACATTCACAAGGAGGGCACACAGGCATCGATACGTCGGGTAACCGATGCGCTCGACGCCGAACGCATCGCTGTTCGCGAGGCACTCGGTTATGGGCCTCCCCATTTCCCGCTCGCCGATCACTATGCGGCTGCTGGCGACGAGTGGATGTATGGCCGCGGATCCCACGAGAAGCTGACCGACTCCGGCGATTGGCGTGAGCACCTAGTCCTGACACAGCACCGCTATATGCTCGAAGACACGCGCCTCGGCCTCTCGTTGCTCACGTCTGTGGCGCGGCGCGCCGGCGTACCGACCCCGCTCGCGCTGGGTTTTCTGGCGATAGGCTCGGCCATTTGTGGCGAGGATTTCATGGCAACGGGACGAACGCTTGACCGGCTTGGGCTTGGTCACCTTACCCCGCTTGCGCTACAGCAGCTGCTGGCGGAGGGATACTGATGCGGCCGCCAATCGGGTGCCTGGGCGCAGGCCGCATGGGGCGCGGCATCGCCGTGGTCTTCGCCTTCGCAGGCCATGACGTTGTGCTGATCGACATAAAAGGACGAAGCGCCGACGCTTTCGATCGCCTCGCCTCCGAAGCGCGCGACGACGTGCGCGCCACGCTCAATATTCTGGCGCGCATCGGGCTGTTGCAAGCCAAGGACATTGCCAAGATCGCCGCGCGCGTGACGGTAGTGGCCGAGGCCGATGCTGCAGTTGCGCTGGCGCGCACCACAGTGATCTTCGAGGGTGTCCCGGAAGTCGTCGAGACAAAGCGCGAGGTTTTGGCGAGGGCCTCGCGCCTCGCCGATTCCCATGCCATCATCGCCTCGACCACGTCGACGATCCTAGTGGATGAGTTGTCGGACTGCGTCGCGCATCCTGAGCGGTTCCTCAACGCCCATTGGCTCAACCCCGCCTTCCTCGTGCCCCTCGTCGAGCTTTCGCCGGGGGTCGCGACGCACCCTGAAGTCACGACGCGCCTCAAGGCGCTCTTGGAGGGCGTCGGCAAGGTGCCCGTGACCTGCGCCCCCCGACCCGGCTACATCGTGCCGCGCATCCAGGCCCTCGCCATGAACGAGGCGGCGCGCCTTGTCGAGGAAGGCGTCGCGTCAGCCGAAGATGTCGACAAAGCCGTCAAGTTCGGCTTCGGCTTTCGTTTCGCGGTGCTGGGGCTCCTCGAATTCATTGACTGGGGTGGCGGCGACATTCTCTATTATGCAAGCCGTTACCTCACCAAAGCGCTCGACCACCCGCGCTACGCCGCCCCCGCCATCGTCGAACGGAACATGCGTGATGGCCGCATCGGCATGAAGACGTTGCAGGGCTTCCTCAACTATGAGGGCATCGATCTCGATGCTTACCGCGAGGAGCGTTTGGCGGCTTTCGCGACGCTGTTGCGTCAATTCGGCTTGGCGAAGGAGCCCGTGCTTTGAATGATATCCGTAAATCGCTGGTCTCGGCGCCTCTCTCATTTCGCCCGCTCGACCGCAAGTTGCCCGAAATGCTGCGGCAGCAGGCCGAGCAATTCGCAACGAAGACGCTGGTGAGCTTCGAGGACAACTCGCTGACCTTCGCAGAGGCGCTCGATCTTGCGAGGCGATCGGCCGGACTCCTGGCGCAAGCAGGCATCGGGCGCGGCGACCGGGTCGCGGTGATGTGCTCCAACCGCATGGAGTTAGTTGCGCTTCTCCTCGGCTGCGGCTGGCTGGGTGCCGTCATCGTCCCAATCAACACGGCTTCCCGAGGCAACCAGCTTCGCCACTTTTTGGCAAATTCGGGCGCACGGCTCATGGCCATCCAGGTCGAGTTTTTGCAGGCGCTTGAGCTAGTGGACGTTGGCTCGCTTCCCCTTAGCACCATATGGCTTATCGGCCATGCCGACGGCGCGCAGGCGCGTCCCGACCTGCCGCCGATCCTCGTCCCGATGCCGATCGGCGGCGATCCAGTGGCGGCTGCGCCCGTCGGCCCAGGCGAGTCGCTGGCGATCCTCTACACGTCGGGAACCACCGGGGTGTCGAAAGGCGTGTGCTGCCCGCACGCACAGTTTTACTGGTGGGGCATCAATACCGGAAAACTGCTGCAGATCTCGGATGCTGATGTGCTTTGCACGACGTTGCCGCTGTTTCACACCAACGCACTAAACACGCTTTTCCAGGCTCTGTTGTACGGGGCTACGGCCGCTTATGTACAGCGGTTTTCGGCGTCCGGTTACTGGCAGATGCTAGTCGACCGGCAAGGAACCGTCGGGTACTTGCTGGGCGCGATGGTGCCGATCCTGCTTGCCAGCGCGCCGTCTCGTCTGGAGAGACAGCACAGGATGCGCATCGCGCTCGCGCCAGGCGTGCCGGCAAATGCCCAAGCCCAGTTCGTCGCGCGCACCGGGATCAAGCTTCTCGACGGCTACGGGTCTACCGAGACCAATTTCGTCATCGGCACGACGGTCGGCCGGCAGCGCGCCGGAACGATGGGCACGGTCTTCGAGGGCTTCGAGGCGCGGGTTGTGGACGAGGATGACAACGAGCTGCCCGACGGCGAGGCGGGCGAGCTCGTGCTGCGAGCGAGCGAACCCTTCGCCTTCGCGACGGGCTATTTCAACATGCCGGAGAAGACTGTCGAGGCGTGGCGCAACCTGTGGTTCCATTCAGGTGATCGGGTGGTGCGCGACCGCGACGGAAGCTTCCGGTTCATCGATCGGCTCAAGGATTCGATCCGTCGTCGAGGCGAGAACGTCTCCTCGTTCGAGGTGGAGCAGGTACTGCTCAGCCATCCGGGTGCTGCGACGGTCGCGGTGTTCCCTGTTCGCTCCGAGCTCGGCGAGGACGAAGTCATGGCCGCCGTGGTCCGTCAAGCCGGGAGCGACCTGACCGAGCTCGATCTCGTGCTCTTCTGCGAGCCTCGCCTCGCTTATTTCGCCGTACCACGTTTCATCGAGTTCATGGACGAGCTGCCAGCGACAGAGAACGGCAAGGTGCAGAAGTTTAAGCTGCGCGAGCGCGGCGTGACGCCAAGAACATGGGATCGCGAAGCGGCCGGCTACAAGCTGAAGCGGCGATGAGCGGCGCTACCCCAGCAGGCTCTGCAGCCAGGTTTCGCCCAACCTTGTGGACGTACCTTGGGCGGTACCCGGAAGTCCGTACTTGTCTGTATCACTGGCTGACGTCTATTCGGCGCCTTAGCAGACTTGAGTTGGGCGTCACACCACGTCCGAGAAGTGCCACAAGCGGACATGCGGCCAACGGCACGATCTTGAGCGGCTCCCGTCACTGATCCAGGCGCCCGACACACGCTGCTCCCGCCGGCAGCGCCGCCTCTGCGGGTAACACAACCTCGTTGATAAATTTCGCGGCCCCTCCGGGAAGGGAGGAACCGGAGGCCAGCGCCATCACGAGGTTGCGGTTCGAAACGTTCAAAATGAGCTGGCTCTGCGAGCCGGAAGCAAAATAGGCCGGCGACCCATCGCGTGTCGGCCTTGTCCACCACAGGTATCCGTAACCGGCGTGGACCGGCCCACCACCGTCGTTGTGCTTGCGCGTGGAATTGAGGACGTAGGCCTCCGATACAACCTGCCGCTCCCGCCACCGGCCTTGCTGAAGATAAAGCAGGCCGATCTTCGCCATGTCCCTGCCGGTCAATAGTAGTCCGCTGTATCCGGGCAGGTTTCCGTCCCCATCAACAGCCCACTGGTAGCGATCGATCTGCAGCGGCGCGAAGAGTTCATTTTTGGCAAACTCTGCAATGTTGCCGCCGACCGCACGCCTCACGATGATCGCGATCAGATTGGTCCCCTGATCGTCATAGTAAAAATGAGTGCCCGGCGGGTACTTGACCGTGCGGCTGATCATCCAGACGCTGGAATTCCAGACGCCCGGCACCTCCACCATCTCGTGCGGATCGAAGCCCGACGACATCGTCAAGAGGTCGTACAACGTGATATCGGCCGCGCGCGGATCAATGGTCCTTTCTGTCGCTTCGGCAACCAGTTCGGGTAGCTTCTGATCCAGCCGCAATAGGCCCTTGTCGATGGCAATGCCGACGAGAATGGACAACACGCTCTTCGTCACCGAACGCATTGGCCATTGCACATCGGGCGAATTGTAGGCGTAGTATTCGTGAACGATGCAATTGCCGCGCGCGAGCACCAGCGCCCTGGCCGACGGGTATTGCTCCGCGATTGTCGCCGAGAGCTTAGCAAGTGTTTCCGCCGTCGATGCAGTGGATTGCTGTGCCGTGGTCTGCCGGGCCGAAAACCCTGCGGCAATGAAGAGCGAGATGCCGATTGCCGCCATAAAAGGTCGCGCGCTGCCCATCGCCCTTCCCCCGCCGTTCGGTCCGTACCGCCTCTTGATTGCCGAGTTGGATCAAACCCGGCAAGGTTTATTATTTCAGTGAGCTGGAAGTCCCATCATGACGAGAAATTTCCGATGCAGCATGCCCGCTAGGAAGCCTTCGAGTTGTGGCGACGGACTTGCGGGCCGCCTGCCGGGAAGTCCGCTAAGGGTCAGAAGCTGAAAGGCTCAAGGGGAGCATTTCAAGTCAGCTTCGCCGCCAAGAGTAGACCTGCTTGGATCAACTCACGAACTCGCACGCCAACTACCCGCTGTTGGAGAGTCACCGCCACATGGCTCTCAAGCGAGACTTCACGTCTACAGTTGCTGAGAAGCCGCGGCCGTCCTGGTCGCGTTGCAGCTTCGGCGTACTCGGCCACGCTTGCCATTCGAAGTGATCCAGTAGGTTATCGGGGATGAACCTCGTACGGGACGCATACACGTGGCGATCACCGCGCGTCGACTGGCCGTGGGTGAAGAAGCGCTGAGGCATGATCAGTTGAAGATGGTTCTTGGCCCGCGTCATGGCAACGTAAAGTAGGCGGCGTTCCTCCTCGATCTCAGCCGTTGAAGCGCTCGGTTCCGTGCCGGTTACATGACGGCGCCAATCTGCCAGGGCACAAACTCGTTGTCACCGTAACCGAGGTTTTCGGATTTCGTACGTGCGCCGGACGCGACCGCCAGAACCGCTTCGAAGATCTGTTGCCCCTTATCCTCAATCGACGTCCCGTCGAGAATGTCTCCGCAATTGATGTCCATATCTTCGACCATGCGGCGATGCATTTCGGTGTTCGTGGCGAGTTTGATGGACGGTGTCGGCTTGCACCCGAACGCCGAGCCTCGGCCGGTAGTGAAGCACATCACATTGGCGCCCCCCGCTACTTGGCCAGTTGCGGCAACGGGGTCGTAGCCCGGAGTGTCCATGAATACAAAGCCGCTCTCGCGAACCGGCTCCGCATACTCGTAGACGGCACGCAAGGTCGTGGTGCCACCTTTCGCGGCGGCACCAAGTGATTTCTCCAGGATTGTCGTCAGTCCTCCTGCCTTGTTGCCGGGTGCTGGATTGTTGTTCATCTCACCGCCATTGCGGCGGGTGTAGTCCTCCCACCAGCGAATGCGGTCAACGAGCTTCTCCCCGACAGCGCGATTTACAGCGCGGCGAGTAAGCAGGTGCTCGGCGCCATAAATCTCTGGCGTCTCAGACAAGATCGCCGTGCCGCCGTGCTTGACAAGCAAATCCGTCGCCGCTCCGAGGGCTGGATTGGCCGTGATGCCCGAATAGCCATCGGAGCCGCCGCACTGCAAGGCAAGCACGATTTCAGACGCGGGTCGTCGCTCGCGCCTCGCGCGCGCCGCAACAGGCAACATCGCCTTAATGCGCTCAACCCCCGCGGCAACTGTTTTCTTCGTGCCGCCGGTCGCTTGAATGGTCATGGTCTGGAAGTGATCACCTTCCACAAGGCCATAATGATCCTTCATACGATCCATCTGGAACACTTCGCACCCAAGCCCAACCATGAGAGCTCCGCCTAGGTTCGGATGGGTCGCGTAACCCCATTGCGTGCGACGGAGGAGATCGAAGCCCTCTCCGTATGCCGCCATGCCACATCCGCTACCGTGAACGAACGCGACTACACCATCGATCTCTGGATAGTCTTCAAGCAGATCCGAGCCGTTGATCTCATCGGCAATGAACTTGGCGACCGACGCCGAGCAATTCACCGAGGTGAGAATTCCGATAAAGTTGCGTGTCCCGGTGCGGCCGTTCGGCCGAACGAAGCCGTCGAACGTCGCGCGCAATTCCGTGGGAAGTACTTCGTCGTTGCGTGCCGCCTCGGCAAAGCGGTAATCACGCGCAAAATCGAGCACCGCCACGTTATGCTCGTGCACCCACTCGCCGGGTACGATTGCCTTCGTCGCGAAACCGATGATCTGGCCAAACTTCTTAACTGGCTCTCGCTCGGTGATCGCGGCAACGGCCATTTTGTGGCCGCGCGGGATGCGCTCGCGCACCGCGACTGCCGCAACGACAGAACCCGATGAAAGCATGTCAATGGCAACTAGGACATTGTCTTCAGGCGACAGGCGAACGGTACGTGGATCGGTCATGGCGAGGATCTCATTTCAGCACGCCGGCGAGGCGTGGCAGCCACAGGGTGAGTTCGGGGATCAATGTGACGGCGACAAGTGACATCAATAGCGGAACGAGCCAAGGCAAGATCGCCATGGTAGTTCGCTCGATGGAGAGTTTCGAAATACGGGAAAGCACAAACAAGACCATGCCAAGGGGCGGATGCAGCAATCCTATCATTAGATTTAGGGTCATCATCACGCCAAAATGGACAGGATCGATGCCGACCCTTAGCAGGATCGGCATCAGGATTGGCACAAGGATGCTGATGGATGCGATCGGCTCGAGGAAGCAACCGACGACGAGAAGCAGCAGGTTGATCAGCAGCAAGATGACGTAGCGGTTGTCGGTGAGTGCCAGCAACGCCTCGGCCGCGTGCTCGGTCACGCGGGTCGTGGTCAACACCCACCCGAACAGCGAAGCGGCACCGACAACAAGCAGCACCCCGGCCGTCGTCTCGATGGTGTCCATCGTGACCTTGTAGAACTGCTTCAGGCTCAAAGATCGGTAGAGAAAGATGCCCAGGATCATGGCCCAGGCACATGCGGCGATCGCGGCCTCCGTCGGCGTGAACCAGCCGAAGGTCATGCCGCCGATGATGAGTGCGGGCGTAAGCAGCGCTGGAAGCGCGAACAAGAACGTAAGGCCAAATGTGACAAGGCGGAACGCAGCGTCACGCGGAATGCCATCGCGATGGGCGCAATAGGTCACATAGGCCATCATAAAGATGGTCATTACGGCACCGGGGACTACTCCACCCAAAAACAGCGCGCCGATGGAAACGTTTGCCATCATCCCGTAGATCACGAATGGCAGGGACGGAGGGATGATCGGCCCTAGGGTCGAGGAGGCCGCGGTGACGCCAACGGCAAACTCGGTCGAGTAGCCATGATCTTTCATGGCCTTGATCTCGATGGTCCCGAGGCCCGCGGCATCCGCGATGGCAGTGCCCGACATCCCCGCAAAAATGACGGAGCCTATGATGTTCACATGTGCAAGGCCGCCGCGCATCCATCCGGCGATCGCCACCGCGAAATCATAGATGCGGTTGGTGATCCCCGCCGAGTTCATGAGATTGCCGGCGAGGATGAAGAACGGAACGGCAAGCAGTGGGAAACTATCAATACCGCCGGCCATGCGGTGAAGGATCACGAAATCCGGGATGCCCGCGATAAAGTGTGTGTAGAGGAGTGACGAGCCGGCCAGCGCGATGAAGACCGGAACGCCGATGATCAGGACGCAAATGAAAACGATTATGAGGACAGCCATGAAGCTTGCTCAATTGGCCGTCGCCTGCCGCACGACATCATCCGGCGTTCGCCAGCCGTCGCGCCCGTGCTGCCACACCGTGTAGGTCTGGCGAGCCAACATCAGGAAGCAGCCGAGCGCGACGCCGCCATAGACGATGCTCATGGGCAAATCAAACACGGTCATGCGTTGAAAGTGCATGCGCTCCACGATCATGACCGAAAAGTAAGCTAGTAGCCCAAAGAAGCCGAGAGTGATGAAATCGATGAGCGCGAGAAGGGAGCGCCGCGCCGGCCCGGGCCGAAGGAGATTGGAGAGAAGCGCCACTGCGATGTGGGTCTTGCGGCGCGTCACAACCGCGCCGCCGATGAATGTGAGCCACATGAGTCCGTAGCGCGCGATTTCCTCTGTCCACGCAAAGCTGTCGTTAAGAACATAGCGCGAAAAGAACTGCAGGAAGACGATGAAGGCCAGACTCCAGAAAAGCACAAATGCTAACCAATCCTCTGGGTGGTGCTCGACGACGACTTCCTCGTCCTCCACATGGATGAGGTGCTCCTCTGCGCTCGGACGCGCGTCCACGCCAATGGCCATGCATGAACTCCCGCTGCTCGGGCTCGGGCGATTCGATTAGATCTACTTCAACGCCTGCAGAGCATCGTACTCCGCTTGCGTCCACCCTGCTCCCGCACCTGGATCGTTATGCAGCGGCAGCGCCGCCTTTCGAAAGGCTTCGCGATCGACCTCCACAACGGTCTTGCCTAGCGCACGAAACTCGTCGGCGAGCTTCTGTTCGGACGCGCGAATCTGATCAGTTGATTTGGCGGCGGCCTGCATCAACACCTCCTCGAAAACCTTCTTATCGGCATCCGAGAGCTTCGACCAAGCATGTGTACCCACAATGGTCAGCAGCGACTTAGTGATGTGGCCGGTCAGCATTACATGGGTCTGAACTTCGTAGAATTTCTTGGCCATGATGGTGGGCAGCGGATTCTCCTGGCCGTCCACCGTTTTCTGTTGAAGGGCAAGATACACTTCGGCAAATGCGATGGGGGTTGCATTTGCGCCCACCGATTTCGTGAACATGAGGAACAGTGGCGCGGGAGGTACGCGCAGCTTCATGCCCTTCATGTCATTTGGCTTTTTGATCTCGCGGTTGGCGGTTACGTGGCGCTGCCCGTAGTAGGTCAAAGCGAGGACCTTGTGCCGCGTCTTGTCTTCGTAGCCTTTGGCAATGTCCCGGAATAGCTTGCTGTCGCGATAGGCCTTCCAGTGCTCAAAATCACGGAGTACGAACGGAGCGTTGGTTATGGCGATCGGCTTGTGGATCGAGCCCGCGAACGCCACGCCCGTGTAAATCATGTCGACCGTAGCGAGCCCGAGACCCTCGTTGATCTGATTCTCGTTGCCGAGCTGCGAGGCGGGGAACACCTGAATTTCATAGCGGCCGCTGGTGCGCTTCTTGATCTCGTCTGCCGCCCAAACCGCTTCAGTGTGATAAGGCTCGTTCACTTCATACACATGAGCCCACTTCAGCTTGGTCTGCGCGACTGCTGGCGACGAGGGGCCCGCAATTGCGATTGCGAGTGCCATGCCGGCGGCGAGGCCAAACTGTCGTGTAATCATTGCATCTCTCCTTGTGTGTGAATTGCCCCTCTGCGGGTCGTCTTTAACGCAAGGGCGGTTGCTGCGCCGAGGTCCACGGACTAACATGTTACAATGTCGGGTCGACACCGCAAGGCTGCTTATGCGTTTTTTCCCTCACTGCGACGAAAGTCGAGGGGCAGCACAGTGCGACAAGTTCAGGACCTGTTGCGTGACGCAATTGTTCGTTTGGAATTGGCCCCCGGCGCCGAGATCGACAAGGTGGCGCTATGCAATCGGCTCGGCGTTTCGCGGTTTCCGGTCTCGGAGGCTCTTAGCCGTTTGGCGGCAGAGGGCTTCGTTGAAGTTCTGCCGCAGCGCGGGACGCGCGTCGCGCGCATAGACCTCGCCGACTGCGAGCAGGCTATGTTCATTCGCCGAGCGCTCGAGACCGAAGCGATGCGGGCGGTCGCGGCGAGCGCCGGCGAACCGCTGCTCGCGTCAATCTCGTCAAACCTACGCGAACAGCGACGCGCGATGAGGGCTGATGATCGCGTTGCATTTCACGACCTCGATCTCGCCTTTCACTCAGCGCTGCTGGACGAGCTTGGGTTCAAGCGCGTCAAGCACGTGGTTGATGGGGCTCGGGCCAACTTGGATCGCGCGCGACTGTTTCTGTGTACCCCTGAGCGCCAGGCGGCCACATTCGCCGAGCACGCATGCATCGCGGCGGCGCTTAGAGCGCGCGACGGAGAAGGAGCTAGCCAAGCCATGGAGGCTCACCTTGACGCAGTGATGAATGAACTGACGACCTTCGCAGCGGCTCACCCCGAGATGGTGGCGGCGCAGGCGGCCTTGATGCCTCCGGTGTCACGCCGCCTAACGGTCTTTTCAACAGCTACGACGTAGCCTCGACCCACGCCGGCTATCTGAGCCTGGCCCTGTACTCATAAATCTCCGATGTCCGCTATGCCCCCAATAGCGACCAGAAAGCGAACAACGCTGAATGTCCGAGAAGTGCCAAAAGCAGACCTTCACTAGGCTAACCCGAAGCGTGCCTCGATGTCGCGCCGCAATGCCGTAAAATCAATTGGTTTAATGATGGGCGTTGTCACGTCGGCGAATTTGTCGGCTTCAACCTTCCACACCATCACTCACAGTTGGCTCAAAACAAACTGTGGGCAGATTGGATGACGGCCGCCCAAAGCTGCCATTCTCGACTGGGCCGGTTTTTTTCAAAGCCTCGGCGAGGTCTCAATCCATAGTGATGCGCGCGCCGGTCGCGCCGTTTAGGATGCGCTTGAGATGAAAGCTCGCGAGCTTGTCTTTGGGATGTGAGCCTACTTGCGCCGCGAAGGCTGCCAATGCCTGGGGGTCGCTGCTTTCCAGAAGCTGGAACGCTCGGGTGTAGCTGTCGATCGCCGGATCGCCACGTTGTTCCGGACGCACTGGCTCGAAGACGCGAATGGCCTCGCTGCGCCCACGAAGGATCAGGCTGCCGACCGGTCGCGCGATGAAGTCGTGGGCGCGCGATGCCGCGGCTTCGCTTACGCAGATCCGCGTGCCGAGCTGCTTGTTGACAGCCTCCAGCCGTGCGGTGATGTTGATGGTGTCGCCATACGCCGTATAGTCGAAGAACCGGCCACCGCCGAAATTGCCGACGATCGCCGCCCCGACATGCACGCCAATGCGGGTGGCGCCGATCCGATGCCCTTGTCGCGCCAGCGGGCGCGGAATGCTTCTGCAAAGGCATCGAGTTCGAGTGCGCAGGCAATGGCCCCGTCCGCGTGATCCGGTTGCTCGCCCGGAGCCCCGAACAGAACATGCAATGCGTCGCCCATTATCTTTGCCAATGTGCCGTCGTGCGCGAACACGATGTCGCTCATACCAGCCACGATACTCGTTCAGAAGCGGACCCGAGGGTGTCAGGATCGAGCGTTTCGGCGAGCGAAGTGAAGTTAGTCACGTCCGTGAAAAGCGACGCGACCTCCCGCCGCTCGCCCGCCAGCACGACGCCTTCGCCACCGTTGGTGAGCCGCTCGGCCAAGTTCGGGGAGAAATAGCGTGAAAGCGCCGCTTTGGCCTGCTCGGCGGCTGCCTGCCGCCGGCGTGCCTCCCGCAGCAGCCCGACCTGCCGGATGGTCTTGGCGATTGTGGCCTCGAGGTCATTAAAATCGATGGGCTTTGTGAGAAAATCGAAAGCGCCGCGGTTCATCGCTGTGCGGATATTGGTCATGTCGCCGTAGGCGGAGACGATGATCGTGGAAAGACCGTCTTCCCGCTCCTGCAGCTTTTGCAGGAGGGATAGGCCATCCATGCGCGGCATGTTGATGTCGCTGATCACCATGTCGAACTCGCCCGTCGCGGCAAGTGCAGCGAGCGCCTCCACGCCGTCGCGCGCGAACACGAAGTCGAGGGCACCGGCCCGGATTTGCTGCCGGAATTGCTGGATGATGAGCGCTTCGAGATCGGGCTCGTCGTCAACCATTAGGATCTTCGTTGTCACGGGACGCTCACCCGTGTCTCGATCTCGCCTCGCAAGGCGACGAAATCAATCGGCTTCGTCAATAGCGTTTCGGCGCCGCGCTCCAGAGCCTTTCGCCGCGTGTCGGCGTCGCCATAGGCGGTGATCATGATGACGGGGACGTCCGGCCGCGCCTGCCGCGCCATGGGCAGGAGCTCAAGCCCGCTCATGCCGGGCATGTTGATGTCCGACAGAATGAGGATCAACGATCGGGCCGCGGCGTGTGAGATGACTTGCAGCGCGTCAGCCGCCGACTGCGCAAACTCCATCGTGAACCGCCCGGCGCGGAGCTCACGGCGAAACTGCTGCCGGAACAACATCTCGACGTCTGCCTCATCGTCAACAACGAGGATGAGGCAGGTCACTGGCGCTCTCCTTCCTTCGCAATCGTGGCCCCGGCCCGAGGCAGCACGATGCGAAACTCGGTAAAGTGGCCCAGCTCGGTCTCAACCTCGATCGTGCCCGCGTGCTGCTTCACCACGATGTCGTGGCTCAGCGAGAGGCCGAGCCCGGTCCCTTCGCCCGCTGGCTTGGTGGTGAAGAACGGATTGAACATCTTGGCCTTCACGTCTGCCGGTATGCCATTGCCGTTGTCCCTGATGCGAATCTCCACCCGATCGCCGAGGTTTTTCGTGGCAGCGCTGAGGGTGGGCGCGAAGGTGCCGCCCGGGTCCTGGGCGCTTCGATTGGTGGCGGCATAGAAGCCGTTTGAGATCAGGTTGAGTAGCACCCGTGTGATCTCCTGCGGGAAGAGATCGGCCTCGCCGGCCTCCGGATCGAGCGCCTTCTCGAGCGTGATGTTGAACCCCTGCCGTTCCGCGCGTGCGCCGTGATACGCGAGATTGAGAACTCTCCTCAACGATGGCATTCACGTCCGAGAGATAGTGCTCGCCAGAGCTTTGCCGCGAGTGCAGCAGCATGTTCTTGACGATTGAGTCGCCCGCTTTCCGTGCTGCACGACGCGTTCGAGGTTGCCGCGCAGCATGTCGGTGATCTCGCCAATCTCGCCGTGAAGATTTTTGCCAAGCGTCGCCTTGCCGAGCGCCTCGCCGAGTTCGTCTAGAAGCTCGCCCGACAGGGCCGCAAAATTGTTGACGAAATTGAGCGGGTTTTTGATCTCGTGCGCGATGCCGGCCGTCAACTGCCCGAGCGACGCGAGCTTCTCGGTCTGCACGAGGCGGTCCTGCGCCGTTCTCAACTCCTCTAGAGATTTGCTCAGTTCTTGCGTGCGGGCCTCCACGCTCTCGAAGAGGCGGACGTTCTCGATGGCGATTGCCGCCTGATCTGCAAAGGTTGATACGAGTTCGATCTGCTTGTCTGTGAAGGGCCTCACTTCTGAACGCGTCAACGCTAGTACGCCTACGGGGACGCCTTCGCGCAGCATTGGTACGCCAAGAATTGTGCGGAAGTCGCCGAGCCGCTGCCCCTCGATGAAGGAATACTCGGGGTCCGCCTTCACGTCGGGAATATGGATCGCCTTGCCTTCGAGCAACACCCGCCCGGTTACCGAGCCACGCTCAGGCTCGACTGACACCGTTCTGACATACGCCATGAATTCCGGCGAGAACCCGTAGCTCTCGGCGCGAAAGAAGGTGCCCTGCCTTTGGCGTGTGATGGTGGCTTTATCGGCTTCGCACAGACGAGCAGCCGACTCGACCAGCGTCTGCAGCACCGTCTCCAGATCGAACGTCGAACGGCTGATAACTTTCAGTACGTCCGCCGTCGCAGTCTGCTGGCGTAAGGACTCGGCAAGATCTTCGGTGCGTGACCTAACTTCGTCAAAGAGCCGCGTATTCTCAATGGCAATTACAGCCTGGTCTGCGAAGGTTTTCAGGAGATCTTCTTGTGCTTGCTGCACCGGCCCGGCTTCAGCCCAACCGACCACGATGACCCCCACGACCTCGCCTTCACGTAGCATTGGTACACCCAGAACCCTCCGCCACCCAGTTGAGGGGAACCGATGATCGTAGTCAGGATCAGCAAAGGCGTCCTCCAGCCGCACAATGGATTTGCTCAGCACAACCCTTCCAGAAACCTGCGAATGATCCGGTTTCATAGGGTACTTGGACTTTATGAGGTCGACATAATGCGGCCCCTTGCTTTGGCTGGCAGCGAAATGCAAGACCGCCCCGTCGAACGTGAAGACATTGGCGAACAAACCGTCGCAGAGTGAAAGCGCGCTTTGAACTATCATGTCGAAAACGGGCTGCACGTCGGTCTTTGACGTGCTGATCACTCGCAAAAGTTCTGCCGTCGCTGTCTGTTGCTGCAACGCAGCGGTGAGCGCTCGGGTTCGCGATTGCACCTCCTCAAAGAGGCGTACATTCTCAATCGCGATCACGGCCTGGTCGGCAAAGGTGGTGACGAGCTCGACGTGCTTTTCGCTGAACGGCTTGACGGCCGAGCGTCCGACCACAAACGCTCCGATCGCGGCACCCGCCCGCAAGAGTGGAACGGCGAGCACAGTATTGTTGCCCGCGCGACGCGACCGCTCCCGAGTAGCTTCGTCTAAAACCGCGGTGTCGTTCAGGACATCGATAATATGGATCGTCTTCGCCTCAGAAATGGCGCGGGCGCTAAGCGACGGACCCCCAAGCGGAATCGGATTTTTCTTGACGTACTCGATGAAGTCGCGCGGATAGCCGTGCTGCGCGGCAAAGTGGTTGTAGCCTTCGCGCGACATGTGAATGACGGTCCGATCCGCCTCGCACAGCCTGGTTGCGGACTCTGCGAGCGTGTCGAGCACCGGTTGCAGGTCGAAGGCCGAACGGCTGATCACCTTGAGCACATCCGCTGTCGCGGTTTGCTGCTGCAAAGACTCCTGCAGCTCCTTGAGCAGCCGCGCGTTCTCGATTGCGATCACGGCCTGCCGCGCGAAGTTGGTGAGCAATTCGATTTGCTTTTCCTTAAACGGCCGCACCTCCTGTCGAAAGATGGTAATCGAGCCCACCAGCTCACCTTCCTTCAGCATCGGCACGATGACGATGGTGCGGGCACCTCCCTCATTGACGAATGCGGTGACGGCGGGATCGCCCTCGCGATAAGGCACGTCCGCCCGCAAATCGGCGATGTGTACGATCTGCTTGGTGTTGGCGACCCGGCCAAGACCGCCTTCGGGATGGGGATAGAAGAGCATCCCGAGCCGCACGTTGGCGAAGCCGGGGGGCGCGTTGTGCAATGCGACCGTCTTGAACCCCTTGCCGTCATAGAGATTGAGCGTGCCGAACTCGGCGCCACAGACGCGCGTGGCATTGGCCAGGAGTGAATTGAACACCGGTTTCAGGTCGCCTGGCGAGCTGCCAATGACGCTGAGCACATCGGCCGTCGCGGTTTGCTGTTCGAGCGATTCTGTCAGTTCCTTTGCTCGCGCCTGCGCCTCGTTGAAGAGGCGGACATTCTCTATGGCGATCACCGCTTGGTCTGCGAATGTGATTGCAAGTTCGATTTGTTTGTCCGTGAACGGCTCGGGTAGCGTTTTGGCGAGGAAGATGACGCCGACCACCCTTTCGTCGCGCAACAAAGGTACGCCAAGCGCGGCCCGGTAGCCCCCGATCTTCTGAGATTCACTCCAAGTGTACCCCGCGTCGGCTAGAACGTCTGGGATATGGATAACCCGCGCTTCCATTGCGCAGCGGCCGGTTATGCTCCCCCGGTCCACGGGGACATCTCGAAGCTTGAAGTAGTCTCTTATTCGCGCGTGTTCCTCAGCGGCGTGGCCAAAGCCTGCGGCCCAGTGGAAGAAATCGCCCTCGCGTTGGAATATCCACGAGTGATCGGCACCGCACAGACGTGTCGCCGACTCGACGAGCGTGTCGAGCACGGCCTGCAGATCGAACGTCGAACGGCTGATGACCTTCAGTACGTCCGCGGTCGCCGTTTGTTGCTGCAGTGATTCTGAGAGATCGCGCGTTCGTTCGCGAAGCTCGTTGATCAGACGGGCGTTCTCTATGGCAATGACGGCCTGGCTGGCGAAGCTCGCGATCAGATCGAGCTGCTTATCGGTGAAGGGCCGGATCTCCTGACGATAGATGGCGATAGTGCCGATCAGCTTGTCGTCCGTAAGCATCGGGGCGAGGGCGATTGAGCGCGCGCCGCCAAGATCGGAAAGCGCCGCGACCACTGGGTCGCGATCGAGGTAAGGCTGAGCCGCCCGGATATCCTCGATCTGGATTACTCGCTTCGAGCGAACGATTTGGCCAAGGCCGCTTTCCGTATGAGGATGAAACAGCGGCTGCCGGCGGATCTCGGAGGCATACGCTTCAGGCACGTTGTGAAGGGCGACGGTTCTGAAGGCGCCATCTTCATAGAGGTTCAAGGATCCGAACTTGGCGCCGCATAATCGCGTCGCATTTTCGAGCATGGCGCGGAAGACAGGCTCCAAGTCACCCGACGAGCTGCTGATAACCCTCAGAACGTTTGCCGTCGCGGTCTGCTGGTGCAGCGATTCGCTTAGCTCAACGGTTCGTGCCTGCACCTCCTCGAAAAGCCGCACGTTCTCGATTGCGATTACGGCCTGGTCCGCGAAGGTCGAAACGAGATCGATTTGCTTGTCCGTGAAGGGTGCCACGACATTTCGCACCAGCGATATGACGCCGATCGGCTCGCCCTGACGCATGAGCGGTACGCCGAGCATCGTACGAAAACCGCCCTGCTGTTGCGCCTCGAGCCAAGTGTACTCCGGATCCTCGAGCACATCGTGGATGTGAATGATCCTGGATTCGAGCACTGTGCGCGCAACAAGCGTGTTGCGCCCCGGCGCGATTGCTCGCTCTCTGATGAGCTCGGCGTATTCGTTGGAATAGCCGTACGACACGGCGAGGCGATAGACGCCCCCTTCGCGCAGGAAGATGAACGAATGCTCGGCCTGGCACAGTCGCATCGCCAACTCGACCAGCGTCTCGAGCACCGGCTTCAGATCGAACGTCGAGCGGCTGATCACCTTGAGAACGTCGGCGGTTGCGGACTGCTGGTGAAGCGATTCGGTCAGCTCCTCGGAGCGCAACTGCACCTCTTTGAACAGCCGTACGTTCTCGATGGCGACGACCGCCTGATCGGCGAGACTTTCGACGAGTGCGATTTGCGCTGGCGTGAATGGTTTCACGTTACGTCTTGCGCATCCGATGACGCCGATAGGCCTGCCCTGCAATAGGATGGGAACGCCGAGGAAGGTCCTGTAGCGGAGTACTGATTGCAGCGCCGTACGAGTGCGCGCGTCGTAGTCGATCTCCGCCAAAACGTCTTCAAACTGCACTGTCTTGCCATCGACGAAGGCGCGGCCCATCACGTAGTTGCGGGCCGGCACGCGCGGGAAGAGGCTCTGGAAGGCGGCCGTCTCCTCGGGCGCGAGATTGTTCGTCGCAGCAAGGTGAATGAGCCCGTCCTCGAAACGCGCAACCGCGGTGAACCCGGCTTCGCAAAGCCGTGCGGCATGCGCCACAATGGCGTCGAAGACCGGCTTCGCATCGGAGCGGGAGGCCGCTATCAGGCGCAGGATTTCGCTCTTTGCTGCGCTCTCCTGGCGCAATGAGTTGAGCTCTCGGGCGCGAGCGTCGACCCGCTTCTTTGCCGCGCCGCCCTGACGTTGTGTCTTGCTTGCGACCTGCCTGGCTTTTTGGGCACGCGACGGTTTGTGAGGTGTGCCGACCTTTCCACCAGCTTTGGCGCGTTTGCCCATTGTGCCCCTTCCCGTGCCCGAAGTGCTGGACAATATCGCCCCTTGGTTCGAAGGCAAATGACGCCGTGTTACAAGATTGCCAGAGGTTGCATTGCCACTTGGTGCGGCCGTTGCGAGGAAGCCCTCGCCCGCCGGCGCCAGGACCTGAGGTTGGTCGATCTCGGCGGACGAAGTAGTTTAGCTGGACCAACGTCCGCTTCGGGTCATAGGCGGACCTGAGCGACATGTCTGACGTACGTCCGCTTATCTAACAATAGCGGACGCGTCCTCGGCACTCGCAAAGGTCGGGAGAGTGCCAGCAGCGGGAGTGGCCCACCTCATTCGATCCCTGGGCGCGGGAAGAGGACATCGGGAATCGTGAAGCCACGTGGCGTTTTTGAGATTCTCGTGCGGGCAGAAGTAGCGTTCTCTCCTTGCAATCTCAAAGCGCCGTGGCCAAGGTTGCAACCCCCCAGCCTACGAGCCCGGCGCCTGCGGCTCGCCCTGTCCAATGGCCCGCCGGGGCGAGTTTTTCGACCAAGACAAAGAGAGCGAGACCGGCAATCCAGCCAGGTTCATGACGCCACCGACGAAGAGCAGCAACATCAGCAGCCAGCAACAGCCGAGGCAGTAGGCGCCGTGCCGCAGCCCCATGACGAAGGCGCCCTGCGACCCCTTCGCGCCATTGCGTCATGATGAACTCCAGCGGCGAGCGGCAGCGCGGAGGCAGGCCTGCTTCAGTGGCGTCCATTGGTAGAGGCCGGCGGCGATCAGCACCGCTCCGGCCAGCGCGAGTGCTCGTCATCTCCATCATCGGCGAGAGCAGCGCCGCCTGCTCGAGCCCCGAACTGAAGCCCGACGGCCGCCAGGCTGAATGCAGCCCAGACCACGACATAGCCGGCGGCGAACACACCCGAGCCGACGGTCGTCGCCTCTCGCCTCGCCGCGCCCGCGCGATGGTGCCGTAGAGCAGGATCATCGGCGCGGCGCTCGGCAGCATCATCGCCGCCATCATGACAGCCCACATGCCGAGCACGAGCAGCAGCGTAGCCCGGTCGTCCATGGCTCGCATGCGCATCGGCATGAGCATGCCGTTCATCTCGTGCATGCTCATGCCGGCGCCGGCCAGCAGGTATGCCCAGGAGCCAGCACGATGACCGCCAGTCAGACCTGAGACGACGAGAAGGCGATCTCGCCGCAGCGCGCTCTGCGATGCAAGGAGCCAGCGACATCACTGAGAAAGTCTGCTCCGTGATTGCGGCGAAGCGCTCGCCGGCTAGGCCGCGACGCCCTGCGGCGTCTGCACGACGTGCGCCAGCGTGCTGTGGGTGCCCTTGGTCTCGAACTTGATCGCTCCGGTGCTCTGGATATTGGCGGAGGCGATCTCGCCCTCGATGTGCTCGAACCCTTCCGGCATGACGACCTGGATGCGGTGCGGCGCGCCCGGTCACCGGGTTCTTGATCGGCTCGACATCGGTCTCGAGCACGCCGGGGATGCTGAGACGGGCCGTCCGCGCGTCCTTGTCGAACTGGAACGTCACGGAGCAAAGATCGGATCATGCATCTTGGTGACGATCAGGCTGAAGATGTGGAAGAGCGTTCCTTCCGCCGAGTTCTGTCCGGACATGATGTTGAACAGCGCCTCGCGCTGCGCGGGCTGGCCCGCTCGTCGATGATCGGCTGGGCTTGGCCGTTGCCTTCGTGCAGAGGCCCCGGAAAGGCGACGGTCACGAAGAAGCTCAGCCCATCGAGCTTAACGTCCTCGAAATGGCCCTTCGTGATGCGCATGCCCAGGAGACCCTGGCAATTCGCCGTTGGTCGGCCTCGCGTTGAAATCGCAGGGACAACCGAAGGCGCAATTGCAGTTCTTGATCCACTCGCCTTCGAGGCGCCAATTGGTTTCGGCCATGATTTCCTCCGCATGAAATTCGGTCTTTTCCAGGCTCAAGCATCCAACATCCACTAGTCACACTAACACGAAAAAGGCCGCCAAAAAAAGGAAACGCGCCAATCGACTTTGCGTTTGAGAGGGCGAATGACGCCCGCTTCGGTCATGAGCCGAAAGGCTCAAAGCGAGCATACGCTTTCCGCTCTTGCCCAGATACCAGACATGCGCCGGTTCGGCGCCATTCAAGAGTAAACGCCCTAGCATTAAACCCATTGCGGTCATCAGATGAGGATCGTACCAACGCTCGTGCCGCCGCAGACAAATAAGGTCTGACCGGTGACATAGCCGTTCTGGCGGTCGGCGAAGAACATGACCGCCCGCGCTACGTCCTCAGCGCGCCCCAGCCGCTTCACTGGAATAGCGTTGGCCAGCGCGTCTTCGCGGGCGCTCCCTTTCGGTATCACCTCATGGAACATTTTCGTACCGGAGATCGGCCCCGGTGCCACCACGTTGGCGGTAATGCCCAGCGGCGCGAGTTCGAGCGCCCACGTCCGGGTCATGCCGATGATGCCGGCCTTGGTGGCCGAATAGGCTGTCCGTTCCGCCGCCCCCAGTGCCGCCCGCGACGACAGCATGATGATGCGGCCGAAGCCTCGGCTTTTCATTCCGGGCAGCGTGGCCTGCACGAGGTGCAGAGCGGCGCCGATGTGGAGCTGCATGAGAGCATGCAAGTCGCTTTCAGTGACGTCGGGCAGCAAGTTCGCCATGATGACGCCGGCGTTATGCACCACATGGGTCACCGGCAAACGTTCAGCGATGCGGCCCGCCGTCTCCCGCGTCGCCGCGCCATCGAGGAGATCGACCTCGATTGACGACAAGCGCTCGTGCGACCAGCCCGGCGCCTGCAGCGCTAGAGAAATGACCTCGTAGCCCGCTGCGAGCATATGACGACAAATCTCGGCGCCGATGCCGGCCGAGCCGCCCGTGACAATCGCGACGTTGCGATCTCTCACACTCTTGCTCCGGAGACCAGCGCGAGCGCGCGCAAGGGGCTGCCTGACCCCTGCTTGATCTTCAGCGGCGCGGCGACGATGACCGCGCCTTTGGGCGGAAGTTGATTGAGATTGGTGAGGCATTGAAGGCCGTAGCGGCCCTTGCCGTGCATGTAGAAATGTGCGGGATAAGGTGGGTTGAAATGATGGGCCTGGCCAGCATCGGTGCCGATCGTCTCCGTCCCGAAGCCATGGGCGTCGCGATCCTCCACGAGCCACTTCACTACCTCGGGCGTGGGCCCAGGCGTGTGCGCGCCGTCCTCCCGCATATTGGCGTAATCGACGTAGGACCTTTTCGACCAGTCTGTGCGCAACAGGATCCAGCTACCCGCCTCGATGCGGCCGTGCTTTTCCTCCCAGGCTTTCACGAAATCGACTGTGAGGGCGAAGTCGGGGTCGGCGGCACATTCAGACGAGCAGTCGATGACGACACCGGGTGCGATGAATTTTGCCGGTGGGATTGTATCGACGGCATTGTCGGGCAAATCCTTCCCAGACACCCAGTGGATCGGCGCGTCGAAATGCGTGCCGGTGTGCTCGCCGACGGTGAAGTTATTCCAGTACCACGCAGGGCCGCGGGCATCGTAGCGCGATATCTCTTCGAGACGGAACGGCGCGCACTGCCCAAACTCGGGCGGGAGCGCGATCGTCGGAAAATCCGGGGATAACGTTTGGGTCAGGTCGACGACGCGGATGTCGCCCGAGGCGACGCCGCGAGCGACGGCGAGAAGGTCTAAGCCGGACATATGTCTCTCCTCAGCTTGCGAGCTCGCGCTCAAGAGCCTTCGGGTTGACCGCGAGACGTGCTCGAACGTCTTCGGCGACATCGCCGACGAACACATCTTCAAGACCCCTCCTCAGCGCGTCGACGACGGCCCTGGCGAGTGTCGCTGGCGCGACCTTGGGCGGTGGCACCGTCTGGAACCACTCGGTCTCAAGCGGCCCGAAGAAGGCATTGAGCACCTTGACGCCACCCGGCCGCAACTCGGCGCGGAGACATTGCGCTACCGACAGACACGCAGCTTCCACGGCCGAATGGGCACCGTAAACCGGCCAGTTGGCAAGCGCGTGGACTGACAGCAAGTTCACGAAGGCTGTCGCCGAATTGGCACCATCGGCGCCGCGGAAACGCAGCGCCGGGCCAAAGGCCTGGGCAAGGCGCATCAAGCCGAAATAGCGCACATCCATCTCGTCTCGCGCAATGGTGACCCCCTGCCGATCGATGATGCCGCCCGCGCGAGTATGCTCGGCGGTATTGACGATGATGTCGATTCGACCGCCGTTCTGCTGAGCCTGCTCGTTGACCGAACTCACTATCGGTAACGTCGAGCGGAACGATCTCAACACGCTCGACATGGCACAATGTGTCCATTCCCGCGAAGGGCTTCCATGGGGCGGCGACACCGACAAAGACGATCGCGGCGCCAGCATCGGAAAATGCCTGGGCCATGGCCTGACCGACAGCCGTGCGCCCGTCGGTGATGAGCACGCGGCGGAACTTCGGGTCGCAGGTCATCTCGCGCAGCTGCGGATCGTCTTGCATGTGGGGTGTCTCTTGGGCAGGCATCGCGACAACCACCGGACTGCCGCTCTTGTCGAGCTTGAGCGCAAGGCGGACGGGCTCGCCTTCAGTCGTGTCGTCATGCAGATGCGCGACGACGACGGGCCCAGCGTCAAGCTTGACGGCGCCAACGCGCCACGGCGTGCGCTCGCGAAAGTAGGGATCGGTTGATATACGCACCGTGGTCTCGGCCACGAGCCTGCCGGATGGGTCGACCTCCCTGAATGGCAGGCGAGCCGACAGGCAAGATGGGCAGGCGTCGCGCGGCGGATAGACCACTGCTCCGCAATCCTCGCAAACCTGCAGGGCAAAGCGCCCTTCGGTCGCGGCCGCAGTGAGACCGTGGGCGGCCCGGCTGCGGGCCGCTTGAGGGCTCAGCGGCGAGCGTGTCTTCTTCAGGGGGTCCTTGCGCTTTGGCGGCTCGAGCGGGCGCGTCATGCGGCTCTCGCAAAAACGGCGGCGCACGAGGAGAGACCGCGATCGTAGTTGATCATGCCGAAACCGGAAACGGCGGCAATCTCGGCGACCGGCACCGTGGCGCCGAGGGTCGTGCCGGTCAACTGGCGCATCGCCTCGACGAGCCCAAGATAGCCGCCGGCCGCCCCCGCCTGCCCTACCGAAAGCTGGCCGCCCGAGGTGTTGTGCGGAAAGGTGCCGTCGGCCGTCAATTTGTGGGAGCGGACAAAATCCGGCCCTTCGCCCTTGCGACAGAAACCCAAGTCCTCGAACTGCATCATCACGATGACCGGGTAGTCGTCATAAGTTTCGAGGAGATCAACGTCATCCGGGCGTACCCCAGCCATCGACCACAGTTCATCCATATCGACCGCCCAGCCGCCACGCGACTGGATCACATCCTCGGGAAAGGCGTTGTGACGCTCGATGGTCGACAGCAGGCGCACGGCCTTGACGCCGATTGATCGCGCCGCGTCCTCGCGGCAGACGAGAAACACCTCGGCGCCGGCACACGGCATGACGCAGTCGAACAGGTGGATGGGATCGGCGATAGCGCGCGCCGACATGTATTCGTCGAGCGTCAGCGGCTTCTTCATCAACGCATGGGGATAGGCGAGCGCGTTGTCGCGCTGTGCCACACAGATCTTGCCAAAGTCCTCGCGGGTCGCCCCGTAGGCGTTCATGTAGTTCTTGGTGATCAAAGCAAAAGACGCATTGGCGCCGCCGGCTCCGTACGGATAAACGGCATCCTGGGCGAAGCGCGAGAAGGTCGATAGCGTCTTTCGAAATGAATCGACGTGATTGGTGTCGCCCGCAACGCAGGCGACAAAATCGGCGTCGCCCGCCTGCACGGCGCGGGCTGCCCGTCGGAGCGCTACGATGGCGCTTGCGCCGCCGAAGGGCACGTGATCGAGCCAGCGCGGCGACAGGCCAAAATGCTGCGTCAGTCCGACCGCAGTATCGGGGCCGACCGTGAAGCTCGATACCGACAGGCCATCGATATCCCGGGGGCGTAGCCCGGCCGCCCTGGTGAGCTCGCGCAACGCACGCCCGATCCACCAATGGGCGCTGTTGGTGGAGAAGCGGCGATACGGAACGGTCACGGGCGCGCAGACGACCACGCCGTCGTAAGGCTTGCGAGTTGACCCTTCCTCGCTCACGCGGCTGTTCGCTTCATCATGCGTCGCATGTCGAAGCGGGAGCGGCCAGCGACAGGGCCTCAAATGCGGTGTTGGGGGCGTCGGTCGGCAGCGGCATGCTGGTCCTCACATGAAAAGCTGAATGTTGCCGAAGGCTGCGTCGCAGTTGACGATATCAATGCGCTTCAACTTGATCTTGAGTTTGCCGTCGACCATCGCCAGCGTGTGCGTCGCCCATGCTGCATAGAGATCCTGCTGATCAAGCCGGGTCTCCACATAGTGCATGGCCGTCCAGGTGACGTATTGATTGCCCTCCTCGTCGCGAGTGTCGATTTGTGGGGTCTGCAGGACGTGGTGGCAGCGGCTCTTGGGCTTTTGCGAGAAGGTGCGATTGCCTTTCAGCCGCTCGACGCGGATCTTGAGCAGAAGCTTGTCTTCGTACATCAGCGACGTGCTGAACCGCGGGTCTGTCTGGCCCCATTCCAGCGGCATCCAATAAAACCCGTCCTCGGCGAAAAGCTCGAGCCACTCCTCGAAACGATGCTGATCGATGAGCCGCGTCTCGCGAATGACAAAGTCGATGAGGTCTTGATTTGACGGCGCGTTCATGGCCATGCCCATCACATCGACATGGTCATGAATTTCGACCAGGCGCGGAACTGGTTGCGTATTTGCCATTCGGTGGTGCCATTGGTGACCGCGGTCATGTCGGGGACTTCCGCGGGATCGTATAGGCGCTGAACGTTGACCCACTGATTGGCGTCGACATGCAGCCCTTCCTGCGCGCGCTCGTACATCTCGAGATCGTCGTGGCCGACCACGGAGGTCGGCGCGTTGATCAGCCGGTTATACACTAGGGTGCGTTCGAGCAGCAGGTCGGGCGCATCGACGAGACGGAACGTCCAGGACTCGACCAGCGTCTTGTCAGCGGCGATAGGCTTGAACACGCGCACGAGCTGAATTGGCCCCTTGATCATGATGTTGGGGAAATAGACGGTGTTGTGCCTGTTCTCGTTGAGGATCGCCTTGGCGCGCTCCTCGCCATAGGCGGCCACCATCTTCTCAAAGTATCCGGGCACCGCCGAATAGTCGGAATGGATCGAGTGGTGCACGCCGGTGTGCCCGTGACCGTTGGGCCAGATGCGGATGCCCATGTTCTCAAAGAACTCATAGGAGCTCATGAACGGGGCGAAGATTTCGACTGCCATGGGCTTCTTGGTGCCAGGAGGCGCGTCCTTGAAAACACTGATGGCGGTCCCAGCCGAGGATTCGTGCGCTACCATCGGATGGCAGGTGTCGGTCTGGTTCTCGACCAGCATCTTCCAGTTGCAATTGTGCATGTAGCGCAGCACACCGCCGGCAACCTCAAGTTTGCCGGCCGGTGAGCGATCGATCATGTTGTCGAAGCTTGACAGGCTCTCGCCGAAGAACTCCTCGAAGCCGGGGCCCGTGTTGTTGAGCTTGGCGAACAAGAAGCCGCGATAGTTGTGCACGTGGCGGACGGGAGTCATTCCCTGGCCGGCGTGACTGTTCTCTATGCCAGTGTTTTCGTAGCCCTTGCGCAGCGGGATCGCCAGCAGTGAGCCGTCGGTCTTGAAGCTCCAAGCGTGGTAGGGGCAACGGAAGAACTTGCCCGTGTTGCCGCATGTCTCGGTGGTAATGCGCGTGCCCTTGTGGGGGCAACGGTTGTGCAGCACCTTCACGGTGGTGTCCGTGTGGCGCACCATGAGGACGGGCTGCGTGCCGATGGTGGTGCCGAAGTAGTCGCCGGGATTTGATACCTGGCTGTCATGGCCGACATACACCCAGGTGTTGGCGAAGACGTGTTCCATCTCGAGCTGGAACACCTCCTGGTCGATATAGACGTCGCGATGAACTTCCGTTTCACGGACGAGATCCTTCACCGCCTCGACGTTCCCACGATACCTCATCATCGCCGCCTCCTCAGTCGCTCTCAGAGATCGAGCACCAGCCGCGGCGTCTTTGACCGCGAGATGCAGATTTGCATCAGCTTGCCCAACGCACGCTCGGCGTCGGACAGGATGTAGTCGCGGTGATCGGGCACTCCCTCGATCACGCCGGTCTGGCAGATGCCGCAGTCACCGCGCCTGCAATCGTGCAACGGTTCCTCTCCGGCCTCAATGAGAACTTCGAGAATAGTCTTTTCCGGGGGGATGACGTAGCTCCGACCGCTCTGCTTGAGAACCACCTCGAACGACTGGTCGCTGACGGTCGGCATCGCGGCGGTGAAGATCTCGAAGTGTACACGACCCTTTGGCCAGCCCAACTCGCTCGCCTTCGCGATTGCGGCATTGATCATCGGAGTGGGTCCGCAAAGATAGAGCGGCTCGCCATCCTTGAGCGATACCATCAGTCCGTTAATGTCGAAGAACCCGGCGCGATCGTCCATGTGCAGGCTTAGGTATCCGGACGCGGCGTCCTCGGCCTCGCGGAGAAAGGCAAGATGATCCTTCGAGCGACCGGCATAGAACATGCGGAAGGCTTCGCCTCGGGCGGTCAGCTGCGCTGCCATTGATATAAGCGGTGTGACGCCGATGCCGCCAGCGACCAGCACGACGGGCTTGACCGAAGGCTCGAGGGGAAAGTTGTTCGCGGGCGCGGAGACCTGCACCACGTCGCCAGCCTTCAGCCCATGCATATACCGGGACCCGCCGCGACTTACTTCCTCGAGCCGGACGCCGAGCAGATAAGCGTTGGGCCGCGTCGTTGCGGCTGGATCGCGCGAGCTGTTGACCAGTGAATAGGATCGCTCGTCGCCACCTGGCAAGCGCACGTTCACATGCGCGCCGGCTTCCCAGCTAGGCAATGGCTCGTCGTGCGGGCGCGCCAAGCGGATCGCCTTGATCTGGCTCGTCCGTGCTTCGACGCTTTTGACCGAGAGGTCGAAATATTTGCCGATCACCATCGGCTGTCTCGTTTGATTTTGCCGTCGCCGCAAGCTGCCGAAGTCGAGCACGCCTGCACGCGCACCACCCGCAAGGCCAAAGACGATGTCGCCGATCCTGCCATCCCGATTGGCACAGCGCTCTCCACCCGCCGGCCTAGGGCCAACAGTGGATGCAAAATACTTTAGGCTTCAACCTTTTTTGGTCAACGGCGCAGGGCCATAGCGATCCGGCGCGTTGACTTGTCTGGCAAAAATATTATAGACCTAAAATAATCCGACGTTCTGATCGCTGCGGCCTGTCAAGTTCGGCAAGGCATTTTGGCGATGCGTTCGGCCCAAGGCCCTGTCGCGTGTTTCACTGAGATCAGGTTGCAATGCGCATCCTCTGGCAGAGCTTCGTCGACGTTGCCGAGAATGCGCAGTACGTCAAGCGTCTGAGCCAGTACCTCAATAGAATCGCCGCTGCGGACACTACGATCGACGTTGTAGGCATGAGCCCGCCAGATCGGGACTTCGGCCGCCTCACCGAATTCCGCTGTGGCGCCGTCGCCATCGATCGCTGCATCGAAGCCGAGGAAAAGGGCTACGATGCCTTCGTGTTCGGCCACTTCCAGGAACCTGGCCTCTACGAGGCGCGATCCGCTGTTCATATTCCGGTCGTCGGTACTGGCGAAAGCTCTTTGCATTTTGCAGCGCAGCTGGGGCGGCGTATCGCGCTCATCTCCATTGATCCGATCTTCGAGACATTCCATCTCGAACAAGTGGACAGATACGGCCTGGGCCAGCGGGTTCAGCACGTCACTGGCCTTGGCTTCCTGCCGCAAGACTTCGAGGCCGCGTTCGACGGCGACCGAACTGCCTTTGCACGTCTCCTCGCGACCTTCGAGGCGAAGGCGAGACCCCTGGTCGACGCTGGTGCCGACGTGTTGGTGCCGGCCGGCGTGCTGCCCGGTCTGTTGTTCGGCCGCGAGCGCGGACTGAGGATTGGTCACGCGCCGGTGGTCAATTGCGCGGCCGTCGCGCTGAAGGCGGCCGAGATGGGTATTGCACTGCACAAGCAGACCGGCATCGAGCCGAGCCGAGGACCGAGTTTCGCCTCAGCCTCCAAGCGGGCAATCGACGACTTTCGCGCGCTCTTTGCAAAGGCGCGCCAGCATGGCTGACGGGAGCCACATACGATCGGCGGGGCAAGCCTTACCGGCCCGTCAGGGCGCGCGCCAGAAATTGGCCGACGACTCGTGCGAACGTATCGGGCATGTGGTCCGGAAGCGGCACCATACCACTCTTCACCTCGACGAGCCGGGCCCCCGCGATTGCATCCGCAACCTTTGCAGCGTGAGGGTAGGCATGCGGATCGCCCGTCGGCGCGATGACGAGCGTCGGACAAGATATCAGCGGCAAACGCGCTTCCATGACGTACCGATTGACGACGTGATGGCCCGCCGCCGCGCGGGGACCCGCCTTCAGCGCATCGACCATGAAGCGCTCGAGAAGGGAAATGTCGCCCTCGGGATAGAATGGGCTGCGATTGCGCCAGAGCTCGAGCAGATGGCGACCGTCAGCGTGACGGTCGACATCGTCGATGACTTGCCGGCCGCGATGGCGTTCGCGCCTCTCCGCATCGACGTAGGGCGAGGCCGACAGGACGAGAGCCTTGACGCGCGCGGGTCGGCTTGCCGCCATCTCGATCGCGATGGCGGCGCCCGTGTGATGGCCGACGACGGCGATGTGCTCGAGTGCGAGCGCGTCGAGCAGGTCGTGGGCGGCCGAAGCCCAAGCTTCAATCGAACCCTCGCCGTCCGACAAAGGCTCGGAATTGCCGAAGCCCGCCGTATCCATGGCGATGGCTTGATAGCTTGCGCCGACGAGCGGCAGCACGTCGCGGAATTCGTCCCAGGAGCGCGGTGTCTGGTGCAGGAGCAGGACGGGAAAGCCCTCGCCCGCTGTTGCGATGTGACGCCGCCCCGATCGCGTGTCGACGAATTGCCGCTCGGTTTCGGCCCTGGCCCGATGCATTGGAGATACCCAGCGGACTGCCCAGCCTTGCAACTAACAGTGCCCCACCCGGCCAGCAAGAATGCTCTGCCCGGCTCAGCTCTCGACGCAGCCTCGAATTCACATAGACCGAACCGACAGGAGGGAAATTCAGTGAACACGATCAGTAGACTGATAGCGGCATTGGCGGGCACGGTCATGGTGGCAACAGCGGCCCAGGCCGACATCACTATCGGCTTCGTGACATCGCTTAGCGGGCCGGGATCGTCCATCGGCATCCCCTATGGCCGCGGCATCAAAGCGGCCTACGAATACGCCAGCACCGTTGACGGCGAGAAGATTCGGCTCATTGAACTCGACGACGGATCGGACCCTTCAGCGGCTACACGCAACGCGCGCAAGCTCGTGGAGGAAGAGAAGGTCGATCTGTTGATCGGCACGGCGACGGCTCCCTCGTCGATCGCCATGGTGGCCATCGCCAACGAGCTCAGAGTCCCGATGATTTCCGTGTCGCCCATCACAGTGCCACCGGCTGCCGCCGGCGACCGCTGGGGGATTGCCGTCCCGCAACCGCCCTCGCTCATGGTCAAGGTTGTGGCCGACCGGATGGCGCGCGATGGCTCGAAGAAAATCGGCTACATCGGTTTCTCCGACGCCTGGGGTGACCTCGTTTATTCGGGCGCCAAGAAGGCTGAGGAAGCCGGCGAGATCAAAGTGCTGACCAACGAGCGGTACGCGCGCACCGATACATCCGTCACCGGGCAGATCCTGAAGATCATGGCCGCAGGTCCCGACGCCGTGCTAATCGGCGGCTCGGGCACACAAGGCGCGCTGCCACTTCTCAGCCTGACCGAACGGGGTTTCAAGGGCAAGCTTTACGGCACTCCGGCGCTGCTGAACCCCGACTTCATTCGCGTCGGCGGCAAGTCGGCGGAGGGCATCCTGGTTTCGGCCGGTCCGGTGATTGTCGCCGAGCAGCTGCCCGATACGCACTTTAGCAAGAAGATCTCGCTCGCCTTCCGGGAAGCTCATCTCAAAGCCAACGGCGTTCCCACGACGGACGGCTTCTCCGCCTATTCGTTCGACGCCTGGCTCATCTTCCTTGATGCGGCCAAGCGCGCTCGGGCAACTGCAAAACCCGGCACGCCGGAGTACCGCACGGCACTACGCGACGCGATCTTCACGACGAAGGACCTCGGCGGGGTGCACGCCATCTACAACTTCAAGCCGGGCGAGAGCTATGGCGTCGATGAGCGCGGGCTGGTCCTGGTGCGGCTCGTGAACGGGGCCTGGAAATACGAGCCATGAGGCTTGGCCTCCGGACGTGTGAGGGAGATCGGCAGGCCTTCGAATGAACGGCGAGATCGCGGCGATTCTCGCCATCGACGGCATCGCGACCGGCGCGATCTATGTCCTGATCGCGATCGGTTTCGTGCTCATCTTCGTGGTAACGCGGGTGGTCTTCGTGCCGTTCGGCGACCTCGCCGCCTTCACGGCGCTCACGCTCGCGTCACTCGAGATGAACAAAGTGCCTGGTACCGTTGGCCTCGTGTTTGTCCTTGCGGTCCTAGCCACGGTGATGGAGGTCTATTCGCTCGCGCGGGCAGGACGAATAGCCGCCATGCCGCGCGCGCTCCTCTACTTTCTCGCTCTTCCCCTCGCGCCCGCTGCACTTGTGTGGCTCACAGCCGAACTGGCGCTCCCGATGCCGGTGCGCATCGGCCTTTCGTTGCTACTCATCCTGCCCATCGCCCCGCTTCTTGATCGCGTGGTCTTCCGGCCCATTGCGGACGCCACCGTGCTGCTCCTGTTGATAGTGGCCGTGGCACTCCACTTCGCCCTCGTTGGCCTGGGACTATATTTCTTCGGCCCGGAGGGCGTTAGAACCCAGCCTTTCAGCGACGCGCGCCTTGAGGTCGCAGGCATTCTCGTGTCGGCTCAGACCTTGCTAATCTGCGGCGCCGCCATCGTGTTCAGCGCGCTGCTCTACGCTTTCTTCGGCTTCACCATTGTGGGGAAGGCGTTGCGCGCCACGTCGATCAACCGCACGGGCGCTCGTCTCGTCGGCATCCGGCCCGCCAAAGCAGGCACCATCGCCTATCTGCTTGCGTCGCTGCTCGCCGGTGTATCGGGCGTCTTGATCGCACCGGTGACGACGATCTTCTATAACTCTGGCTTTCTCATCGGTCTGAAAGCTTTCGTCGGTGCCATCATCGGCGCGATGGTGAGCTATCCGGTCACTGCGCTGGGTGCAGTGCTCGTCGGCCTGCTCGAAAGTTTCGCCTCGTTCTGGAGTAGCGCCTTTAAGGAGGTCATTGTCTTCTCGATCCTCATCCCCGTGCTCCTGTGGCGCTCGCTAGCCATCGGCGAAGTAGAAGAGGAAGTCGACGAATGAACACGACGCAGATCCGTATCAGTGCGGTTGCTGCGATCGTTCTGCTGGCCGCCGCGCCGATCTATCTCAGTCCGTTCAGCATCACGCTGCTCAACTATATCGGCGTTTACGCACTCACGGCGCTGGGTCTCGTGCTGCTTACCGGCGTGGGGGGGATGGTGTCGTTCGGGCAGGCCGCCTTCGTCGGCATCGCCGCCTATGCGACGGCTTGGGCAACGACCACGCACGCGCTTTCGCCCTGGTTGGGGCTCGGTATCGCGCTAATACTCACCTCAACAGCCGCGGCCGTTATTGGCGCTGTGACGCTGCGGCTCGGCGGCCATTTTCTGGCGCTCAGCACGGTGGCCTGGGGGCTCGCCATTTCGTTCCTCTTCGGCAACATCGAAGGACTCGGCCGTTTCAATGGCATCTCGGGCATTCCGCCAATCGCGATTGGCACGACGCCGCTCATCGGCAGCGCGCAGATCTTCTATCTGATCTGGTTTGTGTTGATCGCCGCACTCCTCGTGTCGCTCAATCTCCTGCAGTCGCGCGAGGGACGCGCCATGCGGGCTTTGCGCGGCGGCAACCTTTTCGTTGAAAGCCTCGGGATTAGCGCCTTCCGTGTCCGCTTGGTCACCTTCGTATTGGCGGCAGTTGTTGGCGGCCATGTCTGGCTGGCTCTACGCGCATCTGGGGCGCTTCGTCAGCCCCTCGCCTTTCGACGTTCACGCAGGCATCGACTACCTGATGATGGCCATGGTGGGGGGCGCTACCGAGCTTCTCGGCGCCATCGCCGGTGCCGGAAGTCATCACCTTCCTTAAGAACGCCATCCAGGACTATCTGCCGGTGATCGCCAAGGGCGCCTCGGGCCAGCTTGAGATCGTGGCGTTCTCGGTGCTGTTCATTGTGTTCCTGCAACGTGCCCGCGGCGGCATTGTGCCCTTCGTTGCCCTGTGGTTGCCGAGACCGAACCCGGAACTACCGGCCGAGGCCGCGCCACTCGACCGCGGGGAGAAGCCAGAGCCCGGAACGCCGCTGCTGACCGTCCAGGGCGCCGAGCGGCGCTTCGGCGGCCTCGTGGCGGTGGACAATGTCAGCTTCGATTTGGCGGCCGGCGAGATTCTCGGTCTCATCGGCCCCAACGGGGCCGGCAAGAGCACTCTGTTCAATCTGGTCACTGGGGGGCTGGACTTAAACCGCGGCCGCATCTTCTTCAAGGGCAAAGAAATCACCGGTGTGCCGGCGCGGCGGATCGCGCGAGCTGGCATCGCGCGCACGTTCCAGCATGTCAAGATCAGGCCGAAAATGACGCTGCTCGACAACGTCCTCCTCGGTACCTATCCGCGCACGAAGTCGAGCTTCTTTGCGGGCGCATTGCGTCTCGACAGGGCCGAAGAAGCTCGGGCACGCCATGAGGCCATGCGCCAGCTCGTGCGGGTCGGTCTCGGCGGAAAGCCGTTTGAACTCGCCGGCAATTTGCCCCTCGGCAACCAGCGCGTTCTCGAGATCGCCCGCGCGCTCGCGGCTGACCCAGTCCTGCTGGTTCTCGACGAGCCTGCCGCGGGGCTGCGGCGCCAGGAGAAACTTGCCCTGGCCGAGCTTCTGCGCGCGCTCCGCAACGAGCACCTGACCATCCTCCTCGTCGAACACGATATGGAATTCGTCATGGGATTGGTCGACCGCATCGTCGTGATGAATTTCGGATCGAAGCTTTGCGAGGGCATGCCGAGCCAGATCCGCCGCGACCCGCGCGTGCAGGACGCCTATCTGGGGGGAGCGACCTGATGGCCTTTCTCTCAATCCGAGGCTTGCACGTGGCCTATGACAAGGTCGAGGCGGTGCGCGACGCGTCGCTCTCGATCGAGAAGGGCCAGATCGTCACTGTCATCGGCCCCAATGGCGCGGGCAAAACGACGTTGCTCGGCGCCGCCATGGGGCTTCTGCCTTCGAGCGGCGAGATACTTTTCGACGGGATGGACCTGCGCCGCCTGGACGTCGAGGCACGCGTGGAGTGCGGCTTCTGCCTGGTGCCGGAACGACGTGAGCTTTTTGGCGACTTGACGGTGGAGGACAATCTGGTGCTCGGCGCCTATGTGATGCGGCGCGAACGCGACGTGTGGCGCAAAAGTCTCGACGAAGTATACGCACGCTTTCCGCGGCTCATGGAGCGGCGCATGCAGACCGCCAATACCCTTTCGGGGGGGGAGCGGCAGATGCTTTCACTCGGTCGCGCCCTGATGGCCAAGCCGCGCCTTCTCATGATGGATGAACCTAGTCTCGGGCTCGCGCCGCTGATCATCCGTGAGATATTCAGGATCATAGCGTCTCTGCGAGAATTTGGCGTCTCGATGCTGCTCGTCGAGCAGAATGCGCGCGCGGCGCTCGAGACCGCCGACTACGGCTACGTGCTCGAGACGGGCGAGATCGTCCATTCGGGCGCCGCCTCGGATCTAATCAACGATCCAAAGCTCATCGCTACCTATCTGGGCGGCCAGGTATGACGCTAGGCAGCAGCCACATCCCTCGTTCTCGCCCGTCATGGCCGCGCCGCGCAAGCGCGCGTCGGTTCGCGCCCCAACGGCTTCGCCGCCGCTCTATTGAGCTTTTGTGTGAGATCCCTGTAAGAGGCCCGCGCGTTAGACGGGAAGCGCTACGTAAGTCTGTCGAATGCCGGACCGAAGCCCTAGCACGCAGCTCGATTGCGCTGAAGGTGCTGGGGGATCGCTATGATGAGCGCCTGCACGCAGCTCTTGGCTGAAATCACGATAGCTTACGTCGCTTCTGCCCATCGCACGACCTACAAACTTGATTGAGGCAACGTCGGTCGCCATATTGCACTGATCACGATTGTGCACATGTTGGTGCTGGCACCGATGGATGGTTCTGAACCGGCGGCTTACGCGCCGCTCTCGCGTGTTAGCGGATATCACTCACCGGCCGTCCACCTGAACTGGCAGGCCGAGCGCCCCGTTAGCGAGATGAGGGCCGACATGGAGCTTGAGCGTAGCGTTTTGGCACGAAGGGATTGTCGATAAGGTCGCCAAGCGTGCTGACGGGGTGCCGGGCATCGATCGGCTAGTGATCCGTGGAGCCGAGCCGCAAACCCCGCAGTGCCGCCGCTGATGCCTACCGCCGTTGGGAAGAGGCGGGCGGCGGCCGACACCTTTGTCCCAGATCGGTCCGGCTCAACGACCTCCCGGCGCGTAGAACTTCTCGCTATTGGCCGCGATCATCTTGTCTCGGTCGGTTTCAAAATTTCGAAATTCTGAGACTTCCACGACCGTCGCGCTTCCACCAGGCGCTCGGCCGAAGGCCTGTGTGCAGCCCTACGCGGGCGGCAGGCGGGGCAGTAAATAGGGGGGCGCCCAGTACCGGCAGGCGCCAAAACCGCGCTGCAGGCCGCGCAACGACGCTGGCGCTGCCTCTTCGGCCTTTCGAAAATCGCCGCCATGGACGCGCGCCGCTCCGCTGCACTTTGGCGTTTGCGAAATGGACCAATGCGCGCCCATCTGCAGGCGCGACACCGCTGCGGAATCGGGCCGCGTGCGTTAGTCGCAAGGTCGACCGCACCGCAGCGCCGGCATTTGAATTTAACGGGGATCTTTCGCGGCATAGCGCTCTCCAAAAAAACAAATCGAAATATTATTGTCTCGCCGATGCCGCGGCCGGCCCGGATTTCGTTGAGTTTGTGGGGATTTCGGCACCCGGCATGGCCTAGTCATTCGCGCCACCGCAGATCGTCGAGGTCAGCCCCCGCAAGGACTGGATCGAAGCCAGCCGCCTCTGCCGCGCGCTGGGCCCGTTTCTCCCGGCTGTAGTTCCCGTGCCTCCAGCGGCCATTACGCGGCCCACACGGGGCTCCTGAGCCGTCCGCGCCGCCATGCAGGCGACACCGGCGCCAACCCTTCGTTGGTGCTCTCCGGCAAGGCTTGCCGGCTCGTGTTCGTGCTGAGCAGATTTGCTTCATGGGGTTGTCCTCGCCCCCGGTCGGTAATTCGCGACCACGCGCGTGGCAGGGCCGCACCGGCCCAGAAACGTTGCCATCGTCGAGTTTGAGGGACCCGGCTAATCTATTATTCAAAGCGCGCGCTCCTCTTCTTCCTCTTCTTCTTTACCGCCAAGCCCTCTTTCTTCAGGTGTAACCTCTAAGGTGTACGTACTTAGGTGTATGTGGCCCACGGGTGGAACATCTCGAAGTTCCACGGGTGGCACATCTTGTTGTTTCACCCCTGGCACATCTTGGCCGTTAAGATGTTTCACCCGTGGCACAGCTGAACGACGTGATCTGCGCTCTGCTCGTGCGCTCTCTCGGTCATCCTTCCGCACCGCGAGCAGGTCCAACACGCGGTTGATGTTCTCGCCGCTCGTCCAGTAGATGTTGGCGGTCTTGGTGCGCTTCCAATCTATCCATCGCGTCTCCCTTAGGAGCTTGCGCGCCCTGATCACCCACGACCGCGGGATGTTGGTCTTGTCGGTGAGGACCTCGTCCGAAAGGATGGCGACACCCGTCTTCATGCTGACGTGCTGCGCGATGAACACGCCGATCTTGAATGCGCGCGGGTTTATTCGCGGGTCGCCCCCGAGGGCTGAGATCCAATCAAGCTTCTCGCTGGTAAACGACCTGCGCTTCTTGTTCTCGGCATCGTCGGTCATGAGCGGTCTCGCCGTACCCACTGAAGAAGTGCTTCTTCTGCGAGCCGCCTTTGCTCAGACTTGCTAGGTGCCGGTTTAACGGCCGCCTGTGGCCTTCGAAGGATCCGGAAGGGATCATGGCCCTCATCGGCATCATGCCGCTCACGAGGCTTCCTAGGCGCGGCGCGGCGCCAGTCGATCTTGCTCATGACTCGCCCCGCACGAAGGCCTTGAGCAATTCCCTTTCGCTCTCCTCGGCCGCTTTCAGGATATCGAACTGCTCTGGGGGCAGATGTTGCTGGATGGCGGCCTCGACGAGATCGCGCAGGTCCTGCGGCGCGATTGCATCCAACTCGACCGAGATGTCGCCGAAGCCCTTCGCCCTGGTGTCCGTGGCCTTCGTCGGACGCGTGGGAAGTCCCCATTGCTGAATCTGGCAGGGCGTGACGGCGATGCGCTCGAAGTGTGATGTCCGCGTCCGGCGCCATCTCCCTCAAGGTCTGCTCGATCTTCTCGCCGGCATTGACGCCGGAAGGATCGAAGTCGCCGAGGTGATAGATGAACGCCGGCACCTCCAGGCTCGCGATGTACTCAGCGGCGCTATGCAGGAATGAAAGGCTCGCATAGCCCCGCGCCACCATCAGAGGCACGTCGTACATGGCGGTGACCGGCATGATGACGCCGGCCAAGGCGTCCTTCTCGAGCCACACCTCGACGTAGGCGTCTGCGTCGGCCCAAAGGGCCTTGCGGTAGAATTTTGCAGTATCGTTTAGTGCTTCCTCGATGCTGCCGAAGGACCTGGGCTTGCGCTGCCATCTCGTATTATCGGCGAGCCAGTCGTACGGCAGCTCGCCGGCCCGACGCATCAGCGCCAGGTCGGTCTGCACCTTGCTGTAGCCGGCCTCGCTCTTCTCGACGATGCCGGCGACGGTGGCCTGGTAGAACACTTGGCGGACAGTCATCGGCTGCATTTCAGCCACGATGCCCAAAAGGGCTTCGCGGCGGCCTTCAACCTCGGCCTTGGTCGAACGGCGACGCTTTATGGGGCTAGCCTGATAAGTTCTGGGGCCGGCTTGTTGCCTGACCATCTCTTCGTGCATTTCGGAGACGATCGTCTCGAGGAACTCGTCAACGGCTGCGCTCGTCACCGGTCGCCACCATCGAGTTGAACAATGGCATCAAGGACGCAACCCAGCGGGCCTGCCGCCGCGCCGCGTTCGTCCCTCGTTACGGCCTTGCGCAGTGTGTCAATGTCGACGCCATGCTGAAAGGCGAGGCTGCAGGTGACGGCGGCATCCGGCATGATGGCGAGCAGATCCTCGCCAGACTTAGCGGCGTCGAGAAAAACCTCTGCGACGGCGCCGTTGGTGAATCGGGACAAGCCGACGGTGAGTTCGCGACCACGATAGAGGACGGTGACTGTCTCTCGCTCGCGTCTATTGGGGAGGCGGAGGCGGCGGTTCATGGCCGCACCCACTTGGCATGCACGGTGCCGGCTGGTACTTTGCACCGTCTCCTTCGACACGAGACAAGCGATACTTCAGGCCGGTGCGCTTCCCCAAAGGCGCCCGGCCTTTCTCGTTTTGGAGGCCCATGCATGACGGCGCCTCACGCAGCCGACTTTTTCGGCCGGGACTCCAACCAAGTCATGACCTCGCTCTCTCGCCAGCCGATGCAGCGCGACGAGGTGATCTTGATCGGCTCGGGGAAGCGCTTGGCCTTCATCTCGCGCCACAGCGTGGTTCGGGAAAGGCCGGTGCGGGCAGTGACTTCGGGTGCTCGCAGCACCCGGTCAGTGGTGGCGCTCATTTCGGTGTCGCTCCTGTTTCAAGCGACACCACGCTACCCAATGCGCCTCACACTTTTGTTGGACAACACGATTGTTCAAGCTGAGACAATCGCCTTGTACAATAACAGTCCGCAGCGTTGTGATAATCTCCGATCACTGTCGAACCTCTTCTAGAAGTTGCAGCGACAAGTGCCCGAGCGGTAGCGGTCAGCGGCAAACGTCCTTGGACCAACGCCCAGAACCCAAACCCAGCGGCCAGATCACGGAGCGCAACGGTTTCGGCAGTCTAAGGCAAGGCATCGCAACCCAGCAGGGGGCCTCATTCGCTAGAATGGGGCCTTCCCTTTTTCTTTTCCCAGAGCCGTTTGACGTTCGCCCAGGCAGCACCAAAACTATTTCCCGGAACATCGAATTCGGCGGCAACTCGTGCAAAGGCGACGCGCCCTGAAACTCCGCTAGCAATCATCTTGCGGATCCAATCCAAAGCCATTGCCTCATAATCGGCTCGCTCGTCCTTCTGGTGCTCGATGACAGCCACCGCGGCCTCCTCGAAACGAGCGTCGCCGGTTTCAGCAGCAAGGCGCCGTAGCTCTGTTACGAGCCCGCCCGCCCGCCCCGCTTTGGCAAAATGCTCATCGGCTTTAAGCAAAATTTTGCCGGAACGCTTGTTGTCTTCCCACTCCAAACGGCACTTCTCGTATTCTTTGTCGCCGCGGGCCATTTGTCGTCACCGCTCCCGCCGCATGGGAAGAACGTTCTCGGGCGCCGCTGTCCCGCTGACTATGCGACGGATCTCATTGTCGAGCACTTCCAAGGCGCGTCGACGCTGGGGCATGTAGTCATGTTTGTCATAAGTCGAACCGGTCACCGTCGCGCGCGTCGTCGACGAGTGGTTGAGGACGTAGCCAATCGTGATCCGGTCGATCTCAAGGCGACCTAACAGCGTGGCGGCCGTCCGCCGAAGGTCGTGCGCCGTGGCCGGTGTAGCGAAGATCTTCGTAGCCCGCAGGCGCTCAAAGGCCTTCGCCACGTCTTGCACGGTAGGCGTCTTGCCTCGCGGCGTGGGGATTAGCGGGCCCGTAGGAACGTGCGCGGCGCGCGCGGCGACGATGGCGAGGGCTTCGCCCACCAAGGGGACCGCCTGGTTGCGCTTGTTCTTCACTCGACCGGCAGGAATCAGCCAGAGGCCCTTGTCGAGGTCTACCTCCTCCGCCGCCATGCCCGCGCACTCGCCTGGGCGCTGTCCGGTGAGCAGGATGAGGCGGAAGATGTCGCGATAAGCGGGCGCGATGCTCTCCGACGCAACCCAGAACGCCCGGATCTCGGCGTCGCTGAGGAACCTCTCTTTGGCGACTTCCAGCGTGCGGCGTTTCAGTCCCGCCACGGGGTTGCGAGTAACGAGGTCTTCGCTGACGCCCCAATTGTAGACGGACGAGAGGCTAGTCCATACCCGATTGGCGACAACGGGCGCCCTCCCCGCGATCTCCTCGAGCAGCTGGCGGACTTTGCGCGGCGTTACGTCATCGGCGCGCCGATCGCCCAACTGGCGAACCACGTCGCGCTTTAAGAGCGCCTGATAGTCCTTCCAGGACCGCAGCTTCCGCTTCGCGTGCAGCTCGATGAACCGGTCTACGAGCCCGGCAACCGTAAGCGCCCGGTCCTGGGCGCGACGTTCGGCTACGGGGTCGCCACCGTCCTGCACCCGCCGGCGCAGCGCCCAGGCCTTGTCACGGGCTTGCGAGAGGCTCCAGGCCGGGTAGTCGCCAATGGTGAAACGCTTCTGACGGCCGCCACGCGGCCGAAAGACGAACGACCAGGACTTCGTTCCTGCCGCAGTGACCCGCAAGCAGAGCCCCGGGCCCGTGTGTCGTAGACGACGGCACGCTGGTCGGCGCGCGCCTTCAGCGATCGGACGACGGCATCGGTGAGCAATTGCGCTGGCATCTGGACCTACCCCTGCCTTGAACGCGGGGGCCACCCTGGGGTCACAGAATTACGCTACCGGATGAAACAACCCGGTGCAATGTGAAACGAGATTTATTTCATAAATAGCTGTGGAAACTAAGGAATTACCGACGCAGCTTGTTTCAGCTGGTTTCTTAGGAAACGCCGAGGAAGTGTACGAAGATCAAGTGAGCGGACCGAACGCTCGACCCCGCAACGGGTGAGCGTTTCGCCAATCAACAATAGAATGCAATCGCAAGGGCGCCTCTCGGCGCCCTTTTTGCTTGCTTGGTGTGTAGCGGCGTGCCGGTCAGTGAGCCGCCACGTGGCGGGATTCGACCACCTCGGCCAGCGCTTTGCGCATCGCTGACTCAACGGCAAGCATTCGCCCCGCCCGCTTTGGACTGAGCTGCTCGCGATCGATCACATCGGTCAAGGCCGGCGCCCAATATTCGAGCGGCGGAGGGATCGTCACTTCGCTGATCTGCTTGCCCTCAAAATACAGGTGCAGCCCGATGCAATGGGCGACAGTGACCGCAGGGATTTCCAAGATGTCGGCAATTTCGGCGACCGTCAGCGGCTTCGAAGATTGCGAGACAACCGCAATGATCCGCAGGAAGAGATAGTGTGATTTGAATGAACGCTTCAGGCGCATGGGCGTACTCCTCACAATGCCCCGCCGGCTCGGCTGCGCGGCCAGCAGTCCCACTGCAGCGCACCGCTCAGGTGCGCGCCTTGCAATAGCTCGGGTGAAGCTGGGCCGTTTTGAGGCGTGCGCGGGGCATTCCAAAGATGCTGCGCGAGGAAGACGCCAAGCGCGTCTGCTGGCCTCTGCTTTGTCTTCCGCGGCGATGACGCCGCGTCTCATCGAGTTCGCGATGCGAAGCCCGGCCGCTTCGTTGGCAACGCGACGGATGCGGCGCCGCGACGGACGCGGCGCTCATTTTTGCCGGCACTTGTCGCCGTCGCCTTAATCGAGATGTGAGGTTGGATCGGATCGGCGCCGAGCCCGGGAGATTTGGGCCAAGAGCTAGGGCCACAAAGAGGTGGCCGGCCGAGAACGGTTTCCGAGGAGGCCACGTGGACCGTTCCGGCCGGCCGAACCCCACGAAAGCCAGGAGATGCGGCGGACCTGAGCATCCGTAGGGTATCTGAGCGGCGCCAAGGGTTTAGCTACCCCGGGGGCCTGTCTTTGCAGCGTATCGTGTGGCGAACCGAAAGCAATCGTTCGAATCGATCTGCGCCCATTCATCCTTCATAAAGGTTAAGGTTTAGCCATTGTATGGCAGCATTTGAGAAAAAATTGCCGCAGTTGCAATGGGTTGTAGCGGGTTGCGGCCGGCTCGCCAGAGGCTGATCCGAGGTCGTTGAAATCGGGTCGCGCTCGATGTTTCTTGATTTTTAGCGCGTGATCTTGTCCGAAAACCGCTCACGCTCTTCGGGATCATGCGCTACGCGGCGGCTGCCACCACCTTGTTGCGGCCGCCTTGCTTGGCCTGGTAGAGCGCGTCGTCGGCCCGTTTCAGGACCTCACCGGCCGTCATGTCGCCGGCCTGCCGCGCCGCAACGCCGATCGACACCGTCACCGCGATGCGCTTCATCCCTTGCACCACGAAGGGCTCGGCCTCGACACGCTGCCGGATGCGCTCGGCGACGGCCTGGGCGCCGTCGAGAGGCGTATCGGGCACGACCACGACCACCTCCTCGCCGCCGACACGGGACACCACGTCGATGGCGCGGGCATTGGCGCGGATGCGCGCCGCGAATTCCTTCAGCACCTCGTCGCCGGCGGCGTGGCCATAAGCGTCGTTGATGGCCTTGAAACGATCGATGTCGAGAACCAGGATCGACAGCTGCCGCGCCCTGAGCGCCGCCTCGTCGAACAGCGCAACGAGATGGGTGTCGAGGTAGCGGCGGTTGTGCAGCCCGGTCAGCGGATCGGTGACGGCGAGCTCCATCGAGGCGTGCACGCTGTCGCGCAGCCGGTCGGCGAAGCGCTTGCGGCGCACCTGCGTGCGCACTCGCGCCACGAGCTCGTTGCGGTCGACCGGGCGCACAAGGAAGTCATGCACGCCGATGTCGAGGCCGCGCAGCACCTTCACCTTCGCGTCCGCGTCGGCAATCATCAGGATGGCTGAGTTGCGCGTGCGGTCGAGGGCGCGCAGCTGGCTGCACAGGCGCAGGCCGTCGAAGGTCTTCAGATCGAGGCTGACCAGGATTACGTCGTAGACCTGCTCGGCGGCGCGGATCAGCGCCGCCTGCGGATCGGCCTCGATGTCGACGCGCTGGAAGGGGGACAGCGCTTCGGCCATGCGCTCATAGGAGCTGGCGCGGTCGTCGACGAGGAGCACCCGGGCATTGTGGCCGGTCTCGGCGGCGGCGGCCGCCAGCGGATCGTCCATGCCGTATTCGCGCGAGGCGATGACACGGGCGCGCAGCTCGTCCGTGGTCGCCTTGAGGCGCACCAGGCTGCGCACCCGCGCGAGCAGTGCGGTGTCGTCGACCGGCTTGGTGAGGAAATCGTCGGCGCCGGCGTCGAGGCCGCGCAGCCGGTCGCTCGGCTGGTCGAGAGCGGTGACCATGACGACCGGGATGTGGGCGGTGGCCGGCGAGCTCTTGAGGCGGCGGCAGACCTCGAAGCCGTCCATGCCGGGCATCATGGCGTCGAGGAGGACGATGTCGCAGAGGTTCTGCTCGCACAGCGCCAGCGCATCAGCGCCGCTCATGGCGGCGCTCACGTCAAAATATTCCGCGCTGAGCCTGGCCTCGAGCAGCCTCACATTCGGAAGCAGATCATCGACGACGAGGACACGCGCGGACATGACGTTCAGGTACCGAGGATAGTTGCGCACCGTCTCCAGGAACTTTGAGACTGAAATGGGTTTCGACAAATACGCCTCGCAGCCGCCCTCGCGAATGCGCTCCTCGTCACCCTTCATGGCGAAGGCGGTGACCGCGACGACCGGGATGGATTTCAGGTCGTCGTCCTCCTTCAGCCACTTTGTGACTTCGAGCCCCGACACTTCCGGCAGCTGGATGTCCATGAGGATCAGGTCGGGGCGATTGCTGCGCGCGATCTCGATCGCCTCGATACCGTTGCCGGTCTTCAGCGTCTTGTAGCCGTGCGCCTCCAGCAGGTCGCTGAAGAGCTTCATGTTGAGCTCATTGTCCTCGACGATGAGTACCGTCTTGGCCATCAGGCAGCCCTCGGCGCCACGGCGGCCGGCCACGGCGCTTCGATCCGTGCTATTGCCACGTTGTGTCCCTTCCCTGGCCTATGCCAATGGTCGTATCAGTCAGCCGTTGACGAAACGCAAACCCGATGCGCGAGTCTCGTCCCAAGGGCCAGCCAGACCTTGCCACCGCAGAGGGTATCGCCTTGAGGGCATTGGAATTTCTGGCCTCCGACATGGAGCGTTTAGGACGCTTTCTGGCGTTAACCGGCCTCAACCCTAAAACGATTCGCGCCGCCGCTATTGAGCCAGGCTTTCTGGCGGCAGTTTTGGACCATATTTCGACCGACGATGCCCTGATTGTCGCCTTTGCGGCCTACAGCGGCCTCGATCCGGCCCGCGTGGGGGAAGCGCGGGACGTGCTGGCGCGCCACCGAGGCGAGACATGGCCGGAGAGCCACTAGCAGAGGCACTTTGCCGCGACTGTCTCGTCGAGGCGCCCCGCCCCACCTCGGGCCGCTGCCGCGTCTGCGGCAGCCCGCGCCTTATCGGTCATGCCGAGCGCAACGTGCTTGCCGTCGCCCATGTCGACTGCGACGCCTTCTACGCCACCATCGAGAAACGCGACGATCCCTCCCTCGCCGACAAGCCGGTCATCGTCGGCGGCGGCAAGCGCGGCGTCGTCTCCACCGCCTGCTACATCGCCCGCACGTTCGGCGTGCGCTCGGCCATGCCGATGTTCAAGGCGCTGGAAGCCTGCCCCGACGCGGTGGTGATCAGGCCCGACATGGAGAAATATGTCGCCGTCAGCCGGCGAGGTGCGCGAGATGATGCGGGCGCTGACGCCGCTGGTCGAGCCGCTCTCCATCGACGAAGCCTTCCTCGACCTGTCCGGCACCGAGCGGCTGCACCATGCGCCGCCCGTCGTCACGCTGCTGCGCTTCGCGCGCGCCGTCGAGGCGGAGATCGGCGTCACCGTCTCGATCGGCCTCTCGCACAACAAGTTCCTGGCCAAGATCGCCTCCGACCTCGACAAGCCGCGCGGCTTCTCGCTCATCGGCAAGGCCGAGACCCTCGGCTTCCTGGCCCCCAAGCCGGTCGTCCATCTTCTTTGGCGTCGGCAAGGTCGCCGAGGCGCGCCTGGCGCGTGCCGGCCTGCGCACCGTGGCCGATATCCGCCGCCTGGCGCCCGCCGACCTCTTCCGCCTCATCGGCAACGATGCCGAGCGCTTGCATCGGCTGGCGCACGGCCACGACGCCCGGCCGGTGCGCGTCGAGCGCGAGACCAAGACCATCTCGGCGGAGACCACGTTCAACACCGATATCGGCTCGCTCCAGGATCTCGAGCCGATCCTGTGGCGGCTTTGCGAGCGGCTCTCGGCGCGCATGAAGAAGGCCGAGCTTGCCGGCCGCTCGATCACGCTGAAGCTGAAGACGGCCGATTTCAAGCTGCGCACGCGCTCGCGCTCCGGTCTCGCGCCAACACAGCTCGCTGGGCGTCTGTTCAAGACGGGCCGCGCGCTCTTGGCGCAGGAATGCGACGGCACGCGCTTTCGCCTCATCGGCATCGGCGCGTCCGATCTCTGCGAAGCGCACGCAGAGCGACCACGGCGACCTCGCCGACACGGACCTGCGCCGCGAGGCGCAGGCCGAGCGCGCCGTCGACAGATTGCGCGACCGTTTCGGCGACGACGCCGTCATCAAGGGCATCAGCCTGCGCGGCAAAGGTCAGGACTAGGCCCTGGCAATGCCCCAGACCATCGCGTCGGTAACCGTCCTCGTGCGTGACTACGACGAAGCGATCGCGTTCTTCACGAAGACGCTTGGCTTCACGCTCCTCGAGGACACGCCACTCGACGGGCAGAAGCGCTGGGTGCGCGTTGGGCCGCCGCAATCGGCGGGCACCAGCCTCCTCCTCGCCAAGGCGTCGACGCCCGCGCAACGCGAGGCCGTCGGACGCCAGGCCGGCCAGCGTATGTTCCTGATCCTGCGCACCGACGATTTTCAGCGCGACCACGCCGCGATGCGTTCGCGCGGCGTCACCTTTCTCGAAGCCCCGCGCCAGGAACCGTACGGAACGGTGGCGAAGTTCGAAGACCTCTACGGCAACGTATGGGACTTGCTGCAGCCGAAAGACTGAAGCGTTACTGCGCGCACTTGCCGCCGGCGATCACGTCGAGTTGCTTCATCTCGCCCTTGAGCGTGAAGCTGCCATAGTCGAGCTTCAGCGCCCCGACGATGCCGTTGTCGAAAAGGTCGAACGACACGGTGTAGACCGGGACGCGCTCGCCCGAGCCTTCGGTGAAGTAGCTCACACTCACCGGCCAACGGGGCGCCTTGTCGAGCCCCGCCTTCAGGGCCGGCTCTTCAGGCGGACGCCCACTGGCATCGAACCTGCGGCCGATGACGGAGAGCGTATCGTAGACCTTGAGGCCGTCGTCGGAACCGTCATAGACCTTCACCGACAGCAGGGTTTCACCGGCCTGCGCCGCCTCGATCAGCTTCTTCATGTGGGACGAGGGAAACAGCACCTCGGCGCCGACATCGAGGCGATCCTTCTTGGGCCGCGCGATGGCGACCGCGAGGGCGCCGGCGCGGCGATCGGCGTTGCCGTCGACGATCTTGGCCGGGCCGCCGGCGCTCTGATGCTCGGTGCGGAACTTGAAATTGGCGCCCTGCCCGTCCTCGAACGTGTTGGAGCGCAAATCCGACATGCGTGGCTCGCCGTCGCTCGACTGCAGCACGGTCACCTGTCGGAACGACATGGTGTAGCCTTCGCAGGCATCGCCGGTGAAATTGTAGGCGATGCGGCCCTTGGCCGAGTCGGGACCGCGGGAGCCCTGGCCGGACAGCAGCGACAGGTCGTAGACCGCCTTGTGGGCGACAAGATTGGGGGAAGCCGCCTGGCTCGTCGCGGCCGAGGCCACAAGCCCGAGACAGAGCGCCAAGCAGCCAACCATCTTTTGCATCGCAATTGCCCTTCGCGTGATTTGCTCGACTTCAGGATAAATGGCCCGCTGCGCCCCCGCAACCACGCTTGCGGCAACGCCTGCGATCAGCCACAAGAACGCGGCGAAACCGGGGGCGGCCGAGGGAAAGCCAATTCATGAGCAGCATCGCAGCCCGTCTCAAGGAACTCGACATCATCCTGCCTGAGCCGCGGCCTCCCGTCGCCAATTATGTGCCGTTTGTGCTGACCGGGAAATTGCTGGTTGTATCCGGCCAGGTCTGCGTCGGCCTCGACGGCAAGCTGACCCACAAGGGCAAGCTCGGTGCCGAGATCTCGCTCGCGGACGGCCAGGCGGCGGCGCGGCTCTGCGCCATCCAGGTCCTCGCCCAGGCCAAGGCCGCGCTCGGCGACCTCGACAAGATCGCCCGCTGCGTACGCCTCGGCGGCTTCATCAACGCACTGCCCACCTTCGCCGAACTGCCGCAGGTGATGAACGGCGCCTCCGATCTCATGGTGGCGGTGCTCGGCGACAAGGGCCGCCATGCGCGCACGACGGTCGGCGTCGCCGAGCTGCCGTTCGATGCGGCCGTCGAGGTGGAAGCGCTGTTCGAGATCGCGTGAGGCATGGCGGCGCCGTCCTGGCTTACGCAGCGGCCGGTCGCCCATCGCGGGCTGCACGGGCAAGGACGGCTCGAGAACACGACGTCGGCGGCCGCCGCTGCCGTCGACAAGGGCTTTGCCATCGAGTGCGACCTGCAGCTCAGCGCCGACGGCGAAGCGGTGGTGTTCCATGACTTCGCGTTGGAGCGGTTGACCGGCGGCACGGGCCGCGTCGATGCGCTCACAGCCCAGAAGCTCTCCACCCTCTCCTATCGCGGCAGCGAGGATCGTATCCCGACGCTCGCCGCCTTTCTCGATGCGATCGGCGGCCGCGTGCCCGTCTTGATCGAGATCAAGAGCCGCTTCGACGGCGACCTCAGATTGGCGCGCCGCACCGCCGAGACGCTCAAGGGCCGCGGCGACCCGGTGGCCGTCATGTCGTTCGACGACGACATCGTCGAAGCCTTCATCGCGCTGGCGCCTGATCGTCCGCGCGGCATCGTCGCCGAGGCCCACTATCACGACCACGGGCCGGTCAAGATCGATCCCACCCGCAAGGCGGCGCTCGCCGGGCTCATGCACGTTTCCCGCTCGAAGCCCGACTTCATCGCCTGGAACGTCAAGGATCTGCCGCATCCGCTGCCCAGTCTGGCGCGGCATTCTGGCATGCCGGTGCTGACCTGGACGGTGCGCACCGCCGAGGATCGGCAGAAGGCCACGGCCCATGCCGATCAGATGATCTTCGAGGGCTTTGTTCCGTGATGCCCGCCCGGTCGTTCCTGATACAATAGACCGCGACCATGACGTCCCCGAGCGCCGAAAAAAGCTGCCCCGAACTCGTCGTGCGGGCCACCACATCCATCGACGCCGTGCCGGCGTCAGAGTGGGATGCGTGCGCCAACCCCCCGACGACGGCCGAGCCGGCCACTGACGGGCTCACCGCGTACGATCCGCAAAACCCGTTCGTGTCGCACGCTTTCCTGAGGGCCTGCGAAGTCTCGGGCTCGGCGATCGGCAGAACCGGCTGGGGGACCGCGCACGTTCTCGTCGAAGAGGCAGGCCGGCTCGTGGCCGCCGCCCCCTGCTACGTGAAGTCCCATTCGCAAGGCGAATATGTCTTCGACCACAGCTGGGCCGACGCCTATTTGCGGGCCGGCGGCCGCTACTATCCGAAGCTGCAGGTGAGCGTGCCGTTCACGCCGGTCAACGGGCCGCGGCTTCTCGTGCGGCCTGGCGGCGACGAGGCCCGCGCGCGCGGCACGCTCATCGCCGGCCTTCAGGCGCTGCGCGCCCAGGCGGGCGCCTCCTCGGTGCACATCACCTTCCTGCCCAAGGACGATTGGGAGGAGCTCGGCGCACACGGCTTCCTGCAGCGCACCGGCCAGCAGTTCCATTGGGGCAACGAGGGCTACGGCTCGTTCGACGACTTCCTCGCGGCGCTGTCGTCGCGCAAGCGCAAGACCATACGGCGCGAGCGCCGCGACGCCCTGGCGCGCGGCATTTCCGTCGAGTGGATCACCGGCAAGGACATCACCGAGAGCCACTGGGATGCGTTCTGGGCCTTCTATCAGGACACCGGCTCGCGCAAATGGGGCCGCCCCTATCTGACGCGGCGTTTCTTCTCGGAGGTCGGCGCCACGATGGCCGAGCGCGTGCTCCTGGTGATGGCCAAGCGCGGCAACCGCTACGTGGCGGGCGCCATCAACTTCATCGGCGGCAACACGCTCTATGGCCGCAACTGGGGCTGCATCGAGGAGCATCCGTTCCTGCATTTCGAGGTCTGCTACTACCAGGCCATCGACTTCGCCATCACGCACCGCCTCGGGCGTGTCGAGGCGGGCGCCCAGGGCGAGCACAAGCTCATGCGCGGCTACCGCCCGGTCACCACCTACTCGGCCCACGACATTGCCGATGCGGGCCTGCGCCGCGCCATCGACGCCTATCTGCGCCAGGAGCGCAGCCACGTCGCCGACGCCAACGACGAGCTGGAGACCCTGACGCCGTTCCGGAAGGGCGCACGGACGGACGAAGAGCAGGATGCTTGACCCCCTGTCCCGCCCTTGCGACATGTCGCGGGACGAGAGGGCGCCATGACGAGCCACGATCAGACGAGCTACGATCAAACCAACATCTTCGCGAAGATCCTGCGCGGCGAGTTGCCGTGCCACAAGATCTATGAGGACGAGCACACGTTCGCCTTCATGGACATTGCGCCGCGCGGCGACGGCCATGCTCTCGTCGTCCCCAAGAAGCCGTCGCGCAACATTCTCGACATCGACCCCGCCGATCTCGCGCACGTCACCCACACGGTGATGCGCGTCGCCCGCGCTGCCAAGGCGGTCTTCAACGCCGACGGCGTCAGCATCCAGCAATTCAACGAGCGCGCCGGCGGTCAAGTGGTCTTCCACACGCACTTCCACGTCATCCCGCGCTTTGCGGGCGTGTCGCTGAAGCCGCCGGCGAGCGAGATGGGCAAACCGGAAGTGCTGGCGGAGCACGCGAAGAAGATCAGCGCCGCGATGGCGGGGTGATCTGCGCCCGTTAGCGCAGCAGGAGCTGCTGGGCCGGCTCTTTCACGAGGCCCCAAATCTGCGCGCCGAGCAGCCAGGCGACCAGCGCCACCAGCGGCAGGATGAACCACGCCGCGATCTCCTCCTGACGGTGGCGCTTGCGGCGGCGTTCACGACGGCGTTGCAGCCAGCTAGGCACGGCAGTTCTCGCTCCGGCGGCTCGCCCCGGATCAGAGAAGCCATATGGCCCGCCGTCAAGTCTTAATCAGCGGTACCTTGGGAACCGTGCGGACCGGCAGCCCGCCGCCTGAGCCGCCCTTGGGCGGCTTCACGGCCTTGCCGCGCACTGGCGCCGCGCGCTTGCGGCGCACCCGTTTCTTGGCAGCGTCCGCCACGTCCTTCTCGGGCTTCGGCGTCACCGGCCCTTCCGGGAACTCGAAGCCGAGCTCTGGTTTCAAGCCGTCCTTCTTGACGACGACGCGGACGGCGCCGCCGCCCTTGAGCTTGCCGAACAGCACCTCGTCGGCGAGCGGCGTCTTGATGGTGGCCTGGATGAGCCGCGCCATCGGCCGCGCGCCCATGGTCTCGTCGTAGCCGTGCTCGACGAGCCAGTCGCGCGCCTCTTCGGAAAGCTCGATGGTAACGTTGCGGTCGGCAAGCTGCGCCTCCAGCTGCAGCACGAACTTGTCCACCACCTTGGCGACCACCGGCTTCGGCAGATGCCCGAACGAGATGGTGGCGTCGAGGCGGTTGCGGAATTCCGGCGCGAACAGCCTGTTGATCGCCTCCATGTCGTCCCCTTCCCGCTTGGTGCGCGTGAAGCCATAGGCCGACTTGGCGAGATCCGACGCCCCTGCATTGGTGGTCATGATCAGGATGACGTTGCGGAAGTCGATCTGCTTGCCGTTGTGATCGGTGAGTTTGCCGTGATCCATGACCTGCAACAGGATGTTGAACAGATCCGGATGCGCCTTCTCGATCTCGTCGAGCAGCAGCACGCAATAGGGGTGCTGGTCGACGCCGTCGGTGAGCAGGCCGCCTTGATCGAAGCCGACATAGCCCGGAGGCGCGCCGATGAGCCGCGACACCGTGTGCCGCTCCATGTATTCCGACATGTCGAAGCGGATGAGCTCGACCCCGAGGGCGCCGGCGAGCTGACGCGCCACCTCGGTCTTGCCGACGCCGGTCGGCCCTGCGAACAGGTAGCAACCGATCGGTTTCTCGGCGTCGCGCAAGCCGGCGCGCGCCAGCTTGATCGACGACGACAGCGCCGCAATGGCGCTGTCCTGGCCGTAGACCACCCGCTGCAGCGACTGCTCGATGTTCTGCAGCACTTCCGCATCGTCCTTCGACACGGTCTTGGGCGGAATGCGCGCCATCGTCGCGATGGTGACCTCGATCTCCTTGACGCCGATGACCTTCTTGCGCCGCGCTTCCGGCATCAGCATCTGCGATGCGCCGGTCTCGTCGATGACGTCGATGGCCTTGTCGGGCAGCTTGCGGTCGTGGATGTAGCGCGACGACAATTCCACCGCCGCCTTGATGGCGTCGTTGGTGTAGCGCAGCTTGTGGAACTCCTCGAAGTAAGGCTTCAGCCCCTTGAGGATGGCGATCGAGTCGGGCACCGACGGCTCGTTCACGTCGATCTTCTGGAAGCGGCGTACCAGCGCCCGGTCCTTCTCGAAATACTGGCGGTATTCCTTGTAGGTGGTCGAGCCGATGCAGCGCAGCGTCCCGGAGGCCAGCGCCGGCTTCAAGAGGTTCGAGGCATCCATGGCGCCGCCCGAGGTCGCACCGGCGCCGATCACCGTGTGGATCTCGTCGATGAACATGATGGCCTTGGGGTGCGCCTCGATCTCCTTCATCACCTGCTTGAGGCGCTCCTCGAAGTCGCCGCGGTAGCGCGTGCCGGCCAGCAGCGTGCCCATGTCGAGGGCGAAGACGGTGGCGTCCTCGAGCACCTCCGGCACGTCGCCGGTGACGATCTTGCGCGCCAGTCCCTCGGCGATGGCCGTCTTGCCGACGCCGGGATCGCCGACGAACAAGGGGTTGTTCTTTTGCCGGCGGCACAGGACCTGGATGGTGCGGTCGATCTCCGTCTCACGGCCGATGAGCGGATCGATGCGGCCTTCCTTGGCCTTCTTGTTGAGGTTGACGCAATAGGCGTCGAGGGCGTCGCCCTTCTTCTTGCGCGGGCCCTCGTTCTCCTCTGAATTGGTGGCGCGGCTTTCGTTCTCCTCGTCGGAGCCGCGCGGTGTGCGGTGCTCGGACAGGCCGGCGCGCTTGGCGATGCCGTGGCTGATGTAGTTGACGGCGTCGTAGCGCGTCATGTCCTGCTCTTGCAGGAAATAGGCGGCGTGGCTCTCGCGCTCGGCGAAGATGGCGACCAGCAGATTGGCGCCGGTCACTTCCTCGCGACCCGACGACTGCACATGGATGACGGCGCGCTGGATGACGCGCTGGAAGCCGGCCGTCGGTTTGGAATCCTCGCGGCCGTCGCCGACCAGGTTCATGAGCTCGGTGTCGATATATTCGATGAGGTTGCGGCGCAGCGCGTCGAGATCGACGTTGCAGGCGCGCATGACAGCAGCCGCGTCGGCGTCGTCTACCAGCGCCAGCAGCAGGTGCTCGAGGGTGGCGTATTCATGCCGGCGCTCGTTGGCAAAACCGAGCGCCCGATGCAAGGCCTGTTCGAGACTGCGGGAGAATGTCGGCAAGTCTGATCCCCTAACCGCGTTTCACTTCTTTTCCATAACGCATTGGAGCGGATGTTGGTGCTTCCTGGCGAAGTCCATCACCTGCGTCACTTTGGTTTCGGCCACCTCGTAAGTGAACACCCCGCACTCGCCGACGCCATTCTGATGCACATGGAGCATGATTCTCTGTGGCTTCTTCACGGCTCTTGTTGAAAAACTGCTCTAGCACATGCACCACAAACTCCATTGGCGTGTAGTCATCATTGAGCAGCAGCACGCGGTACATATTGGGGCGCTTGGTGCGCGTGCGCGTCTTGGTCAGCAGCGCCGTTCCGGAGCCTTCGCCCGGCGTTCCCTTGCGGCGCTCCGCCATGGCCCAGGGAGACCATAGCACCGATCCGCCTAACGCATCGCCACCGCGGCGCGCCGCCGCAGACCCCGCCACGGCATCGCCTGCGGCCGCCTCCTCCGCCATCGCCTCATGCGTGCCATTGTGCCCCAGCTTCGCCATCGCGGCCATTCGATCCGATCATTTTGACGCCAACCCGACCACCGCTTGGCGAAGCGGAGGCCGGCGCAGCGCCTCGCGGGAATAATCTAGTCGGCCGGAAGGTGGTTCGCCAGTCTGGCCGTCCGGCGCCAAACAGCAAAAACCCGGCGCGCTGCGCCGGGTTCCTGAACTCTTCCGCCGCCCCAGTTCGGGAATGCGGCGTTTGTGCGTCTGGCTCGTCAAGCCGCCTTGGCCTGGCGCGCTGCTGCCTGGACGTTCGACTGGGTGGTCGCCTGCGCCTGAGCGAACAGCGTCTCGTAGGGCTTGAAGGCTTCCTTGGCGAGGCTGGTGTAGATCTCGCCGAGCTTGGTCGACTGCGACACAAGCGTCTCGTAGGACGACTTCAGGTAGTCGGTTTGGATCTCCAGCGCCTTCTCGAGCGTACGCGCGCCGACGAGCTTCTCGAGAGCCGCCGTGCTCTGTTCGAAGGACTTCTTGGAATAGTCGGCGACCTCGACCGCGATGGCCTGAGCACCCTTCGACACCGTCCCCAGTGTCTTGAGCGTCGCGTCCATGTGGTCCTTACCGAGTTTCTGCAAGTTATCGAACTGCTGAATCATGATTTCTCTCTCCTTGGCGTGAAGCGCCTTGTGCAGGAACATCCGTCGATGCCGGCTAGCCCTGCTGCGCTGTTTGCCCGGCCCGTATCCTGTAAATGGTGCATCGCACAATTAATGTCAAGACCTTTGTTGCATAGCAGCAACGCTCAGGCTCAGAAGCGTGGTTTTTGGGCGATTCCATAAACGTTTACCCATCCGTAACCGCGTCTTCGTAGCGTCGCAGACTGTGCCGCGTCAGTGACAGTCCCGGGGAGGACCCGCCTGCCGCAGCAGCCTCAGGGGCTCGCCGACAGTGGGGACTTCAGGAGATGCATCGGAGTAGTGCGGCGCCGCGGCGACGTTGGTCGGCCACGGTGGCCATCGCGGGGCTTGCCGCCGCGCTGGTCATTTCCTCCCTCTCGCCGGCTGAAGCGGCGCGCCGGCGCGCCCGCAAGGCACCGGCCTATAGCCCGCCCTTCGCCGCCATTGTGGTCGACGCCAAGACGGGCAAGACGCTCTACGCCAAGCACGAGGATGCCCTGCGGCATCCTGCCTCCATCACCAAGGTCATGACCCTCTACCTGCTGTTCGAGCAGCTGGACAAGGGTCGCTATCGCCTCGACAGCCCGCTCAAGATCAGCGCGCGGGCCGCCGCCCAGGCGCCGACCAAGCTTGGGCTCGAACCGGGCGAGACCATCACGGTCGACGACGCCATCAAGGCCCTGGTGACCAAGTCGGCCAACGACATCGCCTGCGCCATCGCCGAGAACGTGGCTGGCTCGGAAGAATCCTTCGCTGAGATGATGACCAGGAAGGCGCGCGCGCTCGGCATGTCGCGCACCGTCTTTACCAACGCCTCGGGGCTGCCCGACGCCGAGCAGGTCACGACGGCGCGGGATCTCGCCATCCTGGCGCGCGCCGTGCAGGACCGCTTCCCGCGCTACTATCATTACTTCTCCACGAACTCGTTCCGCTACGGCGGCGCGGTGATCCGCAATCACAACAAGCTGCTCGGCCGCGTCGAGGGCGTGGACGGCATCAAGACCGGCTTCACGCGCATGTCCGGCTTCAACTTGATGACCTCCGCCAAGAGCAACGGTCGGCACGTCGTCGCCATCGTTCTGGGCGGTGCGTCGGGGGGCGGCCGCGACCGCATCATGTCGTCCCTCGTGCGCACGCATCTGCCGCAGGCCAGTGCCGCCCCGCGCACCACCGCGCTCGTGGTCGAGGCGCAGGCCGAGCCGACCCGCAACGACGCGAGGAGCGAGGCCCGGAGCGAAACGAAGAGCGTCTCGCTGTTCGACGCGTTCAAGTCCCGGGCGCAACCCGAACAAAGCGCGGCGACCGCCGAGGAACCGGCCAGGCTGGCGCAGCAGCCGCGCGGTGTCGATTTGACGAAAGTGCGGCCTGTCTATTCGTCCGACCAGTCGCGGCTGACCACGACGCCGTCGGCTTTCCGCTGGATCGCCGGGCCGCAGGGCGCGGCACGCGGCGAGGCCCGCCCCGTCGATGCGGTCGCGCTCGCGCCGCCGCAGAAGAGCGCCCCGCAAGGCGACGCCAAAGCCGACATAAGGGCCGACGCCAAGAGCGAAACCAAAATCGAAGCCAAGAGCGAAGCCAAGATCGAAGCGAAGCCTGAATCCAGATCCCTCGACGCGCGGGCTCCGGCGCAGAAGCCGGCCGAAGCCATCGAGGCGAAGCCGGCGCCGCGCCAGGAAGAGCAGGTTGATCATCGTCACACGGGCTCGACCGGCTGGGTGATCCAGCTTGGCGCGCCGGAGGACGAAGGCAAGGCGAAAGCCCTGCTGGCCGCCGCCAAGGGTTCGGCACGGACGCTCCGGCACGCCTCGCCATTCACCGAGAAGATCGTCAAGGGCGGCAGCGTGCTCTGGCGGGCGCGCTTTTCCGGATTCGATCCGGACAGCGCTCAGGCGGCCTGCAAGGAGCTCAAGCGGAACGGCTTCGCATGCTTTGCGACAAAGGGATAAGTGCCACCGTTCCAGTGTGTTGGAACGGTTTGTTCAACCGGAAACGCGCGTGGAGTATCAGCGATGCCGGCCGAGAAGGATATCCTTCGCCTGGTTTACCCGGGTGGCGAGGTAGGTCGACCCCCCTTGGTCGGGGTGCAGCTTCTTCATGAGGGTGCGGTGGGCGCGGCGGACCGCCTCGTCGTCCGCCCCCGCTTCAAGGCCCAGAATCTCATAGGCCTCCTGTTTCGTCATCGGGCCCGGCTGCGTATGGCCCTCGCGCCCCGCGTCAGCGTGAGCGTCAGTTGCTTCACGCCATCCGGCAAAGCGGCGGTCGAGATAAGCCTCTAGGAGGCGCGCCCCATCGGGGTCGCTGGTGAGGCAGCTTTCGCGCAGGCGCAACAGCGCCTCGCGATCGAGCCCGTCGAGTTCGGCACCCTCCTGCGGCCCCGCGAGCACCCGCCCGCGCAGCGCCCCGGTGTCGTGATCAAGCTCCATCTCGATGGTGGCGGACCGCACCCGCGAGGTCGTGCCGGCCGAACGGTTCACCCGCGACCATGGGTTGCCGAGGCCGAAACGACCATATCCCAGGAGCCACATGCCGAGATAGCCGAGCGGCAGCGCGAAATCGATCCGCCCCCTGACCAGGAAGAGCGCAGCCAGCAGGAAGGCCAGAAGGCCGCCGAACGTCTTCATCACGCCGGCAAGCTTCTTGGGATCGCTCTTGACGAAGACGTTGAGCGTGACGACGGCGATCACGAGGGCGATGACGCCGATGAGCAATGACATGGGGTCTTACCGCGCCGGGCGAACCTGCGAGAGAAGGCCCGCCACCGCGCGCTCCTTGCCGGCAAGCCGGGTCAGCGCCTCGACGCCGCCGCTCGCATAGGCGGCCGCGGCTCTCAGCAACGCGGCCAGCGATTGCGGTGCCGCCGCATCGAACTGCGCGTAGGCGCCGCCGGTGAGCCGCGCGATCTCCTTGAAGGCATTGGCCGCGATGGGATCATGCCCCTCGTGGAACATGAAGGCCTTGACGCCGAGCAGACCGAGCTCGCCGGCCTGCGCACAGAGATCGTCGAGCGGCTCTTCCATGGCGTCGCCGACATAGACGAGCGCCCTCACCTTCTCCTCGCTGGCCCGCGAGCGCACATGCGTCAGCACACGGCCGATCTGCGTATGGCCGCCGCGGCAATCGATGCGGGCCATGAGGTCCGTGAGGGCGCGCGCATCAGCCACCCAACGCGAGGCGCGGCATTCGCCGAAACCGCGGAAATAGACGAGCTGCACCGCGAGCCCCCGCACCTCGGACGTTGCCTTGAACATTTCCGCCTGCACGTGCGTGGCGAGATCCCAGGTCGGCTGCCGGCTCATGGTGGCGTCGAGCGCAAAGATGAGGCGCCCGGCCGTGGCGCTGGGCGCGGCGGGTGCCAGGCGCCGGGCTTCGCCCAGGAAAGCATCGACGGTGCCGGCGTCGCGGCGCGTCGGCTCGCCCTTGCGGCCGGCCGAGGGAAGCTTGTCCTTGTCCTGTGTCACTTCTGCTGTCCGCAGCCTCGTCCCTCAACATGAGAGCGGCAGCCGCAAGACGCAATATGAAAGGGGTCATTCAGGGGGCCCGAGGCGCCCACGGCTTCATCCCGCCCCGCCAATGGCGGCGACGTTAATGATAGCGGCGACGGTCGGAAGCGTAGGACTGGCGGTCCCAAGCGACGATCAAGTGCGCCGCAATGCCATTGTCGCCGAGCCGGTGGCTGATCTCGCCATAAAGCGACTGCGTCTCGTCGAGCTCGGCCTCAAGCTCGTCGGATTCCTCGCCGGCGATCTTCGCCTGGGCGAAACGCTCGAAGGCGGCGGACATTTCGGCATACGCGAAGGCGACCGCGGCGGTACGGAAAATCTTGCTTTCCTTCTCTTCCACCGCGCCGGTGTCGAGGTCGCGCATGCGCACCAGGAAGCCGTTCGTGGCCTCCAGCACCTCGAAACGAAAGCTCTTGCCTTCACTCGCGCCGATCAACATGGCAACCTCCGAGGGCTTTCTCACCCTACGGATCGAGCTTCGCACCTGGTTTCATGGGCTGCGGTGCTGCAGCGCACCGGACGCGGATCAGGGGCGAAAAGCGACCGAAACGGGTCGAAGCGGCACGGGAACAGGGAGGACATGATGGCGGCGAAAATCTTCAATCCAAAGGGCCTCGGCCCGCCGACCGGCTACTCGCACGTGGCCGCCGTCACCGGTGGAACACTCGTTTTCATTGCCGGCCAGGTGGCGGCCGACGCGAGCGGCGCCATCGTCGGCGCGGGCGACTTCCGCGCCCAGGTGGAGCAGGTTTTTGCCAATCTGAAGCTTGCCGTGGAAGGCGCCGGCGGCACGTTCCAGAACATCGTCAAGCTCAACGTCTTCATCGTGGCCAGCGTCGATGCGGGCAACATCCCGATCATGCGCGAGGTCCGCAACCGCTACTTGGGCACGGCGACGCCCCCCGCCAGCACGCTGCTTATCGTCGCCGGCCTGGCGCGGCCGGAATTCCTGATCGAGATCGAGGCGGTGGCCGCGATATGATGTCTGCGGACTGACGACGGAGGGGCCTGCGCCTCATATGTCGTCTATCGTCTGTCCTGCGTCGTCAAATGAGCCCGAGCTGCGCCAGCTCCTGGCGCAGTTCCTCCGGCATCTTGGCAAGGCCGCCGCGGCCGGCCTTGAGATCGCGCGGCGCGTCCTTGCCGGTGAGATAGCGCCAGCCCTGGAACGGCCGCGATGGCCTGGGCTCCACCGGGATGACGACGGGGTCGAGCACGAGGTGGCAGCGGCCGATGCCCTCCTTGTCGGTGAACGGCTTGATCCCGAGGAGCGGCTGGCGGCAGGCGACGAGACCCTTGATGACCCAATAGAGCGAGCCGCCGTCAAGGTCGGCGACCCGCTTGGGCATCATGCGGGTGGTGTGCTTCTGCTCGTATTTGCGTCCGAGGCGGCGATGATGGGCGCGGTTCTCGTCGATCCAATCCTTCAGATCGGTGATCGAGTCGCAGCCGACGCAGAGTTTTATCAGATGCAGGGGCATGGCCCGCACATTATCGCACCAGACGGCGCCTGGTACATACGTGGCAGGCTTATCCACTGACGCGCGCAAGGGCGGAGCTGACGATATAGGCGAGATTTTCCGGCAAGGCGTCGAGGGGAAACCAGCGGCAGCCGTCGGAACTGTCGCCGTCACCATCCGTCTTGCACGGCACGAGCCCCGGCAGATCGGCCCGGTACACGATGCGATAGGCCTGCACGGGCATCTCGACACCATCGCAGCCTGCGAATGAATACGTATCCGAGAAGACGCCGATCAGCTCCGGCTCGTGGTCGAGCGCGAGCGCGGCTTCCTCCATCAGTTCGCGCGCCAACGTCTGGAGCGGCATCTCGCCGAACTCCGCCCCTCCGCCGGGCAGGCTCCACAGCCCCTTGAACGGATGGCGGTTGACCAGTGCCAACAGCACTTGGCCTTCGGCGCGGATCAACGCATAGGCGGAAACGCGGCGCTGCGGGACGACCATCGCCCCTCACCCGATCAGCATCAGCCGGGCGCCCTCTTTCACCTGCGCGCCAGGCTCGGCGGCGATCTCCGACACGGTGCCGTCCTGCGGGGCGAGCAACGCATGCTCCATCTTCATGGCCTCGACGACGGCGACGCGCTCGCCCTTCTTCACCCTGTCGCCAGCCTTGACCAGGAGCTGGATGAGCTTGCCGTGCATCGGCGAGACGACGGCGCCGCCGACATCATCGAGATGCTCGATATCCACCGCGAAGGGATCGTCGGCCATGATGCTGGTCTGGCGGCCGTCGCGCACGACGATGAGGCGGCTGCCGGCCCGCACGAACTGCCTCGGATCCTCGCGCGAGAAGCGCGCATAGGTGGTACGGCCGCCGCCGAAATGGGCGGTGAGGCCGAAGCCCTCGAAACGCGCGGTCGGCTCCCCCCACTGAAGCTCGACCGTCTGCGGCTTGGTGTCGACGGTGAGCTTCAGGCTCTGGCGGCGCGCCGGGCCGAGCTGGAAGGCGTCGAAATTGTCCCACGGCGAGGCGGCGTCCGGCTGCGTCGGATCGTGGGCACCGAAGTGCTCCGCCCAGCGGCCGTTAACGAGCGCAAGCGCGCCAAGCCGCACCGCCTCGGCATCGACGGGGCGCGGCACGGCGCCGAGCGCCTCGAGAATTCTGGTCGATGAAGCCGGTGTCGAACGTCCCCGCGCGGAAAGCCGGCGCCTCGCAGAGCTTCTTGAGGAAGCGGACGTTGGTCTTCGGCCCCGCCACCAGCGTGTCGCCGAGCGCCGCCGCAAGCCGGTCGAGGGCGGCCACGCGGGTCGGGGCATGCGCGATGACCTTGGCGATCATCGGGTCGTAGAACGGCGTCACCTCGCTGCCCTCCTCGACGCCGGTGTCGACGCGGATGCCGGGGCCGCTCGGGAATGTGAGCGCGTAGAGCCTGCCGGTCGACGGCAGGAAGCGTTTCTCCGGGTCCTCTGCGTAGAGCCGCGCCTCGACCGCGTGACCCGTGGGCTTGATGTCGGCCTGCCCGAAGGGCAGCTTCTCGCCGGCCGCCACGCGCAATTGCAGCTCGACGAGGTCGAGCCCGGTGATCGCCTCGGTGACCGGATGCTCCACCTGGAGCCGCGTGTTCATCTCCATGAAGTAGAAGCGGTCGGCCTTCAGACCGCCGCGGCCATCGGCGATGAATTCCACCGTGCCGGCGCCTTCGTAGCCGACCGCGCGGGCGGCCTCGGTAGCGGCGCGCCCCATAGCGGCGCGCATTTCAGCCGTCATGCCGGGCGCCGGCGCCTCCTCGATGACCTTCTGGTGGCGGCGCTGCAGCGAGCAGTCGCGCTCGAAGAGGTGCACGACATTGCCGTGGCGGTCGGCGAAGACCTGCATCTCGATGTGCCGCGGCGCCTCGACATATTTCTCGACGAGCACGCGCTCATCCCCGAAGGCGCTCTTCGCCTCGCGTCTGGCGCTGGCCAGCGCCGCCTCGAACTCGGTGGTCTTGTCGACACGCTTCATGCCCTTGCCGCCGCCGCCCGCCACTGCCTTGATCAGGACCGGATAGCCGACCTCGTCGGCCTTCTGGCGCAGGAAGTCGGGCTCCTGGCGGGCGCCGTGATAGCCCGGCACCACCGGCACACCCGCCTTCTCGACCAGCGCCTTGGCGGCGTCCTTGAGCCCCATGGCGCGGATGGCGGAGGCCGGCGGGCCGACGAAGACGATGCCGGCGCCCGCGCAGGCCTCGGCGAACTCCGCCCGCTCCGACAGGAAGCCGTAGCCGGGATGGATGGCTTGCGCGCCCGTCTCCTTGGCGGCGGCGATGATCTTGTCGATGACGAGGTAACTGTCGCGCGCCGGTGCCGGACCGATGAGGCGGCCGTCATCCGCCTGCCGCACGAAGGGCGCGTCGGCATCGGCCTCGGAGTAGACCGCGATGGTCCTGAGCCCCATGGCGCGCGCCGTGCGGATGATGCGGCAGGCGATCTCGCCGCGATTGGCGATCAGGAGCGACTCGAACACGCGCAAGCTCCGTATCAGCCGCGGCCGACGAACGGCATCTTGGTGGCCATCACCGTCATGAACAGGATATTGGCCTCGAGGGGGAGCTTGGCCATGCTGAGCACCGCATCGGCCACGTGCTGGACGTCCATGCGCGGCTCGACGCGGACCGAGCCATCGGGCTGTGGCACGCCGTTCTTCATGCGATCGGTCATTTCGGTGGCCGCGTTGCCAATGTCGATCTGGCCGCAAGCGATGTCGTATGGCCGCCCGTCGAGGGACGTTGAACGGGTGAGGCCGCTGATGGCGTGCTTGGTGGACGTATAAGGCGAGGAGAACGGCCGCGGCGCATAGGCCGAGATGGAGCCGTTGTTGATGATGCGCCCGCCGCGCGGCGTCTGCGCCTTCATGATGCGGAAGGCCTCCTGGGTGCACAGGAACGGCGCCGTGAGGTTGGTGTCGACGACGGACTTCCACTGCTCGACGGTGAGGTCCTCGAGCGGCACCGGGGGCGCGCCCGTGCCAGCATTGTTGAACAGGACGTCGAGCCGGCCGAAGGCCTCCTTGCTCTTGGCGAACAAGGCTGCGATCGCTTTCGCGTCGCGCACGTCGGTCGGCACGGCGAGCGCGTTCTTGCCGTCGGGGCCGGCCCGCTTCACCGTCTCGTCGAGTGCGTCCTTGCGGCGGCCGGCGAGCGCCACCTTGTAGCCGTCCTTGAGAAAGGCGAGCGCAACAGCGCGCCCAATTCCCGATCCGGCGCCCGTTACCAGCGCCACGCGTGCTTCAGCCATCATGTCCTCCCGATACGGTTCGACCATAGCAGAGCGGACGACGGAGGACAGAGGACGCAGGACGGACCACGATCCAGTCGAGGTCCGTCATCCGATGGGAGCTTCGCGCAACGCGAAGGGGGGCTCGGCGTACCGCGCATTGCAGCGCCCCGCGCGGCGCGGCAATGTCCGCCCGTGCCGGAGCCGACCATCCTCATCCTTGCGACGGCCGGCGCCTTCCTCTTGGCCGGCTTCGTCAAGGGCGTCATCGGCCTCGGCCTGCCGAGCATCAGCATCGGTCTCCTCAGCCTCCTCGTCACACCGATGGAGGCCGCCGCCATCCTGGCGCTGCCCTCCCTCGTCACCAACGTCGTGCAGCTTGCCGGGCCCCCGCTGGCGCCGCTCGCCCGGCGTCTTGCCTGGCTGCTGGTCGGAACCTGCGTCGGCGTCTGGATCGGCACCGCGCTGCTGTCCGGCGTCAGCCCAAAAATTTCCACCGCCGTGCTTGGCATCATGACGGCGTTCTATGCGCTCTACGGGCTCGGCACCGTGCCGGTGACAGTGCCGCCCCGCGCCGAGCCGTATCTCTCGCCGCTCATGGGGGTTCTCACGGGGCTCGGGGCCTCGATCACCGGCGTCTTCATGATCCCGGCCGTGCTCTTCCTGCAGGCGCTCGGGCTTGGCCGCGACGGCCTGATCCAGGCGCTCGGCCTGTTCTTCACCGTCGCGACGGTGGCGCTGGCGGCAGCCCTCTTCAAGACCGGCATGTTCACGTCCGCGACCCTGATCCCGACGCTCGTGGCGCTCGCCGCCTCGCTGCTCGGTCTGCCGCTCGGCACGTGGGTCAGACGACGCATCGCGCCCGACATGTTCCGGACGATCTTTTTCATTGGCCTCCTGGCGCTCGGGCTTTATCTGATCTGGCGCGGTCTGCGTTGAGAGGAGCTCCGCTCATGCCCTCCCCGCTCCTCACCTATCAGGGCGTCGTCTATCCCTGGCACTGCGACCACATGGGGCACATGAACGTCACGTGGTATGTGGGCAAGTTCGACGAGGCCGCCTGGACTCTCTTCGCCGCCATCGGACTGACGGGCTCGTTCTTTCGCGACAATGAGCGCGGTGTCGCCGCCGTCGAGCAGACGCTCACCTACAAGAAGGAGCTGAACCCCGGCGACACGCTGGTGATCCATTCGTGGGTCGTCGAGATGCGCGAGAAGGGAATGAGCTTCGCGCACGACATGCGCAAGGCCGACACCGACGAGCTTGCCGCCACCTGCCGCCAGACCTCGCTGTTCATCGACACGACGACGCGCAAGACCGCCGCCTTTCCGCCTCACGTCGCCGCCAAGGCGCGCGCGCTCATCATCGGGCCGGCAAGCGAAAATGCCCGTTGACGCCATGGCCCCGAAATGGGCTAGTCTGCCCGCAACATCCGATCATCGCACGAAGGTTTAGGGGGAAATCCATGAAGGCTGCCGTTTTTCACGCGCCCAACACGCCGCTGACCATCGAGGACGTGAACCTGCAGAAGCCGGGCTCGCGCGAGGTCCTGATCCGCACCAAGGCAGCCGGCCTCTGCCATTCCGACTTGCACTTCATCGAGGGCCTCTACCCGCACCCCACCCCCACTGTCCTCGGACATGAATCCGCCGGCGTCGTCGAGGCCGTTGGCTCCGATGTCACTTACGTGAAGCCCGGCGACCACGTGGTCACCTGTCTCTCGGTGTTCTGCGGCACCTGCGACTACTGCACGACCGGCCGCACCGTGCTCTGCAACAACACCGATGTGAAGCTGATGCCGGGCGTGTCGAAGCGCCTGTCGTGGCAGCGCTCCGAACAGCTCCATCAATTCCTCAACCTGTCGTCGTTCGCCGAGCAGATGCTGGTGCACGAGAACGCCGTGGTGAAAATCAGGAAGGACATGCCGCTCGAGCTTGCAGCGCTGATCGGCTGCGGCGTCATGACCGGCTACGGCGCCGTGGTCAACACCGCCAAGGTGACGGCCGGCGAAACGGTGGCGGTGATCGGCTGCGGCGGCGTCGGCATGGCGGCCATCAACGGCGCCGCCATCGCGGGCGCCGGGCGCGTCATCGCCGTCGACACCAACCCGGTGAAACTGCAGCTCGCCACCAAGCTCGGCGCCACCGACATCGTCGATCCCAAGAACGGCGATCCGGTTCAGCAGGTCAAGGACCTCGTCAAGGGCGGCGTCAATCATGCCTTCGAGTGCCTGGGCGCCAAGGCCACCGCCGAGCAGTCCTTCGCCATGCTGGCGGCGGGCGGCACGGCGACCATCGTCGGCATGGTGCCGTTCGGCCAGAAGATCGAGCTGCACGGCTTCGACTTCCTGCGCGAGCGCCGCATCCAGGGCTCGTCCATGGGCTCCAACCATTTCCGCGTGGACATGCCGCGCCTCGTCGAATTCTACATGCGCGGCAAGCTGCATCTCGACGACTGGGTGTCGGCGAAGATCAAGCTCTCGGAGATCAACGAGGGCTTCGCCAACATGAAGGCCGGCAAGGTGGTGCGCAGCGTCATCATGTTCGATGCTTGAGCGGCTGGCGTGACTGTGGCGAGCCGACCCGATTGGGGGCCGGCAACGCCTCGCAAGACGCCACGTGGTCAGCGGTCCTTCATCGTCGGATCGAGGGCGATCCGCAAGGACTCACCCAGCGCATTGAAGGCAAGCGCGATCACCAGGATGGCGAGTCCAGGCGCATACATCTGTTCCGGCGCGATCTCCATATATTGATAGGCGCGCGCCAGCATCGCGCCCCAGCTCGGGTTGGGGGGTTGGATGCCGAGGCCGAGGAAGCTCAAGCTTGCTTCGGCCAAGAGCGCGGCCGCGAGCAGCAGCGTGACTTGGACGATCACCGGCTGCAGTGAATTCGGCAGGACGTGCTTCCAGAGGATGTGATGCGCAGGAGCGCCGAAGCAGCGTGAGGCGTCGACATAGAGTTCCTGCCTCACCGTGAGCGTGCGCGCCCGGACGATCCGCGCCAGGGACGGGAACATCACGATGCCGACGGCAATCATGCCGTTGGTCAGGCCGATGCCGAGCGCGCCGGTGACCGCGATGGCGAGCACGATCGCCGGAAAGGACAGAAAGGTGTCGATGACGCGGCTGATCAGGTCGTCGGTCCAGCCGCCGAAGAAGCCGGCGACCAATCCGACTGGCAGCCCGATGGCGACCGCGATGCTGACGGCCAACACGCTGGCATAGACGGTGGCGGGCGCGCCGTAGATCAAGCGGCTGAAAATGTCGCGCCCGAGATCGTCGGTGCCGAGAAGATGAGCCGCGCTCGGAGGGGCGAGCATGTTGTTGACGTCCTGCGCGGTCGGCGAATACGGCGCCAGCCATGGCGCCCCTATGGCGACCAAGACCAGGCTGAGCAGGGTCGCCAACGCCAGTGCCGCCCGCACATCGGATGCCAGCCACCGCATGAAGCGGAGCAAGGGACCCGGCTTCGCAGGCGACCGCCCCAGCGGGATTGCGACATCGGTCATTGATCAATCCTGGGGTCCACGACTGCGCACAGCAGGTCGGTAAGGAGGTTTACCAGAATCACGATAATCACCATCGTGAACACCACCCCTTGCACGATGGGGAAATCGCGCTGGATTGCGCCGCGAACGATGAGGCTGCCCATGCCGGGGATCGCGAACACGGCTTCGACCACGACAGTCGCGGCGAGCATGCGGTTCACCAGCAGGCTGATGACGGTGAGCAAGTTAACGCCGACGTTCTTGAGGCCATGCTGCCAGAGGATTCTGGTCATCGACAGGCCCTTGGCGTGCAGCGTCCGCACATATTGCGAGGACAGGACCTCGAGCAGCGAGCCGCGCAGTTGCCGCGCCACCTCGGCCATGCCGTAGGCGGCAATCGCAATCGCAGGCAGCAAGGCGTGCCGAATGGCCTCCCATGGCGACGCCGTCAACGACTTGGCGCCCGTCGCCGGCAGCCAGTTTAGCTTCAGGGAGAGCTCGGCGACCAGGATCATGGCCAGCCAAAAGCCCGGGACCGCGACGCCGAGCGACGCCAGCATGCTGACGATCTTGTCGACCCAGCCGTCCGCCTTGACGGCCGCGACGATCCCCATCGGGATTCCCGTGAGAAGGGCCAGCAGCAAGGCGATCGACACGATCAGCAACGTGTTCGGAAGGGCGCGCGATATCGAGACCGCAACCTTCTCGCCGGAGAGCAGCGATTGCGAAAGGTCGCCCTGCACGGCCTTGCCGAACCACGATCCGTATTGCAGCAGGAAGGGCTGGTCGAGACCGTAGATCTTTCTGATCTCGTCGATGCGCGCATCGGTGGCGTTCTCGCCCGCCAGGGTCACCGCGATGTCCCCCGGCACCAGCTTGAGCAGCGAGAACACCATGAAGGTCGCCAGCAGGATGACCGGAAGCGCCTGCAGCAGACGGCTGCCGATCACCTTTGCCGGGCTGCGCCGTGCCATTCCTCAGCTCTCCAGCCAAACGTCGTCATATCTCGGCTTGCCGAGCAGATTGCTCCTGTAGCCCTGGACGCGCTTGTTCATGGCAACCAGCTCGTATTGGAACGCCAGAGGTGAGACCAAGGCATTCTCCATGACGAGACGTTGGACCTTGGCGAAGGCCTGGGTGCGGGATTCGATGTCCTCGGTGGCGCGGGACTCCTGGATGGCCTCCTCCAGTCCCGCCGGCACCGGCGCACGGCCGGCATTGAAGTAGGCGTCCTTGGTGAACATCAGCGCGTAGGTCTGGCTCGGATCTGGCCGTCCCGTCCATGCCGCAAGCAAGGCCGAGCCCCGCTTCTCGGCGCCGAAGAAGGCGCCCGCCGCCTCGGCGACGGGCGATGTCTTGAACTGCAGAGCAAAGCCGGCCTTGCGGAGCTGCTCGATCAAGATTTCCTGTCGCTGGACCGAATCCTGATCCGGATAGCCGCCGATCTCGACGACCGTGCCTTCCTTGAAATTGGCCTCGGCGAGCAGTTGCCGCGCCTTGGCCACGTCATACGGGTAGAGCTCCGCCACCGACTTGTCGTAGGCCCAATGCGCCTTGGGCAAATTCATGTAGGCCGGCTCGGCAAGCCCGGCGAGGGATGCCTTCACGAGGGCCTCCCGGTCGATGGCGAAATTGAACGCCCTGCGCACGCGAACATCGTCGAATGGCGGCTTCCCCCAATTGAAGAAGATCTGGAAGACGTAGAGCGTCGGGCCGGTGACGACCCTGAGATTGCTCGCCCGCTCGACCACGGCCTTCTGGCGCGGCGGCAACTGGTAGACGAGATCATTCTGGCCCGCCGTCACCGAGCGCACTCCCGTCGTCAGCTCGGGAATGATGTTGAACTCGATCCCGTCCGGATACGGCCGGTTAGGCTTCCAATACTTCTCGTTGCGCTTGACGATGATGCGTTCGCCATCCGCCCAGCTGACGAACGTGAAGGCGCCGGTCCCGACCGGCGTGCGGTTGAGGCTGCCGCCCGCGCTCGCCCGCAAGGCCGTGGGCGACACCATCATCCCGGCGCGGTCTGAGAGGATCGCGGGCAGCGCGGAATCGGGCGCATTGAGCTTGACGGTCACCTGCATCGGTCCCGTCACCTCGACCGACTCGACGGTGGCAATATCGGCCTTGATGTTCGATTTGGCGTCGGTCTTGTTGCGATCGAAGTTGAACTTCACTGCCGCCGCGTCGAGAGGAGTGCCATCATGGAACGTCACGCCGCCGCGGATGTTGAGCACCAGCGTCTTCGGGTCCTTGAAGCTCCAGTTCTCCGCGAGTCCCGGCTGCGGCTTCAGCGTCTCATAGTTCCACTCGGTGAGCGTATCGTACATCGTGTAGAGGAACGTGTGGTCCGAGCCGGCCCCGCCCGTCGTCGGATCGAGGCTCGACGGATTCGTGAAGGCCGAGATACGCAACGTCCCGCCGCGTTTTGCCGCGCCCTGTCCCAGGGCGTTGCCGCCGAGCGTGACATAGGCCGCCGCCCCGCTCGCCAGGGCAACAACGTCGCGCCGCGTGATCGCGGCACCCTTGAGACCGGTTCTTGTCATGTGAGTCCTCCCGCAGGTTTTTCGCTGACGTGGCTTTGCAAGAAATTCGGTTGATCGGCGAAATGGCATGCGACCCACTGGTCCGGCGCCAGCTCGCGCCAGGCGGGCGTCGTCGCGGCGCAGACATCCTGCGCGTATCGGCAGCGGGTGCGAAAACGGCAGCCGGATGGCGGGTCGATCGGGCTCGGGATTTCGCCCTTCAGGATGATGCGATTGTCACCGCGCATCGTCGATGGCAGCGGCAGCGGCTCAGCCGACAGGAGGGCTTGCGTATAGGGATGCAGGGGTCGCCGCGAGACCCCTTCCGTCGGTCCCATCTCGACGAAGCGGCCGAGATACATCACCGCGATGCGATTGCTGATGTGCGAGACGACGGACAGATCGTGCGTGATGAACACATAGGTGAGACCGAGGTCCCGCTGCAGCTGGGCGAACAGGTTCAGCACGTCGCCGCGTATGGACATGTCCAGCGCCGCCACCACCTCGTCGCAGACGATCAGCTTCGGACGCAGCGTCAGCGCCCGCGCGATCAGCACGCGTTGCTTCTGGCCGCCGGAGAGCTGATGCGGATAGCGACCATGGACCTCCTGCGTCAAGCCGACACGATCCATCGAATCGCGGGCGCGGGCCAGCCGCTCCTCCTTCGTGCCGACCCGCGCCAGCTCGAGGGGCTCGAGAACCGACGATATCACCGTCATGCGCGGATTAAGCGCGGCGTTGGGGTCCTGGAAGATGATCTGGTAGTCGCGGCGGTGGCTTTGAAAGGCGCGCCGCGGCAGCTCTTGCGGGTTCTTGCCATTGTGAAGGATGGCGCCGGCGGTCGGCTTCTGCAGGAAGACCAGGGCGCGGCCGATCGTGGTCTTTCCCGATCCGGACTCGCCGATGATACCGAAGGTCTCCCCGCGCCTTATGTCGAAATTGACTCCGTCCACCGCCTTGACGGTGGCCCGACGGTCGAGGGTCTGGAAGCGCACTTCGAGATCGCGCACCGAGACGATGTTGTCAGGCCCCGCAGCGGCGGCGGTTATTGGCGAAGACGCTGTCATCGCTGGGCTGCCATCTCGGCGACGGGGGCGGAGGCGGCATGCTGCACCGCTCCCGGCAGATCGAGGTCCTTGAAGCGCCAGCAGCGGACCCTGCGCCCGTCGCCGGCGTCGAGCAGTTCCTGTTCGGTCTCGCAGCCGGATGTCGCGTGGGCGCAACGCGCCATGAAACGGCAGCCGTTCGGCATCTCGGTGATGGACGGAACCCGGCCGGGGATCGACGATAGCTTGCCGCCGCGCGGACTGAGATGCGGCAGCGACCGCAGGAGGCCGGACGTGTAGGGATGCAGCGGCCGCAGCAGCGCCGCGTCCACCGGCGCGTCCTCGATCACCTCTCCCGCATACATGGTGATCATGCGCGTGCAGGTTTCGGCCACAACGCCGAGATCATGGGTGATCAGCATCAAGGCCGTCTTGGAGGTCTCACTCAGGAACAGGAGCAGCTCGAGGATCTGGGCCTGCACGGTCACGTCGAGCGCCGTCGTCGGCTCGTCGGCGATCAGCAGCTGCGGTCCGCAGATCAAGGCGGCGGCGATCATGGCCCGCTGGCGCATCCCGCCGGAGAGCTGATGCGGATAATCGTCGACGCGGCGCTCCGGCAAGGCGATGCCGACGCGGCGGAGCATCTCGATGGCCCGCTCGCGCGCCTGCTTCGCGTCGATCTTGGTGTGAACCCGCAAGGTCTCGGCAATCTGATGACCGACGGTAAAGACGGGGTCGAGCGCGCTCATCGGCTCCTGAAAAATCATGGCGATGCGCCGGCCGCGGATGGCGCGCATCTCCCTCGTGCTGCATGGGATGAGGTCTCGACCCTCGAACAGGATCGAGCCATCGATGCCGGCCAGGTTGTGGCAGCAGGCGCAGGATGGAAAGGCCGGTGATGGTCTTGCCGCAACCGCTTTCGCCGACGATGCCGACCCGCTCTCCGGCCCGAATGTCGAACGCGACCTTGCGCGTCGCCTGCCACACGCCCTGCGCCGTCTTGAAGCTGATTCCCAAGCCCCGCACCGACAGCAGGGCCTGCGCGGTCGGCGCTACAGCCGCCGTTCCCTTCGTCTCAATCGTGGAGGCACCCGCCATCAACCTGCCGCGCGCCTCTTGTCTTTGCCGGGTTGCTCTTCCATGGGCCTCCCCGTTGCGATGGCGACCGGCGGGTGATTTCCTGAAAGATCACTCAGACCCGGCACAACCGCAAGGCCGGAATCAGTTCACCTGCCGGAACACGAATTCGGCGCCGCAGTGCCGGCCTCGTCCACGAAGCGGAAGAGACCTACGAGGGAACTCTCAGCTCTCGATGATCGGAACATGCGGTGCCGCCGCGCGCGGCAGCGTGCCGTCGAGACGCGGGTCGTCGGAAATCTCCACCTGCTGGCGGAATGGCGCAAAGCCGCTGCGGATGTAGAAGGCGAGCGCGCTCGGGTGATCGAAAGTGCAGGTGTGCACCCAGAAGCGGCCGATCGGCTGCGCCCAGGCGAGCCGTACCGCCTCGTTCATCAGCCAACGTCCCGCCGCCGTGCCGACGAACGGCGGGCTGACGCCGAAGAAGGCCAGCTCGCAGTCGCCCTTCTCAGCGAAGTCGAGCTCGATGAGGCCTTCGTCGCGCCCATCGTGCACGAGCGTGTAGATGGCGCGCGCCGGATGCTGGATGATGGCGATGAGCGCCTCGTCCGGCATCTTGAGTCGCATGAACCACAGCCAGTTCTCGCCGATGTGGCGGTAGAGGTCACGGAACCATTGCGGCTCCGGCCGCTCGACGCGGCGGAGCGCAAAGCCCGGCTGCGGCGGCAGCACCCGCAGCGCCGGGCGCGCGTGCATCTCGAGCGACGTGACGATGGTGCCGATCTTGCCGGCCGGCACGTCGAAGAGCTCGCCGGCATACGGCATCATCACATCCTGAAGACGCCGAACTTGGTCTCCTCGACCGGGGCGTTGAGGGCGGCCGAGAAGGCGAGCGCCAGAACGCGCCGCGTCTCGCTCGGCAGGATGATGCCGTCGTCCCAGAGCCGCGCCGTGGCGTAATAGGGCGAGCCCTCCTCCTCGAAGCGCTTGCGGATGGGCGCCTTGAAGGCCTCCTCGTCGGCGGCACTCCACGTCTTGCCGTCGGCCTCGATATTGTCGCGCCTGACCGTGGCCAGCACGCTCGCCGCCTGCTCGCCGCCCATCACCGAGATGCGCGCATTCGGCCACGTGAACAGGAAGCGCGGGCCATAGGCGCGCCCGCACATGCCGTAATTGCCGGCCCCGAAGGAGCCGCCGACGATGACGGTGATCTTCGGCACGCGGGCGCTGGCCACCGCCGTGACGAGCTTGGCGCCGTCCTTGGCGATGCCTCGCGCCTCGTAGTCGCGGCCAACCATGAAGCCGGAAATGTTCTGCAGGAACAGCAGCGGCACGCGCCGCTGGCAGCACAGCTCGATGAAATGCGCGCCCTTCAGCGCGCTCTCCGAGAACAGGATGCCGTTGTTGCCGAGGATGCCGACAGGGATGCCGTGGATGCGTGCAAAGCCGGTCACCAGCGTGGTGCCGTAGAGGCGCTTGAACTCGTCGAATTCCGAGGCGTCGACGAGGCGGGCGATGACCTCGCGGATGTCGTACTGCTTCTTCAGGTCGGTCGGCACGATGCCGACGAGCTCGTCGACGTCGAGGACGGGATCGGCCGGCTGGGCGAGCGCGATGTCGACCTTCTTGACCGTGTTGAGGTTGGCGACGATGCGGCGCACCATCGCCAGCGCATGGGCGTCGTCGACCGCGTAATGGTCGGCGACGCCGGAGAGGCGGGCATGCACGTCGGCGCCGCCGAGCTCCTCGGCCGACACCACTTCGCCGGTCGCCGCCTTCACCAGCGGCGGACCGGCGAGGAAGATGGTGCCCTGCCGCCTGACGATGATGGTCTCGTCGGACATGGCCGGCACATAGGCGCCGCCCGCCGTGCAGGAGCCCATCACGGCGGCGATCTGCGGCACGCCGAGCGAGGACAGCGTCGCCTGGTTGTAGAAGATGCGGCCGAAATGCTCGCGGTCGGGAAACACCTCGGTCTGGTGCGGCAGGTTGGCGCCGCCGGAATCGACGAGATAGATGCAGGGCAGCCGGTTCTCGCGCGCAATCTCCTGGGCGCGCAGATGCTTCTTCACCGTCATCGGGTAGTAGGTGCCGCCCTTGATGGTGGAGTCGTTGCACACGACCATGACTTCGCGGCCCTCGACGCGGCCGATGCCGGTGATGATGCCGGCGCCGTGGATGTCGTCGTCGTACATGCCGTAGGCGGCGAGCGCGCCGATCTCCAGGAACGGCGCGCCCGGATCGAGGAGCTGCATGACGCGGTCGCGCGGCAGGAGCTTGCCGCGCTTCACGTGCCGCTCGCGGGACTTCTCGGAGCCGCCAAGCGCGGCTGCGGCGCGCCGCTGGCGCAGCTCATCGGCGAGCGCCGCCCAGCGCGCGCCATTGGCCTTGAACTCGTCACCCATGGCATCGGCAGTTGTGGTCAGGACCGGCACGTTTTTCCCCCGCGTGGCGCCGGACTATGGCGTGCGTCGCCGCAACGGGCAATCGGGCGCGACAGCGATGCGGGGATTGGGGAGGAACGCGGCGGCAGACCAGTCAACGGGGGCCGTGGATCGCTGAAACCGGTCGGTGCAAGGAGCCGGGGGTGGCGAGCCGTTGCCTGCGTCGAGAAAAGCGATCTGCCGCGCGCGTCCTCCTTGACCATGAGGCTAGGAGGCGGGCCGAGGGGCGACTTTGACATTTGCCAAACGCCAGCGTGAACGGGCGGGGCCTGCATGCGCAACCTTAACGCCGGGTTGGCGCGATCGCAGAGTTGCGGCTCACGCCCGCGACACGTGCGCGGCGACGCACAGCCAGCGCCCGTCGCGGCGCGCCCAGATGTCGGTGTAGCGCCCGGCGCCTGGCGCCCCGTCCGGCTTGCGATAAACGGTGCGCGCGTGAATGACGGCGAAGTCGCCCATGATCCTGATGCGCACGTCCTCCGGGCGGATGTCGGTGACGGTAGAGCCCCGACCGATCTGGGCGAGGAACTGGGCGCGGTCGATGAGCGAGCCGTCGGGATTGGTGTTGAGGAAATCGGCCGTCAGGTGCTCGTCGAACCAGGCAACGTCGGCCTGGTCGACGGAGCGCACATAGGCGGCGTTGAGGCGGTCGAGCACGGCGAGGTCGTCTTTCGCCTCGTTCGGCTTCAGGGCTGCTGTGGCCATGGGTGTCTCCTGTTTGAACCATCATCATCACTGCCATCGGTCCCTGTCAGGACCCGGCGGGAGCCAAGTCTCGGCGTCATGCGCGGGCTTGTCCCGCGCATCCACGTCTTTGGCCCGTCAGAGCAGGCGTGGATGGCCGGGACAAGCCCGGCCATGACGTGCATCGAGTTCACTCCACCCTCTCCGTCTTCCCGAACACCGCCTCGAAACTGTCTCGCATCGCCGCGTCGACCTCCGGCATGGTGGCCGGGACGCCGATATCGGCGAGGCTCGTCACCCCGTGGCCCGAGACGCCGCACGGCACGATGCCGGAATAGTGCGTGAGATCCGGCGCGACGTTGAGGCTGATGCCGTGGAAGGTGACCCAGCGGCGCACGCGGATGCCGACCGCGGCGATCTTCTCTTCCACGTCCGGCCCGTCGCCGGGCCGGCCCGGCCCCTTGTCGGGCCGGCGCACCCACACGCCGACGCGGCCCGCGCGGCGCTCGCCGGCGACGTTGAAGCGGGCGAGCGTCATGATGATCCAGTCCTCGAGGCCGCACACGAAGCGGCGCAGATCCTGCCGGCGGCGCACGAGGTCGAGCATCACATAGGCCACCCGCTGGCCGGGCCCATGATAGGTGAACTGCCCGCCCCGGCCGGTGTGGAAGACCGGGAAGCGATCGGGCGCCAGGAGATCGGCGGCCTCGGCCGAGGTTCCGGCCGTATAGAGCGGCGGATGCTCGACGAGCCAGACGCGCTCGGCCGCGTCGGCGGCCGCGATGGCGGCGACGCGCGCCTCCATGGCGGCGACGGCGGCCTCGTAGCCGGTGAGCCCGTCGCTCACCGCCCATTCGACCGGCGGCGAGCCTGCCTTGGGCAGGAAGGTCCTCACCGGGCCCAGCGCCTCATCCGCGAAGTTAACCACCCGTTCACCCTAATTTGGTGAGGTCAGCGGGCCGGGGATGCGCGCCCGGCTCAGCTCAGCGGACCCCGCCTTGCCCTCACTCGACAAGATCGGCCTCGATATCACGGTCGTGCTCGGCACGGCGAGAATGCCGATCCACAAGCTCCTGCGCATGGGCCGCGGCGCCATCATCGAGCTTACCGCCCACGAGAACGACGAAGTGGTGATCCTCGCCAACGACTTTCCCATCGCGCGCGGCCAGATCGTCGTCAATGGCACGCGCATTGCGGTGGAGATCACCGAGCTTCTGGTCAAGTCGGACGCCGCGCCGGCCGCGCCGCCACCTGAGCCGCAGCCCGAGGCGACGGCGGAAGCGGCGTAGGTCTCGGACGGCGGAGCGGCGCGGGCTGTCATCCGGCCGAGCGAGCCTGCGAGCGAGAGCCGGGACCCAATCCGTGACCCCACCGTCGTCATGCCCGCGCTTGTCGCGGGCATCCACGTCTTGCTTCCGTATCAGGAAGGCGTGGATGGCCGGGACAAGCCCGGCCATGACGCGGAGAGATCGCGACATGGGTCCCGTGTCTGCGCCGCACCGCAGCCCGGCAACCCGTCCGTCCTGAGCCGTCGGGGGTGCGCTGCGGCGCGCACGGGATGACCACCGTGAGGCCACACCCTCCCGTTTTCGCGGTTCCTGCGAACCCGAAGCATGGGAGCGGTGCGGCCCGAATTCAGGAAGGGCCCACGCGGGAGGTCCGAGCCTTCAGCGCCAGCCGGCGCGAGCGCTCGGTGAACGTTCAGTCACTCAAGAGGTGCCGGCCAACGCTTTGTCGGCCCGGACCTCCCGCGCACGGTGTTTTGTGGCCAGCACGCTTGACGAGATCGCGCGTTGCCTCCCGCAACCGTCCACGGCGTTGACGTGCCGCTTCTCCCCACAGAGGGCCGGGTCGATCCGTAAAGCGCCTTTGACCGCCCCTTCTCCCGTCTGCGAACGGGCGTTGGAGCCACCGCCCAACCCGCGCTGGCGTGTCCCGTGCGGGCCACCAGCGCAAAGCCATCGAGACATCGCCGCGTGTCAGACGGTCCTGTCTGTCTGCGGTCACCCACACTTGGCTCGCAAGGCCTTGCGCGCCCCTCCGGGGACCGGGTATGCCCAACATAGCCTGAGAGGCAACCTGTGTCAAGAACAAAATGAGAACATTCTTGCGGTGTCGCCGTCGGGCGGCCACGCGCGCCCACCCTCTCCCCTGGCGGGAGAGGGTGGCGGTCGCGTCAAGCGACCGCCGGGAGAGGGGGATGGGTTCAGCCTCCGTCGATGCGTCGAGATCTCGAGAGCGAACAACTCTGAGCGTGCAACGTGCGGCCCCCTCTCCCGCCGCTTGCTGACGCAAGCGGCACCCTCCCCCGCAAGGGGGGAGGGGGATCCCCGCGTTGCCACCTCACACTTCACCCGCGTTCCGGATTGGTCCCGAGATGATGTCGCTCAACTCCCCATCACCCGCGCTCGAAACTCAGCACCATCAGCTCCTCATCATCGCGGCGAGCCGCGCCCCACCGTCGCCACGTCGAGGCGGGCCGCTTCCGCGTGGCTCTCCCAGAAGGCCTCCGGATGGCGCTCGAGCGCCTCGAGCCTGAGTTCGCGGAACTCCGCGGCATCGGCCGCAGCAAGCGGGCGGATGATCATCGGCGGCGTAGGTCCAAGGGACAGCAAATGGCGATCGAGGGCGCTCAGCGGACGACCGCAGCGCGGCCGGCACCCTGCCCTGCCGCGCTTGTGAACGCAAAAGCGATCTGTTACACCGCGCCGGCTCTCAGGGCGGGATCGTGAGAGCCTTCCCAGCGGTCGTGGCGGAATTGGTAGACGCGCTAGCTTGAGGTGCTAGTTGGGCAACCAGTGGAGGTTCGAGTCCTCTCGACCGCACCAGCTCTTTTTGGCCCCAGCGCACAATTTGAAGCCGTGGACGCCCGCGGCGTCCCGCCTCGTCGCGCGGGCCCGCGCGCAAGCACGTAGACCCGAAGACGCGCAGTCGACGAGATAGCTGGTAATCATCGCCTGCCAGCCGTCCGCGGTTGGACGCGGTGGTCTCGGGTGCACTCAGGGTCGCTACCAAGGTGCGCAGGAAGTTGCGCTGCGCGGGCGGCATCGAGGTTGGGAAAGCGCTGCTGCGTAGGCCGGAGAAGTTGCGGGTCGACGAGCCGCGTGTGCCCAACCTTCGCGAGCCCGCCACACTGTGGATACGACCTGACCTCGTTGCGGAAGATCGAGTACCGAGGATGGACGCACGACAGACTGTTGCGGCATCCATCGTTCAAGAGATTGCGCGAAGACAAGTGAGAAGGCGCTCGCGTGTGCGGTATCCTGCCGGGCGCGATAGCCATCCTCGAAACCACATCGACGCGGCTAGTATTTAGGTCGGGCTCGACGACCCTTTCGTTCGACAAAACGACCGGCACGGCAACGCTACAACGCAAACTCCCAGTCTGGCAGCGAAAACCGATTGAGGCTCCTATCTCCGACGTAACTGATGCTACGGTCGATGCGGCGGTTGATCGGGCGTCTGGCATCGAGGTCTGTGACACGATGTGATCTTGCGGGCGGGTCAGGGCTGGGCATTACCAGCCGCGGACAAAAAGGAGGCGCAGGCCAACGCGACGGCAATACGTCATTTCCTCGGGCTTGCCGCATAGCAGAGGGGGCGTGACCCACATCATCGCCATCGTACTTATGCTTACATGGGTCGCCGGCAACCTGTACCTCTGGCATGTGATCAGGTCGCAAGAGCTGTTGTTGGCGGCGTCTGCCGTGATGGCGGCGGTCTACGGCATCCCGTTCTGGCGTTACGCCACCGGCCAGGATCGCAGCCAGCGAGCTTCGCGCAAGGTGCCTGGGAAACCGCGCTGCTAAGGCAATGAGCGCGTCACCACGCACGCACCAGCAGCTCGGGCAGCCTGGCGACGTTGGCGGCCGCGCGGCGCGCCTCGTCTCGTGTGAGCCGGTTCAAGATGCCCCGGCGGGTGTCCTCGTCCTCGAAGTAGTGATGGCTGATCGTGATGCCGTTGCCGGTCTTCACGACGAAGCACTCGTCCAGCTCCTCGACCACCCAGGGGCGTGGCAGCCGTCGCGTCTCAGGCATCGGCATTCCCGTTTGGCAGGCCCCACGACGCAGCAGCGCAAAACTGAGATTGGTTTTTGCGCAGCGTCAAGGAGATGCCTTGTCTGGTATCTGGGCAAGAGCGGAAAACATATGCTCGGCGCGAGCCCTTCGCATCTTGACCCAACTCGGACGTTAGTCGCGCAATAGGCAGTGCTTCCGATGCTCGTTATGAGCGGCTAAGATCACGCCTACTCAGCTTGGAGGTGGCGGTGCGCCGACGCGAATTTGTCACGCTAGTTGGCGGTGCGGCGACGTGGCCACTCTTGGCGCGGGCCCAGCCGGCGATGCCAGTGATCGGTGTGCTGCACAATGTATCTGCAGCGCAATGGACGGATCGCATGGTCGGATTTCACCGGGGCCTAGGCGAGGCGGGCTTCGCAGAAGGCCGCAACGTGGCTATCGAATACCGTTGGGCGGAAGGTCATTCTCGAACGGCTGCCTGCAATGGCGGACGACCTCGTCAGCCACAAGGCCGCGGTCATCTGTGCAGGCGCGGGCGATGTCGCGATCCGAACAGCAATGGTGGCAACGAAGACGATCCCGATTGTGTTCACGACCGCCTCAGATCCCGTTCGCGCTGGTTTCGTACAAAGCCTCGGTCATCCGGGAGGAAACGCAACAGGAGCCACTTTTATGGGGGTCGAGCTTGTCGGCCAAGCGGGCTGAGCTTTTGCATGAGTTCCTGCCCGGCGCCACTCGGATCGCTCTGCTTGTAAATCCAAATAATCCCGCCCTCATGCAGGATAACATCCGGCTAACGGAAGCCGCGGTGCAACGCCTTGGGCTGGAAATGGTTATTGTCAGGGCTGGGATGGAGAGTGAAATTGAAAGCGCCCTTGTTGAGGCCGTGAAGCAGCGGGCCAATGCGTTGAGCATCGGCAACGATGCGTTCCTTAGTTCGCTGAGCCGGCAGGTAGCCCGATTCGCGCTCCGACATGCGATACCTACGATGTCGGAATCTCGCGACGGCGTCGCTGCTGGCTTGTTGATGAGCTACGGTCCTAATCAAGCGGAAACCTTTCGGCAGGCCGGCCTCTACGTAGGCCGCATCCTAAAGGGCGAAAAACCGGCTGACCTACCGGTCATACAACCCACCAATGTTGAGCTCTTCATCAATCTCACGACCGCGAAGGCCCTCGGTCTAACCGTACCGTCGGTGCTGCTTACGCGCGCCAGCGAGATGATTGAATAAAAGGCGGTTTGCTGCGCTGCATGAGTCTGGATCTGGCACGAAGGCGACCTCTCGCCCGGTCCCCTAGTCAGTCTATCGGGGGATAAGCGGACAATGAGCAAGCTGATCGACTTGGGATTTATAATGGAGGTTCGCGCCAACTGTCCGCGGTTGGACGCGGTGGTCTCGGTGCACTCAGGGCGCCACCAAGGTGCGCAGGAAGTTGCGTTGCGCGGGCGGCATCGAGGTTGGGAGAGCGCTGCTGGAGGAGTTGCGAATCGACGAGTCGCCCGTGCCCAGCCTTCGCGAGCCCGCTACACTGTGGATACGACCTGACCTCGTTGCGAAAGATCGAGTACCGAGGATGGACGCACGACAGGCTGTTGCGGCATCCATCGTTCAAGAGGTTGCGCGAAGACAAGTGAGATGGCGTCTGCCACTTCGGCTGATGAGCCGAGCGGACATCCGGTGCCCCGAAAGGCTCGGCATGTCATGCTGCAACCAGCCCCCTGAGAGGAATGTGCTATCATCTGGTCCCAAGGCTTCGGTGGCTACATGAGACGACGGGACTTCATCGGCCTTCTTGACAGCGCCACGGCGGCCGCCCTGCTCGGCATCGCCCTGCTCGGCGCCGCGCCGATCCTGAGTGCGAGGGACGCCGGCGCCCAGGAACTGCCACAACCGCGCAAGGAGAACTACGAGGCCGCCCTCATCACCCGCCTCGCCTACGTCATCACCGGCGACAGCGAGATCGATTCCACGAGCCGCGCCGGCCTCCTCGGCCTGTCGCAGGCGCTCGCCTCGCGCTCGGCGCTCGAGCCCGGGGATCCGGTGGGCGTCGACCCGGGCCGCGATGAGCTTGCCTTCTACCCGCTTCTTTACTGGCCGGTGGTGGCCGGCAAGCCGTTGCCCACCGATGTGGCGCTGCGCCGCATCGACGCCTTCATGAAGGGCGGCGGCACGGTCATCTTCGACACCCGCGATGCCATCTCGTCGCGATCAGGCGCCACGAGCCCGGAGGGGCAGCAGCTCAGGCGCATGCTGGCCACCCTCGACATTCCGGAACTGGAGCCGGTGCCGCGCGATCACGTTCTCACCAAGGCGTTCTTCATGGTCGAGACGTTCCCCGGCCGCTATGCCACCGGCCAGACCTGGGTCGAGGTGCTGCCTGCCGACGAGCAGGGCGAGCGGCGCCCGGCACGCGGCGGCGACGGCGTGTCGCCCATCATCATCACGTCCAACGATCTCGCCGCCGCCTGGGCGGTGGGGCGGCGCGGCGAGCCCTTGCTGCCGGTGGTCGGCGCCGATCCGCGCCAGCGCGAGATGTCCATTCGCGGCGGCATCAACATCGTCATGTACACGCTGACCGGCAGCTACAAGGCCGACTTGGTGCATGTGCCGGCGCTGCTCGAACGGCTCGGGCAATAGACAATGCTCAGCGTTGCGTTCTCCCCGCTCATCCCGGGCCGCCACCCGACGCGCCTCGTCTCGTGTGAGCCGGTCGGGTCGCGCGCAGTTGCGTCTCTCTTCATGCCAAGCGATCATTCAGGGCGTACCCGCTGTGGTAGCGGCCTGGAGGCGACATGACTGCCTATCTCGTTGTAGAGCACACGATCACCGACCCCAGTAAGTTCGAGGAGTACCGAACTAAGGTAGGCCCGATGATCGCCAAGCATGGCGGTCGTTATCTGACGAAGGGCGGCAGCCACAAGCTACTTGAGACGAGCCGGAAACCGCCGGATCGGGTCGTGATCATTGAGTTCCCGGACATCACCGCTCTGAACGAGTGGTACGGCTCCTCAGAGTACCAGCCCCTTATCGCCCTGAGGCAGTCAGCGGTGGACATGAGCAAAGAGACGCTCATCACTCTCGAAGGGGCCTGAGTTCGAGTCCTCTCGACCGCACCAACAACCCGTCAAGTCGGGCTCCCAGAACTATCGCCAGCCGCGCATGCGCGGCGTTCCTGCGCAGGCCCCTTTTTTCAACGCGCGTGGCGCGTGAGAAACGTCGGCCGAACCGACAAGTCGCCAGGCGAAGGACTGCGGCCGAGCATCGTGTGGATACGTCCCTAAAGGAGGCCAACGTGCATCCGCTGCTGAGCACATGGCGATTGAAGTCATATGTCGTGACCGCCGCCACGGGCGAGACGTCGACGCCATACGGCGAGCATCCCGTTGGATACCTGAGCTACTCCGCTGACGGGCGGATGCAGGCGATCGGGACCTCGCGTGGACGCAAACTGCCACGCGACCCCACTCCGACCGACGAAGAGCGCGTGGCGCTTCACAGGATGATGTTCGCCTACGCCGGCACATACTCACTAGAGGCCGGCAAGGTCACGCATCATGTCGATATTTCCTGGAACGAAGCCTGGAATGGCACCGATCAAGTGCGGTCCTATGAGATTAAAGAGAACACCCTCACCCTCACGTCCAGCGCCATTGACCCGACAAGTGGCACGGCGGCTCGGTACGTTGTGGTGTGGGAGAAGGTCACAAGTTCGCGCCGACGCGCCTTCTCTACACCGATCCGCGCTGTGCCCCTCGTCGACCTACACCGCCCGTCGCGCCACGCGCACGCCGAATCGAACGCTCCCTTCCCTCGCCTCGTGGACGGAACTTCTGCAACATCCGTCGTTCAAGGGGTTGCGGGAAGACAAGTGAAGCCCGTCACCGGCCTGACGCTGCGAGAAGCGCCAGGAGCCGTGGCGCCTCGTCGGGAGTCTCGATGAGTTTCGCCGCGAGCACATAGGGGCGCCAGGCCAGCACCTCGTCCGCGGTGCATCGACTCGCTCCGCAGTAAAGCTCGAGATAGGGCGCTGCCAGCGGCGCGGCGTGGACCTCGAGCAGCACGTGCGAGCGGCACGCGTCAGCCGGGGCTGCGCCGCGGCAGGCGTCCGCCCAGTCGATCACGACCGGGCCATCGACGGGACCCAACACGTTCATGGGGTGGAAATCGAAATGGCAGAGCCTGTCACCATCCGGCATCTCATGCAACTCGGCGAGCAGGACCTGCTTACGCTCAGGCCCGAGCTGCGGGGCAAGGCCAATGTGACTTGCGAGGCGTTGCTTCAAGCCGGCAAAGAACGGCGCAGCGTTCTGCTGCAGGCGCGATTGCAGGTCGACAAGCGCCTCGAGGTGCCGAGGCACCAGCGCGGCATCTGCCAACATGCGCTGGGCGAAGGATGAACCCTCAACTCGATCGAAGACCACTCCCCAACGCTCCCCTTGGGTGATGATGCCGTGCACCGCCGGCACCGACAGTCCCATGGCCTCCACTGCCGCCTGGTTCGCCGCCTCGCGAAACGCCGCCCGCTTTGCCCAAGGGGCCTGCTTGAAAAGCTTCAGCACCTGGCCGTCCCTCCAAGCGAAAACCTCGGCGACGTTGCCGGAAGCGAGGAGCGAGCCGAGCGGGGACGTCATGCGAAGGTCCTCTGCCACGCGGGACGTGAGCAAACCGAGCGGCGATCTCTCGCTGCCGAGCCGCCGACTGCCCCGGAATGACGACGCACTCAGAATAGGCCGCACGACGTAGGCACAGCAACACGGCCTACACCGCCCTTCGCGCTAGATCACCGGGCCGCTCCAACTCCTCGGCCTGGGCTGGCGGGGGCTCAGCGACGGCGCGCGGCTTGGCGTCGAGCAGAAACCACGTCGGCATCCGGCCCTTGCCTTTGACGTCGATCTCGCCGCGCGCTTCCAGCACGAAGCTATCCCGCAGGCGCTCGTAAGCTCTCCTGCGAGACCTGGATCTTGCCGGCCGCTCCCGTCGTCTCCATGCGGGCGGCCACATTCACCGCATCGCCCCACACGTCGTAGAAGAACTTTCGCGTGCCGACGACGCCGGCCACCACCGGCCCGCTGCTCATGCCCATGCGGATCGGCACGCGCCGGCCGCGCCCGTCGCGCCATTCCGTGGCGGCCTCGCGCATCTCAAGCGCCAGGACGGCGAGCGCCTCGGCATGGTCGGGCCGCGCCGTCGGCACGCCGCTCACCACCATGTAGGCGTCGCCCGTGGTCTTGATCTTCTCGAGCCCATGCCGCTCCACCAGCCGGTCGAAGTCCGAGAACACGCGGTTGAGGAACTGCACGAGCTCGGCCGGCGTCGTGTCGCTCGCCTGCGCCGTGAAGCCCGCCATGTCGGCGAACAGGATCGAGGCCTCGTCGTACCCGTCGGCGATGACGACGTTGCCGTCGCTCTTCAGTCGCGCCGCGATGGCGGACGGCAGGATGTTGTTGAGCAGCCGCTCCGACCGCTCATACTCGCGCTCGGCGGTGGCCTCGGCGCGCGCCGCCTCGCGCAGCGCGTAGGAGACGATCAGCAGCAGGATTCCGCAGCTGACGACGGCATTGCTGACAAGGCTCGCGACGAATCAGCGCCGCCGGCAGCAGTCCGGTGTCATAGGGCACCGTCAGCTGCAGGCCGACGATCAGGGCCGCCGCGACCGCCGCACAGGCCTATCGTAAGGGCGACATACTCGGCGCCGAGATACAAGCGCGGCGAGCGCCACGCCAACCAGGAAAGTAGAACTGAAGGCCAATGCCGGTGCCGAGCAAGCAAATGGAGGCGAGGATATCGGCATAGAGCAGGACGATGAAGGCGACCGGCCCAGCCAGACGGCCCAGGCGATGCAGCAGCGGAACACCCGCGTAAAGCAGCGCCGCGACCGCGTTTGCAACGCCAAGCCGCCAGAGCGGTGACGTCGAGGAAACTCACGGCGGCATAGAGCGCATGGGTGGCCGCGGCGATCCAGGTGGCAATGTTGAGAGTGCGCAGCCGCCGCGCCACGTTCTCAGGGTAGCGCTCGGTGCCGAAGCGGATGTCCGGAACAGGACGCATCGCGTCTTCGATCCCCCCAGAATTCCCAAGAATTCCCCAAGACGGGCGGGTCTCGCCGGCCTCCCATCTCGTCCATCGTAGCACGGGGCGGCGGCGCTCAACGAGCCTGCGATGGCTCGTCGCGGACAGGTCGGAGGGTTAGAGCACGAGGGCCCGTTCCATGTCTTCGCTAGGCTGACGAAAATCGCTGCGCTAGCGCCAATCGACGGCGTACGACGCGACCGGTTGCGCAAAGCCTTTCAGATCGCGGGCGCCGATTTCAAGAACTTGAAAGTCATCGCCAACGAGATCGCGCACCGCTTTCGAGATGAGGATCGCCTCGGGCTCCGCCGCCTGGCAGAGCCGGGCAGCCATCTGCACCGTGGTCCCGAACAGGTCGTTGCTGTCGGCCACCGGCTCGCCGACGTCGAGGCCAATGCGAATCTGGAGCTTCTCCTTGCTCGCGAGATTGAATGCGTCGAAGGCCTGTTGAATGGCGCGGGCGCACGCAACCCCGGCGGCCGTGTCATCGAACGACGCCATGATGCCGTCGCCCGTGTGCTTCACCTCGCGCCCGCTCTTGTCCTTCAATGCGCGGCGAACAAGGGAATCGTGCGCGCGGATCATCTCCACGGCGCGTGCATCCCCGAGGCGCGCCGTCATGGCGGTGGACCCGACAATATCGGTGAACATGATGGTCCGTAGCGCCGGATCGACCGCGACCTTCGCGTCCGGGCCCGTCGGCACCGGGTCTGAAACGCGCCCCAGGAACGCCTCGACCGCTGACAGATCAACTTCGATCACGTCCTTGGCCACGTCTCCATGCGCTTCGTCATGGACCCGCATGGCCGTCTCGATGTCCGGCGCATTGACGAGGCAGAACGCCGTACCGCGAGCCTGGTCATACCAATAGGTCAGGAAGCGCACGCCGTAGCGTTCCTGCAACTCCAGATCCTTGCGGTGGGCTTCAGCGACGTCAGCCGCCGTGAGCCCCGTCATGTCGTGTCGGTCGAGAAAGATCGGCATGGGCACGCTCCTACGCCTCCATTCTACGAGGGACTGCCGCCCGTACCAACCCAGAGAGCCGCCGTCGGAGAGATCGAACGACTCAAGGAGCACGAAAACCACTCGGAGCCGCCGCTTTTCCCGCTCCGGACGCATCCGATGCATCGTGAGCGAGAGCTTGGGCGCGGCGCCAGCGCCCATCTTCACCGGATGCGTCGCCGCCTCGCCGAACGGCGCCGCCCTCACGCCGCCATTCGTCTCCGTGATGCCGTTCGCCGCCACCGCTCAGTGACGCGCCTCACGCTCGCAAGCACCGCGGGCGCGTAGCCTCGCCAAAGCCGCGGCAACCCGCGAAGGAGACTGACATGAGCAAGGTCGATCCTGGCGATTTCTCGCGTCCTCCGCCTCAAGATGCGCGTGTCGATGTCCCGGCCGCAGCCGCCAACGAGGGCCGGCGACGGTTTCTGGCGACGGGAGGCGCCGCGGCGCTGACCTTCTCGGCATGGCCCGTCGCGCCGGCGGGCGCGGGGCAGGTCCTCGCCGGAGAGGGCAAGGCCGTCGAGGCCCCAGAGGCCAAGAGCAGCGACGCCTTCCGCGAGCGCGCCTATGCGGTGCGCGTGGCGGCCGCCAATGCGTGCCGGGATGCTCCCGTGCTGGCGCATCCGGACAATGGCGACGAGGCCCGCTATGCCAACCTGATCGGCTCCGACAGCCGCGGCCTGCCGCACAATCAGCGCGGCGAGGTCGATCCCGCCGCCTACAGAGCGGCACTGAAGGCCTACGCGTCCGGCGACCCGGCCGACTACGAGGCCATCCCGCTCGGCGGCACGCGCAAGCAGGCCAATCCCATCGGCACGCTCGCGGTGAGCTTGTCGGGCCTCAACACGACGCAGTTCGCAATCCCGCCCGCCCCGGCGCTCGCCAGCGCCCAGCGCGCCGGCGAGGCCGTCGAGCTCTATTGGCAATCGTTGCTGCGCGACGTCCCCTTCAGCGAGCTCCGCAACGACACGGGCAACAAGAAAGTGGTGGCGGCGGTCGACGAGCTCAACAGGCTCTCGGCCTTCGACGGGCCGCGCGCCGACGGCCGCGTCACGCCGGAGACGCTGTTCCGCGGCACCGCCCTCTATGTCGACAAGTCGGATGCCTCCGGCCGCACCGGCCGCTACGTGACGCCGCCCGGCACGCTCGCCGGACCCTACATCTCGCAGTTCCTGCTGCGCGACGTGCCGTTCGGGGCGCAGTTCATGTCGGCGCGCATGCGCACCACGACGCCGGACAGCGAGTTCCTCACCAACTATGACGAGTGGCTGAGCGTCCAGAACGGCAAATCGTCGGGCAAGTCGGAGAAGTTCGACGACAAGCCGCGCTTCATCGCCAATGGCCGCGACCTCGCCAAATACGTGCACAACAACCCGGCCATGGTGTCGGCGGCCGCCATGCTGCTCGGCAACGGGCCCGACAAGGCGAACCCGGCCTATGGCGGCTTTGGCACGGCGCTGAGCGCGACCAATCCCTACCTCAAGTCGAAGACGCAGGGCGCAGGTCCGCCAAGCTTCGGCATCGCCTACGTGCTCGGCCTCCTGCCCTACATCACCGCCCGCGCCGTTCGCGTCGCCTATTGGCACAAGTTCCATGTGCATCGCACCTTGCGGCCCGAGGCGTATGCGGGCCTCGTCCACCACCGGGTCGCCAACAAGGTCGACGACTATCCGGTGCACCCCGAGGTGCTCAATTCGCAGGCCTTGGCGCGCAGTGCCGGCGAGCACGGGACTTATCTTCTGTCGCATACCTACCCGGAAGGCTCGCCGGTCCACTCGTCCTATCCCGGCGGCGCCTCGTCGATCGCCGGCTCGTCGGTCACGGTCCTCAAGGCCTTCTTCGACGAGGACGCGGTCATCGCCAACCCGATGCAGCCCGACCCCAACGACCCGTCCCGGCTCGTTGCCTACCAGGGGCCGCCGCTGACGGTCGGGGGCGAGTTGAACAAGCTCGCCCTGAACTACGCCTTCGGGCGCGACTGGTCGGGCATCCATTGGCGCTCGGACGCGGCCGCCTCCCTCGCCATCGGCGAGGATCTGGCCATCAGCGTCCTGCGTGACGAGCGCACGACCTATCGCGAGGCCTTCGACGGCTTCCGCTTCACGCGCTTCGACGGCAGCAAGGTCAGCGTGTAGCGCGCTGCGGTTTTGGATCGATGTGCCGGGCGTCGATCCTCCCAAGCGCCGTCGCGACGGACGGGGTACCGTCCGTCCGACGGCGCGCCCAGGCGCCCGCGTAGTCGATGATCGGCTTCTCGAAATAGCGCCAGCTCGCCCAGGCGAGCAAAAAAGTCAGAGCTGTCGCGAGCCCGACCGCCGGCCAGCCCATGCCGGGCGCAAACCAGTTCGGCGGCAGCCTGAACAGCATATGCGCTGCAAGGCCGAGCAGCCCGACGTGAAAAAGATAGATCCCGTAGCAGCGCACGCCGCACCAGCGCACGAACCGCACCGCAGACGAAGCCTGCGCGCCGGACCCGGCGAATGCGAGCGTCGCGAAACCGCACACGATGGTGTTGTGCGCAAAGCTCGACAGCGGCAGCGGCGTGCGGATGAAGACCGAGCCCAGATAGTAGGCCAAGATGAGTCCGACGGCCGCCGCCCGCAGCGGCACGCTATGGCGGACGACAAAGTCTCGAACGCCATCCGCGCGCCAGAGCGTCGCGCACAGCACACCCATGAACGGCGCGTCGAGCCGCGACGGCGTCATGACGATCGCTGCTTGATCGACGAACACGCCCCTTTGCCGCATGATCTCGACCGCGACGATGACAGCGAGGCTGAACGGGGCGACCGCGCGTATCGGCAGCACATAGATGACGACCGCCGCCAGGATGTAGAACTGCATCTCGATCGCAAGCGTCCACGTCACCGAAAGCCAGGCTGCGCCCCACGAGGTCAGCGCATAGAAATTCTGGGTGAAGGTGAAGTATGAGAGGAGCGGGATGCCGTCGAGCTCCAGCAGCCACGGGAAGGCGCCACGCCAGCGTCCGCCGACGGCGAACATGAGGAGAAAGACCCCGAGCCACGCAAAGTAGAGCGGCAGAATCCGGCCGAACCGGCGTGCGAAATATGATCCGAAATAGCCCGGCGCCCCCTTGGCCGCCATCAATGAGCTGCCGATCAAGAACCCCGAGAGAACGAAGAACAGATCGACGCCAAAGAACAGCAGCGACGTGAGCTCGTGAAGGATGCTTAGAGCGGGGGTCCGCAGAACGCTCGTGTTGTTGAGGTAGTGCCAGCACAGCACCGCCAGCACGGCGCCGCCGCGCAACGTGTCGAGTCCAGGCGAGCGACGAACAAGCTCGTGCATCAGAGGTCCGATGGCGGGCGCGAAGGCGGTTGATCGTATCTGCTACTACCGCAAGGCGCACCAAAGCCATAGGCTGCCCGCGGTGAGCGCGCGCCGCCAGAACGTCCCGTTGCGCGGCGTCAAGTCGTCCGGCCGCTACTTGCCCGACAGCGTCACGTCCTCGTAGGGGGCCGAGTAGGCGTGACCGGGGATGAGCCCGAGCCCCGCCTCGCCGACGCGCGGGCCGGCGCCGCCGATGAAGCCGAGCTGCCACAGATGCACGCAGATGTTCCGCTCGAAGACGAGCTGCTGGATCTTGTTGAGCATCGCCTCGCGCTTGCCCCTGTCGAGCTCGACATCCTGCTCCCTGAACAGCTCGTCGATGTCCGGGTCGCTGCCATAGACGTATGGCCCGCCCTTGACGACGAAGGTCTTGAGCCGCGTCGCGGCGTTGCCGAAGGCGCCGGTCTGCGCCTGGATGATGTTCTTGTGGGTCCTCTCCACAAAGCCCTTCTCGAAGGCGGCCCTTTCGAGCGGCCGCAGCTTCACGCGGATGCCCACCGCCTGCAGGTTGTTCACCACCGCCTCGCCGAGATTGGCGTAGGCGACATCGGTGTTGTAGTCGCCGGCGTCGAAGCCGTTGGGATAGCCGGCCTCGGCGAGCAGCTTCTTGGCCTTCGCCGGATCGTGGACGAGCGGCGGCGGCTGCCAGTAGAAGTCGAAAATGTCGGGGATGATGCTGCCGGTGATCTTCGAGTAGCCGAGGGTCAGCGCCTGGTTGATGCCCTCGTGGTCGATGGCAAGACGTGCCGCCAGGCGCACGCGCGGGTCGTGCCACGGCGATTTCGGATCCCACTGGTCTGCAATATGCAGCCAGTAGGTGCCCTGCAGGACGGTGGGCTTGAGGGTCAGGCCCTTGGTGCGCTGCAGCTCCTGGGCGAGCTCGCCGCGGATCGAATAGGCGATGTCGACCTCGCCGCGCTTCAGCGCCGCAAGGCGCGTCGACTCGTCGGGAATGACCTTGAACACCAGGCGCTTCACGTTCGGCGTCTTGCGCCAGTATTGGTCGAAGGCCTCGAAGCTCAGCTCGACGCCCGGCGTGAACGACGCGAACTTGTAGGGGCCGGCGCCGATGGGCGCTTTCTTGAAGCCGTCGTCGCCGACCTGCTGGATGTATTTCTTGGGCACGATCCAGTTGGCGCCGCTGGCGCTCGCGTAGAACGTCATGAAGTCGGGCCACGGCTCCTTGAGCCTGAAGCGCACCCGTAGCGGATCGGGGGTCTCGATGGCGGCCACGCGGCCCTTCAGCTCGCTGTTCGACGCGCCCTTGTAGCGCTCGAACGAGAACTTCACGTCCTCGGACGTGAGATCGTCGCCGTTGTGGAACTTCACGCCCTTGCGCAGCACGAAGTCGTAGGTCAGCCCGTCCGGCGACGCGCTCCACGACTCGGCGAGGCTCGGCGTCAGGCGATCGCCTGGCATCGACTTCACGAGCGCATCGTGCAGCGCGTAGAGCATCATGTAGGGCGTGATGAGCGCCGGCATCTCGGCCGGGTCGAACCAGGTCGGGGCGAGCGAGATGTGCACCGCCCAGGTGAGCTGCCCCTCGGGGGCGGCGCGCGCCGGACCGGGGTTGGCGACGGCGAGCGCCACGGCCGCCAGCGCCAGGCGGCTCCAGAACGAGATGAGCGACCCGGAACGTCCGGGCCTTTGAGTGCGATTGCGGGGCATCGAAGCCTCCCTGCCAAGCGCGCCGGCATAGGCCGGCCGCTGAGGCGTGGGCCGCCCGCTGGCGTCCTCGTCGAAATCCCCTCAGGACGGGGCGGACCTTGCGGCTGATTGGTGGTCAGGCGCTTGCGCGTGTCAATGCTCGCGAGGCCGATGGCTGCTGCCGCACAAGGTTTGCCATCACGTCGCAACGCGGTTCATCAAGGCGGCGCGGAACCATCGCGCGATCAACATTCGCGTTTCGGCATTCGCGTTTATCCGCAAGCCTTCAGAAATTTCGCGACCGCCGACTTCATGCCCTTGGCTGCCCAAACGACCGGCTTCTTGTCTTTGAAGCCGGTGATGGTCACAGGCTTGCCAGTCTGCAGGACGCTGAAAATAGGGTCGTTGTCCTTGACCTCGGTGACGAGTTCCGTCCCGCCGGTCATCTCGGAGTCCTCGCTGAATTTTGAGATGCCTGTGAGGGTGGCTTTCTTGCCGTCACTCTGAAACTCCAAGGTTACGGCTTGTCCATCTCCCTCACCGACCTGTTCATTGGCACCGGCCCTCAGTTCGATCGTCTGCGAGTTACGGCATATTGCCCGCAGGCTTGCGTCGCTCTCCTCCTCGGTCGACCTCGCCTCGAGATAAGGACGCGCCCCATTGCTCCATTTGATCTCGGCAAGGGAGAGGCTCGGAAACAGCAAGGCTCCCGCCATCGCGGCGCAAATCGACATTTTCCAAGTCGACGTTTTCGTGGTCATCGTTGCCCTCCATTGCCGGTCCCGATTCATGGCATCGTGCTTTCCCTATCTCAAATAACCGGAGCGCGTGAGTGGTGACCGAAGTGCCGCCGCGCCAAGACCACGGCCAGCGCGTCGCCAAGGCCGGCGCCGCCGCCTGGGGCTTCGCCGAGGCGACGGTCTTCTTCATCGTGCCCGACGTGCTGCTGACGCGGCTGGCGCTCCGCGACCTGCGCCTGGCGCTCGCGGCCGCGGCTTACGCGGTCGGCGGCGCGCTCCTCGGCGGCACGCTCCTATGGTGGGCGGCGGGCCACGGCCACGCGCCGCAGCTGCTCGCCGCCTTCGCGTACCTGCCGGGCATCTTCCCTCGCCTCGTCCACGACACCGGCGCCGCGATCGGCGCGGACGGGCTCAAGGCCCTGTTCGTCGGCGGCTTCGTGGGCACGCCCTACAAGCTGCTCGCCACCCATGCCGGCGCAACAGGCATCGGGCTTGCGCCATTCCTCGCGGTATCGCTCGCCGCGCGCCTGTCGCGCTTCGTCGTCACCATCCTGGTGGCGTGGGCCGCCGGCCGCGCGCTCACCGCCCCGTCGCTGCGCGCCAAGCTGTGGCTGCACGCGCTGGCGTGGCTGGCCTTCTATGCCTGGTACTTTACGGTGATGAGCTAGTTAGAAGAGTTTGGATCGAGTTGCTCGGCGCGCTGATCCTCCCCCTTCAGGGGGAGGTGGCCGCGCGATGGCGCGGCCGGAGGGGGTCTGGCGGAGAGATGCCTCAGACCCCACCCGGCGCGCCGCAAGAACGGCGCGCCACCCTCCCCTGAAGGGGAGGGATCAAGCTGTCCGGCAATCTGATTCAACCTCATATGGAGCCGGGGATGTTGCCATGATCCGCACCACGACAGTCGCGCTTGCTTTTGCGTGCAGCGCCGCGAGCCTCATCGCGACCGAGGCCGCCGCCCAGGCCTTCAGCGCCTCGTTCCGCTGGTGCCCGCAGGGGTCGCCGGCCTTCCAGCTGCGCGGCGTGCCGAAGGGGACGGCGAAGATCAGCCTCGCCATGGTCGATCTCGACGTGCCGTCCTTCCCGCATGGCGGCGGCGATGTGGCGTATGCGGGCCAGGGCAACATCGCCTGCGGGGCATTGCCGAGGGCCACCTATACGGGCCCGAGCCCGCCGAGCGGCGCCCACACCTATCGCTGGACCATCAAGGCGCTGGACGCGAGCGGCGCCGTCCTGGCGCAGACGACGGCGCAGCGGAAATTTCCGGAGAAGTAGGACGGACGCCGATCGCGCTAGCCGGCCTCGCGCGCGGCCGCCTGCGGCAACGCCAACATGCCGCGCGTGATCACGTCGTGGGGATCGGGGGCCACGTATTTGAGCGGCAGGAGGAACGGCACGTCGGTGGGGCTGCGGCGTTCGAGATAGAGGTGCAGCCCGATGCAATGGGCAATGACCTGCGGATCGTAGCCGAGCTCGCGCGCAATCTCCCGCACGCTGATGCCGTTCGGGCTGCGCGACACGGCGGACGCGATGAGGAGAAAGAGATAGTGCGTCTTGGACTGCATGCTGCGACGGGCCGGCTCCGGCGCGGCTGGGCCGCGCCCTCTCGCGGGAGACTGTCACGGGCCAATTGCTCGCCACAACGGCAAGCGCCGATTAGCCTTAAATGCTAAGGATCGCGGGGCGGGCAATGCGGGATTTACCAAACCCTGGCGCTCTTTCTGTTTCAGTCGCTGCCGCCTGGCGGTTCGGTCAACACCCAGCGCGTCACCGCCTGATGAAAGTTGAGCGGCCCGGGAACCGTCCGGTGCGTCTTCACGTATGAGAACCCGGCCTTCTGCAAGGTCCTGTTCGGGGCGACGTTGAAGGCGTTGGGCTCGCAGTAGAGCCGCTCAAGCCTCAGCGTCTCGAAATAGATCCTTGCGCCCCTCCTCACGCATTCCGTGCCGTGACCGCTGTTCCGGCGGCCGGCGTCGACAATGTGCAGGTGCATGAACGCCTCCCTGCCGAACCTGATCTTGTCGACCGTCGAGAAGCCGATGGCCGCGCCGTCCAGCTCCCAAACGATCAGCAGGATCGCGCGCTCCTCGCGGCGCCGGGCATAGTCCCGCGCGTAGCGCTCCCGCCACGCGTCGGGCGCCGGCAGCCGCGTCGGATCAACGCCCAGCATTTCCAGGTGCTCGGCAGACGCCTGATGAAAATAGTCGATGATCAGGCCGACTTCCGAAAGCTCCATCTCCCTCACAATGAGCGCCATCGTCGTTACGAGCCTCCTGGATGCGCCGTGGCCAACACCGCCGCGATCGCCCCGACCGCCCGCTTGAGCCGCTCCTCGTGCGGGCCGCTGACGACGATGTGCGGCTTCCCCTCCTCCGTGAGGCGCTCGATGAAGCGGCCATGCATCCAGTGGCGGATGTGCTCGCCGTCGCGCACCCCGTCCTGCACGAAGGGAATTTCGTCGCCGGTGACGATGTAGAAGTCATGGCGGTTGAGCTTGTCGACCGCTTCGACGGCGGCGGAGCGGCTTTGCATATAGCGCTCATGCCACACGCCGGTCGCGAAGGCGTCGGTGTCGCAGACGACGAGCCCGTTGGCGTGCTCGGCGAGCGCATCCTCCATGTCCTGCTGGGCCTGCGCGATGGTGACGAATTCCTCGCTGTGCCACGCGGGGTCCTTGGCCGTCACCTTGCCCTCGCTGTAGAAGCGCCCGTATTCCGGCACCCACGCCGTCTTGAAGTGGGCGGCAAGTGCCCGCGCCAAGGTCGTGGTGCCGGTCGACTCGGCGCCGAGAACAACGATGCGCTTCACGAACCAGGCGCGCACGATGGGCTCGAGGAACTGCGCATGACGCTGCGGCTCCGCCCGCACCATGGTGGCCGAGATGGGCACCGCTATGCGCGCCGCGTCGACGCAGACATGTGTGGAGCCCATGAAGGCGGCGTATCTCGCGCCGTATTCCTCGGACGAGAACACGGCATCGGGCGCATAGCCGAGGAGATCGAGCGTGTAGCGCGCCCAGCCCTGCGAGTCGTCGTCGGCCGGCATCTCGCCGGCGAGGAGGATGATGCGCGCCCCCGGATGCGTCGCCTGCAGCCACTTGGCGCGCAATGCTCCGGGGATCGTCTCGCTGTCCTTCTCGCAGACGATCACCACGAGGCTTTTGGTTCGCGCCGTGGCCGTGTCGATGAGATGCTTGTGGCCCCTGTGCGGCGGATAGAACTTGCCGATGACGAGGCCGCGATTGAACATGGGCTCACGCAACGGCGGCCGCCCTGTCGGCCTCCATGGAGCGGCGCCATTCGACGAGCCCGCGCACGCACATGGCGAGGAAGATGGCGTACAGCACGGCCGTCAAGTGCAGGTCCCTTGAGACATAGAGGCCGACATAGAGGATGTCGGCGACGATCCACACATACCAGTTCTCGATGAGCTTCCGCGACAACAGATATTGCGCCACAAGGCTGAGCGCCGTGGTGAGCGCGTCGAGGAAGGGTGCCGAGCCACCGACGTTCTCCAGATAGCGCATCATGCCGTAGGTGGCGGCGACCCCGAGCACCGCGAGGATGGCGGCATCGCGAATGCCGACGCGGCCAACCTTGAGGCGCGAGTGGCCAGCCCCACCCTTGAGCCACCAGTACCAACCGAAGCCCGACACCGCGATGTAGACGAACTGCAGCGCCATGTCGGCATAGAGGGCGGCGCGCCAGAACACGACGATGAAGAAGACGTTGCTGGCGATGCCGATGGGCCACGTCCAGATATTCTGCTTCACCGTGAGCCACACGGTGAGGGCGCCGGTGATGAAGCCCAGAACCTCGACGAGCGTCATGAAAGCCCCAAAGCTGAGCACCGGGCGCCGATCGTGCGGCGCGTAGAAAGGTAGGGGTGGTGCTGAGAGTTCATTAATACCGCGCCGCTAGTGCTCCAAGACGTGAAATGAGGGCCTCCCCCCAATGCGGGCGATCAAACGAGCGATCCGGCACGAAGTCGTCGAACGGCGCAACGGCGAGCGGGTCAACCCCAAGGACGGCGGCGCCACGCTGCGCCTGCTCGACGGCCGCGACTACGCGGTCTCGGTGGAGAATATTTCCGAGTTGGGCGCGGCCGTCACGACCCGGCTGAGACCGGCGGTCGGCTCGCTGGTCAAGATCGGCGACGTGTGGGCGAGAGTGATCCGCCATTCCGAAACCGGCATCGCCCTCGAGTTCAGCGCGACGGGCGAGCACGGGGTCGACTGAGCGCCACAACGGCGAAGCCGCCCGGCCTTCACCGGGCGGCTTGTAGCGGCGGAGCGGCTAGTGGAAGTGCCGCTGGCAGTCGCGCTTGGCGTTGGCGAGCTCCCGCTCCCGGTCCTTGATCAATTCATCCGAGAACTCGATGTGCGAGGCCGGATGCCACTCCGGATGTCCGGCGGCGACCGCCTTCTGGTTGAGCCTCACGTCGCGCTCACGCGCTTCCTTGGCCTGACGCAGAAGGTCGGTCCACTGGCGCACGCGGTTGCAATCGTGCTCGCGCTGCAGGCGCGGCGTCCACTTCGACTCCGCCTCGCGCACCATGTGGGCGCGATGGTCGTTGGCAACAGCGCGCGATTCCGCCTCGCGCTGCGCCTGTGCGATGATGGCGGTCGCCACGACGCTGCCGACGATGCCGACAGCCATGCCGGTGTTGAAGCCGCCCATGCCGCGGCCGCCATGGTGGCGCATGCCGTGCTGGGGATGGGCCTGGCGCATGCCGTGCACGGGATGCGCTTGCCGCATGCCGGGCTGGGCCAGCGCCTGGCCGATGGGTGCGAGATAGGAGACCGTCACGAGAGTCGCGACGGTGATCGATGCAGTGAGCTTATGCAGACGGGACATGGTCTTCTCCAACAGAACAAGAGCCGGCCAATCCGGTCTCCTGCGTGGAGGTCGCGCCGCAACGCGCCGGCGTTCACAGGCGGGCGCCCGCCATGTGCGGTCGAGCACGCGCCATGTCTCGGAGAATGGGAGGGTCTTGGGCCGGCGCTCGAAGGGAGGCCGCGCCAGCGCTCAGGCGCGGGGTTTCGCCTTCACGGGCATGGCGGCCGCGAAGGCCGCGAAGCCCGCCACAAGTTGCGCAGAGGTCGAGGCTCCGACAACGATGCCGTCAACCGATGGCGACGGTTGCGGACGCGGCCCGGCGGGCGTGGCGGTCGAGATCATCCAGCTCGGGTCGACGAAGAGGGCGAGCATCACGCGGCCTTTGCTTCGAGAAGCGGCAGCAGCTTGTGGATGTCACGGCGGTCGAGCTTGTGGGCGCCGAGCGACCAGTCGAAGGGACGGCACGACAGGACGAAGTCGTTGCCGCGCCAGATTTCGAAGGCCCAGCTCGCAAGGTACTCGCGGGCATGCTGGATGGCGGCAGCGTCGTCCCGGAAGGACATGTCCTCGAGGCCGACGAGGGTGCCGCCTTTGGTCGAGAGCTTGAAAGTGTAGTCGCTCACGCGGACTCTCCTGAATTCACCCGCAATCCTTGGCTGAGGCGATGCCGCCCCCTGTTGCGGAACATCAATTTCAGGCCACCGGTGGCCCCTCTGCCGCTCCACGTCCTGAACAAGTCGCTAACGGGGGCTCGCGGTTTGTATGCAAGTTGGCGCTTCTGCCCATCTTTTGGGCATAGCGGCGCGCCAGCAGCCTGACGGCCTTTGCCCAAGCTCCCGGCCGGCAAGTGTTTTCCGCCCGGCCGCCGCAATGGCATGCCGCTTGAATAGCGTCCCCCCAAACCAGCCAACGGGGGGCTTCACATGAATCGCCGCGAATTCCTCAAATCCGCATCCGCGACCGCTGTCATGAGTGCGTCGGTGGCGGCTCCCGCCGTGTGGTCGCCCGCCAAGGCCCAGAGCCGGCAGGAGACGCTGCTCATCGTGTCGGAGAGCGGCCCCAACAATCTCGACATCCATGGGGTGGGCACCAACGTGCCGGGCTACGAGGCATCGTGGAACTGCTACGACCGGCTCATCAGCCACGAGATGAAGACGCTGGCCAACGGCGTCCCCTACTACGACCGCGACAAATACAAGATGGAGCTCGCCGACGACATGAATGTCGGCGACATGTCGGTCACCTTCAAGCTGAAGAAGAACGCCGCCTTCCAGGACGGCACGCCGGTCACCGCCAAGGACGTGAAGTGGTCGCTCGATCGCGCCGTCAGCGTGGGCGGCTTCCCGACCTTCCAGATGAAGGCGGGCTCGCTCGAAAAGCCGGAACAGTTCGTCGTCGTCGACGACAACACGGTGCGCGTCGATTTCCTCACCAAGGACCGTCTCACCGTCCCCGACCTCGCGGTCATCGTGCCCTGCGTCATCAACTCGGAGCTGGTTAAGAAGAACGCCACCGCCAACGATCCCTGGGGCCTCGAATACACCAAGCAGAACACCGCCGGCAGCGGCGCCTACAAGGTGGCCAAGTGGACGGCCGGCACCGAGGTGGTCTACGAGCGCAACGAGGCCTGGGTGGGCGGGCCGCTGCCCAAGATCAAGCGGGTGATCTGGCGCATGGTGCCGTCAGCCGGCAACCGGCGCGCCCTGCTCGAGCGCGGCGACGCCGACATCTCCTACGATCTGCCGATGAAGGATTTCGCGGAGCTGAGGTCGAACGACAAGCTGTCGATCGTGTCGACGCCCTATTCCAACGGCATCCAGTACATCGGCATGAACGTCAAGAAGCCGCCCTTCGACAACGTCAAGGTGCGCCACGCGGTGGCTTACGCCCTGCCCTATCAGAAGATCCAGGAAGCGGTGATGTTCAACCTGGCAAAGCCGATGTACGGCGCGCCGGCAGAGGCAGCCATCGAGGCGTCATGGCCGCAGCCGCACAAGTTCAACACCGACATCGCCAAGGCCAAGCAGCTTCTCGCCGAAGCCGGCTACCCGAACGGGCTCGAGACGACGCTGTCGTTCGATCTCGGCTTCGCGGTCGCCAACGAGCCGCTCTGCGTGCTGGTGCAGGAGAGCCTGGCGCAGATCGGCATCAAGACGACGATCAACAAGATTCCGGGCTCGAACTGGCGCACCGAGCTCCTCAAGAAGGAGCTGCCGCTCTACACCAACGTGTTTTCCGGCTGGCTCGACTATCCGGAATACTTCTACTTCTGGTGCTACCACGGCCAGAACGCCGTCTTCAACACGATGAGCTATCAGTCCAAGGCCATGGACGGGCTCATCGAGGCGGCGCGGCAGGCGGCGACCGACGGCAAGACCGCCGAGTACGAGACGAGCGTCAAGGCCTTCGTCGATCTCGCCTACACGGACCTGCCGCGCATCCCGATCTTCCAGCCCTACGTCAACGTCGCCATGCAGAAGAACGTCACGGGCTACCAGTACTGGTTCCACCGCCGGCTCGACTACCGCGCCTTCTCGAAGGGCTGACAAGGGCGCGCCATGCTGCGCACCATCATCGGCCGCCTCGCGACGGCCATTCCGAGCGTCATCGGCGTCATCGTCGTGTCGTTCCTGTTGACGCGGGTGCTGCCGGGCGACACGGCGGCCTATTTCGCCGGCCCCGCCGCGACGCCGCAATCCATCGCCGAGATCCGCGCCAAGCTCGGCCTCGATCAGCCGCTGCCGACGCAATTCGCCCGTTACGTCGGCGACCTCGTCAAGGGCAATCTCGGCACCTCACTCACCACCGGGCAATCGGTGGTGAGCGAGATCGCCACGCGGCTGCCGGCCTCCGCCGAACTGACGCTTGCCGGGCTCATCGTCTCGCTCCTGATCGCCGTGCCGCTCGGCATCACCGCGGCGGTGCGCCAGGATTCCTGGATCGACCAGGCCTGCCGCGTCGTGTCCACCACCGGCGTGTCGCTGCCGGTGTTCTTCACCGGCCTGTTGCTCGTCTATCTGTTCTATTTCGTGCTCGGCTGGTCGCCGGCGCCCCTTGGGCGGCTCGACGTATTCACGAGCGCGCCGCCGCAGGTCACCGGCTTTTACCTCATCGACAGCGCGCTTGCCCGCGAGTGGGGCACGTTCCGGGCGGCACTCGCGCAGCTCGCCCTGCCGGCCGCCACCCTCGCCATCTTCTCGCTGGCGCCGATTGCCCGCATCACGCGCGGCTCCATGCTGGCGGTGCTGTCGTCGGAATTCGTGCGCACGGCCCGCGCCAGCGGCCTCAAGCCGCGCACGGTGATCGTCACTTACGCATTCCGAAACGCCATGCTGCCGGTGGTGACGACGCTCGGCATGGTGTTCTCGTTCCTGCTCGGCGCCAACGTGCTGGTCGAGAAGGTGTTCGCCTGGCCGGGCATCGGCTCCTACGCGGTCGAGGCGCTGCTCGCCTCCGACTTCGCGCCGGTACAGGGCTTCGTGCTCACCATGGCGGTGCTCTACGTCGTCCTCAACCTCCTGATCGACATCCTCTACGGCGTCATCGATCCGCGCGTCAGGCTCGAGGCATAGGGCCATGACCATCATGCGGCTCGATACGCCCCTTGAAATGGCACTGCCGGCGCGGCGCGCCAGCGGCCTCGCCGCCACCGTCAAGCACGCCCGCTACGTCATCGGCGACAACCCCGTCACCGCCCTTGCCTTCGCGCTGTTCCTGTTCTTCGTGCTCGCCGCGACGCTCGGTCCCCTCGTCGTTCCCTACGATCCCCTCGCCACCAACACGACCCAGGCGCTCAAGCCGCCGTCGGCGGCGCATTGGTTCGGCACCGACCAGCTCGGCCGCGACATCTTCAGCCGCGTCATCGCGGCGGCGCGTCTCGACATGACCATCGCCATCGCGTCCGTCGTCCTCGTCTTCGCGCTTGGCGGCATCGCCGGCATCGCGGCCGGCTTCTTCGGCGGCTGGACCGACCGCATCGTCGGCCGCCTCGCCGACACCATCATGGCCTTCCCACTCTTCGTGCTCGCCATGGGCATCGTCGCGGCGCTCGGCAACACGGTGACCAACATCGTCATCGCCACGGCGATCATCAACTTCCCGCTCTATGCGCGCCTCGCCCGCGCCGAGGCCAATGTGCGGCGCGACGCCGGCTTCGTGCTCGCCGCGCGGCTCTCCGGCAACAGCGAGCTGCGCATCCTGTTCACGCAGATCCTGCCCAACATCATGCCGATCATGATGGTGCAGATCTCGCTCACCATGGGCTACGCCATCCTCAACGCGGCCGGCCTGTCGTTCATCGGGCTCGGCGTCCGCCCGCCGACGCCGGAATGGGGCATCATGGTGGCGGAGGGCGCCGCCTTCATCGTCTCGGGCGAATGGTGGATCGCCCTGTTCCCGGGGCTGACCCTGATGCTGGCGGTGTTCTGCTTCAACCTCTTGGGCGACGGCTTGCGCGACATCGTCGACCCGCGCCGGCGGACGTGAGAAACATGAGCGACATCCGCCATGAACTTTTCGTGCGCGACGCCGGAGGCCTGATCCCTCCCCTCAGGGGAGGGTGGCGCGCCGCACTTGCGGCGCGCCGTGTGGGGTCGCGAACGTTCCAGCAATGCGACCCCCTCCGGCCGGACTTCGTCCGGCCACCTCCCCCTGAGGGCGAGGATCAGCGCGTGCAACGCGCGAAGAGAGCGACATGACCGCCCTCCCGCTCCTCGACGTGAAGGACCTCACGGTGGAGTTCGCCACCCGCCGCGGCCGCGTGCGGGCCGTTGAGAGCGTCAGCCTGTCGGTCGCGAAAGGCGAGACGGTCGGCATCGTCGGCAAGTCGGGGTCCGGCAAGTCGGTCACCACCTACGCGGTGATGCGCATCCTCGACCGGGCCGGCGCCATCGCGGCCGGATCGGTGATGTTCGAAGGCCTCGATGTGCGGGCCGCTTCGGAAGTCGACATGCGCGACATGCGCGGGCGCGAAATGTCGATGGTGTTCCAGAACCCGCGCGCCGCCCTCAATCCCATCCGCAAGGTCGGCCGGCAGATCGAGGACGTCCTGGTGCAGCACGTGCAATCGACGCGTCGCGACGCGCGCGGCAAGGCCGTCGACATCCTGAAGCAGGTGAGGATCGCGCGGCCCGAGGAGCGTTATCATGCCTATCCGTTCGAGCTCTCCGGCGGCATGTGCCAGCGCATCGTCATCGCGCTGGCGCTCGCCTGCCGGCCGCGCCTGCTCATTGCCGACGAGCCCACCACCGGCCTCGACGTGACCACCCAGAAGGCGGTCATGGATCTGATGGTTGAGCTGACGCGCGAGCGCGGCATGTCGACCATCCTCATCACCCACGATCTCGGCCTCGCCGCCGCCTATTGCGACCGCATCGTCGTGATGGAGAAGGGCAAGGTGGTCGAGACCGCCGCAGCGGCCAGCATCTTCAAGGCGCCGCAGCACGCCTATACGCGTCGGCTGATGCGGGCGACGCCACGCACCGGGGTCAGCCTGCGCGATCTCCTGCCGGAGGACCAGGTCACCCCGCTTGCTGCGGCAGGGGCAAGGAGTACGGCGCCGCTGCTTCAGGTCGAGGACCTGGTCAAGGAATATCCCCGCCAGGGCGCCACGCGCACGCTCGCAAAGCTGTTCCGGCGCGAGGCGCCGGCCGAGGGCGCCTTCCGGGCCGTCGACGGCATCTCCTTCGAGGTGAAGCGCGGCGAGAGCGTCGGCCTCGTAGGCGAATCCGGCTGCGGCAAGTCCACCACCTCGATGATGGCCATGCGGCTCATCGACGCCACGTCGGGATCGATCCGCTTCGCGGGCGACGACATCGGGGCGATCCCGGCCAAGGATTTCGCGCTGCTGCCGGCGCGCCGGCGCATTCAGATGGTGTTCCAGGACCCCACCGACAGCCTCAACCCGCGCTACACGGCCGCCCGCGCCATCGCCGATCCGATCCTGCGGCTCGGCGACCTGCGCGGCCGCGCCGCGGTGCGGGAGCGCTGCGAGGAGCTGGCCGGGCTCGTCGGCCTGCCGCGCGAGCTGCTCGACCGCTTTCCGCACCAATTGTCCGGCGGCCAGAAGGCGCGCGTCGGCATCGCCCGCGCCATCGCGCTCAATCCGGAGCTGGTCATTCTCGACGAGCCCACCGCGGCACTCGACGTGTCGGTGCAGGCTTTGGTCCTCAACCTGTTGCAAGATCTGAAGGCGCGGCTCAACATGAGCTACCTGTTTGTCAGCCACGACCTCAACGTCGTCCGCCTGCTCTGCGACCGTGTCATCGTCATGCGGGCCGGCAGGATCGTCGAGGAGGGGCCGGCCGAGCAGGTGCTCGCTGCGCCGCAGAGCGAATATACGCGCGAGCTCATCGACGCGATCCCGCATCCACCTCTCTAGGCACATGATGAGTGATCCTCGACAGCGACACGGGTTGATCCCTCTCCTTCAGGGGAGGGTGGCTCGGCGCGCAAAGCGCGCTGAGCCGGGTGGGGTCGGGTTGGTCAATCCGTCAGCCCCCCTCCGGCCGTGCTCCGCACTGCCACCTCCCCCTGAAGGGGGAGGATCAGCAGACGTTACGACCCCGCGAAACGATATCTAGCCGAGGCGTTATGGCATCCCCTCCTTCACCTCCCGACGACGAAGCTCTCGCCGCCCATATCGACGCGGCGCTGAAACTCGCCGGCATCGCCATGGCGTCGGAATGGCGCGACAGCGTGCTCGCGAATTTCAGGACCATCGCGGCCGCCGCGAACTTCGTCATGGCCTTCCCGCTCGACGACGAGGCGGAGCCGGCCGCGGTCTTCGAGCCATGAGCGTGCGCGCCGAATGGGAGGGCGACGGGGCCGGCGCCGCGGTCATCGCCGCGGCGGTGGCCGAAGGCCACGTCAGCGCCGCCTCGGTCATCGACGCGGCCCTGAAGCGTATCGCCGCCAACAATTTCCGCATCAACGCCTTCACGGATGTGCTGGCGGCGCGCGCCCACCGCAGCGCCGCGGCCCTCGACCAACGGCGCGCCCGCGGCGAGGCGCTGGGGCCACTCGCTGGTGTGCCCTTCGCGGTGAAGAACCTTTTCGACGTGGAGGGCCTGCCCACCCGCGCCGGTGCTAAGATCAACCGCGAGCGCGCGGCGGCGTCCCGCGACGCCCCCTTGGTGCAGCGCCTCGAAGCGGCCGGCGCCATCCTGGTCGGCGCGCTGAACATGGGCGAATACGCCTACGACTTCACCGGCGAGAACGTCCACGACGGCCATTGCCGCAATCCGCACGCCCTCGATCACATGACGGGCGGCTCCTCCAGCGGCTCGGCCGCCGCGGTGGCGGCCGGCTTCGTGCCGCTGACGCTGGGTTCCGACACCAACGGCTCGATCCGCGTGCCCTCGGCGCTGTGCGGCACCTTCGGGCTGAAGCCGACCTATGGGCGCCTGACGCGCGCCCACACCTTCCCGTTCGTGTCGAGCCTCGATCATCTCGGCCCCTTCGCGCGCTCGGTGCGCGATCTGGCGCTCGCCTATGACGCCATGCAGGGCCCCGATCCGGACGACCCGGTGGCCACGACGCGGGCCGCCGAGCCGGCGCTGCCGAGCCTCGAAGCGGGCATCGCGGGCCTGCGCATCGCCATCGCCAAGGGGCATTTCGCGGCGAACGGCGACCCCGACGCGTTTGCGGCGGTGGCGCAGGTGGCGGCCGCCCTCGAGGCGCGCGCGACCATCGAGCTGCCGGAGGCGACGCGCGCCCGTGCCGCCGCCTTCGTCATCACGGCCGCAGAAGGTGCGGCGCTGCATCTCGAGCGGCTGCGCGAGCGCGCCGCCGACTACGATCCCGCCGTGCGCGACCGGCTCATCGCCGGCGCCACAATTCCGGCCGCCTGGGTGATCTGGGCGCAGAAATTCCGCCGCTGGTATCGCGCCCAGACGCTCAGGCTGTTCGGCGATGTCGACATCATCCTGGCGCCGTCGACGCCCTGCCGCGCCCCGAGCATCGGCCAGGCGACCTTCGTGCTCGACGGCGTGACCATGCCGGTGCGACCCAATCTCGGCATCTTCACGCAACCGATCTCGTTCATCGGCCTGCCGGTCGCCGCCGTGCCGGTCTGGCTCGACACCGGCCTGCCGCTCGGCGTCCAGGTCATCGCCGCGCCGTGGCGCGAGGACCTCGTGCTGCGCGTGGCGCGCGAGCTCGAGAAGCGCGGCGCCGTGCGCGCCCCCGTCGCCCGCCTGTGAGGAGCCCGGCCATGCAAGTGAACATTCCGCACGTGCGGGCCGAGGTCGAGGCGGTCTTCGCCCGCTACGAGACGGCGCTGGTCGGCAACGACGTGGAGACCCTCGAGGCGCTGTTCCACGACGGCGCCGAGACGGTGCGCTACGGCATCGCCGAGAACCTCTACGGCATGGACGAGATCCGCGACTTCCGGCGCAACCGCCCGCCCATCAACCTCGCCCGCCGCCTCAAGCGCACGCTCATCACCACATACGGAGAGGATTTCGCCACCGCCAGCACGCTCTTTGCGCGCGACAGCGCCCCCCACCTCATCGGCCGACAGATGCAGACCTGGGTGCGCTTCCCCGAAGGATGGAAGGTGGTGGCCGCCCATGTCAGCCTGATCGAAAACAAAAAATAGGGAGCACGCCCATGGATGCGTCGAGTCCACCGCTGACGCGGCCGCGCCGCGCCGAGACACGGGCGGAGGAGCTGCGTGTCGCCCTTGCCGACGACATCGTGCAGGGCCGGCTCGCGCCGGGCGCCACCCTGGAAGAGATCGACATCGCCGGCCGCTTCGGCGTCTCGCGCACGCCGGTGCGCGAGGCCATCCGCGAATTGGCGGCATCGGGCCTGGTGGAGGCGCGCCCGCACCGCAGCGCCATCGTGGCCCTGCCGAGCCTGACGCGGCTGCGCGGCATGTTCGAGGTCATGGCCGAGCTCGAAGCTCTGTGCGCCGGCTTCGCGGCCGTCCACACGACGCCCGCCGAGCGCGGCGAGCTCGAGGCGCTGCACGAGGCCCTCGGGGCCATCGTGCGGCGCGGCGACCCGCAGCGCTACCACGAGCTCAACGAGCGCTTCCACGGCGCCATCTACGACGGCAGCCACAACGACTATCTGGCCGAGCTGGCGCACGCCACACGCCGGCGCCTGTCGCCGTTCCGCCGCGCCCAGTTCCGCACGCTGGGCCGGCTGTCGCTGTCGCACGCCGAGCATGAGCGCGTCGTCACCGCCATCCTGCGTGGCGACCGCCCCGGCGCCGCCGAGGCCATGCGCGCCCACATCTTCACCGTTGAAGTGGCCTACGAGCGCTACGCCGGCACGCTTTGAGGGGCCGCCTCGGATGCGAGGAAGGCGCGCCAGCCGCCATGCTGGCTGATGTCGCGGGCCTCGGCCACCGCCGCCGCTTCGACCAGGAAGCCCTTAACGTCGCCGCCGTCGGCGAGCGCGATGGTGCCGAAGCCGAGCGGCGGCGGCACCGAAGCCACGAGCCTGCCAAAGCCCTCCGGCGGCAGCGACCAGATTTCCGCCGCGATGGCCCGGCCGCCGTCGGCGACCCGCAGCAGCCCCGGCCGCCGCGGCGGACCGCCCGGCAGAAGGTAGAAGCGGTAGTGCGGCGCCGTCCTCATCTCGCGCACGAAACTGGCGCCGAGCCCGCGCAGGTCGCCGTTGAGCGGCAGGCCCGACATGTGGGCGCCGAGCACCGCCACCTCGATGCGCCCGTCGACCGCCGCAGCGAAGGGCTTGGCGCGCGGCACCTCGCCGGTGGCGCCGACGGGAAGCGGATGCGCGGCCACGAAGGCGGCTGCCAAGCTCGCCATTTCGGCGTCGTGGCCGGACGGCGCCAGGAACGTGATTCCGTAGGGCCGGCCGGCAACCAGCGCCACCGGAACCGAGATGGCGCAGAGATCGAGCAGGTTGACGAAGTTGGTGTAGACGCCGAGGCGGCTGTTGAGGCGCACGTTGTCGGCCGCAACCTCGGCCAGGGTGTAGAGCGTCGGCGCGGTGGGCAGCACGAGCCCGTCGAGACCCGCCAGGACCGGCGCCACGGCGGCGCGCAGCTCCTGCAGGCGGTAGAAGGCCCGGAAGGTATCGGCCGCCGATAGGTCCCTGCCCTTCTCGACGATGGCGCGCGTCACCGGATGGAGCGCGTCCGGATCGCGCGTGGCCAGCGCCGCAACCACCGCCCAGCGCTCGGCCACCCACGGCCCCTCGTAGAGGAGCCGTGCCGCCTCCGCGAAGGGCGCGAAATCGATGGTAACGAGGCTCGCGCCACGGGTCGGTGAGCTGCTCGAGCGCCTGGCCATAAGCGGCGGCCGCGTCGCGGTCGCCGAAGAATTCGCGGTCCTTCTCGGCCAGCACGCCGAGGCGCGTCACCGGCGGCACGGGTCCCGGCCGGCCGAGCGGCACGGGCCGGCAGAACGGATCGGCGGCGTCGGGTCCGGCGATGACCGCGAGCGCCGTCCAGGCATCCTCGACGGTGAGCGCAAAGACCGAGACGCAATCGAGGGTGCGGCAGGCCGGCACGAGGCCGGCGGTGGACACGAGCCCGAGGCTCGGCTTCAGGCCGACGATGTTGTTGAGCATGGCCGGCACGCGGCCGGAACCGGCGGTGTCGGTACCGAGCGCGATGGGCACGAGGCCGGCCGCCACCGCCACAGCCGAGCCGGAACTCGAGCCGCCGGGGATGAGATCGGGCGCAAGGGCGTTGCGCGGCACGCCGTAGGGTGAGCGCGTGCCCACGAGCCCGGTGGCGAACTGGTCGAGATTGGTCTTGCCGACGATGAGCGCCCCGGCGGCCTTGAGCCGCGCCACGGCGGTGGCATCACGGTCCGGCGCGTACGCGAAGGCCGGACAGGCGGCGGTGGTGGGCAGCCCCGCCACATCGATGTTGTCCTTGACGGCGACGGGGACGCCGTAGAGCGGCAGGTCGCGGCCGCCCCGCGCGGCGAGCGCCTCCGCCTCGGCCACCACGTCGGCTTCACGCCGCAGCGTGATGAACAGCGCCGGATCGGCATGGGCGGCGATGCGCGCAAAGACGGCCCGCACCGTGTCGGCGGGGGTCGCGCGCCCGGCCCGGTAGGCCTCCTGCAGAGACGAGATGGTGGGCACGCCTAATCCCAAGCCTCGGTGATCGATCCGATAAAGCATCTAGCCAAGTTTCAGTCCATCAGCCGTGGCACAGTTGCTCATCCGCAAGGGAGGAACCGATGCTGTTCATGGTGATCGAGCGCTTCAAGGACGACGACATGGTGCCGATCTACCGCCGCCTGCGCGAGGCGGGCCGTATGTTCCCGGAGGGGCTGAAATACCTGGACAGTTGGGTCGAGCCGAATTTCAGCCGCTGCTTCCAGCTCATGGAATGCGACGACCTGCGCCTCTTTCAGGAATGGGTGCTGCAATGGCGCGGCTACGGCGTCAGCCTGGAGATCGTGCCGGTGGTCTCGAGCAAGGACACGCGCGAGGTCGTGGCGCCGTTCCTGGACAAGGCCTGACGGAGTAACGCCCCTAATCTTTCGCCCGCTCCACGTAGGAGCCGTCGGACGTCTGGATGACGATCCTGGTGCCGGCCGCAATATGCGGCGGCACCATGGCGCGGGCGCCGTTCGAGAGCTTGGCCGGCTTGTAGGACGACGAGGCGGTCTGGCCCTTCATGGTCGGCTCGGTCTCGACCACCTCGAGCACGACGCGGGCCGGCAGCGTGATGGCCACCGCCGTGCCCTCGAACACCGAGACCATGCAGGCCATGCCCTCCTGCAGGAACGCCGCCTGGTCGCCGAGCACGTCGCCGGACACGTGGATCTGGTCGTAGCTCTCGGTGTTCATGAACACGTAGTCGTCGCCGTCCTTGTAGAGGAAGGAGTGCTCCTTGTCCTCGACATAGGCGCGCTCCACCTGCTCGGTGGTCTTGTAGCGCTGCGTCGTCTTCACGCCGTCGGAAATGCGGCGCATGTCGATCTGCGTCGTCGGCGTGCCCTTGCCGGGGAAGAAGCTCTCGGCCGACAGCACCGTGTAGAGCTGGCCGTCGATCTCGAGCACATTGCCCTTGCGCACGGAACTGGCGATGACTTTCACGTCGAAACCCCATTAAGGCATTGACGGCGGCTCCAGAACCGCCAATTCGGCGCGCACCATAGCGATGTTCGCGCGAATGACCAGTCCCTGCGAGAGCGGCCATTGGCGCACGCCGAGCCCGAAGCCTCGCCCTTCTGGGCGCCGCACGTGCACGCCGACCGCCGGCCGTTCCTGATGGCCCGCAACCGCATCGCCAAGGCGCTCGGGGCGCATTTCGAGGCGCAGGGCTTCGTCGAGGTCGAGACCGCGGCACTCCAGGTCTCGCCGGGCAACGAGACGCATCTGCATGCCTTCGCGACCGATCTTGTGGCGACCGACGGCGGAAGCTCGCGCCTCTTCCTGCACACCTCGCCGGAATTCTGCGCTCAAGAAGCTCCTGGCGGCCGGCGAGGAGCGGATCTTCAGCCTGGCGCGGGTCTTCCGCAATCGCGAGCGCACCGCGCTCCACCATCCCGAGTTCACCATGCTCGAATGGTATCGGGCCGGCGCGACCTACGAGACGCTGATGGACGACTGCGCCGCCATTCTGCGGCTCGCCGCCGAAGCTGCGGGCGAGCACACGATGCGCCACCACGGGCGCAGCGCCGATGCTTTCGCCGCGCCGGAACGACTTACGGTGGCGGAGGCCTTTCGCCGCCACGCCGGCATCGATCTCGCGGCCACGATCGAGCGAGACCGATTTCGCGGCAGCCGCGACACGCATTGGCGTGCGCGTTGCGGACGACGACGGCTGGTCGGACATTTTCAGCCGCCTCATGAGCGAGCGCATCGAGCCGCGCCTCGGGCTCGAACGCGCCACGATCCTCTACGACTACCCGGTGAGCGAGGCCGCCCTGGCACGTCGCAAGCCGTCCGATCCGCGCCTTGCGGAGCGCTTCGAGCTCTATGTCTGCGGCGTCGAGCTCGCCAACGCCTTCGGCGAATTGACCGACGCCGACGAGCAGCGCCGCCGTTTCACCGCCGACATGGACGAGAAGGCGCGTCTCTACGGCGAACGCTATCCCGTCGACGAGGACTTCCTTGCGGCGCTCGCCGCGATGCCCGAGGCGAGCGGCGCCGCCCTCGGCTTCGAGCGCCTCGTGATGCTGGCGACCGGCGCGAGCCATATCGAGCAGGTCATCTGGACCCCCTCACCCCTCAAGGGAACATGAGCCAAGGACCACAGGTCATGACGACTTCCTCCACGCTGAGACGGCCGCGCGAGCTCGTCGATGCCGGCCTCGCGCCGCGCCAGCGACTCGCCGAGCTGGAGCGCGTCGCGGCACGCTACACGGTGGCCATCACGCCCGCCATGGCCGAACTGATCGATGCCGCCGACGCGGCCGACCCCATCGCGCGGCAGTTCGTTCCTGACCCGGCGGAGCTCGACCGCGCCGCCCATGAGCGCGACGATCCCATCGGCGACGACGCCCACAGCCCGGTGCCGGGTCTCGTGCATCGCTATCCCGACCGCGTGCTCCTGAAGCTCGTCAGCATCTGCGCCGTCTATTGCCGCTTCTGCTTCCGCCGCGAAACGGTCGGGCCGGGCGACGCGACCATGCTGAGCGCCGCCGAGCTCGACGCCGCCATCGCCTATGTGGCGGCGCGGCCCGACATCTGGGAGGTGATCGTCTCGGGCGGCGATCCCCTCGTCGCCTCGCCGCGCCGCCTTGCCGATCTCTCGCGGCGCCTCGCCGCCATCGCGCACGTGAAGGTGGTGCGCTGGCATTCGCGCGTGCCGGTCGTGGCGCCCGAGCGCATCGACGCCGCGCTGGTGGCTGCCCTGAAGGCGCCCGGCAAGGCGACCTACATGGTGGTGCACGCCAACCATCCGCGCGAGCTGACGGCAGCGGCGCGGGCCGCGCTGGCGCGGCTCGCCGACGCCGGCATCGCGCTCATGAGCCAGTCCGTGTTGCTCAAGGGCGTCAACGACGACGTGGCGGTGCTCGGCGCGCTGATGCGCGCCTTCGTGGAGAACCGGGTAAAGCCCTACTACCTGCATCAGGGCGACCTTGCGCCCGGCACGGCGCATCTGCGCACCTCGATTGCCGATGGGCAGCAGCTGATGCGCGGCCTGCGCGGCGCCTATTCGGGCCTCTGCCAGCCGACCTATGTCCTCGACATCCCCGGCGGCCACGGCAAGGTGCCGATCGGGCCAGGCTATGTGGAGGTGGCCGGCGACGGCCTCCTGGTCGAGGACGTGAACGGGGCGCGCCACGCCTATCCGCCGACGATCTAGTGTGCCGAATTTGAAGTTCGCTAAATTGACTGGATCAGCTGCCTCGCGAACTTCAAATTCGAAAAGCACACTAGAAACAATCTCTTCTAGTGTCGCTTCGATTCCAAAATTCGCTACGAGGCCTCCATCAAGATCATGCGAATTTTGGAATCGCGACACTAGTAGGATGGGCGTAAACCCAACCCGGCGAATTTTAACCACCCGGCATGCGCCTTCCTTAGCGTTTCGCGTCCAGCCTGCGGGCATGAGCGACACCCCAACCCATGCGTCGCGGCTGCTCGAACTGATCGCCCAATATCCCGGCGTCGCCATCGCGGCCGTGGTGATCTTCTTCAGCTGGCTCTACGGCCACCGGCCGCGCAACCCGAACGAAGACCAGCGCGGCTTCTGGCACTTCGGTGAGGACAACGAGGCCGACGACAAGCCCGGTCCCCCCGACGACGCGGGGCGCCGCAAAAGGCCTTTCTGACGCACCCCTCGGCGCCTATGCTCGTGCTCCCCGGAACACGCGCACAGGAAACGCCCGATGCCAAAACTCAATCGCGATGGCGTGAACATCTACTATGAGGTTCACGGCAAGGGACCCGCCCTCATCCTCACGCACGGCTTCGGCGCCACCTCCGCCATGTGGAAGGGGCAGATCGAGCAGCTGTCCCGCGACCACACCCTCGTCATCTGGGACATGCGTGGCCACGGCGAGAGCGATTATCCGGCCGACCAGGCCGCCTACAGCGAGGACGCGACGGTGGCCGACATGGCGGCCCTCCTCGACAAGGTTGGAGCGGAGCGCGCCATCGTCGGCGGCTTGTCGCTCGGCGGCTACATGTCGCTCGCCTTCCATCGCGTCCATCCCAAGCGCGTGCGCGCGCTCTTGATCATCGACACCGGGCCGGGCTTCAAGAAGGACGAGGCGCGCGAAGCCTGGAACCAGCGGACCCTCGACAGGGCGGCGCGCTACGAGAGGGAAGGTCTTGCGGCAATCAGCGGCTTCAGCCGCGAGCAGTCGGGCGCCAAGCATCGCAACACCGAGGGCCTGGCGCGGGCGGCGCGCGGCATGCTCACCCAGCGCGACGCCGGCGTCATCGAATCGCTTCCCGACATCAAGGTGCCGTCGATCGTCATCGTCGGGGCCAACGACACGCCCTTCCTTGTCGCCTCGGACTACATGGCGTCCAAGATCCCGGGCGCCCGCAAGGTGGTGGTTCCCGACGCCGGGCACGCGGTTAACATCGACCAGCCGAAGGCCTTCGGGGAGGCGCTGGCGCCATTCCTCGCCGCCTTGCCAAACTGAGTGGGCGGGGGCCGCGTGCGGCAGCCGGCGATTCGTTCATCTGCCATTCATCTGGCGGGCCTCGATCGCCGCTCGGCCAGGCGTATCAGGAACCTTCGCGGAGTTGCAGCGTTGCCCTGGCATCGATCGGCCCCAGCGGGAGAACCAGAATGAAAGCGCTTGCTGTCTTCACCTTAGCGTCCGTCCTCGGCGTCACCGGCGCCATGGCCCAGAGCACCACTGTCATCCGTCGCGACAGCGACATGGGTTCGCGCACCGTCGTCCGCGACCGCGGCGATGACAGCGTCCGCACCCGCGTCCATGTCCGCGAGCGCCACCACGGTCCTGCCCTCGTCGTGCGCCGTTCGCAGCGCCTGGTCACCGGCGCGGTCGGCGGCGGCTGCCGCACCGTCATCATCAAGAAGACCAACGCCATGGGCGATCGGGTCACCAAGAAAATCAAGAAGTGCGACTAAGCGATCGTCGCCAAGACGAGCCACGTCGCGTTATGGCAGCCCCCAAGAAGGGCTGCCATTTCTTTTTGAAGTTATCCTGGCAGCCCCCAAGAAAGGGCTGCCACTTCTTTTGAGCTGTCCTGGCAGCCCCCACGGGGCTGCCGTTTCTTTTTTGCCGTCGGGGATTAACCGCTTCGCCTCATTGTCACCTGAGCTAAGGGCACCTAAGAGACGCCTTCGCAGTTTCCTCTTGGCAGGGCGCCAATGGCAGAGGTCGAAGAACAAACGGCGCCGGACGAGAACGCGGCGGCGTTCCGCGACAACGACGGACGGGTGAACGCGCCCTTCGTGGACACCGTCGTCGAGGCCATCGAGGCCGACGACGGAGCGCGGCTGCGCCAGCTCACCGATGATCTGCACGAGGCCGATATCGGCGCGCTGATCGAGGCGCTCGACGCGGAGAGCCGCCCCAAGCTCCTGCGCCTGCTCACGCCCGGCTTCGACTTCAAGGCCCTCACCGAGGTCGACAGCGCCGTGCGCGAGGCGCTGGTGCGCGAGCTGCCCAACGAGACGGTGGTCGAAGGCCTGCGCCAGCTCGACATCGACGACGCCGTCTACATTCTCGAGGACCTCGATGACGAGGCCAAGGCCGTCATCCTCGACCGTCTGCCGGCTCCCGAGCGGGTGGCGCTGGAGCGCTCCCTCGACTATCCGGAGGATTCCGCCGGCCGGCGCATGCAGACGGAATTCGTCGCCGTGCCGCCGTTCTGGAGCGTCGGCCAGGTCATCGACCACATGCGCGAGAGCGCCGAGCTGCCCGACAAGTTCTACGAGATTTTCGTCGTCGATCCGGGCTACCGGCTCAAGGGCTCGGTGGAGCTCGACACGCTGTTGCGCACGCGCCGGCCGGTGCGCATCAGCGACATCGCCAGCGAGGACGTGCACCGTGTGCGCGCCGCCGACGACCAGGAGAACGTGGCCCGGCTGCTGCGCCGCTACAACATGGTGTCGGTGCCGGTCGTCGACGATGCCGAACGGCTGGTCGGCGTCGTCATGGTGGACGACGTGGTCGACGTCATCGCCGAGGAGGCCGACGAGGACTTGAAAGCGCTGGGCGGCGTGCGCGGCGAGGAAGAGCTGTCCGACAACGTCTGGACCATCACCCGCAGTCGCTTCACCTGGCTGTTCCTCAACCTCATCACCGCCTTCGTGGCCGCCAGCGTGCTCGGCTTCTTCGAGGGCCAGTTGCAGAAGATGGTGGCCCTCGCCGTCCTCGCCCCGATCGTTGCGAGCCAGGGCGGCAATGCCGCGACCCAGACGATGACGGTGGCGGTGCGCGCCTTGGCGACGCGGGAGCTGACGCGTGCCAACATGTGGCGAATCGTCTTGCGCGAGGTGTTCGCGGCCTTGCTCAACGGCATCGGCTTTGCGGCCATCACCGGCATCGTGGCCGGACTCTGGTTCCAGAGCCCGGGCCTCGGCTTCGTCATCGGCGCCGCCATGGTGGTCAATCTGGTGGCTGGCGCCCTCGGCGGGATTTTGGTACCCCTCGCGCTTGAGCGTTTCCGGGCTGATCCAGCGGTTTCGTCGGGGGTTTTCGTGACGACGGTGACCGATGTGGTGGGGTTCTTCGCCTTTTTGGGCATCGCCACCCTGTGGTTTGGGCTTTCGTAAACGCAACCTCAACATTTTGGCTGGAAATGTCGCGGATGCGTTTTGGTGCCCTCCTCCCGACCCTCCTAAAGGCGACAGCCGTCGCGGCCACGCTTTCGCTTGCCGCCTGCGCGTCCGAGCCACGCTCCTTCAGGTCCGCCAGCCCCACCGAGGACGCCAAGCCGCATGCCGGTGTCGCCCGCGCCCAAGAGCTGCCGGTGCACGGCATCGACGTGTCGAAATGGCAGGGCGACATCGACTGGACGGCGGTCGCCGCGGCCGGCACGCGCTTCGCCTTCATCAAGGCGACGGAAGGTGGCGACGTTGTCGACGACCGCTTCCGCCAGAACTGGTCGGGCGCCCGGGCCGCCGGCGTGGCGCGCGGCGCCTATCACTTCATCTATTGGTGCCGGCCGGCGCACGAGCAGGCCGCCTGGTTCAAGCGGCACATCCCCCGCGATCCCGACGCCTTGCCGCCGGTTCTGGACGCTGAATGGAATGGCCATTCTCCGACCTGCCGCAAGCGCATCCCGCGCGAGGAGGCGATGGCGATGATGCGCGAGCTCCTCGACGAGCTCGAGGCGCATACAGGCAAGCGGCCGGTGATCTACACCGACATCCCCTTCTATCGCGACGTGATGGCCGACGGCGCCTTCAGCGACTACGCCCTGTGGGTGCGCACCGTGGCGGCCGAGCCGCAGGAAAAGTTCCCCGGCCGCCGCTGGCACTTCTGGCAATACACGACGACCGGGCGGATGGCCGGCATCAAGGGCCATGTCGACCGCAATGCCTTCTACGGCAGCGCGGGCGCCTGGGAGCGCTTCGCCAGGGGCGAGGCCCTGCCGGGCGGGCTGACCACGGCGGCGCTCCACTAGCCATCCCGGACATCCAAGGCTAAGACCAGGCTTGCTCTCCGCACGGGAGGAACGCATGCGTACAATTCTCTTGCTCGCCGTTCTGACGATGACCCTTCCGAGCGGCATCGCGCAGGCCGAAGAGGCCGTGCGCATCGGCGGCGCCCTCGCCCTCCTCGACAAGCCCGGCCGGGCGGCCGGCAGCATCATCCTGATCCCGGGGGGCGACGGCGTCCTCGGCATCACCCCCGACGGGTCCATCACGCGGCTGCGCGGCAACCAGCTCGTGCGCACGCGCCGCTCATACGTGACGAGCGGTTTCGCCACCTTGACGATCGATCAGGGCGTCGACCTCGGTGCGGCGGTGCAATACATGCGCGGCATCGCCAGCCCCGTCGTCGTAGTCGGCACCAGCCGCGGCACCTTGCGGGCCGCCGCCTTTGTGGCCGGCGCGAGCGGCGCCAGCCGACCCGATGGGCTGGTGCTCACGTCCGGCTTCTACGGCACCGGCCAATCGGTGCAGAGCAGCGCCGGCTCTCCCGACCGCCTGCCGCCGACCCTCGTCGTGCATCACCGCAAGGACAGCTGCCGCCTCACCGCGGCGACGGACGTCCCAGCGATGCAGCAATGGGGCGGCTCGCGCGTGCGCGTGGCGTGGCTCGATGGCGGCCGCGAGAGCGGTCCGCCGTGCGAGGCCGGCGGCCATCATGGCTTCGCCGGCATCGACGGGCAGGTGGTGGCGGCGGTGGCGCGCTTCGCGCGCTCGGTGCGCTGAAGCGCGGAGCGAAAGCGACCGGCACATCGCCGGTCCACGGCGCGGACATTGGCGCTACGGCCGCCGGTGGGGCTTGAAGTTCTCTGGAAAAAGGCGTGGGCTGCGACGTGAGCGCCGCGACGCATCATGAAGGAGGCGGGCCATGCGCAGCAACACGATCGAGGTGAAGCCCATCGCCGGTGCGCTCGGTGCCGAGCTCTTGGGCATCGATCTCGCCAGGATGAGCGACGAGACTTTTGCCGACGTGCACGACGCCTTCCTCGCCCACCAGGTGGTTTTCTTCCGCGACCAGGTGCTGACGCCAGCCGAGCAAGTGAGCCTGGCGCGCCGCTTCGGCGACATCCATTTTCACCCCTACGTGCAGGGGCTCGCGGAGCAACCCGAGATCATCGAGATCGTCAAGCGCGAGGAGGACACCCAGAATTTCGGCGGCAACTGGCACACCGATCAGGCCTTTGCGCCGCGGCCGGCGCTGGCCACGTTCCTCTACGCCAAGGAGACGCCGTCCTTCGGCGGCGACACCATGTTCGCCAACATGTACCTCGCCTACGAGGCGCTGTCGGACGGCATGAAGCGCATGCTTGCGCCGCTGCGCATCCTGAACATGGGCGACAGGAGCGCCGCCTCGGGCGGGCCGACGCGGCTCGAGCGCGCGCAGGGCAAGACGGCGATGCGCCTGAAGGATCCCGGCGAGGCGCCGACGCAGGCCGAGCATCCCCTGGTGCGCACGCACCCGGAGACCGGGCGCAAGTCGCTGTTCCTCAGCTCGCATACGGTGCGCTTCGTCGGCATGACGAATGAGGAAAGCGCGCCCCTGCTCGGCTTCCTGCGCCAGCACGCGGTGCGACCGGAATTCACCTGCCGCTTCCGCTGGGAGCCTGGCTCACTGGCGATCTGGGACGATCGCTGCACGCAGCATTTCGCGCTCAACGATTACAACGGCCAACGGCGCGTCATGCATCGCATCACGGTGAAGGGCGACGTGCCGGTTTGATCCGGCGGGCGGGTTTCGTCCGCTCGGTGCATCAGTGTGCTTCAGCCTCGTGCGGGGAGCTCGCGCACGAACGCACGGGTCAGCGTCACCGGCGAAAAGCCGAGACGGGCGTAAAGGCGCTTGGCCTCTTCCGTGGCGAGCGCGCCCAGAAAAATGGTGTGGCAGCCGGCCCCGCGCAGGCGGTCGGTGAAAGCGGCGATCATGGCGGTGGCGATGCCCCTGCGCCGCGCCGACTGCAGGGTGAACAGGTCCTCGATCATGCCCGCGCCGTTGGGCGCGGCGGCGTGTGCGCCGTAGGCGACGGGAACGCCCTCCTCGAGCGCGAGATGGAAATGGTAGGCGCCGCTCTTGGCGCGATAGCCGGCCACCATGCCGGCGCTGACTTCGGGCGAGATGTCGAGATCGTTGGTGCGCCGCCCTTCGGCATGATCGGCACGAACGAGTGTCAGCAGCGCCTCCCAGTCGCTGTCGCGTGCGACGGGGCGCAGCTCGATGGATGGACCGCGGTCGGTGAGATCGCCCCCGAGCGCCATCTGGATGGTGACCGGCCGCTCCTCGAAATCGTCAAGCGCGAGACGCGCCAGGAAGGCATCGGGCGTCAAGCAATCGGTATGGATCACGCGGAAACGCGTGTGACCAAGATGCGCGTCCATCGCCGCGAACACCGCGTCGATCTCGGCTTCTGACCGCGCTGTCACCGCGTCGGCGTGGTTGGCGTCCCATACGTCCGGATGCGCCGCATCGACGATGATGTGGCAATGCGGCGCTGCAATCAGCGCGTGGCCAAGACGGCGCTGCCAGCGATAGGCCTCCGTGATCGTGCGCGCGAGTTCGGTTGTCATCACGATTGGCCTTACCAGATGCGCCCGATGGCGTAGTCGTCAGGCACTCCGCTGGCAAGCCTTCGCTTCGAAACTCAACTGCGCGACCGCAGCGGCCGCGCCGCCTCCGCTGGCCAACAGGGCGGCTGCCGCGTCGATCAAAGATTTCGGCCTGTAAGCCCGCAGGTCATGCCCGCGCTTGTCGCGGGCATCCACGCCTTGCTTGAGCGGCCCGGAGGTCGTGGATGGCCGGGACAAGCCCGGCCATGACGCCGCCTCCAGCACCCCTCGCCCGGCCCCGCGCCGGGCGAGCCCGTTTTGAGGCCCGGCGTCGCTGTTGCCGATGGACCGGAGCGGCTATCATGGGGGGCGCGACCGAAACGAGAGCACGCAATGCTGGCCAACGTCCCCCGCGACTTCAACTTCAACCTCGGCGACGACGCCGACGCCATCCGCGACACGGTGCGCGACTTCGCCCAGGCGGAGATCGCCCCGCGCGCCGAGGCGATCGACCGCCTGAACGAGTTCCCCCGCGACCTGTGGCCGAAGCTCGGCGCGCTCGGCCTGCACGGCATCACGGTCGAGGAAGAGTTCGGCGGCTCCGGCCTCGGCTATCTCGAGCATTGCGTCGCCATGGAGGAGGTGTCGCGCGCCTCCGCGTCCGTCGGCCTGTCGTACGGCGCCCATTCCAATCTCTGCGTCAACCAACTCCGCCGCAACGGCAGCGTGGCGCAGAAGCGCAAATACCTGCCGAAGCTCATCTCCGGCGAGCATGTCGGCGCGCTCGCCATGTCGGAGCCCGGCGCCGGCTCTGATGTGGTGTCGATGAAGACACGCGCCGACAAGAAGGGCGACCGCTACGTCCTCAACGGCTCGAAATTCTGGATCACCAACGGCCCGGTGGCCGAGACGCTCGTCGTCTACGCCAAGACCGATCCCGAGGCGGGACCGCGGGGCATCACCGCCTTCCTGATCGAGAAGGGCATGAAGGGCTTCACCACGGCCCAGAAGCTCGACAAGCTCGGCATGCGCGGCTCCGACACCGGCGAGCTGGTGTTTCAGGATTGCGAGGTGCCGGCCGAGAATGTGCTCGGCGAAGTGGGGCGCGGCGTCAACATCCTGATGTCCGGCCTCGACTATGAGCGCGTCGTCCTCGCCGCGGGCCCCCTCGGCATCATGCAGGCCGCCATGGACACGGTCATGCCCTACGTGCACGAGCGAAAACAGTTCGGCCAGCCCATCGGCTCCTTCCAACTCGTGCAGGGCAAGGTGGCCGACATGTACGTCACCATGAACGCCTGCAAGGCCTATGTGTATGCGGTCGCCAAAGCCTGCGACCGCGGCGAGACGACGCGCGAGGACGCCGCCGGCGCCATCCTTTACGCCTCCGAGAAGGCGACGCAGGTGGCGCTCGACGCCATCCAGCTCTTGGGCGGCAATGGCTACATCAACGACTATCCGACCGGCCGGCTCCTGCGCGACGCAAAACTCTATGAGATCGGCGCCGGCACCTCGGAGATCCGGCGCATGCTGATCGGGCGGGAATTGTTCGAGAAGACGGCCTAGGGCGCGGCGCACATTCCATGCTCACCCTCTACGGCCGCGTCACCTCGATCAACGTGCAAAAAGTGCTGTTCGCGCTCTGCGAGATGAACCTCGCCTTCGAGCGCATCGACGCCGGCCTGCAGTTCGGCGTCGTCGACACGCCGGAATACCGCACCCTCAATCCCAACGGCGTGGTGCCGACCATCGTCGACGACGGCTTCGTGCTGTGGGAATCGAACGCCATCGTGCGCTATCTGGCGGCCAAGCACGCCTCAGGCGGGCTGTGGCCCGACAACGCCCGCAAGCGCGCCGACGCCGATCGCTGGATGGATTGGCAGGCGACGGAGTTGACGCCGGCCATGCGCAACGCCTTCTGGCATCTCATCCGGATGCCGCAGGACAAGCGCGACCCCGCCGCCATCGAGGCCTCGCGCCAGCAGACCGAAGCCAAGATCGCCATCCTCGACCGCCAGCTCGCCGGCCACCGCTATGTCACGGGCGACGCGCTGACGGTGGCCGACCTGGCGCTCGGACCGGCGGCGCACCGCTGGCTCAATCTGCCGCTCACGCGCGAGCCGCGCCCCAATATCGAGCGCTGGTATCACGCCCTGATGCAGCGGCCGGCGGCGCAGCGCACCCTCCCCCTACCCATTCGCTGAAGCCTTCGGAGCCCGCATGTCGCTCGCCGCCTTCGCCGAGATCACCACCGCCACCATCACCACGGTCCTGTTCAACAAGGGCCTGCGCAACGTCTGGATGCGCGGCCCCAAGCCGCTGGCCAACGCCACGGGGCGACGCATCGCCGGGCGCGCCTTCACGCTGCGCTTCGTGCCGGCCCGCGAGGACCTGGCGACGCCCGCCTCCTGGGCGTCGCCGAAATCGACGCGCGCCGCCATCGAGGCGATGCCGGAAGGCGCCATCGTGGTGGCCGACGCCATGGGCGTCACCGATGCCGGCATTTTCGGCGACATCCTGTGCGCACGCATGCAAAAGCGCAGGCTCGCAGCACTCGTAACCGACGGCGTGCTGCGCGACGTGGCAGGCGTGGCCAAGACCGGCTTGCCGGTGTGGTCGGCGGGTGCCGCGGCGCCCGCCTCCGTCGCCGGCCTCACCTTCGTCAACTGGCAGGAGCCCATCGGCTGCGGCGGCGTCGCCGTCTTCCCCGACGACGTGATCGTGGCCGACGACGACGGCGCCGTCGTCATCCCGGCCGCCCTCGTCGACCACGTCATCGTCGCCGGGCCGGCCGCAGGAACAGTTGGAAGCCTGGATCATGGGCGAGGTCGAGAAGGGCGTGCCCCTGCCGGGGCTCTATCCGCCCAACGCCGAGACCTCGGCGCGCTACGAGGCCGCAAAAAAATCGCGCTGATGAACACCACCCGGTCGAGCTACGATCGCCTCGCGGCCGAATACACGCGGCTCCTGTACAACGAGCTCGACCACAAGCCGCTCGACCGCGAGCTGCTCGACCGCTTCGCCCGACTCGTGAAGGGCAAGGGCCGCGCCTGCGACATGGGCTGCGGGCCGGGCCAGGTGGCGGCCTATCTGCGGGCGCGCGGGCTCGACATGCTCGGCATCGACCTGTCGCCCGGCATGATTGCGCAGGCACGCAAGGCCAATCCTGGCATCGAGTTTCGCGAGGCTGACATGCGCGCTCTGCCGCTGCCTGACGGCTCGCTCGCCGGCATCGCCGCCTTCTATTCGATCCTGCACTTTCCCCGCAATGAGGTGACGGGTGCGCTCAAGGAGTTCGCCCGCGTCCTGCGGCCCGCCGGCGTCGCGCTCGTCGCCTTCCATATCGGCGACGAGGTGCTTCACCGCGACGAGCTGTTCGGCGAGGCCGTGACGCTCGACTTCACGTTGTTCCAGCCGCTGGAGGTCGAGGGCTATCTGCGCGACGCCGGCTTCACGGTGGACGAGACGATCGTCAGGCCGCCCTATCCCGACGCGGAATATCCGAGTCACCGCGCCTATATCTTCGCGAGCAAGAACGAGGCTGATTGATGATTCCGGCGATCCACGCCAACGGTGCCACCATCCCGTCCATCGGGCTCGGCACCTGGAACCTGCGCGGCCGCGATTGCGCCGCCGCGGTCGTCGCGGCGCTCAACGCCGGCTATCGGCATATCGACACCGCCGTCATGTACGGCAACGAGGAGGCGGTCGGCGACGGCGTGCGCGCCAGCGGGCTGAAGCGCGACGATGTCTTCGTCACCACCAAGGTGTGGCACAACTCGCTGCGCGACGGGCCGCTGCAGCGCTCCGCCGAGGCGAGCCTGAAGCGGCTGAAATTCGAGGCGGTTGATCTCCTGCTGATCCACTGGCCCAACGATGCCGTGCCGCTCAAGGAGAGCATCGCGGCGCTCTGCGACACGAAGCGGCGGGGGCTGGCGCATCACATCGGCGTCGCCAATTTCAACGTCGCGCTGCTCGACGAGTCGAACCGGCACGCCAGCGAGCCCCTCGTCGCCAACCAGTGCGAATACCATCCGCGCCTCGACCAGTCGCGTCTCGTCGCCGCCTGCCGCACCTATGGCATGGCGTTCGTGTCCTACTCGCCCATCGGCCGCGGCCAGTCGCTCGGCGCGCCGGCCGTCGCCGCCATCGCCAGGCATCGCGGCAAGTCGCCGGCCCAGATCGTACTGCGCTGGCACGTGCAGCAGCCGGGAGTCGCGGCTATTCCGAAATCCGGCAGCCCGACGCGCATCGCCGAGAATATCGCGGTGTTCGATTTCGAGCTGACGCCGGCCGAGATGGACCGCATCTCGGCCGAGGCGCGGCAGAGCGGCCGCCTCCTCGACCCCGGCTGGGCGAAGTGGGACTAATACCGGATGACATAGGTGCGCTCAGAGCGCACCGACCGCCGGTTCGTGCAGGCAATTGCGTATGAATACTCGCCCGTTGCCAATGCAGCCTGATCCCTCCCCTTCAGGGGAGGGTGGGTCGGCGCGCCCTTGCGCGCTGAGCCGGGTGGGGTCTGATGCGTCTATACGTCAGACCCCCTCCGGCCGCGCTTCCGCGCGGCCACCTCCCCCTGGAGGGGGAGGATCAGCGCGCCCAGCAACTCGATCAAAACACATCCTGCTGTAGCCGGCCCCCGCATGTTCTTCGTCTCCTCCAAGGTGCTCTGGGTGCTGGCGGCGCCGACCAACCTGCTGCTCATCGCGGCGAGCCTCGGGGCGCTTTTGCTATTCACGCGCTTCAAGAGGTTCGGGCGCTTCCTCGCCGTCGTGGGCATCGCTGGCCTGTTCGTGCTCGGCGTGACGCCGTTCTCGCGCTCGATCATGCGGCTGCTCGAGGACCGCTTTCCGATCGCCGGCGCCGACCTCGGGCGCATTGACGGCATCGTCGTGTTGGGCGGCGCCGTCGGCTCGACGCGCGACCAGGTGCGCTTCACCGACGCGGCCTCGCGCATGACCGCGGCGGTGGCGCTCGCCCGCCGCTATCCCGAGGCGCGCCTCCTGTTCTCCGGCGGCGATGCCGGGGTGATCAGTTTCGGCCGCGGCACCGAGGCAGCCTCCGCGCGCGTGCTGTTCCACGATCTCGGCATCGCTGACGCGCGCCTCGTGCTCGAGGACAAGTCCCGCAACACCCGCGAGAACGCCGCCTTCAGCAAGGCGCTGGTGGCGCCGAAGCCCGGCGAGCGCTGGCTCCTCGTCACCTCCGCGTATCACATGCCGCGCGCCGTGGCCTGCTTCCGCGCCGTCGGCTTTCCGGTCATCCCCTACCCGGTCGACTTCCACTCGCGCGGCCGCCCTGGCGACTACCTCAGGCCGCACGGCGTCTTCTCCGAAGGGCTGCGGCTCGGCGACCTCGCGGTGAAGGAATGGCTAGGCCTCGTGGCCTACCGCCTCGCCGGCTATACCGACGAATTGCTGCCGGGACCGTGATCGGCGCGCATGCCGCGGCGGACGTGGTAGAGGGATGATTGGTCGGGCAGCGTGTGCCGCTGCATCGCCACGTCGAAGACCGCGCTGAGCAGCGCGTCCGTCAGAACGTCCCGGGGAGCGCCGCAAGTCACGACGCGTCCGTGCTTCATCACCAGGACCTTGTCCGCGTAGGCCGCCGCGAGATCTAACGTCGTGCAGCACGCCAAGGACAGCGCAGCCGCGCCGCGCCACGGCGGCCGCCTCCTCCAGGATGAGCAGCTGGTGCTTGATGTCGAGGCTGGCGGTCGGCTCGTCGAGGATCAGGAGCTGCCGCGCCTCGACGCTGCCGCCCACGTCGATCTGGCAGAGCACGCGCGCGAACTGCACGCGCTGCTGCTCGCCCCCCGACAAGGTCTGGTAGTCGCGGGATGCCAGATCCGCCACATCGGCACGCGCCAGGGCGCCGAGCACACGCGTGTCCTGCTCGCGCGTTTTCAGGTGCCGGCCGACCGTCTCGGCGCCGATGCGCACCACGTCGGCAACAGTGAACGGGAACGCGAGGCTCGATTTCTGCGGCAGCACGGCGCGCTTGCAGGCGAGCCGCCAAGCCGGCCAGCGCGAGATCGGCAAGCCCTCATAGGTGACGGCGCCGCTGCTGGGCCTAAGCTCGCCGGCCATCAGGCGCGCCAGGGTAGACTTGCCGGCGCCGTTGGGGCCGATGACGACCGCCGTCTCGCCCGGCCCAAGCGCAAGCGAGACGCCGTCGACGAGCGCCTTTCCGGCGACGCGGAAGCCGACATTGTCCGCCGCCACGATGGCGGTCATCGGTCGACGGCTCCCGTCTGCCGCAGCAACAGCCACAGGAAGAAGGGCGCGCCGATGGCCGCGGTGATGATGCCGATGGGCAGTTCGGCCGGTGCCGCGATGGTGCGCGCGAACGTGTCGGCGGCCACCAGCAGCACGGCACCGAGGCAGGCGCTGGCCGGCAGCAGGAAGCCGTGGCGGGGACCGGCGAGAAGCCGCAGCAGATGCGGCACGACGATGCCCACGAAGGCGATGACGCCGCAGCTGGCCACGGCGGCCGCTACCAGGACCGACGCGAACACGATGGCCGCGAGCTTGGCGCGCTGCACGGGGATGCCGAGGTGATAGGCCTCCGCCTCGCCGAGCACGAGAGCATCGAGGGTGCGGGCCAGGAACGGCACGACGGCGAGCGCCAGCGCCATGGCGGCACCGACCGTCGCGGTCTTGGTCCAGGTGGCGCCGCTGAGGCTGCCCAATGACCAGAAGGTCAGATCGCGCAGCTGCCGGTCGTCACTGACATAGACCAGGAAGCCGATGCCGGAGGCAGCGAGCGCGCCCAGCGCCACGCCGGCCAGCAGCATGGTGGCGACAGAGGTGCGTCCGGTCCTTGTCGCGATGCCGTAAAGAATGAGCGTGAAGCTGAGCGCGCCGCAGAAGGCCGCGACGGGCAGCACGGCGAACGGCACGCGGCCGGCGACGCCAGGTGCCGCGAGGAAGCGGTCGCCGGCGACGATGACCAGGGCGGCCGTGAGCGCCGCCCCGCTCGACACGCCGATGAGCCCGGGGTCGGCCAGCGGGTTGCGGAACAAGCCCTGCATGACGGCGCCCGAGACGGCGAGCGCCGCCCCGACCGCCATGGCCAGCAGCGTGCGCGGCAGGCGCACGTTGAGCACGACGAGCGCGTCACGCGGCACCAGCGCGTCGTCGCCGGCCTGGCCGAGGATCAGCGACACGACGCGATGCGCCGGGATGGCGATGGGTCCGACGCCGATCGACATCACCGCAAGGACCGCAAGAGCGGTGAGCAGCGCCACCAGGATGACGGCGCGCCGGGCGCGCATCGCCCGACCCTGCGCCAGCGCCTGAATGACGGCCGTCATGCGCAGCTAGCGGCCAGGTGCCGCCGGCAGGTCGGGATAGAAGCTGCGCATGAGCTCGCGCAGCGCCTCGGGTGCGCGCGGACCGAAGCCGAGCAGATAGTTGCCGTCCATGGCGACCACACGCCGGGCACGCCCGGCTGGGGTGGCGCCGATGGCCGTGTTGCCGAGCACTTCCTCGGTCGCGCCGGGTCGGTTGGACATCATCACGATCACGTCAGGAGCGGCCGCGATCACCGCCTCGTCGCTCATCGGCTTGTAACCGCCAAAGCCGGCGGCGGCGTTCTCCGCGCCGGCGAGGCGCAGGGCGCTGTCGGCGGCAGTGCCGCGGCCCGCCGTCAGCGGGCGCCCGTTCTGAAGGCTCATGACGAAGATGGCGCGCACCGGCCGCTCGATCGTCTTCGTCTGGCGCGTGAGGGACGCGAAGCTGGAAGTCACGTCGCGCGCCAGCGCCTGCGCCTCCTGCTCCTTGCCGACCAGGCGGCCCACGGCTTCGATGCGAAGCACGACACCGTCCGCCGTCGCGTCATCGGCCAGGCGTGCCACCGTGACGCCGCTCTGCTCGATGAGCGACAGCACTTCCGGGGGGCCGGCCGCGTCGATGGCGATCACCAAGGTCGGGCGCAGCGACAGCACCCCCTCGGCCGAAAGGGCTCGCACATAGCCGATGTTCGGTTTCTCCCGCGCCGCCGGCGGATAGAGGCTCGTCGTGTCGACGCCGGCCACGTCCTGCTCGAGGCCGAGCGCGTAGAGGATCTCGGTGACGGCGCCGCCGGCCGCGACGATCCGCTTGCCCTCGCCGGCCTGTGCCATGGCCACTGGCGCACAACAGAGCGCCGCAAGAATGAGCAGGGCACGGCGCGCCGCGGAAGGAAGGTCTCTACTGGAATTGTCTGCCATGAGGTTCCGCCGTTGCGCCAATCGAGGTGACGCTGGTGAGATCACTTGGTGAGGATGAGCTTGCCTTTGGCGGTGGCGCGCAGCCGGTAGCGCTCGCCGTTGTGCACCAGCACCACCTCGCGCCGTTCGCCGAAGAGCTGGCGCGTATCGATGACCGCCTCGCCACTCTCGTTGGGCACTGGCACGTCGGCGCGCGGCCGCTTGCCGTCCTCGCTCTTCATCCGGTGGGCCAGTCTTTAATTACTATAAAGAAGAACTGCACAGTCTCCTTGAAGTCATTCCAGTTTTGAATAATGCAAAACTGGAACGATTTCTGAGCGTTGACTTGTCTACGTGAAGTAAATACCAAACGCAATCGCCGCCCCGCAAGTCACGTGGCGCCACCGCCAGCCAGCCAGCGCGTTCCACGTTGCAGCGTGAAAAGCCAGCCAGCCAGCCTTCATCATATGAGGTCTTGGCATGCGTTCGCTTTCCCGCTGGATGCTCCTGGCGTCCGCGTCGATGCTCTCAATCTCCCCTGCCGGCGCCCAGGATGTCGTTCTCGACACGATCAGCGTCACCACCACGAAGACCGAGGAGAAGGCGATCGATTCTCTCGGCGGCGTCAGCGTCGTTGGGCGCCGCGAGATCGATCGCATTCAGCCCTCGCGTATTTCCGACGTGTTCCGCGATGTGCCCGGCGTCACCTCGCAGGAGAACGCCAACGACCCGGCGCAGTCGATCAACATCCGTGGATTGCAGGATTTCGGCCGCGTCAACGTCCTGGTCGATGGCGCCCGGCAGAATTTCCAAACGAGCGGCCATCGCGCCAACGGCGTGTTCTATCTCGACCCGGAATTCATCGGCACGGTCGACATCGCCCGCGGCCCGGTCTCGACGATCTACGGCTCGGGTGCCATCGGCGGCGTGGTCCTGTTCCGGACGCGCGGCGTCGACGATGTGCTCGCGCCGAACGAGCAAATCGGCGTCGCCCAGAAGATCGGCGTCGGTACCAACGGCGCCGGCCTCTTGTCGAGCAGCATGGGCGGCATGCGCATCGGCAACAATAGCGCCGACATGTTTGCCCAGCTCGTCACGCGCCACACCTACAATTATCAGGACGGTCTCGGCCGCGTCGTTCCCGACACCGGCAGCGAGCTGGTCGGCGGCCTCGCCAAGATGAACGTGCGGCCGGCCGACGGTCACGAGATCAGCGCCACGGCGCTGCGGCAAAACCTCAATTTCACCAATAACGGCTCGACCGGCAACTCGGCCCGCTTCTCAGACAACGTCAACGCCGACACTTACACGCTCGGCTATCGCTTCCAGCGCCCCGACGTGCCGCTCCTCGACTTCAACGTCAAGGTCTACAACACCAAGACCAACAACAGCCTGACCTTCCTGGCCGACAGCCCGAGCAAGGTCTTCGGGGCGCTTGGCGCAAAGGTCGGCTCGAAGCAGCATTTCGACATTGACACCAAGGGTCTCGACGCTTTCAACACGTCGCGCTTCGATCTCGGCCCCTTCGCGCACGCAGTCACCTACGGCATCGACGGCGTCGAGGACCGTGTGAGGACCGACGACAGCGCCGGCGGCTTCGGCTCGGCGCTGACGCCGTCGGGGCAGCGCCGGCTCGGCGGCGCCTTCATGCAAGACGAGGTGCGCTACGGCGGCTGGCTCAGGGTCATCGGCGCCGCCCGCTCCGACGAATTCGAGCTCAACAGCGCAACCACCAATTCCTCCGGCGATCGCGTGTCGCCGAAGCTCACGGTCGGCGTCTCGCCGGGGCCGGGGATCGAGCTCTTCGGCACCTATGCCGAGGGCTACCGCGCCCCGGCCATTACCGAGACGTTGACCTCGAGCTTTCACCCCTTCCCGGCTTTCGTGATCCTCCCCAATCCCAACCTCCGGCCCGAGGTCGCGCACAACCTCGAAGCCGGCGTCAACATCAAGTTCGACAATGTGGCGCGGCCCGGCGACAAGCTCCGCGCCAAGCTGACGGCCTTCCGGAACAATATCGACGATTTCATCGACATCGACGAGACGACCACCTCCCACCTGGTGATCTTCATCCCCGGCGCGCCCACCTCGCTGTGCGGCCGCATTCCCGGCGCCTTCGCACGCGGCCTGTGCAGCTTCCTGCCGGACCTGCAGTACCAGAACATCGCCCGCGCCAATATCCGCGGCGTCGAGTTCGAAGGCGCCTACGACTGGACCGACGGCTTCGTGTCGGTCGCGGCAACGCACCTCGACGGCGAGAATGCCATCACCGGAACGGCGCTGGTCAGCGTCCCGCCCGACCGCATCAGCGGCACGCTCGGCCTGCGCTTCCTCGACGGGCGCCTCACCACCGGCGTCCGTCTGACGGCTGTCGAGGCCAAGAAGAACTTCCCGGTCGACGGCACGATCCCGAACAGCAAAGCCTACGGACTTGTCGATCTCTTCGCGACCTATAAGCACAACGACAACGTGCAGGCCGACTTCACCGTGCAGAACCTTCTCGACAAGCGCTATCAGCAGTATTTGAACTCAGATCAAAGCCCCGGCCTTGTGGCCAAGGCAGCGGTCACCGTCAAATTCGCGTCGCAATGATCGGTGACCGCTCGATGAGCCTCGCGCGATGCAGGAGACTTCGACCATGTACATCGCCATGAACCGCTTCAAGGTGCTGAAGGACGCACAGGCCGACTTCGAGAATGTCTGGCTGACGCGCGACAGCAACCTCAACGAGCTCGACGGCTTCGTCGAGTTCCACATGCTGCGCGGCCCCGAGCGGGAGGATCACGTCCTCTACTCCTCGCATACCGTGTGGGAGGATCGCGCCAGCTTCGAGGCCTGGACACGCTCGGAGCAGTTCCGCAAGTCGCACGCCCGGGCCGGCAACAACAAGCCGATGACGCTCGGACATCCCGAGTTCGAGGGCTTCGAGGTCTTCCAGCACATCGTCGCCACGGAGCAGGTGTGACGATGCTGCAGCCCGACAAGCGCGCTGCGCTGCGCGCCGCGCTCGCGGCGCGTCCGGACGGCGTGCTCGAGGAGGTCGCCCGCGAGCACGGCGTGCCGCTGCGGAGCGTCCTTGATTGCCTCGACCCCGAACGCGCCAGCGCCGCGCCGGGCGAACGCTTCGAGGAAATCTGGAACGACCTGACCGGCTGGGGCGCCGTGACCTTCATCGTCCACACCGATGACGGCGTGTTCGAGGTGAAGACGACGCTGCCGCCCGGATCGGAAGGGCGCGGCTATTTCAACGTCCACGGCGAGGCGCCCCTCGGCGGGCATATCAAGGCGAGCCGCTGCGCCGGCATCTACTTCGTCGACCGGCCTTTCTTCGGGCGCCGCTCGTGCTCGCTGCAGTTCATCAATGGCGACGGCGGCGCCATGTTCAAGGTCTTCGTCGGCCGCGACGCCAACCGCGAGCTCGATCCGAGCCAGGTGACGCGCTTCGAAGCGCTCCGCTATCGCCTCGCCACGCGAGGCTCCTGATCCATGGAGCAAGGCGCAGGACCGGCAGCAGCAGCCTCAGCCATCGCCGCACTGCTGCCGCGCGACCTGACGCCATTGGGCATGTTCATGTCCGCCGACATCGTCGTGAAGGCGGTGATGATCGGCCTCGCCTTCGCGTCGGTGCTCACATGGACCGTGTGGTTGGTGAAGGCCTACGAGCTCTTCGCCCTGAAGCGCCGTCTGCGGCGCGGCCTTGCGGAGCTCGCGCCGTGCCGGAGCCTGGCGGAGGTCGAGGTGCACCCGAAGTCGGGCGTCGTCGGCCGCATGGTCGCGGCGGCCGCCGAGGAGGTGGAGCTTTCCGGCCATCAGGGAACGCGCCTCACCGACCGCGTCGGCGCGCGGCTGGAACGGATCGAAGCGTCAGCCATCCGCGCCGTGGCGCGCGGCACCGGCATCCTGGCGACCGTCGGGGCCACCGCCCCCTTCGTCGGCCTGTTCGGGACCGTCTGGGGAGTGATGAACAGCTTCATCGGCATCTCCAAGGCGCAGACGACCAACCTCGCGGTCGTGGCACCCGGCATCGCCGAGGCGCTTCTCGCCACCGCGGCGGGCTTGTTCGCCGCCATTCCGGCGGTCGTCATCTACAACATGCTCGCTCGCGCCACTGCCGGCTACCGGGGCCTCGTCGCCGACGCCGCGGTCGCCGTAGCGCAGCTCGTCAGCCGCGACATCGACCGCGCCGAGCTTCAGGACGTGGAAGCAAGGGATGAGCCTCGTGGCCGTCACGCTCGACTCCGCTGAAGCCCTCGTGCCGCGGCACAAGGCGCTGCGCTGGACCGCGGTCTTCGTGCTGGTGCTCGCCGGGCATGTCGCGGCGCTGATGCCGCTCATGGCGCGCCACCACGCCGTCTCCGACCGGGAGGCGGCGAACGCGGTCATGATCGACCTCGCGATCGATGCCGAAAGCTCTCAGGCCGTCGTCTCGGACGCTAAGCTGCCGCGCGACATGCAGTTCTCGCTGCCGTCCGACTTCAAGCTCGCGGCGCCGCCCGAGGTGGAGCCACTGGAACAAGCGCTGGCAAAAGAAGCCGCGCAGCCATCCCGCGATCAAGAGCCGCGCGAAGCGGCGCACGACACCGCGGCGCCGCCGTGGCAAGAAGCGAAAGCCGAGCCCGAGCCGCTGTCCGAGCAGGAACCGGTCCGCGATGTGGTGCCCGTGCCCCAGGACGAGGCTCCAGCACTCCTGCCGCCGGAGCGCATCGAACGGTCCGAGCCGAAGCAAGAGCCGCGCAAGCCGACGGCCGAACCGAAGAAGGAAAAGCCGAAGCCCAAGATGGAGGCACGGAAGCAGAATCCGGCCGCCAAGCCAAAGACCGTGCAGCCCATCCGCACCGCCAAGGCCGAAGCGACCGGCCAAGCGGCGGAATCGACCGTCGCCCAGAAGGCCGCCTCGCCGGCGCCGTCCGGCGGCAGCGCCGCGGGCCTCGCCGATTGGCGCGCACAGCTGCGCGCCCATCTCGAGCGGCACAAGCGCTTTCCGGCCGATGCCGATCCGGCGCGCGACCACGGCCTCGCCCGCGTGAGCTTCGTGGTCGACCTGCAAGGCCGCGTCTTGTCGAAGCAACTTGCGGCGAGCTCAGGCAGCGCCGCGCTCGACAGGGAAGCCGTCAGCCTGCTGCAGCGCGCGCAGCCGTTGCCCCCGCCGCCGCGCGAGATGGGCCGAAGCACCGTTGCCGTGACGGTGCCGATCAGCTTCCAGACGCGCTGATTTCAAGCGCTCGAGCGCTCACCGGTCGGAGTTTGATTTGGATCAACCTGTGCAGGCGATTGGTGCCCAGGATGTGACCGTGAACAATTCCAACTTTTTCGCCCAAGAATGCAAAACGCTGCGCACTTCTTCTTCGGGAACCCCAGACCAAACTAAAGATGACCGTAGCGTCTGAGGACGCTGATGCAGCCTCGCCCAATTTCTTGATGACGCGCAGCCAGGACTGCCGCACAGCTCCACAAGGCAGCGGCGTTTTGGGGCTGCGATCGGTCGCACAGGCGTAGCGCCGCCGGCTTGCATGCCGCGAGATCCGCCGGGAGATTATTCAGATCGACAGGATCGGCCGCCGCAACCTGGGCGGAGAAAGCCAGCATTGCGATCGTCAATCCTGTTTTCACGAACTGGACCTTGGGCGCTTGCAGGGGAGTGCGCCACGATACGAGCGACGCATACCATGATTATGCTCGGAACGAGCGATGGCCGCGGCTCCGCAAGAATGAACGACCCACCCTCGTGCCGAAGCCTTGATGCAGATCAAGTTGTAGCAGTTCTGGGGACCTGCCGATTTTTTCCTGTGCGGCCCAAGCACGCAGCTTGCGCTCGATGCGTCCCTGGTGCAGCACTCTGCAATGCAACTCATGGGACACAGAACCTGCTTTCGATGTTTCGGCGCTGTCACCGCGCTCGCCACCGCGCTCACCATCGCGCTCTCGTCGCCAGCCGAGGCGCAGGGAACTGGAGAGGTTCCCGTCTTCGCGCGAATGAGCGGTCAATGGACTGGCGAAGGGACCATCCGCACGAGCAACGGCGGCAGCGAACGCATCCGCTGCCGGGCAACCTACACGGTGCATGGTGGTGGCAACAGTCTCAAGCAGGAGATGCTGTGCGCCAGCGACAGTTACAAATTCCAACTGTCGAGCGATCTCGTACTGGGCGCCGCGACGATCTCGGGCCAGTGGGTCGAGACGACGCGCAACCTCTCCGGCGTCGTCATCGGCGAAGTCAACGGCAACCTGATTCAAGCCAGGGTGCAGGGCGTGGCTTTTGCGGCACGTTTCGCCGTTTCAACGCTCGGAAACCGGCAGGCCATCACGATCGCGCCGCAAGGCACCGATGTGACTGAAGTCGCCATCACCATGTCGCGACGCGCGCCCTGACGCGCGCCTCAGTCGTGCCGCGGCAGGCCGAGCCGATAGACGCCGCGGAACTCGTCCGGATCAGCCGGGCGGCCCTTGCGGTAGATGACGATGCGGCCCTCTTTGGCGAGCGCGACCGCGGCCCTGCGCAGCGGCTGCATCAGCGGTCCCCAGCCATCGGGATGATCGCCGCCAAGCGCGCGGGCTGCTTCGGTCGGATCGAGGGTCTTGCCGGGCCCCCGTGCGGCCGCAAGCGCGAGCAGCGTGTCCTCGAAGCGCTTTGAAGAAATCGCCGGCAGCGTCATGCGTGTCCCCTGCCCGCTCGCGATCCCGCCGTCAAGCATCGCAGCTTGCGGTTGACGCGCCTTGGCGCATGCGCGACGCTCGCCGCGAGCGCTCGCATTTTCGGGGTCATGCGCTCGCCGCAAGGATGCAGACAATGCCGCAGACCATCACCACGGGCTACAAGGTGCTTCTGGCCGAGGCCGAGAATGAGATCGAGACGATCCAGGCGAAGGATGCCGTCACGCTCGCCGGCAAGGATGACGTGGTGCTGGTCGATCTGCGCGACCCGCGCGAGCGCGAGCGGGAGGGCAAGATCCCCGGCGCCTTCCACTGCACGCGCGGCATGCTCGAATTCTGGATCGATCCGGAGAGCCCGTACCACAAGCCGGTGTTTGCCGAGGACAAGAAGTTCGTGTTCTTCTGCGCCGGCGGCTGGCGCTCGGCGCTGGCGGGCGCCACCGCGAAGCGCATGGGGCTGAAGCCGGTGGCGCACATTGCCGGCGGCTTTTCCGCCTGGCGGGAGGCCGGCGGGGCGATCGAGCAGCCGGACCCCAAGGCCGCGCCGGCCGCCAAGAAAAGCGCGTGACGCGCCGGCGCGCTTGAGAGCGCCAAACCCATGAGCCTCGCTCTCGGCGGCGGACGCCGCGCCGCCTTTGCGTTCATCTTCATCACGGTCGCGCTCGACATGCTGGCGCTCGGCATCGCCGCGCCCGTCCTGCCGAAACTCCTCATCCAGCTCGAGGGCGGCGACGCGGCTCGCGCCGCCGGCATCTTCGGCCTGTTCGGTCTCGCCTGGTGGGCGATGCAGTTCCTGTTCTCGCCGCTGACCGGCGTGCTGTCGGACCGCTTCGGCCGCCGCCCCATCGTGCTCCTGTCCAATTCGGCCTCGGCCTCGACTACAGCTCATGGCACTGGCGCCCTCCGCGGCTTGGCTGTTCGTGGGGCGGCTGGCGTCCGGCATCACAGCGGCAAGCTTCTCGGTCGCCGGCGCCTATGTGGCCGACATCACGCCGCCGGAGCGGCGCGCCGCGTTGTTCGGCATGCTGGGCGCCGCCTTCGGGCTGGGCTTCATCATCGGGCCGGCGCTCGGCGGCGTGCTGGGCGCCATCGACCTGCGCCTGCCCTTCTGGGTAGCGGCGGGCTTGAGCCTCGCCAATTTCCTCTACGGTCTCGTCATCCTGCCGGAATCGCTGCCGCCGGAGAGCCGCGCGCCGTTCTCATGGGCCAAGGCCAATCCGGTCGGCGCGTTGAAGATGCTGCGCGGCCATCCGGAACTGTTCGGGCTCGCGGTCGCCACGTTCCTCTACTTCATCGCCCACGAGTCGCTGCCGGGCATCTTCGTCCTCTATGCCGACTACCGCTATGGCTGGGATGAGCGCACCGTCGGGCTCGTTCTGGCCGGCGTCGGCATCGGCGCCACCATCGTCTCGGCGCTCGTCGTCGGGCCCGTCGTGGCGCGGCTGCGCGAGCGCAACACGCTCATCCTCGGCGCGAGCCTCGGCGCCGTGGGTTTCGCCATCTACGGTCTCGCGCCCACCGGCGTGCTGTTCCTGGCCGGCCTGCCGTTCGTCGCGCTGTGGGGCCTGGTAGGACCCTCGATGCAGGCGCTGATGAGTGCTCGCGTCGGCCCCTCCGCGCAAGGCGAGCTGCAAGGCGCGCTCGGCGCCATGCGCGGCATCGGCGGCATGCTCGGGCAGCTCCTGTTCACCAACGTGTTGGCCCTTGCCATCGCGGCCGGCGGCACGCCGGCCTGGTCGGGGCTCGGCTATCTCACGGCCGCGGCGCTCACGCTCGTCAGCCTGGCCATCGCGATGCGCGCGACGCGCTCCGCGCAATGACCCGGCCCAACGCAGACAGGCTTCAGATCGTCGACCTCACCTCGAAGCCCTCCTCTGCCAGCGGCTCGACCTCACCCGCGACGGGATCGATGGCGGTGACCTGTGACCCTGGCGGGCCGCGCCAGCAGGCAATGAGCATGGCCTCGACATCCTCTTGCGGGCCGGAGAAGACCGCCTCGACGGTGCCGTCGCGGCGGTTGCGCACATAGCCGTTGAGCCGCGCCGCGCGCGCCTCGTCCGCCACCCAGGCGCGGAAGCCGATGCCTTGCACTTCCCCGCGGATGACCACATGCACGAGAAAGGCGGCGTCGCTCATCTTGCGCGCCCTGCTGTCTGTGCCTGGCGGGCGAGTCGGCTCGGCAGCGGCAGCCACGTGACGAGCTCCTGCACGTAGGCGGGCGGCAGGCCCCAATCGTCGGCGGCGCGCACGACGGCCTCCTGATAGAGCGGCCGCGGCCGGCCCTCGAGGAGGCGCGCCGCCACATAGGTGATGGCCTTCAAGGTCCGTTCGCCGAAGCCGACGCGGATCGTCGCGCGGGCATAGAGCCCCTCGGCCACCGCCTCGTAGAGATCGAGCGCGGTCACGTCGCGCGCCTTGAGCCGCCACAGCACGCCGTGCACCACCCGCCCGCCATGCGCCACGATGGTGGCGTAGCCGTCCTGGTTGACGCGATAGGCATGGCCGTCGAGCCGCGCCGGCCCGAGCGCGGTAGCGGCCGGGCAGCGCCGCGCCATGGCGGCGCGGTCCATGTTCGAGCCGTAGGCGAAATAGAGCGTCATGCGGGCGCTCGCGGTCCGGCCAGCGCGGCCTGCCTGCCCGGCAGATTACAGGAATTGCGCATCCGCTGCATTCCTCGAAACGGTGGCACGCGACGCTCTTCGTGAAGGACCGCGATCACAACATCGTTGCAGGCCCTTGCTTTGTGTGCGGCGAGTGTTTGACTGCGCGCGCTGGGGCCAAGTGGAGGAAGAGAACATGCGGAACAGGTTGGACGTGACGCGGCGCGGCTTCATTGGCGGCATGGCAGCGGGCGGCGTCGCCGCCTATGGCGGTCTGATTGGACGCGCCGACGCGAAGGCGCCGATGCTGAGCACGCAAGCGCCGTATTTCTATCGTCTGAAGGTGGGCGGCTTCGAGGCGACGATCGTGTCGGACGGCACGTTGCCGCTCGGCGATCCCGTGCCCAACTTCAAAGGGCTGAGCAAGGAAGAGATGGAGCGGCAGCTCTCCAGCAATTTCCTGCCGCTCAACAACGCGATCCTCGAGCAGAATGCGCTCATCGTCAACACGGGTGACAAGCTCGTCCTCTTCGACACCGGCATGGGCCACCTCACCGCATTCGGTCCGACCACCGGCAAGCTGTTGAAGAGCATGAGTCAAGCCGGCATCGACCCGAAGGACATCGACGCGGTGGTGATGAGCCACGCGCATATCGATCACCTCAGCGGCAACATGACGGCCGACGGCAAGCGCAACTTCCCCAACGCGCAATACTACATCAGCCAAGCCGACTATGATTACTGGACGGACGAGAAGAAGGTCGGCGAGCCTCTCAAGGCTTTCTGGGAGACGGCCCACAAGAACCTCGTTCCTAACCGTGACCGGATGGTGTTCATCAAGGACGGCGAGGAGTTCCTGCCCGGCATCCAGGCGATCGCCGCGGTCGGCCACACCGTAGGACATACCATCTTCATGATCAGCTCGGGCGGCAAGCAGCTCTGCTATATCGGCGACCTGACCCACCATCCCGTTCTCCTCATGGAGAAGCCGCTGACGGAGTTCGCCTACGACACCGATCCCAAGCAGTCGGCGCAGACGCGGGTCAAGCTGCTCACCATGCTGGCGGGCAACAAGATCCCGATCCTCGCCTACCATTTCGCATGGCCGGGGATCGGCAATGTCGCCAAGCAAGGTGATGGCTTCCGCTTCTATCCGGAAGCCATGAAGATGGAGCTGTGACGCGAAGCGACGGACGCTGAGCGCGATCTGGCGACGCCGCCTTCTCGTCAAGAAGAAGGGGGCGTCGCCCCGCTCTAGGCGAATTCCAGGATCACCGCATCGACCGCCAGGCTGTCGCCCGCCTTGGCGTGGATTTTCGCCACCGTGCCGTCGCGCTCGGCGCGCAGCACGTTTTCCATCTTCATGGCCTCGACGATGGCCAACGGCTCGCCGATCTTCACCTCCTGGCCGAGCGCCACGATGATGGATTTGACCAGCCCCGGCATCGGGCACAAGAGCTGCTTGCCGCTGTCGGCCGCCACCTTGGCGGGCATCAGGGCCGCAAGCTCCGCCTCCCGGCGCGTATAGACGCGCGCCGCCGCGAAGGCGCCGGCATGCGCCAGGAGAACGCCGTTGAGGATCGGCCGCACCTGCACGGCGAGATCCTCGCCGTCGAGGCTGCCGTGCCAGACCGGCTCGCCGGGCCGCCACTGCGACGCGACCGCGATGGCGCGCCCCTTGCCGCGCGCGGCTGGAAGACGCGCCACGATCTCGGTCCCCTCGCCGCTCTCCAGCGTGAGCTCGTGGGGCGCCGCATCGAGCATGACGACACGCTGGCGCTCGAAGCGCACGGGACGGCCGTTGGCCAACTGGCCGCTGATGCCGCGCTTGCGCTCATTGAGCTGGTGATCAATGGCGGCCGCCACCACCGCCATGCGCACCGCCACCTCCCCTTGCGGCGCCGGATTGTGGAAGCCGTCGGGAAACTCCTCGGCGATGAAGCCGGTCGAAAGCTTGCCGTCGCGCCAGCGCTTGTGCTGCATCACGGTCGACAGGAACGGGATGTTGTGGCGAATGCCGTCGATGGCAAAAGCGTCGAGCGCCTTGGCCTGCGCCTCAATGGCTTTGGCGCGCGTCGGCGCGTGCGTGACGAGCTTGGCGATCATCGGATCGTAGAAGATCGAGATCTCCCCGCCCTCGGTGACGCCGGTATCGTTGCGCACCGTGACACCTTTGTTGCGGCCTTCGGCCGGCGGCCGGTAGGTGACGAGACGGCCGATGGACGGCAGGAAGTTGCGGCTCGGGTCCTCGGCATAGATGCGGCTTTCCACCGCCCAGCCGTCGAGCTTCACGTCGGATTGCTTGAGCCTGAGCTTCTCGCCGGCCGCCACGCGGATCATCTCCTCGACGAGATCGATGCCGGTGACCAGTTCGGTGACTGGGTGCTCGACCTGCAGCCGCGTGTTCATCTCGAGGAAGTAGAAGGAGCGGTCCTGGCCGGCCACGAACTCCACCGTGCCGGCGCTGTCGTAGCCGACCGCCTTGGCAAGCGCCACCGCCTGCTCGCCCATCTTCTTGCGCGTCGCGGCATCGAGCAGCGGCGACGGCGCCTCCTCGATGACCTTCTGGTTGCGTCGCTGGATGGAGCATTCGCGCTCGCCGAGATGGATGACGTTGCCGTGCTTGTCGCCGAGCACCTGGATCTCGACGTGCCGTGGATCGGTGATGAATTTCTCGACGAAGACGCGGTCATCGCCGAACGACGACTTGGCCTCCGACTTGGCACGCTCGAAGCCTTCCTTCACCTCCGCGGCGTTGTGGGCGATGCGCATGCCCTTGCCGCCACCGCCGGCCGAGGCCTTGATCATGACGGGAAAGCCGATCTCGGCGGCGATCTTGGTGGCCTGTTGGGGATTGTCGATGACGCCGAGATGCCCCGGCACCGTCGATACCCTGGCGGCGTTGGCGAACTTCTTGGACTCGATCTTGTCGCCCATGGCCTCGATGGCCTTCGGGTTCGGGCCGATGAAGACGATGCCGGCCTTCTTGAGGGCTTGCGGAAAGGCGGCGCGTTCCGACAGGAAGCCGTAGCCAGGATGCACGGCCTCGGCGCCGGACTTGCGGCATGCCTCGACGATGCGCTCGATCACCAGGTAGGATTCGGCGGCCGCCGGGGGGCCGATATGCACCGCCTCGTCGGCCATCTCCACGTGCAGCGCATCGCGGTCGGCGTCGGAGAACACGGCCACGGTCCCGATGCCCATCCTGCGCGCCGTCTTGATGACGCGACAGGCGATCTCGCCGCGGTTGGCGATGAGGATTTTCTTGAACATACCCCGCCCGGTTACGACCAAACCAGGGAATCAGGGGTCAGGGGTCAGAAGTCAAGGGTTCAGGGGCAGTTGCCGGCCGTCAGCGATCCGAGAGGCGAACCGGTCTGACGCCGACCTCCGATTGCCGATCGCCGACGATTTGATTGCTGGTTGCTGGTTGCTGGTCAGGCCGCGCTGACCGGGCGCAGGGACTGCCAATCGAGCTCGGACACGACGCGCACCGGCTTGTTGCGGGCGCCGTGCATGACGAAGGCCATGAGCGACTCGTCGACCTGCTGCGCCTCGCGCACGATCTCGAAAGCCGCCTTGACACCGTTCGAGGTCGGACCGGCGCCGGCCCCGAGGGCGTTCACCAGCCACGTCGCCATTTCACGATCGATCTTGCCGGTCGGCCGCGAGGCCCACACGGCGAAGTCGACGAGCAGGCGCACGAAGGCGTCGTCCCACATGCCGCACTTGCGCAGCACCGCCCGGTCGAGGGAGATCAGCACCTCGGCCTCCTCGCGCGACGTGAGGTCGTCGGGCAGGATTTCGCGATGCAGAAGGGCAACCTCGGCCTCGCCGATGATGCCGCTGTCGAGCGCGCGATCGATGAATTCGCGTAGAGAGTTCTTGATCATCTGTTGACGCTTTCCCCGCTGTTGCCCAGCCGGTGTTCCTGACTTGCGGCAACCTTGCAGCAGGGCCTCTGGAGGGGGGGTTAACGGTCAAATCTCAACGCGAATTCAGGTTAAGTCTTGCTCAGCGCGCTTGGTTCACGCTTTCTTGCCCGGTTCGGCGAGGCGGGCGCGCAGCCGCAATGCGGCCAAAGCCTTGCCAAGCCGCGGCCCGCGGCGGAAAGTCAGCGCCGCACTTGGCGTTTTTCTGGCACGTTTTCTTGGCGCCGTTCATTCGGCGCAGTTCATGGAGATCGGCGTGGCGACACAAGGCAGAGGCGACGACCCGCTGGCGCGCGCCATGGCGCTGCTCGACAAGGTGCCGCTCGTCGACGGCCACAACGATCTGCCATGGCTCATGCGCCGGGCGATCGGCGTCAACGGCGACGTGAAGGCCTACGCGCTTCACGAGCCGCGCCCCAAGGCCGACACCGACATCCCGCGGCTCGTCCAAGGGCGCGTCGGGGCGCAGTTCTGGGCCGCCTTCATCCCGACCAGCGTGCCGCATCCCGGGCGCACGACGCTCGAGCAGATCGATCTCGTGGCGCGCATGAATGCCGCCTATCCGGACGTGTTCCTGCCGGCCACCAAGGCGAGCGACATCCTGCGCGCCAAGCGGCTCGGCAAGATCGCCTCGTTCACAACGGTCGAGGGTGGCGTCGGCCTTGAGAACTCGCTGGCGCCGCTGCGCATCTGGCACGCGGCCGGCGTGCGGCTGATGACGCTCTGCCACAACGAGACCCTCGACTGGGTGGATTCGGCCACCGACAAGCCGCGCCACGGCGGCCTCACGGCCTTCGGCCGCGCCGTCATCACGGAGCTCAACCGGCTCGGCATGATCGTCGACTGCGCGCACGTCTCCACTGAGGTGATGAACCAGGTGCTCGACATCTCGACGGCGCCGATCGCCTTCTCGCATTCCAACGCCCGGGCGCTGTGCAACCACCCGCGCAACGTCCCGGACGACGTGCTGGCGCGGCTCAAGACGAACCGCGGCATCGTCATGGCCACCTTCGTGCCGGACTTCATCAGCCAGCGCTCGCGCGACTGGATGCAGCCGTTCAAGGATGCCTTCGGCAAGACCAAGCCTGGCGTCGACTTCGACAAGGAGATACCGCCGCGCGAGCGCGAACGCGGGCCATGGCCGCGCGCCTCCCTGAACGAGCTTGCCGACCACATCGAGCACCTGGCGCGCGTCACCGGCATCGCCCATGTCGGCATCGGCTCCGACTTCTTCGGCGGGCCGACGCCCGAGGGCCTCAAGGACGTGAGCTGTTTCCCGCATCTCCTGGCCGAGCTTTTCCGCCGCGGCTGGTCGGACGAGGCGGTGGCCAAGGTGGCCGGGCTCAACTTCCTGCGCGTCTTCCGCGACGTTCGAGCGCGAGAGCCGGCGCCTCAAGGACGCGCCGCCGGCCTCAGGCCAGGTGAAAGACTTCGCGCCGGCCGAGCCGGTCGGCGACTGACGCGCGTGAGCGCAATGCGCAATCGTCAGAGCTTCGACAGCTGCAGCAGGGCGCGGTCGCCGATCCAGGTCTTGGCGAGCTCGGCGTCCATCTTGCTCGCGTCCTCGGCGCGCCCGCGCGCTCTGTAAAGCTCGCCAAGCCCGAAATAGGACCAGCCGTTGTTCGGCGCCCGCCGCAGCGCCCGCCGGAACTGCTCCTCGGCCTCGTCGTGGCGGCCCGCCTGCAGCAGCGCCGCGGCGAGCGACTGGCGCACCGGATAGTACCAATAGGGCGGCTCGGTGTAGGGCAATTCGTCCTGCATGGCGGCGGCCGCCTCGAAGTGCTTCACGGCGCTTGCCGCATCGCCGTCGGCTTGCGCGGTGCGTGCCGCGATGACGGTACGGGCGAGCTTCATGACTTCGAGCGCCGGCACGCCGGACGCCTTGAGCACCGTGAAATCGCCGGAAGCTTCCAGCGCCGCGATGGCGTCGGCTTCGCGCTTCGCCCCGGCCGCGTCCTTGCGGGCCGCGAGCGCGACGCCGCGCGCGTAGTGCCAGATGGCCTTGACGTAGGGGATGCCGTCGCCCGGGTCCGGCAGCGCCAGGATGGCGTCCGGCGAGCTGAACTGCGCGTGCGCGAAATATGGCGCGAGCTTCACCGGTTGCACCATGGCGATGCCGCGCGCCGCCTCGGCCGGAATGAGCCCGTCGAGCTTCTCGGCCGCGGCGATCACCGTCGGCCCGTCGCCAGACATTTGCGCCGCCGCCATCACGAAGTGGACGTTGTGCGGATAATAGCCGAGGCGATAGACGCCCATCGGCGCGCTGGTGTCCTTGAGGTAGCTCTCGTCAACCGCCGCCGCCTGCTTGTTGTCGGCGAGCGCGTCGAGGTAGCGGCCGAGCCGGTAGTAGATGTGGCTCGGCATGTGCACGAGATGGCCGGCGCGCGGCACCTTTCCGCGCAAGCGGTCGGCATAGGGCTCGGCACGCTCCGGCCGGTCGGACGCCTCCACCGCATGGATGTAGAAGTGGATGGCGCCGGGGTGGTCGGGGTCCTTGGCCAAGACCCGCTCCAGGGTCGGCACGATCGCGACGCTCTGCGGATTGGGGTCCTTGCCGCCCTTCTGCCAGTAGTCCCACGGGCTCAGATCCATGACCGCCTCGGCAAGCAGGGTGGCGATCTCCATGTCGTCCGGGTGTGCGGCCGCCGCCTTGCCCATGGCGTCCGCGTAGGCGCGGTCGAGCGGCGCGCGGTCCTTCGGGGCCTCTGCCGCATAGCGCAGCGCAATGGCCTCGATGAGCGCGCGCTCGTTCGGCGCCGCCTTGCCGGCGAGCGCCTTGGCTTTCTGGGCGGCCGCATGAGCCGGCGCCGCCGCCTCCGGGGCCATGGGCAGGTTGATGTTGGGGCCGAGCACGTAGGCCTCGCCCCAGAAGCACATGGCGCAGTCCGGATCGAGCTTCTGGGCTTTGCGGAAGGCGCGCCGCGCCTCGTCATGGTTGAACGCGTAGGCGAGCCTGACGCCTTGGTTGAAATAGGTCTGCGCCTCGGGATTGGCAGTGGTGATCTTGTAGGTGACGGAGCCGAGCCCGTCCCACAGCGGCGGCTCGCTGTCGGCGAATTCCGGCGTCGGCTTGGCGGCCTGGGCCTCCTTTGAGACCTCCGTCTGCTGCGCATAGCGCAGCATCGGAGCAGTCGGGAAGCGCAGGCTGGAGCCGGCCGGGTTCGCCGAGCTGCAGATCGAGAATGCCAGCTCCGCGCCGCCGACCGGCGGCGTTTCGCGGCCCAGCGAGTAGGTGGCGAGCAGCGTGGCACCGCCGAGGGACGCCGCCGCCGAACACAGCAGCGCGAGACGCAGCGATCGGTACGCCATGGTGCCCTCCCGATGATGAAAGTCCAATCTATGAGCTAGCGACCCTGTCATGGCAACAAAATGGCCTTCGTTCCCCTCGCGGCTCGCGCAATTGACCCTCCTTGCTTCGCTTCCTAAGCTCGATCCGGGGTCCTGGTCCGCAGCAAGACATGTCCGCTTCTCACGATGGTGGCCGCGAAAAGCTCTCTCTCGGCGAGAAGCTGGCTGGCGTGCGCGCCGGCGTTGCGCCCGCCGCCGCGGCCATGGCCGCCTCCGCCGGACGCGCCGGCATCTTGGCGGGCCGGCTGGCGCGCCGCTGCTTCGATGGCGGCTATGACGGCAACAGCTACGATACGGTGGCGGCCCGGGGGGCCATCGCGCTCAACAGCGTCGCCATCGCGTACGGCCGGCGCGTTGCGATCGACCACCTGACCGGTACGTTTCAGCCCGGAAGCTTGACCGCCATCGTCGGGCCAAACGGTGGCGGCAAGAGCTCGTTGTTGAAGGGGCTCGCCGGCCTCAAGCGGCCGCGCCACGGTGGCATCGACATCGACCCCGTCGACCGTCGCCGGCTCGCCTTTCTGCCGCAACAAACCGAGATCGACCAAAGCTTCCCGGTGACGGTTTCGGAACTCGTGAGCCTGGGCGGCTGGCGGCGCTTCGGCGCTTTTCACCGACCGCCAGAGATCCTCCATGGCGAGGCAGGGGCGGCCATCTTGGCGGTCGGCCTCGACGGCCTCGCAACGACGCCGATCATCGACCTGTCGCCGGGCCAATTCCGCCGTGCCCTCTTCGCGCGCCTCATCGTTGAGAACGCCAGCATCGTCCTGCTCGACGAACCCTTCGCCGCCATCGACGACGAGACGGTGGCCGCATTGCTGCCGCTCCTTGCGCGATGGCGCGCCGAGGGGCGAACGGTAATGGCTGTGCTCCACGATCTCGACCAGGCCCGGACGCACTTTCCGGCGAGCCTGCTTCTGGCGCGAACCGCCATTGCCTGGGGATCGACCGACACCGTGCTGACGCCAGCCAATCTGGCGCAGGCGAGCAAGGCCTTGGGCGGCCCCGGGCATGCCGGCGGGCCGCGCGCATGAGCGGTCTCTACAGCTTCCTGGTGGCTCCCTTCGAGTCATTCGGCTTCATGCGCACGGCACTCGCCGCGTGCCTCGCCTTCGCACTCGTCAATGGCGTCATCGGCACCTTTTTGTTGCTCAGGCGCATGAGCCTCGAAGGCGACGTGCTGTCGCACGCCATCATGCCTGGCGCCGCCCTCGGCTTCCTCTATTCGGGCTACTCGTTGACGGCTCTCAGCCTCGGCGGCCTGGCCACGGGCGTCCTCGTCCTTGCCCTGTCAGGCCTTGCAGCCCGGCTTGCGCCACGCCAGGCGCAGAATGGGCTTACCGCCTTCTATCTCGCCTCGCTGGCCGCCGGCGTCCTGATCGTCTCCTTTCGTGGCAGCAACGTCGACCTCGTCCGCGTCCTGTTCGGGACGGTGCTGGCCCTCGATTTCAACGCGGTGCTGCTGATCGCCACGATCAGCAGCGTCACCTTGCTGATCATGGCCGCCATCTACCGCCCGCTGGCGGCCGAGACCCTCGACCCGGGCTTCCTTGCCGCCATGGGGGGCCGCGGCGGCCTCTACCGCGCCGTATTCGTGCTCCTGGTGATGATCAATCTCGTGGCCGGATTCCAGGCCTTCGGCACGTTGCTCGCCGTCGGTCCAATGGTGCTGCCCGCCGCCGCGGCGCGCTGCCTCAGCGACCGCATCGGTCCGAGCATCGCGCTCGCCATCGTGATCGGCCTTGTGGCCGACTATGCCGGGCTTTTGATCTCCTACTATGGCAATCTGCCGTCGGGGCCTGCCATCGTCGTGGCCGGCGCGGCCATCTACGGCATCTCTCTCCTGGTCGCGGCGTTGCGCGACCGTGTTCCTCGGCTCGCGGAGATCAAACCATGAAGCGTTTCGTTGTGGCGTTGGGGGTTCGGCTTGCCTGCGCGGGCTTGCTGATCATGGGGACGGCGTCGGGCGGCTCGGCGGCCGACAAGCTGAAAGTGGTGGCGACATTCAGCGTCATCGCTGACATGGTGAAGAACGTCGCGGCGGATCGTGTCGAACTCACCGTCATCGTCGGCCCCGGCGGCGACACGGAACTCTACCAGCCGACCGCTGCCGACGCGCGCAGCGTCACCGAGGCGCGGGTGCTGTTCATGAACGGCCTCAACGACGAGTTCGAGCCGTGGATTGAACCGCTCATCAAGAAGGCCGGATTCAAGGGGACCAAAGTGGTCGTCAGCCGCGGCTCAAAGACGATAACCGCGGAGGAGCAGCACACACCGGGCGGCAAGGAGAAGGCAGCGGAGATTGACCAGCATGCCTGGCTCGATCCCGCCAACGGCTCGATCTACGTCAAAAACGTCGCCGAGGCCCTGGCGCGGGCGGATGCCGCCAATGCCGCCACATACCGCGAGGCAGCCGCCGCTTACACCAAAGACATTCAGGCCACCGCCGAGTGGGCAAAGGCCGAGATGAAGGAGGTGCCGCCGGCGAAGCGGCGCATCATCTCGTCGCACAATTCATTGCAGTATCTGGCCAAGGCGCTCGGCTTCACGCTGGTGTCCATCCACGGTTGGACCAACAACAAGGAGCCTTCGGCGGCGCAGCTTGCCGCCCTCGCCAGGCAGGTCAAGCAGGAACGCGTCAAGGCTCTCTTCCTGGACAGCATCACCGATCCGCGCGCCACGCAACGCATCGCCCAGGAGACCGGCGTCAACATCGGCGGAACGCTCTACGGCGATGCCCTGTCGCCGGCCGGCGGCGAGGCCGACACCTACATCAAGATGCTGCGCCACAACGTGGCCACGTTGAAGGCCGGCATGCTGAACAACTAGGATGCGCGACCGCCCGCTCGCTCGTGGACTGCTGCTCGCAGACGCGTGGACCCGGCTCGCGCTGGCGCTCACCGCCATTCTGGTGCTGTGGGCGGTCGTGCTGTGGGCTTCGGTCGAGCCGCCGCCGCGCCCGGAGAAACGCGCCGCCGCGCCGCCGGTGCCGGCATTGCGCGCCGTCGCGACATCGGGTCAAGCGGCGCCGGGCGGCGGCAGCTTCGACCGCTTCGACGTGAACACGCAACCGGTGATCGCGCCGGTCAACGCCAAGGGCCACGTGGCCTTCTACGCCACGCTGATCCGGTCGAAGGCGACGGAAGGCATCTTCCTCGCCAAAGGCACGGAGATCGTGAAGCTGGCGGCGGTCGGCGATCCAGTGCCGGGCGGCGGCCGGCTGTCGGAATTCGCCAAGCATCCCGTGCCGTCATTGAACGACGCCGGCAAGGTCGCCTTCATTGCCGCCGTCGCTGGAGCAAAGGCGAGCGAGGGCATCTTCCTGTCCGACGGCGGTAAGCTCACGGCCATTGCGCTGAGCGGTGCGGAGGCGCCGGCGGTGTTCAGCGGCACCTTCGCGGAATTTGACGTGCCGGTGCTCAACAATCGCGACGAGATCGTCTTCGCGGCGACCATCCGCAAGGGACGGGAGACGACCCAGGCCATCTACCTCTATCAGAACGGGCGGCTCAGGAAGCTGCATGCTACAGGAGACCCGGCGCCGCGGCGCGGCACGCTCGACAAGTTCGGCGTGCCGGCCATGAACAACAAGGGCCTCGTGGTGTTCCCGGCCACGGTGGAGCGCGGCGCGGTGCTCGGCGGTCTCTTCGTTTCCGGCAACCGCGCCCTCGACCTGCTGCTGGGGGCCGGTGAGGCAAGCCCCGGCGGCGGCATCCTCGTGCGCTTCTCCGAACGCATCGGGGTCGACGACGAGGACAATATCGCGTTCGGCGCCCACCTCTCCACCGGCGCCGGCACCGAGGCGATCCTGCGCGTAAACGCGGACGGGATGGTCTCCATCGCCAGGACGGGCGACGAGGCGCCCGGCGGCGGCCGCTTCGCCGGCTTCAGCGCCTGGCCGAGCATCGGGCCGCCGGACACCATCGCGTTCGTCGCAGCGCTCGAAGGCGGCGACAAGCCTGTCGCCATTTTCGTGGCGCGCGGCGGCAATGTCGAGCGCGTCGTCGCGCCGGGACAGAAGCTGAGTGCCGGCGGCGTGCTGCCGGGGCTGGCCCTGAATCCGATCACCTCGCTGGGATCGAACGGCGGCCTGACCTTCGCGACGCTCGCCGATCCAGCGAGCGGTCTCGCCGGCATCTTCTATTACGGCCCGCCGGCGGAGCCCTAAACTCGCAAGCCGCCAACCTCAGTTCATGTCGAGCGGCGGATAGATGGCGAAGATGTTGCGCGACGTGACCAGTACGTGCTGCGTCGTCGTGCGGGCGGGGACCTGCTCGCCCGCCAGCAATTTCTCGGCCAGCGGCAGCACCTCGTAGCCGTAGCGGTCGAGGAAATAGGCGACCGAGCCGAGCACGATACTGCCGCGATTGCTCGGGTCGAGCTCCTTCTTTTCGGTGGCGCCACCGTGGATGCTGCGGTCGACACCGTGGCTGACGATGGCACAGTCGGTGAGCCTGCCGGCGATCTCAATCCCGCGCCTGGCCGACAGTGCCGTTGCGTCATCGAGGGCGACGACCGCCACCCTCGCCTTGGGTTGGCCGAGCAGAAACTTGCCAATCAGGCCCTCGACGCGCGGGGCGTTGCCGCTGGTGTCGAAGCGCGTGACGGCCGCGTTGGGCAGCTCCTGCTTCAGGCCTTCGGCAACAGCGCGCAGGCGCGTGGTGACGGCGGCACCGGTATCGCCAAGATCGCCGGCGATGACGGCGGCGACCGCCTCGCCTGCCCAGCTCTGCTTCACGAACGAGGCAAGGGCGCCAACGGCGATACGCCCGGCGGCGGCGTTGTCGGCGCCGTAGAGCGGCGCTCCGGGAATCTCATAGTTGACGGCGAGTGCCGGGATGCCGGCCGCCCTCAGGCGCCGGCCGATCTCGGCATTGCTGGCCGCATCGCTGTTGTAGCCGATGAACAGCTCGACCTTGGCGCCGATCGCCTCCTCCGCGTTGGCAATCGCGGTAGGGCCGTCGCCGGCATTGTCGTAATAGAGGACGTCGAGGGGCAGCGTGCGGGCTGCCAGCTCGAAGCTGCGGCGGACCTCGCGGCCGGTGAAGCCAAGGCCCTCCATCCGCGCGCTCGGATCGTCGTTCAGATTGGCGAAAGCAATGCGCCGCGGCCTCGTTTGCCCAAGCGCAGCACCGGTCTTGAGCCCGGCAAGGCCACCGACCGCAAGCTTCAAAAAGTCTCGGCGCCCCCTTGGGGGCGCCGATGCATTCCAAGACATGAAACGGATGTCCCGCGTCAGCGGATCGCCTCGATGGCCACGAAGGTGCCGGTGGAGCCAACCACCTTCGGCACGGTCATCGACAGGAAGAACGTGGCGCGGTTGTCGGCAGCCGCATCGGCGGCGATGAGATCGGTGCGCACGTTCTCGATGATGTGGATGCCGTTGTCGACCAGCAGGTGAGCGTGGACCGGGAAGGCCTCTTCCTTGTCCTCGCTCGGGATCACCTCGACGGCCCAGTTGTCGGCCCCAACCAGGATCACTTTTTGATCCGCCAGCCACTGACTGGCCGCCTTGCCGATACCCGGCTCGCCGCCGTTATACGCGGCGTTCTGGGCCGGGAACTGCCGGAAGAGGTCGCCCCAGCCGGTATGCAGGAACACCGCGTCGCCCTCGCGCAGCGACACATTGTACATCTTCAAGCCGGCCTGGATGTCTTCCGGCGTGATCACCGTGCCGGCGTCGAGGCAAGGCGTGCGGCAAGCCGCGTTGCTCTTCAGCTTGTTCGCCGCCTGGTAGACTTTGACCAAGTCCACGACGACGCCACGCGTCGCGAAGCTCTTCGTGTGCTCGAGGCCGAGCCGCTTTATGTTGTTCTGAGTGACGTACTGGCCCATCGGCGTCTGATTGTAGTAGCAGTCCTTGACGCCGATATGGCCCATGCCGTCGATATGCGTGCCGACGTGACTCTGGCTGAGATAGGTGTCTTCCATGTAGCTCAGCTTGTTCTTGCCGTACTCGGCGCCGGGCGTCATGGCGAAGCTGGTCAGGATGGTCTTGGTGAAACGGCTGCCGAACAGCGGCACGCCGTCGACCAGGTTGTAGGACATCTCAACGACCTTGCCGGTCTGGATCTCCTGCGCGGCCGCCTTGGTCACGGCGGCGGTGACACGGTTGGTGGCGCCCGTCTGGTCCTGCGGCCCAAAGGGGGACGGCTTCACGAGGGCCTTGCAATCGGCCTGGGCGAGAGCGGCGGTGGAAGCCGCGCAAAGGCCCAACGTGGATACGGCAATAGTGGCGACAACAGCACTCATTCTCATGGACGCCTCCCCTTGGCGCGAAGGTCACCAACGCCTCCGGAGCCGGCGGCAGGATGGCAAAGGTCACGGACGATTGCAATTTGCTTTGCGTGGCCGCTGCCACGACGCTGCCATGCATTTTTGGCAGCAGTCCGCCGGCGGACGAGGTTCATTGCCCCCTCGCCCGCACCGGGAAATCCTGGACCGGCGGCTTGCCGGACGCCTCGTGGTCGAAGTGCCACCACTCCTTGGCGTAGTTTCTGAACCCGGCGGCCGTCATGACCGCGAGAAGGCGGGCGCGGTTCCTGGCCGCCTCGCCCTTGACGGCCGGATGGGCCGTCGTGCTGTGCTCGTCGAAACAATCGTAAGCGGTGCCGAAGTCGAGGGTTCCGGCTGCCCTGTCGAAGGGGGCGGTGCAGGCCCGCGCCTCCCCGACCGGCGGCCGCGGCACCGCGCCGAGCGGCACCGCGCCCAGCGGCGCCGCGCCCAGCGGCACCGCCCCAAGCGGCACGATGGTGAGATCGACCGAACCGCCGCGCGAATGGCCGGAGACGCGCGCGATCCAGCCGAGCCCGAACAGCTTTGACTTGTCGATGCGCGGATAGTGGATGGCCTTGGTCTTCTGGTCGCCTGCGTCCTCCGCCCAGCGGCCGAAATGCGCCACGGCGCGGGCCGGCCGGTAGCAATCGTAGACCTTGAGCGACAGGCCATTGGGCTTGAGCAGCGCCTGCGCCTTCTTCAAGCCCTCGGCCGCCGCCTTGAGCAGGATGCACTCGCCCGCTTCATAGCCGTCGACGGGGCGGCCGACGAAATTGTCGGGGCCGGCATAGCGCATCTCCTGCACGATCGAGGCATCGACATCGCGCAGATAGACGAAGCCGGCCGGCAGCGGCTCGGCCCGCGCCGGGGCGGCCCCGACGGCGGCGGCCATCGCCACCATGGCGGCCCCCATCCTCGTGCTCATCGGCCTGCGATTGCCCATTGGCCGCCTCATTCCATATGGTGGACCGTCGCGCAACGCCAAGTCGCGGGAGGCCGCCATGCCAGGGCTCACCTTTGTCCTTGTGCTCATGGCGGCGCTCGGCTCGGGCCTGATGGCCGGGCTCTTCTTCGTCTTCTCGGTCGCCGTCATGACGGCACTCAAGCGGCTGCCGCCGCACGAAGGCGTCGCCGCCATGCAGTCGATCAACGTCGTCATCGTCAATCCGCTCTTTGCCCTCGTCTTCTTCGGCACGGCGGCGGTGTGCGTTGTCCTCATCGCGGTCGGCGCGTGGCGCTGGCGAGAGCCGGCCGCGTTCTTCTTCATTGCCGGCAGCGCGCTCTATGTGGCGGCCGGCATCCTCGTCACCCTCCTCTTCAACGTGCCGCTTAACGACCGCCTCGCCGCCGTTGCGGCCGGCACGCCGGAGGCGCAGGCGCTGTGGCGGGACTATCTCGTGCGCTGGACGCAGTGGAACCACGTGCGCACGCTCGGCTGCACAATGTCGGCCGCGCTGCTCATCGTGGCCATGTGGCATCAGGGACGCGGGGGGTGAGCGCGGCCGGCTAAGACCTGCCGCGCTTGTCGACTGCCTTTGCACCGGCGAGCATTCCGGCGATGCTCAAATCTTCGTCGAGGTCCGGCCAATGCACGCCCATCGGCATCAACTCGACATTGGCGAGGGCTTTTGCCGATGCAGCGGCAAGCTTCGGGTACCACGCCAACGGCGTCGCAATGGTGCGGCCATCAGCGAGACGCACGACGAGTTCGCCGTCGGCAGTCGTAACGGCGACTGCGCGCAACTCGGCAACGTCAATTTCCAAAGTGGTCATTCCAAGCCTCGCGCAACATGCGCTCGCGTTGCTGCACCACGCTCAAGATAGCACGGAGTTCATGAGCAGCGAACCCTGTAGAAGCGGCCACGAGAAGGTCGTCCAGCCAGATTTTTACCTCTAAATCATCTCGCCTGACATGAACATGCGGAGGCTCATGGCCTTCGTTGCTGTAGAAAACGCTCGATATCCCTCCCAGCGAAGGACCGTCGGCATCGCGTCACAACGGGATGTTGTCGTGCTTGCGCCACGGCGTCTCGGCCTTCTTCGAGCGCAGCATGGCGAGCGCCCGGGCGATGCGCTTCCGGGTCGAGTGCGGCATGATCACCTCGTCGATATAGCCGCGCTCGGCGGCCACGAACGGCGACATGAAGCGGTCCTCGTATTCCTTGGTGCGCCTGGCGATCTTCTCGGCGTCGCCGATATCGCCGCGGAAGATGATCTCCACCGCCCCCTTGGCGCCCATCACCGCGATCTGCGCCGTCGGCCAGGCATAGTTCACGTCGCCGCCCACGTGCTTGGAGGCCATCACGTCATAGGCGCCCCCGAAGGCCTTGCGCGTGATGAGGGTGACGAGCGGCACCGACGCCTGCGAATAGGCGAACAGGAGCTTGGCGCCATGCTTGATGAGGCCGCCATATTCCTGCGCCGTGCCCGGCAGGAAGCCCGGCACGTCCACGAAGGTGACGATGGGGATATCGAAGGCGTCGCAGAAGCGCACGAAGCGCGCCGCCTTGCGCGAGGCGTCACTGTCGAGCACGCCGGCCAGCACCATCGGCTGGTTGGCGACGATGCCGATGCTGCGTCCCTCCATGCGCGCGAAGCCGGTGATGATGTTGCGGCCGAAGGCCTCGCCGAGCTCGAAGAAGTCGCCCTCGTCAACCACCTTCAGGATCAGCTCCTTGATGTCGTAGGGCTTGTTGGGGTTGTCGGGGATCAGCGTGTCGAGGGATGCATCGATGCGCTCGGCGGCGTCGAAGGACGGCCATTCCGGCACGCCCGCCTGGTTGTTGGCCGGCAGGAAGTCCATGAGCCGGCGGATCTGCAGGAGCGCTTCCACATCGTTGTCCCAGGCGCCGTCGGCGATGGCCGACTTGGTGGTGTGCACCTTGGCGCCGCCGAGATCCTCCGCCGTCACCGTCTCGTTGGTCACCGTCTTCACCACGTCGGGCCCGGTGACGAACATGTAGGAGGTGTCGCGCACCATGAAGGTGAAGTCGGTCATGGCCGGCGAATAGACGTCGCCGCCGGCGCACGGGCCCATGATGACGGAAATCTGCGGGATGACGCCGGAGGCGACGACGTTGCGCTTGAACACCTCGCCGTAGCCGCCGAGTGCCGCGACGCCCTCCTGGATGCGGGCGCCGCCGGCGTCGAAGAGGCCGATGATCGGCGCGCGCGTCTTCAGCGCCATGTCCTGGATCTTCATGATCTTCTGGGCATGCGTCTCCGACAGCGAGCCGCCCAGCACGGTGAAATCCTTGGCGAACACGAAGACGGTGCGGCCGTTGATGGTGCCCCAGCCGGTGACGACGCCGTCGCCGGGGATCTTCTCCTGCTTGTCCATGCCGAAATCGACGCAGCGGTGCTCGACGAACATGTCGAACTCCTCGAACGAGCCGTGGTCGAGGAGGAGGTCGAGGCGCTCGCGCGCGGTGAGCTTGCCGCGCCCGTGCTGGGCGGCGATGCGCCGCTCGCCGCCGCCCTGGCGGGCGCCGTCGCGGCGCCTCTCCAGCGTGCCGAGAATGTCCTTCATGGGCTGCCCCTGCTTTGAGGGGTGCTTAGCATGGGCCGGCGCAGGCCGTCATGCCTGCCGCGGCCCCACCCTCCGCAGCAGCTCGGCGGCGGCGGCAAAATCGGCAAAGCGGCGGGCGCGGCGCACGACAGCCTCCGCGTCCGCCCCCCAGGTCTCGATCTGCACGTCCTCGTCCACATGCGCCGCTGCCCAGGCCGCCTCGGGCGTCAGATGCCGATGCGCCACGGCGAGCGCCAGCAGCGCCGAACCCGACAGCACCGTCATCAGGTTGAGCGCCGCGAGCCCGAACGGCACCGGCGCCGCATCGACGGCGCGCGCGATCGCCGCGAGCGAGGATGGCGGCTGCGACACGAAAGAGACGCCCTGCGCCAGGAAGAAGCGGGCGCCGAGCGCCGCGTCCGCCCAGGCGAGCACCGGGTCCCACAGGTCCGCCTGGCGCGCCACGAGCCTCTCGGGCTCGCCCGCCCGGTAGCAGAGGAGATCGCAGGCCGCGTGCTTGAGGATTTCCTCGCGCACCGGCGCGGCATCGATGGCGACGCCGTCGATGGCGGAATTGGCAAGCCGCGTCACCGGCATCGCGGCAGGATCGATACGCTCGCCCTGCGCCGCCCACTCGGCAGCCACCGCCTCGGCGGCCGGGCGCGTCGGCAGCGCGAGTGAATTGCGACCCGGCGTCTTTGCGGTGCGGCCGTCCAGCGCGATGTGAAAGCCCCCGTCGCGCTCGATGACGCCGGCCTCCTTGTAGAAGCGTTTCGGCAGCGGCGTGCGCATCGCCTGCTGGCTGGCGCGGATGGGGTCGCGCGCTGGCTCGGCAGGCGGCGTCTGGGAGGGGTCGGCGGGAGGGGCGGTCACGGCCCTCACCTAGGGAGGTTGCGCGGCGAGATCAACGCCGCGGAGGTGGGACCGATGACCGCCCGGGCCGAGGCGGGGGGCGTGCCTCGGCCGGTCGCGCAATCAAGACGCCTTAGCCGGCGCTTCTGCATTCCTTCAGCGCTGCCTTCAGGGCGTCGTCCTTGAGGCCTTTCGCCTTCGCCTCCTTGCGGCAGTCGAAGCGCTTGGCGAGATCGGGACGCGCCTGGCGGTAGCAGGCGATCCAGGTCTCCCGCTCCTCTTTGGCGGCGAGGTTCTTGGCGGCTGCGTCCGCCTTGCAGGCGGCGAGGGTCTCCTTGGCCTTGGGACGGCCGTTGCGGTCCTTGGCGATGTTGGCGACGGAGGCCGGCAGCGCTGCCTGGGCGACCTTCACGTCGCCCTTGCCGTCCGTCTTGGCGTCGCCGACGGCGGCGGTCTTGAGCGCCTGGGCGGGGGGCTGCGCGGCCTGCGCAAAGGCGGGCGTTGGCAGTGAGATGGTTGTCAGAGTGATGAGGGTCAGGGGGATCGAGGCGACGAGAGCGAGCGAGAGATGGCGGGACATGGCTGGGCTCCTCTGGGGCGTTCCGCTGCGAAAAGAACAAACGAGGAACTCCAGAAAACCAGAACGTTTCGAGAACGTCAAGCCTCCCGCGGCAGAAAAAATTCAACCGGTGCGGTTTCTCTCTCGGCAATGCACGCATTTTGATCACGAGCCCGCTGGCCGGCGGCGCTAGGCTGAGATCAGTGCGCGGAGGGAGGCAACGATGCCGACGACGGGAATTCCCAGCTTCGATCCCTTTTGGTTCATGCGGTTGCCGCTATCGGGCGACGTGAACCAACGCATCACCGTCAACTATGCGGGCAATGCGCTCGTCGAGGACCGCGTCGTCACCGAGGTTGCGAGCTTTGGCCGGCAAATCGGCTGGCTCAGCGAGATCGCCATCGCGCTGGCAAACAAGCAGCCCCTGCCCGCCGACTCCCTGCGAAAGCTCGAAGCGGCGGTGGCCGAGATCGAGGCGATCAAGAAGCGCGTTGAGCGTCCCGCCATAGCGGCGGCCGACGAGGCGCTCGACCGTCTCAAGCGCGAGCACCGTGATGCCTACGAGCGCCTCCTGCGCGACCGCATCGACGACGAGTGACAGACCGGGCCCAGGGTGGCCGACCTCAGCGAGGCGCTGCGCTGCGCCGAAGGCCAAGACGCGCTGGCCGGCCGAAGCGGCCGCGCCTACCCTTCTGGCGCCTCGACGATGGGGTCGTAGCGGGCGGCATCGAAGCCGAGCAGGTTCCAGGACTGGGCCATGTGGGCCGGCAGGGGCGCGGTCACGTCGATGGGCGCGCCGGTGCGCGGATGCGGGATGACGATGCGGCGGGCGAGAAGATGCAGCCGGTTCTGCACGCCGCCGGGAAACTCCCAATTCTCGATGGTGAAGTATTTCGGGTCACCCACAATGGGGTGGCCGATATGGGCGGCATGCGCCCGCAATTGATGCGTGCGCCCGGTGACCGGCTTCAGCGACAGCCAGGCGAGCCTCTGGGCCGCCGTCTCGACGACCGCATAATAGGTGACCGCGTGGCTCGCCCCCTCGTCGCCGTGGCGGGCGATGCGCATGCGCGACTCCTCCTCCAGCTCCTCCTTGGCGAGATAGGTCGAGACGCGGCCCTGCTTGACGCGCGGCACGCCGGCCACCAGCGCCCAGTAGATTTTCCGGGCCGCGCGCGACCGGAACGTCTTGGCGAGCGTCATGGCGGCAAAGCGCGTTTTTGCGACGACGAGGCAGCCGGCCGTGTCCTTGTCGAGGCGGTGCACGAGACGCGGCCGCTGGCCGTCGCCGTCGCGCAGGGCCTCGAGCATGCCGTCGACGTGGCGCTTGGTTCCGGAGCCCCCCTGCACGGCGAGCCCCGCCGGCTTGTCGAGGACAAGCACGTCGCGGTCCTCGTAAAGCGTGATCGACTTGAGGAAGGCCGCATCGCCGTCGTCGCGCGCCGCCGCGCGCGGACGCGGCTGATCGAGCTTCAGCGGCGGGATCCTGACGCGCTGGCCGACGGCGAGACGATCGTTCGGCTTCACGCGCTTGCCCTCGACGCGCAGCTCTCCCTTGCGCACGATGCGCTGGATGTGCGTGAAGGCGAGCTGCGGAAAGCGCGCCGTGAGGAAGCGGTCGACACGCATGCCGGCCTCGTCCTGGTCGACCGTCAGGGTCTGCACGCCCGACGCCAGGGTGGCGCTCGCCGCCTCGCGGGCGAGCCGCTTCGGCACGGGCGGTGGCCGCGCCTCGCGGGGCGGCGGTTTTGCTCCGGGTCGATCGGGCCGGCGCCGCGTTTCCACGCGGCGCGACGCTGCGCGCTTGTCTTGACGCGGCCGCCTCACGACGTGGCCACCCGGACGAGCCACAGGCCGAGGACGAGACCGAGCACAGACAGCACGACGGAGGCCGCAACATAGAGCCCCGCCGCGACCGCCTGGCCACGGTCCCACAAGAGGATCACGTCGAGCGAGAAGGCCGAGAAGGTGGTGTAGCCGCCGAGCACGCCGGTGGCCAGGAAGAGGCGCGCGTTCTGCGTCCATTCGGCCCCGGCCCGGAAGGCGAGATAGCCGGCAAGAAGGCCCATGACGAAGGAGCCAAAGACGTTGACGGTCAGCGTCCCCCACGGGAAGCCGCTGCCGATGAGGCGGGCCGCCGCGACGTTGGTGCCGTGGCGCAACGCACCGCCGATGCCGGCGCCGAGGAAGACGAGGAGCGTGGCTTGCATGCGGCAGGCTTAGCCAAATCGGCGGGCGCTGTCATGCGCGAGCCGGCGCCACCCTCCCCTTGAGGGGGAGGGTCGATGCTCCTGAGCAGAGCGAAGGAGCATCGGGGTGGGGTGGCCGCGAGATCTCGACGACCTCACCCCACCCCGGCTCGAACGCGTTGCGTTCTCGCCGACCCTCCCCCTCAAGGGGAGGGTGAAGGAAGCGCTCGTCTGCCCAAGCTCACACCAGCCCGGCCGCGCCGAGCACACCCGCCGCCAGCATCGCCCACAGCGGATGGATGCGCGTGAAATAGACGAGCGCGGCGGTGGCGAGCGTCACCACAAGGCCGAGCCAGGTGCGCGAGGTGGTCTGCGCCAGGATGAAGGCGCTCGAGGCGACGAGCCCGACTGTCACCGGCACGAGACCGACGCGGATGGCGACGAGCCAGGGCGCATCGGCGTAACGGCGGAAGGCGGTCGCCGCCGCGTAGGTGACAACGCAGCTCGGCGCGCAAATGGCGAGGGTGGCGACCACCGCGCCGGGCATCCCCGCCACATTGAGGCCGATCAACGTGGCGATGAGGAAGTTGGGACCGGGCGCGGCCTGCGCGATGGCGAAGAGCTCGGTGAAGGTCGCGCTGTCCATCCATGGCCTGAGCTCGACGAACTGGCGGTGCATTTCCGGGATGGTCGTGTTGATGCCGCCGAACGCCAGGAACGACAGGATGGCGAATTGGACGAGGAGCGTCACCAGCACGTCCTGCTTCATCACCGCGCCCTCCAGGCAGCGACGATGCTCAGCGGCCCCAGCACCAGCATGGTGAGCGGCAGGGAGACGCGCAGCACCCCGACGGCGACGAAGCCGGCAAGCACGAAGAGAAGCGGCACGAGGGCGCGCCGGCGCACGAGCGGCCCGAGCAGCTGCGCCACCATGGCGATGACGATGCCGGCCGCAGCCGAGGCGAGCCCATGCAGCACGCCGTCGACCGCCGGCAGCGTGCGGTAGCGCCCGTAGAGGTGGCCCAGCACGAGCACCAGCGCCAACGGAAAGCCCACGAGGCCGAGGGTGCCGGCCACCGCGCCCGCCACGCCCTGGAAGCGGTGGCCGACCATGATGGCGAGGTTGAGCACGTTGGGGCCGGGCAGCACCTGGCAGACGGCGAGCGCCTCGGCGAATTCGTCCGGGGTGAGCCAGCGGCGGGTTTCCACCAGCATGCGCCGCGCCCAGGGGGCCGCGCCCCCGAAGGCGAACAGCGACACCATGAAGAAGCCGGCAAACAGCTCGGCAACACCGGGCGCGGGCACGCCCGTCGTGGTCGCGGCGGTCGTATCGTGGGCCATGGGGCGGGCTTAGCGTGCGGTGCCGGACAGGGCAATTGCCGGGCGCCCCCGCGGCCGTCTTGGCGCCGCGCAGCTACCCGCGCGCCTTCGTCCCGTGCTAAGGGTCATCACCCCAAACATTGGAAGCAGCCCCATGCGACGCACGGCGACCACTGGCGCACTGATCTTCACCCTCCTGGCTGCGCTGCCGGCACTCGCGGCTGGCACCGAGTTCGACGCCGATGCCCCCGGACATCGCCGCCAAGATCAAGGCCTTCGGGCGCGTCGTCAATCCGCCCGAGGTGGCGGCCATTTACGCGCCGCTGCAGGAGCAGGAGCCCTACAAGAACGTCAAGGTGACGCGCGACGTGAAATACGGCCCCGCCGACCGCAACCTCCTCGACGTGATCGCACCCGAGGGCAGCGCTGGCGGCGCCAGGCCGGTCCTCATCTTCGTGCACGGCGGCGCCTTCACGGCCGGCAACAAGCGCGGTCCGGGCAGCCCGTTCTACGACAACGTCGTGCTGATGGCCGCGCGCGGCGGCATCGTCGGCGTCAACATGACGTATCGACTTGCGCCGGCCAATCCATGGCCCGCCGCCGGCGAGGATTTGAAGGCGGCGGTGCGCTGGGTGATCGACAACATCGGCGCTCACGGCGGCGACCCCAAGCGCATCGTCATCATGGGTCACTCGGCCGGCGCCGTGCACGTGGCCACCTATGTGGCCCAGCCGCAGTTTCACGCGGCGGAGGGCTCCGGCGTCGCCGGCGCCATCCTGCTGTCCGGCCTCTACGACATCGCCCAGAACGCGGGCGATCCGGAGCGGGCCTATTTCGGCACCGACGCCTCGAAATACGCCGAGCGCTCGTCACTTGCCGGCCTCGCCAAGACCAAGACGCCGCTCATGGTCGTCCACGCGGAGCTCGACCCGCCCGGCTTCGAGCAGCAGGCCAACCTCCTGAAGGAGAGGGCGTGCAAGGAGAGCCGCTGCCCGGAATTCAAGCGCCTCGCCAACCACAGCCACATGTCGGAGGTCTATGCGCTCAACAGCAAGGACACTGAGCTGTCCGACCTCATCAACTCGTTCGTGCACGCAAAGCGTTGAGACGTTCCGCGATGGTACTTTCGCAGGACGAGTGCGCGATACGCGGGACCACTGACAGGCCGTGTTGACTCCGACCGTAGAGTTCCGCGGCCTCGCGAACAAAGCTGCGGTCTGGCGCGACCGCTGGGGCATCGCCCATGTGCGCGCCAAGAGCACGGGCGACGCCTTCTTCGCCCAAGGCTTCGTGCACGCGCAGGATCGTCTGTGGCAGATGGATGCGGCACGCCGGCGCATGCTGGGGCGCTTTGCCGAATGGGAAGGGCCGGCCGGCGTCGCGGCGGACATCCTCGCCCGGCAGCTCGACGCCGCCGCTGCGTCGCGGCGCGACTTCGCGGCGCTGTCGCGCGAGACGGTGGCCATGCTTGAGGCCTACGCGGCAGGCGTGAACGCCTATCTTGGCCAGGCTGACGCCCTGCCCTTCGAATATTCGCTCACCGGCGGCGCGCCGGAGCCATGGGAGCCGTGGCATTCGATCCTTGTCATGCGCCAGCGCGGCTATCTCATGGGGTCCGTGTGGTTCAAGCTCTGGCGTGCGGCGGCGATGCGCGCCATCGGCCCCGACAACATCGCAAAGCTGCGCTACGACGATGGCGGCGACGATCTCCTGTGCATTCCGCCGGGCGCCGAGGCGAAGCGCTGGGTGGCGACGCTGATGGATCTGAAGCCCGCCATCGATGCCGTGGCGGCGCTGGGTCCCGCCGACGCCAACGCCGGCGGCAGCAACAATTGGGCGATCTCGCCGGCCCGCACATCGACCGGGCGGCCGATAATGGCCGGCGATCCGCATCGCCAGCTCGAGCTGCCAAGCATGTACTTGCAGCACCATTTCGCCTGCGATGCCTTCGACGCCGTCGGGCTCGCGGTGCCGGGCGTGCCGGGCTTCCCGCATTTCGGCCATAACGGTTTCGTTGCCTTCGGGGTCACGCATGCGTTCGCCGACATCCACGATCTCTATGTCGAGCGCTTCGAGGCGGGCGGCGACCGCTATTTTTTCCGCGGTGAGTTGCGGCCGACGACGCGGCGGCGCGAGACCATCGCGGTGCGAGGCGGCAAGCCCGTCGACATCGAGGTGGTGGAGACACATCACGGGCCGGTCATTGCCGGCGAGCCACGCGCAGGCGCTGCGCTGACCTTGCGGTCGGTGCAGTTCGCCGAGACCGACCGCTCCTTCGACTGTCTCGCGCCGATGCTGCGCGCCAGGACGGTCGAGAGCTTCTATGAGGCGACGCGCGGCTGGGGGCTCATCGATCACAACGTGGTGGCGGCCGACACTTCGGGTCATATCGGCCACCGCGTCCGCGCCGTGGTGCCGCGCCGACCGCGCCTCAACGGCTGGCTGCCTGTGCCCGGCTGGACCGGCGACTACGAATGGAACGGCAGCATCCCGTTCGAGGACATGCCGTGCGTCATCGATCCGCCGCGCGGCTTCATTGTCACGGCCAACAACCGCGTCGTCGCCGACGGCAATGGCGACTACTTGATGACCGACTGTCATCCGCCCAACCGCGCGCGGCGCATCGAGGCGCGGCTCGAGGCGTTGCCGCAAGCCAGGCCTGCCGATATGGCGGCCATTCACGCCGACGACCTGAGCCTGCCGGCTCTTGCCATCCGCGACCGCCTGGCGCGGCTCACCGGCACGACGGGCGCCGCCGGCAAGCTGCGCGAAGCGATCGTCACCTGGGACGGGCGCATGCGGGCGGACTCGCACGGCGCCGCCGCCTATGCGGTGTTTCGGCACGAACTCACCGTCCTCGTTCTGGCGCGCTCGGGCCTCGACGCCACGGCGCGCGATCCGCTGACCCGGATTCCGCCCGGTGCCGTACCGCTCAACCAGCTTAGGTGGGCGGTGCCGGCCTTGCTGCGCGACGACGACACGGCGCTGCTCGGCGGTACCGATTGGGATGCGGTGCTCACCGAGGCGCTGACGCGCGCCGCAGCCACCATCGACGGCCGGCCATGGGGCGAGCTGCACGCGGTAAAAATGGTGCATCCGCTGGCCAACGCTTTCCCCGCCGCGCGGGCGACGCTCGAGCCCAAGGGGCTGCCCATCGGCGGCGACAACGATACGGTCTTTGCCACCGGAGCCACCTATTCGGCCGGCCTCAACGCCACGTCGTCGGCCGTGGCCCGCTACGTGTTCGATGTGGGCGATTGGGCGAACAGCACCTGGGCCGTGTTCCACGGCGTTTCGGGCGATCCCTTAAGCCCACACTATGCCGACCAGCACGCCATGTGGGCGGCGGCCCAGATGGTGCCGATCCTCTACGACTGGGCGACTATCGAGGCCGAGTGCGAGAAAAAGGTTCTGGCGCCGGCTACAGCGACACCAGCCTGAACGCCTCTGGCCGCACCGCCTCTGGCTGCTTTTGAAGTTGGGTAATTCACGTTCCGCGTCGCGATAGCGGCCCGCCGCTCACGACGTACACACCGATCGAGATGAGTGCGATCGCAACCCAGTCGACTGCCGACGGCCACTCGCCGAGAATCGGAATGGCCATGATGGCCGTCATCGCCGGGCATGAGGCGGCGAAGGCGGCACCGCTCGAAGCACCGAGAATGCTGACGGCCCGCCCATAGACCAGATACGAGACGACCGCCGTGAGGAGACCCTGCACGAGCGCCTGAAGCACTATCGCGCTCATAGAGGCCTCGAAAAGACTGGCTCCGGCCACCAACACATAAGGCGGCAGGTAGAGAAGCATCGAGCCGACCGCGGAGATGGCCGCGGCATGTAGGCCATCGAGGCGCGCCCGCCGCAGTGCCACTGTGTAGGAGGCAAACGCAAGAGCGGACCCGAGGAACAGCAGGTGGCCGATAGTCTGTACGGTGCCAATCGTACCACCCGCCCCCCAGACGATTCCAAGAACACCCGTCGCAATCAGCGCGAAGCCTGCTCTCTTCTGCGGCGTAAACGGTTCCTTCAAAATGGCCGCTGCAAGAATTGCCGTCATCAAGGGCATCACGCCGGGGAAAAGTGCGCCCGCGTGCGCCGCCGGAGCAAACAGCAAGCCCGCGTTTGCGAACAGAACCGTCGGTGCGCCCCCAAACACAAGCGCCGTAAGTCCAACCCAACCGAGGCGGTCGAAGGCAAGGCCCGCTCGCCACAAATATGGAACGAGCACCAGTCCTGCCACAGCGAACCGGATCGCCGTTATGTCCCAAGGCGTGAGGCTCGATCGAAGACCTAGACCGGCCACAACGATGTTGCCGGCCCAGATGCTTACGGCTGCCAGGCCGAAGAGCGCGCCGCGCATATACTCTGCAGTTGCGCGCTCGCTCGATGCAGTCTCGGTCATTCTACGCCTGCTGCAACGCTTGATGGATAACCATCTAGATGCTATTTGGTGGTTAGCCTATCGCCGCAGCCGATGTCAGGCAAGCAGGGATGAATCGTAGTGCTGACCCCTTCGAGTGGAGCGGTGGCCATCCGGCCCTTGACTTTGTCAACACCTTGGATGAGCGCTCTTTCGATCCGCCCGTTGAGTACTTGGCCACCTATCGTGACCTCGTGCACTTCACCGGCTTGGCGAAGCTGATCGAGCCATCACGTGCGGCAGTGTTGCGGAATCTGACCGGTCCGTCGTGCTCGCGGATCGTGAAACGCGCACGCGAACTGCGCGAGCGCGTGCATCGCGTTCTGGCTGCGATGCACGCGCGGCGGTCTGTGCCGCAGGACGAGCTGGATGCGATTTCCGCGGCTATTCAGTCGGCACATGCGGCACGCGTCCTCGTGTCCTCGCCATCGCCGAGCCTTGTCAGTCACCGCTGGTCTCGTCCGGATGTAACCGACATTCCGCTGCACGCCTGTGCGCTGGCTATTGAGCAGCTGCTCGTTGAAGTTGACCGCAAGCGAATCCGAAAATGCGGTGCGTCGGACTGTGACGTCTATTTCGTCGATACGAACAAAGGTCGTCGAAGGCGGTGGTGCAGTATGAAAAACTGTGGCAACCGCGAAAAGCAAAGGCGGTGGCGCTCGACAACGCGATAGGTTTCGCGTCATCCCTCGGCAACAAATCCTCGTCGGCGGTAGAGATTCGTGAAAGACGCGTTGAGCGCGTGACCTCGCGCGTGGTAGGTGCAGCACAGGCATCCGCCCCCGCGCGATTTTCATTAGCCACTGCCCGCGGCTTGCGGCTATGCTGGTCCGCGAAAACAAGGCCCGTATGGCGGCAAGGGCCGCGGACAAGAGCGCGGCCGACACAGGAGGAAGTCTTGCGCACAATTCGACTTGCCACGTTCTCCGCCATGCTCGCCGTTGCAGCGACATGCGCGATCGTGCCCGCATCGGCGCAACAGCCCGTCAAGATCGGCATCGTCACGCTGCTGTCCGGCCCCGCCGCCGGGCCATTCGGTGTGCCGGCCCGCAACGCCGCCGAGATCATTTTCGAGAACCTCAACGAGGGCAAGCTGCCGGCCCCCTACAACCAGAAAGGCTTCGGCGGCAATCCGGTCGAAATGGTGCTCATCGACGAGAACGGCGGCCCGCAAAAGCAGGTGTCCGAGTTCCGCAACCTCGTGCCGCGCGTCGATCTGGTCATCGGCTACATTTCGAGCGGCGACTGTCTCGCCATTGCGCCGGTCGCCGAAGAGCTGAAGAAGCTCACCATCCTGTTCGATTGCGGCACTCCCCGCATCTTCGAGGACGCCAGCTACAAATACGTTTTCCGTACCGGCCCGACTGGCACGATGGACCAGGTCTCGATGGCCCGGTACCTCCTCGACAAGTTCCCTAACGTGAAGTCGATCGCCGGCCTCAACCAAAACTATGCCTGGGGGCAGGACGCCTGGAACGACTTCGAAGGCGCCATGAAGTCGCTGAAGCCCAACACCGAGGTGAAGACCTCGCAGATGCCAAAGCTGTTTGCCGGTCAGTTCAGCGCCGAGATCTCGGCCTTGCTGTCGAGCGGCGCCGACGCCATCCATTCCAGCATGTGGGGCGCCGACCTCGAAGGCTTGGTTCTGCAGGGGGCGCCGCGCGGCATTTTCGAGAAGCACAAGGTGCTGCTGACCGCCGGCGAGCCGGGCATCAACCGCCTCGGCACCAAAATCCCGGAGGGCGTCATCATCGGCGGCCGCGGTCCGTTCGGTCCCTTCGCGCCCGACAACGAATACAGCAAGTGGCTGCAGACCAACTACCAGGATCGCTACAACGTGCCGCCCAACTATGCGACCTACAAGATGATGAACGCGATCCTCGCCGCCAAGGCGGCCTACGAGAAGGCCCAGAAGGCTGGCGCCACCGCGCCCAACCAGGAGCAGATCATCGCCGCCCTTGAGAACCTCACCTTTGAAGGGCCGGGCGGCAAGGTGGCCCTCTCGTCCGGCAAGGGCCATCAGGCGGTGATGGACGCGGCGGTCGGCACTACCAAACACGTCGACGGCCAGCTCAAGGTCATCGACATCGTGCGCTACCCGGCCGACAAGGTTACCCCGCCCGATGGCGTAAAGAGCGAGGCTTGGATCAAGTCCGGCTTCAAGTCGAACTGATCCCACCGAACTGAGCTAGAGGGCGGCGGCAGGCGCTGCCGTCCTTCCGCGCATGACCGACATCCCTGCCATCGTCTTTGACGGCATCGTCTATTCCTCATGGCTGTTCCTGATGGCCGCGGGACTGACGCTGATCTATGGCGTCATGCGCATCCTCAACATCGCCCACGGCAGCTTCTATGCGCTCGGTGCCTATGCGTCGGCGTCGCTGGTGGGGGCTTGGCTGGCGGCCGGTTATCCGGCCGTCGGCACCTACGCCATGCTCTTGCTCGCCGCCATCCTGGTGGGTCTCGTGGCCGGCCCCCTCATCGAGCGCGGCCTGCTGCGCTGGATGTACGGCAAGGACGAGGTGGTGTTGCTGCTGATCACCTACGCGACCTTCCTCATCCTGGAAGACGTGATCAAGCTGATCTGGGGCGTCGACAGCCTGATGGTCCCGGAGCCCTACGCGCTCCCCGGCAATTTCCAGATCGGCCGCCTGCCCTTCCCCGTCTACAACCTGTTCCTCATCGCCGCCGCTGTCGTCACCGGGCTCATCGTCGCTTTCGGGCTCTACCGCACGCGCCACGGCAAGCTGCTGCTCGCCGTCATCCACGATCGTGAGATCAGCGCCGCCATGGGCATCAATGTCGACCGCATCTATTTCGTCACCTTCGCCATCGGGGCGGGGCTTGCCGGGCTCGGCGGCGCGCTGACCGCGCCGTCCATCGCCGTGACGCCGGGCATCGGCGTTGAAGTGATCGTGCTCTCCTTCGCGGTGGTGGTGATCGGCGGCCTCGGCAGTCTCGGAGGCGCCGCCCTCGGCGCTGTGCTGGTCGGGCTCGTGCGCTCCGTCACCGTGCGCTACTGGCCGGAGGTCGAGCTCTTCTCGATCTATGCCGTCATGGCGCTGGTGCTTATCGCGCGGCCCAAGGGACTCTTCGCCAGCCAGGAGGCGCGCAAGATATGAGCTTTGCCCGCGCCGCGATCGCCGCCGCTGTCCTCGGCCTGGTCGGGCTTGCGGCCGCCGCCTTCGCGCCGCAGTCGATCGTCTTCCTGCTGACGGTATCGCTGGCCAAGGGCCTCGCCGTGCTCGGGCTGCTGCTGCTCATGCGCACCGGCCTCGCCTCGTTCGGCCAAGGCCTCTATTTCGGCCTCGGCGCCTATACGGCGGCCCTGCTGTCCGAGCGCGCCGGGCTCTACGACGCCCTTGTGATGCTGGTGGGCGGCGCGCTTTGCGCCGCCGTCGTTGCGGCGATCCTGGGCTTCCTGCTCGCCCGCTATCGCGACATCTTCTTCGCCATGCTGTCGCTCGCCTTCTCGATGATCCTCTACGGTCTCCTGGTGAAGAGCTCGGCGCTCGGCAGCACCGACGGTTTCAATCTCTACGGCCGCACCTTCGCGGGCCTCGTGCTGCCGCAGGGGCTGGAACGCCGCGTCTTCCTGGCTGCGGGCGTGGTGGCCGTCGTGGTGACGGTCTTGCTGTTGCACCGCCTGCTCATCGGCCATTGGGGGCGCCTCTCGGCGGCCATTGCCGACAACGAGCTGCGCGTCGACTATCTCGGCGCCTCGGTCTACCGCGTCGTCTATGTCAACTACGTGATCGCCGCGGCGCTCGCCGGCCTTGGCGGGGCGCTGGTGGCACTGGCCGTCGGCCACGTCGACCCCGACATCGTCTACTGGACGACGTCCGGCGAATTCGTGTTCATCGCCATCCTCGGCGGCATCGGCAGCGTTGGGGCGCCTTTCCTGGCCGCCCTCATCTTCGAGATCCTGCGCACCATCGCCAGCCAGTACGCCCCCAATGTTTGGCAGATGTCGCTGGGCTTCGCCATGCTGGCCATCATCATGTTCCTGCCGCGGGGAATTCTGGTCGCTGATGTTGCGACGCCGGAGCGAAGCGTGACCGACATCATCGTCACGCAGGGTCTGAACAAGCGCTTCGGCGCCGTCACGGCGGCAGCCGACGTGAGCCTGTCGTTCCGCGAGAAGGCCATCGTCAGCCTCATCGGCGCCAATGGCGCTGGCAAGACCACCTTTCTCAACATGGTGACCGGCTACCTGACGCCCGACAGCGGTCGCATCACCTTCGAGGGCCGCGACATCGTGGGGCTCAAGCCTCGCCAGATCACCCGGCTCGGCCTCTCCCGCTCGTTCCAGATCCCGCAGCTCTTTCATTCGCTCAGCGTGCACGAGAACCTGCTCGTCGCCGAAGGCATCGCCGGGGTCGCCAATCCCGAACGGTCGGTCGACGCAATGCTCGAGCGCTTCGCGCTCACGCCTTACGCGAACCGCTCCGCCGGGCTGTTGCCGGAGGGCATCCGCAAGCTCCTCGACGTGGCCATGGCGCTGGTCGGCCAACCCAAGGTGCTGCTGCTCGACGAGCCGACGAGCGGCGTCGCGGCCGACGAGAAGTTCGGCATCATGGATCTGGTGATGGGCGCCGCCGCCGAAGCCGGCGTGACGATGCTGTTCGTCGAGCACGACATGGATATCGTCTCGCGCTACGCGCAGCGTGTGGTCGCCTTCTACGACGGCCGCGTCATCGCCGACGGGGCGCCACGCGACGTGCTCGCCACCGCCGAAGTGCGCCGCTACGTCATCGGCGAGGACACCCATGCTGCGGCTTGACGACGTCTCGGTGTCGATCGGACCCGTCGCCATCCTGCGCAATGTCCGCATGGAGGTGGCGCGGGGAGGCTTCGCGGGCCTCATCGGCCGCAACGGCGCCGGCAAGACGACGCTCCTGCGCACGCTGATCGGCATTCTGCCGGCGCACCAGGGCGCGCTGGAGCTCGACGGGCAGTCGCTCGGCGCGCTGCCGACGCACCGCCGGATCGCCCTTGGCATCGGCTACATGCCGGAAGATCGCCGCTTGGTACCGGGGCTTTCGGTCGAGGAGAACGTGCTCTTGCCGACCTGGTCGATGCGCATCGCCGATGCCGAGGCGCGGCTGGCGGAAGTCTATCGCACCATCCCGGAAGTGGCGGAATTCCGCAGCCGCAAGGCGCTGCAGCTCTCCGGCGGCCAGCAGAAGCTGGTGGCGCTCGGCCGTGCCATGATGGCCGGACGCAAGCTGCTTCTCCTCGACGAGCCCTTCGAGGGCGTGGCGCCGGTGCTCGCCCGCCGCCTCGCCGACGTGATCGCGACGCTGAAGAGGACCGGCGTCACCGTCGTGTTGTCGGAGTCGAGTCTGACGCACGCGCACAGCCTGCTCGACAAGGTCTTTCACATCGACCGTGGCGCTGTGAGCGAGCGAGGGTGAGCCGGCTCACTCGCCCCGCCGCTCGCGCCTCAGCTTCTCCCAGAACTCCATGCGCTTCCTGATCTCGCGCTCGAAGCCGCGCTCGGTGGGTTCGTAGAAATACTGGCGGCCGAGCGCCTCGGGCCAATAATCCTGCCCCGAGAAGGCGTGTGGCGCATCGTGGTCGTAGTCGTAGCCCGACCCGTAGCCCTCCCCCTTCATGAGCTTGGTCGGGGCGTTGAGGATGGTCTTGGGCGGCATCAGCGACCCCGCCTCCTCGGCCGCGCGCTTGGCGGCCCCATAGGCGGTGTAGATGGCGTTCGATTTCGGCGCCGTCGCCAGATAGACGACCGTCTCGGCGAGCGCCAATTCGCCTTCAGGCGAGCCGAGGAAGTCGTAGGCATCCTTGGCGGCGTTGGCGACGGCAAGCGCCTGCGGGTCGGCAAGGCCGATATCCTCGACCGCCATCCGCACCAGACGGCGCGCGATATAGAGCGGGCTCTCGCCGGCATCGAGCATGCGCGCCAGGTAGTAGAGCGCCGCGTCCGGATCGGAGCCGCGCACCGTCTTGTGGAGCGCCGAGATGAGGTTGTAGTGGCCGTCCTGCGCCTTGTCGTAGATCGGCGCCCGCCGCTGCACGATGTCCTGCAGCTTCTCCTGATCGAACACCTCGCCCTTGCGGGCCGCGCGCCACACCTCCTCGGCCAATGTCAGGGCGGCGCGACCGTCGCCGTCCGCCATGCGCACCAGAGAGGCGCGCGCCTCGTCGGTCAGCGGAAGGGGTTTTCCTTCGATATTCTCGGCTCTTGCGAGGAGTTTTTGAATCGCCTCCTCATCAAGGGACTGGAACACCATGACGCGTGCCCGCGACAGCAGCGCGGCATTGAGCTCAAAGGACGGGTTCTCGGTGGTGGCCCCGACCAGCGTGATGGTGCCGTCCTCCATGACCGGCAGGAAGGCGTCGAGCTGGGCGCGGTTGAAGCGGTGGATCTCGTCGACGAAAAGCAGCGTCCCCTGCCCGGCCGCGCGCCGGCCGCGCGCCTGCTCGAAGATCTTCTTGAGATCGGCGACGCCCGAGAAGATGGCGGAGATCTGCTGGAAATGCAGGTTGGTGTCGCCCGCGAGGAGCCGCGCCACCGTGGTCTTGCCGGTGCCTGGCGGCCCCCAGAAGACGAGCGAGCCGAGGCTGCCGGAGGCGATGAGCCGGCTGAGCGCCCCTTCCGGGCCGACGAGATGGTCCTGGCCGACAACCTCGTCGAGCTTCTGCGGCCGCAGCCGATCGGCGAGCGGGCGCGGCGCATCCTTCTCGAGCTTGGCGGCGCCGAACAGGTCGGTCATAGGCCGAATATAGGATGAAATTGGCTCGTGTGGGGTCCCGCCCACCGAACCTCGACTCGCTGCCTGGGGGCCATTACTTACGAGCCTCAGGAACAGACCGAGGTCCCATGCTCGAACGATCCCCGCCGCAGAAATCCGCCGCCCCGCGCACCGAGAATTTCGACGTGCTGATCGTCGGGGCCGGCATATCCGGGGTCGGCGCCGCCTATCACCTGACCAAGCAGCGCCCCGGCACGAGCTTCGTCGTGCTGGAGGCGCAGGAACTCGTTCGGCGGCACCTGGTGGACGCACCGCTATCCCGGCATCCGCTCCGACAGCGACCTGCACACATTCGGCTATCGCTTCAAGGCGTGGCGCGGCCCGCCCATCGCCACGGCCGCCGAGATCCTCGCCTATATGGGCGAGGTGATCGACGAGAATGATCTCGCCCGCCACATCCGCTACCAGCACAAGATCGTCTCGGCGCACTGGTCGAGCGAGGACAATCTCTGGGCCATCGAGGCCGTCCGTTCCGATACCGGCGAGACGAAGCGCTTCACGGCGAACTTCCTCTACATGTGCCAGGGCTACTATCGGCACGAGGAGGGCTACATGCCGAAGTGGGGCGGCATGGAGAGCTACAAGGGCCGCCTCGTCCACAGCGAGGAATGGCCGAGGGACCTCGACCACGCGGGCAAGAACGTCGTGGTCATCGGCTCGGGCGCCACGGCCGCGACCATCATCCCGGCCATGGCGGCGGACGCCGCCCACGTCACCATGCTGCAGCGCTCGCCGACCTTCTTCATCACCGGCCGCAACGTCAACGATCTCGCCGAGACGCTGAGGCAATTGCAGGTCGACGACGACTGGATCCATGAGATCGTGCGCCGCAAGATCCTCTACGATCAAGCCGCCTTCACCAAGCGCTGCGTGGCGGAGCCGGAGGCGGTCGCCAAGGAGCTCATCGGCGCACTCGGCGCCATCCTTGGGCCCGACTATGACCTCGCGTCCCACTTCACGCCGCGCTACCGCCCGTGGCGGCAGCGCATCGCCTTCGTGCCGGACGCCGATCTCATCAACAGCATCGCTTCGGGCAAGACCTCGGTCGTCACCGACGAGATCGAGCGCTTCACCGAGACGGGCATCAAGCTGAAGTCCGGCAAGGAGCTTCAGGCCGACATCGTCGTGGCCGCCACGGGGTTCAATCTCAGCGTGCTCGGCGACATCGCCTTCGCGGTCGACGGCAAGCCGGTCGACTTCGCCGACACGGTCACCTATCGCGGCATGATGTTCACCGGCGTGCCCAACATGGCCTGGGTGTTCGGCTATTTCCGTGCCAGCTGGACGCTGCGCGCCGATCTGGTGGGTGACTTCGTGTGCCGCGTGTTGAAGCATATGCAGGACAGGGGCGTGCGCCGCGTCGAGGTGGCGTTGCGGGACGAGGACAAGGGCTTGCCACGCCTGCCGTGGATCGACGAGGCGAGCTTCAATCCCGGCTACGTCATGCGCGGTCTACATCTGTTGCCGAAGCGCCTCGACAAGCCCGAATGGCAGCATACGCAGGACTACTGGTCCGAGAAGGATGCCTTCCCGGCCATCGACCTCGACGATGCCGCCTTCGTGTATGGCGGCAGGGTCGACGCCAAGGCGACGGCCGCCTGACGCCGAGCCCGAAGCCGCTTCAGGCGCAGACCGGCGGCCGGCGGTTGGCCCAGGGCTGCGCCTCCTCGAGCTGCGCGGCAAGCGTGAACAGCACATCCTCACGCGCGAACGGGGCGGTGAACATCACGCCGATCGGCAGTCCTTCGGCATTCCAGTGCAGCGGCACCGACATGGCCGGCACGCCCGTCTGGTTGGCGAGCGCCGTGAACGGCGTATAGGCGCCGACCTTCTCGCCCCAGCGGCTCACGTCGGCGGGACTGAGGCTGAGCTCGCCGAGCAGCGCCGGCGGCGCGGCCAGCACCGGCGACAGGAAGACGTCGTAGGTCGAGAGGAGGCGCGCCACCGCGACCGCCGCCTGGTCGAAGACGGTGCGGGCGCTGTTGAAGGTTGCCCCCGAGATGGTGCGGCCGCGCTCGGCGGTCGCTCGTGTCACCGGCTCCACCTCGTCATCCCGCAGGGGGCGTCCCAGCACCCGGGCGCGATCGTCGAGGCGGATCGCCGTCGCGACCGAGATGGTGGCGATCAAGGCCTCGCCCAGCACCTTGGCGTCGAGGGGCAGCGAGGCGGGCTCGACGATGTGCCCGAGGCTCTCGCAGAGCTTGGCCGCCGCCCGGACCGCCGCGAGGCAGTCGGCATGCACCGGCACACCTGATGGCGCCGCCTCGATGATGGCGATGCGCAGCTTCTTCGGCCGCGCCTTCGCGGCATCGAGGAAGCTGCCGGCTGGGCGCGGCGGCACGATGGAGTCGCCGGGCTCAGGCCCGGCCAGCACGTCGAGCATGGCGGCGCTGTCGCGCACGCCGATCGACACCGCGTGCAGGACCGAGAGGCCGTTCCAGCCCACGCCCTTGCCGACCCCTGTCGGCACGCGGCCGCGCGACGGCTTCAGCCCGAAGACACCGCAGCAGGACGAGGGAACGCGGATCGAGCCGCCGCCATCCGTGGCGTTGGCGATGGGGATGATGCGCGCCGCCACCGCAGCGGCCGCGCCGCCCGAGGAGCCGCCCGCCGAGTGCTTCAGGTTCCAGGGATTGCGCGTCAGCCCGAACAGCTTGCTCTCGGTGGTGACGGTGAGGCCGAATTCCGGCGTCGCGGTCTTGCCGAACACCACCATGCCGGCCGCCTTGGCGCGCGCCGGGATGGTCGTGTCGGCCTCAATCACCTGGTCCTTGAACGCGACCGAGCCTTCCGTGGTCACCGTGCCGGCGAGGCCGACATTGAGGTCCTTCAAGAGGTAGGGCACGCCCGCGAACGGACCTTCGAGCTTGCGCGCCTTCACGTCGGCGCGGGCGAGATCGTAGTGCTTCATGACCACCGCATTGATCTCAGGATTCACCGCCTCGACCCGTGCGATGGCGCGCTCCAGAAGCTCCTCGGGCTTCACCTCGCGCTTGCGCACGAGCTCGGCGAGGCCGAGCGCGTCATAGGCGTCGAGGGCGTCGCCGGCCTTGGTGGCGTGCTGGTCACGGCGAGTTGCGGCGGGTCGTGCGGGGTTCATGGGGACCTCCCGAATGGAGCCCGAAGCTAACCGGAGGGGCGCCATGAGCGTCAAGGGCCAAGGGACGCCAAGGGCGCGCATCTGACCGGCGCCCCGGTCATCCCGTGCGCATCGCAGCGCACTCACGATGATCAGGCATGATCTCGCTGCTGGGCTGCGGTGAGGCGCAGACACGGGATCAGTATTGGGCCAAACTTCACGGCGTCCCGTGTCTGCATCGCGCCACGCGCACCCGCCGAGCGGATGTGGAAATATCCAGCCCGCGCGCGCTGCGATGCGCACGGGATGACCGCGTGAGAAGGTCCGAGACTCCCCGTGAAGATCGCCACGTTCAACATCAACAACATCAAACGCCGGCTGCCGAGCCTTCTCGACTGGCTGGACGCCGCAAAGCCCGACGTGGCGTGCCTGCAGGAATTGAAGGCGACCGACGAGGAGTTTCCGGCCGCCGCCATCGCGCGGGCTGGCTACCGCGCCGTGTGGAAGGGCGAGAAGACCTGGAACGGCGTCGCCATCCTGTCGCGTAGCGAGCCTCATCTCACCCGCACCGAACTGCCAGGCGACCCGGCCGATGCGCAGAGCCGCTACATCGAGGCGGCGGTCAAGGGCGTCCTCGTCGCCTCGATCTATCTGCCGAACGGCAATCCGCAGCCCGGACCCAAATTCGACTACAAGCTCGCCTGGTTCAAGCGGCTGACGCGGCATGCCGGCCGCCTCAAGAAGGTAGGCGTCCCAGTGGTGCTGGCCGGCGACTTCAACGTCGTGCCGACCGACCGCGACATCTACCCGACCAAATCATGGGACGATGATGCCTTGCTGCAGCCTGAGAGCCGGCAAGCCTTTCAGCGCCTCTTGAAGCAGGGCTGGACGGACGCCATCCGGGCGCTCAATCCGGACGCGCCGATGTATTCGTACTGGGACTACAAGCGCAATCGCTGGCCGCGCGATGCGGGCCTGCGCCTCGACTTCATCCTGCTGAGTCCCGACCTTGCGGCCCGCCTTAAAAAGGCGGGCGTCGACCGCGATGTGCGGGGCCTGGAAGGCGCGAGCGACCACGCGCCGGTGTGGGCTATGTTGAAGGGGACGTGAAGCGTCCTACCCCCCGATCACCGTCGTGAATGTCTGGCCGCCGCGCGTGATGGTGAGCTGCCAGGCGCGCACCCGCGCCTTCAGCGCCGTGTCGAGGTCCTTCAACGTCTTCACCGTCTCGCCGTTCACGGCGACCACCACGTCGCCCTTGCGGAAGCCGACGCGGGCGGCGGTCGAGTTCTCGTCGATCTCGGTGATGACGACGCCCGACTGGTCGACGTCGACCGAAAGCTCCTCGGCCACCGCCGGCGACAGGTTGACGACGGTGGCGCCCGTGAAGGGTGTCACCCCACCGAGCTTCACGGGATCGCGCGGCTTCAATTCCGGCGCCGCCGTGAGCTTCACGGGCATGACGAGCTTCTGCTTGCCGCGCTGCACCGACAATGACGCAGTGCCGCCGATCGGCCGCGTCGCGAAGCGGTAGCCGAAGCCGTCCGGGTCATCGACGGCCTGCCCGTCCACGGACAGGATCACGTCGCCGCGCTTGAGGCCCGCATCGGCGGCCGGCCCCTTGTCGGTGACGGCCGCGACAAGCGCGCCGGCCGGCCGCTCGAGGCCGATGGAGTCGGCGATCTCGGACGTGACGGCCTGCAGCTTGGCGCCGAAATAGGGCCGTCGCACCAGCTTGCCGCCGTCCCGTGCCGACTGAACCACGACCTTGACCATCACCGCCGGCACCGCAAAGCCGATCCCCATGCTGCCGCCGGAGCGCGAGAAGATGGCCGTGTTGATGCCGACGAGGCGGCCCCCCATGTCGACGAGGGCGCCACCGGAATTGCCGGGATTGATGGCCGCGTCGGTCTGGATGAAGAACTGGTAGTCGCCGATACCCACCTTCGAGCGGGCCAGCGCCGAGACGATGCCCTGTGTCACCGTCTGGCCGACCCCGAACGGGTTGCCGATGGCGATGACGAAATCGCCGACCTCGAGCGCGTCGGAATCGCCGATGGGCATCACCGGGAACGGGCCGCTGCCCTTGAGCTTCAGCACGGCGAGATCGGTGCGCGGGTCGCGCAGCAGGATCTCCGCCTCCATCTCGCGCCGGTCGGAGAGCTGCACCTTGAGCTCGGTCATGTTCTCGACGACGTGGTTGTTGGTCACCACGACGCCCGAGGGCTCGACGATGACGCCAGACCCAAGGGAGCGCTGCACGCGCTCCTGCGGCACGCCGAAATCGCCACCGAAGAAGCGCCGGAAGAACGGGTCCTCGGCGAGCGGGTTCGACTGCCGGCGCTCGACGCGGGCGGCATAGACGCTGACCACGGCCGGCGCCGCCTGCTTGACGATGGGGGCAAGCGAGAATTGCAGCTCGGCGCGGTTTTGTGGGGCTTGCCGCTGCTGTCCCAGGGTCTGCGCCAAAGCTTGGCCGAAGCCGCCGGACGGCACGGATGCCGCGGTCAGGCAGGCGGCCACGAGGGCGAGGCGGAAGGCATGCATGACCGGCTCCGGCGTTGGGAATCGTTGAAAAATATAGGCTTGCTGAGCCGCCGCGGAAAGCGCGGTCCATCTGATCCGCGCATGATCCTTGTCCGAAAAGCCTGCAGCTTTTCGGGGATCATGGACCTTTGCGTCAGCGCGCCAACCGCTTCTTGCGCTTGGCCTTGCGCTTTGCGTTATCGGTGCCAGCCGAGCTCCCGGCGGTGTCACAATTGGAGCAGATCGATTTCATGGCGCTGCCGTCGAGGTCGTTCTGGCGGCGCTGCATACGGTCAGAGCGTTCGCGCGCCGCGGTGGCGTCCGTCGCGTCGGCGGGGCGGGTACCCGATTTGCCGCTCTGAGCCAACGCCGTCCCGCCGAGGCCGGCAAGCAGAACCAACACCAAGATCGCCAAGCGCATGCCGGTCTCCTGAACGCGCCGAGGGGTTCCCGACGGCGCCAGCGGTCAGTTATTCGAGCCTGCCTGCCATTGGCAAGCAAGTTCGCCCTCTCGCGACCTTTCGGCCCGGTTGTGCGAGACCGCGCCCTCCCCCACAATGCTGAGCAGCACTGGAGCTGCGACCAAGGCATGGCCACACGGCTGCATCATCCTGAAGGCGACCTCGACGAGGTGCACGAGATCAACGTGACGCCGTTCATCGACGTGATCCTCGTGCTGCTCATCATCTTCATGGTGGCCGCACCGCTGGCGACCGTCGACGTGGGCGTCAACCTGCCGACCTCCAACGCCACGCAGCAGCAGCGGCCCGATAAGCCGCTCTATCTCACGGTCAAGGCGGATCTGACGCTGGCGCTCGGCGAGCGGCCGCTGGCCCGCGAGGCGCTTCAAGCGGCCCTCGACGAGGGCTCGAACGGCGACCGCGAGCAGCGCATCTTCCTGCGCGCCGACAAGACCGTCAGCTACGGCGAACTCATGCAGGTCATGAACGCCCTGCGCACCGCCGGCTATCTCAAGATCGCCCTTGTCGGCCTCGAGGACACGGCGCCGCGATGAGCGCGGCAATCTACGTCGACCTCGGCGCGCGCCAGAACTGGCGCTTCGCGCTCTGCTTGCCGATCGCCCTTGCAGCGCACGCCAGCCTCGGGCTGTTGCTGCTCTTGAAGCAGCCACCCCACGCGACGCGCGACATAGAGGGTCCTGCCGTCGTGATCGAGCTGCCGCCGATTTCCGCCTCCCAAGCCGATGCGGCCGCCGACGTTGCCCAGAGATTGCCTGCGAGCGACGCCGAGCCGCAGAAGCAACCTGTGGGCGAAAAGCCGACCGACACCCCGCCCGAAACCGCTGAAGCGGCGGAGCGGCGCGAACCGAAGGTCGAGCGGACGCGCGAGCCGCCGCTCGAGCTGGCGCTGGCGCCCGTTCCCGACGTGGAGGCGCTGCGGATCGAGCTTCCGCCGCAACGGTCGGACGCCGAGGTGGCGCCACCGCAGAATGTCCGGCGCGAGCCCGAGCCCAAGCCTGAGCCGAAGCCCGAGCGGCGCAAGCCTCCCGAGAAGGCGAAGGCCGACACCAAGACCGAAAAGCCGCGGCAGCGGACGGCGGCGGTGCCCGAGCGCGCCCCCAACGATGCCCGCCCGGTGACGACGCGCAACGCCACCGCCGCCGTCGAATCGGCCGCCCAGCGCGCAACGGAAGGGCGCGCCGCCGGCGGCGCGTCCGCTGCCTCGGCCGCGACCGCAGCGGCCATCGCCAGCTGGCAGAGCCGGCTCAGCGCCCACTTGAACGCCCGCAAGCGTTATCCGCAGGAAGCCGCCGAACGGAACGAGCGCGGCGTCGCCTATGTGCGTTTCAGCCTCGACCGGGAGGGCCGCGTATTGTCGAGCGGCCTGGCGCGAAGCTCGGGCAGCGCGGCGCTCGACCGCGAGACCTTGGACCTCATCCGAAGGGCTCAGCCCATGCCGGCGCCACCCGCCGAGGACCCGCGCTCGCGCTTCGACATTTCCGTGCCGATCCATTTCACCGGCCAGTAGCGCCGCGCGATTGACGATCATGCCTTCGCGGTCGTGACCCCGTCGATCTCGCGCTCGCTCAGTCCAGCTTCGGCGAGAACCTCCCGTGTGTGCTCGCCGAGCCGCGGCGGCAGCCGCCGGACCGACGCGTTGGTGGCCGAGAATTCCGGGAACGCCGCCATCGTCATGAAGGCGCCCTCGGTGGGGTGCTGGTCCTCCATGAAGAACCCGCTCTCCTCGAGATAGGGATGGCCGAGCAAGTCCTCCATGCCATTGACCTCGCCATTGGGGATGTCGGCCACGTCGAGGCGCCGGCGCCACTCGGCGGTGGTACGCTTTGTCAGTTCCTCGACCAGTATCTCCAGGAGCGGATCGATATTGGTATTGCGTGCGGCGATGCTGATGAAGCGCCGATCCTCGGCGAGATCGGGGCGATCGAGCGCCGCAAACAACCGCCGCCATTGGGCGTCGGTGGCGGCAATCACCGCGATATAGCCGTCCTTCGTCCGATAGGGACGGCGATGCGGCGTGAGCACCCGCTGATAGCCGAGCCCGGCGGAACGATCGCCGAGCACCGCGCCCTGCAGGTGCTCGAGCATGGTGAAGCCGACCATGGCGTCCATCATCGCCACGTGGACCTGCTGGCCCTTGCCGGTCCGCTCGCGGGCGTAGAGCGCCATGCCGATCGCCGAGGCGAGAATGTGGCCGCACAGCTTGTCGCAGATCAGCATCGGGAAGTAGCGCGGCTCGCCGTCCTGCTGGTTCAACGCCGCCATGCCGCTCGCGCCTTGGATCACGTCGTCATAGGCGGGCCAGTCACGGCGGGAGCTGTCCTGCCGATAGCCCGCCGCGGACGCGTAAACGAGCCGCGGGTTGCGCGGCCCGATCTGCGCATAGCCGATGCCCAGCCGCTCGGCGGCGCCGAAGCGGATCGAGTGCACCGGGACGTCCGTCGTCTCCACGAGCTTCAGCAGTGCGGCGCGCGCCTGCGGCTCCTTGAGATCGAGCACCGCCGAGCGCTTGTTGCGATTGAGGCTGAGAAAATGCGCGCCCATGGCCGGGCTGCGCGCCAGACCGACGTGGCGTGTCGGGTCGCCGGGCGGCGCCTCCACCTTGACAACGTCGGCCCCCATGTCGCCGAGGATCTGCGTGCACAGCGGCCCAAGCACGTTGCTGGTCAGGTCGACCACCTTGAGGCCCGCGAGCGGTCCTGTTGCCGTTGCTGTATCCACGTCCCCTGCCCCCTCGTGCACGCCACCCGCGCTTTGACCACGCGCCGGGGCATCGATTCAAGGTGCCAGCGACAACCCGGACGCCAGTCGCCCTGGTGAGTGCCGGGACCGCCCGGCGGCGGGGTCAGCGGGCCGTGTAGCCGCCGTCGATGACAAGCTCGGCGCCGGTGACGAAGGATGACTCGTCCGAAGCCAGATAGAGCACGCCATTGGCGATGTCTTCGGGCCGCCCGAGACGGCCCAACGGATGCGCGGCCTCCAGCTCCGCCCGGAGCGAGGCGACCTCGGTGCCGTCGCGTTGCGCCCGGCGCGACAGGCCGGCCTGGACAAGGGGCGTATCGACGTAGCCTGGATGCACCGAGTTGACGCGCACGCGCAGACCTTCGGCGGCGCATTCCAGCGCGACGGACTTGGCGAACAGCCGCACCGCACCCTTGCTGGCGCTGTAGCCGGCGGCCCGGTACGAACCAACGAGGCCAAGAATGGACGAAATGATGACGATCGTGCCGTAGTGCTCGCGCGGCCTGCCGCCCGGCTGCATGGCCGCGATGGCGGCCTTCGTGCCGAGGAACACGCCGTCGAGATTGACGCGCATCAGCTCGCGCCACTTCTCCGCGCTTGTCTCGGACAGCGGGCCAGCGCCGGCAATGCCGGCGTTGTTGACGAGAATGTCGAGCCCACCGAACTGCCGTTTCGTGGCCTCGATGACGCTCGCCCATTGCGCCTCCTCGCCAACGTCATGCGCGAGCCCGATGGCCTCGCCGCCCAAAGCCTTGATGCTGCCGGCAGCCTGCTCGGCGCCTTTGCCCTCGAGGTCGGTGAGGACGACGTGCGCGCCCTCGCGCGCAAGCGCCAGGGCGGATGCGCGCCCGATGCCGGAGGCCGCGCCGGTGACGATCGCGACCCTGCCTTCGACCCGACCCATGCGCTTCCCCCATCGCTATCGACAATGCCTATCGACAATGATTATCGACGCGCAAGGCAGCAGCGCAGGCGCCCGCGCAACCTGACGGGTCGCTTGCATGGCTACGTCATGGATGGAGTTCAGAGAAGGAGTGCGGCAGGGCGGCAGCTCAGGCGGCCGCCTCGACCACTTCTTCCTTCTGGGTCGGGCCGGAATCCAGCCCCTTGGCGTCGGTGTCGCGATCGACGAACTCGATGACCGCCATGGGCGAGTTGTCGCCGTAGCGGTAGCCGGCCTTGAGAACGCGCAGATAGCCGCCCTTGCGGTCCTTGTAGCGGGGACCGAGCACGTCGAAGAGCTTCTTCACCTGCGTCACGTCGCGGATCTGTGCGATGGCCTGACGGCGGGCGTGCAGGTCGCCGCGCTTGCCGAGCGTGACGAGCTTCTCGACCACCGGCCTCAGATCCTTGGCCTTGGGCAGCGTGGTGACGATCTGCTCATGCTTGATGAGCGCCGCCGCCATGTTGGCGAACATGGCCTTGCGGTGCTCGGCCGAGCGGCCAAAACGTCGGTGCGCGTAACCGTGGCGCATCGCCCTCTCCTCTCAGTCGCGCGCTGACGCGCCTCAGTAATGTTCCTCGAAGCGCTTGGCCAGCTCTTCGATGTTTTCCGGCGGCCAGCCCTGCACTTCCATGCCGAGATGCAGGCCCATCGTGGCCAGCACCTCCTTGATCTCGTTGAGCGACTTGCGGCCGAAATTCGGCGTGCGCAGCATCTCGGCTTCCGACTTCTGGATGAGGTCGCCGATATAGACGATGTTGTCGTTCTTGAGACAGTTGGCCGAGCGCACCGACAGCTCGAGCTCGTCGACCTTCTTGAGCAGCGCTGGATTGAACGGCAGCTGCGGCGCAGCGGTCGCTCCGGCCTCCTCGCGGCGCGGCTCCTCGAAGTTGACGAAGATGGCGAGCTGGTCCTGCAGGATGCGCGCCGCATAGGCGACCGCGTCCTCCGGCGACAGGGCGCCGTTGGTCTCCACCTGCATGGTCAGCTTGTCGTAGTCGAGGATTTGGCCCTCGCGGGTGTTCTCGACGCGGTAGGAGACCTTCCTGACCGGGCTGTAGAGGCTGTCGACCGGGATGAGGCCGATCGGCGCGTCCTCCGGCCGGTTGCGCTCCGCCGGCACATAGCCCTTGCCGGTGTTGATGGTGAACTCGATGCGGATCTCGGCGCCCTCGTCGAGATGGCAGATCACCAGATCGGGATTGAGGATCTGCACGTCGCCGACGGTGTTGATGTCGGCCGCCGTCACCGTGCCGGGACCCTGCTTGCGCATGGTCATGCGCTTGGGGCCGTCGCCCTGCATCTTGATGGCGATGGTCTTGATGTTGAGGATGATGTCGGTCACGTCCTCGCGCACGCCGGGGATCGACGAGAATTCGTGCAGCACGCCGTCGATGTGCACGGCCTGCACGGCCGCACCCTGCAGCGACGAGAGCAGGATGCGCCGCAGCGCATTGCCGAGCGTGAGGCCGAAGCCGCGCTCCAAGGGCTCGGCCACGAGCGTGGCGGCGCGCCTCTTGTCGTCGCCCGGCGTCACGTCGAGCTTGTTCGGCTTGATCAGTTCCTGCCAGTTCTTCTGGATCACGTTGGCACCTCTAAGATCGTGTCGGCGGCGCGGGAGAGGTCGCGCTCGACCCTGCCGGCGAGGCCGGCCTCAAACTCAAACGCGGCGACGCTTGCGCGGCCGGCAGCCATTGTGCGGGATCGGCGTCACGTCGCGGATCGAGGTGACGGTGAAGCCCGCCGATTGCAGCGCGCGAAGCGCCGATTCACGGCCCGAGCCGGGGCCGGAGACTTCCACTTCGAGGGTGCGCATGCCGTGCTCGGAGGCCTTGCGGGCGGCATCCTCGGCGGCCACCTGTGCCGCATAGGGGGTCGACTTGCGCGAGCCCTTGAAGCCCATCGTGCCGGCCGACGACCAGGAGATGGTGTTGCCCTGCGCGTCGGTGATGGTGATCATCGTGTTGTTGAACGAGGCGTTCACATGCGCCACGCCGGAGACGATGTTTTTGCGCTCGCGGCGGCGGACTCTCGTGGCTTCCTTCGACATTCCTGATCCTTCAAGCGCGCCCGTATCGCCAGGCGCTCGGGACTAGTTGCGCAACTGAAACGTTGGACGGCGGCTACTTCTTCTTGCCGGCGATGGGCTTCGACTTGCCCTTGCGGGTACGCGCGTTGGTGTGCGTGCGCTGGCCGCGGACCGGCAGGTTCTTGCGGTGCCGCAGTCCACGATAGCAGCCGAGATCCTGGAGCCGTTTGATGTTGACCGACACTTCGCGGCGCAGGTCGCCCTCGACCACATAGTCGCGGTCGATGGTCTCGCGGATCTGCAGCACTTCCTGGTCGGTGAGTTGGCCGACACGCCGTTCGGCCGGGATGCCGACCTTCTGGCAGATTTCCTTGGCCTTGGTATGGCCGATGCCGTGGATGTAGGTGAGCGCGATGACGGTGCGCTTGTTGGTCGGGATGTTGACGCCTGCGATGCGGGCCACGTTCGCCTGTCTCCTCATCGGGCCTGGCTCGGAGCCCAGCGCCCTATGGCGGTCCCGACGCCGGGAGCGGCGGGACGCACTCAAAACAAAAACCGCCGAATTCCAATGGATTCCGGCGCGTTTTTCTTTCATCGGTAAGAGCCGGTATTTAGGATTTTCGGCCCTCCTCGTCAACCGTTCCGGGCCCTTCAGGCCCCTAAAACGCGGTTTATATCCTGCGTCACCTTGTCGATGGGCTGCATGCCGTCCACGGTCTTGAGCGCCCCCTTTGACTGGTAATAGTCGATCAGGGGCCTGGTCTGGGCGCGGTAGGCCTCAAGGCGGGTCTTGAACACCTCCGGATCGTCGTCCTTGCGGACCGGGTCCCCCCGTTCCTCGGCCTGCTTCCTGCGGACTTTCATCCGCTCGATCAGCACGTCCTCGTCGACCTTGAACTCGAGAACGGCGTCAAGATTCAGGCCCTTTCCGCTGAGCATTCTGGCCAACGCGTCGGCCTGGGGCACTGTGCGGGGGAAACCATCCAGGATGAAGCCTTTCTTGGCGTCCTGGTCATCGATCCTGTCGGCCACGATCTGGACCACGATATCGTCGGGGACGAGCTCGCCCCGATTCATGATGTCCTTGGCTCTCAGGCCGACCGGGGTCTTGGCGGCCACCGCCGCCCGCAGCATCTCGCCCGTCGACAATTGCGGGATGGCGAGCCGCTTGACCAGTCGCTCCGCCTGCGTGCCTTTCCCCGCCCCCGGGGGTCCGAGCAGGATCGAGCCTCATCGGCGCCGGCTTCCCCTCAGCTTCGCCTTCTTGACCAGCCCCTCATATTGATGGGCGAGCAGGTGCCCGTGCAGCTGCGCCACCGTGTCCATGGTGACGCTGACGACGATCAGAAGCGATGTGCCGCCAAAGTAGAACGGCAGCGACCAGTACGAGATCAGCATCTCGGGCAACAGACACACCAGGGCGAGATAGGCGGCCCCGACGACGGTGATGCGCGACAGCACGTAGTCGATGTAGTCGGCGGTGCGATCGCCGGGGCGGATGCCCGGAATGAAGCCGCCGTGCTTCTTCAGATTGTCCGCCGTCTCGGCCGGGTTGAAGACGATGGCCGTGTAGAAGAAGGCAAAGAACACGATCAGCGCCACATAGAGGACCATGTAGAGCGGCCGGCCGTGCGCCACATAGGTTGAGATGGTCGAGAGAATGCCGGTGCCGCCGGTCTGCTGCGAGAAGCTGGCGATGGTGGTCGGCAGCAACAGCAGCGAGGACGCGAAGATCGGCGGAATGACGCCCGACGTGTTGAGCTTCAACGGCAGGAACGAGGTCTGCCCCTCGTATTGCCGGTTGCCGACGTTGCGCTTGGGATAGTTGATGAGCAGCCGGCGCTGCGCCCGCTCCATGAACACGATGAAGGCGATGACGCCGACCGCCATGACCATCACGGCCAGGATCAGGCCGGCCGAGATGGCGCCCTGCCGTTGCAGCTCGAAGGTGCCGATGATGGCCCGCGGCAGCTCCGCCACGATGCCGGCGAAGATGATGAGCGAGGCGCCGTTGCCGATACCCCGCGAGGTGATCTGCTCGCCGAGCCACATCAGGAACATGGTGCCGCCGGTGAGCGTGATGACCGTCGAGATGCGGAAGAACGGCCCGGGGTCCTGCACGACGTTGCCGGAGCCTTCGAGACCGACCGCGATGCCGAAGGCCTGCGCCATGGCAAGCACCAGCGTGAGATAGCGCGTATATTGGTTGATGACCTTACGGCCTTGCTCGCCCTCCTTCTTCAGCGCCTCGAGCGTCGGCACAATCGAGGTGAGGAGCTGGATGATGATTGAGGCCGAAATGTACGGCATGATGTTGAGGGCGAAGATCGCCAGCCGCTCAACCGCGCCGCCCGAGAACATGTTGAAGAGGCCGAGCACGCCGCCCTGCGCCTGCTTGAAGATATCCGCCAGCGCCTGCGGATTGATGCCTGGGAGCGGGATGTAGGTGCCGAGCCGATAGACGACGAGCGCGCCCAGGGTGAAATAGATGCGCTTCTTCAGCTCTTCAGCCTTGGCGAGCGCGCCGAAGTTCAAATTTGCCGCAAGCTGTTCCGCTGCCGATGCCATTTTGACCGCCCTTGGTCCCTCATGAGGTGGAACTCAATCGAGCCCCCGCCCCATATAGGGATTGCGCTTATGCTTCTGCCACGGGCTCCGCCTGCAGCAGTTTGACCGAGCCACCGGCCTTTTCTATCGCCGCGACCGCCGATTTCGAGGCTCCAGCGACTTCGAGGGCAATTTTTGCCTTCAATTCCCCTTGACCCAGGATTTTCACGCCATCGCGGGGGCGCGAACAGACGCCCGCGGCAACGAGCGCATCCACGCTGATGGGGGACTTGGCGTCGAGCTTGCCGGCGTCGATAGCCGCCTGGATGCGCCCGAGATTGACCTCGTTGAGGTCGCGGCGGAACGGATTCCAGAAGCCGCGCTTGGGCAAGCGCCGATAGACCGGCATCTGCCCGCCTTCGAAGCCCTTGATGCTGACGCCGGTACGAGCCTTCTGGCCCTTGACGCCGCGGCCGCCGGTCTTGCCCTTGCCCGAGCCGATGCCGCGGCCGATGCGCATCCGCTCCTTGCGCGAGCCTGGATTGTCCCGAATTTCAGTGAGCTTCATGACCCATCCTCCTCACTGCGCGTCCGAAGAGCCTTGGACCACGCGCACGAGGTGCCTGACCTTCTCGATCATGCCGCGCGTTGCCTGATTGTCCGGCAAGGTCGCCCGGCGGTTCATCTTGTTGAGGCCGAGCCCGATGAGCGTCTGCCGCTGGCGGCCGTCGCGGCGCAGCGGGCTGCCGATCTGCTCGACCGTTACGGTCTTTGCCGATTTCGCCATCACGTTCCCCCTCAAGCCTCCGCACCTTCGGGCACCTCGGCGCCCGCATCGCGGCGGCGCGCCTGCAGCACCGAGACCTTGAGGTTGCGGCGGGCGGCGACCGAGCGCGGGCTGTCCTCGTGCTTCAACGCGTTGAAGGTGGCGCGCACCAGGTTGTACGGGTTGGACGAGCCGAGCGACTTGGCCACCACGTCGTGCATGCCGAGCGTCTCGAACACGGCGCGCATGGGGCCGCCGGCGATGATGCCGGTGCCGGCCGGGGCGGCGCGCAGCACGACCTTGCCGGCGCCCCAGCGGCCCTGCACGTCATGGTGCAGCGTGCGGCCCTCTTTCAGCGGCACGCGCACGAGGGCGCGCTTGGCGGCATCGGTGGCCTTGCGGATGGCTTCCGGCACCTCGCGCGCCTTGCCGTGGCCGAAGCCGACGCGGCCCTTCTGGTCACCCACCACCACGAGGGCGGCGAAGCCGAAGCGCCGGCCGCCCTTCACCACCTTGGCGACGCGGTTGATGTGGACCAGCCGATCCACGAACTCGCTGTCGCGTTCGCGCTCTTGGCGCTGATGTCTCTCTCTTGCCATCGTCTTCTCACTTCCGCGGGACGGCGGCCCCGCTCGCTTGCAATGGATATCTTGCCGCCGCTTCGCAGATCCCTAGAATTTGAGCCCGCCCTCGCGCGCCGCGTCCGCCAGCGCCTTGACGCGCCCGTGAAAGAGGTAGGCGCCGCGGTCAAACACCACTTCTGTAATGCCCGCTTTCGTGCCGCGCTCGGCGATCGCCTTGCCGACGGCCTTGGCGGCCTCCAGATTGGCGCCCGTCTTGAGGCCCTCGCGCATGGCCTTCTCCAGCGACGACGCCGAGGCCAGCGTATGGCCCTTCACGTCGTCGATGATCTGCGCGTAGATCTGCTTCGAGGAGCGGAACACGCTGAGGCGGACGCGCCCATGGTTGGCGCTGCGCAACGCCTTGCGCACCCGCGCCTTGCGCCGATCCTGCGGTGCGATCTTGCTCGGCATGGCCGGCTCCCTACTTCTTCTTGCCTTCCTTGCGGAAGACGAATTCGTTCGCGTATTTCACGCCCTTGCCCTTGTAGGGCTCGGGGCCGCGGAAGTCGCGGATTTCCGCCGCCGTCTGGCCGACCTTCTGCTTGTCGAAGCCGACGACGAGGATTTCGGTCGGCTTCGGCGTCGTGATGGCGATGCCGGCCGGGATCGGATAGTCGATCTCGTGGCTGTAGCCGAGCGACAGTTTCAACACCTTGCCGGCCACCGCGGCGCGATAGCCGACGCCGCTGATCTCGAGCTTCTTCTCGTAGCCGTTGGTGACCCCGGCGACGAGGTTTGCCACCTGCGCCCGGGACGTGCCCCATTGAGCGCGCGCCCGCTTGCTGTCGTTGCGCGGCTCGACCGCGATGGCGCCCTTGTCCATCTTGACCGTCACCTCGTCCGGCACCACGAAGGCGAGCTCGCCCTTGGCGCCCTTCATCTTCACCGTCTGACCGTCGACGCTCGCCGTCACACCCGACGGCACCGTCACCGGCTTCTTGCCAACTCGCGACATTGCGCTCTCCTGATCCTTGCGCCCGCCGGTCAGAACACCTTGCAGAGCACTTCGCCGCCCACGTTGCTCTCGCGCGCCGCGTGGTCGGCCATGACGCCCTTGGGCGTCGACAGAATGGTGATGCCGAGCCCATCGGCGACGCGCGGCATCGTGCCGACCGATGCATAGACGCGCCGGCCGGGCTTCGACACCCGCTCGATGGAACGGATGACCGGCTGGCCGTCGAAATATTTGAGCTCGATCTCGAACTCGGTACGGCCATTGCCGTATTCCGTGGTCGAGTAGCCGCGGATATAACCTTCCTGCTGGAGAACTTCCAGCACCCGGGCGCGCAGCTTCGAGCCGGGCGTCGAGACCTTGCCGCGCTTGCGCATTTGCGCGTTGCGGATACGGGTCAGCATGTCGCCGAGAGCGTCGTTCATCGCCATTGCCGCGCCTCCCTCACCAACTCGACTTCACGAGGCCCGGGATGAGCCCCCTCGAGCCCATCTCCCGCATCGCGATGCGCGACATCTTTGTCTTGCGGTAGACGGCGCGCGAGCGCCCCGTCATCTCGCAGCGATTGCGGATGCGGGTTGCCGATGAGTTGCGCGGCAGCTGCGCCAGCTTGAGGACCGCCGCGAAGCGCTCCTCGATGGGCTTCTTCTTGTCTTCGGCCACTGCCAAGAGGCGCTTGCGCTTGCCGGCATACTTGCTGACCAGCTTCCTGCGCCGCTTGTTCTTCTCGATCGAGCTTTTCTTCGCCATGGGGTCCCTATCTCCAGTGTCCGCGTTTGAGAGCCGTCTCTCACTGCCGGAACGGGAAGTTCAAATGCTTGAGGAGAGCTTGCGCCTCCTCGTCGGTCTTGGCGGACGTGCAAACCACCACGTCCATGCCCCAGACCGACTCCGCCTTGTCGTAGTTGATCTCCGGAAACACGATGTGCTCCTTGATGCCGAGCGCGTAGTTGCCGCGGCCGTCGAACGACTTCGGGTTGAGCCCGCGGAAGTCACGCACCCGCGGCAGCGCGACGGTGACGAGGCGGTCGACGAACTCGTACATGCGCGTCTTGCGCAACGTCACCTTGGCGCCGATGGGCATGTTCTCGCGCACCTTGTAGGTGGCGATGGCCTTGCGCGCCCGCGTCACGATCGGCTTCTGGCCGGCAATGAGCGCCAGATCGGCGGCGGCCACCGTAGCCTTCTTTGAATCGTTCACCGACTCGCCCACCCCCATGTTCAGCACCACCTTGGTGATCTGCGGCACTTCCATGGCGTTCTTGTAGCCGAACTCCTCGACGAGCTTCGGCCGGATGACCTCGTCGTAAAGCTTCTTCAGCCGCGGCGTGTAGTCCTTCGGCGGCTTCGAGACCTTGCCGGGCTTGGCGCCCTCCGCCTTGTCGGCCTTCTTGCCCTTCGGCGCCTTGGCGGCCTTGCCGTCCGCAGGCTTGCCGCCGGCGGGCTTGTCGCCGGCGGGCTTGTCGGCCGCAGCCTTTTCGCCGGCCGGGGCCTTGTCGCCCTGCGCCGCCTTGTCGGCCTGCGGAGCCTTGTCGGCCTGCGCCGCCTTTTCGGCCTTCGGGGCCTTCTCGGGCTTGTCGCCCTGCGGGGCCTTCTCGGCCTTCTCGGCCTTCGCGGCTTTCGGGGCCTTCTCGGCCTTCGCCTTGTCTTCGGTCTTGTCAGCCATCGATCAGATCTCCTGAACGCTTGGCGAAGCGGACCTTGCGTCCGTCATCCAGAAACTTGAATCCCACTCGCGTCGGCTTGCCGTCCTTGGGGTCGGCAATCGCCAGGTTCGACAGATGCAGCGACGCCTCCTTGGACACGATGCCGCCTTCCTGGCTGGCGCTCTGCCGCTGATGCCGCTTCACCATGTTGATGCCGCGCACCAGGGCCCGCTCTTCGCGCGGCATCACCTTGATGACCTCACCGCTCTTGCCCCGCTCGCGGCCGGTCAAGACGACGACTTTGTCGCCCTTCTTGATCTTGGCCGCCATCACAGCACCTCCGGGGCAAGCGAAATGATCTTCATGTGGTTCTTGGCCCTCAGCTCGCGCGGCACCGGACCGAAGATGCGGGTGCCGATGGGCTCCTTCTGGGCGTTGATCAGCACGGCGGCGTTGCGGTCGAAGCGGATCACCGAACCGTCGGGGCGGCGGATGTCCTTGGCGGTCCGCACCACGACAGCCTTCATGACCTCGCCCTTCTTGACGCGGCCGCGCGGGATCGCCTCCTTGACCGACACGACGATGATGTCGCCGACGCCGGCATATTTGCGTTTCGAGCCGCCCAGCACCTTGATGCACATGACGCGGCGAGCGCCGGAATTGTCGGCAACGTCCAAATTGGTCTGCATCTGGATCATGGCACGATCCCTTCCTCTGTCTCAGCCGGTTTCCGGCGCTCCGGACTTCGGCTGACGGGGATCTCGGTCCCCTTGCCTCATCTCAAACTTGCGTCACGTCCTCACGCCTTGGGGGCCTCGTCGAGCACCACCCAGGTCTTCAATTTCGATATCGGCCGCGATTCCTCGATGCGCACGATGTCGCCGACCTTGAACTTGTTGGCCTCGTCGTGAGCATGGAAATTCTTGGTCCGCCGCACCGTCTTCTTCAACAGCGGATGGGTGATGCGGCGCTCCACCTTCACCACCACTGTCTTGTTCTGCTTGTCGCTGACGACGACGCCCTGCAGCACGCGTTTTGGCACCCTCGCCTCCCTAAGCCTTGACGGCCGCAGCGGCGCTTAGCTGCTGCAGCGTTCTGATGCGGGCGATGTCCCTGCGGACCTCGCGCACGCGGTTGGTATTCTCGAGCTGGCCGGTAGCGCGCTGGAAGCGCAGGTTGAACTGCTCTTTCTTCAGCTTGAGCAGCTCGTCCTGCAGCTGGTCCTTGCTCATCTGCTTGAGGTCGGATGTCCGTTGCGTTTGCTTCATCGGCACCTCCTCAATCGGCCAGGCGCTGAATGAAGCGCGTCTTGATCGGCAGCTTGGCGGCGCCGAGCGCCAGGGCTTCCTTGGCGACGTTGACCGGCACGCCGTCGAGCTCGAACAGCACGCGGCCAGGCTTCACCCTGGCGGCCCAATATTCCGGCGCGCCCTTGCCCTTGCCCATGCGCACCTCGGTCGGCTTGTCAGACACCGGCACGTCCGGGAAGATGCGGATCCAGACGCGGCCGGCACGCTTCATGTGACGCGTGATGGCACGCCGCGCCGCCTCGATCTGGCGGGCCGTCAGCCGCTCGGGCTCCATGGCCTTCAGCCCATATTCGCCGAAGTTCAAGAACGTGCCGCTCGTGGCCTTGCCGTGGATACGGCCCTTGAACTGCTTGCGGAACTTGGTTTTGGCTGGTTGCAGCATTGTCGTGTCTCCGCGGCTCTACTCGGCCGCTTCGGCTGAACGGCGGCCCTGCGAGCGCCCGCCGTCGTCGGACATCTTCTTGTCCTGCGCCATCGGGTCGTGCTCGAGGATCTCGCCCTTGAAAATCCACACCTTGATGCCGCAGGTGCCGTAGGTGGTGAACGCGGTGGCGATGCCATAATCCACGTCGGCGCGCAGCGTATGCAGCGGCACGCGGCCCTCGCGGTACCATTCCATGCGGGCGATTTCCGAGCCGCCGAGACGGCCCGAGCAGTTGATGCGGATGCCCTCGGCACCGAGCCGCATGGCCGACTGCACGGCCCGCTTCATGGCGCGCCGGAAGGCGACGCGCCGCTCGAGCTGCTGGGCGATGGATTCGGCCACCAGCGTGGCGTCCACCTCGGGCTTGCGCACCTCGACGATGTTGATGGCCACGTCCGCGTCGGTCATCTTGGTGACGACCTTGCGCAGCTTCTCGATGTCGGCGCCCTTCTTGCCGATGACGACGCCCGGGCGGGCCGAATAGATGGTGACGCGGCACTTCTTGTGCGGCCGCTCGATGACGATCTTCGACACCGCCGCCTGCTTCAGCTGCTTCATCAGCGCGTCGCGGATGGCCACGTCCTCGTGCAGGAGCTTGCTGTACTCGCCCTTCTTGGCGAACCAGCGCGAATCCCACGTCCGGTTGATGCCGAGACGAAGTCCGATCGGATTGACCTTCTGACCCATTGCGGTCTCCTCAAGCCTTCTCGGCTTCGGCGGCAGCGGCGACTTCGCGAACCACGACGGTGAGGTTCGCGAACGGCTTTTCGACGCGGTCGCCGCGGCCGCGGGCGCGGGCTTGGAACCGCTTCAAGACGAGCGACTTGCCCACATAGGCTTCGGCAACCACGAGATCGTCCACGTCGAGGTCGTGGTTGTTCTCGGCATTGGCGATGGCGCTCTCCAGCGTCTTCTTCACCTCGACGGCGATGCGCTTCTGGCTGAACTGCAGATCGGCCAGCGCGGTCGCCACCTTCTTGCCGCGGATCAGCTGCGCCACGAGATTGAGCTTCTGCGGCGAGACGCGCAGGTTGCGCGCCACCGCCTTGGCGGCCTTGTCGTCGAGCGCGCGAGGCGCGGATTTCTTGCCCATCCTGCCCTCCCTACGCCGACGGCGCCGCTGCCGGCGTCGGCCGGCGCGTCGCCTTCTTGTCGCCGGAGTGGCCGTGGAAGGTGCGCGTCGGCGCGAACTCGCCGAACTTGTGGCCGACCATCTCCTCGGTGACGAAGACCGGGATATGCTTGTGGCCGTTGTGCACGCCGAACGTGATGCCGACGAACTGCGGCAGAATGGTCGAGCGGCGGCTCCAGATCTTGATGACCTCCGAGCGGCCGGAACCGCGCGCGGTCTCGGCCTTCTTCAGGAGATAGCCGTCGACGAACGGGCCCTTCCAGACTGAACGTGCCATGACGTGCTCTACTTCTTCTTTTTCCGCTGATGGCGGCTGGAAACGATGAAGGTTTCGGTGCGCTTGTTGACGCGCGTCTTCTTGCCCTTGGTGGGCTTGCCCCACGGCGTTACCGGATGGCGGCCGCCCGAGGTGCGGCCTTCGCCGCCGCCGTGCGGATGGTCGATCGGGTTCATGGTCACGCCGCGATTATGCGGCCGCTTGCCGAGCCAGCGCTGGCGGCCCGCCTTGCCGATCGAGATGTTCATATGATCCGGATTCGACACCGCCCCGACCGTGCCGAAGCACTGGCCATGGACGAGGCGCTGCTCGCCCGAATTGAGGCGCAGGATGACGTAGCCCTGGTCGCGGCCGACGATCTGCGCGTAGGTGCCGGCCGAACGCGCCAGCGCCCCGCCCCTGCCGATCTTCATCTCGACATTGTGGACGATGGTGCCGACGGGAATGTTGCCGAGCGGCATGGCGTTGCCGGGCTTGATGTCGACCTGCTGGCCGGCCACCACGGTGTCGCCGACGGCGAGGCGCTGCGGCGCCAGAATATAGGCGAGCTCGCCGTCCTGCGTATTTCACCAGCGCGATGAAGGCGGTGCGATTGGGATCGTACTCGATGCGCTCGACCTTGGCGGGGGCATCGAGCTTGCGCCGCTTGAAGTCGACGATGCGATAGGTCTGCTTGTGGCCGCCACCGCGGAATCGCACGGTGATGCGACCATTGTTGTTGCGGCCGCCGGACGAGGACTTGCCTTCGGTCAACGCCTTGACGGGCTTGCCCTTGTAGAGCTCGGAGCGGTCGACGATGACGAGCTGCCGCTGGCTCGGCGTGACCGGTCTGTATGATTTCAACGCCATCGGTCTAGTTCCTCAACCTCAAAGCCCGGTCGTCACGTCGATGGAGTGGCCCTCGGCGAGGGTCACAATGGCCTTCTTCTTGTCCGAGCGCTGGCCGAGCCGGCCCTTGAACACCTTGCGCTTGCCCTTGGTCAGGATGGTGTTGACGGCCTCGACCTTCACGTCGAACAGCTTCTCGACGGCTTCCTTGATGTCGGGCTTGGTCGCCGTCTTGGCGACGCGGAACGTCACCTTGTTGTGCTCGGAGGCGGCGGTCGCCTTCTCGGTGATGACCGGGCCCAGGATCACGTCATAGAGCCGCGGGTCGACGATGCGGGGAGCCTTGCTCATCTGAAGCGCGCCTCCAGCGCATCGACGGCCGCCCTGGTCAGAACCAGCTTGTCGCGGCGAATGATGTCGTAGACGTTGATGCCTTGCACCGGCAGCACGTCGACATTGGGGATGTTGCGGGCCGCCTTGCTGAAGCCCGCCTCGATGGCGGCACCGTCGATGATCAGCGCGCTCTCGAAGCCGAGCTTGTCGAACTGGCCGCGCAGCGCCTTCGTCTTGGCGTCGCCCTTCAGCGCGATCTTGTCGAGCACGATGATGGCGCCGTCCTTGGCCTTGGCGGAGAGCGCGTGCTTCAGGGCGAGCTGGCGCACCTTCTTGGGCAGGTCGTGGGCATGGTCGCGCACCACGGGACCGAAGGCGCGTCCGCCGCCGCGGAACAGCGGCGCGCGGGCCGAGCCGTGGCGGGCATTGCCGGTGCCCTTCTGCTTGTAAAGCTTCTTGCCGGTGCGCCAGATTTCGGCGCGGTTCTTCACCTTGTGCGTGCCGGCCCGCCGCTTGGCGAGCTGCCAGCGGATGTAGCGATGGATCAGGTCGCTGCGCGGCTCCAGCCCAAAAATGTCGTCGCTGAGATCGAGCGAGCCGGCCTTGCCGCCATCGAGGGTGGTGATGTCGAGTTTCATTGACCGCCCCCCTCGCTTGCCGCCGGCGCCGCCGCCTCGGCGGGCGCGCCATTGGCCTTTGCCTCGCGGAACTTGCCGGGCTTCGGCGCCTCCTTGGGCAGCGGCCGCTTCACCGCGTCCCGCACCATGATCCAACCGCCGGCGACGCCGGGAACGGCGCCCTCGACGAGGATCAGGCCGCGCTCGACATCGGTCTGCACGACGCGCAGGTTCTGCGTCGTGACCCGATCGACGCCGAGATGACCGGCCATCTTCTTGTTCTTGAAGGTCTTGCCCGGATCCTGGCGGCCGCCGGTGCCGCCGATGGCGCGATGCGAGACCGACACGCCGTGGGTGGCGCGCATGCCGCGGAAGTTCCAGCGCTTCATGCCGCCGGCAAAGCCCTTGCCGGTCGAGACGCCCGTCACGTCGACGAACTGACCGGGAATGAAATGGTCGGCGGTGATCTCGGCACCGACCGGAATGAGCCCATCGGGCTCCACCCGGAACTCGGCGAGCTTGCGCTTCGGCTCGACCTTGGCGACCGCAAAGCGCCCGCGCTCGGCGCGCGACACCTTGCTGACCTTGGCGCGGCCGACGCCGACCTGCAGCGCGGTGTAGCCGTTCTTGTCCACGGTGCGATGGCCGACCACCTGGCACTGGTCGACTTTCAGCACCGTGACCGGCACATGCTCGCCCGCATCGGTGAAGACGCGGGTCATGCCGACCTTCTGTGCGATGACGCCTGAACGCATTGGCGGTCCTCTGCGGCGTGCCGACGAGCCAAACGGCGCGTCAGAGCTTGATTTCAACGTCGACGCCGGCGGCGAGGTCGAGCTTCATCAGCGCGTCCACCGTTTGCGGCGTCGGATCAACGATATCGAGCACGCGCTTGTGCGTGCGCATCTCGAACTGCTCGCGCGACTTCTTGTCGACATGCGGCGAGCGGTTGACGGTGAACTTCTCGATGCGCGTCGGCAGCGGAATGGGTCCCCTGACCTGCGCACCGGTTCGCTTCGCCGTCGAGACGATCTCGCGCGTCGACGCATCGAGAATGCGATGGTCGAAGGCTTTCAACCGGATGCGGATATTCTGGCCGTTCATTGGCTTCGCTCAGACGACGGATGACAGACGACGGACGACGGATGTCGTGAGCCGCGCTGCCTCTGCCTTCTGCCCTCCGTTGTCCGTTCTACGTCGTCCGCCCGTCCGCCGTCCGACTACTCGATGATGCTGGCCACGACGCCGGCGCCGACGGTGCGGCCGCCTTCACGGATGGCGAAGCGCAGCTTCTCCTCCATGGCGATCGGCACGATCAGATCGACCTGCATAGTGACGTTGTCGCCCGGCATCACCATCTCGGTGCCTTCCGGCAGATGCACGATGCCGGTCACGTCGGTGGTGCGGAAATAGAATTGCGGCCGGTAATTGGTGAAGAACGGCGTGTGGCGGCCGCCCTCCTCCTTGGTCAGGATGTAGGCCTCGGCCTTGAACTTGGTGTGCGGCTTGACCGAACCCGGCTTGCACAGCACCTGGCCGCGCTCGACTTCCTCCCGCTTGGTGCCGCGCAGCAGGCAGCCGACATTGTCGCCCGCCTCGCCCTGATCGAGCAGCTTGCGGAACATCTCGACGCCCGTGATGGTGGTCTTCTGCGTCGGGCGCAGCCCGACGATCTCGACTTCCTCGCCGACCTTGATGATGCCGCGCTCGATGCGGCCGGTCACCACCGTGCCGCGGCCGGAGATGGAGAACACGTCTTCCACCGGCATCAGGAACGGCTGGTCCTTGGGGCGCTCGGGCTGCGGAATATACGCATCGACCGCCTTCATGAGCTCCGTGATGGAATTCTTGCCCTTGTCGGGGTCGCGGTCCTCGAGCGCGCACAGCGCCGAGCCGCGCACGATCGGCGTGTCGTCACCGGGGAAATTGTACTTCGACAGAAGCTCGCGAACCTCGAGCTCGACGAGGTCGAGAAGCTCGGGGTCATCGACCATGTCGACCTTGTTCATGTAGACGACGAGGGCCGGCACGCCGACCTGGCGGGCGAGCAGGATGTGCTCGCGCGTCTGCGGCATGGGGCCGTCGGCGGCGGAGACGACGAGGATGGCGCCGTCCATCTGCGCCGCGCCGGTGATCATGTTCTTGACGTAGTCGGCGTGGCCGGGACAGTCGACGTGCGCGTAGTGGCGCTTGTCGGTCTCGTATTCCACGTGCGCGGTCGAGATGGTGATGCCGCGCGCCTTCTCTTCCGGCGCCTTGTCGATCTGGTCATAGGCGGTGTAGTGCGCTTTGCCCTGCTCGGCCAAAACCTTGGTGATCGCCGCCGTCAACGACGTCTTGCCATGGTCGACATGGCCGATCGTGCCAATGTTGCAGTGGGGCTTCGTGCGTTCGAATTTCTCTTTGGCCATCGCGGGGCTCCTTGCGAAATCCTCTATGACTTACGGGTTCAGTCTTCAGGCGTCGATCTCAAGCGTATTTGGCCACGACCTTTTCGGCCTCGCCGCGCGGCACTTCCGCGTAGTGGTCGAACTGCATGGTGTAGTTGGCGCGTCCCTGACTCATGGAACGCAGGTTGTTGACGTAGCCGAACATGTTGGCGAGCGGCACCATGGCGTTGACCACCACGGCGTTGCCGCGCATGTCCTGACCCTGGATCTGACCGCGCCGCGAGTTCAGGTCGCCGATGACCGAGCCGGTATAGTCCTCCGGCGTCACCACCTCGACCTTCATGATCGGCTCGAGCAGAACCGACCTGCCCTCCTGCAGCGCCTCGCGCAAGGCGGCACGCGCCGCGATCTCGAAGGCGAGCGCTGAGGAATCCACCTCGTGGTAGCCGCCGTCGATGAGCTGCACCTTGAGGTCCACCACCGGAAAGCCGGCCAGCACGCCGGAGCCGAGCACGCTTTCCAGGCCCTTCTCGACGCCCGGGATATATTCCTTCGGCACGGCGCCGCCGACGATCTTGGAGGTGAACTCGTAGCCCTTGCCGGGCTCGTTGGGCTCGACCACGAGCTTGATCTTGGCGAACTGGCCGGAGCCGCCGCTCTGCTTCTTGTGCGTGTAATCCTTCTCGACGCGCCGCGAGATCTTCTCGCGATAGGCCACCTGCGGCTCGCCGATATTGGCTTCCACCTTGTAGGTGCGCTTCAGGATGTCGACCTTGATGTCGAGGTGCAGTTCCCCCATCCCCTTGAGGATGGTCTGGCCGGACTCCTGGTCGGTCGAGACGCGGAACGACGGGTCCTCGTTCGCGAGCTTCGACAGCGCCACGCCGAGCTTTTCCTGGTCGGCCTTCGACTTCGGCTCAATCGCGATGGTGATGACCGGTTCCGGGAACTCCATCTTCTCGAGGATCACCGGCTTCTGCGCGTCGCACAGGGTGTCGCCGGTGCGCACGTCCTTGAGGCCGGCGAGCGCCACGATGTCGCCCGCAAAGGCTTCTTTGACGTCCTCGCGGTTGTTGGCGTGCATCAGCAGCATGCGGCCGACGCGCTCCTTCTTGTCGCGCGTCGAGTTGATAATGCCGGTGCCGGACTCCACCTTGCCCGAATAGACGCGGCAGAAGGTGATGGTGCCGACGAACGGGTCATCCATGATCTTGAAGGCGAGCATGGAGAATGGGTCGCTGTCCAAGGGCCGGCGGACGATCGGCTGCTCGGTGTTGGGATCGATGCCGGCAATGCCTTCGCGATCGGCGGGCGACGGCAGATAGTCAACCACCGCATCGAGCAACGGCTGCACGCCCTTGTTCTTGAAGGCTGAGCCGCACAGCACCGGATGGAAGGCGCGCTTGTGCACGGCGAGCCGCACCAGGCGGCGCAAGGTCGCCTCGTCCGGCTCCTTGCCGTCGAGATAGGCGGCCATGGCCTCGTCATCGAGCTCGACGCAAGCCTCGACCAGCTTGGTGCGATATTCCTTGGCCACCTCGACGAGGTCCTCGGGGATGTCGATCTCGTCGAACTTGGCGCCAAGCGCCTCACCCGACCACACTTGGCCCTTCATCCTCACGAGGTCGACGACGCCGCGGAAACTTGCTTCCGCGCCGATCGGCAGCTGCAGGCAGACCGGCTTGCCGGCGACACGCTCGACGATGTCGGAAACGCAACGGAAGAAGTCAGCGCCGATCTTGTCCATCTTGTTGACGAAGACGACGCGCGGCACGTCATACTTGTCGGCCTGGCGCCACACCGTCTCGGTTTGCGGCTCGACGCCCTGATTGCCGTCCAGCACGCACACGGCGCCGTCGAGGACGCGCAGCGAGCGCTCCACCTCGATGGTGAAATCGACATGGCCTGGAGTATCGATGATGTTGAGCCGCTTCTCGCGCCAGAAGCAGGTGGTGGCGGCCGACGTGATGGTGATGCCGCGCTCCTGCTCCTGCTCCATCCAGTCCATGGTCGCGGCGCCCTCGTGCACCTCGCCCATCTTGTGGCTCTTGCCGGTGTAATAGAGGATCCGCTCCGTGGTCGTGGTCTTGCCGGCATCGATATGGGCCATGATGCCGAAGTTGCGGTAGTCCTCGATGGGGTGGGTGCGGGGCATTTGTCGTTGTCCGTCAGCTCGTGCGCTTCGTCACCAGCGATAATGCGAGAAGGCGCGGTTGGCCTCTGCCATGCGGTGCGTGTCCTCGCGCTTCTTCACGGCGTTGCCGCGGTTGTTGGCGGCGTCCATCAGCTCGGCCGACAGCCGGTCGACCATGGTCTTGTCGTTGCGATCGCGCGCCGCCTGGATGAGCCAGCGGATGGCGAGCGCCTGGCGGCGCTCGTTCCTGACCTCGACCGGCACCTGGTAGGTGGCGCCGCCGACGCGCCGCGAGCGCACCTCGATGGCAGGCGCCACGTTGTCGAGGGCCTGCTTGAAGACCGGCAGCGGCTCGGTCTTCAGCTTCTGCTCGATGGATTCGAGCGCCCCATAGACGATCGCCTCGGCCACTGACTTCTTGCCGTCATGCATGACGGAATTCATGAACTTGGTGACGACGATGTCGCCGAATTTGGCGTCCGGGATGATCTCGCGCTTGTCGGCGCGGTGACGACGGGACATGGCTTCCGCTCCGCTTATTTCGGCCGCTTGGCGCCGTACTTGGACCGGCGCTGCTTGCGGTTCTTGACGCCCTGGGTATCGAGCACGCCGCGCAGCACGTGATAGCGCACGCCGGGCAGATCCTTGACGCGGCCGCCGCGGATCATGACCACCGAGTGCTCCTGCAGATTGTGCCCCTCGCCCGGGATGTAGCCGATGACCTCATGGCCGTTGGTGAGCCTGACCTTGGCCACCTTGCGCAGCGCCGAGTTCGGCTTCTTCGGCGTCGTCGTGTAGACGCGCGTGCACACCCCGCGCTTCTGCGGCGAGCCCTCGAGGTGACGCGCCTTCTCGCGATAGACGCTCGGCTTGCGCGGCTTGCGAATGAGCTGGCTGATCGTCGGCATTGATCTCTCTTCCGAGCCTTCTCTCTTTGAAGACCGCGCCGCGCCCGTGCGGGCGAGCCGGCGATCCTCCCCTCGTGCCGGTCACCCACAGGGGTGCCCGACGCAAAACAAATCCGCGCCTCTGGCCCTCGTTTCGAGGAACCCAAGGCGCGCCTCACTCGCAGAGGATCGCGGCAAAAGCCGCGATCATGCCCCAAACTCGACGTTACGCGTCTGGCTCAGTCGGTGCTTAGGCCGGCAGCGTTTAGGCTCGATGGGTCAGGACCGCTGTCCCGACGGCGACGCCTACCGCCTGCCGAAGGTGGGCGGTTCTATCTCTCGGGCGTCGCTGCGTCAACACCCAAGGGAGTGAAATGGCTCAGGAAACCGCGCTCGCACCGCAGCCTCCTCGGGTCGACGAAAAGAGCCGCCTCGAGGCGGCCCTTTCCGCGTGATCCGACAGGCTATTCAGCCGCCGGCAACTGCTCCGGCTGTTGCTGCTGCTGCGCCTGCTTGCGCTGCTCCAGGATGAGGCCGTCCCGGTGGGTGGCGATCTCCCTGAGCCGCGTCGCCATGGCGCCGGTGCCGGCCGGGATGAGGCTGCCGACGATGACGTTCTCCTTGAGGCCCTCGAGGTTGTCGAGCTTGCCGTTGACCGCCGCCTCGGTGAGGACGCGGGTGGTCTCCTGGAACGACGCCGCCGAGATGAACGAGCGGGTCTGCAGGCTCGCCTTGGTGATGCCGAGCAGCACCGGCACGCCATGGGCTGGCTTCTTCTTCTCGGCTTTCAGCTTGTCGTTGGCCTCGTCGAAGTCGAGGCGGTCGACCTGCTCGCCCTGCAGGAAGTCGCTGTCACCGGTCTCGGTGATCTCCACCTTCTGCAGCATCTGCCGGACGATGACCTCGATGTGCTTGTCGTTGATGTTGACGCCCTGCAGGCGGTAGACCTCCTGGATCTCGTTGACGAGGTAGGCGGCGAGCTCCTCGACGCCCTTGATGGCCAGGATGTCGTGCGGCGCGGGGTTGCCGTCGACGATGAAGTCGCCGATTTCCACCACGTCGCCGTCCTGCAGGTGGATGTGCTTGCCCTTGGGGATCAGGTACTCCACCGCCTCGGAGCCGTCATGCGGCTCGAGCGTCAGCCGCCGCTTGTTCTTGTAGTCGCGGCCGAAGCGGATGGTGCCGGACTTCTCGGCGATGACGGCGGCTTCCTTGGGCCGGCGCGCCTCGAACAGCTCGGCGACCCGCGGCAGGCCGCCGGTGATGTCGCGCGTCTTGGCGCTTTCCGTTGGCACACGCGCCAGCGCGTCGCCGGCCTTCACCTTGGTGCCCGGATCGACCGCGATGATGGCATCGACCGCCAGGAGCGACCGCGCATCCCCGCCGCGCGCCAGCTTGCCGATCTTGCCGCCCGACATGATGACAATGGCGGGCTTGAGGTCGGAGTCCCCCTTGCGCGTGGAACTGCGCCAATCGACGACGACGCGCTTGGCGATACCGGTGAATTCGTCCACCGTCTCGATGAGCGAGGCGCCTTCGTTGAGATCCTCGTAGCCGACCGTGCCGTCGACCTCGGTGAGGATCGGGCGGGTGTAGGGGTCCCATTCGGCGATACGCTGGCCACGCTTGATCTTGTCGTCCTCGTCGACCTTCAGCTTGGCGCCGTAGGGGATGCGGTGCACCGCCCGCTCCTGCTTGTCCGGCCCGATGATGACGGCGCTCAAGTTGCGGGCGAGCGCGATGAGCTCGCCGTCGGAGTTGCGGGCGACGTTGCGATTGCGGATCTTCACCGTGCCCTCGAAATTGAACTCGATGAACGACTGGTCGGCGATCTGCGCGGCACCGCCGATATGGAACGTGCGCATGGTGAGCTGCGTGCCCGGCTCGCCGATGGATTGCGCCGCGATGACGCCCACCGCCTCGCCGTGGTTGACCGTCGTGCCGCGCGCCAGATCACGCCCGTAACAGGTCGCGCACACGCCGCTCTTCAATTCGCAGGTCAACACCGAGCGGATCTTGACCTCCTGGATGCCGGCCACCGTGATGGCGTCGATGTGCGGCTCCTCGACCATCGTGCCCTTCTTGACGATGACCTTGCCGTCGGCATTGGTGAGGTTCTCGGCCGTCGTACGGCCGAGAATGCGGCTGCCGAGCGCCGCCACCACCTGGCCGGCGTCGATGATGGCCCGCATCTTGATGCCGTGGCTGGTGCCGCAATCGTCCTCGCGGATGACCACGTCGTTGGCCACGTCGACGAGGCGGCGCGTCAGATAGCCGGAATTGGCCGTCTTAAGCGCCGTGTCGGCGAGGCCCTTGCGAGCGCCGTGCGTCGAGTTGAAGTACTCGATCACGTCGAGGCCTTCCTTGAAGTTGGAGATGATCGGGCTCTCGATGATCTCGCCGGACGGCTTGGCCATGAGGCCGCGCATGGCGCCGAGCTGGCGCATCTGCTCGCGCGAGCCGCGGGCGCCGGAATGCGCCATCATGTAGATGGAGTTGACCTGCTGATCGCGGCCATTGCTGTCCTTCTTCACCGACGAGATGCGCGCCATCATCTCCTCAGCCAGGCGGGACGAGCACTTGCCCCAGGCGTCGACCACCTTGTTGTATTTCTCGCCCTGGGTGATCAGGCCGTCCTGGTACTGCTGCTCGAACTCCTTGACGAGCTTGCGCGTCTCCTCGACCAGCGGCCACTTGTTCTCGGGCACCACCATGTCGTCCTTGCCGAACGAGATGCCGGCCTTGTAGGCGTGGTAGAAGCCCAGTCCCATGATGCGGTCGCAGAAGATGACCAACTCCTTCTGACCGCAATTGCGGTAGACGATGTCGATCATGCTCGAGATTTCCTTCTTGGTCATGAGCTTGTTCACGACATCGAAGGTGACCTTCGGATGTTCCGGCAGCACCTGGCCGAGGATGACCCGGCCGGGCGTCGTCTCGTAGATCTTGTTGGCGGCGTGACCCTTCTCGTCGACGCCGGTCCAGCGGTATTTGATCTTCGAGTGGTAGGTGACGACCTTCTCGGCCAGCGCATGTTCGAGCTCGCCGAAGTCGCCGAACACCTTGCCCTGGCCGGGCTCGCCGTCAGCAATGATCGACAGATAATAGAGTCCGAGCACGATATCCTGCGACGGCACGATGATCGGCTGGCCGTTGGCCGGGTGCAGGATGTTGTTAGTCGACATCATCAGCACGCGCGCCTCGAGCTGCGCCTCCAGCGACAGCGGCACGTGCACGGCCATCTGGTCGCCGTCGAAGTCGGCGTTGAAGGCGGCGCAGACGAGCGGATGCAGCTGGATCGCCTTGCCCTCAATGAGCACTGGCTCGAAGGCCTGGATGCCGAGGCGGTGCAGCGTCGGCGCGCGGTTGAGCATCACCGGATGCTCGCGGATCACCTCGTCGAGGATGTCCCAGACTTCCGGCTTCTCCTTCTCGACCAGCTTCTTGGCCTGCTTGACCGTCGAGGCGTAGCCCTTGGCGTCGAGCCGCGAATAGATGAACGGCTTGAACAATTCGAGCGCCATCTTCTTGGGCAGGCCGCACTGATGCAGCTTGAGCTCGGGACCGACGACGATCACCGAGCGGCCCGAATAGTCGACGCGTTTGCCGAGCAGGTTCTGGCGGAAGCGGCCCTGCTTGCCCTTGAGCATGTCGGCGAGCGACTTCAACGGCCGCTTGTTGGCGCCGGTGATGACGCGGCCGCGGCGGCCGTTGTCGAACAACGCGTCGACGGCCTCCTGCAGCATGCGCTTCTCGTTGCGGATGATGATGTCCGGCGCGCGCAACTCGATCAGCCGCTTCAGGCGGTTGTTGCGGTTGATGACGCGGCGATAGAGATCGTTGAGGTCGGACGTGGCAAAGCGCCCGCCGTCGAGCGGCACCAGCGGCCTGAGATCCGGCGGGATCACCGGCACGACCGTCATGATCATCCATTCGGGCTTGTTGCCCGACTGCTGGAACGCCTCGATGATCTTGAGGCGCTTCATCAGCTTCTTGGGCTTCAATTCCGACGTGGTAGTGGCGATCTCCTCGCGGATCTCGACAGCGATCTTTTCGAGATCGAGGCCGATAAGGATGTCACGGATCGCCTCGGCACCGATCTTGGCGGTGAACGAATCCTCGCCAAACTCCTCCTGCGCCTTGAGGTACTCGTCCTCGCTCAGGAGCTGACGCTCCTTGAGCGGGGTGAGGCCCGGCTCCAGCACGCAGTAGTACTCGAAGTAGAGGATACGCTCGAGATCCTTCAACGTCATGTCGAGCAGCAGGCCGATGCGCGAGGGCAGCGACTTCAGGAACCAGATGTGGGCGACAGGCGCCGCAAGCTCGATATGGCCCATGCGCTCGCGCCGCACGCGCGCCAAGGTGACCTCGACGCCGCACTTCTCGCAGATGACGCCCTTGTACTTCATGCGCTTGTACTTGCCGCACAAGCACTCGTAGTCCTTGATCGGGCCGAAGATGCGCGCGCAGAAGAGGCCGTCGCGCTCCGGCTTGAAGGTCCGGTAGTTGATCGTCTCCGGCTTCCTGATCTCGCCGTACGACCACGACAAGATCTTCTCGGGGCTAGCGATCGAGATCCTGATTTGGTCGAATGTCTGCGCCGGCACCTGGGTGTTGAAGAGATTCATCACCTCTTGGTTCATCGCCGTCTCCTTGTCTGCGAGGGCGCCGCCAGGATCACCTGAGCGGTCGCCTCGCCGGTATCGGGGGTCGCCGCGCGTCGCGGCGACGGTCATTCAGCGCGAGGGCCGACGGGCCCTCGCCGTCACGGGATCATTCGGCTGCCTCCGGCAGCTCGGTCGGCGGCTTCTTGGTGGTCAGAAGCTCGACATTGAGGCCGAGCGAGCGCATTTCCTTGACCAGCACGTTGAAGCTTTCGGGGATGCCCGCCTCGAACGTGTCGTCGCCGCGCACGATGGCCTCGTAGACCTTGGTGCGGCCGGCCACGTCGTCCGACTTCACGGTGAGCATTTCCTGCAGTGTGTAGGCCGCGCCGTAGGCCTCCAGCGCCCACACCTCCATTTCGCCGAAGCGCTGGCCGCCGAACTGCGCCTTGCCCCCGAGCGGCTGCTGCGTGACCAAGCTGTAAGGCCCGATGGAGCGGGCGTGGATCTTGTCGTCGACGAGGTGGTGGAGCTTCAGGATATATATGTAGCCCACCGTCACTTTTCGATCGAAGCCTTCGCCGGTGCGCCCGTCGAACAGCGTCACCTGGCCGGACGAGGCAAGCCCCGCCTGTTCGAGCATGTGCTCGATGTCGCTCTCCTTGGCGCCGTCGAAGACGGGCGTGGCAATGGGCACGCCGTTGCGCAGGTTCTCGGCGAGCTCGACCACCTCGGTGTCGCCCAGATCCTTGAGGAAATCGTCGTTGCCGTAGACCTGCTTCAGCTTCGCCTTCAGCGGCTTGATGTCCTGCTTGCGCAGATAGGCGTCGATCGCCTGGCCGACCTGGCGACCAAGACCGGCGCAGGCCCAACCCAGATGCGTCTCCAGGATCTGGCCGACATTCATGCGGCTCGGCACGCCGAGCGGGTTGAGCACCACGTCGACGGGCGTGCCATCCTCGAGGAACGGCATGTCCTCGGACGGCACGATCTTCGACACGACGCCCTTGTTGCCGTGGCGGCCGGCCATCTTGTCGCCGGGCTGGATCTTGCGCTTCACGGCGACGAAGACCTTGACCATCTTCATGACGCCGGGCGGCAGCTCGTCGCCGCGCTGCAGCTTCTCGACCTTGTCGAGGAAGCGCTGTTCGAGCCGCTTCTTCGATTCGTCGTACTGCTTGCGCATGGCCTCGACCTGCGTCATCAGCTGGTCCTTGGCGACAGCGAACTGCCACCATTGCGACCGCGGATGGTCGTCGAGCACCTCGCGGGTGATCTTGCTGTCCTTCTTGAAGCCCTTCGGTCCGGCGACGCCGACCTTGCCTTCGAGCAGTTCGCCGAGCCGCGCATAGACGTTGCGGTCGAGGATGGCCTGCTCGTCGTCGCGGTCCTTGGCCAGGCGCTCGATCTCCTCGCGCTCGATGGCCTGGGCGCGCTCGTCCTTCTCGACGCCGTGGCGGTTGAAGACGCGCACCTCGACCACGGTGCCGGAGACGCCGGGCGGCACGCGCAGCGACGTGTCGCGCACGTCCGACGCCTTCTCGCCGAAGATGGCGCGCAGGAGCTTCTCTTCCGGCGTCATCGGGCTCTCGCCCTTCGGCGTGATCTTGCCGCACAGGATGTCGCCGGCGTGCACTTCCGCGCCGATATAGACGATGCCGGCCTCGTCGAGGTTCTTCAGCGCCTCTTCGGAGACGTTGGGGATGTCGCGGGTGATTTCCTCGGGCCCGAGCTTGGTGTCGCGGGCCATCACCTCGAACTCCTCGATATGGATCGAGGTGAACACGTCATCTTTTACGATCCGCTCGGACAGCAGGATCGAGTCCTCGAAGTTGTAGCCGTTCCACGGCATGAAGGCGACGAGCACGTTGCGGCCGAGCGCCAATTCGCCGAGATCGGTCGAGGGACCGTCGGCGATGATGTCGCTCTTAGTCACCTGGTCGCCCACCTTCACCAGCGGCCGCTGGTTGATGCAGGTGTTCTGGTTGGAGCGCTGGAATTTCTGCAGCCGATAGATGTCGACGCCGGACTGGGTCGGATCGAGATCCTCGGTGGCGCGCACCACGATACGGGTGGCGTCCACCTGGTCGACGATGCCGGTGCGGCGCGCCCCGATGGCGGCGCCGGAATCGCGCGCCACCACCGACTCCATGCCGGTGCCCACGAAGGGCGCGTCGGCCTTCACTAGAGGCACGGCCTGGCGCTGCATGTTGGAGCCCATGAGGGCGCGGTTGGCGTCGTCGTTCTCGAGGAACGGGATCAGCGCCGCCGCCACCGAGACGAGCTGCTTGGGCGACACGTCCATGTAGTCGACGCGGTCGGGCGGCACGACGACGACCTCGCCCGCCTTGCGGCAGACGATGAGGTCCTCGGTGAGCTTGCCCTTCGGGTCGATGGCGCTGTTGGCCTGAGCGACGTAGTACTTCGCCTCCTCCATGGCCGACAGGTAGACGACCTCGGCCGTCACCTTGCCGTCCTTCACCTTGCGGTAGGGCGTCTCGATGAAGCCGTACTTGTTTACCCGCGCGAAGGTGGCGAGCGAGTTGATAAGGCCGATGTTGGGGCCTTCCGGCGTCTCGATGGGGCAGATGCGGCCGTAATGCGTCGGGTGCACGTCGCGCACCTCGAAGCCGGCGCGCTCGCGCGTGAGACCGCCGGGGCCGAGCGCCGACAGGCGGCGCTTGTGGGTCACTTCCGACAGCGGGTTGGTCTGGTCCATGAACTGGGAGAGCTGCGAGGAGCCGAAGAACTCGCGCACCGCCGCCGCCGCCGGCTTGGCGTTGATGAGGTCCTGCGGCATCACCGTGTCGATATCGACCGACGACATGCGCTCCTTGATGGCCCGCTCCATGCGCAGGAGGCCCAGGCGATACTGGTTCTCCATCAGTTCGCCGACCGAGCGCACGCGGCGATTGCCGAGATGGTCGATGTCGTCCACCTCCCCTCGCCCGTCGCGCAGATCGACCAGCGCCTTGACGACGGCCAGCATGTCTTCCTTGCGCAGGGTGCGCATGGTGTCCGGCGCATCGAGATCGAGGCGCATGTTCATCTTGACGCGGCCGACGGCCGAGAGATCGTAGCGCTCCGAGTCGAAGAACAGCGAATGGAACATGGCCTCCGCCGTCTCGAGGGTCGGCGGCTCACCGGGGCGCATGACGCGATAGATGTCGAACAGCGCTTCCTCACGCGAGGAGTTCTTGTCGACGGTAAGCGTGTTGCGGATGTAGGGACCAATGGTGACGTGATCGATGTCGAGCAGCGCCAGCTGCTTGAAGCCGGCCTCGTCGAGGGTCTTGATCAGCTTCTCCTCGATCTCGTCGCCGGCCTCGGCGAAGATTTCGCCGGTCTTCACGTTGACGATGTCCTCGGCCACGTACTGGCCGGCGAGGTCCTCGTCAGACGCGCGCAGCGCCTTGAGGCCCTTCTCGGCGAGCTGGCGGGCGGCACGCACGGTGAGCTTCTTGCCGGCCTCCAGCACCACCTTGCCGGTGTCGGCGTTGACGAGGTCGACATTGGCCTTGAAGCCGCGCATGCGCTCGGGATCGAAGGGCACGCGCCAACCCTTCTTGTCGCGCTTGTAGATGACCTTGTTGTAGAAGGTGTGCAGGATCTGCTCGCCGTCGAGGCCAAGCGCAAAGAGCAGCGAGGTGACCGGGATCTTGCGGCGCCGGTCGATGCGCGCATGCACGATGTCCTTGGCGTCGAACTCGATATCGAGCCAGGAGCCGCGATACGGGATGATGCGGGCGGCAAAGAGCAGCTTGCCGGATGAATGCGTCTTGCCCTTGTCGTGGTCGAAGAACACACCGGGCGAACGGTGCATCTGCGAGACGATGACGCGCTCGGTGCCGTTGACGATGAAGGTGCCGTTGTCGGTCATGAGCGGCATGTCGCCCATGTAGACGTCCTGCTCCTTGATGTCCTTGACCGAGCGGGCGCCGGTTTCCTGATCGACATCGAAAACGATCAGCCGCAGCGTCACCTTCAAGGGTGCCGCGAAGGTCATGCCGCGCTGCCGGCACTCCTCAACGTCGTATTTCGGCGCCTCGAACGTGTACTTGACGAACTCGAGCAGCGAGGTGTTGGAGAAGTCGGAGATCGGGAACACCGACTTGAACACCGCCTGCAGACCTTCCTCGGTCCGCCCGCCCACCGGCTCGTCGACCATCAGGAACTGGTCGTAAGACGCCTTCTGAACCTCGATGAGGTTCGGCATCTCGGCCACCTCGCGGATCTTGCCGAAGAACTTGCGAACGCGCTTTCTGCTGGTGTTGGTCTGAGCCATCTCGTTCCTTGCTCCACGGGGCCCATTCGGCCCGCATGCCGTCCCGACCATTTTCGGGACGCCACGACGGCCCCGGAACGCTACGCTCCGGAACCGCCCACCTCACTCTTTGGCCGCGTCATGGCCGGCTCGTCCGGCCGTGACGCGTCTTACTCTGCGAGACCCCGGAACTCGCTGCGCTCATCCGGGGATGATTCTGGCGCGGCCGAGCCGCGCCAAAATCACTTCAGCTCGACCTTGGCGCCGACCTTCTCGAGGGTCGCCTTGATCTTGGCGGCGTCGTCCTTGCCGACGCCTTCCTTGACCGGCTTCGGCGCGCCTTCGACCAGGTCCTTGGCCTCCTTGAGGCCGAGGCCGGTGATGGCGCGAACCTCCTTGATGACCTCGATCTTCTTGTCGCCGACCGCCGCCAGGACGACCGTGAACTCGGTCTTCTCCTCGGCCGCGGGCGCCGCTCCGCCGCCGGCCGGGGCCGCCGCAACCGCGACAGCGGCGGCTGCCGAGACGCCCCACTTCTCCTCGAGAAGCTTGGCCAGCTCGGCGGCCTCCAGCACGGTGAGGCTCGACAATTCGTCGACGAGTTTGCTCAGATCAGCCATGTGTAGATTCCTTCGATCGGTTCGAACTTTGATGGGACCGGCTCATGCCGCCTCGTCCCGCTTGGCATAGGCACCGAACACCCGCGCCAGCTTGCTGGCCGGCGCGTTGACGAGCTGCGCGATCTTGGTGGCCGGAGCCTGCACGAGGCCGACCAGCTTGGCGCGCAATTCGTCGAGGGACGGCAGCGAGGCGAGCGCCTTCACCGCGTCCTGGTTCAGGGAGGTCGCGCCCATCGCGCCGCCGAGGATGACGAACTTGTCATGCCCCTTGGCGAAATCGACAGCGACCTTAGGCGCCACGACCGGGTCCTTGCTGAACGCCAGCAGGGTCGGCCCCTTGAGCAGGGGCGCGATGGACGCGACGGCCTTGCCTTCGAGAGCAATCTTGGCCAGGCGGTTCTTGGTGACCTTCACGCTGCCGCCGGCTTGCCGCATCTCCCTGCGGAGCTTCTGCATGTCGGCGACGGTGAGGCCGGCATAGTGGGCCACGACGACAACGCTCGTATCCTGAAATACGTCGCCGAGCGTCGCGACGAGCTCGCGTTTTGCTGCTCTGTCCACTGGGCTCTCTCTCGTTTGGCGGCTCAGGTTTCCCCTTGCCGCCGGCTGCACCTGCCGTCCTCAGGACCCGGCACTCTGGCCGCGACCGTCGGACGACGCTCGCAAGCCCTGTCCCCTGGGACGCGGAAGGCCCGCGCTCAGGTGCGAAGGTTCGAACCGTTCCGGCGCGCCGTTTGACCGGCTTGCCGGAATTGCTCCGACCCGTCTCATGCAGGCATCGAACCGGCGAACCGGACCGAAATTAGGCTTTCAGGCCAAGGCCTTCAGGCACCTGCAGTCTCGGACAGGACGCATGGCCGGTTGGAGCAAGCATCGCCCTTTGGGGGCGGCACTTACCCACCGGCCACGTTCCATCCCTCAGGATGGAAACTCGAATAGAGAAAGGAGGCCCGGGGGCCCACTTCCCGTTCGTCTATGTGGAAACACAGGGGTTTAATAACCATTCAGCCCCTGACTCGCAAGGGCCGGGACCAACGATTCCAGCGGCCAAAGCGCCGCATTCACGGTGATTTGTGGAGGTCCTGATTCAGGCGCCGGCTAGACCGTGCCCACCGACCCTGGGTCGATCTTCACCCCCGGCCCCATCGTCGACGAGATGGCGATGCGCTGGATGTAGGTGCCCTTGACGCCCGAGGGCTTGGCCTTGGCGACGGAATCGACGAAAGCGCGGATATTCTCGACGAGTTGCTCCTCGCCGAACGAGGCCTTGCCGACCCCGGCATGCACGATGCCGGCCTTCTCGGCCCGGAACTCCACCGCCCCGCCCTTGGCGCCCTTCACGGCCGCCGTCACGTCCATGGTCACGGTGCCGACGCGTGGATTGGGCATGAGGCCGCGCGGACCCAAGACCTTACCGAGCCGACCGACCAGCCCCATCATGTCCGGGGTGGCGACGCAGCGGTCGAAATCGATGGTGCCGCCATTGACGGTCTCCACCAGATCCTCGGCCCCGACAATGTCCGCACCGGCGGCCTTGGCCTCGTCGGCCTTGGCGCCGCGGGCGAAGACCGCGACCCTGACCTTGCGGCCGGAGCCGTTGGGCAGGTTGCAGACGCCGCGCACCATCTGGTCGGAATGGCGCGGATCGACGCCGAGATTCATCGCCACCTCGACGGTCTCGTCGAACTTGGCCTTGGCGCGTTCCTTGACCAGCTTCACCGCGTCCTTGAGCCCGTAGAGCTTGGTGCGGTCGATGCCGTTGCGGGCAGAGGCAATTCGCTTTCCGAGATTGGACATGACGCTCCCCCTAGCCTGTCACTTCAAGGCCCATCGACCTAGCCGAGCCTTCCACCATGGCGGCGGCGGCATCGACGGTCGAGCAGTTGAGGTCGGCCATCTTCTTCTCGGCGATCTCGCGCACCTGCGCCTTGGTCACCTGGCCGGCCGAGCCCCGGCCTGGCGTCTGCGACCCCTTGTCGACCTTGGCGGCCTTCTTGAGGAAGAAGGAAACCGGCGGCTGCTTCATCTCGAAGGTGAAGGATTTGTCCTGATACACGGTGATGATCACCGGGATCGGCATGCCCTTCTCCATCTGCCCGGTCTTGGCGTTGAAGGCCTTGCAGAATTCCATGATGTTGAGGCCGCGCTGGCCGAGCGCGGGGCCGATGGGCGGCGACGGATTGGCCGCTCCCGCCGGCACTTGCAGTTTGACGTAGCCGGCAATCTTCTTTGCCATGTGGCTGCTCCCGAATTGGGCCGACGGCGGCCGGACGAGTCCAGGGCCGTTCGCCGGTGGCGCAAAGTCAGCGCCCGTTGCAGGTCGCGGTGCGGCTCTTCATGTCCGGCAGGCAACCGGAGAGCCTCCCGCGGGTGAAGCCGAAAAGCGTGTGAGCTTCCGGCGATGTCAGACACGCCCTTTAAGGCGGTGAATTAGAATGTCAACTTTTCGAGTTAACCAATTCGGACGACTTGCATTTTTCGGCGCAAGCGCGCCGGAGGCTCAGGTCTTCTCCACCTGCCCGTATTCCAGCTCGACCGGCGTGGCTCGCCCGAAGATCGACACCGCCACCTTGAGCCTGGCGCGGCCCTCGTCGACCTCTTCGACGACGCCGTTGAAGGACGCGAACGGCCCGTCGGAGACGCGCACCTGCTCGCCGACCTCGAATGAGATGGAGGGCTTGGGCCGGTCGATGCCTTCCGCCACCTGGCCCTTGATGCGCTCGGCCTCCTTTTCGGGGATGGGCATCGGCTTGTGGCCGGCCCCGAGGAAGCCGGTCACCTTCGGAGTGTTCTTGATGAGATGGTAGATTTCGTCGGTGAGGTCGCACTTCACCAGCACGTAGCCGGGGAAGAACTTGCGGTCGGCATCGATCTTCTTGCCCTGCCGCAGCTCCGTCACCTTCTCGGTCGGCACCAGGACCTCGTCGAACATCTCGGAAAGGCCGCGCTGCGTTGCCTGATCGCGGATCGACTGGGCCACCTTGTTCTCGAAATTCGAGTAGGCGTGCACGATGTACCAGCGCTTGGCCATGGCGGTCCCCATCAGCGTCCGATCCCGAGGAGGGTCGTGACGCCGACGCGCAGCACCTGGTCCACGATCACGAAGAAGATCGCCGCCAAGACGACCATGACGAACACCATCAGCGTGGTGACCGTCGTCTCCTTGCGGGTCGGCCAAGTGACTTTGGAGGCTTCGCTGCGCACTTCCTGCAGGAATTCGACTGGATTGAATTTCGCCATCGTCTCGCTACCGCTCCTTTGGCGGCCTCAATGTCGGACCAGATATCCAACAGATATATAGTGGGCGTCGTCAGTTCGTGGGCGTCAGTTCGTGGGCATCAGTGGGCGCTCGGCTTGCCCGGCTGGCAGGAGTGGAGGGACTCGAACCCCCAACCCCCGGTTTTGGAGACCGGTGCTCTAGCCAGTTGAGCTACACTCCTTCAAGGCGTTTTTTGCCGGAAACGCCCCTATAGCATCACTTTCGCAGCGTGCGATAGGTCATGCCCGACGAGACGGCGGACGGCAATCTCCGAGCGCCTTCGATCTATCCTCAGTCTCCGTGCTCGGTCCTCAGAACCTTGGAGCGGGTGAAGGGAATCGAACCCTCGTCATCAGCTTGGAAGGCTGTTGCTCTACCATTGAGCTACACCCGCATTTCGCACGACGGACATTCGGACGACCGACAACAGAAACACCTCCTGTCGTCCGTGCTCTGTTGACCGTCGTCGGGATGGTGGAGGGGGCTGGATTCGAACCAGCGTAGGCGTAGCCAACGGATTTACAGTCCGTCCCCTTTAACCACTCGGGCACCCCTCCATCGCGCGCGGCGGGCCGGCTGCTCGTCCGGCCCGAAACACGATGCCCCGCCTCGGTGAGGCGGGGCAAGCGGCATTTTTATGGGGAGCGGCCGGAAGGGTGTCAACCCAAATGCCGTGTGGCGCGACACGCCCGGAACGTGCCACATCTCGATGAGGAACGTGACGGATGGCCCGCGATCAGGAGAGCCGCGGCGGCGAACGCCGCGGCAGGGAACGCGACAGAGACCGCGGCCGGCCGGGAAAGCGGCCGCAGCGCGGCGCCCCGCCATGGGCGCGCGACAAGGACGAGCTCGATCACGTCGTGCTCTATGGCTGGCATCCCGTCGTCGAGGCCCTCGGCAATCCGCACCGGCGGCTGCGCCGGCTGCTCGCCAGCGAGAACGCCCTGCGCCGTCTTGCCGAGGCGGTGCCGTCGCCGCGCGTCAAGCCCGAGCTCGTCAGACCCGATGAGATCGACCGGCTGCTGGGCCCCGACGCCGTGCATCAGGGCCTCTATCTCGAGGCCGATCCCCTCCCCGGCCCGAGCCTCGAGACGATGCCCCAGGACAGCATCGTTCTGGTGCTCGACCAGATCACCGATCCGCACAATGTCGGCGCCATCGTGCGTTCCGCCGCCGCCTTCGGGGTGGCGGCCATCGTGACTACCGCCCGCCACAGCCCCGCCGCCACCGGCGTCCTCGCCAAGGCGGCATCGGGGGGATTGGAGCACGTGCCCTTCGTCATCGTGCGCAATCTCGCGGGCGCCCTGCAGACCTTGGGCGAGCGCGGCTTTCTATTGATTGGCCTTGACGAGGACGGCAGCGAGAAGCTGGACGAGGTGGCGGTTCGCCGTCCGCTCGCCCTCGTGCTCGGGGCCGAAGGCAAGGGGCTGCGCCACCTGACGCGCGAGCGCTGCGATGTCGTCGCCAGGCTCGACATGCCCGGCGCCATCAGGAGCCTCAACGTGTCAAACGCCGCCGCGGTCGGCCTCTACGCCCTGACGCGGCGGCTAGATGCTTGATCCCGAAACCGGGAGCGGGTTTCAGCGGACCGGCACGCTGACGATGCGCGGGCTGTAAGGGCTCTGCGCCGAGCCTTCATCGAGCTCGGCCCATCCCGACGCGCCACGTTCGAGGACGCGCGCGCCGCTGCGCCGTTCCGCCCGCTGGCGTCCCTCGCTATCGAGAACATAGATGGCCGGACGCGCCGTCGGCGCCTCGCGGATGCCGGCAACCGCCTGCACGCCCGATCCGCCGCCCTGCCCGACGCTGATATTGTTGATGACGGTGCCGCCCTCAACAGTCCCGTTCGGCCAGAATGGGAAGAAGTCCGACCCGAGGCCGACGCGACGGTGGTGCCCAAAGTGGCGGCCGGCGTGCTGGAGAGCATGCGGCCGGCGCAGCACGCCGATGCCCGGATTGCCGATGACCAGCTGGGCGATGGGGCGGATTTTCGGGGCGACGTGACTGCCGCCGGCGTTGGCGGGAAGCGAAGCGGTTGTGGCGAGGCCAAAGCTTACGGCCACCGATGCGGCGGCGAGGAACCGGTACATAGTCCAACTCCTAACGAGGTGGCCTCCTCGTTAACGACTTGGATACCATGTCGGGGGGCCCGCCGGAAGGCACGCGGCAGCGAGGGATTTGACCCAAAATGGGTCAGCGGGGTGTTCGGTGAAGCACGACCTGCCTCAAAGCCATCGTTGCGTCAGGGACGTGACGAGCCACAGCAATCCCAGAACAACCGCGCCCGTCGCCGTCCATCGCGCAAATGTGAGGTAGGTCTGCTCGAGCACTGCCGAACGTCATGCGCTGGGCCTGGGCTTCGGGCGGCCGCTGTTCGTCGTCGAGATAGAGCCACAACTCCGTCTTGCGGTAGTTCTTCGTACGCGCACCATAGGCCTTCAGCATCAAGATGGCGGCCATGAGAAGGGTGAGCATGGCGCCAGCCTGAAAGGCGGCGTGAGGCTCGAACGACAAGCCGATCATGACGCAGAAGATCGCAAGCGATCCGAACGAGCAGGCACGCAGCACCGTCTCGAACGCGATGCGCCGCATGAGTTCCATGTCGCCTCCGCGAATGAAAGCCGGACTGGGGCGATTCTGCCGCCAAAACGACCGCTGCGGCAATCACAAACAGGTGTCACTGGGCTTGAGACGCGGCTGGCCGTCATAGGCGGACCGCAAAGAAGTTGCCGATGGCCGGCAACGTCAGCAGCGCGGTCCCCGCCAGCCAGATCCATAGCGAGACAATCGTGGAATCCTTCGTCGCTTTGATGATGCGCTCATAGATGGCGGCCGGAATTCCCGCGACGATGATCGTCGCGGTCGAAACCATGAGCGAGGAAAACAACAACGTCAGGGGCACGCTGCCGAACAGCAAAGCAGGCGCCAGAATTTGCATATGGATGAGAGCGAACAGCACCAGTATCGGATTGAACAGGCCGTTCACCATGCCGAAGAAAGCGATGCCGATGTAGTAGAAGTTCCGTTCCATGGCTCCCCTCAGCTCGCGCGCGGCACGGCGCCGAGCAACAGGAATACATAGAGCAGCCCAACGCGTAGCCAGAACAGCCAGACGACGCCGAACAGCCAAACGACGACGGGCGCGGCGGCTTTGGGCGTTATCGGCGCAATGAGCGCAACGAATGGATCGGTCACGTTGCAGAAGAAGCGCCAGATGTAGTTGGTCGAGTCGTGCGGCACGAACAGGCCGAGGAGCGCTCGGCCAGCGAGTGTGTACATCAGCGCTGCCAGCACGAAGTTGGGAAGGTGAAAGTACCAGTAGGTCAGGATCGGAAAGGACGCGCCCAAAGCCACTGCTCCCAGCGGGAGCCGAAGGATGACCGGCGCCGCTTCCGTCGGCAAGATGTCATGCTCTGTCGGCCCAAAAAAGCGGGGCCCCTAAGGGCCCCGCCGATGCATGCATTCGCGATCGCGCTGGTCACGTCTTCTCTTCGAGGACCATTCTGCCACGTGGCTTGCGGATCTCGTCGACATAAGCCTGCATCTCTTTGGACGGCTCCTTGCCAAGCAGGCTGACCACGATGATCACCAGGAAGCCGAGCGGCATCCCGAGCAGGCCGCACGCGATATTGTTGAGGCCGAACCAGCCGACCTTGTTTGCCAATGGATGGGCGAGCGTCGGCCAGGCCTCCATCGCGTTCGGCAGCGCCATGGCCTTGGCAATGTCAACAACCGGCAAGCCCGTAAGGGGGTTCAGAAGCGATGTCATGCCGAAGTACTTCACCCCCATGCCCGGGAAGTATCGCGTCGTGAGGAGATAGAACAGGCAGAGGCCGAACCCGGCAATCATGCCAGTGACAGCACCTGCTGCCGTCGTGCGCTTCCACCAGACTCCCATGACGAGCGCCGGGAAGTTGCCAGCCATGGCAAGCGAGAAGGCCCACCCCACCATGGCCAGGATGTCTCCCGGCTTGGTGGCAGCGAGCGCCGCCGCTGCAACCGCGACCACGAAAAGCAAGCCGCGCGCCACCGTGAGCCGACGTACCGTCGGCGCATTGGGGTCGAGCATCTTGTAGTACACGTCATGGCTGAGGGCGTTGGCAATGGCGAGCAGAAGCCCGTCGGCCGTCGATAGCGCCGCCGCGAGACCGCCGGCCGCGACGAGGCCGGAGATCACGTAAGGCAGGCCGGCGATCTCCGGAGTCGAGAGCACGATCACGTCGGTATCGATGACGAAGTCTTGCAGCCGCACAACGCCGGTATGCCCTGCGATCGCCTTGCAGGCGGCGATCACCGCGTCGATGCTGACGGCATTCTGCCCGCAGATTTTTATCAGGCCAAGTTCGCCCCACGTGAACAACCAGGGGCGGATGGATTCGAGATCTCTCCCGATGATGTTAGTGTAGACTTCCAGCTTCGAGAACGCGGCGTAGGCTGGCGCCGAGAAGTAGAGCAGGAAGATGAACAGCAGCGACCACGCCACCGACTGACGGGCTTCGCGGACGCTCGGCGTCGTGAAGTAGCGCATCAGGATGTGCGGCAGCGAAGCCGTGCCGACCATCATGCAGAACATTATGGCGAAGAAGTTCAGTGGACTGTAATTGATGAACGGCGAGATGTGTGGCTTGAGCGCTCCCGGCGGACACGATTCAGCGGTGCATGCGACCGCCAGCCCATTGCTGAGCATCTGTCCTTCACGCGCCGTGATTTCCTGAATTGCCACGCCGTAGGTGAGCTCGGGGATCGGGATCTGGTATTTCTTGGTTGACAGGATGATGATCGGCGTCAGGTAGGCGATGATCAGCACGATGTATTGAGCGATCTGCGTCCAGGTCACTGCGCGCATGCCGCCCAGCATCGAGCACAGCAGGATGCCCGCAAGACCCGCGAACACGGCGACTTCGAACGGCATGCCCAAGAACCGCGAGGCAATGATTCCCGTGCCGTAGACCTGCGCGGTCACATACGTGAACGAGCAGCACACCAGCACGATGACGGCGATGCCGCGGGCCAGGTTGCCGCCGAAGCGGAAGGCCATGAAGTCGGGCACCGTGTAGGCGCCGAACTTGCGCAAGTAGGGACCTATCAGGATCGACACCAGCACGAAGCCGCCGGTCCATCCCAGCACCCAGGTCAGGCCGTCATAGCCGAGCAGGAACAGGGTGCCGGCCATGCCGACGAAGGAGGCCGCCGACATCCAGTCCGCGCCGGTCGCCATGCCGTTGTAGAAGGCGGGAACGCGACGGCCGGCGACGTAATATTCGGAGACCTGGGCAGTCCGCGACATCACGCCGATCACGGCGTAGACGAGGATCGTGAAGCCGACGAACAGGTAGCCAAGAAACCGGTTGGGGACGTTGAACTGCTCAAGCACGGCGAGCAGCACGATGAAGGCAAGAAAGCCACCCGTATAGGTGCCGTACATCTTGCCGAGATTCTTGATGAAATCCGAACCGCCGGTCGTTGTGGTTTGTGTAGCCATGCTGTCCCCCGTCAGTCGTCTTCAGCAACGCCGAATTCGCGGTCGATCTTGTCCTGCTGCTTCGCAAACATGAACAGCATGACGACGAAGGCGATCAGCGAGCCTTGCGCGGCCATGTAGAAGCCGAGCGGAAAGCCGAGAATTGGGATGACGATTGTATTCAGCGGCTTGACGAACATGTGCACGATGTAGCCGAAGAACACCCATAGCCCGAGATGGATCAGCATCAGGTTGGTCGTCTTCCGCCAGTGCCCTTCCGTATCGACTGGTTGCATTCCGTTCCTCCTGATTCGGCTGCGCTATCCGCATGCCCTTTTTTGCCGAAGGCCGCGATGAGCGAAGAAAGGCAGAACTCACCTCGTCTTGCCTTGCCCCGCGCCGTCGCCCCGCTTGGCAGCGCTACCGCCCGTGAAAAGGCTACCATCTGGGTTTGAAATGCCGCATTAGACTTCCGTCGTAGAACTTTGGGCATCCGCCGGGTGGCCTTGGCTTTCTTGCCGGCCGCGCGTGCAGACGCGATGCTAGCAGCCGTCCCAGATGCGGGGAGCGTGCAACGCAACGCCGATGGATTTGTTGAGATTTTTCCGCCGCCCTTCGCCAATTCACGACGAGAATGCGCTTGCCGATTTCATCGACAAGCACGCCGCCTTTCTTGTGCAGAAGGGCATCTACGAGTATTCGCGCGCCCGCGCCGGACACTATGCCAAGGTGTTGTTCGCTGAGCCCGGCTTTCAAGAGGCAGTCGAAGAATCACGTTGGCGCGCCTACCCCTTGGGCCTTGCGATGGTGGCCGAGGTGGTCGACGCCGCGCTCGACCCGCCCCAAGCAGATCGCCCCCAAATGCTTGAGTCGCTTGCGCGGCTGGTGCTGTCGATCTTCGACCGCTATCCGGTGCCCATCGCGCTCGGGGGCGACGCCTGGAGCGCCTTGCGCGGCGATCTTGCGCGGCGCCTGCAGCTTATCGGCCTGCATTCGCCAAAGCGCGCCATGGATATTCCCGCGACGGTCGCGCAGACTTATTTTGAGCTGATGCCGATCCACGAGAAGCTGCGCGGCCGCGATTTCTGGACCTTGCACAACTATCTGCGCGTGACCTTGTGCAACATCCACGACGAGTTCAGCCGACGCATGGACGCGCCTGGCCTGACTTCGACGCTGCAGCGGCAAGCGGCCTAGCGGCACACTCTCACGACGCGCGGCGCCCAGCCGCCCCGCACCCGCACCTCGCGGGTTTCGTGCCAGCAGTGCGGGCCAAAGAGGTAAGCCCGATACTCCTCGCCAGCCAGACGGTTCGTGGTCATGACGCCGCCACCGGCGGTCGGCCTGTCCATCCGCTCTTCGTCGCCCCACCAGGGGCGCTTCCAGTGATCGCCGAACAGTTGCGCCTGCGCACTGCCCGTGCCGAGGGCGAGCAGAGCGGCGGCAAGCGCCAAGCATGCGACGCGTTTGAATTTTCCGCTCATCCGACCCTCCAGACGCCTCGCCCCGCTCACCGGTAGCGACGCTTATAGTAGGCTTTGCGCGGATGGCGACCCTGCGAGGACAGGATGGCGCCGAGCGCCATGCCGCCGATCACCGCCGCCGCGATGGCCGCCCCGTTGTTGCGCTTCTTGCGGTAGTAGTACGGATAGCCGTACCCCGGATAGCCGTAGCCGTAGGCATAGCCGGGATACCCATAGCCGTAGCCCGGATGCCCATAGGCGTAGCTCGGGGCATAGGCGTAGCCCGGATAGGCGCGGTAACTCGGCCGGGCGTACGCATAGCCATGGTGCCGATAGCCGTATCCGGCGTGCGCGTGATAGCGCAACCGCGGCGCATGCGCCAAGGCGGCGGCGCGGTTCGGATGCCCGTGGTAGCCCCCTTGTGCCACATGACTTCTGGCGACTTGCGCCTGCGCCGGCGTCGACAGCGTCATGCCGGCGACGGCGAGCGCCGCAAGGCCATGGGCGAAGCGACGGCCAAGATGCATTTTGTCAAGCATCGCATCCTCCTGTCCGATGTGTCGCTCCCTCCGTCCAATGCGAAGGCGAAGCGAAACGTTCCTTGCGAGCCTATGCCCGTCGACATGACAAATCGCTGAACGGCAACGGCCCCGCCCTTTCGAGGCGAGGCCGTGCTTCAACCGAGTGGTCAGGTACGGCTAGTCGCAAACGCGAATGCGGCGAACCCGCCACACGCCGCGATAGTCGTCCCACACGCGCCGGCTCTCGACGTAGCAATCGGGACCCGCCTCGTAGGCATACGCGCCCGGGGCGGCGTACGGACCCGACGCGGCGGCAGCGGCGCCGAGCGCGAAGCCGCCGATGGCGCCGGCCGCCAATGCCGCGTTGCGCCCGTCGCGTGCCTCGACCGGCTGCACTGCAATCGCCGCGGCGCTGGCCAGCGCCAACGCACCGATAATCGTCGTCCGAATGGTCATGTCATTCTCCCTCTTCTGCTAGCGTCAACGCCAGCACGGAGGGCAGGTTCCGGGCGGCTGCCTCAGAAAGGCCACAAACAAAAAGGCCCCGCGTGCGGGGCCTTTGTTCCGTTCTGCGACGTTTGGCGCGTCTATTCGCAGACGCGCACACGACGGACGACGTAACCGTAGCCGTCCCAATAGCGTCGCCGCTCGACCCAGCATTCCGGGCCGTAAGCGTAGTAGCCCGGCGCGCCATAATACGGGCGGGCCGCCAGGGCGCCCAAGGCCAGGCCCCCAACGACGCCGGCGGCCACCGCCCCCGGCCCCCAGCCGCGGCGCCACTGCGCCGACGCTTCCGTGGTCGTGACAGCGAGCGTCCCGGCCATGGTGAGCGCCGCAAGCGCTCCGGCTATCAGCTTCTTGCTCATCGCTATTCCTCCGATGCTCAGCCTTTCGGCTCACGCCCCAATCTTCGACCGGCGGCCTGAATGCCCGATGAATTTGAGGCGAGCCCCCCTGCCCCGCAAAGAAAAAAACCCCGTCCGTGAGGACGGGGTTTAGTCGCTTGGGGGCTGTTAGTGGGGCGCGGTTGAGGGGGCTGCGCCCGAGTCGTCGCGCGGACTTGGGGGTCAGGCGCGATCGAGGACTGCACTGTGCCAGGGCACGCCAGGAAGCGCTGTGCTCCAGCGCACGTCGCGATCCGGGGTATTTGAAGGGTTTTACCGCCTGCCGAGGTGGCGGGCCGCCATCACAGCCAAGAGGCTCACAAAGGCGGCTAACATCAGGTAGTAGCTGGGCGCCACCTTGCTGCCGGTAGCGGCGATCAGCCAGGCGATGACAAGGGGTGCGAAGCCGCCAAAGGTCGTGACGCCAAGCGAATAGGCGATCGAGACCCCGGTTGTCCGCGTCCGCGTCGGGAAGAGCTCGGACATGAGGGCCGCCAGGCCCCCGACATAGGCCGAGACCAGCGTCGCGATCACGAGCTGGACCAGCATGAGGGTCGGCAGGCTCGGTGCCGCAACAAGCCAGGTGAAGAGCGGCTGCGGGACGAGCACCAAGAGCACCGATGCGACCATCGCGGCGGGCGTGCGCCCGATCCGGTCCGACAGGGCGCCGAAAAATGGGATCAGAACAATCTGCAACGTCATCGCCACGACCAGGGTCAGGAGGCCGCCGGCGAGAGGCAGGCCGAGATCGCGGCTGGCGAAGGTCGGCATGAACATCAGCGTATAGGCGCCGACGCTGGCCACCACGATCAGGCCACAAGCCGCGAAAACAGCGGTCATCTGCGTCGTGATCGTCTCGCGCAAGGGAGAGGCGCTCGGTTGGCGAGAGCGGAATTCCGGCGTCTCATCCACATAAGCACGCAGGTAGTAGCCGACCGGCCCGATCAGCAAGCCGAAGAGGAAGGGCAGCCGCCACCCCCAGCCTTCCATCTGCTCGGCGGTCAGCGACGCCGTGAGCGCGAACACGAAAGCCGCGGCCGCCACGATGGCGACGGCCTGGCTGGCGAACTGCCAGCTCGCATGGAACCCCCGGTGTCTGGGGTTCTGCTCGACGAGGAAGGCCGTGGCGCTGCCGAACTCGCCACCGGCGGAAAACCCTTGAATGAGGCGCGCGACGACCAGCAGCGCCGGGGCGACAACTCCTGCCATGGCATATGTCGGGGCGATCGCGATGAGCAGCGTGCCGCCGGTCATCAGGGCGATCGACAGCGTCAGGGCGGCTTTGCGACCGTGCCGGTCGGCATAGATGCCGAGCGCGACGGCGCCGAGCGGCCGCATGAAGAAGGTCACTCCAAAGGTCGCAAGCGCCAGCAACAGCGAGGCGGTATCGTCGCCAACCGGGAAGAAAAGCTTTGAAATGGTCGCTGCGAGGAACACATAGACGACCAGGTCGAACCATTCGAGCGCATTGCCGATGGTCGCGGCAAGGACGGCGCGGCGCGCCGTGGAGCGGCTCGTAACGGCAATAAGCGAAGAGTCCACTGCGGCTGCCATCGCAACCTCCCAAACGCCCGCCCCTGCGGCTCCCTCGCCGTTGCGTGCTGTGCCCATGAGCGTGCCCGAGAATGGAAAATAATCGGTTACCGGTCGCCTCGGGCTGCCATCGGACCAACGGGTTTGCTGCCGGCCGGGCTTGCTGAAAATTCTAATTGTTGTTAGCGGGGCGATGCCTCGTGCGAGGGCGATGCCTGACTGCAACCCGGAGGTCTAGCGGGTCACACTTCGTAGGGCCGGCTTAGCTCAGCTGGTAGAGCAACCGCCTTGTAAGCGGTAGGTCGCGTGTTCAATTCACGCAGCCGGCACCATCCAGGGCCTGCAATTCGGGACCGTCAGGCTTCCACAACCGCCTCGGCGAGCAAGGCAGATCTCGCCTGTGACGGCGTCGGCCCATGGCCGCGCTCGAACATGGCGCGCTTCTCAACGTCCGTCCATCGATTGAAGGGATAGCGCGCTGCGATCGTTTTGATCGCCGACGGATAGTGATGGCCAACCAAGTGGAGCGGGATCTGAAATAGGTCCGAAAAGCGCGGCGGGCAAAGTTGGCGGAAGAGGTAGACGCGCTTGTAGAAGGCGACATGTTCGCGGCGAACCGTTGCAACAATCTGGTCGCCGCCGAAATAGTCGGCGGCCATCAGGCAAATCCGCGAGATGGCGTAGGGGAACTCCGGATACCGCTGGGCGCCCTCCCGATCGATGGCGAACTTGCTTGGTTCGACGATCAACCGACCCGCATCGAGCGTCGGTCCAAGTATTTCCGGAAAGAGCTTGTAGCCCGGGGAGACGCGGTGGTCGCTCGCCAAGACATGAAGCCGGATGGTGCCTGCAAGATATCCGTCGACATGCAGTCCGAAGATCCACGTATTGGGCAGGCCGTCCATCTCATCCGTCATCCGGGGCGGTCCGTCAGGGTCGGCAAAACCCTCACGCAAAAACGCCTCGTATCTCAAGCGGTAGATGGCCTCTCTCTCGGCTTCAGAACCTGCAGGGCGACATTCGACCCTCTCGAGGAACTCTGCGACTCGGTCGGCAAAACTCGCTGCCGACAATACGTTCTCGACCGCTGCCATCCCTCGCTCCGCCAGCCACTCGCTAAAGTTAACCTAACGTTAACTTTCAAGCAAAGCTTTAAGGCGAATTGAAGGGATTACGGTTAATGGCGCCTGAGCGCGGTTGCGATTAGTCAATGCCTCGCGAACTCGCTGAACCGCCACGGGGCCTTCTCGACCCCTGCGGGCGGCAGGTTGCAGTTGGGTTGCGCCTAGCGCATAGCTTGCTCGGCTGACCTGTCTACCCGTCAAGGTTGCCGGGCCCAGGTCGCCCGAGACCGGTCAGGCGACCTTGCGGGCGACGATCGGTGGATCGAGGAGCAGGCTTCTTATCTCATGCGCCGGCCGCGGCTTGCTGAACAGGAAACCCTGCACCTCGTCGACGCTCTTTTCAGCGGCAATCATCGCCAATTGCTCGGCCGTCTCGACACCTTCGACGGCCACCGTCATGCCGAGGTCGGCACTGAGGCGGGCGACGCTGCGCAGCAGATTGAGCGAGCGCTCGCTTTCCCCGAGGCCGCGCAGGAAGGAGCGGTCGATCTTCACCTTCTGCAACGGGAAGCTGTGGAGGTAGCTCAGGCTTGAATAGCCCGTGCCGAAATCGTCGAGCGAGATGCGCACGCCGAGGTCGCGGATCATTTCGATTGCCACGCGCGTCGCCTGGGTGTCCTGCATGAGCACGGACTCAGTGATTTCGACCTCGAGGCGCTGCGCCGGCAACCCCGAGACGGCGAGCGCCTCCTTGATGGCGGCAAGCACATTGCCGCGGCGGAACTGGATCGGCGAGAGGTTGACCGCCACCCTGATGTCGCGCGGCCATTTCATGGCCTCGGTACAAGCCTTCAGCAGCACCCAATTGCCGATCTCGACGATAAGCCCCATCTCCTCGGCGACCGAGATGAAGTCGGCCGGCGAGACCATGCCGCGCTCCGGATGCGGCCAGCGCAGCAACGCCTCGCAAGTGGAGACACGATTGGTCTTCAGATTGATGAGCGGTTGGTAGAAGACATCGAACTGCTCGCTCGCCAAGGCGGCGCGCAGATCGAGCTCGAGATTGCGGCGCGCCTGCGCCCTGGTGTCCATTTCCTGCTCGAAGAAGCTCCACGTGCCTCTCGCGTCGGCCTTGGCGCGGTAGAGGGCCATGTCGGCGTTCTTCAGGAGGTGGTCGGCGTTCTCGCCGTCGCGCGGCGCCATGGCGATGCCGATGGTGGCGCCGATGATCACCTGGTGGCCATCGATGTCGTAGACCTCCGACAGGCGCTCGATGATGCGCTGCGCCAGAACCGCGGGCTCCTGGACGCCGCGCACCGGGGTTTGCAGCACGACGAACTCGTCGCCCCCGAAGCGGGCCACGATATCGGTGTCGCGCACGACCTTGAGCAGGCGATCGGCCACGGTCTGCAGGAGCTTGTCGCCGCATGGATGGCCAAGCGTGTCGTTGACTTCCTTGAACTGGTCGAGGTCGACGAACATGATGGCAAACTCGTCCCGCCGCCGCCGCATCACGCTGAGCGCGCGCTCGATCTCGTCGCGGAACGAAGTGCGGTTGGGCAATCCAGTCAGTTCATCGAAGCGCGCCAGATGGGCGATGCGTGCTTCCGCCTTCTTGCGCTCGGTGATGTCCTCGGCGACCACAACCGAGCCGCCATTCTCCATCGGCTGGAAGGCGAGCGACAGTGTCCGCCCGTCGAGCGTTTCCACCGTCAGCGTGCCGGCGCGACCGCCGAGCAGGTGGCCCTCGAACTCTTCAGCGAAGCCTTCGGCGTTGGAGCCGAGGATGGTGCCGACCCGCACGCAATCGAGCAGCAGCTCCCAGACCGATGCGCCCATCTGCGCCACGTCATGGGAGATCCGGAACAGCTCGGTGAAGCGCGTATTGGCGACGAGAACCCGGCACTTGGCGTCGAACATGCACAGGCCGTGCGACATGTTGCTCAGCGCCGTATCGAAGCGACTGGCGAGTTGGGTGACGTCCCGTTGCGCGACAAGCGCCGTGATCAGCGTCTTGTTCAGCCGCAACGCCATGCTCAACTGTCCGGCGAACAAAAGCACGAACAGGAAGATCATGCCGACGTAGAAGACATCCCCCTTGAACGCCAGGGCGAGCGCGAACGGACCGCACGTGCAAACGATCTGCATCACCACGAGATGGGGAAGCGCAAAGTTGCGCCCAGCGATGCCCGAGCTGACACCGAGAAGCACCGTGACGGCGATGAATTCCGCGACCGGATCAGAGGAGCGAAGCAGAACAGCGGCCGCCCAACTGGCGAGCAACACGCCCGCCATGGTGCCCGCCCATGAATAGCGGACCTCCAGCTTCTTGGCTGCAGCGAGCGTTAGCGTTCTCTCCTTGCGACGGAGATAGGCAACGATGTCGGCCAACCGCACGAGAGAGATCAGCCCCAAGGCTCCGGCACACATGGCAATGACCGGATCCCAGGCCTTGATCGCCGTTACCGCGGCGGCAAATACCTGGGCGAACAAGCCGACATATAAGGAGCGATGATCGTCATAGAGGGCCGCGACACTCGACACATAGAGCTCAGGCGGCAGCTTTTGACGGCGCGCCTTCAGCCTCTTCATGAATGTGGCAATGTGCATTCGGCCGCCCACGCGATCCCGTTCGCTACTTTTGAAGATGAAACGTGAAAGAAATCTTGAGTGTATGACGGGAAAATTTCGCCTCAACCGCTGCCGGATGGTGCAAGGCATTAGAATCAAAAGGGAATTTGAGCCTTGGTGGTTTCTTATCCAGCCCAACCATGACGGCCGACGAGCGGCACGAAAGCGACGGCGCCGAGATCCTCCTCGACAAACCCATCGTCTGTCCGCCGCACCCGCCTCAATGACTGGTGGCCGCGCGGTCCGACCGGGATGATCAGGCGTCCGCCGCGCGCCAGCTGCGCTTTCAGGGGTTCCGGCACGTCAGGTGCGCCGGCCGCGGCGACGATCACGTCGAAGGGCGCCTCCGCGGGCCAGCCTTCGCTGCCGTCGGCCGCGTGCACGTCGACATTGCCATAGCCCAAGCCGGCAAGCCGCGCCCTCGCCGCGTCCGCAAGCGACCGATTGCGCTCGATGGTCGAGACGTGGCGGGCGGTCTCGGCGAGGATCGCCGCCGCATAGCCCGAGCCAGTGCCCACTTCGAGAACGTTCGAGGCGGCATCGACCTCGGCCGCCTCGACCATCAAAGCCACAATGTAGGGCTGTGAGATGGTCTGGCCGTGGCCGATGGGCAGCGGGCCGTCGTCATAGGCGTAAGCCTTGAGGTGGTCGGGCACGAAGGCGTCACGGGGCACCCGCTGCATGGCGGCGAGCACGCGCGGGTCGCCAATGCCGCGCTCGGCGAGATCGTGCCGCACCATGTCGGCCCGATCGCCGCTGCGGTCGGTCGCAAATGCCGGTTTCCGCGCTTGCCCTCGCCAAAGCATCATCGGCGCTCCGCGCCAAGAGACGTTGTCACAATGGTTCGCTCGCGCCCCTAATGGAAAAGGCCCCTTTTCCGATCGTAACCGGAAAAGGGGCCCAGCTCATGCGCGAGCAGAGTGCCGAGGTGGGGCTGGGGGGCTGGATACCTCGGCATGCCCTAAACGTAGGGTGCCTCAACGGAGTTCCAACCCCGCTGAAAATTTTTTTGAAACTCAGTTCAAGCCTCCGAGAGCCCAGATGAGAATGAGGATCGGAATCGGCACCCCGAGCAGCCAAAGAAGCCCGTAACGCATCGAAATCTCCTTGCTTTGTCGTGAAATCGTAACGCGGGCACGGCAGTTGGGTTCCTGTTCGCGCCGCGCCGGGCGAAACCGATGACTCGACAAAGAAAGATCACGTCCTTGTGAGGGATGAAAACAACGGAATGCGGGATCAATAACTATCGCGCCGGCCGATCAACGCCCGGGCATAGGGGAGAACCAACATGAACGTCACGCGTCGCTCATTGCTCACGACTGGCTCGGCCTTGGCTGCCGCGAGTGCGCTGCCGATGGCTCCGGCTCGGGCGGCCTCGCCTCCCGTCGGCAAGCAGGCGCCGGGTTTCTATCGTTTCAAGGTCGGCGACTTCGAGGTGACGGCCATTCATGACGGCCATTTCGACCGCCCGATCGAAGGCTTGATCAAGAACGCCGAAGTGGCCGACGTGAAAAAGGCCCTTGAGGCCGCCGCTCTGCCGAATGACAAATTCCGCCTCATGTTCACAACCGTCGTGGTCAATACCGGCGCCAAGCTGGTGCTGCTCGACACCGGTTTCGCCGACAACGGCCCGCCGACCACCGGCACCTGGATGACGAATTTCACCGCCGCCGGCTATGACCCAAAGAACGTCGACACCATCATCATCAGCCATTTCCACGGCGATCACATCAACGGCATCCGCAAGAAGGACGGCAGCGCCGTCTTCCCCAATGCTGAAGTGGTGGTGCCGACCGCCGAATGGGCGTTCTGGATGGACGACGGCAAGATGAGCGCCGCCCCCGATCCGATGAAGCCGGCCTTTGCGACGGTGCGGCGCGTCTTCGGGCCGATCGCCAAGGACGTGAAGCAATTCGAAGGCGGCAAGGAAGTCGCGCCCGGCATCACTGCAGTCTCAACGCCAGGCCACACTCCGGGCCACACGTCGTTCATGATCTCGTCGGGTTCCGGCAAGCTCTTGGTTGTGTCCGATATCACCAATCAGCCGGCGGTTTTCGCCCGCAATCCCGCTTGGCAGGCCGTTTTCGACATGGACGGCGAGTTGGCCACGACGACACGGCGCAAGATGCTCGACATGGCGGCCACGGAAAAGACGCAGGTGTCTTTCTATCATGCGCCCTTCCCCGCGACCGGCTACATCGTCAAGGACGGCCAAGGTTATAATCTGATCCCCGCTCCCTGGAATGCCGTGCTCTGACGCACGTCCGCCGTCAAAACTTGTGTTAGCCTGACAGGCCCCCGGGGAAAGATTTTCGGCCGCGAGGCCCGGAAGGAGAACACGATGTCGCTTAAGCGAATTTTGACGCCCACGATCGTGGCGCTTGGCCTTGCGCTTTCTGGCCAGGCGCTCGCGGCGGGCACCGAGCCACCGCTCGATCCCGCCAAGAAAGAAGAGCCCGGCAAAGCTGCCGCCCCGGGCCAGCCTGGTGCCCCAGGCCAACCCGGCGCTCCGGGTCAACCCGGCGCCGTCGGCCAGGCTGGCGCTGCCGGCCAAGCCGGCGCTGTCGGTCAGCCAGGCGGAGCCGCGCAACCTGCCGGAGCCGCTCAGCCCGGCGCACCCGGCCAAGCCGGGGCGCCAGGCAAGCAGCAGCCCCCCGCCGAGAAGGGCAAGAACGAGAAGAAGTCCGAGTGGCGCGATGCCTACCGGCTCGCCGTCAGCTCCATCCAGGGCGGCCGCTACGACGACGGCATCGCCACGCTTGTTTCGCTCGATAAGTCCGACTCGCCGGACGTGCTGAACTATATCGGCTACGCCAATCGCAAGATGGGCCGCATGGAAGAGGCGCGCGTCGCCTACGAGGCGGCGCTGGCGCTCGATCCGAACCATCGCGGTGCGCTCGAATATTACGGCGAGTGGCATGTCGAGATGGGCAAGCTCGACGACGCCCACCGCTATCTGGGCCGGCTCGCGTCGCTGTCCGGCACGGCAAGCCGCGAGTATCAGGACCTGGCCGAGGCCATCGCGCTGAAGACCGTCGTCCTCTGACGATCTGCATTTGCGGGACCGTGACGGCGCGCCGAAAGGCGCGCCGTTGCCGTTTGCCGGTCGCCATCGCCCTCAGGAAACACCCGCCGTCTCGGCGTTGAGCCATTCCAGGGTTTGCGCATCGCCCCCGGCCGCCGGCAGGAAGAGGATGATCGGCGTCTCGTAGGGATGCCGGGCACGGATAAAGGGCCCGCACCGCCTCCGCCAGGCCTTCACGGGTCTTGATGATCCCCACCACCTCCTTCCCGGTCTCGATGGCGCCCTTCCAGGCAAAGATCGAGCGCATCTCCGGGATCAAGTTGGCGCAGGCGGCAAGCTTGCCGGCCACCAGCTCGCGGCCGAGCCTCTCGCCGGCCTCCATGTCCGGAAACGTCGTGTAGACGAGCAGCGCCTTCTCCATCTATGTCTCCCTCCCCGGCCGCGGTCCGGTTGGCATCCGTTCCGCCAGCGGTCGGACCTTCAGGATCACGCGTCGCGCCCGATCGATCAACGGTGGTTAATGGACCGTCGCTTTGAAACGCTCGCCTTCGTGGCCAGCGAGACACCCGAGGCTCGCGCCTCGGCCGAAAAGCTGCGGGCGCGCTATGGTAGCGTCGAGCCGGACAAGGCGTCGGTTATCGTGGCGCTCGGCGGCGACGGGCTGATGCTGCAGACGCTGCACCGCTTCATGGGCAGCGGCAGGCCGATCTACGGCATGCATCGCGGCTCTGTCGGCTTCCTGATGAACGACTTCAGCGAGGATGACCTCATCGAGCGGCTCGAGGCGGCGCATGTGAGTGTGGCCCACCCCCTGCTCATGGTCGCCCATGATACCGCCGGCGTCGTGCACCGGGCCCGCGCCATTAACGAGGTGTGGCTGCTGCGCCAGTCCTATCAGGCGGCGAAACTGCGGGTCATCGTCGACGGCAAGGTGAGGATTGACGAATTGGTGGCCGACGGACTGCTCGTGGCGACGCCTGCCGGCTCAACCGCCTACAATCTCTCGGCCAACGGCCCGATCCTGCCCCTCAACGCGCCGCTTCTGGCTCTCACGCCACTTGCGGCCTTTCGGCCAAGGCGTTGGCGCGGCGCGCTTCTTCCCGATCATGCCCGCGTGAAGATCGAGGTGCTGGAGGCCGACAAGCGCCCTGTCAATGCGGCCGCCGATGCGGCCGAATTCAAGGCGGTGACGGCCGTCGAGACGGCCCTCGACCGGACGGTCGACCTGGTCATGTTGCACGACCCGGGCCACAGCCTCGATGAACGCATTTTGCGGGAGCAGTTCGGGTACTGAATCAATGCAACTAAATTTTTAAGAAAGGCCCATAGGCTGCGCGGAAATCGGGGCAGCACGAGGTCGTTGCATGGCAGAAGCAGCCGGGCGCTCGATGATGATGCATTCCACAATCGGCATGACCGTCGATTTCAGCCGCCTGCGGTTTCTGATCGTCGACGACAATGCCTTCATGCGCCGCCTGGTTCGCGGCCTGCTCACGGGCTTTGGCGGGCGCTTCATCGAGGAAGCCGAGGACGGCGCCAGCGCCCTTGCGGCCATCCCCGACAGCAAGCCCGACATCGTCATCGTCGATTGGGAAATGCCGAGCCTCGACGGGCTTGAGTTGACGCGCCGCATCCGCCACCAGCCGCCGGAGGCCAATCCGTTCCTGCCCGTCATCATGATGACCGGCCACACCGAGAAGAAGCGGGTTCTGGCGGCGCGCGACGCCGGCATCACCGAGTTCATCGTCAAGCCGCTCACCCCGAATGCGCTCTATTCGCGCGTGCTCAGCGTCGTCGCCAAGCCGCGGGCCTTCATCCGCACCGCCGAATATTTCGGCCCCGACCGGCGCCGCCATCTCAACGTCCCGCATGTGGGGACCGATCGCCGCAAGAACCCACCCCTGAAAACGATCGCGACGCAGACGCAATGATGTACACCGCAGCGCAAGTCCCGCAGCCGATGGCGATCGTGTCCGACGCGGAAATCTACGCGCCGATCGACACGCTCACCAAGAAGGCCCTGGTGCCCGGCGACGAGGCCGCGGTGCTGCGTCTCGTTGAGCGCGCCGAGCAGGCTCTCGCCCACCTCATCAAGAATTTCGATTCCTGGATGGGCGCCGAAAGCGATCGCCTGCTGCGCGCCCATGGCCGTTACGTCATCGATCCCAGCGACGGCGAGGCGCGCGATCAGTTCTACCGCGCCGCCCACGACATCCGCGCCAACGCCGGTGGCTTCGGCTTTCCCATGGCGACCCGCATCGCCGCGAGCCTCGCCCGGCTGCTCGACGCGGTGGAGGCGCCGCCGGAACTCCTGATCAAGCGGCACGTGGCCGCTATCCGCGCCGTCGTGCGTGAGGACGTGCGTGGCCAAAACGGCTCCGCCGCCATCGTCGCGGCGGAACTGGAGCGCATGGTCAGGGAACTCGTCGCGTTCGGACCGCTTTGATTGTGCTGCGTGGCGGCGCAAGCCGCCTCAGGCGGCCGCCAGCAGTGCCGGCGCGCGCTCGTTCTCAATAACCAACGCCCCTGGATCGTTCTCGATCAAGAGCGTCAGCGCCGCACGGTCAGCAAGCCTTTCAGTGAGCGCCCGCGCTTCTTCGCGCGCCGCCTCCGTCTCGAAACGCCGCAGCAAAGCGAGAAGCGTCGCGGTCTCGGTCGTGTCGGCGCCTTCGCACCGGGCGATGACGCTGGCGATGGCTTGGCGCGACATGCGGCCGTTGTCGCCGGACGCCGCCTGTCGGCTGACGACGAGTGCGGCCGCGAAGGCCGGATGGAGCGGCGGCGGCAGCCCGGCCTTGCGGTAAAGCGCCGCGAAACCGGCGCCGCGATCGCACAGGAGCCCCGCAACGCGCTTCAGGTTCATGCCAGTCAGCTCGGCGAAGGCCGCCTCGACAACGCCCATCTCACCCGACAGCAACGCCCGCAGAATAAAGGCCGGGGTCAACTGCGATGTCTGGCGCAGATGCCGAATCAGGTCGGTCGTGGCGTCGGGTGTCTGGTGGGCGATGACCAGGGTGGCCCGCTCGGTGGCCTCGCGGACGGTACGGGCGCTGCGCTCGGCGCTCATCCAGCGGCAGCCGACGACGAACGAAGACAAGGCCTTGGCCACTTCGGCGACGATCGATTGACGGACGTCGGCCGGCAGGTCGTCGCGACCGAGCAGCGCCTCGCGCACATCTGCATCGCTGCCGTGGCGCTCATGCATGCGCCGCAGCGAGAAGGGCGCGAGTTCGGCGGCGTGATTTGCCGCCAGCGCTGCCAGGGCTTGGGGAACGCCGACTTCGGCAAGGGCGGCCGCCACCGGGGCGGGTAGCCCCCGCCGGCGTCCGATGGCGGTCTGAACAGCCGTGTTCCCGATGGCGGCGCCGTCGACGAGGTCGGCGACGCTCAGCACCGGAGAGCGCTCGAGCACGACGGCGGCAATGTCGGGTAAATCGTTGGCCAGGCCGATGATGATCGGCCGCGGCGCATCCGCCGCATCGGCCATCGCCTCAGCCAGCGCGTAGCGCACGAGGGGCGAGGCATCGTCCAGCATGGCGGTAAGCGCCGCTTCCGTCTCGATGCGGTCCTGCGGCTCGAGATCGGCGAGAAGAAAGGCCTCGGCAAGTGCTGACACGGCCTGCGCCCGCTGCTCGGCCGACGCGACGCGCATCCACAACAAGAAGCGTTGGACGATCATGACCGTCGGCCTCGCACGATTGAGGAAGAATGTGAGGGGAGCGCGCGGCGCCCGGTCTGCCCGTCGCCGCGCTCGAGGGGACGCTGCGGCGGCAACGGCGTGTCGACGCGTTGCCCCGTGCCGTCGGGCGCCGCAAGGACGGCGGCTTGCATGTCGTCGCTGAGCGCCTCGGCGGCGCTGTCGACGCCCACGCTGCGTGGGAAGAAGCCGGTGGTGCGACTGGCGACCTGTACAGGCTGATTGCGAGCGCCGGTGGTCCACAAGCGCGTCACCGCATCCGAAACCGCGCCGCGCCTTGCCTGCGTCTGGAAGAGGCCGTGGAGCGCGGGCGCGTCTTGCTTGATGGCCAGGGGAGCGGAGACCTCGGCGTCCTTGGCGGGCTGCTGTACCGGTGCGCCGACCGACGCGGCGTGGTTGGCGGCCAAGATCTGATAGACCTCGGCCGCCCCGCGCGCCCGCCCCGATCGATCGAAAAAGATAGGCTTGTTGGCGGCCGCCGCCTCGGGGAAATCGGCGGCGGCCGACTGTGTCGGCGCGCTCTTGGCGGTCCGGATCAGCGATTGGGCGCCGCCCGCGCCGAGGACATGCGCTACATAGAGATCGGCGGCGTTTGGCTCGCGGCCGAGCGCCGCCACCAGCGTCTCACGGTTCTTCTGCGTCAGCACGCCGGCCATGACGGAAGAGACCTTGGGATCGTGCCGCAGCGCCAGGATTTCGCGGCGCAGCTTCGCATCGTCCACGCTGTAGGTGCCGCCGCGCTCGGAGATGGCCCCCGCATAGGCGCCAAGCCCGTGCTTGTCGCCTTCCGTCTTCATCAGTCCGAGCCAGGTCTGGTCGATGAACTGGTAGAGGCCGCTCGCCGAGGACGTCTTGGCTTTGGCGTTGGGATCGAGGGCGGATTCCCGCTGCGCCGTCTTGACCAGATAGTCGAAGCCCGTCCCCGTGCGCTCGGCACCATAGCGAATGGCATCGACCACGGGGGGTGGCCGCACCGCGTTCTTGGGCTGGCTCTGAGGCTCTTGCGTGGTGAACAGGAACATCGGCGACCTTGATGCCGAGCGGGCCCGTTCGGCGGAGACCCGTGGACCTTGAGGCATTTATGGTAAACGAACTGCTAAGGGGGCGCCGCGCGGCGGCTTGCCTCCCGTCGGCGTCGCACTGCAAGAGCTTGGGCCGCCGACGTTTCTTCCCGACGGGTGGCTCGCGCCGCCCCCGAACTGACCGGAGCCACCGATGCAAAAGCCCGCCCCCTCGCCTCAAGCGCCGACGCCCGGCACCACTCACCCGCGCGGCGGGCTCTATTTCGAGGACTTCACGGTCGGCCATGTCTATCGCCATCGCCTGACGCGAACATGCACCCAAATGGACAACATGCTGTTCTGCAACATGACCCTGAACCCGCAGCCGCTTCATATCGATGCGCATTTCGCGGCGACCGAGACCGAATGGGGCAAGCCGCTGATGAACTCGATCTTCACGCTGGGGCTGATGATCGGCATCTCGGTCAACGACACGACGGTCGGCACCACCATCGGCAACCTGGGGATGAGCGACGTGAAGTTCCCCGCCCCGGTTTTCGAGGGCGACACGATCAGCGCCACGAGTGAAGTGGCCGCCAAGCGGGAGTCGAAATCGCGGCCCACTGCCGGCATCGTCGATTTCGTCCATCGCGCCTACAAGCAGGACGGCACACTGGTGGCCGAGTGCCGTCGCCAGGCCTTCATGATGAAACGGCCGGTGTGACATGCGCTCGATGCTCTTCGTTCCCGGCGACAGCGACAGGAAGCTCGCCAAGTCACTGGGGGTCGGCGCCGACGCCCTGATCATCGATCTCGAGGATTCCGTGGCCGCCGCCGGCAAGGTCGGCGCGCGCCACACCACGGCGCAGTTCGTGCGCGACGTGCGCATGAAGCGCGAACGCCCAAAGCTGTTCGTGCGCGTCAACGCCCTCGACACCGGCCTCACCGACGGCGATCTCGATGCCGTCATGGCGGCGGCCCCCGACGGCGTCATCCTGCCCAAGGCACAAGGCGGACCCGACATCGCCCAGCTTGGCGCCAAGCTTGCCGTGCGCGAAGCCGAACATAACCTTGCCGACGGCTCGACCGTCATCATCCCCATCGCCACCGAGACGGCGCGCGGCGTGTTCGGGCTCGGCACCTATGCCGGATCGAGCCCGCGCCTTGTCGGCATGTCGTGGGGCGGCGAAGACCTTTCGGCCGACATCGGGGCCGAGATCAATCGCGGGCCAGACGGCTATATGACCGAGCCGTTCCGCGTCGCCCGCGCCTTCACGTTGTTCGCGGCCGCCGCCGCGCGCGTCGAGGCCATCGACACGATCTCGTCGAATTTCCGCGACCTCGAGTTCCTGCGCGTCGAATGCGAGGAAGCGCGCCGCGACGGCTTCACCTGCAAGATGGCTATCCATCCCGCCCAGGTGCCGGTGATCAACGACGTGTTCACGCCCTCGGCCGATACGGTGGCGCGCGCCAAGGAGATCGTGGCGGCGTTCGCGGCCAATCCGTCGGCGGGGGTCGTCGCCATTGCGGGCGAGATGCTCGACCGGCCGCACCTGACGCGGGCGCAGCGGGTGCTGCGACGCGCCGGCATTGCCTCGTGAGGCCGGATTGACGGCGCGGGACGAGCCTCAGCCCACTTTCGCGACAGTCTTGGCGGCCTTCTCGTCGTAGTTGCCGCCGCCTTTCGGCCGCTGCATCGAGAAGACCGCATCGACCACCGAATATTCGTTGTAGCCGAGACGCGCGATCGGCCGCATGGCGGCGGTATCGACCTTGCCGTCCCTGATGAAGCGGTCGTCGATATGGACGCCCACCACCTGTCCGAACACCACCCAATTGTCGAGGCTGCGGCCGCTCAGGTCTTTCAGCTCGAGCGTCTGCAGCCACTTGCATTCGAGGGCCGCCGCTGCCCCTTTGATGCGCGGCGGCCTGACGAGTCGCGACGCTTCCGTCTCGAGCCCTGCCGGATCGAATTCGCTGACGCCTCGCGGCAAGGGCGACAACGTCTCGTTCATCGGATCGCGCAAGCCGTAGGTCGCGAGGTTCCAGACGAATTCGCGCGTCTCCTCGGCAAAGGTGACGCTGTCCTTGCGTCCCTCGCTGGAAAAGCCGATGACACCCGGCGATGAATTGAAGGCGTTGAAATAGCTGTAGGGAGCGAGGTTGGTCTCGCCCTTGCGGCTCATCGTGGTGACCCAACCGATTGGACGCGGCACGATGAGAGCCTTGAACGGATCGTGCTTGAGAATTGCAGGGCGTGCGTGCGGCTCATAGAACATGGGGGCCTCGTTCATCCACGGAAATGACTGACGACCTTGCCGAGGTCGGGGCGGTCGCGATCTGGCGGCCGCTCGGCGGCGCGCCCGATATGGACGAAGCCGGCAACGCGTTCATAGGGCTCGAGCCCCATGGCGTCGAGGACCCGCCGGTCGAATGCATACCACTCGGTGATCCAGCTTGTCGCAAAACCCATGGCATTGGCGGCCACGACCAGCGTCATGCAGACCGCCCCTGCCGACATGAGCTGCTCCCATTCCGGGATCTTCGGGTGCGGCGCGGCGCGCGACACCACCGCCACAACGGTCGGCGCGCGCGCGAGGCGTTCCCGCTCGAGCTTGAGCCGGTCGGGCGGCGCGTCCGGCTCGTCGGCCCGGAACGCGCCGGCGATCACCTCGCCGATCCGGGTTCTTGCCTCGCCCTCGAAGACAATGAGGCGCCAAGGCGCCAGTTTGCCGTGATCCGGCACGCGCGTCGCCGCCTTCAGCAGCGTTTCGAGCTCGGCGGGCGTCGGGCCCGGCCCCCGCAGCAGGTGCGGCGGCACGGATCTTCGGGTGCGCAGCAAATTCAGGAAATCTGACATGAAGGGCCGGGATTCTTCCGTTCAGCAGTGGTTCAGCAAGGTGGCCGTAAATACCCGCCTTACAATGGCTTGACCATGGTTGCCATGCTTGATCTGTGATCGGCAACGAAAGGCCAGGCCTCTAGCCGGCCCGGCAAGCCTCCTCAGAAGAGGTCGCCGGACCAAAAACGGGGGGACGCGGCGGCTGGATAGACGGTCCAGGCGCCACATGGAGCGATCAGGCCTTCAACCCGACGCCGAGGCCACGTCGCATTTTCCAACAGAGGGACGCATTGCAGGTCCGTGCCCGTGGCGCGGACGCGTACGTAACTGCGACATGCATGATCCAAGGCCGATCTCCCGCGCCGACTTGAGGATGCTTCCCGGCTGGAGCGTCCGCGAGACCATGCTTGCCATGCTCATCGTCATGGCCTTCTGGGCAGCGGCGGCCGCCATTTGGCCTCTCGTCGGCGCCGTCGTCCCATGGGATTCCAAGAACCACTTCTATCCCATGTTGCGCTATCTCGGCGCGTCTCTGGCCAACGGCGAATGGCCGCTGTGGAATCCCTATCACTTCAGTGGCCACCCCTCGGTGGCCGACCCGCAGTCGCTGCTCTTCACGCCCACGATGCTGCTGTTCGGCTGGCTCGTGCCGGCGCCTTCGATGCAGCTTTTCGATCTCGTCATCTTCGCGCATTTCATCCCCGGCGCACTCGGCATAGTCGGCCTCTTCCGCCGCCGCGGCTGGCATGCAGCCGGCGCCGTTGTCGCCGCCATGCTGTTCATCCTCGGCGGTGCCGCCTCGGCACGGCTGCAGCACACCGGCATGATCTTCAGCTACGGGTTCTTCCCGCTCGCCTTGCTGTTGCTCGAGGAAACGCTGGCGCGCCGCTCGTACCTCTTCGGCATTCTGTTTGCCGTCGTGGCCGCCGTGGTGGCGGTAGGCCGCGACCAGGTCGCCTTCCTGTGCTGCCTTGCCCTTGCCGGTGCCGTGGTCCACGCCTGGGTGACGGCCGAGCGGCCCCTCACATGGCTGCGCGAGCGTCTGCTGCTGCTCGGCGCCGTCACCCTGGCAGGCATCGTCATCCTCGCGGTGCCCGCCCTCCTCACCATCCAGTTTCTGATCGATTCCAACCGTCCGGAGATCGCCTACAACGTTGCCATCATGGGCTCGCTGCATCCTTCGAGCCTCGCGACGGCGCTGTTCGGCGACGTATTCGGCTCGTTGCGCACAAGCTACGACTATTGGGGTCCCGGCCCGCAGACGCTGCCGGAGGGCACCTGGACCGACCGCTCCATCACCTACCTGTTCGCGGGAACGCTGTCGGCGCTGCTGCTCCTCTGGCACGGAGTTGCCGGCGGGCGCGTTCTGGCGCGCGACTTCCGCTATTTCCTCATCCTCGGTATCGGCGCCCTCCTCTATGCCCTCGGCCGCTACACGCCGGTTTTCGACCTGCTCTTCCACCATGTTCCCGGCGTCGACCTCTACCGGCGACCCGCCGACGCCACCTTCATCATCAATTTCGCGTTCGCGATGGCGACCGGCTATCTGGTGCATCGCTACGTCGCCGATGGCCTGCCGAAACTCCGCGCCGGGCGGCACGCTCTCGTCACCGTCGCTCTCGTCGGCGTCGCGGCGGCGCTGGTGACCATGGCCGTCATGAGCGGCTTCGATTTCGCCGCCCGCGCCAAGCAGGTCGAGCCCGCCGTCCGAGCCATGCTGAGCGGCCTTGCCATCGCCGCCTTGGGAGCGCTCGTGCTGGTTGTCGGCCGGCGGCGGCCGGAGCTGCGTTTCGTAGCCGCCTGCCTCGTCGCACTCGGCACAGCCGGCGAGCTTATCGCCCGCAACGCCGCCTCGGCACTCAATGCCGAGCCGCATCAGCGCTATTTCGCCTTCGAGAGCCTGCCACCCGAGCAGGTACGGGGCTTGAAGCTCCTGAAGGACGAGCTTGCGGCACGTCATGCCCGCGGCGAGCGACCGCGCGTCGAGATTCTCGGCCTTGCCGGCGCCTGGCAGAACGCCTCGATGGTGTTCGGTCTCGAAGACACGATCGGCTACAATCCCTTGCGCATCGCCGGCTATGCGCGCGCCGTCGGCCCCGGCGAGAACGCGGCGGACTCGAAATCTGCGCAGCTTCCCGCGCACCTTCGCGGGCTATCGCTGCCGCCTCGCCTCGCTGCTCGGCCTCGAATATCTCGTCCTCGACCGGCCCATCGAGAAGATGCCGGCGCGCTTCCCGCGTGTGCCGAACGCCAATCTCATCTACGGCGTGGGCGCGATGTGGATCTACAAGTTCCCGCCGACGACGGCGCGGGCCTACCTCGCCTCGCGACTTGTTCCCGTGGACAGCGAAGCGACCCTCGACAAGGAAGAGCTTCCGGATTTCGACCGCACCACGACCGCCCTCATCGACGAGTGGGACGCGGAAGGACTGAAGGGCGACTACGGGCAGAAGGGCGACGCCTCCAAGATCGAGCCGCCCGACGGCACCGTCATCATCCGCGGCTATCGCCGCAACGCCGTGGTGCTGACCGTCGAGACGAAGAAGCCCGCCGTGCTGGTTCTGCACGACATCTACTATCCCGGCTGGGAAGTTCTGGTTGACGGCGAGAAGCGCGATCTTCTGCGCGTCAACCTGCTGTTCCGCGGCGTCGAGCTGCCCCCCGGCCGCCACCGCGTGCAGTTCCAGTTTCGGCCACTTTCCGTCAATAATCTCTTTGCCGCCGCGAGCGATCTGGTCAATCGCGGCGAAGAGGAAGAGGAGGAAGCGGCGCCTGGCGCGAACGGGATTGGTCAGACCATCCTGACCCGTTGACACGCGGCGCCGCCGTCAGCCCGATGCGATACCCGATCTTGGCATTCCTTCTCGCCGCCGCGTGGCTCAACGCGGCTGCCGCGCAGACCGGCTCGCAGGGCGTCACCGGGCTCGGCCCCGCCCTGCCGCAGGCCCCTGCCCGGCCGGTGTCGTTGCGGGTCAGCGCCTTCTTCGCCAACGGTCAGACGCCGGTGCGCGCCGGCCTGCAATGGCGCGTCTATGCCGACCAGACGGACGGCACCCAGACCGTCGTCGCCCGCTCCGCCGATCCGGCGCCGACATTCTCGCTGATGCCCGGCACCTACACGGTGCACGCCGCCTATGGCTTCGCCAGCGCCGTGAAGCGCGTCGTGCTGGCCGATGCGACGATCGAGCGGTTGCCGATCGGGGCCGGCGCCATCCGCATCATGGGCACCATCGGCGACACGCCGATCCCGCCGACGCGGCTCAACTTCTCGATCTATGTCCCGGTCAACAACAATTCCGAAGGCCGGCTGGTCCTCGCCAACGCCAAGGCCGGCGACGTGATCCGCCTGCCGGAAGGGAACTATCACGTCGTCTCCAACTACGGCGATTCCAATGCCATCGTGCGCGCCGACCTCAAGGTCGACATCGGCAAGATCACCGACGCGACGCTCAACCACCGCGCCGCCACCGTCACCCTGAAGCTGGTGCGCAGCGCCGGCGGCGAGGCCTTCGCGGGAACGGCCTTCAGCGTGCTGACCCCAGGCGGCGACGTGATCCGCGAGGCCATCGGCGCCTTCCCGTCCTTCATCCTGGCGGAAGGCGACTACGTGGTCATCGCCCGCCACGAGGGCCAAGTGTATACGCGCGATTTCAAGGTCTCGTCCGGCCTCGACCGCGACATCGAAGTGACCGCGAAGTAGCCGCCAACCTGCCAGAGCGCGTCCGAGCAGCCAGTCGCGCAGCAGCGGGCCGCGTCAGCCTGCCGCCGCCAGAACCGGCGCGGCCGAATGCTCGCCCGAATAGAGGTGGCAGGCAACCACCCGGCCATCGCTGTCGATGCGCTGCGGCTCGTCGGTGCGGCAACGCGGCATGGCGCGGGAACAGCGCGGATGGAAATGGCAGCCGGACGGCGGATTGAGCGGACTCGGCACCTCGCCGGGCAGCACGATCTCGTCGCGCTGCTCGTCGGGACTGCTCGGCAGCGCCGCCGAGAACAGCGCCTCGGTGTAGGGATGCTTCGGCGCGGTCGCGACCTGCTTGGCCTCGCCGCTCTCCACGATGCGGCCGAGATACATCACCATGATGGCGTGGCTCATATGCGCGACGGCCGCAAGGTCGTGGGCAATGAACAGGTAGGACAGGCCGAGGCGCTCCTGCAGGTCGCGCAGCAGGTTGAGAATCTGGGCGCGGATCGAGACGTCGAGGGCCGATACCGGCTCGTCGAGCACGATCAGCTTCGGCGACAAGGCGATCGCCCGGGCAATGGCGATGCGCTGGCGTTGGCCGCCGGAGAATTCGTGCGGAAAGAGGTCGGCGGCGCGCTGCGGCAAGCCGACGAGCCCGAGCAGGTCGCCGATACGCGCCCGCACCTCGGTGGCCGCCAACTGCTCGTTGGTGACGAGTGGCTCGGCAATGATGTCGCCGACGCGCATGCGCGGATTGAGGGAAGCGTAGGGATCCTGGAACACGGCCTGGACGGACTTGCGATAGTGCCGCCGCCCCGATGCGTCGAGAGACTTCAAGTCACGGCCTTCGAACGACATCGTCCCGCCGCTCGGATCCTCGAGGCCGAGGACGAGCTTGGCGGTCGTCGTCTTGCCGCAACCGGACTCGCCCACCACGCCGAGCGTCTGTCCCTGCTTGACGCTGAACGATATGCCGTCGACGGCGCGGACCACGCCGCCGCCACCGCCCATCAGGCCGCGACGCGTCCGGAAGTGCTTGCTGACATTGCGCGCTTCCAGCAGCAGCATCAGGCGACCTCGCTGTTGACGGCAACGGCGACCCCAGGCATTGCCGCGGGCGCAAGCCAGCAGCGCACGCTACGCCCGTCGGCGACGAGTTCCGGCGGCGCCGCTTCCCCGCAGCGGTCGATGCGGCTCAAGCAGCGCGGGCTGAAGGAGCAGCCAGGCGGCAGGGCGGAAAGGTCGGGCGGCTGCCCCTCGATGGCCGTGAGCCGTTGGCGCTCGTCACTCATGCGCGGAATGGAGTTGAGCAGCGCTTGCGTGTAGGGGTGGACCGGCGACCTGAAGAGCTGCTTGACTGGGCCGGCCTCGACCACGCGGCCCGCATACATCACGGCGAGCTGGTCGCACATCTTGGCCACGATGCCGAGATTGTGGGTGATGAAGATCAGCGCCAGGCCGTGCGCGCGCTGCAGCTCGCGCAGCAGGTTAAGGTATTGCGCCTGGATGGTCAGGTCGAGGCTGGTGGTCGGCTCGTCGGCGATGAGCAGGCGTGGCCCACACGAGATGCCGATGGCGCCGACGATGCGCTGGCGCATGCCCCCCGACATTTCGTGCGGATATTGCCTGAGCCGCGTTTCCGGCGACGGAATCTTGACGGCCTTCAAGAGTTCGCGCGCCCGCGTCCAAGCGTTGCCGCGTCCGACCCCTTCATGCACGCGGATGGGCTCGGCCACCTGGTCGCCGATGCTGAACAGCGGATTGAGCGACGCCATCGGATCTTGCAGGATCATGGCGATGCGCTTGCCGCGCACGTGACGCATCTCGGCGTCCGATTTCTTGAGCAGATCCTCGCCCTCGAGCAGCATCTTGCCGCTGGCGATGTGGCCGGCCGGTGGCAAGAGCCGCATGATGGTGAGCGCCAGCGTGCTCTTGCCGGAGCCTGATTCACCGACGATGCCGAGTGTTTCGCCCGCCCGGATCGATAGCGAGACGTTGTCGACGGCGCGCACCACACGGGTGCCGCGCGCCGAGACATAGTGGGTCGACAGGTTCTCGAGGACGAGCAGCGGCTCCGCGCTCATCGAGCTACGCCTCTGCCGCCGCTCAAGCACCGCATATCAGAGCTGACGCAGTTGCGGATCGAGCTTGACCCGCAACCAGTCCCCGAGAAGGTTGGCCGACAGCACCATGAGCATGATGCAGGTGCCGGGCAGGACCGTCAGCCACCAATAGCCGACCATCAAGCCCTTCCTGCCGTCCGACAGCATCAGGCCCCATGCCGGCTTCGGCGGCGGCACGCCGACGCCGAGGAACGACAGCGCCGCTTCCGTCACGACGACGACGCCGAGCATCAGCGTTCCGAGCACGATGGCGGAGTTGAGCACGTTGGGCAGGATGTGACGCTGCATGATCGTGCGCTTCGAGCATCCGGCCACGATGGCCAGCCTGACAAATTCGCGCTCCTTGAGCGACAGCACTTCGCCGCGGATGACGCGGGCGTAGCGGGTCCAGTACACGGCGCCGAGAATGAAGATGATGTTGAGCTCGCTCGGCCCGACGATAGCGGTCAGGAAAATGGCGAAGGTCAGCGCCGGCAAAGCGAGCCACGTGTCGGTGACGCGCATGATCACCTGGTCGACCCAGCCGCCCAGATAGCCGGACATGATGCCAAGCCCGGTGCCGATGACGCCGGCAACGATCACCGCCGTGAAGCCGACGACGATCGATACCCTGGCGCCGAAGATCAGGCGCGAGAGAACATCGCGCCCGACGTGATCGGTGCCGAGCAGGTGCGCCATGCTGCCGCCGTCCTGCCATGCCGGAGGCCGGAACCGCAGCGACAGCGTGCCGAGTTGCGGGTCGTAGGGCGCGAGCACATCTGCGAACACGGCGACGAAAACGATGAACGAGAGGATGATGACCGGAATGAGCGGAAAGCTATCAAGCTTGATGAGCTCCGACCGTGGGGTATCGACGACTTCTGTTGTGACGGTCATGACGTTCAGGTCCCCAGCCGGATGCGCGGATCGATGACCGCATAGAGGATATCGATAACCAGGTTCACGACGACGATCATGATGCCCCCGAGCAACACGACCGCCTGCACAACGGGGAAGTCCCGGAAAGTGATGCCCTCGTAGAGCAAGCGGCCGATGCCGGGCCAGGCGAAGACCGACTCCACCACCACCGCCACGTTGATCATGATGACGAGGTTGATGCCGGCCAGCGTCAGCACCGGGATGAGCGCATTCTTGAACGCATGCTTGGCGATGACGAGCGATTCCGGCAGGCCCTTGAGCCGCGCGAGCTTGATGTATTCAGAGCCAAGGACCTCGAGCATCGAGGACCGCGTCAGGCGCATGTGGGCGGCCGCGAAGTACCAGCCGAGCGCGAAGGCCGGCATGATCAGATGCCACACCGTGCCGGAGCCTGACGACGGCAGCCAGCCGAGATACACGGAGAAGAACAGGATCAGCACGAGGCCGACCCAGAACGAGGGCAGCGACAGGCCGAGCAGGGCGAAGACCTTGCCGGCCTTGTCCCAGAACCGCCCCACCCTCACGGCCGCCAGGATGCCGCTCGGGATGCCGATGGCGAGCGAGAACACCATGGCGGCAGCCGCCAGCAGCAGTGAGTTGGGCAGCCGCGAGAGATAGAGCTCGAAGACCGGCGTGCGATAGTAGAACGATTCACCGAGATTGCCCTGCAACAGGTTGGCGATGAACGTCCAATATTGCACCCAGATCGGCCGATCGAGACCGAGCCGCTCCCTGAGGTCGTTGACGTCGGCTTGGCTGGCGCCCGGCTCGAGTAGCAGCGTCGTCGGGTCGCCCGCAACGCGCACGAGCAGGAAGATGGTCACCGACAGCAGCACCAGCGAGAGCAGCGAATAGCCGAAGCGGCGGGCTATGAATTGCGGCATGGACGCCTCGCAGTGCTGTTGCCGCAACGAACCTCGTTGCGGCGATTGGCTTGCAGCGGTCGCATGTTGCCTGTCTCCACGGGCGTCATTTGCCCTTGATCGCAACGTCTTCGTAGGGCGCCGAATACGGGTGTCCGGCAATATGCCCAAGCCCCGACTCGCCGACGCGCGGACCCAAGCCGTTGATGAAGCCGAGCTGCCAGATCGGCGCGAAGATCCGCCGCTCATCGACGAGTTGCTGAATTTTGTGCAGCAGCGCCTCGCGCTTCTTCTGATCGAGTTCGGTCGATTGCTCCTTGAACATCTCGTCGATGTCCGGATAGTTCCCATAGACGTATGGGCCACCCTTGACCGCGAACAGCTCAAGCCGCGTGGCGGCGTTGCCAAAGGCACCGCTGCCGCCCTGGATGACGCCCTTCAGTGTGCGCTCCGAATAACCCTTGAACAGCGCCGCCCTCTCGACCGGCCGCATCTTGACGCGGATCCCCACCGCCTGAAGGCCGTTGACGACCGCCTCGCCGAGATTGGCGTAGGAGGCATCGACATGATAGTCGCCAGCGTCGATGCCGTTGGGGAATCCGGCCTCGGCGAGCAGCTTCTTGGCCTTGGCAGGGTCGTAGGTTGGCAGCGGCGGCTGCCAGTAGAACTCGAAAATGTCCGGTATGATGCTGCCGGTTATTTTCGAGAAGCCGAGTGTGAGCGCCTCATTGATCGATTTGTGGTCGATTGAGTGATAGAGCGCCTGCCGCAGCCGTATATCGTGCCACGGCGACTTGGGGTCCCACTGGTCGGTGAGATAGAGCCAGAACGGCGAGGCGATCACTGTCGCCTTCAGCGACATGCCCTTGGTGCGCTGCAACTCCTCGGCCAGTTCGCCGCGGATCGAGTAAGCAATGTCGACCTCGCCGCGCTTCAAGGCGGCAAGCCGCGTCGACTCGTCGGGAATGGTCTTGAACACCAGCCGCTTCACGTTCGGCGGCTTGCGCCAATACTGGTCGTGCGCCTCCAGCACCAGCTCCACGCCGGGCGTGTAGGAGATGAGCTTGTAGGGACCGGCCCCGACCGGCGCTTTCTTGTAGTTGTCGGCGCCCACCTTCTCGACATACTTCTTGGGCACGATCCAATTGGCGAAGCTGCCGGTCGAATAGAATGTCATGAAGTCGGGCCAGGCTTGTTTCAGCTTGATGACCACCCGATAGGGATCGGGCGTCTCGACCGACGCCACCTTGTCCTTGATCTCCGTATACAGGCCGCCCTTGTAGCGTTCGAACGTGAACTTCACGTCCTCCGACGTGAGCTCGTCGCCGTTGTGGAACTTCACGCCCTTGCGCAGGACAAACTCGTAAGTGAGCCCGTCCGGGGAAGCGCTCCATTTCTCGGCGAGGCTCGGCGCCAGCAATTGCCCGGGCATCGGCTTCACCATGGCGTCGTGCAGCGCGTACATCACCATGGTGGGGGTGATGAGGGACGGTGACTCGCCCGGATCGAACCAGAGGGCCGGCAGGGAGACGTGCACCGCCCAGGTGAGCTGGCCCTCCGGCGCGGCGCGCGCGACACCGACGCTGGTAGCGGCAAGCGCCAGCGCTCCCGCGAGGGCGACCACGTGCCGGCGCCAACGAGGCGCGCCGCGACGGGCATTGTCGCGACGAGCCCGCGCGAACGAAGCGCACCGTGATCCAAAGAGCTCGAACGAGACGTTGCGTTCGCCGGCCATCGTGTCTTCTCCTCCATGCCTGAAGCAAGTGCGCCTTCGCGGCGGCTCTTGCAGCTGATTGCTCAAATTCCCTCGCTTGCTCACTCCCACCGGCCTCACTTGCCGGCGATGGCGACATCCTCGTATGGCGCCGAATAAGCATGGCCGGGGATGAGACCGAAGCCCCGACTCCTTGACGCGCGCCCCAACCCCGTTGATGAAGCCGAGCTGCCAGAGATGCGCGAAGATTGTCCGGTCGTGGATGATCTGCTGCATCTTGTGCAGGAGCGCCTCGCGTTTCTTGGCGTCGAGCTCGGCATCTTGCTCCCTGAACATCTCGTCGAGCTCGGGGTAGTTGCCGTACGCGTAGGTGCCGCCCTTGACAGCGTAGGTCTCGATCCGCGTGGCGGCATTGCCGAAGGCGCCGCTGCCGGTCTGGATGAGATTCTTGTAGCTCTTCTCGACCAAGCCCTTGTTGAACGCGGCCCGCTCCAGCGGCCGCATCCTGACGCGGATGCCGATCGCCTGCAGGTTGTTGACCACCGCCTCGGCCAGATTGGCGTACGACACATCGGTATTGTAGTCGCCGCCATCGAAACCGTTGGGGAAGCCGGCCTCCGCCAAGAGCTTCTTGGCCTTGGCCGGGTCATAGGTCGGCTGCGGCGGCTTCCAGAAGAAATCAAATGTGTCGGGCACGAAACTGCCGGTGATCCGCGAATGGCCCAATGTCAGCGCCTGGTTGATGCCCTTGTGATCGATGGCGAGGTAGGCCGCCTGCCGCACCCGCGGATCATGCCACGGCGACTTCGGATCCCACTGATCGGGAAATATCAGCCAGAACGTGGCCTGGATGACGGTCGGTTTGAGCGACAGACCCTTGGTGCGCTCCAGCTCCTCGGCCAGCTCGCCCCGGATCGAGTAGGCGATGTCGACCTCGCCGCGCTTCAGCGCGGCAAGCCGCGTCGAACTCGTCGGGAATGACCTTGAGGACGAGCCGCTTCACGCTCGGCGTCTTGCGCCAGTATTGATCGTAGGCCTCGAGCACCAGCTCGAGGCCGGGCGCGAACGACACGAACTTGTAGGGGCCGGCACCAATCGGAGCTTTCTTGAAACCCTCGTCGCCGACCTGTTCGATGTACTTCTTCGGCAGGATCCAGTTGGCGCCGCTGGCGCCGAGATAGAAGGTCATGAAATCCGGCCACGGCTGCTTCAGCTTGAAGCGGACACGGTAGGGATCGGGCGTCTCGACCGAGGCGACGCGCTCTTGCAGGATGGCTTTGGAGGTGCCGCGATACCGGTCGAACGAAAACTTCACGTCCTCGGAAGTAAGCGGGTCGCCGTTGTGGAACTTCACGCCTTTGCGCAACACGAACTCATAGGTGAGTCCGTCCGGCGACGTGTTCCAGGATTCCGCCAGGCTCGGCGCCGCCGCGTTGTCCGGCATCGCCTTCACCAGCGAATCATGCAGCGCGTACATGACCATGTAGGGGGTGATGAGCGAGGGCATCTCGCCCGGGTCGAACCATGTCGGGGCGAGCGAGATGTGCACCGCCCAGGTAAGCTGCCCTTCCGGTGCCGCACGCGCCGGGCTCGCGGCGACGAGCGCCAGAGCGGCGAGCGACAAGGCGGCGCCACGCAAGCCCGCCAACGAAAATGCCGCGCGATCACAGGCCATCATGCCCTCCCTGGCGCGCAAAACCGCTGTTTCGCGCTATGGGTCATCACGTGGCCGTTGTCCGGCTCTTGTTCCCCAAATCGTTATTGTTGCGTCCGCTTGAGCGCGCGAACGCTTCGCGCGCCAGCGGCGCGCAACGCAGAGAGTGACAGGTCACGGCACAATTGCCAACACCCCGGCGGCGGGCTGGCGGCCCTGATGCTCCTTCACGCCCGCGTGATTCGCCGGCTCTCACAGGGCGGACGGCGCCGCGCCGCTATCGGCTCGGATGGGACTTTTCGGCGCTCGGTAGAGCGGACAAGCCTTTCAGGATCAGGCTGACGGCGAAATCGGCGGCGGTATCCGGGTCATGGGGGCGGCGCGACAGCATTGTCTCGCCCATGCTCTGGGCGAGCCCCATGATGGCGACGGTGAGGAAGCCTTTGTCGACGCGGGGTGCCAAACCACGCTCGATGGCGAGCGCGATCGAGGCTTTGATCTCTTCGTAGATGGCAAATCGCTCCGGCGTCTGCACGCGCACGCGGGGAAAGCGCTTTTCGCGCGGTTCAGCCAGGGGCCAGAGCTTTTCCTCCTCGACCAGGAAGTGGAAATAGGCGCGCAGGGTCGCGTTGAGGTAGGCTTCGAAGTCCTTCCCGACATGTTGGGCGCTGAGCACGAGACTGAGCCGCCGCAAGGCGTCGCTGGCCAGTGCCTCGGCCACTTCTTCCTTTGACTGGAAGTAGTTGTAGAACGTGCCGGAGGCGAGCTTGGTGCGGCGGATGATGTCGCGCACGCTCGCCGCTTCGTAGCCGAGCTCGGAGAACACGCCGCGGGCCGCTGCCAGGATGGCGTCGCGGTTGCGCGCCTTGGTGCGGGCGCGCTTGCCGGTCTCCTCGCCGGGAGCCGGCGCGGCGCTGGCGGGCGGGACAGGGTGTCGGCCGACCGCGGAAGCACGCAAGCCTGGCTGGACAGGCCGCCGGGAACCCCTGCGAATCACCGGCTTTCGCTTGCGCTCGTAGATCGTCATGCCCCCACTCACCGCATTTCGGCTGCAATCGCAAGGGTGCCGCCATGGTGTCGCTAGCGATTGAAGTTGACGCTGCCGTCATTCTTTGATGGGCTGCGATGGAGGTTCGGCATGAGCCCGGCGCGCCACGCTTTTGACTTGCTGCTCGAGCCGTCGACATGGCTCGCGGGCGGTGCTTCTGGATGGCGGCGCGTCGAAGCGCGTTTATTCGCGCTTCATAAGAGGCTATAAGTCGATGGCCGGTGCGCATCTTGTGCTGAGGGGATGCAAGCTCCCGGCGCAAGATCTTCGGACGCAGGAGTGATGCGATGAACATCGCCGCCTTTCATCATCAGGACAAAGCACGGCAGCTCGCCTATTCCACGCCGCTCGAAGACTTCGACGTAAGCCGCGGAACGCTGTTTCAGGCGGACGCCCATTGGCCCTTCTTCGAGCGCATGCGCCGCGAAGACCCGGTGCACTTTTGCCGCGACAGCAATACCGGCCCCTACTGGTCGATCACCAAGTACCACGACATCATGAAGGTGGATTCCGACCATAAGACCTTCTCGTCAAATTCCGACCTCGGCGGCATCACCCTCAGCAGTCGTCCTCCTGATCTGCGCTATCCGAGCTTCATCACCATGGACGAGCCCGAGCACCGGCCGCAGCGCATGAGCGTTGCCCCGATGTTCACGCCGCCGAGCCTCGCCAAGCTCGAAGAGACGATCCGCGCCCGCGCCGGCGCCATTCTCGACGAGCTGCCGCGCAACGAGACCTTCAACTGGGTCGATCGCGTCTCCATCGAGCTGACCACGCAGATGTTGGCCACGCTCCTCGACTTCCCCTTCGAGGAGCGATACCTGCTGACTTACTGGTCGGATGTCGCCACCGCCAACCTCAACGCCGGCATGGTGGCGTCCGAGGAGCAGCGCCACGAAATCCTGCGCGAATGCCTCGCCCGCTTCACCGAGATCTGGAACCAGCGCTCGCAGGCGGAGCCCGGTCCCGATCTTATTTCCATGCTCGCCCATTCGCCGGCGACGCGGACGATGGACAAGCGCACCTTCCTCGGCAACGTCATCCTTCTGGTGGTCGGCGGCAACGACACGACCCGCAACTCGATCAGCGGCGGGCTCTTGGCGCTCAACCTGTTCCCCGATCAATACCGGAAGCTGCGCGACAATCCCGCCCTCGTCGGCGGCATGGTGCCGGAGATCATCCGCTGGCAGACGCCGGTGGCCTATATGCGCCGCACGGCGCTGCGAGGACGTCGAGTTCGGCGGCAAGACGATCCGCAAGGGCGACAGGGTCGTCATGTGGTACGTCTCGGGCAATCGCGACGAAGAGGTCTTCGAGCGGCCTGACGATTTCATCGTCGACCGGACAAAGGCGAAGAACCATCTGTCGTTCGGCTTTGGCATTCACCGCTGCCTCGGCCTGCGGCTCGCCGAGATGCAGTTGCGCGTCCTGTGGCAGGAGATCTTGAAGCGCTTCCCCGTCATCGAGGTCGCGGGCGAGCCCAAGCGCGTCCTTTCGAGCTTGCTCAGGGGTTACGACGAATTGCCGGTTCGCATTCCGGGCTAGCCTCGAAGCCTGACCGCGTTGGACTGGAGTACCGACCCATGAACTTCGTTCCAATCGAGCGTCCGGAGCAGGCGCGGACGGTGGCCTATTCCACGCCGCTGGAAGATTTTGACGTGAGCCGAGGCAGGCTGTTCCAGGCGGATGCGCATTGGCCGTTCTTCGAGCGGCTGCGCCGCGAGGCGCCGGTGCACTACTGCCGGCAGAGCCATTCGGGGCCCTACTGGTCGATCACCAAATACCACGACATCATGAAGGTCGAGGTCGACCACCAGACCTTCTCGTCCGATTCAGACCTTGGCGGCATCGGGCTCACCGATCGCCCGCGCGATTTCCGCTATCCGAGCTTCATCGCCATGGATGAGCCGGAGCACAGGCCCCAGCGGATGACCGTCGCTCCGATGTTCACGCCGACGAGCTTGGCGGAGCTCGAAGGCAAGATTCGGGGCCGCGCCGGCGCCATGCTGGACGGCCTGCCCCGCAACGAAACCTTCAACTGGGTCGAGCGGGTGTCGATCGAGCTGACCACGCAGATGCTGGCGACGCTCTTCGATTTCCCGTTCGAGGAGCGCGGGCGCCTCACCTACTGGTCCGACATCGCCACAGCCAATCTCAACGCCGGCATCATCAGCTCGGAGGCGGAGCGAGACGCGATTCTGCAGGAATGCCTGGCGCGCTTCGTCGAGCTGTGGAACGAGCGCGTCAATTCCGACCCGCGGCCCGACCTTATCTCCATGCTCGCGCATTCGCCGGCAACGCGAAACATGGATCGGCGCACCTATCTCGGCAACATCATCCTGTTGATCGTCGGCGGCAACGACACCACCCGCAACTCGATCAGCGGCGGGCTGCTGGCGCTCAACCAATTTCCGGACGAGTACCGGAAGCTGCGGGACAATCCCGCCCTGATCGGCAACATGGTGCCGGAGATCATCCGTTGGCAGACGCCGCTCGCCTACATGCGACGCACGGCGTTGCGTGACGTCGAGTTCGGTGGCGAGCACATCAAGCAGGGCGACAAGGTGGTCATGTGGTACGTGTCTGGAAATCGCGACGAGGAGATGTTCGAGCGCCCGAACGACTTCGTCATCGACCGGGCCAAGGCCCGCAACCATCTCTCGTTCGGCTTCGGCATCCATCGCTGTCTCGGCCTGCGCCTGGCCGAGTTGCAGCTGCGCGTTCTGTGGGAAGAGATTCTGAAGCGCTTTCCCGCGATCGAGGTGGTGGGCGAACCAAAGCGGGTTCTATCGAGCTTCATCCGCGGGTATGAAGTGCTGCCGGTCCGAATCCCGGCCTAGAGCGCGATCCGTTTCATTCGAAACCGACGCGCGCTCCAGGTTATTGATTTGCGCATGATCTTATCCGAAAACCGGTCACACTTTTTTGGGATCATGCGCTAGCCCCTAGGAGCACCATGCCGCAGCGCGACGCCACGGCGGCGATTATCGGCGCCGGCGACTTCATCGGCGGCGCCATCGCCAAGAAATTTGCCGCCGAGGGTTTTGCGGTCTTTGCCGGCCGACGCAACGGCGACAAACTGGCACCGCTCAAGGCAGACATCGAGGCGGCGGGCGGACGCTGCGAAGCGCGCTCCCTCGATGCCCGCCACGAGAACGAGATCGTCGCCTTCCTGGCCGATGCCGAGAAGGCAGCCCCTCTCGAGGTCGCCGTGTTCAATGTCGGGGCCAACGTCAACTTCCCCATCCTCGAGACCACCGAGCGCGTCTTCCGCAAAGTGTGGCAAATGGCCTGCTATTCGGGCTTCCTGGCGGGCCGCGAGGCGGCCCGCCACATGCTGCCCCGCGGCAAGGGCTCGATCTTCTTCACCGGCGCGACCGCCAGCATACGCGGCGGCGTCGGTTACGCGGCCTTCGCCAGCGCCAAGTTCGGCCTGCGCGGCGTTGCCCAATCCATGGCCCGCGAGCTTGGCCCGCAGGGCATCCACGTGGCGCATCTCATCATCGACGCCGGCGTCGACACCGCCTTCGTGCGCCAGCGCATCAAGGAGCGGCGCGGCGATGTCGAGCCGCAGCCGGGCGAGCTGATGAACCCCTCCTCCATCGCCGCGACCTATTGGATGCTGCACAATCAGCCGCGCGACGGCTGGACGCACGAGCTCGATCTCCGACCGAACATCGAACGCTGGTGAAGCATGGCGAGCGTGACACCCGAGTTCCATTTCGACTTCGGCAGCCCCAACGCCTACCTCAGCCACCTCGTCATTCCAGCCATCGAGGCGCGCACCGACACCACTTTCACGTATGTGCCGGTGCTGCTCGGCGGCGTCTTCAAGCTCACCAACAACCGTTCCCCCGTTGAGGCGTTCGGCGGCATCAAAAACAAGCTTGCCTTCATGGAGACGGAGACGCAGCGGTTCCTGAAGCGCCACGCCATCACCGCCTATCAGCGCAACCCGTTCTTCCCGGTCAATACCCTCGCCATCATGCGCGGCGCCGCGGCCGCCGACATCGACGGCAAGCTCAAGCCCTATGTCGAGGCCGTCTTCCACCACATGTGGGCGCAGCCCAAGAAGATGGACGATCCGGCCGTCATCACGGCGGCGCTGATCTCCTCGGGCCTCGACGCCGACAGGTTCATGGCGCGCGTGCAGGACGCCGACGTGAAGGAGAAGCTGCTGGCCCACACCAACGCGTCCGTCGCGCGCGGCACCTTCGGCTCGCCCACCTTCTATGTCGGCGACGAGATGTTCTTCGGCAAGGACCAGCTGCGCGACGTCGAGGAGGAGATCCTGAGGGTCACGAAGGCGCGATAGCTACTCAGCGGCTGCCCGCTGGCGCGCTCGTTTCATGTCCGGCGGCATCGCTTCCTCGGCGAGCGCCGCCAGCGCCGCGTCGAGGGACATGGACTTTTGCTCGTTGGAGCCGAGCCGGCGCATATTGACGCTGCACTCCGCCGCTTCCTTGCGGCCGACCACCAGCAGCACGGGCACCTTGGCGAGCGAATGCTCGCGCACCTTGTAGGTGATCTTCTCGTTGCGAAAATCCGCTTCCGCGCGGAGCCCTGCCCGGCGCGCCGCCTCGACCACCTGTTGCGCGTATTCGTCCGCATCCTGCGTGATGGTGGCGACAACGACCTGCTGCGGCGCCAGCCACAGGGGAAAGTGGCCGCCAAAATGCTCGATGAGAATGCCGATGAAGCGCTCCATCGAGCCGCAGATGGCCCGGTGCACCATGACCGGCATCTTCTTCTGGCCGTCGGCCGCGATGTAGAAGGCGCCGAAACGCTCCGGCAGGTTGAAATCCACCTGGGTGGTGCCGCACTGCCAGTCGCGACCGATGGCATCGCGCAGCACATACTCGAATTTCGGCCCGTAGAAGGTCCCCTCGCCTGGATTGACGCCGGTCTTGATCCTGCCGCCGGATTGCCGCGCGATCGTCTCCAGCATGCCGCGCATCACGCCCTCGGCATGGTCCCACATGGCATCGGTGCCGACCCGCTTCTCCGGCCGTGTCGCCAGCTTCACGACGAATTCCGTAAAGCCGAAGTCACCGTACACCGAGATGATCAGGTCGTTGATCTTGAGGCACTCGGTGGCGAGCTGTTCCTCGGTGCAGAAGACGTGGGCGTCGTCTTGCGTGAAGGCCCGCACGCGCATCAGCCCGTGCAGGGCACCGGACGGCTCGTAGCGGTGGACGGCGCCGAATTCGGCGAGCCGCAGCGGCAAATCGCGATAGCTTTTCAGCCCGTGCTTGAAGATTTGCACGTGGCCGGGGCAGTTCATCGGCTTCAGCGCGAACCAGCGCTTGTCCTCCGCCTCGTCGCCGGCCGATTGCGCCGCAAACATGTTCTCGCGGTACCAATCCCAGTGGCCGGAGGTCTCCCACAGCGACTTGTCGAGAATCTGCGGCCCGTTCACTTCGTCGTAGCTGCCCTTCAGCCGCCGCCGCATATAGGCGATCAGCTCCTGGAAGATGGTCCAACCCTTCGGGTGCCAGAAGACGACCCCTGGCCCCTCCTCCTGGAAGTGGAACAGGCTCATCTCGCGGCCGAGCCGGCGATGGTCGCGCTTCTCCGCCTCTTCGAGCTGCTTGAGATAAGTGTCGAGCTCCTCCTGCTTGGCGAAGGCGGTGGCATAGATGCGGGTCAGCATCGGGTTCTTGGCGTCACCCCGCCAGTAGGCCCCTGCTACCTTCATCAGCCTGAAGGTCGAGCCGATCTTTCCTGTCGAACGTCATGTGCGGGCCGCGGCAGAGATCGAGCCAGTCTCCCTGCCGATAGATTTTGAGCTCCTCCCCCTCCGGAATGGCGTCGACCAGCTCGACCTTGAACATCTCGCCCTTGTCGCGGAAGTAGCGCTTGGCGTCGTCGCGCGACCACACCTCCTTGGTGAAGGGTTTGTCGCGGGCGATGATCTCCCGCATCTTCTTCTCGATGGCGGGAAAATCCTCCGGCGTGAACGGCTCGTTGCGGAAGAAGTCGTAGTAGAAGCCGTTCTCGATCACCGGTCCGATGGTCACCTGCGTGCCGGGCCACAGCGACTGCACCGCCTCGGCCATGACATGGGCGGCGTCGTGGCGGATGAGCTCCAGCGCCCGCGGGTCCTCGCGGCCGATGAACTCGATCTTTGCGTTGCACCGGATCGGGTCGGCGAGGTCGGCAAGCCCACCGTCGAGCGCCATGGCGACCGTGCGCTTGGCAAGCGACGGGGAGATCCCTTTGGCGATGTCGAGACCGGAAGTGCCTTCGGGATATTGGCGCTGGGCGCCGTCCGGAAAGGTGAGCGTGATCATCGTGTCTCTCCTGCTCACTCCTGCGAACCAGGCAGGTAAGCGGCGGGGCATGGCCCCGGTCACATGAGGACATGCGCCATACATGAGCCGCGTTGCTTCGGCAACGGGTAGCCTCAGCGGCGGGCCGAGCCCTGCCCGGCCGAGACGTCCTCGCACATCGCCGGCGCGTTGACGCCCCGCCAGCGGCCGTAGCGCCAGGGCGCATACCAGCGCGCGCCGGGCGGCAGCTTGGCCGGCACCAGATCGAGCCCCGACGTGCCCCAGGGATTGCAGCGGCAGATGCGGGCAAAGCTGATCCAGCCGCCGGCCCAGACGCCATAGGCCGCGACGGCCTCATCCGCGTAGGCTGAGCAGGTCGGCAAATGCCGGCAGTGGCGGCCAAAGACGGCTGACAGCGTGAGCTGATAGGCCCGGATGGCGCCGCGGGCGACGGCAACGCCTATTCGACCGACCGGACGTTCAGTCATGCGGCGTCCTTCGCCCGCCGGATCTGGGGGCCCGACTACTCCGCGGCCTGTTGGGCGCGGCGCGTCTCGATCTTGCCGATGGCGTCGACGACGGCGTCGAAGGTCAGCATGGTGGAGGCGTGGCGGGCCTTGTAGTCTCGCACCGGCTCGAGAACTGCCAAGTCCGCCCAGCGGCCGTCGGGCGGCGGGCCGTTCTCCTTGAGCATACGGCGCATGCTGTCGCGGACCGCGCGCAGCTCCTCCGCCTTGGCTCCAACCACGTGCCCCGCCATGATCGACGACGATGCCTGGCCGAGTGCGCAGGCTTTCACCTCGTGGGCGAAGTCGGTCACCGTGTCGCCCTCCATGGCGAGGTCGACCGTCACTGTCGAGCCGCACAGCTTCGAATGGGCCGTGGCGCTGGCCTGCGGGGCGGAAAGCCGTCCCAGCCGCGGGATGTTGGCGGCAAGCTCGAGGATGCGTTTGTTGTAGATTTCGTTGAGCATGCTTTGCGCCGCGCGCGCCTTTTTCATCCGTCCCTTGGGAGACAAGCGCGACTTCTTATATATGCTTGGTAAAGGTTCGGAAAAGTGGCAGGAAAAAGAAGGATTCCTGCCGGTTTTCCTGTATGAGGCTTCCGATTGTGCACACCCTGTTGGCTTAAGGCAGGGGCGCAATGGGATGTTGGCGGATGCCGCCGGACATTAGGATATGTGAAGCTCAGCATGAACAGCGGGAGGCACCACATGGACGCCGTGGTTAAGTCCTTGTCCGCGCGAACGGCTCAGGCCAACGCCGACAAGACCAAGAGTGAGCGACCGAACCGTGAAGAGGCCGAAGCGGCCGTGCGAACCTTGATTCGCTGGGCCGGCGACGACCCCGCTCGCGAAGGGCTCGTCGATACGCCCAAACGCGTGGCACGCGCCTATGAGGAGCTGTTCGGCGGCTATGGCCAGGATCCGGCCCCTGTCCTCGAGCGGGTTTTCGAGGAAGTGGAGGAATACGGCGAGATCGTGCTGGTGCGCGACATCTCCTTTCATTCGCACTGCGAGCACCACATGCTGCCGTTCATCGGCAAGGCACACATCGCCTATTACCCGAACGAGGGTGTGGTCGGTCTTTCCAAGCTCGCGCGCCTCGTCGATGTCTATGCCCGCCGCCTACAGACCCAGGAGGCCATGACGGTACAGATCATCGAGGCCATCGACCACGCGCTGAAGCCGCGCGGCGTCGCCGTGATGATCGAGGCCGAGCATCTGTGCATGTCGATGCGCGGCGCCCAGAAGGAGGGTGCCAAGACCATCACCATGCAGTTCTCCGGCGTCTTCAAGGAGGATGCGAACGAGCAGATGCGCTTCATCTCGCTGGTGCGCGGCGCCGCCTCCACGCAGGGCTGAGACCCAAGACCATCGTGGCGGCCACCCGCCGCATCCCTCATGCCGCCGTGGACGGCGCCCATGCGAATTCGTATGGACGCGTCGCGGCCAACAGCGCGCGCCCTTCCATTGAAACGGATGCGCGCTCTATATCCTTGATTTTGCGCATGATCTTTGTCCGAAACCGCACGCGTTTTTCGGGATTATGCGCCAGGAGAGCGTCATGATCCGGTTCGGCACCATCAGCGACAAGCGCGCCCTCGAGGAAGGCCTCGACCTCGCGCCGCGCTTTGACGCGAGCGGCCTCGTCACCTGCGTCACCACCGACGCGGCAAGCGGCGAAGTCCTGATGGTGGCTCACATGTCGGCCGAGGCCCTCGCCAGGACCATCGAGACGGGAGAGGCCTGGTATTGGTCGCGCTCGCGTGCGGAGCTCTGGCACAAGGGCGACACCTCCGGCCAGGTCCAGAAGGTTGTCGAGATGCGCGTCGATTGTGACCAGGACGCCATCCTCCTCAAGGTGCGCGTCGGCGGCGACGGTGGCGCCTGCCATACCGGCCGCCCCACCTGTTTTTATCGTGCCGTCGAGGGTGTCGGCTCGAGCCGACCCCGCCTGGCCATGGTCCGGCGATGAACAGGCCGCGCCACCGCCCGAAAAGGACCTATTTTAACCTTCAAACGTTAGCTTGAGCTGAGTACCTTGAGCTAATGCGTGAGGGTCCAGTGTTGGACAGAGCCATTGCGCCGCTTGGCGCCCCCCCACTCACCGGCGATACGGCAGACAAGGCGCCCGAACCGCGCCCTCGGCTCGGCCTGGCGCTCGGTGGCGGCGTCGCCCGCGGCTGGGCGCATCTCGGCATCCTGCGCGTGCTCATGCGCGAGGGCCTCAGCCCAAGCGTCATCACCGGCACGTCGATCGGTGCCGTGGTTGGCGGCTGCTACATCAGCGGCAAGCTCGATGAGCTCGAGACTTTTGCCCGCTCCCTCAGCCGCCGGCGGCTGGTGGGCCTGTTGGATTTCTCCATCGGCGGCTCCGGGCTCATCGGCGGCGATCGCCTGCGCCGGCTGCTGGAGAGCAATCTTGGCGCCGCCCGCATCGAGGAACTACCGGCCCGCTTCGCGGCCATCGCCACCGAGCTCGGCACCGGCCACGAAATCTGGCTGACGCGTGGTCCGCTCATCGACGCGTTGCGCGCCTCCTATGCGCTGCCGGGCATCTTCAATCCGGTGAAGCTCGGCGGTCGCTGGCTTATGGACGGCGCCCTCGTCAATCCCATTCCGGTCACCGCGGCCCGCGCGCTCGGTGCCGAAGTGGTCGTCTGCATCAATCTCAACAACGATGCGCGGCTCAGCCGCGGCACGGTGATCCCCGCCCTGGATGCGGGCGTCGAGGACATGCCGGCCGAGGCACCGCAGGGCTTTCGCCTCGGCGGCTTCTTCGGCCGCCGCAGCGACGGCGCGCCGGGCATCGGCACCGTGATGGTCGACGCCTTCAACATCACCCAGGATCGCATTGCCCGCTCGCGCCTCGCCGGCGATCCGCCGGACTTGATGATCGCCCCGAAGCTCGGCCGGCTTGGCTTGTTCGAGTTCCACCGCGCCGCCGAGGCCATCGATATCGGCATGGAAGCGACCGAGAGGCTGCTGCCCGATCTGCGCGAGCTGTTGGCTGACGCCACCGCAAGGCGGTGACGGCAGATGACCCAGACAGATTAGATCTGCCGCGCCCGTCCGTTTAGCGTCGTCTGGCTACGCCGTGGCGATGTATTCGCGGAGCGCCTGGTGCTCGCTCTCGATCTCGTGCAGGCGGTGTTTCACCACGTCGCCGATCGACACGATGCCGGCGAGCCTGCCCTCGTCGAGAATGGGCACGTGGCGGAACTTGCCGGTCGTCATCGTCTCCATGATCTCGTTGATGTCGGCCTTCGGCGTGCAGGTGACGACGCGGGTGGTCATGAAGCGGGAGACGGCTTCGTTGAGCGCCCCTGCCCCTTCCTTGGCGATCACCCTGACGATGTCGCGCTCCGACAGGATGCCGAGGATCGCCCGATCGGCACCGGTGACCAGCACCGAGCCGATGCGTCGCTCGGCGAGCACTTGGGCCGCCTCCGCCAGGGTGCGGTGCGGCTGAATGGTGACGACTTCAGGACCCTTGGTGGAGAGAATGTGCGCGACCGTCATGGGCGTCCTCCGGTTGTCGTTCGGCCGAACCAGCCGGCCGTGAGCGCGACGCTCGGGGACCGCCGTCCACCGGCGTCACCTCCCTATTGTGGGCGTGGCCGGCACGCGCCGCAAGAGCGTGAGCCCGATAACCGTCACCGCAGTGCGGCAAGTTTTAACGCTGAGCCGGCAGTTGGGGCCGCACCGGATCGAACAGCGCGAACAAGAAAAGCCCCGCCAGGAAGCCCCCAACATGCGCTTCCCAGGCGACCGTGCCTTCGGTGAGCCCGGGCACCAGCCCGAACACCAGATTGGTGCCGAACCAGACAACGAGAAAGACGAGGACCCTTCTGTCGGCGAGCGCTTGCATGAGCGGTTGTGCCGGCAGCCGGTCCATGAAACCCGGATCGGCTCTGAGCACGACGAGCGGCACATCGCTGCGCAAGGCAAAGCGCATCGCCGCAGCCATGGCGCCGGAAATCGCCCCCGACGCCCCCACCATCGGGATCACGCCGGTCGAATGCACGATGGCATGCGCGACAGCCCCGGCAATCGCGCACACGAGGAAGAACAACAGGAATCTCAGGTCGCCGAAGCGTCGCGCCACCGGGCTGCCGAAGGCGAGCAGCCACAACGAATTGAGGCCGACATGCGGCCATGACCCGTGCAGGAACGCGTAGGTCACGAAGGTCCAGGGCTTCAACGACCCGTCATCGAGAGCCTCCTTCACAAAGGCGAGGCGCTGGCTCGGCGAGCCGACCGCCAGTTCCTCGACGGCCCTCGCCGTGATGTCCGAATAGCGCTCGGGATCGAGGGCCAGCGCAACGCGGGCCGGCACAAAGCCGAAGCTCAGGAGAATGTCGATGTCCGAAGCATCCGACCCGAAGCTGCGCAGCAGGTGGATCAGGATCAATGCCAAGATCAGCCCGACGATCACCCGCGGGGCATTGATGATGGGCTGCCGGGAAGTCTCGTCATGGGACATGAGCCCCTCATATGACTGACGGCACGGCGAACAGGAAGCCGGTGCGGGCTGGTTCGTTGCGAAATAGACAGTGCGGCAAGCCCGCCCCCCTTCTTGGCGGGAGGTATTGTTGGAGCCGCCGTGCCGTCCCATGATCCTGAAAGCGCGGGCTTTGCGACACTTTCGTGCGCCAAGTCAAAAAAGCAGGAGCGCGATGCGATTGTGCTCGCATCGCGCTCCTGGCGGCCACGTCGTCACACCCTGCCCATCTGCGAAGCCGCTCTTTACGGCGGCTGAACCTGTGCGCCCGCGATGCCACGCTAAAATTGCCCCGGCAACGTCAACCCATCGTTAACCCTAACGATTAGTTACGGTGCACAGGATCGAGGCTTCTGTGCAGGGCCCCGCACTCCCCATGGCATGGCCGCTGCAATCCCCCGAGTGATCGCGCCGCAGCCGACCCGCGGCGTGGCGGAAAGAGACAGCGCCAGCCCAAAACGAGACGGCTGGCCACTCGTGGGGACTTGGATGAGAATGAAGCACGTATCAACCCGCGTCCTCTTCGCCTATTGGGACGGGCTACGCGGCGAACGGACCGCCCCCGAGCGCGCCGAGATCGAGCCGGGCGCCATCCGGCACGTCCTCGCTGACACCTTCATCCTCGACCTCGAGGAACCAGGTAGCGCCGTCTTCCGCCTCGCCGGCACGCGCCTTTGCGCCCTGTTCGGCGGCGAGATGAAGGGCCTGGACTTCGCCGCGCTGTGGCGCCGCCAGGCCGGCAATGACATCGACCATATGCTGTCCACGGTCGTCGACGATGCCGCCGGGATCGTCGGCGGCGTCGTGGGCACGACGCGCCGCGGCGCCACCGTCAACCTGGAAGTGCTGCTGCTGCCCCTGCGCCATCGCGGCCGCACCAATGCACGGCTGCTGGGCGCCATCTCGCCGGCCGTCGTCCCCTCTTGGATCGGCTTCGATCCGGTCGAGAGCCTGTCGATGCTGTCGCTCAGGGTGATCCGGACCTCTGGCCAAAAGGAGGACCCGGCGCAGGGCGAACGCCGGCCTCACCTCGTCGTGCACAAAGGCGGGCTATCCTAGTCGGCGATCGCCGGGCCGCGGCTCTACGCGGCCGCACGTCTAGGCGCACCGTTTAGCTGTGCTGATAAGTCATCGTTAACGGGGGCTCTATAGCTTGTTCCGCTCAGGCCTTCCGGCACCTGAGAGTGGTGGATGTTGAAGCCAATACCGAAGCCAGAGCCGGATGCCGCCCCAAGCCCAGGTAAGCGTCCCCGGGAGCGCCGCCGCTTCAGCCGCGTCAAGATCGCGTTGCTCGGCCGCTACATGCTGTCCAGCCGCCAGGAATTCCCCTGCCAGTCCGTTGACCTGTCACCAGGCGGCGCCGCCGTGTTGGCGCCCGTCAAGGGCACCATCGGCGAGCGGGTCGTGCTCTATCTCGAGCATCTCGGCCGCATCGAGGGCCAGATCACCCGCCACTTCGAGAACGGCTTCGCCATCTCCATCTCGGCAACGCCACGCAAGCGCGACAAGCTCGCCGCCCAGCTGACCTGGCTCGCCAACCGCCAGTCGCTCGGTCTGCCGGAGGACCGCCGCCACGAGCGCATCGTGCCGCGCAATCCCCGCACCACCATGCGCACCAAGGACGGCGATGAGGCCGTCGTGCGCCTCGTCGACGTGTCGCTGTCGGGCGCCGCCGTTGCCAGCGAGCTGCGGCCGCCGATCGACATGGAAGTGGTTATCGGCCAGACGCAAGCGCGCGTCGTCCGCCATATCGAAGGCGGCATTGCGGTCGAGTTCGTGCATCTGTTGAGCCCCGACGACGACGACGGCACTGTCGATATCTGAGGCGCCGCTTGGCAGCCGCCAAATTCTCCTGACGCATATTGTCAGCACCGCCGCCCACATTTGTTTCGACGAGTTCCGTCTGAAACGAAACGCACGCGACATGGACCTGATGACCACCGCAACGGGCACGCCTTTCGATCACTTTCCAAAGCCGCCTTGCGCCGAGCTCCTCGGCTGGCGGCTTCTCGACCATGACGCCGAGCGCGGCTTCGTGCGCATCGGCTTCGACGGCAAGCGCGACTTTCTCAACCCGGCGGGCTTCATCCAAGGCGGCCTCCTCGCCGCCATGCTGGACGACACGATGGGCCCGGCCCTGTTGATCAAGAGCCGCGGCGCGCTCTACACGGCGACCATCGACATGAACGTGAGCTTCGTGGCTCCCGCCAAACCTGGCTCGCTGTTCGGCGAAGGTCATGTCGTGCACTACGGCAAGACGATAGCCTTCCTGGAGGCCAAGCTCGTGGACGAGGCTGGCGAGCTTATCGCCCGCGCCACGGCGACGGCGCGCGTCGTGCCGACCGAGCGCTTGCCTCGCACGACCACCTAGTCAGGCTGAGTCAGGGCGGCGGTGAGGCAGCCGCACTTCGCTGGCGCGCCAAAGCCGAACATCGCCGGCAGCTTCTAGTCGCCCTTCATTCACCAAACGCTCGATACGGGTCCCGATCGCGGCTGCGTTTGCTGGGTCCTGGGCCCCCGCCTCCAGGGTTTGCGAAATGATCATGGCGACCTTTTTTCCACTGCGTCGCCGCAAAGGACAGGATCAGTGCGTCAAGAGGGTCGGTCATAGGTCATTCCCCTGCGGGATATTTGCACGGTCAAAGTCGGATTCGCTAAAATTTGACCGTATTTCTTTTACTTGGATTTACTTAGCGTTTGCTAACGTAATCACAGAATTAATCTATAAAAATGCCGGTAACTTCTTCAGCCGATCACAAAATCACTATGCGAATGTTGTCCCCGGAAAGGCAGGGGACGACAAAAAATGGGCAGGGGATCTATACGGCTTCGATGGTTTCTGACGGCGGCGGCGATCCTCGCCGCCGAGGCGGTCGTCGCGTCGAACTCGTTCCCGGTGGCGTCGCTGCCGGTGCCCGCGGAAGGCGAAGCACGCGCGCCGGTGGGCTGGTTGGGCTTCTGCAAGCGTTATCCGGCGGAATGCGCCGTCGACACGGCGCAGCCTGAGCGGGTCACGCTGACCGCGCAGGCATGGAAGGCGCTCGAGACCATCAACACGCGGGTGAATTCGACCATCGTGCCGATCACCGACATGGAGCATTGGGGCACGATCGAGCGCTGGGACCTTGCCGAAGACGGCAAGGGCGACTGCGAGGACTTCGCGCTCGTCAAGCGCAAGCGTCTCGTCGAGGTGGGGCTTCCCCGCCGCGCCCTGCTCATGACCGTCGTCATCGACGAGGAGCAGGCTGGCCACGCGGTGCTGATGGTGCGCACCGATGCCGGCGATCTGATCCTCGACAACAAGACGAACAAGATCAAGGCGTGGGGCGAGACGCCTTACGCCTACGTCAAGCGCGAGAGCCAGGCGGCCCAAGGCTGGGTCGCGCTCGGTGGCTCAGGCTCGGCCGTCGCCACGGCGGCACCGTAACAAGGAGATCGCGAAGCTCGGTCATGTCCCCACCCCTCCCCGTCCCCAGACCGGGTTTCGCGGCGGGCCCGACTCGAACAGAGTCGGGCCCGCTTCTTTTCGTCGCGGATTGAGGCAGCGCGAGCGCGGCTGTCGCCGCAAGGCGAACGGCATTAACGCCTTATGATCCAAAGAGTTCCCGAAAATGTTCGGCAAATTGTGCGTGTTGCAGGAAAGCCGCGCCACATTCGAATCACAATTTTCGACAAAGGCCGCCCTTGTGTCGGCGCCATTCCCCTGAAATCGTTGCAAAATCGTGAATTGATGGGGCTGGGGAGCCGGGGGCTTGAAGACCTTTCTGCGACTACTGCTAGCCAGCGCGCTCGTGGGCACGGCTGCCCAGGCGCAAGAGCTGCGGGTACCCGCGGCAATGCCAAAAATTAAAGTGGCTTTCGCCCAGACCACGGGCGAGACCTCAATTCCCATCGGCTGGGTGGGGTTCTGCAAGGAATACCCCAAGGAATGCGCCGTCCCGACCCTTTCGGCGGTAGAGTTCCGGTTGACGCCGCTCATGTGGCGCACCCTTGTGGCCATCAACCAGAAGGTCAACCGTGCCATCCGCCCGGTCACCGATGAGGAGCATTGGGGCGTTGCCGAGCGCTGGAGCTACCCTGACGACGGCAAGGGCGATTGCGAGGACTACGTCCTCCTGAAGCGGCGCATGCTGATGGCCGCCGGGGTGCCGCGCCAGGCGTTGCTCATCACCGTGGTGCGCGACAATCGCGGCGAAGGCCATGCCGTGCTCACCGTGGCGACCGACAAGGGCGACCTCGTCCTCGACAACAAGCGCACGCAGATCCTGCCGTGGACCGAGACCGGCTACGCCTTTCTGAAGCGCCAGTCGCGCGAGCATCCCAACCGCTGGGAAGGCATCGGCGGGCCGACTGCGACCGCGACGGCGTCACGCTGACCTGCCCGCCGCGGACGCCTGCGGGCCCCGCACATCAACGACATAGAGCGCGCTTCCGATTCAATCTCGGCGGTTCGCGCTCCAACTTATTGGCATAACTTGCGGGAGCGAGTGCATGCGCGAGAGACCGACCGTCCGGGTCGTTCTGTTCCTGCAGCGCTAATGTTTGCTGCGCATGCGTTCCGGCTGTCGTGACGAAGCCTCAGTCGATCAGCTTCAGACGAGCCGCGTAGCGTTTCCAGTTCTGCACATAGTGCGCTGCCGACTGCCGCAGCCCTTCGATCGCCCGTTCATCGAGCACGCGCACGGCGCGCGCCGGCGCTCCGAGGATGAGGGAGTTGTCGGGGAACTCCTTGCCCTCGGTCACCAGCGCGTTGGCGCCCACCAGGGAGTTGTTGCCGATGCGGGCGCGGTTGAGGACCGTGGCGCCCATGCCGATGAGCGAATTGTCGCCGATGGTGCAGCTATGCAGGATGGCGTGGTGGCCGATGGTGCAACCCATGCCGACCACGAGGGGATCGCCCATGTCGGTGTGCAACAGGCACCCCTCCTGGATGTTGGTCGCCGCCCCCACCTCGATCGGTTCATTGTCGCCGCGCAGCACGGCGCCGAACCAGATGCCCACATCCTCGCCGATCCTGACCGCGCCGATCACGTGCGCGTCGGGCGCCACCCAGTAGCGGCCGGCAGGCGGACGCTCCGGCACGCGGTTGTCGAGAGCATAGATGGGCATCAACACCTCCGAGCGACGGAAAAGGTCGCGATGCGCGCCGGCCCCGGCCCCGGGGCCTCGCCATCGCCGTGTCGGCAGGAAATCCGATAGGCGGCGAAAGTCAAACGCCGATCAGCGCCAGGGCGAGATCGAGCACCAATCGCCCCGACATCAGGCTCCAGAGGCAGGCGATCACCGTTGCCGCGAAGACGAAGAAGAACGGCCGATGCTCGAGCGTGCCGCCAATCACCGTGTTGCGGACGATGATGAACGGCGCCGAAAAGACGACCACCGGCACGCACGCCATGGCGACGAGACCGCCGCTTTCCAGGAGCCTGAAGCTCACACGCCGGTCGGTAAACAGCTCGAAGGCGCTGGCCATGAGGCCCGCGAACGCGAAGCCGAGCATCAAAGCTTGCAGGGATTCGACGGCGGCGGGATCGAAACTCATGGACTGAACTCGGCGGGAATGGCCGGCACTCTGCCCGGTTATTTACCATTCGTTAAGCCTGATCATTCAACATCGTTAACGTTCCGATCACCATGAGCCGGCTGCCGGGGCCCGATCCCAAGGATTGTCTGGCGTTTCGAACGGGATCACGCGCCGAGGCTGTGCGCCGGGGGTCGCGAGCCTTTTGGAGTCACCATGAAAGTCGCCCCCGCCATGGCCGCGGCGAAGGCTTCGCCGGCAGGTTCCCGCGCCCAAGGCGCCGTCAAGGCCGACGGCTTGGTCGTCGCCTATCTCGTGGTCATCTTTGTCGCCACCGCCCTGACCGCGCTATTTGCTGCCGCGGCGGTCAATCAGCGCAAGGCCGAGCCAAGCCGCGTCCGCTTCACGATTGGCGCCACCGCCCTCACCGTACCGAGTGCCTGGTTGCGCCCCGGCATGTCGCGCACCGGCGGCGCCGTCGAGCGCCTCGATCTCGTCATCCCCTGGCCGGACGAGCCGGCCGACGGCGAGGCGGACGCCAAGCGCGGCACCGCAGCCATCGAGAAGGTCGTGCTCGTGGCGTTGACCGGCGCCGATGCGGCACTGGCACCGGCGCAACGGCCGGCGCGCCTTTATTCCCGCTTCCTGACCGCCGAAGTGTGGCCCAATCCGGGCGGCCTGGTCCTGCGCCGCTTCCGCCAGGGCACGCCCTACGAAGACGAGGAGTTGTATCTGTCGCCGCCGGACGGCCACGCCTTCGCGGCGCGCTGCCCGCGCGGCGTGAGCACCCTCCCCGTGCGCGAAGGCTGCGTGGCGGAAATTCGGGTTGGTCAGCTCGATGCGCAGCTGCGTTTCGCGCCAGCCCAACTCGTCGCATGGGAACGGCTTGCTGAAGGCGCGCGCCGCGTCATCGCCAGCATGAGCGTCGCCACCGATTGACACGGCACGCGGAACCGCTGGCGGTGTTCTTCGCGTTCACCTATCCGGACAACGTGGCGACCGACCATTGGACGCAGATGCCGGCCAACTGGTCGTCATTGCGCCGGCAGTGGGAATACTCACACGCCGTCAATGCGCTCTTGGCGTTCGCGGCATTCTGCTTCGCGACGCTGTCCGTGGTTCTGGCGAAACCCGATGCGGCCTAATCTTGCAGGTCGTCCTGCAGGATCGCCATGTTGAAATTGTACGACTTGTCGCCGTCCTCGTCGTCCAAGAAGAGCACGCCGATGAATTCCTCGCCGACATAGACTTCGGCGCTGTCGTCCTTGCGCGGCCGCGCCACGACGCGAATGGAATGATTGGCGAAAGTGCGGCGCAGAAAGCGCTCGATCTTCGCAAGTTCTGACTTGTCCACTCAGCGTCCCTCCCTCGGCGAGGATGACCGCTTGCCACGAAGGGCGGCGATGGGCAAGGGCCGACCCTGAACGACAGCGCGCGGCGGGCGCGACTGCGCCCGCCCTCTTTCGTGTCGTCTGTCGTCAGATGCTGTAGTCGCCGGCGAGATCGGCGAGAATCTGGTCCATGGTGCGGGCCGGCTCGGCGCAGCCCGCCTCGCCCACCACCCGCGCCGGCACGCCAGCCACCGTCGTGTTGCGCGGCACCGGATGCAGCACCACCGAGCCGGCCGCCACGCGGGCGCATTGGCCGACCTCGATGTTGCCGAGAATTTTGGCGCCGACGGAGATGAGCACGCCTTGACGGATTTTCGGATGCCGGTCGCCGCGCTCCTTTCCCGTGCCGCCGAGCGTCACGCCCTGCAGCATCGAGACATTGTCCTCGACGACCGCGGTGGCGCCGACGACGAGCCCCGTGGCGTGATCGAGAAAGATGCCCTTGCCGATGCTGGCGGCCGGATGAATGTCGGTCTGGAACACTTCCGACGAGCGGCTCTGCAGATAGAGCGCGAAGTCCTGTCGTCCCTTGCTCCACAGCCAATGCGCCAGCCGGTGCGCCTGGATGGCATGGAAGCCCTTGAAATAGAGCAGCGGCTCGATGAAGCGCAGGCACACCGGATCGCGATCGGCCACCGCCGCAAGGTCAGCCCGGAAGGACTCGCCCATCGAGGGCTCCTCCTCGACGGCCGCCTCGAATGCCTGGGCGATGAGCTCGGCCGGCATCACCTCGTGATCAAGCCGCGCCGCGACGCGATGGACGACCGCCGCCTCAAGCGTGTCGTGATTGAGCACCGTCGCCATCACGAAGGCGGCAAGCTCAGGTTCGCGGCGAACGATTTCGTCGGCCTCGCGCCTGAGATGCGCCCAGACCGGGTCAACCGTCTTCAGTCCGTGCCGGCCACGCTCGCCCGGCTTCAACTGTCCTGATGCCATCCTGCCCTCCCGCGGCTCCCAAGGAGCCGCTCCGTCGCTCGGTCGATGTCTAGCATAGCTAGGACGCTCACTAGGCCAAATCTAGTCTCTGAAGATGACGTTATGGTTATGGAAGCGATCAATTTTGCGCGCGATCGAGATCTTCGAGAACCAGGACGCGCATCGGCAAAAAAGAGTGGCGGGAATGATCCCGCCACTGTCTCCAAGCTCGCTTCGATGGCCGGCTACCACCAGGGGCTATAGTAGCCCGTGTAAACCGGGCCGCCCCAGCGATAGCCGTACGGGTAACCGTAGGCGGGGTAGCCGTAATAATACGGATAGCTCCCGGCGATGGCGGCGCCTGTCAGCGCACCGAACGCCAGGCCGGCGATCGCGGCACCGGGATTGTAGTGACGCCGCGCATAGTAGCGCCGCGGCGCGTAGGCATAGCGATAGCCATAACGCGGATAGTGGCGATAGCCGGCGTAGGTGTAGCCCGGCCCACCCCACCCATATTGCGCCTGGGCGCTCGACGACGCAAAGCTCGAGCCCGCAATGGTGAGGGCGGCGAGCACGCCCGCTGTTGCTGTCCTTGGAAATGCCATTGGTCTCCTCCGATTGGATTCTCACGCGTGCCGGGATGGGCCCGGCCCTCGCGGAGGGTCTTCGGAAAAACCCGTAGCGTTGCATTGGAGTTCCGGTGTTAACGGCCAACACGTGCCGCTAAGGTCACGCTCGCCCCGCCCCATCGGAAGCCAATAGGTTCACCTGCGGGGCGTTCGACGCCTATGACCGACGCTTCAGGAAATCCAGCGCGCCTTGTTTGTGCACCTTGTCGCCGACCGCGAGATTGTGGTCGCGCCCGGGGATCTCCAGCACCTCGGCATTGCGCATCAGCGCGGCAAGCTCATGCGGCGGCCCGGCCACCGTGTCATTGGTGCCGACCGCGATCAGGGTTGGCGCGCCGATCTGCGCGACTTCGTCCCGTGTCAGCGTCTGGCGCGACCCGCGGATACAAGCCGCAAGGGCCTTCAAGTCGCTCTTGGTTTGTTCGGCGAAGGCGCGGAACATGCGCTGCATCGGATCGCGGAGCGCCTCGAGGGATGCCGCCTCCATGGCGTCGGCGATGCCGGCCGGCAGCCCCGCCCCTTCCACGAGGCGGATGCCGATGCCGCCCAGCATGAGCGAGCGGGCGCGCGCCGGATGGCGCAATCCGAGCCACGCGGCGATGCGCGCCCCCATGGAATAGCCCATGACGTCGGCCTGTTCGATGCCGAGGTGGTCGAGCAGACCTCGCGCGTCCTCGGCCACGAGGTCCATCGTGTAGGCGGCGGGATCGTAGGGCTTGTCGCTTTCGCCGTGGCCGCGATTGTCGAGGGCGATGACCCGGAAGCCGGCACGGCCGAGCGTCGTCGTCCACGACGGATAGACCCAGTTCACACGATGGTTGGACGCAAAGCCATGGATAACGAGGATGGGGTCGCCGCGCCCTGTCGGCGGCGGCAGATCGACATAGGCGATGCGCACGCCGTTCGATGTGAAGCTGTCCATGGCCGTTGCTAGCGCATCATTCAGTCGTTTGCGCGGTTGGCATCAGATCGCGCGCAAGGCTGGCCCTGCCTGAAGATCAAAAATTCCCGCCGGGCCTCTTGCCATTTTGCCGCACTTGGAGTATCGCCTGCGCCCTCGCGCAACACCAACTCGGGAGACGTGCATGCTCATTATTGCCTTTGCCGCCCGAGTGTCCGGAAGCCGCTACCGTTAGATCGGCCGCTTCCGGGAAGCGACTCTCACTGTCGCCCCGCGTTTCTCTCATTCGCTGACACCCGCTGCGTCCGACGCTTTTGAGCGTCCGTCGCCGCACCAGACCGAGGACCGGCCTCGCTATCGCGCGGCTGGGATTGCGCCATGAACGCCCGACCTATGACGACACCCGAGCCTGAGCGAGCTCCAAATCCGCTCCGCGATACTGTGACTTTCGTGTTCGGCCACTGGGGCCGGCAACGGCTGCTGGCCGCCATGCTTGTCATCGGCATCGCCGTGCAGACCGTCGCCGAGATCCTGTCGCCCGTCTTCGCCGGGCATCTCATCGATGCCATCGCGTCGGCCACGACCGACCGCAACGCCGGCCTGGAGGCGGCGCTCCATGCGCTCGCCGCCATCACGGGGCTCAGCCTCTTCGTGCTCGTTGCCCGACATTTCCTGTTCAACGCCCTCGTCGTGTTCACGCTCAACATGATGGGCACGATCGCGCGGGAGGCTTTCTGGCGCGTGCAGCGCTTCTCTACCGACTGGCACGCCAACGCCTTCGCCGGCTCCACCGTGCGCAAGATCAGCCGCGGCATGTGGGCGCTCGACCTCCTCAACGACACCCTCATCCTGGCGCTGTGGCCTTCGGCCCTGGTGCTCGTCTTCGCCACGGCCCTTTTCGCGTGGCGCTGGCCGGTGATGGGCCTCGTGGTGGCGGTCGGCAGCCTGATCTACATCGCCGTCACCACGGCGCTGGCGCTGCGCTACGTGGCGCCCATGGCGCGTGTCTCCAACCGCTGGGACAGCCGCCTCGGCGGCGTGCTGGCCGACGCCATCGGCTGCAATGTCGTGGTCAAGGCATTTTCCGGCGAGGGCCGCGAGGACCGGCGCATCGCCCGCGTCGTCGCGCGCTGGAAGGGGCGCACCGCCGTCACCTGGAACCGCGCCACCATCAACGGCACCGTGCAGAACGTCATGATGATGCTGCTGCGGCTCGCGGTGCTCGGCCTCGCCATCCACCTGTGGTGGCAGGGCTCGGCGACGCCCGGCGACGTGACCTATGTGCTCACCACTTACACGGTGGTGAGCGGCTATCTGCGCGACGTGGGCATGCACATCCGCAACTTCCAGCGTTCCGTCAACGACCTGGAAGAGCTGGTGGAGGTCCACGCCGAGCCGCTCGGCGTCGAGGACCGCGCTGCCGCGCGGCCGATCGCCGTTGAGCGCGGCCGCATCGACTTCGACAACGTCACCTTCCGCTACCCGGCGCACGGACGGCGCGTCTACGAGCGCCTGACGCTGACCATCAAGGCGGGCGAGCGCGTCGGGCTCGTTGGCCATTCCGGCTCCGGCAAAACGACGTTCGTCAAGCTGGTGCAGCGGCTTTACGATATCGACGGCGGGCGTGTCCTCATCGACGGCCAGAACATCGCCGATGCGACGCAGGAGAGCTTGCGTCGGCAGATCGCCATCGTGCAGCAGGAGCCGATCCTGTTCCACCGCTCGCTGGCCGAGAACATCGCCTATAGCCGGCCAAGCGCCACGATGGCTGAGATCGAGGAGGCGGCGCGGCTCGCGCACGCGCACGCCTTCATCGGGACGCTGCCGGCCGGCTACGCGACGCTGGTCGGCGAACGCGGCATCAAGCTGTCGGGCGGCGAACGCCAGCGCGTTGCGCTGGCCCGCGCCTTCCTGGCCAATGCGCCGATCCTCATCCTCGACGAGGCGACATCGAGCCTCGACAGCGAGTCTGAAGCGCTGGTCCAGGACGCCATGGCGCGGCTGATGCGAGGCCGCACCACGCTCGTCATCGCGCACCGGCTGTCGACGGTGCGCACCCTCGACCGCATCCTCGTCTTCGAGGCGGGGCGCATCGTCGAGGACGGCGGCCACCACGAGCTGCTGTCGCGGGAGGCGAGCATCTACCGCCGCCTCGTCGAGCAGCAGGCCATGGGCGCCATGGCGACGTTGCAGGTGGCATAAGGCACGACGGCGGCGCGTTCGCCCCCCTCGCGGGAGCGGCGAACGCGCCAACGCGCGGGACGGGCATCCACGAGGGTCGCGGCGACCCCGACCAGAGGAGGTTGCCATGTGCAACGACCACGAGACCAAGTTCGACGAGCTGTCGTGCTTTCGAGGTGACGCGTAAGCGGCGCAAGTCCTTCCCGTCGGAGACGCACGTGAAGCGCGGCCACCGCTTCGTGCATGGCGAGGTGGAGCTCGTGGAGAAGCTCGGGCGCCGGGATCTCTGCCCCTGCGGCTCGGGACGGAGATTTCAAGGCGTGCTGCATGGCCTCGGGACGCCATGACGGCACCAACCGCAAGCACTACTTTCAGGGACTAAGCCTTGCTGGCTGAGGTCTTGCCTCCGCGACGCCGCGCAAAGTGCCAAGGCGACCTCCGCGGTCATTCCGGCCGCGGAGGTCGTCTGGCCCTCCCCTCGCCGGCCGCCCGGCGATAGACTGCGGCAAACCGGGAGGTCGCCGATGAACCAGCACGCCGAAGTGACGATCCGCGAGCGCGTCAAGCTGCCGCCCGCCGCCACGATGATCGAGAGCTATTACGGCCCGGCGCTCGACTTTGCGCTGCGCCATACCTTTGGGCACGAATTGTGGGTGCACGTGGCGCACGTGCTGATGCTGGAGGCGCAGGGCATCATCGCCAAGGCCGACCGCGACGCTATCTGTCGCGTGCTGCTCGATCTCGAGACCAAGGGGCCGGGCGCACTGAAGCCCGACGGCAGCCTCGAGGATCTCTACTCCTACCTCGAGCGCCACGTCACCACGACGCTCGGCCCCGAGGTCGGTGGCCGCATGCACACCGGGCGCAGCCGCAACGATCTCCACGTCACCGTCTGGCGCATGGCGCTGCGCACCGTCATGGCGCAAGTTCTCGACGAGCTCGTGGCGCTGCGCCGGGTGCTCATCGATCTCGCCGACACCCACGTCCTCACCGTGATGCCGGGCTACACGCACTGGCAGCACGCCCAGCCGGTATCGCTCGGCTACTACTACCTCGCCTTCGCGGATGCGCTGGAGCGCGACTTCGCGCGCCTGACCGCGGCCTTCGAGCGTACCAACCGCTCGCCACTCGGTGCCGGCGCGCTGACCACGACCTCCTTCCCCATCGATCGCGCGGCCACCGCCACGTCGCTCGGCTTCGACGGCCTCGTCGAGGTCGCCTACGACGCGGTCGCGAGCCGCGACGACGCACACGAGACGGCCGCGGCCCTCGCCATCCTGGCCACCAACCTGTCGCGGCTCGCCGTCGACCTGCAGGCCTGGACCACCATGGAATACGCCTTCATGGAGCTCGGCGACCAGCACTCCGCGGTGAGCAGCATCATGCCGCAGAAGAAGAACCCCTCCTGCCTCGAACATATGAAGGCCGCCGCCGCCAAGGTGACGGGGGCGTTGACAGCGGCGCTCAGCGCCACAAAGAACACAGCCTTCGCCGACGTGAGTGACGGCGTCACCGGGGTGAACGAGCCCGTCATCAACGCCGCCGTCACGACCGGCCGCGTGCTTGCCGTGACGGCCGACGTGCTGAAGGCCATCACCGTGTTCCCCGATCGCATGCGGCGCTTCGCCGAGGTCGGGTTCGGCACGGCGACTGAGCTTGCCGACGTGATCGTGCGCGAGACCGGCTTGTCGTTCCGCATGGCCCACAACATCGTGGCCGTGGTGGTGGCCGACGCCATCAAGGCCGGCAAGACTGCCGACCTGATCACCGCCGATGATCTCGTCGAGGCCGGCGCAAGCCTGTTCGGCCGAACCCTCACCCTCGACCATGCCGCCATCGCCGCCGCCCTCGACCCGGAGGAGAATTTGCGCCGGCGCACCATCGTGGGCGGGCCGGCCCCTGCCAACATGGCCGCCATGCTCGCCGAGCGCCGCGTGCGGGTGGGCAACGATGCCATTGCGGCAATTCAGCGGGCCGACGCACTTCAGGCGCGGCGCGCGGAGCTGTTTCGCCGCGCTGCCGCCTAAGGCTCTATGTTTTTGATTTGGCGCATGATCTTGCCCGAAAACCGCTGACACTTTTCGGCATCATGCGCTATGGTGCCGCCGCTTCGACGCCAGGGAACGAGGACGAGATGGCCGACCACGCCGTGCCGCATTTCCACAACGAGCCGGGGGTGCGCTCCATCCGCGTCGGCGCCAAGGAATTCATGTGCATCGGCGCCCTGCCGCCCCTCGATCATCCGCACATCTTCATCGACATGGGCGATGCCGACGAGGCGGTGTGCGGCTATTGCTCGACGCTCTTCAAGTACGACGCGAGCCTCCCCGGCACCGCCTGCGATCCGGCCGGGTGCCTGTGGCACGAGGCGCGGGCGGCGTGAGCCGCTCCTGCACGCTTGGGGCCCCATGATCCCATCATCATCGTCGGCGCCGGCATCGGCGGCCTGACGGCCGCACTGGCGCTCGCCCGGCGCGGCCACACGGTCACGGTGCTCGAGCGGCGCGCCACGCCGACCGAAGAAGGGGCCGGCATCCAGCTTTCGCCCAATGCCGGGCGCGTCCTCGCCGGTCTCGGCCTCGACGACGCCATTGGCCAGAGCGCCATCGAGCCGGCCCGCATCGTCGTGCGCGCCATGACCGGCGGCGAGCCGATCGGCGCGCTCCCGCTCGGCGCCGCCATGCGGCGGCGTTACGGCGCTCCCTATCGGGTGATCCACCGGGCCGATCTGCACGCCGTTCTATTGGCGGCGGCTGAACGCGCGCCGACCATCTCGCTCCACCTCGGGCATGACGTGATGGCGGCCGAGACGCTGGCCGATGCGGCGAACCTCTCCGTGCGGGTCGCGGGCGGTCGCGACGCCACGATGACCGCGCCGCTCGCCATCGGGGCCGACGGCCTTTGGTCGATGATGCGCCGCGCGGTGGGCGACGACCGCGAGCCGCGTTTCCAGAATCTTCTCGCCTGGCGCGCCACGCTCGCCATCGACGCGGCGCCCGCCGTGCTGCGCGGCAACGAGATCAATCTGTGGCTCGGACCCGACGCCCATGTCGTGCATTATCCGGTGGCCGGCGGCCGCCTCGTCAACATCGTGGTCATCCTGCGGGCGACGAAGCCGGTCGAAGGCTGGTCGGCGCCCGCCGACGGCACCGCGCTCGCCCGCCGCCTCGTCAACGCCCCGGCGCATCTCTACAAGCTGATCGCCGCCGCGCCGGAATGGCGCGCCTGGTCGCTCTACGATCTGGCGCCGCCACCCGCCTGGCGGCGCGGCCGGCTCGTGCTCGTGGGCGACGCCGCCCATCCGGTGCTGCCGTTCTTGGCGCAAGGCGGTGCGCTCGCCATCGAGGATGCGGCCGTGCTGGCCGACAAGCTCGCGGCGTCGGCAAGCATCGAGGCCGCGCTCGCTGCCTACGAGCAGGCGCGCCGTCCGCGCGCCGTGCGCGTCGCCAACGCGGCGCGCCGCAACGGCCGCCTCTACCATCTGTCGGGGCCGCTGACGCTGGTGCGCGACCTTGCCATTGGCGCGGCCGGCCTATGGGTCATCAGGCGGTACGATTGGATTTTCCGCTGGCGGAACTGACGGCCGGGTGTCATGCCGCCTTGGTGAGGCGATCGATCTCGGCCATGTCGTCGGCGCTCAGCGCCAGTTGCGCCGCCTTGACGTTCTGCTCGACCTGCTCGGGCAACGTGGCGCCGGCGATGACGCTCGCCGTGGTCGGCCGCGCCAAGAGCCAGCTGAGGGCGACCTCGAGCATGCTGACGCCACGTTTGGCGCAGAACTGCTCGAGGCGCTCGACGATGGCCCAATTCGCGTCGGTCATGTAGCGGTCGGCGAGCCGCTTCACCAAGGCAAGCCGCCCGCTCTGCGGCGCGCTGCCACGCTTGTACTTGCCGGTGAGCAGGCCGCTGGCCAGCGGGAAGTATGGCAACAGGCCGAGGCCGTAGGCTTGCGCCGCCGGCACCAGCTCGCGCTCGATGTCGCGCACCACGAGGCTGTACTCGTCCTGATACGGACACGAAGGCGGAGGCGCCGAGCTCCTTCGCGAGGTAGTGCGCATCGCACCACCTGCCAGGCCGCCATGTTGGAGCAGCCGATGTAGCGGACCTTGCCCTGGCGGACGAGCTCGTCGAGGGCGCGCAGCGTCTCGTCGATCGGCGTCAGCGGGATCGGGCCGGTGCAGCTGGTAGAGGTCGATCCAGTCGGTCTTGAGCCGGCGCAGGCTGTCCTCGACCGCGCGTCATGATGTAGCGCCGCGAGGCGCCCATCTTCACGCCATCCTCGTCCATCGGCATGCCGAACTTGGTGGCCAGCACAATGTCCTTGCGCCTGTCGCCGAGGATCTGGCCCAGCACCGTCTCGGAGCCGCCCTGGTTGCCGTAGACGTCGGCGGTGTCGAAGAGCGTGATGCCGTGGTCGAGCGCCTTGTGGACGACCGGCGCGTCCGCTTCGACGTCGAGCCGCTGGCCGAAATTGTTGCAGCCGAGCCCGACGACCGAGACCCTCAAGCCCGATTTTCCGACATTGCGTATGAGCATGCTCTTCCCCCGCGCGTGGGCGCGGACGCTAGAGCGGGAATTCGAGAGGATCAATGGGCAGGACGGCGGCCTTGCCGTCCCGGCCGAAGCGGCGCCGCGCCGGGGTGTGTGCTACGTGCTCGGCTTGCCCCAGAGCTGCTCGAGGCGCTGATCGCGGCCGCAATTCCAGCGGTAGAACTTGTACTGGCTGGCATGCGTGACGTGATAGTTCTGGTGGTAGTCCTCGGCCGCATAGAACGGCACTGCCTGGAGGACGGCGGTCACCACCGGCCGCTTGAATTTCTCCTCCACCGTCTTCTTGGAGGCTTCGGCCAGGCCCTTCTCCTCCTCGTTGCCGTAGAAGACGGCGCCGAGATACGAGGAGCCCTTGTCGCAGAACTGCCCGATCGGATCGAACGGATCGACGTTGCGCCAGAAATAATCGAGCAGCTGGGCGTAGGTGACCTTGCTCGGGTCGTAGGTCACCTGCGCCGCCTCGCGATGGCCGGTCTTGCCGGCGACGACCTCCCGGTAGGTCGGGTTGACGGTCATGCCGCCGGTATAGCCGGACACCACGGCGGTCACGCCGGGCACCTTGAGGAAATCGGCCTGCGTGCACCAGAAGCAGCCCGACGCGAAGATGGCGGTGCGCTTCTCCTGTGCCGACGGCGAGCCGATGAAGGCGAGCACAAGGGCGGCGCCGAGCGCAATGCTTCGCATGGGGTTCATGGCTCTGTCCTCAGGAGGGCGACGGCTCGGTGGCGCCGGGCGCGAACGTCATGGCGAGGCCGTTCATGCAATAGCGCAGCCCGGTGGGCGGCGGGCCGTCGTTGAAGACGTGGCCGAGATGGCCGCCGCAGCGCCGACAATGCACCTCCGTGCGCGTCATGAAGAAGCTCTTGTCGTCGGACGTGCCGACCGCGTTGTCGAGAGGCTTGAAGAAGCTCGGCCAGCCGGTGCCGCTCTCGAACTTGGTGGTCGACGAGAACAGCGGCAGGGCGCAGCCGGCGCAGCTGAAGAGGCCGGCGCGCTTCTCCTTGTCGAGTGGACTGGTGCCGGCCCGTTCCGTGCCGTGTTGGCGCAGCACGTAGAACTGCTCGGGCGTCAGCTGCTTCTTCCACTCGTCGTCGCTCTTGGCGATCTCGAATGTCTTCTTGGCGTCGGGCGCCGCCTTCGTTGCCCTGCCGAACAGGCTCATGGCGAAAACTCCTCCGACGATGGCGGTTCCCGTGAGGAAAAACCTGCGACTCGTCTGCATGGTTCGATCCTTGTCCATGACAATGCTGCCTCGCCGGCGCGGCGCCGTCGAGAGCCTTTACGCGCAAAGCAGCGTTCAGGTTTCTATATGGGGCGGATCGGGGCGATCGGCACCTCACAAGGGCGCGAACGGCCGGTGAGGCGCGCTGACGGACGCGTGATGCGAGCCGGTTTCAGGGATCGAAGTCAGCAATCGGTAACTCAGAGCATGATCCAAACCGGACCATGCTCTTTGTTTTTTGATTTGGCGCATGATCTTACCCGAAAACCGCCCACACTTTTCGGGATCATGCGCTAGAGCGACCCTGTGGGTGGGTCCTTGGTCTCCGACACCTGGCTGATCATGAGCCTGGCGCGCAGGTCCATGACCACCTCGCCGACCAGGCCTTCGGCCATCAGTTCGCCGGCCGATCGCTCCCACATGCTCTCAGCCGGCACCGCCTTGATCTTGGCGATCGTGTCGGCCGGCACGCCGAGGCTGACATAGAGGTCGCTCATGGCCTGGACGGCTTCCCCGTCGCCCGCAATGCCGATGGCCGTGTGGAAGCCGAGCGTGCCATTGGGGCCGAGCCAGCGCTCGCGCCCGGCCAGGAACGCGAAGGTGCAGGCCGACTTGCAATGGTCCGACACGTAGGTGACGAGCTGGCGTTCCTTGATGAGGGCGGCGAGCCGCTTGCCGGCATCGACGAAGCCGCCGACGCTGGTGAGATGGACGACGCGGATGTTGGGATTGCGGGCGAGCTCTTCGGCGACCTTGTCGACCATCTGCTTGCCGAACAGGCCCGAGACCGACAGCACGCCGTCCGTCTCGACAACAACCGTGAAGTCGGTCTGCACCGCCTCCTCGAGCGTGAGGAGACGCTGCGCCTTCTTGAATTCCTCCCACGTGCTCGGAGCGTCCGAGACCTCGTAGGCGGCGAGACCGGCGACGAGCGCATAGGCGCCATAGGCAAGGATACGGCGGCCGCCGCCGCGCACGTGGCGGGTGGCGCTGCGCCACAGGCCGACGAGCTGCCACACGGTGAGCGGCGTGCCGAGGGCGTAGACCGCCACCATGAACACAAGCCATAGGTAGATTTCGGGCCGCACCTCTCCGTTGACGAAGAACATGGCTGCCGCCAACGGCACGAGCAGGGCAATCGCGAAGGCAATGGTGACGCCGATGCAGTTGACGAAGAAGGCGCGCGCCAGCGAGACCTCGCCGCGCCAGCTGCGGGCGATGTAGCCCGAGTGTCGGGCCGGTGTCGTCTCGGGCGCGAGGGCGGCGTCCACGGGAGTGTCCATGGCATTGGCTTAGCCGCGCTTTCGGCGGCGCGATGCGCGCCGGCGCACGAGCGGAGGGTGGCGGGTGGCCACGCGCGCCCACCCTCCCCTTGAGGGGGAGGGTCGGCGAGAACGCGAAGCGTTCGAGCCGGGGTGGGGTGATCTCATCACCATGAGCGTGTTTTTCACTCCACCCCGATACTCCTTCGCTTTGCTCAGGATCATCGACCCTCCCCCTCAAGGGGAAGGTGAAGGAAGAGGCCACACCCTCGTCCTCGTTTTCGCGGTTCGTGCGAACCCGAAGCATGGGAGCGGTGCGGCCCCGAATTCAGGAAGGGCCCACGCGGGAGGTCCGAGCGGCGGGCGCCAACGGCGCGAGCGCTCAGAGAAAGTATTTTGTTCAGGAGCCGCCGGGCCTAGCGCCCAGACCTCCCGCGCACGGTGTTTGAGGCTTACGCCCTTGCGCCCCTCGGCCACTTCGCGAGTCCGCAGGCGGTCTGACAAACCTACCCTTCACGGCAGGAGAACCGGACGGGTCGCTTCGGGCTTAGGCCGCCCCTTCTCCAGCCTGCGAGCCAGAGCTGAGGCCACCGCCCAACCCGCGCTGTGCCAGCGCAGGCCATCGAGACATCGCCACGCGTCACCGTGGGTCCTGTCTCTCTGCGGTCACCCACACTTGGCTCGCAAGGCCTTGCGCGCCCTTCCGGGGACCGGGTATGCCCAACATAGCCTGAGAGGCAACCCGCGTCAAGAACAAAATGAGAACATTTTGTCTCCGTCGTCATGCGCGGGCTTGGCCCGCGCATCCATGCCTTGTTGGCCAATACAGCAAGGCATGGATGGCCGGCACAGGGCCCGCCATGACGTGAAGAGGAATGGCCTGACCAACAGTGGTGGAATCGCTTCACGCCGCCAGCGCTGCGGCGGGCCGTTCGTAGCAGGGGACAAAACCCGGCGGTGGCGCGAGATCTTTCTCGAGCCGCACGAGGCCAGCACCGCGGCCGCGCCGCGCCACCGAGAAGCCGGTGTCCTGCGCCAATCCCAGCATCGCCTTGTTGTCGTAGAGGGTGTCGGCGTAAAGCTGGCGCACGCCCGATGCCGCCGCATGGCATTCGAGCCGCTGCAGCAACAGGCGGCCGAGGCCCCTGCCCTGCCAGGCGTCCGCCACCGCGACCGCGAAGTCGGCGCCGCCTTCGTGGTCGACGACATAGCGCGCGTCGCCGACGATCTTCCCGGCGCCGCCCGCAAAGGTCTCGGCCACCAGCGCCAGGTGATCGCGATAGTTGAGCTGCGTGAACTGCGCGAGCAGATCGGGCGCGAGCTCCTTCAGGCCGCTGAAGAAGCGGCTGTGGCGCGCGCCCGGCGACAGCGCCCGCACAAAGGCCTGCGCCAATTCCGCGTCCTGCGGCAAGATGGGCCGGATGGTGACGCGCTCGCCCGACAGACGCACCACGTCGATGAGCCCGACCGGATAGTGATGGATGGCGTAGGTCATGGGGTCATTCCGCGTTCGCATCGCTCAAGGCCGGGATGCACGCGCAGGAACCCTCCGCCGTCATGGCCGACCTGGTGCCGGCCATCCGCGCCTAACGCGACAAGGCGCGGATGCCCGTGACGGGCATGACGCGGGGAGAACTGGGTGCGCCGACTTGCTGGCTACTTCACCCGCCACCAGTCGGCGTCATAGAGCCGGCCGTTCTCGCGCCCGCCGCCATAGACGACGGACTCGATTTCCCGCGGGCTGATGCCGATATCCCTGAGCGTGGCGGCGTCGAGGGAATAGAGCTGGCGGATGGTCTCGCGCTGGGCGCGCCAACCGAGGAAGCGCTCCCACAGATGGTGAGCGAGACCGGAGCGGTGCTCGACGGTCCGGTGCTCGATGACCGGTCCGGACGAAAGGCTGGAAGCGGTGTCTGCCCAAGCCATGGCAAATCTCCTTGAATTTCATGAGCTATCATTCAGGATAACTCGTGTATGGGAGCTAATATGCCGCTGGTAAGTCTTGAAAACAAACGATATTATCTGCGCCGTCAGATTAGGAAACCTCAGCAATGGCCCGCCCCCTGCCACCCCTCAATGCGCTGCGCGCCTTCGAAGTCATTGCCCGGCATATGAGTTTCGCCAAGGCCGCCGAGGAGCTGCACGTGACCCCGGCGGCGCTCAGCCACCAGATCAAGGGGCTCGAGGACCAGCTCGGGCTCTCGCTGTTCCACCGCCGCACCCGGGCCATCGAGCTCACCGAGGCGGGGCGGATGCTCTATCCCGGCCTGCACGCCGGCTTCGAGGCGGTGCGCGAGGCGGTCGCCCGCCTCGACCGCGCCCGCCAGGACCGCGTGCTGGTGGTCAGCGCCACCCCTGGCCTCACCGCCAAATGGCTGGTGCCGCGCCTGTGGCGCTTCCTTGCCGCCCATCCCGACATCGACGCGCGCATCCAGGCCAACATGTCGTATGCCGATTTCGGCAGCGACGGCGTCGACGTGGCGATCAGGCTGAGCAACGGCAAGCACCCCGATCTCCATGTCGAGGAGCTCATGGAGGATTGCATGCTGCCGGTGTGCAGCCCAAAGCTCCTGGCCGAGGGGCTGAAGACGCCGCACGATCTCGCCCGCTTTACCCTCATCCACTACGACATCCCCCTCGCCAACCCGATGCCGCCGCTATGGACCGACTGGTTGCGGGCAGCCGGCGTCGAGGGCATCGATCCGACGCGCGGGCTGCACCTCAACGCCGCCGATCACGCCATCGAGGCGGCAGTGTCCGGCGCCGGCGTGGCGCTGTCGTTCAAGATCCTCGCCTCCGACGACGTGCATGCCGGGCGGCTGGTGAGGCCGTTCGGGCCGGAGATCGTCTCGGAGGACAAGCGCTATTTCTTCGCCTGCCCCAAGGGCCACGAGGCGCGCCCCAAGGTGCGCGCCTTCCGCGACTGGCTGTTCGCCGAGATGGCCGACACGCAAGGCGCGCTGGGCGGCGCTGGAGCGCAAGGCGGCGTGATGAAAGAGGCGTCGTCCTGGCGCCGGGGGAATTGTTCATGCCGCTCGACATCAAGGTGATGACGCGCAACCTCTATCTGGGGGCTGACCTTCAGGCGGTCATCACGCGCGGCGCTGACCAATCGCGATGCCGTGCCCAAGGAAGCGGCCGGCGCCTTTGCCCGGATCATGGCCGGCAATTTTCCCGCCCGCGCCGACTGCCTGGCGGCCGAGATCGCCGCCCACCGGCCGCATGTTGTCGGCCTTCAGGAAGCTTTCATTGTGCGTCGGCGCAAGCCGTCGAGCCTGACGGTGCCACCCTTCAAGGAAGAGCCGGCGGACGACATTGTCGTCGACTTCGCGCAATCGCTCATCGGCAGCCTCGCGGCCCGCGGCCTCACCTATGTCAGCGCCGTTGCCACGCTTGGCAACGACAACCAAATCCCTGCCGGCACGCCGCCCGCCCTCGAAGACGTGCGCGTGACCGATCGCGAGGTGATCCTGATCGATGGCGGCTTGGCGGCGCGCGGTTTTGAGCTCACCGACGCCGGCGCCCACACCTTCGCGGCCAAGACCGCCTATGGCCCCTTCCAGGACATCCGCACCTGGGCGCATGTCGACCTCGTGGCCGGCGGGCGGCGGCTGCGCATCGTCTCGACGCACCTGCAGCCATTGGTAACCGACAGCAGCGCGGCGTTGCAGCTGCAGCAGGCCGAAGAGCTCGTCGGCGCATGCCGGACGCCGCGACCCGATGATCGTCATCGGCGACTTCAACGCGCAAGCCCAGGGCGGCACGGCGGCAACCTACGCGTCCTTCGTCAACGCGGGGTTCAAGGATGCCTGGGTCGAGGCGGGTCAAGGACCCGGCCTCACCTGCAAGCCGGAAGAGCTGCGAGATCCGGCACGAGGCTTCGACCAACGCATCGACTATGTGATGTGCCGCAATGGCCTCACGCCAGTCGAAGCCATCGTCACCGGCAACGATCCGGCCAACCGCACCGCCTCGGGCCTGTGGCCATCCGACCACGGTGGCGTCGTCGCGACGCTCAGGCTGGACGCGTGACGCCGAGCGCAAGGCGGGGCGAGCCGGGCGTCTTGGCGACAGGTCTGGCGTACGTCCGCTTGTCCACCAATAGCGGACGCGTACTCGGCACTCGCAGGGTCGGGAGAGCGCCAACACCGGAATTGGAGATCGTGGGACCCGGAACTGAACTAATGTATACGGTGGCGGCCAGAGCACCCCAAGGAACCGAACGAGCAGCCACAGCTTCATCAACCTTCTTGCCCGGCACGGATGACCGACACAACCAAGAGCCCGGATCACTCCGAGATCCTGCGATACGGCGGCGCGGGCACAGTCCTTCTTGTGGCATTGCTGTCATTTGTTGGCCTATCGCCGTTGCTGATGGGCGGCATCGTCGCAAGGATCGTCGGCGGGACGATCCTATCGGTCATCATGGTTGCGGGGACGATCGCAGCAAGTTCGTCGCGACTGCATCGAGGAACCAGCATTGCGCTAGCAGCGGCCGGCATCGCCCTGCAGGCTGCCTGGCTCGCAACCGGGAACACAGCTGCACTCATCGCGCTCATGACCGTCCTGGCGTGCTTTTGCCTCATGACGGCCGTGGTGATCCTGCGGCACGTCCTGTCGTTCGGTCCGATCTACGCCGACCGGGTGCACGCCGCGCTCAGCGTTTATATCCTGCTCGCTCTGTTCTGGGCGGCGGCATATTCGTTGATCGAGCTTTCAGCCCCTGGTTCATTCTCGATCAACGTCGCGGCAACTCAAGCGACCTCAAGCTTTGAGGGAACCCACCTGTTCGCGAGCATGGTTCATCTGAGCATTGCGACGCTCACATCCACGGGATTTGGCGACATCACGCCTGCGGCTCCGTTCGCGCGGTCGTTCAGCCAATTGGAGCAGCTGATTGGCGTGTTCTACATCGCGGTTCTCATATCCCGCCTGGTCGGGTTGTACCCGGCACCGGATAAACCATGAGAGACCAACGTGCCCGGTGCGCCGACGGCGCGGGTGTTCGGCGTCGGCATCTGGGAACTCGGCACGATGCTGTACGTGAGAAACGGGGCCTCGGATCACGTGTCCGGTCACGATGGCGAGAACTGTCCGGCATTAAGTCCCGCGGTTCGGATCGATCCGGTCACACGAAGCGGTATCTCAATTCTGTCGAGCGGCAGGGATGGATTCGCGATGCGGCTCGCCGTCCATTGGGTGTATTGGAAGACGGGCAACGTCAACAATGGCATCGATTTTCGTTGGCGGCGCTGCCAGGAACTGACCGACGGTCGCAACTCGCGAGGCCGGTGATCGTGTGCCCCAGGGCTCAGTTGATCGTCTCGTCGGCCCGGGACAGCAGCGCCGGTGGCAGGGTGAGGCCGAGGGCTTTTGCCGTCTTCAAGTTGATCATCAGCGCGAACTTGGTGGGTTGATAGATCGGGATGTTGCCGGGTTTGGCCCCCTTGAGAATTTGATGCACGTCATCGGCCATGCGCCTCAGCAGCTCCGCGAGATCCACCGTATAGGCCATCAATCCACCGGCATCGACGAAGTCGCGGTAGGGACTACATCGTCGGCAAGCGGTGCTTCTCGGCGAGCTCGGCGATCAACAGCCGATGAGCGTAGAGGTCCCCTTCACCGCTGACCAACACTGCATCCGGCCGTTGCTGCGCTATTCCTGCGAAGACACGCTCCATCTCCGCGGTCGTTCCGCGTGCTCGGGAGCACCGGATGCAGCGAAATTCCCAATCGGCTGCCGACATCCTGAAGGGCTTGCCCAAAAGAGCCGTCCCAGCCGTCGCGCATGCTCAGGAAGACGACATTTGCCATCGACGGGATGGCCTCCTTCAGCAACTCCAGACGCTTCCCCCAGAGCTCGATCCCGGCATCGAGGGTGATACCGGTGAGGTTGCCGCCGGGTCGGGCGAGGCTGGCAACCAGCCCTGCCTTCAGCGGATCGATCATGAACGCAACGATCGGTATCGCGCTGGTCTTGGCCGTGAAAGCAATGACGACCGGGTTCGTTCCGGTGACGATCACATCGGGATTGCGGGCCACGATCTCGCGGGCGAGGTCAGCATAGCGCTCATGATGCCCCTCGGCGGAATAGCGTTCGATGATCAGATTTTGTCCTTCGACGTAGCCCAGGCGGCGCAGCTCCCCGAAAAAAGCGCGCCATGCCTTCCCCCGCCAGTTTCGGTCAGAAGGGCAGCCGGGATGGCCGGATGGAAAATCACAATCCGGGGTGGCGTCGCCCGCTGTTGCGCCCGCGCGCCCGACGTTGCGGCGACAAGCAACAGACCGGTCGTGAACTCCCGCCGCCTCATCGCACAGCGCCCCCGAGCGCCCCAAACGATACTGGATCGTATCAGGTTAGGAACTGGTGGCGCATAGAAAATGGTGGCAACCGATCTCGGACTTCGAACCGGCGCAGGCGGTTTTTCGGCTTCCGGACCGTCATGGTGACGACCGGCATGGAGGCTCCTGCTTGGTCCGAGGCGATCCTCTCTTTCAATTTCGGGGCGAGCCGCGCAGCGGGCTAGTGCCTCCTGGGGATCAGGTCGAACCAGCGTCTTCTAAAGCGAAGCACGCCGTCGGCAACGAGCGCCGAGGAAACCGCGACAAGCGCGCCTGTCGCCACCACCGTCTGTTGCGCGCCCAAGAGATCACTGCAAGTTGCCCATACCAAACCGATTGCGGTCAGCACCGAGAGCGCGATCGGCAACCACATCGCAGCCAGCGCCCCGGTCACCAAGGCGGTGAAGGGGGCGGGCGCGCCGCCGCTCACGGCGTCGGCGGCGACGAAAGCGGCTGCAGCAATGAACCCGAGGAGGATCAGCACCACGGCGGCGAGCAACACGGGGAGATTGTGAAACATGCAGTCGAGAACTGTCATGACCGGAATCCCTTGACCACCTGACATTGGTCAGGCGTCAACAATATACGCGAAGCGGGATCGCTTGCGCCCCTGCTAGTGACGGCACGCCTTGGGCGGCTTGTGCCGCATGCATTCCGCCTGGATCGGCGAGCACCCTTTTAATAAGAATGTTGCGCGATGGCGTGTGCCAAGCCTCTATCGAGTGGGAGAAAGCCCGATGAAGATGAAGTTGCACCACCTCAACCTGACCACCACTAACGTCTCGAAGATGAACGACTTCTACCGCAACGTCATGGGCCTGGCGGCCGAGCCGTCGCTCAGCGCCGCCCGCATCACCAACCAGGGTTATGCCGGTGAGACCGCATTTGCGACGGACGGCCACGTCCAGGTGCACATGTCGGAGAAGGATCTGGCGCTCGGGTTTCGCCAGAAACAGTTCGTCAATCCGCTTGAGCGTGGCCACATCGCCTTCAGGACCGACAACATCGCCGCCTTCAAGAAGCGTCTCGAAGAGAAGGGCGTCCCCTACTCGGACTACGGCACCTGGGCCATGAACGGCTGGCACCAAATCTTCTTCCACGACCCGGACGGCAACGTCATCGAGGTGCATCAGGCCAACGCGTGAAATCGACGACGCAAAACTCGAGAACTCGGAGATCACGATGCGTATCGGCTACCTCGGCGTCGGCATGATGGGACAGCCGATGGCAGAAAAGCTCCTCGACGCCGGGCACGAGCTTTGCCTCTACGATGTTCGCGAGGACGCGATGCGCCCGTTGCTCGAACGCCAGGCGCGCCGCGCAGGCTCACCGAAAGAGCTGGCCGATGCCAGCGATACCGTCGTGGTGTCGTTGCCGACCCTCGCAACCTTTCGCGCTGCGGTGACTGGGCGAGACGGATTGCTGTCAGGCAGGGCGCTCAAAACGCTCATCAATACCTGCACGGTTGGCGGGCCATTCCTCGCTGACATCGAGACGGCCTGTGCCGCCAAGGGTGTGACCGTGATCGACGCGCCGATCAGCGGCGGGCCGGTGGGCGCGCGCGCCGGCACGCTCGCCGTCATGGTTTCGGGTGACCCGGCGAAAGTTGCCGAGCTGATGCCGATATTCCGATTGTGGGGACCGACAGTGGTGACGGCGGGAGAAAAGCCCGGCGCGGCCCAGATCATGAAGCTGACAAACAATATCCTTGCCGCAGTGGGGCTGGTCGCGACATCCGAGGCGATGACGATGGCAGCGAAAGGCGGGATCGCAGCCGACGCCATGCTTCAGGTTCTCAACAATGGCACCGGTCGAAACTTTGGAACGATGCTGGTTTTCCCCCAAGCCGTCCTCCCGGGCACATTCGACTTTGGCGCGACGATCGGCATTCTGATGAAGGACGTTGATCTCGCGATCGAACAGGGCGAGGCGCTTGGCGTTCCAATGTGGGTGTGCCAAGCCGCGCGACTTGTCCTGAAGCACGGCGTCTTCCAAGGCCGGGCACAGCAGGACCTCTCCCGAGTCGTGCAGATTGTCGAGGATGGTGTGCGGAACACATGATGGCCTGCCGAAATGGCGCCTGCCGAACTGCGCCGATTTTCGCGATCAGCCTCGATCTGCGCGCTCAGCGCAGATTTTCGTGCATTTGGCGCAGGACACGCTTGACTGTTGCCAGGTCTTTTTTGGGTAGGCCGCGCGTTGCGCCGGCTTCCAAGGCGAGCGCCACAGGCACCAAATCCTGCACCAGCATCCGCCCGTTCCGTGTCAGTCGAACGACGACCTCGCGATTGCTGGTGTTCGAACGCGAGCGGCTGACCAACCGCAGTTGAACAAGTTGCGTAACCAGCCTCGAGACCGTCGACACCTCAATGCTCGTCAGGTCGGCAAGATCCACTTGGCGGATGCCGTCGTGACTCGCCACCACGGCGAGGATGCGCCACGTGCCGATCGTCAAATGCGTGCCGCGTAGGGCCTCTCGGCCGAAGCGCTCGACCATTGTCGCCCCGACGCGGTTGATGAGGTAGGGGAAAAATTCAGCGAGATTGAGATTGCTATGTCGCAAAGGGCTGCTCGACGTTCGGTCGTCTAACTTTCTAGAAGAAGCGCGCGACGGGATGTCAAAAGAAAAGCCCGGCACTCGTCCGGCTGCATCTTAGCCTAAAAATCGCAGATGAGTGCAATTGCAATAATTGCAAAAGCACCTATGCTGACTTTGTGGGCCGATGGCGGAAGCGGGAGGCGCGACATGGACTTCGGCTATTTCACGCTGAGCGACAACCACTACGCCGACAATCCGCGCACCCCCAACCAGTTCGTCGCCGACATCACGGCCGAGGCCATCCTGGCCGACGAGCTGGCCATGCACTCGGCCTGGATCGGCGAGCATCATTTCAACTCCCTCGGCGTGCTCTCCTGCCCCGACCTCGTGCTCGCCTATATCGCGGCGCGCACGCGTCACATCCGGCTCGCACCCGCCGTCACCGTGCTGCCGCTGCATCATCCGATCCGCGTCGCCGAGCAATGGGCGACCCTCGATCTCCTGAGCAACGGCCGCGTCGATTTCGCCGCCGGGCGCGGCTACGACCGGCGCGAATACGAGCCGTTCCATGTCTCCTTCGCCGACAACCAGTCGATCTTCGAGGAGGGCATGGAGCTGGTGCAGAGGCTGTGGAGCGCCGACGGCCGCATCTCGCACCGCGGGACGCACTATCAGTTCGACGACGTGCGCATCACCCCAAAGCCCGTGCAGCAGCCCCTGCCCGCCTATGTGGCGTCGTTCTCGAAGCCGTCCATCGAGCTGGCGGCGCGTCTCGGCTGCGGGCTCATCGTCGCGCCCTTCGCGGCCGCCATGAGCTTCGGCGGCCTGAAGCAGGTGGCCGATCTCTATCACGAGAGCTGCGCCAAATTCGGCACCAAGCCCGGCCGGCTGATGTGCAGCTACTTCACCCATTTCGCCGACAATGCCGCCGAGGAGGCGGCGCAGCGGGCGCGGCAGATCCGCTACTACAAGGAATGCGTCATCCCGGCCTTCCCGGGCGACCCGAAGACGGCGCCGCCGAGCTATCGCTATTTCATCGACATGGTCGAGCGCCTGCAGAAGGTGAGGCCCGAAGACCTCACCGAGAATTCCGTGCTCATCGGCTCGAGCGCCCGCATCACCGAGACGCTGAAGAAGGTCGAGGCGGCGGGCTTTGCCGAGGTGATCCTCTATTTCAATGTCGGGCTGAAGCCGCACGGCCAGGTGAAGCACGAGATGGCGCGCTTCATGACCGAGGTGGCGCCGGCCTTCGAGGGCGCCCACCGGGCGCGGGCGGCCTGAGCCCGGCGGATCCGCCCGGCGCAGCCTCACGAGCAACGCCGGCGCTGCCACCCTCGAGCCGCCGTTTCACAGCGGCGATCGACGCGTTGTATTCGGGCGTGCCGAAGGTGCCCTTGGGCAAGCCGAGCGGCTCGCTGCTCCCCGGCGGCACGTAGTACGGGTTGTAGCCGATGCATTCCGACGAATAGGTGTTCGGCTCCGTCACACCGTCGCAATAGACGCGGTTGCTCTGCGCCTGCACCACGCCGACGAGCGCCGTCACAAGGCCCAGTGTCGCAACGATGGCAATGGCGGCGATTTTCATGGCGGCGATGTTCATGCGGCAGCCCCCGTCACCCTGTTCGCAAAGATGCCGGGTGCGCGTCAAGCTTGGCCTTTCGGGGCCCTCGGCACTATCCGGGTTTCCCCCGAGGCGCGGCAAGATTCATCTGCCGTCGGATGCCGCTTTGCGCACCACATGCTCGACGGCGTCGCGGCGCGGCCTCAGCTCCCCGCCGCCGCGCCGCTGACGACCGCCGGCTGCGCCGTCTGCCCCACGGCCGCGCCAGCCCGGATGGCATCGCCGCGATACTTGCGCGCCAGCGCTGCCTCGCCGCCGGTGGTCGCGTGGTAGAGCTCGAGCGCCTCGAACTCGTTGGCGCGCGGCGGCGCAATGGCAAGATCGGAATAGGTCCAGCGGTCGGGTGCGGCGAGCGCCGCCTTGAGCATGGCGCGGGTGCTCAGGAAGATGCGCAGATAGCCACGCGCCTTACTCACCGTCTCGGCGATCATGCGGGCGTGGAAGACGAGCGGGTTTTCGCGCGGCATGCCGAGGCGCCGGTCGCGCCTGAACTTGAGCCGCAGCGCCCCGCCCTCGAGGGGATGCACGCCCTCGAACAGGATCATCAGGTAGAACCACAGGATCGTCGACAGCGTCGTGCCGGGGCGGCCGAGCCTGCTCGCGCAGGTGCGGCGCAGAATGGTGTTGATGTGCTCGGGCGTATAGAAGGTCTCCCAGGCGAGGCGGTAGGCTTCCTCCCAGTCGGCGTCCGACATCTTGCCATGATGCGCGACCCGGTGGTTGAGATCGTACTTGTTCATGTCGGGGTCCATCCACACCCCTTTCGTCCACAAGACCTTGTGGTCCTCCGATCCCGGCAGCGGCGTCAGGAAGAAGAACTCGAGAATGTCGAGCGGCAATTCGCGCTTGATGATCTCGATGTCGCGGACGATGGTCTCCTTGGTGTCGGCCGGGAAGCCGAGGATGTAGCCCGCATAGGTGATGGCGCCGTGATTGCGCCACTTCTGCAGCATCTCGCGATATTCGGTGATCTTGTTCTGGCGCTTCTTGGCGGCGATCAGGTTGTCGGGATTGATGTTCTCGAGCCCGATGAAGACGCGGCGCACGCCGGCCTGCGCCGCCTTCTCAATGAAGTTCGGGATCTTGTGGCAGAGCGTGTCGACCTGGATGGTGAAGCCGATCTTGAGGCCTTCGCCGAGGCGCAGCTCGATGAGCTTGTCGAACAGCGGCTCCCAATGGCTGTTGCGGGCGAAATTGTCGTCGGTGATGAAGAAGCGCTTGATGCCCTGGGCGTAGTTCTCGCGCACGATCTTTTCCAGATCGTCCACCGAGCGGATGCGGCTCTTGCGGCCCTGCACGTTGATGATGGTGCAGAACGAGCATTGATAGGGGCAGCCGCGCCCGAGATCGATGCTCGAATAGGTGCCGGAGGTGCGGATGACGTGCTTGCGCGGCAGGATCGGCGCCGGCTCGCCCGCCAGCGACGGCAGATGGTCCATGTGATTGTAAAGGGGCGCGAGCTTGCCGTTGAAGGCATCGCGCAGCACCTCGTCGAGACGCCCCTCCTCCGCTTCGCCCGCGAACAGCGAGATGCCCATCTCCTGCGCCGCCCGGATGTCGGCGGGCAGCTCCGGCAGCATGGCGATGCAGCCGGAAATGTGGAAGCCGCCGATGGACACCGGCAGGCCGGCCGCAAGGAAGGGGCGCGCCAGATCGACGGCGCGGGGAAACTGATTCGACTGTACGCCGACGAAGCCGATCAGCGCCCTGCCGCCGTCCTTGCGGATGGCGCGGATGATCTTGTCGGGACGCACCCGGCGATTGGTCTCGTCATAGGTGTGGAGGCGGATGTCGACGTTGTCGCCGAGCACGTTGCGCCGACGCACGTCCTCGGCGAGCGCGTTGAGGCAGGCGAGCGTGTTGGAGGGTAGCGCCGAGCGGAACCACTGGATCGGATAGCCGTCGTCATCGTAATGCGTCGGCTTGACCATTACGAAGTGAAAGACGGCTTTGCTGCTGTCCGGATGCAATTCTGTCCCAAGTCCCCGCCAATTCGGGCGGCGCTTCGAGGGCCCCTCCCCCGTCCCGCCACATTGCATCCTGGGGTGGATAAGTCGAGGGTCCCGGCCACGGCATGTCGGCGCAGCCCACGGCCGAGCTTGAACTCACGCCGGACGATGAGGGCCTTGGCGCGGCCGGCGCCGGCCCCCTACACTGTCGCCAGCAAGAGGTGGCGCCATGATCCGCAAATTCGTCACGGTGTATCCCGGTCACATCGACCTGCCCGACATGGGCCAGAATGCCACGCCCGCCAACGAGCGCCGCTATTCGAACGAGCAACTGGCCTCGGTGTTCGAGAAGACCGAGGCCGTCGCCAAGACCATGGACAGGCTCGGCTACGACACGCTGTGGCTTGCCGAGCACCATTTTCAGCACGAGGGCTACGAGGTCATCCCGAACCTTCTCATGATGGCCGTGCATCTGGCGCACGTGACCAAGCGGCTGCGCATCGGCTGCGGCTTCAACATCGCGCCCATGTGGCATCCGCTGCGCCTCGCCGAGGACTATGCCGTCGCTGACATCCTCACCAAGGGCCGCACGGTGTTCGGCGTCGGCCGCGGCTATCACACCCGCGAGGTCGAGACCTTCGGCTCCCCGATGCAGGACGGCGAAGCCAACCGCGAGCTGTTCGAGGAGCAGGTCGAGATCATCTTCAAGGCCTTCAACAACGAACGCTTCGCCCATAAGGGCAAGCACTACACGCTGCCGCCCGAGGTGCCCTATCGCGGCTACACGCTGAAGGAGCTCACCCTGGTGCCGCGCCCGCTCAACCGGCCGGTGGAATGCTGGCAGCCCGTCGTCAGCGCCAGCGCGCGCGGCCTCGACTTCATGGTCAAGCACGGCATCAAGGGCGCGGTTGGCGGCGGCGCCGCCACCATGGCGGAAGGGCCGATCCAGGCCTACCGGGACGCGGCGGCCCGCGCCGGCCGCGATCTCAAGCTCGGCGAGAACCTCACCGTCGGCGTCTTCTTCTACGTCGCCGACAGCAAGGAGAAGGCCGTCCGCGAGCTGACCACCTATTACGAGGAGCACGTCAAGATGTTCGCGCCGCTCGGCTTCGTGCCCGGCATCACGCCGCCGCAGGTGGCCGCCGTGGCGCGGCGCGGCGGCTGGAAGGAGGCCGGCGTGCCGTCGCTGGACCACTACATGAAGCTCGGCTCCTGGTTCGCCGGCACGCCCGATGAACTGGTCGAGCACCTGAAGAAGCTCGAGGCGCGTTTTCCGGGCATGGAGCACATCAATCTTTCGACCAGCCTGTGCACGCCGAAGGCGGTGATGCTGGAGCAGTTCCAGCGCGTCGCCGAGGAGGTCATGCCGGCCTTCCTCGAAAGGACGCCGGCCCCGGCGCTGGCGTGAGGCGGCGCTTGCGCGCCAGGGCGCAATCCGACATGACGGGGCGGCATGCGGACGTGGCGGAACTGGTAGACGCAAGGGACTTAAAATCCCTCGGGGGCGACCCCGTGCGGGTTCGAATCCCGCCGTCCGCACCAAGGGCTCGTGCCACCCGGTTTTCTGCACCCGCTGACCCGTGGTTGACCAGGGCGTTGCGCCAACATTGCGAACTTCGCCGCCACGACCGCGGCCACCTGACCGTCAGGTTTGATCCAAACGTTGACGACGGTCAGCGGGTGCTCTCACCGGTCGAATTCTTGCAGCGACCGCTAGGCTGGCCTGCGGCATCGCGCTTCGGGAAATCGGACGGCAAAGCTCTCGTCGACGCTCCGTGGGCCCTCGTTCACAGAATATCACGTAAAATCAGCAAGTTAAAATTGGTTCGCTTGAGACCAGGACACGGCGAAAAACGCTTGAGCAGGGAATTTCTATCTGTCGAACAGGGAATTCCCGTCAGCTCAGCAGGGATGCTGCGTCCCACAAACAGGGAGGCGTATCTGTCAGCAGGGAAATGTTGGCGCTCGCCTCGGTGCGCCGGCTCTCGCCGAAAGAGAGTTCGTTGAGAAGACGGCTCGCTCCGTATCGGCGGGCCACCGCCTGACGAGACGTGGAGGTGCGCGTTCGCACAACTGAAATTCGGCTCGTAAAAATTTCCAGGGTGGGGGGTTGACGGAGGTGTAACCAACCTGTACCGAATTCGCCAGCCTGAAGAAGACCGCCCGGCGCTGTTCGCACCGGGCGTTCTCATTTCGGGGGGCCGATCTTCGGCCCGACAGACCCGCGGTTTAGCCGCCGCTCTCGAAACCACCCCTCAGCTTATCCGCTGCTCGTGGCCGGCGCTTTGCGCCGAGCCTCCTCGTGGCCGTTGAATTGGCCAGGCGCACGTGCTTGCGCCGCGGAAAGCCCGTCACATCACCAGCCCGACGCTGCATCGCGCAAGATAGCGCGTGCCCGTTGGCATTTCAGGAAGGCTCCCATGAGCAATCAACGAGTAGAAATGAAATCTCCAACTGCGCTGCGCCCTCATTCCCGGAACGCTCGAACCCACAGCAAAAAGCAGGTCCAGGAGATTGCGAAGAGCATTCGGCGCTTCGGCTTTATCAGCCCCATTCTAATCGATGACCAAAATCAGATCATTGCGGGTCACGCGCGGGTCGAAGCGGCCAAAACGCTAAAGCTGTCGGAGGTGCCAACCCTCCTCATCTCGCATCTCAACGATGCCGAACGGCGCGCCTACATCATCGCTGACAATCAGCTTGCGACAAGGGCTGGCTGGGACGACGCGCTCATCAAAGACGAGCTTCAGGCGCTCTGGGACGCAAACCTTGAACTCGACGTTCTGGGTTTCGACGAAGCTGAGATCGCGGCTCTCTATGATCAGCCGATGAAATCTCAACCCAAGAAAGGATTGCCGGCGGAGGACATTCTCCCCTCCCCGGGCGATTGCGTTGTTTCGCGTCCTGGAGACATCTGGCTACTCGGTCGCCACAGGCTCTATGTGTCGGACCCGTCGCGTCCCTCCACGATATCTGAGCTCATGCGAGGGCAACAGGCACACCTGTTCCTGACCGACCTGCCCTGCACCTGCAATTGCCCGAGGGTGAATGAGCAGGCTGCGAAGACAATTCTCAGCGAAGTTCTTAAGTCGTCAAAAGCAGCTTGTACTGAAGGCGCGTTAGCCTTCATCGCGACCAGCTGGCCTCGGCTTGGCGATGTACTCAGCGCGGGTCAGCCCAGTTTCGGAGCGTTAAAAGATCTGTGTGTCTGGAAGCGATTTCCAACGCAGACCGCGCATCTGTACGAGCAAGGGCATGAACTAATTCTGATCTTTGCCAACGGTGAACTGCCGCAAAAACGAACCCTTCATCAGCTGAAACGACCGGCCCGTCGCTCAAACGTTTGGGAACACTCAGCCGTGCACGATGACAGTGACGATCATCTCGCGCCCCATGCTGCGCCGATCAAGCCGGTGCGCATGATATCCGAGATCATCAAAGACTGCACAAGACGCGATGACATCGTTCTCGACCCGTTTGGTGGCAGGGGCACAACGCTGATCGCCGCTGAGAAGACCGGGCGCATTGCTCGTGTCGTGGAGAATACGTCTGAGGGTTGCGACCTGATCGTGCGCCGCTTCGAGCGCTTGACAGGCACGTCAGCGCGCCTTGATGCGACAAACCAAACCTTTGGAACACTCGCCGCGGAGCGTGCGGGTAACCACGTCAACCGCTTGCAGATGACAGAGGCTCGCTGTGGCTGAAATGAAAAGAAGAACCCCCCGTTCCTCCGCGGATAAAGCGCAGGCTTCCCAAGGAACCGACCACGCCAATCACGATGGCGGCGTGAGTGCGTTCCTGCGAATTTTCGATGAGGAGCTCAAGCGAAAGTTCGCCGTTCAAGAGGGCAGTAAAAAGGTCTGCCGCGACGCCCTCGAACTGATTGTGCGGAAGCAGTACAGCCTCGCGGGTGCGGGAAGCATGGCCGCGATCAATCTTCTCCTGCCCTTCTGGATGGCCGAAGAACCGAAGCAAGACCCGGTAACACAGCGGGCCCAGGCAGGAGTTGAGAGATGACCATCGGAAGCACAATGACCAATCAGCCGATCAAGGTTCCACCCTATCTGGTGGACGGTACCCAGCACCTCGACGAACGCTCCAAGCAGGTGGCCGAAAACACTGAGCCCTCGGCTGAGGTCGGATATTGCAAGCCGCCGAACCACAGCCGCTTCAAGAAGGGTCAATCCGGCAATCCGAGTGGCCGACCCAAGCAAACCGGTAAAGCCTATCTTGCTCAGATTGTGGCGAGGGAGGCACGTCACCTGCAGCATCTGAAAGGTGGAGGAAGTGAGCACGCTCTTCGGCGCATGGTTCGCGCCCTCATCAAAAAGGCAATTGTCGGTGAGCCGCGGGCCGTTCGTATCGTTTTCTCTCTTGTTGAGAAGCGAGAGAAGGGGTCACGGATCGAGGACGCACGCAAAGCCCGGAGCATTGAGCTGATCAGAGCGCTGAGTGATCAATTGGCCGAGTACTCAATGAACACGCCTTGGGAAGACGCCGATCGGCAAGCGTGGGAGGAAGCCGGCCGGCCTAACCGCCATTCGAGCTGGTGGAAGGAGCGCGCAGAAAGAAATGGTAAAATGATTACGGAACACGATAAGCATCTCGCCTACGAAAAAGATCCGGGACAGCAGCAGCGCGACTATCAAGAAGCAGCGCTAAGAGGCTTGCGCAAACGAGAGCAAAGGCTTGCCGCCGAGAACGGCGGCAACCAACGCCCGGCGAGCGCTGCCCCGTCGCCTGTCGAAGTGAGAGGCACACCGCTCGCCGCCCCGGTTTACCAGGCCATCAGCTCGCCGCCCTTCCCCGATCATGAAATTGAGAGTTACGTTCAACCGGATTACCCCGACGCGTAGCAATTGAGCCAACCCCTGCGTTCTCGAACTCATTCAACGGGTGATCTTCAATCACCCTTCACGGCGCGCGGCGGCCCATGCCATACGGGGCAACGCTGATGCCGTCGCGCGTTCAACAGTTTGCGGCCGAAAAGACGGGCGTCACCCAGCTCGCGGCTACCTTCGCGCTCTCGTCGTCGAGAAAAACAATTTACTTCGCCATTGCGCCCTCATTGTCGCTGCCCGACCGGCCCGACGAGTTCGACGATGGCCTGTTGACGGCCGCGCGCAACTCCACGGCCCAGTGGGAAACGAGCAGCGCCCGGGCGCCTGCGTAGAAGAAGGCGCGTGCAAGCCGGAAAGGACTTCCGCGCCGGGTTTATCACCCGCGGCGGTGTAACGCTGAAATCTCGAATGTGAGGGTTGCGATGGTCCCAGACCGAAATCCACTCAAGCTTGTCCCTGGGCTTTACAAGATCGAGAAGTTCCATAAACGCTTCCTCGCTCTCGCCCGGCAACAAGAGAGGATTGCCCAGAACGCGTCTGATTTCAGCGGGGACAGTTTCAACCACGGCGCATTCGTCGCCCGAGGAGTGTGTGGCTTCATTTGCGACTTAAATCGTCTCGTTTTTAAAACACATGAAAAACAACTGCACTAAGACGCATTTGACAACTGATTTGGGTTCGTTCTCCCAAAAAATTTTTCGGTAGCGAAAAACGCTAGCGCGGTCGTTGCCTATGCTGTCGTTTTTTGAATCGAACGCCTGAGCCTCCCCCGTCTTCGGGAATGAACTCCACCCCAGCATCCTCAAGGCAGAGCTGCACGGCTTCCAATGTCGACCTGCGAGGGTCGTTAGAGCCGGCCTCCAGCTGCCGTACTGTCACAATGCCCACGCCTGCCTTCTCGGAGAGCTCCTGTTGGCTCCAGTCGAGCAGCGCGCGAGCCGCTCTGCATTGCGCGGGCGTGATCAACCTCGCGCTCCGGAAAAAAAATTGTGCGCGTCAGTGAAACGCGCTTGACGCCGCGATATGTCTATTTTAGACATCTGAGTGTCGTTTTTGGATAGCTGACATGGTCGCGCGAATTTACCGAGATAGGGCGGGGAAACGCCTGCCTTCAGTTACCAGTATTCTGTCACGCTTCAAGGATTCGGGAGCCCTCATCCACTGGGCTTGGACGGAAGGGTTGGAGGGGCGCGACTACCGGGAGAGCAGGGATAGGGCTGCGGCCGCAGGTAGCCTGGCACATCAGATGGTCGAGGCGAGGCTCCGTGCCCAGCCCTGGAAGCCGCCGCTTCCAATCGATCAGGAGTTGGTCGAGAGGGCCCGCGCTGGCTTCGATGCTTACCTCGCTTGGGAGCGAATGACGCGCCTCGAGTTCCTACATAGCGAGGTCCCTCTAGTCAGCACTGAGCACCAATTCGGCGGCACGCTAGACGCTATCGGTTCATTCGAGGGCAGCCTTGTCCTCATCGATTGGAAGACCTCGAACGCTGTCTACTCAGATTACCTCATTCAGCTCGCCGCTTACCGAGCTCTTTGGGAAGAGAACTATCCAGATCATCCGATCAGCGGCGGGTTTCACCTTTGCCGCTTCTCCAAGGACAATGGCGACTTCTCCCACCACTACTATCCTAACCTCGACGAGGCTTGGGAGGCGTTCAGAATGATGCGACGCCTCTTCGAACTCGACAAGGGACTCAGGAAGAGGGCGGCATGATGCAAACGCTCGGCCCTACGATGTCTGACGCTCTCAATGAACTCGCTGCCGCCTTGGCGGCCGCGCAGGGCGAGTTCCCCATCATCGACAAGAACAGAACCGCCCAGCTCAGAGAGGCCTCGCATGGCGGAGGAAATGGCACACGAGAGTACAAGTATGCCGACCTCGCAGACGTGCTGAAGGGCGTGCTGCCCGTCCTCTCGAAACACAAGCTCGCCGTTCTGCAGCCCACCTTCGTGGAGGCGGGCCATATCTTCGTGAAAACTAGGCTGGTGCACGCCTCCGGCCAATGGATTGAGTGCGAGTACCCGGTCTGCGCCATTAATGTTGATCACCAGCGCATGGGGAGTGCCCTCACGTATGCCAAGCGCTATGCCCTTTGCGCGCTGCTCGGCGTCGCGGCGGATGAGGATAACGATGGCGCGACGACAGCGAGCTTGAGCGCGCAAGTCACCGCCGCGCACGGCGTTGAGCAATAGCAAGAAACGCTCAATGCGGGAGCCGCGACCTCGCACCGCGCCAGTGATCCGCCCATCCAGCGGCGGCAACACCTTGCCTCCCATTGTCTCCAAGCCGGTCCTCACGGATGCTCAGCAGCGAAAAGTGGCTTCCTCAATCAAGAGAGTGGCAGCGCCCACTCAGGCAACGCGGGCGAATGGCGCGCCGCGAGCACCCCGGGCCGACGAGGGGCTTTAACGTGGCCAAGGCAAAAGCCTTTCGCGTCCCAACAATCGCTCGAACGAGGATCCAGATTGTCGAGCGGCAGCCCATCACTGCGAAGCGCGAACTCGAACTCCTGCGCCGCTTCGTGTGGTGCGCCGGCTGTAACGCGCATCTCAGCTCCCGCGCTGAGTTCGTCTATGACCACCTCATCGCCCTCGAACTTGGAGGCAAAGACGATGCGAGCAACGTGCGACCACTTTGCCTGCGCTGCCATGCGGTTAAGACGACATTGGATCAGAAGCTCATCGCCAAGGCGAAACGGCTTGCCGGCGAAACTGGAAAAGGTCAAAAGCGACGACCCCTCCCTTTTGGGCGTTCTGACAAATACAAGCAGACCATAGATGGTCGGCGCTTGCGTCGCGCTGAAGTCACAAGACCGCACTGATCCGAGGCCGGCCGGCGTGGGTCTCCGGAGAAAGGTCATAGGCCGGAAGCCTCGAAGCTGAACGAGCCGTGCATGTAGTGCACTAGCGGCACAAAACCGTTACGAGCCCGAAGATGAAAGCCCGAGGCCCCAGCGGCTGTGCTTCCCGCCAATTTCAGCAGTCGATGCTGGCCGTGCCGGAAATGGCTACGTGTCTGCTGGCGGTCATGATGTCCTCCCTCAGAAGAACCGTCGAAGCAACCGAGCGGACGTTTTAGCGCACCAGCTCGCTCTCGCTCGGCCGCCACGCTTTTGTGAAGAATGGTTCGAGTGGGCTGTAGAGCCGCAGGTCGCTCCTAGGCTTGCGGACAAGCTGTCGGATGAAACTGATCATGTGAGATGCGGTCGTCTCAGGCTGTTCCAAAGGTAGGAGAGTGGGCTGCCCCGGGCAGGTGATCAGTGTCACTTGCTCATCCAACTCATTTTTCAGATCCACGCCATTTACAGGCGGCGCGATTTGGTCGTCCGCTCCCTGCACCATCAGATACTTGGCCTGACCGGAGGTGCCCACGTAGAGTTATTTTCATTCCCACGGTTGCGCATTCATTGACCGCTCCCTAACCACCCCCGATCGACTGAGGTCAATGATGGGGCTGCTGCTTCTTCGGAAGCAGCGGCCTCGAGCGCAAGCTGCCGTTTCAGCACCATGTCATGACCGCGAAGGCATTGTCGCCTATGACAAAGGACGGCGGGCCGTGACGTACGCTTGCGGCACGCCGATCGCAGGCCATGAACATCGACGACGCTCGACCTCCCGCCTAGTGGACTGCCCTGGCCAGAAGATCACTGATCTCCAGGTCACGATTTGCTGCCTGGTTCATCGGTATCATCGCGCCTTTTTTCGGAATGAGAAAGAACTCGTACGGAGAAAGCCCCCTGAGCAGTTCGATCAAATCCTGCCTCGTGTAGCCAAAGCGATCCATATTCATATCCGACTCGAAAACAATATGGGGCCGATAAGCGCGAATAGTCTTCGTCGCACCTTTAAATGCAGCCAGTTCGCCTCCCTCAATATCTATTTTGATAACGTTGGGGGGCGGGATCACGCCGGCGGCAACCATCTGGTCCAAGGTCGTGACCGTCCGTGCGACGATTTTGGAGCGCTTCTTCCGCGCAACGGCAGAAGCATGGATGCTATGCGATCCCACATACAGGTCAGCCGTTCCTTCTCGATCCCCAAGCATGAGTTCGAACACCACGACCCTCCGAAACTTGTTCAGGCGGACTGAGCGAGCGATGCTGCGGCTGAGCGTCGGCAGGGGCTCGAAGGCGACCACAGAGATGCCATCGTCGAATATGTTGGCCATCTCAATGGACATCGCGCCGACATTGGCGCCGATGTCATAGAATGTCTGGCCAGGTGCAAGCAGCGACCGGCAGGCTCGAAAAACATGCTCGTCCCATGCTTTCCCGTGAACCAGCAGGTGCGTGTACACGTCGAGGCTGGATGGTTCGATCGCCAGCCTCGCCCCATGCTTGGTCGGAACATAGCTTTTCAAATGTTGCGGAAACCAACATCCAATCTGACGGGGCACCCATCCACTTTCCGCGAGGCCCGTATTTCGACCACCATGCTGCGAATTGTAGAGGAAGGCTCGAATGCGAGCTCCATTGCGAGAGGTCCTCGCTGTTCTCGACCGGCAAGAGGTCGTTCGTTGGATGGCCAGAGGAGGATCGCTCAACTTCCCATCGCGCTCAATCATGAGCTAGGTCTTTTCCGAAGCAACGCAAGGCCGTCGTGTTCCCATGATCATTGAAGATGAACCGCGGTACGACGCAGCGCGCGCCTGAACAACTTTCCTACAAAAGCAAGAAATTTGCCACCTGTCCTTGCGGTCGAGAAAAGCGAGAGGTGCAAACAGCCCCTCCTCGAAGAGATGCGTTCGTCGGGCCTTGAGTAGCGCGCGACAGCCGTCTACTCAACAGCCAGGCTACAGCTTGCATACTCCACGAGGGAGCCCGTCATCAGTAGGCGTTTCTCGCAACAACGAGCATCCAACAAGTCTTGAGTACGATCTTGGCATCGAGCCAAATGCTCCAGTTATCAATGTACCACAGATCGTAGCTCACCCTCTCCGCCATACTTTCAACGGTAGCGGTCTCTCCCCGGCAGCCGCTGACCTGGGCCCAGCCTGTCAGGCCGGGCTTGACGTGGCGGCGGAACGCGTAGTTGCCAATGAGTTTGTGGTACTCGGTGTCGTGAGCGACGGCATGAGGCCGGGGCCCGATGATCGACATCTCGCCGCGAAGAACGTTCCATAGCTGGGGCAATTCGTCGATGCTGGTGGATCGCAAAAAGCGGCCAACCCGCGTCACTCGATTATCAAAGCGCCGTGCCTGCGTCACAACGTCCGCATTCTCGAGCACGTTCATGCTTCGAAACTTATAAATTTCAAAACGCCTCGTGTTGTACCCGCATCTGGTTTGCCGGAACAGCACGGGCCCGGAGCTATCCAGCTTTATGAGTATCGCGACCAGCACAAAAAGAGGGCACAGGGCAATCAGACCGACGCTTGCGAACAGGAAATCAAAAGACCTCTTCACAATCCTATCGGTCCACGTCAGCGGGGGCTGGCGAACCTGAATTGCGAGCGTTGCTCCAAATCGTTGGCGAGGTTGATTTATCAGATCCGCGGCGGTCGGATCGACAACTAGCCGTACTTGCAGTGGAAGCGATTGCAACGCGTTGATGATCTCACGGGCGGCCGGAAGCCTGCTCCAGTCAAACGCAATTACGATATCTTCGATGTCGGACGAACGCGCCGACTCTGTCGTACTTGCGACCAGCTGCTGGAGCGATTCTTGGCCGAAGTCGGCTGACGTCAGCGAATAGGTTTGGCTGATAGAGAGGCCGTGCTTGGATAGGTCGTCGATGAGGGACTGATCGGCAGGTGACTTCTCTTCCTTTATCAAGATCACTTTTCGTTGGGAGAAGTGGCCATGTCTCAGCGCCGTCACCAAGTACCCGGACCACGCGGCCCGAACCGCAAGAAGAGCCGTCAGGCCGCCGAGTGTGAACGTGAGAAGGGCGCCGCGAGAGAACACCTCACTGATTTTCAACGAAAAGGCTATGAATATGAGAAAACCAATGACCACGAACCATGCAATGCAGAGGTCGCGACCCTGCGTCCACAATGACATCAGCTCTGTCGGCCTATAGAGGCCCCGCACTTGGTTCACCAGCGTAATGAGCAGCGCGACAACGGCTCCAATGCCGAGATAGTGCCGTGGATCGCCAAGCGAGTGGAACGCTGCGAGATGGTACCCCAACCCGCAAGCCATGCTCACGACGACGATCAGAACAAAATCTGTCGTGAGGGCAATTGGCTCGATCGCTTCGTAGGGAATGCGAACTCGGTTTGTCGCGTGCCAACGGCCCTGCCCTGCATCGACAGGCGCGAGTTCAGTAGCAGTCTTGGTCACAGCGCGAGGCTGCACTGACATTTTGCGGCTCGACGACGATTGCGGCTCTCGCTCGCTACGCGATTGGGAAGGCGTCGGAGGCTATAGTCGGGGGTCGGGCCTGTGAATGAGCGCAAAGGACGTATCAGCTTGGCACGCTTCTCCTAATTGCCAACGCGTCGATGTTGGCGTGCTTGCCAAATTTCCCGACTACATCGTCAGTAGAAGGGTCCAAGTTTTCGAATACGCCTTTGTTGGTAGTGTCTCGAATTCACGTTCTGCGGCTCCTCCCAATTACCGGGTATCTCTTCTGTGACGGTCCGATAGCTTTCGTGGCTATCCTTGGCGCGAGGGGCGCGAGGGGCGCGCGGGAGGGTGGAGGCATCTGCGGACTTGCGTGTTGGTGCTGCAACCGCGCCCGAACCTGTGCTGAACGGTAAGCAGCCGGACGAAACGCCAAGTCCCAGTGGAGCTGCCGCAGGAGTAGGATGATGCCAGAATCGCCGAGCCGAGTTTTCCCGGTCTTGCTTTCAGGCGGCTCAGGCTCGCGCCTCTGGCCGTTATCACGTGAATCCTACCCAAAGCAGCTTCTGCCTTTGCATGGCAAGGAGACCCTGCTTCAGCAGGCCGCGGGGCGATTGACGGCACCGGGCCTGTTCGAGCCCTTGCACATCCTCGCCCACGAGGAGCACCGCTTCATCATCGCCGAGCAATTGCGGAGCATCGGCACAAAAGACGCACAGCTCATCCTTGAACCGGTCGGCCGTAACACCGGCCCAGCGGCGGCCGTCGCCGCCCTTCGCGTGCACGAAATCGACCCCGAGGCAGTTTTGCTGCTGTGTCCCGCCGACCATCTGATTCAGGATCATGCATCCTTCCAAGACTGCGTGCGCCGCGGGATCGGCGCGGCGCATGCGGGGAAACTGATCCTCTTCGGTGTTAAGCCGACAGCGCCGGAAGCAGGCTATGGGTACATCCATACCTCGGGCGAGGAGCCAAACCACACGGGCGTGCTGTCCGTCTCAAGTTTCGTCGAGAAGCCTGACGCAACCAAGGCGCAGAACTCTTCTGGATTCAGGCGATCATTTCTGGAACTCGGGCATGGTACTTGCGTCGGCGAGAGTGCTGCTCTCGGAGTTTGCCCGTCATGCACCCGACTTGTTAAATGTTTGTCGCAACGCTTTGAAACATCTGACCAAGGATTTGGACTTCCTTAGGCTGCATGCCAGTTCCTTCAAGCGCGCTCCCGCGATTTCCCTCGACCACGCGGTTCTGGAGAAGACCAGCCACGCCGGCCTCGTTCCTGTGAGCTTCGACTGGGCCGATCTTGGAAGTTGGTCCGCCATTTGGAATGTTGGAGAGAAGGAATTTACCAACGTAGTCATTGGCGATGCCACGGTTGAGCGTTCCTCGAACTGCTACGTGCGCAGCGAAGGTCCGCTTGTTGTGGCGCTCGGTCTCGATAACGTCACGGTTGTTGCGACGCCTGACGCGATCCTCGTTGCGTCGAAAGATTGCGACCAAGAGCTGAAAGGAGTCGTGGCCGGATTGGCTGAGCGCGGACACAAATCCGCGACGCAATCGACGAAAGTTCATCGACCCTGGGGGTTCTATCAAACGATTCTTCAGGGCGACCGCTTCCAGGTCAAGTGCATAACGGTCAATCCGGGCGCCAAGCTTTCCCTCCAGAAGCACTATCATCGCGCCGAACATTGGGTGGTTGTGAACGGCACGGCAATTGTCCAGCGTGACGACGATGCCACCCTGCTCAGGGAGAATGAATCAATTTTCATTCCGCTGGGCGCGGTTCACCGACTGGAGAACCCCGGGAAGGTGCCGCTCAACTTGATAGAGGTTCAGTCCGGACCCTACCTTGCAGAAGACGACATCGTCCGCTTCCAAGATGCGTACGCGCGCGTCTGATCCGGTCGGCGTGCCCGTATCGTCAAACGCTGGACCTAGGCACGACGCCGAGGTGTCGGTCGACCTCTGGGTCTTTTCCCTCGACCTTGAACAAGCGGAAGAGACGAGGCTTCACGCCCATCTCTCTGCCGCTGAGCGCGCGCGCGCAGCAAGGTTCGCATTCCCCGACCTCAGGCGGCAATTCGTGGCGGGGTGGGGAAAGACGCGGGAGATCATCTCCAGATATACGGGACAAAGTGCCTGCGCGTTGGAATTCCACTATAACGATTGCGGCAAGCCATTTCTTTCCAGCCATAGTGGGCCAGCGCCCTTCTTCAATCTCTCCCATTCCGATAGCGTTGCGGCACTGGCGATCTGCTGGAACAGCGAGATTGGTGTTGACCTCGAGCGTATGCGCCCGCTTGAAGAGGATCTGGCGGCTGACTTTTTCTCAGTCTCGGAATGCAAGGCGTTGGCGAAACTGCGCCAAAGCGATCGCATGCGGGGCTTCTTTCAATGTTGGACGCGCAAGGAAGCATTCATCAAGGCTGTGGGCTTGGGGTTGTCGATTCCGCTCACCAGCTTCGCGGTAACGCTGGATCCGAACGAGCCACCACGCCTTCTGAGCTTCGATGGTAGCTTCACGCGGGAAACAGCCTGGCAGCTCGTTCATTTCGAACCGATGGCGAACTACGTCGGAGCCATCGCGGTGCCGTCCGCCGCCCCCGTGGTCGTGAGAGAATTTGTCGAACGCCGACCCCGTCACCGGAAGGATTCGATCCTTGCGATCTCCAGGCAAAACCAACCAGGGGGTAGATTTGGGGGCCCAAGGCATCCCGTCCGCAATGAGGATCTAGGGAGGTCGACCGCCGCCCGCGACCCAATCCTCTCGCGGATCAATTCAAGAGGCGTTTTCGCCGCTGAGGCTTGATTGCCGACCCTGGAACGTCCGCCGCGATGGGGCTTGGACCATCGACGCACTCAATCAGCCGCCCCTCCCGCCAAATCTGGCATGTGCTGCGGTAGAGAGTTTTCCGCGCAAGTTCTCTGGCGAATTCGTCGCTCGGCAGGTCAAGCAATACCAAGCCGTTGTTTGCGCCATCTCGGCCATGCAGCAGGAAACGGTACAGCATCCGCTGGCTCTCCAAGGTTGCAGGCGTTGGAAAAATGCTACCCGCGTGACTGCCCCAAGTCACGTCGAGGGGACGGACAAGCGTTACTTATCCCCGGTATTCACCAAGTCATGCGCCCCAACCGCTGTCTACAATCCATTTAAGGCCAAACTTGGCGGCCTGAGCCTGGGGTCCGCTGCGCGGACCCGATTGGCCCTTCTTGCGCGCGCTTTGCCTCGCATCTACAACGCTTTATCCGAAAGTGGTACGGCCCACTCCAGATGAGGTAGGCACTGCCCCTAACTTGTGCGCCCAATGGGGTTAAATTGTGTTAAATTTGTCCTAATGGGGGCAAATGTGGAAGCGTCGGTAGCGAAATGGAGTGATACGCGGTGAGTCAGGTTGATGTTCCGTCCATAGCGTGGACCCGTTCGGCGAAGGGAAATCTCACATCCTCCTTTTCGGAAGCAGGTACGCCGCTTCTCGATAAACCTGCCGATACGGCCTTCAGCGTCTTCATCATCGAGCGTCGCACGTTCTTCCGGGAGTGCCTTACCCGAAGCCTTCGATCTGTCCCTGGGTGCAACCCTGTATCGTTTGCGAGCGTCGATAGCTGGCTGACCGAGGGTGGCCGGGCTGACGGTCGTTCCCTCATCGTGCTTTGCGCCGGAGGCAGGGGTAAGGATCAGGAAATCCAGCGGCAGATTGGGCTCTTGTCGCAGAAGACGGGGGACGCACCCACAATACTTCTCTCTGACGTTGAGGAGCCCGACTACATCGTCGACATCCTTAGGAATGGCGCGCGCGGCTATATTCCGACGAGCGTCCCGTTTGATGTTGTCATTGAAGCGATGCGCTTTGTTCTGGCTGGTGGCGTGTTCGTTCCAGCTAGCAGCCTCATCGCCGCGCAGCGTTCGAATGGGATATTCACCGCGCGCCAGTCGGCGGTTGTGGAAGCGGTCCGCCATGGTAAGGCGAACAAGACAATCGCTCACGAGCTGAACATGCACGAGAGCACCGTCAAGGTTCATGTTCGAAATATCATGAAGAAGCTCAAGGCCAAGAACAGGACGGAAGTCGCGATAATGGCAAACGCGCTACGGCACGAGGACTGATCTCTTCGCATTCGCGCCGTTAGAGACGCACGCGGGTTCGGAGCCGTAAAGGGGCGAGATGTCGGGCCACGCGCTCCTGCAGTACTATTCGCCTCTATCGACCCTGCTGGTGGGACTGGGCGTCAGCCTAGGTCTCCTGGGAATCGGCTTGCCCGTTGCAGATAGGCTCAAGCCTCCAGGCCCATTCCGTCTTCCGCTGGAATTTATCATCGGGCTCTTGGTGGTGAGCGCCGGAACGCAGGTGCTCGGCTTCATCGGGGCCGTAAACCGTTCGACGATGTGGCTTCTCACCATTGCGCTGGTTCTTGGTGCGGTGGTCGCTGGGAGACGCGCGTTCCTCAACAGGGGACGACTGCTAGCCGTCACTCAACTATCGCGGATGCAACGCCTGTTGGCGTTAGTGCTTGCAGTGATCGTTGTCATTCACGTCGCCATCGCGGTCGCCCCCTCCACGCGTCACGACGAGACGGCCTATCACATCCTGGTCCCAGCTCGCCTTTGGAGCGAAGGAGGCTTCGTTTTTCATCGGCTTCCGTTCGAAGCGACGGTATTCCCACAGTTCACGTTTCAAATCTCACAAACCGTCTTCCACTTCCTCGGATGGCCCGACGCAGCCGCGATCGTGTCACTCGCAGCCGCCCTCCTCATCGCCTGGTTTGGCTTCTCCTTCGTGCGCTGGCAGACCGGCGATATCGGACTAGGCCTGATCGTCGCCCTCGCGTTGCTGGGCTCGGGCTTCTCTGCCGTCTTCATGACGACGGTCGGGCCGCACGCCTTTCAGTTCCTGGCGACAACCATCGCCGTGGTCGCGGCGCTCAACGGGGATTGGATCCTGCGAGAGTGCGGCAAGCGCGCCTACGCGCTTTTGGTCGCCGTGCCAGCTGCGGCAATGATCGGCTCCAAGCTCACCATGGTGCCGTTGGCAGCACTCGTGATCGTCGCCGCGCTCTATTGGCTCGCGCGAAGCGGAAGCCGGCCCCGCGATCTTGCGGGTCACGTGCTCACGATGGGCCTCGTCGTCCTGCTGGCAATCGCCCCAATGACGATCTGGACCTGGTTGTCGAGTGGATCACCAGGCGGGATCACGACCCTGACGCGCTTCGCGGACCCGCGCATCTACGATGGTGAAACGATAGAGGCCTACCGGGCCTCACTTGCGATGTTCGTCGAGACGAGCAGCTTCAAGCCGATCTACGAAGCAAGTTACTGGAATCCGCTGGTGATCGCGGCGACGCTGCTCTACCCGCTATTGGAGACGTCGCTGCCCCGCCGGGTGATTGCCGCAACCTTTCTGGCTGTTCAGGTGGCGCTGATTTTATTCGTGCTGCCCACCGAGATCCGTCATATCGGCGGCCTTCAATATGCCTTTCTCATCATGGCGGTCGCGCCCGGTATCGATCGGATACGCCGATTGGCCCTTAACCGGCGGTTGCCCGATGTCTCGAAAGACCGCCTTCCCGCTATGACCGGCGCCGCGGCGCTTGTCCTGCTCTTGCCCTGGCTTGCGCTGCTGCTCTGGTTCAGTGTCGCCTTCCTTCCCGTTTCGCTCGGTCTGCAAAGCCCCCAGGCCTTCGTTGCCCGTTATTCGCCACTTTCGACGGGTTTCGCACAACTCGACAAAGCGCTTCCTGCAGATGCGGTACTCTATGTGGGAAAGCCCCGCGTGGGCGATGCAAGTACGCTGAGCTGGCTGTCGCGTCCTCCAATGTGGTATGCCCCGCGAGCCTCGACGTATCATCGTGCGGAGCTCCCGCCGACAAGCAAGCCCTTTCTATTGCTATTGCGGCAGCCTGGCGAGACAACCGTGGTTCGCGACGAGCAGGTATGGCTTCCCACCGGCACCAAGCTCGGCTCGGTGGTGTTGCACGACCCCGCGGCGTGCTTCTATCCGCAGCGCGTTCCGAATGGCGGCTGCGTCGTCGCCGACCTGATGGTATTTTCGCTCGTGTCCGACCAAGCTAAATGAAAACGCCAATCCTCCTCTCGGTCGTCGTGCCGCTCCGCAATTCGGGCAGAAACGTGCGCGAGATGGTCTTGAGGCTCGCCGACACGATCGCACCCCTCGTGAGCGACTATGAGATAATCCTGGTCGACAACGGATCGACCGACGTTGAGTTTGCCGAATACCTGCCGCTCCTCGAACAGACCGGCGTACCAAACGTCCAGCTCTATCGCCTGATCAGTGAAGTCGGCTATGAGGTTGCCGCGTGGGCCGGCGTCGAGAACTCGCTCGGCGACTATGTATTAGTGCACGACCCTCTGACTGAAAACTTGTCGCGGTTGCCTGAAGCGATCGAGATGGTGACAGGCGGCGTCGACATCGTCTATTTGCGTCATACGGGTTCCACGGACCGAGGTGTCGCCCAGCAAATATTCGGCAGCGGCTTCCGCTGGCTGTTTCGCAAGCTCACCAGCATCGACCTGAAATCGCGATGCGACGCTTGGCCGGCTGCTCAGCAAGCGGGTGGTGAGCTATTTGATGCAGCAGCCACGGCCGGACTTGCGGTTTCGGGCACTTCCCTCCCTCTCCGGCTTCACGCGGCGAACGCTCACTTATCAACTGGAGGGAGCGCCGCCAGCGAACCGATCGTTCCTGGCACGGGCCCGCGACGCCATCACGCTCACTGTGTCCAACAGTACCGCGCCGTTGCGCATCGTGTCGGCGGTCGCGCTAACGGGAGCGCTCCTCAATTTGTTCTACTCGGTCTATGTGGTCGTCGTCGCGTTCACCAAGAGCAACGTGCAACCCGGTTGGACGACCCTGTCGCTTCAACAATCCGGAATGTTCTTCCTCATATCGATCGTCATGTTTCTGTTGACGGAGTATCTCGCGTACATGATCCGCTGGGCGCAGAGCGGGCCCGCCTATTTCCTCGCGAGCGAGGCGACCAGCGCCGTGCTGACACGCCGCCAGAAGCTCAATGTCGAGACCGCCATAGCCAAGGCGCCGTCGGACGCGGGCGCTGCGTGATGGCCGACGCAGTCGTGGTGGGCGGCGGCTTCTATGGAAGCAGCATTGCCTACTATCTGAAGACGCGGCGCGGGCTCAAGGAAGTGATCTTGCTCGAGCGCGATCCGGATATTCTCATGCGCGCGTCTTTCGTGAACCAAGCGCGCGTGCATGGGGGCTATCACTATCCGCGAAGCTTCACGACAGCTTTCCGCAGCCGCGTAAGCATGCCGCGGTTCAGGGCCGAGTTCGGCGGCGCCTTGTTCCAGAACTTCACCAGCATCTACGCGATGGCGCGGCGCAACTCGCGTGTAACAGTGAAACAAATGGAGCGTTTCTGTCGCGAGATCGGAGCACGTCTGGAGCCTGCCGAAAGGCAGTTCGGCGCTATGTTCAACCGTATGCTGATCGAGCGGGTCTGGCTGACAGAGGAAGACACATTCGATGCCGATGCGCTGCGCCAGATCATGTGGGGGCGGCTCCGCGAGGCGGGCGTGGCGACCTGGCTGCGATCCGAAGTTTGCGACATCACCGATTCAGATACCGGTGCGCTGGTCGTGGGAACGCGGGGGACCGAACGCTTCGCCATCTCGGCCCCGCTCGTCTTCAACTGCACCTACAGCCGCCTACAGCGCACGGCGCGCGCCACCGGGGCGCCGGACTTCCGGCTGCGCCACGAACTCGCCGAGTTGGTGTTGGTGGAACCGCCCCCGGCGTTGGCGAGTGTTGGCGTGACGGTGATGGACGGGCCATTTTTCTCGACCATCCCCTTTCCCGCGCGCAAACTGCATTCGTTGACACACGTGCGCTACACGCCCCACATCAGCTGGCATGAGGATTCGACGATCGATCCGTATCGTGAGCTGAAGGACTACCAGAAGGATTCGGGCGTCGAATGGATGATCCGGGATGCGAGGCGCTACCTCCCTTGCCTAGCGGAATGCCGACCGGTGAGCACCCTGTTCGAAGTGAAGACCGTGCTGCTGAAGAACGAGGGGGATGACGGTCGGCCGATCCTGTTTGAGCGCCATGGATCCGCGGGACGTATCCACTCCGTCCTCGGGGGCAAGATCGACAACATCTACGACATCCTTCAACGGCTCGACGAGCAGCAGCTTCCGGGAGAGCGGGCGGCATGAGGGCATTGATAGGTCATACAGGGTTCGTGGGGACTGTGGTGAAGAGGCAGGCGGCTTTCGACCGTCTCTACCGCTCCACCGACATCAGCAGCATCCGGGGCGAAGCATTTGATCTGGTCGTCTGTTCGGGCGTACCTGCGCAGAAATGGATTGCGGAACGCGATCCGCAGGCCGACATCGCCAACATCCAATCGTTGGCGGGGCATCTGGAGGCGGTAAAGGCAAAGCAGTTTGTGTTGATCAGCACGGTTGACGTGTTCGCTGACAGCCGCGGAAAGGACGAAGATTCGGTGCCCGACGAGGCAGCGCTCACCGCCTATGGCCGCAACCGCCTGTGGCTCGAGCGGTTCGCCACGGACCGGTTTTCAAACGCACTGGTGGTCCGCCTGTGCGGCTTGGTTGGTCCGGGTCTGAGGAAGAATGCGGTCTTCGACTTCCGCAACAACAACGCGCTGCACGCTATCAGTTCGCAGGCGGTGTACCAGTTCTACCCCATGGTGAATCTCTGGAACGACATTGGCCTTGCGCTTGGGGCGGGACTGAAAACGTTGCACCTCACCGCTGAGCCGTTGTCGATCAGGGACATGGCGCGCGAGGCCTTCGGCCTGGAATTTGACAATGTCGTCGAGGGACGAGCACCGGCCGCCTATGACTTCCGAACCCGTTATGCGGCCCTGCTGGGAGGGATGGCGCCCTATGGGTATTCGGCGCGTGAAAGCCTGCTCGCCATCCGAGCGTATGCCCAGTCCGAGCCCCCTTCCCGGCCGATCGCGTGATGCGCCTCTCGGTGTCCAACATCGCGTGGAGCTTACCCGAGGAGGAGGCCATTGCGGCGGTGATGGCGGAGCGCGGGCTGGACCGCGTCGATGTGGCGCCTGGCAAATATTTCCCCGATCCCGAAGCAGCGACAGATACCGAAATTGCTATGGTGCGGCGAGTTTGGGCAGACCGAGGCTTCCGGATCGAAGGCATGCAGGCGCTGCTCTTCGGCACAACCGGCCTCAATCTTTTCAACGATGACGAAGGGACGATGCTGCGCCGCCTCGTGGCAGTGTGCAGGATTGGCGAGGGCCTAGGTGCGCGGGCGCTGACGTTTGGCTCGCCACGTCAGCGCGATCGAGCGGGACTGAGCGACGCGGCGGCGGTGGAGCAGGCGATACGCTTTTTTAGACGCTTGGGCGATTTCGCGGTCGATACCGGCGTTGTGGTCTGCCTCGAGCCCAATCCAGCCATCTATGATTGCAATTTCATGATTCATACGGTCGAGGCGGCACAAATCGTGCGGGCGGTCGACCATCCTGGAATCCGGCTCCAACTCAACGTCGGCGCAATCGCGATAAATAACGAGCCGGCGGAGGAGACCATTGCTGCGGTCGCCTCGCTGATCGGTCATGTCCATGCGAGCGAGCCGATGCTGGCAACGCTGGGGGATGGCCATGCGCCCCACGCCGAGGCGGCCGCTGCCATAGCGGCAAGGCGGCCCGAGCTGACGATCACGATCGAGATGGCCGCTTCCCGAACCGAGCCAGCCGCGATAGCTGTCGCGCGTGCGATCAAGCTCGCCCAGTCAACTTATGGAGCCTTCTAAGTGCATTGGTTACTCGTCGTCGTCGGCATCCTCGCGAACGCATTGGCCAGCACCCTGGTGAAGACGATCCCAAGTCACACGACAACCGGCCTGCTCGACTTCGCTACCAACTGGCGCCTGATTTTTTCACTGGCCTGCTACGGCGTTGCCTTCCTCGCCTATGCGGCCGCGGTGCAGAAAATGCCGCTCAACATCGCCCATCCTGTATCGACCGCTGGGGCGATCATACTGGTCGGGCTCGTCTCGGCGCTGTTCTTCCATGAGAGCTTTGGTCCGCTTCGGATGCTGGGCTATGGCCTTTTGCTTGCAGGAATATTGGCAATCGCATTTGCGAGCTAGGGCCCGCACATGATTGAAGTCCCCTCCTATGAGATCGCACGCTGGCTCGGCCGCACGACGCGATATGGTCTCGCTATTCCCGTCATCAACGAGGGGGATCGCATCCACCGGTTGCTCGCACGGATGACCAAGTTATCGCTCGCGGAGCAAATCGACATCGTCATCGTCGACGGTGGCTCGACCGACGGATCGCTTGCGGAGTCCGTGCTCAACGAGGCAAAGGTGCGTGGGCTCATCGTCAAGAAGGGCCCCGGCAAGCTTAGCGCCCAGCTACGCTGCGCGTACGCCTTTCTGCTCGACCAGGGCTATGAGGGCATTGTCACCATCGACGGCAACGACAAGGACGATCCCGACGCAATCCCAGCGTTCATCGGCGCTCTCAACGACGGGTATGACTTCGTCCAGGCATCTCGCTACATCCCCGGCGGGATCGAATCGCACACGCCGCTCAAGCGCCGCATCGCTATTCGTTGGATTCATGCGCCCATGCTCGCCTGGGCGTCCGGCTTCGGCTGGACAGATACGACACAGGGCTTTCGCGCCTATTCCCGCCGAATGCTGACCGATCCGCGCATCGACATTTTTCGAAGCATCTTCGAGCGCTACGAGCTGCTCGCCTATCTAAGCTACCGCGTGCCGCGACTTGGCTTTCGCTGCATCGAATTGCCGACCGCGAGGCGCTACCCTGAAAACGAGAAGGTGCCGACGAAGATTTCCCCATTCCGCGGCGAGTTCGAGCTTATGCGGACATTGTTGACCGCATGCCGGGGAGGTTACGATCCGCGTCCATAACCCCTTCCTGCACGCGAGTCGTCAAGACAGCTGCAACGACCCAGATGTTGCCGTGCCGAACGATAGCCGGGCTACGCGGCGGTCGCCGCGTCCACGAGGCGCAGTGCTGGAGCCGCCGCCGGCTTCGATACAGACGAAGTGCCGGCCGCATCGATCCTTCGCCTGAGGATCCCGGCAACTTCGACGATTGCCGGTTCAAGCATCATGGAATCGTGGGACGCAGCGATCGTCTTGATCTCAAGGTTTTGGGCAAAAGCGGCCCATCCAAGGGAGGCGCCCGCCCACGTGTAACGCAGATCGGCTCGCGATGCCCGAAACAGCAGCAACGATCCCGTGTAGGCTCGAGGCTCGTAGCGTGATTGCGCCGTCAGGTACGCATCCATCAGCGTGGTTTCCAGCAACTCATGCGGCACAGGCTCGCCGGGCAGGAGCTTTTCTTCCAGTTCCTTTAGATAGTTGTGTTTCTGTCGCCGACGGCGTTTGAGCGCCGGCCAATCGAGCACGTAACGCACGTCGAGATTGCGCGCGGCCTTCAACTTGTCCTTGAGCCGCATCTCCTTGATGGAAGCAACAGGCGACAAGGTGTCGAACATGACCAACAGCGGCACCTCAAAGCCCTGTTGGCGCAGTTGCTGAGCCATTTCGAACGCGACAACGCCGCCTCCGGAATATCCCGCAAGACAATAGGGACCCGAATGATCGACGGTCTTGACGGCCTCGATGTAGAGGCGCGCCATGTCGCCAATGTCGGTCAGGGGAGCCAGCACGCCGTCAACGCCGCGCGCCTGCAGCCCGTAGAACGGATAGTCCTTCCCCAACCTCTGCGAGATTTCACGGAAACCGAGAACGTTCCCGCCACCGCCATGCACGCAGAACAGCGGACGATGATCGCTGGTGCCCTTGCAAATCCGTACCAGGGGTGACCATTCGCTCTCCGGCGACGGCCCCTGCTTGAGCTCTGCAGACGATCCTGCGGCGGCCGCCGGCGCTGGCGAGAGCCCGGCCTTGTCGGCCACGTATGCGGCGAGCTCGCGCAAGGTCGGAACCTGGAACAGCGTCGCCAGCGGCAGCGTCGCTCCGAATTCCTTTCGAAATCTTCGCCACGAGCCTTATGGCGGTCAGCGACGTGCCGCCGAGACTGAAGAAATCATCGTCTGGCTTCGCCGCTTCGGCCCCCAACAGCTCGGCCCAGAATTCTGCAATCTTCCGCTCAACATTGCTGTCATAGTCGGCTTCTGCGGCTTGGGCTCGAGCTGCTTGGCGACTTGGCGGTATGGTGCGCTGAGAGAGCGAGAATCGGAGGTCCGACAGGGCTATCGACGAAACGACGATCTGACGGGCCGGGCTATTCAACAATCTTGCGAACAGCTCCGGCGCGTCGGTCGAGCGGATACCCGCGGCGAGCATTTGAGCCAGCAGGCTGGCCGGCTTCGCGGCAAGCTCCGTCCCTCCACGCGAAAGCCGACGGAGCGTGAGGCCTTCAAAGCTCGCGAGCAGCTTGCCGTCGACCCCGCCCAACTGGACGTCAAAGGTGGCAATACGCTCGTCTTTATATGTCAGCCGCGCCCGTGACCGAAACCGCTGCGGCCACCGGCCACCGGGAACTTGGACGCGATTGATGGCCATCGGGGCGAACACATCGCCCTGACCGATTTCCGTCCCAAACAGATGCAGCCCGATGGTGGCCGACGTATCGGTCAACGCCGGATGGGCCATCCAGTCGCTGGCGTCCGCAGCGAACTCGCGCGGGAGCTCCACTTCCGCGGTCACTTCCCGGTCCGCGCACTCGACCCATCGCACGTTGCTCCACCGCGCCCCAAACCCGAGGTTCTTGGCCTGTGCCGCGCCGAGCCCTTCGCGCGCGTTGGCACCTCTGCCGATCGGCGCCTTGGCGCGCGACAGCTTCTTGGCATCCTCGAAGGCAAGTTGAGCACGCGCGTGCGCAACCCAATCCGCCTTGCCGGACGGCGAGCTCTCGACCAGAAGCGAATAGTCTTCTTTCCCAGCGCGCTGCAGTGTCGTCCGCACATGCTTTGCCTCGCCGGGCGCGAAGATCATCGGCATGTCGATCGTCAGATCCGCGATGCTGGCCGTGGCGTTCTTTTTTATTGCCTCGCCAGCGGCCCGAGCGAGCTCGACGAAAGCCATTCCTGGTAGAACGGGGCTGCCGGCAACGACGTGCTCCGAGAGCACCCACATGTCCGCCGGGGAGTAAACGGCGTCAAAAATCAGCTTGGATTCGGTGCGCTCAGTCAGCGAGCCGAGCAGCGGATGCGTGATCGGGGCCCGCGGCTTGCTGTCCCGAGAGGCGTTGCCATACGACTTGGCTGCGAGCCCGATATCGCTCCAGATGCCCCACTTCATCACCAAGCCATCGGATCGCGAGGCGGCAAGCGCGTCCAGGAACGCATTGGCCCCAACGTAGTCGACTTGTCCGGGTGGGCCGAGCTCGACACTCGTCGACGAGAAAACGGCGAAAAAGTCGACGCTGCCAACCGGAAAAACGCGATCCAGAACTCGCCCGCCATCCAGCTTCGGCGAAAAAACGGCGGCAATCAATTCCGGCGTCTTCAACGCAATGGGACCGTCATCGATCGTGCCGGCGGCATGGAAGACGCCGCTGATCGAACCAAACTCGCTCGTCATTGCGTCGACGGTGCGCTTGACCGTCTCTTCAGACGCAACGTCGCCGCTGAACACCCGCACCTGCGCTCCTCTCGCCTCTAGCGACAGGAGCTTTTGAATGAGCTTTCCGGTGCGCGACGTGGGCTCTTGCTGCACGACCGTGGGCCACTGATCCCGCGGTGGCAACGGGGAGCGACTGAGAAGGCCAAGACGCGCCTGGACTGTGCTTGCGAGATACTCGGCAAGTTCGAGACCGATCCCGCCCAAGCCTCCCGTGATGAGGTACACCCCCTGCGGGCGCAGGCGCTGCGGAATGCCGTTCGGACTGTCGAGCCGGAGTGGAGACAGTTTCCCGACGACACGCCGCCCATCGCGATACACCACCAGGTCGCTGACGAAGCCTGCTTCCAACTCGGCGATGACGGTCGTCGCATTCACGGTCGCGTCGATCCGCGGATCGAGATCGAGCACCTGAGACACGACGTTCGGGACCTCGCGCGCTCCAACGCGCACCGGACCGAGGAGCGTCGCGCGGTGCGGATGCGAGGCGTCTTCTCCCGCGACGGATTGGCTGCCGAAGGTCACGACGCCGACACGAAGCGGTTGCTCGATCCCCGAATTCTGGATCGCCCGCAACATAGAGACGACGCTCGAAAAACCCAAAGCAACTCCGGACTCCGCGTCATCAAGCGACCAGGCATGAACGATGTGAGTTGGAACTGCGCCCGCAGCGTCCAAGGCGCGAAACAGCTCGACATAGTGCGCCTCGACCTGCGGATCTATCGACAGGGCACCCTTCTCGAGCCCGAGGCTTGGGCTGCTTCGTACAACAATCGGGTCCCCATGGTTCTTGCGCAAGCTGCTCTCAAGGGCGCCCGAGAGCGGCGTCTCGTTCGCAAACAGCAGCCATTTCTCCTGCTTTCGGTCCCCATTCGGAGACCGCGCCGGCATGGCGGACGTGACCCATTGCGGCGACGAGAACCAATCGTCGACGGACGCGAGCCTCTCGACGCGAGCGTTGCCTTCAATGGGTGCCGTAGGCTGCAACGGCTCGGCGGCCGGTTGAGGCTGATGGGCGTCGATCCAATGCAACTGCTTCTCGAAGGCATAGGTCGGAACAGATACTCTGTTTCCGGCCGGGGTGTTGCGGATTGCCGCCCAATCCAGGGAGTGGCCAAGCGTCCACAATTGCCCCGCCGCCGTCAGCGTGACAGCCACGTCGGCGTCCCGATCCTGGGCGTGACTGGACGACGCAACAATTCCAAGGGGCTCATGCTGGCCGGCGTTCAGGCGCGCAAGTGCGGTGAGACCCTGCCCCGGCCCAACCTCCAGGAGGATCTGGTTCGGCTTTGCGAGGACGCCTTCCAGGCCGAACCTGAAGCGCACGGTCTCCCTGAGATGGCGAACCCAGTACTCGGGATTCGTTGGCTCCAAGGCTGCCGACGCCCCGGCGAGATTCGAGACGAGACGAACGCGCGGGCGAGACAAGGCGATCTGATTCAAACGTGCGCGGAACTCCGGCAGCACCGCATCGAGCATCCGTGAGTGCGCGGCGACGTCGATATGCAGCTTGCGACATTCAATCCCGGCTCGGGCGAGTTCGCCCTGCAGCTCGGTAATCTGCCCTACCGGTCCGGAGGCGACGCTGAGCTCGGGCGAGTTCACGGCGGCAACATCGAGCCGCCCCGCCAGCCGGCTCTCCAATGCCTCGGCGGGAAGATTGACCGTGAGCATCGAGCCGGCCGGAACGCTTTCGAAGAGGCGACCGCGGAGCACAGCGACGGAGAGCATGTCGGGGAGCGACATGACGCCAGCCAGGCACGCGGCGGCGTACTCGCCGGCGCTGTGTCCAATCATCGCCGATGGCTTAACGCCCCACGCTTCCCACATCTTGCCAGTCGCATACTCGGCGACAACGAGCGCGGGAATCGCGTAGGTCGGCCGTTCAAACGCGAGGCGAGACGCCTCGCCTGTTGCAGTGCCCTCCAACATGAGGGCACGGAGATCCTTCGGCGCGTCGGCGGGCATGACGCTGAAGCAATCGTCGAACGCCGCTCGAAAAGCCGGAACATGCTCGTACTTTTCCCGCGACATTCCCGGGAATTGAGCTCCCCCGCCGGGGAACATGAAGACGACCTCGGGTTGACTGGCGCCCGATTGTCCCATCGCAACACGCGCGTGATGGGGTGCCTGCAATGCAGACTGCATGTCGTGCACGTCACGGCCGGCAACGGTGCATCGATGAGCGAAGGCGCGTCGCCCGACTTGTGTCGTGAACGCAGCGTCCTTGAGGGAAAAGCCCGGCGGTGGGTTCGACAAGAAGTCGACCCATTTTCGCTTCAAGCCCTCAAGCGAGGCCCCGGTCTTGGCTGACAGCGCGAGAAGCTGCCATTCATTGGTGTCCAGTGTCGGCCTATTGGCAGGGGCTTCCTCGACGATGACATGCGCATTTGTGCCGCCTACCCCCAAAGAGTTGACGGCCGCACGACGAACGTTCGCTCCCCGCGACCACGCGCGCGGTGCGCTGACGACTTCGAACTTGTTGGCGCGGAAATCAAATCGCGAATTGGGGCGTCGGAAATTCAGGCTCGCAGGTATCGTCTCGTTTCGCAGCGCCATCGCGACCTTGATCAGCGAGGCAACGCCGGCGGCAGTGTCGAGGTGCCCTATGTTCGTCTTGATCGAGCCGAGTCCACAAGATGCCTGCCGCTTGCTGCCTCCATAGGCTTGCGCGAGCGCCGCGAGCTCGATCGGATCGCCAACGGGCGTGCCGGTTCCGTGCGCCTCTATGTATGAAATCGTCTCAGGGTCAATGCCGGCGATCGCCAGTGCCTCGGCGGCGGCCCGCGCCTGCCCGTCAACGCTGGGCGCGAGGTAGCCTGCCTTCTGGTATCCGTCGTTGTTGATGGCCGAACCACGAATGACGGCATAGATGTTGTCGCGATCGGCAATCGCGTCCTCCAGCCTGCGAAGGACGACGACGCCAGTGCCGCTCCCAAAGACCACGCCCTGAGCATCATCGTCGAACGCTTTGCAGCAACCCGTCCGGCGAGAGGATTTCGCCCTCCGCGTAGTGGTAGCCCTGACGGTGCGGCACCTCGATGGTCGCGCCGCCCGCAAGCGCCATGTCGCATTCGCCCGACAGGAGGCTCTGCGCGGCCATGTGCACCGCCACCAGCGAAGTCGAGCAGGCGGTCTGCACGCAGACGCTAGGCCCCCTCAAATCGAGAAGGTACGACGCTCGCGTCGGCATGAAGTCCTTGTCATTGCCGGTGTGGCGGAGCAGGAACAGCCCGACGGAGCGAACAAGCTCGGGGTTGCTGAGCAAATTGAACGCCATGTAGGCTTGCATGCCGCAACCGGCAAACACCCCGATGGACCCGTCGAAACGCTCCGGCGGATGACCCGCATCTTCCAGCGCTTCCCATACGCTCTCCAGGAAGTGCCTGTGCTGCGGATCAAGGATTGCCGCCTCGCGCGGGCCAAAACCGAAGAAGCCGGCGTCGAACGCCTCCATGTCGGGAAGGACCATGCCCGCTTTGACGTAGTTACGGTCCTTCAGCGAAGACAGCGGCACGCCGGCGGCCAGGAGCTCTTCGTCCGTGAACCATTGCGTGGCCGACCGGCCGTCGCGGAGCAGCTCCCACAGGGCCGCCGGTGTCGAGCAAGATGGAAAGCGTCCCGCCATCCCGACGATGGCGACAGAACCGGGAGAAACAGAATACGAAGAAGCGTCCACGAAGCGTTTCCTCAGACGGGCATCAGGGATCCGGCGGCCTGGCGCCTGCGGAGCTGCGCCCGGCGCTGCGCGGCGCGATCCAGGCCCTTCTGGACGGCGTCGTCCATGCCGTCAGCATCCGACTTCAGGTACCGCGCCAGTGCCGCGATCGTTGGGTAGGCGGAACATGTCGACGATGGCCACCTCTCGCCCCAGCGTTTGCTTCAACTGCCGTTGCACTTGAACGATCAGAAGCGAGTGGCCGCCAAGATCAAAGAAATTGTCAGAGGTGCCGACGCTGGATAGGCCCAATAACTTGCACCAAATGCCAGCGATGATGTTCTCCAGGTCGCTTCGCGCCGGCCCATCTTCCGAGTTCGCCGCGCGGGGCTCGGGAAGCGCCTTGCGGTCGAGCTTGCCATTCGGCGTCAAGGGCATTGCCGGAAGCTCGACGATGGTCGCTGGCACCATGACGTCCGGCAGTTCACCCGCGAGCTCTTCGCGTATCTTGGCCACGTCGAGCGTCAGCCCGGCAACGGCCGTGACATAGGCGACGAGCCGTTTGTCGCCGAGCCCGTCCTCGCGAGCGACGACCGCGCAATCCTTGACTCCCTTCTGCTGCCCAAGCGCCGCTTCTATTTCGCCGAGCTCGATCCGATGTCCCCTGATTTTGACTTGATGATCAATGCGGCCGAGGAATTCGAGCTCGCCGCTCGAATGACGCCTGACCAGATCACCCGTGCGATAAAGGCGTCCGCGACCGCTGAACGGATTCGGTACAAAGCGCTCCGCCGTCAGCTCCGGTCGGTTGTGATACCCCACCGTGACGCCGTCGCCGCCGATATAGAGCTCACCTGGAACAAAGTTCGGGCACTCCCGGCCATCGCGGGTCAACACATGGAAGGTCGTGTTGGCAATCGGATCCCCGAGGGGCACGAAATCACTCACGGCACTGAGATCGTGTGTCGACGACCAGATGGTCGTTTCGGTCGGGCCGTACATGTTCATCAATTTGCCAGGCACGATGGCGCGCAGATCGCGGGCCAGCGACAGCGGCATGGCCTCGCCGCCCACCAAGAGCGCGCGCAATTGCGAAAGCGCCGTGCGCCCCGCCGCATCCGCGACCAGCATCGAAGCCATGGAAGGCGTGCATTGCAGGTAGGCGGCCTTATGGACGAGGATATTGTCAGGGACCGAGGCTTGATGCTCAGGAGCCGCCATGGACCTCACAAGCTCCATCAATTCCTTCAAGCGCGGCAGCGCCTTAAGCGCGAGCTCCGTCGGGATCCCGAAATCGATGAGACACGCAATCTCGTCGATGCCTGATCTGTCTAAGCTTGGCGATCAGCGGCAGGCAGGATGCAGGGGTACCGAATAGGCCGCTCGTCCCGTAATAGCGGCTGAATGCGTGATCCATAAGCGCATCCATCTCCTCGGCGGAGAGCGCCTTCTCGTCAAACATCGCAGCCGCCCCCTCTCCGGAGCCGCCCGCGCGTTGCACGAATGTCGGAAAGGTCCAAGCCGCCTGCTTGATCAGATCGACAGAAGAGCGGAGGTATTGCTTCAGCGGCTCGCGAACGATCTCACGGGTCGAGGCCTCGTCCTCGCCAATGAAGGTGTGCAACATCAAGGTGACCTGGCCCTGGCCGGGATGGCCGGCGGCACGCCATGCCTCGCGATATTGTTTGATCTTCTCGCCCACCTCCTCCACTTTTTGGCCAAGCAGATGGGTCAGCAAATTGCAGCCGAGCTGCCCTGCTTGCTTGAACGTCTCAGGATTGCCCGCGGCCGTGAGCCAGATCGGCAGCTCCTTTTGGATGGGCCGTGGCAACGTGCCGATCTCGACCTGCTTTCCGGTCGGAGTCGTGAATGGCAGCTTTTCTCCCCGCCACAAGCGCCTGACGGTGTCGACGCTTTCGATCATGATTTCCTTGCGCCGCTCGAACCGATCCGGCGCCAGCACGAAGTCCTGTGGCTGCCAGCCCGATGCAAAGGAGACGCCGACCCGTCCCCCCGAAATGTTGTCGACCATCGACCAGTCCTCTGCGAGCCGCAGGGGATGGTGGAGCGGCACCACGGAACTCCCGGCGCGGATGCGAACCCGCTTGGTGCAGGCGGCCACGGCGGCGCTGCTGATGGCAGAGTTTGGGAACTGGCCCCCGAACGCATGAAAGTGCCGCTCAGGAGTCCAGATGGCGTGAAAACCCTCCCTGTCGGCAAACTGCGCGCCTTCCAACAAGAGGCGGTACTTGTCGCGCTCGGCGCCCTCGTCGCTGGCAAAATAGAACAGGCTGAAATTGAGCTGCTGTTCCTGTGACGCTTTGGAGCGACCGCCATGGATTGCGACCGTGCAGCCGCGCGCCAGCGTCCAACAAATCTCGAGGACCGAGATATCGAAGGAGAGGCTCGTGACGGCGAGCCACGTTCCCCCTTCAATTCTTCCAACCCTGCGATCCATTCCCGCAAAAAAGTTGAGGACGTTGCGATGGGTGACCATCACGCCTTTCGGCTGCCCTGTGGAGCCGGAGGTATAGATGACATAGGCGAGATCGCTTGAACGGGCCTGCTTGGCTCCTCCAAGGGAGCTGCGCTCCACATCGTCTGCACCGGCGTCCTCTACCAAGACGACGTGCGGCGCCGACAGGTTGGTCAGCCGTTGAACGACTGCGCTCGTGACCAGGACGGGAGCCGCCGCGTCGGCAAGCATGAAGGCAATACGCTCGCGTGGATAGCTCGGATCCAACGGAAGATACGCGGCGCCGGAGATGTGGATCGCCAGAACTGCAACGGCCATGTCGATGCCGCGGTCCAGGCAAAGGCCGACAATCGCCGACGGTCCAGCTCCCCTCCTCCGCAGGCGGTCCGCGAGTGCCTCGGATCTTGCGACGAGCTCGCGGTAAGTGATCTCCTCATCGCCGCAGCGAACAGCGATGCGGTCTGGCGTCGACTTTGCCTGCTTCACAATCTCGTCGTGAATGCAGCGGTCGGCCTCCACCGAGACTTGCGAGCCGTTCGCCTTTTCGAGCAAGTCCTGATCGGTCGCCGGCAAGAGGTTAATGCGCGCGACCTGCCCGCCAGCTTCGAACCTGCTCAAGAAAGTCGAGAACTGCTCACCGATCGCCTGTGCGACAGGCGGCGGAAAGACTCCGGAGACATGGAGCTCGCTGCGTTTCCCGTCTGGGTCGACCATGAGCACTAGATCGTGCGGACGATCGACATCGCCGGCGGCAGCGTTGGAAATCTCGACTCCCACATGGAGTTGACGCGCCTCGGCCATCCTGCCCCTTCCAACCGGCCGACGCAGATGCAGGTCTTTGGCTCGGAGTGGGTTTTGCTGGATAGTCTCCAGCTTGGCCGCCACCTGCCGCTCGATGTCGGCGCCGGTCGCTGCACCGTCAAGATCGATGGTCAGGATAGCGGTGTCGCTGAACCATCTCGCCACTTCCCCTGCGAGACCGCCAGTGTTGCCGCCCGGCGCCGAAGCGGAACGATACGAAACCGAGATCCGAGGCTGTGCCGTTATGGCGGCGAGCCAAGCCAGGAACGCCCCGATCAACTGGGTTTGGCTCAGCTCTTCATACGCGCTGGCCGCGAGCGGGATCCTGACCGGATCCGACTTGCTTCCGATCGATCGAGGATAAGGGAGCTCAAGATCGGCCAAGTCCTCGAGTTGGCCGGACCAGAATTGCTCGCTGCGCGCTGCCTCGCCGCCGGCCTTGGTGAGCAATGCGAGGAGCTCGCTATTGAGCTGCGGCAGCACCATCCCTGGGGTAAGCCCCGCCGACGTTGGCGAGAGGCTGGCGCCATCGAATGCCATCAATCCTTCGATCTCGACAGCGCCGCGCGAGCACGCAACGGTGACGCTGTTGCCGTTGACTTGCAGGATCGTTCCCGGACGTGCCGCGACCCCAGCATCCTCGACGACACTGGCGCGGTCGACGACCACGAGCTTGTCGCCGAGAAGCAGCTTCAAGCGCCCGAGCGGATTCTCGTAGTTGCCGAAATTCAAGCCCCGCGAAAGCGCAGCGATGCTGCGCGCAGACTGAACAAAGTCGATCGTTCCCGCCGCGTGAGGACGTTTATGTTTCTTGAAATAGCTGCCGCCGCTTCCTTGCGGGGAAAGCATCAATTTGCCGGTGCGTAGCGCTGCGAACATCTTGGCAAACGTTGCAGCACCAGCCTCGAAGCAACGTGCGTTCAAGCTATGCGAAGTATCGTCAGGAGATACCTCGAACGCCTCCTGCCACGCGATGCGCCCTTTATCCACGGCGGGCGTCATTTCATGCCATGTAACCCCATGCGTTGTTTCATCACCAATGAGCGCCCATGCGGCTGCATTCAATCCGGCATAGTTGGGAAGCAGCGCATCGTGAAAGTTGATCGCGACGACCTTGGCCCGCTCGATCAGCCGGGCCGGCAAGATTTCGAGATTGGCGACACTGAAGAGACCGTCGAAGTCGATGCCTCCTAGCTGCTGCCAATCTTGCGAATGCTTGTCGAACACTGGGATATCGCGCTGGGTGGCCCAGGCTTGAATTTGCTTGTCCGCGCTGGCAACTGCGACGATGGGTTCGTTGCAGGAGAGGATGTGCTCGCCGCACTGGATGAGCAGACTTCCGTCGCCCACAAGCAAGGAGCGAAAAGACATTTTACAGCGCCCCCTGGGCGTCGGCTTAATCGGAAATCGGTGATTGCAAACAGGCCGCGTTCTTGTCGTTGATAGGCCTGAAATTCTCCCCTTTCTTGGCGTGATCTGGCAAGAAATCATCAGGGAGTAGCGGGCCTACCAAGCTACCACCAAAGTGGTAGCTTCGGCTCTTCCGGATTGGGGATTTTGGGTCCTTCGCCTCACTCAAAGGGGGCGCTAAGGAACCTCATTGTCTGCCCTGTCCGCTGCTTTGCGTTCCCAGAGCCACTGCTGACGATGCCGCTCCAGCTGGGACGAGGAGCGGTCGCTCGACAATGCCCAAATCTTTATCCCGCTTGAGGATACTGTGGCCTACGACAAAGCGCGCCATGCCAAAGCCAAGGGCCAGGAAAAACAGGACGGACAAGAAGTTTCCTGCATTGATCGCGCGTCCCTCGAAGACGCCGTAAACGTAGTAAATGGCGATGCAAGCTCCGAGCATTCGCCTCAAGGCAAGCGACTTCGGGCCTTCCTGATCCGACCCGCGGAATAGCCCCAATAGCGCCGCGCAAGTGCCCACCACAAAGGTGATGAAACCGATCAGGCCCGTCTCGGAAAGGATAATCAGGTACATATTGTGCGCATACATGTCGATGTTTGCGCCGGCCTGGTGCTGCCCGAGGCCGAAACCGAAGAACGGAAAATCGACGAACAAATTCCAGGTGGCGCGCCACAGATGCGAGCGGCCGACCAGATCGGTTCCTGAGCCACGGTACGGATCATCCAGAAGAAACGCCTTGGTGACCAGGTCCGTGAGAACGTCGCTCGCGGCCACGCCCGCAATGCCCGCTAGCAACAGGAACACCGCGATACCGCCCCACCCGAAATTCTGCTTCACATCTCGAAAGGTGACGACGGCAAGCAAAAGTCCGATCGCCAGCAAGGAATTGCGAGACTGCACCACGAGACAGATCGAGACGGCGAATAAACCGACCAGGAATTTGAGGATCGCGCTTGACAGGAGGCTGCCACAAAGCGCGATGCAGACCGCCGTCAGACCAATGAAATTGGGATGGCTCTCTTCGCCACCGAGCCGGGCGCCTTCAGTGAGGTAGGAACTAAGCCCCTCGCGATTCAGGACCCAAGCCGCGGTCGCCGCCGATGCAATGCCTGCCAGCACGAGTGCCCCCGACAGCGCGCTATCGGCGCGAAGCACGGCCAACAACCAGCCAAGGGCGAACACGAGCGTAATGATCAAGACGCGCCCAATAGGGTCGGCGCTGAGCGGATTTAAGAAGTAGCCGATGCAGAAGGTGCCAAAGAAGAGGATCAGGACGGCGACCATCGTTCCGAGATAGAGCCGCCCGTGCTGCCGGAAGATGACGACGCCAAGCGGCGCCAGCGTTGCAAAGAATATGGCAGCGTAGTTGCTCGGGGCGGATGCGAAGAGTATCGAGCCAACAGCCACCGAAACGAAATGAGCGGCCAGCGTCACGCCGAGCAAATTGAGTTTGGCAGGCACGCCTTGATCCTCATCATATGGCCGCCGATGCGGCCCATGGGGTATCCTACCTCTCAGGCACGCCAGCGACCACAGATTTATTTCCTTCTACGGACTCGACAGCGTAATATGGAATTTGGGCCAGGTAAGCTTGCAGGTGCATCTTGAAAAGAAGAGACTTCTTGGAATACTCGAGCATGGCGGGCCTCGCGATAGGTTCGGGCTCCTTCGCCGCATCCGCACTCGCTCAACAATCGGCGCCTGGAAGGCAAGGCGCCCGCCCTGCCCGGCAGCCGCTTTTTCTTAATGTCCAAGATTTTGGCGCCGCCGGCGATGGGATCGCCGACGATAGCCCGCGCGTTCAAGCAGCCATCGATGCCGCCTCCAGTGGTGGCGGCGCCATCGTTCAGTTTCCGCCTGGAACATATCGTTGTGTCGGGCTCGTCCTCAAGCCGCATGTGAGCCTGATGGGCCTCAGAAGGCGATCGATCTTGCGGGCTGCCGGGCCCGGGACGATCTTGACGATCCCCAAGGGCTCGGATCAGAGCCAGATCTGCGGGGTAGCTTTCAGAGGTATAGAAGCGAGAAGCCCAAGCGTCGGTCTGGTGATTCATGGCATCGGGAACTTTGTCAGCCTCTGCGATTTCGAGGGATTTGCCGACGAGGCGATCATCATCGCAGCAGAGGCGCTCGTTAACCACCTCGAGTATGTCTTCGCCGACAACTGCCTGCGCGTCGGGCCCCGTTCTGAGGTCAATGGCGTTCTGACCGTCAAGGCTCCCGACTGCACTCTCTACGCTGTCGAGATCGCGGGAGGACTCGGCACGCGCCTTGGCCAGATCCTGGAGCCAGGCCAGAACAATTGGTGCTTCCTGATTTCCGGTGCCAACACGTTCATGACCGACTGCGTTGCCGAGGTCGGCCAGGGCGGGATACGGATCGCGCGAGAATCCCAACAGAACCGGATTCAGAACACGCGCAGCGACCTCCACGCGCAGCACGGCTGGTATATTGAGGGAAGCCGCAGCCAGTTTTCGAACTGCATCGCGTTGAATTGCGGGTTGCAGGGGATGCGCGGCGACACGCCTGCGCCGGGTTGGCCGGCGTGGTATATTGCGGCATCGGCTCACAACACTTTTACAAACTGCCGCAACCATCATGAGACCTATACCGGCAACACCACATATGGCTTTGAAGAATTTGGCGACCCGGTCGGCCGCGAGGGCAACCGCGCCAGCAACAATCTCGTGGCCTGTACGTCGCTAGGTCACACCATCGCGCCGTTTAAGACCATGACAGCCGGACCCTTGTTCGGAACAAATACCCACTACGGCGCCGACTGGCTCGACCGTGGAGGAGAGGTCGACGTCTACGGGCTCGCCGTGTTTTCTGCGCGCTACATCACCCCGACCGTGCTTACCGACTTCAAGGGAACGAGAGGTCAACGCTTGGTGATCGTGGGTGCAACTCAACAGGCACTGACCACAATACGACATGGGCCGACGATCAAAACGCGTAACGGAGAAGACATACTTGTCCAGCCTGACGCCGCGCACGAGTTCGTAAACGCGGAGGGGGTTTGGTATCAACTCTCGTAGTCAGACGGCGGGCCTGCTGGCGAGTGCTTTAGCACGCCCAATAGCCGTCAACCCCAATATCGGGGCCACCGAGGACGTCGACACGACGGTTCCAATGATCAGTCCCATCAGGTAGCCGTACGATTGATACAAGCCGAACAGCCATAGACCCAGTGCCAGCCCAACAAACAACTCCACGACGCTGAGATATCCCGCTGCCTGCACGCGACCCACCGCAGAGAGAATTGCCAGCCAAAGCGTATTCCATAGGTAAAGCCCCAGATAGATCGCAAATGCGTGCACAACGCGAGGATCCGCGATCTTGACCGTGGGAAGCCAAAGCCTGACGACAAACTCGCCGAAGAAATAGAATGCGACGGTGACGACGAGGCATATCGCGGTACAGATCTGCACGAGCTGAACGGCGTTTCTTTGAAATTCCGCCCAGTCGCCCGCCGCGTAGGACTTGCCGAGCAGAGGCCAGGCTGGGTTGGTAATCGCCGAAAAGAAGCCGACGCCGAAGACAAGGACGCGAAGCAACAACAGCAGGACGACCAGATTGCTGACGTCGTGAAACAATCCGATGATCGTCGCGCCTAACTGGACGTTCAGGAGAAAGGGTAGCGTCGTCATGAAGAACCCGGAGGCAAGAAATGCATTCCGCCTTCCTGAAATACGGCGAACAAAGCGGAATCTGAAGATTGGCCAAGCCTTGGCGCGATTGATCATTCGTATTCCGAGGACATGCAAGATGATGAGCTGCGGAATGAACGAGACCGCTACGTAAAGTGGTACGTAGTTGGTGGTCCCTGCGATCAAGAAGAAAACAGCGAGAGTTATCGCGACCGCGGCTATCCGACCGGCATTCAGTTCCGCAACTCGCCCGGCCCCCAACGCGAAATTCTCAAACGTTCCCGCCAGCGTCAGGGTCGCGGTAAGTGCGATCGACGCCACGATCGCCCATCTCGCCTCACGGATTAGCTCGAGCGATGAAACATCTGGCCCGACGATGCCGAAGCCCACGAGCATCATTGCCGCGATGGCGCAGGTTGTAACAAGGATAAACGGCGGAATGAGAATTATGCCGAAGCGCGCGCGGAACAGCAGGCTGTTCCCGCCGCGCGAGGAGTGCGACACATGGTAGATGGTCGAGCCGTGCGCGCCTAGGATTGCCAATGAGAGCCAAGTTGGAAAATTCAGAGCGTAGAGAAAGATAGAGAAGCGGTCGCTCCCGACCGCGTTCAGGATGAGCGGGAACGCGGCCAAGACGTAAATTGCAGCCGACGCGCGGGCGGCGGCGCTCGTCAGGAACGACAGGATAACGCGGGCGCGATATCGCATTCTCAATCAATCCAAGGCCGTGCGAGCGCGCGCGGATCCGTCAGAGGCGATCGTTGCCCCAGCACAATCGTCGGTCCGCCAAATCTGGGGCGCTGCGCATGCCGAGGCCAAGACCGGAATGCCGGCAGCCTCCGACGCTCGTCGAATCGAGACAGGTCCATCCAAGCTTTTCCGCGGAGAGACTGATTGGCTGGAATTAATGAGACGCCCAAGTCGTGACGGCAGGATCCTGCTCGTGCCGCGTCTAACCCCCACCATAGTAAGCATTGGGGCCGAACGCGGCCTTGCTTTGCGGATCGTACTTGGCGGCACGTTCAGCATCGACCAGATTGAGCACCGTTCCGATCGATGAATTGATTCCCGCTATCCGCTTGAAACACGCCTGCACGACTTCGCGGGGCGTATGATGCCACCGCACAACGAGAACGATCTTGTCCATCATCGGCGCCAGCACGACCGCATCGCTGACAGGGCCGATTGGAGGCGCGTCAACGATCACGAGATCGAAGGTCGATGTAAGCAGGGAGAGAAGCCGGTCCATTCGGGGCGACCCCAGAAGGGTGGGCGCATCCTCCGTCGCCCGTCCGGTTGGAAGAATGTAAATCCGGCTCTCGGGCTCCTCGCCGCTGACTTGAATTCCAACGGCGGTCTTCTTGGTGAGCGGTGCAAATCCTCCAACAGTCCCACAAGGCCTGGATCTGCCTCCAGCTTGTAGTGAGAAGTGATGGATCCTCTTCGCAGGTCGGCATCGATCACCGCCACCCTTTGCCCGGCGGCGGCGGCTGACATGGCAAGCGACAGTGCGATCGTCGACTTGCCTTCGCCCGGAACCGATGACGTGATCTGAATTGTCTTGTGACGCGGAGCATCGCCGATCAAACGCAGGTTCGCGCGCAAGCTGCGTACGCCTTCGCTGAACCGCGTGAGCGGCTGCGCCGTGACGATGTTGGCTGGATGCAACACTCTATCGCCGACAACGCGCTGTCCCCTCGAGAGCCGCGTCAAGCTGGTCAGCAACGGCACCCCCAAGGTACGTTCGAGCTCGTGCGCTCTGGTGAAGCCGCTGGAGAGCGCTTCAAACACCAGAGCCGCTCCGATGCCGAGGAAAAGTCCCATGACCAGCGCAACCGCAAATACCAATGGTCGCCTCGGAAAGCTCGGCGATTTCGGCACATTGGCCGGATTGATAATTCTTGCGTCCCGCAGATCGCGCCCGGCGCGTCGGATCGCGTCGCCTCTCGTCTCGATGCGGTCGGCGATGTAAGCCGTCCCGACCGCGTCTGCCAGCCTGCGGGCCTTGTGACGGTCGAGAGAGGTCGCCACGATGCTGAGGACATAGCTTCGGCCCACGCGTTCGATCGAGACTTTTTCCTGCAGCGCTTGCGTCGCACGCTGCGCCGGCCCCGGGTCAGCCGCTCCGTCGTTCACCGTCTCGTCAGACCGCTGCCGCCCAAGCAGGCGCCCGATGAGTCCCGGGCTTTGGGGCGCGGAAAACTCAGGGTCCTCTGTGAGACGCTCGGAATCAACGACCCTCCGCAACAAGGCTGCCGATTGCAGTAGCGAGATTTGCGTGTCCACGGCCGCTGGATCGACGGCTGACTCCACGAGCGTTCCATCGACGCCGACGGTACGATCACGCGGTGGTGTCAAAAGGATTTGCGAGCTGGCCGTGTAGACAGGCGTCACCACCGCAACAAAGGCCGTCGCGAGCACCGTCATCAGCGCGACCGCCAGCGCAATGATCGGCCAGCGCCGCCGGAAGAAATACAAGACGTTGCGAAACTCTGTTCGCCCCTCGGCCTCTTCCCAGCCGGCTTCGGCCGGGGCTCTAACGTACCTGCGCATTAACATGTCGGTTCACTCTAACACAGGCTTCGCTGCTCCACTCGCGGGAAATGGCGAACCCACGAACTCCACTCTAATCTCTGTTTACTTTCACTGTTCAGCGTGAGATTGCAGCCTGCGCAACGAGCCAGGATGCGAAGGACGCTAGCACGGTCTGCCCTATGGTGAAGATAGCATATCTGTGGGGGCAGTGGACCGGCTATATGGCCGCTACGGTAAAGGCCATCCGAGAAGCTCGCCGATGCGAGGTTAAGGTGCTTTTGCCTGCCCCCACAATCGATAGGGAGTTCGAACCGGAGGCCCTTCAACATTCAACAAATCGGCGAGAACGAGACCGAGCTGACCTTCTCTGAGCAACTGACAGACGAAGTGGTAAACAAGTTCGTCGACTTGGCAGCCCCTGACATCGTCATCTGCTCGGGTTGGAACCATAGGGCCTTCATGCGGCTGCTTCGCCGGAGCAAAGGCAGGTTCGTGCGCGTGCTTTCGATGGACAATCAGTGGATTTGGAGACCCAAGCAGGTTGGAGGGATATTGGTTTCGCCGTGGATGCTGAAGCCGTGCTTCGACGCGGTTTTTGCATCCGGTCCCCGTCAGCGCCGGTTTGCGCGCTCCTTGGGCTTCCGGACGAGCACGATATACGAAGGCTACCTTAGCTGTGACGTATCTCTGTTTGCCCAAGCGGCCCGCAGGAGCCACTTCGAAGACAAGTTCGTCTTTGCCGGACGCCTTGTCGATGACAAATCCATCAACGAATTGCTGGCGGGCTACCGCCTCTACCGCGAGCGTGCCGCCAGACCGTGGTCGCTGGAACTGATTGGCAATGGACCGCTGGGTGCCGCTGCAGCGAGCGAGCGTGGCGTCACGGTCACCGGCTTCAAGCAGCCCGCCGAGCTGGCTCAAGCCTTCTCTGGCGCCGGTTGCTTCATCTTGCCAAGCAAGTTTGAGCCCTGGGGGGTGGTGTTGCACGAGGCCGCCAGCGCCGGCCTTCCCTTGATAGGCTCCCAACAATGCGGCTCGGCGGATCTCTTTCTGCGGCATGGCTGGAACGGGCTGTTGCTCGATCGTGCGGATCCGCGTTCGATATCTGACGCGATGTCGGAGATCGCATCGTTCAGCGCCGACAAGCGCGCCGCCTTCGGACGCAGAAGCGAGGCGCTGGCGGCGACGCTCACTCCGCGGATATGGGCCGAAACGTTTTGGCATGCGTATGACAATGCGAAGGCTGACGGCGCTGGCCACTAGCCTGCAACCTTGATTTCTGCCCAGGACGACAATCGATGGCCGGCCGCGAGCGCGTCTTTGACGAAGCTGCGAATGGACGCCGCCTCGTCGCGCCGCCACGCGTCGTTCGCACCCGGATGCACGCCCACCTCCAAGGTGCCGCGCAAATTGCCTATCCGGTCGAGGAGGCGAGCCGGCCAGTTTCGGCCACCGCCGTCCGGCATATAAAAGTAGTCCGTTGTCGTGAACCGTCGGCCGAGGCGGCGGTTCATGACGGTGTGGAAGTAGCTCATCGGTCGCTTCCAACGGCCTGACAAATAGACGTCCTGGGCGCGCCGCACCCTGGAAATGCCAAATCGCGGCAGCACCTGCGCGAGAGCCTGCTGAATTTGTGGCAACTTGTGCAAATGGCCGTGCGCATCGACGTAGCGGATTGCGACGCCAAAGTCCCGGGCGAGCGACAGTTGCGCCTCGGTCTCCCGCGCAATCTGATCGACCGGCAACTTGCCCAAAAGCCCAAGCGCTCTCAAACGGTTCGACGGCAGAAACAAGCCACGCTCATCCACAAGCGCAGGGATCGCCGCCGGCGGCAGCACTGGCCGCTCGATCCCGTCGCTGCAGTACACGAGATGGACCCCGAAACAGGCGGCGGTTTGACGCTTCGCGTAGTCCAAGGCCCGGCGCGCCGCGGGCATGTTTGTCATGATCGACGTGCAGGTGACAACTCCTTGGTCCACGGCGGCAATCGTCGCGTCCACCGTGTCGTCGTCGTAACCGAAGTCGTCTGCCGTCGTGATGATCCTCATCGCCTACGCCTTCGCTGCCGCCGGGCTCTTGTGCTGCATCAAGCTTGGCGTCTTCCGTGTGAAGAGAAAGTCGCCCTGCGTATCGCCAAACTGGTCGGTGAACGAATTGTTGTAGATACCCCTGAGCACGAAACCCCATTGCGACAGAAAGACGACGATGTCGGTAATGAGGGGCTGCCCGTCATAGAGCTCAACGAACGATCCTTCGAGGTAGATGTACTCGATTTGGTTCAGAAGCTCGCCGCATCCGCGCAGAACATCCAGCTCGCCTCCCTGCACGTCGATTTTCATAAGACAACGTCCATCCAAATCAGCCTTGGTGAGGACATTGTCGAGCCGGCGGACTTTGACATCGACACGGGACGCTTGCTTGACGCCGTAGGCCTCGAACTGCGCGCGACCCGGAACCAACAGCGACGAGGAATCAGGCTTGTTGGTCACGTGGAACTCGGACTGGCGCTCGGTCGCTCCCAGCGCGAATTGGTACACGTTCGCGCTGGCCGGCAGCACCCGCCGACATCGCTCGGCTGCGTCGGCAAGGGGTTCGAAGGCGAATATCCGTATGTCGCCGAACAGCTCCTGGCAAAGGACCGAGAACTGTCCGTAGCAGGCGCCGACATCGATGCACGATCGAACGTTCAAGCCCGCCAAAGCCTGCAGATGCTCCATGCCAGGCGGTGTCCCCTTCGCCAGCGCGAGGGCCAGCTGAGGCCTGGACAGTATCCTGAGGAGCTTCTCAAACTTGTTCATGCGCTACGCAAGGACCCCACACGGCCAAATCCTGCTAGATCGCCAAGCCGGTATGTAGCTTGATTATCTCGAGACGCTCTTCGTTACTGGTGCATCCCACGAGCTTACCCTCGAGCTCCATCAACTTCACCGCCACCAGCGTGCGATACCAGTAACATTGGAGAAAATGGAAAAGATATCCCCTCGGCCCATCAAGGAACCCGAGCCGCACGACATATCTGTAGATGAAGAACAGGACCGGGGCCACGCTTCCGCCAACGCCGTAGTAGAGCTTCTGCTTGAAATCTTTAGAAGCCTCCACCTTGCTGGTTCCGGCAGCGGCGGCCAAGCCGTAGCGCTGGTTCAGGACATCGACGGCTTCACGGCTGGCGTAGCCATTGTGCTTCGCCGTCCATTCGGAGAGGGACTTCTCATTGCGATGGAGCAGCATGCCGTTCAATCGGCGGGCCTCCCCGTTGGTCAGAACAATGTGTTCATCCATCCAACGATTCTCGACCTGCCCTGTCCCACGCCGCCACATTCTCAATATGTAGATCTTGCCACGGCCGCCAAAGCGGATCGGCTGCCCGAAGAAATGGTCCCTGTGCAGGAACATCAGGCCACATATCTGCGGCGGAAGAGTGGGAACGGTTTCGAGCAGATCGGTGCGAAGCGTGGCGTCCAACGCCTCGTCGGCGTCGGTTTTCATGATCCACTCAGTAGAATCGGGCACCTGCGAGATTGCCCATGCCATCTGATCTGAGTGGCTCTTGAATTCTCGCTGCACGACAGTCGCGCCAAGCTCTTTCGCAATCAGCACGGTCGCGTCGGAAGAGAAGGAATTTACAACGAGCACCTCTGCTACAACGCCTTGCAGCGATCGTATGCACCTCTCGATGTGAATCTCTTCGTTGCGAGTGAGGATGATCGCGGTGCAATTGATCGCCATTAGGCTCACCACTAGCTCGTGCGCTCGGCGACCCTGGTGGCTGCACCGGCCTTCTGCGATTGGCCCCGCCGGCGAGAGGCTAGTCTGAACACGTTCAGAAAATTTACGGCGATCTTTCCAATGTCGAACGCCTCCTCGGCATAGGCTCGGCCGGCAAGACCGGCCGCTCGCGCACGTTCGGAATTGTCGAGAAATGCCAGCACCCCGCCGACAAAGCCTTCAACGTCGGAAGGCGCTACAACGAGCCCCGATTTCGAGCTCGAGACCATCAAGGCAGAGCCATTGTTGAGAGGAACCGAGAGAACCTGGGGACGCCCTGCGCAGAGATAGGAGAGCACTTTGGATGGGACGGAGTATTTCGCCGCCGCCTCTTCAATGATGCTCACGAGCACGTCGGCGGAGCCAAGAACGTCGCTGTATTCCGAGGCCTTTTGAAATGGGAGAACCAGCACATTCAGCTTCTCGTCCGCGCTGCGGCTGGCGATATAGCTTGCCGCTGGCCCCTCGGAGACAACGACGAGGCACCCGTTTCCCTCGCGGGTCAGCCGTCTTGCGAGCTGAAGCAGGGTGTCGGGATTGTGCTTGAATCCGAGCGTCCCCGTGTACAGAACGACCTTGCGGGCGCTAAGACCGTGACGCTCGCTCCATGGGTTGCGTTTCGGTCGCACCGATATGGTGTCGATGGCGCCCCAGTTCTCGATGACGTGAACACAATCCGGCCGGATATGCCAGGCGTCGAGCTGTTCTTTGAACGCGTTCGAAATGGCGACGATCGCGTCGCTCTTCGCCAAGAGCTTTCTCTCAAGCCGCCGATACCAGTAGCCGATCGCAGCACCCGCGACGAAATTTTTCTTCTTGAGAATTTCGGTTATCGCAACCGAATACAAATCCTGGAGCCAGAACACAAAGGAGACGCCCCTCTTGGCGCACCACTTCTGTAAGATGCTCTGAGCGTCGAGCGGATTGTTGCAACCCACGACGAGATCGGGGCCGAAAGCCTCGAGCCTTTGAATTGCGTTGCGGGCGTACTGCTTCTCAAATGAGCGCCGCTTGACAAGATTGTTCTTGGGAAACGGCTTCCCTAGCGTGATGGCGTCAACATCGAATGTCGGCGGGTCATCCGCCTTGCGGATGAGATCCCCCTTGGGCGTGATGAAGTCCGCGAAGTGGAGGTGCAGCACGACGTGGCCGAGGCGCGCAAGCTCGCGGCTGAGCTGCACCTGAAACGGGTGACCCGAGTAGTCGTTTACGACGATACGCATCGAAGCACCGACGGCCGATCATGCCGCTTCTCGGACCCTCTGCTTCTCGACCTGGGCGCTGATCCAGGAATACGTGGCGCTAAGGCCTTCCCGCAGCCCAAGCGCAGGCGCCCAGCCGAGTCCTTTTTGAATCAAACGGTTATCGGAATTGCGGCCGCGGACGCCGACCGGTCCGTCGATATTCTTGATTTCGAATCCGCTTGCCGGCAATCTCGGCGATCAAGAGCGCCAAATCGTTGATCGCGATCATCTCTTCGGAGCCGATATTCACCGGACCGACGAAGTCGGACCGCATCTGCCGGATTGTCCCCTCCAGGCACTCGTCAACAAAGAGGAAGGACCGTGTTTGGAGCCCGTCGCCCCAAATCTCGACCACACCACCGTCGTCGGCCTCTGCCACCTTGCGGCACAGCGCGGCCGGCGCCTTCTCCTTGCCATTGTTCCAGGAGCCCTCGGGTCCAAAGATGTTGTGATAGCGCGCGACGCGGACCTGGATGCCGTAGTTGCGGGAATAGGCGAAGTACATCCGCTCGCTAAACAGCTTCTCCCACCCATACTCGCTGTCGGGATTTGCCGGGTAGGCGCTGTCCTCGGAACAGACCGGATTATCCGGATCGAGCTGGTTGTGTAGTGGGTAGATGCATGCCGACGACGAATAGAACACACGCGCCACCGAGCCAAGTTTCTTCTCCCGGCAGGCGTCAAGCGTGTTGAGATTGATCGTGGCTGAGTTGTGCATCACGTCGGCGTCGTGCTCGCCGGTGAAAATGTACCCTGCCCCGCCCATGTCGGCAGCCAGCTGGTACAGCTCGTCGAAGTCACGGTCTATCGCTCCCTGGACGACCGCCGGGTCGCGAAGATCTCCAACGACGAAGTCGTGCGCGCGCGTTTCGCCGAATTCAGGGCGCTTCAGATCAACACCTCGCACCCAGAAGCCCTCTCGTCTCAGCCGGGTAACCAGATGACTACCGATGAAGCCGCCCGCTCCAAAAACCAGTGCCTTTCGCATCGTCCACTCCGAGAGTTTACACTTCCACCGGCAGAGCAGGCCGGCATTCCAGGTTACGGTTTCGACGCCGTGGCGGTTAGCCGCCACGTTGCCGTCAGTTTGAATTCTGCTGCATCAGGAACCCGGGGTTGAACGACGGCGTCACCGTGATCTCCACCACGTCGCTCGGCCTCACCGGTGTCGAGTTGCTTCCCTCAATTTCAACTTGCTTGCCGTCGTCAGACCGAAAGATGATCACCCGAAACGAACCTCGGCTAACCGACATCGTGCTCGCCCGAGCTTGTCCGACGTAGCCAAACTTCTCTGTCGTGGTCGTCATTCGCGCGCGTGCTTTTTCTATAGTGAGCGCCGTTTCCTGAATATCGCGCAAGATTTCAGAGTTTCGAGTCGTTCCACTGCGTACGGCCTGTTGAAGCAACTCTTCGATGACACGATTGGCGTTTGCGACCTGCGCGATGGTTGCGAACAGGCGGCTTTTCGAGGCGGCGATTGATCTTTGCTCGTCGAGGACCCGATTGGAGGGGGCGAGACCGCGTTCGTTCAGGCCCATGACCCTGGCCAGATCCGTCTCCTGCTGCTTAACCCCGTCCTCCTCGCCCTTCTGTTGTGCCTTCAAAGCTTCCAACTGTGCACGCGCCTGTTCAAGCGAGCGGTCGACATACCGCTTCTCGTTCTGCAACTCTGCCGCACGCTCAACCATCAGTTTTTGTTCGGACTGCGTGATCTCGCGATGGAGCGATGCGGGTATCGGTGTCGACGAAAGGGAGCTGAAGTCAATTTCCTTTTCGTTGGCGAGCTCGGCCTTCAGTCTCCGCATGCGAGCCTGGTACCTGACAAGATCCATGCTGAGGCTGGCATGTTCGTTGGTCAGATCGGCGGCATCCATCAGGGGGTTGGCGCTGACCCGGACCCGGAGGACGTCGATGCCGCCCGCCAAAGCGAGCGCATGACGCACCGTCATGCCTGGCTGGTAGGGATGCGAACCCGGCCTGGACACGTCGCCGCTGATGAAGAAGGGGCGGTACTGAACGATCTCGACGGTTACGTCGGGATTGGACACAACATCTTTCTCGCTCAACAAGTTGCGCAATTTCAGTTGCAGATCCCGCAGCGAGAGTTCAGCGACCGGAATGGTTCCCAAAAGGGGGAAGACAAGTGCCCCGTCCGGCCCGACAGTCGCCCGACGACGAAGATCCGGAGCGCCATAGACGCTAATTTCGACAACGTCGCCGGTATCGAGCGTATACTCAGTGGCGAGCGCGCCCGATGCGAAGATGAGCATGGCGCAGGTCACAGCGACTATTTGAATTACCTGGCGCGACCAACCCCTCTCCGCCGCCGCTCCATCGCGAACAAGCGCCAGACCCGTCGTGCAATCGTTACGCAACTGCAAGTTAGACATCACCATCGCCAGAGACTTCCAGCGCCGCAGCTGTGCGGCGAAAGTGCTCATCCGGGTGACGAGCTTGGGATCGTCGATGTGGACTTCCGTGGAGCGCAGGAACGTTCGTCCTCACCATGCGCAAATATCAGCTTCCCATCTTCACCCGCCACTTATCCCTTTGAGGGAGTGGGCGACCCCTCAAGCAACGGAAGTGGTACGAAGCAGACCTTTAGGTCAGGTTCGGTTTTGGCGTGACCGAGCCGTTTCGATTGGCCGGCACTTGGCCCTTTCTGATCGGCAACACGTTTCTTAAGGCAACGAAGAGGGCATGTGCGACAAGCAGCCCCGCTAGTATCCCAGCGATCCCAGCCAGGGCATCAATGACGCGTGCGGTTCGATCAACCGACCAGAGCTGTGCGATCTCGGCCGCGATGGCGACGATCGTAAGAGACAGCCCCAAGGCAAATGATGAAAGCACCTTCGGGACGAGCAAGATCGCCAAGGTCGCTGCCACGAACGTGTACGCAATGAAATGATCGAGCTGGCCTGTTCGAGTAAGGCGTGGGCGCCATGCGATGGGAAGAAAGGATGGCAGCACGAGGCCGCACACAACAAGTCCGATCGCGATCAGTGTGCACACTACGCGCGTGGAAAAAAAACGGCGATTTGCGATCATGATTGTCCGACCAGAAAAATTTTGAGCCGATGCCGCTGCTCAATGTCGATGCTTCTGCTCAAGAAGATCCCCCCTGCCGCGTGTCCTCTGCGGGTGCTGTACAGAAATCCGTTGGGCGCAGATACTCAACCAATTGCCGATCACCTCACCCCTTTTTGGTATTGCTGGGAAACGGCCTACCGCCAA
>CAWEWH010000002.1:0-117358 GCA_963812775.1 uncultured Alphaproteobacteria bacterium
GCGCGCGGCTACGACTACCCCGTCGAGCGCCGCTACGACCGGCTGTGGCGTGCGCACGGTGGCGGGCGCGGAGGGCTTCACGCCGCCGACCATGCAGGTCGACCCGAGCGGACGCCGCGCTGCGCGTCGCTCGGCCTGCTCGGCGTGACCGACCTGATCGAGCCGCCCCACCAGCGGCGGCGCGCGGGGCTTCGACGTCACCTACGACGGCGATGACGCCCGCATCTACGCCAACCCGCACGCGATGCCGCGCACCTGGGTCGTGGGCGGCCAGCAGCAGGTGGACGGCGAGAAGGCGGCGCTGGATGCGATCACCGCCCCCGGCTTCGACCCGCGCCGCGCCGCGGTGGTCGAAAACGCCGTTTGCCGGTCTCGCCGACGCGGGCGAGGCCCGGCCCGGCTCGTCGCGGATCGTCCGACTACCGGGCCCGAGCGCGTCGTGCTCCCTACCGCTGAATGCCTCCATCGGCGCGGGCTCGTGGTGCTCTCCGACGTCTGGTTCCCGGGCTGGAAGGCGACCGTCGACGGCCGCGACGTCCCGATCGAGCGCGTCGACTACCTGCTGCGCGGTGTCGTCGGCGGCTCTGTGCGCTGGAGCATCCGGATCGAGATGCGCGACCAGCCCTGGGAGCTGGGTCTGGTCGGCCGGATCGTCAGCCTGCTCACCGTCGCTGCTGCTCGCTCGCCGCCCTGTGGAAAGAGTGCGCGCCGATGATCGAGCGCACGCTGAACCGCCTGCGGTCCGCCGCCGACCCGGCGGCGCCCTGAGTGGCGCGGTGCAGAGGGCGCTGAAGCACTCGGACCGCTCGCGCGGGATCTACCCCGCGCTCGGCGAGCTCGCCCAGCGCTACCGCGGCGTGTCCGACCCGCCCGATCTGACCGCGTACGAGTTCGCGGGTCTTCTCCCAGAACGGCGAGGACGGCGTGCTCGCCGAGATCCTGCGCCGGATCGGGGTCCGCTCGGACGGCACGTTCGTCGGAGTTCGGGCACCAGGACGGGGACCGAGGGCAACACGGTCTTCCTCGCCCAGGTGCTGGGCTGGCGCGGCGCTCTACCTGGAGGCCGACGACGCTCGCCTTCGCCTGCGCTCGAGCGCCCTGGCACGCTCGGCCAATCCGCGCGTGCAGACGGTGCACGCCGCGGTCGAGGCCGGGACACGGTGGAGGAAGTGTTCGCCCGCGCTCGGCGTGCCGCCGGAGCCGGACGTCGTCTCGATCGACGTCGACGGCAACGACTACTGGATCTGGCGTGCGCTGGAGCGCTTCCGCCCGCGCCACGTGGTGATCGTCGAGTACAACGGCGCGCTCGACCCCGCCTCGCGCCTGCGTGATGCCGTACACGCCCGGCTTCCGGTGGGCGACCACACACGAGCGGCTACGGGGCGTCGCTGGGCTGCGCTCGAGGACTCTGGCGGGAGGAACAAGGGCTACCGGCTCGTGCACACGGATCCTGGCGGGCGTGAACGCCTTCTTGGTGCGCGTGCGACCTGGGCGCGGGGCTCCCGGCGGGCGACGTCGTGCCGCGCCGCAGCGCCAATCAGGCGCTCATGGGGCTGGACCACCCGGCGCCGCGGCGCGCGCCGGACTGGTGAGCACCAGCCCCGCGAGCACGATCGCGAGCAGCGTGACCGCCGGCATCTCCCAGTCCCAGTCGAGCGCCGCGTGCAGCAGATAGGTGGCCAGGAGGCCGACGAGGCCGACGACGGCGTCCCTGTCCGCGACCAAGGCCCGCCGCGCGCACAGCACGAGGCCCGCCAGGAAGGCCAGCAGCGCGGCGAAGCCCAGCAGCCCCAGTTCGGCGAGCGTCTCCAGGTAGAGCGAGTGCGCGTCCCGGCTCGTGTCCTCCTCCGAGCGCTCGCGCAGCCACTCGACGCGGAAGCCGCCGCTGCCGGTGCCGTAGAGGGGCTGGTTCGCGAACGTCTCCAGCGCGACCCGCCAGTACTCGTAGCGCATGCTGTCGAGCGAGCCAGGCGCGCCGTGTCGGCGCCGGCCTCGGGTGAGCTGCCCTGCGGGCTGCCCTCGACCGCCGCGGTCACCAGCACGAGCGCGATCAGCACGCCCGCGGCGGCCGCCACACGGGCGCGCGGGCTCGCGGCCGGCGCCGCGGCCACGTGGGTGGCGGCCGTCCACCGCGGTGTCAGCCAGGCCGCGAGCGCGCCGAGCGCCAGGAGCAGCGCCAGCGCGAGCAGGCCCTGGACGCCGTTCGAGAGGCTGCTCTCCGAGAACAGCGCACCCCGGGGAAGACCCCGCACGCCACGGCCGCGGCCACGCCGGTCCCAAGCGACACGGCAGCGGCCCGCATCTGCGCGCGCTGCGGCACGAGAGGAGCAGGAGCGAGTAGGCCCGCAGCCACCGCCGCGATCGCGCCGCGCGAGAAGGTGAGGTAGACCGCGGCCCCGAACGGCGCGGCCGTGGCGGCGGCGGCGGCGCGAAGCACGGTCTGCGCGCCGCTCGTCGGCGGCCATCCGCGTGCCGAGCACCAGTCCCATCGCGGCCACGGCGCCGATCGGAGTTCCAGTACGTGATCGGCTGCTCGAGCCGGCCGCCGGCCGTGCGGCTCTGGTCGAGGTCGACCAGACCGGGGAGGAGGCGCTCGGAAAGCCCGTACAGGATCACGACCAGCGCGCCCGCCAGCCAGCACGGGCTCGGATCGCGCGGTCCGGGCGGAGGAACGCGATGCCTGCCGTGAAGGCGCCGAGATAGAGGACCGCTCGCTGCGCGTCGTCGAGCGCGGCGCCCGCCAGCGGTGCCCAGGTGAGCAGACGAGGGTGACGACGGCGAGCCCCGCGAGGCCGCCGAGGGCGAGCCGGGCGGGGCCCGTGGCGCGGCAGCGGACGAGGCGCGGTCAGCGCCGCGGCGACCACGAGCAGACCAGGCGGCGATCGCGGCCACGAGCCGGGGCTGGTCGAAGTAGCCGCCGGAGAAGAATGCCAGCACGGCCGGGGCCGCGAGCAGCAGGGGGTACGGCGAGGGCGACCGCGCGCATTGGCCGCGGGAGCCTAGAAGGCACGCACCGGCGCCGTCGTGGCCGGGCCGCGCGCGGCGGCCGCCGCCCAGGTGGGTGGTGGCGCAAAAGATATTTGCCACCGAGATCCGTTCGTGACGGAGAGCGGCAAGCTCGCCGAGAACATCACCTATTTCGCTCGCGCGCTGCGGGCCGCCGGGCTGCCGGTCGGGCCGCGCTCGGTGCTCGACGCCATCGCGGCGGTGGAGGCCACCCATATCGGCACCCGCGAGGACTTCTACTGGACGCTGCACGCCATCTTCGTGACGCGGCGCGAGCAGAGCGAGCTGTTCGACCAGGCCTTCCGGCTGTTCTGGCGGCGCCGTGCCCTCGTCGAGAAGCTGATCGCCATGATGAGCCCGGTGGCGCCGGGCTCGCTCGAACAGCAGGAGAAGCCGAAGGCCGGCGCCTTGCGCGTGGCGGAGGCCTTCGCGTCGCCCAAGCAGGAGGCGAAGCCGCGCGAGCGCGACTTCGAGTTCTCGGCCCGCATGACGGTGTCGGACCGCGAGCTCCTGCAGAAGAAGGACTTCGCGCAGATGACGGCGGCCGAGATCGCCGCCGCCAAGAAGCTCATCGCGGCGCTCAGGCTACCCGACGATCGTGTCGTCACCAGGCGCTTCACGGCCGATCCGCACGGCGCCCGTATCGATCCGCGCCGCTCCTTCCGCCGCTCGCTGCGCGCCGGCGGCGCCATCATCGACCTCGCGTTCCGCGAGAAGGCGTTGCGGCATCCGCCGGTCGTGGCGCTGGTCGACATTTCCGGCTCTATGGCCGAGTACAGCCGGCTGTTCCTGCATTTCCTGCACGCGCTCACCGAGCATCGCCGGCGCGTGCATTCCTTCCTGTTCGCGACGCGGCTCACCAACGTGACGCGCGAGCTCATGAGTCGCGACCCCGACGAGGCCCTCTCGCGCGCGTCTTCCGTGGTTGAAGACTGGGAGGGCGGCACACGCATTGCCGCCGCACTGCACGCCTTCAACCGCTATTGGTCGCGGCGCGTCCTGTCGCAGGGCGCCATCGTGCTCCTCTTCACCGACGGGCTCGAGCGGGAGGTCACGTCCTCGCTCGCCTTCGAGCTCGACCGGCTCAAGCGCTCCTGCCGGCGGCTCGTGTGGCTCAATCCGCTGCTGCGCTTCTCGGCCTTCGAGGCCAAGGCGGCCGGCATCCGCGCCATGCTGCCGCACGTGGACGAGTTCCGGCCCATCCATTCGCTGGGCTCAATGCGGGAGCTGGTGTCGGCACTGGGCCGGCCCTCCGGGACGGCCGATCCCAAGCGCTGGTTGAGGAGCGCGGCGTGAACGCGCGTCATCGCCGGGCTTGTCCCGGCGATCCACGCCTTTATGTATGTTTTAAGACGTGGATGCCCGGGCCAGGCCCAGGCATGACGCTCAGGAGGTCCCCGATGCTCGCCACTGACGACGAGATCCTGAAAGAGGCGGAGGCCTGGAAGAAGGCCGGGCGGGGCGTCGCCATCGCCACCGTAGTCGAGACCTGGGGCTCGGCGCCGCGGCCGGTGGGCAGCCATCTGGTCATCGACCAGGAGGGCAACTTCCTGGGCTCGGTGTCGGGCGGCTGCGTCGAGGGCGCCGTGGTCACCGAAGCCATCGACGTGATCGACAGCAGGAAGCCCAAGATGCTGGAGTTCGGCGTTGCCGACGAAACCGCCTGGCAGGTCGGCCTGTCGTGCGGCGGCCGCATCAGGGTGCTTGTGGAGCCGGTGGGCTGATGGCGTCCCTCGACGTCCTCATCGCCTTTGCGGCCGCTACGGCCGTCTTCGCCTACTTTCCGGGTCCTGCCTTGCTGTACACGGCCGCGCAGACGCTGGCGCGCGGCCGGCGTGCCGGCTTCATGGCGGCGTTCGGGATCCATATCGGCTGCTACGTGCACGTGGCGGCCGCCACGCTTGGCCTGTCAGCCATCTTCCGGTACGTGCCTGAGGCCTACCTCGCCGTGAAGATCGTCGGCGCCTTCTACCTCGTTTGGCTCGGCATCGACATGTTGCGCGGCAAGGCGCCGACCGACGCGCCAGCTATCACGCCGCAGAAGTCGGCCAAGCGCGCTTTCGCAGAGTCCATCATCGTCGAGCTGCTCAACCCGAAGGTGGCGATCTTCTTCATCGCCTTCCTGCCGCAGTTCGTCGATCCCGCCGCCGGCCTGCCGGTCTGGCTGCAATTTCTCATCCTCGGCACCATCGTCAATTTCGCGTTCACCTCCGCCGACGTCGATGACCGTGTTGGCCGCATCAGCCGTCGTGCAGCGCATGCGGCGCAAAGGTCGCGTCATGCGGTGGGCCAAGATGGCCGGCGGCTCGATCCTCATTGCACTTGGCGCCAAGCTTGCCATCGAGAAGGGGCCGACGCCATGAAGCTCTCCATCCTGTCGGCGCTCAACGAAGAGCGCGCCGCCCGGCGCGCTGCCGTCCTCGTCACCGACGTGGCGAGCGGCGAGCAGCGGCTCGTCATCGCCAAGGAGGTCGTCGCCGATCCCCTGGCCGAGGTGCTTGCCGAGCGCTTGCGTTCCGGCAAGAGCGGCATGGCGGAGGTCGCCGGCAAGCAATATTTCCTCACCGTGCAGGTGCCGCCGGTGCGCATCGTTGTGACCGGCGCCGTGCACATCTCGCAGGCGCTGGCGCCGATGGCGCGGGTGCTCGATCTCGACGTGACGGTCATCGACCCGCGCACCGCTTTTGCGACGCCAGAGCGCTTCCCGGACGTGCGCCTGCTCGCCGAGTGGCCGGACGAGGCCCTGAACAAAGTGCCGCTCGACCGCTACACCGCCTTCGTGGCGCTCACCCACGATCCGAAAATCGACGACCCGGGACTCGCGGCGGCGCTGAAATCGGATTGCTTCTATGTCGGTGCCCTCGGCTCGCGCAAGACGCACGGCACCCGGCTCGAGCGGCTGCGGGCGCAGGGCTTCGGCGATGCGGACTTCTCGCGCATCCACGCGCCTATCGGCCTCAATATCGGCGCCACAAGCCCGGCCGAGATCGCGCTCGCCATCCTCGGCGAGATCGTGGCGGCGCTGCGGGTCGAAAGGGTCCGCGCCAAGGCGGCGGCCTAGCGCATGAAGGTGCAAGAGGCGGCGGCATGAAATTCGGTCCCGTCGCCGTTGCTGATGCGGAAGGCGCCATCGCCGCGCACGCCGTGCGGGCCGGCGACATCCTCGTCAAGAAGGGCACGCGCCTTACCGCCGACCACGTGGCGCGGCTCGGCGCGGCCGGCGTCGCAGACGTGATCGCGGCGCGCCTGGAGGCTGGCGACGTGCCCGAGGACGAGGCGGCGCAGCGCCTGGCGCAGGCCGCCGCAGGCGAGGGGGTGCGCGTCGAGGCACCGTTCACCGGCCGATCCAACCTGTTTGCCGAGACGGCCGGCGTGCTCGTCGTCAAGCGCGCGGCGATCGATGCCGTCAATTCCATCGACGAGGCCGTCACCTTGGCGACGCTGGCGGCCTTCAAGCCCGTCGTGCCGGGCGAGATGATCGCGACCGTGAAGATCATTCCCTATGCCGTGGCCGGGCGCATTCTTGAGGCGGCTGAGACTGCGGCCCGCGACGCGCGCCCGCTTGTCGCCGTCGCGCCTTATCGCTCGGCACGGGTCGGTGTCGTCTCGACCCTGTTGCCGAGCCTCAAGCCGGCAACCGTCGACAAGACGCTGCGCGTGCTTGGCGAGCGTCTTAAGCCGGCGGGCGCTGCCGTCACCGCCGAACGGCGCGTGCCGCACGAGACGCAGCCGCTCGCCTCGGAGCTCGCAAGGCTCGCGAAATCCGACGCCGACTTGCTGATCGTGTTCGGCGCCTCCGCCATCGCCGACCGGCGCGACGTCATCCCCGCCGCCATCGAGGAGGCCGGCGGCCGGGTGCACCACCTCGGCATGCCGGTCGATCCCGGCAACCTGCTGTTGCTCGGCGAACTTGCCGGCAAGCCGGTGATCGGCGCGCCGGGCTGCGCCCGCAGCCCCAAGGAGAACGGTTTCGACTGGGTGCTGAGCCGTCTCCTCGCCGAGGTGCCGGTGACCCGCCCGGACATCGCCGGCCTTGGCGTCGGCGGCCTGCTCATGGAGATCGTGTCGCGGCCGCAGCCGCGTGGCGGCGGCACGGCGCGTGAGGACGAGGAATGACCTCGCCGTCGGCGATCGCGGCCGTCGTGCTGGCGGCCGGCCGCGCCACCCGCATGGGCAGCAACAAGCTTCTGGCGGAGGCGGGCGGCAAGGTGCTGCTGCGGCACGCGGTCGACGCGGTGCTGGCCTCGCGCGCCCGACCCGTCATCGTGGTCACCGGCCACGAGGCAGAGGCGGTTGCCGGCGTGCTCGAAGGCTGCCCCGTCAGCCTCGTGCACAATGCTCACTATGCCGAAGGCCTCTCCACGTCGCTCAAGGCGGGTATTGCGGCGGTGCCGCCGGAAGCGGCCGGGGCGGTCATCCTGCTCGGCGACATGCCGGGCGTGACGGCCGCACTCATCGACGAACTCATCGAGGCTTTCGTGCGTGCCCCGCACATGGCCGCCATCGTTCCGGTCCATGGCGGCGAACGCGGCAATCCGGCGCTGCTGAGCCGCCGGCTCTTTCGCGAAGTGCCGCGACTCAAGGGCGACCGCGGGGCCCGCCCGATTCTCAACGACCACACCGATGTGCTCGAAATTCCGGCCGGCAGTGCCGTCACCCTCGACATCGACACGCCAGACGCCTTGGCAGCTCTTCGCCGCAACACCTGACGGAACCTAGACAATTCGCGTTGGACAATGCCTCTCGCGCGGCTGGCAGCCAGCCCGCGACAGTGCCAACAACGCTATGAAAATAAACAGAAAATTCATTGTTTCGGCTTGATCATGGAGCCCGCACCGCCAACATTCGATTGGGTCGATCGAAGGAGGGCCCATGGTGTCGAAGGATTTCATCCGCCAGCTGAAAGGCTATGGCCTTACGACGGCGCGGATCCTGTACCGGCTGCCGGACTACCCCAAGTTCCTGCAAACCTACGTCTGGCAGGACTACGACGTGGCTCCCGATTTCCCCGTGCTGCGCGATTTCCTTGGCTTCTGGCAGTGCAAGCTCGAGGGGCCCCTGCATTCGGTGACGATCGCCCATGCAAGACTGATCAAGCCGGCGGAAATCCGCAGCATCAACGGCATTTTTTCGCTGCATTGAGCTGTCGCCGGTAGGCATTGCCGCAGGCGCGGCGGCTGCCTTTATCTCGCGCAACCTCTGGGCTAAGGAGAGCGCCCGAGTTGGTTGGCGCCGCATTTGCTCGCACTCCCTCCCAAGAAGACCTCCGAAATCCTCGTGGCGCTCGTCCAGCGCGATAGCGAGCGGCTGAGCATCGGCGAGATCGTCTATACGCTCGGCCCGCAGGCCTTTGCCCTGCTCGTCTTCGTGCTCGGCCTGCCCAATTGCCTGCCGATGCCACCGCCCATTCCGTTTCTTTGCGGGCTGCTACTGGCCGTCGTCGCCATCCAGATGATCATCGGTCTGCCGGTGCCGTGGCTTCCGGGACGTTTGCTCAGGCGCTCGGTGCTGCGCGCCGACGTGGCGAGAGCGGTGGAACGGGCGCTGCCGCGCCTGCGCAAGCTCGAGCGGCTGTCGCGCGCCCGTCTCACCCTGTTCGGCTCGTCCATCGGCATGCGCGTCACCGGTGCCATCGTGTTCGTCATCGCGCTCGGCCTCCTCGTCGCCGCGCCGTTCATCGGCCAGATTCCACTCGGGCTTGCGGCCTGCCTCGTCGGCCTCGGCCTCGTCGAGCGCGACGGCGCCATCGTGATCGGCGGCGTGGTGGTCGGCATCATCGGCATCGGGCTGAGCCTCGGCTTCGTGGCGGCCATCGTCGGCGGCATCCTGGCGCTGTTTTTCTGAGGGCGGGACGGCCGGCGGGTGTGTCGGTCAGAGGTTGTCCAGCGTGTCGCGGGTCGGCACCAGCGGCAGCCAGTCCGGAATGTGGCGCTTAGCGAGCCAGTAGGGCTTCCACAGGTCGATCCAAATGGCGCGATGCTGGACCGCGCCGCGCGGATCGACAGCGGGGGTCATGTCGACGAACCTGCTGCGATTGAACCAGCGGCGCGCCGCTATCCAAACCTCCTTTGGAGCCGCTCTGTTGTCGCGGGCCAGGAGCTCGCGAATGTCGGGGAACGGCCGGCCGTTCATGATGCCGACGCTCAGCGTCGCGACGCGCTCGCCTTGCCGCCGCACGCTCCATAGACGCTGGCTGTTGTCAGCAAGGGCATAGCCATACGTGCACAGGCAGTTGCGCATGGCCCGAGCCTCGTCAGCGATTTCCGTCTGGGTCCCCAACGCGACGAACTCAAAGCCGGCCACTTCACGCTTGGCGCGCCAGGGCGCGAGTGGCCGGTCCCCCAGAGCCAAGCGTAGCTGTAGTTTGTCACGCCATTGCTCGACCTCCTTGTACGCGATCGCTGGCGTCGTGTCGGCCGTCCAGGGCTTCCCGATCAGGCGATGCGCCGACGTGTCGGGACGGCGCGAATACCAAGCATAGAGCGCCGCGATTGCCAGGCCGCTCATTCCGGCATCTCGGCGGCGGCGCGCCAGCGCGCGCGCCACCCACAAGGCGAAATCCTCGTCGGCCGCCTGTGACGCGAAGGTGACGCTACGCAGCCAACCGGCGGCGCGCTTGCGCGAGGCCGGCAGGTGATTGGCGATGCGACAGCGGAAATCATCGCCGTCAGGCAGCGCCGCGAGCGGCGCGACGAAAGCCTGCGGCGGCAGGCGGCGCAGCCAGAACGGCACGCGGGCGGCGGCTGCCGCCGCCTTCAGGGGCGCGCAATCCGCCACGAGCGCGATAGCGCATGAAGGATCGGTGCCCGGCCGCGGCGCCGCGAGCGCGAACAGGAGGCCGGGAAACGTCACGGCGAGCTCCGCCAGTGCCGGATGGCGTTCAGCCATGCGGGCGACATGGCGGCGATAGGGCCGCGCGAATCCCTGAAGCGCGCGAGCGATGGCGCGCGATGACGTGCGTGCGGCCACGGCACGGCGGCGCACGCGAAGCACGTTGGTCGACATGACAAGCCCTGGCGCGCGGAGAAAACTCCGGCGGCAACGCATTCAGCGTGGGTGGATCGAGCCGCTCCCTAGCGGCCGCGCGCCATTCTAGTCTCGGCGGCGCGCAAGGGGATGCGCATATGGACCAGCAATGTCGCCTCCCGTTCCAGGGTTGAGGGAGGCGGGCATCTACACGAAATGGGCCATGATGGCAAGGCGGCTAAGACGACGAGCGGCGAAGGCCCGTGAGTGCGCCGACTGACTTATCGATGCGCGACCCGGCGAGCTTACGCAGCCGCGCTGGCGTGCACCTTGGCCATCGCCGCCTCGAGCATGCGGTCGATCTGATCCGGCGGAACCGGCGGCGAGAAGAGATAGCCCTGCAGCTCGTGGCAACCGACCGCCTGCAGGAAGCGGTGCTGCTCCTTGGTCTCCACCCCTTCGGCCGTGACGGTGAGACCGAGGGCGCGCCCGAGATGCACGACCGAGTGGACGAGGATCGCCAACTCGCCGGTCGGCTCCATGCTTTCGAGGAAGGAGCGGTCGATCTTGATCTTGTCGAAGGCGAACCGGCGCAGATAGATCAAGCTCGAATAACCGGTGCCGAAATCGTCGAGCGCGAGACGCACGCCGAGCGCGCGCAGCTCCATCATGGCCACCTCGGCGGCGTCGGCGTCGTCGACGACGACGCCTTCGGTCAGCTCGATCTCCAGCCGCGTCGGATCGATGCCGGAGCGCTCGACGACGTGCGTCACGGACGCCACGAAGTCCTTGTGGCGGAATTGGATCGGCGAGACGTTGACGGCGACCCGCAGATGCGGCCAGCGCTTGGCGTCCTCGCAGGCACGGCGCAGCACCCATTCGCCAAGCGGAATGATAAGCCCGCGTTCCTCGGCGATGGAGATGAACTGGCCCGGCGAGATGAGGCCGTGGCGCATGTGCGGCCAGCGCACCAGCGCCTCGACGCCGACGATGGTCTCGCCGTCCGCCGAGACGACCGGCTGGTAGTAGAGCATCATCTCGTCAGACGCGATGGCGTTGCGCAGGTCGTCCTCCACGATCTTGCGCAGCTTCAAGGCTTCGTCCATCTGGCGCTGGAAGAAGCTGTAGCGGTTGCGGCCTTCGTTCTTGGCCTGGTAGAGCGCCGTGTCGGCGAGGCGCATCAGCGTCTCGCGCTCCTCGCCATTCGACGGCGCCAGCGACACGCCGATGGAGACGCCGACCGTCACGGTGCCGCCCGGCACGTTGAAGGGATGCGTGATGGCGTCGAGGATGCGCCGCGCCAGGGCCTCGGCGTCGCGGATGTTCTTGACGCCGGTCTGGATGATGGCGAACTCGTCGCCGCCGAAGCGCGCCAGCGTGTCGGCGCCGCGCAGCAGGTCGGACAGGCGGTGCGCCACCTGCTTGATCAGGTCGTCGCCGGCCTCATGCCCGTAGGTGTCGTTCACGTCCTTGAAGCGGTCGAGATCGAGGAACATGACGGCGAGGCCTTCGCCGCCGCGCGCCATGCGGGTCAGCTCGCGCTCCAGCCGATCGCTGAAAATGAGCCGATTGGGGAGCCCCGACAGCGCGTCAAGGCCGGCCATCTTCTGCGCCCGTTCTTCGCTCTGGGCCAGCGACAGGGCGACGCGCTGAATGCGGGCGACCGCGAAGGCCGAGAAGACAAAGAGCGCGATGACGACGATCAGCGTCATGGGCACGAGCCGCGAGCGGATCAGGTCGCCCGGTCGGCTGGCCGGCCAAGTGAGGTAAGCGGCGGCATGGCCCTGCGTATCGAAGACCGGAATCGAGATGCCGCGTGGCTTCTCGGTCTGGATGGCCAAGTCGCTGACCATCAGACCCTTGCCAATTCGATCGAGGATCGACTTGTCCCAGACTTGGACCGAGAAGGCGACGGCAACGTCGGCGTGGTCGCCCGGCGCCACGGGAACGGCGGCGGCGAGCAGCGTCTGGCCGGCGTGCTGAAAGAGCTTGGCGCTGCCAAAATATTTCGGCAGCTCGCGCTTCTTGTCCCCGACGCTCATCAGCTCGGCCAGCTTCTCGTCGAGGTCGGCGGCGGTCGGCTTGATCAGGGCCGACAGATCCGTGATCTGGCGTGCGCCATCGCGCGACCGTTGCCAGGCACGCAGGATGTTCCCCTGCCAGTCGGCTAGGCCGATCGCATCGAAGCCGAGGCGATTCATCCCAGTGGCAATGGCGTCAGGCGTTTCGGACGGCGGCTCGGCGGCGATCCGCAACGGGATGTTTCGAAAGGCGGCGAAGTTGCTCAGGCGGCGCGCGTTGTCGTTGAGCTCGTCGGCGATGGCTTGCTCGATCTGAGCCCGCTGGTTCTCGGCGGCGATCTCGTTTGCCTCGTTGCTGGTCCAGAACACCGCTGCGACGACGAGCCCCAGCGTCAGAACCAGCACAGCCGCCATCGGCCACACGAGCCGTGACGTGGCGGGCGAGGCTGGACGCGATGTCGCTAGGGGACCAAAGAACATGGGCACTTTCGGCAGGAGGCCGGTGCCTCACTCTTTGACCAGCTTCGTTTAAATCCGGTTTAGCCGTTAGGACCGAATCGTGCTCACCGGCCAGGAGCATAGGGTGGGCGAGGTATGGCGATGTGGGCGGCCCGCAGCGCCGCCGACCAGCGCTCGCGCAAATCATGGAAATAGGGTTCGCCCGGCTCGATCCGGTAGACGAGTTCCGTATCGAGGGCGCCACGCCGAATGAGGGTGAAATCAATCGGCAAACCCACTCCGAGGTTCGAACGCATGGTCGAATCCATCGAAATCAATGCGATTTTCAGCGCATCGTAGAGATCGGTCTCGTATTGCACGGCGCGGTCGAGGATCGGTTTGCCGTATTTGTGCTCGCCGATCTGCAAATAGGGCGTGTCGAGGCCGCATTCGATGAAGTTTCCGGCCGCGTAAACCATAAAGAGTCTCAACGGCCCGTCCTTGATCTGCCCACCGAAAAGAAACGATACGTCGAACTTCACGCCGGCGGCATCGAGAGAATCCCCTGCAGCCTGCGCACCTGGCGGACGGCCTTGCCGACAAGCTGGGCGGCGCGGAACATGGTCGGGCAGCGCTCCAGCGTTTCCGCTTCGCCCGTCTCGGCATTCTCGATGCCCTCGGTGAGGAGGCCGATGACCGATTGCGACAGCGACAAGTTGCCGGCCGAGGCGATGGCGAGCGACCCTTTCGCCCGGCTCGCGGATCACGTGCAGCTTGCGAAAGGTGGAAATGTTGTCGAGGCCGGCATTAGTGCGCGTGTCGGCCAGCATCACGAGGCCGTCCTTGACGAGGATGCCGACGCAATAGGTCATCGGGGTTGCTGCCTTGCTCGCCTCGGCTCGCTCGGCCGGTTCTATGCCTGTGTGCTGGCGCATAGAAGCAGCGACCTTGAGAGTGACGTCAAGTCGTTCGCCGCCGCCGCCGTAGCGGCTGCCGCGCACAGGGGCGGCGCCGAGATAGTCGAGCCCGATAGCCACCCGCACATGCGCGTCGGTCGGGCAGATGCCGTTGGCGGGGTCGAAACCGACCCAGCCGAGATCGGGGATCAAGGCTTCGGCCCAGGCGTGGCCCGCCTCCTGCGTCACGGCGCCATCGGCGCGCACGAAATAGCCGGACACGTAGCGGGCCGGCATGCCGAGATGGCGGGCGGCGGCGATGAAAACATGGGTCAGGTCCTGGCAAACGCCGCGGCCCATTCGCAAGGCTTCGCTGGCGGTGGTGCCGGCGTTGGTCGGCTCGGTGTCGAAAACCATGTCGCGGTGGATGGCCGCCATGAGACGATGGGCGAGATCAAGATCGCGCTTCGGCCCTTTGGCGGCCACCTCGTCGGCGTAGGCGCGCAGCGCGGCGTCAGCCTCGGTCAGCGACGTCTCGCGCAGGAAGACGCTGGCCGCGAAGCGCTCGGCGGTGCCGGAGACGACGCCGTGCGTGTCGGTCGTCTCGACATCACCTTCGACGCTGAGGGTGAGCTGGTCGACCGGCCCCTCGACGAACAGCGCGTGGGTGATGTTGCCCAATGTGTCCTCGCCGGCGCGCAGCTTGCCGTCGACATTGAGCTCGAGACGCCAGCTCGACACGTGCTGCCCATCGTGGCTGGCGCGGCGTCAGGCGCAATGTCTGCAGGACGCTCTTGGCCGGGCTGTCGTACACATAGGTGGTGGCGTGGGAGATGCGGATGCGCATGAGGCGATGGCGCGGGCGCCGCTTTCAGGCCGGAGGGGGCGTCGTGGCGGAGGACATCATGGCGGAGGGCATCATGGCGGAGGGCATCATATGAGGTACTGCTCGGCGATGGCGGCGCCGAGCCGGTTGTTCTCCTTGATGAAGGCGAGGATGAACTCGTGCAGGCCGCCTTGGAATATATCGTCGATCTTGGCGCTGGCGAGCTTGGCGCGCATGGCGCTGGCCAGGCGCTGGCTCGGCCCGCGCCGGCCATAGGCCTCGACTGATGAGGTCGAGATGGCGCACGAGGACCTCGTAGCAATTGGCCAGCGAGCGCGGCAGTCTGCGGGTTGAGGATGAGCAGATCGGCGACGAGCCACGGCTCGATGCTCTCGCGATAGACCCAATGATAGGCGGTGAGCGCCGAGGCCTCGCGCAGGATCGTCGTCCACTGGAAATAGTCGAGGGTGCCGCCGACGCGCTCGGTGGCCGGCAGCAGCACGTGATACTTCACGTCGAGGATGCGGGCCGTGTTGTCGGCGCGCTCAATGGCGCTGCCCAGGCGCGTGAACCAGAAGGCGTCGTTACGCAGCATGGTGCGGTAGGCGGAGCCGTCATACGCGAAGGCGACGGACTTCACCCATTCGAGGAAGCGTGAGAATTCCTCCGGGCGCATGTTGCCGTCGAAGCGGCTGAGCTCGAGCCAGGCGCCGTTGATGGCGTCCCACATCTCGCGAGGTGAGGGCGGTGCGCACGGCGCGGGCATTGTTGCGCGCGATGGCCAGGCAGCTCTTGATCGAGGAGGGATTGTCGGGGCTGAAGGCGAGGAACTGCGGCACCGTGCGGGCGGTCGCCTTGCGCTCGACCTTGAGGAAGGCGTCGTTGCAGCCGGCGGTCAACAGCGCGCTTTCCCATTCGCTGCCGGTGGCGCCGTAGCTGGTCGGCAGCGAGGCGAGGCGCAGTGTGGCGTCGAGGATGCGCGCCAGATAGTCGGCCCGCTCGATATAGCGCGCCAGCCCAATAGAGGTTGTCGGCGGTCCGCGACAGCATCAGGCGCGCTCCGCTGCCGCATTACGCATCGAGCACCCACGTGTCCTTGGTGCCGCCGCCCTGGCTCGAATTGACCACCAGCGAGCCCTCCTTCAGGGCGACGCGGGTGAGGCCGCCCGGCACGATGCGGATCTCGTCGGCGCCGGAGAGCACGAAGGGCCGCAGATCGACATGGCGCGGCGCGAGGCCCGAAGCCACGAAGGTCGGGCAGGTGGAGAGCGCGAGCGTCGGCTGGGCGATGAAGCCTTCCGGGGCGTGCTTCAGCTTCGTGCGGAACTGCGCCACCTGCGCCTTCGTGGCATGGGGCCCGACCAGCATGCCGTAGCCGCCGGAGCCGTTCACCTCCTTGACCACCAGCTCGTCGAGGTGGTCGAGCACATAGGCGAGGCCGTCCTTCTCGCGGCAGCGCCAGGTCGGCACGTTCTTGAGGATCGGCTCCTCGCCGGTGAAGAAGCGCACGATCTCCGGCATGTAGCTGTAGACGGCCTTGTCGTCGGCGACGCCGGTGCCGACCGCATTGGCGAGCGTGACGTTGCCGGCCCGATAGGCGCCCATGATGCCCGGCACGCCGAGCACCGAATCCGGGCGGAAGACCAGCGGGTCGAGGAAGTCGTCGTCGATGCGGCGATAGATCACGTCGACGCGCTTCGGCCCCTCGGTGGTGCGCATGAACACGACGTCGTCGCTGCACGAAGAGGTCGCTGCCTTCGACCAGCTCGACGCCGAGCTTGTCGGCGAGGAACGAGTGCTCGTAGAAGGCCGAGTTGAAGGGCCCGGGCGTCAAGCAGGGCGACGGTGGCTCGCCGCGCGCGCCGGCGGCGGCGCCACCGAGCGCAGCGTCGCGAGCAGCGCGTCGGGATAGTTCTCCACCGGCGCCACGCGGTGCTGCGCGAACAGCTCCGGGAACAGCCGCATCATCACCTCGCGGTTCTCCAGCATGTAGGAGACGCCGGAGGGCGTGCGGGCGTTGTCCTCGAGGACGTAGAAGGTGTCGGCGTCGACCCGCACGATGTCGATGCCGGCGATGTGGACGTAGATGCCGTGCGGCACGGCTCGGCCGCATCATCTCCGAGCCGGTAGTAGCGGGTTGCGGTAGACCAGGTCCTCCGGGACGATGCCGGCGCTGGATCGATCTCGCGGCGCCATAGAGGTCGCTGCAGGAAGGCGTTCAGCGCCTTGACCCGCTGCTTCAGGCCCTTGCGCGAGGCGGCGCCATTCGGCCTGCGGTCAGGATGCGCGGCACGATGTCGAAGGGGATCAGCCGCTCGGTGGCTTCCGCCTCGCCGTAGACCGCGAAGGTGATGCCGATGCGGCGGAAGAACAGCTCCGCCTGGCTGCGGCGGGTGGCCAGAAGCTCGGGCGGCGTGGCGTCGAGCCAGTTGCGCACGCCGCGATAGGCCTCTCGCACTGCGGCGGCTTCGTGAAGCCCCGCTTGCCCGCTCATCTCGTCGAACGCCCGCGCCGGCCCATTCATGGCGCCGCCCCTCTGTTGCCTCAAGGTAACGGCAAAGGCCGTGCCAGTGGAAGAGAGGCGTTTTCGGGGCGTGAACGATCAATCGGTGGGCGCTTTGCCTCGGAGCTGTGCAGTCCCGCCTCGGCTTGGCGGTCGGTTGGCCGGCAATTCAGCAGAACCTGCCGCAATGCAAGGAGGGCGAGGGATGTCCCGCGACGCCCGGCATTGCCGGCCTGCCTGGCATGAATTGCGCTCAAGGCGGCCGAAGCGGCATCGCTTCCACCGGGCTGCCGCCAATGACAATATGACGCCATCGTAGGAGAAGAATCGATGAGCCGTGGTGCGCACTGTTTCGATTGCGTCGTCGTCGGCGCCGGTTTTGGCGGCCTCTACATGCTGCACCGGTTGCGCAAGCTCGGCTTCTCGGTCCGGGTCTACGAGCAGGGCAGCGGCATCGGCGGCACTTGGTTCTGGAACCGCTATCCCGGCGCGCGCTGCGACGTGGAGAGCCTGCAATATTCGTATTCGTTCTCCGAGGAATTGCAGCAGGAATGGCAATGGACGGAGCGCTACGCGCCGCAGGCCGAGATCCTCAGCTATGCGCATCACGTTGCCGACCGGTTCGGCCTCTGGCCTGACATCGCGCTCGACACCACGGTCGAGGCGGCGCGCTTCGACGAGCGCACCAATCTATGGACGGTGACGCTCAAGGGCGGCAAAGCCGTCACGGCGCGCTACGTCATCATGGCGACCGGCTGCCTGTCGGCGGCGCGCATCCCCGACTTCAAGGGCCTCGCCCAATTCAAGGGCAAGGTCTATCACACCGGCCACTGGCCGCATGAGGGCATCGACTTCACGGGCAAGCGCGTTGCCGTCATCGGCACTGGCTCCTCGGGGATCCAAAGCATCCCGGTGATCGCCGAAGAGGCCGCCCATCTCGTGGTGTTCCAGCGGACGGCGAATTTCTCGATCCCGGCCCGCAATGCGCTGCTCAGCGATGACGTGAAGCGCCGCTGGAAGTCGAACTATGCCGACTACCGACGCCGGGCTCGCGAGGAGTCGCGCAACGGCATGGTGCTTGAACCGGCGGCCAAGGGGGCGCTCGAAGCTGCCGCGGAAGAGCGGCGGCAGGAATTCCAGAAGCGCTGGGCCGACGGCGGCGTCGCCTTCATGGCGGCCTATAACGACCTCATCTTCAACCAGGCGGCCAACGACACGGCAGCCGACTTCGTGCGCGAGAAGATTGGCGAGATCGTCAAGGACCCGAAGGCGGCGCAGATCCTGCAGCCGCGCAGCCATCCGATCGGCACCAAGCGCATCTGCGTCGACACCGACTATTTCGAGACTTTCAACCGGGCCAATGTCAGCCTCGTCGACGTGCGCTCGAGCCCGATCGCCGAAGTGGTGCCTGAAGGCATTCGCGCCGGCGACAAGCTCTATGAGCTCGACGCCATCGTGTTCGCCACCGGCTTCGATGCGATGACGGGGGCGCTCAACAGGATCGACATCAGGGGCCGTGCCGGGGCGGCGCTCAAGGCCGAGTGGGCGGGCGGCCCGCAGACCTATCTCGGCCTAATGGCGGCCGGCTTCCCCAACCTCTTCACCATTACGGGGCCCGGCAGCCCCTCGGTGCTGAGCAACATGATCGTGTCGATCGAGCAGCACGTCGACTGGATCGCCGCTTGCCTGACGCATCTGCGCGACAACAATTGCGTGGCCATCGAAGCGACGCGATCGGCGCAGACGGGCTGGGTCGCCCACGTCAACGAGGTGGCAAGCAAGACGCTCTATCCGCGCGCCAATTCCTGGTACATGGGCGCCAACATCCCCGGCAAGCCGCAGGTCTTCATGCCCTATATCGGGGGCGTCGACGCCTACCGCCGCATTTGCGCGGACATCGCCGCCAAGGGCTACGAGGGTTTCGCGCTCACCTGGGCGCAGCAGGCCGCCGCGGCGGAATAGTCACGCGAACGTCGCGGTGGCGGTCGCCGCGATGGTCCCCTCGGGCGTGACCGTCCATAGCTCGCATGACTTCTCGCCGGTGGGCCGGCCGACGACGCTGAACGGCGCCGTATCGAAGAGCGGCGCGCGGGCCCGCATGTTGAAGGTGGCGAGCTGCCTGCCCGGATTGCTGTCGACCGCCAGGTTGAGCAGGCATTGCTGCGCATAGGGGCCGTGCACGACGAGCCCCGGATAGCCCTCGACCTCGATGGCGTAGGGGCGATCGTAGTGGATGCGGTGCGGGTTGAAGGTGATGCGCCGAGTAGCGGAACAGCGACACGACATTGACCGTGATGGTCCGCCGCCACGGCAGATCGGCGGGCGGCGTGTCGCGCTTGGGGATGCCGCTCTTGGCGCCGGCCGGCACTTCCTCGCGGAAAACGCCGTGGCGCTCGTCGACGAGCGCGAGCCCGCTTGCGGCCAAAGATGCGCTGCGTCTGCACGGCGAAGATGAGCTGGCCGGTGCCGCCTTTGCGCAGGCTGATGTCGGTGAGCTCGGTCTCGCGCGCGGATGGCATCGCCGACGCGGAGCGGCGCGTGAAAGATCGATGTCGTTGCCGGCGAACATGCGGCGCGGGAACGGCATCGGCGGCAGCACCTCGTCGGCCACCGGCAGGCCGTCGCCGCCGAGCGCCGTCGGCTTCGACATCCGCCAGAAATACGTCCAGTGGGCGCCGGGCGGCACCGGGTCGCCAGGCTTGGCGGCGGCCCTTCCGGCCGCTCGAAGATGGTGGCCAGCGCCGTCAGCGGCGCTTGCGTCGCCACGTCGTGCTGTCGACGTGCTTGCGGCCGATATGCTTGCGCAGGGATCGATGTCGACTTGCATCATGGCTCATGGCGATCACGCTGGCACGAAATAGGGGAGGGTGAGACCGTCCTTGGCGCGCTCGACGCGCAAGGCGACGGGAAGCCCGATGGCGATCCGCTCCGCCGGAACGTCGCGCAGCTGCGCCTGCATGCGCACGCCCTCGGCGAGATCGACGGTGGCCAGCGCGTAGGGCAGGTCGCGCTTGAAGCCGATGTTGAAGGGATGGTGCGTCACCGTCCAGCTATGGACCTTGCCGTTGCCCGAGGCCTCGACCCATTCGCACCTCGAAGGAGTGGCAGGCATCGCACAGCGGCCGCGGATAGTGGCGCAGCTTGCCGCAGCTGCCGCATTTCTGGATCAGCAGCTTGCCCTCGTTGAGGCCGTCCCAGTAGGGCTGCGTATCCGGCGTCGGGCTCGGCACGGGCTTCAGATATTCGTCCGCCATCACGCCCTCCGCATGATCGCGACGGCGCCGTCGCCCATGTCGCCGTAGCCGGTGACGAGGCCCACTTCGGCGTCCTTGACCTGCGCCTTGCCGGCCTCGCCGCGCAACTGCCGCACCAGCTCGACAACGTGGTTCATGCCGGCCATGTGGGCCTGCGACAGGAGCCCGCCATGCGTGTTGGTCGGCAGGCGGCCGGTGAGCCCGAGGGCGCCGTTCTCGACGAAGGCGCCGCCTTCGCCCTTCTTGCAGAAGCCGAGATCCTCGAGCTGGCAGAGCACGATGTAGGTGAAGCAGTCGTAGATTTCGGCCACGTCGATGTCGCGCGGCGTGACGCCGGCCATGCCGAACGCCTTCGGCGCGGCCTTGGCGAGTGCCGAGCACGGTGAGCTCGGCGCGCTGGGTGATGGCGCTCGGCGAATCCGGATGCCCCTCGGCGATGCCCATCAGCACGACGGAGCGCTTGCGCATGTCCTTGCGCGCGGTCGGCGGCGCTGACGACGATGGCGGCGCCGCCGTCGCTTTCCAGGCTGCAGTCGAGCAGCCGCAGCGGATCGGAGATCATGCGCGAATTCTGGTGATCCTCGATGCTGATCGGTGCCGTCATGGTGGCGTTGCCGTTGAGCGCGGCGTGGGCGCGCGTGGTCACCGCGATCTCGGCGAGCTGGCGGCTCGTCGTGCCGTAGAGCTCCATGTGGCGGCGCGCCATGGGCGCGTAGAGCTGCGCCGGCGCGATGGCGCCGAGCGGCATCTCGAACTCGCCGACGACGCGGAACTGCGGCATCTGCTGCACGCGGCTGCCGATGCGGCTCTCCGAATAGCCGTTGCGCCCCATCGGGATCAGCACGTGGTTGCAGATGCCGGCCGCGACGGCGGCACTTGCCGCACTGGACGGCGGCGACGCAGCTTGCGCCGCCGAGCGGCGTGATGGCCGAGAAGCGCAGGTCGGCGATGCCGAAATTGGTGATGTAGTCCTCGGCGACCACCGGGGAGAGCGAATAGGGGATGACGCCGTCGATGTCCTTGGGGCTAAGCCCGGCATCGGCGATGGCCGCGAGCGAGGCCTCGAGCTGCAGCCGCCACACGCTCTTGCCGGAGCCGCGGCTATAGGCCGTCTCGCCGACGCCGGTGATGGCGCTCTTCTCGTGCAAGGACATTCGACCCTCCCGAGTTTGCACGTCGCGGCTTATGCCGAGACGGCGCCGTCCACCGTCACTTCGGCGCCCGTAATGTAGCTGCTCTCGTCCGACAGCAGGTAGAGCACGAGCCGGGCCACTTCCTCGGCGGTGCCCATGCGCTTCATCGGCACCTGCTCCGCCCGCCTGAGGACCTCCTCGCGGCTGCGCACGTTCAGCATCTCGGTGTCGATGGGGCCGGGATGCACCGAGTTCACGCGGATGCCGCGGGACGCGAGATAGACGGCGGCGGACTTGGTCATGCCGCGCAACGCCCATTTGGTGGCGCTATACGCGAAGGCGCCGGGGGAGGCGCGCAGGCCCGCCACCGACGAGATGTTGACGATCGAGCCGCCGCCGGCGCGCTCCATGGCCGGCACCACAGCCTTCATGCCGAGGAAGGGGCCGAGCTGATTGACGCGCACGTGCTGTTCCCATAGCGCCACATCGGTCTGCAGCAGGGAGCGCGGCAGGTAGATGCCGGCATTGTTGACCATGCCGTGCAGGCCGCCGAAATCCTCCGCGGCCTTCACGGCGCGCGCCCAGTCGGCTTCCTCGGTCACGTCATGGCGCAGGAAGACGGCGGCCTTGCCGAGCTCTTGGGCGAGCTTTTTGCCTTCGTCTTCGCGCAAGTCGCCGATGACGACCTTGGCGCCTTCGGCCACCAGCAGGCGCGCTTCCACCGCTCCTTGCCCGCGAGCGCCGCCGCTGACGATGACGACCTTGCCGTCAAAGCGTGCCATGTCCGTCCTCCCAGCCTCCGACGTGCCTCATGGGGCAACCGCCCAACCCGGCGGCGGGGCATTGGCGCGGCGCTCAGCGGAAGGCGATCCCCTGCATGCGGCCGTCGCTGCGCCACTTGTCGAGCATGTCGAAGAAGATGCAGCGAGCCCGCGCCGTACATCTCGGAGAAGAAGCCGTTCTTGTTCCCGGCGGCGCCTTCGCTGTTGTAGTAGCCCGGCGTGCATTCCATGTAGAAGCGCTGCGCCGATGCGCGGAGAGCGTGCGGACCTCCTGCACGTAGGCGTCCTCGGCCTCGGCCGTCGGCTCCAGACGCTTGGCGCCGCGCTCGCGCGCCTGCGCTGACGATGTAGGCGACGTGCTGGGTCTGGTTGTTCAGCGCCAGCGGCACGCTGACGGTGATCGCCGTCTGGCGTGCGGCCGAGGAAGAAGCAGTTCGGGAAGCCGTGCGACGGTCAGGCCGTGCAGCGTGCGCAGGCCGTTCGCCCAGTGCTGCGACAGCGTCACGCCGCCGCGGCCGATGATGTCGTAGCCGGCGCGGCGCGTGTACGAGGTGCCGACCTCGAAGCCGGTGGCGAAGATCAGGCAGTCGACGTCGTATTCGCGGCCGTTCGCGACGACGGCCGTTCTCGGTCAGCCGCTCGACGCCCTTGCCGTGGGTGTCGACCAGCGTGACGTTGGGGCGGTTGAAGGTCTGCAGATACTCGTCGTGGAAGCAGGGCCGCTTGCAGAACTGGCGGTACCAGGGCTTCAGCGCCTCGGCGGTCGCCGGATCCTTGACGATCGCGTCCACGCGGGCGCGGACCTGGTTCATCTTCCGGTAGTCGGCGAGCACCAGCAGCTGCGCGCGCTCGTCGCTGGTCAGGCGCGCGGCCGAGCTTGCTGCGAGGCCTCGCTGACGGCCGTTGCCGGTGAGGTTGCGGAAGATGTCGGTCCAGCCGTCGTGGACGAGGTCCTCGTCCTGGTCGCCGCCGGTGACCAGGATGTTGAAATTCTCCATGCGCCGCTTCTGCCAGCCGGGCTCCAGCGACGCGGCCCATTGCCGGATCGGTCTCGCGGTTGTTGCGCACGTCGACGGACGACGGCGTGCGCTGGAACACGTAGAGGTGCTTCGCCGCTTCGCCGAGATGCGGAATGCACTGGATGGCGGTGGCGCCGGTGCCGATGATGCCGACGCGCTTGTCCTTCAGGCCGGTGCAGATTGCCGGAGCTGTCGCCGCCGGTGTAGCGATAGTCCCAGCGGCTGGTGTGGAAGGTGTAGCCCTTGAACTCGTTGATGCCCGGGAATGCCGGGCAGCTTCGGCCGGCTGCAGCGGCCCGTTGGCCATCGCCACGATACTGCGCCTTGAAGCGGTCGCCGCGATTGGTGCTGACGATCCAGCGCTGGTCGCTCTCGTCCCAGCGCAGCTCGGTGATCGCGGTCTGCAACAGCGCGTCGTCGTAGAGGCGGTAGTGCCGCGCGATGCGTCGGCTGTGCTCGAGGATCTCCGGCGCGAACGAATATTTGTGCTTCGGCATGTAGCCGAGCTCTTCGAGCAGCGGCAGGTAGACAGTAGGATTCCACGTCGCACATCGCGCCGGGATAGCGGTTCCAGTACCAGGTGCCGCCGAAGTCGCCGCCGCTCTCGACGATGCGCAGCTTCTCGAAGCCCGCCTCGCGCAGCCGCGCGCCCATCAGCAGGCCGCCGAAGCCGCCGCCGATGATCGCGAACTCGACCTCGTCGAACACCGGCGCGCGCGTGAACCCCGGCTCGACGTAGGGATCGTCGACGTAGCGGGAGAACTCGGCCTTCACCTCGACATACTGGTCGATTGCCGTCGTCGACGCAGGCGCTTGTCGCGCTCGGCCAGGTACTTGGCGTGCAGCGCGTCGGGATCGAAATCGATCTTGCCGACGACGGTGGCGACATCGGGATGGATATGCATCGCGGACCTTCCTTCGGGATCCTTCTTTTTGGCGTCGGGAATCGACGCGGGTCAAGGGCCAGCCATCCTCCCGGGCATGTCCGTCACGCGGACTACCGCAACCAAACCGCATAGGTCGCCCGGAATGGGGCTTCGCGCTTGACGGCAATGCCGCTCGGCACGATCAACGCTCCGGGGGATACGCGCGAGGGAGGACAACATGCACGTCAAAGATCGGATCATCGCCGTCACGGGCGGCGCCAAAGGCATCGGCAGGGGCCTTTGCGAGCGGTTTCACCGCGAGGGGGCCCGCAAGGTGATCGTTGCCGACATCGATACGGATGGCGCCAAGGCGGTGGCGGCATCAATCGGCGGCGCGGCCTACCGGTGCGACGTGACCAAGGAAGCTGACATCGTGCGGCTGATCGACGACATCGAAAGGCAGTACGGTCCAATTGCGCTCTTCTGTTCCAATGCCGGCGCCGCGACGGCCTTCGATCCATTCAAGGAAAATGCCGCTGGCGATGGCGACGACATGTGGACGCTCGGCTGGCAGCTCCACGTCATGGCGCACGTCTATGCGGCCCGCGCGCTGGTGCCGCGCATGAAGGCGCGGGGCGGCGGATACTTCCTCCAAACGGTCTCGGCGGCGGGGCTCCTGTCGCAAATCGGCAGTGCTGTCTATTCGGCGACAAAGCATGCCGCCGTCGGCTTTGCCGAAAATCTCGCCATCGCGCATCGCGCGGACGGCATCCGCGTCTCCATCCTGTGTCCGCTCGGGGTCGATACGCCGCTGCTTCGGGCGCTGCCGACCGGGCCTATGTCGCGCGACGCCATCATGAGCCCCGACGCCGTTGCCGAGGCCGTGGTGAAGGGCCTCGAGCAGGAGCGGTTCCTGATCCTGTCGCATCCGGAAGTCGTCGGCTACGTCAAGAGCAAGACCGACAATTACGACCGCTGGATCGGCGGCATGGCAAAGCTCCAGCACAATACGCGGGAGCGGTTGAGCGGCGTCAGTCAAGCGGCAGCCACGGGATAGCGCCTCGAAGAGGACGCCTGTCTAGATCGGGGCGAGGCTGACGTTGGGCACGTGAAGCGTGAAGTTTCCGATCGTGATGCGCGTCACGCCGCCAACTTCACCAGCGTGCCGATTTCCTTGAGCCGCTGGTCGACTCGCTCGGGCTGCTGGCTGCCGAGGTTGGGCAGGAGGCGGTCGACGCCCAGTTCGGCATATTCCTGCATGGCATCGACCGGCATGGACATGGGCGGCGTGATGATGATCTGGAAATCTTTGCCGCGCTTTCGGCCGCCCTTTGCGAGAGCGGTGTCGAGGCGGGCCAGCATCTCCTTGGTGCCGGCGATATCGCGGTTGAAGCCGTACCAGCCGGCGCCGAAACGCACGGCGCGGCGAAGGGCGGGCTCGGCATAGCCGCCGACGATGATCGGCACGTGCGGCTTCTGGATCGGCTTCGGGTCGAGCCGGCAGGTCTCGAACTTCACCCACTTGCCCGAAAAATCGACGACCGGCTCGGTCCACAGGCGCCGCATGACCTCGAGGAACTCGTCGCAGCGCGCGCCGCGATCCTCCCAGCCATAGCCGCAGGCCTCGACCTCCTCCTTGTTCCAGCCGACGCCGATGCCGAAATCGATGCGCCCTTCGCTCAGCCAATCGAGCGTGCAGACTTCCTTGGCCGTGTAGATCGGATTGCGCTGCGGCACGAGGGCGACGCCGGTGCCGAACCGGACCTTGCTGGTCGCGGCCGCCAGGAAGCCGAAAGTGGCCGTCACATCGAGCATGGCGCCGCCCGGCGGCAAGGGGATGCGTCCGTCCTTGGAGCCCGGGTAGCCGTAGGTGTTCTTGTCGAACAGGACGACGTGCTCGCCCATCCAAATCGAACTCGAGCCCCATGTCCTCGGCGCGCCGGCCGAAGTCGCGGATCATCTTCGGCGTCGCCAGGGGCGACATGAAGGTGGAGAAGATGCCGATCTTCATGCTGTGACTCCTCTGTCAATCGGGCAGCTTAGCGAAGTCTGCGTGCCACCGCACTGGACCGCGAAGCGGGTGTCCTTGCGCCTCGTGTGCGGAATTGGAAGTTCGCAACACTAACTGGATCAGCTGCCTCGCGACCTTCAAATTCGAAAAGCACACTAAAATCAACTTCTTCTAGTGTCGCTTCGAATTCCGAAATTCGCTCCGAGGCCTCCATTAAAGATTCCGAAGCCTCCACTAAGATCATGCAAATTTCGGAATCCCGACACTAGTCTCACGCGGCCTTCGATCTGCGCGCAACGGTTGCGCGATCCTTCGCGCGCTGCACGATGCGGTCGATCGACAGCGGTCGGCGAGCGCAAACAAAAAGAAGGTCGAGCGTTGTCTCGCGACTGCAATCTGCTATTCTGGAAAAAATCCAAAGAGGACGGGATGCGCGGAGCGATGTAACGACCCGCGTGGAAGCGCGCTCTGAAGCCGGCGACCCCTGCACGACAACAACGGCTCGGTGACACCGGCGGCTGCAACAGGTTGAGATTGATAAGGAGACGACAGCGTAGGAGGTCACGGACTCCATGTCGTCGGGGACGCCAGTTTCAGCGGACTGTGGATGCATACCCTGCGGTATCGCGGCGGCGGGCGATGATGGGCCGCAATCACCGGAACGCCGTGCCTGGCTGACAGGCGTGCTGGCGAGCGGTCTGGCTCTCTCCGCCCCACTTCCCTCTCGCGCCGACGATCCAAAAATGGCCCGCCCTCAGGAAGGCGACGCCTTTGTGTTCGCGACGGGGGACCGGGCGCGGACAGTCATCAGCGGGGCGGATCTCGCGCTCGGGGGTCCGCCGGTGCTTGCGTGGCCCATGGATCCGGCGACGAAGACCGTCCGCGATGGCTCGCGGCTCAACCAGGTTCTGCTTCTGCGGCTGGATGTGTCGAAATTTGACCAGACGACGCGTGCGCGTGCCGCCGAAGGTGGGTTCGTCGCCTACTCCGCGTCGTGCACGCACGCGCTGTGTCCCGTCACCGGCTGGCGCGCCGACCGTCAGATCGTCCATTGCCCTTGCCACAATTCGGAGTTCGATCCGTGTAACAGCGCCAAGGTCGTCTTCGGACCGGCGCCACGACCGCTGCCCGCCTTGCCGCTCAAGGCCGTCGACGGGGCACCGGTCGCTGCTGGCAAATTTACGGGAAAGGTAGGTGCAAGCGCCACATGAACCGAGGGAGAGTTTGAGCCGAAGCGGGATGTCGATTTCAGTTGCAAAAAGGAGGAAGCGGTGAAGGGCACACACGCAGGCTGGATTGGGTTGGCATTGTTCGGTTTTCTAGTTCCGGTGGGAGCCTCGGCACAGGTTAAGGACTACACGCCTGTGACCCAGCAGCGGCTATCCAATCCGGAGGCCGGCAACTGGCTGCAGTATCGGCGGACTTACGACGGGATGAACTACAGTCCGCTCGACAAGATCAACACGACCAACGCCAGGAACCTGGCGCCGGTGTGGACATTCTCCACCGGCGTCAACGAAGGGCACCAAGCGCCGCCGATCGTTAACAACGGCGTGATGTTCATCACCACGCCGCAGGCGCAGGTGATCGCGCTCAACGCCAAGACGGGCGACCTGCTGTGGCGCTACAAGCGGACGCTTCCCGAAGACCTGTTCCAGCTCCATCCGACCAACCGCGGCGTCGGCCTATGGGAGGACAAGGTCTATGTGGCGACGGTGGACGGCTTCCTGGCCTGCCTCGACGCGGCGACGGGCAAGGAAGTCTGGGCGAAGGCGGTCGGCGACTACAAGAAGGGCCACTACCTGACCCTCGCTCCGCAGGTGATCAACGGCAAGATCATCGTGGGCACGTCGGGCGGTGAGATGGGTGTGCGCGGCTACATCGCGGCCTATGACGCCAAGACGGGAGATCAGGTGTGGCGTACCTTCACGATCCCTGGTCCAGGCGAGCCGGGCCACGAGACGTGGAAGAGTGATGCCTGGAAGAGCGGCGGTGCCACGGCATGGATGACGGGCAACTACGATCCGGCAACCCATACCGCCTATTGGGGCACCGGCAATCCCGCGCCTTGGCCGGGTGACTTGCATCCGGGCGACAACCTCTACACGACCTCGGTCATCGGCCTGGATCCCGACACAGGAAAGATCAAGAACTACTTCCAGTATCGCCCAAACAATTCATGGGATTGGGACGAGGTCGATCCGCCGATCCTGCTGGATCTCCCGAGCGGTGGGCGAACAATCAAGGCGCTCGTCCATCCGGGGCGCGATGGCTATCTTTGGACTCTCGAACGGACGCCCGAGAAGATCAACTTCGTTGCCGCGACGCCGTATGTCCACCAGGACGTCTACACCAAGGTCGACCCAAAGACAGGGCGGCCTGAATACAACGAGAAGACGACCCCAGGGTCCAACAAGGATGTCACGTTCTGCCCGTCACTCTGGGGCGGAAAGGACTTCCAGTCGGCGAGCTACGATCCCAAGAACCGGCTGCTCATCATCCCGGCGAACGACAATATCTGCGGCCGGGTGGTCGGTGAGACGAAGCCGCTCATCGAAGGCCAGCTATGGCTGGGAGCGGAGGTCGAAAAGCTCGACCTGAGCCTGCCGACCAAGCCGAGCTATCTCGGCGAACTGCAGGCTTGGGACCTGGTCAGCAACAAGAAGGTCTGGTCGTACAGGTTCCCCAACCAGCTCTTCGCTTCGGCGATGGCCACGGGCGGCGACCTGGTTTTCGTCGGCGGTACGAACGACCGTTACTTCCGGGCTTTCAGCGCCAAGAACGGCGAGCTGCTCTGGCAGTTCAAGACGAACTCCGGCATCAGCGGCGGACCGTCCATGTATGAAGTCGACGGCACGCAGTACGTCGCCGTCCAATCGGGCTGGGGCGTGGACGCTCAGCGCATTCAAGATGCGCTGTCCAAGCTCGGCATTGGCGTTTCGCCCGATGTTCCGCAGGGCGGCGTCGTGTGGGTCTTCGCCGTGAAGTGAGGCCCGAGTGAGAACGGGTGCGGACCGGCGCGGAGCTGGCCCGCATCCTCTTAAACCGATGTGTCCGACTGCGACGGGCAAGGTGTGTTGTCGCTTCGCAACGTTCCAATTGCATCGCCGATCGGACTGGCGGAATTCGGCTGGCCTTATGCATAGGGAGAAAGCGCCATGGTCAAGCTGCGTATAAACGGACAGGAGCGGACCTTTGATGGTGACCCATCGATGCCGCTGCTGTGGTATCTGCGCGACGAACTGAGCCTCACCGGCACCAAGTTCGGTTGCGGTCAGGCGCTATGCGGCGCCTGCACCGTTCACGTCGATGGCCAGGCGGTGCGCTCGTGCATCACCGCCATGGACGATGTCGCCGGACGTGCCGTCACGACGATCGAGGGCCTCGACGCGAACGGCAACCACCCAATGCAAAGAGCCTGGCGCAACGCAGGCGTGCCGCAATGCGGCTATTGCCAGAGCGGCCAGATCATGCAGGCCGCGGCCCTGCTCGCCGAGAAAGCCAATCCCTCGGACGAGGACATCGAAAACGCGATGGCCGGCAATATCTGTCGTTGCGGCACCTATCAGCGCATCCGCACCGCCATCAAGGCGGCAGCCAAGGGGACGTGACATGACCACGATCATCGAAAATGTCAGCCGTCGCAAGCTGATCCAGGGCGTCGCTGCCCTTGGCGGTTTCGTCATCGCCGTGCGGCTCCTGCCGATCAGGCACGTTTTTGCGCAGGAGCAGAAGTACGGCGCCGACGGGATGCCGAACGGCACCGTGAGCGACCCGCGCGTCTTTGTCTCGATCGACAAGGACGGCACGGTGAGCATCGTCTGCCACCGCTCCGAGATGGGGCAGGGCGTGCGCACCGGCGTGCCGTTGATCCTCGCCGACGAAATGGAGGCCGATTGGTCGCGTGTGCGCATCGTCCAGGCGCAAGGCGACGAAAAGAAGTACGGCAACCAGGACACGGATGGCTCGCGCAGCACCCGGCATTTCATGAAGCCGATGCGTGAATGCGGCGCGGCGATGCGCATGATGCTGGAGGCTGCGGCCGCCAAGCGCTGGAATGTCGCCGTCGACGAAGTCGAGGCACGCAACCACGAGGTCGTCCACAAGGCTTCCGGCCGCAAGCTGGGCTATGGTGAACTGGCGACCGATGCCGCCAACTTGCCGGTGCCGGCAGCCGACAAGCTCAAACTCAAGGAGCCTTCTGCCTTCCGCTATATGGGCAAGGAAACGCCGATCGTCGACTTGGTCGACATGACGACGGGACGCGCCATGTATGGCCAGGACACGATGCTGCCCGGCATCAAGTTTGCCGTGATCGCGCGTCCACCGGTTCACGGCGGCAAGGTCGGCTCGGTCGATTCGACTGCGGCGCTGAAAGTTCCAGGCGTCGAGAAGGTCGTGCAGATCGAGGGCACGCCAGCGCCGGCGAAGTTCCAGCCGGCGGGCGGTGTGGCGGTGATCGCGCGCAATACGTGGGCTGCCATCAAAGGCCGTGAAGCGCTCAAGATCACTTGGGACGATGGGCCCAACAAGGTCTACGAATCGAAGAGCTATCGCAAGCAGCTCGAAGAGACGGCGCGCCAACCCGCCAAGGTCGTCCGCAACGAGGGCGACGCCGAAGGGACGCTGGCAAAGGCCGCACGCAAGGTCGAGGCCGAGTACTACCTGCCGCACTTCGCGCACGCCACCATGGAGCCGCCAGCGGCGACGGCACGCATCGTCGACGGCAAGTGTGAGATCTGGGCCTGCGTCCAGAGCCCGCAAGGTACGCGCGACGAGGTGGCCAAGAGGCTTGGCCTTTCGGCCGACAACGTGAGCGTCAATGTCACGCTGTTGGGCGGAGGCTTCGGGCGTAAGTCTAAGCCCGATTTCGCGATCGAGGCGGCACTGCTGTCACGTGAGGTGGGCGGCGCGCCGGTGAAGGTCGTTTGGACCCGCGAGGATGACCTACGTAACGGCTACTATCACACCGTCTCGGCTGAGCGCATCGAGGCCGGACTGGACGGCAGCGGCAAGGTCATAGCTTGGCGGCATCGCACCGTCGCGCCCACCATCCTCTCGATCTTCGCGCCCAACATGAAGCACGAGGCGCCCTTCGAGCTCAGCATGGGCGCCGTCGACATGCCGTTTGCGATCCCGAACATTCGGGTCGAGAACGGCGAGGCGGAGGCGCATACGCGGATCGGATGGTTCCGCGCGGTGTCGAATATCCCGCATGCTTTCGCGGTGCAATCGTTCGCCGCCGAGCTTGCCTATGCGGCAGGGCGCGATCCCAAAGACTATCTGCTGGAGTTGATCGGTCCACCGCGTCTCGTCGATCAGCAGAAAGCGGGTGTCGGGTGGAACTATGGCGAGAACCCCGAGGTCTATCCGATCGACACGGCTCGGCTGCGGCGCGTTGTCGAGCTCGCAGCGGAGAAAGGCGAGTGGGGTCGCAAGCTGCCCGCCCGCCACGGCCTCGGCATCGCGGTGCACCGCAGCTTCGTCAGCTACATCGCAACCGTGGTCGAGGCGGCGGTCGACGCGCAGGGCAACGTATCAGTGCCGCGGGTCGATGTGGCGGTCGACTGCGGCTTCTTCGTCAATCCGGAACGTGTACGCTCGCAGATCGAGGGCGCTTGCGTCATGGGCCTCAGCCTTGCGCTCAAGAGCGAGATCACGTTCAAGGATGGCCGCGTCGTGGAGAGCAACTTCAACGACTTCGAGGTTGCCCGTCTCCCCGAAGCACCGCGCGAGACGCGGGTGCACATCGTGCCCGGCAACATCAATATACCGCCGGGCGGCGTTGGCGAGCCGGGCGTTCCGCCCTTCGCGCCGGCATTGTGCAACGCGATCTTCGTGGCCACCGGCAAGCGCATTCGTCAGCTGCCGATCCGCGATCAGCTCGCGTAGGCGCAAGCGAAGCGGTGACAAGAACGGAGGCGAGCCAGGCTCGCCTCCCTAGGCTGCCTCTCTTGGCCGGTCGGCATAGGCAGGCGGCGCATAGAGTGTTTCGTCGCCTTCATATGCTCTATTCCTTGCGGCGGCACCGATGATCGGCGCCATGCCGCAAGGAGCTGCCTTGAGCCGATCGGTCCACGTCCCCGCCGGGATCTTCGATAGCCGGCCCCATGGTTTCGCGCAGGTGGCGATCATCCCGACCCCCTTCGGGGACGCCGTGCATGTTTCTGGCCAAGTTGCCTGGGACGCGGACAGAAACATCGTCGCCGCAGGCGATATCGGCCGCCAACTCGAGAAGAGCCTGCAAAATCTTGCCGTCGCCCTGGCGTCGGTTGGCGCGAAACTCGACCAAGTCGGTGCGCTACGGCTCTACATCAGGCAGAGCCACATCCACGAAGGCAAGGCCATCAGTGGCGCCCTCAAGGCGATGTTCGGCGACAATCCGCCATGCGCGACTTGGATCGGGGTGCCAAGCCTCGCCAATGATGATTTTCTCGTCGAGGTGGAGCCTTCCATCGTTTTCCTCGCGCGAGAGAAGACCGTCTGAGGAAGCGCGACACCCCGGCGTCGGTGATGCCGGGCGCTCCACGCGATCGAACGCTATGGCGCGGGCACCGGCGCTCGGCTAGCTTCCCGCACCGCGAAACGAAGGCGCGCCGTCGCTCGTGGCGCTGCCGCACAAGCATTTGCGAGGGGAGGTGGAAGCCATGATCATCGATGTCCAGGTGCACGCCTATGAACGCAACCATCCGGGCCGCCCCTGGGCCAATGTCCTTCACGGTCCGCCGCAGGTGACAGGCGACGAGATGGTCGCGGCCATGGACGCGGTGGGCGTCGACGGTGCGCTCCTGGTATCGCCGTTCACGATGTATCGCTATGACGCGAGCTACGCGATTGATGTTCGCGCCGCGCATCCCGACCGTTTCGCAATGATCAAGCCGGTCGATCCGGCCGACCCCAAGGTGGCCGACACGATCGCCGAGTGGGCTGCCATGGAGGGCGCCGTCGCGATCCGCATCATGATGACGCGCGGCGTGTCGGAAGACGCCGCCGATCCCGGCATCAACCGGGTTCTCGCGGCGGCCGCGAAACATTCGTTGCCGGTCAACCTCCTGGCGTGGGGGCGCCTGGAGCAGGTCGACAAGATGGCCGCCCGCAACCCCAACACCATGCTGGTGATCGACCATCTCGGCCTGCAGCAGCCGTTCGAGCCGCCGCCGCCGGCGCAGCCGTGGGCCGATCTTCCGAAGCTGTTGAAGCTTGCCGCCCACGACAACGTCGTCGTGAAGATCAGCGGCGCCTGCACCCTGTCGCACGAGCCCTATCCCTACCAGGACATCTGGGGTCCGCTCGGCCGCATCTTCGAGGCCTTCGGCTTCGATCGTTGCATGTGGGGAACGGACTGGACGCGGGCCGTTGGGCTGTTGACCTACAAGCAGGGGGTCGATGCCTTCCTCCACAACGACAAGCTCGCAGACAGTGACCGGGCGGCGCTCATGGGCGAAACCTTGATGCGGGTTTATGACTGGACGCCGACGAAGGCTTGATAGGCGGAATTCAAAGACGCCAGCCCGCGAACCGCCGTCGACGAATTGGGGGGTGCCGGTGCGCGGCAAGATTGAAGACAAGGATCGGCCGCCGGCCCTTGCTCATGTGCGGTTCGTGGCGGAGCGGGCGGCCTTCGCCAATCTCGATCTCGCCGAACGGTTTCGACAGATCCACCTTTGGGGCGCTGCGAGCTCCGTATCGGGACTCGGCTCGGAGAGTGGCGCGACCGCCCAGCTTCGCCAGGAGCTGCCGGGGTTCCTGCGCAGGCTCGGCATTGCGTCGATCCTGGATGCACCGTGCGGCGACGGCGACTGGATTTCGGACCTGACACCGGCGCTTGCCTACACGGGCGTCGACATCGTGCCAGACCTCGTCATCAGCTTGCGCGAGCGTGCCGAACGGGAACGAACGGACCGCGTCTATATGCTCGCCGACATTACGCGGGACCCGCTGCCGCGCGCCGACGCTGTCCTATGCCGCGATTGCCTGGTGCATTTGTCGTTCTCGAACATCCGGTCGACAGTTTCGAATTTTCGATGTTCAGGCAGTCAATGGCTCGTCACGACGACATTCCCGGACCTCAGCGCAAACTTCGATTGTGAAGACGGCGATTGGCGGGCGCTCAACTTCGAGCTTTCGCCATTTTGCTGGGGGTCGCCAGTGAGCCTCCTGGTTGAAGGTTGCACCGAGGGCCATGGCGGTTGGGCGGACAAGAGCCTAGCGGCGTGGCGGATCGCCGATCTGCCCTCGAGCGAACAGTCAAATCAGCGCTAGAACGCGCCACGGCAATGTCCTAGTGTCGAGCTTCGGCTTGGCCTTTTGGCCGCTGGACGGCTCCAACGACGGGGAATTCCATGGGTGCTCACGACGAGATTCGTGCCGCATCGCCGCGACTTTCTGTCGGCCTGCTCCCGACATTTCTGACTGTCGCCGGCATGTTCATCGGCCTTGCCGCGTGCCAGTCGGAGAACCGTTACGTCGCGCCGCCTCCGCCCAAAGTCGTGGTCGCCAAGCCTGTGCGCCAACCGATCAACCGCGCCCTGGAAGCGACCGGCAACACGGCCGCCGTCAACAGCGCCAACCTCGTGGCCCGCGTCCAAGGCTTCGTGCAGTCGATCGAGTACAAGGACGGCGACAGCGTCAAGAAGGGTGCCAAGCTGTTCGTCATCGAGCCGGAGCCCTACCAGCTCAAGCTGCAGCAGTCGCAAGCCGCCGAGGAGTCGGCGCAGGCGACGCTCACCAAAGCGAACTCCGACTTCGATCGCCAGTCCGACCTGGTCCAGAAGCAGATCTCGCCGCAGACCTCGCTCGAAGCCTCGACCGCCACCCGCGACGCCTCCCAGGCAGCCTTGAAGCAGTCGCAGGTCGACGTGAAGCAGGCGCAGATCAATCTCGGCTACACCACCGTCATGGCGCCGTTCGATGGCATCGTGACGGCACGACAGGTTTCCGTCGGCGAGTTGGTCGGGAACACGGGAACGCCCACCGTTCTGGCGACCATCGTGCAGTTTGACCCGATCTACGTGAACTTCTCGATCAGCGAGACGGATCTGCAGCGGGTTCGCTACGAGATCAAGCAGCGCGGTCTCACCGAAGCCGACCTCAAGCAGATTCCGGTCGAGGTCGGCCTGCAGACCGAGACCGGCTATCCGCACAAGGGAACGCTCGACTATGCGTCCCCCACCGTCAATCCGGCGACCGGGACGCTGGCGGTGCGCGGCGTTCTGGCTAACGCCAATCGCGCCCTGTTGCCCGGCTATTTCGTGCGCGTGCGCGTTCCCGAGCGCCAGCAGACGGAGGTCACATTGGTTCCGGACGTGGCGATCGGCGCCGATCAGGCCGGACGCTACGTGCTGGTCGTCGGCAGCGACAATGTGGTGGAGCAGAAGCGGGTGCAGGCCGGCGAGCTCGTGGGCGACATGCGCGTCATCGACAGTGGCGTCACGGTGGACGACAGGGTCATCGTGTCGGGACTGTTGCGCACCGTCCCGGGCTTGAAGGTCGATCCGCAAGACGCGCCGGCGTCAGCCGCTGCCAAGAAGTAGCGCCGCATGTTCTCGAAGTTCTTCATCGAACGTCCCGTCCTCGCCAACGTCATCGCCATCTTGATGGTGGTGATTGGCGCCGTCGCCCTCTTGCGGCTGCCGGTGGCGCAGTATCCCGACGTGGTGCCGCCCACCGTCCAGGTGACGACGCGCTATCCCGGCGCCAGTGCCCGCACCGTCATCGACACCGTGGCGCTGCCGATCGAGCAGCAGGTCAACGGCATCGAGGACATGCTCTACATGCAATCCTATGCCGGCGCCGACGGCACCTATGCGCTCACCGTTACATTCAAGATCGGCACCGACCTGAACTTCGCGCAAGTCCTGGTGCAGAACCGCGTCGCGGCCGCGACCGCATCGCTGCCGCAATCGGTGCAGGCGCAAGGGGTCGTCGTCCAGAAGAAGTCGACCGCCATCCTGCAGATCATCACCTTCACGTCGCCGGACAATCGCTTCGACAGCCTGTACATGAGCAACTACGCGACGATCCGGCTGAAGGACGAGATTTCGCGACTGCCGGGCGTCGGCAACACGGTCGTGTTCGGAGCCGGCCAGTACGCCATGCGCATCTGGCTCGATCCGGAGCGCATGTACGCGCGCGGGCTGAACGCGCAGGACGTCATCCAGGCGCTGCAGCAGCAGAGCGAGCAGGTGGCGGCCGGCCAGATCGGCATGCCGCCGGCCCCCGACAACACCGCCTTCCAGTACACGCTCAACGTCACGGGCCGCCTCGACGACGTGGAGCAATTCGCCAATGTCATCGTCAAGACAGGGTCGAGCGGCGAGGTCACGCGGGTCAAGGACGTGGGCCGCGTCGAGCTCGGCGCCCAGACTTACGGGCAGATTTTCAAGCTCGACGGCAATGCGTCCGCCGGCCTTGCCATCTTTCAGTCGCCCGGCGCCAACGCCCTCGACACCGCCGCGGGCGTCGCCGCCAAGATGAAGCAGCTCGCGGCAGATTTCCCGCAGGGGCTGACCTACGCCATACCTTTCGACACGACGGTGTTCGTCAGGCAGTCGATCAACGAGGTCTACAAGACGCTCATCGAGGCGGCGATCCTCGTTCTCATCGTCATCCTGGTGTTCCTGCAGGACTGGCGGGCGATGCTCATTCCCGCCACGACGGTGCCGGTGACCATCATCGGCGCCTTCGCGGCGATGGCGGCGCTCGGCTTCACGGTCAACCTGTCGACCTTGTTTGCCATCGTGCTGGCCATCGGCATCGTCGTGGACGACGCCATCGTGGTCGTGGAGGGCGCCGCCCACAACATCGAGAAAGGCATGAGCGCCCACGACGCGGCCATCGAGGCGATGCGCGTCCTGTTCGGTCCCATCGTCGGCATCACGCTGGTGCTGATGGCGGTGTTCCTGCCGGCCTCGTTCCTGCCGGGCTTGACGGGGCGGATGTACCAGCAATTCGCCTTGGTGATCGCCGCCACCGCGCTGATCAGCGCTATCAACGCTGCCACCCTCAAGCCGACACAGGCGGCGCTATGGCTGCGACCGCCGACACCACCCGAAAGGCGCAATCTCATCTATCGCGGCTTCAATGCCTTCTATGCGCGGGCCGAGCGCGGCTATGCCGGCCTCGTTGCACGGTTCGTCGGCGTCAGCGCCGTCATGACGGTGGTTGGCCTCGCCATCGCGGGCTTGGCGATCTGGGGGCTGGCGCGGATCCCGACCGGCTTTCTTCCCGTCGAGGACCAGGGCTACCTTCTGACCAGCGTGCAGCTTCCCGACGGCGCCTCCCTGTCGAGGACCCAGAAGGCGCTCGACGAGGTGTCGACCATCGCGCGGCGCACGCCGGGCGTCGAGCGGGTCATCACCATCGCGGGCGTTTCGGCGCTGGACAACAATTCTTCTCTTGCCAATGCGGGCGTTGCCTATGTGATGCTCAAGGATTGGAGCCTGCGCGGCAAGGACGAGAGCCTGGTGTCGCTCTATACCAGGCTCAACCGGGAGCTCGCGGCCGCGACCGAAGCCTACGTCCTCGTGCTCCCGCCACCGCCCATCCAGGGCATCGGCAACGCCGGCGGCTTCTCCATGCAGGTGGAATTGCGCGACGGCAGTTTCGATCTCGCCAAGCTCGAGGCGAGCGTCGCCGCCATGACGGCCGCGGCGCAGAGCCAATCGTCGATCCAGCGCGTCTTCGCCCCGTTCCGCGCCAGCGTGCCGCAATACAGGATCGAGGTCGATCGCGTGAAGGCGCAGGCCCTCAAGGTGTCGACCGATCAGGTGTTCTCGACCATCGGCAGCTATCTCGGCTCGAGCTACGTCGACCAGTTCAACAAGTTCGGCCGCGTGTTCCAGATCTACGTCCAGGCCAACTCACCCTATCGCCTGCGTCTCGAGGACGTGCGCGCGCTGACGGTGCGCAACCAGCAGGGCGACATGGTCCCGATCGGCACCCTGGTGACCATCACGCCGACCGTCGGCCCTTCGCTGATCAGCCTCTACAACCTCTACCCCGCCGCCACCATCACCGGCCTGCAGTCGCCGGGCGTCTCTTCGGGCGAGGCCATCGCCATCATGGAGGAGATCGCCAGGCGCACGCTGCCGCCCGGCATGGGCTACGAATGGACGGGGATTTCCTATCAGGAGAAGCTCGTCGCCAACCAGATGTATGTGGTGTTCGGCTTGGCGCTGCTCTTGGTCTATCTTGTTCTCGCCGGACAGTACGAAAGCTGGCTGGCGCCGCTATCGGTGCTGCTTTCCGTGCCGCTCGCCCTTATCGGCCCGGTCCTCGTGCTGCGGGGCGCCGGCGTCGACAACAATCTCTACGTGCAGATCGGCATTGTCCTTCTCATCGCGCTCTCCGCCAAGAACGCCATCCTCATCGTCGAGTTCGCGCGCGAGCTGCGCCAAGCCGGGCAGGGCATTGTGCAGGCCGCCGCCGAGGCGGCGCGGGCGCGCTTCCGTCCCATTTTGATGACGTCCTTCGCGTTTATCCTCGGCGTGGCGCCGCTGGTGGTGGCGTCGGGCGCCGGTGCCAGTGCCCGCAGGTCGATCGGCGTTGCCGTGTTCAGCGGCATGATCGCGTCGACCTGTCTTGCGGTGCTGTTTGTCCCAGTCTTCTTCGTCATCCTGCAGCGGCTCGAGGAGCGCTGGGCGGCGCGCGCCGCGACCCGGAAGGCCAGCTTGGCAAGCCGCTGACGAAGAGCGACCCGGCCGGGCTTGCGTCCCTGTTGGGCCCATTCAATGCATGACCGTGCCGCCGTCGACCGAGATGGTCTGTCCGGTGACGAAGCGGCTCGCGTCCGACAAGAGCCACACGATGGTGCCGACGAGGTCGGACGGCTCGAGGTTGCTGGCGATCGCCTGACCCGCCTTGATGATCTCCAGCGCGCGCTGCGTTCTTTCGCCGAAGAATTCGTTCGTTCCTTCGGTCAAGACGGCCGAGGGCGCCACCGCATTGACGCGGACCCTGTCGCGGCCGAGCTCGCGCGCCAGGCCCTTTGTCAGCCCGATCACCGCGGCCTTCGAGGTCGTGTAGTGCAGGACGTAGGGCGAGCCGTAGGTGGCGGCGAGCGAGGCGATGTTGATGATGCTGCCGCCGCCCGCCGCCCTGATGGCGGGAACCGCCGCCTTGCAGCAGTTCCAGATGCCCTTGACGTTGACCGCCATGGCAGCATCCCAGTCTTGCTCGGCGATCTGGTCGAAGCGTCCGCCCTTGAGCGCGCCATAGAGGGCGGCATTGTTGATGAGCCCATCGAGGCGGCCGAACTGCTTGGTGGCGAGATCGACGGCGGCCTTTGCCGAGGCCATGTCGGTCACGTCGAGACGTGTCGCGACGGCGCCGGCATTGGCAGCGAGGGCGATCGTCTCGCTGCAGTCCGCGACATCCGCCGCCACCACCTTGGCGCCGAGCCCGCTTAACGCCCGCACATATTCGCGGCCGATGCCGCGCGCCGCCCCGGTGACGATCACCACCCTGCCGTCGATGTCCATGAAATGCTCCCTCCGTCCCACGCTCGGGGCGGATGTTTGCACGTCGGCGCGCGCAAGCCGAGCCCCATCAAAGCAGCTTCAGCGCCTTGAGACTGGCGTGGCCGTTGCGGCCGACGATGATATGGTCGTGCACGGTGACGTTGAGCGGGCGCCCGGCGTCGGCGATCTCGCGCGTCATGCGCACGTCGGCGGCGGACGGGTTCGGATCGCCCGACGGGTGATTGTGCACGAGGATGACGGCGGTGGCCGATAGTTCGAGCGCCCGGCGCACCACCTCGCGCGGATAGGCCGGCGTGTGGTCGACGGTGCCGCGCTGCTGCACCTCGTCGGCAATCAGGCCGTTCTTCTTGTCGAGGAAGAGCACGCGGAATTGTTCGCGCTCGTCGAACGCCATGGCGGCCCGGCAATAGTCGAGGACCGCGTTCCACGACGACAGCAGCGGCCGCTCGGCGACGGCGCCCTTGGCGAGCCGCGTGGCCGCCGCCGCGACGATCTTGAGATGCAGGGCGGCGGCGTCGCCGACGCCGTCGATCTCCTGCAGGAGAGAAGGGGGCGCGGCCAGCACTTCCGCGAAGCTGCCGAAGCGCTTGATCAGCGCCTTGGCGATGGGCTTCACGTCCTTGCGTGGAATGGCCTGGAACAGCACGAGCTCGAGCAGCTCGTAGTCGGGAAGCGCGTCCGCGCCGCCCCGGGAAAAGCGCTCGCGCAGGCGGTCGCGGTGGCCGACAAAATGCGGCTCCTCGTCCGCCACCGAGCCCTCAGGCTGCTCTGATGAGCGGCGGCTTGTCGAGGTTCCTTGGCGAGGCGGTGAAGATCTCGACGCCGGTCTCGGTCACCCCGACCGTGTGCTCGAACTGGGCCGACAGCGAGCGGTCGCGGGTCACCGCCGTCCAGCCGTCCGACAGCACCTTCACCTGCGGGCGGCCGAGATTGATCATCGGCTCAACGGTGAAGAACATGCCCGGCTTCAGCACCGGGCCTTCGCCGCTGCGGCCGAAATGCAGCACGGCCGGCGCGTCGTGGAAGAGGCGCCCCAGGCCATGGCCGCAAAAGTCGCGCACCACCGAGCAGCGCTCGGCTTCGGCATATTGCTGGATGGCGGCGCCGATGTCGCCCGTGGTGGCGCCCGGCCTGATGGCGCCGACGCCGCGCATCAGCGCCTCGTAGGTCACATCGACCAGCCGGGCGGCGCGGCGCGGCACCTCGCCGACGCAATACATGCGGCTGGAATTGCCGTGCCAGCCGTCGACGATCAGGGTCACGTCGATATTGACGATGTCGCCTTCGCGCAGCGGCTTGTCGCTCGGCATGCCGTGGCAGACGATGTGGTTGACCGAGGTGCAGCAGGCATAGGCGTAGCCGCGATACATCAAGGTCGCCGGGAAGGCGCCGTGGTCGAGGGCGAATTCCCGCACCAGCCGATCGACCATCTCGGTCGTGGCGCCCGGCTCGATGTGCTCGACCAGCATGTCGAGGCACTCGGCGGTCAGCCGCCCGGCGCGGCGCATGCCGCCGAAGTCCTCCGGCCGGTGCAGCTTGATCTCTTCGGTGCGGCGGCGTTCCGCGGTCGTGGCGTCGATGTGGGTCATCGGCCCAATTTAGGCATGAGGTCGGCTTAAGCAAGAGTGAAGAACGGACAATGGAGACACGCCACAGGACGGACGGGGGAAAACGACCCTTTCTGTCCTCTGTTGTCTGTCCTCCGTCATCCGTATAAGGAGGCCCTAAATCCCGACGTCCGGTCATGAGCGACGGCACCGAGACCGAACCCTTCGGCACGTATGCGCCCGGCGCCCCGCTCCGGGCGCTGCTCGCCGTGACGCGGGCGCTCCCGGAGACGTGGCTCGGGCGCCGCGTGGCATTGGCGCTACGCCAGTTCGTCATCCGGGCGCTGCGCGGGCGGCCCGTTGACGTGGAAGTGCTCGGCGCCCGCATGCGGCTCCACCCCTATCGCAACATCTGCGAGAAGAAGGTGCTGTTCACGCCACAGTATTTCGAGGCCGAGGAGCTCGACATCCTGGCGAGCCACGTCCACGAGGGCTTCGTCTTCATCGATGTGGGCGCCAATGTCGGGGCCTATTCGCTCTACGCGGCCGGCAAGGCCGGGCGGGGTGCGCGCATCCTCGCGGTCGAGCCGCAGCCCGACGTGTTCGAGCGCCTCGTCTACAACATCCGGCTCAATGCAAGCGGCTCCATCAAGGCAGTGGCCTGCGCGCTGGCCGACCGGCCGGGCGAGTTGACCCTGTTCCTCGATGCCAAGAATTCCGGGGAGTCGAGCGTCAAGATCGTGGGCTCCGGCGCGCAGCGGGTCGTCAAGGTGCCGGCCAAGACCCTGCTCGAGGTGGTGCGGGAGGAGGGCTACACGGCGATCGACGCGATCAAGCTCGACGTTGAAGGCGCCGAGGACATCATCCTCGATCCCTACCTGCGCGATGCGCCGGCGGCCCTTCACCCGAAGCTGCTCATCATCGAGGACGGCTCGGATCGCTGGCAGATCGACCTGCCGAAGCTCGTGGAGGCGCGGGGCTATCGCCTGCGTGCCAAGACGCGTCTGAATTTCGTCTACGAGAAGCTTTGAACTCCAGAAAAAAGACGGCCGGCACGAGGCCGGCCGCTGGAGTTCAGATCGTTCCGAGACGAGACGCCGATCAGCTCGGCAGAAGAACGCCGTCGACCACGTGGATGACGCCGTTCGACTGGAAGACGTTGGAGATGGTGACCGTCGAGCGGCCGCCCTTGCTGTCGATGACGGCGATCTTGTTGGAGCCGGCCTTGCGGATGGTCAGTGTGCCGCCCGCAGCGGTCTTGAGCGTGGCCTGGCCGCCGCCGGCCTTGATCTGGTCCATCAGGTCGCTGGCGCTGAGCCGACCAGGCACGACGTGATAGGTGAGGATGCCGGTGAGCGTCTGCTTGTTCTCCGGCTTCACCAGGGTCTCGACCGTGCCCTTGGGCAGCTTGCCGAAGGCGGTGTTGGTCGGCGCAAAGACGGTGAAGGGGCCCGGGCTCTGCAGCGTATCGACGAGGCCGGCGGCCTTCACGGCGGCGACGAGCGTGGTGTGGTCCTTCGAGTTCACTGCGTTCTGCACGATGTTCTTCGACGGGAACATGGGGGCGCCGCCCACCATCACCGTCTTTTCCTTGGCCATCATCTGAGCAGATGCCGGGCCGCTCATGATCAAGGCAAGCGCCGTCGCGGCGGCAAATGCCGTCGTGGTGAAACGAAACATTGAAAGTCTCCCTGTTGGTCCCGCGCTGCGGACGAATGTCCGATTGCACAGCCGATACGGGCGGGCGGCGGCGGCGGTTTTAACCCCCGGCTAACATTTTCGTGAACGGGCGCGCCGGCCGGCAACCGACGGCGCAAGGCGCGGCGCCACATAGGGAATCTGCCGCGAGATGACGATCTCGTCGGGCGTCACGCGGCAGGTTGCGACCATGATCTCGACCCCGCGGGCGGCGGCCTCGATGGCGGCTGCCGCATAGGCCGGGTCGAGGTCGGCGGCGAGCGTGAACGCCTCGGCCTGCATCTGCACCACGAACAGGTTCACGGCGCGGAAGCCTGCCGCAACCATGTCGCCGAGCTCGACGAGGTGCCGGGCCGATCGCGCCGCCGTGCAGTCCGGGAACTCGGCAAGGCCGCGGCGACGCATGAGATGGCAGTTCTTGACCTCGAGGTAGCAGGCCGGCCGGTCTTGGCCCTCGAGCAGGAAGTCGACGCGGCTCGCCTTTCCGTACTTCACCTCGCGGCGATGCACGTCATAGCCGGCAAGCTCCGGGATGGCGCCGGCGGCCAGCGCCTCGGCGGCGAGCCGGTTGGGGTTCATGGTGTTGATGCCGACGAGCTGGCAGACGCCGTCGTGCTCGGCCTCCACCATTTCCCACGAATAGGGCAGGGTGCGGCCAACCTTGTCCCAGCGCAACAGGTAGACGCGGCTGCCGGGGGCGTCGAGGCCCAGCATGGCGCCGGGATTGGCGCAGTGGGCCGTGACGCGGGCGCCGTCAAACAGCTCCACGTCGGCGAGGAAGCGCTTGTAGCGCCGAACGAGGCGGCCTTCGATCAGCGGGGCGGCAAAGCGCATCGTTCCCCGTAGCGGCTGGCGCTTGGCCCTACAAGCACTTGAGAGCATGCGGCGGGCGCGCTACACGCCAGGGGCTGGAGGAAGGCGGATGGCCGGAAGCGACGTCGTCACCGCGGGTCTCCTCGTCATCGGCGACGAGATCCTGTCGGGCCGTACCAAGGACAAGAACATCGGCTACATCGCCGAATACCTCACGGCCATCGGCATCGACCTCAAGGAAGTGCGCGTCGTGCCCGACGACGAGGACGAGATCGTCGCCGCCGTCAACGCGCTGCGCACGCGCTTCACCTACCTGTTCACCACCGGCGGCATCGGCCCGACCCACGACGACATCACCGCCGACAGCGTCGCCAAGGCTTTCGGCGTCGGCGTCAAGGAGGATCAGCGCATCATCGACATGCTGCTGACGCGCTTCAAGCCGGAGGACTTGCACGAGGGCCGCCGGCGCATGGCGCGGGTGCCGCATGGCGCCGATCTCGTGCCCAACCCGGTGTCGAGGGTGCCGGGCTTCCGCATCGAGAACGTCATCGTCATGGCGGGCATTCCGGCCGTCATGCAGGGCATGCTCGACGGCGTCGCGCCGTCGCTGCAGACCGGCATCAAGATGCTGTCGGTGTCGATCCGCGCCGATTCCCGCGAGGGTGACATCGCCATGCCGTTCGGGGCCGTCGCCAAGGCACACCCGGAAGTGATCATGGGCAGCTATCCGTTCTCCGACGAGCGCGGCCCCAACACGAACCTCGTGCTGCGCTCGCGCGATCCCGACAAGCTTGCCGCCGCCACGCAGGCGGTCGAGGACATGCTTCTCGTGGTGCGTGGCAAGGCGGCATAGGCCGGAGCCGTGCCCACCCTTGTGGCGCTGCTGCGCGGCGTCAATGTCGGCAACAATGCCCTGCCGATGCACCGGCTGCGCGACGCCTTCGCCGCCCTCGGCGCTCGGGACGTTGAGACCTACATCCAAAGCGGCAACGTGGTTTTCAAAGGCAAGGGAACCGCGGCCCATTGGCAACGGACGATCGAGGCGCGGCTGGCACGCGAAGCGCGCCTGCCGATCGCCTGTCGGGTGCTTCCGCGAGGCGAGTTCACGCGCATGATTTCCGCCAATCCCTTCGTCGGCGACCGATCCGTCGATGCGTCCAAACTGCACGTGACGTTGCTGGCGAAGGCGGCGGTAGGAACCGCGCAGGCGTCTCTCAACGCCCTGAGGCGCGCCGGCGAGCGCGTAGAAGTCGTTGGCAAGAACGTCTATCTGTACTGCCCGCATGGATACGGCACGTCGACGCTGACCAACGGTGCCGTCGAGAAGGCAGCCGGCAGCAAGGCAACGACGCGCAACTGGCGCACGATCCTGAAACTTGCGGAAATGACGGCCGGGTAGCGCCTCAAGCCTGCAGCGGCCGCGTCAGAACCAGGCAGTCGATCACCGCGCCGTAGTGGCAGACAGCGGCCGCCAGCACGAAGCCGTGCCAGATGGCGTTCTGGAAGCACAGATTGCGCCGCATGAAAGACGACGCCCAGCGTGTAGAGGAGGCCGCCTGCTGCGAGGAGCCACAGCGTCGTCGTTGGCAACGCTTTGATGACCGCCTCGTAGAGCATCACACCGCTCCAGCCGAGCAGCAGGTAGAGGCCGACGGCGACGCGGTCGAAGCGGCCGGGAAGCAGAAGCTTCACGGCCATGCCCACGGCCGCCGTGACCCAGATGCCGGTCATCAGCCCCGCCGACGCAAAGCCCATCTTCATCTGGGTGAGGAAGGGCGTGTAGGTCCCGGCGATGAAGGCGTAGATGGCCGAGTGGTCGAAACGGCGCAGCAGCCATTTCATGCGCGTCACCGGCCAGACGTTGTAGGCGGCGGAAGCGCCGAGGGCTGCGAGCAGGGAGACGGCATACACGATGGCCGCGGCATACTCGGCCGCGCCGGTGCGCCCATAGGCGAGTGACGCAAGCAGCGCGGCGCCGCCGACCGCGAAGATGACGCCAAGCGCATGGATCACCGCGTCGGCGATCTTCTCGGCGCCGTCATAGTCCCAAGCGGTGTAGCGCTCTCGCGGCTCGCCCATCGTCCTCTGGTCACTCTACTTCGCGCGTCGTCTATCCGCAGGCCGCGCACACTTTAGCGCTGGCAAGGCGCGTGTCGCCCCCCTCATTGACGCAGCAATTGCTCAACAAGTCTTCAACGGAAGACGGATCGATTTGATGTGACGCGCGCATGGCGCCAGGCATGATCACGCGTCTGTAACGTTCGGTTACATGACGCTCATTCGCCTTGCTTTATTTCCGCGCTAGAGCCGCCGCGTCGCGGTCTCGGCGCGCGGCTTTTCGTCGGTGTCGCCGCGGGCGGGGCGCAGGATGGCGCGGAACTCGTCACGCTTCTCGTGGATCGAGGCGATGACCAGGCCCATCGGCACACCGATGTCGATGAGCACGGCCTCGGAGAGCTGCAGGCTTGCCTCGATGGTTTCGGGCACGGCGTCGGTGACGCCGAGACGGTAAAGCTTGGCGGCGTGGTGGGCGTCGCGGGCACGCGCCACGATGGTGAGGTCGGGCCGCTCGGCCCGGCCGGCCGCCACCACCTCCTCGATGGCCTTGGGGGCGTCCATGGTGACGACGAGCGCGCTTGCCCGCGCAATGCCGCAGCGGCGCAGGAATTCGGGCCGCGACGCATCGCCGAAATAGATGCGCTTTCCCGCCTTGCGCTCGCGGGCGACGAGGGCGGCATCGCTGTCGATGGACAGATACGGGATCTTGTGACGGGCGAGCATCTCGCCGATGAGGCGGCCGACGCGGCCGTAGCCGACGACGAAGACGCGGCTCACCGCTTCGGCGCCCTCCTCGAGGGGCACGAGGGCTTCGGGCGGCGTTTCGCCCGCCGCGGCCGGGGGCGCCTGCGCCAGGATGCGCGCCAAGACCGGGATGAGCACCATCGACAGGGTCACCGCCAAGGTGAGCTTGGTGACGACGTCAGCCGGAATGAGCTTGGTGGTGAGCGCCGCACCCAGGAGCACGAAGGCAAACTCGCCGCCCGGCGAAAGGATGAAGGCGACCTGTCGCGCCACCAGTGGCGGCATGCGCATCGCCATGGCGGCCGCGAAGATGATGGCCGCCTTGATGAGAAAGAGCCCGACCGTGATGCCGAGGATCACCGCCGGCTCCGCCACCACCCTTGAAACGTCGAGGCTGGCGCCGACCGAGACGAAGAACAGGCCGAGCAGCAGGCCCTGGAACGGCTCAATGGTGACCTCGACCTGGCGGCGATACTCGGTCTCGGCCAACAGCATGCCGGCGATGAAGGCGCCGAGCGCCATGGACTGGCCGCTGGCCGCCATGACGGCACCGGTGCCGATGATGACGAGCAGGCAAGCGGCCATGAACAACTCGGTGCTGTTGGTCTGCGCGACAAGTCGAAAGAGCGGCCGCAGCAGGAGCCGGCCGAGCAGCACGACGGCGCCCACCGCCGCAATGGCCGGCACAAGCGGCCAAAGGCCCCACAGCACCGAGGCGGCGTCGCCTCTGGTGGCCAGGGCCGAAACCAGGATCAGCAGTGGCGCGACGGCGAGGTCCTGAAATAGGAGCACCGCAAAGCTCGTGCGGCCGGCCGAGCTGTTGAGCCGGCGGTATTCGGCGAGCACCGGCAGCACGATGGCGGTACTCGACATGGCAAGGGCGCCGCCGATGACCAGTGCGGCGGCCGCCCCCTGGCCGAGCATGAGCGCGACAGCACCCAAGGCGGCGGCCGAGGCGACCACCTGGAGCGCGCCGAAGCCGAAGACCAGCCGGCGCATGCGCACCAGGCGGTCCCAGGTCAGCTCGAGGCCGATCATGAATAGCAGGAAAACGACGCCGAGCTCGGCAATGGGGCCGATGCGCTCCGGGTCGCTGATGGTGAGGTGGCGAAGCCACGGCACGTCCTTGGCCACCTGGCCGAGGCCGAAGGGGCCGAGCGCCGTGCCGGCCGCGATGAAGCCGAGGACGGGACTGATGCGAAGCCGCCGGAACAGCGGAACGATGACCCCTGCCGTGCCGAGGAACAGCAGCACCTCCCTGTAGGTATCCGTTTCGATGGGTGCGGCCACCCGCGGTCCTCCTTGAATCGATGCGTTTGGCGCCGCCGGCGCCGTTAATCATCCTGAATGGAACGGATTCTCCCTCATGTCGAGCCTTGTCGCCGCATGGTGAACAATCCCATGCGCCGCGTTCACACGGCCGAAACCTCTCGTCGCTTATTCAGATGACGAAACCGACGGTCGCGCCCATGCATCAGCCATTGTCTCCGCCCGCGCTCAACGTGACGTCCTTACGCAAATCCTTCGAGCGGCCGGCTGTCGACGGCCTCGATCTGCGCATCGCGGCGGGTGAATTCTACACGCTGCTCGGTCCCAACGGCGCCGGCAAGACGACGACGCTGCGGATGGTGGCGGGGCTGCTCGCGCCCGACGCCGGCGGCATCTCGATCTTCGGCATCGACGCCTTGGCGAAGCCCGTCGAAGCCAAGCGCATCACCGCCTGGCTGTCGGATGAGCCGATGATCTACGACAAGTTGACGCCGTTCGAGTACCTGGAATTCATCGCCGGCCTCTGGGGGCTCGAAGGGGCGATCGCCGAGGGCAGGGCGCGCGAGCTGCTGGAATGGCTCGGGCTCACGCCGCATGCGCACGAGCGCTGCGAGGGCTTTTCCAAGGGCATGCGCCAGAAAGTGGCGCTGGCCGGCGCGCTGGTCCACGATCCCAAGCTCATCATCCTCGATGAGCCGCTCACCGGCCTCGATGCCGGCGCGGCACGACAGGTGAAGAGCGCGCTCATCGCCCGCGTGCGCCAAGGCGCCACCGTCATCATGACGACACACATCCTCGAGGTCGCCGAGCGCATGGCCGACCGCATCGGCGTCATCGCCGGCGGCCGCTTGATTGCCGAGGGCACCCTGTCGGAGCTGCGCCTGCGGGCGGGCCAGAACGGCAGCCTCGAAGACACCTTCCTGACGCTGGTGGCGGAGCAGGGGCTCGCCGCATGACGTCGGGCTCGCTCGCTTTCTTCGCGCGCCACGAAGCGCGACTCGCCTGGCGCGACTGGCGCGCCATGATGACCATGGGCCGCACCTCCCAGCGGCTCGTCGCGCGCCTCGGCACCTTGGCGTTCCTGGCGCTGATGCATTTCGTCGCCTACACGATGGTGCGCGGCATCGCCAACGTCCAGGTGCCGGCGTCGGAGCTGCTCGTCGCCATCACCGGCACCTTGGCGCTGTCCTGGTTCATGATGCTGTCGCAGGGCATCGAAAGCGTCACGCGCGTCTTCTATGCCCGCGCCGATCTCGACCTCATCCTGTCGTCGCCGGCCTCGGCGCGGCGCATCTTCGCCATCCGGCTCACCTCGGTGGCGATCACGCTCAGCCTGATGGCGATGCTCCTGGCGCTGCCCTTCGTCGACGTGCTCGTCGTCCTCGGCGGACCGCGCTGGCTCGGCGTCTTTGCGGTCCTCGCCGCCATGGGCGCCTCGGCTGCCGCGGCCGCCATCGTGGCCGCCATCGGACTGTTCAAGCTCGTTGGCCCGCGCCACACCCGCCTGATCGCCCAGATCGTGGCGGCGATTATCGGTGCCGCCTTCCTGGTGCTGATCCAGACCGTCGCGGTCACCTCGAACGGGCAACTGTCGCGCAGCGCGCTCTTGCCGACCGACCTGATCGTCGCCTATGCGCCGGGGCCGGACAGCCTGCTCTGGTGGCCGGCGCGCGCCGCCTTCGGGGACGGGCCGCTCCTCGCCATGCTGCTGCTCGCGGGCGTCGCCATGATGAGCATCGTGGTCGCCGTCTTTGCCGGGCGGTTCGCCGGCTATGTGACGGCCGCCGCCAGCGTGGCGCAGGGCACCCGTGCGGTGCCGCTGTCGCGCGGCTTCCGGAGCCAGTCGCCGGCGGCGGCGCTGCGCGCCAAGGAGTGGGCGCTCATCCGCCGCGACCCCTGGCTTATCTCGCAGACGCTGATGCAGATCCTCTACCTCGTGCCGCCGGCGCTCTTGCTGTGGCGTGGCTTTCCGGACGGCATCGACGGTCTCAATGTCATCGTGCCGGTCGTCGTCATGGCAGGCGGACAGCTGGCCGGCGGCCTTGCGTGGCTTGCCGTCTCGGGGGAGGACGCGCCGGACCTCATGGCCAGCGCCCCGGTCGCGGCGGCGGCGGTGACACGCGCCAAGATCGAGGCGGTGCTGGGCGCCATCGCCATCGTGTTCCTGCCCTTTGTGGCGGCGCTGGCCTTCCAGTCGCCTCGGCACGCCGTTGCGGCTGCGGGCGGCATCGCGGCCGCCGCGGCCGCCGCCACTGCCATCCAGCTCTGGTTTCGCGCCCAGGCCAAGCGCAGCCAGTTCCGGCGCCGCCACACCTCTTCGCGCATGGCCACCTTCGCGGAAGCCTTCTCGTCCATCGCATGGGCGGGTGCCGCCGCCGTCGCTGCGGTCGACCTGTGGCTCGCCATCGCGCCCGCGGCCTTCGCGCTCGGCGTGCTTTTCATCGCCCGCACCATGCGGCCCGCCGGCAGTTGAAGGGACGCCGTTAGATGCGCGTCTGGATTTCCCGCTTGACGGCGCGGATGGCGGTCTCGTCGCGCTTGTAGAATGTCCACTGCTTGACGCGCTTGGCGCGCACCAGCCCGGCTTGCGCCAGGATCTTCAGGTGCTCGCTCACCGTTGGCTGGCTGAGACCGAGCTTTTCGGCGATAAGCACGCCGCAGACGCCGTCCCTAACCAGATCACCGTCAACTTGCGGGCGGAAGTGAATGCGTGGCTCCTTCAGCCATTGCAGGATGAGTTGCCGCCGCTCGCTCGCCAAGGCCCGCAAGGCTCCTTCCATAGCCATATTGCCAATTAGCCAAATCCCGAATATCTGTCAACTCGCGCCTCAAGATGTGTCGGCGCGCGAGAAAACAGGAGCGACGGCCGTGTCCGACGAGGCGGTGAACCGCGAGCGTATCGAGGCCTGCAGTCGGCTGATCCGCCCGCACGTGCGGCGCACGCCCATCGTCACCCTCGCGGGGGATGAGATCGGCGCTGCGGCGGACTGCGTGACGCTGAAGCTCGAGCAGATGCAGCATTCCGGCGCCTTCAAGGTGCGGGGCGCCTTCGCCAATCTGTTGATGCGCGACATTCCCGCCGCCGGGGTGGTCGCCGCGTCGGGCGGCAACCACGGTGCCGCCGTAGCCTATGCGGCCATGAAGCGCGGCGTGCCCGCCAAGATATTCGTGCCGGAGATTGCATCGCCCGCCAAGGTGGCGCGCATCCGTGCCTGCGGCGCCGACCTTGTGGTCGGCGGCGCCTTCTATGCCGAGGCGCTGGCGGCAAGCCAGCGCTGGGCGCAGGACACTGGTGCGTTGCCCATTCACGCCTTCGATGCGCCCGAGACGATCCTGGGGCAGGGGACCGTCGCGGTGGAGCTCATGTCGCAGGCGCCCGACCTCGACACGCTGCTGGTGGCGGTGGGCGGGGGCGGACTTATCTCCGGCATCGCGGCCTTCTGCGCCGGCCGCCCCAAGGTCGTCGGCGTTGAGCCCGAGAAATCGCCGACCCTGTTCCGGGCATTGGAAGCCGGCCAGCCAGTCGACGCCGAGACCGGCGGTATTGCGGCCGACTCGCTCGCCCCGCGGCGCGTCGGCGAGCGCGTCTTTCCCATCGCCCGGCGCCATGTCGAGCGCGTCGTGCTCGTCACCGAGGAGGCGATCCGGCAGTCGCAGGAGACGCTCTGGTCGACGCTGCGGGTCGTTGCCGAGCCGGGCGGGGCGGCGGCGTTTGCGGCGCTCATCTCGAAGCGCTATGAGCCGGCGGCCGGAGAGCGCGTCGGCGTGGTTGTGAGCGGCGGCAACACCGTGGCGGTGGATTTCGGACGTTGAGACCCGTAGATGACGGGCGGCGAAGACTGGCGCACTCTCGAGAGCTTCGCGTTCGGCGACGGCCCGGCGCTGGCCGACGAGCTCCTGGCGCTCGTCCTTGCCGGCAAGAAGACGGCGACCTGCTGGTCGGTCACGGACGGCCAGCTGACCGAGATCGGCAAGCGCATGGTCGCGCGCGACGGCAACGGCCGCCCGCGCGCCGTCATCGAGACGATCGAGCTTTTGCAGCGCCGCTTCCACGAGGTGGATGCGGCCTTCGCGTATGCCGAAGGGGAGGGCGACCGCTCGCTCGGCTATTGGCGCGCCGCCCACGAGACCTACTTTCGCCGTCAAGGCACCTTCGCGCCCGACATGCTTCTCTATTGCGAGCGCTTCCGGCTGGTGCAGGTGATCGAACAAGCGTAGGTGCTCCCTGCGATTCCCCGAGGAGCCTCTGCTTTGCGCAGCCCGGACCATGACAGCGACGCGCCTTCGTCCCGGCGGCGGTTTCTGACGCTCTTCCCGTCCATCGCCTTGCCGATGGGCATAGCGGTCATGGACCAGACCATCGTGTCGACGGCGCTCCCCGACATCGCCGCCGAGCTCGGCCACGTGGAATGGATCTCGTGGGTCATCGTCGCCTATCTGATTTCCAGCACCGTGGCGGCGCCGGTCTATGGCCAGCTCGGCGATCTCTATGGGCGGCGGCGCCTCATGTTCGTGTGCCTTACGATCTTCATGACGGCATCGCTCCTCTGCGCGCTCGCACCCAACATGCTCGTCCTTGGTTGTGGGCGTGCGCTGCAGGGGCTGGGCGGCGGCGGATTGATGACGCTGTCGCAGGCACTCGTCGGTGAGGTGGCGACGGCGCGCGAGCGCGGCCGCTTCCAGGGCTACATTTCCGCGGTGCTGCAGGTGGCCAACGGGGGAGGTCCGGTGGTCGGCGGCCTGCTCACCGAGCAATTCGGCTGGCGCGCCATCTTCTTCACGTCGGCATCGTTCGCGCTCGTGGCCTTTATCCTGACGCTGCGGCTCACGGCGCATCCCGGCACGCGCACCGCGGCGCGGTTCGATACCGGCGGCGTCGCCCTGCTTGGGATTTTCGTTGCCGCCTCACTGATGGCGCTGCGCCAGGTGCAGCGCGTCAGCGTCGACGCTTTGCCGTTCGTCGTCACCCTCGGGGCGGTGGCGTTGGCGGCGCTCGCCGTTCTCCTGCGCGATGAGCGCCGCCAGCCCGCGCCGCTCCTGCCGCTTGCCCTGATGCGCCAGCCCAGCATCTGGCGCTGCAATCTCATGGTGGTGCTGCACGGCGCCACCATGGTGTCGCTGATCACCTTCCTGCCGCTCTATCTCTATGTCACCCGCGGCACCTCGCCCGGCGAGACCGGCTTGATCATGGTGCCGCTGGTGATCGGCCTCGGCGTCGGCTCGATGCTCACCGGCCTCCTGGTGGGCTACACCGGTCTCACCGCCATTTTCCCGTCGATCGGGCTTACTATCGGGGCGACCGGCATGCTGGTGTTGGCCTTCTATGCGCCTGTGCTTTCTCCGGCGGGTTTCGCCTGGGCGCTGGCGGTCCTCGCACCCTTCATCGGCTCGGTGATGAGCGTCGCCACCATCATCGTGCAGACGGCGGCGCCGCGGGGCTCGCTCGGTGCCGCCACCGGAACGGTGCTGTTGTCGCGCTCGGTGGGCGCCGCCTTCGGCACGGCGCTTTTCGCCACCCTGTTGTTCGTGGTGCTGGCGCTGGGCAGCGGCGAGGCGACGGCGCTGTTCCAGGCGCTGGTCGAACGCGGCCTGCCGGCTCTCGATGCCGTGGGGCCGGACCGGCGCGCCGCGCTCACCGGCGAGATCGCGCAGGCCTTTCGCGCTGCCTTCGTGTTGGTGGCTTGCTTCTCTGCCGTCGGTGCGGTGGTGGCCTGGACGCTGCCCGACCGGCGCGTGTGAGCTGACGCGACATGGTTACCGCTCTGCGAAAAGGGCACCCGCTCTCCCTGCTCATTGATCCAAACTATCGATTTTTAACAAAATCGTCGCAGGTTGTACGCACGGGGTCCATGCCGGCTGGCAGCCATGCCGCCTCCGGCCCGAGCGGACCATCCGGCGCGGAGGTCGACGACGATGAAGCTGCCGCTCCATCTCATTGTCTCGAAATATCACTCGGTCGAGGCCGCCCGCGAACGGCACCGGCTCATCATCTCGCGCTCCCAGGCCATCGCCAAGCTTCTCGCGCTGCTTACCGTCATGTGGATCGGCGTCGATTTCATCAGCACCGACCGGCGTGTGTGGAGCGTGCTGGCCATCGAGCGCATCGCCACGTCCATCGCCTTCCTGCTCGTGGCGCGGCATCGTTTCGCCGCTGCCTCGGCCCGCGATGCGCGCGTCGCCGTCGCGTTGCTCGCCGGCATCGCCATCGTGTTTGCCGTTGTCAGCAATTTGACGCTGCACCGGGCCGGCGCCGGCGACCACTCGCTCTTCATCGTCACCGCCTACCTCTACGCGCCGTTCCTGGTGGCCGCGGGGTTGAGCGTCTTCCCGCTGATCGCCATCGAGAGCGCCGCGCTGGCGCTGCCTGTCATCGCCAGCACGGCGCTGACCATCGCGCTGCGGCCGGAGCTGCTCAGCCCTGCCTCGGCGGTCGCTGCCCTCCTGCTGCTGACGCTCATCGCCAGCATCGCGGCGCTGGCCAGCATGAGCCAACTGCAATTCCTCATCGATGTCACCGAGCATTCGGCGCGCGACGGCCTGACGCGGGCGCTAACCCGTAAATACGGCGAGCAGCTTCTCGACATGCAGCTTGCCGTCGCCCAGCGCAACAAGAGCCCACTCTCCGTTCTGTTCATCGACCTCGACCGCTTCAAGTCGATCAACGACCGTTTCGGTCACCAGGTCGGCGACCAGGTGCTGCGGCGCGTCGCACAATCGCTGCACGAGACCTTGCGTCGCCAGGACAGCATCATTCGCTGGGGCGGCGAGGAGTTCCTGATCATCCTGCCTGAGACCGACAGCATCGGCGCCGTCAACGCCATCGAGCGCATTGCCGCTGCCGGCTTGGCGCTGCTGCCCGACGGCAGCCTGCAGAAGGCCAGCATCGGCATCGCCGAGCGGCTGCGCGACAGCATTTTCGAGTGGCCCGATCTCGCGAGCCTTGCCGACAGCCGCATGTACAAGGCCAAGCAGGGCGGCCGCAATCGCTACGTCAGCTGTGACGAGCGTCCCATAGCATTCATCAAGGCTGACAGCTCGGCTGCGGCCTACGACGAGGCGCTCTACGCGGCCCGCAGCGCCGCCTGAAGGCGGCTTGGCGGCCTAGACGGGCGCCTGTGTCGCCTGTCCGGCCACGATATACCACGTCACGAACAGCCCGCAGATCAGCGCGCCCGGCAGAGAGCTGCCGGTACGCCGGTACGTGAACGTCCCGATGATCGCGACGATGGCCAGGAGCGGCAGGAATTGGATGGCGATGATCGTGTTCAGCACGACAAAGGTATCGTTTGTCGGGTTTAAGAGTCTGCCATTGATGAACAATGCCGCGTATTGAACGACGAGAAGCAGCGCGAAGCCCCCCGCCAGCGCGACGATGTTCACGAGATAATGTGCGGTGCGACGATCGCCGGCGATCGAAAGTGAGCCATGCAGGCTGCGCAGCGCCACGACGAAGAAGATGGTGAAGGGGACGAGATAGACCAGGAAGTAGAGGAACTGCTTCGGGCTCATCAACTTCAAGCCGACCACCCAGAAGCGGAAGTCGATCTTGAACAGGAAGTCGGCCAGGACCAGCGACGCGTAGCCAATGCCGACGGTGGCGAGGGCGATGAGTGCCGCCGGCAGGAAGGCCGTCGCCGAGCGCAGCCGCCCGCGCATGAACAGGAAGGCCAGACCGAAAGTGATGGCGGCATTGATGAGCGCCCACACCATCAACTGGTTGGTGATACCCTGCGGCAGCACCCGCGATGCCGGCAACAGCCAAGCGCCGAGCGCCAGTGACGGGTAGTAGGTGATGATCGGAATGAGCGCGGTCAGCGCCAGCGCGAGCCACCATCTCCCGTCGCGCGTTGCCTGCGGGACCTCCGGCGCTTTCGCCAAGCCGGCGAAGGCGGTGCGGCTCAACAATATCTCGAAGGCGCCGAGCAGCAGCACGACGAAGCCGATCAGCGCCACAAGCGTGCCGAATTCCTTCCAATACCAGATCTGGTCGTGGGCTGGCCTTGGCGTGCCGCCCTTCAGGGTGCGCGCGAACCAGTCGAGGCTATGCCCAATGGCGGTCGTGGAGATGTGGTCCTGCGGATGTGTCACGGCCGGCGTGAAGAGCACGCGCGCGTTGCCCTGGTCGATGGAGCCGTAGACCTTGCCGGGTTCTACGGCGGCTTCGGTGCCGAAGACTTTCCACAGTTTTGGACTCTGCGCGACCTGCTTGGCCTTTGGGACGCCCCACATCAGTTGCGAGAACTCGTCGTACTGACTGAACACCAGGGCAAGATTGCGCGGATAGGTCGGCGAGCCCTCTGCCGCGAACGGCGCACCGGTGCTCGATCCCTCCAACACAAGCGACTTGTAGTCGTTGGGCGCTGCCACGGCGGCGGCCAGCACGGTCCAGCCGCCCATGCTGTGACCCTCGAGCCCAACATTGTCCTTGTCGACGATGTCGAGGCTGCGCAAGTAACGAAGGCCGTCCGGTCCACCGAAGCCGTTGGCAAAGGCCGGCGGACCACTGTAGCCGTGACCGGTCTGGTCGAGGGCCAGCACCACATAGCCGCGGCGGGCAAATTCGATCGCGAAGCCGCTGTGGGTTTCGCGGGAGTTGATGTAGCCGTGCACGGCGAGGATGCCGGGGGCGGGGGTCTTGGCCGTCGCGTTGGGCGGAATTAGAGCAGCGCGCTCATCGGCGTGCCGTTCGTGCCAGTGAATCGGACGTCCTGAATGCGAACGTTGCCTGCTGTTTGCGTGAACCAGGCTACGAGCGCTCCGGCCACGATCAGCAGCAGTCCCAGCGAAAACAGTCGCCATCCCTTATGCATGATGTCCCCCCGCTCACGCGGCCCGAGTTTCGTTCGGGTTCTCTTTATTTTCGTATCGGATCATGAATGAAAATGAAATCTCGTGCAAGCTTCGCCATTCTGCCTGTTGCGCGAAATTCTGCGATCGTCATGATCCCGCGTTCTCATGAAACGAGGTGCCGTCGATGAACGCCATCTTCCGCCTCGACGGAAATGTCGCCGTCTCGACTGGGCTAGCGGCCGGTCCCTGGGACCCGAGCCTGCAGCATGGCGGGGCGCCGGCCGCGCTCGTGGCCGCCGCCGCCGAGCGGCTGGCGACCGCCGCGCCCATGCGGGTGGCGCGGCTCACCGTCGATCTGTTGCGGCCGGTGCCGGTGGCGCCCCTCGAGATCAGGTCGGCCGTGGTGCGCGAAGGCCGCAAGATCCAGCTCTGCCAGGTGCAGCTCCTCGCCGACGGCACCGAAGTGGTGCGCGCCAGCGTCCTCAAGGTCAGGACAGCCGACGTGGTGCTTCCAGGTCACGTCGGCCATGAGCCGTTGACGCTGCCGGGTCCTGAGGCCGGTCGCCCCCCGAAGGTCAAATTGAGCGCCAATCCGGGGTTCACCGACAGCATCTCGGTCAGCGTCGTGAAGGGCGACTTCCATCTGCCGGGTCCGGCCGCCATCTGGTTCCGGCTCGACCTGCCGATCATCGCCGGAGAAATGACGACGCCTTTGATGCGGGCGGTGGCGGCGGCGGATTTCTGCAACGGCGCCTCCTCGGTGCTCGATTTCCGGGAGTGGACCTTCATCAACGGCGACCTGACGCTGAGCCTGGCGCGCCAGCCGGTCGGCGAATGGATCCTGCTCGATGCGGAGACTTGGCTCGGGCCGGAAGGGGCGGGCCTGGCTTCCGCCAAGCTCGCCGACACGGCCGGCTATTTCGGCCGCGCCGTGCAATCGATCCTCGTCGAGCCGCGGCCGCAGCGGATCGGCAAGAAGACGTGAACGTCAGATCGCGCCGCCGCGCCTATCGCGCATCCCGCTCGGTGAGCGCATCCAGCTCGAGCGGGTCGACATCGATGAGCCGCGAGGACGCCTTCGGCCCGCCCGGCAGACGGATCGTCGCGGCGACCCGCCGATAGGCGAGGAAGGACGGGCTTTCCATGAGTTCGTGGTCGGTGGCGATCTCGTAGTCTCCCGCCGGCAGCGCGTCCTCGACACCGCTCACAAAAAACGCGCGCCGAAAGGTGACGACCGAGAGGCTCGTTCGAATTTTCATGCAAGTCCACCGGCTGAGAGCCAACGCTGGCGTGCACGCCAGCGTTGGCTGTGATGGCTGAAGCTCACATCGTTCAGTACCCGCCCATGCCGCCCGGCATCGGGGCGGGTGCATCCTCCTTGGGACGCTCCACGACCATGGCCTCGGTCGCCACAAGCAGCCCGGCAACGGAAGCGGCATCCTGCAGCGCGATGCGCACGACCTTGGCAGGATCGATGATGCCGGCCTCGAACATGTCGACATATTCCTCGCTCTGCGCATCGAAGCCAAACGACATGGATTTGCTGTCGTTGATCTTGCCGGCCACGATGGAGCCTTCCACGCCGGCGTTCTCGGCAATCTGCCGCAGCGGCGCTTCGAGCGCCTTCAGCACGATCTGGATGCCGGCCGAGATGTCGGGATTGGCGTTCCTGAGCTTCGCCACCGCGAGCTTGGCGCGCATGAGCGCCACGCCGCCGCCGGCCACAATGCCTTCCTCGACGGCCGCACGCGTGGCATTCAGCGCATCCTCGATGCGATCCTTCTTCTCCTTGACCTCGACCTCGGTGGCGCCGCCGACGCGGATCACGGCCACGCCGCCGGCGAGCTTGGCAAGGCGCTCCTGAAGCTTTTCCTTGTCGTAGTCCGAGGTGGTTTCCTCGATCTGGGCCTTGAGCTGACCCACGCGCGCGTCGATGTCCTTGCGCTTGCCGGCGCCGGCCACGATCGTCGTGTTCTCCTTGTCGATGCGGACCTTCTTGGCGCGGCCGAGCATCGCCAGCGTCACGTTCTCGAGCTTGATGCCGAGATCCTCGGAGATCAACTCACCAGCGGTGAGGACCGCGATGTCCTCGAGCATCGCCTTCCGGCGATCACCAAAACCGGGAGCCTTGACGGCCGCGACCTTCAGTCCGCCGCGCAGCTTGTTGACGACGAGGGTGGCAAGCGCCTCGCCCTCGACCTCCTCGGCGATGATGAGCAGCGGTTTGCCGGACTGCGCGACCGCTTCCAGAAGCGGCAGCAGCGTCTGCAGCGCGCCAAGCTTCTTCTCATGCACGAGGATGTAGGGGTCCTCGAGCTCGACGATCATCTTCTCCGCATTGGTGATGAAATACGGCGAGAGATAGCCGCGGTCGAATTGCATGCCCTCGACGATCTCCACCTCCGTCTCCAGGCTCTTGGCCTCCTCGACGGTGATGACGCCCTCGTTGCCGACCTTCTTCATCGCCTTGGCGATCTCCTTGCCGATGAAGGCGTCGCCGTTGGCCGCAATGGTGCCGACCTGGGCGATTTCGACCGAATCCTTCACCTTCTTGGAACGGGAGGCGATGTCCTTCACGGCTTCCGCGACGGCGAGTTCGATGCCGCGCCTCAGGTCCATCGGGTTCATGCCGGCCGCCACAAGCTTCACGCCCTCCTTGATGAGGGCTTGCGCCAGCACTGTCGCGGTGGTCGTGCCGTCGCCAGCGATGTCGTTGGTCTTCGTTGCCACTTCGCGCACCATCTGGGCGCCCATGTTCTCGAACTTGTCGGCAAGCTCGATCTCCTTGGCGACGGTGACGCCGTCCTTGGTGATGCGGGGTGCGCCATACGACTTGTCGAGCACGACGTTGCGGCCCTTCGGGCCCAGCGTCACCTTGACGGCGTTGGCGAGAACGTCGATGCCGCGCAGCATGCTGTCGCGGGCATCGGTCGAAAACTTGAGGTCTTTGGCTGACATGGGTTCAGATCCTGGTGATGTTGATTGCGGAAATCAGGCGGCGCGCCGTTTCACGGCGACGGCCTCGATGACGCCCATGATGTCGGCCTCGTTCATGATCAGCAGTTCCTCGCCGTCGATCTTCACTTCGGTTCCCGACCATTTGCCGAAGAGCACACGGTCGCCGGCCTGCACGTCGATAGGAATGAGCTTGCCGGCCTCGTCGCGCGCGCCAGGTCCGACGGCGATGACCTCGCCCTCCTGCGGCTTCTCCTTCACGGTGTCGGGAATGATGATGCCGCCCTTGGTCTTGTCTTCGCCCTCGATGCGACGGACGACGACGCGGTCATGCAGTGGTCGAAACTTCATGTGTTTGCCTCATAGACGCACGGTCCCAAAAGTCGGAGACTTTTCGGAAGGACGATGCGCAGGAAGTCGATCAGGGCGCGGGACCGCTTCCGTCGAAAGCATCGCGCGCGAGGGAGCCATGGCGGCTGACGCAGCGCCATGCGGCCTCATTGGCACTCTCCCTATATGAGTGCTAGCGACCTAAAAGGCAATGCTTATCTTGGAACGTAGGTGTGCCGCCTGATGTTTGCGTCATCTTCGCGGGGGCAGGGCGCTGAGAAAGCGCGCCTTCGCCTCAACGGCAGCGAAGTTCACCCCCTCTTGCACTGGCGTCAGTCAAGATGCCGGTTGTTTCCAGCGGCATCGCCCCCACATGAGACACAGCCCCGCGTCCTACAGCGGGTCGTCCTACGGGATGGAGGGCCGCTCAAGGGTCACGACCCAGGCGGCCCTTTTGTTTGTCACGCCGAACAGCGTCTAATGCTTAGCTCACGGGTCGTAAGAAGCGTCCCGACCGATCCTGAGACAAACTGTCGTAAGAAGCGTCCCGACCGATCCTGAGACAAACTATCGTGTGTTTGGTGTTTCGCCTCTGTCCTCGTGGCATCGTGATCGTGCCAGAGATCGCAACGCGACTGAGGTCGTCGTGACGGGACCGGTCTCTTGCTCTGCTTGAGAATCACGCAGCTGATTTGAAGCCGCCGCAACGGCTTGCATCTCATGACGCTCGAGAAATGCAGTTGCTCTGACCTTGCGGAGCAGACCGCATGGCAACTCGCGAAGCATCGAGCGGATCTGGCGGTATCGATCCCGTGCCGTCATCCCTCTGCGCTGCGTCGCACTCCGCCAGCAAAAGGATATTATTGTCGTGTCGGTAGCTCCGCTTTTCCAAGCTCCTTCGAGCCCCCAGACCACCAGCCAAGAAGCCTTCGAACGCGAGGTTGCGGCGCGCTTTGGGCTCGTTCCAAATTTTTTCCGCTCCGCGCCAGACGCCCCTTTGGTCATACGGGAACTGTGGCTGTTCGCGAAGTCAGCCTATCTGGACACCCCCATTCCAACGCTCTTCAAGGAGCGCCTTTTTGTCTACCTGTCCCGCTTCTGCGAAGTTCGCTATTGCATCACCCGGCACTGCGGCTTCTTGTTAGGCTTCGGCCGGGCAGCCGGTGACCTCGATGCGCCAAGAATGACGATCGACCAGGTCATTCGTTTGCTGCAGCGGCCCATCGAAAGCGCGGAACACACGGGGGCGGCGCTTGCCCGCCTCGAAGCCACCGAAGAACCGACCGGTTGGCCGTTGCCCGAAACTTCGTCCGAGAACGATCTGCTCACGGCCGCTACCATGCTTTTTCTTCAGCCGGCGCGGGCCGAGCGAGCGAAGCGGGCATTGCGTATTGGCCTCGGCGGCGAAAAATTCGAGCTGCTGGTTGGGCTTCTGACTTTCATCCGGTCGGCGCACTACTGGACCGTCATGCACCCGGAGCTCGCCTTTGAAGACGACGTGAAGGAATTGTTGCGCGAGCATGAGGAGCTCGCCCGGTTGTTGTTGGAGGACACCGAGGCTGGCCAATGCGAGATGGGAGCGCGGCTTTTCGAGGAGCTCGAGTTTCTGCGCGATCTCAACGAGCGAAAGGAACTCGAAAAGGCGAAGCGCGCACTCGAAGAAAGCGGGCGACAAAAGGACCTGTTGCTGAAGGAGGTCGATCACCGGGTCAAGAACAGCTTGCAGATTGTCGCGAGCCTTCTGCATCTGCAGGCCAAAACTGCGGGCGCCGCGGCACGTCAGTTCCAGAGTGCCGCAGCGCGCGTTGGAGCCATCGCCGCCGTTCACGAGCAGCTTCACAATCATGACGACGTCGGCTCTGTGGCGCTTGATCGCTACCTCGTTGAGCTCTGCAAGGGGATTGGATCTGCCGCGAGCAGTCCCGACCAGGCTTGGCCACTTGTCGTCGATGCCGAGCCGCTCATTGTCGCCACCGACGTTGCAGTGCCCCTCGCACTCATCGTGAACGAGCTGGTCTCGAACGCTCTTCAACATTCAAAACTGATCGGCGAAGGCGGGGGGATCCGTATACTGCTCAGAACCCATCCGGGCAGTTTTGAAGTAAGTGTTGCAGACCCGGGGGTTGGTCCCGCCGCCGACCAACTCAATGCCGGGCTAGGCACGCGAATCGTTGAAACGCTGGCTCGTCAAATTGGCGCGACGGTCACGAGGGAACGCTCGACGGCAAGTTACAAGGTCGCAATCGCGGTCCCGCACCGCGAGGGCGCGTAAGCGGCCTCCCGCGAGCGCGGCAAAGGTGCAGCGCGCCTCACTGCGTGCAGCCGGGGCGCAAGGAACTCCGGCGCACTGTCCCGGTTGATGAATGAGTTCCTCAGACGTTGCCTGCAGCATTGGCGTTCGCGGGATACAACACCTGCGCCGGGCATGTGCATGAGGGTGGCAGCAGCAAGCGCTGCGATGATGGTGGTGCCTGTGCCGAACACTTCCTGGGACTCTCGCGGCAAACTGGCGGCCTTGGCAGGCGTGGCACCGCCGCTAAGACAGACATTTGCCAGTATCACCAACCAACCGCTCCCTCTTGCGATGCGACACCTCCTGCGCGCGATCGCTCCGAAGGCATATCCGCAGTCGCTCACCGGAACTGTGGAGAAGACGGCCAGGATGCGCAGAAATGCCAGGCCAACACGCACATCCATTCAGGCGGTCGCGGTCTTGGCGGGCATCGCTGTGCTCGTCACAGTGGCTCTCATGCGACAGGGCTCCATGTCTCGGCGAAAATAACCCACCTTAGGGTTGCCGCAGTACGCAGAGCCGGCCAATGGCTCTCCGTCGCGTCGACGGCTCAGCCGTCGCTTGATCCTCGCGCCGGCAACAGTGTCATAGTGCCGCGACTTGAAAATGCCAGTTCGCAGTGCGGAACTGGCCAATTGCTCGCCCGTTGACCTGCATCATCTGACCGACCCCGACCTAACAACCCAGAAACTCAGGGAGGCGAACTCATGGCTGAGACAGACCTGAAGAAGATACGAGACAAAGCACGAGAAGGCTTGCACGAAGCGGCAGATGCTGCATCTGACGCGACGCAACGCGCTGCCGGCGTGGCGGACGACAACGCTCGAACGTTTGCCGAAATGTCCACCGTTCTGGCTTCGAGCTTTCAGGAGATTTCCCGTGAGTGGTGGACCCTCACCCAGAACCGCCTGAAAACGAATCTGGAATTATCAAACAAGCTGCTCAGCTGCCGCACTGTGCCAGATGCACTAGCGGTCCAGGGCGAGTTGGCCAAAGCCAATATTGATCAGTTTTTGAACGATACGCGCCGGCTCATGGAGCTGTGGATGAACGGAATGGGCAAGATGACCAGACACATTGAAGCCGGCGCCGAGCGCGTCACAAGTTCAGGTCCGGCGTGCTGCATAGAGGTCACGGACGACATCATCATCGGACGTGAGTGCGCCGCTTTCTCCATCTGACTGAGCTTGCGCGCGCAAGCTGAAGCTTGCAACGGGACAATCCCGCCATAGGCCCGCAAGCACGGCCCCGTCTCCGCCATTGCGGAGCGGGGTCCATCCCCTGGCAAAGGCGGTGAGCGGACCGCGCGGCGGGAACAGAAGCAGTCCGAGCGCGTTGGTTCGGTACAGGCGTCAGAATACCCACTCGGGTCAGAGCCCCCACTTGGGGGCTTTTTCATTGCGACAATCGCGCGCCAGAAGGAAACCAATGCGTCACATTATGACTATTGCGGCCGCTGCCAGCTTGCTCGCCGCCCCTGCATTTGCCCAGAACCCGCCGGCGAAGTCCGGACCCGGTAACGCCGCCGTCAACACCCAGAAGGGCAACGATGCCGCTCCCGTGGAGGGAGCCAACAGTTTCACCGAAGGCCAGGCCAAGTCGAAGCTCGAGTTCGAATGGCTTCACCAACGTGTCGGCGCTGAAGAAGGACGATGCCGGCATTTGGCGCGGAAAGGCTGAGAAGAATGCCAAAGCCATGGACGTCAGTATCGATTTCAAGGGCAACGTCATCTCGAGGTAGTCGGTCGCTCATAGCGATCTCGCTCGCACGCACTCGTTCACTCACAAGGAAAGACATTTTATGACCATTACAATCACGCGCTTGTTTGACGACTACGCCTCGGCCACCAAGGCCGTACAGGCGCTCGAAGGGGCTGGCGTCGCGCACAGTGATATCAGCATCGTCGCCAGCAACGCCGACAACTGGTACACCGACAAAGGCACCGGTTCTGCACCGCGCGCTACCACAAGCACCGGCAAAGTAGACCGCGACGGTGACGGCGTCGACGATCGCGCCGAGGGTGCCGCCAAGGGCGCCGGCGTCGGCGCTGCCGTCGGCGGCACCGCAGGTCTGCTCGCGGGTCTCGGCCTTCTCGCCATTCCGGGCCTTGGTCCGGTCGTCGCCGCGGGCTGGCTTATCGCGACAGCCGCAGGCGCAGTGGCCGGTGGTGCCACCGGTGGCGTTGTCGGCGCGCTCACGCAGGCAGGGGTCAGCAAGGAGGACGCGGCAGTTTACGCCGAAGGCGTGCGCCGCGGCGGCACGCTGGTCACCGCGCGCGTCCCGGATGCCGATCGTGCCCGTCTCGAGGGAGTCATGGGTCGTTCGGCCGTCAACATTCGCGAGCGAGCCGCGGCTTACAAGAAGGCGGGTTGGCGCGATTTCGACCACAACGCGAAACCCTTCTCAGCTGAAGACGTCCGCCGGGAGCGCGAGACATATGCGGCTCCGACACGCCGCGCGAGCTGAGGATCAAGTCCAGATCGCGAAGGGCCCCGAACTTTCGGGGCCCTTTTTTATGCGCGCGATCGCCGCAAACAACACTGCGCTTCACGAACGCGAGGGCCCTGCGGTAGGGCATTGTGCATTGCAACATGACACCCCATCTGAGGCAGTCACAGCACCGAGAGGCTCCCTTGCGCAAGCTCAACTCCGTCCTTTCCTCCCTCGCCGCCAATAAATCGCGCTGGCTGAAGCTGCTGGGCTCCCAGTCCACGTCGGCGCCGTTCACGCGCGAGTCGCACATGCCGAGTCGCCTGCGTGAGGTGATGGCTTTCGGGTCCAATCCCGGCAATTTGCGGATGTTCGACTATGCGCCGAGCCGCGTGAGCCGCCGGCCAGCCTTGGTGGTCGCGCTCCATGGCTGCACCCAAACCGCAACGACCTTCGACTATGGCACGGGGTGGTCGCAACTCGCCGATCGCCACGGCTTTGTCGTGCTGGCACCTCAGCAACAGAAGTCCAACAATCCCAACAACTGCTTTACGTGGTTTCAGCCCGACGACACGGCCCGGGACCGCGGCGAGGCGATGTCAATTCGTCAAATGATCGACTGGGCGATCATCGACCACGACATCGATCCAGCTCGCGTATTCGTGACCGGCTTGTCGGCTGGCGGCGCGATGGCGTCGGTTATGCTGGCGGTCTATCCCGAAATATTCGCCGGCGGCGCCATCGTGGCGGGACTTCCATTCGGCGCGGCCACGACTGTCGAGCAAGCGTTCGAGAGCATGTTCAAGGGTCCACGCTTGTCAGGGGATGAATCCGCCGATCTCGTCCGTCGCGCATCGGCGCATGCCGGACCGTGGCCAAAAATCTCGGTTTGGCACGGCGCCAAGGACCAGACGGTGAAGCCGGAAAACGCGACGGCAATCGTCGAACAATGGACACGGCTCCACGCCCTCCCGGCAACGGCAACGCGCGTTGTCAGCACAGGCGCCTATCGCCGTCGTCAATGGATGAACGCTCATGGCGAAGCGTTCGTCGAAGAATATCTGGTGGCCGGCATGGGGCACGGTGTTCCCCTCGCGGCCGGCGCCGACAGCCTCGGCGCGCCGGGCCCCTATTTCATCGAGACGGGAGTCTCGTCCACCGAGCATATTGCGGCGTTCTGGGGGATCGCTGCGGCACGGGCGGAAACAAGCGCGCAGCCGTCGCGGGAGGACGTTCGGCCGCTCGAGCCGGCCCTCGCCGAAGCGATCCCATCTGTGTCATGGCCCGCGAACGACATGGGGACCGACCGCGAACGGCGCTTGCTTGAAGATGCGCGATCGGACGCAACGCCCGAGCCCGTTGCCGAACCTGGCGGGCACCAAAATACCGCGACGCCGAAGGTCGATGTCGGCGCAATCATCGAGAAGGCCCTTCGCACTGCGGGGCTCTTGAGGTGAAGGGGCGTCTCGCAAACGTGACGCAGGCGCCGCTTGGCGCACGGAGCACGAGCGATTGATTTTTTCTTTTAGAAGCGGCCCCTCCATCGACGAGGGGTCGCTTCGCGTTGCGATTACTCGCTCGTGCAAACTTGAATGGTTTTCATCCCGGCTTCAGCTTCGCTCCGAGACTTGAAGACGAGTGGGCCAACCTGCACAACGGTCGTTGCTGTGGGCTTCTCCTCGACAATCGTGCATCTCTTTGTCGTGCTGTCTTGCACGACGTAGTACTCCCTCGCGTATTGAGCCGACGCAGGTCCAGCCAGCGTGGCTAGGATTGCGGCGGCAACGAGCTGTTTTCCGAACATGGCTTCCCCTTTGTATAGCTTGCGCTGCGGTAATGAGCCGCTGGCGCAAAACGTTCCGCCTCAATCAACGTTTCTTTATGGGCGCCGTATCCGTCGCTCCCGGGGCGTAAATGAGCGCTGGCTAAATCGTCGAAATGAGCGCATGGTCATATCGGCTGTTCGCGGCCGGCTGAGAGACCCATCAGCGCTCCCACTGTAAGTGGGAGCATGACATGTGTTGGCCTCTCGATACCCGACATCGATGCGCGGCGGATCTGCGAAGAGCGCGAACGCGCGTCAGCAATAACGCTCCCGGGTGGCAGTTCGTGGATCGTCACGCGACGCACCGTCCGGATCCATCCACTTAAGTCGGAGATTGCCGTGTTCAACTACAAGCAAACAGAAAATGCCCCGGCGTCTCCGATCAAGAGGGAGCACCTGAAGCAGGCGCAGCAGAAGTGGGAGCGTCTGAGCGAGACGGATCTTGCGGCGATCCGGAATCCGACGGACCTCATCGCCGTGATTCAAGAGCGCTACAGTCTTTCTCGATCGCAGGCAGAGCGCGACGTGACCATCTGGTCGCGTGGCAAGCAGTTATAGGGACCAGGTCGCGCCGAGAGAGGCCCGACAGGAGAAACATCTGATGCCGCGCTTCATCGCCGATCGATATGGCCAGGAAGTATCGGCGCTGTTGGCCGAAACGAACACTCCGCCTGGTCGGGATGGGCTCGCCACTGGTCGCCCGCTCGCTGACCGCCGCAAATCGGGACGGTCTCCCGGGGAGGAAGAATTGAGCAAGAGCATCGACACCATTTGCGATCGTCTGCGTATTCAGCTTCACGGCATCGACAGGCGTCTCGAAGCGCTGAAGAGCGCCGATATGGCCACTTCAGAGAAATCCCGCCGTGCGGTGGAGAGCCAGGCAGACGCCGTGCAGCAACGCATCTTCGATCGCCGGCGCGCGGTTGAGAACGCCAACGCCAACGTCAACGCCTGGGTGAACAGCAAGCGCGCCGGCTTCAATGCCGAGGTCGACGAGTGGAAAGAACGGCGGCAGGTGCATCACTTGAACAGCCGGGCGGACTACGCTGAGGAATACGCGGTGGCTGCCTTCGAGCTGGTCATGGCGGCAGCCGACGAAGCCTCGTCGGCCGCTTTGGAAGCCTTGCTGGCCCGCAGCGACGCCAATGTGGCCGCGCTGCCCGACGCACGGGGAGCTTGATATGCCGCATAAATTCAAGGTTGGCGACGCGGTTTTCGTTCCGCCCAGCGTGTTGAGGCTGGTGCCGACCGGTGTTTTCGAAATCATCCGCCTGCTTCCGCCGGTCGATGCGGGACCGCAATATCGCATCAAGAGCAAGCTTGAACCTTGCGAACGTGTGGCGCTGGAGAGTGACCTCAAGCGTTCCGCGCGATGAACGGGACTAAGAACTCATGACCAAGTGCTGCATCGCGTTGCGGTTGCTCCTCGCCGCAAGCCTCATCTCCTGCGGCATGTCGACGGTCGCGCTAAGCCAGGCCGCGGCGAAGCGACCTCCGGACCGATCGGAGAAGGCCGCCTCCGACAAGGAGATTGAGGATGCCCGTTTGCGGGTCAGGGCTCAGGCGGACAAGCGGCAAAAGGATTGGGATGTCAGTTCTGCCACAACAATGAAGAGCATTTGCAGCAATTGCTGATGCGGGCGGCCGCCGCGCTCGCCAAGCGCTTCGCGGTTGCGAGAGCTCCGCCTCGTCAGCCCTACAGCCAGCCGGCGCGCCGCAGCCGCCAGTAAATGGCGCCGCAGGCGGTGAGAATCATGCCGAGCACGAGATAGTAGCCGAACGCCCATTCCAGCTCCGGCATATTCTTGAAGTTCATGCCGTAGATGCCGGCCACAGCGGTCGGCACGGCCAGGATCGCCGCGTAGGCGGCGAGGCGCCGGGTGATCGCCGTCTGTTGCGCCTGGCCGGTGAGCAGGCTTGCCTCGAACGCGAAGGCCAGCACCTCGCGCAACGCGTCGATCTCCTCCTGCACGCGCCGCACGTGATCGGTCACGTCGCGGAAATGCGGCTGCATGGCCGCCTGGATGTGCAACACCTCCGCATGCTCCAGCCGCCGGCACACTTCCACCATGGGCACGATGGCGTTGCGTAGCTTCAACAGGTCGCGGCGCAGCGTGTAAAGGCGCTCGACCTCGTCGCTGCTGAGCGTCGCCGTGACGACGCGGTCCTCGATGGTCTCGACCTCGGCGTGGATCGCCTCGACCACCGGCATGTAGTTGTCGACGATGAAGTCGAGGATGGCATAGAGGATGTAGTCCTCGCCGTGCGAGAGGGTAGCGGGGCAGGCCTCGCAGCGCTGCCTGACCGTCGTGTAGGAGGTCGATGCGCCGTGGCGCACCGACACGACGTAGCCCTTGCCGACGAAGAGATGCGTCTCGCCGAAGGCGATGCGGCCATCGACCATCTGGGCGGTGCGCGCGACGATGAACAGCGCGTCGCCATATTGCTCGAGCTTCGGCCGCTGGTGAGCGTTGCGCGCGTCCTCGATGGCGAGCTCATGCAGGCCGAACTGCTTCTGCACGCGCGCCAGCAGCTCGTCGCTCGGCTCGAACAGGCCGATCCACACGACATGGCCCGGCCGCCGCGACCATTCGCCGGTTTGCTCGATGGTGATGTCGGCGACGCGCCGGCCGCCCGCATAGGCGCTCGAGGCGACGACGCCGTGACCAGCGCCGTCGTCAGCCTGAGCCGGGCCTTGAGCCATGAGATTCATGGGCGCCAGCCTGCACCCCGCCGTGGCGGCCGGCAAGGCTCAAGAGGCCGGAAGGGCGTCCACGTCAACCGGAATCCGTCTGCATCTCAAGCGTGTGGGCGCCCGCTACCACGTGTCGCCCGCAGGTGATATGGGGCATGGCATTCGTGAAAGGCGAGGGAGGGTCGGTTGGCCGAGACGGTAAACGGCGCGCTGGCGGGTCTGCGCGTGCTCGACGTCACCGTCATGCTGGCGGGGCCCTTCTGCACCATGCTGCTCGCCGATCTCGGCGCCGACGTGATCAAGATCGAGCCGCCGGAGGGCGAGCTCACGCGCGCGCTGGGGCCGTTCTTCGCCGACGATACGCGCAAGCATTTCGGCGGCTATTTCCAGAGCATCAACCGCAACAAGCGCAGCGTCGTGCTGGACCTGAAGACAGAAGAAGGCCGTGACGCGCTGCTGAAGCTCGTCGCCGGCGCCGACGTGCTGGTCGAGAACTACCGCGTCGGTGTCATGGACCGTCTCGGCCTCTCCTACGAGCGGCTGCGCGAGGTCAATCCGCGCCTCGTCTATGCGAGCATCACCGGCTTCGGCAGCCCGCGCAGCGGCAAGAGCCCCTATGTCGACTGGCCGGCCTATGACGTGGTCGCCCAGGCCATGGGGGGCCTCATGGCCATCACCGGCCCGGCGCCGGGACAGCCGACCAAGGTGGGGCCGGGCGTCGGTGACACCGTCCCGGCCATGCTGATGGCGGTCGGCGTCCTGGCGGCCGTCCGCCACGCCGAGCGGACGGGGCAGGGGCAGTTCATCGACATCGCCATGTACGACGCCATGCTCGCCGTCTGCGAGCGGTCGGTCTATCAGCACTCCTACCAGGGAACCGTGCCGGGTCCCGAGGGCAACGGCCACCCGCTGCTCTGCCCGTTCGGCCTGTTCGAGGCGTCGGACGGCTTCGTCAGCATCGCCTGTCCGCACAACGATTTCTGGGCGGCGCTGTGCGCGGCCATCGGCCGGCCGGAACTCGGCAGCGACCCGCGCTATGCCAGCAACGCGGCGCGCCTGTCGCGCCGGGCCGAGATCATCGATCTCGTGACCGCCTGGACCAAGGCCCGCAGCAAGCGCGAGATCGCGCTGGCGCTCGGCGGCAAGGTGCCGGCGGGGCCGGTCAATGACGTGGGCGACATCTGGAACGACCCCCACGTCGCGGTGCGCAACATGCTGGCGGCCGTCGAGCATCCGGGCAGCGAGCGGACGGCGATGATCGCCAACAGCCCGTTGCGCCTCTCGGCGACGCCGGCGGGGGTGCGCCGCCGCGCGCCGCTCCTCGGCGAGCATACCGAAGAGGTCCTGCGCGAGGCCGGGATTGCCGGCCCCGAAGGGCGAGCGGGGCCGCGCGAGACGGCGGCGCTCGGCAAGGGCTGAGGGGGCGCGGCGCGGCTGAACTAGGCGGCCTTCACGTGTCTGACGAATCTTTCCACGTGCTCGACCAGCGCATCGGTCTGGTGGTTGAGGACGGTCACCGCGTTCATCAGGTTGGACGCCGCCGTGCCGGCCTCTTCGGCCTGCATGGCCACGGCGGCCATGTTGGAGCACACATCGCCGGTGCTCGCGGCGGCATCGCGGGTGCCCTCGTGGATGGCGCGCATGGTGTCGCGCTGGCTGTTGCTGCCGTCGGCCACGTCGGCGGCGCCGCGCTGCATTTCAGTCATCTCGGGGTCGAGTGCACGGAGCGCCTCGCTGGCACGTTCCGCCGCCGCGTGGACATCGCCGATCCGTGCCGTGATCTGCGCGCTCACCCGCTCCGCTTCGGCCGCAAAGTCCTTCAGATCGCCGGCCGCTGCCGCGAAGCCATCGCCGGCTTGTGCCTTGTGGACAACCGCAATGGCGGCATCCAGCGCATTGAGGTTGGTCTGCGATGCGAGGGCCTGGACGGCTTTGACGGCAGCGTCGATGCGCCCTGACGCCTGGCGCAGATCGGCGACGCTTGTCTGCGCCAGCGCGAACGTCTCGCCCATGCGGCGGGCGCCGTCGGCGTTGCGGCGCAACTGGCTGGCGATGTCGGCGGCCGTCGCATCGAGTAGTTGCGTGTTCTCGACCAGCGCATGCACGTGCGCGTTGGTCGTTTCGGCGTCGCGCACTGCATCTTTTGCCCGGATGACGGTGTCTTGCGTGCTCGCCGTCACATCGACCGCGGAAGCCGCCATCTTGCCGACCGAGGCTTGCAGGATCTGCAGAGCGCGGCCGGCCCCGCTTTCGAATTCGTCGGCAAGACGCGCCAAGGTGGCCCGCTTCTCCGTTTCGGCTTCGGCGGCCAGCGTCTCGAGCCGCTTCTCCTCGGTGATGTCGTGGGCAAAGCCAGTCCACACGATCTCGTCGCCCTCGCGACGCGGGCTGGCGAACAGTCGCAGCCAGCCCCCGCGCTGATGAGCGTTGACATAGCGGGTCTCGAAGACGATGGGCGACATGTCCTTCAACGCCTCGGCCTGCAATTGGCGGTAGCGGACCATATCGTCGAGGTTCAGAAGACGCGTCTTGGTGACGGTTGTGAGCTCGCTTGGCCCGACACCGAGGAGTGTTGTCACGCCGGACGACACGTAGGTGTAGCGGCTGGGACCGCGAGCCGGCTTCCTGCGCTCGAACAGGGCGCCCGGAAGGTTATCGGCGATGGCGCGCAGCCTGGCTTCGCTGGCCGCCAGCGCCACGCGGGCGCGGAAGCGTTCGTTGCGCATCAGGTTTAGGCTGCCGGCGAACACGACGCCGAAGAAGTTTGCGAGACTGACCGGCAGCGCCAGGTCGCGCAGGAAGCGCATCGCCATGTCGGGGGGCGCCAGCGGCGTGACCAGAATGTTGGGGGTGACAATGGCAAGGCCAAGCAACGGCAAGTCGCGCCACGTGAACTCCCGCCCGGCACGTTTAAGCCAGCCCATGAACAGAAGCACGATGAGGCCGCCCATTGCAGTCGCGATGACGCCCATATAGACGCCCGCGCCGCCGAGAGAGGCGCGCACGCCCATCAGGATCGCCGTTGACACAATAACGGCTAGGGGGCCGCCGGCCGGTCCCGATAGCGCGATCGCTGCCATGCGCATATCGAAGAGATAGCCAGACCCCATGACGACCGCCTCCGCCATGGTTATCCCGCCAACAGCGCCGAAGACGACCCCGATGGCGAGTTGGCGCAACCACGGCCGGATGCCGGTCCGCAGATCGACAAGCCAATGCAGCACGACGGCGAGCGACAGGAACGCGGCCTGTTGCAGGAGCGAAAAGGCGAGCGTGGTGATGGACATCGCGGGGAGACGGTTATCCGGCGGCGCGACTATCTTAGGTTAGAATTGGTTAACGCATTTTCTCCGTCAGCCGCGGGCGCTGCTGTTTGTTTGAGCGGCCGTCACCCCACGCGCAGCAGCGCGCCCCCGTCGACCGGCAGCGCCACGCCGGTGACGAAATTGGCTTCGTCGGAGGCCAGGAACAACGCGGCATTGGCCACGTCCCAGCCGGTGCCCATCTTGCGGCGCAAGGGCACGCGGGCGTCGCGCTCCGCCGCCACCTCGGCGCGGCTCCTGCTGCTGGTGCGGGCGCGCGTGTCCACCGCCATCGGCGTGTCCATGAGGCCCGGCAGGATGACGTTGGCGCGGATGCCGTGCTCGGCGTTCTGGATGGCGAGCTGCTGGGTGAACGCCACCATGCCGGCCTTGGTGATCTTGTAGGCGACGAAGGGATACTCGCTCCAGGCCGCCACCGACGAGATGTTGATGATGCTGCCTGAGCGCTGCGCGCGCATGATCGGCAGCGGCGTGCTTGCACGCCATGATCGTGCCCCGCAGATTGATGGCGAAGATGCGGTCGAGCGCCGCCTCGCTGATGTCGGTGAGCGGCGCGTCGCCGCCGGCGATGGAGACGCCGACGTTGTTGTGCAGGATGTCGATGCGACCGAAGCGCCCTTTCGCCTCCGCCATGGCAGCCGCCAGGCTGCGCTCCTGCGTCACGTCGGCCGCGAAAGCCACACAAGTGCCGCCGTCCTTCTCGGCCAGCGTCGCGGTTTCCTTGGCGGAGTCCATATCGCGGTCGACGGCCAGCACCTGCGCGCCTTCCTGCGCGAAGCGCAGTGCGGTCGCCCGGCCGTTGCCGATCCCTTCGCCGGGGCTTTGCCCGGCGCCGATGACCACCGCGACTTTCCCCTTAAGACGCATGCTGACCCCCGTGTCGATAAAACAGTTGGAACTTGATGGAGCGGAACTTTACACTGCCTCGCAGGACGGTAGCGAGTAGCCCTCGACCAGTAGCGCGCCCGCTGCGAGCCTTCGAGAAAAGGGGAGGGGCGTGAGTCAGAATATCGTCGCCGACACGGCGGAGCGCATCTTCGCCGACCTCGCCGATCCTCTCACCATCAACCGCGCCAAGGATGGCAGCTGGCAGGCGCCGCTGTGGAAGGCGCTCGCCGAGGCCGGCCTGCCGCTTGCCTGGGTGGCGGAGGAGCAGGGCGGCGCCGGCGCCTCGCTCGCCGAGGGCTTCGACGTGCTGACGGCGGCCGGCCGCTTCGCGCTGCCGGTGCCGCTCGTCGAGACCATGCTGGCCGGCTGGCTGCTGGGCAAAGCCGGCATCGGCTCGCCCGAGGGCGCCATGACCGTGGCACCGACGCGGCCCAAGGATCGCATCACGCTCAACGCCGACGGCACGCTCGGCGGCACGGCGCGCCAGGTGCCGTTCGCCGGCGCGAGCGCCCATATCGCCGTGCTTGCGCACGGGCCGGGCGGTGCCAGCATCGCGCTGGTCAAGACCTCCGACTGCCGGCTCGTGCCGGGCGAGAGCCTCGCGGGCGATCCCCGCGACGAGGTGATCTTCGACAAGGTGAAGCCGCTTAAGACCGGCAAGGCGCCGTCCGGCTTCGACCAGGACGCGGTGCTGCTCATGGGCGGCGTCGCCCGCAGCCTGCAGATCGCCGGGGCGCTGGCGGCGGCGCTCGATATCGCGGTGCGCTATTCCGGCGAGCGCGTCGCCTTCGAGCGGCCGATCGGCAAGTTCCAGGCGGTGCAGCACAACCTGGCGAAGCTCGCCGGCGAGACCGCCGCGGCGCTGGCGGCGGCCGGCTCGGCCGCCGACACCATCGCCAATGCCGAGGCGTTCGACGACAGCGTCTTCCTGGAGGCGAGCGCCGCCAAGATCCGCTGCGGCGAGGCGGCCGAGCAGGGGGCGGCCATCGCCCACCAGGTGTTCGGCGCCATCGGCTTCACCCGCGAGCACATCCTGCACCGTTTCACCTTGCGGGCCTTGAGCTGGCGCGACGATTTCGGTCACGAGAGCCATTGGGCGCTGGCGCTCGGCAACAAGGTGGCGAGGGACGGCGCCGACGAATTGTGGCCCATGTTGGCGGCCCGCTAGCGCAATTTTGAGGGGTTGATCCGTGAGCACCGTTCTCAATTTCGAGCAAATGCGCCTGCCGCCCGAATGCGACCGCTGCGCAAGCGACGTGCGCGCGTTCATCGCCGAGGAGGTGGCGGCCGGCACCTTCGATCCGCACAATCCCAAGCGCGAGGACATGGACAGCCGCGAGTTCAGTCGCAAGCGCATCGGCGCTCGCGGCTGGATCGGCATGACCTGGCCCAAGAAATATGGCGGCCACGAGCGCAGCTTCCTCGAGCGCTACGTGGTGACCGAGGAGTTCCGCGTCGCCAACGCGCCGGTCAGGCGCCATTTCACGGCCGACCGGCAGAGCGGCCCGGTGCTGATCAAGTACGCGCAACGAGAAGATCAAGATGGATATCCTGCCGCGCATCTGCCGCGGCGAATTGTGCTTCGCCATCGGCATGAGCGAGCCGGGCTCCGGCTCCGATCTCTTCGCCGCCAAGACCAAGGCCACCAAGACGGACGGCGGCTGGCTCGTCAACGGCACCAAGATCTGGACCTCGGGCGCCCACGTCGCCGACTACATGCTCGCCATCTTCCGCACCTCGCCGCCCACCAAGGAGAACCGCCGCCACGGGCTCACCCAGTTCCTGGTCGACATGAAGACGCCGGGCATCAAGTGCAACCCGATCGAGCAGCTCACCGGCCAGCGCGACTTCAACGAGGTGGTGTTCACCGACGCCTTCATGCCGGACGACGCACGTGCTCGGCGAGATCGACGGCGCCTGGAAACAGGCAACGAGCGAGCTCGCCTACGAGCGCTGCGGGCCGGAGCGGTTCCTCGAGACGTTCTACGTGCTGCCGGAACTGGTGCGCGCCGCCGGCAACGAGCCGGACGTGCGCACGGCCGAGGGCGTTGGCCGCCTCGTGGCCCAGCTGCACACCATGCGGCGCATGTCGGTGTCGGTGGCCGGCATGCTGCACGCCGGCAAGGAGCCCGTCGTCGAGGCGTCGATCGTCAAGGACATGGGCACCATCTGGGAGCAGCAGCTGCCCCACAAGGCGCGTTCGCTCGCCGCCTTCCTGGAGCCGGACAGCTCCAATCATCCGACCTTGGAGAAGCACCTCGCCTTCGCCACCACGGTGGCGCCGAAGCTGACCATCCAGGGCGGCACCACGGAAATCCTGCGCGGCATCATCGCGCGCGGGTTGGGGTTGAGGTGAGCGGACGCACAATCGCGCGGCTGCCCGCGCGTCGCAGCCGCCACGAACTACTCGTACACTGCGGCTGCGCTTAGGATATCGGCAAAGAGGCGCCAGCTCGGTTCTCTAGGCACCGCATCTCCAATATTGCGATAGTATCCGTCCATGACTTCGGTCCAAGCCGCCATGGCTTCCAAGAAGCGAGGCAGGGTATCATTTTCCCAAGTGGCAGGCTTTTCTCTCAGGCTCCTTTCCAGCTCACGAACGACTGCGACGAAGTCTTCCTTTGATCGGACCTTCTCGTTTGGGATTTCATCTCGCATGTTGGCTGCCTCGTGACTTCAGCAAAGGCTGCCATAACGTGAGGAACATCATAAGTCTCTACGCGCAACGAGCTGGGCTCGCGCGAAGGTAATGAACTCGGCGGAACCACTCCTGAAAGCCATGTTCGCGGCCGCCGTCGAGGCGGCCCGCGCGCCCGACACCATCGCCAAGGCGCTGCCCGCACCGCCCACCGGCAAGACGGTGGTGCTCGGCGCTGGTAAGGCCTCCGGCCACGTGGCCGCGACGGTGGAGCGCCTGTGGCAGGGGCCGCTCTCCGGCCTCGTGGTGACGCAGGAAGGTTACGCGCTTCCGTGCCCGCGGATCGAGGTCGTCGAGGCCACGCATCCGACCCCCGGCGAGGCGGGGGCCGCGGCTGCCGCCCGCATGCTGGAGATGGCGCGCGGTCTCGGGCCTGACGATCTGGCGCTGTGCCTCATCTCGGGCGGCGCCTCGGCGCTGCTGCCGGCGCCGGCCGGAAACATCACGCTGGCCGACAAGCAGGGGCTCACCGGGGCGCTCTTGAAGAGCGGCGCCACCATCCACGAGATCAATTGCGTCAGGAAGCATCTCTCCCGCATCAAGGGCGGACGGCTTGCCGCCGCCTGCACCCCGGCCAGTGTCGTCGCGCTCATCGTCTCGGATGTGCCAGGCGACGATGTCGCGGTGATCGGCTCGGGTCCCACAGCGCCCGACGCCTCGACGCGCGCCGAGGCGCGGGCGGTGCTCGCCCGCCACGGCATCCCGCCGCCGGCCTCTGTCGCCGCCTGGCTCGCCGCGCCGGACGCAGAGACGCCGAAACCCGGCGATCCGCTGTTCAGCCGCGTCACCAACACGATCGTGGCGACACCGCGTCTGGCACTGGAAGCGGCAGCCGAAGTTGCGCGCCGGGCGGGCTTTGTGCCGCTGATCCTCGGCGATGCCATCGAGGGGGAGGCGCGGGAGGTCGGGCGCGCCCACGCGGAGATCGTGCGACAGGTGCTGCGCCAGGATGGGCCTGTCGCGCCACCCTGCGCTCTGATCTCGGGCGGCGAGACCACCGTCACGGTCAAGGGCGACGGCCGCGGCGGCCGCAACGTGGAATTCGCGCTTGGCTTCGCGCTGTCCCTCGGCGATGTGGCGGGCGTTCACGCCTTGGCGGCCGATACCGACGGCATCGACGGCGCGGCGGGCTGCGCCGGCGCCTTCGTCACGCCAGGCACCTTGGCGCGGGCCAGCTCCCTCGGCCACGATCCCAGCGCCCTCCTGGCGCGCAACGATGCCGGCCATTTCTTCGAAACGCTCGGCCAAGCCTTCGTGACCGGCCCCACCTTCACCAACGTCAACGACTTCCGCGTCATCTTGATCGAAGCCTCAAGCTAGTGTGGCGATTCCGAAATTCGCCCATGTCGATGGAGGCCCAGCAATGGAAGACTCAGCGAATTTCGAAATCATAAGCCACGCCAGAAAAGATTGATTCTAGTGTGTTTTTTGAATTTGAAGTTCGCTCGGTTCGTGATCCAAGCAACGTGGCGAGCTTCAAATTCAGCACACTAGCCGAGATCGCGGGGGCACGGGGGAGCGCATGAGCGACTTGCATTTCGAGACGTTGCACGAGCTGGTCAAGAAGGCCCGGCAGAATCTCAATCACAACATCTGGGACTATGTGGTGGGCGGCTCGGAGACCGAGACGGCGGTCAGGCGCAATCGCCTTGCCCTGGACTCCATCGCCTTTCGGCCGCGCGTGCTGCGCGACGTGCGCGTGGTCGATGCCAAATGGGAGTTCCTCGGCCGGCCGCTGCGCCTTCCCGTCCTGCTCGCGCCGGTCGGCTCGCTCGAGCTGATCGGCGCCGGCGGCGGTGCCACCGCGGCGTCCGCGGCGGGTGAGTTCGGGGTCATCCACATGCTGAGCTCGGTGACGGAGCCCGGCCTCGAAGGCGTTGCCAAGGCGGCGCCGGAAGCGGCGCGCATCTTCCAGCTTTATGTCCACGGCGATACCGATTGGGTCGATGCCATCGTCGACCGCACCATGGCGGCCGGCTACATGGCGTTCTGCCTCACCGTCGACACCGCCCATTACAGCCGCCGCGAGCGCGACCTCGCCAAGCGGCATCTGCGCCGGCGCAACGCGCCGGGCCGCGAATACCTGATGGCGCTGAACTGGAAGGACGTTGAGCGCATCAAGCGCAAGCTCACCATCCCGCTCATCATCAAGGGCATCGCCACCGCCGAGGACACCAGGATCGCCATGGAGCACGGCGTCGACGTGGTCTACGTCTCGAACCACGGCGGCCGCCAGCTCGACCACGGGCGCGGCACAATGGACATGCTGCCGGAAATCCTCGACGTGACGCGCGGCCGCGCCAAGATCATCGTCGATGGTGGCTTCAATCGCGGCAGCGACGTGGTCAAGGCGCTGGCGGCCGGGGCCGATCTCGTCGGCATGGGGCGGATGCAGTGCTTCGGGCTCGCCGCTGACGGCCAGCGCGGCCTGGTACGCATGCTGGAGATCCTCGAGCACGAAGTGCAGACGTGCTTCGGCCTCCTCGGCATCACGCGCTGGAGCGAGCTCGACGGCTCGTTCATCTGCAAGGAGACACCGGTGCCGCCGAGCGGCTCACACAGCGCCTTTCCGCTGCTCAATCTCGGCGACGAGACATTCTATTGAGCCGAAGAGCCGCGGTGAAGAGGCCGGCGAATGCTCCCGGTATGCGCATCGGGATTGTTCTTGAGGAACGTCTGGATCGAGGTGCGGCACGCATATGACAGCCGCCCCATGCTGCGATGGAAGCATTGCGCCAGCTCAGGACTGTACGGCTGCATCGGGAAGCAGAAATTGAAATAGTCGCCGGTGCAGTCGCGGCGCAGTTCCGCTTCTTCGCGCGGCGTTATCGCGCTCGCCGTCGTCGCGGCTGCGAGCGACGCAGCCGCTAGTATCAAAGCCATCAGCTTCATGATGCAGCGTCCCAATGTCCCGATGGCGCGAGGATGCCGCCGTAAGCTTAACAAACCGCAAAAGCGCGACCGCTCGTCGCGCGGATATGTCAAGCTTGTGCGCAACACTTTTCAACTGATGCGGGGATGCGTCCTTGTTCTTCTTGACACCCGCGCGCGTCTGATTCAGCATCATGACACTGCACCGTCGAGGTCCGTTGGGCCTTTGGCTCAGGGGCTTCGGGGGCGAGCGCTCCTGACAGCTTGGTTGCAATTCAACTGTTGCAAATCACGCGGTCAAGAGCGGCAGTGAGGCGGGCATTGCTCGAGCGATATCGTCGCTCGCGCAATTGGGGCCCGTGCAACATTGGTGAGGAGGATGACTCCACCGGGCATACGAGGCTGACCTTGCCGAACGGGCAAGGTCAACGGTGCAAGCGGCGGATCGCGCAGCTGCAAGCCGCCACATGTGCCGCCGAAAATCAGGTGATGGAAGCGAGACAAGGACGCGAAGGCCAAGCGCTCGGAGTCTCGATATACACTCTGGTCAATCCAGAAATCCTTCGCAGAGCGAAGATCAAGGGCCCCGCTGATGCTTGAATGCACCGGGGCCCACAATTTTGCGGCTCACACTTTTGCGTTTCCCCTGAATTCCAGACAATCGGGCTGACTGGCTTCGCCAGTGCCTTTGGGCCACGCACGGGCTTGCGTCGGCGCAGGCTTGCCGCTTGAACATTGGTCCGTTCGGCCTTCGCGCTACACCCAGGAGGTATCCATGTTGCGCCGGGAATTCCTCGCCGCGAGCGCGGCAATCACCGCCGCAACAGCCCTCGGCCATGTCCCGGCCTCGGCGCAGGCGGCCGGTGGGCGCGTGTCGCGCACCACGACGCGCATTGCGGGTTTTGCGGGCGACGAGCTCGACTTCCAGCTCATGCGCTCGCTCGGCGCGGCGAGCTACGGCGGCGCGGCGGCCGGCGAGGTGTTTGCCGCCCGCGCCGCGATCCCCGGCGATGATCCCTATGCCTGGCCGCCGGCCTTCGCGGCGCTCGGCGGCCGCGTTGCCAAGCTGGGGGAGGCGGCGCTTGCCGCCAAGCGCATCGTCAGCGCCCGCGAGCATCTCCTGCGCGCCTCCATGTACTACCGCGCGGCGGAGTATTTTGCCGATCCTTTCGGACGAGACAGCCGCGAATGGGGATTGGCGAGCCGCAACGCCTTCATCGCAGCCGCCAAGCTGATGACCGACCACGTCGAGCCGGTCACCGTCACCTTCGAAGGCGTGCCGCTGCCGGGCTATTTCATGACGCCGCTCGGCGGTGCCCGCGGCGGACGTACCATCGTGGTGCTTACCGGCTTCGACGGCACCGGCGAGGAACTGTATTTCGAGGCGGCGGTGGCGGGCCTGGCGCGGGGCTACAACGTCTTTGCCTGCGAGGGGCCGGGCCAGGCCGGGCTCATGCGTTTCCACCCGGAGGTCAAGTTCCGCCCCGACTACGAGAAGCCGGTCGCCGCCATGCTCGATATGGCACTGGCGCGGCGCGATGTCTCAGCCGACAAGCTTGCCCTCTACGGCATCAGCTTCGGCGGCTATTTCGTTACCCGAGCCGGTGAGCACGATCAGCGCATCAGGGCGCTCATCGTCAATTCGCCGATCATCGACCTCTTCCGTTTCATCGCCGGCTTCGTCGGACCCGAGCTTGCCGCCAACCCACCGCCGGTGACGCTCGCGGAGATCGACACCATTCCGGACGCGCAGATGCCGCGCACCATGAAGCTCGCCTTCAAGCAGGCCTGCCGGCGTTTCGGCGTCGACAGCTTCGCCGGCTGGATGCAGCGCCTCAAGGATTTCAACGCCGAGGCCGGGCTGGCGCAGATCCGTTGTCCGTCGCTTCCCATGGTGGGGGCCGGCGAGGGCGGCGAGGCAATGGCGCAGTTCGAGCGCTACGCCGCGAAGGTCTCGGGCCCGGTGACCAAGCGGCTGTTCACGACGGAGGAGGGGGCCGACATGCACTGCCAGCTCGGCAATCTGCCGCTCTCCTGCGCGGTCGTGTACGACTGGCTCGACGAGCTGTTCGGGGTCTGAGACGCCGACAGACGAAGGATGACAGACAAGAGAGGCCCCTGTCCTCGTCCGTCAGTCTAGCGTCGCCAAGAGCCCCGCCATCAACCGGCCGCGGTCGACGAGGCTCTTCACCTCGATGTGCTCGTCGAGCGTATGGGCGCCGTTGCCCACGACGCCGAGGCCGTCGAGGGTCGGGATGCCCATGGCGCCGGTGAAATTGCCGTCCGAGCCGCCGCCGCGGCTGCCGTGCGGCAGCTCGAAGCCGAGCATGCCCGCGATGGCCCGCGCCTTCTCGTGGAGCGCCAGGGTGCCGGGCTGGCCCGGCGGCCACACCGGGCGCGTCACGCCGCGCGTCACCGTGAAAGTCACGTCCTCGCGCGTGCCCGACAGTTTCAGCATGCGCTCGACGCCCTGGTCGAGGTCCTCCTGGCGCTTGGCCATGCTCAGCACTTCGCCCGTGGCGCGCGAGGGCACGCAATTGACCCACTCGCCGCCGCGCACGACGCCGACGCTGAACGTGCAGTCGGGCCCGGTCATCGCCTCGATGGCCAGGATCTGCCGCGCCAGCTCGCGGATGGCGGATCGTCCCTCGGCCAGCCGCGCCCCGGCATGGCTCGGCCGGCCCGTCGCCTCGAGATTGAAGCGGGCGATGGCGTAGCGGCCGGTGACCACCCCGAAGGCGCCCGAGGCCGGCTCCGGCACCAGCACGTATTTGTGGCGCGCCGCTTCCGTCTCGATCAGCTCGCGGACCGAGGGCGTGCCGACCTCCTCGTCGGGAGTGAACAGCACGGTGACGGGCAGCGGCGTCTCGATGCCGGCGCGGGCAAGCTGGCGGATGGCTTCGAGCGCAATGTAGTTGCCGCCCTTCATGTCGAAGATGCCGGGGCCGTAGCACTTGCCGTCCTCGCGCCGCCACTTAGCGTCTCGAGCGTGCCGACGGGATGCACGGTGTCCATGTGGCCGGCGATGAGAATGCCGGGCTCGCCGGCGCGCTTGTGGGGGAAGCGCGCCCTCACCGAGCCGCCGAAACCCATGCGGCCGGGGATGCGCTCGATCGAAGCGCCCATGGCGGCGAGCTCGCCCGCCGCAAGGTCGATCATGCGGTCGACGGCGGCGGCGTCATAGGTCGGGCTCTCGCATTCGACCCAGACGCGCAGGCCCTTGAGCATGGTCTCGGCGTCGAACGGCAGATTGGCGGGGTTCATGGGTGGCCTACTCCACGGCGCATGCGGCGCTACAGCCGACCCTAATACTTTGTAAACAGGTTTGGGATCAATGTGGCGGACCGGGCCACCAAGCGACACGAGAGTTTCCGCGGAAACCCATCCGAGACTGCCCTTCCGGCAGCACTCATTCGTCAACCAGTTGTTGCGATGCTCGTATCCCTCCCGTCCGATCTCGCCCTGCGCATGAAGCTGTATCAGCTGGACGACCGCGCGTTGCGGGTTCTGGCCGAGCATTGGGCGACGATCGAAGGTCGCCTCGAAGAGGCGATCGAGGAGGGCATCCAGCTTGCCGCCTCGGTTGCGCGCGTCGCCGACGTGCTGCGCGCCAACCACGGACATATCCGCGAGCTCGAGGGCGCCCATTTCAGCGCCGTGCTGCGCGGCCGCTTCGATACCGCCTACACGCAATCGTGCCAGAGGGTCGTTGAGGCGGAAGCGACGCTGGGGCTGGATGCGCGCTTCCGCGTCCTCTTGGCCAACGTCATTTCGAGGCGCTTGACCAAGCCGTTGTTGCGGCCCGTATGGCGGCGCGCCCAACGCGTCGAGCAGCTACAAGCCGTTTCGCAAGCGCTGGCCTTCGACGTCGCCAATGGTCTCCTCCTGCATCAGGAGGCGACCCTGAAAAACGTGCAATCCCGCCGCGAGGTAATTGACGCGTCCATCGTCGGCTTCAATTCAACCAGCGGCGAGATCGTCCAGGAGATCAAGGCGGCTTCCGGTTCGTTCGCATCGACATCGGGCAAGCTTCGACACGCCGCGCATGACACGCGCGAACGAATGGCGTCGGCCTCGCAGGCCTCGGCGGACACCACTCAAAGCGTGCAGTCGATCGCCAGCGCGACGGAAGCGCTCTCGCTTTCGATCAAGGGCATCGGTGACCAAGCAGGCGAGAGCCTGTCGCTTGCCCGGTCGGCGGTCGACAACGCGACGACGACGCGTGGATCAATCCATTCCTTGGCGAGCTCGGCGGAGCGCATCGGCTCGGTGGTCGGCGTCATCTCGCAGATCGCCGCGCAGACCAACCTGCTCGCGCTCAATGCGACGATCGAGGCCGCACGGGCCGGCGAGGCCGGAAGAGGTTTCGCCGTCGTGGCAGCGGAAGTGAAGGCTCTCGCCAACCAAACCTCACGCGCCACCGACGAGGTCGGTGTGCAGATCAACGCCATCCAGGAAGCCGCCAAGCATTCTGTCGACGAAATGTCCGCCATTGCCGCCGTCATCGAAAAACTGGCATCCGGTGCGACAAGCATTGCCGCAGCCGTCGCGCAGCAGGGCAGGGCCACTCACGAGATCACCGAAAGCATGCAATTGGCGGCCAGCAATACAGGCCAGGCGGCAGCGCAAATCCGCTCCGTCGAGGAGGTGGCGAGCGACACCATGGCGGTGGTGGAGGAAATCCTCCAATGGGCACAGCGTCTTTCGTCGGGCGCCGTCAAGCTGGAAGCCGAAGTCGAGGGCTTCTTCGGCAAAATGCGCGCGCTCAAATAGTGCGCGATGGCCCCACGTAGGAAGCCGGCACGCCTGCACGACCCCTAGGCTCTCACGGAAACTCCACCATGGCCTCGCCATAGGCCACAATCTCGTTCTTCTGGTTGGCGACCTCCACCTCGACGGTGATCCAGCGCGATTTAGCCGTCGTTTGACGCGCGGTGACGCGGCCGCGCGGCCGGATGGTGTCGCCAGGTCGTACCGGGACGCGCCAACGGGCTTCCAGCCGGCGATGTACGGCGCCTCGTTCATAGGCCCAATCGGTGAGCATGCGCGTGATGATGCCAAAATTGTTCATGCCGTGCATGATGATGCTGCCAAACTGCGTCTTGCCGAAGCTGCCCTCCATGTACAAGTCGTCGAGGTGGAGGGGATTGTAGTCGAGCGAGGCATCGCAGAAGGCGCGGATGCTGTCGCGCGACACCACAAAGTCGGCGCCTTCCAGCCGGTCGCCTTGGGTGATTGCATCGAAGGTGCTCATGCCCGCCTCTCTACATCGGCCGGATGGTCCAGCCGCGACCGGAACAGATCACCTCGTCGTGCTGGTTGAAGAAGACGTTGTCATGGACGACGAACAGCCGCTCCTTCTTGATGAACTTGTCGAGGGCCCGGGCGTCGAGCCGGATGGTGTCGCCCGGACGTGCCGGCACGTTGTAGCTCCAGGATTGGCCCGCGTTGATGGTGCCGGGGCTGCGCATCCAGTCGTCGTCCGGCGTGCAGGCGAACATCAGCAGGATGTGGATGGCGGGCGGCGCGATCAGCCCGCCATAGGGAGAACGCTTGGCGAATGCTTCGTCAAAATAGAGCGGATGCATGTCGCCAACGGCGCGGCAATAGCGCTGGATCGCCTCGAGCGTCAGCACATAAGGTCGTCGTGCGCCTCGGTTCGCCCGGAACGATGTCGTCCCATCTCTTGCGCGCCTCGGCGTCTTTCCAGAAATCCGTCTCGAAGGCTTGCTGCATCGTCTTCCCCGCTCATCGGCCGCACATGACGCGTCCTAGCGCAGATTGCCGACCTCCTGCCATACGTCGGCCACCGCCTTGCGGGCCGCCATGGCCATCAGGCCGCTGTCGTTGGCGATGGTGGTCAGCCGGAATCCCATCTTGATGGCGCGCGCCGCGTAAGGGGCGCCGCCGCAATGGATGCCGGCATGGATGCCGCGCTTGCCGCACGCCTTGATGAGCTTGTCGTAAATGGCCAGCATCTCGGCATCGTCATGATCGAGCTTCGGCTTGCGCCCATACGAGAAGGCGAGGTCGCCCGGCCCGACATAGATGGCGTCGATGCCCGGCACGTCGAGGATCTGATCGATGCTGTCCACCGCCTGGCGCGTCTCGATCATCGGAATGACCAGCACCTCGTCGTTGGCGGTGTCCTGGTAGGAGCCGGCGACGCCATACAGGCCGGCGCGGATGGGGCCGCTGCTGCGTGCGCCGAGCGGCGGATAGCGGCAATAGGAGACGAGCGCGGCGGCTTCCTCTTTGCTGTTCACCATCGGGCAGATGATGCCGTAGGCGCCGCCGTCCAGCGCCTTGCCGATGATGCCGGGCTCGTTCCAGGGTACGCGCGTCATCAGCGTGACGCTGTGGCGCTCCATGGCCTGGAAGCACTGCACCATGCTGTGGTAGTCCTGGACGCCGTGCTGCATATCGACGGTGACGCTGTCGAAGCCGGACTGCGCCATCACCTCGGCCGAGAAGCCGGACGGGATGGCGAGCCACGCATTCACCGCCGCCTTGCCGGCCTTCCAGCGCTCCTTCAGTGCATTCCTCGCCATGATGTCCTTGCCCACGGGGGATCTTGCACTTTCCCCATGGCATGACGCGGCGGCGCCATCCAGCCCCAAAACGGAATGGGCCCATTCGACTTCGTGCAGGGACTGACGCAGGATCGGCGCCGCAGCCGCCTTCCATCGAGGAGTTTCAGCGTGTGGCAACCGAGTGAGCGTTATCCCGATCCGGCCGTCGAGGTCATCGATCCGTCCTTTGCGCGCTACCGCCTGTTCCACGCGGCGGTCGAGCGGCTCGCCACCGGCTGCCGCTGGGCCGAGGGCCCCGTCTGGTTCGGCGATGCGCGCTGCCTCCTGTGGAGCGACATTCCCAACAACCGCATCCTGCGCTGGGACGAGGAGACGGGGGCCGTCTCCGCCTTCCGCAAGCCGTCCAACTTCGCCAACGGCAACACCCGCGACCGGCAGGGGCGGCTCGTCACCTGCGAGCACGGCGGGCGGCGCGTCGTGCGCACCGAGTATGACGGCTCGCTCACCGTCCTGGCCGAGCGCTTCGAGGGCAAGCGCCTCAACTCGCCCAACGATGTCGTCGTCAAGTCCGACGGCTCGATCTGGTTCACCGACCCGCCCTTCGGCATCGGCGGCAACTACGAAGGCTCACCGGCCGAGCCGGAGCTGCCGCAGAACGTCTATCGCATCGACGGCGTGAGCGGTGAGATCGCCGTGGTGGCGAGCGACGTGAAGGGCCCTAACGGGCTCTGCCTTCTCGCCCGATGAATCGCTCCTCTATCTCGTCGAGTCGCGCGCCACGCCAAACCGGCTCATCGTCGCCTACGACGTGGCTGACGGCCGCCGCCTCGCCAATCGACGCGTCCTCATCGATGCGGGGCCGGGCACGCCCGACGGCTTCCGCTGCGACGTTGACGGCAATCTCTGGTGCGGCTGGGGGCTCGGCAGCGACGCCCTCGACGGCGTCATGATCTACAACCCGCAGGGAACGCTCATCGGCCGCATCCGCCTGCCGGAGCGTTGCGCCAACGTCTGCTTCGGCGGGCCGAAGCGCAACCGCCTGTTCATGGCGGCGAGCCAGTCGGTCTATGCACTCTACGTCAACACGCAAGGCGCGCCGGGCGGCTAGTGTCGCGATTCCAAGATTCGCATGATCTCGATGGAGGCCTCGGAGCGAATTTTGGAATCAAAGCGACACTAAAAGAGATTGATTTTAGTGTGCATATCGAATTTGAAGTTCGCGAGGCAGCTGATCCAATCAATATGGCGAACTTCAAATTCGGCACACTAGACCATCGGCGCGCCGGGCTTTCGGCTCGCCGCCAAAACGATTGTGCAGGGCAGCATCGCAAATGGCGCCGAAGCGGGCTACGCGCCACGCAGGCGTCGGGGCCTTGCATTCTCGGCCTTGCGATGCAGGTATGGCGCGGGAATCCCCACGGTAAGTAGCAGCCTGGAAGGTCCGGAATGAGCGCGCTGGGCAACCTGCAAGTTGTCGACCTGGGTGACGGAATAGCGGGCCCCATCGTCGGCATGTTCATGGCCGATTTCGGCGCCGAAGTCGTGAAGATCGAGACGCCCGCCGGGGATCCCGGCCGTGACGCTCCGGGTTTCGCCATGTGGAACCGCGGCAAGAGGAGCGTCGTGGTCGATCCGGCTGACGCCGCCCAGTGCCGCTGGCTCGGCGAGCTGATTTCCGGCGCCGATGTCTGCCTCCTCCGCAACGGCAAGACGCTCGAGCAATTCAAGCTCGAGCGCGTGGCGCTGATGAAGGCCAATCCGCGGCTGGTTCTGGTCGAGCTGCCGCCCTATGGGCGCGCCGCGCCCTGGCTCGGGGAGCATGAATCGCAGGGGTTGCTGGCCGCCGCCGCCGGCGTCGCCTGGCGCCAATCCTCGACCGATGGCGGGCCGATCAACTCCGTCTATCCGCATCTGCTCTACGTGCAGGGGCTGTGGGCGACGGTGTGCGCCGTTGCCGCACTGGTCGAGCGCGAAGCCTCGGGTTACGGCCAGGCCGTGAAGGTCACCGGCATCAACGCCGTCATGGAGGCGGCTGTCGGCACCTTCACGGTCAATCCGGATTCGCCGGACCCGAGCACGGCGGTCGGCACTGGCGGCCGCCACCCGACCTATACGCGCTACGCCTGCAAGGATGGCGATTGGATCGCCTGCGGGGCGCTCGGCGGCAAGTTCGAGACGCGGCTGCTCGAGGCACTCGGCCTCGGCGCCATGCTCGACGATGCGCGCATGGGCGGCAAGATCGAGAATCTCGTGCTCGCCGCCAATGTCGACTGGGCCAAGGAGAAGATCGCCGCCGAGTTTGGCAAGCGCAGCCGCGACGACCTGCTGAAGCTGATCAGCGGCCTCGGCATCCCGTGCGGCTCGCTTGGTCCGACCGAGCAATGGCTCGACCATCCGCAGGTGAAGGCCATCGGCATGCGCGTCGAGGTCGACGACCCCGACCGCGGCGCAACCGTGATGCCCGGCATCCCCATCAACCTGACGCGGACGCCGGGGCGCGTCGGCGGCCCGGCCCCGAAGCTCGGCGCCCATACCGGCAAGATCGCCGCGCGTCCGGCACCGCCGCGCCCCAACGTGGCGGCTCGGCTGCGGCCAGGGCCGCTCTCGGGCTATCGCATCCTCGACATGGGCACGTTCGTGGCCGGCCCCTATACGGGCACGCTGCTCGCCGAGCTCGGCGCCGATGTGGTCAAGGTCGAGCCGCTCACCGGCGACCCGTTCCGGGCCTCCGGCTTCACCTACAACAGAGGCATGCGTAGCCTCGCCATGGATTTGCAGGATCGCGGGGCGCGCGAGGCCTTCTACCAGGCGCTGAAGGCGAGCGACGTGCTGATCGAGTTGCTGAGGCCGGGCGTGACGCGCAAGCTCGAGATCGACTACCAGAAGCTTTCGGCCATCAAGCCCGACGCCATCACCGTCTCGCTCTCTGCCTACGGGGAGGGCGGGCCGTTGTCCCAGCTTCCGGGGGTCGACATGGTGGTGCAGGCGATGAGCGGCATGATGACGAGCCAAGGCGGTGACGACGAGCCGGTCGCCAACACCATTGCCATCATCGACGTGACGACGGCTGCCATGTGCGCGCTCTCCTGCGTGCTCGCCCTTTACCACCGCAAGCGGACCGGCGAGGGCCAGCGCATCTGGAACTCGCTTGCCGCCACGGCCACCTATCTGCAGGGCGGGGAACTGGTGCGCTATGCCGGCCGTCCCGCGCTGGTGCGCGGCAACCGCAATTTCCGCGGTCCTGGCTGGCTCGACCGCTTCTACGAGGTGAGCGACGGCTGGGTGCGCGTCGAGGCGACGGGGCGGCACGAGCCGGCCGCCAAGGAATTGGCCGAGGCGGGACTGGCGGTCGACAAGACGGAATTTGCGCGCGATCGCGCCGCGGCGCTTGCCACGGCGCTCGCACCGCTCTCCGGCGACGAGGCTGTCCGGCGCATGCAGGCGGCCGGCATCGCAGCGGTGCGGGCGCGGAAGGTGTCGGAGGTGCTGCGCGATCCGGCGCTGCTCGGCGACGAGTTCGTGCACATTCGCGGCGCGGCTGACGGGACGTTCTTCTCAGCGCCCGGCCGCTACGCGACCTTCAGCCGGACGCAGCGCGCGGGGCCCATGGCGGTGGCCGGCATCGGCGAGCATTCACGCGAGGTGCTGACCACGGCCGGTCTCGACGGCACCTCGATCGAGCGCCTGTCCGGAGCCGGCGTCATCGCGCTCGGCGCGCCGATGGAGCAGAAGCTGATGCCGGCGTATCGGTGAGCTTTTCGCCTGGCATCTGCTGGCTCGCGCGAGGCGAGACGGTAGCTATCCTGCCAGATTGACGGCCCGGGTCGCTTGACCTCGCGCCACACCGCCCCGATCCTCGGAGGGAAGCAACGGAAGGGCGGGCGTGCGCCTCATTCCAGACATCCGCTACGGCACCGAAGCCTATCCTGAAAAGGTGGCGCGGCGGCTGCGCGCCGTCAATTTCACGGTTTGGTGCAGCGCCGCCTTCGTGGCGATGTACGCCATCGTCCAGTGCTTCGATCCCACGCCCGGCATCTGGAAGCTTGCGGCCGCGAACGGGGTGACGGCCATGCTGCTGGTCATGCTGCCGCTGCTGCACCGGTTCGGGCCCGTCGCGGCGCCGCTCGGCTTCTCGATCATCTCCTATGCGGCAATCTTCATCATCTGCGGCATGATCGGCACGGCGAGCGGCATGTCGATCCAGTACCTTGCGGTAGGGGCCGTCTTGCTCCTGTTCTTCGGCAGCGGGCGCATCGGCCTCGCGGTCCTGTTCGGCGGTCTTGCGCCGGCGCTGATGCTCGCCCTCGAATTCAGCGTGCCGCGCGATACCGGCCTCGTGCCGCCGGCGATGCTGCTCACCTATTTCATCGCCTGCATCGTCGGCACCTGCATCACCCTGTTCGCCGTCGTGTTCTACGCGGTGCGGGAGATCGACAGGGCCGAGGCGTCGGCTGAGCGCGAGTTCGAGCGCTCCGAGACGCTGCTCGCCAACATTCTGCCGGCCAAGATCGCCGATCGCCTCAAGAACCGCGATGAAGGGGTCATCGCCGACAAATATGGCGACACCTCGGTCCTGTTCGCCGACATGGCCGGCTACACGGCGAGCGCCAGCGATACCGATCCAGCCGACCTGGTGCAGTTTCTCAACCGCGTCTTCAGCGACTTTGACCGCCTGGTCGAACGCCACCACCTTGAGAAGATCAAGACCACGGGCGATTCCTACATGGTGGTGAGCGGGGTGCCGGTGCCGCGGCCGGACCACGCGCAGGCTCTCGCGGATCTGGCGCTCGCCATGCGCGATGCAGCGGCGGATTTGCGCGATCCGCACGGTCGCAGCGTGGCGATCCGCATCGGCATCAGCACGGGTCCCGTGGTGGCGGGCGTCGTCGGCACCAGCAAGTTCTTCTACGATGTGTGGGGGGATGCAGTGAATGTCGCGGCCCGCATGGAATCGACCGGGGTCCCAGGCCAGATCCAGGTGTCCGAGACGAGCTACGACCGTCTCGCCAAGGATTTCGTGCTGGAGCCGCGCGGCACGCTCGATATCAAGGGCAAGGGTCGCATGTCGACATGGCTTCTGGTCGGCCGCAAATCCGCTGACGAACCGGCGATATCGGCGCCCCTCGCCGAAACAGGTGTCGCGGGTTAGGTCCGGCGACAAGGCACGCGTTCGTGGCTTGCCAGGTCGCCGCGCCGACCTCAGAGTGCGCGACAACGGAGGACAGGCAATGGCGACGCTTCTTACCGACAGCGGCGAGTTTGCCGCCGACGCCAAGGACGGGACGTGGCTCAAGGCCGACGATATCGCGCGGGCGACCGGCTACGTGCTGAAACCCGAGGGCATGTGCCGCGGCGATCAATGCGTGCCGCTGCCCAAGGATGCGGCTCGCGACGGGCGCGTCGACATCGCGGCCTTCTGGCGACGGCTCGATGCGCCGATGGTCGCCGACGCGGCCGGCGAGATCTTTTCGCTCGGGACGGCGGCGGAGGACCGCAATGCCGCGCTTGCCGGCCTCTCGGCGCCGGACTTCACGCTGCCTGACCTGACCGGCAAGCCGCACACGCTTTCGCAATTGCGCGGCAAGAAGGTGTTCCTCAGTACCTGGGCCTCCTGGTGAGGCTGCAGATTGGACTTGCCCGTGTGGCAGCAACTCTTCGACAGCCTGAACAACCCGAACTTCATGGTCGTCGCGGTGGCGCAGGACAGCGAGGCCGAGGCGGCGCGGCCCTGGATCGAGCAGGCCAAGCCGACCTACTGGAGCCTCATCGACACCGAGCACCGCGTCTCAGCGCTCTACGGCATGACCAACGTGCCGAGGGCGGTGTGGATCGACGAGCAAGGCAAGATCGTGCGTCCGCCCGAGACGGCGGGGTCGACCGATCATTTCCGCAACATGGACCCGAAGACGCTCGCGCTGTCGCCCGAAGACGTGGCGGCCCGCCAAAGGGGGCGCGCCTTCTATCTCGATGCGGTCGGCGACTGGGTGACGAGCGGGCGCAACGCCCTTGACGCCGAGCGGGCGCGCGAAAAGCTGTCGCGCATGACGGCCAACATGGCGCTGGCGCATACGCATTTCCGCCTCGGCGCCTGGCTCACGCGCAACGGCCGCGCCGAGGAAGGGGCGACCCACATGGCCGAGGCTGTCCGGCTCTATCCGGATTCGTGGTCGATGTGGCGGCAGGCGGCGAAGAAGACCGAGACGGGGGTGGCGGCGGGGCCGGAGTTCTGGGCCCGCGTCAAGGCGCTCGGCGACAAGCCCTATCATCCGCCGCCCGACCTGCCGGGATTTCCGGGGAGGTAGGGGGCCTTCAAACGCGGGAGGCAGCGATGCCGTCCATCGATCAAGTCATCGTCTGGGTCGTCGTCGGGCTCATCGGCGGAAGCCTCGCCGGGCTCTTGATCACGCGGGACCGCAAGGGGTTTGGGCTCATTCGAAACCTGTGCGTCGGCCTCGTCGGGGCGCTGGTCGGCGGCTTCCTGTTCCGCATGTTTCGGCTGCTGCCGGGCCTCGACAAGGTGGCGATATCGCTGCGCGATATCGTGGCGGCCCTTGTCGGGTCGCTGCTCGTCCTTGTGGCGCTATGGCTGTGGCAGCGCGCGCGGCGGCCGGCCTGATCCTAACCTTGCGGCCGGCGTTCTTCGCCGCTCGACAGGCCCGCCGCCGCAGCCTGCTCGAGGAGGGCCGGGGAGGCGGTTCCGCCGGCGACCACCACCTGCGGGCGCGCAAAGTGGATGCCGTTCTGCTCGAAGGCGTCGCGGACCCGCTGGTAGATTTCGCGCCGCAGCAGGAACACCTCGCTGCCGGGCCTGGCCATGAATTTCAGCCCGACGACCATGCCGGTCGGCTCCATGCGCCGCACACCCTGGCTCTTGACGCTGTCGAGCAGCGCGTGGCCGAGCTCGGGGTGAGCCTGCAGCTCCCTGCCGATCTCCTTGACGATCCGCTTCACCATCTTGAGGTCGGTGTCGAAGGCGAGGAGGAACTCCAGCTTCATGATGACCCAGTCGCGGCTGTTGTTGGTGAGCTGCTTGATCTCCCCGAACGGCACGGTGTGCACGGCGCCGCGGTGATGGCGGAGCTTCAGCGACCGGATGGCGATCCCCTCGACGGTGCCGCGGGTGTTGCCGATCTCGATGTATTCGCCGATGCGGAAAGCGTCCTCGGCGAGGAAGAACACGCCCGAGATGATGTCGCGCACCAGCGTCTGCGCGCCGAAGCCGAGGGCGATGCCGATGACGCCGGCGCCGGCGAGCAACGGCGCCATGTTCACACCGAGCGACGTGAGGCAGACCATGAGCGCGATCGTCACCACGGCGACGAACAGGAAGTTGCGCAACACCGGCTCGAAGGTCTGCAGGCGCGTGGCGGCGGTGCCGCCACCCTCCTCGCCATGGATGCCGGGCAGGGGCGGGGCGCCAAGCGCGCTCTGCGACAGGGCCGCGCGGATCAACCCCCACACCAGATAAGCGAGCACGAGGGTGATGGCGACGGTGACGATGCCGCGCACGATCGTCTGTCCGAGATGTGCATTGGCGGTGTGCAGCGGGTCGATGCCCCAGACAAGGGCGAGCGCAACGACGAGACACACAAAGACGGCGATCGTCCAGGCGCGCTGCAACGTGGCGGCCCAGCCGGAGCGGGCGGGCGCGAAGAGGCGCCGGGTCAGCGGGTTGTCGGCCCCGGCCCAGCCGCACACCGAAGCTGCGAGAACGACGAGGGCGAGGCTCGCCACGCCTTTCCAGAAGGCGTCGGGACCGCGCAGCAGCGCCCCCGCCACCGTTACCCCATATATGATGACGAGCGACAGGCGCACGAAGTTCGCGCTGTAGCGGAACTCGAGCCGGCGCGCCTCCTCGGCGGTCTCGTCGCGGGCTTCGGTCGCGCCCAGGCGCCGCCGCCAGTCCAGGCAGGATTGGAAGAAGGCTCCGAACGCCAGCCAGGCGGCGAGGCCGACGAGCAATCGCGCGTCCGGCGCGACGCCGGCCTCGCGCAGCAGGACGAGGCCGAACAAGCCTGCGAACAAGACGGCGAAGGACAGGTGCAGGACGCGCCCGAGGTTCGGCGATGCCGCCTCGGCCTTCAGCAGGCGAGGCAGCCCCGCCCGGACCGCCCATGCGGCAAGCCAAGTGCCGAAGGACGTCAAGACGATGGCGAGGCCTGCGAGCCGCGATGGTCGCGTCACCTCGGGGATGACCGCGTGGGCGATGCTCACGGCGGCCAAGAAGGCGGCGGCGCGCAGCGCAGTGATGCCGGCTCCCGGTGTCGCGGCCGGCGGGGCTTTGCGCCCGCGCCAGGCCGCGACGGCGACGGCCGCCCGTTGCGCGATCCAGCCGATGCCGAGCAGGACCAACGCGGTGCCAAGGGCGCGCAGCGGCGCCGTACTGTCCTCGCCGGCCCCTGTGAGCCAGCTCCAGAATACCGCCGGGGCGCGCCCGGCCTCGCCGGCCGCCTGCGCGAGTTGCGAGAGGCGTGCGCCGGCCCGCAACGTCACCTCATTCGAAGCGGTCAGCGGGTCCTGGTCTGCCGGCCGCTCGGGGGCGCGAGCCTTCTCCTCGAGCAACTGGACGAGGGAGGCTCTGACCTGCCGGTCGTCCATCTTGGCGACGGAGGACGCGACATCGGCGAGCCCTTGCGGCAATTCGGCGGACGGGGAGGCGGCCTTGCCGGTGCCCTGGGCGGCCGCGCGTAGAGACGCGGCCGGCAGCAAGGCGAGGCAGGCGACAAGCACCAAGACCCACGAGGAACGGCGTTGGCCTGCGGGATGGTACATCATGGCTCTCCGCTCGCGATTCTGCACCTTGCCGCCATCATAGCGAGACGCGACGGGCGCCGTAAATCACGGGCGGGCGGGTTCAGGCGCCGGGGGACGCTTGCGCCGGGGAGGTGAGGGCGAGGGTCCATCGGTCGATTTTGGCCGCTGCGAAATTCGGTCTGTCTTTCGACTTGATCTCAAGTCGATGTCCTCATTGTCGATTTCCCGCTTGGGTCAAGCCTGGCGGCACGATTGACCCTTCAACACACAGCGTGCTTAGGTTGGGCATGGATTGGTTGTTCAAGTGCGCGGCCGTTGCCGCATTGTTGATGTTGACCGCGTGCGCCAGCGAGCCGCCCCTCGCGACACCTCACGCCTACGCGCCCACCGAGCGGCTGGACGACTTGGCGAATGAGGAAACAGCAAAAAGAAAAGCTCGCGAGCGCGTCCAGGCCGACGTCGAGCGGATGGTTGCAGAGCGAAGGAAGGCTGGACCTTCGCAGTGACCCCAACGGGCGGCGCTGGTGACGCCGCCTTTTTTTCGTCGCCTTCGGGACACCAATAGTACTCCGACAGAAGGAGTATACGGGAATGCAAGACAACGAGCGCGGTATCAAGACCTTTGCCGAGTCCGCAGAGACTATTGGCAAATTGGGCCAACGGCTCGCCATCCTGCAAGCCGATGTCGCGGCCATTGAGGAATTGCGAGTTGACGAGAACGGCGACGCCGAGGCGGTCGTCAGTGTCAGCACTTCCTCTTCCTTAAAAATCGGCTTGCGACTGCCGCGCTCGGCAATGCTCTTGGTCAAGTCCGAGGAGATTGCGAGGGTCGTCACATCGCTGAAAGCCGAGTTCGGTGAGATCCTACGTCAAGCGGATCAACTGACGGCAAGGTGCAAGACTCAGTCGATTGCAAGTCCGCCCCCTGCGCGCGACAGCATCGATCTCAACGTGCTTGAGCAGATGACCAACGACATGGAACGAGAGATCAATCAAGCACCACCCTCGCCACTCAGCGATGCTCCGGATCAAACGATGCCGCTCAAAACTCCGTCGCGGCCGAAAATCGGATCACCTCGCCTGAATGATGTGTTTCGCGAGCGCCATTTGGCCAATTCAGCCGCGGAGTAGGCTCGCACACGCGGCCGTCGGCGAACGGCCCTCGATCCAGTGGACATGTGTCTCAGCCGTCCCGGGTCATGCGCGAGTCAAGGGGCGTTTCGCCAGGCAGATCGGAACTCGACCGCCTCACAACGGCGTCACTCAGTACGAGGGAGAGAGATCGACCCGTCTTGGCACATCGCAAAATTCGGCCTGCCCTTTCGACATTGTCGGTAAGTGTCGGTGACGTGTCGATGTCCTCAACTGTCGATTTCCCGCCCCCTTGGGTCAAGCCTGCTGCTCGCCGAGGGTCTATGCTCAAACCGATGCTAGGGAACCGGCACGCCATTCAGTCCGCGACCGTACCGAAGCGTACCGTCTATCGCTCGTAGGCGATGTGTGTGCTATACGCGCGTGCCGAAATCGAAGCTTGAGCAGGGAGACGACTCTACGCGACTTCCTCATTCCTGATGACGGCACCCGCCAGCTAGCGGCGGCAGCGGTCGCTGGGCTTGGTGCAACCGATAGGCGTCGCATGCACTCCGTGCCTGAGCGGCCATCGTTTCCCACCCCCCTGTATCGCCATGCGACAGCCCTGGGCGCGCCCGTCCTCGTGGCGGTGGCCTACTATCTTGGCGCGCAAGCGGCCTTCGCGATTGGCACGCTTTCGGATCGCATATTCGCGCCCTTCTGGCCTCCGAATGTCGTGCTCTTCGTTACCCTGCTCCTCGTGCCGGGCAGGCGTTGGTGGATCTACGTCGCCGCGACGTTTCCGGCGCACGTCGTGGCCGAGCTCGGCGTTGGAATGCCGGCGCCGCAACTGCTCGTAGCGTTCGCAAGCAATTGCATGGTCGCCACGCTGAGCGCCTTCGCGATGCGTCGCGTGCTGGTCGGTCCGCCGTGGCTCGGCAGCATTCGCAGCGCCCTGATCTACATTCTGATCACCGCCGGCATCAGCCCCGCTTTGTCGGCGTTCGGGGGTGCATTTGTGCGTATCCTGGGTGGCGGGGCGGCCAACGACTACTGGAGCTTCTGGTGGGAATGGTACGTGGCCAATGCCTTGGGAAGCATCACGCTTGGCCCTGTGGCCCTGGCGTGGCTGACCGAAGCCCCGCAGTGGCTCGCGCCGGCGCGGCGTCGCGCGTCGCTTGAACCCGTCCTGCTGGGCATTGCGCTCGTGGCGGTCTGCGCCGGCACGCTTGCGCTTGGCGCGGGGGTCGCGTCCGGCGAGTTTCTGCCGTCGCTCATTTGCGTGCCCCTGCCATTCATCCTGTGGGCATCGATACGGTTCGGCGAAAAAGGTGCCAGCGGAGCCATCCTGGTTGTCACCGGTGACGTCAATTTGGTTCACCCTCAACGGCCAGAGCCCGTTCGTCGTCGGCACCCCCGAGCAAAATGTTCTGGCTCTGCAGCTCTTCCTCATCGGCGTTTCGATTCCGGTGATCTTGCTCGGTGCGGCAAGCGATGAATTGCACCGCACGCAACGCAAGCTGCGCGAGCTTTCCGCGGCCGTCCTCAGGGCCCAGGACGAGGAGCGGCGGCAAGTGGCGCGAGAGCTGCTCGACAGCACGGGGCAAAGCCTCATTGGCGTGACCTTGTTGACGCGGCGCCTGCGCGACCAATTGCCGGCCTCCGAAGGGCCGATCGTCGAGCAGGTTGACGAGCTGCTCAAACAGTCGATCCAGGATCTGCGAACCATCTCATACGGGCTTCACCCGCCGTTCCTGGACGAATCCGGATTGGCGATGGCGCTGCAAAGCTACGCCGACGGGTATTCCAAGAGCAACGGCATCGAGGTCAGCCTCGACGTGTCTCCCGACTTCGGCCGCCTCTCCGGCAATCGGGAGCTCGTGCTGTTTCGCTTCTTCCAGGAGGCGTTGACCAATGTCAGCTTGCATTCGGGAAGCGCGGTCGCCGCGGTTCGGCTCGAGCGCGAGGAAGCTTCGGACGGGTACCAGGTCGTGCTGAGCGTCGAGGACGCCGGCAAGGGCATGCGCGGCATCGTCAGCAGAGTCTGGCCTGGTCGGCGGGGTCACGGGATTTGCCACGACGCGCGGGGTGGGACTGGCGGCGACGAGCGAGCGCCTACGTCAAGTCGGTGGCCGGCTCGAAGTCGAGTCGACGGTCGGACGAACGATCGTCAAGGGGATCGTTCCCATCTAGGGCGCGATCAACGGCTATCTGATCAACTCGCCAATTCCCCCTCAGTGACGACGGCCGGGCGGGATGTGAAGCATGCCCTCGGGCCTTGTCGCCACAGGTCAATTTCCTGTCCTCATCTGTCAAGAGTGGCGCGCTCCACAATGCGAAGCTGCGAAGACTGCCTCTCGTCATGTGGCTCTATTGGCCGAAGAGGGCACCCGGCGGCCGCCGGGCGTGAAGCCGGCCTTACAAAAGCCCGGCAGCGCGAACATCAGTGACGGCGAATTTCGAACAAGAGGAGGCGATCATGAACTCACGATGTCTATGTGTCGCATTGGGCGGATTGATGATGGCTGCCCTGACGGCGCCGACCGTGGCGGCACCATTGCCGGTCACGAGCGCGGCTGTCCAACCCGCCGACAATTTGCTGATCAAGACGCAAGTGGCGCGCCGCAGGGCGGCGGTGGCGGGCCCACGAGGCGTCGCGGTGCGCCGCACGACCGTGGTACGTGGCCCGCGCGGCGGCGTCGCGGTGGGCCGCACCACAGCCGTGAGAGGATGGGCGCGACCGCGTTACCGTTGGGGCCCGGGCGGTGCCATTGCGGCCGGTGCCGCCATCGGAGTGATCGCGGCCGGCACGGCGATCGCATTCGCAGGACAGCCGCCGGCGCCAGGGCTGTGCTGGTACTATACCGATCCGAGCCAGCAACAGGGATTCTGGGATCAATGCCCGCCGCAATGAGCTGAGCGCGAAGGGCGCAATCTTTCACGTGAAGTATGCGAGAGCACGGCCCGCGGCTTGGGTGCCGCGGGCACCGCATGGTGCACCGGCGGCGAAAGCCTCGCGTCACGTCGAAAAGTCGGACAGACGCTCGAAGAGCCAGTACGCCGCAAGGCAGCCGATGCCATAGGTCACGAGCGGCCGGGCGTAGGTCGCGGCGGCCTCTCGCACGTGTGTCAGCCGGCCAAGCTCGCGAACCGCAAAGATCGCGGCGATGAACATGAGCTGACCGATCTCCACGCCGGCGTTGAACATGAACAGCGCCAACGGCACCTCGCCATGCGGCAGGCCGATTTCCGACAGCGCGCCGGCAAAGCCAAAGCCGTGCAGCAACCCGAAGGTGAAGGCGACAACCCACGGCCACTTGGCGGTGAGCGAGGGTTCGCCGCGCTGCAGCTTGATCGCCTCCGCAGCCATGAAGGCGATGCTGAGGGCGATCGTCGCTTCGATGGGCGCGCGCCCTGGGCTCACCACGCCAAACGTGGCGAGCGCGAGGGTGATCGAATGGGCAGCCGTGAACGCCGTGACGGACAGCACGACGGCGCGCCGACCGCGCACCACGAGAATGAGGGCAAGCACAAAGAGCAGATGGTCGAAGCCGAGCAGGATGTGCTCGATGCCGAGCTTCAAGTAGGTGAGGGCGACTTGCGCGCGGCTCGGCGCCTCCGCCACGGCGAACGACGGCGATGCCGGCGTAAGGCGGGCCACCTGCACGCTGCCATCGAGCCGCTCAAGCCGGACGAGCGCGTCGGTGAGGGTGGCGTCGAGGCCGACGATGCGGATGTCTTCGCCGGCCAACCCGCCCGGGCGCTTCACGGTCCAGCGTTCGATGAAGGCGTTGTTGACGAAGGAGCTGCGCGGCTCGGTTTGGTTGATGCTGCCCGCCGGTAGCTGCACATAGAGCGCCAGGCGGAGATCCTCGCCGCGTCCCGGCACTTTCCAGAGGGCGTCGTAGGTTTCTTGGCCGGTCTGGCGCAGCTCGAGATAGGCGGGGCGCACCTCATGGGCAAGCGCCGCGCAGAGGCTCGCGGCGAGGAGCGCGGCGACGAGGCACGCCCGTCTCATTGCCGCGCCCACGCGGCGTGCGTCGCGCCGGCGCCGTCTGCCTTCGCGTCGTGGATCGTGACGACATAACGGCCGAGCAGCTTGGCGAAGAATTCCTCGTTGGTTTTTTTCCGCTGCGCATCCAGCCATTCGCGGCGCACCGTCTCGCGGGCTTCCGTGAGCGAGAGGACGCGGCCATCGATGCGGTCGTCGATGAATACGAGATGGACGCCGTAGCCCGAGGCGATGGGTCCGTGCCATTGCGACGGAGCAATCTCGCCGAGCCTCGCCGCGAACGTCTCGCCGAAGAGCTTCGCCACCTCGTCGGCCGCAACGCCGTCGAAGCTGGTCTGCAGCAGGAACGGATCGCCGCGCTTCGACGTGTCGGCGGTCGCTCCCTCCGTCTGCAAGTCGGCCAACAGCCGCGCGGCGTCGGCATCCAAGGTGTCTTGATGGCGCTCGGGGCTGAGATAGACGTGCCTGAACGTCATGCGCCGCGCGACACGGAACCTGTCAGGATGCGCATCGAGGAAGGCTACCAGGTCCGCGTCCGTGGGCTCGGACAGGGATGCAATGTCGTCGGAGACGAATTCCAGCTTCTGGCGCAGGCGCCGGCGAATGATCACATCATCCCGATCAAGCCCCATCGCCTTGGCCTCGCGGTAGTAGACCTCCTCGCGGATATGGTCCTGGATCAACCCACGCATCTCCTCCGTCGTGGGTTGGCGGCTCCGGCTTCGCGCAAATCCCGTCGCCAAATGCGCGATCCGCTCCGGCGTGACGACGATTTGGTCTTGGCCGCGGTCCTTCTGTCCCCCTACCAGCGAAGCGGCGGCAAACAGCGCTGCTCCCAGCACGAGAAAATGCAGCAACGGCTCACGCAATAGCTGCCTCATTGTGCCCCCCATCGTCGGATGGCCGTCACTTGTTCGTCACTTGGCCGGCGTGTACCAGATCGGCGACGTGTAGGCGCGCTCGGTGATGGTCATCGCGGTGCCCGGCAGCGGCTTCGCCCCGAATCGCTTGGCGTCGTAGGCGGTCCAGCGCGGCGTCGGGATCTCGATCACGCGGCCGTAGTAGAAGGCCGGCTGGCGCGGGATCGAATTCCGGATCCTTCCACACCGCGATCAGCTCGGGCGCGCCGATCGTGTTCGTCTAGGTGGCGTTCGCAAGATCCACCGTGCTGCCGACCGCCGGCAGCTTGCCGTCGGCGCCCGGCTTGCGGTCGCCCGACCAGGCGACGTCGTAGACCTTCTCCTGCAAGCTTGCCATCCTTGTCGAGCCAGCCCTTGACGATCTGGTAGCGGTCGAGGTTGGCGCCGATCGGGTCCTTCAGCGCGGCAACGAGGAAGGTCGGCGACCTTGCCTTGCGGGCGCCGCGCGCAGGTCGCCGCCCATCGGCACGCCCTTGGTGTAGCCGAGCTGCGCGGGCAGGCGGTTCTCGCGCATCCTTGGCCTCGAAATCCCAGCCGCCGAAGAAGCGCACGACCATGCGCGGGCCGGTGGTGGCGTAGGTCTCCTTGCGCTGCATGGCGTCCCATAGCGACGCGCGCGTGTTCTCCTTGGCCCACACGGCGGCGTAGCCGGATGAGCCGAAACCTCCCAGTCCATGATCTTCACGCCGGTCTTGTCATTGTTCGATGAAGGTGGCGGTCATGCGGTGCGGGCTCGGCTCCTGCGGCACGGTCTTGCCGAAGAAGTTGTCCTCCTCCATGGCGGTCAAGGCCGGTGTGGGCGTCGCTGCTGCCGACCAGGCCGAACTTGTAGGGATTGGTGCCGAGCGTCTGCTCCAGCTTGAGGCCGTTCTTTAGCGCCGAGCGGGCATATTCGAATTCGAGCATCTCCTTCGTCTTGGCAACGCTGCCGTCGAGGTTGCCCTTGTCCCAGACGTTCGAAGTTGGCGAACTCGTCGTTCGGCGAAAGGAACGGATGGGCTTCGCCGTCGCCCTTGGTCTGCGTGGCTTCGTAGAGCCGCTCCCATTTCGCGCGCTGCTCGGCATAATCCGCGGTCGAGCTTCTTGCCGAAGGCCTCGACGACGGGGAACATCGTGCCGTTGCTCAGATTGCCGTTATGCGCGATGGCCAGCACGCTGCCGCCGGTCTTCTTCTCGTAGGCGTCCATCCATTTCCACAGCTCGACCGGGTTGTCGCTGCCGAAGGGCGGATAGACGGTGAACGGCTCGACCTGGCTCGCCTTGTCGGCATTGTCGCGGAAGATGACATTGCGATGCAGGTTGTTGCCGCCGGTGTTCGAGGTCCATTCGTAGCCGATGAAGGCGGTGAAGCGGCCCGGCTCGTTGTAGTGCTCCGCCGCGGCGATCGTCTCCTGCCACGCGCTGTTGATAGGCGCGCGTTCCCGGGAAATACATGAGGTCCTTCGGGAACGTCCCGTGCGAGAAGGCGACGATGATCTCGATCGCGGCGTCCGCGCCCTTTCCGGACTGGATCATGTCGTACCATTTGCGGCCGGTCGGGTCGGCGAGCAGGTCGGGCTTGCCGGCGAACAGGTCGGGAAAGAAGCCCATATTGTCGGAGTGATCGGCGACCACGAGGAAGTCGAGCGGACGCGAGAGCTTCACCGGCTGGCCGGTGGAGCGCGGTGATCTGCTCGCCCCTGGCGAAGCGGTAGGCGTCGCGCGGGCGCGAGCCGGGCGCCGAAGGCGCCGGCATCCATGGAAAACGAGGTGTGCAGATGCGTGTCGCCGAAGAACGGCCGCGTCGGGAAGTCGCGGTCCGCATATGGCGAGTAGATCGGCGCGGCGCTTGTGCGCCGCCTCGGCCTTTTCCTTGTCCAGCGTGCCGGCGTCCTGCGCCAATGCCGGCAATCCAAGGCCAAACATCAGCACGCCTGCGAGGGCGGAGCTTTGCAGCAATTGGCGGGTCATGGGCTTTTCTCCTGCCGCTGGGCTTGTCGGGTTCGAGTTGAGTGCCTTCATTCATTCCAGTATTCCTGCCCTCACGTCCTGGCGAGGCGCAGGAACCGCGCGATTTTCTCCTCGGACCCATAAGCGCGAATGAGGCCGAGCCCGTAGGCCTCGCCAAGGCCAAGTCCTCCGTCCGCGATCGCGTGGATCACGTCCTGGCCCGATACCAGCACCACCTGATCCGGCTGCGGGCCGGTCACGTGCACCTGTGCGCGGAACCCGCCCTGGCCCACCTCGAAATGCAGTCCACAGCATCGGCTCGACAAGGACGAGGGAGAACGACAATGGCAGCGCCTCGTCAGCATCGGCGTCCAGTATCGCGGCGAACGCCTCCAGCGCCTTCACCGTCGCCCGATAGTGCGAGCCGAACGGATCGGCGGGCCTTTCGCGCCGCGGCAGCCGCTTCTCCGCCGTCGCCGCCGACATCGCGCCGATGACATGCAGCGCATCCGGATAGGTCCAGTTCAGCATCCCCCGCGCGAACGAGACCTCGCTGTGATATCCGCAGGCCCGGCTTGCCGACGCCGACCACAACGCGAGCAGCGCCGCCCCGAGAACGAGGACGTATGGCGGCAGGCGTTTCACGGCGTGTACCAGATCGGCGAGGTGTAGGCGCGTTCCTGCGTCACCATCGGCACCTCGGGTGGCATCCTGATGTTGAAGCGTTTGGCCTCGTAGGCGGTCCAGCGCGGCGTCGGGATCTCGAGCACGCGCGCGTAATAGAAGGCTCGCATCGCCGGGTCGAAGGCCGGGTCCTTCCACACCGTTATCAGCTCTGTCGCGCCGATCGTGTTGGTCCAGTTCGCCTCGGCGACGTTGACTGTGTTGCCGACCGGCGGAAGCTTGCCGTCCGCGCCAGCCTTGCGGTCTCCGGACCATGCAACGTCGTAGACCTTCTCGTGGACCTCCCCGCGGGCGTCCAGCCACCCCTTGACGATCTGAATGCGATCGAGATTAGCGCCGATCGGATCGCGCAGAACAGCGATGAGAAACGTTGGCGCCTTTCCGGCGGGCGCCTGGCGCAGATCGCCACCCATCGGTACGCCCTTCGCATAACCGACCTCGGCGGGGCTGCGCGTGTTCGCATCGCCCGCCTCGAAGTCGAAGGCGCCGAAAAAGCGTACGACCATGCGCGGTCCCGTGGTCGCATAGACCTCCTTGCGCTTCATGGCGTCCCAGAGTGCCTCGCGCGTGTTGTCGGTTGCCCAAATGCCGGCGAAGCCCGACGATGCTTGCTCCCAAGCCATGAGCTTCCTGCCTCCGAACTCCATCACGACGTCTTTGACGCGTTCCGGGTTCGGTTCGACGCCGGAGTGCTTGCCGAAGAAATTGTCCTCCTCCACCGCGGACAGCGAGGTATGCGCGTCGGTGCTGCCGACCATTCCGAACTTGAACGGGTTGACGCCGAGCTGCTGTTCGATTTTGAGCCCGTTCTTTAGCGCCTGGCGGGAATATTCGAACTGAATCATGCCTGGTTTTTTTGGTGTCAGAGTCAAATTGCCCTTGTCCCAGGTCTCATAGCCGGCAAACTCATCAGTCGGCGAAAGGGACGGGTGCGACTCGCCATCGCCCTTGATTTGGGTGGTCTCGTAGATCGGCTCCCAGCGGGCACGCGTGGCGGCCCACTCGCGCGTGAGCGGGGTGCCCTTGTAGGTCTCGACCGCGAACATCAGGCCGTTGCTGATGTTGCCGTTGTGCGGAATTGCCAGCAGCGAGCCGCCCGTCCTGTCCTCCCAAGCCTGCATCCACTTCCAGAGGTCCTCCGGGTTCTCGCTCTCCGCCGTGGTGAAGGGCAAGACCTGGTCGGCCTTCGCCTTACCGTCGCGATAGATCACGTTACGGTGCAAGTTGTTGCCGGAATTGTTGCTGGTCCACTCGTAGCCGATGAAAGCGGTGAATCGGCCCGGCTCGTTGTATTTCTCCATGATCGCCGTCTGACGTTCCCAAAGGGATCGCGTCAGCTTCTGATCGAGCATCACGGGCGGAATCCTACCCGTGGACAGCGCGCTGACAACGTCATACGCCGCTTTGACGGCGGTCTCGCCACCCGCCTTGATGGCGTCATGCCACGTCTTCACCTGCGGATCCGTGAGCAGACGAGGATTGCCGTTGGCGATCTCGTTCATGACGCCCATGGCGTCGGAATGGTCGGCTACCACAACCCAGTCGAGCGGCCGCGAAAGTTTTGCCGGGACCCCCGTCGCGGAGACGACCTCCTCGCCGCGGGCGAACCGGATGGCCTCCTCCGGACCGAGACTGTTGCCGGCAGTGCGGGCGTCCAGCGACATAGAGGTATGCAGGTGGCTGTCGCCCCAATAGACCCGGGTCGGATAGTTCCGCCCAGCGTAGGGCGAGAAGCCGGGCTTCTTGAACAGCTTGCCGGTCGTTGCTGGATTGAGCGTGCCAACGTCTCCGACGGTCGGCTGCTGCTGCCCCCGAGCGACGGGGCTCGCGGCGGCCATGCCCATCAACACGACGGTTGTGATGATCGGTATTCTCATAGTCCATCTCCGTTGATCACGGCGTGTACCAGATCGGCGAATTGTTGCTGCGGGATGTACCAAATCAGGGGCGTGAACGGCCTCGCATCGTCGCGAGGAAATGCTCAGCTTATTGATTGCCAGCTCACCGGCGACAGCCGCCCGGGCGCCGTGCGGCACCTTCACCGGCCGCCCCCGCAAGCGTAGGACGTGGGGAAAAGGTTCACTGAGCAAAATTGAACACTTTGACTTTGAAATCCTCTCCTCGTTTACGACCAGCATGGGTCAGAAGAAGTAGTAGGCGCCCGCCGCCGGCGAGCCGCGCAGCAGGTCGGCAAGCTGGTCGATAGCCTGAAGGGTGGTGCGATACTGCGCGCCAAAAAGTCCTGCGGTGGGGTTTGTCTGCGCGAGCCGCTTCTCCGCCACCGCCACCGACACGGCGCCCATCACATGCAGCGCGTCGGGATAGACCCAGTTCAGCATTCGGCGGGCGAGCGACACGTCGTCGTGGTAGCCGCACGCCAGGCTTGCCGGCTGTGGCCACGCGAGCGCGAGTGCGGCCGGCAACGCCACGATCCGAGCAAGCTTATGAAGGTGCCGTCGTCGATGCAGCATGGTTGTCGCTAACGCCGAACGGGCGCCGGTTGCGCGCGCTCAGCCAACCCTGGCACTGTCACACCCGGGAAGCACAATGCTTGATCGAAGGGGACGCGGTTTTGGCTTTTGGGGACACGGAGGCCTTGTGCGCCGCTCGGCGGCGCGGCTACCGCGACCCGTAGGTTGCCTTTGCGCTGCCGCCGCGACCGCCTTGTCCGAGCAGGTCGCGCCAATGGTCGGCTGGATAAGAGCCCACCTTGTCGATGATGCGGCGCGCCATGACTTCGGCGGCATGGTTGCCGGCGTCGGCACGAGCGGCCGCCGCAAAGCCCGCCAGGGCCTCGTCGAAACGGCCAGCCAAATAGGCTGTCAGCGCCGCTTCATAGATGTCGCGCCCCTGCAGCCGGGCTGGAACGACGGCGCCGCGCTGTCCCAACAGCTCGAATATCTCGGTGGGCTCGCGACGGCCGGTCACCGTGACCCGGTCGAGCCGGCGCCATTCGAAACCCGCTCCGGCGGCGTCGCGCACCGCCGCGCTGGCAATGATCTCGGTACCGTACTGCTTGTTCACCTGTTCGAGGCGGCTTGCCAGATTGACGCTGTCGCCGATCGCCGTATAGGCGAAGCGATCGGCCGTGCCGAAGTTGCCGACGATCGCCTCGCCGGTGTGCAGGCCGATACGCGCGCTAAGCGGCGCGCGCCCGGCTGCCTCTCTGCGCGAGCGCATGGCCCGCAGACGCTCTTGCGCCCTCAAGGCGCTCAAGCACGCCATCGTGGCGTGATTGGCGACCTCGTTTGGCGCGTTCCAAATCGCCATGACACCGTCGCCGATGAACTTGTCCACCGTGCCGCCATGCTCACCGATGGTATCCGACATGCATTCCAGATACGCGGCCAGGTCCTCGACTACCTGCGATGGCGTCAGGCGCTCACTGAGCTCGGTGAACTTGGCGACATCCGAGAATTGAATGGTGATGGAGCGCATCTCGCCGCCGAGGCGCGCTTCCTCGCCGCGCGCAAGCAACGTCCGCACGATACCGGCCGGCACGTAGCGAGAGAATGAACGCAGGCTTGCCTTCATGCTGTCGACCAGTTCGCCACGACCGAAACCTCACGAATGAAGGATTGCGGCGCCGGGGCGTTGGTCAGGTTGAATTGGCTGATCTGCAACAAATCGCGCGCGATGAGCTGCAGCGGCCGGGAAATGCGGGTTGCAATGAACGTCGCGACGAGCACGGCGAGGGCCAGAAGCGTCAGGGCCAGCAAGAGGCTGTTGCGCTGCGATTTGTAGACGCTCCGCAAGAGGGAGGCTTCGGGCAGGAACATGCCCGCGAACCAGGTCACATCGTCGGTGATCTGAATCCCCTGGACGCCTCCCGCATACGTGATGCCGTCGTGAACGAAGTGCACCGGAATGACGGCGTCAGTCGGCAGGTTGCCGACGGGACCAGGCAACGCACCTTTCAGCGCCGCGAAGTGCGTTGGCGCGATGGCGTAGGCGCTTGCGACAAGCTCGCCTTGTCGTGTCAACAACAGGCTCTGCACATTGGCCTGGCCTTGCGTCACCCTGCGCAGCATGGCGGGCAAGGACGTCAGGAAGACCTGCGTATTGAAGACGCCTTGAACCGCTTCGGTCTCGCGATCCCGGATCGCTATCGATGCTGACGCGATGCTGATGTTGTCGAGGGTGCGAATGCCGTCGAGCCAAACGATCGCTCTCGTCTTGATGGCCTCCTCGAACCACGGTCGTTCGCGCACATCGAAGACCGGAATCATGGTGGGAACGGGCATGCGGGTTCCGTCACCGCCGATCGACCAAACGTCGGGCCGCGCGGCCCTGGATAGCGTGTCGCCGATGACGAGTTCGAGGTTGGCGTCGGACGGGTCAACGGTTGGGGCCCCGGTCGGTGGCACTATGGCTTCTGGAGTGCGACGGTTGCGCCGCGCCGCGACAAGAAGCGAAGAATTGCGCGCCGCGTATTGGAGCTGATCGAGCGTTTTCTCGTAGCGCAACCGGTCCATGAGAAATCCGCCAAGTTCTTCCCGGCGGTCGATGCGCAGCCGGCCGTATGCCGCGCGCTGCTCCAAATCCGCCAGTGTGCGCACGGCTGGATCGAGGAACGAGCGAATTTGGGCTTGAAGGCCTTGCGTCGAGGCCGTCAGTATCTGCGTCTCGAGGAGGCGCGTCGTTTGGCGGGCGCTCAAGAAGTCGACGATGCCGATGGCGAGCGCCGTCGCCACCAGGAGCCGAGAATCACCACGTGGAGCGCGACGCGCAGCGACAGCATGCGGGTTGAGGAGGGACGTTCCAGCCCGCCGGCCTCGAGTTCGATCGCCGAGGCCTGCGCGACGTGTCATGTCCACTCCGCCGGTCGGTTTCGCGAGCCTGTCGTGCCGCCCGCCAGCCGCATGCGGCAACTGCTTCGAGGTGCCGTTGCGCCCGTCAGCCCATCGCGAGACGGCCCTGGCTTTTGGTTCGGTCTCGATGACGAAGCACGCGCCAGTCCCGTGGCGCGTGCCCGGACCATCGGCGGAAGGCTCGCGTGAAGGCGCTTCCTTCCGAATAACCGAGGGCGTCGGCAATGATGCTGAGCGGCAGCAGCGTCTCGGCGACCAGCTGCTGTCCAATCTCGAAGCGAACGCCTTCGAGAATCTCGTTGAAGGCCGTGCCTTCCTGTTTGAGCCTGCGGCTGAGGGTGCGGCGATGCATGCCGAAGAGCTTCGCGACACGCGCCGCCGAGCAGATGCCGCGCAGCAATTGCGACCGCAGCAGCCGGCGGACGTTGTCGGTCAGGGTGTCGGCTGGCGGGCCGCTCTCACGCAGATGCGACGCGATGAACCGATGAAGATCGGCGTTGGCGCCGGGCAAGCGCCGCTCCAGCCAGTAGGCAGGGAAGATCAGCGCCGCTTCTTCGCTGTCGAATTGCACCGGGGCACGGAAGCAGCGATGGAATGGCGAGACGTTGGCCGGCCTTCGATGCGGCAGCAAGACCTCGATTGGATGCCATTCAGGGCCGCACAGCGTCCGCATGACGTTGAACGCCACCGCCACAGTGGCGTCGCTGATATGCTCGCTGCTTTCGACGCCTCGCAGCGAAATTGAGCAACTGAGGCTGGCGTGACTGTTGTACGCATCGAGCTTCAGGGCGACGCCTTGCTCCTGGCGCGGCAAGAGGGTGACAAGCTCGCGCAACGCCGTCCCAACGTCGGGCGCGTTCTGGATGAGCAGCCCCAACGTCCCGATCGTTACGATGCCGCCCCGTTGGCCGACCAGCAGCCCGAAATGAGGACACCTTGTTCGATCGAGACAGGTGCTGACCAGTCGGTCGAGCGCGACCATCGGCATGATGCGGTCAGGCTCGTCGAGCAACTCCACTGACAGACCGCAATCGGCGAGCACCTCGGCGGCGTCAAAGCCGAGATTTGCCAGAACGCCGGGAACATGGCTTGCGACTTCGACACGGCGCGCGGCCTTCGACGGCGCGCTGCGGAAAAAGTCCTCGCGCGTGGGCGTCAGCGCCTGCCAACGTGCCCCGTAGCCGAGGCCAGCAAATAGCCGTGGTTCGGTGGCGCGACTTGCGTTCCGCCGCGCGGGCTGGGGGGTTACCCCCTTCAAGGCCTTGTTGATGTCTTGGATGCCTACGGGGGCGAAACTGGGCGTTGCCGTACAAGGTGGTGTCCCCATTTGGCCCGTGGCTGCTCGCCAGACCGCTGCTCGGGGCGCTGGCTGCGGGCTCCGCGCGCGCCTCCGAGATTGCAGGAGGTCGACACAGCGAGCCATCCGGGTTGTCCCTAGGCGCTCGGAGGGAAACACCTGAACGCGCGGCAGCCGCCGCCAACAAGAACGCGGCAATCCGTGGGAGCGGCGCCGCCGGGCGCCGCAGCCGCCAGTTCCGTGCTCTCCTCGGCGGAAAAGCGACGGGAATCGTTCCTGCTGAACGGCAGTTGTCGCCAGGTGTCGGCGCCGCCGCGCGAAGTCATTCGGGACTCGCGCCTAGGGGTTTACCCGCGCCGGTAGGCAGCTTGGCTCGTCCTCACTCGGCCGGTGGAGCCACGCGCAAGCTTGCCGCGCGCGGGGCCGGTCGACGGGGCCTGATTTCCACGATCTCGGCCTCGAAAGCGGCGGGCAGGCCGGGGGCATGAGGTGCGGAGACCGCGTGGACCGCGCCTCGTACGGGCGCGGTGGCCATGAGCGTCGTGCCCGTCCGCCCGGTGCGGATCGTCAGCTCGCCACCGAAGTGGCGGAGCCGCGCCCGCATCCCTGGAATTCCGACGCCGAGTTCAAAGCTGTGCTCGCCCCGACCCGCGGCACCGTCAACGCCGATGCCGCAACCATCGTCCATGATCTTCAAGACGAGCGTCTCTCGCCAAATCCTTGCATGGACAGTGACTTTCGAGGCATCGGCGTGCCGGTGCACGTTCAGCAACGCCTCCTGAACGATGCGCAGCACCGATCTCTGAAGGTCGACAGGCAGCAGGTCGATCCTGGGACTGATTTTGAGACCGATCTTGAGGCCTGTGCGCCGTCCAAACCCCGCCAGAAACTGCTTGAGAACAGCGCGAAGGCCCTCGGTGCCGAGCCCTGGCGGGTGGAGCAAATAGGTGAAGGAGCGGATCTCCTGAAAGGCGTGGTCGAGGGACTCCTCGAGCTCCCGGAAAATGACCGGCGCTTCGCCGTCGCGAGGGCTGACGAGGCGGCGCAGATTGAGGCCGATGGCCACGAGGTGCTGCGAGGTGGAGTTGTGAAGGTCGGAAGCGATGCGTTTGCGCTCCTCCTCCTGCGTGGCGAGAAGCCGGCGGGACACGCTGTCGAGCGCCTCGCGCGCAGCCACGACCTCGGTGACATCCTCCAGCGCCACGACGATTTTCTTGTTTGGCCGGCATTCTCAAACCGTCGCGCAAGAACTTGGTGCCACGCATGCTTCGACGGCTCGCCGATGCGGTAGGTCCATCGCAACGTTTCGTCCGAGCCCTCGATCAAGCGGCGAAACTGCCGAACGAAGGGTTCGATGTCAGCGAGCCGCCCGATCGAGGCACGGCAGAGCGCGACAAAATCGGCGCCCTAAACCCGATGGCGTGTCAGCTTGATTGTCCTCGGAAGCGAAGCGATCCCATGCCCGGTTGGTGGCGATGACCGTTCCGGTCTCGTCGAGAATGGCGATACGGGCCGACAGCGCGTTGAGCGCGGAACGCAACAATCCGCGCGCATCCTCGGCCATCTGCTCGGCCGCCTTGCGGTCGGTGATGTCCCTGAAGAAGACGCTGGCGCCATCCGGCGATGGATAGACGTGGAAATCAATCGATCGTCCCGATTTCAATACCGACGGCAGCTCCGCGTGGAAGGCCCTGTTCTCGGTGACGGCTCGCTGCGTCGCCAGCGCGCATGCCGCGGCCGGCGAAAAGATCTTCCATATCGAGGTGCCGTATGCGGCCCTTTCGTCGAGATTCATCCATTCCTGCGCCGCCGCATTTGCCGCGGTCAGCCGCAGGTCGCGGTCGAACGTGCAGTATGAATTGCTGACGCTCGCCAAGATCGAGATAAGCCGCTTGTTCACTCGCTCGAGATCGGCCTTCGCCTTGCGCTCCTCGGTCACATCGAGGGTGCTCCCGAACAGAAGCGCAATGCGGCCCGAGGAGGGATCGCGAACCGGCGCAATGCTGGTGCGCCAATAGCGTCGCTCGCCGCCCAAATCGAAGGCGCGATCGAATGTCATGGCGTGGCCGGATCTGACGCAATCGCGATACTGGCTGACGATTTGGTCGGCAATCGAACGCGGCAGGCACTCGTGCGGCTCCTTGCCCACCAGAGCGGCTGCCGGAAAGCCGGTCAGGCGCTCGCACGCAGGGTTGATGTCTTCGATCACGAAGCGCTCGTCGTTGCAGACGCGTATCGTGAACAGGCTTTCAGACACGTGCTTCCAAAAACGCGCGTGCCGAGCTTCGACAAGCTTCAATTCACCCTTTGTCTTGGCGGCTCGAAGCGGCAAGCGCGGCAAATGGCCGGCCGACTCGCCGGGCTGTCGTGATGCCCGCCACGAGCCCTAGAAGGGCCAACACCGCGCCGGCAATGCCGATATGGGTCATTGCGCGGTAGAGAGGAGCATTGACGAGAGAGGCGGGGACCTGCGTCAGCGCGGTGAAGCCGTTGGTCGTCGAGCGGTGAAATGCAACCAGGAAAGCCGTGTCGCCCAGGTAAATCGTCTTGTGGCCGCCAATCGGATTTGCTTGCAGCATGTCGCGCAATGCGGCCGGGACAGTCTCCTCGAAGATGCGCGGGCCCGAACCGCTCGAGGCCACGTGATTTCAGGTTGCGGTCGAACAGGCTGCTGCTCCATCCCGCCGGCAGGCGCACCTCGTTGATCAAGGCATCGAGACGATCCACCGTGAAGCTGGTGGAGATGAAGCCACGCATCTCGCCGTCAGGTCCGTCGGTCCTTTGGCTGACGACAATGGTCGGCACACCGACGCACCGGCCCTTTCGCCCGATCGGAAACGCTGAAGCCGTTGCGGATTCTCTCGAGGGAAGCCGCTGATCCTTCAAAGTCGGCGATGCTTCGGCAGCTGCGACCCGAAGAAGCGCGCGGTGTTGATGAGTTGTCGCTCGAGGTCCCAAACGGTGACCCGCATGCCGTCCGGCAGCGGCGTCGAGGTGAGCTGCTCGTGGAAGGCCCGCATGTCGCCGGAACGATAGGCTGGCGACGACGCAAGTCCCTTGAGGAAATAGGTTCGTGCCCAAACCTCGCGCTCGAAGGCGCGGGTCAGGGCCAGCGCCGTCGCTTCCGCACGGACAATGGTATCGTGACGCTCGTCGCGCGCGTGGACCAGCAACAAGGCGCTGGCGAAGAGGAAGACGATCGCCATCAGCGCGATCAACCGGCCAATGATGCTGGTTTGGATTTCCTTGGGAATCGCCAAGCGTGCCGCTTGGATCGCGGCGAAACAATCACTGACATCTGCCGGCACTCCAGCTGCGGATCACATCCTTCGTGTCCAACAGCGCCCCGAGCGGCCTTATCGAATGTTATCCCTATACCTCCGGTTGTCCAGCGCCTCGGCAACAGGCCAGCCCCGGCCGGTGAACTCGTAGTAGTTTCCGCTACTTGCGGAGACAATGCGACGGGCCCTGCCGATGGTCAGGTATTCACCGGATGCACGGGTGCCTAGTATTACAGCATGATGACAGACATGCCGCGGCCATGCGCGCGGCTGGGGTGGGCTGGCAAATGCTGCGAATTCTGCTGGCCGAGGATCATGACATCGTCCGCCGCGGTATCCGCGGCGTGCTCGAGTCGCAGGCGGGTTGGGAGATTTGCGCTGAAGCCGCCAACGGTCGCGACGCGGTTCGCCTCGCGGCAGAGACCAAACCTGACATTGCCATCATCGACTACTCGCTTCCTCTCCTCAACGGCTTGGACGTTGTCAGGCAGACGCGCCAAGTTTCACCGGACACGCAGTCTCTCGTCTTCACGCAGCACGATGACGATGAGCTGGTCCGCGAAACTCTGCGCGCCGGCGCCCGAGGATTCCTGCAAAAAAGCGAAGCGGCCGATCATCTCGTGCATGCCGTCAAGGCACTGGCGTTGCGCAGGCCTTACTTCACCGGCCGCGTGTCGCAGGCGATGCTTGCGAATTTCCTGCGCAACCTTCCTGCCCAGCCCCATTCTCACCGGTCGCGAGCGCGAGGTGGTGCAGCTTATCGCCGAGGGCTCAAGCAACAAGCAGATCGCGGCCACCTTGGGACTGAGCACAAAGACGATCGAGACGCATCGCTCGGCCGCCATGCGCAAGATCGGAGTCAAGAACCTCGCCGACCTCGTCCGCTACGCCGTGCGAAACAGGATCGTCGAGCCTTGATGGTTGCGTCCGGATTTCCGGTCGCGGCGGCCAGGTGCGATGCGAGGTGGCCTTGAAATGCCAAGCAAGCGTCCTCGAGGATCAAGTCCGGGAGACCGGACCGCCGGAAGAGCCGGGGCGGCCCGGCGTCGGCTTGTGTTGCGGCAACCTCTCCGGCGGCTGGATGGACGCGCCCGGCCTTTGCTGCCTTAATGATCATTCCGTCAAGGGTTCCACCTCGGCGCAACGATGGATGACATGCCTGTCAATCTGCCTCGCTGGCTGCGGATCGTCCTCATGGTGTGTCTTGCGGCCGTCGCCACGACGGCCGGGCTCTTTGCCTGGCGCTTCTACAACGCGCCCGTGACGCTCACGGTCGCGACAGGCTCGGTCGATGGCGAAGCCATCAAGGTGATGAGCGCGGTCGCAAGCCGTTTTGGGCCGACCAATGCCAAGGTGCGGCTGAAGGTGATGGACACCGGAACGACCGTCGAAGCCGCCAAGGCCTTCGCCGACGGCAAGGTCGATCTCGCGGTGGTGCGCGCCGACGCCAACGGCCTCTCCGAGGCTCGCACCGTCGTTGTCGTGACCAATAGCGTCGTGATGATCCTCGTGCCGGCGAATTCCGCCATCGACGGCATCGACAAGCTCAGGGGCAAGACCGTTGGCGTGGTGGGCGGTGACGCCAATGCGCAGCTCGTCCAGGCGCTCGACAAGGAATATGACCTCACCGGCAGCCGCGTGCAGTTCAAGGACCTGGCGCTCACGGAAGTGGCGGACGCCATCAAAGCCAAGCGTGTCGCCGCGGTCCTGATCGTGATGCCGGTCACGCCGCGCTACGTTGCCATGGTGCGGGCCTTTTTCGGACATGGAGGGAAGCAGCATCCCGGCGTCATCGGCGTCGAGTTCGGCAGGGGCGATCGCCGCTGCGGCGCCCGCCTACGAAAGCTACGACCTGCCGAAGGGGTCGCTGCGAGGCTCCCCGCCGGTACCCGACGACGACCTCACGACGATCCGTGTCCCCATATATCTCGTCGCCAAGAAGTCGCTGAGCGACGACAAGATCATCGCCTTGACGAAGTCGATCATCGACGCGCGCCGGGAACTCGTGGCCTCGGTGCCGATCCTCGCGCAGATTGCTTCTCCCAGCACCGACAAGGACGCCTTCATTCCGATACATTCCGGAGCCGCGACCTATTTCAACGGCGAGGAGCAGTCGATCCTCGACCAATACGGCAACGCGCTCTTCTATGGCCCGATGCTTCTCGGCGGGATCATGTCTGCGCTCGCATGGGCGTGGAAATTCGCCGGCGTGCCAGCCGACGGCACGACCAGCCCGCTGCGGCCGTTGCATGCCCTGGCAGGCCGGATACGCGAGGCCGGCACGGAAGACGAGCTCGCCGCGATCGAGGACGAGATCGATGCCATCTTGATGGCGAGGCTCGCTCGATATGGAAGCCAAGATCAGGACGTCAAGGATGCCACAGCCCTCAGTCTCCTGGCGCAACGGCTCGAGAAGCTGATCCTTCGCCGTCGGGGGAGCATCGTCCCCCACGGGGCGGCGCCTGCCTCGTCATGACTGGCAGTTCCCGCAGCCGCCCGCCGAACGCGAGGCTTGGTCTGCGGCTGCGTTTCGGCCATTTGCGCGACGCCTCTTGGTGCTGCTGACCGCGCTTCTTGCGTTCGGGCTGTTCGTTGTCGCGCCGCCCTAAGCGGCAGGGACGCTCCGCTCGCGCGTTCGCATGACACGCGCCGGATCGTCCGAACGCTGCTCGCGCCACGTAGGCTTGTCGCGTGTGCCTCAGCCGCAACAGGTCCACGAAAACCAAGATGCTGTCCCCAATTGTCAATCGTGGGCCGGCGCCGCGCGCAATGATGCGGCTCGCCCGGGGCACGCGTACCCGATTTAGCGGGGGAGTTGATCATGTCTCGTACAGTAGGTTGCGTTTTTTCATCCAGCTCGGACGTAGGTCCGGCCCGACGAAGCGCCGTGAGATACATGCGAGTGGCGGCGAGCGCCGGCATCGCGTTCGGCCTGTCGGTGTGCGGCGGGGCGCTGCTCTCGCCTGCGGTTGCGGACGAGGGCGGCGTGAGCTTCTGGCTTCCGGCCAATACGGGAGCCTCGCGGCGCTTCCGCAGAGCCCGGCTTCTCTATGGCGACGATCTACTATCATACCTCCGTGAAAGCCGGCGGCGATGTCGCCGCGGCGCGCCAGTTCCAGATCGGCAGGTTCACGCCAACCCTGACGGTCGACATCAACGCGAGGCTGAAGGCGCGGGCCGACCTTGCGCTCGGCAACGTAAACTACGTGTTCGAGACCCCAGTCCTTGGCGGACAGGCGGCCGTCGGCCTAACTGCACTGTACGGTCGGTCGAGCGCCACATTGGACGCGGCGGCGTTCGCGACGCTCGGGCCGTTCAGCGTCTTCAGGGCGGCCAGCATCACCGACTCGGTGACGGGCTTCGGCGACTTGTATCCGACGGCCTCGCTGCGCTGGAACCAGGGCGTGCACAACTTCATGATCTACGGTACCGGCGACATCCCGGTGGGAGCTTACAATTCCGATCGTCTCGCCAATCTCGGCATCGGTCACGCTGCGATCGACGGGGGCGGCGGCTACACTTATTTCAACCCGCAGACCGGGCATGAATTCTCGGCCGTCGCCGGGCTCACTTACAACTGGGAGAACCCATCGACCGACTACAAGAACGGCGCCGACTTCCACCTCGACTGGGGCGCGTCGCAGTTCCTGAGCCAGCAGTTTCACGTGGGGCTGGTCGGTTACTTTTACCAGCAGGTCACTGGCGACAGCGGTTCGGGCAATCGTGTCGGACCCTTCGAGTCGCGCGTGGTCGGCATTGGCCCGCAGGCCGGGCTCATCTTTCCGTTTGGCGACATGCAGGGCTACCTGAACGTCAAGGGCTACAAGGAGTTCGATGCGGAGAACCGCGCCCGAGGTTGGAACACGTGGCTGACGCTGTGATCTCGCCCGCCCGCAGCAGGCCCCGCCGACCGCACCGCGACGGCCCATCGTGACGAAATAGCGGGCACGGCGCCTCGGGAAGAAGACGATGACGACATTGCGCAACAGCCTCGCATCCGTCTCGGCCGTGATGCTGCTCGTGTGGGCCTCGGCGGCTCACGGGCAAGCGCGCGAGCGCGGGCGAGGTCCGGTTGACTCCACGGTGGTTCAACGCCCCTGCGGGGAATATTACGGCTCGGAATACGGCTACGACTGTGTTCCCCCGCGGTTCGAGGGGCATGCTAAGCCGGCATGTCTGCGCCTATCGCACCGGACCGCCTTGTCCGTCGCGCGTGTCGCCCGCCGGCCGTTGACGGCGCTCATCACAAGCTTAAATCCCAGTTTGAAGCACACTGCCCAAAAACGGGAGGTGGGTGAGCGTGGTCTGTTGAGGGCTCCGCTCCTCTCGGTGAGAACGCGCCCGGCTACGCCAGGGGTTGCAAGTGGGCCCAAGGGGCTTGAAAGTGATGGAGGCGGACGGGTCCCTCCGCTTTCAGCGAAGGCACCTTCCCCGATCTTCGGGGGTATGGGCCTGCCCTTGTGGTAAGACTCGTTCGGCGCCAGCACCAACGTGCGTCTTGGTCGCCCATCATCGTTTCGTCGTCAAATTGTACGTACCGAAGACCTCGCTGCAAACAGCAGCGTCAGGAGGGTGTTCGCGTGGCTCAGGCACATTGTTTGGCGTCATCGAATTGGAACATCGGCATGGCACAAGACTTGCTGCCGACGGTCAGAAACAAGGAACAACCGCCTGTGATCAATCGTAAACACAACACGGCTCCTCGCGTCATCGACGACTGGCGGGTTGGACATTCGGGGGCGTATGTGGCCCTCCAGCTGGGAGATGGCGAACCGGTCTTGCTGGCTCTCGTAGAGGCGCGCAAGTTGGGTGGCGCCTTGGTTGTCGAAGCAAGCAATCAGCGGGAAAGCGTTGGACTGATCGCACGCCAGGAGGAGAGCAAAACGGACGGATCAAGCCGAGCTCGAACCAGAGGTGCGCAAGGGCCACGGGAGTACATCTCCTCGAAGATGCACGCCACGAGGCGGCGAGCGCCTTCGCAAGCCGGTGGTCAACGGCCGCGGGACGTTCAAACCAGCGATTCTGAATGACCTTTGTGGATCTCCCAGGCCGCTGCCTCTGGCTGGCGCGGTCTGCAACTGGACCGACCTTCCTCTCCCGTTCCTCCACCTCCTGCAGCAACGCAGCGCCCAGCGCGCGGGCGGTCGTTGGCTTCAGAAGGAACGGCGGGCCTTTGTCCAGTTGGATCGCAATTGTCTCGCCCGTGTAGCCCACGCGCCAGTCCTCAACTTTGGTCAGAGAAGGCCGTGGGTGATTGCACTTACGCTAAATCATCGCTCTCCCCTTTGGTAGGCTTGATCCAACCGTTTCCTATACGAGGTGTTTTGACAGTGCTGTTGCGCACATCACACTTGGCGCCCCGAATGTTACGGCTGGCCCGGTGCAGGCGCTGGCTTCGATGACCGGTGCGCCCGCCGCGGACCGAAGCTCCGGTCGGCCATAGGAATGTGATCAATTTATAAGAATGCTGGCCTGCACATGCCTCCGTTTTAGAGGAAAGACAGCGCATACGCTTCGCCCCTCTGGGCTAGCCCCACAATGAACGCAACAACAGTTGAGGTCGCCAGGAACGGGATTCTGAACAGAAAGGCCCGCTGATCGTCGAGCACGGTAAGGGCGCAGCCGGATGCATTGAC
>CAWEWH010000003.1:0-481116 GCA_963812775.1 uncultured Alphaproteobacteria bacterium
GTGGTGACCGTCAACGACCTGGGGCCGGTCGAGACCAACGCGCATCTCCTGCGCTACGATTTGGTGCACGGTCGCTTTCCGAGCGACGTGAAGGTCGAGGACGACGCCATCGTGGTCGACGGCCGGCAGATCAAGGTGACCGCCATCAAGGATCCGGCCGCCCTCCCCCATAAGGCGCTGAAAATCGACATCGCGCTCGAATGCACCGGCATCTTCACGTCGAAGGCCCAGGCCAAGGCGCATCTCGAAGCCGGCGCCAAGCGCGTCCTCGTCTCGGCGCCGGCCGACGGCGCCGACCTCACCGTCGTCTACGGCGTCAACCACGACAAGCTGACCAAGGATCATCTTGTCGTCTCCAACGCCTCGTGCACGACCAACTGTCTGGCGCCGGTCGCCAAGGTGCTCCACGACGCGGTCGGCATCGACAAGGGCTTCATGACGACGATCCACGCCTACACCAACGATCAGCCGACCCTCGACGTGATGCACAAGGATCTCTACCGCGCCCGCGCCGCGGCGCTGTCGATGATCCCCACCTCCACCGGTGCCGCCAAGGCGGTGGGCCTTGTGCTCCCGGAGCTCAACGGCAAGCTTGATGGCACGGCGATCCGCGTGCCGACGCCCAACGTCTCGATGATCGACTTCAAGTTCGTGGCCAAGAAGGCCACCACCAAGGAGGAGATCAACGGCGCCATCAAGCGGGCCGCCGAGCAGCAGCTGAAGGGCGTGCTCGCCTACACCAACGATCCCAACGTCTCCATCGACTTCAACCACAATCCGGCCTCTTCGACCTTCCATATGGACCAGACCAAGGTCATGGACGGCACCTTCGTGCGCGTCATGTCGTGGTACGACAACGAGTGGGGTTTCTCTAACCGAATGGCCGACACGGCCGTTGCCATGGGCAAGCTACTTTGAGGCCGTGAGCGGCGCGGCGGCGCCGATCCGGCTGGAACTGGAGGCCGCAATGAGCGATGCAATGCAAGGCCGCGTCGAGCCGGTCATCGAACCGCGCCGTGATGAGCCGCGCCGTGATGAGCCGCGCCGCGAGACTGCCATGCCGTCGGCGCACGAGCCGTTCGCGTCGGCCCCGGCCGTGCGGCCGGCCCTCGATCAGCTGGCGCGCATTGAGGAGAAGTCGGCGCGCATGGAGGAGAAATACGCCCGCGCCGAGGCCATCATGCTGCGCCTGGAACAGAAGGTGGAGACGGCGACCGGCGTCACCGGCGTGCTCGCCCGCCAGGACGACCTCAACGCGCTGAGCAAGCGCGTCGGCCGATTGCCCGGCTTCGGGGCGCTCATCGTCGCCGCCATCGTGGGGGCCATCCTGGCGGCTGTTCTCGTCGTCTTCGCCCAGCACCTGAACGTCGCGAGATTCATCCCGGCGCTCCTATGAGCCGCGGCGCTGGTAAGAGCCCCGGCGCTTCGATGGGCTTTCGCACGCTCGACGATGCCGACCTCGCGGGAAAACGCGTTCTCGTGCGCGTCGACCTCAACGTGCCCATGGAGGGCGGCCGCGTCAGCGACGTGACGCGCATCGAGCGCGTCCTGCCGACCATCCGCGACATCGCGGCCAAGGGCGGCAAGGTGATCCTGCTCTCGCATTTCGGCCGCCCCAAGGGCCGCGATCCCAAGGAGAGCCTGCACCCCCTGGCGCCCGTGCTCGCCGGTCTCCTCGGCAAGCCGGTCGCCTTCGCGGAGGATTGCATTGGCGAAGCCGCCGCGAACGCCGTGGCCAGGTTGAAGGGCGGCGACGCGCTGCTCCTCGAGAACACGCGCTTCCATTCTGGCGAAGAGAAGAATGATCCAGCTTTTGTGAAAGCCCTGGCGGCCAATGGCGACATCTATGTGAACGACGCCTTCTCGGCGGCACATCGCGCGCACGCCTCGACCGAAGGTCTCGCCCACGCGTTGCCGGCCTATGCCGGCCGCAGCATGCAGGCGGAGCTCGAGGCCCTGTCGGCGGCGCTCGACAAGCCGCAGCGCCCGGTCATCGCCGTCGTGGGCGGCGCCAAGGTGTCGACCAAGATCGATCTTCTGGAGAACCTCGTCGGCAAGGTCGAGGCGCTGGTCATCGGCGGCGGCATGGCCAACACGTTCCTCGCCGCCCGCGGCCTGCCGATCGGCCGTTCCCTCGCCGAGCGCGATCTGGCGGCGACGGCCAACCGCATCATGGCAAGGGCCGTCGAGACTGGCTGCGCCATCGTCCTGCCGGTGGACGCCGTGGTGGCCGAACGCTTCGAGGCCGGCGCGCCGGCCCGGGAATACGGTGTCGAGGCCGTGCCGGATGCCGGCATGATCCTCGATGTCGGCGCAAAATCCCTCGACCGCATCAACGCCGCCATGGACGAGGCCAAGACGCTTGTTTGGAACGGGCCTCTCGGTGCCTTCGAGACAAAGCCGTTCGACCGGGCGACGGTCGCGGCCGCCCGCCACGCGGCGGAGCGCACGCGCCAGGGCAAGCTGCTGACGGTGGCCGGCGGCGGCGATACGGTGGCGGCGCTCAATGCGGCGGGCGTCGCCGACGATTTCACTTATGTGTCCACGGCCGGCGGGGCCTTTCTCGAATGGCTGGAGGGCAAGGCGCTGCCCGGCGTCGAGGCGTTGCGCGCAAAGTAGATGGCGAAAGGCCACGCTGACGCCGCGCAATGATCCGGCATTTGCCTAAGCGGCGCCCGCTTGGTTAAACAGCGTGAATTGCCGTGCGGCCGGCGCGCCCGCCGCACGAAGATCACGAAGATATGGAGGCAGGCATGAATCTCGATCAATTGGTGAAGGTTGCCAACGCCATGGTGCAGCCCGGCAAGGGCATCCTGGCGGCCGACGAGAGTTCCAGCACCATCCAGAAACGCTTCGACGCCATCGGCGTGGAATCGACCCCCGACAACCGCCGCGACTATCGCGAGCTCTTGTTCCGGTCCACCGCCGCCATGAAGGAGCACATTTCCGGCGTCATCCTGTACGACGAGACGCTGCGCCAGAAGGCCAAGGACGGCACGCCCCTCGTCAAGCTCATCGAGGCGGCCGGCGCGGTGCCCGGCATCAAGGTCGACAACGGCGCCAAGCCGCTGCCCTCCTGCCCCGGCGAGACCATCACCGAGGGCCTCGACGGCCTGCGTGAGCGCCTCGCCGAGTACGGGAAGCTCGGCGCCCGCTTCGCCAAATGGCGCGCCGTCATCGACATCGGCGACGCCAAGCCGAGCTACACGGCGATCAGCGCCAACGCCCACGCGCTCGCCCGCTATGCGGCCCTGTGCCAGGAGGCCGACATCGTGCCGATCGTCGAGCCGGAAGTGCTCATGGACGGCGACCATGACATCGGCCGCTGTTCGGAGGTCACCGAATGGGTGCTGAAGGAAGTCTACCAGGAGCTGTTCTATCAACGCATCGTGCTGGAAGGCACGGTGCTGAAGCCCAACATGGTCATCCCCGGCCGCAAGGCGAAGAAGCAGGCTTCCGTCGACGAGGTGGCGCGCGAGACCATGAAGGTTCTGAAGCGCTGCGTGCCGGCCGCTGTGCCGGGCATCGCCTTCCTGTCGGGCGGTCAGTCGGACGAGGAGGCGACCGCCCATCTCGACGCCATGAACAAGCTCGGCCCCCTGCCGTGGAAGCTCACCTTCAGTTACGGGCGAGCCCTGCAGGCCGCGCCCCAGAAGGCCTGGTCCGGCAAGGCCCAGAACGTGCCGGCCGCCCAGGAGGCGTTCTCGCACCGGGCCCGCATGAACGGGCTCGCCTCGAAGGGGCAATGGCAATCGAGCCTGGAGAAGAAGAAAGCGGCCTGAGGCCGCCGCGAGAACGCCGCACTCGCTTGTCAGACGGGGCTCAAGAGGCCACGGCTGAAGAATCAAGAATGAGCTCATCTCGCCTCTATCTCGTGTCGCCCCTGATCGCCGATGCGGGCGCCTTCGCGCCGAGCCTCGGCGAGGCGTGCGCGGCCGGCGAGGTGGCGGCGGTGCTGCTCAGATTCGCGGACGCCGACGAGCGCGCCGGCGTCAACCGCATCAAGGAGCTTGCCCCCATCGCCCAGAAGCAGGGATGCGCCGTCATCATCACGGCGCCGCCGCAGGTGGCGGTGCGCGGCGGCGCCGACGGCGTCCACCTTCCCGGCCGCGACATGGGCCCCCTGAAGCGGGCGCTCACCGCGCTGAAGCCGGAGCGCATCGTCGGGGCCGGCGATGTGCGCTCGCGTCACGACGCCATGCAGGCCGGCGAGACCGGCGTCGACTATGTCATGTTCGGCGAGCCGCGCCCTGACGGCAGCCTGCCGCCCCTCGATACGACGCTGGAGCGCGTCGCCTGGTGGAGCGAGATATTCGAAGTGCCGTGTGTCGCCTTCGCGGCCTCCTTCGAGGCGGCCGGCGAGCTCGCCGCCGCCAAGCCCGAATTCATTGCGCTTGGCGACGCCGTGTGGGCGCATCCCGGCGGCGCCGGCGAGGCGGTCCTTCGCGCGCTCGGCGCCATCGGCGGCACGGTGGCGGCGCCATGAAACGCAACGTGAAGCGCCTGGAGGCAACGGGGTATGCGCTCATCGTCGCGCTCGCCCTGGCCGGCAATGGCTTGGCGCAGTCGACGAAGCTGCGCGCCGGTCCGTCGCCCGAGCAAGCGGCGAAGCCGGAGGACATCCCGACGCTGCCGCAGAACGACGATCCGAGCCTCGAGGATGCCTTCGCGGCGTATCAGCGCGGCTTCTACCAGACCGCCTTCAAGGCCGCGACGCGCCGCGTCGACAAGAACCCGGATGACTCCGCCGCCATGACGTTGCTCGCCGAGCTCTACGCCCAGGGTTTCGGCGTCAAGCAGGATTTGATCATGGCGGCCGCCTGGTATCGCCGCGCCGCCGACTTGGGGGACGGCAACGCCGCCCATCAGCTCGGCATGATGCACCTGCAGGGCCGCGGCGTCGCGGCCGACAAGAAGCGTGGCCTCGAGCTTCTCGGGCAGGCGGCCGACAAGGGCCACGTCGCCGCCACCTACAATCTCGCCCTTGCGCTGCTTGGCCGCGGCGAGCCGAAGGATATGGAGCGCGCCGCAATCCTTCTGCAGCGCGCCGCGCGCGCCGATCTCGGCGAGGCGCAATATGCCCTCGCCGTGCTCTACAAGCAGGGCCACGGCGTTGCGCGCGACATGGCTCGCGCCGCCGCGCTCATGAAGCAGGCGGCTGATCACGAGGTCGTGGCCGCGCAGGTCGAATACGCCATCATGCTGTTCAACGGCGACAGCGTCGGCCGCGACGAGCAGGCGTCCGCCAAGCTTTTCGCCCGCGCCGCCGGCAAGGGTAACGCCATCGCCCAGAACCGGCTGGCGCGGCTCTTGGCGGCCGGCCGCGGGCTGCGCAAGGACATGGTCGAGGCCGCTGCCTGGCATCTCGCGGCCTCGCGCCAGGGCCTCACCGACAGCTGGCTCGACGAGGCGCTGAAGTCGCTCAGCGACGACGAGCGCAGGAAGGCGCAGGAGCTTGCCGAGCTGCGCGGCGCCGGCGGCGACGCCGTTATGAAGCCTTGACCTGACACGGCGCGGCGGGCCACATGGCCGCCGCCCTTCCCATCCCGAGGTCCAATGATCCGTTCGCCGCTCATGACGGTGATGACCGACGCCGCCATGAAGGCGGCACGCTCGCTCAAGCGCGATTTCGGCGAGGTCGGCGAGCTGCAGGTGTCGCGCAAGGGCCCTGGCGATTTCGTCTCCGCCGCCGACCGCAAGGCCGAGGGGATCATCCGCTCCACCCTCGAGAAGGCCCGGCCCGGCTGGGGCTTCGTGCTCGAGGAGACCGGCATCGTCGAGGGCACCGACAAGTCGCACCGCTGGCACGTCGATCCCCTCGACGGCACCACCAACTTCCTGCACGCCATCCCGCACTTCTGCATCTCCATCGGCCTCGAGCGCGAGGGCGTCCCGGTCGCCGGGCTGATCTACGACCCCATCAAGGACGAGCTTTTCGCCGCCGAGCGCGGCAAGGGCGCCTTTCTCAACAACAAGCGCATGCGGGTCACCGCCCGCACCGCCTTCGACGAGGCGCTCATCATCTGCGGCCTGCCGCATATCGGCCGCCCCAACCAGCCGCTCTTCCTGAAGGAGCTGGCCGCCGTGCTGGCGCGCGCCGGCGGCGTGCGCCGGCTCGGCGCGGCTGCCCTCGATCTGGCCTACGTCGCCTGCGGGCGCGCCGACGGCTATTGGGAGCGCGACATCAGGAGCTGGGATTTGTGCGCCGGCTGGATGCTGGTGCGCGAGGCCGGCGGCTTCCTCACCGACGCCGACGGCAAGGCGAACCCCTTCGCCACCGGCTCAGTCGCCTGCGGCAACGAAGCGATCCACCGCGAGCTCTTGGCGCTCATCAAGACCGCCGCCTGACGGCTGCTTCCAGAGACACGAATCGTTCGAGGCGCTTCGTCCGCCCCCTCCGCTCCCCAACCCGGGATAGGAGCTCTTCGCGATGACTTAAAATTCTTGTTGATGAAGGGCTTCGGTCACACGGCTGCCCAGAAGTCGTGATCTGCGAGCCGCGCTTGATCCGGGCGGCCGCACCGGCGAACATGCAGCATTCGAGGAAGGCGATCGACCCATGGCGGCCAACCCATCGCGACTCTCGTCACCGAGCATCTACCTGCTGCGCATGGTGGTGTTCCTGACCCTCGTCGGCTTCCTGGCGCTGTTCCTCTATCGCGAGATCTACGCCGCCTTCTGGTTCAACCCCTTCCTCAACGGCGTCATCGGCGGCGTGCTGTTCATCGGCATCGTGCTGGCGCTGCGCCAGGTGGGGCGGCTCTTCGCCGAGGTGCGCTGGATCAACAACGCCCGCCGCGAAGACCCCAAGAAGACGCGCCGCCCCCCGACCCTGCTCGCGCCGGTCGCGGCGCTGCTTGGCGACCACCTCGACCGCCCGGCTGTGTCCATGCTGGCCATGCGCTCGATCCTCGATTCGCTCGCCTCCCGCCTCGACGAGAACCGCGACATCGTGCGCTATCTGGCGGGCCTGCTGATCTTCCTCGGCCTGCTCGGCACCTTCTGGGGCCTGCTCGAGACGGTGAGCAAGGTCGGTCAGGTCATCCAGTCGCTGCGCCCCGGCACCGATGCCGGCGCCCAGTTCAACGACCTGAAGGCCGGCCTTGCGGCGCCGCTCGGCGGCATGGGCATCTCGTTCTCGTCCTCGCTGTTCGGCCTCGCCGGCTCCCTCGTGGTTGGCTTCCTCGATCTGCAGGCCGGCCAGGCGCAAAACCGTTTCTACACCGAGCTCGAGGATTGGCTTGCCGCCAATGTCAGCGACGTGAACGAAGCAAAGCCGCTTATGCTGCCGCCGCCACAATCGGCCGCCGACATGAGCGAGGCGCTTGAGCGCCTGGCGGCGGCGCTGGCCGATTCCGGCGGCGGCCGCGCCTCGACCCAGGCCATGGCCAGCCTCGCCGAGGGCATCCAGGGCCTGGTGCAGCACATGCGCTCCGAGCAGCAGCTCATCCGCGACTGGGTCGAGGCGCAAGCCGACCAGCAGCGCGAGATCCGCCGCGTGCTGGAGCGGCTGGCTGCCGGCCGCGGCAGCCGTGAGAAGGTCAGCTGATGGCGCTGTCGCGCAGCCGCCGCATCGGCCGGCCCGTCGACTACTGGCCGGGCTTCGTCGACGCGCTGTCGACGCTTGTCCTGGCCATCGTGTTCATCCTGTCGGTGTTCGTGTTGGCGCAGTTTTTCGTGTCGCAGGAGATCACCGGCAAGGACACGGCGCTGGAACGCCTCAACCGCCAGATCTCCGAGCTGACCGACCTTTTGGCCCTGGAGCGCTCGGCGAAAAAGAACGTCGAAGACAATCTGGCGCTGTTGCAGTCCTCGCTGAAGAGCATCGAGGCCGACAGGGCGCGGCTGCAAGGCCTGCTCGATGCCGGCACCGCCTCGGGTGCGGTGGCGGAAGCGCGCAGCGGTCAGCTCTCCACGCAGCTCGACAGCGAGAAGCAGGTTTCCTCGCGCGCCCTGGCGCAGGTCGAGCTCCTGAACCAGCAGATCGCCGCCATGCGCCGCCAGCTCGCCGCCCTTGAAGAGGCGCTCTCGGCGTCAGAGAACCGCGACAAGGAGAGCCAGGCGCGCATCGCCGACCTCGGCAGCCGCCTCAACGTCGCCCTGGCGCAGCGCGTCCAGGAGCTCGCCCGCTACCGCTCCGATTTCTTTGGGCGGCTGCGGCAGATCCTCAGCGGCCGCCAGGACATCCGCGTCGTCGGCGATCGTTTCGTGTTCCAGTCCGAAGTCTTCTTCGACGTCGGCCAGGCGGTCCTGAAGCAGGAGGGCCAGGCCGAGCTCGACAAGATCGCCTCCGCCATCCTCGATCTCGCCAAGGACATCCCGCCCGACCTGCCGTGGGTGCTGCGCGTCGACGGCCATACCGACAAGCGCCCGATCTCCGGCACCGGCGAGTTCAAGTCCAACTGGTCGCTGTCGGCGGGGCGCGCCATCTCGGTGGTGCAATATCTCGCCGCCAAGAGCGTGCCGCCACAGCGCCTGCTCGCCGCCGGCTTCGGCGAGTTCCAGCCGCTGGAGCTTGGCGACAGCGAGGACGCCTATCGCCGCAACCGCCGCATCGAGCTCAAGCTGACGGAAAGATAGATCCCCGATGTCATCCCAGGCGACTGCGCGCAGCGCACGAGACCCGGGACCCCATCCGTGATGTCGACCAGCACGAGCCGGTGCAGACGAAGAGGCAACGGAATGGTTCCCGGCTCTCGCGGAGCCTGTCATCGGGGCGGCCTTCGGCCGGCCCGTTGGCTCGGCCGGGATAACCATGGGGTCAGACCCGCGCGGCCGCCCGCTCCGTCTCCACCGCCGCGAGCGGCTGTCCGTGGCTGAATTGCAAGCTGGCGAAATGCGCGTAGAGCCCGCCCTTGGCGAGGAGGGCCGCATGCGTGCCCTCCTCGACGATGCGGCCTTCATCCATCACCAGGATGCGGTCGGCCGACAGCACGGTGGCGAGACGGTGCGCCACCACGAGCGTGGTGCGGCCCTCCATGAGATGGTCGAGGGCCGCTTGCACCTGCCGCTCGCTTTCCGCGTCGAGCGCCGAGGTTGCCTCGTCGAGCAAGAGGATCGGCGCGTCCTTGAGGATGGCGCGCGCGATGGCGAGGCGCTGGCGCTGGCCGCCCGATAGCGTGATGCCCCGCTCGCCGAGCGCCGTGGCATAGCCCTGCGGCAGCGCCTTGATGAAGCCGTCCGCCACCGCAAGCTCCGCCGCCCGCGCCACCTGCGCGTCGCTGGCCTCGGGCCGCCCGTAACGGATGTTGTCGGCAACGGTGGTGCCGAACACGGTGGGGTCCTGCGAGACGAGCGCCATGCGGGCACGCAACTGGGCCGGGTCAGCGGCTGCCGCCTCGACGCCGTCGACGAGGATGCGCCCGCGTTGCGGATCGTAGAAGCGCAGCACGAGCTGGAACACCGTCGTCTTGCCGGCGCCCGAGGGACCGACCAGCGCCACGCGCTCACCCGCCCTGATCGCGAACGAGATGCCGTGCAGCGCCGGCGTGCTGCTCCGCGTCGGATAGGCGAAATGCACGTCCTCGAACGCGATGGTGCCTATCGGCGCCGGCAGCGCGACCGGTCTTGCCGGCGCCTTGATGGCGGGCTCGGTGGCGAGGATCTCGGCGAGCCGTCCGGCCGAGCCCGCCGCCTGGCTCACCTCGGTCCACACCTGGCTGAGCTCGCCGAGCGCGCCGGCCGCGAACAGTGCGTAGAGCAGGAATTGCGAGAGCTGTCCGCCGGTCATGCGCCCCGCCAGCACGTCCTGGGCGCCATACCACAGGACGCCGACGACGCTCGTGGCGATGAGGAACATGGCGCCGGCTGTGAGGATGGCGCGCGCCCATGTCGATCGCCGTGCGGCCTCATAGGCCTCCTCGGAGGCGAGCGCGAAGTGCCGTGCGGTCGTGTTTTCGGCGCCGAACGCCTGCATGGTGCGCGAGGCGCCGACCGCTTCCGCCGCATAGGCGGAGGCGTCGGCGAGGCGGTCCTGCGCGAGCCGAGAGCGCCGGCGCACGCCACGCCCGGAGGCGACGAGCGGCAGCACGATGATCGGGATGGCGCCCACCACCATCAGCGACAGCTTCGGGCTCGTCACCACCATCATGGCGACGGCGCCGATGAACAGGAAGAAGTTGCGCAGCGCGATCGACGCGCTGGCTCCGAATGCCGACTTGATCTGTGTCGTGTCGGCAGTCAGCCGCGAGACGATCTCGCCGCTCTTGACGGCGTCGAAGAAGGCCGGATCGAGACGCGTCAGGTGCCGGAACACGTCGGTGCGCAGATCGGCGACGACGCGCTCGCCCAGGGTCATCACCAGGTAGAAGCGGCTGGCGCTGGCGAGCGCCAGGATCAGCGCCACGCCGATCAGCGCACCGAAATAGGCGTCGATCAGGCCGCCCTCGCCGCCGAAGCCGCGATCGATGACCCGCCTGACGGCGACGGGCAGCGTCAGCGTCGCGGCCGAGGCGACGATGAGGGCCACGATCGCCGCGGCGATGCGGCCCTTGTAGCGCGCCGCATAGGGAAAGAGTGGCTTCAGCGCGCTGAGCGGCGCCCGGCCCCGTTCCTCCCTCTCACCCGCGTCCGCCATTCCTCACCCCGGCGCATGCTCGCGAAAAGTTGCAGAGTTTTCGGATAGGTTCACGTGCCAAATCAATGAAATAGAGCACGCATCCGATCACTTTTGCTGGCCTGCGCGCTTGCGACATGCGCGCTTCGGGGGCGCTTGTCATGATTCCGGCCCTGCGCTATAGGGTCGCGACATCAGACATCAGGGTTCATTCGGCCGGAAGCCTCGTCCTGCGCGCCGCTCCACTGCCGCAACGGGCAACTGCCAGAGGTTATGCCAGAGGTTAATGTCATGAAGGCCGATACGCATCCAGAATATCACATGATCAAGGTCGTCTTGACCGACGGCAGCACGTACATGACGCGCTCCACCTGGGGCAAGGAAGGCGACGAACTGCACCTCGAAATCGATCCGAGGACGCATCCGGCCTGGACCGGCGGCAGCCAGCAGCTCATTGACCGTGGCGGGCGCCTGTCGCGCTTCAACAACAAGTTCTCGGGTATCTCGTTCGGCAAGAAGTAGCGTCCTGACAAATTGCCGAAAATGACATCAACCCCGGCCAAGCCGGGGTTTTGTTTTTTTGGGTACGGACATGGGATGAGCGCCGTTCATTCGTAAGGCCGGTGACTTCAACCCCAGACAGCCCGTCGCATGTGCGCCATTTTCGGAGAGAGGCATTCCGTGAAAAGATTTCGTCGCCTCCCGTACGCTGCAGTGTTCCTCATCGTTCTCGCGGCACCGCTCGCGGCCCGCGCGCAGAATGCCGCGAACCTTACCGCCACGCATCTTTACGCCGGCACGCTGGCCCAGGGTGAGAGCGAGCTCACGGCCCTGCTGCAGCGTGAGCCGAAGAACGCCGAGGCCCGCTTCGGTCTTGGCAGCGTCAAATTCGTGCGCGCCGTGGAGCGGCTCGGCCAGTCGATGTATCGCCATGGCCTCGAACCGCCCCGCACCATGATGGTGCCGATGCTGCGTCTGCCGGTGCCGCGCAATCCCAATCCCGCTCCCCTTACCTATGAGGGATTCCGCGCCATCCTGCAGCAATTCACCGACGATCTTGGGCAGGCCGAAGCCGTCCTCGGCGGCGCGCCGTCAACCGACGTGAAGCTGCCCATCGATCTGGCGCGCGTGCATCTCGATCTCAACGGCGACGGCAAGGTCGCCGACGAGGAGCGGCTGTGGTCCATCCTCGGCTTCGTCGACGCGCGCGCCCGCGGCAGCGCACCCGACGCCTTCGAGATCGCCTTCGACAAGGGCGATGTCTATTGGCTGCGCGGCTATGCGCATCTGCTCATGGCCATCGCCGAAACGTGGCTGGCGCACGATTTCCGTCCCACCTTCGAGCAGACCTTCCACCTCTTCTTTCCGCGCGCCGGTCTCCCCTATGCCGCACCCCTCGGCAGCGAGAAGAGCGATCCCGGCTCCGCGGATTATCCGGTGTTTGCCGATGCCATCGCCTTCATCCATCTGTTCAATTGGCCGGTGGTCGATGCCTCTCGCCTTTCGCGCGTGCACGGGCATTTCAAGGCGGTGGCCGCCATGAGCCGGGAGAGCTGGGCGGCGATCCTCGCCGAGACCGACGACGACCGCGAATGGATCCCCAATCCGCGCCAGGGCAATCCTTTCCCGTCCTTGCCGGTGACGCAGGAGCGCATCGACGGCTGGCTTGCCGCCATGGCGGAGTTCGACGCCATCCTCGACGGCAAGAAGCTCGTGCCGCACTGGCGCTTCCAGAAGGGCATCAACTTCAAACGCGCGCTTCTCGAGCACAAGACCCTCGATCCGGTCATGTGGCTGACGGGCGCAGGCGTCGTGCCCTTCCTCGAGGACGGGCCGGTGATCGGCGCCGCCGCCTGGAACGACATCGTGCGCAGTTTTCAGGGCAACTTCTTCGGCTACGCCATGTGGTTCAATTAGCTTCGGACTTATACGGCGCAGCCGACTTGGCGGAGCGGGGGAAGGCATGCGCGACCTTGCCGGCAAGACAGCGTTCGTGACGGGCGGAGCAAGCGGCATCGGGCTGGCGCTCGGCCGGGTCTTTGCCGAGGCAGGCATGAAAGTCGTGCTCGCCGATATCGAGACGGACGCCTTGGCAACCGCCGTTAAGAGCCTGCACGATGTCGGAGCAGACGTGCGCGGCGTGATCTGTGATGTGGCCGATGCCGACAGCGTCGAGCGAGCGGCCAAAGCGGCATACGATTCATTCGGAAAAGTCCACGTCGTCTGCAACAACGCCGGTGTCGCAGGCGGCAGCGGCATTGACGATATTTCGCTCGAGAACTGGCGCTGGGTGCTCGACGTCAATCTGATGGGCGTGCTGCACGGTGTGCGCACCTTCCTGCCGCATATCCGCGCCCACCGCGAGGGCGGCCACTTCGTCAATACGGCCTCCATGGCCGGGATGATCAGCGGCCTTGGGTTCAGCCCCTATGCGGCGAGCAAGTTCGCGGTGGTGAGCATGTCGGAGGGCCTGGCGGCGCAACTGAAGCCGCTCGACATCGGCGTCACCGTGCTGTGCCCGGCCTTCGTGCGCACGCGCATCAGCGAGAGCGCGCGCAACCGGCCGTCGCGCTATGGATCGGCGCGCAAGCCGGACCCCGCGAGCCCGGCGGGCGCGCTTGCCGGCCTGCTCGCCGAACTGTCAGCCTCCGGGCTCGACCCGGCGGAGGTGGCGCGCCAGGTCCTGGCGGCCATCCGCACGGACGAGCTTTACGTCTTCACGCATCCCGAGATGCGTGGCGAGGTCGAGGCCCGCTTCGCGGCCATTCTCGCGGCTCTGGATCGTTAAAACCGCGAACTCGGGGAATTTGCCGGTGCGGAGGCATCTTGACTCAGGTCTAACTATTGTTAGACTGCAGTCTAATGCCCGCTACCGTGCACACCCTGGCGTCCCGTGAGGCGGTCCTCAAGGCCGCCAAGCGGCTGTTCGCGCGCCGCGGCTTGCAGGTCGTGACGATGCTCGACATCGCCGAGGCCGCGAAAGTCTCCCGCGCCACCGTCTTCAACCAGTTCGGCTCCAAGGCCGCCGTGCTCGACGCCATCGCGGCCGAGGTGCTGGGCGGCTATGTCGCGCTCCTCGACGCGGCGCTCACGCAGCGCACGGCCGACACGGCGCGGCTGCTCGTCGAGATCGGCGCGAGGATGGGCCACGGCATCGCGGCGGAGAGCGATTTCTACCGCGCCTTCTTCACCGACATCGCCAAGGTCTCCCTCGGCCCGGACGAGGGCGGCGAGGCGCAGCAAGTGCGGCGTGCCGCCTTCGAGCGGCTCGTGCGCCTGTTCCTGCGCGCCCAGGCGCGCGGCGATCTGACCCGGGCCGAGGAGGCGGAGGATCTGGCGGAGGTGTTCGACAGCCTCGTCTTCGGCACCATCGCCCATTGGCTCAATCACGGCCCGGCCAAGGCCGACCTGCCGGAGCGCATGCGCCGCGCCGTCGGCCTGTTCCTGAAGGGCGCGCTGCGCGAGGCCGGCGCCCGAGAGCACAAGGAGTTGACCCGATGAGCATGCTGCTTTCTTCCTCGCGCCCGTCGCGGCCGAAGCCGCAATGGGGCCTCGCTCTCCGGCATCTGCGCGCCCTGCTGCGCAACCCGCAGGCGACGGAGAATGTCTTCGCGCTGACCGAGGCCCTCGAGCCGGACCGTGCGGCGCGCGGCGTCGACGCGCTCTTGGCGTTCCCGCAGGGCCGGCGCCTGTTCTTTCGCCGCCCGTCGCTGCTTGCGGCCCTGGCGGATCGCGAGGCGCTGGCGCGTCTGCCGGACGCCAGCGTGGGGCGCGCCTATCTCGATCACATGGACCGCTGGGGACTGTCGACCGCCAAGCTCGTCGAGATGCTTCCCGCCCGGCCGGCGGCGGACGACGACCTCGGCCTGCGTTGGTACAGCGAACGCCGCGTGCTGTGCCACGATCTCTGGCACGTTCTCACCGGCCATGGCTCTGATCCGCTAGGCGAGACCACGCTCCTGTGGTTCGGCTACGGTCTCGAGGGCGGCCGTGCCACGGCGCTGCTCATAATCGGCGCGACGCTGCGGAGCCTTCGCAGACACGGCCTGCGTCTCGTGCCACGCTTCTGGAAGGCGCTGCGCCAAGGCAGGAACGCGCGCGGTCTTCTCGCCCTTCCCTTCGAGGAGCTGCTTGCCTGTCCGCTCGCGGAGGTGCGCGCCATGGCCGGGCTGAGCGAGCGCTAGCGCATGATCCCGAAAAGTGTGAGCGGTTTTCGGATAAGATCATGCGCAAAATAAAGACCTAGAGCGCGCATCCGTTTCGAAAGAAAACGGATCGTGCACTAGCTGCGCCTCAGCAACGACTGCAGCCTGTCGAACTGCTGATTGACGGGGCTGTCCCCGCCGGAAGGCTTCTGCTGGCCGGTGATGAGGTTGTCGAGGTGCAGGATGCGCGCCTGCAGCCGCATCGACGCCGCAACGAGATCGCGCAGGCGTTCCGGCAGCGCCTCGTAGGTGTCGGCGTTGGTGGCCTTGTCCTGCCAGGTGAGCCTCACCTTGTGCTTCTCGCGCTCCGCCTGATCCGGGCTCATCTCGCCTTCGGCAACGGCGCGCTGCAGCAGCAGCCATGAGGCGATCTGCATCAGCCGCGTGGTGAGCCGCATGCTCTCCGTCGCATAGGCCAGCGCGGCGTGCCGCGTCAGCGCGCCGGAATGCTTGCGGCCGGCGCCGTCGAGATAGTTGGCGGTCTCCTCGACGAGCCCCATGCCCTCGCGGAACAGCAACTTGAAGGCGTCCGACGACACGAAGCTCTTGCCGAACGAGATCGGCTTGTCGCGGCTATCCGATGTCTCGCGCTCGCCCTTCATACGCACTCTCCCGCAGGCTCAAGACCCGTCCCGGAATGGAACGGCGTCGCAGTCGTCGCGGGATCACCGGCAAATCTAACGCCATTTAAGAAAAACGTATCCCTTAAGACAAAGTTAACCTTAACGAGGGCATGGGCGCCAGCGGCTGGTGACGGGAAAGCATGCGCGGTTTCGGAGACGGTTCCGGGTGCAAGTCGGCCGTGCTGCGGGCCTCCGAGCAAAAAAAAGCCGCCCGAAGGCGGCTTTGAAAGTCTAAACAGGGAGGCGTCAAACAGAGTGGACAGGAGCCACTCGACATCCAGACGAATTTGGATGGATTTTGTAATAGTCGGGAAAGCTTAAGAATTGGTTAACGTTCACCTTAAAGGTCGAACGGCCTGTATCGTTCTGGCCGGGCGCCATTAACGGTCCCTCTAGCGCTTGAAGAAGCCGTCGGCGGCGGTGCGCGAGGCGTCCTTCTTGGCGCGCGCCTCCTTGAGCCGCACGATCTCCTCCTCCAGCATCGTCACGCGTTCGTCGAGCTCATGCAGCGAGAGCAGCGACAGGTCCTGGCCGATCTCGTGCTTGGACGGTTTCGGTCGCGGTTTCTCGTCGAGAAAATCGCCCATGCTGCGCCTCCCCTCGGGCCCGAGAATAGGCCGAGGCCGGACCGGAGGACAGAGGAGAGACGACGGAAAACTGGCGATCCTCGGTCGTCTGGCATCAGTCCGCAATTGTCATCCCCGGCCCGATCTGCCAATTCCCTCGGCGACCACGCGCCTGATCGTCAAGTGTCCGCAGCTTTCGGACGAGATCGTGCGCAAGATCAAAGGTTGGTAGCCACACAATGACAACCATCCCGGACACGATGACAGCGATCGGCATCGCCGCGCCCGGCGGCCCCGAGGTCCTGAAGCCCGAGACGCGGCCGGTGCCGAAGCCCGGCGCCGGCGAGATCCTCGTCAAGGTCAAGGCGGCCGGCGTCAACCGCCCTGACGTGATGCAGCGCCAGGGCCGCTATCCGCCGCCGCCCGGCGCGCCCGACATTCCGGGCCTCGAAATCGCCGGCGAGATCGTGGCGATCGGTCAGGGCGGAACGCGCCACAAGCTCGGCGATCGCGTGTGCGCCCTGGTGCCGGGCGGCGGCTACGCCGAATACTGCGCCGTCCACGAGACGAACGCCCTGCCGATCCCCGACGGCGTCAGCTTCGTCGAGGCGGCCGGCATCCCGGAAACCTACTTCACGGTGTGGACCAACGTGTTCGAGCGCGGCGGGCTGAAGGCCGGCGAGACCTTCCTGGTGCACGGCGGCACCTCGGGCATCGGCACCACCGCCATCATGCTCGCCAAGGCGTTCGGCGCCTCCGTCATGGCGACGGCCGGTTCCGACGACAAATGCGCCGCCTGCAAGAAGCTCGGCGCCGACCACGCCTTCAACTACCAGACGCAGGACTTCGTCGCCGAGACCCGGACGGCGACCGCCGGCAAGGGCGTCGACCTCATCCTCGACATGGTGGGGGGCGACTACGCGGCCCGCAATCACGACGCCGCCTCGGTCGGCGGGCGCATCGTGCAGATCGCCGTGCAGGCGGGTCCCAAGGCGACGGTCGATCTGTCGCGCATCATGCTGAAGCGGCTGACCCATACGGGCTCGACGCTGCGCGCCCGCCCCGTCGCCGACAAGGCCTTGATCGCCGAGGCGCTGTCGAAGAACGTCTGGCCGCTTCTCGCACAAGGCCGCTGCAAGCCGGTCGTCCACGCCACGTTCCCGCTTGCCGAGGCTGCCAAGGCGCACGCGCTGATGGAGACGAGCCAGCATATCGGCAAGATCGTGCTCACCCTGTGAGCCCGCGCGGCATCGTAGGCGAGATCACACGTTGCCAGGGGAGGCCGCCTCGCCTATATAGCGGCCGTTCCCCCTCATTTTGGTGGTAACGCGCGCTACGGTGAAAATCGCCGTGGCGCGGCACAGAGAAGATTTGCCGCCCAAGCGGCGGCCCGTCCAAGGAGGCATCCCATGTCCACGGCCCCGCTGATGCCGAAAGCCACCGCCATGTGGCTCGTGGAGAACACCTCGCTCACCTTCGAGCAGATCGCCGATTTCTGTAGGCTGCATCATCTCGAGGTGAAGGGCATCGCCGACGGCGAGGTTGCGGCCGGCATCAAGGGCCTCGACCCGATGCTCACCGGCCAGCTCACCCGCGAGGAGATCGAGAAGGCCGAGCACGACCCCGAGTACCGGCTCACCCGAGCCACCCCCAAGGTGCAGCTGCCTGAGGTGAAGCGCACCAAGGGCCCGCGCTACACGCCGGTGTCGCGCCGCCAGGATCGCCCCAATGCCATCCTGTGGCTGTTGCGCAATCATGCCGAATTGAAGGATGCGCAGATCATGCGCCTCGTCGGCACCACGAAGTCAACCATCCAGCAGATCCGCGACCGCGCCCATTGGAATATGGCATCGCTGTCGCCGCTCGATCCGGTGACTTTGGGGCTGTGCTCGCAGATCGATCTCGACTTCGAGGTGGCGCGGGCCGCCAAGGAGAAGCCGGTGGCCGTCGCCGAGACCGGCCAGACGCTGTTGCCGGCCGAGGTCACCACCGCCAAGGAACCGGCGACGCCGGCCGAGCCCTTCGCCGACATGTCGGCGCCGAAGAAGCCCAAGGACGAGAAGATCGACGTGGAGTCCGTCTTCGCCAAGCTCAAGGACCTGAAGCGGCCGGACGACGAGAACGAGTAGCGCTTCTCCGTCAGCTCACCCGTCCGTCACCTCGATGCGATCGACGCGGTTCGGGTAGAAGGCGAGATGCTCCTTGATGGCGGCGACCGCCGGATAGGGCGTCTCGTAGGTCCACACCGCGTTGGCGGCGGTTGCGCCGTCCGCCGCGATGCTGAAATAGCTGGCGTCGCCCTTGAACGGGCAATGCGTCGAGTGCTCGGTTGGCTTGAGCAAGGCCATGTCGGCGTCGGCGCGCGGGATGTAGTAGACGGCCGGATAAGTCGCTTCCCTGAGCTCGAGGGCGTTCTTCGTATCGGCCACCACCGCGCCCTTGTAGAGGACGCGCACCCGCTTCCGCGTCGGCGCGACGGTGATGGGATGGTCGGGTCCTGGCACTTTCATCGTAGCCTCCTTCGCGAATGATCCGAATTCATGAAATAGGATCAGATCATGCGCCAACCAAGACCCTTCGCTACCTGTGCTGCTTCAGCGCGCCGCCGCCATCTCAACGAGCCTGCGTCCACCAAGGGACTGGCTCAGCTCACTTCGAACACATCGTAGGCAACGCCTCCGCCAACGATTAGGCGTCCAACGCCGATGCTGACGACCCCGTTTAACCAGCGATAGCGCGGGTGGCCAGTCTCGAACATCGGAGCGGTCCGGAAGTAGTAACGTGACGGATCGATGGTGTGGCGTGTCGCCAGATCGGACAGTGCTGGCAGCACAGCATCGTCGAACCAGATTCGGCCGCCATAGCTCATGTGGATCAAAGCTCCATCGTCAGCGATCAGCACCAACCGCGCGTCGACCACGCGCATGCCGTTGCGAGTCAGCATCCAATCTCCAGTCCCAGGGTTGACCCGGCCGTTGAGGCGATCGCCGTGAAAGCGCCCCTGAGCCACGGCGTTGAGTGTACGGCGGCCAAGGGGGCCGTCGCCGGCGTCGAGTGAGGCCGCAAGGTCGGCTTCTAGGGTGAATAGATGGCGGAGGGCTGGAAGCGTCATGGGCCGGCCTTGATTGATTCAGCGGGAGGGCCAAGTTGGGGCCTCAAGCAACTTGAGGTTCAAGAGGCGGCGATGAGGATTGGCAAACTGGCGCGAGCCACGGGGACGAGCGTTGCAACCATTCGGTACTATGAGAAGATCGGTGTTCTGCCGCCGCCGAAGCGCCAACAGGGTGACCAAAGGCTCTATGGCGAAGACGATGTCGCGCGGCTGGGGTTCGTCAGGCGCTGCCGGGCGCTAGGCTTCTCGCTGAACCAGATCGCAGGCTTCGCCGCGGCGGCGCGCAGCGGAGCGAGCCGCGAGCACTGCCGCCGCACAATGCGCACAAGACTGGATGACGTGCGGGCTCGCTTGAAGCAGCTGGGCGCGGTCGAGGCGCGCCTCATCGAACTTCTCGAAGAAGGCGGGGCCGATCTGCACGAGCCCTGCGTGCGGCTGGCAGTACTGGCCTAGCGCGAAATCCCGTCCCCTTTGGGATCGATCCACGCGCCAACCAAGACCCTTCGCTACCGGTGCTGCTTCAGCGCCGCCGCCACCTCGTCGAGCACGGCCGCGTCCTCGATGGTGGCCGGCATCGTGTAGGCGTCGCCGTCGGCGATCTTCTTCATCGTGCCGCGCAGGATTTTTCCCGACCGCGTCTTGGGCAGGCGCCCGACCGTGATGGCCGACTTGAAGGCGGCCACCGGGCCGATCTTGTCGCGCACCAGCGCCACCACCTCTTTTTCCACGTCGGGCGGCGCTTTCCTGACGCCGCTCTTCAGCACGATGAAGCCGCACGGCACCTCGCCCTTGAGCTCGTCCTTGACGCCGAGCACGGCGCATTCCGCCACATCGGGATGCGAGGCGATGACCTCCTCCATGCCGCCGGTCGACAGCCGATGGCCCGCCACGTTGATGATGTCGTCGGTGCGACCCATGACGTAGACGTAACCGTCCTCGTCGCGGAAGCCCGCATCGCCGGTGCGATAGTAGCCGGGAAAGTCGGTGAGGTAGCTGTCGCGGAAGCGCGCGTCGGCGTTCCACAATGTCGGCAGGCAGGCGGGCGGCAGCGGCAGCTTTATGCCGATCGAGCCCATGCCCTTGGCCGCCACCGGCTTGCCGGCATCGTCGAGCACATGCAGCGTGTAGCCCGGCATCGGCACGGTCGGCGATCCGTACTTCACCGGCAGCATGCCGAGCCCCATGGGGTTGCCGGCGATGCACCAGCCGGTCTCCGTCTGCCACCAATGGTCGATGACCGGGACGCCGAGCATGCGCTCCGCCCACATCACCGTGTCCGGGTCGGCGCGCTCGCCGGCCAGGAACAGGGTGCGGAACTTGGCGAGCTTGTATTGCTTGAGCACCTTGCCGTCCGGATCCTCTTTCTTGATGGCTCGGAACGCCGTCGGCGCCGTGAACAGCGCGGTAACGCCGTGCTCGGCGATGACGCGCCAGAAGGCGCCGGCATCCGGCGTGCCGACCGGCTTGCCCTCGTAGAGCACCGACGTGCAGCCATGGAACAGCGGCGCGTACACGATGTAGCTGTGGCCGACGACCCAACCCACGTCGGAGGCCGTCCACCACACCTCGCCCGGCGCGATGCCGTAGAGATTCTGCATCGACCATTTCAACGCCACGAGGTGCCCGCCATTGTCGCGCACGACACCTTTCGGCTTGCCCGTCGTGCCCGACGTGTAGAGGATGTAGAGCGGATCGGTGGCGGCCACCGGCACGCAGTCGGCCGCCTTGCCGGCGGCGCGCGCCTCCCCGACCGTCTCGCCCCAATCGAGATCGCGCCCCTTGGTCAATTCGGCCTTGGCCTGCGGCCGCTGCAGGATCAGGCACTTCTGCGGCTTGATGCTGGCAAGCGAGATCGCCTCGTCGAGCAGCGGCTTATAGGCAACGATGCGCGTCGGCTCGATGCCGCATGATGCCGACAGGATGACCTTCGGCGCAGCATCCTCGATGCGCGTCGCGAGCTCGCGCGGCGCAAAGCCACCGAACACCACCGAGTGGATGGCGCCGATGCGCGCGCAGGCGAGCATGGCGAAAGCCGCCTCCGGCACCATCGGCATGTAGATGATGACGCGGTCGCCCTTGCGCACGCCGAGATCGCGCAACACCGCGGCGAGCACGCGCACCTCGTCCAGCAGTCCCGCGTACGAAATGGTGCGCTTGCTGTTGCTGACCGGGCTGTCATAGACGATCGCCGCCTGTCCGCCGCGCCCCTTGTCGACGTGGCGATCGATGGCATTGAAGCAGGTGTTGCATTTGGCGCCGGTGAACCAGCGGCCGTAGACGCCCTGATCCTTGTCGAAGACCTTGCTCCAGGGCTTCATCCAATCGATGCCGGCGGCGGCCTCGGCCCAAAAGCCCTCCGGGTCGCGCTCGGCTCGGCCGTAGACCGCATCGTAACGGCTGTCCGCTGCCGCCTTCCTGATCGTCGCAACCATGCCATTCTCCGGGACGCCGGCTTCGCCGGCAGCGCCGATGGTGCGGCGGCGGGCGGCCACATGCAAGCGCGAACATGGGAGGGCGCATGATCCCAAAAAGTGTGCGCGGGTTCGGGCAAGATCATGCGCCAAATCAAAGAATCGAGCGCCGCTCCACGACGCCATTGCCGAGACGCGGCCGAGGCGTCTAGCTTGGTCCTTGACCCGCGAGGACATCATGGCCAGCGCCTACGATACCGGTCTCGATCGCAACCCGGCGAACTTCCAGCCGCTGACGCCGCTGCAGTTCCTGGAGCGGGCGGCGAGCGTGTTTCCGCAGCACACCGCCGTCGTGCACGGCGGGCTGCGCCGCAGCTACGGTGATTTCTATGCCCGCGCCCGGCGGCTGGCCTCGGCGCTCGCCGCCAAGGGCATCGGCCGCGGCGACACTGTCTCGGTGATGCTCGCCAACACGCCGCCGATGCTGGAATGCCACTACGGCGTGCCGATGACCAAGGGGGTGCTCAACACGCTCAATACCCGCCTCGACGCGGCGATCCTCGCCTTCACGCTCGATCATGCCGAAACCAAGGTGCTGATCGTCGACCGCGAATTCTCCCCCGTCATGAAGGAGGCGCTATCGCTCGCCAAGGCGAAGCCCCTGGTCATCGACTACGACGACCCGGAATATTCAGGCCCCGGCGAGCGCCTCGGCTCGATCGACTACGAGGCGTTCGTCGCCTCGGGCAATCCCGATTTCGCCTGGTCGATGCCCGACGACGAATGGGACGCGATTGCGCTCAACTACACGTCGGGGACGACCGGCGACCCCAAGGGTGTCGTCTATCATCATCGCGGCGCGGCACTCCTGGCCATCGGCAACATCGTCACCTGCACCATGGGCAAGCATCCCGTCTATTTGTGGACGCTGCCAATGTTTCATTGCAACGGCTGGTGCTTCCCGTGGTCGCTTTCGGTGGTGGCCGGCACGCATGTGTGCCTGCGGCAGGTGCGCGCCAAGGCCATGTACGACGCGCTCGCCGACAGCGCGGTGACGCATCTGTGCGGCGCCCCCATCGTCATGACGACGTTGCTCAACGCTGCGGACGGCGAGCGCCGTCCCTTCAGCCAGAAGGTGTCATTCTTCACCGCGGCCGCGCCGCCGCCGGAAGCCGTGCTCGCCGCCATGAAGCAAGCGGGCTTCGACGTGACGCATCTCTACGGACTGACCGAGACCTACGGCCCGTCCGTCGTCAACGATTGGCAGCGCCATTGGGACAGTCTCGATTCGTCGGGCTACGCCGCCAAGAAGGCGCGCCAAGGCGTCCGCTATCTGGCGCTGGAGAAGCTCGACGTCATGGACCCCGACACGTTGCAGCCGGTGCCGGCCGACGGCGAGAGCATGGGTGAGGTCATGTTCCGCGGCAACGTGGTGATGAAGGGCTATCTGAAGAATCCCACCGCCACCGAAAAGGCGTTCGCCGGCGGCTGGTTCCATTCAGGCGATCTCGGAGTCAAATATCCCGACGGCTACGTCCAGCTCAAGGATCGCTCCAAGGACATCATCATCTCGGGCGGCGAGAACATTTCGTCCATCGAGGTGGAGGACGTGCTCTACAAGCATCCCGCCGTCGCGGCCGCCGCCGTCGTCGCCAAGCCCGACGACAAGTGGGGCGAGACTCCCTGCGCCTTCATCGAATTGAAGCCCGGCCACCAGGCAACTGCCGACGACATCCTGGCCTGGTGCCGCGACAACCTCGCCCGCTACAAATGTCCACGCCACGTCGTCTTCGCAGAGATTCCCGAAGACGTCGACCGGCAAGATCCAGAAATTCAGGTTGCGCGACATGGCCAAGGGGATGGCCAAGGAGATGACCAAGGGGATGGGTAGGACGCCGTGAGGGCTGGTGTCATACGGCCGTCAGGGCCGGCGCGTGATGGATGCTGCGTGACGGATGCTGCAAGCAAGAGCCGCCGCGCCAAGGGCAGCGGCGGCTCGCATTGCTCGGTAGAAAATGAATGACGCCGAAGCGGTGACGCTAGTGCACGGCCTCTGACTCTGACACGTGACGCAGGCGCTCGATCTCGTCCTTCAATTGCAACTTTTTCCGCTTGAGTTCCGTGAGTCTCAAATCATCGATCGATGGGTGCAGTTTTGCATCGTCCAGTTCACGTTCGATGGCCTGATGCCGTTTCTCGAGTTCCGAGAGATGGGCCTGCACGTTCATGCGGTGCCTCCTTTCGCCAGGCTCGTGACCCGCCGATTGTGCCACAATTGGTGCTTGAAGCGAAGGCCTAGATGTTATTGTGCACTGCACCATTGTGGTTTTGAGTTCTGCTACGCGGCTTGCTCGGTGAGGCCGGCCGCCCCATACTCCGGCTCGTTTTCGCGGGTTACGGCGGGTTCGCGGAGCGATGATGGCTGCAGAGATCAGCGGCGACGAGCTGGCGGCGCTGACGGCAGAGCTTAACCGCCTCCGGCAGGAGCACCGTGACCTCGACGCCGCCATTTCGGCCCTCGAGGAAATGGGCACGGGCGACCAATTGCAGCTGCAGCGGCTGAAGAAGCGCAAGCTCGCCCTCAAGGACCGGATCATCGATATCGAGGACCGGCTGACCCCCGACATCATCGCCTGAGACTGCCGCCCGCCGGGCGGAGGTTATCCCCGGAATTCACCGGTGGCCGTCCCCTGAATTCACAGGGCCTCACGGCGCCGCCCTGCGCCCTTGGCGGGCTTGCGCCGCGCTCTCGCGGCCTGTAGGAGCCTCGCCTTTCCTCATTGGGGGCAGGAATGGCCGCCACCGCGTCCGTTGCCATCATCATGGGCAGCCAATCCGACTGGGCGACGATGCGGCACGCCGCCGAGACCCTCGACGCACTTGCCGTCTCGTATGAGGCCAGGATCATCTCGGCGCATCGCACGCCGGAGCGCCTGTACGCCTTCGCCAAGGGGGCGAAGGCGGCCGGCTTCAAGGTCATCGTCGCGGGAGCGGGTGGCGCTGCCCACCTGCCCGGCATGACGGCATCGCTCACCAGCCTGCCGGTGCTCGGCGTTCCCATCGAATCGAAGGCGCTTGCGGGCAGGGACAGCCTGCTGTCCATCGTGCAGATGCCGGCCGGCATACCGGTCGGCACCCTCGCCATCGGTGATTCTGGCGCCATCAACGCAGCACTCCTGGCTGCCGCGGTCCTGGCCCTCGGCGATCCCTCGCTGGCGGACAGACTGGAGCAATGGCGTCAAAAGCAGACCAAGGCGGTCGCCGAGAAGCCCTCCGATCGCTGACGATGCTTCAGCCGGGAGCAACCATCGGCATTCTCGGCGGCGGGCAGCTCGGCCGCATGATCGCCCTTGCGGCCGCCCGCTACGGCCTGAAGACGTATGTCTACGCCCCCGACGACGACAGTCCCGCCTTCGACGTGGCGACGCGCCATACGCAGGCTCACTACGGCGACCAGGCCGCTCTGTCGCGGTTCGTGGCAGGCGTCGACGTGGTGACCTATGAGTTCGAGAACGTGCCGGCCGAGACGGCTGCCTTCCTCGAGCTGCGGCGGCCCCTGCGGCCCGGCGCCCGGGCGCTGACCATCACCCAGGATCGCTTGAGCGAGAAGAGTTTCGTCGCCGGCCTTGGCATCGCCACGGCGCCGTTCCAGGCCGTGTCCAGCGAAACAAGCCTCGAGGAAGCGCTCGCGGCGATCGGCCGCCCCGCCGTCTTGAAGACCCGCCGCTTCGGCTATGACGGCAAGGGCCAGGTCATCATCGGGCCTGACGCCGATCCTCGGGGTGCCCTTGCCGCCATCGGCCACGCCCCGGCGATCCTCGAAGGCTACGTCGCCTTCAGCCGCGAGGTGTCGGTCGTGGCCGCACGCACCATCGAGGGCGGCTTTGCGGCCTATGACGTATGCGAGAATTCGCATCGCGACCACATTCTCGATGTGACGCGGGTGCCGGCCAAACTCTCGGACATTGGCGCCGCCAAGGCGCTCGACGCGGCACGGCGCATCGCCGACGCGCTCGACTATGTGGGCGTCCTCGCCGTTGAGATGTTCGTTGTCGGACCCGAGGGTGAGCCGGACATTCTCGTCAACGAGATCGCCCCGCGGGTGCACAATTCCGGCCATTGGAGCATCGACGGCGCCGTGACCTCCCAGTTCGAGCAGCATGTGCGCGCCATCTGCGGCTGGCCCCTGGGCGACGCCTCCCGTCTCGGCCGCATCGAGATGACCAACCTGATCGGCGACGATGCCGGGCGCTGGCGCGCCATCGTGGCGGAGCCGGCGGCGCATCTTCACCTCTACGGCAAGGGCAAGGCCCGGCCCGGCCGGAAGATGGGGCATGTGACGCGGGTCTTCCCGGAAACCCGCTGAAGCAGCGCCCGAAAAGGGGGCCGTCAGTGGACAGGCCTGCCTGTTTCTGTTATTTCGTCCGCCGCGTGACGAGAGCGCTTTTGGCGCCGTGTCGCCATGTTTGCATCACAGCGCCATGTTTGCATCACAGCGCCATGTTTGCATCACAGATTGAGCGTTAGTGAAATCAACGTCAGCGGCCATTGGGGCCGATGACAAGACAAGGTGGGATCGCCGCGTGCAGGTTCTCGTTCGTGACAACAATGTCGACCAGGCGCTCCGCGCCTTGAAAAAGAAGATGCAGCGTGAGGGCATCTTCCGGGAGATGAAGCTTCGCGGTCACTACGAGAAACCATCCGAGCGACGGGCACGCGAGAAGGCCGAGGCGGTGCGCCGGGCCCGCAAGCTCATCCGCAAGAAGATGCAGCGCGAGGGTCTGTTGCCGTCGAAGCCCAAGCCGGTCCCGCATCAGGGTGGTGGCCGGCCGGGCGGCCCGCCGCGCGGATAGCACGGCTCGCGAGGCATTCAGCGGCAGGGCTTGGCCGAGCGGCGCCTTCCTGACAGGAGGCGCCGAAGCATTTTGGTAATGCGTTGATTCTAAGGGTGCGGGGACTGGGCGATCGGTGGAGGATCGACGTGCGGCAGCGGCAGTCTAGCGAGCGCAATCGGACGCGTGGCGCCCTCCCCTTCTTGCTGCTGATGGCGCTGCCCCTGGCGGCCTGCGAATTCTCCGGCTCCCCGGCCCCCACCGCAAAGATCGCCGAGGTCGTCAAGGAAGATGAGAACACGACCGGCGCCAACATCGCCTCCCTGACCCAGGCGATCCGCAGCAATCCGAACGACGCTCAGGCCTACAACACCCGCGGTGCCGCCTATGCGCGCAACGGCCGCTATACCGAGGCCGTCGCCGACTTCACCCAGGCGATTCGTCTCGATCCCAATGACGCAGCCGCCTACACCAACCGCGCGCTGGCCTATCGACAGACCAATCGCAACGATGCGGCGCTGGCGGACTTCAATCGCGCCACCGGCGCCAATTCCAGCTACGCGCCGGCCTATATCGGGCGCGGCAATCTGCTACGCGCCCAGGGGCAGGTCGGCCAGGCCCTTGACGATCTCAACCAGGCAATCCGCCTCAACCCGGAATCCGCCGAGGCCCATCATGCCCGCGGCCTCGCCTATCAGCGTGAGGGTCAGCATCGCCAGGCCATCAACGACTTCGACGCGGCGATCGACCGCAATCCCTTCGTGGGCGCCCCCTACGCGGCGCGCGCCCAAAGCTTCGTGGCGACCGGCCAGTATCAGAAGGCCATCGAGGACTTCAACGCCACGCTCAACGTCGACAACCGCCAGGCCGACGGCTGGGCCGGCCGCGGCCTCGCCTACGAGAAGCTCGGCGACACCAAGCAGGCGATCGAGAACTACGAGCGGGCGACCTCGCTCGACCAATCCAACAAAGTGGCGGGCGAGGGCCTGTCGCGCCTGCGCCGTGGCGGCAGCGTCTTCCGCTAGTATTTCACTGAGCCGAGCGCTCCGTCCCTCCTCCAGAAACCCGCACCGATTGTCGCAGTCGCCCCGTGCGATCTTCGGCGACGTTGACGCCTCGAGCACTCCGGGCATCAAGATGCAGGCCGCGTGACGCCGGCAATGGCCGGTCGTCGCCTGGGGAGCGAGATCGGACGATGAGCGCTGCAAGGAGCCTTCCGCCAGGGCAGCGGCCGGCCGCGAGATTCGAGCGTTTCGGGTTGCCGCAGTTCGCGAGCCGCTGTCCGAAGGACGCGAGCGCCATCGAGCTCCGCATCGGAGGCAACGTCGAGGAGGAGGTAACGGTCTCGCGCGAACTCGAAGGTCTGACTCGCGTCGAGCAGGTGTCCGACTTTCACTGCGTGACGACCTGGAGCTGCCTTGCGCTCCGCTGGAGCGGCTTCCGCTTCTCGGAATTTTTCGAGCGGCTCGTTGCGCCGCGTGCGCGTCCGCGCCGCGATGCCCGCCTCGTCGTCTTCCGCTGCCAGGACGGCTATCGCGCCAGGCTCCCTCTCGACGATCTCCTGGCCAGCGACGTTCTTCTCGCGGACAGGCTCGACGGCAAGCCGCTCACCATCGAGCACGGGGCACCGCTCAGACTAGTGGCGCCGGCGCACTACGGCTACAAGAACGCCAAGCATCTGACCCGCGTCGAGTTCTGGCGAGAGGATAGGAAGTATCTGCCCTCCGCGCTTCCGTTCATGGATCATCCGCGTGCGCGAGTTGCGCTCGAGGAGCGCGGTACGGTCTCGGGCCGCTTTCTTCGCTACATCTACCGCCCCTTCATTCTTCCCGGACGTCTCCTGTACCGGTGGACGCGTCGATAGCAGGTCGCGCCAAGACTTCCGTCGGGGCAGGTCAATGCCATTACTTCGCGGACTGCATGGCGATAACGTTCCAGCCGACGGCCGACGGCTTGAAGACGCCTGACGCCACGCCGGGATCGGCAGCCATGAAAGCTTCCGCCGCGGATGCTCCCAAAAAGTGCGCGGCTCTGGGATCAGATCGCGCTCTAATCCTGCTGCGAGGCGGCGCCGACGGTACGCAGTTGCGCGCCCTCGACGCGCCCCTCCTCCACGTCGGCCAGGAACCGCAGCACCTGCGAATCAGCACCGTGCTGAGAGAGATCGTTGTGGTCGGCGGCGGGAAAACGCACGAAGCGGCGCGGGGCGCTCGAGGCGTTGAACAGCGCCACTCCTTGGCCGATCGGGATGATGCCGTCCTTCTCGCCATGCATCATCAGCGTCGGCACGCGCACCGTGCCGATCAGGTCGCCGGAGCGGAACTGGTCCTTCATGAGTAGGGCGATTGGCACGAAGGGATAGCGCAGTCTGGCCACATCGGCGGCCGAGACGTACGGCGCTTCCAGGACGAGCGCCTTGATCCTGACCTCGGTGGCGAGACGCACCACCACGCCCGTGCCAAGTGATTGGCCATAGAGCACGATGCGCTCGGCCCCGAAGCGCTTCACCGCTTCGTCGTACGCGGCGTGCGCGTCGCGATTGAGGCCCGTCTCGGTGGGTGATCCCGTCGAGCCGCCATAGCCGCGGTAGCTCACCGCCACGAGACCGATCCCGTCTTCTGCCAGCTCCCGGAAGCGGCGTGCACGGTTGGCGACCGTGCCGCCGTTGCCGTGGAAGAAGAGCAACACCGGCTTGCCGCTCTCCGGCGGCACGATCCAGACGATGATGCGCTCGCCATCGGACGTGGTGAGCGTCGCCTCCTCGGCCCGCGGGATCGCCGCCCTTGCCAGATCGACGCGGGTCGCGTCGCGCGGATATTGCAGACTGCGTTGCTGTAAATACAGGAACGCGACAACCGCCCCATAGGCGACCACGGCAGCGGTCACCGCCTTGCGGGCGATCCCGAAAAGCTGCGATGCGACGGTGCCCGTGCTCACAGTGCCTTGACGATCTCCTCGACCATCTTCTTGGCGTCGGCAAAGAGCATCATCGTGTTGTCCTTGAAGAACAGCTCGTTCTCGACGCCCGCATAGCCCGAGCCCATGCCGCGCTTGACGAACAGCACCGTCTTGGCCCGCTCGACATCCAGGATCGGCATGCCAAAAATCGGCGATTGCGGATCGGTCTTGGCGGCCGGGTTGGTCACGTCGTTGGCGCCGATGACGAAGGCCACGTCCGATTGCGGGAACTCCGAGTTGATGTCCTCGAGCTCGAACACCTCGTCATAGGGAACGTTGGCTTCCGCCAAGAGCACGTTCATGTGGCCCGGCATGCGCCCCGCCACCGGATGGATGGCGTATTTCACGTCGACGCCTTCCGCCTTCAGCTTGTCGGCCATCTCGCGCAGCGCATGCTGCGCCTGGGCGACCGCCATGCCGTAGCCCGGCACGATGATGACCTTGCCGGCGTTCTTCATCAGGAAGGCGGCGTCCTCGGCCGAGCCCTGCTTCACCGGTCGTTGCTCGGCGCCTCCGGCGGGCCCCGCGGTCTCGCCGCCGAAGCCGCCGAGGATGACCGCGATGAAGGAGCGGTTCATGCCCTTGCACATGATGTAGGACAGGATGGCGCCCGAGGAGCCGACTAGCGCGCCGGTGATAATCAGCGCCAGATTGCCGAGCGTGAAGCCGATGCCGGCGGCGGCCCATCCCGAATAGGAGTTCAGCATGGAGACGACGACCGGCATGTCGGCGCCACCGATGGGAATGATCAGCAGGAAGCCGAGCGCCAGCGCGATGATGGTGATGACCCAGAACAGCAAGCGGCTTTCGGTCGCCACAAACAGCACGATGGCAAGCAGCAGCGCCGCGCCGAGCGCTGCGTTGATGAAATGGCGTTGCGGCAAGAGGATCGGCTTGCCCGACATGCGCCCGTCGAGCTTCAGGAAGGCGATCACCGAGCCCGAGAAGGTGATGGCCCCGATCGCCACGCCGATCGACATTTCGACCAGGCTGGCGCCGGCGATGCGGCCCACGTCGCCGATGCCGAAGGCACGCGGCGCGTAGAGCGCGGCAGCCGCCACCAGCACGGCCGCGAGACCGACGAGCGAGTGGAAGGCGGCGACGAGCTGCGGCATGGCCGTCATCGGCACCCGCCGCGCGATGACCGCGCCGGCGCCGCCGCCGAGCGCCAAGCCGAGGATCAGCAGCAGCCAGGCCGCGAAGCCGACCGGTGGCGAGAGCAGCAGTGTGGTGATGACGGCGATCGCCATGCCGGCCATGCCGAAGGCATTGCCCTGCCGCGACGTGGTCGGCGACGACAGGCCCCTGAGCGCCAGGATGAAAAGGACGCCCGACGCGAGATAGAGCAGCGCGGCGAAATTCTCCGACATCGCGCTCAGCCCTTCTTCTTGTACATGGAAAGCATGCGATGCGTGACCAGGAAGCCGCCGAAAATGTTCACCGAGGCGAGCATCAGGGCGAAGAAGCCGAGCATGCGCGCCCACAACGGTCCGTCGCCGAACTCCGGCGCGGCCGAGACGCCGACCGCCAGGAGCGCGCCGACCACGATGACCGACGAGATGGCGTTGGTGACCGACATCAGCGGCGTATGCAGGGCCGGCGTCACCGACCAGACCACGTAATAGCCGACGAAAATGGCGAGCGCGAAAATCGCCAGGCGGAACACGGTGGGATCGACGCCGGTGGCCGCGTGCGCGCTCGCCGCAAGCGCGGCGGCCGCCTGGTCGGCATAGGCCTGCGAGGCCAGTGCCGCCTCCTTGGCGGCCTCGGCCGCCCCTTGCGCCTTCTGCAGAAGCTGCTGGGCGGTTTCGTTGGCCATGGCGTGGTTCCTCAGGCGGCTTTGAGCACGAAGTTGGGATGCACGACGTGGCCGTCGCGGGTCAGCAGCGTCGACTTGACGAGCTCATCGTCCCATTTCACCGAGAGCGTCTTCGCACCCTTGTCGATGAGCGTCTCGGCGAAGGCGTAGAGGTTTTTTGCGTAGAGGCTCGAGGCGGTGGCGGCGAGCCTGCCGGCGACATTGAGATGGCCGACGATTTTCACGCCGTTGTGGGCGACGATGGCGCCGGGCTTGGCGAGCTCGACATTGCCGCCCCGCTCCACCGCGAGGTCGATGATGACCGAGCCAGGCCGCATCGATTCGACCATCGCCTTCGACACGAGGCGAGGCGCTGGCCGGCCGGGGATCAGCGCCGTGGTGATGACGATGTCCTGCTTGGCGATGTGCGAGGCGACGAGCTCGGCCTGCTTTGCCTTGTAGGCATCGGACATTTCCTTGGCGTAGCCGGCCGCCGTCTCGGCCGCCTTGAATTCCTCGTCCTCCACCGCGATGAACTTGGCGCCGAGCGAGGCCACCTGCTCCTTGGCGGCAGGCCGCACGTCGGTGGCCGTGACGATGGCGCCGAGCCGTCGCGCCGTCGCCACCGCCTGCAAGCCGGCGACGCCCGCCCCCATGACGAAGATACGCGCCGCCGGCACGGTGCCGGCCGCCGTCATCATCATCGGCAAGGCCCGCCCGTATTCCGCCGCTGCGTCGACGACGGCGCGGTAGCCGGCGAGGTTGGCTTGCGAGGACAGCACGTCCATGACCTGCGCGCGGGTGATGCGCGGCATGAGCTCCATGGCGAAGGCGGCGACGCCGGCCTTGGCCATCGCCTGCAGGGCAGCGTCGTTGCCGTAGGGGTCCATGATGGCGATGACGAGGGCGCCGCTCTTCAGCTTGCCGATCTCCACCTCGCTCGGGCGGCGGACCTTCAGCACCAGATCGGCGTCCTTCAGCGCCGCCTCGGCGCCAGGCGCGATCTTGGCGCCGGCCGCTTCGTAGTCGGCGTCGGCGATGCCGGACTTCAGCCCGGCGCCCTTCTCGACGACAACGTCAGCGCCGAGGCCCACGAGCTTCTTCACCGTCTCGGAGGTCGCCGCCACGCGGCCCTCATCGGCTTCGGTCTCGGCCGGCACGGCGATGAGCATCGTCGGTCACTCCTGGAGAATGCGTAGGCCTTGTAGCCGTTCAGGTCAGGAACAGCGCCATGCCGATGAGGATGAGCACGATGACAATGACCGACCACTTGGTGAAAACGAGAAAGTTGCGGTAGGTGCGCTCGTGCTCGGCCAGATCCCTGTCGGAATGGGCAGCGGTCGCCTCGGCGTGATCGGCCATGAAAGTCCCCCTCGAATAGCTCGGCTGATTGTTGCGGGCTTTAGCGCAACGCCCCAAGGCTGGCAACGACGGGGCGCCCGAAAAGCAGCAGCGCCTGCAAAAAGAACGTTCGATCAGACAGATCGCGAGTCCGTCTGCTTCACGAGGCCGGCGCGCCCCAGGGCTTGTCCTTGCCGTTCTTCAAGCGCGGCAAGCGAAAAATCTCCGATCTCGGCCTCGAACAGCGCGTGGAAATTGAGTTCCGCCGCCAAGTGCAGGAAGACGGCGCCCAGGCCGATGGCGGCACGGTCCATGAAGACGAATTCGCGGGGAATCCTCACCGGTCCCTTGCGTCGCAGCGCCTGCTTGACCTGCCAGACCTCGCGCCGCCCATAGTCGCCGGGCGCCACGCCGTCGGCGATGGTGCGCACGCGGTCGTCCAGCAGCGGGCCATAGATGAATTTGGCCCAGACGTTGAGGATGCCGATCAGCTCGTCGTCGATGCCCTTGAAGCCCCAGCTCGTGTAGGCGGCGGCGATGCGGTCGCGATCGCCGTTGCGCAAGCCGGTGTAGAGATCGACGACCCCGCCGACGAACCGCGCCGGGAAGATGCGGATGCAGCCATAGTCGAGAAGATTGATTCCGCCCGCCTCGCCGGCTCGATCGAACACCGTGTAGTTGCCGAGATGCGGGTCGCCGTGGATGACGCCGTGGCGCGCGAAGGGATGCCACCACGCCTTGAACAAAGCCGTCGCCAGGCGGTTGCGCACGGCAAGCGGCGCGCCCTTGAATTCGAGCAGCTTGCGGCCGTCCATCCAGTCGAGCGTCAAGAGCCGCCCCGACGACAGCGCGTCGTGGACGCCAGGCACGCGGATTTCCGGAATGCCGGCCAGCAACGCGCCGTAGAGGCGCGCGTGCTTCGCCTCGCGGCGATAGTCGAGCTCTTCGCGCAGCCGCGCGCCGATCTCCTCCTTGATCTCACTCGTGTCGACGGCTGGCTCGAGACGCCGCTGCACCGACAGCAGCATGCTGAGCTGGTTGAGATCAGCTTCCACGGCCGACAGCATGTCGGGATATTGCAGCTTGCAGGCGAGCGCCGCGCCATCCTTGGCCGTGGCGCGATGCACCTGGCCGAGCGAGGCGGCGGCGGCCGGGTGCAGATCGAAGGAGCCGAACCTGTCGCGCCAATCGGCACCAAGCTCGGCGATCATGCGGCGCTTGACGAAGGCGGCGCCCATGGGTGGAGCCTGCGACTGCAGCTTTTGCAGCTCCGCCGCATAGGCGGGCGGCAACAGGTCCGGAATGGTCGCCATCATCTGGGCGACCTTCATGATCGGACCTTCGAGCCCGCCCAGCGCCCGCGCCATCATCAGCGCCTCGGCCAAGGGATCGCTCGAGCCGAGCGCGCGGGCGCCGACGAGCCGCGCCGCGACGCCGCCGACTTGCGCGCCGACGCGCGCGTAGCGCGCGGCACGGGCAGGAAAACGATTGGCTTCTCGGTCGGTCATGCAATGTTGCGTTGGCGCAGGCGTCGCCCAGATGGGCGGGCGCGCGTCTTATACCAGCGGGAGGATTCATGCGACAGCATTCGGCCCTCGTCGCCATTGGGATCGGCGGCATCGTCGGCGTTGTGATCGTCGCGGCCGCCTGGGAGCTCGCGGCACGCGTCTACAACGACCCTTTGATGATGCCGCGCCTCGATGTGATCGCCGGGAAGGCGCGTGTTCTCTACGGCAGCTCCGAGTTCCATGCCCACGCCCGCGCCAGCCTAATGGCCCTGCTGCGCGGTTACGTCACGGCCGCGGTGGCCGGGGTTCTGTTCGGTTTCGCCCTTGCGCAGCAGCCCCTGCGGGCCGTCACGCTGCCGATCGTTTCGTTCCTGGCCGCCATCCCGTTCGTCGCGGCCGCGCCACTGCTGACCATCTGGTACGGATTGAACGAGACCGCCAAGGTCTATGCGGTGGCGCTCGCCGCCGCCTTCCCCATCGCGCGCGCCATGATGGTGTGGTTCGAGCGCCATGCCTTCGCGCCGCCGGCATCGCCGGATCCCGTCACCCGCTCCGAGCCCAAGCGTGATCGCATCGCCCTTACGCTGGGCGCCGTCGTCGGCGGCTTGCGCCAGGGCCTGGCGGTTGCCGTCGCCACCCTCGTGACGATCGAGTTTGTCGCCTCGACCTCGGGCCTCGGCACTTTCCTCATCAGCACGACGGCGCAATTCGACGTGCCCCGCCTGCTGGCTACCTTCGTCGCCATCGCACTGCCGACGGCGGTCGCGCTGCTGATTCTCGACAGCATCGAGCGCGGGTTCGAACGCCGGCTGGCATGATCCCGAAAAGTGTGAGCGGTTTTCGGAAATGCCCAAAATCGGCTGAGCACGATCCGTTTCGAGTGAAACGGATCGTGCTCTAGCTTTCGCCGGCTTCCATCGCCTCGAGCTCGCCGATCAGTCCCTCGATCATGTTGAGGCCGATCTGCCAGAAGGCCGGATCGGCGGCATTGAGCCCGAACGGCTTCAACAATTCCGAATGGTGCTTGGTGCCGCCTGCCGACAGCATGGCGAAGTAGCGCTCGACGAAACCGTCCTGCGCTTTCTCGTAGACGCCATAGAGCGAGTTCACCAGGCAATCGCCGAACGCGTAGGCGTAGACGTAGAACGGCGAGTGGATGAAGTGTGGAATGTAGCTCCAGAACACCTCGTAGCCGTCGCCGAGCCGGATGGCGGGGCCGAGACTCTCGCCTTGCACTTCGAGCCAGATCTCGTTGAGCCGGTCGCTCGTCAGCTCGCCCTTCTGGCGCTCGGTGTGGAGCTTGCGCTCGAAGGTGTAGAAGGCGATCTGCCGCACCACGGTGTTGATCATGTCCTCCACCTTGGCGGCCAGCATGGCCTTGCGCTGGCGCGCATCGCGCGTCCCGGCGAGAAGGCGGCGGAAGGTCAGCATCTCGCCGAACACTGAGGCCGTCTCGGCAAGCGTCAGCGGCGTCGGCGCCATCAGCGCGCCGTTGGGCGCCGCCAGCACCTGATGAACGCCGTGGCCGAGCTCGTGCGCGAGCGTCATCACGTCGCGCGGCTTGCCCTGGTAGTTGAGCAGCACGAAGGGATGCGCCGAGGGCACCGTCGGATGCGCGAAGGCGCCTGGCGCCTTGCCGGGCCTCACCGGCGCGTCGATCCAGCGCTCGTCGAAGAAGCGCTGCGCGATGGCCGCCATTTTGGGCGCAAAGTCGCCGTAGGCCGACAGCACCGTGTCGCGCGCTTCCTCCCAGCCGATGGCGCGCTGCTCGACCTTGGGCAGCGGCGCGTTGCGGTCCCAGTGCTCGAGCCTCTTCTTGCCGAACCACTTGGCCTTCAAGGCATAGTAGCGATGCGACAGGCGCGGATAGGCGGCGCGCACCGCCTCGACAAGGGCGTCGACCACCTCGCGCTCGACACGGTTGGAGAGGTGGCGGGAATCCGCCACGTCCTGAAAGCCGCGCCAGCGATCGGCAATCTCCTTGTCCTTGGCGAGCGTGTTGGTGATCAGGGTGAAGACGCGCAGATTGGCGCGGAACACCTTTGCCAACGCGTCCGAGGCGCGCCGGCGCACGCCCTCGTCGACATCCTGGAACTTGTTCAGCGTCGGTTCGAGGCTCAGCTCTTCGCCGTCGACCGGAAAGCGCAGGCTGGCCATCGTCTCGTCGAAGAGCCGGTTCCAGGCGCTGCGTCCGGTCACCGACTTCTCGTGGAAGAGCTGCTCGAGTTTGTCATCGAGCTGGAACGGTTTGTCTTTGCGGATGTCCTCGAGCCACGGCCGCCAATGGCTGAGCGGCGCCTGCGCCGCCGCCGCGTCGATCAGCTTGTCGTCGAGGCGATTGAGCTCGAGGGCGAAGAACAGGAGTTCCGAGCTTGCCGCGGTCAGCCGCTCCTGCGTGTCGCCGTAGAACTTGGCGCGCTTGGGATCGGTGGTGTCGCCCGTATAGACGAGGCTGGCATAGGACATGACCCGGCCAAGCAGATCCTCGATCTCCTCGTAGCGCTTCACCGCCGCCGCGACCGCGCCGCTCGGTTCGGGGCCGCGGATCATGTCCTCGAGCTTGCCGCGATACGTCTCGGCGAACTCCTTGCAGGCCGCCTCGGCGCGGGCGAGATCGGCCGCGAACTCGGCCGCGTCCATGGCCGCATAGAGCGCCGAGAGGTCCCATTCCGGCAGCATTCCCAACGCCGCGGCTTTGGTGCCCTTGGTGGGCTTTGCGCGCCCGGTCTTCGAGCGCGCGGATGCGGGACGGGTCATCGAATTGCCTCGGCGAGCGTGCGGGGAGAGCGGGGACGACGGCGTTCTGACGATATTGTCCGCCTTAACCATGATTTCAATGCGGCAAGACGCATGCCTCTCACGCTGTCGAAGCATCCGCAGGCGGCGGTTTCGTTAAGAGGAGCTTTACACTTGTCGAGCAGCATCGCGTCGAAACGGCACAACTGCTCAAGAGCTGCATCCCCCGCATGTCGCATCCCGTTCTGATCGTCGACGACGATCCCGTTCAGCGTCGGCTTCTCGAGGCCATGATCCGCCGTTTCGGATATGAGCCGCGTCTGGCGGAAAGCGGCGACGCGGCGCTCGCCATATTGGCGGCCCCCGAGGGCGCCACGATCGCGCTCGTCATCCTCGACCTGGTCATGCCCGACCTCGACGGCATGGGCATGCTCGCCGCCATGCGCGAGCGCGACATCGCCTTGCCGGTCATTGTTCAAACGGCGCATGGGTCGATCGAGACGGTTGTCTCGGCCATGCGGGCTGGTGCGGCCGATTTCGTCGTCAAGCCGGTCGGCGCCGAGCGCCTGCAGGTGTCGATCAAGAACGCGCTGCGCGTCGGCGCGCTGGAAGGCGAGATCCGGCGCATGAAGCGCCGCTCCGACGGCACCCTGGGGCTCAAGGATCTGGCCTCGCGCAGCCCTGACATGGGCCGCGTGCTGCGGCTCGCCGAGCGCGCCGCCCGCTCCAACATCCCGATCATCATCGAGGGCAAATCGGGCGTCGGCAAGGAAGTCCTGGCCCGCGCCATCCAGGGTTCGGGCGACCGCAGGGGCAAACCCTTCGTCACCGTGAATTGCGGTGCCATCCCCGAGAATCTCGTCGAATCGACGTTGTTCGGCCACGAGAAGGGCTCGTTCACCGGCGCCACCGACAAGCACGTCGGCAAGTTCGTCGAAGCGTCGGGCGGCACCTTGTTCCTGGACGAGATCGGCGAACTGCCGCTTGACGCCCAGGTGAAGCTGCTGCGCGCCATCCAGGAGGGTGAGGTCGACCCGGTCGGCGCCAAGAAATCGGTGCGCGTCGACATCCGCCTGATCTCGGCCACCAACCGCAGCCTGCTCGACCTGGTCAAGGAAGGCCGTTTCCGCGAGGACCTCTTCTACCGCCTCAACGTCTTTCCGATGACCGTGCCGGCGCTCAGGGCGCGGCGCGACGACATCCCCGAACTGGCGCGTGCCTTCCTGGCGCGCTTCTCGGCCGAGGAGGGCAAGCGCATCAGGGGCCTGTCGGCCGAGGCCCTGGCGCTGATTACCCGCTATGACTGGCCAGGCAACGTGCGCCAGCTCGAGAACGCCGTGTTCCGGGCCGTGGTGCTGTCCGACGGCGACGAATTGACCGTCGCCGAGTTCCCGCAGATCGCCTCGCAGGTGGACGGCTTCGACGTGCGCATCCCGCCCGTACCCCAGCCCGCCCCGATGCTGCCCGCGCCGCAGCCGCAGCGCGAGATCGTGCGCGTCGAGGTGCGCGATCCCAATGCCATCAATCTCGTCGATCCGGACGGCGACATGCGGCGGCTCGAGGACATCGAGGCCGAAATCATCCGCTTCGCGCTCCAGCACTATCGCGGCCACATGTCGGAAGTGTCGCGCCGGCTCGGCATCGGCCGCTCGACGCTTTACCGCAAGCTCAAGGACCTCGGCCTCGATGACGGCGAGAGCGACAGCCCCGAAGCCGCCGCCTAGCGCATGATCCCGAAAGTATGAGCGGTTTTCGGATCAGATCATGCGAAAAAACGAAAAAGACAGGGTGCGCATCGGCTTATCTGTCGTCGGATCGCGCCCTATCTGTCCCATGTGTCTTCCTCACCACGGCGATGCCGAAACCCACATGGCGCGGCATACCGTAACCTCTCGCGAGCTTGCGCCGGGCCGTTCTCCGGGTAGATACGAAGAGTGAAATGCGGCCGGACGGGGTCGCTCTGGAGATGGTGATGCGTTCGCGTACCTCCGCAGCCTGGCTCGTTGCTGCCATTGGCGCCATCGTCGGCGTCGCCGTTGCGCACGTGGCGGGCGCCGAAGAAAGCGGCAAGGGCTCCGCGATCCCAGCCGAAATGGCCGCCATCGATCTCGGACAGCCGCAGCTGCCCGAAGTGATCGCTGATTTTTCCGAGAAGCGATCCGCCGAGAGCCTTCCCGTCAAGCAAGCCACCGCCAAGGACGTTGCAGTCGACTTCGCGCCGCCCGACCTGCCGCCGGTCGCCGTCGATGCCTCGAGCTTCCTCGACGCGTCGACGATGGTCGCGCGGCGGCTCGCCAAGGGGTCGGCGCTGGTCAATCCGCGGCTGACCCGCAAGGACCGCGAATCCATCGTCGCCTTCTACGCCGCCAAGTCCAACAAGATGGTCTGGCTCGACAACGGCGCCTGGACGGCGGCCGCCAAGGGCATCGCGGCCACTCTCGAAAAGGCGGCCGAAGAGGGTCTTGACCCGAGCGACTATCGCATCCCCGACATCAATGTGCTGCCCAAGGACGCGCGCGACGAGGGGCTGGCGGACGCCGACATCCGTTTCTCGGTGACGGCAGTGAACTATGCCCGCGATGCCCGCGGCGCTCGCATCGATCCGAGCAAGCTCGGCAAATACGTGACGCCGAACCTCGACCTGCCGCAGCCCCTCGACGTGCTCGAAGCCGTAACGGCGGCGGCCGATGCCGGCGCGGCTCTGGCCGCCTATAACCCGCGCCATTCCGGCTATCTCGCCTTGAAGGCAAAACTCGCCGAGTTGCGCACCTCCCGGCCGATCGTGCCGCAGGTGAAGGTGCCGGGCGGCAAGACGCTCAAGGTCGGCATGCGCGACCCGCGCGTGCCGCTGGTGCGCGCCCGTTTCGGCCTCGGTCCGGACAGCGACGAGACCTACGACGAGACGGTGGCGGCCGCCGTCTCGGACTTCCAGAAGGAGAACGGCCTGCCGGTCAACGGCCTGCTCAACCCGCGCACCGTTGCGGCGCTCGGCAGTTCCGGCTCGGCCGCAAACGAGGGCGACATCGTCGCCAACATGGAGCGCTGGCGCTGGCTGCCGGCCGCGCTTGGCTCCGAATACATCGTGGTCAACGTGCCCGAATTCACCTTGCGCTATGTGCGCGGCGGCGGGCTCGTCCACAAGGCTCGCGTCATCACCGGCAAGTCGGAGACGCCGACGCCGATCTTTTCCGACGAGATGGAGCATCTCATCGTCAACCCGTCGTGGTTCGTACCGCCTTCGATCTTGCGCAACGAGTTCCTGCCGCGCATGGCGCAGGATCCGTTCTACGCGGCTCGCCTCGGCTATGAGGTCGTGCAGCGCGGCGATTCCATCTCGATCCGCCAGCCGCCCGGCGAGCGCAACGCGCTTGGCCACATCAAGTTCATGTTCCCCAACCAGCACGCCGTCTATCTGCACGACACGCCGCAGCGCAATCTGTTCGCGGCCGAGCGGCGCACCTTCAGCCACGGCTGCGTGCGGCTCGATCAGCCGTTCCGCTTCGCCGAGATCATCCTCAACCGCGATGCGGACGAAGGCTGGACGGAGCAAAAGCTGCGCGCGATGATCGGCCGCGGCGAGCGCACCATCCGCTTGAAGAGGTCGATTCCCATCCACCTCACCTATTTTACGAGTTACGTGGACGAGACCGGCCGACTGGTCTCCCGCGACGATATTTATGGGTACAACAGGCGTATTCGCGCTGCGCTGGGCTATTCGGGCTGATTGGGGCACGATTTTGCCATTGTTGGCCCCTAACTGCCCTCGACGGGGTCTTGGCACGCGGCGCGCGCCTAGGCTAACGTCGCGTTAAGACTTATGGATAAGTAGTCACGCGTTGGGGCATCCGGGCCCATCTGGGTACCGGTTCGGCGAGGGACACTCGGTTTGCATTGGTCGCGCCCGAAATGGGCGTCCTTGATCGGGGGACGCCGTTTACGCGTGAGCCTTGGCGCGGGGCTCGCGTGCGGCGGCCTTCTCGCCGGCACCGGTGAGACGCAAAACGCCGCCGCCAATGGCGAGACGCGCACGCTGTCGATCTACCATACGCACAGCAAGGAAACCGCCAGCATCACCTTCAAGCGCGACGGTCGCTACGACCGCGCCGGCCTCGATCAGCTCAATCACATTCTTCGCGATTGGCGCACCGACGCAAAGACCAGCATGGATCCGCATCTGTTCGACGTCGTGTGGGCGGTCTATCGCGAGTCCGGCTCCAAGGAGCCGATCCACATCGTCTCCGCCTATCGCGCCCCGGCCACCAACGCCATGCTGCGCCGCCGCTCGCGTGCCGTTGCCGAGCAGAGCCAGCACATGCTTGGCAAGGCCATGGACTTCCATCTCCCCGACGTGCCGACCGCGAAGGTGCGCGAGATTGGCATGCGGCTGCAGGGCGGCGGCGTCGGCTACTATCCCTCGTCGTACAATCCCTTCGTGCATCTCGACGTGGGCAGCGTGCGCGCCTGGCCACGCATGAGCCAGGACCAGCTGGCGCGGTTGTTCCCGGACGGCAAGACCGTGCACCTTCCCAAGGAAGGCACGCCGCTTGCCCGCTACGAGGAAGCGAAGGCGGAGATTCTCGCCCGCGGCGGCGCCGTTGCCGGCATCACCTACGCGCAGGCCGATGATGGCGGTGATCCGCTGAAGAGCTTCTTCGCCAAGCTTTTTGGCGGCGCCGACGAGGCCGAGGATCGCGAGATCGTCACGACCGCCGCCAATCAGCGCCCGGCCAAGCCAGTCCTGGCGGCCGCCGCCGGATCGTCGGATGGAAGCGGCCAGCCGACTTGGCTGCGGCGCCTCACGTCATCCGAGCCCGAGCCGCAGCCGGCCCCGGACGTGCCGCTGCCGATGCGTCGTCCCGGCGCCGAAGACAAGGCCATTGCTCTCGGGCCGCTGCCGCCGCGCCGGCCGGGAGAAGCCCTTGCGCTCGCCGTGGACGAAGCGCCGCTGCCGGCGGATCGCACCGCGATGGTTGCGTTGCTGCAGCAGATCGGCAGGGGCTCGCTTGCAGGCGAGGCGGCGCGCGGCGTCGACGCCGGCGTTGTGGCGGCGGGGCCCGAGCACCCGCTGCCGCCGCAGCGACCATCGGGGTCGCGTGACAAGGTGAAGACGATTGCGGCAGCGAACCCGGCGGCGATCTTGTCGCGCATCGATGCGGTCCACGGCGCCAATCCCACCTATGCGAGCGCCAACAAGCTGTCGATCCACTATGCCGCCGCCACCGGCGCGCTGCCGCGCAATCAAGTGTCGGCTGGCGTCGTGCGGTCCGGAGAGGACGCCCCGAGCATCGCCGGGAAGCTTCCGCAAGTGGCCGCCAAGGACGAGAGCCGTTTCGGCGGCGTGGCCGCCAGGGCGCCGTCGAGCAGCCTCGGCTTTCGCTGATCGCAGCGCACGATCCCGAAAGTGTGTGCGGTTTTCGGAAGAGCGCGCATCCGTTCAAAATGAGTTCGCGCTTTAGCGCCCGCTTCGCGCCTCAGAAGCGGGTGGTGAGCTCGGTGAGCCACGTCGGCGAGGCGTCGACCAGCGCCGTCTCGGCGACCTTGTCGTAGCCCGTCAGGATCAACAGCCCTGTCGCCACGAGCGCGGCACCCATGACGAGGCGCGCCGTCCGGCCGGTGGCCAGGAGCCGACTTCGCCAACGCGCCAGCGCCTCCCGCGACAGGACGCCGATGAGAATGAGCGGCAGCGCGGCACCGACGCCGAACGCCAGCATGGTGACGGCGACCTGCCCGAGATTCTCGCCGCGCGCCGCCAGCACCGAGGCCGCGCCCAGCGTCGGGCCGACGCAGGGGCTCCAAACGATCCCCAAGAAGAGCCCGAGCAAGAATTGGCCGCCGAGGCCTGCCGTCGAAAAGCCGCTGAGCCGCGCCTCCGCCCAGTTGCCGACCGGACCCGCTGCGAGCGCAAATCGCGATTGGAGAAGCGGCACGGCCAGGATGGCACCCATGGCCATCAGCAGGAGGGCGCCCGCCTTTCGGAAGACGTCGGCGTCGAGGCCGACCGAAAAGCCAATCGTGGCGACGAACATGCCGACCGCGACGAACGACAGCGCCAAGCCCAGGCTGAGTGCGGCCGGTGCGAAGCGGTGCTCGCTGACCGCTGCCGCCAGCACGATGGGAATGAGCGGCAGCACGCAGGGCGACAGCGTCGACAGCACCCCTGCCAGGAATGCGATGAACGCCGCGCCCATACCTGCTCAGATGCCCTTGTCGAGAAGCGCCTCGATGGACGTGGCGTCGGTGTCGGCCGTGGAGCGATCGATCTCCTTGCCGCCCTTGAAGACGATGAGCGTGCTGCGATTTGGCGCGTTGAGCGCCCGCATCGCGTCCTTCTGCGTATCGTAGGCGACTTCGAGCACGACGAAGCTGTTGTATTTCGGTTTGCCGGCAAGACCTGCCAGGATGGACTGCTGCGTCCTACAGGTGCCTCACCAGGGCGCCGTTATGTCGACCAGGATCGATTTCCGCGCCGCCTTGGCGGCCTCGAAAGCCTCCGCGCTGAAGGGCTTCTTTTCGAAGGCCGCGGCGGGCGTTGCGGCAACCGCCCAGAGAAGCGCCGCGGAAAGCAGGGAACGCCGGTCGAGCATGGACATCACCTCGCATGGCTTGTTCGCGTGACGTGAGGCGCGACAATACCGCCTCCGGCCCGTCGCAGGCGTAACAATTCGCCGCTGTGGATTCAACTTCTCGTGGCCGGGCCGCGAGGCTGGCGCATGATCCCGAGAAGCGTGAGCGGTTTTCGGACAATATCCTGCGCAAAATCAAGCGCCTGGAGCGCGCATCCGTCTCGAAGGAACGGATTCGTGCTCCAAGCCATTTCGCCCGCCTTCATGCGTGCTTCATGCCGAGCGCCTGCATGTAGAGATCGAGCACCGCCTCCTCCTCCTCCCGTTCGGCGAAATCCTTCTTCCGCAGCGCCACGACGCGGCGCATGATCTTCGTGTCGAAGCCGTTGCCCTTGGCTTCGGAATAGACATCGCGGATATCGCCGGCGAGCGCCGCCTTCTCTTCCTCGAGGCGCTCGACGCGCTCGACGAAGGACCGCAGCTGAGCCCCGGCGACGGATTTCTTCGGTGTTGGCGCATCCATGGGGCATCTCCATCGGAGGCCTATGGCTCGCCGATGGGCGCCCCCGCGTCAACGGCGCGCGGCCTCAGCGATGGAGTTTTCCACCTTCGAACGCGGTGCGTTGCGCCTCGCTCGCCGCGCCCTGATGGCGTTCCTTCCACGCCTCGTACGGCATGCCGTAAACGTGCACGCGGCTGTCGTCCTTGCTCAGCGCAACGCCGCGCTCGTCGGCCGCGTCCTTGAGCCAATTCGACAGGCAATTGCGGCAGAAGCCGGCGAGATTCATGAGGTCGATATTCTGCACATCGGCGCGCTCGCGCAGATGTGACACGAGCCGGCGGAAGGCGGCGGCCTCCAGCTCGGTCCATTTCTCGTCGTCGGGATTTGACATCTGATTGTTCCGATCGGTTCTGTGGCCTTCATGGTAGTGACGCCGGCCGACGCTTGCCAGGGGGCGGGCAGACGGCCACGGCCCGTCCCCTCGCCGAGACATCTCTCTCTTGTAAAAGGCGCAAAGTCAGGGCTTTCGTTGCTGCGAGTGATTTGCTGCCCCGACGGGGGCGATTCGGGCCCTTGGGGGCCGTACGAGAGGCGATGAAACGAACGACCCAAGCCGGGGTTGTAGGGAGGTTGGGGCCGCGCTTCGGCGCAGCCCTGGCGGGGCTTGCCTTGTTGGCAGGCATGGGCCCGGCTGCCGCCGACATGCGTTTGTGCAACATGACCGGAAACCGCGTCGGCGTTGCATTGGGTTACCGCGACAGCCAAGGTTGGATAACCGAGGGATGGTGGAATTTGGGGGCCCGCGCCTGTGAAACCTTGCTGAAGGGGCCTTTGGCGGCGCGTTTCTACTACGTCTTTGCCACCGACTACGACCGCGGCGGCGAATGGTCCGGGAAGGCCTTCATGTGCACCAAGGACAAGGAGTTCTCCATCCGCGGCCTGGACAATTGCCTGGCCAGGGGTTTCGACCGCAATGGCTTCTTCGAGGTCGACACCGGCGAGCAGAAGAGCTGGACCGTGCAACTCACCGAAACCAACCGACCGGCCGAACAGCTGCGATGAGGCGCCTGAGACGGGTCAAGATCGTCGCGACGCTGGGTCCGGCATCGGAGAGCCCCGATACCGTGGCGCGGCTGTTCGAGGCCGGGGCCGATCTCTTCCGCATCAACATGAGCCACACGAGCCGCGAGGCGCTGCGCGAGCGCGTTGCCGGCATCCGCGCCGTCGAGAAGCGATTCGGCCGCCCCATCGGCATCCTTGCCGACCTGCAGGGCCCGAAGCTGCGCATCGGCACCTTCGGCGGCGACAAGGCGGAGCTGTTGCCGGACGGGACCTTCGTGCTCGACAGCGACAGCGCCCCCGGCACGGCCGACCGCGTCGGCCTGCCGCATCCGGAGATTCTCGGCGCGCTCGCCGAAGGCGACGCCGTCCTCATCGATGATGGCAAGATCCGCCTGAGGGTCGAGAGCATCGGCAACGGCAAGGCGGTGACGCGCGTGGTCGTTGGAGGCACGGTGTCGAACCGCAAGGGCGTGAGCTTTCCGGACACCACCATTCCCGTCTCGGCGCTCACCGAGAAGGACCGCTCCGATCTCGAAGCGGCCATCGATGTCGGGGCCGACTGGATTGCGCTGTCCTTCGTGCAGCGTCCCGAAGACGTGGCGGAAGTGCGCAAGGTGGCGCGCGGCCGCGCCTCGGTGATGGCCAAGATCGAGAAGCCGCAGGCGGTGTTACGCCTCATGGAGATTCTCGAGGCGTCGGACGGCCTGATGGTGGCGCGCGGCGATCTCGGCGTCGAGATGCCGGTCGAGAAGGTGCCCGGCATCCAGAAGCAGATCACCCGCGCCGCCCGCCGCCTCGGCAAGCCGGTGGTCATTGCCACCCAGATGCTGGAATCGATGATCTCGTCGCCGGTGCCAACGCGCGCCGAGGTCTCCGACGTGGCGACAGCCGTGTTCGAGGGCGCCGACGCAATCATGCTGTCGGCCGAGAGCGCCGCCGGACAATATCCGGTCGAGGCGGTCGCCACGATGAATCGCATCGCCGAGGAAGTCGAAGGCGACGTCAACTTCCGGGCTATCATCAACTCGCAGCGGCCTGAGCCGGAGGCAACCGGCGCCGATGCCATCGCGGCCGCGACCCGCATCGTCGCCGAGACCGTCGATCTGAAGGCCATCATCGCCTGGACGGCGTCGGGCGCGACTGGCTTGCGCATCGCCCGCGAGCGGCCGCAGACCCCGGTCATGGCGCTGACGCCGCGCAAGTCGACGGCGCGACGGCTGGCGCTTGCCTGGGGCGTGCACGCCCTCGTCACCAAGGACGCCGCCAATGTCGACGACATGGCCGAGCGCGCCTGCCGCATCGCCCATGCCGAGGGCTTCGCCGAGCCCGGTCAGCGCGTCATCATCGTGGCCGGTGTTCCGTTCGGCACGCCGGGCGCCACCAACATGATCCGCATGGCCTTCGTCACGCCGGCCGGCGGCACCGGCTAGTGTGCTGAATTTGAAGTTCGCTACATTGCTTGGATCACGAACCGAGCGAACTTCAAATTCAAAAAGCACACTAGAATCAATCTTTTTCTAGTGTGGCTACGATTCCGAAATTCGCCAAGTCTCCATTACTATCTGGCCCTCCATCGACATACAGCGAATTTCGGAATCGCCACACTAGCGCATGATCCCGAAAAGCGTGCGCGGTTCTCGGAGAGGATCATGCACAAAAATCAACTGCTCTAGCCGGCGCATGTTTAAGGCGCGGTGGCCTCGACGCGCCGCGCCAGCCAGTCGATCTCGCCCGCCACGACGTTCGGCGCCGCCCATTGCGGCACGTGGCCGACGCCGGGCAGCACGATCAGCCTGGCGCCGGGGATTTCCCGCGCCAGGGCGGCCGAGTGGATTTGCGGCGACACGATCTTGTCGGCGTCGCCGGTGATGATCACCGTCGGCGCCTTGATGGCGCCGTAGCGGCTCGCCTGCTCGCGCACGTAGCCGGCGAGGTCCTTGACGTCCTCGGCATTGGCCTTGAATTCGCGCGGCCTCAACACGAGCCTGGCGCCGGCGGCCTCGGCATAGGCGTCCGGCGGCGTCTGCGGCCTGAACACGGCCTCGATTGCCTTGTCGAACACGGCAAGGCCGAGCGGCATGGCCAGCGTATGGCTGAAGACGGTGCCGAGCACCGGCGCCGTGGCGGGCGTGTAGTACCATGCCACACCGCCGGGCCATGGATGCGTCGCGGGCGCCAACAGCATCAGGCCCGAGACCATTTGCGGATGGTCGAGCGCGAGCCGCGTCGCCACCGAGCCGGCGAGCGAATGCCCCACCACCACCGCGTGCTCGACGCCGATGGCTTTGAGCGCTTCATGGATCAGGGCCGCCTGTCGCGCCGGCGCCGCGTCGGCCCGCCCGCCCGGGCGGTCGCTCCAGCCATGCCCCGGCCGGTCGATGGCGATGACGCGATAGCGATCGAGGAGCCGCACGCCCAGCGTCACCATCATGTCGCCCTGGGCGCCTGAGGCGCCGTGCAGAAGCACGACGGTGCCGTCGGGCTCGCGTCCCTGCGGGCGGCGGTCGACGAGGTGCAGCCGCCCGCCGCTCACGGCGACGAACCGCCCGACGGGGGGATGCCGCGCCTCTAGGCGCCAGGTCATGATGGCGGTGAAGACGGCCGCGAACGCGCCGAGCGCGACGATGATGAGGCCGACGAGCGCAAGCACCTTCATCGGCTCACGGGTCCGGTTGCGATCAAGCTACGCAGCCCATCGCAAACCGGTTTCAGAGGTCGCGTCCGTCGACATCGGGCGACAGGCGTTCGATCATTTGCTTCACGTCGCCCACGAAGGGGTGGATGGCGAGGGCCTTGCGGAAGGCCTCGAGCGCCGCCTTGTGATTGTCCGCCTGGTAAAAGATCATGCCCAGCCCCGCCCAGGCGCCGAAATGGCGCGGCTCGAGCACGAGCGTCTGGCGGATATCGGCGACCGAGCGCTGGTGGTCGCCCATCAAGTAGAAGACCGTGGCGCGCTTGTTCCAGGCTTCGGCCCAATTCGGGTTCAGCGCAATGATGCGGTCGAGCAGCTCGATGGCGAGCGGCTGGTCCTGCGCCGTCATGGCGACCACCACGCGCGACATGAGCAGATCGGCCGTGTCGCTGCCGGACCGCAGCCAGCGCCGCTCGATGAGGCGCGCGATGCCCTTGGCCTCGTCCGCGTCGCCGGCAACGGCAAGGCGCTCGAACAGCTTGTCGAGCGGCGTGTTGGCCGTGTCGGCGTCCTGCCGATCGGGCTTGATCGGCGGATGCCCGGGCGGCGGCGCTTGCGCGGCCGCCGGGACGGCCAGGATGGCCGTGAGGGCGTAGAGCAGGATCAGTCGCTTCATCGCCGTAATGTAAGCTGATTGGGCCCCCGTTCAAAGGCCCGCCTGTGGGCAGCCTCGCGCAATGGCTAAAACTCCACGTCCAGCTCCTCGAGCTCGTCGGGCTCGGTCTTGGCCGCCTCGATCCAGGCGACCATGTCGGGCAACGCCAGAATGCGCTTGGCATAGGCCTCGCAGGCTGCCTCGAGCTTCACGTCGTAGGTGCGAAAGCGCGTCACCACCGGCGCATACATGGCGTCCGCAACGGAAATCTCGCCCATGAGATAGGGCCCGCCAAATTCCTTGAGGCACTGTTTCCAGATCGTCGTGACGCGGTCGATATCGGCCTGCGCGCCGGCCCAGACCTTGAAGCCCGGATGGTGCGCCTTGATGTTCATGGGCAGCGCCGAGCGCAGATTGACGAAGCCCGAATGCATCTCGCCGCAGATCGAGCGGCAGCGCGCCCGCGCCGCCCGATCCTTGGGAAAGAGCTTGGCCTTCGGCTTCGCCTCGTTGAGATATTCGGCGATGGCCATCGTGTCCCACACGGCGACGCCGTCATGCTCGAGGCGCGGCACGAGGACGGAGGGCGACAGGAGGAGAAGCTCGGCGCGGTTCGCCGGGTCGCTGATTGGCACCGTCTGCTCGTCGAACGCCATGCCCGAGAGGCGGGCCATCAGCCAGCCGCGCAGCGACCACGAGGAATAATTCTTGCTCGATATGGTGAGCTTCGCCTTGCTCATTATCCCCTGCCCCCGCCCTCTTGCCGGGCAAGGCCGTCGCAAGCGCCATGCCGCCCTGTTGCGCGCAACGTCGGAACGCGGCGGGGCCCAACCGGCACCAACTGCCTAAAATCCATGCGGGATCGAGGAAATCCGCACATTTCTTGAACTCGTGAACGGCAGTGAAGCCCTCTAGCATTGCCGAGAGAGCGGACGGCGAGCGGACAGTGGCCGGCAAGGCCACGCGACTTCGCGGGTTCGCGACATTGGGGGCGGCGCCCTTCGGCGCCTTGAGAGGCTGGGGCACGCCGCATGATCTATCACGCCTATCAAGCCCACACCGACATGGTTGGGCCGGTGCGGGTTCTCGCCCAGGTGGCCGCCGCGGCGCTGAGCTTGCCGCTGCCCTACATTCCGCAAGCCATCTGGACGCGCAAGCTCGCCGCCGCCCTGGAGCTCATGTCGCGCGCTGGGCTCACCCATACGCGCCCGCCCTTCGACATCGACCGCACGACGGTCGGCAATCGCGAGGTGCCCGTCATCGAGGAGGCGGCGCTCACGACGCCGTTCGGGACGCTGCTGCATTTTCGCAAGGACATCGACACCGCGCAGCCGCGCGTTCTCGTGGTGGCGCCGATGTCGGGTCACTTCGCCACGCTGCTGCGCGGCACCGTGACGACGCTGCTGCCCGAGCACGATGTCTTCGTGACCGACTGGCACAATGCCCGCGATATCGATTTCCGCGACGGCGCCTTCGGGTTCGACGATTACGTGGCGCACATCATCCAGTTTCTCGAGGCGATGGGGCCGGGCGGTCACGTCGTCGCGGTCTGTCAGCCTTGCGTCGCCGTCCTCGCGGCCGCCGCCGTGATGGCGCAGGACGCCAATCCCGCCCAGCCGCGCAGCATGACGCTCATGGCCGGGCCGATCGACTGCCGCGTCAACCCCACCAAGGTGAACGAGCTCGCGACCTCACGCTCCATCGATTGGTTCGAGCGCTGTCTGATCGGCCGCGTTCCCTTCCGCCACGTCGGCGCGACGCGGCGCGTCTATCCGGGCTTCGTCCAGCTTGCCTCGTTCATGTCGATGAACATCGAGCGCCACATCAAGGCGCATACCGACATGTACGAGAACCTCGCCAACGGCGAGTCCGAGAAGGCCGAAGCCACCAAGAAATTCTACGACGAGTATCTCGCGGTCGCCGACCTGCCGGCCGAGTTCTATCTCGAGACCGTGCAGTTCGTGTTCCAGGAATATCGGCTGGCGCGCGGCACGCTGACCTTCCGCGGCATACCGGTGGAACCGCGCGCCATCAGGCGCACCTCGCTGTTCACGGTGGAAGGCGAGCGCGACGACATCTGCGCGATGGGGCAGACCATGGCGGCGCACGACCTCTGCAGCGGCCTGAAGCCCTATCGGCGTCGCCATCACATGCAGCCGGGCGTCGGCCATTACGGCGTCTTTAACGGCAAGCGCTGGGAGAGCCAGATCTACCCGGTTCTCCGCAACGTCATCCTCGCGAGCGAGTGACGCGTTGAACCTCAGCCCTGGCGGGCTTTGTAGCGCTTCTGCACTTTGTTGATGATGTAGACGCGGCCCTTGCGGCGCACGAGCTGGTTGGCCCGGTGGCGCTTGCGCAGGGACTTGAGCGAATTGCGGACTTTCATGGTCGGAACTCCGTTCACGCGAGCCAAAAGCCGCGCCAGCACGACAAACGCGTCAGGTCTTGAACCTTTCGGCGGAGGGTTGTGAGCCATGTATAGAAAAAGGCCGGAAAATCAAGGCTTCAGCCGCACGCGCGGCATCCGCGTCTGAGGGCCCCGCGCCAGCCCCTCAGGCGCACCGCGCGTTCCTCTCGGCCGGGGCGGCCGGCAGGCAATCGAGCTCAAAGGTGTCGGCGTGAAACGTCCAGGTGCCGACGCGCTCGAGGCGGCAGAACAAATCCTTCGCCTTGACGATGGCGCTGTCGGGATCGCCAGCCTCGACACCCACGACACGCTGGCAGACGCGATGGTCGTGGCCGGTGGCATCCGAGATGTTCTTGATGAAGCGCACTTCATATCGCGACATGGCTGCCTCTCAGGAGGACCCCGTCGCTTTGAGCATACGACAACGTCGGCGCGGATCAATCGCGACCCGCGCCGGCAATACCAAAGGTTAGTCCATGATCCCGCTCCAGGCGCGGGCTTGGCTGTGGGCGTGAACGCTCAGGTGCCGAGCGCCGTCGTTGGATCGATCATGCACTTCACCTCGGTGATCTTCGAGGCGGGAAAGCCGCTCTTTGCGGCGTGCTGGCGAATGGCCTCCTCGTCCTCGGCCAGGTAGACGCAGAACGTCTTGTCTGCCGCCACGTAGCTGTGCTGCCATTGTATGCGCGGCGCGAGCGCGGCGAGCGCCGTGTTTGAGGTCCTCGAGGCGTCGCAGAGCGCCTTGGCGTCCGCCTTGCCGATGGCCGGAAGCTCGCGCTCGATGATGAATTTCTTGAGCATGGATTGTCCTTGTCGAAGTCGAACCGTTTCTGATCCGCGCCGCGCTCATGAAAGCATACCCCTGTGGCGGCTTTGCGTCTTTCCGCGAACGGGGGAATCGGCCGGACCGCGCGCGCCGCTCTGCGGCGCCGGCAAACGGCAACCACGAGCAATGGGCGATCGGGGGAACGATGGTGGGCGCGACAGGGATTGAACCTGTGACCCCTACGATGTCAACGTAGTGCTCTCCCGCTGAGCTACGCGCCCCTGGTCCGCGCCATGGCGGCTTCCAAGGCTGCGGGTCATACCGGCTCGGTGCTCCGGAGGCAAGTTTGAGGCGCGCCGGTTCAGGCGGCGGCGAGCAGCTTTTCGACCTCGTTGACGAGGTCGCGCAGGTGGAACGGCTTCGACAGGACCTTGGCGTCCTTGGGCGCCTGCGCTGTCGGCATTGAGCGCCACCGCCGCAAAGCCGGTGATGAACATGACCTTGAGGTCGGGATCGAGCTCGGTCGCCTTGCGGGCAAGCTCGATGCCGTCCATCTCCGGCATCACGATATCGGTGAGCAGGAGCTCGAACGGCTCTTCCCTGCAGCCGATGATAGGCCGAGAGCCCGTTGTCGAAGGACACCACCTCATAGCCCGCATTCTTCAGCGCCTTCACCAGAAAGCGGCGCATGTCGTTGTCGTCTTCGGCGAGGAGAATCTTCGTCATGCGGCTCGGGAACGGGGCGTCGTGTCCGGTGGTGTAGCCATAAAGCCCGAGCGCCGTAAAGAACACGTGAATTTTCGTGGCTTCCGCGCCGCCGGCGCCATGGACACCCGTGAGCCGAGGCGTCACACTGACGATGCCTCCCTCAGCAGCCTTGACGTCAATGCGCTGACCTGCGAGCCGTGAGCCGAATGCCCGTCGAGATCGATTTCAACCCTCCCTTCGTGCTTGCCGAGCCGACGCGCCAGGTGGTGCCGGTGGTGTTCAACGCGCCGCATGCGGGCCGCGTCTATTCGGATGCCTTTCTGGCGGCCTCCCGGCTCGACGCGCTCAGCCTGCGCCGCTCCGAGGACGCGCATCGTGGATGCGCTCCTGGCCGGCGTCGTGGCGCTCGGCGCGCCCCTGATGTGCGCCCGCTTCCCGCGCGCCTTCCTCGATGTCAATCGCGAGCCCTACGAGCTCGATCCGCGCATGTTCGAGGGCCGCCTGCCGCCCTTCGCGAACACGCGCTCCATGCGCGTCGCCGGCGGCCTCGGCACCATCCCGCGCATCGTCGCCGACGGCCAGGAGATCTACGCCGACAAGATCCCCGTCGAGGAGGCGCTGCGGCGCATCGAGTGGCTCTACAAGCCCTATCACCGCGTCCTGCGCCACCTTCTGTCCCGCACCATGCGGAACTTCGGCAGCGCCATCCTGGTGGATTGCCATTCCATGCCGTCCACGAGTCTCGACGCGGGAGATACGGCGTGCGTGCCGACATCGTGCTCGGCGACCGCTACGGGACGAGCTGTGCCGCCGTCGTGACCGACAGGCTGGAGGCCGAGAGCGTGCGGCGCGGCTATACGGTCGTGCGCAACAAGCCCTATGCGGGCGGCTTCATCACCGAGCATTACGGCGAGCCGGCGGCGTCGCGCCACGCCGTCCAGATCGAGATCAACCGCGCGCTCTACATGGACGAGCGGACGCTGGAGCTGACCGATGGCTTCGGCCCGCTCATCGCCGACCTCGCGGCCATCTTTGCGGGCTTCGTCGCCGGCATCGCCGACGACCTCATGCCCGGCAGCCGGATGGCCGCCGAGTAGGACAACATCGACAAGAACAGGATCAAGAAAAAGGGCCGCACCGAAGTGCGGCCCAAGTCTAGGGAGGAAACGCCCAAGGAGGGCAGGCGATACCGTGAGGATCACGCTATCGCACCGCAACAATATCGCACCGCAACGCACAAAAAGCAAGTGTCGCCGGCCAATCTTCGCAGCATTGGCGGGAGTGTGGCATTTCTGCATAGCGAGTTGATTGTAAACGCAAAACCGGCCGGAGAAGGGCATCCGAAGGGCTCACCTTTCCATGACAGCTGTGGATTTCGCCGCCTTCGTCAACGAACTCGCAACCTTGTCAGGGCGGGCGATCCTGCCGTTCTTCCGCACCGCCATGACGACGGAGGACAAGGGCCGCGGCGGCGTCTTCGACCCGGTGACCGAGGCTGACAGGGCCGGCGAGGTCGCCATGCGGCAGATGATTCGCCGCACCTTCCCGGCCCACGGGGTGGTGGGCGAGGAGTTCGGCGAGGAGAACCCAGACGCCGAATATGTTTGGGTGCTCGATCCCATCGACGGCACCAAGTCGTTCATCTCGGGTCTGCCGGTCTGGGGCACGCTGATCGGCCTCTGCCGTTCCCGCCAGCCGGTGTTCGGCATGATGCACCAGCCGTTCACCAGCGAGCGGTTCTCCGGTGATGGCGCCAGCGCCGCCTATGCGGGACCCGGCGGCCGGCGGCCGTTGCGCACGCGCGCCTGCGCCTCCCTCGCGGAGGCGGTGCTGGCCACCACAAGCCCGCTCATGATGAGCGCCGCCGAGCGGGCAGCCTTCGAGGCGGTGCAGGGCGAAGCGCGGCTGACGCGCTTTGGCGGCGACTGCTACGCCTATTGCATGCTGGCCATGGGGCTCTTGGACCTGGTCGTCGAATCGAACCTCAAGCCCTACGACATTGTCGCCTTGATTCCGGTCATCGAAGGGGCCGGCGGCGTGGTGACCACCTGGACCGGCGAGCCAGCGGCCGGCGGCGGCGCCATCGTGGCGGCCGGCGACCGGCGCTTGCACGAGCTAGCCCTGAAGCGCCTCAACGGCTGATTGCGGAGCCGTCGCCGACCCGGGCACGAAGGCGTCGAACGCCGCCCAGAAGGCGTCGCGGATTTGATCCTGCTCCATGAGAATCTCGTGGCGGGCGCCCGGGATGACGATGGCGCGGCCGGTCTTGAGGCGGGCCGCGAAGCGCTCGACGGCTGGCGTCGACACCACCGGATCTTCGCCCGCCGCGATCACCAGGCTCGGCGTGGTGATGGCTGTCGCAAAGCGCGGGCTCTCGAACGCCGCCATGCAGCGGAAGGCGGCATCGATCCAGGCAACGGTCGGATCGCCGATTGCAAGATGTGGGGCCGACGTGGCGATCAACGCGTTGCGGGCATAGCGCACCGGATCGGTGCTCAGCCGGTTGCCCGGGAAAGGCTTGGTGGCGATCGAGGTGGCGCCGCCCCCCGGAATGAAGCTCGCGCCGAAGCCGAGACCGTCGAGTGCCTCCATCAACAGCCAGGACAGGCGCGGCACCTTGACGAAGGCGATGCGCACCATCGGGGCGATCGCCACGAACCGCTCGAAGCGAACGATGCGCTCGTCGAGGGCGTGGAAGGTGATGGCGGCGCCCATCGAGTGGGCAAGCGCGAAGACCGGCTGCGGACAATGCGGGCCGATCACCTGGCTCATGACCGCTTCGAGGTCGCGGAAATAAAGCGTGAAATCGTCGACATGGCCCTTGCGGGGGTTCTCGAGGTCGCGCTCCGAGCCTCCCTGCCCGCGCCAGTCGAACGTCACGACGGCGAAGCCGCGGCGGCGCAGCTCGCCGACGGTCTCGAAATACTTCTCGATGAATTCCGCCCGCCCCTGCATCAGGCACACCGTGCCCCGCGGCTGGCCGGTGGCGTTCCACCGCACCACGCGCAAGGCGCGGCGATCGGCCGTCATGATACGCATGACATTCGACTCGCTGGGGATCGGGTTATCGGGGGTGACGAAGAGGTCCAAGGATGCTTCCGAGTGCGGCGCGCGGCGATACAACCATTCTGACAGGATTTACCAAACGAAAAGTGTCTTTCCACTCACCCCGGCGGCGCATGATTCCCCAGCGCTGCATCCCCTTGAAAGCGACCTTCCGGCCCCTATCTGACGGCTGTGCAGGCCCCTTGGCTGCACATGACTGAAACGCCCGCGCTCACTGGTTTCTGGCTACCGAGGCGGGCTCCTGCATGTCGCTTCATAGGAGGATATGCCATGCGACAATTCGATCTTGCTCCCCTTTATCGCTCGACCGTCGGCTTCGATGGTCTGTTTTCCATGCTCGACAAGCTGACCACGCTCGAGAGCGCCCCCACCTATCCGCCGTACAACATCGAGCGCACCGGCGAGAACGCCTACCGCATCACCGTGGCGGTCGCCGGCTTCGGCGAGGACGAGCTTTCCATCGTCGTGAAGGAGAACGCCCTCACCATCGGCGGCGAGAAGAAGGCGGCCGAGAACGGCGGCAGCGCCGAGGTGCTCTATCAGGGCATCGCCTCGCGGGCCTTCGAGCGCCGCTTTCAGCTGGCCGATCACGTCCAGGTGAAGGGCGCCAAGCTCGAGAACGGGCTCTTGCATGTCGACCTCGTGCGCGAGGTGCCAGAGGCCAAGAAGCCGCGCCAGATCCCGATCGGCGACGCCACCAAGTTCGTGGACAGGAAGGCCGCCTAGGACCGCCATCGTTCGACGGTTTGAATGACGAAGGGCGCTCCGTTGGAGCGCCCTTTTGTTTCGCCTTTCGTTCCCGCTCCACGAACTCCGGGCCAAGGCTGCCTGAAATACCGCCACCGCAAGGCCGGGACCGGCTGTACCAAAGTGTCTATCGCCGGTGACACGGCCGTGCGCAGCCGCTAACATGCGCCGGGCGCCCGAGCCGAAAGGCTTGGGTGACGAAGCGCGATGACCGAAACGCGGCGAACGAAGGCCGGGACGGTCGACCAGTGGGGCTACAGTGCAAGCAAGCCGAACGACACGGCGCGCCAGCTTGCGCGCGCAGAGAGATGATTTGCCGACGCGCGAGGCGCGTGCATGAGCCCCGTTCCGGAGGCTGCCTCGCGCACCGATGCCCGGCTGTCGCTCAGCGGCGTATCGAAGCGCTTCGGCGGCGTCACGGCGGTCGAGGGGGTCTCGATCGATGTTCCCGACGGACGCATCCTGTCGATCATCGGGCCGAATGGCGCCGGCAAGACGACGCTCTTGAACATGATCTCGGGCTTCTACAAGCCCGACGCCGGCCGCATCACCCTCGAAGGCGTCGACATCAGCAGGAAGCCGCCCTACGAGGTGGCGGCCCTCGGCATTGCCCGCACCTTCCAGAACATCGCCCTGTTCAGCGGCCTGTCCGTCCTCGACAATCTCATGCTCGGCCGCCACGTGCGCATGCGCGCCGGGGTCCTCCAGAGCGTCATCTATTGGGGCCTCGCCTCGCGCGAAGAGGTCGCCCATCGCGAAGTCTGCGAGGAGCTCATTGAGTTTCTCAAGCTCGAGGACCTGCGCAAGCAGCCGACCGGAGCGCTCGCCTACGGCTTGCGCAAGCGCGTCGAGCTCGGCCGGGCGCTGGCGCTCGAGCCGAGCGTCCTGCTTCTCGACGAACCGATGGGCGGCATGAATCAGGACGAGAAAGAGGACATGGCGCGCTACATCCTGGACGTGAACCTGGAGCGCGGCATCACGGTGGTGCTCATCGAGCACGACATGGGCGTGGTCATGGACATTTCCGACCGCGTCGTCGTCCTCGACCGCGGCCGCAAGATCGCCGAGGGCGCGCCCAGCGAAGTTCAGAACAACCCGGCCGTCATCCAGGCCTATCTTGGGACCAAGCAATGACCAGCAAAGGCCAGCCTGCCTCCGCCGCTGACGGCGCCACGCTGCCGCAACTGCTCGCCCGCAACGCCAGCGCCTTCGGCAGCGAGCCCGGCATGCGCGCCAAGGATCGCGGCATCTGGCGCACCGTCAGCTGGCAGCAATATCACGACAACGTCCGCGACGTGGCGCTCGGACTTGCCGCGCTCGGCTTTGGCCGCGGCGACAAGCTGTCGGTGATCGGCGACAATCGGCCAAGTCTCTACTGGGCCCAGCTCGCCGCCCAGGCGCTCGGCGGCCTTTCGGTGCCGGTCTACCAGGACGCCATCGCGTCCGAGCTCGTCTATGTGCTCAACCACGCCGAGGTCTCGGTGATCATCGCCGAGGACCAGGAACAGGTCGACAAGGTGCTGTCGCTCAAGGGCGAGTTGCCGAAGCTGCGGGCGCTCATCTACGACGATCCGCGCGGCCTGACGCGGTACGGCGAGCCTTGCTCAAGTCCTTCGAGGCTCTGCAGACGGCCGGACGCTCCTTCGGGACGCAGAACCCCGGCTACTTCGAGAGGGAGCTTGCCGCCGGACGGTCCAACGACGTCGCCATGATCGGCTATACGTCGGGCACCACCGGCCGTCCCAAAGGCGCGCTCCTCACCCACAGCAACATCATCTCGACGGCCGAGAGCTATCTCGCGGTTGAGCCGGCGCGGCGCGGCGACAACTGGCTCGCCTACTTGCCGATGGCCTGGGCGGGCGACGTCCTCTACTCGCTCGGCACCGCGCTGGTGGCCGGCATCACCATCAACTGTCCGGAAAGTCCCGAGACCGTGCAGCGCGATCTGCGCGAGCTCGGCCCGCATGGCATCGTCGCGCCGCCGCGCATCTGGGAAACGCTGCTGACCCAGCTCCAGGTCAAGTCGGCGGACGCCTCCGCCTTGAAGCGCCGCATCTACGGCTATTTCCGCGCCGTGGCCGAGCGCCGCGAATTGCTGTTGAGCGATGGCAAGCCGGTGGCATGGACCGACGCGCTTGCCTATCGGCTGGGCGAGTTCCTCGTCTACGGGCCGGTCCGCGATCAGCTTGGCTTGCGCATGGCGCGCGTCTGCCTCACCGGCGGTGCGCCTCTCGGCGCCGACACGTTCCGCTTCTTCCGCTCCTTCGGCATCAACCTCAAGCAGATCTACGGCGCCACCGAATGCGCGCTCGTGTCGCTGCAGCGCAACGACAAGGTCGATCCCAACACCGTCGGCCTGCCGCTGCCCGGCTGCGAAGTGCGCATCGGATCGGGCGGCGAGCTCGAGGTCCGCAGCCCCGCCGTCTTCGTCGGCTACTACAAGCAGGACGACGCCACCCGCGAGGTGCGCACCACCGACGGCTGGCTGAAGACCGGCGACGCCGCCCTCCTCGACCCGCAAGGCCAATTGGCGATCATCGATCGCGCCAAGGACGTGGGCAAGCTCGACGACGGAACGCCCTTCGCGCCGCAATTCATCGAGAACAAGCTGAAGTTCAGCCCCTTCATCCGCGAGGCGGTGGCCTTTGGCGACGGGCGTCCGTGTGTCGTCGCCATGGTGGCGATCGATCTGACGACGGCGGGCGGCTGGGCGGAACGGCAAGGCCTCGTCTATACGAGCTTCACCGATCTCAGCCGCAAACCCGAGATGGCGCGGCTCATCGGCCAGGAGATCGGCAAGATCAATGCGACGCTGCCGGAGGCGCTGCGCGTGCGTCGCTATCTCCTCCTGCTCAAGGACCTCGAGGCCGACGATGCCGAGATGACGCGCACGCGCAAGGTGCGCCGCCGTTTCGTCGCCGAGAAATACAGCAATGTCGTCGAGGCTTTCTATGCCGGCGCCCCCGAGGTGAATGTCACCACCGAGATCACCTTCGAGGACGGCCGCAAGAGCACGCTGCAGGCGCTGATCGTCATCCACGGCGAGGCGCCTGCGGCGCCCTCCCTCAAGGCGGCCTGAGCGGAGCGGAGCATGTGGGAGGAACTCGACTTCATCATTGCGCTCCTCGCGAGCGGCGTTTCCATCGGGTTGATGTACTCGCTGATCGCGCTGGGCTTCGTCCTCGTCTACAAGGCCACCGAGGCGATCAACTTCGCGCAAGGCGAGTTCGTCATGTTCGCCGGCTACGTGATGGCGGCGGGGCTTGCGCTGGCCGGCCTGCCGGTGCTCGGCGCCATTGTCGGCACCATCCTGGTGATGATTGCCTTCGGGTTCGCGCTCGAGCGCACCGTGCTGCGCTCGCTGCTCGGCCGTCCCATCGTTGCGGTCATCATGGCCACCATCGGGCTCGGCGCCGTGATCCGCGGCCTGATGCCACTGCTATTCGGACCCGAGTCGCAGTCCCTGCCGCTACCGGTCGGCGACGAGCCCTTGGCGGTGGGACCGGCCTCGATACCGCAGCTGCAGGCCGTCGGCGTCGTCGTGACGCTGGCTTTTTTTGCGGCCTTCACGTGGTTCTTCCGCAAGAGCCGCATGGGCGTCGCCATGCGCGCCGTGGCCGACAACCAGCAGGTTGCCATGGCGATGGGAATCAATGTCGAGCGCTACTTCGCCCTCGCCTGGGCGATGGCCGGCATTGTCGCGGCGGTGAGCGGCATCGTCTGGGGGGGCATGCTCGGCATCCACTCGCAGCTCGCCGTCGTCGGCCTCAAGGTGTTCCCGGTGGTGATCCTCGGCGGCCTCGACTCGATTGCCGGTGCCATCGTGGGCGGCCTCATCGTCGGTGTCGTTGAAAGCCTCGCGGCCGGCTACCTCGATCCCTATGTGGGCGGCGGCACCAAGGACTTCGCGCCCTACGTGCTGATGATCGTGGCGCTGATGTTCAAGCCCTACGGTATTTTCGGCAGAACGCAAGATCGAGCGGGTGTGAGGCCGGAACATGCTGCATCGTGAGGCCGGTGTCTTCAAGACCACCTACGCGGCCGATATGGCGCTCTACCCGCTGCCGATCGCGCGCTGGAGCGTCGCGGCCTTCTTCGTCCTCTTCGCCGTCATCGCGCCGCTCGCCTTGGACGGCTACTACCTGTCCATCATCAATCTCGTTCTCATCGCCATCGTCGGGGCGCTCGGGCTCAACATCCTCGTGGGCTACACCGGCCAGATTTCTGTCGGCCACGCGGCCTTCATGTCGGTCGGCGCCTACACGGCCGCCAACCTCGCGGTAAAGCTCGGCCTGCCGTTCTGGATCACGCTGCCGGCCGGCGGCCTGATGGCGGCGCTGATCGGCGCCATCGTCGGCGTCCCGAGTCTGCGCATCAAGGGCCTCTATCTCGCCATTGCGACGCTGGCCGGCCAGCTCATCATCGAATGGACCATCAACCACGTGCCGGCGATTTCGGGCGGCGCGCAGGCATCCATCATCGTGCCGCGCCCCTCCCTCTTCGGCTACGAATTGAAGACGCAGGGCCAGCTCTACTTCTTCCTGCTGTTCTTCGCGGTCGTCGCCATCGTGGCGACCCTCAACATCGTACGCAGCCGTCTCGGCCGCGCCTTCGTGGCGATCCGCGACCAGGACATCGCCGCCGAGATCATCGGCATCAACATCTTCCGCTACAAGCTGATCGCCTTCGCCATCTCGTCGTTCTATGCCGGCGTCTGCGGGGTGCTCTACACCTACTATCTCGGCATCGCCAATTACGAGCAGTTCCAGATCGGCGTCTCCATCGACTACCTCGCCATGATCATCATTGGCGGCCTGGGTTCGGTGCTCGGCTCGATCCTGGGGGCCGCCTTCGTGACCCTGCTGCCCATCGTGATCCGCTGGATCATGGAGGGGTTCGGGGGCTTGTTCTTCAACACTGCCGAGCTGTCGAGCATCATCGCCAGCCTGCGCCTGGTCATTTTCGGGTTGCTGATCATCGTTTTCCTTGTGCTGGAGCCGGAAGGACTTAACCGCCTCTGGCGAAACATCCGGAATTACTTCCGGACCTGGCCCTTCTCGTACTAGAGTGAATCCACCAACCAGGGAGGTTGACCCCATGAGGCTGATAAATCGCTTCGGATCGATGGCGGCCGTGGCCGTCTTGGCGCTCGCCGCGAACGCGGCGTCCGCGCAGGACAAGGAGATCGTCTTCGGGCTCCACTGCGACCGCACGGGTGCGACGCAGAACGTCGGCACCATCCTCTGTCCCGCCTATCACGACTACATTGCGCTCGTGAACAGCAAGGGCGGCGTCGAGGGCTACAAGATTAAGGTCATCGAGATCGACAACGAGTACAAGGTGCCGCCGGCGATGGAAGCGCACGAGCGCTTCAAGAAGGACGGCGCCGTGCTCGAAGGCATTTACGGCACGCCACACACGGCGGCGCTGACCAAGAAGCTCGAGGAGGACAAGATCCTCGGCACCTCGCCCGGCTTCGGCACCGCCGCTGCCGCCGACGGCAAGCGCTTCCCCTACATCTTCCCGATCGCCGCGAGCTACTGGTCGCAGGGTGCGGCTGCCGTCGACTTCGCGAAGAAGCAACTGGGCGGCAGCCTCAAGGGCAAGAAGATCGCCTACATCTACTACGACAATCCCGCCGGCAAGGAGCCGCTCGTCATCCTCGACGATCTCTCCAAGCTCGAGGGCTTCGAGCTCAGGACCTTCGCGGTTCCCGCCCCGGGCGTCGAGATGGCCGCGCAGGTGCTCGACATCACCAGCCGCTTCAAGCCCGATTTCGTCATCTCGCATCTGTTCGGCGCTGCCCCGGCCGTCTCCATCAAGGAGTTCAAGGGCAAGGGCTATCCGCTGAGCAAGGTGGTGGGGCTGGTGTGGGCGTCGTCGGAATCTGACGTGAAGGCCGCCGGTGGCTTTGGTTTCGCCGAAGGCTACAACACCATGCAGTTCGCCGGCGTCGGCGAGGATTTCCCGGTCCTCAAGGAAATCGCCGAGATGTACAAGGCGCAGGGCAAGCCGGCTCCCAAGGGGTTCGAGACCAGCGTCTTCTACAATCGCGGCGTGCTGATCGCCGCCGTGCACACCGAGGCGGCGCGCAATGCCATCAAGGCCAAGAGCGGCGCCGCCCCGAACGGCGAGGACGTGAAGAAGGGCATGGAGAGCATCAAGGGCTTCACCCTCGGCGGCCTCGTGCCGCCGCTACAAGTCACGCCCGAGGATCACGAGGGCGGCGGCTGGGTGCAGGTCTGGAGCGTCAAGGGCGGCAAGTTCGTCAAGACGACGGACTGGTTCCAGGCCTACCGCGACGTGATCCACAAGAACCTCACGGCCGAGGCGAAATAGCCCGAGCCTCGAGGGCGGCCCGCTTGGCCGCCCTCCCGCACGCTGCCACGAAGAAGCGCGCCGATGCTGGCCATCAACAATATCGAGGTCGTCTACGACAAGGTGATCCTCGTGCTGAGAGGCGTGTCGCTCTCGGTGGCCGAAGGCTCCATCACCACGTTGCTCGGCGCCAACGGCGCCGGCAAGACCACCACCCTGAAGGCCGTGTCGGGAATTCTGCGGGCCGAACGCGGCGAGGTCACCAAGGGATCGATCGCGCTGAGGGGCGAGCGCATCGACGGCAGGCAGCCCTTCGACCTGACGGCGCTCGGCATCGCCCAGGTCTTCGAGGGCCGCCGCGTTTTCGAGCATCTGACCGCCGAGGAGAATCTCATCGCCGGCGGCCACACCGAGCGCGACTATCGCAAGGTCGAGCGGGGCATCGAGCGCGTCTACAACTACTTTCCGCGCCTCAAGGAACGCCGTCACCAGCGCTCCGGCTACCTGTCGGGCGGCGAGCAGCAGATGCTCGCCATCGGCCGGGCGCTGATGTCGGGGCCCAAGCTCATCCTCCTCGACGAGCCGTCGCTCGGTCTTGCGCCGATGCTGGTCGAGGAGATTTTCGGCATCGTCCGGAGGCTCGTCGAGAGCGAGCACTTGTCGGTGCTGCTCGTCGAGCAGAATGCCACCATGGCGCTGCAAGTCGCCGAGCACGGTTACGTCATGGAGAACGGCCGCATCGTGCTTGAAGGATCGGCCGAGAAGCTGCGCAGCAATTCCGACATCCGCGAGTTCTATCTCGGCCTCAACGAGGTCGGCTCGCGCAAATCGTATCGCGACGTGAAGCACTACAAGCGCCGCAAGCGCTGGCTGTCGTGACCGGACCTTCAAAACAAAAAAGGGCGCTCTTTGGAGCGCCCTTTGTGCTTGTCCGTTCTGTGCTCGTCCGCTTCGGCCTGCCTATTCCAGCGGCACCACCTGCGGCATCGGCGGCGGCTCATTGACCCGCTTCGGCTTCACCTCGTCGAGCAGCACCGGCGCCACCATGCCGCCCGACTCGGCGGGCTTCCTGTCGGCGCCGTTGATGCTGGCCGTCGACCTTTCGGCGCGCGATTGCTCGGCCGGCTTGGCGGGATCCTGCGATCTGTCTTGCAGCGCCGCCGTGCCGGTGGGTCGTTCGACGGCGCCCTTCTGGTTCACAGTCTTCCGCGACGCCTTCTGGGGCGTGGCGCGCTGCCGGTCCGGGACGCTGCGGATCGCCGGTCGGACGGCGTCGCCGTCCGGCCGCACATTCGCTTCCCGCCTGTCTTGCGCGGCTGGATCGGCCGGCTGCTGGGGCGAGAGCTGGCCGGCCGGGAACGCGGGCTGGTCGGCCGGCTGCTGCAAGGCGGCCTGACCGCCTGGCTGCCGGGGCGAAAGTGGGTCCGCCGGTTGCTGGAACGACGGCTGGCCGGCCGATTGCTGAGACGAGGGCCGATCGGCCGGCTGGAACGGTCGGAAAGCCGGGACGTTGGGCACGTTGCGGGGCGGCACCATCCGAGGCTCGGGAGAGAACAGGCCGCCGAATAGCGTGCGCGGCTGGGATGACTGCTGCGGCGCGGCCTTCACGCCCACCACGACGCCCGCATAGGCATCGACGAGGACGCGCACGGTGCGGCCATCGGAACCGACACCATCCACCACGTAGTGGCGGCCGCTGCGCTGCGGCCGCCCCGTCATCTGGTAGCCGGCGTCCGACAGCGCGAAGGCGATGTCGCTCGACGACATCCGTTCGCCCAGGAACCAGGCCTGCGCCGGGAGCGGCGCCAGGCAGCTGACCGCCACGATCGCGGCGGCGACGCTCCGCGCGCCGACGCGCCGCGGCACGCCGCGGCTGTTTTCGTTTCTCATGAATGTCCTCACCCGTAGTCTCCCGCCGCGAACCTAACATGAATTGCGGCGGCTATGCGGCACCTCTTGCAACCGTGATCAGTCGATCAACGTCGCCGGCCTTGGTGACAAAAGACGTGACAAGACGCGTCAAGACCTCGTCTTCGCCGACAAATTGATTCGGCTTCAAGCTGAGACTGGTCCACGGATGATAGACGAAGCCAGCCGTGCGCAGCGCCGTGTCGACGCGGCGCGGCAGGATGGGGAAGACCTCGTTGGCTTGCGCCGGCCAGGCGAGCCGCACGCCCTTGACGGCCGCAAGGCCGTCGGCGAGCCGCCCCGCCATGGCGTTGGTGTGGCGGGCGAGGTCGAGCCAATGACCACCCTCGAGATAGGCGCACATCTGCGCGCCGAGCAGCCGTCCCTTCGACAGCGTGTGGCCGCCGCGCTTGCGGCGATATTGAAAGCCCTCCGCCTTGGCGCGGTCGAAGAAGATGACCGCCTCGCAGGCCAGCATGCCGTTCTTGGTGCCGCCGAAGGACAGCACATCGATGCCGGCCTTCCACGACATGTCGGCGGCGCTGACGCCGAGCGCCACCAGCGCGTTGGCAAAACGCGCCCCGTCGAGATGCACTCCGAGGCCATTCTCGTGCGCGAGGTCGGCCAGTGTCCTGATCTCGTCGAGGCTGTAGAGCGTGCCCGCCTCGGTGACCTGCGCGAGCGACAACGCGGCGGGCTGCGAGGTCTTCACGACGCCGCGCGGAAAGCGCCCGAGCGCGCTCTTGAACGCCTCGGGCGTGATCTTGGCGCCGACGCCGGGAATGCCGACGAGCTTGGCGCCGGCCGTGAACATTTCCGGCGCGCCGCATTCGTCGTCGATGACGTGCAATTCCTCGTGGCAGAAGATGGCGCCCCAGGGCGGCGTCAGCGCCGCCAGCGCCAGCGCGTTGGCAGCGGTGCCGGTGGTGAGCAGGAACACCGCCACGTCGGTCTCGAACACCTCCGCCAGCAGCGCCTCGGCGCGCTGTGTGTGGGTGTCGGTTCCGTAGGCCGCCTCGGCGCCGGCATTGGCCGCAACCAGCGCCTCGATCACCTTGGGGCTGGCGCCCGCCACGTTGTCGCTTGCGAAATTCATCCGTCCCCTCCGGCCTGCGCGGGGCGGGACAATAGCGCACCATCTTGGTCCAGCCATGTTGCCGTATAGGATACGAAAATCTGTTTTAAAAATCATTCAACCAAACGGTTGACTCTCTCGGTAAGCTCGACTACATTCAACCGTATGGTTGAATTACACACGCCCCAGCTCGATGCCGTCTTCCACGCCCTCGGCGACCCGACGCGCCGGCGCATGCTGCGTGAGCTTGCCGACGGCGAGCGGACAGTCGGCCAGCTGGCCGAGCCCTTTGCCATGTCGCTGGCGGCCGCCTCCAAGCACATCAAGGCGCTGGAGCATGCCGGGCTGATTCGCCGCGAGGTGCAGGGGCGGACGCATGTCTGCCGCCTCGATCCCGGCCCGCTGGCCAGCGCCCACGAATGGCTCGGCTTCTACGAACGCTTCTGGAGCGGTCGTCTCGATGTGCTCGAGCGCCTGTTGCGCCAGGAGGACACCCGCCAATCCCCACCCCCGAAAGGAGACAAGAGATGACCGCATCCGCCAACCTGCAAAGGAGCCGACCGATGACCGAACGCGCCACCCTCGACGCCTATGGCACGCTGACCGACTCCGCCACGCTGAAGATCCAGCGCATCCTGCCCGGCCCCATCGAGCGCGTCTGGGCCTATCTCACGGACAGCGACCTGCGCCGCCAGTGGCTGGCGGCCGGCACGATGGAGCTGAAGGTCGGCGCGCCCTTCGAATTCGTCTGGCGCAATAGCGAGCTGACCGACCCGCCCGGCGAGCGCCCGGCCGGGTTCGGCGAGGAGCACAGGATGGCGAGCCGCATCACCGAGCTCGATCCGCCCCGCAAGCTCACCATCGCCTGGAACAACAGCGGCGATGTCTCCTTCGAGCTGGAGCCCAGGGGCCTCGACGTGCTGCTCACCGTGATCCACCGCCGCCTCCCCGACCGCTCGACCATGCTGATGGTTGGGGCCGGCTGGCACATGCACCTCGATGTCCTGGTTGCCCGCGCCACCGGCAAGGAGACGGAGCCCTTCTGGGATGGCTGGAGCCGCCTCAAGAAGGACTACGACCGGCGGCTGCCGGCCTGACGATCTTCGAGGCTCGCGCGCTCATGCGCGCGAGCCTCAGGATGATGAGATCGTGGATGGCATCGCCGACGCTCGCTACCGCGTCGGCTCCGGCGACACCCGCACGAGGAGCTTGCCGCGGTTCTCGCCGGTGAACAGTTTTCCGACCGCCACCGGCGCGTTCTCCAGGCCTTCGACCACATCCACCTGATACTTGAGCTTGCCCTCGGCGAGCCACGCGGCGAGTTGGGCGCGGGCCTCCGGGAAGCGCTTCAGGAAATCGGTAACGATGAAACCCTGCACCCTGACCCGCTTCATCAGGATGTTGGCGAAGCGCTGCGGGCCGGGCACGCGCGTGTCGTCGTTGTAGGTGGAGATGAGCCCGCACAGCGCAATGCGGGCGTGGTTGTTGACCAGCGTCAGCGCCGCATCGAGGATGTCGCCGCCGACATTCTCGAAATCGACGTCGATGCCGCCTGGGCAATGGCGCTTGAGGCTCGCCAGCACGTCTTCGCGGCGGTAGTTGATCGCCGCGTCGACGCCAAGCTCGAGGAGCCAGCGGCACTTCTCGTCGGAACCGGCGATGCCGACGACGCGACAGCCGATCAGCTTGGCGATCTGGCACGCGATGGAGCCGACCGCGCCGGCCGCGGCACTCACCACGACGGTGTCGCCCGCCTTGGCGCCGGCGACCTCGAGGAGGCCGAAATAGGCGGTGAGCCCGGTGCCGCCGAGGACGCTCATATAGGCGGTGAGCGGTGTGGGATCATCGGCTGGGATGCGGCCGCGTAGCGCCCCGGCGGACACACAGGCGTAGTCCTGCCATCCCCAGCCGCCCTGCACGATGGCGCCGGGCTTCAGGTCGGGATCGGCACTCGCCTCCACCACGCCGAGCGTGCCGCCGCGCATCACGTCGCCGATCTCCACCGGCGGCATGTACTGGTCGACATCGCTCATCCAGATGCGGTTGGTCGGATCGAGCGACAGGTAAACGGTGCGCACCAGCGCCTCGCCGGGCTTCGGGGCGGGCACCGGCTCCTGGCTGAGACGGAAATCGCCCGGCGCGATGGCGCCGCTGGGCCGGGCCGCGAGCCGCCAGGCGCGGTTCATGGTTGCGGATGGCATTTCCAATCTCCTCTTCGACGGCTCACACCTCAGCACGAGGAGATTGGAGACGCCATCATCAGCCACGATTGCCGTACCGCCGAGCGATCAGACGATCGATGGAGATGGCGCCAGCGCCGCGGGCCATGAGGAGGACGAGCAGCGTCGTCCAGTAGACGTGCACCGTCCACCAGGCGTCGGGGAAGACGAACACCTGGATGACGAGGGTCATGACCAGAAGGCCGAGAGCCGCAAAGCGCGTCGCAAGGCCGAGAACCAGCGCAATGGGCAGCAGCGTTTCGGCGACCGACGACATCACCGCCCCGACCCCAGGCGGTAGCGGCACACCCGCATATTCGGTCGCGAACAGATAATAGGTGGCGGGCTTGATGCCGGTGGGCAGCGTGAACGAGAGATCGGCGAAGCCGAGGTTGAGCGGCACGACGGGGCCGCTCACCTTGGTCTGGCCCGAAACCCAGAAGGCATGCGCCACGGCGAGGCGCGCCAAGAGCAGCACGAGGCTCTCCGGAATCCGCGCAAGGATCGCCACTGCGCCGGCCACGATGCCGGCCAGGCCGCGCCGCGCCGTCGCCCGCGACGGGGCCGCGATGCTCATGCGTCAGCCTCGCTTGCGCGGCGGACGCCGACCACGAGCCCCGCGCCCAAGAGGCCGGAGAGATTCGCCGTGAGATCGAAGGCCGCGTCCGCCTCGCGCGCCGCGGCCGCCGCCTCGGCCAAAGTGGTGCCAGCCAGCAGCGCCGCGAGGAACGCAAGGCCGCCGGGCGGCAGGCGCCGCACCTCCACGTCGAGGGCCGGCCGCGCGATGAGCGCATCCTCGGCGATGTCGAGATCGACCGGCTTCACCTCGGCGTCGTGCGTGTTGGTCGCCCAGATGGCGACGATGGGCCAGCGCGAGGCGACGAGCCGCACGGAGGGATGCAGTGCGAAGACAAGGTCGCCCCAAAACTCCTGCGGCACCTCAGCGATGCGCTCCGGCGCGAGCGGCGCCGCATCGGCCGCGTGGTAGGCGAGCCCATAGGCATATTCGAGCCGCGCCACGTCGGCGAGATAAGGCACCGAGGCGGCGGGCGGGAACGCGGCGATGAAGTCGGCGAGCTCCTCGCCGTAAAGATGGAGCAGCGGCGAGCGCGGCGGCGCCGAGCGCGCAAATTCCCGCGCCATGGCCCGGAAGAACTCCTCGCCGACGAGCCGTTCGCACACCGGGAAGCGCTTGCGCAACGCCTCGACGAGACCGACCGTGACATTGTTGCGATAGACGGCGTAGCGAGACGCCGCCGTCCCGTTCCAGGCGGTGACGGACGTGGGCACGTCCGCCGCCGGATCGAGGAGGCCCCAGGCGAATTGCCCCTGAAGGTCAGCCCCCGACATGGCGGGCCGACGGGCGCCGGTTGCGCCTTGACGCCTCCTTTTGCAAGACCGTCTCGGCGCGCAGTGCCTCGGCGAGCAACACGTCGAAGGCCGGCACGTCGTTGTCCCACTCGATCAAGGTCGGCGTGGGGCCGGTGCGGGCAAGCGCCCGCTCGTAGAGCGCCCACACATCGTCGGCAACCGGCGAGCCGTGCGCGTCGATGAGCAGCGGCGCGCCTTTCTCGTCCGCCTGCGCGGTGTAGCCGGCGAGATGGATCTCGCCCACCTCCTCGACCGGGAACCCGTCGATGTAGTCGTTCGGGTCGCGGTTGTGGTTGCGCGCTGAAACGAAGACGTTGTTCACGTCGAGCAGCAGGCCGCAACCGGTCCGCATGACGACGGCGCGCAGGAAGTCGAGCTCCGACATGGTGCTGCCGCGAAACTCCACATAGGTGGAGGGATTCTCGAGCAGCATGCGCCGGCCCATCGTCTCCTGCACCTCGTCGATGTGATCGCAGACGCGTGCCAGCGTCGCCTCGTCGTACGGCACCGGCAGGAGGTCGTTGAGGAAGGCGCCTTCGTGGGTCGACCAGGCGAGGTGCTCGGAGAAGAGGCCCGGCTCGTAGCGCGCGGCGACGGCCGCGAGGCGCGCCAGATGATCGCGGTCGAGCGGCCCGTCGGCGCCGATGGAGAGTCCGACACCGTGCAGCGACAGCGGATAGCGCTCGCGGATGGCAGCCAGCGCATGGTGAGGGCGGCCACCCTCCCCCATGTAGTTCTCAGCGTGGATCTCAAAGAAGCCGAGATCGGGAGTGCCGCTCAGCACCACGTCCCAATGCTCGCCCTTGAGTCCCACACCGGCGCGGGCGGGAATGCCTGTCGGCACCCTCGCGGTCCGGCTTCCGATCATCTGCGTCTCGAGTCTCTCGCTCATCGGCGCGCTCAATGCGTCTCCGCGACGCCATCCCTAGCACGCCGCGTCATGCCCATCGGCTATGGTTCGGCGCAGCCGCGCCTATCCCTTGCGCGGCTCGAGGCTGCCCTTACCCTGCGGTGTGTTCATGGTGACGCAGGTTCCCTTCGCGACGAGCTTCCAGGCATCACCCTGATAGTCGACCTTCGAGGTGCCGGCGCAGGTCGTGCCGGGCCCGGCGGCGCAGTCGTTCTGGCCCTTGAGCGAGACGCCGAAGCACTTTTCCATCTCGGGCTTCTGCTGCGCGGTCGCCGTCGACAGCGCCGCCAGCGTCACCGCCACGGCGCCGGCGATAGAAAGGCCGACGGTCTTGGTTGAGCTCATGATGTCCTCCTGATGCATGGCCGGCGCCTGCCCTCTCCTTTTTTTGGAAGAGGGAGGCGCACGGCAAACTCGAAAACGCAGGCTAGCTCTTGATCGGCGTCAAACTACCCTTGTGGCCCTGAACCGTCATCCCGACGCAGGTGCCTTTGGCGACGGCCTTCCAGGAGCCGCCCTCGAAGTCCTTCGCGGCCTTGCCGGCACAATCGTGCACGCCCGCCGCCGCGCAGTCGTTCTGCCCCTTGAGCGCAACGCCGAAGCATTTTTCCTGAGTTGCGGCGTCGAATGCGTTCGCCGAGGTGATGGCCCCGAGCGCCGCCGACATGGCGCCGACGATGGCGAGGCTGGTAAGCTTCCTGGCTGACATGTTCCTGGTCTCCCTTGATGGCTTGTTTCCACCGCAGCAAGACTGCGGCAGCAGCAGCGGTGGGGAAACACAATTGGCCGCGACGGCGGGCTGGCACAGATTCACGCGGCCGTGACTCGGCGCGAGCCGCCGCTCGCTGCGCCGGCATTGAAACATGAACAACTGAACCGCGGCCGCTTGTGTCGGCGGGGGATTTCTGCCAATCTGCCATAGGACAGCCTTGCTGTCCCATTTACCAAGGCCGCCCAAATGGGCGGCGGACTGACCAAGCCGCCCGGACGGGCGGCGGCGCCCACGGGGCGCGGACCGGCACGGTGGCTTCGATATGACGGCGCAACTCATGGCGACGGACAAGCGGGACCTGAAACGTGTCGACCGCCCCAAAGGGCGCCACAAGGGCGAACGGGTGAACGCGCTCCCCTAGGATCGCGTTGTGCCCGCGAGGTGCGGGCGCACGTGGCAGCGGCCGGACCTCCAACAGAAGGCGGCAGCCGCCGGATCGGGCAATGGCTCGAATTCGGGCTGGCCTAGATCGTCGGCTGACATCACTATTGTGGCGCAACGTCGTGGGCGGCACGGCGATGCGAGGTCGAGGAGCCGGGATATGCACGAGACCAGGAGCGGTGCCAGGGACGGGTACGATGTCGGCGCGTCGGCGCGCGAGGCCGCCGCCGCTGCGACGCGATTCGACCGCCACATGACCGATCCGGGGCTGCCGGCCGCAGAGGGGCTCTACGACCCCCGCAACGAGCACGATTCCTGCGGTGTCGGCTTCGTGGTCGACATGAAGAACCGCGCCTCGCACGACATCGTGGCCAAGGGCCTGTCGATTCTGCGCAACCTCGAGCACCGCGGCGCCGTGGGCGCCGACCCCAAGGCCGGCGACGGCTGCGGCATGCTCCTGCAGATTCCGCACCGCTTCCTCGTCGAGGAATGCGGCAAGCTCGGCATCAAGCTGCCGGCCCCCGGCGACTATGCGGTGGGCCACATCTTCCTGCCCCGCGACCCTGAGGGCGCCCGCATCGTCACCGGCATCGTCGAGCAGGTGGTGGGCCAGGAAGGCCAGGTCTTCCTTGGCTGGCGCGACGTGCCGGTGGACAATTCCGATCTCGGCGAGAGCGTCAAGCCGACCGAGCCGCCGCATCGGCAGCTCTTCATCGGCCGCGGCGAACGCACGGCGGCAGGCGACGAGTTCGAGCGGCGCCTCTACATCCTGCGCAAGGTCATCTCCAACACCATCTACGATCTCAACGACAAGCGCACGTCCGGCTTCTATCCGGCCTCGCTGTCCTCGCGCACCCTCGTCTACAAGGGCATGCTGCTGTCGACGCAGCTCGGCGCCTACTACAAGGACCTCACCGACCCGCGCGTCGAGACGGCGCTGGCGCTCGTGCACCAGCGCTTCGCTACCAACACGTTCCCCACTTGGTCGCTGGCTCATCCCTACCGGATGGTGGCGCATAACGGCGAGATCAACACGCTGCGCGGCAACGTCAACTGGATGGCGGCGCGCCAGGCGTCGGTGTCCTCGCCGCTGTTCGGCAACGACATCTCCAAGCTCTGGCCCATCTCCTATGAAGGCCAGTCGGACACCGCCTGCTTCGACAACGCGCTGGAATTCCTGGTGCAGGGCGGCTATTCGCTCGCCCACGCCATGATGATGCTGATCCCCGAGGCGTGGGCGGGTAACCCGCTCATGGACGAGGAGCGGCGCACCTTCTACGAGTACCACGCCGCCCTCATGGAGCCTTGGGACGGCCCCGCCGCCATCGCCTTTACGGACGGCCGCCAGATCGGCGCCACGCTGGACCGCAACGGACTGCGGCCCGCCCGCTATTTCGTCACGCGCGACGGCCTCGCGGTGATGGCGTCCGAGATGGGCGTGCTGCCGGTGCCGGAGGAGGACATCGTCGAGAAGTGGCGCCTGCAGCCGGGCAAGATGCTGCTCATCGATCTCGCCAAGGGCCGCATCATCTCCGACGACGAGATCAAGCATGAGCTCGCCAGCAGCAACCCCTACCAGGAATGGCTGGAGCGCACGCAGATCGTGCTCGAGGACCTGAGCCCGGTGGAGGCGCGCCTGCCGCGTACCGATGTGGGCCTGCTCGATCGCCAGCAGGCCTTCGGTTACACGCAGGAAGACCTGAAGCTGCTCATGTCCCCCATGGCGGTGACCGGACAGGAAGCCGTCGGCTCCATGGGCACCGACACGCCGATCTCGGCTTTGTCGGACCGGCCGAAGCCGCTCTACACTTACTTCAAGCAGAACTTCGCTCAGGTCACCAACCCGCCGATCGATCCGATCCGCGAGGAACTGGTGATGAGCCTCGTGTCCTTCATCGGGCCGCGGCCGAACATCCTCGACCACAAGGGCACCTCGAAGCTGAAGCGGCTCGAAGTGCGCCAGCCCGTCCTCACCAACGAGGACCTGGAGAAGATTCGCGGCATCGGCGCGCTGGAAGACGCCTTCGACACCAAGACGCTTGACATCACCTACGCGGTCGAGAAGGGCGCCGCCGGCATGGAGAAGGCGCTGAACCGCCTGTGCGAGCGCGCCGAGGATGCGGTACGCGGCAAGTACAACATCATCATCCTGTCCGACCGCATGGTCGGCCCCGACCGCATCCCGATCCCGGCGCTCTTGGCCACGGCGGCCGTGCACCATCACCTGATCCGCAAGGGCTTGCGCACCTCGGTCGGCCTCGTCGTCGAGACCGGCGAGGCCCGCGAGGTGCACCATTTCGCCTGCCTTGCCGGCTACGGGGCCGAGGCCATCAACCCCTATCTCGCGTTCCGCACCATGCGAAACATGCATGAGCGCGGCGAATTTCCCAAGGAGGTCGACGAGAAAGAGGTCGTCAAGCGGTTCATCAAGTCGATCGGCAAGGGCATGCTCAAGGTCATGTCGAAGATGGGCATCTCGACCTATCAGTCCTATTGCGGCGCGCAGATTTTCGACGCCGTCGGCCTGTCGAGCGCTTTCGTCGCCCGCTATTTCACCGGCACCGCCACCACCATCGAGGGTGTCGGCCTCGCCGAGATCGCCGAGGAGACGGTGCGCCGCCATCGCGACGCCTTCGGCGATTCACCGATCTACCGTGACGCCCTCGACGTGGGCGGCGAATACGCCTTCCGCATCCGCGGCGAGGACCATGTCTGGACCTCCGACACGGTGCGCGACCTGCAGCACGCGGTGCGCGGCCGCCTGCCCGACAAGTACCGCGCCTTCGCGGCGCGCATCAACGAGCAGACGGAGCGGCTGATCACCATCCGCGGCCTATTCGATATCCGGCGCGCCGAGGACGACGGCCGCGCGCCCGTGCCGATCGCGGAGGTCGAGGCGGCGGCCGACATCGTCAAGCGCTTCTCCACCGGCGCCATGTCGTTCGGCTCCATCTCGCGCGAGGCCCACACCACCTTGGCCATCGCCATGAACCGCATCGGCGGCAAGTCCAACACCGGCGAAGGCGGCGAGGAAGCGGATCGCTTCAAGCCGCTGCCCAACGGCGATTCCATGCGCTCGGCCATCAAGCAGGTGGCCTCGGGCCGCTTCGGCGTGACGACGGAATATCTCGTCAACTCCGACATGATGCAGATCAAGATGGCGCAGGGCGCCAAGCCCGGCGAAGGCGGACAGCTGCCCGGCCACAAGGTCGACGCCATCATCGCCAAGGTGCGGCACTCGACGCCGGGCGTCGGGCTGATCTCGCCGCCGCCGCACCACGACATCTATTCCATCGAGGACCTGGCGCAGCTCATCTTCGACCTCAAGAACGTCAATCCGTCTGGCGACGTGTCGGTGAAGCTCGTCTCGGAGGTCGGCGTCGGCACCGTTGCGGCCGGCGTCTCCAAGGCCCGCGCCGACCATGTCACCATCGCGGGTTTCGAGGGCGGCACCGGCGCCTCGCCGCTCACCTCCATCAAGCATGCGGGCTCCCCCTGGGAGATCGGCCTTTCGGAGACGCACCAGACCTTGGTGAAGAACCGCCTGCGCGGCCGCATCGCCGTGCAGGTGGACGGCGGCATCCGCACCGGCCGCGACGTGGTGGTGGGGGCGCTGCTCGGCGCCGACGAGTTCGGCTTCGCCACCGCCCCGCTCATCGCCGCCGGCTGCATCATGATGCGCAAGTGCCACCTCAACACCTGCCCGGTCGGCGTCGCCACCCAGGATCCGGTGCTGCGCAAGCGCTTCCAGGGCCAGCCCGAGCACGTCATCAACTTCTTCTTCTTCGTCGCCGAGGAAGTGCGCGAGCTGATGGCCGACATGGGCTATCGCAGCTTCAACGAGATGATCGGCCAGATGCAGATGCTCGACAAGCGTCGCGTCATCGAGCACTGGAAGGGACGCGGCCTCGATTTCTCGCGCCTGTTCCACAAGCCGGAAGCCCCGGCCGGCGTCGCCATCCATCATTGCGAGCCCCAGGACCACATGATCGACCGCGTCCTCGATCGCGAGCTGATCGAGGAGGCCAAGGGCGCCCTCGACGGCGGCAGGCCGGTGGTCATTGTCCGCACCATCACCAATGTCGACCGCACCACCGGCGCCATGCTGTCGGGCGAGATCGCCAGGCGCTATGGCCACACCGGCCTGCCCGACGACACCATCACCGTGAAGCTCAAGGGCACGGCCGGCCAGTCGTTCGGCGCCTGGCTCGCCTGCGGCGTCACCCTCGATCTGGAGGGCGAGGCCAACGACTATGTCGGCAAGGGCCTGTCGGGCGGGCGCATCGTCGTGCGGCCGCCGGCCAACACCGGCACCACGCCGGAGAAGTCGATCATCGTCGGCAACACGGTTCTCTATGGCGCCATCGCGGGCGAGTGCTATTTCCGCGGCGTTGCCGGCGAGCGCTTCGCGGTGCGCAATTCCGGCGCCATCGCGGTGGTCGAGGGCACCGGCGACCATGGCTGCGAATACATGACGGGCGGCGTCGTCGTGGTCATCGGGCCGACCGGCCGCAATTTTGCGGCCGGCATGTCGGGTGGCATCGCCTACGTGCTCGACGAGGACAAGAGCTTCGCCAAGCGCTGCAACCTGTCGATGGTCGATCTCGAGCCGGTGGCCGAGGAGGAGGAGCTGATGGAGCGCCTCCACCACCATGGCGGCGATCTCGAGTTCAAGGGCCGCATCGACGTGCTCGCCAACATGTCGAGCCACGACGGCGAGCGGTTGCACCAGTTGATCGCCGACCATCTGCGCTATACGGGATCGCGGCGGGCCCGCGAGATCCTCGACCACTGGGCCGAATATCTGCCGAAGTTCGTCAAGGTGATGCCCGTGGAGTACCGCCGCGCCATCGAGGACATCGAGCGGGCGCAGCGTCCGAACGTGGCTGCCGAGTAGGAAGAAGCGGGAGCGTATGGGGAAGGTTACCGGGTTTCTGGAGATCGACCGGCGGGATCGAAAATATCGCCCGGCATCTGACCGCATCCGCAGCTACAGGGAATTCGTCATCCCGCTTGGCGAGCAGGGCACGCGCGACCAGGCCGCACGCTGCATGGATTGCGGCATCCCCTATTGTCACAACGGCTGCCCGGTCAACAACCAGATTCCGGACTGGAACGACCTCGTCTACCAGGGCAAGTGGGACGAGGCGCTGAAGAACCTGCACTCGACCAACAACTTCCCGGAATTCACCGGCCGCATCTGTCCGGCTCCCTGCGAAGCCTCGTGCACGCTCAACATCACCGACCAGCCGGTGACCATCAAGACCATCGAGTGCGCCATTATCGACAAGGCCTGGGAGGAAGGCCGCGTCCTGCCCGAGCCGCCGAGCGCGCCGACCGGCAAGCGCGTCGCCATTGTCGGCTCGGGGCCGGCGGGCCTCGCCTGCGCCCAGCAGCTGGCGCGCGTCGGCCACGAGGTGCACGTTTTCGAGCGGCTTGGCCGGGCCGGCGGGCTTTTGCGCTACGGCATCCCCGATTTCAAGATGGAGAAGCACCACATCGACCGCCGCATCCTGCAGATGGAGGCCGAGGGCATCACCTTCCATTACGACGTCCATGTCGGCGTCTCCAAGCCCGCCCGCGAGCTGCTTGACGGCTACGACGCGGTGGTGCTGACCGGCGGCGCCGAGAAGCCGCGCGATTTGCCCATCGAGGGCCGCAACCTTCGCGGCATCCATTTCGCCATGGATTTCCTGCCGCAGCAGAACCGCCGCGTCAGCCGCGAGAACGTCCATCCCGGCGATCCGATCCTGGCGTCCGGCAAGCACGTCGTCGTCATCGGCGGCGGCGACACTGGCTCGGACTGCATCGGCACATCCGCCCGCCAGGGCGCGCTGTCGATCACCCAGCTCGAGATCATGGCGATGCCGCCCGAGAAGGAGAACAAGCAGCTCACCTGGCCCGACTGGCCGTGGAAGCTGCGCACCTCATCGAGCCACGAGGAGGGCGCCGAGCGCGACTTCGCGGTGACGACGGTCAAATTTTCGGGCAAGGGCGGCCACGTCAAGAAGCTTCATTGCGCCCGCGTCGACAACGCCATGAAGCCGGTGCCCGGCACCGAGTTCGAGCTGAAGGCCGACCTCGTGCTGCTCGCCATGGGGTTCGTGTCGCCGATTCACGAGGGCATGCTTGCCGAGCTCGGCGTCAAGCTCGATGCGCGCGGCAATGTCGATGCCAATGAGCGCGACTACCGCGCCTCCCTCGACAAGGTGTTCAGCGCCGGCGACATGCGCCGCGGCCAGTCGCTGGTCGTGTGGGCCATCCGCGAGGGCCGCCAGGCGGCGCGCTCCGTCGACGAGTATCTGATGGGATCCTCGACGCTGCCGCGGTAACGACAGCATCGAGCGTCATCGCGCGGCGAAGGCGTTGCCGTCCTGTATCGAGCAACTCTTGGCGATCACCTCACGGGACACGATCTCGTAAGTTCGCCCATCGAGGCCCTTTCTCCTGCTGCTTTCCCCGTCGGTACGGCCGAACGTGAATTCGCTGGCGCACGAGCTGAAACTCGCATCGAAGGTTGTCGTAGCGCGCGTGGCTCCTCTTTCGTGAGCGACGATGCCGATGAGCCTTCGGCCCTCGAAACGAAACTGTACGGCTTCCCCCTCGCTGTTGGCGGTCGACCCTGGTGCAACGTCTGATTGCCCGGACGCGCCAGATGCCTTGAAGTTGGTCGACAGGCGGTAGAAGAGACGCCCGCCGTTGCTCACATAGATCGAGTTCAAGAACTCGACGGTAGGGGTGGTTGTTTTCCCGCCCGGATCCCGGAAGGCATACCTTGCCGTGAAGGAAAAATGGACCGTCTTCCCGTATAGCTGCCGCGGCGCGGGCTGCATGGCGAAGGAGTCTGCGCCTCCTAAGCTCAACGCCAGCAGGAAGACGAAGACGACTTCACCACAAATCTCAGCCGAGCTCGCGATCTCGCCAACGACGCCCCCTAACTGGTCTCCGGAGCTACTGGCTCTGTTTGGGCCAGCGGAAGTCGTCGGCGCGTCCGGAGCGCGGCTCGGGAACGCGGCCGTCGCTGAAGACGCGCTCGATGAGCACGCCCGCCTCGCCGCCGCCCCGCTGCTGCTGGGCGTTGTTGACGAGCGCGCCGCCCGGGGCGGCATCGGGCTTGTTCAGCGGGATGATCGGCCCGGCCACCGGCTTCACCGGCAGCGCCACGCCGCCCTTCAGTTCCGGCACCGGCTTGATGGCTTGATCGATCATGCGCTCGAGGTTGCCGGGTATGGAGAGGTCGAGCATCGCGACCGCTCGGCTGCGACGGCAGCGCCACCACGGTCGGGGGCTGCGTGTCGATGAGCCGCTTCAGCTCGACATCGACGAAATGCGCGAGCTTGCGCGCTCCCGCCTTGGTGAAGTGCACGCCGTCGGCGGTGCGCAGCTTGGTGTTCTGGCCGGAAAGGCCGGGCCCGAACGCCGTGTAGCGGTTCTCGTCGTCCGCAAAGGCTTCCCACACGTCGACGAAGACGCCGCCGCCGGCCTGCACATGGTCGCGGAAGAGGCGTGTTCAGCGCCACCATGTCGGTGGAGATACGGTCGCTCTTCATGGGCGGCATGCCCACCCAGATGAGCGGGATCTTCTTCTCGGCGAAAGCCTTGACGATGCTGTCGATGCGCGCCGCGTAGATCTGCTCCCATTTCGGCGTGCCGGGCGCGTGCGACTCGCCGCCCTCGCGGATCGCCTGGCGGTCGTTGGCTCCGACCATCATGACGCCGAGGGAAATCTTGTCCTTGCCGTTGAGCAGTTCGCCCACCGCCTTCGGCCAATCGTAGAACTCGCTGTTGACGAGGCCGGAATCGCCCTTCGACTTGTCGACAACGGCGATGTCGGGCTTGTCGCTGACGGCCTCTTCCAGGCCCTGCGCCAGGAGCTCGGAGAGGCTGTCGCCCACCACCATCACGAAGGTGCCCGGATCGACCTTGGGCTTGTTGGTGTCCTCGACGATGACGGTGCGCGGCGCCGGCGCCTTCTTCTTCTGGACATACGGGTTCACTCGCCGTGGCTGCGCCGGCTGGTAATACTGCTGGGGCGGGCGCGGCCGGAACAGGTCGAAGAAGTTGAACGGCGACGACTGGGCGACGGCGCCCGTCCCGCCGCTCGCCAACGCGAGGCAGGCCAGGGCAGCAGGCAGTAGGCGCGCACGTATCCGCATCGGTCCTCGGCGAATCGGGGCCAAAAGTGCCCTCGGCGTCCCTGGATTATAGGGCTTCGAGGCCCCCACGTCAGCCCAACGGGCGGGCAAGCTTAGGCTTCGCCGCGACGGGACGGGGGAATCGCTTCTTTTTGCAGGTTGCAGGGCGCTTTTCAGGCGGCCTTGGCGATGAGATGGCGCTCCCATGCGAGCGCCTGGCCCACGATGGCGTCGAGATTGTCGAAGGTCGGCTGCCAGCCGAGCTTGTCGCGGATCCTGTCCACATTGGCCACGATGGAGGCCGGATCGCCGGGGCGGCGCGGCACGAACCTCACCTTGAAGTCCTTGCCGGAGACGCGACGGACGGTCTCCACCACGTCCTTGACCGAATAGCCGCGGCCGTAGCCGCAATTCAGGGTCAAGCTCTCGCCGCCCTTGCGCAGATGTTCGAGGGCGGCGATGTGGGCACGCGCCAGATCGCTCACCTGGATGTAGTCGCGCACGCAGGTGCCGTCGCGCGTCGGATAATCGGTGCCGAAGACGTCGAGATGCGGGCGCTCGCCGAGCGCCACCTGGCAGGCGACCTTGATGAGATGCGTGGCCTCGGGCGTCGACTGGCCGGCGCGCTCCTTCGGATCGCCGCCCGCCACGTTGAAATAGCGCAAGGTCACGTAGCTGAAGTCATGGGCACGCGCCGTGTCGGAGAGCATCCACTCGGTCATCAGCTTCGAGCGGCCATAGGGGGATACCGGGTTCACGGGCCCGTCTTCCCTCACCGGCGCGTCGCTGGTGTCGCCGTAGACGGCCGCTGTCGACGAGAAGATCATGTGCTTGACGCCACCCTTCACGGCCGCCTCGATGAGCGCCCGCGATTTCATGGTGTTGCCGAGATAGTAGCCGAGCGGGTCGGCGACCGATTCCGGCACCACGATCTTGGCGGCGAAATGCGCGATTGCCGCGATGCCATGCTCGCCGATGAGCCGGCCGACGAGGCGCTGGTCGCCAACGTCGCCTTCGACGAACGTGGCGCCGGCCGGCACGGCCCAGCGGAAGCCGGTGGACAGGTTGTCGAGCACCACGACGCGCTCGCCCTTGTCGATCAGCTCGAGCGCCATGTGGCCGCCGATATAGCCGGCGCCGCCGGTCACCAGAATGGTCATCTTACGCTCCGTCAACCTCTATGCTGTACCTAGCAGGGAACCCTTGACGATGCCTCAAGCTTCTTGCAGGCATCGCGCCCTCCCGCTGGAAGCGTTAATTCTTCGCAACATCTGAAAAACTCATGAAAAAACCCATTCGCAAGGCCGTCTTCCCGGTCGCCGGCCTCGGCACGCGCTTCCTGCCGGCCACCAAGGCCATGCCCCAAGGAAATGCTCACCGTCGTCGACCGGCCCGTCATCCAGCACGTGGTCGACGAGGCGCGCGCCGCCGGCATCGAGCATTTCGTCTTCGTCACCGGCCGCAACAAGGGCATGATCGAGGACCATTTCGACAGCCAGTACGAGCTCGAGCGCACCCTCGCCGAGCGCGGCAAGCAGAAGGAGCTCGACGCCCTGATGGGCGAGCTGCCGGGTGCCGGCCAGACGAGCTTCACGCGCCAGCAGGCGCCGCTTGGCCTCGGGCATGCGGTGTGGTGCGCCCGCGACATCGTCGGCGACGAGCCCTTCGCGCTGCTGCTGCCCGACATGCTGCACCACGGCCCGGCACCCTGCCTCGCCGACATGATGAAGGCCTACGGTCAGCATGGCGGCAACCATATCGCGGTGGCGCCGGTGCCCGACGACCAGACGCATCAATACGGCATCGTCGGCGTCGAGGACGCGCGCGCCAAGGTGTCGCGCATCACCGCCATGATCGAGAAGCCGCCGGCCGGCACGGCGCCGTCGAACCTGCACATCACCGGCCGCTACATTCTGCAGCCGCAGATCTTCGACCTCCTGGCCAAGCAGGAGCGCGGTGCGGGCGGCGAGATCCAGCTCACCGACTCGATGATCGCGCTCGCCAAGGCGCAGCCCTTCTTCGCCGTGCGCTTCGACGGCAAGATCTACGACTGCGGGGCGAAGCTCGGCTTTCTCACCGCCAACGTGGCGTATGCGCTCGAGCGCCCCGACATCGGGCCTGACCTGCGCCGCGCGATCGAGGCGCTGCTGAAGGGCTGAGCAGCGTCGCGTCGGGTTTCAGCGCACCTGCATCCAGTAGAGGTAGCTGAGGCCTGCGGTGAACAGCAGTCCGGTGACGGCCGCCATGACGCCGAGAATGATCTTGGCGGCCGCAAACGGGGTGGCCGCCGCCGTCAGCGCCCACTCGACCGACAGGACCGGCACGGTGGTGATCACGCAGAGGATCGTGGAACGTCCGCTGAAAGGCCGGCCTTGCACGAAGGCTTCGCGCACCGATGTGGGGTCGCCCAGCGCCAAGGCCGGTAGATAGAAGCCCAGCCGCGCCAGCGCGATGGCTTGCGCAAGAATGGTCAAGGCATTCCACCAATCCGGCGCGGGTGACGGCAGGAGCTGCGTCAGCGGCATGAAGAGAAGCGTGCCGAGGACCACCACCAGCAGAAACAGCCCGACCAGGCGGGCCGTGGCAGCAAAGTCATGCTGCTCGAGCGAGAACGTCCCGTCATCAGCTGCCGGGACAGAACCACCGACGCCAACGAGTTGAGCGTCACAAGCATCACGCCCAGCAGCAATCCGCCCGGCCTGTCGCGCAACAGGCCCAACGCCACCGTCAGCGCCACGCTCGCAGCGAGGTACCAGAGATAGCGACGCACATCGAGGAGGCGATCGAAGCCGATGGCCAAAAGCTCATGCCAGCGTGGCGGCCGCGACCCATCGACGATCATGCCTTGCTCCGCTTCGGGTCGGCTCACCGCTGCAGCCTGAGCCCCAGCATGAATATGTCGGCCTTGTAGCTGCTGCCCGGATTCGTGCTGTCGAGGCGTTCGTGCACGTAGCTGCCGCGCAGCACCAGTTCTCGCGTCAGCTTGTAGTCGATCTTCAGCGAGGCCGCGAAGCCGTTTTCGTTGATGCTGAGGCCACGATAGTCGCTGTGCGAGAAGGTCGCGGCGCCGATGAGGGTCAGGTTGCGCCGTAAAGCGTGCTCCACCTCGACGCCGACGCTCTTGGACAGCGTGCCGTTGGAGCCGACGACCGTCGTCTCGTCGAGCAGCGAGGTGGCCTTGAGCTTCACGGTCGTGAGCGCCGTCGGTGTCCAGATCAGCGTCCCCTCCGCCGACGGCCCGCGCAGGTCCCTGAGCCGCGGGTCGTCGTAGCGCCGTATCTGGTAGCCGACCGCCATCTCGCCGGTGAGCAGGCGCGTCAGCTCGAACGTCGAGCCGACACGGCCCGTCAGCGCCTCCGAGTCGCGCGCAAAGCCTGCCCGATCGAGACGCTGGTCGTGCTGGCGCGTATCCGCCTCCGCCTCGACGAACGGCGTCACCCCGGGCTTCACCTCGTAGCCGGTGCGCAGCCGCAGCGCGTACTGCGTGTAGTCGCGGTCCTTCTGGCTCGCCGTCGTTCCGTCACCGAGCTTCACGTCCCCGTAGGTGTAGTGATCGGCGCTGCCGCGCAGCCCGACTGACAGCCGATTGAATTTCTGCGTCACGCCGGCCGAGCCGCCATAGGCGATGTCGATCGCCCTGTTGGTGGCGGACGCCGGCAGGTTGACGCTGCCGGGCCGCTCGGTGTCGAGCTTGAAGCGTGACTCGAGCTCGATGGCCGTGTCGCGCGTGGCGTCGAGCCGCAGGTTGAACTTGCCGTCCGCATCGGGCCGGTTGGCAGCCGGCGCGTCGCGGAAGTCATAATAGGCGCCGCGCAGCGTGCCCTTGAGCTCGTGCGTCAGCCAGTCGGATTGCAGCTTCACCTCGCCTTCCGTCCTGACGAATGGCGAGCCCTTGTGAGCGCCGTCCTGGCGGTTGGGGTTGCTGTCCCAGCCGATATCGCCCTCGATCGACGGCAGCACTCGCACGCTGCCGAGACGCAGGCCGAGCGGCGCGTAGGGGTCGTCCTCGAGCTTGCGTTTGCGCAGGATCGGCGCCGGCTCGAGCGGCGGCCGTTCGGCCAGCACCGCGACCGGCGCCTGCACGATCCTCGCTACGTCGGCCTTCGTCTGGCCGGCGAACCTGGCGTTCACCGATTTCGACGTGACCGATTTCGACGTTGCCGCGGTTGTCCGCCGTGCCGCCTTGGCGGCTTTCTTGCCGCTCTTCGGCTTGCCCACCTCATCGTCGGAAGCATCCGCCAAGGCCGTGAAGGTGCCTCTGAGATCGGCGCGCGGCCGCTCCTGCGCCCAGGCCTTGATCCTGATGCCGGACGCCACGAGGCCAAGCATGAGGGCCGTGAGGCCAAGCACCATGATGGAGCGGGCTGTGGACAAATCCGCGTTCCTTCGGTCCGGGCAGGCCGAAACAGCCGCGACCGGAGGGCGCGGCTTGGTTAACGGATGTAAAACGGGCATGGTTAAGGGACCGTAAGGACGGCCCGTCCCGAGGCGGGTTTCGCCGCTCAGGCTGCCATGTTAAACGGCTCGCATTGCTGCGATTCTTGGGAAAATACCGCGATGAGCTCACGCCCTGCCGAACGCCCGAAGGCCGCCGACCCGATCGCCTCGGCGCTGCGCACCTTGGCGGCGGAGCGCGATGGCATCGCGGCCTTGTCGGAGGCCATCGGCAACGGACTTGGCCCGCATTTCGCCGCCGCCGTCGAGCTCATGGCCCGCACCAGCGGTCGCATCATCGTCACCGGCATGGGCAAGTCAGGACATGTCGGGCGCAAGTTCGCCGCCACGCTGGCGTCCACGGGCACGCCTGCCTATTTCGTGCATCCCGCCGAGGCGAGCCACGGTGACCTCGGCATGATCCAGCCGCAGGACGTGATCATCGCCCTGTCGTGGTCGGGCGAGACGACGGAATTGTCCGACATTCTCGCTTATGCCAAGCGCTACCGCGTCAAGACGGTGGCGGTCACCGCCAATGCGCTCTCGGCATTGGCCCGGCAGTCCGACATCGCGCTCGTGCTGCCCACCTCGCAAGAGGCGTGTCCCAACGGGCTTGCGCCCACCACCTCGACCACCATGCAGATGGTGCTCGGCGACGCGCTCGCGGTCGCCCTGCTTGAAGCGCGCGGTTTCTCGGCGCAGGATTTCCGCCTCTTCCATCCCGGCGGCCGCCTGGGGGCGCAATTGAAGCAGGTGCGCGACGTGATGCACACCGAGCATCTGCCGATCGTCAGGCTCGGCACGCGTCTCGACACGGCCTATGCGCAAGCCGCGGCGGCGCGCGACAAGAGCGGACAGGAATTCGGCAGCCTCATCGTCGTCGATGCCGACGGCAAGCTCGCCGGCATCGTCACCGACGGCGACCTGCGCCGACATCTCGGCCCCGACCTTGTGTCGAAGCGCGTCGACGACCTGATGACGCGCACGCCCCGCACCCTGCCGCCGGACGCGCTGCTTGCCACGGCGTTGGAAATTCAAGAGAGCCGAAAGATCACCATGCTGATCGTGGTCGAGGACGAGCGCCCGGTCGGGCTGGTGCGCTATCTCGATCTGCTGCGCGCCGGCGTGGCCTAGCGCATGATCCCGAAAAGTGTTCGCGGTTTTCGGACAAGATCATGCGCCGAATCATGAACCTGGAGGGGCGCATCCGCTTCGAATAGAACGGTTCGCCCTCAAGCGCTCTCCACCACGAGGGTCGTGCCGTCGACGCGGGCCACGCGCACCTTGGCGCCGGCCGCCATGTCGGGCCCGGAGACGCGCCAGAAGCCGTCGTCGACCTTGACCTTGCCCTCCCCCCTGAGGATCGGCGCGTCGAGCGTGAAGACGCGCCCGACCAGCGCCTCGCCGCGCCGGTTGAGGAACGGCTGCTCGCCGGCCTGGTGGCCATGGTTGCGAACCAACGAGCGGCCGGCCACCACCGACGCCACGGCCAGGACCGCATAGACGATGGCGCTCGCCTGCCATGAGAGGCCGAACGCCGCCATGGCAACGCCGGTCACCACCGCCGCAAGACCAAGCCAGATGAGGAAGACGCCGGGTGCGATCAGCTCCAGCGCGCCGATGAGGAGCCCTGCAACGATCCAGTGCCAGGGGCCGAATGTCTCGAAGAGAGTGGCGATCATGGTTGCCTCATGCGCCGTGGCCGCTGGTCGGCACGACGCCGGGCCGACGCGACTGCTGGGTCGTCCGCGCGCCTGCCGTTCCCGGGCCGCCCTCACCGAACACCGACTTCACGATTTCGGCGAGACCGCCGAGCGTGCCGATGACGCCCGCCGCCTCGTACGGCACGACGATGACCTTCTGGTTCGGCGCCGCCGCCATGTGGCGCAGCGCATCGATATACTTCTCGGCCACCAGGAAGTTGGCAGCCGCGAGATCGCCTTTGGAGATCGCCTCGCTCACCATGGTGGTGGCCCTGGCTTCTGCTTCGGCCGAACGCTCGCGTGCCTCGGCATCGCGGAAGGCCGCTTCCTTGCGGCCCTCGGCCGACAGGATCGCCGACTGCTTCTCGCCCTCGGCGCGCAGGATCTGCGCCTGGCGCAGGCCCTCGGCCTCCAGCACGTTGGCGCGCTTCTCGCGCTCCGCCTTCATCTGCCGCGCCATGGCATCGGCAAGAGCGGGCGGCGGCAGGATGTCCTTGATCTCGATGCGGGTCACCTTCACGCCCCACGGCGCGGCGGCCGCATCCATGACGCGCAGGAGCTTCTCATTGATCTCATCGCGATGCGACAGCAGGTTGTCGAGGTCCATCGAGCCGACGACGGTGCGGATGTTGGTCATGGTCAGCGTCAGCAGCGCCTGCGACAGGTTGGAGACCTCATAGGAGGCCTTGGCGGCGTCGAGCACCTGGAAGAACGCCACGGCGTCGATGCGCACGCCGGCATTGTCCTTGGTGATGGCCTCCTGGCTCGGCACGTCGAGCACCTGCTCCATCATGTTCACCTTGTTGCCGATCTGATCGACGTAAGGAACGATGAGGCCGAGGCCGGGACCAAGCGCTCGCGCATAGCGGCCAAAGCGCTCGACCGTATACGTATAGCCCTGTGGAATGGTGCGCACGCCGAGCGCGATGGTCAGGATGACGAGAAACACCAGCGCGATGACGAAGATGTCGAAGCCACTCATCGAACATTCGGCTTGCGCCGCCCCCCGAGTCGGAACCCGTGGGAGTGTTCCCTAACGGCAGCCGGTGAACAAGCCGTGACCGAGGTCCAACAGGCGGTGCGCCGCAGCAATGCACATGATCCGAAGGAAATGGCGGCGGTTTTCGCGGCTAAACCCAGCCCTTGAGCTCCCGTCGCACCACCGCCTCGATCACCGCCATGCCGTCAGGCGAATCGTTGAGGCAGGGAATGGCAGCAAAGTCCTCGCCGCCCGCTTCCTGGAAATAGTGGGCGTTTTCCTTGCCGATTTCCTCGAGCGTCTCCAGGCAATCGGCCGCAAAGCCCGGCGTGATGACCGCAAGCCGCTTGATGCCCTTCCCGGGCAATCCCTTCACCGTCTCGTCCGTGTACGGTTTCAGCCATTCGGCCGGCCCGAAGCGGGACTGGAAGCTCAGGAGGAAACGCTCCTCCGGCCACCCCACGGCCTCCCGCAGCAGCCGCCATGTCTTGACGCAATGACAATAGTAAGGGTCGCCTTTGTCGAAATACTCCTTGGGGATGCCGTGGAAGGAGACGAGGACGGCATCCGGGCTGAACGGCAGCGTGGCGAGATGTTGGGTCACCGACCGCGCCAGCGCCCCGATATAGACGGGGTCGTCATGATAGGGCGCCGCCACCCGGATGGCAGGCTGCCAGCGCATGGTCATCAGCGCCCGAAAGGCCTCGTCGCAGACGGTGGCCGTGGTGGCGGCGGCATATTGGGGATAGAGCGGCACGATGAGGATGCGGTCGGCGCCGTTTGACTGCAGCCCCTTCAGCGCCGCCTTGATGCTCGGATTGCCGTAGCGCATGGCCCAGTCGACGGTGAGGCGCGCGTCGTCGCCGAGAGCCGCCGCGAGCTTCTCGGCCTGCCCCCGCGTGATGGTCTTCAGCGGTCCCTCATTGCGCTCGCGGTTCCAGATCGTGTCGTAGTCGCGGCCCTTGCGCGACGGCCGCGTCGACAGGATCACCAGGTTGAGCAGCGGCCACCAGATCGCCCGCGGCGTCTCGATGACCCGCCGGTCGGACAGGAACTCTTTGAGATAGCGGCGCATCGACCAGTAGTCGGTGGCGTCCGGCGTGCCGAGATTGACCAGCAGCACGCCGACGCGGCCGGATGGTACGGTAGGATGGCCGACCGGCCGCTGGCTCGACGCCTCGTTCATGTCCTCGCTGCCTCCGACCGTAAGGCCATCTTGTCTCGGCACCGACGATTTAGTCTAAGGAGCACACTTGTCCAACCCGGAGCGCGGCGTGCCAATCGTCGCGGCAGGAAAATGGCGAAGCTGACGCGGCGCGATGCGTTTGGCGCCCTTTCGGTCCCGGCGCTCGCGGTGATGGGCGGCGCAGCAGCCGCTGAGGCGCCGAAGACGGCGTTCACGCTGCTCCTCGTCAACGACATCTACAAGATGGCGCCCGACAAGGGGCGTGGCGGCTTTGCCAAGCTCGCGGCCATCGTCAAGGCCGAACGGGCGCGCGGCGTGCCGCTGCTGTTCGCGCATGCGGGCGACACCTTCTCGCCCTCGCTGATGTCGGGCTTCGACCAGGGCGAGCACATCGTGGCGCTGACCAATATGGTGAGGCCCGACATTTTCGTGCCCGGCAATCACGAGTTCGACTTCGGCAAGGACGTCTATTTGAAGCGCGTCGCCGAGGCCGGCTTTCCGATCTTCGCGGCCAACATGCGCGAGCCCAACGGCAAGCCACTGCCGCGCCACGTCGACCGCCGCATCTTCGACCTCGGCGGCATCAAGGTCGGCGTCACCGGCATCGCGCTCGCCGAGACGCCGCTGATGTCGAGCTCGGGCGACGTTGCGTTCCTTCCGGTCATCGAGACCTTGAGCGAGCAGGCGCGGGCGCTGCGCGCCGAGGGCGCCGAATTCGTCGTCGCCGTCACGCACACCGACCGCGCCATGGACTACCGCATCGTCCGCTCGCGCCTCGTCGACGTTCTGCTCACCGGCCACGATCACGATCTCGCCGTCGCGTATGACGGCAAGACCGTCATGGTGGAGTCGAACGAGGATGGCAACTACGTCACGGCCGTCGATATCGCGGTCGAGATCAGGCACGAAAGCGGCCGGCGCGAGCTCGACTGGTCACCGAGCTTCCGCGTCAACAACTCGGCCGCCTTTGCGCCCGACCCCGAGGTCGACGCCAAGGTGCGCGCCTACGAGGCGCTGCTCACCCGCGAGCTCGACGTGCCGGTCGCCAGGCTGGCAAGCCCCCTCGACAGCCGCTCGGCGCTGATCCGCTCCCAGGAGACCGCCATCGGCGATCTCGTGGCCGACGCCATTCGCGCCGCCGAGGGTGCCGACGCGGCGATCGTCAACGGCGGCGGCATCCGCGGCAACACCGTCTACGAGCCGGGCACCGAGCTGACGCGGCGCAACATCCTCACCGAGCTGCCGTTCGGCAATCGCACCGTGTCCACCGAGGTGACGGGCCGCGCGCTCCGCGAGGCGCTGGAGAACGGCTTCTCGCAGGCTGATCGCCGCGTCGGACGTTTTCCGCAAGTGTCGGGGCTCAACGTCTTCGTCGACTTGAAGCGGCCGCCGGGCACGCGGGTCGTTTCGGTCAAGGTCGGCGGCAAGCCTCTCGACGAGGCGGCCACCTACCGGGTCGCCACCAACGACTTCATGCTGCGCGGCGGCGACGGCTACACGTCGCTCGCCGGCAAGAGCGAGGCGACGGTCGACACGGGCGCTCGCTTCGTTGCCAACGACGTCATGGTCTACGCGCGCCGCCTCGGCACGATCGACATCAAGCCCGAGGGGCGTATCGTCATCCAGCCGTAGCTGCGCCTGCCCTCGCCTCTTGCGAGAAGGTGTCGCTTGCCTCCGCGAGCGGCGGGAGAGGAGTAGGTCCGCGCATGACGCGATCGAAAGAGGCCAAGGCTGCTGATTTTCCGGCCTCGTCATACGGCGATGCGCTCGCGGCCTTCAGGCAGAAAGGCGGGGCATGGGCGTCGCTGCCGTTCTTCGTCGACGGCGCCGCCCAGGCCGTCGCCGAACAGCTCGACATGCGCGCCCGCGCCGGCGCCCACGTGCTGCCGGGGCCGGCATACCTTTTCCGCGCCCTCGAAGCGACGCCGCTCCAGAGCGTCAAGGCGGTCATCCTCGGCCAGGATCCCTATCCGACGCCGGGCGATGCCCATGGCCTCGCCTTCTCGGTGGAGCGGAGCACGAAGCTGCCTCCGTCCCTCGCCAACATCTTCAAGGAGCTCGCGTCCGATCTCGACATCGCGCGGCCGGCAGCCGGCGATCTGAGCGGTTGGACCGCGCGCGGCGTGCTGCTCGTCAACACCTGCCTCACGGTCGAGGCCGGAAAGGCGGGCTGCCATCGCCGTATCGGCTGGGAGCGGCTTGCCGACAACGTCATCGCCGCCGTGTCGGCGGCGCCGCGGCCGGCCGTCTTCATCCTGTGGGGCAACGATGCCCGCTCGCGCAAGACGATGATCGACGCGCAGAAGCACCACGTCATCGAAAGCGCCCATCCCTCGCCGCTCTCGGCGCGAGGCGGGTTTTTCGGCTCGCGTCCGTTTAGCCGCGCCAATGCGTTCCTGCGCGAGCGCGGAAGGGGCGAGATCGATTGGCGGCTCGCATGAGCGATTGCCCCTCCGACATCGTCGAGCGGGCGCCGGCTAGTCGTATGTCCGCTCGTCGGCAATGACTTTGCCGTCGTTGGGCAGCGAGCCCGGCGCAACAAGCTCGACATCGCCCCGCAATTTCGCAACGTCCTGCAGCGTCGCCGCCACCTTCGCCTGAAGATCCGGCCCCGCCGCCGCCTCGGCTCTCAGCGTCATGGCGTCGGTCTCGCCCCGCCGGGTGATGACGAGGCGCAGGCGTTTCAGCTCGGGGTGCCGCTTGGCGATCTCCGCCACTTGGTCGGGACGCACGAACATCCCCTTCACCTTCGCGGTCTGGTCGGCGCGGCCCATCCAGCCCTTGATACGCCGGTTGGTGCGACCGCACGGGCTCGCCCCGACCATGACAGCCGAGAGATCTCCGAGCGCGAGGCGGATCATCGGATGATGCGGATCGAGGGTCGTCACCACCACCTCGCCGACCTCGCCGTCCGGCACCGGCTCGCCGGTTCCCGGCCGCACGATCTCGACGATCACGTCCTCGTTGACGACCATGCCCTCGCGAGCCGGCGTCTCGTAGGCAACCATGCCAACGTCGGCGGCGCCGTAAGTCTGGTATGCGGCGACGCCGCGATCGCTCACCAGCCTTTGCAGCGAGGGCGGGAAGGCCGCGGCCCCGACGCTCGCCTTCTTGATCGACACTGGGACGCCATGTGCATCGCAGGCATCGAGGAGGATCTTCAGGAAGTCCGGCGTACCCGCATAGGCGACCGGCTTGAAGGCGCCGATCACCTGCAATTGCTGCTCGGTATTGCCGGGGCCGGCCGGGATCACCGGACAGCCGAGCGCGCGGCAGCCGGCATCGACAAAGAGGCCGCCCGGCGTGAAGTGATACGCGAAGGTGTTGAGGACCACGTCGCCCTTGCGAAAGCCGGCCGCAAACATTCCCCGCGCTGCCCGCCACGGATCGCTGTGGATGCCCTCGCCCTCGAAGATCGGCCCCGGCGAGGCGAAGAGCCGCCCGAACGTGGACAGCGGCTCGGCCGCCAAGCCGCCGAACGGCGGTGCTGCTTTGTGCAGCGCCGGCAGGTCGGACTTGTACAGCACCGGCAGCTTGGCCAACGCCTCGCGGCTGTTGATCGTCTTGGCGTCGATGTTTCCGAGGTGCTTCTTCCAGCCGGGCGCCGTCAAGGCCTTGGCGAGCACCACCGGCAGACGACCCAGCACGTCGGCCTCGCGCTGCGCCGGCTCGCGCGTTTCCATCAAGTCGTAGTGCTCGCTCGCTGCGTTCATGGCCATCCCGCTCAGATTTTCACGCCGTCAGGCGCGGTGAAAACATCGTCCACGACGTTGCCGGTGTTGCGGACCGCCTGTGGCTCGAAAATGATGATCTCGGCCTCTTCATCGGCCGCCGTGCGATGCTCGACGCCGCGCGGCACGACGCATGCCTCCCCCGGCCGGAGATCGACGACATGGTCGCGAAACTCGACGCGGAAACGTCCGCGCCACACGAGGAACAGCTCGTCCTCGTTGTCGTGGTGATGCCACGGGAACTCGCCCTTGACCTTGACGAGCTTGAACTCCTGGCCGTTCACCGCGGCGACCACCTTTGGCCGCCAGTGCTCACTGAACAGTGAGAACTTTTCGGCGATGTCGATACGGTCCACGCCGCCCCCTTAAGAAGGCTTCGCCGGCATCAGGCGAGCCAGCGCTTGCGGCGCTTGTAGCTCTTGACGTTGCGGAAGGAACGGCGATCGCCTTCGCTGACGCCGAGGTAGAATTCCTTCACGTCCTCGTTGGAGCGCAGCATCTCCGCGGCGCCGTCCATCACCACGCGGCCGGTCTCGAGAATATAGCCATAGGTGGCGTAGCGCAGCGCCATGTTGGTGTTCTGCTCGGCCAGCAGAAACGACACGCCTTCCTTGGTGTTGAGGCTCTGCACGATGTCGAAAATCTCCTGGACGATCTGCGGCGCGAGCCCCATGGACGGCTCATCGAGCAGGATCATCGTCGGCTTCGACATCAGGGCGCGGCCGATGGCGCACATCTGCTGTTCGCCGCCGGACGTATAGCCGGCCATGGCGTTCTTGCGCTGCGCCAGGCGGGGGAAATAGCCGTAGACCTTCTCGATGTCGGCCCGAATGGCGGCGTTGCCGTCCCGGCGCGTGAAGGCACCGGTGAGGAGGTTCTCCTCGATGGTGAGGTGGCCGAAGCAATGGCGGCCTTCCATCACCTGGATGCAACCGCGCCGCACGAGTTCGTTCGGCGTCATGCGGTCGACGCGCTCGCCCTCGAACTCGATCGAGCCCTTGGTGACTTCGCCGCGCTCGGCCCTGAGCAGGTTCGAGATCGCCTTGAGCGTGGTGGTCTTGCCGGCCCCGTTGGCCCCGAGCAGTGCCACGATGCCGCCGTTCGGGACGGTCAGCGACACGCCCTTCAGCACCAGGATGACGTGGTCGTAGATCACCTCGATATTGTTGACGGAAAGGATCGCGTTTTCGGCAAGCGCTGGGCGCCCCGGCGCCGGCGCCGTTGAGGTCGCGACCGACATGCTCGAACTCCGCAAAAACAAGCCCTCATCCCGCTATCACGGAATGAGGGCTGATCGATACTACATCGGCGCTGGTTTCACCAACGCCCATGTGCCTTTCGGCTTAGGAGGACTTGGCGCACGCCTCGTTGCGCTTCGGCCAGCCGGTGTTGCTCGCCACGTAGTCCTTGGCGGCCTGCTCCAGCAGCGGCTGTACCTCTTCCTTGATGGGCTCGATCCAATCGGACGATTTGACCCACTTGCTGCCGTCCCATTCGGCCACGAAGGCCTTGCCGTGACCGTTGTGGTCATTGCAGGTGGTCTTCACAGGGGCGCCGAAATCGGCAAGGCCAAGTTCCTTGAAGCGCGCCTCATCGATGTTGAGCGACTCGAGGCCCTGGCGCACGTCCTCGCCGGTGACCACCTTCTTGCCAGTGATCTTCTGGGCGTTGCGAATGGCCTCGGCGACAATCATCGAATTGTAGACGCCGCGGTTGTAGAACATCTCGCCGAACTTATCCTTGTCGACTTGCGACAGGCCCTTGTCGACGACGTGCTTCTTGACTTCCTGAAGGGCCGGGAATTGTGCCCCCGCCTGATGCAGGTGCAACGCCTTGTAGCCCTTGGCTTCGGCACCGCCGCCGCGCGCGTCGTCGTCACTGCCGGACCACCAGATGCCGACCATCTTGCCGATCGGATAGCCGGTCCTGATCGCTTCCTTCACGGCCGTCGGGTTCATGGCGCCCCAGCCTTGGAGGATGATCCAGTCGGGACGGTCGCGGCGGACGTTGAGCCACACCGCACCCTGGTTCTGCATGTCCTGACCGGCCACCGGATAGAGCTTGAGCTCGTAACCGTACTTCTTGGCGAGCGCCTCGAGCAGCGGGATCGGCTCCTTGCCGTACGGCGCATCGAGATGCAGCAATGCGATCTTCTTGCCCTTGAGCTTGTCGAGACCGCCTTCCTGCTGGCCGATATAGCGGATGTGCATGGAGGCGCCGTCCCAATAAGTCGACGGCGGATTGAACACCCACGGGAAGTAGTCACCTTCCGACGACGCCGAGAGGCCATAGGCCATCGACAGGACCGGGATCTTGTCGACCGCGGCGCGCGGGATGAGCTGCAGCGTGATGCCCGTCGAGTACGGATTGACCACCGCCGGGTTCTTGCCCTTCACCGACTCGTAGCATTCGACCCCTTTCTTGGTGTCGTAGCCGGTCTCGCATTCCTCGATGTTGATCTTCACGCCGCCGATGCCGCCGTCGCGCTCGTTGAGCATGGTGAGATAGTCGCGCATGCCGTTGGCGATCGGAATCCCCGAGCCGGCGAACGCACCGGTGCGGTACGTCAGCAGCGGCACGTAAATTGAATCCTGCGCCGCCGCCGGCAGAGCAGAGGCCACGACCGTAACGGCCGCGGCGCCGATTGCTAAAAGTCGAAGAGACATTCTCTCCCTCCAGGGTTGAGATGGGACGCACGGCGCGCCCATCTGATTTTCTCGCTTCAGTCTTCTTTAGACCGTCGTCTTCAGACACTCGTCTTCGTTAGCTTGGCCGAAATTCCTATGGCCGTCATCCGGAACATAGTCGGATGGGACTAGTAAGGAAATGGCCAGACGCGAAGCTTCTGCTTGCCGATCTGCCAGAGCCGCGCCAGACCGTGCGGTTCTGCGATCAGGAAAAAGATGATCAATCCCCCGACGACCATGAATCTGAGATGCTCGATGGTGGCCGAGGTGACCGACAGGCCAAACGGACTGAGCAGCTCCGGCACGGCTTTGCCAAGCACGATGGGAAGCATGAAGATCAGGCCTGCTCCGAAGAAGGAGCCGGTCAGCGAGCCAAGCCCGCCGATGATGATCATGAACAGGATCTGGAAACACTGGTTAATGTCGAAAACGTTGTATTCGGCGCCGGTCGCGTACCACAGGAACACCATCATGGCGCCGGCGACGCCGCAGTAGAAGGACGAAACCGCAAACGCCAGCAACTTCGTCGGCAGAAGCTTGATGCCCATCAATTCGGCCGCGATGTCCATGTCGCGCACCGCCATCCAGGAGCGTCCGATGCGGCCGTGCACGAGGTTGGACGCGACCCAGGTCAGCAGCACGACGATGCCAAGCACCACGAAGTAGCGGGCTTGCGGCGTGGCACGGGCGCCGGTAATGACGACGCCGAACAAGGTGCGTTCCGGCACCTCGATCGCGCCGGAAACGTTGTAGTTGAACAGCCATGGTACGCGATTGAAGCACCATTGCAGGAAAAACTGCGCCGCCAGCGTCGCAACCGCCAGATAGAAGCCTTTGATGCGCAGCGACGGCAGGCCGAAGATCACCCGACCGCCGGCGGCAAACAACCCGGACGCCAGGATCCAGATGACGATGTTCACGCCGGGAAAACTCGTGGTGAGCTTGTAGCAGGCATAGGCCCCGACCCCCATGAAGGCGCCGGTGCCGAGCGACACGAGGCCCGTATAGCCGGTGAGCAGGTTGAGCCCGATGGCGGCAAGCGAGAACACCAGGAACGGGATGACCATCGCTTGCAGCACGAAGCTGTTGCTGATGAACGGCAGCACCACGGCGATAACGCAAATGAGGGCGATGCCGACCCGGTCCTGCCTTATCGGAAACACCGCCATGTCGGCGGCATAGTTGGTCTTGAATTGCCCGGCTTCGCGGTAGAACACGTCAGCTCTCTCCTATGGCAGCCGCGGCGCGCTCTTCATAGAACACGGCGCCTGTGAATTCATTCCGTGGCATCGCACCTGACGATCAAATTCGCTCGATGATCCGCTCGCCGAACAGGCCCTGCGGCCGGAACAGCAGGAACACCAGCGCGATCACATAGGCGAGCCAGCTCTCGATGCCGCCGCCGAGCAGCGGCCCCCAGTAGAACTCGCCGAGCTTCTCGCCGATGCCGATGATGAGGCCGCCGACGATGGCGCCGGGGACCGAGGTGAAGCCGCCGAGGATCAGCACCGGCAGCGCCTTCAGCGCGATGATCTGCGAGCGCGAAGGAGACGTCGGAGCGCGCCCCCCACATGATGCCGGTCGCCAGCGCCACGATGCCGGCCGCGAACCAGACGATGACCCAGATCTGGTTGAGCGAGATGCCGACCGAGAGGGCGGCCTTGTGGCTGTCGGCGACGGCGCGCAGCGCCCGGCCGATGCGGGTGTACTGGAAGAACACGGCAAGCCCGGCGACCATGATCGAGGCGATGACGGCGGCCGCGATGTCGATCTTCTGGAACGACGGACCGGTCCGCCGAACATCTTCATTTCCACGTGGCCCTTCGGCAGGAACAGCTCCTCGGTGATCATCACCTTCGGATCGCCGCCGAAGATGAGCTCGCCGAGCGCCGATCAGGAAGTAGGTGAGCCCGAACGTCGCCATGAACAGGATGATGTCGGGCTGGTTGACCAGCGGCCGCAGCACCAGCCGCTCGACCGCGACCGCCAGGACGCAGCATCACGACGATGGTAAGCGCCAGCGCCAGGAAAGCCGGCACGCCCCTTGGCGTGCAGGCCGACCAGCGTCAGCGCCGCGAACACCACCATGATGCCTTGCGCGAAGTTGAACACGCCGGACGCCTTGAAGATGAGCACGAAGCCGAGCGCGATCAGCGCATAGAGCACGCCCGAGACGAGCCCGTCCCACAGCGTCTGCACGAGCAGGTCCGGCAGCTCGCCACATCTGCACGAACGGGTCGACGAAGATTTTGTAGAGGATATCCATCTTGCTATTGCTTCCCGTCGTCCCGCCTGTCTGACCGCCTCAATGCGCCACGCCGAGATAGGCGTCGATGACCGCTTGATCCTCTTTCACGTCCTCGGGCGCCGCCGTCGGCGATCTTCGGCCGTATGTCGAGCACGACGACGCGGTCGGAGAGGTCCATGACCACGCCCATGTCGTGCTCGATCAGCGCGATGGTCGTGCCGAACTGCTTGTTGACGTCGAGGACGAAGCGGCGACATGTCCTCCTTCTCTTCGAGGTTCATGCCCGCCATCGGCTCGTCGAGCAGCAGCAGCTCCGGCTCCATGGCGAGCGCCCGGCCGAGCTCGACGCGCTTCTGCAGGCCGTAAGGCAGCTTGCCGACCGGCACCTTGCGGATTGCTGCGATCTCCAGGAAATCGATGATCGTCCTCGACGCAGCGGCGATGCTCGATTTCCTCGCGCAAGGCCGGGCCGTGGCGGAGCAGCTGCCAGAAGAAGCCGCGCTGCATCTTCAGCGTGCGGCCGGCCATGATGTTGTCGAGCGTCGTCATGCCCTTGAACAGCGCGACGTTCTGAAAGGTGCGCGCGATGCCGCCGCTCGGCCGCCATCGTACGGGCGCATGCGCGCGCGCGTCTCGCCCTTGAAGGTGATGCGGCCTTCCTGCGGGTGGTAGAAGCCGTTGATGACGTTGAGCATCGACGTCTTGCCGGCGCCGTTCGGGACCGATGATGGCGCGGATCTCGCCCTTGCGGATGTCGAAGCGACACGTCGCTGATGCGCCTGTCACGCCGCCGAAGCGCAGCGACACGTTCTCGACCGCGAGCAGAACGTCGCCTTGGCAACCCCCGGATCCAGGCGCGCCTGGCGCTCTCATTCGGCCGCCTCCGCCATGGCCGGCCGCGACCGGGAACGTCGCCGTGTCGCGGATCTCGAGACGCGCCGCCGATGACGCCCTTGCGGCCGTCCTCGAATGTCACCTCGGTCGAGATGTCGGCCTGCGTGGCGCCCGTCATAGAGCGCGTCGACGAGCGGCTTGTAGCGATCGCTGGACGAAGCCGCGCCGCACCTTCTGGGTGCGCGTCATCTCGCCGTCGTCGGCGTCGAGCTCCTTGTGCAGGATGAGGAAGCGCTTCACCTGCGCGCCCGCCATGGCCGGCTCGGCGGCGAGCGAGCGATTGACCTCCTCGACGTTCTTCTCGACCATGTCGTAGACGAGGGGATGCGCGGCCAGCTCCTGATAGGAGCCATAGACGACGTTGTTGCGCTCGGCCCAGTTGCCGACCGCCTGCGGGTCGATGTTGATCAGGCACACGACGAAGTCGCGCTTGTCGCCATATGCCACCGCTTCCTTGATGTTGGGGAAGAACTTCAGCTTGTTCTCGACGTATTTCGGCGAGAACAGCGCGCCGCCATTGAGCTTGCCGACATCCTTGGCGCGATCGATGATCTTCAGGTGCCCGGACGCATCGAAGAAGCCGGCGTCGCCGGTCTTGACGAACCCGTCCGCGGTGAACGCCTCGGCCGTCTTCTCGTTGTCTTTGAAATAGGCCACGAACATGCCCGGCGACTTGAACTGCACCTCGCCGCTCTCGGCGATGCGGATCTCGACGTTGGGCGTCGGCGGCCCGACCGTGTCGGCCCTGATCTCGCCGTCCGGCTGCGACGTGACGTAGAGGAAGGCTTCCGTCTGGCCGTAGAGCTGTTTCAGGTTGAGGCCGAGGGAGCGGTAGAAGGAGAACAGTTCCGGCCCGATCGCCTCACCGGCCGTGTAGGCGACGCGGATGCGCGAGAAGCCGAGGACGTTCTTCAGCGGCCCGTAGACCAGGAGATTGCCCAGGCCGTAGAGCAGCCGCGCCTGGAGGGGCACGGGCTCGCCATTGAGGATTTTCTCGCCCCAGCGCCGCGCCACGCCGATGAAATAGTGGAACATGCGGCGCTTCGGCGCGCTGGCATCCTCGATGCGGATCATCAGCCGTGTCAGCAGGCTCTCGAACACGCGCGGCGGCGCGAAGTAGAAGGTCGGGCCGATTTCGCGCAGGTCCTGCTGGGCGGTGTCGAGCGATTCCGGGCAGGCGACGCAAAAGCCCGCCACCAGCGCCTGCGCATAGTTGAGATAATGGTCGCCCGCCCAGGCGAGCGGCAGATAGGCGAGCACCTTGTCCTCGTCGGTCAGTTTGTCGAAGGCCACGGTGTCGGCCGCCGCCTTGATGCAACGCCCCGCCGTCAGCACGACGCCCTTCGAGCGGCCCGTCGTTCCCGACGTGTAGAGAATGATCGAGATGTCGCTGCCTTTGCCGGCCGCGATCTCGCCGTCGAGCCACTGGCGCGTCGCGGGCTCGGCCAGCGCCTTGCGGCCGTCGGCGATCACCTCGTTGATGGCATGAAGGTGTGAATGGTCGTAGTCGCGCAAGCCCCGCGGCTTGTCATAGACGATCTGCTTCAGGGCGGGCAGGCGCTCGGACACCGACAGGATCTTGTCGACCTGTTCCTGGTCCTCGACCGCCGCGAAAGTCACCTCCGCGTGCGCCAGCACGTAGCATAGCTCATCGGCGACCGCGTCGGCATAGACCGGCACCGGCACGGCGCCCAGCGTCTGCGCCGCCATGACGGCCCAATAGAGCCTCGGCCGGTTGGCCCCCACGATGGCGATGGTGTCACCGCGCTTGAGCCCGAGCCGCGACAGGCCGACCGCATAGGCGCGCACGACATCGGCGACCTCCGCCCAGGTCCATGTCTGCCAGATGCCGAAATCCTTGTGCCGGAAGGCTGGGCGTCCGCCGCGCACCTCCGCGTGGCGGGCCAAAAGCTTGGCAAAGGTGTCGAGGCCGGCCGTTGTCTCTCCTGGCACGCTCCATCTCCTGGCCGTGTTCGCCGTTCCCGCGCGGATTGTGTTCCGTCTTGGTCTTCGCCGTAACTAGCGCATCACCCCAAAAAGTCGATCCTTTTCAGGGGAATTCTTGCGTCCGACCGAAAGTCTAAGGCGTGCTCTAGCCCGAAGCAGCGGCCCCCACCACTGCCAAGTTCGTGAACACGGCCGCAAGCTGAAAAAGAGGGCGCGCGCAACCAGCGCGGTCGCCGCCCGGCACGTCTCGCCGTCTATTCGGCCGCCAGAGGCAGCGCCGCCTCGCCGGCCCGGAAGCGGGCGAGAAGCTCGGCTTCCTCCTTCTTGGCGGCGGCGAGATGGCGCATCTTCACGTGCCCGTAGCCGCGGATCTTCTCCGGAATGGAGGCGAGCGCCACGGCAAGCGTGTGGTTGTGCGGCTTCAGCTCCCTGATGATCTCCTCGAGCAGCGCCCGATAGTCGCGGATCAGTTGCCGCTCCATGCGCCGCTCGCGCGAATAGCCGAAAATGTCGAACGGCGTGCCACGCAGGAACCTGAATTTGGCCATGTAGCCGAAGGCCTTGAACATCCAGGGTCCAAAGGTGGTCTTCTTCGGCAGCCCCGTCGTCTTGTCCTTGCGGCCGAGGATCGGCGGCGCGAGATGCACCTCCATGCGCAGGTTGTCGCCCTCGAAGGCGGCGTTGACCTGCTTGGCGAAGCTGCCGTCGGTGTAGAGCCGCGCCACCTCGTACTCGTCCTTGTAGGCCATCAGCTTGAACAGGTAGCGCGCCACCGCTTCGGTGAGCGCGATGGCGCCGGACACCATTCCCTTCTCGGTCAGTCGCACCCGGTCGACCATGTCGCGGTAGCGCTGCGCATAGCGGGCGTTTTGGTACGCGGCCAGGAATTCCACCCGCCGCTCGACCATCTCGTCGAGGGTGGCGGACAGATGCCGCGCCGCCGTCGGCACCAGCGTCGGCTCCACCAGCATGGTGACGCGGGTGGGGTCGGCGGCCATGCGGCGGCCCCACACGAAGGCTTCCGAGTTCATCGCCACCGCTTCGCCGTTGAGCTTGATGGCCTGCAGGATGGCGTCGGCCGAGAGCGGCACCTTGCCCTTCTGGTAGGCGTAGCCGAGCATGAACATGTTGGTGGCGATGGCGTTGCCGGTGAGCGCCGTGGCGATCTGGGTGGCGTTGACGAAGGCGGCATTGTCGCCCACCGCGCTGGTCACGGCGCGCTTGATGCGCTCGGCCGGCAGCGAGAAGTCGGCGTTGCGCGCGAAGTCGCCCGGCTGCACCTCCGCCGTGTTGACCACCATGGAGGTCATGCTGGGCCGCGCCGCCGACAGCACCTTCTTGCTGCCGGTCACCACGAGGTCGCAGCCGAGCACCAGATCGGCCTCGCCGGCGAAGACGCGGATGGCATGGATGTCTTCGGGCTTGGCGGCCAGCCGCACATGGCTGAACACGGCGCCGCCCTTCTGGGCGAGCCCCGCCATGTCGATCATGCCGCAGCCCTTGCCCTCGAGATGCGCCGCCATGCCGAGGATCGCCCCGATAGTGACGACGCCGGTGCCGCCCACGCCGGTGACGATGATGTTGTAGGGCTTGCCCGGCGCGAGCGCCGGCAGCGCCGGCTCCGGCAGCTCCGCCCAAATCTCATTGCCGGTTTGCACCGTCTCGACCGGCTTCTTGCGCGGCTTGGCGCCGTGCACCGTGACGAAGGACGGGCAGAAGCCCTTCACGCACGAGAAGTCCTTGTTGCAGGACGACTGGTCGATCAGCCGCTTGCGGCCGAATTCGGTCTCCAGCGGCTGCACCGAGACGCAGTTCGACTGCACGCCGCAATCGCCGCAGCCTTCGCAGACCAGCTCGTTGATGATCACGCGCTTGTCGGGATCCGGGAAGGTGCCGCGCTTGCGTCGCCGCCGCTTCTCGGCCGCGCAGGTCTGGTCGTAGATGAGCACCGTCACGCCGGCAATTTCGGCCAGCGAGCGCTGCACGCTGTCGATGTCGTCGCGGTGGTGGAAGGTGGCGCCGGTCGGGAACGAATAATGGCTGTCGTACTTGTCGGGTTCGTCCGACACCACGGCGATGCGCTTGACGCCTTCGGCGCGCACCTGGCGCGCGATGGCGTCGGCGGTCAGCCCGCCTTCGTGCGCCTGCCCGCCCGTCATGGCGACGGCGTCGTTGAACAGGATCTTGTAGGTGATGTTGGTGTTGGTGGCGACCGCCCAGCGGATGGCCAGCGCGCCCGAATGATTGTAGGTGCCGTCGCCGAGATTCTGGAACACGTGCTGGCGGTTGGAGAACGGCGCTTCGCCGATCCAGTTGGCGCCCTCGCCGCCCATATGGGTGAAACCCTCGGTGTTGCGGTTCATCCACAGCGCCATGTAGTGGCAGCCGATGCCCGCATAGGCGCGCATGCCGTCCGGCACCTTGGTGGAGGAATTGTGCGGGCAGCCGGAGCAGAAATACGGCATGCGCACCGCCACATCGCCCGTCTCGGCCAGCACCTTCTGGGCCTGCTTGATCTGCGCCAGGCGCGCCGCCAGCTCCTCGTTGGGCCGCGAGCGCAGCAGCCGCTCGCCGATGGCGATGGCGATGTCGTTGGGGTCGAGCGCCCCTTTGACCGGGAACAGCCAGTTGCCCTGCTCGTCCTTCTTGCCGACGCAGAGCGGCTGGTTCGCCGTGCCGTAGAGCTCCTCGCGCACCTGCACCTCGATGAGCGAGCGCTTCTCCTCGACCACGATGATCATGTCGAGGCCGCGCGCGAAGTCGACGAGATCCTGCCGGCTGATCGGCCACGGGCAGGCGATCTTGTAGAGGCGCAGGCCGAGCGTGTTGGCCTTGACCTCGTCGATGCCGAGATCGTCGAGCGCCTGGCGCACGTCGAGATAGCTCTTGCCGACGGTGATGACGCCGACCCGCGGCGTCGGGCCGCCCGACGTGATGATGCGGTTCAGCTTGTTGGCGCGGATGAAGGCGAGCACCGCGTCGCGCTTGTATTCGTGCAGCCGCGCTTCCTGCTCGAGGATGTTGTCGACGCGCCGGATGTTCAGCCCGCCCGGCGGCATGGCGAAATCCTCGGGCGTGACGATGTTGAGGCGCTCGAGCCCACCGTCGATGACGGCGGTGGATTCCACCGTGTCCTTCATGCATTTCAGCGCCACCCAGGTGCCGCAGAAGCGGCTCATGGCGAAGCCGTAGAGGCCGTAGTCGACAAGCTCCTGGATGCCGGCCGGATTGAGGATCGGCGACATCACATCGACGAAGTTGAATTCGGACTGATGCGCGACGGTGGAGGATTCGGCCGTGTGGTCGTCGCCCATCAGCGCAAGGACGCCGCCATACCGCGACGTGCCGGCCATGTTGGCGTGGCGGAAGACGTCGCCCGTGCGATCGACGCCCGGCCCCTTGCCGTACCAGACCGAGAAGACGCCGTCGTACTTGCCCTCGCCGCGGATCTCCGCCTGCTGCGTGCCCCAGCAGGCAGTGGCGGCCAGGTCCTCGTTGAGGCCCGGCTTGAAGACGATGTCGTTGGCGTCGAACCAGCGCTTGGCCCGAAACAGCTGCTGGTCGAGGCCGCCGAGCGGCGAGCCACGATAGCCGGAGACGAAGCCCGCGGTGTTGAGGTGCTGGCGCCGGTCGCGCTCCTTCTGCATCAGCAGAAGGCGCACGATGGCCTGCGTGCCGGTGATGAACACCCGGTCCTTCGACAGGTCGAATTTGTCGTCGAGGCTAACGGTCTTGAGCGGTCCTGGCCGAAGCGCCATCGCCCATCCTCCTGCTGCACCCCCATTTTCTGGGGCGCTCTCGCCGGTTCCCGGTCTTGATTGTGCGGCCTTCCGCCGCCCTGATTAAGTCAGTAAGGCTGACATAATCCACGGATGCCCTTCAATCAAGGTTGGGCCTTGCAAGATCAAGCCTCCCAAGGTCGGACTGGAAGGCCGGGCCCAACGATCTTCTGCCTGGGCGCCGCCTCGCTTTGGCCGCACTGGAGTGTGGTCTATCGTGCGTCTGCACGCTAGCCTCTGATCGCCCAAGCTTTAGCCATGCACATGTCTTTGCCCGCGCTCATTCGGTTTTTCACTTTTGCGGCGGCGCTGGCCTGCGCATCGCCGGCCGTAGCCCATCCCCATGTCTGGGTCACCGTGACGAGCGAGATCGTCTTTGACGGCGACGGGAAGGTTGCGGGCGTCCGCCACGCCTGGTCGTTCGACAAGGGCTATTCGGCCTACTCCACGCAGGGCCTCGACAAGAACCGCGACGGCAAGATCACGCCGGACGAGCTCGAGGACCTGGTCAAGGTCAACCTCGAATTCGCTCGCCGACTTTGCCTATTTCACCGTGCTCAAGGCCGACGGCGCCAAGCTCGAATTCGCCCCGCCGGCGGAAGGGCGCGGCGAAGTCGCCGACGGGGCGCTGGTGCTGCATTACTTCCTGCCGCTGAAGGCCGCCGCCAAGGCCGATAAGGCGCTGCTCATGGAGATATTCGACCCGACCTACTTCGTCGCCTTCGCGATCGCCGACGGCGACGATGCCGTAAGGCTCGCCAACGCGCCCAAGGGCTGCATCGCCAAGGTGACGCGGCCGGCATCGGCGGCCCCGACCGGCCCGCAGCAGAACCTGTCGGAGAACTTCTTCAACTCGCTCAACGCCTCCTCCACGTTCGGCAGCGCCTTCGCCAACAAGGCGATCGTCGCATGTCCGTGAATGCGGCGGCGGCACCGACGCATGCGGCGCTGACCCGCACCGGCCTCAGGCTTCTTGCCGCCGCGGTCGCCGTGGCGCTGATCTTCGCCGGCCTTGCGCTCGTCGCCTGGCTGGTGGGAGGTGGCGCCCCCGCACCGCCGGCCCCCAAGAGCCCGTTCGGCACCGGCCTGCGCGAGGCCGCTCCCACGGCCGGCGGCGTCGGCGGCATGATTCTCGCTGCGCAGGCGCAATTCTACAGGGCGCTCACCGGCGCGGTGGCGGCCATGAAGGCCGACGGCGCCGCGCTGTGGTCCCTCGTCACCATCGGTTTTCTGTATGGCGTCTTCCACGCCGCCGGCCCCGGCCACGGCAAGGGCGTCATTTCCGCCTACCTGCTGGCCAGCCGCCGCACCTTGCTGAAGGGCCTCGGCCTCAGCGCCGCCGCGGCGCTGCTGCAAGCCCTCGTCGCCATCGCGCTGGTCGCCGTCATGCGGCTCCTCCTCGACGCCACGGCGGCCGGCACCGACCTCACCACGGCCTGGATCGAGCGGATAAGCTTCATCGTCATCGCCGCCTTCGGGGCCGTCCTCCTGTGGCGCAAGACGGCGGGCCTCGTCGGCGACGCGCAGCACGATCATGGTCATGCGCATCATGCCCATCATCACGACGCTCACCATCAGCACGCGCATGCTGGCCACGCGCGTGAGCATCATGATCACCATCATGGCCGCGGCCATGACGGCCACGTGCACATCCCGCCGGCGGCCGTGCTCGACCGCATGACGGCGTGGCGCGACATGGCCGCCGTCGTGGTGGCGGCCGGCATCCGTCCCTGCTCGGGGGCCATCATCCTGCTCGTCTTCGCCTTGTCGCAGGGCTTCTTTGCCGCCGGCATCGTGGCGACTTTTGCGATGGCGGCCGGCACGGCGATCACCACCGGCGCGTTGGCCGCTGTCGCCGTCCTGGCCAAGGGTCTCGCGGTCCGCCTGGCCGGCGAGACCGCCACTGGCGCCCGCGCGGTGGCGGCCCTCGAGGTGCTTGCCGCCGCCTTCGTGCTGGTTCTCGGCCTCGTGCTCCTCGTCGGCCTGTGGGGATCGGCAAGCGGGAGCTGATCGTCGCCCTCCTCTGGAGGGCGACGACATTCACGCATTTCTTGCTCATGCGCTGCCGCTGCTGATCCCTCCCCTTCAGGGGAGGGTGGCTCAGCGCGCAAATGCGCGCTGAGCCGGGTGGGGTCTGATGCCTCTGTCCGTCAGACCCCTTCGGCCGCGCGAAACGCGCGGCCACCTCCCCCTGAAGGGGGGAGGATCGGCGCTCCCAGCGCCCCGCCCAAAGACAAACCCCCGATGTGCAAGTCTCGTAGCCTTATGGGAGAGGGTTTGACCCTCGCCCCCGCCCCCCCATAGTGCGGCCGTGCTCGCCGCTCTCGCCCAATCGATCGAACGCGTCACCCGCGCCATCGGCAGCGCCATGGCCTGGTGCGCCGTCGCCATGGTGGTGATCGAGTTCGTGGTGGTGCTGCTGCGCCATGTCTTCGGGCTCGGCTTCGTAGCCATGCAGGAGAGCGTCATCTACCTGCATGCCGCAACCTTCATGCTGGCCGCCGCCGCCGTCCTGGCGCGCGACCGCCACGTGCGCATCGATATTTTCGTCGGCCAGTCGTCGCCGCGCCGCCGCGCCGTCGTCGACCTCGCGGGCGCTCTTCTGTTCCTGTTGCCGCTCGCGGTCGTGGTTGGACTTCTCGCCCTGCCCTATGTGGCGCGCTCCTGGACCATTCTCGAGCGCTCCAAGGAGACGAGCGGCTTGCCGCTCGTGTTTCTGCTCAAGAGCCTGATCCCCGCCTTCGCGGTGCTGATCGGGCTGCAGGCGCTCGCCATGGCGGCGCGCGCCTGGCTCATTCTCGCCGGCTCCGAGGACAAGCCATGAGCGGCGCAGAAATCCTCTGCATCGTCATGTTCGCCGGCACCATCGCGGCGCTGATGAGCGGCTTTCCGGTTGCCTTCGCGCTCGCCGGCTCAGCGCTGCTCTTCTTCGGCATCGGCCTCATCAGCGGCCACCTCACTCTGGCGTTTCTCACGGCGCTGCCGCCGCGCATCTACGGCATCATGACCAACGATGTGCTCATTGCCATCCCGCTCTTCATCTTCATGGGCGTGATGCTGGAGCGCTCGCGGGTCGCCGAGGACCTGCTTGAGACCTGCGCCAAGCTGTTCGGCGGCATCCGCGGCGGCCTCGTCATTTCCGTGTCGCTCGTAGGAGCGCTCCTGGCGGCCACCACCGGCGTCGTCGGGGCCGATGTCGTCGCCATGGGGCTGATCGCCCTTCCCACCATGCTGCGGCACAAATATTCGCCGGCGCTTGCGGCCGGCTCGATCGCCGCGGCCGGCACGCTGGCGCAGATCATTCCGCCCTCGGTCGTCCTCGTCGTGCTCGGCGATCAGCTCGGCACCGCCTATCAGACCGCCCAGCTCGGCAAGGGTAATTTTGCGCCCGAGAGCATCACCGTGGCGGACCTGTTCGCCGGCGCCGTCCTACCCGGCCTCGTGCTGGTGACGCTCTATATCGTCTACCAGGCGCTCGTCGCCTGGATCTGGCCCAAGAGCGCCCCGACCTTGCCCAAGGCCGAACGCCATCTCGGGCCGCGTCCCCTCGTCGCCGTCGCCGAGGCCCTCGTGCCTGTCACGCTGCTGATGGTCGCCGTGCTCGGCGCCATCCTGGGCGGCATCGCCACGCCGACGGAAGCGGCCGCCGTCGGCGCGGCCGGCAGCGTGCTGCTCGCCGCCCGCCGCCTCGACCGCTCGCGCGCCAGGCTCGTTCACGCGGCAGGGCTTGCCCTTGCGGTCATTCTGGCGCTGACGGCGCTGTTCGACCTGCGCGCCGGCCGCGACCGCGTCTCGCTCATCGACAGTGCCGCGATGGCAGTGGCCGTGGTCGCCGCCCTCGTCGTGCTGGCCGGCCTGGCGCAGGCGCTCGTCCGGCTGTGGCGCGCAGGCCTGCTCAAGCCCGCCGCCGACACGGTGATCGACATCACCACCATGATCTTCGCCATCCTGATCGGCGCGACGCTGTTCAGCCTGGTGTTTCGCGGCCTCGGCGGCGACGAGTTCGTCAAGGCGATCCTGTCGCACATGCCCGGCGGCACCGCCGGCGCCGTCCTCATCGTCATGGCGGTGATGTTCGTGCTGGGCTTCTTCCTCGACTTCCTCGAGATCGTCTTCATCGTCGTGCCCATCGTGGCGCCGGCGCTGCTCGCCATGGAGGGCGTCGACCCCGTCTGGCTCGGCATCATGATGGCCGTGAACCTGCAGACCTCCTTCATGCATCCGCCGCTCGGGGCGGCGCTGTTCTATCTGCGCAGCGTCGCCCCGCCCTCGGTCACCACCGCACAGATCTACATCGGAGCCGTGCCGTTCGTGATCATCGAGCTCTTGTGCCTCGTGCTGCTGTGGTTCTTTCCGTGGCTCGCCACGGCGCTGCCCAAGGCCTTGTACGGATGACCGTGCTGCGCAGCCGAGATGACAGAGAACGGACGACAGACGACGGACAAGAAGCCGGTCTTCTGTCGTCGCCTTCCGGCCGCTACGCCGCCTTCGCCACCGCCGCCTCGACCACCCGGCCGGCAAGCGCGATGAGCGAACGGTCCGAGCCCGCCGGGCCGATGAGCGACAGGCCGACCGGGCCGCCGTCATGCGCCGCCATCGGCAGCGTCACTTGCGGCAGTCCCGCGAGGCTCGCGAGGCAGAGCAGCCGCACGGCGCGGTTTCGATAGTCTTCCTGCGCCGTCTCGGCCATCGAAAGCGGCGGGGCCGCGTCGGGCAACGTCGGCAGCACGAGCACGCTGCCTTCGCCGAGCAGGCCGACGAGATGGCGCTGGAAGCGCACGCGCACCACCCGCGCCTGCGCCACCAGCGTGTCGGTCACGTCCTTGCCGAAGGCAAAGCGCTCGGCAACGCCCGGCCCGAGAGGCGGATTGTAGCGCTCGATGAACGGCCCATGCGTTTCCCACGCCTCGCGCGCATGCATGTGGCGGAAGGCCCAATAGATATCGTCGATATTTGGCGACGCCTCCACGGAAGCCCCGAAGGCGCCGAGCTTCAGCTCGATGCGCCGCAGGACCTCCTCGAGCGCCCGCGCCACGCCGGGCACCGCGAGCTTGAAGCCGTTGCGGGCGATGAGGAAGCGCGCCGCCCCGGGCAGCGGCGTCGGGTCTTCGCCGAGCAGCACCTGGCCGACCCGCGCCAGCGTCTTGGCGTCGCGCGCGAAGAAGCCGATCGTGTCGAAGCTCGGCGCCAGCGGCATCGAGCCCTCGAGCGAGACGCGGCCATGGGTCGAGCGCAGGCCGAAAACGCCGCAATTGCTGGCCGAGGCGCGCACAGCGCCGCCAACATCGCTGGCAAGCGCGATATCGGCGAGCCGCCCGGCCACCGCGACGGCCGCCCCCGATGCCGAGCCGCCCGCGATGCGCCCCGGGGCTGCCGGATTCACGGGCGCGCCGAAATGCACGTTCCTGCCGCTGATCGAATAGGCGAATTCGTCGGTTTGCGATTTGCCGACGAACTCGGCACCGGCGTCGAGCAGCCGTTCGACCGCCGGCGCGGTGGCGCGCTTGTTGCCGGAGGTCGCAAGCTTCAGCGGGTTGCCGCAGCCGGTGGGATATCCGGCCACGTCGAAAATATCCATGACCGCAAGCGCCAGCCCCGACAGCGGACCGCGCGCGGCGGAGCGCACCGGCGTTTCTGGATAGGGCACCAACGCGTGAAAAGTGTCGCTTCGCATCGCCGCTCGAAAGTTGGTCGCCCTATTCTTACAGATGATCGACACCGGCGGTGAGGCAAAATTCCGGCATGGCGCGGGGGGCTGCCATGCGCGCCTCGCGGGCCAGCTTCAACTCAGAGTCCGGCCGCCCCGCCGTCCGCCCGCGGATCGTGCGCCGCTTCCACGTGACCGCGCGGATGTCGCACCAGCGCGCCGGCATGTCCGAATTGATCGTCATAGGGGGTGTCGGTGAGCTCGATCGGATGCCCGGCGTTTTCCAAAGCCCTGACGAGCGAGGGATCGAAGCGACTCTCCAGCTTCAGCGTCGGCGCCGGCTGGCGCCACCTGACGCCGTAGCGCCAGCGCGGCGCATCGAGCGCCTCCGCCAGTCCCATGCCGAAGCGGGCGATGCGCGTGAAGACCTGCGCCTGGATCTGTGGCTGGCCGTCGCCGCCCTGCGTCCCGTAGGGCATGACGCGGCCGTCATCGAACACGGCCATTGCCGGGTTGAGCGTATGCGGCGGCCGCCGCCCCGGCTCGAGCGGATTGACCGCATCGGCATCGAGTGAGAACGAGATGCCGCGGTTCTGCATGAGGATGCCGGTCCTGGGCAGCACGCAGCCCGACCCGTAATCCCAGAAGATGGACTGGATCATCGACACCGCCAGACCTTGGCCGTCGACGGCGCCCATCCAGATCGTGTCGGCCTCCGCCGCCTCGAGCTTGAGCCCTGCGGCGCGGCGCATGTCGATGCGCTCCGCCTCGCGCTCGATGCGGCTGGATGTGAGGAATTCCGCCGCGTCGCGCGCCATGTGGTCGAAATCGGTCACGTTGGCGGCACTGATCGCCATGGCGCGCTTCGAGGCCTCGACGAGGCCGTGCACATGCGCGAAGCCGTCCCGTTCCTTGACGTTGAGGCGCTCGAAAATGCCGAGGATGATGAGCGAGGCGAGGCCGAGCGTCGGCGGCGGCGTGTTGAAGACGGTCATGCCGTCGAGCCTGAGCGACAGCGGCGCCCTGAGCTGCGGCCGGTAGCGCTCGAGATCGGCCCGCACGATGGGTGCGCCGATGCGTTCGAGGTCGGCGGCGATCTCGCGCCCCACGTCGCCGCGGTAGAAATCGTCGAGCCCGGCATGGGCGATCTGGTCGAGCACGTCGGCAAGCTTCTCGGCCTTGCGGCGCTGGCCGGCCCTCGGCTTTTCGCCGTCGAACAGGAATGTCTCGGCGAAGCCAGGCGCCGCCTTGAGGGCCTCGGCCTCGCGCCAAGAGGCCCGGGTCTCCGAGCCGGACACCGGGTAGCCTTGCCGCGCATGGCCGATGGCGTCGGCAAGCAGATGCGGCAGCGGCATGCGCCCGCCGAGCGCCTTGGCGGCCTCGAGCGCCAGCGTCCAGCCGCCGATGGTGCCGGGTACCGTCAGCGCCGCGAGCGGACCGCGCACCGGCATGCTGTCGTGCCCCATGGCGCGGTAGCGCGCGATGGTGGCGAGCGATCCGGCCGCGCCGCAGGCCTCGATGAGATGCATGCGGCCCTTGGCGTCGCGGATCACCCAGAAACTGTCGCCGCCAATGGCGTTCATGTGCGGATAGACGACCGCGATGGTGGCCGCCATGGCGACCATTGCCTCGAGCGCATTTCCGCCCTCGGCCAGGACATTGCGGCCGGCGGCGGCCGCGAGATGCTGGGGTGCCGCGACGGCAGCGCTCATGAAGACGGGTGTTTCGGTCATGGTGCCTGCGCTGCGACGGCGCCTTCTCTTGCGCCGGGCTCCCCTTCTAGGCTACTGCATGATCCCGAAAAGTGTGCGCGGTTTTCGGACAAGATCACGCACAAATCAAGACGCTAGAGCGCGATGCGATTGCCCCTAATCGCATCGGACTCTAGTGGCTGTCGAAAGACCAAAGGGATCACATTTGAGCAACGTCATTGTCAGGAAGCGGCGCATCAACTGGCGCAATCTGCTGACCGTCATCAGCGTCACCGTTCTGGTGGGCACCGAGGTGCTGGCCGCGGCGCTGGCCGGCGGCTGGGCCCTTGCCGGCCTTTTGGATCAGGGGCCGCTCGTCGAATACGCTTTCATGGCCGCCTTCACCGTGCTCGGCCTCTGGGGCCTGACGAAATTCGTCAGAAGCGCCCTCGCCATCGAGCCGATCTTCGGCAGCGACTGACGCCTCCCTGCGCCTCGACGCGACCCCAAGCGTCGCGACCCCAAGCATCGCAATTTGCATTTTTGCCGCATCTGGAGCGATGCTGTCGCTCAAGCAGGGACAGGACGAGGACGCATCATGGCAAAGGCCAAGCAGGAGCTGCGCTCGCGGCTCTGGTTCGACAATCCCGACAATCCGGGCATGACGGCGCTCTATCTCGAGCGCTACCTCAACTATGGCCTGACGCGCGACGAGCTGCAGTCGGGCAAGCCCATCATCGGCATCGCCCAGACCGGCAGCGATCTCTCGCCCTGCAACCGCCACCACCTCGAATTGGCCAAGCGGGTGCGCGAAGGCATTCGCGCGGCCGGCGGCCTCGCCATGGAATTTCCGGTGCATCCGATCCAGGAGACCGGCAAGCGCCCGACCGCCTCCCTTGACCGCAACCTCGCTTATCTCGGGTTGGTCGAGGTGCTCTACGGCTATCCGCTCGACGGCGTCGTGCTGACCACCGGCTGCGACAAGACGACCCCGGCCTGCATCATGGCGGCCGCCACCGTGAACATCCCGGCCATCGTGCTGTCGGGCGGGCCGATGCTCAATGGCTGGTTCAAGGGCGAGCGCACCGGTTCGGGCACCATTGTGTGGAAGGCGCGCGAGGAGCTCGCCGCCGGCCGCATCGACTACGACGAATTCACCGACATCGTCGCCTCCTCGGCGCCGTCGGCCGGCCATTGCAACACCATGGGCACGGCCTCGACCATGAACTCGCTCGCCGAGGCGCTCGGCATGTCGCTCACCGGCTGCGCCGCCATCCCGGCGCCCTACCGCGAGCGCGCCCAGATGGCCTACGTCACGGGCCTGCGCATCGTCGAGATGGTGCGCGAGGACCTGAAGCCGTCCGACATCCTGACGCGCGAGGCCTTCGAGAACGCCATCGTGGTCAATTCCGCCATCGGCGGCTCCACCAACGCGCCGATCCACATCAACGCCATCGCCCGCCACATCGGTGTCGAGCTCGATATCGATGACTGGGAGACGACCGGCCTCAAGGTGCCGCTCCTCGTCAACATGCAGCCGGCCGGGAAATATCTCGGCGAGGAATATCATCGCGCCGGCGGCGTGCCGGCCGTCGTCAACGAGTTGATGAAGCACGGGCTCATCCGCGAGAGCGCGCTCACCGTCAACGGCAAGACCATGGGTGAGAATTGCCGCGGCCGCGAGGCGCAGGACCGTGACGTGATCCGCAGCTTCGAGACTGCCTTGATGAAGGACGCCGGCTTCATCGTGCTCAAGGGCAACCTGTTCGACTCGGCCATCATGAAGCTGTCGGTCGTGTCGCCGGAATTCCGCGCCCGCTATCTCGCCGACCCGAAGGATCCCAACGCCTTCGAGGGCCGCGCCATCGTGTTCGACGGGCCGGAGGATTATCACCACCGCATCGAGGACCCGGCGCTCGCCATCGACGAGCGCTGCATGCTGTTCGTGCGCGGCACCGGCCCCGTCGGCTATCCGGGTGCGGCCGAAGTGGTGAACATGCAGCCGCCCGCCTATCTCTTGAAGAGAGGCATCACCTCCCTGCCATGCATCGGCGACGGCCGCCAGTCGGGCACCTCGGGCTCGCCCTCCATCCTCAACGCCTCGCCGGAGGCGGCGGTGGGCGGCGGTCTTGCGCTCTTGCGGACCGGCGACCGCGTGCGCATCGACCTCAACAAGCGCACCGCCGACATCCTGATCGCCGACGGCGAGCTCGCCGAGCGCCGCGCGCATTTGCAGAAGCACGGCTACGCGTTCCCCAAGAGCCAGACGCCATGGCAGGAGATCCAGCGCTCCATGGTCGAGCAGCTCTCGGACGGCATGGTGCTGAAGCCGGCCGTCAAGTATCAGCGGGTCGCCGACACCTACGGGGTGCCGCGCGACAACCACTGACAGGTTCTGGCGTCGTCGCTCCGCACTGTCGTCCCGGTCCCGGTTGCCCGGGATGACACGAACCGCTTATCTGCGTCATCAACCGAATGCATTTGGCCGAGCCTTGCCCTTCGTGCAAACTCGCGCCCGTTCCAAGGATCGGCCCCATGCCCAACGCTTCCGCCGCACAGCTTCGCGCCGACTTTCGCCGCCTGCATGACAGCGGCTGCTTCCTGCTTCCCAATCCATGGGACGTTGGCTCGGCAAAATATCTGGAGAGCGTCGGCTTCAAGGCGCTGGCCACGACGAGCGCCGGCGCGGCCTTCGCGGTGGGCCGCTCCGACTATGGCCTGACGGCCGACTATGTCATCGACCATGTCCGGACCATCGTCGGCGCCACCGGGCTGCCGGTGAACGCCGATTTCGAGAACGGCTTCGCCAAGGACGAGAAGGGGCTCGCCGAGAATGTCCGGCGCTGCGTCGAGACCGGCGTCGCCGGCCTCTCCATCGAGGATTCCACCGGCGACAAGCAAAAGCCGCTTTTCGATTTCGACGTGGCGCTGGCGCGCTTCAAGGCGGCGCGCGCCGCCGCCGACGCGGTCGATCGCGCCACCTTCCTGGTGGCGCGCTCGGAGGCGTTCCTGGTCGGCCATCCCGAGGCGCTCAAGGAATCGCTAAAGCGTCTTGAGGCCTTCGCGGCGGCCGGCGCCGATTGCCTCTATGCGCCGGGGGTGCAAAAGCGCGAGGACATCGAGGCGATGGTCAAGGCTGTTGCCCCCAAGCCCGTCAATCTCCTGGTCGGCTGGCCCATCGGCTTCACCCTCGACGAAATCGCCAAGATGGGGGTGCGGCGCGTCAGCATCGGCGGCGCCTTGGCACTCGCCGCCTGGGGCGGTTTCATGCGCGCTGTCAAAGGTCTCCAGGAGGGCCGCTTCGACATGTTCGCCGACAATGCGCCCGGCCGCGAGCTCAACAAGTTGTTCGCCGCCAAGACGTAAGCCCATGACATCCCTTGCCGGCTGGACGCCGCCGCCATTTCCGCCCGCCAAAGTCCTCGACGGCCGCTATGGCCGCCTGGAACCCCTCGATACCGGCCGTCACGGCGCCGACATCGTTGCCGCCATGGCGGGGGCCGATCAGGTGTGGACCTACCTTCCGGTCGTGCCGCCGCAGGATCGCGCCGCCTACGAGACGCTGCTCACCGGCATGATGCAGCGGCCCGGCATCGTGCCCTTCGCGGTGATCGACAAGCAGGACGGCAAGGCCAAGGGCCATCTCTGGCTGATGGAGATCAGGCCGGAGCACGGCGTGTTCGAGGTTGGCTTCATCACCTATTCGCCGTCACTGCAAAAGACGCGGCCCGCCACCGAGGCCATCTATCTGTGCGGCCAATACGGCTTCGGGCTCGGCTATCGCCGCTATGAATGGAAGTGCAACAACCTGAACGAACCCTCGAAGGCGGCGGCGCGGCGCTACGGCTTCGCCTATGAGGGGCTGTTCCGCCAGCACATGGTGGTCAAGGGCGAGAGCCGCGACACCGCCTGGTTCTCGATCACCGATGGCGAGTGGCCGGCCATTGCGGCCGGCTTCGCGGCGTGGCTCGATCCGAAGAACTTTGCTGCCGACGGCCGGCAGAAGCGGAAGCTTGCGGAACTGCGGTGAGATGACCGGGAGTGCGACGACCGCCCTCGCTGGCCTGCGCCGCGCCACCGCCGCCGACATTGCGGCGCTGACCGCCCTGCAGCGCGCCGCCTATGCCAGGAACCGCGACATCCTCGGCGTCGAGCCGCTGCCGCTGCGCGCCGACTACAATCAGGTTTTCGCCACGTACGAGACCTGGCTCGCCGAGGACGACGGCGCGCTCATGGGGGCGCTGATCCTCGAGCCACGGCCCGACGATCTCCTGATCTGGAGCGTCGCCACCGCGCCCGTCCGGCAAGGCCGCGGCCTCGGCAACCGGCTGCTGGCCGCCGCCGAGGAGCGCGCGCCGGGTGCTTGGCCTCTCGGTCTTGCGGCTTTACACCGGCGAGAAGCTCGTTTCGAATGTCGCCTGGTACCAGCGCCATGGCTATGCGATCGAGCGCGTCGAGGAGCTGCCCGATCGCACCGTGGTGCACATGGTCAAGACAATTTAAGGAGGCCCCATGCGAGCCATTTTGCGAGCCATTTTCATTGCCGCCTTGGCGTTGCTTGCCGGCTCGCCCGCCCTGGCGCAGACCTGCAAGCAGGACGGCTCGCTCGTCACCTGCGACGACGGCCGCCAGGGCGTCTTCGAGGGCAACGCCATCCTGTGGCCGGACGGCACCCGCTCACGCCCCGCTCCGCACGAGAGCGTGGTGATCGGCCACAAGCAGTCGGTGCGCGTCGGCCAGGGGGTCTTTGTCGGCCAGGGCAAGGGCGTCGTGCCGCTCGACGATCCCAACGCCCCCAACAAGATCCGCTGCGCCGTCCTCAACGGCGTCTCGTATTGTCATTAGCGCAAGCCGAGAAACCACCATGCACATCCTCGTCACCGGCGCGGCCGGCATGATCGGCCGCAAACTGATCGAGCGGCTTCTCGCTGACCGCGCTCTCGGCGACAAGCCGATCAGCCGCCTGACGCTGCACGACATTGTGCCACCGCGCGCCGCAGCTCAGGGCATCGCCATAGCGGCCCATGCGTCGGATTTCTCCGCCCCCGGCGAGGCCGAGAAGCTCGTCGCCGGGCGGCCCGACGCGATCTTCCACCTCGCCGCCATCGTGTCGGGCGAGGCCGAGCAGGATTTCGACAAGGGCTATCGCATCAATCTCGACGGCACGCGGCGTCTGTTCGAGGCGATCCGCGCGCAGAAAGACTACAAGCCGCGCGTGGTCTTTACCTCGTCCGTGGCCGTGTTCGGGGCGCCGTTCCCCGAGGCGATCGGCGACGAGTTCCTGTCGACGCCGCAGACAAGCTACGGCACCCAGAAGGCCATCGGCGAGCTGCTGCTCAACGACTATTCGCGGCGCGGCATCTTCGACGGCATCGGCATCCGCCTGCCGACCATCTGCGTGCGCCCGGGCGCGCCCAACAAGGCGGCGTCGGGTTTCTTCTCCAACATCATGCGCGAGCCGATGGCCGGCCAGGAGGCGGTGCTGCCGGTTCCCGATACCGTGCGCCATTGGCACGCCTCGCCGCGTGCCGCCGTCGGTTTTCTCGTCCACGCCGCCACCATGGATCTGGCGCGGCTCGGGGCGCGCCGCTGCCTGTCGATGCCCGGCGTGTGCGTCTCGATCGCCGAGCAGATCGAGGCCTTGCGGCGCGTCGCCGGCGAGCCGGCCGTGCGCCTCATCAAGCGCGAGCCCGATCCCTTCATCTCGTCCATCGTCGTGAACTGGCCGCAGAATTTCGACCCGCGGCGCGCCCTCGCCCTCGGCTTCAAGCCGGACGACAGCTTCGAGGCGATCCTGCGCACTCACGTGGCCGACGAGCTCGGCGGCAAGATCGCGGCTTAGACCTCGTCATGGCCGGGCTTGTCCCGGCCATCCACGCCTGAGTTTTCGACCGAAAGACGTGGATGCCCGCGACAAGCGCGGGCATGACGGCGTTACCTATTCCTCCGCCGCCTTGACATACGCGTCGAGGATTCCCGGCCAGCCGCCCGGCGAGGCGATCTGATCGCGGACCGTCGCGGCCTTGTCGCCGAAGCGCTCCAGATTGCGGTGCTCGAACTCGATGCGCGTGCCGCCGCCTTCGGGCGTGAACTGCACCTCGACCTCGGTGACGAGCGTCGCGTCGAATTGCCATTCGGCGCTGAGCTGCCAGGCGAGCACCAACCGGTGCGGCGGCTCCCAGGCGATGACGTGGCCCCACTGGCACTGCGAGCCGTCCTCGTCCGTCTCGTACCAGCGCCCGCCCGCGCGGGGCTCGATTACCACGTCCTTGAGCGCCGCCTTGCCGATGTGATGGCTCTTCGGCCACCAGCGGCTCATGCCGCCGGTGAAGACCTCGAAGGCGCGGGCCGGCGCCGCCTTCACGCGCAAGGTCTTGCGCACCGGCGCCGGCGCGATGGTCTTTGCTGCGGCGGTCATCCCTCTACTCCTCTTTGTCCACTTCGCTGCGAAAGGATTCCAGCGCTTCGTCCCAGAAGCGGTCGAGCCACACCCGCATGGCGCCGAGCCCTTTGGGATCGATCTCGTAGACGCGGCGCGTGCCGTCCGCATGGTCGCGCACGAGGCCGGCGTCCTTCAGCACTCTGAGATGCTGCGACACGGCCGGGCGGCTGACTGGCAGGCCCCTGGCCAACTCGCCGACGGCGCGGGGGCCGCGCGCCAGCCGCTCGAACACCCTTCGCCGCGTCGGATCGGCCAGCGCGATCATCACATCCTGTAAGTAAGCCATGGCTTACGGTAAGCAGCTACTTACATCAAGTCAAGCGCGCGTACTGTCCCAAGGGCCAGTTCAGCGCCCGTGGAACTTCAAGCTCAAACCAGGGTTGATGGCTGTCGCGCTCACGAATTCTTGATCGCGGGTGGGAAGCAGCGTTCCGCGACCCATATGGGCAGGATTGCCCGCAACAGGCTTCGGCTGGGCCTGCCGGCGATCTCGTTTGCTGCTGACAGGATTTGGCAATGGCTGCTCACATGTTGCGTGCCAAGAGAGCCTGCGCTTTTGCGCTGACGCCGGCGCCCTCGATCCATCGACGGAAAGCCCCAAAAGGCCCAGCCCCATGAACACCGCTTCGCAACCGCGCCGGCGCGGCGCCGATCCATCGTCAACGGGCCTCGACGCCGACGCGGCGCGCGGGCGCTTGCGGGACGCCTACAAGATCGTGCGCGCCGAAACCGAGCGCCGCGCCGCGCCGCTCTCGGGCGAGGACCAGGTCATCCAGTCGATGCCGGACGCGAGCCCCATCAAGTGGCACCGCGCCCACACCACCTGGTTCTTCGAGCAGTTCATTCTGGCCCCGCATGCGCCCCAGCATGCGGTCTTCGATGAGCGTTTCGCCTTCCTGTACAATTCCTATTATGTCAGCGCCGGGCCGCGGCATGCGCGGCCGCAGCGCGGGCTGATCACCCGCCCCACCGTCGCCGAGGTCGGCGACTATCGCGCCCATGTCGACGCCGCGATGCTGCGTCTCATCGACGGCGCCGACGCCGAGACCTTTGCGCGCGTGGCGCCCCTCGTCGAGATCGGCCTCAATCACGAGCAGCAGCACCAGGAGCTGATGCTCACCGACATCCTGCACGCCTTCGCGCAGAATCCGACTGCCCCCGCCTATGACGCCGAATGGTCGATGCCGCGGCCGACCTCAGGTGGCAGCGTCACGGTTCCGGCCGGCATCTACCGCATCGGCCACACCGGTGACGGCTTTTCGTTCGACAACGAGGGCCCTTCGCATCAGGTGCTGCTGCAGAGCGTGCGGCTCGCGCCCTTGGTCACCAATGCCGAATGGCTCGCCTTCATGGCCGACGGCGGCTACGCGACCCCGACGCTGTGGCTGTCCGACGGCTGGGCGACCGTCGCGGCCGAGGGCTGGGCGGCGCCCGGCCACTGGCGCGAGATCGACGGCCAGTGGTTCGTCATGACGCTCGCCGGCCTCAAGCCTGTGGATCGCGAGTCACCCGTCTGTCATGTGAGCTACTACGAGGCCGAGGCCTTTGCGCGCTGGGCCGGCAAGCATCTTCCGACCGAACAGGAATGGGAGATCGCGGCCGGCAAGGGCGATCTCGGCGGCGCCTATGGGGTCGTCTGGCAATGGACGCGCAGCGCCTACTCGCCCTATCCCGGCTACCGCGCCGTTGAAGGCGCCCTTGGCGAGTACAACGGCAAGTTCATGGTCAACCAGCTGGTGCTTCGCGGCTCGTCCCTCGCGACGCCCGACGGTCACACGCGCGTCACCTATCGCAATTTCTTCTACCCGCCGCATCGTTGGCAGTTCATGGGGCTGAGGCTCGCCGACTATCCGGACGCGCCTGCTCACGCATCTTAGCTTAAGGAGTTTCCATGGCCCGCGCCCTCCTGCGCAAAGTCGACATCGTCGACCAGAGACCGGCAAGCTTTCGCGAGGACCTGGTCGCCGGCCTCACGGCGCGGCCGAAGCGCCTTGCGCCCAAATATTTCTATGACGAGATCGGCTCGAAGCTGTTCGAGGAGATCACGGCGCTCGCCGAATATTACCCGACGCGCACCGAGTTCCGCATTCTCGCCGACAACGTCACGGCGCTCGCCGCCTTGGTGTGGCCGAATGCCGCCCTCGTCGAATTCGGTTCGGGCTCGAGCGCCAAGGTGCGCCTCATCCTGCGCGAGCTCGACAATCTCGCCGCCTACGTGCCGGTCGACATCTCGGCGGATTTTCTGTCCGAGGTCTGCGGCGCGCTGAATGGTGAGTTTCCGCATCTGCGCGTCCTGCCGGTCGCCGCCGACTTCACGCGGCCGTTCGATCTGCCGGCCGAGGTGCGCGGCCGGCCCCTCGTCGGCTTCTTTCCCGGCTCGACCATCGGCAATTTCGAGCCGCAGGAGGCGCAGGACTTCCTGCGCAACGCCGCCGCCATTCTCGGCCGCGGCTCGGTGCTCATCGTCGGCGTCGACCTCCCCAAGGACCGCGATGTCCTCAACGCCGCCTACAACGACGCCAAGGGCGTCACCGCCGCCTTCAACCTCAACGTCCTCGCCCGCGCCAATCGCGAGCTCGGCACTGATTTCGACCTCTCGGCTTTCTCGCACCGGGCCTTCTTCAACGCGCATCTGAGCCGCATCGAGATGCATCTGGTGAGCACGCGCGCCCAGAAGGTCCGCATCGGCCACACCACGGTCTCCTTCGAGGCCGGCGAGACCATCCACACCGAGAACAGCTACAAATACACACCCGACCGCTTCATCAAGCTGGCCAAGGACGCCGGCTGGTCGAGTGCCGGCGTGCTGATGGACAAGGACAAGCTTTTTTCGGTGCACACGCTGGTGCTGGACGCGTAGGCCCAGATCGGATTTTGGCCCAACGCACGAAGTATCTGCCGTCTCCCTCAAAAGAAGCGGCGCCGCGAGGCAGCTGATGTGTCGCTGGCGTCGTCGTGCGCCGTCAATCGACCGGCACCGTTTCCAACATTCTCGCCAGTTCGTCCGCCGCCCTCTCGATTGGTGCGCCACTTCGCTCGACGCGCGCCTGGATAAGCGCGCCTTGCAGCGTCGACACGCACACGATGGCCAGGCGCTCGGCGCGAACAGCCGAGAAGCCATCTGCGGCCAGCTTATCTGCCAGGATCTTGATCCGAGCGGCATAGGCGTTCCGACCAGCCTGCGCCACATCGCGATCTCTCGGCGCCAGCTCCAGCAGAACCGTGGTGATCGGACAACCGTCGCGAAACCGCGAGGTCCTCATCCATCCGGATAGAAGCCGCGCGTGAGCTCGGATCAGGTCCGCAGTCGACCCGGTCTCGCTCGCCAATTGCCTGACGGTCGCAGCCACACGCCGGCCCGCTTCCTCGACCGCCGCGGCGGCAATCGACGCCTTTCCCATCGGGAAGTAGTGGTACAGCGACCCCTTCGGCGCGCTGCTGGCGTCGACGATGTCGTTTAGCCCTGTGCCCGCATAGCCTTGACGCCGAAACAAGGTCACGGCGGCATTCACGATCGGTTGCCTGTGTTTCGGGACCGCGGGCATCGGCATGCTCCCAACTCGTGTAACCAATCGGAACGACATAAGTCGGAATTATATTGAGTGGTCTACATCAGGCAGTCAAATCCATGGGCTCGGTCCAATGAAGGAGAGCCAGATGCCGGAACGTGTCACCTATCGCTGCGAGGCAGGCGTCGCCACAATCTCGATGGACGACGGCAAAGTGAATGTGATGTCTACCGCGATGCTGCGCGAGCTTGATGGCGCGTTCGACCGAGCGGAGGACGACCAGGCAGCCGCCGTCGTGCTGCGTTCCGGGCGAAAGGACATTTTCTCCGCGGGCTTCGATCTCAAGATTTTGGCCGCCAACGATCCTGAGCGGAGCCTGGAAATGGTAAAGGCGGGGGCCGAACTTGCCATTCGCCTGATGTCGTATCCGCTTCCAACAATTGGCGTCATGGAAGGGCATGCGTTCCCGATGGGCACCTTTCTGCTGCTGGCCTGCGACGTGCGCATCGCCGGACGGGGAAAGTTCCGGATGGGCCTCAATGAAGTCGCGATCGGTATTTCGCCGCCTGGCTTCGCCATCGAGCTGGCGCGCGGCCGCCTTCATCCCGCCTGGCTCAGCCGCACGGTCACCCTCGGAGAAATGTACGAGCCCGACGATGCCGCAATCGCCGGTTTCTTGGACCGCGTGGTTCCGGCCGATGCCGTCGAAAAAGCTCTTCACGAAGTGATCGCCGCTGTGCGGGGCGTCGACGCGCCTTCACACGCGCTGGCCAAGGAACGACTTCGCCGCTCGACCATGGCGGCTATGCGCGCGGCGATCGACAGCGAGCTCACTCTGTCAGCCTACACGGCGAATTCTGCCAAGCGGTCCGCGGTCGTTCTTCCGGGCCGGCAATCGTCACCCCAATTGACGAGCGAGGGCGTTGGCCGGCTCGCGAATTGAATAATATGAGGGCGGCGAGGCGGGAGCGGGCCGGATGACAATACGTTAATTGGCCGCACGATTGACTTCCCAAGCCGCCGCCCCTAGTGCGGCGGCCATGCGCCGCCCTACGCTCAGTCGCCCGACGCCTAGTCGCCCGACGCCTAGTCGCCCGACGCCTAGTCGCCCGACGCTCAGTCGCCGCGCGTTTCTCGCCGCGGCGTCTGCCACGCTTGCCGGCGCGGGTGCGCCCCTGGCGCGGGCCGCCGAGGCACTGCAGCTCGGCGCGCCCCAGAGCTTCTCATTCGGCGCCCTGAAGCAGCGCGCCAGGGACATGGCCAAGCGCCCCTTCGCGCCGCCGTCCACACCCTCGCCCGAGATTCTCAACGCCATCGACTACGACGAGCACGGCCGCATCCGCTTGAAGCCGGCCTATGCGCTCTTCGCCCAGGGTCCCGGCCGCTTTCCGGTCACCTTCTTTCATCTCGGCCGCTGGTTTCCGAAGCCCGTGCACGCGCACGTGGTCGAGGGCGGGCAATCGCGCGAGGTCATCTACGAGTGTACTACTTCGACATGCCGGCCGATTCCCCCGCCCGCAGCCTCAAGGAGAATGTCGGCTTCGCCGGCTTCCGCTTCCAGGAGAGCCGCCTCGACGATCAGTCGGCGCGCGACTGGACCAAGAACGACTGGGTGGCCTTTCTCGGCGCCTCGTATTTTCGCGCCATCGGCGAGCTCTATCAGTACGGCATCTCGGCGCGCGGCATCGCCATCGACGTGGCTGTAGCGGGCGTCAGCGAAGAATTTCCGGACTTCACCAATTTCTACTTCGAGACGCCGCGCGGCGACGGCAATGAAGTGACAGCCTACGCGCTGCTCGAGGGGCCGAGCATCGTCGGCGCCTATCGTTTCATCATGCACCGCCTGGCGGGCGTCATCATGGACGTCGACGCCGCACTCTACCTGCGCCGCGACGTGAGCCGCTTCGGCATCGCGCCGCTCACCTCCATGTTCTGGTATTCCGAGACCGTGAAGCCCACCGCCATTGACTGGCGGCCGGAGGTTCACGACAGCGACGGTCTCGCCATGTGGTCGGGCACCGGCGAGCGCATCTGGCGGCCCTTGAACAACCCGCAGCGCGTCGTCGCGTCCGCCTTCGTCGAGCAGAACCCGCGCGGCTTCGGCCTCATGCAGCGCGACCGCAACCAGGACCACTATCACGACGGCGTCCACTACGAGCGCCGCCCGTCGCTGTGGGTCGAGACCTTCGGGCAGTGGGGCAAGGGCACGGTCGAGCTCATCGAGATCCCCACCGACGACGAGATCCACGACAACGTCGTCGCCATGTGGGTGCCGGCCGACAAGGCCGTCGCCGGCAAGAGCTACGAGCTGTCCTACCGCCTGCATTGGCTGGCCGACGAGCCCTATCGCTCGCCGCTGGCGCGTTGCGTGGCGACGCGGCTCGGCAATGGCGGCGTGCCCGGCCAGAGACGGCCCAAGGGCGTGCGCAAGTTCATGGTCGAGTTTCTCGGCGGTCCGCTCGAGAAGCTGCCCCACGGCGTGAAGCCGGAAGCCGTTTTGTCCGCCTCGCGCGGCAGCTTCTCGTATGTGTTCACCGAGGCCGTGCCCAACGACGTGCCCGGCCATTGGCGGGCGCAGTTCGACCTCACGGTCGAGGGCAGCGAGCCGGTCGACATCCGCTGCTTTCTGCGCACCGGCGATGAGGTGCTCAGCGAGACGTGGCTCTATCAATACCACCCGTTTTGAGGCGCTCACGAGCCCGCGATCGGGATATTGGTGCCGCGTCAGGCGAGCCTGACTTCGGATCAGCAGCTTGTCCCCAGGAAAGGTTGGAGTGCCCAACACCCGTCACGTCTGAGAACAATGTCCTGTCGAAGGGAATAATGCTTGACACAGGTTGCCGTAGTGGCTATGTTGGGCGTACCCGGTCCCCGGAAGGGCGCGCAAGGCCTTGCGAGCCAAGTGTGGGTGACCGCAGAGAGACGGACCCACGGTGACGCGTGGCGATGTCTCGATGGCTCATGCGAGTGGCCGTAACTGGACGCGCTCGTCGTGAGTTGGGCGGTGGCTCCAACGCCCGTTCGCAGACGGGAGGCGGGGCGGTCAAAGGCGCTTTACGGATCGACCCGGCCCTCTGCCGGGAGAAGCGGCACGTCAACGCCGTGGACGGTTGCGGGAGGCAACGCGATCTCGTGAGTGTACCGGCCACAAAACACCGTGCGCGGGAGGTCCGGGCCGACAAAGCGTTGGCCGGCACCTCTTGAGTGACTGAACGTTCACCGAGCGCTCGCGCCGGCTGGCGCTGAAGGCTCGGACCTCCCGCGTGGGCCCTTCCTGAATTCGGGCCGCACCGCTCCCATGCTTCGGGTCCTTCGGGATCGCGGAAACGGGAGGGTGTGGCCTCTTCCTTCACCCTCCCCTTGAGGGGGAGGGTCGGCGAGAACGCGAAGCGTTCGAGACGGGGTGGGGTGATCATCGACATGGATCTCGTTTCTCACCCCACCCCGATCGCGCTTCGCTTCGCTCGCTGCGATCGACCCTCCCCCTCAAGGGGAGGGTGGCGCGCGGGGGCCGCCCGCATCGCCCCGGCCGGGGGCACGGCGGACCCCCAATTCCTGGACAAAATTGTAATATTAGAACATAACAAGCCCATGCCGACCCCCGTCAATCACCACGACCATCACGATCATTCCCATCACGAGCACCGCCATCGTGCCGAGGCGCTCGAGCCGACCCTGTCGCTGCTCAGGCTGTCGGCGGCCCAGCGCCTCATGGGCGTCGCCGTGCTGCTCGCCGCGCTCTGGGTGATCGTCATGGCGGTGATCCGCTGAGGCGAGCATGAAGGCGATCCGCTTCGACGATCTCACCCTCGGCTACGACCGGCACCCGGCGGTGCATCATCTCGACGGCGAGCTGCCGGGAGGTTCGCTCACCGCCGTCGTCGGTCCCAACGGCGCCGGCAAGTCGACGCTGCTCAAGGGCATCGCCGGCGCGCTGACGCCGCTCTCTGGCCGCATCGTCATCCCCACGGACGCCAGGCGGCGCATCGCCTATTTGCCGCAGGCCATGGATATCGACCGCTCGTTCCCGATCTCGGTCTACGACCTCATCGCCATGGGCCTGTGGAGCGCCTCGGGCCTGTTCGGCGGCATCGGCCGCAAGGAGCGCGAGCGCGTCGCCGCCGCCGTCGCGGCCGTGGGCCTCACCGGTTTCGAGCGCCGGCCCATCGGCACCCTGTCGGGCGGCCAGATGCAGCGGGCCCTGTTCGCGCGCGTCCTGCTGCAGGACGCCGCCATCATCCTGCTCGATGAGCCCTTCACGGCCATCGACGCCAAGACGACGAGCGACCTCCTCGACGTGGTGCGCCGCTGGCACAGCGAGCAGCGCACCGTCGTCGCCGTCCTGCACGATCTCGAGGTCGTGCGCCGCGTCTTTCCGCAGACGCTGCTCATCGCCCGCGAGCCGGTCGCCTGGGGCTCGACCCCGAAGGTGCTGACCGCCGAGAACCTGCTCAAGGCGCGCCAGGTCGTCGAGGCCAACGATCCGCACGCGCTCGTCTGCGAGCGTGTCTGACGTGCTCTACGACGCGCTCTTCGCCCCCTTTGTCGAGTTCGAGTTCATGCGCCGCGCCTTGATCGGCGCCATCGCGCTCGCCATTTCCGGCGCGCCGGTCGGCGTCTTCCTCATGCTGCGGCGCATGTCGCTCACCGGCGACGCCATGGCGCACGCCATCCTGCCGGGTGCCGCCGTCGCCTACCTCGTCTACGGCTTTTCCGTGCTGCACATGACGGCAGGCGGCCTGCTCGTCGGCTTCGCGGTGGCGGCGCTGTCGGGCGTGGTGGCGCGCTTCACCGTGCTCAAGGAGGACGCCTCGATGGCGGCCTTCTACCTGATCTCGCTGGCGCTGGGCGTCACCATCGTGTCGCTCGGCCGCTCCAACGTCGATCTCGTGCGCGTCCTCTTCGGCAATGTGCTCGGCATCGATGACGCGACGCTGTTGCTGCTTGCCACCTTCACGTCGATCACCCTTGCGGCGCTCGCCATCCTCTATCGCCCGCTGGTGCTCGAATGCGTCGATCCGGGCTTTCTGCGCTCCGTCAGCGGCGCCGGCGCCACAGCCCACCTCGCTTTCCTGGCCATTGTCGTCCTCAACCTCGTGGGCGGTTTCCATGCGCTTGGCACGCTGCTCGCCGTCGGCATGATGATGCTGCCGGCCGCCACCGCGCGGCTCTGGAGCGCCGACATCACCATGATGATCGTGGTGGCGGCCATCGCCGGGATGGCCGCGAGCTTCGCCGGGCTCGTTCTTTCCTACCATTTCGAGCTTCCGTCCGGCGCCGCCATCATCCTGGTGGCGGGCGCCATCTATCTCGCGTCGCTGGCGCTCGGCCGCTCCGGCGGCCTGGTTACGGCGGTGTGGCGCCGCCGGCATCTGGAAGCGTGAGCCCCCTCGCAACTGCGGCATGGCGCAGCCATATGGCATTGGCGGTGCCGCGTCCGGTTGCTATGTGAGCCCCCACAGGCGAGAAGACGAGAATGACTGAGAAAATCCCCGTCACCGTGCTGACCGGCTATCTCGGGGCCGGTAAAACCACGCTCTTGAACCGCATCCTGACGGAACAGCATGGCAAGCGCTTTGCCGTCATCGTCAACGAGTTCGGCGAGATCGGCATCGACAACGATCTCGTCGTTGGCGCGGACGAGGAAGTGTTCGAGATGAACAACGGCTGCATCTGCTGCACGGTGCGCGGCGATCTCATCCGCATCATCGACGGGCTGATGAAGCGCAAGGGCAAGTTCGACGCCATCGTGGTCGAGACCACGGGCCTCGCCGATCCCGCCCCGGTGGCCCAGACGTTTTTCGTCGACGAGGACGTCTCGGCCCGCACCAAGCTTGATGCCGTCGTCACCGTCGCCGACGCCAAGTATCTCACCGAGCGGCTCAAGGACGCGCCGGAGGCCAAGAACCAGATCGCCTTCGCGGACGTGATCGTCCTCAACAAGACCGATCTCGTCGGCGAGGATGAGCTGAAGGACGTCGAGGCCCGCATCCGCGCCATCAATCCTTATGCCAAGCTGCACAAGACCGAGCGCGCCGCCGTGCCGATCACCGAAATCATCGGGCGCAACGCCTTCGACCTCGACCGCATCATGACGATCGAGCCGGATTTCCTGGAAGGCGACGATCACCACCACCACGACGAGGAGGTGCAGTCGATCGCGCTCACCGTGCCGGGGCCGGTGAACCCGGAGGTCTTCATGCCTTGGGTCAACGACCTCGTGCAGCGCGAGGGACCAAAGATCCTGCGCGCCAAGGGCATCCTCGCCTTCAAGAACGAGCCCAAACGCTTCGTCTTCCAGGGCGTGCACATGATGCTCGAGGGCAATCTGCAGGGCGACTGGAAGCCCGGCCAAGCGCGCCAGTCGAAGATCGTCTTCATCGGCCGCGACCTCGACGCGGAGGAAATCCGCAGAGGTTTTCTCGCCTGCGCCGCCTGACATGTCTGCCGCCGCCCCTGCCCCCACCCTGACCGACCTCGTCAGGCCCATCGCGGCCGACGCGCATGTGACGGCGGTAACCTGGCTCGGCGCCACCGCCGTCTTCGCGCTCGGCGACGGCGCCGCGCTGCTCCTCGACGGTGAGGCGACGAAGCGCGTCGCCGTCCATCCGGACGGCGCCGTCTTGGTAGCGGCCGGCGACGGGGGCCGGCTCCTGACCGGGGGGACGATGGCCGCGTCTGCGCCATGAAGGCCGACGGCACCGTCGTGACCATCGCCGACGCCAAGGGCAAGTGGATCGACGCGCTTGCCGTGTCGCCGCGCCGCGCCATCGCTTTCAGCGCCGGCCGGCGGGTCACGGTTCTCGACGATCAGGGCCGTGTGCGCACCATCGATGCACCGTCGAGCGTGCGCGGCCTGGCTTTTGCGCCGAAGGGCTTGCGTCTCGCCTTGTCGCACCACAACGGCGCCACCCTGTGGTTTCCCAACACCGACGCCGCCCCCGAAATGCTGTTGTGGAAGGGCTCGCATCTCGACGTCATCTGGTCGCCGGACGGGCGTTTCGTCGCCACCTCGATGCAGGAGAACATGCTGCATGTGTGGCGTGTCGCCGACGGCAAGGACATGCGCATGTCCGGCTATCCCGGCAAGACGCGCTCTTTCTCCTGGTCGCCCAACGGGCTGTGGCTTGCCACCTCAGGCGCCAACGCCGCCATCGTGTGGCCCTTCGACGGCAAGGACGGACCGATGGGCCGCCCGCCCACTGAGTGCGGCTATCGCGAGGGCGCCAAGGCGACCCGCGTCGCCTTCCATCCCAACACCGAGGTTCTGGCCATCGGCTATGACAATGGCGCCGTCCTCATGGCGCGCCTCAAGGACGCTCACCAGCTCGAGGTGCGGGCGCCATCGCCGGGTGGCCCCGTCACCGCCCTTGCCTGGGACGCCAAAGGCGCGCGCCTCGCCTTCGGCTGCGAGGACGGGGCTGCCGGCACCGTCGCGCTCCCGACCAATTGAAAGGAACGGCCTAGGCTGAGTAGGCGTTTCTCGATTAGAGTCTCCGAGGAGCGCCCGGGACGAGCATGATACTGCGCACCATTGCCTTCGCGATCGGTCTTCTGGCGGCGACGTTCACCTCGCAACTGCCGGAATTCGCGCAGCAATATCGTCAGCGTCTCGGCGGCGCCATCGATGAGCTGCAGCGCATCGTGCAGCGCTTCGACACGGATGCCGGCGCCTCCGGCCTCTCCCGCGACCAGGCGCTGAACCGCATGCAGACCGGCCCCGACGACTTCGTGCGCCGCCGCGGTGTCAGCGAGGGCGTCACAATGGAGCGCCTGGAGCGGCTCGAGAAGCACCGCGAGGCGCTGGCAGCCGGGGGGCCCGTCCGCCGCGTCGGCTCCTTCCTGCGCTACGGCGATGCCCAGATCACCGAACGCACCTTGCACGATTTCGAACCCGCCGTGCCGGTCACCTGGGAGGGCTTTCTGGCGGCCTTCATCGGCTTCGTCCTCGGCTGGGGTCTGATCCGGCTCTCCGCAATGCCGTTCCGGCGCAAAGGTCCCCTGTGGCGGCGCTCCCGCTTCGCGCGCCAGCGCATGCGTGATCAAGCGCTCCCAAGGTGAGCGCTTCGCTCACCGCACCAGGACGTTCCTGAACTGCCACGGGTCGGAGGGATCGATGTCCTCCGGGAAGAGCCCCGGCCGGTCGGCGAGCGGCGTCCAGTCGGTGTACTGGCCGATCACCGGCCCAAGATAGGGCATCTGGATTTCCAGGCAGCGGCGGAAATCCATCTCGTCGGCCTCGACGATGCCGGCCTTGGGGTTCTCCAACGCCCACACCATGCCGGCCAGCACCGCCGATGTGACCTGCAGGCCGGTAGCGTTCTGGTAGGGCGCGATCTGGCGCGTCTCCTCGACCGAGAGCTGCGAGCCGAACCAATAGGCGTTGTTGGCGTGGCCGTAGAGCAGCACGCCGAGCTCATCGATGCCGTCGACGATCTCGTGCTCGTCGAGGATGTGATGTGTTTCCTGCAGCCGGCCGGCATGGCCGAACAGCTCGTGCAGAGACAGCACGGCGTCGTTGCAGGGGTGATAGGCGTAGTGGCAGGTCGGCCGGTACACCGCCCGCCCGCCGCCGTCGCGCACGCGTGAAATAGTCGGCGATCGAGATCGACTCGTTGTGCGTGACGAGAAAGCCGTATTGCGCCTTCGGTGTCGGCGTCCATGAGCGCACGCGCGTGTTGGCGCCGGGCTGGGTGAGGAAGATGGCGGCGCCGCAACCCGACTGGTGGGCGCGGCCGTTGTCCGGCATCCATTTCTCGTGCGTGCCCCAGCCGAGCTCGGCCGGCTGCATGCCTTCCGACAGGAACCCCTCCACCGACCAGGTGTTGACGAACACGTCCATCGGCTTCGGCTGCCTGGCGCGCTGCGTGTCGCGCTCGGCGATGTGGATGCCCCGGACGCCGGCGCGCTGCATCAGCGCCGCCCATTCCTCGCGCGTCTTCGGCTCGGCGAAATCGAGCTCGAGGTCGGTCGCCACGTTGAGCAGCGCCTGCTTGACGAACCACGACACCATCCCCGGATTGGCGCCGCAGCACGACACCGCCGTGGTGCCGCCCGGCGTCCTGCGCCGCGCCTCGAGCACCGTCTCGCGCAGCGCGTAGTTGGAGCGGGCCTCCGGCCCGAGCTTGGGATCGAAGTAGAAGCCCGGCCACGGCTCGATGACGGTGTCGATATAGAGCGCGCCGATCTCCCGGCAGAATTCCATGATGTCGAGGGACGAGGTGTCGACCGAGAGGTTGACGCAAAAGCCCTGGCCGCCGCCCTGCTTGAGCAGCGAGCCCAGAAGCTCCCGGTAATTATCCCGCGTCACCGCCTGGTGGAGGAAGCGGATGCCGCGCTCGTCCAGGAGCCGGCGATCGCTGTCGTCCGGATCGATGACCGTGAAGCGCGCCTTGTCATAGGCGAAGTGCCGCTCGATGAGCGGCAGCGTGCCTTTGCCGATCGACCCGAAGCCGATCATGACGATGGGGCCGGTGATCTTTCCGTGCACGGGCCAGGTGGTCATCGGGCCGTTCTCCAATGCTGCATGCGAGGGAGGCGCCGATGCTCTGTCGCGAGCACAGACGCGCGTCAAGAGAACGCCCGGGCGGCTTTCGCCACCCGGGCGCCGTTTCCCTCAAGGTATCGCTAGATGATGTAGCTCTGCAGCGGCCGGAAGCCGTTGAAGGCCACCGACGCATAGGTGGTCGTGTAGGCTCCCGCACCCTCGATCAGCACCTTGTCGCCGATCTCGAGACTGACCGGCAGCAGATAAGGCACCTTCTCGTAGAGCACGTCAGCCGAATTGCAGGTCGGCCCGGCCACCACGCATGGCCCGGTCTTGCCGCCGTCGCGCGGCGTGCGGATCGGATAGCGGATCGCCTCTTCCATCGTCTCGGCGAGACCGCCGAACTTGCCGATGTCGAGATAGACCCAGCGCACCTCGTCGGCCTCGCTCTTCTTGGATACCAGCACCACCTCGGCCTCAATCATGCCGGCGCCGCCCACCAACCCGCGACCGGGCTCGATGATCGTCTCCGGGATACGGTTGCCGAAGTGCTTGCGCAAAGCCTCGAAGATGGACTGGCCGTAAGCCTTCACGGCCGGAACCTTCTTCAGATACTTGGCCGGGAAGCCGCCACCGAGATTGACCATGCTGAGCGTGATGCCGCGCTCGGCGCAGGCCCGGAAGACGCCCGAGGCGACCGCGAGAGCGGCGTCCCAGGCCTTGGGATTGCGCTGCTGCGAGCCGACGTGGAATGACACGCCGTAGGCTTCGAGCCCGAGGCGATGGGCGTGCTCCAGCACGTCCGGTGCCATTTCCGGGTCGCAGCCGAACTTGCGCGACAGCGGCCACTCGGCCCCCGTGCCATCGCACAGGACCCGGCAGAACACGCGCGTGCCCTCGGCGCCCGTCGCCTTGACGGCGCGGGCGACCTTCTCGGCCTCGGCCTTGCAGTCGACAGCGAAGAGGCGCACGCCGAGCTCAAGCGCCCGGGCGATGTCGCGCTCCTTCTTGATGGTGTTGCCGTAGGAGATGCGCTCCGCCGTCGAGCCCGCCGCGAGCACCATCTCGATCTCGGGAACCGAGGCGGTGTCGAAGCAGGAGCCGAGCCCGGCCAGGAGGCCGAGCACTTCTGGCGCCGGATTGGCCTTCACCGCGTAGAACACGCGCGTGTCGGGCAGCGCCTTGGCGAATTGCAGATAGTTGTCGCGCACGACGTCGAGGTCGAGCACGAGGCAGGGGCCGTCGTCGCGTCCGTCCTCACGTCGGAGGCGGAGGAAATCGTGGATGCGCTGCGTCATGGGCGCGATCTCCCAAAGCAAGGGGGCGGCTGCGCCGCCCGGCATGATGCGGGTAGGGAGACATCCGACCCCGCGCGATGGAGACGCGGCGTCGTCTGGGCTCTCGACCCGACCGTGCTGCCTTTGGCTTGGATGGGAGACCCATCCGTGCCTGGGCAATGATGAACAAGCCTCTTCGGTGCTGACCTGTGGAGGGCCAACGAGACCAAGGAAGCCCGCTCCGTCGTTGCTTTAAGTCGCGTCCCCCGTTGAGAGCGGGGTGCGCCGGTTTCGCCTCCGGCTGCCAGTCGAAGGGTCGGAGCTTCAGCGACCTCGAGCTTCCCGCATGCTGCGAAGAAACTCTCGATCTCACTCCGGGCGGCTGTCCGGCCTCTTGTCCGGATGCCCACCGACTGACACGCGACCACAGGCACGTGCGAAATTGGGCAAGTGGTAAATAATATTTTTTGCAGAGATTTCACAAGAGGCGTTTGCGGCGCCTCCGCGTCGACGCCGAAGAGGATGAAAAAACGGTAATGAGAGGCGCGCACCATCGCGGCGCGCTCGCCGCTCCACGCCGCCCGCCGGCCACGCCACTTAACGCCGAGTTCACTGGACCCGACGCGGACGATCCCTTAAGCGTGGCGGCGCGGATCGCCGCCAGTCGCGTCACTGCCAGTCGAGTACCATGGTGCATCTCTCTCGCCGCAACCTGCTCAAGAGCCTTGGCGCGCTGGCGTCGCTCGGCCAGGCCTCCGCCGCCCTCGCGCAGGCCCAGCCGCAGGGCCAGCAGGGGGCACCGGCGCCGAGCTTCGGCTACGAGGATGTCGTGCGCCGCGCCCGCGACCTTGCGGCCGCCCCCTTCGACCCGCGCCAGAACCAGCTGCCCGAGGCGCTGGCCAAGCTCGAATTCGACACCTGGCGCGACATCCGCTTCAAGCCCGACCGCGCGCTTCTCGCGTCCGGCGGCGGACCCTTCCGCATGCACATGTTCCATCTCGGCTTCCTGTTCCAGAAGCCGGTGACGGTGAGCATCATCCGCGACGGCGTCCCGACGCCTGTGCCCTACTCCTCGCAGCTCTTCGACTACGGCAAGAACCGCTTCGACAAGCCGCTGCCCGTCAACGTCGGCTTCGCCGGTTTCCGCCTGCACTATCCGCTGAACGATCCCAAGGTCTACGACGAGCTCATCGCCTTCCTGGGCGCCAGCTACTTCCGCTTCCTGGGGCGCGGGCAACGCTACGGGCTGTCGGCGCGCGGGCTCGCCATCGACATCGGCGGCCAGGAGGAGTTCCCCGTCTTCCGCGAGTTCTGGGTCGAGATGCCCGACAAGGACGCGAGCCGCACCGTCGTCTACGGGCTGCTCGACAGCGCCTCGGTGGCCGGCGCCTACCAGTTCTTCGTCTATCCGGCCGAGGAGACGACCGTCGAAGTCTTGGCCACGCTGATCCCGAGGAAGCCGATCGCCAAGCTCGCGGTGGCACCGCTCACCTCCATGTTTTTCATGGGCGAGAACGACCGCCGCTTCATCGACGACTTCCGGCCCGAGGTGCACGATTCCGATGGCCTCCTGATCAACTCCGGCACCGGCGAATGGATCTGGCGCCCGGTGCGAAACCCCAAGGAGCTGGCCATCTCCGCCTTCATCGAGAAGGACGTGAAGGGCTTCGGGCTGATGCAGCGCGACCGCAGCTTCGAGCACTATGAGGACCTCGAGGCGGCCTACGAGCTGCGGCCAAGCTACTGGGTCGAGCCGCGTGACGGCTGGGGCGAAGGGCACGTCGAGCTCGTCGAGCTGCCGACCCCCGACGAGGCCAACGACAACATCGTGGCCGCCTGGGTGCCCCGCCAAGCGCCCGAGCCCGGCCAGTCGGTCGTCTTCCGCTACGGCATCCGCGCCATCACCGACGCCGGCGCGCTGCATTCCGGCGGCATCGCCACCAACAGCTATCAAGCCGCCCCGAAGGCGGTCGGCTCGACCGACCCGGTAAGGCCCGGCACGCGGCGCCTGCTCATCGACTTCGACGACGGCGACCTCGCCTACTATCTGGGCGATCCCTCCCGGGTGCAGATCGACGCCTCGATCTCCACCGGCCGCATCCTGCGCACCTTCCTGGTGCCTAACACCAAGATTCAGGGCTTCCGCGCCGGCGTCGACATCGAGATTCCAGTCGGGCAGACCGCCGACGTGCGCGTCTTCCTGCGCGCTGGGTCCAAGGCGCTCACCGAGACCTGGATCTACCCCTGGAAGGGCGAATGAGGCCCCGGCCTGCCTAGCCGCTTCACTCCCGCATGTCTTGCCACTCCCCAGTCTTAGAGCCACAAGAACACTGGCATCGACAGGGAGGTTCCGATGAGGCGACACGGCGAACGTTGCACGACACTCCTGCGGCTGGCCCTGACGGGCCTCGCCCTTGCCGCGGCCTCGCAAGCCCTCGCGGCCGACAAGGTCTCGTTCGGCACCAACTGGCTGGCGGAGGCCGAGCACGGCGGCTACTACCAGGCCGTCGCCGACGGCACCTACGCCAAGTACGGCCTCGACGTGACCATCGTGTCGGGCGGTCCCAACGCCAACAACCGCCTCTTGCTCACCGCCGGGCGCCTCGACTTCTACATGGGCGCCAACATGATCCAGGCCTTCTCGGCGGTCGAGGAGAACATCCCGACCGTCGTCATCGCCGCCATCTTCCAAAAGGAACCGCAGGTGCTGCTGACGCGTCCCGGCGTCGGGCTCGACAAATGGGACGACCTCAAGAAGGCGACGACCATCTTCGTGTCCAAGGAGGGACTCGCCTCGTACTTCCAGTGGATGAAGGCGGAGTTCGGCTTCAGGGAAGAGCAGACGAAACCCTACACGTTCAACGCGGCGCCGTTCCTTGCCGACAAGAATTCCGCCATGCAGGGCTATGTCACGTCCGAGCCCCTCGCTGTGGAACGCGAGGGCAAGTTCAAGCCCAACATCTTCCTCCTCGCCGATTACGGTTTCGACACCTATTCGACCACCATCGAGACGCGCCGCGACGTGATCGACAAGAACCCCGATCTGGTGAAGCGCTTCGTCGAGGCGTCCGTCGTCGGCTGGTACAACTACCTCTACGGCGACAACGGCAAGGGCAACGCGGCGATCAAGAAGAGCAATCCCGACATGGACGACGCGCAGCTCGCCTTCTCCATCGCCAAGCTGAAGGAATACGGCATCGTCGACAGCGGCGACACGCTGAAGTTCGGCATCGGCGCCATGACGGACGAGCGCATGAAGAGCTTCTTCGACAAGATGGTGAAGGCCGGCCTCATCAAGGCGAGCCTCGACTACAAGCGCAGCTACACGCTGCAATTCGTCAACAAAGGCGTCGGCCTGGATCTCAGGCCAAAAAATTGACGTGACGCGAAAGCCCTGACCATGGCGGGCGCCGACATCCTGGCCGCCGTCGCGGCGCTCGTGCCGACGGTCCGCGCCCGCGCCGACGAGATCGAGGCCGCCCGCCGCCTGCCCGCCGACCTGGCTCAGTCCCTGGCCGCGGCCGGGCTGTTCCGCGCCGCCGTGCCGAAGAGCCTGGGCGGCCTCGAGCTCGAACCAGCGGTCATCTTCACGGCGCTCGAGACGCTCGGCCGCGCCGATGCCTCGGTCGGCTGGTGCGCCATGATCGGCGCCACCTCGGCGGTCACCGCCGCCTATCTGGCGCCCGACGTGGCGCGCGAGATCTACGGCCGCCCGGACGTCATCACCGGCGGCGTCTTTGCGCCGGCCGGCAAGGCGGCGGCCGACGGCGACCACTATGTCGTCAGCGGCCGCTGGCCGTGGGCCTCCGGCTCGGCCAACTGCCATTGGCTGATGGGCGGCAGCGTCGTGGTGGAGGGCGGCGTGACGCGCCTGCTGCCGAGCGGCGGTCCCGATGCGCGCATGCTGCTGTTCCCGGCCGAGGCGGCGACGCTCATCGACACCTGGCACGTCGCAGGCCTCTGCGGCACGGGCTCCGGCGAGATGGCGGTCGACAAGCTGCGCGTGCCGAAGGCACACTCGGTCTCGCTCATCACCGACAAGCCGGTGGCCGAGGGCCCGCTTTATGCTTTTCCGGTGTTCGGCCTCCTGGCGCTCGGCATCGCGTCCGTCATGCTGGGCAATGCCCGCGCCGCCATCGACGATCTCGTGGCGCTGGCCGGCGCCAAGACGCCGCAGGCGTCGCGCCGCACGCTTGCCGAGCGCCCCGCCGCGCAGGCGGCGGTTGCCGACGCCGATGCGAGGCTGCGCGCCGCACGGGCGTTTTTCTACGAGGCCGTCGCGCAGGCCTGGGCCAAAGCGCAGGACGACGGCGAGATCGCACTCGCCGAACGGGCGGCGCTGCGGCTTGCCGCGACGCACGGAACGCGCACCGCCGCCGATGTGGCGCGTGCCATGTACGATCTCGGCGGCGGCTCCGCGCTCTTCCTCGCCTCGCCGCTGCAGCGGCGCTTTCGCGACGCCCATGCGGGCACGCAGCACATGATGGTAGCGCCGCCCACCTATGAGCTCACCGGCCGCGTGCTGCTCAACGTTCCGACCGACGCGCGGCAACTCTGATTTCGGGATCATGCGCCGCTAGCCGCGCAACCCCGAAAGCGTCAACGCGGCACCTGCCGCCGCCAGCACCGCGACCGTGAACACGACGCCGCGGTGCCAGATGAAGATCAAGGCCACGGCCAGCGCCGAGAGCGCGAGCGCGTCGAGCCGTATGCTGGCCGGCTCGACGAAGATCAGATGCAGCGGCCCGACGACGGTCTCGCGCACCGTCCTGAACAGCACATTGAGGGCAAACCACAGCGCCAGATGCGCGACCACACCCACCACGGCGGCCGTGATGGCCGCGAGCGCCCCGGCGATGCGCGGGTTGCGCCTCAGATCATCGAGGAACGGCGCGCCGGCGAAAATCCACAGGAACGACGGCGCAAACGTCACCCACACGGTCATGACGGCGCCGAGCGTGGCGGCGGTAAGCGGCGAGAGCTGCCCCGGCGCCCGCATGGCGGCCAGGAAGCCGACGAACTGGTTGACCAGGATGGTCGGGCCCGGCGTCGTCTCGGCAAGCCCGAGACCGTCGATCATCTCGGCGGCGCCCACCCAATGCTTGGCGTTGACGGCCTCGTCGGCGAGGTAGGCGAGGACCGCATAGGCGCCCCCGAAGGTGATGACGGCGAGCTTCGAGAAAAACAGGCCGAGCTCGACGAGGATGTGGCCGGCGCCGAGAAACAGCGCCGCCGCCACCACCGGCGCCCACCACACCGCGAGCCATGCGAGCGCCGAGGCGCCGGCCTCCCGCGCCCGGCTGGCCAGCGAGCGTGTCGAGGGGGCGCCGTCGATGCCCTTCAGCGACAAGAGATCCGGGCGGCGCGGCGCGAGCGCGACGCCGAGGACACCTGCCGCCAGGATGACCAGCGGGAATGGCACCTTGAGCACCAGGAAGGCGAGGAAGGCGGCAACCGAGAGCGCGACAAGCAGCCACGTCTTCATGGCGCGCCGTCCGATGCGGATGACGGCTTCCGCCACGATGGCGAGCACCGCCGCCTTGATGCCGAAAAAGATGCCGTCGATGAGCGGCACGCCGCTGCCCAGCACGTAAAGCAGCGACAGGCCGAGCATGAAGACGGCGCCCGGGATGACGAACAGCAGCCCCGCCACCAGCCCGCCGCGCACCCCGTGCATGAGCCAGCCGAGATAGGTGGCGAGCTGCTGCGCCTCCGGGCCCGGCAGCAGCGTGCAGTAGTTGAGCGCGTCGAGGAAACGGCGCTCGTCGACCCAGCGCCGTTCGTCGACCACGAAGCGGTGCAGCATGGCGATCTGGCCGGCGGCGCCGCCGAACGACAGGACGCCGACCTTGGCCCACAGCCGTGTCGCCTCGGCGAAGCTCGGCGCCGCGATGTCGGGAGCCGCCGCACTCATGGGAACGTCCGCCATGGCGTCACGCCGCCCGCGGCCAATTGTGCCGCTCCTCCTTGGCGTGGCGCAGCCAGGCGTAGAGCCCGTCATAGACGACAAGGCCCTCGCGCAGCACGGCGTGATCGTCGTCGCCATGGCGGGCCGAGATGCCGAGCGCCACGGCGAGCAGCCCGGCGCATTGCGGCGCGAGATCGGGCCGGCTGGTGTCGGCGCCGCGCACGATGACGGCGAGATCGGCGAGCGCCGGGTCGGCAAGGCCGAACGTCTTGAGCAGCGTATCGAAGGAGCAGAGCGGTCCGTCGTGCTCGATGGGCGCGCCCGGCAGGTCGAAGGCGATGCCGCCCACGTCCTTGGCCACATTGAGCGCCTGGTCGGGATCGACGTAGAGGATCAGCGCCTGATCGTCGAGGAAGCGGCGGATCAGCCACGGACACGCGACGCGGTCGATCTTCGGCCGCCGCCGTGTGACCCAGATGGTGGGCTTGTCGCCGAGCGTGACGCCGAGGGCTTCACGCTTCACCGTGGGTAGGGCGGCCGCCGTCCAGCCGTCGAAACCATGCTCGAGCGCCTGGGCGGCGGGGCCGCGCTCTCTCAAGCGCGCCACGACGCCCTGGCTGCGGTTGTGGCCGTGCGCGCAGCTGACGACCACCGGGCGCGGCGCGGCCGCCGTGGCCTCGGCCATTGCCGCGTCGAGGTCGCGCAGGCGCGAGGTGGGGATGATGACGCCGCGCTCCTCGACGAGCGGCCGGCGCGTCACGTCGATGACGACGGGCGGAGAAGCGCCCGCCAGCGCGGCGGCGAGATCGGGAGCGGCGATGAAGAATGAATTCGGGAGCGGCGTGCCCATGCGAACCTCCAGACGGAAGTTGTGAGCGGGCTTGGGCACCGGCCTGAAGGGGCGCTCGCTCACCGCCCCTGTGGCGGCATGGATAGTGCAGCTTCGGCCTGCGCGCAACCGTGATCAACGCCGCGGCTTCGGCGGCGTCGCCGGCACCGGCGTCTCCGGCACCGGCGTCAGCGGCCCCTTGCCGGCGAACCAGGCGACGAGATTGTCGGCCACGAGCTGGCCCATGGCGGTGCGCGTCGCGACCGACGCGGAGCCGACATGCGGCAGCAGCACGACATTGTCCATGGCGACGAGGGCGGCCGGGACGTTGGGCTCGTCGGCGAACACGTCGAGGCCGGCGGCGCGGATCACCTTGTTGCGCAGCGCGGCGATGAGCGCCGTCTCGTCGACCACCGAGCCGCGCGCCACGTTGATGAGGATGCCGTCGCGGCCGAGCGCCTCCAGCACCGCCGCATCGACGAGGTTCTTCGTGTCGGCGCCGCCCGGCGCCACCACGACCAGCATGTCGACGGCGCGCGCCATCCCGACAAGCGTGTCGTGGTAGGCATAGCCGACCTCCGGCTGGCGGCGGCGGCCGTGGTAGGCCACGTCGAGCCCGAAGGCCTCGCAGCGGCGCGCGATGGCCTTGCCGATGCGGCCGAGGCCGAGAATGCCGACGCGCCGGCCGCGCAGCGAGGCAGTGAGCGGATATTCGCCGCCGAGCCAGCGGCCCTCGCGCAGGTAGCGGTCGGCCTGCGGCAGCTCGCGCACGGTGGCCAGCATCAAGCCGAGGGTGAGATCGGCCACCTCCTCGGTGAGCACGTCGGGCGTATTGGTGACCACGATGCCCTTCCGGGCCGCGTATGCCACGTCGATATAGTCGTAGCCGACCCCGAAGCCGGCAATGATCTCGAGCTTCGGCAGGGCGTCGATGAACGGCCGGTCGACCGGCCGCAGATAGCTCGCCGCCACGCCGCGCGCCGCGCCGGCCGCCTTGGCGATGGTGGCGTTGGGGTCCGGGGCGTCGAAGACGCGGTGCATGATTGTGGCCTTGGCCAGCGTGTCGAGAGCCGGCTCGGCCAGGGGATGGATCACCAGAAGGTCGGGCTTGGTCATCGCTCTGTTGCGGGGTTCGACTATGCGGCCGATGTTTGGCACGGCACGGCCGCCTTGGACAGGCCGGCCGGCATCGGCTAGCGTCGGCGATCGTTTGAGTGAGTGCGGGTCGAGCGACTCGGAATGATGCCTCCCCTTCAGGGGAGGGTGCCTCGCAGCGAAGCTGCGAGGCGGGTGGGGTCTGGAATGAACGATCGAACCAGACCCCCTCCGTCCGCGCTTTCGCGCGGCCACCTCCCCCTGAAGGGGGAGGATCAAGAGCGAACGGCGCGAAGATCGCTGGAAAGGGGAAACGCTTATGGCGGCGGTCGACATCAAGGACGTGCGCAAGGCCTTCGGCTCCACGGAGGTCATCCACGGCGTCGACATCCACATCAATGACGGCGAGTTCGTCATCCTGGTCGGCCCGTCCGGCTGCGGCAAGTCCACGCTGCTGCGCATGATCGCCGGGCTGGAGACGGTGTCGGCGGGCGAGATCCGCATCGGCCCGCGCGTCGTCAACGACGTGCCGCCGAAGGACCGCGACATCGCCATGGTGTTCCAGAACTACGCGCTTTATCCGCACATGACGGTGGCCGCCAACATGAGCTTCTCGCTGAAGCTGCGCGGCGCCTCCAAGGCCGAGATCGGCGAGCGCGTCGACCGCGCCGCCGGCATCCTCGGGCTCACGCAGCTGCTCGAGCGCTACCCGCGCCAGCTCTCCGGCGGGCAGCGCCAGCGCGTCGCCATGGGGCGCGCCATCGTGCGCGACCCGCAGGTGTTCCTGTTCGACGAGCCGCTGTCGAACCTCGACGCCAAGCTGCGCGTCGCCATGCGGGCCGAGATCAAGGAGCTGCACCAGCGGCTGAAGACGACCACCGTCTACGTCACGCACGACCAGATCGAGGCCATGACCATGGCCGACCGCATCGTCGTGCTGCATGACGGCGTCGTCGAGCAGATGGGCACGCCGCTCGAGCTCTACGACCGGCCCGGCAACACCTTCGTGGCCGGCTTCATCGGTTCGCCGTCCATGAACTTCTTCAAGGGCAAGGTGGCGGTGAACGGCAAGGCCGCGTTCGTCGGCGACAATGGCGTCACCTTTCCGCTCACCAGCGCGCCCGCCAATATCGACGGCCGCCCGGCCGTCCTCGGCGTGCGCCCCGAGCACATCCATATCGACCCCAAGGGCGTGCCGGCCGAGGTGGTGGTGGTCGAGCCCACCGGCTCGGAGACGCAGGTGGTGGTGAAGAGCGGCGACAAAGAGATGATCTGCCTCTTCCGCGAGCGCATCTCGGCGCAGCCCGGCGACAAGATCCCGATCCTGCCCGATCCGTCGGTGACGCATCTCTTCGACGCCGCGACGGGTCAGCGGCTGTAAGGCGGCGGGCGACCGCGCGCGCCCACCGGCCCGCACTGTCCTCCCGGCCGAGCGAGCCCTTGCGAGCGAGAGCCGGGACCCAGTCCGTGGCGTCGATGCATCTCTGCCGCCTCGTCCTTCATCCGCATCTCGGAATGGGTCCCGGGTCTCGCCGCGCGAGGCGCGGCCCGTCCGGGATGACAGTGGTGAGGTCACACCCTCTCGTTTTCGCGGTTCCTGCGAACCCGAAGTATGGGAGCGGTGCGGCCCGAATTCAGGAAGGGCCCACGCGGGAGGTCCGAGCCTTTGGCGCCAGCCGGCGCGAGCGCTCGGTGAACGTTCAGTCACAAGAGAGGTGCCGGCCAACGCTTTGTCGGCCCGGACCTCCCGCGCACGGTGTTTTGTGGCCAGCACGCTTGACGAGATCGCGCGTTGCCTCCCGCAACCGTCCACGGCGTTGACGTGCCGCTTCTCCCGACAGAGGGCCGGGTCGATCCGTAAAGCGCCTTAGGCCGCCCTTCCCCGTCTGCGAACGAGGGCTGAGGCCACCGCCCAACCCGCGCTGGCGTGTCCCGTGCGCATGATCCCGAAAAGTGTAAGCGGTTTTCGGGTCAGATCATGCGCAATCAAGACACCACCAGCGCAAAGCCATCGAGACATCGCCACGCGTCACCGTGGGTCCGCCTCTCTGCGGTCACCCACACTTGGCTCGCAAGGCCTTGCGCGCCCTTCCGGGGACCGGGTATTCCCAACATAGCCGTAAAGGCAACATGCGTCAAGCATTATTTCCCTTAATAAGAGAATTATCTTAGCGCACCATGCACCTCGCCTGACCGAAGCTGAGACACCATCGCCAAGCATGTAGATGCCAATCGAGGCGACCACGGCGATTGACGCAAGGGGCAACATTCCCAGCAAGCGCGCTGGAAACCTCAGACGATGCGATGCGTGCCGGACGCTCCAGGCGGCGGCGACGCCGATGCCCACCAAGGTGATGGCGAGCCCCAGGCTGAAGGCCGCGACGGTCGCCATCCCGAGCGTGAATTGTCCAAGCTGAAGGCAAATCAGGAGCACCGTGATGGAGGCGGGACACGGGATGAGCGACAGCGGGCTTGACGGTGACGCGCGGCGAGAGATCGGCATGCGGCTGAAGGCTCTCGGCTTCGAGCCGGGCAGCGTGAGCGGCAGATTTGGTCCTACCAACCGCCGCGCCATTGCCGCCTGGCAGACTTCTCGCCAGCTCCCCACCACCGGCTATCTCACCGCCCCACAGAAGCTGGTTCTGGAGACGCAGAGTGAGGAGGCCTACCAACTCGCTCTTGCGACGCCGAGCGAGCCCTCAGTGACGAGCCGCAATGTCAGCCGTCGCGGCGGTGGCGGCGTCCGATCCGGCGAAGTGTCAGAGGTGCCGGTCGTCCGCCAGCGCCGAGTGGTGCGCGGCCAGGGCGGCTTCAATGCCGGCCACGTCGGCACCGCGCTCGGTATCATGGGTGCGATGCGTGGCGGGGGCGGAATGCGGTTTGGTTTCTGACGCGGCGTAAGTATCGCCCACTCGGAGTCCAGCTGGCCCCGCTTGAACTCCCCCGCCGCGCGGCGAGGCACGGCGGGGCTCGTTTGTTCTACGACTATCCCCGCATGCTGCGAATAATTTCGACCAGACCCCGCCAAAGCGTGGCTTATCTCAGTTGCTCCACTGCGACCGTCGCGATGCCGCTCACGCCTATTGCTGATGCGGCCGCGATTGACAGATCGATGATCCGGCCCCGAACAAAAGGTCCACGATCATTGATGCGCACCACGATCGATCGATTGTTGGATCTGTTCGTCACCTTAGCTCGCGATCCGAAGGGCAGAGTTCGATGCGCCGCCGTCAGCGCGTTCATGTCGAAGCGCTCTCCGCTCGCTGTTTTTTTTCCGTGATGTGCCTTGGAATAGAGACTGGCGTTACCAGCCTCACACGCAACACTTGCAAACGAGAAGACGACAAATAAAATAGCAACCCGCAGCATGGAGAGGTGAACTCCGTCGTTCGCCCATGGCCACGAAGACAACGGATAACTGCAACCACTGTTCCATTCGCCCTTGAAACCCACCTAGGGTCAGTCGCGTGCAGCGGGGATGAAAGCGGCGAGGATTCACTCCATACAACCGCCTACAACCTGCACGAAACAAACATTCCCGAAGGCCGTTGAGTTGTCGCCGGAGGGTGCAAAGTCCCATCCTCTCCTCTCGGCAGGACTGCCGCGCCGCCGGTGCTCCCCTAAGGGCCCCCCGGCGGTCCACCAACTACACCGTCTACAGACCTACTGCTTGAAACAGGGCGCACTCGGTGTCTTTTACGTTGGCTACTTGCTAACGGATTCGAAACAACATCGATGAGACAGTGCTGCAGCGAGGTATTGGCATCAAGGAACATTATGACGAAGCTGTCGTTCGAACTGCGGCGTCCCGTTTGTGCAAGGTTGAGGCAGTTCATGGCTTTCGATCGGCGTGCCTGGGTAATAGTCGCGGTTGTCGTGGCTGCCATTCTCGCTATGTTTGCGGACGATATGAACGAGTGGCTTCACCGCCCAACCGCTGTGAACAACCCTCAGACGAACTTTGCCCGAGATTTTGATCAAACATCGGACCGACGGCTAAAAGACGGTGTTACTGGGCACGAAGCGACTGCTCGGGGACCTGACCACGGAACGCGCCAGACTAAGGATCGTCAATCCGCCGCAGAACCGGATGCCGCCGCACGAGCACAAACGCTTTCCAAATCGGCCGCGGAGACGAGGCATGACGGCGCGAGCGCCGACCCTGATGCCTCAGCCGTACTCGCGCCGGCGCAGGATCAACAAGTGAAGGTCGAAGCGCCTCTTGATGCGCGCGCCGCTGACGCGGCCGCGCGACCGAATGATGCGCAACCTCTCGATCAAACGGCCACGCTACCAAATCAAAGAGGTGATAGCCGGGCCGCCGACGGCCGTTCGGGGTCTGAGCTTACCCACGAGCACGCACGGCCTCAGGGCAACGCAACAGCTGAAACTGCCAAGAGCTCTATCGACGACGCGGTTGATGGTGGCGCTGCTGATGCAGCTGCTCAGATCGGTTGATGTAGCAGCTCAGGATCAACTTGCGAACGACAAAGCTGGTGAGCGCGAGGCCAGTGCTGGCAATCGAGAAGTACCAGCCCGCAGAGCCGATCATTCAGACGCAAACCAGCCGGCGAGCGAGACGCTGGCAAACACCGACTCGCCGGTCGATGGTGGCGCCGCTGATGCAGCTGCTAGATCGGTTGATATAGCGGCTCAGGATCAACTTGCGAACGATAAAGCTGGTGAGCGCGAGGCGAGTGCTGGCAGTGAGGAAGCGCCAGCTCGCAGAGCCGATCATTCAGACGCAAATCAGCCGGCGAGCAAAGAGCTGGCAAACACCGACTCGCCGATCGATGGCGCCGCTCATTCAGCGCCATCAAGCAACGTGGCAGCTGTTGAGAAGCCGCGTGAGAAAAGTGACGAGCGACATTCAACCGGACGACGGATTGAAAGTGAAATCTGCACTTCAATATCGTGCACCTGTGGGAGCTCCCTTCGCGGTCGACGGCGCGAGTGACTCTGGTCAAGCGTCTGAGAATGTGCGTCGCCAGACCGCCGACAATTCGGCCGACAAAGAGCGGGCTCGCCGAGCCCCCCTTCCGCTCCGACGGCCAGCTTTGAACCAGGGTCTTGAAGGCGCAGGGATCCGTGGAGCCAGCGATAAACTGCGGCAAACCGGTGCTGTTGCAGCGATGCGCGGAGCCGAAGTGATTGGCAGTCGCTTCGGCCTGCGCGGGCAAACGACCTCCAGGGCCACTGAACGGCATGCTCAGGGAGCAAACGCCCCTGCCATTGCAGGTCGGAAGCAGGCGCGGCGCATAGTGCGCGAGTTCCGATGCCAGATCGCAGTTCGGGAAAACGGACGGCTCATCAATTATTTCGTCCCCTGTGAAGGAAGGGCGGCTTTCCATGCCGGAAGTATGGAGGCCCCGAATGTTTTTGGCTTGGGTCGCGTTCCAACACCGGTTGGACTTGGGCGCGGCTTGCCTAGCGGTTTCGGCGGCAAAGCCGGCGCCGCCGGTACAGCTGCGGCGGGCGCTGCTGGTGCGGCTGGTGCTGCCGCGGGAGCTGCTGGCGCCGCAGCAGGAAGCGCTGCAGGTGCGGCTGGTGCCGCCGCTGGAGCAGCGGCTGGTGCTGCGGGTGCCGCCGCAGGAGCTGCGGCTGATGCGGCTGGGGCTGCGGCTGGAGCCGCGGCTGGTGCGGCTGGCGCTCCAGGACACTAGTTCGCCAGCGACGAAGCCATTCCTGGCCAGCGGCCCACGTCATTGTCGCAACGCGCGGCCGAAGCTTCAGCATATGAGTCGCCCTTGTCTGCCCCCAGAATGGGAAAGGCCATCCGGACGTGAGCAGGCTACTAGAAGCCGCAATCGGTGCATCACCGCACCGCGAACGTGCGACGTACCAACTAAGGCTCTCGCAAAGCTCTAAGGTAGACCCATGAACTATGTGCCGACTGCCATTGTCATGGCCTTGATCGTGACACTCGTGCGCCCCTCGGCTGCTGCCGACCTCCCTCAGCGCAATAACGAAAGCAGCTCAGTGTCGTTTCAAGATGTTCGGCCACGGAGCGTCGGACCGAGTTGTCGTGAGTGGACAAACGGATGTCGCGTGTGTGTGCGCGAAGAGAACAATGAACTGAGCTGCTCGACTACTGGCATTGCTTGTCAGCCAGGACCGGAGCGCTGCTCTCGTCGCTAAGTTACCCAAGGTGCGCCCCGCGCCTGCCGGCTCTAGCATGCCCCGCCATGACTCACAGATGACTCAGGACGGCCAAGGGCGAGATGCAGGTAGGGTTCCTCGGCGGCGCAAACGGCCGCTGGTGAGTCTCTAAGAGTGGGCGGCGGGCGCCTTTCCCGGTTCCTGGAGGGCGGCACCGGCATCGCCCTCATCTCAATTGGGCTGGCCCAATTCGGGGGATTTTCGCCGCGTTGAGGTGTGCGCCCGGGCTCAGCGACCTCCCGAGGATTATCTAACCCGCGCAATCTTCTTGAGCCGCCGTAGATCCTCGGCCGCTTCCGCCAGCAGCCATTCCCGAAATGTCTTGATCTTCGGCAGCGTCGACGCGGCCTTGGGGCACACGATCCAGTAGCTGCGTGAGAGCGGCAGGGCCGTCGAGAACGGTCGAATGAGACGGCCGTTGATCAGGTCCCAGGCCGCAAGCGCCGTGCGGGCCAGGGCGACGCCCTGGCCGTCGACGGCCGCGTCGATGATCATGCTCGCCCGGTTGAGGACAGGCCCATGCAAGACGCTCGTGCCATCGACACCGGCGGTCTCGAGCCACGTCGTCCAATCCTTACGATCGTCAAGATGCAGCAGCGGAAATTTCAGCACGTCTTTCGGCCTGGTTATCTGTTGGCGTCCCGAAAGCAGCTTCGGGCTGCAAACCGCAAAGAGCTGCTCGGAGCAGAGACGCGCGACATCGAGACCGGGCCAGCCGCCGTCGCCGTGCCGGACCGCGAGGTCGACATCCTCACGCGCGAAATCGACGTGATGGAGGCTTGCCGATACCCGGAGGTCGATATCCGGATAGGCGTCGGCGAAGCGGCCGAGCCGATGCACCAGCCACTTGGCGGCAAAGTCGGGTGAGGTGCTGACCGTCAGGACGCCGGAATTCTGGCGCTGAAGCAGGCGCTCGGTTCCGAGCGCGATGCGATCCAACGCGTCGCGAACAACGAGCAGGTATTGCCGGCCTGCGTCGGTGATCACCAGCCGCTGTCGCTCGCGGTTGAAGAGCTTGACGCCAAGCTCCGCCTCAAGGGCCTTGACCTGATGGCTCACCGCGCCCTGCGTCACGCACAATTCCTCGGCGGCGCGCGTAAAACTCTCGTGCCGGGCGGCGGCTTCGAAGGACTTCAGCGCGTTGAGTTGCGGCAGGCGGCGGACCATCACCCGGCCTTCATGAGAAAAACTAGGGCAGGCTAGAGAAACGATGCTTTGCGCGCAATGACCGGACGGGACTATTGAGCTGCTCCAACCAAAGGAGCGCAACAAAATGTCCAACCTTTCTGCCCGCCAGCTGGCGCCTCCTGCCGCTGGATTCGGTTCTCTCACCCACCAGAATTCGGGAGGGTGGTCCGGGTGGCTCCTCGCCCCGCTTGCGGGGATTGCTCGCGCCTGGCTCGCCCACCGGCGGCATCGACGCGATATGGCCCACGTGCTGGAGCTCGACGACTATCTCTTAAGGGACATCGGCATGTCGCGCGGCCAAGCGCTGCTCGAGGCGACGCGCCCGTTCGAATTGCGGGGGCCTGACGCCGAGCCAGGAGGGTATCTGGGGTCGCGGCGAGACACTACTGCCCGTCACGGCCTTGCAGGGCCCGTTCGACCCAACTAGTCTCGCGTAACGGGGATACGCAGGCTCCCCGTCAGACGGCTCCGCCGTCGAAGCTCTGTGCAACGCTCGAAGTGTCGAGGGATTGCGCATGGGCAGAGTTTCTCCTCCAGTTTTTGTTTCCCCTCCAATTTTTTTCGAGGACGCTCTGAACGGCGGCATGAGGTCGCCATGTCACTGAAAGCCATGGGCGTCATAACGATCCCGGGCGCCGCGGGCAGCGCCTTCGATCACGCCGCATTCGATCCGAAGAGCCGTCGCGTCTTCGTTGCGCATACCGCGCGGAGCACTGTTGAAGTGATCGATCACGACGCCCGCAAGCATGAAGCGACGCTGTCGGGATTCCCAGGCGTAGCCGGAGCCGTCACCGACGACGGCGAGATCCTCGTCACGAACCGCAGCTCGGCAAGTATCGCTTGGCTGGATGGCACGACGCTCGAAACCAAGAGCGTGCTCAAGAGCGGCGGTCGGCCGAACGGGGCCGCGATCATCAAGCGCCTAGCGCTTGGGATCGTCGCCTGCATCGGCGACGAAGGGGAAACGCCGTCCCTGCATGCCTTCGATCTGAAAGACGGCAAGCGGGTGTCAATCGATCTGCCGGGTCGGCCGCGATGGTGCGTGACCGATGCGGACGCGAAGCAACTCTTCCTTTGTATCAATGAGCCGTCGATGGTGCTTGTTGCCGGCTTGCCGGATTTGAATGTGATCGCGCAGTGGCGGCTGCCTTCGGGCGGCGCTCATGGTCTTGACATCGACCATTCGCGTGGGCGCCTCTACGCCGCGTGCGACGACGGTGCGCTTGTCGAGATCGACAGCACCTCCGGCGAGGTCACCAATGTTTGGCCGATCGCCGGGGCGCCAGACGTGACCTTCTTCAATCCAGTGACTGGCCGCGTCCACGTCGCCATCGGCAAGCCCGGGCTGGTCGAAACGATTGATCCGCGAACCGGTGCCGCTGTCCAAACCATAACAGGTATCGGGGCGCACACGACGGCTTTGGTCGTGCCGGACCAGCTCTATGTCATCTCACCCGCGCATGGCGGAGTTCTCGTTCTGGCCGATACGTGAGGTGTCAACGCAAGAAATTCATCAGGAGAACCAGATGAAATGGATCACCCGAGAGCACGTCAAGGTCGATCGCGTGGCCTGTCCTTGGCTCATCAAGAAATTCGTCGACAAGGATGCCGAGTTCGTCTTTGTGCCGGCCGACAAGGTGGCGGCCGAAGCCAAGCGCCTCGACGCCATCCCATATGACGTGAAGGACGTCGAACTCGGCCATCACGGCAAGGAATGCTCCTTCGAGGCCATCCTGAAGAAATACAAGCTGACCAGCGATCCCGCGCTCGTGCTGCTGGGAAGGATCGTCAATGGCGCAGACACCGACAACACGCTCTACCATCAGCCCGAAGGGCCGGGGCTCGTGGCCGTCGCCGAGGGCTTCCGGCATCTCGGCTTCAAGGATGACCACGCGCTCAATGCTGCCGAGTGGATCGTGTATGACGCGCTCTATGCGTATTGCCGCGAGATGGTGAAGCGCGGCAAGCCGGCGGGCCAGTTCGTCAGTTGAGTTGCGAGCCACCGATCCTGGCACTTGATATGCACGAACACTCGTATCACATCGACTACGGCGCCAAGGCTGCAATTATGTGGACACGTTCATGGCAGCCGTGCGTTGGCAAAATGCTGGCCGACTGTTTGCTGAGACTCACACGACCAGATGAGAGAATCCCTCATGCGCAGCGACAACGGGACAGGGAGGCATCCGTACTGAGGAGGTAAGCATGCGTCTGTATCGTTTCGCCCTCATCGCTGCCGCGGTGCTGTTCTCGACGGCGTCGGCCGGTGCCCAAGAGATCGATTGGCAGAAGGTGGATGCAGCATTCGGGCGGAAGGCCGCGATAACGGCCGATGTCCATCGTTACGGCTTCCCGCGTACCGATCTGACGGTCACCCTCGACGGCGTGACAATCAAGCCGGCATTGGCCCTCGGCGGCTGGATTTCGCTGAAGCCAGCGCATGGCGGCGCAATGGCCATGGGCGACCTCGTGCTGTTGGAAACCGAGATCAACCCGGTCATGACCAAGCTGATCGAGGGTGGGCTCGAAATCACCGCCATTCACAATCACATACTGCGCGGCAATCCGGCGACATTCTACATGCATGTGGGCGGCCATGGCGATCCGATGCGGCTGGCCACGGCGATCCGTGACGCGCTTGCCGCGAGCAAGACCCCGCTCGATCCGCCGACGACGGGAGCAGTCGCCTCGGCTGTCAATCTGGACACGGCTCAGCTCGATCAGATCATCGGCGTGAAGGGACAGACCAACGGCGGCGTCTACCAGTTTGCCGTGCCGCGCCGTGACCCAGTCGTCGAAGGCAACATTCAGCTCAGCCCGGCGGGGCCGATGGGAGTAGCGACCGCCATTGGCTTCCAGCCCACCGGTGACGGCAAGGCGGCCATCACTGGCGACTTCGTGCTGACGTCCGACGAGGTGAACCCCGTCGTCAAGGCGCTGCGGTCGAACGGCATCGAGGTGACGGCAATTCACAGCCACATGCTGACCGAGCAGCCGCGGCTGATCTTCCTGCACTTCTGGGCGAACGACGATGCGCTGAAGCTTGCCAAAGGACTGCGGGCCGCAATCGAGAAGACGGCCTTCGCAAAGAGCTGATCGAACGAGGAGTGCATTGACGCTGTGGCGACCACGATGGCCGGGCGATGTCAGGATCCGTCGCCGGCCCGAAGCTTGGTGGAGAGGCACAATGACACTAGCTTTCCTTGCGGGAATTGCGATGTGTGCGATTGTTGGCGTAACAAATGCCTCGGCAGCGCGCGCGGCGGAGCCCTTGACGCTCGAGGCCAAGATAGACCTTGGCGACGTATCGGGCCGCATCGATCATCTGGCAATCGATCTCCCGCGACAACGCTTGTTCGTCGCCGAGCTCGGCAACGACAGCGTCGCGGTCCTCGATCTGAAAGATGGAAAACTGATTCGTAAAATAGCGGGGCTGAAACGCCCGCAGGGCGTCGGCTATCATCAGCCTAGCGATACGCTGTATGTGGCAAATGCCGGCGACGGCTCGGTCCGAATGTTTCGTGGCCCGGACTATGCGGCAGCGGGTCGCGTCGACTTGAACGAGGACGCTGACAACGTCCGCATCGATCTCAGTGCCAATCAGGTCGTCGTCGGATATGGCAACGGCGCACTTGCCATTGTCGATCCCGAGAGCCGCAAGAGGATCGCGGATATTCCTCTCAAAGCGCACCCCGAGAGCTTCCAGATCGGCGCAACCGGTCAGCGGATCTTCGTGAACGTCCCCGAGGCTCGCGAAATCGCTGTCATAGATCGCGAGACGCGCCGCCAGACGGCGAGCTGGGACACGGTCGACGCGGCCGGCAATTTTCCAATGGCCATCGACGAGGCGTCCGCACAAGTCGTCGTGGTCTTCAGAAATCCGGCGAGGCTGCGCGCGTTCTCGATGCAAACTGGCAAGTTGCTTGACGAGCTGGAGGTTTGCGGCGACTCGGACGACGTATTCATCGACGCCAAGCGCAAACGGATTTACGTCAGCTGCGGCGCCGGCTTCATCGACGTGATCGATACGCAGGAGCGATACAAGCGCCTCGCTCGCATTCCAACGGTAGCGGGGGCAAGAACCTCGCTCTTTGTCGCCGATCTCGACCGGCTCTTCCTCGCGGTTCGCGCGGCTTCAAATGAGAATGCCGCCATTCGGGTCTATCGACCGCAATGACCCAAGTAACAATTGATGCATCTACTATTTAACGTGGAGCGGCGACCACCTCAGACGTTGCCGTCCCGACGATCTCGGCAACGCGTCGCGCGTGAGTAACTCAAGAATTCACTTCTGGGCGAACGACGATGCGCTGAAGCTCGCAAGCGGGCTCCGCACGGCAATCGAAAAGACGGCGTTTGCAAAGAGCTGAGTTGGCGCCTCAATCGAGGTTCAAAGGGTTCAGAACTAAATTGCGCTTCAAGTGTGCACCCCGTATTGTCGTCTAGCTGGGGACATTAGGGCCTCCCCTGTAGATGGATTTTCCATCCAAGCGCTCGCCATTCACTCGGAAGGGCGCTTCATGGATGGACCAACCTGGACGATCTTCGTGCTTGCGGCGTTTGCCGGGGGCTTTGTCAGCGGATTCTCCGGATTCGCGATGGGGCTCGTCGTTGCCGGCGCATGGCTGCACATCATCACGCCACTTCAGACCGCTGCATTGATCGCCGGCTATGGTCTGCTGACGCAGGGTTACGGCATCATCAAGCTGCGCCACACTTTGAACTGGCGCGCCATCTGGCCCCTGGCGCTCGGCAGCGCTATCGGCGTTCCTGTTGGCGTCTATCTGCTAACGTATATAGACCCGCTTCATCTTCGCGCCAGTGTCGGCGCAGTCCTCGTGCTTTACAGCGCCTACAGTCTCCTGCGGCCCGCCGTTGGGCCCTTCGCAATCGGGACCACTGGCGACATCGCAATCGGCTTCGCAAACGGCATCTTGGGTGGGCTAACAGGCTTGGGTGGAGTCATCTCAACGATTTCCTGTCAATGGCGGGGGTGGCCCAAGGACGTGCAACGTGGCGTCTTTCAGCCTGTTCTGTTTGCAGCGTTCGTCGTCATCAATGCCTCGCTGGGCTTTGCCGGTGCATTCACGCTGGATACGTTGCGACTCTATGTTGTTGGCCTTCCATTTCTGCTCGCCGGCCTCTTGGGAGGCTTCAAATTGTATGGGGCCGTTGACGACGAAATCTTTCGCAAGGTGGTGCTTCTGCTCCTGCTCCTGTCCGGGCTATCGTTGATCCTGACGGCGATGGCATAGCTGGGCACCAAGGGCCACTCGTTCTGCAACCTGGCGTGAAACAGTTTGGCTCTTTTTCGGCCCCACGCGTAAATGGTGCGTCGGGCCATCGGCAGACGCCCGGCATGCCCAAGACCTCTCAACACGCGAGTGTCCAAGCGCTGCCCTGACCTCGATCGAATCGAGGCGGGCTCCGCCGACCTGTGCGCCCCCGCCTCGTGTGATCGTCTTGCGAGGGGCTACCTATGCTGACCGTATACGGCTTCCAAAAATCGACCTACGTCAACATCGTGCGCCTGGTGCTGACGCACAAAGGCGTGCCATTTACCTTTCACGACCTCGAAGACGAGATGGGCGGGCCGTCGCATCTGGCGCTGCATCCGTTCAACCGCGTGCCGATCCTCGATCACGATGGCTTCCGCGTTTACGAAACCAGCGCCATCGTCACCTACATCGACGAATGCTTTGCCGAACCGGCTTTGCAGCCGCGCGATCCAAGAGCCCGCGCGCGCATGAACCAGTGGATCGGCGCCGTCATCAACAGCTACTACTATCCGTGGATCATTTTCCATCTCGTGCACGAACGGCTCGTCTTTCCGCCGCTCGGCATCGACGGCGACGAGCGGATCGTTTTGAAGTCGCTGCCGCACATCTCCCTCGCCCTAGACGTTATGGAGCGGGAGCTCGCGCAGGCTCCCGGTTTCCTGGTCGGGGGTGATCCGACCCTTGCGGATTTCTTCATGCTGCCCAGCCTCACGGCGCTCGGTCTCACGGATGAAGGCCGCGGCATGCTCGCCGAGAGGCGGCGCATCGGTCAGTGGCGCGCGCAGATGGAGGCGCTGCCCAGCGTACAGGCGTTCCGCTCAGCCATTGCGCCCTATCTCCCCCTGCCCATCCCGCATGCGCGCCAATGGGCCACCTCGCATCGGCCGAACGCATAGCCAGGAATGGCGCCGGCCCCCTCGAAGTGTGCCAAGCCGCACACCCCTGGCGGATGGGCCGGGTTCATACTGCCGGACCGGTGGCGGCAAACCCGCCCCGTTCAACCCGGAGAAAATACCGTGAAGACCATCATCCTCGCGATTGCCACCGTTGCGGCCCTCGCCACCTCGGCTCAGGCCGGCGGCTATGGCTATAGCTACGGTTACGCGCCCTACGGCTACTCGAACTATGGCTACAGCAACTACGGCTACAACTACTACCCGACCAGGAAGCGCTACTACACCTACCCGAACTACGACTACGCGCCTTCCTACGGCCACGGCTATCGCACCTATTACGGCTACTAAGCTTTCCGGATTGTTTGCTGCGTCGGCCGCCCGCAAGGGCGGCCGATTGCGTTTCGGGACGACGCAGGACGGAGAAGGCGACCGCGACGCGGCAACGCCAGTGCGACGATAGCCGCGTCAGCACCATGGTGTGACACCCAGCGGCTCAGCAGCTCGCGACAACCGAGGTCGTCGACGGTCAGCACGAGACGCTCGAGATGGCTCCACCAGATCACGGGCGGGAGATCGACCGCCGCCTGCCACACCGGCGTCATCAAGTGCAGCAGCACCGACCGGCGATAGTCCTCGTCGAGCGCTCCGCGATGGTAGCCGCGCACGCCCCGCGCCACGAGGGCCGCGTGGTAATGGTCGAGCAACGGTCGCTCCACGCGCCGACGGCGCTCGGGATACCAGTGCATCGCCATCATGTAGGCGAGGTCCCTCGACCCCACGCCAACGCGCCAGGAATCCCAATCGAAGAGCCGGACGTCGTCGCCGTCATCGCGCGGCAGGAAGGCGTTCCACACATGCGCGTCGCCGTGGATGATCGTGACATTGCGACGCGAATGATAGCGCGCGAGGAGACGCGGCGCCGCCTCGATCAGCCGCTCATAGAGATCGCGCCGTTCGCGTGACAGGCGATCACCGAGACGGTCACCGAAGGCCTTGAAGGCGTCGGCAAAGCGCTGCAGTCCCTGGTTGGTGGCCTCGACATCGAGCCATGTCCCGACGGAAACGCCGAGACGCGGATCATCCCACCATCCCGAATGAAAGCGCGCCAGCGCGGCGAGGATGGCCTCGCATTGCGCCAGCGTCGGCGGCAACGGCCACACGGTGGCGATGATGTGGGAATCGGTCAGGTCTTCGAGCAGCAGGTGCCAGTGTTGCGCGTCCGGTTCCCAAACAGCTTCGAAGCAGCGCGGGACGGGAGCCGCGGTCACCCCGGCGACCTTCGTGTAGAACGCCACCTCGTGATGGTGTTGGCCGCCGACCCGTTCCGGGAGCCCGGTCTTGAGGATGAGGGAGCCTGGAGCCCCCGCCGCGCCATCGGCAGCGCCCTCTAGGTGAGCCGCAGCTTCACGATGCGCGACAGCAATGTGGGTCGCGAACTCTCGACCACAACGTCGCGAACGCGACCGGCGCCCAGCACGCCTGAGCGGCGAAGCACGTCCGTCAAATGCGCGGCATCGGCGGCTCGCGGCAAAGCTTCCGGCGTCATGGGGGGCCGAGTCACATGCCGGACCGGCGCTGTCAAACCCCGGCGCCGGTCAAATTGTCCGCTGTCCGCCGGCGTTGTCCTCGACGCGCATGAGGATGGGGTTGAAAAGCTGGACGAAACAGACGAGCGCCAGAAGCAATCCCAGGCCGGCCAGCACGAGGCCCGGGTCGATGCTGCCGGCGAGCCCGCCGGCGAGCGCCGTGCCGAGCGGCAGCGAGCCTTGGGCAATGACGCGGCGCACGGCAAAGACGCGGCCCTGCATGTCGCGCGGCGTCTGCGTCTGCCAGATCGCCTGCGAGTGGGCGTTCAACATCGGGTGCATGGCCGCGCCCGCGAAGGCGGCAGCGGCGGTGAGCAGGATGAATGGCGACAGGCCGTAGACGATCTCGAACAGCCCGGCGCCGAGCATCGGCACGAGGACGCCAAGAACGCGTTTCCGCTTGAGCCCGCCCCACAAGCTGACGGAGATGCCGCCCAACAGCCCGCCGAGCCCGCCCGCCGTGACGAGGAGCGCCAACGCCGTCTCGAGCGAGAAGCCACGTGCCACCCAATCCGGTGCGAGGTTGAACTTGACAAGGAGCGGCGTGACGACGCCGAACGGCGCGCCGGCGAGGTTCGCCACCGTGAAGGTGCCGAGCAGCCACAACAATGGCGGGCGCCGCACGACATAGAGCGCGCCGGCGCGCACATCGGCCAAGATGCCGCTCTTGACCTCGCCGCTCTCCCCCGCATCGGCGCGGCGGGGCGACGGCACCTCGAGCAGACCCAGCACGCAAGCGGCGAAGAGGAGGATGACAGCCTCGAGCGCGAAGACGAGCGGCGTGCCGTCGCGCAAATCGACCAGCCACGCGAACGGCAGGCCACCCGCTGCGGCGAGCGCCGGCAGCGCCATGATGGCGGCAGCGAGCGCGGGCGACACGATACCCGACAGCGACCACACCGTCTGCACCATGCCGTTGGCGCGCGGCAAGAGGCGGTCGGGCACCAGCATGGCGACGGAGGAATCGTAGGCGGCGTAATGGAAGGTGCTGGCAAGCGCGCTCATGACGCCGACGGCCACCAGTAGGGGCAGCTCGAGCGCGCCGCCCAGCATCAGCGCGAAGGTGACCAGGGTGAGCGCGGCGTTGGTCATGTCGGCGACGATCATGATGCGCTTGCGCTCGTGGCGGTCGGCGAAGGCACCGGCGATAGGTCCGACGAAAACGAACGGGATGACGAAGCCGAGATTGAGGACGGTGAGCGCGAGCGCGAGCTCGGCCTTCTGACCGGGCGCGGGATAGAGCACCTGCACGAGATAGATGTTGAGGGCGAAGCCTGTCATGCCGCCGCCGATAACGGCGAGCGACTGCGTGCCCCAGACGATCAGGAAGGTGCGAAAGCCCTTGGGCGGCGTGTCGGTCATGGCGTGAGCGGTCCGATGCGGACGGAGTATGCCGGCTCAACGCGCTGCTGCAAAACGCCGCCGGCGCGGAGGCGCGGCTGCCGCCTCCCGCAGGAGAGCGTCTCGCGCCAACCGCCTCGCGTCTACTCCGCCGGCGTTGCGGCCGGCGCGAAGTCGCCGCCGCGGCGCGCGGCACGGCGTTCCTTGCGCGCCCGCCGCCATGCGTGGAAGCGCGCGAAGGACATCAGCGCCGCCGGCGTCACGAACAGCGTCAGCACGGTGGCGAAGCCGAGCCCGAACACGATGGCGGTCGAGAGATTGATCCACCATTGCGTGGCCGGCGCCCCGACGTGGATGTCGCGGGTGACGAAGTCGATGTTAACGCCGAACGCGATGGCCGCGACGCCGAGCACGGCGGTCACCGCGGTGAGCACGACGGGCCGGGCGCGCTCGCGGCAGGTGGTGACGATGGCCTCGTAGGCCGGCACGCCCTCGCGCCGTAGCCGGTCGTAGGTGTCGATGAGCACGATGTTGTTGTTGACGATGACGCCGGCATTGGCGATGACGCCGATGCCGGTCATCACCGTGCCAAACGGTTGGCCCATGATCATGAGGCCGACGAGCACCCCGAAGGTGGACAGCACCACGGCGGTGAGCACCAGGAAGACGCTCGAGAACTTGTTGAACTGCGCCAGCAGGATGGCGAAGATCAGGAAGATCGCCGCCCCGAAGGCCTTCATCAGGAAGGCGCCGGCCTTGGCGCGCTCCTCGTCCTCGCCCTTGAGCTTGAAGGTGACGCCGTCGCCGAGGTCGGCGTTGGCCAGCGCCGCGACGACGCCCTGCTGCACCTGCGCCGTCTGCGCGCCCTCGGCCACATTCGACGTGACGGTGACGACGCGCTGGGCGCTGACGCGGTTGATGAGCCCGACCTTCTGCTCGGCGCGGCGGGTGACGAAATTGCCGATCGGCACGGCGCCGGCCGACGTGTTCATGGTGAGCTGATCGAGCTGGTCGATGCTGCGCCGGCTCTCCGGGAAGCGCACCAGGATGTCGACGGGCTTGTCGGTGTCGGTCGGCCGGTACTCGGCCACCTTGACGCCGTTGGTGACGAGCTGCACGGCCGCCCCCACCGCGGCGGGGCTGGCGCCGAACTTGGCCGCCTCGGCGCGGTCGATGTCGAGCTTCCACTCGATGCCGGGCAGCGGCAGGCCGTCGTCGATGTCGCGCGTGTCGGCGCGCGCCCTGAGCACGCCCGCCGCCTTGACGGCGGCGGCGTTGAGCTTGGCCGGATCGATCGAGGCGAGCTGGATGGTGATGGGTTTGCCGGTCGGCGGGCCGGCGCGCGGCTTCGTCACCTCGATGACGACGCCCGGGATGTCCTTGGTGCGCTCGCGGATGTCGGCCATGATGGCCGAGGCCTTGCGGCGCTGCTGCCAGTCGACGAACTCGAACTGGATGGTGCCGACCGTGTCCTCGGTGACCTCGGCGGAGCCGCGCTGGCCCTCGCCCGAGCGGGCATAGACGGTCGACAATTCCCTCATGCCCAAGAGCCGGTTCTCGATCTCGCGCACCACCTTGTCCTTCTCGGTGATGGAGAGATTGCCGCGGGCCCGCACCTGCACCAGCGCGAAGTCGGGCTCAACATCGGGGAAGAACTCGACGCCGCGGCCGAACTTGCCGTAGGCCTGCATGACGCCGAAGAGCAGCAGCACCGACAGCGCCAAGGTCGCCACTGGATGCTTGAGCACCACCTTGACGGCCCGCATGTAGAGGCCGCGCTCGGCGGCGCGCTCGTCCTTGACGTGGCTGGCGCGTCCCAGCATGGCGCCGAGGGTGGGCGTGAAGAACAGCGCCACGGCGAGCGACGCCGACAGCGTGGCGATCAGCGTGATCGGCATGTACTTCATGAACTCGCCGACGATGCCGGGCCAGAACATCAAGGGCGAGAAGGCGGCCACCCGCGTCGCGGTGGCGGCGATGACCGGCCCCGCCATGCGTCGCGCTGCGAGCGAATAGGCGGCCTTGGGCGCCATGCCCTCCGACATGCGCCGCTCGGCGAATTCCGACACGATGATGGCGTCGTCGACCAGCATGCCGACCGCCAGGATGAGCGAGAACAGGACGACGATGTTGATGGTGAGGCCGGCGAGCTGCAGGCCGAGAATGCCGGCCAGGAACGAGGCCGGGATGGCGATGCCGATGAACAGCGAGGCGCGGCCGCCGAGCACCACCAGCATGATGACGATGACGAGCAGCACGGCGGTGATGACGCTGTTCTGCAACTCGTGCAGCATGATGCGGATGGTCTTGGACTTGTCCTGCGTGTAGGCCACCTCGAGATTGGCGGGCCACGTCTTCTGCAGGCCGGCCATGACCTTCTTGACCGTGTCGACGGTGTCGATGAGGTTGGCACCGGTGCGCTTCACCACCTCGAGCGCGATGGCCGGCTTGCCGTTGATGCGGGTGATCGAGGTCGGGTCCTTGAAGGTGGGCCGCACCTCGGCCACGTCGCCGAGGCCGACGGACGCGTTGCCCGAGGCGGTGATGGGAAAGCGCAGGATGTCCTGCGCCGTCTCGATCAGCGCCGGGATCTTCACCGGGAAACGGCCGGACGCGGCCTCGATGGCGCCGGCCGCCACCAGGCTGTTGCCGGCGTTGAAGCCGCCGATGAGCTGGTCGATGGAGACGTTGTAGCTCTTGAGCAGCATCGGCTCGACGACGATCTCGACCGACTCGTCACGGGCACCGCGCAATTCCGAGGACAGCACGCCCGGCACCTGCTCGATGGCGGTCTTGGCCTGGCGGGCAAGCCGCAGCAGCATGCGCTCCGGCACGTCGCCGCCGAGCGCCACGACGATCACCGGGAACAACGACAGGTTGACCTCGCGCACCTGCGGCTCGTCGGCGTCGCGCGGCAGATCGCGTTTGGCGTCCTGCACCTTGGCGCGCACGTCGGCGAGCGCCACGTTGGAATTGAAGCCGGCCTCGAACTCGACCAGCGCGTAGCCGCCGCCCTCGAAGGCGGCCGAGCGCATCTCCTTGATGTTGGGCACCGATTTCAGCTGCGTCTCGAGCGGCCTGAGAATCAGCCGCTCGGCGTCCTCGGGGCTGATGCCGCGCTGCGTGACGTTGACATAGATGATCGGCACGCGAACGTCCGGCTCCGCCTCCTTGGGGATGGAGATGTAGGCGCTGAGCCCGGCGACGAGCAGGAACAGCAGCGTGGCCAGCGTCAGCCGCGAATGGGAGATCGCATAATCGACGGGATTGGCCATCGAGGCACTCTTCTAGAGGCGCTCTTGTTCGATGCGGAAGCGGAGGCTCGGCATCGTCACTTGCCGCTCAGCAGGGCGAGCGAGAACGGCACGGCCTCGACGAGCTCGCCTTCCTTGACGAATTCCTGGCCCTGCACGATCACCTTGGCGCCGTCCTCGACGCCCGCCACCCAGATGACTTGCGGCCCGTCCTCCATCACGGCGACCGGCACGAAGGCGACGCGGCCGTCGCTGTCGACGGTGCGGACGCCGAGCTTGCCCTCGGCCGAGAAGGAGAGCGCCGAGCGCGGCAGGCGCGCCGCCGCAACGGGGGCGAGCGGCAGGCTCACCTCGCAGGTGACGCCGTCGGGGATCGTCGCCTCGGGATTGTCGATGCGCACCTCGACCCGATAGGTGCGGGTCTGCGGGCTCGCCTTCCTGGACACGAAGCGCACCCGCCCCACCGCCGTCTCGCCGGTGACCAGCTTGACGTTGGCGTGCTCGCGCAGCTTGACGCCGCCGAGCTGGCGCTCGGAGACTTCCACGACGGCGAGCATCGGATCGAGCGCGATGACCTCTGCCACGGTGGCGTTGGCCTGCATGGCCTGGCCGAGCTCGGTCGGCACGTCGTTGACGACGCCCGACACCGGCGCCAGCACCTCGCCCTTGCGCCGCTCGGCCTCCGCCTGCGCCAGGAGCGCCTCGGCGGCCTTCATCTCGGCCTCGAGCTGCGAGCGGTTGATGGCCGGCATGTTGCCCTTCTCGATGAGCTGCGAGCGGGCCGTGAGCTCGGCGCGGCGCTGATCGAGGCGCGCCTTGGCCTGATCGACCATGGCTTCGCGCGCCTCGTCCGACAGCACGGCGATGACGTCGCCGGTCTTGACGACGTTGCCGCGGCGCACCCGCAGATCGACGATGATGCCGGCGGCGCGCGCGATGGCGGTGGCGCGCCGATCGGCCTCGGTGCGGCCGGAGATGACGATGTTGCGGGCGTGCTGCTCCACCGTGACCGGCAGCACCGCCACCTTGAAGCGTGTCTTCTCGACGGCAGCTGGCTGCGCCTGTTGCGCCCCCGGCTCGGGACGGTCGCGGCCGAGCACGCCCGAGCCGATCCACACGGCGGCGATGAGCACCAGGATTGCGGCGGCGATGCGGGAGAGCGTCATGGCGTGGATCCAGCTTCTTCTTGCGGTAGCGGATGCTTGGCCGGCGTCAGGTCGATCTTGCCGTCGAGCAGCGCGGCGAAGACGGCGAGCACGCTGTCGATCTCGTGCTCGGGGTCGAAGTCCTTGCTGCAGGCGCGGCGCACGAACAGGCCATTGGACACGATGCAGGCGACGAGCGCCGCCGCCTCGCAATCGAGATCGGCCGCCACGGCGCCGTGCTGCTTGCCCATCTCGAACAGCGCCGCCAGCCGCTGGCGCACGTCGCGGTCGAACTCGGCATTAATGGCCGCGATGGCGGGGTTGCGCGTCGCCTCGGCCCAGATCTCCATGCACAGAACCGCCTTGTCGCGTTCCTGGAAGTGCTTGCGGCCGAGACGGCGGAAGTCGGTGCGGAAGTCGTCCGAAGGCGCCACCGAGCCGAAGTCGTGCCCGAGCTCGGCCCGATCGCGCTCCGCAAGGCCCGCCACCATGGCGTCCTTGGAGGCGAAGTAGCGGTAGATATTGCCGGGGCTCATGCCGGCTTCCGCCGCCACGTCCTGCATGGTGGTGCGGTGGAAACCGGCGCGCACGAAGCAACGTTCGGCCGCGTCGAGAATGCGGGCCCGCCGTTCGCTGGAGGCGACGGCGTGGGACAGCGGCGCGAGCGGCGTGGGGGCGTGGTCTTGCATGTGACGGTATGGGAATGAATGTTCATTCCCATACCGCACTGCACAAGCTCAAGTCAACGTCGTTGGCCTTGAAAGTCTGTGATCGACGACTTTTGCACCGTTGATCGGACGCAACGCGCGTCAACGGGCCCAAAGGCCTCAGACGCGTCCGATCAGCACGAGGATGAGCACGACGATGAGGACGAGGCCAAGGCCGCCGGACGGGCCATAGCCCCAGCCGCGGCTGTAGCCCCAGCGCGGAATGGCGCCGATAAGCAACAGGATCAAGACGATGATGAGGATGGTGCCGACCGTCATGGATCGCTCCCGGTATTTGGCCGCGCCACATGAGGCGCTTGGCGGCGCCGCCCGCGGGGCGCTGCGTGGCGGGCAAAGGACAAACGCAATGGCCAAGCCACTGGTTCCTGCCGCCCAGGAATCCACGGTCGGTAATTCACAGGATTCCACGCTCCGTAATTCAGTGGTCAAGATCGGCTCACAGCCGCTAAGTTGATCCCTCTCCGATTTCCGACCTCCCAACACCCGAGTCCTGACATGCAACGCACGATCGACGGCGAAGTGGCCTGGGTAACGGGTGCCGGCTCCGGCATCGGCCAGGCGGCGGCGGTGGCGCTTGCGGGCGCCGGCGCCTCGCTGGTGCTGAGCGGGCGGCGCCGCGAGCCCCTCGAGGAGACCGCCGCCGCCATCACCAAGAACGGCGGCAAGGCGCTGGTGGCGCCGGCCGACGTGAGCCGGTCGGGCGACATCACCAAGGTGGCCGAGGAGATCAAGACGCGCTTCGGCCGCTGCGACATCCTCGTCAACAACGCCGGCCTCAACGTCAAGAACCGCAGCTGGAAGGACGTCGACATCGCCGGCATCGACACGGTGATCGGCGCCAACCTGGCGGGACCGTTCTATGCGGTGGCCGCGGTGCTGCCGCTGATGCGGGCGCGGGGCGGCGGCCTCATCATCCACGTCTCGTCGTGGGCCGGCCGCTTCGTCTCGCCCCTCACCGGCGCCGGCTACTCGGCCACCAAGCACGCCGTCGTGGCCATGAGCCACAGCATCAACCAGGAGGAATGCACCAACGGCATCCGCTCCTGCTGCATCTGCCCCGGCGAGGTGGCGACGCCGATCCTCGACAAGCGGCCGGTGCCGGTCTCGGCCGAGGACAAGGCCAGGATGCTGCAATCGGACGACCTAGCCGAGACCATCCTCTACGTGGCGCGCATGCCGGCCTCGGTATGCGTCAACGAGATCCTGATCAGCCCGACCTGGAATCGCTTGTATGCGGGGGGACGTTAGCGCCATGCTTCTCACCACACTTGCCGGCAGCCTGCCGAAGCCGCGCTGGCTCGCCGAGCCCGAGCGCCTGTGGGCGCCGTGGCGGCTTGACGGCGACGCCCTCACCGAGGGCAAGCGCGACGCCACGATCCTGGCGGTGAAGCGCCAGGAGGATTGCGGCCTCGACATCGTCGGCGACGGCGAGCAGGCCCGCGTGCATTTCGTGCACGGCTTCCTCGCCAATCTCGACGGCATCGACTTTTCCAAGAAGACGACCATCGGCATCCGCGCCGACCGCTACAAGGCGGAGGTGCCGACCGTCGTGGCGCCGATCCGCCGCAAAGGTCCCGTGCACGCCATGGAGGCCAGGGCGGCGCGCGCGCGCAACGACCCGCAAGCTGAAATTCACCTTGCCGGGGCCGATGACCATCGTCGACACCATCGCGGACGAGCATTATGGCAAGCGCCCCGACCTGGCGCTTGCCTTCGCGGCGGCGCTGAACGAGGAGGCCCGCGAGCTCGAAGCGCTCGGCGTCGACGTGATCCAGTTCGACGAACCGGCCTTCAACGTCTACATGCGCGAGGTCGCCGACTGGGGGCTCGCGGCGCTGGAAGAGGCCGCGCGCGGCCTCAAGGCCACCACCGCCGTCCACATCTGCTACGGCTACGGCATCAAGGCCAATCTCGACTGGAAAGCGACGCTCGGCTCGCAGTGGCGGCAATACGAAGAGACCTTCCCGCTCATCGCCAAGAGCCGCATCGACCAGGTGTCGCTCGAGTGCCGCAATTCGCGCGTGCCCATCGAGCTCATGCGGCTGCTCGACGGCAAGGACCTGCTGGTCGGGGCCATCGACGTGGCGACCGATGCGGTCGAGACGGCCGAGGACGTGGCGGCGACCATCCGGGCGGCGCTGAAATACGTGGCGCCCGAGAAGCTCTATCCCTGCACCAATTGCGGCATGGCGCCCATGCAGGCCGACATTGCCTACGGCAAGCTTGCGGCGCTGGCGGCCGGCGCGGCCCTGGTGCGGCGCGAGCTCACGGCGGGCAAGCGGGCGCGGGGCTGACTCCTATGATCGTAACCGGACGTAAAGCCTGTCCGGTTAGGAAACGCCGTCGTGGAGTATGTCCGTCTCATGGTTGGCGTCGCGTCGCCTCTTCTGTGCTGCATCCCGTCCTGCGCGGCGGCCGCCGCCCCGCACTGCGACCGCGAAACGCCACTCTGCAGCCACCATTGGGCGCAGGTGTCGGACGCCACCAAGGCGCGCGCCGTCCAGACGCGCCGGCGCCTCGAATGGCTGACGGGGCGCTGGAACGATCGCGCCTTCTTCGACACGGTTGAGCGCAGCGGCCGCTATCTCAAATTCGCAAGCGCCTTGGCGCAGGCGGTCGATGCCGCCCATCTCACCTCCCAGCGCGTACGCATCGAGGCGGCGGTGGCCGCGCTTCTTGCCCTGGTGAACGACGGCAAGGCGACGGCGCGCGCGCCGGCCCGGCGCAACGGTCATGGCAACGCCGCCTAGGGCGCGATCCGCCGTTCGGACGGAAGCACGCCCTGCTTCTTGATTCCGCGCCTGCACCTGGACCCGCGTTCGTTTGGGGCGGCGGCTGGCGATTCCCACGTGTCACGCCGACGCAGCAGCCCACGGCCGCCGCTCGTTTCACAAGAGCACAATGACGGCGAGCACGAAGCCAAACGCGGCATACGCAGCAACGTGGGGCAGGTGCCGCCGCAGGATCATCGCGGTCATGGGTCGGTCTTGGATCGGGCAGCCCGCGGCCTTTGCCGCGAGCTGCCGTTTGCCGGATGGCGTTAGGCCGCCTTCGGCTTGCCGATCTGCTGGCCCTGATTGTCCTGCAGAAACGTGCCTGAGCCGCCGATGTTGATCCGGCGGGGCTTCAGCTCCTCCGGGACCTCGCGCTTCAGCTCGATCCGCAGCAGGCCGTTGTCGAGCCCGGCCGCCACCACCTTCACGTGGTCGGCCAGGTTGAATGCCTGCCGGAACGAGCGGGTGGCGATGCCGCGATAAAGGACTTCCACATCCTGCGGGTCGGACCGCTTGCCGCCGGTCACCGTGAGTGTGTTCTCATGATGGACGATGTCGATCTCGTCGGGCGCAAATCCGGCCACCGCCATCGTGATGAAGTATTGGTCCTCACCCTTCTTCTCGATGTTGTAGGGAGGCCAGTTGGTCTGCGGCTCGCCCACCTGGTCGAGCATGTCAAAGAGCCGGTCGAAACCGACGGTCGAGCGGTAGAGGGGAGAGAAGTCATAGGTTCCCATAGCTACATCCTCCGTTGAGCAACGTAACCACAAGAGCGCCGGACACCGCCGGCGCCCGTTCTGCCAAGCCCATAGGGCGTCTTGACGCCGGATGAGCTAATTTTTCGACGGAGGTTTTCAAGAGGGGGCTTGAAATTTTTCATCCTTGAAATAGATGGCTCAGCGTCCGGGCCGACGGGCCCGGCGCGGCTGCCAGCGGCAGCAAATCGTATCCATGTTGCTCACACGAGGATGTGGCTATGACCAACGCACACGACGATGACAAACCCTTCCATCTCGATCTCGATGACCTGTTGCATCCCGCCCAGGCGTTCGACCACCCGCGCGACGTAGTCAAGGATGACGATCTGACCCTCAGCGAAAAGCGGGCCATACTGGCGTCATGGGCCTCGGATGCCTGCGCCGTCGAGGCGGCTCCCGCCTTGCGTCACGCCCCTGGCGGCCGACACCCGGTAACAGTTGATGAAATCCTGGAGGCGCTACAGGCGCTCGACAAGGAAGCCCAGCAGGTGGCGAAGCCGACGCCTTGGACGCGACGCCAGTTGCGGCGGCGCGCCTTGGACATCTTCCGGGGTCGCAGACGAGGCGGTCTTGGATCCGGATCAGACCTTTCGCACTAGCGGCGGTTTCGAGCAGCTGGGGCGGGGCGACAGGCGCGGCAACGCTACCTAGAGACCGATCCCCCGCTTTCGAGCGGCTGCGGTCCAAATTTTGACGACCGTACGATCTTGCACCCGCGCCGCTTCGGGGCGGCGGCTGTCGATGCCCACTTTGGCGAGGCATGAGGCGATCTTAACTTCCGCCAAGCGAAATTTCAGGTTTGTTAACCATACGTGCTTACCTTTTGAGCATATTTTCGCGGCCCGAGCTGCCGCCTGGCCCGTCCAGCGGCGTGGCATTTTTTTCAGTAAGCACATCGATCCGCATACACGGGATCGAGCAAAGGCCTGACTCTTGACGAGACGGCATTGCAAAAGCTGCGGCCTTTTTGGCTGGCCTTTATTGCGGTGATTCTTAACGCCCCGCCGGCGCTGGCGGTGGTCAAGACGGTCAACGGCATCTCGGTGAACGTCGACCTACCGGCAGCCCAGCGGGGCGTGACCTACACGTCCACCATCAGCCCGAGCGGCGGCACCGGCCCCTATACCCTCCAGATCATCGGCGGCGCGATGCCGACCGGCTTCACCCTGTCGAGCGCCGGCGCCGTCAACGGCCTCACCTGCTCGTCGCCGATCGCCACCTATACGTTCTCGATCCGCATCACCGACAGCGTCGGGACGATTGCCGATTTCACGGGGGCGAACCAGTTCTCGCTGCCGCTCAATGCCGGCCCGGCGAGCGCCTGCCAGCTGACGCTGAACTCCATCACCTCGACCGGCACGACAGGCACGCCTTACCTGCAGACCATCATCGCGACCGGGGGTGTCGCGCCCACCTATCAGGTGGTGACCGGCGCGCTGCCGCCCGGCCTGTTGCTGAATTCCCTGACCGGCGTCCTCACGGGCATCCCGACGACCCCCGGCTCGTACACGTTCACGGTCCAGGCGACGGACCTGTTCGGCAATCGCGGAGCCGCCACCTACACACTTGTCATCGCCAGCCCGTTGACGCTGAACAGCACACCCTCGTCAGCCACGCAGGTGGGCATCGCCTATTCCCAGTCCAACACCGGCTCGGGCGGCTTTCTGGCCTACACTTACTCGGTGAGCGCCGGCGCCCTGCCGGCCGGTGTCTCGCTCAACACGTCGAGCGGCCTGGTGTCGGGCACGCCGACGACGGCCGGCGCCTTCAGCTACACGATCCGTGTCACCGACCTGCTCGGCGCCACCGCCACCCAGACGCTCAGCGGCACCATCGCGGCCGCCCTGTCGCTCACGAGCACGCCCGCGACGGTGACCCAGGTGGGCGTCGCCTATTCGCAGGCCAACACGGCGGTGGGCGGGACCGCGCCGTTCACCTATGCGGTCAGCGCCGGCGCCTTGCCGGCCGGCGTCTCCCTCGACACCGCGACCGGCCTGGTGTCGGGCACGCCGACGGCGGCCGGCGCCTTCAGCTACACGATCCGCGTCACCGACAATGTCGGGGCCACCGCCACGCAGGCGCTCAGCGGCACCATCGCGGCCGTGCTCGCCCTCAACAGCACGCCGTCGTCCGCCACCCAAGTGGGCGTCGCTTATTCGCAGGCCAACACCGCGTCCGGCGGCACGACGCCCTACGTCTATGCGGTCAGCGCCGGGGCGTTGCCGGCCGGTGTTTCGCTCAACACATCGAGCGGCCTGGTGTCGGGCACGCCGACTGTGGCCGGCGCCTTCAGCTACACGATCCGCGTCACCGACAATGTCGGGGCCACGGCCACCCAGAACGTCAGCGGCACCATCGCGGCCGTGCTCGCCCTCAACAGCACGCCGTCGTCCGCCACCCAAGTGGGCGTCGCGTACTCGCAGGCCAACACCGCCTCCGGCGGCACGACGCCCTACGTCTATGCGGTCAGCGCCGGGGCGTTGCCGGCCGGTGTTTCGCTCAACACCTCGTCTGGGCTGGTGTCGGGCACGCCGACTGTGGCCGGCGCCTTCAGCTACACGATCCGCGTCACCGACAATGTCGGGGCCACGGCCACCCAGACGTCGAGCGGCACCATCGCGGCCGTGCTCGCCCTCAACAGCACGCCGTCGTCCGCCACCCAAGTGGGCGTCTCTTATTCGCAGGCCAACACCGCCTCCGGCGGCACGACGCCCTACGTCTATGCGGTCAGCGCCGGGGCGTTGCCGGCCGGTGTTTCGCTCAACACATCGAGCGGCCTGGTGTCGGGCACGCCAAGCGCGGCCGGCGCCTTCAGCTACACGATCCGCGTCACCGACAATGTCGGGGCCACGGCCACGCAGACATCGAGCGGCACCATCGCGGCCGTGCTCGCCCTCAACAGCACGCCCTCGACGGTGACGCAGGTGGGCGTCGCCTACTCGCAGGCCAACACCGCGTCCGGCGGCACGACGCCCTACGTCTTTTCCGTCAGCGCCGGGGCGCTGCCGGCCGGGGTCTCGCTCAACACATCGAGCGGCCTGGTGTCGGGCACGCCGACGGCAGCCGGCGCCTTCAGCTACACGATCCGCGTCACCGACAATGTCGGGGCCACGGCCACCCGAACGTCGAGCGGCACTATCGCGACAGCCGTGTCGCTCATGAGCACGCCGTCGGCGGCCACGCAGGTGGCGATCAGCTACGCGCAGAGCAACACTGCCTCCGGCGGCACCGCGCCTTACGTCTATGCGGTCAGCGCCGGCGCGCTGCCGGCCGGCGTCTCGCTCAACACCTCGACCGGCCTCGTGTCGGGAACGCCGAGCGCGGCGGGGGCTTTCAGCTACACGATCCAAGTGACCGACGGCGTCGGCGGCACGGCCACGCAGACGCTCAGCGGCACGATCGCCGCAGTGCTCGGCCTGAACAGCACGCCGGCTTCGAGCACGCAGGTTGGCGTCGCCTACTCGCAAAGCAACACCGCGACCGGCGGCACGGCGCCGTTCACCTACGCGGTGACCGCCGGCGCGCTGCCGGCCGGCGTCTCGCTCAACCCTTCGAGCGGCCTTGTGTCCGGCACCCCGACGACGGCCGGCGCCTTCAGCTACACGATCCGCGTCACCGACAATGTCGGGGCCATCGCCACGCAATCGCTCAGCGGCACGATCTTCTCGGCGGCCGGACCGGCGCTCAGCAGCACGCCCGCCTCCGCCACCCAGGTCGGCATCGCCTATTCGCAGAGCAACACCGGCAGCGACGGCACGCCGCCCTACGCCTTTTCGGTGAGCGCCGGCGCGCTGCCGGCCGGCGTCTCGCTCAACACCTCGTCCGGCCTGGTGTCCGGCACCCCGACGACGGCCGGCGCCTTCAGCTACACGATCCTCCTCACCGACAGTTTCAGCGCCACCGCGACCCAAACGCTGAGCGGCAGCATCGCGGCGGCATTGTCGCTGACAAGCACGCCCTCGACGGTGACGCAGGTCGCGGTGGCGTATTCGCAAAGCAACACGGCCGTGGGCGGCACGGCACCGTTCACCTATGCGGTCATCGCGGGGGCCTTGCCGGCCGGCGTCTCGCTCAACACGTCGAGCGGCCTGGTGTCGGGCACGCCGACCGTGGCCGGCGCCTTCAGCTACACGATCCGCGTCACCGACAATGTCGGGGCCATCGCCACGCAGGCGCTCAGCGGCACAATCACGGCGGCCTTGTCGCTCATGAGCACGCCCGCCACGGTGACCCAGGTGGGCGTCGCCTATTCGCAGGCCAACACCGCCTCGGGCGGCACGACGCCTTACGTTTATTCGGTGAGCGCCGGCGCGCTGCCGGCCGGCGTCTCGCTCAACACATCGAGCGGCCTGGTGTCGGGCACGCCGACGGCGGCCGGCGCCTTCGGCTACACGATCCGCGCCACCGACAATGTCGGGGCGACCGCCACACAGACGCTCGGCGGCACGATCGCGGCCGTCCTGTCGCTGGCCAGCACGCCGTCGGCGACCACGCAGGTGGGACTCAGCTACGCGCAGAGCAACACCGCCTCCGGCGGCACGACGCCCTACGTCTATTCGGTCAGCGCCGGGGCGCTGCCGGCCGGGGTCTCGCTCAACACATCGACCGGCTCGGTGTCGGGCACGCCGACGGCGGCCGGCGCCTTCAGCTACACCATCCGCGTCACCGACAATGTCGGGGCCACCGCCACGCAGACCTCGAGCGGCACCATCACGACAGCCGTGTCGCTGATGAGCACGCCGTCGTCCGCCACCCAGATGGGCGTCGCGTACTCGCAGGCCAACACCGCGTCCGGCGGCACGACGCCTTACGTCTATGCGGTCAGCGCCGGCGCGCTGCCGGCCGGCGTTTCGCTCAACACATCGGCCGGCCTGGTGTCCGGCACGCCGACGGCGGCCGGCGCCTTCAGCTACACGATCCGCGTCACCGACAACGTCGGAGCCACCGCCACGCAGGCGCTCAGCGGCACCATCGCGGCCGTGCTCGCCCTCAACAGCACGCCGTCATCCGCCACGCAGGTCGGCGTTTCCTATGCGCAGAGCAACACCGCCGCGGGCGGCACCACGCCTTACGTCTATGCGGTCAGCGCCGGCGCCCTGCCGGCCGGTGTTTCGTTGAACACCGCAACCGGCCTGGTGTCGGGCACGCCGACGGCAGCCGGGGCCTTCAGCTACACGATCCGTGTCACCGACAATGTCGGGGCTACCGCGACGCAGGCGCTGAGCGGCACCATCACGGCGGCCGTGTCGCTGATGAGCACGCCATCGCCCGCCACGCAGGTCGGCGTCGCCTATTCGCAGGCCAACACCGCCTCGGGCGGCACGACGCCTTACGTCTTCGCGGTCAGCGCCGGCGCGTTGCCGGCCGGCGTCTCGCTCAACCCCGCGAGCGGCCTGGTGTCCGGCACGCCGACGGCAGCCGGCGCCTTCAGCTACACGATCCGCGTCACCGACAATGTCGGGGCCACCGCCACGCAGGCGTCGAGCGGCACGATCTCGGGGAGCCTCGTGCTGACGAGCACGCCCTCGGGAACCTTGCGGGTCGGCGCTCCCTACGCGCAGAGCAACACCGCCTCGGGTGGCACCGCGCCCTATGTCTACGCGGTCAGCGCCGGCGCGCTGCCGGCCGGCGTCACGCTCAACACCTCAACCGGCTCGGCATCGGGCACGCCGACCGCCGCGGGCGCCTTCAGCTACACGATCCGCGTGACCGACAGCCTTGGCGCGATGGCGACGCAGGCGCCGAGCGGAAGCATTGCCGCGTTCACGACGGCCATCACGCTGACCACCTCCTCGTCGTCGACGTCTTTCGGCAGCGCCATCGTGTTCACCGCCACCGTGCTCGGCGCAAGCCCGACCGGCACGGTGACCCTGAGAGACAGCACCACGCAGCTTGCGACCCTGGCGCTCGGCGCACCTGCGCCCGCGCCGGCTGGCGCACCCGCCGGCGGTGCCGCCGGCCCGTCGGCGGCGCAGGCACCCGCCGGCAACATCGTGCTGTTCTCGATCGCTGCCCTCGCGCCGGGCGCTCATGCCATTTCGGCGCTATATAGCGGCGATGCCAACAACATGGCGGTGACGAGCGACGCGCTGTCGGTGACCGTGAAGAGGCCCGACCCGGCGGCCGACCCCGAAGTCCGCGGGCTCGTTGTGGCGCAGGTCGCCGCGGCCCACCGCCTCGCCGAGGCTCAGTCGGCCAATGTCCGTCGCCGGCTCGAAGCCCTGCACGAGGACATTTGCGGTTTCTCCAACCATCTGTCCCTTTCGAGCCTGGAGCCGAGGGAAGACCCGAAGGAGTGGAGGGATCCCGGCGCTTCGCCCGCGTGGCTCCTGCGCGGGTCAGACGGGCGCCCGGTGGCCAGCGCGCAGCCCGCCGCCCGCGCCGGTGCGCAAACCTGCCCGGAGGCGGCCGCCTGGATCAGCGGCTCTCTGGTGCACGGCCACCAGAATGTCGCCGCCGTCGCCGAAAAGAACCGCTTCTCCACGAGGGGGCTCGCGGCCGGCATCGATACGCGCGTCTTCAGCAATCTCAAGATCGGCGCGGCCATCGGCTATGGCTCGGACGACACGAGGGTCGGAGCGAAGGGCACGCGCAGCGTCGCCGACAGCGCCACCGTCGTGGCTTACGCGTCCTACAAGCTATGGCCGCGCATCTTCATCGATGGGCTCGCCGGCTACAGCCTGCTTGCCTTCGACACCCGCCGCTACGTCACCAGCGACGGCAGCTTCGCGACCGGCCAGCGCGGCGGCGGCAGCTGGTTCGGCTCCCTCGTCTTGACGGCGGAGCTGGGAGGCGGCGGCCTGCGCCTTGCCCCCTATCTGCGCGGCGATGTCGCGGCCGCCCGCCTTCGCCCCTATGGGGAAGCCGGCAACCCGACCTGGACGCTCGCCTATCGCGAGGTCAGCGCCAACAGCGCCTCCGTCGCGCTCGGCGCGATGGGCTCGTTCGACATTCCGACGCATTGGGGCGTGTTGACCCCCAACGCGAGACTGGAAGCGCGGCGCGGCGTCGACAAGGGCTTCTTGCAACGGCTGTCCTACAGCGACACGCCCGAGGTCATTTATGATCTCAACGTCGCAACGGCAAAGCGCGACGCGCTCGGCGGCAGCATCGGCTTGCGGGCCGAGATCGACAACGCATCCGTCGATGTCGAGCTTGGCGCGTCGGCGAGTCAAAGCGGCCTCGATCGCCCCATGCTCAGAGGCCGGCTGGGTCTCAGGTTTTGAGCGGTCGCGGCGCGACGGAAGGCGCGGCGCAACGTGCGGCAACGCGGATGAAATCTGGTTTTGCCAGGCGGCGCCTTGATCCCTCCCCTTCAGGGGAGGGTCGATCAGCGCGCTTGCGCGCTGATCGGGGTGGGGTCTGATGCATCTATCCGTGAGACCCCCTCTCCGGCCGCGCACTGATCTCGGGCTTGCCCGAGATCAGCATCATGAATGCGCAAGTCGGGTAAACCCGACTTGCGGTGCCGCAGCCCGGCGCAGCCCGCTGGGCGTGCGCTCTGGAGCCGATCGCGCGAGGCGCGATTGGTTGCACCTCCCCCTGAAGGGGGAGGATCAGCGCCCCGCAACTCGACTAAAAAGATCATGCGCCAGCGCTTGCGCTATGCCGCCTTCGCCATCTCGGCCGCGATGAGCGCCGCAAGCGGCCCGTCGCGCAAGGCTGTCGGCGGCTTCAGAAAGCGGCCGACTTCGGTTCGCAGCTTCTGCACATCGGCATGGCGCCGTGCCGCCGGCCGCATGGCATCCAGGAGCAACGACGTGGTGCCGCTGATTCGTCATGGGTGATGCATTCGCGGCACAGTCATTGCGGCGAAAAAATGATTCTCTGATCACCAATACTGTTGGTGTGAGTTGCTTACCTCTCGTATCCCTATGGAGGCTGCGATGACACAAAGACTGTCTGACACGATGCTCGCGGCCTTCGCCGTCATCATCGTCATCGGACTTCTCTTCGGTACTCTCTTCATCGGACCAAATGCATGGAGCCAGGAGGGTCACCATCGGGGCCACGCCCACTACCAAAATTGGGTGAACGGCCTGGACAAGGGGTGCTGCAATGACCACGATTGCGGCTCGATCAAGGACGAGCTTGTGCGAGACACCGCGCAAGGCACGTTCGTTCACATCGACGGAAAGTGGTGTCCGATCCAACCGCATCACTACTTGAAGAGAGGCAACGCGCCCAACTGGTCGACGGCGCACGTCTGCGTCAGATTGAAGTACAGCTCCGGTGATTCGGATCCGTGTGAGCGTTTGCTCTGCTATCAGCCGAAGCCGTTGATCTAGGTCGGCAGCGCGGCATGAGAAGCTGCGCCAGTTTGACAGCGGCAGCTCTCGCTCCCACCTCCAGCCCCTCACACGGGCTGCCCGCTGGAGAGTCACGTAAATTCATAGCGACACTTGTGGCAGCCGCGGCGTTCGCATTGCAAGGGCGCAAGCGGGAGAGGTATCGGGTGCCACCGTCTCACCAAGTTAGGGCGTTTATCGATGTTTGCCCCTAACGCGCGCGTCGGCTTACCGCGCTTTGCGCACACCAGTCGAACATCACGCCAAGTCCGTGTCGTGCCAATTCCAGACATACGTCTTGGCAAAGATCGCGGCGCGGTGTCGGCCAGAGTCTGTGGTCCGGACCGCCGATGACAGAGCGATATGCACCCGCAGTGTCGCTCACTCCGATGAGAACGGCGCCGCCCTCATTGGCGATTGCCAAAACGCTTGGAATCTTCTGCGGCATAGGCTGCCACTGCAATATCGGCGGCGCGCGCCGCGCGCAGGCGCTCGATCAGCAGGGACACACGGCTCGCCGGGACCGCACACGTGACCTCGTTATTCGACATGCCTGTGCGCACGCGGCTCAGCATGCAGCCGACGCTCACGGCGATCTCGCCGCTCTCTTTGGCGATCGGAATGATGTGACATTGCGGTTTGCCTTCGAAGCGAAGGCCCGGCCACGCATCGTGCAGCAGCATCTGCTGCTTTCCATTCAGCCGCAGCAGGATGACTGACGGCTCGACTGACATGTCGCGCAACGGTCCATAAACCACGCTTGTCGGCTTTTCGCGCACGACCGCGATCTTTGCCACCGCTTCCGGCGTGACCCATCCGGTCTCGCAGAGCGCAGCAACATCCGCATTGTGGGCGATCTCCTCCATGGTCTTGAAGCCATGCGTCAGGCTGCCGACGCTGCAATTGCCGTGGTCTTCCGCCGTCGTCGCGAAGACGCCTTGCGTGCCTTCGACCCAGAAGACGCAACTCGCCGCAACGGCTCCGGTCCGGCCATCCGCCGTTGCCGGCGGACGCGTTCGTTCAATGCGGGCAATCCCGGCAGGGACGTGGCTCAGAAAGGCAATAGCAACCGGCGGAACCGCGAGGCCCAACAGGTCCTGCAGATCGAGATGCCAAGTCTCGAAGCGAGTCTGCGACATGTGCCTATTCTCCCGATCAGATCTTCCAGTTATGTCCAGTCGAATAGTGCAATGCTTCCGCCCGCCGAAGGGCGCAGTCACTCGCCGTCCTTGCGCGCGGCGAGGCTGAGGAACAGGATGGCTCCGTAGAACGTGCCGTTGGCGACTCGCCGACGCGCCTCCTGAGCGAAGCCGTCAACCAGCCCCTGACCGATTTCGCCGGCCCGAGCGGCTGCGTTAGTGCCGCGCGACAGCTGCGTCAGCAAGAAGTCGGGGCTCGTCGTCTGCACGTAGCCGTGCGGCTCGACCGACTGCACGCTGAACCCTGCCGCGGTAACGAGAGCGGGAAGCCGCCGCATGATGTACGGTGCGTGCATCATATGACGCAGCACCGCGCCTACGGCCGCCTGCAGCGGATCGCCATCGAACAGGGCGACGGTGATGGTCGCGAAGTCACCGTCAAAAATCACGAGCTGCCCGCCCGGCCTGAGAACCCGGCGAGCCTCGGCCAGCGCCCCCTCGTGGTCGACCAGATGCGAGTAGACGGTGTGTGCGATAACAAGGTCAAAGGAGGCGTCCGCCTGCCCGGTCGCCACGGCATCGCCGAGCGCGAATGAGACCCGCGGTTCGTCCGCGAATGCCCCGCCCGCCATGTCGAGGAACACGGAAGACGGGTCGATCCCGACCAGCTGCGCCGGACTTACGTACTCCATGATGAGCTTGGTCGTTGCCCCGTTTCCGCAGCCAATCTCAAGCACACGAGCCCCTCCAGACAGAGCAATTTGCCCCATGTAGCGTGCGCAGATGGTTTGCATGGCCGGCTCGGATGCGCGGACATTCAGCGACTTGGCGATGGTGTCCAACACCTCGCGCGGCTGCTCTCTGATGCGGGTGTACAGATCGGTCACAGTGACGTCATCCCTCCGGCAGGCGCGCTCAATTCCAGCGCAGCAGATATTTTTCCAGACGCCCCGCAATAGCGAAGATCAGCAGGACCACCACCATGATCAGGAAGATCAGCGCGAACATCAGCGCGGAGTTGTAGGTGCTCTGCGCAAACGAAAGGAGATAGCCCAGCCCGCGGCTGGCGGCCACGAACTCGCCGACACAGGCGCCGGTGAAGGCAAAGCCGACCGCGATCTTGAGGTTGCCAAGCACCCAGGCCGCCACCGACGGCAGGTACACATGCCGCACTAGATCCCAGCGGCCGCCGCCGAGCGTGACGATGCGCTCCACCAGCTTGCGGTCGACCTGCCGGATGCCGTTGAACACCGTGAAGAAGATCACCACCGCCACCAGGATGAAGGCCAGCGCCACCTTGGAGGCGAGGTCGATGCCGAGCCAAATCACGAACAGCGGCGCCAGCACCACGCGCGGAATGGCGTTGAGCAGCGTCATCACCGGTTCGAGCAATTCGGCGACTGGCGGCAACAGTGCGGCGACGACGCCGAGCACGATCCCAGCGAGGATGCCGAGCGCCAGGCCGAGCAGCGCGGCGGTGAAGGTGGCGTCGAGATGCGGCCAGATGCGGCCGTCTGCGAACAGTTCATAGAGAGCGCTGCCGATGAGGCTTGGGCTCGGCACAAACAGCGGATTAAGCAGCCCGGCGCGCCCGGCCGCCTCCCACAGCAGCAGGAGGACGGCGAAGGCGGCGAGCTGGCGCATCCATTTCCAGCGGGGGTCGAGCGTTGTCATTCGGCAGCCTCGGCCAGGCGATCGAAATCGACCTCGTGGGAGAGATCGTTCCAGAGCTTCTGGTAGAGCGGCGCGAACGCCGGATGCACGCGCGCGTTAACCGGATCGCGCGGGCGCGGGATCGGCACCTGGTATTGCTGCGTGATGCGGGCGCGCGGCCCCTGGGAGAGCAGATAGACGCGGTCGGACAGGCTGATCGCCTCTTCGAGATCATGGGTGACGAGCAGGACGCTGATGCGCTCGCGTTCCACCAGTTCGGCGACGTCCTGGATGATGCGCGCACGCACGATGGCGTCGAGCGAGGCGAACGGCTCGTCCATCAGCAGGAGTTTTGGCTGCATCGCCAGCACCTGCGCGATCGCGACGCGCTTTCTTTGCCCGCCCGAGAGATGACGCGGAAAGCGGTCGCCAAAACCCGCCAAGCCGAGCTTGTCGAGCCAGAAGTCGCCCTGCACCAGCGCCTGCCTACGATCCATGCCGTTGAAGGTCAGCCCGAGCGCGACATTGTCGCGCGCGGTCTTCCATGGTAGCAGCGCGTCATCCTGGAACAGCATGCCGATCTCGGACGGCGCATAGCCGGCTTCGACCGTGCCCGCGAGCGGTTGCTGTAGCCCGATGACGGCCCGCAACAGGCTCGACTTGCCGGAGCCCGACGGCCCGACCAGGCTCACGAACTCGCCGTGGTCGACTTCGATGCTTGCGCCTTCGAGGACCGGCTCTCTGCCGTAGGAAATCGTCAAGTCACGGACGCGCAATTCAGCCTCCGACGATCGTGGTGTCGTGCAGCCCGGACACGCTCGCGCCGGACTTGATGAGGCCGCCGGCGATCAGGCTCTGCTCGACCCGTTTGGCCGATTCGAGGTCGATGTTCACCGTTTCGGGATAGAGCGCGTCGCGGTGAAGCGCGATGATCTCGCCGAACTCCTTGAGATCGAGCCCGGTGGTCATCTCCTTGGGGAAAGCCGCGACCAACTGATCGCCGGTCATCCGGCGTAGCGCCTGAAGCGCATCGGCCAATGCCTTGGTCAGCGCAACCATTTCCGGCCGGCGTTGTTCGATCTCCTTGGCGCGCACCGCCACGCCCATGAATTCAAACGAACCGCCGAGATAGCGCTTGGCGTCTTCGAGGTCCATGGCGTTCACGAGCACGCGGGCGCCCGAGCGCCGCAGCAAGGTCAGAGCCGGCTCCTGCACCAGGCCGGCGTCGATCTGGCCTTGGCGCAACGCTTCCAGCAGATTGTTGCCCATGGTCGCGAACCGGACTTTCTGGGCATCGGCGCCGGCCTGCTTCAGCAGGTAGAGCGTCAATGCATGATCGGCAGTGCCGAGCGCGGCAACGGCGACCGTCCTTCCCTCCAGATCCTTGATCGATCGAATCTGGTCGGCGGTCTTGGGAGCGGTGACAACGGCAAACAAAGGAAGACGCCCGGTGACCGCGAAGCGGCGGATGTCCGCGCCGACATTGGCATAGGCCTGGAGAGCAACGTCCAGCGAGGTGGCGGCGTAATCCACCGCCCCGCCGACCAGCGCCTGCATCGCGGCGTTGCCGCCGCGGGTGTAGACGATTTGCACATCAAGCCCGTGATTCTTGAAGTTCCCAGCCGCGCGCGCGACTTCGTAAGGCACCCCGCACAGAAGCTGGCTGCAGTAGGCGAGCTTGATCTGCTTGCCCTGCGCTTCGGAGCGCGTAGGCCGCGCCGCAGGGATGACGCTTGCAATGAGCGCCGCACCCTTGAACAGCGAACGCCGAGACACATCGGTATCAGGTACGCGGGCGGTGGTTTCATCGCAGCAGCTCATGGGATCCTCCGAATCTGGACACCGGGCCTAGCGGTCTCGCGCCGCGCACTCGGTGCCGCGCGGGAGGCATATGTCGTTACGCGCTTCGTTGCAGCAACTCGTCAGGACCGCCACGCTCGGATCGGCTAGCCTTCTTGACGGATGCTCGAGCGAAGAATATGCCCGGACGGGCTTACCCGTCCAATGCATAATTCTTCTGAGCCTTTATGCAATTTGGAGATAAGCAAGGATATGGATCTCAAGCGCCTGCGAACGTTCGTCGCCGTCGCCGAGCTGGGCACTGTCTCGCGCGCGGCGTTGGGCTTGCGCATCAGCCAGTCTGCCCTTTCACGACAGATTGGCGACCTAGAGCAGGAGTTTGGCTTCAAGCTTTTTGACCGTGTGGGACGCCGGCTTATGCTAACCGCCATCGGTGAGCAGTTGCTCGGAGATTGCCGAGACGTGTTGGGTCACGTCGGCTCGCTCGGCGAGCGGGTGGACTTGCTTCGGCGCGGAGACAGGGGGGTACTGAAGGTGGCCGCCCCGCCGCACACCATCGAAAGTGTTTTGTCGAGATTCCTGCCTCGATACGCACAACGCTTTCCCAACGTGCAGGTGAAACTGACCGAGGCCCTTGGTCCCGATATGTCGGCCATGCTGGAACGCGGCGAGGTACATGTCGGCATCAGACACGATCAATATGTCAATCGCTACTTCGCGAGCCAGGCCTTGCCACCGGACGAGATTTTAGCCGCTTGCGAACCGTCGCTCGCGCTTGGCCACGCCGGCATGATCGATATCGGCCGCCTTGCCGCCTATCCGTTGCTCCTGCTGGAATCGGGTTACTCACTGCGCAGGATGTTCAACGCGGCTTGCCGTCTCGCACGCGTTGAGCCCAACATTCTGCTCGAGAGCCGCGCGCCCCACACCTTGCTCGCGCTGGCCGAGGCCGGGCAAGGGGTCGCGATCATTCCGTCGCTCCTGCGAACGGATCGCTACACGTTGAGAATTGTCCGCGTAACGCATCTGCGCAAACCGCTCCGCGAACCATTGGTCATTCACTGGGACAAACGGCGCCCACTCCCGCGCTATGCCGAAAGCTTTTGCGAGGCGCTCGCCGAGTATATGCGCGAGGTGCTCCCGATCACGCAGCCGTCGGAAGGCAAGTCGGCCGCCGCACGGAAGCAAGTTGCTGTCCGAAAACGTCGCAGGCGCATAGACTGAGGCTGAAAGGTCCCGCTGTAGAAGTCATGGGCGAAAGGCTCGACACGAGCATTTGTGGTCGCTGTACCCTCAGAAAGCGGCCCATCCGGGAGGCCGGTACCAACCGGGTCCCCCGCCGTCGCGAAAGACAATCGGAATGACCGACGTTGCCTGCTTTGCAGCCGTGCCGGACTAACTCGGCCGCAATTTCGCGAGCTAAGGTGGCCGACGATGCCGCCCGCCCCTTTGAGGCCGATCGGCATGCCGTAGACGACGAGCATGCGGAGTAAGGTCGCGGCTACGGGCACTGGTAGCGGCTTGCTTCCAAGCTGAGACGTTCCATCGCGGCGGACGGTGACGCCGGAGACCTCAAGCGTACTGCCCGCCGTGCAACTCGCGCTCGCCGCGACCGAATCCATAATGACTTTGAGCGGGACCACGACAAACTTCAGGCCGCAGTCCGTGAACGAACTGACGGTCATTCCGACCCCGCCCTTGATGCTGGTCATCTTCTCAATAGTCGTGGTGCCGCTGATCTGCGCGCCGGGCTTGCACGTCTGGGCGTCGGCGCCCGAACTTGCCACTGCGAGCGCGAGGGCTCCGACGCCGAACAAGACAAGCTGCGAGACTGGACTTGGCATGTCATTCCTCCCGTTCCGATTTGCGTCTACAGATGTGAGGGGCGCGGTGCTCAGCGCGCCGCCCCCTCGCCAGCCACGATGAACGGCGCCCAGAACGCCGGGTAGGCGTTTTTCGGGTCGCTCGTGTCGCTAAGGAAATCGACCATAGTCCGGCGCAAGGCTTCCGCCCGGCCGAGCGCGGGATCTTGCGCCAGCACATCGAACGTGCCGGTCGCAAGCCGCGTGGCTGCGGCGGAAGCGACGGCCCAGTGCGAGACCAGCAGCGCGCGGGCACCTGCATAGAAGAATGCACGCGCCAATCCAGACAGCGCCTCCGCTCCAGGCTTGTCACCGGCGACCGTGTTGCACGCCGACAGCACGACCCAATCCGCATTGAGTTTCAGCTGCGCCACCTCGCTTGCCGTCAGCAGCCCGTCGTCGGTCTCGCTCGGCTGGGCCGGGAGGGTGAGGGCGAGCGAGGGTTCCGCCAAGCCCTTGACGTCACCGGCGACAAGACCATGGGTCGCGAAATAAACGACGCGGTAGTCGCCGAGCGGGATCCGCTTCACCTGCGTTTCGCTGGCGGCCTGCCGCAGGTGAATCTCGCTCGCCGGGGCGCCCAGCCTTCGGGCGACGGCGTTCAGCTCGTCGGCGGTATCCGCAAGGCGCGGCAGAGCCGCGGCGAGGCGCGCGCGGTCGACCCCGGCGCCCTTCCAGTAATCGGCGAAGCCGCGCGTCCGGGCCGCAATCTTCCGTCCGCCTTGGGCACCGTCGGCCCGGTCTTGCCCGAAGATCGGATCGCCGAAGCCGACGAGCGGCTTGGTTGCCCTGCCCTGGCGCGCGAATACGCGCAAGGCCTGCAGGCTGCCAACGGAAGGCAGCACGCTCGTCGCATGCCGCTTCAGCAGCCAGGCCGCCTCGCGGTAGACCTGCAGATCCTTCAGCTCGGGCCGCGCGAGCGCCGGCGCCTCGGTCAGGAGCAGGTGGAAGGGCACCGCAGTCAGCGGGCCGGTCGGCACGACCAGCAGATGGCGCTTGCCGGCGAGCACGCGGTCGACGGGTTTCAGCAACGCCGTGTAGAGGTCATGCGCCAAGCCGAGATCGAACAGCACCGGCTTGTCGTTCCGGGCGATGGATTGTGTCAGCTCATCGACGTCGAGCCCGCGCCGGAAGGCGGCGATCTTCTCCACCATGGCGGCGTCGCCGGTCGCGATCGTGGCCCAGTCGAACGAGTTCCCGGCTGACAGCGAAAACATGTGTTTCCCCGCCGTCCGATCAGCCAGAATGCCAGCGCTTCGTCGGCCGCGAGGAGCTTCTGCACCTCGTCCACCGTGAGCGGGCGCGGGGTTGCGAGAGCGGCAAAGTCGGGGAACTCGCGTCGCAGCCGGTCGGAGACCACACCGAAGCGCCGTGCGACGTCTACGATTTCCTGCCGCAGCAGATCGGTTTTGTTCTTCTCAGATTCACCCTTCGCGATCGCGGCGAGCAGTGCCTTCTCCTTCTCCCGCCACAGGCTCGCGAGATCCTGGCGTTCGCGCACGATCGCGCCGAGTTCGCCGCCGCCCAAGGCGAAGCGCGCGGCCATCTGCTGGATGGCCGCGGACGCAGCCGTCTGGCTCGCCCATTGCGCGATCTCGAAGGCCTCCTGGCCGAGGCTCTGGCCGCGCTGCGGCTGCTGCCGCGCCACGGCGGCCAGTTGAGCGACGTGTTCCAGAAAGGAGGTCGCGTTACTCTCGACGCCGCGCGCCTGTTCGCCTTCCTGCTCGCCGCGTCCGGACCCGGCTGCCACATGGGCGAGCGCGGCGCGGCTGGCCTGACGCGCATAGTCCAGGGCAGCGACGTGATTGCCGCGGCTCGCTTCGTTCCGCGCCAGGGTGTACAGCGTCGCGACGACATCCGGATGGTTCGCGCCGAGTGCGGTCTGGACGATCGAGAGGGCGCGCTTGAGCAGGCGCTCCGCCTCGTCGTGACGCCCCTGCTCGTCGAACTGCAGGACCGCGAGATTGCTCAGCCTCAGCGCGACGTCGGGATGGTTTGGCCCCTGGGCTTTCTCGGCGATGGCGAGCGCGCGCTTGAGCAGGGCTTCTAACTCCTGCTTGCGCCCCAGCGACCGCAGCGCGGAGACCAGATTGTTGAGCGAAGCAGCCACAAGCGGATGGTCCGGACCAAGCGCCTTCTCGCGGATGGCGAGCGCGCGGCGGTGCAGCGCCTCGGCCTCGCCGTGCCGTCCCTGCTCGCGGTAGACAAAGCCGAGATTGTTCAGCGTGAACGCCACGTCCGCGTGGTCCGGCGATAGCCGCTGCTCGTAGATGGAAAGGGCGCGCTTCATCAGCGCTTCGGCGTCATCGTGCCGCTCGAGCCTCGCGTAAAGTGTCGCGAGATTGTTGAGAGTGGCGGCCAGCTGCGGGTGCATCGACCCGAGCGCCTTCTCTTCGATGCTGAGGGCGCGCTGATACATCTGCTCCGCTTCGGCGTAGCGCGCCTGCTCGGACAGGACATAAGCCAGATTCCCGAGGTCTTGGGCCACGGTTGAGTGCTCTCGCCCGAGCGCTTTCTCACCGATGGCGATGGCACGCTTGAATGCCGCCTCCGCGTCGCCGTAGCGGCCCTGGTGCGCATACAGGGACGCGATGTTGGACAGGCCCTCGGAGAACAGCGGGTGAGTCGGATCGAGCGCCTTCTCGCGCAGGGAGAGCGCCCGCTCCAAGGCCTGCTCTGCTTCGGCGTAACGACTCAGAGTTCGAATAGAGGACCCCGAGCCCATCGAGAGCGGCGGCGGTCCCCACCGCGTCCGAGGCTTTTTCCCTGATCGAGAGTGCGCGCTTGTACAATCGTTCGGCCTCGTCGTAACGGCTCTGGCGCTTGCGCAGGGTCGCGAAGTTGGCGACCACGTCAGCGACCCGTGGGTGATCCCCGCCCAGATGTTGTTCCAGCACGGGCAGAACACGCTCGAAGAGAGCCTCGGCCTCCTTGTAGCGGCCGAGATCTGCGTAGGTCTCCGCCAAATATTGGCGGGGGTGCGTGAAATCGAGCTCCGACGCGCCGGGCGTCTTTTCCAGGATGGTCAGGGCGCGCTTGTAAATCGCCTCAGCTTCCGCATTCTGTCCGCGGCTCCTGTGCACCTGCGCGACCGCTAATATCGCCACGACGTAATAGTGGTTGTTCGTGCCGCTCCGGGCGCGGACCGCCGCTTCCAGCTTCTGCGCCTGGGCGAGCGCGGCGTCATAGTCGCCGGCTTTGTGCAGCTCGCGGTAGCGCTTGAGCATCGCGTCGGGGTCGCTCTGCTGAGCGCCGGCGGGGAGGGCCGCGCAAACCGCGGCAAGGGCCAGTAACGCCCCTGCAATCCGCAGTCGCACGTATCGGACCATGATGCGCCTCCCGGAGCGGAGCTTCGAAGCCTTGCTCCGCTTAAGTCGTCGTGCCGAGCCGGTAGCACGCCTCGCCAAACCTAACCTAGCCAAGCCTAACCCTATTTGCGGTGGAACCGAAATGCAGTCGCTGCGGTGGCCCCGCGTTCGACCGCGTTCATGCGAGCGCCCATCCCTCGAAGCGCCGCGGCGGCGCGCCGCGCGGCCGCACCGCTGAGCAGCGTGATGACCTCGCGCCGCTTCACTGGGTCACGGGCCGACAGGCTCGCCGCGAGCAATTCTCGTCCGCTCAATCCCCGAAAGTGGACGTTCCGCGTTATCAAGCAACTCGGTAGCTTTGTGCCACAACCGGACTTGGCACCATTTAGCGGAGTGGAAGAAGGTCTCTGCAGATTGAAAGGCGATCATAGTGTCCGGCGGCCCCGCGACGGGAGGGGTTCCTTTTTGCTCGCCGCCGGTGTTTCCTCTGCACGGCGGAGAACGGGCATGCAGGGATCGCTGGGAGAGAAGATCGGCGAAGGCGTCTTCGCTGATGTCCATGCCTGGGCGCCCGGTCAGGTCGTCAAGTTGTCCAAGCCAGGTATCCCGCAGTGGGTCGTCCAGCACGAGACGCAAATGACCTGCGCGGTCTTCGCCGCCGGCGGCCCAGCGCCGGAGGTGCTCGGCGAAGTCACCCTGGACGGCCGCTTTGGCATCGTGCTGCCGCGGTTCGATGGGCCGACCCTGACGCAGGCTACGCGCACCGGCGCCATCACGCGTGAACAAGCGGGCGCAATCCTTGCGACGCTCTGCCTTGCCGTTCACAAGACGCGACCGCCGCCGGACGCACTCTCGCTGCGCGAGGCGATGGACGCCAGATTGCGGTTCGGCGGCAGCGTGCTTCCGGAGCGCATCACCACCGGCGTCCTCGCGCTGATCGAGCACCTCACGCCCGATGACGTGCTGTGCCATTCCGATCTTCACCCCGGCAACGTGATTATGACGGCGCAGGGTCCGAGACTGATCGACTGGCTTGGCGCGGCTCGTGCGCCCGCCGCCTACGAGATTGCACAGTGCCATGTCCTGCTTGCCGAGATTGGCCCGGAACACGCCGACGATCCGGAGCGGGCCACGGTCAATTCGGTTCTGCAGGCGGAGTATGCGCGGCTGGCCGGCATAGCCCCTGCGGCGCTGACGGCGGCGATGCAGCCCTATTTGCCGATCGTCCGCGTCTTCCTCCTGCTCGGCGGGGCCATGCCTGACATGCGGGAGCGGCTGATCCAGCGCGTCGAGGCGGCCTTGCGCTCGGAAGGCTGAATTGTTTTGGTCGCGCGCGAGCCGGAGTGGCCTGTCGAAGCGAGCCGTCAATGTCTCCTTTGGGTCATCAACGGCGTCGCCGGGCTGTACGCCGCCCTACGCCCCCGTCTGGATCGCCGAGATGGTGCGGCGCCAAGAGGCGTTGGCCTTGTCGAGTGCGGCCATGGAACTTGTTCATGCGAGCTAGACCGCCAAGCCGGTATGTTGCCGGATTATCTGGAGGCGCTCTTCGTTGCTTGTGCATCCCTCCAGCTTGCCCTCGAGTTCCAACAGCTTCGCCGCCACCAGCGTGCGGTACCAGTAGCCCTGAAGAAAATGAAAAAGGTAGCCCCTCGGACCGTCGAGGAATCCAAGGCGGATGACATATCTATAGACGAAGAACAGAAGCGGCGCCACGCTCCCTCCGACGCCGTAGTAGAGCCTCTGTTTGAAATCTTGGGGAGCGCCCGCGTTGCTGCTTCCGCCAGCCAAGAAGCCGTAGCGTCTGCTGAGGACATCGATCGCTTCCCGGCTGGCGTAGCCAATATGCTTTGCGGTCCATTCGGAGATGGACTTCTCATTGTGATGGAGCAGCCCACCCTTCGACCGGTGCGTCTCTCCCCGTGTGAGCACGACGTGCTCGTCCATCCAACGATTCTCGACAAGCGCTGCACCACGTCGCCACATTCGCATAAGGTACATTCTCCCACGCCCGCCGAAGCGGATCGGCTGACCGCAGAAATGGTCCCTCAGCAAGAACTCCAGGCCGCAGACCTGCGGCGGAAGACTGGGAATGGTCTCGAGCAGCTCAGTGCCAAGCGTGGCGTCCAACGCCTCGTCGGCGTCGACTTTCATGATCCACTCGGTGGAATTGGACACCTGCGAGATTGCCCATGACAGTTGGTCGGAGTGGCTCTTGAATTCTCGCTGCCTGACGATCGCGCCGAGCCCGCTCGCAATCCGCACCGTCGCGTCGGAGGAGAACAAATCCACGACGAGGATCTCTGACACAACACCACGCAGCGACCGTATGCACCTCTCGATGTGAATCTCTTCGTTTCGAGTGAGGATTATCGCGGTGCAATTGATAACGTCATTGCCTCGACCGCTACCGCGCGGCGACTCTGGAGGTCGCGCCCGCCTTCTGCGATTGGCTGCGCCCACGAGAGGCGGTCTGGACACGCTCCGGCGCCTGGCGGCGATCTCGTTGATGTCGAACGCCTCCACCGCCGCAGAGTAGAGCGTGTCGCGGTTCATCCGGATGACAGTTTGGGCGTCAATGGGCGCCAGTTCGCGATGAGGCTCGAACCTGCCGAACCCGCGCTGCTTGAGCGCCACGTCGCTCATATGCAGATCGGACTCTGCACGGATGAGATTGGCGACGGTGACGGGCCCCGCGTTGCCCGTCTGCGATCGCGCGCAAGACAGCGGCAGGATTGCGAAGACGGCGATTGCGCAAAAGGTGAAATCTCGCATTCATGTCTAGTTCCGCTTCAGTTGATTTTTTCGATGTCCGGCAGCTTCCAGCTCTTCTCGAAGAACGCCTTTTCGGGTCCGTAGGCGCGCGCCGGATCGGCGACGCTTATGCGTGCACGCCCTAGCGGCCATGGGTCGCGAACCGTGTGCGCAGCTCAGTCTTGAGAATCTTGCCATAATTGTTCTTCGGCAGTTCGTCGACGAACACATAGGTCTTCGGCCGCTTGAAGCGGGCGATGGAATCGAGGCAGAGCGTGTCAAGCTCCGCCTGCGTCACCGTCCGCCCTGCCTCGGCCACCACGATAGGCGACGACGTTCTCGCCCCAATCCGCGTCGGGCGCGCCAATCACCGACACTTCCTTGACAGCGGCATGACGCAGCAGCACCTCCTCGATCTCGCGGGGATAGATATTGGTGCCGCCGCTGATGATCATGTCCTTGACGCGGTCGCGCAGCGTCAGGAAGCCGTCGGCATCAAAGCTGCCGACATCGCCGGTGTGTAGCCAGCCGCCGCGCAGCGCCGCCGCCGTGGCGTCGGCGTCGCCGAGATAGCCGGCCATGACCACGTCGCCGCGTACCACCACCTCGCCGCTCTCGCCGAGCGGCACGTCATTGTCGTCCTGATCGACGACCCGCACCTCGACGTCGGTGCGCGGCAGCCCGGCCGAGGCGATGCGCTCCTGCCAGCGCGGGTGCGCGCTGTCGGCATGCGACGGCTTTCGAGACGCTGGTGATGGTCATCGGCGCCTCGCCCTGGCCGTAGATCTGCGTCAGCCGCGGCCCGAGAAGCTTGAGCGCCCGTCTCAGGTCTTCGACATACATCGGGGCGCCGCCATAGATGACGGCCTTGAGATTGCGATGATCGGCGGACGCGAAGGCCGGGTTGGCGATGAGCCGCGTCACCATCGTGGGCGCCGCGAAGAACGACACGCCCTGCCAGGCCGCGAGCAGCGCGCCCATCTCGGCCGGCTCGAAATGGCCGCTCGCCGGAATGACGCTGACCGCGCCCTTGGCGACATGCGGCAGGCCATAGCAGCCGGAGCCGTGCGACAGCGGCGCGGCGTGCAGCACGGCATCGGTCGGCACGATGGGATCGATGTCGGCGAAGTAGCTCAGCGAGCACATCAGCAGGTTACGGTGCGTGAGGCAGGCGCCCTTGGGCCGGCCCGTCGTGCCGCTGGTGTAGAAGATCCAGGCGAAGTCGTCGGGGCGGCGGGCAACGAGGTCGATGCCGTCGCTTGCCGCAAGCCTCCGCCAGGTCGTGTCGTCGGCAACGATCACCTCCTTGAGGCTTGGGCAGCTCTGCGTCAGCGGCGCCACCGTCGCGGCGAGCTCGGGGCTGACGAAGACGGCACGGGCCGCCGAATGCGACAGCACGTACTCGAATTCCTTCTGGTGCAACCGCGAGTTGATCGGCACCGCGACGAGCCCGCCGTGCCAGATGCCGAACAGCGCTTCAAGGTAGGTGGCGTGGTTGGCCGAGATGATGGCGACGCGCTCGCCCGCCTCGAGCTTCAGGCGATGACGCAGAAACCCGGCGATCGACCTGACGCGGGTCGCCCATTGCCGGTGCGTGAGATAGGTGTCGGGCCCGACCGCGATGCCTGGCCGATCGGGCATCAGGCGGGCGTTGCGCTCGATCCAGACGGCCACGTTCATGGGACCGTCCTAGGCACGGGCGCTCTCGCCCGCGAGGGAAGGAGGCTCCCGACCATGAACTTCCGTCGTTGCACGCAATGCCCCCAGGCAAGAAAGCTGCCAATTGGGCAATGCTAGCGCCAAAACCCCCCGCCCGGCCAGGGCGGTCGTCATCAAATGGCGGGTTGTCGGGCCCTGGTCCGGGGCCCGCTTCGTTTCAGAGCCAAAACAGCGTGACGATAACGGACGCGATGTCGGCGGCCAGGAAGGCGAGGAGCGCGGTGGTGAGGCGCGCCGTGTCGCTGCGCGTGACCCTGGCGAAATCCTCGTCGAGAGCGGCTGTCATCGTGTGCATGGCGTGTCCCCATCAAGCCGTCTATGTGTCCCGGTGCACAATGTGCTCCCGTTCCAGCGGCCCGGATGTGCGCCAGCGCACATGGCGTCGCCAGGCTCCGTGACGGCTGGAAAGCCAAGGGCGGCGAGAGTAGGAAGCGGCCATGAAAAGCCTCATCCCGCGCCAAGAGCTCTTCGGCAATCCAAACCGCTTCCAGCCGGCGATCAGCCCGGACGGGCAATGGCTGACCTGGCTCGCGCCCCGTGATGGCGTGCTCAATGTCTGGCTCGCCCCCGTCGGCGACATCGCGGCGGCCGCGCCGCTGACGGCCGTCGCCAGGCGGCCCATTACGGTGCAGGGCTGGACGCATCATCCGGGCCTCGTTTGGTACATCAGCGACGAAGACGGCGACGAGAACTGGCGCATGTTCACGGTCGATGTCGAGACGAAGGCGGTTCGCAACCTGACGCCGCTTGCCGGCATCAACGCGCAATTTCTCAGGGCCTCGCCCGATCGGCCGAGCACCATCCTGGTCGGCCTTAACGACCGCGACGCGCGCTGGCACGACGTGTGGGCGATCGATGTCGAGAGCGGCGCGCGCACGCTCGTGCTCGAGAACCGCGAAGAATTCTCCAACTATCTCTTCGACTGGGACTTGCAGCCGCGCCTCGTTCGCAAGCAGCGCCCGCAGGAAGGCGGCGCGATGCTCTATCGCTACATCGACGGTCGCATCGAGCCGATCTTGGAGATTCCCCAGGATGACGCGCTGACCACCTGGCCGAGCTTCTTCAACAAGACGGCCGACGCATGGTTCATCGTGTCGTCCATCGGCCGCGACACCGCCGCGTATTATCGCGTCGACACCGCGACAAACCGACAGACCTTGCTGGCCGAGCACCCGAAGGCCGACATCGCCGGCGGCATCTGGAACCCGCTGACGCGCGAGGTCGACGCGGCGACGGCAACGCATCTGCGCCAGGAATGGCTAGTCATCAACGAGGCGGTGAGGCCTGACGTGCAGCTGCTGCAGCGACGCCTCGAAGGCTTTGAGTTTGCCGTCATCGGCCAATCACAGGACAATGCGCGCTGGCTGGTCCTGGCGCACGATGCGGCGCAGCCTGCGATCTACTATCTCTACGACCGCCCCACCGGCTCGGTGACCGAGCTGTTCGCCGCCCGCCCCGAGCTGAAGCGCCATCGCCTCGCGCCCATGCAAGGCCACATCGTCAAGGCGCGCGATGGGCACGACCTCGTGTCGTACCTGACGCTGCCAGCCGAGGTGGAAGGCGCCAAGCCCCGCGAGCCATTGCCCATGGTGCTCGTGGTGCACGGCGGGCCTTGGGGGCGCGACGGCTACGGCTACCGCCCCGACCACCAATGGCTCGCCGATCGTGGCTATGCCGTGCTGTCGGTGAACTACCGGGCTTCCGCCGGCTTCGGCAAGGCGTTCCTCAACGCCGGCGATCGCGAGCATGCCGGCAAGATGCATGACGACCTCGTCGACGCCGTGGAGTGGGCGGTTCGCGAAGGAATCGCGCGGCGCGACAAGGTCGCCATCATGGGCGGCTCCTACGGCGGCTATGCGACCCTGGTGGGCCTCACCTTCACGCCGGACGTGTTTTGCTGCGGCGTCAGCATCGTCGGCATCTCCAACCTCATCACCATGCTGCAGACGATTCCACCCTATTGGGCGAGCTTCGCCGACCAGATGTTCCGGCGCTATGCCGATCCGCGCACCGAGGAGGGTCGTGCCTGGCTCACGGCACACTCGCCGCTCAGCCGCGTCGACAGCATCAAGCGGCCGCTGCTCATCGGCCACGGCGCCAACGACGTGCGCTGCAAGCTCGCCGAGTCCGACCAGATCGTTGCCGCCATGCAAGCGCGCGGCTTGCCGGTGACTTATGTGGTCTATCCCGACGAGGGCCACGGTTTCGCGCGGCCGGAAAACCGCCTGTCGTTCAACGCCGTCGTCGAGGCGTTTTTGGCCGAGCATCTCGGCGGCGCGGTCGAGCCGGTGGGCAACGACTTCGCGGGCGCCAGCCTCGAGGTGCGGGCCGGCGCCGACGAGGTGCGCGGGTCGCAAGAGGCGCTGGCGCGCGTTTAGCGACCGCCGGGAGTGGGTTTTGCGTGCCCACCCCCCGTGTGCTCACCCGCTCGCCGCCGCCTTGCCACCCTGCACGGCCGCCGCCATGCCGCGGCTCGCCAGCTCCTTCATGAAGGTGCTCTCATGGGCAAGCTGGTGCGTGTCGAGATGAGCGCTGAGCACGGTGCGGATGCCCTGCGCCTCCCACACGCGGTTGAGCGACTTCTTGATGAGCTTCATGGCGAAGGGCGGGGCGGCGGCGATCTTCTCGGCCAGCGCCAAGGTCTCGCGGTCGAGGTCGGCGAGCGGCACCACCTTGTTGACCATGCCGATGTCGAAGGCTTCGGCGGCCGGTATGCGCCGCCCCGTGAACAGGAACTCCTTGGCCTTGCGCATGCCCATGACGTAGGGGTGGATCAGCACCTCGACGGCGGCGGCGCCGAGGCTGACGCACACCGGATCGGCGAAGAAGGCATCCTCGGACGCGACCACGAGGTCGCACATGTTGGCGACCATGAAGCCGCCCGCCATGCAGGCGCCTTGAACTTGCGCGATGGTCGGCTTCTTGCAGTCGAGAATGCGCAGGCAATACTCGTAGTAGTACCGCTCCTCGAATGCGAGCCGCGTCTCCGGGGTCACCGGGACGCTGCTGCGCGGCCGCTTGAGGTCGTGGCCCGCCGAGAAGTGCTTGCCCTTGCCGGCCAGCACGATGACGTTCACGCCTGGGGCGGCCTCGGCGCGGCGCAGCGCGTCGTCGAGCTCGTCGAGAAGCTCCGGGCTCTCGGCGTTGCCGACCTCCGGCCGGTTGTGCCACAGGCGCGCCACCGCGCCACGATCCTCGTAGATGATGAACTGATAGTCGGGCATGGCCACGTCCTCCCGCCGGCTTTTCCTGTCTGCCGTGGAGTTGGCCCCAGGCCGGGCGGGCGCGCAAGGGGGAAGGCTTTTGATCTGCGCATGATCTGATCCGAAAACCGCTCACACTTTTCGGGATCAGGCGCCACCCGCACCCCGCTTTTGGCCGCGCCGCCGCACGGCCAGAATCTCGGCCAGGATCGAGAGCGCGATCTCGTCGGGCGTGATGGCGCCGAGATCGAGACCGGCCGGCGACTTGAGCCGCGCGAGGCGTTCGGGCGCCATGCCGCCCTCGGCGAGCTTTGCCTTCAGCACCTGCGCCTTCTTGTGGCTGCCTACGAACGCCACGTAGGCGGCGCCGGTGGCGAGCGCTGCCGTGAGCATCGCCTCGTCGCCGCGCCCCTGTGTGGCAACGACGATGTACGACCCCGCGCATTCCAGGCCCGGCAACGCGCCGGCTTCGATCCACCTGTCGGCCGCCGCGAACGCCGCCTGCTCGGCGGCCGGCGCGGCAACCGTCACGGCATACCCCATCGCGCGTCCGAGCGCCGCCACCGCCACCGCGACGGGGCTGCCGCCGCACACGACGATCTCGGGGCGGGGCAGCACCGGCTCGACGAACACATCCATGGTGCCGCGGCTCGGGCACATGTTGCTGGCGTAGCGCACGCCTTCGCGCTCGTCGCCGGCGGTGACGCCGTGCTCCTGCAGCACGTCGGGCGGCTGCACCGAGACGAGGCGCGGCTCGCCGTCGGCGAGCGCCTCCTGGGCCGCTTTCAGCACCGCGGCGCGCGCGCAGCCGCCGCCGATCCAGCCCTCCGAGATGGTGCCGTCGCGCGAGATGATGGCCTTGGCGCCGGCCTTCGCGGCGGTGGCCGCCACGGTCCGCACCACGGTGGCAAGCGCGAAGGGCTCGCCCTTGGCCCGCTTGGCGGCGACCAGATGCAGGATGTCGCTCTGATCCATGTCAGATCCTCGCCAGGTATGGCTCGAGCGCCGCGAGACTCTCGAGATTGTGGGCCGGCGCGAAGAGATCAAGATGGGGCAGCGCAGCCCGCATGCCGCGCGCCTCCGGCGCATAGTCGCGCCAGCCAAGCAGCGGATTGAGCCAGACGATGCGGCGGCAGCGGCGCCTGAGCCGCGCCATCTCCTCGGCCAAACGTTCCGGCGGCCCGATGTCGTAGCCGTCCGACACGATGATGACGGCGGTGCGCGAATGGATGACGCGCGCCGCGTGCCAGCGATTGAACGTCGCGAGGCTCTCGCCGATGCGCGTGCCGCCGCCGACGCCCTCGGCCATCAGCGACAGGCGCTCCACCGCACGGCCCGCGTCGCGGTCGCGCAAGGCCGCCGAGACATGCACGAGCCGCGTGTGGAACACGAAGGCCTCCGCCTCGCGGAAGGCATCGACGACGCCGTGCAGGAAGCGCACGAAGAAAGCCGTATAGGGATTCATGGAGCCCGAGGCGTCGAGCAGGATGACGAGGCGGAGCTGCTTTTCCTTGCGCCTGCGCCACACCGGACTGAGCGGCGTGCCGCCCTGCGCGATGCTGCGATGGATGGTGCGGCGGAGATCGAGCCGCCTGCCGCGTCGGCGCGCCTCGTGGCGGCGCATGAGCCTGGCGCGCATGCGCCGCACCAGGCGCGCCGCCAGCGCGTGCGTGGCCGCGATCTCGTCCGGGTCGACGATGTGGCGCATGTCGGTCACGCCGAGGCGCTCGGTGCCCGAGGCGCCCTCGTGCTCGCCGCGCCCGGCACTCGCGGCCGCGCCGTCGGCCGCCAGGCGCGCGACGCGATCGGGGAGGCCCTTCGGCTCCTCCGGCGGCCCGCCTTCGAGCAGACGCTGCTCGCTGGCGCGGCCCGGCACCGCGCCGCTCGCGACAAGGCGGGTGCGCGCCCGCCCCTGCCCGAGCCAATGGGCATCGAAGATGGCGTCGAAGCGCGTCCAGTCGGAGCGGGTGGCGCAGAACAGGGCCCGCAGCGCCGGCTTCAATCGGCCCGGCCGCCGCCCCATGGGCGAGGCGAGGATCGTGAGCGCGTCGCCGCTCTCGGCAAGGCCGGTCGCGAAGCCGTTGGCGCGCAGCGTGCGCACGAAGCCGGCGAGCTTTTCGCGCAGGCTCTTGCCGATGGCGACGGGGGCCGCGCTGCTGTCGGGCTCGGCCATCGCGTCACGCCACCTTGCCGAGGAGCCGCGTCATCACCTCGCGGGTGAGGCGGGCACGATCCTCGTGCGTCTTGAGGAGACAGATCAGCGTCTCGTGCACGGCTTCCGGCGCCGCGCGCAGGTCGTGCACCTCGAGCCCCGCCAGCGTCGCGGCCCAGTCGAGGGTCTCGGCGACGCCCGGCACCTTGCGCAGATCCTCCTTGCGAACGGCGGCGACGAGACGCGACACCTGCGCGGCGAGCCCCGTGTCGATGCCCGGCACGCGCGCCGCAATGATGCGCGCCTCGCGCTCCACGTCCGGGAAATCGACATAGTGATAGAGGCAGCGCCGGCGCAGCGCGTCCGAGAGCTCGCGGGTACCGTTCGACGTGAGCACAACGCGCGGGATCGACACCGCCTTGATGGTGCCGAGCTCGGGGATGCTGACCTGGAAGTCCGACAGGAGCTCGAGCAAGAAGGCTTCGAACTCCTCGTCGGCGCGGTCGACTTCGTCGACGAGGAGCACGGGCGGCTCAAGACGGCGGATGGCGGCGAGCAGCGGCCGCTCGAGCAGATACTTTTCCGAAAAGATGTGCTCCTCGATGTGCTCGGCGTCGTCGCCTTCGCGCGCCTTGATGGCGAGCAGCTGGCGCTGGTAGTTCCACTCGTAGAGGGCAGCGTTCTGATCGAGGCCTTCGTAGCATTGCAGGCGGATGAGCTCGGCCTTGTGGACGGCGGCGAGCGCCTTGGCGACCTCGGTCTTGCCGACGCCGGCCGCCCCTTCGAGCAGCAGCGGCCGCTTCAGGAACTCCATCAGCCACAGCGCCGTGGCGATATCGCGGTCGGCCACATAGCCGACGCCGGCGAGCCGCGCGGCGATTTCATCGCGGTCGAGGGTCATGGCGCGCGAAGCCGCGACACCCCGTTCAAGCGTGCAGGCCCAATTTGCCGGCCGCCTCCCAGGTGCGCCAGGCGTCGTGCGGCATCGCGATGTGGGTCGAGCCCAGGAACTTGAAGGCGTCGTTGACCGCGTTGGCAAAGCACGGCACGCCGCCCACATTCGGGCTCTCGCCCACGCCTTTGGCGCCGATGGGATGGTGCGGCGAAGGCGTGGTCGTCCAATCGGTTTCCCATGTCGGCGTCTCGACGGCAGTCGGCAGGAAATAGTCCAGCAGCGATGCCGTCACCACGTTGCCGGCCTCGTCGTAGCGGATCTCCTGCCCCATGGCGATGCCGAAGGCCTCGGTGAGGCCGCCATGGATCTGGCCCTCGATGATCATCGGATTGATGCGCGTGCCGCAATCGTCGAGGGCGTAGAAGCGCCTGACCTTCGAGACGCCGGTATCAACGTCGATGTCGAGAACGCAGATATAGGCGCCGAACGGATAGGTCATGTTGGGCGGATCGTAGTAGCTCACCGCCTCGAGGCCCGGCTCGAGGCCGGGCGGCACGCGGTTGTAGGCCGCCCAGGCGAGATCCTTCATGGTCTTGAAGCGCTCCGGGTTTCCCTTGACGCTGAAGCGGTCGATGTCCCATTCGAGATCGTCGTCGTGGACCTCGAGCAGATGCGCGGCGATCATCTGCGCCTTCGCCTTGATCTTGCGCGCCGCGACGGCGGTAGCGGCGCCCGACACCGGCGTCGAACGCGACCCGTAGGTGCCGAGCCCGTAGGGCGCGGTATCGGTATTGCCTTCCTCGACCGTCACGTCGTCGGCCGGCAGACCAAGCTCGCTGGCGATGATCTGCGCGTAGGTCGTCTCGTGCCCCTGCCCCTGCGACTTGGTGCCGAGGCGGGCGATGACGCTGCCGGTCGGGTGGATGCGGATTTCGGCGGAATCGAACATGGCGATGCCGAGGATGTCGCAGTTGCGCGACGGGCCGGCGCCGACGATCTCGGTGAAGAAGGCGACGCCGATGCCCATCAGCTCGCGCGTCTCGCCGCGCTTGAAGGCTTCCTGCCTGGCGCGCTGCTCCTCGCGCAGCTTGGCGTAGCCGACCGCTTCCATCGCCTTGTTCATGGCGGTGTGATAGTCGCCGCTGTCATATTCCCAGCCGAGCGCCGACGTGTAGGGGAACTGCTCGCGGCGGATGAAGTTCTTCAGGCGCAGCTCGGCCGGGTCCATGCCGAGCTTCTGGGCGAGGATGTCCATCGCCCGCTCGATGCAGTAGGCGGCTTCGGTGACGCGGAACGAGCAGCGATAGGCGACGCCGCCCGGCGCCTTGTTGGAATAGACGCCGTCGACCGCCACATGCGCGACCGGGAAGTCGTAGGAGCCGGTGACGATGTTGAAGAAGCCGGCCGGCCATTTGCTGGGATCGGCGCAGGCGTCGAAGGCGCCGTGATCGGCGATGGTGTAGACGCGTAAGGCCGTCACCTTGCCGTCACGGGTGGCGGCGATCTCCGTCGTCATGTGGTAGTCGCGCGCGAACGCCGTCGTCGACAGATTCTCGATGCGATCCTCGACCCACTTCACCGGCTGGCCGGTGACGATCGACGCCACGATGGCGCAGATATAGCCGGGATAGGCGCCGACCTTGTTGCCGAAGCCGCCGCCGATGTCGGGCGCGATGACATGGATCTTGTGCTCGGGGATCTTCGAGATCAGCGACGCCACAGTGCGGATGACGTGCGGCGCCTGGAAGGTGCCCCACACGGTGAGCTCGCCGCGCACCTTGTCGAAGGAGGCGACGCACTGGCAGGTCTCAAGCGGACAGGGATGCACGCGCTGATAGGAGATCAGCTCCTTGATCGTCACGTCGGCTTTGCGGAACGCCGCCTCGGTGGCGTCCTTGTCGCCCATCTGCCAATTGAAGACGTGGTTGTGGTGCTTGCGCGGGCCGTGCGCGCCGTCCTGCTTGCCTTTGAGATCCTCGCGCAAGAGCGGCGCGTCCGGCGCCATGGCCTTGAACGGGTCGACATTGGCAATGAGCGGCTCGTACTCGACCTCGACCAGCTCGGCGCCGTCGGCCGCCGCGTACGGATTGTCGGCCACCACGAAGGCGACTTCCTGGTTCTGGTAGAGCACCTTCTCCTCGGCCAGCACGGCCGCCACGTCGCCGGCGAGCGTCGGCATGTAGTGCAGGCCGAGCGGCTTCAAGTCGGCGGCGGTGAGCACGGCGAGCACGCCCGGCACCGCCTTGGCCTTGCTGGCGTCGATCTTCTTGATGCGCGCGTGCGGATATGGCGAGCGGGTGAAGTCGCCGTAAAGCATGCCGGGCAGCCGCAGGTCGTCGACGTAGTTGCCCCTGCCCTGCACGAAGCGGACGTCCTCGACGCGCTTGCGCTTGCAGCCGAGGCCTTCGAGCCGCGCGGTGCGTTCCTCCCTGGACGGCGTCATCTCGTTCATTCCGCGGCCTCCTTGAACGGCGTCCCGGCGGCCTTGGCGGCCGCGTATTGGATGGCTTTGACGATGTTCTGGTAGCCGGTGCAGCGGCAGAGATTGCCGGCGATGCCTTCGCGGATCTCACGTTCGCTCGGCGCCGGATTCTCCTGGAGCAGCCGGTAGGCGCGCAGGATCATGCCGGGCGTGCAGAAGCCGCATTGCAGGCCGTGCATCTCACGGAAGCCCTCCTGCAGGGCATGCAGGGCGCCGTCGGCGCCCGCCATTCCCTCGATGGTGAGGACCTCGGCGCCCGCTACCTGCACGGCGAACATGGTGCAGGACTTCACCGAGCGGCCGTCGAGATCGACCGTGCAGGCGCCGCAATGGCTGGTGTCGCAGCCCACATGCGGGCCGGTGATGTTGAGCTCGTCGCGCAGGAAGTGGATGAGCAAGAGGCGCGGCTCGACGAGCCGCTCGACCGCCTTGCCGTTGACCTTCATGGCAACCTGGACTTTCGACATCGTTTCCCCCGGACAGGTCAGGCGGCGGCGCGCGATTTGGCGCGGGCAAGGGCGCGCGCCACCATGACGCCGGCCATCTTGGTGCGGTACGCGACCGAGCCGCGATTGTCGGCGGCCGGCGAGGTGATGGCCTCGGCGGCGGCGGCCGCTTTTTTTACGGTCGCGGCATCGAGGCTCGAGCCGACGACGACGCGGGCGGCCTCTTCGGCGAGCAGCGGGGTCGCGGCCACGTTGGTGAGGCCGATGGCGCAGGATGCCACCTTGTCGCCGTTCAAGGTCAGCACCACGGCGGCAGCGGCGGTCGCATAGTCGCCGACCTTGCGCTTCAGCTTCTCGTAGGCGTGGCCGTGACCCGCGGGCGGCAGCGGAATGCGGATCTCGGTGACGATTTCGCTCGCCGCCAGCGCCGTGGCGTAGGCGCCGCGATAGAATTGCCGCGCCAGGACGCGCCGCGTCCCCTGCTTGCCGAGCAGCGTGTAGGCGGCGTCGAGGCACATCATGACGGCCGGCATGTCGTTGCCGGGGTCACCGTTGGCGACGTTGCCGCCGAGCGTCCCGACATAGCGCACCTGCGGGTCGGCGATGACCAGGGCCGTCTCGCGCAACAGCGGCAGCTTGCTGGCGAGAAGCTCGGAGCCGATGAGCGCGTGCTGCGTCGTCATGGCGCCGATGACGATCGCCTCGCCGTCCTGGCGGATGCCCCTCAGTTCGGCCAGCGCCCCCAGGTCGATGAGGTGCTCGGGCGTGGCGAGGCGAAGCTTCATCATCGGGATGAGGCTATGGCCGCCGGCCAGCGGCCGGGCGTCGTCGCCGAGATCGCTGAGCAGGGCCACGGCGTCCGTGACGGATTTGGGGCGATGGTAGGCAAAGGCGCCTGGGATCACGGCATTCCTCCCGGGGTGCTAGCCGTGAAGTTTTCCGACCCGGGCAGCCGGCCTACAACCGCTGGTGCACCAGACGGTCAAGGCGCGCACGGAATGCGGGCGTCCCGCACGAATTGCGTCAGTGCTACTGACTGATTGGCAAGCTGGCTACTTGGCGGCCAACGAGGGGTTGAGCCGATGCGTCCGCACCGGTGGCGGCGCGCTGCCGAGCTTGACCTGCGATTTCAGCCAGCCGAGCCGGCTGCGGCTCACTGGCACCGTGTAGCGGTCGCCTGCCTTAAGCTCGATGAGGCCGTTGTCGCCGGCCCGCTTCAGGCCGACGATGCGGTCGAGCGCCACGATGTGGCTGCGATGCACGCGCACGAAGCGGCGACCGTCGAGCCGCTGCTCCACGTCGCCGATGGCCAGCGGGCAGAAGAGCTTGGTCGTGCCGTCGAATACATAGGTGTAGTGGGCGTTGGCGTGCACCGCCACGATGCTGTCGACGGGCACGAAGCGCGTGGCCCCGTCGTGCTCGACCGGCAGATGACGCGCCGGCCCCGGCTCGGAAGTCTCGGCGCCGACGGCCGCGACCGTAGCAGCCATGTCGGGGATGGCCTGCCCCGGTGGCGCCGCGAGGGCGACCGGCGCGGGCGCCATCGCGTCGGACGCCGCCGCCGCGGTGCGGTCCGGCATGACGGCGAGCAGGAAGATGCCCGAGACCAGGAACGCCACCACGGCCACGATGATGGCCAGGAGATCGGTCGACAGGACGGGCGAGCTCGTGGCGGCACCCGTGTGGGGGAAGACGAAGACGCCCTGCATGGCCGTGTAGTGCATGCCGGCAATCGCTGAGCCAAGCGCTGTCGCCGAGAGCAGGAGGGGCGGGCGGCCGCCGCGGCCGCTCGCCAGCCAGAGCGCGAGCCCGGAGGTGGCAACCGCCACCGCCGCGCTCGCCACCACGTAGGGCGCCAAATGCACGAGGTGGGCGCTGGCGTGCAGCGCCGTCATGCCGATGTAATGCATCGACACGATGCCGCAGCCCATGAAAACGGCAGCCGCCACAAGTCGGCCCGGCGTCAGCGCCCCGGCGCTCACGGCAAACACGGCCAAGCCGACGACGATGACGCAGATGAGGAACGACAGCAGCGTCGGGAACGCCAGATAGTCGATGGGGAACGGCAGCCGCGCCGCCAGCATGGCGATGAAATGCATGGCCCAGACGGCGACGGCGAGCGAGACGGACGCGGTGGCAATCAGCATGCGCCGCCGTAGCCCGGCCGTGTCAACGACCTGCACCGCCAGGCTGAGGCCCACATAGGCGCCCTGGATCGCCACCACGAGGGACAGCGCGACGAGCCACGGCTCGTGCGTCACCGGCATTGTCGTCCTCCCCTCGCCCCGACGCCCGGCATCGCAGGACCAGCATTATAGAACGGCCCCGCAACCCCGCCTAGGAGAGCCGCTGCCGCCGTCAAGGCAGACAGCATCACGATTCCGGCAATGTCTGGGCCGCCCTGCCCCGGCCCGCCGGTTGACGCACTTGCTCCTTTTCGGGCAAATCGCGCCCTATTGCCGAGGGAGCCCACATCGCATGGCCGACCCCGCCGACGCCCCTCCCACCGTGCCGGACGCGGAGCTGCGCCCCGGCGAGGTGGCGGTCGACATCGACCGTGGCTTCGACGACGGCGTCCATTTCATCGGCCGCATCGAAACCCCCTGGCGCACGCGCGCCGAGTGCCCGCATCGCGGCGATCTGTCGGGTCCCGTCTGCCGCATCGAGGTATTCGCGCCGTGGTCGGAAGGGCTCGCCGGCATTGAGGCGAACACCCACCTGCAGGTGCTCTACTGGATGCACCGGGCGCGCCGCGACCTCGTCAAGCAGAATCCCGGCCGCAGCGGCGCCATCGTCGGCACCTTCGCGCTGCGCTCGCCGGTCCGGCCGAACCCCATCGCGTCGGCGCTCGCGGCGCTGGAGCGCGTCGAGGGCACGAGCCTCTATGTGCGCGGCCTCGACTGCCTCGACGGCACGCCCCTCGTCGATCTCAAGCCGGAGACGTGCCCGCGGGGGGAGTAGCGCAAGGCTGTAGGGGTGCGCTCATGAACGCAACCCGCAAATCAGGGGTCCGCTTTTGACGGCAAATCAGAAGGCATTTTGCTCACTTCGGGCCTACCGCTCTTGACCCTGAGCAGACGTGCGACCCCTAGCACTTGCGTACGCCACGCGGACTTAACAGCGCGTGCGCAATGAAACGCCACCGTTCTGAACCAGCTATACTTTGGGCTTTAGCGAGCCCTTCGCTGGGAGCAGTGACTTCGATCGCGCCACGTGGTGGCGTAGCCACGACAGTACGACGACGTGAACACGCGCGGACCTTCGAAGAAGAATGCTTATGGGTTTGCATCTCTTGGAGCGCGCCAATCAGATCAAGCAGCTGAAAATTGGCCGGAAAATCGGCCTGGGCCATGCATGCCACTCTCAATCGTCATCGTGTTTTGGTATCAGCGCGAACGCTTCCCGCGAACGGGCGACCGAAGGTCGCCGATTATGACCCGCGCCGCATTGTGGCCCGGCGCCCCCGTCACTCCGCCGCCGGGATGTGCGCCTGACGCGCAGTGATAGAGGCGGGCCAGGGGCCCGCGGTAGTCGGCGTAGCCCAGCATCGGGCGCGCCGAGAACAGTTGGTCGAGGGTCAGAGCGCCGTGGAAAATATCGCCGTTGGTGAGGCCGAAGGTTCGCTCGAGGTCGAGGGGCGTGAGGACCTGCCTGCCGATCACGCTGGCGCTGAACCCGGGCGCGTAGCGGTCGACCACGGCGATCATACGGTCAGCAACTGCATCGCGCTCCTGATCCCAGGATCGGTCACCAGGCAATTGAGGCGCGGCGTGTTGGCAGAACAGGCTGGCGACGTGCGCGCCGGGAGGCGCCAGGCTATCGTCAAGCGTCGACGGAATAACCAACTCGACGATCGGCTCGCGACTGACCCCCTGCGCACGCGCATCGTGATACGCGCGATCCATGTACCCCATGCTGGGAGCCAGTATGATACCCGCGGTGTGATGGTCACCGATATCTGGAAGCGCGGTGAACCGCGGCAACGTCGACAATGCCACGGTGATGCGGAACGTGCCTGACCCGGACCGCCACCGTCGGATGCGCGCGAGAAATTCGGCCGGGAGGGCATCGGACGCGATAAGCCGCGTATAAAGGCGCAGGGGATCGACTCCAGCCGCGACCGCCTCGGCGCGTATCGTGCGCCCGTCCTCCAACGCAACCCCGACCACACGACCTCTCTCGACGATGATTTCTCGGACGGAGACACCGGTTTCGACCTCGGCCCCGCAGGCGCGGGCAGCCTTTGCGATTGCTTCGGTGATGGAGCCCATTCCTCCAAGCGCATGGCCCCACAGTCGCTTCACCTTGTTCACTTCGCCTACGGCATGGTGCAGCATCACGTAGGCGGTGCCCGGCGTGTACGGACTGGCGTAATTTCCAACCACCCCGTCGAACGCAAACAGCGCCTTGATCAGATCTCCTTCAAACCAGGCGTTGAGGTAATCCGCCGCCGACTTGGTGAAAAGCTCAAGCAAGACGCGCCGCTGTTCCATGGACAACCGCGCGACACTGCGCGCGACCCCGAGGGCGCGGAAGATCTCCACAAGGCTGCGCCAATTCAGTCCTTCGGTCACGTTCGGCGGCGCTTGCAGCACCAGCCCGCGCAATACGTTTGCAATCGCATCGAGCTCGCGGGTGAATGCCTCATATCTTTCCGCGTCCCTGCGGCTGAATTTGGCAATCTCCTGATGCGTGCGTCCTTCGGCGGCTAGCAGATAGGTCCCGTCCAGACTCGGCAGGAAATTCTGCGCACGGCGCGCCACGATACGCAGCCCGTGCTTATGCAATTCGAGATCTGCGATCACTTGCGGATGAAGCAGGCTCACCGTGTAGGCCGCGGTCGAGTTGCGGAAGCCGGGATAAAATTCTTCGGTAACGCACGCGCCTCCAACGATGGAGCGACGCTCGAATACCCTGACCTTCAGTCCGGCTCTGGCAAGGTAAGCGGCACAAGTCAGGCCGTTGTGGCCGGCACCAACGATGATAACGTCACAGGTTTGCATTCGGTCTGCTCCGCGCAGTTTGCGCAGGCTACCCCACGTTCAATGCGTTTATCCACTCGCGCCCACGTCTGGCGCCGGGAGAATGTGATCTGCGTGTCCGAGACTCGTTTTGAACGACACGCTGACGGATGATCAGGCTGCCGGGGCACCAGCGAGGGGCGGCAGTTACATCCGGTCAGCGACATGCGTTGCGGCGGCTCTCGTTTGACGAGGCCCGGGTAAAGAGGCGCGGGTATTCTGTCCCCTCGGTGGCCCTGGCGTGCTTTCCTAATGCTCCGCCTTCCGTTGAAGGGCTGACGGAAAGCTTAGTCATCAGCGAAGCCAGCGGACAGTCGCGAAGCTGCGTTCATCCAGGCGAAGAAGTACCGCAAGGCCAAGGGCGAATGAAAAGCCCTCCGCTTTTTTCAACGGAGGGGCTTGCCGTGACGGGTCTTTCTATTCGCCGAGACTGATGGTGTAGGCCGGCGATACTGGTGACGGCAACGGCACGGCCACGACAAAACTCAAACGAAATCGGCCGCCCTCTCGGGCGGCCGAAGTCGAAGTCAAGGAGACATTCCGGATTGGCTTAGTAGCCGTAGCTGTTCGAGTAGCCGTAGCTGTAGGACGGCTGATATTCGTAAGAGTACGTGTAGGTGCGGTAGGTGGGGCGGTAGTAGTTGTATGAGTAGCCGTAGTTCGAATAGCCGTAGCTGTTGTAGCCGTAGCTGTGGCCATAGCCACCGGCCTGAGCCGAAGTGGCGAGAGCGGCAACCGTCGCGAGGGCGAGAATGATGGTCTTCACGGGATGTCTCCGAGATTTGAGCGGGGCGGGTTGCCGTCGCTGATGTCGCCTTATGGACCGGCTCGCGGCGCGCCGCCGTGCGCAGGGGCACGTTAAGCGCTCGCGCCTTGCTGTTCCTTGTGGCGGTTCAACAGGAAGGTAAGGATTAGCTTTGAGGCTCGGGCGAGCTGTCCGGAACGCGGAGCAAAAACAGTCCTAGAAGACCGGCCACGCTCAGCGCGCTCAATTAAGATGAGAGCGTCACCCCGATCGCGCGTCGCTTCGGCCGCGCGATCGACCCGAATGTCGATCTCTTTCAGCGTTTCCGCCCTACCAGATCCGGGCGAGTACCGTGCTAAGTCCCCGGCTACGAGATTGCACTGGGCGGAAGGTGTGCAAACCAGGCGGTAGCGGCAGTGCGTGATGGCCATTGCGTTAGCGCCGCAAAGCGGTCGCTCCGCCGCCGCATTTTGGCCCACTCGCAGCCATCAGTTGGTTCGGTGCGATTCGATGAATCTGGGCTGGGGTCTTCATGTTGCTCGAATTGTTCGTCAGTGGGGTAGCGCCGATGGCTGCCGCCGTCTCGGTGGTGGCGGTCGTCTGTCTGCATCGGCTTATTGCGGCCGAAACGTGAATTGCCACGCGATTGCCGTGGGGTGAGGACGGTTGCGGTTGGCGCCACCCTCCGAACCGCCAACGCGCGCCTTAGGTCTGCCGCATTCCCGGAACCAATTTCCCACCGCCCCTTGTGGGTCATGGTGGGGAGTGGCGTTCATGACCAAGGATCAAATGCTGCGTCGGGCAGAAGAGTGTCGTGAATCGGCTGAAGCGGCGGAGCATCTCGAAGCTAAGCAGGCGCTGCTTGAGGTGGCCGATACATGGGAGCGTCTCGCCCTAAGACGATCCATTGCCGAAATCGAAATCGGCATTGCCGAAGCGACTTCCACGCATGACAATGGTCGGCAGACTCCCTAAAGCCAAACGCCTTCTTAGAAACACAGCGGCGCCGCAACGACCTGCCGAGGCTATTGAAGGCGCTGATCACCCAGGAGATCTCGCACATAACTAGCGGCAGCGGCCGTGACTGCTTCGGCATTTTGGGCGAGATCGAGCCAAGACTGTGCCATGTCGAGGAACATCGCCTTTTCATCCATGGTGATGGCTTGCTCGGCTTGCCGCAAGCATTCTGCCGCGTGTTGCCGGAGGTCGTCGGTCCGCATGTCACGATCCTGATGGCCTATGTCAAATGACACAGCAGCAACTAAGGTTCCGTAAATTGGCAAAGCCCCCGATCAAGTAGCCGTGCTCCCACCGGCGACACCGGCGCCTGGGCCTGGCTTGTCATTGACGTTGCGTTTGTGACGATTTTCGGCGGTGCCCCTGGCTATCGCAGCGGTGCAGCGGGGTCGCTCCGGTCACAAAAGCTATCCCAAGACCAAGGCCCATTAGGATCGAGAGACGCCGCGGCCGAGCGCGGATCAACGCCGTGATCGCCCGGCCAATGACTCCATCCCCGATGCGCACGTCCCAACTTGGTAAAGCTCAAGCAGGCAATTCGCATGCAGCAGCCGCTTTCTATCATCTTGTGATCCAGCGCAGGCCGAGCCGCGACCGGAACGTCTGGTCAGCGAGTAGGTTTAGTACGTACCGGCGGGAGTAATCGCATGCCCGACGACGGTGAGAAACAAGTGATCATATCGGCAGAGAAGGCGCGGCAGGGCGAGATCATCCTGCGCAAACGGTGGCAGCGTGTCGTCTTCATCGCTGGCCTCGTAGGCATTGTCGTGCTTGCAATCGCGTTCCCCCTCGCTACTTCGTGACTGCTTAGAAAAACTATCGCGAAATTTGGATCAGTCGGGCTGCCTAAATCCCGAACTCATTCGTTCTCAAATGGGCTCTTGGAATAGCCTGAGTTTTGGGGTGCATCGTGGGCGGAACCGCTATTGAGAAGAGGCGTGAGGCCGCCGATAGAATGGCCCATATGGACAAACTCCTGGACGAAGCGTTGGAAGAAACCTTTCCGGCGAGCGATGCCGTTTCGATAGCGGTAGATTACAAGCCGGAAAACTCCAGCCCCCGGAAAGCAAGGATACCCACAAGGGCTGAGAGCGACCAAATCCGTGACGACACATGACCCGTGTTCCGAGCTGGCGCAGACGTGGAATGATTTGTTCGCACGGCGCTGGTCGGCGCAGTTTTCCTGCCGCACCTGCCGCAAAATCCCTCCGCGAGGTTCACGCTCTCGCTTGCATCATCGTAAGAGAGCAATAAGGCCGGGCCTACAAGTTAAAGGTGGACCAATGGCCAACATTCAAACCATGAGCTCTGCTGCGGACAAGGACCCGCGGGTACGAGCGGCCGAACTGTCCCGCAATACATTGCGACCGATAGAGTTCACCCTCGGCATCCTGCTTAGAGGGCTTGGTATTTTTAGGCCTAGCCATTCCCCACGTCCATTCACACGAGTGAAGCGCTTCGAGCGACGCCGGCGGCATTCCTATGTTAGCTCAAGGTGTAGGCGTTAGATCGTTTAGGCAGTGATAGCCGGACCGATTGTGAGTTCAGCCGACAATGAGATGCTCTACAGTGAGGATGATTGGCATGTCGCCGGGCGCGACAAAGTTCGACTCGTCGGCCCGGATCGCCACGTATTCCTGCGTCGTCGCGGAACGCCGCATTGAAGCGGTCGAATCGAACCAAGTCACCGCGATGCCGTCGTATGGCGGAGTACGGCGCACATACGTCTCCGGCAGCGTGTGGCACTGCACGTAGCGGCTAAGCATCGGAATTCCGGCGGCGATGGGCCCGTGTATCGAGCGCCAGTGCCGCTGAAACGCGTCTATCGACAGATCGGGGCGCCGGGTAACGAACGCGACGCTCTTGATCGCGGCGAGAGGGCCGTCCTTGATGACGTGTTCCCGCACGACGAAAGCGCCCATAGTGGTCCCGTCGATGAACTCTGCCTCGTCAGCCTTCACGAGCGGATAGTGTGGCGTCTTGGTCATCGCACGGAGCGCGTCCATGTCGTCGGTCCAGATCTCCGCAATGCCATCATAAACAGGCTCGCGCCTCGCGTAGATCGATGGCAGCGTATGCGACTGCACATAGCGGCGGATGCCGGGCAACTTGATAACGACGTCGAGATGCCGCGTCCGCCAGTACGCCTGGAAAGCATCGACCGTCATCCCCGGCTTCCGCTTGAAGAAGGTCACCGACTTGATCATGGACAACGTCCTCCGTGTGCACGGCCATGTCGCCGGCCATGGTCCGTGGCATCTGGGAAGTCGTTGCCCCGCTCCAAGGCATCGATGCAATAGACAGACATGCTATCGACGATCCGAATTTTTGGAGGCGCGAGCCTCTCTCGACTTTTTTGTAAGTAGCTTGCGAGAAAGTTCGACGTTGAGCCGGCGGAGATCGCGCGCCGGTATACTCACGCGAAGTTGGCCATCGTCGACCGTTGCGAAATCAAGGTGGGCGAGATCGTTACCTTGACGAAATTCGCAGCCCACGTACTGAGCCGGAAAAACCAGCTCTTCCTTGTCGGTCATTGAATGCCCTCGTTGTGGGAATACGCTATCGAAGCGAGCTCTTTCGCCCAAATATCCTACACAAACAACCATGGGTGAAGGCATCTATTGGCGGGGTCGGAAAAACTCAGTGGGGCGCGCCGCAGGTCTGATGAGCGTCGCCGCACGTCCTGTCGCTCGGCGGCGAGCAGCCGGGTTGCCGATTAACCCGGTCGCTTGGACGAGGGGCGAGCGGGGCCACTGGCGGGTTTCGTATTGATTCGAGGTTCAAACGGGAGGATCCGATGACTCAGAACGAACAGAGGCTGCAACGGCCGCCGCTCGAAGAGCCGCCGCCGTCACTGCCGCCTGAAAAGCAGCCGCCGCCCTCCGAACAGCCCCCGCCAATTCCGTCAGAAGAGCCGCCGCCACCCCGAGAAGAGCCGCCGCCAGCGCCGCCCGAAGAGCAGCCGCCGATTCGCGAGGCCAAAATGTCTCGATCGGACGGGTCGGCGTCGGCCGCTACGGGTGGACACACCAGCCACAGTTCCGTCGGAGAAACATGCGGTCCGAAAGGACCGTCCGGCGCGGCCCGCCGGGGGCTAGTTTCGACTAAAGGGCACCACCGTTGAAAACCGATTTTGAGGCCGTTGCGCCGATTCAAGTTCCAGGCGTGCGATCTGGCGCTTGAGGCTGCCACTCGTGGCTACCAGACCCGCTTGGGTCGCGGGCCACGATGTCCAGGCACAGCAGCACGCACTCGGCGCAGATTGCAACGTCACCGCCGGCAATCAGCCTCGCGACCTCGCGCTGCTTCCTCCCACAAAAGGAGCACGTCGGTTCTATCATCGGCCTAACTCTACGCTGCCAATCCCTCAACGCAGAGAGCGGCAAAAAGGATGAAAAAAAGTCAAAAATACCCATTGCCACTCGCCGCCCTTACGCCGAACCGCAGTGGTTGCCGCGTCGGCGGTTTTCGGATGAGATCATGCTCAAATCTAATGTTTCTTCGCCTTCGCCGCCTCGAAGGCGGCGAGCCGCTCGGCGAATTTGCTCAGCGCGGCACCGTTGACGACCTTGACGGTGCCCTTCACCGGAATCGTCTCGAAGAAGTGGCAAGCGACGCGGTGGCCGCTGGCGGCTTCGCGCAGAAGCGGCTCCTCCTCCCGGCAGCGCGCCTGCGCGTAGGGGCAGCGCGTGTGGAAGCGGCAGCCGGACGGCGGGTTGAACGGGCTCGGCACGTCGCCGGCCAGCACCAGGCGGTTGCGCTCGAGGCTCGGGTCGGGACGCGGGATCGCCGACAAGAGCGCCTGCGTGTAGGGGTGCAGCGGCTGCGCAAACAGCGTGCGCTTGTCGGCGATCTCGACGAGCTTGCCGAGATACATGACGGCGACGCGGTCGCTGATGTGCTTCACCACCGACAGGTCGTGGGCGATGAACAGATACGACAGGCCGAAGCGCTGCTGCAGGTTCTGCAACAGGTTGATGACCTGCGCTTGGATCGACACGTCGAGCGCCGACACCGGCTCGTCGCAGACGATGAGGTCGGGATTGACGGCGAGCGCCCGGGCAATACCGATGCGCTGGCGCTGACCGCCGGAGAACTGGTGCGGATAGCGGCTGGCATGCTCCGGCAGGAGGCCGACGACCTCAAGCAGCTCGCGCACGCGCCCGTCGCGGGTGTCGCCGTCGGCGAGGCCGTGCACGTCGAGCGGCTCGGCCAGGATCTCGCCAACCGTCATGCGCGGATTGAGCGAGGCATACGGGTCCTGGAAGATGATCTGCATGTGCCGGCGCATGCGCCGCACCTCGCCGTGGCTGAGGCTGGCGATGTCCTCGCCCTTGAACAGCACCGCCCCGTCGGTCGGCTGCATCAGCCGCAGGATGAGGCGGCCGGTCGTCGACTTGCCGCAGCCGGATTCGCCGACCAGCGCCAGCGTCTCGCCGCGCTTGATCTCGAACGACACGTCGTCGACGGCCCGCACATTGCCGATGGTCTTGGCGAGGATGAGGCCGCGCCGCACCGGAAAGTGCTTGGTCAGCCGCTCGACCTTTAGGACCGTATCGGCGCTCATGCGGCGAGCCCGATATTCTCGACCGGCGCCCGCCAGCAGGCGACCTGGTGGAGCGGGCCGATGTCGACGAGCGGCGGCGGCTCGGCATGGCAGCGCGCATTGGCGAACGGACAGCGCGGCGCGAAGCGGCAGCCCTTCGGCTGGTTGTGGGCGCTCGGCACGATGCCCTCGATGGTGGCGAGCCGCGGCCGCTCGACGTCGAGCCGCGCGATCGAGCCGAGCAGGCCAATCGTGTAGGGGTGCTGCGGATCAGCGAACAGTTCCTTGACGGGCGCGCTCTCGACGATCTTGCCGGCATACATGACGATCACCTCGTCGGCGATCTCGGCGATGACGCCGAGATCGTGAGTGATGATCAGGACCGCCATGCCGAGGCGCCGCTGCAGGTCGCGCAAGAGATCGAGGATCTGCGCCTGGATGGTCACGTCGAGCGCCGTCGTCGGCTCGTCGGCGATGATCAGCTTGGGGTCGCACGCCAGCGCCATGGCGATCATGACGCGCTGGCGCATGCCGCCCGAAAGCTGGTGCGGGAAATCGTCGAAGCGCGCCTTGGCGGAAGGGATGCGCACCAGCTCCAGCATTTCCACGGCTCGCGCCTTGGCGGCATCGGGCGGCATGTCGGTGTGAGCGCGCAGGCCCTCGACGATCTGTTGGCCGACCGTGTGCACCGGGTTGAGCGAGGTCATCGGCTCCTGGAAGATCATCGACAGCTTGTGGCCGCGCAGCCGGCGGCGCTCGTCGGCGCTGAGCTGGAGCAGATCGCGGCCCTCGAACGTGATGGCCTTGCCTTCGACGCGTCCCGGCGGCGCGATGAGCCCCATCACCGAGAGCGCGGTGACGCTCTTGCCGCAGCCGGATTCGCCAACCAGGCCGACGGTGCGGCCCGTCTCGACCTTGAAGCTGATGCCATCCACCGCCCGGAACAGGCCGCGATCGGTATCGAAATAGGTCTTCAGATCGCGGACCTCGAGCAGTGCTCCGTCAGCCATCAACTCCCCCACCCGGGCGCACCGGCAACGGCCGGTCTTGACGCCACGCCATTTACCTAGTGCGACCAGTCGAGGCCCTTGTAGAAGGTGTTCTGGTAGAGCATGTGCGCCTTGGCGCCCTTCAGCTTCTTGCTGGTGACCAGGTGCATGTTCATGTTCAGCACCGGTATCCACAGATGCTCGGAAGTGACGCGCTCCTGCACCAGGGCGTAGTATTTCTCGCGATCCGCATCGGTGAGCGCGGCGCGGCCGGCTGCCAGCCACTTGTCGGTCTGCTCATCTTTCCAGTTCATGCGGTTGGGCGTCGGGATGTTCCTGCTGTCGAAATAGAGGTTCATCAGGTCGCCGGCCGACAGATACGGCACGGTCACCGACCAGATCTCGTAGTCCTGCTCCGCCATCTTGATCGGCGCGATGGTCGAATCCCACGCCTGCAGGCGCCAATCGACGCCGATCTTGCGCATGAAACCCTGGATCGCTTCGCCCACCTTCACGGAATTGGCGTTGGCGGTGACATAGACCTTGGGGGCGAGCTTGACGCCGTCCTTCTCGCGGATGCCGTCGGCGCCCACCTTCCACCCCGCCTCGTCGAGCAGCTTCTTGGCGAGTTCCACGTCCTCCTTGATCATCAGCTTGGTCGGCGGCGCGAAGTCGAGGGCCTCCGGATCGACGAACGTGTAGGCCGGCTCGGCGTTGCCGAGCAGCGTCCCCTGGGCGATCTCGGCACGGTTGATGCCGATGCTCATGGCCTTACGGACCCGCTTGTCCGACACCATGTCGCGCGAGATCTTGTAGCCGAAATACAGGAGCTGGAAGTTCGGCTTCGCTTCCGTGACCGTGAGCATCGGGGCGCTCTTGGCCTGCGAGATGAACTGGGCCGGGAACTGATTGGTGAAGTCGAAGACGCCGCCCATCATGCCGGCAAGGCGCGTGGAATCCTCAGGCACGATCTTGATGACCAGCTTCTCGAATTTCACCGGCCCCTTGTTCTTGTAGATCGAAGGACCCCAGCGATAGGCATCGTGCCGCTTCAGCGCGATCTCGGTGCGCGGCTGCCATGACGCGAAGCACCAGGGACCCGTGCCGTCGATGCCCTTGATGCCGTAATCCTTGCCGAGGCTCTCGACGCTGTCCTTGTTGTGGATGGCGTTGGTGTACATGGTGAGCTGCAGCAGGAGCTCCGAGTAGGGCTCCTCGAGCTCGTATTCGAGGGTGTAGGGATCGGGCGCCCGCAGGTCCTTGACCGGCCCCGCCCGCCAGGCATACGGCCCCTTGATGGCCTGATCCCTGAGGCGCTTGGTGCTGTAGATCACGTCCTCGGCGGTGAACTTCTTGCCGCTGCAGAAGGTCACGTCGTCGCGCAGCTTGAAAGTATAGAGCTTACCGTCCGGGCTGACGCTCCACGACTTGGCGAGATAAGGCACCGGCGTGCGGCCGTCCCAATCGAGCGCCACCAGCGTGTCCTGGATCATGTTGACGATGTCGGAGGTGGGTGACCACGTCGTGCGGTGGCCGTCATAATGCGGCGCGTCGATCGACTTCATCATGTTGAGCGTTTGCGCATCGGCGGTGGCGATCGTGGCCGCGAGCCCCGCCGCCGCCAGTGCGCTTGCGGTCATTCCTCTCATTCAACCCTCCCGTTGTGCCGTCGCCCCGCAGGTGCCTGTCGCGTCGAGCGGCGGGCGTTCAGAACGACAAGTCGAGTCCCTTATAGAACGTGTTCTGGTAGAGCATATGCGGCCGCGCGCCCTTGAGCTTCTTGCTGGTGACGAGATACATGTTCGTGTTGACGAGCGGCATCCACAGATGCTCGCCGGTCACGCGCTCCTGCACCATGTGATAGTATTTTTCCCGCTCGGGCTCTGAGACGGCCCCGCGGCCGAGCGCCAGCCATTCGTCTGTCTGCTTGTCCTTCCAGTTCATGCGGTTGGGCGTCGGCACGTTCTTGCTGTCGAAGTACAGGTTCAGGAGATCGCCGGCCGACATGTAGGGGACGACGACAGTCCAGATCTCGTAGTCCTGCTCCGCCATCTTGGCCGGCGCGATGGTCGAGTCGAACGGGAAGAGGCGCCAGTCGACACCGATCTTGCGCATCTGGCCCTGCAGGGCTTCCGTCACACGCGAGAAGATCGGCAGTCCCACGAAATAGACTTTCGGGGCGAGCTTGACGCCGTCCTTTTCGCGGATGCCGTCGGCCCCCACCTTCCAGCCGGCCTCGTCGAGGAGCTTCTTGGCCAGCTCGATGTCTTCCTTGATGACACTCTTCGTGGTTGGCGCGAAATCGAGGGCGTCGGGATCGATGTACGTGTAGGCGGGCTCGGCGTTGCCATCAAAGAAGGCCCCGCGATCTCGGACCGGTTGATGGCGATGTTCATCGCCTGGCGGACGCGCTTGTCCGAGACCATGTCGCGGCTGATCTTGTAGCCGTAATAGTAGAGCTGGAAATTCGGCTTGGCCTGCATCACCGTCAGCATTGGCGCGGCGCGGGCCTGGTTGACGAACTGGATCGGATACTGGTTGGTAAAATCGAAATTGCCGCTCATCATGGCGGCGACGCGGCTCGATTCCTCCGGCACGATCTTGATGACCAGCCTCTCGAACTTGACCGGGCCGCGGTTCTTGTACATGGCCGGTCCCCAGCGGTAGGCGTCGTGCCGCTTGAGCACGATCTCGGTGCGCGGCTGCCATGACACGAAGCACCACGGGCCCGTGCCGTCGACGCCCTTGATGCCGTAGTCCTTGCCGAGGCTCTCGACAGTCTCCTTGTTGTGGATGACATTGGTGAACATGGTGAGCTGCAGGAGGAGCTCCGAATAGGCCTCCTCCAGCTCGTACTCGACCGTGTAGGGATCGGGAGCGCGCAACTCCTTGATCTTGCCGGCGCGCCACGCATAGGGAGCGCCGATGGCGGGATCCTTCAGGCGCTTGAACGAATACACCACGTCCTCGGCAGTGAGCTTCTTGCCGCTGCAGAACGTCACGTCGTCGCGCAGCTTGAACGTGTAGGTCTTGCCGTCCGGGCTCATCTTCCAGGACTTGGCCAGGTACGGGATCGCCGTGCGGCCGTCCCAATCGAGCGCCACCAGCGTGTCCTGCATCATGTTGACGATGTCGGAGGTCGGCGACCACGTGGTGCGCTGGGCATCGTAGTGCGGCGCGTCAAGGGACTTCATCATGTTGAGCGTCTGCGCGCCGGCCACCGTCGTCGCGGCCGCAAAGACAGCCGCCGACAAAACGCCTGTGATCGCCTTCATTCCCGCCTCCCCTGTTCGATGCTCTCGGCGTCTAAGGACCGGCGTCGAGCAGCTTGTACAGCATGTAGTTGGGATAGATGTTGTGCGCCTTCAGGTTCTTGACCCTCGTGTTGGCGACCAGCACGACGCCTTCATGCACCAGCGGCACCCAGAGCGCATTGTCGGTCACGATCTTCTGCACCTTGGCGAAGGCCTCGAAGCGCTTCTCGTCGTTCAGCGCCGCCGAGCCTTCCTCGAGTCAGCCGGTCGGTCTCCGGATCCTTCCAGTTCATGCGGTTCGGCGTCGGCACGTTGTTGGAATGGAAGTAGAGCTGCATGGCGTCGCCGGCGCTGGCATACGGATAGGCGATCGACCAGATGTCGTAGTCCTGCTGGGCGAGCTTCGAGAACACGATGGTGCCGTCCCACATCTGCAGCTGCAGGTCGACGCCGATCTTGCGCCAGTAGCCCTGCACCGCCTCGCCGACCTTCGGCGAGCGGCCGCCGGCAAAGCCATAGAGCTGCAGGGTGAGCTTCTTGCCGTCCTTGTAGCGGAAGCTGTCGGGACCCATCTTCCAGCCCGCCTCGTCGAGCAGCTTGCCGGCTTGCGACCGGATCGTACTTGCCGAGATGCTGCGACACGTTCGGATCGAAGTCCGGCGTCTTGGGATGGATGTAGGTGGCGGCCGGCTCGCCGTTGCCGAAATAGACGCCATCGACGATGGGCTTGCGGTCGACGGCGAGGTTGAGCGCCGTGCGCACCCTCACGTCGGTGAGATTTTCCCGCGTTGTCTTCAAGCCGAGATAGAAGAGCCTGAGCTCGGCGGTCGGCCGCAGCAGCTGCAGGTTCGGCATCTTGGCGACCTGCGGCAGATACTGATCCGGCATGAACGTGCAGATGTCCATCTGGCCGCTCGCCATCGCGGCGAGACGTGCCGCCTCCTCGGGCACGACCTTCATGACGACGCGCTGGTACTTGGCCGGGCCCTTGTTCTCATAGAAGGCCGGGCCCCACTTGTAGGCCGCGTGGCGGGTCAGCACCGTCTGGTTGCGCGGCTCCCAGCTTTGCCAGCAGTACGGCCCGGTGCCGTCGAACCCCTTGACGCCGAAATCCTTGCCGAGGCTCTCGACGTTCTCCTTGTTGAGGATGGTCGCCTGGAAGATGGCGAGATTTTGCAGGAGCTCGTTGAACGGCACCTCCAGTTCGTACTCGACGGTGTAGGGATCGGGCGCGCGAATGTCCTTCACTTTTCCCATCCGCCACGCGAACGGCGACTTGATGTCCTTGTCGAGCACGCGCTTGACTGTGTAGACCACGTCTTCGGCGGTGAACTTCTTGCCACTGCAGAAGGTCACGTCGTCGCGCAGCTTGAAGGTGTAGAGCTTGCCGTCGGGGCTGACGGTCCATGATTTCGCCAGCAGCGGCTTGATCGTCTTCAGGTCGTAGTCGATGGCGACCAGGGTATCGCCGAGCATGTACATCGGCTGCGACCCGGCGCTGGTGCGGGCCGGGTCGTGATGCGCGGACTCCACCGCGTTGATGATCGTGAGCGTCTGCGCCTGTGCCGGCGCAGCCAGGCCGATGACGGCGAGGCTTGCAAAAAACAGTCTTCATCATCGAGGGGTCTCCTTGCAGCGGGCCACGGCGGCAGTGTCATTGCTGCAGTCTCGGGTCCAGAACGTCGCGCAACGCATCGCCGAGAAGATTGGCGGCAAGCACGATAAGGAAAATGGCAAGGCTTGGAATGATGGCGATGTGACCGGCCAGGAACAGGAAATCACGTCCCTGCGCGGCCATCATGCCGAGTTCCGCCGTCGGCGGCTGGGCGCCGAGCCCCAGGAAGCCGAGCGCCGAGCCGATAAGGATGATCTGGCCGAAGCGCAGCGTCAGGAACACGAAGATGGTGGAGATGCAGTTGAGCGTCAGGTAGCGCCAGATCAGCGTGAAGTCGGACACGCCCACCGCCCGCCCCGCCTCGATGAATTCCTGGCCCATGACGCCGACCGCCGCGCCGCGTGCCACCCGCGCCACGTCAGGGATGGTGGCGACCACGAGGGCGACCACCACCGCGGCGATGCCGGCGCCGAAGATCGCCGCCACCGCGAGACCGAGCAGGATCGCCGGGAAGGCCAGCATGATGTCGACGAGCCGCATGATCCAGCCGTCGATGCGCCGGTAGAAGGCCGCGACGATGCCGAGCGCTGCCGCCCAGAATGCCGCCGACGATGACGCCGACGAGACCGATCATCAGCGTGTTGCGGGCGCCGAAGATGACGCGGCTCAGGATGTCGCGGCCGGCCGTGTCGGTGCCGAACCAGTGCGTCGCGCTCGGCGGCTGCATCACCTTGGTGAGGTTGGTGTTGTAGGGATCGTAGGGCGCGATGAAGGGCGCGAAGATTGCCGCGATCCCCACGAGCGCAAGGAACACTGTGGCCACCGCCGCCACCCTGTCGTGCATGAGGCGTCGCCACACGCCGGCGCGGCCCGGCAGGATCGCCTGGGTGTCGGGCGTCGCAAGGCCGGGCGACAGAAGGGCCGTCTCGACATTCGCCTGCATGCTCATGAGCGTTGCACCCTCGGGTCGAGATAGACGTAGAGCACGTCGACGATGAGATTGATGATCAGGAAGGCAAACGCCAGGATCATGATGGCGCCCTGGGCGGTGGGAAAGTCGCTCGAGATGATCGCGCCGACCGCCAGGCGCCCGACGCCCGGCCACGAGAACATGGTCTCGGTCACCACCGCGCCGCCGAGCAGGAACGCCGCCTGCAGGCCGATCAGCGTCACCACCGGGATCAGCGCGTTGCGCAGCGCGTGATGGATGATGACGACGCGCTCGCGCAGACCCTTGGCGCGCGCCGTGCGCACGAAGTCGGCGCCGAGCACCTCGAGGACGGCGGTGCGCGTCAGCCGCGCGATGGGACCAATGAGCACGCTGCCCAACGTGGCGGCCGGCAGGATGAGGTTCGGCAGCCCGCCGTCCCACACCGGCCCGGCGCGGCCGATGAAGGGCAGGAGCGCCCACTTGAAGCCGACGAACTGGATGAAGATCAGGCCGATGAAGAACACCGGCATGGAAACGCCGGCCACCGCGAACGCCATGATGGCGCGGTCGGTGAGGGTGCCGCGCTTCACGGCCGCCAGCGTGCCGAGCGCCATGCCGCACGGAATGGCGATGAGCATGCCGCCGACCATCAGCTCGATGGTCGGGCCGATGGTGTTGGCCAGCTCCTCGATGACCCGCTTGTTGGAGATGATGGAACGGCCGAGGTCACCCTGCAGGATGCGCATGATGTACTCGCCGAACTGCACGATGATCGGGCGATCGAGCCCAAGCTGCAGCCTGATGGCCGCGATGGTCTCGGCCTTGGCGTCGGGGCCGGCAATGACCGCGGCCGGATCGGCCGGCACCACCTGCAGCAGGCAGAAGCAAAGGAACAGCACCCCGAGAACCGCCGGGAAGGAAATAATCAGCCGATGGATGATCTGGCGCCCCATGCGCGGGTCTCGGATCGGCAACGGAGCAACGCGCCGTGCAGCGAGCGCCGTCACTCCCCCTGGACGGGCCGCTTGGTCCGATCTTCCCATGCGGCTCTTGTGCCGCGAAGCGTACAGCTTTCCGATTGCCGGTCAACACGCGGGCGTTGGCGGCGTTCACATGGCGAAAGCGCGCGCGGCCCAAACTCGTGCGGGCGACGCGGCCATGCGCAAAAGCGGGCCGCGGCGCGTGTCAATTCGGGGCGATCGCGTCGCCGTCCCCCTCGCCCGGGCGAATTTCAGCGAGGCTTGGTATCGCCAGCGCTAGGCCGCCTTCACCGGGATGGCGCGCTGGTTGTAGAGGATCTTGCGGATGCGCTCCTGCTCCTCGGGCGGCAGCTTGGTCTGATCGACCGACAGATCCTTGCCGACGGCGAGGCCGCGCTGCACGGCGGGCCGGCTGCTGATCTCCTCGAACCAGCGCTTGAAGTACTTGAACTCCTCGATGTCCTGCCCCTGGCCCTGCCAATTGACCGTCCACGGATAGGAGATCATGTCGGCGATCGTGTATTCGTCGCCCGCGAGATATTTGCGGTCGACGAGGCGGTTGTTGAGCACGCCATAGAGGCGGTTGGCCTCGTCGGTGAAGCGGCGCACCGCGTAGGACTGATCGCCCGCCCGGTCGCCGAGGCGGCGGAAATGGCCGCATTCGCCGAGCTTCGGCCCCTGGTTGGCCATCTGCCACATGACCCACTGGGTGACCTCGTACTTGCCGCGCTGATCCTGCGGCCAGAAGCGCCCGGCTTTCTCGGCGATGTACATCATGATGGCGCCGAACTCGAAGATGCTGATCGGCGCGCCGCCGCCCTTGGGCTCGTGGTCGACCATGGCGGGCATGCGGTGATTGGGGTTGATCTTGAGGAAGTCGTCCTTGAACTGGTCGCCGCGCCCGATATTGAGCGGAACGATGTTGTAGGGAAGGCCGCATTCCTCGAGCAGGATGGTGACCTTCTTGCCGTTCGGCGTCGGCCAGTAATAGAGATCGATCATTGGCGTTGTCCTTGGAGATTGTCCGCGGGGATTGTCCTCGGGTCCTTCGCGCCGCATAGCGGCACCCCGCTCACCTAGTCATCTCGCCACGTTTGCCAAGAGGTTCACCAAAAGGCACGGGCCCAGGCGCGCTCGGGCTCGACCGTATATGTCTGGTGTCACACTCGCGGTTTGCGGGCGGATATAACATGCGCCGGTTGATGATGGACGGATGTCGCAAGCTGCCATTGTTCTGGGAGGTTGTCATGCGGGTGATGTTTCTGTCGGCTTCGGTGGGAGCTCTTGTCGCCTACGCGCTCGCGAGCCCTGCCGCGGCGCAATCGCGGTTCTACAGCTTCGAGCGGGGGATCGACCGACCCGGTCTCGACTATCGCAATGCCCCCTCGCGGGGGCCTGCCGATTGCAGTTTCGCCTGCCAGGCTGAAGGCAATACCTGCCGCGCCTGGACCTATGTCAGGCCCGGCATCCAGGGGCCGACGGGCCGCTGCTGGTTCAAGACGGCAGCCCCAGCCCCGACACGCAACGGCTGTTGCACCTCGGGCGTCAGGACGAGCGGCTTTCCGCAAAGGATCGACTGAGCCTCGTCACGCCGCCATTTGCCAGCCGATCGAGCAGCGCCCTATCCTGTCCCACGCGAGCGCGAGGAATTTGGGATGCCGACGTTGCATGAGGCCGGCCAGTGAGCCGCGAGGCGGCGATGGCCCGCGCCGAGGCCTATTTCGACGCCGGCACCTTCAAGGCCGATCTCGCGCGCCGTGTCGCCATCCCGACCGAGAGCCAGAACCCGGCGCGGGCCGCCGACCTCGAGCGCTACGTCGCCGACGAGATGCGCCCGGCGCTGGAGGCGCTCGGCTTTGAATGCCGCGTCTTGCGCCACGACAAGGCGCGCGGTCCCTTCCTGTTCGGGCAACGCCATGAAGGCCCGGGGCTTCCCACCGTGCTGGGCTACGGCCACGGCGACGTGATCCGTGGCCTCGAGGCCGGCTGGCGCGACGGCCTGGCGCCATGGCGGCTCACCGAGCTCGAGGGCCGCTACTACGGCCGCGGCGTCGTCGACAACAAGGGCCAGCACACGATCAACCTTGCGGCCCTCGACGCGGTGCTGAAGACGCGCGGCCGCCTCGGCTTCAACGCCAAATGGCTCATCGAGATGGGCGAGGAGATGGGCTCGCCCGGCCTGCGCGAGGTCTGCAGCGACAACGCGGCGCTGTTTGCGGCCGACACGCTCATCGCCTCCGACGGGCCGCGCCTCGCCAGCGATCGTCCCACCGTCTATCTCGGCAGCCGCGGCGGCTATCCGATCGATCTGTGGATCGACGCCCGCGCGGGCGGCCATCATTCCGGCAATTGGGGCGGTCTCCTGTCCAACCCGGCCATCCAGCTTGCCCATGCGCTCGCCACCATCACCGGCCCGACCGGGCAGATCCGCATTCCCGAATGGGTGCCGGAGACGATTCCGGATTCGGTCAGGCGCGCGCTCGAGGGCTGCGACATCGAGCAGGGGCCCGGCATGCCGATCATCGATCCGGGCTGGGGCGAGCCCGGACTGACGCGCGCCGAGCAGGTCTATGCCTGGTGCACGTTCGAGATCCTGGCCATGACGGCCGGCACGCCGGAGACGCCCGTCAACGCCGTGCCGCCGCGCGCCTGGGCGCGCGGGCAGTTGCGCTTCGTGGTCGGCATCGACCAGGACGGCATCCTGCCGGCGCTGCGCCGCCACCTCGACCGCCACGGCTTTCCCTTTGTCGAGATCGCCAAGGGCCGCGACGAGACCTTCGCGGCCACCCGCACCGACCCCGACCATCCCTGGGCGCAATGGGCGGCCGCCTCGCTGAAGCGCAGCACCAACCAGGCGGTCGCCATCCTGCCCAATGCCGGCGGCTCGCTCCCCAACGACGTGTTCACCGAGGTGCTCGGCCTGCCGACCGTGTGGGTCCCGCATTCCTATCTCGGCTGCTCGCAGCACGCGCCCGACGAGCACCTGCCGCTGCCGCTGGCCCGCGAGGGCTTGCGGCTGATGGCCGGGCTCTATTGGGATCTCGGCGAAGGCGGCACGCCGGGCGGCGCCAAGACGTGATCGCCAACGCCACGGGCAACCGCACAGAGGCCGCATGACATCACCAGCGCCGCCGCCGGACTTTACACCCTTTCCGGACATGGGCGGCTACATGCAGCACAGCGGACCCTACTGCTGGGCGAAGGACGCGGCGGGCGAATTCACCTATGGATTTCAGAGCGACGCCCGGCACGGCAATCCGAACGGCGTGCTGCATGGCGGCGCCATCGTCGCCTTCGTGGACACCTTCCTCGGCCATGCGGTCGTCATGCGGACGCAGAGGATGTGCGCGACAGTCTCGCTCAACAGCCAGTTCATTGCCGGGGCGCCGATTGGCGGCTGGATCACCGGCCGCGCCCGCCTGCGCCAGACGACCCGGACGCTGGCCTTTGCGGACGCCGAGGTCATGACCGGCGACACATTGTTGCTCACCGCATCGGGGGTCTTCCGCATCTTCGAGGCGCGCTAGGACATGGTCCCTGCCTGCGAGAGCGCTCACTACGTCGGCGCGTGGGGCCGTGTTTCGGCGAGCGAAGGGCGTGACGACGCCTCTTCGTACCAGGCGGCGACTCCGGGGAAGCGGCTCGCCCATTTCGTCTCGGGGAAGCGGAAGTCGAGGTAGCCAAGCGCGCAAGCGAGCGCCAGTTGCGACAGGTCGAGGGCCGCGCTGCCCCTCGGCACTGCTCGCTCGGCGCGCTGCTCGAAGAACTGAAGGCCCGACCAAACCTTGTCCCACTGGTCGTCGATCCAGACCGGCCACCGCGCCGGCTCCGGCCGCAGCCATGTCTCGTAGCGAACGAGGACGGCGGCCTCGCACATCCCCTGCGCGATGGCGTGTTGCGAAAGGACCCGCCAGCGTTCGGGACCGGCAGACGGGATGAGGCGACCGCCGCCCGCCAGGGCATCGAGGTATTCACAGATGACGGTGGAATCGACGATGGCGGTTTTGCCGTCATCGAGAACGAGGGCGGGAATCTTGCGCAGCGGATTGACCGATTGCGCGAAGGCGGCGTTCTCCTTGCCGGGCATCACTTCGGCGTATTGAAGCTCGATGCGCTCACCGAGACCGAGCTCGATGGCCGCCGCCCGGACCTTGCGCGCGAACGGCGATTGCGGGGCGTACATCAGTTTCATGCTCCGGCCTCACGGTTCGGGGATGGGTGTCGCGCCGCTTTCAGCAGGTCGACCGCAATGGCGTTCAGCCGGTCGCCCGGCCGCGCCAGGCCGTCGAGCACGCTGAAATGGTTGGCGCCGGGAATGTCGACGACAGTGGGGCCGAGCGCCGCCCAGGCGGCCGCCATGGCGGCGCTCTGGCGATGGAATTCTTCGCTCTCCTCGCCGCCGACGGCGAAAACCACCGGCACCTGCAAGCGGGGGGGCGCCGTGGTCAGCGTCAATGCCGAAGCACTCGCCGCGTCGAGGCGGATCGCCTCGTTCATGCTGGTCTGCAGGAGCGGCGCAAGCTCGAAAACACCGGAGATCGGCACGGCGCCGTGGAACGGCTTCGCCGGCAGGCCATGGGTGGCCCAGTCGGTGGCCACGAACGCCGCCGCGAGATAAGCGCCGGCCGAATGCCCACACACCACGATCGCCGCGCGCTCGTCGTCGGTGAGCACCTCCTTGTGCAGCACCGCGAAGGAGCGTTTGACGCTGTCGATCAGCGCCGCAAGCGTCACCTCGGGACAGAGCGGATAGTTGAGCAGCGCCACCGAATAGCCCTGGTCGAGAAAGCCTTCCGCCACCCAGGACGTCTCGAGCTTCGAGAAGGCGCGCCAATAGCCGCCATGCATGAACACCAAGGTGCCCTTGGCGTCCTTGACCCGGTAGAGATCGAGCACCTCGCGCCGATGCGGGCCGGTCTTGATGTCGGCGAGGAACGGACGCGTGGCGCGGGTCAGCGCGGCGCGGCGCGGCAGCTCGGCCAGCAGGTCGCCGACATTTGGCACGGTGACGCGCGGATTATACTGGAGCTCGTGCCAGGCGGCGTCGCGCTCTTGGTCAGGCAACTTGGCCATCGCATTCCCTACGGATTCGACACGGCACCGGGACCATGATGCGAACCTCGGCATGAGGGGTTGTGCGCAAGCTTGTCGCGGCGCTACGATAAAGGCATCCGCGGCATCATCGCGCACGGGCTGGGATTGCGATAGTCCTTGTCCACGGCACGGCACCAGCGCAGGGGATCTCAATGACGACCTACAAGGACATCGGCGTCGACAAGCAGCCGAACTTCGTCGGCATCATCGAGATGCGCCGGCCGCCGCACAACTTCTTCGACATGTCGCTGATCCAGCAGATTGCCACCGCCATGGAGGAGTTCGACAAGGACGATGGCGTACGCGCCGTGGTCCTGTGCGCCGAGGGCAAGTCGTTCTGCGCCGGCGCCAACTTCAACGATCCCAACCGACGCGAGGAGCCGACCAATGTCGGCGGTAAGCCGGTCAATCACCTTTATGTCGAGGCCGTGCGCCTGCTGCGCACCAAGAAGCCGATCGTCGCCGCCGTCCATGGCGCCGCCATCGGCGGCGGGCTCGGCGTCGCCTGCGCGGCCGACTTCCGCGTCACCTGCCCCGAGGCGCGCTTCTCGGCCAACTTCACGCGGCTCGGTTTTCATCCGGGCTTCGGCTTGACGGCGCTCTTGACCGAGCTTGTCGGCAAGAACCAGGCTGAGCTGCTGTTCTATACGGGCCGCCGCATCGGCGGCGAGGAAGCAACGCGCATCGGCCTCGCCAATGTCTGCGTGCCGCAGGATCAGGTGCGCGCCGAGGCCATCAAGCTTGCGGCCGAGATCGCCGAGAGCGCGCCGCTCGCCGTTCTTTCGACGCGTCAGACGATGCGCGGCAAGCTCGCCGACCGCGTCAAGGCCGCCACCGACCACGAGCTCGTCGAGCAGACCCGGCTGCGCGCTACCGAGGATTTCAAGGAAGGCGTCAGGGCCACCAACGAGCGCCGCGTCGCCAACTGGAAGGGCCGCTGAGCCGGCCCATCGTCATCGTCTCGCCGCGCCGGAGGCTGGCCGCCAACATGAGGCGGCCACTACTCGGCGCGGCCTCTCGCAAAGCAAGGCACGAGGAGCGCCATGGCCCTTCGCTTCACCGTCGGCGACCTGACCATCCATCGCATCATCGAGAGCGAGGGAAAGTTCGTTCCGGCCCTCGACTTCATCAGCCGGTCGACCCCGGAACTGATCGCCGAGAACCGCCATTGGATGCGGCCAACGGCGCTCGACGACGAGGACTATCTGATCCTCTGCATCCAGTCCTACGTCATCAAGACGCCGCAGCACACCATCCTGGTCGACAGCTGCGTCGGCAACGACAAGCCGCGCGATCGCCCGTTCTGGAACATGAAGAGCGACGACACCTATATGCGCGGCCTCAAGGCGGCGGGCATTTCGGTCAACGACATCGACTACGTCATGTGCACGCATCTGCACGTCGACCACGTCGGCTGGAACACGCGGCTGGAGAACGGCCGCTGGGTGCCGACCTTCCCGAAGGCGCGTTACATCTTCGGCAAACAGGAATTCGACCACTGGGCGGACCTGCACGCCAAGACGCCGAACCCGGTTTTGGCAGACAGCGTGCTGCCCCTCATCGAGGGCAAGCGCGCCGATCTCGTCGGCAACGAGCACACGCTCAACGACCATGTCCGCCTGCTGCCGACCCCGGGCCATACGCCCGGCCACGTCGCGGTCTGCATGGGCCGCAACGGCGACGATGCCGTGTTCAGCGGCGATCTCATGCATTCCCCGCTGCAGGCGCGCTATCCGCAATTTTGCGCCAAGGTCGACGCCGACAAGGCGCAAGCGGAGGCAACGCGGCGGGGCTTCCTGGAGCGCTATTGCGACACGCGGACGCTCTGCTGCACGGCGCACTTCCCCTCGCCATCCGTCGGCCGCATCAAGCGCTGGGGCGACGGCTTCAAGTGCGAGCCGGTGGCGGCGTGAAGGCCGCAAAATCGATCGGCTGGTGCCGGTCGAGACGCCGCTCGATGGCGGGCAGCGGATATTTGAGGCCGCTCGCGCAATTGAACAGCATGGCGCGCTCGTCGCGGCGGATGCGGCCGTCGGCCAGCGCCGCCTTGTAGGCCGCGTAGGTGGCGGCCCCTTCCGGGCAAAGCAGGAAGCCTTCCTCGCGCGCCACCTCGTCGAGGGCCGACGCAATGGCCGCGTCGGCGACCGCCATGGCAAAGCCGCCGCTCTCGCGCACGGCGCGCAGGATCAGGAAATCGCCCACCGCTTGCGGCACGCGGATGCCGGCCGCGATGGTGTGCGCATCCTCCCAGCGCTCGGCATGCTCGACGCCGGCCTCGAAGGCCCGCACCATGGGCGCGCAGCCCACCGCCTGGACGGCCACCATGCGCGGGCGCTTCGCGCCAATGAAGCCGATCGCTTCGAGCTCCGCGAAGGCCTTCCACATGCCGATCAGGCCGGTGCCGCCGCCGGTCGGATAGAGGATCACGTCGGGCAGTTCCCAGCCGAGCTGCTCGGCAAGCTCGAGCCCCATCGTCTTCTTGCCTTCGATGCGATAGGGCTCCTTCAAGGTCGAGATGTCGAACCAGCCGACCTTGTCCTTGCCTTGGGCGACGATCTTGCCGCAGTCGTCGATGAGGCCGTTGACGCGGAACACGGCGGCGCCTTGCAGGGCGATCTCGCTCACATTCACGTCCGGCGTGTCCTCGGGGCAGAACACCGTCGTCCTGATGCCGGCGCGGCTGGCATAGGCGGCGAGCGCTGCCCCGGCATTGCCATTGGTGGGCATGGCCATGTGGGTGATGCCGAGCGCCTTGGCCATCGACACCGCGATGACGAGACCGCGCGCCTTGAACGAGCCGGTGGGCAGCCGCCCCTCGTCCTTGACCAGAAGCTCGCCGCCGCCGAGGCGTTTCGCGAGATTGTCGAGCCGCACGAGCGGCGTCATCGCCTCGCCGAGGCTGACGATGTCGGCGAGACGCCGCACCGGCAGAAGCTCGCGGTAGCGCCACAGGTCCGGCGGCCGGGCAGCGAGATCCTGTTTGCCGAGCGTGCGCTTTATGCCGTCGAGATCGTAGCGCACGAGAAGCGGCTTTTGGGCCCGCGACAGGTTGTGGATCTGATCCGCCGTGTAGCGTTCCCCCGTCATGCTGCATTCGAGATGCGTGACGAAGGTCGGCCGCTCGGTGGTGAGGTTGGCGCTGTGGTGCAGAGGACGTCTCCCAGTCTACGCCATGGCGGTGATGACGTGCGCCTGGATGCGCCCTGAGATGCCGCCCTTGCCGAAGCGCGCGGCAAGCGCCGCTTCGGCCGCATCAGTCGCCCGGCCGAGACCAGCCGCGTCGCGCGCCTCGATCTCGGCGCGCATCGGCGTGCCTTGGCAGAAGGCGATGGCCGGCTCGCGGGCCGATGGCGCCGCGCTCGTCTTGGCGACCGTCTCGATGCTCACGCGCGTAAAGCCGGCGGCGCGCACGTCGGCCTCGACGCGCTGGCGATCGTGATAGCCGTGCGGCGTGCGCTCCATGAACTTGGGCGGATCGACAGGGAAGACGCCCGCCAGCGCCCCCATGACGACGTGCGGGAACTCGTTCTCTTCGATGCGATCCCAGACGTTGAACAGAAAACGCCCGCCGGGCTTCAGCACGCGGCGCGCTTCGGAAAACGCCTTTACCTTGTCGGGGAAGAACATGGCGCCGAACTGGCACACGACCGCATCGAAGCTGCGGTCCGCGAACGGCAAGGCGAGAGCGTCGGCCTGCCGCCAGGTGACGCGTGTCGAGGCGAGCTGGCTGGCAGCGTGGTCGAGCATTGCCTGGTTGAGATCGGTCGCCATGATCGACACGCCGCCGGGCAGCGTGGCGTCGAGCGCCCGGGTGACGATGCCGGTGCCGGCCGCCGTCTCGAGCAGATCGGCACCCTTGAGATCGGCGAGCCGCGTCGCGAGGTCGGCCGCGTAAGGCGCGAAGATGAGCGGCCCCATGTAGCGGTCGTAGAGTTGCGGTATCGAGCCGGCAAAGACGGTGTCGGTCTGCATGGCCTTGCTTCTAGTCTGCGATGACGCTGTTCGTCCACGCCGCCAGCGCATCGAGCATCTCGGCGCGAACTTCGGCGTCGGTGCGGCCGGAGCGCGCCGGCACGTGAAAGGAATGATCGGCGTGGTCGAAGAGCCGCAGATTTGCCCGCCCGCCGAGCTCTTCGCAAAGCGGCTCGAGGTGCTTCAAGTCGGCCAGCGCATCGCGTGTCCCCTGCAGGAACAGCATCGGCACCTGCACGTCGAAGAGATGCTTCGCCCGCTCCGCCGACGGCTTGCCGGCCGGATGCAGCGGGAAGGCGAGGAAGGCGAGCCCCTTGACGCCCGGCAGCGGCGCTGCGGCCTGCGCCTGCGAGGTCATGCGCCCGCCGAAGGAGCGACCGCCGGCAATGAGCGGCAGCTGCGGCAGCCGCTTCCCCGCCTCGGCCACGGCTGCCCGCACCGCCGCCTGGGCGACGGGCGGCGGGTCGGGGCGCTTCGTCTTCTGCTCCATGTAGGGGAACTGGAAGCGGAACGTGGCGAGGCCGCGCTCCGCGAGCCCCGATGCGACGGCTTCAAGCGAGGGATGCGTCATGCCCGCCCCCGCCCCGTGCGCGAGGACGTAGCAGGCGCGCGCCCCGGCCGGAACCTCGAGCAGCGCCGAGACGGTACGGCTCTCGCCGACCGCGAGGCGCAGCAGCTCCGCGGTCGAGGTGTTAACGGGTTCGCGCTTCGTTCCGGTCACGGCGACTGCCCCGATCTCACCGCGTGAATCTTCCGAGCGCCTCGCGCGGCGATAGACTGACTCTTTACCCAGATTGTCTATGGTTAAACGCCGGCCCGGCCACCCACATTGGCGATTGGGCGGGTCGCAGTTGCGTTGTCCGTCAGGAGTTGTCCATGGCCCCGCGTGCCTATTGGAAGGGCTATCTCAAGCTGTCGCTGGTGTCGTGCCCGATCGCGCTCTATCCGGCGTCGTCGAGCTCCGAGCGCGTGTCCTTCAACCGCATCAACAAGAAGACCGGCAACCGCCTGAAGCAGCAGCTGGTCGATGGCGAGACCGGCGAGCCGGTCGAGCGCGAGGACGTCGGCCGCGGCTACGAGGTCGGCCAAGGGCCAATACGTCCAGGTCGAGGACGAGGAGCTCGAGAAGATCCAGATCGAGAGCACGCATACGATCGACATCGACAGCTTCGTGCCGCGCGCCGAGATCGACGACCGCTATCTCGACAGCCCCTATTACATCGCGCCCACCGACCAGGTCGGCCAGGAGGCCTTCGCGGTCATCCGCGACGCCATCCGCGAGAAGAAGATGGTGGCGCTCGGCCGCATCGTGCTGGCGCGGCGCGAGCACGTGGTCATGCTGGAGGCCTTCGACAAGGGCCTGCTGGCGACGACGCTGCGCTACTCCTACGAGGTGCGCGATGCCGCCGCCTATTTCGAGGACATCCCGGACCTCAAGCTGCCGGCCGAGATGAAGCAGCTCGCCGCCCATATCGTCGACAGCAAGGCCGCGCATTTCGATCCGGAGAAGTTCGAGGATCACTACGAGACCGCGCTGGTCGAGCTGTTGCGCGCCAAGCAGGCCGGCGTCATCGATCGAGCCGTCCGCAAGGTTGAGCCGAACTGCAACGCCGGGTCATCAACCTGATGGATGCGCTGCAAGGCCAGCATCGGCGCCGAGACCAAGAAGAAGCCGGCGGCCGCCAGCGCGCCACGCCGGACGGCGGCGAAGAAGAAGGCAGGACGCTGAAGCGGCAGGCCGAACCCGACAGGACATCGCTCAAGGGCAGGGTCGCCTTCACGGGACGGCTTGCGTCGATGAAGCGCGCCGACGCCTTCGCGCTGGTGCGCAAGCACGGCGGCACGCCCGCGCGAAGGCGTCACCAAGGACACCGGCGTCCTCATCGTCGGCGAGCTCGGCTGGCCGCTGCTCGATGACGGCCGGCCGTCCAACAGCCTGGCGCAGGCGAAGACCTACGGCGTGCCGATCGCCAGCGAGCGGCGCTTCCTCGAATGGATCGGCAAGGGCGCCCCCGACGAGCAGGCCGAAGACCTACACGGCCGGCCAGCTCGCGGCGCTGAGCAAGCTGCCCGAGGAGGTGGTCGAGCAGCTCGGCCTCTTCGGCCTCATCGCAGCCCGAGGACGGCCGCTACGGCTTCCGCGATCTCGCGGCGGCGCGCCAGATCGCCGCGCTGCTTGCGTCCGGCATCGCGCTTTCGGTCATCACCAAGAGCCTCAGCGAGATCCGCAAGTGGCTGCCGGACGCGCGCCTCTCCAGCCTGCGCCTGTTCCCGGAATCCTCCGACAGCATCCTGGTGGAGCAGCTCGCCGGCCGCACCGACAAGAAGGGCCAGTTCGTGCTGCCCGTCGGCCGGCAGGACGACGATGCCGACGCCCTTTTCGACGCGGCGCAGGCGGCCGAGGAAGCGGGCGACCGCCAAGTCGCCGAGCGGCTCTACCGGCGCTGCATGAAGGTCGATCGCGGATGATGCCGGCCGCCCCCTTCAATCTCGGCAACCTGCTGCGCGCCGATGGCCGCAGCGTCGAGGCGGAAGCCGCCTATCGCGACGCCGTCAAGGCCGATCCCGCCTTCGCGGCGGCCTGGTACAATCTCGCCGACCTCCTCGACGACCAGGGCCGGACCGCCGAGGCGGTGCGCTGCCTCGAGCGAGCGCTCGAGGCCGACGCCGCCTATGCGGACGCGCTGTTCAATCTGGCGCTGTTCCAGCAGCGGCTCGAGCGCTACGCCGAGGCGGCGGCAGCGTGGCGGCGATATCTCGGCGCTCGACGGCGCCTCGCAATGGGCCACCCGCGCCAAGCGCGCGCTGAAGCTCTGCGAGATGCAGATGGCGGCCGCCGGGGAGCCGTCTTGAAACGCGCGACCGCCCAAGGCAACCACGGCGTCGAAGGCAAAGCGCGAAGCGGCCGGCCAAATCCTCGCTCGCCGCTTACGCGGAGAAGCGCGACTTCGCCAGAACGCCGGAGCCGAAATCGGCAAAGCCGAAGGCAAGCCCGAAGACTGCCGGCCATGGTTTCGTGGTGCAGAAGCACGCGGCGCGGCGCACGCACTACGACCTGCGCCTCGAGCTCGACGGCGTGCTGAAGAGCTGGGCCGTCACCCGCGGCCCGAGCCTCAGCGTCGGCGAGAAGCGGCTTGCGGTGAGGACCGAGGACCACCCCCTCGCGTATCTCGACTTCGAGGGCAACATCCCCAAGGGCGAGTATGGCGGCGGCGCCATGATCGTGTGGGATCGCGGCGGCTGGCAGCCGGTGGGCGACCCGCACCGCGGCCTCGCCAAGGGCCATCTCGAATTCAGCGCTCGACGGCAGCGCGGCTCAAGGGCCGCTGGCACCTGGTGCGCATGAAGCCGCAAGCGCGGCGAGAAGCACTGAGCCGTGGCTGCTCATCAAGGCCGAGGACGAATTCGCGCGAGCGGCCGGAGCGCGCCGAGATCACCGACCTGGAGACCACCTCGTTCCTGAGCGGCCTCACCACCGAGGAGCTCGCCGCGCAGGGCGAGCTGCGCGCCGACCATGCGGCGCGCGGCAAGGTGCGGGCGGCCGCCGCCCGCAAGCGCGCGCCCCTCGATGTCGCAAGCGCTGCGCGGCGCCAAGAAGGGCCTGCTGCCGACCTTCCTCGAGCCGACGCTGGCTTCGCCGTGCGACAAGCCGCCGAGCGGCCCCAAATGGATCCACGAGATCAAGTATGACGGCTACCGCACGCAGGCGCGCATCGACGGCCGGCAACGTCAAGCTGCTCACCCGCAAGGGCCTCGATTGGACGGCGCGCTTTGCCGCCGTGGCCAGCGCCGCCAAGGCACTCGATTTGTCATCGGCGCTCATCGACGGCGAGATCGTCGTCGAGGACGGCAACGGCATCCCGAGCTTCAACCTGCTGCAGGCCGATCTTTCGGCCGGCCGCCAGGACCGCCTGCGCTACCACGCCTTCGACATCCTCTATTGCGAGGGCTTCGACCTGAGGCAGGCGACCTTGCGCGAGCGCAAGGCGCCTGCTCGAGCAGGCGCTGGCCCACCTGCTGGGCGGCGGCCCGATCTCCTATTGCGGCCATGTCGACGATGATGGGCCGCTCGTCTTTGCGCACGCCGGCAAGCTCGGCCTCGAAGGCATCATCTCCAAGCGCGCCGATCTTGCCTATAGCGGCGGGCGCAGCGACCACTGGCTGAAGAGCAAGTGCATCCACATCAACGAGTTCGTCATCGTCGGCTACGAGCCATCGACGGCCACCAGCGCCTCCGTCGGCTCGCTGCTGCTCGGCTACTACGAGCGCGGCAAGCTGTTCTATGCGGGCCATGTGGGGACCGGCTGGTCGGCCGCCGAGGCGGCGGCGCTGCGCAAGGACCTCGATACGCTTCTCGCCGAGCGGCCGACATTCGGGCGGCCTCTGCCCGCCGGAGGTCGGCAAGGGCGTGCGCTGGGTGAAGCCCGAGCGCGTCGGCATGGTGCAATATCGCAGCTGGACCGGCGACGGCATCGTCCGCCACGCCTCGTTCAACGGCATCCGCGAGGATCGTCTGGCGAGCGAAGTCACCCTCGACGACGCGCCGCGGCTGTCGAAGCGCGGCGCCATGGCGGGCATCGGCCAGATCAAGCTCACCCATCCCGACCGCCTGCTCTGGCAGGAGGGCGTCACCAAGCAGGGACTGGCGGAATTCTACGTCGAGATCGCCGACCGGATCCTGCCGCACATCAAGGACCGCGTGCTGAGCGTGGTGCGCAATCCGGGCGGACCCAAGGGCAGGAACTTCTTCGCCAAGCACCCCTGGGCGGGACTGGGCGGCGCGGCCCGCCGCATCGAGGTCGGCGAGACGGAGCCGATGCTCGCCATCGACGACGTGGAGGGCCTCATCGCCCTGGTGCAGGCCGGCGTCGTCGAGATCCATCCGTGGGGATCGCGGGCCGGCGACCTCGAGCGGCCCGACCGGCTGATCTTCGACCTCGATCCCGGCGAGGACGTGCCGTGGCCATCCGTCATCGCGGCGGCGCTCGAGGTGCGCGACCGGCTCGCGGCCGACGGGCTGAAGAGCTTCGTCAAGACGTCCGGCGGCAAGGGCCTGCACGTCGTCGTGCCCGTCGTGCCGCGCGCCACCTGGGACGAGGCCAAGGCTTTCACGCAGAGCTTCGCGGAAGCCATGGCCAAGGCGCAGCCGGATCGCTATCTCGCCGTGATGTCGAAGCGGGAGCGGCGCGGGCGCGTCTTCATCGACTATCTGCGCAACGGCCGCGGCGCGACCGCGGTTGCCGCCTACTCGACCCGCGCGCTGCCGGGCGCGCCGATCTCGACGCCGCTTGCCTGGGACGAGGTCGGCGAGGGCATCCGCGCCAACCATTTCCGGCTCGACAATCTGCTGCAGCGGCTCGACTTCCTCGACGCCGATCCCTGGGAGGGGTTCTTCGACGTGAAGCAGCGGATTTGATTGCCTATACTGCGCGCTCTCTTGCGCATCGGGACTGCATGTCCACCGAGCCTCGAAGGACGGCATGGCGTTGATGCAATGTCAGTAGCTACTTCAAAATCTGGTTGGGCAGCCAGGTCACCGTCTGTGGCCAGGCGAGGAAGATGGCGATGGCCATGAAGTCGGCGGTGACGAACGGCAGCGCGCCGCGGAACACGTCGGCCAGCGGGATGTCGCGGCGCACCGCCGCCACCACGAAGCAGCCAAGGCCAATGGGCGGGGTCAGCAGGCCGACACCGCACATCTTGATGACGAGAATGCCGAACCAGATCGGATCGTAGCCGAGCTTGATGACGGCCGGGTAAAAGATCGGCAACGTCAAAAGCAGCATGCCGATCGAATCCATGAAGCAGCCGAGCACCAGATAGACGAGCAAGATGCCGATGATGATGAGCACCGGCGCCACCGGCAACGACACCACCCATTCCGAGAAGCGCTCGGGCACGCCGGCGAAGCCGAGGAAGCGCACGAAGATGAGGATGCCCCAGATGATGGCGAAGATCATCACGGTGAGCTTGGCGGTCTCGATCAGCGCCGCGTTGAGGTCGCGCCATTTCATGCGGTTGATGAGCGCCGCCACATAGACCACGAAGGCGCCGAGCGCGCCGGCTTCCGTCGGCGTCGCCCAGCCGAACAGCATCGACGCGAAGATGATGATGATGACGCCGGTGACCGGCAGCGTGCCGGGCAGCGAGGCGAAACGCTCGCCCCAGGTGTAGCCGCGGATCGGCTTGCCGACTTCGGGTTTCCACAGGCTCCAGACGACGACGATGATCGAATAGCAGATGGCCGAGATGAAGCCGGGGATGAAGCCGGCGATCAGCAGCTTGCCGATCGAAGCCTCGACGATGATGGCGTAGACCACCATGATGGCCGAGGGCGGGATGAGCGAGTCGAGGGTGGCGCCTGCCGCCACCACGCCTGACGCGAGCCGGCGGTCGTAGCCGGCCTTCAGCATTTCGGGGATGGCGACGCGGGCGAAGACGGCCGCCGCCGCGGTGGCGGCGCCCGACACCGCCGAGAAGCCGGCGACCGCGAAGATGGTTGAGACCGCAAGACCACCGGGCATCCAGCCGAACCAGCGCTTGCACGCCTCAAACAGCGTCTGCGTCATGCCGGCGTGATAGGCGAGATAGCCGATGAGGATGAACAGCGGCAGGACGGAGAGCGTGTAGTTGACGGATTTGGAATGCGGGATGGTGCCGACCATGCCGGCTCCCGCCTTCCAGCCGATGATCATGACGATGCCGACGAGGCCGACGATGGCCGCCGCGATGTAGACGCGCACGCCGGCGACGACGAAAAGCAGGAGTGCCAGGCAGCCGAGAATGCCGATGGCGTCGCGCGAGAGTTCGAACGACATCAGCGGCGTCCCCCCGGCTCACCTGCGCGCACGGGCTCCTCGACGAGGGCCCCGACCGCGGCCGCCTCCTGCAGTGCCTGTTCCCGCGTATCCACCGGCTGCGGCATGCCGATCAGCGGTTTCGTCGGATCGATGATGACGCGCAGGCAGGCCCAAAGGCTGACGAGGAAACGCACAAACAGCAGACCGAGCGAGATCGGCACGATGATCTTCGAGGGCCAGAGCGGCAGCTGCACGTCCATGCTGCTGTCGCCGAGATGGTAGGCCCGCATGGCATGGTCCCAGCTGTAGACGATGAGCACGGCGGTCAGCGCCAAGCCGAGAACCACCCCGATCAGCTCAAAGAGGGCAAGCCAGCGCCCCTTCAACTTGCTGACGAACAGCTCCATGCGGATATGGCCGCCGAGACGCTCGGTATAGGCGATCGCGAGAAACACCATGAACGCCATCATGATCTCGACGATGTCGATGTAACCCTCGACCGGCATGTTGAAGAACTTGCGGCCGAGCACGTGCACGACGCCCAAAAACATGAGGGCGAAGATGCTGAGGCCGCACAGGAAGGCCGTGAACTTCTCGACATGGAAAACGAAGCGGTCGACGGCGCCGAGCGCGCCGCCGCCGGAGCCGAGCGTCGGATCCTCAGCGTCTCCGTGAGCCATGTCGCCCCCCAGCTGCCGGCGTTGAGTCGCGCGTTGTTCTTGTCGTTAAGCTGACGCCGCGGCAACGGCGCCGGTTCTAAGATCAGATCTTGCCGACCTTGGCTTTGGCCGCCTCGATTTCCTTGAGCAGCGTTGTCGAGGACGTCCTTGGCGTCGAACTTGGACTGATTGTCGGCGACCCACTTGTCCCAGATCGGCTTGCCGGCGATCTCCCGGAAGCGCTTGATCTCGGCGTCCGAATAGCGGATCTCGGTGAGCTTTTCCCTGAACATCGGCAGGTTGACTTTGTCGGCCGCTTCATACGCCTCGATCATCGCCTTGTAGGCCTCGGGCTGCGCCTCCTGCAGCAGCTTCTGGTATTGCGGCGGCAGCTTGGCGAAGGCGTCCTTGTTGACGACCGCCGCACAGCCGGCGACTCCGGGCGAAAGATTCGACGTGAACCAATTGGAGATCGTGTGCAGCTGGTAGGCGGCGTGGGCATAGGTGAACGGGAAGGACGCCGCATCGACCGTGCCCCTCTCCAGCGCCGTGTAGAGCTCGACCGCCGGCACCGTGGACAGGTGCGCGCCGAGCAACTTGAAGGCGTCGCCGACCGCGCCAGGCGCGCGCACACGAACACCCTTCCAGTCGTCGAGCGTCTTGGGCGGCTTGCCCTTGCCCATGAGCTCGTATTGCGGAAGGATCGTGTAGAAATATGGCATGGCGTTCCACTGCGCCAAGTCGGCCATGAGCGCCGGATGCCGCATCGCCGCGTCGGCAGCCGCCGCCATGACACGCAAGTCGTCGAGCGGCAGGAACGGCAGTGAGAACACCATCCAGGCTGGCGTCTTGCCCGGATGATAGAAATTGCACATGTCGGCCATCTCGATGGCGCCGAGCTTGATCGAATCGAGGTTCTCCTTGTCCTTGGAGAACACCTCGCCGTAGCCGATCTTGATGGTGAACTTGCCGCCCGTGCGTTCCTTGAGGATGGCGGCGACCTTCTCGATGCCTTCGGTGTTGGCCCGCCGCTTGCCCCAGTTCGAATGCCGCCATTCGATCGTCGGCCCGTCGACCGTCTGCGCAGCCGGCATCGATGCCGGGAACGCAACTGCGAGGGCGCCGAGCGCCGAAATCGCGAGAATCCTCATGCCTTCCTCCTTGGCATTGCCGCGACCCCTCATGGGGCACTTTGCGCCATCGTCGCATATGGAATAGCCGGGCTCAATGGCCGGCAGGCGCCTGCCGGCTGCAGGTCGGCGGGCGGGTCCAGGCATGCCGCCTCACTCATCGCAGCGCGCCGCCGCCGCTTCGGCCGCGGTGGTCGCCTCCGCAACCGCCTGGGTCAGCCGGCCGCCATAACCGGCCCGCACGGCACCGACGGCGAATATGCCCGGCGCGGCCGTCTCGAAGCTCGCATCGGTGACAACGAAACCGGGCGCGTCGCGCACGACCTCAGGTCCCACCAGGCCGGCATTGGGCACGAGTCCCACGAACACGAACAGGCCTTTGCAGGGGACGACATCCTCGCTCTGCGTCTCGCGGTCGCGCACGCGCACGCTTTCGACGCCGTCGCCGCCCAGCACCTCGACGACGTCGCTGGACCACTTGAGCTGGAAGCGCTCGTCGCCGGCGATACGCGACACGTAGCTGCGCCGCGCGCGAAACACTTCACCGCGGGTCACGATCGTCACGGTGCGGGCGAATTCCCCGAGATGAATCGCCTCCGACAGCGCCGAGTCGCCGCCGCCCGCCACCACCACGTCCGCGCCGCGGTAGAGACCGCCGTCACACCAGGCGCATTGCGATATGCCGCGGCCGGCAAGCCGATCGGCCCCAGGCACGTCGAGGGTCCTGAGCGCCGCGCCGGTGGCGACGATCACCTGTCGCGCCTGCCAGGTGCCATCGGGGCCGTTCAGCGTCTTTACTGCGCCGCCGCCGACCGCGTCGATACGCGACGGCACCAGCACGACGCCGACCTCGTCGTTCCGGCCCATGAGGCCCGCCGCGAGCTCGGCGCCGCCGATCCGATCGACCGCCGGCCAGCCATCGAGCGCCCCGACATTCATCACCAGCCCGCCGGGCAACCCATCCGCCACGAAGTGCGCCACCGAGACGCCGGCAAGCGCCGCGTGATGGGCGGCCGTCAGGCCCGCGATGCCGCCGCCGATCACCGCGATATCGAAAGTCGTTGCCGTCATCTTGAACCCATCCTCATCTGACGACGAGCGCTGCCGCAGACTGCTTGGCGTCCGCGAGCAGCGCCGTCCAGTCGGCCGGTAGCCGCACCTCGCGCGTGACGCACGCCGGCGGAAAGCCCCATGACGGACAATAGGCGTTTTGCGGGATGGGAATGTCGCCACCTGCCACCACGAGCACGATGTCGTCGGGCGAGCGCGCCGCAGGGATGTCGCCGGCCTTGGCCGCTTCCTCGACCCAGTCCGGCCAGCCCCGGTTCGCGACAATGCGCTGGCTGAGCCAGGACGTTCTGCCACGCCTCGCGCCGCCAGCGCCCACGCTCCCACAGGAAGCGGCGCACGTCGTCCTTGCTCATGCCCTTTCGCGCGCACTCGGCCGCGAGGGCGGGCGCGATCAGGACGGCGGGCTTGCCGCTCCACAGAATGCCGAAGCCCGACGCGGCCGAGCCCATCACGCTCGCAATCTCGGCGAGGCCGCCGGTGATGTTGATCACCGTTTCGGCGCGCGTCACGGTCACCGCGCTCGCTTCAGCCGGGAGCCCGGCCTCGACATGCAGCGGCGGCCAAGGGCTCTGCTGTTCGTTCTCGGCGAGGCAGAGCGTGTAGCGGCCGGGCTGGCCGAGGCCTGCGAAGGCGACTGCGCCGGGCCAGCCGCCACCGATGTTGTGCATCACCAGCCGGATGGCGCGCCCGATCGTGGCATTCGCCTGCCAGCCGGGCCCCAGCGCGCCGAAGCTGCCGTTGATGTCGAGCTCGCGCGCCATCGGCCCATTGACGATGACGAGCGGCGTGACGTTCTCGTCCGTGGTCTGCACGCCGCGCAGGTTGAACGTGTCGTCGAGCAGGCACTCGACAGCGGCGATCACCACCGGCAGATACTCCGGCCGGCATCCGGCCATCACGGCGTTGGCGGCGATCTTCTCGACGGTAGCCAAGCCTTTGAGAGGCTCGACCTCGCCCAGTATCTCGGTGGGCGCGCGATCGACGAAGGCAAGCGCCGCCTTCACCCGCGCCACGGTCGGCGGCACGACCGGTAGGCCATCGCCCCAGCCGCGCCGCAGGAAGAGCTGCTGCAGGCGCTCCTCCGCGCCCGGCCCGCGGATCACCTCGACGCGCTGGCGCGGGAAGTCGGCGGCGAGCGGCACCTTGGCGGCGAGCCCCTGCTCGGCGGCGCGCTGCTTCAACGTGTCGTCGATCCACGCACCCGCCGCCTGCTGGCCCGTAGGGATGACGATCCACAGGCTCTCGCTGCCGCTCATGACTGCGCGTCGCTCAGCCTCGTCCGCCAGTCCCGCGGCAGCCTGACGGTCTTGGCCGTCGGGAAGCCCAGCATGCCGTTGTGGACGAAGAGATAGCAGTTGGAGCGCAGCGGGTCGCCCGAGACCGCGATCATGATGTGCTCGGGCTTGGTCACCACCGGCACCAGGCGGTTGGGGTCGTTGCCGGCGAACACCTTCGGGATCTTGCCGAGCCTCACCCAGTCGTTGAGCGTGCGCTTGCCCGGCACCAGGTTGGTCCAGCCCCAGAGATACTTCTCGAACAGCTGCGCCGGCATCCGCGCGTTCTCGTAGAGCCAGTTCTGCACGTCTCGCTTGCTCATCGTCTTGGCGATGGTCTCGGCGATCAGCGGGCTCAGCACGAAGAGCGGCCGATAGGTGCCGGTCGCCATGCCGACCGTGAAGATCAGCTCCCAGCCGGAATGCGTCACCAGCGCATTGCCGAGATAGGGCAGCACCTTCTCGGCGCTGTCGCCGAACACCGACACGATGACGTTGCCGCCGGTGAAGCGCGATATCGTGACAGCGCTCTCGCCGGGCGGCGCGCCGAGGTCGGCCGCGACGGTGGACCATTTCATCTTCGCGAGGCTGTCCTCGTTCTCGGCCAGCACCACGCGCCACGTGTTGCCGAACGTGCCCTTGTCGTTCTGGTGCAGCAGGAAGCCCGCCACGTTGCGCAGATAGAGCCGCCAGAAGCGGCCGATCGAAGTGTTTGGCTGGAAACCGTCGCGCAGAGCGCCCTGCTCGTAGTTGAAGCGGAGCTGCTTGATCAGCGGCCCGTTCAACACGATCAGGGTCTCGGCCCCCGGCGTGTTGCCGGAATGCTCGACGCCGTATCGCGGGTCGGCCATCGCCTCCGCGAGCGCGACAAGGATCGGCATGTATTCGGGCCGGCAGCCTGCCATCACGCCGTTCACGGCGACGTTCCAGACCGTGGCGACCCGGTTGTCCGGCAAGAGCTTGCCGATCGCGTGATCGCCCGGCAGGTCCGTGAAGGCGAGGAATTCGGCGATCTTCTCCTTGGTAGGCGGCACGATCGGCAAGCCGTCGCTCCAGCCGTTCTCCACGAACAGGCGGTTGACTTCCTCGAAACTGCCCTCGAACACGATGTCCTCGGGATTGGGGTCGGCAACGGCCTCCACCGCCGCGATCTCCCCGGTGAGGTTGCGGACGACGTGCTCGACGGTCGTGCCGAGCACGTTGGCGCGCAGCTCTTCCGAGCTCTGCACGTCGACATGGCCCGGCACCGTCGCCAACGCGAGGTTGGGATAACCGAGCCCCACCGAGGTCGTTTTGGCCTGACCCAGGAACCCCTCGCAGCAGAGCGACGAGGTGGGCACGCCGGCTTGTTCTGCGATTGCGCTGACCCGCAACACGGCGGGTGTGCAGCTTCCTCAACAACCCATGCCGGAGACGACCGCGTCGATCTGCATCGACTTGATTTTGCCCGGCAGCTCCGCCAACACGCGGTGCTCGTCCTCGCCGTGCGTCGAGCCGAATTGATCGTGGTCGACGAAGCTCACGCCCGGATAGCGCGTCGACAGCTCCCCCTTGAGGATCGGCCAGACCTCGTCGCCGCGGAAGAGATCGTCCCAGAGGAAGGCGATGGTCTTGCCGTCGATCGTGTCCAGCCGCTTGGCGAGCGGCTTGATCTCCACTGCCTTGGCGCTGCGCGGCCACACCACCGCGTAGTCATTGCTGTTGCGTCCCGTCATGGCTTTGTTCCTCCGTGTCGATCGTCGATGTTCATATCATGTCAGCCGCGCATCGTGGTCGGCAGCCACAGCGCGATTCCAGGCCAGATGCAGAGCAGAAGGATGACCAGCAGCATCAGCACCACGTAGGGGGCCGAGCCGACCGCCACTTCGGAGAACCTGGCGCCGCCCGAGATAGCGTGAATGGTGAAGAGGTTGAGGCCGACCGGCGGCGTGATCTGCCCGAGCTCGATCAGCACGGTGAGAACGACCCCGAACCAGATGAGATCGAAGCCGAAGGCCTTCACGACCGGGAGCAGCACCGGCAGCGTCATGTAGATCATCGACACGCCGTCGACGAAGCATCCGAGCACGAGGTAGAGCACAACGAGCGCCAGGAAGAACTCCCATTTCCCGAGCCCGAGCCCCATCACCCACTCGCTGACGGCACGGCTGACGCCGGAATAGGTGAGCGCGGTCGACAGGATTTGCGCGCAGATGATGATCAAGGCGACCATGCAGGTGGTCTTGACGGTGGCCATCAACGATTCGGCGAATACCTTGCGCGTGAGGTTGCCATAGCCGAGCGCGAGCAGCATGGCGCCGGCCGCCCCCAGCGCCGACGCCTCGGTGGGCGTGGCGATGCCGGAATAGATGCTGCCCAGCACCACCACCAGCAGGCCAAAGACGGGAAAGACATGGATCGCTTCGCCCAACCGGGACTTGCCTGATGTTTCGCCGGGCGGTGGTGCGTAGTGTGGTTTCACAAGCAGCAGGATGGCGATGAAGATCATGAAGATCGCGGCCATCAGCAGCCCGGGCAGAACGCCCGCCATGAACAGCCGCGCGATCAATTCCTCAACCAGTGCGCCGTAGAGCACCATGACGATGCTGGGCGGGATCAGGATGCCGAGTGTGCCGCCCGCCGCCAGCGATCCGAACACCGTCTTCGGCTCGTAGCCGCGCGACAGCATCTCGGGGATGGCGACGGTGCCGACGGTGGCTGCCGTCGCGACGCTCGATCCCGAGACAGCGGAGAAAACCGCGCAGCTTGCGATATTGGCGTGCAGCAGCCCGCCAGGCAGGCGGCCCATCACCACGACGACGCCGCGATAGAAGTAGCTGCTGACGCCGCTGCGCAGGATGATCTCGCCCATCAGCAGAAACATCGGCACAGCGATCAGGATGTAGCTGTTGGCACTGTTCCAGACGACCGACGACAGGGCCGTCAGCCCGAGCATTCCCTTGCTGAGGTACAGCACCACCACGCCGCAGATGCCAAGTGCGAACGCCGTCCACTGCCCCGCCATCAGCATGACGGTGAGGGTCACAACCAGGATCAAGGTCAGGAGTTCGAGGCTCATGGGCGCCTTTTCAGGGAATGTGCCTGACGCGGTCGACGATCCAGGCGAGGAGCTGGAGCAGCAGAACCGCCAGCCCCACGACCATAATCGATTGCGGTATCCACTCGGGAGTCTCGATCACCGAGATAGCGCGCAGGTCGCTGTTGAAGGCATAGGTCACCTGGCGGAAGCACACCCAGAGCGCGACTGCCGTGAAGACGGTCGCGGTCAGCACGATCAGCCAGCGCAGTGCCTGCTTGAGATGGCCTGCTGCGCGGTCGTACAGGATCTCGACGCGGATGAAGCCGCCCTGGCGCAGCGTCCATGCCAAGCCGAGGAAGATCACCGCGGCGTTGAGGTAGCCAGCGATCTCGTCTGTGACCAACAAGGAGGCCTGAAACTGCCGCAGCACCGTCTCTATGCAAATGATGATCAGGATGGCGACGGTGGCGAGAGCTGCGAGCACGCCGCAAGCCTGCGCGACGTGCCCCACCCAGCGATCGAGCGCGCCGCGCCGCGGCGGCACTCCTGAGGTTGAAGGTTGCACGGCGGCCGTCACTTGCCGAGCGCCGCCTGAATCTCCTTCAACATCGTCGTGCCGTCGGCGCCCTGCGCAGCCGCCCACTGCTCCCAGTAGGGGCGCATCCTGGCGGTAAGCGCGTCGACCTGCTCCTTGGGCGGCACGAAAAGATCGACCTTGTGCTGCGTCTTGAGCGTCTCGAGGTCCTTGGCCTCGTCGCCAAGATTGGCGGCGCGGAAGCGTGGCGCATATTCCTTGGATACGGCATCGAGCTTGGCGCGCGTGTTGGCGTCGAGCTTCTCGTACGCGGCGATGTTGACCAACGTGTAGTCGGGCCCGCCGATATGGATGTCGCCGAGCCAGCCCCATTGCACGAACTCGTGCCACTTGGCGCCGACAACGTTGAAGCCCGCCGTGATGAAGCCTTCGGCGACGCCACGCTCCATGGCGACCGGCACCTCGGCCGTGGTGAGGCTCACCGACGAGGCGCCGAGCTGCTTCAGCAGCTCCGCCTGCTTGCCGTCGGTCGAGCGGATCTTGCGGCCCTTGAAGTCATCGACGGTGCGGATCGGCTTTCCTTTTCCGAAGATGTTCTGTGGCGGCCAAGTGTGGTGGAAGAGGTTCTTCACGCCCGCCTTGGCGAAGAGCGGCGCCGTGAACCTGTCGATGATCGGCCACGCCTTGTCGAGCTCCGCTGCGTCGCGCACGAGAAAGGGCAGGCTCGCGATCGAGGCGAGCGGCACCGATCCTGAGATGAATCCCTGGTAGGCCTGGCCAAGCTGCACCTGGCCGTCGCCCGTCACCTTCACGACCTCGGTGGCGCGGAACGGCAGCTCCCCGGCGGGCCGCACGACGATCTCGAGCTTGCCGTCGGTCGCCTTCTTCACCTCTTCGGCAAACTCCTTGTAGCGCAGCGTGATCGGATGCGTGACGCCGGTTATGGCGTAGAGATCCCACTTCGTGGGGGACTGGGCCGAAGCACGGCCACCCGCGGCCGCGGCGCCGAGAATGCCGACCACGACCGAGCGTCTGGAAACCATCATCTGCATTGTCGTCCTCCCTTGTTTCCTCAACCTGTTTCTTGAGCTTGCAGCAGCAGCAGGCCTACCGCGGCCCCGTGGTGGGCAATGCATCTCGGCGATCATGCGCGGCTCGCAGCTCGACGATGCCGCTTCCAAGCACCGAAAGCTCGCCGTCCTGGTTGCGCGCCTCCTGCTCGATCTCGACGAGATGCCGTTGGTCCTCGACGTATTTGCGGGTCACCTTGCCGTTGATGAACAGCAGGTCGCCAGCCGGATTGTGGCGGCGGATCTTGCAGGAGGCTTGGCGCAGAAACCCGTCGTCGCCCATCCAATTGGTGAGGTGGTGCGTGAGCCAGGAACAGCGCTCGGGCCCGTAGTCGTAGGCGCCGGGGGCACCGACCTCGCGGGCGAACTCCTCCTCCCAGTGCACGCGCTCGGGGCAGTCGGGGATGCCGAAGCGGTTCTCGATGCCGAGGCCGGGATGGGCGTCGGCGAGCTTCCAGGCAAGCTTGTTGGCCCGGATGTAGAGGCCGCCCCAACCCTGCGCATAGGCGATGAAGCCCGTGACGGTCATTGGGCCTTTGAGCATGGTCGGCAGCGCCTCGCCCTCGGTGACATCTTCCCAATGGCGAGGGCTGGCGCCCCTTATCCTCTCATCGGCGTAGAGCTTGTAGGCTTTGTCGAGCTCTTCCCTGCTGTAGCGGCGCGGCGTTCGCGCCTTGACCTCGTTGTACTTGGTCCCCTGCTCGCGCGCCTGATCCCGCTCGGTGCGGAAGCACCAGCTGTCGGCCTCGGCGACAAGCTCGCCGTGCTGATTGAAGAAATCGACATGGTAGGTCTGCTGCACGGCGCGCCCGGCAAAGCGCGTCTCGTGCTCGACGACGTCCTTGAGCCAAGCCTCGGTCGATATGGCATCGTTGCGCCGCACGACCTTGTGCCAGGTCCAGTCGGCCCCCGACCACATGGCATGCACGCCCGAGAGGCCGCCGACATAACCCGACACGATGCGACTCGTGGCGAACAGGAAGCTCGGCAACGCGATGACGTCGCCATACTTCGTCTTGGCGGCGTATTCGGGCACGCACCACAGTGGATTGTCGTCGCCAATGCCGTGGGCGTAGTGGCGGATATTGTCGCGCGTTGCCTCGTAGCACCAGGGCTCCGCTGTGACACCGATCTTGACGCCGATGCGCCGGCGCAGCTCCTCCAGCCCCGCTTGGGTGATCTTGGGGAAGGCGCGTGCAGCGGTGGCCGGCATGGATGTGGTTCCTCTTCGAGATGTTCAGACGGCCCGCTGGCGCTCCCGCAGGGCCTTCCGGTTGACCTTACCGGCGGGCGTCTTGGGCAGTTCGGGCACGAAGGCCACGAGCCGCGGATATTCGTGATGGCTGAGACGTTGGCGAACCAGATCCTGGATCTCGTCCTGGAAGGCCTTGTCGCCCGGCCGATCGGCGACGACGAAGGCCTTGACCACCTGGCCGCGCAACGCATCGGGCACGCCGATGGCGGCGGCCTCGCGGACTTCCGGATGCTTCAGGATGGCATCCTCGATCTCGACTGCACTCATGGTCCAACCGGCCGAGATGATCACGTCGTCGACGCGACCGCCGTGGTAGAAGTACCCCTCCTCGTCGACACGTCCCAGGTCCTTGGTGGCAATCCAGTTGCCGCGTCGCCAGACCTTCAGCTCGCCGGTGACGCCCGGCGGACATGGCTTGCCGCCGGCATCATGCACCTCGACGCGGCCGCCGGGGATGGGTTTACCCAGAGATGTGGCCTTGACGACGAAATCCTCGGCGCCGGGATAGCTCACCAGGATCACGCCGATCTCGGTGGTGCCGTACATGCTGCAGGCCGGCAGGCCGAAAGTTTCCTCGATGAATGCCGCCGTCTCGCTGTCGATCGGCTCGCCGGTGAAGGAGAGCTTCTGGATGGCGTAGCGATAGCGCGACGCAGCACCTGAGTTGCGCATCATGCGGTAGTGCGTGGCAGCCGCCGAGATGTTCGTGAACTGGTGCCGCTGCAGCGCCCCGAGCAGGCGCTCGGCGTCGAACTTCCCTGCATAGCTGCCCACCGTGATGCCGAGCGCCAGCGGCGCGAGCGTGCCGTGCCACAAGCCGTGGCCCCAGGCCGGCGAAGACGGGCAGATGAAACGATCGCCGGGCCTGAGGCCGGTGCCGTAGAGGGCAGCCACCATCAGGGTGACGATCGCGCGGTGCGGGTGCTTCACCGCCTCTGGCAGCTCGCGGGTCGTGCCCGACGTGTACTGGAAGATGGCAAGCGAATCGGCCGCGGTGGTGGACGTAAAGCTGGGCTCGAAGCGCGCGAGCTCCTGGAAGAAGGCCGTGTCGGCGACGACGACCCGTAGGGCGGCCGACGCCACGAGGGTTGTTGCCTTCTCGGCGTTGGTCACGATCAGGCGCGGCGCGCAATCCTCGACTCTCAGCCTCACGCCGTCGGGCCCGAAGAGCGTGAACAGCGGCACGGCGATCGCGCCACGCTTCATGGTGCCGAAGATTGCCATGTAGAAGGCCCGCGACGGCTCCAGCATGACGGCGACGCGATCGCCCGGCCCGACGCCTTGCGCTTCGAGCCAATGGGCGAAGCGGGAGGAGTCCTCGGCGATATCGCGAAAACTCAATACTTCGTCGCGGCCGTCGGCGTGAACGACGATGGCGGCCGGGTTGGCGCGGCCGGCGTGCCGATCGATACACTCGTGGGCGATGTTGAGCCGCTCGCGGTCGCCGTCGAACAGCTCCCACAGCTTGGCGGAAGAAAACTGCGCCTGCGCGTCCGTGTAGCTCGCGAGCTCGGTCAGCTTGGCCATGGGGCGATGATGGCAAAAGTTAACCGATTGTACAATGGCGTCATCGATTGTATATGTACAATCATGACAGAGCGCCGTCCGCCTCGGGTCCGAGCCGTTCCGGCCGTCACTCGCGCGATCGCCGTGCTTCGGCTGCTGAGCCGCCATCGCGAGCCGCTCGGCCTCAAGGCCATCGCCGAGGCGCTCGACCTCGTGCCGAGCACCGCATTGCACATCCTGCGCGCGCTTGCGGCGGAGCAGCTCGTGCGCGTGGATCCGCTCACCAAGCAGTACGGCCTCGGGATCGGCATGCTGCCGCTGGCGCGCGCCATGCTTGAGAACGCCGATTTTCCGAGCCTGGTGCGGCCCAAGCTCGACGCGCTGTCGGGCCACTACGGCGTCACCGCCATCGGCGTCGCGCTGCCCGATCTCGATCACATGGTCGTCGTGGCGCTTGCCCGCGCGCAGGCGCCCGTGCGCCTGCATGTCGATGTTGGCAGCCGCTTTCCAGCCCTGATCAGCGCCACGGGCCGCTGCCTCGCCGCCTTCAGCGACCGTCCCTGGAGCGAGATCGAAAGCCGCTTCCGCCGGCTGCGCTGGCATAAGGCGCCGAGCCATGCCGCGTGGCGCAAGGAGGTCGACCAGGCGCGCCGTCAGGGCTTCAGCATCGATCGCGGCAACTACATCGCCGGCGTGACGATCGTGGCGGTGCCGGTGCTCGACAGCGGCGGCAAGATCACCCACACCATCGTGGCCGTCGGGCTCGGCAATCAGCTCGATCGGGCGACCTCGCTTGCCCTCGCCCGCGACATGAAGAGGACCGCCCAGGAGGTCAGCGCGCAAATGGCGCCGCACTCGTAGGCAGCCAAATCAGTCGGCCGCGGGCTGCACACGATGGTGCGCCCGGCGAAAAGCCAGCCGTGCCGCCGTTGCGCGCGCCCCGGATCGGCCTTAGGTGCTTGCACGGCGGCGCCAGCTTGCGGCCCGCGGTCGGCGGTTGGCGCGGCGAGCAGACAATGAAAGGGCACAGGAATGACCTTCGAAACGATGCGCATGGACGTGGCCGGCGGCATTGCCACCATCACGCTCAACCGGCCGGATGCCTTCAACGCGCTGAACATGCAGATGGGCAAGGAGCTGATGCAGGCGGCGATCCGCTGCGACGAGGACCGGTCGATCCGTTGCGTCGTCCTCACCGGCACAGGCAACGCCTTTTGCGCCGGCGGCGACATGCGCTCCTTCGCCGAGGACCCGGCCAGCACGCCGGCCCTGATGAAGGAGCTGACCGTCTACCTGCACGCCGCCGTGTCGCGCTTCTCGCGCATGAACGCGCCCGTCATCGGCGCCATCAACGGTGTGGCGGCCGGCGGCGGCCTGTCGCTCGCCGCCTGCGTCGACCTCGCCATCGCGGCCGAGGGGGCGCGCTTCGTGTCCGCCTATACGGCGGCCGGGCTGACGCCGGATGGCTCATCGACCTATTTCATGCCGCGGCTCGTGGGCCTGCGCCGCTATCTCGAGTTCGCCATGACCAACCGCACGCTCACCGCCGCCGAGGCCCTCGACTGGGGCATCGTCAACAAGGTGGTGCCGGCCGACAAGCTCATGGCCGAGACCATGGCGCTCGCGCGCCGGCTGGCCGACGGCCCGACACGCGCCTTCGGGGCCGTCAAGCAGCTCGCCAATAGCAGCTTCGGCGAGACGCTGGAGACGCAGATGGAGCTGGAGGCGCGCTGCATCGCTGAGGCGGCGCGCGGCCGCGACGGCCAGGAGGGCATCGCCGCCTTCGTGGGCAAGCGCAAGCCATCCTTCACCGGCCAATAGCGCGCAACACATTGTCGTGCGGAATCGCGACACTAGGCCAGCATCGCCGCTGCACGCGCCAGCGGCACCGGCGCGTCATCCAGCAACAGCGTGATCGCCTCGTCCTCCCAAGCCGCGCCGTCGGCCTCGAGCGGGTCCTTGGGCGCCAGGCGATGCTCCAGCACGAAACGGGCGATGAGCGCGCGACGTGCGCCTGCGCCGTCTCGCGTGCCCTCCCAGGCCAGCAGCACGGCGCTTGCCGCGTGGTAGAGCGCCGAGGAGGCGCGCCGGGCTTGCGGCTCGGCGGCCGGCTCCCCGGCCACACGCTCGGCGAATGCCACCGCCCTTGTCAGCGCCGTTTCGAGCCGCGTGATGAAGGCCGCAGGCAGTCCGACGATCGCCTTGCACCGGCCGCGCAGCAGCCTCTCAAGAGCCTTGTGCGCGCGCGTCTTGCCGACCGCGCGCCCGATCACGTCCAGCGCATTGATGCTGCTCGTGCCCTCCCACAAGACGCCGATCTGGGCGTCGCGCACCAGCCGCGCATTGACCCATTCCTCGATGTAGCCGTTGCCGCCGCGCATCTCCATCGACCCGGTGGCCACGGCCAGGTTGTCGCGACAGGCGCGGAACTTCACCAGCGGCGTCAGGATGCGCAGCACCTGTGCCGCCTCAGCCGAGCCTTGATCCGCCTCACCCATGACGGCGGCCGCCGCCATCGTCATCGACAAAGCCTGCTCGCTCGGCACGATCAGCTTCATCAGCTGCCGGCGCGCAAGCGGATGCTCGATGACGGGCTTGGCGAAGACCTGGCGGTGGCGTGCAACGGTCAGCGCCTCGTTGACGCAGCGCCGCATCATGGCGGCTGCCCGCACACCATGCGACAGGCGCGACAGGTTGACCTGGTCCATCATCTGCTTGAGACCGCGGTCGAGCCGGCCGACCGGATAGGCCATGGCGCCGTCGAGGCGGATCTCGCCTGACGCCATCGAGCGGGTGCCGAGCTTGTCCTTGAGGCGCACGATGCGATAGCTGTTGCGGCTGCCGTCCTTGAGGCGCCGCGGCAGAGCGAAGAGGCCGAGGCCCGCGGTGCCGGCCGGCGCCCCTTCCGGACGGGCAAGGATGAGCGCCACGTCGGCGTCGGCGTGCGAGCAGAACCATTTCTCGCCGTAGAGCCGCCAGACGCCATCCGCCTCGCGCGCCGTTGTCTCCACCTGGCCGATGTCCGAGCCGCCGGCCTTCTCGGTCATGAACTGGGTGCCCTTCCACAGCGTGGCGAGGTCGCCCGAGAGCATGCGCGGCAGCAGATACTCCTTGAGTTCGGGGCTGGCATATCTGCGGATGAGATGGATCGACGTGTCGGTGACGCTGATCGGGCACATGATCCCGAACTCGCCCTGCACGAACAGATATTGAAAGGCATACTTGGCGACGGGAGGCATTGGCGCGTCGAGGCCGAGCACCCCGGCGCGATGGCTCATCGCGTGGAACTGGAAGTCGCCGAAGGCGATCTGCTCCATTTCACGATAGGCGGGGTGGTATTCGATCCAATCCTCGTCGCGGCCAAGGCGATCGCGGGGATGCAGCACCGGACCGTTCTTGTCGGCCAAGCGGGCAAGCTCGTCGAGGCGGCCGCCGGCAAGAACGCCGAGACGCTGGAAGTGCGGCGTCAGCTGCGTGTGCATGTCGCTCGGCAAGTAGAGCGCCAGCAGATCCCGCAAGCCCCGGTCGACGGCGTAGAAGTCGAAACCGGAGCAGTCCGGCGCGACGGGGGAAGGCGCGGAGCTGGGTGCCGGTGCCGCACGCTCGGCGGGCTTGGCGTGCACGTTCATGGGTGCGTCCTCGGAGCCTGGCTATCTGGCCAGCATATCGAACAAAGCCCGGCGCGCGCTATCCCGCATAGCCGCCCTCGTCGAGAAATCGCTGCTCCTCCGGCGTCATGGCACGGCCGAGGATCGGGTTGCGGTGCGGGAAGCGGCCGAAGCGCCGCACGATGTCACGGTGGCCCTCGGCGTGCTTGAGATTTGTTTCACCCAGAGGCTGGCAGAGCGTCACCGCCCGCTCCTGCTCGGCAATATCCTCGGAATGGCCGAACGGCAGGCAGAAGAAGAGCTGCAGGTCGGTCTCGACGTTGCGGTGATGGCCGGCCGCGATGGCGGCGTCAGCCACCTCCCGGGCGAGGGCGTCGGTGGCGTACATGCGCGGCGTGCCGCGAAAGGCGTTGCGTGGGAACTGGTCGAGCAGGATGAGGAGCGCGAGCGCGCCGGTCGCCGTCGCCTGCCAGCTTGCAAGCTCGCCACGCGCCCCCGCTTCGTACAGGGCGAGGAACTGCTCGCGGAAGCGGCGGTCGAAGGCTTCGTCCTTGGTGAACCAGCGATCGGGGCCGGCCTCGCGCCAGAAGGCGACGACCTCTTCGGCGTGAGCCATTGCGGTGCCGGACGACGGCGGAGCGAGCGACATCGGCGGCCTCCAAGATTCAGAGTGGGCCTGTCCGCCGCCACGATGGCCGGTGGCACGCCATGAATCAACCGGCGCGCGTGCGGCAATCACCAGTTGGGCGGAAAGGGCGGCCTGTTGCGGCGGGGTTCCACGTTGTGGCGCGCGTCCAATGCCTCGGCTCCGGCTGAACGGTTCCAGGAGGGCGCGGCCGCGTTGCGCTGTCTGTAGACCATTGGAGCGACCATCGCGCCGGCGAAGTGATACAGCACAAGCGTGCCGGCCATCGGCAACAGGAACAGCGCAAGAAGGACGAGGGCGACGATCTTCAGCGCGCGATCCATGCTTGCGACTTCCCGCTTGGCGCCGAGGATATTGCCGCCTATGGGCGATTGAGCGCCGCGAGATCGCCGCCCACCAGGCGCGCAGCTTGCGCGCGCACCAGCTGCTCGTTCCTGGCGCGGTAGTCGTCGAGGAAGCCGAGCATGACATGGTCGGGTTGCGTCATCTTCAGCACGGCCCCGCCGAGCGGCCGATAGGGGACGCGCTTGTCGAGGGACGCCGGCGGCGGACCGACCAGGAAATTGCTGGCACCGTCGGCGCCGATCGCCACCTGCTCGCTGTCGATGGTGAAACTCGCCACGAACCACCTGTCGAAGTTGGAGTGCGAGACGTGGCGCTTGTCCAGGATGTCCTTGGCGGCCGGGTCGGCCTTGGCTTGCTCGGCAATGCCCCAGCGCGAATTCGGGCGGCGGAACGGGATGGCGTTGCACTTCTCCGCCTGGGCGGCGGCGATGAGGCTCACCGGCACGCCGGCCGGCAGGTTGGCGATTGCCGCGTCGCGTCCGGCAATCATGGCCACCCGCGAGATCTTCACGCCTTCGGCGCTGTGGATGTTCCACACCACCTTGGGGGGACCGCCAAGCACGAGGTAGAGCGGCGCCGAGGTGTCCGTGACCACGACCTCGGCAAGACGCATCCCGTCGACGAGGTTCTCCGGCTCGATGCCCGGATCGACGCCTCGCCGCTTCCACTCCGCGACGAATGCCTCGGCGCGCCGTGCGATGTCGGGGCGCGCGAAGGTGAAGACCGGGGCGCGCGCCTCGATCTCTTTCGCGGTGACGAGAACGACCTTGTCCTGCGGGCCGGGCGGCTCGAACTTGCAACCGTAGATGGCCTCGACGAACTCGACCTTGGCTGGCTTCTCGACCGCCCTTGCTTCGGGCGAGACGAGATTGTGAAACCAATATCTCATGTCCTTCGGGCCGGCCGCGACCGTCGTCGGCAAGGCCTCGCCGAAGCGATCCATTTTAGTCGATTTTGATGGATCGCCCGTCGGAAGGTCGTCGCCGCAAGCCGTGAGCGCAAGGGCGAGGGTTGCAGCGAGCAGGTATTGGCCCTTCATGGCGCACCCCATACACGTGCGCTGGACCTACCATTTCGCGGTGAAGAAGACGCTAAGCCCTTCCCCCGAATTCGCGCCCTCGCCTTCAGCTATGGCTGCTCGTCCTGCCACCAGGGATACTGGCTCGGCATGTCGCGGGAAACCTTGCCGGGGAAGGACGGCGGACGCTTGTCGAGGAAGGATTGCACGCCCTCGCGCACGTCGGGGGTGGCGCCGCGCTCGATCGACATCGGCGCGTCGATGGCAAGCAACTCGAACGGATGGGGCGCGCCTGCGAAGCGCCACAGCATCTGCCGGGTGAGCGCAACCGAGACGGCCAACGTCTCGGCCGTCAGCTCGTGCGCGATCGCCTCGGCGCGATCCAGGAGTTCGGCCGGCTCGGTGACCTCGCTGACGAGGCCGCTGTCGCGCGCCTCGTCCGCGTCGAAGACGCGTCCTGACATGCACCAGCGCAGCGCCTGCGGCAGGCCGACGAGCTTCGGCAGGAACCAGGCGCTGCCGGCCTCGGGCACGAGACCGCGCCGGGCGAAGATGAAGCCGATCTTGGCGCCCTTGGCGGCGATGCGCACGTCCATCGGCAAGGTCATGGTGATGCCGACGCCGACCGCCGGCCCGTTGATCGCCGCGATCGACGGCTTGCGGCAGTTGAAGATGGCCTTGACGAAGCCGCTGCCGGTCCTGTCGCCATTATTGGCGGTCCGGTTGCCGAAGACGCCTGCGCCGTGCTGGCCCGAGGTGTCGAAGCTCTTGGCGCCGCCCGAGACGTCGGCGCCGGCGCAGAAGGCGCGACCCGCCCCGGTCACGATGACGGCGCGCACCCCGTCGTCGGCATCGGCGCGCCGGAAGGCGTCAGCGATTTCGGTGCCCATGGCGCCTGTATAGGCGTTGAGCTTGTCGGGCCTGTTGAGGGTGACGAGCATGACGGACCGGTCGATCTCGCAGGTGATGGTCTGGTAGGTCATGGCCTTGCCCTCGCTTCCCGTGTCGCTTGCTGTGTCGCTCGCCGCCGCGGCGCGACGCCGCCCGTGAGTCTAGGAAGCCGGGAGCGCCGCCGCAACGGCGGCCGAGGTCGATGTGGCTGCCTCGACGCCGCACCGCTCTTCGTATAGCCGGGACTGCGACGAAGCGGAGGCGGGCCAATGAGCAGGACGATCTTCGAGAGGATCATAGCGGGCGAAATCCCGTGCGCGAAGGTCTACGAGGACGATCGCGTCTTCGCCTTCATGGATGCCGGCCAGGTCAATCCCGGCCACGTGCTGGTGGCCACCAAGAAGCCGGTCGAGACCATCCTCGACATGGACGAGGAGGATGCCGCGGCCCTGTTCCGGGCGGCCCATCGCATCGCCCGCGCCGTCGAAAGCGTCTATCGGCCGGAAGGCTTCACCATCCTGCAGGCCAACCGGCCGGCGGGGCTGCAGACGGTGCCCCACGCGCACCTGCATATCCTGCCGCGCCACAAGGACGACGGCGTCGCCCTCACATGGCCGCGCAAGAACCCGCCGCTCGAGGAGCTGACCAAGCTTGCGCAACCAATCGTCCAAGCGCTCGGCAAGTAGGGGGCCGGCCGCCACCTGCCGCCGCGACGTTGCGCGGCGCAGGTGGATGCAGCTGAATCGGCTAACGGCCTTGCAGAAGGCTTCGGGCAATTATCAGCCGCTGGATCTCACTGGTCCCATCGAAGATTCGAAAGGCGCGACAGTGCCGGAAAAGGCGCTCGACAGTCGTTCCGCGAACGACGCCGAGCCCGCCGAAGATCTGCACGGCCTGGTCTATGACGTCAAAGGCGCTTTCCGTCGAGAAGAGCTTGGCAATCGCCGCCTCGCGCGAAATGCTTCGCTCGCTCGAAGCGTATTGCCAAGCGGCCCGATAGACCAGAAGGCTCGCTGCATCGATGCCGACGGCCATGTCTGCCAGTTTTGCCTGGATAAGCTGATGTTCCGAGATCGGCTTCTTGAAGGCGACGCGAGCCACGCTTCGTTCGATCGCTTCCGACATCGCACGCTTGGCGAACCCTAGCGTGGCTGCGCCCACAGTGGGGCGGAACAGCTCAAGGACGGCGGTCGCGATCCTGGAGCCCTGTCCCGGCTCTCCAATTAGCCTGCGGGAAGGAACACGGCAGTCCCGAAGGGTCCACGTGCCAACCGTGTGTGGCGGCAGCACGGAAAGGCGCTCCTCCAGCGCGATGCCGTCGGCATTCCCATCAACCGCAAAGGCCGCGATGTTTCCGGGGCCTTGGTGGTCCTCGATCCGAGCGAAGACAATGTAGAGATCCGCCAATCCACAATTTGACGTCCACGTCTTGCGCCCATTCAGGACGTACTGATCGCCTTCGCGACGCGCTGTCGTTGTGATTGCGCCGATGTCTGAGCCCGCGTCAGGCTCGGACAGCGCAAAGGCGGGCAGGAGCCGGCCCGAAAGATACCGGGGCAACAGTTCCTCCTGCAGGGACTGTGACGCGTAAAGAGCAACCGGAAGGATCCCAAGCCACGGTTCAGACAGCGCAACATCCGCCATTGCCGATGAGAATGCGCTGATCTCTCGTATCAAGCATACGCTGCGGAGGTCGATCTTGCCGCGTGGACCGGGCGTCTGAGCGGCCAGCGTGTTTTTGAGCCAACCCGCGCCCGCCAACCGCTCGAAAATCTGGCGGGCAGCCTTTCCATCCCCTCCCTCGTCCCGCTCGAACCCGCCGAGTTCTAACTTGGTCCAGCGATGGAAATCTCTCGCAAGCCCCAGATGGGCGGGATCAAAGAAGGGCCAGGACAGATGGCTCAGATCCATGCGGGCGCGCGAGTGTCGAGAGATGGGATGCAGACGGGCGATGCACCTCGCCTTTCGTCCCTCGTACAGAGACAGCCGCTGCGTGTCGAGTACGGCTCAATCGAGCCGACACCGCACGAGGGCCCAAACGCCTCTAGCAGCGAAGGTCAAGCAGTCGCAGCCGTCAGGGCCGCCACCCGGCTGACGATCTGCGGATCGCGGAGAGCGCTGGACGGCTTTATAAGATGGCTGACCTCGCTCATGATCTGATGCACCGTTGCATCCTCCGCAGCGACCCGCAGGAGCGCGGAGTTGAAGTTCAAGCGCTGGCGAAAATCACTCGGACGCCGGCCGCGCGTCTTCTCATGGATGAAGTCGCTCTCGGCCGTTGCCCATGGTGCGGCGAGCAGGTCCTGAACAGCCGCGAAGAAAGGCCGCGCGAGTCCTTTGAGCGGATCGGCCTCCGAGATTCGCGCTTCGATAAGCCGTCTCAAGGCAACTGCTTCCTGCGCGGCGACACTCATTCCCTGGCCGAAGGCCGGATTAAATCGGCAGATCACATCGCCGAGCGGCAGCAGATGATCCGGAAAACGGTCAAGCGCCTCAAAGTGTCTGCGAATGCTGCGCGGAAAAGCGAATCGGTAAATTCCGCCGATAGGTGCGGCGTTCTTGATCGCGTCATAGATCGTCGGAGTCCGCAACGTCCTCGCAAAGGCGATGAAATCGCCGACGTTTTCCGGCACGGGTTCACCATGCATATTGGTAAGATTGACTTGCCAGCAATTGTTCTCGACTGGAACAAGCAGCCCGCCGCGGCCGCTCTGAGCGGCGGGCCGGTGTAGCACCGCGCGCCAGCCATGGGGCACGGAAGGTGGAATCCGGAACATGGCCGTCGCATAGCGCAGATCGATGCCGATTTCCGTCTCCTGGGGTGTCGGCAAGCCGACCTTGTCCAGAAATTCGACAGTGAGGGCGCCGCGCGACGATGCGTCAACGATGAAATCAGCAGCAATCTCGACGCCTCTCTCGCCGCCATCGTCGTAACGAACGCCGGTAACGCGGCTTCGGTCAGGCGATCCCAGAAATTGCGTGACCCGGCAACGCGGTTTCACTGAAATATTGCTCTGCTGCTCGACCAAGCGCCTCGCAACGAATTCCAGAAGTGGTCGCGTCATGCATAGGTAATCGAAGCCGAGATCGCGCCGTGGAAACGGATCGAAGCCCGGAATTTCAAGCAGAGATTGAGAACCGACCCGTACGCGAACGGCGCCCGCGAGCTCGAGTTCTGTTTCCAACTCCGGGAAGAATTCAATCAGCGCGTCGAGGCCACCCCTGAGGAGGACATGAATTTGCCGGGCCTGAGGTGTGCCGGTGCGTGCGATCGGCGTGGCGGGTAGGGCATCACGTTCGAGCACGGTGACGTTGCCGAAATATGATGACAAGGCTTTCGCCGCGGTTAGACCGCCAATGCCAGCTCCGACCACAATCGCCTGTCGCCCGAGCAAGCATGACGAGCCAGCAACCTGTGCAAAGGGTAGTGAACGTTTCGTAGACGGCTTCCGTGAGGAGGATGCGGACACGTGATACGCTCCCGCCAGTCCCTTCGTCCCTCGTATAGAGACGGCCGCTGCGTGTCGAGTACGGCTCATCCGCACAGCAAAAAGCCCTCGAAACGCTTTCGCGTTTCGAGGGCTCGATCCTGGTTGCGGGGGTAGGATTTGAACCTACGACCTTCAGGTTATGAGCCTGACGAGCTACCGGGCTGCTCCACCCCGCGGCAATCGAAAAAAGCAGAAGACGATAAAGCAGAAGACGGACGCCAGAGGACAGAAGGATCAGATACGTAAAAGTGAAGCTACGTGCTCTGTCGTCTGTCTTCTGTCGTCCGTCGTCAGACGAATGTCATCATAGACGAATGTCGTCGCGCGAATGTCGTCGTGAAGAGGGAATGTCATGTCCTTGGCAGGTCCGGCAACGACCTACTCTCCCGGGTCTTGAGACACAGTACCATCAGCGCTGAGGAGTTTAACGGCCGAGTTCGGGATGGGATCGGGTTCGGGCTCCTCGCTCCAGTCACCGGACCGGCGAAGGACATGTTCGGCAAGCGCGACTGCCTCGGCAGTCGAAGTCTCTCATTCGATCGTCGGTTCCATGCATTTGAATTTTCCACAAATGCAATATCCACAAATGGAATTTGCGGACATGGAACATGAGAACGATCAAGCCGATCGAGCTATTAGTACCGGTAAGCTCAGCGCGTTGCCACGCTTGCACACCCGGCCTATCAACGTGGTCGTCTTCCACGGCTCTCAAGGGAGTTCTCGTTTCGAGGTGGGTTTCCCGCTTAGATGCATTCAGCGGTTATCCCGTCCGTACATAGCTACCCTGCACTGCGGCTGGCGCCACAACAGGTCCACCAGAGGTACGTCCATCCCGGTCCTCTCGTACTAGGGGCAGATCCTCTCAAAACTCCGACACCCACGGCAGATAGGGACCGAACTGTCTCACGACGTTCTGAACCCAACTCACGTACCACTTTAATCGGCGAACAGCCGAACCCTTGGGACCTGCTCCAGCCCCAGGATGTGATGAGTCGACATCGAGGTGCCAAACGACTCCGTCGCTATGGACGCTTGGGAGTCATCAGCCTGTTATCCCCGGCGTACCTTTTATCCGTTAAGCGATGGCCCTTCCACGAGGAACCACCGGATCACTATGGCCGTCTTTCGACTCTGCTCGACTTGTCAGTCTCGCAGTCAAGCGGGCTTATGCCATTGCACTCAACGAGCGATTTCCGACCGCTCTGAGCCCACCATTGCACGCCTCCGTTACTCTTTGGGAGGCGACCGCCCCAGTCAAACTGCCCACCATGCAATGTCCCGGCCCCGGATGACGGAGCGCGGTTAGACATCCATGACGATAAGGGTGGTATTTCAAGGGTGGCTCCACGCGAGCTAGCGCCCGCGCTTCAAAGCCTACCACCTATCCTACACATGCCGACACGAATGCCAGTGCAAAGCTACAGTAAAGGTGCACGGGGTCTTTCCGTCTAACCGCAGGAACCCCGCATCTTCACGGGGAATTCAATTTCACTGAGCTGATGCTGGAGACAGCGGGGAAGTCGTTACGCCATTCGTGCAGGTCGGAACTTACCCGACAAGGAATTTCGCTACCTTAGGACCGTTATAGTTACGGCCGCCGTTTACCGGGGCTTCGATTCAAAGCTTGCACCTCTCCTCTTAACCTTCCGGCACCGGGCAGGCGTCAGACCCTATACGTCATCTTGCGATTTCGCAGAGCCCTGTGTTTTTGTTAAACAGTCGCCACCCCCTGGTCTGTGCCCCTCTTGCCTGGTTGCCCAGGCAAAAGGCCTCCTTATTCCGAAGTTACGGAGGTAATTTGCCGAGTTCCTTCAGCATCATTCTCTCAAGCGCCTTGGTATGCTCTACCAGTCCACCTGTGTCGGTTTCGGGTACGGTCTATGTGGGGGCTATTTCCTGGAACCTCTTCGCTGCCCGTCCAATCCGTAAGGTCGGACAACTTACGAGATCCGTCACCATCCACTGGCCCACGAATATTCACGTGGTTCCCATCGACTACGCCTTTCGGCCTCGCCTTAGGGGCCGGCTAACCCTGCGCAGATTAACTTTACGCAGGAACCCTTGGACTTTCGGCGACAGTGTCTTTCACACTGTTTGTCGTTACTCATGTCAGCATTCGCACTTCCGATATCTCCAGAGGCCCTCACGGGTCCTCCTTCACAGACTTACGGAACGCTCCGCTACCGCGTGACTTGCGTCACACCCTAAGCTTCGGCTCGTGGCTTGAGCCCCGGTACATCTTCGGCGCAAGAACCCTTATTTAGACCAGTGAGCTGTTACGCTTTCTTTAAAGGATGGCTGCTTCTAAGCCAACCTCCTGGTTGTTTTGGGATTCTCACATCCTTTCCCACTTAGCCACGAATTGGGGGCCTTAGCTGTAGGTCAGGGTTTTTTCCCTCTCCACGATCGACGTTAGCACCGACCGTGTGTCTCCCGCACATTACTTCCAGGTATTCGGAGTTTGGTTAGGTTTGGTACCGCTGTGAACGGCCCTAGCCCATCCAGTGCTCTACCCCCTGGAGTATTCATGCGAGGCACTACCTAAATAGTTTTCGCGGAGAACCAGCTATTTCCGAGTTTGGTTGGCCTTTCACCCCTAACCACAAGTCATCCGAGCCTTTTTCAACAGGCACCGGTTCGGTCCTCCAGTGGGTGTTACCCCACCTTCAACCTGCTCATGGCTAGATCACTCGGTTTCGGGTCTAATCCGACGAACTGAACGCCCTGTTCAGACTCGCTTTCGCTGCGCCTACACCTAGCGGTTTAAGCTTGCTCGTCAAATTAAGTCGCTGACCCATTATACAAAAGGTACGCCGTCACCCAGGACGAACCTTGGGCTCCGACTGTTTGTAGGTATCCGGTTTCAGGAACTGTTTCACTCCCCTCGTCGGGGTTCTTTTCACCTTTCCCTCACGGTACTTGTTCGCTATCGGTCGCTGAGGAGTACTTAGGCTTGGAGGGTGGTCCCCCCGTGTTCAGACAGGATTGCACGTGTCCCGCCTTACTCGAGGCTTGCGCAAGCTTTATCCGTACGGGGCTGTCACCCTCTGCGGCCCACCTTTCCTGTGCGGTTCCGGTTCGATTTGCACAAGCACTGGCCTGGTCCGCGTTCGCTCGCCACTACTAACGGAGTCTCGTTGATGTCCTTTCCTCCGGGTACTTAGATGTTTCAGTTCCCCGGGTTTGCTTTTGATCCCTATGTATTCAGGATCAAATACTTCTTTTCAGACAGACAGAAGCGCAGACGACGCGGATTGCTCCGGTCATCTGACTACTGCCTTCTGGAAGTGGGTTTCCCCATTCGGAAATCCATGGATCAAAGCCTGTTCGCAGCTCCCCATGGCTTATCGCAGCGTACCACGTCCTTCATCGCCTCTCAGCGCCAAGGCATCCACCGAATACCCTTAAGGCACTTGATCGTTCTCATGGTCGATGTCCGCCGGGTTTGATCCCGTCGATCATCGAACAGAAAGACCATTTCGTCTTTGGAGTCTCGGGCAGCGGCTGCTCCCGCAAGGGGTGTTCCAAAGACGTGCTTGCCGAACGCATCCGATTGAAACGCGGTCAAGCCTAACGCAAGACGCTGCTGAACATTGCTGGCGGGTCCATCACGAACCCTGACCGGATGCATTCCCTCTTCACGATGACAAAGATCGCGCGCGGATGTTTCGCGCGGCGAAGCTGTTGACGAACATGGCTGGCGTTGCTGCCTGGATGGCTGCCCGGCGCGGCCGAGATGCTGGCTGGTTCGGGCGTCTCGTTCGGCCGTCTGGTGGAGCCAGACGGGATCGAACCGACGACCTCCTGCTTGCAAAGCAGGCGCTCTCCCAACTGAGCTATGGCCCCGACCGACGACGCATGACAGCAGATCGACGATGGATTGAACCGTTCTGTCGTCCGATGTCTGTCGTCTGATAATGGTGGGCCTGGGAAGACTTGAACTTCCGACCTCACGCTTATCAAGCGCGCGCTCTAACCAACTGAGCTACAAGCCCATGAGCTCTCAGAACCGGATTATCGAATCAGTTTTTCAGGACCGCTCTTTCAAACGGTTTTCTGAAGCTCATTTCCGAAGCTCATGGCGACAGGATGCGGTGCTTCACAAAACCATGCACGTACTAGCATGCAAATACTCGCCGCCCCCTGGCGCGTGTTCGTCTGAAAGAAAGAGAAACGAGGACGGCGAAATCCCGCCAAATGGGGCTTTGACTGGCCCCTGATGTTTCTACGAGATCCGATACGAAAACCAGAATGGTTTCAGTGAAGGATCATCCTTAGAAAGGAGGTGATCCAGCCGCAGGTTCCCCTACGGCTACCTTGTTACGACTTCACCCCAGTCGCTGACCCTACCGTGGTCGCCTGCCTCCTTGCGGTTAGCGCACCGCCTTCGGGTAAAACCAACTCCCATGGTGTGACGGGCGGTGTGTACAAGGCCCGGGAACGTATTCACCGCAGCATGCTGATCTGCGATTACTAGCGATTCCGCCTTCATGCACTCGAGTTGCAGAGTGCAATCTGAACTGAGACGGCTTTTTGGGATTAGCTCCAGGTTGCCCCTTCGCTGCCCATTGTCACCGCCATTGTAGCACGTGTGTAGCCCAGCCTGTAAGGGCCATGAGGACTTGACGTCATCCCCACCTTCCTCGCGGCTTATCACCGGCAGTCCCCTTAGAGTGCCCAACTAAATGATGGCAACTAAGGGCGAGGGTTGCGCTCGTTGCGGGACTTAACCCAACATCTCACGACACGAGCTGACGACAGCCATGCAGCACCTGTGTTCCCGCCAGCCGAACTGAAGGGGTGCATCTCTGCTCCCCATACGGGACATGTCAAAAGCTGGTAAGGTTCTGCGCGTTGCTTCGAATTAAACCACATGCTCCACCGCTTGTGCGGGCCCCCGTCAATTCCTTTGAGTTTTAATCTTGCGACCGTACTCCCCAGGCGGGATGCTTAAAGCGTTAGCTGCGCCACTGACGAGCAAGCTCGCCAACGGCTAGCATCCATCGTTTACGGCGTGGACTACCAGGGTATCTAATCCTGTTTGCTCCCCACGCTTTCGCGCCTCAGCGTCAGAACCGGACCAGTGAGCCGCCTTCGCCACTGGTGTTCTTGCGAATATCTACGAATTTCACCTCTACACTCGCAGTTCCACTCACCTCTTCCGGTCTCGAGACATCCAGTATCAAAGGCAATTCCGAGGTTGAGCCTCGGGATTTCACCCCTGACTTAAACGTCCGCCTACGCGCCCTTTACGCCCAGTGATTCCGAGCAACGCTTGCCCCCTTCGTATTACCGCGGCTGCTGGCACGAAGTTAGCCGGGGCTTCTTCTGCGGGTACCGTCATTATCGTCCCCGCCGAAAGAGCTTTACAACCCTAGGGCCTTCATCACTCACGCGGCATGGCTGGATCAGGGTTTCCCCCATTGTCCAATATTCCCCACTGCTGCCTCCCGTAGGAGTTTGGGCCGTGTCTCAGTCCCAGTGTGGCTGATCATCCTCTCAGACCAGCTACTGATCGTCGCCTTGGTGAGCCGTTACCTCACCAACTAGCTAATCAGACGCGGGCCGATCCATCGGCGATAAATCTTTCCCCGTAAGGGCGTATCCGGTATTAGCTCAAGTTTCCCTGAGTTATTCCGAACCGAAGGGCACGTTCCCACGTGTTACTCACCCGTCTGCCACTCGTGTATTGCTACACGCGTTCGACTTGCATGTGTTAGGCCTGCCGCCAGCGTTCGCTCTGAGCCAGGATCAAACTCTCAGATTGAATCCACAGAAGTGGATTGAGAGATTGATTGGCTAGTCACTACGCGAATTGACGGAGCACACACATTGATACGCCACCACAATTGCTTGCAGCGACGCACATTGTGAGCTCCGAAACGTAGTACCGCCAAAGTCTCTTCGACCGCCACGACCTCGCTGTCCAGGCATCGCTGCCCAAGCATCGTTGTCATGGACGATCCGCAAGGACTTCGCCGTCCACGTTTCTCTTTCTTTCTTCACTTTTCAAAGAGCGGGCACCGCAACCTGCCAAGGACCAGCGGAGAGCAAGCCAACGGCAAAGTGGGACGATGCGTGCCACCTCTAGACGACGAACAGGCTTCACCCCGACCGAGGTCGGGCATAAGGCCCGGTCTTCATAAGGAAGTGGCGAGCGGCGCCTACCGCATGGCGGCACCGTGTCGACCTATATAGGAGAGGAGCCTTTCGTCTGTCAACACGAGGCCTAAACTTTTTTAAGCCTAATGCCGCCATTTCGCCGACCGCGGCGCTCTCGCCCCGCGATGCCGACGACGGATCCCCTCGACGGACTTTTGTCATATGGGGTGTCTCCCGCTCCCCACAAGGCCTCGCCCCTTCCGCCTTACTGGGGCCATAGTCGTTGCGCTTCAGCTTAGGTGGCCGAGGGGACGGTCACTGAATTGATTCGGGACGCATCCGCGGGCATGTTCGCGAGCCTGCCTGTTGGCGATGGGTGCGTGGTGACCGTCCGGTGGTCGCGGCGACGCTTGGGGAGCGGGAATGCTGGAACGATCGCCGGACACGCTGTCGCGTCTCGCCCAGCCGGGCGACCTCTATCTCGACGGCGCCGGACGACGCATTGACTTGGGAGTCGAGCCGCCGCTCGACCCCGCCGGGTTGTCGACGCCGGCTGGCGACCGGCGTGCCATCAGCGTCCGCTGGCTGACGGGAAGCATCCTGACCGGCCTGAGCGGCGCCATTCTCATCACCGCCGCCATCTATGTCTCCTTCGAGGGCGACACGGCCGTGGCTGAGTTGCCTGAGACCGCGAGCCCGGCGGCCAGCCGGGCCGGCGACGGCGCCGCCCGTCGTGGCGACCGCCTCGTCAAGAGCGAGCCGATTTCAGCCGCCAAGCAAAGCTTCAAGTCGCCCATGAGCCTCAGGATCGGCGACCGCGAGGTCATCAAGGTGCGACCGTTCGTGCGCATCGCCACGGCGCTGTCGCTGACCAGCGGCCAATACGCCACCGACATCCCCAAATTCAATCCGACGAGCCTGTTTGCGGAAGGGGCCGATGCGGGCGAACGCATCGAGGCCTTGCCGGACACCGGCGACGCCGACATTTCCATCGTCAAGCTCGACCTGGCGTCCTACGCGGTGGCCGGCGACGCGCCGGCCATGAACGACGAGCAGGTCGCAGCCCAAGTGGGCGAGGCCAAGCGGGCGGCCGCCGAGGTGGGGCGCCATCCGGTGCTCCCGCTGCCGCCGCAATTGCTGGCCAAGGGCGTTCGCGACGCAGGGGCGCTCGGCGGCGCCGGGGCCTTCGGCGGCGCCATCTCGTACGCCAGGGCTAACGATACCGCCTTCTCGGCCATCGATGTCCGTGTCGTGCCGGAGAACGTCACCGTCATGCCGAAGGCCGAGGCCCAGAAGGATTCCGGCATCGAGGAGCGCGCCGTCGTCCTGAAGCGCGGCGAGACGCTCGAGCAGCTGCTCAGGAGCAACGGCGCCGGCGTCAACGACGTGCGCTCGATCCTCTCCGCGCTTGCCGGCTTTTTGAAGGGGACGACGCCATCGGAAGGCCAGCGCGTCAAGCTCCTGGTCGCGCCGGGACCCAACCAGAGCGGCGAGCGGCAGATCGTGCGCGTCATGCTCACCGACGAGACCGCCGTCAAGGCCATCGCGGCGGTCGATGACCGCGGCGTCTTCGTCTCGGTGGCGCCGCCGGAAGGCGACGACAAGTCGGCGACCGGCGGGCCCAAGGAGGAGACCGAAGAGGACGAGGACGATGGCAGCGGCGTTCGCCTCTACGAGAGCCTCTACGAAACGGCGATGAAGAACGACGTGCCGCGCTCCGTCGTCGAGGACCTCATCCGCGTCTTTGCCTATGACGTTGACTTCCAGAAGCGCGTCGCCGGCGGCGACACGTTCGAGATTTTCTATGCCGAGGACGAGGACGTGCCCGGCCGCATGGAGGTCCTCTATGCCGCCCTCAACACCGGCGGCGAGCAGCGGCAGGTCTATCGCTTTCAGTCCCTCGAGGACGGCGCTGTCGAGTATTTCGACCCGGACGGGAAATCGCTGAAGAAGTTCCTGCTGCGCAAGCCCATCGCCGACGCCGAGCTGCGCTCGGGCTTTGGCATGCGCTATCACCCGATCCTGCGCTATTCCAAGATGCACACCGGCGTCGACTGGGGCAGCCGGGTCGGCACGCCCATTCTGGCGTCCGGCAACGGCGTCATCACCAAGGCCGGTTGGACATCCGGCTATGGCCGCCACACCGAGGTGCAGCACACCAACGGCTACGTGACCACCTATTCGCACCAGTCGGCCTTCGCCAAGGGCATCGTGCCGGGCGCCAAGGTGCGCCAAGGCCAGGTGATCGGCTTCGTCGGCTCGACCGGGCTGTCCACCGGGCCGCACCTCCACTACGAGGTCCTGGTCAACGGCCACTTCGTCAACCCGATGAAGATCAAAGTGCCGCGCGGCCGTGAGCTCGACGGCCGGTCGCTCGCCGAATTCAGCCGCCAGCGCGATCAGGTGAACGGCCTGCTCGCCAAGGCGGCCAACACGAAGCTGGCAGCGCAGTAGTCGGGACGACGGCCGGCGGACGACGGAAGCATCCGGCTTTTGTTCTCCGTCCTGCGTCCTCAGAACCCGAGCCATTGCCGCACCTCCGCGGCACCGACGCCTGCCGCCCTGAGTTCCCGCAGGCTCGCCGAGCCGGCGCTCTTGGCGAGCTTGAGGCCCGCCTCGTCGGCGATCAGCCGATGATGGTGATAGGCGGGGCTCGGCAGCCGCAGCAGCGCCTGCAGCAGCACGTGGACATCCGTGGCCGCCTCGAGATCGCGGCCGCGCACCACATGCGTCACCCCTTGGGCGGCGTCATCGACGACCACGGACAGGTGATAGCTGGTGGGCACCTCCTTGCGGGCGACGATCACGTCGCCCCAGCGACCGGGATGGGCCGCGGCCATGTCCTCGCCGCCGTCGGGATCGAAGCATCGGTAGCCGAGCCCGCCGGCCCGCTGCATCGCCGCCCCCATGTCGAGGCGCCACGCATGCGCCTCGCCCGTCGCTATGCGCTGCGCCGCCTGCTGCGGCTCGAGGCCCTTGCAGGTCCCGGGATAGAGCGGCGCGCCGTCGGGATCGCGCGGCCAGGGCGCGCCCGCCGTCGCCTCCTGCGTGGCAACGCGCCCGGCAATGTCGCCGCGCGAGCAGAAGCACGGATAGACGAGCCCCGCGAGTCCGGCGCGCGCCGCCGCATAGGCGGCGAAATGCTCGGACTGCCGGCGCACCGGCGCCTCCCACCTGAGCCCGAGCCAGGCGAGATCCTCGTGGATGGCGGCCTCGAATTCGGGGCGGCAGCGGGCGAGGTCGATGTCTTCGATGCGCAACAGGAAGCGGCCCGCATGGGCCCGCGCCAACGCCTCGTTGAGCAGCGCCGAGAAGGCGTGCCCGAGATGCAGGAAGCCGTTGGGGCTCGGCGCGAAGCGGAAGACGGGAGACATGCGGGCTGAGGACGGATGGCGGATGACGACAGCAGAGCCCTGCTGACAGAAGATGGACGCTGGCTATGGTCTAGTGTGATATCTCTTCCGTCGTCTGCCGTCTGTCCTCCGGTATTGGTTTCCGTGTCCCGCCGTTCCTCCTCCACCCGTCCGTTGCTCCTCATCGATTCGGACAAGGCGCTGGCCAAGGGCCTCGCAGCGCTCGGCCGTGCCGATCCGTTGATGGCCGCGCTGATCGCCGCCGGCGCCAGGCCGGCGCTGCGCAAGCGCGAGCCGGGCTTCCACGGTCTTGCCGGCATCGTCATGGGCCAGCAATTGTCGGTGGCCAGCGCCGCCGCCATCTGGGGGCGGCTGACGCTGGCCCTCGATCCCCTCCACGCCGAAGCCGTTCTTGCGGCGAGCGACGACACGCTGCGCGCCGCCGGCCTCTCGGGCCCGAAGATCAGGGCGCTGCGCGCCATCGCCGAGGCGGTGCGCTCAGGCGCCCTGCCGCTCGAAGCCCTCGCCACCATGGAGGCCGAGGCGGCGCACGCGGCGCTCACCGCCGTCAAGGGCATCGGCCCCTGGACGGCGGACGTCTATCTGCTGTTCTGCCTCGGCCATCCCGACATTTTCCCGGCCGGCGACCTCGCCCTGCAGGAGGCGGCGCGGCTTGCCCTGCGCATGCGCAAGCGGCCCGACGAGAGGAAGCTGCGCAAGCTCGCGGCGCGCTGGCAGCCCTGGCGCGGCGTCGCCGCCATGGTGCTCTGGTCGCATTATCGTATCGCCAAGGGTCGCGCCGGCGCGCCCCTCGCGGCCAAGACCGATACGCGGACCGCCGATGCCGCTTGACGGACCGCGCCTCAAGCCGCGTTCGGGGCCGGCGAAGCAGCTCATCGTGCTGCTGCACGGCTACGGCTCGGACGGCAACGATCTCATCGCGCTCGGCCAGCAATGGCAGCGCTGGCTGCCCGACGCCGCCTTCGTGGCGCCGCACGCTGTCGAACGTTGCGCCATGGCGCCGACCGGGCGGCAATGGTTCGGCCTGTCGGGCAACGATCCCGGCGCCCGCTGGCGCGGCGCCTGCGCGGCGGCTCCCGGGATCGACGAATTTTTGCAGCAGGAGCTCGCCCGCCACCAGCTTGCGCCGTCCAGGCTCGCCCTCGTCGGCTTCAGCCAGGGCACCATGATGGCGCTGCATGTGGGGTTGCGCCGCGCCGTTCCGCCCGCCGCCATCGTCGCCTATTCGGGCATGCTGGTGGGCGAGGAGCAAGCGGCGAAAGATGCGGCTGGCGTCGCCTTGACGCGCACCGTCGCCACCAAGCCGCCCATCCTTTTGGTGCACGGCGAGGCCGACGACGTGGTGCCGGTCGACGCGCTGTTCATGACCGCCGAGGCGCTCGCCGCCGCCGAGGTGCCGTGCCAGTGGCATCTCTCGCCCGGCCTCGGCCACAGCATCGACGCCGACGGGCTGCGGCATGGCGGACTGTTTCTCGCCGCCGCCTTCGGCCTGCCCTATCCGAGCCGCTAACCATTGCGACGCCTGAGCCCGGCTCAAGCCGCGGTCAAGAACTTCTCAGCATCGACCGACGCCAACCCGCGGTAGTGTGGCGGCCTCGCTTCGCCTTCTCCGAGACACCGCCATGCCGCAAACCCTCGCCAGGCTCGCTACCCACGATCCGATCTGGCAGCACATCCGCGACGCCGCGACCACCCTGTCGGCCGAGGAGCCGGCGCTCGCGAGCCTCGTGCAGGCGAGCGTGCTGAGCCAGACTCGCCTCGAGGACGCGCTCACCTACATCCTGGCCGAGCAACTCGGCACCGAGGCGGTCCCGGCGATGCTGCTGCGCCAGGTCTTCGCCGAGCTCATGGCGGCGCATCCGGAGATCGGCGCCGCCGCCCGCGCCGACCTCGCCGCCATCCTCGACCGCGACCCCGCCTGTCTGTCGCCCCTCGAGCCGCTGCTCTTCTTCAAGGGCTTCCACGCCATCGAGACCTACCGGCTGGCGCATGCGCTGCTCAAGGCGCGGCGGCGGCTTCTGGCGCTGCATCTCCAGGCCCGCATGGCGCTCGTCTTCGGGGTCGACATCAATCCGGCCGCCATCCTCGGGCGCGGCATCATGATCGATCACGGCACCGGCGTCGTCATCGGCGAGACAGCGGTGGTGGGCGACGGCGTCTCGCTGCTGCAGGGCGTGACGCTCGGCGGCACCGGCAAGGAGACCGGCGACCGCCATCCCAAGATCGGCGAGGGCGTGCTGATTGGCGCCGGCGCCGTCGTGCTCGGCAACATCACGGTGGGAGCCCGCGCCAAGATCGGCGCCGGAAGCGTCGTGCTGAAGGATGTGCCGTCCGGCTGCACGGCAGCCGGCGTTCCGGCCCGTATCGTCGGCGACTGCGCCTGCGCCGAGCCGGCGCGCGAAATGGATCAATATTTCGACGCCACCGGCTGAGCGCCTGTCTGCCTATTTGCCCTGCGCCGTCTTCAGCATCTGCTCGGCTCCCGCCCGCAGATACAGGGTGTCGCTGCCGACCGTCACGAGATCGAAGCCGTGGCCGGCATGCTGCTTGGCCCGCTCGCCCGAGCCCGCGAAGGCGCCGATATATTTCTTGGCCGCCCGCACGCGCTTCAGCACCTGCGCGTAGGCTTCGTCCACATCCTTGTGCAGCGGATCGACGCGCGCGCCGTTGGAGAGCGCAATGGACGTATCGGCCGGGCCCAGGAAAACGCCGTCGATGCCGGGGACGGCCAGGATGTCGTCCACCGCCGCGATGGCCTCGCGCGTCTCGATCATGGCGAGCGTGAGCGTGAAGCCGTTGGCCTTGGCCAGATAGTCGGCCATGCCGAGGCCGGACAGCGGGATGGCCCCGTGCGGCCCCCAGCTGCGGTCGCCGACCGGCGGAAATTTCGTGAACGACACGAGCCGGCGCGCGTCCTCGACCGAGTTCACCATCGGCGCGATGATGGCCGAGGCGCCGGCGTCGAGCGCCCGCGAGGCGGTCTGGAACTCGCCCACCGGCACGCGCACGATGGCCGGCTTGCCGGCCGCCGTCACCAGCGTGATGGCGCGCGCCACCTCGGCGAAGTCGAACAGGCCGTGCTGCATGTCGAGCGCCACGGCGTCGAAGGGCAGGCGCGCCAGCTGCGCGGCGATGGTGGCAAACGACATGCCGCTCCAGGCAGCGAACTTCGTGCCCGGTTGCGCCATGCGCTCGGCAAGGCTGGACAGCACTGACATGGTACGCCCCCCGGCGCGCTGGCTAGGATTCGATGTCCTTCACCGCCTTGGCCAGGAGCTCGTCCATGGTGCGGCGGATCTGATGATCCGACTGATCGACCTTGGCGGCGTCGAAGTCCTTGCGCACCTTGCGGAAGACATCGTCGTCGCCGGCCTCCTCGAAATCGGCCATGACGAGCGCCTTGGCGTAGGCCTCGGCGTCGGCGCCGCTCTTGCCGAGCTTCTCGGCCGCCCACATTCCGAGCATCTTGTTGCGCCGTGCCGTCGCCTTGAAGCGCAGCTCCTCGTCGCGGGCGAATCTTTGCTCGAATGAATCTTTTCGCTTGTCGAAGGTCGTCATCGGCTTCGGCCTCACTCCCGTTCGCGTCCGTTCTTCTCGTGCCATATAGAGGCGCGCGCCGGGGAACGCCAGAGCGCAAGCGCGGCCGCGACAGGCGCGCGCAAGCCCTCGTCCACAGCGGTTTTCGGCCTCGTTGTGCTAAGGGACCCTTTCGGCTAGGTTGCGCCGGGCGACACGGCTCGCACCCGTCGCCGTCTCTCGGCCGCGGACTTTTCACCAAGGAGCCACGGCACTTCCAATGGACTTCCTGAAACCACGGTATACGCCGATGAACCGTCGCCGTCGCATTTACGAGGGCAAGGCGAAAGTCCTCTATGAGGGACCTGAGCCGGGCACGCTGATCCAGCATTTCAAGGACGACGCGACAGCCTTCAACGCAAAGAAGCACGCCGTCATCGACGGCAAGGGCGTGCTCAACAACCGCATCTCCGAGTACATCTTCCAGAAACTCAACGACATCGGCGTGCCGACCCACTTCATCAAGCGGCTCAACATGCGCGAGCAGCTGATTCGCGAGGTCGAGATCATCCCGCTCGAAGTGGTGATCCGCAACGTGGCGGCCGGCTCCCTGTCGCAACGCCTCGGCCTCGAGGAGGGCACGCAGCTGCCCCGCTCGATCATCGAATTCTATTACAAGAACGACCAGCTCAACGACCCGATGGTGTCGGAGGAGCACATCACCGCCTTCGGCTGGGCGACGCCGCAGGAGATCGACGACATCATGGCGCTGGCCATCCGCGTCAACGACTTCCTGTCCGGGCTGTTCCTGGGCGCCGGCATCCGCCTTGTCGACTTCAAGATGGAAACCGGCCGTCTCTGGGAAGGCGACATGATGCGCATCGTCGTGGCCGACGAGATCTCCCCCGACAGCTGCCGGCTGTGGGACATCAAGTCGTCCGACAAGATGGACAAGGATCGCTTCCGGCGCGACCTCGGCGGCCTCATCGAGGCCTATTCGGAGGTGGCGCGCCGCCTCGGCATCCTGGGCGAGAACGAGATCCCGGGCATCGGCGGACCGCGCCTGGTTCAATAGCAGAAGACAGACGACGGACGACGGACGACAGCAAGAAACGCTGGCGTCCGTCGTCTGTCGTCCGTTCTCGGTCGTCTATTTGAGCGCCGCTTCGAGCTTGTCGTAGTACTTCTTTACCAGCTCGATATTGGCCTTGTGCTCGATGGGCTGCGCTGTCTTCAGCGCCTCGTTGAGCTCTTTCAGCGCCAGCTGCTTGTCCTTGGCCGGCATGTTCTTGTCGGCCTTGATCTCATCGATCTGCTTCTTCAAGGCTTCAGGCGGCTCGGCGAAGGCCTTGCTCTCCGGATCGATGCCCGTGAGAACGAGAATTCACCTGCGCCGACACGGCGCCGTACTCGTCGAGGCTGGCGAAGCCGTGCTTCTTGGCGACGGCCTCGAACTGGGCCTGCACTTTCGGGTCAGGACCCTTGGCCCCGGCCTTCTGCTGCTGCTCGGCGAGCGCCGTCATGTCCTTCTGGGCATTGATGTAGCTCTCGACCTGCTTCTCGGTGAGGAGGAGCTGCTTGGGCGGCCCCTGTGCCGGGCCCTGCGCCAGGCTGGCGCTTGCCACGAGCGCGAACGCTGCCGCGGCAATGAGCCTGAGCCCAGTGCCGATGCGCCGGGCGCGGCCCGGCCCCTCAATTGCGTCGATCGAGAATGCGGCCACCATAAAGCCTCCTCCAAAACGTGGGATCGTGTCGTCCACTCTAGCAAGTCTCGCACAGGATCATAGCGACTTCGCGGCAACGGTTCCGCCCGAGGTGCCTCTCGCACCGCGTCGCATCTGGATCGGCGCGTCGCGCTGATCGTTGGGGCTGGCTTGCGTCACGCAAGCGCGTCATTCTTCCGCTCAAGCTCGACAATTCGGGCGATCGCCGCCACGGCCATCCACGCGCCGAGTCCATCGGCGATCGTTCGCGGGCAGGCCGCCGGAAGGGACCGCGCGCTGGACATGGCTGTTCGACACGACGCAGCGCCGCGGCCTTTCGGAGCCGTCCTTCTCGGCACCGCGCTTGGCCTGCTGGTCGCCGTCGCGGTCGGGATGATCCTGCTGCGCAGCGGCAGCAGCTACGCGCTGACCATCTATTTCCTGCGTGCCGACCTTTTCTGGCTGACCATGATGGCGGTCGCGCTCCTCGTCATCAGGATCATGCCGCCTCTGCCGGCCGTCGCCGCGTGGGCGAGCGCGGCTGCCGACCGGCCGGCCGTCGCCGCGGCCATCATGGCCATCTGTGTGGCTGTTACCGGCCTCGTGGGCACATACCTCGTCTGCCACGGCTTTGCCCTGTCGCGCGACGAGCGCATGGCGGAGTTCGACACCATCATTCTGCGCAGCGGCCAGCTGATCGCGCCGCTGCCCACCGCGTGGCGACCCTTCGCGACCGCCATGGAGCCCGAGTTCCGGCTGCCCGTGCCGGGCGACGTGGCCTGGGTGTCGTCCTATCTTCCGGGCAACGCCGCGCTCAGGGCTTTCTTCGATCTTCTCGGTAGCGCCGCCCTGACGGGTCCCGTCCTGGCCGCCATCGCCGTCATCGCGGTGATCGGCATCGCACGCCGGCTATGGCCGCAATCGCGCGACGCCGCCTTGGTGGCCGCTCTGCTTCTGGCCACCTCCCCGCAGCTCATCCTCACCGCCATGACGGCCTACGCCATGACGGCGCATCTGGCCCTCAATCTTCTGTGGTTGTGGCTCTTCTTGCGGGACCGCCCCTTGAGCCACGCCGGCGCGCTGGCGGTCGGCTTCCTGGCCTGCGGCCTGCACCAGGTGATCTTTCACCCGCTGTTCGTGGCGCCATTCATCCTGCAGCTCCTCCTCGAGCGGCGCTGGCGCCTGGCATCGCTCTACGCGCTCGCCTATGCGCTGTTCGGCATCTTCTGGATCCTCTACTGGCAGCTTCTCTTGAGCGCCAACGGGATCGCCGCGCCAGCGGGTTCGGGGGTAGGAATCGCCTACTTCGTGGCGCGCACCATCGAGCTGCTGCAGGACTTCGGCGGCCAGAATCTCGCCGTCATGGCCAAGAACCTCATGCGCTTGGTCGCCTGGCAAAACGTCCTCTTGGTGCCGCTTGTGGCGCTCGGCATCGGCGCGGCGTGGCGAGCCGGCGGGGTGCTGCGGTCTCTCCTTCTCGGCATCGTCCTCACCGCGGCCGCCATCTTCCTCCTCCTGCCCTACCAGGGGCACGGCTGGGGCTATCGTTATTTCCACGGCCTGCTCGGCAGCTTCGCGCTCGTGGCGGCGCAGGGCTGGCTCGTCCTCACTGGCGGCGCCGCGCCATCGCAACGCCCCGCCGCATGGAGCGCGCTGGCGCTCGGTGTGGCGTTTTCGCTCGCCCTGCTGCTGCCGCTGCGCGCCTATGAGGCGCACCGCTTCGTCGCACCCTACGCGGCCGCCATGGCGACCATCGAGCGGACCGACGCCGACGTGGTCATCGTCGATTCCCCCGGCATCTCGTTCGGCATCGATTTCGTGCGCAACGATCCCCTGTTGCGCAAGCGGCCGAAGGTCATGCTGCTCGAGGCCCTGACACCGGCGGCACTCCGCGATCTCTGCGCCAGGCAGCGGGTGGCGGTCTTCGCCAAGGACGAGGCAGTGGCGCACGGAGTGCCGATCTACGAGTCCCCCGCCACGGCGCGCGAGACCGAGCTTAGAGCCGCAGTGCGGCAGATGTGCCGCGCCACGACCGCGCCGGGTTAGCCCGCCGCCAGCCGCCAGCGCATGGTCGTCTCGAGACGGTTGGGGAAGAGCGCCGCAAACATGCCGGCTCGATAATCGCCCTTGACCGCGGCGTCGATGCGCAGTCCCGCCGCGCCGGCCAGATCCTGCCAATCGCGCGCGCTCAGATAGTCCGCCTTGATCATGCCCGCGAAGGGAGCGTTGCCGGCAAGATCGAGCAGCGTCAGCCGCCAGCGATCGGCAAGCGACCCCGCCACGTGGTCCTTGATGTAGATCGGCCCTTCCCCGACGACACGGGCGCATTCGCGCATCAGCCCCGGCCGCGCCGCCTTGGGCACGTGATGGATGACATTGTTGAGGATGACGCCGTCGAAGCTCGCGGCCGCGAAGGGGAGCGTCGCGCCATCAAACAGCCGCGTCTCGATGTCGAGCGTCTTCAAAAAACGATCTTCGACATCGACCGAGGTGACCTCGACGCCGAACAATTCCTTGATGGCTTGCGCCACGACGCCGGTTCCGCCGCCCACGTCGAGCACCCGCCGATGGCGCTGATCCCATAGCTCATCCAAGCTGCGCAGCATCGTTGTCTGGTAGGTCGGCGGAATCCGGCGGTAGAGCGCCACGTGCCGCGTCAGCACCTGCGTGACGGCGTCGAGCGTCAGGGTGCGGGTCATGTCGGCCATGTCACACCGCCTTGGTCGACGGCGACTTGCCCTCGGGCCGAACCCGCGGGTCGCCCGTGGGTTCGGCGCGGGACGCGATGGACCAGCGGCTGGCGAAGAAGTTCCAAGCCAGCATGATCACCGTGGCCACCGGAACCGCGATGATGATCGGCAGGCCGACGAGGTCGCACATCAGGAACAGGAGCGCGACGGTGGCGGGATAGTTTGCCGCCATGGCGACGGCATAGCGCAAGAAGGCGCGCAGCGATTTCGGCTCGCGGAACGTCACGCTCGCGTGGAGGGCATAGCCGGTACCCACCACCACCAGGTACGACGCGGCGCTCGACAGCACGTAGTGCACGTTGAAGCGGTCGAGCGACAGCATGATGATGTTGTGCAGCACCGCGCAGGCCAGCCCAATGACGATGAATCGGGTTCCTGTTTGCAGAAGCGCCATCAGGAGGGCCTCCGCGCCGGCCGGCACAGGGTGACGTAGACGCAGGCATTGTCGCGCGTCACCCATTGGGGCGTCACGCGATCCTCGATCCAGGCACGCGCGTTCATGATCGCTGCGACCGGCACGCACAAGAGCCGCCCCACGAGCGGGATGCGCCGCAGCGCCTCGACCGCGCAGGTCAGACGCACCATGGTGGCCCAGGCCAGCGGGCCGACCACCGCGACGCAGTCGACGACGCTGAAGCCGCGCGTCTCGATCTCGTTGACGAGACCCTGGCGCGTCCAGCGGCGGTGGTCCTCGGGATGCGGATGATAGAGCCATACCCCATGCGTCGACAGGATCATCGATCCCTCCGGGCGCAGCACGCGCAATGCTTCCCCGAGATACATGTCGAGGTCGCGGACGTGCTCGAGAACCTGGAACGAGAGAACAACGTCGGCACTGGCGTCCCCGGCCGCGAGCCGGCCACTGGGCTCGATGGCGATCTCGGCGTCGCCGCCGAAATCGGCGCCGCGATAAGTGACGCCGCGGTCGGCGAAGAGCGGCTCATAAGGGCGCGCGCCGCAACCGAAATCGATCGCCACGGCGCCCGGCCTGGCGACGGCAGCCGCGAAGCCGGCGATGACGCGCTGCATGCCGCGCAGCACCAGCCAATCGGTGTCCCATAGCCGTGGCGCGAGACGCCGCCGCTGCTCGGCGTGAGGCTGCAGCGCCCGCCCGGCTTGCCGCCCCACCTCGACCCCGGCGGCAGCGGTTGCGTCCACGTCGTGTTGCACGAGTGCCAAGGGCTGCTCCTAGGGGGCGGTGACGACCGGGCACGATTGCGGCGATTTCTCCCGCAGCAGCCCGGCGATGATGTCGCGGTATTCCGCCGCCGCGCGCGCCCAGTCGTAGCGCTGCGCCACGTAGGCGGCCCGCTGCTGGGCGTCCTGGCGCGACGGTGCACGCGCCAGTACTGCTGCGACGACAGGCCAGAACGATGCCGCGGTTGCGGCCGGATCGCGGGCATCGACGGCAACGCCATGGATGAGCGGCCCGAGATCGGTGTCGGCGTCGCGCGTCTCGGCGCCGCAGATCACCGGCAGTCCGCAGGCGAGCGCCTCCTGCACGACGAGCGGCAGCCCCTCGCCGACGCTCGGCAGCACGAAGGCATCGCTCGCCTGGTAGAGGGGCGCGAGCGCGGCACCCGCGAGGTTGGACAAGACCTTGACGTTGTCGCGCCCCCAGGCGGCCGGCGACAACGGTCCCCAGCCGGCGAACACCCACGTCACGTGCGGCGCCATGCGGGCGAGCCGCTCGAGGACGTGGAGGCCCTTCTTCTCGACGAAGCGCCCGACAAAGAGCGCCATCGGCCCCTCCGCCGGCAGGCCGAGACGCACGCGAAGCGCCTGCTTCTCGCTGGCGTCGGCAAGCGGCCGGAAGACATCGCGATCGACGCCGTTGAAGATGAGCTTCGGCGGGCGGCGAAAGCGGACGCCCGAAAAGTATCGCCGCGTCACCTCGCTGATGAACACCACCTGGTCAGCACCCGCGAGCATCGGCCGCGCGATGCAGAGATTTGCAAGCCGCATGGCGGCGCGCAGAGCAGCGCTGCGATACGGCACGGCGCCCACATGCTGCACAATGGCGGCGGGCTTGCCGAGGAAGCGCGCCGCCAGCAGGGCAACGACGCTGGTAAGATAGAGGCTGTCGTGGACGAGCACCGCGTCGGCCTTGCGTGTCTCGCGGACGACCGTCCGCAAGGCGGCCGGGCCCGGCAGCGGAAACGGCACGCCGAGCCAGCGCTCAATACCGTTGAAGACCGGCAGCGGCACGGCGCGGCCGCATCTGTCGCCGCCGTCGGGGGCGGGCGACGCATTCGCCGCAAGCCACGTGACGTTGATGCCGAGCTTCTCGAATTCGCGCGCCAGCCGCCCGGCGACGATTTCGACGCCGCCGCGGTGGCTCTCGAAATAGTGGCTCGCCATCACGAGCTCGATCGGCATGCGATCGCTCAAGCGGCGGTTCTTTGTGTTTCGGACAGTGTCGAGGCCGCCTCATGCACTTCATAGATGAATCGGCCTGCGCTGTCGCCGGCTGCGTGTCGGACGCCAGCACGGCTGCCGGCATCTGCCGCGACGGCTCCTTGAAGAACGAGGCTTCGTTGCCCCCGACAATCGCCAGGAGGAAGCCGCCGAGGGCATTCTGCGCACCGATGACGAGGAGCGTGGTGCCGACGACGGCGGGAAGCACGCTGCCGATCGGCGCGAACTGATGGGCCGACCAGTAGCCCACCACGCTGAAGAGGACGATCAGCCCGCACACCACCGCGGCAAGACCCGACGCGACCATCGTTTCCAGCGACACAAAGCGCGCCAGTCGCGACGCCCTCTCGCTTGGCCGGCGATAGCCCTCGCGGATGCCGTAGAGATGGGTGGCGGCGGCGAGCAGCCCCGCCGTGTGGCTGACGCCCAGCATGGCGCCGGCGAGGATCACCCAGTAATTGCCGAGCGGGCCGCCGGCCGGCGTGAGCCAGAGTTGCATGATCGCCGCCGCGACGAGCAGAGCGAGCGACGCACCCGCCAGGATGGCGGCGGGAAAAGCGAACACCCAGGTCGGGCTCAGCATCAACAGATAGCGCAGGTGCCTCCAGCCGTCGCGCCACGGGCGCAGGTGCGGCGGCCGTTCGCGCAGGTCCGGCTTGAGGGTGGCGGGTACCTCGGCGATGCGCTCGCCCTTGAGCGCCGCCTTGATGACCATCTCGCTGGCGAATTCCATGCCGGCGCCCGTCAGGCCAAGGCGCTGGAAAGAGCCGCGCGTGAGGGCGCGAAGGCCGCAATGCGCGTCGCTGACGCCTGTCTTGAACAGGAGGTTGAGGATGCCGGTCAGCACAGGGTTGCCGATGTAGCGGTTCTTCCACGGCATGGCGCCCGGCATGATGGTGCCGCGGAAGCGCGATCCCATGCACAGGTCGGCGCCCTCCATCAGCGCCTCGACCATGCCGACGCCGTCGCGGAAATCGTAGGAGCCGTCGGCGTCGCCCATGACCAGGTATCGGCCGCGCGCGGCCGCCGCGCCGCCGATCAGGGCGGCGCCATAGCCGCGCGCCGCCACCGCCACGACCCTGCCGCCAAGCGCGCTCGCGACGGCCTGGCTGCCGTCGGTGCTGCCATTGTCGGCGATGACGATTTCGCCCCTAAGGCCGAAACGGCCGTCGAGCTCGTCGAGGGCGGCGCGGGCATTGGCCATGCAGGCCGGCAGCGACCTCACCTCGTTGAGGCAAGGCATGATGATGCTCACGTCGATGACGCTTCCGGCATCGGCCGTCTCGGCGGAGCCACCGTGCTGCATCTGGAACTCCTGCCATCCCGCGAGAGGCGGAAAATAGGCGGAAAGCGTTGAGTTTCTGTTGCTTTCCCCCGACAACTTGGCCGGGGCCAGAATTGTTGCAAAAGCAGCCCCCGCCGTCACGTGTCGTCGGCGTCAGAAGCGTCAAAACGACGGCGCGGCCTCGGGGTGACAGCTTAGGCCCCGGTCGCCTTCGCGATCCTCGCGCAGACGCAGCATTTTGAGCCGCCTGCTCATTCGATCACCTGGTCGGCACGGACGATCAGGTTCTGCGGCACAGCAATGCCCAGCGCCTTCGCCGTGCGAAGGTTGATGACCAGTTCTGTTTGACCCGATTGCTGCTCCATCGGCAGATCGGCCGGTTTGGCGCCCTTGAGGATGCGGCCCGCAAGCACGCCGAGCTGTTGATAGGCCTTCGAAACATCGGTGCCATAGCTCATCAGACCGCCCACCGTCGCGAACTCGCGGAAGAAGGCAACACTTGGCAGCCCCTCGCGACTGGCGAGCGTCACGATGAGTTCGCGCCTATGGAAGAAATAAGGATCAGGCGCCACGATCAGTGCGTCGATCGTTCCGCCCGCTATCGCCGCAAAGGCGGCCTCCAGCTCACGCTCATCCGTGGCGCGCAAAACTGTCAGCATGATGCCGGAAGACGCCGCCACCTGCTCCATATTGGCTTGCAGCAGAGCCGCGGTCGGCCCGGTCGGGTTCAGGAGGTAGCCGATCTTCTGCGCCTTCGGTACGAGTTCCCGCAGCAATTCGAGCCGCTTGCCGTCGAGCGCGGTGAGCAACTGAGCCACGCCGGTCACATTGCCGCCGGGTCGGCCGAGGCTCTCGATAAGGCCGACTTCAACCGGATCAGAGCCAGCCAAGGCAACGATCGGAATAGTCCGCGTGGCGGCTTTGGCCGCAAGCCCGGACGGGATGCCGCCGCCGCAAACAATCACGTCGACCGGGTGACGCACCAGCTCGGCTGCGAGCCCCGGCAGCCTTTCGTAGCGGCCGTCGGCGCTGCGATACTCGATCAAAAAGTTGTTACCCTCGACGAAGCCCACCTCAGCCAATCCTCTCCGAAAGGCATTGAGTTGCCCCGGAATGGCGTCGGGCGAGAGGGAATGCAGATAGCCGATCACGGGCAGACGCGGCCGCTGCGCGCGCGCTCCAGACGCCCAGGCGACCGCGACGATGCATGCTGGGATAAACTCCCGCCGGTTCATTCGATCACCTCGTCGGCGCGGGCGAGGAGCGCAAGGGGGAATGACAGGCCAAGCGAATTTGCTACCTTGAGATCGCGGGCGACACGACGGACTTGTTGCGACTGACTCCTCGCCGGACCAGGCCATGCGGCTGCGACGAGACCGACCATGAACGCCCGTCGTCTCATGCAACCGCCCCCTGGGTGGACAAAGGGGGAAGGCTAACCCAGGAGCCCTGATCTGCCCAGCGCCTGGCTTGCCGCCGCCATGACTCAGAGATGACTGGCGGCGAGACGGAGCGTCGTCGTTCGGAGAGGCCGGCGAGACGCATGGCTTCGAGGAACTTCTGTGCGATGTCAGGGCGACGAAGGCGAGCTCCAATGGATGGAAGTTCGCGAGGCGCAGTGATCCAGGATTGGTCACGTCCTCCCGGTACGCAGGAGGCCCCTGCCCCTCGCGTTGACGATGCGCTTCAGCAAGCGCTACAGAGGCGCAAGTCCGAAGGCATTCGCTATGCAATCCGGTAACAAACGGGTTTTTCAACCGCCCGGCCGATAGCCAGATTGTTAATGCCTCCAACGACTTGGAGAGGTGGCAGAGTGGTTGAATGCACCGCACTCGAAATGCGGCATACGGGCAACCGTATCGGGGGTTCGAATCCCTCCCTCTCCGCCAACCGTTCACGTAGCTCCCAGAACTGTCTCCGTAATTTTGACGACAACCGTCGCCGCCCCACATTTTAGCCCACAAATCAAACGGAGCCCGATCCTCTCGCGCGATAATGAACCGGCTGACGCGAGATGAGGCCCGGCGCATCGCCGCAAATGTCGCGAGGCCGCCGGTGTTCATTGGAGCGGAGAAGTATCGGAAGTTCGACCGCCTAAGTCGTCGTCGTTGAGCCGCGCCAAGCAAGGGTTGTCTCGAAACGAAGGAGTTCCTCGTCACAAGAAGCGCGCCACCGAGAAGGGTGCGATCGGAACAGTGGGGATTCGTCCGATCAAGAGATCGGCCACCACAGTCCCGGTCACCGGACCCGTGGAGAGGCCGATGTGACCGTGGCCGAAAGCGAAGAAGAGGCCACGGTGGCGAGGCGCGGGTCCAATCACTGGCAGCCCATCGGGCGTCGAAGGCCGCGATCCCAGCCAGGGTTCGTTGTCAAGCGCGGCCCCGAGCGCGAGGGTCTGCGCCGCTTCTGCAGTAGCGCGCGAAATCTGCGCGTCGTTCGGTGGAGCGCCGCGCGGGGCGAGCTCGACCCCCGACAGGACCCGGAGCTTGTCGCCCATCGGCGCCACGATATAGCCGCCGCCGGTATCGTAGACGGGCCGGTTCAATACGGGCCCGGCGCCACGCGCAAACTGGCGGTGATAGCCGCGCTCCGAGGCAAGTGGTAGGCGATAGCCGAGCGAACGTGCAAGTTCATCGCTCCAGGCCCCAGCTGCAAGGACGGCCTGCTTGGCCCGCACGTCGCCCCCCGCCGTTCGCGCAATCCAACCGGCGCCATCTGGCGTGAGAGCCTCGACCTTGCCGCCGAGGATGTCGCAGCCAAGCTCGCGCAAGAGCTTGGCATAGGCCTCGATCAGGCCTCCCGGATCCGCGACGGCGCCGGTCTCGGGAAACAGCAGCGCTCTTGCGAAGGGGCGCACCAAAGCCGGCTCGATATCCTTCAACTCCGTGGGGTCGAGCACGATCGCTTTGACTCGATTCTCGGCCAGGGTGGCGCGCTCGAGCGCAGAGGCCGCAAACGCGGCCTCGCTTCGATAGAGCTTGAGCCAGCCGTTGCGGGCAACAAGGGCGGAGACGCCGCAACGGGCGGCGAGACGCTCGTGCTCGTGGAAGGCCGCACCGGTGAGCGGGGCGAGCGCAGTGGCCGCTCGCCGCCAAGCCGGTTCGTTTGCCGACTTGAGAAAGGCGAAAAGCCAAGGCGCGATGCGCCAAGCGTTGCCCCAATCGACACGCAGCGCCGCGTCGCGATTTCCTGCATACCGCAGGAGACTCTTCCAGACGGCCGGGCTGGCGAGCGGAAACAATGATCCGCGGCTAATTACGCCCGCGTTGCCGTAGGACGCGCGCCTCCGAGCCTCGCCGAAATCGCAGATCGTAACCGTCAATCCGCGCTCGGCGCAGGCTATGCCGGTCGCCAAACCGACGATGCCGCCGCCAACAATCACCACATCCTTCGGTTGAGTCATAATGTCTGGGACAACGGCATGGTCCACATGATCACAGCCAGAGCACTTTGCGTCGCAATTCCAAGTTATTGCGTAGCGCCGCCGAAGGCCCGGTGTGAATGACGCGTCCTCGCTCGAGCGCGACAGTGCGATCGGACAACGCAAGCGCCAGGTCGAGGTGATGATCGACGATGACGAGGGAGATTTCGTGCCGAAGGCGGTCGAAGCTCTCGAACAGTTGCTCGATGATGGCCGGCGCCAAGCCCTCGAAGGGTTCGTCGAGCAGGAGGATATGGACGTGGCCCGAAAGAGCCCGCGCCACCGCGACCATCTGCTGCTCGCCGCCTGAGAGATAATCGGCGGCAGTGTCGAGGCGATCGCGCAGGCGGGGGAAGTATTCGAGGATGCGCTCCTCTTCCCAGCGGACGCCGTCCCCGGCCTGGCGCTTCAGGCGACCGAGCTCCAAGTTCTGGGCGACTGTCATCCCCTGAAACAGGCCCCGCCCCTGCGGCACATAACCGACGCCACGCCGCGCGATTTCTGCCGAGGCCATCTTCGAGGTCTCGGCGCCGCGCAGGCGGATCGAACCTGAGGCCGGCGGCACGATGCCGATCAGCGACTTGAGCAGCGTGGACTTGCCGGCGCCGTTGCGACCAAGCAGCGCGACGATCTCATGATCATGAACGTCGAGATCGACATCAGCCAAGATGTGGCTCTTGCCGTAGAAGGTATTCACTGCCTCAGCCGCAAGAAGCACGCCCGACTCGGCAGCGCTCTCGCGCGGCTTTGACGCAACCGCGTGCGCGCCGGACCCGATATAGACCTCCTGCACCTGGGGGCTGCTGCGCGCGTCCTCGACGGTGCCGTCAGTCAGGACCTGGCCTTCGTTCATGACGGTGACACGGTCGGCGATCTGGAAGACGCGGTCGATGTCGTGTTCGACGAAGAGCACCGGCAGATCGCGCGAAATGCGCTTGATCAACTCGCCGATGCGCTGGCGCTCGGCCGCCGCGAGCCCGGCGAGCGGCTCGTCGAGGAGTAGAATGCGCGGCTTTGTGCCAAGCCCCAACCCCAGATCGAGGAGCCGCTGGCCGCCATAAGACAACTCGCCGGCCACCGCCTTTTCGATCCCCGCAAGGCCAAGATAGGCGATAAGCGCGCCTGTCTCATCTTCAACGACCTTGAGGCCGCGCGCCGACGTCCAGGGGTTGAAGCGCGCGGCGTGGGTCGCTTGAACGGCGAGCCTCAGATTCTCCTCCACAGTCAGCGCCGGAAACAGGTTGGTGATCTGAAAGGAGCGCCCGAGGCCCGCCGCGCAAACCTGTGCCGGGGTGAGGCCGGCAATTGATCGCGACGCCAACATCACATCACCACTGTCCGGCTGCACCAAGCCGGACAGCACGTTGAACGCTGTCGTCTTGCCCGCGCCGTTCGGCCCGATCAAAGCATGCAAGGTGCGGTCGTCGACGGAGAGGTCGAGATGCTCGACCGCCCTAATGCCGCCAAAGCGTTTCGAGATGCCGCGGGCGACGAGGATCGGCCCTGTGACATGCGCCCGAGGCTTCAGGAACTCCGGCAGGGGCGCCGGGGTTGCGGTGCGGCGCGCGGCCATGGCGGCCTCCTCGACGATCCGCGGCCTGAATGGCGCCATCAGCCGCCCGGCAACGCCGACGAGACCGAGCGGCGAGAACATGACGAAGCTGACGAACAGGAGCCCAAAGAAGAACAGCCAGTCGGGCGTCCAGATGGACAGGAACTCGCGAAAGAGGATGAAGAACAGCGCGCCCAATGCGGGTCCCAGGAAGCTGCGCATGCCACCGATCACCACCATGGCCAGGAGTTCTCCCGAGAAGGCCACGGCGATCGGCTCGGCGGAGGCAAAGCGATGGTTGAACACCGACAGGACGCCGGCCACGCCGACCACGACGGCCGAGACGACGAAACCCAGGAGCTTGTACCGGCTGCTTGAATAGCCAATGGAACGTGCACGCTCCTCGTTCTCGCGAATGGCGACGAGGACGCTGCCGACGGGCGAGCGGTGGAAGCGCCACAGCAGGATGACGACCAGTAAGCTCACCACAGCCGCGACGGCGTAGTAGACGCGGTCGCTGTTGAGATCGGCGCCCAGCACCACAGGCCGCACGATGCCGCCGAGGCCGCTCTCGCCGCCGGTGAAGTTCGTCCAGCGATACGCGATGGTGAAGGCGACGGCCGTGAGGGCGAGCGTGAGCAGCGAGAAATAGACGCCGCGGCGACGCAAGATCAAGGCGCCCGATAGCAGGGCGGCGATGCCCACGAAGAGGATCGTGAAGAGCGCCGGCAGCACGATGGCATCTGGAAACCAGTAACGCTGGCTGAGCGCCGCCGCATAGGCACCGAGCCCGAACCAAGCGCCATGGCCGAACGAGACGAGGCCCGCATGACCGACGAGGACATTGAGGCCCATGGCCGCAATGGCGAAGACGACCACGTCGATGGAGGTGCGCAGCGGGAGGCCGGCGGCGTCCAGGGCGAACGGCAAGACGACGAGCGTGGCGGCTGCAGCGACAAGAGGGAGGATGTCGTGGCGCATGCACTCACTCGAACTTTTGGATGCGCTCGCCCAGAAGGCCGCGCGGCCGAATGAGCAGTACCAGCGCCATGAGCAGATAGATCGAGGCTTCGCCGGCCGGCGCGTAGAAATAGATCGTGATGCCGCGCACCACCCCGACCAGCAGGGCCGCCAGGATCACCCCCCAAAAGGAGCCGAGGCCGCCGATGACCACCACCACGAAGGCGGCGGTGAGGATCTCGGCCCCCATGGCAGGATGGACGCCGGAGATCGGCGCCAAGAGAACGCCGACCAGGCCGGCAAGCCCGATGCCGAGGGCGGCGATGGCCGTCATGTAGGGTTGGAGCGAGATGCCCAGGGCGCCAACCATGTCAGGATTCTGCACGCCGGCCCGCACCACCCGGCCAAAGGCAGTGCGATAGACGATGAACCAAGTCGCGGTGACGGCGATCAGCGCGACGCCAAGGATGATCAGCCGATAACGCGAATAGATGAAGTCGCCGATCAAGATCTGCCCGCGCAGCTCCGGTGGGATCGAAAATGGCAACGGCGCCGCGCCGAAGACCATGCGCAAGCCCTGCTCGATGATCATGGCGAGCCCGAAAGTCAGCAGCAGGCTGAGGATCGGATCGGAGCGGTAGAAACGGCGGAAGAACAGCCGCTCGACCACGATGCCGATGACGGCGACCGCGAGAGGCGAGACGACGAACGCGCCGGCGAAGCCGAGCGCGGCGTCGAATATGACCGCCAGATAGGCGCCGATGGCGTAGAAGCCACCATGCGCGAGGTTGACGATCCCGCCAAGGGAAAAGATCAGTGACAGGCCGAGCGCGATCAGGAGGTAATAGGCGCCTGCGAGCAGCCCATTCAACACCTGCTCAAGGAAAAAGACGAGTTGCACGCCCGACTGCCGCTACCTACGCCACCGCGGAGGGCCCGGCCAATTGTCCCGAATGCCCACGCCCATCAAGCGATCTTGCAGGTGCCGTCCTTGGGGGCGCCAGGACCTCCATGTCTTCGTTCGGGCCGGGACCGTGCCAAGCGCATCATAGATGTCCCACTGGTCTTTCATCTTGGCAGGGTCCTTCGCCCGCACCGCGTACATCTCCATGATCATCTGGTTGTCGTAGGCGCGGAAGTAGGCCTCGCGGCTCTTCATGACGTCGAATTTTGCGCCCTTGCGCAGATGCTCGGCGAGCTTGATGCGGATCGGCCGACTTCATCTCGCTCATCGATTGCGCGACGATCTTCAGCGAGTTATAGTCGCCCCATGACTGGTTGTCGGGAAGCTTGCCGTATTTCTTCTGGAACGCGTCGACATATTTCTTCGAGATCGGCGTATCCACGAGGTGGTGCCAGACCAGCGGCCAGATGCCGGAGAAATTGCCCTTGCCGGCACCCCAGGCGACGACGGTGTCGAAGCCGAATCCGGCGACCGGGAACTGCAGCCCGTACTCGGCATATTGCTTGATGAAATTGGTGATCTGATTGCCGGCGAGGTTCGACGCCACGATGTCCGGCCGCGCCTGCCTGATTTTCAGCAGGTAGGGCTGAAGTCGGTGGCATCGGTCGGCACCAGCTCGTCGCCGATGAGCTGGCCGCCATGCTTCTGAGGAAGCGCGGGCGACGCGCGCGAGATCATGCCCGAAGGCGTAGTCGGCGGTGAGCGTGTACCACTTCTTGCCCTTCACCAGGTTCTCGCGCAGCAGATAGTTGCCGACCGCCTCGACGTACATCGAGTTCGCTGCCTCGATGTGGAACATGTAGGGATTGCAGCTCGCGCCGCGCAACGCGTCGGAATTGCAGCCGGTGTTGATGAACACCGTCTTCAGCCGGTTGGCGACCTGGCCGATAGCGAGGCCGGAGGCGGAGGAAATCTCGCCGATGATCATCACGACCTTGTCGCGCTCGATCAGGCGCTCGGCCTTGGCGGAGGCGGTCTGCGGATTGACCGAGTCCTCCATGACGAGCTCGATCTTGCGGCCGAGCACGCCACCGGCATCGTTGATCTCTTCGGCCGCGAGCTTGACGCCCATGACCGCATATTCGCCGAGCGGTCCGAGGAAGCCGGTCAGCGGCGTAAGGTGACCGATGCGGATGGCGTCGGCCTGCGCGTTGACGATAGCGGGCATGCCGATCCCCGCCATGGCGACGCTTCCTGCCGCACCCTTGATCAGCGAACGTCGATTGATCCTGTAGGACATGCCTTCGTCTCCTCGCCTATGGTGGCCGTTTCGGTTTGTTGTCGTGCGCCCACGACCGAGCGTCCTGCATATCTGGGGGCTTGTCCAGCGATGAGGGTCTACTGCTAGGACCCGCAAACGGAGGGTAACCCGGCCGCAGCCAATTCCGTCATTGCGCCAGCGCGAGCGCTTCGGAAAAGAACCTGGGGCCGCCGAAATTGCCGGACTTGAGCGCGAGCACCATGTCGCCGCCCTTCATGCCCGCCGTACGCAGGACCGGAACACCAGCGGCGATTTCCGGCCCGACCAGAAAGGCCGGAATCCCGAGGCGATCCACGACAGCCCCTGAGGTCTCGCCGCCGGCGACGATCAGGCGTCGCACGCCGCGCTCGGCCAGGCCGACGGCGAGTGTTGCGAGCGCCTGCTCGATCGCGTGGCCCGCTGCATCCCGTCCATAACGCGCCTGCACGGCAGCGACCCGTTCGGGCGTGGAACTGCTGGCGATCATGACAGGCCCGCTGGAGAGGCGCTCCGAGGCCCAGCCGAGGGTCTTCTCGATCACCGCCCCGTCGGCGATGAGCGCGTCAGGATCGAGCCGCAGCACCGGCATCACCTCCTCGGCCGCCGCGATCTGGCCGAGCGTCGCCTGCGAGCAGCTTCCCGCCAGGCACGCGGCCTTGCCGCCAACCGGCTCGCCAAGCGAGGAAGCAGCGACACGCGTTGCGGAGACGCGGCCGAGCGCGACGAGCCCTCTCGCCAAACCCAGTCCCAGGCCGGAGGCGCCAACGGACAGGCGATGATCGAGCGCAGCGAGTCCGATCGCCTCGAGATTCTGTTCGAACACGGCATCCGCAATTGCCGCGCGAATGCCCGAGCCCGCCAGTTGCTTGAGCCGCACGCGGATCGAGTCCACACCTTTTGCCACCGTGGCAAGGTCGACAAGTCCCACCTTGTTTCGGCTCTGCCGGCCGAGGACCCGCACCAAGTTCGCATCGTGCATCGGGTTGAGCGGGTGGTCCTTCAAGGGACTTTCGTTAAGCGGAACCGATCCGACGAAGAGATTTCCCTGGTAAACCGTTCGGCCGGTTTCCGGAAAAGCCGGCGTCACGAGAACGACCGCCTCCTGCGCGTCCTCCTGCAGCGCATCCGTGACGGGCCCGATATTGCCTGCATCCGTCGAGTCGAAGGTTGAGCAGATCTTGAACAATACGTGGAGCGCGCCGCGCTGGCGCAGCCAGCGATCCGCGGTCCCCGACAAGTCGACCGCCCTGGACGCCTCGATGGAGCGGCTCTTCAGCGCAACCACGATCGCATCCACTTCGGGAAGCGCGAGGTCGCCCGGCACACCGATGGTCTGAACCGTGCGCAGCCCGGCCTTCGTGAGCGTGTTGGCAAGATCGGAAGCTCCGGTGTAGTCGTCCGCGATACAGCCGAGCACAATGGTCATGAACGGCCCCCTGAACGATTCTGGTTGTTCGGCGCGATCGCGTACGGCGCGAACCATTCCAGCCCTTCGAGCGTCCCGACCCGCGGATTGTACTCGCAGCCGACGAAGCCCCCGTACCCGATGCGGTCCAGCTCCTCGAACAGAAATGGATAGTTGAGCTCTTCGCCGGCAGGCTCGTGACGCGAGGGAATGCTGGCGATCTGGATGTGCCCGACGATCGGCAGCATTGCGCGCAGCGCCATCGTCACGTCGCCATGCATGATCTGGCGGTGATAAACGTCGAACTGCAGCTTTACATTCGGCAACGCCAGGTCGCGGATCAGATTTTCGGCAAATGCAAAATCATTGAGGAAATATCCCGGCATGTTGCGGCTGTTGATCGGCTCGAGCAGGAGGTCGAGACCCTCCCTCGCGACGCGGTCGGCCGCCCAGGTGACCGCCTTGCGATAAGCCGCAACGGCGTCGGCATCCTGATGGTCCGCGAGGCCCGCCATCAGGTGCACACGTTTGACGGCGGTCGCCGCGGCATAGCTGAGAGCCGTTTCGACGCCATGGCGCAACTCATCGAAGCGGTTGGGCAGCGCCGCGAGGCCGCGCTCGCCGGCCGCCCAGTCGCCCGGTGGCAGATTGAACAGAGCCTGCGTGAGGCCGTGGCGGTGCAAACGCTCCGCGATCGCGTCCGGCGCGTGATCATAGGGAAAGAGATATTCGACGGCCGTGAAGCCGGCTTGCGCGGCCGCATCGAAACGATCGAGGAAGGGCCACTCCGTGAACATCATGGTGAGATTGGCGGCAAAGCGAGGCATCTCTCCCCTCCATGGCATCCGTCGACGTTCTGGTTCAGCCGCGATCAGCGGTGAATTGCGCCCGGCAATGGTGTTCCGGTTAGAAGGCTGTACACACGCGCGACGGATGCATCATCATCCCGCCCCATGCCGGAGCCGGCGGCCATGAGGAACATCTGAAGCGCGGCGGCCGCCATGGGAACCGGGAACCTGATGCTCCTTGCCATGTCCTGGACAATGCCGAGATCCTTGACGAAGATGTCGACTGCACTCCGAGGCGTGTAGTCGCCGTCGAGAACATGCGGAATGCGATTCTCGAACATCCACGAATTGCCGGCCGACGCGGTAATCACCTCATAGACTTTGCGAATGTCGAGGCCCTGCTTCGCCGCAAGCGTTATCGCCTCGCAAGCGACCGCAATGTGGGCACCGGCGAGAAGTTGATTGACCATCTTGAAGGCCGATCCGATGCCGGGCTCTTCGGCGAGCTCGTAGATCTTGGCCGCCATCGCGTCGAGCGCAGGCCGTGCCTTCGCGAACGCGGCAGGAAGCCCGGAGGCGAGTATTGTAAGCGCGCCCTCCGCAGCACGCTGTGCGCCACCGCTGATCGGGGCGTCGAGATAATACCGGCCCGTCGCTTCGAGCCTCGCGGCGAGCCGGCGTGCGACCTCCGGATCCATGGTTGCCGACGAGATGAACACCGCGCCCGCCACCATTTCGCCGGCCGCTCCGTTCTCGCCGAACAACACTGTCTCGGTCTGCGCCGCGTTCACCACCACCGAGACGACAAAATCCGCGCCTCGCGCCGCCTCGGCCGGACTCGATGCGGCACGGCCACCTTGGCTGGCAAACCGATCCACGGCGGGCGGTGAGGCGTCACAACCCGCCACATCGAAGCCTGCACGCAGGAGCGACAAAGCCATGCCCGAACCCATCGAGCCGAGACCGATCACAGCGGCTCGGCCGCACGGGATCTGGCGGTCGGGCTTGGTTCCGGTCGGCGTTTGGGCTGTCATGAGGTTTTCCTCGGCTTGAAAATTCTCGTCAGCGCTGCCATCGGTCCCATAGCAGGGAACAGGGAGAGCATGGAAGGCGCGGGCGCAATCCCCGATGTTCACCTTCCAGGGAAGGAGTGCGAGATGAGCGAAGTAGCAATCCGAGAAGACATTTGTCGGTTCGGCCGCTCGTTGTTCGAGCGCGGTCTGACGCCGGGCTCGTCGGGCAACATCAGTGTCCGCCTTCCTGACGGCGATTGGCTGGTGACACCCACGAATGCTTCGCTGGGATTTCTCGACCCGGCACGCATTTCGCAACTCGACGCGTTGGGGCGCCTTGTTTCGGGCGATCCGCCCACAAAGGAGATCCCACTCCACTCCGCGCTCTATGAGACGCGAACAGGTGCGCGCGCCATCGTCCATTTGCATTCGACGCATTCCGTCGCCGTATCGATGCTTCCTGAGATCGATCCGCGCGCTGTGCTGCCGCCGCTCACGGCCTATTACCTGATGCGCGTCGGGCATACGGCCCTTGTTCCCTATTATCGGCCGGGCGATCCGGCGGTTGCAGGCGCGATCCGGGAACTCGCGGGGCGATATGCGTCGGTGCTTCTTGCCAATCACGGGCCCGTTGTGGCGGGCAATTCGCTAGAGGCCGCGGTGTTTGCGACCGAAGAGCTTGAGGAAACAGCCAAGCTCTATCTCCTGCTACGCGGCCTCAATCCGCGCCATCTCACGCCCCAGCAGGTTGCGGATCTCGCCGCCGCATACGGGTTGAAACGTTCCGATGCCGAGCATAGCGGTTGAGACGCGCCATCAGTCCGGGTTGGGTCAAAGGCGGCCATTGGCGAGACGCAGAGCCTCGTCCGCTTCTCCGCCAATTGCGGGCCTCGTCGCGCGCTCCTGGCAGTTCAGGAAAGGGCCAGAAGCGGGCGATCGTGCCCCCTTCAATTGCTCCCTTTGGTGGCGATTTCGGCGAAGGTGCGACCGGCTCGCTTGCGTAGCTCCACCTAGCAATGGTTGAATACGTGACGGGTCTTGCTCATGCCTGCGACACCCTTGCCCGGAAGTCTGGGCGAAGCTTGTCAGGCGGTTGGGGGTCTTCATGATGAAGCGCCTTGTGTTCGTCTTCTCGTTAGCATTGTTGTTGGCATGCTCCGCCGACGCTCAGACGCCGCGCAAGGGCGGCACGATTCGCATGACCGCGCCGTACGGCACGAACATCTCCACGATGGACATGCACACGACGCCGCGCGCGCAGGACGACATCTACGGCAAGGTGGTCCACCGCACGCTCTATATCTACGACTCCGACAAGGGCGAGCCAGTCCTCGAGCTCGCGAAATCCGTCGTCGTCTCGAATGAAGGCCTGACCCACACCTTCAAGCTCCGCGACGACGCCTTCTTCCACAACGGCAAGAAGATGACGGCGGACGACATCATCTATTCGTTCACACGCATCATGGACGGCAAGCGCGGCTTTCCGCCTGCGCGCTGGGTCCGCGTCATCAAGGGCGCGGTTGAGGTCGAGAAGGGGCAGGCAACCGCGATTTCAGGCCTGAAGAAGATCGACGACTTCACCCTGGAGATGACGCTGACCGACCGGGTCGACCCCGGCTTCTATTTCTACAACGGCAATACAGCGATCTATCCCGCGGGCGAAGCCGACAAGCCCGAATTCCTGCAGAAGCCGATCGGCCTCGGACCGTTCAAGTTCGTCGAGCATGTGCCAGGCTCGCGGCTTGTCGCCGAACGGTGGGAGAAGTTCTACAAGCCCGGCATGCCGTACGCGGATCGCGTCGTCATCTCCATCATGGGCGAAGCGCCGGCGCGCGACATCGCGTTCCGCAACAAGGAGATCGACCTGTCGGTGCTCGGGCCCGCCCAATACGTCGCGTACCGTGAGGATCCGAATCTGAAGAACGGCATCCTCGAGGTGCCTGAAGTCTTCACGCGCCACATGGGAATGAACCTCGACCAGAAACCGTTCAACGACAAGCGGGTGCGGCAGGCCATCAATCATGCGATCGATACCGATCTCATCATCAAGCGTCTTGTGAAGGACAAGGCCTATCGGGCGACGAGTTGGCTGCCATTGACGTCGCCCGCCTACGACAAGAATCGCAAGCCCTACGCCTACGATCCCGAGAAGGCGAAGCAGCTGCTCGCGGAAGCGGGCTACCCGAATGGCTTTGAGTTCGAATGGACCACGAGCCAGAACGAGAGCTGGGGGCTGCCGATCGTCGAGGCCGTGATCCCGATGCTCGCCAAGGTCGGCATCAAGGTGAAGGTGAAGCAGGTCGAGGTGTCCGTTCTGATCGAACTGCGGAGCAAGGGAGAGTTCGAGGCCTATGTCCTGTCGAACCAATCCGGACCTGACGCGCTCGGTGCGCTGAAGTGCTTCCACTCGGCGACCCCGATGACCGCCTGCAACTACTACCGCTTCAAGAATGCGGAGTTCGACAAGCTCATTGACCAGGCCGGCCAGACCGACAATGCCGATGAGCGCAATACGCTGCTGCGCAAGGCCGACGGCATTCTCTACGAGGAAGCGCCGGTGTGGTTCTTCAACTACAACAAGGCCGTGATGGCGTATCAGCCCTGGGTTCACGGGCTCCAAGCCAACGCCACCGAGCTGACGCACCAATATCCGGAGTACATTTGGATCGACGAGAGATCGCCCGCGAAGTGATCCGTTGATGCTCACATTCGCGTTCCGCCGCACTTTGCAGTCGTTCCCGACCGTCGCGGCGGTCGCGCTGCTGGTGTTCGTCCTGTTCAGCGTGATCCCGGGATCGATCGCGACCAGCATGAGCGACGACGGGCGCGGCGCGATGGATGCCGAGGTCGTCGAGCGCATGCGCAAGGAGCTCGGGCTCGACGACCCGGTGCACGTGCGCTTCGCGAAATATGTCTCGAAACTCGCGGTCCTCGATCTCGGCGTTTCGTTCCGCACGCGCGAGCCAGTGTCGCAACTGCTCGCTAAGCGGCTGTGGCCGACCTTCCAGCTCGTCGTGGCCGCGATGGCATCGCGATCATCATCGGCGTGCCACTCGGATTCGTGGCCGCGATGCGGCCTGGCGGCGTGATCGACGCGGCATCGATGTTCACGGCGGTTTCGGGATTGTCGATTCCGAAATTCTGGTTCGGCCTCCTGCTGATGTACCTGTTCGCCCTGAAGCTCGGGTGGTTTCCGACCTTCGGTTACGGCGGCTGGTGGTATCTCGTCCTTCCGGCGGTCACGCTCGGCGTCTCACCGCTCGCTCTGCTCGCGCGCACGACGCGCGCAGCCGTTCTGGAGGTCATCAACGCCGACTTCGTGCGCACCGCACGATCCAAGGGGATGAGCGAGACGCGCGTGGTGCGCTGGCACGTGGTACGCAACGTCGCGGTGATCGTGCTGACGACGCTCGGCCTCCAGTTTGGCTCGCTGATGGGCCAGGCGGTGGTGGTCGAGAAGCTGTTCTCGTGGCCGGGCATCGGATCGCTTCTCGTCGACAGCGTGTTCGCGCGCGACATCCCGGCCGTGCAGGGATGCATCCTGCTCGATCGTTCTGTTCTTCCTCATCGTCAACACGCTGGTCGACATCGCCTGCGCGGCGATCGACCCGCGCATCAAGTACTCATGAAGCTCGGTGCCAACCTCGCCATCGGCGGCGCGCTGTTCCTGACAGCGGTCGTGGTCGGCGTGTTCGCGCCGTGGCTTGCGCACACCGATCCGGTGATGGATGCCAACCTGATGGTGGCCGAGGAGCCGCCCAGCCGTCGAGTTCTGGTTCGGCACCGACGCACAGGGACGCGACATCTATTCCCGCGTGCTGTACGGCGCGCGCATCTCGCTCACCGTCGGCATCTTCGCGCAGCTCATCAACACCATCATCGGCACCGCCCTCGGCCTCTCGCGCCGGGTACTGGGGCGGCTGGTGGGATGATTTCGTCACCGGGCTTACGAACCTGTTGCTCGCAATCCCGTCGCTGATCTTCGCGCTCGCCATCATGGCGATCCTCGGGCCGGGCCTCACCTCGCTGCTGATCGCGCTCGGGCTGACCAACTGGTCCTTCACCTGCCGGCTTGCCCGCGCCTCGGCGCTGTCGCTGAAATCTCTGGGCTACGTGCAGGCCTCGAAGGTGCTCGGCTATGGCGACTTCCGCATCATGCTGACGCAGGTGCTCCCGAATATGCTCGGACCGCTGATCGTCATCGGGACGCTCGGCATGGGCGGCACGATCCTCGCCGAGGCCGCACTCTCGTTCCTCGGCCTCGGAATCCGCCCGCCCTATCCGAGCTGGGGCAGCATGCTGTCGGAGGCGCGCGACCAGATCACCACCGCTCCGTGGCTTTCGATCTTCCCGGGCCTTGCGATCTTCCTCACCGTGCTCGGGCTCAACTTGCTCGGCGACGGACTGCGCGACATCCTCGATCCGCAATCGCGGAGCCGCCGTCTATGACGCTGCTCGTAGTGGAAGATCTGCGCATCGACCTCGCGGTGGGCAAGACCAGGCACGCAGCGGTCGACAAGGTCAGCTTCGAGATTGCCCACGGCGAGACCTTCGGGCTGGTCGGCAAATCGGGCTGCGGCAAGTCCATCACGGCGCTCGCCATCATGGGACTGTTGCAGCGGCCGCTCGGCATCGGCGGCGGGTCGATCAAACTCGACGGGCGCCCCATCGAGAATCTCGACGCCGACGAAATGCGCCGCCTGCGCGGCAAGCGCCTCGCGATGATCTTCCAGGAGCCGATGACAGCCCTCAATCCGCTGCTCCCGATCGGGCGGCAGATCGCCGAGATGTTCATCCTGCACGAGGGCGCGAGCTGGCGCGAGGCGCGGAACGCCGCGCCATCGAGGTGCTGGCGCGCGTGCGTGTTCCGGCGCCCGAGCGGCGCGCGCGCGACTACCCGCACCAGCTCTCCGGCGGCATGCGCCAGCGCGTGATGATCGCCATCGCGCTCGCCTGCTCGCCCGACCTGCTGATCGCCGACGAGCCGACCACCGCGCTCGACGTCACCGTGCAATCCGAAATGGTCGATCTGATGCGCGAGCTCTGCGCCGGGAACGGCACCGCGATCCTGATGATCAGTCACGATCTCGGGTTGGTGGCGAGCATGTGCCGCTCGGTCGCGGTGATGTATGCGGGGCGGCTCGTCGAGATGCGCTCTTCGGCCGACGTATTCAAGACGCCCGCGCACCCCTACACGCGTGGGCTTGTCGCGTCGCTGCCGCGGCTCGGCTCGCGCGCCGCGTTCGGACGGTGCAGGCTGCAGGAAATTTCCGGCGTGGTGCCTTCGATCGCCGAATTTCCCCCTGGTTGCCGCTTCCACCCACGCTGCGACCGCATGACTGACATATGCAAAGCAACCGAGCCCGCCGTGACGGCGCTCGCCGGGAGACGGCCTCGTCCGTTGCCATCATCATGACTGACGGTGCCACGCTGCTCTCCGTTCGGGATCTGGCGGTCGAATTCAACGTCGGTGGACACTTCCTCGGCCTCGGCGGCGGCACGCGCGTGCTTCACGCCGTCAACGGCGTGAACCTGACGGTGCGCCCCGGCGAGTGTCTCGGCCTCGTCGGCGAATCCGGCTGCGGTAAGTCGACAGTCGCGCTGTCGATCGTCGGGCTCGTACCGCCGACGCGCGGCGCCATCGCTCGTCGATGGTATGGAGATCGGCGGGGAGGCGTCGGTCGATCGCCGCCGCCTTGCGCGCGCCGTGCAGATGGTGTTTCAGGACCCCTACGCCTCGCTCAATCCGCGCCAGACCGTGCGCCGCACGCTCGCCGACCCGCTACGGCTGCACGGCGTGACCAAAGCAGCGAAGTTGAGGATCGTGTTGCCGATATGCTCAAGCGCGTTGGCCTCACCGCCGATCACGCCGGCCGCTATCCTCACGAGTTCTCCGGCGGACAGCGGCAGCGCATTGGCATCGCGCGCGCGCTGATCCTGCGGCCGAAGCTGGTCATCTGCGACGAGCCGGTCTCGGCGCTCGACGTTTCCATTCGCGCGCAGATCATCAACCTGCTGCTCGAACTCAAAGAGACCCTCGGCCTCTCTTACATCATGATCAGCCACGACCTCGGCGTGGTCGAGCACATGAGCGACCGCGTGGCGGTGATGTATCTCGGTAGGATCGTCGAGACAGGTGACTGGCGCGCGATCTTCGAGCGCCCGGGACATCCCTATACGCGCGGGCTCATTGCGGCGATCCCGGATGCATTCGCACCGGCCGAGGCTTCGGCCAACAAGGTGCGCGGCGAAATCCCAAGCCCGTTCGCTCCTCCGAGCGGATGCATGTTCCATCCGCGCTGCCCGATCGTGGTCGACAAATGCCGCGCGCCGCCAGGACCCGAACTACGCCCACTCGCGGAGGCCCACGAGGTCAGCTGCTGGCGGGCGTCATAGGGAGGAGCAGGGCAAATGCCAGCCTTCCTTTGCGCGGGCTGCGGAATGCAGCACGCGTCAAGCGAGCGCGGGGCTGGGTGTGCTAAATTCCAAGCTTGGTAAGGCGGGAGGAGCCAATGTCAAACATGGCTGTTAGGCGTCGAGAATTTCTCGCGGGTGCCGGTGCGATTGGCGTAGCTGGCGAACTTGGTTCGACACAGGTGTTGGCGCAGGCCGGCGCCTCGTCGACTACGCCTGCCATCAAAAGGCAAGGGCTCGAATGCATCATTCTCGGGACTAAGGGTGGCCCCAGGGTGACCGCCGGGCGATCGAATCCAGGTTACGCATTCCTTGTGGATGGTGTGCCTTACGTCGTTGATTGCGGACCACGTGTAACCACTCAACTCGTCAGGGCCGGCATCCCGCTCCAGACGATCCGCAAGATCTTCATCACGCACCATCACAACGACCACAACATCGAATATGGAAATGTAGCCAACCTCGCTTGGACCGGTGGTCTCAATCATAAGATCGAAAGTTACGGACCACCGCCACTTAAGCGAATGACCGAGCTCTTTTGGGAGCTGAACGAAGTGGACGTGAAGATCCGTATCGCAGATGAGGGTAGGCCAGATCCGCGGACCATGCTGCTGCCGACCGAAATAGACAAACCGGGAGTGGTCTACGAGGACGATAAGGTTCGCGTGACCTCGGCCTTCGTCAATCATCCGCCGGTCGAGCCGGCGTTCGCCTACCGGTTCGAGACAAGGACCCGCTCGATCGTCTTCTCGGGGGACACTACGGCTGATGACCGGCTCATAGCACTTGCACGTGACGCGGATGTTCTAATCCACGAGGTGATGCACGTCCCGAGCATCAACTCGATTGTCGCGAGCTTGCCCAATGCGACGACCGTTCGCGAACACCTAATCGCGAGCCACACGCCGACGTATGACATCGGCAGAGTGGCCAAGGAGGCGCGCGTTAAGAAACTCATCCTCACTCATCTCGTCCCAGGCGATAATCCCAAGATCACGGACGAGATGTGGACCGATGAACCTCGCCGCGATTTCAACGGCGAAGTCGTGCTCGGGCAGGACTTGATGGTTGTTTGAATTGCGGACATCGCCGACCTACGGGAGTGTTCTTCTGTAGCCTGGCAGGATCGGTGTTCGACGTTCGATGAGCTGCACACCCTCGGGGTTGGGAGGCAAAAAGGCCCCCGCCTTTCACAGATGCACGACCCGGCTGAGGGAACATGCAATGGTAGATCAGAGTATCGGTACCGGGCCGAAACTGCTCGGATAGCGGCGCCTTCGACGGTTCGCTCTTGCCCTCTGTTACCATCGTTTAGAGCTGCCCAACCAACGTATATTCCGCAGATACGCGAGAGCAATGGATCGGTGCGGTCAAATCATCCAGTATTTCTCGGTCGGAGGACCTGCTGACCAGCGGCGCGGAGGATGTCATGAGCAGCGACGTGAAGTATCTGGCGGCACCGGCGAGCGGCAACGTGGCGAGCTTCGCAGATTTCGCCGCCAGCCGTCATCGCCGCCCGCTTGCCTACGATGAGCCTCGCGGGAAGGTGCTTCTCTTCATGGGCGTGCGCTATGATCGCGCTTTCGACGGTGGACCGTCGACGCCGCCCCCCTCGAACGGGTCGCACCAAAGCGGCCGAGCCGCGCGAAGGCGATCGCAGTCCGTCCGCTGACTGGGGCCGACCAGCCCTGTCATCCGGTGGCCTGGACAAGCGACATCGCCGCTCAAGAGCGCCCGTGGCGGGTCTCAACGCTCGTCCATACGCCGCCCGCGGCGGACGATCTCACAGCGGCGTCAATGAACGCGAGACCGCGGACGCCATCGTGGACCGTCGAAAACAGAGTATCAGCGTATTGCTCTGCCGCATCGCCGCGCTCGGCCATGATCTTGGCACGGCGCGCGAAATCATCGACGCGAACGGCAAGCTCGTCATGCCGGGCGGCATCGACAGCCACGTCCATGTCTCGCAGCCGTTCGGCGACGGCATCGTCATGGCGGACGACTTCGAAAGCGCGACATGCTCGGCGGCGTTTGGCGGCAACACGACCATCATGCCGTTCTGCCTGCAGCAGAAGGGCCAGTCGCTGCGCCAGGCCGTCAAGGACTATCACGCGCTCGCCGACGGCAAGTGCCACGTGGACGTTTCGTTCCACTTGATCATTTCCGACCCGACAGACCAGGTCCTCGGCCAGGAGCTGCCGGCACTGGTGGCCGACGGCTACACCTCGTTCAAGGTGTTCATGACCTATGAAGGCCTAGCGCTTGCCGATCGCGACATCCTCGAGGTCATGGCGGTGGCGCGGGAGACCGGCGCGCTGGTGATGGTGCATGCCGAGAACTTCGACGCCATCCGCTTTCTCACCGATCGTCTTGAGCGTGCCGGTAAGTCGGCGCCCTTCTTCCACGCCACATCGCGGCCTATTCCGGTGGAGCGGGAGGCGACCCACAGGGCCATCACGCTGGCGGAGCTTGTCGACGTGCCGGTGATGATCGTCCATGTCTCGAACGGCGAGGCGATGGAGGAGATCCGCCGCGGGCAGGCGAGAGGGCTCAAGATTTACGCCGAGACCTGCCCGCAATACCTCGTGCTCACCGAGAAGGACCTCGAAGCGCTGAACATGGAGCGCGCGAAATACGTGTGCTCGCCCCCTCCGCGCGACAAGGCGAGCCAAGAGGCGTGCTGGGGCGCATTGGCAGCGGCTTGGTCTCGGTTTTCTCATCCGACCACTGCCCGTTTCGCTATGACGACGTTGCGGGAAAGCTCACCCCGAAGGGCCGCACGAGCTTCCGCTGGGTGCCAAATGGCATCCCCGGCATTGCGGCCCGGCTGCCGATTCTCTTCTCCGAGGGCGTCGCCAAGGGCCGCATCGACCTCCGCGCTTCGTCGCACTCGCGGCCACCAATCATGCCAAGACCTATGGGCTTTATCCGCGCAAGGGCACGATCGCGGTCGGCAGCGACGCCGACCTTGCCGTGTGGGATCCGCAGCGGCAGGTGACGATCACGCACGCGCTGCTGAAGGACGGCGCCGACTATACGCCTTACGAAGGTATCGAGGTCACGGGCTGGCCGGTGCGCACGATGGTGCGCGGCCGAACCGTCGTGAGAGATGGCGCGCTCGTCGGTGCGCGGGACTTCGGCACGCATCTGACGCGCGGAAAGCCGTTCACGGGCACGCCCTGGGTTGCGGCGACGAGCGCGCGCGGTCACGAAAGCGCGGCTTGATGCGCCAAGTCTCGCTGAAATCAAGTCCACGTCATCAGCCACCCGCTGGTGCAGCACAAGCTCACGCTGATGCGAGACAAGACGACGCCCACCATGGCGTTTCGACGGCTTCTCAACGAGATCGGCATGCTGATCTGCTACGAGGTGACACGCGACCTCGCGCTCCCGGAGATCGAAATCGAGACGCCGATGGCCAGAATGAGGGCGCCGGCAGCGGTGGATGAGCGCCTCAACGGAGGATACATCGTGCCGGGTCTTGGCGACGGGTGATCGCATGTTCAGGACGGTATGAAGACGAAGCGCGAGGCTCTGGAGCAAGAGATACTACGGCTCATAGCCGAGGCGTCTTGGGCGCGCAGGATCGTCCGCGCAACCGCCGAAGCCGACCGCTTGGAGCGAGCGCACCCGGCGAGCGGCATGACCAGCCTCGAAATCGAGAAGATGATCATGAAGCTCGCGACGCCCGCAGGGGTAACGCTGGTGTTGGGCAATCGAGATTAGGACACCGTCCCGTTCAGGACACGCACTGCACAATTTCTTTGACGACCGGAAATTCATTTCAACTATCATCGAAATAATTGTTGACGGGCGGTCTATATTTCGATATCTGTTGAAATATGAAGAAGCGTGACGCCCTTGCGGCCCTTGCGGCTCTTGCCCAGGAAAACCGGCTCGACGTGTTCCGTCTCCTGGTGGAAGCGGGACCGGAAGGCCTGCCGGCCGGAAGCGTCGCCGGCGCGCTGAAGCTTGCGCCCAATACGCTGACCTTTCACTTCGACCGCCTGCGCGAGGCCGGGCTCGTCACGGTGCGTCGCGACGGGCGCTCGATGATCTATGCGGCCCGTTTCGATCGCATGAATGCCTTGCTCGGCTACCTGACTGAGAATTGCTGCCAGGGGCGCGCCGAGGCCTGCGCGCCGTCGGGGTGCGAGGCCCCGGCAAGGACGGCGCGCCAGACGGAGCGCGTGTGATGCCGACCTCGGTTCTTGGCCATTCCCAGCGTCACGACGCGCTCCAACGCAGTGCCAGAGACCCTTTCGGGAGGACACGATGACCGACACCATCAAGGAAGCGGTGCGCGAGAAATATTCGCAAGCCGCGCTGCGCGCCGCGGGCTCCTGCTGCGGCGGGCGGCACGGGCCGGCGCCGACCCGATCACCTCCAACCTCTATGCCGATGACGAGAACGGCGCGCTGCCCGAGGCCGCGGTGCTGGCATCGCTCGGCTGCGGCAACCCGACGGCGCTCGCCGAACTGAAGCCCGGCGAGACCGTGCTCGATCTGGGTTCCGGCGGCGGCATCGACGTGCTGCTCTCCGCGCGTCGCGTCGGCCCGACCGGCAAGGCCTACGGGCTCGACATGACCGACGAAATGCTGGCGCTGGCGCGTGAGAACCAGCGCAAGGCCGGCGTCAGAGAACGTCGAGTTCTTGAAGGGCGAGATCGAGGCGATCCCGCTGCCCGACAATTCGGTCGACGTGATCATCTCCAACTGCGTGATCAATCTCTCGGCCGACAAGGACCGCGTGCTGCGCGAGGCCTTCCGCGTGCTGAAGCCCGGCGGCCGCTTCGCCGTCTCGGACGTCGTGATCCGCGGTGACGTGCCGGACGAGATTGCGGCGCAGACATGCTGCTGTGGGTCGGCTGCGTCGCCGGCGCGCTCGAGGAGGACGATTACCGCGCCAAGCTCGCGCGCGGCGGGATTCGAGGCGATCGAGCTCGAGCCGACCCGCGTCTACCGCATCGACGATGCGCGCGAGTTCCTCAGCGGCAAGGGCATCGATGTCGATGCCGTCGCCCGCAGGTCGACGGCAAGTTCATGAGCGCCTTCGTCCGCGCGACGAAACCGCAAGCCGCCGACAAGACCTGTTGCGGACCGGCGTGCTGCAGCTAGCACGAGAAGCATCGCAACATGTCCGGCCGCCCGTTCAACGTTCTCTTCCTGTGCACCGGCAATTCGGCGCGCTCGATCCTCGCCGAAGCGATCCTGAACAAGGTCGGGCAGCGGACGTTTCGCGCCTACAGCGCCGGCAGCCAGCCCAAAGGGAGAGGTGCATCCCGAAGCGATGCAGCTGCTGCAGGGCCTCGGCTACGACACCTCGGGCTTGCGCTCGAAAGCTGGGACGAGTTCGCCAAGCCGGATGCGCCGCAATTCGATTTCATCTTCACCGTCTGCGACAACGCCGCAGGCGAAGCTTGCCCGCTCTGGCCGGGCCAGCCGATGACGGCGCATTGGGGCATACCCGACCCGGCCGAAGCGACGGGGACGCCGGCCGAGATCGCCCTGGCGTTCAAGGACGCGTACCGGATGCTGAACGCAGCGGATCGGCGTTTTCACGGCCCTGCCGTTCGGAGAGCTGGACCAGACTGAGCCTGCGGCAAGGCTGCGGGACATCGGCCGGATGGAAGGCGCGACTCGCAATCCGGCGACCGTGTTGATGGCGTCGCTCGCGCGCCGGGTCGCGGCGGAAGCGCTGGCACCGCCTTCCTGCTCGCGACCGTCGTCGGCTCGGGGATCATGGCGCGAAGCTGTCGGGCGGCAACGGGGCGCTCGCGCTGCTCGGCAACACGCTGCCGACCGGCGCCATCCTGTCGTGCTGATCCTGGTCTTCGGCCCGTTGTCGGGCGCGCATTTCAATCCGGCCGTGATCCTGCGCGTTCGCGTCTGCGCCGCGAGCTGCCGTGGCGCGATGCGTCGGCCTCTATGTCGTCTGCCAGGTCATCGGCGCTGTTGCAGGTGTCCTTGTCGCCCACGCCATGTTCGAGCTGCCGCTGCTGGCAGCTCTCCGCCACGGCGCGCACCGGGCTCTGGCCAGTGGCTCGCGGAGGCGGTTGCCACCTTCGGGCTGCGTGTTGACGATCCTCGGATGCTGCGGCGCGCGCCGCCGGCGCAGTGCCTTACGCGGTCGGCCTCTACATCACCTCGGCCTACTGGTTCACCGCCTCGACCTCCTTCGCCAATCCGGCTGTGACGATCGCCCGTCGCTCTCCGACACCTTCGCCGGGATCGCGCCGATCGACGTGCCGGCCTTCATCGTCGCGCAACTGTTCGGAACGCTGGCCGCGCTGCTCGTTGCCGGGTGGCTGCTGCAAGAGCGGTCGGCCGCGGCACGCGCGTCAGGAACGTGAAGCCGTGACAGGCTCGCGCGTCTCATGGCTGAGATGCGGCAACCAAATCACAACGGCCGCCGTGACGCGATCACCTCGCTCCGTACTCCGTGAAAACGTAGTCTCTCGTTTTCACGACCGTGTGGCACGCGAACCCGCACTTGGCGTCGTTCGCCTGCGGCGGCTGGTCAGCCAAGGTGCCGGGCGTGAACGCCTCGGACGCGGCGTCATAGTTGAACACGGCCCATCCCCATCCGCCGCTATCCGCGAACCTTTTGCTGTCCTTCACCATGAAGTCCACGTCGTGCAGAGTGCCCGGCACCGTCGTATCCGGGAAGTATTGGTGCTTTTTCGGATTCCAGTGGATCTTCGCCATCTTGGCGCCGTCAGGGAAGGGCTTGCCGTTGCCGGGAATGCCGGCCCGGTAGGCGTCGATCATCACGGGATTGGCGAGGATCACTGCGACGAGCTTGTCGTTCTGACTGGTGGCAACGACCTGCCAGCCTTCGTATCCCCTGAACTCAGAGAACTCGAGCCCACCCGGCACTTTCACGGTGTACTTGTCCTGCTGGGCAAGGGCCATGCCGCCTAAGATGGCGAGCGCGAAACCGACCACGGCCGCTACAAGGGGTCGGACGCCGAAGGGCGGACAAGGGTTATCGGCCATGCTCACTCACTCCTGACAATATCGCGCGAAGGCGGCACCTTACATCGCGTCATATCAAAGCCCTCTCGGCGCGAAGCAACGCGATGGGATTTCTGCCCTCCAGGCATTCCGTTTGACCCGAAGGTTGTTGAACTCCTACTCCCCGCGCCGCATCCTTGCCATCAGGTGTAAACCCGAGCCGAAGCCCAGTTCATACGCGAGCAAGTTCACGGCCCGCGGATCCGCCGGAAGAGGCGTGAACTCGGCGTTGTCCAGTTCAGGCAGCTTCATGCGGGTGGGCTGCTATCAGAAATCTTCGTCACGATGGCCGAGCGGGCCTCCAACGTGCGGTGCACCGGGCACTTGCCCGCAATCTCGATCAACTTGTCGGCTGTCGCAGCATCGACGCCTCCCTCGACGCTGATGACGCGTTCGAAGCGATCAATCTTGCCGGTCCGGCCCTCGGCTGCGTCACCGCAATCCTCGCAGTGCTCGGCCGGCAGCTTGCCGTGCCTTACGCTGACGGTAATCCGGCCAAGGTCGAACTGCTTTTGCTTGGCATAGATCCGAAGCGTCATTGAGGTACACGCGCCAAGAGCCGTCGCCAGATAGTCGTAGGGGCCCGGCCCGCTATCAAGGCCGCCCACCGATTGAGGCTCGTCGGCCAAGAGACGATGACGGCCAGCAGCGATTGAATTCTGGAACAATCCCATGCCCGTTTCCGCGACCACGACGCCGTCGTGGCGATCCTCGCCGGCGTTGCCCTCGTCCTGCGGCACATATCGCGACGCCCAGGCCGCAAGGACCTCGGCAGCATAGGCGGCATCTCGGTTGTCTGATAACAAATGGTCAGCACTGTCGAGAGAGACGAAACTCTTAGGGTGCTTGGCCGCCGTGAAGATCTTCGTGGCATGCTCGATGCCGACGGTTTGATCTCGCGGCGCGTGCATGACCAGCAACGCCTTACGCAGATTGGCGACGTGATGCTCAATCGCTTGGCCCCTGGCATCCTCGACCAACGCCCGACTGATCGGGAAGGTGCGACCAGCAAGCGTGACGTTTGCGACACCGTCACGCTCGATATCATCGAGATGAGCCTGGAAGTGGTGCAAGACGTGGGCGACATCGGAGGGCGCTCCGATGGTGACAACAGCCTTTGCCTCCGGAATGCGATGCGCCGCGGCCAGCACGGCGGCACCACCAAGGGAGTGGCCAATCAGAATGGCGGGGGCGCGATAGTGCGTGCGCAAATGATTGGCGGCAAAAACCAGGTCCTCGATGTTCGAAGAGAAACTGGTGTTCTTGAACTCCCCTGCGGAGGAGCCCAGCCCAGTGAAGTCGAACCTCAAGACCGCGATACCGAGAGACGCCAGCCTCGCGGCAATGTGACGGGCCGCAAGGATATCTTTCGTGCATGTGAAGCAGTGAGCGAACAGAGCATAGGCACGGCCACCCTCCGATGGCAGGTCTAAGCGCGCCGCCAGTTCGTGACCGAGACTGCTGGCGAAGGTCGTGCGGATCGTGCGTGTGCTCATGCAGGCCTCCGGAACGTTGGGCGCGTAAGGAGCACGGCCCGCAAGCTGGGGATCTGGCCCAGGAAGCGCCGCGCGCGCTTGCGCAAGCGATCCTCAACGTCACAACGCGAGGCTGATAGCGATTGGCTGTGAGACAAGCGGACACCTGTCAAGGAGGGGCATCATGTCTATCGCTAACAATACCGCAAAAGTTCAGACGATGGACATGAAGCTTGAGATCATCGTCATCCCTGTTTCGGATGTCGATCGCGCCAAGCGCTTCTATGGCGGCCTCGGCTGGCGGCTCGACGCCGACTACGCCTCCGGCGACGACTTCCGGGTCATCCAGTTCACCCCGCCAGGCTCCGGCGCCTCGGTCATCTTCGGAAAGAATGTCACCGCGGCGGCGCCCGGCTCCGCTCAGGGCCTGTACCTGATCGTCTCCGACATCAAGGCTGCGCGCGAGGCGCTGCTGGCTCGCGGCGCAAAGGTCAGCGAGGCGTTCCACGACGCCGGCGGCGCGTATACCGGGACGGACGAGCCCTATCTGTTTGGGCGGATCCGCGTCAGCGGTCCGGATCCCGAGCGTCGCAGCTACCGATCATTTGTCTCTTTCAGCGATCCCGATGGCAACGGCTGGCTGCTGCAGGAGATCACCGAGCGGCTCCCGGGCCGCGTCGAGGCGGACACGACCTTCACGTCGGCGGCTGACCTTGCGGCTGCGCTCCGCCGCGCATCGGTTGCGCACGGCGAGCACGAGAAGCGGACCGGCGGCAAGCACGATGAGAACTGGCCGGACTGGTACGCCGAGTACATCGTCAGCGAGCAGGCCGGCAAGCCGTTGCCGCAGTAAGCAACGCGGCGGCGTCTTTCGCCATCTGCTGCGGTTCGTCGTCGGCCGACGGCGACGACCGCGGCGATCTGACCGCCGGTAGCTTCCAGCGCGGCGGGAGAAACTCTTTCTGAACGCGTTCATTTCATGCCAGAAGGTCGAGATGGATTTGAAGCACTCGGCCGGCATCCTCGAATTCGTGAACGAGGCGGGCTTGCGCGGTCTCAGCGAGGACAAGCTCCTCCATGGCTTTTCCGAGCGACTGCGGTCAGCCGGCATTCCCGTCGCCCGCGTCAACGTGATCATCGATACCCTGCATCCCGTTCACGAAGGACGCGTCTTCCGCTGGAGGTGCGACGGTTCGGATTTTTCACCCGTCACCGAGTATGGACGCATCAGCGACGGTGGCGACGCCGCGGAGAAGTGGGCAAGCAGCCCCTTCAGCCACCTCATCACCACCGGCAAGGGAGAACTCAGGCGGCGTCTTGCCCGCGGTGAGGCGACGGAGTTCCCCATCCTTGGCGACCTCGAGGCGGAAGGGCAGACCGATTATATCGCGCTGATCCACAAATTCGCGGAAGGCGCGCTCGGAGAGATGGACGCCATCTACTCCTCCTGGACCACCGAGGCGCCGGAAGGCTTCACGGATGCGCAGCTCGCCGCTCTCAGACAATTGTTGCCGGCCTTCGCGCTCGCCTTGAAATGTGTTTCCCTGACGCGTGTAGCCCAGACATTGGTGACGACTTACCTTGGCCGCGACGCCGGCCAGCGTGTGCTCTCGGGCCGCGTCGCCAGGGGCGTGGCCGATCGCATCAGCGCCGTGCTTTGGTATAGTGATTTGCGAGGCTTCACGCGGATCACTGAAGCAGCCGAGCCTCACGAGGTGATTCCATTTTTGAACGACTACGCCGACGCAATCATCTCCTCGGTGCACGACAGCGGCGGCGACGTGCTCAAGTTGATAGGTGACGGCACGCTCGCAATCTTCAAGGCCGACGACCCGGGCGCGGCCTGTGCCGCCGCTCTCAGCGCCGAGAAGCTCATGCGGGCTCGAAGCAGTGGGGTAAGCGAGAGACGCCTCGCTCGCGGGCTTCCGGTCACGGATGCCTATCTGGGCCTTCATATCGGCGAAGTCTTCTATGGCAATGTCGGGAGCGTGGATCGGCTCGATTTCACCGTCGTAGGGCCAGCGGTGAACGAAGTAAGTCGAATTTCTGTTCTGTGCCGCTCGGTGGAGAAGGACGTTCTCATTTCTTCGGCCTTCGCAACCGCGTCCCGACCCGAGCACCGGGCCCGCTTTGTTTCTGTGGGACGGTACGCGCTCAAGGGGGTCGAGCGGTCGCAAGATTTGTTCACGCTGGAGCGCACATGACGGTTGGTCACCGTCCGGTTTAACGTCTCGGACCGACCCCCGGACAGCGCTGCGCAAGTTGCCTTGATCTTGCCGCACTCAAATCCATGCTGGCCGCCTGCAAACGTGCTCCTCCGGAGCGGCCCCAAGTCGCAGCGCAATCTACGTGTCACAGCCCAAGGCAGTGGCCGCGATCATCAAGAGCGCTGCCGAAAATATCAGACAGGCGGCATGACTCCGACTGACCGCCGCCGCCGGGAGGGCCTTGGATACCTACTGCCGCGCAAGCGTCCCGACAGCCGAATTCGGCACCTGGTGCCGCCCGGCGTCGTGCTGCCAGAAATTGTCGCGCATGGCCGTCCAGAGGACCGGCGCAAGGAGTGCGGCGGAGATGAGCAAGGCTCCGCCCACGATTCCGACGACGACGACCTCGGTCACGAACCATCGCTCGTGACGGCCCTTCCGGCGCCTTGCCGCGCGCGGAGACTGCTCGCGGTCCCTGCCGCCGATCGCAACGAAGTGAGCGCAAATCTCTGATGCCAGCATGCGCCAGATTGATAAAGTTGAGCGCGCATCGACTTCGGTATAATCACATTCGCGCTCCGTCCGGTTCGACATCGTCCTTCTCCACCGATCAGGCGAAGTTTTCGCAGCAAAGCGCGGGCGCCAGGCCGTTGTCTTGCGCATTGATGCGCGGCGTGGGGCCCGGAGCGCGGATTGTCGATGCAAATTCCGTTTCCCGCGCCTCGACGAAGGCCGTGAGGATTGCGAGCGACAACACCTCATGCCTCGCCTCGACGGCGTCATCGAGCCATTCAGGCATTTGGCTATGCTTCGACAGCGCGCAATGCCAGTCGCCGTCGTCGAAGACAAGGCGGGCGATCTGCCAGCGCGGCAGTTCGATCTCGACGAGCCCCAGAGCGGCGTCGTTCCAGGCTTGCGCCGCATTCAGGTTGCGCAGGTGGCTTGCGGCCGGCGTGGGATCTCCTTCATCCAGCCCGCATGCAGCTAGCACGTCGGACATAAGCTGCGGCGTGATCGCCTTGGCGCCGAGCAGGCGCTCGCCGAGCCCACCAATGGCTCCGTCTCGACGATGAAGCCGCATGACGACCTCCCCTCGCGGGCGCGGCGCGAACGCGGCCGCACGCCCAAGATGGGCAAATCGGCATAAAGAATCGAGACGAAGGCCCGCGCTGTGAAATTGAGTTTTCATAAAAGGCGCGGACCCTCGCCATATACTTGCCATCGTGAATGAGCCGCGGCTGGCCGCTCGCCTTTATGGAATTCCTATAGCGCCGGCTGCCTTTCCCCCTCGAAAACATACGCGACCCGATGGCACCTAAACGCTGGCGGGTACCGCGACATTCGCGGCACCCGTCGTGAAGTCGCCAACTGTTGGAGCGCGCCAATGCTCGACGCAATCATGCTGGCCATCGAACTCGGGCTCTTCGTGCTCTCGATCGGCTACGCCTACGCCTGCGAAAGGCTGTGAGGGGACGACCATGATCTTCGACTATTCGCTCGCCGCCCTCGCGACCGCGGGGCTGCTTGTCTATCTCACCTACGCGCTGCTGCGGCCTGAGCGCTTCTGAGGAGCACGACAATGACCTTCATCGGTTGGGCTCAGATCGTTCTTTTTTGCCTGATCGTGGTGGCGCTGGTGAAGCCACTCGGCGGCTTCATGACCGCCGTCTTCAACGGCGAGCGCACCTTCCTGTCACCCGTGCTGCGGCCCATCGAGGTCGCCCTCTACAGGCTCGCCGGCGTCGACGAGAAGCGCGAGCAGCACTGGCTGACCTATGCGGTCGCCATGCTGCTCTTCCATGTTGGCGCATTCCTGATCTTGTACGCGTTGATGCGCTTCCAGGCCGTGCTGCCCTTCAACCCGGCAGGACAATCCGCCGTGGCGCCCGACCTCGCCTTCAACACATCGGTGAGCTTTCTCACCAACACCAACTGGCAGAACTACGGCGGCGAGTCGACCATGAGCCATCTCACGCAGATGCTCGGGCTCACGCACCAGAACTTTCTTTCTGCTGCAACCGGCATCGTGCTGGCGGTTGCGCTGATCCGCGGCTTTGCCCGTGCCTCGATGCGCACCATCGGCAACTTCTGGGTCGATGTGACCCGCTGCACGCTCTACATCCTGCTGCCGATCTGCATCGTCTACACCTTGTTCCTCGTTTGGCAGGGCATGCCGCAGACTCTCGGGCCCTATGTCGAGGGCACGACCCTGGAAGGCGCCAAGCAGACCATCGCTGTCGGGCCGGTCGCGTCGCAAGTTGCCATCAAGATGCTCGGCACGAACGGTGGCGGCTTCTTCAATGCCAACGCCGCGCACCCGTTCGAGAACCCGACGGCGCTTACAAACTTCGTGCAGATGATCTCCATCTTCGTGATCGGAGCCTCGTTGACCAACGTGTTCGGCCGCATGGTCGGCAACGAGCGCCAGGGCTGGGCCATCCTGGCCGTCATGGGCGTGTTGTTCATTGCCGGCGTCGCGGTCACCTATTGGGCCGAAGCGCGCGGCAACGATGCCTTCACGGCGCTTGGCCTCACGGGCGGCAACATGGAGGGCAAGGAAGTCCGCTTCGGCATCGTTGCCTCGGCATTGTTTGCTGTCATTACGACGGCGGCGTCATGCGGCGCCGTGAACGCCATGCATGATTCCTTCACGGCGCTCGGCGGCATGATTCCGCTCATCAACATGCAGCTCGGCGAGATCATCGTCGGCGGCGTCGGCGCCGGCCTCTACGGCATGCTGCTGTTCGTGGTCATCGCCATCTTCGTGGCCGGCCTGATGGTCGGCCGCACGCCCGAATACGTCGGCAAGAAGATTGAATCGAAGGAGGTCAAGATGGCCATGCTGGCCATCCTGATCCTGCCGCTCATGTATCTGGGCTGGACGGCCGTCGCGGTCGTCTATCCGACCGCCGTCGCCTCGATGGCCAATCCCGGACCCCACGGCTTCACCGAGGTCCTCTATGCCTACACGTCGCAGACCGGCAACAACGGCTCGGCGTTCGCCGGATTGACCGGCAACATCCTCTTCTACAACTTGACCGGCGCCGTCGCCATGCTGGTCGGCCGCTTCTGGATGATCATCCCGGCAATGGCCATAGCCGGCTCATTGGCGGCCAAGAAATCCGTGCCACCGTCAGCCGGTACCTTTCCGACCACCGGTGGCCTCTTCATCGGCCTGGTGGTCGGCGTCATCGTCATCATCGGCGGCCTGACATTCTTTCCCGCGCTCGCCCTCGGCCCGATCGTCGAGCATCTGGCGATGACGTCCGGCACGCTGTTCTCGTCGAATTGATCTGGAGTGGCTTCCATGGACGCCTCAACGACCCGCAGCCGCGCGCCCGCCTCGGCGCTCTTTGACGCCAAGATCGTTGTTCCGGCGATCGGCTCGGCTTTCGCCAAGCTCGATCCCCGCACGCTGATCAAGAATCCGGTGATGTTCGTGCTCGAGGTCGTCTCGGTGCTCACCACCATCGTGCTCATGCGCGACCTCATTGACGGCAACGGGAAGATCGCCTTCGAGCTCCAGATCGTGCTCTGGCTGTGGTTCACGATCCTGTTCGCCAATTTCGCAGAGGCGATCGCCGAAGGCCGTGGCAAGGCGCAGGCGGAGGCGCTGCGGCGCACCCGCACCGAGACCAGGGCAAAGCTGCTGAGCGGACCGGACGCCAAGAGCTACAAGACCATTCCCGGCACGACCCTGAAGGTCGGTGACATCGTGCTGGTCGAGGCGGGCGATACCATTCCGTCGGACGGCGAAATCATCGCGGGTATCGCCTCCGTCAACGAGGCGGCGATTACCGGCGAGTCCGCCCCCGTCATCCGCGAATCCGGCGGCGACCGTTCAGCGGTCACCGGCGGCACGCAGGTTCTGTCCGACTGGATTCGCGTGCGTATTACCGCCGCGCCCGGCTCGACCTTCCTTGACCGCATGATCAAGCTGGTGGAGGGAGCCGAGCGCCAGAAGACCCCGAACGAGATCGCGCTGAACATCCTGCTCGTCGGGTTGACGCTCATCTTCGTCTTCGCGACGGCGACCATCCCGAGCTACGTCGCCTATGCGGGCGGCACCGTGTCGGTGGTCATTCTCGTCGCCCTGTTTGTCACGCTCATCCCGACGACCATCGGCGCGCTCTTGTCGGCCATCGGCATTGCCGGCATGGATCGTCTGGTGCGCTTCAATGTGCTGGCCATGTCCGGTCGCGCCGTCGAGGCGGCCGGCGACGTGGATACGCTGCTTCTCGACAAGACCGGCACCATTACCCTCGGCAACCGGCAGGCGACGGCGTTCCGGCCGCTGCGCGGCGTCACCGAGCAGGAACTGGCTGACGCGGCGCAGCTTGCCTCTCTCGCTGACGAGACACCCGAGGGCCGCTCCATCGTCGTGCTGGCCAAGGAGAAGTACGGCATTCGCGGCCGCGACCTCGGCGAGCTGCGGGCGAACTTCTTTGCCTTCACGGCGCAGAGCCGCATGAGCGGCGTCGAGGTATCAGGGTCCTGGGTCCGCAAGGGCGCTGTCGACGCGACCCTGAACTTTGTGAGCCAGCCACCGCTGGCCGTCGGCGGCGGCAGCGCCGCCCGCGCGCTGCGCCCGGCGATCAGCCCCGAGGCGGTGCGGGAGTTGCAGTCGATCGGCGAGGCCATCGCCAAGGAGGGCGGCACCCCGCTCGCCGTCGCCAAGGACGGGCAGCTGCTCGGCGTCATCCAGCTCAAGGACATCGTCAAGGGCGGCATCCGCGAGCGCTTCGCAGAGCTGCGCCGCATGGGCATCCGCACGGTCATGATTACCGGCGACAATCCCATGACCGCTGCCGCCATTGCTGCCGAGGCGGGTGTCGACGATTTCCTCGCCCAAGCGACGCCGGAGGACAAGCTGCGGCTGATCCAGAGCGAGCAGTCGAACGGCAAGCTCGTCGCCATGTGCGGCGACGGCACCAATGACGCGCCGGCATTGGCGCAAGCCGACGTGGGCGTCGCCATGAACACCGGCACTCAGGCGGCGCGCGAGGCCGGCAACATGGTCGACCTCGATTCCAATCCGACCAAGCTCATCGAAATCGTCGAGATCGGCAAACAGCTGTTGATGACGCGCGGCGCCTTGACCACGTTCTCGATCGCCAACGACGTGGCAAAGTATTTCGCCATCATCCCGGCGATGTTCCTGGCCTTCTATCCGCAGCTCGGCGCGCTCAACATCATGCGGCTGGCGACGCCGGAAAGCGCCATCCTGTCGGCGATCATTTTCAACGCCGTGGTCATCATCGCGCTGATCCCGCTGGCGCTGAAAGGCGTCAGATACCGGGCGATTGGCGCCGGCCCGCTGCTACGTCGCAACCTGCTTGTTTATGGCCTCGGCGGCATCATCGTTCCCTTCATTGGCATCAAGGCCATCGATCTTGCCGTCACCGCCTTGGGCCTTGCGTGAGGAGACTGTCATGTCGCAGGAAATTCGCCCCGCCATCGTCATTCTCGTCGTGCTGACTCTGATCACCGGGCTCGCCTATCCGCTTGCCATGACGGGGATCGCGGGCGTGCTGTTCCCCGCCCAGGCGCAGGGCAGCCTGATCGAGCGCGACGGCAAGGTCATCGGCTCGTCGCTGATCGGGCAACAATTCAGCGACGACAGATATTTCCACGGCCGCCGGTCCGTGACCAACGCACCGGATCCGAACGATTCGTCGAAAACTGTCGATGCGCCCTACAACGCCGCCAATTCCATGGGCTCGAATCTTGGCCCGACCAACAAGGCGTTGATCGACCGGGTCAAGGAAGATGTCGGGAAGCTGAAGGCCGAGAATGGGTCGGCGCCGGTCCCCATCGACCTGGTGACGACGACGGCCAGCGGCCTTGACCCCCATATCTCGCCGGAAGCTGCCCTTTTCCAGGTGCCGCGCGTTGCAAAGGCCCGCGACTTGCCTGAGGATCGGCTGCGGCAACTCGTGAATGAGCACGTGGAAGGCCGTCTTTTGGGGCTGCTTGGTGAGCCGCGCGTCAATGTCCTGGCGCTCAATCTGGCTCTGGATCGCGGCGCCCCCAAATAGTGCCTGAGACCCTCGGGAGAGGCTGAGCCTCAGCGGCGATGGCAGACCAGCGACGCGACCCTGATCAGCGGCCTTCGCCGGAAGCTCTGTTGGAAGTTGCGCGCCGAGCGGAAGCTCGCGGCGGTAAGCTCAAGATTTTCGTCGGCGCCGCACCTGGTGTCGGCAAGACCTACCAGATGCTGGAGACGGCTCGTGCCCGACTGCGCGACGGATACGATGTTGTCGTCGGGGTCGTCGAGACGCACGGCCGCAGGGAGACCGAGGCGTTGCTGGAGGGGCTGGAGATCGTCCCGCGGCGGCGCGTCGAATATAAGGGCCAATGGCTCGAGGAGATGGACCTCGACGCCATCATCGTCCGGCATCCGCAGGTCGCCCTCGTGGACGAGCTGGCTCACACAAACGCGCCCGGCAGCCGTCATCCCAAGCGCTATCTCGACGTCGAAGAGCTGCTGAGCCGCGGTATCGACGTCTACACGACGATGAACATCCAGCACATCGAGAGCTTGAACGACGTCGTCGCCCAGATCACCCGCGTTCGCGTGCGCGAGACGGTGCCCGACCAGGTCTTCGATCGCGCCGATGCGGTCGAGCTGGTGGATCTCACCCCCGACGACCTCATGCAGCGGCTCAAGGAGGGGAAGGTCTATCTCCCTCGAGCAGGCCGAGCGCGCCCTTGAGCATTTTTTCTCGCCGACCAATCTGACGGCGCTGCGCGAGCTGGCGCTACGGCGCACCGCCGATCGTGTGGACGAGCAACTCCTGACCCAAATGCAGGCGCAAGCGATCCCCGGTCCTTGGGCGGCCGGCGAGCGCCTCCTCGTCTGCATCAGCGAGGATCCGCGTGCCGCGGGCCTCGTGCGTTATGCCAAGCGTCTCGCCGACCGGCTGCACGCGTTCGTGGACAGCCCTCTATGTGGAGGGTCGGCGCAGCCAGCAGCTCAGCGAAGAGCAGCGCGACCGGGTCGCCGACACCTTGCGGCTCGGCGGATCGCCATGGGCGGCGAGGCAGTGACCATTCCGGGCAGCGATCGGAGCATCGCCGACGATGTCGTCGCCTACGCGCACGCCAACAATGTGACCCAGATCATCATCGGCAAGTCCACGCGCTCGCGCTGGTTCGAGATCCTGTACGGCTCGGTCGTGCACGACCTCGTGCGCCGCGCCGGCAATATCAGTGTGCACGTCATTGCCGGCGACGAGCCGGGCGAGCCGATCCCACGCAAGACCGTTCGGACCGCGGACAAGTCGCGGACGATCGACGCCATCCCGTACGTCGTGGCGCTTCTCGCCGTCGCGGCCGCCCTCGGCGTCGGCCTCCTGATTCATCCGTGGTTCGGCATCGAGAATGTCGACCTGGTCTTCCTGACCGCCATCGTGGCGATCGCCGTCCGGTTCGGGCTGTGGCCGTCGCTCGTGGCCAGCATCGCGGCCTCGCTCGCCTACAACTTCTTCTTCATGCCGCCGCTCTACACGCTGACCATCGCCGAGGCCAACAACGTGGCGGCTTTCGTGTTCTTCATCGTCATGGCCACGCTGGTCTCCAACGTCGCGGCGCGCGTCCGCACCCAGGCCATGTCCGCCACAGGGCGGGCCCGCGCCACCGAGTTCCTCTACGCCTTCAGCCGCAAGCTGGCCGGTGTCGGCACCCTCGATGACGTGCTGTGGGCCACCGCCTATCAGATCGCCCTGATGCTCAAGGTGCGTGTCGTCGTCCTGCTGCCGAAGGCGACACCATCGCCGTCAAGGCCGGCTATCCGCCGGAGGACATGCTGGACGACGCCGATGTGGCCGCAGCCACGTGGGCGTTCGAGAACAATCGCCCTGCCGGGCGCGGTTCCGACACGCTGCCGGGGGCGAAATGGCTGTTCCTGCCCATGCGCACCGGCCGCGGCGCCATCGGCGTTGTCGGCATCGACAGCGACAAGCCCGGTCCGCTGCTGACGCCGGACGAGCGCCGGTTGCTCGACGCGCTGTCCGATCAGGCCGCGCTCGCCATCGAGCGCGTGCATCTTGTCGAGGACATGGACCGCGTCAAACGCACCGTCGAAACCGAGCGCCTGCGCTCAGCGCTGCTCACCTCGATCTCGCACGACCTCAAGACGCCGCTTGCCGCGGTGCTCGGTTCGGCCGAGACGCTGCGCAGCTTCGGGCGCGATCTCGATGATGCGCAGAAGGCCGACTTGCTTGGCGCCATCATCGCGGAGGCGGAACGGCTGAACCGCTTCATCGCCAATCTGCTTGACATGACCAAGCTGGAGTCGGGTGCGGTGACGCCAAACCTCGCCCTGCACGATCTCGGCGAGATCGTCGGCAGCGCGTTGCAGCGCGTGTCCCGCATCGTGGATCAGCACCGGGTCGAAGTTGAGATCGCGAAAGATCTGCCCATGCTGGCGCTGGATGCCGTGCTGTTCGAGCAGGTTCTGTTCAATCTCCTCGACAACGCGGCGAAATACGCGCCTGCCGGCACCACCGTTCGCATCGAGGGTTGGCGCGACAAGGGTACGGTCTGCCTGCGGGTCTTGGACGAAGGCGAGGGCATCCCGCCGTCCGAGCTTGAGCAAATCTTCGACAAGTTCTACCGCGTGCAGAAAGGCGACCGGGTAAAGGCAGGCACTGGCCTCGGCCTCGCCATCTCGCGCGGCTTCGTCGAGGCCATGGGCGGGACTATCGTGGCGGCCAATCGCACCGACCGGCCCGGCGCCGTCTTCACCGTTGCGCTGCCGATCCCACCGCAAGCAAAGCCGCTGGACACGAGCCAATGAGCGCCGCCCCCCTCAAGGTCCTGGTGGTGGACGACGAGCCGCCGATCCGCAAGCTGTTGCGCATGGGGCTTGGCACGCAGGGCTACGAGGTCCTGGAAGCCCCCAACGGCAAGACGGCGCTGGAGCTCTTGGCGCGCCGCCCCGACATCGTCATTCTCGATCTCGGCCTTCCCGACATCCGGGGCCACGAGCTGCTGCGAATGATCCGCGGCCGCAACGAGGCGGTGCCTATCGTGGTGCTTTCGAGCCGCGGCGACGAGGCCGGCAAGGTCGAGGCGCTGGATCTCGGGGCCGACGACTATGTGACAAAACCGTTCGGCATGGACGAGCTCTTGGCGCGCATGCGCGCCGCGCTGCGCCATCAACTGCAGGTGCATGGCGAGCGACCGGTCTTCAGAGCCGGGGATCTTTCGGTCGATCTGGTGCGACGCATCGTCAAGATCGCCGACCATGAGGTGAAGCTGTCGCCCAAGGAATACGATCTGTTGCGCGTGCTGGTGCAGCATGCTGGCAAAGTGCTGACCCACAAGTTCCTGGTGGGCGAGCTATGGGACGCGACGGTCGATGCACAATATTTGCGCGTCTATGTCCGTCAGCTTAGGCGCAAGATCGAGGCCGATTCCGAGCGACCTCAATTCATCCTGACCGAGACCGGCATCGGCTACCGGTTCAGGGCGCCGGAATAGCCGATATGGACCTCCGCGACGTGCTCAAGGCCGGCGATGTGCTGATCGGGCTCCGCGCGTCCAGCAAGCGCCGCGTTCTGGAAAAGCTCGCCGCCAAGGCCGGCGGCGACCTTTCGCTCGATCCCGAGATGATCCTCGCGTCTCTGTTGAAACGGGAGGGGCTGGGCTCGACAGGCATGGGGAACGGAGTGGCGATCCCACATGCGCGGCTCGTGAGACTTCCGCGGGTGCACGGCATCTTCGCCCGCCTGCGCCAGGCGATCGATTTTCAATCGATCGACGCGCAGCCGGTCGATCTCGTCTGTCTTTTGCTCCTGCCGGTTGAAGGCGCCGCCCAGCTCGAGGCACTGGCGAGCGAGGCGCGTCGGTTGCGCGAGAGCGACCGGTTGGCGCGGCTTCGGCAGGCCGGCGATGCTGTCGCCTTGCGCGAGGCGCTGATCGCCTGACATCCGGTTGCTCTTGGGTCTAGCTGCGCTGTCCCGCGGCCTCCAGGATCAAATTCGCGATCTCAGCAGGATGGGAGATCAGCGAAAGATGACTGGCCTTCAGCTCGATTGTCTTGGCGCCCATGCGCTTGGCCATGAAGCGTTCGAGGTCCGGGTTGATCGTGCGATCTTCCGTGGAGACGGCGTACCAGCTCGGCTTCGAGCGCCAAGCGGCCTGCGTGACCTTGCCAGTGAGCAGAGTTTTTTGGAACGGCTCCTGGACCGCATAGAGCACCTTTGCCTTCGCTTCCGGCAGGTCACCCGCGAAGTCGCGCAGGAACGCAGCCTCGTTGAGGCGCCCTTCTTCACCGTCGAAAACGATGCCGGAGGATGCCGGTGGCGTGGGAAATGTCTTGGCCAATGCGGTGTAATCCTCGCCCGCATCCGGTGCCCGCGCTGCGACGTAGACAAGCGCCGAGACATTCGGATGCACCCCCGCCTCGGTGACCATCATCCCGGCAAAGGAATGCCCGACGAGAACTGTCGGGCCATCCTGCCGTGCCAGCACGCGCTCGACCGCGGCGACTGCTTCAGGCAGCGTCGTCAGGGGATTTTGTACGGCCGTGGCATTGAGCTCCGCCGCCTGCAATCGTGCGATCACCTCGGACCAGCATGATGCGTCGGCGAACAGCCCATGCGCGAGGACGACGTTGCGCGCCTTCGCGGGCGCTGACGCGGCGGCCATGCTGCGGCTCGAGACGAGTGAGGCGGCGGCGGCGCCAACCAGGGCGGCTGAGAAAGCGCGTCTGTTCATCATTGTGGTGTATCTTCCTTGAATGTCGGCGCGGTTTGCGAAATCGGTATCTTGCGCGGCAGGCGTCATCCAGTCTCCCATTCAGCCGACACCCGGCGGACCCTGTTGATTTCGAGCGCGTCGGCATGACGGGCCATGGTCGTTCTCCTTCCTTGAGGCTTTGGGCTAGACGGCTCGGCACGCCAGCTGCAAGCCGTTCAATTGAGAGCGACCAGCGGGGCAACGTTCAGCCCCGCTTCCTCCGCGGCGACCAGACCGAGCGCGGTCCAGTCGAGATCGGCATAGCCGCGAGCGATCCCTGTGATGAGCCGGTCTCGCACCACGTTTACCGATGGCATCGGGGCGCCTGCGCATTTCGGCCTCGGCGAGCGCCAAACGCACATCCTTGAGCGCCAGGGGCATGACGAATCCGGGCGCGTAGGACTGCCTGACGATCTTGTCGCCATAGGTCTTGTGCACGCGTCCGCTGAACATGGTGCTTGTCATGATGTCGATGAAGGGCTTGGGATCGAGTCCGCGCTTGAGAGCCACAGCGACGACTTCACCCAGCACCTCCAGCGTGGTCGCGGTCATCATATTGCCGAGCAGCTTGATGAGGTTTGCGTGCGCAGGATCGGTACCAATGACAAATGTCTTTTGTCCGAGAATGTCGAAGAGCGGCTGGCAGTGCTCGACGTCGGCTAGGGCCCCGGCGGCGACAACGAAGAGCTGGCGCGCCTTGGCAGCGTCGGGATTTCCAAAGACCGGCGCCGCGACGTAACCTTGCCCGTGACGTGCATGCTCCTGCGCAAGGTAAGACGCAGTCGACGTGCTTATCGTGCTCATCGAAAGGTGAATTGCGCCGCGCTGCAAGCCCGAGGCGAGACCGTCGATGCCGAGATCTTCGCGGCCAAGCACGACGTCACGAACGGCGGTATCGTCCGGCAGCATGCTAATGACGACATCGCGGTCGAAGAGGTTGGTGATTTCCGTCGTAGGCTCGAGGCTGAGCGCGGCGAGCTTGTGCATCTGGTCAGGTCGACGGACATAAGCACTCACCCGATGTCCCGCAGCAGCGAGGTTTGCGGCCATTGCGGTCCCCATGTGACCAAGACCGATAAAGCCGATTTCGCCCAGCCCCTGGGCGCGGCCACGCGATGTCGCGCCCTCGGACGTGAAGGGGCCAGCGACATGGGAGATGGATTTCGTCCTCGAACATTCGTGAACTCCTGATTTGAGCGCTTGGCTCCTCGTCGTGGACCAAGGCGCTTGCGATGCGTCGCGCAATTTAGCGTGCAGCCAATAGGTCGACTTCCTCGAGATTGCGTCGATTGCTCCAGTCTTGCGCAAACCTCGATGGACGTCCGTGTCGTGGCGACCGATGATGATCCAGGGGGTCCGCGATCAAAGCCCTTCTCCTCAGCCGAGCTCTGCTCGTCAAAATCAAGCGGGATCTCGAGAACCAGATCCGCAGGCGCCTAAAAAACCTTTGGTTTCTTCAGATTTCAGAACTAGCCGAAGCTCAGTGGGCAGGTAGATCGCCGCACGAGATCGCCGTTACCGGTACGCGCCTGTAAGGCCCTGTCCATCCGTCACGCATAGTTGAAGAGCGCCATGAATCCGAAATCCATGTGCAATTGCTGGTGACAGTGGAAGAGGGTCATCCCCGGATTGTCCGCGACAAAATCAAACTTGACTTCCTGAAATCCGTTCAGCATCACCACGTCCTTGATGAGGCCTGCGGTCGGCTTACCGCCGACGCGCACGAGTTCAAAGCTGTGCCGGTGCAGATGCAGAGGATGAATGTCGTCGCTCGCGTTGCGAAACTTGAGTCGGTAGCGGCGCCCCTCATGCACCGTGTGCATCGGCTTCATCGTCTCCATTGAAAAGGCTTGCCCGTTCAGGGTCCACTGGTTGAAACCCTGGAGGGCGCCGTTGTGCTTGACGATCGTCATCTCAATCGTATCGTCGGGCGCAGCGGCCGCCGCATTTGGGTTGCCGAAGCGTGTGTAGTCCCAGCGGAAGGGTTTGGGTTTGGCCCATTGCGGCTTGCCCTTGGCGCCAGCGTACTCGACGACGATACCCATGCCGTGCTTGCGGTCGTCATCGGCAAGATCGCCCATGATCCACAAGCCCGGATTGTTCATCTCGACGATGGCAGAGACGCGCTCGGCCGTCCCGAGCCAGAGCACCGGTACCTCGGCTGGCGTCGGCACAGGATTGCCATCGAGGGCGACAATCCTGAACGCGTGCCCGTGCAGAGCGAGGCTGCGGATCTCGGTCGCGCTGCCATTGAGGACGTGGAAGAGCACCCGATCACCGTGTTTCACGCGGATGGGCTCGCCATGTCCGAGCATCTTTCCGTTGATCCCGAACAGCTCGTAGCCCACTTCGAGCCCCTTGGTCTTTTCTTGCGCTTGCTCATCGGCGGCCTTGCCCATCCGTTGCAGTTCTCTAACCGGCGCGCCCGCCAGTACGTCCATCGTCATGTCGCCACCGCGGCTAAACGCAGGCTCGAATTCCTTCATCACGAGGAAGACCTCGCGATTGTAGGCGCCCGGGTTGTTTTTCGGTTCGATGTAGACGGGTCCAGCCTGACCGGTGTAGGTGCCGCGGTTGAGATCGCTGCCCGCAACAACATGCGTGTGATAAAAGCGGAACCCCGCTGGTTTAGGGACGAAGGCAAGTCGCTGCATTCCGTGCGCCGGCACGAAGGGGGTGCCCTCCTCCGCGGCGCCGTCCAGCTCGCTGGGTATCATCTGGCCATGCCAGTGCACCAGCTCCGGCGTGTCGGTGTCGTTGTAGACGTTGACAACGGCCCGCTGCCCTTCCCTGAAGCGCAGCAGGGGTCCCGGAAACTGGCCATTGTAGAGCGTGGTCGAGACGATATGCTCTGGCGAAAGTTCGACATTCCCCTTGGCGATGCGCAACGTGTGGTCGGCCTTCTCCGCCGCGCTTTCTCCCGCCGCCATCGCGAGGCGCGGGACTAGACCCGTAAAGGGAGCTAGCGCGCCGCATTTGAGGAGGGAGCGGCGATCGATCAGCATGTCATCTCTCCCGCAGGTAGATGGGACTGCCTCGTCGTGGACCAAGGCGCTTGCGATGCGTCGCGCGATTTAGCGTGCAGCCAATAGGTCGACTTCCTCGAGATTGCGTCGATTGCTCCACTCTTGCGGAAATCTCGAATGGGCCGCGCGTGTCATGGCGGCCAGTCACGGCGCGATGGCGCTCGTCGCCGATCGTGACCGGCGAGCCAGCCATTCGCCCAGGCGATCGAGATAGAGAAACACGACCGGCGTTGTGTAGAGCGTCAGCGCCTGGCTGACGATGAGACCGCCGACCATCGCGTAGCCGAGCGGCTGACGCAGTTCCGCCCCCGTGCCCGAGCCGAGCATCAGCGGCAGCCCGCTGAGCATGGCCGCCATGGTGGTCATCATGATCGGCCGGAACCGCAGCAGGCACGCTTCGCGGATCGCGTCGAGGGCGCTGAGATGACGCTCGCGCCGCGCGACGATCGCGAAATCGACCATCATGATGCCGTTCTTCTTGACGATGCCGATCAGTAGGATGATGCCGATCAGGGCGACAACGCTGAAGTCGAACCCGAACAGCATCAGCATCAAGAGCGCACCCACTCCCGCCGATGGCAATGTCGACAGGATGGTCAGGGGGTGGATATAGCTCTCGTAAAGAATGCCGAGGATGAGATAGATGACAACGAGGGCAGCCGCGATCAGGAACGGCTCGGTTGCGAGCGACGTTCTGGAAGGCTTGCGCGTTGCCTTGGAAGGTCGCCGACAGGGAGGCAGGGGTGCCAAGCTCGGTCTGTGCGCGCTGGATGGCTGACACCGCCGTGCTCAACGCCACGTTTGCCGCGAGGTTGAAGCTCAGGGTCACGGCGGGCAGCTGACCCTGATGGTTGATCGACAGAAACGTCGTCGGCCTCGTGGTCCATTTCACGAACGTGCTCAAAGGCACCTGCTGACCAGTGAGCGGAGACTTGATGAAGATGCGATCAAGCGCCGCGGTCGAATTCTGAATCTCGGGAAGCGCCTCCAGGATGACGTGATAGCTGTTGACCTGCGTGAAGTACTGGGTGACCTCGCGTTCGCCGAAGGCATCGGCGAGCGTGTCGTCGATCAATTGTGGTTGGATGCCGAATCGCGATGCCTGATCACGGTCGATCGTAAGCGTCAGCGTGGCTCCCCCGTCTGCTGGTCCGTGGCGACGTCCGCAAGCTCCGACAGAGTTTTGAGCTTGGCGTAGATCTTTGGCGCCCACTGATTGAGCTCCGCAAGATCGGGATCCTGCAGCGTGTATTGGAAAAGGGTGCGGCTCTGCCGCGCCCCGATATTGATGTCTTGCGCCGGTTGCAGGAAGAGAGCCGCGCCTTCGACCTGCGCAAGCTGCGGGCTGAGGCGACGGATGATCTGGGTGGCCGAAGCCTTGCGCTCGCCCAGCGGCTTCAAGGTGATGAACATCCGGCCGTTGTTCTGGCTCTGGTTGCCGGTCGCGCCGACCAGCATGGCGAGCGTCGCTACGTCGGGGTCCTTGCGCACGATCTCGGACAGCGCAAGCTGCCTGCGCGACATCTCGGCGAATGAAATATCCTGCGCCGCCTCGGAGGTGCCGAGGATCAGGCCGGTATCCTGAATGGGGAAGAACCCCTTTGGCACGATCACAAACAGATAGCCTGAAACGGCGACCGTCAGGACGAAAACCGCCAGAGTGATTGCGCGATGCCGAAGGGCGACATCGAGGCTGCGCCTGTAGCCAATCAGCATCAGATCGAAGGCGCGTTCCGAAGCGAGATACAGCCGTCCGTGCCGCACCTCCGCCTTCGGGCGCAAGAAGCGCGCCGCCATCACCGGCGTCAGGGTCAAGGCGACGAGCGCCGACACGGCGATCGTCATCGTCACGGTCAGGGCAAGCTCCCGGAATATGCGGCCGACCAAGCCTCCCATCAAAAGCAAGGGAATGAATACGGCGACCAGCGAAAGACTGATGGAAATAATGGTGAAGCCGATTTCGCCGGCGCCTTTGATGGCCGCCTCGCGTGGGCTGAGCCCCCCTTCCATGTGGCGGTGGATGTTTTCCAGCATCACGATGGCGTCGTCGACGACGAACCCGACGGCGATGCTAAGTCCCATCAGAGACAGATTGTCGAGGCTGAAACCAAGGAGATACATCAGCCCGAAGGTGCCGACGATCGCCAACGGCACCGTGACGCTGGGAATTGTCGTTGCCCAGAAGTCGCGCAGGAAAACGAAGATGACCATCACAACGAGCGCCGCGGTGAGCACGAGCGTGAACTGCACGTCGTGAATCGACGCACGGATCGTCGTGGTCCGGTCGCTGACGATGTCGATCTTGACCGATGAAGGAATTGCTGCCTGCAATTGCGGCAGCAACGCTTTGATACGGTCGACGGTGTCGATCACATTGGCGCCGGGTTGCTTCAGGACCGCGAGGATGACGGCCCTCTTGCCGTCTGCCCAGGCGGCGAGCCGGGTCCTTTCCGGGCCGTCGACGGCCCGACCGATGTCGCGAACCCGCACGGGCGCGCCGTTTCTGTACGCGATGACCACGTCGTTCCAAACGTCGGCCGATAGCACTTGATCGTTTGCATAGATCGTGAAGGTGCGAGTCGGGTCGTCGATGCTGCCTTTGGGGCTGTCGGTTGTCACCGTCGTGATGACGGCGCGCAAATCCTCGAGACCAATGCCCATTGAGGCAAGCTTTTGTGGATCCACTTGGACGCGCACCGACGGCTTTTGCTGGCCCCCGACATTGACTTGCGCAACCCCAAGAATCTGGCTGATGTTCTGGACCAACACGTTCTCGGCGTAGTCATCGACCGTGGTAATCGGCAGCGAGTCGGAGTGGATCGAAAAAATCAGGATTGGCGCATCGCTCGGATTGACCTTTCGGTAGGTTGGCGGTGATGGGAGAGTTGTAGGCAGCTGACCGCTTGCCGCGTTGATGGCTGCCTGCAGGTCTCCTGCCGCCGCGTCGATGTTTCGGGTGAGATCGAACTGCACCGTGATGGAGCTGACGCCGAGCACGCTCGACGAGGTCATTTGCGTCACGCCAGCGATCTGCGCAAACTGCCGCTCCAGCGGCGCCGTGACCGATGACGCCATGGTGACGGGATCGGCGCCCGGCAGCTGCGTGGTCACCTGGATGGTCGGAAAATCGACTTGCGGCAGCGGCGCCACAGGCAGCAGCGGATAGGCGACAATCCCAGCGGCGAGAATGCCGATCATCAGCAGTGAGGTGGCGATCGGCCTTGCGATGAACGGCGTTGAAATACCCATCGTCGGCACTCACGTCGCGCCGGCGACGCCAATGGCAGTCGCTTGAGGCTGTACAACGCTGCCCTGCTGCAGGCGGTATTGGCCGGACACGACAACATGCTCCCCGGCCTGCACGCCTTGATCGATCACCGCAGTTCCGTTCGGCAGCTGGCGGACGCTGATGGGTCGCATGGCAACGGTGGAGTCCGCCCCGATCACATACACGTAACTGCCATCCGGTCCGCGCTGGACGGCTGGGGATGGAACGGTCACCACCTGGTGCAGCGTTTGCAGACGAAGCCGGATGTCCACGAATTGGCCCGGCCAAAGCGTTTGGCGGTCGTTGGGAAAGGTCGCCTTGAGTCGGATCGTGCCGGTGGTCTGGTCAATCAGGTTGTCGACAAGCGCCAGGACCCCCTGGCCGAGCTCCTGCCCACTGGCCCGATCCATAGCGAGCGCCGTGAGCGGACCAAGGGCCATTTCTCTGAACACGTCCGGGAGCCGATCCTCCGGCAATGTGAAGATCACGGAAATCGGCTGCAGCTGGGTGATGACGACAAGCCCGTTGGCGTCCGTCGCATGCACGATGTTGCCCTGGTCGACCAGGCGAATTCCGGTGCGCCCCACCAGCGGCGAGGTGATGGTCGTATAGTCCAGCTGCACTTGCGCGCTTTCGATTGCCGCCTGGTCAGCCTGCAGGGTCGCCTCGAGTTGCCGCACCAGAGCCTGCTGCGTATCCACACTCTGCTTGGTCGCGAATTCGCCGAGGTTGACGAATCGCTGCAGATCAAGCTTGGCGTTCCGAAGCATCGCGTCGTCCTTCGCCAGGTTGGCTTTCGCCTGGTCGAGCGCCGACTGGAACGGACGAGGATCGATCTGCGCGAGCAGATCGCCTTGCTTGACCACCTGTCCTTCAGTGAAAGCCACCTTGTCGAGCTGGCCGTCCACCCTGGCTCTGACGGTCACGGTATTGAACGCCTGAACGGTTCCAAGGGCCGGCAGATAAATGGGAACGTCGCTGGTCACGGCCACGCCAGCCGTGACGGGAATGGCCTTCGCCGGTACGGCTTGTTTCTCGCTCGAAGCAGCGAGCTGACCGGTGAAATACCAGGCGCACGCGATCGCCGCGCCAGTCAACACAACCGCAATCACCAAGCGTAGTCGCCGCGACATCGACATTCATCCGCAATTGAGAGACCGAGAAGCCGAGCCAGCCGATTTGCTCGGCAATGTCTGCATCCTGTCGACGAAAAGCCTCACGCCAGACCCCGCCGATAGGCGCTTGGCGTGATCCCGGCCGCCTTCCGGAAGGCCGCCGTGAAGGAGCTCGTCTGACTGAAGCCCAGCCTGAATCCAATGTCGGTGATCGAGGCATCGCGATCCGCAAGCAACAGTTTCGCGCGCTCGATGCGCCGGTTGATTTGGTACCGATGCGGCGGCGCGCCGAAGGACTGTTTGAAGGCGCGGCAGAAATAGTACGAGCTGAGGCGCGCGAGCTGCGACAGGGTCGCGAGCGACAGCTGCTCGGCGAGATGCTCCTCGATATAAGCCGTGACCGTCCGCTCCTGCCAGGCGGCGAGCCCGCCCCGTGTGGGCGACGAGGCATGAGGGGGGTCGCGATCGAGGCGTGTCACTTCGTGCGCCAACACGGCCCCTAGGGCCTCGAGATAGGGTTGGTTGTCGGACGCAGGACTCTCGATCAAGCCCTTGAGCTTCAGAGCCGTCTCCCACAGCGTCGCATTCCTGAAGAACAGGCGCGGGCTGATGCGCGGCGTGTACGCTTCGTGGTCCGAATGGAACGCCAACACCGGAAGGTCAAAGTAGAAGTACAGTATGCGCGACGGGACGCGCGGTACTTGCCAGTCGCGGTATTCGTGGCCTGCCGGCACCAATGTGAGCCGCCTCTCGAGATCTCGGAGGGTCGACCGAGGCAGGCCCTCGACGAACGTCTCTCCCTGATGGCGCGCCCCTCGCTCGTGCACGATGAGCAAATTGGCGGGCGCCTGAAAGCGGGGACTCAATTCTGCCCGAACCGGTCGAGCAGACAATCTCTCCAGCCATGCCTGACCAGGTCAGCGCGCGACGGTGCACGAGTTGAGGGGGCCCCACCTTCATGAGGCGATCGGCTACGCTGCCGGAACGTTCGAAGACCTCGCGGGCGGCTCGCCGCCACTGCTCCTGCCCGGTGACCTGCCGCGGTGCGAAAGCATCGCTACGGATGGCGGCGGATCTGTGGGATTGCGCAGGCAGCTGTTGCATCAGCATGACAAGTCACCTCTGAATAGGATCAAGTGCCGGCCGTCTCGCGAGGCGTCCCTGCTAGCCGGCGCTTCGTGCGTCGATGTCCAGGAGGTAAGTGATTGCGCCCGGTCCTGCGATCCTACGTAGGTTGAGCAGGCCGCTGCGTTGGTGTGCGAAACAAATACTTTGGTTTGTGGGGTCGCCGAAGCCAACGCGAGCCGGCGCGCAAAGGGCTCGGGAACTACGCCCTCCGCAGCGCCTCGTCGAGGCACTCAACCAGGGCTTTTCCGTCAAAAGGCTTGCCCAGGAAACCGATGGCCCCCAGCTTCAATGATTGCGTCCGGATTCTATCCTCCGGAAAGGCCGTGATGATGATGACCGGTGTGCGGCGACCTTCTGCGACAAGCAGTTCCTGCAGCTCTATTCCGCTCATGCCGGGCAATCGAAGGTCCGTGATCAGGCACGCCGTCTCGTCCGCTGGGGAGGATCGGAAGAACTCCTCCGCCGACGTAAAAGTGCGAACGACGAATCCCAGCGACTGAATGAGGCTGCTCGTTGCGAGGCGAACCAACTCGTCGTCGTCAATGATCGAGATGACTGGAACCTGATGCACGAGCCCGTCCTCCTGAGGGGGCCAGGACGCATGGACTGGTCTTGAGAAGGCCCATCGCCGCTTGGAAAATGGCAGCTGCGGGTGACGACGGAAAGTATACCTTGGTTTTCATCCATCATGATTTGGCGTGGTGAATACCGAGTGTCTCGCCCATTCGCACCAAATCGGCTAACGACTTCGCGCCCATCTTCTTCATGACCCGGCCGCGATGTATTTTCACTGTAATCTCGCTCAGGCCAATCTTTGCAGCGACTTGCTTGTTCATGAGACCTGTGGTGACGAGGGACATCACTTCCTGTTCGCGCCTCGTAAGCGAGCCAAAGAGCGCGCGCAGGTCCAGCACACTTCCTTCATCATTGCGCCGCTTGCGATCCCGCTCGATGGCGGTCGCCACGGCGTCCAACATGTCCTGGTCACGAAAAGGCTTGGTCAGGAAATCGATCGCTCCCGACTTCATGGCTCTCACCGACATCGGAATGTCGCCGTGGCCGGTCATGAAGATGATGGGAATGTGGACCTTCGCCTCGACCAGCTTGGCCTGAAATTCAAGACCGCTCAGCCCCGGCAATCGGATATCGAGTATGAGACAACTCGCAACATCCGGCAGTCTGGCTTGTAGAAACTCGTGTGCCGAGCCGAACAGTTGGACTTGCAGGCCCACCGAACGGCACAGGCTTGAGAGCGCCTCGCGCAGCGACATATCATCGTCGACGATGAACACGGTCGCGTTCTCGACGCTGGCAGTCGCTGTCGACCTGCTCCCTAGGCCCGATGTCATTCGCGTTGCCCGATGTCGCGAAAGTCTTGTCCGCGCTGGGCGGCGGTGTCAAAGGGCCTTCGGTCGCAGGTCTGACGGTCGGGCTGTTCGTCGCCGAGCGGGATGTGGCGGGACCGGCGCTGTTTCTCGCCGGGGCCGCTCCCGCTCGGCCATCTATCGGGCGGCAGTCAAGAATGAGCTGCCAATTCGCCGCAATCGCGCAAGCCTGACCACACCAGGTCAGCCGCAGACGTTGACTTGCTCCCACCGCCAGCCGCGCGAGGTGCGAACTTGCTGAAGCTGATAGCAACCGAAGCCGCTGTCGTAGCCGTCATACCCAGACCAGCTGCTGGAGTAGTCCGGCCAGAAACCGCCATAGCTGGGGACCCCGAAAAGACGGTGCGTGGCAAAGCCCCGGCCGGGGGCACCGAAGCGCGATCCCCCGAAACCGCCACCACGGAACCCGCCGAAACCACCGCCAGCAAAGCCGCCGCCGTGGCCGCCAGCAAAGCCGCCGCCGTGACCGCCAAAGCCGCCGCCGTGACCGCCCCCCATACCGCCGCCTCCACGGGCCTGGGCGTCGGCCGCGAAAAGGGCGCCCGCAACGGCAGCGGCCACCAAGATGATCTTCGTTCTCTTCAACATGAAACTCTCCTTTGAATGTGGCCGCGCGTTCGCAGCCGGCGCTAACAGCGGTCACATGAGTTCGGCGGAGGGCTCATGCTTTGCCGAAATTGCCAATCATGTCGCGCAATTGCGCAGTAACGGCCCCGATGTCCGTTCTCGCACGCCAGCCGCCTTCGCGACCCGAGCGAGCGTGTCACGGCAAAGTCACGGCCCCTTCTCGGTGGCCGAAGGCAACACGAAATGAAAGGTGGCGCCGGGGCCATCGTTCGGAGTGCACCATATGCGGCCGCCATGCGCTTCGAGGATTGAACGGCAGATCGACAGCCCCATGCCCATCCCAGCGGGTTTGGTGGTGAAGAAGGCGGTGAAAAGCCGGCTTGCGTCGGCCGGCGCGATACCGATGCCGGAATCCTGAACCGAGACGAGCACTTGCTCCGGTTCATGGAGGCGCGAGCGGATGGTAAGCTCCCGCCGTCTGTCAACGACGTGCGCCATGGCTTCGATGCCGTTGATCACAAGATTGATGATCACCTGCTGCAACTGCACCCGATCGCCGTGAATGGGAGGGAGATCCGAGCCAAGCTCGGCCCGCAGCGACACGCCCTGACTGAGCACCTCGCGTTGCACCAAACGGACGACCTCACCGATGAGGCCCCTGATGTCGAGCAGCGTCATCTGCGGACCGCTCTTCGTCGCGAGGGCACGCAATCGCCGGATCACCTCGGCAGCGCGATGTCCGTCACTGACGATGCGCTCGACATTGCGTCGCGCCTCGTCGAGATTTGGCGACGCTCGGTCAAGCCAGCGCAGACAGGCTTCGGCATTTGTTACCACACCTGCCAACGGCTGATTGACTTCGTGAGCGATGGACGCGGCCAACTCACCTAGCGTTGTGACGCGGGTCACGTGCGCGAGCTCGGCGTGGGCCGCCTGCAGTGCCTCCTGGATACGTTTGTGCTCGGTAATGTCATTGTTGGTCTCCAGGGTCGCAACGGGCCGGCCTTGTCCGTCCTGCTGTGCGGACCATCGGCTCGCCACGATGACCTGTGTGCCGTCCTGCTTCGTGTGAACGAGTTCGCCCTCCCATCGACCGCTGCGGAACAACTGCGCCCTGATATCGTCAAGCGGGATGGGAAAGATCGTTTGCATCAATTCGTGGGAGACCCGGCCCACCACTTGCTCGCGCGTCCATCCATAGCGCTCCTCGGCGCCGCGATTCCAGTAGGTGATGACGTCCTTTGCGTCGCGCACGAAGACCGTGTCGTGCGTCAGATCGAGCAGCCGCGCCTGCTCGTGCAACACCATCGTCGCTCGCTGGTTCTGCAGGGCGAGCACAGTGGTGATGGCGATTGCCGCCATGCTGACCAGGCACCTGCCAAGCTCAGAGGCGGTGTGCTCTCCACCGTGCGATATCACGAAGCTTATGATGGTCAGCGAGACACAACCAATTCCCGCCAGCAATATGCCGCGCCTTTGCAATACTCTGGCGACGACGAGCACCACGATGACGTACAGCACGGCGATCGCAACATCGAGTGTCGTAAGTGTGTCGATTATGAAGATCGCGGTGGCGAATACGCACGCCATGGCAAGCAGAAGCGTGGCTCGGGCTGTCGGATTGCCAAGTGCGGAAAGGCTCGTCTTCGCTTCGATGTCTTCCTTCACCGTGCCGCGAACCCCTCCGGCGTCGCCTCGGGACGCGGACGGGCGGAAGGTCGGTCGTCATCCGACAGAACCGAAAAACCCCAAGCGCCAACAAGGCCTTTGTCGAGAAAGCATACGATGGGGCCTGCGGCCAGCGCCAGCGAATAGTGGCCTTATCGTCGCTGCATTGAGTTGCCGTTGGCTGGGCTTGGTGTCGCGAGTTGAGATGGGTTCTCGGCCTCGCGTGCATCCTCCAAGCAGGTGATGAGCTCCACGTAACTGGGAGGCCCTCCAATATTGACCAGGGTGGCGCACTCTTCCCTGTTCTTCTTGGAGAACTGCGACCATTGCTGCTGGACTTGCTGGCGTGCAGCGGCCTCGTCCGCCAGGCAGCTGCTCCCGGAGCCCGCTTCGCCGCCGAGCTGCACCGAATCTCGACAGGTGGGAGCAATGTCAAAAGTTGGTGGCTGATCGGCCGGCGCCGCGAATGCCGGACTCGCGGCCAGCAAGGCGATCGCAATAACGTTCGCTGTCAGCGCTTTCATTGATGTCTCCATTTGCTTCCAAAGAGATACTGCTGCTGCCGTGCATGCGCTTCGTCAGGATTGCGTCGTTTGCTCCAATCCTGCGCAGATTTGGCGGAGATTGATGTTGCGAAGCGTTTGGCAAGTGTGGCGCCCAAGCGGGGTCGGGTGAGGCGAAGAATTGCTCCGACCGGCGCCAACCCGAAAGCAATCCGGGTGGCGATGTTTCGAGCAACAAGCTGCTAATCGCCGCAATGTCGAACAAGCAGCAAGACTGAATCGATCACAGATCTTCGGGGACTGAGAGCTGCTCCGTGCGGCCCAGAAGGCGGAGGCCGCGCGATGTCTAGCGCGGTTTCGATCCAGACATGGCGCGGAACCGCGTGGAATGGAGCAGCTTCATGAATCACATGCCAGCCCTCTCATCCTTGAAGGCAGAAATGGCTGCCGGGCGGGACGCTGCGTCGGCTCTGGAATTGGCCCTCGAGGAGGACTCGCGAGACAATGGCGCAAACGATGCCCTCGAAGCGAGACGCCCGGCGCCGCAGGAAGGTCAGCCTGATGGCATCGCCCCGCCGCCGAAGGAAGGGCCGCAGCCCGAAGATCAGGGCGGCCACGCGCCTCGACACAATTTCCAGCACCGCCGTGCGGTCACGGTCGTGATCGGCCTGATCCTCTTCGCCGTAGCCCTGGCGGGCTTGTACATTTATTGGGAATATTCCGAGCACTTCGAGTCGACGGACGACGCGTTTATCGAGGCGCGGCAGTTCGCGATAGCCCCGAAGGTGTCGGGCTATATAACCGCCGTGCCCGTCACCGATAACCAGCACGTCAACGCAGGTGACGTTCTCGCGCGCATCGACGAGCGCGATTTCCGCATCGCGCTCGAGCAAGCCGAGGCACAGGTCTCAGCCGCTGCCGCCAACATTCGAAACATCGACGCTCAGATCACGGTGCAGGAGGCGCAGATCAGCGCGAACGGAGCGCAGGTCGAGCAGGCGCAGGCGGCGTTGACATTCGCGGAACAGCAGGAAGCGCGTTACCGGGAACTCGCACAGCACTCGGCGGGGACCGTGCAAATGGCCGAGCAGACGGTTTCGACGCTTCGCCAGGATCAGGCGGCCCTCAAAAGTGCACAGGCGGCGCTCACGATCGCCCAGCGCCAGATCAATTCGCTCCGCGCGCAACGCAGCAGCGCCGACGCCGCCCTGGCGCAGGCGAATTCCCAGCGCGACCAGGCGCAGCTCAATCTGTCCTACACGACGCTGACCGCAGCCCAACCCGGGCGCGTTGTCGGCCTCACGGCAGCGGTCGGCCAGTTCGCTCAAGCGGGCACCAACCTCACCATGTTCGTGCCGGACGAGATCTGGGTCACCGCGAACTTCAAGGAGACGCAGCTGACGCGCATGCGACCCGGCCAGGCCGGGAGCATGCGCATTGACGCCTATCCGGACCGCGTCGTGCGCGGTCATGTGGCCAGCATTCAGCCCGGGTCCGGGACGGCGTTTTCGTTGCTCCCGGCAGAGAACGCGACTGGCAATTTCGTGAAGATCGTCCAGCGCGTTCCCGTGAAGATCCTGATGGACAGCCCGCCCCTCGATGTGGCCCTCGGGCCTGGCATGTCGGTTGTTCCAACCATTCGGGTTGATCCGGGACAATCGCTCTACGAGCGGCTGACGGGCTACAGATGAGTGATGCCTCTTCCGACAACCGGTTCGGTTCGGCGAGCGTCGCTGCTGGCGCCACAAATCCATGGCTGATTGCCGTGGTCGTGGCCGTGGCGACCTTCATGGAGGTGCTCGACACGACGATCGCCAACGTGGCACTGCCCTATATTTCCGGAAGCCTGGCGATCAGCGCCGACGAGGCGTCTTGGGTCGTGACCACCTATTTGGTTGCCAACGCCGTCATCCTGACGGCAAGCAGCTTTCTGGCAAGGATGTTCGGCCGCAAACCCTTCTATCTCGCCAGTGTCGCGCTCTTCACCCTGAGCTCGGTCCTCTGCGGTTTCGCCTGGAACATCCAGTCCCTGCTTGTGTTCCGCGTGCTGCAGGGGCTCGGCGGTGGCGGCATGGTGCCGGTCTCGCAATCGATCCTGGCGGATTCCTTCCCGCCCGCGAAGCGCGGTCAAGGCTTCGCGCTGTTCGGGGTCGCGGTCGTGGTGGCGCCGGTGGTCGGGCCGACACTCGGCGGCTGGCTGTCAGACAATTACGGATGGCACTGGTGCTTCCTGATCAACGGACCTGTCGGACTCGTGTCAATGGCCCTCGTCTCGCTGATCTTGCGGGAGTCCAAGGCGGCTGTCGAGCGGCGCAAGGCGCTGAAGAGAGAGGGCGGTCATTTCGATCTCGTCGGCTTTCTGCTGATCGCAACCTTCCTGGGTGCCCTCGAAGTCGTGCTCGACCGCGGACAGGAGGACGATTGGTTCGGGTCGAACTTCATCACGACGTTTTCGGTCATTTGCGGCCTGGCATTCGTGCTCATGATCCCATGGGAGATCACGCGCCGGAATCCGGTCGTCGACATCCGGATGGTGGCCACGCGCCAGTTCGGATCGTGCTTCCTCGTGATGTTGGCGACCGGCGCCATCCTGCTCGCGACGACCCAGGTCCTGCCTCAGCTCGTTCAGCTCGACTTCGGCTACACTGCAACCTTGGCCGGCTTGGTCCTCTCACCGGGCGGTCTCGTCACCATGGCGATGATGTTCGTCGTCGGCCGCCTGACGACTCGCATCCAACCGAAATACTTGATTGCCGTGGGCGCGATCATTGTTTCCGTCTCGATGTATGGTCTGACGAATCTCTACGGCGACATCAATTTCGGATTTTTCGCGTGGTCGCGCATGTACCTTGGCGTCGGGTTGCCGCTGATCTTTATTCCGATCATTACCGCGTCCTATGTTGGCATCCCGCCCGACAAAACCGACCAGGCATCCGCCCTCATGAATGCGGCACGCAACGTTGGCGGTTCAATTGGCATTTCGCTCGCCTCCAACGTGCTGGCCTTCCGGGGGCAGTTTCACCAGAGCCGGCTCGTCGAGCACGTCGTGCCCTCCAGCGTCCAGTATCAGGACACGCTGCAAAAGGTGACGGAGTATTTCGCGGCTCATGGCAGCTCCCTGGCGCTGGCTCAGCAGCAAGCCTTTGCCTGGATCGGACAGCAGGTGCAGACGCAAGCATCGTTCCTCGCCTATATCAACGTCTTCTGGGCCTTGACGCTGATCTCGGCAGCTGCCGCGCCGCTCGCCCTCGTTCTCCGCAAGATGCCGCTAGCGGCGGCCCGCCAACAAGCCGTTGCCGATTAGCTGATCACGCCAGCCTGGATCCCTCTTCGCACCGGGCCGTTTGTCCGCGCAGCCGGTTCACACACGCCGACGGCGCTGACTGATGTCGAGGCGCCAACGGCGCTAGGCGCGGCGCTGCTCCAGCGCCATCGCGAGCCGCATACCGACCGTGTCGTGCAGGAGCTCATAGGCGCGATCGACGATCGCGTCGCGCGAGGGCGTGCGCGCAAACATGGCCTTCGCCTGGGCGACGAGCTCCTCGCGCGTCGGCATGTGCGGCAGTTGCGGCAGCTGCGGCATGTGCAGGTTGTTGAGGGCCGCCGTCGTGCGGTCGAGGGCCCGCGGCGGCGGCGGCGCAGCTTGCCGGAGCTGCCCCACCTTGTTGGCTGGACATTCTTCGCGGCCACATCGAGGGTCACCGCACGGTCGCGAGCGACATGCATTGTCGCAGGCGCCCGCGCGGACATTCAAATGGGCCGCAGCCCTTTCAACCTTTCACAATGTTCAAGGTCTTTAGGGCGCTACGTTTCGAGCACCCCCATACGACGGGCAGAAGTACCAGATGCCTTCGTTGCTGAGGCCAAGCCGGGTCGCCGCATCGTAGTTGCTATAGCGGCTTCTGCAGGAATCCACGTCGGAGACCTGTACCCCACCATCCGAATAGCCGGGTGTCCCCTGGGCGGCGAGTGCGCCCGTCGCACCCAGCGCAACTCCAGCCGCGACCCCCGCCCCAACGGCAGCGCCGCGATAGCCGTAGCCGCGGTAGCCATATCGGCGGTGGCCGTAGCCACGATAGCCATAGCGGCGGTAGCCGCCACGATAGCCGCCATAGTACCGAACGTTGGTCAGCGCTTGATTGCCGAGACTGAGATCATGGTCAAACCTTGCCACCTGAGCAGAACCCGGCGAGGTCAGCAGAACGGTGAGCATTGTCGCTGCGGCAGCACCGAGTAGACGAGTACGAGAAGCTGTCATGAGACATCCCTCCAAGGTCGGGGGTTGAAGTTGGCGCCGGCGGACCTGTGAGATCTTCCTTCCGTCCGGAACTGAGACGAAGCAGAACGGCTCGCTTGCGCCGCCGCCGACTTTGCTTGTCGGCCCGCACGTCAGATATTGGCGATGCTTCTGCAGTCGAACCCATTCGACGTCACAAGGCCCCCGGCCTTGATCTGGGTCAAACAGCCGCCACGCCTTGGTGGCAACTCGCGCCGCGCCGCGTCATCGCGATGCGTTCCGTCGCGTCGTGCCGGATTCGAAAATCGCATGCGCGCCGAGCCCCGTTTAGGCGCAGACACCACAAACAAAGCCGCTGCCTCCGGAGGGAAGCAGCGGCTCCGTCATTGACCACGAAACGCGGGCTTTGGGTGCGGCACGCGAGGAGCGTGGCCAAAACAGGTTGCGGCGACAGGAGACCTGTGCCGGTAGACAAGCAACCGCGATTGACATGACCGGTGTTTGATTCAGATCAAACACGTGCGCGTCCGCCAGTCCACCGCGCTGCTAAAAGGGCTTTCGATTTGCCAAAGCCTTCGCTGAGATCGCCGCTAGGCGCGGCGTTGCTCCAGCGCCATCGCGAGCCGCATGCCGACCATGTCGTGCAGGAGCTCATAGGCGCGATCGACGATCGCGTCGCGCGAGGGCGTGCGCGCAAACATGGCCTTCGCCTGGGCGACGAGCTCCTCGCGCGTCGGCATGTGCGGCAGCTGCGGCAGCTGCGGCATGTGCAGGTTGTTGAGGGCCGCCGTCGTGCGGTCGCGGGCCCGCGTCAGGCTCTCGTGCAAGGCCGAGAGCTCCGGCGCGCGTAGCGCCGACGCAATGGTGAGCGCGATGCGGTCGGGGTTGAAGCGGGCGGCGAGCTCCTCGGCGGCGCGATTGATGACCCGCGAGCCCAGCGGCTGTTCGTTGCGCAGCACCGCCTCGGGCGGCGACTTCAGGTCCCACACCAGGCCGGTGAACGACAGCAGCTTGATGAGATAGAAGGTCGGATCGATCTCCCACCAGCGGAAGCCCTGCCGCACGCCGCTCTGATAGGCGTGGTGGTTGTTGTGCCAGCCCTCGCCCATGGTGAACAGCGCCAACAGCCAGTTGTTGCGGGAATCGTCGCCGGTGACGTAGCGCTTGCGGCCGTGCACGTGAGCGAGCGAATTGATGCAGAAGGTCGCGTGGTAGACGGCGACCGTGCTCCAGAAGAAGCCGACCACGAGGCCTGACCAGCCGGCGACCAGGAAGCAGCCCGTGCCCAGGACGACGGCCGGCAACAGCTCGAGCCGATGCAGCCACATCAGCTCGGGATAGCGGGCGAAGTCAGCCACCTTGACGAGATCGGCGTTATCGTGGCGGCGCGAGAAGATCCAGCCCATGTGACTGTAGAGGAAGCCCGTGTGGCGCGGCGAGTGCACGTCGTGCGCCGTATCGGAATGCAGATGATGGTGGCGGTGCTTGGCGGCCCACCACAGCACGCTTTTCTGCGCCGTGGTCTGGGCCATGAAGGCGAGGACGAATTGGAAGGCCCGGCTTGTCGAATAGGACCGATGCGAGAAATAGCGATGATAGCCCGCCCCGATGGCGAAGATGCGCACCCAGTAGAGGACGATGCCGACGACGATCGCCTCAAGCGTGATGCCGGTGAAGATGGCGCCGAGACAGCACACATGCACCACGATGAACGAGAAGGCAGAAGGGTAGACGATGTCGTCGTGTGGATCGCCGGGGGCGGCCGTCTCGGCTGCGGGGGCTGTGGAGTCTGGATGCGCGTCGGTCGGCGTCGGCATGCATGTCTCTTTTCTGGGCCGCGAATTCGGATCACGGCGCGACACCGTCGGTCCGGCTCGGGCCTCGTCGGCGGGCGGGTGCAGAGCGCCGCGCAGTCGCCGATTTGTCCGCCTCTTGTCATGACGGAATCACGAGAACCCGCGCCTAGCGTACCAGACGCGGGGTTCCGCGCACAGGCTCCGTCACCAGCTTGGCGCCGAAGCCTGTGATAACGGCGGCGCTTACGCCGCGCGCAGGTTCTCGGCGGCCGACTTGCCGGTCCGGCGGTCTGCAACAACGTTGAAGGTGACCTTCTGGCCCTCGTTGAGGCTGCTCAGCCCGGCACGTTCCACCGCGCTGATATGAACGAAGACATCCTTGCCGCCGTCCTCCGGCTCAATGAAGCCGAAACCCTTCTGACCGTTGAACCACTTGACCGTTCCCTTGTTCATGGGAGCACTTTCTTAGCTACGTGTGTATGGAGACCGCGATAGGCGGCCGGTTTGCTCGAGATTTTTGGGAGAGGTCGTCAGTCAGGCACGCTGTCGCGGCCGGGCCAAGTCGTTCGGCCGAATATCTCAATGCCTGCTACATGGCCGCTTCGGGCCTTTTCTGCAAGGGCAAATCGCCCTGTCGTCGTCCGGTTGAAGCAAGCTCGGAAGCCGCCCGGACGGGTTGGTCGCCCGCAGCGTGGCCGCTTCCGGTCGGCTGTTCGACCGCCGGCAGGAAGCTGCCGCATGGCCGCGCGCCGCTTTACAGGGGGCTTGATTGCATGATGCAGTCCGTTCCGTCCAAGCTCGCTGCTCTCCGGAACCCGTGACGTGACGGCCATGAAAAGCCTGTTGATCGCCAACCGCGGCGAAATCGCCATCCGCATCGCCCGCGCCGCGGCCGAGATGGGCATCCGCACCGTCTCCATCCATTCCGACGACGACGCGCAATCCCTGCACACGCGCAAGTCGGACGAGAGGCGTCCGCTCGGCGCGCCAGGCGTTGCCGCCTATCTCGATGCCGAGCGCATCATTGCGGTGGCACAAGAGGCCGGCTGCGACGCCATCCATCCGGGCTATGGGTTCCTGAGCGAGAGCGCGGCGTTCGCGGGCCGCTGCCGGGAGGCGGGGCTCGTCTTTGTCGGCCCCACGCCTGACAATCTGCGGGAGCTCGGCGACAAGTCGAGGGCGCGACGGCTCGCCGTCGCGTGCGGCGTGCCGGTGCTGCCGGGCACCGATGGTCCGACCTCGCTCGATCAAGCGCGCGCTTTCCTGGCGTCGCTGGGCGCCGGCGCGGCGATCATGATCAAGGCCATTGCCGGTGGCGGCGGCCGCGGCATGCGGCCGGTGCACTCCGGCGATGACCTCCAGGAGGCCTATGAGCGGTGCCGATCCGAGGCCCTGCAGGCCTTCGGCGATGGCGCCCTCTATGTCGAGAAGCTCGTTTCCCGCGCCCGCCACATCGAGGTGCAGGTGGTGGGCGATGGCTCCGGCGCGGTGAGCCATCTCTTCGAGCGCGACTGCAGCGTGCAGCGCCGGCGCCAGAAGCTGATCGAGATCGCCCCGGCCCCGAACCTCGCGCCGGTGACGCGCCAGCGCCTGCTCGACGCCGCCGTCGTGATGGCCAAGGCAGTCCGCTACGCCAATGTCGGCACCTTCGAGTTCCTGGTCGCTGCCGAGCCCGGTGCGGAAGAGCCGTCATTCGCCTTCATGGAGGCCAATCCGCGCCTGCAAGTCGAGCATACGGTCACCGAGGAGGTGACCGGCGTCGACCTCGTCAGGACGCAGCTCGCCCTGGCGGCCGGCGCCACGCTTGCGCAGCTCGGCCTGATGCAATCTGACATCACGAGCCCACGCGGCATGGCCATTGAGGCGCGCGTCAACATGGAGACCGTGGCGCCCGACGGCACGGCGCGGCCGGCGGGCGGCACCCTTTCGGCATTCGAGCCGCCCTCGGGGCTGGGCATTCGCGTCGACACGTTCGGCTATGCGGGCTACCGCACGAGCCCCAATTTCAATTCGCTCCTCGCCAAGGTCATCGTTCACGGCCGCTCCACGGACCTCGCCGCCGCCGCCGCAAAACTCTATCGGGCGCTGTGCGAGTTCAAGATCGGCGGGCTCGCCACCAACCTGCCGCTGCTGCAGAGCGTGCTGCAGAGCCCGGAATTCCTGGCCGGCAACACCCACACGCGCTTCCTCGAAGAGGGGCTTGCGACATTCCTTACCAAGGGCCCTGCGAGCCATCCGCGCCTCTTCCTGGAGAGGGCGGCGGCGCCACGCCGCGCCGGCGCGACGGTCGATCCGCAAGATCCCCTGGCGGTCCTCGTGCATGGCCGGGAGGGCGCCGCCTCGCCGTTCGACGCAGTCGAGGCCGAAGCCGCCGTCGCGCCGACGGCCGCCATCGTGGCACCGGACGGCGCGACCCCTCTCCTCGCCCCCATGCAGGGGACCATCGTCAGCCTCGCGGTGCGCGAAGGCGACATCGTGCTCGCCGGCCAGCCGGTCCTGGTCATGGAGGCGATGAAGATGGAGCACGTCATCGCCGCGCCGACGAGCGGCGTGCTGCACAGCCTCACCGTTGCGGCCGGCGACACCGTCTTCGAAGGCCATCCCCTCGCCTTCATCGAGGAGCGTTCGGTTGAAGGCGGCAACCACGTCGCCGCCGAGGATATCGATCTCGACCACATTCGTGCCGACCTCGCCGAGGTCCTGCAGCGGCGCGACATGACGTTCGATCCGGCGCGGCCGGACGCGGTGGCGCGCCGCCGCAAGACTGGCCAGCGCACGGCGCGCGAGAACATCGAGGATCTTTGCGATCCCGGCTCGTTCGCCGAATATGGCGGGCTGGTCATTGCGGCGCGCCGGTTGCGCACGAGCCTCGACGAGCTTTTCCGCACCACCCCCGCGGACGGCCTGGTGGCCGGCCTCGGGCGCGTCAACGGCCATCTCTTCCCCGACGATCGCGCCCGCGTCATCGCCATGTCGTACGACTACACGGTGCTGGCCGGCACCCAGGGCAAGAAGAACCACGACAAGAAGGACCGCATGTTCGATCTGGCGGCCCGCTGGCGCCTGCCGGTTGTGTTCTTCACCGAGGGTGGCGGCGGCCGGCCCGGCGACACCGACCAGCTCGCCGCCGCCAACCTGACCACGCCCGCCTTCAACTTCTACAGCAAGCTGAGCGGCCTCGTGCCGCTCATCGGCATCAACTCGGGACGCTGCTTTGCCGGCAATGCCGTGATGCTGGGCTGCTGCGATGTCATCATCGCCACTGCCAATTCCACCATCGGCATGGGCGGGCCGGCGATGATCGAGGGCGGCGGCCTTGGCGTCTTCAAGCCCGAGGAGGTCGGGCCCATGAGCGTGCAGGTCCCCAACGGCGTCGTCGACATCGCGGTCGCCGACGAGGCCGAGGCAGTCACGGTTGCCAAGAAGTATCTGTCGTATTTCCAGGGCGCCGTCGCCGAATGGACCTGCGCCGATCAGCGCCTGCTGCGCCGCCTGGTGCCGGAGAACCGGCTGCGCGTCTACGACGTGCGCAAGGTCATCGAGACGCTGGCCGACACCGGCTCCGTCCTCGAGGTCCGCCGCGGCTTCGGGGCCGGCATGGTGACGTCCTTCATCCGCGTCGAGGGCCGGCCGCTCGGCGTCATCGCCAACAATCCGATGCATCTTGGCGGCGCCATCGACAGCGAGGCCTCCGACAAGGCGGCCCGCTTCATGCAGCTCTGCGACGCCTTCGATATCCCCATCCTGTCCTTGTGCGACACGCCCGGCAACATGGTGGGGCCGGAAGCCGAGAAGACGGCGCTGGTGCGCCATTGCTGCCGCGTCTTCGTCATCGGCGCCAATGTGACGGTGCCGATCTTCACCGTTGTGTTGCGCAAGGCCTATGGCCTCGGCGCCCAGGGCATGGCGGGGGCCGGCTTTCACGCGCCGTTCTTCGCCATCTCGTGGCCGACCGGCGAGTTCGGCGGCATGGGGCTCGAAGGCGCGGTCAAGCTCGGCTATCGCAACGAGCTCGCGGCCATCACCGATCCGGCCGTCCGAAAGGCCAAGTATGAGGAGATGGTCGCGGGCATGTACGAGCGCGGCAAGGCGCTCAGCACGGCGGCATTCTTCGAGCTCGACGAGGTCATCGACCCCGCCGAGACGCGCCGCTGGATCATGGCCGGGCTGCGCTCGGCGCCGCCGCCGGAGCCGCGCCGCGGCAAGAAGCACGCCTGGATCGATACCTGGTGAGCGCGCCTAGACCTCGATGAGGACGTAGTTCTCCTCGACCGCGATCGGGAATGTCTCGGCCACGAACGGGCCCTCGACCAGGCCGTCGCCGCGCGCCACGGTGACCGGATAGGAACGCGTCTTGATGCGCGACGGATCGCAGTAGGATTGCCCGGTGCGCATGTCGTATTCCCAGCCGTGCCACGGGCAGCGCAGCAGCTCGCCGACCCGCGAGCGCTTGAATTCTCCAGGCTCGCTCGAGTGAAGGTGCGCCACGCAGACGGCGTGCGACAGGGGCGCGCCCTCGTGCGGGCAACGGTTGAGCAGCGCGAAGAACTCGCCGTTGGTGTGGAAGATGACGATCTCGCGCCCGCCGACGGTGACGACCTTGTTGCCGCCGGGCGGTATCTCGGACGTTCCTGGCGACGACGTGACGGGTCATGGCGTCAATCGAATGGCCTCAGTCGAACCGGTAGACCGCGCGCGCATTGCTATTGAAGATCTTCAGGCGCTCGCTCTCCGACAAGGGTGTCCTGAAGGCATAGCGCGGATCGTCGAAGTCCCAGTGCGGATAGTCCGAGGAGAACAGCAGCCGCTCGATGCCGATCCACTCGATGACGTTGCGCAGGTGCTGGGCGTTATCCGGCTCCTCCATGGGCTGCGTGGTGAACCAGAAATGCTCGCGCACATATTCCGACGGCCGGCGCTTCAGATGCGGCACCTCGCTGCGGAAACGCTCGAAATGCTGGTCCATCCGCCAGGTGATGGCGGGCACCCAGCCGAAGCCGCCTTCGATGAACACGAATTTCAGCTTCGGGAATCGCTCGGGAACGCCCTCGACCACGAGGCTCGTCAGCTGCGCGGCCACCGTCTGGGCATTCGAGTGATGCTCCTCATTATAGTAGGACGGCCAGCCGCTGCCGGTCGGCACGTGGCCGCCATAGCCGCCGACATGGATGCCGAGCGGCAGCCCCGCCGCCTGCGCCGCCTCGAAGATCGGCCAGTACTTGCGCCGCCCCAGCGGCTCGTTGGCGCGCGGCGAGATATTGACCTGCGCGTGGCGTCCCAAGGCCGCGCACCGCTCGATCTCCGCCACCCCCGCCACGGCGTCGTCCTGGCCGATGATGATCGAGGCCCTGAGCCGCGGATCGGGCTTCGAGAAGAACTCGATCTGCCACTCGTTGATGGCGCGCTGCAGCGCCGCGCCGAACTCCAGATTGACCTGCGAGGCGACGCCGAGATCGAGCACCTGCAGCAGCCCGAACTCGACGTTGTAGGGATCGAGGTGCTGCTTCTGCATGAAGGCGAGATCGGAGCCGGGCGGGCCGCCGCCCGGCGGCCAGGCATCGCGCCGGCAGATCAGGGGCGCGATGCGCGGATAGGGCGTCGTCGAGGTGAACGGATTGCGGATGTGGGCGCCGTAGGTCTGCAAGTGCTCCTGCCAGCGCTTCTCCATGAACGGGTAGAGATCCTCGCGCGCCCGCAGGCTCGGATGGATGTCGCAATCGATGATCTTCAGCGCCGTCCGCGCCCCGGTCCGGCGGGCGCCGTCGTCATCGGTGCGATCGAGAACGTCTGGGCGATAGAGAACGTCCGTCATCAGGGTCCTCCCCCGTCAGTGCGGCGCAAGCCGCGGGAACGTGGCCAGTGGATTGTCGTGCTGCATCCGCTTCACGATGGATGCCGGAAGGTGAGCCGGAATTGAGGCATCGCCGTCGAACTGCCAATGCGGGTAGTCGGTCGCGAACAGCAGCATGTCGTCGGAGCCGATCTGGTCGATCAGCTGCTCGACACCGGCCCGGTCGGGCGGGCTGTCGAACGGCTGCGCCGTCAGGCGGACGTGGTCGCGCATGATCTGCGAGGGCGGCTGCTCCACCCAGGGCACCTCGACGCGAACCCCCTTCCAGGTCTTGTCGGCCCGCCACATGAAGGCCGGCAGCCAGCTCACGCCCGATTCCATCAGCACGACCTTGAGCTTCGGGAACTTCCCGAAGACGCCTTCGAGAATGAGGCTGAGCAGCTGCGCTTGGAAAGCCTGCGACTCGGCGACGTAATATTCGAAGCGGTAGGACGGCCAGCCGATCGAGCTCGGCGCCATGCGGTATTGGCTGCCTGCGTGAATGGCGATCGGCAGACCGAGCTTTTCCGCCACTTTGTAGATCGGCCAATATTGACGGCGGCCGAGCAAATCCTCGCCCTGCGCCAGCACGAGGACTGACACGAAGCGCCGGTCGTCGGCTCGGCGCTCGATCTCGGCGATGGCGAGTTCCGGATCCTGCAGGGGGATGACGATGGAGGCGCGCAGCCGCCGGTCTTGCGACAGCCACTTGTCGGCGATCCAGTCGTTGATGGCGCGGCAGAAGGCAGACGCCATGTAGGGATCGTGAACAGCTTGCGCGCCGTACAGCACGTTCAAGATGCCGATCGATGTGCCGAAACCGTCGAGGGCCTGCTTGGTGAATTGCGCGAAGTCGGAGCCGGGCTTGCCGGCCTTCGGCTGCCAATCGGGCCGGCAGCACAGCGGCATGGTGGGCATGTAACTGTTGAGATCGAGCCCGTCGATGCCGCGGGTCACGACCTGCTCCTTCCAGTGATCGTCGAGATAAGGAAGCAGCGTCGTTCGCGTTCCTTCAAGTCCGGGGTGCAGATCGCAATCAATTTGCACCGGTAACCCTCCAGGGCAGCGGGAAGCCTCGGCCTAGGCCTCGAGAAGAGCACGCGTCAAGCGGTAGCGTTGCCCGCCGGATTGCGAGCGTAGCCGCGATTGCGGATTGCTCCAAGGCGCTTCTTCCGTTCCACAGGGCGGCCCCGACAACGCCCGGCGTGCGTTGCCGATGGGCCCTTGATTCCTGCCGTGGAACCGCGTGTGAAAGACCGTCGGGCAAAGCCCAATGACCGGAGGCTGCAATGAACGTCGCGATCAATCGTATTTCCGGTCGTTCGGCCTTCCTCGCGGTGCTCAAGGACGAGGGCATCACGCATCTGTTTGGCAATCCCGGCACCACCGAGCTGCCGATCATGCACGCACTCAGGGACCATCCCGACCTCACCTACGTGATGGCCATGCAGGAGAGCCTGGTCGTTGCCATTGCGGACGGCTTCAGCCGTGCGTCGGGCCGCCTCGTCGCCTGCAATGTGCACGTGGCGCCGGGCCTCGGGAACGCCATGGGCGCGCTCTACAATGCAAAGTTCACCGGCACACCCATGATCCTCACGGCCGGCCAGCAGGAGCAGGGGCACGGCCTCATGGAGCCGCTGCTTTACGACCCCCTCGTGCGCATCGCGGAACCCTTGGTGAAATGGGCCGTCGAGGTGACGCGTCTCGAGGACCTGCCCCGCATCGTGCGGCGCGCCGCCAAGGTGGCGACCACCGCACCGACCGGCCCGGTATTCATCTCGCTACCCGGCGACATCCTCAATGCCGAGGCCGGTGTGGAGCTCGGCCGGTCCACGCGCGTGGATTCGCGCACCCGTCCGTCCGACGCCGGCATCGAGGCCCTGGCCAAACGTCTCGTCAAAGCCGAGCGGCCAGTGATCATCGTCGGCGACGAGCTCGTGAAGAGCGATGCGCTTGCGGAAGCCGCCGCCTTCTCGCTGACGCTCGGCTCTCCTGTCTATCAACAGACGGCGCCCTACGGCGCCCATTTCCTGTCCGAGACCCCGACCTTCATGGGCGCGCTGTCGCGCCAGCAGGCCCAGACCCGCGATGTCCTTGCCGCGCACGACCTGATGATCGTGCTCGGGGCCGATCCGCTCCGCATGTCGGTCTACAGCGAGGTCGACCCCATGCCGGCCGGCCTCCCCGTCGTGCAGATCGGCTTGGTCGACTGGGACCTCGCCAAGAACTACGGCGTCGAGATCGCGCTCAAGGCCGACGTGAAGGAGACGCTGAAGGCGCTTACCCCAGCGGTCGAGCGCGAAGGCGGCGCCGGCCTCGAGCGTCGCGCCAAGGAAGCCCTGCGGCCGTTGGCGTCGAAGAACTGGTCGGCCAGACGCACGAAACTCGTCGAGGAGATCGGCCGCAACAAGGATCGCCTGCCCATCGATCCGGACTGGCTTACGCTGCAGGTGGTCGAGACGCTGCCCGCCGACGCCATCCTGGTCGACGAAGGGCTCACCGCATCGCGCCACATGACGGCGCTGCGCCCGCACCGCGACCGCTACGGCTACCATGGGCTTGCGTCAGGCGGCATCGGCTGGGGATTGCCGGCTTCGGTGGGCGTCAGTCTCGCCAATCCGCAGAGGCCCGTCGTCTGCTATTCGGGCGACGGCAGCGCCATGTATTCCATCCAGGCGCTATGGACCGCCGCCCATCACAAGCTGCCCCTGACCTTCGTGATCGTGAACAATGGCGGCTATCGCATCATCAAGCAGCGGCTCCTGGCGTTTCACAAGAACGACCGCTTCGTCGGCATGGATTTCGCCGACCCGGCGGTCGACTTCGCGGGCCTGGCGCGCGCCCTTGGACTGACCGCGATCCGCGTCACCGAGCCCCACGAGCTTGCCCACGCGCTACGATCGGCTTTCGCCAGCCGCGCGACGAGCCTCGTCGAGGTGGTGGTCGATGGTTCACTCTGACGCCGAACGCCGGCAGCGACACGAGCGGATCAGGCGTCGAGACAGAATGCTTCAAGCCTCGAGGTATCGCTCCTCGAGCGCTGCCCGCTCGCGGGCGCCGATCTTCAGCTCGTCCTCGAGATAGGCGTCGAGGCCGCCGTGGTCGGTCGCGACCGCGTCCAGGGCGGCGGCCAGGAACGACGCGTCGACCCGGCCGATGACGGCGCGCACATCGTCGGGCAGGTCGGCGCTGGTGGCCGCCGGGCTCGGCTTCCAGTGCTGGTTGGTGAGGAGATAGTCCTCGACGATGACGTCGTCCGGCACGCCGAGCGCATTGAGGATGAGCGCGCACGCAAAGCCGGTGCGGTCCTTGCCGGCCGTGCAATGGATGACGAGAGGGGCGCGGTCCTCGAGGAGGTGCGCGAACAGGGCGCGGAAGCTTGCCGTATTGTGCCGGACATAGCCGCGGTAGGATTCGCGCATGATCTCGGCAGTGTCCTCGGGCAAGAGCGGCGCGCCGGAGGCCAGACGCTGGCGCAGCGCCGCAACCGTGACTGGCTCGATCGGCAGCGAATGGACGGCGATGCCGTCGAGGCGGCACATGCTGGGCAGCCGCTCCTCGGCACCGCGCAGATCGAAGGCGCATTTCAGCCCCATGCCGCGCAGCACCGTGATGTCGGCGTCGGTGATGCTGCCGAGATGGTTGGAGCGGAACAGGCGCCGCCAGCGCACGCGCCGTCCGCCACGGCCGGGATAGCCGCCGAGGTCGCGAAAGTTGGCGGCGCCGATGAGGTTGAGGTGTCGGGCTGGGGCTGACATGGCGCGGCTGTTCTCTTCCGTGCAGCCGGGCGCGATTGCAGAGCGCTTCGGCGGATTCTCGGATGGGATCGGGTCCGATTGTAGTCAGGCGGCGCGCCGGCTGGAAGCCGGAATGGCACGGCCGCGTCCTGTCACCGTTCCGTCATGGGCCGTGCTGCCGCGCACCGCAGCGGCGTGGCAGCCAGGTCAAGGTGGCGTGCGGAGGGAGTGCGCGATGACCATGCACGAATGGCTTGGCGTTTTGCCGATGGGTCTGTTGTTGATCTTCGTGGTATTCGCGGGGCGCCAAGGCTTGAAGGTCAAGCCAAGCGGCCGCCGCCACGATGCCGGCGAGGCTCAAACGGCGCAAAGCAGCGCCCCGTCATCCGACTGACGCGTCCGTCCGCACCTTCACGCCGAGGCCTTCGCCTTGACGCGGACCTTGGTGGCGATCGGGCCCGTGTCGCCGACTTCCTCCACGTAATGCACCTCATCGCCGCGCTCGAGCGCGTCGAAATTTCCCGACAGCAGGCTGTTGCGGTGGAAGTAGAGGAGCCCGCCCGCGGCCGTGACGAGGAAGCCGTGGTCGCGCCCGGGATCGAGTTCCGCCACCTGGCCGAGAAGCTGACGCTGGCCGTCATGATGGACGATCTTGGTTTCGCCCTGCACCTTGTCCTTCCACTCAAGCAGTTGGCGCTCTGCGATCCTGAAGGCTTCGTGGATGGCGTTGAGCAGGTCGGGATTCTGATACTTGCGCTGCAGACGGTCGGGTTCGTGCGCCACGACGATGTCGTGGTGGCCGGGCACGCTGATCTCGATGCGCACCACCGGCGGGATGGTGCCACTCATGTTGGTTGCCCGCTGGTCGACGCGCACGCGGCAGGCGATCAGCCGGTCGAACAGCCCCTCGAGGCTCTCGACCCGCGCCCTGATCTCCCGCTCCGCCCACGGCAGCGGGTCGAGATTGTGAAAGGCGATCTCGAGCGGCACCTGCATGGCGAGCCTCCGTTAATCTGAAGGGCAACGTGGCGCCATTGCGGTTTGTTCACGCCTGCACGCGCGTCTGCATCAGCCCCAACGCAGCGGCGCTGATCACCACTGACAGCTGCTGGCGCAGATGCGCTATCGGCACCGCCACGAACTTCTCCTCAAGCCCGAGGCTGACGATGCCGTGCACGGCCGAGAACAGCGAGCGGGCGAGCAGCGCGCGGCCCTCGTCGTCGATGTAGGGGACGAGGGTGCGCAGCGGCTCGTCCACGAAGCGGAAGAGCTGCATTTGCTCCTCCACGTGCCAGGCCGGCACCTTTTGCCCGGGCGGCACGGTGTAGCCGAACAGCGCCCGCCAGCGCGGCCTGTGCTTGTCGGCGAATGCCAGATAGGCGTGCGCCAGCGCAACGAGCCGCGCCACCGCGACGGGCGCGCCCGGCTGCACCTGCCAAGGGCCTCCCCGCTCCACCGTCTGCAGATGTGCCCCCAGCATTGCTAGGGTCCGGGAATTGACCGCCACGATGAGCGCGTCGAGATCGGGGAACACCGTATAGATGGCGCCGAGCGCACACCCGACCTCGTGCGCCAGATCACGCGCCTTGATGCCGGTGAGCCCGCCGGCCGCGATGGCGGCCTCTGCGGCTCCGATCAGCCTCTCCCTAAGATGCTCTTTTTTATCAGGATTTCGCATTCGTTCACCATTCTATGAACGTCGTTCAAAATTGTCTTGAACAATGTTCAGTCCTATGAGATAAGGCTCATCGACGTGAACGATGTTCATAGAACGGGAGACGCCAATGTTCAAGTTTGTCACCACGCTGATGCGCGGCGCAGCCGCGGCGGCCGAGGAGCAGCTGACCGACCGTCATGCGCTCATGATCCTCGACCAGCACATCCGCGACGCTGGCGCCGGCGTCGACCGTAGCAAGCGAGCCCTTGCCATCGCCATCGCCCAGGACGACGCCGAGGCCAGGCGTCTCGAAAAGACCCTGAGCCAGATCGCCGACCTGGAGAGGCGCGCCGTCGCCGCCCTCGAAGGCGGCCGCGACGACCTGGCCAACGATGCGGCCGAAGCCATCGCACTGCTCGAGGCCGACCGCGATGCCTTGCGCGAGGCGCGTGGCACCTTCGCGAGCGAGATCGGCAAGCTGAAGCGCATCGTCGCCGACGCTGGCCGCCGCCTCACCGAGCTGGAGCGCGGCCGCCGCATCGCCCAGGCGGCCGAGTTGGTCCGTCGCCTCAAGGCGGACGTGTCGCAGCGCGGCGTCGGCAATGCCGGCGCCCTGCTCGACGCCGAGGCCACCTTGAAGCGGCTGCGCGAGCGCCAGGCCGAGGAGGCCGTGGCCGCCACCGCCTACGACGAGCTCAACACCGAGACGGCGCCAAAAAGTGTCGCCGAACGCCTCGAACAGCAGGGCTTTGGGCCGCGCACGCGCCCCACTGCCGCAAGCGTCCTCGAACGCCTGAGGCGCGAGGCCGGCAAGCCCGCGGCCTGATCCTTCGTCCACAAGCCCGCACTCACACAGGAAAGGGAATTGTGTCATGAATTCGCAGCAAACCGTCCAGCATTCCGGCGCCTGGGTTGGCTTCACCTATGCCTCCTTCGCGGCGGCCCTGTTCATGGTCGTGGTCGGCATTTTCTACGTGCCGCTCGACGCCTGGATCAAAGGCTACTTCGCCATGGCGGTGGTGATGCTCGTGCAGTCCTGCGTCACTGTCACCAAGACCATCCGCGACGTGCACGAGGGCAGCCGGTTGGTGAACCGCATCGAGGATGCCAAGACCGAGCGCCTGCTCATGGGCATGGAGCGCGGCAAGGAGTGATGACCAAAGAGGCAAAGTCGGGGCACGCCCGCCCCGGCTTTGCCGCGCAACCAAGCTTTAACCGCAATGGGAAGCGGACCTTTGGCGCGACACATCCTTAAGCGGCCACAAGCCACAACGGGGCCTGGTCGAGCGCCACAATCGACGAGCCGCAAGAAGAACCCTCAAGAGAAGATGACGCCATGTTCACCTCGCTCATGACCTCGCGGCGCTTCGCGCCTCTGTTCTGGTGCCAGTTCTTCTCGGCCTTCAACGACAACTTTTTGAAGAACGCCCTCGCCTTCCTGATCCTCTTCAAGATCGGGACGATTGAGGCCGCCAACGCGGAGGCGCTGATCGCCCTTGCGGGCGCGGTCTTCATCGCGCCCTTCTTCCTGCTCTCGGGGCTCGGCGGCGAGATCGCCGACCGCTTCGACAAGGCACTCGTTGCCCAGCGCCTCAAGCTCGCCGAGATCGGCGCCGCCGCCCTCGCGGTGGCGGGCTTCTGGCTGCACGCCCTGCCGCTGCTCTTCGCCGCCCTCCTCGTCTTCGGCATCATCGCGGCGCTGTTCGGTCCGATCAAATACGGCATCCTGCCCGACCATCTGCCGCGCGAGGAGTTGCCCGCCGGCAACGCGCTCATCGAGGCGGCAACCTTCATCGCCATCCTGGCCGGCACCGTGGCCGGCGGCCTTGCCGCCAAGGAAGGTGGCGACCCGGCGTCGTTCGGGGGCCTCATCGTCGGCTTCGCGGTCCTCTGCTGGCTGGCGAGCCTGATGATCCCGCGCACCGGCGAGGCGGCGCCGGCCTTGAAGATCGATGCCAACATTTTCCGCTCCACCGGGCATCTGCTGAAGGACCTGTGGGCCGATCAGCGCCTGTGGCGCGGCAGCCTCATCATCTCGTGGTTCTGGCTGGTCGGCGCCGTCATGCTGGCCATCCTGCCGCCCTTGGTGAAGACACGGCTCGGCGGCAACGAGGCGGTGATCACCGCGCTGCTCGCCGCCTTCTCCATCGGCATCGCGCTCGGCTCGGGGCTAGCCTCGTGGCTGTCGAGCGGCCGCATCGTGCTCCTGCCCACCGCCATCGGCGCCGCCCTCATGGGCGTTTTCGGCATCGACCTCGCCTTGGCAATTTACGCCGCCGCCCCGAACGCGCCCCCCAGCGCCTTGGCGTTCCTGGCGACCGCCAGCGGCGCCCGCATCGCCATTGACTTCGCGGGTATCGCCATCGCCGGCGGCCTGTTCATCGTGCCGGTCTTCGCGGCCGTGCAGGCCTGGTCGGGGCCCGAGCGGCGCGCCCGCGTCATCGCCGGCGTCAACGTCCTGTCGGCCGCCTTCCCGACGGTCGGGCTCCTCGCCGTCGCCGGCCTGCAGCAGGCCGGCATGGCGATCGAATCCATCGTCGCGGGGCTGGCGATCCTCAATCTTGTGGTCGCCTTCGTCATTCCGAGAGCCATGAACACGAGCGTGTTCCGCGACGTTTTGTCCATCGTCTTCCGCGCCTTCTATCGCCTCGAGGTGAAGGGCCTCGAGAACGTCGCCAAGGCCGGCCCCAACGCCATCATCGCGCTCAACCATGTCAGCTTCCTCGACGGCTCCGTCGCGCTCTCCATCCTCGATCGCGATCCGGTCTTCGCCGTCGATCACGGCATCGCCCAGCGCTGGTGGGTGAAGCCGTTCCTGAAGCTCACCCGCGCCATGCCGCTCGATCCGTCGAAACCGATGGCGACGCGCACGCTGATCAACATCGTCAAGGGCGGCGACAGCCTCGTCATCTTCCCGGAGGGGCGCCTCACCGTCACCGGCAGCCTGATGAAGGTCTATGACGGCGCCGGACTGATCGCCGACAAGTCGGAACGCCTCGTCGTTCCGGTGCGCATCGAGGGGCTTGAGAAGACCTTCTTCTCGCGCCTGTCGCGTGCGCAGGTGCGCCATCGCTGGTGGCCGAAGGTCACCGTCACCGTGCTCGAGCCGGTCAAGCTCAACGTCGATCCGAGCCTCAAGGGCAAGGCGCGCCGCCAGGCCGCCGGCGCGGCGCTCTACCAGATCATGTCGGACCTCGTGTTCCGCACCACGCCCACCGACCGCACCGTGTTCGAGGCGGTGGTCGAGGCCGCCGCCACCCACGGCGCCCGTCGTGTCGCGGTCGAGGATCCGGTCACCGGTTCCCTCACCTACAAGCGTCTCTTGCTCGGCGCCAACGTGCTCGGCCGCAAGCTCGCGCCGCTCGCCCCCGAGGGCCGGGCGCTCGGCGTCATGCTGCCCAACGCCAATGGCGCGGCCGTCACCATCCTGGCGCTGATGTCGGCGGGTCGCGTGCCGGCGATGATCAACTTCACGGCCGGCGCCGCCAACATCCTGGCCGCCTGCAAGGCGGCCGACATCGACACCATCGTGACCGCCCACGGCTTCGTCGCCAAGGCGCGGCTCGAAGGCCTCCTCGAGGCGCTGAGCCAGACGCTGAAGATCGTCTATCTCGAGGACGTGCGCGCCAGGCTCGGCCTTCTCGACAAGCTGAAAGGCCTGTTCACGTCGAAGAAGCCGCTCGTGCCGCGCCGCCCCGACGATGCCACCGCGATCCTGTTCACGTCGGGATCCGAAGGCGTGCCGAAGGGCGTCGTCCTGTCCCATCGCAACATGCTGGCCAACGCCGCACAGGCGGCGGCGCGCATCGACTTCGGCCGCACCGACAAGGTGTTCAACGTCCTGCCCGTCTTCCACTCGTTCGGGCTCACCGTCGGCCTTGTGCTGCCGCTGGTGTCGGGCGTGCGCGTCTATCTCTATCCCTCGCCCCTGCACTACCGCCTGATCCCGGAGCTCGTCTACGCGTCGAACGCCACCATCCTGTTCGGCACCGACACGTTCCTCAAGGGCTATGCGCGCGCCGCCCATCCTTACGACTTCCGCTCGCTGCGCTACGTGCTGGCCGGCGCCGAGCCGGTGAAGGACGGCACGCGCCAGACCTACATGGAGAAGTTCGGCCTGCGCATTCTCGAGGGCTACGGCGTCACCGAGACGGCCCCGGTGCTCGCCATCAACACACCGATGTTCAACCGCTTCGGCAGCGTCGGCCGGCTGATGCCCGGCATGGAGGCGCGCCTCGAGCCGGTGCCCGGCGTGACCGACGGCGGCCGCCTCTATGTGCGCGGCCCCAACGTCATGCTCGGCTATCTGCGCGTCGAGAATCCCGGCGTGCTCGAGCCGCCGGCCGAGGGCTGGCACGATACCGGCGACATCGTCGGCATCGACGGCGACGGCTTCGTCACCATCAAGGGCCGCGCCAAGCGCTTCGCCAAGATCGGCGGCGAGATGGTGTCGCTCGCCGCCGTCGAGGCGCTGGCGGCAGTCCTGTGGCCCGACGCGCTCTCGGCGGTCGCGGCACTTCCTGATCCGCGCAAGGGCGAGCGGCTGGTGCTCGTCACCGAGAAGAGCGGCGCCACCCGCGCCGCCGTCCAAGCCTTCGCCAAGTCGCGCGGCGCCGCCGACCTCATGGTGCCGGCCGACGTCCTCGTCGTCGACAAGGTGCCGGTGCTCGGATCGGGCAAGCTCGACTATGTGGGGGTCGCCCAGTTGGTGCGCGAGCGTATGACCCGCGACCAGTCCACCCGCGACCATGCCGCCCGCGGCGCGGCCCCCGTTGCCGCCGCGTGAGGAGCCTCGCCATGCACACGTTGAAGCCTCACACCGACGGCCTTGCCACCATCCCGCTTCTCGACATGCGTCGGGGCGGCCCGGTCGAGCATGCGCGGGCGCGCCGCGACAGCCTGCTCGGCCTGCGCGATGCCTGCTTCTCGATCGTGCCGGCACCGCTGCGCGGCCTTGCGCATCCCCTCGACAAGATTTCGGCGCGCTGGCTCAGGAAGACGCCGAGCCCCTACATCGGCGAGATCGACCGCATCGCTGCGATCGCCGGCCGCCCCGGCGTCTGGTTCGTCAATGCGAGCTACGAATGGGGCTGCACGACGCGCATCGACGTTGAGCCCGTGCCGCGGCTCAGGCGCACCCTCGACTGGCCGTTCCTCGGGCTCGGCCGCCACGTCGAAGTGGCGATGCAGGACGGCGGCGCCGGCCCCTACGCCAACGTCACCTGGCCGGGCGCCACCGGCGTGCTCACCGCCGTGGCGCCGGGCCGCTTCGCGGCGGCCATCAACCAGGCGCCCATGTACCGGCGCGGCGAATCGCTGGCCTGGCTGCCCGTCGACTTCATGCTCAACGGCATTGCCACCTGGCGGCAAAGCGCTCGCTGGCCGGCCGCGCATCTGCTGCGCCACGCCTTCGACACACGCGAAACCTACGACGAAGCGGTGGCGCTCCTGACCACGGCGCCGGTCGCGAAACCGGTGCTGATCTCCATCGTGGGCGCCTTGGCCGGCCAAGGCTGCATCATCGAGCGCACCGAGACGGAAGCCTTCGTGCATCGCGGCCGCTGCGTCATTGCCAACGACTGGCACCCGTCGAGCCCGCCGCGCGAGGGCCGCTGGGTCGCCCGCGGCACCTTGGTGCGCGGACCGCTCGAATTCCGAGAACCGCCGCGTTTGCCTCGAGGCGCACGATCAGGCGCGGCGCTTCGACTGGCTGAACGATCCCGTGCTCAACCCCTTCACGCGGCTTGCGGTCGAGAACGTCGGCGGCAACTGGCGAGCTCGCCGTGCTCGGCATCGAGCCGACGAGCAAGCGCATGCACGAGGTCGTGGCCGCCACCGATGTGCTGGAGACGGTCGTCACCGCCGACGGTTTTTCCGGGCAAGCGACAACCGATCGCGCAACCGCAGCCTGATCTCGCCTTACGCCTTGGATGGCGCCCGCTTGCTGGGGCGGTCAGAACCCGCGTTCGAGCTCGCCGTATCGGCACCGAGCGCAATCTGCTGAACGTAGCGACGACCCCGATGATCGAAGGCAGCTTTGGTCATCCCCGATAGGTTCAGCTCAGAAGGCTGCGGGGCCGAATGAACTTTCGTCGCCGGCGGGGCGACAAGCTTCTTGGCTGACGGTGCAGCGGCGAGAAAGGGCTCGAAGTTGAAGCCTTGCTCGATCTGCGAAAGCGGGCTTGGGGCCGGATGGCGCGTCGTGGGCTTATCATCGAGAGGCCGAACCGACCGCAGAATTGCCTCCAAGCGTTCCGTGAGCGCGCGAAGCACCTCTGTTTCCACCAAACGGTGGCGCCGAGCGTGTTCTGCCAAGAACCATCGACCGCGCGCCGTTTCCATCACCGCACTTTCGATACTTTCATAGTCGGGGTCGCTTGGTGCGGGGGGCTCTTGCGTGCGCATTGCAAGCTCCGAAACGGTGGCTCCTCTCGAACTAGAGCGGGCGGAACCTACTGTCTCACCGTCACCCTGTCGCCAGGCTCCGTCGCTAAGACATTGTTAGGGATAACCCGAAAGGTTATCGCCGTGCCGTATGCGCGCCGAGGGACAAAGAGACAAGCGCGCCCGCCACCGCTGCAGGCCCTGGGCGCAGGCCCGGAAGCGCGATGTAACGGCGCCCGCTAGAGCCGCTGCGAGCCGGCCGCGGCCGCGCCGGCGATGCGCCCGAAGACCGCGCCCGACATCAGCCCGGTGCCGCCCGGATAGTTGAAGTAGAAGAGGCCGCCGACCAGTTCGCCCGCCGCATAGAGGCCGGGGATCGGGCGCAAGATCGGTGTCGAGCACCTGCGCCGGTCTCGGCGTCGATCGCGCAGGCCGCCGAACGTGAAGGTGATGCCGCAGCCGACCTGGTAGGCCTCGAACGGCGGCTCGTCGATGGTGTTGCGCCCAGTTCGACTTCGGGCACCGCGAGGCCGCGCGGTCGCGCGGCCGTCCTTGACGTTGGGTTGAACGGCACGCTCGGTCTGACGGCGGCGTTGTAGCCGCCGATCTCGTCGAGGAAGGCCGGCGCGATCGACGCCTTCGAGCTTGTCGGCGAGCTCCTCGAGCGTGTCGGCGGTGACCTTGGTGACCTGCTTGATGCGGTATTCGTCGCGCAGCAGGTGCAGCACCTTGCTGGTCGAAAATCTGCCAGGCGAACTGGCCCGGCTGCTCGAGGATGACGCGGCCGTATTTGGCGTAGGTGTAGTTGCGGAAGTCGGCGCCCTCGTCGACGAAGCGCCGGCCGTCCGCATTGACCATGATGCCGAACGGATAGGAGTGCTTCTGGAAGCCGTCGCCGACCGCGAGGTCGCCGAATTCCGGCGCGTTGAAGTCCCAGCCGACCGCGTGGCAGCCCGACCAGTTGCCGTACGGCGAGGCGCCGATGTCGAGCGCCATGCGGATGCCGTCGCCGGTGTTGAAGCGCGTGCCGCGCACCTTGGCGAGCTCCCAGCCGGGCCCGAGATAGCGCGTGCGCCATTCGGCGTTGGCTTCGAAGCCGCCGCACGCCAGGATGACGGCGCCGGCCGTGATCTCCTCGATGCCGCCCGTCGTGCTTGACGCGCACGCCGGTGACCGCATGGCCGTCATAGAGCGAGCGAGATGGCGCGCGTGCCGTAGCGGATGTCGATGCCGGCCTTCTCGGCGATCGCCGTTTGCTGGTCGACGAGGCCCGGGCCGCCGCCCCAGGCCTCGACCGTCAGCCCGCCCCAGAACTTGAACTTGCCGTCGATCTTGAAGGCCTGGCGCCCGTAGATCGGCGCGAAGCGCACGCCCTTGCCGCGCAGCCACGTGCATGGTCTCGAAGGACTGCGTGACAAGATGCTCGCACAGCTCCGGGTCGGTGCGGTAGCGCGTGACGCGGAACATGTCGTCGAAGAACTGCTCCGTCGTGTAGGTGCCGAAATCGGTGCTGGCGATCTCGGCCTCGGTGAGATCCGGCATGATCGCCTTGAGGTCGTCGACGCCGTGATAGGCGAAGCGGATGGCGCCGGCGGTGAAGCGCGAGTTGCCGCCGTTCTCGTCCTTGGGCGCGCGCTCCAGCATGAGGACGCGGGCGCCCTTCTCGCGCGCCGCCAGCGCCGCGCAGAAGGCGGCATTGCCGGCGCCGACGACGATCACGTCCCAGTGCTGCGACGGCATCGGCCCTCTCTCTCGGCGCGCGTTGACCGGTCAAAACGGCGTGTATACGCATGCCCGCGCGAGGGCAAGCAGCGGCGATCGTCGCCGCGATAGGCGGCGCGCGCGAGGACAACGATGGCACGAGCCAATGCGATCACCGAGGGCGCCGGCGCCGCAACCCCGCACGTCAAGATCGCGCTGGTGCCGGCCGAGCGCGTGCGCGCGCAGATCGTCGCCGTGCTTCGCGCCTGGGGCATGGACGCGGACGCGGTCGAGACGACGGCCGACGTGATGCTCGACACCGACCTCGTCGGCGTCAACTCGCACGGCATCTCGATGCTGATGAGCTATGACGAGCAGCGCCGGCGCGGCAAGCTCAACCTTGCCGCCAAGCCGCGCGTCGTTCGCGAGAATGCCGCAACCGCGCTCATCGACGCCGATGCGGGCCTCGGTCACTTGCCTTCGGTGATGGCCATGAACCTCGCCATCGACAAGGCGAAGGCGGCCGGCGTCGGCACGGTGTCGGTTTTCAATTCGCATCATTTCGGCGCCGCCGGCTACTATGCCGCCATGGCGGCGAAGCGCGGCCTGCTCGGACTGGTGACCAGCTCGGCGCGCGGCATCATGGTGGTGCCGACCCGCGCCGCCGTCCCGGTTCTCGGCACCAACCCGATTGCCTTTGCGGCGCCGACACGGCGCAACAATCCTTTCCACCTCGACATGGCAACCGCGACCGCCGCCGCCAACAAGGTCAAGGTCTACGATCTCAATGCCAAGCCGATTCCGCCGGGCTGGGTCAGCGACGAGCGCGGCGCCCCCATCCGCGACGCAGCCCTTGCCATGGATTATCTGTGGAAGCGCGATGTGGGCGGCCTCACGCCCCTTGGCGGCACTCCCGACATGGCGAGCCACAAGGGCTATGGCCTCTCGATGGTGGCGCATATCCTCGGCGCCGTTCTGTCGGGGGGCGCCTTTCCGCCGATCCTTGCGAAGGCGCGCGCTGCGACCGATCCCGACAATATCGGGCACTTCTTCCTCGCCATCGATCCTGCCGCGTTCCGCCTTGACGGCGCCTTCGAGGATGAGCTCGATGCCGTCATCAACGTCCTGCACGCCTCGCAGCCCCTTGATCCTGCCGAGCCGGTCCTCGTTGCCGGCGATCCGGAGGCGGCGACCCGCGCCGCCCGTCTCAGCGAAGGCATTCCCATCCCTGCCCCGCTCGCCGAGAAGCTCCGCGCGCTCTGCCAGAGTTCGGGCGCACCCTTCTTGCTCGTGTGACCGGTGGCGTGGCCGTGGAACGGCGGCCCGAGAATCGCCGGCCTGTCCACAGCCCGGTCATGGCGGCATGCTCACGACACATTTTTCCTTGTTCGGCGCGGCGGCGCTGCAACGCCCCCTTGGCGAGAGCAAAACCGGCGCCACGCGCGTCGGTTGCAGCAAATCGTCAGGCTTTACAAAGGTTTACCTGCAACGCCCGCGCTTCTATACAACCACCGCGAGGGGCCGTCTCAAAACAGAAAAAACCAAGCGCATCCAATAATTTGGGCTGTGTGAGCGATTGCACTCACGTTAACGAAGAATTAAACGTAGGCTCGCGAGCAACGGTCGGAATTCATGGTCTGCCGCATCCGTCCGAAACCACTGGCGGCATGACAAGAGCGGGAGTCGCGCGGGACGACCCGTTTAAGGCTGGGGGCAGGCAATAGCCTACCATATCGCTGAGTCTTTGGCTGATGTGCCGTTTCGCTCGGGAAGCTTCAGCAGCTTCTCGTTGGGGAGCGTTGACGCGCGCCCCGGAGCCGACGGCACGATCGCTGTTCCGGACGCGCAACTCCTGTTCAACGCCGAGTTCAAGAAGCTCGGCGATGATCTCTTGCTGCTCGGCGACGACGGCAAGAGCTTCCTTGTCCAGGACTACTTCAAGGGCGACAAGCTCGCGACCTTGATGGCGCCGAGCGGCGCGACGCTGGCGGGGCGCCTCGTGGGGGCGTTGACCGGCGGCGAGCAGCATGTGCAGGAGGCGCAGGCCGGCGCGGCCGCCGCCACCGCGCCCATCGGGCGCATCGAGAAGGTCACCGGCACCGCCACCATCGTGCGCAACGGCGTCGCCATCGCGGCCAACCAAGGCGACGTGGTTCTCAAGGGCGACGTGCTGCAGACGGCGGCCGGCTCGACGCTTGGCGTCGCCTTCATCGACGGCACCGTGTTCTCGCTGTCGGCCAGCGCCCGCCTGGCCGTCAACGAGCTCGTCTACGACCCGAACGGCACGTCGAATTCGGCCTTCATGAGCATCATCCAAGGCTCGGTCACCTTCGTGGCCGGCCAGGTGGCCAAGACCGGCGACATGAAGGTCGGCACCCCGGTCGCCACCATGGGCATCCGCGGCACGGCGGTGTTCGCCAACGTCGACGCTGTCAACGGCGACGTGAAGATCTCGCTCTTGGTCGAGCGCGGCGGCGAATTGGGCCGGCTGCGGCTCGACGACAATGCCGGCAATCTCCTCTCCGAGCTCACCGACGCCAATGTCGGCATCGTGGTCCGCGGCTCGGGTCCGGGCCAGGTGCAAGTCTCGCAGGTGGCGCTGTCGCCCCTCGAACAGCAGCAGGCGCTGCAACTTCTGTCCCTGGCATACCAGACGCTCGACCAGTTCAATCAGGGCCCGCAGCTGGCGCCGCGCGAAGGCAACGCGCCTGGCGCCGGGTCGCAAGGCTCGGGCACGCCGGGCAACTCCGGCCTGAACCAAAACGCAATACCGGAAATTAACGCTCCTCCGCCGCCGGTTAACAACAACAGGGCGCCAGGCACGCAGACCAACCTACAAGACGCGGAGTTCGAGGCCGAAGTGACCACCGTGTCCTTCGCGAACGCCGCGGTCGAAGGTGGCAAGGTCGTGGGCGGATCCGTCAATTCACATACCCCGGGATCGCCGCGCGTTTACGCGCTCGTTGGCGCGCCTCCTCCGGGTCTCCAATTCAATCCCGACGGCTCCTACAGCTTTGACCCGACGGTTCCTGCATACGACCACTTGGCGCAGGACGCGGTTCTGCAAGTACTCGTTAATTACGTGGCTACGCAGAACGGGATCGTGGTCGAGAGGGGCACGCTGAATTTCGTCGTAACGGGAACCAATGACGCGCCGGCGGCATCTGCGACGACCCTTGTGGTTGCGGAGAAAGGTGCCCTTGTGGCGGGGCATCTGATTGCGGTCGATCCCGACGACGGTGCACAGCTGATCTTCAGCCTGATCGATCCAGCCCCTCCTGGCCTCATTGTGAACGCCGATGGCTCGTTCACCTTTGATCCCTCCGATCCGGCCTATAGACACCTTGGCGTTGGTGAGCAGGAAAAGCTGACCGTAACCTATCTCGTGAGCGACGGGCTTGGCGGGACAGACACGGCAGAGCTCATCATTATCGTCAACGGAACCAACGAGGCGCCGACTGCCGTCAATGACAGCTACACGACTGCCGAGGATACGCCGCTCAACATCGCGGCTCCCGGTGTCCTCGCCAATGACGGCGATAGCGATGGCGATCTGTTGGCGGCACTTCTGGTGGCCGGCCCGCAGCACGGCACGCTGACCCTCAACCCAGACGGCTCGTTCACCTACACGCCGGACGCCAACTACAACGGCCCGGACGCGTTCACCTACAAGGTCAACGACGGCAACGGCGGCACCGATACGGCCACCGTTGATATCACGGTGACGGCGGAGAACGACCCGCCGGTCGGCGTCAATGACAGCTACACGACTGCCGAGGATACGCCGCTCAACATCGCGGCTCCCGGTGTCCTCGCCAATGACGGCGATGTCGATGGCGATCTGTTGGCGGCACTTCTGGTGGCCGGCCCGCAGCACGGCACGCTGACCCTCAACCCAGACGGCTCGTTCACCTACACGCCGGACGCCAACTACAACGGCCCGGACGCGTTCACCTACAAGGTCAACGACGGCATCGGCGGCACCGATACGGCCACCGTCGAAATCACGGTGACGGCGGAGAACGATCCGCCGGTCGGCGTCAATGACAGCTACACGACTGCCGAGGATACGCCGCTCAACATCGCGGCTCCCGGTGTCCTCGCCAATGACGGCGATGTCGATGGCGATCTGTTGGCGGCACTTCTGGTGGCCGGCCCGCAGCACGGCACGCTGACCCTCAACCCAGACGGCTCGTTCACCTACACGCCGGACGCCAACTACAACGGCCCGGACGCGTTCACCTACAAGGTCAACGACGGCATCGGCGGCACCGATACGGCCACCGTCGAAATCACGGTGACGGCGGAGAACGATCCGCCGGTCGGCGTCAATGACAGCTACACGACTGCCGAGGATACGCCGCTCAACATCGCGGCTCCCGGTGTCCTCGCCAATGACGGCGATGTCGATGGCAATCTCTTGGCGGCACTTCTGGTGGCCGGCCCGCAGCACGGCACGCTGACCCTCAACCCAGACGGCTCGTTCACCTACACGCCGGACGCCAACTACAACGGCCCGGACGCGTTCACCTACAAGGTCAACGACGGCAACGGCGGCACCGATACGGCCACCGTCGAAATCACGGTGACGGCGGAAAACGATCCGCCGGTCGGCGTCAATGACAGCTACACGACTGCCGAGGATACGCCGCTCAACATCGCGGCTCCCGGTGTCCTCGCCAATGACGGCGATGTCGATGGCGATCTGTTGGCGGCACTTCTGGTGGCCGGCCCGCAGCACGGCACGCTGACCCTCAACCCAGACGGCTCGTTCACCTACACGCCGAACGCCAACTACAACGGTCCGGACGCGTTCACCTACAAGGTCAGCGACGGCATCGGCGGCACCGATACGGCCACCGTTGATATCACGGTGACGGCGGAGAACGATCCGCCGGTCGGCGTCAATGACAGCTACACGACTGCCGAGGATACGCCGCTCAACATCGCGGCTCCCGGTGTCCTCGCCAATGACGGCGATATCGATGGCAATCTGTTGGCGGCACTTCTGGTGACCGGCCCGCAGCACGGCACGCTGACCCTCAACCCAGACGGCTCGTTCACCTACACGCCGAACGCCAACTACAACGGCCCGGACGCGTTCACCTACAAGGTCAGCGACGGCATCGGCGGCACCGATACGGCCACGGTTGATATCACGGTGACGGCGGAGAACGATCCGCCGATCATTGAGGGCCCGCCGAGCGCTACCGTAACGATCAAGGAGAACACGAAGCTCGTTACAACGGTGCGCGCTACCGACATCAACTCGGTCACCGTCACGTATTCGATCGTCCCCGGCGCAGACAGCTCGCTCTTCACTATTGATCCGAACACGGGGGAACTGTCGTTCATCACCGCGCCTGACTACGAGCATCCGATGGACGCCGACCACAACAATTCTTACGTGGTTCAGGTGCAGGCGTCAGACGGTACATTGGTTGATCTCCAAACGATTACCATCAATGTTGAAAACGTCTCGGAGGATACCCAAGGACCGACCGGGGTCGATTTCAAGCTCGATGTCAGCGCGATTGGCAATCTTCAGCAGGGCCAGGGACAGGGCCTCAATCCTGGCGTCTCGATGGGCGTCTTCATGGCTGTGGGTGATCCCAACAGCTCGAGCTTCACGTATCAGTTGATCGATACCGACGACGCTCACGTCATCAACAATTTTTTCAGCTTCAACGCGACGAACGGCGCTCTTTCGACCAAGGCCGCCGTCGGGGCCGGCACTTACACGTTCGACATCATCGCCACGGACCAAGACGGCAACAGCACGGCGCCGATCCATTTCGCTATCATCGTCGACAGCAATGGGGGACACACGATCAACACCTCGTCCGGAAGCCAGAACATCGTGTATGGGTTGAACGGTGACGACGTGATAGTGGGCGGCACCGGCAACGATAACCTGGCGGGTGGCCAGCAGAACGACACGCTCTCAGCGGGCCCGGGCAGCGATCAGCTATGGGGTGGGCCCAATGGAGACACATTCCTGTTCACCAGCCTGAATGATAGCAACGGCAGCACGTCGCTCGACACGATCCTCGATTTCGGCGAGGGAGCGGACAAAATTGACCTGCATCTGATAGATGCAAAAACCGGCCTATCTGGTGACCAAGACTTCGGCTTTGTGGCGGACCAAACGTCCACAGTCGTCCCGAACAAAATCACGTGGTACCAGAGTGGGGGCAACACAATCATCCAAGGCGACGTGAACGGGGATGCGGTAGCCGACCTGCAGATCGTCCTAACTGGCTTGCACATCCTATCTTCGGGCAACTTCATCCTGTGAAGGGGTGTCCGGGTGGGGTGAGTGCGCGATTGCGCTCACGTTAACGAAGAATTAAACATAGGCTCGCGAGCAACGGTCGGAATTCATAGTCTGCCGCATCCGTCCGGAACCACTGGCGGCATGACAAGAGCGGGAGTCGCGCGGGACGACCCGTTTAAAGCTGGGGGCAGGCAATAGCCTACCATATCGCTGAGTCTTTGGCTGATGTGCCGTTTCGCTCGGGAAGCTTCAGCAGCTTCTCGTTGGGGAGCGTTGACGCGCGCCCCGGAGCCGACGGCACGATCGCTGTTCCGGACGCGCAACTCCTGTTCAACGCCGAGTTCAAGAAGCTCGGCGATGATCTCTTGCTGCTCGGCGACGACGGCAAGAGCTTCCTTGTCCAGGACTACTTCAAGGGCGACAAGCTCGCGACCTTGATGGCGCCGAGCGGCGCGACGCTGGCGGGGCGCCTCGTGGGGGCGTTGACCGGCGGCGAGCAGCATGTGCAGGAGGCGCAGGCCGGCGCGGCCGCCGCCACCGCGCCCATCGGGCGCATCGAGAAGGTCACCGGCACCGCCACCATCGTGCGCAACGGCGTCGCCATCGCGGCCAACCAAGGCGACGTGGTTCTCAAGGGCGACGTGCTGCAGACGGCGGCCGGCTCGACGCTTGGCGTCGCCTTCATCGACGGCACCGTGTTCTCGCTGTCGGCCAGCGCCCGCCTGGCCGTCAACGAGCTCGTCTACGACCCGAACGGCACGTCGAACGCGGCCTTCATGAGCATCATCCAGGGCTCGGTCACCTTCGTGGCCGGCCAGGTGGCCAAGACCGGCGACATGAAGGTCGGCACTCCGGTCGCCACCATGGGCATCCGCGGCACCGCGGTGTTCGTGAACATCGACGCCAACAGCGGCGACGTGAAGGTCTCGCTGCTTGTCGAGCGCGGCGGCGAATTGGGCCGGCTGCGGCTCGACGACAATGCCGGCAATTTCCTCTCCGACGTTGCCGACGCCAATTTCGCCATCGTGATCCGCGGCTCGGGTCCGGGCCAGGTGCAAGTCTCGCAGGTGGCGCTGTCGCCCCTCGAGCAGCAGCAGGCGCTGCAGCTTCTGACCCAGGCCTACCAGACGCTCGACCAGTTCAATCAGGGCCCGCAGTTGCAGCCGCGCGAAGGCAACGCCCCTGGCGCCAACTCCAACGGCTCGTCGACGCCGCCGGATCTCAACAAGGACAACCTTCCCCAGCAGGATTTCACGCCCCCGCAATTCAACACGACAAACAATACGGGCGGCCAAAACCAGGGCTCGAGTTCGGGCGGCGAGGGCTCCGGGGGCGGGGCCAACGCCGGCGCCTTCGATGCCGGCCTCGTGTTTGAGACGTTTCTATCGAATCCCGGCTTCATTCCGCTCCTCAGCTTCGTGACGGGCGGGACGTTCAAGCCGGGCAGCGCCTTTATCGAGACGATCGAGGCGCCGCCGCTTCTGCCCAAGACCTTCGCCGATCTCAGCAGCCTGATTGTGCTGGAGGCCGGCGGCAACGCCCACTTCGACACCGGCCAGTTCCTCTTTCTCGCCGAAGGCGAGATCATCACCTACACGATCGCCTTCTTCGTCGAATCGAACGGCTCCACCGTCAAGCAGACGGTGACCTTCCAGGTGAAGGGCATCAACGAGGCGGCGGAGGTCACCGTCGATCCCGTCTTCGTGACTGGCTTCCACGCCCCCGCGCCCGGTGACAACGGCGAGGTTGTCCTCGTCACGGGCTCGCTCTCCTTCAGCGACGTCGACCTCACCGATCAGCATACCGTCACCTTCAAGCAGGACGGCGGCCTGCTCGGCCAGTTCCTTGCCAACGAGGTCAGCGACACGTTCCTGCTCGGCACTGGCGGCAAGATCAACTGGGTTTACACGCTGCCGCAGCTCGACTTCGACGCCTTGTTCCAGGGCGAGGTGCTCACCGAGTCGTTCACGGTCTTCGTCAACGACTTCCACACCGGCGGCCTCGTTCCAACCACCGTCGAGGTGATCCTGGTCGGCGTCAACGACGCCCCCGTTGGCCATGACGACGAGAACTCGGTCGAGGAAAGGGGCGTCCAGCCCGGGAACGATCCGTTCGATGGCTCGCCGGAAGCGACCGGCAACGTGCTCGATAACGACACTGACATCGATCACGGCGACACCAAGGCGGTGGTGCACGTCGTCGGCGACGGGTCCGAGGCCGATGTGGACGCCGACGGCTCGACGGTCATCCAGGGTAAGTACGGCACCCTGACCATCAACGCCGACGGCAGCTACACCTACGTCCTCGACAACGATGACCCCGACACGCAGGCGCTGCTCGAGGGCCAGGAAGTCACGGACGTGTTCACCTACACGGTCCAGGACGCTCACGCCGGGGTCAACGATTTCGACGAGCTGACCGATACCGCGACGCTCACCATCAAAATCATCACCGGCACCAACGACCAGCCGTTCATCGTCACCGCCGGCACGGTGGCGGACGGAACGGTCAAGGAGGACGTGAACTTCGATCTCGGCAACGCCGCCAACCTCCTGACGCAAGGCCTGATCAAGTTCGGCAACGTCGACGAAGGCGACTCGCACGTGCTGACTTTCACCTTCGATGAGGTGACAGGATCGGCAAGCGGGTTGCTCGGCTTCCTGGCCGGCGACCCCGAGGACTGGCTGACGCTCGACAACATCGTCGATGCGCCAGGGGCCAATTCATCGGGCAGCTTCGGCTGGACCTTCTCGGCTCCGAACGCAACCTTCCAGTTCCTGGGCGCCAATGATTTCCTCACCTTCACGTACACGGTGACGATCACCGACGAGCACGGCGCCACGGCCGAGCAGGTCGTCACCGTCACCGTCGAGGGCACCAACGACGATCCGTTCACCACGAGCGCGGCGCAGTCCGGCAGCGTGCAGGAAAATGCTGGCGTGCAGGGCTTCGGCGGCGAGCCCGGCAACGAGAGCACGGCCGGCACCATCACCTTCAAGGACGTGGATGTCACCGACACGCACACGGCGAGCTTTCTGCCGCAGGCGGATGACTATGTCGGCACCTTCTCGCTCGATCCCGTCGGCCCCGACAGCGGCAACGGCGGCAACGGCGAGCTCGACTGGCACTTCACGGTCGACGACGCCGACATCGACTATCTGGCGGCCGGCGAGACGCTAACGCAGAAATACGACGTGACCGTTGACGACGGGCACGGCGGCACGGTGCTCCAGACCCTGACCGTCACCATCAAGGGCACCAACGACGCGCCGACACTCAGCGGCACCGCTGAAGGTACAACGACCGAAGACGCGACGCTGAGCGCCTCGGGTCTACTGTCGGTGGCCGATGTTGACCTCTCGGACGGGCATGTGTGGAGCGTGTTGGGTCCCGACGACAGCCCCTACGGCACCTTCAGCGTCGACCAATTCGGCAAGTGGACCTACACCCTCAACAACGGCGCCGCTCAGTCGCTGGCCGAAAATCAGACGGTCGAGGAATTCTACACTGTCCAGGTGGACGACGGTCATGGCGGCCTCGATACCCAGGTCATCAAGATCACCATCAACGGCGCCAACGACCCACCCGACATTACCGGCACTGCCGAAGGGGCGGTGACCGAGGACGCAACGCTCAGCGCCACGGGACAATTGGCCGAGGCCGATGTCGACCTCACAGACGGGCATGTGTGGAGCGTGCTGGGTTCCGACGGCAGCCCCTACGGGACTTTCAGTGTCGACCAATCCGGCAAGTGGACCTACACCCTCAACAACGGCGCCGCCCAGTCGCTGGCCGAGGACCAGACGGTCGAGGAATTTTACACCGTCCAGGTGGACGACGGTCATGGCGGCCTCGACACCCAGGTCGTCAAGATCACCATCAACGGCGCCAACGACGCGCCGGAACGTCACCGGCACGGCCGAAGGAGCGGTGACCGAGGACGCAACACTCAGCGCCACGGGACAATTGGCCGAGGCCGATGTCGACCTCACAGACGGGCATGTGTGGAGCGTGTTGGGTCCCGACGGCAGCCCCTACGGGACCTTCAGTGTCGACCAATCCGGCAAGTGGACCTACACCCTCAACAACGGCGCCGCCCAGTCGCTGGCCGAGGACCAGACGGTCGAGGAATTTTACACCGTCCAGGTGGACGACGGTCATGGCGGCCTCGACACCCAGGTCGTCAAGATCACCATCAACGGCGCCAACGACCCGCCTGACATCACGGGCGCGGTTGAAGGAGAGGTGACTGAGGACGCGACGCTCAGTGCCACGGGACAATTGACCGAGGCCGATGTCGATCTCACAGACGGGCATGTGTGGAGCGTATTGGGTCCTGACGGCAGCCCCTACGGGACCTTCAGCGTCGACCAATCCGGCAAGTGGACCTACACCCTCAACAACGGCGCCGCCCAGTCGCTGGCGGAGGACCAGACGGTCGAGGAGTTTTACACCGTCCAGGTGGACGACGGTCATGGCGGCCTCGACACCCAGGTCGTCAAGATCACCATCAACGGCGCCAACGACGGCGCGGTGATCACCGGCACGGCGACCGGCAACGTCACCGAGGACGGCACCACGTTCGCCAGCGGCGACCTCAACGTCACCGATGTCGACACCGGCGAAGCGCATTTCCAGACGCCGGCGTCGTTGAACGGAACCTACGGCACGTTCGCGTTCAACGCGACGACCGGCGAGTGGAGCTACGCGCTCAACAACAACGCACTAAACGTGCAGGCCCTCAATGCGGGCGATCAGGTCCACGACAAGCTGACCGTCAAGTCGCTCGACGGCACCGCTGACAAGATCATCGACGTGACCATCAACGGTGCCGACGACGCGCCCGAGAACCACGTGCCGGGCCAGCAGCAGGTCAACGAAGACACGGCCCTGGCCTTCAGCGGGGCCAAGAAAATCTCGATTTCAAGTCCCCAGGGCGATTCGGCCCTCGAGACGGTGACGCTGAGCGTCAAGAACGGAACCTTGAAGCTCGGCAGCTTGGAAGGGCTGAATCTGATCGTGGCCGGCGACGGCACCGCCAACATCGTCATCGGCGGCTCGGTCGCGCAGATCAACGCCGCCCTCGCGGGCTTGGTGTACACGCCGTATCAGAACTTCAACGGCGACGACACGCTGACGATCAAGACGATCGACAACGGCGGCACCGACATCGATACGGTTCCCATCGTCGTCAATGCGGTGAACGACGCGCCGATCATTCTGGCGCCAAACGAGCTGAAATATTGGACGAAGAATAGTGACGGCAACGTCACCGTCATCAATCAAATCATCTTCGCGGATGCCGATTCCGGTGACGAGCAGGTCAGGGTCACCCTGTCGTTCGGGCCGCAATCCGATGCTGTCCTCACGGCCCTCAACATCCCTGGCAATGTCATTGTCGGCGGCTCGGGCACATCGACCTTGACCTTGCTGGGCAGCCTCGCGGCGATCAACGCTTACATTGCCGGCGACAACATCTTCTTCAATCCCCCCGGTAGCTCGTTGGCGGCTCGGACGTTGGACGTCAGCATCAACGACCTCGGCCACAATGGCGCCGGTGGTCCGCTAACGGGAACGGACGGGACCCTCGTCAAATCCGTCACGTTCACGTTCAACAACAACAACGACACGGCCGATCTGCATAACGTCAATCTCGACGGCGGCATCGTCGAGTTCAATCCTCGGTTTCAACGTCGATCTGCAGAGCGGCACCAACACGTTGATCACCTCGGCGACCAACAATCCCGGCGGCGGCCAAGTCAACTACATCGGCGGCAATACGGGCGGCGACGACACCATCACCATGGTTTTCAAGCCCGATCAGCTGGTCGAGATCCTGGCGAACGCATCGACGCGCGGCGCATTGCAGAATTATCTCGACGGCAATCCAGGCAGCGGCTCGAGTGCCGCCACGCTCGATCTCTCCAATACCGACTGGAATGCCAAGGTCAGCGGCTTCGAGGTTGCCAAGATCGCCCTCAAGTCAGGCGAGGACTTCGTGCTCACCTCGATCGTCAACGACCTGCCCAACTACAACGGCGAGACCGGCACGCCAGGCGACAATACTCTGGTGGCCACCTCCGCCGCGGTCCTTTCCGGCCTTGGCGGCAACGACATCCTGGTGGCGAAGAATACCGGCACGACGCTCGACGGCGGCGACGGTCACGATCTGCTGCTTGGCCGCGACGGCGCCGACCGCCTGTTTGGCGGCAAGGGCAATGACATCATGGCCGGCGGCAAGGGTCCCGATACCTTTGTGTTCACGGCCGCAACCACTGGCGCCGCCGATCACGACGTGGTGGTCGATTTCCAACATGGTGAAGACGTTATCGAAATCAGCACGGCGCTGTTTGCCAATTTCGGCGAGCTCTTGAAGAACGCCCACGCTTCGGCTGACGGACAGGACACGCTCATTAAGTTCGGTAATCACGATTTCATCACGCTGAAGAACACTCCTCTCTCGCTCCTCAGCCCGCAGGATTTCCATTTCGTTACCCTTGGCAGTGATATGCTCGTCGCCTGAGCGAGGAGCACGCGTGAGCCCCCCCGAATTGCCCGGACCGGCCAAGAAAGAACCAGGTTTGGAGCCGAAACAGGCGCTTGCCGCCTGCCGCCGCGCCTTCCTGGGCGTCGGCCTGATGAGCGGCATGATCAACCTGCTCTACCTCACCGGCTCTTTCTTCATGCTGGAAGTGTACGACAGGGTGCTGCCAAGCCGCAGCATCCCGACGCTCGTGGCGCTGGCGCTGCTGGTGTTCGCGCTCTTCGCCTTCCAGGGGGCGCTCGACTTCGTCCGCGCCCGGCTGTTGATCCGCATCGGCGCTGCGGTCGGCGAGGCGCTGAGCGCCAAGACCTTCGCGGTTGTCATGCGGCTGGCACTCAGGACGCGCTCGGGCAGCGATGGCCTCGAGCCGCTCCGCGACCTCGATCAGGTGCGCACCTTCATGTCCGGCATGGGGCCGGCCTCACTCTTCGATCTGCCCTGGATGCCGCTCTATCTGGGCATCTGCTTCCTGTTTCATCCGTGGATCGGCTGGACGGCGACGGCCGGCGGCGCGCTGCTCATCGGCCTGACGCTGCTCACCGAGCTGAGCTCGCGCAAGCCCGCGCGGGCGGCTTTTGCGCCGAGCGTCATCCGCGGCACCCTTGCCGAGACGAGCCGGCGCAATGCCGAGGTGCTGCAGGCGATGGGCATGACGCAGCGCTACTCCAATCTGTGGAGCGCCGCCAACGCGCGCTATCTCGAGAGCCAGCAGCGCATCGCCGACATCGCCGGCGGCTATTCGGCCCTCTCCAAGGTGGTGCGGCTCGCGCTGCAATCGGCTGTGCTCGGCGTCGGCGCCTACCTGGTCATCCAGCAGCAGGCGACGGCCGGCATCATCATCGCGAGCTCCATCCTCACCTCGCGGGCGCTGGCGCCGGTCGAGCTCGTCATCGCCAATTGGCGCGGCTTCCTCACCGCCCGTCAGAGCTGGCGACGCCTCAACGAGCTGTTCGCCAAGAGCCCCGACGAGGCCGTGCCGATGGGCTTGCCGGCCCCCAACAGCATCCTGCAGGTGGAAGCCCTGACCTTGTCGCCGCCGGGCATCAACAAGGTCGTGGTGGCCGACGCCACCTTCACGCTGTCGGCCGGCGACGGGGTCGGCGTCATCGGCCCCTCGGCCTCCGGAAAGTCGTCGCTGGCGCGCGCCATCGTCGGCGTGTGGCGGCCGATGCGCGGCAAGATCCGTCTCGACGGCGCCGGTCTCGATCAGTGGGCGCCCGACGATCTCGGCCGCCACATCGGCTATCTGCCGCAGGACGTGGAGCTGCTGGCCGGCACCATCGCCCAGAACATCGCCCGCTTCGAGCCCGAGCCCGACAGCACCGCTGTCATCGCGGCGGCCCGCGCCGCCGACGTCCACGACCTCATCCTTCGCCTGCCGGAAGGCTACGAGACGCAGATCGGTGAGCGCGGCGCCGCCCTGTCGGCGGGCCAGCGCCAGCGCATCGCGCTTGCCCGCGCGCTCTACCGCGATCCCTTCCTGGTGGTGCTCGACGAGCCCAATTCCAACCTCGACAGCGAGGGCGAGAAGGCGCTCACCGAGGCCATCGCGTCGGTGCGCAAGCGCGGCGGCATCACCATCGTCATCGCGCATCGGCCGAGCGCGCTCGCCGGCGTCAACCAGGTGCTGGTGCTGGTCAACGGACGCGTGCAGGCCTTCGGGCCGAAGGACGAGATCCTGAACCAGGTGCTGCGGCCGCCGGCGCCGGCCGTTCCGGCGCCGGCGTCCCCCGTCGGCCTGCGCGTGGTCAGCGACAAGCAAGGATCATGAGCATGGCGAGACAATCGGTCCCGGCGCTCCGCTCCATCCGCCGCCACCTTCTCGCCGGCGTGGCCCTCGTCGTGCTTCTGGCCGGCGGCATCGGCGGCTGGGCCTCGACCACCGAGATATCCGGGGCGCTGATCGCGCAGGGCCAGCTCGTCGTCGATTCCAGCGTCAAGAAGGTGCAGCACCCGACCGGCGGCGTCGTCGGCGAGATGCGCGTGCGCGACGGCGACAGGGTCAAGGCCGGCGATGTGGTCATCCGTCTCGACGAGACGGTGACCCAGGCCAATCTCAGCATCGTCGTCAACAGCTTGAGCGAGCTCTTTGCGCGCCAGGCGCGCCTTGAGGCCGAGCGGGACGGCCGCGACACGGTCGCCTTTCCGGACACCCTCATGGCCCGTGCCGCCGATCGCGAGGTGGCCCGCGTCATCGAAGGCGAGAGCAAGCTGTTCGAGCTGCGCCGCACGGCGCGCGCCGGCCAAAAGGCGCAGCTTCTCGAGCGCATCTCCCAGCTCAGGGAGGAGCGCCAGGGGCAGGAAGGGCAGATCGCCGCCAAGTCACGGGAGATCGAGCTGATCACCGACGAGTTGAAGGGCGTCAACGAGCTGTTCAAGAAGAACCTCGTGCAGCGCCCGCGCGTCACCGCGCTCGAGCGTGACGCCGCACGCCTCGAAGGCGAGCGCGGCCAGCTCCTTGCAGCCACCGCGCAGGTCAAGGGCAAGATTTCGGAGATCGAGCTGCAGATCCTGCAGATCGACCAGGAGCTGCGCAGCGAGGTCGCCAAGGAGCTGCGCGAGATCCAGGCCAAGATCGCCGAGCTCGGCGAGCGCAAGGTGGCGGCTGAGGACCAGCTGCGCCGCATCGACATCCGCGCTCCGCAATCCGGCATGGTGCATCAGCTCGCCGTGCACACGGTGGGCGGCGTCGTCGGCCCGGCCGAGCAGCTGATGCTGATCGTGCCCGACGCCGACAACCTCACGGCCGAAGCCAAGGTGAACCCGCAGGACATCGACCAGGTGAAGCCCGGCCAGCGCGCCGTGCTGCGCTTCCCGGCCTTCAATCAGCGCACCACACCGGAAATCAGCGGCTCGGTGACGCGCGTTTCCGCCGACATCACCACCGAGCAGCGCACCGGCATTCCCTACTACACCATCCGCATCGCGCTCCCGGCCGAGGAGGTGGCGCGTCTCGGCGAGGTGCGGCTGATCCCCGGCATGCCGGTGGAAGCCTTCGTGCAGACCGGCGACCGCACGGTGATGTCGTATCTGGTCAAGCCGCTCTTCGATCAGCTCACCCGCGCCTTCCGCGAGAAGTGAGGCTGGCGCCATGAGCCGGACGCGCCGCTTCCTGCGCGCCTTCGGGCTTGGCCGCGCGCTGGCGCTTGCCGTGCTCGTCGGCACGATCGCTTTGCGCATCTGGGACCCGCCGCCCGTCGAGGCGGTGCGGGTCAGGACCTTCGACTTCTACCAGCTCGTCAAGCCGCGCGAGATCACCAAGCGCCCCGTGGTCATCGTCGACATCGACGACGAGAGCCTCAAGGCGCTCGGCCAGTGGCCGTGGCCGCGTACCATGGTGGCCGATCTGGTGACGCGGCTCACCGACATGGGGGCGGCCGCCATCGGCTTCGACATCGTCTTCGCCGAGCCCGACCGGCTGTCACCGTCCGCCGCCGCGCAGTCGCTGCGCGGCCTCGACGAGGCGACCCGCGAGAAGCTCGCCAGCCTGCCCGACAACGACAAGGTGCTGGCCGAGGCCATCGCCAAGGGCCGCGTCATCGTCGGTCAGACGGGCTACGACGTTCCAGCCGATCCGGCCGCCGTGCAACCCGAGCAGACGAATTTTGGCGTCAGGAAGCCAGTCGGAATAGACATCGATCTCAATGAATTCCTGATCAAGTTCCCGTCCCTGGTCGGCAATATCCCGCTCTTGCAGAACGCCGCCGCCGGCAAGGGCCTGTTCAGCATCGAGCCGGAGCAGGACGGCATCGTCCGCCGCGTGCCACTCGTCATGCGGGCGGGCGGCGTCAACACGCCGTCGTTGACCATGGAGATGTGGCGGGTCGTCACCGGTGGCGACGCGTTCGTCACCAACCTCAACCCGTTTGGCATCGCCGACGTGCGCGTCGGCGGCCTCATCGTCCCGACAGATCCGCGAGGGCGCCTGTGGGTGCATTTCAGCCGGCATGACAAATCCCGGTTCGTGTCCGCCAAGGACGTGCTCGCCGGCAACGTGCCGGCCGAGCGCTTCGCGCAGCGCTTCGTCCTCATCGGCACCTCTGCACTCGGGCTCCTCGACAACAAGACGACGCCGGTCGACCGCAGCATGCCGGGCGTGGAGATCCACGCCCAGCTCCTGGAGACGGTGTTCGGCCAGACGGCCTTGTCGACACCCAACTACATGGTCTTCCTGGAGATGGGCGGCGCGATCGTTGTCGGCCTGCTGATCATCATCCTCGGCCCCCTGCTGGGCGCCACCGCGCTCGGCATCGCCGGGGCCATGCTGGCGGCGGGCGTCATCGGCCTCTCGTGGTACTTCTTCGACCAGCAGCGCATCCTCGTCGATGCCACCTTCCCGCTCGCCTCGAGCTTCTCGGTCTACGCCGTCCTCGTCTTCGCCAACTACATGCGCGTGCAGGCCGACCGCCAGCAGATCCGCTCCGCCTTCGGGCAATACCTGTCGCCCGTCCTCGTCGCGCAACTGGCGCGCTATCCCGAGAAGCTCAAGCTCGGTGGCGAGGATCGCCGCATCACCGTGCTGTTCAGCGACATCCGCGGCTTCACGACCATCTCCGAGCGCTTCAAGACCGATCCGCAGGGGCTCGTCACCTTGATGAATCGCTTCCTGACGCCGCTCACCAACGCCATCATCGAGCACAATGGCTACATCGACAAATACATGGGCGACGCCATCATGGCGTTCTGGAACGCCCCCCTCGACGATCCGGCGCACGAGATCAATGCCTGCCTCGCGGCCCTCGACATGCTCGACCGCCTCGCCATCCTCAACGAGGACCGCCAGCGCGAAGCCGAGGCGAGCGGCGAGCCGACCTTCCCGCTGCGCGCCGGCATCGGCATGAATTCGGGCCTGGCACTCGTCGGCAACATGGGCTCAACCCAGCACGTCAACTATTCGGCCCTCGGCGACACCGTGAACCTCGCCTCGCGGCTGGAGGGCCAGACGGCGAATTACGGCGTTTCCATCATCATCGGCGCCACGACCGCCGAGGCCGCCAAGGCGAGCGTCGCGGCCGTCGAGATCGACTACGTGGCCGTGAAGGGCAAAAGCGAGCCCGAACACGTCTATGCCGTCGTCGGCCGTGCCGACATGTTGGCTGATCCGAACTTCAAGGCCTTCAGGGCCGTGCACATCGAGATGATGGAGCACTATCGGCACGCGCGCTTCCCCGACGCCAAGGCCATCCTCAATGTCGAGCAGCCGCGCTATGAGGGCTTCGGCTTCGCGCGCCTCGTCGAGCTCTACCGCGAGCGCATCGCCGACTATGAGCTCAATCCGCCGCCGGCCGGCTGGGACGGCTCGCTGAAGCTCGAGACGAAGTAGCCGCGAAAGACGCTTTCGCGTCGGCATGGCCGGCCTTGTGCCGGCCATCCACACCGTTGAGATGCCAGAAAGCAGACGTGGATGCCCGCGACAAGCGCGGGCATGACGGAGAGGTTACCGCAATTCCGCGTTCACCGCGTCGAGCGCCGCGCTGCCCGGGCACAGCTCCGCCTCGCCGAGCGCGTTGAGCGGCGTCGTCGACCGTGTCGAGGTGGTCGTGCAGGTCGCCGGCCTCGGGGTCGACATAGAGCAGGCCGGTGACGATCTCGCCCGCCGCCTGGCGCTCCTGCAGATAGGCCATGGCCGCGAGCCGGTTGGTCGGGTCGTAGTCGGGCGCGAGCTTGCGCAGCTTGAGGACCGAGCCGTCGTGCTGGGTGACGATCTCGACCGTGCCGGGCTCGTAGTCGACGATGATCGGCTCGCGGCCCTCGATCACGTCGAGGTGCGTTCACCGCCTCGTTGTGCTCGCGCACATAGTCGAAGCTCTTGGTCGAGCCCGGGTGGTTGTTGAAGGCGACGCACGGGCTGATGCACGTCGATGAAGGCGGCGCCGCGATGCTCGATCGCCGCCTTGATCAGCGGCACGAGCTGCTCCTTGTCGCCGGAGAAGCTGCGCGCCACGAAGGTCGCGCCGAGCAGGAGGGCCATGCCGAACGAGGTCGATCGGCGGTCGGCCTGGTTGCCGACGCCCTTCTTCGACTTCGAGCCCTTGTCGGCGGTGGCCGAGAACTGGCCCTTGGTCAGGCCGTACACGCCGTTGTTCTCGACGATATAGACCATGTTGACGCCGCGCCGGAGGCAATGGGCGAACTGGCCGAGCCCGATCGAGGCCGAATCGCCGTCGCCGGAGACGCCGAGATAGATGAGGTCGCGGTTGGCGAGGTTGGCGCCGGTCAGCACCGACGGCATGCGCCCGTGCACGCTGTTGAAGCCGTGGCTGGCGCCGAGGAAGTAGGTCGGCGTCTTCGACGAGCAGCCGATGCCGGACAGCTTGGCCACGCGGTGCGGCGGCAGGTCGAGCTCGAAGCAGGCCTGGATGATGGCGGCGCTGAGATCGAGTCGTGGCCGCAGCCGGCGCACAGCGTCGAGACCGAGCCCTCGTAGTCGCGGCGCGTGAAGCCGAGCGCGTTCGTCGGCAGCTTCGGGTGATGCAGCTTGGGCTTGGTGAGATAGGTCATTCGGCGGCCTCCTGGCGCTTGCCGCCGCGTAGCAGCGCAAAGCGCCGTCGGCGATCGCGTCGATGATGAAGCGCGCGGTGATCGGCGTGCCGTCGTAGTGCAGGACCGGGATGAGCCGCGCCGGATCGAGCGCGCACTCGTTGACGAGCAGCGTGCGCAGCTGCGCGTCGCGGTTCTGCTCGACCACGAAGACCTGGTCGTGCGCGAGGATGAAGTCGACGACCGCGTCGGCGAACGGGAAGGCGCGGACGCGCATCATGTCGAGATCGATGCCCTTCGTCGGCGAGCGCCTCGAGCGCCTCGTGCATGGCGGCGCGGTCGAGCCGAAATAGATCACGCCGAAGCGGGCTCGGCCGCGCCGCGTCGCTGCGCGACGGGCTGCGGCACGAGCGCCTTCGCGGTCTCGAACTTGCGCAGCAGCCGCTGCATGTTGTCGACATAGGCCGGCGCCCTCCTCGGTGTAGCGGGCGTAGCGGTCGCGCGAGGTGCCGCGGGTGAAGAAGGCGCCCTTGGTCGGGATGCGTGCCCGGATAGGTGCGGTAGGGGATGCCGTCGCCGTCGACGTCGAGGTAGCGGCCGAAATCGCGGCCGGCCTCGAGCTTCCTCGGCGGTCAGCACCTTGCCGCGGTCGAAGCGGCGGCTGTCGTCCCAGGCGAGCGGCTCGCACAGCCACTCGTTCATGCCGATGTCGAGGTCGAGCATGACGAAGACCGGCGTCTGCAGCCGGTCGGCGAGGTCGAAGGCCTCGGCGCGCGAACTCGAAGCACTCGTGCGGGTCCTCGGGGAACAGGAGCACGTGCTTGGTGTCGCCGTGCGAGGCGTAGGCCGAGAGCGAGGATGTCGGACTGCTGCGTGCGCGTCGGCATGCCGGTCGACGGCCCGCCGCGCTGCACGTCGAAGATCACCGCCGGGATCTCGGCGAAATAGGCGAGGCCGATGAACTCCTGCATCAGCGAGATGCCGGGGCCGGAGGTCGCGGTGAAGGCGCGCGCGCCGTTCCAGGCGGCGCCGATCACCATGCCGATCGAGGCGAGCTCGTCCTCGGCCTGGACGATGGCGTAGCGGTTCTTGCCGGTCTCGGGATCGACGCGGAAGCGCGCGGCAATGCTTGCGCGAAGGCCTCGGCCAGCGAGGTCGACGGGCGTGATCGGATACCAGGCCGCGACCGTCGCGCCGCCATAGACCGCGCCGAGGCCGGCGGCGTCGTTGCCGTCGATGAAGATGCGGTCGCCGACCGCGTCGGCGCGCTGCACCTTGAGGCCGATCGCGCCGCCGAGATGCTGGCGCGGCGTGGTCGCGGCCCATGTGCAGCGCTTCGATAGTTCGGCGGGATCAGCTTGCTCCTTGCCCTTGAACTGCTCGCCGATCAGCTTCTCGACCTCCTCGAGCTCGATGCCGAGGAGCTCCGCGAGCGCGCCGACATAGATGATGTTCTTGAACAGCTGGCGCTGGCGCGGGTCGCTGTAGCGCTCGTTGCAGATCTGCGTCAGCGGCATGCCGACGACGTTGATGTCGCTGCGGAACTTCGACGGCGGCATCGGCCGGGTCGAATCGTAGAACAGGTAGCCGCCGGGCTCGATCTCGGCGACGTCCGTGTCCCAGGTCTGCGGGTTCATCGCGACCATCAGGTCGACGCCGCCGCGCCGGCCGAGATGCCCGGCCTCGGTGACGCGCACCTCGTACCAGGTCGGCAGGCCCTGGATGTTGGACGGGAAGATGTTGCGCGAGCGCGACCGGCACGCCCATGCGCAGGATCGAGCGGGCGAACAGCCGGTTGGCGCTCGCCGAGCCCGAGCCGTTGACGTTGGCGAACTTGACGACGAAGTCGTTCGTGCGCTTCTACGCGCGACCGGCATGCATGGCGTCTCCGTCAGGCTTGCGTCGTGATCGAGCAGGAACTTCTGCATGTCCCAGGCGCCGGTCGGGCAGCGCTCGGCGCAGAGGCCGCAATGCAGGCAGACGTCCTCGTCCTTGACCATGACCCGGCCGGTCTTCAGCGCGTCCGAGACGTAGAGGTCCTGCGTGAGGTTGAGCGCCGGCGCCGTGAGGCGGCCGCGCAGCTCCTCCTCGGGCCGTTCGCCGTGAAGGTGATGCAGTCCATCGGGCAGATGTCGACGCAGGCGTCGCACTCGATGCACAGGTCGTCGGCGAACACCGTCTGCACGTCGCAGTTCAGGCAGCGCTGCGTCTCGGCATAGCCGAGCGCGAGGTCGAAGCCGAGCTCGACCTCCGCCTTGACGTCCTTGAGCGCGATCGCCTGGTCGCGCAGCGGCACCTTCGTGCGCTGGTCGAGCGAGATGTCGTTGTCGTAGCTCCACTCGTGGATGCCCATCTTCTGGCTGATGAGGTTCACCATGCGGCGGCGGCCGCGCGCGCGACGCTCTCGCCGCGGCAGAAGCGGTCGATCGAGATCGCCGCCTCGTGGCCGTGCGCGACGGCCCAGATGATGTTCTTCGGCCCGAAGGCCGCGTCGCCGCCGAAGAAGACGTTGGGCAGGCGTCGACTGCATGGTGCGCGGGTCGACCTTCGGGCATGCCCCAGCTGGTCGAACTCGAGGCCGATGTCGCGCTCGATCCAGGGGAAGGCGTTCTCCTGGCCGATCGCGATCAGCACGTCGTCGCATGCGATAGTGCACGTCCGGCTCGCCGGTCGGCACGAGCTGGCGGCGGCCCTTGTCGTCGTATCGCGCCGCGACCTTCTCGAAGAGCGACGCCGGTCAGCCGGCCGCCCTTGTGCGTGAATGCCTTGGGCACGAGGTAGTTGAGGATCGGGATGCCTTCGTGCATCGCGTCCTCCTTCTCCCAGGGCGACGCCTTCATCTCCTCGAAGCCGGAGCGGACGACGACCTTCACGTCCTCGCCGCCGAGGCGGCGCGAGGTGCGGCAGCAATCCATCGCGGTGTTGCCGCCGCCGAGCACGATGACGCGCCGGCCGATCCTGCTCGATGTGGCCGAAGGAGACGCTGGACAGCCAGTCGATGCCGATATGGATGTTGGCGCCGCGGCCTCCTTGCGGCCCGGCACGTCGAGGTCGCGGCCGCGCGGCGCGCCGGTGCCGACGAAGATCGCGTCGTAGCCCTCGGCGAGCAGCGCCTTGAGGCTGTCGATGCGCTGGCCGTAGCGCGTCTCGATGCCGCCGATGTCGACGATGTAGCCGACCTCCTCGTCGATGACGCTTCTCCGGCAGGCGGAAGCGCGGGATCTGGCTGCGGATCATGCCGCCGCCGCGCGCCTCGCTGTCGATGAGCACGATGTCGTAGCCGAGCGGCGCGAGGTCGCGCGCCACGGTGAGCGAGGCGGGCCCGGCGCCGATGAGCGCGACGCGCTTGCCGTTCGTCGTCGCCGGGGCGCGCGGGCAGCAGACGCGTCGATGTCGTCCTTGTTGTCGGCGGCGACGCGCTTCAGGCGGCAGATCGCCACCGGCTCGTCCTCGACGCGGCCGCGCCGGCAGGCCGGCTCGCACGGGCGGTCGCAGGTGCGGCCGAGGATGCCCGGGAAGACGTTCGACGTCCAGTTGACCATGATAGGCGTCGGCGTAGCGCCCGGCGGCGATCAGCCGGATGTATTCCGGCACCGGCGTGTGCGCCGGGCAGGCCCATTGGCAGTCGACGACCTTGTGGAAGTAGTCCGGATTGCGGATGTCGGTCGGCGGCATGGCCGCGCCAGAGCTTGGCTGCTCGGCGGGTTCTTGGCCCCCGCCGGAGCCCTCATGACCAAACATCATTTCGCCTCGTTGGGCGCTCGCGGCGTTTCCGCGCCATCCTTGGCTGATCCGCCTTTAAAAATAAAGGTTTGTTTCCCCGATTACCAGGGGTAACGAGCCGCTTCCGGGGCTGCTTTAGGGGCCTCCCGCGGCTAAAAAGCGACGTTGTTGCCGCCCTTCAGGGCGAGGATTTCGCGGGCTTCGTCGGGGGTGGCCACGGCGTGGCCCAGCCCCTCGATGATCTGTCTCGCGGAGCGGACTTGCGCGGCATTCGATTCGGCGAGCTTGCCGGGCCCGGCCCAGAGCGAATCCTCCAACCCGACGCGCACGTTGCCCCCCATGGCGGCTGCCATTGCGGCGATCGGCAATTGGTTGCGTCCGGCACCCAGGACCGACCAGCGGTAGTCAGCGCCGAACAGCCGGTCGGCGGTGCGCTTCATGTGCATCACATCGTCGGGATGCGGCCCGATGCCGCCGAGGATGCCGAACACGGTCTGCACGAAAAGCGGGGGCTTGACGAGCTTGCGCTCGAGGAAATGCGCCAGGTTGTAGAGGTGGGCGGTGTCGTAGCACTCGAACTCGAAGCGGGTGCCGGAATCGCTCAAGGTCGAGAGGATGAATTCAACGTCCTTGAAAGTGTTGCGGAAGACGAGGTCGCGCGACCCTTCGAGCGCCGGCCGCTCCCAATCGAACTTGAAGTCCTTGTAGCGGCCGAGCATCGGGAACAGCCCGAAATTCATCGAGCCCATGTTCAGCGAGGCCACTTCCGGCTTGAAGGCTTCGGCCGGCTTGACGCGCTCGGCCACAGTCATGCCGGGCGCCCCACCGGTGGTGATGTTCACGACGGCGTTGCAGCGCTGCTTGATGCGCGGCAGGAAGCGCCCGAAGGCCTCCGGCGACTGGTCGGGTTTTCCCGTCTTCTCGTCGCGGGCATGGAGATGCACGATGGCCGCGCCGGCCTCGACGGCGCCGACCGCCGCATCGGTGATCTCCTCGGCGGTGATGGGCAGGTGCGGCGACATGGTCGGCGTGTGGATGGCGCCGGTGACCGCGCAGGTGATGATGACTTTGTGGACGGCCATTGTGGCGCCTCCTGTCGACTGTTTCTTAGCAGAGTTCGATGGGTGCAGACGTCTCCGGAGATCCATGTGCTAGATCGCGCACGCCGGACCAGCACCGAGCGTGCTTCGAGGCTCGCCCGGCCGCAGCCGGGCTCGCACCTCAGCATGAGGAGGGTGGTGGTGCCACGCACAATCTCCTCATCCTGAGGTGCTCGCGTGCGTTGCACGCGAGCCTCGAAGCACGCTCGGTGGAAATGCAGGGCTGGCTTGAATTGCCGGCCGCTGGAGGGATTGAATTTTGTTTGTAGTATAACCGCCGGTCGCAATTGGGGGGAACGTAAACGTGCTGCTCGTCCTGTCGCATTACCGCAACCCGGCCGACGACATCGAGAGGGAGGCGGCGGCCGCGGCCGGCATCGACCTCCACATCCACCGCACCACCGTCGCCGATCCGGTGCCGCTGCCGCCAGAAATCCGCCGCCAGGCCCACGGCATCATCCACTATCCGGCCAACGTGCTGGTCGACGGCACCCCGGACGAGTATCCCAAGCTCAAGGCGTTGATGCGCTACGGCGTCGGCTTCGACAATGTCGACACGGCGCTATGGGGCAGCCGCGGTGTCGCGGTGCTCAACATTCCGGACTATGGAACCTCCGAGGTCTCCGATCACGCCATCGCGCTGATGCTGGCGCTGACGCGCGGCACCGTCGTCTACCACGAGGCGGTGCGCGACGATCCGGTCGGCGGCTGGAAGCCGCTCGTCCCGCCGCTGATGCGCCGCCTGCGCAACGAGATTTTCGGCGTCGTCGGCCTCGGCCGCATGGGCACGGCGGCCGCCCTGCGGGCCCGCGGCTTCGGCATGCAGATCGCGTTCTACGATCCCTATCTGCCGCGCGGCTTCGAAATCAGCATGGGGGCGCGGCGCTGCGAGACGCTCAACGAGCTCATGTCGATCGCCGGCGTCGTCAGCATCCACGCGCCGGGCTCGGCTGCCACCGCCGGCCTCATCGGCCGCGAGGCCTTCGCGCATGCCCGCAAGGATCTCGTGCTTATCAACACGGCGCGCGGCCTCATCGTCGACCTCGACGCACTTCATGACGCCCTGAAGGAAGGCCGCATCGGCGGCGCCGGTCTCGACGTGCTGCCCACGGAGCCGGCCGACGCGAACCATCCGCTCATCGCCGCCTTCATGCGCCGCGAGCCGTGGCTCTTCGGACGCCTGACTTTGAGCCCGCATGCCGCCTTCTACAGTCCCGATGCCGTGCGCGACATGCGCACCAAGGGCATGGCCGGCATCATCCGCTGCCTGAAGACCGGCGATCTCGACTATTGCGTCAACAAGGCGGTGCTGCAGAATTGGCCCGCCAATTCCTCTTTCGGCAATTGAACGTGCGATGGGCTCGTTGATGAACCGCAGTGCCGCCGTGGCGGCCGTCTTGGTGATTGCCACGACCGCCCACGCGGCGGAGGCGCCAAAGGCGCTCTATGGCAAATCGATCCTGCTGAGCTGGGTCGAAGAACGACAGCAATCGTCCGAGGCCGAGCCCCAGCCGGTTTGGCGGCGCGTGCCGCTGACCTTGACGATCTATGTGTCAACGGCCGGGCGGATCTTCGCACGCGTTACCGCAAGCAGCGCCAGGCGCACCGGCAAGGCCGAGGCCATTGGCCTGGACGCCAAGACGAAGACCGGCGGCGTGCGCGTGGCACGGTTCGATGGCCGCACTCTCACCTATACATCCGAGTTCGTGGGCGGCGCGCGCAACATCAACGTCGATTTCGATGACGCCTATCGCACCTGCTCCGTGAGCGTCATCCTCGGCAAGAGCGCCGGGGCGTCGAAACTCACCATGCCGAACCTGGCGTTGGGGGGCGTTGTCGAGGTGCACGCCTCGCGGATCAGCGGCAACAACTGCACGATCAGTGACGGCAACGCCCTGGGCGAGTGACAGCGCGTTTGTGAGCAGCGCCGACGCTGAGGCGCCGCCCTCGGGACATTCGCTAGAATTCGAGACACTTGACGGCCGCCCCCGCGCCGTGCACTTAAGTCGTTGAACGTGCTCTAGTTTTTAGGAATTCCAAACTAGTGATCATCTGTTCCTGCAATCGCCTGACGGAAGCCCAGGTCAGGGCCGCGCTGAGCCACCCGGCGGAGGCGCCGCGTTCCGCCGGTCGCGTCTATGGCTGCCTCGGCTGCAAGCCCAATTGCGGTCGCTGTCTGATCACCATTCAGCGCATCCTCGAGGCCGAGGTCGGCTGCGCCACCTGCCCCGGGCGTTTGGCCGCCGAGGCGGACCGCGAGCCGCAACCCTTCCTCATCGCGGCCGAATAGGAAGGCCGAATAGGAACCCTGCCGCCCGCGCTTGCGTTTGGGCGGAACGAGCGCATATTAGGATTATTCTAAACTGCGTTCCAGCAACGGCAGGGCCACATGAAGGGCGATCCCAAGGTCATCGACTATTTGAACCGCGGCCTGCGCAGCGAGCTGACGGCCGTCAATCAATACTGGCTGCACTACCGGATGCTGCACCATTGGGGCTATCTCGACCTCGCCAAGAAATGGCGCGAGGAGTCCATCGAGGAAATGCATCACGCCGACCGCTTCGTCGACCGCATCCTGTTTCTTGAAGGCCTGCCCAACATGCAGGTGCTCGATCCGCTGCGCATCGGCGAGACGGTCACCGAGATCCTCAAGGCCGATCTGGCGGCCGAGATCGATGCCCGCCTGCTCTACCAAGAGGCCGCCACCCACTGCCACGTGGTCAAGGACTACGTGTCGCGCGACCTCTTCGAGGAGCTGATGAAGGACGAGGAGCACCACATCGATTTCCTGGAGACGCAGCTCGACCTCGTCGATCAGCTCGGCGCGCAGCTTTATGCGCAGCGCCACGTCGGTAAGCTCGACGACGACAAGGGCTGAGGGGCGCGTAGCGCCTACCCTCTCCCGCAAGGGGAGAGGGTTTCCCGCGCGACCGCCTCGACAAAACTCTATCTGTTCGGCGCTGCCACCATGCGATTGCCGCTGGTCATCCGCGTGCGCCGTAGCGCGTTGCGTCGGCCGGCCAACTGTCGCAACATCGCGCACGGGATGACCAAGGTGGGGAATGAATTGGCAGAGTGAAGTCGACCTCCTCGAACGCGCCCGGGCGCTGGCGCCGCTCATCGCCCGCGAGGCCGACGCCATCGAGCGCGACCGGCGCCTGACCGCCCCGGTGGTCGCCGCACTCATCGACAACGGCATCTACCGCCTGCTGCTGCCGCGCTCGCTCGGCGGCGCTGAAGCCGAGCCGGCCGTCTTCATGCAGGTTCTCGAGGAGATCGCCAAGGCCGATGCCTCGACCGCCTGGTGCCTCGGCCAGTGCGGCGTGTGCGCCGTCATCGCCGCTTATCTCGACCCTGATGCGGCGCGCGAGATCTTCACCCCGCCGCCCGGCATCCTGTCGTGGGGCGCCATCGGCGGCGAGGTGACGGCCGTGCCCGGCGGCTATCGCGCCACCGGCCGCTGGGATTTCGCCAGCGGCTGCCGCCAGGCGAGCTGGCTCGGCGCCCATGTGCAGATCGTCGAAGCCGACGGCACGCGCCGGCGCGGCCCCGGCGGCGCCCCCGTCGTGCGCACCATCCTGTTTCCCGTCGCGAGTGCCACCATGTACGATGTCTGGGACTCGATCGGGCTGAGGGGCACGGGCACCGACAGCTATTCGGTCGATAACCTCTTCGTGCCCGAGCGCTTCGTCGCACCGCGCGACGACACGGGAGGTCTGCGCGAGACCGGGCCGCTCTACCGCATCCCCACCATGTACGTTTACGCCCTCGGCTTCGGGGCCGTGGCGCTCGGCGTGGCGCGCGCCACCCTCGACGCCGCCACCGAACTGGCGCGCGGCAAGGCCTCGTTCGGCCTGGCCGCCATGCGCGACAACAACGTCACCCAGGCGTCGATCGGCCGCAACGAGGCGGCGCTGCGCGCCGCCCGCGCCTATCTCTACGGCACCGTTGCCGAACTGTGGCGCGACCTGACGCGGCCCAGCCCCTTCACGGAGGCGCACCGCGACGCGGTGCGGCTCGCCTCGACGTGGACCATCCACCAGTCGGCGGCTGTCGTCGATGCCGCCTATCACATGTCGGGCTCGACCGCCGTGCTGCGCAAGAATCCGTTCGAGCGGCGCTTCCGCGACATGCACGCCATCGCCCAGCAGCTGCAGGCCCGCGACGTGCACTACGAGACGGTCGGGCGGGCGATCCTCGAGGGGAAGGGCGGCGCCGGCTGACGGCGCGGGGCGCACTTGCGCGCGACTGGCGGTCACCATGTCTGAGACATTCCGGATAAGCCCGGTGCGATCGACCGTCGATTTGGAGGCGACGGCGCAATTGTTCGCCGCGTATGCCGGTTCGCTCGGCGTCGATCTCGCCTACCAAGATTTCTCTGTTGAGATGGCGACGCTGCCGGGCAAGTACGCGCCGCCGGGCGGCGAGCTGCTTCTCGCACGCGACATTCACAGTCAACCGCTGGGCTGTGTCGGGCTCAGGCCGATCCATCCAGACGGGTGCTGCGAGATGAAGCGGCTTTACGTGTCGCTGCCGGGGCGCCGCCTCGGTCTTGGCGCGGCGCTGATCGACGCCGTCGTCAAGGAAGCGGTGCGGATCGGCTATCGCGAAATGCGCTTGGATACCCTGCCCACCATGACCGCGGCACAAGCGCTCTACCGGAAACTCGGATTCGCGCCGATAGAGCCCTACTATGGGACCCCCATCGCGGGCACCGTTTTCCTTGCACGACAGCTCACACCCTGACCCGCCCTACTGCCGCAGCGTCTCGCGGGCGATGATCAGCCGCTGGATCTCCGACGTGCCCTCGTAGATGCGGGTGACGCGCGCGTCGCGCGCCAGGCGCTCGACCGGAAAATCCCTGATGTAGCCGGCACCGCCATGCAGCTGCACCGCCGTGTCGGTGGCGCGGTGGGCCGCCTCCGATGCGAAGAGCTTGGCCATCGAGGCTTCCTTGGCGTAGGGCTCGCCGCGGTCGCGCTTGGCGGCCGCGTCGAGGATCAACAGGCGCGCCGCCGCCATGTCGGTCTCGCGATCGGCGATCATCCACTGGATGCCCTGGAAGTCGGCAAGCTGTGTGTCGAACTGGCGGCGCTCGCGCGCATAGGCCTTGGCGAGCGTCCATGGCGGCCCGCGCGATGCCGAGCGCCAAGGCGGCGATGCCGATGCGGCCGCCGGCGAGCTCGCCCACCGCGATGCGGAAGCCGTCGTTCTCGCGCCCGAGGATGGCGCTCGCCGGCACGCGGCAATTCTCGAAGCGGACGCTGTTCGTGGACGAGCCGACCTGGCCGGTCTTGCTCTCGGGCTTGCCGATGACGATGCCCGGGCGTGCTGGCATCGACGAAAAAGCAGGAGATGCCCTTGCCCTTCGGGGCCTTGGCGTCGGTCACCGCCCACACCACGAAGACGCCGGCATATTCGGCGCTGGTGATGAAGACCTTCTCGCCGTCGAGGATGAAGCCGTCGCCGTCGCGCCGCGCCGGCATCTTCATGCCGGCCGGGTCGGAGCCGGCGCCGCACCTCCGTCAGACAGAAGGCGCCCGCCGCATAGGTGCCGTCGGCGAGGCGCGGCAGGACGGTGCGGCGCGCCGCCTCCGACCCCATGGCCTGGATGATCTCGGCCGACCATGTTGGTGACCGAGACGGTGGCACCGGTCGCCGCGCAGTGCGTAGCCGATCTCCTCGACGGCGAGCGCGAAGGCGACGCTGCCGGCTTCGGCGCCGCCGTGGGCCGCCTTGACGTTCAGCGTCATGCAGCCGGCCTCGGCCAGCAGCTTTCAGGTTGGCGAGGAACTCGGCGCGCCCTTCGCCGCGATCGAGGCGGTCGGCGAGCGGGGCGAGGCGCTCGGCGCCGATGCGCCGCGCCGTCTCGCGGATCATCTCCTCTTCGTCGCTGAGGCGGAATTGCATCGCTGGCTCTCGGCTCTGGTGTGTGCGCGGTTCTCGGACAAAGCCGTCTGTCCCGCAAGTTAAGCATGATGATAAAAATGTTCGCGTCTGGCGCCGCCTCTTCCGGAAATCGTGGAATGTCAGAGACATAGGACGCCGGCGGCAACAAGTGCCGACTTGTCAGCGCGGCTGAATTCTTGCACTCCTCAAGCGGGTGTGAGCGTGCAGGGGTTCGTCATGGATGATCGGTTCCGCGTTCCGGTGATTGTCTGGGTTCTGTTCCTGATGCTGGGGCTTCTGGGACTGGCCTATCTGCTCACCCTGCCGTCCATCTTCCAGTTCCTGTTCGGCGCGCGGCCCGAGGCCCTGCTGGCGGTGGCCGACGCCAATGCCACGGTGGCGTCAGGCGTCAGCACCGTCTGGCGTTTCCTGAGCCCGCTCCTGCAGCTCATCATCGTGCTGATCATCCTGCACTGGTTCCTGGCGCGGATGGGCATCGACCTCACCCTCAACAATGCCGTGTTCGACCTCAACGTGCAGTCGGTGCTGGCCTTCCTGATCGTCGGCACCTTCTGCATCTCGACCTTGATCGGCTACACGATCGAGGGCCTCAAGGAGCTGTCGCTGGTCGTCGTCGGCTTCTATTTCGGCACCCGCGCCCGCCTGCGCGAAGGCCCGCCACGTCCCGTCTCCACGCAGTAGCCTTTAGCGCACCCACCGCCTTGATCCCTCCCCTCGGGGCAGGATCAAGGCCCGCCGCCATCGGCCGACGATAGCTGTTCTCTTGGAGAGACCTACTCGGCCAGCACCCGGGTGCGCGGCATGACGATCTCCGCCAGCGTGCCCTCGTCCTTGACGCTGGAAATGTTGAGCGCGCCGCGATTGGCCTCGACCAGCGCCTTGGTGAGCGGCAGGCCGAGCCCGGTGCCGCCGCTCACCCGCGCCGTGGCGAGCTGCCGGAACGGCTCGAGCGCCGCCTCGACCTCCTTGTCGGTCATGCCGATGCCGGTGTCGCGTACCCTGAGCGTCACCTCGCCCCGCTCCGTCAGCATGGTGGAGATGATGACCTGGCCGCCGGCGTCGGTGAACTTGACGGCGTTCGACAGGATGTTGAGCACCATCTGGCGCATGGAGCGCTCGTCGGCCACCACCGGCGGCAGCTTTGGGGCAAGCGCATTGCGCAGCACGATGCGGCCGCGGCTCGCCTGCGGCTGCATCAGCGCCACGCAGCTCGCCACCACCTCGTTGAGGTTGACGCTGGTGAACGACAGTTCGAGCCGCCCCGCCTCGATCTTGGCGAGATCGAGCAGGTCGTTGACGAGGCTGATGACGTGGCCGCCCGAGGCGTGGATGTCGCGCAGATATTCGCGGTAGCGGTCGTTGCCGATCGGCCCGAAGCGCTCCTCCAGCATCACCTCGGCAAAGCCGATGATGGCGCTGAGCGGCGTCCTGATCTCGTGGCTGATCTTGGCCAGGAAATCCGACTTCTGCGAGGAGGCGCGCTCGGCGGCGCGCTTGGCGTCGAGCAAGTCGCCCTCGGCTTTCTTCCACGCCGTCATGTCGCGCAGCACCAGGCAGAACTTGCGCTCCTGCCCCTCGCCCACCCGTCCGATAGTCATGAACAGCGGCGAGCGCCCGCCCTGGCGGACGCGGCCGACCACCTCGCGCCCGTCATTGAGCACGCTCGCCACGCCGCTCGACTTCAGGCCTTCGAGATAGTCGAAGGCGACTGCATGGCTCTCGCGCGCCAAGAGCAGCGTGAACGTCTCGCCGGCGACCTCGTTCTGGTCGTATCCGAACAGCGCCTCGGCGGAGCGGTTGAGCGACAGCATGCGGCCGTGATCGTCGAGCACGATGACGCCGTCCGTCGCCGTGTCGAGGATGGAGGTGAGCTCGCCCTCCCGCGCCTCGCGCGCCCTAAGGTCGAATTCCAGCGCCCTCACCCGCTGCTCCGCCGCCGGCTCGACGAAGCGCCGGAAGGTCATCAGCGTGGCGGGGGCTCCCTCCCAGTCGAGGCTGGCGAGCTGCGCCTCGACGGCCACCCGGTCGCCGCCGGGCGTCATCAGGAACACCGGCGCCTCGCCGCGCCCCGTCCAGCCGTCGACGACGCGCGAGCCGAAGACCTGCGACAGGCCCTGCTCCTGCAGGCTCTGCAGTCCGTCGAAGCGCGACAGATCGAGGAACGCCCGGTTGGCGTAGAGGGCGCGCTCGCCGCGATTGACGAGGATGCCGATGGGCAGGCGGTCGAGCAACGGCGTCACAAGCGTGCGGTCATTGGCCGGCGCCCGTGGCACGAGGCGCACCGGCTCGGCCGCCGGCGCGCCCGGCGCCTCGCCATCGTCGCCGGCAAAGCGCGCGCCGAGCGCCTTGGCGATCTCCCGGAAGGCGTTGCGCTCGGTCATCGACAGCGCCGTCAGGGGCGCGGCCGGAGCGGCGCCGGGGGTCGCCCCTTGGCCGCCCGTGTCGACCTCCGCCTTGTCCGCCCGCGCCGCGGGCGGCGCCACGGCCCTTGCGTCTTGCGGCGGGGCGCCCGGCGCACCCGCATCCGCCGCCGCCGCCGGCGCTCCGGCACCCCGCGCGACGGCCGCGGCTTCGACAGCCCCCGAGGCCGTAGAATCCTGCGGTGAACTTTGTTCAAACCGCTCCTGCGCGGCCGAGGGTGTGCCGATCGGCACCGCGTCGTTCGGCGCCGGGCCGGGCGGCGCCAGAAAAGCGTCCGGCACCAGGGACGACAGGCGGCAGACCCCAAAGCCGCGGAACCCGGCAAAGCGCCGGTCGCGGTCGTAGACCGGCACCGCTGCGAGCTCGACCGGCACCGCCGCCGGCGTGCTGCCGACGCGCCACAGGACGCAAAGGCCGCTCCACGTCTTCTGGCCGGCCAGCGCCGCCGCGACGCCTTCGCGACGGTCGATCACCAAAGCCTCGAGATCCCCGAAGGCGCGGCCGACGATGTCGGCCGGCGCCTCGCCCACGACGGCCGCGAGATCGGGCGAGACGCGCACGACAAGCCCGGTCGCATCGGTCTCCCAGACGAAGCGCATTGTCGGACGGCGGGCGGCGAGCGCCGCGACGGCCGCGAGCGGATCGGCCGGCACCGCGGCGGCCGGGGCCGCGGCGGCGGGCGGCGCATGCGGGGCGGCGTCAGCCACGATGGGGGCGCGCGCCTCGCGCAGCCAGGCCGGCAGCGGCCCGGCCGCCATGGCCAGAAGGCCGTGGCCGCCCGCCGCGAGGGCGACGCGCCGGCAGGCGCAGGTGACGAGCGCGCTACGCAAGCCGGCCGCGAATTTGAGCCGCTCGAGCCTATGCCTGTCGAGCGGCGCAAGCCCACCCGCCAGTCGAGCGGCCTGCGTCCGCGCGGCGGGCGAAAGCGCCGCCGCGAGCGCCGCTCCCGTGGCACTCGCCCACAGCGCCGCGCCGTCCGACGACCACAGCACCGCCGCCGTCTCCGGCTTGACCAGATCGGCGAGCTCCGGCTTCGCCAGAAGCGCGTCGAGGCGGACGGCTCTTTCGGGCTCGGTGGACCTGGTCATGGCTTGCGCGGCGGGTCCCATGCGGATGCAATAGGGCTAATGAAGGCTTAAATACATGATTACATGTCGCGGGATCGGCGGTCACCGCCGAAACGATTGCCGTCCACGGTTCGGCTCAACTCGACGTTAACGCGGGCGCACTGAGCCTTGGGGGACTGTTCCGACAGCTGGCGTCGAAAATTCCAAGATCGCGAAAAGCCCGCGCTTTTCGGTTATGGTCATGGCCAGTGAGGCGGGCCTTGGACCGAGCCGCCATCGGTCCATGTTGCAGTGCACAATAGTGTGCCAGGGATGATGCGGAGGGAGCGACCCATGGATCCGAGAATGCCGAATTTCCAGGTGCCGGAAGAGATGCGGGATTTTGCCGAGAAGAGCGTCGAGCAGGCCCGCAAGGCCTTCGACGGATTTCTGGGCGCCGCCCACAAGGCCATCGATTCCGTCGAGGGCCAAGCGGTCCGTTTCAATACCGGCGACATGAGCCGCAAGGCGTTGAGCTATGCCGATCAGAACATGAAGGCGGCCTTCGATCACGCGCAACGCCTGGTGCGCGCCAAGGACGTGCAGGAGGCGATGCAGATCCAGACGGAGTTCGTGAAGGCGCAGTTCGCGGCGATCCAGGAGCAGATGAAGGACCTGGGTTCCGGCGTGCGCCAGGCGGCCGAGAAAGCCGCCGAGAACATGACCGGCACCGCCAAGAAAAAATGAAGCGCAGGGATACGCGTCGCCGCGTCTTCTTGCGTTGCCAATTCTTTGCGCTAGGTTCCGCGCGCGTGCAGCTGTAGCTCAGTTGGTTAGAGCGCTTGATTGTGGATCAAGAGGTCGCCCGTTCGAGCCGGGCCAGCTGTACCAAACCATCGTCCGCAATCGAGTTGGAGTTTTCAGGCCGCGTGGCCGCGCTATTTCGGCGCGTCGAACATCGGCTTGCCCTTGTCGATGATGTGCACGGTCAGCAGCTTCATCGTCTTGTCGCCGACCACCTTCAGCGCCCCGTGCGGCACGTCGCGGACGTTGATGTCGGTGAGGCCGGCCGGCACCTGAAGCTGCCGCCCATCGGGAAACTCGATGGTGCCGCCTTCCAGGACGTAGAACACCTCTTCGCCATGGTGGATATGAAGCGCGCCAACCACGCCCGGCGCCCACTCGTTGACGCTGACGATGACCTCCATGTTGGTGCCGGTCAGATCCGCTCTCTTCAGCTCCGTGCGGCCCGATTGCTGGGCGGTGGCGCTCGAAACGAGGCACGCGCCAAGGCTTAGAGTTAAGGCACCGGTCTTCAGTTTGCTGAGCACCTTCCCCTCCTGGTGTGGCGCATGATCCCGAAAAGATGTGAGCGGTTTTCGAACGAGAGCAAAATCACAACATCGAGCGCGATCCGCCTTCGATGAAAATCGCCTCGTGCCTGAGGCAGTCCGCCGAACAGGCGGGTCACGGTTGTTCGGCGGGTCATCGGTTCGCGGCCTGCAGTGGGTCCGCCCGCGTCTATTGCGAGAAGATCGGCTCTGCCGCGGTGATCAGGCCGATGGTCGGGTTCTTGGCGCAAAAAGCGGCAAGCTTCTCCATCTTCTGCTTCATGGCATCGAAATCGACGACCGGGTCGGCGTCGTCGCCTGAATAATAGCCGTCGAGCCACATCATCACGAGCGGCACCGTCTTCTCGTCCTTGAAAAAGGCTTCGCACGTGATGGTCGAGAACGTCGACCTTCTGGGCAAACGCCGACGCGGTGGCGGCAAGGGTGAAGCCGAGCGCCAATCCCATAAGCTGTTTCATAGTGAGAATTCCCCGAGCCGCGCTCGACCATAGCAGGGGCGACCGGTCGGTCAAATTCTCGGCGCGGCGACCCTCGGGTTACCGGCCGGGTGGGATCGAGAGCCCCGGGAGAGGGCGTTCCAGATCAGCGGCCGCCGACGAGACCGTAGCCGCCTCCCTGCTGGCTGGTCAGCACGACGATCGCCACGACGGTGATTGCAAGCATGACGACGAACACCAATGCCAGCGTCGCCCGTGTCCCCATGACGTTACACCACCTTGCGAGACCGCGCGCATGCGCAATGGGTCTGGGTGACCAACACATGACAACGCTGCTTGGTTTCAGAGCGGCTCAGCGAGCTGGAACCGTCGGGACAGAAAGCGGGTTGCTCCCCGAACGGGCGGTTAACAGTTTCCGCCTTGGTCCTCGGCGATCGACAGCACCTCGAGGATCGCTGCGTGCAATGCGTCGCGATCGAAGGGCTTAGCCAATATCGGCGCCCCAGAGAATGCGCCACCGAGGTCGCAATTGTCGTAGCCCGTCGCCAGCACGAACGGGATGCCGCGTTCGCGAAGCATGGAGGCAACCGCATTGGTGCGCTGACCCCTGAGATTCACGTCGAGGATGGCGCAATCGAAGGCGGCCTCCCGAGCCGACGCCATGGCGTCCGCGAGGCTCGCGGCAATTCCCACGATGTCGAAACCGAGCTCGTCGAGCATGGCTTCGAGCAGCATGGAGACAAGCGGCTCGTCTTCGATGACGAGGACGCGCGGCCTTCGGCTGAGAGAACCCATTGGTCCGTTTCTTGTGGGGGAGCGCACCAATGTCATTTGCTGCCTGAACGACGTTTGAGCCCTTCGTTCATGCGAGCGACAGGTTTTCAAGGCAGCGTCTCAGCTTCGCGCCTCCAAACGGACAGAATCGCCGCGTGGACGTCAGGCGCAAGGCGCGCTAAACCCCGCGCCCATGGCCCCACCCACCGATTTGCCGTAGGCTCCCCCCGTGAGTGAAGTCGATGCCCGTCTCTCTGTGCTCAACGAGTCCGCCGGCTCGGACGCGGCGGCTGCCATTTCGGCCCACCTGCGCGATGCCGCGGACGCCGACCTCAACCGCATCAACGTCCTCGACTTCGCGGCGCGTCACAACCTCAACGAGGAACGCGCCATCTCGGCCTTCCTGCACGCGACGCGGCTCGGGCTCTTCGATCTCTCCTGGAACGTGCTCTGCCCCGGCTGCGGCGGCATCCTCGACTCGAACGCCACACTGAAGACGCTCGATCGCACCGAATATAATTGCGCGCTCTGCGCCGCCGGTTACGAGCCGACGCTGGACGAGATGGTCGAGGTGAGCTTCACGGTCAGCCCGCGCGTGCGCCGCATCGGTGCCCACGACCCCCACTCGCTGCCGTTCTGGGACTATCAGCGACAGATGTTCTGGTGTTCCGGGATCGACCTGCCGACCGGCGAGGCCTTCACGGAGTTTCAGCGCAAGATCGTGCTCGAGGCCATCGAGCTGCCGCCCGGCGAGAAGGCCATCGTGTCGCTGCAGCTGCCGGCGGAGTTCGTCATCGTGTTCGACCCGGTGACCCACGCCTCCCACTTCCTCGACGTGAAGGGCGAGCCGACGCGGGAACGCCAGGAGCTCAACATTGTCTTCAACAAGCTGCAGGCGCCGACCGGCACGCGGGAAATGCGGCCGGGGCCACTGCGGCTGACATTGGAGAACCGCGCCGATGTGCGCGTGCTGCCTGGTGTCCTAATCGCCGGCCACGACCTTCACGAAGCGCTCGGCCGCCGCAAGCGCTTCCTCACCGCCAAGCGTCTCCTGACCAACCAGACTTTCCGCGACATCTACCGTACCGACACGCTCAACGTCGACCAGCGGCTGAAGATCACCAGCATGACGTTCCTGTTCACCGATCTCAAAGGCTCGACCGAGCTCTACGACCGGGTTGGCGATCTCGTCGCCTACGATCTGGTGAAGTCGGTGTTTCAGGTGATGAACGATACGGTGGCGGCCGAGGCCGGCGCCGTCGTCAAGACCATCGGCGACGCGGTCATGGCCACCTTCCCGAGCCCCGATCGGGGGCTGGCCGCGGCGCTCAAAGTGCGCGAGGCCATGCGCGAGCTCAACGGCGCGCTCAGGAACGAGGATCTGTTGCTCAAGATGGGCGTGCACGAGGGGCCGTGCCTCGCGGTGACCTTGAACGACCGGCTCGACTATTTCGGCCAGACGGTGAACATCGCCTCCCGCGTCCAGGGTCTCGCCATCTCACGCGCCATCCTGGCCACGGAGCCGGTCGTCGCGCATCCTGAAGCGGCGCGCCTCCTCGGCGAGGCGGGGCTCGAGGCGGTGCCGCAGCGTCGCGCTCTGCGCGGCGTCACCGACGAGCTCACGGTTTATGAGAATTCCCTGACGGCCCCCGACAGTGCCTCGTCAAGACCCTCTCGCACGAGGCGGTCGTAGTCGTCGGGGCGGTCGATGTCCCACAATGTCGCCGGCTCCGACCAGCTGAGGCCGAGGGCTGAAAGACGCGTGCGTGTCTCGGCCATCACCGTATCGACCCCCCACGTCATGCCGGTGAACAGCTCATACGCCGGGCGACACAGGCCGATCAGCACATAGCCGCCGTCCTCGGCCGGCAGCAACACGGCGTCCTCGCGCTCCAGCACCTCCGCGGCTCCGCGAAGATGCTCCGGCCGCAGCGCCGGGCAGTCGGTGCCGATCAACAGCTGCGGCGAGCGGTGCCAGAAGGCCGCCAGCATGCGCTCGCCGAGACCGCCGGGCGGCTGCGTGCGCAGACCCACGTCGAACTCGGTCGCGCAGGCCGCGAAGAACGGATGGCGACGATCGGGCGTGCAGTGGAGCGTCACTGGGCCGAGCTTGGCCGCGACCGCGGTCGCCAGCGCGTGACGGACGAGGCACGCATGCAGCGCCGCCGCGCCCTCCGCGCCGAGGCGCGGGATGAGCCGCGTCTTGGCGGCGCCCGCGACCGGCGCACGCGCCATGATGGCAATGCCCACCCTGTCCGCTTTGACGCGCCTCATCACCGGCCGTCGCCCTGGCGCGGCCGATAGCCATAGCGGCGCGCCAGCGCCGCCGGCTCGGCGCCGAGGAAATAGGCCGCGCGCAGCCGCCACATCAACAGGATGGTTCTGAAGACGCCGTGCGTCTCCCAGCGCCGTCCCGATGTCGCCACCGGCCGTGCGATACAGGCCGGGCGGCCGAGCCGCTTCAGCGCCCGGGTGAGCGCGATGTCTTCCATAAGCGGGATGTCGGGATAGCCGCCAACGCGCGCAAAGGCGTCGCGCGTCACGAAGATCGCCTGGTCGCCTGTGGCGATGCCGGTGAGCCGCGAGCGCCGGTTCATCATGGCGGCCACCATTGGCAAGAGCGGATGGCGCCCGGCAATCCTCACGTCGAAACGTCCCCAGGCGGATCCGCCCGCAAGCGCCGTGCCGATCAGCGCGTCCGCATCGGCCGGCAGGACGGTGTCGGCATGCAGGAACAGGAGCGTGTCGCCCGCGGCCCGGGCTGCCCCGGCATTCATCTGCGATCCCCGCCCGCGCGGCGCCACGAGCACGAGATCGGCGCTCGCCTCGGCCCTGGCGCGGGAGCCGTCGCGGCTTCCGCCGTCCACCACGATGATCTCGATGCCGCGCCGGCGCAGCGGGGCAAGCCGCGCCAGGCGCTCCTCGAGCTGCTCGGCCTCATCGAGGACCGGGATGACGATGCTGAGGCGCATGACGGTTGATCGCCTGGATCGGCCACGTCCGCAACCTGCCAGACTTTTCGACATGATCCCGCGCCAGGCCAACACATTTGCGTGCGGGCCGGCTCTATGCTCTCTGCGTCATTGACGCCCCCGAGCCAGCATGTCGCGAGGACCCCTCATGAGCAATCGCCGCTACCGCATCGCCGTCATCCCGGGAGACGGGATCGGCAAGGAAGTGGTGCCTGAAGGACTACGCGCCCTCGAGAAGGCGGCCAAGCGAATTCGGCTTCGGGCTCGATTGCGACAGCTTCGATTTCGCGTCGTGCGACTACTACGCCCGCCACGGCGTCATGATGCCGGAGGACTGGCGCGAGCAAATCGGCGGCCACGACGCCATCTTCTTCGGCGCCGTCGGCTGGCCCGCCAGCGTGCCGGATCACGTCTCCCTGTGGGGCTCGCTATTGCAGTTCCGCCGCAGCTTCGATCAATACATCAATCTCAGGCCCGTGAAGCTGATGCCGGGTGTCCCCTGCCCGCTGGCCGGCCGCAAGGCCGGCGACATCGACTTCTTCGTGGTCCGCGAGAACACCGAGGGCGAGTATTCGTCCATCGGCGGGCGCATGTTCGCCGGCACCGAGCGCGAATTCGTCGTGCAGGAGACGGTGATGACCCGCGTCGGCGTCGACCGCGTCTTGAAGTTCGCCTTCGAGCTCGCCATGAAGCGGCCGAAGCGGCATCTTACCTCGGCCACCAAGTCGAACGGCATTTCCATCACCATGCCGTATTGGGACGAGCGCGTCGAAGTGATGGCCAAGTCCTATCCGGACGTGCGCTGGGACAAGTTCCACATCGACATCCTGACGGCGCTCTTCGTGCTGCATCCGGACCGCTTCGATGTCGTGGTCGGCTCCAATCTTTTCGGCGACATCCTGTCGGACCTCGGCCCGGCCTGTACCGGCACGATCGGCATCGCGCCTTCGGCCAACATCAATCCCGAGCGCAGCTTCCCGTCCCTGTTCGAGCCGGTGCACGGCTCCGCCCCCGACATCGCCGGCCAGGGCATCGCCAATCCGGTCGGCCAAATCTGGTCCGGTGCCATGATGCTCGATCATCTCGGCGAGGGCGAGGCGGCGCGTGCCATCGAGGACGCCGTTGCCAGGATTCTCGCCGAGCCGAAGGCGCGCACCCGCGATCTCGGCGGCGCTGCCCGGACCGCCGATTGCGGCCGCGCTCTGGCTGAGGCGATCTGATGCCTCGCGGCGTTGTTGTCTCCACCAGGCATTCAACGGGGGCTCGCCGGCCTTGATTTCCGACCTATGGCCACACGCGCTGGCGGCTGCGCAGATCATCTGGATCAACGTCATCCTGTCCGGTGACAACGCCGTCGTCATCGCGCTCGCCTGCCGCGGCCTGCCGCCGAAGCAGCGCCGTTGGGGCATGATCCTCGGCGCCGGCGCGGCCGTGTTGCTGCGGGTCTTCTTCACGCTCATCGTCGTGCAATTGCTGGCCACACCATTCCTGAAACTGGTCGGCGGCGCGCTGCTCCTGTGGATCGCCGTGAAGCTGATCAGCGAGGACGAGGGCGGGGCGCACGAGGACCGCATCAAGGCGAGCGACCGCCTGACGCGCGCCGTGTGGACGGTGACCGTCGCCGACGCGGTGATGAGCCTCGACAACGTCCTCGCCATCGCCGGCATCGCCCAGAACAACCAGGCGATGCTGATCTTCGGCCTCGCGGTGTCGATCCCCCTCATCGTCGCCGGCGCCGGCCTGATCATGACACTGCTCGATCGTTTCCCGGTTCTCGTCTGGGCAGGGGCCGGCCTGCTCGGCTGGGTGGCGGCCGAGATGATCGTCACCGACCTCGTCCTGCTGCAGTGGATGCAGGCCAACGTTCCGACCTGGCTCAAGGCTGTGCCGGCCCAAGAAAACGCCTTCGGGTTCCTGCCCATAGCGCCGATCAAGTATGGGGCGGCAACGGCCGGCGTGGTGCTGGTTCTGGCGATCGGCTACTGGCTCAAGCGATCCCGTGGCGAACCGCTGGTGGAGGAAATCCACCAGGAACAAGAGCAACGCTGACCACGAGATCGACACCGCTCATGCGGACGGCCCTGACGGTGATGTGGGTGTCGCCCGCAAAGCTCGGATCGCTGACCTGCGCGGTGCCGTCGCCGAGGCGCACCGCGAACCGCGTCGGGTCGCGCTCGAAGCCCGACTGCAGCGCCTTGTAGTAGGCCTCCTTCACGGTCCACAGCGTCAGGAAGGCACGGCCCCGCTCCTCCTCGGGCATGGCCGCGAGGCTCTCGCGCTCGTGGTTATGGATGGCGTTCCAGGCGATCTCGATCTCAGGCGTGACGACCTCGACGTCAACGCCGATCGGGCAGCGCGCCACTGCCAGCGCCGCAGCACCGGCGCGGCTGGCACTGGACAGGAAGAGGCCACTGTGCGCCGGCGCCACGATCTCGGCGCCCCGCTGCGGGGCATGCGCGATGCTCACCGCCTCGGGCGGCTGGCCGAGAGCCTGCGCCGCGAGCCCCCTGAGCGCCGCCTGGCGCGCCGCCGCGCTCGCGACGGCAACGAGCCGCACCGCCGGCAGCGCGCGGACCGGCTCGTCCTGTCGCGTCAGGAAGGTGACGGCTGGCTGGGCGCTCATGTCAGGCATCGGCCTCGCCGAAATTATAGGCGGTGTGGTCTAGCGCATGATCCCAGAAAGCGTGAGCGGTTTTCGGACAAGATCCTGGATGACAGGCGGCCAAACTCCCCGCCCACCCAAATCCGCTTGAAACAGACCTTGTCATAATTCGTGGTCGGCGCATGATCCCCTGCCAAGGGAACGGGGGGGCCGGCTCATGCGCTCAAAGCTGACGACGATCATTCTCATCAGCATGGTGCTGGGCATTCTGGTCGGATGGGCATGCCACGAGCTCTGGCCCGACCCCAAGACCGCGAAGTCGATCTCCGACTACATCTCGCTCTTCACCGACATCTTCCTGCGGCTGATCAAGATGATCATCGCGCCGCTGGTCTTCTCGACCCTGGTGGTCGGCGTCGCCCATATGGGCGACACCAAGGCGGTCGGCCGCATCGGCGCCAAGGCGATGCTCTGGTTCGTCGGCGCCTCGCTGGTGTCGCTGCTGCATCGGCCTGATGCTGGTCAACATCCTGCGGCCGGGCGACAACCTCAACCTGCCGCTGCCCGACGCCGGCGCCGCCACCAACCTCAAGGCCTCGCTCGCTCGTCGCTCAAGGAGTTCATGGCCCATCTCGTGCCCCGCTCGCGTCGTCGAGGCGATGGCCACCAACGAGATCCTGCAGATCGTCGTGTTCTCGCTGTTCTTCGGCGTCGCCTGCCGCGGCGCTCGGCGACAAGGCGAACGCGTCGTCGTGCAGGGATCGAGGAGCTCGTCGCACGTCATCCTGAAGATGACCGGCTACATCATGGCGCTCGCGCCGATCGCGGTCTTCGCCGTCCATGGCCGCGCATCGTCACGACCCAGGGCCTCGGCATCCTCGTCACCTACGGCAAATTCATGCTCGAGTTCTACTTCGGCCTCGCCGTGCTGTGGGGCATGCTGACCTCGGTCGGCTTCCTGCATCTTCGGCGCGGCCGTCGTTCGGGCTGCGTCAGCTCGATCCGCGAGCCGTTCCTGCTCGCCTTCAGCACCGCCAGCAGCGAGGCCGCCTATCCGAACACCATGGAGCAGCTGCCGAAATTCCGCATCAGCCAGAAGATCATCAGCTTCGTGCTGCCGCTGGGCTACTCGTTCAACCTCGACGGCTCGATGATGTACTGCACCTTCGCGGTCATGTTCATCGCGCAGGCCTACAACATCGAGCTCTCGACTCGGCGCAGCAGATCACCATGCTGCTGCTGCTGATGCTGACCAGCAAGGGCATGGCCGGCGTGCCGCGCGCCTCGCTCGTGGTCATCGCGGCCACGCTCGCCACCTTCAACATCCCCGAAGCCGGGCCTGCTGCTGATCATCGGCATCGACCAGTTCCTCGACATGGGGCGCTCGGCCACCAACGTGCTCGGCAACTCGCTGGCGACCGCCGCGGTCGCCAAGTGGGAGGGCGAGGACGTCGACCGCAGCCGACGTCGCCGAGGCAGACCGAGCCGAGCCGGCATGAGGCCGCCAGAGTGCATGCAGGCCTCGAGTCTGGTCAGCCTCGCCGCAGTCGTGCTTGCGTTTGTCCTTGCCGCCACCGTGGCCTGCGCTCGGCCGGCAGGGAGGGCGCGCTCACCGGCACCCTGAAGAAGGTCAAGGACAGCCGGCGCAATCACGCTCGGCTATCGCGCAAGCTCGCTCCCCTTCTCCTATCTCAACCGCGGCGGCCACCCGATCGGCTACTCGATCGATCTCTGCCGCGAGATCGTCGCGGAGGTGACCACCGAGCTCGACGGCATCGGGCTGAAGATCGCTTCGTGCCGGTCACCTCGGCGAACCGGCTCGAGAAGGTGCGCAGTCCGGCGAAATCGACCTCGAATGCGGCTCGACCACCAACAACCGCCTGCGCCAGAAGCAGGTCGCGTTCTCGCCGATGTTCTTCATCGCCGGCACCAAGCTGATGGTCCCGCAGGGCGTCGCCGATCGCGCTCGCTACCGCGATCTCGCCGGCAAGACCGTCGTGGTCACGGCCGGCACCACCAACGAGGCGGCGCTGAAAACGCTCTCCGACAAGCAGAGGCTCGGCATCAAGATCGTGACCGCGCCCGGATCACGCCGCAATCGGTCGCCATGCTGGCGTCGGGCGAGGCCGACGCCTTCGCCGACGACGACGTGCTGCTCTACGGCTTTATCGCGACGACGCCGGAAGCGCGCGACATGAAGGTCGTCGGCGAGTTTCTGTCCTACGATCCCTACGGCCTCGTGTTCCGCCGCGACGACCCCGATTTCGCGACCGTGGTCGAGCGCGCCTTTGCGCGCATGGCCGCCGATCGCCGCCTCGCTGAGCTGTACAACAAATGGTTCCTGCGCCGCCTCCCGACCGGCGAGACGATGAACTTGCCGATCAGCCCCCAGCTCGAGGAAATCTTCAAGATTTCTCGGCCAGCCGGACTAGCTCGGGGCTCGCGGCACGCCCGCCGGTCGGCTGAGAGCCCTAAGCCTTCAGCCTCTCGGTGATCCGAGCGACGAGCCCATCGCGCACGGCGCGATACGCCTCGAGCCGCTGCTCGCGCGAGCCCTGCGTGGCGGTCGGGTCGGGTGTCGGCCAGTATTCCACCTCCGCCGCGATGGTCCGCGTCAATTCGAGCGCCGCGTGATGCGCCTCGGGCGCCAGCGTGACGATGAGGTCGAAGTTGAGGCCCTCATATTCCTCGATCTCGTCGAGCGTGCGCGGCTTGTGCTTTGCCGCGTCCATGCCGGCCTCCTCGAGGACCGCGACCGCGAAGGGATCGAGCTCGCCCTTGCGCACGCCGGCCGACTGCACGTAGAGCGACTTGCCGAAATAGTGCCGCGCGATCGTCTCGGCCATCGGCGAGCGGATGGCGTTCTGCCCGCAGACGAACAGCACGGCCTGGACGCGCTTGCCGTCCGCGCCGGCCACCACGGCTCAACCTTTCCAATGCAGCGCGAAGATGAGCGTGAACAGCCGCCGCGCCGTGTCGAAATCGACGTCGATCTTGCCGTTGAGCCGGTCGGTCAACAGCGTCGCGGCTTCGTCGTGCAGGCCGCGGCGACCCATGTCGATGGCTTCGATCTGCGCCGGCGAGGCGCTGCGGATCGCGGCGTAGTAGCTCTCGCAGATCAGCTCGTAGTCCTTGATGACGCGTCGGAACGGGCTCATCGACAAGAAGTGCGTGACCATCACCTCGTCGCTCTCGCGCCGCACCTCGAGCGCCAGCTTCTTCTCCACTAGGCCGATATGCAGCTTGAACGGGCCGCCGTCGCCACCGGGGATGGAGAAATCGTTGGTCTCCAGGATGTCCCAGATGGCCACCGCGCGCTCGTGCTCCTGATCGGGATTGCCGCGGCCGATCGAGGCTTCGTCGAGCGTCACGGCGACGAGCCGGCGGGGCGTCTTGCCGTTGCTCATGTCGGGGCTCGCGCGGCCGCCGTCACCGGTTCAGCCTGATCGAGATGGAGCGGGCATGCGCGGTGAGACCCTCGGCCTCGGCCAACGTCATGGCGGCCGGCCCCAGCGCCGCCAGCGCCGCGGCATCGCATTTGAGGATCGAGGTGCGCTTCATGAAATCGAGGACCCCGAGCCCCGACGAGAAGCGCGCCGAGCGTGCCGTCGGCAGCACGTGGTTGGGACCGCCCACATAGTCGCCGACTGCTTCCGGGGTGTGGGCGCCGATGAAGATGGCGCCGGCGTTGCGCACCTGTCTCGCCAGCTCTTCGGCGTCCGCCGCCTCGATCTCGAGATGCTCGGGCGCCAGGCGGTCGATGAGCGCCACCGCCTCGACGAGCGCCGCCACCACGATGATGGCGCCGTTGTCGACCCAGCTCTTGCGCGCGATCTTGGCGCGCGGCAGCCGGGCGAGCTGCTGCTCGAGCGCCACCGTCACCCGGTCGGCCAAGACCGGATCGTCGGTGATCAGGATCGACTGCGCCGCCTCGTCGTGCTCGGCCTGCGCCAAGAGGTCGGCGGCGATCCAGTCGGCGTTGCCGGTGTCGTCCGCCACGATCACAACCTCCGAGGGGCCGGCGATCATGTCGATGCCGACCTTGCCGAACACGCGGCGCTTGGCGGCCGCCACATAGGCATTGCCGGGGCCGACGATCTTGGCCACCGGCTTTATGCTCGCCGTCCCGTAGGCGAGGGCGGCGATCGCCTGGGCGCCGCCGACGCGATAGATCTCGTCGACCCCCGCGAGCCCGGCCGCCACCAGCACCAGCGGAGTGAGCTTGCCCTTCGGGGTCGGCACCGCCATGACGATGCGCGGGACGCCCGCCACCTTGGCGGGCACGGCGTTCATCAGCACCGAGGACGGATAGCTGGCGATGCCGCCCGGCACGTAGAGGCCGACGGCTTCCACCGCCGTCCAGCGCCAGCCCATCTCGACGCCGAGCGGGTCGATGAAGCTCTCGTCGGGCGGCACCTGCCGGCGATGGTAGGTCTCGATGCGCTCCTTGGCGAGCCGCAGCGCGTCGATCTGGACCTTGCTCGCGGCGCGCTCCGCCGCCGCGATCTCGTCGGGGCCGATGCGCAGCGTCGCGGCCGTCACCTTGAAGCCGTCGAGCCGCGCGGTATGCGCCACAAGGGCCTTGTCGCCGTTGGCCACGACGTTGTCGATGATGTCTTTCGCCACCTTGTCGACGTCCTCGAGCACCTCGCGCTTCATGGCAAGCAGGCGCTCAAACTCCGCTGCAAAGCCCGGATCGCGTGTGTCGAGGCGAGCCGCCATCTCAGCCGTCCTCGCGGTCGATCTGGTGGGCCGGCCGCCCGGACGCTTCCCAGGCCGGGCCGAGGTCCTTGAGCTGCGCCTCGACACATTCGACGGCAAGGCGAATGGCGCCCGCCCCCGAGAACACCAGCGTGACATGGCCGGAGGGCGCTTCCTCGGGCTTGAAGGTCACGGCCAGGAGATTGAGGACCGCGTCGGGCTTGGAGAGGTCGATGTCGCGATAGGAGACGGAGCGGACGCGGTTGAAATGCAGCCCCGTCAGCCGCCGCCGCGGCTCGCCTGTCGGCGCCTCCCAGTCGAAGCGGCGCAAGGCGAGCGCGAAGCGCCGCTCGGCCTTGAGCCAAGTCAGGTCGCCGGCGCGCACGACGGCATCCTGGAGATGCACGGAGATGACGCCGAGGTCGTCCGCATCGAGCGCGATGAGCCTCAGGGGTTCGACGGCCATAGTCGGCAGACCCGTTGCATGGAGGCTCTGTTACAGAGGCGCAGACGAAGGCGCAACGCATGATCCCGAAAAGTTGCAGACTTTTCGGACAAGATCATGCGTAGTTAAAACCATGATCCCGAAAAGTGCAGACTTTTCGGATAGGAACTCCCGCGCCGGCCGCAGGGTGAGGCCGCAGCGTGTCAGCCCGAGATGCGCTCGATCTGCGCGCCGCAGCGGCTGAGCTTCGTTTCCAGGGCCTCGAAACCGCGATCGAGGTGATAGACGCGGTTGACGATGGTCTCGCCCTCCGCCGCCAGCGCCGCGATGACCAGCGATACCGAGGCGCGCAGGTCCGTGGCCATGACCGGCGCACCGGTGAGCCGCTCGACCCCGTTCACGTAGGCGACATCGCCTTCCATCCAGATGCGGGCGCCGAGCCGCGCCAGCTCCTGCACGTGCATGAAGCGGTTCTCGAAGATGGTTTCGCGGATGCGCGCCGTGCCGTTGGAGCGCGTCATCAGCGCCATGAGTTGCGCCTGCAGGTCGGTCGGAAAGCCCGGGAACGGCGCCGTCGTCACCTCGATGGCCGCGATGCCCTGGCCATTGCGCTTGACGCGGATGCCGTCATTGGTCTCGACGGTTTCCACGCCGGTCTGGACCAGCACGTCAAGCGCGGCGCGCAGGAGATCGGGGCGGGCGCCCTCCAGCATCACGTCGCCCCCCGTCATGGCCACCGCCATGGCGTAGGTGCCGGTCTCGATGCGGTCCGGCAGCACGCTGTGGATGGCGCCGTGCAGGCGCGGCACGCCTTCGACGACGATGTGCGGCGTGCCGGCACCGGAAATCTGCGCGCCCATCTTGTTGAGGCAGTCGGCGAGGTCGACGATCTCCGGCTCGCGCGCCGCGTTGTCGATGGTCGTCGTCCCGTCGGCCAGCGCCGCCGCCATGAGCGCCGTGTGGGTGGCCCCCACCGTCACCTTGGGAAACGTGATGGTACCGCCCTTGAGGCCCTTCGGCGCCCGCGCCACCACGTAGCCGGCCTCGATGTCGATCTTGGCGCCGAGCTTCTCCATGGCCATGAGGTAGAAGTCCACCGGCCGCGTGCCGATGGCGCAGCCGCCGGGCAGCGACACCCGCGCCTCGCCCATGCGCGCCACGAGCGGCGCCAGCACCCAGAAGCTGGCGCGCATCGTCGACACGAGCTCGTAGGGCGCCGTGGTGTCGACGATGGAGCGGGCTCTGAGCCGGATGGTCTGCCCGGTCTCGGCCGTCTGGCCCGGCCGCTTGCCGGCGATGCCGTGGTCGACGCCGTGATTGCTGAGGATGCGCAGCAATTGCCGCACGTCGGCGAGCCGCGGCACGTTGGCAAGCTCGAGCGTCTCGTCGGTAAGCAGGCTGGCGATCATCAGCGGCAGCGCGGCGTTCTTGGCGCCGGAAATGGGGATGGTCCCGTTGAGGGGGCGGCCGCCGACAATTCGAATCCGGTCCATGTTCGCTCCGATGGTGGCCTAGTCGTCTCTCGTCTTGCCGGTGATCGGCCGCGTCTCGGCGGCCTTCTCGCCCCCGGCCGCTGCCGGCGCCGCGCCGGCCGCGCGGTCGCGCCCCTGTGCCTTGCGGCGCCTCAAATTCTCGCGCAGCGCCCGTGCCAGGCGCTCGCGGCGATCGGTCGGTCGAGCGTCTTGCGGCATGAACCCTGCCCGGCCGCGCCACGTTGCCGGACCCCTGTCCGGCCAGATGGTTAGCGGGGTTCAGCCGGCCCCACAAGCGCCAATCCGCGCCCTTCAAAATCTCGTGCGCGAGAGCACGTCCCTGACCGATGCGGCGATCGGGCGGATTGCCCATCTGCACGTTTCGTGGAACATTTCTAAACACCAAAAGCGTCCTTTTAGTGTGCCTTTGCGTGCGGCCAAGGCCCCCTCTGTCTGGATCGAGCGATGAATTACGACCGCTATTTCGACAGCGCGCTGGCCCGGCTGCATCAGGAACGCCGTTACCGCGTGTTCGTCACCCTTGAGCGCTCGGCCGAGCGCTTTCCGCGCGCCGTCTGGCATTCCCCGGACGGCCCCCGTGAAGTCACCGTCTGGTGCACCAACGATTATCTCGGCATGGGCCGTCATCCCGCCGTCACCGGCGCCATGATGCGGGCGGCTGAGCGCATCGGCGTCGGCGCCGGCGGCACCCGCAACATCGCCGGCACCTCAAAGCCTCTGGTCGACCTCGAGGGCGCGCTCGCCGACCTGCACGGCAAGGAGCGGGCGCTCGTCTTCACGTCCGGCTACGTGTCCAACGAGACCGGCATCGCCACCATCGCCCGGCTCCTGCCGGAGGTGCTGCTGCTGTCCGATCAGAAGAACCACAATTCGATGATCGAGGGCGTGCGCAGTTCCGGCGCCGAGAAGCGCGTCTTCCGCCACAACGATCTCGTCGACCTCGAGGAGCTGCTGCGCGGCGCCGATCCGGAGCGCCCCAAGCTCATCGTCTTCGAGAGCGTCTATTCGATGGACGGCGACGTGTCGCCGATCCACGCCATCTGCGACCTCGCCGAGCGCTACGGCGCCATGACCTATATCGACGAGGTGCACGCCGTCGGCATGTATGGCGAGCGCGGCGCCGGCTATGCCGAGGAGATCGGCGCCATGGCGCGCATCGACGTGATCGAGGCGACCCTGGCCAAGGGCTTTGGCTGCGTCGGCGGCTATCTCGCTGGCAAGGCCAACCTGATCGACGCGGTGCGCTCGCATGCGCCGGGCTTCATTTTCACCACCGCCCTGCCGCCGCCGGTGGCGGCCGCCGCTCACGCGTCCGTCGAGCACCTGAAGACGAGCGGCGAGGAACGCGCCCGCCACCGCGCCCAATGGGCGCGCACCAAGCTGAAGCTCACGGCGGCCGGCCTGCCGGTCATGGCTAATTCCACCCACATCGTGCCGGTCATGGTGGGCGATCCGGAGATCGCCAAGGCGGCGAGCGACATGCTGCTCGAGCGTCACGCCGTCTATGTGCAGCCGATCAACTATCCGACGGTGGCGCGCGGCACCGAGCGGTTGCGCATCACCCCGACCCCCTTCCACGACGATGCGCTCATCGACGCGCTGACCGAGGCGCTCGTCGACGTGTGGCGGGCCCTCGGCCTGCCGCTCGGCGCCCGCCGCGCCGCCTGACCTCCGGCGGCTTTCGTGCCGCGACTTTTGTCGTAATCACGGTCGTAATCACGTCTGTGTTGGGCCGCCTGCCGGACGCCCGGCCGGTTGCCCGCCGTGGCCGCAAATGCCATGATCGTCCCACAAGCGAAAATCACCAACGCCTCAGGGATGAAACGTCATGCATGGACGATTGAACTCGTGCCTCATTTCCGGTCGCCGCCGCGGCCCTCGCCATCTTCGCGGCCGCCGGCGCGAACGCCCAGGACATCAAGCTGCCGCCGTCGCTCACCGTCACCGCCTATGACACGGGCACCGCCGGCTTCAACATCACGGTTGCGGTCGGCAAGGCCATCAAGGACAAGTTCGGCAGCGACATGCGCGTGCTGCCGGCCGGCAACGACGTGGCACGCCTGGCGCCGCTGCGCGCCGGCCGTGCCCAGATGTCGGCCATGGGCGCCGGCGTCTATTTCGCCCAGGAGGGCGTCTTCGAATTCGCCAGCAAGGACTGGGGGCCGCAGGCCCTGAGCCTGACGCTGTCGTCGGTGGACTGCAACGCCGGCAGCCTCGGGGTTGCCCGTGACACCGGCGTCAAGGAGGTCAAGGACCTGAAGGGCAAGCGCATCGGCTTCGTGGTCGGTTCCCCGGCGCTGAACCAGAACGCGCTCGCGGTGCTCGCCTTCGCGGGCCTCGGCAAGGACGATGTGAAGATCGTCGAGTTCGCGAGCTACGGTGCCATGTGGAAGGGCATGGTCAACAATGACGTGGACGCGGCCTTCGCAACCACCATCTCGGCGCCCACTAAGGAACTCGAGACCTCGCCGCGCGGCATCATCTGGCCGCAGCTGCCGCACGCCGACAAGGCGGGTTGGGAGCGCGTCAAGGCGGTGGCGCCGTTCTTCGCGCCGCATGTCGCCACCTGCGGCTCTGGTGGCATATCGCCATCGAACCCACAGCAGCTCTCGAACTATCCCTATCCCATCAACACCGTCTACAATACGCTCGATCCCAATCTGGTCTATTCCCTGACCAAGGCGCAAATCCTCGCCTATGACGGCTACAAGGACGCCGTGCCTGGCGCCTCCGGGCTCGGCGCCGACAAGCAGCTGAAGCAATGGGCCGTTCCCTACCATCCGCAGGCCGTCAAGGCGCTCAAGGAAGCCGGCCAGTGGACGGCCGCCGACGATGCCCACAACAACGGCCTGATCAAGCGCCAGGAAGTGCTGCAGGCGGCGTGGGCCGACTATCTGAAGTCGAGCCCACCGGCCGACGATGCCAAGTTCCGGACCGGCTGGATGGCGGCACGCCGCGACGCCTTGGGCAAGGCCTCGCTGGTGATCGGCGTCGACGAAACGCCGACGCAGTAGAACAAACGTCGCATGTCCGTGGCTTCGGGGGGTGAGGGCACGGCGGCGGCAGCCGCCCCGTTGCCCAAGAAAGTCGAGTTCGACGATCCGCACGCGATCGTGGGGCCGCAGGAGGCCGAGGTCACGCGCGTGCGCGCGCTTGTGGGCTTCTGGCGCTGGGCGCTCATCGCCCTGACCGCCGCCACCATCCTGCTGTGCATCAATCAGCAGTTCACGCTGCGCTTCTTCGTCGGCTACACGCAGCTCAACACCGAGTATTTCTATCTGCTCATCGTGCTGATGCTGCCCTTCACCTTCCTGATCTTTCCGGGAAGCCCGAGCGCGCGTCTCGACCGTCCGCCTTGGTACGACCTCGTCCTCTTCGCGCTGACCGTCGTGTCGGGCATCTATCTCATGCTCAACATCCGCTCCGCCGCCGAGAAGGGCTGGGAACTCGTGGGCGGACCGCCCGATGTCATCATCGCCGGCACCATCATGTGGGCGCTGCTGATGGAAGCGCTGCGCCGCACCGGCGGCTGGAGCCTGCTGTTGAGCGTGCTGCCGTTCACGCTCTATCCGCTGTTTGCCGACGCGCGCTGGCTGGGCCCGCTGAAGGGGGACCGGTCGACCTTCGACCAGGCCGTCTCCTACCACGTGCTGTCGGGCGAGAGCCTGCTCGGGGTGCCGATCCAGGCCTTTGCCGACACGGTCATCGGCTTCCTGGTGTTCGGCACGGCGCTGGTCGTGACCGGGGCGGGCAAATTCTTCATCAATCTCGCGTTCGCGATCTGCGGCACCTTCCGGGGCGGCGCCGCCAAGGTCGGCATCTTCGCGTCGGGCCTCCTCGGCATGATGTCGGGCTCCATCGTGTCGAACGTGCTCACCGCCGGCACCATGACCATTCCGGTGATGAAGAAGACCGGCTTCCGCGCCTCCTACGCGGCCGCCATCGAGGCCTGCGCGTCCACCGGCGCCATCATCGCGCCGCCCGTCATGGGCGCCACCGCCTTCGTGATGGCGCAGTTCCTCAACGTCTCCTACGCCGAGGTGGCGGCCGCGGCGATCATTCCGGCGGCGCTCTACTATCTCGGCCTGTTCATGCAGGTGGACGCCTACGCGGCGCGCCACGGGCTGAAGGGTATCCCGCGCGCCGAGCTGCCGAAGATCAGCGATACGCTGCGCGAGGGCTGGTACTACGTCTTCGTCGTCGCCGTGCTCATCGTCATGCTGCTTTATTTCAAGCGCGAGAGCCACGCGCCCTTTTACGCCACCGCCCTGCTGCTCGTGCTCAACCAGCTGTTCGCCAAGGATCACCGCTGGACGCTGGACACAGTCTGGAAGTTCCTGGAGCTCAACGGCCGCACCTTCGTCGAGCTGGTCGGCATCCTGGCGGGCTGCGGCCTGCTCATCGGCGCCTTCTCGGCCACCGGCGTCATCTCGAGCCTGGCGGGGGACCTGCTGCGCATCGCCGGCGACGATGCCTTCCTGCTGCTCGCCATGTGCGCCATCACCAGCCTCATCCTCGGCCTCGGCCTCACCTCGACGGCCTGCTACATCTTCCTCGCCATCCTGGTGGCGCCGGCCCTCGAGAAGCTCGGGCTCAACAGGATGGCGGTGCACATGTTCATCTTCTACTGGGGCATGCTCTCAGCCATCACGCCGCCTGTCGCCATCGCGTCCTTCGCGGCCGCCGGCATCGCCGGCTCGCCCGCCATGAAGACCGGCTGGGAATCCATGTGGGTGGGCAGCATCATCTACTTCATCCCGTTCTTCTTCGTGCTCAACCCGGCTCTCGTGCTGCAGAACGGCGCCTATGTGGAAGGCGGCCTGCTGATGCTCATGGCCGGCATCGGCACGCTGTTCATCTGCGGCGGCATCCAGGGCTACCAGGTGGGCGTCGGCGACCTGCGCCATGCCGGGCGCTGGGAGTGGCCGCTGCGCGTCGCCTTCGTGCTCGGCGGCATCGTCTTCGCGACGCCGGCCAGCAAGATCCTGCCGTTCGCGCAATGGCAGATCACCGGCCTTGGGCTTGCGCTGCTGTTGCCGGCCATCGTCGGCGGCACGCTGCTGGTGCGGCTCAGGCGCACGGCGCACGCCTGAACCTCCCGCGCCGTCACTCCGTGCGCGCCGTAGCGCACGCGCGCTGCCTGCCGCTGACACACGGGTGCTGGGCTGCGGTGCGGCGCAGACACGGGGCCCATTCCGATCCCCGACGGAACCGTGCGCCACAAGGAGAGGGCGTCAGCGCGTAGAGCCCCACGCTTGCGCGCCCTCCCCCGAATATGGCACTTAAGGCCCCGCCTTCGGACGCTGCCGTAGCTCAGTGGTAGAGCACCCCCTTGGTAAGGGGGAGGTCCACAGTTCAATCCTGTGCGGCAGCACCAGCATAAGTCTGTGTCCTTCGAGACTCTTCGTCAGTTCAAGAACTCAGCTGTCACAGCGAGAGAACTCACGGCGGAAGGTAGAGTTGCCCACCCAAGACAGTTTGAAGACCTATGGCCGGGGCACATGCTCCCCGGATCCTTGTCTGTGAAGAGACCTAGATATCCCCGCAGTCCATGCGTCTCGTTGCGCCGTTCAGAACCGCTTCAGAAGGAGCGCCCAGTTTCGCTAAACCGTTGCAAAGGCGCTGCTATTAGGTGGCCGGCCGCTCTGATTTTATTGGGACGAACGCCCCGGATTACTCGTCACCTTCACCCCAGAATTGCGCCTGGACTCGCCCTTAATGCTGTCTTCCGAAAAGTCTCAACCAGGGGTATATACCGCGTCGGTGGTGGAGAGCGGAAATGGCAGAGACAGCATTGAGCTCATATCCCGAGCAGCGCGCCGTGGCGGCCTCCCGCTATGACGGATTCGGCGTAAATCTACCCGACGTAAAGCGCGTAACAGCTGAGATGCTGGCCCAAATTGGTAAGCACGGCATTTTCGCAGAGTACTCGAAGCATGATATCTCCCATATTAACGAAGTTTTGCGGTTGGCCGAGTGGCTGGTAGATGATGATACCAAAAAGCATATGTCAGATGCGGATTGGTTCCTAATAACTTTGTCCATATACTTTCATGACATGGGAATGCTTGTCACAAGAGACGAGTTCGACAATAGGAGCGGGTCTGGCTTCGGTGAGTTTTGCGAAAATGTGTTGTTCAGGGGGCGCACTCTGCAGAGTATAGCGCGAGAGTTAGTGAACTCTCTGATGGCGACCGCGAGTTGTTTCTCTATCAGGAGTTTGTAAGAGCTAATCACGCGAGACGAGTGCGTCAATGGATTGAAGGGACAATCGACAACAGGTTTGGAGTGAGTACGGCAGCGGTGGCGGAAGTACAGCGCGTTTTATCCGGCCTTGATCCTACATTGAAGCGTGATCTGGCCTTAATTGCCGAAAGCCATCACTTGGATGATTTGGATGAACTCGTAAAATACAAATTGGTTCAACCCTACGGGTCTTCCGACGCGGAAACGGCGAATATTCAGTATTGCGCGATCATCCTACGAGCATCGGACCTATTGCACATGAGACGGGATCGAACTCCTTCAGTCCTATTCCGTCTGATAAATCCCACCGATCCTATCAGCCAGCGTGAGTGGGCCAAGCAAAATGCGGTGAGGCGTGTCATGCCTAGACTTGGTCTGAACGTCGATGGCATTCCAGATGAGAAGGCGCCAAAGGATACGATAGAGATACACGCTACTTTTACCGACGAAAATGGCTTTTTTGGCCTAACTTCTTTCCTGACCTACGTAGCCGGAGAATTGCGCAAGTGCCATGAATGGGCTGAAAACTCCAGAAAGCAAAAGGGCGCGAAGCACTCATTTGTGTGGAAACGGATCGCCGATGATCTGATCGAGACGGATGGGTTCTTGAAGAAAACTTACTCGTTTGATCTCGATCAACATAAGATACTAGACTTGCTAATTGGACATACGCTTTACAATGACACTGGGGTAGTATTGCGAGAACTCGCCCAAAACGGACTTGACGCTATTCGGCTGCAGCAAGCGGAAACTGGGGCACCTGAAAAGTCTGGAGAGCTCAAAGTAACATGGAATAATGCCTCAAGAGTTCTTACAGTTGCGGATAATGGAACAGGAATGACGCAAGAAATAATCGAAAAGCATTTGCTCAAAGTTGGTTCCTCGCGGTATCAAGATCAGAAATTCAGAGAGGATCACCCCACGTTTTCACCAATAAGTCGGTTTGGTATCGGGGTACTTTCCGCCTTCATGGTCTCCGACGAGGTTGAGATCACGACTTGTTCCGCGAACGACGACAAGGCGCGCAAGATATCGCTTCGTTCGGTCCACGGTCGATACCTCGTTAGACTACTTGATAAGACTCAAGACCCGGAAGCAAAGGCGCTCGGACCCCACGGTACCCAAGTTCGGCTAAAAGTTCGATCAACGGCAAGACTTGGGTCCGTCCTCGACATTATGCGGCAATGGATCATCATTCCCAGATGCAACGTAATCGTTACTATTGACGATAATCCCTCAGAAAATGTTGGATATAAGTCTGTAGAAGCAACAGTGGAAGCTATTTTGGACAGACTGGGGTACACGACCAGCGGTCAATCCCCTCTCTACAAGATTATTACCCGCCAAGCTGATGGCGTTGAGTTTGCCTACGCGGCTCGATGGTCAGAATACTTCCGGGACTGGGCGATTGCGACGGCCGCCGGCAACCCGTCAGAACGCCCGATACCATGTACTTGCGTGGAGGGCATCGGCGTCGTGTTTGCAACGCCCGGCTTGAGCTCCACATCTTTGATCGCGGTAGCAAACGCAAGGGGACCCAACGCGCCAAAGACGAACGTTGCTAGATCGACCCTTGAGGTTACGGCTGAACGCGACACCCTCTACTCAACTTTATACGGCTTGTATGTGGAGCACGTGAAGAACGAGATTGACCGACTTACGGGGGAGGCGGGGTACTCGCTCACGTGGGCCGCCAACAATGCCATCACTCTAATCCCGTTTGGTTTTGCTGAGGAGTAAAGGAACGACGCTGTGTTGCCGAACGAGTTGCAGAACCATATGAAACAATTGCCAGTGTATATCGTTGAGAAAAACGGGCAGCGAACTAATATCGCCTTTAATGATCTTTTCAAAGAGGAAACGTTTTGGACCGTTGATAGTCAACTTACTCGCTCGGCTGAGCAGCTTGTGAGGGAGGCAAAGGCAAACTCGACTGTCTCTGCGGTAGTAAACGCGCTTGGTGACGAGCCACAGAAGTTACCAGCGGGGACTATCCTATATAACATGGATATAAACCGAATGCTGAGAAGCTCCGTGGAAGACGCGTTCGAACCGGTTGAATTGGCCGGAAGCCAGGAACTTCGGCGTGCCCAAATCAAATGGGGCGCGAAAACCGCCTCTAAATGGATCCGAGTTGGACAAGTTGCGTCACCCGTTCTAGGCAGGAAACGCTCACTAAGAGACGCGCGGGTGCTCGACTACCTAAGGGACATGACCCGCCGCGATCGCCGGAGCGTGTTTATCGATCCGCTCGATATCTTCGGGATGTGGCTCGCCGCGCCCGACGTACCCTTCTACGGCATAGATGGTATGTGCGGCATCGCCTATTCGCACGGGCGCGTCTTTTTGCGCGGAGATACAGAAATTACCAAATTTCTAGCCCGGCTGGCTATGAAGGCTGGCACCGCGAAATTCGCGGAAAGGCTACAGGTCTTCGCGACCGTATTTTCGACTGTGGCCCGAGCAGGTCTTACGGTGGAAGGAGCGGCAGCGCAATTGCGACGCATCAGTGATGAACTGGGTCAAGAGTACAGCGAGGGAAGTGAAGAGTTCCTGGAGGCGCTTAGCCGGAGCCCGACCTCACTTTTCTCCACCTCTGTCTGGATGCAACGGGATTTCGGAGGTGATGACTAGGGCACCCTCCACTCGGTGCCGCTGGGGCCTGCGGCTCCTGGGCTGCGATGAGCAAGACGCCGCTGCACGCCCACCTGAAAAGCGCAAGCGAGAGCAACTCGGAGCAAGTTTGCGACATGCGTGACCACCGCGCGTGGTGTAGCGCTGTCATCATGTGGCGCGCTCTCGGGTTCTTTGTTGCGACGGCCGTGTTTGTGGGGGGTGTCAATTTTTTCTGGTTCGAGGTGACCGAGACGGCGTCGTTCCACGGCTGGATGATGATGGCGTCGGTACTTGTGGCGGTCGCGGGCGGCGCGTGGCTTTGGGCGGACTATGTCGGCCCCGCCATGGCGGGCCGGCGCCCGAATGCGTAGCCCAGGCACGGTGCTCGCTCTGGCCACCAAGCTCTTGCAGTCGCTCCGCGAATCGACAACTCTGAGATCGCAGCTGGCGGCGATTTCGGTTGGATCAACGATAAAAATACGAAATATACAGCCCTGCAATAAGTGCAAAGACGCCGCTCGCGACGACCGAAGTGAACAGGTTAATTGAGCGCGAACTCTATCTATGTCGCCAGCGACGATGGCCTCTGCCGCCAACCGCGAGTGCTGCTCGAAAGCGTCCCCGGCCGGGGCGAACACGTCACGAAAATGAGTGCGCTACGCCGCTGCTTGTAGCGAAGCGGGTCTTGCTGAACGGGAGGAGGTGGTTTTCTGCCAGTTCGCACACTTCTTCGCGGCGGATCGTCAAGGTTCCTCGCTCGTTCACAACACGGCGGCGGACGATGTAACAGGACGCCGCCTCTTCTGCAGGTCCGCTAACCTGTCGTCCGGGCGGACTGCCAATTGCGCCGACCGACCCGGGTCCATTGGCGCCCTCTGCTTGCGCCTGGGGCGGGAAAAACAAAAGGGCTGCACAAAAGAAAAAATGCCCCCGGAAAAATGGGTGGCGGGATGTCATCGCGATTCTCCACGGCCGTGCTGAACCTCGATATTCGACCGAGCTTGTTAATGTCCGATTAAGTGCGAGTCGCTACCCCCGCCGTTGGGCTCCCCACACCCCTGAGCCCCGCAGACCAATCCCATCCGAGACAGGCAGGCGCGCGCCGCTCGGGGTGCACGCCGTCTCATTGCTCAAGAATTGCCCCGCGCGGTCTGGCGGGGGAGACCCGGATGATGTCTTGGCCGGTGTCTCGAGGTTTCTTAGCAAGTTTCTCCCTGACCGAAGTGTCTTCGCGGTGTCTGAAGGGCGCCGAAAAAGGAGGGTGGAGCGGGGCGGTGTCTCGGGATTCAGGTGTCTTCGCGCCAGGCAGAGCCTCGCAGGGGGTGGAGGGGGCCCAGATCCGGGAGGTGGCCGAGACAGGTGACTCGGGATTCAGGTGTCTTGGCATGGCGAGGTAGCCCTGCGAAGGGCTTTTGAGGGTCTGGAGGGGGTGAGACCCCGGTTGGTGTCTTGGCAGGTGTCTCGAAGTGTCTTGGCCGGATCTCGTGTGACTCCGAAGTGTCTCAGCGGGTGTCTCCAGCGCCGCGAGAGGTCCGTGGGAGATAAATCACCCCACCCCGATCGCGTGTCGCTGCGCATGCGCGATCGACCAGCCTCGAGGCTATAGGAGTCACACATCTCATTCGTGCACGAGCGGGATATCTTTGCTCGAGGCGCTGGCCGCTCTGGCCCGCTCTTCCAGACCGGTCTTCTTCGGCGGGGCGGCGGCGCCCGCCTCGCGGAAAAAATCCACGAGCACCTGGCCGGTGCTCAACGTCGCCGCCACCGAATTGTGCGTTCCGCCGATCACCCTGTAGGCGCGCACCGGGCCGGAGGCGCAGCCCGTCGAACGATTGATCTCGATCCTCTGTGCCTGCGGGCCGGACAAGACGGCGGTCTCGGGAGACTGCGTGCAACCGTTTAGGCCCCGAAAATAGGACTCCAGGCGATCGGTCGACCAGACGCTGGGCGGGGAACGGTCCCCTGGGTCGAGCGGCGCGACAGGGCCGCCGCGATAGGGCACGACCACGTCAGCGGTGCCGTTCATGATCACGACGGGAAGCGGCTTTGCAGGGCGGCAGACCTCGGCGGTCAAGTCCGGCATCGACGCGATGATCAGGCCAATTCCCGCAAACAGCGAGCCCTCGAAGCAGAACATGCTGAGTGTCATGAGGCCGCCGTTCGATAGCCCGGCGAGATAGACCTGGGCCGGGTCGGCGACGCCGGTCCGGATCAGCTCGGCCACCAGCATCTTCAGGAAGCCGATGTCGTCGGGTGGACCCCCGACCCGGCGAAAGAGCTCGACGGATTGCGGCGTCTCCCGCCCGGGCAAGAACCGGTTCCAGACGTTCGCGCGCGACTGCGGGAAGACCGCCGCAAAACCGTTCTGTAAAGCAAAGCGTGCGAGATTGGTCTGTTGTGCGACCAGTCCGGGCGATCCGTTGGCCCCGTGCAGCAGGATGATGGTCGGGCCAGGCCGGCGCGCGTCGGGGCGCTCGAGAAGGTAGATGCGAGCCTGCCCATCGACCGTGATCCGCATCTCCTCCGCACAGGCACCCTGGTCGGTGCCAGCCGCGCACAGCACAAGAGCCACGAATGCCGCGATCGCTCGGCGCATGCGCGCGCCCCCTTGACGCGACCGGGGGCGGGAACGCGCTACACCCGCTCGATGATGATCGCCGGGGCCATGCCGCCCGCGGCGCACATGGTGACCAGGCCGCGCTTCAGGTCGCGCCGCTCCAGCTCGTCGAGCACGTGCCGATCAGGATCGAGCCGGTGGCGCCGATCGGGTGGCCGAGCGCCATGGCGCCGCCGTTCACGTTGACCTTGTCGCGGTCGAGCTTGAGGTCGCGGATGAACTTCTCGGCGACGACCGCGAAGGCCTCGTTGATCTCGAAGAGGTCGATGTCGTCGATGGTCAGCCCGGCCTTGGCCAGCACCTTCCGGGCGGCCGGCACCGGCGCGTTCAGCATCAGGGTCGGGCTGTCGCCCATGTTGGCCATGGCGACGACGCGCGGCGCGCGGCTTCAGCCCGTGCTTCTTGGCGTAGTCCGGCGAGGCCAGCAGCATGGCGGCCGCGCCGTCGACGACGCCCGACGAGTTGCCGGCGTGGTGGAAGTGCTTGATCTTCAGGTCCGGATAGACCTGCTTGATCAGCTTGCGAAGGTCGTGCCCTCGCTCGTCGAGCGGCACGTCGGCCATCGCCTCGAAGCGAGGGCTTCAGCGCCGACGAGCGCCTCCAGCGTCGTCTGCGGGCGCGGGAATTCCTCGCGGTCGAGCGCCAGCGAGCCGTCCTCGCTTGTAGACCGGCACCAGGCTCTTGTCGAAGTGGCCCGTCCTTGATGGCGTCGCGGCGCGCTGCTGGCTCATCAGCGCCAGCTCGTCGAGCGCCTGCGCGCGGAGATGCCTTCCATCGTCGCGATGGCGTCGGCGCAGACGCCCTGGTGCGACTGCGGGTGCCTGGCTCGCAGGCGCAGGTTGCCGGTGTCCATCATCATCGGGCCGTCGGCGCTGCGCCGGCGTGGCGGTGTAGCGACATCATCTCGGTGCCGCCGGCGATGACGAGGTCTTCCATGCCCGACATGATCTGGCGGCCGCCAGGTTCACCGCGGTGATGCCCGAGCCGCAGAAGCGGTCGAGCGTCACGCCGCTGGCGCGCACGTCGATAGCCGGCGTCGAGCGCCGCCATGCGGCCCATGTCGCCGCCCTGCTTGCCGCGCTGGGCGTGGTGCCCCAGATGATGTCGTCGACTTCGGCGGTGTTGAGGCCGTTGCGCTCGGCCAGCGCCTTGAGCACGGTCGGCGCCGAGCTGCTGCGGGTGGATGTCCGCCAGCGCGCCCTTGCCGACCTTGCCGATGCCGCGCGGCGTGCGGCACGGCGTCGATGATCAAGGCTTCGGTCATGGGCGTCTCCTCGTGTTTCTGTGATCAAATCCTAAATTCGAGCGAGCGCAACTGCATCTTGCTCAACGCTGGTCTGCTTCCAAGCCACGTGGCGGGCTGATCCCCTTCAGGGCGGGGTCACGGCATGTGGGAGTTCGGGACGTGAGTGGGGCGCGCACGCGCGCCCACCCTCTCGCCGGCGCGCTATGAGGTTCACACACATCCCGACCCGCTTGAGCGGGGACTGATCCCTCCCCTTCAGGGGAGGGTGGCTCAGCGCGCAAGGCGCGCTGAGACGGGTGGGGTCTGATGCATCTAACCGTCAGACCCCCTCCGGCCGCCCGAAGGCGGGCGGCCACCTCCCCCTGAAAGGGGAGGATCAGCGCGCCCAGGGACTCGACCAAAAGAGTACAGCCAGCAGCGTGCAAATCGGATGTGCGACTCCCGTAGCCCGGGGGAGGGAAGAGCTCCTCACCGCGGCGCCATGCGGATCGCGCCGTCGAGGCGCACGTCTTCGCCGTTGAAATAGCCGTAGGTGATCATGGTGAGGGCGAGCTGCGGCGTATTCCTCGCGGCTGGCCGAGGCGCTTGCGGGAACGGCACCTGAGGCGGCGAGCGCCGCCTTCAGCGCGCTCCGGCGCCCGCTGCATCAGCGGCGTGTCGAAGATGCCGGGCAGGATGGTGTTGACGCGGATGCCTTCGCTCGGCAGGTCGCGCGCGACCGTGCAGCGTCATGCCGACGACGCCGGCCTTGGAGGCCGCGTAGGCGGCCTGGCCGATCTGGCCGTCCTCGGCCGCGACCGAGGCGGTGTTGACGATGGCGCCGCGCTCGCCGTCCTCGCAGCTGGTCGAGGGTCAGCATGCCGGCGGCGCACTTGGCGATGCAGCGGAAGGTGCCGACCAGGTTGATCTGGATGATGCGTCGAAATTCGTCGAGCGGATAGTGCCTTGATCTCGCCGGTCTGCTTGTCGCGCGACGACGGTCTTGGCCGCGCCGCCGATGCCGGCGCAGTTGACCAGGATGCGCTCCTGGCCGTTGGCGGCGCGCGCCTTGGCGAAGCCGGCGTCGACCTCGGCGTCGGACGTGACGTTGACCTTGCAGAAGACGCCGCCGAGCTCCTCGGCGACCTTCTCGCCGATCTCCTCGTTGAGGTCGAAGATGGCGACCTTGACGCCCTGCGCGGCGAGCGCCCTGGCGGTCGCGGCGCCGAGGCCCGAGGCGCCGCCGGTGACGACGGCGGAAATCGATTTGTCGAGCTTCATGGTGCGGTGTCCTGCCCTTCGCGCGACGGGCGCCGCTCATCGGCGGCACCCACCCATCCGTTCGACTGCAAGGACTAGCGCATGATCCCGAAAAGTGTGAAGCGGTTTTCGGGCGAGATCATGCGCAAGACCAAGATCCTTCGCATGATCCCGAAAAGTGTGAAGCGGTTTTCGGGCGAGATCATGCGCAAGACCAAGACTCTTCGCATGATCCCGAAAAGTGTGAAGCGGTTTTCGGACAAGATCATGCGCAAGACCAAGTCTCTTCGCATGATTTCGAAAAGTGTGAGCGGGTTCTGGATCGAACATTTCGGAGACAAATATCTTATTTCCGGAAATAATGCTTGACACTGGTTGCCTCTCAGGCTATGTTGGGCATACCCGGTCCCCGGAAGGGCGCGCAAGGCCTTGCGAGCCAAGTGTGGGTGACCGCAGAGAGACGGATCCATGGTGACGCGTGGCGATGTCTCGATGGCCTGCGCCGGCAACGGCGCGGGTTGGGCGGTGGCCTCAGCTCTGGCTCGCAGGCTGGAGAAGGGGCGGCCTAAGCCCGAAGCGACCCGTCCGGTTTCCTGCCGTGAAGGGTAGGTTTGTCAGACCGCCTGCGGACTCGCGAAGTGGCCGAGGGGCGCAAGGGCGTAAGCCTCAAACACCGTGCGCGGGAGGTCTGGGCGCTAGGCCCGGCGGCTCCTGACTGAAATGACTTTCTCTGAGCGCTCGCGCCGTTGGCGCCCGCCGCTCGGACCTCCCGCGTCGGCCCTTCCTGAATTCGGGCCGCACCGCTCCCAGGCTTCGGGTTCGCAGGAACCGCGAAAACGGGAGGGTGTGGCTTGTGCGAGATGCTGACACGAGACGACGCGCCTCTTCACCCTCCCCTTGAGGGGGAGGGTCGATGATCCTGAGCGAAGCGAAGGAGCATCGGGGTGGGGTGATCATCGACATAGTCTCGTTTCTCACCCACCCCGATCGCGCTTCGCTTCGCTCGCTGCGATCGACCCTCCCCCAAGCAAGTCGGGCCTGCCCGACTTGCCCACTATTGTGCCGATGTCGGCTCTGCCGGCATCGGATGGGGAGGGTGGCCGCCGCTCCGCCTCTGTCGTCCGGATCGCGCAAACGTGCACGGCAACGGCTCGCCAACTGCTAAAATGCGAAGCAGGGGCGCAAGCAAGAGCGAGAACCACACGATGCCACTCATCCTCACGCCGGAGATCGGCCGCCGCCGCTTCATTCTGGGCGGCGTCGCAGCGGGGCTGGCGAGCGCCGGCGGCCTTGCCCTGCCGTCGCGCGCCGGCGCGCAGCAGCGCGTCCCAACCCCGGCGCAGACCGAAGGGCCGTTCTACCCGACGCAATTGCCCTCCGACACCGACAACGACCTCGTCGTTGTGCGCGGGGTTGCGGCGCGCGCCCAGGGCATCGTCACCCACATCAGGGGCCGCGTGCTCTCGGCCGACGGCCGCCCGATCGCCGGCGCCCAGGTCGAGATCTGGCAGTGCGACGCGGACGGCCGCTACCTGCATCCGGGAGCGAAGGCCGGCGGCCGCGCGACACCGCCTTCCAGGGCTTTGGCCGCGCCATCTCGCGATGCCGGATGGCTCCTACACGTTCCGCACCATCCGGCCGGTGGCGTATGCCGGCCGCACGCCGCATATCCATTTTGCGGTCGCGGCGGGCGGGGCGCGCTCGTCACCCAGATGTACGTGGCGGGCGAGCCGCTCAATGCCCGCGACGGCCTCTACGCCTCGCTGCGCGACCGCCGCCAGCGCGACGCGGTCACGGTGCGCCTCGTGCCGGCCAACGGCATCGAGGCGGGCGCCCTTGCGGGCGCGTTCGACATCGTCATGCGGGGGTGATGAGGGCCAGAGCCTACTTCCGCCCGCTGACGATGCTGCAGGTCGAGGTGGTCACCTGGCAGCGGGAATCGCGGAAGAGGGTGCCGTTCTTCTGCACCTGCCGCCAGGAGAACTCGTCGGTGCGGACGCGGCACTGGCCGGCCGCCGCATCCACTTCCACCTGGTAGCTCGCTTGGCGCGTGGTCCGGTAGGCAACGCCGTCGAGGTCGTAGCGGTAGGAGGCTGTGAGCAGCTTGCCGTCGAAGCTCGCCTGCGTGGTGACCGGAAAGCGCCGGTTGTCCTCGCGCGCCTGGATCACGTGCTCGCGCCCGTCCGGCACGTAGGGCAGGATCTTGATGCTGTCGGAAGAGAACGACTGATAGATGCGCTCGCCGCTGAAGTAGAAGCGCAGCTGCCCGCTCATCGTCGTGCGGGCCACCGCCGCCGGGGCATTGCTGCACTCGCCCTTGCGCTCGATGATCACCGTCTTGTCGCGAAATGCTTCGGCGGCGTGGGCCGCCGGTGCCAAGACGGCGAAGCACATCAAGACGGCGCAGCACATCAAGGCGGCGCAACACGTGAAGCTCACGAGACAGCGCATCGACAGCCCCCCAACCCCGATTCCCGCGGCCGGGAGCCTAGCGCATGATCCCGAAAAGTGTGAGCGGTTTTCGGGCAGATCACGCGCCAACCAAGACCCTTCGCATGGTGCCGAAAAGTGTGAGCGGTTTGCGGAGTTTTCCCCCGCGGCACACATGCGTCGCAGAAATACGGGAGGGACCCGAGCTTGCGCCTGGGCCCCTCCTCCTCGGCAAGGACCGGTCGGGTCGCCTATTCGCCCGCCGGCGCCAGGATGGTGAAGCGGTTGACGGTCATCAGCGTCTCGCCCTTCTGGGCCTCGAACTGCCCGACCGCGAAGGCGGGCTGGCCGGAAAGGCGCACGACGCTCGCTTCCGCCGTGCTCACCACCTTGAGCGCATCGCTGAACACGCCGGCATTGAGGACCGCGGTGGCGGTGACGCGGCGGCCGCGCTTCGAAAGGACGAGCTTGCCGCCCTTCTCGGCGAGCCGCTTGGCGAGCGCCGGCACGTCCTCGTTGCCGAAGCCGCAGGTGCTGCTGCCGGCGATGCGGGACCGCGACGAGGTCTCCTCGCCGCCGCTGCGCCTGACGATGGACACCACGAGCTCGCTGCAATAGCCGGTCGAGTTCGACAGATGCGCGGCCACGAAGTTCTTGTCGTCCTGGTAGACGCCCAGCCACACGCTGTCGCGGCCCGTCGCCAGCGTCGGCTTCATGTCGAGCACGAGATCGAAGTCGCCCGCCGGCAGCGGCTGGTTGAGCTGGAAGATGTTGCTGGTCTTGGCCTGGCGGAAGCCCGCCTCGCCGCTGTTGGAGATGAGCAGCTCGCCGTTCTCCACGATGTATGTGTCCTCCTTCTCGTTGATGACCCGCCAGTGCTCGCCCGGTTTGGTGCCGTTGAAGTCGTCGGCGAACAGCTCCCTGGGCGGGGCCGGGGCGCGCGGCGGCTCCTTGGGGGCAGGCTCCTGCACGACGGCGAGCTGCACGTCCTTCAGCGCCGTCTGCAGGGCGCCGGCGTCCTTGGCGTCGAAGTAGCGGCCGCCGGTCTTGTCGACGACGCATTGCAGCAGCTGGCGCTGCCGGTCTTCCAGCGTGAAGCCCACCACGTTGACCTTGAGGTCGACGCCGAGACCGGCGAGCTCCTCGGCCACCGCGCAGGGATCGCCGCGGCATTCCTCGATGCCGTCGGTGATCAGCACGATCTGGTTGTTCTGCCCCTTGAGCGGCTGGAAGGCACGGCCCGCCTGGCGCAGCGACTCGGCAATCGGCGTCTCGCCGCGCGCCTCGATGCCGACGACATGGCGGGACAGCGTCGAGGCCTTCTCGGCGCCGATCGGCGACAGCACCTCGATGTCAGAGCAGTCGCGGCTGCGGCGGTGGCCGTAGGCCATGAGGCCGACGCGCACGCTCGGCGGCACGTTGGCGAGCGTCTCGCCGAACACGCGCTTGGCGGCGCTGACGCGGCTCTCGCCGCCGGCGTCGCGCAGCATCGAGCCCGACGCATCGAAGATGAACATGACGTTGTTTTGGGCGACGGCCGGCGTGGCGGCGGCCGCCATGGCGGCGAAAGCCGCCGTGCACAGGAGCTTGGTGATCATGGCGTGGTCCTTTGGGTTGTCGGGCGGCGGAGCTGCCCCCGCCCGTCGTCGCCCGGGCCGGGACCACGGTTCGACAGAGGACCTGCGGCGCGTGCGCCGGCGCACGCGTCGCCATCCGCCCAAACGAAAAGGGGGCGCAACGCGCCCCCTTCCCTCCGGCGTCGTCGTTCGCTGCGGCTACTTTTTCGGCGGCGAGGCCGGCCAGCTCTTGATCAGCGTGTCGTAGTCGACGGTCTCGCCCTTGGGCTTCTCGTTGGCGAGCTTGCGTTGTGGCGCGACGTTGCCGTCCTTCTCGGACTTGGCAAACCAGAACTCCGCCGTCTGCTTCGGGTTCATCTTTGGTCCGCAGTCGCCTTGCACGCCGGCGCGCTCGAGGCGTTGCAGCACGTCATCCTGGGCAGCGGCCAGCGCGTCCATGGCCTGTTGCGCCGACTTGGCGCCCGAGGAGGCATCGCCGATATTCTGCCACCACAGCTGCGCCAGCTTCGGATAGTCCGGCACGTTGTTGCCGGTCGGCGTCCACTGCACGCGCGCCGGCGAGCGGTAGAACTCGATCAGTCCGCCGAGCTTTGGCGCCCGCTCGGTGAACGACTTGTCCCACACGTCGCTCTCGCGGATGAAGGTGAGCCCGACATGGCTCTTCTTCAGCGACGTCGACTTGGCGATGGTGAACTGGGCGTAGAGCCAGGCCGCCTTTCGCCGCTCGAGCGGCGTCGACTTGAGCAACGTCCAGGAGCCGGCGTCCTGGTAGCCGAGCTTCATGCCGTCCTTCCAGTACGACCCGTGCGGCGACGGGGCCATGCGCCACTTCGGCGTGCCGTCGGCATTCACCACCGGCAATCCGGGCTTCACCATGTCGGCCGTGAAGGCCGTGTACCAGAAGATCTGCTGGGCGATGTTGCCCTGCGCCGGCACCGGGCCCGCCTCCGAGAAGGTCATGCCCAACGCCTGCGGGGGCGCGTACTTCTTGAGCCATTCAAGGTACTTGTTGATGGCATACACGGCCGCCGGGCCGTTGGTGTCGCCACCGCGTTCGACCGACGAGCCGACCGGGCGGCAACCCTCCATGCGGATGCCCCATTCGTCGACCGGCTTGCCGTTCGGGATGCCCTTGTCGCCGTTGCCGGCCATGGACAGCCACGCGTCGGTGAAGCGCCAGCCGAGGGACGGGTCCTTCTTGCCGTAGTCCATGTGGCCGTAGACCTTGACGCCGCCCACTTCCTTCACGTCGTTGGTGAAGAACTCGGCGATGTCCTCGTAGGCCGACCAGTTCACCGGCACGCCGAGTTCGTACCCATACTTGGCCTTGAAGCGCTGCTTCAGGTCAGCGTTGGTGAACCAGTCGTAGCGGAACCAGTACAGGTTGGCGAACTGCTGGTCGGGCAGCTGGTAGAGCTTGCCGTCCGGGCCGGTGGTGAACGACTTGCCGATGAAATCGTTCACGTCCAGCGTCGGCAGGGTCACATCCTTGCCCTCGCCGGTCATCCAGTCGGACAGCGGCACGGCCTGCTGGTAGCGGAAGTGCGTGCCGATGAGGTCGCTGTCGTTGATCCACGCGTCATAGACGTTGCGACCGGACTGCATCTGCGTCTGGATCTTCTCGACGACGTCGCCTTCCTGGATCAGATCGTGCGTCACCTTGATGCCGGTGATCTCGGTAAAGGCCTTGGCGAGGGTTCTTGCTTCATACTCGTGCGTCGTGATCGTCTCGGACACGACCCGCACGTCGACGTTCTGGAACGGCTTTGCGGCGTTGACGAACCATTCCATCTCCTTGAGCTGCTCCTCCTTCGACAAAGTCGAGGGCTGAAACTCGCTGTCCACCCAGCGCCGGGCTTCGTCCATGCCGGCGAAAGCTGGCGCCATTCCGAGCGCGAGGGCCACAGCGCTTGCGCTGATCAGCAACCTCATGTGCGATGTTGGCTTCATTGAGCATTCTCCCCGAGTTGCGACCGTCAAGCGGTCTGGATGATCCCTGCGGCCGACGTGGCCACAGAGCCTTGAGTTTCACACGTAGCGGAACACCGTGGCGGCATAGACGAGCGACACCGCCATCGCCCACCACAGACTTGGCCCGATGAGGCCGATCCAGGCGAGATGAATGAAGGCGGCGCCCAGCAGCGAAATGAACAGCCGATCGCCGCGCGTGGTGGGAAACCGCAGCACACCGAGGCGCGGCGTCTCCGGACGCCATATGGCAAGTGCCGTCATGACGGCCAACAGCGCAGCGATGGTGGCGAAGAACAGCGCCGTCTGCCACGTCCAGGCCATCCAGGCGAAAGCGCTCATTCACACTCTCCCAAGCGCGAAACCTTTGGCGATGTAGTTTCTGACGAACCAGATGACGAGCGCGCCGGGGAGGATGGTCAGCACGCCGGCGGCCGCCAGCAGGCCCCAGTCCATGCCGGCCGCCGACACCGTGCGCGTCATCGTCGCGGCGATCGGCTTGGCGTCGACCGTCGTCAGGGTGCGGGCGAGCAGAAGCTCGACCCACGAAAACATGAAGCAGAAGAACGCCGCGACACCGACTCCTGAGGCGATCAGCGGCATGAAGATCTTCACGAAGAAGCGCGGGAACGAATAGCCGTCTATGGCTGCTGTCTCGTCGATCTCGCGTGGCACTCCCGACATGAAGCCTTCGAGGATCCATACCGCCAGCGGCACGTTGAACAGGCAGTGCGCCAAGGCCACCGCCCATGGCGTGTCGAAGAGACCGATTGCCGAATAGAGATTGAAGAACGGCAGCGCGAACACCGCCGGCGGCGCCATGCGGTTGGTGAGTAACCAGAAGAACAGGTGCTTGTCGCCGAGGAAGCGATAGCGCGAGAAGGCGTAAGCCGCCGGCAGCGCCAGAGCGATGGAAATGATGGTGTTGAGGACGACATACTTCAGCGAGTTGATGTAGCCGGAGTACCAGCTGCTATCGGTGAATATCTTGATGTAGTTGGCAAAGGTGATCTCCCGCGGCCACAGCGTCATCGATGTAGTGATCTCGAAATTGGTCTTGAGGCTCATATTGACGAGCCAGTAGATCGGCAACGCCAGGAACACGAGGTAGAGGGTAAGGACGAGGGTGCGCGCGCGCATCATGCGGCCCTCCGCTCGGAATCGAGAACCGTGACGGGCGGCGTGCCGGCGACGGCGGCGCCCGCCGCCCCTGCCTGATCGGTCTGGCGCGGCCGCTCCGCCCCGACATTGTTCATCGCCGTGTAGAATACGAAGCACACGGCCAGAATGATCAGATTATAGACCAGCGACATGGCGGCCGCCTTGCCGAGATCGAACTGGCCGAGCGCCAGCTTCACAAGATCGATAGACAGGAAGGTTGTCGAGTTGCCGGGGCCGCCGCCGGTGAGGACGAACGGCTCGGTATAGATCATGAACGAGTCCATGAAGCGCAGCAGCACCGCGATGACCAGGACGCGGCGCATCTTGGGCAACTGGATGGTCCTGAACACCGCCCAGCGCGAGGCGCCGTCGATGCGCGCCGCTTGGTAGTAGGCATCGGGAATGGCTTTGAGACCGGCGTAGCAGAGAAGTGCGACGAGGCTTGTCCAATGCCAAACGTCCATGACGACGATGGTCGTCCAGGCGGCAAGCGGGCTGGCGACGTAGTTGTAGTCGATGCCGAGACGATTGATGGTGTAGCCAAGCAGGCCGATGTCACCGCGCCCGAACACCTGCCATATGGTTCCCACCACGTTCCACGGAATCAGCAGCGGCAAGGCCATGACGACGAGGCAGAGCGCCACCGTCCAGCCGCGCTGCGGCATCGACAGCGCAACCGCGATGCCAAGTGGGATCTCGATGGCCAGCACGATGGCCGAGAACAGCAGGTTGCGCCACAACGAGTCGAAGAAGCGTTCGCCAAGCTGGCTCGATGGATCGAGCAGCTCCTGGAACCAGACGATGCCGTTCCAGAAGAACTGATTGTTGGCGAATGTGTCCTGGACCGAATAGTTGACGACGGTCATCAGCGGCAGCACGGCCGAGAAGGCCACGATGGCGAATACCGGCAGGACGAGCAGCCAAGCGCGCTGGTTGATCGGCTTATCCATGCGCCGGCTCCCCACCCACCAGGTGGCCGTTTGCATAGATATGCACGTGCCGCGGCTCGAACTGCAGTGCCGCCTCGTCGCCCTCGATAACTGTGCGTTCGGCGACACTGGCCGCCATGGGCCTGCCGCCAATCTCGACGCGAGCGATACGCGAGCGCCCGAGGTCGTCGATGCGCTTGACGCGCACCGAGACGCCTGACCCCTTCGACGTCAGCGTCACGAATTCCGGCCGCACTCCCAGCTCGACGCTGCTGTCTTTCGCCAGCGCGGGATAGGCGCGGGCGAGCTTGATCGGCTGTCCGTCCACGTAGGCGGTCGCTCCCTCGACGGTACACGGCAGGACGTTCATGCCGGGCGAGCCGATGAAATAGCCGACGAAAGTGTGGGCGGGGCGATCGAAGAGCTCATCCGGCGTGCCCACCTGGACGACGGCGCCGTCGTGCATGACGACGACGGTGTCGGCGAAGGTCAGCGCCTCGGTCTGATCGTGGGTGACATAGATCATCGTCAGATCGAGCTTGCGGTGCAGATCCTTGAGCATTGAACGCAGTTGCCACTTGAGGTGCGGGTCGATGACGGTGAGCGGTTCGTCGAAGAGAATCGCCGCAACATCGGGGCGCACCAGCCCACGTCCCAGCGAGATCTTCTGCTTCAAGTCGGGCGTCAGATTACGCGCCTTCCGCTCGAGCACGCGGTCGAGGTCGAGGAGCGCGGCGACCTCCTCGACGCGCTGCGACGATCTGTGGCGACGGCATGCGACGGTTCTTCAAGGGGAACGCCAGGTTCTCCCTGACTGTCATGGTGTCGTAGACGACCGGGAACTGGAACACTTGCGCGATGTTGCGCGCTTCCGTTGGTAGGTTCGTGACATCGCGATCGTCGAAAAGGACACGGCCGCGCGTCGGCGTCACGAGGCCCGAAATGATGTTGAGCAGCGTGGTCTTGCCGCAACCGGACGGACCGAGCAGCGCGTAGGCGCCGCCTTGTCGCCAGACGTGATCGATTTCCTTGAGCGCGAAGTCTTCGGGCCGGCGCGGGTCGGCCGCGTAGGAGTGAGCCAAATGATCAAGGGTGATGGTGGCCATCGTCGCCTCACGCCGCCTGCGCCAGGGCCCTGACGAGCACGTCCGGCTTCGTCGAAGACGAAGAGCGCCTCGGGGTCGACGTGGGCAATCACCGCCGTACCGGGTTCGAGCCGGCGGATGCCTCGCACCAGTGCGATGAAACGATGCCCGCCGACGTCGAGATGCACGTAGCTCTCGGAGCCGGTAATCTCGGATACCGATACGGTCGCCGGCATGCCGATGGCCGCCTCGCTCGAAGGTTCGAGAGACAGATGATGGGCGCGGATGCCGATCGTATAGCGACCGTCGGCGACGTGCGCCAGCGCGCCGCGCTGCACGTAGCTTGACACCAGTCGTTAGGGTAACGATGCCGCCGTGCTTGACGAGACCGAGCGTATTCAGCGGCGGGTCGGAGAAGAGCTTGGCGGTGATGAGATCGTGCGGATGGCGGTAGACGTCCGGCGTTGGGCCGAACTGCGTCACGACGGCCTTCGAACAAGCGTCGCCGTGTGGCCGCCGAGCAGCAGCGCTTCGACCGGCTCGGTCGTTGCGTAAACGAAGATGGCACCCGACGCGGCGAAGATGCGCGGCAGTTCCTCGCGCAGTTCCTCACGAAGCTTGTAGTCGAAATTGGCCAGCGGCTCGTCGAGGAGCACCAGCTCCGCGCCTTTGACGAGGGCACGCGCGATGGCGGTGCGCTGCTGCTGCCCGCCCGATAGCTCCAGCGGACGCCGATCGAGAAAGGGTTCCAGCCGCAACAGCCGCGCGGCATCGCGAACACGCTCGTCAAGCTCGCTGCGCGCGCGCGCCCATGACGCGAAGCGGCGAGGCGATGTTCTCATAGACGCTGAGCGAAGGGTAGTTGATGAATTGCTGATACACCATGGCGACGTTGCGGCGCTGCACTGGCACGCCGGTCACGTCGACGTCTCGGCCAGGATGCGGCCGCTCGTCGGCGCATCGAGACCCGCCATGAGGCGCATCAGGGAGGTCTTGCCGGCCAGCGTCGGCCCGAGCAGGACGTTGAGCGAACCCTTCCTCAAGGTCAGTGAGACGCCGCGAAATGTGCGTCTCGGCGCCAACCTGCTTGCTGATGTTGTCGAGAACCAGGCTCATGCGATGCGCTCCGTTCGCCCGGCGTGCGGCCCTTGCCTTGTCGACCTTCGTGCTCATGAACGCGTCGAGGGCGCGCCTGTCGTCGCCCGAGAGGCGAAGACCGAGCTTCGAGCGCCGCCACAGCACGTCGTCTGCGTTGTACGCCCATTCCTCGCGCATCAGATACGACACTTCCCGCTCGCTCAGACCGGCCCCGAAGTTCCGGCCGAGGTCAGCAGCGGAGCGAGCATCGCCGAGGAGCGCCTGCGCCCGCGTGCCGTAGGCGCGCACCAAGCCGCGCGACAAGCGCGCGCTCCAGCCATGGCCGCTGCAAGAACGATCGCGGCGACGAGCGGCTCGTATCCTCGGCACGGGAAATCGCCGCCCGGCAACGGGGCGTCCGCGGTCCAGGCGCTCTCCCGCGCTGCCGGCAAGAGATCGGCGAGCTTGTCAAGCGCCGCTTCGGCCAGGCGCCGATAGGTGGTGATCTTGCCGCCGAATATCGACAGGAGCGGCGCGCGCGCCGTCGCTGGCATCGAGGCTCAGCACGTAGTCGCGCGTCGCCTCCTGCGCCTTGGAGGCGCCGTCATCATAGAGCGGACGCACGCCCGAATAGGTCCAGACCACCTCGGCGGGCGTGATCGGTTGCGCGGAAATACTCGCTCGCCGCCGCACACAGATAGGCGATCTCGTCCGGCTTGCCGCGGCGTTTGGCGGGATCGCCGGCGATAGTCGAGGTCGGTCGTGCCGATCAGCGTGAAATCACGCTCGTAGGGAATGGCGAAAACGATGCGCCCGTCAGCGTTCTGGAAAATATAGGCGCGCTCATGTGCGAACAGGCGCCGGCACCACGATATGGCTGCCTTGCACCAGCCGGATCGCGGCCGGCGGCTCCACACGCAGCGACGTCCGTGAGCACGTCCGCGACCCAGGGCCCTGCGGCATTGACGAGCGACTGCGCGCGGTCACGGCTCACCAGGGCCGCCGTCAGCAGGTTCTACGGCGAGGTGCCAGGCGTCGGTGCCCGACGGGCGCTCGATGACGCGCGTCCGCGTCCGGATGTCGGCGCCGCGGTCGGCGGCATCGCGTGCGTTGAGCACCACGAGGCGCGCATCGTCGACCCAGCAATCGGAATATTCGAAGCCGTGCCGGAAGCTGGGCTTCAGCGGCTTGCCGGCCGCGATCCCGCGCGAGATCGAGCGTGCCGGGTCGCCGGCAGCAGCTTGCGGCCGCCGATGATGGTCGTAGAGGAACAGGCCGAGCCGCAGCAGCCAGCGCGGCCGCAGCCCCTGATGATGCGGCAGCACGAAGCGCAGCGGCCAGATGATGTGCGGCGCGAGCCGCCACAGCACCTCGCGCTCCATCAGCGCTTCGCGCACGAGACGGAACTCGTAGTGTTCGAGATAGCGCAGGCCGCCGTGGATGAGCTTGGTGGAGGCCGACGACGTGCCGCCGGCGAGGTCGCCCTGTTCGAACAGCACGACCGAGGCGCCGCGACCGGCGGCGTCGCGCGCGATGCCGCAGCCGTTGATCGCCCCCGCCGATGATGGCGAGATCGTAAGGGCCATGCCCGACGCCACCTCCCCGAGCCCCGCTCCCGCGGCAGGTTTCGGTTTATTCGTTATTGTTCGCATATCGAAGGCTAAAGCGAAACAAAGCGAAACGCAATATCTGGCTTTCCGTCAGGCGGACGAAAACTGCGCTTCCGGGGCTCTCTAGGTCCCTTCCGACGCGCGAGCCCCCACCTCGATCACCTCCACCTGCGTGGGTGCCGCAGACTCGCGCGAGGCCCGGCGAGTGGAAGCGCGTCGGTAACGAAGACGTCGATCTCGCTGAGTGGCCGATGCGTACGGGCGCGGTGCGCTCGAGCTTCAGCCTGTCGGCGACGAGGACGACCTGCCGGGCGTTCTCGATGATGGCCCGCGCCACCCGCACCTCGCGATAGTCGAAGTCGAGCAGCGCGCCGTCCTCGTCGATCGCCGACGTGCCGATCACCGCGTAGTCGACCTTGAACTGGCTGACAAAGTCGACCGCCGCCGCGCCGATGACGGCGCCGTCGGCGCGCCGCACCGGCCCGCCGGCCATGATCACCTCGATCTGCGGATGGCGATAGAGAGCGTCGCGACATTGAGGTTGTTGGTGATGACGAGCAGGCCCTCGATGGCCGAGCGAGCGCCCGCGCCACTTCCTCGGTCGTCGTGCCGATATTGATGAACAGCGAGGCATTGTTCGGAATGAGCTTGCGCGGCCGCCGCGCCGATCGCGCTGCTTCTCGCTCCTGGCGATGAAGCGCCGCGCCTCGTAGGCGACGTTCTCGACGCCGGACAGCGATGACGGCGCCGCCATGCACCCGCGACATGAGACGCCGGTCGCACAGATCGTTGAGATCCTTGCGGATGGTCTGGGGCGTCACCTCGAAGCGCGCCGCCAGTTCTTCGACATTGACGCGACCTTGCGCCCTGGCGAGCGCCAGGATTTCTTCCTGGCGCAGGTTGGTTTGCTGGATCATCGACGCTCCTGCCGCTGACGACGTGGCGGTGAGACGAGCCTACTGCAGGTTGCCGCGACCCGTCACCCGGCTACGTCGGCGCGGCTCAGGCGCAATGCATTAGCGATGACGCTCACCGACGACAGCGCCATGGCGGCAGCGGCGATCATCGGGGACAGCAGCAGGCCCAGGAAGCGGGTAGAGCACGCCGGCCGCGACCGGCACGCCGAGCGCGTTGTAGACGAACGCGAAGAACAGGTTCTGGCGGATGTTGCGCATGGTGGCGCGCGACAGCCGCCGCGCGCGCACGATGCCGGCGAGGTCGCCCTTGACCAGGGTCACGCCGGCGCTCTCCATCGCGACGTCGGTGCCGGTGCCCATGGCGATGCCGACGTCGGCGGCCGCCAGGGCGGGCGCGTCGTTGACGCCGTCGCCCGCCATCGCGACGACCCGGCCCTCGCCTCGCAGCCGCTTCACGACGGCGGCCTTCTGCGTCGGGCAGCACCTCGGCCTCGACCTCGTCGATGCCGAGGCGGCGCGCGACCGCTTCGGCGGTCGTGCGGTTGTCGCCGGTCAGCATGACGATGCGCACGCCCTCCTGCCGCAGCGCCGCGAGCGCCGCCGGGCGTCGTCGCCTTGACCGGGTCGGCGACGGCGATCAGGCCGGCGAGCTTGCCGTCGACGGCGACGAAGATCGCCGTCGCGCCCTCGCCGCGCAGCTCCTCGGCCTTCGCGGCCGAGCGTGCCGGTGATCGACGCCGCGCTCCTGCAGGAACGCGCGCGTTGCCGAGCGCCACGCTGCCGGCCGTCGACCGTGCCGACACGCCCTTGCCGGCGAGCGAATCGAAGTCGCTGGCAGGCGCGAGCGTCAACCCGCGCTCGCTCCGCCGCCCGCACGATCGCCGCGGCGAGCGGGTGCTCGCTCGGCCGCTCGAGGCTCGCGGCGAGGCGCAGGAGCTCGTCTTCGTCGACTGGCCGCATCGGCACGACGGCGACGACACGCGGGCTTGCCTTCGGTCAGCGTGCCGGTCTTGTCGACCACGAGCGTGTCGACCTTCTCCAGCCGCTCCAGCGCCTCGGCGTTCCTGATCAGCACGCCGGCCGCGCGCCGCGGCCGACGCCCACCATGATCGACATCGGCGTGGCGAGGCCGAGCGCGCACGGGCAGGCGATGATCAGCACCGAGACGGCGGCGATCAGCGCGTAGGCGAGGCGCGGCTCGGGACCGAAGAGTGCACCAGGCGACGAACGCGAGCGACCGCGATCGCCGACCACCGCCGGCACGAACCAGGCCGAGACCTGGTCGGCCAGCCGCTGGATCGGCGCGCGGCTGCGCTGCGCCTCGCGCCACCATCTGCGACGATCTGCGCGAGCAGCGTGTCGCTGCCGACCTTCTCGGCGCGCATGACGAAGCTGCCCGGCCGTTGAGCGTGCCGCCGATCACCTTCGCGCCCGGCGCCTTCTCGACCGGCATCGCTCGCCGGTGACCATCGACTCGTCGACGGCGCGTCGGCCTTCGACGACCTCGCCGTCGACCGGCACGCTGCTCGCCGGGCCGCACCCGCAGCCGATCGCCGACCGCACCTCGTCGAGCGGCACCTCCTCGTCGCGCCATCGGCGCGAGCCGGCGCGCGGTCTTGGGCGCGAGGTCGAGCAGCGCCCGGATCGCGCCGCCGGTGCTGCTCGCGCGCGCGCAGCTCGAGCACCTGGCCGAGCAGCACCAGCACGGTGATGACCGCCGCCGCCTCGAAATAGACCGGCACCGCGCCGTCGTGCGCGCGAAGCGCGGCGGGAAAAGCGCGGGCGCGACGCGTCGCGACGACGCTGTAGACGCCAGGCCACGCCGGTGCCGAGCGCGATCAGCGTGAACATGTTGAGGTTGCGGCTGACAACGCGACGCCCAGCCGCGCTCGAAGAACGGCCAGCCGGCCCAGAGCACGACCGGCGTCGCCAGCACGAGCTGCAGCCAGTTCGAGGTCTGCTGGCCGAGCGACGTCGGTGCAGGCCGGTGAGATGGCCGCCCATCTCGAGCACGAACGACGGGCACGGTCAGCGCGAGGCCGACCCAGAAGCGCCGGGTCATGTCGGCGAGCTCGGGGTTCGGGCCGGCCTCGGCCGACGACCGTCTCGGGCTCGAGCGCCATGCCGCAGATCGGGCAGCTGCCGGGCCCGACCTGGCGCACCTCGGGGTGCATCGGGCAGGTGTAGATCGTCGCCCGTCCGGCACGGCGCCGACGGCGCCAGACTGCGGCCGAGATAGCGCGTCGGGGTCGGCGACGAACTTCGTGCGGCAGCCGGCGGAGCAGAAATGGTAGGTCGTCCCATCGTGCACGGCGCGATGCGATGACTTGGCGGATCGACGCGCATGCCGCACACCGGGTCGCGCACGGCGCGACATGGTCAGCCGACCCATGCGCGCCGCCGGAACCGGCACCGCTCGCATGGCCATGGTAGCCATGGCTGGCCGACGAGGGATGGGCGTGATCGGCCATGACGGCTCCGGCTTGACGCATATACTATAGGGGTATCGTATAACATGCAAGACGCCGCCAAGAACGCCGTAGTAAAGCGCCTCAATCGCATCGAAGGGCAGGTGCGCGGCCTCGTCCGCATGGTCGACGAGGATCGTTACTGCATCGAGGTGATAACGCAGGTCGCGGCGGTGCGCGCCGCCCTGCGCAAGGTCGAAGAAGAGGTGCTGCGCGATCATGTGGCGCACTGCATCGACCACGCCATCGCCAGCGGCGACGCCAAGGATCAGCGTCGGAAGGTCGCCGAGCTCATCGAGGTGCTTGGACGGACGGCGCGTTGAGAGGCTTCAGACCTCCAGCCATTCCTTGCGCACCGCCGCGTTTGCCGCGAGATCGGCGGGCGTGCCCTCGAACACGATGTGGCCGTGCCCCATCACGTAGAGACGGTGCGTGATCTTCAGCGCGATGGTGAGCTTCTGCTCGACCAGGAGGATCGAGATGCCGCGGCCGCGATCTGCTTCCAGCAGCTCGCCGACGAGCTCGACCATCATCGGCGCCAGCCCCTCGGTCGGCTCGTCGATCATGACCAGCTCGGGGTCGCCCATGAGCGTGCGGCACATGGTGAGCATCTGCTGCTCGCCGCCGGACAGCACGCCGGCCGGCGTGTCGCCGCGCTCGTCGAGGCGTGGGAAGAGCTTGAACATGTCGTCCATCGTCCAGCGCTCGCTCTCCTTCGTGCGTCTTCTGGCCGAGGAGCAGGTTCTGGCGCACGGTGAGCGACGGGAAGATGTCGCGGTTCTCCGGCACATAGCCGAGGCCCGAGATGGGCGATCTGGTGCGGCTTCAGGCCGGCGATCTCGCGCGCCCTTGAAGCGGATCGAGCCCGCCGGCGGCACGTCGCCCATGATCGCCTTGATGGTGGTCGAGCGGCCGACGCCGTTGCGGCCGAGCAGGCTGACGATCTCGCCCTCGCGCGACGTCGAAGCTCGACGCCCTGCAGGATGTGGCTCTTGCCGTAATAGGCGTGCAGGTCGCGTGACCTCGAGCATGAGCGCTGCCGTCAAGTCGACCGTGCCGAGATAGGCTTCGCGCACCGCCGGGTTCGCGCGGATCTTGACGGGCGTGTCGCTGGCGATGATCTGGCCGTAGACCAGCACGCGAGATGCGGTCCGCGAGGCCGAACACCACGCTCATGTCGTGCTCGACCATGACCAGCGTGCGTCCCTCGCGAGATCTTGCGGATCAAGGCCGACGGCGTTCTCGGTTTCCGGCGCGGCTCATGCCGGCGGTCGGCTCGTCGAGCAGGATCACGTCGGCGCCGCCCGCGATGGTGATGCCGATCTCGAGCGCGCGCTGCTCGGCATAGGTGAGCACGCCGGCCTGCATGTCGCGCCGGGCGGTCATGCCGATGGCTGCTCATGATCTCCTCGGAGCGCGCGCGCACGTCGCGCGAGACTGTCGATGCCGCGCCAGAAGGCGTACTTGTAGCCGAGCGACCACAGCACGCGCGCAGCGGATGTTCTCGTAGACCGACAGCCGCGGGAAGATGTTGGTCACCTGGAAGCTGCGCGACAGGCCGCGCCGGTTGATCTCGTATGGGCTAAGACGCCCGGTGATGTCTCGCCCTTCAGCCGGATCGTGCCGGAGCTGAGCCGGGAAGCGGCCGCTGATCAGATTGAACAGCGTCGACTTGCCGGCGCCGTTCGGGCCGATGATGGCGTGGCGCTCGCCGCGCGGCGATGTCGAGGGTGACGCCGCGGATGATCTCGGTCGGCCCGAAGTTCTTGCGCACGTCCTCGAGCGACAAGGCCGCGGTCACGGCTCATCCCTCCCGTGTGCCTTGGCGCGAGCTCGCGCCCCAGGCGTCGCTGACCATGCGGCCACAACTTCACCGGTCAGCGAAGCCGCCGACCGCAGGATGAGCGCGATCGATGCGACCCAAGGGCATGACCGAGGTGCCGTCGAGCGTCATGTACAGGACGTGCCTCATGCGAGCCCTCCGCCGCCTTGCACCAGCATGTGATAGGCGATCTCGATCAGCACGATGCCGCCGATGAGCGCGATCGCGAGCGGCATCGTGAGCGACGACATAAGGCACGACGAGGCGGCCGAGTTGACGCCGTGCGGACCGCCGGCTCGTGCATCAGCACCAGCCGACGATGCCGCCGGGGAAGAACATGACGCACAGGATGAACATGAGGCCGAAATAGAGCAGCCAGGCACCGGTGATGTCGGTCAGCATGATCTGCAGGAAGGTGATCAGGATGGCGCCGACGATCGGGCCCGCGAAGGCCCCGACGCCGCCGATGAAGGCCATCAGCAGCACCACGCCGGATTGCTGCGCGCCAACCGAGGCAGCGTTCATGATCTCGAAGTTGATGGCCGCGAGCCCGCCGGCGATCCCGGCGAAGAAGGCGGCGAGGCAGAAGGCGATGAAGCGCACCGCCTGGGTGCTGTAGCCGACGAACTCGGCGCGCTCGGGGTTGTCGCGCACCGCGTTGCACATGCGGCCGAACGGCGTGCGCGTGAACGCGTACATGGCAGGATGCACGACGAAGGTCCACGCCGCGATCAGGTAGTAGACCTGGAGCTGCGGGCCGAAATTCAACCCGAAGAGCGGCGCGAGCTTGGTGCGGTTCGTCGGTGATGCCCTCCTCGCCGCCGAAGAAGCCGCGCATGATCAGCGAGCACGCCGCCACCAGCTCGGCGAGGCCGAGCGAGATCATGGCGAAGACCGTGCCGGCGCGGCGCGTCGAGAGCCAGCCGAAGACGATGCCGAAGAACAGGCCGGCGAGGCCGGCGAACAGCGGCACCAGCGGCAGCGGGATCGGCAAGCCGTTGCGCGCGATCACGTTCATCGCGTGGATGGCGACGAAGCCGCCGAGGCCGTAGTAGACGGCGTGGCCGAACGACAGCAGGCCGGTCTGGCCGAGCAGCATGTTGTAGCTCAAGCGCGAAGACGATCGCGATGCCCATCAGGCTCATCATGGTGAGCGCCAGGCCCGACGGAAACATCACTGGCAGCACGGCGAACAGGACGGCGAGCACGATCCAGATGCGCGCTCTCGCGCACGACGGTCCTGACGTCCCATGCCGTCGCCTGTGACCGCTGAGCTTCGTGGGCGGCTGTCATGTCTCGCGCGTCCCCATGAGGCCGGTCGGCTTGATGATCAGCACGAGCACCAGGAGCAGGTAGGGAATGATCGGCGCGATCTGCGCCACCGTGACCCGCCAGAGGTCACCGAGCGCAGCGTCGCGAGCAGCCGGGCCCGAAGAGGTCGGCGAGCGAGTAGTTGATCGCGACCGCGAACGTCTGGATGAGGCCGATCAGCAGCGAGGCGACGAAGGCGCCGGTCAGCGACCCGAGGCCGCCCACGACGATGACGACGAACAGGATCGGCCCGAGCAGCGCCGCCATGGTCGGCTGCGTCACGAAGGCGGGGCCGGCGATGACGCCGGCCAGGCCGGCGAGCGCCGAGCCGACGCCGAACACCAGCATGAACACCCGCGGCACGTTGTGGCCGAGCATCGCCACCATGTGCGGATGGGTCAGCGCCGCCTGGATGATCAGGCCGATGCGCGTCCTCGTCAGCACGACGATGAGGAACACGAACATGGCGATCGCCGTGACCAGCATGAACAGCTGTAGGCGGGATAGGTCGTGCCGAAGAGCGTGAAGGCGGCGAAGTCGAGGGACGGCGGCACCCGGTAGTCCACCGGCAGCTTGCCCCAGAACATGTTGCACGAGCTCCTCGATCACGAAGGCGAGCCCGAAGGTGAAGAGCAGCTCGGCGACATGGCCGTGCCGGTGCACGTGCCGCAGCCCGTAGCGCTCGACCACCGCGCCGATGACGCCGACGATGAGCGGCGCCAGGACGAAGCCCGGCCAGAAGCCGACATGGCGGCTGATCTGGAAGCCGAAATAGGCGCCCAGCATGTAGAAGCTGGCATGGGCGAAGTTGAGCACGCCCATCATCGAGAAGATGAGCGTGAGCCCGCTCGCCAGCATGAACAGCAGCATGCCGTAGAGCACGCCGTTCAAGGTCGAGAAGGTGATCAGCTCGAGCATGGCCCCCTCGAGAACGCAATCGGCCGGACGGCATCATCGCCGCCCGGCCGCAAACTTGCAATCCGGTACGCGCCTCAGGACGGCTTGTTCATCTTGCAGGTGGTCGGCAGGACGGTGTCCTTGAGCTCGATCTTCGTGATGTCGGTCCAGCCCCAGCCGGTGTTCTCCTCGTCGAACTTCTCGCCGGGCTTCAGCGGGCCGAAGGTGGCGATGTACATGGGCTGGAAGAACTGGTGGTCGTCCGCGCGCATGTAGCCCTCGCCGCCGTTGAACAGCTCGACCTTCATGTTGTCGAGCCTGGCGCGCGACCTTGGGGTTCGTCCGACTTCGCCTCGTTGATGGCCTTGGCCAGCATCGTCATCTGGTTGTAGGCGCGCGGATAGAAGAACCGACGCCGACCCGACTTGGCGCGGAACGCCTCCTCGATCCTCTCCGACTCGGCGTGCTTGATGTTCGGGAAACCCTCAGCTGATCGTGAAGACGCGATTGGCGAGGCCGGTCTGCTTGATCGCCGGTCGGACCGCCGGCGCCGCCCGCATAGTAGGTGTACCAGTCGACCTGCAGGCCCGGCGTCTGCCGCCGCCTTGAGCAGCAGCGCGAAGTCCTGGCCCCAGTTGCCGGTGATGACGCTGTCGGCGCCCGACGCCTTGATCTTGGCGACGTAAGGCGCGAAGTCGGTGATCTTCAGCAGCGGATGCAGCTCGTCGCCGACGATCTGGATGTCGGGGCGCTTCTCCTTGAGCTGCTTCACCGCCTCCGTGCGGACCGCCTGGCCGAACGAGTAGTCCTGGTTGATCAGGTAGACCTTCTTGATGTTCTGGCGCGGCCTTCATGAAGGTCGTCAGCGCCGCCATCTTGATGTCGGAATTGGCGTCCCAGCGGAAGTGCCAGAAGCTGCACTTGTCGTTGGTGAGAACCGGATCGACCGCCGCATAGTTGAGGTAGATGACCTCCTTGCCAGGGTTGCGCTCGTTGTGCTTGGCCACGAAATCGCTGAGCGCTGCTGCGACCGACGAGCCGTTGCCCTGGGTGAGGATGCGGATGCCCTGATCGATCGCCTTTTGGGCCTGGACCAGCGATTCCTGCGGATTGGTCTTGTTGTCGAAGGCGACGATCTCGAGCTTCTTGCCGTTGACGCCGCCCTTGGCGTTGATCTCGTCGGCGAGAAGCTGGAAAATCTTCAGACCGACTTCGCCGATCGACGCGCCGCCACCCGACAGTGGATCGATGTAGGCGATCTTTACGTTCTGCGCCTGCGCGCCAAAGGCCATGAGGCCGAAGGCAAGCGCTGCGATAACGCGCTTCATGAGTTTCCTCCGAGTTGAATATTAGGACAAAAACTGTCGCTGGCGGCACTTGTTAGGCACCGCTGCAATCGTGTCAACGGGCCATGAAAAATTTCCGCGAGCACCACTGCTGCCCCAGCCGCGTACGGAACGGGCGCCGCAAAGAGAGCGAAATCGCCCAAATGCCAAGGCGACGCTGTCGCAGCATCCCATGGGCTGCTTGACGAGGACGGGGATATTGCCGCAAGCGAGCCGCGGCGCAGCCGCCGCCTTGCCCTGCGCATGGCCTTGGCCAAAGCGCCGTCTGGAGCTGCGCCACTCTTGCGGGGCGGGTGCCGCGCCCTGGCATACCCAATGCGATCCAAGCGTCGTCTGGGAGGACGGGACATGACCGCGGAGCAAGGTCGGACTGTGCGCTGGTGGTGGGTCCGACATGCGCCCGTGCCCGACGGTGGCCGCATCTATGGCCAGCACGACCTCGACTGCGACTGCAGCGAGGCGCACGTCTTCGCGGCCGTGGCGAAGTGCCTGCCGGCCGATGCCCTGTGGGTCACGAGCCAGCTTGCCCGCACCAAGCAGACGGCCGCCGCGCTCAGGGCCGCCATGGGCGGCATGGTGAACGAGCCCACCGTCGTGCCCGAATTCGCCGAGCAGCACCTTGGCGAATGGCAAGGGCTCGCGCGCAAGGAGTTCTTCGCCAGCCGCGAGCCGCGTCACCATTTCTGGTTCGGCCCCGCCGACGAAGAGCCGCCCGGGGGCGAGAGCTTTGGCGCGCTGGTAGGGCGCGCCAAGGTAGCCATCATGCGGCTGACGCGTGAGCATGGCGGCCGCGACATCATCGCGGTGGGGCACGGGGGCACCATCAAGGCAGCCCTCGCGCTCGCCCTTGATCTCGACCCGGAAGCCTGCCTCGCCTTCGTGATCGACAATTGCTCGATCACCCGCCTCGACTATCTCGGCGGCGATGCGCGCTATCATTGGCGCGTCGCGGCGGTGAATTACCGGCCCTGGGCCGACGCACAATTCAGCGGGCAGTCGATCCGGCTGGCTTAGGAATGACAGACGACGGAGGGGCGGAAGAGAGTCAGGCTCAACCGTTCTCCACCTTCAGGCTTCGCTGCAGCTTGGCCATGCCGCCGATCCAGCGGTCATAATTGTCCGTCTTGCGCTTCATGTAGCCGGCAACCTGCGGGTGCGGAAGGATCACGAAAGTCTCGGCCTCGAGACCCTTGATGGCCGCCTCGGCCAGTTCCTCGACGGTGAGCACGCCGTCGACGTGCTGGGCGCCGCGGCCGCCGGAACGGAGCATGGGCGTGTCGACGGCCTGCGGGCACAGGATGGAAACCCGGATGCCCTGGTCGCGATGGGTGATGGCGAGGATCTCGCCGAAGCCGACGGCCGCGTGCTTGGTGGTGGCATAGACGGCGTTACCGATCTGGCTGAGCAGGCCGGCAGCCGAGACCGTGTTGAGGAAATATCCACCGCCGCGGGCGATCATGCGCGGCAGGAGTGCGCGGGCCGCATAGACGTGGGCCATGACGTTTACGGCATAGCCGCGCTCCCAGGCCTCGTTGGGCGACGATGCCGCATCGTCGGGGCGGCCCCCGAACGCGCCGATGCCGGCGTTCGAGCAGAACAGGTCGATCGGCCCCAGGCTCCGCTCCGTCTCGTCGACAAGGCGCACGATGTCCGCCTCGCGGGCAACGTCGCACGTGAACGCCCTGCCACCCACCGCCCGCGCCACCTCTGCGGCCTTGCCGCCGTCGAGATCAGCGACCGCGATCGCTTTGGCGCCCTCACGCTGGAAACGCTCGCACAGCGCCTTGCCGATGCCGCTGCCGCCGCCCGTCACCACCACAACCTTGCCGGAGACTTTCATGGCATCCTCCTCAGACCCGCGACAGTGGCGGGCGCTCTCCCCAAACAACTCTCTATCCCCCGACACTAAGCTTGCCGAGGCCAAATGCAGCTCGAAGGCGCGCAGCGCCGGTTCCGGTTTACACCCTCGGTACCGCCGTCTAGGATCGCAGAAAATGCGGGGCGAAACGCCCCCGGAATGAGTTTGCAGGGCTGCGTGGAGGAAACCGCCAGCATGGTTGAGGGAGTGGTATGGACGCCGGGAGTTCCCCCGGTGGCGATTTGCTGCATCCGCAGCCGATCCTGCGCCCGCCCATCGCTTGAGCGCGATTGGCACGGGAGAGCTTGATGCGCGGCTACTTCCTGCGTCGCCTCGTTGCTCTCATCCCCACCCTGTTCTTTGCCAGCGTCATTGTCTTCGTCACCGTTCGTCTCATTCCGGGTGACATCATCGACATGATGCTGTCGCAGAACGATATCAGCGCCAACAAGCAAAGCCGCATGCAGCTCGAAGCGGCGCTTGGCCTCGATACTCCAATCTACATCCAATACTTCCGTTGGATCGGCGCCCTCCTGTTCGAGGGCAGTCTCGGCCGTTCGCTGTGGCAGAACACGCCGGTGATGGAGGACATCCTGCATCGCTTGCCGGTCACCTTCGAGCTCGGTCTCTACGCGCTAATCGTTTCCCTCATCGTCGGCATCCCCATCGGCGTCTACTCAGCCATCCGCCAAGACACCACCGGCGACTACATCGCCCGCTCCTTCGCCATTCTGGCACTAGCGCTGCCTGGCTTCTGGGTCGCGACGCTCGTTATGGTGCTGCCGTCGATCTGGTGGGGCTGGTCGCCGGCCGTTAAGTACACTTCCTTCGCGCAGGATCCGCTCGCCCATATCGGCCAACTCATCATCCCGAGCCTCATCCTCGGCAAGGCGTTTGCGGCGGTCATCATGCGGCTGTCGCGCGCCACCATGCTGGAAGTATTGCGCCAGGACTATATCCGCACTGCCCAGGCGAAGGGGCTACCAATGCGTACCGTGGTGACGCGCCACGCGTTGCGCAACGCGCTCATCCCCGTCGTCACCCTCGTCGGTCTGCAGGCGCCGCTCCTGTTCGGCGGCGCCGTCATCATGGAGCAGATTTTCGTCATCCCGGGCATGGGTCTCCTGCTGCTCGAGGCGGTGAGCACCCGCGACTATCCGATCATCACGGGCGTGTTCCTGATCGTCGGCGTCGCCGTGGTTTTCATCAATCTCCTGGTCGACCTGAGCTACGGACTGCTTGATCCCAAGGTGAGGCACCGCTGATGGCCGACGTTGCCCAAACAACGACCATCGCGGCCCGCGATCGCCCGCGCCGGCAATCGGCCGCGATCCGTTTCTTGGTCCGCCTCTTCCGCGACAAGCCGCTGGGCGCCGTCGGCTTCGTCGTCTGCCTGATCTTCCTGTTCTGCGGCATCTTCGCCGATGTCATCGCCCCCTACGGCATGAATTCAGATCATGCCGATCAATCGGCTCAAGCCGCCATCATGGGCGTTCCCGCTCGGCACCGACCACCTCGGCCGCGATATCTTCTCGCGCATCCTCTATGGCGCCCAGCTCTCTGTCATCATCGGGCTCGCCGCCGCGACGCTGGCCACCGTCATCTCGGTCGTCATCGGCATCACGACGGGCTATCTCGGCGGTCGCTTCGACATGATCGTGCAGCGCTTTGTCGACGCCTGGCAGAGCTTTCCGGACCTGATCATCCTCATTGTTGTGGTGTCGGTCGTCGGTCCCGGCTTGCCGCAGGTGATCATCATACTCGGCCTGCTGTTCGGCATCGGCGGCTCGCGCATCATCCGCGGTGCGGCGCTGTCGGTGCGGGAGAACAGCTACGTGCACGCCGCTCAGTCGATCGGCGCCGGCACGCCGCGCATCCTGATGCGCCACATTCTGCCCAACGTCATGGCGCCGGTGATCGTGCTGTTCACGACCCGTGTCGGCGCTGTCATCCTGGCGGAGTCGGCGCTGTCGTTCCTCGGCCTCGGCGTGCCGCCGCCGGCCCCAACCTGGGGCGGCATGCTGAGCGGCTCGGCACGCAGCTACATGTATCTGGCGCCATGGCTGGCCGTGGCGCCGGGCATCTGCCTGACCATCGTGGTCTACGCCATCAACGTTTTCGGCGACGCGCTACGCGACCTGCTCGATCCGCGTATGCGCGGCAGCCGCTAGTGTGAGCCATCTGATCGTAGCTCGGAACGTTCCAGGGAGAACACCCATGCACCACATTCCACCAAGGCATTGGCTTAAGGCCGGTATCTTTGCCTTAGGCCTGAGTTTTGCGACAGGACCAGCATTTGCTCAGGGCGAGAAACCCCAATACGGCGGCACGCTCGATGTGGCGACCGTCTATTACACGCTCTCGGCTCTGTCCTGGGATCCAGCCGACTGGAACTGGAAGCTGAACCACGATTCAGGTCAGTTTTACGAGCAGCTGTTTGCGGCCGACTTGTCGAAGAGCGCCAAGGCCGGCGGCAAATACAACTTCATCTCCGATGCCTGGCTGTCGAGCGACGCGCTGCGGGGCGAACTCGCCGAGAAATGGGAATGGACCGATCCGCTGACACTGGTGGTGACGTTGCGCAAAGGCGCAATGTTTCCGGAGAAGCCCGGCGTCATGGCTGCCCGCGAAGTGACGGCCGACGACGTGGTCTTCAGCTATAATCGTCTCAACAACAGTCCCAAAAAGATCGCGACCTATTTCGATCACATCGACAAGGTCGAAGCCAAGGACAAGCAGACCGTTGTTTTCAAGTTGAAGGAATTCAACGCCGAGTGGGATTACCGCTTCGGCTGGGGCTACTATTCGGTCATCATGCCGAAGGAAGTGGTCGATGCGCCGGGCGGCGCCACCAGCTGGAAAAATGCCAACGGCTCGGGCCCCTTCAAGCTGGTCGACTTCGTGCAGGGCAATTCCAACACCTATGAGAAAAACCCGATCTATTGGGACAAGGAAAAGCTCGGCGGCAGCGAGTACAAGCTGCCGTTCATCGACAAGCTCGTCTACCACACGTTCAAGGATGAAGTGACGGCGATTACGGGGCTGCGCACCGGCAAGATCGACCTGCTCGAGGCAATCCGCTGGCAACAGGTCGAGTCGCTCAAGAAGAGCGCCCCGCAGCTTAAGTGGAACCGCTACCTTTCGCAGCTCGGCACCTTCCTGTCCATGCGTGTCGACACCAAGCCGTTCAACGACATCCGCGTGCGCCGCGCGCTCAACATGGCGGTCGACAAGGAGGCGATCGTCAAGTCTTACTACAATGGCGAGGCCGAGCTCTTCGCCTATCCGCAACATCCCGAGTATGTCGGCTATTTCGAGCCGCTCGAGCAGATGCCGGATTCGGTGAAGGAACTGTTCAAGTATGACCCGGCCAAGGCGAAGAAGCTTCTCGCCGAAGCCGGCTACCCGAACGGTTTCTCTTTCAAGGCGCAAGTCTGCTCGTGCTCACCCGACAGCATGGACCTGATCCCGCTCGTCGCCAGCTATCTCGAGCAGGTCGGCGTCAAGATGGAAATCCAGCCGATGGAATACGGCGCCTTCCTGTCTGCCATGACGTCGAAAACCAATGCGCCCGGGTACTTTATGAATAACGGCCACACCAACCCGACAACGTCGATCCGAAAGAGCTTCGTCACCGGCCAGACGTGGAATCCCTCGCAGTGGAGCGAGCCCGCCCTCGACGAGAAGATGGCCGAGGCCTATCGCGAGCGTGACGAAGAGAAGCGCAAGGCGATGATCCGCGAAGTGACGCGCGACATCGTCGATAAGGCACCCTATATCTGGCTGCCCACCGGCTACGTTTACAGCGCCTGGTGGCCGTGGGTGAAGAACTACAACGGCGAGCTCCGAGCCGGCGCGACGCGCCCCGGACCGATCTACGCCCGTCTCTGGATCGACCAAGAGCTGAAGAAGAAGATGGGCTACTGAGTCCGAGCTCAGCGTGGCGGAGCATCGCGCTCCGCCACGCTCCGGTCGATTGGATTTCCGCGTGAGCGAAGCGCTTCTCCAGGTCAAGAATCTTTCGACGCAGTTCCGCACCGAGCGAGGCGTGGTCAAGGCTGTCGACGGTGTCTCGTTCGACATCGTCCCCGGCGAAACCCTTGCCATTGTCGGCGAGAGTGGTTCCGGCAAGAGCGTCACCGCGCTGTCGATCCTGCGGCTGATTGCCGATCCGCCCGGCCGCATCGTCGGCGGCGAGATCATCTTCGAGGGCCGCGACCTCTTGAAGCTCTCCGAGACCGAGATCCGCGACCTGCGCGGCGACCGCATGGCGATGATCTTCCAGGAGCCGATGTCGTCGCTCAATCCGGCCCTCACCATCGGCCTGCAGGTGGCCGAGCCCATCAACCTGCATCGCCGCGCCCCGTGGGCCAAGGCGCTCGACAAGGCCAAGGAGCTCTTGGGCCGCGTGCGCATCCCCGACGCGGAAGGCCGCATCGCCGCCTATCCGCACCAGTTCTCCGGCGGCATGCGCCAACGCATCATGATCGCCATGGGACTCGGCTGCGACCCGCGGCTCATCATCGCCGACGAGCCGACGACGGCGCTCGACGCCACCGTGCAGGCGCAGATCCTGCGCCTGCTGAAGGAGCTGACTAACGATACCGGCGTCGCCTTGATCCTCATCACCCACGATCTCGGCCTCGTGGCGCGCTATGCCGACCGGGTCTGCGTCATGTATGCCGGGCGCATCGTCGAGACGGCGCCAGCGCGCGAACTCTACGAGCGGCCGCAGCATCCCTACACGCGCGGCCTCATGGCTTCCGTGCCGCGGCTCGACGCGCCGGCCGGCCGTCGCCTCGTGCCGATCAAGGGCCAGCCTCCCGATCTCGCCAACCTGCCGAAAGGCTGCTCCTACCAGCCGCGCTGCGCCTATGCCATGGAGCGCTGCCGGCACGACGCGCCGCCGCTCGAGCCGGTGGGCGAGCGGCACTTCAAGGCGTGCTGGGCGAAGCTCGACAATTCGCCCGATCCCTCTCCCGGCGGCCCCGCCGACAGGTCGGTGCAATGACCGACACCATCCTCCGCGTCGAGGACTTGAAGGTCCACTTCGCCGTCCATCAGGGCTTCCTGCAGCGTCAGACCGGCTCGGTGAAGGCCGTCGACGGGATTTCGTTTTTCCTGCGCCGCGGCGAGACGCTCGGCCTTGTCGGAGAGTCGGGTTGCGGCAAGTCGACGACGGGGCTCGCCATCCTGCGCATGGTGCCGATCACGTCCGGCCGCATCGTCTTCGAGGGCAAAGACATCACCGAGACGTCGGTCAGGGGCATGCGACCCCTCCGGCGGCGCATGCAGATGGTCTACCAGGATCCGTTCAGCTCACTCAATCCGCGCATGACGATCGAGGACATTGTCAGTGAGCCGTTGGTCGTGCATGGCGTCGGCGATGCCACCGAGCGGCGCGAGCGCGTCGTCGATCTGCTCGTCATGGTCGGCTTGCGCGAGGACATGGCGGAACGCTACCCGCACGAATTCTCAGGCGGCCAACGTCAGCGCATCGGCATTGCCCGCGCGCTCGCCGTCGAGCCCAAGCTCATTGTCTGCGACGAGCCGGTCTCGGCCCTCGACGTGTCGATCCAGGCTCAGGTGGTCAACCTGTTTCAGGACCTGCAGGAGAGGCTCGGCCTGTCCTACATTTTCATCGCCCACGATCTCGCCGTAGTCCGCCACATCAGCGACCGCATCGTCGTGATGTATCTCGGGCGCATCGCCGAGGTCGCTTCGCGCGAGGCGCTCTACCGCGACCCGCTGCATCCCTACACGCAGGCGCTTCTGGCCGCTGTTCCCATTCCAAGCCCCGCCACCGAAGCCACCCGGCCACAGCAGATCGTGCGCGGCGAGCCGCCGAGCGCCATGCGCCCGCCCTCCGGCTGCCGCTTCCATCCCCGTTGCCCCTTCGCCATGAAGGTCTGTGCCGAGGTCGAGCCACCCCTGCGCGACACAGGCGACGGGCGCGCCGTCTCCTGTCATCTGCATGATCCGGCCGTCATGCCGAAGACGGGAATACCCACGACAGCCGCCGCCTGAGGGCCACGATTTCAGCTTGCCGCCATTGGCTGTTTTTTCCGCCGAAGATTGCTGCTAAGCCTAGCGCAGACAAGACAGCCGCAGCAGCCCGAACGTTGGGGGAAACCATGGATTTTTCGGTCACCGAGCGAGAAAAATATTGGCGCGATCGCGTCATCGCCTTCATGGACCGCCACGTCTATCCGAACATCGAGACCTACGAAGAGCAGACGGCGGCGCTCTCCGATCGCTGGCAGATCGTCCCGATCCTGGAAGATCTGAAGAAGAAGGCGAAGGCGGACGGGTTGTGGAATCTATTCATGCCGCCGTCCCCCGGGCACGATGACGACGAGTATCACGGCCCCGGCCTCACCAATTTGGAATATGCGCTATGCGCCGAGCAGATGGGCAAGGTCGGTTTTGGGTCGGAAGTGTTCAACTGCGCGGCGCCCGACACCGGCAACATGGAGGTATTGCACCGCTACGGCACCAAGGAGCACAAGGCCAAGTGGCTGAAGCCGTTGATGAACGGTGAAATTCGCTCCGCCTTCTTGATGACCGAGCCGGCCGTGGCGTCTTCCGATGCCACCAACATCGAGACCTCGATCAAGCGCGACGGCGATCACTATGTCGTCAATGGCCGCAAATGGTGGTCGTCGGGAATCGGTGATCCGCGCTGCAAGATCCTGATCGTCATGGGCAAGACCGACCCCGAGGCGGCACGCCATTCGCAGCAGTCGCAGATCCTCATTCCACGCGACGCGCCCGGCATCACCGTCAAGCGCATGCTCCCCGTGTTCGGCTATGACGACGCCCCGCACGGCCACGGCGAGGTGATCCTCCAGAACGTGCGCGTGCCGGCCTCCAACATCCTGCTCGGCGAGGGTCGCGGCTTCGAGATAGCCCAGGGCCGGCTTGGCCCGGGCCGCATCCACCACACAATGCGCAATATCGGCGTCGCCGAGGTGGCGCTCGAGAAGATGGTGCGCCGCCTGCAGAGCCGCGTCGCCTTCGGCAAGTCGCTGGCCGAGCATTCGATATGGGAGCAGCGGGTGGCCGAGGCGCGCATCAACATCGAGATGACGCGACTCCTGTGCCTCAAGGCCGCCGACATGATGGACAAGGTCGGCAACAAGGCGGCCCAGCTCGAGATCGCCATGATCAAGGTAGCGGCCCCGCGCACCGGGCTGAAAATCATCGACGACGCCATCCAGGCGCACGGCGGCGCCGGCGTCACCACCGACTTCAACCTCGCCAACATGTACGCCCACATGCGCGTCATGCGCATCGTCGACGGGCCCGACGAGGTGCACAACCGCGCCATCGCGCGGCTGGAATTCGGCAAGTACAGCAACCGGGAGCGCCGCGTTCAATGACGGCACAGGCGACCGGCGCCGCCGACGAGGTGTTCGGCGGCACCAAGCCGGTGGAGGAGCGCCACCGCATCGACGAGGTGCGGCTGGCCGAATGGCTGAAGGCGAATGTCAGCGGCTATCAAGGTCCGCTGACCGTCTCGCAGTTCAAGGGCGGGCAGTCGAACCCTACCTATCGGCTCGACACCCCCGGCCGTGCCTACGTCCTGCGGCGCAAGCCGTTCGGCAAGTTGCTGCCCTCGGCGCACGCCGTCGATCGCGAGTTCCGCGTCATCTCGGCCCTGCACAAGGCGGGTTTTTCGGTCGCCAAGACATATGGGCTTTGCACCGACGAGGGCGTCATTGGGGTGATGTTCTACATCATGGAATGCGTCGAGGGCCGCGTTCTGTGGGACGCCAAGCTGCCCGGCTACACGCCGACACAACGCCGCGCCATCTATGAAGCCGAGATCGCCACGCTAGCGAAACTGCATCAATACGATCCCGAGAGCATCGGTCTTGGCGACTATGGGCGACCGGGCAACTATTTCGCGCGCCAGGTGGACCGCTGGACCAAACAGTACCGCGCCTCGGAGACCAAAGTCTTTCCGTCGATGGAGAAGCTAATCGAGTGGCTGCCCAGGACGGTGCCGACGCAGGAGCGCACCTCCGTCGTCCACGGTGACTATCGCCTCGACAACATGATCTTCCACCCGACCGAGCCGCGCGTCGCCGCCGTCCTCGATTGGGAATTGTCGACGCTCGGCGACCCACTCGCTGACTTCACTTATTTTCTGATGAACTGGTTCATGCCGCCGGAAGGCCGAAGCGGGCTGGCCGGCATCGATCTCGAGCCGCTCGGCATTCCGTCCACCGAAGAGGTGACCACGCTCTACTGCCGAGCCACCGGCCGCAGCGACGGCATCCCGGACCTCAACTGGTACTTCTCGTACAACCTGTTCCGCCTCGCCGGCATCTCGCAAGGCATCGCCGGACGCGTCCGCGACGGAACCGCCTCCAGTCCGCGCGCGGCCGAGTTTGGTGCCCGTGCCGAGATGCTGGCCGACACTTCATGGGCCTTCGCCCAGAAGGCGGGAGCGTAACGGACGACGGACGACGAGACGCAGACGACGGAGCTATATCCGTTGTCTGCCGTCCGCTCAGTAAATCTCGAACAGTCCCGCCGCGCCCATGCCGCCGCCGACGCACATGGTGACGACGCCGTACTTGGCGCCGCGGCGCTTGCCCTCGATCAGGATGTGGCCGGTCATGCGCGCGCCCGACATGCCGTAGGGGTGGCCGATCGAGATGGCGCCGCCGTTGACGTTGAGCTTGTCGTTCGGGATGCCGAGCTTGTCGCGGCAATAGAGCACCTGCACCGCGAAGGCCTCGTTCAGCTCCCAGAGTCGATGTCGTCGATCGTTCAGGCCGTGCTGCTTCGAGCAGCTTCGGCACCGCGAAGACCGGGCCGATGCCCATCTCGTCCGGGTCGCAGCCGGCGACGGCCATGCCGCGATAGGCGCCGAGCGGCTTGAGGCCGCGCTTCTCCGCCTCCTTGCGCCTCCATCAGCACCACGGCCGCGGCGCCGTCCGAAAGCTGCGAGGCGTTGCCGGCGGTGATGAAGCTGGCCTTCCTTGATGCGCTGGCCGTCCTTGAACACCGGCTTCAGGTTCTTCAGATCCTCGAGGGTGCGTCTGCGGCCGGTTGCCTTCGTCTTGGCTCAGCGTCACCTCCGTTCGGATGTCTCGCCGGTCGCCTTGTCGACCAGCATCATCATTGGCGGTCAGCGGCACGATCTCGTCCGTCGAAGCGGCCTTCGGACTGCGCCTGGGCGGTGCGCTGCTGCGACTGCAGCGCATACTCGTCCTGCGCCTCGCGGCTCACGCCGTAGCGATCGGCCACGACCTCGGCCGTCTCGATCATCGACATGTAGAGCGCCGGCACGCTGCTGCGACGAGCCACGGGTCCGGCGGCCCTGAAGCGGTTCATCTTGTCGTTCTGCACCAGGCGAGATCGACTCGAGCCCGCCGCCGACGGCGACGGTCATCCCGTCGTCGATGATCTCCTTGGCGGCGGTGGCGATGGCCATCAGGCCCGAGGCGCACTGGCGGTCGATGCTCATGCCGGCGACTGTGGTCGGCAGGCCGGCGCGCATGGCGCCTGGCGGGCGATGTTGCCGCCGGTCGAGCCCTGCTGCAGCGCCGCGCCCATGACGACGTCGTCGATCTCGCCCGGATCGACCCCGGCGCGTTCACCGCCGCCGCGATGGCGTGGCCGCCGAGGGCCTGGCGCCTGGGTGTTGTTGAAGGCGCCGCGATAGGCCTTGCCGATCGGGGTGCGGGCGGTGGAGACGATGACGGCTTCACGCATGCTCTTCCTCCTGAATTTGCCCCGCAAGGCCGCGGGCATCGACCGCTTTGGCCGGCCGCCGGCCATTCGCGCCCAGTCTGGCGGCAACCGCTCCCAGGCAGGGTGCTTATAGGTAAGCCTCTGGCGCGACCAGGGGAATCTTTTTCATGCCGCCTCACTTGTTTTCGATCTTCGCACCGCTAAGGTCGCGCCCGTCACTACAACGGATTCATTCGAGGAATATTCATGCCATCCCTGTTCGACCTTACCGGCAAAGTCGCCATCGTCACCGGCTCGTCGCAGCGGCATCGGCCGCGCCATCGCCGAACGCATGGCCGAGCACGGCGCCAAGGTGGTAATCTCGTCGCGCAAAGCCGACGCCTGCGAGGAGGTCGAAGAAGGCCATCAATGCCAAGCATGGCGACGGCCGCGCCATCGTCGTTCCGGCCAACATCTCGTCGAAGGACGATCTGCTGCGGCTCGTTGCCGACACCACCAAGGCGCTTGGCAAGATCGACATCGTGGTCTGCAACGCCGCCAGCAATCCCTACTACGGGCCCATGGGCGGCATCAGCGACGACCAGTTCCGCAAGATCCTGGACAACAACATCGTCTCCAACCACTGGCTCATCAACACGGCGGTGCCGCAGATGCTGGAGCGCAAGGACGGCTCGATCATCATCGTGTCGTCGATCGGCGGTCTCAAGGCTTCGACCGTGCTCGGCGCCTACGGCATCTCAAAGGCAGCCGACTATGCAGCTGACGCGCACCTCGCCGCCGAGTACGGCCGCACAAGGCGTGCGCGTCAACTGCATCGCACCGGGCCTGGTGCGAACGGACTTTGCCCGCGCCTTGTGGGAAAACCCCGACACGCTGAAGCGCGCCACCTCGACCGCGCCGCTGCGGCGCATCGGCGAGCCCGACGAGATCGCCGGCGCCGCCGTCTTCCTCGCTTCGAAGGCCGGCGCCTTCTTGACCGGCCAGACCATCGTCGGTCGACGGCGGCGTCACCATCGCCTAGCGCACGACGCCGAAAAGTTGCAGGCTTTCGAACAAGATCATGCGCGCCCGATGACACCGCATGATCCCGAACAGGAGCGGAGACGGCGAGCATGAAGGCGATGTTGAGCAAGGCAACGGGCGGCCCGGAGACCCTGGTGCTCGAAGAAGTGCCGGACCCGCAGCCGGGCCCCGGTGAAGTCCGCCTCGCCGTCAAGGCCTGCGGCGTCAACTACCCCGATGTCCTCATCATCGAGGATCGCTATCAGTTCAAGCCACCGCGGCCCTTCGCGCCCGGCAGCGAGGTGGCAGGAATTGTCGAGGCGCTCGGCAAGGGCGTGACCGCGCTCAAGGTCGGGCAGCGTGTCATCGGCCAATGCGGCCACGGCGGCATGGCCGAGAAGGTGGTGCTCGACGCCAATCGGTGCATCCCGATTCCCGACAACATGCCGTTCGACGAGGCCTCCGCCTTCATCCTCACCTACGGCACGTCGCACTACGCGCTGAAGGAGCGAGGCAATCTCAAGGCCGGTGAAACCCTGTTGGTGCTCGGCGCGGCCGGCGGCGTCGGGATCGCGGCCGTCGAGCTCGGCAAAGCCATGGGGGCTCGCGTCATCGCCGCTGTTTCGTCGGACGAGAAGGTCGCCCTCGCCAAGCAGCATGGCGCCGACGACGGCGTCGTCTATCCGCGCGGTCCCTTCGACAAGGACAGCGCGCGCCAGCTCGCCGACCTGTTCAAGAAGGCCTGCGGCGAGAGCGGCGCCAACGTCGTGTACGACGCCGTGGGCGGCGACTACGCCGAGGCGGCGTTGCGTGCCATCGCCTGGGAGGGCCGCTTCCTGGTCATCGGCTTCCCGGCTGGGATTCCTCGCATTCCTCTCAACCTGACGCTCCTCAAGTCCTGCCAGATCGTCGGCGTCTTCTGGGGCGGCGTGGGTGGCCCGCGAGCCCAAGGGCTTCGAAGCCAGCACACGCGACCTCATGGATCTCTATGCCAAGGGCGCCATAAAGCCGGAAGTGTCGAAACACTTTCCCCTCGCCAAGGCCGGCGACGCCATCGCCTGGCTTGCAGGCCGCAAGGCAATGGGCAAAGTGGTGGTGAGCATCGGCGCTTGAGGGCAGCAGCCAACTGCCGCGGAGGCAACGCATGACCGATCTTGAGACATTCCGGAAAGAGACGCGCACCTGGCTCGAGGCCAATTGCCCGCCGGAGATGCGCCGCCCGTCCCCAGATCGTGAGAACGACACCTGCTGGGGCGGCCGCAAATGGAAGTTCCAGTCCGATGCACAGCGCGTGTGGCTGGAGCGCATGATGGCGCGCGGCTGGACGGTGCCGGAATGGCCGAAGGAATATGGCGGCGGCGGCCTCAGCCGCGACGAAGGCAAGATTCTTCGCGAGGAGATGGCAAAGCTCAGATGCCGCTCGCCCCTCGATAGTTTTGGCATCTGGATGCTCGGGCCGGCGCTGCTGCAATACGGTTCGGAGGCGCACAAGAAGCGCTTCCTTCCGGAAATCGCACGAGGCGAGATCCGCTGGTGCCAAGGCTACTCGGAGCCGAATGCCGGCTCCGACCTCGCCTCGCTGCAGACCCGCGCCGAGGACAAGGGCGACCACTTCCTGGTCAACGGCCAGAAGATCTGGACGTCGTATGCCGACAAGGCCGATTGGATTTTCTGCCTGGTGCGCACCGACCCCAAGGCCAAGAAGCACGAGGGCATCAGCTTCATCCTCTTCGATATGGAATCGCCCGGCGTCTCGACCAAACCGATCCCTCTCATCTCTGGCAGCTCGCCTTTCTGCGAGACCTTCTTCGACAACGTGAAGGTGCCGAAGGACCAGCTCGTGCACGAGCTCAACAAGGGCTGGGACGTGGCGAAATACCTGCTGACCCACGAGCGCAACATGATCGGCGGCATGGGCGAGCGCGGCGGCGGCCGGCCGGTGCGCGAGCTCGCCGCCATGGCCGTCGGCCGCAATGACAGGGGCGAGCTCGACGACAATGTCCTGCGCGGCCAGATCGCAGCCTACGAGATCGACGAGATCGCTTTCAAGTGCGTCATGGAGCGGGCCGGCGATCTCGCCAAGGCCAAGCAAGTGCATCCCGCCTTTTCGTCGGCGCTCAAGTATTACGGCACCGAGCTCAACAAGCGCCGCGCCGAATTGACCATGAGCGGGCTGGGGTCCGACGGACTGGAATGGGAATCGCCACGCACACTGAAGGGAGCGGCGCCGCGCGCCTGGCTGCGCACCAAGGCCAATTCCATAGAAGGCGGCACCAGCGAGGTGCAGCTCAACATCGTGGCCAAGCGTATCCTCGGCTTGCCCGGCGTCTCGTGACGGCGAGGTTCACGCCCGATTTTCGTGGAGTAGACATGGCGCTGATCCTCACCGAAGAGCAGGGAATGCTGCGCGACAGCGCCAGGAGCTTTCTGGCCGAGAACGCGCCCCTCGCTCAGCTGCGCCAGCTGCGCGACAGCCGCGACGAATATGGCTACTCGCGCGAGGTGTGGAAGACGTTCGCCGAGATGGGCTTCACCGGCATCCTGGTGCCTGAGGCTTTCGGCGGCTCCGGCCTTGGTCATGTCGAGGCCGGCGTCGTCATGGAGGAGATCGGTCGTACGTTGACGCCGTCGCCCTTCTTCGCCACCGCCGTGCTGGCCGCCTCGGCACTGAGCCGCGCCGGGGCCGAAAGCCAGAAGCAGGAATTCCTGCCGAAGATCGTCGCCGGCAACCTCGTCGCCACGCTGGCGGTCGACGAGACCGCCAAGCATCGGCCGAAGAAAATTGCCCTCAAGGCGACCCGCTCGGGCAACGGCTTCACCCTCTCCGGCGGCAAGAGCTTTGTGGTCGACGGCCACGTCGCCGGACTCGTCATCGTCGCGGCCCGCACCGCCGGCAGCCCTGGCGAGCCCGACGGGCTGACCCTGTTCCTCGTCGATCCGAAGGCCAAGGGGCTCACCACCGAGCGCACCATTATGGTGGACAGCCACAACGCCGCCCGTCTCACCTTCGACAACGTCACGGTGACGTCCGATGCCGTGCTTGGCGAGGTCGACCAGGGCTGGCGCGTCCTGAACGGTCTCCTCAATATCGGCCGCGCCGCCGTCGCGTCGGAGCTGACGGGCGCCGGCGATGAAGCCTTCGGACGCACCGTCGCCTACCTCAAGGACCGCAAGCAGTTCGGTCGCGCCATCGGCGAGTTCCAGGCACTGCAGCATCGCGCCGCCCATCTCTACACTGAGATCGAGATCACCCGCGCCATCGTGCTCAAGGCGTTGCAGACGCTCGACACGGATTTCGACAATGCCGACACGATCGTGGCGGCCGCCAAGGCGCGGGCCGGCACCACCGCCACCTTGGCGGCCCAGGAAGCCGTCCAGATGCATGGCGGCATCGGCATGACGGACGAGTTCGACATCGGTTTCTTCCTCAAGCGCGTGCGCGTCGGCCAGGAGCTGTTCGGCGACAGCAACTACCACGCCGATCAGCTGGCCCGGCTGCGATCCTATTGACCGCCGCCATGACGCCCGGCGGCGCCGCGTCCCCGAAACCCTGGCCGGCGATGTCGCTTGCGCAAGCGCACGCCATGCTGACCGCCCCCGGCTCGCCCTTCGAGATGACCGACGCGGTCATTGGCGGCATCACGACGCGCGTGTGGAAGAATCCGCCGCACACGTTTCGCGACACGTTCGTGACCGGCCGCGGTTTCGGCGACAGGATTTTCCTCGTCTATGAGGACGAGCGCGTCAGCTTCGAGGCCTTCGCGCGCGCCTCCCTTGCGATCGCCCACGCCCTCATGGCCGACGGCGTTCGCAAGGGCGATCGCGTCGCCGTGCTCATGCGCAACCTGCCGGAATGGCCGGTGGCCTTCTTCGGCGCGCTGCTCGCCGGTGCCATCGCCACGCCCCTCAACGCCTGGTGGACCGGGCATGAGCTGGAATACGGCCTCGTCGATTCCGGCACCAAGGTCCTGATCGTCGATGCTGAGCGCTTCGAGCGCATCAAGGAGCACCTGCCGAACTGCCCTGCCCTGGAGCGCGTCCTGGTTGCGCGCGCCACCGAGGAGAGCGCCGATCGGCGCGTGCGGCCGCTGGAGGAGACGATCGGTTCGGCCGCAGATTGGGCCAGGCTGCCCGACCGCTCCTTGCCGGCCATCGAGATCGGGGCCGAGGACGACGCCACGATCTTCTACACCTCGGGAACCACCGGAAAGCCCAAGGGCGCGTTCGGCACGCACCGCAATGGCACCTGCAATGTCCACGCCGCCATCTTCGCGGGGGCGCGCGCCTTTCTGCGGCGCGGCGAGCCGATCCCGGCGCCGGACCCGAACGCGCCGCAGAAAAGCGCGCTGCTCTCGGTGCCGTTCTTCCATGTCACCGGCTGTCTCGCCATTCTCGTCCCGACTCTTCATACGGGCGGCAAGCTCGTCACCATGCGGCGCTGGGATGCCGAGGCCGGCATGCGCCTGATCGAGCGGGAGCGGGTCACCGCGGCGGGCGGCGTCCCGACCATCGCCTGGCAGCTCCTCGAGCATCCGGCGCGCGCGAAGTACGATCTGTCGTCGCTCGAATCAGTCGCCTATGGCGGCGCGCCGGGCTCGCCCGAACTCGTGCGGCGCATCAAGGAAACCTGGCCCAAATCGGCGGCTGGCATCGGCTGGGGCATGACCGAGACGTCGTCAACCTTCACGGGCCATGGCAGCGAGGACTACGAGCACCGTCCCGACAGTTCCGGCCCGGCCATTCCCGTTTGCGACATGAAGGTGGTCGATCCGTTCGGCAAGGAGTTGCCGCCGGGCGAGGTCGGTGAGCTCATGGGCAAGGGACCCAATGTGGTGCGCGGCTACTGGAACAAGCCCGAGGCCACGGCGCAAACATTCGTCGACGGCTGGGTGCGCACCGGCGACCTCGCCAAGATCGACGCGGAGGGTTTTCTGTTCATCGTCGACCGCGCCAAGGACATGCTGATCCGCGGCGGCGAGAACATCTACTGCATCGAGGTCGAGGACGCGCTCTACGAGCACCCGGCCGTGATGGACGCCGCCGTCGTCGGCATCCCGAACAAGATCCTTGGCGAGGAGCCGGGCGCGGTGGTGACGCTCAAGCCAGGCGCCAGCGCCAGCGAGGACGAGATCAAGGCTTTCGTGGCCGCGCGGCTCGCTGCCTTCAAGGTGCCGGTCATCGTGAAGTTCTGGCACGAGCCGTTGCCGCGCAACCCCAACGGCAAGATCCTCAAGCAGGAGCTGAAGCGGCTGTTCGCCTGAAGGCGCGGGTTGCCGACATCGCGGCCACCGCCGCAAGGACGAGCGAGATGAGCGCGTTCCAACCGGCGAGTGAGATGCCGAACAGCCGCCAGGCGGCGTCGGTGCAGCTGACGACGCGCACCTGGTTGAGGCGTTTGAGGAAGTCATCCATCGAGCCGCTCGGGCTGCCGGCTGCCGCGCAGCTCTCGGGCCCTGGCCAGAAATGCCACTCGACCCCGGCGTGGTAGATGCCGAGCCCGGCGCTCACCAGGAAAATGAGGGCGAGCAGCACGAAGCCGATGGCCGCCAGCCTGCCGCCGGTCCGCAGATACGCGGCAAGCGCGGTGGCGCCCGCCACCGGCATGCCCACGTAGTAGGGAATGCGCTGATCGAGGCAGAGCGGACACGGCAGGTAGCCGAGCACATGCTCGAAGAACAGCGCCCCGGCGATGGTCGCGGCCGCGATGACGAGCACGGCCAGCGCGGCGCGGCGCGGATCGTCGATGAGGGAGCTTGCCGGCATGTGCGCCTCAGAACGCGTATTTGGCGATGGCGAAGCCGCCGACGACGCCGACCACGACGAGCGTCATGACGAGGCCGAAGTGCCGGTCGAGGAGCCGGCGGATGGGGTCGCCGAAGACGTTGAGGATCCCCGCCACGATGGCAAAGCGCGCGCCCCGCGTAATCACCGAGAGGACCGTGAACCAGACAAGATCATAGCCGGCAAAACCCGACGTAATCGTGACCAGCTTGTAGGGGATGGGGGTGAGGCCCTTGATCAGGATCACCCAATGCCCGTGTTCCTGATAGAGGGCACGGAACTCCTCAGCCTGCTGTTGTCCCCCACCGAGCCAGTGGATCAACCAAAGGCCCACGGGATCGTAGAGCAGGGCCCCGATGGCGTAGCCGAAGAGGCCGCCGACCACCGAGGCAATGGTGCAAACGACGACGTAGAACCAGGCTCGTTTGGGGCGCGCCAGCACCATGGGGATCAGCAGGACGTCGGGCGGGATCGGGAAGAACGAGCTCTCCGCAAACGAGACGGCGGCCAGCGCCCAGGCGGCGCGCGGACTCGCCGCAAGCGCCAGGGTCCAGTCGTAGAGGCGTCGGAACATCGGCTGTCGATATCGGCGCGCCTCTGCATTGTCCAGCGCACGGACGTGGGAGCCATGGCCGCCACCACCCGACAGGATGCTGGGCAGAATCAAAATCTTGGGTGGTGTGAGCGGTGACGCGCCGATGCATCCGCGCCTCCCGCCGGCGCGTTGACCCTCGCGTTTCGCCCGCTATAGTCCGCCGCCTTGCCCCTGTGGCGGAATTGGTAGACGCGCTCGACTCAAAATCGAGTTCCGCAAGGAGTGCTGGTTCGAACTCCGGCCAGGGGCACCACACAGTTCTCGAAATCCCAGCAACCCTTCTGCGATGATCACGCGGATCTCGTTGCTACCGAGATCGAGGCCGCGTGCGGCCGTGCCCGAGCGCGATGGCGATCTCTCCGATCAGCACGTGTCGCGCCGCACGGCGGAACCGGTTCGAAAGGCGCACAAGGGGCCATCAGCGACGGCAACCCGCCCCGCTTAACCGGAGACTTCCCGTGAAGACCATCATCCTCGCTCTCGCCACCGTTGCCGCGCTCGCCACCTCGGCTCAGGCCGGTGGCTACGGCCACAGCTACGGCCACAGCTACGGCTACAACAGCTACGGCTACAACAGCTACTCGTACAACTACTACCGTCCGACCTACCGCACCTACTACACGTACGAGTACACGCCGTCTTACAGCTACGGCTACAGCTCCGGCTACTAAGCCGACCGGGTATCAGTCTCTGATTTCGGCCGCCCCCTGGGCGGCCGATTTCGTTTGGCAGGAGGGCGGCGCGCGACGCCCGGAGCCCCCATAACGGCTCGCTCACCCGGCTACCGCTAACCTGTTGATCTTTCATAGCCCCTGGCGCACCGCTCGGGACACGATCCGGATCCGGCACGATTCTCACGAATTTTTTCACTCGCGGGACCAGAGGAGTGCAAAACTGCCGCTTCAAAAAGCGGCGGGATTGCGCCAAATCATAGGTGAGGGAGTTAGGCGTTCGTCAGGCTGTCACCCTAGGGCAAGGTGTGACCGGGTCTGTCGAGGAGGCTGACATCGACCAGAGGCCAGCACATCCGAAGCTGCGCAGCAGCGGGCTCGGCGGCTTGCAGCTATGGGCGCGCAAGCGCGGGCCGTGGCCGGCGCTGGCGCTCGTGGCGCTGGCGCTCAGCGTCGTGCTTACCGCGAGCCTCGGCTATGAGGGGCGGCCGGACGAAACCCCCGGCGTCCTGGCCGCCGCCTGCGCCGCCGGCCTCTTTGCGGCTTTGGCGCTCTTCCTCAGTCTGAGAAGCGACCGGTTGCGTGTCGTCTATGTGGGCGCAACGTGGGTCGGCGTCGTGGGTCTGACGCTCCTCGCCAACGCACCCAAGATCAGCGCCGCGCTGGAGGCCAGGCAGGCGCAGAGCCTGCTCCTCAATGCCCGCAATCCGCAGGACATCGAGGCGGTCGCCGTCGACAACCCGGCGAACCGCGCGGTGCAGACCTACAATGCCCTGTTTCACGCCATGTCGGCCACCGCCGAGGGAATCGCCAAGGTGCAGGCGGAGATCGAGCCGCCGCTCGTGAAGCAAGCGCTGGGTCCAAAATATGACATCACCACGATCGCCACCTCGCCGCCGGCGCTGCAGCAACTGCGCAGCGCCTTCCAAACAGCCCTCCAGAACAACCGGGCTGCCGATCAGAAGCTCGATCAGATCTTCGCCGAGGAGCGGGCAGCGCTCGAAGCGAGCGCCAGGACGCTCGGGTCCGCCGAAGTGGCGGTCCGCAACCTGTCGGCAGCGCTGGCGGCCATGCGCGAGCCGGAAAGCGACCTGTTGCGGCGCGTGGGCCGGGCGCGCGGCGACCGCTACGGCGCCTTCAACGCCGCCATCGACACGCTGATCATCCACCAGAGCGCAGTCCGGGTCACCGGCGGCCAGCTGATCTTCCAAAGTCGCGAGGCGGTGACGTCGTGGAACGTGGCCAAGCGCAATCTTTCGGCGGCCGAGGAAAACATGAAGCGGCTCGAGGCCGAGTGGCTCGAAATGGACAAGTCCCGGGTCGGCGCGTTGGAGAAGGTTCTGGCGCGACGATGAGCTGCCGCGTCAGCTCCTCGGCACCAGTTCTACCGGCAGACTGGCCAGCGCCCTCAGCGTGTTGTTGAGCTTGCGCTGCGGCGTTCCGGCAGGCTCGATCCGCGCCACCCGCTTGGCCAGCGCCTCGAAGATCACTTCCGCTTCCAGGCGGGCGACGAATTGCCCGACACAGACGTGAATGCCGGTCCCGAAGGCGACGTGACCGATGGGCCGGCGCCTGATGTCGAAGCGCTCGGCGTCGGGCCATTTGCGTGGGTCGCGATTGGCACCACCCAGGAAGAGCAGGACCTTCGCGTCCGCCGGTATGGTGACGCCGGCCACAACGGCGTCGCGGGCGGCGGTGCGGAAGAACGTCTGGACCGGCGACTCGAAGCGCAGAATCTCGTCGAAGGCCGGCCGGTTCAGCGACGGCTCGCGGCAGAGCAGTTCCCACTGATCGGGATTGTTGGCGAAGGCGTAGATGCCGTTGCCGATCGCCGTTACCGTCGTGTCGAAGCCGGCGGTCAAGAGCGAGCGCACCAGCGCGCCCGCCTCCTCGGGCGCAATCTCACCGGCATCGGCGGCCGCGAAAATGTCGGCCGCAAGCCCTTCCGGCGCGAGCCTGTCGCGGTTCGATTGCGCCATGATCCAATCCACCACCGGCGCACCGTTGGTGGTGGACTTGAGAAACAGCTCGTTGCGCGGACCGAATGAGTTGAAGATCATGTTGCCGTAGGGCAGCAGGTTCTCGCGGCCCTCACGGCTGAGGCCGATGGCATCCGGCAGCACCAAGAGCGGGAAGGCTTCGGCGAGATCGGCGACCGCATCGATCCGCCGGCGCTGAACGAGGCGCTCCGCCAGCGCTTCCGCTTCTCGCGCGAACGCTTCGCGCAGGCGCCTTATGGCTGCCGCCGACACGGCGCGGTTGAGCACCGCGCGGCGGCGGTCGTGAAGGGGCGGATCGGTCTCGAGAATGGGCGAAGGCGGGCGCCACACGGCGGTCTTGCGCAAATCGTCGACGCCGACGCCGGCGCTCGAGATGAAGGTCTGCCAGTCGGCCAGGGTCGCCTGAACCTCTGCGTGCCGCGCCATTGCGTAGGTGGCGTGGCGGGGCAGATAGACGACGGCGCCAGCCTCGCGGATGCGCGTGTGAAACGGGTAGGGATCGCCGAGGAACTCGTCCGAATAGGGATCGAGATCGAGGCTCGGGCAGCCGATCCCGTCGACCGTTGCTGACATGCCGGCTCTTCCTCTTGCGCCGTTGGCGCGACATCGCGTCAAACGATACGAAACGTCCGGCCAGCGGGAAAGGGCAAGAACGCAGGGCGGCCGCGCCTTGGCGGCCCTGTCGCAACGCGTTAGGACTCACGGCCCGCCGCCGCCTTGACACGCGGCTCCCTCGACCGTTGCCCAAGGAGATGCAAGGCGATGCGCATGGATGGAAAGAACGCGCTCATCACCGGCGCGAGCCTGGGGCTCGGCCTCGCCATGGCGAAGGCCTTCGCGGAGGCGGGCGCCAACGTGGCCATGGTGGCGCGCCGCCAGGCGGTGCTCGACGAGGCGCGCGCCGCCGTCGCGGCCTCCGCCAACACACGGGTGGTGGCCATCGCGGCCGATGTCAGCACCGCCTCGGGCTGCGACACGGCATTTCGCGGCGCCGAGAGCGGCATCGGGCCGATCGACGTGCTGGTGAATAATGCCGGCCAGTCGGCGGCGCATCCGTTCGAGAAGGTCACGGATGCCGACTGGCAGGCGGACATCGATCTCAAGCTTTTCGCCGCCATACGTCTGTGCCGGCTTGTGCTGCCCGGCATGCGCGCCCGGCGCTTCGGCCGCATCATCAACGTGCTGGCGGTCGCCGCCAAGGCGCCCCGCGCATCGAGCACCCCCACATCGGTATCGCGAGCCGCCGGCATGGCACTGACCAAGGCCATCGCCGCCGAGGCGGCGCCCGACAACGTCCTCGTCAACGCCCTCCTGGTCGGCAACATCGAGAGCGATCAGGTCATGCGGCGCGCCAAGGCGGCAGGACGCCCGGTCCAGGATTTGTCAAACGAGATGGGCAAGCGCATTCCGCTCGGCCGCATCGGCAAGGCCGAGGAGTTCGCCAATCTGGCGCTGTTCCTGGCGTCCGACAAAGGCACCTACGTCACCGGCACGGCCATCAATGTGGATGGCGGCCTCAGCCCCGTGGTGTGACCATGACACGTTCTTGCATCGAACCGCCGGCCTGCATCGGCTTCATCGGCATCGGCAATATGGGTCTGCCGATGGCGCGCCGCCTCGTCGAGGGCGGTTATGACGTCATGGGGCACGACGTGGCTCCGGCAGCGCGCGAGAAGCTCGCTGCGGCGGGCGGCCGCACCGCCACCGATCTCGCTGGCCTCGCCGAGGCGCCGGTCGTCATCACCATGCTGCCCAACAGCAAGATCGTGCGCCAGGTGGTCGAAGCCATGCGCCCGCACCTGCGCAAAGGCGCCATCCTCATCGACATGAGCTCATCGGATCCGCTGGAGACCCGCCGCCTCGGCGAAGAGCTCGCTGCCGACGGTTACGTTCTCATCGACGCGCCGGTATCCGGCGGCGTCAAACGCGCCATCGACGGCAGCCTCGCCATCATGGCGGGCGGCGACGTGGGCACGATCGATTTCGTCGAGCCGGCGCTGCGCTGCATGGGCACCTCGATCTTCCGCACCGGCCCGCTCGGTTCCGGCCACGCCATGAAGTCGCTCAACAACTATCTGTCGGGCATCGGGCTCGTCGCCGCCGTGGAGGCGGTGGAGATCGGGCGCCGCTTCGGTCTCGACCCGAGCCTCATGGTCGATATCCTCAATGCCTCGACGGGGCGCAACAACGCCACCGAGAACAAGATGAAGCAGCAGGTCCTGTCACAATCCTTCGCGTCGGGCTTCACCATCGCGCTCATGGCCAAGGACATTCGCATCGCCAGCGAGCTGGCGCGGCGTCTCGGCGTAACGGCCCCGCTCATCGGCGAGGTCGCCGCCCTGTGGGAAGCGGCGGCGGCCGAGTTGGGGATCGCCGCCGACCACACGGCGGTCGGCCGCTATCTCGGCAGCGTCGGCGCAGAACGCAAGAAGGCGAGCTGAGCCATGGCGACCTACGAGGTCTTCGCGCTCCGCTACGCCCACCATTCACGTCCGGCGGCGGAGAACTTCATTCTGCCGCGCCTGGCCGACGCTCACGACGGGCCGATGCCGCTCGACTTCTTCGTCTGGGTGATCCGCAATGCGGAGCGCACCGTCGTGGTCGACACCGGCTTCGGCGAGCGCGCCGCCCGCGAGCGCGGCCGCGAGCTCATCGTGCATCCCGCGGAGGCGCTGCGCCGCTTCGGCGTCGACCCGGCCAAGGTTGAGGAGGTGGTGATCACGCACCTGCATTATGACCATGCTGGCAATCTCGATTCCTTCCCGAATGCCCGTATCCATCTTCAGGACACCGAGATGGCGTACGCCACCGGCCCCTGCATGTGCCACCCGGTGCTGCGCTTTCCCTTCGATGTCGAGGACGTGGTGGCGATGGTGCGGCGCCTTTATGCCGGCCGCGTCGTGTTCCATGAGGGCGACGCCGCACTCGCCGACGGCATCAACCTGCATCACATGCCGGGCCATTCCAAGGGCCTGCAGAGCGTCAGCGTGATGACCAAGCGCGGGCTCGTGGTGCTGGCGTCCGACGCGAGCCACTTCTACGCCAACATGGAGCGCGCCGTTCCCTTCCCCCTCGTCGTCGACGTGGAGGCCCAACTCAAGACGCAACAGCGGCTTGTCGCCATCGCCGGCACGCTCGATCACGTCGTGCCGGGCCACGATCCGATCGTGACGCAGATTTACCCGCGCGTCGCCCACGACGGCGTCGAGGCCTGGGCGCTGCACGAGAAGCCAAAGAGCAGATGACAGACAACGGGATCGAGGACGTAGATCGGCGACCCGTCCCCCATCGTCCGTCCGCCGTCGTCAGCCAAGGAGACTTTCATGGACGTCACTGTTGAAGCGAAGGGCCCGGTCTCGATCATTCGTATCAATCGGCCCGATCGGCTCAATGCCATCAACAATGCGGTCGCCAAGGGCATCCAGGAGGCGATGCAGGCATTCGATCGCTCCGATCAGCGCGTGGCGATCCTGAGCGGCGTCGGCACGCGCGCCTTCTCGGGCGGCGCGGACGTGAACGACTTGCCGGAACTGTGGCGCTGCATCCCGGACGTCGGCTTCCGCACCGACAAGCCGATCATCGCCGCCGTCAGCGGCTGGTGCGTCGGCGGCGGCATCGTCATCGCCATGATGTGCGACCTGATGGTGGCCAGCGACAATGCCGTTTTCTACTACCCCGAGGCCAAGCTCGGCGTGACCGGCGGCATGATCTCGTCACTTGCCTCGCGCATGCCGCACAAGCTCGCCATGGAAGTCATGCTGCTCGGCCGCAAGGTCAGCGCGCAACGCGCCTACGACGTGGGGTTCGTGAACGAGGTGGTGCCGGAGGGCAGGCACGAAGCCGCAGCCCTGGCGATGGCCGAGGAACTCGTCGGCATGGCGCCGCTCGTGCTGCACACGTTGAAGCGCTTCGTCAACGACATGGTGCTGCCCATCGGGCCGGTCGAGCAGTCGGTCAAGGTGGGCCAGGCCATCGCCGGCGTCAGGACGAGCGCCGATCTCCAGGAGGGCATCGCCGCCTTCAAGGAGAAGCGCGAGCCGCGGTTCCAGGGACGCTGAAAGCCCGGCCCGGCGGCGTGGAACAATTCCGCGGGATCACCGTTAGGGCTCAGCTCCCAAGCTGGACCCCCATGCCCGAAACCACCGAAAAACAGGAGCCGGTCCTGGCCGGCCATGGCGCGGCACGCCTCCCGGCCGTGATCGTTGACAGCTACAATCTCGAGATCAAGGACAAGGACGGCTTCGTCGGCGACCGCGCCAGCGGTAAGGCCTTCAGGAGGTTCCTCGACGATCTGCGCAAGCGGCTGAAGAAGATCGACGAGGACCCCCTCGGCGAGACGCCGAGCGAGGACATCAGCAAGAAGCGGCTCGACCGCCTCCTCGTGGCAGGCGACCCGGAAAGCGCCGGCGTCGTGCAGGGCGCTATCGAGGACTATGCCAAGGAGCTTGCCGGCGTCATTCGCCGCTACCTCAAGACCAAGGAGTGGCGGGACACCGAGCACATCGTCGTTGGCGGCGGGTTGAAGGAGAGCCGCGTCGGCGAGCTGGCGGTCGGGCGCACCGCCGTCATCCTGAAGGCCGACGGCGTCGATATCGATCTCGACGTGATCCGCCATCATCCCGACGAGGCGGGCCTGATCGGCTGCGCGCATCTTGCGCCGTCATGGTTGTTCCAGGGCCACGACAGCCTTCTCGCCGTCGACGTGGGCGGCTCCAACATCCGCTGCGGCGTCGTCATGCTGAACCTGAAGAAGGCCAAGGATCTGTCCAAGGCGGCGGTCTGGAAGACCTCGCTGTGGCGGCATGCGGAGGAAAAGCCGAGTCGCACCGAAGCGGTTGAGCGGCTCGTGCGCATGTTGCGCGACCTGATCAAGGCCGCCGAGAAGGACGGCCACAAGCTCGCGCCGCTCGTCGGCGTCGGCTGTCCCGGCCGCATCGAGGAGGACGGCTCCATCGAGCGCGGCGGCCAGAACCTGCCGGGCAACTGGGAAAGTTCGTCCTTCAACCTGCCGCGCGAGATCGTCAAAGCCATCCCGACCATCGGCGATCACGAGACCGTGGTGCTGATGCACAACGACGCGGTGGTGCAGGGATTGAGCGAAGCGCCGTTCATGCGCGACGCCAAACGCTGGGGCGTTCTGACGATCGGCACCGGGCTTGGCAATGCCCGCTTCACCAACCGCAACGGCAAGAACCGCAAGCCCGAGAAGAACGACAGGGCCGAGAACGGCAAGGGCGGGAAGTAGGCTGGTTCAGCGGGCGGAGCGGCGAGCGTTGGCTCGCCGCCGGGCTGCCAGCGACGTGACCCGTGTATCCGGCATCACCGACTTTGCATTCTTCATTAGCTTCTCGGCGATGCCGTAGAGCTGCTCGCGACGGTCCATCTCGGCCCAGACTTCGTCGGGCACGATGCCGGTCTCGGCCCACAGCACGACGAGATGGTAGAGCAGGTCGGCGCTCTCGCTGATGACCTTGCGGCGGTCGCCCTGCACGGCGTCGAGGCCCACTTCCACCGCCTCTTCGGCGAGCTTCTTGGCCATCTTGGGCACGCCGTCGCGGACCAGCTTGGCCGTGCGCGACGGCGCATCGCTACGCGTCTTGATCGCCAGGACGGAAGAGTGCAGGCGGTGCAGCGAATCGGTCATGGCCACATATAGCGCTCTGAATAATGAATGTTGACTAAATTCTTAAGGGCAAGATGTGCCCAAACGCACAAAAAGGCCAGCAAAAAGCGGCGGGCGCCGCCAAAAGCGGAGCGTATCTTGACGCGGGACGAGAAGGCGACGGCCTACGAACTCGCGGGGATCGGGATCGGGTTCATCGGCGCCGTCAGTTGAGGTGGCGCCGCAACGGTGCCTCAGCGCCGTCAGCTGCAGTGGCGCAGGGCTTGCGAGAGTGTGGGCCGCCGGCAGATCGGATCTAGACGCGCACGGCTTTCGGGCCTGGCGCCAGCGGCCTTCTCCCGCGATGGGCCGGCCGCCGCGCTTCCACTTCGGCCAGGGCCTTCGGAGCCAGCGTCCAGTGCGCCTCGACCACTTCGGCCAGCGCCTTCTGGACAGCCGCCTCGACGGCCAGCGCGCGCCCCGCCCGGTTCGGACTGAGCGTTTCGCAGCTGATCACCTCGGTGAAGCCCGGCGCCCAATAGTCCTGCGGCGGCGGGATGGTCAGCTCGCTGATCTTCTTCTCCTCGAAATAAAGATTGAGCCCGATGCAGTGGGCGACGGTGATGGCCGGCGTGTCGAGCAGCTCAGCGATGTCAGCCACCGTCAGCGGCTTGCTCGACCGCGCGACCACCGCGACGATGCGCAGGAAAAGATAGTGCGACTTGAAGGAACGCTTCAGGCCCATGGCTGTACTCCTCACCTGCCCTGCCAGGCCCATGGGCTCTGCAAGGACACCCCCGGCGCTGCCCCTTGGGGCCGCGCCCTGCCATGGGCGGGCTGAAGCGGGACTATTGTGAGGCGGACTGGGGGCCGGCGCGTGACGAATCCGTGCTGTACTGCTGGCGCTCGTCAAGCGTCAGAGCGCGATTGATTGCGCCTCCTCCTGAACGGGAAGGATCGGCACGCCCGGCGACTCGATTTGAATTCATCCCGCTCTCGGCTTCAGCGCGCACGACGCCAGCTGCCGCCTCGACCTTCGCGAGGACGCGCGGTCTCAGGCGAGCTATGAGGCGTGCGCGACACTCCTCGCCAGCTTGGACGAGCTTGCGTCAGGCGGTGCGAACGAGATGCCCTCGTAGCCCTTGGCTGCAACGTCGCGAATGCGTGCGACGTATTTCGGGGCGCCGCCGTTATAGACAAAGTATCTGATCTTGCCGTGCTCGTGGCCGGGAACGTTGGAATTGTAGCCCGTGAACCACGACTTGGCCTTGCGCATCAGCATCATCGCGTACATTTCGGCGACGTGGGCGCTCCACTGCTCCTCGGCGGCGCGTGTCGCTTCGGCGCAGACGTAGCCATGCTCCCACATGTGCTCGAACAGGTCCGTGCACCAGTTCACACCGGTCTCGATGCCACGAGGGTAGTTGGTGGAGGCAGAGCCGCTCTGCGGGCCTGCCGGCATGAACAGGTTCGGGTAGCCGTGGATGAGCATGCCGAGGAATGTCGAGGGGCCGTCCCTCCACGTGTCGCGTAGCTTCTGGCCGGCGCGCCCTTCGATGTCGATGTGATCGAAGGCGCCGGTGATGGCGTCGAAACCCGTCGCATAGACGATGATGTCGAAATCGTAGTCCCGCTCGGTGGTGGTGAGCCCCATCTCGGTGATCCGCTCGATCGGCGTCTCGCTGATGTCGACGAGGCGCACGTTGTCGCGGTTGTAAACCTCGAAATAGTTCGTCTCCATCGGCACGCGCTGCACGCCGAAGCCGTGGTCGCGCGGGATCAGCTTTTCGGCCGTCGCCGGGTCCTTGACGCGCGCGCGGATGCGGTCGGCGATATAGGCGGAGAACTCGGCGTTCGCCTCCTCGTTCATGAATATCTCGCGGAAGTTCCGCAACCAGATGGCAAACCCAGATTGGTCGTAGAGCCGGTCCCAGAGCGCCAGACGCTCCTCGCGGGAGACTTGGTAGAAGCCGCGGCGGTCGGGGTGGTGCTCGAACCCGCCGGGAGAGCGCGCACAGGCGGCGAAGATCTCGCTGTATCGGGAGCGCAGCTCCGCCATCTCCTTCTCGTCGATGGGGGCGTTGTTGAGCGGCGCGCTCCAGTTGGGCCGGCGCTGGAAGACCGTGAGATCGCCGACCTTGTCGGCGATCTCGGCGATGACCTGGATGCCGGTGGCGCCAGTGCCGATGACGGCGACCTTTTTGCCGGCGAGCTCGACGCCTTCATGCGGCCAATAGAAGGTGTGGAACGAGCGCCCCTTGAACGTCTCCATGCCTTCGTAGCGCGGCAGGGTGGGGATGGAGAGCAGGCCAGTCGCCATGATGACGAAGCGGCAGGTGAGCTCGCGGCCATCGGCGATCCATAACCGCCAGAGGCAGTCCGCTTCCTCGAAACGCATCGCCTCGACCTTGCAGTTGAACTGCATGAATTTGCGCAAGTCGAATTTGTCGACGACATGGTTCAGGTAGCGGAGGTTCTCGGGCTGGCCGGAAAAACGCTCCTTCCAATGCCACTCGTCGAGGAGGTCCTTGGAGAACGAGTAGCCGTAGGTGTAGCTCTCGGAATCAAAACGTGCGCCGGGATAGCGGTTCCAATACCAGGTGCCGCCGAGATCCGGCGCGGCGTCCAGCACCGTCGCCTCCACGCCGAAATCCGCCAGGCGCTTGATCTGGTAGATGCCGGCCACGCCGGCTCCGATGACGATCACCTCGAAATGCGAACTCGCTATTGCGGGTCATGGTAGCTCCACGTTCCTCGAGGCCGGCAAGGCCAAGCCAATGGGAAAACTGTCACGCCGGGGCGCAATCCACAACCACCCTGGCCGCAGCCCTGCCCCGCCGGAGGCTCACTGCATGGTTGCGGCGATCTTTTCGGCCGTCATCAGGGTCGGAAAGTTGGTGTTGGCGCACGGCACCACCGGGAAGATCGAGGCGTCAACGACCCGCAGGCCCTGCACGCCCTTGACGCGGCCCTGCGTGTCGACGACCGCCATGGGATCGTCCTCCCGCCCCATGCGGCAGGAGCAGGAGGCGTGCCAGACCCCGATGGCGGCCTCGCGCACGAAGGCTTCCAGCGCCTCATCGTCGGCCATGACCTCTTCGAACGTGAAGCCTTCGACCACGAATGTGTCGATCATGTAGTGGCGCAGCGCCGCCGGTCCATCCATCAGCGCGGCGGCGATTTTGGTGAGAACCTTGTTCTTGGTGTTGACCACGCCGATCTTGCGCACCCGGTCGGAATACGAGGCTGGGAACGGCTTGTCGGTCATCGCCTTGAGCGGCGCGCTCATCTGCAGCGCCGCCGTCTTGCGAAAGCCGCTCATCAGGCGGTCGAGATCGCGCCTATCTGACAGGAGGTTGAACTCGACGATCGGCTCCGCGCGCGGATCGCGCGAGGCGAGCTTCACCTGCCCGGTCTCGGAATAGGTCTTGTTGACGAAGGTCAAGAGCGAGCCGATCTGGGCACCGACCGCATGCCAGGCCGACTTGCTGAGGACGGCCACGAACATGTCGCCCTTGGGCACGCCGGGCAGGCCCGACGAATAGCGCATCGCCACCTGGATGTGGCGGCGCGTGTGCGCGTTCATGCGTGCGCCGCGGCGAATGAACGACGAGAGCGCGATCGAGGGATGATCCATCAGGCGCTGGCCGACGCCCGCAAGGCCCATCACGATCGGAATGCCCATGTCCTTCAGGTGCCCGACGGGGCCAATGCCGGCGCGCAAGAGGTGCGCCGGGGAATGGATGGCGCCGCATGAAAGGATGACCTCGCGGCCGCGGAACTCTTGTTCCCGGCCGTCAACTTGCGCCTTCACGCCGACGCAGCGCGTACCCTCGAACAGCAGTTCCTTGATCAGCGTGTTGGTGGAGATCGTCAGGTTGGGACGCCTGCGGGTCTCGCGATCGAGATAGCCCATGGCGGCCGAGACGCGCTGCTCGGCCTGGTTGGAATGGGTCACCGGGAAGTAGCCATCGGTGAACTCGCCGTTCTGGTCGGGCAGGAACGGGTAACCGGCGAGCTCGCAGGCCTCTGCAACCGCTCGCGAGTGCCCCGTCCAGTGCTCCTGCGGGATGCGGCGGACAGGGATGCGGCCGTCCTTACCGTGGAAGGGACCGTCGAAATCGAGGTCGCGCTCGACCTTTCTGAAATAGGGCAGCACGTCCTTCCAGCTCCAGCCGGCAGCACCTCGGGCCTCCCATTCGTCGTAGTCGCTCGGCGCGCCGCGGTTGGCCAATTGGCCGTTGATCGATGACCCGCCACCCAGCACGCGCGCCTGCTCGTATTTGCGCAAGGGCGGGCGTTCCTCATCGGGGTTGTTGTGGCTGACGACCTGGGTCGTTACCCTGAGCTCGGTCCAGTGGAAGCGCGGATCGAAATAAGCCATGCCCGAATAGCTGTCGCGAATCTCAGGCGGTTCGTTGCCGGGCGGTGTGTCCTGGCCCGCTTCGCACAGAAGGACCTTGCGGGCGCTTCGGGCGGAGAGCCGGTGGGCCATGACCGACCCGGCCGAGCCGCCGCCCACGATGATGGTGTCGTACACGTGTTGCGTTCCCTTTGTGGTTTCCGAAGGCTAGCGCACGGGGCACCGTCGGTCACGTCACCGCCGCAGCGGCCGGCGTGGCCGGGCGGCGGCCGCGCGCGGCGCGCCGTCCCCAGCGTTCCCGTTGCGCACCAAATGTTCTAGATTGACCGCGGGAACCGCCGGCCGGCCGCAGCGCCGCGCCAGGAGCTACGGGGAGGACAGCATGAGCCGCATCACTCTTGCGCTGACGTTGGCTGCAAGCACGCTATTGATCGGCGGTGAGGCGTCCGCGCAGGCGGGTTTTCCACCGCCGCCGCCGAAAGTCAGTCCGGCCGCCGGCGTCATCGACATGCACGTGCACTCCCACCCGGACGTGTTCGGCCGCAACATGGACGACATCGACGTGGCCCAGCTCGCCAAGGCGCGCGGCATGCGCGGCATCGTGCTGAAGAACCACGTCGCCGAGACGGCGAGCCGGGCCGCGCTGGTGATGAAGGTGGTGCCCGGCATCGAGGTGTTCGGCGGCATCGTGCTGAACAAGGCGGTCGGCGGCATCAATCCGGACGCCGTCGAGTGGATGCACCGCATATATGGCGGTCGCGGCAGGATGGTGTGGCTGCCGACCTTCGAGGCCGACAAGCACGTCAAGACATTGTTCGAGCCTGACGCCGTCGGACTGACCGTGGCGCCCAACGGCCAAGTCACGCCGGAGATGGACGCCATCCTGAAAATCATCGCCCGCGAGAACTTGGTGCTGGCCACCGGCCATGTGCATCCCGGAGGAGATCATCGCCGTGGTGAAACGCGCCCGCGAGCTCGGCGTCAAGAACATCGTCGTCACGCACGGCTTGACCAACGTTCCGGGCCTGACCATGGCCCAGGCCAAGCAGGTCACCGAGATGGGCGCCGTGATCGAGGTGTGCTTCCTGCAGTTCCTGGCCGGCCCCAACGCGCCGCTGCCGTTCCTCACCCACTGGACGCAGGTGAACGCCAAGCACGTCGCCGAGGCGGCAAAGGAGTTCGGCGCCAAGAGCCTGCTGATCTCGTCCGACCTCGGCCAGAGCGGCAATATGGTGCATCCCGACGGCATCGAGACGGCGATTGCGGCCATGAAGAAGGAGGGGATCTCGGACGCCGACATCGACACGATGCTGCGCAAGAACCCCGCGCGGCTTCTCGGCCTTGACGGTTGATCGGCGCGCGGGCGCTGCCTACCTTAGGGCTATGCAATCATAACCCCAGGAGCAGCAACCATGAGCGACGCCAAGCTCGCGCCGAACCTTCCCGGCTGGATGGTGGAGCATGCCAACCGCTATCTGAAGAGCGGCGGCACCGACGGCCACATGTACAAGATCCAGCAACCGGGCCGGCCGGAACTGACCGTGCCATCGCTGCTGCTCACCACCAAGGGCCGCAAGACGGGCGAGAATTACATCTTCCCGCTGTTCTACGGCGAGGACAGCGGCAATTATTTCGTCGTCGCGTCGAAGGGTGGCGCGCCGGAGCATCCCGGCTGGTATCGCAACATGCAGGCCAACCCGGACGTGGAAGTGCAGGTCGGGACGGCGAAGACCAAAGCGCGGGCCAGGACCGTGACCGGCGCGGAGCGGACGCGGCTGTGGCAGAAGGCGCTGGAGTTCTGGCCGCCCTATGCCGAGTATCAGACTAAGACGCAGCGCGAGATCCCGATCGTGGTGCTCGAGGCGCGGCGCTAGCTCACCCTACTTGCCCGCGAGGTGCGCGAAGGCGGCCACCACCTTCTCGTAGACCGGCCGCTTGAAGGGAATGATCAAGCCCGGCAGCGCCGCCATGCGCTCCCAGCGCCAGGCGGAGAATTCAGGCTTGTGGCCGGCCGGCGCGTTGATGTCGATCTCATTGTCGTCGCCGAGGAAGCGCAACGCGAACCATTTCTGGGTCTGGCCGCGATACCTCCCCTTCCACGAGCGCTCGAGGATCTCATCGGGCAGATCGTACGAATACCATTCCGGCGCCTCCGCCACGAGCGCGACGGACCGGACATTGGTTTCCTCGTAGAGCTCGCGTAGCGCCGCGATATAGGGATCCTCGCCGGCGTCGATGCCGCCCTGCGGCATCTGCCATGCGAATGGCCCGGCGACATGCTCGGGGCCCGCTTCGGCCCTGCGCTTGCCAACGAAAGCGTGTCCCTTCTGATTGAGCAGCATGATGCCGACGCAGGGCCGGTAGGGCAGGTGGCGCGGCTTGGGGCGGTTCTTCGTCATCCGCGACCGTCGCGGATGGCCGCGCTGACCGGCACAAGCAGCAAGCCCTTGGCCTCAAGCCCCTTCGCCCAGCGGGCGATGCGTTCGATGGACAGCGGCAGCGCGCTGGCGACCCCGATGGCAAGACCGCGCTCCCGCGCCAGGGTCTCGAGCTTCTCCAACTCCTTGTCGATGGCGTCGGCGCGTTGCGCTGCATCGACGATGGCGTCGGCGCGCCCCGCGGTGGCCTTCACGGTCTGCGCCATCGATTGCGCGAGGCTGCGCGGCGAGGAGCCGTCGTCGAGGAAGTAGAGGCCACGATCCCCGAGCTCCTTGAGAATGGGCTGCAGGGCCGCCTCGTTGGACGTGAACTTGGCGCCCATGAAGTTGATCGCCCCCACATAGCCGGTGAAGCGTGTCATCACCCGGTGCAGGCGGTCGATATTCTCAGCGGGCTTGGCCTCGACGGTGAGCGTGTGCGGGCCAGGATCGTTGTCGGGATAGTCGAAGGGTTGCATCGGCACTTGCAGCAGCACCTCGTGGCCCTGCTCGCGGGCCTTCGAGACCGCGCCGTCGAGATCGGTCCCGTAGGGCGCAAAGGCAAGCGTCACGGCGGGCGGAAGCTTGATGACGGCCTCTGTCGTGACGCTCTGGCCGATGCCGAGCCCGCCGACCACGATGGCGATCCTGCCGTTGGGCTTGGCGCCGGCCGGCAGCGCCTCGACCGGCCGGGCATAGACGCCGGCCGCCTTGGTGCCGTCGGCCGCCATTTTCGGCAAGAGCCCATAGCGGGTGCGCTCGACGAGGCGCCGGTCGGGGGAAGGTGCGAGCTTGATCGGGCCCTGTTGCGGCACGGTGATGACCACTGCCCCTGGCGCCCCCTTCTCGCCGGGCCGGACAACGGCAACACCCGCCTGCTGTTCCAGTTCGGCGGCCGTGTTTGTCCCGCGCGGTCCCTCCGCCGCCTTGCCGTCGCTCTTCGGCGGCGCCTGTCGCGGCACGATGGGGGCGACAACATAGGGGTCGCCGCCCATGGGGTCGCCGAAGAACGCCACGTAGCCGACCACGGTGACCGTGCAGCCAAGGACGAGCGCCGCAACCCCGCGGCCTGCAGCCCGGCCGAGCCCGGCCGGCAATCTGAGGACGCGCCGCGGCCGCTCCATCCCGAGCGGCTTCACGAGATCGTCGGGGGCGGCGTCAACCACGTCTCAGCTCCGGGGAGGGCGCGCCTGCGGCGCCGCTCAGGCGAAGCCCGACTTCCGAATCAAAACGGCCCGCCGCGCGCATTCTGTAAGATGCCGCGGCGGGCCGTCGAGAGGCCCCTGACGGCGAAAGGCTAGTTTGGCACGGCTTTGTCGCCTTCCGGCTTCGGCGCCGCGGCACCGCTCTGGACCGCGCGCAACCGTTCGAGCGCCGCCGCGATCTGCTTGTCCTTGGCCGGGTCCGGCGGCATGTAGACGGACGAACCCGACTTGTCCTCGCTCTTGTCGTCGGCGCTGCCGCGCAGATGTCCGCGCAGGCCCGCCTCGCCCTTGTTTTCGTCACGACCCTTGATCTCATCGGGCACGTCCTGGAGGACCTGGACGTCCGGATCGATGCCTTTAGCCTGGATCGAGCGTCCGGACGGCGTGTAGTAGCGGGCGGTCGTCAAACGCAAGGCGCCGTTGGAGCCGAGCGGAATGATCGTCTGCACCGAGCCTTTGCCGAAGGACCGCGTGCCCATGATGGTGGCGCGCTTGTGGTCCTGCAGGGCGCCGGCGACGATCTCGGCCGCCGAGGCCGAGCCGCCGTTGATCAGCACGATGACGGGCTTGCCCTTGGTGAGATCCCCGGGCTTGGCGTTGAAGCGCTGAGTCTCGTCGGCATTGCGGCCGCGCGTCGAGACGATCTCGCCGCGGTCGAGGAAAGCGTCGGAGACGAACACTGCCTGGTCAAGCAGGCCGCCGCGATTGTTCCTAAGGTCGATGATATAGCCGCGCAGCTTGTCCTCGCCGATCTCCTTGGTGGTCTTTTCGATAGCGGCCTTCAAGTCGTCGAAGCTGTGCTCGATGAACTGGGTGAGACGGATATAGGCCACGTCGCCGCCCTCGACGCGCGAGCGCACCGACCGGATGGAGATGACCTCGCGCACCAGCGTCACCTCAAGCGGATCCTTGCGGCCCGGGCGCTGAATGCTGAGCTTCACCGACGTGTTGACGGGGCCGCGCATCTTGTCGACGGCCTGGTTGAGCTGCAGGCCCATCACCGGCTCGTCATCGATCTTCACGATCAGGTCATTGGTGAGGATGCCGGCTCTGGCGGCGGGCGTGTCGTCGATGGGAGTGACAACCTTGATGACGCCCTCTTCCTGCGTGACCTCGATGCCAAGACCGCCGAACTGCCCGCGGGTCTCCACCTGCATGTCCTTGAAGGACTTGGCATCCATGAAGCTGGAATGCGGATCGAGGGACGACAGCATGCCGTTGATGGCCAATTCGATCATCTTCGGCTCGTTCGGCTTCTCGACATAGTCGGTGCGCACCTTCTCGAAAACATCGCCGAAAAGGTTGAGCTGACGGTAGATTTCGGCTGAAGCCGCTACCGCGCTCGTCGATGTCATGAGCCGCGTCTGGGTGGCAACGACCGTCACACCGGCGCCGAGAACCGCGCCAGCCAGAACAAGAGAGATTTTCCGCATCATCCGCGTGCCTTTTCGTTTTCTGTTTTCACCCACCATGGACCAGGATCGATCGATCCCCCGTCCTTGCGGAACTCAATATAGAGCACGGGACCTGAAGTCCCGCCGCCGATCGCGGCCGAGGAGGGGGCGGCAGCGTCGCCCATCGTGGCAACCGGCTCGCCGGCGAGGACGAATTGACCAACCGAAACGTTGATCTTTTCCATCCCGGCAAGCAGCACATAGTACCCGCCGCCGGCATGGATGATCAAGAGTTGTCCAAATGACCGGAAGGGGCCCGCGAAGGCGACCCAGCCGTCGCAGGGCGCCGAAACCGCCGATCCGGCCCTCGCCGTGAGCGAAATGCCTTGGGTTTTGCCACCGAAGCCGTCAGGTGAGCCAAATGATCGCACGAATCGGCCGGTCACCGGCAAGGGCAGCAGGCCGCGCGCGTCTGCGAAAGCGATCTTGGGGGCGAGTCGCGCCGGGTCCTTGAAGGCGAGCGCTGCGAGTCTCTCGCGCTCGGCGTTGCTCTGGCTCTCTCGCGGGACGGATGCGCCAAGGGCCGGGCCGGCGGCGCCGGTGACCCCGGCAATGAGGTCCTTCAAGGTCTGCGCCTGGGCCGCCAAAGCGGCCGCCCGGGCGGCTTCGTCGCCTGCGCTCCGCTCTGCCTCCGCAAGCCGCGACTGACGCGCCGCGACCAGCGAGGCAAGGCGTTCGCGCTCCGCCATGAGAGTGGCGAGATCCTGGCGCCGGCCCTCGCGCTCGACCTTGATCTGGTCGCCGACGCGCACGAGCTCGGCGAGATCCACCGCCAAGGTCTCGGCTTCCGCGCGCAGCTCCGGCACCACCGCGCCAAGCAGAATCGAGGTGCGCACGGCAGCCAGCATGTCCTCCGGGCGCACCAAGACGGCCGGCGGCGGCCGGCGGCCCATGCGCTGCAGCGAGGCGAGGACCTCGGCGATCACGGCACGGCGACTGTCGAAGGACTTGCGAATGGCGGCGGCGCTGTCGTCGAGCACTTGCAGCCGCGCCTCGACGGCGGCGAGCCGTTCCTCGGCCGCCCGCAGCCTTTCGGTCGTCTCCAGCAACGCGCCGTTGAGCTTGGCGCGATCGTCCTTGATGCCGGCGATTTCCTGCTCGAGCTTGGCGCGCGCATCCTTGTTGGCACGCAGATCTTCCTCGATGGCCTTGAGCTCGTTCTGCCGGGCGGTCTTCTCGGCGGGAGCGGCCGGCGCCTGTGCCCTTGCGGCAACCGGCAGCATGAGCGCGCAGGAGGCAAGGAGAACCGCCAGCCTTGGGGAAGCGGCGCGCATGGACCCCATGGCTGTCATGCGCGGTGATAGGGATGGCCGGAGAAAATCGTCATGGCCCTGTAAAGCTGCTCGACGACCAGAATCCTAACGAGCTGATGCGGCAATGTCATGGCGCCGAAGGACAATTTCAAGGCGGCCCGATCGAGAACGCGCTTTGAAAGCCCGTCGGGGCCGCCGACGACGCAGTGGAGCTCGGCGTTGCCGGCATCGCGCCATGCCGCAATCCGCTCGGCGAAACGCCCACTGTCCATGCGTCCTCCGCGCTCGTCGAAGGCCACGAGCAGGCCTTTGCCGACGCAATCGAGAAGCGCCTCCCCTTCCTGGTCCGTCCGCGCCGCGGCCTGCCGGGCGCGGCTCTCGCCCACTTCCCGCAGCGCGAAGGTCAACCCCAAAGGCTTGCCGACAGCGGCCATGCGGGCCGCGTAACGCGCAACGAGATCGCGCTCGGGCCCGGCCTTGAGACGGCCCACCGCCAGGACCCCGAGCTTCACGCGATCAGCGTGCGCGGCGCGCGACGCGGCGCCGCGCCGGCTTCTCGCGGGCCGGTCCGGCCAGCTCCGGCGCGCTCTCGCTGGGGCGGCTTGCGCCCCACATCTTCTCGAGATTGTAGAAGCTGCGGACCTCCGGCCTGAACACGTGGATGATCAGGTCGCCGGCGTCGATCAGCACCCAGTCGCACGTCGGGAAGCCCTCGACGCGCGGCGGCGTAAGGCCGTTCTCCTTGAGGGTCGCAACCACGCGCTCGGCGATCGAACCGACATGGCGGTCCGAACGGCCGGTGGTGACGATCATGGTGTCGGCGATCGAGGTCTTGCCGATCAGGTCGATTTCGACCGTCTCCTCGGCCTTCATATCCTCAAGACACAGACGCGCGAGCGCTACAGCATCGCGGTCACTCTTTTGTCCGGCGGCCGGAGCCTGGGCCTGGGCGGCCGGATGAAGCGGATCATGACCCGCTTCAAGAAGCGGCATTGGGTTCAGTGCCTTCGATCCTCTGTTCAGGGGACGCAAATCGCGCCGCCTGCGAAGATAATCACCAATCGTTAACAATTCAACGACTGCCCCATTCCGGCCTTGGCATTTGCTGACGGAGCGCTGTGGATGACAGCGGCGAACGCGGCCCGTGCAGGAAAACCCAGGCCGGCGGGCGCATTTCGGGCAGTTTTTGGGCCTCGCTTTCCTCGATCCGCGCCCGGGCGAGGGCCACCGCCGCCCTGGCGTTGAGGGGTGCAAAGCTGCTGCCCGGCCGATCGATGACGGCGATCGGCAGGCGTGCCGCGATGTCCTGCCAGCGCCGCCAGCGATGGAAGCCCGCCAGGCTGTCGGCACCGATGAGCCACACGAAGCGCACGCCGGCACAACGGCGCACGAGATAGTCGACCGTGGCGTAGGAGTAGCGGACGCCGATGGCCGCCTCGAAGCCGGTCACGTCGATGCGTGTATGGCGCGCCATCCGCCGCGCGGCGGCGAGCCGCTCGGCGAGAGGCGGCAGACGATCGTTGTCCTTCAGCGGATTGCCCGGGGTCACCAGCCACCAGACGCGATCGAGATTGAGCCGGCGGAGCGCGAGAAGGCTCGCGTGCCGGTGGCCCGCATGCGGCGGATTGAACGAGCCGCCAAACAGGCCAATGCGCATGCCTGTGCCGTGGCGCGGGAGGATCGGACAGCCGGCAGTGACCTGCGGCGTTGGCGCCAACGCCGGCTTGCCGTGCGTCATCGGCTCATGTGGTAGACGCACAGCTTGTTGCCGTCGAGGTCGCGGAAATAGGCGCCGTAGAACGTCCCGCCGCGCAGACCCGGCGCGCCCTCGTCGCTGGCGCCGCTCTTCAGCGCCGCGGCGTGCGTTTTGTCGACCACCTCGCGAGACGACGCCGCGAGCGCCACCATGGTGCCGTTGCCGACACTCGCGCCCTTCTTGTCGTAGGGCTGGCAAACCATGAGCGTAGGACCACGCTCGGCGCGATAGCCCTGCATGCGATCTTCGGTATGGCCGCGCTTGGCGCCGAGCTCGGCGAGGACCACGTCATAGAAGGCCTTCGCCTTGTCGAAATTGTTGGTGCCGAGCGTCACGTAGCCGATCATCGCTTCCCCCTGGTTGGCAGTTCCGCGGCAGCAATACGGCAGAGCGGCGCGGCGTTCAACCTGGGACCACGGCTTGGCGGCCGGTTCACGGCCGCGTCTGGCCCGTCCCGCGTACCCGGTACTTGAATGAGGTGAGCTGCTCGACGCCCACCGGGCCGCGGGCATGCATGCGGCCGGTGGCGATGCCGATCTCAGCGCCGAAGCCGAACTCGCCGCCGTCGGCGAATTGCGTCGAGGCGTTATGGAGCACGATGGCCGAATCCACCTCCGCGAGAAAGCGCGTCGCGGCCGCTGCGTCGTCCGTCACGATGGCGTCGGTGTGGCGCGACCCGTAGCACTTCGATATGCGCGATGGCTGCGTCGAGACCGTCGACGACGCGGGCCGCGATGATGGCGTCGAGATATTCGGCCGGCCAGTCGTCCTCGCTCGCCGGCCGCACCCGCTGGTCCACTGCTTGCGTCGCCGCGTCGCCGCGCACCTCGCAACCGGCGTCGAGCAACATGCTGACGATCGGCTTCAGATGTGTGCCGCGCGACGGCACGGTCGACCAGCAACGTCTCGGCGGCGCCGCACACACCGGTGCGCCGCATCTTGGAATTGAGCACGATGGTCTTGGCCATGCCGAGGTCGGCCGCCTTATGCACGTAAACGTGGCAGACGCCTTCGAGATGCGCGAACACGGGCACTCGCGCTTCCGCCTGCGACGCGCGCCACCAGGCTCTTGCCGCCGCGCGGCACGATCACGTCGATCGTGCCATTGAGGCCGGCGAGCATCAGGCCGGCCGCGGCGCGATCCTTGGTCGGCACGAGCTGGATGGCGTCCTGCGGCAACCCTGCTTCATCGAGGCCCTTCGCCATGGCGGTGCGGATGGCGACCGCGGAGCGGAAGCTATCGGAGCCGGCCCGCAGGATGGCGGCGTTGCCGGCCTTCAGGCACAGCGCGCCGGCATCGGCCGTGACGTTCGGACGGCTTTCGAAGATGACGCCGATGACGCCGAGCGGCGTGGCGACGCGCTCGATGATGAGGCCGTTGGGACGATTGAAGTCGCGGTGACGCGGCCGACCGGATCGGCCAGCGCCACGATGCTGGCCACGGCGTCAGCCATTGCCGCCACTCTCGCCTCGTCGAGCATCAAGCGATCGAGGAAGGCGCTGGTCTGTCCAGCGGCCCGCGCCTCCGTCATGTCGTCGCGATTGGCCGCAAGGATGGCAGCAGCGGCAGCGCGAATGGCGGCCGCCATGGCGGTCAGCGCTGCGTTCTTCTCCTCCGCCGTTGCCAAGGCGAGACGACGCGCCGCCGCCCGCGCCCGCCGGCCGACATCGGCCATGACGGTCGCCACGTCGCCGGCCGCGACCTTTTCGGCCGCTGCGGCTTTGCTACGGTCGGCTGTCAGCGCGACACCCATCGAATGCGCTCCAGGCGCAGCCGCCCTGTGCGGCTGGCGGCGTCCATAGCATGGCGCCAGCCCACCGGCCAAATACGCGCCACCGCCAAGCCCACCGCGCGCACGTGCCCGCGGCGCTCACGATAGCGTGCCGGTGCGCGCCGTCTCGGCGAGCACGAGATCGTCGCGGTGGATCATCTCGGCGCGGCCCGGAAGCCGAGGATGCCGGCGATGTCGCCCGATGAGCGGCCGGCGATGCGCTGCGCATCCTCGGCGTCGTAGGCCGACGAGGCCGCGCCCGATCTCGCGCCCATCAGGGCCGCGCACCACGACGGCGTCGCCGCGGCTGAAGGCGCCCTCGACGCGGCTTGACGCCGGCCGGCAGCAGGCTCTTGCCCCGCTGCAGCGCCGCGACCGCGCCGGCATCGACGATGAGCGCGCCCTCGGGCTCCAGCGATCCGGCGATCCAGGTCTTGCGCGCCTTGGCGGGCGTCGAGGGCGTCAGGAACCAGGTGCAGCGGCCGCCCTCCGCGATGCGCCGAGCGGATGCGTGCGACGCCCGAGGGCGATGACCATGGCGGTGCCGCCCTGGGTGGCGATCTTGCCCGCCTCGATCTTGGTGCGCATGCCGCCGCGCGACAGCGCCGAGGCGGCGCCGCCGGCCATGGCCTCGATCTCGGGCGTGATGCGCTCGACGAGCGGGATCAGCATGGCGGCGGGATCGGTGGCGGGCGGCGCCGTGTAGAGGCCGTCGATGTCGGACAGGAGCACGAGCAGGTCGGCGCCCGCCATGGTGGCGACGCGCGCCGCGAGCCGGTCGTTGTCGCCGTAGCGGATCTCGTTGGTGGCGACCGTGTCGTTCTCGTTGATGACCGGCACGGCGCGCAGGTCGAGCAGCGTGCCATGGTGGCGCGGGCGTTGAGATAACGGCGGCGCTCCTCGGTGTCGGCCAGGGTGAGCAGGATCTGGCCGGCGGTGATGCCGCGCCGCGCCAGCGCCTCCGCCCAGGTGCGGGCGAGCGCGATCTGGCCGACGGCGGCGGCGGCCTGGCTCTCCTCGAGCTTCAGCGCCCCGGCCGCGAGCCCGAGCACGGCGCGGCCCAGCGCGATGGCGCCGGAGGAGACGACGAGCACGTCGGCGCCGCGCTGGTGCAGGCCGGCGATATCGTCGGCAAGCGCCTCCAGCCACGCGCGCTTGAGCTCGCCGCTCGCGCGGTCGACCAGGAGGGCGGAGCCGACCTTGACGACGATGCGGCTGAACCGGGCGAGCGACGGGACTCACGGCTGCCAGCGCGGGTCGGCCTGCTTGGCGCTTGCAGCCTCCGCTTTCGCCTCGCGGCGATCGACGCGCAAGCAAAGCCCTGAGCGCCTCCTGCGACGCCCTCTCCCGACACCGCCGGACAGCACGAGCGGCGTGCGCTTGGCAGCGCGCTTGAGGCGAGCGAGCTGCTCCTTGCGCGCCTGCGGCGTCGAGCGCGTCGACCTTGGTGAGGGCGACGATCTCGGGCTTCTCGGCCAGGCCGTGGCCATAGGCGTCGAGCTCGCGCGCGGACGGTCTTGTAGTCGCGCCCCGCATCCTCGCCGGTGCCGTCGACCAGATGGAGGAGCACGCGGCAGCGCTCGACGTGGCCGAGGAAGCGGTCGCCAAGGCCCGCACCTTCGTGCGCGCCTTCGATCAGGCCCGGAATGTCGGCGAGGACGAACTCCCGCCCGTCGCTGCGCACCACGCCGAGGTTGGGATGCAGGGTGGTGAACGGATAGTCGGCGATCTTCGGCTTGGCGGCCGAGACCGCGGCGAGGAAGGTCGACTTGCCGGCGTTGGGCAGGCCGACGAGGCCGGCGTCGGCGATGAGCTTCAGCCGCAGCCAGATCCACTTCTCCTTGCCCTCCTGGCCGGGATTGGCGCGGCGCGGCGCCCGGTTGGTGGACGACTTGAAGTGCGCGTTGCCGAAGCCGCCATTGCCGCCTTCGAGCGATGCGCACCCGCTGCCCGACCTCGGTGAGGTCGGCGATCAGCGTCTCGTTGTCCTCCGTCGAACATCTGGGTGCCGGCCGGCACCTTGAGCACGACGTCGGCCGCCCTTGGCGCCGGCGCGTTGCTTGCCCATGCCGTGCATGCCGGTCTTGGCCTTGAAGTGCTGCTGGTAGCGATAGTCGATGAGGGTGTTGAGGCCGTCGACGCATTCGATCCACGACGTCGCCGCCGCGCCCGCCGTCGCCGCCGTCCGGCCCGCCGAACTCGATGAACTTCTCGCGGCGGAACGAGACCGCGCCGGCGCCGCCGTCGCCGGACCGCACATAGACCTTGGCCTGGTCGAGGAATTTCATGCGTCTTCCTAGCCCATGAGCCGGCAAAAGTGGGCGGCTTTTCGGGTCGATGATGAACAGGATCAAGATCATTGATCAGGAGACGCCAAGACGCAGTCACAAAGTGTGAACATGGTGCCATCACGCCGCGCCAGCTCGCGAGCCTTGACTTTACGGTCACGGGGCGTTACTTAACCATATAGTTAAATATGCGACCGGGAGACCGACATGGCCGTGAGCGCGCGCCGAACCGAAACGGGCTCCGACGCCGAGTTCGTGATCGCGAGGACCTTCGAGGCGTCACGCCAGCGCGTGTGGCGCGCCTTTACGGATGCCGGCGAGCTCGCCAAGTGGTGGGGCCCGAAAGGCTTCGACCTCCACGTCGCCAAGCTCGATCTGCGCCCCGGCGGCACTTTTCTCTACCGCATGCGCTCGGCGGGTGGCCAGGAGATGTGGGGCAAGTTCGTGTACCGGGAGGTCGCGGCGCCGGAACGCCTCGTCTTCGTGCTGTCGTTTTCAGACACGGAGGGCAGAACCACGCGTCATCCGATGAGCGCCACATGGCCGCTGGAAACATTGAACATCATGACCTTCACGGAGCGCGAAGGCCGCACGACGCTCACCTTGCGCAGCGCGCCACTCAATGCCAGTGACGAAGAGCGCGCCACATATGTGCACGGCTTCGAGTCGATGCGGGCCGGCTTCGGCGGCACGTTCGACAAGCTCGACGCGTATCTTGCGGCGGGCTAATGGGCGCGCCGCACGCGTCTGACCGACGTTCATCACAGCACGGGGATCACGATGATCAAGACCATTCTCATCGCCGCGGCTATTATCGTTGCCGTGCCGGTGGCCGGCGTGCTCGCCTACGCGGCCACCAAGCCCGACACCTTCGAGGTGACGCGCTCGGCCAGCATCAAGGCTCCGCCGGAGCGGATTTTCGCCGTGCTCAACGACTTCCACAAATGGGGCGACTGGTCGCCCTACGAGAGGAAGGACCCGGCCATGAAGCGGACGTTCAGCGGCGCGGACACTGGCAAGGGCGCCGTCTACGCCTGGGACGGCAACAGCGACGCGGCAAGGGCCGCATGGAGATCGCCGATACGCGCGGCCCCCAACAGGCTGACGCTCAAGCTCGATTTCGAGAAGCCGTTCGAATCGAACTGCATCGTCAACTTCACCCTGGAACCAAAGGGCGGCGAGACCGTCGTCACATGGAAGATGCGCGGCCCGAGCCCCTACATCGTCAAGGTCATGCACACGATCTTCGACATGGACAAGATGGTCGGCAAGGATTTCGAGACGGACCTCGCCAACCTGCGGGCTATCACCGAGACGTAGGCGCCGCGCCCCGTTGCCGGCGTCACATCACAAAGAGAGATTCGAGAGGAGCGCGCGATGCAGGTAAATCCGATATCTGTTCTTCAAAGGCGACTGCGAACAGGCGTTCAAATTCTACCAGAAGGTGCTAGGCGGCGAGATCACCGCCATGTTGGCCCACGCTGGCACGCCGGCCGAAGAGCATGCGCCGCCCGAATGGCGCAGCAAGATCCTCCATGCCTGTCTGGAGGCCGACGGCTTCACCCTGATGGCGTCCGATGCCCCCCCGGCCATCAACATCCGGGCGGGCCGCAAGGCTTCTCGGTGAGCATTCAGGTGGACAAGCCGACGGACGCCGAGCGCGTTTTCAAGGGGCTGTCGGAGGGCGGCAACGTCACGCTGCCGATCGGCGAAACGTTCTTCGCGTCGCGTTTCGGCATGCTCACCGACCGCTTCGGCATGCCCTGGATGGTCAACTGCCCGCGGCCGACGGCCTGACGGGCGATCTCAGCCGTGCGCGAGCGGCGAGTGGGGCGACACGCAAAGAGGAGAACGGCCATGAGCGAATTGCGTACACGCACCCGACCGGCGGCGAGATTTGCGGCTGCCGACAACGAGGCGCTGATCCGTGCCCTTCTCGACGAGTGGACTGACGCCATCGCGAACAAGGACGCCAGACGCGTCGTCTCGCACTTTGCCCCGGACGCTGTGCTGTTCACGCTGCCGCCGCCGCTGAAGGCGGCTCCCCAGGGCAGCAAGGATCTCGAGGCGTGGTTCGCCACCTGGAAGGGCCCGATCGGTGGCGAGATGCGTGACCTCAAGCTGACGGTCGGCGACCAGCAGGCTTTCTGCACGAGCCTCAACCGCATGCAGGGCACCAAGACAGACGGCCAGGCCGTCGACATGTGGTTCCGCCAGACCTTGGGCTTCCGCAAGATCGACGGCACGTGGAAGATCGCCCATGAGCACACGTCGGTGCCGTTCTACATGGATGGCAGCTTCAAGGCGGCGGTCGACCTGAAGCCCTGAGCGTTGCGTCGTCCTTGCGTGTGGTGACGAACATTTGCTAGGCGACGCGGCCCGCGCCGTTCGCGCGGGCCGCGGTCCGAGAAGACAAGCGGAGCGCGGACAGAAACGCGACGGAGGCAGCCCATGTCCCTCGTGCTCTATTTCCATCCCCTGTCGTCGTTCTGCCAGAAGGCGCTCATCGCCCTCTACGAGACCGCCACACCCTTCGGCCGCAGATCGTTGACTTCGGCAACGAGGCGAGCCGCGCCGCCTTCCTGAAGCTGTGGCCGATGGGCAAGATCCCGGTGTTGCACGATGAGGCGTGCGATCGGCTGGTGCCCGAAGCCACCCTCATCATTGAGTACGTGGCACAACACTTCCCGGGAAAGCTCGAGCTTGTGCCGGCCGACCCCGAGAGGGCACGCCAGACGCGGCTCAGCGACCGCTTCTACGATTTCTACGTCAACCAACCGATGCAGAAGATCGTCACCGACCGGCTGCGGCCAAAGGGCCAGAACGATGCCTTCGGGGTCGAGGAGGCGCGACGGCAATTGCGCACCGCCCTCGACATGATCGATGCCGACATGGCATCCAAGACTTGGGCCATGGGCGAGGCATTCAGCATGGCCGACTGCGCCGCGGCCCCTTCGCTTTTCTACGCCAACGAGGTGATGCCGTTCGGCGGCACCCATAAGAGCGCGGCGCGATATTTCGAACGTCTCATGCAACGCCCTTCATTCGCGCGAGCGGTGGCCGAGGCGAAGCCGTACTTCGCCCTGTTCCCGAGATGAACGGCCGCGAGATCGCGCAAACCACGAGGAGCGCCCCATGGCTTCCCGCAGCAAGTCCGACATCATCCGCCGCTGCTTCGACGCTTACCGGCTGAAGGACCGCAGCCTCCTGGAAGATCTGTTCACCGAGAGCTTCCGCTTCACAAGCCCGTATGACGACGGCATCGACAGGGCCACTTACTTCGAGAGATGCTGGCCCAACAACGATCGCATCGAGAAAAACGACGTCGAGCGGGTCTTCGAGGACGGCGATGCCGCCTTCGTGACTTACAAGTGCCTCACAAAGAATGGCGAGGAATTCCGTAACACGGAGTTCTTCACGTTCGAGGGCGGCAGAATCGCCAGCGTCGACGTATATTTCGGCGCTGCCTACAGGAACGGCGCCTTCGTCAAGAAACAGTGATGACCGGGGGCCGCTAAGCCGACAAGGGGCACGACGATGAGCGCGGTAGCTTTCTCGAAAGCGCGCCTGACGCGCATGCACGACGTGATGGCGCGTCATGTCGAGCACGGTGGCGTGCCGGGAATCGTCACCCTTGTCAGCCGCCGCGGCGACACGCATGTCGATGCCCTCGGCGCGCTCGCCATCGACGCACAGGCACCGATGCGGCGCGACACGATCGTGCGCATTGCCTCGGTGTCGAAGCCGATCGTCGCGGCTGCCGCCATGATCCTGGTCGAGGAGTGCCGGCTGCAACTCGACGACCCGGTGGACGGTTGGCTGCCTGAGCTGAAGGACCGCAAGGTGCTCCGCAATCTCGACAGCGCCCTCGACGATACCGTGCCGGCCACGCGTCCCATCTCCTTGCGCGACCTGTTGACCTTCAGGGCCGGCTACGGCCTCGTCATGGCGCCGCCCGGCCGCTACCCGATCCAGAAGGCCGTCGCGGACGCCGGCCTCGCCACCGGCCCCATCCCTCCGTCCGTGCCGCCGGACGAAGTGATGCGGCGCTTCGGCAGCCTGCCGCTCCTGCACCAGCCCGGCGAGCAGTGGCTCTACCACAGCGCCTCCGACATTCTTGGCGTCCTCGTCGCTCGCGCCGCGGGCACGAGCCTCGGCAACTTCCTGAGAGCGCGATTGCTCGAACCCCTTGGCATGAGGGATACCGGCTTCTCGGTGCCGGCTGCCAAGCTCGACCGCTTCGCGGCCTGCTACCAGCGCGACGGCGAGAGCGGCGGCCTCAAAGTGTTCGACGAGGCGCGCGGCGGCCGCTTCGCCAGTCCACCGCCGTTCGAATCCGGCGGCGGTGGCCTCGTGTCGACCGTCGACGATCTGCTCGCTTTCGCCGAAATGATGCTCAACAAGGGGAGCCACGGCCGCGAGCGTATTCTCGCGCGTCCAACGGTGGAGTTGATGACCACTAATCAGTTGACGCCGCAGCAGCGCGCCGAAGGCGGCATCATCCTCGAGGGCCGCGGCTGGGGCTTTGGCCTTGCAGTCGACACCGATCGCGACAGCATCGCGGCAACGCCGGGGCGATTCGGCTGGGATGGCGGTTA
>CAWEWH010000004.1:0-64441 GCA_963812775.1 uncultured Alphaproteobacteria bacterium
CTGCGCGCCGGCCCTTGCTGAACACGCCGCCAAAAACGAGATCGTAGACCGGTGCCCAGCGGTCATAGGCCTGTTCGACCGTTTCGCGGTCGAAGTCGAGTTGCCTTGCGCCGTCAAGCTTGATGATTTCTGCCATAGTAGTTTTCTGCCTTGTTGGTCGAAAGATTCAATTAGCCCTGCACGGCGCTTTGACCGGCCACGCGGGGAACAGGCCGCAGCGAACGGCTCGGCTGCAACGCCGTCAGATTTCCGATGAACTGTCGCGCGCTGTTTTCCCAGGAACGCTCCAATGCGAAATTCCGGCATGTCTCGCGTGACATGTCGAGCGCACGAAAACAGGCGCTGCGCAGGTCGTTGCCCAGCGCGCCGATCGGATGATCGGCAATGACATCGAGCGGACCTGTGACCGGAAACGCGGCCACAGGCGTGCCGCAAGCCAATGCCTCAAGCTGCACGACACCGAAGGTGTCGGTAAGGCTCGGAAACACAAAGACGTCCGCAGCCGCCAGATGCGAGGAAGTCCCTGCCCTTCTTCTCGCCGAGGAAGCTGACGTCAGGATATTTCTGCTGCAGCATCGCCTTCTGCGGACCATCGCCGACCACAACCTTGGAGCCCGGAAGGTCCAGGGAAAGAAACGCCTCGATGTTCTTTTCAATCGCGACGCGGCCCATGGTCATGAAGATCGGCCGCGGCAGATCGAGCACGGCCGGCTCGTCCGGCCGGAACAGGTCGGTGTCGACCCCGCGTGTCGTAGCCGAGCTTGCGAAAACCTCGTTCCGAGAGCTCCTGCCGGAGTGAATCGGTGGCGACCATGATCATCGAAGAGGCGGCATGAAATTGCCGCATCACCGCATAGCCAACGCTGTCCGGGATACCCGTGCGAACCGAAACATATTCCGGGAAACGCGTGGTATAGGACGTCGTGAAGGCGAGCTTGCGGCGCCGGCAGTAGGCGCGCGCCGCCCAGCCGATCGGGCCTTCGGTGGCGATATGGATGGCGTCCGGCGCCGCCGCCTCGATCCTGCGGGCGATCTCGCGCCGGTTCGGCAGCGCGATCCGCAACCCCGGATAGGTCGGGACACCGACGGAGGGGAAGCCATCGGGGGTCAAAAACCCGATTTCGGCGCCCAGCCCCAGGGCCATGGCTGCCCTTCTTGCCATGGGCATGGTCGTGGCCGCCGAGGCGCTGCGGCGTCCGGTAAGGCCGCGTCTCGACTTTCTCCTGGCCGAATGGCTCTTCGGCCGCGTGGCCGGCGCAGGTGGACACTCCGAAGATCACGCCCGCGATCAAGCCGGCCGCAAGGCAGTGCATTGCCATCTCCCTCGTCGTCGGAAATGTAACAATATAACATTGCTCCAAGTCAAGGCAGCGGGCCGGCTCGCGGCGGCGGGGCAGGGGCGAGCGGCCGCAAAAAGCATCTGGCCCCCGCGGGAGCGCGGGGGCCAGTCGGGACGGCCAGCTGAGCTTGGGGAGCGTGCCGGCCGTCCGGGAGCCGGACGGCAGGTGGCTCTAGAACGGCAACAGGATATCCATCACCTGCTGGCCGTAGCGCGGTTGCTGCACGTCGATGAGCTGGCCCTTGCCGCCATAGCCGATGCGCGCCTCGGCGATCTTGCTCGACTCGATGGTGTTGTCGCTCTCGATGTCCTCGGGCCGCACGACGCCGGCGACGATCAATTGGCGCATCTCGAAATTGACGCGGATCTCCTGCTTGCCCTCGATGACAAGATTGCCGTTGGGCAGCGCCTGGGTGACCACAGCCGCCACGTTGGTGGTGAGCTGCTCGGCCCGGCTGGTCGAGCCCTCGCCCTCGCTCGATCCCGTCGAGTTCCATCTTGTAGAGCGCATCCTTGCTGGCGCCGTCAGGCAGGAATTTCTCGAGCCTGGTCTCGTAGCCGAAGAATTTTCCGAGCCCGAAGCTTTCGTCGGCGGTGCGCGAGCGCTTGGTCTTGTTGTCGAAATTGGCCCGGTCGGTGACCTTCACTTTCACCGTGACGAGGTCGCCGACGAAGCGGGCGCGCTGGTCCTTGAAGAAGCCGCGCGCGCCGGTGCGCCACAGCGAGTTCGACGCGTAGTAGGCGGGCTGCGCCTCCGGCATCGGCATCTTCACCGGCTTGTAGCCTGGCTGCGCGGTGGGGTCCTGGATGGCCGACAGGTTCGGCGCCTGGCCGACATTGGCGAGCCGGTCGCAGGCGCCGAGCATGAGCGCGATGGCGGCGATGGCGGCCGAGGCATTGAGCGAAGCGGGCATCGTTGATCCCATCCTTGATCGTTGGGCAAGTACGCGACGCATGGCCGCTCTCCTCAGCGCTGGGCGGCTGCCGGAACGTTGCTTTGGGCGAACCGGCCAGGCAGCGCGTGGCTCACCGAGACGCGTCCGGGGCCGATGATGGTCGCCTGCAGGACGCGCTTCGATTGCAGGTTCTGCACGGCGATCAAGTCGCCGAGGGCACCCGCCTCATTGGCTTTGCCGCGCAACGACAATGTCAGTCCCGGCGCCTCGTAAACCATCACCACCGGCTCGCCGCGGGCGACGATCTCCTGGCGCATGATCTCGCTCTGGCGCAGCACGGTGCCGGCCGACAGCGCCCGGCGCGCCACGCGGCCGGCAAGCGCGGCAGCGTCGGTCAGCGCATCACCAGGCACGCCCTCGCGGATGCGGCGCTCGATCGTCACGTCCTCGGCCTTGACGGCCTCGCCGCGGGCCACGGCGCGATTGAGCAGCACCACCTCGACGGTCTCGATGGCGATGCCGCTGACGCGCAGCTGGCCGCGCCGGCCTTTCGTCGAGCCCGACATGACGATGACGGCGCTGAGACGGCGGCTGCGCGGGTCGTAGGCGAGGTCCTCGACGGTCGGGGGGGTCTTGAGCAGCGCATCGACCAGCAGGGTCGGCGTGCCGTCCAGCACGACGGTGGTGGTGGCCGGCTCAAGGCCGTGGCGTTCCGCCAAGAGCGGCTTCAGGGCGGCTTCGATCTCGCCGGCGCCGATGCGACGGGCGGCCCGCGTGACGACGACCTGGAGGCGTCCGCCGGTGTCGATGCCGGCAACGCCGAGCGCCTGGGCCGCATCGACGATGCGGTTCACCTGGATGGTGCCGCTCTCGCCGAGCGCCGGGGCCCTGAACAGAGCGCGGGTCGCCATGGGCCCGCCCGCGCCTTCGAGGAGGTCGGCGAGGGTGACGGTCTCGGCTTCGACGCGCACCTCCGGTCGCAGCACGATGGTGCCGGCGGCCGCAAAGCCGGGGAGAGCCAAGAAGGCGGCGGCCAGAAGAGCGCGAAGGGTTTTCACTGTGCGCTCCCGTCAGCCGCGGAACATCTGCGCCGTCGACTGATACATCTGGTCGGCGGCGCTGATGATCTTGGAGTTCATCTCATAGGCACGCTGGGCGGCGATGAGCGAGGAGATCTCGGTGACGGCATTGACGTTGGCGTCCTCGAGGAAGCCCTGCTGCAGATTGCCGAAGCCCTCCGAATTGGGTGTGCCGTCGATGGCCGGTCCCGAGGCGGTCGTCTCGACGAAGAGGTTGTCGCCGATGGATTCGAGGCCGACCTTGTTGATGAAGCGCGACAGCGTCAGCTGGCCGAGCGCCTGGGGGGCCGTCTGTCCCGTCACGTTCGCTTCCACCTGGCCGAGGGCCGAGATGGTCACCTTGCCGGCGTTCTGCGGCACCGTGATGCTGGGATCGACGAGATAGCCATCGGCAGTGACGAGCTGGCCTTGCGCGTCGAGTTGGAAGGAGCCGTCGCGGGTGAAGGCGGTGCGGCCGTCCGGCAGCTTGATGCGGAAGAAGCCTTCGCCGCGGACGGCGAGGTCGTAATCGTTGCTGGTCTGCGTCACAGAGCCTTGCGACATGATGCGTGGCGTCGACGAGGTCTTGACGCCCGAGCCGATGGAAATGCCGGCCGGCACGATGGTGCCCTGGTCGGAGGAGGCCGCACCCGGACGGCGCTGCGTCTCGTAGAGCAGGTCCTGGAACTGCGCCCGCTGGCGCTTGTAGCCGGTGGTCCTGAGGTTGGCGATGTTGTTGGAGATGACCTGGACGTTGAGTTCCTGGGCGGCCATCCCGGTGGCGGCAGTCTGCAGGGCGCGCATGATAGGTCTCCTTTGCCTTACGCCGGAACGTCGGCGAGGCGGCTGATGGCGGTCTGGCGCAGCTGGTCCATGTTCTGCATGAGGCTGGCGACCGACTGGTAAGTGCGGTTGACGTAGATGAGCCGGCTCATCTCGAGCACCGGCCTGACGTTCGAACGCTCGACAGCGCCTAATTCCAAGGTCGACTTGCCGACGGCCGATTCCGCCGTCCCCGTCGACGAGAAGGTGTTGGCGCCCTCGTTCTTCAGCATGCGGGGGTCGGCGAAGCGCACCAGGCGCAGCTTGCCGCGCTGGCCTTGGCTCGAGCTCACCGTGCCGTCGGCACCGATGTTGAAGCCGCTCTCGGTGTTGCCGAAGGCGATGGGACCGCTCTCGCCGATGACCGCAAAGCCGTCGCTGTTCACGAGCTGGCCGCGCTGGTCGATCTCCAGCGAGCCGTTGCGAGTGTAGCGCTCGCCGGCCGGCGTCTGCACGACGAGAAAGCCGTCGCCGCGGACCGCCACGTCGAGGGGGTTGCCGGTGCGCTCGATACTGCCGGTGGAGAAGTCGACCGGGTTGCCGTCGTCAACCACGTAGGAGAGGCGCCGGTCGGCCAGCGGAAACGTCTCCGCGCTGGCCTTCGGCATCAAATGTTCTTTGAAGGCCGACGCGCGCGCCTTGAATCCATTGGTCGACGCATTCGCCATGTTGTTGGCGATGACATCGAGCTCACGGCTGAGCGCCATCTGGCGCGACAAGCCGATGAGAAGTGCGTTTTCCATCGCACGCTCCCGCTTGGTCCCGCGAGACCCCCGACGCTCCCCAGCGCGGCATCTCGCATCCGGTGCCTCGCAGGCGCCGTGCCAATTCGGGCCAACAGTCGAAATCAGATTCAACATCAAGCGGTTAAGGCGACCGGCTGATTAACCGCGGTGGCGCGCGCGGTGGCCGGAGGCAAGAATGACCAGGTCAAAATTGCCGGGCTTAACGGGCCATTAACCATGTCGGCAGCACCGTGGCGGGCAGAAGCGCCCCATGGGCGCGCCAACCCATTGCGAAAAACCCCGTTGCGGCGCGAGGCGGCGAGATGGCGAAGAAGCCCAAAGAAAAAGAAGAAGACGCCGACGCTGAAGGCGAGGCCGAGGCTCAAGAAGGAGCCGTCGGAGGCGAAGGCAAGGGCGGCAAGAAGAAGCTCATCATCATTGCGGCCGCTGCCCTCGTGGTGCTGATGGCGGCTGGCGGCGGCGGTTACTTCTTCCTGGCGGGCGGCAAGAAAGAAGAGGCCGCAGCCAAGAAGATGGTGGCCTTCCTCGACATCCGCGAGATGACCGTCAACCTGGCGCAAGGGCCGCAGCAGGATCGTCCGCAATATCTGAAGCTGAAAGTGGCGCTGGAAGTCACCGACCCGAAGCTGGTGACGGCGCTGACGCCGCTCCTGCCGCGCATCGAGGATGCGTTCCAGGTCTATGTACGCGAGCTCAGGAGTTCCGATCTCGAGGGGTCGGCCGGCGTCTACCGGCTGAAGGAAGAATTGCTGCGGCGGGTCAACATGGCGGTCTACCCGTCGAAGGTCGACGCCGTGCTGTTCAAGGAAATCGTCGTCCAGTAGGGGGCGCGCGTGGCGCTTGAGACGGATCAAGAGGCTGCCGACAAGCGGGCCGCGGACGCCAACGCGCCGCAATCGGCCGACAAGCTCGCCGAGGATTGGGGTGCCGCTCTCGAAGAGCAGGGATCGGTGCCGGAGGGCAGCGGCGGCGACATGGCGGCCCAGTGGGCCTCAATGGTGGACGGGCCGGACGGCTCGGAAGCCGGCGCCGACCGGCTGATGACCCAGAACGAGATCGACGGGCTGCTCGGCTTCTCCACCGCCGAGAATGCGCTCGCCAACCATTCGGGCATCCGGGCCATCGCGGATTCCAGCCGCGTCTCGCACGAACGCCTGCCGATGCTGGAGATCGTCTTCGACCGCATGGTGCGCCTGCTCGCCAGCAGCCTGCGCAACTTCTTCTCCGACAACGTCGAGGTGACGATGCAGGAGGTCACGTCGGTGCGCTTCGGCGACTACGTGAACTCCATCCCGCTGCCGACCCTGCTCGGCGTCTTCAAGGCCGAGGAATGGGAGAATCTCGGCCTCGTCACCGTCGAGCCCGACCTGATCTATGCCGCCCTCGACATCCTGCTCGGCGGCAAGCGCGGCGTCTCGAGCATGAAGCTCGATGGCCGACCGTTCACGACCATCGAGATTCACCTGGTGAAGCGGCTCATCGAGACGGTGCTGGGCGACGCCGAACTCGCCTTTCGGCCGCTGTCGCCCGTCACGTTCCAAGTCGACCGCGTCGAGACCAATCCGCGCTTCGCCATGATCTCGCGCCCCGCCAACGCGGCCATCCTGGTGGAGCTGCGCTTCGACATGGAGGAGCGCGGCGGCAAGATGCAGATCCTCTTGCCCTACGCCACCATCGAGCCCATTCGCGACCTCCTGCTGCAGAGCTTCATGGGCGAGAAGCTCGGCCGCGATCCCATCTGGGAGGGGCATCTGGCGACCGAGATCTGGCAGTCGCGCATCGGCGTCGAGGCGGTGCTGCACGAGACCAGGATGCCGCTCAAGCGCATCGCGCAACTGGAAGTGGGCGACACGCTGACCTTCGACAAGCGCGCCGATGGGCTGATCACGCTGCGCTGCGGCGACGTGGTCCTCACCGAGGGGCGGGTGGGGCGGCTCGACGACCGCGTCGCGGTGCAGATCGCGCGGCCGCTCAGGCGTTCGCGCACCACCCTTGCCGCCTTCGAGGCAAGCGCCAAGAGCCATAAGCCATGAGACGCAGCCGTGAGCATCCGCGACCTGTACGGCACGACGGAGACCTGACATGAGCGGCGGCATTTCCCTTCTGGCCGACCTTCTGGTCGCGACGCTGCTGGTGGCCACGATCGGCACGAGCCTCGTGCTCAGCCGGCGCATCCGCCGCCTCAAGGCCGATGAGGCCACCATGCGCAAGACCATCGGCGAACTCGTGGTGGCGACCGAGACGGCCGAGCGCGCCATCGCGGGCCTGCGCACCACGCTCGGCGAATGCGACCGCACTCTCGCCGAGCGGCTCAAGGCGGCGGAGCGCTATTCGATCGATCTCGCCCAGCAGGTGGGCGCCGGCGAAGAGGTGATGAGCCGCATCGCCAAGATCGTCGAGGCCTCGCGGCTCGTCGAGCCGGTGAGGGCGCTGGCCCCGGAGCCGGTGTCCACGGCCGCCATGAAGCTCAAGGCCGCCGCGGCCCGCGCCGAGGCGCTGGCCGAGCGCGCCGTGCGGCGGCTCGAGAGCGAAGCGGCATGAATCTGAGACTGTTCGACGCCGTCGTCGTCGCCGCCATCGGCCTGCTCGGCCTCAAAGCGCTCGGCATGCTCGGCTCGGTCGAAAAGGCGGCCGCCACCACGACGGTCGTGCGCGAGGCGAGCGATCCGGCCGGCAACGCTTTGCCGGCTGGCAAGGCCTTCGCGCGCGTCCTGTCGAACGGCCGCGCCGGCCACACGGTGCGCGATCCGGAATTCACCGGTGCGGTGGGCTCGGCCAAGGCTGACGAGAAGAAGGCCGAGGAGCCAAAGGGCGAGCAGCGCGCCGAGGCGGGCGGCGGCATGAAGGCCGCGGCCATGGTTGGCCCCGGTCCCGTGAAGGGTCCACAGGCAGGAGGCAAGCCCATCAATCTCGAAGCCAGGGCCAGCGGCGTCAGCGGGGCCGAGCGCCAGCTCTTGGAGAGCCTGGCGCAGCGGCGCGAGGAATTGGAAGCCGCGGCGCGCGATCTCGACGTGCGCGAGAAGCTGCTCGAGACCGCCGAGAAAAAGCTCGAGGCGCGTCTCAACGAGCTCAAGGCGCTGGAGGCCAAGGTCGGATCGGGGGACCGAAAGAAGGTGGAGGCCGAGGAGCAGACCGCCAAGAACCTGGTCACCATGTACGAGACCATGAAGCCAAAGGAGGCGGCGCGCGTCTTCGACAAGCTCGGCCACGACGTGCTGGTGCCGGTGGTCCTGCAGATGAACGCCCGCAAGATGTCCGAAGTCCTTGCCGCCATGTCGCCGGATGCGGCCCAGAAGCTGACGGTGGCGCTCGCCGGCCGCGCCCGCCTCAACGCGGTCAGCGGCAAGGAGCAGGCCGAAGCGGAAGCGCTGCCGCAGGGCGAGCTCGCGGCTGTCGACCAGGCGCCCGCCAAGAAGCAATAGGCCGGGCCGTCCGCCGCCCCAATCGTTCCCGTCTCCGAGCCGACCCGCGCGGCCTTAAGCACCCGTTAGTCGCGACACCGTTAAGGTTTGAGCGCGCGTGAAGGTGCGCGGCGCCCGTGGCTTGTCATCCGGCGCCACGGGGCCAGAAAGGGTGTGCGCCGGGCATGTTTTGGGCAATGGACAGCGGCAGACGCACGCATGGGCGGCTTGCACTGCTGGCCTTGGCGCTGGCGCTCGCGCTCGGGGCAGCAATGCCGGCTTGCGCTGCCAAGCTCAGTCCCGCCGGGACCGAGAGCGGCGGCTTCGGGCGTATCGTGCTCACCTTCGACCAGCCCACCAAGACGACGGCGCGCATTTCCAACGGCGTCCTGATCCTGAATTTCTCCGAGTCGGTGACCCTGGCGGGCGAGAAGCTCGCCTCGCAGCTCCCATCCTATGTGGCTATCGTCCGGCTCGATCCCGACGGCAAGGGGCTGCGGCTAGCCCTGTCGCGGCCGGTCCGCCTCAACATCATGGAAGCCGGCGAACGGCTCTTCGTGGATCTGCTGCCGGCGAAATATGCCGGGGTGATGCCCGGCTTGCCGCAGGACGTGATCGACGATCTGGCGCAGCGCGCCCGCGCCGCCGAGGCAGCGCTCAAGGAAGAGAAGCCCGCCCCCGCCAAGCCGGAAATCAAGCCGGTCACGTTCCGGGTCGGCACCCTGCCGACGCTGACCCGCCTCGTGCTGATCCCGCCCAAGGCAGTGCCGGTCAGCTTCCGTCAGGAGGACGAGCGAGCCGTCGTCGAGTTCGTGGGCCCGGTCAGCATCGAGAAAACGCGCCTCAAGGCGGCCCTCGGGGCGGCCGTGCTGAGCGTCGAAACGTCGGGCGACGACCAGGGCTTGAAGCTCATCCTAAACGTCGCGCCCGACACCAAGCTGCAGAGCTTCAACGAGGACGAGGAGCTCGTCGTCGACATCGCCAAGACTCCCGAGAAGAAGAATGCGGGCGACGCGGTGACGCCGGACGCCCCGCAGGATGCCGCTAAGCAGGCGTCCGACAAGCCTCAGAGCAAGGGCGAGGACGCCGCCAAGCTCGATGCGGCGCGTGGCACCGACAAGACCGCCGACGCGAAGAACGGCGACGGCCGCCCCAATGGGGTGGTCAAGGCGCCGAACGGCGACAAGCCGCCCAAGGGCGAAAAGAGCGGTGACAAAGCTGGCGACAAGGGCGTCAAGTCCGCCGATGCCGACGCAAGCCTGGCAGCGGCGGCGGGGCTGGCGCCGCTCGGCGCCGTGAAGGCGCAAGCCGAGCCCTTCGGCAAGGGCGTCAAGATCTCCTTTCCCTTCCAGACGCCCACTGCCGCTGCCGCCTTCGAGCGCGACGGCATCGTCACCCTCGTGTTCGAGACCGCCGAGAGTCTCGATCGCGGCTCCATCAACGCGCTGAGCGGCAGCCCGGTCCTGTTCACCGAAGCGGTGCGGCGCGGCTCCCTCAACATCGTGCGCTTCACCATGGCGCAGCGCGCCTTCACGCGGCTGTCGCCGGCCGGCCAGGGCTGGGTGCTGACGCTCGGCGACGACAGCATCGCCGAAATCCAGCCCTTGGCGCTCGAGCGCGCCGTCGACAACAAGGGCAAGGCGACGGTCGACATCTCGATCAAGGACATTGCCGGCATCCACTGGATCGAGGGTGCGGCGCCGAGCGAGCGCATCGCGCTCGTCACTGCCTTTGCGCCGGCGCGCGGCCTGCCGAAGCCGCAGCGCTTCGTCGAGTTCGAGGCGCTGCAATCGGCGCAAGGCATCGCCATCCTGGCGCTCTCGGACGACATCGTCGTCAAACCGGGCATCGAAAAGATCACCGTCGGCAGCGCCAACGGCCTCCTCGTCTCGCAGGCCGCCGAGCCGGAAGGCGAGGGGGAGCGGCCAGCGCCGCTCAGCATGGGCACCACCTTCGTGGCCGATCGCGAGACCTGGCTCGCCGAGCGGCGTGGCGTGACGCGCGAGAAACAGTCGGAGCGCGCGGCAGCGGTGGCCGCGGCGCGGCCGTCCGAGCGTATCGAGGCGCGCTTTCTGCTCGCCCGCTTCCTGTCCGCCAACGATCTCGCCAGCGAGGCGAAGGGCGTCGTCGAGACAATCGTCGGCGACGACCCCAAGGGCGCGGCGAGCCGCCCGATCGCGCTCCTGCGCGGCATCGTCGCCTTCCAGATGCATCGCAACGCCGACGCGCGTATCTATCTTGCGGCCCCGAGCCTCGCCGACGATCCCGAGGCGACGCTGTGGCGAGCGGCGGTCGATGCGCGCACCATGCGCTGGCGTGAGGCACTCTCGGGCTACCGGCGCTCCACCGACGTGCTCGAAGCCTATCCGGAAATTCTGCAAGGGCCGCTCAGGGCGCTGGCGGTGCGCGCGGCGCTCATGCTCAACGAAGTCGACTATGCGGAGCGCGAGCTCGACTTTCTTGCGCAGCTGCAGGGAACCATCGCCAGGGAGGAGTTCACCCTGTTCCGGGCGCGGCTCGACGAGGCCACGGGCAAGTTCGATGAGGCGCTCGCCGGCTATCGCGCCGTGGCGGGGGCCGAGCCGCGGAATTTCGCCGCCGAGGCGACGCTGCACGGCACCGCGCTGGCGCTCCGGCGCAAGGCGATCAACGGCGAGCAGGCGATCGGCGCCCTCGAGGCGCTCGCCGTCGTCTGGCGCGGCGACGACATCGAGGCGCGAGCCCTTGGCCTCCTCGGTCAGCTCTATTCCGAGGCCGGCCAGTGGCGGCATGCCTTCCTGACGGCGCGCATCGCCAACCAGTATTTCTCAGACAATCCGGTGACCCGCAGCCTGCACGAGGATATGGCGCGGCGCTTCGAGGACCTGTTCCTGACCGAGCAGAGCCATTCGCTCGGCCGGCTGGAATCGCTGGCGCTCTACTACGATTTCAAGGAGTTCACGCCGATCGGCCGCCACGGCGACGAGATCATCCGCCGCCTCGCCGAGCGCCTCGCCGATCTCGACCTGCTCGAGCAGGCCGGCGATCTGCTGCAGCATCAGGTCGACAATCGCCTGACCGGTGCCGCCCGCGCCACGGTGGCGGCAAAGCTCGCCAGCCTCAGGCTGGTGGCCGGCAAGCCGGCGCAGGCCCTGCAGGTGTTGCAGGAGACGCGGCTGCCGGAATTGCCGGGTGAGATCAAGCGGGCGCGGCTCCTGCTCGAGGCGCGATCGCTGTCGGACCTGTCGCGCACCGATCTGGCGCTCGAATTGCTCGAGGACGAGAGCGGTCCGGAAATCGCGCGGCTGAGGGCCGATATCCTGTGGCAGGCGCGCCGCTGGCGCGAGGCCGGCGAGGCGCATGAAATCATGCTCGGCGGCCGTTGGCAGGGCATCGAGGCGCTCACCGACGCCGAGCGCAACGACGTGATGCGCGCCGGCATCGCCTACGCGCTCGCCTCCGAGCCCCTGTCCCTCGACCGGCTCAGGAGCAAATACGCGGCCAAGATGGCCAACAGCCCCGACCGCAAGACCTTCGCGTTCCTGACCGGACCGTCGGCCAAGTCGAGCCAGACCTTCCGCGACATGGCGCGCAACGCGGTGAACACCGACACGCTCGGCGATTTCCTGACCGAGTACCGCAAACGCTATCCGCAGGCCTCGATCGCGGCGCGGGCACGAACCAAGGGCCAGACGACCGAGGCCGGCAATCAGAAATCGGGATCGTGACTCGTCCGATTGCCGACGACTGATCGCCGCCTATTGGTAGCTCTGCATCAGCGAGCCGGCGATCAGGCTCCAGCCGTCCACCAAGACAAAGAAGATCAGCTTGAACGGCAGCGCCACGGTGACGGGCGGCAGCATCATCATGCCCACCGACATGAGGATGGAGGCGACGACGAGGTCGATGATCAGGAACGGCACGAAGATGAGGAAGCCGATCTCGAAAGCGCGGCGCAGCTCCGAAATCATGAAGGCCGGCGTCAGCACCGTGAGGCTCACGTCTTCCGGCCGCTCAGGGCGCGGCTCCTTCGACAGCCCCATGAACAGGCCGAGATCCTTCTCGCGCACATGTTTCAGCATGAAGGTGCGGAAGGGCTGCGCGGCGCGGGTGAAGGCTTCGCCGGGCTGGATCTGGTTGGCGAGAAGCGGCTCGACGCCGGCGCTGTAGGCCTCGCGGAAGGTCGGCGCCATGACGAAGGCGGTGAGAAACAAGGCGAGCGAGATGATGACGCCGTTCGGCGGCGCCGTCTGCATGCCGAGCGCCGAGCGCAGGATCGACAGGACGACGACGATGCGCGTGAACGAGGTCACCATGACGAGGATCGACGGCGCCAGCGACAGGATGGTGACGAGGACGATGAGCTGCAGGGCGCGCTCGGTGACGCCGCCGCCTTGGCCGAGGTCGAGGGAAAGCTGCTGGGCCACCGCCGCGGCCGCCCCGAGGCAAATCGCAATGGCGATTGCGGCGAGCGCGGCAAGCCGCAGCATCGTGCGGCGTCCTCGGCGCATGTCACCGGGGGTCTGTGCCCGCCGCAACGGCGCAATCACCGAATCGCTCCGGCGTCCATGGGCAGGACGCTAGAGCCGTCCCGACAAACGGCAAGCACCGCGGCGGCGCTGTCCCGCGCTATCGGCGCGACTTCGATGGCAGGCGTCGCGGCGGGCGCCGTCCCGCGCTAACCGTCCGACTTCGACGGCAGGCGTCCGAGCAGGCGGGCAAACTCCGCCTCGATGGCCTCGGGCGAGAACGGGTCGATCTCTTTCTCGACCGCTTGCGGTGCGGCTTGCGGCGGGCGCGGCGGCTCGGCCTTTGCCGGCCCGTTCGGCTGCTGCGGCGGCTGCTGCGCCTTCGCCGCGTCGGCATTGATGGACTGCTCGGCCCTTGGCAAGGGCGGCGGCTTCGGCGGCTGCGCGGTCGGCTCGGGCTTCGCGTCCGTCGGCGGCTCCTTCACGGGCTCCTTCGGCGGCTCCTTGAGCGGCGGCGGCGGCATGGCGCGCCCCATTCCCTGCGGCGGCGCCGCCCGGTCAGGGGTCGGCGGCGGCTGACGCGGGGACGGCATGCCACCGCGCGCCGCGGCCTGGCCGGGATCGGCGTTGGCGGCGGCGGCGGGCTTGGTGAGAAACGGCGGAGCCGGGGGCACCGCCGGCTCGCGCCGCTGCGGTGGCACCGGAGGCTCGCCGTTCTGGGCGGGCGCGAACGGCTTCTTGAGCGCCTCCTCGAGCTGACGGGTCATGTCGTTGAGCACGGTCTCGTCGCCGGGACGGGGCGCGTTGCGCTGCGGCGCGGTGACGGGCGGGACGGCGGTGCTGCGGACCGGCTGCTTCGGCGGCTGGCGCGGGTCCAAGCGCGGCTCACCGGGGCGCACGTCCGGGGCGGGATGGGGCTCGCGCTCCGGCGCGTCGTCGGCCTGCAGCGCCTTCTCGAGGATGGCTTCCACCGATGGGGCGGTGCGCGACGCCATGCCTCGCATGATCTGCTGCTCTACCACCACGTCGTTGGGGCCGCCGATCATGATGAGATGCTCGACATTGTCCCGGCGCAGCAAGATGAGCTGGCGCTGGCGATCGAGGTCGAAGACGTCGACGACGCCGAGTCGCGGTTGGCGGGCGCGGGCGGCGCCTTGCCCGGCGGTTCTGCCGCTGCCGCTGCGGATCGATCGCCACACCAAGAGCATGCCGACGAAGACGATGAACAGCACCACCGCCAGGATGATGCCCTGCACGAAGGTGGGAAGCCCGCTGCCGAAGATGGATGCCAACACTACGACCTCGCCGTCATTGCCGGAGCTTCCCGCGGCGCGGGACGAAAACAAAGTATCTGATGATACCGCGCCGCCGCGCATTGGTTAACCAGATAAAGCGCGGTTATCGACTGCATAAGGGCGCAAATACGACAGAGCAAGCTGGGCGTTTACCTCGCCTTAACCATAGTAGCGGCAGTTTTTGCCGGGTTGGGCTGGAGCGAAGCTTCGTGTCGATCGCCGGAATTCCTCTGTTCTCGATGCTGAAGACGCGCATGCATTGGCATGAGGCGCGCCAGAAGGTGCTGGCCGAGAACGTCGCCAATGCCGACACGCCCAATTTCAAGGCGAGGGACGTGGTCGAGCCCGGCGCGTCCCAGGGGAGCAGCGGATCGCTCGCCATGACCCGCACCAGCAACGCCCACCTGGCGGTGGGCGGCGACGCTGGCCGCTTCGATCGGCGCGGCGCGCAGCGCTTCGAGACCCGGCCGAGCGGCAACGCCGTCGTGCTCGAAGACGAGATGATGAAGGCCGCCCAGAACCAGTCCGACTACCAGATGGCGGTGACGCTTTACGCCAAAAGCCTGGCGCTCTTGAAGACGGCAGTTGGCCGCGGCTGAGCAAGAGGACGATCATGGACTTCATCAAGAGCATCGGCATCGCCACTTCGGGCCTCAAGGCCCAGGCGGGACGCATGCGCGTCATCGCCGAGAACCTCGCCAATGCCGACTCCACCGCGAGCAAGCCCGGCGCCGACCCCTACCGGCGTCGCATGCCAACCTTCGAGCGCCGCCTCGACCGTGAGCTCGGCACCGAGGTGGTGACGCTTGGCCGCGTCGCCACCGATCGCTCGGACTTCCGCACCAAGCACGAGCCCGGCAATCTGGCGGCGGACGCCAAGGGCCAGGTGAAGCTGCCCAACGTCAATCCGCTCATCGAGGCCGTCGACATGCGCGAGGCACAGCGCAGCTACGAGGCCAATCTGAGCCTGGTGACGGCGACGCGGCGAATGATCGCGCGCACCCTCGACATCCTCAAGGTCTAGCCGGGAGCATCAGCATGGCCAGTTCAGCATTCGCGGCCGGTGCCTACGCGGCGATGGCCAAGGGCCTCGGCACCCTCGGCAGCGCGCCCGGCAAGTCCAACGGCGCCACGGGGGGCGGTGAGGACGGCTTTTCGTCACTGCTCACCAAGGCCCTGACTTCGGCGGCGGAAACCGGTCAGAAGGCCGACGCCGCCGGGATGGCGGCGGCCGCCACCGGCAAGGGCGACGTCATCGATATCGTCACCGCGGTCGCCGACAGCGAGGCTGCAATCAGCATGCTGGTCGGGGTGCGCGATCGCGTCATCGCCGCCTACCAGCAGATCATGAACATGCCGATCTGAACGCGAAAGACCGACATGAACGGCGCCGCCATCCTCGACATCGCCCGCGACGGCATCGTCACCTTCCTCAAGGTCGGCGCGCCCTTGATGATAGTGGCGCTCGTCGTCGGCCTCGTCGTCTCCCTGTTCCAGGCGCTGACACAGCTACAGGAGCAAACGCTGATCTACGTGCCAAAAATCCTCGTCGTGTTCGGCTCGATGCTGTTTCTCCTGCCCTTCATGGGAGACGCGCTGGCCGGCTACATGCTGCGGATTGCGGCGCGAATCGCCGCGGGCGGATAAGCTCGTGCACGTGCCGCGCCTGTCCCAGTCGCGGCCGGGCTCGCGCGCAATGACCATCAGTCCCGAACTCGCCACCGCCTTCATCCTGGTGTTTGCCCGCGTCGGCACGCTCACCATGCTGATGCCGGGCATCGGCGAGACGATGATCGTGGCGCGTGCTCGCCTGGCGCTTGCGGTGCTGCTGACCCTCGTGCTCTTTCCGGTGGTGCGGCCGAGCCTGCCGCCGCTGCCGGGCGGGCTCATCGCCCCGGCCACGATCGGCGTCTTGATCGGCGAGATCTTCATCGGCTTCACCATCGGGCTTGCGGCGCGCATCATCATCGCGGCGCTGCAGACGGCGGGGGCCATCGTCGCCCAGGAGCTCGGCCTCGCCTACGCGCAGACCGTCAACCCGGCTTTCGGCGGCACCGACGCCTCGATCAGCAATTTCCTCACCATCACGGGTCTGGCGCTCGTCTTTGCCACCGACCTGCACCATCTCGCCATCGCGGCCATCGCGGCGAGCTACATGGTGATCCCGGCCGGCGCCATCCCGTCGGTGAGCGATGCCGCGATGCTCGCCACCCGCGCGGCGGTGCAGAGTTTCTCGGTCGCCGTGCGCATCGCCGCGCCGTTCATCGTCTTCGGCTTCCTGTTCAACATCGGGCTCGGCCTGCTGGCGCGGCTGATGCCGCAGCTGCAGGTGTTCTTCCTGGCGCTGCCCGCCACCATCCTCGGCGGCATGCTCGTCCTGCTCGCCACGATCGGTGTCATGATGGCGGTGTTCCTCGCCGAGGTGCGTGCCTTCCTCGCCAACCTGTTGACGGGGTAGGGCATGGCGGAGCGCTCGGAGGAACAGGACCGCACGGAAGAACCGACCCAACGACGGCTGGAAAAGGCCATCCAGCGCGGCGACGTGGCGCGCAGTCTCGAGGTCAACACCTGGTTCGTGTTCGGCGGCATGGCGCTGGCGCTCCTCGTGCTGTCGGGGCCGGTGGCGCGCCAACTTGCGCTGTCGCTCAAGGGCTTCCTGATGAACGCCCATCAGGTGTCGCCGGACGCGGGCGGCTTCCTCTTCGTCAGCAAGTGGGCGCTGTTGGCCACGCTCATGGCGCTCAGCCTGCCGCTCGGGCTCATCGTGCTCGCCGCGCTCGGCGGTTCGCTCGTGCAGCACGCGCCGCTTTGGACCTTCGAGCCCTTGATGCCGCAGTTGCAGCGCATCTCGCCGACGAGCGGCTTCAAGCGCATCTTTGGCCGCGAGGCGCTGGTGCAGTTCGTCAAGGGCCTGGTCAAGATCGGCGCCATCGGCGCCTGCATCGGCGTCGTGATCTGGGGTGAGCGCGACCGGCTCGAGGCCGCCTCCCAGCTCGATCCGGCGGCCTTGCTGCCGGCGACGCGCGAGCTCGTGCTCAAGCTGTTCGCCACCGTGCTTGCGGTGCTCGCCTTCCTGGCGGTGGGCGACTACCTCTACCAGCGCCTCACATGGCTGCAGCGCCAGCGCATGTCGAAGCGCGAATTGAAGGAGGAGTTCAAGGAGACCGAGGGCAGCCCGGAGATCAAGAACCGGGTTCGGCAGATCCGCACGGCGCGCGCCAAGCGCCGGCTCATGGCCAAGGTGCCCAAGGCGACCGTGGTGATCGTCAACCCGACCCACTTTGCGGTGGCGCTGCAATACGAGGCCGGCATGGCCGCCCCGGTCTGCGTCGCCAAGGGCCTCGACGAGCTTGCCTTGCGCATCCGCAGCATCGCCGAGGAGCATGACATACCGGTCGTCGAGAACCCGCCCCTGGCGCGGGCGCTGCATGCCACCGTCGAGGTGGATGAAGAGATACCGGTCGAGCAGTACAAGGCGGTGGCCGGCGTCATCGGCTATGTGTTGCGGTTGCGCGGGCGCTTGCCTTAGTCCACCAAGTCAGCGGAATTGGCACTCAAGCTATGGCCATCATGAGCGAGACGGCAGCCTCCTCGTCGATCGACCGGTCCGACCGGCCGGGCAATATGGGCTTCCTCCTCGTGCTGTCATGCGCGGTGATCGGCGCCATCGGCGGGCTCGCCTTCGTGGCCAGCGACAAGGCCCAGCCCCTGATCCTCAGCCTGCTCGCGCTGCTCGCCATGGCGGGCATCTTCTCGCTGTTCGGCCTTGCCATCGGCATTCTGCAATTCGCCGGGCGCAGCGCCCGCAACGACCTCACGCGGACCATCGTCAACAGCTCGCGCGAGGGCGTGCTCGTCGTCGACGACGACGGCCACATCATCTACGCCAACGAGTCCTATCTCGCGCTGTCGGCCGCCACGGGGGCCGCCGACGTGAAGACCATCGAGCGGCTGTTCGCCGGTGCGCCGGAAATCTCCGAAGCCGTCTATCGGCTCATCCAATCGGTGCGCGACGGACGCATGGCGAGCGAGGAGCTGCGCATGGCGCCGGCGCTCACCGGTAGCGGCGCCGTCGGCTGGTACCGCGTGCGCGTGCGTCCCGTCGAGCGGCCGGGCGGCAAGCGGGCGGCGCTGTGGAGCGTCTCCGACATCACCCGCGACCGCGACCGCCAGGAGAACGTCTTCCAGGAACTGCAGCACGCCATCGACTATCTCGATCATGCGCCTGCCGGCTTCCTGTCGATCGACGCCTCCGGCGACATCGTCTACATGAACGCCACGCTCGCCGGCTGGCTCGGCTACGATCTCGCCCAGGTCGGATCGGGCGGCCTGAAGCTCGCCGACGTGGTGCCCGCCAATGCCGCCGCTCTGCTGGCGGCGGTGAGCGGCAAGCCCGGCGAGATCAAGACCGAGATGCTCGACCTCGACCTGCGCAAGGAGGGCGGCGGCACGCTGCCGGTGCGCGTCTTCCATCGCGTCGCCTTCGCGGCCGGCGGCGCGGCGGTGCCCTCGCGCACCCTCGTGCTCAACCGTTCCCCGGGCCTGGACGTCGACGAGGCGCAGCGCGCCGCCGAGGTGCGATTCGCGCGCTTCTTCAACAACACGCCGGTGGCCATCGCGACGGTCAATCGTAGAGGCCGGGTGAGCCGCTCCAACGCCTCCTTCGCGCGGCTGTTCGGCGGCGTCGGCAAGGCGGCGGGCGGCGAGGGGCCGGCCGACGCCATCCTGTCCATCGTGGTCGAGCGCGACCGGCAGGCGCTCACCGAGGCCTTGAAGGCGGTGGCGGCCGGCAAGGGCGACATCGCCCCGTTCGAGGCGCTCATCGCCGGCGAGGGCGGCCGCTCGGCGCGCTTCTATGTCTCGGGTGTGCACGACGTGGACAGCGACGGCGAGGCGGCCATCATCTATGCCCTCGACACGACCGAGCAGCGGGCGCTCGAGGCCCAGTTCGCCCAGGCGCAGAAGATGCAAGCCGTCGGGCAGCTCGCGGGCGGCGTCGCGCATGACTTCAACAACGTCCTGCAAGCCATTATCGGATATTCGGATTTGCTGCTCGCCAACCAGCGGCCGACCGACCCGTCCTTCCCCGACATCATGCAGATCAGGCAGAACGCCAACCGCGCCGCGAGCCTGGTCAGGCAGCTGCTCGCCTTCTCGCGCCGCCAGACGCTGCGCCCGCAGGTGATCCAGCTCGGCGAGGTGCTGTCCGATCTGACGCTGCTCTTGAAGCGCCTGCTCGGCGAGCGCGTCGAGCTCGACCTGCGCCACGGCCGCGACCTGTGGCCGGTGAAGGCGGACGTGAACCAGTTCGAGCAGGTGATCGTCAATCTCGCGGTCAATGCGCGCGACGCCATGGTGAGCGGCGGCAAGGTTGCCGTTCGCACCGCCAATGTCTCGCCGCGCGAGGCGGAGGCTTTGGGCGAGAAGACGCTGCCGGCAGCCGAGTATGTGCTCGTCGAGGTGAGCGACACGGGCTCCGGCATCGCGGCCGAATATATCGACAAGATTTTCGAGCCGTTCTTCACCACCAAGGAGGTGGGCAAGGGCACAGGGCTCGGCCTGTCGACCGTCTACGGCATCGTCAAGCAGACCGGCGGCTACATCTTCTGCGACAGCGTCATCGGCAAGGGCACCACCTTCCGCATCTTCCTGCCGCGGCACGCGCAGGTCGAGGCCGAGGCGCCCAAGCTCGAGGACGTGGCCAAGAAGCCGACCGCCGACCTCACCGGTCAGGGCACCATCCTGCTCGTCGAGGACGAGGAGGCGGTACGCGCCTTTGGCGCAAGGGCGCTGTCGGCGCGCGGCTACAGCGTGCTCGAGGCGGCGTCCGGCCGCGAGGCCCTCGACATCATTGAGGCGCGCATGCGCGACAAGACCGGGCCGATCGACCTCGTCGTCTCTGACGTGGTCATGCCGGAGATGGACGGGCCGACCTTGCTCGGCGAGCTGCGGCGCCGCTACCCGACCATGAAGATCATCTTCGTGTCGGGCTACGCCGAGGACGCCTTCAAGAAGAACCTGCCTGACGGGGAGGACTTCACCTTCCTGCCGAAGCCGTTCAGCCTGAAGCAGCTTGTCGAGGCGGTGAAGCAGGCGACGGGGTAAGGGGCTACATCCCGAATCGCTTCGGCACGCTGAACAGCGCAAGGCGCTTCGAGCCGATGTTGATCGTCTCGAGCAAGGTACCGTTGAAGCGGCGCGTGCCCTTCTCGAGGTGCCAGCGCCGGCCCTTGCGCATCCGCTGGCCGGGCTTCAGCTTGATGGTCCTGCGCGTCATCGCCGTTCCTGCCGTCGCGTCAGATGGTTATTCCAGGGCTGGAGTTTAAGCCGCGCCGCGCGGAACGAGAACGAAAAAAGAACTTGCGCACGAGAACAAACAGGGTACATTGCGGCCCTGGGGCGCGTGTTCTTCATTTCGCCCCCATGTCATAAGGACCCGCGAGCCATGCCTCAGCCCTCTTTGCGCGTTGTCGAAGGTTTCTCCATGGACAAGTCCAAGGCGCTCGACGCAGCGCTGTCGCAGATCGAACGCGCCTTCGGCAAAGGCTCGATCATGCGGCTGGGCAAGAACGAGAAGGCGGTCGAGATCGCGACCATTCCGACCGGCTCGCTCGGCCTCGACATCGCGCTCGGCGTCGGCGGCCTGCCGCGCGGCCGGGTGGTCGAAATCTACGGGCCGGAATTCGTCCGGCAAGACCACCTTGGCGCTGCACACGGTCGCCGAGGCGCAAAAGTCTGGCGGCATTTGCGGCTTCATCGATGCCGAGCACGCCCTCGACCCGGTCTATGCGAGGAAGCTCGGCGTCAAGCTCGACGACCTGCTGATCTCTCAGCCCGACACGGGCGAGCAGGCGCTGGAAATCACCGACACCTTGGTGCGCTCCGGCGCCATCGACGTGCTGGTGATCGATTCGGTCGCGGCGCTGACGCCGCGCGCCGAGATCGAAGGCGAGATGGGCGACATGCAGCCGGGCCTGCAGGCGCGGCTGATGAGCCAGGCGCTGCGCAAGCTCACAGCCTCGATCTCGCGCTCCAACACCATGGTGATCTTCATCAACCAGATCCGCATGAAGATCGGCGTCATGTACGGCTCTCCCGAGACAACGTCAGGCGGCAATGCGCTGAAGTTCTACTCCTCGGTGCGCCTCGACATCCGCCGCATCGGCTCCATCAAGGACCGCGACGAGGTGGTCGGCAACACCACCCGCGTCAAGGTGGTGAAGAACAAGGTGGCGCCACCCTTCAAGCAGGTGGAATTCGACATCATGTACGGGGAGGGCGTCTCCAAGACCGGCGAGTTGATCGATCTCGGCGTCAAGGCCGGCATCGTCGAGAAGTCCGGCGCCTGGTTCTCCTACGACAGCCAGCGGCTCGGCCAGGGCCGCGAGAACGCCAAGGCCTTCCTCAAGGAGAATCCCGATCTGGCGGCGCGCATCGAGACGGCCATCCGCCAGAATGCCGGCCTCCTCGCCGAGCGCATCCTTGAGAACGCCGACCCCACGGCCGAGGATCTGGAGGAAGGCGAGGCGTAGGCGGTCGCTCTACCCGGTCTTTCTCAAAGCGCGAGGGTTGGGCGGAGCCCGCCCTGACCCGTGGGCGCTGAGCCGCTCGATGTCGTTCCCCGCGCGGGAAGGGCAGCCTCGACAGGAGCTCGGCCGCTCGCTTCTGGCGCTCTCTGGGGCGCGATCCGATTCATTGAACTCGGATTCGCGCTCTATGTTTTTGATTTTGCGCACGATCTTATCCGAAAACTGCTCACACTTTTCAGGATCATGCGCTAGAAACGCCGAGGGGCGGCGCCGTGCGCCGCCCTGCTTCGGCGTGGGATGAGCATGAGCGGCGTCAACGAGATCAGGTCCACCTTTCTCTACTTCTTCAAGCGGGAGGGGCACGAGGTCGTGCCCTCGAGCCCGCTCGTGCCGCGCAACGACCCGACGCTCATGTTCACCAACGCCGGCATGGTGCAGTTCAAGAACGTCTTCACCGGCGCCGAGAAGCGGCCATACAACCGCGCCGCCACCTCGCAGAAATGCGTGCGCGCTGGTGGCAAGCACAACGATCTCGACAATGTCGGCTACACGACCCGCCACAACACCTTCTTCGAGATGCTCGGCAACTTCTCGTTCGGCGACTATTTCAAGGAGCGCGCCATCGAGCTCGCCTGGCAGCTCATTACCAAGGACTTCGCGCTACCCGCCAAGCGGCTGACCGTCACCGTCTTCGCCGAGGACGACGAGGCCTTTGGCCTATGGCGTAAGATCGCCGGCCTGCCGGACGAGCGCATCATCCGCATTGCCACATCCGACAATTTCTGGGCCATGGGCGACACCGGGCCGTGCGGCCCGTGCTCGGAGATTTTCTACGACCACGGCGAACACGTGGCCGGCGGGCCGCCGGGCAGCGCCGACCAGGATGGCGATCGTTTCGTCGAAATCTGGAACCTCGTGTTCATGCAATACGAGCAGGTTGCCGCCGGCGAGCGGGTGCCGCTGCCGCGGCCGTCCATCGACACCGGGATGGGGCTGGAGCGCATCGCCGCCGTGCTGCAGGGGGTCACCAGCAGCTACGACATCGACCTGTTCCGCGCCCTGATCCAGGCGGTGGCCGACGCGACCGGCGTCGACTCCAAGGGCCCGCAGCAGGCAAGCCACCGCGTCATCGCTGATCACCTGCGCGCCTCCGCCTTCCTGGTCGCCGATGGCGTGCTGCCGTCCAACGAGGGGCGCGGCTATGTGCTCCGGCGCATCATGCGCCGTGGCATGCGCCACGCGCAGTTGCTCGGCTCCAAGGAGCCGCTGATGTGGCGGCTGGTGCCCACGCTGGTGCGGGAGATGGGTGTCGCCTTCCCGGAACTGGTGCGCGCCGAGCCGCTGATCAGCGAGACGTTGAAGCTCGAGGAGACGCGCTTCCGCCGCACCCTGGAACGCGGGCTCGGCATTCTCGAGGACGAGAGCCGCACCTTGAAAAGCGGCAGCAAGCTCTCCGGCGAGACCGCCTTCACGCTCTACGACACCTACGGTTTCCCACTTGACCTCACGCAAGATGCGCTCAGGCCGCGCGGCATCGAGGTCGATGTCGACGCCTTCAATGCCGCCATGCAGCGCCAGCGCGAGGCGGCGCGGGCGGCGCGCTCAGGCATCGGCGAGGCGGCCACCGAGGCGGTGTGGTTTGCGGTTCGCGACAAGGCTGGAGCCACGGAATTCCTAGGCTACGAGACCGAGACGGCGGAAGGCGTCGTCAAGGCCATCGTCAAGGACGGCGTGGAAGTTGAGGCGCTCAAGGCCGGCGAGAGCGGCCAGGTCATCCTCAACCAGACGCCGTTCTACGGGGAATCGGGTGGCCAGGTGGGCGATACGGGATCGATCAGGGTGCCGGGGACAAACGTGAAGGTCACCGGCACGACGAAGGAGCTTGGTGATCTTGTCGTCCACCACGCCACGGTGGAGACGGGGACGCTCGAGGTCGGGCAGGCGGCTGAGCTCGTCGTCGATGACGGGCGGCGCACCGCCATCCGCGCCAACCACTCGGCGACGCACCTCCTGCACGAGGCGCTGCGCCAGGTGCTGGGCGACCATGTCGCCCAGAAGGGCTCGCTGGTCACGCCCGACCGGCTGCGCTTCGATTTCAGCCATCCAAAGCCCATCAGCGCCGACGAGCTGGCGCGCATCGAAGACATCGCCAACGACATCGTCGTCGAGAACGGCCCGGTGACGACGCGCCTGATGGCCGTCGACGAGGCCATCGCGTCGGGGGCGCGCGCGCTCTTCGGCGAGAAATACGGCGATGAGGTCCGCGTCGTCGCCATGGGCAAGTCAGGCAACGCGCTCGGCTGGTCGGTGGAGCTTTGCGGCGGCACGCATGTGCGGCGCACCGGCGACATCGGCCTCGTCTCCATCGTCGCCGAGGAGGGGGTCGCGGCGGGCGTACGCCGCATCGAGGCGCTGACAGGCCGCGCCGCGCGCCACCATGCCAATGCCATCGTCCAGCTTGCCAAGCAGGCGGCTTCGGAACTGCGCACGCCGGTCGAGCAATTGCCCGAGCGGCTCTCGGCGCTCGCCGACGAGCGCCGCCGGCTCGAGCGCGAACTCGGCGAGGCGCGCCGCAAGCTCGCCATGGGCGGGGGCGGGGAGGCGGACGCCCCGGTCAAGGAGGTCGGCGGCGTGAAGCTGTTCGCTCGCGCCGTCTCGGGCGTCGAGATGAAAGACCTGAAGAGTCTTGCCGACGACGGCAAGAAGAAGATCGGCTCGGGCGTCGTCGCCATTGTCGGCGTCGGCCAGGACGGCAAGGCCGGCATCGTCGTCGGCGTCACCGACGATCTCACCTCGCGCCTCGACGCCGTGACGCTGGTGCGGGCCGGCGCTGAGCGGCTCGGCGGCAAGGGCGGCGGCGGCCGCCGCGACCTCGCGCAGGCCGGCGGCCCGGAAGGGGCGCGGGCGGCCGAGGCGCTCGCCGCCGTCGAGGCGGAACTGGAGAAGGCCGCCTGATGAACGGGCCAGCGTCCAGGCACGGCCTGCGGCGCCTGCGGCACAACCTCCACCTCGTGCTCGATCGCGGCACCGGCAACCGACTGTCGGCGCGCGTCGTGCACGAACTCCTGGTTGCGCTCATCGTCATCAACGTCGCGGCCGTCGTGCTGGAATCAGTGCCGTCGCTGCAGGCGCGCCATGCCCGCCTGTTCTTCGCCATCGAGATCGTGTCCGTCGTCCTGTTCACCGCCGAATACCTGGTGCGGCTGTGGATCGTGCCGGAAAACCCGGTCTATTTCGGCTGGCCGGCCGCCAAGGCGCGGCTGCGTTACTTTTTCTCCGTGCCGGCCATGGTCGACCTCATCGCCATCGTGCCGGTCTACACGGCGATGTTCGGCGACAGCGAGCTCAAGGTCTTTCTCCTCTTGCGCCTGCTGCGCTTCCTGAAGCTGGCGCGCTATTCGCCGGGCATGCGCTCGCTCACCAACGTGCTCTACCAGGAGCGCAAGGCACTGTTTGCCTGCCTGATCATCCTGGTCGGCGTCGCGCTGGTGGCCGCCACCTGCATGCACCTCGCCGAGCAGCATGCCCAGCCCGACAAGTTCGGCTCCATCCCAGAGGCGCTGTGGTGGGCGGTGATCACGCTGACCACGGTGGGCTACGGCGATGTCTACCCGGTCACCCTGCTTGGCAAGGCGATCGCCGGGCTCACGGCCATCGTCGGGCTGGTCATGCTGGCGTTGCCGGTCGGCCTCATCGCCACCGCCTTCGCCGAGGACATCCACCGCCGCGAGTTCGTGGTGACGTGGAGCATGGTGGCGCGCGTGCCGCTGTTTGCCAGTCTCGACGCCGGCCAGATCGGCGAGATCATCCATTACCTCAAGGCACAGAGCGCCGAGAGCGGCGCCACCGTCGTGCGCCGCGGCGAGGCCGGCACGGCCATGTATTTCATCGCCAGCGGGGCGGTCGAGGTCGAGCTGCCGAACCGGCGGCTGCGTCTCGAAGAGGGGCAGTTCTTCGGCGAGATGGCCATTGTGCGCGCGACGCGGCGCAGCGCGACGGTGCGCACGCTGGTCAACACCAAGCTGCTCGTGCTCGACGCCGCCGACTTCCACGTGCTGATGGAGCGGCATCCGGAGATCGCCCAGCGCGTCAGCGAGGCGTCGGACGAGCGCCAGCGCGAACTTGCTTTGTCAGGCCCGGGCCGGCAGCCGACTGGCGACGAGGACTGATCACGCCACGGGGGCGTGCGCCCCGTGCTGCTTCAGCGCGTTGGCGATGGAGCGGCGCAGGTCGTCGATGTCAAAGGGCTTGCCGATGACCACCGCTCCGGCGTCCTCGCCGGTGAGGCTCATGGCATCGTAGCCGGTGGCGAAGACGATGATCGTCTTGGGGCGATGCCGGCGGCACTCGGCGGCGAGAGCCGGGCCCTTCATGTCGGGCAAACCGATGTCGGTGAGCATCACGTCGATGTCGTCGTTGGCGTCGAGCACCTTCAGCGCCGCCCGCGCGTTCTCGGCCTCGATCGCCTCGTGGCCCAGCTCGTCGAGCATGTCCATGGTGGTGAGGCGCACGAAAATCTCATCCTCGACCACGAGGATACGCAGGCGCCGCGGCTCGAGGCCGCGCGCCGGCGGTAGCGCGCGGCCGGCGGGCGCCATCCCCGTCATTGCGCCCGCATTCGCGGCCGCAAGGACGGCGCGCACCTTTCGCGCCAGCTCGTCCTTGCGATAGGGCTTGCTGAGCAGCTGAACGCCCTCGTCGAGGTGGCCGTCATGGATGATGGCGCTCTCGGCGTAGCCGGAGGTGAACAGCACTGCGAGCGAGGGGTTGGCGGCGCGGGCGCGGCGGGCGAGCTCCGGCGCCTTGATCGCGCCCGGCATGATGACATCGGTGAACAGGAGATGGATGGTCTCGCCGGCGTCGAGAATTTCGAGCGCCGCATCGGCCGAGGGCGCTTCGAGCACCCGGTAGCCGAGGCTCTCGAGCGTGTCGACGACGGCGCGGCGCACGTCGGCATGATCCTCGACCACCAGGATGGTTTCGGCCCCACCCTCGCTCGCCGGATGCGGGTCGCTGTCCTTGCGCACCTCGGCGTGGGTGCGCGGCAGGAACATCTCGATAGTGGTGCCGCGGCCGGGGGCGCTGTCGATCCGGATATGGCCGCCTGACTGCTTGACGAAGCCGAACACCTGGCTCAGCCCAAGTCCGGTGCCGTGGCCTTCGGGTTTGGTCGTGAAGAACGGCTCGAAGGCGTGGCGCAGCACCTCCTTGCTCATGCCGCGGCCGGTGTCGGCAACGCTCAGCATGATGTATTCGCCCGCTGCCACGTCGCGGTTCTCCGCCAGGTCCTGGGCGCCGAGGAGGGCATTGGAGGCGGCGACCGTCAGCTTGCCGCCGTCCGGCATGGCGTCGCGGGCGTTGATGGCGAGATTGAGCAGGGCGCTTTCGAGCCGCGTCGCGTCGACGAGGGTATTCCACAAATCCGCCGCCACCAGCGTCTCGACATTTATTGCCTCGCCGAGCGTGCGCCGCAGCAGCTCCGCCATGTCGGTGAGCTGCCGGCCGATGTCGACCGGGCGCGGCTCGAGGGGCTCGCGCCGCGCGAAGGCAAGGAGCTGGCGCGTCAGGCGGGCACCGCGCTCGGCGCCCGCGATGGCGTTGTGCAGCCGGTTCAGGGCGCGCTCGTTGCCGCCCATGTCCCTGGCCAGCAGATCGAGGTTGCTGCTGATGACCTGCAAGAGGTTGTTGAAGTCATGGGCGACGCCGCCGGTGAGCTGGCCGATGGCCTCCATCTTCTGCGCCTGACGGGCGGTCTCCTCGGCATTGGTGCGCCGCGTGATGTCGAAGCACGAGACAATGAGGCTGCCGTCGGCGGTGACGTTGCGATAGATTTCGAGGTGGCGGCGGCCGACGATGACCGGGATGCCGTCGCGCCCGCCATCGACCTTGCCGAACAGCGCGTGGCCGAGCGCCGGCGTGGCGCGTACGATCTCTGCCTCCCGCAAGGCTGAGATCGGCAGGCCGAGCCTGGCGAGATCCGGCTGCAAGCGCAGCAGGCGGAAGAAACGGGCGTTGAAGGCCTCGAGCTTCCCGTGGCGATCGAAGGCCGCGATGCCTTCGCGCACGTTGTCGAGGGTGCCTTGCAGCAGGTTGGCTTTCTGGGCGGCGGCCTGCTGGGCGGTGCGCAGCGCCCGATTGCTGCCGAGCAGCAGCACCCCGACGACGACGACGCCAAGCAGGCCCGCCGTCGCGCCGGCGATGGCCGCATAGAGCGTATAGCGCTCGGTGCGCCGCGTCGCCTCGACACGCCGGTTCAGGAGGCCGCTCTCGTGGGCGATGATTTCGCGCACGGTCGACCGGATCTGGTCGAGACCGTCGCGGCCCGCGCCCTCGGCAAGGTCGGGCGGGCCGGCGGCGCCCCGGCTCTTCGCTTCGACGCCGCGTTGCAGCGATTCGAGGCGCGACGCGACGAGCGAGGCCAGCAAGCCGAGCCGCTGCTGCTGTTGCAAATCGTCGGCGGTGAGGGAGCGGATCTCGGCAATGAGGGCGGGCAGCAGGGCTGAGCGCTGCTGGTAGGAGGTGAGCGCCGCCGGCTGGCCGGCGAACACGTAGTCGCGCTGCGCCGACTGCACCTCCTGCAATTCGGCGATGACGGCGCGCGTCTTGTCCATCACCTCGTAGGCATGCACCAAGCGAAAGCGGTTCTCGTCCAGGTTTTGCGAGAACGAGATCACCAGGAAGCCGCCGACGCCGAGCGCCACGGCGATCGGCAGGACAACGAGGCCATAGGCGCGGTTGAACCACATCGGTGCACGACCTTGCCGGCGCCGCTGGCGCCACGGGCGCGCGATCGGGCCCGTGCGGCAAGGCTACCGCAAAGGTGAAGCGGGCACAAAATCGGGCCTGTTTCTGAGCAGGGTTCCGATCAATCCCGCGCAGGCGCCAGTGCGCGGCAGGAGACGATCAGGCTGCCGTCGATGGCGCGCGATTGCCAGACTTCCAGCCGCCGGTCGGCGAGGGGAACGATGCTCGGCCCGGCGCTGGGGTCGGGATGGTTGAACAGCGCGGCCTGGAGCTCCGGCGAGCCTCGCAACGGCTCGTTGCGGCAGAGTTCCGCCGCCGGGGTGCCCAGCACGGCGAGATCTTCCGGCAATTGCATCAGGCGGAAGAAACGCGGGTTGAAGGCGATGAGGCGGCGTTCTGCATCGAAGGCGGCGATACCATCATGGGCATGATCGAGGGTTTTCTGCAGGGCTGCGGCGCGAGCAGCGGCGGCCCGGCGGGCGGCGCGAATTTGGCGAACGCGGCGCGCAACCAGGAGAGCGGCCAGCATGAGCGCGATGAAGCTGCCGAGGACAGCCGCCACGGCGATGCGGATGGTCGAGCGTTCTGCCGCGGCGCCCGCCTCGATGCGCCGGACGAGCGCCGCATTCTCGTCGGCGACGATCGCGTCGACGGTATTGCGGATCACCGCCATCAGCTCCTGGCCGTCACCGCTGGGGGCCGCATGCTGGGGGCCGAAGCCCTGTGCCTTGGCGGCATCGACGCCACGCTGCAAGAGTTCGAGGCGCACGGTGATCTGTGCCTTGATGTAGTCGCTCCGGGCGCGCTGCCGCGGCGACGCCAATGTGAGGACCTTGAGCTCCTCCGCCGTGTCCGTTGCGGCGCGCGCCGCCGCCGCGAAGGCCGAGAGGGCGGCGGCGTCACCGCCGACCACGTGCGTGCGCTGGGCGGCCTCGCTCCGCTCGGTCTGGGCAAGGGTGGCGCGCGCCTTGTCGACGACCGCATGGGCGTGCAGGATCGCGTGCGTGTCGCGGGTGACGCCGCGCGAGAGGTGAAAGGTCAGAGCCGCACCGAGCCCCAGCGCCAGCAAGACGGCCAGCAGGATCGGCAACAAGGCGCGGCCGTAGCGCGTCAACGACATTCCGCCGGGCTTGGACACTGCCTCTCGTCCCTCAGGTCGGGCGCGAGATGCCGCCGCGCGACTGGCGGACGCGGCTCAGGCGCTTTTTCGCGGCCGCACCTCCTCGAACATGAAGAGGGCGGGAGCGAGCATATACCAGAACGAGTATTAGATTATTGACTGCCGAGGCCGGTTATTCGGCGGTTATTTCGACTTCCTTCGGCCGGCGCGCCGACGCCGCGACTTCTGCCTGCGTTGCGTCGTTTGGCCCTCGATCAGGAAGTCCTTCAACGGCTTGCCGTCCCGCATGGCCACCGCGAGCCAGCGCGGCCGCATGCCTCTGCCGGTCCAGGTTTCAGCCGAATTCTCCGGGTTGCGGTACTTTGGCGGCACCTTGCGCCCCTTGAGGCGGCTGCCGCGCTTTCCAGTGACGGCACGCGAGCCGACGCCGGCACCGTCAAGCCGCGCCAGCATCGCCTGAAGCTGCTGCTTCTCCGCCTCGACGCGAGCCGACAGAACGGTGTCGAGCTGCTCTTTCAGATCGAGCAGGTCGCCAATACTCAAACTCTTCAACTTGAACGATTTCATTGGTTTCACCGGGTCAAGAGATACCCCGCATAGGGGAATAGTCACAATCGACAGGCAACAAACCCATAGTCGTGCTCGTGACCGGATACAACGGCGCCGGAGGACTTCCTCGATTGCGCTGTGCGCAAGAGGAATCGCCTTTGTGCAGAATCTTACGCGACACGCGCACGCGGCTCGGGAGTATGCGCGCCGCCGCTCAGGCCATCGCCTTCTTCAGGTTCGCGTCGATCTTGTCGAGGAAGCCGGTGGTCGACAGCCATTTCTGGTCGGCGCCGACGAGCAGCGCGAGATCCTTGGTCATGAAGCCGGCTTCCACCGTGTCGACGCACACTTTCTCGAGCGTGTCGGAAAAGCGTTTCAGCTCTGCGTTGTTGTCGAGCTTGGCGCGGTGGGCAAGGCCGCGTGTCCAGGCGAAGATGGAGGCGATCGAGTTGGTCGACGTCTCCTTGCCTTTCTGGTGCTCACGATAGTGGCGCGTCACCGTGCCGTGCGCGGCCTCCGCCTCGACCGTCTTGCCGTCCGGCGTCATCAGCACCGACGTCATGAGCCCGAGCGAGCCGAAGCCTTGCGCCACGGTGTCGGACTGCACGTCGCCGTCGTAGTTCTTGCAGGCCCAGACGTAGCCGCCCGACCATTTCAGCGCCGACGCCACCATGTCGTCGATGAGCCGGTGTTCGTACACGAGCTTCAACTTGTCGAACTCGGCCTTGAATTCCTTGTCGAACACTTCCTGGAAAATATCCTTGAAGCGCCCGTCATAGGCCTTGAGGATGGTATTTTTCGTGGAGAGATAGACGGGGTATTTGCGCGCCAGCCCATAATTGAACGAGGCGCGGGCAAAGTCGCGGATCGAGTCGTCGACATTGAACATGGCCATGGCGACGCCACCGCCGGGGAAGTTGAACACCTCCTTCTCGATCTTGGTGCCGTCGTCGCCAACGAACGAGATGGTGAGCTTGCCCTTGCCCGGCACCTTGAAGTCGGTGGCGCGATATTGATCGCCGAAGGCGTGACGGCCAACGATGATCGGTTGCGTCCAGCCCGGCACCAGGCGCGGCACGTTCTTGCAGATAATCGGCTCGCGGAAGATGACGCCGCCCAGGATATTGCGGATGGTGCCGTTGGGCGACCTCCACATCTCCTTGAGCTTGAATTCCTTCACGCGGGCTTCGTCGGGCGTGATGGTGGCGCATTTGACGCCGACGCCGTGCTTCTTGATGGCCTCGGCGGCCTCGACGGTCACCTTGTCGGCGGTCTTGTCGCGATGCTCGACGCCGAGGTCGTAGTATTCAAGCTTGATGTCGAGATAGGGGTGGACCAGCTTGTCCTTGATGAAGTGCCAGATGATGCGAGTCATCTCGTCGCCATCGAGCTCCACCACCGGGTTTGCGACCTTGATTTTCGCCATCGAGGAAGACCTTGTTGAGACTTGTCACGGCAGGGCACGCAACCTGCCATATGCGACGATGCGGGGAGGGGCGTGGCCCTGGCAAGGGTCGCTATAGCATCGCCTCCGGAGGCGCAAGGCTCGTGTCGATGGGTGCAGGTGGGCGCGGCAATGGCGAGCGGATTGCACAGGCGCTGTGCTAGGAGACGCGGCGGCGCGATGTCGCCCTGGAGGTTTCTTGCCGCATGCCCGGAGCCGGAACGGACCGCACCAGAAAGGCCATCAGCGGCGGGCCGGTGATTGTCCTGGTGCGCCCGCAGCTCGCCGAGAATATCGGCATGGTGGCGCGTGCCATGGCCAATTTCGGCCTCGACCGGCTGCGCCTCGTCGCGCCGCGCGACGGCTGGCCGAAGAAGGGGGTGCGCCAGGCGGCGTCAGGCGCCGTCCACGTGCTCGACGGCGCGACCCTCCACGAGAATGTCCGTGACGCCGTCGGCGACCTCCACAAAGTGTTCGCCACGACGGCGCGCGAGCGCGGCCAGGCGAAGGCGATCACCAGGGCCGGCGATGCCGCGGCCGAGATCGCCCTGCGCGTCGGCGCCGGCGAGCAAGTCGGCATCCTGTTCGGGCCGGAGCGCACCGGCCTCGAGAATGACGAGATCGCCCTTGCGGACGCGGTCATCACCTTTCCGGTCAACCCGGCCTTCGCGTCGCTCAATCTCGCGCAGGCGGTGCTGCTCATGGGCTACGAATGGTTCAAGCGTGCCCATGCCGGCCCGGCGTCGCCGGAGCCGAAGTCGCCTCCCGCCAGCCGCGAAATGGTGCTGTCCTTCTTCGACTATCTCGAAGCCGAGCTCGACGCGGTCGCGTTCTTCACGCCGGACCACAAGCGCCCCGTCATGGTGCGTAACATGCGCAACATTTTCCATCGTCTGGCCATGACCGAGCAGGACGTGCGCACGCTGCGAGGCGCCATCGTCACCCTCGTGCAGGGGAGGCGGGGCGGACACAATCGCCCGCGTCCCGCCCGCCGGCGAGCCGGCTCCGCTCCGGCTTCCGGCGAGGATGGCACCTAAGGTGTGCGCCGCGATCGGATGCCGTCGCGGCTGTGAGCTATAAGCCATTGGTTTTGCTGGCAGTCTCTTCCGACATCTTGGCGCCTTTCGGGGTCGCGCGCCCGGCGGGGCCTTTTTCACGTTGCGAAGGCTCAAACGCTTTGCGAGTGTCCCGCCATGAGACTCGCGCTCCCTCTTCTTCGCAGCATGACGCTCCTCGCCCTGCCGCTGTCGTTTGCCCTTGCCTGGCCGGCGGTGGCGGCGGCACCGCCCGCGCAGCCCAAGACGGGCCCGGGGGGAGCAGATTACGAGGTCAAGGAGGTGGTGAAGAAGGCCTATGGCGAGGGAAGCGCCCAGGCCTTTGTGTTCCGGCCCGCGGGGGTCGCTCCACAGCCCCGTCCGGTTATCGTCTTCATGCATCTGCCGGGCGCCGTCTCGCCGAAGTATTACGGCGGCTGGATCAACCACCTGGTGCGCAAGGGCAACATCGTCATCTATCCACGCTTCGAGGAGGATGCCGGCAAGACCCGCTTCTCGCTGATGAGCGGCGAGGCCATCAAGGGCATCAAGGCGGCGCTGGCCGGGCTCGAGGCTGACGCCGAAGCCAAGCCCGATCTCAACAAGCTCGCCATCGTCGGCCATTCGGGCGGCGCGATCATCTCCGCCAATGTGGCGGCCGCGGCGGCCGCCAATGACCTGCCGAAGCCCCGCCTCGTCTTCGGCGTCATGCCGATGCGCTCCGTCACCGATAAGCGCAAAGGTGTGGCGCTCGACGACCTCACTGGTCTCGATCCGCAGACCGTTCTCATCACGCTGGTGGGCGACAAGGACGCCTTGGCGGCGGAGATGGGGGGCCGGGAAGTGATCCGCGCCGCCAAGGGGCTCGCCGCCGAGCGTCGCCTCCTTGTCAAGGTCGGGTCGGACAGCCGCGGCCAGCCGCCGCTCTCCGCCGGTCATTTCGTGCCCATGGCGCTCGACGAGGCCTACGACTTTGCGGCCATTGCGGGCGCGTTTGGTCAGCCCAAATCGACCGCCGCCGTGGCGGCGCCGTCGAAGGACAAGGCGGAGCGCGAGGCGGCGCGCCAGGCCGCCACGGAGACATGGTGGACGGGCTACGAGGAAAACCGCCTTAGAGTGAACTACGAGCAGCTGACCGGCGCGGACGCGATGGACTGGCTCGCCATCTGGCGACCTTTCGACATCGCCCGCGACATCGTCTTTGCCGGCGGCGACGCCAAAGCGGTCGCCCGCGACACAAGGCTCTACGACATGGGCCTGTGGAGCGACGGCCTGCCGGTCCGGCGGCTCAATGCCGAGAGCCCGCGGCCCGACAAGGAGCAGGCGCAGCAACCGAAGCCGCAGCCCGAGGCGGCGCCGAAACAGGGCCGCCCCAAGCGCCAGCTCTAACCCTATCGATTTCGCGACGCCAAGGGTGTAGGGCCGGAATCCATGCGCGAGCCTTCGCCGACAATTCTCATCTTCAATTCCGGGCTTGGCGGCCTCACCGTCTTTGCCGAGGTGGTCAAGGCGCGTCCGGACGCCCGTTACGTCTATGCGGCCGATGATGCGGCCTTCCCGTACGGCCGGCTCGATGAAGCAACGCTCGTCGCGCGCGTCGTCGCGCTGATGGAGCGGCTGATCGCGGCCTACGCGCCCGATCTCGTGGTCATCGCCTGCAACACCGCCTCGACGCTGGTGCTGCCGCCGCTCCGGGCGCGCTTTGCGGTGCCGTTTGTCGGCACGGTGCCGGCCATCAAGCCGGCAGCGGCCGCCTCGGCCAGCAGGGCGATCAGCGTGCTGGCCACGCCGGGCACGGTGGCGCGCGACTATACCCAGGATCTCATCCGTCAATTCGCCAATGGCTGCCACGTGACGCTGGTCGGCTCGCAGCGCCTGGCGGGCCTCGGCGAGGCCGAGATGACCGGCGCGCCGGCGCCGGACGACGCCTTGATGGCCGAGATCGCGCCCTGCTTCGTCGACGTCGATGGACGGCGCACCGATGTCATCGTCCTTGCCTGCACGCACTATCCGCTGCTGCTTGCCCGCTTCGAGCGCCTGGCGTCCTGGCCGGTGCGGTGGATCGATCCGGCTCCCGCCATCGCCCGGCGCGTCGTGCAACTCCTCGGCGAGCCGCCCTCACGCCAGCCGCCGTCCGGCGAGCCGATGGCCGTCTTCACCGGCGGGACGAGCCTGACGCCGGCCCTGAAGGCGGCGCTCAGGGCGCGCGGCCTGCCGCGCATCGCGGTTCAGCCATTGCCGCTGGTTCCGGCCTGAGTCACCATAGGTTTTTGCGCATGACTTTTTCGGAAGACCGCGCACACTTTTCGGGATCATGCGGGGCGCGGAGGCACCGCCAATGAAGCTCGCGCAAGTCGAACGGGCCGGAACGCGCGCCGCGCCGTATGTGTTGAGCGCGCTGCGCATCGTCGCGGCGCTGCTGTTCCTCATGTACGGCATGTCCAAGTTCTTCGGCTTTCCAGCGCCCGGCCCACGGCTCACGCCCTTGCTGACGGTGGCCGGTGTCCTCGAGCTTGTCGGCGGCGGGCTGTTGCTGGTCGGGCTGTTCAGCCGGCCCGTCGCCTTCGTGCTGTCGGGCATGATGGCGGTGGGCTATTTCATCGAGCATCTGCCGCGCGGCTTCTTCCCGATGGTCAATCGCGGCACCGAAGCCATCCTGTTCTGCTTTATTTTTCTCTATATCGCGGCGGCCGGCCCGGGGCCCTGGAGCCTCGACGCCTGGCGCCGCCCAGGTTGGCGGCACTGGTGGGCTTCATTGACACGGCGCTGAGGCGGGGCTAATCCATTGCCGCGCGGGCCGTTTTGGCCCGCGCGGTCATTTGCGCACCCGTGGCCCCAACAGGGCCTGTCGTCCCGGAGACGGGGAGAGGAGGGCGCGTTCCTCGATAGTCGCAACCGAAGAGGACACGCGATGTCAAAGAGAATAGCGGCGAAGCACAAGCTCGACCGCCGCATGGGCCAAAATATCTGGGGTCGCCCGAAGAGCCCCGTCAACCGCCGCGAATATGGTCCGGGCCAGCACGGCCAGCGCCGCAAGGGCAAGATGTCCGACTTCGGCACGCAATTGCGCGCCAAACAGAAGCTCAAGGGCTATTACGGCAACATCACCGAGAAGCAGTTCAACCGCATCTACCAGGAGGCCATTCGCCTCAAGGGAGACTCGGCCGCCAACCTCATCGGCCTCTTGGAGCGGCGCCTCGACGCCGTCATCTACCGCGCCAAGTTCGTGCCCACCCCGTTCGCGGCGCGCCAGTTCATCAACCACGGCCACGTCAAGGTGAACGGGCGGCGCGTCAATATCGCGAGCTTCAAGGTCAAGGTCGGCGACATGGTGGAGGTGAAGGAAGCCTCCAAGCAGCTCGTCTCGGTGCTCGAGGCGATACAGCTCGCCGAGCGTGACGTGCCCGACTATATCGAGGCCGATCACTCCAAGATGACGGCGCGCATGTCGCGCGTGCCGACGCTCGGCGAGGTGCCCTATCCGGTGCAGATGGAACCGAACCTGGTGGTCGAGTTCTATTCGCGCTGAAGACTTGATGGCGCGTCATGGCCGGGCTTGTCCCGGCCATCCATGACTTTGATATCGACGAAGGAAAGACCTGGATGCCCGGCACAACGCTGGGCATGACGGGGCTGCTACCGCGTCGGCTTCAGCCGCTCGAAGGCCGTCACCTTGGCGATGAACGGCTCCGGCACGGGCGAGGGGACATGCCCGTCGCGAGTGGCGTTGACATAGACGTTGACGCCGTCGGCCAACAGCTCCTCGCCCCGGAAGATGGCGAACTGCACGCGGTAGCTGGTGCGTCCGATATGAGCCAGGCGCGTGCCGATCATCAGTTCATCGTCGTAGCGCGCCGGCGAGCGAAAATTCACGCTTGAGTTCACCGTGAACATATCGGTGCCGAACGCCGCAAAACCGTCCGGATAGGTGAAGTCGATGGCGCGCTGATACTCGTTAATGGCGATGTCGAAATAGACGAGATAGTTCGGGTTGAAGACAATGCCCTGACCGTCGACCTCCGACCAGCGCACGCGCAGCGGATGCAGGAAGGCGAAGTCGGCGCGTTGCGGAAGCGTGTCGGTGCTCTGGTTCATGGGCCGAAACTAGCGACCCGTGGCGGCCTTCGCAATGCAAACGGGCGATTGGCCGGGCTTGGTGAATACCCGGCCACCGCTCAGTTCGGACGCTGGCTCAGCTCATACTGTGCGTGGGCATTGAGCGCGACCCCCTCAACACCATGGCGGCGGTTGCCGCCGACATTGGTGGTGACGTTGAGGTTGGTGATCCGGCAATCGGCGTTGAAGACCTCCGACAGCGTACGGCACTCGCGCTTCGCCATCTCATAGATGTCGCGCCGGGCGCCTTGTCGCGTTCGTCGGCGACCGTTGTCTCGAAAGCCGATAGCGTCATCTGGATGCTGCTGATGTTGTTGACGATGATGCGGGCTGGCCGGGCGGCGCGCGAGGCGACGTCTCCGGGCGCCGTTGCCGTTTGGCCGAGAGCGGGGATGGTGAGCAGCCCGAGGGCGAGCAGGAATGCGAGGGTGGGGGTACGCATAGTGCACTCCGGTTGAACGGAGCGTTTGCATGGACAAACGCTGGTCCGTCGGGACCGCGGCGTTTGTCACAGGCGCGCAGACACGGCGCGAGCGTAAAGGTCTGCCTTGTTCGGCAAACCTCAAGCTTTGGCCGACGATGAGGAGGCAAAGTGTGCGGCAATGTACGGTTCGCGGCGGGTTTGTCCGGTTCCCGAGCGCGGGTGCGACCATGCGGGCACCCGTGCCAATCGTTCAACGCGGCCTTGCAACCTCCGCCATAAGTCTCACGCCGAGCCCGCCGATGACGGCCGCGACCCCTCTGTCGATCCAGCGTTTGGCCTTGAGATAGATCGAGCGCGGCCGACCCGCCGAAAGCACCAGCGCCACGACGCCGTACCAGCTCGCCTCAATGGCGAAGATCAGCGGCAGCAGGGCGGCGACAGCCCATCCGGACGTGGTCTTGGGCAAGAAGGCAGCGAAGATACTGGCGTAGACGACCGCCGTCTTGGGGTTGCTCAACTGCGTCGCCAACCCCAGCGCAAGGGAGCGGATCGTATTTCCAGAAAGCATGCCGTCAGGGGAAGAAACGGGGATGGGATCTGCAGCACCTCGCCAAATCATGATGGCGAGGTACACAAGATAGGCGCCGCCCAGAAGACGCAGTCCATCGTAGAGCCAACTCACGTGCGCCAGAATGGTCTGGAGTCCGAACAACGCCAGCGCCCCGAACACGACACCTCCGATGCCCATACCGACGGCTGCCGCGAGACCGTCGCGCCGCGAAGCGGAAACCGACAATCGCGCGACAACGACGAAGCTGGGCCCCGGACTGATGACGCCCATCGCCAAGGTCCCGATGATAGCGAAGAACGAGATTGCCTCCATGAGCGTTTCCTTAGCGATCGCCCGCACGGGCTGTCGCAGCTGGCGCGCTCGCGTCAGCACTTGTCGAACACCACTTGAAGATCGTAACGAGGTATTTCAAGCGATAGTCGCGATCGAGGCGTTAGCGTTGTTGTTCACCGTGAATGCGGCGCGCCACGAGCGTCATTTGCAGCTATTCCACGAAGACGGCGATTTCTTCGAGCGGCTTCCGGGCGATGACTGGCACGAGACAATCCTCGGCCGGGTAACCGGCCATCACCATGAGATAGGGCCGCTCGTCGGCGGGCCGCCCGCACATCTCGTTGAGAAAGGCGCGCGGCTCCGGGCGGTCGACAAGCGTGGCGAGGCCGGTGGCATGCAGGGCCGCGACGAGAAACCCGGTCGCGATGCCGACGCTTTCCGGAACATAGGTGCGCGCGCCTTGTAGATGCTCAGCGGGCGGCTGCTTTGCGAATACCGCGATGAGCCACGGCGCTTCTTCGACGGCGGACTTGTCGACCGTGCCGCCGACCGAGGCCAGGCGCTCGCAATACTGGGGGCTGAACTTCTTGGTGATCTGCTTCAGCGTCTCTTCGGCTGCGACGCGGATCTTTCGCTTGAAGCCCTTCGACGAGATGGCAACGAAGGTCCAGGGCTGAAGATTGGCGCTGGAAGGCGCGCTGCCGGCGACCCGGATGGCGTTCTCGATCAGGATGCGCGGCACCGGCTGCTGTGAGAATTCGCGCACGCTGCGACGGCGCATCATGGCGATGACGGCGTCCGCCGCCCGCTGCTCCATCTCGGCCAGGGTTCGTTTCTCGTAGTCGTATCGGATCAGCGTCGGTTCATTCATCATAGGCCTTCTGTCACGACGTACACGCACGGGATCAACGGCAGCGGCCGCAAATCGCCCTGTTGTGTGGGATGCCGGCGCCTATAGTACAGTTCACGCCTGCATCGCAACGTGAACCGTCGCGCTACTGCGTCGCAGGCGGTGCGTCGCGGGAACGATGCTTGCGGGCGCAGACCGTTCTAGGCCTTGCCGAAGACCCGCTCGAAGATCGTGTCCACGTGTTTCAGGTGGTAGTCGAGATCGAAACACTGGGCGATCTCGGCGGCTGACAGCGCCTGTGTCACGTCCTTGTCGTTCTTGAGCAGCGTCAGGAAGTCGCCCTTTCCCTGCCATACCGGCATGGCGTTGCGCTGCACGAGACGGTAAGCGTCCTCGCGGCTGACGCCGTTCTGGGTCAGCGCCAGGAGCACGCGGCCGGAATGGACGAGGCCGCCGAGCTTGTCGAGATTGGCCTTCATGGCTTTGGGGTAGACGACGAGCTTGTCGACGACGCCGGTGAGGCGGCTCAACGCGAAGTCGAGCGTCACGGTGGCGTCGGGGCCAATGACGCGCTCGGCGGAAGAGTGCGAGATGTCCCGCTCGTGCCACACCGCTACGTTCTCGAGCGCCGGCAAGGCATAGCCGCGCAGCATGCGGGCGAGGCCGGTCAAATTCTCGGTGAGCACGGGATTGCGCTTGTGCGGCATGGCCGAGGAGCCTTTCTGGCCCTCCGAGAAGAATTCCTCGGCCTCGTAGACCTCGCTGCGCTGCAGGTGCCGGAACTCCGTCGCCAGCCGCTCGATAGACGAGCCGATGACCGCCAGGGTCACGAAGAACATGGCGTGGCGATCGCGTGGGATGATCTGCGTCGACACCGGCTCGACCGCGAGCCCCATCTTCTTGGCCACGTAGGCTTCGACGCGCGGATCGACGTTGGCGAAGGTGCCGACGGCACCCGAGATGGCGCATACCGCCACCTCCTGGCGGGCATTGCGCAGACGGGCGCGGGCGCGGTCGAACTCGGCATAGGCCTGCGCCAGCTTCAAGCCGAAGGTGGTCGGCTCGGCGTGGATGCCGTGCGAACGCCCGATGGTCGGCGTGAGCTTGTGCTCAAAGGCCCGCCGCTTCAGCGCCACGAGCAGCGCCTCGAGATCGGCGAGCAGGATGTCGGCGGCGCGGGTGAGCTGCACGCTGAAGCAGGTGTCGAGCACGTCGGAGGACGTCAGGCCCTGGTGCACGAAGCGCGCCTCAGGCCCGACGATCTCGGCCAGATGCGTCGTGAAGGCGAGGACGTCGTGTTTGATCTCGCGCTCGATCGTGTCGATGCGGTCGAGGTCGAAGGTCGCCTCGGCACCCTTGTCCCACACCGCCTTGGCGGCCTCCTTGGGGATGACGCCGAGGTCGGCCATGGCGGTGGCCGCATGCGCCTCGATCTCGAACCAGATGCGAAAGCGCGTCTGCGGCGACCAGATGGCCGCCATGTCGGGCCGGGTGTAGCGGGGGATCATGCCGTCGCTCACTTCTTCAAACCGTTGTACCACGTGCCGCCTCCGCAGCGCTGCGGATCGCCGCGAGGTTGCCCGCGTAGGCCGCCGCACCGCCCTTGAAGGCGGCGGAGCCCGCGACCAGCACGTTGGCGCCGGCGCGGGCGACGGCCGGCGCCGTCTGCGCCGTGATGCCGCCATCGACCTCGATGTGAATGGGCCGCCCGGCGATCATCGCCTTGAGCCGGGAAATCTTGTCGAGCGCCGCCGGGATGAAATCCTGGCCGCCGAAGCCCGGACTGACCGACATGACGAGCACGAGATCGACAAGATCGAGGACGTGCTCGAACGTCGTCCACCGGCGTCGCCGGGTTCATGACCACGCCGGCCGCCTTGCCGAGCGCGCGCACCGCCTGCACCGACCGGTGCAGGTGCGGGCTTGCCTCCACGTGCACGATGAGCCGGTCGGCGCCGGCTGCCGCGAAGGCTTCGAGGTAAGGGTCGACCGGCGCGATCATCAGGTGCACGTCGAGGGGTTTCGCGGTGAACGGCCGGATGGCGCGCACCACCTGCGGGCCGAACGAAATGTTGGGCACGAAGTGCCCGTCCATCACGTCGACATGAATCCAGTCGGCGCCGGCCTGGTCCATGGCACGCACCTCCTCGCCGAAGCGGGCGAAATCGCCTGCAAGGATCGAGGGGGCGACAAGGAGCGGGGCCATTGGCGAGCCGGTAGCATCGCCGGCAGGGGGAGGCAACCTGAGCGGCTTGCGGCCTGCCGCTTGTCCCCATCAAGGCCGGCTCGGACAAGGCTTGGACAAGAGAGGCTTGGACACGATGCAAGGCGGCCCTAGATTGGCGGCGCACATTTGGGAGCCGTCATGACCATCACGCGCATCAGCGTCACCGAACCACCCGGCCCGCGCATGAGCCGGGCCGTCGTCGCAGGCAATCTCGTCTATCTGGCGGGGCTCACCGCGCAGGACACCGGCCAGGACATTACCGGCCAGACCCGGCAGGTGCTTGCCGTCATCGACCGCTTCCTCGGTGAGGCCGGCACCGACAAATCGAAGCTCCTGCAGGCGCAGATATGGCTTACCGACATGAAGAACTACACGGCCATGAACGCGGTATGGAACGACTGGGTCGACCCCAAGAACCCACCGGCGCGCGCCTGCGTCCGCTCCGAGTTCGTGCGGCCGGACATCCTCATCGAGATCATGGTGACGGCGGCGCGCTGAGCCGGTCGCTGTAGCGCAACAGGCTCGACGCGACGGGAGGCTCGATGCGCGCCGACACGATCGTTCTGGGCGCCGGCATCATCGGCGTCTCGATAGCCGCGCACCTGCAAAAGCGCGGCCGCGCCGTCGTGCTCGTCGACCGACGGGGACCCGGCGAGGAACGTCCTTCGGCAATGCCGGGCTCATCCAGAGCGAGGGCATCTACCCGTACGGCTTCCCGCACGATTTCGGCGCGCTGTTCCGCTACATGCTCAACACCACGACGCACGCTTACTATCATCTGTCGGCGCTGCCGATCATCGCGCCGTTCCTCGCCCGCTATTGGTGGCAGTCGCGCCCGCGCCGGCATCGCGAGATCGCCCGCTGCTACGCGCCGCTCATCCAGCGCTCCGTCGAGGAGCACAAGGCGCTCGCCGCGGAAGCGGGCGCGCTGCATCTGTTGCGCGACAGGGGCTGGATCAAGCTCTACCGCACCGAACGGGAGATGGCCGGTCAGGTCGCCGAGGCCGAGGCGCTGAAACGCGATTTCGGCGTGCCGCACGTGGTGCTCGACAAGGCGGCGCTCGGTGAGAAGGAGCCAAACCTGTCGCGGGACGAGCTGGTCGGCGGCCTGCATTGGACGGCGCCGGCCTCGGTGATCGACCCTCACGGCCTGGTCCTGGCCTATGCGGACTTGTTCGAGCGCCTCGGCGGACGCGTCGTCTCCGGCGACGCCCGCAGCCTTGTCGAGCAAGCAGACTGCTGGCGGGTGACGACCGACATCGGCGCCGTCGAGGCACAATCGGCGGTGATTGCGCTGGGGCCCTGGTCGGACACGCTGACCCGCCGCCTCGGCTACCACATCCCGTTTGCGGTGAAGCGGGGCTATCACATGCACTACGGTCCCGCCGGCAACGCGGTGCTCAATCACCCGGTGCTCGACGCCGAGGCGGGCTTCCTGATCGCCCCCATGGTCAAGGGTATCCGCCTCACGACCGGGGCCGAGTTCGCGCTGCGCAATTCACCAAAAACGCCGGTGCAATTGCAGCGCGCCGAGCCCATCGCGCGGCGGCTGTTTCCACTCGACGAGCGGCGGGACGACGAGCCGTGGATGGGGTCGCGCCCTTGCACCCCCGACATGCTGCCGATCATCGGCCCGGCGCCGCGCCACAAGCATCTGTGGTTCGGCTTCGGGCACGCCCATCACGGGCTGACCCTCGGGCCGGTGACCGGGCGCCTCCTCGCCGAGATGATTGCCGGCGAGGCGCCATCGATCGATCCCAAGCCGTATCGGGCCGACCGGTTCTAGAGCGCGATCCGATTTCATTGAAATCGGATCAGGCTCTATATTCTTATTTGCGCATGATCTTAAACCGCTCACACTTTTCGGGGTCATGCGCTAGGCGGCGGCCGGGCGCGCCGCACCGGGATGCGGGCTTCGCGCCCGCACCACCATTTTGGCCAGCTCGGCGAGCAGCAGCAGTGTGGCGCCCACCGCCGTTGCGATGAGCCAATCCGTCAGCGTCAGCGACACCGTGTGGAAGGCGGTGCGCAGCGCCGGCACATAGATGACCGCCAGGTGCATCAGGAGCGAGGCCGCTACGGCGATCAGCAGCCACTTGTTCTCGAAGAGGCCGTTGAAGGCGCTGCGCCACACCGAACGGCAATTGAAGACGTTGAAGAGCTGGAACATCATCAGCGTCGTGAACGCCATGGTGCGGGCATAGGTCTCGTCCGCTGCGTTCGGCGCCGTGCCTTTCGCCAGGGGCGAGAAGAGGCCGCCGGGATAGTAGGCGTCGAGAACCGCGATGGTGCCCACCATCATGATCGTGCCGATGACGGCAAGACGCCACCAATCGGCCGTGGTGAGGACGCCGGTGCCGCGCTGGCGCGGCTCGCGCTCCATCACGTCGGGGTCCTTCGGGTCGACGCCGAGCGCCAAAGCCGGCGGCCCGTCGGTGATCAGGTTGATCCACAGGAGCTGCGCGGCGAGCAGCGGCAGGAACAGCCCCGCTTCGGCCGGCACGAGGCCGAGCCAACTCGCGAACATGACGCCCGCGAACATGGTCATCAGCTCGCCGGCGTTCGACGACAGCAGGTAGATCAGGTACTTGCGGATATTGTCGTAGATGCCGCGGCCTTCCTCGATGGCCTTGACGATGCTGGCGAAGTTGTCGTCGGTCAGCACCATGTCGGCCGCTTCCTTCGACACGTCGGTGCCGGTGATGCCCATGGCGACGCCGATATTGGCGCTCTTGAGCGCCGGGGCGTCGTTGACGCCGTCGCCCGTCATGGCGACGATGTGGCCCTTGCGCTGCAGCGCGCTGACGATACGCAGCTTGTGCTCGGGGTCGACGCGGGCGAAGACGCGCACATCCTCGACGATGGCATCGAGGTCCGCGTCGCTCATGGTGCGCAGCTCCACGCCGGTGATCGTCCTGGCGCCGGGCTCGAAAATCTCGAGCTCGCGGGCGATGGCCTCGGCGGTGGCCGGGTGATCGCCGGTGATCATGACGGTGCGGATATGCGCGCGCTTCGCCACGGCAACCGCCGCCTTCACCTCGGTGCGCGGCGGATCGATCATGCCGACAAGGCCGAGCAGCTCGAGATCGTCCTCGATGCTCTCGGGCACCTCGGCGCCTTCGCGGATGCCGAGCGAGGCCGCCGGCACGGTGCGCGTTGCGACCGCAAGCGTGCGCAGCGCATCGCCGGCCAGCACGTCGTTGCGCTTCGAGAGGGCATTGCGGCGCGCCTCGTCGAAGGGCACGGCCTTGCCGCCCTCGCGCACGAAGCGGCACTTGGCGAACAGGATCTCCGGCGCCCCCTTGACGAAGATGCGCAGCGTGCCGGCCGCGTCGGGGTCGCGGTGCACGGTCGTGTGGCGCTTGCGCTCTGACGTGAAGGGGATTTCGGCGACGCGCGGGCGTGCGTTGCAGCTCGGCCTCGCCGATGCCGAATTTGCGCGCTGCCACCACCAGCGCCCCCTCGGTCGGGTCGCCCTGGACGCGCCAGCGATCCTCGCTGTGAGACAGCGTCGCGTCGTTGGCGAGCGCCACGGCGCGCAGCACCTCGCCGACAGCGGCATGCAGCGGTGAGCCTTGCGTCAGAGCGGCGCCGGCGCTCGTGAACCCGCCCTCCGGGATGTAGCCGCTGCCACCCACGTCGATGACGGCGCCGGACGTGGCGACGGCGCGCACCGTCATCTCGTTGCGGGTCAGCGTGCCGGTCTTGTCGGAGCAGATCACGGTCGCGGCACCCAGCGTCTCCACCGCCGGCAGCTTGCGCACAATGGCATTGGCGGCCGCCATGCGCCGCACGCCGAGGCTCAGGCCCACAGTGACGATGGCCGGCAAGGCCTCGGGGATGGCCGCGACGGCGAGCGCCACGGCGAACAGGAAGAGGCTGAGAATGGCGTTGAGGTTGAACACCGGGCTGGTGATGAGCCCGGTCGCGAACACGACGGCGCAGATGCCGAGCATGATGACGCTGAGGCGCTTGCCGGTGCGGTCGAGCTCCTGCTGCAGCGGCGTCGGCTCCTTCTCGGCCGCCTCGAGCAGGCCGGCGATGCGGCCGACCTCGGTGCCCATGCCGGTCGCCACGACGATGGCGCGGCCGCGGCCATAGGTGGCGACTGTGCTCGCGAACAGCATGTTGCGGCGGTCGCCGAGGCTGACATCGGCGTCGATCGCCTCGGGGCTCTTGGCAACCGGCACGCTCTCGCCGGTGAGCGGCGCCTCGTCGGCGCGCAGGTTGGCGCTCTCGATGACGCGGGCATCGGCCGGGATCTTGTCGCCGGCCTCCACCTGCACGATGTCGCCGGGGACGATCTCATGGGCGGGGATGCGCTGGCGCTCGCCGTCGCGCACCACCGTCGATTCGGGCGCTGCCAGCGCCATGAGCGCTCGCACCGAGCGCTCGGCGCGCGACTCCTGGAAGAAGCCGAGCAGCGCGTTGAGCACGACGATGGCCAGGATGACCATGGCCTCGTAGGGCAGGGCGCTCTCGCGCGGGTCCTGCAACACCCATTCGACAACGGAAATGACGGTGGCGACGAGAAGGATGATGACCAGGAAATTCTGGAACTGTTCGAGGAGCCGCCGCCACCAGGGCGTTTCGGGGGCGCTCTTCAGCTGATTGGGCCCGTATTGCTCGAGGCGTTGGCGCGCTTCGGCGCCGCTCAAGCCGAGGCGCGCATCGGAGCCCAGGGCCGCGACAACCGCCTGGGCATCCTGCCGATGCGGCATGACGGCGGGCGCGGTGGCGCGATCGACGACCCGCGAGGCAGGAGGAGCATTGCGGAGAGCTTCGTTCATGAGGATTGGCCTGTGGCGGTTGATGTCGCTGAAGCGGGGGCGTAGCCCGCCTTGACGAGGGTGACGGGAATACGCGGATCCATCTGATGGATGGCTTTGTGGCTGACGGAGCCGAGCAGCAGCTGCGTCACCGTGCCGAGCCCGCGCGTGCCCATGATGACCTTGTCGCAGCCGAGCTTCTTGGCCGTGTAGGCGATGACCTCGGCGGCGTGGCCGACCATGATGTGCTTGACGTAGCTGACGCCGGCTTCGTCCAGGAGCCGACACGCCGGTGCCAGCGCCTTGTTGGCTTCCTCGAGATGAAAGTCGCGCACCGCTTGGGCGGGCACGAACGTTGTCACGTCGCCGTGCAGCGGCGGCTGCACGTTGAGGACATGGATCTCGAGCGGCTCGCGATCGCGGACGAGCTTGATGACGTGCCTGACGCCGCTCAGCGCGCTGTCCGAGCCGTCAACGGGCACCAATGCCCTGAGCATGGCGAGACCTCCGTCCGTCGATTGAAGCCGCAACGAGCCGCCGTTCGCCGAATTGCTTCGACGCGCGGCAGTCGGTTCGACTTACCGATGTGGCAAAGGTCTTGCTGCAGCGCCTGGGCGCTGCCCGCACGACCGGGGAGGGGCACTCCCGGGCTGACGATCGTACGGTCCGCTACTCCCCTTCGTCGGGTAAGTGGTGGAAGCTTACGGAAGCGCGCGGTGATCCGCAAGGCATGGGCTGGCGCATCACTTGAACCGGTCCCGCCACGCGGGCCGCGCGGCGGCAAAGGGCAGCGCCCGCGCTTCGTAGACGCCGCGCGCCACGGCGCGGGCCAGGCAGTCGGCAGCCGCGAGGCCAAGATCCGTGAGGCCGTAGATGCGGTCGTCGAGCGGCTTCTTGCCGGTCGCTGCGGCGAACACCGTGTCGCCGTCGAGCAGCGCGTGCGCCGGGCGGATGGCGCGTGCGAGGCCGTCGTGCGCAGCGAGCGCCAGGCGCTTGCATTCCGCCTTGCTGAGCGGCGCGTCGGTCGCCACGATGGCGATGTTGGTGTTGGCGCCGGGCCCGCCCTTGTAGCGCGGCTCCAAGGCCGATGCCGCGATGCTCGCGGGCCAGCCGCGGCCGCCGAACTCACCGTTTTGTTCATAAGGTGCTGCCCAGAAGTGCGGACCTGCGCCGATGAGCGTCGAGCCGACGCCGTTGACGGCCACCAGCGCGCCCACCACGTGGCCCGAGCGCGTCAGCGCGCTCGCCGAGCCGAGCCCGCCCTTGAGATCGACGGTGAGCGCGCCATAACCGGCGCCGACGGTGCCGAGCGCGAAATCGGCGGCTGCGGCCGCGAGCGCGTCGGCGCCGAGGCGGCGATAGGGCGGTTCGCCGGCGCCGCTCGCAAAGCCCTTGTCGCCGCCATTGGCGAGGTCGAACAGGATGGCTGACGGCACGATCGGCACCCGGGCCGGGCCGATGGCGAAGCCGCGGCCTCTTGCGGCAAGGCTGCTCATGACGCCGCCCGCGGCTTCGAGCCCATAGGCCGAGCCGCCCGAGAGCACGAGGGCGTCGATGCGCTCCACCGTCATCTCGGGCTCCAGGAGCGCGGTGTCGCGCGAACCCGGCGCGCCGCCCAGAATGGCGACGCCCGCCACGGCCGGCTCCTGGAACATGGCAACCGTCGCGCCGCTGGCGACACGGGCATCGTCGGCGTTGCCGACAAGGATGCCGGGCACGTCGGTGATGAGATTGCGCAGGGCCATGGGCTTGCATTGCCATATCCGCAGGCGCGCACAAAGGGCATCACAAACCGGGGAGAGCTGCGATGCCGCGGCTTTCGGTTGCCCCTCCCACCCGGTAGAAACCCCGCATGGCCGAAGTCTCCTATCCGGTGGCCGCCTTTGCGGGGCTGCTCAGCTTCATCAGCCCGTGCGTGCTGCCGCTGGTGCCGCCTTATCTGAGCTATCTGGCGGGTCAGACCGTCGACACCCTCACCAAGGAAACGGGGGGCGACGTCAACCGGCGCGCCCTCATCGCCGCTCTCGGGTTCGTGCTCGGCTTCTCCACCGTGTTCGTGCTTCTCGGCGCGAGCGCCTCGGCGATGGGCCTGCAATTCAGGGCGCTGAACGCGCCCATCGTGGTGTTCGGCCTCACGATCGAGCAGCCGCTTTCGATGCTCGCAGGGCTCGCCATCATCGTCATGGGGCTGCATTTCATCGGCGTTTTCCGCATTGCCTTCCTCTACCGCGAGGCGCGCCTCGATGTGCGAAAGCCGGCAGGCGCCTTCGGGGCCTATGTCATGGGTCTCGCCTTTGCGTTCGGCTGGACGCCGTGCATCGGGCCGATCCTGGCCGCCATCCTGTCGCTCGCCGGCTCGGAGGAAAGTGTCGGCCGCGGTGCGGCGCTGCTCGCCGTCTACTCCGCCGGGCTCGGCGTCCCGTTCTTGCTCGCCGCCTTCGCGATGCGGCCCTTCGTCGGCGCGCTCAAGCGCATGCGCTCGCGCATGCACCTCGTCGAGAAGCTGATGGGCGCGTTCCTGGTGCTCACCGGCATCGCCTTCCTGACCGGCACCATCAACACGTTCGGCCTTTGGCTGCTCGAGACGTTTCCAGCCCTGCAGCAGTTCGGCTGAGGCTTGCACGCCATGGCGCTCCCGCGCGCCGTCTAGTTCCTTGATTTTGCGCGATCCAACCTGCGAGCCGCACGTCTTGAGTTTGTCGCTGTGGCGCCGGTTTGTGCACCGCAAAGGCGGCTCACGGTCTTGACACGAATTGGCGCTATGTCCCTGCTAAAGCCAATTTCCACAGGCGTTTAGTGAATTGGCTTGCGTGCCGCGTTGATTGCCAACGGGGGCGATGCTCGATGCAGATTTTGGCGCTGGTGACGCAGAAGGGCGGGAGCGGCAAGAGCACGCTCGCCATCGGTCTTGCTGTTGCTGCGGCCGAATGGGGCGAGCGGGTTGGCCTCGTCGATGCCGACCCGCAAGGCACCGTGTCGAACTGGAGCGGGCGGCGCGCCGGAAGCACGCTCGGCATCGCCCGCGTCACCACAGGCGCCGACATCGAAAAGGCGCTGCAGGCGTTTCGGCGCGCCGGCACGGGCTTGGCGGTCATCGACACGGCGGCGGGGGACAATGCGTTGAGCACGAGTGCCATCCACGCGGCCGATCTGTGCCTCATCCCGGCACGCCCTAGCCCGGCCGATATCGAGGCGGCGTTGCCGACGCTCGCCACCATCCGCAAGCTCGCCAAGCCGTTCGCCTTCGTGCTCTGCCAGACGCCGGCGCGCAGTTACCGGCTGAGCGAGGCGGGCGCGGCGCTTAATGCCATGGGCGTGCTGGCACTGCCCTACATCGTGCAGCGCAACGACCATCAGGACGCGCTTGGCGCCGGCCTCGGCGTCACGGAGTTCAACGCCGACGGCAAGGCCGCGCACGAGGTGCGCGGGCTCTGGCAGTGGACCGCGAGCAAGCTGGCCGATGCGGCGACGGGCCAGCGGCAGCGCCTGGAGGGCCGCGAGCTGAGCCATGCCACAGAAACGCCGTTCGCTCCTTGATTTCTCGGTGCCGGCGGCGTCGAGCTTTGCCGTCGAGCCCGCCGCCGCCCCGGCGCGACGGCCGCCTAGCCCGGCGGCGCGGGCGCCCCGGCGCGAGACGGCACGAGCCGCCCTACAGCCGCGGCGGCAGCCGACGGCGCAGGACATGGTGGCAGAGGCCGAGGCGGCGCGCCCAGAGCCACGGCGCGATCAACGGGACGCGAAGAAGGCGGCGACGGAGAATTCAGGACCGCCGCCGGCGTTGGAGGAGGTCGCGTCCGCCGCCATGGGCGTGCTGAGCGAGTATCGTAATCTCTTCTTCGTGCAGATGCAGAACGCGATGACGACATCGCTTGGCTTCGCCGACACCCTGGCGGATGCGGCCCGCACGGCAGCGGGGACGAACGGCGCCGGCTCGGCAGCGGCCGCAGGCCTCGACAAGGGGCATGACATCGCCCCTGCAGCCGGACCGCAGGAGCTGATGCGCGACGGCGCCCGCCGGTTCTGGCAGAACGAGCTCAAGCTCCTCGACATCATGGAGGACTTCGCCTTGGGTTGGTTCAGCCGCCGCCGCACCGGCACGAAGGCGGCGCTGACGGCGTCCCAATCCATGTGCATGGCGCCCGGGACGGCGGAGCTGATGCACGAATGGCACGGCTGGGCCGACGGCGCGGCCGGTCGGCTCGCCGCCGACAGGGCGGCCGTGCAACGCTACCTGCAGGGGTTCGCCGCGCTGGCGCGGGGAGCCGACGACAAAGCCAAATAATCCCGCGCTGCAAAGCAAAAGCCCGCCCCTTGCGGGGCGGGCTTTGCTGCGTGCGACTTGCGTCGGCGTCAGTTCGTTGCCGGCAGTTCGTTGCCCGAATAGTCGATCTTGCCGTCGGCGCCCTTCTTCCAGACATACATCACATAGTCCGGACGGGTGATGTCGCCCTTCTTGTCGAAGGAGATGTCGCCGATGACCGTCTTGAACACTTTGCCAGACCGCATCACCTCGGCCATTTTCTTCGGATCGAGCGCCTTCGCGTCCTCGGCGGCCTGCTTCATGATCTCCAGCGCTGCGTAGCTGTAGAGCGTGTAGGCTTCCGGATCGTAGTTCCGCTTCTGCTTGAAATCGGCCACCACCTTGGCGGCGTTCGGGTTTTTGCGCGGATCGGGCGAGAAGGTCATCAGCGTGCCTTCGGCGCCCGGGCCGGCGATCTGCGCGAACTCCTTGTCGGTGATGCCGTCGCCCGACATCAGCGGCGCGTTGACGCCCTGATCGCGCATCTGGCGCACGATGAGGCCGGCTTCCGTGTGCAGGCCGCCGAAATAGACGAGGTCGACGGCGGCGGACTTCAGCTTGGAGACCAGCGCCGAGAAGTCCTTCTCGCCGGTGTTGATGCCCTCGTACAGCACCTCCTTGACGCCCTTGGCGTTCATGCCCTTCTGCGTCTCGTCGGCGAGACCTTTGCCGTAGGGCGTCTTGTCGTGCACGATGGCGACCTTCTTGCCCTTGAAGTTCTTCGAAATGTAGTCGGCCGCAACCGCGCCCTGCTGGTCGTCACGTCCGCAGGTGCGGAAGGTGTTCCACATGTTGCGTTCGGTGAAGCGCGGATTGGTCGAGGCAGGCGTGACCTGGAGGACGCCGGCCTCCTGGTAGACCTCCGAGGAGGGGATCGACACGCCGGAATTGAAGTGGCCGACAACCAGCTTGACGCCTTCGCCGACGAACTTGTTGGCCACCGAAACGCCCTGCTTGGGATCGGAGGCATCGTCGCCAACCGAGAGCTGAATCTTCTGGCCCAGGATGCCGCCGGCGGCGTTGATGTCCTCAACCGCCTTCTCGGTGCCGTTCTTCAGCTGCGCCCCGAAGGCGGCGTTGTTGCCGGTGATGGGGCCGGCGACGCCGACCTTGACCTGTGCGATGGCGGGCAGCGCGAGCGCCAACGAGGCAGACAGCGCGATACCGCCCAACAGCAGTTTTCTCATGACCCTTCTCCCTCTCCCTTGTCGGGGGTTGAAATCTGGCCGCAGGTTAGCGGCAAACCGCACGAGCGCAAGCGGCTCGGCGGCGCGGCGATGGCGTGGCGCCGCAACCCGCTCGTCGAGATGCATCAATCCGCTGGCCGCCCATGTCGGTGCCAGGTGAACGGGCTCGTGCGCTCGTACAGCCAGGGATATTGCCGGGTCATGAGGCCGGTACGGGTGAACTGGTAGGCAATGGAGCCGACGACCGCGACGTAAACCAGGCTGCCAACCACCCCCCAGAACGACAGGAAGCGGCCCTGATGCGTGAAAATGAAGAACAGGAACCGCAAGGCAAAGCCGAGCGGCAGAAAATACAGCACGGCCATCCAGTAAGGCTGCCATGTCAGGGCCGCGGCCCGGCCGGTCATCCAGGCCGCCCAGAAGCCGACGGCGATGACGAGTGCAAACAGCAGGAGGGCCAGGATGCTCACTGGTGCCGCCCTCCCTCCAGATAGGCGGCCTGCACATCCGGATTGGCCAGCAGCTCGTGGCCGGTGCCGGTGAGCGTGATGGTGCCGGTCGCCATGACGTAGCCGCGATGCGCGAGTTTCAGCGCATGGTAGGCGTTCTGCTCCACCAGGAAAACGGTGATGCCCCGCTGCTCGTTGAGCTCGCGGATAACCGAGAAAATTTGCTTGACGACAAGGGGCGCGAGGCCGAGCGACGGCTCGTCGAGGAGCAGCAGGCGCGGGCGGCTCATCAGGGCGCGGGCGATGGCCAGCATCTGCTGCTCGCCGCCCGACAAGGTGCCGCCGCGCTGGTAAAGCCGCTCCTTGAGCCGCGGAAAGATGCCGCAGACGCGCTCCAGGTCCTGCGTGAAATGCGCCATGCCGTCGAGGGAGGCGCCGACCTGCAGGTTCTCGTAGACGCTCATGCGCGGGAAGATGCGCCGGCCCTCCGGCGACTGGGCGATCGACAGGCGGGCGATCTCGTGCGTCGGCATCGCCGTGATGTCGCGGCCCGCGAAGGTGATGGCGCCGGCACGGGCGCGCGGATCGCCGAAGATGGTCATCATCAAGGTCGACTTGCCGGCGCCGTTGGCGCCAATCAGCGCCACGATCTCGCCCTCGTTGACCTCGATGTCGACGCCGCGCAGCGCGATGATGTTGCCGTAATAGGCGGTGACGCCGCGCACCGCGAGGAGGGGGCTCATACGCCGACCTCCCGCTCGACCTTGGCCACCTCCTCGTCGGCGACCCCGAGATAGGCGGCAATGACGCGCTGGTCGTTGCGCACCTCGGCCGGCGTGCCGTCGGCGATCTTGACGCCGTAGTCGAGCACGACGACGTGGTCGGAGACTTCCATGACCACCGACATGTCGTGCTCGATGAGCAGGATCGAGGTGGCAAAGTCCTTGCGGATGGCGAGCAGCAGCCGGTTGAGCTCGGCGCTCTCGCGCGGATTGAGTCCGGCCGCCGGCTCGTCGAGGCATAAGAGCACCGGGTCGGTGCACATGGCGCGGGCGATCTCGAGGCGCCGCTGCGCGCCATAGGGCAGGTCGCCGGCCGGATCGTCGGCGCGCTCAAGGAGGCCGATGCGCGTCAGCCATTCGGTGGCCTTGGCGATGGCGCGGGTCTCGGCGGCCCTGTAGTCGCCGACGCCGAGAACGCCGAGAAGGGTGAAGCCCGAGGCGAGCATCAGCCGGTTGTGCTGGGCGACGAGCAGATTCTCCAGCACCGTCATGCCCGAGAACAGGCGGATATTCTGGAAGGTGCGGGCGACGCGGGCGCGCCAGGCGATGTGATGGCCGGGCATGCGCTCCAGCAGGAACGCTTTGCCGTCCGGGTGGGTCACCGTCAGCATGCCGACGCTCGGCCGGTAGAAGCCGGTGATGCAGTTGAACACCGTGGTCTTGCCGGCGCCGTTGGGGCCGATGATGGCGGTAATGTCGCCGCGTCGCGCCTCGAAGCTCAGGTCGTGCACCGCGACCAGGCCGCCGAAGCGCATGGTCAGGCGCTCGCTCCTGAGGATCGGCGCCGCCGTCATCCGTGGCCTTCCTTGACGTGGGCGCTGCCGATGCGCGTGCGCTCCTTGAGGAAGACGGTGGGCTCGCGGTGGGCGATCAGTCCACGCGGCCGCCAGATCATCATCACCACCATGGCGAGACCGAAGATGAGCAGGCGGTATTCATGGGGGTCGAAGTCCTCGCCGAAGAGCAACTTCAGGAAACCGAGATTGCGAAGCAGCTCAGGGCCGATCTGCAGCACGACCGCAGCGATCACCACGCCGACCTGCGAGCCCATGCCACCGAGGACGACGATGGCCAGGATGGTGGCGGACTCGAGAAAGTTGAAGCTTTCCGGGCTGACGAAGCCCTGGCGCACGGCGAAGAACGAGCCGGCGAAGCCGCCGAACATGGCACCCACCGCGAAGGCGGTGAGCTTGGTGTTGGTGGTGTTGATGCCGAGCGAACGGCAGGCGATCTCGTCTTCGCGCAGCGCCTCCCAGGCGCGCCCGACCGGCAGGCGGCGCAGCCGCAGGGTCACGAAGTTGGTGATCAGCGCCAGCGCCAGGATCAGGTAGTAGAGGAAGATGATACGGTGCATCGAGTTGAACTCGAGCCCGAACAGCGCCGCAAAGCCACCCTCGTCGCTGTTGAACGGCACGCCGAAGAAGGTGACGCGCGGGATGGAGGCGATGCCGGCGCCGCCGTTGGTCAGCTCCACCCAGTTGATGAGGACGAGGCGGATGATCTCGCCGAAGGCCAGCGTGACGATGGCCAGATAGTCGCCGCGCAGCCGCAGCACCGGAAAGCCGAGCAGGATGCCCCAGAAAGCGGCCAGGATGCCAGCCAGCGGCAGGCAGATCCAGAACGACAGGCCGTAGGTGGTGGAGAGCAGGGCGTACGAATAGGCGCCGATGGCGTAGAAGGCGACGTAGCCGAGATCGAGGAGGCCGGCGAGGCCGACCACCACGTTGAGGCCCCAGCCGAGCATCACATAGGTGAGCACGAGCACGCCCTGATCGACCCAGTAACGGGATTCGTTCAGGCCGCCTTTGATGATTGCGATGAGCAGGGGGAAGAGGCCGGCGATGAGCGCGAACAGCACCTTCAGCGCCGTTCGCATCCAAGGGTTCTGCGCATAGAGCTCGCGGAGGAAGGCCCAGACCTCCTTGGCCGCCTCCACTGCCGGTCTGCCAAAAGCCTTGATCGTGAGGAGAAGCAGGAAGGCGAGGGGCAGATAGATCGCCTGCGCGGGAGGCTTCCTGCTGAACACGCCCTCGATCGCTTCGAGCGCCGCGCCCTTGATCTCCTTCAGGGTGACGCGGAGCGCCGCGTCGGCAATTCCAAGGACGTCGCTCGAGCCAGCCGACAGCATGAACTGGACGATGAGCGCGCCCGCGATGGCGAGGAGATAGACGACGAACAGGGCGAGCGGCAGGCCGATGACATGGACGAGGCGAAGCGATCCCGCCCGGCTCTTCACCGTGAAGGCGAGGACGAACACAATGAGGCACGCGAAGGCGACGATTTCCCAGCGGGGGCGCAGGATGAGCTCGTTGGCGGAACCGACGTCGGTGCGATAGGCGACGATCGGAATGGCGAGGCCGAGGGTGACGAGGGCCGCGGAAGCGGCCGATCGAAACGCGGCGATAAACGAGCCAGCCGACGCGCGCACGGCGACCGGGCTGGCAGGGAGGGAGGTGACCTCAGGCGCCGTCATCGGCGTCAGACCTTCTCGACTTCCGGGCGTCCGAGGATGCCGGACGGCATGAAGATCAGCACCATGACGAGGATCGAGAAGGCGGCCACGTCCTTGTAGTCGCTGCCGCCCGGCACGGCGGCGGTCCAGAACACCTCGATGAGGCCGATGAGCAAGCCGCCGAGGACGGCGCCGGGAAGCGAGCCGATGCCGCCGAGCACGGCGGCCGTGAAGGCCTTGACGCCGGGCGTGAAGCCGTCGGCGAAATTGATGACGCCGTAGTAGAGCAGGTACATGACGCCGGCCACGGCGGCCAAAGCCGCACCCATCACGAAGGTGAGCGAGATGGTGCGATCGACGTTGACGCCGAGCAGTGCGGCCATGCGCCGGTCCTGCTCGCAGGCGCGCTGCGCCCGTCCCAGCGCCGTATGCTGCACGACGTACCAGAAGACGGCGAGCAGCAGGATGGTGGTGACGAAGATGATGAGCTGCTTGTAGGACAGTGTCGCGGCGTAGCCGTCGGTCTCGAACAGCACGATCACGTCGCGTACCATGGGCGGCGTCGGCTTGTTGCGGGCGCCCTGCACGACCTGAACGAAATTCGACAGGAAGATCGACATGCCGATGGCGGAGATGAGCGGCGCCAGGCGGAAGGAGCCGCGCAGCGGCCGGTAAGCGACGCGCTCGATGGCCCAGCCCCACAGCGAGGTCATGAGCATGGCGATGAGCAGCACCAGGAACAAGGCGAGCAGCAGCGGCGCGACGCCGAGCCAGGTGGTGAGGATGATGAAGAAGATCAGTGCGATGAAGGTCGACACCATGAACACGTCGCCGTGCGCGAAGTTCACCATGCCGATGATGCCGAATACCATCGTGTAACCGATGGCGATGAGCCCGTAGATCGAGCCGAGCGTCAGCCCGTTGACGAGCTGCTGCACGAATTCCGCCACCGCCTCACCCCTCGTCGCGCCCGTTTCGCGCGAGGCCAGCATCGCGCGCGGGGCGTCGTTGATCAATAATGCTTATCAATGAGATCACGGGAAAACAATTGAAACCGGTCGTCACTTCGCCTCCGCGAACACCGCCGAGGCCTCCCTGAAGGCATGATTGGCGGACGGCACGCCGGCATAGACGGAGGCCTGGATAAGGAGTTCCTTGATCTCGTCCTTCGTCAGGCCATTGTTGAGCGCAGCGCGCACATGCAGCCGAAACTCGTCCCAGTGGCGCAGCGCCACCAGGATCGACAGCACGATGAACGAGCGTGTCCTGCGGTCGAGGCCGGGCCGGTTCCAGACATCGTGCCAGGCGTTGGTGGTGACGAAGGTCTGCCATTCGCGATTGAAGTCGGTGATGCGGGCGGCGGCGGCGTCGACATGGGCGTCGCCCAGGACCTTGCGGCGCGTCTTCATGCCTTCGGCAAAGCGGTCGGTGCTCATCTGATCATCCTTTCAAGAAATCGACGACGGCCTTGGAGAAGGCCTCCGGTTGCTCGACGTTGGAAAGATGCGCCGCGTCGAGCTTGACCGACTTGGCGCCTGGAATGCTGCCGGCCAGGAGATCGCCCATCTCGGGCGTCGTGGCCGGGTCCTCCTTGCCGATGATGACCATGACCGGCTTCTTGACGCCGCGCACGGCTTCGCGCTGATCCATGTCGCGGATGGCGGCGCAGCACGCGGCATAGCCTTGCGGCGGCGTGGCGAGGATCATGGCGCGGATGGTTGCGACGGTGTCGGCGGCACGCTTGCGAAAGCCCGCCGTGAACCAGCGCTCGATCGTCGTGTCGGCGATGGCCGCCATGCCGTCCTTGCGGGTAGCCGCGATGCGCGCGTTCCAGATGTCGGGCGGGCCCATGCGCGAGGAGGTGTTGGCGAGGATAACGCGGTCGAGCCGCTCAGGCGCGTTGGCGGCGAGCCACTGGCCCACCATGCCGCCCTTGGAAAGACCGCACCAATGCGCCTTGGCGATGTTCAGCGCCTGCATGATGGCAAGCGCATCGCGGCCGAGCTCGGCGATGGAATAGGGCCGGTCGGGAGCCGGGCTCTGGCCGTGACCGCGCGAGTCATAGCGCACGACGCGGAAATGCTTGGCGAGCGCCGGCACCTGCGCATCCCACATGGCGAGGTTGGAGGCGAGCGAATTCGACAGCATCAGCGCCGGCGCGCCCTCCGGCCCGTCGAGCGCAACATGGAAGCGCTCGCCGCCAACGTCGAGAAACTTCATTCAGGTCTCCTCACTGTCTCTTGTCATTCGTTTTCTCGTTCGTTTTCCTGGCCTTACGCGGCTTCGGCCGAAGCCCGTAGACGGCCAGCACCCGGTCGACGAAGATCTCGGCGCTGCCGAGATAGGCGAGGGGGTCGAACAGCCGTTGCAGCGCATCCGCATCGAGATGTCGCCGGACGCCCGCGTCGGCCATGAGCACCTCACGCAAATGCCACCGCTCAGCCAGCGCCCGGTGGCTCGCCGCCTCGAGGAGATGGTGCGCCTCGCCGCGACCGATCTTCGCGCCGAGCGCCATCATGACCGCCTCGGCCATGATCAGCCCGCCCGTGGAGTCGAGATTTTCGCGCATGCGCTTGGCGTCGATCTCGAGGCCTCCGATGAGATCGGCGGCGCGCCGCAGGGCACCGCCGGTGAGCTTCAGGATGTCGGGCAGCGTGCGCCATTCGGCGCTCCAGGTGCCGGCGGCGCGCTCGTGCTCCTGCACCTGCGCGGCGAGCATCGTGGCGACAAGGCCCGGCACCATGGTGGCGACCGCGAGGATGGAGGCGGAGGCCACCGGATTGCGCTTGTGCGGCATGGTCGAGGAGCCGCCGCGGCCGGGAGCCGCCGCCTCGAGCGCTTCCCCCAGCTCGGTCTGCATCATCAGCGACACGTCGCGGGCGATCTTGCCGAGCGTCCCCGCCACGAGGCCCCCAAAGGTCGCGACCTCGGCGACACGGTCGCGGCCGGTATGCCAGGGCGTGGCCGCGACCTCGAGGCCGAGATGCTTGCCCAGGCGCTCCGCCACGGCGAGCCCCTCGTGGCCGAGAGACGCCAGGGTTCCGGCGGCGCCACCGAATTGCAGCGTGAGCGCCCGGCCGCGGACCTCGGCGAGCCGCTCGCCGTGGCGCAGCACGGCGTCGAGCCAGCCGGCCGCCTTGAGGCCGAGCGTCGTCGGCAGCGCGTGTTGCAGCCAGGTGCGGCCGACGAGGGGCGTCCGGCGGTGACGCCTGGCCATGGCGGCCAGCACGTCGGCGAGACGCTGCAGGCGCAGCTCGACAAGGGCCAGCGCATCCTTGATCTGCAAGACGGTCGCCGTGTCGATGATGTCCTGGCTGGTGGCGCCCCAGTGCACGAAGCCTTTTGCCTTGCCGTCGACCTTGGCGGTGAGCACCTTGACCATCGGGATCAACACGTTGCCGGCATCGGCGGCGGCCGCGCCGATGGCGTCGAGATCGTAGAAGTCGGCCCGGCAGGCGGCGGCGATCGGCTTCGCGGCGGCCTTGGGAATGACGCCCGCCTCGGCCTGCGCGCGGGCAAGCGCCGCCTCAACGTCGAGCATGCGCTGGAAGAAGGCGCGCGGCGTGAACAATGCCGCCATCTCGGGGTCCATGAAAATCGGATCGAGAAGCGGGTCCACAAACGCGGCGTCGGCGGTCGTCATGCGGCGAGGACCATTGAGGGGTGCAGGCGGTATGCGCAAGGCAGGGGTGGCTGAAGCGCCATCGGGGGAATAGATTAGCCGCCATGACGGGCGCCGCAAATGCGCCCTTTGCCTTTCAGGGGAGATGACGTCATGGCGTTCACGATGAATGGCGAGGTGACATTGCCGGCCGATCGCCAGACGGTGTGGCAGAAGCTCAACGATCCGGAGGTGCTCAAAGTGTGCATCCCGGGCTGCGAGGAGCTGGAGAAAACAAGCGACACGGAATTTCGCGCCACCACCAAGGTCAAGGTCGGCCCCGTCAAGGCGACCTTCAAGGGCAGGGTCAACCTCACCGATCTCGATCCGCCGAACGGCTACCGGATCAGCGGCGAAGGCGAGGGGGGCGTTGCCGGCTTCGCCAAGGGCGGCGCCAAGGTGGCCCTGTCGGATGCCGACGGCAGCGGCACCAAGCTCGCCTACGACGTGGAGGCGCAGATCGGCGGCAAGCTCGCGCAGCTCGGCGGCCGCCTCATCAATGGCGTCGCCAAGAACTATGCCGACCAGTTCTTTGCCAACTTCGCCAAGGCCGTCGGCGGAGAAAACGTGAAATAAATGACGGCTTTTTGACCCTTTGCCGATGGCTTTCTCGCTTGACCCGCCGATTCTGGCGGTTCAGGATCGAATTCGACCAATTCCAGAGACGGTTCGGACGGCCGTAAGGCGGGCGCCCAAATTCTGACGCTCAGGGGCTTCTGACGCTCAGGGACCGGCCGAGACAGCAAGACGGCGCATTTTGTGCCGCGAGTTCGGGGAGGCAGACCAAAAATGACCACCGTGACCATGACGGTGAACGGGAAGTCCGTGTCGGCGAATGTCGAGCCGCGCACACTCCTTGTTCAGTACCTGCGCGAGAACCTGCGGCTGACCGGCACGCATGTGGGCTGCGACACCAGCCAGTGCGGCGCTTGTGTGGTGCATCTCAACGGGCGCGCGGTGAAGAGCTGCACGGCGCTCGCCGTCTCGTGCCAGGGCGCCGAGGTGACCACCATCGAGGGCCTCGCCAACGGCGAGAAGCTGCATCCGATGCAGGAGGCCTTCCGCGAGCATCACGGCCTGCAGTGCGGCTTCTGCACGCCCGGCATGATCATGGCGGCCGTCGATATAGTGAACCGCAAGGGCAACAGCCTCGACGAGAAGACGATCCGCGAGGAGCTGGAGGGCAATCTCTGCCGCTGCACCGGCTATCACAACATCGTCAAGGCGGTCGAAGCAGGGGCGCGCGCCATGGGTGGCGGCTCGATGCGGCAGGCGGCTGAATAGACGGGCCGGCCGGCGGCGCGAGCAAATTTCGAGCGCGTCGTCGGCGAGGCTCCCATAACAAGCGGGGAGGGAAATCATGAGCGTGACGGGCATTGGCGCCTCGGTGCGCCGCAAGGAAGACCAGCGCTTCATCACCGGCAAAGGCCAATACACCGACGACATCAACCGGCCCGGCCAGACGCACGCCATCTTCGTGCGCTCGCCGCACGCGCACGCCACCATCAACCGCATCGATACCGCGAAGGCGAAGGGCATGCCGGGCGTGCTCGCGGTCTATACGGGCGAAGACGTGGCGGCCGACAAGGTCGGCCCCCTCATCTGCGGCTGGATGATCCACTCCAAGGACGGCTCGCCCATGAAGGCGGGCGGCCATCCGGCGCTGGCGCAAGGCAAGGTGCGCTATGTCGGCGACCACGTCGCCGTGGTCATCGCCGAGACGAAGGCGGAGGCGCGCGACGCGGCGGAAGCCGTGACGGTCGATTACGGCGTGCTGCCGGCGGTGTCCGATCCAGCACAGGCGCAGAAATCGGGCGCGCCGGTGATTCACGACGTGGCGTCCGACAACACCGTCTACCGCTGGCACCTTGGCGACAAGGCGGCGACCGATCAGGCCTTCAGCCAGGCCAAGCACGTCACCAAGCTCGACATCATCAACAATCGCCTCGTGCCCAATGCGATGGAGCCGCGCGCCGCCATCGGCGACTACGATTCCGGCAACGGCATCTTCACGCTCCACACGACGAGCCAGAACCCGCACGTGGCGCGCCTGGTGCTCGCCGCCTTCATCGGCATTGCTCCTGAGCACAAGCTGCGCGTCATCGCCCCGGACGTGGGCGGCGGCTTCGGCTCGAAAATCTTCATCTATGCCGAGGAGACGGTTTGCATCTGGGCGTCGCGCAAGGTCGGCCGGCCGGTGAAGTGGACCTGCGACCGCACCGAAGCCTTCCTGTGCGATGCGCATGGGCGCGACCACGTCACGCACGCCGAGCTGGCGCTGGACGACAAGGGCAAGGCTATTGCCATCCGCGTCAAGACCATCGCCAATCTCGGCGGCTATCTGTCGACCTTCGCGTCGTCGGTGCCGACCTATCTCTATGCGCCGCTGCTGTCGGGCCAGTACGACATCCCGGCCATCTATTGCGAGGTGGACGCGGTCTACACCAACACGGCGCCGGTCGATGCCTATCGCGGCGCCGGGCGGCCGGAGGCAACGTTCGTCGTCGAGCGGCTGATGGAGGTGGCGGCGCGGGAGACCGGCGTCGATCCGGCGCAGCTCCGCAAGCGCAACTTCATCAAGTCGTTCCCGCACCAGACGCCGGTCATCATGGCGTATGACGCGGGCGACTATAACGCCTCCATGAACAAGGCGCTCGAGCTCGCCGACTACAACAATTTCGGCAAGCGCAAGCGCGAGAGCGCGCGGGCCGGCAAGCTGCGCGGCATCGGCTTCTCGGCCTATATCGAGGCTTGCGGCATCGCCCCGAGCGCCGCTGTCGGGTCGCTCGGAGCCGGCGTCGGCCTGTGGGAATCGGCGGAGGTGCGCGTCAATCCGACGGGCTCCGTCGAGGTGCTCACCGGCTCTCACAGCCACGGCCAGGGCCACGAGACGACTTTTGCGCAGCTCGTGTCCGACCGGCTCGGCATCCCCATCGACCAGGTGTCGATCGTGCACGGCGACACCGACAAGGTGCAGTTCGGCATGGGCACCTATGGGTCGCGCTCCGGCGCCGTCGGCATGACGGCCATCGCCCAGGCGGTCGACAAGGTCATCGCCAAGGGCAAGAAGGTGGCCGGCTTCGTGCTCGAAGCCTCTGCCGAGGACATCGAGTTCAAGGACGGAAAATTCTCAGTGGCCGGCACGGACAAGTCGCTGCAATTCGGCGAGGTGGCGTTGCAGGCCTATATCGCCCACAAATTCTCCGGGCAGCAGCTCGAGCCGGGTCTGAAGGAGGGCGCCTTCTTCGATCCGACCAACTTCACCTTCCCGGCCGGTGTCCACATCTGCGAGGTGGAGATCGAGCCCGATACCGGCGTCACGACCATCGAGCGCTGGGTGGCGGTCGACGACTTCGGCAACGTCATCAACCCGATGATCGTCGAGGGCCAGGTGCATGGCGGCATCGCGCAAGGCGTCGGCCAGGCGCTGTGCGAAGGCGCCGTCTACGACAAGGAAGGCCAGCTCGTCACGGCGAGCTTCATGGACTACCGCATGCCGCGGGCCGGCGACCTGCCGTCCATCACGGTCGGCATGACGGTGACGCCATGCCCGTCCAACCCGCTCGGCATCAAGGGCTGCGGCGAAGCTGGCGCCATTGCGGCGCCGCCCGCCGTCATCAATGCCATCACGGATGCGGTCGGCCACGAGGACGTGGCGATGCCGGCGACACCGCAGGCGGTCTGGCGCGCCTGCCAGAAATCATCACAGCGCCTGGCGGCGGAATAACTCGGGAGAACCACGATGCATAATTTCGCCTATCACCGCCCCGGCAGCGCCCGGCAGGCCGTCAACCTCCTCGCCAAGCTTGGCGGCGATTCCTCCAAGGTGCTGGCGGGCGGCCAGTCGCTGCTGCCGATGATGAAGCTGCGCTTGGTGCAGACCGAGAACATCGTCGATCTCGGCGGCATCGAGGATTTGCGCGGCATCGCCCGCTCTGGCCGCAGCCTCACCATCGGGGCCATGACGCGCCATGCCGATGTGGAAGCGTCGGCGGACGTGAAGGAAACGATCCCGGCGCTGCACGAGATGATCAAGGTCGTGGGCGATCCCGCCGTGCGCGCCCAGGGCACCATCGGCGGCTCCATCGCCAATAATGATCCGGCCGCCGACTATCCGGCCGCCTGCGTGGCGCTCGGCGCCACCATCGTCACCAACAAGCGCAAGATCGCGGTGGATGATTTCTTCAAGGGCTTGTTCGAGACGGCGCTCGAGGACGGCGAGATCATCATCAAAGTGCAGCTGCCAGTGCCGCTGAAGGCCGGCTACGCGAAGTTCCGCCACCCGGCCTCGCGCTTCGCGCTGGTGGGCGTGTTCGTCGCCAAGCGCGGCTCCGAGGTCCGGGTCGCGGTCACCGGCGCCGGCGCCAACGGCGTCTTCCGCTGGAGCGAGGCGGAGACGGCGCTGAAGCAGCGCTTCGGCACCAAGTCGCTGGAGGGCTTGAAGGCGACCAAGGATGGGCTCAACAGCGACATCCACGCCGATGCCGAATATCGCGCCCACCTTGTCGGCGTCATGACGCGGCGCGCCGTCGCCGCTGCGGTGGGGAAATAAGCACGGCCGTCGTGCCCGGATTTGTTCCGGGCATCCCCGCCTTGTAGGCCTGGAAGAAGTGATAAGACGTGGATGGCCGGGACGAGCCCGGCCATGACGCCGGACTGTTCATCGTGACCGCCCTCCCGCAATCCATCGACGCCACCCTCGCGCTCCTGAAGCGCGCCGGCTACGTGGCCGACCGGCCGCTCGCCACCGTGCTGTTCCTGGCGCTGCGCATGGGCCGGCCCTTGTTCCTGGAAGGTGAGGCGGGGGTCGGCAAGACGGAGATCGCGAAGGTGCTGGCCGAGGGGCTGTCGCGCCGGCTGATCCGCCTGCAATGCTACGAGGGACTCGACGTCGCGTCCGCCGTCTACGAGTGGAACTATGCCGGCCAGATGATGGCCATCCGTCTTGCGGAGGCGGCCGGCGACACCGACCGCGGGACGCATCGAGGGGGACATCTTCTCCGAGCGCTATCTCGTCAAGCGGCCGCTGCTGCAAGCGCTCGAGCCCGACACCGGCGGCGCGCCGGTGCTGCTCATCGACGAGCTCGACCGCACCGACGAGGCCTTCGAGGCCTTCCTGCTCGAGGTTCTGGCCGACTACCAGGTGACGGTGCCGGAGCTCGGCACCATCAAGGCCGCGCACCCGCCCATCGTCATCATCACGTCCAACCGCACGCGCGAGATCCACGACGCCTTGAAGCGTCGCTGCCTTTACCACTGGGTCGACTACCCGGATGCCACGCGCGAGCTCGCCATCCTCAAGGCGCGGGCGCCCGCCGCCCCGGCTAAGCTGTCGCGCGAGATCGTCGCCTTCGTGCAGACCATCCGCAAGGAGGAGCTGTTCAAGGTGCCGGGCGTCGCCGAGACGCTCGATTGGGCCTCTGCGCTGGTCGAGCTCGACGCGGTGGCGCTTGATCCGGCGCTGGTGTCCGATACGCTCGGCGTGCTGTTGAAATACCAGGACGATATCGAGAAGATGCAAGGCTCGAAGGTCAAGGAGATGCTCGACGGCATCAAGTCCGAGCTGCGATCGGCTCCTTGAGCACCAACCGGAGGAAGCAATCATGAATGCACCCGCCACGAATGCCATCGACCAGGCCGAGATCCAGCGCGCCGCTCAGACCTATCTCGACGCGCTTTATGAGGGCGACGCCGACAAGCTCGCCACCGTGTTCCATCCGACCAGCGCGCTCACCTACGAGCAGGACGGCAAGCTCGTCGTCCTGCCGCGAGATCAATGGCTCCAAGGAGTGCGTGAGCGGGGGGCGCCCAAGTCGAAGGGGCTGTCGCGCCACGACGAGATCCTCGAGATCGATCAGTCTGGCCCGACCACCGCTTTCGTGAAGCTGAAATGCGCCATCCCGCCGCGCTTCTTCACCGACTATCTGTCGTTCCTGAAGATCGACGGACGGTGGG
>CAWEWH010000005.1:0-1312406 GCA_963812775.1 uncultured Alphaproteobacteria bacterium
CGCGCACGACTTCTGGACCCTCGCCTACCAGACCATCGACGATTGAGGGGGGCCTCCGCCGCCTTTACCCTCGCCCGGCTCCCTGCTAGTCGCCGGCCATGACGTTCCCCGGCGACCAAACGCGGCTCGGCATCCTGTTCATGGTCGCCGGCATCCTGCTCTTCTCGGTCAACGATGCCCTGGGCAAGTGGCTGGTCATGAGCTACGCGGTGGCGCCGCTGCTCATTGTGCGCGGCGCCACCTCGCTTGTGCTCATCGCGCCGCTGGCCTGGCGTGAAGGCGCCGCCGCGCTGCGGCGGATGCCGCGCCCGGCGCTGCAGCTGCTGCGCGTGCTCTTTTCCACCCTCGATATTGTGCTGTTCTTCTGGGCCGTGCGTTTCATGCCGCTCGCCGATGTCATCACCTACTACTTGGCCGGCCCCATCTATGTCGCCCTGATGGCGGTGCTGTTCCTTGGCGAGCGCATCGACGCGCGGCAATGGCTGGCCATCGCGGCGGGCTTTGCTGGCGTCATCATCGCGCTCAATCCGACGGCCGGCACGCTCACGTGGCCGGCGGTGATCGCGCTGCTGGGCAGCATCTCGTTCGGCCTCTTGATGATCACCACGCGCTTCCTGCGCGGCACCAGCGACGCGGCGCTGATCGCTGGCCAGACGCTTGGCACCGTCCTGGCCGGCCTTGTGGCGCTGCCGATCGGCTGGACGACGCCGTCGACGCGCGATCTCGGGCTCATGGTGCTGCTCGGCGTCATCGGCACATCGGCGCATTTCTGCCTCAACCGCTCGCTGAAGTTGGCGCCCGCCTCCGTCGTGGTGCCGTATCAGTACATGATGATCGTCTGGGCCGTGGTGTTCGGTTACTTCATGTTCGGCGACACGCCGAGCCTCGCGACGCTGGTTGGCGCCACCATCATCATCGCGGCCGGGCTTTACATCTTCTTCCGACGGCAGGGTGGCGGCGAGCGAGCGGAGGCGCTGCCGCCCCCGCCCTAGCCTTCCTCGCGTTCCAAGCCCGCGCCGCCGAAGCGTCGCTCCAGTTGCGCGATCTTCTCCTCATCGAGCTTTGCCACGAGGGGCGGCAGCGGTGCGATCGCCCCGGCAGGACCGCGCAGCAGCGCACGCTCGATGTCTTCGGGCCATGCCGGCACCGGGGCTGTCTGTCCCAGCGCGGACAGGACTTTCGTCGCAAGACCAGGGACCATGCTCCAAGCGATGGCTGCGGAAAGGCGGACCAAGTTGAGCGCCACGCGGGTCACGGCAGCCGCCGCGGCGCGGTCCGACCTCACCAGCGCCCACGGGGCGCGCTCCTGCAGATAGGCATTGGCGAGCCCCCATATGGCACGCGTTTCAGCCGCGGCGCGCCTGAACTCCAGCCGCTCGTGGTGGCCGCGCAGCAGTGACACGCGCCGTGAGACTACGGCCGCTAATTCGAGATCCGCAGCAGCGTGCCGACCTCCCTCGGGTACGAGCTGGCCGAACGTCTGAGCCGCGAACCGCAGCGTCCGATTGACCAGATTTCCGAACACGTCGGCCAAGTCCTTGTTCACGTCGGCGGCGAAGCGGCGGACGGTGAAATCCACGTCCGCCGTCTCGGGCGCATTGGCGATCAGCCACCAGCGCCACAGGTCGGCCGGCAGCTCTTCCAGCGCCGCGTCGGCAAAGATGCCGCGTTGCCGCGACGTCGAGAATTTGCCGCCCTCATAGGCGAGCCAGTGGAAGCCCTTGATGACGTCCACGGTCTTCCACGGCTCACCAGAACCCAGCAGCGTTGCCGGAAAGCTCACCGCGTGGAACGGCACATTGTCCTTGCCAAGGAACTGGACGTAATGGACGTCCTCGGCGCCCCACCACCATGCGCGCCAGTCACGGTTGGCGGGATCGGTCGCCGCCCATTCCTGGGTGGCCGCGATGTAGGCGATGGGCGCATCGAACCAGACGTAGAAGACCTTGCCCTCGAAGCCAGGACGCGGTACCGGCACGCCCCAGGCGAGATCGCGCGTGATGCAGCGGTCCTTCAGGTCCTGGGTCAACCAGCTGCGCGCCAGCGACGCGACGAAGAGCGGCCAGCCGTCGCGCGAGCCGAGCCAGTGTTGCAGCCGTTCGAGGAGCAGCGACTGGCGCAGGAACAGGTGCCGGCTGAGTTGCGTCTCGAGCCGAGTGTCCCCCGACAGCGCCGAGCGTGGCGCGACGAGGTCCGTCGGATCGAGCAGGCGGTCGCACGTGTCGCATTGGTCGCCGCGCGCGTTCACGAAGCCGCAATGCGGGCAGGTTCCGAGCACGAAGCGGTCCGGCAGGAAGCGCCGATCGGCCGGCGACCAGACTTGGCGCGCGTCGCGCTCGTCGATCAGGCCGGCGGCATCGAGGCGCTGGTAGAAGTGCTGCGTTAAGGCGTGGTTCTCCGCCGACGACGAGCGGCCGAAATGATCGAACGACAAGCCGAAGCGGCGATAAACGTCCGCCTGCAGCACGTGCTGCTCGTCGCAATAAGCGCGCGGCTCTTGCCCGGCTTGCGCCGCGCCGAGCTCGGCCGGCGTGCCGTGCTCGTCGGTTCCGCAGATGAACAGCACCTCGTCGCCGACCTGACGCCGGAAGCGTGCATGCACGTCCGCTGGCAGGAGAGAGCCCGCGAGATTGCCGAGGTGCTTGACGCCATTGATGTAGGGAATGGCGCTGGTGATCAGAAACTTGGGCATGTGTTGCGTCCTTGGCGAGAGAGGTGCGCTGAAACGAAAGAGCCCTTCCGCGGACGGAAGGGCACTTGTCAGCGCATGCCTCGCGCGCTCAGGCGCGCGTCGGCCCTTCCGGCGATCCTCGCGGTTGAGCCGGGCACATTCGGCGCAGGGACAATGGCAACACGGTTCTCACGGCAAGTTCCTCAAGCAGCCAGCCGCCGCTCCCAGGCCGCGCGGCCGAGCATCGTCTCCACGTGCGGCATAAGCCGGCCGTGCGGGCGCGCCAGCATCCAGTTCTCGGCCACGATCTTGAAGCCGAGCTTCTCCTGGATGCGCAACGAGGCCGCATTGCCCACGAAGGCGCCGCACGCGAGATAAAGCGACGGCTGGCTGCGGAAGAACGCGTCGACGATGACGCGCGCCGCCTCGCTCACGATGCCCTTGCCCCATTGCGCCTCAGCCAGCCAATAGCCGAGGTTCATGGCGCCGCGCATGGGACGGATGTCGATGGCCCCACACGGCGCGTCGCCGGCCAGGATGGCGTAGCTCAACGTGATGCCAGCCTGCATGTCGGCCTCGCTCCTGGAGAGGTGAGCCGTCACGTCGACGAGGCTGAGCGGCCATGGCGGGCCGCTCAACCACTTGATCACGTTCCAGGTCATCAGCGGATGCAGCGCCGCCGCGTCGCCCGCCCTGACTGGGCGTAACGTGAGGCGTCGTGTGGGCAACGCATGCGACGCTTTCGTCATGGCACACGCCCCAATGCTGACTTGGCCTGCCGCACCCGCTCGCGGGCCGCGAGACCGACGAAGAGCGGATCGCGCCAGCCCTTGAGGCTTCTCCAGGTGCGCCTGTCGAGCCGCATGTGGTCGATCGGAAAGACCCCACCGCGCGCCGGGAACGGCACAAGGCCGGAGCCCTCGTGCTTGAAGCCGGACTTCTCGAGCACGCGGCGCGAGGCGGGATTGACGACGCGCACCCCGGCCGTGAGACCACTCGCCTCGGTCTCCTCGAACAACGTGTCGACCATTGCCCGCACGGCCTCGGTGGCGAAGCCTTTGCCCCAATGGGGCGCGCCGAGCCACAGGCCGACAAAAGGCTCCGGCCGGTCGTCCGCGTGGATACCGATGACCCCCATCACCTCGCGCGGCTTCTTGCGCGGCGTGATGGTGAGCGTCAGCGCGCTGCCGTCCGCATTGGCGAGACGTGCCGCGAAGATGAAGGGCTCGGCGGCGCCCGGTGGATAGGGATGCGGGATCAGCGCCGTCATCTCGGCCACCGCTTTATCCCCGGCGAGCCGCTCGATGGCGGCTGCGTCGACGAGAACCGGCCAGCGAAGCGTGAGGCGCTCGGTCTCGATGACGAAGGCGTCGTCGATTGTATCGCGGGTGAACATGGGTCCGCTCCAGGTCGGCCGGCCGAAGCCGGTCCAGGAATGACGAAGGGGAGATGGCACCCATCTCCCCTGTCGATTGGACCCGAAGCTTGCTTGGAGCTTCGCACCGCCGGGGGTTTGGATGCCGGCGGGAGCTCCTTCGTCTTTGCTCTCGCCGCTAGTTGTTGGCCGTTTTGGCCATTTCTTGGGCTTGCGCCGGGACGACGGATACGCAGGCTCGACCCCAGCGAATGCCGAAATCGACGCGGCCGTCGGCGAGGGCAAACAGGGTGTGGTCCTTGCCCATGCCGACATTGGCGCCGGCATGCACCTTGGTGCCGCGCTGACGCACGAGGATGTTGCCGGCGAGAACGCTCTCGCCGCCGAACTTTTTCACGCCGAGACGGCGCCCATCAAAATCGCGGCCGTTACGCGACGAGCCGCCTGCCTTCTTGTGAGCCATACCTAACGTCCGTCCTTCACTTCACACCCAAAGGCTTATCGCCTCTGGCTTTTTGCTTAGCCCTTGGCGCGCGGCTTCTTGCCGGCCGCAAGGCCCTTGGCCTGCTCGACCCACTCTTCGCGGGCAATTCGGCCGTGCAAATTCAGGTCCGCATCATATTTCGTAATGTCGGCTTCCGTCCAGTCCGCAATTTGCTGGACTGTCGTGATGCCGGCGGCATTCAACTTCTTTTTTATGGTGGCACCAAGGCCGTTGATCTGGCCGATGTCGATCGCCGCAAAATCTTTGGGCGGAATGTCGGGCTTCGCAAATTCAGCCTTCGCGCGATCGCTAGAACTGGCTTCCGCCTTCGGCTTCGCCTTCACGTCTGGCTTCTGCCCGCCCGTCAGGATCTCGGTGATGCGTACCACGGTGAGGAGCTGGCGGTGACCGCGCTTGCGCTTGGAGTTCTGGCGACGGCGCTTCTTGAAGGCGATGACCTTCGGTCCGCGCGACTGCTCGACGATCTCTCCGGCCACGGTCACGCCGGAGACGCGAGGCGCGCCGAACTCGGTCTTGCCCTCGTTGTCGAACAGCACAACGTCCTCGAACGCGATGACGTCGCCGGCTTCGCCCGCCAGGCGATTGACGGTGATGGTGTCATTGGCGGCGACGCGGTGTTGCTTGCCGCCGGCTTTGATGACTGCGAACATCGTTCTTCCTCGTGTTCGTTCCGGCCTCGGCTTTACGCCGGCCGGCTTCTTGGCAGCCCGTTTCGGGTTCTTGGCGCGTGAACCCCGGGGGACTCACGCAAAACAATCGGCGCGGGTCACCCCGCGCCTCGTCGGCGGTTCGATACATCGCCATGTCGCCCGCGTCAACGCGGGCGGGCCTGCCGCTCAGGCTGCCGCGGCCGCCTGGCGTGGCCGATAGATCGCCGTATGGGCGATGCGCGCCACAGGCCTGACGCCTGAAAACACCACGCCGTCGAGCTCGACGAAACGGTGCCCTTTGCGATCATAATTGCCGGTCACCACGGCGCGGGCCGTCAGCGGCTCCCCGAGCGCCGCCGGCGCGAGATTCTGGACCGTGCTGCCCACGTGAATCCACGGACCGAGCACGACGTTGTGGCCGAGCGCCCAGTTCATGGCGCGCAGGATCTGTCCCGGATGCACGATTCCGTCGCGCCGGTAGAGCGGCGCGCTCTCGCGCACGTCCCTGAGATAGTGGTCCGACCATTCCGGCGTGGGATCGAAGGGCCTGATGCCGAGCCACATGCCGGCCGCGAGGGAGGCTTCGTCGGCCGGCGGCCGCGCCTCAGCAGCGGGGGCGGCGCCGGAGGCCGCCCAACCCGGCACTGCCGCCGGCACCTGCGGCAGGGAGGCGTGGCCGGTGGCGCAGATCTCCCCTCGCGACGTGACGGCGAGTTCCAGGCCGCCGTCGCGCTCGGTCGCCGTAACGGAAACGGCCTCACCGTCATAAACGGGCTTCAGGAAACGGCAGTCGATGACGCCGCGGGCCAGGAAATCGCCTCCCCACTGCTCGACCGGCAGGTGCGTCATATAGGCATAAACGTCGACCCCAGGCACCAGGCCGCCCACGAAGCCGAAGCGACGGGCCACGGTGTCGTCGTGCATCTTGTTCTCGGACTCCTTGGCCGTGTTGTAGGCCTCGATGCGATAGGGCTTCAAAGCAGCCTCCTTGGGCTATTTTCGAGGCCGGATTGGGCCTATTTGGCCGCCGCCCGGCGCCTCGCGGCGGCCATGGTGCGTCGTTTTCCCACCAAGGCCAAGGGCCTCGGGATGACGCCCGCAGGCGTCTCAACCGTATGAAGATTCTCCTTCCTCTCGGAACAGGTTGCGACTGTCGACCGGACTCAGCACGTCTGATATCGTCGGCTCCGAAAAGGAGGATTCTCCTATGCACGACCGGGTGCCGCTCTCCCGCGACAGCCTCAGCACCAAGGCATATCAGCGGCTCAGGCGCGACCTGATGGAGGGGCGTTTTCAACCCGGCCAGAAGCTGAAGCTGCGCGACTTGGCGCGCGAGCTCGGCACCAGTCCAACCCCCGTGCGCGAGGCTCTGGCGCGGCTCGTGTCCGACATGGCGCTCACCCAGACGGATCATCATTCGGTCAGCGTGCCGCCGATGACGGCGCAGCGCTTTGTCGAGATCAGGGATCTGCGCATCGAGCTCGAGGGCCGCGCCGCCGCCGCCGCGGCGCGGAAGGTAAGCGAGGCGGCGATCGCGCAGCTTGCCAAGATCAACGCGTCGCAATTGGCGCTGCAGGAAGCCGGGCGTTGGACCGATGCGCTGGTGGAAGACCAGCACTTCCATGTCGCCCTATGTGCCTCGGCCGAAATGCCGGTCCTGTTCCGCATGGTGGAGAGCCTGTGGATGCAGGTCGGCCCCATGCAGCAGGCGCTTGGTGTGCATCGCCTCGCCAAGGAGCCTGAGAAGCATCCGCACCAGATCATCCTCGACGCTTTGCGCAAGCGCGACCCCAAGCTCGCGCGCCACGGACTGCAGCAGGACCTGCTTCTCCACTCGGAGCTGGTGGTGCGCCATCTCGAGAGCCAGGAAGGCCGTGAGGCGCCTGCCGCGGCCGCTCGGCCGCGCCGCCGCAAGACAGCGTCCATCCTGGTGCCGCCGCACATGAAGATCGCCGGCGCGCCAGCGGCCGCCGTGCTGCGCCGCGTGCGCGTTCGCGCCTGACGCGAGCCTGATTGAACGTCCATCCATCGATTGTCGGCCTCGCCCGGGCGCTAGCGATCGAAAGAGATCGGATGCGTTCCATGCTTTGATTGGCGCATGAGCCTGTCTGGAAACCGCTCACACTTTTCGGGAGCATGCGCTACGCTGGTCTTGGGCCGCGCCCGCGCGCTCACGAACAGGATCAGTCCCGATGGAACCGACGGTGCTCGAAAGCCTCGATGAAGGCCTGTTCACGATCACACTCAATCGACCGGAACGCCGCAACGCCCTCAATCTCGAAATCACCGCCGATCTGCTCAAGGCCGCCAAGCATGCCGACGAGAACCCGGCGGTGCGTGCCGTTCTGCTCAAGGGCGCAGGCGGCACCTTCTGCGTCGGCGGCGACGTGAAGGCCATGGCGTCGCGGGAAGCCGTCTCGGTCGAGGACCACGCCAGGCAGCTGCGCGCCCGCATGGAGGCGACACGCGTGCTGCATAACCTCAAGAAGCCGACCATCGCGGCGATCGCCGGCGCGGCCGCCGGCGCTGGATTGTCGATCGCGCTGTCGTGCGATCTGCGCATCGCCGGCGCCTCCGCCAAGATCACCACCGCCTTCGCCAAGGTCGGCCTGTCAGGGGATTTCGGCGGCACTTATTTCCTGACCAAGCTCATCGGCAGCGCCAAGGCGCGCGAGCTCTACCTCACCTCGCCGCTGCTCACCGCCGAGGAGGCGCACCAGCTCGGCATCGTCAACCGCGTCGTACCGGATGCCAAGCTCGAGGCGGCCGCACTCGAGTGGGGCCGCATGCTCGCCAGCGGGCCCACGTTGGCCTATGGCTACATGAAGAAGAACCTCAATCTCGCCGAGCGGGGCGAAAGCCTTGAGACGGTGTTCGAGGCCGAAGCGCTCGGTCACGGGCATCTGACGCACAGCGCCGACCACAAGGAGGCGGCCAAGTCTTTCGTCGAGAAGCGCGCGCCGCATTTTGTCGGGCGCTGACATGGCGGCAGCGCAAGGATATCTGCGCCTGCGCCAGGTCTGCCTGGTGGCGCGTGCCTTGGAGCCGAGCATCGGCGACATCGCGTCCATCATGGGTCTCGCGGTCTGCTACCGCGATCCCAATGTCGGCCGCTACGGTCTCGAAAATGCGCTGCTGCCGGTCGGCACGCGGCTCCTCGAGATGGTTGCGCCCGTTGAGCCCAACACGGCCGCCGGCCGCTTCCTCGACAGGACGAACGGCCACGGCGGCTACATGGCGATCTTCTCGTGCGACGATCCGGCGAGCCGCCGCCGCCACGCGGAGAGCATCGGCGTGCGCGCCGCACACGTTATCGACCGGCCCAACTATCTCGGCGTTCAGCTGCATCCGCGCGACTGCCGCGCCGCCTTCATCGAGTTCAACCATGCGCGCGGCACGGCTGACGAGCCGCTGGGCGCCTATCCGCCCGCCGGTCCCGACTGGCAGAAGTCGATCCGCACCGAGCGCACCCAGGCCTTGACGGGGCTCGACCTGGAATCGCCCGATCCCGCGGGTCTCGCCGGTCATTGGGGCAACATCCTACAGGTGCCCGTCAAGCAGGCGGATGTGCCGCAAATCGATGTCGACGGTGCGTTGCTCCGTTTCGTTCGCGGCAAGGGCGAGGTGATTGGCGGTCTCGAATTCCAGGTCACCGACGTGAAGACCGTCCTCGATGCGGCCCGCGCCAAGGGCTACGAGGTCGACAGCAATTCGTTCCACATTGGCGGCGTCAATTTCCGCGTGCACTGACGCGGCGATCGCACAACAGCACAGGGAGGCCAGCATGGCGTATCAGGAAATCCTCTACGATGCCGCCGACGGCGTCGCGACCGTGACGCTCAACCGTCCCGACAAGCTCAACGCCTGGACGTCGGTGATGGAGGATGAGGTGCGCCAAGCGATGCGCCAGGCGAGCGACGACGCCAAGGTGCGTGTCATCATTCTCACCGGCGCAGGCCGCGGCTTCTGTGCCGGCGCGGACATGGATCGGCTCAACTCGATCGTCGAAAAGCCTGGTGCGCAGGCGGCGGCCGCCGCCAAGGTGGCGCCGTTCGATGCCACCGCCCGCGCCGACTTCCAGAAGAAGTACTCGTATTTCCCCACGGTACCCAAGCCGGTCATCGGCGCCATCAACGGCCCTTGCGCCGGGCTTGGCATGGTCATCGCGCTCTATTGCGACATGCGCTTTGCCGCCCCTGAGGCGGTGTTCACGACGGCCTTCGCGCGTCGCGGGCTCATTGGCGAGCACGGCATCAGCTGGCTGTTGCCTACCATCGTGGGTCTCCCGGCAGCGCTCGACCTGATGCTGTCGGCCCGCAAGGTCGACGCCAAGGAGGCGCTCGCCATCGGGCTCGTCAACCGCCTCGCCGCCCCCGGCGCGCTGATGGCGGACGTGCGCGCCTATGCGCAAGAGCTCGCCACCATGGTGTCGCCGCGCTCGATGCGGGTGATGAAGCGGCAGCTTTGGGATTCGCGCTTCAGGACGCTCGCCGATGACGTCGACAACGCCGATCACGAAATGAAGGGCAGCTTCACGAGCGAGGACTTCCGCGAGGGCGTCAGCCACTTCGTCGAGAAGCGCAAGCCCGCCTTCACGGGACGCTGACCAAGCCCTGTCCGCCATCGGCGCCGACGAAGCTTACGGCTCGAGCTCGGTGTCCCAGTAGAGATAGTCCATCCAGCTATCGTGCAGGTAGTTGGGTGGGAACTGGCGGCCGTTGTGGTGCAGGTCGTGCACGCTCGGCTGATACGGCATGTGGTGCGGCACCATGCCCACGTCGCGGGGCAGCCGGTCACCCTTCTTCAGATTGCAGATGGAGCAGGCGGTGACGACGTTGTCCCAGGTCGTGTGGCCGCCGCGCGAGCGCGGGACGAGGTGATCGAAGGTGAGCTCCTCGCGGGCTCCGCAATATTGGCACGTGAATCGGTCGCGCAGAAAAACGTTGAAACGGGTAAAGGCGGGCTGGCGGGTCGGCTTGACGTAGGTCTTGAGCGAAACGACGGACGGCAGACGCATCTCGAAGCTCGGACTTCGAACCGTCTTGTCGTATTCCGAAACGATGTTCACCCGCTCAAGGAACACCGCCTTGATGGCGTCCTGCCAGCTCCAGAGCGACAGCGGGTAATAGCTCAGCGGCCGAAAATCGGCGTTGAGCACCAGGGCGGGACAGCCCTCGGGCGATACCGGATGGGGGACATGGACGGTCACCAACCACCTCTGAAACGCTGCGCACCGCGCTTAAAGCGCGAATCCCTCACAGTTTCAATAGTCTATTGCGTGCGACGCGATTGTGAAACAAACGAGCCCCATTCAACGCATGGTTCTGAGAAAGTGCGCGCGGTTTCGAAAGATCACGCGCTCTAACGCGTCGGCATCGGCTTTTCGCCCCGGTAGTCGTAGAAGCCACGCTTGGTCTTGCGGCCAAGCCAGCCGGCCTCGACATATTTCACCAGAAGCGGACAGGGCCGGTATTTGCTGTCGGCCAACCCCTCATGCAGCACCTGCATGACCGACAGGCATACGTCGAGCCCGATGAAGTCGGCGAGCTGCAGCGGTCCCATGGGGTGATTGGCGCCGAGCCGCATGGCCATGTCGATGGATTCCACCGAGCCGACGCCCTCGTAGAGCGTATAGATCGCCTCGTTGATCATCGGCAGCAGGATGCGGTTGACGATGAAGGCCGGGAAGTCCTCCGAGGTGGTCGTGGTCTTGCCAAGGCTGTCGATGAAGCCCTTGATGGTTTCGAAGGTGGCATCCTCGGTGGCGATGCCGCGGATCAGCTCAACGAGCTGCATGCGCGGCACTGGATTCATGAAGTGGATGCCGAGGAAGCGCTCGGGCCTGTCGGTCGATGCCGCAAGCCGCGTGATCGAGATCGACGAGGTGTTGGACCCGATGATGGCATCGCGTCGGATAGCCGGGCAAAGCTCCGCGAATATCTTGCGCTTGATGCTTTCATTCTCGGCTGCCGCCTCGATGACCAGATCACAGTCCGCAAAGGCCGAGTAGGAGAGGGCCGGGGTGATGCGGGCCAGCGCCGCGGCGCGCTTGCCCTCGTCGAACTGGCCCCTCACGATGAGCCGCGCCATATCGGCGTTGATCGTTGCGAGCGCGGCATTGATGCGCTCCTCGCTCACGTCGTTCAGCAGGACATCGTAGCCGGCAGCGGCGCAGACATGCGCGATGCCGTTGCCCATCTGCCCTGCGCCGATCACGCCGATCTTGCGTACTTGCGTCACCATATGTGCATCCGGACCCCGATCGACGCCGTGAGGCGCTTCATCGCCCTGCCTTGCCCAGTTCGTCAGCGAGCTGCGGCAGCACCTGGAACAGATCGCCCACGAGGCCGAAATCGGCCACTTGGAAGATCGGCGCCTCCTCGTCCTTGTTGATCGCCACGATCACCTTGGAGTCCTTCATGCCGGCCAGATGCTGGATGGCACCCGAAATGCCGACCGCGATATAGAGCTCCGGCGCCACCACCTTGCCGGTCTGGCCCACCTGCCAGTCGTTGGGCGCATAACCCGCATCGACGGCGGCGCGCGAGGCACCCATGGCGGCGCCGAGCTTGTCGGCGACCGGCTCGATATATTTGGCGAAGTTCTCGGACGAGGCGAGCGCCCGGCCGCCCGAGATGATGATCTTGGCGGAGGTGAGCTCCGGCCGGTCGGACTTCGACAGCTCTTCGCCCTTGAAGACCGACAACGAAGGATCGGCGGCGGCCGCCGCCGCCTCGATAGGTGCCGAGCCACCCTGGCCGGGCGCCTGGAAGGTCGCCGTGCGCACGGTGATGACCTTCTTGGCATCCGTCGCCTGCACGGTTTGGATGGCGTTGCCGGCGTAGATCGGCCGCTCGAACGTGTCGGCCGACACCACCTTGATCACGTCCGACACTTGCATCACGTCGAGCAAGGCTGCGACGCGCGGCATGATGTTCTTGCCCATCGAGGTCGCCGGCATCATGAGGGCGTCGTAGCTGCCGGCCAGCGACACGACGAGCGCCGCGATCGGTTCGGCAAGCCCGTGCTCATAGAGCGGCGCGTCGACCATCAAGACCTTCTCGACTCCCTCGAGCTTGGCGGCAGCCTCGGCGGCGGGACGGCAATTGGCCCCGGCGATCAGCACGTGGACGGGAGCGCCGAGCCCCTTGGCGGCGGTGAGCGCCTTGGCGGTGGCGTCGCTCAACCCCTTGTTGCTGTGGTCGGCGATGAGCAGCGTCGTCACGTCAGATCACTCCCACTTCATTCTTGAGCTTGCCGACCAGCTCCTCGACCGTCTTCACCTTGACGCCTGCCTGGCGCTTCGCCGGCTCCACCGTCTTCAGCACCTTGAGGCGCGGCTTGACCTCGACGCCGAGCGCCTCGGGGGTCGTCTCGTTGAGCGGCTTCTTCTTCGCCTTCATGATGTTGGGCAACGACGCGTAGCGCGGCTCGTTGAGGCGCAGATCCGTCGTGATGATGGCCGGAAGCTTCAGATCGACGGTCTGCAGGCCGCCGTCGACCTCGCGCGTCACTGCAATCCGCTCGCCGTCGATGACGAGCTTGGACGCGAAGGTGCCCTGCGGCCAGCCCAACAGGGCGGCGAGCATTTGCCCGGTCTGGTTGCTGTCGTCGTCGATCGCCTGCTTGCCGAGGATGACCAGCTTCGGGCTCTCGTCGGCGACGATCTTCTGCAGGAGTTTGGCGACACCGAGCGGTTCCACCATCGTGTCGGTCTTTACCAGGATGCCGCGGTCCGCGCCCATGGCGAGACCCGTGCGGATCGTCTCGGCCGCCTGGGCTGGCCCGATGGAGATCACCACCACTTCGGTGGCCTTGCCGGCCTCCCTGAGACGCAAGGCCTCTTCGACGGCGATCTCGTCGAAGGGGTTCATCGACATTTTCACGTTGGCGAGCTCGACGCCGGACCCGTCGGGCTTGACGCGAACCTTCACGTTGAAATCGACGACCCGCTTGACGGGCACGAGTATCTTCATCCGTTTCGTCCTTCGAGCATGAAAGTCGGACCGGCCGGGCCCACTATCGACGGCGTCCGGAAGGCCGTCCAGTCACCGGCGTGCTTGGAGCGGCCGGACCGTAGCGTGCCCTTCCGCCTTGTCAACGCTAGGCTTTCGGCGCCCGATCCTCAGGCATCGCCTGTCAGCTGCGCATCGTCGTCGCGTCCGAAAAGCGGTTGATCGCGCCGTCGCAGCGGCACGACCAAGAGGGCTCCCGCCGCAAAGCCGCCGGCGTGAGCGTACCAGCCGGTTGAATCGTCGGCCCCGATCAGCACCGCGCCAATCTGGAACAGGGCCCAGAAGCCGATGCCCCAAAACGCCCTCAGCTTGAGCGGCACGCGGTTGAGGAAGAGTCCCCAGATCTTCACGCGCGGATGCAGCATCAGATAGGCGGCCATGACGCCCGACACCGCCCCGGACGCGCCGACCAGCGGCCGCACCGGGTCGGACGCGAAGATCGCGTACACGACGCCGCCGGCAACCCCGCACGCCGTGAAGAAAACGAGGAAGCGCGCATGCCCCATGGCGTCCTCGACGTTGTCGCCGAACACCCACAGGAACAGCATGTTGCCGGCGAGATGCAGGAACGAGGCGTGAATGAAGATCGAGGTGACGAGGGTGAGCGCCGACGGCACGAGCGGAAGCCCGTCGGGCAGCACCTGCTCACCGAAGAGCTGCGCCGGCACGAGACCGAGGCCGGCAAAGACCCTGTCGGAACCGATGGGAAGAATGTCGAGGCTGACGGCGCCGTAGACAAGGACCGCGGCCGCCATGAGCGCGTAAGTTGCCGTCGGCGCCTTGAGGTAGCGCAGCGGCACACTGTCGTGGAGCGGCAGGAACATCGGGTGTCGGGTGACTTACGTCACGCGTCTGGCTCAGCGGTTTTGGCCCGGCTTCCACAAAACGTCCTTGCGGCCCCTGTCGTTGGCATGGCGGCCGGCGACGAAGAGGAAATCGGACAGGCGATTGACGTATTGCAGCACCGGCGGCTCGACATTTTCACCCTCGGCGTCGGCGAGCTTCACGATGAGACGTTCGGCGCGCCGGCAGACGGTGCGGGCGAGATGCAGATAGGAGGCGGTGGCGGTGCCGCCCGGCAGCACGAAGGAGGTGAGCGGCGCGAGCCCGTCATTGAGCCCATCGATCTGCTGCTCGAGCCAAGCGACCTGCGCGTCCGTGACGTTGAGCCGCGCGCCGCCCGGTCCCTTGCCGCCTTCGGGCATGCACAGATCCGCCTCGACGTCGAAGAGGTCGTTCTGCACCCGCGCCAGGAGATCGTCGAGCCGCCGATCATCGCCGGTGCTCAGCCTGACGATGCCGATGACGGCGTTGAGCTCATCGAGGGTGCCGTACGCATCGACGCGCAGGTCGTATTTCTTGCGCCGCTCGCCTGTGCCCAGCGAGGTGGTGCCGGAGTCACCGGTGCGCGTGTAAATGCGGTTGAGACGGACCATGCAAGGTCGCCGCGTCGTTGCAAATCAGAACGTATAGCCCAGCCGGACGCCGATATTGGTGAGGCCGCGGTTCTGGCTGCAGAGGCCGGCATTGGACATATGCTCGACCGTTCCCATCAGGCTCCAGCGCTCGCTGAAGCGATAGCCGACGGACGCGGATTCACGGAACAGCGGCGAGCAGCCGAGCGCCGATTGGCCGGGCCGCGCGATCGGCGACGTGTCGCCGTTGTGGAAGGCGCCGCCGAACGTTCCTTCGACGAAAATCTGCGGCGTGAAATCGAAGGTCCAGGTGAACCCGGCATACGCAAAGCTCGTGTCGCCGCGAAAGTTGGCGCTGCCGCCCACATGCAGGCGCGGGATGAGCGGATCGGTCCAGTCGTTGGTGCGCCAGAACTTCGAGGTCAGCACCTCACCGGTGATGTTGCCGGAGCCCGATTTCAGGTGAGACCGGGTCCTGGATCGAAAAGCCGAGCCGGATCTCCGACAGAAGCGGCGGCGAATAGACGGCGCTCATCGGCGGGGCCGGCATGGCAGCGTCGGCCGCCAAGGCGATAGCCGCAGCGCCGAAGGAACTCGTCGCCGAAAGGATGAAAATTGCAAAGCAACGCATGCTTGAGCCCTGACTCGCCGTTCTTAGCACGAAGCGTGCATTCGATAAGACCCTTAAGGGGCAATCGCCCCGGATGTTGCATGGTTGCAACGCCCCGTTGCGGCGGATCTTCAGGAAGATTGCAGCCAGATGACGGCCAGCACCACGAGGATGGCGATGAACTGCAGCAGCACCCTGAGCCGCATCAGCTTCTGCGACTTTTCAGGGCTGCCGCCGCGCATCATGTTGGTGAGGCCGAGGACAAGCACCAGGGCGACGGCCCCCACCGCAATGATCACGAACCAGTTGGAGGCGTTCATCGGGGCCGTAGCAGGCGCTCGAAATAGTCAAGCTCTTCGCGCGGCCTATCGAACTCGCCGAGCCGGCGGCGCAGTTCCTCGAGGATGCGGCGGGCCCTGGCCACCGCCGATTCGTCGCCGGTCGGGATCTTGACGCGCCCATCCGTCCAGTCGTTGCTGCGCCTGGGACGACCGAGCGGGTCGGTGTCTGCCGGGCCGTTCTGACCGCGCTGGCTCATGCGCCCCGGCTGGCCATCGCTGTCGTCGCCCGCCTGTTCGGTGCCGTCGCCCATCATCTGCTGGGCGAGGCCTTGGGCACCGCGCCGCAATCCATCGATGGCCCGTCCCTGCGCATCGACGGCCTGGCCGGGTTGTCCCTGGCCCAGGGATTGCTCGGCTTCGCCCATGGCCGATTTCGGCGTCGTCGAGCCCCTGCTCGCCCTGCATGCCGAGACCGCGCATGCGGCGCTTCAGTTCCTGCAGCCGTTCGCGCAGCGCCTGCTGGCGGCGCGACAATCCCTCGCCCGCCTGATCGCCCTGCCCGTCCTCGCCGTCCATCTGCTCGCCGTCACCCTGTTGGCCCTGTTGGCCCTGCTGGCCTTGCTGGCGCTGACCGCGCTGGCGCTCACCCTGGCGTCCGCTCTCGCCGCGGCGCTGATTGCGCTGCGCCCTGGGCTCGTTCTGGCGGCGCTGTCCATCGCGGAAAGTTTCGTCGCGCAAGGCCTGCTGATCGCGCGACATCTGATCTAGCTCGTCGAGCGCCCGGTTCAATTCGCGCGTCAAGGGATCGGGCTGCCGCCCGCCGGGCCTGGCCATCTGCAGATTGTCGAGGATGCCGCGCAGCTCTTCGAGCAGACGCTGGGCATCTGCCGTCGCCCCCTGACGTGCCAACTCCTCGAGACGATCGAGCAGGTTCTTGAGGTCGTTCGGCGTGATCGCCCGCGTGTTGGGGTCGAGCCTGTCGTTCTGCGCCTGGTTGCGGCCCTGCCGCTCGGCGAAATCGCGCAGGAAGCGATCGAGGGCCTGGCGCAAGTCCTGGGTCAGCCGCTTGATCTCGTCTTCGCTCGCGCCCCGCTCGAGCGCCTGGCGCAACGCCTCCTGCGCCTGCCGCAGCGCGCGCTCGGAATCCGACAGATCGCCGTCCTCGATGGTCAAGGCCATCTGCCAGAGGAATTCGGCCACCTCGAGCAGATCCACGTCCGACTTGGCGCGGCGCAGCCGCTCCGCGACGACGCGCAAGCCGAGATAGACGCCGATCTCCGGCGTGAATACCTCCGGCGATGTGGTCAGCGCATCGAGCGCCATCTGCACGCGTTGTTGCCGCTGCGGCTCGATGATCAGGTTGCGGCGCTGCTCGACCAGCGCCCGCGCCAGCGGCTTGGTGAACGGCCGTTGCGGCAGCGTCACCGTGATCGTTTCGCTGCGCCCTTCCTGTCCGGCCTCGTCGCGCGCCACGAGCGTGAGTTTGACGCGCGCTCCGGCCCACGGATGCGACGACAGATCGGTCGTGGTCTTCGTCTCCTCGTTGGCAGTGCCGTTCGGCAGCGACAGCGGGGCGCGCGGCGCCGGCACCAGCGGCTTCACTGCCCCCGCGCCGTCCCGCTCGAACACGCCCTCCGCCGATGCGACGCCATAGTCGTCGCTGGCCGTGTAACCGATGGTGAGCGAGCCGCGGCCGTTCGATTGCGGCGGACCGGAAAGCTTGATCTCCGGCGGACGGTCGGGAATGGCCTCCACGACAAACGACGACACGGTGGCGCCGTCCGCCAGCACGCGCAGCTTGGCGTTGCCGGCGACCGTGAAGCGGCTTTCCTTCAGGTCCGGCTTGCTCTGCGCCGTTGCCGGCAGCGCCTCAAGACCTTGATCGACGGCGATCTCGAGCGACGTCTTGCCGGCAGCGCGGATCACCATCGTGCTCTTCACCGGCACGCGTATCTTGTGGGCCTGCGCGGTCGACCTGAAGTCGAGGATGATGGGCGGCAGGCGCGTATAGAGCGGCGGATCGACCCAGCCGTCGATGCGGAATTCCGGGCCAAGTCCCCGCGCGCCCTTCCAGTCAAATGCCGCGCTGAGGCGTGAGTCGAAATCCTGCCCGGCCACGAATGCACCGGTGACCAGCGCAACGATCGCGGCGGCGCGCAGCGCGAAGCGGTCGCGGCTGCTCATGTTCGGCCGCGGCGCGCGCACCTTCAGCCTTGCCAACCCCTCCTCGGCGCGGCGGCGATGCGCTTCCCAAAGCGCGCGCGTGGCCGGGTCCTGCTGGCCGAGCGCCAGCGCGTCGTCAAAGGCCGTGGCCGGCCGATGACTGACTGCCGCGTCGCGGTCGAGCCGTGCCAGGGCGTGGCGGCGGGATGGCAGGGTGAGGCGGATAAGCGGAATGAGCGAGGCCAGGAAGCCGGCCAGCGCGAGGCCGCAGCCGACGATGCGCCCCATCGGCGGCAGCACCAGCCACAGTCCCATCCACGAGACGGCAAGGAACAGCGCGACGACGCCGAACGGCGGCCACAGCCCCGGCCACAGGCGTTCCCACAGGAGGGCGAGCCGGGCACGCTCAATCAGCCGCTCGAAGCGACTCAGCCGGCTCTTGCCCTGGCCGGGAACGCCGCCGTCTGGGGCCGCGATGCGCGGCGCTTCATTCATGCCGGTCTCCGGGTCGCCGAACTGGCCGACGCCTGATTACCCCCGTGCCTGAGGGTACCATGCGGTAGCCGCAAGACTAGAGGCGATATGGCGGCTTCTCGCCTCAGTCCAAGTGTTTTTCAATCAACAACGATCACTTTTCGAGCCAATCCGGCAGGCGATCGAGCGCTATGATTGCGTCCACGTCGAGGCGCGGCCTGACAACCGCGAATCGTCCGCCGCGCACCAGCACCTCGGGCACCAGGGCCCGGGTGTTGTAGGTGCCCGCCTGGACGGCGCCGTAGGCCCCGGCCGTCATGAAGGCCAGGAGATCGCCAGCCGCCGGCGCTGGCAGATCGCGGCCGAGCGCCAGATAGTCGCCCGTTTCGCAAACCGGACCGACCACGTCGGCCACCATGCGCGCCTGGTCGGGGCGCGCTTCGATGACCGGCAGGATGTCATGATGGGCCTCATAGAGCGTGGGCCGGATGAGATCGTTCATGGCTGCGTCCACGACGATGAAGGTCTTGCCCTCGCCCTTCTTCACGTAGATGACGCGCGTCAACAGGATTCCGGCATTGCCGGCGATGAGGCGGCCCGGCTCCAACAACAGCTTCAGGCCGAGATCGCCCGCATGCTTCAGGATGGCGCCCGCATAGGCGGCTGGATCCGGCGGCGGGTCGTTGTCGGCCCGATAGGGAATGCCGAGGCCGCCGCCGAAATCGATGTGCCGCAGCCGGTGCCCGTCCGCCATCAGCGTGCGCGCCAGGTCGGCGATGAGCCGCGCCGCATCATCTACCGGCTTCAGGTCGACGATCTGGCTGCCGATATGCATGTCGACGCCGGCGATGCTGATGCCGGGGAGGCGCGCCGCCCGGGCATAGACGTCCCGCGCCCAGGAGATCGGGATGCCAAACTTGTTGTCGAATCGCCCCGTCGAAATCTTGGCATGGGTGAGCGCGTCCACGTCGGGATTGACCCGCACCGACACGGCGGCCGTGCGCCCCATGGCGGCCGCGATCTCCGACAGCGCCTTGAGCTCATCCTCGGACTCGACGTTGAACGACAGCACGTTGGCCTTGAGGCCCGCGGCCAAGTCGTCCCTCGTCTTGCCGACCCCGGAGAAAACGATGCGCTCTCCTGGGACGCCCGCCGCAAGGGCGCGCTTCAATTCCCCGGCCGAGACGATGTCCACGCCCGCCCCGAGACGCGCCAGCGTCTTGATAACTGCCTGATTCGAGTTCGCCTTGGCAGAATAGCAGACCAGCACGTCGGCCTTGCCGAACGCCTCCTTGAAGACGCGGTAGTGCCGCTCCAGCGTCGCGGTCGCATAGCAATAGAGCGGTGTGCCGACCTCGCCCGCGATGGCGCGCAGATCCACGTCCTCGGCATGAAGGACACCGCCCCTATAGGCGAAATGGTGCATGGCAGAACCGGCGACGATGGATTCAGAGTAACGGGTCGAGCACGAAGGGGCGCTTGGGAATGTTGTAGGCGCGCGACCGTTTCGGCGCCTGCGGTGTCGGCACCACGGCGGCCCCGTCCTCCACGTCATCGGGCTCGGCCTGCGGCGCGGCCGGCTGGCCATTTTGCGCGACCGAGGCGGTCGGCGGCGCGTCCAGCGCTCCGCGCCGGCCGCATCCGCTGAGCACGAGCGAGAGGCCCCCGGCAATCAGGGCAAGGCGGGCCAAAGCGGCAAGGCGAGTAGACGACATTCGACCTCCAGAAGGGCCGGCACTATAGCGAAATCAAGGCGGGACGCGAGCCCGCCGGCCTGGATAAGAGGCTGGCAGAAAAAGCTTTACGATGGAGTGACGCACCGCTGCATCAGCTCGATGCGATTGCCGAACGGATCCTCGGTAAACGCCCGCTCATAACCTTCGAGCGGCTCGTCGAAGCGCACCGGACGGCCGGCCCGCTCGAGCGTGCCGAGGAGGGCGGCGAGGTCGTCGACCAGCAAGGCCGGATGCGCCTTGCGGGCGGGCCTGAATTCCGCCTCCACCCCGAGATGAATCATCACACCGTCGCAGGCGAACCAGCAGCCGCCACGGCCGGCGAGATTGGCGGGCTTGGCGACCTCCGGGATGCCGAGGCACCCGGCATAGAAGGCCCGCGCCTCCGCCTCCCGTCCCGCCGGCATGGCGATTTGCACATGATCGAGGCCGAGGACGGCCAATTCAACCCCTCCGCCGGCTGCCGCGATCCGCAAGGCGCTTCAGCCATCGCCGCGCCTCGCGTCGGACATTGGCCGGGGCGGTGCCGCCAAAGCTCGTGCGGCTCCTCACCGAGCGCTCGACGCTGAGCACCGCAGAGACGCCCGCCGTCACCCGCGGCTCGATGCCTTGCAGCGTCTCAAGCGGCAGCCGCTCCAGCGCCACGCCCTTGTCGGCCGCCAACGCCACGATGCGGCCGGTGATGTGATGCGCCTCGCGGAACGGCAGGTCGAGATTCTGCACCAGCCAATCGGCGAGATCGGTCGCCGTTGCATGGCCGGCGCCGGCGGCACGCTTCATCGCGGCGCGATCCGGCGCCATGTCGCCGACAATGCCAATCATCGCCGCAAGGCATAGCGACAGGGAGTGCAGCGCGTCGAACGTGCCTTCTTTGTCCTCCTGCATGTCCTTGGAATAGGTGAGCGGCAGGCCCTTCATCACCACCAGCATCGCCGCGAGCGCCCCAAAAATGCGCCCCGTCTTGCCGCGCACCAGCTCGGCGGCGTCCGGGTTACGTTTCTGCGGCATGATCGAGGAACCGGTGGAGAAGCGGTCGGACAGGCGCACGAAGCCGAATTGCGGCGTTGCCCACAGCACGATCTCCTCGGCAAACCGCGACAGATGCATGGCCGCGATGGCCGCCGCCGCCAGTGTCTCGACCACGAAGTCACGGTCGGCGACGGCGTCGAGCGAGTTGGCGGCCGGGCGGTCGAAGCCGAGCTCGGCGGCCGTTGCGGAACGATCGATGGGAAACGACGTGCCGGCCAACGCCGCCGCGCCGAGCGGACACTCGTTGAGGCGGCGGCGTGCGTCGGTGAAGCGGCCGCGGTCGCGGCCGAACATCTCCACATAGGCGAGCAGATGATGGCCGAACGTTACGGGCTGCGCCGACTGCAGGTGCGTGAAGCCCGGCATCACGGCGTCCGCGAAGGCGAGCGCCTTCTCGGTAAGGGCTCGCTGCAGGGAGGCAAGCTGCAGGTCGAGCGCATCGATCGTGTCGCGCACCCACAGCTTCATGTCGGTGGCTACCTGGTCGTTGCGCGAGCGGGCGGTATGTAGCCGCCCGGCCGCCGGCCCGGCGATTTCCGCAAGGCGCGCCTCGACATTCATGTGGATGTCTTCCAGCGCCCGCGAAAACGTGAAGCGGCCCGCCGCGATTTCGTCGGCGATCGCCATGAGGCCTTTGCGGATGGCGGCCGCGTCCTTGCGCGACACGATCCCGGCCTTGGCCAGCATCGCCACGTGCGCCAACGAGCCGCGCACGTCATGCGGCGCCAGCCTCTTGTCGAAATCGATGGAGGCGTTGATTTCTTCCATGACGGCGTCGGGGCTGGCCGTGAAGCGCCCTCCCCACATCTTGTTGCTCATCGCGCGGCTTTCTTCACATCGAGGTGCCATCCCGCCATGACCGATCGCGTTCCGCTCCTGGCTCGCCCGGCGCTGCTGGCCGGTCTCGCCGTGGGCTTGGCGGGTCTCGTCGGCGCAGCAGCCCTATATGGCGGCGCTTGGCGCGGCAATGCCCCGACCGGCCCGACGGCGCAGTGCCGGGCTTCCGAGGCGCTCGCCGCCCGCCTGAAGCCGTTGGCCCAAGGCGAGGTCGCGGCCCTCGTGGTCCCGGCGAGCCCGCGCGAGTTGCCGGCCCTGTCGTTCAAGGGCCCCGATGGGGAGCCCGTCTCGCTCGCCGACTATCGCGGCCGGACCGTGCTTCTCAATCTGTGGGCGACCTGGTGCGTGCCATGCCGAAAGGAGATGCCTGCCCTCGACCGGCTCGAGGCCGAGCTGGGGGGCCCCAATTTCACCGTCGTGGCCATCAACATGGACACGCGGGACGCCGAGAAGCCGAAGGAATGGCTCAAGGCCAACAACATCACGCGCCTCGCCTACCTGGCGGATCCGGACGGCAAGGTGTTCCAGACGCTGAGGTCCATTGGCCGCGCCACCGGCCTGCCCACCACCCTCCTGATCGACAAGAGCGGCTGTCTGCTGGCGCATCTCGACGGTCCGGCCGAATGGGCATCATCCGACGCGACGGCGCTTATCCGCGCCGCGCTCGGCAGCCAATGATCGGCCGCTGGGCGTCAGGCCGATTTTCCAACCGCTGACACTGATTCAGGCGCTTTGCTTTGCGGCGACGCCCTTGCTCGCCAGATGGCTCTGCAGCTCACCGGCCTGGAACATCTCGCGGATAATGTCGCAGCCGCCGACGAACTCGCCCTTGACGTAGAGCTGCGGGATGGTCGGCCAGTTGGAATATTCCTTGATGCCCTGGCGAACGGCGTCGTCCTCGAGCACGTTGACGCCCTTGTAGGGGACGCCGAGGTGGTTGAGGATTTGCACCACCTGGCCGGAAAAGCCGCACATCGGGAACTGCGGCGTGCCCTTCATGAAGAGCACCACGTCGTTCGACTTCACTTCGTTGTCAATCTGGGTGTGAGCGTCGGTCATTGCGTCCTCGTATGCGCGCTGCGCCGGGGTCTGCCATCGGCAGTGTCTGACATCAATTGTCGGGTGCCGCTGTCGTCAGTGCAAGGGCATGCAATGCCCCGCCCATGCGCCCTTTCAGCGCTGCATACACCATCTGGTGCTGCTGGACACGGCTTTTTCCCTTGAAAGACGGGGAAATCACGGTTGCCGCATAATGATCGCCGTCGCCGGCGAGATCGCGGATGTCGACCGTCGCGTCAGGCAGCGCGGCCTTGATGAGGCTTTCGATCTCATGCGCATCCATCGCCATGCCGCAGTTCCTTAGTTTGTCCGCGCGCCTGGCCTTGCGGCCATGAAATCCGGCAACCAAGATTCGTGCCGTGCTTTCAAGTCACTTAACGATATGGGCGCCTCACCCGGCAGGGTCAACGCGGCTCCCGCCGTTGCCCCCAGACGCCTGAGCGGCACGCCGGCCGCCTTGGCGTCCGCGGCTATCGCCGCGAAGGCCTGCGCCGCGGCGGTTACCACGTAGCGACCCTGGTCCTCGCCGAACAGGAAGGCGTGGGCCGGGATGTCGGCCGGCAGCGCCTCGAGGTTCGCCCCAACGCCTCCCGCGACGGCCATTTCGGCCAAGGCAACGAGGAGCCCGCCGTCGGAGCAATCGTGAACAGCGCTCACTCGCCGGCCGGTGATGAGACCGCGCACGAAATCGCCGTTGCGCCGCTCTGCCGCGAGGTCGACCGGCGGTGGCGCTCCCTCCTCGCGGCCGCAAATGTCGCGCAGATAGATGGACTGGCCGAGCCAGCCCCCGGTGTCGCCGACGAGGAAGACGATCTCGCCGGCGCGCTTGAAGGCGAGCGTTGCGTGGACGGCCACGTCGTCGAGGACGCCGACGCCGCCAATGGTCGGGGTGGGCAGGATCGAGCGGCCCTGCGTCTCGTTGTAGAGCGAGACATTTCCCGACACGACCGGGAAGTCGAGCGCCCGGCACGCCTCGCCGATGCCGCGGATGGCGCCGACGAGCTGGCCCATCACATCCGGCTTCTCCGGGTTGCCGAAATTCAGGTTGTCGGTGAGCGCCAGCGGCCGGCCGCCGACAGCCGTGATGTTGCGCCACGCTTCCGCCACCGCCTGCTTGCCGCCCTCGACGGGATCGGCCTCGCAATAGCGCGGTGTCACGTCGGTGGTGAGCGCGAGCCCCCTGGGGCCGTCATCGATGCGCACGATAGCCGCGTCGCCCCCCGGCATCTGCACCGTGTTGCCGAGGATGATGTGATCATATTGCTCCCACACCCAACGCTTGGAGCAGAGGTCGGGAGAGCCGACGAGCTTCAGGAGCGACTCACCGTTGCCGATCGGCGCATTGACGTCGTGCGGCGCAATGATCGGCTGGAACGTGTTGGCGATGTGCGGGCGATCGTAGAGCGGCGCCTCGTCGCCGAGTTCCTTGATGGGCAGATCGGCCATCGTCTGGCCGCCGTGCTTGACGACGAAGCGCAGCGTGTCGGTCGTCTTGCCGATGACCGCGAAATCGAGCCCCCATTTGCGGAAGATGGCCTCGGCCTTGTCGCGCAGCCCCGGCTTCAGCACCATGAGCATACGTTCCTGACTCTCCGACAGCATCATCTCGTAGGCGCTCATGCCGTCCTCGCGGCACGGCACCCGGTCGAGATCGAGCTCGACCCCGAGATTGCCCTTGGCGCCCATCTCCACCGCCGAGCACGTGAGGCCGGCCGCGCCCATGTCCTGGATGGCGATCACCGCGCCCGATGCCATCAATTCGAGGCAGGCCTCCAAGAGAAGCTTCTCGGCGAAGGGGTCGCCGACCTGAACGGTGGGGCGCTTCTCTTCCGAGTTCTGATCGAATTCCGCCGACGCCATGGTGGCGCCATGGATACCGTCGCGGCCGGTCTTGGAGCCGAGATAGACGATCGGATTTCCGACGCCGGTCGCCTTGGCGTAGAAAATCTCGTCGGCCCGCGCCAGCCCGACCGCCATGGCGTTGACCAGGATGTTGCCGTCGTAGCGGGTGTGGAAGCCAACCGAGCCGCCGACCGTCGGCACCCCGAACGAATTGCCATAGCCGCCGATGCCGGCCACGACCCCGGCCACGAGATGGCGCGTCTTGGGGTGATCGGGGGCACCGAAGCGCAGTGCGTTCAACGCCGCGATCGGCCGCGCCCCCATCGTGAACACGTCGCGCAGGATGCCGCCGACGCCGGTCGCCGCCCCTTGGTACGGCTCGATATACGAGGGGTGGTTGTGGCTCTCCATCTTGAACACCACCGCCTGCCCGTCGCCGATGTCGATGACCCCGGCGTTCTCGCCCGGCCCTTGAATGACCCAGGGGGCCTTGGTGGGGAGGCCACGCAAATGAAGCCGCGACGACTTGTATGAACAGTGTTCATTCCACATCGCCGAGACGATGCCGAGCTCGGTGAAGGTCGGCTCGCGTCCGATCAGCTTGACGAAACGCGCGTATTCGTCCGGCTTAAGGCCGTGCTCGGCCACGAGTTCAGGCGTTATCTTCGGCTCGTTGGCGTGCATCGCGGGCTTTGGGATTAAAGGTCCCCGGCCATAGCGTCTGCGCTGCCCCGACGCAATCGCGACGGATGAACACGGTTCTGGCTTCCCGCGGCGGGCCGCACGTTCCGTTTCGGCACATTTTCACCACGTCGCGGCTGGCACGCCGTTCGCTCCTACCACCCCATCGGGGCAGGAACTGGATCGAAACGGATCGCCATGACGATGTTGACGGAATTCCGGAACAACGAGAGGGGCGCAACCGCCATCATTTTCGGGTTGGCCGTGTTGCCGCTGGTCGTCGCCCTTGGAGCGGCGATCGACTATTCGTACGCCGCCAGCATCCGCGCTTCCATGCAGCGTGCCGTCAATTCGGCGGCTGTCGCCGTGGCACGCGACTCCGCCTCGCTCAACGACACCGCGGCCGAAAGGCGGGGACGCCAGTTCTTCGCGGCCAACTTCCGCAACAGCGACGCCGCCCTTGCCCCGGTCAGCGTCAAGCGCGACAGCAAGACGGTGCGTATCGCCGCATCAGGCACCGTGCCGACCGCCTTCATGCAGGTAGTGGGCATCAAGTCCATTCCGGTCTCGACAGAAGCGGTCGTGAACTGGGGCAGCCGCAAGATCGAGCTGGCGCTTGTGTTGGACAATACCGGCTCGATGCGCGATCCGCTCGGCGGCGGCTTGAAGATCGACGAGTTGAAGAAGGCCGCCCGCAACCTGCTCGATGAGGCCGAGAAGGCCGCGCCCGACAGGGACGCCATCAAGATCGCCATCGTTCCGTTCGACACGCAGGTGAATGTCGGCAACATGCTCGGCAGCCTCGACGTGGCGTTCGACTTCGGCATCGCCAAGGCGGCGTGGAGCGGCTGCGTCGGCGACCGCTCGATGACCGGCAACTACGACGTGAACGACGAGACGCCGCGTCTCGCCCTCAAGGACACCCTGTTTCCGGCGATGCCTTGCAACGGCAACCTCGCCCAGCTGCAGCCGCTCACCTCCGATTTCGCGGCCCTGCGCCGCACGGTCGGCGCCATGTCGCCGACCGGCATGACCAACATCACGATCGGCACCACGTGGGGTCTCAAGACGCTGTCGAGTGGCAGCCCGCTGTCCGAAGCGGTCGCCTACAAGACGCCCAACGTCGACAAGTACATGGTCGTGCTGACCGACGGCGACAACACGCAGAGCCGCCACAGCAATCGCAGCGGCGAGATCGACGCACGCACCCGGCTCGCCTGCCAGGCGGCCAAGGATGCCGGCATCAAGCTCTTCACCATTTTGGTGGGCAAGGGCAATGCGGGCCTGTTGCGCGAATGCGCCGGCAACGGTGGCACGTTCCAGGAAGTCAAGGACGCGGCCGCCATCACGGCCGCCTTCTCGAACATCTTGAACGACGTGCTCAGCATCCGTCTGACGCAGTAGCGCCGGTCAAACCTTAAGATGACGAGCGCCGATGGGGGTGCGGAATCGTGGGCGTCCGTCCGGCGGGGCAGCACGGCTTAAGTAACGGTTAACGACGAAATTAACGGCGTCGCTGGCGCGACGTTCACGTTTCGCTAACCAGTCGCCACCGTGACGACCGAGACCGCGCCACCGCGACTTTGGGCGATGGATCAACGCGATAATGCCGTTTGAAGGCGTGGCCTGATCGCCCGCGGCTGCGCCCACCATGTGACGGCAGTCGGCTGCGCGCCTGCGCCGGTTAACGCGCGTTAACGCCACTCAGTCGATTCAGATCACGTCTCGTTAAACCAACAAATTGCTTCGCTTTTTAATGGACCCCGTAAGCCTGTAGGACGCTCCCAACAACTACGGGGGTTTTCATGCTTCAGCGTCCAGCACAGCGCTTCTGGCGCAACACCGGTGGCGCAACGGCGGTCATCTTCGGACTGGCCTTGCTGCCGATTTGCATCGCGGTCGGCGCAGCCGTCGACTACACGCGGGCCGCCAACGGTCGCGCCGGGCTGCAGCTTGCGGTCGACTCGGCGGCGCTCGCCGCGGCACGCGAGGGCGCGAAGATGGATGATGCGTCCCTCTCGCAATTCGGCCGTCAGTTCTTCGACGCGAATTTCAAGGGGCGAGACATCAACATCAACGACGTGAGCATCACCCGTTCCGACAAGCGCATCAGGGTATCAGCCAGGGGCGGCGTCGACACATCCATCCTGCAGCTCTTCGGCCTCAAGGTCATCGATGTCGCGGCGGACGCGCAGGTCGGATGGGGCACCAGCAACATCGAGCTCGCCCTCGTGCTCGACAACACTGGCTCCATGGCGCAATCCGGCAAGCTCCCCGCCCTCAAGCAGGCGGTCAACAAGCTCCTCGACGTTCTCGAGAAGAGCGCGCCGGACCCCGACACCTACAAGGTGTCGGTCGTCCCCTTTACCACGCAGGTCAACGTCGGAGCTGCCGCCAAGGCGGCGGACTGGCTCGGCTTCAACCTGCTGGGCATCGACCCCGGCCAGCTTGTCGATCAAGCCGGCTGGGCCGGCTGCGTCATCGACCGCGATAAGCCGTTCGACACCGACGCGTCGACCCGCAGCCTCACTGATCCGCGGACGCTCTACCCGGCTGTCAAATGTGCCCAGGCCAACCTGGCGCAGCTGAAGCCGCTGACCAAGGACTTCGCTTCGCTGCGCACCGCCGTCAACGCGATGCAGGCATCGGGCAACACAAACGTCACCATCGGGGTCGCCTGGGGGCTCGCCAGCTTGACGCCGGGAGCTCCGCTGTCGGCGGCGCAATCGTTCGGCAAGCAGGGCCTCACCAAGATCATGATCGTGCTGACCGACGGCGACAACACGCAAAACCGTTTCACCAACAACGGCAACGCCATCGATCCCCGCACCCAGCAGGCCTGCACGGAAGCCAAACAAAAGGGTGTGCGCGTGTACTCGATCCGCGTCATCGCCGGCAATGCCAGCCTCTTGCGCAACTGCGCCTCTTCACCTTCGATGTACTATGAGGTGCAGAACGCTTCCGAGCTCGAGCCGGCCTTCCGGGCCATCGCCGACGAAATCTCGTCGATCCGCCTGACGCAGTAGCGAAGGAGACAGTCGCGCCGATGGTTTACGAACCTTCAGCGGCTCCAGAAGATTTATCCGGGCGAGCTTTATTCGCGACAGTTGGAGACGACTTTTAGCGATCGGTCCGCCCCTCCCGGAAAGTCTTGGCGGCGGGCAACACGGCTCGCCTCGCCGCCGCCAGCTCACCGCAGGCCCGGCGGCGCCGCACACCCACTTTTTGCAGGGTCTTGCGTAGCTCAGCCGGAGCAATTCCGGCGGCGCCCGTGCCTCGCGCTCTTCGCGAGCCGTGATGGCCGAAGGCTGGCAGCGCAATCCCGCCGATTGTTCCGAGCAGCGGTCGGGGCCGCGTCTTTCATTCGTGCAAGTTGCGGAAGCTTTAGCGCAAGAAAGCGCTGGGTTAGGATTAATGGTCGTTGATAGATTTAAACTATGGAGGAGTTTTTTACAGCCATTCTTAAGGTCAGCGGAAACCACCGATGGGTTTCGCACCGTTAGCTTTCCGGCGCCATGTGCAAGGAGAGCCTCATGCGTATCTTCTCGTCTTTCCGTCGTCACCAGGGCGGCAATGCAGCCATCATGTTCAGTTTTGCCATGCTGCCGACGATGCTCGCCGGCGGCGCGGTCATCGACTATTCACGCGCGACGGCGGTACGCGCCGAACTGCAGGCGGCGGTCGATTCTGCGGCCCTCGGCGTGGCGCGCGACGGCGCGATCATGAACAACGACGAAATCCAGACGCACGGACGGCGCTTCTTCGACGCCAATTTCCAAACCGCCAGCGACATCACGATCAGCACCCTCACGGTTGTCCGGCAGGGGAAAATCGTGACCGTGACCGCCAAGGGCGCGGTGAAGACCGCGACCCTCGGCGTGGTGTCTGTCGATCATCTCGATATCGGCGCCACCGGCCAGACGGTGTGGGGCGTCAACAAGATCGAGCTGGCGCTGGCCCTCGACAATACCGGCTCGATGGGCAGTTCCGGCAAGATGACGGCCCTGAAACAGTCGGCCAACAACCTGCTGGACATCCTGCAGCGCTACGCGCCCGAGCAGGACAGCTTCAAGGTGTCGATCGTCCCCTTCAACACGCAGGTGAAAGTGGGCACGGCCTCGAAGGATGCGACCTGGCTCTACTATCCGACGACGGGCGTCAACGCGTCGCTGATCACCGACAAGGCGCATTGGACGGGTTGCGTCATCGACCGCAGCCAGAACCAGGACGCCGATGCGTCATCCCCCATTGCCGGCAACACCAACACCCTCTATCCGGCCGTCAAGTGCGACCAGACCTCGCTGCAGTCGATCCTGCCGCTCACCAACAATTGGGACACGCTGCACACCACGGTGAACGCGATGCAAGCCGCCGGCAACACCAATGTCACCATCGGCCTCGCCTGGGCCTTGACCCAGCTCACGCCCGGAGAGCCGCTGTCGCAAGCCCAGCCGTTCGAGACGGAAAATCTGACCAAGATCATCATCCTGCTCACCGACGGCGACAATACGCAGAACCGTTTCACCACCAACTCGGCGCTCATCGACGATCGCACGGAGCTCGCGTGCAGCAACGTCAAGGACAAGAAGATTCGCGTCTATTCAGTCAGGGTGATCAACGGCAACGCAGATCTGTTGCGCAACTGCGCCACCAAGACGTCCATGTACTACGACGTGCAGAGCGCCTCGCAGCTGAACCCGGTGTTCGAGGCCATCGGCAACGAGATCGCCGCGATCCGGCTGACGCAGTGAGCTTCGCGCCGTCCCGCTCCGCCGCCGGGAACGACATCCACCAGTTGGATTCGCTCCCGGCGCGGACTCGGCTGGCGGCCTGAAGGCTCAGAAGACCGGCAATTGGAAGAAGATCAGCACGAGGCCGACGACCGACACGGCCCACACGGCGGTCCGCAGCCACGGGATGCCCGCGATATAGACGCCCGCATAGACGAGGCGTGCCCAGAAGAAGAGCTGGGCTCCCAGTGCGGTCGTGGGGTTGAGCCGATTGGTGACCTGGGCGATCAACACCAGGGCGGCGAACAGCAACAGGCTCTCGAGCATGTTGAAGTGGGCGCGTTGCGCCCGTCCCGCCCAGCCCGCGAATCTTCGGAAGGTTGTCGCGGTTGCCGGCGAGCATCGGCAAGCCGACTTGCAGCGTGGCGGCCGAAGCGGCGACGACCATCTGCACGAAGGCCAGCGCCGTCGACCAGGCGAGCAGCTTCAGTTCAAGTGGCATGACGTTCCCCATTGCCCCACGCGACGTTCTCGCGCGGCGCCACGGTAGCATCGCGGTCAGGAACGCCCAAGCGGCTCGATCACGCAGCCGTGTCGAGCGACGCCTTGAGGCTCTCGAAGAAGCCCCGGCCGTCCGTGCCACCCACCAGGCCGTCAATGAGATTCTCCGGATGCGGCATGAGGCCAAGCACATTCAAGTGCGGCGAGAGAATGCCCGCGATGGCGTTGATGGAACCATTGCAGTTCGATTCCGCCGTCAGCCGGCCGTCGGCATCGCAGTAGCGGAAGGCGACGAGACCTTCCCCCTCGAGGCGCTCGATGGTCGCTGTGTCGGCCGCATAGCTGCCTTCGCCGTGCGCGACGCACACGTCGATGGCCTGCGCCTTGCGATAGCGGTTGGTGTAAGGCGTGTCGGTGCGCTCGACCCTGAGATTCTGGCGACGGCAGACGAAACGCAGTTGCGCATTGCGCATCAGGACGCCGGGCAGGAGCCCCGCCTCGCACAGGATCTGGAAGCCGTTGCAAATGCCGAGCACCAGGCCACCCTTGGCCGCATGCCGCCGCACCGCGTCCATGATGGCGGCGCGCCCGGCAATGGCCCCGCAACGCAGATAGTCGCCGTAGCTGAAGCCGCCCGGCAGCACGACGAGGTCGGTTCCGGCCGGAAGCTGCCGATCGGCGTGCCAGACGATGGCGGGCTTGTGACCGGCGACGCGAGTGAGCGCCCGCGCCACGTCGCCGTCGCGGTTGGAGCCCGGGAAGACGATAACGGCGGATTTCATGCGAAGGCCCGCTTCAGCGCCAGCGCCGCCATGTCGGTGGCCGCGACGGCGATTTGCACGATTCTACCTTGCGTAATGAAGCCGTGCACCTGATCGCTGAGATGCAGACGCGTCACGCGCCCGCCGGCATCAACGATCTTCTGCGCATAGGCTTCGCCCTCCGCGCAGAGCGGGTCGTAGCCCGCCGTCACGATGAAGGCCGGCGCCAATCCCTTGAAGTTGGCGGCGCGCAGCGGCGAGGCACGCCAATCGCTCCGCTGCTTTCCGGGGTCGGCATACTTGTCGAGGAACCACGCGATCGTCACCTCATTGAACGGCAGATTCCTGACCTTCGCCAGCACTTCGGCGCTGTAGGTGGCGTTGAGATCGGTGGTCGGATAGATCAGTAGCTGGAACGCGAGTGGCGGCAATTTGCCGTCCCGCGCCAGATGCCCCATGACGGCCGCGAGACAGCCACCGGCGCTGTCGCCACCAACCGCGAGCTTGCCGCGGTCGATGGCGAGTTCCGCGGCATGGTCGGCGATCCATTGCGTCGCGGCCGCGCAATCGTCGACAGCGGCGGGAAATCTATGCTCCGGCCCCATGCGGTAGTCGACGGCCACGACGGCACATGCGGCCGTATTGGCGATCTGGCGGCAGAGGCGGTCGTGGGTGTCGAGGTCGCCGATCACCCAGCCGCCGCCGTGGAAGAAGATCAAGCACGGCAGCGCCTGTCCGGCTGCCGTGCCCGCCCCGCGATAGAGCCTGAGCGGGATGTCACCGGCCGGACCGCCGGCCTTGAGATCGCGCACGTCCGCCACCGCCTGCGGCTCCGGGCCGAGCACGTCGCCGGCGCGCCGATAGGCCTGGCGGGCCTCCTCGGGCGTCATCGTGTGGATCGGCGGACGGCCCGTCGCCTTGATCAGATCGATGACCGCCTGGGCGTCCGGATCAAGCATGCCGGTTCTCTCCGAGGCCTAGCGGGGTCACGCGCCGAGCTCCACGCGATAGTTCTCGATGACGGTGTTGGCGAGGAGCCGTTCGCATGCATGGTTCAGCGCCGCCTCGGCCCCGGCTCGGTCGGTGGTGGCCAGCTCCACGTCGAAAACCTTCCCCTGCCGCACGCTCGACACCCCTTCGACGCCGAGGGAATGCAGCGCCCCTTCGATGGCCTTGCCCTGCGGATCAAGAACGCCGGACTTCAACGTGACGATGACGCGCGCTTTCATGTGAGGCCCGAGCGGCTGGAGGAATTGGCCGAGGTCTTGTGCGTGTCATAGAATTCATACGGCGAAAAGTCATCCGGCGCCTTCCGAAGGCCGTTCGATCCCAATCGGCGTGCGCTCGCATTAGAAGTGGAGCCGCTGCATGAGCGATTTTCATCGTGTCAGCGCCAAGCCGCGCCGGTTCCGCATGGTGACCCCACGTGTCGCCATCCCCATGTGCCGCGACATTGACAAAGCCGGCGTGCGGCAGAACAAATGCCTGCATCGTGATCGCTGTCGTTGCGGGAGGTGACAACAAGAATGAGCATCAAGGGCAAGGCTTACATTGCGGGTGCCTATGAGCATCCGACGCGCCATGCACCCGAAAAGTCGGTCACGCAGCTCCACGCCGAATGCGCCTTGGGCGCGCTCAAGGACGCCGGCCTCAGCAAAGACGATGTCGACGCTTATTTCTGCGCCGGCGACGCGCCCGGTCTCGGCCCCATGTCGGTGGTCGACTACCTGAACCTCAAGGTCACGCATATCGATTCCACCGACACCGGCGGCTCGTCCTACAACGTCCATGTCGGGCACGCCGCACAGGCTGTCGCTACCGGCAAGTGCAACGTTGCCTTGATCACGTTGGCCGGACGGCCGCGCAGCGAAGGCATGGCGACCGGAACGGCGCCGCGCGTCGGCAATCCGAACCAGGCCGACACGCCGTGGGAAGTGCCGTACAGGCCGGTGACCGCCAACATGTACGCCATGTGCGCCACGCGCCACATTCACGAGTTCGGCACCACGCCCGAGCAGCTTGCCTGGATCAAGGTCGCCGCCTCCCATCATGCGCAGCACAATCCCAACGCCTTGCTGCGCAAGGTCGTCTCCGTCGAGGACGTGGTGAATTCGCCCATGGTGGCCGATCCCCTTCACCGTCTCGACTGCTGCGTCATCACCGACGGCGGCGGGGCGCTGGTGATCACCAAGCCGGAGATCGCCAAGAGCCTGAAGCGCCCGCGGGTGAAGATCACCGGTGTCGGCGAGGCCATCAAGGGCCAGATGGCGGGGGCCGTCGATCTTACTTATTCCGGCGCCCGATACTCCGGCCCCAGGGCCTTCGCGGAAGCCGGCGTCAAGCCCTCGGACATCAAATACGCCTCGATCTACGACAGCTTCACCATCACGGTCCTCATGACCCTCGAGGATCTCGGCTTCTGCGAGAAAGGCAAGGGCGGCCAGTTCGTGCAGGACGGCAACCTGATCTCAGGTACCGGCAAGCTGCCGTTCAACACCGACGGCGGCGGTCTCTGCAACAACCATCCCGCCAACCGCGGCGGCATGACCAAGGTGATCGAGGCCGTTCGCCAGTTGCGCGGCGAGGCACATGCGGCCGTTCAGGTCAAGAATTGCGACATCGCGCTGGCGCACGGAACCGGCGGCTCGCTCGCCGTGCGTCACGGCAGCGCCACGGTCATCATGGAGAGGGAGTAGGCCATGAACGCCCCCGTCAAGGATGCAGCCGATCCGTTCGTCGCCAGCCACCCGGAAGTGAAGGCGTTTTGGGATGCGTCGGCTCAGGACCGCTTTGTCCTCCCGTATTGCAAGGCCTGCGGCAAGACCCACTGGTACCCGCGCGCCATCTGCCCGCATTGCTCCGGCACCGACATCGAGTGGCGCCCCGCCAAGGGGACCGGCAGCATCTACACCTACTCGGTCATGCGCCACGGAAATCCGTACGTCATTGCCTACGTGACCCTCGACGAGGGCCCGACGATGATGACCAACATCGTCGACTGCGATATCAACACGGTGAAGGTTGGCCAGCGCGTCAAGGCCAGGTTCCAAGGGACGCCGGAAGGCCGCAAGGTGCCGGTCTTCAGTCCAGCCTGACACGATCGGACGAAACTGGCCGGCTTGCTGGCCTCGCCTGCACGCGATAGTCACTAGACAGGCTCGCGGGCGAGGATTGCTGCCGCTCGCGCCACTCAGGGAGTACACCAATGGGCAACATCAACGCATGTGTCGATCTTCGGCAGGACAACGGCATCGCCCTCATCCAGATGCAGAACGCGCCCGTCAACGCGCTGAGCTACGATCTGCGCGAGGGCGTGCTGGCAGCGCTTCGCAAGATCAAGGATGACGCCTCGATCAAGGCTGTCGTGCTCACCGGAACGGAACGCGCCTTCTCGGGCGGCGCCGACATCACTGAGTTCGGCAAGCCGCCGCGGCCGACCTCCGGCAATCTGTTCCAGGATCTCGAGAACTTCCCCAAGCCGGTCGTCGCCGCCATCCACGGCCTGGCGCTCGGCGGTGGCCTTGAGCTGGCGATGGTGTGCCATTACCGTGTCGCCTGGCCGAACACCCGCTTCGGGTTGCCGGAAGTGAAGCTCGGCCTCCTTCCGGGGGCCGGCGGCACGCAGCGCCTGCCGCGCCTCATCGGCCCGGAGAAGGCCTTGAAGGTCATCGTGACGGGCGACCCGATCGGCACCGACGAGGCCAAGACCGAAGGTCTCGTTGATGCCGTGATGGCTGGCCCGTTCCCGGACGCCGCCGTCGCCTGGGCACGCGACCTCGTCGCCAAGGGCGGGGCGCTGAAGAAGGTGCGCGATCGCGACGAGCGCCTTCAGGCCGCGCGCGCCAATCCCAAGCAGCTCGACGATGCGGCCGGAGCGCTGCTGCGCCGCGCCCGGACCACCGCCGCCAAGGCCTGCCTCACGGCCGTCAAGGGGGCGGTCGAGAAGCCCTTCGACGAGGGCCTGGCGCTGGAGCGCAAGCTGTTCACCGAGCTCGTCACGAGTGATGAATCGCGCGCCCAGCGGCATATCTTCTTCGCCGAGCGCGAAGCACTGAAGATTCCCGACGTGCCGGCGACCGTGAAGCCGAAGCAGATCAAGAAGGCGGTGATGATCGGGGGCGGCACCATGGGCGGCGGCATCGCCATGAACTTCGCCAATGTCGGCATTCCGGTCGTCATCGTCGAGACCAGCGACGACTTCTTGAAGCGCGGTCTCGGGCGCGTTTCGCAGAACTACAAGATCGCCGAGGAGCGCGGCAGCATGGCGGCCGGCGAGCACGACAAGCGCATGGCATTGATCGAAGGCACCACCGACTTCAATCGCGTCGCCGAGGCCGACATCGTCATCGAGGCGGTGTTCGAGGACATGGATCTCAAGAAAGATATCTTTGCCCGCCTCGACAAGATCGCCAAGCCGGGCGCCATCCTGGCCACCAATACATCAGGCCTCGATGTCGACCAGATCGCCGCGGCTACCAAGCGGCCGCAGGACGTGGTCGGCATGCACTTCTTCAGCCCCGCCAACGTCATGCGGCTTCTGGAGATCGTGCGCGGCGCCAAGACCTCGCACGAGACGCTGGTGACGGCGATCGACATCGGCCGCAAGATCAGCAAGGTGCCGGCCGTGGTCGGCATCTGCGAAGGCTTCGTCGGCAATCGCATCCTGCGCCGGCGCGGCGAGCAGGCCACGCGCATGGTGCTGGAAGGCGCCCTGCCGCATCAGATCGACGAGGTGATGGTGGAGTTCGGCTTCCCCATGGGCCCCTTCGCCATGAGCGATCTGGCCGGCCTCGACATCGGCTACCAGGCCCGCAAGGCCAAGGGTAATGTCGGCAAGGAGCAGCGCTTCATGCTGGTCGACGCCCTCGTGGGCGCTGGCCGTCTCGGCCAGAAGAGCGGCGCCGGTTACTACCGCTACGACGCGGGCTCGCGCGCTCCCAAGCACGACCCGGAAGTCGAGAAGCTGGTCATCGAAGCTTCCAAGCAGGCCGGCATCACACGCCGCGAGATTTCCCGCGAAGAGATCCTCGACCGCCTGGTGCTGCCGATGCTCAACGAGGGGGCCCGCATCCTCAAGGAAGGTATCGCCATGCGGGCGAGCGATATCGATGTCATCTGGGTCTATGGCTATGGCTGGCCGGTGTGGCGCGGCGGGCCGATGTTCTACGCCGACCAGCTTGGCCTCGCCAACGTGCGCGACCGCCTCGAGAAGCTCGCCGCCAAGGTCGGCGACGAGAGCCTCAAGCCGGCGCCTCTCATTGTTGAGCTTGCCAAGGAAGGGCGCGGCTTCAACTCGACGGGTGCGCGCAAGGCGGCTTGAGACGAGATCCAAACGCGGACAGCCCAGCGGCCGGAGGCCATCATGGATCTGAGCTTTACACGAGAAGAAAACGCCTTCCGCCAGGAAGTGCGCGAATTCATCGACAAGAACCTGCCGGCCGATATCCGCCAGAAAATGATCGACGGCGGGCGCGTCGGCAAGGACGATCTCGTCCGGTGGACCCGCATCCTCAACAAGAAGGGCTGGGCCGTGCCCCATTGGGCGAAGGAATGGGGCGGCACCGACTGGACGTCGACGCAGCTCTACATCTTCAAGGACGAGATACAACAGGCGCCGGCCCCCGAGACGCTGGCCTTCGGCACTTCGATGCTCGGACCGGTGTTGATCGCCTTCGGCAACGAGAAGCAGAAGAAGCAATTTCTGCCGCGCATCGCCAATCTCGACGACTGGTGGTGTCAGGGCTTCTCGGAGCCGGGCGCCGGCTCCGACCTCGCGTCGCTGAAGACATCGGCGAAGCGTGTTGGCGATCACTACGTCATCAACGGCCAAAAGACCTGGACGACGCTCGCGCAGCACGCCGACTGGATCTTTTGCCTGGTGCGCACCGACTCCGCCGCCAAGCAACAGGAGGGGATCTCCTTCATCCTCGTGCCGATGAATTCGCCTGGCATCACGGTGCGTCCGATCCAGACAGTCGACGGCGGGCACGAGGTCAACGAGGTGTTTTTCGACGACGTGAAGGTGCCGGCCGAGAACTTGGTCGGCAAGGAGAACAAGGGCTGGGACTATGCCAAGTATCTCCTCGGCAACGAGCGCACCGGCATTGCCCGCATCGGCGTGTCCAAGCAGCGCGTCCGCCGACTCAAGGAGCTTGCATCCCTCGAGCGCGTCGGTGACGGCAAGATCATCGACAATCCGCGCTTCCGCGAGAAGCTCGCGGCGCTCGAGGTCGAACTCAAGGCGCTCGAGATGACGCAGCTGCGCGTCGTCGCCGCCGACCGCAAGCGCGAGAAAGGCAAGCCCGACCCCTATTCGTCGATCCTCAAGATCAAGGGCTCGGAAATCCAGCAAGGCATCACTGAGCTCCTCGTCGAGGTTGTCGGCCCGTACACGCTTCCTGACACCGGACGTAGCGGCGATGACGATGACATGTCCAACGAACCGCCGATCGGGCCGGACTATGCAAGCGTCGCCGCCCCGTCCTACTTCAACAACCGCAAGCTCTCGATCTTCGGCGGTTCAAACGAGATCCAGCACAATATTCTGGCCAAAGCGATCTTGGGACTCTGAGTATGGACTTTGATTTCTCCGACGAACAACGTCTCCTGAAGGACAGCGTTGATCGCCTGGTGGCGGATCGCTACGAGTTCGAGCAGCGCAAGGCCTACGCCAAGTCGCCGGAGGGTTGGAGCCGCGATATCTGGGCCCAATATGCCGAGCTCGGCACGCTGGGCCTGCCTTTCGCCGAGGCCGATGGTGGCTTCGGCGGCACCGCCGTCGAGACCATGATCGTCATGGAGGCGCTGGGCCGGGCTCTGGCGCTGGAGCCCTACTTCGCCACGATCGTGCTGGCCGGTGGCCTCCTGCGCCACGGCGGCAGCGACGCGCAGCGCAAGACGCTCGTGCCGCAGATCGCCGAAGGCAAGCTCACCTTGGCGTTCGCCTATGCGGAGCGGCAGTCGCGCTACGACCTCGCCAGCGTCGAGACGCGCGCCCGGCGCGACGGCAAGAGCTGGGTGCTCGAGGGCGACAAGAGCCTGGTCATGCACGGCGACTCCGCCGATCAACTCATCGTCAGCGCCCGCGCCGCCGGCGGCCCTCGCGACAAGGATGGCATCGGGCTGTTCATCGTCGATGCCAAGGCGCCGGGCGTGTCGCGACGCGGCTACCCGACGCAGAATGGCCTGCGCGCCGCCGACATTTCGCTCGCCTCCGTCCAGGTCGACGACGCAAACGTCTTGGGAGACGGCACGTCGGCTTATCCGGTGATCGAACGCGTCGTCGACGAGGCCATCGCCGCCCTCTGTGCCGAGGCGGTGGGCGCCATGGAGGCGGCGCATGAGCTCACCGTCGAGTATCTCAAGACGCGCAAGCAGTTCGGCCGTCCCATCGGCTCCTTCCAGGCGCTGCAGCACCAGGCCGTCGACATGCTGGTGTCCCTGGAGCAGGCACGCAGCATGACCATGTACGCCACCATGATGGCGCAGGAAGAGGATGCCGCCGAACGCCACCGCGCCATGCTGGCCGCCAAGGTTCAGATCGGCCGTTCGGGCAAGTTCATCGGCCAGAAGTCGATCCAGCTCCATGGCGGCGTCGGCATGACCATGGAGTACAAGGTCGGCCACTACTTCAAGCACCTGACCATGCTCGACATCATGTTCGGCGATGCCGATCACCAACTGACGGAACTGGCGCGCCTCGGCGGCCTGATGGACGCGAACCGCGACGCCGCGTGAGCGGCGAGAAAGAACGAGTTGGCTGAATGCTGGATCGTCGAGTCGCCACCTATCGCGAAGCTGTCGCGGGGATCAAGGATGGCGCCACCGTTCTGCTAGGGGGCTTCGGGGGCTCGGGCGTGCCGGTCGGGCTGATCGGCGCACTCGCCGAGGCGGGCGTCAAGGATCTGACCGTTGCCGCCAACAACGCCGGCTCGACCCCCGATGACTTGAGCCTGCTCTTGAACGAAGGCCGCGTGCGCAAGGTGATCTGCTCGTTTCCGCGCTCGGCGACCAGCACGGCCTTCCCGGATGCCTACTTTGCCGGCAAGGTCGAGCTTGAGGTCGTGCCGCAGGGAACGTTTGTGGAGCGCATTCGCGCCGCCGGGGCGGGTCTCGGCGGCTTCTTCACGCCGGTGGCGGCTGGAACCGACCTCGCCAAAGGCAAGGAGACGCGGGTCATCGACGGCAGGGAGTACGTGTTCGAGAAGCCGCTGCGCGGCGACGTGACGTTGTTGCGCGCCCAGAGGGCTGACCGGCTGGGCAACCTCACCTATCGCAAGCTTGGCCGCAATTTCTCGCCCGCCATGGCCATGGCGTCCGATCTCGTCGTGGTCGAGGCGGACGAAGTGGTCGAGGCGGGGGGCATCGAGCCGGAGGTGATCGTGACGCCTTGCGTCTTCGTCGACCGCGTGGTCCAGCGCGGCGCCCCCATGATTTGACCGGAGCCCCGCCATGAAGTCTCTCAGCCGTGACGACATTGCCCGCCGCGCCGCGCGCGACATCCCCGATGGAGCCTTCGTCAATCTGGGCATCGGCATGCCGACGCTCATCGCCAACTACATCCCAACCGATCGCGAGGTGTTCCTCCACAGCGAGAACGGCCTTATCGGCATGGGCCCGGCGCCCGCCGAAGCCGACACCGATTGGGACCTCATCGACGCCGGCAAGAATCCGGTGACGATCAAGACCGGTGCCGCCATCTTCGACAGCTTCATGAGCTTCGGCATGATGCGCGGCGGCCACCTCGATATCGCGGCTCTGGGCGGCTTCGAGGTCGCGGCCAATGGCGACCTGGCCAATTGGTGGACCGGCGACAAGAAGGCCCTGCCGGCCGTCGGCGGCGCCATGGACCTCGCCTGCGGCGCCAAGGCCATCTGGGTGCTCATGGAACATACGACCAAGGAAGGCCGGCCGCGTCTCGTCGAGGCGTGTTCCTATCCCCTGACGGCCAAGGGGGTCGTCAAGCGCGTTTACACCAATCTCGCCGTTATTGACGTGACGCCCAAGGGATTCATGGTAAGGGAGATCGTGGCCGGCCTCGATCTCGCCGGCTTGCAGAAGCTGACAGGCGCGCCGCTCTCCGCGTCCGACGCGATCCTGCCGCTCGCCGCCTGATCTCTCTCAGCACGACCTTTGCAACGCGCGCTGTTCCGCTCCCGCTGAGCGGAACCGAAACAGTTCCCGGCGTGTTGTAGCGACGGGATGGTGTTGGGACGGCGGCCTCCCCTCAGCACGGCAGAACGAGGAACACCGATCGATGCGGATCGCGCAGGTTGCGCCTTTGTCGGAAGCGGTCCCTCCCAGACTCTATGGCGGCACGGAGCGCATCGTCTCGTGGCTCACCGAGGAGCTGGTACGGCACGGGCACGACGTGACGCTCTTCGCCAGCGGCGACTTCGCAGTCCGCCGCCCGCCTCGTGGCGTGCGTGCCCCGAGGGCTGCGGCTGGCTGGAATTCGCGATCACACGTCGAACCATCTCGTCATGCTCGACCATGTGCGCCGGCACGCCGCCGACTTTGACATCATCCACTTCCACGTCGACCTGCTGCCGGCCGCCCTGTTTCGAGACCTCACGCACAAGTGCCTGACGACACTGCACGGCCGCCTGGATATTCCCGATCACATGCCGGTGTACTGCGCGTTCCCGGAAATGCCGCTGGTCTCCATCTCGCTGAGCCAGCGGGCACCGATGCCGGCGCATACTCGCTGGCTTGCCAACATCCACCATGGGCTCGACGGCAGCGCCTTCCGCTTCGAGCCGCGACCAGGCGATTATCTTGCGTTCCTTGGCCGCATTTCGCCGGAGAAGCGCCCCGATCGCGCCATCGAGATTGCCAAGCTGGCCGGTGTGCCCCTCAAGATCGCCGCCAAGGTCGACCCCGTCGACCGCGAATATTTCAACGATGTGATCAAGCCGCTGCTCGATCATCCTTTGATAGAATTCATTGGCGAGATCGACGAGCGGCAGAAGCAGGACTTCCTTGCGCACGCTCTCGCCTTGCTGTTCCCGATCGACTGGCCGGAGCCCTTCGGGCTGGTCATGACCGAGGCGATCGCGGTCGGCACGCCGGTGATCGCCTGGCGCAACGGCTCCGTGGCCGAGGTGATCGACGAGGGGATCAGCGGCCTCGTCGTCGCATCGATTGCCGAAGCCGTCGCCGCCGTCGCGCAGGTTCGACGCCTGGACCGCGCGCAAGTTCGCACCGCCTTCGAGCGGCGCTTCACGGCCGACCGAATGGCGCGCGACTACCTCGCCGCCTACGAGAGATTGCTCGCAGCCGGAGGAGTCGTTTCCTCCCTGGAGCAAGCCGCCGCCTGATTTGCCCTTGCGCGCCGCTGCCGGCTGGCCGATTCTGCGGGCACCTCCGAATCCTTTGCCGACGGAGACAAGCGACAGATGAACGACGCTTTGAAGCTCGGCGCCCCTGTTCTTGACGACGGCTCTCCTTCGGCGGCGGTGCTCTCCGAGCACTATATCGAAGCGCAGACGTCGCTGGTCGAGATCACCCCGCGCACCCTGAAGCATGGCGATGCGTTCATGGTGCTCGATACCCATGGCGACATCGGCACGTCCAGGGGCAGTCCGGAGGGCCTTTATTTTCGCGACACGCGCTTCCTGTCGCACTATCAGCTCCGCATCGAAGGCAAGCGGCCGCTGCTCCTGAGCTCGATCGTGCAGGACGACGGCGCCGCGCTCTCGATCGACCTCACCAATCCCGATATCGAGCTGCACGACGCGCGACAGATGCCGCGCGACGTGATTTTCATCGAGCGCACGCCGTTTCTGTGGGAGCGCGCCTCCTACGAACGCATCGCGCTGCGCAACTACGACAACGTGCCGCGCCGCTTCCAGCTCGACGTCCTGTTCGATGCCGACTTTCGCGATCTGTTCGAGATCAGGGGCAACCAGCGTCGGCGCCGCGGCCGCCTGACGGCGCACGTGCCGCAGCCCAACCTGGCCGAGTATCGCTACACCGGGCTCGATCTCATTCCGCGTTCGACGCGGCTCGCCTTCGAGCCGACGCCCGCGAAGCTGCAGCCGGGCCGCGCCACCTTCGACATCACGCTCGAGCCGCAGGAGCGCCGATCCTTGTTCGTTATCGTGTTGTTCGAGGATGGCGAGCCGGAGCAGCGGCTGGCGTTTCATCGCGCCTATCGCAACAAGCGCCGGGCACTTCGCAAGCTGACACACGGCATCGCTACCGTCGCGAGCTCGAACGACTTGTTCAATGAGGTCTGCGTCAAGGCCACCGCCGATCTCTACACGCTGGCGACGACGACGCCCCACGGGATTTATCCCTATGCCGGCATTCCTTGGTACAGCACCGTCTTCGGTCGCGACGGCATCGTCACCGCCTTGATGACCCTATGGATGGATCCGTCCATCGCGCGGGGGGTGCTGCGCTACCTCGCCGCGACGCAAGCAAACCACGTCGACCCCATTGCCGACGCGCAGCCCGGCAAGATCCTGCACGAGCAGCGGCACGGCGAGATGGCCATGCTGGGCGAGGTTCCGTTCCGCTTCTACTTCGGCTCGGTGGATGCAACGCCGCTCTTCGTCATGCTGGCGGGCGCCTACTTCGACCGCACCGGCGACATCGAGACCATCCGCGGCATTTGGCCGAACATCAAGGCGGCCCTCGACTGGGTCGACGAGTTCGGCGACGCCGACGGCGACGGCTTCGTCGAGTACTACAGGGCCACCGAGAAGGGTCTCGTCAACCAAGGCTGGAAGGACAGCCACGATTCCATCTTCCATGCCGATGGCAGCGACGCGACCGGCCCGATCGCCTTGTGCGAGGTGCAGGCCTACGTGTTTGCGGCCAAGCGCGCCGCCGCAAGGCTGGCGGAGCACTTCGGCGATGCCGGCCTCGCCGACCGGCTCTTCGAGGAAGCCGAGACGCTGCGCGTCCGCTTCGAGGAGCGCTTCTGGTGCGAGGACATCGGCACCTACGCGCTCGCCCTCGACGGCGCCAAGCGGCCCTGCCGGGTGCGCACGTCCAATGCCGGCCACGCCCTGTTCACTGGCATCGCGTCGCCCGATCACGCCCACCGCGTCGCCGCGACGCTCCTCGACCGCGACAGCTTCAGCGGCTGGGGCATCCGCACATTGGCGCGCGGCGAGGCCCGCTATAATCCGATGTCCTACCACAACGGCTCGGTTTGGCCGCACGACAACGCCATCATCGCGCTTGGCCTCTCCCGCTACGGCCTGCGCGAGAAGGCGGCCGTCGTGTTCGAGGCGATGTTCGCGGCAGCAAGCCGTCAGGACCAGCGCCGTTTGCCGGAACTGTTTTGCGGCTTTATCCGGCGCACGCGCCGCGGGCCGACGGCCTATCCGGTGGCCTGCTCACCGCAGGCATGGGCGGCGGCTGCGCCTTTCGCGTTCCTGCAGGCCTGCCTCGGATTCGATCTAGCTTATACCCACAACGAGGTGCGCTTCACCGATCCGTGCGTGCCGGAATTTCTCAATGACGTGACCCTGCAGGGCCTGCGCCTCGGCGGCTCGCGGCTTGATCTGCGCCTCAATCGGCATGGCGCCGACGTGACCATCAACGTTCTCGCCCGTGAAGGCGACGCCCGCGTCGTCTTGCAGAGGTAGTCCTGCCGACGCTCCCCGGCGAACCTATTCGCTCACCACGAGCATTGCGCTGAAGCCTTGCCGCGAAGGGCGCCCGCCATGCTACATGGTGCGCCCTCGACCGGCGGGCGTTGCAAGGCGCGACTAAAGCACTCGATGCCCATCGACCAATCGACGAGCAACCTCCCGTCGCGCTGGGCGATCTTCAAAGAGCGCGATTTTTCCACCTTCGCCGCGTCTCGCCTGTTGTCATGGCTCGCCAACCAGATGCTTGTCGTCGGCATCGGCTGGCACGTCTACGATCTCACCGGCAGCGCGCTGGCGCTCGGCTTTGCCGGCCTCGCCTCCTTCCTGCCCGCGATGACGCTGGCGCTTGTCGCCGGCGAAGTCGCCGACCGCATCGATCGGCGGCTGATCCTTGTCGTGTCGCTGGGCGTCATGGCGACGGCGAGCGCCGCCCTTGCCGCTTGCGCGGTTGCCGACGCACGGAGCATCGCGCCCATCTATGCCGTGCTGGTCGCCTTCGGGGCGGCCAGGGCCTTCAGCTTCCCGGCGAGCCAGGCGCTGCTGCCGAACCTCGTGCGGCGTGAGCAATTCGCCAACGCCGTGGCGCTGAATTCGGGCGTCGGCCAGATCGCCACGCTGATGGGGCCGGCATTGGGTGGGCTGCTCTATGCGCTGGGGCCGGCCGTGGTGTTTGGCGCCGCTGCCGCTTCTCAGCTTGCCGCCCTGCTCCTCGTCGCAACGATCCGGGCGCGCCCGATGGCGGCGCGCAGCAAGACGAACTGGACAAGTCTCGTGGCCGGCATCGCCTTCATTCGCTCGCGGCCGGCCATCCTCGGCTCGATCTCGCTCGATCTCTTCGCCGTTCTCCTCGGCGGCGCTACGGCGTTGCTACCGATCTATGCCCGCGACATCCTCCAGGTCGGCCCGTCAGGCCTTGGCATCCTGCGCAGCATGCCGGCGCTCGGCGCCCTCGCCATGGCGCTGGCTCTCGCCTGGCACCCGCTCACTCGCCGCAGCGGCCACGCCCTCTTCGCCGCGGTCGCGCTCTTTGGCATCGCCACCATCGTGTTTGGGTTGTCGCGTGATCTCTTGCTGTCGCTCGGCGCGCTCTTCGTGCTTGGCGCCGCCGACATGGTGAGCGTCTATATCCGCTCCACGCTCGTGCAGGCCGACACTCCCGACGACATGCGCGGACGCGTATCGGCCGTGAATTCCGTCTTCATCGGCGCCTCCAACGAGCTCGGCGAGTTCGAGTCCGGCGTGCTGGCCGCCCTCGTGGGACCGGTTGCGGCGGTCGTCGTCGGTGGCGTCGGGACGCTTGCGGTCGCCCTGTTGTGGATGCGGCTCTTTCCATCCCTCAGGGATCGCGACCGGCTCGTCGGTTAAATCAGCAAAATTCCGGCGCTGCCGAAGCGGGTGGTAACGATTTCGTAAACCCGGTCCGGTTAGTTCATGGGTGGGCGACAAGGGATTGTAAGTCATGACCGATCAGGACAAGCCACCGACACCGTCAAAGCGCAGCAGCCGCAAGGAAGCCAAGGACAAAAAGGTCGACCCCGCCCCCGAGGCGGTCGCCGCCGTGTCCGAGGCGCCCGTCGCCGCCAAGACGCTGCCGCTCGCGGCGGAACTATCCATCATCGCCAAGGCCGTGCCGCCAGCCGCCGAACTGCCCGTCATCGCCAAGGCCGTGCCGCCCGCTGGCGAACTGCCCATCATCACCAAGGCCGCGCCGGCCTCGCCGGCCGCACCCGAGGTGCGTCCCCTGCAGCCGGCCGCTCCATCTGCCGCGCAGGCTGCGCTACAAGCGGCCGTCGAGGGCTCGATGCAAACAGCCGCCAAGGCCCCCGAGATTCGCGCCCCCGCGGCGGTGAAGGCCCCCGACAAGAAGGCGCTTGGACGCATCGCCGCCTTCCGGGCAACGACCCTGCCGCGTCTCAGGCGCTATGCCGCCTATGGTCTGGCACTCACCTTGGCGACCACCGCCGGCTGGGCCGGCAACAGGTATCTGGCCGATCGCGATGGCGCCTCGGCGCTAGCCTTCAGCATTGGCCAGAGCCAGGCCGACACGCGGCGCATTGCCGAGGAGCTGCGCGCGCTGAAAGACAGCGTGGCGGCGTCGAACAAGGGTGCCGTCCGGGCTGTGCAAGCGCCGGTGCCGAGCGAAGACCTCAAGGCAATGAAGGCGGGTCTCGCGGCGCTCAATGAAGGCCTCGAGCGCCTCAAGCAGGACACCAGCGGACGACTGACGCAGCTCACTGCGCAGCTCGACCGCGTCGAGAAGAGCGGTGGCGATACGGCCAGGATCACGCCGCTGGTCGACCGGCTCGACCGCATCGAGCGGCAGACCGCGACACTGGTGACCGGCAGCATCACCCAGCAGGGCGCCGCGCCGAGCCAGGACCAGGCTCAGGTGCTGACCCAAGGCCAGACGCAAGTCGCCAAGGTCGAGGAAGCGAAGCAACCGGACGCCAAGCAGCAGCGGCTTGAGGGCTTCGTGCTGCGCGAGATTTTCGATGGCGTCGCCCTCATCGAGGGCCGGCGCGGCATCATCGAGGTGATGCCCGGACAGAACGTCGCCGGCATCGGCCGCATCGAGAAGTTCGAGCGCCGCGGCCGCCAATGGGTGGTGGTCACCGACAAGGGCTTCATCCCTTCGGTGCAGTAAGCCTCTCGGCTGCGGGATCGTGCTCTCGCGTCCCGCAGCCCTCTCCGGCTTTGGCTTGACGGGGCCCACACGAAGGCCTATCGCAAGATGGCGTCGTGGTGATTTGGCCGGCCGGCTTGCAGCCACGTAAAATAAGTCGCTAAAGGGCCGCGGACATGTGCCCGGTCTTTGAACGTCAGTTCCGGCCGGGTTTTTTCATGTCCGGGCGGGTCGCATGATCTTCCCGGCAGCCGGGAGATCCGCCGTGTCGCAATCGCCATCCCTGCATCCGGAAACCCGCCTCGTCCACAGCGGCACGATGCGCTCGCAATTCGGCGAGACGTCCGAAGCGCTGTTCCTCACGCAAGGCCACGTCTACGACACTGCCGCCGAATGCGAGGCGCGCTTCAAGGGAACGAGCCCGGGCTTTCTCTACGCGCGCTTCTCCAATCCCACCGTCAGCATGTTCGAGCAGCGCATGGCCGCCTTCGAGGGCGCCGAGGCGGCGCGCGCGACCGCGACCGGCATGGCGGCTGTCACGGCGGTGATGCTCGGCCAGCTCAGAGCCGGCGACCACGTGGTGGCGGCGCAGGCGCTGTTCGGCTCGTGCCGCTGGGTCATCGAGGAACTGCTGCCGCGCTTCGGCGTGCCGACGACCCTCGTCGAGGGCACTCGGCTCGCGGAGTGGCGCGCCGCTGTCCGACCCAACACCAAGACCTTCTTTCTCGAGAGCCCAGCCAATCCGACGCTCTCCATCGTCGACATCGCGGCGGTAGCCAAGATCGCGCACGATGCCGGCGCCACCCTCGTGGTCGACAATGTCTTCGCCACGCCGATCTTTCAGCGCCCGCTGGAGCTGGGCGCCGATTGCGTCGTCTATTCGGCCACCAAGCACATCGACGGCCAAGGCCGCTGTCTCGGCGGCGTCATCCTGGCGAGCCAGGCCTTCATCGACACCCACATCCACAATTTCCTGCGCCAGACGGGTCCGGCGCTGTCGCCGTTCAATGCCTGGGTGCTGCTCAAGGGGCTCGAGACATTGCCGCTGCGCGTGCGGCGCCAGACCGAATCCGCCACCGTCGTGGCCGACGCTCTTGCCGCCCACCGCCGTGTCGAGCGCCTCTTCTATCCGGGCCGGGCGGATCACCCGCAGGCCGACGTGATCAAGCGCCAGATGAGCGGTGGCTCGACGCTCGTGGCGTTCGAGGTCGAGGGCGGCAAGGACGGCGCCTTCCGTTTCCAGAATGCGTTGCGGCTCGTGCGCATCTCCAACAATCTCGGCGACGCCAAGAGCCTCATCACGCACCCGGCCACGACGACGCATCAACGCTTTACGCCCGAGGTGCGCGCCGCCATGGGGGTTAGCGACGGCCTCGTGCGCCTGTCCATCGGCCTCGAACATCCGCAGGACATCATCGACGACCTCTCACGGGCGCTGGAGGCGAACTGACGGCTATTGGGCAATGGCGCGAATGTGTTAGGGCTTGGTTCGGCACCGGAGCCGTCCATGCAGACCTTCTTCGTCCAGATCAAGTGCAAGCTCGGCAAGACCTATAACGTCGCCAGCGCGCTTGCTGACCGCGAGATCGCCTCGGAGATCTATTCCATGGCGGGCGACTACGACATCCTGGCCAAGTTCCACGTCGACGCCGGCATCGACGTGGGCCACTTCGTGGCCGAGAAGGTGCAGACCATCCCCGACATCGCCGACACGCGCACGCTCATCACCTTCAAGGCGTTCTGAGGCGCCGTGGCCGACCGCGACATTCCCTCCGTTCTGTTCATCGTCACCGAGGACTGGTTCTTCGCCTCGCATTTCCTGCCCATGGTGCGGGCGGCACGCGAGCTGGGACTCGGCGTGACGGTGGTCACCCGCGTGAAGGATCACCGTCGCACGATCGAAGCCTGCGGCGCCGAGATCGTCGCGCTCGACGCCGATCGCTCGAGCCTCAACCCGGTCGCCATGATGGCGACCGTCGCGCGGCTCACCGCGATCCTCAGGGCGGCCGAGCCGACCATCGTCCACTGCATCGCGCTTCGCGCCGCCATCCTCGGCGGCCTCGCGGCCCGCCGCGCCGGCATCGCGCCGCGCGTCTATGCGCTCACCGGCCTCGGCTTCCTGGGCGCGCGCCGCGACGCGACGGGGCGCCTGGCGCGCACCTTCGTGCGCCACCTGCTGCGCGGTCCGCTCAACGGGCCGGTGACGCGCTTCCTGTTCGAGAACAGCGATGATCCGCGACTGCTCGGCCTCGATCCGCGGAGCCCGAACGTTGCCATCGTGGGCGGCGCCGGCGTCGATCCGGACCGTTTCATGCCGGGACCTTTGCCGCCGCGTCCGCCGCTGCGCATCGCCGTCGTGGCGCGCATGCTGTGGTCGAAGGGCATCGACCTCGCGGTCGAGGCGACGCGGCAGGCGCGCAAGACAGGCGCGGAGATCGAGCTGTCGCTTTACGGCGCGCCCGACCCGGCCAATCCGCGCGCCTTTTCCGAAGACGCGCTGCGCGCCTGGAGCAAGGAGGCCGGCATACGCTGGCATGGCGTGACAGACGACGTGGCGGCGGTGTGGCGCGACCATCACGTCGCCTGCCTGCCGTCACGGGGCGGCGAGGGTCTGCCGCGCGCGCTCTTGGAAGCGGCCGCCTGCGGCCGCGCCATTGTCACCACCGACGTGCCGGGCTGCCGCACGCTGGTGCGCGACGGCGTCGAGGGCCTCGTGGTGAAACCCGACGACGCCGATGCCCTCGCGCAAGCCTTCGTGCGTCTCGCCGCCGACGAATCCCTGGTGCGGCGGTATGGCGCCGGCGCCCGCGCGCGTGTCCTCGACGGCTTCACCGAAGAGCACGTGATGGATCGTGTGAAGGCGCTCTATCGCGGCATGCTGGCCGCGGCCCCGGGCCCGAAGGTCGTGCAAATCGCGGCCGGCACATGACGGCCATCCTCGCGCGTCACCAACCCATCCTCGATCGCACGGCCTTCATCCTGGCGCATACGCGGCTGATCGCCGTTCCGCACGCGCCGGAAATCCGCCTCCATCTCGCCGAGGAAGCAACCGAGCTCTGGCAGAGCACCGAGGAGGAGCTTGGGGAACGCGGCCTGCCGCCGCCCTTCTGGGCCTTCGCCTGGGCGGGCGGCCAGGCGCTTGCCCGCTACGTCCTCGATCATCCGGCGCTCGTGCGGGGCCGACATGTCCTCGATTTCGCGTCCGGATCGGGGCTTGCCGGCATCGCGGCAGCCAAGGCTGGCGCGCGCCTCGTGTCGGCCTCCGACATCGATGCCTTCGCGGGCCCCGCAATGGCGCTCAACGCGAAGGCCAACGGCGTCACCCTCGAGCTCATCGAGCGCGACCTCGTCGGCCTCGATGGCCCATGGGACGCCGTGCTCGCCGGCGACATCTGCTATGAGCGCGAACTGGCCGAGACCGTCACGGGCTGGCTCGCGCGCCTGGCTCAGCAAGGCACAGCCGTGCTCATCGGCGATCCCGGCCGCGCCTATCTGCCGCGCGACCGGCTCACCGCGCTTGCCACCTACGAGGTGCCGGTAACCCGCGCCCTCGAGGACAACGACATCAAGAAGACATCCGTGTGGGTGTTCGCGCCGCCGTGACGGCGCCGATGATCGACCGCAGCCTGTCGAGCCCGTCGGTGAGCGCGGCGGGCCCCGGCTGCAGGATCAGCGCCGACTTGATCTCGTAGAGCGCCCCGTTCCTGACCGCCGGCAGACCCGCAAATCCCGGCCGTGCCGCCACTTTCGCGGGGACGAATTTCTTGCCGCACCAGGAGCCGACGATGATGTCGGGCGCAGCCGCGACCACGTCGGCTTCGCTGACGAAGCGGTCCCTGGCGCTCCCGGCGCGCGATGTCGCCCCGAAAACGTCGATGCCGCCGGCCACCTCGATCAGCTCCGACACCCAGCGGATGCCGGAAATCATCGGCTCGTCCCATTCTTCGAAATAGACGCGCGGCCGTATCGCAATCCGTGCCGCCTCGACCCGCGCCGCATCGAGTCGGCGCGCAAGATCGTCCACCAGCCGCTCGGCCTTTTCGCGCGCGTCCACCAGCGCACCGAGGGTGCGGATCATGGCGAAGATGCCATCGATGTCGCGCTGGTTGAAGGCGTGGACGGCGACGCCATGCTTGACGAGATCGCGGACGATATCGGCCTGCAGGTCCGAGAAGGTGAGCACCAGGTCGGGCTCGAGCGCCAGGATCTTCGGCACATCGGCCGAGATGAATGCGGAAACGCGCGGCTTCTCCTTGCGCACCTGCGGCGGGCGCACGCAATAGCCGGAGACGCCGACGATGCGATCCGCCTCGCCCATGAGATAGAGCGTCTCGACCGTCTCCTCGGTGAGACAAACGATGCGCGCGGGCGGAAAGCGCCTCATCGGCTTGCCCGCGCCGATGCGGCGAGCGCCGCCGCGTGCAGATCGGCGCTCGCGTCCGAGAAGCAGCAGAAGACAACGCGTTTCATCCCCAGAGCCTTCAGGCTGTCGATGACGGTGCCGACCGCGATGGGCGCGGCCCGCTCGGCCGGAAAGCCGTAGACGCCGGTCGAGATGGCCGGGAAGGCGATGGAGGCGAGGCCGTGGCGCGCCGCCAGCGCCAGGCTGACGCGGTAGCAGGACGCCAACAGCTCCTCCTCGCGCGCGCGACCGCCTTGCCACACCGGCCCCACCGTGTGGATGACATGCCGCGCTGGCAGCCGATAGCCGCGGGTGAGCTTGGCGTCGCCGGTGGCGCAGCCGCCGAGCGTGCGGCATTCCGCCAAGAGGTCTGGGCCGGCGGCGCGATGGATGGCGCCATCGACCCCGCCGCCGCCGAGCAGCCGTTCGTTCGCCGCGTTGACGATGGCGTCCACGTCCAGCGTCGTGATGTCGCCGACGACCACGTCGAGCTTGGCGCTCGCGACGTCAGCGGTTGCAAGCGGCCTTGTCACTTGATCGTCTCGCGCAGATCGAGCGTCGCCTTCTTGCCGATGGCGGCGTAGTGCTTCTTCAGCCATGCCTTGGCGGTGGACTTGCCGACATCGCGCAACTTCTGGAAGAAGTCCCAGTCGGCGTCGAGGCGCGAATCCGCCGAAAGGTCCTTCAGCGCCTTGTCGGCGTCGATGCGGTGCATGAGCACGCGCTTGTAGTCCTTCTTCGACAATTTTCCGTCGTCGATCAGCCGGGTGACGAAGTCGACGGCCCGCAGCTCGCGCAGGAGCCCGGCGTTGAAGTTGATCTCGGTCAGCCGGTTCTGGATCTCGCGCGCCGAGCGCGGCGTCTCCTTGCGCTCGATGGGATTGATCTGCACCAGCACGATGTCGTCGCTCGCCGTCTGATAGAACAGCGGATAGAGCGCCGGATTACCGGAGAAGCCGCCGTCCCAGTACGGCACGCCCTTGATCTCCACGCTCTGGAAGAGCGTCGGCAGACACGCCGAGGCCATCAGATGGTCGGCCGTCAGCTCCTTGTTCTCGAAGATGGCGATCTTGCCGGTGCGCACGTTGGTGGCCGAGACGAACAGACGCACGTCCTCACAGCGCTGCACCTTCTCGAACGAGATCAAGTCCTCGACCACATCTTTCAGCACATTGACGTTGAGCGGATTGAGGTCGTAGGGGCTCGTCACCTGCGAGAGCATCTCGGTCCAGGAGAAGGTCGGCGCCGCCGCGGTGCCCCAGAAGCCGAAGAAATTGTCGAATACCGATCGCTGCAGCGGCGTCAGCGAACCGTCGAGGCTGACCTTCTGCCAGAACTGCGCGAGCTGCCGGCGCGCGCCCTCGACGCCGCCCTCGAGAAAGCCTTCGGCAAGCACCACGGCATTCATGGCACCGGCGCTGGCCCCCGAAATCGCCTCGATGGACAGCCGGCCGTCTTCGAGGATTTCGTCGAGCACGCCCCACGTGAAGGCGCCGTGCGCGCCGCCGCCCTGCAAGGCAAGCGAGACCGCCTTTTCCGCCTTCGGCCCGGCGAGCCCCTCAGGCGCTGCCTTGCGCTTGGTCCACCAGCGTCCGGTCATGCCGCCGTCCAGCCGCCGTCCATCACCATGTTGGCACCGGTGATCTGGCTCGCCGCATCGGAGCAAAGATAGACGCCGAGTGCCGCCACCTGCTCGACGGTGACGAACTGCTTGGTCGGCTGCGCCTCGAGCAGCACATCGTTCATGACCTGCTCGCGCGTCAGGTTGCGCGCCTTCATGGTGTCGGGGATTTGTCGCTCGACCAAGGGCGTCCACACATAGCCGGGGCTGATGGCGTTGACGGTGATACCGAAGGTCGCGACTTCGAGCGCCACCGTCTTGGTGAGGCCGAGGATGCCGTGCTTGGCCGACACGTAGGCGGCCTTGAAGGGCGAGGCCACCAGCGAATGCGCCGAGGCGGTGCTGATGATGCGACCCCACTTGCGCGCCTTCATGCCGGGCACGGCGGCGCGGATGGCATGGAACGCCGCCGTCAGATTGATGGCGATGATCATGTTCCACTTGTCGATGGGAAATTCCTCGATGGGCGCCACATGCTGGATGCCGGCATTGTTGATGAGGATGTCGACCGCCCCCAACGCCTTCTCGGCATCGGCGATCATCTTGGCGATCTCGTCCGGCTTGGTCATGTCGGCCGGCGAATAAAGCGCCTTGACGCCAAAGTCTTTCTCGATGCCGCTGCGCTCCTTCTCGATCTCGGCCTTGTCGCCGAAACCGTTGAGCATGACGTTAACGCCCACCTTGGCAAGAGCCCGGGCGTAGCCGAGGCCGATGCCGCTGGTTGAGCCGGTGACGACGGCGGAGCGCGATTTGAGCGTCATGGGGAGACCTCGCGACGGTTCTGGATTACGGGTTGTGCAATGCAATAAGGCCTGATGGCCCTGTCAAGGCCGGGGCGCCGGATTGTGCCGGGAGCGCATGCCGCCGAGCGGGGCGGACAGGAAGCCGGCCCGGCGTGATAGGATGCGCCACGCAAGATTCTGTTGTTCGCTTGTCTTGAAGGCAAAGCCTTGAACCGACCCGCCACCAAGTCCTCGCGCCCCCGAAGGGGCGCCCCTCCCCGCCCGCATGCCGACCGGCACGGCGACGCGTGCGCCCATGCGGCGGAGCGCGCCTCGCAGGCGCCGCTGGCCTTGTCGGAGGCGGAGCGGATATGCCGCGACCGCGGCGCGCGCCTGACGGCCATTCGTCGCCAGGTGCTGGAGAGCCTGTACGACACCCACCGGCCGCTGGGCGCCTATGACCTGGCCGAGAGTCTCACGGCGCGGGTTGGGCGCCGGATTGCACCGATCACCATCTACCGGGCCCTCGAATTCTTGCTCGAGCAGGGCCTCATCCACCGCCTGGTCACGCGAAATGCCTTCGTGGCCTGTCCGCACCAACACGGCCGCCATGACGTGGTGGCGTTCCTGATCTGCGAAAAATGCGGCGGTGTCGACGAGGCCTCGCCGCCAAGCGTCAGCATTGCGTTGGACGGCGTCCTGAAGAAGGGCCAATTCGCCCCGCGCGAGCAGATCGTCGAAATTGCCGGACTTTGTGCCCATTGTCAGGCCAAAGGCCCCACCGGCAGGACCAAAACCTTGACGCAGCCGGCCGCGAGGTCCAGCTAACCTGTCATGATTGTGAGACAGTTCCCGGCCAGATCGACTGCATGAACATCGTCCAAGACACCCTGAACGAAGCCGGCCCGGCGCCCCGCCACCTCACCGTCAAGGTCGACGTGGGCGGCATCATGGTTGGCGGCGGCGAACCCATCGTCGTCCAGTCGATGACCAATACCGACACGGCCGACGTAGACGGCACCGTGCGCCAGGTTGCGGCATTGGCGAATGCCGGTTCCGAGCTCGTGCGCGTCACCGTCGATCGGGACGAGGCGGCGGCCGCCGTACCGCACATCCGCGATCGGCTGCGGCGCATGGGCGTCAATGTGCCGATCGTCGGCGACTTCCACTATATCGGCCACAAGCTGCTCGCTGAGCATCCCGGCTGCGCCGAAGCGCTCGACAAGTACCGGATCAATCCGGGCAATGTCGGCTTCAGGGAAAAGCGCGATCGGCAGTTCGGCCAGATCGTCGAGATGGCGATCCGCCACGGCAAGCCGGTGCGCATCGGCGCCAATTGGGGCTCCCTCGACCAGGAACTGCTCACGCACCTGATGGACGAGAACGCCAAGAGCGCCAAGCCGCTCGATGCGCGCGCCATCACTCGTGAGGCCATGGTGCAGTCAGCGCTGCTCTCAGCCGCACGCGCCGAGGAGATCGGCCTTGCCCGCGACCGCATCATCCTCTCGGCCAAGGTGTCGGCCGTGCAGGATCTGATCGCCGTCTACCGCGAGCTGGCGCGCCGCTCCGACTACGCGCTGCATCTCGGGCTCACCGAGGCCGGCATGGGCTCGAAGGGCATCGTCGCGTCGGCGGCCGCCATCGGTGCGCTCTTGCAGGACGGCATCGGCGACACCATCCGCTTCTCGCTGACGCCGGAGCCCGGCGGCGACCGCACCGTCGAGGTCAAGGCGGCGCAGGAACTGTTGCAGACGATGGGCTTTCGCACCTTCGTGCCGCTGGTCGCCGCCTGTCCCGGCTGCGGCCGCACCACCTCGACGGTGTTCCAGGAGCTCGCCCGCGACATCCAGAATTGGATCACCACGTCGATGCCGGAATGGCGCAAGACCCATCCGGGCGTCGAGCAGCTCAACGTCGCGGTGATGGGCTGCATCGTCAACGGGCCGGGTGAATCCAAGCACGCCGACATCGGTATCTCGCTTCCCGGCACCGGCGAGACGCCGGCCGCGCCGGTGTTCATCGACGGCAAGAAGGCCATGACCTTGCGCGGCGCCGGCATCGCGGCCGAGTTCCGCACCATCGTGCAGGACTATATCGAACGCCGCTTCGGGGCGAGCAGCCGCAACGCCGCCGAGTGAGCCTCAACCGTCAACGCCTCGGCCTCATTACGGCGCTGGGCGTCACCCAGATCATCAGCTGGGGCTCCCTTTACTACGCCATCGGCATTCTCGGCCCCATCATGGTGTCGGAAGGCCGCCTCTCGACCGGTGTCGTCTATGGCGGCTACTCGCTGAGTCTGTTGGTCAGCGGCCTTGTGGCGCCGATCACCGGCCGCGCCATCGACCGGCTGGGCGGCGGCCGCGTCATGGCGCTTGGCTCGGTGCTGGCGGCCGTAGCGCTCGCCCTGATGGCGGTGTCCCGCACGGCGCCGCTCTTCATCGCGGCGAGCGTCGTTGCCGGGATTGCCATCAGCATGACGCTCTATGAGGCCGCCTTCGCGGCCCTCGTCGGGCTCACGCGTCGGCGTAGCGCCGACGCCATCGCGGCTCTGACGCTGATCGGCGGCTTCGCGTCGACGGTGTTCTGGCCGCTCACCGAGGCGCTGCAGCGCCTCCTCGACTGGCGCGAGACCTATCTTGTCTATGCCGGCGTGCATCTCCTCGTCTGCCTGCCGCTGCACCTCTTCGCCCTGCGGCCGATCGCGGATGATACGGCCGAGGGACATGAAAGCCGCCTTGCGCATATCGACGAGACGCCGCTCGACCTGTCGCCTGGGCGCCGCCGCCTGGCCCTTGCATTGATCGTCGTCGTCTTTTTCGCCAACAATTTCGCCATTTCGGGTCTCACCGTGCACTTCATGCCGCTGCTTATCGCGCTCGGCCTTTCATCGGCGGCCGCGGTGACGGTCGGCGTGCTGTTCGGGCCCGGACAGGTTGCCGGCCGCATCGTCGCCATGACGGCGGGGCGAAACCTCTCGGCCGTCGCCACGGGCCTCTGGTCGACGGCTCTCTTTCCGGTATCGTTCGTGTTTCTGCTGGCCGGGCCGCAATTTTGGGCCGCTGCCGCCTTCGGCATCCTGGTCGGCAGCGCCAACGGCGTTCTCACCATCGCGCGTGGCACCATCCCGCTCGCGCTTTTCGGTCGCGCGGGCTATGGCGCACTTATGGGCAGCATCGCACTGCCGACGGTCATTGCCCGCGCTTCGGCGCCGCTGGCCTTTGCCACGGCGATGGAATTCTCCGGAACGCTCAGCGGCTTCTTTGTCGCCCTCGTGGCCGGCTTAGCGGGGCTTTTGGGCATGGCCGCGCTGGCTGTCGTAGCGCGGCGCCAAGCACCGCCGGAACAGGGATCGGGACCAATCCGTTGACACGCCGCACCTGCCGTTTGCCCGCTGGGCTGGCTATGATATGAGGCCCGGCTCTAGCGCGTGCTCCCGAAAAGTGTTTTGCGTTTCGGATAGGGATCATGCGCAGGGCATTGGTAGGACGGCCCGTCGCTCGAAGAGATGCCGCGTCAAGCGCTGACAGCAGGATCCGCCGCCCCATGGCGTCCGACCAGACCCTCCCCGCGACAGCGTCCGCCAAGGCCGACGCGGCAGCCGCTGATACGCATGCCCCTTCCAACTTCAAGATGTCGGTGCTCGGCTCGATGGGCGTCGTGTTCGGCGACATCGGCACGAGCCCTCTCTACGCGTTGCGCGAAACCATCGCTGCGGCGGCCGGCGAAGGTCATGCGCCAACCCCGACGATCGTGCTCGGCGTCCTGTCGATCATCCTGTGGGCGCTGGTCCTCGTCGTCACCTGCAAATACGTTCTGATCCTGCTGCGCGCCGACAACAACGGCGAGGGCGGCACGCTCACCCTCGTCGCGCTCGCCCAGCGCGCCATGGGGCGCGGACGCCGCATCGTGCTCATCCTCGGCATTGCCGGTGCGGCACTGTTCTACGGCGACGCCGCCATCACGCCCGCTGTCACGGTGCTCGGCGCCGTGGAGGGCTTAAAGCTCGCCATCCCGGCCTTGCAGGACTACGTGGTGCCGATCACCATCGTCATCCTTGTCGCGCTGTTCGCCGTGCAGTCGCGCGGCACCGGCAATGTCGCTGCTTTCTTCGGGCCCGTGATGGCGGTGTGGTTCGCCACCCTGGCGCTGCTCGGGCTCCTGCACATTTGGGACTATCCGGGCATCTTCGCGGCGCTGAGCCCGCATCATGCCGTCAGGTTCCTGCTCACGCATCCAGGCATCAGCCTCATCGTGCTCGGCGCCGCCTGCCTTGCCGTCACCGGTGCGGAGGCACTCTATGCCGATCTCGGGCATTTCGGTCGCGGTCCCATCCGCTTCGCCTGGTTGTGGTTCGTGTTCCCGGCGCTGGCGCTCAACTATCTCGGTCAGGGCGCGCTCGTCCTCGCCAATCCGGTTGCCGCGGCTTCGCACGGATACAACCCGTTCTTTCAGCTGGCGCCGTCCTGGGGCCTGCTGCCGCTCGTGCTGCTCGCCACGCTCGCCTCGTGCATCGCCAGCCAGGCGGTGATCACCGGCGCCTTCTCGCTGACCCGGCAGGCGATCCAGCTCGGCATGATCCCGCGGCTGGAGATCCGCTACACGTCGGCATCGCATGCCGGGCAAATCTACATGCCGCGCGTCAACATGCTGCTGTTCATCGCCGTCTTGCTGCTCGTCGCCATTTTCCAGTCGTCGAGCGGGCTCGCCAACGCCTACGGCATTGCCGTGTTCGGCGCCATGTCGGTCGACGCGATCCTCGCCATCCTCGTCATCTGGCGCGGCTGGCGCTGGAGCCTGCCGTTGGCCGCCGCCATGATCGTGCCGTTCCTGTGCATCGATCTTGTCTTCTTCGCGGCCAATTGCCTGAAGCTGTTCAAGGGCGGCTTCGTGCCGTTGATGATGGCGGCCTTGCTCATCCTGCTGATGTGGACGTGGGTGAAGGGCACCGCCATCCTGTTCGCCAAGACGCGCAAGACCGACGTGCCCCTCGGCGAGCTGCTGCAGATGCTGCAGAAGAGCCCGCCCCACAAGGTCAAGGGCACGGCCGTGTTCCTGACCAGCATGCCGGATTTCGCCCCTTCCGCGCTGCTGCACAACCTGAAGCACAACAAGGTGCTGCACGAGAAGAACATCATCCTCACCGTGCGCTCGGAGGACACGCCGCGCGTCGACGAGGACGCGCGCGTGCATGTCGAGCCCCTTGGCGAGGGCTTTTGGAAAGTGGAGATGGCCTTCGGCTACATGGAGACGCCGAATGTGCCGCGCGGCCTGGCGATCCTGCGTAAGCTCGGGCTCAAGTTCGACATCATGGCAACGTCGTTCTTCCTGTCGCGGCGCTCGATCCGCCCGGCGGCCCAATCCGGCATGCCCCTATGGCAGGACCGCGTCTTCATCTCGCTCGCCAAGAACGCCAACGACGCCACCGACTTCTTCCAGATACCCACTGGCCGCGTCGTCGAGGTCGGCACGCAGGTCACCGTGTGAAGGACGACGGATCTCGTCCGTCGTCTGTAGCCCGTCGCCTGAATCAGGCCGCCTTCTTTGGCATCGGCCCAACGTACCGCGACTGCGGACGGATGATGCGGCCCCCCGCTTCCTGCTCGAGGATGTGGGCGGTCCAGCCGAGCACGCGGCCGACCGCGAATACGGCCGTGAAGGCCTCGCGTGGCAGTTCCAGCGCTTCGAGCACGAGGGCGGTGTAGAACTCGACATTGGTCTCGAGCCGCCGCGTCGTTTTGCGCGCCGCAAGAAGGCGTAGTGCGGCTGCCTCGATGGCCTCGGCGAAATGGAGCCGGTTCGACTGGCCTCTGAGCTCGACGGCGACGCGCTTCAGCACCTCGGCGCGCGGATCGCGCACGCGGTAGACGCGATGGCCGAACCCCATGAGGCGGTCGCCACGCGCGATGGCCGCTTCGAGCCACGGCTCGATATTGGCTGCGTGGCCGATCTCATCGAGCATGTCGAGGACCGGTCCAGGCGCCCCGCCATGCAGCGGCCCCTTGAGCGCGCACAGCGCCCCAACCACCGCCGAGAACATGCCGGCCCGTGTCGAGGCGATGACGCGGGCCGTGAAGGTCGACGCGTTGAGGCCGTGATCGGCAACGGTCACGATGTAGGTTTCCAGCGCGCGTGCGTGTTGCACCGATGGCTTGGTGCCGCGCACCATGGCCAGGAAGTCGGCCACATGGCCGGCCGAGGCATCCGGCGCAACAGACTTCAGCCCCTTGCTGTGGCGAACCACCATGGCGGCGAAGACCGGCACAGCCGCGACCGCCATGAGGTGATGTGGCGTCGGCTCGCCGTCGGCAAGCGCGCTGAGCAGCAGCCGCAAGGCTTCGACCGGCGCAAGCCCGTCGGTTTGCGGCAGCAGAGGCCCGCCGATTGCGTAGGCGCGCAGCCGCGCCGCGCCAAGCGCTGCCTGGACAGCACTCTCGCCGAGTTGGCCCGGCGCCAGCCCGTCCCACAGCAGGGAGCAGAGGGCCTCGAAGCTGAGGTTGGCAATGTCCTCAAGGTCGAAGCCGCGCACGATAAGGCGCCCAGCCTCGCCATCCACGTGGCTCAGCGCCGTCTCGGCCGCCACCACGTCGTCCAATCCGAGTGACATGATCGTCTCCTGGTGTTGACGGTCAGCTTGCCATCGGGTCATAAATCGTCAATATTGATAAAGTGCATCAAGTTAAGGCCTCATAAAAGCTGAAGATGACCACCCTTCTCGACGCGGCGACCGCCGCTGAGCGCCTCAATGTCAGCCGCGCCACCCTTTACGCGTATGTGAGTCGCGGCTTCATCCGCGCCCACGCGGAAGGCTCCGATCCTCGCCGGCGCCTTTACAGCGCCGATGACGTCGATCGCCTGGTGGTCAAGAAGGCCCGCGGCCGCAAGCCCGACCGCATCGCCGAGACGACGCTGGATTTCGGCCTGCCGGTTCTTTCGTCGCGCATCACCCTCATCGTCGATGGCCGCCTCTTCTATCGCGGCCGCGATGCCGTCCGTCTTGCCGTAACCGCGAGCCTCGAGGAGGTGGCGGCGCTGCTTTGGGAGTGCGGCGAGGATGTCTTCGACGCGCCGCTGTCCTCGTCGTCGCCCACCTCCCGCAAGGTGACCGCGCTGACCGCAGCGATGTCGCCGCTCGAGCGCTGCCTGGCGCTCGTGTCCTTCATGGACTCGGGCGGGCTCACCACCTGGCAGCGCGATCGCAACCGGCTTCTGGTGAGCGCCGCCGAACTGTTGCGCCAGATGGCGGCAGCCGCCGCCGGCACCGCCGCGGGCAAGAAGCCCATCCATGAGACCATCGCGTCGGCTTGGGGCCTCGGGGCGCGCCAGGCCGAGCTGATCCGCAAGGTTCTCGTGCTGTTTGCCGATCACGAGCTCAACGCCTCCACCTTTGCGGTGCGCGTCGTCGCCTCGACGGGCGCCTCGCTTGGCGCCTGCGTGGCCGGCGGCCTTGCGGCGCTGAGCGGCCCGCGCCACGGCGGCGCCACGCGGCGCGTCGAAGCCATGTGCGAGGAGATCGAGCGTGTCGGCGACGCCGAGCGCGTCGTCGCCGGGCGGCTTGGCCGCGGCGAGCTGCTGCCGGGCTGCGGCCATCCGCTTTATCGCGACGGCGACCCGCGCGCCGGCGCCATGCTCGCCGATCTTCCCGAGACGCCGTTCAGCCGCAATCTGCTCCTCGCCATCGCGCGCAACGGCGTGCCGCCGCCCAACGTCGATCTCGCCGTCGTCCTGCTGACGCGGGCGCTGCGCCTGCCAAATGGCAGCGCCTCGGCGCTCTTCGCCATCGGCCGCACCGCAGGTTGGATCGCGCACGCCCTGGAGCAGGTGGGCGAAGGCCGGCTCATTCGCCCGCGCGCCCGCTATATTGGCGTTGCGCCGGAACGTTGAGGAGACGCGCAGGTTTGAAAAAATGCGCGGTCTTCGAGCCGGATCGTGCGCAAAAACAGAAAGCCGATGCGATTGCGCCCGATCGCGTCGCGCTCTAGGCATCCGCCATGGGTGTCTCTCGAGGCAAGCGAGGCTGGACGCGCCGCCTGACGCGCGGCTTCCATGTGCTGCTCGCGCTGCTGCTCGTCGTGCCGCTTGCCCTCGTGGTCCTCTATCGCTTCGTACCACCGGTCTCGACCTTGATGCTCGCCCGCTGGGTGACGTTGAAGCCGGTGTCGCGCAGCTTTGTGTCCCTCGACGCCATGGCGCCGGCATTGGCGCGCGCCGTCATCGCGTCCGAGGATGCCCGCTTCTGCCGCCACGCCGGTGTCGATTGGGATGCCTTGCGGGAGGTCATCGAGGAGGCCGACGAGGATGGCCCAAGCCGCGGCGCCTCCACCATTGCCATGCAGACGGCGCGCAACGTCTTTCTTTGGCAGGGCCGCTCCTATGTGCGCAAGGCGCTGGAAATCCCACTGGCGCTCGCCATCGACGCCGTCTGGTCGAAGCGGCGCGTCATGGAGGTCTATCTCAACATCGCCGAATGGGGCGACGGCATCTTCGGGGCCGAGGCGGCGGCACGGCATCACTTTGGCAAGAGCGCGGTCGCGCTGACCACGCGCGAGGCGGCGCTGTTGGCCGCCGTCCTGCCCAATCCGTTGCGTCAGAACGCCAAACGCCCCTCCGCGCATGTTGTACGCAAGGCGGCCGTCGTCCTCGCTCGCACCGCGCCGGCGGATGCTAACTGCCTCGACCTGACGACGGACGGCAGATGACCGGCGCTAGCGAACTTCAAGTTCGGCACACTAGCCAGCGACGGCGCTTGTCTCTATAAGGCCGGCCTCCAACGATTTCCGCGGCCGGCCTCCGGCCTCCCGAACCGAGACCCGCTCACCAGAGATCAACACATGGCCGTTCCGAAACGAAAGACCTCGCGCATGAAGCGCGGCCACCGCCGATCCGCTGACGCGCTGAAGGCGCCGACCTACGTGGAGGACAAGGATTCCGGCGAATTGCGCCGTCCCCACCACATCGACCTCAAGACCGGCATGTATCGCGGCCGCCAGGTCCTGAAGGCGCGCTCCGAGGCGTAAACCGCCGGCGGAGACCAAGCTCCTACGACGATCGATCGAGAAGAACGGGCTGGCGCAGCCGTGCCAGCGCGCGCGCTTCATAGCGGGCCGCCACATGCTGCGGGTCACCGCCACGATGGCGCCAGCTCGACCGCGCCCTGACGTGCGCCGCCAGGAGTTGCGTCAGGAAGGGCGCTCCGGGCCGAGCGGCGGGGCGTGAGACAGGTGCGGCCTCAGCGACCACCAGGGCACGGCTGCCGCCGCCCTCCGGTCCATCCGCGCGGTTGATGTCGTCCCCGTCCTGCATGCACGTCCTGCTGCAAAGCCGATGCCGGAATTTACAGCGCGTTAACGGGCTAGTCTGCATCATTTCGAGACATCCACGGCCCGGCCTGTGCCGGCTCACCTCAGCGCGGCGGAAGAACGGCGAGATGGCAGAGGCATTCCCGGCTCCCGGCGCTCACGCGGCGACCTTCGAGGCCGCTCACGACGCCTCCGAGCCGCTCGACCCCCGTTTCATTCTCACCTCCATCGGCGAGGTCGTGTACGACTGGGACATCGCCACCGATCGCCTCGTCTGGGGCGGCAATGCGCGCGACGTGCTCCAGTTCGCGGCCGATCAGCGCCTCGACAGCGGCCGCGCCTTCGCGGCCTTCGTCGAGCCGGACTCCGGCCGCACCCGCCACGATGTGATCCTGTCGGGGGTCGCGGCCTCGGCACCGGCTGGGGCCCGCTACCGCACCCGCTATGACCTGCGTCTTGGCGAGGTCGCGATGGCGGTCGAGGACAGCGGCCGCTGGTTTCCCGGCAGCGACGGGCGCCCGGCGCGCGCCCACGGGGTCGTGCGCGTGGTGCGCGCCGCGACGCCGGCCGCCGCATCCGGCAATCATGGCGAAGGCTTTGACCGCGCGGCCGTGGCGGCCGAGCTCGCCACAGCGCTCGAGCGCAGCCGCGCAGCGGGCCGCACCTTGGCGCTGATGTTCGTTGCGGTCGAGGATTTGCCACGTCTCACCGAAAGCCTCGGCGACGAGGCGACCGACCAGATGTTCTCGGGCGTGACGGATCGCCTTGCCAAGGCGTCGCGCGACAAGGACCGGCTCGTGCGCTATGGCGGCAACCGCCTGGCGCTGATCCTCGATGCCTGCGCCACCAAGCAGGCCGCCGAGGCCGCGACGCGTTTCTTACGGGCCGTGGAGAAGACGCCGATCAGCACGTCGAGCGGGTCGGTCGGCGTCTTCGTCAAGATCGGCGTCGCCATAGCCAACGATCGCGACATCGACGCGGTGCAATTGCTGCGCCAAGCCGAAGACGCCTTGACGGAGGCCAAGCGCCGGCATTGCCCCTTCCTGATCTTCTCGCGCGACATCGCCGTCGAAGCGCGCCGCCACCGGGCCGACGGTGCCGGCCTCGACATCGTCGCGGCGCTCAACGAGCGGCGCCTGCGCATCGCCCGTCAGCCGGTAGTCGACGCGCGCACGCGCCAGCGCGCCTTCGACGAGGTCTTGACCCGCATCGAGCGCCACGACGGCAGCATCGTTCCGGCTTCGGAGATCGTGCCGGCGGCAGAACGGCTCGGCCTCATCCGCCTGGTCGACGAGCGCGTGCTTGAATTGACAGTCGCGTGCCTGGCACGGGAGCCCGACGCGTGGCTCGCCATCAACGTCTCGGCCATGACCTTGCGCGATCCCGACTGGCTGTCGTCCTTCGCGGCGCATCTCGGCGCGCATCCCGGTGTTGCCGGCCGCCTTATCGTCGAGGTGACGGAGACGGTCGCCATCGAGGACCTCGAAGCGACCCGCCGCTGCCTCATGGCGGTCAAGGAGCTCGGCGTCCTCATCGCCATCGACGATTTCGGCGCCGGCTACACGTCGTTCCGCAGCCTGCGCGCCTTGCCGGTCGATCTCATCAAGATCGACGGCGCCTTTGTGCAGAACATCAACCGCTCCAGCGACGACCGCTTCTTCGTCCGCGCCCTCGTCGACCTTGCCCGTCAACTCGGCGTCAAGGTGGTGGCTGAGTGGGTCGAGGACGCCGAGGCGGCAGCAATCCTCGCCGAATGGGGCGTCGACTTCCTGCAGGGCGACGGCATCGGCGGCACGCCCGAGATTGACACGCCGCCGCACGATGATCGGATCGCCCTCTAGTGTGGCGATTCCGAAATTCGCCGCATATTGATGGCGGCCCAAATAATAAGCGACTTGGCGAATTTCGGAATCATAAGCCACACTAGAAGAAGATTGATTCCAGTGTGCTTTTTGAATTTGAAGTTCGCGCGCCTCGTGGCCCAAGCAATTTAGCGAACTTCAAATTCAGCACACTAGTCGCGCTCCACGCTCCCGAACGTCACGAACCTTCGGGCGGATCGTGCGGAGAGGCCATCAGGCGCCCTTGGTCAGCTTGTCGAGTTTCGCCTGCATCTCGCCGACCTGACGCTTCAGGTCGCTGATGTCGGCCTCGCCTTCCTTCGGCTTGGCGTCTTGGGCCGGCTTGGCGGCGTTCTGATCTTGCACGGCGAAGGGCGTGAAGAGCCGCAGCGCCTCCTGGAACATCTTCATGTTGGCCTGCACTTGATCTTGCAGCGCCTGGAAGGCCGCTGTCGGCCCGAAGGTCTTGGAGAGCTGCTCGCGGAATTTCACGTGATCCTTGGCTAGGTTCTCGATGGAGAATTCGAGGTAGCTCGGCACCAGCGCTTGCAGGCTATCACCGTAGAAACGGATGAGCTGCCGCAGGAAGGTGACCGGCAACAGGGTGTTCTGGCCCTGCTTGCTCTCCTCCTCGAAGATGATCTGGGTGAGGACCGAGCGGGTGATGTCCTCGCCCGTCTTGGCGTCATAGACGACGAAATCCTCCCCTTCGCGCACCATGAGCGCCAGGTCTTCCAGCGTCACGTAGGTCGAAGTGCCTGTGTGGTAGAGACGCCGATTGGCGTATTTCTTGATGGTCGTCGGCTGCTTCTCGTTCGCCATGGTGTCTCGCGGTCGGGAGCCAGCGGGAATTTGGGGAAAGCCGGTCGTGGTTCGCCGGCCTTGGGACGCCAATCGCTGCCTAGGATAAGGCTCACAGCGCCTGAAAGGCAAATCCGCTGCCGAACTTCTGGGCAACATGGTTGCGCCCGCCGCTTGGGAGCGTTGCGTCGGGTCGACGGGGCTTTGCTTGACGCCCTCTCGGCACCCTCTATCTAAGACAGCGATGCCAACCGCTGAATCCGGCAGAACCCGATTTGGGACGGAATGAGGAGAGACCCATGGCTTCCAATACCGATATCGTCATCGTCGGCGCGGCGCGAACCGCCGTCGGCTCCTTCAACGGCTCGTTCGCCAATATGCCTGCGCACGAACTTGGAGCTGTCGCCATCAAGGCGGCGCTCAGCCGCGCCAAGGTCGAGCCCGGCGACGTGGACGAAGTGATCCTCGGGCAGGTGCTGACCGCGGCGCAAGGCATGAACCCGTCGCGCCAGGCCGCCATCAAGGCCGGCATTCCCGTCGACAAGACGGCCTGGAGCTCTCAATCAGGTGTGCGGCTCGGGCCTGCGCGCGGTGGCGCTGGGCATGCAGCAGATCGCCAACGGCGACGCCAAGGTCATCGTGGCGGGCGGCCAGGAATCCATGTCGCTGTCACCTCATGCCAGCCACATGCGGGCCGGCACCAAGATGGGCGCCGTGGAGTTCACCGACACCATGATCAAGGACGGCCTGTGGGACGCCTTCCACGGCTATCACATGGGCAACACCGCCGAGAACGTGGCGCAGAAGTGGCAGATTTCGCGCGAGGAGCAGGACAAGTTCGCGGTCAGCTCGCAGAACAAGGCGGAGGCGGCCAGGAAGGCCGGCCGCTTCAAGGACGAAATCGCGCCGGTCACCATCGCCACCCGCAAGGGCGACGTTGTCGTGGACACCGATGAATACATCCGCGACGGCGCCAATCTCGATGCCATGGCGAAGCTGCGTCCCGCCTTCACCAAGGACGGCACGGTGACGGCCGCCAACGCGTCCGGCATCAATGACGGCGGCGCCGCCCTCGTGCTGATGACGGCGGCGGAAGCCGAGAAGCGCGGCCTGAAGCCGCTGGCGCGCATCGCCTCGTGGGCGACGGCCGGCGTGGAGCCGGCCATCATGGGCACGGGCCCCATCCCGGCCGCCCGCAAGGCACTGGAGCGGGCCGGCTGGAAGGCGGGCGACCTCGACCTGGTCGAGGCCAACGAGGCCTTCGCGGCCCAGGCCATCGCCGTCAACAAGGACATGGCCTGGGATCTCGCCAAGGTGAACGTCAATGGCGGAGCGATCGCCATCGGCCATCCGATCGGCGCTTCCGGTGCCCGCATCCTGGTGACCTTGCTGCACGAAATGGCCCGCCGCGACGCCAAGAAGGGCCTGGCCACACTGTGTATCGGCGGCGGCATGGGCGTTGCCCTGACCGTCGAGCGCTGAGGCATAGAGGACGTTGGCGCGCTCACGGGCGCGCCAACATCGAATATTCGCGCCATCATCGCGCCGCCGCGTGATGATGGCGTGACGCGTTTCGGTGGTGATGGACTCGTCCTGTCGCGGCGGGCATGATTTCGAGCGATCAGGTCCGGCCTCGATGCCGAGCCGTTGAAAGTGACAGGGAGGACTATCATGGCACGGGTTGCAGTCGTCACCGGCGGAACGCGTGGCATCGGCGGCGCCATTTCTAAGGCGCTGAAGGCCGCCGGCCACAGGGTTGCGGCGACTTACGCCGGCAACGACGAGGCGGCCACCAAGTTCAAGGGCGACACCGGCATTTCCGTCTACAAGTGGAACGTCGCCGACGCCAAGGCGTGCGCCGACGGCCTCGCCAAGGTGGCGGCCGACCTCGGGCCGGTGGACATTCTCGTCAACAATGCCGGCATCACCAAGGATGGCGTCTTCCATCGCATGTCGTGGGAGCAATGGTCGGCGGTGATCAGCACCAATCTCGACAGCATGTTCACCATGACGCGGCCGGTGATCGAAGGCATGCGTGAGCGCTCCTTTGGGCGCGTCATCAACATCTCGTCCATCAACGGCCAGAAGGGCCAGTTCGGCCAAGCCAATTATTCTGCCGCCAAGGCCGGTATCATCGGCTTCACCAAGGCGCTGGCTCAGGAGAACGCCGCCAAAGGCATCGCGGTGAACTGCATCTGCCCCGGCTACATCGGCACCGAGATGGTGGCGGCCATGCCGCCGGACGCGCTGAAGAAGGTCGTGGCGACGATCCCCATGGGCCGCCTCGGCGAGGCCGAGGAGATTGCCGATCTCGTTGTCTACCTGGCGTCCGATAAAGCCGGCTTCTTCTCGGGCTCGGTGCTCACCATCAATGGCGGCCAATACATCGCCAACGGCTGAACCGGTCGGAATAGCCATCGAGGCCTCGAGCGGCCGCGGCACGGCCCTCGGCTTCGGGGCCGTTCTGATGTGGTCGCTGCTTGCTGTGCTGACGGCGGCATCGGGACCGGTGCCGCCGCTGCAACTTGCCGCCATGACCTTTTGCATCGGCGGCCTCGTCGGCCTCGTGGCCGCCGCCGCGCAGGGCCGCCTCGCCCATATACGCCCGCCGCTCGCCTTCTTCCTGCTCGGCCTCTATGGGCCGTTTGGCGACACCGTCTGCTACTTCGTCGCCTTGAAGCTCGCGCCGCCCGCCGAAGCCAATCTCATCCACTATCTCTGGCCGCTGCTCATCGTCCTGTTCGCCGGGATGCTGCCCGGCCATCGGCTGCGCCCGCGCCATCTCTTCGCCGCGCTGTGCGGACTTGCCGCCATGGCAGTCATCCTCGGCGGCGGCTTCGCGGGACGCCTCGATGCGCAGGCCTGGATCGGCTACGGCGTCGCGCTTTTCGGTGCCTTCGTGTGGGCGAGCTATTCGGTGCTGTCACGGCGCATCGCCGACGTGCCCACCGAGGGCCTGACCCTCACCTTGCTGACCGCCTCGGCGCTCTCCGCCATCGCACACGTCCTGTTCGAGACCGCCGTCTGGCCAGCCTCGCTTGTGCCGTGGATCGGCATTGTCGGACTCGGGCTTGGACCGATCGGCGCCGCCTACTTCCTATGGGACGTGGGCATGAAGAAGGGCGACGTGTCGTTGCTTGGCGTCGCTTCCTACGCTGCGCCCGTGTTGTCGACCATCATCCTAGTGCTGGCCGGCTTTGCGTCGGCGAGCTGGTCGCTGGCGGCGGCCTGCGCGTTCGTCGTGGCGGGAGCCATCATCGCATCGACCGACCGGGGTACGGCTGCGGCCAGCTGAAATTGCCGACGAGACGTGACGATGGGAGCCGCCGCCCTACGCGCGCACGCGAACGCGATGCGTGTATCGGTAGGCCTCGACGAAGCCCAGGCTCTCATAGAGCGCCCGCGCCGCCGTATTGTCGGCGCTCACCTGCAGGTAGGCGCGTGTCGCCCCGGCACGGTGGCCGGCCGCCATCAACGTCGTGGTCAAGCGCCGACCGAAGCCACGTCCGCGCATTCTTGGATCGACGACGAGATCCTGCAGGGCGACAAAACCGCGCTCGATCACCGCGATGCCCCAGGCGACCGGCTCGCCGCCCTCATGCAGGGTGGCGAAGATCGCCGGCGGGCGGATGCGCGACACGATGGCGTGGAGATGGTCGGCGTTCGCCTTCAGGCCGCCATAGGCGGCGGCGTTGGCGCGCGTCCATGCTTGGCTGGCACTGGGTGCGAACGTGGCGCCCGGATCGGAGACTTGGCGGCCGTCGAGCGGTGCCATCATGACGAGGCTTTCGTTGTCACGCTGCCAGCCGGCTGCCACCAATTGTGCATCGACGCCGGCGCCGGCGAGCGGGGTGATCCGGACGGAGGGCCGAATGCCCGCCGCATCGAACAGGCTCTCCACATGAGCGAGGGCCGGCGCGGCGAGCGTGGCGCCGGCCGTGAGCGGGCTCGCCGAGTTGGCACGGCCGGAATAGCCGTTGGCGAGGCGCACGATCCAGTGGTCCACCATCTGCGTGTGGATGGCCGGCCACGCATTCATCATGCGCGTCTCGAGACCATGCACGAGGTCGAGATCGACGCTCACGCGCCCTGTCCCGCCGGCTGCCAGTCGTCCGGCGCCATCTCGAACGTTTCGAACATGAATCCCGGCGCCACGGTGCAGCCGACCAGCGTCCATGCGCCGAGGCTCCTGGCCGCCTGCCAGCAGCCGGCCGGCACGACCGCCTGCGGGCGCTCGCCCGCCGCCAAGTCGGGGCCGAGACGTTCCTCGCGCACTGCCTCGCCGTCCGCCGACAGCCCGAGCAAAAGCGGCGCGCCGGCATAGAAGTGCCAGACCTCGGCGGCATCGATGCGGTGCCAGCGCGACACTTCGCCGGCCGCCAGGAGGAAGTAGATGGCTGTGGAGGCGGCACGGCCGGCCGGCGCGTGCTCGTCCCGGAAGGTCTGGCAGAAATGCCCGCCTTCCGGATGCGGCTTGAGCGCGAGCAGCGCGATGACGTCCTCGGCTCGCAGCCGCGAAGGCAAAGGCCCGCTCATGTCAGAAACGGTTCTTCCACTCCCTCAGCGCCGCAAACACGGCGACGGGGTCGGACGGGTCTTTGCCGACGCGGCGCGCGATCCCAGGGTCGGTGGCGCGCAGGAACGGGTTGGTGGCCTTCTCGTCGCCGAGCGTCGACGGGATGGTGAGCCGGCCGTCGGCGCGCGTGCCTTCGGCCACGGCGGCGCGCAGCTTCAAGGCGGCGTTGCCGGGATCGACCGCCAGCGCGAAGCGCGCGTTGGAAAGCGTGTATTCGTGGCCGCAATAGAGCTGCGTGTCGTCCGGCAGCGCCGCGAGCTTCTGCAGCGACTGCCACATGTCGGCGGGCGAGCCCTCGAAGACCCGCCCGCAGCCGAGCGCGAACAATGTGTCGCCCGCAAACAGCGCCTTGGCGTTCTGGAAGTAGTAGGCGATGTGGCCGGCGGTGTGGCCTGGCGTGGCGATGACCTTGCTGCTGAGCGCGCCGACCAGCACCTTGTCGCCTTCGTTGACGGCCACGTCGACCGCCGGGATGCTGCCCGCCTCAGCCGCCGGCGCGACGACGCGCGCGCGGTAGCGCCGCTTCAACTCCTCGACGCCGCCGACGTGATCGCCGTGCCGATGGGTGACCAGGATGTCGGTGAGCTTCCAGCCCTTCTCGTGCAGCGCCGCAATGATCGGACCGTCCTCCGGCGCGTCGATGCTGGCGCAGGCGCCCGTCGACGTGTCGCGGATGAGCACGCCGATATTGTCGCTGAGGCAGGGGAAAACGTGCAGTTCGGCGGCCATGCGATGTTAACTCGAGAGAATGGCCATTAACCTATGCTGGCGTTGGTGAGACCCGCAAGGGCCAGCCCTTGCCATACGCAGGCGCCTTGGCCTTCATGGCGCACGGAGCGCGAGAGGACCCATGGCGGTCGATGTCGTCGACCTGCGCAGCTTCTATGCGAGCCCGCTTGGCATCGTGGCGCGACGGCTGTTGGCGCGCGCCATTCACGGCCTGTGGCCCGACGCGTCGGGGCTTCGTGTGCTCGGTATCGGCTACGCGACGCCGTATTTGCCTGGCCTCAGCCAAGCGGCCGAACGGGTCGCCGCCTTCATGCCGGCGCGCCAGGGCGTGGTGAATTGGCCGGCCGGTTCCCGCTCGGCCTCCGCCCTGGTGGACGAGACCATGCTGCCACTGCCGGACGCGGCCTATGACCGGGTGCTGCTTGTGCACGCGCTGGAGACCACCGACAGCCCCGCCGAGGTGCTGGCGGAGGTGTGGCGCGTCCTGACGCCCGGTGGACGCATCGTAGCGGTGACGCCCAATCGCCGCGGCCCATGGGCGCGCATGGACAACAACCCGTTCGGCCATGGCCGGCCCTATAGCCGCGGCCAATTGCGCAGCTTGATGCGCGAGGCGCTGTTCTCACCCGAGACCTGGACGGAGGCGCTCTACGTTCCGCCGCTGGGCGGGCGCCTCTTCCTGCGCTCGGCAACCGCTTGGGAGCGCATGGGCGCGGCGCTGTCGCTGCCCTTTGCGGGCGTGCATGTGGTTGATGCCACAAAGCAGCTTTATCGGCCGGTGCCGGTGCGTGTGCCGCAGCGGCGCCTGGCCACGCAACTGCGTCCGGCGTTGCTGCCGAGCCCAAGCGCCAGCTAGGGCGGGTCAGGCGGTAAACGGCTGGGAATGCTGAACTTTGCTGAACCGATCAGCTGATGCGCGGCCGCTGAGCGGCATTTCCTGTTGCCCTGCCGCCCCCGCGACCCTATGCACGGCGCAAGCCTGAAGGCAGCAACCCAGCGGATTCATGCGGACCTACCTCGACTTCGAAAAGCCGGTCGCAGAACTGGAAGCCAAGGTGGAGGAGCTGCGGGCCGTGGCGGCCGGCGACGAGCCGGTTGCCATCGAGGAAGAGATCTCCCGTCTCGAGGCCAAGGCCACCAAGGCGCTCGAGGAAATCTACGACGCGCTCACGCCCTGGCAGAAAACCCTGGTCGCGCGTCATCCGCAGCGACCGCATTTTATCGACTATTGCGCGGCCCTCATCGAGGACTTCACGCCGCTCGCCGGCGACCGGGCTTTTGGCGAGGACGAGGCCATCGTCGGTGGCCTCGGCCGCTTCCGCGGCGAGTCCGTCTGCGTCATCGGCCAGGAAAAGGGGGCGACCACCGAGACACGTATTCGCCACAGTTTCGGCATGGCGCGGCCCGAAGGTTATCGCAAGGCGGTCCGGCTGATGGAGCTGGCCAACCGGTTCGGCCTGCCCGTCCTGAGCTTCGTCGACACGCCGGGCGCTTATCCCGGAGTGGACGCCGAGGAGCGGGGACAGGCGGAAGCGATCGCCCGCTCGACCGACGCCTCGCTGGCCTTGGGGTCGCCGAGCGTCGCCGTCATCATCGGCGAGGGGAGCTCTGGCGGCGCCATTGCGATTGCCACGACCAACAGGGTGTTGATGTTGGAGCATGCCATCTACACGGTCGCCTCCCCGGAGGCCTCGGCGTCGATCCTGTGGCGGGATTCCAGCCGCGCCCAGGACGCGGCCACCAACATGAAGATCACCGCTCAGGATCTGCTGAAATTCGGCATCATCGACGCCATCGTGGCGGAGCCGTCAGGCGGCGCGCATCGCGACCCCGCCGCCGCCGTGGCGTCCGCCGGCAACGCCATTGCGGCAGCCTTGAAGGACCTCGGCGGCTATTCGACCGACGATATCCGCCGGCTCCGCGAGGACCGGTTTTTGGCCATCGGGCGCAAACTTTAACCAAAGGTTGACGATCTTCGCCGGAAAGTGCCGGTGGCGCTAGGGAAAAGCTAAGGCTAACGCTCGTAAAGCCTCACCGATGCTGCCATAATGGCCGTCGCGCGAACGCCGGGATGAGAGGGCTGATGGCTTCTGGGCTGATGACTTCAGGATGGTGTCGCTTTGCCTTGGTCGGCGCGACTGCGGCCACGCTCGCCTTGGCGGGCTGCAACGACGATCCCAAGCTGGGCAATGCCCGCGCCTTTCAGCCGGTCCCCTTCGCGACCGTCGCCCTGATGGGCGAGAAGGGCATGTCCAAGCATTCGCCCATCCTCATCCGCTCTTACAAGAAAGAAGCGGAGTTCGAGATTTGGAAGGTTGCGGGCGACGGCAAGTATGCCCTGCTCAAGACCTATCCGATCTGCCGCTGGTCGGGGCAGCTCGGTCCGAAGGTCCGGGAAGGCGACCGCCAGGCGCCGGAAGGTTTCTACGCCATCACGCCGGCGCTGATGAACCCCAATTCCAGCTTCTATCTCTCGTTCGATACCGGCTTCCCCAACGCCTACGACCGGGCGCATGGCTATAGCGGCTCCTTCCTCATGGTGCATGGCGCCTGCTCGTCACGCGGCTGCTTCTCCATGACGGACGAGCAAATCGCCGAGATCTACGCCATCGGCCGCGAAGCCTTCGCGGGCGGCCAGCGCTCTTTCCAGTTCCAATCGTTCCCGTTCCGCATGACGCCCGAGAACATGGCCAAGCACCGGAACGATCCGCATATCGCCTTCTGGCGCATGCTGAAGGACGGCTCGGACCATTTCGAGACGACAAGGCTCGAGCCCAAGGTCGGCGTGTGTGGGCGCCGCTACGTGTTCAATGCCGATGCCAACGGCTCGCTCGACCCCGGCGCCGCCTGTCCGCCCGTCAAGGTCGACGAGGCGGTGGCGGCCCTCGTCGCCGAGAAGCAACGAGACGACAATGCCAAGATCGCCGAGCTCGTCGGCAAGGGCACGCCGGCTGTGAAGATGGTGTACCAGGACGGCGGCCAGCATCCCTCTTTCCGTGGCACGTCGTTCTCGTCCGGCACCGTCGGCACGCTCTTCGCCCAAGGCCCCATGTCGCCGCGCGAAGTCAGCCGGCCGGACGCCCTCGAGCAGCCGCCGCAGGAAATCGAGATCGACCGCAACGGCAAGGCCAAGGCCGTCGCGCTGGCGCCGCTGTCGCCGCGCAACGACCGTCCGTCGAGCCTGAGCGGCGGTGGCGATCAAGGCCGCGCGCCGGCCGTCACCGCGAGCCTTGTGTCGGCCAAGAACGACCGAAGCAGCGACAAGGCCGAGAAGGACGAGGGCGCGCCGCTCTACAAGCGGATACTCGGGGCGTTTTCGTCGAGCGACGAGCAGCCGACCGCGCAGGCACAGCCGGCCAACGCCCCATTGCCGCCACGCCGCCAATCCTCCGGGCAGGCGCCTGCCAAGCCGCAGGCGAGCAGCGCCGAGAGCAAGGAGCAATCCAGCGGCCTCAGCTGGCTCACGTCGCTGACGCGCTGATCCCGGTCGGTCGTCATGTCTGAGGCGTCTGCGACGCCGCGCATGCACTAGCCGGGCAGCTCGACGTCATCAGCCGGGATCAGGTGCTCGATCACCACCACCGAGACGACGAGCAGCGGCACCGCCATGAAGGCGCCTGCCACACCCCAGACCCATGTCCAGAAGGCCAGCGCGATGAAGACCAGGAACGGGTTCATGGTCAGCCGCCGCCCGATCACGCTCGGCGTCACGAACAGCGTCTCGATGCCGTGCAGGACGAGAAAGGCGCCAGCCGGCAGCAGCGACCACAGCATCGTCGTGTAGGTGACGAAGCCGACCCCCAGCAGCACGAGGGTCGCCAGCAGCGGCCCGATGAACGGCAGATAGTTCAGCACGAACACCATCAAGCCCCAGAGGCCGGGGCTCGGGACGCCGAGGCCCCACAGCACGAGACCGGTGAGCGCCCCGAGGCCGGCATTGATGACCGTGACGGTGCCGAGATAGGTGGCGAGATTGCGCTCGATGGCGGTCAGGATGCGCAGCGTCGTGAGCCGCGCCTCCCGCGTCAGGAACGTCACCACGAGCTTGCGCTTCAACTGCACCCGTCCGGCAATGAAGAACACCAGCGTGCCGACGAAGATGAACATCTGGCTGAGTGCCGGCGTGAGAATCTCGACGAGGTTCTGCAGCATCGAGGTCGACTTCACGTCGACCGCAATAGGCGCCTTGTCGCCACCCGTCAGGGCGCGCAGCGATTCCTGAATGCTGTCGAGCGCCGCCAAGGGTGCTCTCAGAACGCGGAATCGCTCGCTCAGCAGCGAGCCCATCTCGCCCGAACGCCCGATCCATGCGGTCAGCGGATCGAGAAACGCGGCGATCAGCGCGTAGATGCCGCCCAGGAACGCCGCGACGATGACAAAGGCGGCCAAGAGCGGGGGGATGCGGCGCTTCGCCAATGCTTCACCCGCAAAGCCGATCATGTTGCCGATCAGGATCGCGGCCACGATGGGCACGGCGACCGGGCGGGTATGGATGAGCGCTGCCCCGACCAGAATGACGAAAATCCCGACGAGCGAGATGCGCTCGGCGAGGCGCCACATGCGCTTTGTCTGGGGGTCCTGGTGCGGTTGCGGCGGCGCGGCCGTGCCGTTGTCGCCCCGAGGATCCGCAGCATCTCCCCGCTGCAGGCTGCGCTCGGCGCGGTTCATCGTCCTTGGCTCCGCTCGCTCAAATTGACGCGCACTTCGCTTGCGGCGCCGGTGGGAACGTATTTTCGCCGGTTTGGTTCCGGAAACAGGGACTGTGGCGCCCGGCAGGCGCTAAGTGGCGATCCCCAGGCCGCGATCGGAGTATTCATGCGCTGCGTGCTGGCAATGCTTGTCTCATTGGCTGCCGCCCTTGCGCAGGTCCCTGCCACCGCGCAGCCGGCGAGCGACGGCGCGAAGGCCGCCGCGCCGGAATCGGCGGATGCCCGCGTCTCGCGCAACGCGTTGCGCGTCCGGGTCAGGACCGAGGCCCTGCGCGCGGGTCTGCCGGCCGAAATTGCCGATGCAGTCGCGACGGTCGAGAGCAGCTATAACGCGCGCGCCATCGGCGGTGTCGGCGAGATCGGCCTGATGCAGGTGCTGCCGTCGACCGCCCGCTTGCTCGGCTTCCAGGGAAGCATGGCCGAATTGGCCGAGCCGGATATCAACATCCGCTATGGCGTCGCCTACCTGGTGGGAGCCTGGCGGCTTGCCGACAGCGACCTGTGCACGACGGTCATGAAGTACCGGGCCGGCCATGCCGAAGACCGTTTCTCGTATCGGTCCGTGGACTATTGCCTCAGGGTGCGCGCGGTGCTCAAGGCGCAGGGCTATCCGCTATTTGGCGAGGTGCCGGCTGCGACGTTCGGCGAGCCGGTGGCCGGCGGCGGCGGTGCGTTCGCGGCACGCCCGGGCCGCAAACGGGTGGCGGCGCGCTCCGGGAAGGGACGGATCAACTGGGCAGCCGCCGATGCGCGAATGCGGGCGATCACCGGCAAGGTCAATATGGCGAGCCTCGCCATCAGCCGCTAAGCCGCGCTGGCCGTTGCATCAGCGCAACAGGCACGATCATTCGTGAGACTTCCCATGTACTTGCCCAAAAAGGCGGCAGGTTGCCCATGCAAAACTATTGCCGCGAGTTGGCAATTGGCGCTCACTTGCCGCAATAAAGCTATTGGGGCTCCTCAGCATGTCGCAGCAAGCAATCTCATCCAAGGCGCGCGCCGCGCTTTCCGCAGCCACCCTGGCGGCCGCGCTGGCCATATCGGGCGGGGCCTTGGCGGCCGACGCCGCCATGAAGAAAGAGGAACCCGCGAAGGCGCCGGTGCCGTTTGATTTCGCCTTCGGCGTGCGCGGCACCACGAACTACATCTTCCGCGGTATTTCGCAGACCTCGAACTGGGGCCCGAGCCCGCAGGCCTACGGCGAAATACAGTTGATGGACAACTTCTTCTACGCGGGCATTGCCTATTACCGTACCGATCTGCCGACCACCACGCCGGCGGAGATCGACTTCACGGCGGGCATCCGGCCGAAGCTCGGCGCGCTCACCTTCGATTTCGGCGTCATCAGCTACTACTATCCGAGCGAGCGCCGCTTCGTAGATCTAGTATCGCCCCTGGCACCGATCATCTGGACGCCGCGCAACACCGACTTCACCGAGCTCAAGGCGGCGGTCTCCTTCAATCCCACCGAACCCCTGACGCTGGGCGCCGGCTTCTACTACGCGTGGGACTGGCTCGGCACCGGGTCGAAGGGTACGTACCTGAACGCCACCGCCAAATACGCCCTTCCCGAACTTCCGATGGGAGCGACCTGGGCCATCTCGGGCGAGTTTGGCTATTACGGGTTCGACCGCGTTTCCGCCGGCCTCGGCAATTTCAAGCTCATCGACTATTCGACCTGGAACGCCGGCATCGCCTGGACCTACAAGAACATCACGCTCGACCTGCGCTACTACGACACCAACCTGAGCAAGCGCGAGTGCTTCATCAACACCGCCGACCCGGCCGGCATCGCCTTGTTCACCGCCACCGCCATTGCGACGGGCACCGGCGTCAACCGCTCCAGCTGGTGCGATGCGACCTTCGTGGCCACCTTGTCGGCCGACTTCACGCTGTCGGGGCTTGGGGTCCTGCCGAAGTAACCGATAACCGACTGCTCGAGCAAAAAAGGCGGCCCTGCGGCCGCCTTTTTCCGTTCCGACGGTCTTGCGCTCAGGCGAGCCGGCCGTGGCAGTGCTTGAACTTCTTGCCGGAGCCGCACGGGCAGGCATCGTTGCGGCCGACCTTGCCCCAGGTTGAGGGATCGCGCGGATCGGCGGCCTGCCGCTTGGCGCCCGACGGCGTCGGCATGGCGCTGAGCGCCGCAAGCTGCAGCTCGTCCTCGCCGGTGAGCGGATCGAAATGGTGCGCCTGCATGGGCGGCATCTCGGCCGCCTCCGGCGCCTGCTCGATCACTTCCACGTGCATGAGCTGGCCCGTGACATGCTCGCGCAACCGGTCGAGCAGCGTGTTGAAGAGCTGGAAGGCTTCCGACTTGTACTCGTTCAAGGGATCGCGCTGCGCATAGCCGCGCCAGCCGATGACCTGCCGGAGATGGTCGAGCGTCACCAGATGCTCGCGCCACAGATGATCGAGCATCTGCAGCAGCACCTGCTTCTCGACGTAGGTCATCACCTCAGGTGAGTTCTTGGCGACGCGCGCCGCGTAGGACGCGTCGGCCGCCTTCATCAGGCGCTCGCGGATCTCCTCGTCGGCGATGCCTTCCTCCTTGGCCCATTCGGCCACCGGCTCGTCGACATTGAGGATGCGCTTCACCTCGGTGGCCAGCCCCTCAACGTCCCACTGCTCGGCATAGGCGTCCGGCGGGATGTGGCGCTCGACCAGATCCTCGATGGCCAGGTGGCGCATGTCGTCGATGGTCTCGCGCACGCTCTCCTGCGCCATGAAATCGCGGCGCTGCTCGAACACGACCTTGCGCTGGTCGTTCATGACGTTGTCGTATTTCAGGATGTTCTTGCGCATGTCGAAGTTGCGCGCCTCGACCTTGCCCTGCGCCTTCTCGATGGCCTTGTTGATCCAGGCATGGACGATGGCCTCGTCCTCCTTGAGGCCGAGCCGCTGCAGCATGCCGTCCATGCGGTCGGACCCGAAAATGCGCATCAGGTCGTCCTGCAGCGACAGGTAGAACTTGGAGCGGCCGGGGTCGCCCTGGCGGCCGGCGCGGCCGCGCAGCTGGTTGTCGATGCGGCGGCTCTCGTGCCGCTCGGTGCCGAGGATGTAGAGGCCGCCGGCGTCGATGACGCGGCTCTTGAACTGCGCCACCTCATCGCGGATGGCCGCTTCCTTGCGGGCCCGCTCGGCCGGGTCCATCAGGTTGGAGCCGTCCTCGGGCTCGCTGCCGGGCTCGGGCGGATCGCCGAGCTCGTGACGGATGCGCATGTCGGCATTGCCGCCGAGCTGGATGTCGGTGCCGCGGCCGGCCATGTTGGTGGCGATGGTGATGGCGCCCGGCACGCCGGCCTGCGCCACGATGAAGGCCTCCTGCTCGTGGAAGCGGGCGTTGAGCACCGCGAAGTGCTTGGACGGCCGGCGGGCGCGCGCCGCCTCGAACACGGGATCGAGCGCCTCGGGCTGGGCGAAGTCGATCTGCTTGAAGCCGTGCTGCTTCAGGAACTCGGCCAGGTATTCGGACTTCTCGATCGACGTGGTGCCGACCAGGAGCGGCTGGCCTTTCTTCTGCGCCTCCTCGATCTCGCGCGTGATGGCTTTGTATTTCTCGCCCGCCGTCCGGTAGACCTCGTCGTCCTCGTCGAGGCGCTTGACCGGCATGTTGGTGGGGATCTCCACCACGTCGAGATTGTAGATGTCGAGGAACTCGTCGGCCTCGGTGGCGGCCGTGCCGGTCATGCCGGCGAGCTTCTCGTAGAGGCGGAAATAGTTCTGGAAGGTGATCGAGGCGAGCGTCTGGTTCTCCGGCTGGACGCTCACGTGCTCCTTGGCCTCGAGCGCCTGGTGCAGGCCTTCGGAATAGCGCCGACCCGGCATCATGCGGCCGGTGAACTCGTCGATGATCACCACCTCGTCGTTGCGGACGATGTAGTCCTTGTCGAGCTGGTAGAGCGTATGGGCGCGAAGCGCCTGGTTGACGTGGTGGACGAGCGTGGCGTTGACCGCGTCGTAGAGCGAGCCTTCCTTGAGCAGCCCGGCCTTCTCCAGAAGCTCCTCGATATGCTCGTTGCCCTTCTCGGTGAGCGAGACGGTGCGCTGCTTCTCGTCGAGGTCGTAGTCAAGCTTGACGAGCTCCGGCATCAGCACGTCGATCGAATTGTAGAGGTCGGAGCGATCGTCGAGGGGGCCGGAGATGATCAGCGGCGTGCGCGCTTCGTCGATGAGGATGGAGTCGACCTCGTCGACGATCGCGAAGCTGTGCCCACGCTGCACCATCTGGGCGAGCTCGTACTTCATGTTGTCGCGCAGATAGTCGAAGCCGTACTCGTTGTTGGTGCCGTAGGTGACGTCGCACGCATAGGCGGCCTTGCGTTCCTCGTCGTCGAGGCCGTGCACGATGACGCCGACCGTGAGTCCCAGGAACTTGTAGATGCGGCCCATCCATTCGGCGTCGCGGCGGGCGAGATAGTCGTTGACGGTGACGACATGCACGCCCTTGCCGGCGAGCGCATTGAGATAGACCGGCAGCGTCGCGACAAGGGTCTTGCCTTCGCCGGTCTTCATCTCGGCGATGGCGCCCTCGTGCAGGACCATGCCGCCGACGAGCTGGACGTCGAAATGCCGCTGGCCGAGCGTGCGCTTGGCGGCCTCGCGGACCGTCGCGAAGGCCGGCACGAGCAGGTCGTCGATTTCGGCGCCGTCGGCGAGCTGCTGGCGGAACGCGGCGGTGCGGGCGCGCAATTGATCGTCGCTGAGCCGCGCGATCTCGGCCTCGAGCGCGTTGATGGCCGCCACCTTCGGCGCATAGGTCTTGAGCCGCCGGTCGTTAACCGAGCCGAAGATTTTCTTCGCCAGAGCGCCGAACATCGAGAGCCTTCCAAGATTGCGTGCCGCGAGCGTGTGCTACGCCCGTGTCGTCATTGTGATGCCGCCAATGTGATAACGGCGGGTTGGGCTTCAAGTCCAGCACCGGCAGGGTTGATACCGTCTGTGACGGGACGCACGGGAGGCGGCAAATGGGCGCTTCGAAGCCCGCGACATGGGATCGCAAGCCTCTTCTGCCAGCGGCCTTCGCCGCCAAAATGACCGAAAGCGGCCGACGATGATGGCCTCCGGCCGATCCTCCGCCAGGCTTCGGGGCGCTCCCGCAGACCGGCAAGGGTTGCCAAGCGCGGGCGCTTCGGCCACTCAAAGCCGCATGCGGCCTTGAAGGATCGGCCCTCACGCGATTGGACCTCAGCCATGACCTTGAATTTCAAGCTGCCTCCGGCCTTTGCGGCCGCGCTTCTCGCGGCCGCCGCCCTCGCCGGGCCTGTCGCCGCTCAGACCGCCGCCGACACGGGCGACAAGGTCGTGGCGCGCGTCGACGGCGTCCCCATCACCGAGAAGGACCTGGCGCTCGCGGCCGAGGACCTCGGCGAGCGGCTGGCCGGCGCCTCCGATACCCAGAAGCGCGAAGACTTGATCAGCTACGTGATCGACCTGCGGCTCGGCACCAAGGCGGCCAACGACGCCAAGGTCGCCGACAGCCCGGAATTCGCGCGCCGCTTCGCCTATCTGCGCGACAAGGTGCTGCTCGACGAATTCCTGACGCGGGAGGCCAAGAAGGCGGTGACCCCGGAGGCCGCCAAGAAGCTCTACGAGGACACGATCAAGGACCTGAAGCCAGATGCCGAGGTGCGGGCTCGCCACATCCTCCTCGAGAACGAGGATGACGCCAAGAAGGTGCTGGAACGGGTCAAGGGCGGCGAGGACTTCGCCAAGGTGGCGTCGGAAGTGTCGAAGGATCCGGGGTCCGGCAAGGAAGGCGGCGATCTCGGCTTCTTCGCCAAGGAGCGCATGGTGCCGGAATTCGCCGAAGCCGCCTTCAAGCTGGAGCCCGGCCAGATCGGCGGCCCGGTGAAGTAGCCAGTTCGGCTGGCACGTCATCAAGCTCGAGGAGAAGCGCGTCAAGCCGGTGCCGAGCTTCGAGGACGTGAAGGACGCAGATCGACAATTACCTGCGCCGCAAGGCCCTGCAGGACACGGTCCTGGCGCTGCGCGCCAAGGCGAAGGTCGAGCGCCTCGACGAGGCCGGCAAGGCCGAGGCCGCGAAGGAGCCAGCCCCCAAGGAGCCGGCGAAGCAGTAAGCCCGTCATGGCCGGGCCGCAGCCCGCGGACTTGGTCCGCGGGTCAGTCCCGGCCATCCACGCCTTCGTCCCGCAAACTAAGACGTGGATGCCCGCGACAAGCGCGGGCATGACGCGCGTGGCCACTGACGCTTTCCCCTGAAATGCGCTAGCTAGCGCGCCCAGACTTGCTGGAGCTCGCGATGGCTGGCCAATCCTCTGCCGTTTCTCCCCTCGCCCCGACCGAGGTGCCGGACATGCCGGCCGTGGCGGGCGTGCGCTTCGCCACCGCCGAGGCCGGCATCCGCTACAAGGGCCGCCGCGACGTGCTGCTCGGCCTCTTCGATCCCGACACCACGGTGGCCGGCGTCTTCACCCGCTCCAAGTGTCCCTCGGCCGCCGTCGACTGGAGCCGCGACAAGCTCGCCGGCCGCCGCGCCCGGGCCTTGGTGGTCAATTCCGGCAACGCCAATGCGTTCACCGGCATGAAGGGCCGCAAGGCCGTCGAGCTGACGGCGCGGCTCGCCGGCAAGGCGGCGGGCTGCAAGCCGGCGGAGGTGTTCATCGCCTCGACCGGGGTCATCGGCGAGCCGCTCGATGGGACGAAATTCGCCGGCGTCCTCGACGATTGCGCGCGCCGCGCCGATCCGCTGTCGTGGCGCGAGGCGGCGCAAGCCATCATGACCACCGACACCTTCCCGAAGGTGGCGACCCGTGAGGCAAAGCTCGGCCGCGGCACCGTCACCATCAACGGCATCGCCAAGGGGGCGGGCATGATCCAGCCCGACATGGCCACCATGCTGTCCTTCGTGGCAACCGATGCGCCGATCTCGGCGTCCGTGCTGCAATCGCTCTTGCGCCACGGCGCCGAGCAGTCCTTCAACTGCATCACCGTCGACAGCGACACCTCCACGTCCGACACCCTGATGCTGTTCGCCACCGGGGCGGCGGCCGAGCGCGGCGTCGAGCCCATCCGCAGCATTTCCGACCGCCGCGTCGGCGCCTTCCGCAAGGCGCTCAACGCGTTGCTGCTCGACCTCGCCCAGCAGGTGGTGCGCGACGGCGAGGGCGCGCGCAAGTTCGTCGCCGTGACGGTGGAGGGCGCGGTCAGCGAGCCGTCGGCCAAGCGCGTCGCTTTCGCGATCGCCAACTCGCCCCTGGTCAAGACGGCGATTGCCGGCGAGGACGCCAATTGGGGCCGCGTCGTCATGGCGGTCGGCAAGGCCGGCGAGCCGGCCGAGCGCGACCGCCTCGCCATCTGGTTCAATGGCATGCGTGTGGCGGTCAAGGGCGAGCGTGACCCCGACTATGACGAGGCCAAGGTCTCGGCCGCCATGCGCGACAAGGAGATCGACATCCGCATCGGCCTCGGGCTCGGCCGTGGCAAGGCAACGGTGTGGACCTGCGATCTGACCAAGGAGTATGTCGCCATCAACGGCGACTACCGCTCGTGAAGCTCCTGCTGGTCGTCGCCTGCGCGCTGATCGATGCCGACGGCCGCGTGCTCATCTGCCAGCGGCCTGAGGGCAAGCAGCTTGCGGGCCTGTGGGAATTTCCCGGCGGCAAGGTCGAGGCGCCGGAGCGGCCGGAGGCGACGCTGATCCGCGAGCTCGACGAGGAGCTCGGCATCACCGTCGAGGAGGCGTGCCTCGCGCCCCTCACCTTCGCGAGCCACGCCTATGACGATTTCCATCTCTTGATGCCGCTCTATGTCTGCCGGCGCTGGAAGGGCACTGTTACGGCGCGCGAGCACGCAGCGCTCAAATGGGTGAGGCCCAACCGGCTGCGCGATTTCCCTATGCCGCCGGCCGATGCGCCGCTCATCCCGCATTTGGTTGCGCTCCTACCCTCCCCTTGAAGGGGAGGGTCGATCGCAGCGAGCGAAGCGAAGCGCGATCGGGGTGGGGTGAGAAACACGATCCGTCTTTGATGATCACCCCACCCCGATTGTTCGTCGCTGACGCTCCGAACAATCGACCCTCCCCTTCAAGGGGAGGGTGGAAGCAAGAGCGGCATACGTCCTCGTTTTCGCGGTTCCGCGGAACCCGAAGCCTGGGAGCCGGTGCCGCCCAAGAATCCCTAGAGGATAAGGGAAGGGCGTACGGGAGGTCCGAGCCGCCGCGCCGGACAGCGCGAGCGCTCAAAAAATGTGTGTTCAAGGAGCCGTCCGTGCTTGAAGCCCGGACCTCCCGCACGCGATGGGTTACGGCCGTATGGCTCTCGCAATCCCGGCAGGTGCGTCCCCCGCAGGCGGCTGACGAGACCGCCTGTCCGGCCGCTATGCCGGATGATGCTTCGAGCTTCGCCGCCTTGCTCCAGTGTGCGAAACCTTCACAAGGCCATCGCCTAGCCTTACGCCACGCCTCCGCTGCCGGCCGCATGGCGCAACGCCCAGGTCGGCGTCCCACGTGTCACGTGGGTTGCCTTCCTGCCGTCGCCCCGCCATGACGCCTCATGAGCGCGCCCTTCCGGGGACGGTATGGTGTGACCATACGCCAATACGGCAACCCTGTCAAGCATTAATTCCACACAAGGGACATTAATCTCCAAACGGGCAGCCTGCCGCTACCGCTTCACCCGCTCTTCCTTGACGCCAAGCGCGTCGGCGAGGCGCGTCGTGGCGGAGCCGGGCTTGAGCGGCTGCTGCTGGCTCGCATGCGGCGCCCAGCCGGACAGCCAGACGACGTTGAAGGTGGCGCGCAGGCGTCCGTCCGTGTCGGCAAAGCGCGAGCTGTAGATCGCCGCCATGCGCATGAGCGTGCCGCGTCGCAGCGAGGTGCGCCGGCGCGCCACGAGCGCGTTGGTGAGCCCCATGGCGCGCAGGTCGCGCATCAACGAGAAGGCATCGCGGTAGCGCACCACGAGGCGATCGACATCGGTGACCGGCAGCGCAAAGCCGGCACGCTGCATGAGCGCGCCAAGGTCGCGCACGTCGACGAAGGGCGCGACGCGCGGGCTGACGCCGCCCTCCATTTCGGCCTCGGCTTCCGCGAAGGCCTGCCTGAGCTCGCTGAGCGTGTCGCCGCCGAACAGCGCCGCGAGAAAGAGCCCGTCCGGCTTGAGCGCCCGCCTGATCTGCACGAGCGCGCCGGGCAGGTCGTTGGCCGTCTGCAGCGACAGCAGCGAGGTGACGAGATCGAAGCGCGCCTCGGCGAACGGCAAGGCCTCCGGCTCGGCCACCACATGGACGCGCGGGCGGGCGACGACCGGCGCGGCGCGCACGACACGTTGCGCGACGCCCTCGAGCGCCCCCACGGCATGCGCGGTCGGCGTCCCGAGATCGAGGGCGAGGGGAAATTTGCGCACCACGGCTGCGAGCCGCTCGCCGAGATCCTCGGCCGCGTGCGCCACGAGAAAGTCGGCAAAGCCGATGCGATGCGCCCGCGCCAGTCGCCGGCGGATGAGGGGGCGGTCGAAGATTTCCGGGACGGGGGACATTCTCCGCTTGTTATGCGTTTCCCAAGGCGGCGGGTCAAAGCAGGGACTCGTTGAGTTCCAAAGTTGGTCCGCCAGTTGTCAGTTGTCAGCGCGAAAAGCCGGGCGAACGAACCTTCTCCCTGAGGGAGAAGGTGGCCGCGAAGCGGCCGGATGAGGGGTTGCCGTTTTTCTCAGATCGCGCCCCTCACCCGGCCTTGCTACGCAAGGCCACCCTCTCCCTATGGGAGAGGGTTGGCGCGCGTACTCATGCGTTCCCATTTGAATTGCCATTGCTTTCGCTAGAGTGTGCGGATGACCGAACGTCCTCGTCGATGAGGCCCCGCCGCGCCCAACCCTCGCCGAGCGGCTGCGCGCCGGCGTTGCGCGCCTCAGGCGCACCGGCGTGGGCCTCGTCTATCCACCCTCCTGCATCGCCTGCGGGGGCGCGGTCGCCGATCCGCACGGCCTGTGCGCGTCGTGCTGGGGCGGCCTCGGTTTTATCGAGCGGCCGTTCTGCGAGCGGCTCGGCACCCCGTTTGCGGTCGACCTCGGCACGCCGCTCCTGTCGCCCGCCGCCATGGCCGATCCGCCGGTCTATCGCCGCGCCCGCGCTGTCGCCCGCTATGACGGCGTCGCCCGCACCCTCGTTCATCGGCTGAAATACGGCGACCGGGTGGAGCTGTCGTTCACGTTGGGGCGCATGATGGCGCGGGCCGGCCGCGAGGTCCTCGACGAGGCCGACCTCATCGTGCCGGTGCCGCTGCATTGGTCGAGGCTGTGGATGCGACGCTTCAACCAGGCGGCGACGCTGACGCGGGTGATCGCCGGCGCGAGCGGCGTGCCGCTGGAGCCGCACGCGTTGCGGCGCCGCAAGCGCACCCGCCAGCAGGTCGGGCTCAGCAAGGCCGAGCGGGCCGCCAACATGCAGGGCGCCTTTGCGGTGCCGCCGCCGCTGCGGCCCCTGCTCGAGACAAAGCGCATCGTGCTGGTGGACGACGTCCTGACCACCGGCTCGACCGCCAACGCGGCCTCGCGCGCCCTGCTGCGGGCCGGCGCCGCCTCGGTCGACGTGCTCGTCTTCGCGCGCACCGTGCATGACGGGTGACGCCGCGTCGCGACCGCGTTAAAGTCGCGGGCGAGACGGCGCGAGCCTGGATCGGGCGCGGCCGCCGCCGAACTGAATGTGCTGGAGGTCGCCATGCTGGACGGGAAGACGCGCATTCCGCCGCTCGACGCCGAGACGCTTCCTGACGACCTGCGCCGGACGCTCGAGGAGCAACGCAAGATCTTCGGCGCGCCGCTCCATCCCTACCTGTTCTACGCGCGCAACCCGGCCTATTTCCGCGCCGCCCAGAAGATGTTCGCGACCATGCAGCAGGAGATGAAGCGGGTGCCCGCCACGCTGCGCGCGCTGCTCAATCGCCGCGTCGCCTGGTGGAACGGCTGCGAGTTTTGACAGGACGTTCACGCTGCCGTGAGCAGCCGACTCCGGCATCTCGAACGAGAAGATCGACGCGCTCCCCGACCACGCGCTGAGCCCGCTCTTCAGCGACGCCGAGAAGGTGGCGCTCGAATACGCCGACGCCATGACGGACACCAGCCGCGATGTCGATGACGCGCTGTTCGCGCGCCTCAAGCAGCACTACGACGACGACGCCATCGCCGAATTGACCATGCTCATCGCCTGGGAGAACGCCTCCTCACGCTTCAACCGGGCATTCCGCATCCCCTCGCAGGGGTTCTGGAAACGCTGACGCTCGAGCCGGCGCCTCGCCGCCTCCGGCCTCCCCGGGCCTTTCCCCATGTGAATACCCTAACCATCGCAGCCACCGCGCACGACGGATGACGGGGCCTCGCGCGCGCCTTATATTGACTAGGAGTTGTGCTGCGACGAGGGCCTTGATCCCTCCCCTTCAGGGGAGGGTCGATCGTCTCGTGCAGCGAGGCGATCGGGGTGGGGTCTGATTTTGATCTACCCGTCAGACCCCCTCCCCGCCGCTTCGCGGCGGACCTCCCCCTGAAGGGGGAGGATCAAGCGCGGGACGGCCAGCAAACATGCGACAGCCGCCATGGTGGTGGTATTCGCCGGAGGAGCCCGTGGCGCCCGTCACCATCTACACCACGTCCTGGTGCCCCTATTGCCACGCCGCCAAGGACCTGCTCAGCAAGAAGGGCGTCGCCTTCACCGAGATCGAGATCAGCGGCAAGAGCGCGCTGAGAGCGGAAATGATGGCGCGTTCCGGCGGCTCCTCGACCGTGCCGCAGATTTTCATCGGCGCGCAGCATGTGGGCGGCTGCGACGACCTCTATGATCTCGACCACAACGGCAAGCTCGACGAGCTGCTGACCGCCTGAATTCATCCGCGAGGACCACCATGGCCGATACGCCCCGCCCCTTCGTCGCCGCCCTGATCCAGATGCGCTCCGGCCGCGATCCCCTCGCCAACCGCGACGCCGCCGTTGCCATGGCGCGCGAGGCGGCCGCCGCCGGCGCCGCCTACGTGCAGACGCCGGAAATGACCTCGCTGGTCGAGCGCTCCAAGGCCTCGCTGTTCGAGAAGATCGGCCCCGAGGAGAGCGACCCGACCATCGCGGCGCTGCGCGAGGTGGCGCGCGACAAGGCCATCACCGTGCATATCGGCTCGCTGGCCCTGAAGGCCGGCGACAAGGTGGCCAACCGCGCAATCGTCATCGGGCCCGACGGCGACATCGTCGCCACCTACGACAAGATCCACCTCTTCGACGTCGATCTGCCGAGCGGCGTCAGCTGGCGCGAAGTCCTCGACCTATACGGGCGGCGAGGATGCGGTGGTGGCGCACACGCCGCTGGGACCGCTCGGCGTCACCATCTGCTACGACCTGCGCTTCCCCTATCTTTACCGGGCCCTCGCCGAATGGGGCGTCGGCTTGCTCACCGCGCCGTCCTGCTTCACCAAGGAGACGGGCGAGGCGCACTGGCAGGTACTGCAGCGGGCCAGAGCCATCGAGAACGGCGCCTTCATGCTGTCGGCCGCCCAGGGCGGCAAGCATGAGGACGGCCGCGAGACCTATGGGCATTCGATCATCGTCGACCCGTGGGGGCGCGTCATCGCCGAGGGCGGCATCGAGCCCGGCCTCGTCATGGCCGAGATCGACCCGGCGCTCATCGCCGACGCGCGCCAGCGCATCCCTTCGCTGAAGCACACGCGGCCGCTGCGCGTGACCCTGGCGACAAGCAGCCGCGAGATGCCGGAGCGCAAGCGGGCCTAGGGCGTGTACTAGCAAAATTCGCAATGTCCGCTTTATCTCAGGAAGGCGACATCAGAGCGGACATTGCTGAGGTCAGCTTCGTGCCAGAAGCAGACATGGCCGACCTATTCGATCACCTCATCGGCAAGTGCCAGCAAGGTGGGAGGCACGGCAATGCCGAGCGCCTTGGCGGTTTGTGGGTCAGAAGCTGAAAGGCTCGCCGCCAACAATTCTCGTCTGCTCTCTCCCCGAAAGCAGATGTCTCGGGTGGTCAGTTCAGTCGGCAGCTTTGTGCGGGCTTTCAATCAGCGCGTGCAAGGAGCGATTTGGTTGGGTAAGCCCCAGCTCACTCGATGAGGTCCTCGGCGGCCGCTTGCAGGCTCACGGGAACGCTCAGCCCGAGTGATGCACCTCCCGAAGCAGAGCACGCTGGCGGCGGCTGCCCCTTCGTGACGCTCAGCCCCATCCCCTTCTGCCTACCCAAGCGGCGCCATGGTTCGAGCAGCTTTCTCGTCAGGCAGTGCCGGCCGAGCGTTGGTGGGCGTGTGAGGCAGAGCACCACGGCGTGTCACACCGGCGTCTAGACAACGTTGTAGTCCAAGCGAACCAGTCCGGGGGCAGAGCATGAACGAAACCACCACAAATGGGGGCGGCGTCAGTTCCGAGCAGGAGGGCGCCTCATCGCGCGTCATTCAACACCTGCTCGTCGTGTTTCTCTTCGTCGGCGTGGTGTTGAACATGGCGTGGGTGGCAGCGCTAGGCTTTGGGGCCTGGCGCTTGCTGAACCTAATTTCAGTCCACATGTAGCGGTGCAGCGATGCGGGAGCTAGGAGAGTCCTCGATCTCGCAGGCCCGATGGGCGCACTCCAGAAACACTGCCAAGCAAGTCAGCCAAAATACCATCGCTAGAAACATGGACGCCGCCGAAGCGTTCACTACACCCCAGGCAAAGCTTAGGCGTTGGTGAGGCGGGGAGCGCGCTGATTGAGGGCGGCGGCAAGGCCAAGGCGCGCTCTGGCACGGCCGGATCATCGAAACGGCTCGCGCTCGTCATCCTCGTAACGCCGGCCCATGTGGGTCGGCTCAGCAGGCCTCAATAGCTGGCTTGCCTTCGGCGTCAGCAACTCGCTGATGCTGCCGGCCCGTATATGCAGCGGCCATCTGCTTGCTTCGGCGGTCAAGGGTGAACTCGCGCCGTGACGGATTTGACTTGCAGCGCACCGGAGCGAGGCTTGATGACTTCCCTCTCCTTAATTCTATCGAGAACCTCAAGATAACGGCCCGCTCCGAGCGTATTGAACTCAAGGCGCCATAGCCGATCGGTTCTCGCCAGAAGGGCAATATAGCCGTGTAAGGAGCTTAGCGCGGCGGTCGAACCAAGATCCTCGAAAAGAGCAGCGAGCGCATCTACCTCGTAGGCGCCGTGGCCAAAATATCCCTGGGTTCGCGATTTTGCGTCGGCAATGATGCCAGCCCTTCGAAAAGCATGGCCATCAAAGCTAACCACTTCGGCCTCACATCGGGGCGCGCGGCTGTACCATCGACACAACGGAAACGCTCCTGTGTCATCCTGCGATCCGATGAACCAATTTGTGGCCGCTACAATCGCCTCGGCCAGGCGATCTTTTGCTCTTTGATTGGCCAAGTCGAACGGCGTGGAGACATAGGCGGCAATCAAGCTTCGCAGGTTGACCCCTTGGTACCAGCTTTCGTGACCTGACCAATCACCAGACTTGTACTGAAAACGCACAGCACTTCGGAAGACGCGCTTCAGCGCCGCTCGAAGATATTTCTTATCGCCAGTGTACCGGTACAGCGGACCTAGAAGCTGGGCCGGGATAGCACAGTGATTGATGCTTCCGGCAAAATGGTGCGCGACCAAGCGATCGCCGATCTTTCGTGCCGCATAAAAAAAATCGCGGCGGCTTCGATCCTGCTTCCACAATTTGAGCAAGGCCGTGCCGGCAAGAGTGTAGCAAAAGTCGATAACGAGGTGCGCCTGCAAATGTAGATGGCCATCCTCGAACAAGCGCTCTCGTATCAGGTAGTCGCCCGCAGCGACCGCGCGATCCAAATAATCCTTGTTCCCTGTCGTGCGATATGCCGACAGGTAGCCAGGTATTCGCAGCGCAATCTCTTCAATGGCGATGCCTAGCTCGCGATGGCCGGAATAAGGGTGTGGATTCCAGGAACCATCACCGCGGTAGACCGCCTCATTTGCGAGGTGAATCCGCTCAAACCACTGCGCAGCCTGCGTCATGTTCAATGGCGCAAACGCCCGTCCTTCAAGGAATTCTGTCTCGGGGAACGGGGCCGGGCCCCTCGTGATCGGACGTTGTAATGTCGGTCGTTGTGGCATGCTTGTAGCAGCGCCACAGGTACAAGCCTTGCCGCGCAACTCGATTCAGCACGGGTGGCAGCGGGTGATCGTCGTGGAACTGCCAAAGCTTCTGAAACAACGAGGTACTAGGCGCACGATAGCGCGGAGCATGAAAAGTCTGAATCATTGACGCCCCCAAGACGCGGTAGACTACAGGCCGGACCCCATGCGAGGAATATATCTACCGATATAGGCTCAACCGGAACGCGTTATTGTGGTGTCGCCTAGAAGTGACCGCACTCAATGCGCCTCCTATCCTCGTTTGTATCGACCGACGCGTCTGCCTCTGTATCGCTTGTCTCGGCAACGAAGCCGTTGCTGAGCACGGGCGCCGTCACATCGTCGCCCGGCGCGCCGCTGCTGGCACTCGACAGCGACCCTAGGAGAAGCAGAAGCTTTTGGTTGCGACGCGCCATATCATCCGCCCGCTACGATAGCCCGGAGGCGGATGTAGAGCGCCGTCGCCGTGGTAACCGCCCAGCGATAGGTGCCGTTGGCCAGCGAGGCCGTCGCGAGGCCGTTTGCGTTGATCGCCGTGATGACGTGACGTAGGTCGTGTTGTCGGCCGCCAGCTTCTGCAGGACGGTATTGCCGCCGCCCCACGTTTCGACCGCGTCAATGGCATAGAGCCCGCCGCGCAATTCGAACGTCGCCGTGGTCGCGGAAATGTTGAGGTCCGAGCGGGCTTCTTCACCAAAAAACACGGGCATCGTCACACCCCCTCACCGCTAAGTTTGGCAGTCGCATGACTTTGGGATCCAACTTGAACAGTACGGCCATCCGCAAGAGGTGCCTGAGCAACTAGCGAAACATCCGCGTCATGCCGGACCTTTAGAAGCATCTCGAGGTCCGCTTTGGGTCAAATGCGGCTGTCGGTGGGAGGTAGAACAACCGTCTTCTTCTGCACAATTGCGGACAGCCGTTGAGGTCCCTCGGCAGTTCAGGAAAGTGCCAACAGCGGACGAGGGACGTGCGCATCGAGGAGCGTTGCCGAACGCGCTGGCCGTATCGTTCGTCCTCGTATTCATCACGGCATGGTCCACCGACGAAGTGAGCCGCAAACCCGGTGGAGGGGTCCGGCCTCTCCCCCGTTATCGGCGCCGGCAAACACGTCTGCGTTCGCGTGCGTACTGGTTGGCCAACGACCTGATGGTGGTTCCGGCGGTCTTGCCGAGATCGGTCTTCTTACACTCGGCGGGCTCGGCATTGTACATCTTCAAGATCTCGTTGTATCGCCTCACGCCCCATTGCGCGAGCCCGCATCTGTCGCTTGGCTTCGATTCCTCGAGGAGGCCCGTCAAGACTTCAGTGAATTTGAAAATCCTATCCCGACAATCGGTCGGTTGGGCGCTTGCCGATGTCGAAGCACAGCCGAGGGCGAATGCGATCGCCGTAATCCAAATTCTGCGCATATCTTTCCCCTGTTCAGCCCGAGATGGTCATGCCATCTAATCATGCGCGCCTCGATTGCACCATCGTACGCCAATCGGCTTGGTGCGCCGCAAGCGCGCAAAGCGACGATGCGCTCAGGAGAAGCACTGTGCTTGACGTATGATCAACGTCGGATCGACCACGGCGGAGGGATGCGCATGACGTCCATTTGGCAACGCGCCATCGCGCGCTTTCTCATTCTCCTATCGATCGCGGCATGGGGGTCCGCGGCCTTTGGACAGGCGGATCTTCAGGCTCTCGACCGGCGCATGGCTCAGTTTTTGAGCGCGGGAAACTACGCCTCCGCACTGGTTGAGGCGCGGAAGATCGAGGCAATGATCAGGACACGCTTTGGAGAAGACTACCCGACCTATGCCCAGGCTCTGAACAATGTGGCGTTCCTGCTCGCAGCACAGGGCGACTACTCGGAAGCCGAAACCGCCTACAAGAAGGCCATTGCCTTGGCGGAGAAGAGGCGGGGGCCCGACGACATTCAAGTGGCGCGCTTCCTCAACACGTTGGCAGCAATGTACGTTACCCAAAGTCGCTATGGCGACGCCGAGGCGGCCATGCTGCGAGCGCTCGCCATCGTCGAGAAAGTGCTGCCCGACAGCGACCCCTTCTACGCCAAGATGCTGAACGACTTCGCTGTGCTTAGCGAGCAGCAGGGCAAGTTTGGCAAGGCCGAGGAACTCTACAGGCGCGCCATCCCAATCCTGGAACGGGTCAAGGGTGCGAACAATGTAGATGTGGCGCGCGGCCTCGGCAACCTCGCGGTCATATATCATCACCTTGGCCGTTACGACGAAGCGGTACGATTGCATGCGCGGGCTCAGCCGATTCTTGAGAAGGCGCTTGGCCGCAACCATCCTGACCTTGCAACAAGCCTTGGCAACAGAGCCGGCCTGCTGATGGCACTCGAGCGTTACAAGGAGGCCGAGGAGGGGTTGAAGCGTTCGCTCGCTATCCGCGAGAAGACGTTTGGAAGCAGCCATCCCGACGTTGCGCAGGTGCTTGCTGAGCTCGCCTTGGTCTACGACGAGCAGGGCCGTCAAGGAGATGCGGAGGCCGCTCGGCAACGCGCGCTCGCGATCTACGAGAAGTTCCACGGGCCGGACCACCCGGATGTGGCCAATATACTGAACAGTCTCGCTGTGGTGGCATCGCTGCAGAAACGTAACGAGGAAGCAGAACGGCTTCTGTCGCGTGCTCTGCCGATCTACGAAAAGACGCTCGGGGCCGATCATCCCAGGCTCGAAGGATTGAACAGCAATTTCGCTTACGTGCTGGCTGCCCAGGGACGCCACCAGGCCGCGCTCGAGCGTGCGAGGGCATCGACAGGCACTCTAAGTGCCCGAGCGGTCGAGGAGGCGCCGAGCCTACGGCGCGAGGGCCAGGAGACCCGCATCGCGCAAGGCGCTACTGGAGCCTACCGCATCCACCTCATGGCGCTCGCTGGATTGGCGCGCCAGGAGAAGGAGAAATCAGCTGCGCTGGCACATGAGGGCTTTGAGGTCGCGCAGGGCGCGACCCATTCGTCGGCGTCCGCCGCCCTGCAGCAGATGGCAAATCGCTTCGCTGGCAGTGGCGGATCGCTCGCCACCCTCATTCGCCATGGGCAGGACTTCCTCGTGCTCAAGCGCGAGGTGGACAAGGCGATTGTTTCGGCCATGTCGAAACCTGGGGGACAGAAGGATCGCGCGACTTTCGAAGGGCTGCGCAAGCAGCTCGATGAGAAGATCAACGAGAACGCGGCCTTCATCGAACGAGACTTCCCAGACTACACGGCGTTGACGCGGCCAAAGCCGCTCAAGGTCGAGGAGGCCCAGAAGCTCCTGGAAACCGATGAGGCGCTGGTATTCATCCAGCTGGGCTACACTGAATCATACGTCTTCGCATTGACGCGCGATAGTATCCATTGGGCAACCATTCCGCTCGATGCCAAGCAACTCGCGGAGAAGGTCGCCGGCTTTCGCCGCGGTCTCAACGTGGAGGATCTCTCCCGCGCAATCCAGGTGGACAGCCGGCGTCAGCTGTTTGATCTCGCGGCCGCTCATGAGCTCTACGTCACTCTCCTCGGCCCGGTCCAGGGGATGATCAGGGACAAGCGCCATCTTCTCGTTGTCCCTTCGGGGGCGCTAACCGCGCTGCCCTTCCACCTTCTCCTCACCGAAAGATCAGCCGCTTCCGCGTCCCATGACGAGGTGAACGAGCAAACTCTGGCTTCCTACCGAGATGCGCCGTGGCTCCTCAGGCATCACGCCATCACCGTCCTGCCGTCGGTTGCCAGCCTCAAGGCGCTTCGGGTTTTCGGGCGGAAGGAACAAGCGGGAAAGGCCATGGTTGGTTTCGGAGATCCCATCTTCGACGCGGAGAAGGAAAAGCGCGCCGGTGCACCGGCGCAGGGGCGGGAAGCAAAGACCCGCGCGTATACTGATTTTTGGCAGGGCGCGGGTATCGACCGGACCAAGCTGGCGCAGAGCTTACCACGGCTGGCCGACACTGCCGACGAACTCAAGGCGATTGCAGCAAGCCTGCGGGCCGGCCCCGAGGATATTTTCCTTCGGGCTGCTGCGAGTGAAACCGCCGTCAAGTCAGCTCAGCTCGGCGACTACCGTGTGGTCTATTTCGCAACTCATGGGCTCGTGGCAGGCGATGTAAAGGGGCTCGCCGAGCCCTCGCTCGCGCTAACCGTGCCGCAGAAGCCGACCGATAGGGATGACGGGCTTCTCACCGCAGGTGAGATCGCGGAGCTTAGGCTCAACGCCGACTGGGTGGTGCTGTCGGCTTGTAATACGATCGCGGGCGAGAAGCCTGGCGCGGAAGCGCTGTCGGGTCTCGCCCGCGCGTTTTTCTACGCTGGGGCGCGTGCCATCTTGGTTACTCATTGGGCCGTCAACTCCGCTGCCGCGACGCGACTCGCGACGACGACTTTCGACCTGATGGAGGCTAATCCCAAGCTCGGCAGAAGTGGGGCGTTGCGGCAAGCTATGCTCGCTTACCTAGAGGATAGGGCCAATCCAGCGAATGCCTATCCGGCCATGTGGGGCCCATTCGTCATCATCGGCGAGGGACGCGAGAGGTAGGTCGTCCTTAGAAAATTCTGCGCGCGATTGATCAGGGTCGCCGACCCGATCGACGGCTTGCCGTTCTGGCGCAGAGTGGTGAATAACATCGCCGGTGAACAAGGAAGCGCCTGCGCCGACTTGTCTGCTTCGGGGCACACCTCATGAAGATCACGGCACTTGAGACCATCCGAGTCGAGGAATTCGGCAACCTGCTCTTCGTGCGGGTGCATACCGACGAAGACATTGTCGGACTTGGCGAGACGTTCATGGGGCCGAAGGCGGTCGAGGCCTACCTGCACGAGACGGTCGCCCCCAAGATCATTGGCCGCGATCCGCTGCAGATCGAGGCGATCAACGCGACGCTCTCGCGCTACTATCTCGGCTGGAGATCGACGGGCGTCGAAACGCGCGGCAACTCCGCGATCGATATCGCGCTGTGGGACATCTTCGGCAGGGCGCACGGCAAGCCGGTCTGCGACATCCTGGGCGGGCGTTCGCGCGACTCCATCCGCGTCTACAACACCTGCGCCGGCTACAGGTACATTCGCGACGCGCGCGCCCAAAGCGTCGCAAACTGGCATGTGGGCGAGCAAGGCGGGCCGTACGAGGATCTCGAGGGCTTCCTTTACCGTGCCGACGAGCGTGGCGCATTCCCTGCTGGAGCAGGGCATCACCGGCATGAAAATCTGGCCGTTCGACATCGCGGCCGAACGCACGTGCGGCTTTGACATATCGCCCGCCGAGCTGAACACCGCGCTCGAGCCGTTCGCCAAGATCAGGAAGGCCGTCGGCAACAGGATCGACATCATGGTCGAGTTCCACTCGCTTTGGAGCTTGCCGATGGCCAAGCGGTTGGCCGAGCGGCTTGTCGAGTTCGACACTTATTGGCACGAGGACCCGTTTCGGCTCGACAATGTCGGTGACCTCAAGGACTACGCCCGACACTGCAAGGCGTGGATCTGCGCGTCGGAAACGCTCGCCTACACGCATGCCTTCCGCGAATATCTCGAAACCGGCGCCGCCGGCGTCGTGATGCTGGACCTCTCCTGGTGCGGCGGGCTGTCCGAGGCGCGCAAGATCGCCGCAATGGCGGAAGCGCGCCATGTTCCGGTCGCTCCGCACGACTGCACCGGTCCGGTCGTCTACGCGGCGTCGTGCCATTTCTCGCTTCATGCGCGCAACGCCCTTATCCAGGAGAGCGTGCGCGCGTTCTATACCGGTTGGTACAAGGAGCTGGTTACGGACCTTCCCGTTGTAAAGAACGGCGATGTGACGATCGATTTTGCAAAGCCCGGTCTCGGCCTCGAATTGCTGCCGGACCTGGAGAAACGCAAGGACGCATTCCAGCAGTTTAGTCGCGGCACCGGTTGAGCCCGAAGCTGTCCGGTCGGGAGGGGCGGATTTGTCCGCTCCGCCCCCCATACTTCGCCGGCCGCATCATTGCCCAGTCGGGTAAGCCCCTTTACGATCAGGAAGGGGGGCGGAGATACTCCATTGCCCCGTGAGCAGCGCCGCTTAGCAGCCATCGTTGCAGCCGACGTGGTCGGCTATTCCCGCCTGATGGGCCGGGACGAGAGCGGCACGCTGGCGCGCCTGCGGGAGCACCGAAAACTGCACCTGGAACCGGTGCTGGCCCGCCATGGCGGCCGCCTGGTTAAGCTGACCGGCGACGGCGCGCTGGTCGAGTTTGCGAGCGCCGTCGATGCACTAGGCGCTGCCATCGAGTTCCAGCAGGCCATGGCCGAGGCCAATCGTGACCAGCCCCGAGACAATGCCATCGTGTTCCGGATCGGCCTGCATCTCGGCGACCTGATCGTCGACGGCGACGATCTCTACGGGGACGGCGTGAACGTAGCCGCGAGGCTGGAGGCCGAAGCGCCGCCGGGCGGCATCGTGATTTCAGGTGACGTGTACAATGCCGTCGCTGGCCGATTGAAGGTGGCCTTCGTGGCCTTGGGAGAGCTGTCGCTTAAGAACATCGAGCGGCCAGTGCGCGCCTTTCGAGTTCAGATGGATGGTATCCCGGCCACGGCGGCCCCGCCCCACGCCACTGACGTGCTCCTGACCCTACCCGACAAGCCGTCCATCGCCGTGCTGCCGTTTGAGAATATGAGCGGCGACCCGGAGCAGGAATATTTCGTCGATGGTCTCGTAGAGGACATCATCACGGGGCTTTCACGTTTCAAGTCGCTCTTCGTCATCGCCCGAAATTCGACATTCGCGTACAAGGGCAAATCGCCAGACATCCGGCAAGTCGGGCGCGAACTCGGGGTGCGCTATGTGCTTGAGGGTAGCGTCCGCAAAGTGGGCAATCGCATTCGCATCAGCGGACAGCTCATAGACGCAGCTAACGGCACACATTTGTGGGCAGACCGCTTTGATGGCGCGCTCGAAGACGTGTTCGAGCTTCAAGACCGCGTGACCGCAAACGTAGTTGGCATCATCGCGCCGCGGGTGGAGCAGGCCGAGACCGAGCGCGCCCGAAGCAAGCCTGCGGGCAATCTTGAGGCGTACGACCTGGTCTTGCGCGCCGTGGCGCTGATGCGAACCCTACGGCGGCCCGAGGTCGAGCAGGCGCTCGGCCTGCTTAGACAGGCGGTGCAGATTGATCCGAGCTACGCACGCGGCATGGCCAATCTATCGCTCTGTTGCTGGATATTCATTGCTCAGGGCTTCGGACATCGAGACAACCCTCTAGTCGCAGATATGATCGAGGTGGCTCAAAGGGCGGTCGCGCTCGACCCGGCTGATTCCGAGGTTGTAGCCATCGCCGCCCTTATCCTCGGTGTGCCGGGCGACGACATGGAGACCGGCTTAGCCTTAGTGGAGAAGGCCATAGGTCTCAATCGCAACAATGCCGATGCGTTTCGGGTGGGCGGGATTCTCTACGCGTACAAGGGCGAGATTGATAGGGCGGTCGAGCATCAGCAGCAAGCCGAGCGCCTCAATCCATTGGACGCAGGCTGGAGTGGGAGTGTGGCCTACCCGATTGCCTATTTTGGCGTGGGCGATCATGAAAAAGTCGTGGATTGGACGGCGCGCATCCTTCGCGAGCGCCCCAATGTCGCGGGCGCGCTTCGCTACCGCGCGGCGAGCCTCGCACTTCTCGGCCGCATAGACGAGGCGCGGCAGGTCATCGCCCGATTGCTCGAGCATGCGCCGGGCTACACCGTCTCCGAGGTGCGGCGGCACCATGAGTTCGACATGAACAGCCCGTTCAAGAGACCAGGTGTCGCCGAATCCCTGTACCGTGGATTGCGGCTTGCGGGCCTTCCCGAATGATGTCCGCGCCCGTGTATGCCATCCAGCCATTTTTCCTCCGCGCCGGCGAGGTGATCGAGTAAGCGGTTCCGCGATGTCCGTTTCGGGTCAAAGGCGGACCTGAGCGACACATCTGGCGTACGTCCGCTTGTCCACCAATAGCGGAGGAATCCTCGGCCCCCGCGAAGGTCGGGAGAGTGCCATAGGCGGACGTTCAACTGTCAATACAGCGGCGACCACCGCCGTCCATCGAGACTAGTCTCCGACTCTTGAGGCGTTAGTCATTTGTCTCGCTTGGAGAACGCCAGCCAAAGATCTCATAGGCGGCGACGGGTCGCTGAAAGCCCTTGAGAATAAGCTCATCCTGCTGGCGCGCTTCGACGTCGCCCTCAAGGGAGACGAACACTCGCTGGCTGACGAGAATTTGCCCGGGCTTAGCAGCATCGCAAAGACGCGAGGCGAGATTGGGCACCGAGCCGATCACGGCATAGTCCAGGCGCTTGTCGAAACCGATGGGGCCGACGGTAGCGTAGCCCCGCGCGATGCCAATCCCGAAGCCTAGGTCGTTGCCCTGACGGCGCCACCCCTCCAAGAGGACGTGCATGCAGTTGCGCATCTCGATCGCCATCCTGACAGCCCTCGTGGGGTGATCCGGGATCGGCAGGGGGTCATTGAATACAACGAGCAGCCCATCGCCGACGAACCGTTCGAGCGTCCCCTCGTAGCGGAAGATCAGCTCACCGAGCGACGCATGATACTCGCGCAGGACAGCCATCACTTCCTCCGGCTCCGCACCTTCGGCGAAGGCGGTAAAGCCGCGAAGGTCGCAGAACACGACTGTCACATCGCAACGATGGCTCTCCAGCGTTATCTTGTCGTCCGTCGAGGACGCCAGGAGCTCCGCGATTTGAGGCGCCAGAAACCGACGCAGGCCAGATTGCGCCAACTCACGCGTGCGGGCTCGAACCTCTTCGAGCAGGCGCACGTTCTCGATGGCGATGACGGCCTGATCCGCGAAGGTGGCCACGAGTTCGATCTGTTTTCCCGAAAAGGGTTGTACCTGAATCCGACCAAGCAACAACACGCCAAGCACTTGCCCGGCCCGCATGAGCGGCACGCCCAACATCGTGCGCAAGGTTCCGATCCGACTCGCCTCTCTCCAAGCTCTCATGGGGGCGTCAAGAATGTCTGCGAGGTGAATCGTTTCCTTGGTGACGGCAATGTTACCGACGAGCGTTTCCGATCCAGGTAGAACCGGATTGCGGCTAACAAATTCGGCGTATTTCGGCGAGTAGCCAGTGTCGGCGACAAGGCGATAGACATCATCGACACGCTGGAAGATGAAGGCGGCCTCCGCATGACAAAGGCGCAGGGCCGATCGCACGATCGCCTCGAAGACGGGCGCAAGTTCGAAGCGCGACCCGCTGATCTCTCTGAGGACCTCCGCGGTGGCGGTCTGCTGCTCGAGAGATTCACGGAGGGCGTGGGTGCGCACTTCCACCTTTTTTTCGAGATTTGCGTAGGACTCCTCCAGCTTGCCCGACATGTCGTTGAATTGACTGGCCAGCGACTTGAGCTCGTCGCCCGTCCTCACATCGATGCGGTGCTTCAGATCACCCTCACCGACACGAAGCGCTCCCTCGCGAAGCTGCTGGATTGGCCTCAGCATCCGGTTGGCGAAGGCACCCAATACAAGAACGGCGACCGCCACCACGATAGCCCCAATGGCGGCCACCGTCGTCACCGACTTGACGAGCGCCCTATTGAGAGGCGCTAGGGGGGACAGCAGGCCGATACCGACTGTTTCTCCGCCGAGCCGGACCGATCGCGCGGCGCCGAGATAGGGCGTCTCCCCGACCTTGTACTCTCGCGCGGCCCCATCCATCGGGAACGGCGCGCGCGGCGGCTGCGGCAAACTTGAATGAACGGGCTCGTTATCGGACCAGATCAATGTCTCGCCGATGCGGCGCTCGCCAAGGGCGGCGAGAAGCCTCGACGCAGCCACGGGTGTCGCGCCGACGAGATAGCCTAGCCTGAGCGCCGTATGAGCCGATGCATCGCCCAGCCCGCCCTGACTGCGAAGGATCGGCATGACGGCGACGACGTAGAACGTGCCGCCGCAACGAATGAGCTGACGTTCCCGACCCTCTGCGACTATGCATGGAATCGGCTGCGTGACGCGCGGCAGAAGCTTCCAGTCGGCTGCTTGCGATCGATCACCTGCAGCCGCCGCCGACTGTCTTCCATTCCTGTCATAGGCGCCTAAGAACTCGATGCCCAGAACCTCGCGCTGCGATTCCACATATCGGGCGAGTTGCGCCTTGATCTCAAGGTCCAGTGTCACTTGCAGCGTATTGTCCGCCGCTCCCCTGCGCACGCCCTCAACAAGGTTTCTCTCCTGTTCGCTGAGCAAGAGCGAGAAGGTCTCGAGATTGCTCTGCAAGCCGTTGGCGAATAGCGTTCTGGCCTGCTTGTTCAGCTCGATACCGAGCACCACGCATGTCGCAAGCGCCGGCAGCGCAACCGCGAGCGCCACCAGCAATATCAGCTTGGATTTGAATGAGGACAGCCGCAGAAGGCGAGGCTTGGAGCCGGAGGCTGCGGTCATGGGACCTCCACGCCGCAACAGCCGTCAGAAGGACTTTTGCGTCGGATCGTACACCAAGGCCCTCCCCTGGAGGGGGATCAGGTCATCCTTGTAGACCGCATGCGCGGCCGTCAGAACACGCGCCGGAATGTCCAATCCCAGATCCCGCGCACGCTTGATGTTGAAGACGATTGCATAGTCCGGGGATTCCTCAATGGGGATCTCGCCGGTTTTCTTGCCATTGAGGATAGCTGCGCCTTTGAGGCCAGCCCGTTTGCCCATCGCGCCGAAGTTCACGACAGCTCCACCGAAGAGCCCCATCCGCGCAAAAAAGTAGTTCACCGCCATTTCGGGTTTCTTGGACGTCCTGATCGTGTAATCGTAGATGTACGGTGCCGTGTAGCGCGCGCCGTCGTCGCCCTCCATGGTCAGAGCGAGTGGATAGATGACTTTGACGGCAGGATCAGCGTTTATTGCAGTCAGGAGGGATCTGTAGTCTTCCCACCTGCTGATGCGCTTCACCTCCCACTGCACGCCGACGACGTTCCTTCAGCTCGCGCTCGAACTGTGCTGTCAGCGCGTCGCCAGTGACCGTTCTGTCGGTGATGAGAAGAGCCTTTCCGCCCAGCAGGTCCGGCACGGCCTGCGCCATGACACGCAGCGATTCCGCCGCGTAGAGCTTCTCGTAGACGCCGGTGACGTTTGCGCCCGGCTTCGCCCAACTGTCCATAAATTTCTTTCGAGCATTGTACGTCTCCGGCTGCGCGTTCATCCCAGAAAAGACCACGTCTATCCCTTGCCGCCCAACCAACGGCATCATGACTTCCTTGATCGCACCGTCGTCGAGGGTGAAGACGAGGTCCGGCCTGAAATCTTCAATCCGTCTAAGAGCTTTCTGACCCTCGGCGTGGAGAGCTTCGGGCGCGGCGTTCTTGCCGTAGTAGTCGAGGTGGTGGAACTCGACTACTAGATTAGAACCCACTTTCCAGCCCTCGCCAGCCAGCGCCTCGAGAATGCCCTCTGCCTGCGGCTCGCCGCACACGTGGCCCTTCTCTTGGCTCTGAACAATGAAGATGCGCTTGACGCCAGCTGCCCACGCCGCGCCACCCAAGACAGGAAGGGCAACAGCCGTGATGCTCAGCGCGGCCGCCGCTGCAGCCGCCAACCGACGCAAATACGTCATTGGTCCCCCCAAAATATCCTCAACTTAGCTCAGTGTCCGGACGCTAGTCACCACACCTGGCAAACGATTGGATGGGAGGCGAGGTGGCGATCCCTATGCGACAGAGCGGTCCAGGCGCGAGACCGCACCAACTTCATTGATTTTTCAATACTTTAGATCGTCGCTGCCCATACAGTTTTCCGGGCTTTTTGCCTCACAGTATCGCGACTTAGGTATTGCTGGAGCTTCGCAATGTCCGGTTTGGGTCAAAGGCGGCTATAGGCGAAAGGTCGATTGACCGTCTGCTTCTCCGCCAATTGCGGACCTCGTCGCGCTCGCGCGGCATTTCAGGAAAGTGCCAGGAGCGGACATCTACAGATGGCAGATCCTCGCGAAACCTCGGCGCCATTTAGCGCGCAGCACCTTCACCCACCACCACGAATGGCGCCCAGATCGCCGGATAAGCGTTAGTGGGTGCTGAAGGGTCGTTCATGAATTCGAGCATCGCTCGGCGCAGCGCTTCGCTTCGGCCGACCTTGGGATCGTTCCTGATGATCTCGAACGTCGAGGTCGTCAACCGCGTGGCGGCTGCCAAGTCGACGGCCCAGTGCGATACCAGGAGGGCGCGGGCGCCGGCGTAGAAGAATGTTCGCGCCAGCCCCGAGAGCGCCTCCGCGCCAGGCCTATCACCTGCGATCGTGTTGCAGGCGGAGAGCACCACCCAATCCGCGTTGAGCTTCAGCCGGGCGATCTCGCTTGCGGTGAGCAAACCGTCATCCAGATCGGAGGGCTCCTTTGGCGTGCTGAGCGCGATCGACGGCTCGGCGAGCCCCTTGACGTCGCCCGCGACCAGCCCGTGGGTGGCGAAGTAGATCACGCGATAATCGGCCAGCGCGGCGCGCTTGACGGCAGTTTCGCTTGCATTGGCGCGAAGGCGAATCTCGGTCGATGGCGCGCCGAGCTTCTGAGCGACGGCCTTGAGCTCGTCGGCCGTGTCCTCCAGCCGCGGGAGCGCCCGCGCGAGCTGCGCGCGGTCTACGCCGGCGCCTTGCCAGAAGTCGGTATAGGAGCGGGACTTCCCGGCAGCCTTGGCCGGCGTCGCGCGCTGCGCGCCGGGTGCTGCTTCCGCAGGGTCGAAGACGGGGTCGCCGAAACCGATCATCGGCTTGGTGCTCCGGTCCTTGGCCGCAAACGTCCGCAGGGCCTTGAGACTTGAGACCGAAGGCAACACGGTGACGGCGTGGCGCTTAAGAAGCCACTCGGCCTCGCTGTACTGCGACAGCCTCTCCGGCACGGCCGCGGGCTTCTCGCTGACCAGGAGATGGAACGGAAGCGCTGTAAGTGCTCCAGTCGGCACAACGAAAAGATTCCGCTTGCCTTTGACCGTCGCCTCCACGGGACCGAGCAGAGATTTGTAAAGCGCGTGTGCGCGGTCGAGGTCGAACATCACCGGCGCCCCGGCCGCAATCGACTTCCTCCATTCGTCGACGTCCAGTCCGCGACGGAACGCTGTCACTTCTCGCGAGAGGGCATCCGTGCCGAGCGGAATCGTCTTGTGCTCGAAACCTTCGCGAGTCAGCGCGAAGATGTGACAGATACTGTTGTCGGCAATCCAGAATACCAGCGCTTCGTCGGGAGCGAGCAGTTGCTGCACTTCACGCGTCTTCAGCGGCTGCGGACTTGCAAGCGCGACGTAGTCTGGGAACTCTTTCGCGAGACGGGCCGCATTGACCCCGAACCTCCCTTCAGCCTGGGCGATCTGCTGGCGAGTGGTCACGATCGCGGCGTCGTTGTGCGGATTTGCCGCCTTCGACAACCCGGCCACGAGCGCCTTGTCGAGATCCTGTCGTGACGTGGCGAGGTCCTGGCTCTCTCGTATGAGATTTGCCAGCGCCCCGGCGCCGGAAGCAAATCTCAGCCCCATCTGCTGGAGAGCCGCAGCGGCCGTCGACTGGTTCGCCCACTGGGCGATTTCGAGCGCTTCACCATCGAGCGCCGCCGCTTCGGGCGCGGTCTCCCGTTCCGCCCTACTGGCCGAAAGGTTGGCGAGGTGGCGAAGGAAATAGCTCGCGCGCTGCTCGACCAGGCCGCTGCTGCTCCCTCTTTGTAGCGCACCGGGTGCTTCGCTCCGTGCGTGGCCGATCACGGCTGCTGCGGCCTGGCGTGACCACGCCAGTGCAGTCTTCGTCCGCCCGCGCTCCGCCTCGAGCCGCGCCAGATTGTCGAGATGCGATGCCACATCGGGGTGGGCATGCCCGAGCGTCTTCTCGCTAATGGCGAGTGCGCGCTTGAAGAGTGTCTCGGCCTCGTCCTGCTTGCCTTGGCTGTAGCCTGTGGCCGCCAAATTGCTGAGGTTCCATGCCAGAACAGCGTGGTCGGGCCCGAGCGCCTTCTCTCGGATCGCGAGTGCGCGTCGGTAAAGCGCCTCTGCCTCACGGTACTTGCCTTGCGCCTGGTACACGACGGCCAGACCGTTGAGGGTTGATGCCACGTCGGGGTGGTCAAGCCCGAGAGCCTTCTCCTGGTTCGCGAGTGCGCGTCTGTAGAGGTCCTCGGCCTCGCCATACTTGCCTTGTGCCCGGTACACGATGGCCAGATTGCTGAGGGTCGATGCCACGTCGGGATGATCGGGCCCGAGAGCCTTCTCTCGGATCACCAGTGCGCGCCGGTAAAGCCCCTCGGCCTCGCCGTACTTGCTTTGTGCCTGGTACGCGGCGGCCAGACCTTCGAGTGTTGATGCCACGTCGGGGTGATCGCGCCCGAGCGCCTTCTCGATGATCGCCGCTGCCCGGCGATAGTGCCCCTCGGCCTCACTGTACTTGCCTTGGGCGTAGCACGCGTTGGCCAGATTGTGGACGCTTCGTGCCAGGTTGGGGTGGTCGGGCCCGAGCGCCTTCTCGTGGATCGCGAGTGCGCGTCGGTAGAGCCCTTCTGCCTCGCCGTGCTTGCCTTGTGCCCGGTACACAATGGCCAGATTGTTGAGAGTCTCTGCCACATCGGGGTGGTCGGGCTTGAGTGACTTCTCCCGGATCGCGAGTGCGCGTTGGTGGAGCCCCTCGGCCTCGCCGTATTTGCCCTGGTGCTGACAGGTAACGGCCAGACCGTTGAGGGTCGATGCCAGGTCCGGGTGATCGGGTCCGAGCACCTTCTCCCGGATCGCCAGCGCGCGTCGGTAGAGCCCGTTGGCCTCGCCGTACTTGCCTTGATGCAGGTCAAGGTTGGCCAGGGTTCCGAGGGCGACCGCGTAGTTGGCGTGGTTGGTTCCGAACTGTGCCTTGATCGCTGCTTCGAGCTTCTGGGCTTCGATGAGCGCTGCGGCATAGTTGCCGGCGTCGCGCAGCTTGTTCGACCGGTTTAGAATGGCATTGAGGTCATCCTGCTGGGCCATGGCCGGTGCGGAAGCGATTCCGGCGACGAGGCACAGGAGCAAAGCAATCGAGACGAATTCGGCACATAGCTCCCTCCGGATGCCGATCCATCAGAGCGCATCGTGCTCTTGTGTCCGCCCAAGGCCGCGATAGACCTGCGCGACAAGGACCGCGGAGCGCGCGCAGTCGGGGTCGCGCGCGCCGTAACGTGCACCCCGATCATGCAGGCGCCGCAAAACGGGCGCAAGGGAGACCGCCGCATTGCCTTCCACCGTCGTCTTGCGAGGCCGGCTATGTTGACGGAAAGAACGTCGCCATCGAATTCCGCCGAGCGCCGGGCCGGAACGATCAACTGCCCGAGCTCGCCACCGCCCGACCGCCCCGCGCGGCCGCCGCACGCGAACCGAGAGGTCGGTCGTGATCATGGTCGAGCCCGCGCCGCTTCGAACTAGAGTTCGCGCCGTAAATGAAATCTGTTTGGACCGCACGCCGAGGTCCGAGTTGGGTCATTCACGTCGTTTCGCCTGACGAGCAGTGGCGGCCGCTACACCCCAACAAGCAGACCTTCTCGACGACGATCCGCTCGTCTAGGTCGTGCCATGACCAGAAGAAGTTCTTGCTTTTGCGGTTGCACCTTCTGCATCTATTTCCGTAAGTGGCGGCACGCCCTTTTTGAACGGAGCCATCTACCCGGACGAGGCGATGGTGCCGTCCCGACGCGGGACCGCCGGCGACCGATCGCGTAGTCAACCGTCAGGTAGGGTGCATGAGATGAGTGTCCCATCTCCGGTCAACGAGCGTCTCCTGAGCCAGCGCCTCGGCGCGCTCGGATCGGCAAGAAGCTGGGCACCGAATGTTCTCCCGGAGCTCGAACGCTTCATCCGTACCGCCGACGACTATGATCTCTTTCGCGTCAACCCCATCCAATACGGCGGCGCCGTCGACCTGTCCGAGGCGGACGCGATAGAGTTGTTCGTGCACGCCGCCAAGGTGGGCCTGTTCGAGATGGACTGGCTGCTCATCTGCGCCTATTGCCCGCAGGTCGCCGGCAGCTTTCGCGAGCTCGACCAGGTCCATCCACGCTTTCAGTGCGCGTTCTGCAACGCGATCAACGATGTGGCGCTGGACGACTACATTCAGGTCACCTTTACGGTCTCGAGCGGCGTGCGCGACATCATATTCCGCCATCCCGAAATGCTGTCTGTCGAGGATTTTTATCTGCGCTACAACTTTTCCAAGGGCTTCATCGCTCCGCACGGGATGACGCACCAGCAGCTCGTTGCCGCGCTCTCACGGGGATTTGCCGATATCGAGGCCCATGAGCACCGCAGCTTCGACTTCGAGGTCACAGCTGGCCGTTTCGAGGTGCTGGACCTGAGCCACAAACTCCTTCTGGTCTTCTTCGCGGACGGGGAGCCGGCTCAGAACCGCAAGGGACGCTGGTCCAGCTCGAGTTGGGCCGCTTCCTGGTACCGGACCGGCCTACGGCACCGAGAGACATGGTCCTCGGCGACGGACGCTTTTCGTTCCGGCAGACGGCCGATCTCAGCCCAGGCAAGCACACCATCCAGATCGAGAACCGCACCGACGATCGCGGTCGCTTCTGGTTCGTCCAGTATCCCTTCGGTTTCGAGCCCCATCTGGTCGAATATGAACCGTTTCTTTCCGGCAAGCGGTTGCTGCTCACCCCGAGCTTCGGCGAACTCTACAAGGCGCAGCTGGTGGATGAGGGCGAGAGCCTCAAAGTCTCAGACATGACTTACCTGTTCACCGATCTGAAGCAGTCGACTCCGCTGTATGAAAGCGTTGGTGACGTGAACGCGTATTTTCTTGTTCGTCAACATTTCGAGATCTTGAACAAGATCATCCGGGAACGATCCGGCACCATCATCAAGACGATCGGCGACGCGGTCATGGCCGGCTTCGAGCGTCCCCAGGACGCCGTTCGCGCCTCCATCGAGATGATCGAAGAACTGTCGCGATTTCAACCGGACCGCTTCGCGGCCGCTGGGCCTCAAGGTCGGTGTCCACAGGGGTCGGGCGATTGCGGTGACGCTCAACGACCGGATCGACTATTTCGGACAGGACGTGAATATCGCCGCACGCGTGCAAGGTCTCGCCGACGTCAACGAAGTTTGCATCAGTGCAACGGTGATGGAGGCGCCGGGCGTCGGTGACATCGTCAAATCACGCTCGGTGTCGCGCGACTACGAGAACCTGAAGGGCATCGGTCAAAAGATGGAAGTCCATCGCATAACAATCACTCCGACGCGGACATGAACGACCGCGATGCTGCCGCGAGGCGGAGGCCGACAGTTCCCCGGCGACAGACGGAAATCGTCCGCTCCGGGTCAAAATGCGAAGCACTCAGTCGGAGCGCATCTCGTCCGCTTTTACCCGCACCGCAACGCCTGACGCGCGTGGTGCGATTACGCTGCGGCGCGCACGGGTGACCAGACATTGTGGAACTCACCCCACCCCGGCTCGAACGCTTGCGCGTTCTCGCCGACCCTCCCCCTCAAGGGGAGGGTGAAGCGCCATGCTTCGCCAAGAGCGCCCGCCACAGCGCGGCGAGCTCTGCAGCAGCCGGGTCGCGCGCCGGCGTGAGCCGGACGGCCGTGTGCACGAGGACGAGCTTCGAGCGCGGGTCGACGAAGATCGTCTGGCCGTGCACGCCGCGCAATGAAAAGACGCGCCGCGACCCAGGCACCAGCCACACCTGATAGCCGTAGCCGAAGTCGGCGGAAGCCACACGCGGGCGCTTGCCGCCTGGCGGGGCGATGCTTGTGGCCTCGATAAGCCATGGCCGCGGCACGATCTGGCGGCCGTTCCAAAAGCCGTCATGGGCCAGCATGAGCCCGAGGCGGGCGTAGTCGCGCAGCACGGCGTTGAGGCAGCAATAGGTTGCCTCGTGGCCGGAGCCGTCGATCAGCCAAGAGGCATCGGCCTCCGCGCCCATGGGCTGCCAGATCTTGTCCCTGAGATAGTCGGCAACCGGCACGCCCGTCGCCTTGCGCAGCACGAGGCCGAGAATCTCGGTCTCGATGCCGGCGTACCGGAAGGTGGTGCCGGGCGGGTCGATGCGGGTGTTGAACTGCCTGACAACGGCGGCGACGCCCGGCGTGTCGCGGCGGAAGAGCTCGCGGTTCATCTTTGAAATGTCGTCCTGGCCGCTATAGTTCTCGCTGAAGGCGACGCCCGACGACATGGTGAGCAGCGCCTTCAGGGGCGTCGCGCCATACTCGCTGCCGGCGAGCTCCGGCACATAGGCCTCGACCTTGTCGTCGATGGAACGGATCTTCTTGTCGTCGCGCGCGATGCCGAACAGCATGGCGGTGACGGTCTTGGCCATCGAGTGCGACACGAACCGGTGGCGGTCGTTGCGCGCATATTGGTAGCGCTCGGTCAGGATGGTGTCGCCCTTGGCGATCAGCAAGCCGGTGGCCGGATGGCGGGCCAGGTAATCGTCGAGGCTGCGTTCCTTGCCCTGGTAGCTGTAGGTGAGGGCGAATTCGCCCGCGGCGCGCTTCAGCGGCGAGGCCACCGCCGCCTTGGCGACGGGGCGCGCCTTGACCATTTCGTCGAAATGGCTGTGAGCGCCGACCATGAAGCGCTGCTGGCGGAACGTCGCCGGCCGCCCGACCGGATAGCCTTCCTGTCGGCCATAGGCGTCGGCATCCGGTCCGCCGTCCGAGAAGACCGGCTCGGCCGCGACGGCCGCGTTTGCCGCCGCAACGGCGAGCAGGGCAGCGGCGAGATGTGTCCTCAGGGCCATATGTCAGCCTAACCGACCGCCGAATTGCCCGCCAGAAGCCAGCGCGACCCCTTGACGCTTGCGTAACCCTTTGGCGGCACCCTTATTAGGTTCGGACGACGAAGGCCCGAGATGATCCGCTACACGCTGAACTGCGCCAACGACCACAGCTTCGAGAGCTGGTTTCCCGGCAGCGACGCCTTCGACAAGCAGGTGAAGCGCGGCTTCGTCACCTGTCCGCAATGCGGCTCCGCCAAGGTCGCGAAGGCCATCATGGCGCCGAATGTCGGGCGCCGCGATCTTGATCGCGGCGATCTTGATCGCGGAACAGGCGCGCGCACCACCCAGCACGTATCGACCATGCCGAGCGGCGAAGCGCCGGCCGCCGAAGCGGCCGACGCCGCGCAGCGGCCGGTGGCCATCGTGTCCGAGAAGGAGCGCGAGCTGCGCGCCATGCTGCGCGCCGTGCGCAGCTTCGTCGAGGCCAACTCGGAGGATGTGGGGCGGAAATTCGCGTCGCAAGCGCGCAAGATGCACGACGGCGAGATCGAGCATCGCGCCATCCGCGGCGAGGCCTCGGGCGAGGACGTGAAGGCGCTCATCGAGGATGGCATCGAGGTGCATCCGCTGCCGGTGCTGCCCGACGAGCGCAACTGAGCCTCCCGCCATTGACCCGCCGCGCCGGCCCGTCCAAAGCTGGGCGATCAGGAGTGCGCCCATGCTACGCCTATCGTTCACCGCGCTTGCCCTGCTCGTCGCGTCCGGCTCGGCGTGGAGTCAGGCGGTTCTGCGCAGCGAACCGGCCATGGGAGCGCTGCGGGAGGGCCAGCGCGTGCTGGTCGATAACGGCTCGTGCCCGGCAGGACAGATCCTCGAGGTGATCGGCGGCAATCACGTCGAGGCCGGCGGCAGGCTCCAGATCCGCCGCGTCCGGCGCTGCATCGCGCATGCGGCGGGCAGCACGGCGACCGTGTCGCGCAAGGAAAAGGCGCCGCCGGCAAAATCCCTCTCCCGCCGGGAGGCGGTGCCGTCACCGCGGTCGGCGGCGGCCGACGCCGAGGCGCCGACCTCGCCTTCAGACGGACGGTAGGCGCGACCAGACCACACGCGTACACAGGACGCGCAGTCCCATTCGTTCCATGTTGCGGTGGCTGATCGACCCGAACGTCGCACCGCTGCAAATGAGGTCGAGGCCCAGCTCCGCCGCCACCGCAGCGCGATGGCGCAGCAGCGCCGACTGCAGGCCGTTGTTGCGGAACTTTGGATGCGTCGAGGCGTCGGGAAAGAAGCCGATCCCGTCCTTGACGAAAAGGATGCCCGCAGCGCCGGGCTGCCCGTCGAGTTCGCCCGAGAAAAAGCCGCCAGCCGGCAAGGCCGAGCCAGCCGCGCATGTTGACTTTCGAGCCCTCACGGAATTGCTCCGGCACACCCCATCCCGGCAGTGAGACGTCGAGGAATTGCTCCATCGCGTCGGCGCTCGTGACTTCCTCGATGTCGATGCGGCCACCGGCCGGCGCGAAGGCGTGCGGCGCCCCGTACAGCATCGTGTCGAATTCCGACGGATAGTAGCCGCGCGCGGCGAGCACCTGGCCGAAGGTCGGCGAAAAGTCGTCAGGCGCAAACGCGAAGCCGCCATTGGCCCCGGCAGCGCGGTACCAATCGTCGAGCGACGCGACGAGATGCTCCTGGCCGGCGCGCAGCCCGACGACGCGGTTGAAATGCGGCGAGGGAATGCTGCGGGCCATGAAGGCGGCCGCGCCGCCGTCGAGCGCCTTGATTTCGACGCCGAGATGCGGCGAGCGTTCCATGATCACCTGCATCCGCGACGTGGTGTAGGTGATCCCGACAAGCGTCAGCCGACGCACGAGGTCGGCCGTCGCGAGCGGCAGGGCCGGCAGCGGCAGCGTCGACCGCAGCGGCGGCGACCGCAGCGACGTCACGGCCGCCGCGCCGTGAGGAAATAATTGACGCCGATGTCGGACGACAGCCGCCAGGTATTGGCGAGCGGATTGAAGACGATGCCGCGCCGGACGCCCACGTCGAGGCCGGCGGCGGCAAGCAGCCGGGCGAGCTCGCTGGGCTTCACGAACTTCTCCCAGTCATGCGTGCCGCGCGGCAGCAGGCGCAGCACATATTCGGCCCCCACGATGGCGAGCGCGAATGACTTCATGGTGCGGTTGATGGTCGACATGACGAGAAGCCCGCCGGGCTTCGTGACCGCCGCCGCCGCCGCCGTGAAGGCGCCCGTGTCGGCCACGTGCTCGATGACTTCCAGGGCGAGCACGAGATCGAAACTCTCGCCGCGCCGCGCCACCGTCTCGACGGTCTCGGCGCGGTAGTCGATGGCGAGCCCGGCGCGCTCGGCGTGCTGTCTGGCGACCGCGATATTGGCGGCGGCCGGATCGAGGCCCATGACCTTGGCGCCAAGCCGGGCGAGAGGCTCGCTCAAGAGGCCGCCGCCGCAGCCGATGTCGAGGGCGGCGAGCCCGTCGAGCGAGCGGATGCTCTTCGGGTCGCGGCCGAAATGGCCGGCCACCTGATCGCGGATGAAGGCGAGCCGCACCGGGTTCATGCGCATCAGCGCCCGCATGGGCCCCTTGGGGTCCCACCAGTCCCGCGCCATCTTGTCGAAATGGGCGACCTCGGCCGGATCGACCGTGCGGTCGGCGGCTCTCGTCTGCGGCATGCACTACCCTCCCTGGGTCGAGGCGGCTTCGGTGAGCGACAGGACGTTGCCGTCCGTATCCTTGAACCAGGCGACCCGGCCGCCATCCGGGGTCGTCCAAATGCCCCGCTCGTCCTGCGGCAGCCCTGCATAGCGCTCGAATGCGACACCCTTGCGGGTGAGCACCGCGATCGCCGCGGCGATGTCGGGCACGCTCCAGCCAAGGATGGTGTAGGGCGCGGCCGCGACCTTCGGCACCTTGGCGATGCGCAGCATCGTGCCCCCCGCGTCGAACACCAACGCGAAGGGCGTATCCCCGGTCAGCCTCAAGCCCAGCGTCGTCCCGTAAAAGGCCTTGGCCCGCTCGGCATTGCTTGTGGCCGCGAAGGCGACGAGATCGCAATCTCCCAGCATTCTCAGGTCCTCGCTCAGCCAGGGCGGCGGGCGTTTGTTGACACCGCGATGCCTTTCTCTATACGCGCCATTTCGGCCTGCCGGCCATCCGCCGCCTCGTCACATTAACCAATCGAGCCCCAACGAGCCCCCACGAGCCCTCAGTGTCTCGCCTTGTCATGAAGTTCGGCGGCACGTCCGTCGCCTCCATCGAGCACATCCGCAACGTGGCGCGGCATGTGAAGCGCGAGGTCGAGGCCGGCAACAATGTGGCGGTCATCGTCTCGGCCATGGCGGGCAAGACCAACGAGCTCGTCGCCTTCTGCCGCGAGGCGTCGCTGCTGCACGACGCGCGCGAATATGACGCGGTGGTGGCGTCGGGCGAGCAGGTCACGTCCGGGCTGCTGGCCATCGTGCTGCAGGAGATGGGCATCGGCGCCCGCTCCTGGCAGGGCTGGCAGATCCCCATCCTGACGGACGGCGCGCACGGCGCCGCCCGCATCGCCGGCATCGACGGAAGCAAGATCGTCAGCCGCTTCAAGGAACGCGGCGAGGTGGCGGTGGTGTCCGGCTTCCAGGGCATCCACGAGCCGACCGGCCGGCTGACGACGCTCGGCCGCGGCGGCTCCGACACCAGCGCGGTCGCGCTGGCGGCAGCCATCGCGGCCGACCGCTGCGACATCTATACCGACGTGGACGGCGTCTACACCACCGACCCGCGCATCGTGCCGCATGCCCGCCGCCTCGACCGCGTCACCTTCGAGGAGATGCTGGAAATGGCCTCGCTGGGCGCCAAGGTGCTGCAGGTGCGCTCCGTCGAGCTCGCCATGGTGCACGGCGTCCCCACCTATGTGCGCTCGTCCTTCGACGACCCGGACAACCCCAGGGACGGCACGCTGATTTGCGCCGAGGAGGATATCGTGGAACAGCAAGTCGTCACCGGCATCGCTTATTCCAAGGACGAGGCGCAGATCACGCTGCGGCGCGTCGCCGACAAGCCCGGCGTGGCGGCCGCCATCTTCGTGCCGCTGGCCGAGGCCAACATCAATGTCGACATGATCATCCAGGTCGTGTCCGACGACACCATCACCACCGACATCACCTTCACGGTGTCGACCGCCGACTACGAGCGGGCCCGCGCCCTCCTCGAGAAGGCGCGCGACAGCGTGGGTTACGCGTCGATCCAGGGCGCCACCGACGTGGTCAAGGTTTCGGCCATCGGCATCGGCATGCGCAGCCACGCCGGCGTCGCCGCCAGGGCCTTCAAGGCGCTGGCTGAAAAAGGCATCAATATCCGCGCCATCACCACGTCCGAGATCAAGTTCTCGGTGCTGATCGACGCCGCCTATACGGAGCTGGCGGTCCGGACGCTGCATTCGCTCTATGGTCTGGACAAGGCCGCCTAAGCTGCCGGTCGACGGACAACAGGAGGAGCGAGGAAAAGCCTGCTTCTTTCTGTCCTCCATCCTCTGTATTCTGTGGTCTGTCTCTTGCACTGCAGCTTGCCCGGCTTCGCGCTCCTTCGTTATACCGGGCGACACGGCCTGAACGTCGCTCCGGCGAAGGTTTCGCTGCCCCGATAGACCGCCGGCCGCCCCCGCGGGCGGCCGCAAAACGGAGCCCCGGCTCATGCGAGGCGCTCTCGGTGGTCCGCGCGTGCTGCTGCGCCGCCTTCGCGAGGTGATGGCGGAGCCCGTCAGCACGCAGGAACGCCTGGACAAGATCGTCGTCGTCATCGCGGCCAACATGGTGGCCGAGGTGTGCTCGGTCTATGTGCTGCGCGCCGACAGCATGATCGAGCTCTACGCCACCGAGGGCCTCAACCGCAGCGCCGTGCATTTGACGAAAATGCGCTCCGACGAGGGCCTCGTCGGCCTCATTGCCCGCGAGGCCGAGCCCCTGGCGCTGGCCGACGCCCAGAGCCACCCGGCCTTCTCGTATCGGCCGGAGACGGGCGAGGAGGCCTATCACTCGTTCCTCGGCGTGCCGGTGCTGCGCGGCGGCAACACGCTCGGCGTGCTGGTGGTGCAGAACCGCGCCCACCGCGTCTATTCCGAGGAGGAGATCGAGGCGCTGCAGACCACCGCCATGGTGATCGCCGAGATGATCGCCACCGGCGAGCTCCTGGCGCCGGCGCTGCCAGGCGACGACATCGCGGTGCGCCGCCCGCTCAGCCCCAAGGGTTCGCCGCTCTCGGACGGCGTCGGCCTCGGCCATGTCGTGCTGCACGAGCCGCGCGTCGTGGTGAAGAACCTGGTGGCCGAGGACGTGGGGGCGGAAATCCGCCGCCTCGACGACTCGATCCGCGCCGTGCGGGCCACCATCGACGAGTTGATCGAGCGCGGCGACGTGGCCCATCACGGCGAGCACCGCGACGTGCTCGAAACGGTGCGCATGTTCGCCAACGACCAGGGCTGGCTGCGCCGTATCCGCGAGGCGGTGCTCACCGGGCTGACGGCGGAAGCGGCGGTCGAGCGCGTGCAGTCGGACAATCGCGCCAAGATGATGCGCCAGACCGACCCTTATCTGCGCGAGCGGCTGCACGATCTCGACGACCTCGCCAACCGGCTCCTGCACCAGCTTGCCGGCACGCATTTCACGACGCCCAAGGACGCGCTCCCCGAAAACTCCATCCTGGTGGCCCGCTCCATGGGACCGGCGGCGCTGCTCGACTACGACCGGGCGCGCCTGCGCGGCCTCGTGCTCGAGGAAGGCGGACCCACCAGCCACGTGGCCATCGTGGCCCGCGCGCTCGGTATCCCGGCGGTGGGCGAGGTCGAGAACGTCACCTCGACTGGTGGAGGCGGGCGACGCCATCATCGTCGACGGCGCCGTTGGCGACGTGCAGATCAGGCCGCAGCCCAACGTCGAGGCCGCCTACGCCGAGAAGGCGCGGCTGCGGGCGCGCCGCCAGGAGCAATACCGCCGCCTCAGGGACGTGCCCTGCCGTCACCAAGGACGGGCGCGAAAATCTCGCTCAACATCAATGCCGGGCTCCTGATCGACCTGCCGCATCTGGCAGAGACCGGCGCCGACGGCATCGGCCTGTTCCGCACCGAATTGCAGTTCATGATCGCCGCGCGCCTGCCGTCCACCGGCGAGCAGGAGCAGCTCTATTCCCGCGTCATCGCCGAGGCCAACGGCTCGCCCGTCACCTTCCGCACCCTCGACATCGGCGGCGACAAGATCCTCCCCTACATGCAGACCATGGACGAGGAGAACCCGGCGCTCGGCTGGCGCGCCATCCGCATCGGCCTCGATCGGCCGGGGCTGCTGCGCGCCCAGATCCGCGCCCTGCTCAAGGCGGCGGGCGGCGAGCGCATCCGCATCATGTTCCCGATGGTGGCGACCGTGGATGAGTTCCTGCGCGCCAAGGCCATCGTGGCGCGCGAGAAGGCGTATCTGGAGCGCCACGGTTACCCGCAGCCGAAGACCAAGCTCGGCGTCATGGTGGAGGTGCCGTCGCTGATCTTCCAGATCGACGAGATCGCCGGCGTCTGCGATTTCCTGTCGGTCGGCTCCAACGACCTCATGCAGTTCCTGTTCGCGGCCGACCGCGAGAACCGCCAGGTGGCGGGGCGCTTCGATGCCATGAGCGTGCCGGCGCTGCGCGCGCTGAGGATGATCGCCGACCGCGCCGCGGCGGCCGAATGCCCGGTCGCGGTGTGCGGCGAGATGGGCGGCCGGCCGCTCGACGCCATGGCGCTGATCGGCCTCGGCTATCGCTCGCTGTCCATGTCGCCGGCCGCCATCGGGCCCGTCAAGGCGATGCTGCTGGAGCTTGACGCGGGGGCGTTGCGCGTCCGCCTCGACGAGCTCATCGACGGCGGCTGCGGCGACAGCCTGCGCCCGGCGCTGGCCGCCTTCGCCGAGCAGCGCGGGATTCCCGTCTGAGTCGTCATCCCCGGGCGAGCGCGAAGCGCGAGACCCGGGATGACGGCGGCGTTGACCTCGTCCGCCTTCATGAGGCAAGCCTTCGCGATGACCACCGCGCTGACCCCGCCCGACAGCAAGCTCGACGCCATCCTGGCGCGCCACGAGGCCCTGACCGCGTCGCTCAACCAGGGCGGCGACTCGCAGGCCTTCGTGGCGGCCTCGCGCGAGCTCGCCGAGATCGACCCGGTGGTGGCGGCCATCAAGGACTTCCGCGCCGCGCGCCAGAACCAGTCCGACATCGAGCAGCTCCTCGCCGATCCGAAGACCGACGCCGACATGCGCGCGCTGGCCGAGGAGGAGCGGCCGGCGGCGGCCGCCGAGATGGAGCGCCTCATCAACAAGCTGAAGCTCCTGCTCATCCCCAAGGACGAGGCGGACGAGAAGAGCGCCATCCTCGAGGTCCGCGCCGGCACCGGCGGCGACGAGGCCGCGCTGTTTGCGGGCGATCTCTTCGACATGTATGCGCGCTACGCCGAGTCGAAGCGCTGGAAGGTGGACATCATGTCGGAGAGCGCCGGCAGCGCCGGCGGCTTCAAGGAGATCGTCGCCGAGATCAGAGGGCGCGGCGTCTTCGCGCGGCTGAAATTCGAGTCGGGCGTGCACCGCGTGCAGCGCGTCCCCGACACCGAGACGCAAGGCCGCATCCACACCTCGGCCGCCACCGTCGCCGTGCTGCCGGAGGCCGAGGACGTGGACATCGCCATCAACGAGGCCGACCTCAAGGTCGACACGATGCGGGCCGGCGGCGCCGGCGGCCAGCACGTCAACAAGACCGAGTCGGCGGTGCGTATCACGCATATCCCGTCCGGCATCGCCGTCGTCGTGCAGGAAGAGCGCTCGCAGCACAGGAACCGCGCCAAGGCGCTGGCGCATCTGCGCGCCAAGCTCTACGACGTCGAGCGCACCAAGAAAGACGCCGAACGCGCCGCCACGCGGCGCGCCCAGGTGGGGTCCGGCGACCGCTCCGAGCGCATCCGCACCTACAATTTTCCGCAAGGGCGCGTCACCGACCACCGCATCAACCTCACCCTCTACAATCTCGACAAGGTGATGGCCGGGCTGGCGCTCGACGAGATCGTCGATGCGCTCACCACCGAGCACCAGGCGGAGCTGCTCGCCGCGGAGGCGGAGTGATTTCCGAAATGTCCGCAAGGCGCGCGCTCGTGCCGGCAGCTTTCGCCTTCGCTCCATCGACGACGCGCGCCGCCGCCCTGAAGGAGGTGGCGGCGCGTTTCACGGCCGCCGGCATCGCCACCCCCGCACTCGATGCGCGTGTGCTCATCGCCGACGCGCTCGGCATCGAGGCCGGCGCGCTGTTCACGCGCCCCGACGCGCCGCTCGGCGAAGGCGACGCGCGCGTCCTCGCCCACGCGGCGCGGCGTCTTGCCGGCGAGCCGGTGGCGCGCATCCGCGGCCGGCGCGAGTTCTGGGGGCTCGACTTCGAGCTGTCGGCCGCGACCCTGGTGCCGCGGCCCGAGACCGAGACGGTGGTGAGCGCCGCCCTCGCCTGGTGTCGCCGTGCCGGCCGCGGCCACGAGCCGCTCGCGCTGCTCGATCTCGGCACCGGCAGCGGCGCCATCCTCGTGGCCCTGCTCACGGAGCTCCCGGCCGCCCGCGGGCTCGGCATCGACATCGCGCCGGCGGCGCTCATCACGGCCGCCCGCAACGCCGCCCGCCACGGCGTCGGCGCCCGCGCCGCCTTCGTGGCCGGGCAATGGGCAGCGCCGCTCCGGGGCCGTTTCGACATCGTGGTCGCCAACCCGCCCTATATCCGAACGAGCGACATTCTGACGCTCGCGCCGGAGGTCAGAGCGCACGACCCCCTCGCCGCCCTCGACGGCGGCCCCGACGGCCTCACCGCCTACCGGGCCCTCGTGCCCGGGCTCGAATCGCTGCTCAAGACCGGTGGAATGGCGGCGCTGGAGGTCGGTCAGGGGCAGGCCGCTTCCGTGGCGGGGCTTCTGGCCGAGTTTGGCCTTGCGCATACAGAAACCGTTCACGATCTATCGGGTATAGGGCGTGTGGTCGTGGCGACACGCAAACGCCCTCGCCAGGACCCTTGAATTGGGAATCCCCGGGAAGGCCCGGAAAGACCTTGCGATCCAAGCCAAAGCCGCTAAGGTCCTTCCAGGAATCGCGCAGGGGAGATGGGGCTTGATCCCTGTCCCAGGACCTTGGGTCCGCGCGCGACACGATGCACGTTCGTCACGAGGCTTGGCACGATCAGCGGTCCCGACGTGACCGCGTGGTGGCCAAAGGCGAACAGCCGGTAGGGCGGCACCGGCGTGAGCGGGCTCGCGAGAGTCGGCGATGGAACGCGATGTAATCGAGCTGACGAGATAGAGCTCACGAATCGAAAAGATCGCAAATTCGGAAGGGTGTCCCGCGAGAAATGGACGTCCGCTTGACGTATGTGCGCAGGGCTGAGGGGCCGCGACGCTCGACAATGACGACATCGGGATGAAATCCGGTGCGCTCTGCCGTCCCGTGCCCGGAAGCCAGGGCGCAGGGATGCCGCTTGGACATTGGCTTCAGACACGTTGGTTCACGAAGAGAGACTAGATGAGACCAGGTCAAAACAGGCGCATGCGCGGGCGCAACAACCGCAAGGGCCCAAATCCGCTGACGCGGAGCTATGAATTGAGCGGGGCGCCGGGCGTGAAGTTCCGCGGCACCGCCCAGTACATCGCGGAGAAGTACTCGCAGCTCGCCCGCGACGCCCAATCCTCCGGCGACCCGGTCTCGGCCGAGAACTACCTGCAGCACGCCGAGCACTATTTCCGCCTCATTGCCGCGGCCCAAGCGCAATTCCCGCAGACCTATGGCGGCCCACCGCGTCCCTACGAGGAAGGCGGCGGCGAGGACAGCCACGAGGGCGACGGCGACGACAGCGGCGGCTTCCAGCCGCAGCCGCAAATGGCCGAAGGCATGCCGCAGCCGGACATGCGCCAGCCGCAGCCGGCTGACGACGGCAACTATCAGGCACGCCAGCCGCAGGGCGACCGGCAGAACTTCAACCGCAACAATTTCCGCGACCAGCGCCCGCAGGAGGGCCGCCAGGATGGCCGTCACGACGGCCGCCAAGAGGGCCGTCATGACGGCCGCAACGACGGACCGCGCCGCGACCGCCCCCGCGATGACAATCGCCGGGATGACAATCGCCGCGACGATGGTCGCCGCGATGAGAATTGCCGCGACGACGGCCGCCGCTTCCAGAACCAGCCGGGTCCGGTGGGCGACGAGGGCGGGCTGCCGTCGTTCCTGACGACGCCGGTACGCCAGGCGCAGCCGGCCGACGGCAATACGCAGGGCGGCAACGGCGCCGACGCGGCACCCGACGGCGACGGCGAGGGCGGCCACTATTCCATGCGCTCGCGCCGGCGGCGCGGACGCGGCGGCCGCGGCTTTGGCGGCGAGCGCGGCGACGCCGACAGCGACGCGCCGACGTTGGTGGAATAGTCACCTCAGCTGCAACGCGCTGCGGCGCGCACGGGATGACCAAGATTTCTTGTCGGTCGTCCGGTCACACCACCTTGAGCACATCCCCGGCCGCGATGCGGCCCGGCACGGTCACTTTGGCGTAGACGCCGCAATCCATGTGCTCGAAGGAGCGCATCAGCGCGCCCGTCACGTCGAGATCACGCACGCCGGTCGCGGGATCGACCTCGACGGCCGCGCAGCGCCCGATGCGCTTCCTCACCGCGAGCGTGGCGCCTGACGGCGCCTTCAGGGTCCTGTCGAGGAGCGCGAATTCCTCCCACGCGTCGAGCCCCTCGACGTGGAGGTTGCCGCGAAAGCGCAACGGATCGACCGGCTCGCCGGTGAGGCGCTCGATGTCGGCCACACTCTTCAAGTTGATGAGCGACACGACCTTGGCGGCGACATCCGAGAACGAATGGCCCGGCGCCTCCAACACCTTTGGCGGCCCGCGCAATTCCTTCGGCATGAAAGTACGGAAGAAGGCCTCGATGGCGAGGCGGCCATCCTTGCTGGAGAGATCGCCGCGCGCCACCTGCCGGCCGCCGCTCTCGATGGTCAGCGTCGTGGTGGCGTCGTCGAAGCGCGTGCGCAGGCTCGCCAGGCGCTCGTCGCGCATCAGCATCAGGAACTTCATTTTCGGCTGATAGGACGGCGCCGCCGAATCGAAGCCGGAGGGGCCGTTCTCGATGGCATAGCGGCGGTCGTGCGCGATCGTCTGGCCGACCGCGAGATCAGCGAAGGCGAGCGGTTCGCCCGACAGGCCCTTGACCGGATAGCGGTGGATCGCCGCAATGCGCATCGTGTCGGCTCCGATGAGGTTGTGCCCTGACGCAAACACGGGCTTGAGACAAGCGGGACAAGAGAGCAAGCGACTTTCACGCATGGCATCGATCAGCGACATCGACGTGGTGGTCATCGGCGGCGGGGCTGCGGGCCTCGCGGCGGCGGCGCGGCTTGCCGCCGCCGACGTCCCGTACCTGCTGCTCGAAGCGCGCCAGCGCCTCGGCGGGCGCGCCTTCACCAAGGAGGCGGGCGGCTTTCCCCTCGACCTCGGCTGCGGCTGGCTGCATGCGGCCGAGCGCAATCCCTGGGTGGCGATCGCCGAGGAGCTCGGCTTCACCATCGACCGCACGCGCCCGCCGTGGGGCGTGATGGCGTTCGACAAGTTCTTCAGCGCCGCCGACCAGAAGGAATTCTTCGCCGCCTCCGCAGCCCTCGACGAGCGCTTGGCGGCGGCCGCGCAGCATGGTGAGGATCGCCCGGCCGCCGACCTGCTCGAGCCCGGCAATCGCTGGAACGGCCTGCTCGACGCCATCAGCACCTACTACAGCGGCGTCGAGCTCGCGCGCCTCTCGGTCCTCGACTACGACGCCTATCGCGAGGACGGCGTGAACTGGCGGGTGCGCGACGGCATGGGAGCGGCCATCGCGCGCTTCGGCGAACCGCTTGCCGTCCGGCTCGGCACGGCCGTGACGGCGATCGACCATTCCGGCCGGCGCCTGCGTATCGAGACGGCCGGCGGCACGCTCACCGCCCGGGCCGCCATCGTGACCGTGCCGAGTGCGCATATCGCGGAGCAGCGGCTCGCCTTCCGGCCTGCCTTGCCGAGGAAGATCGAGGCCGCCGCATTCCTGCCGCTTGGGCTTGCCGACAAGCTGGTCTTCGCGGCCGACGAAGCGGCCTTGACCGATCTTCCCCAGAATAGCCGCCTCTTCGGCCACACCGACCGGGCGGCCACCGGCAGCTATCATCTGCGCCCCTTCGGCCGGCCGCTCATCGAAGGCTACTTTGGCGGCGACCACGCCCGGGCGCTGGAAGCCGAGGGCGACGAAGGGTTCGCGGCCGCCGCCCGGGAGGAGCTCGCCCGGCATCTCGGGTCCGATCTCGCAAGACGGCTCGTCCCCATCGCGGCGACCGCCTGGGCGCGGGATGAATTCGCGCTCGGCTCCTATTCGTATGCCCGGCCGGGCGGCGCCGGGGCGCGGACGGTGTTGGCCGCGCCCGTTGACGGAAAACTATTCTTTGCGGGCGAGGCCACGTCGCTCACCGGCTTTTCGAGCGCTCATGGGGCTTACGAGAGCGGCGTCCGGGCGGCCGACGAGGCGCTGGCGGCGCTCGGCCTGGAACGTGTCGTTCCCGGCGAGATGCGCGACTGAGTTCGCCGTCATGCGCGGGCTTTGTCCCGCGCATCCCCGTTGGGCCCCAAGGCGTGGATGGCCGGCGACTTTCTTTGATTGCGGCTCGCTGTCGCTCGCCGTTGGCCGGCCATGACGGCTGGATTCCCTTCGGCCCCCCTTGCTGTTGCTGCAGAGCAACACAACATAGGAAATGCGCAAGACTTTAAGGTTCTTGTGCTGAATCAAGACGGCTGCCTTCGGGGGCCGTGGGTTGGGGCGCGCCAACGGCGGCCCCGGGGAGATTCGCGACATGAATATCGACAAATATACCGACCGTTCGAAGGGCTTCCTGCAGTCCGCCCAGGGGCTGGCGCTGCGCGAGGGCCATCAGCAGTTCACCCCCGAGCATCTGCTCAAGGTCCTGCTCGACGACCCCGAGGGGCTGGCGGCCGGGCTGATCGACCGCGCCGGCGGCAATTCCCGCCAGGCGCTGCAGCTCACCGAGCAGGCGCTGGCCAGGCTGCCCAAGGTGGAAGGCTCGGGCGCCGGACAGATCTATCTCTCGCCCGCCTTGGCGCGGGTGTTCGACCAGGCCGAGAAGGCCGCCGAAAAGGCCGGCGACAACTTCGTCACCGCCGAGCGGCTGCTGCTGGCGCTGGCCATCGAGAAGGATTCTGAGGCCGGTAGGGCGCTGGCGAAAGCAGGCGTCACCCCGCAGGGCATCAACGCCGCCATCGAGGCCCTGCGCAAGGGCCGCACCGCCGACTCGGCCTCGGCCGAGCAGGCCTACGATGCGCTGAAGCGCTACGCCCGCGACCTCACCCAGGCAGCCCGCGACGGCAAGCTCGATCCGGTCATCGGCCGCGACGAAGAAATCCGCCGCTCCATCCAGGTGCTGTCGCGGCGCACCAAGAACAATCCCGTGCTGATCGGCGAGCCCGGCGTCGGCAAGACCGCCATCGTCGAGGGGCTGGCGCTGCGCATCGTCAACGGCGACGTGCCCGAGAGCCTCAAGGACAAGCAGCTTCTCGCCCTCGACTTGGGGGCGCTCATCGCCGGCGCGAAATATCGCGGCGAGTTCGAGGAGCGCCTGAAGTCGGTGCTGCAGGAAGTCACCGCTGCCGAGGGCAGCATCATCCTGTTCATCGACGAGATGCACACGCTGGTCGGCGCCGGCAAGGCCGACGGCGCCATGGACGCCTCGAACCTTTTGAAGCCGGCGCTGGCGCGCGGCGAGCTGCACTGCATCGGCGCCACCACGCTCGACGAATACCGCAAGCACGTCGAGAAAGACGCCGCTTTGGCGCGGCGCTTCCAGCCGGTGTTCATCAGCGAGCCCTCGGTCGAGGACACGGTGTCGATCCTGCGCGGTCTCAAGGAAAAGTACGAGCAGCATCACGGCGTGCGCATCCAGGATGCAGCGCTGGTGGCGGCCGCCACCCTGTCGCACCGCTACATCACCGACCGCTTCCTGCCCGATAAGGCCATCGACCTCATGGACGAGGCGGCGGCGCGCCTGCGCATGCAGGTGGACAGCAAGCCCGAGGAGCTCGACTCCATCGACCGCGAGATCGTGCGGCGCAAGATCGAGGCCGAGGCGCTGAAGAAGGAGAGCGACGCCGCCTCCAAGGAGCGCCTGGCGCGGCTGGTGAAGGAGCTGAAGGACCTCGAGGAGGAATTGACCGCCATCACGGCCCGCTGGCAGGCCGAGAAGGACAAGCTCGGCAAGGCGGCGGAACTGAAGAAGAAGCTCGACGAGGCGCGCACCGAATTGGCCAACGCGCAGCGGCGCGGCGAGTATCAGCGCGCCGGCGAATTGACCTACGGCATCATCCCGCAGCTCGAGAAGGAGCTGAAGAAGATCGAGTTCGAAGGACGGCGCCGGCGCCGTGGTGCAGGAGGCGGTGACGCCCGACAACATCGCCCAGATCGTGTCGCGCTGGACCGGCGTGCCGGTCGACAAGATGCTGGAGGGCGAGCGCGAGAAGCTGCTCAAGATGGAAGAGGCGCTGTCAAAGCGCGTCGTCGGCCAGCGTGAGGCGGTGGAGGCGGTGTCGACCGCCGTGCGCCGCGCCCGCGCCGGCCTGCAGGACCCGCACCGGCCGCTCGGCTCGTTCATGTTCCTCGGCCCCACCGGCGTCGGCAAGACCGAGCTCACCAAGGCGCTCGCCGCCTTCCTGTTCGACGACGAGACTGCCATGGTGCGCCTCGACATGTCGGAATACATGGAGAAGCACTCGGTGGCGCGGCTGATCGGCGCCCCTCCCGGCTATGTCGGCTACGAGGAAGGCGGGGCGCTCACCGAAGCGGTCCGCCGCCGCCCCTACCAGGTGATCCTCTTCGACGAGATCGAGAAGGCGCACCCGGACGTGTTCAACGTGCTGCTGCAGGTGCTGGACGACGGACGCCTGACCGACGGCCAGGGCCGCACCGTCGACTTCCGCAACAGCCTCGTCATCATGACGTCCAATCTCGGGTCCGAGTATCTGATCGCCCAGAAGCCGGGCGAGGACAGTGACGCGGTACGCGACGAGGTCATGGCCGTGGTGCGCGGCCACTTCCGGCCGGAATTCCTGAACCGTGTCGACGAGATCATCCTGTTCCACCGGCTCAAGAAGGAGCACATGGGCGCCATCGTCGACATCCAGCTCAGGCGTCTCGCCAAGCTCTTGGAGGACCGCAAGATCACCCTGAAGGTCGACGAAGAGGCACGCGAGTGGCTCGCCGAGAAGGGCTATGATCCCGCCTACGGGGCGCGGCCCTTGAAGCGCGTCATCCAGAAGAACGTGCAGGATCCGCTGGCCGAGATGATCCTCGCCGGTCAGGTGAAGGATGGCGAGACCGTGCCGGTCACCGCCGGCCCCATGGGGCTGATGATCGGCAAGGTGACGGTGGGCACGCAGAAGCGCCCGGCCGGTGTGGCGTTGAATTAGCGCCCTGACTGACCGTCATGGCCGGGCTTGTCCCGGCCATCCACGTCTTATCGATCGCAAAGGCGTGGATGCGCGGGACAAGCCCGCGCATGACGCGAAGGTGATGTCCCCGCTTGCCGCGTGCCGCCCTGCCCTGTTCAATCCGGCGGTTTGATTTTGCGGGAGCACACCCATGCCCAGCACGACGACGGAACGCTTTCTTGCCATGCGCGGCAAGACGCCGGACGAGGCCGGCTTCTTCTGGTCGGGCGGGCCCATCGAGGTGGCGCCGCGCACCTTCTTCGCCTCGCGCTTCAGCGGCGTCACCGCCTTCGAGACGCACGAGGGCATCGTGCTCATCGACAGCGGCATGGCGCCGCTCGGATCGATCCTCGCCGGCATGCTGCGCCAGAAGACCAAGGCGCCGATCCACACGGCCATTTTCACGCACGGGCATGTCGATCACGCGCACGGGCTTTCGGCCTTCCTGGCTGAAGGCCAGGCGCGCCCGCGGGTCATCGCGCAGAAAAACATGCTCGACCGTTTCGCGCGCTACGAGCTGACCGGTCCCTTCAACGCCGCCATCAACGCCCGCCAGTTCGGCGGCACGCCGCACCGCGCCGAGGCCGGCGCCGAGTACGACAATTTCCGCCGCCCGGCGCTGATGCCCGACGTGTTGTTCGACGACGAGCTCGTCGTCACCGTGGGCGGTGTGAGCTTCGACATCCGCCACCGCAACGGCGAGACCGACGACCACAGCTTCGTGTGGTGCGCCGAGCGCGAGGTGCTGTGCTGCGGCGACTTCGTCATCAACGCGCTGCCCAATGCCGGCAATCCCCAGAAGGTGCAGCGCTATCCGTGGGACTGGGCGGCGGCGCTGCGCGAGATGGCGGCGCTCGAGCCGAAGAGCCTCTGTCCGGGCCATGGCGGGCCGGTCGTGCAGGACGCCGCCAAGGCGGCGCGCATCCTCACCGAGACGGCCGACTATCTCGAGGCCATCGTGGCGGCCACCATCAAGGCCATGAACCAAGGCGCGCCACCGCATGTCGATATCGTGCGGGCCGTTGCGCTGCCGGCCACCACCTCACCGTGGCTGCGCGCCATCTACGACGAGGGCGAGTTCATCGTGCGCAACATCATCCGCCACTATGGCGGCTGGTGGAGCGGGCGGCCGAGCGAGCTGAAGCCGTCGCCGCGCGCCGACGTGGCGGCCGAGGTCGCGCGCCTCGCGGGCGGCGCGGCTGCGCTCATCGCCCGCGCGCAGGCCCTCGCCAAAGGCGGCGACGTGGCGCTCGCCTGCCACCTCGCCGACTTCGCGCTCGAGGCGAGCCCCGGCGATCCAGCCGTGCAGCAGGCGGTGGCGGCGCTCTACGAGGCGCGGGCGTTCGGCGAGGCCGGGCTCATGTCGGAAAACCTCTTTCGCTCGGCCGCAATCTACGCGCGCGAGGGAAGGCCGTTCGCCTAGAGCGGACGCGTCAACCCCTCGCCGCGATCGCGTCCGCCATGGCGACGGTGCGGCGCCCCATGTCGGCGTGCAGCCGCTCCACCATGCGGCCGTCGAGCGAGATGGCGCCACGGCCGGCATTCTCGGGCAGCTCGAAGGCGGCGATGACTTTTCGCGCCCGCTCCACGTCGTCGCTGGCCGGCGCGAAGACCGCGTTGGCGGGCTCCACCTGGCTCGGATGGATCAGCGTCTTGCCGTCGAAGCCGAGGTCGCGGCCCTGCTCGCACTCGGCGCGGAAGCCGTCGGCGTCGGCGATGTCGTTGAAGACGCCGTCGAGGATGTCGAGGCCGTGCGCGCGGGCCGCCGCCAGCCCCTGCATCAGCCACGGCAGCATCGGCGCGCGGCCGGGCATGATCCGCGCCCGCGTCTCCTTGGCGAGATCGTTGGTGCCCATGACGAAGACGGCGAGGCGGTTCTTCGGGTCACCCGCTGCCGCCGCAATTGCCGCGATGGCGAGAATGGCGGCGGGCGTTTCGATCATCGCCCAGACGCGCGTCCTGGCGTCGGCGCCGGCGAGCGCCTTGGCGATGGGCGCGAGCGCCTCGGGTGCGGACACTTTCGGCACCAAGACGGCGTCGGGTTTCGCGGCCACGGCGGCCGCGAGGTCGGCCGCTCCCCAGGGCGTGTCGAGGCCGTTGATGCGGATGACGATCTCGCGCGGCCCATAGCCGCCGGCCTTGACGGCCGCCACCACCTGGTCGCGTGCCATGTCCTTGGCGTCTGGCGCCACCGCGTCCTCGAGGTCGAGGATGAGCGCATCGGCGGCGAGCGTCTTGGCCTTGTCCAGCGCGCGGGCGTTGGAGCCCGGCATGTAGAGGACGCTGCGGCGCGGGCGGATCGAGGTCATCGAGGCTCTCCGATTTTCGGGCGCACCATAGAGCACGATCCCATTTCATTGAAACGGGATCGCGCTCGATGATTTTGATTGGCGCATGATCTAATCCGAAAACCGCTCACACTTTGCGGGATCATGCGTCATGATCCGCGCATGATCTTATCCGAAAACCGCGCACACTTTTCGGGATCATGCGCTAGCGGCTCGAAAGCGGCGTGCCAGCCGCCGCCCTCAGATCACGTATTCCGCGCCGCCGTCGTTGTCGGCCACCGCCGTCACCTCGACCGGGACGCTCCAGTTGGCGAGATAGCTCTCGCGGTCGGGCTGCGGCGTGTCGGGCTGGACGTTGCCGGCCGCATCGACGGCGCGGCTGCGCAGCGCGTAGCGGCCGGGCGCCGGCGGCGTCCATTGCTGCTCGAACAGCCGCCAGGCATGCGGCTCGTCCGGCGCAAGCAGCGTGGCGGGCTCGAACGGCATGTTGCCGCCGGCCTGCACCAGCACCTTGTCGATGCGCGCCTCGCCGCTCCAGGCCGCCCCGAAGATGCGCACCGCGCGGCCGGCGCGCACGACGGCGCCGTTGATCGGCCGGGCGATCTGCGACTTGATCTCGGCCTCGGTGATCGGCGCCATCGCCGGCTCGCCGCCGATGCGCCCCCAGCGCACATAGTCGCGCGTCTGCCAATAGCCGTTGAACGGCGTGGTGATGACGTGGATGGCGGTGAGCCACTTCACCCACGCCATGCCGAGCCAGCCGCCGACCACGGCGCGCAGCGGGAAGCCATGCTCGGCGGTGAGCGGCGCCCCGTTCATCGTGTGGCAGAGGAGCACGCCGTCCGACATCGCCTTGGCGAGCGGCAGGCTGCGCGCGAAGGCGACGGGGCCGGGCGAGGCCGTCTTCTTGCCGCCGTCGACGACGCCCCGGTCGGCGCCGATGAGCACGACCTCGACGGCATCCTGCCGCACCCCGGCCTGCGCCAGCACGTCCTTGAGCGGCACGCCGGTCCACACGGCGTTGCCGACCGCCCCGCTCTGCCACTGCAGGCCCTCGCGTGGCGGCTCATAGAAGACGCGGCCGTTGCCGGCGCATTCCATCACCGCCGCGAAGGTCTTGGCCGGCATGGCGCGCAACCGCGCGAGATCAAGATCGATCTTCTTGTTGACGGCGCCATGCACGGAGAGCCGGAAGCGATCGGCGTCGAGCTCGGGAATGGGGAAATGGCAGCGGACGAAGAAGTCCTCGGTGGGGATCACCCATTCCGACAGGGACGAGAACTGGTATTCGAGATTGAGCGGCGACTTCTGGCGAACCACAAGCCCGAGATGTCCATCGCGATCCATGTGTCCCCGCCCGTCGGTGGAGACAACACAGCATAGGCGCGCCGACGGTTCAACCTTGAGCCCCGCGCCGGACGCGAGACATTCAAGCGGCGTTTTCGCCCTTGTTGCGGCGGAACAGCCTGAAGATCCCATAGAGCGCGGCCAAGCCGACCGGCACGATGATCTTGGCGAACTTCAGGAAGAACACGCCGATCAGCGCAAACAGTCCGAGCTTCTTGGCGGCCGCGCCGGCGACCAGCGCCGCGATGCCATATTCGGCGACGCGATCCGTCGACGAATTGAAATCGCTGTAGCGTTTGCCGAGATCGAATGACAGGGCGGCGAGCAAGCCATGGGCATGCGGCTTGTCGGCCGCAATCGCCTTGGCCGAGCTGATGAGGTTCAGGCTGAAATAGCCCTCGCGGCCGAGCGCATAGGTGTTGTAGTTGACCGAGCCGTCGTCCGACCGCGCGCCCTTGTCGACGACCGACGCCGACCAGACGAGGCGATGCGTTGCCGCGTCGTAGGCCGGCTTCTCGACCCACCCCTTGACCTCGATCTCGGCAAAGCCGCGCGCCAGGCGGTCGGCGTTTCCCGCCTCGGTGCCCTCGCGCAGGCTCGTCAGGAGCTCATCGGCATTCCAATCCTTGGCTTCCTCGTCCTTGACATAACCCGCCTTGACGAAACCGATATTGGCGAACCAGTCGGCGTTGCCCATGGTCGGAAAAATCGTGCCGAGGAAGCTCGGCCCGACGGTGTTGCCGAGAGAGCGCATGACGCGGGCCGCCTCTTCCTTGGGCACGAAGGCGTAGCCGGGCGGCAGCCGCAGCATGCCTTGGTCGATGAGCGGCAGATCGGTTGGGCCGAGCTTGGCGGCCTTCTGGGCCGCCTGGAAGGCCGCCGTCTGCTCCGCCTCGATGGCGGCGCGGCGATCTTGCGGCGAGGGGGATTGCTGCGCGCTGGCGCTCGAAAGCCCGAAAATCGACACGAGGCCGCCGATCAGGCCGGCAACAACAATCTTCATGGTTCCCCTCGTCAGGTGCGATCAGGCCGCCTTGCGCTTGGCAGTGATGAGGCCGCGATTGATCAGCGCCTCGGCAATCTGCACGGCATTGAGCGCCGCCCCCTTGCGCAGATTGTCGGACACCACCCAGAGCGACAGGCCGTTCTCGACGGTGGCGTCCTCGCGGATGCGCGAAATGTAGGTCGGATCCTCGCCGGCCGCCTCGTGCGGCGTGATGTAGCCACCGTCCTCGCGCTTGTCCATGACGACGCAGCCGGGCGCCGAGCGCAGCGCCGCCGTCGCCTCCGCAACGCTGATCGGCTTCTCGAACTCGATGTTCACCGCCTCGGAATGGCCGATGAACACCGGCACGCGCACGCAGGTGGCCGTAAGCTTGATCTTGGGATCGAGGATCTTCTTGGTCTCGGCCATCATCTTCCACTCTTCCTTGGTGTAGCCGTCCTCCATGAACTGATCGATATGCGGGATGACGTTGAAGGCGATGCGCTTGGTGAACTTCTTGGTCACCACGTCGCCGGCCGAGAAGATGGCGCGCGTCTGCTGGAACAGTTCGTCCATGGCGTCCTTGCCGGCGCCGGACACCGACTGGTAGGTGGCGACGACGACGCGCTTGATGGTGGCGAGATCGTGCAGCGGCTTCAGCGCCACGACGAGCTGGGCGGTCGAGCAATTGGGATTGGCGATGATGCGCCTCTTGGTGAAGCCCTTGACGGCGTCGGCGTTCACCTCCGGCACGATAAGCGGCACGTCGCTGTCGTAGCGCCAGGCGGAGGAATTATCGATGACCACGGCGCCCCGCTGGGCGATCTGCGGCGACATCTGCCTGGAGACGGTGCCGCCCGCCGACATGAGGCAGATGTCGACGTCGGAGAAGTCGTAGGTGGCGAGGTCCTTGACCTTCAACGTCTTGTCGCCGAATGCGACCTCCTGGCCGAGGCTGCGGCGGGAGGCGAGCGCCACGACTTCGTCGGCCGGAAAGGCCCGTTCAGCGAGGATGTCGAGCATTTCGCGCCCGACATTGCCGGTGGCACCCGCGATGGCGACCTTGTAGCCCATGGTGATGGTCCTTGTGTCTGCCTCCTCCGGGTCCGCTCGGGAGCGGGACTTGCCTCATCCCCCGCCGGAGGAGAGACCCGGGGCGAGGACGCGTCAGGCCGTCGCGGTCGTGGTCGAACCGCGGGCGCTACGTTTCGTGCGTTTCGTCGGGTGCAAGGCCAACGCCATATCCTGAACGCCGCTATCTGAACGCATGCTGGCCGATCGAGCGTGAACGCAGGATGACCGGCACCGGTTCACAAACAATGAGGCCGCGCGAAAGTCAATCACCGACGACTGACGACGGACCTCGGACGACAGACGACCGAGAGGCGTCGTCTTAACCCGATTGTCCGATCGGTAAGAGCCCGTTCACTCTCTCATCAATTGACGGAATGGATTCGGCTTCCGGTAACGCGATGCATACCGCCCACGCCCGACCATGGCGTCTCGCGCAGGGGGCTCCGAAAAGGAGCAGGGAGTGCGTATGGTGGGTGCGACGCGACACCGGGCTCTGCCCGGCGACGGAATTTTTGTTGCTCCGCATCTCAAGAAGAGCCGGCGGGCGCCAAAGCGCCCGTCGGCCGCTCGCCATCTCGGGCTGATGACGGCAGCGCTCGTCGCCGCTTCGCTCGCCGCCCTGATGCTGGTGCCCGAGCCCCTGGCGCTCCGCCCGACACAGATCACCGGCTCCATCGCACCGGACAGACCCGGCGACACGGCGCTTTCCGCCACGAAGGCCGAGGACGCGCCCATCGCCGCCTGGCTTGCCATCGCCGAGCCGCGCCCCCGCTATGCCCTGTGGTCGCCCGATTTCGAGGGATTGGCCAGGCGCTACGACGCGGCAACGCATCCGGCCGGCGGCGGCCGCGACGATGTGCTGAGTTTCGGCGCCTTCGAGGCTTTTCCACAAAAGACGGCTTCGCTGCAGCCCGGGGCTTCATTCAACGCGGCGGCACCGCACATGCGCCTGTCCGTCTACCGGACCGGCCGCGAGGCGCCCGCGCCGGGCACGTTCTTCGTCGATCTGGTGCGCCGGGCCGGCGAATCCGGCCTTGCGGTCACCAAGAGCGCGGTCGCCACCGCCATGCCGAGCAAGTTCGGGCCGGTCGAGGTGGCGGACGTCCTGCTCACCGGCCGCGGCGGCGAGCGGGCATGCCTGGCGTTCCGCCTGTTGGCGCCGACGCCGGGCCTCCGGCTCAGCGGCTGGCACTGCGGCACGGTCCAAAGGCCGGCCGACCGGACGACGCTCGGCTGTCTCATCGACCGGCTCGATCTCGCGAGCCCCGGGGACGATCTCGGCCTTGCCAATTATTTCGCCGCCGCCGACATGCGCCGCCAGGCCTGCGCGCAGCCAACCCTGGCCCCGGGCCGCAAAGTGACATGGCTCGACGCCGCCCAAGGGGCGCCGCCTCTCAAACATGCAGCGAAGCCACGCTGAATGAAATTCGGAACCGCGAGCCCGCGATGCCGTTGCCGTGAAGACCCCCGGCCTATCGTCAGGCCACGATAAAGGTTACGTTCCCGACAGAGATTCATTGGAAGGCCGATCATGTCCCGTCTGACCGCCGTTGTTGCCGCCACAATTGCCGCCACCGTCGCCGCCACCGTCCTCGCCACGACGCTGGCCGAGGCGCAGACGCGCCGCTACCAGCAGAGCCGGGTCTACCAGGGTCGGACCGTCTACGTGGCGCCGCGCAGCTTCCTCGATGCCGGCAAGGTGGTGCCCGTCGGCTCGGAAGGCCTGAACTATGTCTATATCGGCCAATACGAGAACCCGCCGCCCTACTACAACCAGTTGCGGGCCCGCGAGACCTTCGTGAATCCCTCGATCCGCGCTTCGTGACCGGCGCGAGCCCGGCCTACGGCCCGTTCGGGTACTGAACGGAAAACGGGCGAAGGACGGCAAGAAAGCCCCGTCCAGACGCCGGTGAACAAGCGCCTGCCGCGGGCGGTCGGGAAGTACAGCCGCCGCTATCGTGCGATGGACGACTGACGGCAACGGACGCATCGTCTCGCCACCTTCTTTCTGTCCTCCGTCGCCCGGGTCACAGCCGCGTCCGCAGCTCCTTGACGATGGCGTCGCCCATCTCGCGCGTCGACACCGCGTTGGTGCCGGCCGACGCGATGTCCTTGGTGCGCAGTCCCGACGCGAGCACGGACGCGATGGCCGCCTCGACCTTGTCGGCGGCCTCCTGAAGACCGAACGAATAGCGCAGCGCCATGCCGAACGAGCCGATCATGGCGATCGGATTGGCGAGACCCTTGCCGGCGATGTCGGCGGCCGAGCCGTGCACCGGCTCGTAGAGCGCCTTGCGTTTCTTGGTCTTGGGGTCTTCGGCGCCGAGCGAGGCGGACGGCAACATGCCGAGCGACCCGGTCAGCATGGCGGCGATGTCGGACAGCACGTCGCCGAACAGGTTGTCGGTGACGATCACGTCATATTGCTTGGGCCAGCGCACGAGCTGCATGGCGCAATTGTCGGCCAAGACATGTTCGAGCGTGGCGCCTGCATACTCGGCCTTGTGCACGGCGCTCACCACCTCGTTCCACAGGACGCCCGTCTTCATGACGTTGCGCTTGTCGGCCGACGCCACCTTGTTGCTGCGTCTTGCCGCGAGATCGAAGGCGACGCGGGCGATGCGGGCGATCTCGTGCGTCGTGTAGAGCTGCGTGTCGACGGCGCGTTTCTCGCCGCTCTCCAGCGTGACGATCTCCTTGGGCTCGCCGAAATAGACGCCGCCGGTCAGTTCGCGCACGATGACGATGTCGAGGCCTTCCACCACCTCCCGCTTGAGCGAGGAGGCGTCGGCGAGCGCCGGATAGCAGATGGCGGGCCTCAGATTGGCGAAGAGGCCGAGATCCTTCCGCAGGCGCAGCAGCCCGGCTTCCGGACGATGCTCGTAGGCGACCTTGTCCCATTTCGGCCCACCGACGGCGCCGAACAGCACCGCGTCCGCCGCCTGCGCGCGGCCCATGGCGGCCTCTGAGATGGCGACCTTGTGGGCGTCGTAAGCCGAGCCGCCGACGAGATCGCGCTCGATCTCGAATGTGGCGACGCCCGCCTGCTGCAGCGCGCCCATCACCTTCTCGACCTCGCCGATGACCTCGGGGCCGATGCCGTCGCCCGGCAGGAGCAGCAGATTGAACGAGGCCATGGCGGTCCTTTTGCGGCGTGACTGACGGCGGACGTTTAGGGGGCGGCCGAGGGGGTGGCAAGCGGGACGCTCTTCACCCTCCCCTTGAGGGGGAGGGTCGACCGCGCGAGCGGAGCGAAGCGCGGTCGGGGTGGGGTGAAATCTCCATGCATCGTGCGTCCCACCCCACCCCGGCTCGAACGCTGAACGCGTTCTCGCCGACCCTCCCCCTCCAGGGGAGGGTGAAGCGGCCTTGCCCCGCGCGCGCGCTGCCGCCACAGTCCGCCGATGCGCCTGCTCGTCATCCTCGGCCTCGCGCCCGCGCTCGGTGCTTGCGTCACGACCCAGCCGCTCGTCTGCCAGGCGGGCGCCAAGACCGGCGTCGTGGCGGAGCTGTTCCTCGGCCGCAACATCGGCGAGCGCCTCGGCGTCAGCGACGCCGCCTTCCGTGCCTTCCTCGACCAGGAGGTGACGCCGCGCTTCCCAGACGGCTTTTCGGTCGTCGACGCGAAAGGCCAGTACCGCGACCAGGACAAGGGCCTCATCACGCGCGAGCCCAGCAAAGTGCTGGTCCTCGCCATCCCGGACGGTGCCGCGTCCGACCCGCGGCTTGCCGCCATCGCGGACGCCTACAAGGCGCGCTTTGCACAGCAGGCGGTGCTGACCACCGTGCGCGCCGCCTGCGTCGGCTTCTAGCTAGTGTGGCGATTCCGAAATTCGCCACACATCGATGGAGGTCCCGGCGCGAATTTCGGAATCCTAGCCACACTAGAAAAGATTGATTCTAGTGTGCTTTTTGAATTTGAAGTTCGCTCGGTTCGTGATCCAAGCAATGTCGCGAACTTCAAATTCAGCACACTAGTCGGCCGCGCGCGCCAACGCGTTCCGCATGGCGGTTTCCGCAGCCATCGTGCCGCCCCGGCTGGGTTTGAGAAGCTCGCTGGTGATCACCGCCCCCGGGCCAGGGACGGAATAGTCGCCGGCCGGAGCGAGCGACACCGCCGCCTGCTTGCGCTCCAGATAAAGGTGGAGCGCGATGCATTGGGCAATGAGATCGGGACTTGTATCGAGGGCTTCGGCCAGGTCGGCGACCGTCATCGGGCGTGGCGATTGCACGACAGCCGCCATGATCCGCAGGACCAGATGCTGGGTAGTCTTGGAGGCGTACCGAGACATGACCTGCTCCCATTCGGCCTTCCGGCAGGAGAGCACAAAGCGTCGTGAATGTTAGCCGACTTGGGCGGCACCTTAAGGGGCAGGCGCGTGTTATCCCCGTTGTCCACCGGTCGCCCGCGCCGGCGCCGCACGAGGACCAGCGCAGGCGCACCCCTCACGCACCGCGCCGCTTCGCTGTCACCTCGATCTCCACCTTCATCTCCGGCCTGAACAATCCCGCCACCAGGAGGAACGTCGAGGCCGGGCGGATATCGGCGAGCCGGCGGCCGCATTCCGTGAGCACCGCCTCGGCGTCGGCCATGTCGGTCACGTAGTAGGTCGCCCGCACGATGTCGGCGAGGCTGAAGCCCGCATCGCGCAGCGTCTTGTCGATCGTGTCCCAGCAGTTCTTCGCCTGCGCGCCCACGTCGTCGGGCATCTTCATCGTGGCATAGTCGTAGCCCGTGGTGCCGGCCACGAAGCAGAACGGCTCGTCGACGACGGCGCGCGAATATCCGTAGGAGCGCTCGAAGGGCGAACCGGTGGAGATGAGTTTGCGGGGCATGCGTTCTCCGGTCAGTTACCGCCTTCGATCAGCCGCCGGGCGATGACCAGCGCCTGGATCTCGGCCGCGCCCTCGAAGATCGACAGGATGCGCGCGTCGCACAGCACACGGGAGATCGCGTACTCCATGGCAAAGCCATTGCCGCCGTGGATTTGCAGGGCGTTGTCGGCATTGGCCCAGGCGATGCGCGCCGCGAGCAGCTTGGCCATGCCGGCCTCGAGGTCGCAGCGCTTGCCCTCGTCCTTGGCGCGGCCGGCGAAATAGGTGAGCTGGCGGGCGATCATGATCTCGGCCGCCATCATGGCGAGCTTGTCGGAGACGCGCGGGAAGGCGATGAGCGGCTTGCCGAACTGCATGCGCTCCTGCGCGTAGCGCAGGCCGAGCTCGAGCGCCGACTGCGCCACGCCGACGGCGCGCGCCGCCGTCTGGATGCGCGCCGCCTCGAAGGTCTGCATCAGCTGGCGAAAACCCTCGCCCTCGACGTTGCCGAGCAGATTGTCGGCCTTCACCGCGAAGCCGTCGAAGGCCAGCTCGTATTCCTTCATGCCGCGATAGCCGAGCACCTCGATCTCGCTGCCGGTGAGCCCCTCGACCGGGAACGGATCGGCGTCGCTGCCGCGCGGCTTCTCGGCGAGCAGCATCGAGAGGCCGCGATGGCCGGGCTCGTCCGGCTTGGTGCGCACCAGGACGGTCATCAGGTCGGCGCGCACCGGATGCGTGATCCAGGTCTTGTTGCCGTAGATCTTCCAGACGTCGCCCTCGCGCTGAGCGCGCGTCTTCAGCGAGGCGAGGTCGGAGCCGGTGTTCGGTTCGGTGAACACGGCGGTGGGCAAGATCTCGCCCGACGCGATCTTGGGCAGATATTTCTGCTTCTGCGCGTCGGTGCCGCCACCGAGGATGAGCTCGGCGGCGATCTCCGAACGCGTGCCGAGCGATCCGACGCCGATATAGCCGCGCGACAGCTCCTCGGTGACCACGCACATGGAGACTTTCGACAGCCCCATGCCGCCGAATTCCTCCGGGATGGTGAGCCCGAAGACGCCGAGTTCGGCCATGCGGGCGACCACCTCGAACGGGATGTACTCGTTGTCGAGGTGCCATTCGTGCGCGTGCGGCACCACCTCCTCCTCGGCGAAGCGGCGGATCTCGGTCCGCATCGCCTCCAGCGTCTCGTCGAGGCCGGTCTCGCCGATGCTCGACACGCCCTCCTTGTCGCGCATCAGCTCGACGAGACGGGCGCGATTCTCCGGCGTGTTGCCGGTCGGCGATCAGCGCCGCGACCGCGTCGGTGCGGCGGGCCGCGATGGTGCGCTCGTCGAGACCGAGCGCCCGTGAGCCGCACGATCTCGTTCTGGCTCATGGGAATGCCGCCGAACACCTGGTCGAGATACTCGCCGACCCCGACGGCGAGCAGCAACGCCTCGGTCTCGCCGAGCCGGCCGGCCTCGGCGAGCCGCTCGGCCCAGCGCACCATCTCGCGCAACCCCGTCACATAGGTGGCAAGCCAGGCGAGCCCATGGACGGCGTGCTGGTCGGCCTCGATGCGCTCGGAGGAGATTTTGCCGGCGACCGACACCCGCGCGCGGACCGCGTCCGTGGCTTCGGCCAAAAGGGCCTCCAGCGCCTGGACGGCGCGGCCGGCGAGCGCGATCGTCTGCGTGAAGCCCGCTTGGCTGGCGTCGGCTTGAGCGGCGGCCGCAACCGTCATTGTCGCATCCTTCTTTTGCACCGCAGCATTAACGCGGCGAGATCGGCGCGACAACGGCTTTATGGCCGGCCGCAAGGGGCATGGCCAGGGGCGCCGCCGCCCGGCAACGCTTGCGGGAATCGCGGGCGGCGGCCATGTCGTGGTCCCGTTTCATTTCTGGGCTAGGGCGCAGGGGAGCCATCAACCCGGTGCCCCTCTTGATTCTCGAGGCCTTGATTTCGCGCTTGATCTCGTCCGACAAGGCGGGCGGCATCTCTGCAGCCATGCCCCTGGCGACGGATCGCCCGCATGACTCACGTTTTCGGGAGGACGCCCTGGACTTCATCCGCTGGTGCTTCCGCATCCTGGGAACGACCATCCGGCGCTTTCTCGATCATGACGGCTGGGCAATCGCCAGCCATATCGCGCTCTCGGCGCTCATGTCGCTATTCCCGTTCCTGATCATCGTTACCGCGCTGGCCGGCATCTCGGGCAGCGGCGACCTCGCCGACGAGGTGGCACGATCATGCTCGAGGCCTGGCCGGTGGAGGTGGCCGGCCCCATCGCGGCGGAAGCGCGCAACGTGCTCACCGTGGCGCGCACCGACGTCCTCACCATCGGGGCGGTGGCGGCGCTCTATTTCGCGTCTAGCGGCATCGAGGCGTGCGCATCGGGCTCAACCGCGCCTACCAGGCCTATGACTGGCGGCCGTGGTGGCTGACGCGGCTGGAATCGATCATCTACGTGATCTTCGGCGCCGCTGCGCTCTTGATTTTCGCGGTCGCCATCGTGTTCGCGCCGACGCTGTGGCGCATCTCGATTGCCAAGCTGCCGGCGCTGGCGCAGCTCGGGCCGGTCGTCACCCTGGCGCGCTTTGCGGTCGCCATCGTGGTGATCGTCATCGGGCTGCTCATCTCGCATCTGCTGCTGCCGGGCGGGCGGCGCTCGCTGGCCTCGGTGCTGCCCGGCATCACCATCACGCTGGTGCTGTGGATCGTCGGCGGCGCCGTGTTCGGCTCCTATCTCGACACGTTCGCCTTCACGTATGTGTCGATGTATGCCGGCCTCGCCACCGCCATGATCGCGCTGGTGTTCCTCTACCTGCTCGGCGTGGCGTTCCTGTTCGGCGGCGAGCTCAATGCGGCACTCGCCGAGGACCGGGCGCAACGCGATCCGGTGCCGTCGGCGTGAGGCGGCTGTTCAAGCTGCGCTCGAGCCCGCCGCCTCGAGCACGTCCTCGAAGGTGCGCAGGCCGGTGCGCGGCGCGTTGACCAGCACCGCCATGTTGCCGGGCGCGTGCTGGTTCTTCCACATCTTGGTGTGGGCGAGCGGGATCTTGTCCCAGGGGAAGACCTCGCTCATGCACGGATCGATGCGCCGGTCGAGCACGAACTGGTTCGCGGCGGCCGCCTGCTTCAGGTGCGCGAAGTGCGAGCCCTGGATGCGCTTCTGCCGCATCCAGACATAGCGCGCGTCGAAGGTGATGTTGAAGCCGGACGTGCCGGCGCAGAACACGACCATGCCGCCGCGCTTCGCGACCAGCGTCGAGACCGGGAAGGTCTGCTCGCCCGGATGCTCGAAGACGATGTCGACGTCCTTCTTGCCGGTGATGTCCCAGATCGCCTTGCCGAAGTCCCGCGCCTCCTTGACCCAGTCGGCGTATTCGGGGCAGTTCACCTTGGGCAACTGCCCCCAGCACTCGAAGTCCTTGCGGTTGATGACGCCCTTGGCGCCGAGCTCCATGACGTAGTCGCGCTTGGACTCGTCGGAGATGACGCCGATGGCGTTGGCGCCCGAGGCGGCGCAGAGCTGCACGCCGAAGACGCCGAGCCCGCCCGAGGCGCCCCAGACCAGGACGTTGTCGCCGGGCTTCACAGTGTGCGGCGGGTGGCCGAACAGCATGCGGTAGGCGGTCGCCAGCGTCAGCGTGTAGCAGGCCGCCTCCTCCCAGGTGAGGTGCTTGGGCTGCTGCATGAGCTGGCGCGACTGCACGCGGCAGAACTGCGCGAAGGAGCCGTCCGGCGTCTCGTAGCCCCAGATGCGCTGGCTCGACGAGAACATCGGGTCGCCGCCATTGCACTCCTCGTCGTCGCCGTCGTCCTGATTGCAATGGACGACGACCTCGTCGCCGACCTTCCAGCGCTTCACCTTGCGCGCCGACCGCCCACACGATGCCCGAGGCGTCGGAGCCGGCGATGTGATGCGGGCACTTGTGCACGTCGAGGGGCGAGATCGGCTCGCCAAGCGCCGCCCAGACGCCGTTGTAGTTGACGCCCGCCGCCATCACGAAGACGAGCACCTCGTCGTCGCCGATCGGCCAGGTCGGCACGACCTCGATCTGCATGGACTCCTCGGGCGGCCCGTGCCGCTCCTTGCGGATCGCCCAGGCCTACATCTTCTCCGGCACATGGCCGAGCGGGGGGATCTCGCCGAGGCTGCGGAGTCGTTCGCTGCGCGGGCTTTTGGCTTCTGCATCGCGGTCATGGCAGCGTGTCCCCGTAAATTCGTCCGAAACGAACCCATATCGCCATATGTTGCATTGCGCCATAGGCGGAAGCGCAACCGGGCCGAAGGGGTCCGGGTTCCCAACAGCCTGCGGCTTTGAGGTTTCGAAACAATTAGCCGCCATAATCGGCCACTATTCAGGCCCGTCCCTCGGAAACCCCCATGCTGGCAGCACTCGGCTTTGGCTATTTTTCCGCCGACTACGTCACCATCCTCATCGTGGTGGGCTGCATCGGAGCGGCTGCCATGGGCTGGCTGACCGACATGCTCATGCGCGATGCCGGCGTCGGCATCATCGGCAACTCCTTGGTGGCGCTCGGCGGAATGGCGCTGACCCTGTTCGTCTGGAACCGCTATGTCGGGCCCGTCACGGTGGCCGAGCCGCTCGTGGTCATCACCGCCATGGCGGCCGCGATCGTGGCGCTGCTGATGGCGATTGCCCTGTTGAAGCAGCTGCGGTGAGGGCCCCCTGCCGCACTTCGGCTGCTTGGCCATTGTGCCCCGAAATGCGTTAGGATGATGCGCCGCAACATGCGGCTGGAGCACGTGGATGAGCGACAGGAAGCCGGCCGAGGCCTCGAGTCTCGCTGCCAAAGGGGCCGCCAAGGCGCCGGCCAGGCCGCCGAAGCGCGAGGAGCGGGACAAGCCCTGGATCATCCGCACCTATTCGGGCCATTCCACCGCGGCTGAATCGAACCCGCTCTACCGCGGCAACCTCGGCAAGGGCCAGACCGGGCTTTCGGTCGCCTTCGACCTGCCGACGCAGACCGGCTACGACCCCGACCACGAGCTCGCCAGGGGCGAGGTCGGCAAGGTCGGCGTCTCGATCGCCCATATCGGCGACATGCGCGCGCTGTTCGAGGGCATTCCGCTCGCCACCATGAACACGTCGATGACCATCAACGCCACGGCGGCATGGCTGCTGGCGCTCTACATCGCGGTGGCGGACGAGCAGGGCGCGCCGCGCGACGCGCTGACCGGCACGACCCAGAACGACATCATCAAGGAATATCTGTCGCGCGGCACCTACGTGTTTCCGCCCGCGCCCTCCATGCGGCTCATCAAGGACGTGACCCTGTTCACGACGCGGCACGTGCCGAAATGGAACCCGATGAACGTCTGCTCCTACCATCTGCAGGAGGCGGGCGCGACGCCGGTGCAGGAGCTGTCCTACGCGCTCGCCACCGCGATCGCGGTGCTCGACACCGTGAGGGCCTCCGGCGAGGTCGACGAGGCGACCTTCGCGGAGGTGGTCGGGCGCATCTCGTTCTTCGTCAATGCCGGGCTGCGCTTCATCACCGAGATCTGCAAGATGCGCGCCTTCTCGGAATTGTGGGACGAGATCTGCCGCGACCGCTACGGCGTCGCCGATGCCAAGAAGCGGCTCTTCCGCTACGGCGTGCAGGTCAACTCGCTCGGCCTCACCGAGCCGCAGCCCGAGAACAACGTCTACCGCATCCTGATCGAGATGCTGGCCGTCATGCTGTCGAAGAACGCGCGCGCCCGCGCCGTGCAGCTGCCGGCCTGGAACGAGGCGCTCGGCCTGCCGCGCCCCTGGGACCAGCAATGGTCGATCCGCATGCAGCAGATCATGGCCTACGAGACCGACCTGCTCGACTACGGCGACATCTTCGACGGCTCCCACGAGGTCAGCCGCAAGGTCGAGGAGCTGAAGCAGGCGGCCCGCGCCGAGCTTGACGCGCATCGAGGCCATGGGCGGCGCCATCGCGGCGGTCGAGAACGGCTCGATGAAGCGCGCGCTCGTCGAGTCGAACGCGGCGCGGCTCGCGGCCATCGAGGCGGGCGAGCAGATCGTCGTCGGCGTCAACCGCTGGACCGAGAGGCGAGCCCTCGCCGCTGACCTCCGCCGAGGGCGCCATCCTCACCGTGCCCGAGACGGTCGAGATGGAAGCGGCCGTCAACATCCGCGGCTGGCGCGCCACGCGCGACCGCAAGGCCGTCGATGCGGCGCTCGACGCGCTCGAGGCCGCCGCCCGCGAGGGCCGCAACATCATGCCGCCCTCGATCGCTGCCGCCAAGGCCGGCGTCACCACCGGCGAGTGGGGCGAGGCGCTGCGGCGCAGTCTTCGGCGAGTACCGCGCGCCGACCGGCGTCACCGCGCGAGACCCGCGCCGCAAGTCGAGCGCGACGTGCGCCTGCTTGTCGCCGACCTCGCCGAGAAGCTCGGCGAGACGCCGCGCCTCGTCGTCGGCAAGCCCGGCCTCGACGGCCATTCCAACGGCGCCGAGCAGATCGCGCTGCGCGCCCGCGACGTCGGCATGGAGGTGACCTATGACGGCATCCGCCAGACGCCCGGCCGAGATCGTCGCCAAGGCGCGCGAGACGAAGGCGCACGTCATCGGCCTCTCGATCCTGTCGGGCTCGCACGTGCCGCTGGTGCGCGACGTCAAGGCGCGGCTGCGGCTCGAAGGCCTCGACCACATCCCGGTCGTGGTCGGCGGCATCATCTCGGCCGAGGACGAACGTGCTGCGGAACATGGGCGTCGCCGCCGTCTACACGCCGAAGGACTATGCCCTCGACCAGGTCATGGCCGGCATCGTGAGGGTGGTGGAGCGCGCGCTGGAGCGGCAGGCGGACGACACGCAACGCGCCGCGCCAGCGCCGGCGCGCGAAGCGCCCGCCGTCGCGCTCGCGGCAGCGAGCCTGAAGCCGAGCCACTCGTCGGGCCGCACGCAAAGGCGGCCTTGCGCGGGCCACGCCCACGCCTTCAATCAGCCTTGCGCGCAAGGAGGCTGCCATGACCAACAACACCACGAAGACACAGGCCGGCCACGCTCGTCGCGGCACCTGCGCCATCACCGGCCGCGAGGCGAGCCTGCGCGACCTCATTCCTCTCGACGCCATGCGCCCGGCGCTCTCCGAGCGCATCCTCGCCGATCATCCGGGTCTCGAGCCGCATGCGCTCGTCGGCCGCGACGAGGTGGCGCGCTACCGCGCCCGCTATGTCGAGGACCTGCTCAAGGACGAGCGCGGCGAGGTCTCCGAGCTCGACCGACAGGTGAGCGAGAGCCTGGCGACGCGCGAGACCTTGCGGCCGCGTGCGGGTGCTGGCAATACGCCATGGCGAGCGAGCGCATTCGCCGAGAAGGCGATCGATCGGCGCGCGCATGTCCGAGCGCTCCTCTCGGCTTCGGCGGAGCGTGCTTCGTCATCGGCCTCGGCGTCGACATCGCCGCCTGGACACGCGGACACGTCGATGCCTCAGCCCGACTGAAGCTCGTGCGACTCGCCTTGCCGTCCATTCTGCCGATCTGCTCATCGTGATTCGAGCCGACCGGCGCGTCCAGCATGAGACGACGGGCCGCGGAGCCGCGACCGGCTGCGCTCGGAGAACGACACCGCGTCAACTTGAAGGCGGAGCTGCAGATCGGCCACCTGCTACGCGCAAGATGGCATCACCTGCTGACGCGCAAGCGCAACGGTGACCGATGCAGCAGATCAGGTGGAGATCATGCTAGGGACTCAGCGGTCGGAGCACGCCACGGTCCCTGTCACCGCGCCGAGTCACGCGCCGCAGGCGCGCCCGCACGCCAAGGCCCGTCGCGACGGCGGCGAGCGAGGCGACTGTCGAGGCCGCGAACAGGACGATGGCGGCATGGCGCACCGCTGCCGCATCGTCCACCGCGTAGCCGGCATTGTTGGCCACCAGACCCGCGAAGGCTGCGCCGATCGCGTAGCCGGCCGACTGCAGGGTCGGCAGGAGCGCGGTGGCGCGGTCGCGCTCGCCGGGGCGCGCCGTCTCCATGACGGCCTGGCTGAGGAAGCCCCAGGCGAACCCGAAACCTGTCCCGACGGTGATCTGGCCGACGAGCACCAGCGCCGGCCGATCGACCGCGAGGCCGGCCACGATGAGCGCCAATCCGAGGAGAAGCATCAGCGGGCCCATGGCGATGAAGCGCGCGCGCGTTGTGCCGCGATTGACATTGGCCACCACGATGGCCGCGAAGCTCCAGGCGAGCGCCAGGCTGGCGTTGAACAGGCTCGCGGCGGTGGCGCCGAATCCCCAAAGCGTCTGCAGGGTCAGGACCAGGTAGACCGACGTCGCGGCCTGGGCGAGCGGCATGAGCAGCACCACCCACAGCCCGAGGCCGACGACGGAGCGGAGCGAGAAGGCATCGGACGGAAAGAGCGGCGACGGGCTCATGCGGTCGCGCGCCACTGCCAGCGCCAGCGTGGTGAGAGCGCCGATGACCAGGACGGCAGCCGCGAGGCGCGTGGAGCAACACCGGCCACCGCCACGGTCATGATCCCCATGCCAATCACGGCAAGGCGCGCAAGCGGCATCGGCGCCTCCTCGCCGCGCGACCCCTGTCGCGGCACGACGACGGGCACGAGGGCCATGAAGGTGACGATCAGGGGAATGTTGATGAGGAAGGCGACGCGCCACGAGATGAGGTCGGTGGCGGCGCCGGCCAGCAGCGGCCCGCCGAAGGCGGCCGCCGCCCACACCACCGCCTCGGCGCCGAAGACCTTTGCGATCATTGTCGACGGGAAAATCTCCGGGATGAGCGCGTAGCACAGCGCCGCCACCACCCCCTCGCCGATCCCCTGCAGCGCCCGCCCAGCGAGGATCTCGGCCATCGACGAGGCGGCCGCCACCACGAGCGTGCCCGCCAGGAACACGAGGGCGGCGCCAATCAGGGCGGCCCGCGCCCCGAAGCGCGCCTTGAGGCGGGCCGCCGCCGCACCGCCGACGATGGCCAGCACGAGATAGAGCGTCGTGCTCCAGGAGATGAGTGCCACGCCGCCCACCTCGCGCACCCCCGTCGGCAGCGCGGTCGACACCAGGAAGATGTTGAAGGAGAACAGCCCCACGCCGAGGCACAGCGTCGTGGTGGCGGCGGCATAGCGCGCCGTGAGCAGATCGGCCCAGCGCGCACCCATCGGGGCTTCCATGCACGGCCCGCCATTTGATAAGACAAAGCTTTTCTAAGCTGTCCGGATTAGATAAGCAATGGCTTTCCAAACACTCCGATTTCGGGCATGACATGAGCATGCAGGATCGCAGCGCCGACCGTCTCCTCTATGCGCTCAAGGCGCAAGGGCCGCAGACGGCCGCGCGACTCGCGGCGCGGCTCGACGTCACCGCCGTCGCGGTCCGACAGCTGCTGGCACGGCTGGCGAACGACAGCCTCGTCGCGTTCGATGACCGGCGCGAGAGCGTCGGCCGGCCGAAGCGCTACTGGCGACTGACGGATGCCGGGCATGCGCGCTTTCCCGACAATCACGCGGGCCTCACGGCCGACCTGCTCGCAGCCGTCCCGGCCCTGTTCGGGGCCGACGGGCTGGAGCGGCTCATCGCCCACCGCGAAGCCGCGATCCTCGCGCAGTATCGCAAAGCCACGGCGTCGGCGGCCACGCTCGCCGAGCGCGCCAGGCGGCTGGCGCGCCTGCGCTCGGCCGAGGGCTACATGGCCGAGATCAAGCGGGAGAGCCGCGACAGTCTCCTGCTCATCGAGAACCATTGCCCGATCTGCGTCGCGGCCAAGCAATGCCAGGGCTTCTGCCGCTCCGAGCTCGCGCTCTTCCGGCGCGTGCTCGGGCCCGACGTGTCGGTGGAGCGCCTTGAACATATCGTTCACGGCGCGCGCCGCTGCGTCTACCGCATCGCGCCGCGCCGTCCGGAGGCTTCGCGGGCGCGGCACCCTCGCTGACGCCTACCGCACCAAGCCGCCGTCGATGGCGATGAGCTGGCCGGTGACATAGTCGGAGAGATCGGTCACCAGGAACTCGACCACCTTGGCGCAGTCCTCAACCGTGCCGATGCGTTTGAGCGCGATGCGCGCCGCCGGATCGCGGTTGGCGCGGGCGCTGCCCGGGATGACGGTCTGCATGATGCGGCCCGTGCCGATGGTGCCGGGCGCGATGCAGTTGGCGGTGATGCCGAAGGGACCGAGATCCTGCGCCAGGTAGCGGGTGTAGTGGGCGATAGCCGCCTTGGCGGCGCCGTAATGGGCGTAGCCGCCGTCATTGGCGGGCGAGATGCCGGCCACCGAGCTGACGGTGACGATCTTGCCGTAGCTCTGCTCCTTCATGATCGGCGCCACCGCGTTGCAGCAGTAGATCGTGCCGTAGAGGTTCATCTCGGTGACGAGCTTCAACAGGTCTGAGTCCAAGGTGCTTGCCTTGGTGTCAAGGGGACGGCCGCGGCCGCCGCCGGCATTGGCCACCAGGATGTCGACGCGTCCCCATGTTGTGTGCACCTTGGCCACCATGGCATCGACGGCCTTGCGGTCCATTACGTCCATCTCGATGCCCATGGCCTTGCCGCCGCCCGCCTCGATCTCGGCGACGGTCGAGTCGGCCGTCATGTCGCGCGCCTCGGCCTCGAACTCGCGGTACGACTTCAGGTCGAGGTCGCTGATGGCGACCTTGGCGCCGAGGGAGGCGAGACGGCGCGCATAGGCGCGGCCGAGGCCGCGGCCGCCACCGGTGACGATCGCCACTTTGTCGTCGAGCTTGCCCATGGGCCGTCCCTCTCAGCGCCGCGCCGCCGCCACCTTGGCGAGCGGCGAGGTGATATCCGCGAAGGTGATGTCGTTCAGCGACGTGTCCACGTCGATCACCGCCGGGCCGCGCGCCGCGATCGCCGTCTTGATGGCCGCGGCCGAGCGCATTGGGATCGGAGACGCGCTCGGCATGGCAGCCCATGGCGCGGGCGATGCCGGCGAAGTCGAAGTCGTTGAACTTCGCCGCAAAGCCCGAGCCGCCGTGCAGCACCCAGCCGAGCGCCTTGTTGTTGAAGACGACGACGACGATCGGGATGTCCTCCTCGATGCGCCGTCATCAGCCCGTTCATCGACATCGCAAAGCCGCCGTCGCCGCACACCGCCACGACCGTGCGGTCCGGATGCACCAGCTTGGCGCCGAGCGCCGCCGGGAATGGCGAAGCCCATCGGCCCGGAGCCGGCCGCCTGCAGGAAGCCCTCCTCGCGCTGGGTCTGGTAGAGATGCGTCATCAGGATGCGGTTCTCGCCGGCGTCGCAGGTGACGATGGCGTCGGCCGGCAGGTTGCGCATCAACTCGCCGATGATCCGCTGCGGATGGATCGGCGAGCCGGCCGCGCATGTAGGCGGGCTGATCGAAATAGCCGGTCTCCTTGCGCCGCTGCGCGGCAACGCGCGCGATCCCGGCCTTGCACGACGCGTCGGCGTCCTCGCCGCGTCGCCTCGCGCAACTGCCTCAGGATGATGCGCGGCGTCGCCGATCAGCACATGCTCGGCCGGGAACGTCCACGAGGCATTCTTCGGCTCGATGTCGATCTGGATGAAGGTCTGCCGCGTCGGATCGAGCAGCTCCGGATTCTCGCGCGCCGTGTCGGAGGCGCCGAGCTTCGAGCCGACCACCAGCACGAGGTCGGCTGCGCCGACGATGGCGTTGGCGGTCGCCGTGCCGAACGTGCCGTAGACGCCGAGCGCGAGATCGTGCGTCTCGGCGAACGTGCCCTTGCCGGACGGCGCTGGTGGCGACCGGGATGCCGAGCGCCTCGGCCAGCGCGCTGCAGCTCCTCGTAGGCCTGCGCGATGCGCACGCCGTTGCCGGCGATGATGACCGGCCGCTTGGCGTCGCAGCAGCGCCTCGCGCGGCGCGCGGCCACGCGCTCGCCGTCGGCGCCGGCGGCGGGCGGCGGCATGTAGAGCTGCGTCGGATAGAGCGGCGGCACGGTGTCGGGCCCGACCGTGCCGTTGAGCGCCGCGAACGAGAACAGCACCGCCACCGGCCCCATCTGGCCCGACATCGCGTGCTTGATCGCGAGCTGCGTCGCCTGCACGGCCTGCGCCGGCTCGAGCGCCTGGAACACCTGCTTGGTGACGCCCGCCGAAAGCGCGGCGCGCGTCCCAGCCGCCGTAATCGCCGGCGCCGGATTGATAGGGCGCGTGCAGCGCGAGATTGCGGCGGGTCGGAGAAGTCGGTCAGCAGCAGCATCGGCGACGACGACAGATGCGCCTCCAGCGTGCCGAGCAGGCCGTTGCCGAGCACCCACGGGCCCTGGCCGATCAGCACGCCCGGCTGCCGGCGCAGCCGGCCGTAGACCTCGGCCATGACGCCGCCGAGCGACTCTTCGCGCACCAGCACGGTGCGGACCGCGTTCTGCTGCTTCTCGAGGCCGGCGAAGATGCGGCCCGGTATGGCCGCCGGAGATGCCGAACACCATGTCGATGCCGGCCTCGGCGAGCACGCGCGCGACCATTTCGCCCGCCGTCGCTTCCTGGCTCACCAGCCGCTGCACGGTCATCGAACCCTCCCCGCTCGCGGCGTTGCGCCGGCGCATGATCCCGAAAAGTGTGCGCGGTTTGGGACGAGATCACGCGCAGAAGAAAACGACAGCGCCTTCGCGCTCTAGAAGTCTTGATTTTGTGCATGATCTTATCCCGAAAACCGTCCACTTTTCGGGATCATGCATTAGTTCAGCGTGCACTTGCCGTTGTTGATGACGGTCACGTCGCGCTCCTTGAGCCGGCAGCGGAACGACACGATCTTTCCGTCGATCCACATGTCGGTGATGATCGTCTCGCCCGGATAGACCGGCGACGAGAAGCGCACGTTGAGGCCGGCGATCTTGGTGTGATCGTAGTCGCACACCGTGGTGAGGATCGCCCGGCAGGCGGTGCCGTAGGTGCACAGGCCGTGCAGGATCGGCACCGGGAAGCCGACGCGCTTGGCCAGGTCGGGGTCGGCGTGCAGCGGATTGCGGTCGCCGTTGAGACGATAGAGCAGCGCCTGGTCGGGCCGCGTCTCGAGCGCCACGCTCTGGTCCGGCTTGCGGGTCGGAATCTCGTGCACGGCAGGGCCGGCGCCGGACGGCCCGCCGAAGCCGCCGTCGCCGCGCGCGAAGGTCGCGCCGTTGAGGGTGAACATCGGCTGATTATCCTTGGCGGACCGCACCTTGGTCTCCGTGTAGATGACGGCGCCCTTGCCGGTTCCCTTGTCGACCGCCTCGGTGACGCGCGCGTCGGCGATAAGCTCGCCTTCCGGCGGCAGCGGCCGATGCAGGGTGAGGCGCTGCTCGCCATGCACCACCTTGGTGTAGTCGTAGCCGCTGTCCTTGAGCAGCGGCATGCGTGTCAGCACCGTCGCCATGCTGGGCACGGTCTTGAGCGTTTCCCTCTCGAACGTGTAGGCCAGCTCTTTCGGGTCGAGGGGATCGCGCCCCATGCCGACCCCCACCGCATAAAGCATGGTTTCGCGGTCGCCGTAGCTGAAGCGCACGCCCTCCATTTTCATCTGCATCAGCTTTTCGTAGTTCAGTGCCATGGCATTCCCCATTGACGACGTGCGGCGGACAACGACCGGACAGACGTTTGTCGCCCGTTGTCTGCGATCGCTTAGTCGAGCTCCTGTCCGAGCATGTTGGAATTCTTGCGGGCCCGCTTGACGAGGTCGGGCACCACCGGCCCGAGCGCCACCGGATCGTCTTCCTGTGTCGCCTCCGGGCCGAGCCGCCAGCCTTCCATCACGTAGACCTTGCCGGCGCCACTGTCGAAGACACGCGCCGTCACCCCGTTCGATTGCTCGCTCACCAGCCAGACGACGATGGGCGACACGAAGCGGGGATGCCGGCGCGCCAGCTCCTCGGCGGTGCGTGGCCTCAGCCCCTCGGTCATGCGCGTCTGCGCGTGCGGGCTGATCGAGTTGACGGTGACCCCGTAGCGGCCAAGCTCGCGCGCCGCGATGATCGAGAAGGCGGCGATGCCCGCCTTGGCGGCCCCGTAATTGGTCTGCCCGACATTGCCGAAGAGGCCGGACGCCGACGAGGTGTTGATGATGCGGCCGTTGACCGGCTTGCCGGTCTCCTTGTTGCGGTCGCGCCAATAGGCGGCCGCATGGCGGCTCGGCGCGAAGGTGCCCTTCAGATGCACCTTGATGACCGCATCCCATTCATCCTCGCTCATGTTGACCAGCATGCGGTCGCGCAGGATGCCGGCATTGTTGACGACGGCATCGAGCTTGCCGAACGTCTTCACCGCCTGGTCGACCAGGCTCTTGGCGCCGTTCCAGTCGCTGACGTCGTCGCCGCTGGCGACGGCCTCGCCGCCCGCCTTGTTGATCTCGTCGACGACGCTCTGCGCCGCCGAGATGCTCTTGCCGCTGCCGTCGCGGCCGGTGCCGAGATCGTTGACCACCACTTTGGCGCCATGCGCGGCCAGCATCAGCGCGTGCTCGCGCCCGATGCCGCCGCCGCCCCCCGTGACGATCGCAACGCGCCCCTCACACAGCCTGGCCATTTCATCCCCTCTGTTGGACGACGGACAGCGGACGACGGATGACAGAGAAAATGGTCATCCGCATTCTGCCCTCCGTCTTCCGTTCTCTCCTCACGCCACCGCGCCGCGGGCGCGCAAGTCGCCGATCTCGGTGTCGCTGTAGCCCGCCTCGCGCAGCACCAGGTCGGTGTGCTCGCCGACGTCAGGCGCGCGCCGCGGCCGCACCTTCTCGACCCCGCCGATGAACATCGGGCTGTTGATGGTCAGCATGGTGTCGTTCTCGAACGGCACCAGCACGTCGGCGTCGCGCATCTGCTTGTCGCTCAGCGCATCGGCCGCTGTGGCGACGATGCCAAAGATGAGGCCGGCGCCGTCGAGGATGGCGCGCCACTTGGCGAGATCCCTGGTCGCGAAAATCTCGTCGAAAATGGCGGTCAGCGCGAAGGCGTTCGCCGTGCGGTCCGGCTTGGTGACGAAGCGCGGGTCGTTCAGCAGATCCTCGCGGTCCATGCACTTGGCCACCACCGGCCAGTCACGCTCGTCGTTGAGCACCGACAGGATGAGCCAGCGATCGTCACGGGTGCGGTAATGGTTGGCCAGCGCGTTGATCGACTTTTCGCGTGGCGGCCGCGGCGGCAGCGACACGCCGCACAGCGCCGCCTGCATGACGAAGCCGTTGGCCCAGGCGCCGTTGGCGAGGAGCGAGGAGCCCACATAGGCGCCCTTGCCGGTGCGTTCGCGCTGCAGCAGCGCGGTCACGATGGCGCCGTAAAGGGCGAGCGCGGACGGATGATCGCCCATGCCGGCCGCCGAGCGGGCCGGCGGCGCGCCGTGCTCGGGCTTGACCACGTCCATGAGGCCGGAGCGCGCCCAATAGGCGTTGCTGTCGAAGCCGGGCTTTCCCGCTTCCTCGCCGACCTCGCCGTAGCCGGTGAAGGACGCATAGATCAGCCGCTCGTTGAGCGGCGCGATCTTGTCGTAGGTGAGGCCGAGACGCTGACGCGTCCCCATGGGGAAGTTGGTGATGAACACGTCGGCCTTGGCGATGAGCCGGTGCAGCACCGTCATGCCCTCCGGCTGCGCCACGTTCAGCGCCAGTCCCCTCTTGTTGCGGCAGTCGAGCAGCCAGCCGAAATTATGCGGATTGTCGGGCGCCACCATCGTCGCCAGTCTGCGATAGGCGTCGCCCACCGGCGGCTCGATCTTGATCACGTCCGCCCCGTAGTCGGCCAGGATGGTGGCGGCGGCCGGCGCGGCGATGTAGCTCGCGCAATCGATCACCTTGAGGCCCTTGAAGATCATTGGGCGACCCTCCCCGGGACGCTTTTTTGTTGTGGCGTTCCATAAAGCAAAGGGCCGCCGCCTTCGCCAGCGGAAATTTCGTCAACGTCCACGAGGCGATATCAACCGTAGCTGGCAGCCATGCCTTCCGACGGATCGGCCTGGGCGCTGAACGGCGGGATGGGGTAGCGCAGTCCCTTCTTGGAGATGCCTTCGAGCCCCTCCACGCCGCGCGCGAATTCCTCCGGCGGCATGGCGATCAGCATCTCGTCGTCGGCGACGCCGCCATAGCGCCGCTCGGCGTAGCAGGGGATGGAGATCGAACGTCTCGCGCGTCAGGAGCGCGCGGCCCCAGCTGTCGGCGCAGGCGCTCTCGCCGGTGATGCTCATGTCGTAGCGCCTGTAGCGCTTCCATTGCAGGCCGTTGACGAAGAGGATCATCTGGCCGGGCGTTGCGTAGAACAGCACGATGTCGGGCGGGTCGAGCCGGCCGGCTCTGAGCGGCGACACGACGGTGCCGACATATTTGCCGTAGGTCTGGCGCGGCATGTGCACCTGGTGCTGGTGCGCCGCCTCGCGGTTCTCGAACCACACGCCGTCCATACGCTCTCCCGACAGCGTGTCGGGGCTCGGCTGGTCGAGGCCGACGATACCGCCGCAATTGGATTGCGGCCTGACATTCTCGGCCGTGATGCCGAGCGTGAAGCCGGCCATGCGCGCCTGCGTGACCAGCTGGCAGGTGGTGTGGAAGCGCCCCAGCTTCGGCCGCCTCAGGCCCGGAATGGCGTTCATTTCCTCGAGCGTGGTGAACTGCTTCATGCCGATGGGCAGCGTTCGAATCCGCAACAGCTCGTTCAGCTTGGCGGCGAGTTCTTGGAGATCGCGTGCCCCAACCTTGTAGTTCGACTGATCGCTCATGTACTGCGCCCTCTCGTGACGGGGCGACTATAGCAGCCTTGCGGCTTGTCAGAAGCGCGCCGGCGCCCTAGTGGTAGCGCAAAGCGCCCGGCGCGGCCGGGCGGAGCGCAACCAAGCCGAACCTGCCATGCAGAAATTCACCACCCTGACGGGCGTCGCCGCCCCCCTCGAGATCGTCAATGTCGACACCGACATGATCATCCCGAAGCAGTATCTGAAGACCATCAAGCGCACCGGCCTCGGCAAGGGCCTGTTCGCCGAGATGCGCTTTCGCGACGACGGCTCCGAGAATCCCGATTTCGTGCTCAACAAGCCGGCCTACCGCAACGCCAAGATCGTCGTGGCGGGGAGCAATTTCGGTTGCGGCTCCTCGCGCGAGCACGCGCCCTGGGCGCTGCTCGACTACGGCATCAGCTGCGTCATCTCCACGTCCTTCGCCGACATTTTTTACAACAACTGCTTCAAGAACGGCATCCTGCCGGTCGTGGTGTCGTCGGAGGATCTCGAGAAGCTGCTCGACGATGCCCGCCGCGGCGCCAATGCGACGCTGACGGTCGACCTCGCAAGCCAGACCATCAAGGGCCCGGACGGCGGCACGGTGCATTTCGATATCGATCCGCACCGCAAGCACTGCCTGCTGAACGGCCTCGACGATATCGGGCTCACCATGCAGAAGGCGCCGGCCATCAAGAGCTACGAGGAGAAGGCGGCGAAGAGCCGCCCGTGGCTCTGACTGAGTTTCCTACCGAAGCAGCGCGCCGCGCAGCGCTGGACGACCGCCGAGCGTGCTTCGAGGCTCGCACTTTCGCGCGAGCACCTCAGCATGAGGCGATCGCTGATGCCATCCACAAATCTCCTCATCCTGAGGAGCGAGCATGCTGGGGCGGGATTCCGAAAGGTGTGCGCGCAACAAGCATGCGAGCCTCGAAGGACGCTTGGCGTTCCTGCGAGGCCCCTTAGTTCCGAGCGATTGGGCTCAAGACTGGACGGAACCCTCGATTGAGCTTCGGGGTTCCCTTCCGGCGAGGAACCCAGCATGACCCGTGTGAGAATTGATTTTGACGCCCTCGTTCTGGTGGGCGACGGCCGCAAGGCACTGTTCTTCCGCAACAAGGGCGACGCCGCCCATCCCAACCTCGTGGTCGAGCGCGTGCTCGAGCATGACAACCCGCCGACCCGCGAGCAGGGCACCGACGAGCCCGGCCGCAATCTCGGCCCGCCGGGTCCCTCCAAGAGCGCCGACGAGCAGACCGACTGGCATCAGCTGGCCGAGGATCGCTTCGCCAAGGACATCGCGGCCGCCCTCTATCGCCGCGCGCATGCCGGCCGTTTCGACAAGCTCGTCGTCGTGGCGCCCCCGAAGGTGCTGGGCGTGCTGCGCAAGGAGATGCACAAGGAAGTGACCGAGCGCATCACAGCGGAACTGCCCAAGGAGCTCACCTCGCATCCCGTCTCCGAGATCGAGAAGCTCCTGGCGGCGTGACGAGAGTCCCCGTTTAGTAAAGCTGCGTCTCGTAGCGGGCCGGCGCCTCGCGGTCGTAGGCCGCGCCGTCGATCTCGCCGCGGCTGAACACGGCCACCATGTCGCCGAGGCTCGGCAGGCGCTTGCGCTCCACGTGATGGGCCGGATCCCACAGATGCGAGCGGATGAAGGCCTTGGGGCAATGCACGTAGGCCTGCTCGATGGTGACCACCGTGACGGTGCGCGGCAGCTTGCCGTTGACCGCGAATTGGGCAGCGAGAGCCGGATCGTCCGAGATGACGGCGCGGCCGTTGACGCGCAGCGTCTCGCCGACACCCGGCACCAGGAACAGGAGCGCCACGCGCGGGTCGGCCACGATGTTGCGCAGGCCGTCGAGGCGGTTGTTGCCCGGCCGGTCGGGGATGGCGAGGGTGCTGTCGTCGAGCATCTTGACGAAGCCCGGCCCGTCGCCCTTGGGCGAGCAATCGAGGCCGCCGGGCCCCGATGTGGCAATGAGCACGAACGGCGAGGCCTCGACGAAAGCGCGGTAATGCGCGTTGAGCTTCGGGATTTCCTTGGCGAGCGATGTGGACTTGGGCACGCCGTAGAGGCGCTCGAGCTGTTCAATGCTGTCGATGGTTCGCATGTCGGTATCCGGTGACCAGTGGACGGTGATCAGATAGCACCTGCCGGCGGCTGCGGCCACCGCCTATGCGGCCCTGACGGCCGGTCACTGGCTACGGATTGCCGGCACCCAGCGCCTTGGCGACCGCCGCCTTCAATTCGGCGAGCGAGAACGGCTTGGTCAGGATGCCGTCGACGATGGCGTCGAGACCCTTGGCCCGCTCGCGCTGGTCGGCGTAGCCGGTCATCAGGATGACGACGACCTTAGGGAAATCGCGCTTGGCGGCGAGCGCCAGCGCGATGCCGTCCATCACCGGCATGCGGATGTCGGTGAGCAGGAGGTCGAAGCCGCCGCGATTGGCGACGAGCGTGTCGAGCGCCTCGCCGCCATTGGTGGCCGTGGTGATGCTGTGGCCGTCCATGACGAGGCCGCGCATGAGGAAGCCGCGCACGCCCTCTTCGTCGTCGACGAGCAGGATGCGGGCCACTCAGATGCCTCCGTCTTGCCGCGCGGTTGCGCGCCTGCGCGGCGCGACGTTAGCGCATGGGCCCGGAAAAGGGGCGCGGTTTTCGCGCCGCATCATGCCGGCCGTGTTCATCAAGGCGCGAGCGGCGTCATGGCGGCGCGCTACTGAACTTGCGGCATCCCGGCCACGCGCTCGTTGGCGGCCCGGAAGCGCACGAAAACGTCGTGGCCGTCGGCCGGCGGCGTGGCAAGGCGCGACCGGAAGGCGAGCGTCTCGCCCGCTTCGAGGCGTTGGCGCGGCGGGTCGACCGTCCAGCCATAGAGCGGCTGGCCGCTCTTGCTGCGAATGGCGACCGCGATGGGCGGAACGTCCTGGGCCTTGCGGGTGACGTTCAAGATCTCGCCCTCGACCACGAGCGTGCGGTTGTCGCCCTCGGCCACCAGCTCCGGGCGGACGGCCCGGAACGCAAGGCCGCGCAGATTGACCGGCGCGCCGACCGCTGCATAGAGGTTGGCGGTCCCCGGCAGCAGCCTGACGACGAAGTCGCGGGCATATCCGAGCGTTGCCCACGACGAGCACGAGGACGGCGGCGACCACCATGCGCACCATGTTGCGGGGAGACCGGCCGATGCGGCCCGGACGCGTCCGGGCGGATGTCGCTGCCTTGCCGCGGGGGGGTGGCGGCGGCAGGCGGGCGTCCCCGGGCCAATCGCCGGCCGGGTTTGCGGCGGCTGGCGGCAGCGGCGCCTCGACGCCCAAGGGGGGAGCGCCGGCCGGCGGGGCGCCTTTGGGCGCATCGAAGTCGGCCACCACGGCCTCGAAGGCCGCGATGGCGGGGGCCGCCACCGGGTCGGCGCGGTCGACGAACCATTCGCGCCGGCAGGCGGCGCAGCGCACGCGCCGCCCCTCCTGGCCGAGCAGCTCGGCCTCGATCGTGTAGGTGCTTGCGCAGGACGGGCAGACAATCAGCATGCGAATCAGCGATCCGGCCGGCAGATCGGGAAAAGCGGACGAATCTATTGGCCGCCAGTATGGTTAATGGAGCGTGAAGTCTTCGCCCGCTAGGGTGGGGGTCGCGGGCGGATTGGGACAGGCTGTCCGGCCGGAGATCGGGAGCAAGGCGCGGTGGTGCGTTTCGAAAATGTCGGCTTGCGCTACGGCATGGGGCCTGAGGTCCTCAAGGACGTCAGCTTCAGCATCGAGCCGCATTCCTTCCAGTTCCTCACCGGCCCGTCCGGCGCCGGCAAGACGAGCCTGCTGCGGCTTATCCTCCTGGCGCTCAAGCCGACACGCGGCCTGGTGACCATCTTCGGCAGCGACGTGACCCGCATTCCGGCGGCCGAGCTGATGCTGATGCGCCGCCGCATGGGCATCGTGTTCCAGGATTTTCGCCTGCTCGATCATTTGACGACATACGAGAACGTCGCGCTGCCGCTCAGGGTGCAGGGCCGCGACGAGGGAAACTATCAGCCGGAAGTCGTCGAGCTGTTGCGCTGGGTCGGGCTTGGCGAGCGCATGCACGTGCTGCCGCCGGTCCTGTCGGGCGGCGAGAAGCAGCGCGCCGCCATCGCGCGGGCGCTGATCGCGCGGCCGGAGATGCTGCTTGCCGACGAGCCCACCGGCAATGTCGATCCGAGCCTGGCGCGCCGGCTCCTGCGCCTGTTCCTCGAGCTCAACCGTCTCGGCACATCCGTCGTCATCGCCACCCACGATCTGGCCCTCATGGACCAGGTCGACGCCCGCCGCCTTGTACTCGGCGAGGGGCGGCTGCATATCGACGATTGAGCGATGGCGACCGCACATATCACCCGGCAGGGAAGCGACCACGGCGTGCAGCAGCCGCACGAGGAGGCCGATCTCGTCTACGAGGCGCCGCTGCCGGACGCGCCGTGGCGCGAGAAGTCGCTGGTGCCGTCCGACAGCATCGCCGGCCGCGCCCTCGTCACCGTCATTGCCATCCTGACGTTCCTCGCCGCCCTCACGGCCGGCGCCGCCGAGCTCGTCGCCAGCGCCTCGCTCGACTGGCGCTCTTCGGTGGCCCGCGAGATGACCATCCAGGTGCGGCCCGACCCGCAGCGCGACGTCGACGCCGACGTGGCCACCGCCGTCGGCATCGCCCGCGCCTTCCCGGGCATCGGCGAGCCGCGCGTCTTCAGCAAGGAGGACGCCGAGCGGCTGCTGGAGCCCTGGCTCGGCAAGGGGCTGGGGCTCGCCGAGCTGCCGGTGCCGCGCCTGATCGTGCTGTCCGGCAAGGGCGACGCCAAGCCCAATCTCGAGCGGCTGCGCACCGAGCTGCGTGCCCGCGTGCCGACCGCCACCCTCGACGACCATCATGTCTGGATCGAGCGCCTGTCCACCATGGCCAACACCGTCGTCGTGCTCGGCCTCGCGGTCGTGGCCCTGGTGCTGACCGCTACAGCGCTTGCCGTCGCCTTCGCGACGCGCGGCGCCATGGCGGGCAATCGCGACATCATCGAGGTGCTGCATTTTGTCGGCGCCAACGACGACTTCATCGCCCGCGAGTTCCAGACCCGCTTCCTGCGCCTCGGGCTCAAGGGCGGCGCCCTCGGCGGCTCATTGGCGGTTCTGCTCATCGCCGTGGTCGGCTGGCTCGCGGGCTCCTGGCGCGCCTCCGCGGGGGGCAGTCAGCTCGAAGCCATGTTCGGCGGCTTCGAGATCGGCTGGCGCGGCTATGCGGCGGTGCTGGCCATCGCCGCCATCGTGGCGGCCGTCACGGCCGTCACATCACGCCTCACCGTGCGCCGCCATCTCGAGGAGCTCTACTAGGGACCGGGATCGAGGAGTTCCACGGGGGCGCCCGCCGGCGGCGCCGCCCCATTCCAACCTTATCCTTGGCCGTCCGTATGATATGATGCGGCCGGCTGCTCGAGGCGCCGCTCAGCGCCGCCGGGGGCATCCTCTATCGTCCATGGGAGTTGGACGGCTGACTTCGCATCTGGCAGTTCTTGACCCGCCTCGGCGCGTTCATGGTCGTCGTCGCCCTTCTCGGCCTCGGCGTCGGCTTCTTCTTCTTCCTGCAAGCCCTCGACCGCACCGAGGCCGGCACGACCACGCGCGCCGACGGCATCGTTGTTCTGACGGGCGGCTCGCAGCGCATCGGCGACGCCGTCGACCTCTTGGCCCAGGGGCTCGGGCAGCGGCTGCTCATCACCGGCGTCAACGAAAAGACCAGCCGCGGCGAGATCGCCGGCCTCAATCCGGCAAGCCGGCGGCTGTTCGCCTGCTGCGTCGACCTCGACTATCGCGCCCGCAACACCATCGGCAACGCCGTCGAGACGCGCCGCTGGACGCAGCAGCACGGCTTCCGTTCGCTGATCGTCGTCACCTCGAACTATCACATGCCGCGCACCCTCGTGGAGATCGAGAAGGTGCTGCCCGGCGTGCCATTGGCGCCCTATCCGGTGGTCACCGACATCATCAACCCGGACCGCTGGTGGTACGAGCCCAACACCGCCCGCGTGCTGCTCGGCGAATACGTCAAATACGTCGCGGCCATCGTGCGCACTCGCATCGAGCCCGACCCGGACGGCGCGCACGTTGCCGTCGCGGCAGGCGCCCGCAAGCCGGGCGAGGCGGCCTTGCCGGGGCGCTGAACTCTAGTAGAAATCGCTCGTGCCGCGGCCCTCTCTCAGCATCGTCCTGCGCTCGCTTCTGGCCAACGTGGCGTTCTATGTCGTCATCATCGGCTGGATGCTCGCCCTCGTGCCCACCTTCGTGCTGCCGCGGCGCTTCTTCCTCGCCGGCGCCAAGGCCTGGGCGCGCTTCAACATCCGCATGCTGCAATGGATCGTCGGCACGCGGACCGAAATCCGCGGCCGCGAGCTGATCCCGCCGGGCGGCCTCTTGGTAGCCGCCAAGCACCAGTCGCTGTTCGAGACCTTCGCGCTGCTCACCGTCTTCGAGGACCCCGCCTATGTGCTGAAGCGCGAGCTCAGATGGATACCGCTGTTCGGCTGGTTCACCGTGAAGGCGCAGCAGGTGCCCGTCGATCGCGGCGGCGGCTCAGCCGCCCTCGGCGTCCTCAACAAGCGCGTGCGCCACGAGACCGAGCGCGGCCGCCAGATCCTCATCTTCCCCGAGGGCACGCGCCGGGCGCCGGGCGCGCCGCCGGCCTACAAATACGGCATCGTGCATCTGTGCGAATCGGTGGCCGTTCCCTGCCTGCCGCTGGCGCTGAACAGCGGCGTGCACTGGCCGCGCCGCTCCTTCCTGCGCTGGCCCGGCACCATCGTCATCGAAATCCTGCCGCCCCTGCCGGCCGGCCTCTCGCGCGAGGCGATCCTGCCGGCCCTCGAGGAGCGGATCGAGACCGCCTCCAGCCGGCTCGTCGCCGAGAGCCAGCGGCAACTCGGTCACACGGCGGGCGCCGGCGCGCCGTCGACCGAAAGGGCCTGAACTTTCGGCTTGACGGCTGAGGTCTGTTTATGTTCTCTGTATGTTCCATAAACATACAGAGAACATACCATGTCCGCTCATTCCACCGCCCCGGTCCTCCCGGTCGCGCCCGTCCCGCCGCCTCCCCTATTGGCCCATCTTGCCGCCCGGGCCGCCCGCGACCCTTCTTCGATCGCGCGCGACCTTTCCTCCATCGCCCGCGACGAAGCACTCGCCATTGTCCGCGACGCCGACACGCCGCTGCCGCTGCGGGCCTGGCGCGGGCGCTCCGGGCGCCGCTACGTGGTGTCGGTCTATCCCCTCGACGAGGCCGACGACGGCTATGCCGGGGCCTTGCTGCTCGCGGTGGCGCGTGACGCCGATGGCCGCCGCCATCTCGTCGCCGCGCGCGAGAGCGGCTCCACCGCCGTCAACGGCTATAACGGCCAGTGGCTCACCGCCGCCCGCGAGCACGGCGCCAACGAGCTGCACGTGCATCTCCTGGCCGCGAGCCGCACCGCCCGACGCGACACCCTCGACGATCTCGGCGTCTAGGGCCGACCACAAAGGACGGACGACAGGCGACGGGTTCTGTCCTCCGTCGTCCGCCCTCACAATTCCCGTACCAGCGCGGCGAGCACCGGGTCGTCGACCCCGAGCTCGACGAGATGGGCGTGGGTGTTGCGCACATATTCGGGATTGGCGCCGGATGCGCCCACGCCCTGGCGCACCAGGCTCACCAGCTCGGCGACCGAAAGGCGGCCGGCATATTGCTCATGCGCCCGGTCGACCGTGAAGGCGAGCCCGGTCACCAGCCGGCCGTCATCGAGCGTCACCGGCGCGTAGCGTTCCACATAGACGGTGGTCACCTGCTCGCGCTCGCGCAGATACGCGACGGTCGCGGCGCGGCGATCCGCCGCTACCCGATAGGCGATGCCGCGGCACGAGCCGCCGCGGTCGAGGCCGAGCACCAGGCCCGGCCGCTCGGGCGTGCCGCGATGGTGGTGCGAGTAGACGCAAAGCGAGCGATGATAGCCGTGGATGCGCCCGACATGCCGCTCGATGAAGGCAAAGCCCGGCCGCCACATGAGCGAGCCATAGCCGAACACCCACAGATCGCCCGATTCGGCCATCATCCCTGAAAGAGCCGTCCTACTTGTGCGCGGCTGCGCCTAGCAGCTAGGACAGGCCGTTGCAATTCATGCGCCTTTCGCGCGCGAGGAGCGCCACATGGTCATTGCGCGACGGCGCCGCCGCTGGGGCCTCTACCTTCCCTACATCGTGCTGCTCGTGCTGGCGGCCGGCTGGTCGGGCTTCTGGTTCGTCGCCCGCGACCGCGCCGCCGCGACGCTCGATCGTGTCCTAGCCCGCGAGGCCGAACGCGGCCGCGTCTGGACCTGTCCCAACCGCACCATCGCGGGCTTCCCGTTCCGCTTCGAGCTGACCTGTGAGCTGCCGACCTTCGCGGGCAACACGCTGCGCGGCCCCATCGAAGGCCGCGTCACGCGCCTCCTGGCGCTGGCGCAGATCTACGATCCCAACCTGGTCATCATCCGTCTCGAGGGCCCGCTCACGCTGCGGGCCCTCAACACCAACGAGACCGCCCGCCTCGACTGGGCGTCCTTCGACATGAGCATCCGCGATCCGCTGCGCGACAGCCGCCAACCGTCGTTGAGCGCCAAGGCGCCGGTGCTGCGCCTCAATGAAGGCGACGGCGAGCAGATTGCCGCGTCCGGCGATTTGCTCACCGTGCATGTGAGAGCCAATCCGCAGCGCCAGGACGAAAACGCCTACGATTTCATCGGCCGGCTCGAGCGCGCCGTCATCCCGGCGCTCGATCGGCTCGCCGGCAATGCCGCGCCCGCCAATGTCGAGCTGCAGGCCACCCTCACGCAGGGCGACGCGTTGGGGCGCGGCGGCCGCGCCGAGCAGCTGGAGCGCTGGCGCGCCAGCGACGGTGTCGTCGATCTCGTGCTCCTGTCCGTGGTCAAGGGCAGCCAGCGACTCGAAGCGCAGGGGCGTCTGGCCATCGATCCGACGCGCCGTCCGGTCGGCCTGATCAATGCCTCGGCGGCCGGCCTCGACGAGGTCATCCGCCGCGAGACGGCCCGCCTCGGCGGGCGCCGCGAGGCGCTCGGCGGCTTGCTGGCCGAAGGTCTCGACGCGCTGGCCAAGCGCCGGCAGGGCGACGACGGCAAGCCCGGGCTGCTGCCGCTGCCGCCATTGCGCATCGGCAACGGCAAGGTGTCGCTCGGGCCGGTGCCGCTGCCGATCCTGCTCGACCCGCTCTACTGAGCCTTGGTTTTCCGCCCCGTCTTCGTGCCCGGCTCGTCCGGATCGGGATGCGGCCGGCCGAAATCCGGCGCCGCCGTCTCCTGGCCCATGTCGATGATGCCGCGGCGGATGGCGCGGGTGCGCGTGAAGAGATTGAACAAGGCGTCGCCGTCGCCCCAGCGGATGGCGCGCGCCAAGGCCGACAGATCCTCGTTGAAGCGCCCGAGCGATTTCCAGCACCGCCTCCTTGTTGTGCAGGAAGACGTCGCGCCACATGGTCGGATCGGAGGCGGCGATGCGGGTGAAGTCGCGAAAGCCGCCGGCCGAGAACTTGATCACCTCCGAGCGCGTCACCGCCTCGAGGTCGGCGGCCGTGCCGACGATGTTGTAGGCGATCAGGTGCGGCACGTGGCTGGTGATGGCGAGGACGAGATCGTGATGCTCGGCCGTCATCACCTCGACATTGGCGCCCATCGCCTCCCAGAATTTGCGCACGCCGTTGACCTTGACGTGGCTGGCGGATTGCTGCGGCGTCAGGATGCACCAGCGGTTGATGAACAGCGTCGCAAACCCCGCCTCCGGGCCGGAATTCTCCGTGCCGGCGACGGGATGCGCCGGAATGAGGTGGGTGCCGGCGGGAAGATGCGGCGCGACCTGCTCGATGACCGCGCATTTCACCGAGCCTACGTCCGACACGATGGCGCCCGGCAGAAGCGCCGCCTTCATGGCGGCCGCCACCTCGCCGCAGGCCCCCACCGGCACGCACAGGATGACGAGATCGGCGCCAGCGACGGCTTCCGCCACGTTGGTGGTGGCCGTGTCGGCAAGACCGAGACGCCTGACCGTCGCGCACACGGCCTCGCTCCTATCGCCGCAGACGATCGACTTGGCGAGGTTCTGGTGGCGCGCGGCGTGCGCGATCGACGAGCCGATCAGGCCGAAGCCGATGATGGCCAGCTTCTCCACATAGGCCTTCTTGGCGGGCGGGCCGAAACGCTCAGGCACGGGCGCCGCTCCCGTTCACGAACTCGGCCAGCGATTTCACGGCAAGACGATTGGCTTCTTCGCTGCCGACGGTGAGCCGCAGCGCATTGGGCAAGCCGTAGGCGCCGACCGCCCGCAGGATCAAGCCGCGCTTGGTCAGGAAGGCGTCGGCGTCCTTGGCGCTCTTGCCGGCGTCCGGGGGAAAATGCACCAGCACGAAATTGGCGACGCTCGGCGTGACCGTGAGGCCGAGCTTGCCGATCTCCTCGGCGAGCCAGGGCAGCCAGCGTTCGTTGTGCGCGGCCGCGGTCGCCGTATGCGCGTCGTCGGCGAGCGCCGCGACACCGGCCTCGATGGCGGCGCCGTTGACGTTGAAGGGACCGCGGATACGGTTCATCGCATCGGCCACATGGGCAGGCGCGTAGCCCCAGCCGATGCGCAGCGCCGCAAGGCCGTAGATTTTCGAGAAGGTACGCGTCATCACCACGTTGTCGTTGGTGGCCACGAGCTCGAGCCCCGACGCATAGTCGTTGCGCCGGACATATTCGGCATAGGCCGCGTCGAGCACGAGCAGCACGTGCGGCGGCAGGCCGGCATGCAGGCGCTTCACCTCCTCGTACGACACGTAGGTGCCGGTCGGATTGTTGGGGTTGGCGAGGAACACGACCTTGGTGCGCGCCGTGACCTTGGCGAGCATGCCGTCGACGTCGGCGGTGAGGTTTTTCTCCGGCACCGCGATGGGCGTGCCGCCCGACCGCCAGGATGGCGATGCGATAGACGAGGAAGCCGTGCTCGCTGAAAATGCCCTCGTCGCCCGGCCCGATATAGGCATGGGCGAGAAGGTTGAGCACCTCGTCGGAGCCGGCGCCGCAGACGATGCGGCCGGCATCGAGGCCGTATTTCGCCGCGATGGCCGCCCGTAGCCGCGTTGAGGCGCCGTCCGGATAGGTCTCGAGATGCGCACCGACCGACCGGTAGGCCTCCACCGCCTTGGGGCTCGGTCCGAGCGGCGTCTCGTTGGAGGAGAGCTTGTGGACCTTGGCGACGCCGGGCGCGGAGCTCTTGCCCGGAACGTAGGGATCGATCGCCAGAACGCCGGGGCGCGGCTCGGGACGGGCCGGGCTCTTCATTATCGTCACTCCGAAGATCCTAGTGTGCTGAACCCGAGGGGCGCTCAGCAATACGCCCTGACGCTTCCACATGGAACCGGTCGGCATGGCTGCCGACCTCGTCGAGGCTGATGGGTCCGACGCCGGCCTGCGCCAAGACCGCGCGCAAATCGTCGAGGCCGACCGAGCCCGGCATGGCGGTCAGCAGCGACAGGCCCCCCTCCGTGCCGGCGCTGCCGATCATCTCGGCGCCGATGTCGTTTAGCGAACGCTTGGCGGCTTCGCGCCATCGCTCGAGCCGCGCCGCCACGAGGACGGTCTCGCGCACCGCCGCGTCGGCGAGCGGTTTCGAGACGACGAAGACCGGCGTGCCGGCCGGATGATCGGGCCGCTCGATGAACGGCAACCGCGCGATGATCTTCGGCCGCGCCTCGCCGGCGAGCGCCGTCCACCAGGCGCCGCCGATGCCGTCTGGTCGCGGCCGGAAAATGCCGAGGTCGCCGGCCGAGCCGGCGACAGCCGCGATGACCGCCGCCGCGCCGGCGTGCGGCACGATAGGGAACCGTGAAGCCGAAATGGAAGCGGGCGCTATCGCGCATCGGCGCATCGCCGCCGGAAATGTCGGCGTGCACCGAGAACGGCGCCTGGACGTAGGTGAAAGTGGCGATGATCACGCGCCAGATGCCTTCCGCCGTGTCGAGGGGCAGCGTGCCCCTGTGGCGGCCGGCCAGCGCTCGCATCATCGCGGCCTCGCGTCCGGGCCGGAAGGCCGAGCCCGAAGCCTGCGTGCGCTTCGTCGCGATGAGGCGGTCGATGATCTCGCCGCGCTCCATGAGGAGCGCATGCATGGCCTCGTCGATGCGGTCGATTTCGCGCCTCAGCGCGGCAAGATCGGTGGTCATCCGCTGTCCGAGAGAGTGGCACCGCCCGCGCGGGGCCGGCGCAGTCTTAGCGCATGATCCCGAAAGTGTCTGCGGTTTTCGGAGCGAGATCGCGCCAATCACACCGGTGCGCGCCTCCGACGCAAGCCATCGAGATCGCGCCGCCGCAATTAAGGCAAAAGCGGCATCACATGGGCTATATTGGCCGCCACATTGAACTCTTGCGGCCGGAAAACGCTACTGCTTGTTCGGAATAACGAACAGCACGGCCGAAGCCACGGGCGAACCATGCAGGGCGACGTTGCCGATCTGACCATCCCGGTCTCGCAGGCGCACAAGCCTGCGAGCCCCTTGGCGCGCTTTGACGCGAGCCAGCCCGCTGGTGATGGATTCCGGCGCCTCCATCGGCCCGTGGCAAGATCGCCTACAAGACCTACGGCACGCTCAACGCCGCGCGCTCCAACGCCATCCTGATCTGCCACGCGCTGACCGCTCGACCAGCATGTCGCGAGCCCCATCCGGTGACCGGCAAGCCCGGCTGGTGGGACACCATGGTCGGTCCCGGCCGGCCCATCGACACCGACCGCTTCTTCGTCATCTGCCCCAACGTGGTCGGCGGCTGCATGGGCACAACGGGCCCCGCCTCTCTCGATCCCGAAACGGGCGAGCCTTACGGGCTCGACTTCCCGATGGTCACCATCACGCGACATGGTGCGCGCCCAGGCGATGCTCCTCGACCACCTCGGCATCGACAGCCTGTTCTGCGTCGCCGGCGGCTCGATGGGCGGCATGCTGGTGCTGCAATGGGCGGCGAGCTATCCCGAGCGCGTCTTCGCCGCCATGCCGATCGCCACGGCGGCCATCCATTCGGCCCAGAACATCGCCTTCCACGAGGTCGGCCGGCAGGCCGTGATGGCCGATCCCGACTGGCGCGGCGGCCGCTATCATGCCGAGGGCGTCAAGCCCGCCAAGGGGCTCGGCGGTGGCCCGCATGGGGGCCCACATCACCTACTTGTCCGAACAGGCGCTGCATCGAAAATTCGGCCGCCGCCTGCAGGACCGCGACGCGCCGACCTTCTCGTTCGACGCCGACTTCCAGGTCGAGAGCTATCTGCGCTTCCAGGGCAGAGTCCTTCGTCGAGCGCTTCGACGCCAACTCCTACCTCTACCTGACGCGCGCCATGGACTATTTCGATCTCGCGGCCGACTATGGCGGCGTCCTGGCCAACGCCTTCCGGGGCACGCAGACGCGCTTCTGCGTCGTCTCGTTCACGTCCGACTGGCTGTTTCCGACTTCGGATTCGCGCGCCCTCGTGCATGCGCTGAACGCCGCCGCCGCTTCCGTGTGCTTCGTCGAGATCGACAGCGACAAGGGCCACGACGCGTTCCTGCTCGACGAGCCGGAGCTGTTCGCCACCACGCGCGGCTTCCTCGACGCGGCAGCGCGGGCGCGGCGCCTGTGAGCGCGCCCGATGCTCGACCGCACGCAACCCCGCGAGCCGGCGCTCGGCCGCGTCGACCTCCTTCTGGTCGCCGACATGGTGGAGCCCGGCGCGCGCGTCCTCGACGTCGGCTGCGGCGACGGCGCGCTGCTGCAGCTGCTGGAACGCGCCGCAAGGCTCGACGGGCGCGGCATCGAGCTGTCGCGCGAGGGCGTCAGCAATTGCGTCGCCAAGGGGCTGTCGGTGATCCAGGGCGACGCCGACACCGACCTCGCCGACTATCCCGACGACGCCTTCGATTATGTCATTCTCTCGCAGACCATTCAGGCGACGCGCAATCCGCGCCGCGTGCTCGAGCACATGCTGCGCATCGGCCGGCGCGCCATCGTGTCGTTCCCGAATTTCGGCCATTGGCGCATCCGCGCCCAGGTCGGCGCTGCTCGGCCGCATGCCGGTGACCGACAACCTGCCGTTCTCCTGGTACGACACGCCCAACATCCACTTCTGCACCATCCGCGATTTCGTCGCGCTGTGCCGCGACCTCGACGCCAAGATGGAGCGTGCCGTGGCGCTCAACGCCACCGGCCGGCGCGTGCGCGTCAACTTCCCTGGTGGGTCTGGAACCTGTTCGGCGAGCAGGCGGTGTTCCTGCTCCGGCGGGGCTGACCTGTCGAAGCGCGATCCATATACATTAGGCCATGACCAAACTGCTCGAAGACGCCATTGCAACTATTCGCACTCTTCCCGAGGAAGAACAGGACGCGGCTGCCGACGCGCTCTTTGCCTACCTGGCTGGGCGGAGGGACTATGCCTGACGGAAGGGCAGGCCGATGAGGTCCGGCAAATCCAGCAGGACTTGCGCGAGGGCAAGCTGCGGCTGGCCACGGACGAAGAGATGGCCGTCACCTGGAAAAAGCTGGGTCTATGAGGGCTCGCTACAGCCTTCGCGCCCAAGCCCATCTCTTCAACATCCAGTCTTACCTTTCCACCCGCAACCCGCGCGCCGCCCAGCGCGTCGCGGCTCGCATCCGCGAAACCACAGAGAATTTGGCCAGCGTGCCCGAAATGGACGCCGGGGGCGTCGTGGCTGGCACGCGCGAGATGGTGGTTCGCGGCTTGCCCTACGTGATCGTCTATGAGGTCCGGCGCCAAGATGACGACGTCATCGTTCTCGGCATCTTCCATGGTGCCCAGCGCCGCTGAAGCTCAATCCTCCTCCGCCAGCGGATGCAGGTCGCGCACCATGGCTTTCAGCCGCTCGTCGAGAACATGCGTGTAGATCTGCGTCGTGGCGATGTCGGAATGGCCGAGCAGCTCCTGCACGATCCTGAGATCGGCGCCGTTGTGCAGCAGGTGGCTCGCGAAGGCATGGCGCAGCACGTGCGGGCTGACGCGGTCCTTGGCGATTCCAGCCGCCGCTGAGACCTCCTTCAGGTCGCGCGCAAAAGCCTGGCGGGTGATGTGGCCGGACGTGCTGTCGGCCGGGAACAGCCATGGGCCCTCAGCACCTCCCACCTCCCCGAGCAGCGCCACATAGGACTTGGCGGCGGCGCGCGCTTTGTCGTTGAGCGGCACCAGGCGCTCCTTGCGGCCCTTGCCGACGACGACGAGAAAGCGCTCGCGCGTGCGCGCCGCCGACAGCGGCAACGCGATCAGCTCGGACGCCCTGAGGCCGGTGGCGTAAAGGAGTTCCAGCAGGCAATAGAGCCGGGCGCGGCGCATCCGCGCGCCGAGCGTGCGCTTCTCGTCTTCGATGCCCTCCTGCGCGGCGGCGAGCAGCCGGTCGACCTCCGCGACCGACAAGACTTTCGGCAGCGGCCGGCCGAGCTTCGGGCCCTCGGTGGCGGCCGAGGGATCGTCGCCGCGATGGCCTTCGGCGTAGAGGAACTTGTGGAACTGGCGGACTGCCGAGAGGTGACGCGCCGCCGATGTCGGCTTGAGGTCGCGCGCCTTGAGGTCGGCGAGATAGCCGCGAATGTGCTCGCCTGTCGCCGCGAGCGGCTCGCTCCGCCGGCGCTTCAGGAACTCGAGATAGTCCTTGAGGTCCCGCCCGTAGGCTTCCAGCGTGTTCTTGGCGGCTCCCCGTTCCGCCGCCAGCGTGTCGAGAAAGAGATCGACGAGCGCGTCCGCCCGCATGGGCTCTACTTCCCGAGCTTGGTGGGCGAAATGGTGACGCTGATCTCGCGCGGCTCGGGACTGACGTAGAGAACGAGCGCCCAGGCGCCAGCATAGAGGAGCCCCACAAGCACCCCGACGATCACCAGGAAGCGAAAAAGTGTCGGCACGACTCGCAGCCCTTGCCTCGGCACTCTTATCGGGCCGGGCGCTGCGCCGCGCAAGCCGGCATTACAAGCTTAACCACCCCATGCTAGTGAAGTTCGCGACGGAGCTGATCCAGTCAATGTGGCGAACTTCAAATTCGGCACACGAGGAAGCGCCCATGAGGCCCGAGCGTCACCAAAACGACACGTGCGACCCGCGCCATACGGCGATTCGCGCCGGGCTCAATGGCCGCTCGGTCGTGCTCGTCGGGCTGATGGGCGCCGGCAAGAGCACGGTCGGGCGCCGTCTCTCGGCGCGTCTGGGGCTGCCGTTCATCGACGTCGACGTCGAGATCGAGCGCGTGTCGCAGATGACCATCCCGGAGATTTTCGCCCGCCACGGCGAGCCGTACTTTCGCGACGGCGAGAAGCGGGTCATCGACCGGCTGCTGCGGCAGGGCGAGCAGATCCTGGCCACCGGCGGCGGCGCCTTCATGAACCCCGACACCCGCCGCCGCATCGCCGAGAGCGCCATTTCGATCTGGCTGAAGGCCGACCTGGACGTCCTGCTGAAACGCGTCAGGAAGCGCGCCGGCCGGCCGCTTCTCGATACGCCCGATCCCGAAGTCACCCTGCGCCGGCTCATGGACGAGCGCTATCCCGTCTATGCCGAGGCCGATTTCACCATCGTGTCGCACGAGGCGCCGCACGACACCGTCGTCAACGACATCATCGCCGCGCTGGCGACGCGGCTGCTGCCGCCCCAGGGAGACGCGCCGTGACGAGCCCGAGCCCGCTGGCGCGCGCCTCGGCGCACCGGGTGGTGCCGGTGCGGCTCGGCGAGCGCTCCTACGACATCCTGATCGGCCGCGGCCTCCTCGACGACGCCGCCACGCCGCTGGCGACCTTGGCGCGCGGTGGCGCCGCCGCGATCGTCAGCGACGACAAGGTGGCGCCGCTCCATGCCGATCGGCTCGAGGCGGCGCTGGCCGCGTCGGGCCTTCGCACCACCCGCATCGTCGTGCCGGCCGGCGAGCCGTCGAAGTCGTGGGCCGAGCTCATGCGCGTCAGCGAGGCGCTGATCGCCGCCAGGGTCGAGCGCGGCGACATCGTCGTGGCGCTGGGCGGCGGCGTGGTCGGCGATCTCGCCGGTTTCGCGGCCGCCATCGTGCGCCGCGGCGTGCGCGTCGTGCAGGTGCCGACGACGCTCCTGGCGCAGGTCAATTCCTCGGTGGGCGGCAAGACCGGCATCAACTCGCCGAACGGCAAGAACCTCATCGGCGCCTTCCACCAGCCGAGCCTTGTGCTGGCCGACACCGGCCTTCTCGACACCCTGCCGGCCCGCGAGTTCCGCGCCGGCTACGCGGAAGTGGTGAAATACGGACTTATCGACAATGCCGAGTTCTTCTCCTGGTGCGAGGTCAACCACGCGGCGATCTTCGCGGGCGGGCTGGAGCGCGAGCGCGCCGTCGAGGTGAGCTGCTTGAGCAAGGCGGCCATCGTCGAGCGCGACGAGACCGAGACCGGCGACCGCGCCTTGCTCAATCTCGGCCACACCTTTGCGCACGCGCTCGAGCGTCACGTGGCCTACGACGCGCGCCGCCTCGTGCACGGCGAGGCCGTTGCCATCGGGCTCGCGCTCGCCTTCCGTTTCTCGGTGAAGCTCGGCCTCGCGTCCGGCCAGGAGGCGACGCGCGTCGGCATGCATCTCGCGCGCACAGGCCTGCCGACCAAGCTCGCCGACGTGCCGGGCGGCGCCGGCGACGCGGCAAGCCTACTCGACGCCATGGCGCAGGACAAGAAAGTCAGTCGCGGCGCGCTCACCTTCATCCTGGCACGCGGCATCGGCCAGGCCTTCGTGGCCAAGAACGTCGCCACGGCGGACGTGGCCGCCTTCCTGGCCGAGGAGCTCGAGCGACGCTGACATGTCGCAGTTTTTGGCGCGGTTCGCGGATTTCTTCGTCGCCCTGCATGGCGCCCTCAGGGCGGTCATCGCCTCCGTGATGGGCCCCGCCTTTCGGCCGCTTGGCCTTACCGGCGAGCGGACCGCCCTGTCGCCGGCCGCGGAGCTGCGCGGCCAGGTGGCGCTGCTCGATCGCGACGGCGGTGCGAAGCACCAGCGCGACATGCTGGGCAGTCTCGCCGAGCTGCTCGAGCTCGAAGTCTCCGATCTCATGGTCCACCGCACCAAGATGCGCACCATCGACGCCGACCTGCCGCGGCGCGAACTCGTCGGCGAGGCGCTGGCGGCGCCCTTCGCGCGGCTGCCGCTGTGGCGCGGCACGCCGGAGAACATCGTCGGCATCGTCCACACCAAGGACCTGCTGCGCGCCCTGCACCTCGTTGGCGGCGACGCGGACAAGCTCAACGTCGAGGACATCGCGCTCGAGCCCTGGTTCGTGCCCGACACCACCTCGGTGCTCGATCAGCTCAAGGCTTTCCTGGCCAAGAACACGCATCTCGCGCTGGTGGTCGACGAGTATGGCGAGGTCATGGGCCTGGTGACGCTCAAAGACATCCTCGAAGAGATCACCGGCGACATCAAGGACGAGCACAATCTCGCCGTCGAGGGCGTCAGGCCGCAGCCCGACGGATCAGTCAACGTCGACGGCGGCGTGCCGGTGCGCGATCTCAACCGCGCCATGGACTGGAGCCTGCCGGACGAAGGTGCCACCACGGTTGCCGGTCTCGTCATCCACGAGGCTCGCACCATTCCGGAGCCCGGCCAGACCTTCACGTTCTACGGCCATCGCTTCCAGGTGGTGCGCCGCAGCCGCAACCGCGTGACCCTGCTCCGGGTGACGCCGCTGCAGCCGCGCCGCAAGGCCACCGAGCCGGGCGAGGCCGGCTAGCGCGCCACCTTGGCCAGATAGGCGACGATGTCGGCGCGCTCGCCGTCGTTGGCGAGCGGCGGCCGCGCCATGAAGGAGCCGGGCACCACGGCCTGCGGATCGGCCAGATAGGCGATGAGGCGCGCTTCATCCCATTTCAATCCGGCCCGCCCGGCCGCCAGCATGGCGGGCGAATAGTCGAAACCCGGCACCGCGCCGATGGCGCGCCCCATCATGCCGCTGAGCGGGGGACCGGGAAGCTTCTCGCCCGTCGGCCCGAGCGCATGGCAAGGCTCGCAGCGGGCGTAGAGCGCTTCCCCGCGCGCTGCATCGCCGCCACGCGCGGGCGCTGCCGCCGCCGTCGCGGCCACGACGGCGAGGCAGCCGACGAGCCTACGAGCGCCGGTCGTAGCGGACGACGACAAGCCGGTCGGTCCCCGATTCGGCGCCCCAGGCTTCGCCCGCCCGTCCGGCCATCTGGCGCACATTGGCGCCCGGGCGATCCGACACGAAGCTCTCGAACTTCTCGCTCGCCGGATCGAAGCGCACGATGGCGTTGGCGGCGAAGTCGGTGAGCCAGACCTTGTCGGTTTCGTCCACATAGACCGAATAGGCGCGCGGCCGCTCGCCCGGCAGCCGCCACGTCTTCCAGGCGTTGGCGGGCGGATCGTAGGCGCTGACCTGGCCGCTGTTCCATTCGCTGACCCAGACCTTGCCCTTCGAGTCCGACCACACGCGCCGGGCGCCCTGCTCCTTGGTGGGTGGATCGATGAGGGTCGCGGCGCCGGAGGCGCCGTCGATGCGGGCGATGTGGCTGCCCGCAAGGGACGCGTAATAGACCGTGCCGTCGGGAGTCGCGGCGATGCCGTAGGCGCCACGGCCGCGCGGCGCATCCCAGACCTTCATGTCGCCGCTCTTCGGATCGAGGCGGCCATACACCCCGGCCTGGCCGGTGAACCAGAGGATGCCGGCCTTGTCGAAGGCCGGCGTGTTGAGGTTGGCGCGCCCGCGCTCACCCGGCAGCTTGAAGACCTTGACGTCGCGGCTCGCAGCATCGACGCGCACGATGGCGTTGAGGCCGCTGTCGGTGATCCAGGCGGCGCCATCCGGGCCGGCGATGACGCCGTGCGGCGCCGAGCCCTCTCCGAGCTTCACCTCGTCCACCTTGCCGCTCGCCGGGTCGAGGATACCGAGCGTGCCGTTGGCCTGGCCGGTGTACCAGACCTTGCCGTCCGGCGCCGGCCACACATCATGCGGCCCCGAGCCTTTCACAACGGGATAGTAGGTGACCTTCTGGGCGAGCGCGGAAGACGCGCAGCCCATCGCCGCGAGCACGGCTGCAAGGACAACAGGACGCATGGCGGTTCGCATGGAAAGTGGTCGCATGGAAAACTCCTTGGCGGCATGAGCCGCCGAACGCGTCCTCAACGCTAGGACCGTCGGCTCGCGCCCGCAACTCACGTCTCGGCCAGTCCCTCGGCGAGGCTCGCGGCTCTTAAGCCGGCGGCCGGGCGTGACGCCCCGTCGCCGGTCATGAACTGCGCCTTGGCGAGCGCCGCGAAGGCGCCGCCCTTGGCCACCAATTCGTCGAACGTCCCGGTCTCGACGATATGGCCCTGGTCGAACACCATGATGCGGTCGGCATTGCGGATGGTCGCCAGGCGGTGGGCGATCACGAAAGTGGTGCGGCCCTTCATCACCTCGTTGAGCGCGATCTGCAGCTTGGCTTCCGTGCCAGCATCGAGGGCACTCGTCGCCTCGTCGAGGATGAGGATCGGCGGGTCCTTCAACAGCGCCCGGGCGATCGACAGGCGCTGGCGCTCGCCGCCGGACAGCGAGCGGCCGCGCTCACCCACGATGGTGTCGAGGCCCTCCGACTGGCGCGACACGAAGTCGGCCGCCTGGGCCCGCGTCAGGGCGGCGAGCATGTCCTCGTCGGTGGCGTCCGGCTTGCCGGTCTGCAGGTTCTCGCGGATGGAGCGGGCGAACAGCATCGGCTCCTGGAACACGACGCCGATATTGCGCCTCAGCGACAGGAGCGTCACCTCGCGGATGTCCTGGCCGTCGATGACGATGCGGCCCGATTGCGGATCGAAGACGCGATGCAGGAGGGCAAGCGTCGTCGATTTGCCTGAGCCCGTGGGGCCGACGAGAGCGACAGTCTCGCCCGGCCGCACCGAGAAGGCGAGGTCGGCGACGGCCGGCCGCTTGCCGTCATACGAGAAGCTCACGTCGTCGAAGCGCACCTCGCCCGTCACCGGTCCTATTTCGCGAGCGCCTGGCTTGTCGTGCACCGACGGCAGCGTGTCGAGGATCTCGAAGAACTCGGCGATCTTCGGGCCTTGCATGAAGATGGCGTTGATGAAGCTGACGGTCTGCTCGAGCCGGCTGATCAGCATCGTGGCAAGGCTCATGAAGGCCACCACGTCGCCGACGCTGGCCTGGCCGCGAATGTTGAGCCAGGTGCCGAGGAGGAAGATGGACAGCACGGTGAGCGTGGCGCTGGCGCGGGTGGCGACGCTGGCCAGCGCCCACCACGACAGGACCGGCGTCTGTGCCGCCAGCAGCCGGTCGATGGTCAGCCGCATGGCCCTGAGCTCGGCGTCGACGCGGGTGAAGCTCTGGATCACCGGCACGTTGCCGAGCGCGTCCGAGGCGCGCTCGGCGAGATCGGAATGGTAGCGCTCGACTGAGCCCTGCAGGGTCTCGGTCTTGCGCAGCACGACCGCGGTCAGCACGGTGAAGATCGCCACCAGCACCAAGAGCAGCGCGCCGAGCCGCCAATTGATGAACAGCGTGGCCGGCAGCAGCACGCCGAGCGCCACGAAGGAGGCGCAGTGCTCGCGCAGGAACGACAGCCACAGCCACGACATGCCGTTGGCGCCCTCGATCATCACCTTGAGCACCCGGCCGGAATGCGTCTGGGTGTGGAAGGCGAGCGGCAGCGACAAAACGTGGGCGAAATAGTCGGCAAGGATGCGCAGGCGCTGGCGATGCGCCAAACGGTCGGCGTAAAGGGCGACCAGCACGCCGGCCCCGATGGTGAAGAGGCCGAAGGCGATCCAGGCGGCGATCAGCGGCGCAAGGGCCTCGAAGCTGGGGGCGGCGCCGGCCCCCTGGGCCTTGGTCAGCACGTCGATGATGCGGCCAAACAACACCGGTTCGGCAAATTGCGCCACCGCCAGGGTCAGATTGGCAACGACAAGCAGGCTGACCAGGCCGCGCTCGTCGCGCAGCTGGGTCAGGATGCGGGCGTAAAGGCGCAGCAGCGACATCGGTCCAAATCCGGGGCGCAGAAAGCTTATGCTTGGCGAAACGGCCTGCCCACCCTTCCCGTTCCAAAATCCTTCCCGCCCAGGCCCTTGCGGCTTGCCTCGCCGGCCTTCCGGCAAGGCTCACTTAACCCTTCTTTCAGTCCACTTCCCTAGGGTGCGTGCCCAGGAACGGACCCGCGCGCCAAGCCGGGCAGAGGAGGGTCTTGATGGATCTCGCGACCGGCGCGGGGCTCCTGGCGGGCGTTGCCGTGATCATGGCGCTCATGCTCATGGGCGGCAATCTCGGCATGTTCTACGACATTCATGCCGTCATCGTGATTTTCGGCGGCTCGTTCGCCGCCACCCTCATCCGTTTTCCCTTTTCGACCATGCTGCACGGCCTGCCCATGGGCATGAAATACGCCTTCAGCATGCGCAGCATGAACCCGCGCACCCTTGTCGAGGAGATCACCAAGGTCGCCGAAGTGGTGCGCAAGAACGGCCCGGTGGCGCTCGAGAACGTGCAGGTCGACGATCCCTTCCTGGCGCAGGGCGTGCGCTACATCGCCGACGGCTACGACAAGGAATTCATCCGCGAGACGCTGGAGCGCGACCGCGACAACTTCCTGCAGCGCCTCGACGAGGGCCAGAAAATCTACCGCGCCATCGGCGACTGCGCGCCCGCCTGGGGCATGGTGGGCACCATCATCGGCATGGTGCAGATGTTCGCCAATATGAGCGACCCCTCAAAGCTCGGGCCCGCCATGGCGATCGCGCTCTTGGCGACGCTTTACGGCGCCGTCCTCGCCAACATGGCTTGCCTGCCCATCGCCGACAAGCTGCATCTCAAGCTCGAGGAGGAGGAGATTTCCCGCACCCTCATCCTCGACGGCATCATGCAGATCCGCGACGCCAAGAGCCCGATGATCGTGCGCGAGATGCTGCTCGCCTACCTGCCCGACCACCACCGGGCCGAGCTGTCCGAGGAAGCGGCCTAGGGCAACGCCATGGCACGCAAGAAGGGCGGTCACACTGGCGGACACGGCTGGTTCGTCACCTTCGCCGACCTCATGGCCCTTTTGATGAGCACCTTCGTGATGCTCGTCGCCTTCTCGACGCAGGACCAGAAGAAGCTGCAGATCGTCGCCGGCTCCATGCGCGAGGCTTTCGGCACGCAGCGTGAGTTCGCGCTATTCCGGCATCGTCGAATCCGAGGGCATCCCGACCCGCCCGCACCTGAAGAACGTGCGCAAGGCGCCGCCCGAGGAAGGCTCCGACTTCACCACCCCCACCCGCTTCGAGCGCGTCGAGGATGGCCTCTCCTACACGGCCTTCGATCGCAGCTTCGCGCTGGCCACCGCCTCGTTGCGCCAGGCGCTGCAGGACATGCCGGAGGTGACGGAGCTGTCGAAGAACATCATCATCGAGGAGATCAAGGACGGGCTGAACGTCTCTGTGGTCGACCAGGACGGCCGCTCGATGTTCCCGGAGGGAGCGGCGCAACCCTACGAGCGGCTGCGCCGCCTCCTCGAGAGTATCGCGCCGACCTTGCGCCGCATGCCGAACCGCATCGTGGTGACCGGCTACACCGCCTCGCAGCGGCCCGGCACGTCCCCCGGCTGGTCGCCGTGGGAACTGTCGACGGCGCGCGCCTCGGCGGCGCGCGAAATCCTCGCCTCGAGCGGCCTCTCCGACGACCGCTTCGCGGCGGTGACCGGCAAGGCCGACACCGAGCCGTTATTTCCCGACAACCCCTATATCGCGGCCAACCGGCGCATCAGCATCCTGTTGCTCAAGGAAGCGCCGCCGCTGCCCGCCAAGGCGAAGCCGTAGTCGGACGGCGCTAGAGCGGCCAGAAATAGGCAATGAGGGGCACGCCGACGACGACGACCGTCAGGGAGAGCGGCAGGCCAAGTCGCCAATAGTCGCCGAACCGATAGCCTCCCGGCCCCATGACCAACGTGTTGCACTGGTGGCCGATCGGGGTGAGGAAGTCACACGCCGCCCCGACTGCGACCGCCATCAAGAACGCATCGGCACGGAAGCCAAGATTGCTGGCAAGAACGACGCCAACCGGGGCCATGACGAGGACGGTGGCGGCATTGTTGAGAAACGGTGTGACGGCCATTGCCGCCACCAAGATCAACGCCACGGTGCCATACGCCGGCAGGCCCTGTGCGACGGAAGCAAGCCAGCCGGCAATCAGGTCTGTGCCTCCGGTCGTCCGTATCGCGTCGCTGACCGGAATCAAGGCGCCGAGCATGATCAGGATAGGCCACTCGATGTAGCCATAGGCTTCCCGCAGGTTCAGTGCGCCCGCCAGGATCAGGAGCACCGCGGCCCCGAAGAACGCGATCGACACCGGCACGACGTGCATCGCCGCCAGCACCATTGCGGCGGCGAGAATCAGCAGGGGGATGAGCCCGCGCCTGCCAGTGCCGAGACGAATATTTCGCTCGGCCAAAGGCAGCAGCCGAAGTTCTCCGAGCGTTTCCGGCAAGTGCTTCAGGTTGCCTTGCAGCACCGCCACGTCTCCCGCCGCGAACTTCACGGTCCTGAGGCGGTTGGTGATCCGTTGACCTCGGCGGCTGATGGCGAGGACATTCATTTGGTAGCGCTCGTAGAGGCGCGCCTGCAACGGGGAGCGGTCGACCAGCGCAGAATTGCCGGTGACGACCGCCTCCATCACGCCGATCTCGTCGCTGGCTTCCGTCTTGGTTGGCTCGGCATGATCGCGAGATAGCCGTAGTTTCGCCTCCGCAACCACGCGCTCCAAATGCTCAGGCGGACCTTCGAGGAGAAGTCGATCTCCGGCCTTCAGGAGCGTGTCCGCCGCGCGCAAGGATCGCCTGCGCCCGCGAATGACGGTCGTCACCTGCACGTCACCCTCGGCGATCTGCTCGATATCGGCTGCGGTCTTGCCGACGTAGGGGGAATCCTCCGGCAAGATCGCCTCGGTGGTGTAGCCCTGGATATTGAAGGCGGCGTCGATCGAGGCCGCGCCCTTTCGGCCCGTTGGCAACAAGCGATAACCAAGGCTGAGGACGAGAACACCCGCAGCCGCGATCCCAAGTCCCACAGGCGCAAAGTCGAACATGTCGAAGGGCTGGCCAATGAGTTCGGCCCGCATCCGGGACACGATCACGTTAGGCGAGGTGCCCACGAGGGTGATCAAGCCACCGAGCAGTGACCCGAAGGCCATCGGCATGAGCAGCGCCGACGGCGAGGTGCCGTGTCGGCGCGCCAGCTGAAATGCCACCGGCATGAACATGGCGAGGGCACCGATGTTCTTGATGAACGCCGAGAGCGCGGTCACGCACGCCACGAGGACGAGCACCTGGGCGCCGGTGCTTCGCAGGTGCGGGCTGAGGGGGCGAAGCATCGTCTCGACGAGGCCGGAGCGGGCAACGGCGGCGCTCACAAGCAGGGCGCTGGCGACGATGATCACGATGTCGTCACTGAAGCCCGAAAACGCCTTCTCGAACGGGACGATGCCACAGGCGATCGCGGCCAACAGTGCAAGGAGGGCGACCAAGTCGTATCGCAGCCGCCCCCATACAAACAATCCCATCATCACAACGACGATCGTGAATGCGAAAATTTGTGGGAGCGTCATCTCGCGTGACCAGCCGCGCCCGGAAAATGCGGGCCAAGAGGAATCTAACCACTCCGGCGCTCTTACGTTCCTGAAAAACGCTCACTCACCGACGATCAGCGCCCAATAGACCTTGTATTTCGAGTTTGGCGCGTAGGCGGTGGCGATGCCGAGCCGCGTCGCTTGCGGCGCCAGCATGGCGCGGTCGTGGACGGGCGAGTCCCGCCATCCCGAGAACGCCTCGGCCAGGGTGTGGTAGCCGGCCGACAGGTTGGCGGCCGGCGCCTTGACGCCCTTGGCGGCGAGGCGGGCTCTGAGCGCATCGGCGGAAGCCGGCTTGTCGGCCGCCGCCATGGCGCGCGCCTCTGCCTCGGCGAAGCCCTGCAGGGTGGCATCGAGTGTCAGCGGCCCGAGCCCCTTGTTGCGGCGGTAGTTACTGATCATGGCGGCGGCCGTCGCCTGGTCGAGGCGCGCCGTGGCCGACGCCATGCTGACATAGAACAGCGGCGTCTCGTTGCGCTCGACCGCGCAGCCCGGCAGGAGCGCCATCATGCCGATGGCACACAGGCGCGAGACGACCTCGAGGCTCAAGAGCATGCCGCCTACTCCGCCTGCCGCGGCAAGCCCGGGCGCCCCTGGGCGAGGCCGGCGATCAGCGTCTCGAGATGTTCCGGCAGCTTCACGGTGACCTCGTTGGCTTTCTTGTCGCCCGCCGCGATATAGATCTTCTCGTCGTTGAGCCGCGCGAAAATGGCGAAGTGAAGGTCGCTCTTGACGCGCGGCGAGCGCTCCACGTCGACCACGAAGCAGCGCAGCTCGAACTCGAGCGCCGTGTTGCTGAACTTGTTGAACAGCACCGACGGCGGCGGCTCGCGCAGGACCTCGGTGTGGGCGTGCGCGCATTCCATCAACAGGTCCTCGAGGTGCTTGGGGTCGGGCCCGAAAGCCACGGTGACCGGGATGACGAGGCGGCCAGTGCGGTTGTTGTGCAGCCAGTTCTTGACCACGCCGGACACCAGGTTGGAATTGGGCACGATCACCTCGGCCCTGTCGAAGGTCTCGATCTCGGTGGCCCGCACGTTGATGCGCCGCACATAGCCCTGCTCGTTGCCGACCACGACCCAATCGCCGACGCGGATCGAGCGCTCCCACAACAGGATCAGACCTGACACGAAATTGTTGACGATCGATTGCAGCCCGAAGCCGATGCCGACCGACAGCGCGCCCGCCACGATGGCGATGCGGTCAAGACTGAGCCCAAGCTGCGCCAGCGCCAGCGCCGCCGCCACGATGACGCCGAGATAGCCGACCGCGGTCTTGATGGAGTTGCGCAACCCGGCATCGAGCTGCGTCACCGGCAGGTAGCGCCGCTCGAGCCAGCGCTGCACGGCGCGCGTCGCCACGATGACGCCGATGAACAGCAGCAATGCGGCGATGAAGGTGGACACCGAGAAGGTGATGCCGCCGACGCTGAGCCCGAACAGGGCGGCGCGCAGCGAGGAGGTGATGTCGGTCGATTCCACGCCCCAGGGCGCCAGCACCAGCAGGATGGCTGCGATGACGAACAGCACTCGCAGGATGCCGGATGTCAGCACCGCGATCTGGTCGAGGGAGCGGCGCCTGAGCCCGACGCCGGCATGCAGCGCCAGGACCAGGCGGCTCTTGCCGTCGAAGGTCTGGCCGATGGTTTCGTCGACGACGATGAGGGCGAGCGCCAGCACGGTTCCGACCAGCGCCACCCAGATGATCTGATCGATGAGGAATGACGCAAGCGCGATGAAGCCGACGACGGCCGCCGCCACGATGACGACGATGAGCGCCCACGCGACGATCCTGAGGGAGCCACCGAACGACGGCCCGACGCCGTCGCGCGGCGCCTCCGCGGCCGCTGCATCGTCGGCCGAAGCCAAGCGTCGCAGCGTGTCGGCGAGGACGAGCGCGGCGACAACGGCGAACAGGCCCTTCATGGCGATGGTAGCGTTGAGGCTGGCGCCGGTCTGCTGCAGCACGACCTCGGTGACCTTGCCGAACGCGATGACAAGCGAGCCGGCAAAGACCATCCTGTTGAGGCGCTCGGCCGTGGCGTCGTCGACGCCCAGGATGCGCCAACCGGGCTTGTGCGGCGCCAGCACCGTCTCCGAGAGGGCGCGCGCGCCGGTCACGAAGACGACGGCGAGGAGCACGGCGCGCACGATCGGCTCGATATGCTGCGGCATCGGCTGGACGCCGCTGAGACCGGCATGAATGAGCCAGGCGGCGGCTGCCGTCGGCGCCATGATGAGGACGATGCGCCACACGCCGGTGAGCGCGCGGCGCAACCGTGATGCGTCGGCGACAAGCGCATCGCGCTTGGCCAGGCGCGGCTTCAGCCGCGCCCTGGCGATGAACAGCGCCGCGGCCGCGATCCACGAGACGAGCAGCACCACGAAGCGGCCACCGCGCGCCCGCTCGACGAGGGCCGAAAGCCAGTCGCCGATGAGGACGCGCGCCGCCGAGGCATCGGCCGGCAGCGAGCCCGCGACGGATATCCACAGATCCGGGCTCAGCAGGCCGGAGTTGCGCGTGAAGAGAGTGCGCGTGAAGGCTGCCCGGCGCAGCTCGGTGATGCGCTCGTTGATCTGCTTGGACTGCACGAGGAGCGAGCCGGCGAGCCGCAGAGCCTCGCCGGTCTCGTTGAGCTCGGCCTGGCGCTCGTCGCGCTCGCGCGCCACGTCAGCGCTTTCGGCAGGCGCGCCGGCGGCCGGCTTGGGCCCGAGCTGGTCGAGCCGGGCCTTGATGGCATCGGCGCGCGGCGACAATTGCCCGCTGATCGCCTCGACCTCGCCGGCCACCGCATCGGTCTGGTCGCGAAGCTGCCTGAGCGCGTCGTCGGAGAGCGCGCGGCCACCGCCGAGGCTGCTTTCGATCTGATCGAGCTGGGACTTGAAGCCGGCGAGCTGCGCGCGCGGGCGGACGAGTTCGCGCGGCGACTCGGCACTGGTCTGTGCCAGGACGGGCGGTTGAATATCGAGGGCGAGCGAGCCGCCGACGGCCACGAGCGCGATGACGGCGCACAAGCGACGGGCGGCGCGGGCGAGCTGAGGGGATTGAACCATCGGCCAGGTCTTGGGGGGCGCCGCGCGCCCCGAATCGCGGTGAGCAGGGTCGCCTTAGGGCGGGGGCGAGGCAAGGGCGGCGGAAGCCTCCGACCACAGGCGGCGCACACGACGCCAGTGTCGACAGCGGGGCCGCGAGGCCCTACTCAGCGCCGACGATCGTGGCCCAAGCATGACCGATCATCGCCTCGACCTGCAGGGTCTGAAATGCCCGCTGCCGGCGCTCCATGCGCGGCGGCGCCTTGCCGGCCTCAAGGCCGGCGACCGGCTCGTGGTGGAATGCACCGACCCGCTGAGCCGCATCGACATCCCGAACATGCTGCGCGAGACCGGCGACATCCTCGAGGCCTTGGACGAGCGGGACGGCGCCATCATCTTCACCGTGCGCAGGGCCGGCGCGTGACGCACCACGCGGTCAGGCGAGCATCTTCTCGGCGGCCGCGAGATCGCGCGGCTCGTTGATGTTGAAGAACGGGTCGCGCGGCACGGCGGGCCACTCGACGACCGCGGTGCTGTAGCGCGCCGTGAAGCGATCGACGCGACGAACGCCGTCGGCGAGCGCCCGCGACAGCTCGCCTCTGATCCCAACCGGCCACAGCGCGATCACCGGATGGACGCGCCCGCCGGACGCGGCGCATGCGATGTCGGCGCCTTCCGCCTGGCGCGCCGTCACGAGCCGCGCCACGAGATCGGCAGGCAGGAAGGGCGTGTCGGCCGGTACGCTGACCAGCCATTCGCCGGGCGATTGCTGCGTTGCGATGTAATCGAGGCCAGCCAGGATGCCGGCGAGCGGCCCCGCAAGCTTGACGGCGGCATTATCCTCGACCAGCGGCAGGCCGAGCCCCGCAAATTCCGCGGGCTCGTTGACGCTGAGCACAATCCCGGCGCATTGCGGCGCTAGCCGCGCTGCAACATGCGACACAAGAGGCTGTCCGCCGAGCCCGAGCAGCGCCTTGTGCCCGCCGCCCATACGGCGCGAGCGCCCGCCGGCAAGAACGATGCCGTGCACCGCGCCCGCGTCGCTCATGGCGCCGGAAGCCTCGACCAATGGCTTAAGGTTAGCGCCGAGCCGAGACCTGTTCTCGCAGCGGCAATCCTGTCATATTGCGCCCATGGTCTAGCGTGGAACGGGCGCGGGGAACGCCGCCCGACACCAACGAGAGCCGCAAGGCCTCTCAAGGGAGAGTACGTCATGAGGAAGTTCGCTTCGGCGATTGCGTTGCTGTCTGCCTTCGCGCTCGGCACGCCGGCTTTGGCGCAAAGCCCCATCGTCATCAAGTTCAGTCACGTCGTGGCACCCGACACGCCCAAGGGCAAGGGCGCCGACAAGTTCAAGGAGCTGGCCGAGAAGTACACAGGCGGCAAGGTCAAGGTGGAGGTCTATCCGAATTCGCAGCTCTACAAGGACAAGGAGGAGGTCGAGGCGCTGCAGCTCGGGGCGGTGCAGATGCTGGCGCCCTCCCTCGCCAAGTTCGGGCCGCTCGGCGTCAGGGAGTTCGAGGTCTTCGACCTGCCCTTCATCCTGCCCAACAAGGCGGCGCTGCGCAAAGTGACCGACGGCGCGCTCGGCAAGAAGCTGTTCGCCAAGCTCGAGACCAAGGGCATCACCGGCCTCGCCTATTGGGACAACGGCTTCAAGATCATGACCGCCAGCAAGCCGCTCAGGACGCCCGATGACTTCCGCGGCCTCAAGATGCGCATCCAGTCCTCGAAGGTGCTCGAGGCGCAAATGCGTGCGCTCGGTGCCATCCCGCAAGTGATGGCCTTCTCGGAAGTGTATCAGGCGCTGCAGACCGGCGTCGTCGACGGTGCCGAGAACACCGCATCGAACATCTACACGCAGAAGCACCACGAGGTGCAGAAGTTCGGCACATTGGCCGACCACGGCTATATCGGCTATGCGGTGATCACCAACAAGAAGTTCTGGGATGGCCTGCCGGCCGACGTGAAGCCGCAGCTCGAGAAGGCCATGGCCGAGGCCACCGCCTATTCCAACCAGATTTCGCAGAGCGAGAACGACGAGGCTCTGGCCGAGATGAAGAAGTCCGGCAAGATCACCCTCATCGAGCTCACCGCCGACCAGAAGGCGGCGTGGCGCAAAGCGCTGGAGCCGGTTTACTCGGAGATGCAGTCGCGTGTCGGCAAGGATATTCTGGAAGAGTTCCAGAAGGAAACACGCTCGGCAACACAGTAGCAAGAAGATGCCGCAAGCCCTCGCGCCCGGCGCGGGGGCTTCGGCATTCTGGGGGCGGCCCTGACATTTCGGTCGACAGCGTTCCTGTCGCGTTTCCTCGGCGCAGGGCGAGGTTGACATGCTGCTGCGCATCCTCGACCGGCTCGAAGAGATCCTCATTGCCACCCTCATGGGTGCGGCGACCACGCTGATCTTCGTCGCGGTCGCGCATCGCTATGCGTCCGGCGTTCCCGCGCTCTATCCGCTGATGCACCAGATCCACCTGTCATGGGCGCAGGAGCTCTGCATCTACATGTTCGTGTGGATGGCCAAGTTCGGCGCCGCCTACGGCGTTCGCACCGGCATCCATGTCGGCGTCGACGTCCTGGTCAATCGTCTCGCAGGGCCGGTCCGCAGGGGCACCATCCTGTTCGGGCTCTTGGCCGGCGCGCTGTTCACCGGCGTCATCGGCACCATGGGGGCGCGGTTCGTCTATGGTCTCTACGGCACCGACCAGACGTCTCCCGATCTGGAGCTGCCGAGCTGGGTCGTCTATCTCGCCATACCGCTCGGCTCCTATCTCATGTGCTTCCGCTTCCTTCAGGTGGCCTGGAGATATGCGCAGAGCGGCGAGCTGCCGCATCACGACGAGACGCACGTCGAAGGCGTCGAGGACGCCGCCAAGGCCGGGGGCGTGACGCGATGACCGCGGCCATCATCTTCGGCCTGTTGATCGCCCTGATGCTGACCGGCATGCCGATCTCCATCGCGCTCGGCCTGACCGTGCTGATCTTCCTGTTCACGATGACACAAGTGCCGATCGAGGCGGTCGGGCTGAAGCTGTTCACCGGCATCGAGAACTTCGAGATCATGGCGATCCCGTTCTTCATCCTGGCCGGGAACTTCCTCACGCATGGCGGCGTCGCCCGCCGCATGATCAACTTCGCCACCTCCATGATCGGCCACTGGTATGGCGGCCTTGGCCTCGCGGGCGTGCTGGCCTGCGCGCTGTTTGCGGCCGTGTCCGGCTCGAGCCCGGCCACCGTCGTGGCCATCGGCTCGATCATTTTGCCGGCGATGGTGCAGCAGGGCTTTCCCAAGCGCTTCGGGGCCGGCGTCATCACCACGTCAGGCGCGCTTGGCATCCTCATTCCGCCGTCGATTGTCATGGTGATCTATTCGGTTGCGACCACCGGCTCCGTCGTGCTCGGGCCGGACGGCCAGCGCGTGTCGTCCGCTTCGATCGGCCAGCTGTTCATCGCCGGCGTGGTGCCCGGCATCATGCTCGCCACGATGCTGGGCGCCACCACGTGGTATCGCGCCTGGAAGAACGATTATCCGCGCATCATGCCCGAGGACGGCCGCAGCAGCCTCGCGGCGACACTGTCGGCCGTGCTGGGCCTTCTCGTCAGCGTCGCGGTCACCGTCCTGCCGTTGCTCGTCGCGAGCCTCGTCCTCTATCCGTTCGGCCAGTCGGTGCGCGAGCATGGCGGCCTCCTCGTGCTCGCCAACTCGCTCTGGCTGGTGGCCTGCTCGATCATCTTCCCCCGACGCGTGCGAATGGACTTTCTCAAGCACGAGGCGCTCAAGGTCTGGAACAGCTACTGGGAGAGCATCTGGGGCCTGCTGCTCATCGTCATCGTCATGGGCGGCATCTACACGGGCAAGTTCACGCCGACGGAAGCGGCGGCCATGAGCGCCGTCTATGCCTTCGTGATCGCGGTGTTCGTCTACCGCGACTTGTCGCTCGCCGATGTGCCGAAGGCGTTGCTCGCCTCGGCCAATATGAGCGCCATGATTCTCTACATCATCACCAACGCGGTGCTGTTCTCGTTCCTGATGACCAGCGAGCAGATCCCGCAGGTGCTCACCAGCTGGATCATCAATTCCGGGCTCGGCTGGGTCGGCTTCCTGCTTGTGGTCAACTTGCTGCTGCTGCTCGCCGGCAACGTCATGGAGCCGTCCTCCATCGTCCTGATCACCGCGCCGATCCTCTTCCCGATCGCCACCAAGCTCGGCATCGATCCGGTGCATTTCGGCATCATGATTGTGGTCAACATGGAGGTCGGCATGTGCCACCCCCCGGTCGGGCTCAATCTCTACGTCGCGTCCGGCATTACCAAGATGGGCATTACCGAGCTCACCATCGCGGTCTGGCCATGGCTGCTCACCATGCTGGTGTTCCTGGTGATCGTCACCTACATCCCGGAAATATCGCTCTGGCTGCCGCGCAAGCTCGGCATGCTGTAGCGCCCAAAGCGTCAGCGCGCCGCCGAGGCTTTTCCCGGGCTCGCAGCAAACTCGGCCCGGATGGCGGCCGAATGCTCGCCCGCCATCGGCACCGGTCCAAGCGACGGCGTGACGCCGTCGAAGATGGCGCCGGGCGCCAGCATGCGCACCTCGCCGGCCGGCGTGCCCACGCTCACGTAGCGGTTCTGCGGGTGGTTCTTCAGATCCTCGAGCGTGCTGATGCGCCCATAGGCGATGCGCGCCGCCTCCAGCCGCGCCACGATCTCGTCGCGGGGCGCGGCGCCGAATACCTCCGCGATGACCGCGTCGAGCGCGGCGCGGTTGCCGACCCGCTGCGCCACGGTGGCGAAACGCGTGTCGGTGGCCACCTCCGGACGGCGCAGCACCTCCTTGCACAGCCGCTGCCATTCCGGCTCGTTCTGGATCGAGAACAGCACGCGCCTGCCGTCGCCGCAGGCATAGTCGCCATAGGGCGCGATGGTCGGATGATGCAGTCCCATGCGGGCCGGCTCGTAGCCGCCATAGACGTATTGCAGATACGGCACGTTCATCCAGTCGCTCAGCACGTGGTAGAGCGACACCGCCACGTGCCGGCCCTTGCCGGTGCGCTCGCGGGCATAGAGCGCCTGCACGATGCCCTGCTGGGCGGCATTGCCGGCCGCAATGTCGCAGACCGAGATGCCGACCCGCGCCATGCCGGCCGCGTTGCCGGTGATCGAGGCAAGCCCGCTCTCGGCCTGCACAAGGAGGTCGTAGGCCTTGAGGTCCCGGTACGGCCCTTCGTCGCCGTAGCCGGAGATCGAGCAGGTGATGAGCCGCGGGTTTGCCTTGCGCAGCGCCGCGGGCGCGAAGCCGAGGCGGTCGATGACGCCCGGCGCAAGGTTCTGGATGAACACGTCGGCGCGCGCCAGCATGTTGGCGAGGAGCGCCCGGTCGTCTGCCTCCTTGAGATCGAGGCAGACCGATTCCTTGCCGCGGTTCAGCCACAGGAAGTAGCCGCTCTCGCCACGCACATACTGGTCGTAGTTGCGGGCGAAGTCCCCCTCCGGCCGCTCGACCTTGATGACCCTGGCGCCGGAATCGGCGAGCCGGCTCGCCGCGTAGGGGGCCGCCACCGCCTGCTCGACCGAGATGACGAGGATGCCCTCGAGATCGCGATTGGCCGTCATCGGCACCGCCCCTCAGTCGTAAACGACATATTGGAAGCGCGGCTCCTGCGGCGTGCCTTCGAGGCTGCCGGCTTCCTTGCCGGGCTGCCACTGCACCACGTCCTCGATCTTGCGCGCCAGGGCGAGGTCCTTCTCGGTGATGCCCTTGGCCGAGTGGGTCATGAGCCGCACCTCGACGGACGCATACGACACGAGGAGGTCCGGGTGGTGCCAGGCCGCCTCGGCCAAATGCCCAACCGTGTTGACCACCATCAGCGTGCCTTTCCAGCCGCCGGTGCGGAAAACGCGGCAGACGTGACCGTCCTTGACCTGCCAATGCGGCAGCTCGGCCTTGAGCCGCTTGGCCACCATCTCGGCTGACAGCACCTCGTCTGGCTTGGCGTTCACGTTGCACGGTTCCGTGGGCAGGAGAATGTCGAGCGCATGAGTAGCGCGCCCCGGCGCCAGCGTCGAGCCGCCTCGACCAAGGTGCCGACACCTGCAATAAGCTTGCAACAAGCTTGCCGAAGCCAGCCGTCCGGAGCCGTCCTTGAGCGATCGCATCGTCCTGCAACGCATTGCGGTGTTCGCCCACCACGGCGTCTTTGCCGAGGAGGAACGGCTCGGCCAGCGCTTCTATGTGTCGCTCGAATGCCTTCTCGATCTTAAGGGCGCGAGCCGGCATGACGATCTCAGGCGCACGGTCTCCTACGCCGCGCTGGCCGACATCGTCGCCCGCGTCGCCACCCAAAGCCGCTACAAGCTGATCGAGGCATTGGCCGAGGCCATTGCGCTCGAGGTGCTGGGCGCCTCGCCCCTCGTGGAGGAAGTCGCCGTCACGGTGGAGAAGCCCGGCGCGCCGGTGCGCGCCATCATCGACGGCGTCAGCGTCGAAGTCCGGCGCCGCCGAACGTGACCCGCCATGGCCATTGCCCATATCTGTCTCGGCAGCAATCTCGGCGACAAGCGCGCCATGATTGCCGCCGCACTGACGGCGCTGCGGGAGGCGCCGGGCGTGCGCGTCCTGCGCCGCTCGGCCGACTACAGCACGCCGCCTTGGGGCAATTTCGATCAGGACTTCTTCGTCAATGCCTGCGCGGCGCTGGAGACCGAGCTGCCGCCCATCGGTTTGCTGCGAACGTGCGCCGCCGTCGAGACGCAGCTTGGCCGCCGCCGGCAGCAGAAATGGGGGCCGCGGCTCATCGACATCGATCTTCTCGACTATGACGGCGTGGTCGTCGACACGCCCGAGCTCGTGCTGCCGCATCCCTTGATGCTGCAGCGCGCCTTCGTGCTCACACCGCTCGCGGAGATCGCGCCTGAACTGCGCATCGGCACAACCAGCGTCAAGGAGGCGCTTGCCGGCTGCGACGCCCGCGGCATCTGGCGGCTCGACTAGCGTGGCGATTCCGAAATTCGCCAAAAAGGCATGGCCGGCCGCGGTGTCCCGCGGCCGGCCATACGCTCAGCGCCCCCCGGCGCCCCACGTCAACTGGAATTCGATCTCGACCGGTTCTGTCGCTCCGCTCTAGCTCTTGCGCGGGACGCGGGCCGGCACCCTCACCTCGCAAACATCGCTGTGGCGGCCGCTGCGCAGCGCCAGGAAGCACATCGAGAGGCTCGCCAGGCCGACTGCCAGAAGGAACGGCACAGAATAAGCCAGGATGCTCATGGCGGGCCTCGATTACTTTTCGTGGCGGCGATGCTCGCGTCATCGCGTCGTCGAGCCATCTCTTAATGCGAGGTGACCCACGCAGCATTGACTATTATCAACAGCCTTGCGTGCGCGCGCATTTTTGCCGTCGGCAGCCTGGGCTTCACCGTGCTATGCGGACCCAATGGACGTTCGCCCGAGCGCGCGAGGCAAGGCGTGTCGCTGAAGAAATCGGCGCAGATCGTGGCGCTCGTCCTGCTGGTTGCCGGCCTCTTCCTCAGCATCGGTCCGGGGCGCTTCCGCCCCTATACCGGCATTCCGCACAGCATCGAGCACTTCGTCGCTTTCGCGGTCTTGGGCTTGCCGTTCGGCTTCGGCTTTCCGCACCGCTGGCTGTTGCTGTCGCTCGCGGCAATCGCCGCCGCGGCCGGCATCGAGGCGCTGCAGCTCGTCGTGCCGGGACGCCACGCCTATCTGACCGACGTTGTGATCAACGCCGCCGGCGCCTGCCTCGGCATCTGGCTCGGCGCCGTTGCGGCGTGGCTGTGGGGGCGGCGGAGACCGACCTGACGGAGCGCGGACGTTGATGCCCGCCTCAGGCATCGGCGGGCTCGCCGTCGGCAGAGGCCGAGACGCTGTCTCGAGCAATCGCCGCACCGCGCAGTCGCTCGCGATAGGCCGGGTGCTCGGTGCCCATGAGGCGATCCCACCAGGTGAAATAGAGCCCGTAATTGTAGTTGAAGGTCGCGTGATGAAGATCGTGATGCGTCGTGCTGTTGATCCAGCCGAACCAGCGGCTGTCGGCAAGACCGCGCGGCATCAGCTCGACACCGGCATGGCCCATGACGTTGCGGACGATCATGAATGCCAGGAACAGGAACAATCCGAGCCCGTGCATGGGAACGATCAGGAGCCAGATTGGAGTGAACAGCGCCATGACCAGCGCTTCGGGCACATCGAACGCGTAGGCGGCAAACGGCGTCGGCGTGACGGAGCGGTGATGGGTGCGATGGAACCATCGATAGAGGCGGGGATGGTGCATCAGGCGGTGCGTCCAATAGAAATAAGCGTCGTGCGCGACGATGACGGCCGCGACGCTCAAGGCAAGATAGCCGACCCCTGCCGTCTGGAAATTCAGGTAGATCGTGTAGACGCCGGTGACGGCGCCCACATAGATGACGACGCCCACCAGCGAAAACACCAGCGCGGTGCGGAGCGACGTGAATATCTCACGGCGCACGTCCTTCCTTGTCGCCGACCGGCGTTGGATCTTGCGACGCCACAGGCCTGCCCGCCAGAATAGCTTCAGGATCAAAGCCAGCCCGCCAGCCGCAATCACGTAGCGGCCGAGATCGAGCGCGAGGTTGATCGTCCACTGATGAAAGAGGTTTGCGGCAAGATCGGAAGAACTGTGCATTTGGGGCTCCGTCCAGGCGGGCGGCCGAACGGCCGCTCTCCACCATGCGGACGGGAGCACCACCCACTCTCGCCGAATGCCCGCCTTACCGGCGTGCCGGCGCGAAAAGGCTAGCCGATTTCAGAAATCGGCAAGCGACCACGCTCATTCTGCCGCGAGGGCGCGAGATCCGCCCATTTCCCGCCGGCGGAACTCCGTCGGCGTGATGCCGGTCCGCTCCTTGAAGGCGCGATTGAAGGGGCCGAGGGATTGAAACCCCGCATCGAGGGCGATGGTCAGGATCGGCACCTCGGCCTGGGTCGGGTCGGCGAGCGCCGCCATCACGTCGGCAAGCCGGTGATCGTTGAGGAACGCATTGAAATTTCGATAGCCGAGGCGCCGGTTGATGAGCCGGCGCAGCCGATACTCGGGCAAGTGAAGCATGCCCGCGAGACTGGCGATGCTGAGGCCCTCACGACGATAGATCCGCTCGTTCCGCATGAGACGATCGAGAGCGGCGAGCTGCTCGGCATCGGCATCGCCGTCGGTTTCAACATGCCTCCGGGTTGCGCGGACCGTCCCTGCGGCGCGAAGCGGCTCGTTCGCAGCAAGCGTCATCAGCGCGCCATCGGGGGTGACTGACAGGAGCGCGAACGCGAAGGCAAACGTCACCGCCAGCAAGCCGACGATATTGAATGCCGCAAGGACGGCGTTTGCCGGCACCGCGCCGACAATCAATCCCGACACGATCGTCACCCCGGCATGCAGCGCGGCGGCGAGGACGAGCACGGTACGCAAACGGCGGCGGCCCTCGACGAGATCGTCCTGCCGGCCGGCCAATGCGTGCCACGCCGCAAGCCCCGTTGCCGCCAATGCCAGCAGGCTCGACGCGACCTGGAGTGCTGGCTGGCCCGACACGGCGGACACCAGGCATAGCGCCGCCAAGCCGACCCAGGCTGCGGCATGATACCAGCGTAACCTGAAGGCGTCGTCGAACAGCGTCGCCGCCAAGAGCCAGAGCAGGATCGGGTTGCCGGACGCGACAATCTTCAGGGGCACGAGCCAGCCGGCCTGCACAGCTCCCAAATGCGGCGCCGACACCATCACATAGGCACCAACGCCGAGAGCATAGGCGCTACCGGTGAGCCCGGCCGGAACGCGCCGTGCGTCGCGCAGCAGCAGCGCGGCGAGAAACAACAGAAGCGCGAGCGCGCCGCCCCGTAAAGCTGCGTCCAAAATTGACACCGTGCCGCTGACCTCAGCCATTTCCCGTGAGATTCTACCAGCCAGCGCCAAGCCGGCATAGTCGCCAACCGCCAGGGCGCGGGGCGCCGTCAGCCAATCTTGCCGCCGCCGCGCTTGGTGACAGCCAAGACCGCGGGCCGCGGCGGCATGCCATCCTTGAAGTCGGGCCAGCGCGTCGAGGGGTTGTCGAAGCTCGAGCCGGCTCCCTGTGCCGGATGCTGGATGGCGACGAACAGCGTCTCATCGTCGGGCGTGAAGAAGGGCCCGCAGAGTTCCGCCCCGACCGGGGCGCGCAGGAAATGCTTCGACGTTCCGCGCAACGCACCCTCGGTTTCCAGCGCCCACAAGCCGTCATTGCGGCCGGTCGTTTCCGCGCTGTTGCCGTCGGTGGCGATCCACAAGCGGCCTTGCCCATCGATGGCGCAATTGTCCGGCATGCCAAACCAGCCGTTCTTGCTCGTCTCCGACGAGAAGGTGGCGCCAACGGCAGCGACCGACGGATCGCCGCACTTGACGAGGATCTCCCACTTGAAGCCGCTCGCCGCGTGATCGCGGCCATCGGGCAAAAGCTCGATGATGTGTCCGAAGGCGTTGTTGGGACGCGGATTGGCGGGGTCGACCTGGGCGGGGCTGCGGCGCGTGTTGTTGGTCAGCATGACGTAGACGCGGTCGGTCTTGGGGTTGGCATCGATGTCCTCGGGGCGATCCATCTTGGTGCCGCCGAGGAGATCGGCGGCGCGCCGCGTCTCGATCAGCACGTCAGCCTGGCTCCGGAAGCCATTCGCCGCGGTGAGGGGCCCCTGGCCATGGATGAGCGGCAGCCAAACGCCGCTGCCGTCGGCGTCGAACTTCGCCACATACAGCATGCCGCTGTCGAGCAGGTCGAGGTTGGTGGCCCGGTTCTGCGCATCGAGCCTACCGGCGCTGACGAACTTGTAGATGTAGTCGAAGCGTTCGTCGTCGCCGAGATAGACGACGTAGTGGCCGTCGCGGGCGAGGATGCCGGCCGCGCCCTCGTGCTTCGTGCGGCCGAGCGCCGTGCGCTTCCTCGGTACGAAGCCGGGATCGAAGGGATCGATCTCGACGACCCAGCCAAACCGGTTCGGCTCGTTCGGCTCCTTGCCGAGATCGAAGCGGTCCTCAAACTTGCCCCAGCCATAGAACGGGCGCGGCAGGCCATAGCGTGCGTGATTGGCGCTTTCGCCGTGCCCTTCGGGGAGCTTGCCCAGAAAATAGAAGTTGAAGTTCTCTTCGCAGGTGAGCCACGTGCCCCACGGGGTGACGCCGCCGGCGCAATTGTTGATCATGCCGCGCACATGGCGGCCCGACGGATCGGCGGCGGTTCGCATGCGCGCATCGCCGGCCGCCGGCCCGGTGATCGTCATCGGCGTCTCGGCGGTGATGCGCCGGTTGAACTTTGAATCCTGCACCACGCGCCACGCGCCCGCCTCGCGGCGGATTTCCACGACGCTGCCGCCATGCGCGGCCATCTCGATGCCGACCCACTCCTTTGTGATCTTGCCGAAGCTCGTATCCCTGGCATCGGGCCAGGTGACGCCGGCGAACATCAATTGCGCGTTGGTATATTCATGGTTGACGACCAACAGACCGTGGTCGCTCGCGCCGTTGATCGGAAGGAAGCCGAGATAGTCGCAGTTGTAGCCGAACTGCCGCAATTGCGTCTCGGGGCTCTGTGCCTGCGGGTCGAAGGCCGCCGCGTCGGGGAACAGTGCGTCGCCCCAACGCAGCAGGAGCTGTGCGTCATATCCCGCCGGCACATGATGGGTCGTGTCGACGCCCGCCTCGATTTCCTCGAACGCGAAGGACGAGGCCTTTGCGGCCGCCAAGGCGTATGGCCCGAGGGCGGCCGCGATGGCGGTGGCAGCAAGCGCCCCGCCGAGCACCTCACGCCGGTTGAAGCGCGTGGCAATCACGTCGCCGAGCGTCGAATTGGCGCTAGCGTTGCGACCGATCTCGCCATCACGCTCCATGTCGGCGGCGCACCGGCGTTCGCTATGTTCGGTCATCACCCGCCTCCGCTCTGTGGAAATCGGTCATAGGCACGTTTGCGTGTCCAGGCGATGACGACGAGGCGCCAAGCGACCGGCAGGACACTCAATGACTTGGCGGTCCCGGGAGGACTCGAACCTCCGACCTTCGGTTTAGGAAACCGCTGCTCTGTCCAGCTGAGCTACGGAACCGGCCGTCGCCGATGTATCATGCGGGCCGGCATTTTGCAGCGCCGGACGGAGACAGCATGGTTTTTCGCAAGCCCCTTCGTAGCTTGGGCGCGGTCAGCTTGGCCGGCGCCCTCTGCCTTGCGGCAATGCGCGGAGAAGCCGGCGCCGAAGCCTGCTCCGTGCCGGAGGTTGCCGAAACGAAAATCGTCTCGGTCTCGCAGGACGGCGATATCGCGTTGGCGGACGGACAGACAGCAAGGCTTGCATTCCTGAACGTTCCCGACGCGTTCGCTGATGCGGCGAGAGCACGCCTTGCCGCAATTTTGGGCGAGGCGGTTCGCGTGCAGGCGGTCGACACAAATCGTGACCGCTGGGGCCGCATTGTTGCCCAAATTTTTCCTTCGATAAGGAGAGCTGAAGGCAGCACCGAAGAGGGCTCTCTCGGCATAATTCTTGTCCGTGCAGGGCTGGCACGGGTGAAACCTGAACCGATGGCTAGTGTAGAAAGCCTCGATTGCGTCAGGGCGCTGCTCGCGTCCGAGACGGCTGCGCGCCGCGCTGGCGCCGGCCTGTGGGCGGACGCGCGCTACGCGCCGAAGGACGCCGCCGATACCGCCGGGCTGCTCGCCCTGGCGGGCGACTTCGCCATATTTGAAGGCCGGGTGCTCAGCGTTGGAGAGCGCCGCGAGCGGACCTATCTCAATTTCGGCAAGCGCTGGTCGGAGGACACGACGGTCTCTATCCCCCACAAAGTGTGGTCGCAGATGGGCGGCCGCGGCCTCACGGCCAAGACTCTGAACAATCGGCGTGTCAGGGTGCGAGGCACGGTGGAAAACCGCGACGGGCCGCTGATCGAGGTGCTGACGCCGGCCCAGATCGAGCTGGTGGATGGGGAGCGCTAGCATGGGGGCGGCGCGACATCGGGAATTGAGGCGCAGGCCGGCGTGGCGCCTTGCTGCCGCGGGCTTGGTGCTCGTGGCCGGTGGCTGCGTCAGCGACCAACGCGTGCAGCTGCCTGTCAACGCGCCGCTGCCACCCAGCGCTCCGCGCGTCACCGGCGTCGAACGCGCCGCGAGCCGCGAGCACAGCCGCCTCATTGCCGCCTTCGGGGGCGAATATCAGTCGCCCGCCGTCGAAGGCCTGATATGCGGACGTCCTGTCTCGGGTCGTGCGCTCCAGCGACCAGCCGGGCCGTGCCTACAAGATCACCGTCCTCAATTCGCCGACCGTCAACGCCTTCGCGCTGTCGGACAGCAACCTCTACGTCACCCGCGGCCTTCTGGCGCTCGCCAACGACACGTCGGAAATTGCCGCCGTCCTCGCGCATGAGATCGGCCACGTGACGGCGAACCACGCGCAAGCCCGCGCCGAGCTCGAGCAGCGCTCCATCCTGGTGAGCCGCGTCGTGGCCGAAGTCCTCAACGACCCGAAGGCCGGCCAGATGGTGCGCAACGAGTCGCGGCTGTCGCTGGCCGGCTTCTCGCGGGCCCAGGAGCTGGAGGCCGACCGCATCGGCATCAAGACCATCGCCAAGGCCGGCTTCGACCCCAAGGGTGCGTCGCGCTTCCTCGCCTCGCTCGGGCGCAATTCCGATCTGCGCAACGACAAGGCCAGCAACGGCCGGCAGGATGCCGACTTCCTGTCGTCGCATCCGACCACGCCGGAGCGGCTGTCGCAGGCGGCGTCCGTCGCCCGCTCGCTTGACGTGACCGGCCGCGACGCTGACCGCGACCGCTATCTCACGGCCATCGACGGCATGACCTTCGGGGAGGATCCCAATGAAGGCTATGTGCGGGGCCGCCGCTTCATCCATCCGGGCCTCGCCATCGCGTTCGCGGCGCCCGAGGGTTTTGCGTTGGAGAACACCTACCAGGCCGTCCTCGGCATCGCGGCGGGCGGCGCGCAGGCGTTGCGTTTCGACGGCGTCGAGCTTTCGTCCGACCAGACCCTCGAGAGCTTCTTCGCGTCGGGCTGGATCGAGGGCCTCGAGAACGGCAGCATCCAGTCGACAACGATAAACGGCCTACCGGCCGCGACCGCCACCGCCAAGGGCAAGGAATGGACGTTCCGGCTTGGCGCCGTCCGCTCCGCGGGCACCGTCTATCGGCTGCTCTACGCCACCCGCTCGACGAGCCCCGAGAGCGAGCGCGCCTTTCGCGAGACGCTCGGCAGCATCCGCCGGCTGAGCCGCGACGAGATCAGGATCGTGAAGCCGTGGCGTGTTGCCCTGGTCACTGCGCGCGACGGCGACACCGCCGAAAGGCTGGCCGCCCGCATGGCGTCCGACCAGGGGCTCGACCGTTTTCTGGTGCTCAACGGGCTGGAGCGCGGCGCGCCGCTGCGGCCAGGCCAACGCTACAAGATCGTCGTCGAATAGAACGACGCACGAATAGAGCGTCGTACGAAACAAAAAGCCCGGCGTTTCCGCCGGGCTTTCCATGACTTCATTGGAGACGATTTCTCCGGAAGACGCCGGTTAGGCGATGACCAGTCAGGCGGCCTCTTCCTGGACGTCCTCGCCTTCCGCGGCCGGCTCGGCCTTCGGAGTGCGACGCGGCGACTTAGCCAGGCTCTCGTCGATGAGCTTCTGGGCTTCGGTCTCGGTGACGCGGTTGACGGCCGAGATCTCACGCACGACGCGATCGAGCGCCGCCTCGTAGAGCTGCCGCTCGCTGTAGGATTGTTCCGGCTGCGCCTCCGAGCGATAGAGGTCGCGGACCACCTCGGCGATGGCGACGAGGTCGCCCGAGTTGATCTTCGCCTCGTATTCCTGGGCCCGGCGCGACCACATGGTGCGCTTGATCCGGGCGCGGCCAGTCAATGTGTGCAGCGCCTTGGCGACGATCTCGCCAGCCGCGAGCTTGCGCATTCCGACGCTGGCCGCCTTGGCGGTCGGCACCCGGAGGATCATCTTGTCCTTGTCGAACGAGATGACGAAAAGCTCAAGCTTGAAGCCCGCCACTTCCTGCTCCTCGATGGCCTTGATGTAGCCAACGCCGTGAGCCGGATAGACGATAGCTTCCCCAGTCTTGAAACCCTGCCGCTGTGAGGTCTTCTTGGCAGCCGTCATATTCGGATCGTCTCCTGTTTGGGTCCCGGCGGGACCAATGCTCAAGTCCTCGTGGGACAGTTCTTCCTATCCGCCAAACATTCCGTCCGACGGGCGCAAGTATCATCTTTCGGACCTTGCGGCCCGCTTAAGTTCCGATCAGTCGAGGTGCCGGTAACCCGACGCTGTTGCTGGCCATGGAACTCTCGAATTCCATGCCTCTCGGACGCATTTTCTTTGGTTTTTGCCGCTTTTCTCGCGAAACCGCCGAACTGCGTCGGTTACATCGACTGTAGGAAAATACACTACCACAAAAAACTACAAAAATCAAAGGCATGGAGCGTCGCATTTTAGGAAATCGCCCCTAGGGCCAATCCTAAGTCATTGAGCAGAATGGCTTAATCACCCTCGCCCGGATTCGCAGAGAAATGTTGGGCGAACTTGTCCGGTTTACCCTCCCAATCCTTGGCGTCGGCGGGCGCGTCTTTCTTATGGGTAATGTTCGGCCAGACCTTGGCGTAGTCGGCGTTGAGCTTCAGCCATTGCTCGAGGCCGGGCTCGGTATCCGGCTTGATGGCATCCACCGGGCATTCCGGTTCGCAGACGCCGCAATCGATGCACTCGTCGGGATGAATGACGAGCATATTCTCGCCTTCGTAGAAGCAGTCGACGGGACAGACTTCGACGCAGTCCATGAATTTGCACTTGATGCAGTTTTCATTGACGATGTACGTCATAGCCCGCCTCACACAATCCTACCGCACGTCCAGCGCATGATCTGGCCGGAAAATCTGGATCATGCGCTAGCGGCTCTTGCGCAGGGGCGCAAGCGACGCATGGTCGCGAACGCGGCGCATTGGTCTAGTGTGCCGAAATTGAAGTTCGCCACAGCGCTTGGATCATGAACCGAGCGACCTTCAAATTCAAAAAGCATACTAGAATCAATCTTTTCTAATGTGGCTATGATTCCGCAATTTGCCACGTCTTCCTTGGCGTCTTCCTTGGCGTCTTCCTTGGCCTCCATCGATAGGCAGCGAACTTCGGAATCGCCACACTAGGGCGGCGCGGCCTTGCCGTCGGAGGCCGCGTCGACATAGAGCGCCTGGGCGGCGGTCGCGGGACCGCGGCGCGCGTCGAAGCCGACCACCTTGATGACCCGCGTCGTGTGCTTGAGGGCCAGCGTCAGCACATCGCCGCTGCGCACCATGCGGGCCGGATCGCTGACCCGCTGCCCGTTGACCCTCACGAAGCCCGCCGCCACGAGCTTGGCGGCCAGGGTCCTGGTGCGCGTCATGCGCGCATGCCAAAGCCACTTGTCCAGCCGCTGCCGCTCGAGGCTTTCGCCTGTCACCGCCCAGCCCGGCCGAACCCGGCCTCGCTCACTGGCGCTCGCCCTTGTTGTCGCGCGCCTCGAGCTGCTGTTTCAGGACGAGCAGTTTCGCGAATGGTGAGTTCGGATCGGGCTGCTTCTCGACGGGGCGCTCGCGCTTCGGCTTGCCCTGGAAATTGCCGCGGCGCTCGTGCCGCTCGCGGAAATCACGGCGCTCTTGACGCTGTGGCCGCTCTTGCTGCTGCCGCTCCTGGGGGGGTGGCGCGCCGTCCTGCCGATCGCCGCCGCCGCGTCCGTGGCGCCGCTTGCCGAAGCCGCCGCGCGGCTTGCGCTGATCGCCCACCGCCGCCTCGGGCGCGGCTTCGGCCGACTGCGGCTCGGCGGGCGCGGCAGGGCGTCGGCCGCGCGCGGCGCGCCGCTCGCGCGGCGGCCGGCCTTGGCCATGGCGTTGCGGGCGCCACACCTCGATGATGACTGGCTCGGCCGGCGCTGCTGCTTCCGCGGCCTTTTCCGCCTGGGCTTCGGGCGATAGCGACGCTGCGCCATGGTCCGGGGCGGCCACCGCCGCCTCATCGGATGGCGCAGTCTGCTCGGCCGCATCGGACGGCGGCTCGACGACCGGCTGCGGATCGGGGGCCGCATCTTCGACCGGCGCCGCGTCGGCGCTCGCTGGTTGGGCCGTGACCACCTCCTCGGTCAACACCGCCGCGGCGGCGCCGTCGCCGGCCGGCGCCAGGCGGGTCGCGGCAAGTGCCGCAGCGTCCGGCACTGCCGCCGGCGCCGACAAGAGCGGAACCGTGATCGGCGGCCCGGCGCGCCGATCGACCACGTAGCCCAGCGCCCGCAGGATCGAGGCAAAATCCTCACCGGAGCAACCGGCAAGCGACGTCATGGCGACCGTCACGGTGAAGCCCGGCCCGTCCGCGGCGCCGGACGGCGGCGCACCGGGGGTGACGCCCGGCCGATAGGCCACGGCGGGACGGATGAGATCGGCGAGGCGTTCCAGGATGTCGACGCGCACCGCCCGCGTGCCGCAGATACGGAAGCCGGCGGCACGATAGAGCGCCTTGTCCAGCTTGGGGTCGGCCGCAATGGAGGTGCGGCCGGAGCTTCCGAGATGCGGCAGGGCGTCGGCGCCTCTGTCGTCGGGGCCGTTCTGCTTCAACCCGAAGAGCTGCACGGCAAGCGCGCGCGGCGCCGGCTTGAGGAGCTGCGGCAGGTAGATGTGGTAGGCGCCGAAGCGCACACCGTGCTTGCGCAGCGAAGCGCGGCCATCCTGGTCGAGGCCCTTCACGTCCTGCGCAACCTTGGAGCGCTCGAGCACGCCGAGCGCCTCGGCGATCTGGAAGCCGATGCCCCGCGCCATGCCGTCGAGATCAGCAGCCTGCTCGAGCGCGATCAGCGGACCGAGCAGCTTGGTCACATAGGCGCGCAGCCACAGCTCGAGGCGCTGCTCGACCCGCTCGTGCGCCGCGCCGGTCAGTTGCTCGTCGGCGATGACGCGCAGGCGCGGCTGCAACAGCTTGTCGCCGGCAACCAGCTTGGCCACCACCTCGCCCATCCACCGCACGCTGCCGTCGCTGGCGAGCACGAAGGCCTCGTCGGCCGCCGCTGCGAGCCGCCCGGCCCGCGTCTCGATCTCGCTGGCCAGCGCCTTCTGGGCGGCGGCGCGCAGCGCCTTGGCCTCGGGACCGTCGGCTTGCGGATCGGGCGTGAACTTGAAGCCGGCGAGACGCCCGACATGCTGTCCCTCGACGAACACGTCGCCTGACGCATTGGTCTCGGCCTCGAGCGTCGCGTTCTCTCGCAAGCGCCGCATCAGGACGCTGGTGCGCCGGTCGACGAAGCGGCTGGCGAGGCGCTCATGCAGCGCATCCGACAGCCTGTCCTCGATCTGGCGCGTCAGGTCCTGCCAATGCTCGGGATCGGCCAGCCAATCGGGGCGGTTGGCCACGAAGGTCCAGGTCCGCACCTGGGCGATGCGCGCCGAGAGCGTGTCGATGTCGCCGTCGACGCGATCGACGAACGCCAGCTGCTGCGCGAACCAGTCGTCCGGCAGGACGCCGTTGCGCATCAGCGCGCCATAGAGCGTCGTGACGAGCTCGGCATGCGCGGCCGACGACACTTTGCGATAGTCGGGCACCTGGCAGACTTCCCACAGCCGCTCGACATCCTTCTCGCGGTGCGTGAGCCCGCGCGTGTCGGGGTCGCGCGCCGCCACCTCGAGGGCCGCCACATCCTCGGCGATCGGCGCCCGCGTCAGACCGGGCTCGCTCGGCGACCGCGACAGGCTGTCGGCGAGCCCCGCGAGCGAGGAGAAGTCGAGGTCGGGATTGCGCCACTGCGCCTGGCGCACCGGATCGAAGACATGGTCCTCCAGCGCCTGCACGAGCTCCGGCTCGAACGGCAGGCAGCGGCCGGTCGTGCCGAAGGTTCCATCGCGCATGTGGCGACCCGCCCGGCCGGCAATCTGGCCAAACTCGGCCGGCGTCAGCCGGCGGAAGCCGAAGCCGTCGAACTTGCGGTCCGACGCGAAGGCGACATGGTCGAGGTCGAGGTTGAGGCCCATGCCGATGGCGTCGGTGGCCACGAGATAGTCTACGTCGCCGGACTGATAGAGCGCCACCTGGGCGTTGCGGGTGCGTGGCGACAAGGCGCCGAGCACCACCGCCGCGCCGCCCTTCTGGCGGCGGATGAGCTCGGCGATGGCGTAGACCTCCTCGGCCGAGAAGGCGACGATGGCCGAGCGCGGCGGCAGGCGGCTCATCTTCTTCTCGCCAGAAAACGACAGTTTCGACAACCTGGGCCGCGTCACCATGTTGGCGCCGGGCAGCAGGCTCTCAACCAGGGGCCGCATGGTGGCGGCGCCGATGATCAGCGTTTCTTCACGCCCGCGCTGGTTGAGCAACCGATCGGTGAAGACATGGCCCCGGTCGAGGTCGGCGGCGATTTGAATCTCATCGACGGCACAGAAGGCTACGTCCAGATCGCGCGGCATCGCCTCGACCGTCGCAACCCAGTAGCGCGGCTCGCGCGGCTTGATCTTCTCCTCGCCGGTGACCAGCGCCACGGCGTCGGCGCCGACGCGCTCGACCACGCGCTGATAGACCTCGCGCGCCAACAGACGCAGCGGCAGGCCGATGACGCCGCTCTCGTGGGCAATCAGGCGCTCGATCGCCAGATGCGTCTTGCCGGTGTTGGTCGGGCCCAGGATGGCGGTGACGCCGCGGGCGCGGATGGAAGCGGGCAGAGATCTCAAAGCCATTGCGTCGATCGTCGCGGCGTCGCCGCGTCACGAGGGAGAGAGCGAGGGTGTATCACATCGAAACGGGCGCGAGGCGGGGATTTAAGCGCTGGAACGCCCGACGAACAAATCGCGCCCGAATCGCTGACGAAATCGTGCAACATCATGTTCGCCACGACATGTGGGGGCTCGCGCGTGGAGTTGCCACCAGACCGCTGTGACTTTGACACGCGTGATCGCCGCCGCGTTAAGGCGCGGTCAGCGCCGCGCGACCATCGTTGGTGAACGCTTCGTTGCGCGAGGCGCATTGGTTCAAGCCGCCTTCATCAGGATTGAAACCACAACACGAACGAAAGGCGGACGAATCGCTTCACGTGTGTGACGGCTTCAACCGAGCCCCTAGCCCTGGTAGCAACGAAGCCATCTTTGCGGATCGCCGTGCTGACGCCGCGCCGCGACTTCGAGGTGCGCGTGAACGGGTTCGTCCCCAAACGAAACAGCCGCCCCGCTCAGTTGCCGGCCTTCGCGGCGCGTTCCGCCGGGATGCCCTCGGCGGCGCTCTCCATCCTGAAGCGCGAGGCTTCCACCACCGTGGTGCCGACCAGCGTCCGGACCGAAATGCGATATGGCATGTAGACGTTGGTTCCCGACACCGGGGCCATCCACACTTCCATGTCTCGGTTGTCCTGCATGAAGCGCGTCACCGAGCGCATGGGCCGATGACCGGCGATGGGCACGTAGCGAATGCCGCAGACGGCAACGCGGCCGGTGTAGGCGCCCTCTTTGGCGACCGTCTTGCTGCCCGCATACGACAACAGGATGTTGAAGCGCGTCGCTCCGTCGAAAATGGGCAGGCTGCGGCTGCAGACCGAAGCCTCGCCGTCACGCGCCACGGCCGGCACCACGAGCGCGCTCAAGGGATCGATGACGCCGCGCTTGTGCGCCTCGGCCACCGGGATGCGGTCGGGCCTGATCCAGTCCTCGAGCGGCGGATTGATCTCGATCGTCCGGATGTTGCCTGACGACAGGGCCATACGCAGCGTGCGTGTCAGCTCCGAGCTCGACGCGATGGCCGAGAAGCTCGACGGCACAGGCCGCTGTCCGGACAGCATGCCGGCCGCCACCGCGCCGCCCTGGCCACCGGTCAACGCGCCCGCAAGGCCGGTGAGGCGGGCCTTGAGGTCGACCCGATATTGCTCGGCGTCGATCCTGGCGGCGACGCTGGCGGTGCCGATCGGCAGGCCAGCGAGCCAGATGTCGTACTCAGCAGTCAGCGCGCCGGCCTCAGCCAAGCCGGGCGCAAGGCCGATCGACAGGGCAACAGCCGGCAGCCACGCAGACGAGCGGCGGCGAAATGGGGTTCGGCTCACGGGGAAATCCTCGCCAGTCCTGTCCGGTGTCGGCCGCGAATTGGTCATTATCGTGACCACCCCTCCAACAGGGCAAGTTTTCCCGGCCTTTGCAATCTTTCTTGACGACGGCGCGTCTGCTCTCCTATACACCCGCGACTTCAAGGGACATAGCTCGCGAACCTCTCGGCCCGCCGGGCCGCCCGCTCATTGGTTCGCGGCCGATTGGATCAGGACCATGAGCCGCCGCTGCGAGCTGACCGGAAAGGCCGTCCAGAGCGGCCACAAAGTCAGCCATTCGAACCGCAAGACCAAGCGCAAATTCCTGCCGAACCTGTGCAATGTCACGCTTCAGTCGGACGAATTGAAGCGTTCGGTGCGCATGCGTGTCGCTGCTGCCGCCTTGCGCACGCTGGAGCGCCGCGGCGGCCTCGACGCCTTTCTGGTCAAAGCCTCGGTCGAGGATCTGTCGCCCGGCGCCCGCGCGCTGAAGCGCGAGATCGCCAAGAAGCGCGCCGCCGCGGGCTGACGGCGAGCCCGGGAGCCGGCACCTTTCTGCGTTCTGAAATTTCTGCGTTCTGAGATTTAACGCCGGCCCGCCGCCATGCGCTGCGGCGAGGGCGCCATGGTTGGCGCGTCCTCGTCGAACAGCTCGGCCAGCTTCTCGGTCATGGCGCCGCCGAGCTCTTCGGCGTCCACGATGGTGACGGCGCGGCGGTAGTAGCGGGTCACGTCGTGACCGATGCCGATGGCGATCAGTTCCACCGGCGAGCGGCTCTCGATGTCGTCGATGATATGCCGCAGGTGCCGTTCCAGGTAGTTGCCCGGATTGACCGACAGGGTGGAATTGTCGACCGGCGCGCCGTCGGAAATCACCATGAGGATGCGCCGCTGCTCGGCGCGACCGAGAAGCCGCTTATGGGCCCAATCCAGGGCCTCGCCGTCGATATTCTCCTTGAGCAGCCCTTCGCGCATCATCAGGCCGAGATTCTTGCGCGCCCGTCGCCATGGCGCATCGGCCGACTTGTAGACGATGTGCCTGAGGTCGTTGAGCCGCCCCGGATTGGGCGGCTTTCCGGACTGCAGCCACAGCTCCCGCGACTGGCCGCCTTTCCAAGCACGGGTCGTGAAGCCCAGGATCTCGACCTTGACGCCGCAGCGCTCGAGCGTGCGGGCCAAGATGTCGGCGCAGGTCGCCGCAACCGTGATCGGCCGCCCGCGCATCGAGCCTGAATTGTCGAGGAGCAGCGACACGACGGTGTCGCGGAAGTTCATGTCCTTCTCGCGCTTGAAGGACAGCGGCTGATACGGATCGATGATGACGCGCGACAGGCGCGCCGGATCAAGCATGCCTTCCTCGAGATCGAACTCCCAGGCGCGGTTCTGCTGCGCCAACAGCCGCCGCTGCAGCCGGTTGGCGAGCCGCGCCACGACCCCCTGCAGATGCGCCAGCTGCTTGTCGAGATAGGCGCGCAGCCGCGCCAGCTCCTCGGGATCGCACAGTTCCTCGGCCGCCACTTCCTCGTCGAACTTGGCGATGAAGGCCTTGTAGTCGGGGCCGCGCGGCTCGTTGGCGCGCGACTGCGGCGGCCGCGACATTTCCGCCGCATCGTCGGCGTCGGTCATGTCGGATTCGTCGGAGAACTCCCCGGCTGGCGCATCGGCGGCCTCGGTGGCGCCTTCCTCGCGATCGTCGCTCGAGTCCTCGGACGCCTCGACCTCGCCTTTGTCGGAGGCCGACTGCTCCTCGCCGCCGCCCTCGTTGGGGTCCTGGCCCTCGTCGTTCTGGTCCTCGTTCTCGTCCGACTCGTCCTGGTTGAAGCGGGACTCGTCATCCATGTCGAGGCGCACGAGCAGCTCGCGCACGCTGCGGGCAAAGCCGCGCTGATTGTCGATGGAGCGCGTCAGTCGATCGAGATCGTGGCCGGCGCGCTCCTCGATGAAGTCGCGCCACAGGTCGACGATCTTGCGGCTGGCCGGCGGCGGCTCGAGCCCGGTGAGGCGCTCGCGCACCATCATGGCCACCGCGTCTTCGAGCGGCGCGTCGGCCCGGTCGGTGATCTCGTGATAATTGCCGCGATGGAAGCGGTCTTCCAGCATGGCCGCGAGATTGGCGGCCGTGCCTTTCATGCGCCGGGCGCCGATGGCTTCGACGCGCGCCTGCTCGACGGCGTCGAAGACGGCGCGCGCCGCTTGCGCGTCCGGGGCCAGGCGCCGATGGATGGCGGCATCGTGGCAGGCGATCCTGAGCGCCATGGAGTTGGCGTGGCCGCGCAGGATGGCTACGTCGCTTTCGGTCAAGCGGCGCGGCGGCTCCGGCAGGCGCGCCCGCTCGCCGGTCAGCGACGGGCGCTCGGCCGCGAAGGCCACGTCGAGGTCCGGCTTCCGGGCGATGGCCCGCATGCAGCCGGCGATCGAGCGCTTCAGCGGCTCGGTCGGCGCATCCTTGGGGCTCGGCGGCTTGCGGTTGGAAGGGCCGGACGGCGCGCCCTTCCCCTTGCCGCGAGATGAGTCTCCCAACGACGACATTTAGCTCACGACACCTAACTGAGTGCGACGTTGACGGCGCTCTCCGGCAGCTCCTTGCCGAAGCAGCGCTGATAGAACTCGGCCACCAGCGGCCGCTCGAGCTCGTCGCACTTGTTGAGGAACGTCAGCCGGAACGCGAAGCCGAGGTCGCGGAAGATCTCGGCGTTCTCGGCCCAGGTGATGACCGTGCGCGGGCTCATGACCGTCGACAGGTCGCCGTTGATGAAGGCGTTGCGCGTCAGGTCGGCGACGCGCACCATGCGGTTCACCGTGTCGCGGCCCTCCTCGGTGTCGCGATAGTGCTTGGCCTTGGCCAGCACGATATCGACCTCCTTGTCGTGCGGCAGATAGTTGAGGGTGGCGACGATCGACCAGCGATCCATCTGGCCCTGGTTGATCTGCTGCGTGCCATGATAGAGGCCCGACGTGTCGCCGAGGCCGACCGTATTGGCGGTGGCGAACAGCCGGAAGGCCGGGTGCGGCCTGATGACCCGCTTCTGGTCGAGCAGCGTCAGGCGGCCGGAAACTTCCAGCACGCGCTGGATGACGAACATGACGTCGGGCCGGCCGGCATCGTACTCGTCGAAGACGAGCGCGATATTGTTCTGCAGCGCCCACGGCAGCATGCCGTCGCGGAACTCCGTCACCTGCTTGCCGTCCTTGAGGACGATGGCGTCCTTGCCGACGAGGTCGATGCGCGAGATGTGGCTGTCGAGGTTGATGCGCACGCACGGCCAGTTCAGCCGCGCCGCCACCTGCTCGATATGCGTCGACTTGCCGGTGCCGTGGTAGCCGGTGATGAGCACGCGGCGGTTGCGGGCGAAGCCGGCGAGGATGGCAAGCGTCGTGTCGCGATCGAACAGGTAGTCCGGATCGACATCCGGCACATGGCTCTCAGCTTCCGCATAGGCCGGGACCTCGATGTCGCTGTCGATGCCGAAGACCTGGCGCACCGACACCTTCATGTCCGGCAGGGGCGGAACCGTTTCGCTCGTCGCTTGCATCGTTCCTCACAGTCGCGGGCGCCCGTCGGCGCCGCGTTCGGCAAACCACCCTCCCCTTACAGATCGGCAGGGCGGGACGCAATTTCCACGCCCGCCCGCCGCACCGCGCGGCCCCGCTTTGTCCCTTCAGCACAAGCCGATGGATTTCAACGTGTTATAGGCGCGGATGATCTCCTGGAGGCGCATCTCGTAGGAGCGGTCGCCGCCATTTGCGTCGGGATGAAACTGTTTCACCAGCGTCTTGTAGCGCGCCTTGATGGTGGCCGCGTCGACGCCCTCGTCGAGACCCAGCGTCTCCAGCGCCTTGAGGGCCGTCGGGCTGACGCGCGGTTTCGGCGCTTCCTTGGGCTTGGCGTGCGCAAAGCCCTGGCCGAAGAGGCTGAACGGATCGTTGACCGGCGACGCTTGACCGTCGCTGCCGTCTGCCCGGCCCCTGGCGGCGGCGTTGACGCCCATGGTCCATGTCGGCCGATGGCCGACGACGTCCGCCTTTTGGTATTGCGCCACCGCTTCGTCGGTCATGCCGGCAAAGTAGTTGTATGAATGGTTGTAGGCACGCACATGATCGAGGCAGAAGCGCCAATACTGGCCCTCCCGTCCACGTCCCTTCGGCGCCCGGTACGATCCCGCACCCCGGCAGCCCGGATGGTTGCAGGTCGGAACGTCGGCCGGCTGCGGCGCTTCCTGGGCGCGCATCCTGATTCGATCGAAGAGGGGCGAATTCAGATCCATCGACTAAGCTTACGAAGGTTAGCGGCGGCGGGGCAAGTGCCCTCCTGCACCGGCATGGAATGATCGGCGATGAGCGTGAAGGACTTGATAAACAGCAGGCTCACCGAGGCTTTCGCCCCGACCGCGCTCGTCGTTGCCGACGAGTCGCACCTCCATGCCGGCCATGCCGGATGGCGCGAGCAAGGAGAAACCCACTTTCGTGTCGATATCGTGTCGGCGTCCTTTGCGGGCAAGAGCCGCGTGGAGCGCCATCGCCTCGTCAACACGGCGCTCGGCGAGGCTTTTGGCCGCGGCCTGCATGCGCTGGCGATTCGCGCCCGCGCGCCCGGCGAAGCCTAGCGCTTGATCCACCCGGCCTCGAAGAAATCGGATCGGCGGTCCCAAATCTTTGCTGTGGCGAAAACCGCAAAGCGGACTTATTCGTTTCCTGGCACGCGACAAGGCCCATTCGGCAAAGGGAGGCTCGCATGGCGGGCGAAAAGCACATGGACGAGGAAAAGCCGGAGCGCATCGAGCGCCCCGAAGGCATTGCCGAAAAGCTGTCGTTCAAGTCTCGCTTCGTGCTCATCTTCGGCGAGGTCAATCACACGATGGCCCGCGCCACCTGCGAGCGGCTCATCGCGCTCGCCGAGGACTCCAATGCGCCCATCCGCGTGCTGATCTCCTCGCCCGGCGGGCATGTGGAATTGGGCGATGCCATTCACGACGTGATCCGTTTCATCAATGCGCCGGTGACCACCATCGGCACCGGCTGGGTGGCGAGCGCCGGCACGCACATCTTCCTGGCGGCCGAGAAGGCCCGGCGCGTGTGCCTGCCCAACACGCGCTTCATGATCCATCAGCCAGCCGGCGGCATGGGCGGTCCGGCGAGCGACATTGCCATCCAGGCGAAGGAGATCCTGCGCACCCACGAGCGCATCGCCCGCGTCATCGCCAAGCAGACCGGGCAGACCTTCGAGAAGGTCAACGCCGACATGGACCGCGACTTCTGGATGAGCGCCAAGGAGGCCATCGACTATGGCATCGTCGCGCGCGTCGTCGAATCGCACCGCGACCTTGCATAGGCGGACGCGTCTTTGTCTTGGCGCATGATCTTGTCCGAAAACCGCTGACACTTTTCGGGATCATGCGCTTGGCGCTATCTGAGGCGTTCCAGCACGCTCACATAATTGGCGACGGCGGCCCCGCCCATGTTGAAGATGCCGCCGAGCTTGGCGTTCTTGACCTGGATGTCGCCGGCTTCGCCGCAGAGCTGCATGGCCGTCATGGCGTGCATCGACACGCCGGTGGCGCCGATCGGGTGGCCCTTGGCCTTGAGGCCGCCTGAGGGATTGACCGGCAGCTTGCCGTCCATTTGCGTCCAGCCCTCCTTGATGGCGCGCGCCCCCTGACCCTCGGGCACGAGGCCCATGGCCTCGTATTCGATGAGTTCGGCGATGGTGAAGCAATCGTGCGTCTCGACGAACGACAGATCGGCAAGCTCGACGCCGCCCGCCGCGAGCGCCCTGCGCCAGGCCTCGCCGCATCCCTCGAACTTGAGGATGTCGCGCCTCGACATGGGCAGGAAGTCCTGCGCGTGGCCGATGCCGCGAAACACGACGGCGCGGCGCATCGCCAGCGCCGCATCGAGATCGGCCAGCACGACGGCGGCCGCGCCATCCGAGACCAGCGAGCAATCGGTGCGCTTGAGCGGCCCGGCCACGAACGGGTTCTTGTCGCTCTCCTGGCGGCAGAACGCGAAGCCGAGGTCCTTGCGCATCTGCGCATAGGGATTGCCGACGCCGTTCTTGTGGTTCTTCGCGGCGATCAAGGCGAGGGCGTCCGATTGGTCGCCGTGGCGCTGGAAATAGGCGCCGGCGAGCTTGCCGAAGAGGCCCGCAAAGCCGCCCTGGATGTCGCTTTCCTCCTTGAGATAGGAGGCGCGCAACAGGTTCTTGCCGATCTCGGCGGCCGGCGTCGTCGTCATCTGCTCGACGCCGACGACGAGAACCGTCTTGGCGCGTTTGGCCTCGATGGTCTTGATGCCCTGCTGGATTGCCGCCGAGCCGGTGGCGCAGGCGTTCTCGACGCGGGTCGCCGGCTTGAAGCGGAAGCCTTCGTCGGCCTGCAGCACCAGGGAGGCGGTGAAATCCTGCGGCGAGAAGCCAGCGTTGAAATGCCCGAGCACGATCTCGTCGATGTCGCTCGGCCCAAGGCCGGCATGGTCGAGGGCACCGTTGGCCACCTTCACCACCAGGCTCTCGACGGTCTCGGCATCATGCTTGCCGAACGGCGTGTGCGCCCAGCCGACGATCGCTACGGTCATGATCTGCCTCCTGGAATGGGCCGCTGCTGCGCCTTGTAATGTGTGCCTGCACGCAAGGATAGGCAAGACGCTCCGCGGCCGTCAGGCAGCGAGCAGCAGCCCGACGCCGAGGACGATGAGCACCATGCCGGCGATCTCATGCCGCGACACCGTCTGGGCGAAGATGCGCCGTGACACGATCTGCGCGAACAGCACCTCGACGAGCGCCAGGGTGCGCACATTGGCAGCCCCGGTGAGCGAGAAGGCGGTGAACCAGAACTGCGAGGCAAGCGCCCCCATGAAGCCGGCGAACAGCGACGGCCGCCAGGCGCGCAGGCTCGCCACGAAAGCGTCCCGGTTGAAGGCCGCCAGATAGCCCGCGAGGATCAGCGTCTGGATGCCGAGGGCCCACGCCAAGGTTGTCGTGGCCTTGACCAGGAACGAGCTTGGCGGCAACGCCAGAATGGCGCCGCGGAAGCCGACGGCCGCCAGCGCAAAGCAGGCGCCCGCCGCGATGCCGAGCGCCACCGGCTTGCGGCCTGCGCGCAGCTGCGTGTCGGGCGTCAATGACGTGAGAACGACGCCGCAGGTGGCGATGACGATGGCCAGCGCACCGGTCAAGGTCAGCGGATCGCCGAGCACGACGAGCGCGAAAATCGCCACCTGCACCGGCTCGGTCTTGATGTACGCGATGGCGACGGCAAACGACTGCTCGCGCATCGCCGCCAGCATCAGCGCCGTCGCCGCGATCTGCGCAAGCGCGCCGCCGAGCACGTAGATGAGGAAGCGGCCGTCGGCGCGCGGCAGGGTCTCGCCACCAAGCGTCAGCACCAGGGCCAGGAACACCAGCGCGAAGGGGAAGCCGTAGAGGAAGCGGACCTGCGTCGCGCCGACGGTGCCGAGCACGTCGGTCAAGTGCCGCTGCATGGCGTTGCGGACGGTCTGTGCCGTAGCCGCGGCGATCGTGACCGGTATCCACAGGAGGCTGATGTCCAAGGCGGCCCCGTCCGGCTGCGCTGCCAAGCTCAGCCTTTGCGGTTGTGTAACAGGCCACCGTTCGCCTAGGCAAATGCCCGGCTTCAGGCTAGGAAGGGCACCGCGGTGACTTCACCGCAATCACATTTAAATCATTCCGGACTTTTACTGAACCAGCTCCGCATGAACGTGAAGCCGCTCAGCCGCACTGCCATCCTCTTCGCCCTTCTTGCCGCACCAGGCGCCATGGCCGCTCCGGCCATCGTGGCGGACCTGGACAGCGGCAAGGTGATCTATTCGCAACAGGCCACCGAGCCCTGGTTTCCGGCCTCCATCACCAAGCTGATGACCGCCTATGTCGTGTTCGGCGCCATCGAGAGCGGCAAGATCTCGCTCGACACACCCTTTGCGGTGAGCGAGCGGGCGTTGGCGCAGCCGCCGTCCAAGATCGGCGTCAAGACCGGTCTGCAGGTCACCGTCGACAACGCGCTGAAGATGCTCATGGTGAAGTCCGCCAACGACATGGCGGTGCTGCTTGCCGAGGGCGTCGGCGGCTCGGTCGAGGGTTTTTCCGAAATGATGAATGCCGAAGCCAAGCGTCTCGGCATGCGCGAGAGCCGTTTCGTCAATCCGCACGGCCTGCCCGACGAGGGCAATCGCACCTCGGCACGCGACATGGCGGTCCTGGCGCGCGCGCTTTACAAGGACTTTCCGAAGTACCAGGGCTACTTCTCCATCGATGCCATCAAGCTCGGGCGCGCCGTGATGCGCAATCACAACGGCCTCATGGGCCGCTATCCCGGCACCGACGGCATGAAGACCGGCTTCATTTGCTCCAGCGGCTTCAACGTCGTGGCAACCGCGACGCGCGGCGGCAAGCGCATCGTCGTCGTGGTGCTGGGCTCCCCCAATGCCACCGAACGCACCATCAAGGCGGCCAATCTGTTCGACCGCGGCTTCGGCGACAGTTGGGGCGGTTCCGGCACGCTGGAAGCCTTGCCGGCATCCGATAAAGCGGCCCCGATCGATCTGCGCGACCAGATCTGCGGCAAGAACCGCAATCGCGGCGAAAGCGAAGAGGAAATGCCGGCGCCCGTCGAGGCCGGCAGCTTCTCGGAGAATCCGTTGCTCAGCTTGTTCGGCAAGGCCTCGCCGGCGGCTGGCACGGTGGTCGGCGCCAACGGCAAGGGCCTGTCGCCGCGCGCCGCCTATGTGCCGATCAACGTCTTCGTCGGCGCAACGGCAGCAACCGCCGTCGCCGACGCCGTCGTGGTCGGCAAGGGCCGCAAGGGCAAGCGCAAGCGCACGGCTGTCGCCAGGGCCGGCAAGGCCGACGCCAAGCAGCAAACCGCCAAGGCGGCGGGCAACCAAGCAGCGGCCGCCGCCAAGCCTGACGGCAGCAAGGCGAAGGCTGCCGCTCCCAAGAGCGGCGCCGGCGACAAGTCGGCCACCAAGCCGAAGGCCAAGGCGAAATCCGCTGCCCTCGTCGTGAAACCCAAGGCGCAGGCGGCAGTCGGCGTCCAGCAGCGTTAGCGTTAGCGTCTGCCCCGTCGACTTATTGCGGTGTGCGCATGTCGCTCGAGACCGCGGCTCGACCGCCGCAAATTCCGCTCACCGTCCTCACCGGCTTTCTCGGCGCCGGCAAGACGACGCTGCTCAACCGGCTGCTCGGCGATCCGGCGCTCGCCGGCACCGTCGTGGTGATCAACGAGTTCGGCGAGATCGGCCTCGACCACCTGTTCGTCGAGGCGGCCGACGACGGCCTCGTGCTGCTCGCCTCCGGCTGCCTGTGCTGCACGATTCGCGGCGACCTCATTGCCACGCTCGAGGATCTGCTGCGCCGGGGCGACAACAAGCGCATGGCGCCGTTTGGCCGCGTCGTCATCGAGACCACCGGCCTCGCCGACCCCGCGCCGGTGCTGCACACGGTGATGTACCACCCGTATCTGGTCATGCGTTACGCGCTTGCCGGCGTCGTCACCGTCGTCGACGCGGTGAATGGCGCCGCCACTCTCGCGGCCCATCGCGAGGCGACGCGGCAGGCGGCCGTCGCCGATCGCCTGGTGCTGGCCAAGACCGACATTGCGTTGGACGGCGGCGACGAGGCACGCCGCGCGTTGCGCGAGCTCAACCCTGCCGCGCCAATCCTCGACGCCGCCAAGGGCGAGGCCGATGCCTCCCTTGTCTTGAATCTCGGCCTGTTCGAGGCCGGCGCCAAAGGCCCCGACGTGCGCGCTTGGCTGATGGCCGACACGCTCGATGACGCGCATGCGGCGCACGATCATGATCACCATCATGACCATCGCGCCCGCCACGACGTGAACCGCCACAGCGAGCGCATCCGCGCTTTTTCGCTGACCTCGGAGAAGCCGATCCCGCGCGCCGCGTTCGACCAGTTCATCGAGCTTTTGCGCGCCGCGCACGGGCCAAAGCTGCTGCGCGTCAAGGGCGTCGTCGCCATTGCCGAGGAGCCGGAGCGACCGGTGGTGATCCACGGCGTGCAGCACGTCTTCCACCCGCCGCGCCTCCTCGGCGCCTGGCCCGATACCGATCGCCGCACCCGCATGGTGTTCATCGTCGAGGACCTGGACGAGCCGTTCGTGGCGCGCCTGTGGCGCGCGTTCCTGGGCGAGCCGGCGCCGGACGCGCCGGACGGGGCAGCGCTCGCCGCCAATCCCCTGTCTCTCGGCCGCGGCGGCCTGCTCGGTTAACCCCGCAGGACGGGTGAGACCCCGGCGTTCGTTAACGGCGCGGGGTGGAATGGTTTTTGAAAGGTTACGCGCGAAAGAGCGTGCAAGGCCACAGCCGTCCCATAACGGGACGGCGGCACGCCCTGAAACGACACGCGCACGATGTCCGAATCCGATCTGCTTGGCGCCCTCCTGTTCGGCCCGCGCAATGCCAGCGTGCATGCCCTGCCATTCGCGCCGGCCGGCGTGGCGACCGCGCCACGCAGGCTGCGCCCGGCACGCGCCGTTCCGTCCGGCAACCACCCGCTGCGGGTCGAGGTGCGGCCGCTCATCGAGCTCGACGACATCCGCGATGCCTGGGCTGGCCTCGCCGAACGGGCCCTCGAGCGCAACATCTTTGCCGAGCCGGCCTTCGCGCTGACGGCGGCGCGCCACATTTCGGAAGCGCGCAACGCCGTTGCGGTTCTTGTGTGGGAGGAACGCGAAGGGGCCTCGGCGCTTGCCGGCCTCTTCCCGGTGCTGTGGCCGCGCATCCCTTTCCTGCCCAATGCGGTCCGCTCGTGGCGCTCGTCCTACGCGGCGCTCGGCGTTCCGCTCATCGACCGTTCCTGCCCCGAGCGCGTCATCGAGGCCTATGTGGCGTTCCTCGGGGCGCGCGGGCCGCGCTTTGCCGCGAGCCTGTTCACCATGGTGCCGGAGTGCGGCGCCTTCGCCCAGGCCGTCGAGAAGGTGGCGACACGGCGCGGCCTTTCGCTCAGGCGCCTTGGGGCGCATCTGCGCGCCGTTCTGCCCAGCGGCGCGCACGAGTTGCTGCTTGCGCCCAAGAAGCTCAAGGAGCTGAAGCGGCAGTTGCGGCGGCTCGGCGATCTTGGCGAGGTGCATTTCGAGCGGCATCGCGAGCCGTGCGCCGTGCGCGCGGCGCTCGAGACATTCTTGGCCATCGAGGCTTCGGGCTGGAAGAGCGACCGCGGCACGGCGCTGGTGCAGGATACCGGCGCGGCGACCTTCGTTCGCACCATGGTGCGTGAGCTGGCGCGCGAGGGCCGCTGCCGCGTCGATATTCTGCGGATCGGCGCAACAGCCGTGGCGGCCGGCATCGTCATCGAGAGCGGCGATCGCGCCTATTTCTGGAAGGTGGCGTACGACCAGGCCTATGCGCGCTACTCGCCGGGCGTGCAATTGACGCTGGCGCTGACGCGCCGCCAGCTCGAACGCAAGTCGATCGCCGTCACCGATTCCTGCGCCATCGCCGATCACCCGATGATCGATCATTTGTGGCGCGACCGCATGAGCGTCGTCGATCTCGTCGTCTCGTCGCGGCCGGCACCATGGCGCGCCGCTGCCGTTGTCATGGCGCGCGAAGAGGCCCGCCGCGGCGTCCGCGCCATGGCCAAGGCCGCCTACCACCGCCTGAGAGGAGGCAAGGTTTCATGATCAATCTCATCGACGCGGCCCGCGAGGACCTCGCCGGGCGCTTTCCCAAAATGCCGTTCGCGACGCGCCACCGCCTTGCCGAGCACCGGCTGTTCACGCTGCCGGCGCTGATCGAGCTTGCCCGCGCCCTGCCGCGCGATCGCGTCGAATACAATGCCGGCGACCTCGATCCCGGCGTCAAGCCGGAGGACATTCCCACCCTCGACATGCCGGCCGACGAAGTGTTGCAGCGGCTCGAGACCTGCAACGCCTGGATGGTGCTGAAGCTGGTCGAGGTGATGCCCGCCTATCGTGCCCTGCTCAAGGAGGCGCTCGACGGCGTCGCCCGCGGCCTCGGCCACCAAGACGCGGCGGCCGCCGGCTTCCACGACATCCAGGGCTTCGTCTTCGTGTCGTCCGCCAATGCCACGACGCCGTTCCACTTCGATCCGGAGGAGAACTTCTTCGTCCAAATTCGCGGCCCGAAATTCTTCCACGTCTTCGACAATGGCGACCGGTCGCTGGTGCCCGAGGAGGAGCTCGAAATGTCGCCCTCCAAGCACCGCAACACGCCCTATCGTCCCGAATTCGAGGCGAAGGCACAGGTGTTCGCGCTGAAGCCGGGGGACGGCGTCTTCGTGCCGCATCTCTGGCCGCATTGGGTGCGCACCGGCGATCAGGTGTCGGTGTCGATGGCCATCACCTGGAAGTCACCGCGCGCCGAGCGGCTCAATTCGTTGCTGCGCGCCAACGGCCTGCTGCGCGGTCTCGGCCTGTCGCAGCCGCGCCCCGGTGAACGGCCAGTGCTCGATGCCGTGAAGGTTCTGGCCTATCGCCTCGGCCGCACCGCGCTCGAGCCGCTGCGCCGCTCCGAGAGCGTGCGCCGCGCCTTGCGCAGCCTCCTCTTCGGCAGGCGCGCCAACTACTATTACGGCGAGAAGCGCGCCTAAACATGATCCGATTTCGCTGAAATCGGATCATGCTCCGGTTTTTGATTTGCGCATGATCTTATCCGAAAACCGCGCACACTTTTCGGGATCATGCTCATGGTCTCGTGCATGATCTTATCCGAAAACCGCGCACACTTTTCGGGATCATGCGCTAGGCTTCCTCGCGCAGCTGGCGGCGGATCACCTTGCCGGTCGTGGTGAGCGGCAGCTCCCTGCGAAAGGCGATCTCGCGCGGATATTCGTGCGCCGAGAGGCGCGAGCGCACGAAGTTGCGGATATCGGCCGCCAGCGCAGTTCGGACGGCTCGACGCCATCGCGCGGCACGATGAAGGCCTTGACGATCTCGGTGCGGATGGGATCGGGCTTGCCGATCACCGCCGCAAGGGCCACCGCCGGGTGCTTGATCAGGCAATCCTCGATCTCGCCGGGGCCGATGCGATAGCCCGACGAGGTGATGACGTCGTCGTCGCGTCCGACGAAGCGCACGTAGCCTTCCGTGTCGACCGTGCCCTGATCGCCGGTGGTCATCCAATCGCCGATGAACTTCGCGCGCGTCGCCTCCGGCTGTCCCCAGTATTCAAGGAACATCACCGGATCCGAGCGCTTGACCGCGATCTGGCCGAGCTCGCCGGGTTCGCAAGGCGAGCCGTCCTGCCGGACGATCCCCACCCTATGGCCCGGCACCGGCCTGCCGATAGCGCCCGGCTTGACGATGCCGAGCGCCGCGCAGGACGCCAGCACGAGGTTGCATTCGGTCTGGCCGTAGAACTCGTTGATGGTGAGGCCGAGCGCTTCGCGCCCCCACACGAAGGCCGCCTCGCCGAGGGATTCGCCGCCCGACCCGATGGTCCGCAGATCGAGGTCGAAGCGGGCGCGGGGATTGGGCACGACGCGCAGCAGGCGCAGCGCCGTCGGCGGAATGAAGGTGTTGCGCACCTTGAGCCGCCCCATGAGCGCGAAGGCCTCTTCCGGGTCGAACTTCTCGATCTTCTTGGCGACGACCGGGATGCCGAGTTGCAGCGACGGCAGCAGCACGTCGAGGAGGCCGCCCGCCCAGGCCCAGTCGGCGGGCGTCCAGAAGCGGTCGCCCGGCTGTGGCGGGAATTCGTGCGGCAGCTCGACGCCCGGCATGTGGCCGAGCAGCACGCGGTGCGCGTGCAGCGCCCCCTTCGGCTGGCCGGTGGTGCCCGACGTGTAGATCATGATGGCCGGGTCGTCCGCCGCCGTGTCGAGCGGCGTGAACGCCGTGCTCTCGGCGGCCATCGCCGCGTCGAGACCGAGGACGGCGCCGTCGGGCCCGTCGACCGAAAGCACCGTCGCAAGCTGCGGCAGCGGCTCGGCGATGCTGCGCAGCTTGGCGACGCCGGCCGCATTGGTGACGAGCGCGGTCACGCCGGCATTGGTGAAACGGTAGCTCAGCGCGTCGGCCCCGAAGAGGGCGGCGACCGGCAAGGCCACGGCGCCGAGCTTGTAGATGGCGATGTGGGCGGCGGCGACGTGCGTCGACTGCGGCAACAGGATGGCGACGCGGTCGCCGCGCCGGATGCCGCGCCGGCCGAGCGCGTTGGCGAGCCGGTTCGAGGCATCGCGCAGCTCACCATAGCTGACGACGCGGCTCTCCCAGCGTGCGTTCACCTCGATGATCGCCGGGCGGCCGGGCTCGGCCGCGGCCCACCGGTCGCACACGTCGACGCCGATGTTGTAGCGCGCCGGAATCTGCCAGCGGAAGGCGCGCATGAGGCCGTCATAGTCGCGAATGTCTGGCAGCATCGCGGGCCCTTGTGCTGAGCAGCGCCGCCGCTATCCATAGGGCAAGTCGATGGGAGCGAAAACCAGGCTGGCGAGCCCAGGGCGAGGCTTACCGACCGGCCGGCTTGTCGCCGTTGGCGGCCGGCTTGCCGCCGGCAGGGCGTTGCTTGGCGGTCGAGCCGGTTGTCTCGGCGCGCTTCCAGGTCTCGCCCGCGCAAATGACCAGCATGCAGCCTTCGAGCCTGAGAGTGTCGTCCGACTTCATGATAAGGCGGGCATCGTAGGTGCCGCCGTCCTCGGGATTGTAGACGCGGCCGTTCCAGCGGCCAGGCTGATCGGACGGTTTCATGCCCTTGACGATCTCGACGCCCACGAGCGGCTGCCGGCGCTTGGCGGCATCGCGATTGTTCTTGTCGGTTGCCGGCTCCCCGGTCTGCGGATCGTTGGGCTGCGCCAGCCAGGCGATCCTGCCGCACAGCGCATCACCGCAATCGGCGATCTCGATCATCGCCTTGCCCTTTTCGGTCGACCAAACGCCAATCGGGTCGGCCGCCAAAGCACCGCCCACCGACAGCCATGTGCCCGACGCTAGCCCGGATATCAGCAGACCCACCCGCATTGGTCGCTCCATCGCAAACGTTGCGAATCGTTAACGCACAGCGGCCAAAAAGGTGCGGTCCGTCCGCAAGAGGAAAAAAGCGTGGCCCAGGCTTCCGGCATGCGTGCGCTGCCGCACATGCGCGGAAACAAAGGCTGGCTACGGACATTGATTCGTGTTGTCGCCACGGGAGCGTCACGCTTATGCAGGTCGCAAAGACCCTTTTTGGTGCCCTGATCGCAAGTTGCCTCGCGCTGCCGGCCGCGGCCGAGACGGTCGGCCGCGCCGCCGCCGTCAACCCCACCTCGACCGGCCAGCCGCCAGGCGGGACGCAGCGCACGCTGAAGCTCGGCAGCGATGTGGTCCACCGCGAACGGGTCGTCACCACCAGCTCCGGCTCGCTGCAATTCTTTTCGTCGACAGCACGACCATCAATATCGGACCGAACAGCGACCTCGTCATCGACGACTTCGTCTATCGGCCGGGCGGCGGCCGCATGGCCGCCACGCTGACGAAGGGCGTGCTGCGCTTCGTCGGCGGCCAGATCAGCCACGGTGAAGGCGCCAGCATCCGCACGCCGGTGGCCACCATCGGCATTCGCGGCGGTGTCGCCAGCGTCCGCCATGGCCGCCTCGGTTCGGAAGTCACGTCCGGCTTCGGCGTCATAACGGTGACGAGCGCCAAGGGCTCGACCGTGCTGAGCCGGCCAGGATTCACCGTGCAGGTGGCGCCGGACGGAACCATCGGCACCGTGACGCGGGTCGCGCAGGCGAGCGTCGATGCCGTGTTGGCCGAGACGCTGAGCCGCGGCCGCCAGACCGGCGGTGCCGCGCGTCGGCCGAACGATATCCTCGCCCTCAATGCCGGCCTCGGCCAGACGAACCGCAACCTCGATCGCTGCCTGCAGCCCCTGCAGCCGCGGCTCGCGACGCAGCCTCCACCGGCCGCGTGCGAGGCCCTGCCAGACCGCACGCTCGAACTGCACCGCCTCGTTCAAGACGGCGCCCAGCTCGGCCAGCGCGTCTCGGCCGACATCATCACGCAGCCGACCGTCAATCCAACGGGACCATCGGGTCCGATCATTCTGCGCCAGCGGCCCTGAGCTTCAGCGGGCAGCATCGACGATTTGGCGTCACAGGCGGGAACCGCTAGACGAGCGGCATGGTGCCGCTTTCCGTGCTCGATCTGTCGTTCGTGGTGTCCGGCGTGCCGGCCGCCGTGTCCCTGCACAACACGATCGACCTGGCACGCTTTGCCGACGAGCTCGGCTACCGGCGCTACTGGCTGGCCGAGCATCACAATCTGCCCTCGGTGGCGAGCCCGGCACCCGAGATCATGATCGGCCAGGTGGCGTCGACGACCAAGCGGCTGCGCGTCGGTTCCGGCGGCGTGATGCTTCCCAACCATGCTCCGCTCATGGTGGCGGAGCGGTTCAAAATGCTCGAGGCGCTGTTCCCGGGACGCATCGACCTCGGCATCGGCCGCGCACCCGGCACCGATCCGGTCACAACCTTCGCGCTGCGCCGCCACCAGCAGCCAGAGACCGACGACGATTTCCTGCAGCGGCTGCAGGAACTCGTGCTGTTCGAGACCGGCGGTTTTCCGGAGCGCCATCCGTTCCGCACCATTGCGGCCATGCCGACGGGCGTCACCTTGCCGCCCATCTGGCTGCTTGGATCGAGCGACTACAGCGCCCAGCTCTCGGCCGCCGCAGGCCTCGGCTTTGCGTTCGCGCATCACTTTGCCTCCTATGATGCGCGCATCGCCCTCCTCACCTATCGCGAGCGCTTCAAGCCATCGATATGGCTCGCCGTGCCTCAGGCGATCCTCGCCATCGCGGCCATCTGCGCCGAGACGCAGGAGGAGGCGGAGCGGCTCGCGTCCAGCGCCCGGCTGAACTCGGTGAGGCGCGCCCACGGCGAGTACAGGCCGATCCCGTCGCCCGAGGAAGCCGCCAGTTACGACTACTCCCCGGCCGACCTGGAGACGATCCGCCGAAGCGGCAGCCGCTTGTTTGTGGGGACGCCGGCGATGCTGAAGGAAAAAATTTTGGCTTTCGTGGACGAGACGCAAGCCGATGAGGTGATGATCACGACGGCCATCCACGACCATCAGGCGCGGCGGAAGTCCTACGAGCTTCTGGCTGAAGCCTTCGCGCTCGAGCGCGCGCCCGTCGCCGCTTGAGACCGGGGCTTGAGGGGCGGCTCAGAGGATCGACGCGAGGACGTTCGCCACGCCGGTCGACAGGCTGTTCCAGACGACGACACCGGCAACCCCGACCCACACGAGGCTGACGAGGCCGCCCAGCGCGAAGGCCGAGGCCATCGGGTGATGGGCGACGAACGGGATGCGATGAACGGCGTGACTGGATGCCATAGAGACCCTCCCTCGTATGGTTAACCCGGGGTTAATGGCTCTGGTTCAGCCCCGATGTGCGCTGCCGCACACGACAGCAAATTCAGCAGCTTAGGGGCACCACGGAGGGGCTATCGCCCCCTCAAGGCGAAGCTCGGGGCCGATTGCCGCGGCATGGCGCCGACCGGCGGCGCCAGGCTGGCCATCGCGCCGGGCTTCGGGATGCTGGCGGCCGGGGTGGGGGGTCGCTCCGGTGCAACCGTCTCGGCCAGTTGCTCCATGAGGCGCGAGCCATCGTCGAGTTTCGGCCCGTTGCTCATGCTGGCGCCGCGCCAGCGGTCCACGACATTGGCCAGGAAATCCTTGCTGAGCTCGGCGCCCGCGGTCCGCGGTCCGCCCCCCAGTGCCTCGCCGCGGGGGATGAATTCCTGGGGCAGTTCCATGAAATGCAGCCGCGTCGGCAGCGCCACGCCCTCCCCGAAGGCGAAGACTTCGCGCGTCCCGAGCGACGACACGAATTCGAGCAGCCGCGAGCCGGCGTCGGAGACCGCGGCCTTGACGATGGCCTGGTCGCGGTCGTTCGCGAGCCGCATGGCGAAGATGGTGCTGCACTGGGAGATGATGGTCTGATCGAGCTCCGCCGGGCGCTGCGTGATCAACGACAGGAAGACGCCGTACTTGCGGCCTTCCTTGGCGATGCGCGACAGCGCCTTGCGGGTCGGGCCGAAGCCAATGGAGCGGTCGGCCGGCGCGTAGCGGTGGGCCTCCTCGCACACGAAGAGGATCGGGGCGGCGCCGTCGCTCCACAGGCCGAACTCGAAAGCCATGCGGCCGAGCACCGAGATGATGCTGTCGACCACCTCGGACGGGAAGCCGGCGAGCTGGATCAGCGTCATCGGCTTGCCGTTGGTAGGCAGGCGGAAGATATCGCTCAGCACGTCCGGCATGCTGTCGCCGCCGACATTGGCGTTGTCGAAGATGAAGCCGTAGCGCGGATCGTTGCGCACCGTTTCGATGCGCGTCATCAGGTTGTGGTACTGCATCCACGAGGAGCGGTTCTCGAGCTTGCCCATCCGGGCGTTGATGAGGCCGATGAGATCCTCGATGCGATAGGGCACGGGCGTGTCGGGCGTGTAGCCGGTGCCGCGCGCGTTCTTGCGCAGCGTCGTGAAGCCGTTGGCGGCGCGGCTCGCCGCCAGGTTGTTCTTGGCGATGGGGATGAGCTCGGCCAGGATGCCGATCTCCTCCTCCGAACCCTTGCGCGCCCGGAAGATCACATCGACGATTTCTTCGAGGTTGAAGAGCCAGAACGGCAGCTTGAGATTCTTGGGGTTGAGGATGCGGGCCCGATCCTCGAAGGAGCGGCCGTATTCGTTGTGCGGGTCGATAAGGATGACGCGCAGATCCTGCCGCGCTTCGAGCACCTGGCGCAGCAGGCAGACGACGCCGCTCGATTTACCGACGCCGGTGGAGCCGAGCACCGCGAAGTGCTTGCTCAGCATGGCATTCACGTCGACATAGGCCTTGACCGAGCGATCCTGCTGCAATTCCCCGATGTCGATGCTGTTGGGATTGGGCGGGTTGAACATGGCGCGCAGCTCGGCGCTCGAGAGCACGCGCGCCGGATCGCCGATGGCCGGATAGTCGGTGACCCCGCGATGGAAATGGATCTCGCCGCTCGGACGACTCCTGATCTCGCCGAGCAGATCGAGCTGGCCGATCGCATCGGCGTCCGCCGCGCCGCCGCGCGCGGCCGGATGCGAAACCTCGGCGATCACCGCGACGAGCACCGACTTGCCCGTGCTGATGCCGACATACTTGCCGACCGTCGCCCGCGTGGCGTCCGAGACGGCGCCTCGTCCTTGCGGCAGCCGCACCGTGGCGCCCGAGCGCGACACCGACGTGATGGTGCCGATCGGCTCGCCGCTCGTGGCGTGTTGGGCGGTTTCATCGTCCATCGAGCGTGCTCCCGGAACAGCCGGCGCACATGGCGCGCCAGCGAGCCACGACCATGGCGGGCCTGCCGCCTCCGATCGGTTAATCGGTTTTTCGACAATTGGAGGCATCCGGGCTTCCCCGAAAATTTGGTTAAAGTTGCAACAATCGGCCCGCAGAACGCGCCGCCGCGTCAGTGAAGCGCCCACGAACCGCTTGTCGGCTCTGGGCAATCGGCCGCCCGGGCGGCCGCGACGAGCAGGTCAGGGCCGCGCCGGACGCATCGCGGCCCTGGCGCAAGTCGTGTGCAAAACGTCTAAAACCGACAGCGCTCGCTTAAGAACTTCGGCGAAGGAGGCTCCCATGGATCACCGCATCATCGCGCTCTACGACAGTTTCACGCACGGCCGCATGAGCCGGCGCGCCTTTCTCGACCGCCTCGCCGCGCTGGCGGGTGGCGTTGCTGCGGCGTCTGCTATTCTGCCGCTCCTGCAGAACAATTACGCCCTCGCCCAGACGGTGCCGGAGGGCGATGCGCGCATTGCCGCCGAAGCCTTTACGATCCCCGGCGTGCAGGGCCTCGGCGGCTATCTGGTGAAACCCAAGGCTGGCACGCGCAGTCCCGCCGTCGTCGTCATCCACGAGAACCGCGGCCTCAATCCGCACATCAAGGACGTCGCCCGACGCCTCGGCACGGAAGGCTTCCTGGCACTCGCGGTCGACTATTTGAGCCCGATCGGCGGCACGCCGGACGACCAGGACAAGGCGCGCGATATGATCGGCACCCTGAAGGCGCCCGACGTGGTCGCCTCGTCGCGCGCGACAGTCGCGGCGCTCAAGGCGCATCCCAATTCTATCGGCAAGGTCGGGGCCGTCGGCTTCTGCTGGGGCGGCGGACAGGTCAACGCGCTTGCGGTGGCGGAGCCGACCCTCGATGCCGGCGTCGCCTATTACGGGCGCCAGCCGCCCGCCGATGGCGTCCCCAACATCAAGGCGCCGCTGCTTTTGCACTATGCAGGGAACGATGAGGCCATCAACGGCGGCATTCCCATCTATGAAGAGGCGCTGAAGAAGGCGGGCAAGACCTATGAGATGTACCTCTACCCGAACGTCTATCACGCCTTCAACAACGATACCGCCGCGACGCGCTACAACAAGGAGGCGGCCGACCTCGCCTGGGGCCGCACCATCGCGTTCTTCAAGAAGCACCTCGGCGAGACGGGACGCACGTAGGCGAGCTAGGCAACCACCATCGGCTTGAAGTCGGGCGCCACGGCGAGCGGGCAGCCGGTAGCGGCCCGCACCTCGTCCACGCTGACACCGGGCGCGATCTCGAGCAACTGAAAGGCGTCGCCGGTGGGCCGGAAAAGGCCGAGCTCGGTGACCACGAGCGTGACGACGCCGCGCGCCGTCTCGGGAATGCTGCAGCGCTCGACCAGCCGCGGGGCGCCGGCGCGCGTGCGGTGCTCCAGGATGACGAACACGTGCTTGGCGCAGGCCGCCAGATCCATGGCGCCGCCAATGCCCCCGCCCTTGGCGCCCTTCACCTTCCAGTTGGCGAAGTCGCCGTTTGCGGCCGCCTCGTAGGCGCCGAGCACGGTCACGTCGATGCGGCCGCTGCGGATCATCGCAAAGGCATCGGCGTGATGCACGATCGCTGCGCCCGGCCTCAGCGTGACACTCTGGCCGCCGGCATTGACGAGATGCCGGTCTTCCTTGCCGGGCTCGGCCAGCGGCCCGTAGCCGACGACGCCGTTCTCCGCGTGATAGATCACTTCGGTGTCGCCGAGATCCGTGTTGGAGCAGAGCGTCGGCATGCCGACCCCGAGATTGACGATCCAGCCGTCCTGGAACTCGCGCGCCAGGCGGTCGGCCATTTGCTGGCGCGACAATCCCCTCTTCTCGCTCATCGCGCCACCTCGAGCGGCGGCGGCTGCCAGATGGCATCGGCCGTCAACTGCACCAGCCGATGGACGAAGATGCCGGACGTGTGCACGTGATCGGGATCGATGCCGCCCACCGGCACGACCTCCTCCTCCACCTCGACGATCGTCACCTTGGCGGCCATGGCCATGAGCGGATTGAAGTTGCGCTGCGCCAGCCGGAACTGCAGGTTGCCGAAGGCATCGGCGCGATGCGCCCGCACGAACGCATAGTCGACCGGCAGCGCGTATTCGAGAAGATAGTCGCGGCCGTTAAAGCGGCGCGTCTCGCGCCCGTCCGCGAGTTCCGTGCCGACGGCGGCCGGCGTGTAGAAGGCCGGGATGCCGGCTCCCGCCGCCCGCAGGCGCTCCGCCAAGGTGCCCTGCGGCACAAGCTCGGCCTCGATGAGGCCGGCCTCATAATATTTGGTCAGCGGCAGCACGACGGAGGCCCGCGTCGCCGCCGTGAACGAGCAGATCACTTTCGTCAACTGACCGTTGGTGATCAGCAGGCCAGGGTCGGGCACGCCACGCGCGTCACCGCCACCCGTCGCGTTGACGATGCAGGTCAGGCCCTTGGCGCCTTGCTCGCGCAGCGCCTTGATCAGGTTGAAGGGCGTGCCGACCGCCGAAAAGCCGCCGATGGCGATCGTCGCGCCGTCCGGGATGTCGCCAACGGCATCGGCAAAATTCGCAACCAGCTTCGACTTGCGCATGCGCCGCAACTCCCCGAGGCCGGCGCCCCGCCCGGCGCTGTCCGCATGCCGGACGAGAGCGACGCGCCTCTTTCGCCTTCGGCTTGTACATGGCTAGTGTCGCGATTCCAAAATTCGCATGATCTTGATGGAAGCCCCGTAGCGAATTTTGGAATCAAAGCGACACTAGCAGAGATTGTTTCTAGTGTGCTTTCGAATTTGAAGTTCGCGAGGTCGCTGATCCAGGCAATATAGCGAACTTCAAATTCGGCACACTAGTGTCGCGTTCGATCGTCAACCGGGAGGAAGCCATGATCCACGTCATCGCCGTCATCACCGCCAAGCCAGGCCAGCGCGACAAGCTGCTCAGCGAGTTTCGCGCCAACGTCCCGGCGGTGCGCGCCGAGACGGGTTGCATCGAATACGGCGCCGCCGTCGACACGGATGTGTTCGGCGCCAACCAGAAAATGTTCGGCGACGACGCCTTTGTGGTGATCGAGAAGTGGGAAAGCCCCGAGGCGCTCAAGGCGCACGCGGTGGCCCCGCACATGAAGGCCTATTCAGCCAAGACGAAGGACATGGTGGCCGGCCGGGCGATCCATATCGTGTCGCCGACGTGACCGGGAGCGGTGAGGCGAGAAGGAACGTTTCGATGGCTCAGACTCATTGCGGCCGCCCGCTGGGGCGGCCGCGCAGAGACTATCGCCTTCAGCTTAGTAGCCGTAGGAATAGTTGTAATAGCGCTTACGGTAGTACTTCGGATAGTACGAGTACGAGTGGCCGTAAGAGTAGGTCGGGTACGAGTAGGTGTAGGTGTTGTAGTAGTTGTTGTAGCCATAGCCGTAGCCGTAGCCATAGCCGCCGGCCTGAGCCGGGGCGGCGCCGAGGATCGCAACCGAAGCGGCGGCGGCCAGGGCGAGAGCAGTGATCTTCTTCATGGCGGTAGTCCCTTTGCTGTGCGAGGCTGGCAGATGCCCCTCGCTGACGATGCTGTTATGCCCCGCCCGGAACTTTGCTGCGGTGCGCCCAAACACGCGTCGTAAGCCATTGAATCTGCTCCACTTGAACCCACCCACCCCGCCGCGCCACAAACAAGGTTGAGCCCATGGCCACGACAGCACCGCCCAATCCGCTGCTCGGGGGATGGTCGGCGCCGTTCGGGCTTGCGCCTTTCGCGAGCATCGCGCCGACCCACTTCGGTCCCGCCTTCGATGCCGCCTTCAGCGCCCACCGGGCCGAGGTCGATGCCGTCGCGGAGAGCCCGGCGGCCGCGACCTTCGACAACACCATCGCGGCCCTCGAGCGCACCGGCCAGACGCTGAAGCGCGTCGCGGCGACGTTCTTTAATCTCGCGTCCTCGCACACCAACGACGCGCTGCAAGCCGTCGAGCGCGAGGTGGCGCCACGACTTGCCGCGCATCGCAGCGCCATCTTCATGAACGAGAAGCTGTTCGCCCGCGTCCGCGCGCTCCACGAGGCGCGCGAGGGCCTGCCGCTGTCGGCTGAGGAGCGGCGGGTGCTCGAGCGCTATCACACCACCTTCGTGCGCACCGGCGCCAAGCTCGGCGCGACCGGGAAGCGGCGACTGGCGGCGGTGCTCGAGCGGCTCGCGACCCTCGGCACGGCCTTCGCGCAGAACGTGCTGGCCGACGAGCGCGCTTATACGCTGGTGCTCGACGGCGAGACCGACCTTGCGGGCCTGCCTGATTTCGTGCGCGCCACCGCCCAGGCGGCCGCCGAGGAGCGCGGCCTCGCCGGCAAGCACGTCATTACCCTGTCGCGCTCGCTCATCGAGCCCTTCCTGCAATTCTCGACGCGGCGCGACCTGCGCGAGGCGGCCTACCGCGCCTGGCTCAGCCGCGGCGAGAACGGCGGTGAGAGCGACAACCGCGCCGTCATCGCCGAGATCGTCGCGCTCAGGGCGGAACGGGCCAAGCTGCTCGGCTTCGACACCTTCGCCGACTTCAAACTCGACGACACGATGGCCAAGACGCCGGCCGCCGTGAGAGAGCTGCTCACCGACGTGTGGGAACCCGCCCGGCGGCGGGCGAAGCGCGAGCGCGACGCCTTGCAGGCCTTGGTGCGGAAGGAGGGCGGCAATTTCGACTTGGCGCCTTGGGACTGGCGCCACTACGCCGAGAAGCAGCGCAAGGCGGTTCACGATTTCGACGAGGCGGAGCTGAAGCCCTACCTGCAGCTCGATGCCGTCATCGAGGCGGCCTTCGACACGGCGCGCCGCCTCTTCGGGCTGACTTTCCGTCCGGTGGACGGACTGGCGCTCTATCATCCCGACGCGCGAGCCTGGGAAGTATCGGACGCTGAAGGCCGGCACGTGGGGCTTTTTCTTGGCGACTATTTCGCCCGGCCGTCGAAGCGCAGCGGCGCCTGGATGAGTGTCTTTCGCGCCCAGGAGAATCTCACCGGGAACGTGCGGCCCATCGTCGTCAACAACATGAACTTCGCGCGCGGCGCATCTGCGGAGCCGGCGCTGCTCAGCTTCGACGATGCGCGCACGCTGTTCCACGAATTCGGCCATGCCCTGCATGGCCTCATGTCGGACGTGACCTTTCCGCTGCTCGCCGGCACCGCCGTTTCGGGCGACTTCGTCGAGCTGCCTTCGCAGCTCTACGAGCACTGGCTGGAACAGCCCGAGGTGCTGCGCCGCTTCGCCCGCCACTATCGCACCGGCGAGCCGATGCCGGACACGCTGCTCAATCGCGTTCTTGCCACACGCACCTTCAATCAGGGCTTCGCCACGGTGGAATACACCGCCTCGGCGCTTGTCGATATCGACCTGCACCTGCTGGCGGATGGCGGCGCCGTCGACGTAGCCGCCTTCGAGCGCGATGAGCTCGCCCGCATCGGCATGCCGGCCGAAATCAGTGCCCGCCACCGGGTGCCGCACTTCTCCCACATCTTTTCGGGCGATGGCTACGCGGCTGGCTACTACAGCTATCTTTGGTCCGAGGTTCTCGACGCCGACGCCTTCGACGCCTTTCGCGAGACTGGCGACATTTTCGACCCGGCGACTGCCAAGCGGCTGCGCGACTACGTCTATGCAGCCGGCAATCTGCGCGATCCGCGCGAGGCCTACGAGGCGTTCCGCGGCCGCCTGCCCACCATCGCGCCGCTCCTGCGCAAGCGCGGCCTCGACGAAGGCGCCACCGCTTGAACGCACTGGCGGCCTTCCGGGTTCGCAATTTCCGCTTCCAATGGCCCGCCGATCTCGCGACCGCCTGGGCCTTCGAGATGGAAACCATCATCCTCGGCTGGTACGTGCTGGTCGAGACCGGCTCGGTGTTTCTGCTCACCGTCTTCGGCTCGCTGCAGTTTCTCGGCACGTTGGTGGCGCCGTTGTTCGGCGTCGCGGCCGACCGCATCGGCGCCCGTAATCTTCTTTGCCTCATGCGTGCCACCTACGCGGCGTTCGCCGCGCTCATGATGGCGATGGCCTTCTCGGGAGCCATCACGCCCGTCTACGTGCTGATGATCGCCGGCGTCATGGGGCTGGTACGGCCGTCCGACATCTCGATCCGCAGCGCCCTGGTGGCCGAGACGATTCCGCCCGTCGAGCTCGTCGGCGCCATGAGCATTTCGCGTACCACCGCCAACTCGGCCCGTGTGGCCGGTGCGCTGGCCGGCGCCGGACTGCTGGCGGCGCTCGGCATCGGGCCGGCCTATGTCGCCATCTGCTCGTTCTACCTCGTGAGCCTGCTGCTGACGCTCGGCGTCACGCCGCCCCCCGCTCGCGCCACCGAGAGCGCTTCCGTCTCGGCCTCCTCACCCTGGAGCGAGTTCACCGACACGCTGCGTTACGTCTGGGCGACGCCGCACATCCTCGCCGTCATGTACCTCGCTTTTCTCATCAACGTGACCGCCTTCCCCATGCTCGGCGGCCTCATGCCCTATATCGCCAGGGACGTTTTTGGTGGCGGCCAGAGGGAGCTCGGCTTTCTCGTGGCGAGCACCGCGACCGGCGCGGTGCTTGGGTCGCTGCTGCTCAGCGCCACGGGCTCGTACATCCGGCCGGCGCGCGTCATGATCCTGTTCTGCCTGGCGTGGCATTGTCTGATCCTGATGTTCGCCCAGACCACGAACTTCACCGCCGGCATGATCCTGCTGGTGCTCGTCGGCTTCATGCAGAGCCTCTGCGTCGTGCCGATGGCGGTGGTGCTCCTGCGCAGCACCGCGCCGCATTTCCGCGGCCGCGTCATGGGCATCCGCACGCTCGTCGTCTATGGCTGGCCGTTCGGCCTCATGAGCGCCGGCGCCCTCGTCACGTCCCTCGGCTATCCGCTCACGGCCCTCATGTTTTGCGGCACGGGGGTCGCCGCGACGCTATTGATCGCCTTCCATTGGCGCGCGCATCTGTGGCGGCTCGATGCCCCGGGCAACGCGCGGTGACGTCGAGGCCATCTGCCCATGGTGGAAGTCATGGAAATCTGCTGTCATGCCGGCCCGTCCTCGACGACTGCGAGCAGACATGATGGCCCTGACATTCGGCGTCTTCGACCACATGGACAAGTCCGATCGGCCGCTGACCCAGCAATACGAGGAGCGCCTCAAGCTGATCGAGACCTACGACCGCGCCGGCTTCCACGCCTATCACCTGGCCGAGCACCACGCGACGCCGCTCGGCATGGCGCCCTCGCCCGCCGTCTTCCTGGCGGCGGTGGCGCAGCGCACCAAGCGCCTCCGGTTCGGCGCGCTCGTGCATACGCTCTCGCTCTACCATCCCCTGCGGCTCATCGAGGAAATATGCATGCTCGACCAGATGAGCGGCGGGCGCTTCGAGCTTGGCATCGGGCGGGGTATTTCGCCGCACGAGATCGCCTATTTCGGGGTCGATCCGGCCAACGCGCCGGCGCTTTATCGCGAGGTCACCGCCATCGTGCTGAAGGCGCTGACGACGAAGAGCCTCACCCATCACGGCGAGTTCTACCGCTTCGACGAGGTGCCGATCGAGCTCGAGCCGGTGCAGCGCCCGCACCCACCGCTCTGGTGCGGCACCTCGAGCCCCGACAGCGCCAAGTGGATGGCCGAGAACCGCGTCAACGTGGTGATGAACGCGCCGCCGGCGCGGGCCCGCGTCATTGTCGACCGCTACCGCGACGAATGGGCCAAGGCGGGCGGGCAGGCGTCGGCCATGCCGTTCCTCGGCATGGCCCGCCACGTCGTCGTGGCCGACAGCGAGGCGGAGGCGGTGAAGTGGGCGGCAGCCGGCTATGCTGAGTGGCGGCACGCGCTGTTGCTGCTGTGGGACAAGCACGGCACCAAGCCACCCAATCTCAACCTGCCGGCGCGCTTCGAGGATTTCGCGGCCGCCGGCTTCGCGATGGCCGGCACGCCCGACACCGTGCGGGCCGCCCTCGCGGCGCAAGCTGAGGAGGCCGGCGTCACCTACATGCTCTGCCGCTTCGCCTTCGGCAGCCTGCCCTACGAGGTGTCGCGACGTTCCATCGAGCTTTTCGTCGGCGAGATCATGCCGCGCCTCGCCGCCCGCCGCGCGGCGGCCTAGAGCGCGGTCCGATCAAGAGCGATCGCACGCGCGCTCCAGATTCTTGTTTTGTGCATGATCTCATCCGAAAACCGCGCACACTTTTCGGGATCATGCAGGAGCTTCAGGCCGCGCGCATCCGCGCGAGGGCCTCGGTGGCGAGCCGCCGCGTCAGCTCGCCCGCCGGCGCCTCCCGCGCCAGAGCCACGGCCTGTCCCGACCACAGCGGCGAGAATTCTCCCGAGCCCTTGGACTCCGCCTTGGCGCGCAGCGGCATCAGCGCGCCGGCCGCAAGGGGGAAATCCGGTGCCAGGTCGGACATCGGGCCCACCTCGCGAATCAGCCGATTGACGAGGCCGCGCGCCGGCCGGCCGGTCATGACATTGGTGAGCGCCGTCTCGCTGTCTTTGGCGTGCCGCAGCGCCTCGCGGTGGACCGGCGTGACCTTGGCTTCTGGGCACAGCAGGAAGGCGGTGCCGATCTGCGCAGCGGAGGCGCCGAGGGCGAACGCCGCCGCGATGCCACGCGCGTCGGCGATGCCGCCGGCGGCGATGACCGGCACTTTGACGGCATCCACCACCTGGGGCACCAGCGCCATGGTGCCCACCTGGCCGGCAATGTCGTTGTCCGGGCGAAGGAATATGCCGCGGTGGCCGCCAGCCTCGAAGCCTTGGGCGATGATGGCGTCGCAGCCTTCGCGCTCGAGCCAGCGCGCCTCGTCCACCGTCGTGGCCGACGCGATGATCTTGGCGCCCGACGCCCTGACCCGTTCGAGCAAGCTCTTCTCCGGCAGGCCGAAGTGAAAGCTCACAACCTCGGGCGCGAACTCGCTGACCACGTCGCACAAGGCTGCGTCGAACGGAGCGCGGGCGCTGCTCGGCGGCGGCTTGGAGATGTCGACACCGAGCTCGGCGTAGTAGGCGGCAAGCCGCTGCCGCCAGGCCTCTTCGCGCCCCGCGTCAACGCGCGGCGGGCGATGGCAGAAGAAGTTGACGTTGATCGGCCGCGACGTGCGCTGGCGGATGATGCCGAGCTGGGCGCGCGCCTGTTCCGGGGTCAGCATGGCGCAGGGCAGCGAGCCGAGACCACCCGCCTCCGACACCGCGATCACCAGCTCAGCATCCACCGAACTGGCCATCGGCGCTTGCACGATCGGAATGTCGATGCCGAAGAGATCAAGAATCTTGCGATCTGGCCACATCGTTCGGCTCCCCCGCTCGGGACACGCTCTCCGCGTCTCTCAGGTCTAGCCGATCTCAACCTGGAGACCAAAAAGCAAACGGCCCGCCGAGAGCGGGCCGTTCATCGAGGGAGGCTGATGCGCTGCCGCGTCAGGCGGCAAGCTTGTGCATGCCGCTGCTGGACGAGATGAGACCCTTCACGGCCTTGGCCGAGCGGTCGAGGGCTGCGAACAGCTGGTTGATCTCCTCGGCCGCGAGGGATTCGGCGTCGAACTCCTTGGCGCCTTGGCCTTGCGCCAGCGCCAGCGAATAGAAGGAGCGGTTGGTGATCTGGCCGTTCCACACCGGCACTTTCAGGCTCTGCAGTCCTTCGCGGGCATCGGTCACGATGGGAGATTCGGCGTCTTCGCGCTTGGCCGGAGCGGCGTTGATGACGACCGCATAGGGACGGCGCACCTGCCGGCAGGCGTCAATCGTCTCGCGCACGGCCGCGAGGTCGAACAGCGAAGCCCTGGCCGGGATGAGGACGAGGGTCGAGGCGCGAATGGCATCGGTCACCACGCTGGTCTTGCTGGGCGGTGTGTCGATGAACACGTATTCGTAGCCTTCTTCCTTGGCGGCCTTGAGGGTGTCCTCGATGGAGCGCGGGTTGCGCTTCAACACCGGCTCACCGGTGCCGCGAAGCTCGTGCCACAGCGAGAGCGAGCCTTGCGGATCGGTATCGATGACGAGAGTGGGCCGCGACGGCTTGCTGGCGCAGGTGGCGAGATGGGCCGCAAGAGTGCTCTTTCCGGAGCCGCCCTTACGCGATGCGAACGTGATAACGATCATGGAGTCAGCCTCCCCAGAGGTTGAAAGTGGTTAACCGAGGTTATGAAACTGCGAAAATATGGTTAACGCCGCGTTAACACGTCTTACAAAAGTCACACGCCGTTAATGGCTCTGGCGAAACGATGCCGGCCTGCCACAACTTGAGGCAATTTCAGATGATTCGGCAATCGCGCTGCCGTGATTGCGCCGCAAAGCGATTTGCTGCCGCCATCGTGCAGCCTTCGCTCGCACACGCCATGTGGAATCAGCGAACCGGCCAGGCCGTCTCGGCTGAGAGCTGCTGAAAGAATTCCACCTCGTAGGCCTGCTCGGGCGTCTCGCGAATCATCTCGTCGATGCGCTCGGCATCCTTGCCGACGAGAATGCGCCAGCGCTCCGCCTTGACGCCATCGAGAATGATCTTGGCCGCGGCCGCAGCCGTCATCGGCGATTCGTCGAGGAAGCGCCGCGCCCGCTCGGCGAGCATCTTGCCGATCTCAGCGTCGGACATCTTGGTCGCATCGACGCCACGGCCGGACAGGCGCGTGCGCGCTCGCGCGATATCCGCGGCGCCGATCTTGCCCGGCACGCCCCCATGCAGCACCGTGCTGGAATTGGCAAAGATCGAAGTGCCGACGCGGCCGGGCATGACGACCGAGCACTTGATATGCGGAGCGTTGAGCCGGAGATCGGTTATCAACGCCTCGGTGAAGCCCTTCACGGCGAACTTGGCGGCGCTGTAGGAGGTGTGCGGCACGGTCGGCCCCACCGATGCCCACGCGCCATTGATGCTGCTCGTATTGACAATGTGGCCCTCGGGCGCCTTGACCATGAGCGGCAGGAAGGCGCGCGTGCAGTAATAGACGCCGCCCCAGCAAATGTTGAAGGTCCGCTCCCACTGCTCGCGTGGATGAGTGATGAGGCTGCCGGCGCCGCCAATGCCGGCGTTGTTGAACAGCAGGTGCACCTTGTCGGTGGCGTGCTGCCGCTGCACCCCCTCGGCGAAGCGCAGCACCTGCGGTTCGTCGGACACATCGGCGACATGCGTGGTGACGCGCAGGCCTTGCGGTAAACCCTCCGCCTCGCACAGCCGCTTCGTCTCGGCCATATTGTCCGATGAAATGTCGCACATGGCGACGTTGCAGCCCTCGGCGACGAGCTGGCGCACCAGCTCCCGCCCCATGCCGGTGCCGCCGCCGGTCACGACCGCGATCTTGCCTGCGAAGTCTTTCATGGCACGCCCCAGTCTGGATGCCGACACTGTATTGATGGAAACGAGCCGAGCCGCGCGTCAACGCGGCGCCGCGGTCAGCCGAGCCGCCAGCCGACGGCTTCCGCCATTTTCTGGAAGAATTCGGGCTCGTAGGCCTGCTCGGGCGTTTCGCGCACCATCTCGTCGATGCGCTGCGCATCGTCGCCGACGAGAATGCGCCAGCGCTCGGCCTTGACGCCATCGAGAATGATCTTGGCGGCGGCGGCCGCCGTCGTCGGCGCGTCCTCCAGGAAACGCCTGGCGCGCTCGTTGATCGCCATCTTGATCTGATCGTCCGACATATTCGTGACATCGAGGCCGCGGCCGGCAAGACGGATGCGCGCCTGCACGATCTCGACCGCGCTGATGTCGGTCGACGCGCCGCCGGTGAGAACGTTGCGCGAGTTACTCACGATCGAGGTGCCGATATGGCCGGGCATGACCACCGAGCACTTGATGTGCGGGGCGTTGAGCCGCAGATCGGTGATCAGCGCCTCGGTGAAGCCCTTCACGGCGAACTTGGCGGCGCTGTAGGAAGTGTGCGACACGCCCGGCCCGACCGACGCCCAGGCGCCATTGATGCTGCTGGTATTGACGATGTGCCCTTCCGGCGCCTTGACCATGAGCGGCAGAAAGGCGCGCGTGCAGTAGATAGACGCCGCCCCAGCAAATGTTGAAGGTCCGCTCCCACTGCTCGCGCGTGTTGGTGAACAGGCTGCCGGCGCCGCCGACGCCGGCATTGTTGAAGAGGAGATGCACCTTGTCGGTGGCTTGCTGCTGCTGCACTTCCTGGGCGAAGCGCAGCACCTGCGGTTCGTCGGACACGTCGGCGACATGCGTCGTGACGCGCAGGCCCTGCGGCAAGCCGCCCGCCTCGCACAACCGCTTCGTCTCGGCCATGTTGTCGGCCGAGAGATCGCACATGGCGACGTTGCAGCCCTCGGCGACGAGCTGGCGCGCCAGCTCCCGCCCCATGCCCGTCCCGCCGCCGGTCACGACCGCGATTTTTCCTGCGAAGTCCTTCATGAGTCACGCCTCGACCTGAACGCCTACACGATGTTGGTGGAAGAGAAAGGGACGCCCGTCAACTCGGCAGCGGCGATCGGGCGACCGCTACTTGCCGGCCACCTTGCGCAGCGCCGCGTTGATCCTGTCCTGCCAGCCCGGCCCTTCCTCCTGGAAGAAGGCCAGCACGTCGGCATCGATGCGCAGCGACACCAGTTCCTTCGTGTTCGGCAGGGCCTGACTCTTGGGGCGCTCCTCGACAAGCGGCGGCGGCTTGGCGGTGGCCGCCTTGAAGGCGGCCTCGGCGGCGTCGCGAGCGCCGGTCGGTATACGGGTTCGAGAGGGCGGCTTCGGCACGTTGGAACCTTTGGCGGAGGCGCCCATGGCGCCGGCCGGCACTATGAAGGACCGGCGCGAGCCTTTGCAACAGCTCTGTTCAGTTGCACACGACAGGGACAGCGAGGGGCTACGGCCTGATCGACCCGGTGGCGCGATCGTCGACGGGACTCTTCCGGGCGACGGCTGGATCGTCGCTCGGCGCCGGAGCGCGTGGCTTCAGGCCGGGCGCGGGCACGATCGGCGCCTCTCGAAGTCCTTGCTCGTCGGGCACGGCGCGTCGATAGGTCGCCGCCGCCACGCAAGGGGCGAACAGCATCTCGACGCTTCGCGGGCTCGGAGGCGGGCAACGCTCCGCCGAACTGGTCTGGGCGAGGGCGAGAACGGCCGCTGCCACACTGACGCCCAACATCATGCCGGCGGTCGCGACGCTTCCTGCGGGAACGGGCATTTGCAGCCTCCACACACGCGGACGTGGAGACAACGCGGTGCGGGCGGGAGAGTTTCGTCTGGCTGTTCAGGCCTACTCCCGCAGCCAGGCGAGCATGGCGGCATTCATCTCGCGCGGATAGCAATGGCTGAGATCGGCGAGTTCCCGATAGGTGACGCGCGCGCCTGCCGCCGACAGCACCTGCGCGGCCTGCCGCGCCACATCGACCGGGAACATCCAATCGAGCGCCCCGTGCACGAGGAAGATGGGCAGCCCACGCAGGCGCTCCTGGTCCGCCATCTCGGCGATCATCGGATGGAACGCGGCGGCGACCGGCGCCAGATGCGTGAACGGCGACGGCTCGACGAGTCCGCTGACGTAGCAGAACGTGCCGCCGTCGCTCATGCCCGTCATCAGGATGCGCTTGTCGTCCACGTTCCAGCGCCCGCGCACGAAATCGATGATGCGCGCCAAGTTCGGCGTGTCGGCATCGTCCCCCATCAGCGCCCAGGTGTCGCCCACCGCGGTCGGACTGACGAGGATGGCGCCGTGGCTGCGCGCCTCCGGCAGCCACGTCCACAGGAAGGAGCGGCCGTTGCCGCTGCCGCCGTGCAGCGCCACGACGAGCGGCCAGCTTTGGTCGGGCGTGTAATACTCCGGAACATAGAGCGAGAAGCCGCCGCGGCTGCCCGGCTCGTTGCCGGCATGCAGGATGCCTGCATCGTCGCGGCTCCGCGGCGCGGCGAGCCGTTTCTGGAGGTCGGAATCATCGCGCAGCCCCGGGTCGGTGAAGAAGTGGCTGACCGGCGGCAGCACGGCGGCGAGCGGGTAGAGCGCCTCGTGGGCGCGGGGTGCGTGGCGCAGCGCCCGGTAGGCGTCACGCACGTCGCCGACGCGTTCTCGGCCGGCGCGCAGTCCCTCGAATGCGGCAAGAGTGGCGGCGCCCGCCGTGTCTAGCCGCTCGCGCAGGCCCGTCATCTCGGCGGGCCAGCCCGCGAGCCGCGGCAGCGCCGCGCGGAGCGGCTCCTCCGGCGTGCCGACGGCTTCCATCACCGCGTCAAGGTCCATCGGATTCAAGAAGCGGGCGACGAAGCGCAGCGCCTCGAGGCATTGCAGCAAAGGCGGAACCAGGGCCACGAGGTCGTCCAGCGTGGCGTCGTCCATTGTGTCCCTCGGCTCATTGCTGTGACGCATGATCTCATCCGAAAACCGCGTACACTTTTCGGGATCATGCATCATGATCTGCGCATGATCTTATCCGAAAACCGCGTACACTTTTCGGGATCATGCATCATGATCTGCGCATGATCTTATCCGAAAACCGCGTACACTTTTCGGGATCATGCTCTAGCGGGCTGGCTCGGCCACGAACTTGTTGCGCAGCGTGCCGATGCCGGTGATGTCGACCTCCACGATGTCACCGGCTTTCAGGTCCGGCGAGCTGCCGTCGGTTCCCATCCAGATCACATCGCCCGGCCAGAGAGTAAAGTACTTGGTCATCTCGGCGATGAATTGCGGGATGCTGAACAGCATGTCGTTGGTGCGGAAGCGGTTGCTGACCGCGCCATTGAGGCGCACCGTCGTTTCCATGGCGTCGAGCTCTGCGTCCGTCTCGATCCATGGGCCCATCGGCTTGAACGTGTCGGCATTCTTGGCGCGCCACAAGCCGCGGTCCATCCGCTGCCAGCTGCGCTCGCTCACGTCGTTGCCGATCGTGTAGCCGAAGACGCATGACATGGCGTCGGCTTCCGAGAGATGCTTGGCCTTCCTGCCGATGACCGCCACGAGCTCGCCTTCGTAATGGATCTTGCCGGTCGCATTGGCCGGGATGACCACGTCCTCATCGTGAGCGATGAGCGCGTTCTGGGCGCGATAACCAATCTCGGGGCGGTCGGGCGCCTTCGGCACCTCGCCGCGCGCATTCGCGGCTTCGGTCAGGTGCTTCACGTAGTTGAGGCCGGCGCAATAGAAAGTGCGGGGCATGACCGGCACCTCGATCTTCACGTCAGCGAGCTTGTGGCGCGACGCGGTGCGCTGCCAATCGCCGAACGGCTCGCCGCTCACCTCGATGATATTGTCGCCCTCGACAAGGCCCCATGGCGTCCGGCCCCGGCTGGAGAATTTGACGAAGCGCATCGTCGGCCCCTTCTGCTCGCCCTATTCCGCCGCCGCCCGCGTCGGCACCTTCCAGGCGCCGGCCGGCGGTTTCGGCAGGCCGAGATTCTCGCGCAAGGTCGCGCCGGTATAGTCCTTGCGAAACAGGCCGCGCCGCTGCAGCTCCGGCACGACGTGCTTGACAAAATCCGCATAGGCGCCGGGCACGTAGGTGGCCGCGATCACGAAGCCGTCGCAACCGCGCGCCGCGAACACCTCTTCCATGGCGTCGGCGATCTCCTTGGGGCCACCGACGGTGGCGCCCTGGGTCTGGCCGCGGCCGCTGAAGACGATGAAGTCGCGCGGCGTGGGGTTGGGCTTGCCGCTCAGTTTCAGCACCCCGTCGCGGATGCCGAGTATGCCCTGCATGCCCTCGAGCTCCTTGGTGGTCAGCGGCTCGTCCATGCCTTTAGTGGCGAAATCGAAGTTGAGACCTTCGGACAGCAGCGACAGCGCATCGATCTCGAGCGGCAGCTTGTCGATGAACGCCATGTGGTCCTCCGCTTCTGCCTTGGTGGCGGCGGCGACCGGCGTGATGAGATTGCAGATGAACACGTGGTCGGGATTGCGCCCGAGCTTTGCAGCCTCGCCCTTGACGGCATCGTAGTTCTGCTTGGCGGTCGCCGTATTGCGGGCGTGGGTGAAAATCACCTCCCCCCAACGTCCGGCGAAGCGCTGGCCCCGGCCGCTGGAGCCGGCCTGGATGACCACCGGATGCCCCTGCGGCGAGCGCGGCACCGTGAAGGGCCCGCGCGACTTGTAGTAGCGGCCGCGATGGTCGAGCCGCTTGACCTTGGTGGGATCGGCGTAGCGGCCCGTCTTCTTGTCGACGATGACGGCGCCGTCCTCCCACGAGTCCCAATGGCCGAGCACCACCTCCATGAACTCATCGGCGCGGTCGTAGCGCAGATCGTGCTGGAGGTGCTCCTCGTGCCCCATATTGAGGGCTTCGCCGTCGTTGACGGAGGTGACGACATTCCAGGCGCCCCGCCCGCCGGTCATCAGATCGAGGGTCGCGAAGCGGCGCGCCAGATCGAAGGGATGGAAATACGTCGTCGAGCCGGTCGACGCGAGCCCGAGCTTCGTGGTGGCCATGCCCATGGCCATCAGACACATGAGCGGATCCATCTTCACGCAACGGATGCCGTACTCGACCGTGTGGGCATGGTCGTGTCCATACATGTCCGGCATGGCGAGGCGGTCGTCGAAGAAGGCGATGTGGAATTTACCGGCCTCGAGAATGCGGCCGATCTCCTGGTAATAGTCGGCCGACATGCTGTCGTCGCGCGAGCCGGGATGCCGCCACGAGCTTGGGAGGTTCGTGCAGTTCTGTGCCTGCAGAAAGCCGACCATCACCATTTGCCGTGTCATCGTTGCCTCTCGTGCGTCCAAGCGACGCTGAGCCGATCAATAGCCCTCACGCGGCATCGAACTTGGGATCGAGCCCGTACTGGCGCGCCAATTCCTCGAGCTTGTTCCAGGTTGCGTCCTCGATGTCGATGCCCGTCGCCCGGCGCTCCTGCTCGCGAATGTATTCCACCTCGCCGGGATAGAACACGCCCGGGCTGTCCTTGGCGGGCGGCGTCGCCTTGAGGTAACGGGCGAACTCGGCAACTTCTTTCTTGAACTCCTCGAGCGGCCGGAAGGCCGCGACCTTGAAGACCGCCATGAAGCAGCCGTCGTTGTGACGGCCGCTTGGCTCGACCCCGAAGCCGAGGCCGGTGAGGAGCCCGCACAAAATCTCCACCATGGCGGCGAGGCCGCTGCCCTTATAGCCCTCGCTGCCGCCAAGCGGCAGCAGGGCGCCGCCCTTGCGGAGCGCGGTCGGATCGTCGGTGGCACTGCCGTCCTGCGCGAGGACCCATCCGGTCGGAATCTTCTGGCCGCGCGCCACCGCGACATTGATCTTGCCGGCGGCGACGGCGGATGTCGCCATGTCGAGGTAGAACGGCGCCTCGAGATCGGACGGCACCGCGATGGCGATGGGGTTGGTGCCGAGCCGCGCCTCGCGCCCGCCGAACGGAGCCACAACCTTGGGCGAGCGCCCCGAATCCGCGGTGGCCAGCCCGATCATGCCCTCCCTGACGGCCATCAGCGGATAGGCTGCGAGCCGCCCGACATGGCTTTGGCGGAAGACCGTGCAGGCCGCGACGTTCGACGTCCTGGCTTTGTCGATGGTGAGCTGCATCGCCTTGGCGTTGACGTGAAAGCCGAACCCCCAATGCCCGTCGATGACCGTCGTGGTTGCCGTCTCCTGGACGATGGACCACGGCGCGCCTGGTACGATGTGGCCAGCCTTGACACGGTCGATATAGGTCGGGATGGCAATGATCCCGTGCGAGTCGTGCCCGGCGAGATTGGCATCGACGCAGCCCTTGGCGACGGCCTTGGCTTCCTCGGCCGAGGCGCCGGCGGCGACCAGGAGCCCGATGCCCATGCGCTCGAGACGCTCGGCGGGAACACGTGGCATTTTTGTCCTCCCTCGTGTCGCGATTCCGAAATTCGCGTGATCTTGATGGAGGTCTCGTCGCGAAGTTCGGAAATCATAAGCGACACTAGAATATGTTGATCCTAATGTGCTTTTCGAATTTGAAGTCCGCGAAGCAGCTGATCCAATCAATGTAGCGAACTTCAAATTCGGCACACCAGCGGCGCGCCGCACCGTCGGTCTCGGTCCTTTGCCCAAGGCGGTCGCCGCCGTGGGACGACGGCCGCTTGGGGGCGAGCCACCAATTCCATGAATGCCATGGCTTGTCTAACGCCCGACGTCCGCTAGCTGATCTCACCTCAGCACAACATCTGGCCGGCGACATCGTACGGTTTTTGCAGGATACGCGATCGCCCGGGGAAGCGACCGCCAGGAACGCCCGGCGCCCTCGGCCGCGCTCCTGTGGCTCCTTCGCCATACCGACCCTTGGCCGCACAATTTCCGCAATGTGGCCAATCTGACGACGGAATGCTGCCACACTGCAGGGCCGTGAGTTCCATATCAGCGCGTCGTCAGGGGAGGCTGCGTCATGAAATTTCTGAAGACCTTCGCACGGGCGATCTGCCCGATGTTGGGCTTGTTGCTTGTGGTGCCGGTCCAGGCCGCCCAGAAGGCTGGCACGACCCCGAACGGCGCCAACGCCGCCAATGCCCCGACGACCTATGAAACAAAGAAGCGCCAGCTCAGCGACATTGCGGTGACCATCGTCACGTCGGGGATCACCTGCACCTGCGCGCGCTTTGCCGAAGATATCCGCGATGTCGTCAACGATCTTCGGCCGGACGGGCTTCGGGTGTTGCCGGTCATGGGCGTCGGCGGACTTCAGACCCTGGACGATGTCTTGTTCCTCAAGGGCATCGACATGGGTGTTGCCGACGAGGACAATCTGAGGCTGCTGAAGAAGCGTGATCCGCGCCTCTATGCGGATATAGAGCAAAGAATTCGGTACATTACCAAGCTCTACAACAACGAGTTTCATATTCTCGCCCGCAAGGACATCCAGAGCATCGCCGACCTGCGCGGCAAGAAGGTCAGCTTCAATCTGAAGGACAGCCAGACGGAAGTCACCGCGGACGCGATCTTCGAAATTTTGAAGGTCCAGGTCGAGCGCGTGAACTACGACAACAATCTCGCCATCAAGAAACTGAAGGACAACGAGATCCAGGCGATGATCGTGCTTTCAGCCGCGCCGCAATCGGCCCTGGCCCGCTTGAAGAAAGAGGATGGGGTCCACCTGCTCGGCCTCGATGAAAAGAGCGCGCCTGGCCAGGACTTGAGCAATCTGTTCGAGCAATACCTGCCCGCAAGATTCAACGTCCGAGCAGTATCCCGGTCTCATCGAAAAGGGAGCGTCGGTCCCCACGATTGCCAACAAGGCCCTGCTGGTCGCCTACAACTGGGGCGAGGGCACGCCTCAGTATCGTCGCCTCGCCAAGTTCGTGGATTCCTTCTTCGATCGCATCCAGCAGTTTCACGACGATTCACGGCATCCGAAGTGGAAGGAGGTCAACCTGGCGGCCGACGTGCCGGGCTGGAACCGCTTCAAGCCGGCCTCCGACTGGCTGGCGCGCTACAAGACGGCGATCACCTCCTCGACGCCGGACATTCAGAATGACGCCAACTTGAAGCGATTGTTCGCGCAATTTGTCGAGGACTATGCGGCATCGACGGGCCGCAAGGTGATTACGAGCCAAGACCAGAAGGCGCTCTTGACCAAGTTTCAGGAGATGCTCGCGTCGCAAGTAACAACCAAGGCAGCGAGATAGCGCGAGCAGCGATGAACGCGCGACCGGCGCGAGGCGCGGCGTACGGCGCAACGACGGCGTAGCAAGGTTGAAGGCTTAACGACGACGCAACATCGAGAGCGTCGTCGCGGCTATTGCGTGGTAGATGAGGGGGGCGCGAAGCTGCCTCTTGAAGAGGCTGACGACAGCCAAAAATTTGAAACAACTTTTCGTAACAAACCTCATGTGGAGAGTAGGATGCGGGAGAACGACGCACGGATCCATGAGCTATTCGAGAGCGATCCGGAACGTGCCGATGCGGTAGCTTTCGGCCGCAGGACAGGTCCATCGCGGCGCGGATTTCTTGGAGGATCAGGACTGGCGGCGATGACGGCTGCCGTCGGCGGACCGATCGTGTTTGCGAATGTGATGCCCGGCGGATTGATCCCGGCGGCGCTTGCACAGGACGCAAAGAAGGACGCGCCGGCCGCGGCCCCGGCCAAGAAGCTGTTCGAGTTTCCCGGCAAGGACACGGGCCTGACATTGCTCGGCGACAAGCCGCTGGTGGCAGAAACGCCGGAGCATTTGCTCGACGACGATACGACGCCGACGGCGAAGTTCTTCGTGCGCAACAACGGGCAAATTCCCGACGCAGCCCAGGATGCCGACGCGTGGAAGCTCACGGTCGACGGCGAGGTCAACAAGCCGCTCGACATCACGCTCGGCGAGCTGAAGCAGCGCTACAAGCCGCGCACGCTCCGCATGGTGCTTGAATGCGGCGGCAACGGCCGGTCGTTCTTCGCGCCGCAAGCGCGCGGCAATCAATGGACCAATGGCGGCGTGGGCTGCGCCGAATGGACCGGCGTGCCGCTCGCCGACGTGTTGAAGTCGGCCGGCGTGAAGCCGAGCGCCGTCTACACCGCCAACACGGGCATCGACCTGCATCTGTCGGGCGATCCGAAGCAGACGCCGTTGTCGCGCGGTGCGCCGATCCAGAAGGCCATGGAGCCTGAAGCGCTGCTCGTATTCGCCATGAACGACAAGCCGCTGGAGAACATCCATGGTGGCCCGCTACGTTTGATCGTGCCGGGCATGCCCGGCTCGGTGTCGCACAAGTGGCTGTCGAAAATCACGCTGCGCGACAAGGTCCATGATGGCCAAGGCATGATGGGCGCCTCGTATCGCGTCGCCATCAAGCCGATGGTGCCGGGAGGCAAGGCGGACGACAGCAACTTCAGAATTCTCGAGGCCATGCCGGTGCGCGGCATCATCACCAACCCGATGAACGGGACGAAGCTCGCGGCCGGGACACGCGACGTCAAGTTGCGCGGCGCGGCCTGGGCCGGCGACGCGACCGTCGCTCGCGTCGATGTATCGATCAATTTCGGCACGACGTGGCAGCGCGCCGACCTCGGCAAGCCCAAGAACAAGTACGATTGGCAGCGATGGACGGCCGCCATCAGCCTGCCGAACGACGGGTACTACGAAATCTGGGTGCGTGCGACCGACAGCCAGGGCCGCGCGCAGCCGCACGTTGCCGGCGATTGGAACCCGCAGGGTTACGGCGCCAATCCCATGCATCGCGTGGCGATCCTCGTCGGGTGAGGATGCGGCGCACACGTCTGGCGATGCTGATGCTCGCGCTGGCAATCGCTGCCGGCCCGGCGGACGCGCAGCTCAAGAACGAGGAGGAGGGGCCCGAGCAGTATCCCGCCGGGCCCCACCGCGACGAGGCGTTCTACTTCTGCACGGCTTGCCACAGCTTCAAGATCGTGGCGGCTCAAGGCATGTCACGGGCGCGTTGGGACGAGAGCCTCGACTGGATGGTTCTGCGCCACAGCATGCCGAAGCTCGATGGCGAGGATCGCGACAAGATCCTCGAATATCTTTCGGCTGCCTTTCCCGAAAAGACCGGTGCGCCGGGGGGATGGAAAAACCCCTTCGCGCCCCGCTAGCTGGGGCGCCATCCGAATTCTGGTCGAACCTGGGGATCGTGGATCATCCTTATCCGAAAACCGCGCGCACGTTTCGGGCGCTAGCCGCCGGCTTCGTCGGTCAGGGGCGGGCCGCGCTGGCCGTGCCGCTGCCGAGGATGTCGGCCAGGCGCCGCGTGCGATTGGTGTCGACGCTGACATAGGCGGTCATGCCGGGGCGCAGGGCTGGCGCGCCCTTGCGCTCGATGAGGCGCAGCTTGACCGGCAGGCGCTGGACCACCTTCACCCAATTGCCTGAGGCATTCTGCGGCGGCAGAATCGCGAACTCGGCGCCCGTCGCGGGGCTGATGCTCTCGACCTCGGCCTCGAAGGCGACGTTCGGGTACATGTCGAGCGTGACAGTCGCCTTCTGGCCGACCGCCACATTGGTCAGATCGGTTTCCTTGAAGTTGGCCTCGACCCATGGTTGGCGGTCGGCCACGAGGGAGAAGATCGGCGTCTGCGCCCTGACCTGGTCGCCGAGCTGCAGGCGCAGATTGACGACGACGCCGTCGCGCGGCGCTCTGATCTCCGTATGGGCGAGATCGAGGGCGGCGCGGTCGCGCGCCGCCTGCTTCTCCCGCACGGCGGCGTAGCGGTCTGTCGGCCGGTTGGGGTTGCTGCCAAGCGTCGCTTCCACGCGCCCCACCCGCGCCTGCAGCATGGCGAGCCGGTCGCGCGCCTGCGCCACCTCGCTGTCGGCCTGCTCGAGTTCGCGTCGCCGTGCTGACGCCGCGGCCGGAGAGCTCGAGTTGGCGTTTGGCCTGGGTGTCCAGATAGGCGAGGCGGTTCTCGGCCTCCTGCGCCTCGGCCTTCGCCTCGCGCAGGCTCGCCTTGAGGGCCTCGACGGCGGCCCGGGCGGTATCGACCTCGGCGTCGGCCTTCTCGACGGCGAGCCGATACGGCTCCGGATCGAGGCGCACCAGGACATCGCCAGCCGCCACGACCGCATGGTCGCGCACCTTGACCTCGACGACGCGGCCGAAGACTTCGCTGGCGATCTGCGCGATGTCTGCCTTGACGAATGCGTTCTCGGTCGAGACGTAGCGACCGCCTTGCAGCCAGAAGACAAGGGCCGCGAGCAGGACGAGCGCCGGGACGGCGAGCAGCAGAAGCGGCCGCTGCGCGCTTCGCCAGAACGCGCGGCGCGGCCGGAAGAGCGACGGCAGGATGCGGCTGTCCGCCTTCACGCGCGCGTCCCTGTCTTCAAGGCCCGCGGGATGCGAGAGCGGGAGAGGCGCGGCGCCGCCGGCTCGCTGCGCTGCTGCGGCGACGCCCCGCCGCTCGCAACCGCAACAAGGCTCGCCTTGACGCGGGACAGAAGCTTCATGAGCTGCGCCGCGTCATTGCCCGAGAGGCCGGCCAGGGCATCGTCGACGGTCACCTCGGCGATCCGCCACAACCGCTTGTGCACGCGCTCAGCCTCGGCCGTGAGATAGATGCGCTTCACGCGCCGGTCGCCGTTCTGGGCGCGGCGCTCGACCCAGCCCTTGGTCTCGAGCCGGTCGATCATGCGCCCGGCGGTCGCCTTCTCGACCTCCATCATGTCGGCTAGCTCCGATTGCGACGCCCCCGGCCGCCGGTGGAGCCGCGTCAGGACGAGCCACTGGGCGCGGGTGATGCCCAGATCCCTGACGCGCCGATCGAACACCGTCCGCAAGAGGCGCGCGATGTCCGAGATCATGACGCCGACGTGATCGTCCGTATTGGGCATAAGCGACCATAGCCTAAGTCGAATTAGTAAGCTAGACTACTTTCGCATAACTCACCATTGCCTGGGATATGAGTACAGCCGCCCTAGCCCCCGACGCCGACCGGCCCGCCGACAACGGCCGCCGCTACCTCACCCTCATCGCCGTGGTGTTGGGGTCCTCGCTTTACGCCACGGCGTTGCTGACGACGTCGACGATCCTGCCGCAGATGCAAGGCGCGCTCTCGGCCACTCAGGACGAAATTGCCTGGGTCATGACCTTCAACATCCTGGCGACCGCCGTGGTGACGCCGATGACCGGGTGGTTTGTTGCCCGTTTCGGCACCAGGAACCTGATGTTGTGGTCGCTCATCCTGTTCACGGCCGCGACCTTAATGTGCGGCATATCGCAGTCGCTTGAGACACTGGTTCTGTGGCGGATCGCGCAGGGGGCCGCAGGGGCACCGATCGTGCCGTTGTCGCAGACCATCCTGCTCAACACATTCCCGCGCCACCAGCAGACGATGGCCCTCTCCGCCTTCGGGATGGCGGTCGGCGTCTCGCCGGTATTCGGCCCCGTGCTCGGCGGCTATCTGGCCGAGAACTGGGGCTGGCGCTGGTCCTTCCACATGCTGATCCCCATCGGCATCGTCGCCATCGTGGGCCTTCGCCTGACGCTGCCGGCCGACCAGAAATTCAGCAAGGTGCGGCTCGACTGGATCGGTTTCCTGGCGCTCGCCACTGCCATGGCGGCGGTCCAGCTCGTCCTGGCGCGCGGCGTGCGTCTCGACTGGTTCGAACTCAACGGAGATCGTGATCGCCGCGCTCGTCGCGGCGCTGGCATTCTATCTTTTCCTTGCGCACTGCCTCACCGCCAAGGCGCCCTTCCTGAACCTGGCGCTGCTGAAGGATCGCAACTACGCGCTGGGTCTCGTGTTGGTGACCATTTACGGCATGCTCAACTTCACGCCGGTCGTGCTCCTGCCGCCGCTCCTGCAGCAGCATGTGGGCTTCACCGATGCGGTGGTCGGCCAGATTGTCGGTTGCCGGGGTGTCGGCATGACTGTCGGGTTCCTGATGGCCGGGTTAATCGGCCGGCTGGACCCGCGGGTGGGCCTCTGCCTCGGATTTGCTCTCAACGCCGTCTCGGGCCTGTGGATGTTGACGTTCGATCTCAACGTCAACTTGCAGCTCCTCGTCCTCAATAGCCTGGTGCAGGGATTTGCGGTCGGCATCGTCTGGGTTCCGCTTTCGATGATTGCCTTCGACACGCTGCCGGCCGCGGACCGTGCCGAGGCATCTTCCGTCTTTCATCTCCTGCGCAACATCGGCTCGAGCTTCTTCATCTCCGTGTCGGTGGCCGAGATCGTGCGCGCCACAGGCGCCAACTACAGCCGCATGACGGAAATGATCTCGCCCCACAACCCGGCGCTGGCCATGCCGGAGATGATCGGAGGGTGGAATTTCGACACCGTGCAGGGTCTCGCCAAGCTGTCCGGCGAAATTGGCCGCCAGGCGGCGATGATCGGCTATCTCAACGCCTTCATGATGTACACGGTGGCGTCGGGCCTCGCGGTCGTCTTCGTCCTCGTCATCCGCCGCGGGCGGCGGGCGGGCAGTATCGCGTGACGGGCGCTCGTGGGGAAAGCCGAAGGGGTGCGCGCCAGTGATCCGACCTCGGCCTCAACGTCCATCCTGCTCGCCGGAAATTTTCCAGGCTCAAGATGGACGAAGTGCGTCAGAATGAGACGCGTCAGCGCTGCAGCTTTGCGTGGCTCGACCGATGGCGGCTTCGCGATGAAGGTCGGGGCGGCTCGCGCCGCGAACCCAACTCGCACGGTCTCCACGGACCATTCACGATTTACGGCGCTGTCACCATTGAGAATTTGCCACGACACCACTAATATAGCTTGGTGATTCGGTCGCGCGCATCGTCGCGATACGATGATCGCCGCAATTTGTCCTTAAAGCAACACAGCCGCGCCACAGCGAGGCCTCGTTTCGGCCGCCAAAACTACGACGGTTAAGGGCGGCGGCGGGCTTTGCGAATTCATTCGGTCGAGAAGCCGCGCCGTGAGTCAGTGCGGGTGGCTTCTCATGCGTAACACCATCGAGACTGTTCCGAAGGATGGCCAGTTCGTCATCGTCGAGGACACGAGCGGCAACGATGACGTGGCGCGCTGGGCCTCTGAATCTGACACATGGGTCGGGCTGGACGGCGAGCCGATCGGCATCCGTCCAACCCATTGGTGGCCGATGCCGGCCGCGAGCGTCCCGCCCCCGAGCCCCCCTCCGCCGCCACCGCCTGGATTCGCGTTCCCGCAATTGAAGGCTCTCGCCAGGCGACCGGCTTCGGCCGGGCGTGGGGATGGTCAGTCGAACGTGCTGCCCCTGCGCGGCAGGCCGGCAGACGGGGCGCCGCTGCGCCGCTCCTTTCCGCTGTTCTCCGTGCTCCTGTTCGGCATCGTCGTGTCGGGAGTTGGCATGGCGAGCATCGGCCGCGACGACCCCATGCGGGATCTTCGCGATGCGCTCGTTTGGCTACGCAGCTTCGACTCCATGTCGGCGGCGGCGCAGCCTCCCCTTGTGCAACGCGCAACGGACGTTGCCGCCGCAGTCGAGCCACAGCGCCCGATCGACGCCGAGGCCCTGCCGGACGCGTCGGCGGACCGCCGCGCGGGCGACAGCAAGCCCGAGCAGCCTGCCGTCCTGGCCGCGGCGCGGCAAAGCGAGCCGCTCGAGCAAAACCGCGAGGAGGCGCGAGCTCCCTCCGGCGATGTCGTGACGACCGGCGGTGTCGTGAGCCTGGGCAGGAGCGCGGTCGACGAGGCGAGCCAGGCGCAGCTCGCACGATCGATCGTCACCGCCCGCGCGCCCGACGATCGGGCGGCGCTGCACGAGCCGGCGAAGCGTGAGCCCGAGGCTGCTGCCGAGGCGTCGGAGCTTCTCGAGCGCGCCACACAGTTGCTACGACGGGGCGATATTGCCGCCGCGAGGCTGGTCCTCGCCTTCGCGCACGAAACCGGCAACGCCCGTGCGGGCTTCATGCTTGCAGAAACCTACGATCCGCACATATTGTCGACCTGGAGGGTGCTGGGCACGCGCGCCGATGCCGGCAAGGCGCGTGAGCTTTACGGCAAGGCATACGCCGGAGGAATCGCGGAGGCCAAGGCCCGATCGGACGCATTGTCCGAGTGAATATCCGCGCCCGACGCCACCGCTATGAGCCGGATGGGGAGGGTTCAGCCATGAAAGCTTCCGGACGCGGTCTGCGCGCTTTCTCGTCGCCCGGCTCCCGGTCGCTGAAATGAGCGAGAACGCCAGGATGCCCGCCAGGAACGGCAACAGGCAATCGAACGTGCTGCCCCTACGCCGGCAGCCCGCCCGGGCACCGCAGCGAAGCCGGCCGCGACGGCGTCGGTCGTTTCCTTTCTTTTCCGTCACGCTGGTCAGTGTCATGGCGGCAGGGGCGGTCATGGCGACCGCATTCCGCGGCGACCCAATGAGAGATGCTCGCGACATACTTTCCTGGCTGCACGGTGTCGATTCCACGTCGGTATCGGCGCAAGCGCCCGGGGCGCGAGCCACAGGCAGCGTTGCCGACGCGGCTTCGGATGCTTCGCTGAAGGCGGGCATCGAGAAGATGGCCGCTGACATGCGCGCCACCAAAGTGGAGCGACATGCCGTTCTCGAGGCGGCCCGGCAGAACAATGCGCTCGAGAAGGAGCGCGAAAGCGCACAAGCCGCCGGTCGCGACGCGGCTCCGGCGCAGGGCGCCGCCGCTCCGGCGCAGGGTGTCGTCGCCCCGGCGCAGGGCGTCGCCGCTCTGGGCAAGAGCCCGGCCGACGACCCGTCCGAAGCGCGCCTCACGCGCTCGATCAGCAACACAGGCACAGTGGGCGATCGGCCAGCGCGTTCGCTGGAGACCGCTGAAACAAAGAAACTCCTCGAGCGCGCATCGGGGCTGCTGCGGCTGGGCAACGTCGGCGGCGCGCGGATCGTGCTGGGGCTGGCGCACGAGAATGGCAGCGCCCGCGCCACCTTCATGCTCGCGGAGACCTACGATCCGCTGGTTCTGTCGACCTGGTCGACCTTCGGCACGCGCGCCAACTCCGCGAAAGCGCGCGAACTCTACACGCAGGCCTACGCCGCCGGCATCATCGAGGCCAAGGCCCGATCGGACGCTTTGTCCAAGTAAGCGTCCTCTGCTCGCGCTGATAGCGCAGACCGCCTTATACTCGCCATGGTTGAGCGCTAGGCTGGAGCGGCCGAAGGATCGGCCGTGGGGAGGTTCAACAATGCAAAATATGGCAACACGATTTGCGCGCCTCGCGGGCGCGGGGCTGATCGTCGCCGGCTTAGCCATGCAGCCGCAGGCCGGGGCGGAGCCTGCCACGAAGGCCATGCCCAAGGTGGGCGCTAAGGACAAGCGATCTTACGAACGCGTCGCCCAGGTGGCGCGGATGAATGCGTGGACCGTCGGGATTGCGGGCGGCTTGCTTGAAGGAGCCCCCATCCGCCTGGCGACCGAAATCGCGCGCGTCGTCGACGACGGCGACAATCTCCATGTCCTGCCGATCGTCACGCGCGGCGCGACCGAGAACCTGAACTCGCTGCTCTATCTGAAGGGCGTCGACGCGGCGATCATCAATTCCGACGCGCTCGAGGAGTACAAGGCCCAGCTTCCGGAGATCCAGGACCGTATCCGCTATATCCTCAATCTCTTCCCGTCCGAGCTGCACGTCTTCGTCCGGCCCGAGATCCAAAGCCTCCAGGACCTCGCCGGCAAGAAGGTGAACTTCAACACGCAGGGGACAGCGGCCGCCTATACCGGCCCGATGCTCTTCAGCCGGCTCGGCATCGACGTGGACAAGACCTTCATCCCCCACCAGATCGCGCTGGAGCAGATGAAGAAGGGTGAGATGACCGCCGTGGTGTTCATCACCTCGAAGCCGGTGGACGCTTTCGTGCGAAGGGAGATTCGAGCCTGGCTTCAAGTTCCTGCCGGTGAACTACGAGAAGAGGTTCGAGGATTACTACCTTCCGGCTTCGCTCGAATCGGCCGAGTACCCTGCCCTGATCAAGCCGGGTGAACGCATTTCGACGATCGCCGTGCCGACGGTTCTCATCGCCTTCAACTGGCCGACGGGAACGAACCGGTATCAGCGCGTCGCCCGCTTGACGGAATATCTCTTCAACCGCATCGACAAGCTGCAGGGCGTCGGCTTCGACCCGAAGTGGAAGGTGGTCAATCTTGCGGCGACGGTTCCGGGCGTGGCGAAGCGCTTTGCGCCGGCACAGGAGTGGCTCGATCGTCAGGCGACGGGAGCGGTAAAGGAAGTCGAGGCCTCCCGATGAGACACCCTCTTCTCCTGGCTTTGCTGCTGGGTGGGATCGGTCCGGCCGCCGCCCAGACCGGCACCGATTCCCAGAGGCAGCCAGAGACGTGTGCGCGCCTCGACGGCGGCCAACGCCAGGAGTGCTCCGATAGGCTGTCGCGCCTCGGATCGCAGCTGCGGGCGCTCCAGGCGGTCGGCGACGACCGCTGGGTGATCAGCGAGACAACGTCGCCGATCGACTACAGCCCGATGGTCGCCGCCTCGATCCTGTCGCAAGCGGCATCGGGCGCGGGGCAGTTGAAGCTGTCGATCTATTGCCGGCGCGGGCGCACCGACCTCGAAGTGACCAGCAACGGTCCCAATGTGGCCACGGCGGCGGGCGACAGCCTCATCGTCACGCACTCGATCAATCGCGATTCTCCAGTCGCGCAGCGATGGGACGTGCGCGGCCCGGTCGCGGCCTTCAAGGGTGACGTGGTGCGGTTCCTGCGCTCGTTGCCCGAGGACGGGGAGCTTGGCGTGCGCGTGTCCGACGGCAAGTCGGTCGTGCATGAGGGTCGCTTCGCGCTTGGCGGCCTGAACCATGTTCGCGACAAGTTCGCGAGCGCATGCAAATGGCCCGCCGACGGCGCAGCGCCACCCGACCCTGCTGCCAGGAAGGGCAAGGCGCCGTAAGCCGCCGCGACGCGGCGTCCGACCCGGCAGCGTTGCCGCTTGCAACGCCGCCGCGTCCACTACGCGCCGGCCAACAGGCGCGCGCGGATATCGGGGATATGCTCGCGGCCCCAGTAGAGTTCGCCGTCGACCACGAGGCTCGGCACTCCGAAAACACCGGCCTCTTCGGCCGCCGCCTGCACGGCCTCGCGTTCCGCGCGGCCAGTCCCCGTCACGTACGCGTCAAAGCCGATGAGGCTGGCGCCCGCCTCCTGCAGCACGGCGGCGATCACGGCCTGGTCCTCGATGTTGAGCTCGCGGCGCCAGAACCGCTCGAAGACCCGGTCATGATAGGCGGTGAGCACGTCCTCGCCGTGACGCTTGGCCCACAGCATGCCGGTGGCGGCGAGCGAGCTGTCCCAGATCTTGCGCGGCCCGCGGATGGTGATGCCGCGCTTGTTGGCCTCGCGCCGGCAGTCCATGTAGGAATAGCGCACCCGGCGCCATTGATGGGCGTTGCGCGCCGCCGCCACGAGCTTGCCGGCCGCGTCGAGCTCGGCGCTGCCGAGGAAGCTCGGGATGTCGAGCGTATAGGGCAGCCAATCGATCCTCACCGCGCCGTCGCGCGCGAGCTCGTAGATGAGGTCCTTGGCCAGATAGGCATACGGGCTCTTGTAGTCGCTGTAGGCCACGACCGTTCGCATGCCATCCGCTCCTTTGCGCCAGAGGCCCAGGCCTATCATGAAGCTGGCAAGCTTTGGCAGACGCGCGGCGCGAATCCCGTTGCGAGGCAGGGCCGGATGATGGATCGTGGCCCCGGCGGCCCCTGAGCCCCGTGCCGGCGACGGCGGTGCCGGAGCTCGGCCCGATCCAGTGTCGCTTGGGAGGCGCATGGCGAGCACCAGGCCCAATACGCTGTCCGGCGCACCGGCGCGCCATGGATCCGGTGACGCCGCCGCTGGCGCCGATCTGCTCGTGTTCGACCTCGATCACGATCATGGTCGCGACCCGAGAGAGTTGCACCATCTGCTGGGCGGCAAGGGCGCCGGTCTTGCGGAGATGCACCGCAGCCTTCGGCTGCCTGTGCCGCCGGGCTTCGTTCTGGGCACGCCCCTCTGCGCCCGCGTTCTTGCAACGGGCTGGCCGCCGGAGCTCGATCGCGCCATCGCCATACGGCTCGCCGCCGTCGAGCAGGCGACGGGGCAGCGCTTTGGCGACCCAAAGCGCCCCCTGCTCGTGTCGGTGCGCTCGGGCGCGCCAGTCTCCATGCCGGGCATGATGGACACCGTCCTGAACCTCGGCGTGAACCCCGACACCGTCGAGGGCCTGGCGGAGCTCACGGGAGACCGGCGCTTTGCCCTCGACACGTGGGCCACGTTCTGCCGCATGTATGCCGCGACGGTTCTCGATGTGCCGCGCGATGCGCTCGGGCCGCCGCCGCCGCGCGATGCCGGCATCGATACGCTGCGCACTGCCGTCGACAGCCTTCAGCGGCTGTGCCGGTCCCGTGGCACGCCCATTCCCGATGCGCCCAATCAGCAGCTTCGCCATGCCATCGAGGCCGTCTTCCGCTCCTGGCATTCGCGCCGGGCCGGCGTCTATCGTGAGCGCGAAGGGATCGCCGCAAGCCTGGGCACCGCCGTCGTCGTGCAGGCGATGGTGTTCGGCAACATGGGTAGAACCTCCGGCGCCGGCGTCGCGTTCAGCCGCGATCCCTCCACCGGCGTCAACAAGCCGTGCGGCGATTTCCTGCTCGATGCCCAAGGCGAGGACGTGGTCGCCGGCACCCATGCGACCGAAGGCCTTGCCGCCATGGCGGCCAACCTGCCGGTTGCGCATGCGGAGCTGCTCGACGTGTTACGGCGGCTCGAGGCGCACTACCGCGACCTTTGCGATGTCGAGTTCACCGTTCAGAACGGCAGCCTCTATCTGCTGCAGGCGCGCGCCGGCAAGCGTTCGGCGGTCGCCGCCGCGCGCATGGCCGTCGAGATGGCCGCCGACCCGCACATAAGGCTCTCCCGCGAGGAGGCGGTGCGGCGCGTAAGCCGGGATCAGATTCGCCAGCTGCAATCATTGGCGCGCGTCAAGCCGGGCGCGGTGCCGACGGCGTCCGGCGTGGCGGCATCGCCGGGCGTTGCCGTCGGCGTGGTCTGCACCGACCCCGACAAGGTCGGCGCATTGGCGGGAGCGGGAGCGTCGGTGATCCTGGTGCGCCCGACCCTGTCGCCCGAGGATGCGCAAGGCATGATGGCCGCGGCCGGCATGGTCACGGCGAGCGGCGGCATGCTGTGCCACGCCGCCTTGGTGGCACGCAGTTGGGGCATCCCGGCAATCTGTGGCGTCGCAGGCATCGAACACAGGGGGCTCGCCGATGGCGAGCTGGTTACCATCGACGGCGAACGCGGCGCCATCTATCGCGGCGATCAGCACGAGCCCGGCCACGCCGAGCCGTCGGAATTGTGCGTGCTGCGCGAATGGGCGGCGGAACTCGGGATGGAGCTCGCGGCCGAGCCGTGCCCCACGCCGGAAGCCCCGCGCGAGGCCCGCGCGGTGAGCCGGCTCGAGCTTCTCAGAGCCCTGCAACTGCGCGGCTTCGCCGCCATCGAGCAACTCGCGGAGGCGCTCCTGACTTCAGTCGAGACGGTCGGGGCCGCACTTGCCGGCTTGGAGGAGGGCCTCGTCGACAGCGCGCCGCGCGGCTTGCATGTCACGGCCGCCGGGCGCCAATGGCTGACATCGGCGCTGGCAGAGGAAAGGCAACGCCTCGATCCGCGCGAGCTCGATGGCATCTATACCGCGTTCATGTCCCACGACGTCCTCCTCAAGGGCGCGGTGACGGATTGGCAAGTCAGGCTCGTCGACGGCAAGCGGGTGCCGAACGATCACGACGCCGCCTATGACGCTGCCGTGCTGGCACGCATCGCCGCCCTGCACGACCAGGCGCGGCCGCTCTGCGTGCGGGCCGCCGAGGCCGTCCCGCGGCTCGAGCGCTATGGCGCGCGGCTCAGCCAGGCCGCCGGCAGGATCGCAGCGGGTGATGCCACGTTCATCGCGAGCCCACTGAAGGACAGCTATCACACGATCTGGTTCGAGCTCCATGAGGAGCTGATCGGCCTGTGCGGCCGCACGCGCTTGGCCGAGGAGCAGAGGCAGGCTTGACGAAAAGCCGGCACAGACCGGCGGTCGACGAAAGCAAAGGGGGCGCCATGTCCGGAACGCATTGGATGGTCGAGGGAAGGGTTGACCCGCGCTGGCCGATCAACACGCGCGGCAATATCGGCGAAGTGTTTCCCGAAGTCCTGTCGCCGCTCACCTGCACGTTGGGAGTGCCTGCGGCCGAGGCCGGCTGGCGGGATGCCTACAGGATGATGGGCATCCTGAAGAAAGGTGACTTCGCCAGCGACGATCCCGTCATCATCGGCCTCTACGGCGGCTACGCTTACCTCAATCTGTCCTACATCCGTATGGTCGGCGTGCGCGCCCCGGGCTCTTCGGCGGACGCCATTGACGCGACGTTTTTCGGCGAGGGTAACCCGCCGCCTTACGTGCCGCGCAAGGGCGACAAGAGCATCTTGTCGTCGATCCGCATCCTGTTGACGGTGCTGAAGGCGCTCAACACCAAGGCGGAGCCACCGATCGTTACCGAAACCTATCGGCTCGCGGCTGATTGGGAGGCCCGGCAGCCGTCGCTCGATGCCGACGACCAGGCGCTCATCGATTATATCGATGCCTATCCGGCGCTGTTTCGGCAGGTTTTCCGCAATCACATCTACACAACGTCGATCGCCGGCGTTGCCATAGGCATCCTCACCGACAACGCCAAGGCGGCGGGCGAGCCGGGCCTCGCGACGCATCTCATCGGCGCGGTCGGCGACGTGCTGTCGGCATCCTACGCCCAGGAGCTCTATGAATTGGCCAAGCTGGTGCGAAGCACGCCGGCTGTTCGCGCCGCTTTCGAGCAGGGACTCGACGGCCTTGGACCGCGCCTTCGCGCCTTGCCGGCCGCCGCAGCCTTCAACGCGGCGTTCGATCGTTTCGTCGCCACGCATGGCCATCGCGGTCCAAACGATTGGGAATTGTCCTCACGCACGTGGGAGCACAATCCAGAATTGCTGCTGGTCGCCGTCGATCGCATGCGGCTCGCCGAGCGCGATCTGTCGCCGGCGGCCCGGCTGTCCGACATGGCGGCGAAGCGTGAGGCCGCCATCGCCAGGGTGCTGCCGCACGTGAAGCTCCTGGACAAGGGCAATTTCAACAAAGCCATCAAGGTGGCGCCGTTCTGGCAGCGGGCACGCGAGGCGACGCGCGATCGCGCCGTCCGTTCCGGCCTGCCGGTGAAGCGGGTGTTCCGTGAGCTGGTGCGCCGCGCCGCGGCACGCGGCGGCGTCAACGAGACCACCAAGGTGGCAATGCTGCTCCCGGGCGACGAGTTCAACCAGTATGTCCGCGATCCCAAGAGCCTGGTCAGCGTCGTCGAGGAGCGCTGGCGGCTGCGCGAGCGCTTCGCCGCGGCGACCCCGCCCTTCTTCATCACCTCGCAGGCCGAGGTACCCAGCATCGAGGAGCTGGAGGCGGCGCAAGGCGCCAAGTCCGGCAAGGCAAGGCCGGGCGAGGTGTTGAAGGGTGATGCCGGCTCCTCTGGCGTGGCGCGCGGCCGCGCCCGCGTTGTGATGGACCCGAGCGACGCCCGCGGGCTAATGCCGGGTGAGATCCTGGTGGCGCCCTTCACCGACCCGGCCTGGACGCCGCTGTTCCTCCCAGCCGCCGCCGTGGTCGTGGGCGTCGGTGCGCTCTTGAGCCATGCCGTCATCGTCTCGCGTGAGCTCGGCATTCCCTGCGTCGTCGCCGTGGCGGGCGCGACCGAGAGGATCACCGACGGCATGATGCTGGCGGTGGACGGCACCGCCGGCACCGTGACGGTGGAGGGCTAAGGGGGCGCCTGCAGCCGTTGCCCTACCGGAAGGTCGTGATCGTGGCGGTGCTGCCGTCCTCGTTCACGAAGCGAAATGTTCGTGCCGAGACGGGCACGACCGTCTGGCAGCGGGTGGGCACGGGATCGAGCGAGATCGTCCGGCAGAACCGGTCGCCCTTGATTTCCCACGTGCCTGAGATTGGCATGGACATGCCCATCACCTTCGCGTCCGACGTGAGCTTGCCGTCGCGATGGTAGGTGATCGTTCCGGAATACTGATTGTCTCCCCTCACCCAGCTTGCCGAATGTCCGCTTACCAGCTTGCGGATCTGCGGACCTGTGAGATTCGCCTGCGCCTCCGCCCCGGGGGACCACATCAGCATCGGGGCAATGGCCGTCAGCATCGTGCGCCGCATGTCGTGAGCCTCCGTTGCCGTGAGCATATCACATTTGCGCCGCAGGCCTTGCGGAGCTGTGCAACTGCATCGACCGCCGGCACGATCGCGCGACCGCCAGGTCGCGCGCCGCCGATTTCATCCTACATGCTTCGGAAGTGCTCGAGCATCCGTTCGACGTCAGGCTCTCGCCCGGTGAACAGGCGGAACGCCGCGGCGGCCTGAAAGACGGCCATGCCGCCGCCCGACATGCTCCGGCAGCCGCGGGCGCGTGCTTCGCGCAGCAACGCGGTTTCCAACGGGAAGTACACGATGTCCGCGACCCACATGGCCGGGCGAAGAAGGTCCGCCGCAACCGGCATGCCGGGATAGCGTGCCATCCCCAGCGGCGTCGCGTTCACGACGCCGTCGGCTCGTTGCATCGCTTGCGACACATCGGACGCAGCGACGGCGCGGGGTCCAAATCGGCCGCGCATGGCTTCGGCCAAATCGTGGGCTCTCGTCGCGTCGGTATCGATGATGCAGAGCTCGCTCACACCGAGACTTAGGAGCGCGTACGCCACGGCGGCGCCGGCGCCACCGGCTCCGAACTGGACGACGCGCTCCCGGCGCACGTCCGGCAGCTCCCGTTTGAAGCTCTCCTCGAACCCCGACCGGTCGGTGTTGTGCCCGACGCGGCGGCCATCCTTCAGGACAACCGTGTTCACGGCGCCAAGGACGGCAGCCTCCGCCGACAGCTCGTCGAGATAGGCCAGGACGATCTGCTTGCACGGATACGTGATGTTCAATCCCGCGAAGCCGAAGCGTTGCGCCGCGGTCAGGATTTCAGGCACGGCGGCACCGTCGATGCCGAGCACTTCGAGATCGATCAGCCGGTACATATAGTGCAGGCCCTGCTCGGCTCCTTCGCGCTCATGCAGGCGCGGCGTGCGCGAGGCCTGAATGCCGGAGCCCACGAGCCCAGCGAGGACGGAAGGGCGTGCCGATACGTCCTCGCGGGCCATCCTAGATCATGCGCTCTTGGGCGCGCCAGCCGCTGCATCGACAAGCGCCCACGCCGCCTTGACGGCCGTCGGATAGCCGTTGGTGCCGAGCCCGGCAATGACGGCGGTCACGACAGGCGACATGTAGGACTTGTGATAGATCGGCTCGCGCTTGTGGATGTTCGAGATGTGCAGCTCGATGATCGGTCCGGGAAACATCTTCAAGGCGTCCATGATGGCCATCGACGTGAACGTGAATGCCGCGGGATTGATGATGATCGCGCTGCCCTCGTCGATGGCCTCGTGAATCCAGTCGACCAGTTCATATTCGCGGTTCGTTTGCTTGAACACGATCGGCCGGCCATCGCTCGCCTCCCGGCACATGGCTTCGATCTGCGCGATGGTGGTGGAGCCGTAGATGTGCGGCTCGCGTGTGCCGAGGCGATTGAGATTGGGGCCGTTGAGAACGTAGATCGGCTTCGCCATTCTGGTCTCCCTTCCCAGACCGCGGATCAGCCTTGGTAGCCCATCACCCGAGGCAGCCAGAGGACCGTTCCGGGCACGAAGGTGATGATTGCCAGGGCAACGATCATCGCCCAGAGAAATGGCAGGCACTCGCGCACGATGTGGCGCAACGGCTCGCCCGAGATGTTGGACATGATGAACAGCAGCAGGCCGTAGGGCGGCGTGATCAAGCCGATCATGATGTTGACGACGACCACGACACCGAAATGCACGAGATCGATTCCCAGCGCCTGCGCGGTGGGGATGAACACCGGCACGATGATCAGCAGGATGGCCGTGCCCTCGAGCACGCAGCCAAGCAGCAGCAGCACGACATTCACAAGGATCAGGAACGCCGTTGGCGACAGGTTCCAGCCCGAAAGAATGCCCCTCAATGTTTCGGGGATGTTCTCGACGGTCACCACGTAGTTGAAGACGAGGGCGCCGGCGATGAGCATGCCGATCGACGCGGTGGAGCGGGCGCTGACCGCCACGGAATCGTAGAAGCTCTTCCAGCTGACGCTGCGGTATAGGACCGCTGAGATGACGAGCGCATAAGCGGCCGCGATGGCGGCCGCTTCGGTCGGCGTGGTGGCGCCGCCGTAGATGCCGCCGAGCAGCACCACCGGCATCATGAGAGCTGGAAACGCCTGCCACGTGATCCTAGGGATCTCGCGCAGCGCAACCGGCGGCTCGACGGGAAAATTTCGCCGCCGCGCCGTGACGGCCACGATGATCATCTGGCTCAGCGCCATCAGCAGCCCCGGGATGACGCCTCCCAGGAACAGATAGCCGATCGACGCATTCGAGATGAGGGCGTACAGCACCATCGGGATGGAAGGCGGAATGATCGGACCGATGACGGACGACACCGCAGTGACAGCCGCCGCATAGCTTGCGGTGTAGCGGCCGCCGCGGGTCATCATGACCTGCATCATGCGGCCGCTGCCGGCGGCATCGGCGATGGCCGATCCCGACATGCCGGCGAAGATGATGCTCTGCAGGATGTTCACATGCGCGAGGCCGCCGCGAAACCGCCCGACCAAGGCGTTGCAGAACGTCATGAGCCGATCGGTCATGCTGCCGATATTCATGAACTCGGCCGCGAGGATGAAGAGCGGCACGGCAAGGATGACGTAGTTGGTGTACATGCCGTTCAGCAACTGCTCGGCGACCGTCCCCATGTCTTGCCCGGCGAGCAGCAGATAGAGGATCGAGCCGGCGATCATCGAGTGGCCAATGGGCAGCCCGAGGAACGCGAGAGCCGTGATGGTGACGAGTGCCAGCGAGAAGGGGCTTGCGAAGTTCATACGCCCGAACTCGCCTTGGTCGGGTCGAATTCTTCCGGCGCAACGCCGCGCAGCGCTTGCCACGCAAGCCAGATGTATCGACCGATCGTCGCGACGACAAAGACGACGTAGATCGAATAGAGCAGGTCGAACCTGACCTTCAGATAGGCCGTCTTCTCCACTTTCATGAAGGTCACGTAGTCGACCACTGCCGGGAGCGAGATGGCATAGAGCGCGATGAGCGCCACGGCGGTGATGATGCACATGACGCGTCGGGCCCCGGGCCCGACCGCGCCATAGATGATGTCGAACCTGATCTCCTCGCGCTCGCGGACGACGAAGGCGGCGCCCCACAGCACCAGCCAGAGCCACAGGATGACGCTGAGCTCCTGCGTCCACCCCACGGGAAAGTTGGCGACATACCTGAAGAAGATCTGCACGATGAAGGCTGCGAACATCACCGCGAGCATGGCGGCCGCCACGTTCTCGGCGCGGCGCGCCAGCCAGGCCACTCGTCGGGGGACAGCGGTCATCAGTCCTCTGATGTGGAATACGACATCGGGGCCGCGAAGGCGCTCAGCGAAGATCGGGGGAGCCGCTTGGCTCCCGCGCGCTACATGGCGTTGATCTTCTCCAGCATGCCGGCCGGCCAGCTCTTGGCGAGATCGGACGACAGATATTTCTTCTGCGCGAACTCGCGGAAGGCCTTCACGTCAGGCGTATAGACATCCAGCCCCTGCGTCTTGAAGAAGTCGGCGAGCTCGGCCTCTTTCTTCAGGTGCTGCTGCGTGCTCCATTCGATCGCCTTGTCGGCGGCGGCCTGGAAGGCGGCTTGCTTCTGCGGCGTCATCGCGTTCCAGACCTTGTTCGAGACCGTCAGCAGATCGAAGCCGACGAGATGCGAGGTCAGCACGATCTGCGAGCTGACTTCGTAGAACTTCATGTTCTGGACGTTCGGCAGCGGATTGTCCTGGCCGTCGATGGCGCCGCTCTGCAGCCCGGTATAGACCTCCGCATAGGCCATCGGCGTCGGGTTGGCGCCGAGCGCCTGGCCCGAGGAACTGCCAGGCGTCGCCGCCCGGCATGCGGAGCTTGATGCCGGCAAGATCGGCCGGCGTGTTGATCTTCTTCTTCGGCTTCAGCCCGACATGCCGCACGCCGAAATAGGTCGGGCCGAGGATGCGGATGCCGAGTTGATCCTCGGCCATCTTCTTCAACTGCTGGCCGACATCGCTCGCAAACACCTTCTTCAGATGATCGGCGTCGCGGAAGAGATAGGCCGACGTGACGATCGACCACGCCGGGAGCTGGTTGGAGATATCCTGCGGGGCGATGTTGCCCATCTCGAGGTTGCCGCGCTGCAGGGCGACCAGCTCGGTGCCCTGCTTGAACAGCGTTCCGCCGAAGTAGGTCTGCAGCGTGAAGTCCGCCTTAATGTCCTCGGCGAACCGCTTCATCATCTCGGCGCGGGTGTCCTGGTCGGAGAAGACGGCCGAGAAGCGCAGGACGGGCGGCGTTTGCGCCGCGGCCGGGCCGGCCGCTCCACGTCCAAGGAGGGCCGCGCCCCCCGCCATCAGCCGGCGCCGATCGATCTGAGGTCGTCATCTTTGTCCTCCCCTGGATGCCAAACGCCCGGTTGAGCCCGGCATTTGCCGGCACTATTGGCTTTGAGGTCAGCGAGAATCAATAGAGATTTCGAAAATCATATGATATTTTTCGTTATCTCAGGTGATGCGAGCCATGAGCATCGATCTCGATCGCCACCTCCATTGCCGACCGCGACCTATGGCGACATCCGCGTCGGACATCATTTTCGGCCGGCTTGCGCCCGGCGCGAGGCTGCGGCTCGACCGGCTTGCCGCGAGCCTACGGCGCCAGCGTCAGCACCTTGCGGGAGATCCTGAGCCGGCTGTCGTCGGAGGGCTTCGTGATCGCCGAGGGGCAGCGCGGCTTTCAGGTGGCGCCGGTGTCGCCCGCGGGCTTCGAGGATGTCGCGGCGATGCGGCTGCTTCTGGAGACCTACGCGCTGCCGATGTCGTTCGCCGCCGGCGACCTCGAATGGGAAAGCCGTGTCGTCGCCGCCTATCACAAGCTCGCGCACATGGAGCGGCGCATGCTCGCCGGCGAGCGCGACCAGACCGAGCAATGGAAGCGCTACGACCGCGAATTCCATCGCGTGCTCGATCGAGGCGTGCGGCTCGCAGACACTGCTCGATCTCTATGACGGCGTCTTCGATCAGTATCTGCGCTACCAGATCGTCGCGGTGGTGTTTCGCGGCGCGCTCGCGGCCGAGGAGCACAGGCTGCTGCGCGACTGCGCGCTGGCGCGCGATCCGGCGCAGGCCTGCGAAGTGCTGGCCCGCCACGTCAACGATTGCGTGGCCCACACCCTGAAGCAGGCTGCGGCTGCAATGAGCGATGACGACGCGCCGCCGAGCAGGCGTCGTCGGTCGGCGAGAAAGCCTATCGCCGGATCCGCGCCGACATCGTCTTCGGCCGGCTGCCGCCGGGGCGGAAATTGAAGCTCGACAGCCTGAAGGCCGACTACGGCCCGAGCGTCAGCACGCTGCGCGAGATCCTCAACCGCCTGTCGTCGGAGCGGCTGGTCATTGCCGAGGGGCAGAAGGGCTTCGAGGTTGCGCCGGTCTCGGTCGCCAACCTGCGGGAGATCGCGGCGCTCCGGCAGATGCTCGAGGGCCACGCGCTCGAACAGTCGTTTCGCAGCGGCGACATGGAGTGGGAGGGCACGCGTCGTTGCCGCCCATCACCGGCTGGCGCGCATGGAAGAGCGCATGGCGCAGGGCGACACGCTCCTGCACCGAGCAATGGAAGCAGTATGACTGGCAGTTCCATCAGGCGCTGATTTCGGCGTGCGGCTCGAAGATGCTGGTCGATACCCATGCGGCGGTGTTCGACAAATATCTCCGCTACCAGATGCTGGCGCTCGAGCTACCGCGGCGACATCGCCGCGCGCGAGCACGCGCTGCTGCTGGAATGCGCGCTGACCCGCGATGCGGCGAAGGCGTGCGAAGTCCTGAGCCGTCATGTGTGCGGGCGGCGTCGAGCACGCGCTCGCCACCGGCACGATTCGATGAGTTCAGCGCGAGAGCAGACGGCGCCACGACGGAGCAGCAGCATGCGTACCGCCATCGCCACGGTCTGTCTGAGCGGCACGCTGCCCGAAAAGATCGACGCCATCGCCGCGGCGCAATTCAAGGGCATCGAGATCTTCGAGAACGACCTGCTGTCGTTCAACGGCACGCCGCGCGATGCGCGCCGCCATGATCGAAGGCGCGGGCCTGAGACGGTGACGTTCCAGCCGTTCCGCGATTTCGAGGGCATGCCGGAGCCCGCAGCGCGCAAAGGTCTTCGCGCGCGCCGAGCGCAAGTTCGACGTCATGGCGGAGCTCGGCTGCGATCTGCTGATGGTCTGCAGCAATGTCTCGCCGGACTCGCTCGGCGGCATCGATCGCGCCGCCGCCGACTTTCGCGAGCTCGCCGAGCGGGCCGCGCGCCGCGGCATGCGCGTCGGCTTCGAGGCGCTGTCCTGGGGGCGGCATATCCACGACTACCGCGACGCCTGGGAGGTGGTGCGGCGGGCCGACCACCCGGCGCTCGGCCTCGTGCTCGACTCCTTCCACGTGCTTGCGCGCGGCACCGACCTCGCCGCCATCCGGGCGATTCCGCAGGACCGCATCTTCCTGGTGCAGATGGCCGACGCGCCGAGGCTGGAGATGGATTATCTTCAGCTGGAGCCGGCACTACCGCTGCTTTCCCGGCCAGGGCGACCTGCCGATCGCCGATTTCATGCGCGCGTTGCACGCAGACCGGCTTCGACGGCCTGCTCTCGCTCGAGATCTTCAACGACCGTTTCCGCGCCGGCTCGGCGCGCAGCGTCGCGGTCGACGGCCAGCGATCGCTGATCGTCATGCTGGACGAGCTGCGGCAGCAGACGGGCCGGAAGCTGCCCGGCAGATGCCGGCCTTGCCGCCAAAGGCGCGCTGCTCCGGCATCGAGTTCATCGAATTCGCGACCGACGACGCGCGCCAGGGTCGCGCTGGAGCAGACGCTTGGCCGGGCTCGGCTTCCGCAAGGCCGGGCTGCATCGCTCGAAGGCCGTGACGCGATGGCGGCAGGGCGACATCAACATCGTCGTCAACGCCGAGAACGAGGGCTTCGCGCACTCGTTCAACATCGTGCACGGAGCGTCCGTTTGCGCGCTGGCGCTGCGCGTCGACGACGCGCGAGCGCACGGTCGAGCGGGCGCTGGCGCTGCTCGACCAGCCCGTTTCAGCAGCCGGTCGGGCCGGGCGAGATGAACATTCCGGCGGTGCGCGGCCTCGGCGGCAGCCTGCTGTACTTCGTCGATCACGCGCAGCGGCCTCGACCGGCTGTGGGACGTCGATTTCGAGCCGGTCATCGCCGACGCATGCCGCCGAGGCCGGATTGGCGACCGTCGATCACGTTTCGCAGTCGATGCACTATGAGGAGATGCTGACGTGGCTGCTCTTCTACACGTCGCTGCTCGAGGTGCGGAAGACGCCGCTTCAGACGGTCGTCGATCCCGGCGGCATCGTTCAGAGCCAGGTGATCGAGACGCGCGACGGCGCGCTGCGGCTCGTGCTCAACGCATCGCAGAGCCAGCAGACCCAGTCGTCGCGCTTCCTCAACGAGTTCTTCGGCTCGGGCGTCCAGCACATCGCCTTCGGCGACGCACCGACATCTTCGCGACCGTGCAGCAGCCTGAAGGCCAACGGCGTCGAGTCTGCTGCCGATCCCGGAAAACTACTATGACGATCTCGAGGTGCGGATGGATCTCCCCGCCGATGCGATCGCACGGATGCGCGCCAGCAACATTCTCTACGATCGCGACGGCGACGCCGAATACTTCCAGGCCTACACCAGAGCCATCGACGGCGGCCTCTTCTTCGAGATCGTCGAGCGGCGCAACTATGCCGGCTTCGGCGCGGTCAACGCGCCCATCCGCCTCGCCGCGCAATCCGAACTGTCACGCGCGAACGTCTACTCGGCGGCGTAGGTGGTCTCCGACGCTGCGCTATGGCGGCGCCGCGGTCCCGCGCGGGCTCGCCAGCCGCGGGGCGATCTTCGGCCACACTTTCTCGGCGAGCAGCACCATGGAGCGGCGGGCGAGGGCCGGATCGGCCCAGTCCTTGCCGGCATAGAGCAGGGTGCCGAACTTGCCGACCTTCTCGCCGAAGGCGAGCAGATCGTCGGCGACCTTGTCGGGCGTGCCCCAGATCACCAGGTCGTCGAGCGACACGGTCGAGGTCGACGCTGTCGTCCGGTGCGTTCGGGTCTTCCTTGAAGAGACCGCCGCGGCCGCCCTTCAGCAGCTTTGTGAGGAGCTGGCGGTAGTAGAAGCGATACGGGACTTTGTGGCCCGAGCGCGTAGGCCTTGGCCTGCGCGAGGTCGTCGGCGACGAAGATCGATTTGGCGACGCGCCAGTCGGCCGGATCGGCCGGCCGGCCCGCCCGCGCGCAGCCCTCGAGGTATTTCGGCCAATGGGTCGCGACCCATTTCGGCAGCAGGAAATTCGCCGAGATCGACGTCCCAGCCGCGCGCGGCCGCCTCGGTCACGCCTTGCGAGTGGGGCGAGACCGCGGTCACGACAATCGGCGGGTGCGGCTTCTGCAGCGGTCTTGCGATCATGCCCTGGCCGATGTCGGCCATCATCGTGCGCGCGGTCGAGATCTTCCAGTACTTGCCTTCGAGCGCGTAGGGCGGCTCGCCCGTCCAGATCCTGAGCACGAGATCGATCGCCTCGACGGAACATCGCGTTGCGGTCGGCGTCGAGGTTTCCGAACACTTCGGCGTCCGACATGCAGGCCGCCCGGGCTGATGCCGAAATTGAACCGGCCGTCGAGCATGTGGTCGAGCATCGCGACCTGCGCGGCGACCGCTGGCGGGATGCGCGTTCGGCAGGTTGACCGTGCCGGTGCCGAGCCGCATGCGCTTGATGTCGATTGGCGATCCAGGCGAGGAAGCTGATGCAGGAGGTGATGTTCTCCGCCTGGTCGGTGATGTGCTCGCCGACATAGGCCTCAGCAAAGCCGAGCTCGTCGGCGAGCACGAAGGCTTCCCTGTCCTCGCGCAGCGACTGGCGCCAATCCTTGTCCAGCGGATGGATCGGCATCGTGAAGAAGCCGAGGTTCACAGGCTCACTCGGGGCGTTTCAGAGAGGCACGCATCGCATGAATGGGGACCTCAGGACAACTCGGCGCGCACCAGCGCGGCGCCCTCCGCGAGCGCCTTCAGTTTCGCAAAGGCCAGCTCGCGCGGCAGATATTTCATGCCGCAATCGGGCGCCGGCACCAGCCGTTCAGGCGCGACGTGACTTCAAGGCCGCGCGAATGCGCTCCGCCACCACGGCCGGCGTCTCCGGCCGCGGGATCGGCAAGATCGATGACGCCGAGCATGATCGTCTTCGGCGCGAGGTCCTGCAGCACACCGAGATCGAGTCTTCGGCTGCGCCGCCTCGATGGAAATCTGGTCGGCCGCGCAATCGGCGAGCTCGGGCAGGAACGAGTAGCCGACCGGCTTCTGGCCGGTGACGACGGCGGCATAGCCGAAGCACAGATGCACGACGGTGGGCACCTGAGACGCCCTCGAGCGCGCGGTTGATCGCCTTGACCGCGATGCGCTTCGCGGCGGCGGGGTCCTGGCGCAGCCACGGCTCGTCGAGCTGGATGACGTCGGCGCCGGCCTTTTCGAGATCGCGCGCCTCCGCGTTCACCGCGGCGGCGTAGTCCATGACCATCTCGTCACTGTCGCGATAGTGCTCGTTGACCGCCTGCCGGCTCATCGTGAACGGGCCCGGCAGCGTGATCTTCGCCTGCCGGTCGGTGTTGCGGCGAAGGAATTCCATATCGCGCACCTCCACCGGGTGGGTGCGGCGGATGGGGCCGACGACGCGCGGGACCTGCGGTCGCGATGCCCGGCCTTCGACACGACCTCGCCCGGCTTGCCGCTATCGATGCCTTCGAGCGAGGTCGCGAAGCGGTTGGAGTAGCTCTCGCGCCGCATCTCGCCGTCGGTGACGATGTCGATGCCGGCGCGCTCCATGTCGCGGATGGCAAGCAGGGTCGCGTCGTCCTGCGCCTGTTCCAGCCAGGGCTCCGGCACCCGCCAGAGATCGAGGCGCACGCGCGCCACGCCCTTCGACAAGGAGCTCGCGGTCGACCAGCCAATCCGGCTGCGGATAGCTGCCGACGACCGTCGTCGGCAGAAGCTGTGGTGCCACGCGCCGCTCCTTCATCATGCCACACCGCCGAGATAGAGCCGCTTGACGATGTCGTTGGCCTTCAGCTCGTCGACCGAGCGCGCCGCCACGACGATCTCGCCATGGACGATGATGTAGCCGCGGTCGGCGATGCGGATCGCCTGATTGAAGTTCTGCTCCGCCATCAGCACGGTCAAGCCGAAACGCTCCTTGAGCTCGCCGATCTTGGCGATGGTCTGCGACACCAGGAGCGGCGACAGGCCGACCGACGGCTCGTCGATCAGCAACAGGCGCGGCGACGACATCAGCGCGCGCGCGATGGCCAGCATCTGCTGCTGCCCGCCCGACAAGGTTCCGGCGAGCTGCTTCCGCCGCTCCTTCAGCACCGGGAACGTGTCGAAGGCAAGCGCGAGGTTGCGACCGATGTCGCGACGGGCGGCCTTGCGGAAGGCGCCGAGCATCAGGTTTTCCGTCACCGTCAGCTTGCGGGAACAGCCGCCGTCCCTCGGGAACCAGCGCGACGCCGAGATCGACGATGCCTCGGGCGACAGCCTTGTCAGATCGTGCGCCGTTGCCGTCGAGCGTCAAGCGAGATGCTGCCGCTGCTGCGGGCGCACCAGGCCGGCAATGCACTTCATCAGCGTGCTCTTGCCGTTGCCGTTGGTGCCGAGCAGCGCGACGGTCTCGCCGGCCTCGACGTTGAGCGAGACGCCGCGCAGCGCCTTCACGGCGCCATAGCCCGCATCGAGGCCGTCGATCGCGAGGCTAAGTGCCAAGGTAGGCCTCCTGCACTCGCGGGTTGGCCATCACCTCGGCCGGCGTGCCGATGCGCGATGATCTGGCCGGCGTCGAGGCACATCACGCGCTGCGAGAAGCGCATCACCGCCTGCATGATGTGCTCGATCATGATGATGGTGATGTCCTCGTCCGCCGAGGCTCATGAGCAGATCGAGCACCTCGTCGACTTCGGCGCCGGCAAGGCCCGCCATGGCTTCGTCGGAAATCAGCAGCTTCGGGCGCGTCGCCATCGCGCGGGCGAGCTCCATCTTGCGCAGCTCCACCTGGCGTCAGCGTCGCGGTCGGCCGCGTCGGCCTTGGACGGCAAGCCCCATCCGCGCCAGGATCGACATGGCGGCCTCCCGCCGCGTCGAGCGCGGACGCGAAGGCATCGCGGGCGGCCGCGAAATCGAGCGCCACCATGCAGGTTTTCGACGACCGTCATGCTCCTGAACGGCCGCGGGATCTGGAAGCTGCGCGCGATGCCGCGGCGCGTGCGCATGATGCGGCGGCAAGCGCGAGATGTCGTCGCCGCGGAAATGCACGCTGCCGGCTTCGGTGCGGAGCGCGCCGGAGATGCAGTTGATCAGCGTCGTCTTGCCCGAGCCGTTCGGGCCGATGAGGCCGAAGCGCTCGCCCGGCCGGATGTCGAGGCTGACGTTGTCGAGCGGCGACGAAGCCGCCGAAGCTTGCGTCATGGCGCCGATGCGCAGCAACGGCGCGTCCGCTCCGCCAGGCGCCGTCATGCGCGGCCTCCCGAGCGCCGCAGGCTGCAGAGAGCCCGATGAGCCCCTGCGGCGCGCCGACCACGAACAGCACCAGCATGACGCCGAGCACCAGCACATTCACCTCCGACGAGATGGTCACCGCCAGCAGCTGCGTGGTCACGCCCAGCAGGATCGCGCCGAGCACCGGGCCGATCCAATGCGCGGTGCCGCCGATCAGCGACATGGCGAGCGCCGAGACCGAGTAGTTGAGGTTGAAGGCGGAGACCGGGACCGCAAATTGCAGGTACATGGCGACCGGCGCGCCGGCCGCGCACATCAGCGCGCCGGAGATGACGCAGGCCATGAGCTTCAGCCGCAGGGTCGGCACGCCGGCGCATTCCGCCGCGAGCTCGTCGTCCTTGAGTGCCTGCAGGCCGCGGCCGATCCAGGAGCCCTGGATGTAGCGCGCGATGGAGACCGCCACGACCACCATCAGCGCCTGCACGAAGAACAGCATCTGCACATAGGTGCCGAACGGCCAGGTCACCGGCGGCCGCTCGATCTGGATGCCGGCGGCGCCGCCGACGAAACGCCAGTTGATCACCACCGTCTCGATGATGATGGTCAGCGCGATCGTCGCGATCGAGAAGAAGATGCCGCGCATGCGCAGGGTGAGCAGGCCGACGGCGAAGCCGAGCAAGCGCGCCGATGGCGGCGGCCGTGGCGATCTGCACCGGCAGCGGCGCCGCCGCCGCCTTGACCAGGAACACCGCCGTGTAGACGCCGACGCCGAAGAAGGCGCTGGTGCCGAAATTCACGTAGCCGGCATAGCCGCCGAGGATGCTCCACGCCACGGCGAGCACGATGAACTGCAGGATCACGTAGCCGGCGAAGAAGGGATACTCGTTGCGGATGACCTGCGTCAGCAGCAGGACGATGGCCAGGAAGACCGCCGCCCCGACCCAGAAGGCGATGCTGTTGCGGGCCATGGTCGATCCTTGGGCTACCTGCCGAGCAGGCCCTGCGGCCGCACCGCCAGCACGCCAAGCAGCATCGCGAACGGACACGGCCGGCGCCCAGGACGCGCCGAACATCGTGAGCACGATCGATTCGGCGACGCCGAGGATGATGCCGGCGATCAGCGTGCCGGTCATGCTGCCGAGCCCCGCCATCACCACGACGCAGAACGTCCGGCCGATATAGGCGCGGTCGAGCGTCGGCTCGACGGGCGCGACGATGATCAAGAGCGCCCCGGCGATGCCGAGCACGGCGGTGGCGATGCCGAACGCCCATTGCTTGATGCGGACCGGGTTGGCGCCCATCAGCTGCAGCGCCGTCCTGGTCCTGCGCGACCGCGCGGATGGCGCGGCCCATGAAGGTCCGCGACAGATAGAGCGCCAGGAGGACCGTCAGCACCAGCGCCACCGCGAAGGCGACGAGCTGCCGATTGGGAATGCGCATGTCGCCGAGCAGCGCCAGGCTCTGCCGATATAGGGCGCCGTGACCGAGCGCTGGTCGACGCCGAACTGCAGGATGATCAGCACTTCGACGATGAAGGCGATGCCGAAGAAGAAGGCGATGCCGCGCACGCCGGCGTCGCTGCCACGCCTCTCAAAGGTCTCGTGGTAGAAGCGGTAGGTGGCAACGCCCGAGCAGGAAGAACAGCGGCGTGATCAGGAGCCCGGCGAGCAGCGGGTCGATGTCGTAGCGGTCGTTGAGCAGGTACACGCCGTAGGACGCCGAGCACCAGGAAGGCCGGATGCGCGACATGGGGAACGTCGAGCAGGCCGAACGAGACCGACAGGCCGATGCTGACGGCCGCATAGAAGCAGCCGAGCAGCACGCCGAGCACCACCGCACCGAGCAGCAGGTCCATCGAGAACACGTGGAGCCCCCCACCGTTCTGCCGGGAAAGACGCCCATGCCGGCGCCGCCGCCGTCGGCATGGGATTGGCCGAGAGGTGCGAGGCCTACTTCCGCGCGGCTTCGAACGGAGTGACCAGCTCGCCGGACTTCAGCTTCTCGGGAAACAGGATCACCTGTTTGCCCGCGGTGCGGAACTGGTCCATGTTCTTGTCCACGACGCCGCGGAACTGCGCCTGCAGCGCCGCGGCCTGCTTCCATTCGCCGTCCGGCGCGAAGGCGATCGGCCCGACAATGGTCTTGTGCTCGTTGTCGCGGAGGTACTTGGCCAGCGCCTTGTGGTCGAGGGACTTGGTGGCGTTGACGGCCTGCTCGACCATCTGGCCCATGGCGTAGCCGTACGGCGCGATGTAGTAGCCGAGCGGATCGACCTTGGCTTCCACGGCGCGCTTCGCATAGGTCTCGAAGAACGCCTTGGTGCCTTCGTGATACATGCTCGGCTCCGGCAGCCAGGTGTTGTAGTTGACGACGCCGTTGAGCAGCGAGCCCAGATTCTCCATCACGGCAGCGAATTGCAGGCCGACCATGCCGCCGCCGAAAATCTTGACGTTGTCGCCGACGCCCGATCTCGTTGACGGCGCGCAGGATAGCGGCCGAGTCCGGCGGATAGGACGCCACATAGACGATGTCGGGCTTGGCGGCATTGAGCGCCCGCACGATGCTGGAGAACTCCACCGTGCTCGGCGGGTAGGCCTGATCGAAGACGATCGTCATGCCGCGCTTCTTGGCGACATCCCGCGCCGTCTGCGCCAGGTTCTGGGCGAACTCCTGGTCCGCCGCCAGAAGCGCAATGGTCTTGCCGCCGGCTTTCTGGCCGATGCCGAGGAAAGCGTCGGCCAAGCTGTCGGGCGGTCCCCACGGGGCAGTTGTTGAACCACATGTCGTGGCCGACCTTGCTGTTCACCTGGAACGAGAAGTTGCCCATCAGCAGCAGGCCGCGCTGCTTGACGAGCGGCATGAGCGGCGCCGTCGGCACCGTCGCGTAGGGCGCGAACAGGAGATCGACCTTGTCGACATCGAGCAGCTTGGCGTAGAGGGCGGGCGTCTCGGCGGCGCTCGACTTGTCGTCATAGACGACGAGCTCCACCTTGCGGCCGAGCAGGCCGCCCCTGGCATTGACCTCGTCGCGCCAGATCTCGATGCCGAGCAGCGACGCCTTGCCGCCGCCCGCCAGGCCGCCGGTCTGCGCCATGGACATGCCGATCTTGATCGGCGGCTGCTGCGCGGCGGCACCCGACGCGAGCCCGAGCGCGGCTGCAGCGACGGCTGCGACAAGTAATGTTCTGCGCTTCATTGATCCTCCCCCATGTTTGATTTGTTACGGGCCGCCGACCTCTTGACTGGCGACGGCTTGCGACTTGGCTCGGTCTAGTTTGCGGGCGCCGCGGCGCGCGCTTGCGCATTCTCCGTCTTGCCTGGCTTCACGATCGCCGCCGGATCGGACCCGACGCGCCCGCTTGTCTTGTCAGCCGCGCCTTCGCGCGACAGCCGCACGTCGAAACGGATGCTGGGCAGGCCCTTGATCGGGCAGCCGGGATCGCTCGCCACCACATCGACCGCAAGGTCGCCCGAGGAGCCGAACACGACGTCGTCGGCGAGATGCGGATCGTCGCGCAGATAGAGCGCCGTCACCAGCTCGCGATAGCCCGGTGCGTTGACCAGGAAATGGATGTGGGCGGGCCGCATGCCATGGCGGCCCTGCGCCTTGACCATGGCGCCGACCGGGCCGTCCATGGGGACCGAATAGCCGATGGGCTTGACGGTGCGCAGCACGTAGACGCCGTTGGCGTCGGTCTCGAACACGCCGCGATAGTCGATCGCGGTGGCGCTCTCCTGAATGTCGTAGAGGCCGTCGGCACCGGTCTGCCAGACCGAGACGGTCGCGTTGGCGATCGGCTTGCCGTTGACGTCGGCGACGCGGCCGTAGAGCGCACATTCGCTGCCAGCCTTCACGTTCCTGGCGATCTGGCTGCCGGCCGCCAGCCTTGGCGTGTTCTCGCGATAGAAGGGGCCGAGCAGGCTGGTGTGGGTGCCTTCCTCGACGGCTGTCTTGTCGTGCAGGCCATTGACGAGCGCCGAGAGCCCGAGCGTGTCGGACAGCAGGATGAATTCCTGCCGCTCCGCCGTGCACATCTTGCCGACGGCGGTCATGAATTCGATGCCCCTGATCCATTCCGCCGGGGTGAGGTTCACCTCGCGCGCGAAGGCATGCAGATGCTTCACCGCCGACGCCATGACCGTCCGCATGCGCGGGTCCGGCGTTGTCGCCATCTGGTCAAGCACGGCTTCGGTAATCGTTTCGGGCGTCAATTCTCGCATACGACCCTCCCTCGACCGAGCAGCTGCGATCGCGCCCGAGCCTAACGCTCTCCGGGCACGGCGGCTAGCAGGGAGGCTATCCTGGCGGAACCGCGCCTCCCGCGACGCGCCAAGGGACGCGCCAAGGGACGCGCCAAGGGACGCGCCAAGGGATGACGCGGCGGGCCAAGCGCCGCTTCAGCTTTGTCGGTTGAGGAGATTTGGAGCGGGCGAAGGGATTCGAACCCTCGACCCCAACCTTGGCAAGCGAAAAAATTACGCTGTTCCAATAGTTTCGCGCAATTCGCCCCATTGACCCCGAGTAGGTTCCAGACCACGGCCGCCACATAGACAAACATTCAGCGAAGGATGAACGGGAGGACACCTGCGTGTATCCCGCTCTATTCCTTGAGAGGCACGGACCTGTAAATCTTAACGTTGCTGAAGGGCGGCTTTTCCCAACGCATCATTTCCAGCGTCGGCAATAGGCGGTGTGACGCGGTGAAGAACCCAAACGCCGGGCTCAACGTAGACGCCGTAATCCTGTTCACAGGAGACCCACAGGGGCACGAGGCCGCCCTCGATCTCAACCAAGCCTGATTTCGTGAAGGTCATTCCCGTCCAGCGCGACCACTCGGCCAGGGTGCCAACAATGGTCATCGCGTACGGTGCGACCTTGACGATCTCAGCGCCGGCTTTGACGTGGGTGCGCAGCCAAGGGTCGACCGGCAAGCCGTCAGCCCTCGCCTGCTTGGCATAGTCGATCATGGGCAGCGTTGGTTGGCGGACCTTCTGCGTCGGCCGCACGGGCGCATAGAGCTCGGCAAAGCCGTGCCGGCCCGCATTCGCCTTCATGGCGGCGAGCATCTGCTCCGCGATGCCCCGGCCGCGTACCGTGGGAAGCAAGCTAATCTCGAGGGCACTCACCGCCGTCGGCGCTCGCCCGGCAGCCGTATCCGCGTGCGCCCAGCGGATGATTTCGTCCCAACCTCCATCGGGCAACTCGGTGCGCCCCGGAATTGAGAACGCGAACGGCACGCTGAAGGCGCGGCCGACAACTGCGCCGTCCTCGATTGCCGCGAAGGCGAAGTCGAGATATCGGTCGAAGAACCCGTCGCCGAAATATAGCGGCGCCGCGGCATCGTGCAGCATGAACTCTGGCCAGAACGGTGGCCGAAACGGCGCAGCGAAGACCGCCGCGCGAAGATCGGGCCGCGCCTTCAAGGTACAAACCTCAACCGACATCCCACCCTCGAAATGAATCTCTGCTGGTCAGACTAATGCCGCCGCACATTGGTCGCCACCACTGCTAGTGCTAACTCACCCTTCCGTCACGCCGCGGGGCAGCGCGTTCAGGTCTCGAGGTCGCTGAAGCGCACCGGCATGATTGGTCGAATATCGACGGACTCGTCGTCGCTCTTGTGAACAAGCGACAGGCGCTGACCGTCAGCAGGCCCCAATGGCATCACCGAACGTCCACCGGGCCTGAGCTGCGCGATCAGCGCCTTTGGAACTTCTGTGGCAGCCGCCGCGACGAGGATCTTGTCGTATGGCGCGTGCTCCTCCCATCCGCGCGATCCATCGCCAACTCGAATGCTGACATTCTCGATGCCGAGATGGTTGAGCCGCTTATGAGCCGAACTCGACAAACTCCTCAACGATCTCCACGCTCCAAACATGGGTGACCAACCGTGCGAGGATGGCGGTCTGATAGCCCAAACCAGTTCCCACCTCGAGCACGTTATCAGCGGTCTGCAGGTCAAGCAGGTCGGTCATCAGCGCAACCATGAACGGCTGTGAAATCGTCTTATCGAAGCCGATGGGAAGCGGGATGTCCTGGTAGGCAGCGGCCGCGACCTGCGCCGGGACGAACATGTGGCGCGGGACCTCACGCATTGCTGTCATTACACGCTGCTCTAGCTCCGGCTTGCCAAGCTCGTCGCTCGCCAGCTCGGCATGTATCCCGATCACGTCGACCATGTGTTGGCGGAAGATCGCGAGGTGCTTGTCCGTCAGAGACTTCATTGCCAGCTAGCGTACTTCGTTGACTATCCGAAATTCGAATGAGGCGGTTAGGAAGCGGGATCGCCCAGCCCAAAGTTGCGCCACCTGCCAAGCACATCGACCAGGTCAGCCGTCACGATTCCCCTGCGCTTCCTGTTAGAGCAACGCGGCGCCGGCATTGCGGTTCAGCATACTTGGTTTCATCAGGCGATAGTGAAATCCGAAGGCACGCGACGACGCCGGTCTTGCGAGATTGGATCGGGGCGCGCGTGATGCGGTCAAATCGCGCAACCGAGCGTGACTGCGTGCTCGTCCGCCGCTTTGACGTCGACAGCCCGATCCTTAAACTTGTAACCACGCTGTAACCGCGCCGTCTTGAGGTGCGCGGGTCCGCCGCGCGCCTTAGCTATAGCTTGGTGCTGTAAAAGCTGACGCAATGCACTTGCACCAGAGGCGCGATCAACAACCGCATGGCAATCACCGTTGGGGATGAAATTTTTCCCGCGAAGGCAGCCGCGATCACTTCATCGCTGCCGGCAGCCAAAGCGAAATCTGAGGATAGGTGATGAGCAGCGTCATGGTCACGACCTCGCAGGCCAGGAACCAGTAGCAGCCGCGGAAGATCGTCATCAGCGGGATCGTGTTGCCGGTTGCCGCCGCCACCACGTAGATGTTGAAGCCGACGGGCGGCGTCAGCAGGCCGATACCGACATACTTGACGACGATTACCCCGAACCACACGAGGTCGAGGTTCAGCGCGGAAACCATCGGGACGAAAACCGGGATGGTCAGCAACACCATGCCGAGCGGGTCGAGGAACATGCCCAGGATGATGTAGATGATCGAGATGGCGATCACGAGCAGGAGCGGATCGATGGCCCATCGGCCGATCAGCTCCGTGAACATGTCGGCGGAGCCCGCAAGCGCCAGGAAGCGTGCAAACAGCACGGCCCCGATGCCGATGAAGAACAGTTGCGCCGACGTGCCGATGGCGTCCTTGAGAGCGTCGATGAACCCTTGAAACGACAACTGCTTGCGCAGCACGCCGATCACCGTGGCGATGAACGCGCCTATGGCGCCGCCCTCGGTAGGCGTGACCGCGCCGACATAGAGGCCGCCCATGACGCCGAAGATGAGCACGAGGATGGGCCATATCTGCGACAGCGACGCCCAGCGCTCGCGCCACAGCGCTTCGCGATCGTCGAAGAGAACGGGCGGCGCGAGCGACGGATTGAGCCAGCAGCGGATGACGATCATCACCATGTAGACCGTGGCCGTCAGCAGGCCCGGCAGGATGCCGGCGATCAGGAGCTTAGCGACCGATACCTCGGCGAACACGCCGTAGATGACGAACAGGATGCTCGGCGGGATGAGGGCATCGAGGGTGCCGCCGCTCGCCACCACGCCGGTCGCGAGCCCCTTGTCGTATTTGTGCTTCAGCATCTCCGGCACGGCGATGCGCGCCATTGTGGCAGCCGCCGCGACACTCGATCCGCTGGCCGCCCCGAAGCCGGCGCAGGCCCAGTTAGTGGCAACGGCCAGCCCGCCCGGCAAGCCGCTGAACCAGGCGTGGGCGGCGCGGAACAAACCCGTGCCGATGCCGGAGTTCGATGCGATGGCGCCCATCAGCAGGAACATCGGAATGGCCGAAAGTTCCCAATTGGCGGCGAACACGAACGGCGCGTCCGCCAGTGCGCTGAGCGCCACGTTCACATTGCGCAGGTACCAGAAGCCGCAGAACGCCACGGTGCCCATCGCGACGCCGATTGGCACCCTGAGGCCGATCAACGCGAGGATGGCGGTGATACTAATCAGCGAAAGGGTAAGCGTGCTCACGCGCGTGCCTCAGGCTCGAGGCGCGCCCCACGCGTCGCATCGCGCGAGACCCGCAGCACCAAATGAAGCAACATGAGAATGCCCGACACAGGCAGGATCCAGCGGCTCCACCATACCGGGATGTACATGGTGCCGGCGAGCCAGACCTCGCCCATGCGGGTCTGGCGCACGGCTTGTTGGAAGGTTTGGTAGACGAAAATTGACAGGTACGCGATGGTTAGGATCTTTACACTGACTTCGAGCCAGAACTCGAATCTCGGCGTGCCGATGCGCTTGAAGATTCCCGCGACGATGTGGTTGTCGTTGCGAGCGATCCACGCCCACGGCAGGTAGGCCACCGCGATCATGTAGTAGCCGGCCACGATCTCGGTGGTCCCCTCGAGCGGTCTGTTGAAGAAGGCGCGACCAGCCACGTCGATGGTGACGTGTGCCATCATCAAGAAGCCCGCGAACAAGCCCAGCCAGAAGGCGGCGTTGATCGGGACGTCAAGCCATTTGAGCAGCCGGTTCATGCCGCTGCACCGCGGGTTCGTCGGCTACAGCTTGTCGATGTCCACCTTGGAGAAGATCTCGCTCATCAGCGCCTCGGCGAACTTGTCGAACGTCGCGACCGATCGCCTTCGACTTGATGCGCCAGCGTTCCACGGCGCTTTCGTAATGGTCGATGATGGGCGCGGGATCCTTGACACCGAACTTCTTGGCCGTGGCGATATTCGTCTCCCGCTGCTCCTTCTTATAGTTGGCGGGAATGGCATCGAAATCGTTACCGACCTTGACGATTTGGACGCCCTTGTCCTTGACGACCGTCTGAGCGGCCTGCTCGTTGGCGACGATGAAGTAGTCGATGGCGATCTTGGCGCTCATCCACACAGCGCTCTTGAGATGGACCTTCTTCTGCTCTGGCGTGAACTTGTTCCAGGTCTCGCGGTTCATGAAGAAGCCAAGAGCCGGTCCGGATATGCCGAGCGGGTAGTCGATGACGTGCTTGGCGCTGTCTGCATAGCCGAACGTCCGCATCCAGTCGTAGATGCCGTGCTGGCAATCGAGGCCGCCACGCTGCAGGAGGCCGACCGCCTCCACCAGGGTGGCGCCGATCGGCACCATGCCGGCCTGCTTCAACATTTCGGCGTTGCCGCCGGTGGCCCGCACGCGCTTGCCCTTGAGCTCGGCGACCGTCTTGATCGGCTCCCGGCACGCCAGCACGTAGGCCGAGCTCGTCCATCCCGCGAGCGACACGACGCCGAAGTCGCGGAACTCCTGGAGGCACGACGGGCAATTGAGATAGACCGTCTCCAGCGCCGCCCCTGTGGCCGCCACCGGATCGTTCTCGCCGAAGATGAGCGTGCTGTAGATCGCGTAGACCGACGGGATGGCGTTCGGCACGTAGGTGACGATGGCGAGACCGGCCTGCATCAGGCCGTCCTTGACGGCCGAGAAGGTCCCCTTGCCGTCGGCGAGCTGTCCGCCGGCGATCAGCTTCCACTTTATGGCGCCGTTGGTCTCTTTCTCGATAGTCTTGATGAACTCGGGCATGACGACCCGGTTCTGGTATTCCTGCGCCGGCGTCCAGTTTCCGTAGACCAGTTCGTTGGCACAGGCCGAGCCGGCCGAGAGCCCCAGTGTCAAAGCCACAGCCAAGGCAGTCCGTTTGGTGTTCATCGAGCCCCTCCCCTTGCGTCCTCGTCGACTTTTTTCTTGGCGGTCATCCGCGCAACGCCCCAGTGAGGCATGCCGTAGCCCTTCCCGTCAACGTTAGCGGCGTCGAGACGACGTGATTGAGCCTGGTCCTGCGCCACCGTCATCGTCGGGGCAGTAGATGTTCGCCTCCAGTGAAGCGACAGCCGACGACGATGGCGCCCGTTGCCTTCACGGCGTCTACTCGAGGCGTTAAGGCATCGGCGTGGAACGTCAAATGAAAGAACAAGCAGCCATGCGACCCTACATCATCTGCCATATGGGCACCTCCATCGACGGCCGCCTTCATCCGAGCCGGTTCACGTCGCCCGCTTCAGGCATTTCTGCAAACGTCTTGCGTGGGCACTATGAACACATTCACGACCAGTTCGATGCCGACGGTTGGATTGTAGGACGAAGGACGATGAGCGAGATGTCCAAGGGAAGCGCGCGGCCAGTCAAGGATGCGCCCAAAGTTGCGCGGACGGCGCATATCGGCCCGCGCGATAGCCGCAAGCTTGCGATTGGCATCGATCCGGCGGCCCGGGTTTACTACAGCAAGGAGCATATTGGTGGCGACCATGTGGTCGCCGTGCTCGGCGAGCAGGTCTCGGATGCCTATCTCGCACAATTGCGCGAAGACGGCGTGTCTTACGTGTTCGCCGGACCCAAAGGCGATGATCTGCTCCGCGCCATGGAAGAGATTGCCTCGCTGTTCGGCGTCAAAAAGCTCCTCCTCGAAGGCGGTGGCAGGATCAACGGCGCGTTCCTGAAGCACAAGCTTATCGACGAGTTCAGCACGCTGATTCGCCCGGCGGTCGATGGCGTCGCGGGAACGCAGAGCATCGTCGATTATGACGGTCCCCAGGGTGACCGTCCGGGCGCAGGGCAGTCGCTGCGCCTCTCGCATTGCGAAGTCCTTGAAGGCGGGATGGTATGGCTACGTCATGCCGTCGAAGTAACGCTCGCGCCGGCGTGCTGATGACATTTGGGCCCGATCAGGAAGGGGTGGGTGAGCAGGAGGTCTGCGCCAGCTTCGCGATGAAGCTGACGCGGAACGTTGTGCGAGCTGCAACCTGAATGTAACCGCGAGCCTTCGACCGAACCGCGAAGACTGCTAGTAGCCGGTCGCGGACCATATGCTTGACCTGTAGAGGTCAAGCGGTCCTGCGGCTTTGACGGTTGAGGAAATTTGGAGCGGGCGAAGGGATTCGAACCCTCGACCCCAACCTTAGCAAGCGAAAAATTACGCTGTTCCAAGCGTTTACCTGGGTGCGGCGGAGTGCGCTTCAGCTCTCACCAGTTCATCGTTGAAAAGCACCTCGCAGGCCTGAGGATCGGCACGGCCGTCGATTGTGGTGAACGTTGGGTAACGCAGCAAGCTGCAACCCGAAGGTAACCGCAGCGTTCATTCAAGCTCAAGGGCTTGCTAAGCAGGAAATTTTCAGAAGGCTCCGAGCGTGCTTCGATCTCCTTGCTATTCAACTTAGGGAGCACAACTTTGGACCCCCTTGACGGTGGCTTATCTCCTCTTGATCGCCCGCTCACGCTGAAAGGTGCAGCCAAGAACTCGGCGTTCCCTACTTCAAGATTTCAGAGAGCGGCCCGGCGTGGCCTCATTCCCACCTATTCGTTCCTGAACTCAAGAAGGTACGTCAAATTGCGCGACATACTTGACCTGATGGATCGGGTACGATCGCCCCCCTGATATTCGCTATTCTGTTAAGCTCAATCGAGGTCCCGATGCAGTTCGCTCTCGGCAAAGCAGAGGATCCTTCATGAAGTTCGGCGCGTCGATGTTCTTCACCGACTATTCGATGGGGGCGGCCGAGCTCGCGGTGGCGCTGGAGCAGCGTGGCTTCGACATCGTCTGGGCCCCAGAGCACTCGCACATCCCCGTCTCGCGCAAGACCGCGTTCGTCCTGGGCGGCGAACTGCCCAAGCGGTATTACGACGTGATGGATCCCTTCGTGACGCTGACCGCGGCGGCGATGGCGACCAAGAAACTCAAGATCGGCACCGGTGTCTGCTTGATCGCCCAACGCGATCCCATCCAGACCGCCAAGCTGGTCGCCTCGATCGACCAGGTCTCGGGTGGTCGCTTCGTGTTCGGCGTTGGCAATGGCTGGAACCGCGACGAGATGGAAAACCACGGCACCGACTACGCCACCCGCCACAAGCGCGCGCGGGAGACTATCGAGGCGATGAAGGAGATCTGGACGAAATCCGAGGCCGAGTATCACGGCGAGTTCGTGAACTTCGATCCGATGGTGGCTTGGCCCAAGCCGGTGCAGCGTCCGCATCCGCCCATCCTTGTGGGCGGCGCTTTTCCCTATTCGGCGCGCCGCGCGGTGCGCTACGGCAACGGCTGGATGCCGCAAGTTACCGACAACAGCTCGACACCGCTGATCGACCTCATTCCGCGCTTTCGCCAGATGTGCGCTGAGGCCGGCCGCAATCCCGACGAGATGGACATCTCGATCGGCGCCCAGCAGCCCAACGTCGATCTGGTAAAGCGCTACCGCGATGCCGGCGTGAACAGGGTCTCGACCAGCCTGCCGTCGGAGAAGGCCGACACCATCCTCCCCCTGCTCGATCAGTGGGTGGGATTGATGCGCGCCGTGACCGGCTAGGTCGCGATTGATCGAACGTGCGCCCTTGCGCGTGTCAGCCACGAGCGTTCTGCACGCCGGCCAAGGGCATTTTACCCGTCTCGACCCGACGAACGCTTCTACGATCGTGAAACCATCGGCGGCAGCGAATGGAGAAGAGGCGGCTCGCTGCGCTCCGGCGCGCCTATTGTGAGGCTTCGTGCAAGACTGTAGCTTCGATGGCGGGCGGACCTCGCCATGAGCCTCCGCCCCTAGGCGTTCAGGGGGAGACGATGGTGGCCCAGACGAAAAATCGCCGGCACGCGGTGACGCGCCGCCGCTTCATTGCTGGCAGCGTGGCGGCTGCCTCGCTTGGTTTCGGGAGCGTTTTGCGTGCACAAACCAAGGCGATAAAGGTCGGCTTCATCCATCCAGTGACCGGTTTCGTCGCTTACAGTGGCCAGCAGTCGCGCCTCGGGGGCGCAATGGCCATCGAGGATGTAAACAAGGCCGGCGGTATCAAGGCGATGAACGGCGCCCTGCTCGAGGCGGTACTCGGTGACAGCCAATCGAAGGTCGAGGTAGGCGTAAGTGAAGTCGAGAAGATGAACGACGCAAGCGTGGCGGCCTATATTGGCTGCTTCCAGAGTCCCGTTGGCATTGCTGCGAGCCAAGCGGCGTCAAAATACAATACGCCCTTCATCATCGATGTGGGCGCCTCCGACCAGATCGTCAACCGCGGACTCAAGAACGTTTTTCGGCTGAAGCCCGGCTTCGGCAGGTGCGCGGACGATGCCATCGTTGCGCTCGGCGAGATTAACAAAGCCGCTGGTTCACCGGCCAAGAGTGCGGTGCTCGTGCACGAGAGTGGCGAGTTTGGCACCGGCACAGCCAAGCTTCTCGCCGGTAAACTGCCCAGCATCGGCATCGAGCCCAAAGAGCTGATTCCCCACGACAACCCGACGCGCAGCATGGACAATATCGCGCTTCGCATCCGCGGGCTTCAGCCGGACATCTTGATCATGTCCAACTATGTCAACGAATACATGCTGCTGGCGCGCACCCTGCACCAGCAGAGGGTGAATCTGGTTGGTATGTTCTCGGTGCTTGGAGGAGGCTTCAATTACAAGCTGGTCAAGGACCTGCCCGACGTGGCCGAGAACATGATGGACTACAACCATTGGTTCAATCCTAAGAGCAGCAAGGCGCAAGAACTGAAAAAGCGCGTCGAAGCCGATGGCGGACTTTTCACTTTCGAAGTTTATCTGACCTACAATTCCGTGATGCTGCTTGCCGATGCTCTCGAGCGCGCCAAGACCGCCGACAAAGACAAGGTGCTTGAGGCGCTCGCGACCTCGACTTGGTCGACCGACATCGTACCTTATGGGCCGACCAAATTCGTCAATGGCCAAAACGAGGGAGGCAAGGCCGCTGGTTTGCAGGTCCAGAAGGGCGATATTCACGTTGTGCACCCGGCACAATTCGCCTCCGCCTCGGCAGTATTTCCGAAGCCGAAGTACAATTGAGCGGCGCGGGCGGGAACGGCTGGTCGGTCCCAGCCGCTGGGCCGCTTCATGCGCTTGAAGGGACTAACGGCCTTCCCACGCTTGCATGCTGACCCCTGACATCCTGTTTGCCGGCGTCATCAACGGCCTGATGGCCGGGGGCATCTACGTGCTCGTTGCTGTCGGGCTCACTCTGATCTACGGGGTCTTGCACATCATCAATTTCGCGCATGGTAGCCTGCTCATGCTGGCCATGTACGCGGTCTTTTTCTTGTGGCGAAAGCCGTTGGGGCTCGACCCCTATGTGGCACTGCCCGCGGTAACCGCGGGCGCCTTTGCCTTCGGATATCTCATCTATCGCGCGCTCATCGGTCGTTTCAGCCACGGCAAGGACGACAACATCCTGCTCATCACGCTTGGCCTCTCGATAATAATCGACAACGCCACACTGTTCTTCTTCACCGGCGACACGCAAACGATCGATGTCAGTTATGCCCGACAGATGATTGCGCTGGGACCCGCGCTGGTGGCGGTGCCAAAGCTGGTTTCCTTCGGGGCAGCCCTTGTGATCTGTGTGCTGCTCGGCTTGTTCATGACGCGCACCGACATGGGCAAGGCAATTCGGGCAGTAGCCAAGGAGCGGGAGGGCGCACGCCTCGTCGGCATCGACGTGGAGCGCGTGATGGCAATCTCCTTTGGCATCGGCATTGCCTGCCTCGGCGCCGCTGCCTGCCTACTGATGCCAACTTTCTACGTCTCGCCAACTTCCGGGCACGCATTCGTGCTGATCGCCTTCACGATCGTCGCGCTGGGCGGCATGGGGAGCTTCAAAGGCGCACTGTTCGGTGGCTTGATCATTGGCGTCGTCGAATCCATTGGCGGGCTGTGGCTCGGCGAGCAGCTGGGACAGATCGGCATTCCGCTCGTCTTCATCCTGATCCTGTTGCTGCGCCCGACGGGCCTATTCGGAGTCGCACGGTGACTCGGCAAAGAACTATCCTAGCCAGCTTCGGGGTGCTCGCTCTCATCGCCTATCCATGGATGTTCCGCTCGAACTACGCAATAAACGTTGGCTTTCTTGTCTTGTTTTCTGCCTATCTTGCCCAGACGTGGAACATTGCTGGCGGCTTTGCCGGCCAGACTTCGTTCGGCCATGTCGTTTTCTTCGGCGTCGGCGCGTATGTCTCGACCATCCTCCAGACGGCCTATGGTCTCAATCCCTGGATTGCCTGGCCGTTCTCCGCCCTTGCCGGCGCGTTCACCGGCTGGCTAATCGGCGTGTTGAGTTACCGCGCCGGCCTCAAGGGGTCGTATTTTGCGCTCATTACCCTCGCCGTTGCCGAGGTCGGGCGCATCCTCGCCAACTCGGTGCCGATTACCAAGGGCGGATTGGGCATTCTGGTACGGGCTGACCCGCGCGCCACAAACTTTCAGTTCAGCGACCCGGTCTGGTTCTACTACATCGCGTTGATGCTCTGCGTGCTCGCCATGTTCATTGCGTGGCGGCTGACGCGTACGCGATTTGGCGCGCGCCTTGCCGCCATACGTGAGAACGAAGACGCAGCGCAGGCGCTCGGGATCGATGCTTTCCGCGAGAAGGTCAAGTGCTTGACGCTCTCCGGCGGCCTGTGCGGGGCCGGTGGCACGGTCTATGTGCAGAAGTATCTCTATGTCGATCCCTCAATCGCCTTCGGTGTCGACAAGTCGGTGGAGATGCTGCTCGTCACGATGATCGGCGGCGCCGGCACCGTCGTGGGGCCGCTCATCGGATCAGGTTTGTTGCATATGATGGGCGAACTCGCCCGCGATCTCGGCAACATGTTGCCGGGCGTGAGAAACGCTCAGCCGCTGAGCATCATCGTCTACGGCGCCGTACTAATTGCCATCGTTGCATGGCTGCCCGACGGCTTAGTCGGGCTGTTCCGCAGGCGCTGGAGGGAGGGTCGCCGTGCTTGAGGTAAAGGCACTCTCGAAGGCTTTCGGAGGCCTGTCGGCCGTCGGCAACGTGTCTCTCACTGTCGGTGCCGACGAGATTGTTGCGTTGATCGGCCCGAACGGTGCGGGCAAGACGACGGTATTTGCGTGCATTGCCGGCTCCACTAAGCCGGACGGCGGTGTCGTACGGTTCCTCGGCCGCGACGTGACGAGCCTGCCACCGCATCGCATTTGCGAACACGGTATTGCGCGCACCTTCCAGATCACCCAGCCGTTTGCCCGTCTCAGCGTGTTCGAGAACATTATGGTCGGCGCCTACCACACGACGCACCTGCGGCACGAAGCGGCAGCTTACGCGGAGGTTGTGGCGCGCCAGGTCGGATTAGGCCGCCAACTTGACATGCGCGCCGACGCCCTCACGCTGGCGGGACGTAAACGGCTTGAGCTGGCGCGCGCGCTGGCTACCCGACCCAAGTTGCTTCTGCTCGACGAGGTCATGGCCGGGCTCAACCCGATTGAGGTCGTGGAAATCGTCCGCATCGTGCGCGCGATCAAAGACGCGGGCGTCGTCATTTTTCTCATCGAGCATGTCATGCAGGCGGTGGTAAGCCTTGCTGATCGCGTCTATGTGCTGAGCAACGGCAGCATCATCGCCAGCGGCTCCCCCGCTGACATTGCAGCCGACCCAAGTGTCATCGAGGCCTATCTGGGCCATGGTGCAGCTGCGCGCCTTATGCACGGGGGAGCTCGTGCTTGAGGTTCGCAACCTGTCCGCAGGCTACGGCGTCATCCAGATTCTCAGGGGAGTGAGCCTCAACGTCGCCCCAGGCGAGATCGTGGCCTTGCTCGGCAGCAACGGTGCCGGCAAGTCGACCCTCAACAAAGTCCTGTCAAGGCTCATCACGCAGACTTCTGGCAGCGTGCGATTTGAGGGAGAGGACATTCGAACTGCAAGCTCGGTCCACGTGGTCGAACTTGGGCTCATCCAGGTGCCCGAAGGTCGGCGCATCTTTCCCAACCTCACGGTGTTGGAGAACCTCCAACTCGGAAGTTTCCGGCGCGGCCGCGCACGGCGCACTCAAAATCTTGAGCGCGTCACGACGATTTTTCCGCGTCTTGCTGAGCGCCGGCAGCAGCTCGCGGGTTCGCTTTCAGGTGGCGAGCAGCAGATGCTTGCGATTGGCCGAGGGCTGATGTCCGAGCCCAAGCTCCTTATCCTCGACGAGCCGTCGCTAGGGCTGTCGCCCCTATTGGTAGAGACAATGTTCACCCTGATCCAACGCATCAACGGCGACGGCTTGGCAATTCTGCTGGTTGAGCAGAACGTTGTGCAGTCGCTCGCCATCGCCCACCGCGGTTACGTGCTCGAGAACGGTGTGATTGGCCTCACGGGCGCGGCAGCCGAGCTCGCCGACAATCCCGCCTTGAAGCGCTCCTACCTGGGAGTTTGAGCGTACATTTCTATTGCTGCGCCTTCCAGGCCGCGAGGATGTCGCGGCCGGTCGCAGGCCACACGCCGCCACGGCGCAGCATACCATCCAGCACTTGCTCGATGGCCGCGATGCGATGCGGCACGCCGCTGATCCAAGGCCTGAGCGAAAGGGCAACGATGCGGCCGCCGCTCGTGGCTGCCTCGCGATACAACAGTTCAAAGTGGTCCATCACCTGCTCGACGAACTGCGCCGGTTTGTATTTGTAGAACTGGAAGATCTGTAAGTCGCTAATCTCGTAGGCGTGAGGCATGGCGTAAATGGGCCCGGCCTTGGTCTCAAGCCTGTAGGGCATGTCATCGTTGACCCAGTCGCAGACATAGTCGCAGCCCTGAGCGGCGACGAGGTCGAGCGTGTCGTGGCTCTCCGAATAGGCGGGCGAGTACCACCCCTTAACCGGTTGGCCTGACAACTTGCGCAAAGTCGAGATTGAGTGAGCGACCCACTCCCGCTCGGTCTCCTGCGCGACACCCGTCATGTGGACATGGTTCATGTCGACGCCATGGCCAACGAGCTCGAAACCCAACCGGTTCACCTCCTGCAAGACGTGGGGATAGCGCTCGGCGAGTCGTGAGGACATGGCGACCGAGGCCTTGAGGCCGCGCTCTTCGAGGGCACGGAAGATGCGAGCGAAGCCGACGCGATTGCCATAATCCCGCAGGGTGTAGTTCCAGTAGTCTGGATATGGGCGGTCAAGCGCGCCCAGCAGCTTGAAGCTCTTGGGCGCCATGTCGAGGGGAAAGAATTCAAGCGTAGGGACGATCCAGAGCGCAACTCGCGCGCCGTCGGGCCACTGCACCGCCTTTCGCTCGAACAAGTTCGAGTAGGTGTAGCGCGAATGATCCATGCCCGGGCGCCGGAACGGATATTCGAAGTAGTCCGGTGGCAGGGTCATGGCTTACCCATTCTTGCGCGAAGCGATTGCTGCAGCGAAGGCATCGTAGCAATGGGCGAGATAGTAGCTTGCTATCTCTCGAGCCGTGGCGAGCCAGACCCGATCGTGCGAGGTGATATAGTCCAGAGCCTCCTCAAATTGTTTCGTGCGATGGGGCTGCCCAACTAAGAAGGGATGCAGCGGCAGGCACATCACCCGTCCGCTTTCAGCCCCTTCCATGTAAAGCCGATCGAACTGCGCCTTGATCGCTGCGGTGTAGTCGCGGGGCGTGTAGCTACCCTGGAACAAGGTCGTGAAATCATTGACCTCCAGCGAATACGGTACGCTGATCAAACGCCCCTTGCGAACATTCACCGGCAGCGGCTGGTCGTCATGGAAGAGGTCCAGGGTGTAGGTGATGCCCGCCTCGGCGAGGAGGTCCATTGTCCGGTCCGTTAACGTCAACGCTGGTGCGAGCCACCCCGATAGCTCCTGACCCGACCATTTGCGGATCGAGGCCTTCACATCCTCGATGAAGGCACGTTCCTGATCTTCGCTCATGTTGTAGGTGTAACGAGTGTTGTAGACGCCATGGGAGAAGAACTCCCACCCCCGCTCGCGGCAAGCGGCAGCGATGTTAGGGAAATGGTCGCAGACCGCGACGTTGAGCGAGATGCTGCCACGCACGCCGTAGCGGTCCATGGCAGCCATCATGCGCCATATTCCGGCGCGGTTGCCGTAGTCGCGCCAAGCGTAGTTCAGCACATCCGGCACGGGGCGCGGCCACGGGGTCCGTGTCCGGTTGGGCGGCGGGTCGAACTCATAGTGCTCGATATTCGGGGCGCACCAAAAGGCAAGCTGCGCTCCGTTGGGCCACGCAATCTTGGGCCGGTCGTAGAAGGGCAGATAGTCGTAGAGGCGCGGATCCTCTGCTTGCATATCTTAGTTCCTGCGAGCGTGACTGCTGGCGACAGTCATATCGCACGTGAGACTACTCTGCAGCCTCGTGGGGGCGGCCCGCTTGGGCCCAGGACTGGCGGCGATCGAAGCGGGTAAGATCAATGTACCCTCATCGCGATCGCCGCAGCAAGATCTTGGTACAAAGCCGTCGCGAAGCGGTCTTTCTGTTGTGCACGTCATCTCGTGGATGTCCGCTTCTCGCACCTAGCGGTACTTCGACGACGCCGGGCCTGACGCCTGCTTAGGTGGTGTAAGCGGACCAAAAGCGAACCGCTACCGGAACGGCATCAGTCGTTCTCATCCCCTGCTATGACTTTGACCAGCGAAATGAGCCGGCGTATCTTGGGATCGGTGATGCGCACAAAGGCGCGCGTCAGCTGCACGCCTTCTGATGTGCTCAAGAAACTTGCCACATAGCCTGGCGCAACGTCACTCGCCCCCACATCCTGGCTGCCTACACGCGGTGCGCCTTCGAAGAAGAACTCGACGGGAACACCGAGCACCGCGGCCATCTGCTGCAAGCGACTGGCACTTGTGCGATTGGTGCCCTTCTCGTACTTCTGCACTTGCTGGAACGTGACGCCGAGTGCTTCGCCAAGCTTGTCCTGGCTCATGCCAACGATCATGCGCCGCATACGTACGCGGCCACCGGCGTGCCGATCGACGGATGGGGATTTGTCGCCACCCCCGCTACCCTCGGGCGCACAGCCCTGACCATACCGATCGTTACTCCAGCGCGCAGCCATACGCCTATGGCTGCGCGTTAATAAGTCCACGTCCCAGTCGCGGCCTTCTTTCAGAGGGATCCAGTCAGCGTTGCCGCCTTGCCGCTGGTCATGGCTTCATGGCGCCCTGCGCACTCGTGTAGACTGCATAGAGCGATGACGAGCCGCAAATGTACAGTCGATTTCGTTGCTGACCACCGAAGCACATGTTGGCCACAGTTTCCGGTAGATGGATTTTGCCGAGCAGATCGCCGTCCGGAGTATAGCAGCGCACGCCGTCCTCGTTGGGATCGCCCCAACCGACGGAGCACCAAAGGCGCCCGGCGGTGTCGCAGCGCAGTCCGTCGGTAATGCTGGGCTTGGGCATGTCCGCAAAGACCTTGCTGTTCGAAAGCTTTCCGGCCCCGAGATCCACGTCGAACACGCGAATATGAGACGGGTTGTCCGGCCCGTCCGTGAAGCCGGTATCGCAAATATAAAGCTTTTTCTCGTCAGGCGAGAAGCAAAGGCCATTCGGCTGCACGAAGTCATCGACGACCATCTTGATGTCGCCCGACTTCGGATCTACCCGGTAGACGTTTTTCTTTTCCTGCTCAGGCTCAGCTTTGATGCCCTCATAGTAGCCGCCAATGCCATAGGCAGGATCGCAGAACCAGATCGAACCGTCGGCCGCGACGACCGCGTCATTCGGTGAGTTCAGCTTCTTGCCATTGTACTTGTCGGCGATGATGGTGATCGAGCTGTCGAGTTCGGTCCTGGTGACCCGTCGGCCGCTATGTTCGCAAGTGATCAGGCGTCCTTCTCGATCAATGGTGTTGCCGTTCGAGTTCATCGATGGCTGTCGAAATACGCTCACGTGACCGTCATCCTCGCAGAAGCGCATGATGCGGTTGTTGGGGATGTCGCTGAACAGCACGTAGCGGCCAGCCGGGAAATAAACCGGTCCCTCGGCCCAACGGAACCCGGTTGCGACGCGCTCAACAGCCATGGTGCCGGCGAAGGCCGGGAAACCACTAGCCCCGAACGCGCCTTTGGGCTTCTTGAGAGATTCCAGGCGAGAATCCGGATAGCGGCTCCCGGGTAGCGGCCCCAAGGGCAGTGGCTCGGTTGACCGGGTTGGAGCGCCCGTTTGGCCGAAAGGCGCTACGGTCGCCGCGTAGGCCGCTTCCATGGTCATGGCCGCCGCTGCCGCCGTTGTCGTCAAAAATGCTCGTCTGTTCATTGTTACCCTCCTAGAACTGAAACGCGCATCCGGACTCCGAACTCCCGCGCCTGTATTCAAACTCGGAGACGGTCGTTCGGCCGGTGGGAACCGTAGCACGAACAGAACTAGCTGAAGAGCGTATCCCGGCTTGCTACGTCACCGATGTCGGCTCACTCAGCCGAGAGCTGGACAATTGACCTGTCAACAGCGGTGTGCAGACCCTTCAGGTTCTCTCTTCCTAGCAGCATAGCTACGCGGGCCTGGGCATCGCGCCACCGAGGCAGGGCGGCAAGAATTGCGGAGCGCCCCAGCTCGGTAAGCGCGACAGTGCGACGGCGATGGTCTGTTGGGTCGGTCACGATGCTGATGAGCTTGCGTCCTTCGAGCGGCCGCAACAAACGCGTCAGAGTGCTCGGATCGGCAAACAGCACCTCGCCGAGCTCGCTGACCGAGCATTGTGGACGCCGATGGATGGCGGCCAACGCTGAGAATTGCGGCCCCGAAAGTCCCGCCTGTTGAAGCTGCTGATCGTAAATTTGTGTCACGCGCCGCGTTACCTTGCGCAGCCGAAAACACGTACACTCGCTGAGCTCAGCGACGGGAATGGAAGAGAGCTTGGTTTTACCCCTCGCCATGCGTCATCCTCTCGTCGCTATCTGCGCAACGCCAACGGGCGTGGTCGCGCGCCACGGCGCGAGCCACATTGCTGCTGCTATCACTAAGCCCATAGCAGCGATGCCCGCTCCCACCATGCTGAAGAGACCATCGAGCCCAAGCCCTGCATTGACGGCCAAGGCGCCTCCGATGGCGGCCACGACGAGCCGCAAGATGCCGGCCATGAATGGCCATAGCATCTTCCCCGCACCTTGGGCTGCAAAGCTCAGTGCCATGCCGACCCCAAAAAGTGCGTAAAATGGCGCGACATGCGTGAGATAGGAACGGCCTGCTGCATGCACTGCAGGGTCGCCGGAGAACAGTCCGATCCAGGCGGCGGGCGCCATCGCACCAAACAAGCCGATGGCGCCAGTCATCAGCGCCGCCGCAATTGCCCCCTGCCAAGCCACCCGTCGGGCGCGAGCATGGTCACCAGCCCCAATCGCGACCCCCACGAGGGTCGTCAACGCCGAGCCGATTCCGAAGACCAGAGGAACAAGCATGAACTCAAGCCGCGCGCCGATGCCATACGCCGCCAGCGCCGCGACGCCGAAGCCCGCCACGAGGAATGTGATCACAATAGTGGTGAGATTGGCGATAACCGCGGAACCGGAAGATACCAAACCCACGCGCAAAATCGCGACAAACAAGGCGCCACGAAAGCCTCCTGCCCCGAGCCGTGGCCTAAAGCCGAGGGCGCCGCACCAGACGCGCCATACGAGGAACAGCGCCGCGCCGGTTGAGGTCATTACTGCCGACACTGCAGCACCCGAAATCCCTAGGCCGTTCCAAGACCCGACGCCCAACACAAGGGCGAATGTAATTGGAATTTGCGCAAGCGACGCGACCAACATGGCGAGCCCAGGCAGGGCCGCGTTGCCAACACCGCGCAGCGTCGACGAGAGGGCAAACATGAGCCAGGGCGCGATCGCGCCCGCGAATAGAACTCTTGAATAGGAAATCGCGAAGTCGAGGGTGGCGTCGCGCCCACCGAGCGCGCGAAAAATGTCCGGCCCCCACGTCACCATCAGGCAGGTGAAGCCGAAAGCGAATGCACCCGCTATGGCAAGGGCATGCGGCACGAGAGCGCCGGCCTCATCTCGCCTGGCGCCACCAACGGCACGCGCAACTGCGGCGGCTATTCCGCCGCCGATGCCTCCGGCGGCCATCATGGTCATTACCATCACGAGGGGAAAGACGAGCGCAAAGCCGGCCAATGCTTCCGTGCCCAGTTGCCCCACTATGGCAGTCTCGGCGATGCTGACAGCCGACTGAGCGACCATTACGGCCATTGTTGGTGCGGCCAGCCTGAAAATGGATTTGCCGATTGGCGCAGTTAGCAATGGCGACGGAGGCCGGTGAAGAGCTGTCATCGAGATCCTGTGTATCTACAAATATTGTATATACAATCATCTTCGCCTTTGGGCATTCACATTCATGTGATTGGGGGCCCAGCCGGCCTCCGTGGCTCCCTTCGCCACCGCGCCCGTGTTTTGATCGTTCTGGCCGGCGCTTCGCTCCTGACCCCCTGCGGGTTGTTGTGCGGCGGTGATAAAATTACCCCCATCTGCTCCGTTTGTTCTCCCCCGGCGCCGGGAGAGCGATGCTGACACCGGGCTAGAGCGCGCGGTATGAGAGGACCCGCAAATGACAAAGGCGCGCCAGAGACCGGTTCGCTGGAAAGTTTACTTCACGCGCGGACGGATAGCCCTCCTCGGCACTGTTTACGCAAAAGACCGCGCTGACGCGATCAAGACAGCTATCAAACAGTTCAAGGTACGGATGCCGGATCGTAGGCGCGTGAGCGTGCAGCTTGATTAGGCCACCAAGAGCATCGAGAAGCGCATGGCACCACGCGTGTTTGCAAGCGCTGCTAGCGTGAGAGCGTGTGAAATCTAACCAACGGTCAGGGGGTGTCAGCACGCACCGGCAGCATTAGAGAAGCGTGGCATCCTATGATGGCATGTGTATCGCGACGGCATCGCTGCACACGGCGCTTAGGAGCAAAAAACGATGACTAGATCGGCTTGCCTTGCGGCGGCGAGCGCGTACGCGCTTGCTGTTCTCTTCCATGTCGGTAGTGCCGACGCGCAGAACGCTGCCGACGGAAGTAAAAATGCCAACCCCGTAGTTGAGGTGGCATCACTTTCCGGCCAGAACGATCGCGTCCGCACGGAGTTCTCGTCTTCTCGACTGCTGTTAGGTGTAGCGATTGCACAAGCAGTCTCCGCGGAACTTGCCTCCAACGAACCACAGGCCCGAGTTCAGTCAGCCAAAGTTGAGGTGGAGGGGGATGCGAAGATTGCCGGCCAAACTTCCGAACAGAAGGAAGCGGCCCGAGCCAATCAGGGCGCCTCGGGCGCAGGGGTGAAGCGAGAGGCAACTCAGCCCCCGGCCGACGCTAAGCAGCCACCAAAAGTCGAACCCAACTCTTCTGCCGACGAGGCGCGGACACGCGACAAAGGTGCTTCGCAAGCTGCGGCCGTTGCCAATGCCGCCGACCAAGTGCGCGTCGTGTCTGTCACTTCATCCATCAGCAGTTCGCGCTTGGCCGCTCAGCCCGGCCCACTGAATGAAGAGCGAGCCGAGGTGCTTCGAGGTCCGCAAGGCATTCTCGCCTACAACGTCTATGGACGCCATTACGGCGCCGAGGCGAGCGACGTGGCGGCCTGTCCTAACGCGCGCCCCGACTAGCCAGAGCTGTGAGTTGAGATCGCGGATTCCAGCCCCGACTTGTTCGTTCTGTGATGGCTACTACCAATCTCGGTCATGGCGGCCCCACGTGATCTAAGATCTTTGCGGAACGCCTTCGGGGAGGCTTTTTTGCGATCGGAGCGGCGACGGCACGCCCGTTCGCTTCAGACCGCACCGCCCCAAACTCGTGCCGAGCTACCTTCCGTTTTGAACAGGCGCGGCAAAGGTGGCTGCCGGAAAAGGCCCGATGCGAGGGAACACACGCCAGATGTTGTGGCCAGCGAGCGATGGTCGAGCGCAGGCGCGACGGCCGTCCGTCGTCACTCGCCTTTAGCCTGCGGGGGCATTACGATGGTGTGCTCTCTAGGGGACGAACGGAGTTCCACGATGGACTGTCCAGTTTGCGGCGCGGATGCGCAGGATATCACCTCGCAAACGTTCGATGGCAGGAGCGTCCGGTGTAAATCCTGCGGCGTTTACGACATTTCCGGCACTGTCTACGATCTCGGCACTCTGCGGAAGCTGAAGCCAGAAGAACGGCTGTTTGTCCTGAACAAAGCTAAGCAATTTGCTTGGCCAGGGAAGCGCCCAATGATCACGACCTACAAGCTATAAATTCAAACTGACGCACCTCACCGGTAGTCAGCATAACAAGCGCGACCTTAGCGGCGCGCACGAAGCGATTTGCCGTCATCCGGCGTTCATAAACCGTCAGTTAGCAATTTGCGGCCACCGCCTTGAATAGGGAGGTGGCAGCGCGGTCCGTCAGGTTATGCCGCGAAAACCTGGTGACCGCGCTTTCCGACTGTTGTGGCTCGCCATGCAGGTACGCATGACAAATTCTGCAACCACATCAGCCCCCCGCCGGATCGAGCGCTGGCGCGTTGGCCACTCGCTTCAGGAGCAGCTTATTGCCATTCAACTGGACGATCCCAATGGCGAAGTGGTGTTGATGTCCCCATCCCAAGCTCTGGCGCTAAGTCAGGCACTGATGGCCGAAGGCGAAACACTTTCCAACCAAATGAAAACTCCCACGTCTCGTGACGTGAGGGATTCCATCAATTCATCGCGCCAGCGCGTTCGGCTGAATGTCAGCGACCGTCTTAAGCTTCCTCGTGGACCGGGCCAACGTCGAACGGATGGTGGCGGAACGGCGGAGGACTAGATTTTTGCAGTGATTACCAACAGGCCGGCCCGCCGTCGTTCGGCTCCTACCACGTTAACGCCAAGACTTAGGGGCTAGTCAAATCAACGTATCCCCACGCGATCGCTGCGGCGATTTTCGCGACATGCGGCGCATCCTAACGTTGCTGAAGGGCGACTTTTTCCACGCATCATTTCCAGCGTCGGCAATGGGAGATGTGACGCAGTAATGAACCCAAACGCCGGGCTCAACGTAGACGCATGGCAGCCGCACGTCGGCTGAGACCTAAGTCAGGAGTGCAGGGGCCAAAACTGTAGTAGTTGGGCGCACTCGCCTGCTGGCATTACCTTCGCCGCGAACATGCGGACATCAGTGGGACATGGCCGATGCGGCAACGCGCCTGTCGGGTAAAGCGCGTGGCTCTCGCTCAAACACAGGTTGTACGCTCGCAAGCGCGATGACCTTTCGAGCAACGTCATCCCATGGTGAGAGGTCACGCAGGCGGCGCTTCACATCCGGGTCGGTCCTGTCGCCGAGGGTTTCCTGAAGAGTACGAAGGGCTCGCTGCTCGAATATGGGGAAATGAAGTTTGAAAGCGCACGCAACCGCGGCCCTCATCATGTTTTCGGCCTCGGCGCCACGTCCTGCATCGCGCATGACGAGTGCCGCGATCCGTTTCACCTCGGGCTCGAGCCAGTGATCGGAACCGCTCTCAATGATCTGCAACGCGCGTCGGGCCGACGCATCGGCGCTGGCTAGGTCGTTGCACCGACGCTTACCGTCCGCCAAGGCAGCGTGAAAGGCAGTGGTGCTCAGCTGGTAGTTTGCTCGATCAAACTCCGCAATTGCTCTCTCCAAAAGGGAAATGCCTTGCCTGAGGTCGCCACGCTGGCACAACGCCCACCCCAAAAAAGCTTGGGCGTGGATCAGGCTCGTTTTCAGTTTGTGCTCCTCGCAAAGGTTGATCACGCGCCGCGCATTCAACAGCATTAGATCGGTGGCGCCCGCCAGGCCCATCACAAAGCAACCAAAGTAGGAGATCGCAAGTGCCACTGATTGCGGGTGGTTTCGGACATCATCGACGGCCGCGAGAGCCTCGAACCCGTTGCTCACAGATTGTTCAATATCACCGAGGCAAAGGAACGCGAGGCTGAGAAGTGAATGGCTGTGGACCTGCGTATTCTGTCCGAACATGTCGGTCGTTGCAGAGTCTCTCTCTGGTATGTAGAGGTCAAGTGATTCCCGAAGGTGGTGGACGGCGTGCTCTGCGTCGCCCTGACTTAAAAGGCAAATGCCCACAAGGCGGTGCCCGACCACACTACCAGAAGGAAACTTATACTGCTCAGCGAGGCGCAGGAACATCCTGGCCAGTGCGAGGGCCTCGACGACGCGGCCCCTGCAATTCGCGAACACAAAATGCCCGAAAATGAATGCAAAAATCAAAGGGCTTGGCTCCGCGAGCTTGCAAAGTTCCATTCCTCGGCGGCAAGCAATTTCAAGCTGCGACGAAGTCGGACCTGAAGACGCTATGAGCGGCCCAATCATACCCGCCTGCAAATTCAACTCCAGTGCGCTGCGCGTCTTGGCGTCTTGAATTCTTTGCGCGGCCGCAATGCCGCGCGTCGCGTGTTCGATGGCCTCGATGTGGGCGGAGCGCTTTTTTGCAGCGGCAGCTGCTTCGAGCCACGCCGTCGCCGCCTGCGCAAACTCCTCCGCAGCAGTAAAATGGTGAGCGACGATTTCAGGCAACGGCAGAATCGGCTGGCGGTGAAGCGTTTCAGCAATACGAGCATGCATCGCCCTGCGATCAGTCTGGAGCATTGAGTCACGTGCCGCTCGCTCGATCAGACCGTGGCGAAACTCGTACGACGACTCCGCTCCCTCGTGCCGTGGAACAAGTATTTCAGCTGCAACTAGGGCCTCAAGCGCCTTCGGAACATTCGTGGAAACGCCGCTCAACACACTCTCAAGCAAGACAGGAGTGAAAGTGCGGCCGATGCACGATGCCGCCTGCACGATGCGCCGTCCGTCTCCAATTTGATCAAGCCGCGCCGATACGACCTCCGCAAGGGTAAGCGGCAAGTCCGCTCCATGGCTCTGGCGCTGCTCATTGCTTATCATGGAGAGAACCAGCTGCTCAATGAATAGAGGAAGGCCGTCGCTTGCATCGACCGCCAACGCTAGCAACTCGTCCGAGATGCTTTCTGCGCCCGGAATTGATCTCGCGAGGCACACAGCCTCAGCGCGCCTAAGCTCTCGCAGAGTTTCGACGGCTTGGGGCGGTGGGAGCCGCGGCGTTTGCGCCCCGGATCGGATCGTTAGCGCAATAAGAATTGGCGAGTTACGTAGCCGAGTGACCCCTTCGGACAAAAGCTCCGCGGTTGACGGGTCGAGCCACTGGGCATCATCGATCCACAGTAGCGTTGGCCACTCACGGGCGATCCGATAAAGCATAGATAGGAGGAAGTCAGACTGGCGTTGTTTGAGCAGCGGAGTTGTGACGGTCGTCTGAGATGTGCCTGGCAAAAGTAGCGCCACGAGGCTGTTGGCGATTTCAAGGTTGTCGCGCGATTTCGAGACCGAGGTCTCGCAAAAAAGCGGAGAGCTTTTCGGTTTTGACCTCAGCGCTATCTTCAGCGAGTAATCCGGCTCTGCTCCAGAGAAGACTTGCGACCGAGTGCAACGGAGAATGTGCGAGGAACTCGTGGCAACTGATTTGCAGCACAGCCGCTCTCGCTAACGCTGTTGACTGCGCGAACTCGAGAACGAGCCGGGTCTTTCCAACGCCGGCTTCGCCAACCACGTAAATTGTCTGGCAGCGCGATTGCGCGTTCACCTTGAGCCATTGTTGCGTCAAACGCTTTAGGTGCTCGTTGCGTCCCACCATTTCCGCTGCGCCTCCGCGCATGCGCGAATGAATTCGATCCGAAACGGCACGAGCGCCAACAACCTTGTAGACTTGTATCAACCGCCTCAACCCTTTGAGCCTTCTCGGGCCTAAGGGCTCCGTGTCAAAGAGACCCTCAATAAGGTTTCGCGTCTCACCACTTACGACCACGCCATTTGTCGGGGCTTCGGCCTGGAGGCGAGCGGCTAGATTGACTGCCTCACCGACGACGCCGTGATCAGCCCGTCCGGCGCTGGAAATTTCGGAGCCGACGACCACTAAGCCGGTATGGATCCCGATTCGGATCGAGAGCGGCGCTATCTCACTTGTAAGGCCGCTGGCCATCTGTGGAACGCGCTCGGCGACTTCCAGCGCGGCGCGAATGGCGCGCTCAGCATCGTTCTCATGGGCCGCCGGGTAGCCGAAATACAGCAGAATTCCGTCTCCCGCGAAATTCCTCGCGACGAAGCCACCGTGGCGCTCCACGATTTCAAGAACCAAATTTTGGTAACGTGTTTGAACGGTGCGAAGCTCTTCCGGATCGAGTTGCTCGGACAATTCAGTGTAGCCCACGAGATCGCAAAATCCGATACTCAGATAGCGACGTTCTGCGGGCCTTTCGTCGAGCGAGCCGGCCATGTCAACTTCCCTATCCCTGCTCATGAGCTCGGTGTCCGAGTTCAAGATGCTAACCAGGGATCTTGGGCGCACTTTCGAGGATCGACTATGACACCGCGCACACTACACGGTGATGGCAGCTTTCGATCAATGTCTGTGCCGACGAAGCACTAGCCGCAAATATTCAGCGGTGCCGCTGCGGAAGCTTTCGTACAATGGCGAGCCCATAGTCGCCGCGAACATCCGAAACCGCTTTCGCACCCATTTCGGGGCTTTTTGCTCAATGAGTTTTTCCTTGCGCTCGTGATCAAGCTCCAAAGCCTTGAGCACCCCTGTGGTCACGCGCTCCTCCTCCTCGTGTTGCAAGCGCGATTGCAGTTGCGAGCGAAGACGGTCGAGCTGTTCTCGAGGCCGGTGATCTGTGAAGAGGAAGAAGCCGCCCGGTCGCAGCACCCGCGCGACCTCACTTACGAAGCGATCCATCGAACCATAGCAATGCGAGGATTCCACATTTACAACGGCATCGAAGCTGCGGTCGGAAAAAGGGAGCGCCTCAGCGTCGCCTCGACGAAAGGACAGCCCCGGCACGCAATGATATTGTTTGGAAAAGGCCACTGCGCTAGCGGCGATATCCATTCCGGTGACCGAATTCGGGCGGAGGTACCGCATGATGTACGAGGCCCCCCCGCCACGGCCGGAACCGATCTCGAGTACATCCTTCCCCGTTAGATCGACAGCGCCCGCAACGCGCTGATAGAGGTGAATGCATAGGCGTCGGCTTTCATCGGCCGGCAGTAGGCTTAGGGTTGGGGCTGACGCGCTCGGGTCTAAGTAGCCATAGTTCATGAACAACATCTCGGCGTCCGTGTCGACCTTCGCCAAGTACTCGTACCAGTTGCGGTTCACAAAGCGTCTTACCTGCGGCAGCTCCAAGAGAGTATCGCGCAAGCCCACGAACATCCCGTCACCTCTCAACCCGGCGTCTGGCGACAAGCCACAGACATTCGTAGCGGCACAGCTGGTAGCCGAGAAGGGCCCTCAGGCGATAGCTGGGATGTATGCACAGGAGCGTGTAACAGGTTGGGGTGCGGCGACGGGCAACCATCAGTTCGGCGTGCGCCCCCACGATGTCCTGGCCCCGCGTATCCGGCGTATCTCCGACCGCGCCATGCATTTCTTTTCCGCCTAGCGGCAGCTACATGGTCGCGCGCGTGGTGCTAGGGGCTTCGACCTTGGTTTCGTAATCCTCGGCGGCTCTTTTCCTGCGCGCTACCCACGATGCGCCTCGCTACGCCGACTTCCTCCTTTTCCGCAGCGGCCAGGCCACGCGGGCGCGCGCGTGTATGCGCGACGGTCCGGGAGGCATACGCGGAGGGCTATGGGCAGCCCGGCCGGCCCACCATAGCCGCGGGGCGCGGCGGCCACCGGTAGCCGCACGGCAGGTGGGTGCGGCGAAATCTTCTAACGCGGGGCACGGGGGGGCGGGGCGCTGAAAAACGCGCGCCGCGTCGACGGTTTACAAATTCAGCTGTTGCGCGACCGCCAAAATCGTCTCATCTTTTTTCAGAGCACAGAGGAATCGCCTCGCACAAGTTAGACGAGGTGAGCGCCTTGATAGATTCCGGCAGCCGGAAATTCAGGCTCGCTCACTCGCGGCTCATGAAGTAGCCGCCACGCTTCCGACAAGCGTACCCCGCCTGGCTCGTATCTCAAATCAACCCGTGTTCGGGCTGTGACGCGTGCCGTATAGGCCCGCGCCGCCCCCGGTCTAGGAGACGATACGATGCAAGTCGAAACCAATTCACCATCAAATGATCTGGTACCCATAAAGGTCGCAGCGGCTCAACTAGGGCTGCATTATTGGAAGCTTGAACGCGCGGTGAAAGCGGGGCTGGTTCCAAGCTATACGCTCCTAAACTCGCGTAAGTTGGTGCGGCCTACCGAGGTTCTTGCCGTGATCGAGGCCTCTCGAGTGGGAGGCGCGCGATGATTGAGCAGCGACCTGCTGATTGGCATGAGGAGGGCGATCCCGATGGCTTCCTCCTGCCCGAACACGACGAACGCAACTACGTAAACCGGCTCGCACATGACGGCCAGCGCACTCAGCCCGAGGCTGGCGTCGCGCCGCTCACCATCTTCGCCCGGCTCTACGGGCTTCTGGTCAATCTGCTGCGGTGGGGTCGGCGATGACCAAGAATATTGCCCCTCCGAAAAAAGCGCGCCCGGCGCGAACCATCACCCCATCTTGGACCGATCAATCTCCTTGCGCGTTCCGCTTCCGCCCAGCAGACAGCGATGGAGCGACCAGTGGCGAACAAGGCGACCTTCACGCCGGATGAGTGGAACAAGCTTCTTGAAAGCGTAATGATGGCGGGCATTGCCGTTACCGCAGCCGATCCGAGCGGGCTTTGGGGTCTCATGAAGGAAGGGATGACCACTGGTTGGGCACTTGTCGAGGCGAAGAGCTCTAGCGCCAACGAACTTATCAAGGCCGTGGCCGATGGCTTTGGTGACGCGGAGGGCCGGTCCGCAGCACGCGATGGCGTTCAAACCAAGCTCTCGGGCTCTAAGTTCCCGGAGGTAAAAGCAAAGGCAATCGCTACCTTGCGCGAGGCCGCGGCCATTGTGGACGCTAAGGCCCCGGGTGATGCGCCGGCATTCAAGGCCTGGCTCCAACAGATCGCGCAGAAGACCGCTGAAGCTGCGAACGAAGGTGGCTTCCTCGGGTTTGGGGGCGTACCGGTCAGCGACGCGGAGAAGGCAACGCTCGCAGAGGTCTCTGCTGCGCTCGGTATGCAGAGCCAAGCGCGATGAAGTGCTGAGGATGATGAATTAAGGCGGGAACCTTAGACGTATCTGGTCGCTTCCCTTGCCGGCCGCGCATCCAGCCCCCCAGCCCCCGCGTGGCCGTCTAGGAGCCGCTCGCGATCTCCGGTCCGAGCGGCTTTTTTCGGGCAGCGCCTTTCTCATTGTTAACCCGCATCTCAAGAGAGAAGAAAATGCGCAGCCATTATTTCGCGGTGATAGCCTTTGCAGCTCTCCTTGGACCTGCCTACGCCCAGCGCGGGGACGATGATCAGCGCAGCGATCGAGGGCACGAGTGGCGAGACCGTGACGCCCAAGGAGATCGCGATAGATTCCGCGACCGTTCAAGCTATGGCGACGACCGGGATCAGCGGTTTGAACGCTTTGGCGGGCGCCACCGTGGAAGCTCGTTTTTTCTCCAGAGTGGAAACGCGCGCATTGTGGTGAGATGCGGGGACGAGGCACTGAGAGCATGTATCGACGCTGCAACGACGTTGATGGAGAAGGCTCGGCAGCTCCCGCCAGCCGCCGAGGCTCCACAGGGGAGCCCCGCTCAACGCTAAGCACCGTCAGTTGATTTGGTGGCAGGACCTTTGAACGGGCGGTAACGAGTTTTGATTTTCCCATTTGGGGTTGTCCCCGCTAGGAGGGATCAATGAGGCACTTGTTTGCGAGACTTCTCGTCATCGCGGCCGTCGGCGCGATGGCGGGCGCGGCCACTGCTCAGGACGCCGATTGGAACGGATATTGGAGCGGCCTCTGGGAGGGCAAGGCGGCAACGTCAGTCACCATCCTCGATGGCCGCGTCACCGACTACACCTACCTCGGCCGGACTCAGCGCGTGACCGACGTGACTTTCGCCGGAGACACCGTCTCGTTCAACTCCAATGAGGAGACCGGCGTGGTTACGCTCAGGCGGATCATGCCCAATAAGGCACAAGCCGAATACGTGAATGTCGGTTCGAAGGGTACCGCCACGTTGACGAAGTTATGATCCCCGTTCGTCGGGGGCCAATGCTCGTAGTGGCCCTAGTGACCGTCGGCGCCATTGCCGGACGGCGCTGACACAAAGCCAGCGCCGAACTTGTAACCCAGCGGTAACCGCGGCCTTTGGACCGCCCGCGACGACCATTAGACGCGCCTCGCGCAACAACCGCTCAACCCTTTACAGGCCAAGCGCTTCTTCGGTTTTGTCGGTTGAGGAAATTTGGAGCGGGCGAAGGGATTCGAACCCTCGACCCCAACCTTGGCAAGCGAAAAATTGCGCTGTTCCAATAGTTTCGCTCAATTCGCCCCAGTGATCCCGAGTGCGTCCCAGACCACGGCCGTCGCATAGTCAAACACTCAGGGAGGATGAACGGGAGGGCACCCACGTGAACCCCGCTCAATTCCCCGAGAGGCAGGGACCTGTAACCGAGAGGTAACCCGCAGTTTGGAACGCGCTGTGGGGTGACCGTCGACCGCCATGCATTCGCCCCGTGACTGTTCCTTGCGAACGGAGCCGAAACGAGGATACAGCCCGTCCTGCGTCCCGGCGACACGAAAGGTCACGGACCCCTCATGTGAGCTGGCATGTTTTGCTCACGCGGCACACGCCCGCCGCCTACTGGCTTCTAAGTATGCACACAAACCTTGGACTTTGCCATGACCGCCGAGGTTCTCCGCTGGATTGCATGCGCTAAGCACAATGGGAGCGGGCCTAGTGCTGGCCGCTCGAGTTAGACCGACTTTGATCGGGATGGTCCTTCGTCGTTCTCACGGTCGGCGCCGTAATCTGGATTGTTATTGGCTACTTGACTGAGGAATACGCGCTTCTGGCCCAAATGCGGTGTTGAGCTTGATAAACGTCTTCGGCGTCTATCGCTGGCTTATCTGGAAAGGCAAGGTGTAGACACTGGCGAGCGGTAATCCGGCACCCAATTGCGGCTGGCGCGTTCCGACTAAGGAGTGTGTGGAGGATTCAAACCGTGAAATCCTGGAACTCCTACCTTGAACGAAAGCACGCAGAGATCGCGTTGCTCTGTTCGTACTTGAGCGAACCTCCGCGTTCTGTCGGTGAAACATTCGTAGACCAGATCGTCAAAGTCAAGTCTCAGCTTGCAGCCGCGCTGAAGGCTGAGCACGCGCTCAACAACACTTTAGCCACCGAGACCTCATGGTCACGGGTCGGCAAACGATGCGGCCCTTTCGATCTATCATTCGGCTACCAACGTGCGGACCTGCAAATCAAGGGCCCATCGATCTATGGCAGCCTAGACCGGCGCACCACGGCCGCCACCTACACCTCCTGCGGCATGTCCGGAATGATGGCTCTTTTTTTAGCCCTCGGCCGCGTGAACGTGTTCACGACGTTTCTGATCGCCCGTCCCTCCTATAGCGAGACAGTGCAAGCGATCGGAGCGAATCCCGACGCGTTCCAACTCTGCTCATGGGCGCAGGAGCGTAGCGACCAAGAACGCAACGGTATGCACATTGGGCTCATTGATTTTTGCACTCCCGAAGAAACCGGCGAGAAGAACCTCCCATCCTGCGATGCGCTCATCGTCGACACGACTTGTCTAGCTCCCCGATCGGCCCGCCTCCGCGGACTCGTCACGCGATCGTTAGGTGCCGGGGTACCGGTCATTCTGGTGCGTAGTCACATGAAGCTCGACTGTCTTGGCCTGGAATATGGGCGTCTTGGTTCGGTGGTATTCTTTAGCTCTTTGCGAGCCCCCCCTGCGCTTCGGCGCTGGTTCGACGATCTGCGTCGAGAGTTCCAGGAAATGGTACGCCTGACGGGGGCCGCGGCTGTGCCAGCCCATCTGCCGCCCTTCGCTGGTGATGCCCGCTGGGAAGACCTCACTCGTCAGCGAATTGCGGGCACGCTTAGAAACACGCGGTTCCTAAGACGCGTCCTGGCAGAACAAGGCATCGTTACATCAAGCTACCGTCACGGACTTTATCTCTTGCTCGGTAGCGGAAGCCCAGATCTCGACGAGGTCACTTCGCAAGCGGAGTGTCTGGCCCAGCATATCCGGCACAATGCACAGCCAGTGTGTCACGCCGGCAGCTTCGGCTTCGACTTTACCTGTGTCAACGCGTTCACCGACGGAGATGGCCGACATTTTGTGAGAGTTAGCCCATCTGATTTGCCTACACCCCTGATGAGCACCATCGCAACCGCCATTGTTGAAGCAAAGGATCACCAGGTATTGGGACGACAGGTTTGCGCCGCCTCAGCTACTCCAATTCAATGTTGATTATCGCCCCTGCTATGCGACCGGGGCGTCGGTACTCTCGGCAGTACCCGACGCAAGCGATCCGATGAGGTTCAGCAGCGCCTGGTGTTCGGGTCCTTGCGGACCACGAGCCAGGAAGGAGGCGATATCCACTTCCTGCGTCCTGCCGCCCGAAGGGGCATTTGGCAGATGCCGCACAAAGACGCCGTTGCTCTCCGTATCGTGGACTAGCAGCCAGCTGTCACCATTTGCGCTGCAGTAAAGTTCGCGGGATTTCTCGCTCAACTTCGCCTCCGCCTTCTGGAGAACAGGGCTCATAGCAGTTCAGTTCCTGCGGGTCTGACGGCCCGGAAGCATAGGAGCCAGCGCGCGTTCGCCCGTGTGGTGGACACCACCCCTACCAGTTACGAACGGAGCCGAAACCCGCCGGCGGCGTTCCATGAGCCAAATGGAACGGCCGAGAACTTTCTTGCGTATGCGGCCCTCGCCTGCGACAGAAAGCAAGGGAGACGACCAGACATGGGTAGAGGCAACAACTACGGCGATCGCCGCCGCGAATATGGCGGGGATTCGTATGAGTCGTATGTGCCGGGGCTGCCTTCACGACAGAGCTACAGCCGGCCCAATGGCTCGCCGATTGGGCCCCCGATCCTGGCCAGGGTGAAGTGGTTCAATTCCAAAAAGGGCTTCGGCTTCGTTGAGTTGGCGGATGGTTCTGGCGAGGCGTTTCTACACGTTCGACAAGTCGAGGCCGCCGGGCGATCAATGCTCGAAAGCGATGCAATTTTGACCGTCCGTGTCAGCCCCGGCCAGAAAGGTCCGCAGGTCACAGAAATTCTACAGATTGAAGAGGCACGCGGCGCCAGCTGACAGCCCGCGGGACGCTCCCGAGTTGCCATCCCGCGGCCGCGGCGAAGGCAGTCGCGACGAAGTCAAGGCGACCGGTTCGGTCAAGACTTGGAACGCGGATCGAGGGTTCGGTTTCGTTGCTGTCCCGGGTCAGCCCAAGGACATCTTTGTTCACGTCAGCGCGCTGGCCCGAGCCGGCGTGACCCAGCTCCAACCGGGACAGCGCGTGACTCTTCAAATCGTAAGCGGTCGCAAGGGGCCAGAGGCCGGCAGGATCGAGTTCGACTAACTTTGCCTCACTTGCGCTCATGATCCTGGCTCGGCCCTCGGATCGATCCGACTATGGTTTGAACCGGAAGCCCGAAATAGCCCCACCGATGCGCCGCAATTTGTTCCTGCTGACATGCTGCCAGGCGGTTGGCCAATCCTGCAATACGATGATGTTTGCTGCTACCGGGCTCTCTGTCGTGACGTTCTACTCCCGACAGGATTTGGCCAACCTGCCCATCACGATGCAGCATCTCGGCGTCATGTTTTGGGTCTTTCCGGCGGCCCTGTTGATGCAGCGATGGGGCAGGAGTGTTGGTTTTCGGATCGGCTCGTTGTTCGGGATGGCCGGCGCGACCGTCACCGGGTACGGCCTGTACTCTGGCGATTTTGCTTTCATGTGCCTGGGCGGATTTATCCTGGGCTATGCGGTCGCCTGCCTCCAGATGTATCGGTTTGCAGCAGCGGAGTTGGCGCCTCTCACCTACCGTGCAAAAGCGATTTCGTGGGTGACCTCGGGTGGAGTGGCTGCCGCCGTGATGGGGCCCGCTCTCGTCCGCGTGACTCACGACCTCGTAGTGCCTGTGTATGTAGCGACCTATGCAGCCATTGTTTGCCTGCACATTATCGTTTTCACGATTATGTCGTTCATCCAGTTTCCGCCTCCGCCGAGGATTGGGGCGAGCGACGCCGATCAAGACGCTCGACCACTGAGAGTCATCGCGGCCCAGCCCCGCTTCATAGCCTCTGCGGGGGCTGCAATGATTGCCTTCGGAACCATGTCCTTCATCATGAGCGCTTCACCGCTGGCAATCGTGGGATGTGGGCTACCCCACACCGAAGCGCACTGGGTCATCTTCCTGCACGTCTTGGGAATGTTCGTGCCGTCCTTCTTCACCGGCAACCTCATCAGCCGCTATGGCACAGTAACGGTGATGGCTTGGGGCGCTGCGCTACTGTTGCTCGGCGTGGTCATCGCACTGACTGGGATGACCGACTGGCATTTCCGCGTCGCTCTCACTCTCAATGGTATCGGATGGAATTTCCTGTTCGTGAGCGCAACGACAGTCGTAACGACCTGCTATCGACAAAGTGAGCGGGGGAAAACGCAGGCTCTGAATGACTTCTTGGTGTTCGGAACGACTGCGACATCGAGCTTCATGGCAGGATTTCTGCAGGATCGTTGGGGCTGGTACCCGCTGAATTGGTTTTCCCTTCTTCTCATTGCGATGGCGGTGGTCGCGGTTGTGTGGCTCGGGATACAAAGGCAAAGAGAGCAACGTCCGACGTTTCAAAAATTCTAGGAAGTCCAAGGCATCAAACCAGTGTGTCCTCATGCGCCACACTCACTTGCGACGAGGTCGCGGCCCTGATCATCGCGGCCGCCGCGCCAATAACGCTAGCATCGAGCTAAGCGGAGACTCCGTCGACCGCCTCGTGGATCGGCCCAGCGCATCGCAGAGTGCTCCACGTGTCCCGACACACCCGGAAGGGTTCGGTTCGGCGGGTGGCATCGCCAGCCCCGAGGGTAGGTCACTGGCTAGCGCTTTTTTTCGGTGGCCCAGTCATCGTCTTCCAGCGACGATGGGGCGCTGCGCTGTCTATCAATGATCTTCTGGTGTTCCGCAGGAATTTGACGCGCCCGCGCGCTCGCCTGCAGCTTTTCCGGAAACCAGGTGGCGATTTTCGGGAAGGCGACGAGCAGGCCGATGCAAATCAATTGCAGCATCATGAACTGAAACATTCCATTGTAGATGGTAGCGAGGCTCCATTCCTTTGTGACCTGTTTGAGGTAGTACGCCGACATTGCCACGGGCGGCGACAGGAAGGCAGTTTGGAGCACGACGGCGACAAGTGCGCCGAACCAGATAAGATCGATTTTCAGGCCCACGACCACAGGGTAGAAGATCGGCAGGAAGACGAGGACGATGGCAGGCCATTCGAACGGCCAGCCCAGAAGGAATATTAGGACCAGGACGAGGATCAGCATCAACGTCGGTGGCAGCTGGAGAGACAGCATTGTCTCGGTGATCCAATTGGCGGTCCCGAGCCGCGCGAAGACAGCACCAAAAATATTAGAGGTGACAGCCAGCAACAGCACCATGCTCGATGTGGCCATCGTTGAGAGCATAGCGCGCTGCAGGCCGGCCCAGGTGAAGCGGCGATAGGCGATCGACAGCACGATGGCGCCCGATGCGCCAATTCCAGCTGCCTCCGTAGGTGTTGCGAGGCCAGCCAAGATCGTCCCGAGTGTCGCGGTGATCAGCAGGAGGAGCGGCAGCGTGCCGACAACGACCTCCCACAACATCACTGGCAAGGAGTGCACGCGTTCCTCAAGAGGGACCGGCGGACCGAGCTTCGGATTTAAGAAACTGCGGCCCATCAGATAGAGGATGTAGGTTCCCGCGAGCAAAAAGCCCGGCCCGAAGGCGGCGGCGTATAGGTCGGCCACCGATACGCCGAGCACCGGCCCCATGACGACCAGCATCACGGATGGCGGGATGAGGATGCCGAGCGTACCGCCCGCGGTGATCGTGCCGGCGGAAAGCTTCGCGTCATAACCGCTCTTGGTCATGATCGGGGCGGCCATAATGCCGAGCACGGTGACCGCTGCCCCGACGATGCCGGTCGCCATGGCGAACACGGTGGACGTCAGGATGACAACGAGGAAGAGCGAGCCGCGTAGGGGCGCGAGCAAGAGACGAAAAGCGACGAACAGGCGCTCCATCAGCCCGGCCTGCTCGGTGATGAAGCCCATGAAGATAAAGAGCGGCACCGCGGCGAGCAGCTCCTCCTTCATCATGCCGATGGTTTGCAGATACGCGAGGTCGAAGACCGTGTTCCCGCCCATGCCCAAATAGCCGAAGGTCAGAGCGAGAAAGAGCAGCGTGAACGAGATCGGCACGCCGATGAAGATCGCGCCCAACAGCACGATGAGCATTATCAGCCCGATCAGAGCGTCACCGGTCATATCTCGACCTTCTCCTTGTGCTCGATTTGAGTGCCCGTGCGCGCCATGTACAGGCTCTTCAGGAGCTCGGAGATGCCCTGGACTAGCAGGAGCACGCAGGCGAGAGGCACAACGGCGCGAAACGGCCATAACGCCGGCCGCCACGCTGTTTGGTCAGAAGTCTCATTGATGGTCCACGAATAGACGGCGTCGTCGAGGCTGATGAAGAACAGCACCAGAAAGCTCGGAAAGAAGAAGATCAGGTACGAGAGCGAATCGATCACGCCTTTCTTGCGTGTCGAGAACTTCTCCCAGAAGAAGTCAGTTCGAATGTGTGCACCCTTGTGCAGGGCGTAGGCAGCGCCGAGCATAAACAAGGTGCCGTACATCATGTAGGTGATGTCGAACGCCCAGATGGTCGGTGCGTTGAACAAGTAGCGCGCGGCGACCTCGTAAGTTACAGCGCCCACAAGAATGAGGGACATCCACGAGAATATCGTGCCGGTACGGTCGGTGAACCAGTCGATGGCGCGAATGGTCGCCATCATCGCCCGCGGCGGGCCCGTCTCCGCGCGCCCGGATTGACTTGACGTTTCCGACACTTGTGCCCCCGCGTCAGCGGCGCGGGACTGACGGCGACGTCAGTCCCGCGCTTTGCAGCTTCCGTTCAGTGGACCGGCGGAGCCCGCCGGCACACCACTCTTTGCTATTGCTTCTTAGGCGGGAAATAGTAGTTCGCGACGAAGGAATAGGGCGGGAAATAGGCACGCTTCATCGGCACCACAAGCGACGCGTAGGCTTTCTGCGATTCCAGAACCTTCTTGAAGAACGGGTTCTTGGCCGCCTCCTCGGCTGCCAACGCGTCCCAGCCTTGCAAGAACTCGCGCAGGATTGCCGCGGGCGTCGTCAGGACCTGGACGCCATGCTTTTCCTGCAGCTCGACGAGCGCCTCGGCGTTCTGCTTCTGCCACTTCGCCCACCAGATCAGGAACGCCTCATTGGCGGCCGACTTGATCCATTCCTGCTCCTGCGGCTTCAGGGAGTTCCACACATCCCCATTGAAGACGAGCTCGCCGATCGTGGTGTTCTCGTGCACCCCTGGCGAGTAGTGATATTTCCACACGTTGTGAAAGCCGAGGCGCAAATCTTCAACGCCGCCAACCCATTCCGCGCAATCAATGACGCCGCGCTGCGCAGAGGGAATAATGTCGCCGCCGGGCATGTTGACGACCGTGTAGCCGAGGCGTTGCCAGATCTCACCGGCAATGCCGGTCTGCCGACACTTCATGCCTTTCATGTCCTCGATCTTCTCGATAGGTTTGTTGAACCAGCCGAACGCCTGGGGACCGGAGGGCAGGATCGGAAAGACAACGAGATTGAGTTTCAGCTCTTTCTGGTAGAACTCTTGATAAAGCTCCCAACCGCCGCCGTTATACATCCATCCCATCACGTCGATGAAATCCATGCCAAAGGTGCCGCCTGGACCACCGGTAAACAGTATTGAAGTCCTGTTCCGGCCAGTCCAGTAGCCGGCCCAGGAATGGGCTCCGTCAATGACCTTCTTGTGCGTAGCATCGAGGACCTCGAAGGCAGGTACCACCTGACCAGCAGGCATCGCCTCGATCTTAAGGGTGCCGCCTGACAGCTTGTCGATACGCTCGGCCCAATAGATGAACTGCTCATGGAGCGTCAGGCTCGCGGGCCATGTCGACTGCATCTTCAGGACGCGCGCCTGCTGAGCCAACGCATTGCTTGAGACAGCAAGCGCGAGCCCTAAAATCGCGCAAAGCAATGTACGCTGAGCATTCCACATAAGTTACCTCCCTGGCTGATCTTGCTTTTTACACAAACGGCGCGAGCAAGCGTAACATGTCCTCTGCGGCCCGCACCCGATTTTTTGAGCCGACACGCGGTCATCGCGAGCAATGTGTTGGATGGACGGCAGGCGGGTCTCTAGTCTTGTGTTGGGCCCTATCGCCCGAACAGACCTCGCAGCCAGGAGCCGCCTGCCGACAGCACACGCTGTCAGGGAGAGTGTGGAGGCCGGGGGTCTCATGTCTTACGGGCCGAGCTTTCTCGATCAATACCGGCGGGCGGCCACGTTTGTGGACAAGGTCCTGAAGGGCGCCAAGCCCGCCGACCTGCCCGTCGAGCAGCTGACGAAGTTCGAGCTGGTGATCAATCTCAAGGCCGCCAAAGCGCTTGGTCTCGAAGTGCCGCCTCGCCTCATCGCACAGGCTGATGAGTTGATTGAGTGAGTTCCACACGCAGCTTGTTGCGCATGCTCAGGGCCGTTGTTGGCACAAAGCTGCCAGGTCGCTTGAAAACGCAGGACGTCTGCTTTCGAGGATCGAGCGGACGAGAATTGCTCGCGACGAGCCTTTCAGCTTTTGACCCTGAACGGACATTGGCATCGCCGAACAGGACGAATAGGGTGCAGCTCGCAAGGGCCGCGTTCATGAAACGGCGTGATTTCATTTGTCTTGTTTTCGGTGCTGCGCCGTGGCTGTCCGCGGCGCGCGCGCAATCGAAAACATATCGCGTCGCAATTCTCGCGCTGGAGCCAGACGACGACGAGGCCGCTCAATTCAGCGAGCGGCTGCGAGAGCTCGGTTATGTCGAGGGCAAGAACCTGAGCTTCGAGTATCGATCCGCCGGTGGAGATCCCGCGCGACTTGCCGCCCTGGCCGATGAACTCGTGCGGGCAAAGCCGGATGTGCTGGTTGCGGGATGGGGGACGCTTGCACCCAAGGCGCTCAAATCCGCGACTACCACAATCCCTATCGTGTTCGCGTCGGTTGGTGATCCGATTGGGGCGGGTCTGATCCAGAACCTTGCGCGGCCCGGCGGCAATATCACCGGTTTGAGTGGCCAAGCCGCCGAGCTCAAGGGCAAACAGCTTCAGCTGCTGCTGGCATGTGTTCCGGATGCGCGCGTGGTCGGTGTGTTCTTGAACCCCGATACGCCCTACAGCGCATTGTCCTTGAAGGAGCTCCAAGTCGCTGCGGACCGCGATGGCCTTCGGCTCGAACTCCTGGAGGTGAGACGCCCTGCCGAGTTTACCGCGGCGCGGATGGACTCCTGGTTGCGTCCGGCGCAACGAGCTTGTTTGTCATCGAGGACCCGCTAGCCAGCAACCTTCGGACAGTGATCGTCGATGAAGCGAACAGGCGGCGCCTTCCGACGATAACTGGGCTCCAGGAATTCTCGTCCGCAGGCGCTCTCATGACGTACGGCGCCATTCGAAAGGATAGGGCGCGCAGAGTAGCGGACTACGTGGACAGGATTCTCCGGGGCGCCAGCCCTGGCGATCTCCCGGTGGAGCAACCGACGAAATTTCGCCTTGTCATCAATCTCAAGACCGCGCATGCGCTCGGAGTGGTGATACCGCCATCGGTCCTCGCCACGGCAGACGAGGTGATCGAATGACTTCCGGTTGTGGCACGAAGCTGACTTGATGTGCTCACGTCGAGCCTTTCGGCTCATGACCCATCTCGGACATCGGAACGATGCCCCTCAGCGACTTGACGTTGGCAAAGCCTACTCAAGTTCCGACCGCAGCCGGTCAGCAATCGCGGCTTCCGGCCCATTCCATTCGTCGAGTTGGCTGATCACGGCCGGATCAATGGCCCTCTTTGCTTCCGCGCGTCGGCCGGCCTCCGCAAGCAGGCGCGCCAGCGATATCGCTACCCGCAAATTGTATACGGGTGCACCCTGGTTCTGTGCAATGCGCAGCGCTGTCGTAAGATGGCGCTCGGCCTCAGGCATGGCGCCGTCGCCGCGGCGGAGCACCAGTTCACCGCGAATCCGCCACAGCTCGGAAATGAATACGCCGATCTCCGGTGTCGGCAGCTCGTCGAGTACCCGCGAGACCACCGTCAGGGCATCATTGTCGCGGCCCGCGCTCGCCAGTGCCTCGGCCATCCAGATCGTCGGCAGACTCCCGAAAAATCCGTAGCCGAGAGCCGCTTCGTGAGTCAGTTCCATTTGGATCAGCGAAGCCGATGGATCGCCCTGCGACGCCCGCGTGGCTCCCACCAAGAAGGTGCCAACCGCGCGCGGAATGACGAAATCATAGCGGGTCGAGATCTGTACCAATTGCTCAGCGCACGCCCGCGCGCCATCCGGATCTCGCGCAACCAGAAGCGAACCGGCCGCCATGCTGTAAGCGAATGCCATTGTCAACGGATGTTCCAGCGATGTCGCGAGATCGAGCGCTGTTGACACTCTGGCGTGGATGTTCCGGGTGCGACCCGCGATGCCGAGCGCGAGAGCATGGACGCAGTGCGCGCAGGCGCCGGGATCATGGCCGGCATAGACATGCGAAAGCTTGTGATGACGCTCGCGATCGTATCGCTCGATGCCTTCGGCCGAAAATTCCAACAGCTTCGCAGTTTGACCAGTGAAGAACGCAAGACCCCAGCGATGGTGAAGCGCCTCGAACTGCAAATCGGAGTCGCCAAGCTCCTGGCTGATTCGCTTCAGTTCGTCGCCCAGGATCGCCGCCTTGTCGTAGCGACGGTTCCTCGCTTCGTTGATGTACAGACCCCAGGTCGCCTGGAACAACTGGGGCCCCGCATTGACCTGCCGGGCGAGTTCGGCAGCTGCCTCCAGCGCCGCCACCGCCTCGACGTTCTGCGGACCTTTCAGGTTCACAAGCGTTGCGCCAAGGCGGAGCCGGGCCTCGAGTTGCAAGCCGAGACGGGCATTGGGGTCGGCCACGCGTTCGGCCTCCGCAAGCGCGGAGTTCAAATTGGCAATTGACTCGTTCAGCGCGACGCGCTGATCCGAGCGATCAGCAGCAAGCATCCAGAACCGGAACGACGTCTCCGCTTCGCCCGAGCGGCCAAAGTGGTAGGCGATCACGGTCGGCTCGGCGTCGCCTGCGGAGGTCGACCGGTCCTCGAGATAGCGGGCGATCCGGCCATGCAGGACCTGGCGCCGGCTGCGTGACAAACTTTCGTAGGCCGCCTCCTGCACCAGCGCATGGTTGAAACTGAAACTCGCGGCACTACCGTCGCGGTCTGCAAAGACTAGGCCGGAGTCGCGCAGGCGGTCGAGCGCGGAACCGAGCCGCGTATCGTCGGAGTCGGCGATTGCCGCGAGCAAGGCGTAGTCAAACTGCCGGCCGATCACCGAAGCGATCTGAGCGACGTCCTTGGCTTCCGCCAGCCGGTCGAGCCGCGCCATCAATAAATCGCGAAGCGTGAGTGGCACCGCGCCGGGCCCCGACGAGTGCAGCTCGAGAACCGCCTTGGTCAGCTCCTCTGCGAACAGCGGCACGCCGTCGCTGCGCTTGACGATTTCCTGCACCAGGTTGTCGTCGATCCGCATCCGGCTGGCGAGGCTGCGGATCAGGGCGCTGCACTGCTCGGCGCCGAATTGTTTGCAGGTGATCAGGGTCGCGTGTGGATGTTCAGCCCAGATGGTTTTTAGCTCCGGCCGATAGGAAATCATCACCAGCGCCCGTTCGTGCTCGATGCGCTTGAGAAGGCGTTCGACCAGCGTCTGCGTGGTCTGATCGCTCCAGTGCGCATCCTCAAGCAGGAGCAGCACGGGACCCTCCAGCGGCGTCAGCAACATGTCTGCCAGGATCGCCAGCGTTTCGTCGCGGCGCTGGTTTGCCGTCATTTCGGTCGGCGACAACCTGTCTTCGGACGGTACTTCAAGAAGCTCCGCCAGAAGCAACATCGACGATCGCGTGCCGCGACCGATTTGTGCCAGTGCGCCGCCGATCCGATCCATATTCTCCGCCGGCAATGCGGCACCGCTGATGTTGAGCTTCTGCCGGAGCACCGTCCTGAACGGAAATAGAACGCTGTTGCGGTGATAGGGCGAACACTGGCAGCGCAACAGCCGGCGCGGCTCGTCCCGGCTGCGCTCGGCAAACGTTTCCAGGAGCCGCGACTTGCCCATCCCCGGCTCGCCGGCAACCAGTACGACGTGACCGTTGCCTTCCGTTGCGCGCCGCCATGAATCCTGGAGAAAGGCGAGCTCGCGTTCACGGCCGATGATCGGACCCGCAATAGCCGCATGCGCGGCAGCAAAGCGGCTCTCGGCCGAGCTCTCGCCAAGCGCCTTCCAGACCGCGACCGGTTCGCTGAAGCCCTTGATACTGTGCTCGCTCACGAACGAGTATTCAAAGAAGTCCGCAGTGAGGCGGTGCGTGGTGGGGCCGACCAAGACGCAGCCGGGCTCTGCCAAAGATTGCAGCCGCGCTGCCAAGTTAGGGGTGTCGCCGACCACAGTCTCTTCGCCTGCGGCACCGACACCGCGCGGTCCGCCGACGACGACCAGCCCGGTCGCGATGCCGACTCTCGAGCGCATCGGCGAGCCGTCCGGCTGCTTCAGCCGCCCGACCTCCTGCACGATGTCGAGACCGGCACGGACCGCGCGTGCCGCGGCGTCCTCCTGCGCCAACGGAAAACCGAAGTAGACCAGAATGCCGTCGCCGAGGTACTGCGCCACAAATCCTTCATGCCGCGCGATCGCTGCAAGGCACACCTCGCGGTAGCGGCGCAACAGGACAATGAGATCCTCCGGATCGAGCACGCCGCCGATCATGGTCGAGTTGACGAGGTCAATAAAGACAACCGTAATCTGGCGGCGCTCGGCCGAAGGCGCGGGCTGTTGGCCGGGCACAAGTTTGCTGACGGCTGGCGCGGCAGCTGCAGTCGGCGCTGCCTCGGTCCGCAGCTTCGATGCGGCAGCAAGGAATTTGCGTCTGTGGCCAAGCGAGAGGCCGAGCTTCTCCAGGTCGCCGTCGGTCAGGTCCGGCACCACCGCAAGGTCGATGTCGTTGCTCGCCAGGGAGTCTGCGTATTTCTCCAGACCGAGACTTTCCAGCCAGAGCGTCAAGTCGGACATTCTGCGCTCCTGGGCTCACACGCCGCACGCGGGACTAACTCGATGCAGGACGATCATATCGTTATGGCTAGCGGATTGGCAGAGATCATGGACTCCGGTTGGCGCCCAAGGGATATATGCCGGACGGCCGTACCAGTGCCAATGCGAAGCGGAACGGCAACGGCCGAGGGGTTCGCGCGAGGCGGGCCGCACGTTTTTCCCCAATAGCGAGGCGGCTTGAGGCTCGTTCTCGGGACTGTGCGCCGAGCTAGCAGCGAATTTGCTCGAGGCGCTTCAGCCCTAACCGCAAAAATTTTGCTTGCCTGACAACTTTAGACCACGTCACATTGAACGTAATCAGTCTCGTTTGGTTTTCATTCGCACACCCTGGACCCAGCTATGACCGAGCGCACGGCGAACGTTCAAGCCCATTGGACGCGACGTGGCGTGCTCGCACGAGTCGATGCCGTTCTCACGGAGATGGGACACGACCCTGAAAAGCTCACGCCCGAGATCCTCGCGACCGTCGACCACCTTCACTCCGGCGGCCTGGCGACTACACGCGACCAAGCCGAGAGAATACCTCTAACGAAGGACAGCAAAGTTCTCGACGTTGGCTGCGGAACCGGCGGTCCAGCACGCTATCTCGCACACACCTACGGCTGCCAAGTCGAGGGAATTGACTTGACGCCCGAGCTCATAGAGACCGGCAAAGTGTTGACACGGCGTTGCGGACTTGCCGACCGCGTGACCCTACAGATCGGCAGTGCACTGAGTTCTTCCCTATGCCAATCAAGCTTTCGATGTTGTTTGGTGCCAGAACGTCACCATGAATATTGCGGACAAGGCGGGCTTCCTGTCCGAAGTTTGCCGGGTGCTCAAGCCCGGCGGGTTGTTTACGTCAACCGAATATTCTGTCGGTTCGGGAGGCGAAATTATCTTTCCACTGCCGTGGGCCTACGATGCGTCGATCAACTTCCTCGACACTGAGGAAGTGATGCGTGCTCGATTTGAGGCTGCCGGTTTCCGCATTCAAGAGTGGACTAACTATTCCGGTACCGTCATCGAGAGGTACAAACAAGCATTGGATGCGCCGTCGAAGCTGTCTATTGGCCTCGTATTCGGGGACGATACGCCAGAACGGCAGAACAATTCGCGCCGAAACCTCACCGAAGGGCGCATTATCTACTGGATGATTACGGCCCAGCGAAAATAGATCCATCCAGATGCGCAAGCCTTAGACCCCGAGGCCCCTTCTCCCACTCTTGTGAAGTGTTGCGACTCATTCATTCTCCTCGCCTGCCATGACTTTGACCAGCGAAATGAGCCTGCGGCGAATCTTGGGATCGGTGATGCGCACGAAGGCGCGCGTCAGCTGCACGCCTTCCGATGTGCTCAAGGAAATTTGCCACAAAGCCTGGCGCAACGTCACTCGCTTCTACATCCTGGCTGCTTGCGCGCGGTGCGCCTTCAAAGAAGAATTCGACTGGAACACCGAGCACCGCGGCCATCTGCTGCAAGCGGCTGGCACTTATGCGATTGGTGCCCTTCTCGTATTTCTGCACCTGCTGGCACGTGACGCCGAGTGCTTCGCCAAGCTTCTCCTGGCTCATGCCAACGATCATGCGCCGCATACGTACGCGGCCACCGGCGTGCCGATCAACGGGATGGGGATTTGTCGCCACAAAGTGTCCCTCGGCCAATCTGAGGTTAACACAACTTCTACGATAGACAACGGACGGTTGAGCAGCCGCTGCCACAATTAGCGCTGCCACGGGAAGGACGCGAGCTGCGGCTAGTGGCGGGCCCGCATAAAAACAAAGAGCGGGGCATGTGCCCCGCTCTGCAAAACCCTTGAGCTTGTGGCTCGGCTCAGCTCAGTAGTAGCGGTACCGATAGCAATTCGGCCGATAGTACCGATAGCGATAACGGCGACGGTAATAGTACGCTGGCTCGACAAGACCGTCCTTGACTGTCCCCCCACTGACGCCATCCTTGAGCGCCTCGAAGCTTACTCAAAGGTGCCGCCTTCGACGCCGCTTGTCCTCAGGTTTATCGCGTCTTTCTGCTCTTCTTCTCTGCCTTCTGCTTCGTCTTCGTCGCGGCTCGGCCCTGTGCGCCATGCGTGGATAACTCAGGAGGGCTCTACCGCTTGCGATCCCACTTGGGGCCAGGACTGGGATGCCACCTACTACGGCATCGTCTTCCCTTGCGACGTCCTCAGGGACGCACTCGCGCGAGAATATTGGGGGCTGCTAGATTCCCTGGGCCCAAAATTGTTGAGGCTGCCCGAGCGGGGATAGGCGGCGGATTCCGGCCGGGCGAGCCAATCTATCGTCCTATAAGAATCTGGTTCCGTTAGACAGTCAGGGAGACAGCCATGACAGCGCTGCCCATCGGCCGACCACCTTTCCGTGCCGATCATGTTGGCAGCCTTTTGCGACCTAAGGAACTGCGCGACGCTTTCAAGCAATATGCCGCCAAACAGATTGACGAGACCGAATTCCGCAGCATTCAGGACGCCTGCATTCGACACGTGGTTCGTCTGCAAGAGCAGGCCGGCCTTGAGGTTGTCACCGATGGCGAGTTTCGGCGGGCCTCGTATTGGGGCCGGTTCGTCGAGCGCTGTGAAGGGTTCATCATCAAGCCCGCCATCTTCAAGTTTCACGACGACCACGGCCACGAAGTGGAGTTCACCGCGCCCTACGCGGCAGCCAAGCTGCGGCGCGTACAGCCCTTGGCACTCGACGAATTCGAGTTCCTGAAGAGCATCACCAGGGCGACGCCGAAGATCACCCTCCCCGCACCCTCGACGATGCACTTCTACCGGCTGACCGACTTCGCGGATAAGTCGGTGTATCCCGATCGGAAGCAGTTCTTCGTCGATCTAATCAAGATCTATCAGGACGAGATCGCCGATCTCGGCAGGGCCGGATGCAGGTACGTGCAGCTCGACGAGGTGGCAATCGCCATGTTGTGCGATCCAGCCATCCGCGCCAAGGTGAAGGAGGCTGGCAGCGACCCCGACGATCTCGTCGATCTCTACGTGGACGCCATCAACCAGGCCGTGGCAACGCGCCCGAACGGACATGGTGGTGGGCGTGCATATGTGCCGCGGCAACTTCAAGGGACACTATCTCTCCGAAGGAGGATACGAGTTGGTGGCCGAACGCTTCTTCACCGGCGCCAAGGTCAATCATTTTCTGCTTGAATACGACACGCCCCGGGCCGGCGACTTCAAACCACTGCGCTTCGTGCCGAAGTGCAAGGGGGTCGTACTCGGCCTCGTCAGCAGCAAGAGCGCACAGTTGGAGAGCCTCGAGGTGCTCCGTCAGCGGGCCGATGAGGCGACGCAGTTCATCGATCGCGAGCAACTCGCGATAGGGCCGCAGTGCGGCTTCGCCTCGACGGTGGCGGGCAACCCGCTCAGCGAGGGCGACGAGGAGAAAAAGCTGCGCCTTCTTGTGGAGGCGGCTCGCGTGCTGTGGCCCGAACGGGCGCCAGCGTGAAGGAAATAGTCACGATGAACCTCGTGCGCCGCTTTTCTCGCCGCCGAGGGGCTTCATGAAGTTTCGATCAACAGGATGCGTGTTGGTGACTGCTGTGTTGCGGGGCCGCTTCGAGGGTGCCAATCATCTCTGCGCGCTCGGCAATGTTAAGCCAGTGTTGAGCCATGTCGAGGAACATCAGGCGCGCGGCCCACGAGGCGGTGAGCTCAGCCTGCCTCAGGCACTCCGCCGCATACTTCCGATGATCCTGGTCGCGCACGAGACTTCCCGGGCTAGCACGCACCAATTGGCGCGGGCGAGAGGATGGTGCATCAGACTCGTTAAAATTGTAGTTACAACGCTCGCGTTGGCGCGCATCGCTGCCAACGTCGCCAAGCTGCCGGCGTTCATCGAGGCCGACAATTACCGAAAGGGGAAGCTCGAATGAAGTGGCCGGCCGCCACTGTGGGGGCGATGACCGGCCTAGGCGCCCAGGGTACGCTTACCGACTTACTCCCCCGAGCAACCCGCCCCGCACCGCGCAATCGCCGTGCCTTTCCGGCTGAGCCAAACGAGCGATTCCGCGAATGACATAGTCGCGCCAGAGACCGGTTCGCTGGAAAGTTTACTTCACGCGCGGACGGATAGCCCTCCTCGGCACTGTTTACGCGAGGGACCGCGCTGACGCGATCAAGACAGCTATCAAACAGTTCAAGGTACGGATGCCGGATCGTAGGCGCGTGAGCGTGCAACTTGATTAGGCCACCAAGAGCATCGAGAAGCGCATGGCACCACGCGTGTTTGCAAGCTCTGCTAGCGGCACGGGCCCGCTCCCGTCGCCGTGCGGGGCAAGGTGGTGCCTGACCGCTCTCACGAAGAGCGAACCGCGTACTTGCAAATAACTCATCAACGAGCAAGTTTCGACGCGTTCCCATCAACGGAGCGACACTGATCAATGTCCTGGAAGAAAGCCGCCCTCATTGGCATTAGCTTGCTTGCGGCAGCGCCCGCCGCTTTGGCGCAAAGCGACACTTTCGAGGCGCTTAAGGGCAACTCCATCGTGCTCGACTATCGCGAGAGGGTGATGGGACCTCGCGGCGGAAGCTTTCCCGTATTCTGGAAAGACCGAATCTACGTTTCTACGGAAGGGCGAATCTTCCATAGGATGGATACGCAATCGCGTAATCCTCGCGCCATCGGGCAACAGGAACTGGTAGGTGGTCAACAAGCCCACGCAATGGCATGGATCGGCGGTGCTCTGGTTCGAAGCTTCGTCAACCCAAAGACCGGCGTGAGAATCCGACAGGTCGTGACAGTTACCGGCAGTGTCGGCAACCTCGCCTGTTCCATGTCGTTGGAACGCAGCGGAGCCCCTGGCTTTCAGTACGCAGTGGAGCAAAATGGCTGCCAGGTCATCGCTGGAAACGTGTTTGCCGGCAGCCGATGAGAGCGTGGACGCACGACCGCTAGCCGACCAATTGTTGAATGACGGCTGTTTCAGTGTGTCAGGATAGCTGTGGGCGTTCAGGTCTCAAGGTCGCTGAAGCGCACCGGCATGATTGGTCGAACGTCTAGGGGTTCGTCAGCGCTCTTATAAACGAGCGAAAGTTGCTGATCCTCAGCAGGCCCCAACGGCATCACCAGACGCCCACCCGGCTTGAGCTGACCGAGCAGCGCCTCTGGAACCTCTTCGGCGGCTGCCGCGACGAGGATCTTGTCGAATGGCGCGTGCTCCGCCCATCCCCGCGACCCATCGCCAACCCGGATGCTAACATTCTCAATGCTGAGATGCTTGAGCCGCTCCTGAGCCGCCTCAACAAACTCCTCAACAATCTCAACGCTCCAAAGGTGGTCGACCAACCGTGCAAGGATGGCGGTCTGATATCCCAAGCCCGTTCCCACCTCGAGCACGCGATCAACAGTCTGTAGCTCGAGCAAGTCGGTCATCAGGGCGACCATGAACGGCTGTGAAATCGTCTTGTTGAACCCAATGGGGAGGGGGGTGTCCTCGTAGGCAGCTGCCGCGACCAACGCTGGGACGAACATGTGGCGAGGAACCTCACGCATCGCTGCCATTACACGCTGGTCTAGCTCCGCTTTGCCGAGCTCGTCGCTCATCAGCTCGGCGTGGATCGCGATCACGTCGACCATATGTCGCCGAAAGATTGCGAGATGCTTGTCCGTCAGAGCCTTCATTTAAACCAGCTATAGTACTTTCTGAATCAACCGAAATGTCGCACACGCCGGTGCGGGACCTAGATTGCTCAGCTATTGTTGCGTCACCCGTCCTGTCTCACGCGCACTGGCTCAGCGAGCTTGAGCTGCAGCGGCACGCGATCATGCTTGAGGAGGCGATGAGAGCGTGCTCGATATTCAACCGTAGCCTCTAGGAGAAACAACCATGGCTGCCAAAGACGTAAAATTCTCAACCGATGCTCGCGACCGGATGCTGCGAGGTGTCGAACTTCTCTCGAACGCAGTGAAGGTCACGCTTGGTCCCAAGGGCCGCAACGTTGTTCTCGACAAGTCCTTCGGCGCGCCACGAGTCACCAAGGACGGAGTTACTGTCGCGAAAGAGATCGAGCTCTCCGACAAGTTCGAGAACATGGGCGCCCAGATGGTGCGCGAGGTGGCGTCAAAGACGAGCGACACCGCAGGCGACGGCACCACGACCGCGACGGTTCTAGCAGCCTCGATCGTGCGCGAGGGCGCGAAGTCGGTCGCTGCCGGCATGAACCCAATGGACCTGAAGCGCGGCGTCGATATGGCCGTGGCGGAAGTCGTGAAGGACATCGAGGCCCGGGCCAAGAAGGTGAAATCCTCCGAGGAGATCGCGCAGGTTGCCACGATCTCGTCGAACGGCGACAACGCGATCGGCCAGATGATCGCCAAAGCGATGCAGAAAGTCGGCAACGAGGGCGTGATCACGGTCGAGGAGGCCAAGACCGCCGAGACCGAACTCGACGTGGTCGAGGGAATGCAGTTCGACCGCGGCTACCTCTCTCCGTACTTCATCACCAATGCGGAGAAGATGATTGCGGAGCTCGAAGACGTCTACATCCTGATTCACGAGAAGAAGCTGTCGTCACTGCAGGCGATGCTGCCGATCCTCGAGGCAGTAGTCCAGAGCGGCAAGCCGTTGGTCATCATCGCGGAGGATATCGAGGGCGAGGCGCTCGCAACGCTCGTGGTCAACAAGCTGCGCGGCGGCCTGAAGGTTGCGGCCGTCAAGGCGCCGGGCTTCGGCGATCGCCGCAAGGCGATGCTCGAGGACATCGCCGTCCTCACCGCCGGCCAGACGATCTCGGAAGACCTCGGCATCAAGCTCGAGAACGTGACCCTTCAGATGCTGGGTCGCGCGAAGCGGGTGCGCATCGAGAAGGAGAACACCACGATCATCGACGGCGCCGGGAAGAAGGCCGACATCCAGGCACGCATCGCCCAGATCAAGGCGCAGGTCGAGGAGACGACCTCGGACTACGACCGCGAGAAGCTCCAGGAGCGTCTGGCGAAGCTCGCGGGCGGCGTCGCGGTGATCCGCGTCGGCGGCTCCACGGAGGTCGAGGTCAAGGAGAAAAAGGACCGTGTCGACGATGCCATGCACGCAACCCGCGCGGCGGTTGAGGAAGGCATCGTTGCCGGCGGCGGCGTCGCACTCCTACGCGCTACTGCAGCCGTCAAGAAATTGTCGAGCAACAACCCGGACGTCAAGGCTGGCATCAACATCGTCCTGAAGGCACTCGAGGCTCCGATCCGTCAGATCGCCGAGAACTCCGGCGTCGAGGGCTCGATCGTGGTCGGCCGAATAAAGGACAACAAGTCGCAAACCTTCGGCTTCAATGCCCAGACGGAGGAGTATGGCGACATGCTCCAAGCCGGCATCGTCGATCCGGCGAAGGTCGTCCGTGCGGCGCTGCAGGGCGCGGCGTCGGTCGCCGGCCTCCTTATCACCACCGAGGCGATGATCGCCGAGGCTCCCAAGAAGGAAGCGGGTCCGGCAATGCCGGGCGGCGGCGGGATGGGTGGCATGGGCGGTATGGATTACTAATCACGTTCGACCCGAACCGGATTATGCAGGCCCCGGAGCAATCCGGGGCCTGTCGCATATCAACCCATCGCAGCACCGCGGCGCCGGCGAACCTTCGGCCCAGCCTTGGACCGACTGATCGCCTCGCGCGTTCTGCATCCGGACCCATCTCCGGGGTGCGCGACAATGATGGAGACCTACCAGTGGCAACCAAGACAACCTTCACCCTGGACGAGTGGAACAAGCTTCTTGAAAGCGTGATGATGGCGGGCATTGCCGTTACCGCAGCCGATCCGAGCGGGCTTTGGGGTCTCATGAAGGAAGGGATGACCACCGGCTGGGCACTTGTCGAGGCGAAAAGCTCTAGTGCCAGCAAACTTATCAAGGCGGTCGCTGATGGCTTTGGTGATGCGGAGGGTCGGTCCGCCGCGCGCGATGGCGTTCAAACCAAGCTTTCGGGGTCCAAGTTCCCGGAGGTAAAGGCAAAGGCGATCGGTACCTTGCGCGAGGCCGCGGCCGTTGTGGACGCCAAGGCGCCGCAAGATGCGCCCGCATTCAAGGCGTGGCTCCAACAGATCGCGCAGAAGACTGCTGAAGCTGCGAACGAAGGCGGCTTCCTCGGGTTTGGAGGCGTACCAGTCAGCGACGCCGAGAAGGCGACACTCGCGGAGGTCTCGGCTGCTTTGGGCATTCAGAATCGGGCGGTCCCCTGACGCTCAGTTCTTGAGGTCGTCAGGCACCTCCACCATTTCGGCGGAGCTTGCTGGTGCTGAGTGCCGCCTCGCTCTCGACGCCGCTAGTCGAGTTGAGCGGACTGTAAGGTTACGCCCGGGAGAAGTCGCTTTCAGTGGGGAGCCGGCCCTCTGGCGTGTACTTGTCGACCGCCTGAGGCAGTTCTTTGGACAGCCGGGCAAGGATCTCCTCGCGAGAAAGCCCAGTTTGTTGGGATAGCGTCGCTAAGGTGTCAGCGCCGATCGCATTCTCAAGTTGATTGGGGGCGACTTCTTTGTTTGGCCCGCGGCCCACCCAGGAGTCCGCAAGGTCGCCCTGACCTGCTTGTTTGAAGCGCTCGACGAGTTCACTAAGTCCGCCGCCGAGCAGACTCCCGAGACCACCGGCGGCGCCCGCACCACCCAGATTGCTTAGCAATCCGCCGAGGCCGCCCGGTTGCTGGCCAGCAGTTCCACCAGGAGCGCGGGGCAACTCTGGCGCTGTGCCTGGGGCTCTGAGCAGTTCGGCCAACTTGTCACGGTTTTGATAGCCAGCGACCGCCAAAAGCGCCAGCAAGGCCGTCATAGATGGGAAGCCGCGGCTCATGTCATTCCTCCTGTATCCCGGCAGGTAAGGATCGCGGCGAGCAGTTAGTTCCGCGCCGCTCAACAAGAACACTGGGTGGCAGAGAACACTGGGTGGCCGGCTGTTCGGACGAAACGGACATAGCGCGCGCAACGGAACGGAATGGCCTGGTCTACGTTGTGATGGGCCACAGCAGCGCAGCGTAATCGCGAAGCCATGAATCAGATACTCCCGGTAACCTCTTTTCGCCCGGGCGGTACTGCCCCGGGTTCGGCGGTCGTCACTGCACTCGTCGCCGCGCTGATCGTTGCAACTCTCTATTTTGGTCGCGAAGTCCTGATGCCGGTGGCGCTCGCCGTCCTGATGAGCTTCGTGCTGGCTCCACTCGTCCGCCTCCTTCAAAGATGCTGGGTTCCCCGCCTGGCCGCGGTCTTTGTTGTGGTGACACTCGCGCTAGCGGGTCTGTTCCTGCTCGGCACCTTAATGGTGTCACAGGTGAACCAACTCGCGAGTGATCTGCCGCGCTATCAGTTCACTCTGCGCGAGAAAATACAATCTCTGCGACAGGCTACTGCTGGAGACGGCGCGCTCGGCCGCGCCTCGGAGGTTCTCCAAGACCTTAGCAAGGAGCTCGATCAGAAGGACAAGGCACCCGGCGCAGCCGTCGAGCGCGGCGCTCCAGCGACCGCAGGCAAACCGGTCCCGGTAGAGGTCCGTCAGCCCGATCCCAGTGCCCTTGAAACCCTTGCTGCTCTGATCGCGCCGCTCGTTCACCCGCTAGCGACCACCGGCATCGTGGTGATCTTCGTCATCTTCATCCTCGTGCAGCAACAGGACCTCCGTAACCGACTTATTCGCCTTGCTGGGCCACGCGACCTCCAGCGCACGACAGAAGCCATGAAGGATGCCGGCCAGCGCCTCAGCCGGCTATTCCTCACCCAGTTCCTGCTCAATGCGGGCTTCGGAGCGGTGATCGGTCTCGGCCTCTCGATAATTGGCGTACCGAGCGCGCCACTGTGGGGGATGCTGGCTATGGTTCTGCGCTTCGTGCCCTATGTGGGTGCCATCATGGCGGCGGTCTTCCCGCTTGTGCTCGCTGCCGCGGTCAGCCCCGGATGGTCAATGGTGCTGTGGACTGCCGCCCTCTTTATCGTGGTTGAACCGATCGTAGGCCACGTCATCGAGCCGTTGGTCTACGGCCACACCGCCGGTCTTTCGCCCGTGGCGGTCGTCGCTTCGGCGACGTTCTGGACCTGGCTGTGGGGACCGGTCGGGCTCGTTCTCGCAACGCCGCTCACCATCTGTCTTGTGGTTTTGGGGCGACACGTTGAGCAGTTGCATTTCCTCGACGTTATGTTGGGCGATCAGCCAGCGCTCACCCCAGCCCAGCTCGTCTATCACCGCACTCTGGCGGGAGATGCAGTCGAAGCGATCGAACAGGCCGAGACGTTCCTGGAGAAGAGGCCGCTCGCCGATTACTACGACGAGGTTCTCATTGGCGGACTTCTATTAGCGCGGCACGACGCGACTTTGGGATCGCTTGATCACGAGCGAATGGAACGAATCCGCGATACGGTGGCCGAGATTGTGGACGACCTCGCCGACCATAGTGACGAGCCGGAGGTCCCCGCCGAGCCTGCCACCAACGACGGCCCATCGGAACGGCCTAGCAAGGCCGAACTCGCCGCAGATACCGGCAGCTCGAGTCTGCCTAAGAGATGGCGCGCCGAAGGCGCAGTACTTTGCATTGGGGGCGACGGGCCCCTCGACGAGGCAGCCGCCATCGCACTTGCCCAGCTCATCCAGCGGCAGGGCATCGATGCGAGTTCCAAAGAAGCCGACGCGCTTTCAACAGCGAAAATCTTTGCGCTCGACACAAAAAACACGGCGCTCGTGTGCCTCTGCTTCTTAGACGCCCCCAAACCGGTTCAGGTGCGCTATGCGGCACGGCGGATTCGCCGCAAAGTGCCTAAGGCCATCATTCTGGCCAGCCTGCTTGGAAAGCACGATGAGGGCAACATGCCTACAACCCTGGAGAAGTCACCTGACTTTGAGATAGTCCAGGGCTCCCTCATGATGACGGTTGAGCGCGTCGTAGCGAGGGCGCGCGAATCGACGGGAGCCGGGAAGGTCCCGCTCAGCTTGATCACCGACGCTTGAAAATCCGGAGAGTGCTGCTCTCCGAGACATCGACCACGTCATGCCTGCCACCATGCCATCATGCGTCGGCGATACGCAGATTTCTTCTCTTTCCGCAGCGGCCAGGCTACGCGGGCGCGCGCGTGTATGCGCGACTGGCCGGGAGGCATACGCGGAGGGCAGCGGCCGGACAGGCGGCTACCTACATAGCGGCGGCATGCAGCGGCCTCGGTACCACCAGCGCGCTAACACAGCTCTCTCCTTCACGACCTCGCCGCTGTTTCCACGTCCATCTTTAAGTCCAAGCGCGACAAGAGTGCCTTCAATTTTAGGAGGATCTGATACTCGATTGAGTCGCGCACGTCGTCGTGATAGGTGGCCAAATTCATCCAATATTTCTTTTTGGCTATGAAGGTCTTTCTCAACCGCTCAGCCGCTGATGCCGAAGAGTTGGCGGTCGCAAAGCGAGCCGCTTCAGTTGCGAGAACTCTGATCGAACGCGGTTTACGCGGCTTGTCGGGAAAGGCGGCCGGATTGAGCTTAGGCTCGTTGGCTAACGAGAGATCGGCCAAATATTGCTGCGCCATGAAGTAAAGCGCGAGATTGTCATGCGCTCGCTTCGGCCCCTCCGGGACTGGCTCCAAGAACAACGCTCTCTTCGCGTCATCCAGCCTCTGCTCGCGTCGTCTTTCACGCTCGACTTCGCCATCCCAATCGGGGTACGCGTCGATAATCGAAAGCAGAAATTTGTCGCGGGCGGGCCTGGTCCAAGTGGGTCCCGTGAGCCAATCATCACTAGCGTCACCGGCGTCACTAGCGTCACTCTGTTCATTCATTTCTCAATTCCCCCCGCGAAAGGAATGGGTAGCAACTACGGAGATAAACCCCACCCACAGCCGCGCGAAATGCCTAATGAGGTGGACATGCAAGACCGAAAGGAAAGCGCATGTCTACTCACTCTCCCGAGCCCTTCATCACTCTTAAGCAGGTGGCCGATGGCCAGCCGATCCAAGGCAATCGGAAGACCGCTGAGGCTTGCAGTCGTGAGCCCTTCATCACTTTGAAGCAAGCCGCCGAAGCTCTCGGCATCAAGCTCTATAAAATCAGAAGAATGGCCAAGGATGGGGAGTTTCCGGTCTATCGGGCCGGGAATGGCCGCCGTCTTGTTCGCCTTTCCGAGGTGATCGCCGCCATCGAAGCCTCCAGCAAGGGAGGCGGCGATGTGTAGGAAGCCAACGCCGATCGATGTCGACGACCCTGATGGCTTCCTTCGGCCGGAACATGACGAGCGCAACTACGTCAACCGTCTCGCTGAGCTGACTGATCCCTCAAATCGCTACGAACCGGTCGTTTGGCGCGTATCAGTTTACCTCGACGAAAGCGGCAACTTCATCATGCTGGAAGTGTGGAGGCCCCTATGAGTAAGGGCGTCTTCGCGACCTGGGCGCAGCGGTATCGTCAGCTTGGTTACTGGCCCCGCCCCGTCCGCCCGGGCACCAAGGAGTGCCGGGTCAAGCAGTGGCAGCGCCCCGACCACGAAATCCCTGCTGAGGCCCTTCAGCTGTGGGAGACGAAATACAGGGATCACGGACTAGGGCTCAACATGGGCTCGCCGTTTCCCGACGGCACCCGGCTCGCCGGCCTCGACATCGACCGCGACGAGTACCTTCCTCTGGCTCGTGCACTGCTGAGCGACCCACCGTGTGGCCGAGTTGGCTCGAAAGGCGCGGTATTCTTTGTCCGCGTTAGAGGCGCCGGAAAGTCAATCGACTTTCGGGTCAAGGGCGAAAAGGACCAGACAATTCGGGTTGGCGAGTTCCTTTTCCTGCGTCGCTTTTGCGTCCTGCCGCCAACGATCCACCCTAGCACCAACGAACCCTATCGCTGGATCGGCACGCCGCTCCACGAGATCGATTTTACCAAGCTTCCTCTCATCGAGATTTAAACCATGCGACCTTCCGAAACGCCAATTCCATTTGGGCTAGTCAACGCCGCCCTTTGCAGCCAGTTCGTCCCAGCGCTTTTCGCTGGGACCGACACCCACGATCCCACCCTCCGCCTTGTCGCTCAGCTGGTGCGATACACCCAGGACACCGACCGCATCTGGGAGATCGTGAAGGCGTGCGTCCCGCCGGAATACAAGGGTAACACCCTCACCGAAGTGTCGCGGATGGTGGAAGACGCTATCCGCAATGGCTTCGCCGACAACTTTTGGGTAGGCTCCGAGGGCGATGACGACCCCAAGGTCTCACAGATTTGCCTCGCTATCGTGCGGAAAATCGGCGTCGAGCTTTTCCACGACGAGCAAGGAGAGGCCTACGTCGGCGTGCCGCAACCGAGTGGGGCGAAGCTGTTCTACGCCGTTCGCTCGGTGACCACGAAGCGCTGGCTGCAGCACCAGTATTTCAAGGCTACGAAGAAGCCTATCGGCCAACAGCCTTTGACCGAGGTGATGGACACCCTCGAAGCGGAGGCCTTGTTCGAGGGCCGTCGCCAGGACGTCCGATCTCCGGGTAGGCGGCGTTGAAGACCGTGTTTATTTCGACCTCGGTTTACCTGATGGTCGCGTTGTCAAGATAGGTGCTGACGGGTGGTCCATGACCACCGATTGCCCAGTCAGGTTCTACCGGCCGCCCGGTTTTGGCGCCCTGCCCGAGCCGCAAGTCGGCGGCGACCTCAATCGACTGCGCGACCTTCTCAGCTTGACCGACGAGAACTGGGTCTTGCTGCTTGCCTTCCTGTTGAATTGCATGAAGCCCACCGGCCCGTACATGATGCTGTTGGTCGAGGGCGAACAAGGAAGCGGGAAGAGTTTGCTCTGCGCTCTCATCAAGAAGCTTATCGACCCCAGCTTCGTGGAGAAACTTCGGCTCCCCAAGACCGAACACGACCTGATGATCCAGGCCTCAGAGCAACGCCTCATGGTCTTCGACAACGCGTCGTCGGTGAAGTGGGACATGTCCGACGCGCTCTGTTCTCTAGCTACCGGGTCCGGCTTCAGTACTAGGAAGTACTACACCGACAACGAGTCGCGCAGTTTCCGGTATTGCCGGCCTGTTGTAATCAACGGCATCGGCGAGTTCGCCAACCGACCTGATCTGCTTGAGCGGGCAATCCAACTCAAGCTGCCGTCGATGCCTGTGGAAGCTCGCAAGACTGAGCGTGAAATTGTGGCGGAGTTCAACGAACTCCTGCCAGGATTGCTTGGCCGCCTCTTCGACATCGTTTCCTACGCCCTCAGGTTCTTCGACAAGGTTGAACCGCCCAAGACAATTCGCATGGCGGACGCAGCCCAATGGCTGGTGGCCGCCGAGCCGGCCGCAAAGTTGCCTCGCGGTACCTTCATCCAAGCGCTTGAGGCAGGCCAAGTCGACATGATGGCCGAGCGTGCCGTCAACGACCCGCTAGCGATCGCCATCATGGGCGTGCTCAAGGGGCTGAAGCTCGCAGGCAAACCCGCAGTTTTCCAGGGAACCGTCGGTGAACTCCACTTGGCCATTCACGAGAGGGCCGGCGGCCACGACAGACGCCTGCCTGGAACTCCAGCCCACCTTTCCACTGCCCTGCAGCGGCTGAAGCCGATGGTGGCCAACATCGGGATCATGATCGAATTTGGCACGAAGAGCCGAAAGGGAAGGCAAATCCAAATCGTCATGGATGACGACGACCGCCGACCCGAATGATTAGGGTCATGCCGGGGCACATCAATTCCATGCACACACCCTCAAGGCCATGTGACGCTGGTGACGCTGGTGACGCTCCCTGCCGCCCCCTGACGTGCAGGGGGTACACGCGCGCCACGTGCCGCTGCGCCCTGGGGCCACAGCCATGGGCCGCCGTGAGCGGCACCAGCGCCACCAGCGTCACATTTGGACCGATGTGTTTCGACTGCGATTTCAACCTCGGTCGGGTTGCAGTCCGACATGCCGTGACGCCCGACGGAGCGCGGCGTCCGGCTTCTGGAGGTGGCCTCGGTTACAGCTCCGGTTACTTCAGGCGGGCCTTAGGGCATTTCGAATGTGACAGCGGGACTCATACCGCCGGTTACGTCGCCGTGTTTTCGTCCATCTCTAGAATTGGGCGGTTGCCATGAGCTTTGTCGTCAATTTCACCAAGCGCGTCCGGACTCGCAGGTACGGTCCTGGCGTCGTCGTCAAGCACACCCGTTACGTGCTGAACTACGGGACCCCAAAACAGGCAAACGGCGCCAGGAATTTTTCGACACGCAGAAGGCGGGACAGGCTCGCCGTTCGGAGCTGAACAAAAAGGTGGTCACAGGCTCGTACGTGGACGAGCGGACCGTCCCGACGGTCGCCGAGGCCGTTGACCATTGGCTTCAGGACCGGCGACCGAAGGTCAAGGCGAGCACCTTGGCGGGCTACGAGATCGTTGTTGCCCAGATCAAAGGTCCGGTCTTGATCGGCACCCAGCGCGAGCGCGCCGTCTATACGGCCACGAAGGTGAAGCCGAAGGGAGCGCGCTTCCTCCCTGGCCTCGGCCACATCAAGCTGTCGGAACTGACCACCGCCGAAATCCGCGTCTGGCATCGCGGGGTCGCCGAGCACTCTGGCGACTACACTGCCCGCCGCGCCAAGAGCCATCTGAAGGCCATTCTGAGCCTCGCTGAAGAGGACTACGGGGTAAGAGCCCCCTCAATGCCCCAGGGGCTTGGAAGGGCCCGGGGAAGGCCGCGAAAGACCATCCTAACGTCGGAGCACATCGCGGCGCTGATAGCCGCCGCACGGCAGGACCCGGAGCACGGCATCTACTATGCCTTCCCGTTCCTTGCGGGCACGCGTCCGAGCGAGCAGCTCGGCTTGCTGTGGCCGGAGATCGACTTCGACAAGAACGTCATCCGTATCCGGCGCATCCAAGAGCGCGATGGTGCGCTCACCGACATGACTAAGACCGAGGCGGGCACCCGCGAGGTGCCGATGGGCGCCATCCTGCGCGAGATGCTGCTCGCCTGGCGCGTCCGCTGCCCTACGGAAGGGCAAGGAGCTGCACCGGGTGTTTCCCGGGCCTGGCCGGCTTCAGCCCTGGCCGAAGCCTCGCTTGGGCGGCGGCGGCCCCCTGCTCTACCAGAACTTCCGCAAGCGCTATTGGACGCCGATCTTCAAGAAGCTCGAGCTGCCCTACGTTACGCCTCATTCGGCGCGGCATTCCTTCATTTCAACGCTTCAGGCTCAAGGCATCGAGGTTGGTCTGGTCGCCAAGCTCGCTGGTCATGCCAGTGCAGTCGTCACGCTGGGGCATTACACGCAAGCCGTTCGCGGCGGCGAGGCAGCCGTCGAGGCACTCGAGAAAGCGTACGCGTCCACCTGAAACCCAGGAGATCCCACGATGCCAAAGCCACTCGTCATCGACGGCATTCGCTTCGCAAGCCAAAGTGCGGCCCTCTCGCACGTCCAAGGCATCCTCTACAAATACCAGCTGCATCAACGATTGGTGGGCCAGGACGCGACGTTCGTTCGGGCGCTGTTTGATCGACACCCTGAACGAGATGCGAAAATGGCTGGTCAAGACATCGACCACTTCGAGATTCGTGAACAACAATACGGAACGCGCTCGTTCGTTCTCGTGCGCGCCGACGGCTCCTCGGATGACTTCGCCATCAACAAGGCACTTCGCGGTAGAGCGCCGGAAAGGACCACCTAAGTTCCTCGGCGGCCAGGCGCCTTAGACTCCCCCAACAATCAATAGGACGAGCATGCGCACACGAGGCCACCATCGACAACAGATGGCAAGACGGGCCCCTAAAATGATACGCTCAAGCGCAGCGGCTAGCTCAGTTCGGCTTCGCACTTAGCAGCCGCACCAATGCGTTCTCCCAGTCGTCGCCTCGGCAAATCGATATGAGGCGCGTATCGCCGTGAGCGCACCAGTCAGCGCTAAACACCTTACCTCCAGACCAGATATCCACCAGTTCTCTGGACACCCGCATTCCGCTCGTTCCGTAGATGCCGTGGTGCACTGTATGTGTCGGTTCCAAAAACTCAGTGAAGATGACGCTGACTTCGTCGCCCGCAAAATGGATGCTACGGCGCACCATGTCGCCGCGCGCCTTCAAGAATGAGACACCTTCATTTCGAATCAGATCGATCAACGCGTTGCGCTTCATCGCTACCTCCCTGCTGGGAGCATGGGTATATTGCAGTGGAAATCGCCGCGCCAACGTGATGGGGTGTTCCGCAAATTCGCTACAGTGCGCTCGAGTGATCAAGAATTGCTTCGGGCACCCTGGAATGCATCTTAGTGCAGAAGCGCTGCGACGATTTGCGCAGTGCGTCTTCGTCAACAACTCCACGTCGCGAACTCCCTCGATGGCAATGGGCACTGGCATAGTCCAAAGGGTGCAATAACCTAGAGGCACGCCGATCTCTGTTGACGCTAGCTCCATGGGCCACGTAGCCTCCGCAATTGGTTGGGGAGAAGGTTCGAGTGACGTCCGAGGAGGCGTTCAAGGCAGCGATGCTGAACATCTACAAGCGCGCCGACGCGGAGTGCTCCTATCGACCTACCTACCTATTGCAAATGATCGACACCGATGGCGGTGTCGGCGCTGCGAAGCGCCTTCTGAAGGCTAACCATCTATCTGCCGGCTTCAGTAGACTTTGGGAGCTAGGCCGCCTCGACCTGACCGTGGAGGCACTCGTGCTTGACCGCAATTGGGCAGATTTGTTCTCGGCTGACGAAAAGGAAGTAGCGCGCAGGAGGCTCTCCCAGTTCAACTACAAGACTGACTGATAGCTCGGCGTCGCCGGCAAGCGCCTCGCGAACTCCCCCTAGTGATAAAGGGATTGGCATAAACTCGAAGGGGACCCAGTTCGACGACGCACAATCCTTCGAATGTTTGCTTCAGCTGCAATCGGCCGCCGAAGTGACCGCAATGTAATTCAGAGGATGCCTCGCCTCCTAGCGACGGCCTTCTTAGATGCCCGCTTCCGCCGGCCTGGCGTTGCCGTGCCCTCTCCATCAACGAGAAGCTGCGCGACCGGAACCTTCAAAGCTTCGGCCGTGTGCCACAGCGTGACGATCGTCGGATTGCGTTGTCCTACCTCCAGGCCGCTGACGTAGGCCCGGTCTACGCCCATGCGCTCTGCTAGCTGCTCCTGCGACAGGTCAGCAGCCAGCCGATACCGCCTCACGTTCTGTCCAACAACTCGCCGCACGTCCATGAAACGATGCGGCCAGAATTGTGTACTATCGTGCTACGCATTATAATGCACGTTACGCCATGGGTAGCTGAAATGTCTGGGCAGATCTTCTTCAGGCCTTCGGAGTTGGTTTACTCGTTTACGTCTCGGGAAAGCTATTGGTCCGGCAGGTGCGTGTCCAAGTTCTTGAATTCTGTCACTGGCGGCCGAGAACCCATCGAGTTCCTAGGAAGAGTTGAAAACGATCTGCAGATACGCGTTCGCGACGATCGCAGAATCGACGAGACAGTGATCTTTGCGGGTGCCGAAGCGATAGTCAGTGAGCATCTCAGCTTTTTCCACACGGGTCCGATCTCGTCGTAAGCCGCTACCATCAGTTTGATGACGGTGAAGCGGTTTCCTTCGGACTGTTCCTATCTTCGGGGAAGCTGAGGGCCGTCGAAAGGCTGTTGCACCAACATCTCACAAGTCCAGTCCAATTTGGGGTTGCATTTATTTTCACTGGCTTTCGAGACAGCGGCCTCAACGTTGAGGTCTTGCCGACCATCGAAGAATTCCGAGCCGGAAGGCCCCACGTGTGTGCGCGCGATCTCGAATTCACGGTAAGGACGGTGAACGTATAACCGTTTGGCTGCGCCGTTGATGTTTGTCGCCTGGTGTTTGCGCGCCAGCCGTGCCTTTCGATTGGTCCGCGATGGGAGCCAGCCGCGCACTCTGCTCACGGGCTTGGTTTGGGATAGCTTAAAGGGGACCCAACTCGACCGCGCACAATCCCTCGAAATGTTTGTTTCCGCTACAACCCGTTGCGAAGTGGGCGCGATGCAGTTCGGGACATCGCTTAGCGGAGCATCTTCTTCGACGCACGCTTCCGGCGGCTCGGGTGGCGGCTCCCTCTTCATCAACGAGCAGCTCTGCCACCGGAACTTTCAGACGCCTCGGCCGTGTGCCACAGCGTCACGATCGTCGGATTGCGCTGCCCTCCGAGCCGCTCACGTAAGCTCGATCCAGCGGAACCGCTCGACCCAGCGGTCCCGATGTTTTTCAGGATAATGTTGCAGCCAATCATGGGCGAGTGTCTGACTCGCCCAGCTTCAGAGCGGCCAGAGCAACTAAGATGGGCAAAGGCGTCTTCATCTTGGTGCCGCGGTTCGAGATCGTCGCAAGTGATACCATCAAAAAAATTCTCATCGCGGTGTAGTTCGCATCCGAACGCCATCGGGGACTTGAGGGCCGAGCATCTGCTCGACCGCTTGGCGATACACCTCGAGATAAGACTGATACCGTGCCAATAGGGGCGCGCGGTTGGCATCGGCAGCCGGCATGGCTTCGATTCGATGTTGCGCGCCGCAAATCGTCGTCCATGGAACACCAGTACCGTCGCTTGACATATGCCGCTCCCCAATCGCAGCCTTCAGGCTCGCCCGCGTTCGATCGTCGAGGAGGTCCGGGCGCTCAAAGAAGATCTGCCTGCGCCCGAGCCGTCTGAACCGCTCGTCGGCGAACTCCTGAATGATACGTGGACGCGCACTCCAATCGGCGGCATGGAAGGCCGTCATGACCTGCTCGTCCTCGTTGGTCGCGAACTGATCGTAAAGTTGGTTCTCGACATGAGGAGATAAGGGGTAGACCGGCTCAGCGGCCATCGCCGCCGCCAAGAGACGGGCAACGAAGGTGGGATCGGACCGCAGGCTCGCTGCTTGTCCGAGATAGACGGCCTCGGCCGAAAACTCCTTCAGGTTCTCCAGCTCGAAGAGAGGTAGCATCATCGGCGAAGCGTTGATCCGGATGCGCCGGATCGGGCCACCCTGCGCTGACACAGCTGCAACCAAGCCATCGGACTCCATTGACCGAAGGCTCATGACATCGGACGCGAGGTCAACGCAGTAATGAAGGTTGGCGTCCCTTGCGCTCGACCCAGCCACGCGAGTACGCGCAAGCCGCGGTCGTCCGGACGCGGATCGACGAGAATGACGGCATCTTCCTCTTCGAGAAAGGTGCGTGCAGAGACCTTGGTGGTGAAGCGCAGGAATTGCGGACCAAATCTCCGGTGCCCGCTCCGCAATCAGACTGGCAAAGCCACAACAGGGCCTCGACATCTGCTACGGCGTCATGGCTCGAAGGTTGGCTTGAAGCCGTTAGCCGCGCAGATGTCTTCAAGACCGGAAGCCGGGGGTGCCTTGCGCACCGGTTGCGGCAGCAAGGGTGTCAGGCCTCAGCGCATGCACGGCACGCGCGAGACGCAATGCATCGCCGCGCGCATTTCCGTGGTTGCTAGTCAGATAGGCGGGGTGCAGCGTCTGATAGAGACCATGACGCAGGAAAGCTTCGTCGAAGCGGATCGAGTTGTAGCCGATGAAGGTTGACGGCGACCAACCGAGCAGGGTTTGTCCGAACCTGCACATCATCTCCAGGAAAGAAGGTCGCGCGGTCGAGCAAAGCTCGTCGATTCCGATCCCGTTCACAAAGAGCGCTTCAGGCGACGGCAAGAATATGCGGCATCAGCCGCGACTTTGACCTCGAGCCTTTCGATCGGGACGAAGCTTCTCGTCGGTTCGAATCGCGGCGAAGTGGACGATCTGATCGAAGGCCGCGCTAAGGCCCGTCGTTTCTGTATCGTAGAAGACGAAGCCCATCTCGGATCGTTCTAGCGTGGGGCGAATAGCCGGAACCGCATGGCGGCATCACTGACGCGGAACTTCTTTGCTCAGAGACGCGATGAACTCGTCGTCTTCGAAGGCGATGCTTCGCACCCCCAAAGCGGCTGTCAACAAGGCTTCGGGCATCAAGAGCTCTGAGGCAAACGCATTGGCTTCGATTTCCAGTTCGTCGGTCCCGGCTTCCGTCAGCGCATCCCGGTTCAGAATATGCTTGTCGACATGGACCAACTCCTCCAGGACCGATCGGTGAAGACAGAGATGGCCCAACTCGTGCGACAGTGTGAAGCGCTGTCGGTTCGGGTGATGCAACGAATTCACGCCAATGATCGGGACGCCGTCCTGGATCGACACCATTCCCGAAAGATCGCCGTCCAACGGCGCGTATTGAACCCGCACCTTCATCGCGCGCGCGATGCGCTCGACCTGGACCGGCGCGGACTTCACTGCAAATTTCTCGACGACCTCTCGCGCCTCCTGCCGCGCGCCTTGCTTGTCGGCCGCCCATCAGCGCCGCCGTTCGGGTTTGGACATCAGAGCTTTGCTGATCACGTCTTCCACCTGTGCCTTCTCGATGGAGGTGAGGGAGTCGTTCGAGAACCGAATGCATCGTCGCGCCTGATCAGCCGTCTGCGGCATTCGCGCCTTGGGCCCAGGCGCCGGGTCGGCGCAGCGGCAGGAGATCGGTGATGGAACTTAGCTCAAGAGCGTCCACGAGTTCATAAACGTGGTGCAGCATCGCGCGCTGGCGGCCGGTTTCGATGTTGGCCAGCGAAGCGCGCGTGTCAGGCCGATCCTTTCGGCCACCTGCGCCTGTGTAAGTTTGAGATTGTTGCGATGCGCCGCGACGTTGCGGCCAAGGAGCCGATAAATTTCGGCTTCGTCCATGCGAGGGACACAAACCCTGTTCGCGCGAAATGTCAATGACACAATCATCTAGTGATTGCAATACAATCTATTGCCAAAATTTAATGTTCCAATGGATCGAGTCTGGCGGTGGAACCAAGTCACTTTTGCTCATGGGGGAGGGCTGATGAAACCGGCGCGTGTGCGCCACAGCATGCGGAGTTGGCAATAATGGTTGCGAAAGTCCATTTCTTCCCGCTCGGGAATGCCGACACGCTGCGCATCGACCTCGCCAACGGCGACAAGGTCCTCGTCGACTACGCCAACATGCGCTGCGCCGACGACAAGACGACCTGCGCTGCGATCTGCCGCAGGAGCTGCGGCGCGATCTCGCGAAGGCCGCGACGCAACAACTACAACGCGGTCTGCATCACCCACCTCGACGACGACCACTGCAAGGGCTTCGGCGAGTTCTTCTGGCTGCGCCATGCCAAGGTCTATCAGGACGACGACCGCATCCAGTATCGACGAGCTCTGGGTGCCGGCCTGCGCGCTTCTCGAGGACTGGCCTCGACGGTGACGCCCGCCTCGTCCGCGCCGGAGGCCCGTCCACCGCCTGCGCGAAGGCAAGGGCATCCGTGGTCTTCTCGCGTCCCGAGCGGCTCAAGGAGTGGATGGAGGAGAACGGCATCGACTACGAAAGCCGCAAGCACCTGATCGTCGACGCCGGCAAGCTCGTGCCCGGCTACACGAAGGAAGGCCCGGCGCAGGCCGAGTTCTTCGTCCACAGCCCGTTCGGCTGGCCGTCAGGACGGACAGGACGGTCATCGACCGCAACGGCAACTCGATCGTGATGCAGGTGACGTTCCGGGAAGGGGTACACGGACTCCTACCTCGTTCCTCGGTTCGGACGTCGACTACGAGAGCACTCTCGCGATCGTCCAGATCAGCCGCGAGCACGGCAACGAGGACCGCCTGCTGTGGGACCTGATGAAGCTGTTCCACCATTGCTCCTATCTCTCGCTCGGCCCCGACCGCGGCGTCGACGAGACCAAGGCGGTGCCGGACGTGAAGTGGCTGTTCGAGACCAGGGCCGGCGACGGCGGCGTCATCGTTTCGCCGAGCTGGCCGATCCCGGCAAAGGGCATCGAAGGAGGACGACGACGTACCAGCCGCCGCACCGTCAGGCGGCCAACTCATCACCGCCGCGTCGTCCGGCAACTCGACGGGACTTTCGTCGGTGACGATGGAGCAGCCCTCGAAGGCCGCGCCCAAGCCGTTCGGCTACGAGATCACGGCCTTCGGCATCGCCTTGATCATCGCCGCGCCGATGGTCAGCGCCTGCGGCGGCGAGCACGACCCCGCGCGCCGGCTGATGACGGTCGAGACTGGCTTGCGGCGTTCGAGATCGATCGACGCCGCGGGCCTTACCAATCCGCAGGCGCGCGAGCGTCCGTCGGCGTTCATCGACCGCCACGCGTGCCGGCTTCGCGACCGTCATCGAGTGCGCCAGGACGGCGAGCGCGAACTCATCGTTCGTCGACCTCCTGACCGGCGCGCCGCAGACGCCGGTCTATCCGATCCTGACAGCGCGAGCGGATCGGCATCCTCTTCGTCGGCGACGACCGGCTGCCCTCGTCGTGATGCTGCGCGACGACTTTCCCCGACACCGAGCATCAGCAGATCGTGCCGGAGGGCTTCCCGTTCGTCATCTGCATCGACGACCGGCCATGGTCCGAGGCGCGGCTTACCTGGACCCCGGCCGAGCTGATCGAGCGGATCTGTCGTGGTTTCGGCGTGCGGCGCGCGGCGAACTGCAGGATGCGCGCCAGCCGCTCGATCCGATCCTCATGGGCAGCGGCCTCAGCTTCATCGTCGCGCGCTCGATTCTCGAGCGCGGCGACGCGGACGATCTCATCGGCGAGTATGATCCCGACGTTCGCGAATGTCCTGCGCGTCAAGCGCCTCGCCGAGGTGCGGCAGATCGCCGCCGGGATGGAGCCGGTGACGATCATGTCGCCTATCGCATGCCTCCGCAGCGCATGAAGCGGATGCGAAGAGCGCCCGACGACCTCGCCGGCCTTGCGCTATGGCTGAACGACCGCGGTGTCGATCTGCTCGGCGATCTTCGTGCGCGACTTGACGGCGCGTTCGATAGCGGCGCCGGCGCCGCATGGCGCCTCCATGGCGCGCGTCGCGGTGATCGTCGAAATGCCAATCGTGTCGCCGCGCGATGAGCGCAAACGCGGCGTTGACATGCGCGCCTTCGTAACCGCGCAGTCCGCCGGCGACATCGCCGTCGGCCTGGGCATCGCGCTTAAGCAGGAGGACTCCGGAGCGAGGGCAGCCAGGTTGGCTACGTAAAGGCGATCCCGCATCGTCGCGGCGGACGAGGCGGCACTCGCGGCCATCGTGGTACAGTCCGCCGAGGTGAATCTGGAGTTCGAACGCGACCTTGCGGCCCGGCTGGCGGGCACGCAGCAAGCCGACACGCGCGAGCGGTGCTTGTCGGCGCCGGTGCGATCGGCTCGCATGCCGCCGAATGTCTGGCGCGGGAAGGGCGCTTCCCCTGGACCGTGATCGACGACGATCGGCTGTTGCCGCACAATCTCGCGCGGCATATCGCCCTCGGCGCGCACGTCACCCGGCCCAAGGCAGAGATCGTCGCGCACCTCGACTCAATGCCTTCCGGCAGCGGTCGCCGCGCAATCAACCGCGAATCTCTTGGCGCACGTGGTCCGAGAGCCGGCAGAATGCCGTGAGCAGGCGCGCTCAAGGCGCCGAGATCATCATCGACGCGACCGCCTCCGTCGTGGCCGCGCGCGCCTTGTCGGATCGGTCCCGTCGCAGCGCGGCGCATCAGCGCGTTCTTCAACCCATCGGGCGAAGCTGCTGTCCTGCTCGCCGAACCTGCCGATCGCGCTCATGCACACTGCGCGATCTCGAAGCCCAGTATTACGGTCTGGTCCTGCGCACGCCGCGCCTCGCCGCGCACTCGGCAAGCTGGCGGAGACCATCGCATATACCGGCGCATGCCGCGCCATCACCAACCGGATTCCGCAGTCGCGTGCCGCGATCCTCTCCGGCCTTGCCGCGAACGGCATCGTCGCGGCCGTCGATCAGCCGGAGCGGCGCGATCTCGGTGTGGTCATTGGCGCCGTCGGGCGAGGTATGCTCGACACGCCGCCGTGGAAGCCGTGAGCCGCTACCGGGCGCAGGGATGGACCATCACGATTGACGTTGGCTTGATCCGCCGCATTTACGCAATGCGGCAGGTGAACCTTCCGCCCGAAACCGGCGGCATTCTGTTTGGCCTCGTCGATATTCCGGCAAAGCAATCCATCTCGTCGATGCGACACCGGCGCCTCCCGGAGCGTCGAGGAAAGCCCGGTGACTTCGTGCGCGGCATGGGCGGCGTCGATGAAATGATGGAAGAAGTGCAGCGGCGGACGGCCGGACAGGTGCGCTATGTCGGGCGAATGGCACTCCCACCCGCCGCGGCACTCGGCGCGTCCGAGTGCTGTCGACGGCATGCAACTCGATTGGCTTGCCGCGTTGATGGGGATGGACTCGATGCCGGGCTTGATGGTGATCGCGGCCGACAGGCAACTCGCGGTGATTTTCGCGAGCGAGCGCGCGGAGCCGTGCAGACCCAGAGGCTGCGATGACCTGGCATGAGCGGGACAACGGAACCGTCAAGTCCGCGATAGGGCTTGCGCTGTCCGGCGGCGGTTCGCGCGCCATCGCCTTTCATCTCGGCTGCCTGCGCGCGCTGCACGACCTCGGGATCCTTGCGCAAGTCAAGGTGCTCTCGACCGTCTCCGGCGGCAGCGTCATCGGCGCGCTTTATGCCTCAACCGATGCGCCCTTCCCGGAATTCGAAGCCAAGCGTGCGCGACGATGCTCGCGCGGGGTCTGATGGTACCGACGCTTAAGGCCGCGTTCTTACCAGTCGAAGGACCCAAAGGCGCTCGTGTGCGCACTCCTAACCGGCTCGATCAACGTCCTGTTCTTGGCGTTGTCGTGGTCGCTCTGGTCTATCGGACTTGCTGGCACCGTCCCGCTATCGCGAGAGATTTCCGTATCGACACTGGCATCCGCCCATACGACGCTTCGCAAGCCGCACCACGATCCTGATCCGCGCGATGAACGACCAGCTCTTCAAGCGGCAAACGGCTCGATGCCTTGGACAAGCACAAACCCTTTCTCATCATCAATGCTGCCGAATTCGCACCGGCTCCGCGTTCTACTTCACCGCGCGCAAATCCGGATCGTGGCGGCTGGGACGGCTTGCGAAGTGCGACATTACTGCTCGCGCAAGCGGTCACGGCGTCGGCCGCGTACCCCATGTTTCTTCCTGCGCTCGACCAAGTGCTGCCGTTCGACAAGCGCGACGGGTCGCGGCGGATGGAGCGCGTCTCGCTAACCGACGGCGGCGTCTACGACAATCTTGGGCTCGCACCGCTCTGGCCTGACCGCGATCCTCGGTCAGCCTCAACGTGGAGCCCTGGACACGATCATCTGTTGCCGGGCTGGCTACGGCCTTCGTCACGATCCACCGAACCAGTTCATGATCGCGCGGATCAAGAGCGCCTTCGCCTCGATCTTCGATCGTGCACAGAACGCAGCCGACCAAGCGGCTCTTCGATCTCAAACTCCGGAAGATCGTCCGCAGTTGTGATGCCGTACCTTGGACAGGACGACGGCCGCCTGAAGTTCCGGCCCGACGGGTTGGTTACGCGCGAAGACGTCTATGCTTACCCCACGGACTTCTCGGCGATGAGCCTGAGTGGATCGAGCGCCTCAGCCGACGAGGCGAGCAGCTCACGAAAGCGCTGATCGCCGAGCACGCACCCCACCTTGTAGAGCCGGCAGTCGCCGCGACCCAATTGTCTCGGTAATATTTCCTTCAGCCCTATCGGAACTCGCGCATCTGTGCCGCGAGGCGGTCGTGATAGGTCGGCCAACAGGCGGCTGCACGTCTTCGCGTCGAGCTTGATTGCTTCTCGGACCTGTAACCGCATTGTAACCGCGAAGTGATCCGCCGCTCCGAAGCGGTTCTCGAGCGACGTGAGCCGGCGACGCGCTCAAGCCTTTACAGGCCAAGCGCTTCTTCGGCTTTGACGGTTGAGGAAATTTGGAGCGGGCGAAGGGATTCGAACCCTCGACCCCAACCTTGGCAAGGTTGTGCTCTACCCCTGAGCTACACCCGCGTCCGAGGGGCGTTCATGCCGCAAACGGCAGCCGGGCGCAAGGGGCGCGACGGGGCGGGAGCGGGTCGGCAAAACCGGCTTAGTGCAGGAAAACCAGCCAAGCGGCGCCGGCCAGCGGCGCGACGATGCCGAAAAGGGTCGGAAGGAAGTTGGCGGCCATCAGGCGTCTCCCGGTTTCGCTTTGCCCGCTCCTCGCGCATGATCCCGAAAAGTGTCAGCGGTTTTCGGACAGGATCATGCGCAGAATCAACCGCGTAGAGCGCGCATCCGTTTCGAATGAAACGGATCGTGCTCTAGAGCCCGACTGTTTCGGCGCAATTGCGCGCCACCGAAATGTTGTTTCGTTCCGGCGTCTTGTCTGACCTTGCCGGCCCCGGATAGACACGCGTCATGTCCGCAACGCCAGAAACGCTGTTCGGTTTCCTGCAAAGGCTCGGCATCACGACCGGGACGATGTCGCACCCGCCGCTGTTCACGGTGGCGGAATCGCAGGCGCTGCGCGGCCAAATTCCCGGCGGTCACACCAAGAACCTGTTCCTCAAGGACAAGAAGGGCCGCCTCTTCCTCGTCGTCGTGCCCGAGGACGCGCTCGTCGACCTGAAGCGGCTGCACACGCGCATCGGCGCCTCCGGCCGGCTCTCCTTCGGCAGCGCCGAGGAGATGCGCCATCACCTCGGCGTCGAGCCGGGCTCGGTGACACCGTTCGGGCTGATGCACGACGGCACGGGCGCCGTCACAGTGGTGCTCGACGCCGGCATGATGACGAACGAGCGGCTCAACTTCCATCCCCTCGTCAACACCATGACGACGACGATTGCGCACGACGATCTCGTGGCGTTCCTCGTAGCCACCGGGCACGCGCCGCTGATCGTGGCCCTCGCCGAGCCGGCTCCGACCGAGGCGGCGTCATCGCAAATGCAATCGAAATGACCGCCGGCTACTGCGAGCGGCCGCGCCCCTCGATCGGCACGATGTCGATGAGGCGGTCGCCGCTGACCACGTGATAGACATCGAACCTGTCGACGTTGGGGTCGCAATGGGGTGGCACGAGCTCGACGCGATCGCCGATGGCGACCGTGTGGCCCTCTGGCCTGAGCATGCGCCCGTGCTCGTCGCCGAAGAACGAATAGCCGCCGGCCGCGAACGGCACTGTGGCCGGCCGCGGCGGCCCCGCGTCCGTCGCGAAGGCTTTGAGGCCGGCATCGACGGTGACGAAGCCGGGCTGATTGGCGCTGATGACGCTCGCCTGCACGAAGAGGCTTTGCTCGAAGGCGCCATCGGCATCGTCGCCCAGCGCGTCGCGATATTGCGCGTCCATGAACACGTAGGAGCCCGGCTGCACCTCATTGAGGATGCCGAGCGCCGCGTCAGCCGCGAACGTGCCCGTGCCCCCGCCGGTGATCTGCCCAATGGCAGCCCCCTGTGCCTTGAGGCTCTTGGCGGCGGTGGCGAGGATCGCCGTGCCGTGCTCGACGGCTGCATGGCGAGCCTCGCGGCCCTTCATGTGCTGCCAGGAGCCGCCATAGCCCTGCAGGCCGACGAGCGTGAGAGGCTTTGAAGCGCCGATCTGTTGCGCCAGCGCGACGGCGCCCTGCAGGTCGGCGACGCCGGTGCGGTGCAGACCGACATCGATGTCGATGATCACGTCGATCAACGCCTCGGCCTCGGCCGCAGCCTCCTGGAGGGCGCGTACGCCGTCGGGGTGATCGACCACGATGGCGAAATCCACGACCTTCTTCGACAGCGCCGCGGCCCGGCGCGCCGCGGCCGCCCCCGCAACCGGCGAGGTGATCAGGATGCCGTCGATGCCTTCCTGCGCCAGCGCCTCGGCTTCGCCGAGCTTGGCGCAGCAGACGCCGACCGCCCCGGCGGCGATCTGGCGTCGGGCGATGAACGCCGACTTGTGCGACTTGGCGTGCGGCCGAAGCTTGAGCCCGGCGCGCTTCGCCCGCTCGGCCATGCGGGCGATGTTGCGGTCGAGTGCATCGACATCGAGGATCAGCGCCGGGGTCGCGACGCGGTGGCGCGAGCCGGACCGGCCCAGCTCGGCCAGCGACGGCGCCAGGTGCGGCCAGCGTGCGGCATCGAGTCTCAGCCATCCGCTCATGCTCCAAGCCGGGCAATGGACGCGAGATGCCCGGTTTCTGCAATATCCTAAATGGTTACCGACGGCCCCAAAGCATCGATTTGGGTTGACGCGAATTGCCAGACGGCGTTTCTCACCCCATCTTGGGCCAAACCTCCAACAGCCCAATTCAGGTCAAGCACATGCTCGCAGACGCAAAGGCCCCCGAGGCCGGCGGAGAACTCATCAAGGACACGACGACGGCTGCCTTCAGCAAGGACGTCATCGACGAATCCATGCGCCAGCCGGTGCTGGTCGATTTCTGGGCGCCCTGGTGCGGCCCCTGCAAGCAGCTCACCCCGGTGCTCGAGAAGGTGGTCAAGGCGGCGGGCGGCAGGTCAAGCTGGTCAAGATCAACATCGACGAGCACCCGCAGATCCCCGGCCAGCTCGGCATCCAGTCGATCCCGGCCGTCTTCGCCTTCCAGCGCGGCCAGCCGGTCGACGGCTTCATGGGCGCGCTGCCCGAAAGCCAGGTCAAGGGCTTCATCGAGCGGCTCGTCGGCCCGCTCGGGCCCGGCGCCGCCGAGGAGCTGCTGAAGCGAGGCCGAGGCGCTGGCGGCGGCCGGCGACGCGGTCGGCGCCGCCGAGCTCTATTCGCGCGGTCCTGGCGCAGGACCCGGCGAACACCGCAGGCCATCGGCGGCCTCGCCGCTGCGCGTCGAGATCGGGCGACCTCGAGGGCGCCAAGCGGCTTCCTCGCCATGGCGCCGGCCGACAAGGCCGAGCGATCCGGCGATCGCCGCGGCGCGCGCCGCCGTCGAGCTCGCCGAGCAGGCGGCCGCCGCTCGGCGACACCGACGAGCTCGAGCGCCGGCTCGCGGCCGAACCCCAAGGACCACCAGGCGCGCTTCGATCTCGCGCTCGGCGCTCAACGCCAAGGGCGAGCGCGAGGCGGCGCTCGACCAGCTCTGGACATCGTCAGGCGCGACCGCAAATGGAACGAGGACGCGGCCCGCAAGCAGCTGGTGCAGTTCTTCGAGGCCTGGGGGCCGATGGACGAGCTGACCGTCGCGCGGCCGGCGCAAGCTGTCGTCGCCATCCTGTTCGTCGTGAGCACGCCATGCGCCGGGAGACGGCCATGGTCATGAACGCCGTCTATCGGGGCCCGCAGGACTGCCCGCGCAGTCATCCCGCGTGTTCCCGCTGGCCGGCGCGCTGCTGCTGCCGCGCGGCCAGATGCCGCTCAACATCTTCGAGCCGCGCTATCTCGCGATGGTCGACGACGCGCTGGCCGGCGACCGCGTCATCGGCATGATCCAGCCGCGACGCCGAGGACGAGGCGGCCGCGGCGACGGCGCCGAAGCTCTACGAGGTCGGCTGCGCCGGCCGCATCACCCAGCTTCGCCGAGACCGGCGACGGCCGCTACCTGATCACGCTGACCGGCATCGCCGCTTCCGCGTCGCCGAGGAGCTCGCGGTCACGCACGCCCTACCGCCAGGCCGCGTCGACTACGCGCCGTTCGCTCAGCGATTTCGTCGGCCCGCGCCGGCGAGGACGAGGTCGACCGCGGCGCGCGTGCATCGCGGCGCTTACGCGACTTCCTCGAGGCCCACGACCTCAAGGCCGACTGGCGGCATCGAGGAGGCGCCCAACGAGGCGCTGGTCAACGCGCTCTCCATGATGAGCCCGTTCGGCCCGAGGAGAAGCAGGCGCTGCTCGAGGCGCCCGACCTCAAGACCCGCGCCGAGATGCTGATCGCGCTCACGGAGATCGAGCTGGCGCGCGCCGACGGCGGCTCCGGAATCGCACCTGCAGTGAGGTCGCGAGCGACTGCATGCAGCGACGAATCCACGCCCAGCCGGAAGCCCACCGCGCCATCGACCCGAAGCTGCTCGAGATCCTGGTCTGCCCGCTGACCAAGGCGACGCTGGAATACGACGCCGCGCGCCAGGAGCTGATCAGCCGCGCCGGCCAAGCTCGCCTATCCGATCCGCGACGGCATCCCGATCATGCTGCCGGAGGAGGCGCGGCCGCTCACGGATTGAGCTTCGGAACCAGGTGGGCCGCCGCCTGTTGACCTCGCAGAGTGGCGACCCGGCAGGACCGTCATGGGGCCCGATTGAGAAGAACGGCTGCCCTTACTTCGGCGCGATCGTGGCGGAACTTCGCGCTGGGCTCGGCCGTTCGGGCCTCGCCTAGCCGGGATCATGCGCCAGCGTCGAGGAGGCTCCGGGAACTCCAACATGAGCGCCAAGATGACCGCCGCGACGAGCGCCGCGGCTGAGCCTGCCGCCTCCGCGAACGTCCGAAAGTTGCGGGCCGAGGAGCGCACCGGCCTCGTCGTCACGGAGATTCCCGCCAGGCTCGACCGCCTGCCGTGGAGCCGCTTCCACACGCTTGTCGTCGTGGCGCTCGGCATCACCTGGATCCTCGACGGCCTCGAAGTCACCCTCGCGGGCTCGGTGGCGGGCGCCCTCAAGGAGAGCCCGCGGCTCAGGCTCAGCAACACGGATGTGGGGATCGCCGGCAGCGCCTATCTGCTCGGCGCCGTGCTGGGCGCCATCTTCTTCGGCTGGCTCACCGACCGTCTCGGCCGCAAGAAGCTCTTCTTTGTCACCCTCGTCGTCTATCTCCTGGCGACCGCCGCCACTGCCTTCTCGTGGAATGCCTGGAGCTTCATCTTCTTCCGTTTCCTCACCGGTGCCGGCATCGGCGGCGAGTACACGGCCATCAACTCGACCATCCAGGAACTGGTGCCGGCGCGCGTGCGCGGCTGGACCGATCTTGCCATCAACGGCAGCTTTTGGGTTGGCGCCGCCCTCGGGGCGGTCGGCTCCATTGTGCTGCTCGATCGTGACATCATCGACCCGGAGCTCGGCTGGCGCCTCGCCTTCTTCATCGGCGCGGCGCTGAGCCTCATCATCCTCTTTCTGCGCATGTGGCTGCCCGAAAGTCCGCGCTGGCTGATCACGCACGGGCGCGGCGAGGAAGCCGAGCGCATCGTCGCCGGTATCGAGGCCAAGTGCGGCATGCCGGTGGGCGCGCCCTGCGGCCAGCCCGTCCGCCTGCGTACCCGCACCCACACGCCGCTCAGCGAGGTCGCGACAACGCTGTTCAGGCTCCACCGCGACCGCACCCTGGTCGGCCTCGCGCTGATGGCTTCGCAGGCCTTCTTCTACAACGCCATCTTCTTCACCTACGCGCTGGTGCTCACCGATTTCTACGGCGTGCCGTCGGGCGCCATCGGCTGGTACATTCTGCCGTTCGCGGCCGGCAATTTTCTCGGGCCGCTGCTGCTCGGCCGCCTCTTCGACACGCTGGGGCGGCGGCCGATGATTGTCTTCACTTATGCGGCCTCGGGCATCCTGCTGGCGCTGTGTGGCTACCTGTTCTCGCTGGGCGTGCTGACGGCCACCACCCAGACCCTCGCCTGGTCGGCGATCTTCTTCTTCGCGTCTGCTGCGGCGAGCGCCGCCTATCTCACCGTGAGCGAGACTTTTCCGCTCGAGATCCGGGCGCTCGCCATCGCGTTCTTCTATGCGGTGGGCACCGGCATCGGCGGCGTCATCGGACCGTTGCTGTTCGGCGCGCTCATCGAGACGGGGTCCCGCACGAGCCTCTTCGGCGGCTATCTGTTCGGCGCCGTGCTGATGCTGGGCGCCGCCGCCGTCATGTGGCGCTGGGGGATCGCGGCCGAGCGCAAGCCGCTCGAGACGGTGTGCCGGCCGCTCGCCGCGGTCGATTGAGCTTTTTTGCTCCGTTCGGCTTGACGTGGCCGCGGCCGTTGCGCAAAGCGGGCCTGCAATTTGCGCGAAGGACGCCGCGGTGCTGAACGCCATTCTCGTCGATCTCGACGGGACCATCATCGATCCGGCACCGGGCATCGTTGCTTGCTACAATCATGCGCTGCAGCGGCTTGGCATCGCGCTGCCTGAGCCGGAGCGGATTCGCGCCCTCATCGGTCCGCCGCTGCGGCGCGGCTTCGCGCAGTTTCTGGCGCCCCATCACGACGTGGAGGAGGCGGTGCGGCTCTATCGCGAGCTCTACGGCGCGACGGGCATGCTCGACGCCACGCTCTATCCCGGCATTGAGGCGGCGCTCAAGTCCCTGAGGGCGCGCCACGAGCGACTCTACGTCTGCACCGCCAAGGCAACGAAGTTCGCGCGCCCGGTGCTAGAGCATTTCGGGCTGGCGCATCTGTTCGACGACATCTACGGCGCCGATCTGGAAGGCCGCTTCGACGACAAGGCCGATCTCATCGCCCACATGCTCACGCAGACGGCGATCGATCCCGCCGGTGCCGTGATGGTCGGCGACCGCGCCCACGACGTGCTGGCGGCGGCGCGTAACGGCGTTGCCGCGGTTGGCGTGCTGTGGGGTTATGGTGACGCGCAGGAGCTGCGGGACGCGGGCGCGGCGGTGCTCTGCGCCTCGCCGGGCGAGCTTGCGACGACGATTGCCGAGCTGAGCGCCGGGCACCCAGCGCCGGCGTTTGCCTCCTCCCGCCCCTCGTGCTAGCGCCATGGCATGAGCCGGCAACCGCTCGATCTTTCGGGCGACACGGTCGAGACCATCGCGCGCCTGTGGCGCCGCTGGGGCAGGCCCCATCGCGGCACCCTTGCGCTTGTGCTCGTCTGCATCGCGCTCGTGGCGGCCGCCACCGGCTTCTACCCAATCCTGATCTCCAAGGCCTATGACGCCTTCACGGCCCGCGACGAGCGCGCCATTCTGCTCGGGCCGTTGTTCATCATCGCAGTCACGTCGGTGCGCGGCTTCTCGCTCCTGGCACAGACTGTGCTCACCAACCGGGTGGTGACGCGCATCGAGGCCGACATGCAGTCGGCGCTCTATGCGCATCTGATCGACGCCGACCTGGCGCAGCTCGACCGCGAGAGCCCGGCCGCCTTCACGCAGCGCTTCACCACCGATTTTGCCTTCATCAAGGAAGCGCTGACGCGATTGTTCACTGTCTTCCTCAGCGCCGTCGGCACGGTGATCGCGCTCGTCTGCGCCATGTTGTGGATCGATCCGGTGCTGACGCTCGCCGCCGCGGTGATCGCGCCGTTCGCGGCGCTGCCCATCAATCGCATCGGCCGCAAGCTGCGTCGCGTCTCCAACTCCACCCAGGAGCAGATCGGCGCCATGGCAAGCCTCGTGTCGGAGAGCCTGACGGGGGCGCGCGTTGCCAAGTCGTTTGGCATGGAGGGCTATCTGAAGCAGCGCGCGGCGCGCGCCTTCGACGACGTGCGGCGCCTCAAGATGAAGGCCGCCAATGCGCGCGGCCGCCTCGACCCGCTCCTGGAGGTCGGCGGCGGCGTCGCGGTCGCCATCGTGCTCGTGCTCATCGGCTACCGCATCGCGCGCGGCGAATCGAGCGTCGGCGACTTCACCGGTTTCGTGGCCGCCCTCCTGCTGGCCGCGCAACCCATCCGCTCCATCGGCAATCTCAACGCCATCGTGCAGGAGGCCATGGCGGCGCTGAAGCGCTACTTCGCGCTCTTGGATGAGCCGCCGACCATCCTCGACAAGCCCGGCGCCAAGCCGCTCACGCTCGCCCAGGGCGGTATCTCGTTCAAAGGCGTGCGCTTTCGCTATCGCGACGACGCGCCGGCCCTCGAGGGGGTCGATCTCACCGTGCCGGGCGGCAAGACCGTCGCCCTTGTGGGCCGTTCCGGGGCCGGCAAGTCGAGTCTCATGGCGCTGGTGCCGCGCCTCTTCGACGTGAGCGACGGCGCCGTCTTGATCGACGGCAGCGACGTCCGCGACGTGACGCTCCCTTCCTTGCGCGCCAAGATTGCCGTGGTCAGCCAGGACGTGGTGCTGTTCGACGACTCGATCGGCGCCAATATCGGCTTCGGCCGTCCCGCCGCCGGCGAGGCGGAGATCGTCGCGGCCGCGAGAGCGGCGGCGGCGCATGACTTCATCATGGCGATGCCGGAAGGCTACGCGACGCGCGTCGGGCCGGCCGGCGGCCGTCTCTCGGGCGGCGAGCGCCAGCGCGTGTCCCTCGCCCGCGCCATCCTCAAGGACGCGCCGATCCTGCTGCTCGACGAGGCGACGTCGGCGCTCGATTCGGAATCGGAGCGCGCCGTCCAGGCCGCGCTCGCGGCGCTGATGAAGGGCCGCACGACGCTGGTGATTGCCCATCGCCTGTCAACGGTGCGCGAGGCCGATCTCATCGTCGTCATGGACAAGGGCCGCGTCGTCGAGACCGGCCGCCATGAGCAGCTTGTCGCCCAGGGCGGCGTCTATGCCAAGCTGCACCGCCTGCAGCTCACCGACGACGGCGACGTGGTGCCGCTGCGGGCCTAGTCATTCGCGTCTCAGGATGCGATCGACAAACAGGCTCGGGAGGAAGCGCGGCTTGAATTCGCGCTGTAGCTTCTCCGGATCGTAGACGGTCTCGGCCCAGGTCATGAAGTCGAGGCCCTTGGCCTCGCCCTCGCGGCAATACGTCTCGAAGAAGGCGTCGAGGATGCCCGTCTTGGCGAAGGGAAAGTGTCCGTAGCGCAGCGACAATTGCCGCGCCGCCTCGGCGAGCGGCCGCTTCTCCACCATCAAGAGATAAAGCGCCGCCACGAAGCCGGCACGGTCGGCGCCGGACTTGCAATGCACCAAGGCCGGGTATTGCAGCGAGGCGAAGAGATCGCGCGCCGCCATGAGGCCTTCGCGCGTCGGCGCCTCGCGCGAGCGCACCACCAGCTCCGCCAGCGCGACGCCGGCGGTCTCGCAGGCCTCGCGCTCGAGCGGCCAGGAGCCGTATTCGCGCCCGCCGCGCAGATTGACGACGGTGCGCAGGCCGCGACGCGCCAGGCCGCGGATGTCATGTGGCGCCGGCTGCGCCGAGCGCCAGAGATGTGGGGTGACGCGGAATCTGTTCGGATAGGCAAGGCGAAACAGGCCGTGATCGGCGACCAGCATGTTGAGCCAAGCCGTGAAACGATCCCTGGGGCTGGCGATCGGCCGATCCCAGCGGGCGATGCGAGCCATGCGGCGCGCGTAGCGCACCTCGTCCTTGTAGAAGCGATTGAGCACGGGGCCTTGTGGTTGCGAGCGTCTTGCGCGGTTGACAGCGGCTTAGCAGCCGTGTGGGCGGCGAGCAAATCGGCCAGCCCTCGAGCCGAAAGAGCGCCGGCAATTTTCGGATGCGATCGTGCGTCGGATCAATGGGCTGCGGCGCCGTCAAGAGTGAAAAGCGCGACTCTTTCTCTCATCAACGAAAAATTTCGATAAGCAACGATATCTCTTGTCTGTGGCGTGGCCGTCGTCCTAGGCTGCGTATCGTGAGCGAACTGGTCATCAGCATCCGCCATGCCCGGCCCTCGGACGCCGAAGGGCTCGCGACCGTTCACGACGCAGCATGGCGCGAAGCCTATCGCGGCGTCATCCCCGGTGTGACGCTGGAGCGGATGATCACCAAGCGGGGGCCGCGCTGGTGGCGCCTGGCAGCGGCAGCGCGCAGCCGCTCGCTCGTTGTCCTCGATCTCGGCCAGCGCGTCGGCGGCTACGCCAGCTTTGGGCCGAGCCGCTCGCTCGGCCTGCCGCAGCGCGGCGAGATCGACGAATTCTATCTCGACCCGGTGTTTCAAGGCATCGGCCTCGGCCGCCGCCTGTTCGGTGCCGTCAGACGCGATCTCGCCAGCCACGGCATGAAGACGTTCGTGGTCTGGGCGCTCGCCGACAATGAGCGCGCCTGCCAGTTCTACGCGGCGCGCGGCGGCCGGCCGATTGCCCGCGGCGAGACGCGCTTCGGTGGCATGTCTCTCCCGCGCATCGCTTACGCGTTCGGATAACCAAGCGGCGGACCGCAGACGGCGGAGGACGGACGGCAGATTTGTGATCTGCCGTCCGTTTTCTGTCTCTTGTCATCCGCTATCCGTCATCCAGCCGCCGCCTCGATGGCGGCCATGTCGTCGTCCGACAGCCCGAAATGATGACCGATCTCGTGCACCAGCACATGCGTGACGAGATGGCCGAGCGTCTCCTCGTGCTCTGCCCAATAGTCGAGGATCGGGCGGCGATAGAGGAACACCATGTTGGGCATCTGCCCGGTCTCCTCCACGGCGCTGCGCTGCGCGAGACCATAGCCGCGGAACAGACCGAGGAGGCCGAAGGGATCGTCGATCTGCATGGCGTCCAGGGTTTCGTCGTCGGGAAACTCCTCGACGTGGATGACGAGTCCGTCGCAGCGCTGGCGGAATTTTGCGGGCAACCGCCCGAAGGCCTCGTAGGCGATCGCCTCGAGCTCAGCCAGGGTCGGCGCCGTCAACGCCGCGAACTTGGCGGTTGTGCCGGGCTCGCTCATCGTCCCGCGAAATGGGCGATGACGCCCCACAGGAGGACGATGAACAGCACGACGCTGATGGCCCGCCCGATGCGGCGGCCCCAAAGCTCGGCGGGATCGGTGCTGCCCCCCTCCCCTTGGCCGACCGCATCGGAGCCGCTGAAATGATCGCGCAGCCGCCCGGTCACCCGCGCCAGCGACGATGTGCCGAGGCTTTCGGTGTCCCGCTCGACCCGCTCGAGCGCCGCCCGCGCCTCCTTCTCTCGCTCTCTGTTTCCCGCCATCTCTTTGAGCCTGTTAATGAATTGTTCATCTAGCGGCCGCCGCCCAGTGCTCGGCCACACATCCTTGCTGCCCAGATTGGCGACAATGGCGCTGCGTGCGTAGGCACTCCTCCCGCCCCGCTCGCACCAGAGAAGAACGGCGAAAAACAGGAGACCCCCGCCATGAACATCGTCAAGACCACCATCCTCGCCATCACGACGGCTGCGTCGCTCGGCGTCTTCGCCCTGTCGTCCGCAACCCCCGCTTCGGCCCATTACTACCGCTACGGCTGGGCCCCCAAATACTGGAACTACGGCTACACCAGCTATCGCGCGTACCGTCCGTACTGCAAGATCCGCTTCGACTACTACGGCAACCCGTACAAGGTCTGCTTCTAGTCCTAATATGGACGCGACAGCGGCCGTCCCGCGAGGGACGGCCGCTTTGTTTTCAGATGACGGAAGTCAGACGGCGGATGAACGAAGCTATCTGTCCTCGTTGTCCGGCGCCGTCATCCCCAACTGCGGATATCCACAAAGTGTCCGGCGATCGCCGCCGCCGCCGCCATGGCGGGCGAGACGAGATGCGTTCGGCCCTTGAAGCCCTGGCGGCCTTCGAAATTCCGGTTGGACGTGGAGGCGCAACGCTCCTGCGGCGCGAGCCGGTCGGCGTTCATGGCAAGGCACATGGAGCATCCGGGCTCCCGCCATTCAAAGCCCGCCGCCTTCAGGATCGTGTCGAGGCCCTCCTCCTCGGCCTGCACCTTCACCAGGCCGGAGCCCGGCACCACCATGGCGTTGACGCTGTCGGCCACCCGCTTGCCCTCGACCATCTTGGCGACGATGCGCAGGTCCTCGATGCGCCCGTTGGTGCATGAGCCGATGAAGACGCGGTCGAGCCGGATGTCGGTGATCCTGGTGCCGGGCGTCAGTCCCATATAGTCGAGGGCACGCCGCTTGGACGCGCGCCGGTTCTCGTCGTTGATCGTCTCCGGGTCCGGCACCGCGCCGGTCACCGACACCACGTCCTCGGGGCTGGTGCCCCAGGTGACGACTGGCGGCAGCTTTGCGGCATCGAGCCTGATCTCCGCGTCGAAATGCGCGCCGTCGTCGGAGCCGAGTGATTGCCAGAAGCGCATCGCCGCGTCCCAGTGTGCACCGCGCGGCGCCTTGGGCTTGTCCTTGAGATACGCGAACGTCTTCTCGTCCGGCGCGACGATGCCGGCGCGAGCTCCGCCCTCGATCGACATGTTGCAGACGGTCATGCGGCCTTCCATGCTGAGCGCGCGGATCGCCTCGCCGCCATACTCGAGGACGTGACCGGTGCCGCCGGCGGTGCCGATCTCGCCGATGATCGACAGGATGATGTCCTTGGCGGTGACGCCGGCCGGCAATCTGCCGTCCACCGTCACGCGCATGTTCTTCGCCTTCGACTGAATGAGCGTCTGCGTGGCCAGCACGTGCTCCACTTCTGACGTGCCGATGCCGTGCGCCAGAGCCCCGAAGGCGCCGTGCGTCGAGGTATGACTGTCGCCGCACACGATGGTCGTGCCCGGCAGCGTGAAGCCCTGCTCGGGGCCGATGATGTGGACGATGCCCTGCCGCCGGTCGCGTTCGTCGTAGTACTCGATGCCGAAATCCTTGGCGTTCCGCGCCAGGGTCTCGACTTGCATGGCCGATTCCGGATCGTCGATCCCCTTCGAGCGGTCGGTGGTCGGCACGTTGTGGTCGACAACCGCGAGGGTCTTTTCCGGCGCCCTGACCTTGCGGCCGGAGACGCGCAGGCCTTCGAAGGCCTGCGGCGAGGTCACCTCGTGCACCAGGTGCCGGTCGATATAGAGCAGCGAGGTGCCGTCCGGTTGGGTCTCGACCACGTGGTCGTCCCAGATCTTGTCATAGAGCGTGCGGGGTTTCGCCATCGGCCGGTCCTGTCCAATCCTGCTTCACGGTCTCTTTAATCCCTTGAAGGGGCGGGGAAAAGCAAAACCGGCGAGGGCCGGCCGGCACACCCCCGGTTTCGGTTTGCGGCAGCCGGGATTCCCTCTAAATAGTGGCGGCCCAGCGCGAGGACCCTCATGACGTATCTGCGAGCTTTTCCGTTCCTGACGATCGTCGTCATCGCCTACAACCTCGTGTTCGTTTGGCGCGCGGCGCCGCCCGATCGGATCCTGCTGCAGGTCTTGAGCGCTATCACCCTGCCGTCCGGCGCCGTCTGGAACATCACCACGGCGGATGTCTTCATCGTCGCCGGACTGGCGTTCCTGTTCGTCGAGGTCTTGTCGGCGGGCGCCCGCACCATCTCGCTCGTCAATCACGGCCTGTCGCTGCTGCTCTTCCTTGTCTGCTTTCTGGAATTCCTCCTCGTGCGCGCCTGCGGCACCGACACGTTCTTCGTCATCATGATGATGACGCTCATCGACGTGGTGGCCGGCTACACGGTGTCGATCCGTAGCGCCCGGCGCGACTTCGCCATCGACAAGGAGTGATCGACAAGGAGTGATCGACAAAGAGTGATGCGGAGAAGCCGGCGCCGCGCTCCGCCGCGACGTCAGGCTTGCTCGGCGGCGGCCTTCTCGGGCGCCGCCGGTTCTGCCTCGACATGGTCGGTACGCTCGCTGATGCGGGCGGACTTGCCGCGCCGGTCGCGCAGGTAATAGAGCTTGGCACGGCGCACCTTGCCGCGGCGCACGACCTTGATCGAGTCGATCATCGGCGAGTAGAGCGGGAAGACGCGCTCGACGCCCTCACCATACGAGATCTTGCGGACCGTGAAGCTCTCGTTGAGGCCGGCTCCGGAGCGGCCGATGCACACGCCCTCATAGGCCTGCACGCGGGTCCGATCCCCTTCCCGCACCTTGACGTTGACGAGAACCGTGTCGCCGGGCCGGAAATCGGGGACGTCGCGCCCCGCGGTCAGCTTGGCGATCTGCTCTTTCTCGAGCTGCTCGATGATATTCATGGGTAGAACTCCTGCCGGGGCGTTCCCGAGGAAACGCGAGCGTTTCGGCGCGCTGTTGTGAGTTGGCGCGGCCTATACAGGAGAACGGCGGGCTTGTCGACCGGGCGCCTGGCGCCCGGCCGCAACGGCTAGTTTTGCATCGGCGACGCCGGCATCGAGCGCTCGAACGCGCCATAGATCATGTTCTTCAGCACGTTCCGGTAGTAAACGCGCTGCTTGGGCGATTGCATCATGTAGATCACGAACATGCGTTCCTTGGGGTCGACCCAGAAGTAGGTGCCGCCAGCCCCGCCCCAATTGTAGTCGCCTTCCGTTCCAGGAAGCTGCGCCTGGCCGTCGACCTTACGGACCGCGAAACCGAGGCCGAAACCATAGCCATCCCCAGGCAGGTACAAAGGCCCGGGCACGACGCTGCTGCCCATGTGGTCGGACGTCATGTAGGCGACCGTCTTGGGGCTGAGATAGCGTTTGCCGTCGAGGGTGCCGCCATTGATGAGCATCTGCAGGAAACGCGCATAGTCATTCGTCGTCCCGACCATGCCGCCGCCGCCGCTCTCCCATTTCGCTGTCTGCCGGGGATCGTTCATCGAGATACCTGCCCCGATGCCGCGATCCTCCTTGAACGGCTCGGCAATGCGCCCGTGTTTGGCAGCCTCGGCGACGTAGAAGCTGGTATCCACCATGCCGAGGGGATCGAGGAGCTTCTCCTTCAACACTGGATAGAGCGGCTTTCCGGACACGACCTCGACAACGCGGCCAAGCACGTCCGTCGCGTGGCTGTACTCCCACGTCGTGCCCGGCTGATACATGAGCGGCAATTTGGCGAGACGCTCGGCGAATTCGGCGTTGTCCGGATCGCCGTCGAATACTTTGGCGTCCTGGTAGAGCTGCTTCACGGCGCCGGTGCCGAAAACGCCGTAGGTCAGGCCGGCGCTATGTCGCAACAAATCCTGCACACTCATGGGGCGCCGCGGCGCCGCAAGCTCCAGTGTCGGCTTGCCGTCAGCTCCCGGCTTCTCGATACCGACCTTCACGTCCTTGAACTGCGGAATGTATTTCGCGACCGGATCGCCCAGCGAGAGCTTGCCCTCCTCGACCAGCATGAGGGCGGCGACCGAAACGATCGGCTTGGTCATCGAGTAGATGCGGAAGATGGCGTCCTTGCTCATCGGCGCCTTGGCGTCCGGATTGAGCGCGCCGAAAGCCTCGTAGTAGGCGACCTTGCCGTCGCGAACGATCAGCACGACGGCGCCTGGCATCATGCCCTTGGCGACATCGCTGCTGAGCGTTTGCGTAAGGCGGGCAAGGCGCTCCGACGAGAACCCGGCCTCTTCCGGCTTCGCCGTTGGAAGCCCCTGCGCGGCCGCGAGTGTCGTGGCCAACAGCGCCGCCAGGAAGGTGGTGGAAACTACGGCTCTACGCATGCGCTCCTCCATTGGGCCAAGCCTCCTGGGCAGGCCGATGCTCCGCTTTTCTTTATCGTGGCGGCCCGCCGCCGGTCCAGCGCGCCGGCGCGCCGTCGCGCAGAAGTGACGGCAGATGCTCCGGCGAGTACGGCCGGCTTGCCGCCGACAGCGTCGCCCGCCACTTTTCCGAGATCACGTCTTCGGCATGAGCCGCAACAAATCCGGCCGTCGCGCCCGCGTCACGCGCTCCGCTTCCTCGCGCCGCCATTCGGCGATCTTGGCGTGGTCTCCCGACAGCAGCACGTCCGGGATGGCGCGCCCTTCCCACTCGCGCGGGCGGGTGTATTGCGGATATTCGAGGAGCCACGCCTCGAAGCTCTCCTCCTTGGCCGACGCCTCCGCCCCCATGACGCCTGGGATGAGCCGCACACACGCATCGATGAGCGCCATGGCGGCGATCTCGCCACCTGACAGCACGTAGTCGCCCACCGACACTTCGCGCAGCCCGCGCGCCGCAATGATGCGCTCGTCGACCCCCTCGAAGCGGCCGCAAACGATGACGACGCCTTGACCATGCACGAGCTCGCGCACCAGGGCTTGCGTCAGCGGCTCGCCGCGTGGCGACATGAGGAGACGTGGCCGCGTGTCGTCGGCCGGCACGGCCGCGTCGATGGCGGCCGACAGCACGTCGGCGCGCATCACCATGCCGGGCCCGCCGCCGGCGGGCGTGTCGTCGACGGCGCGATGCCGGCCGATGCCATGCTGGCGGATGTCGTAGGTCTCGAGGCGCCAGACGTTGCGCGTGAGCGCCTCGCCAGAAAGCGAGAAGCCGAGCGCCCCCGGGAACATGTCCGGGAACAAGGTCAGCACGGTGGCACGCCATCCGCTCATGTGCCGTCCCGAGGTGATGCAACGAGTTCCGGAGCGTCGACCACGATCCGGCCGCCTGCAATGTCGACGACCGGCACGAATGCCTCCGTGAAGGCGACCAGGAGACTGTCGCCGCCATCCTGCGGCGCGATCTCGATGAGGTCGCCGGCGCCGAAATCCTGCACGGCCATGACCATGCCGATCACCCGTCCGTTGGCGTCCTCGACGCGCAGCCCGACAAGATCGGCCCGATAGAACTCGTCGGCTGCCGCGATATCCGGCAGGCGCGCGCGCGGCACGTGGAGGCGCACGCCGTTCAGCGCCTCGGCGGCGTTGCGGTCGGCGACGCCCTCGATCCGGGCGATGAGCATGTCGGGGCCGCCGCCGGGAGCCGGCCTCACCCCGGCAATGGCAAGCGTGCTGCCCGCGTCGGTCGTGAAGGGCCCGTAGGCCGCGATGGCGCTCGGATCGGCGGTGAACGACTTCAGCCGCACCTCGCCACGCACGCCGTGGGCGCGGCCGAGCTCGCCGACGAGAACGCGCGGCGCGCCGTCGTCAGGCGGACTGCCGCTGCGGCGCGTCCTCGGCATCGGCGGCTCACGCCGACGCTGCTGCTCCCTCGGCCGCGGGCGCGGCCGCCGCCTCGCCGGCGGCGCCGGACTTGCCGGCAGCGCGCTCCTGCGCCTTCTTGCCGGGCTGCGCCTTCTGCGGATTGTTGCGCGGCGCCCGCTTCATCAGGCCGGCGGCATCGAGGAAGCGCAGCACGCGGTCGGTCGGCTGGGCACCCTTGGCGAGCCACGCCTTGGCTTTCTCGACGTCGAGATTGATGCGCGTTGCGTCATCGCGCTTCTTCAGGGGATCGTAGGTGCCGATCTTCTCGATGAAGCGGCCGTCGCGCGGGCTGCGCGAGTCGGCGATGACGATGCGGTAATACGGGCGCTTCTTGGCGCCGCCGCGGGCGAGACGAATTTTCAGCGACATGGTTTCTCCTGAGTCAGGTTCGCGAATTGGTTTGTCGGATGGCCTCGTGGTGACGGATGACTTCCTTCACCACGAAATTGAGGAACTTCTCGGCAAATTGCGGATCGAGATCGGCGCTCTGGGCGAGCTGCCGCAGCCGCTCGATTTGGAAGGCCTCGCGGGCGGGGTCGGCGGGCGGCAGGCCGTGTGTCGCCTTGTAGTGACCGACGCGCTGCGTGCACTTGAAGCGCTCGGCCAGGAGATGGATGAGCGCCGCATCGATGTTGTCGATGGAGGAGCGCAAGCGCTGCAGCTCACCATGAGGGTCAGGAGCGTTCATGGTCATTTCTTCTTGCCGAACGGGAAGCCGCCAAGCCCCGGCAGGCCGCCGGGCTTGCCAGCCCAATCCCGGCAGGCCCGGGACGCTTGGCCCACCCAATCCCGGCGGCATGGGCGGCAGGCTGCCCCATGCCGAGCTGCTTCTGCGCCTCGGCCAGCATCTCGGGGGTCGGCTGCGGCATGCCGCCGCCGATGCCGAACATGTTGCCGAGCGCCGCACCGAGGCCGCCGCGGCCGCCCTTGCCCATGGCCTTCATCACGTCGGCCATCTGGCGATGCATCTTGAGGAGCTTGTTGCACGTCCTCGACGCGCGTGCCCGACCCGGCGGCGATGCGCTTCTTGCGCGACGCCTTGAGCAGGTCGGGAGCGCGGCGCTCTTTCGGGGTCATCGACAGGATGATGGCGCGCTGGCGCTTGATCACCCTCTCGTCGAGATTGGCGGCGTCGAGCTGCTGCTTCATCTTGCCGATGCCGGGCAGCATGCCGAGCATCCCCTTCATGCCGCCGACGCGCTCCATCTGGGCCAGCTGCTCGCCGAGGTCGTCGAGATCGAAGATGCCCTTGCGCATCTTGTCGGCCATCTTCTTGGCCTTCTCGATGTCGACCGTCTCAGCCGCGCGCTCCACCAGCGACACGATATCGCCCATGCCGAGGATGCGGTTGGCGACGCGGGCGGGATGAAACTCCTCGAGCGCGTCGATCTTTTCGCCCGTGCCGATGAGCTTGATCGGCTTGCCGGTCACCGCCCGCATGGAGAGTGCCGCGCCGCCCCGTCCGTCGCCGTCCATGCGCGACAGCACGATGCCGGTGAGTCCGACGCGGCTGTCGAAGGCGCGGGCCGTGTTGACCGCGTCCTGGCCGGTGAGCGCGTCGGCGACGAGCAGGACCTCGTGCGGGCTGGTGGCGGCCTTCACGTCGGCTACCTCGGCCATCAACGCCTCGTCGACGGTGACGCGGCCGGCGGTGTCGAGCATCACCACGTCGTAGCCGCCGAGCCGCGCCGCCTCGATTGCGCGCCTCGCGATCTGCACCGGCGATTGCCCAGTCACGATGGGGAGCGTCTCGATACCGACCTGCTTGCCGAGCACGGCGAGCTGTTCCATGGCGGCGGGACGGCGCGTGTCGAGGGACGCCATCAGCACCTTGCGCTTGGCCTTGTCGGCGAGGCGCTTGGCGATCTTAGCGGTGGTCGTCGTCTTGCCGGAGCCCTGCAGGCCAACCATCAGGATGGGCACCGGCGGCAGCGCGTCGAGATCGAGGCTCGCGGCATCGGCGCCGAGCATGGCGACAAGCTCGTCGTGGACGATCTTCACCACCATCTGGCCGGGCGTCACCGACTTGATGACCTCGGCGCCCACGGCGCGGTTGCGCACGCGGTCGGTGAACGAGCGCACGACGTCGAGCGCCACGTCGGCTTCGATGAGCGCGCGGCGCACCTCGCGCATCGCCTCGCCGACGTCGGCCTCGGTGAGCGCCCCGCGTCGCGTCAGCCGCCCCAGGACGTCCGATAGCTTCTCGCTCAGAGTGTCGAACACGTGTCACCTCGTCGGAGCCGCAATGGACGGTCTTCCAATGCGACAGCCTTTGCCCAAACCCCGTTGCGTCCGAGGGCGCAACGCGCTGTCGGACGTGGACCTCCGGGTCATACCCAGTCGGCGGCTCGCGAACGTAAGTTCGGGCGATATGTCGGCGTTATGGTGTCGGGCACCCAGGAAGTCAAGAATTTGGGCCGCACGCGGCCTGCTGACGCGGCCCCCGGCATCGATGGCAGCTCGTTCCGCGTCCGTTCCGAGCGACTGAACCCCAGGAAGCCGTGCGGCGTGATCTCAGTGCTGTCTTGGGCCGGCGGTGTCGCGGCTCGCCTTGCGCGGAACGATGCCGAGCCTCGACAGGGCGCGCGGCAGAAACCTGTCGAGAAGCGCCTTCCAGGCGACGTTGCCCTCGTTGGCGAGGCTGCCGGCATCGCCGACAAACCGCCTGCAGACATGCGCGTGGGCCTTGTAGGCTTCCTCGAGGGCGTTCTTCAGTTCGAGAAAGGCCGCGGAGGCCGGGTCGGCCAGGCGCTTCAGCGTGGCGAGCTTGCGCATCATGACCCGATGATCCGCCGAGAATGTGCCGCTGAAGTCGTTCTCGAGGTCGGCCATGCTGGCGCGCACCACCTCGTAGTCGGCGCGCGCGAAATTGCCGGCGAACTGCATCGATGCCGTCGAGCCGCGCAGGAGGGCCGCAACGGCGCGCAGATTGGCATCGCTTTGCGCGCGTTCGTAAGCGTCGATGGCGAGGATGATCGCCTGGATCTCGACGAAGAAGAGATGATGCCCGACGATCCAGCGCTCCATCGTGGGTCCGCGATAGGCTTGCCCCTGGCGCGAGGCCTGCGACCATCGCGGCGGATCAGGGTCACGCGCCGCAATCGGACGCGCCTGTGACGACCCCGCGAGCAGCAGCTCGGCCGTGACGCCAGCCGCGTTGACGAGATCGCCCATGGCACTGGGGGCGAGATCGTGACCGAGAGCCGCGTTGGCGGCGGCCGCGCGCAGGGCCCGCAGCGTCGCGACGGCGAGTTGCAGTCGCGGGCGCTCCAGCGCGCGCCTGACGCAAAAATACTGGTCGTAGGCAATCTCCTGCCAGTCCGGCAGATCGACACGTTCGCCGGGACGCCATTGCGCAAGGGCCTCGGCGGGGATCAGCCGGTTGAAATCGGCAAGGTCGCGCGCCTTGCGGGCCGCGAGGATCTCGAGAAGAGTCGCGACGCCGTCCGGCAGCTCTTCCGGGGTCGCTGCAATCGCGTCCGGCAGCGGCAACACCAGCACGTCCTGGCGTCGCGGCCGCTCCCCGCGCCTGTCACGATCAATCGTCGTGGTCTCTTTCAGCAACAATTCCCCCGGCGGACGTGGCTATTGGGCAGTCGATACGGCTCCCTGCCGGAATTCGACGCAATCCGCAACCTGCGGCTCAGCGCATGATCCCTAAAAGTGTGCGCGGTTTTCGGACAACATCATGCGCCAAGTCAAAGCATAGAGCGCGCATCCGATAGCGCCTATCGGATGCGCGCTCTATCGTTGCTTTGCCTGCCGCATGAGGTAGTCGCGCAACACCGTGGCATTGTTGCGATCTTCCTGGCGCGACGCATAGAGGAGCGTCAGCGGCCCGTCCTCGGCCATTGTCAGCAATTCCTCGACAAGTTCGGGCTTGTCGTCCAGTTCCTCTTCGTAGGCGCGGCAGAACTCCGCCCACAAATTGGGTTTGTCGTGCACGCGCCGGCGCAGCGGATCCGAAGGGGCAATGTCCTTGAGCCAACGGTCCCAGGGCGCCTTGGCCTTCGAGAAGCCGCGTGGCCATAGGCGGTCGACCAGAAGGCGCGTCCCATCGCTGCCCTCAGGCGCGGCATAGACTCGCTTGGCGATGATGCGCATGGCTCCCTGCGGTTGAACTCGATGCATCCGACCGCCCCATTTCGCCCCATGCAAGACATGCTGCGCAAGGCCGGCGAGCGGCCGGCCGCACCGAGCGGCCATCCAGCCAAGCCGCGCAAGCGAAACCGCTACTATGGCGGGCCGCCGTCCGATCATTTCGACGGCATGCTGTTCTTCAATCCCGGCTTTCACTGGAGCAGGACCTTCTTCCAGGCGATGCGCGCCATGGCGGTCGCCAAGGGCACGCGTTGGCCGAAACACTTCCCGAGCCCGTTCCGCGATCGGCCGCCGCCGCGCGTCGAAGGCAGCGGCCTGCGCGTGGCCCTCGTCGGCCACGCCACGCTGCTGATCCAGACCGGCGGCCTCAACATCCTCACCGACCCGGTATGGTCGAAACGCGCCTCGCCGACGCGCTTCGCCGGGCCACGACGCGCCAATCCTCCCGGCATCGCCTTTGACGACCTGCCGCAGATCGATGTGGTGCTGATCACCCACAATCACTATGACCATCTCGATCTTGCGACGCTCGCGCGCCTCAACGCAAGGCACGCACCACGCATCATCGTGCCGCTCGGCAACGACACGATCATCCGGGGCCATGACCGCAGCATCGCGGCGGAGGCACACGACTGGGGTTCGCGCATCGCCTTATCGGACACCATCGCGGTCCATCTCGAGCCCGCGCTGCACTGGTCGGCGCGCGGACTGAAGGACCGCCGCATGGCCCTGTGGTGCGCCTTCGTCATCGCGACGCCGGCCGGCGTGATCTACCATGTCGGCGACACGGGCTTCGGCGATGGTTCGCAATTCCGCGCCGTGCGTGAGAAATTTGGGCGCCCGCGCCTCGCGCTCCTGCCGATCGGCGCCTACGAGCCGCGCTGGTTCATGCGCGATCAACACATGAATCCCGACGACGCGGCGCAGGCTTTTTTGGCGCTGGGCGCGTCCGCCGCCATCGGCCATCACTGGGGCACGTTCCGGCTGACTATCGAGGGCGTCGATGAGCCGCCCGAGGCGCTGGCCGTCGCGCTCGCCCGCCATGGCGTCGCGGCTGATTGCTTCCGAGCACTGCGGCCGGGAGAAGTCTGGACGGCGACCGCAATCAGCGATCGGCAGCCATCGTCTGACGACCGCTCCTGACGCCTACTTTGGCTGCACGTAGATGTTGATGGCGAGGTTCTCGTCGCCGGGGCCGCTCGGATCGCTCGCATATTCCTCGATGAAAGCGTCCTTCACAGTGATCCCCTTGGCGTCGAGATAAGCGGTAATCGCCTCGTAGGTATTGTCGATGTCGTCGTAGGGCGCCTTGTGCGTGAACCGCAGCGACTTGCCGGAGATCGTCACGCCGAAGCGGATGTCCGGCGTGAGCGACGGGGTGCCGTCGGGTGCCTTCTCGATCGGCACCATGGCCTGGAAGCTGAAATTGCTGTCATCGGTTTCCAGGAAGACGGTGAGCGGGCGTCCGGCCGGCTTGATGCCGGCCTTTTTCAGTTCATCGGCAATCTTCTTGAAACTGTCGAAAATCGTCTTGAAGCCGTCGTCCCAGTTGCTCTTGCCGGTCAGGATGGCGGCCGGCCTTCCGGGAAGCTCGACCTCGTCGATATTGCCGGCGTCGCTCGGGCTTGGCAGCAGCGTCGGCAGGTCGACCGGGATGCCGCTCAGGCCGGGAGCCTGACTGCCCGATGTTTGCGCAATGGCCGCCCCCGCAAGGAGGCCAAAGGCCAATATCGGGCCGGCGAAGACTTGCAGGACCGGACGCCAAGCCATTGCTTCAATCTCCGCGGGTTGGACCGGAAGTCTACGGTGAATCTGCCGTCTTCGCGAGAGGAAGGAATGCAAGCCGCTGAGGAACCCTGGTCCTAGTGTGCTGAATTTGAGTTCGCTACATCGTTTGGATCAGGAACCGAGCGAACTTCAAATTCAAAAAGCACACTAGAATCAATCTTTTCTAGTGTGGCTTATGATTCCGAAATTCGCTCCGAGGCCTCCATCGATATGTGGCGAATTTCGGAATCGCCACACTAGCGGGCCGAAGACTTCGCGCTTTGCCTCGATTCGGCTCATATACGCGCGGCAAGACTTGTGACCGATGAGCGTCCTCGACCATCGCCCCTTCCTCAAGATGAACGGCCTCGGCAACGAGATCGTCATCGTCGACTTGCGCGGCGAGCGGCACGTGGTCACCGCGGCCGAGGCCCGCGCCATCGCGGCCGACCCCCGCTCCGCCTTCGACCAGCTCATGGTGCTGCACGATCCGCACTCGCGCGGCGCCGACGCCTTCATGCGCATCTACAACACCGACGGATCGGAATCGGCTGCTTGCGGCAACGGCACACGCTGTGTCGCCTGGATGCTGGCCCGCGACGGCGGCAAGGACGCGCTCCTGCTCGAGACCGGCGCCGGGCTGCTGCCGACGGCACGCATCGACGACAGGCGGTTCACCGTCGACATGGGCGCGCCCAAGCTGCGTTGGGACGAAATCCCCCTGGCCGAGCCGTTTCACGACACGCGCACCATCGAATTGCAGATCGGACCCATCGACGCGCCGGTGCTCCATTCGCCTTCCGCCGTCGGCATGGGCAATCCGCATGCCATCTTCTGGGTGGATGACGTGGACGCCCACGACCTCGCCCGGCTCGGGCCGCTCCTCGAGAACCATCCGATCTTTCCGGAGCGGGCCAATATCTCGCTCGCCGCGGTGCGCGCCCGCGACCATATCGTGCTGCGCGTGTGGGAGCGCGGCGCCGGCCTCACCAAGGCTTGCGGTTCCGGCGCCTGCGCCGCCCTCGTGGCGGCCGTGCGCAAGGAGTACACGGATCGCAGCGCCAAGGTCACGCTGCCGGGCGGCGATCTCCATATCGAATGGCGCGAGCGCGACAGCCACGTGCTCATGTCGGGTCCGATCGAGCTCGAGCACGAGGGGCGCCTGTCGCCGGCGCTCTTCGCGGGAGCCGCCTGATGGGCGTCGAGATCGTGACCTTCGGGTGCCGCTTGAACAGCGCCGAGTCCGAAGTGATGCGTCGCCACGCCGGCCAGCGCCACGACCTCGTCATCGTCAACACTTGCGCGGTGACGGCCGAGGCGACGCGCCAGGCGCGCCAAGCGATCCGCCGGCTGCGCCGCACGCGGCCGGAGGCGCGCATCGTCGTCACCGGCTGCGCCGCCCAGGTCGAGCCGGGAGGCTTTGCGGCCATGCCGGAAGTCGACCACGTGATCGGCAACGCCGAGAAGCTCGAGGCCGGCACCTGGTCGGCGCTTCTCGCCGCGACGCCGAGCGCCGGGACGAAGAGCCGCGTCGGCGACATCATGACCGTCAAGGAGACGGCGCCGCATCTGCTCGATGGCGTTGCCGGCCGCGCCCGCGCCTTCCTGCAAGTGCAGAACGGCTGCGACCATCGCTGCACCTTTTGCATCATCCCGTTCGGGCGCGGCAATTCGCGTTCCGTCCCCATGGGCGCGGTGGTCGACGACGTGCGCCGCCTTGTCGACAACGGCATCATGGAGGTTGTCGTCACCGGCGTCGACATCACGAGTTACGGGCGCGACCTGCCGGGCACGCCGAGCCTCGGCACTTTGGTGAAGCAGATCCTGAAGCACGTGCCGGAGCTCAAGCGCCTGCGGCTCTCGTCCATCGACTCCGTCGAGGCTGACGCCACACTGCTCGATGCCATCGCGACCGAGCCGCGCCTCATGCCGCACCTGCATTTATCGTTGCAGGCCGGCGACGATCTCATTCTGAAGCGCATGAAGCGCCGGCATCTGCGCGGCCATGCGATCGACTTCTGCGCGCAAGTGCGGGCGCTACGCCCCGGTATGGTGTTCGGGGCCGACCTCATCGCCGGCTTTCCGACCGAGACGGAGGCGATGTTCCAGCGCTCCCTCGATCTCGTCGAGGAATGCGGGCTGGCGCACCTGCATGTCTTCCCGTTCTCGCCGCGCCCCGGCACCCCGGCCGCCAAGATGCCGCAGCTGTCGCGCGAGGTGGTGAAAGAGCGGGCGTGGCGCTTGCGTGCCATGGGCGACGCGGCGCTTCACCAGCATCTCGACGCACAAATCGGTCGACGCCATCGCGTGCTTATCGAGAGCGACACGCTGGGGAGAACAGAAGGATACACCGCGGTGCATCTACAGGCCGGTTCTGCCAGAGGACTTCTCGACGTTACCGTTGCAAGCCACAACGGACGAGAATTGCTCGCGAGCGGGGATCACGGATCCGTTGCATCGCCGTCACGTCCCGCCGCGGCGAGCGCCGAAATCAGGTCGGACAGCCGGCCGACCGCTTGGGCTACTGCGACGTGATTGTGATAGTCCCGAGAAGCCATGATCAGACCATCGCGCACCCTCGAGACTTGGATATTCGAGACATGGAACGACCGGCCGGTCGTGGTGACAATTCCATCGTAGTCCCATTCGACGACGATCACCTCCGGATCGCCCGTCTCGTGCACGACGATGTTGCGAGGGCGAAGCTTCAGCGGCTGACCCGCCATCGCACCGAAGTAGCTTTGAATTGCGTTCCTTCCCTCGAGGCGCCTCGGCGTCGGGAGGGCGAAAGGATACTCGATCACTGCTTCATCGGCATATAGACTATGAAGCTCCTGCCAATGTCGGTTCGAAATACCGTCGAGCAGGCGTTCGAGGACTTGTCGCGGGGTGGCTGATTTCGGCATGGGCACTCCTTGCGCGCATATTGTAGCGCGGCCAGGCGCAGCGGCCGAACCAGCCTTCAAGGTAGTTCCGCCGCGCCAGCCCCCAATTCGCACATCGCCAACATCTCCTGCATGTGCGCCGGCACCGGCGCCTCGACGGAAATCGCCTCGCGCTTGGGATAGAGGGGGACGCTGACGGCGCGGGCGAGGAGATGCAGTCCCGGTCCGCCTTGGCGCGGCGCCGACCCGTAGACGGTGTCGCCGACGATCGGCCAGCCGCTGGCGGCGCAATGCACGCGCAGCTGATGCGTGCGCCCGGTGATGGGCGTGAGCGCAAGCCACGCGAGACCGGGAGCCCGGCCCAAGACGCGCCATTCGGTTCTGGCTGGCTGGCCGTGCGCATCGGGCTTCATCCACCAGCCGCGCGTCGCATCCTTGCGTCCAAGCGGCACGTCGATTGCGCCTGCATCCTCGGCCGGGCCGCCCTCGACCACGGCCCAATAGGTCTTGCCGACCAGATTCTGCTTGAACAGCTTGCCGAGCGTCTCAAGCGCCTGGCGATGCCGGCCGAGCACCAGACAGCCCGAGGTGTCGCGGTCGAGCCGGTGCGCCAGGCCGGGCGGCCGCGGCAGGCCGAAACGCAGCACGTCGAAGGCGTCCTCGAGCGAGGGATTGTTCTTCCAGGCGGCGCTGCTTGGGCCGCGATGCACCGGAACGCCGGCCGGCTTGTCGACGACCAGCATCAAAGCGTCGCGGTAGAGCACCCGCCGCGCCAATTCGTCCCGCAACTCTTCCTCGCTCATGCGGTTCGGGCTATCGAGAGCCCCCGTGAAGCGCAAGGGCACCCTCGCCGGCATGAGCACGACCGAGACCCCGAATCCGCGCGAAAGCTGGTGGCGGCGCCTCAAGGGCGGCCTCGCCCGCACCTCGCAGTCGCTCGCCGGCGGCATCACGGAGCTGTTCACCAAGCGCAAGCTCGATGCCGCAGCCTTGGGCGAACTCGAGGACATCCTGATCAAGGCCGATCTCGGCCTCGATACCGCCCAGCGCATCGTCGAAGCGGTGCGGGCCGGGCGCTACGAACGCGAGATCTCGCCTGAGGAGGTGCGCGCCATCCTGGCGGCCGAGGTCGAGAAAGTGCTGGCCCCGGTCGCGAGGCCCCTCGTCGTCGAGCGTGCCAAGCGGCCGTTCGTCATCCTGGTGGCCGGGGTCAACGGCTCCGGCAAGACCACGACCATCGGCAAGCTGGCGCAGAAATTCCGTGGTGACGGCATGGCCGTCGTGCTGGCGGCGGGTGACACGTTCCGGGCCGCCGCCATCGATCAGCTCAAAGTCTGGGCCGACCGCACCGGCGCCGCCTTCGTGGCCCGGCCCGAGGGATCGGATGCCGCGGGCCTCGCCTTCGACGCCTTGCAGGCGGCGCGGGAGGCGCGGACGGACGTGCTCATCGTCGACACGGCAGGCCGGCTGCAGAACAAGGCCGGGCTCATGGGCGAGCTCGACAAGATCGTGCGGGTCATGAAGAAGCTCGACCCGGAGGCGCCGCATGCGGTGCTGCTCGTCCTCGACGCCACCACCGGCCAGAATGCGATCGGGCAAGTCGACATGTTCGGCAAGACGGCCGGTGTCACCGGCCTCGTCATGACCAAGCTCGACGGCACGGCGCGCGGCGGCATCCTCGTCGCCATCGCGGCGACATTCGGCCTGCCGGTCCACTATATCGGGGTCGGCGAGGGGGTCGACGACCTCGAGACTTTCGCGGCCAAGGATTTCGCCCGCGCCATAGCCGGGCTAGAAGGGCGGACATGACCCACGCACGCCCGCACCTGAACCCCCTCTTGAAGCTGCTCCTGGAGCTGGGGCCGCTCGGCGTGTTCTTCGTCGGCAATTTCTGGCCGGCGGTCTTTACGCCGATCATGCGGCTCATCGTGTCGCCCGAGATTCTCGCCAGCGAGCGGATCGGCATCTTCACGGCGACCGCCATGTTCATGCCGGCGACGGTTATTGCCCTCGCGGTGCATTACTGGCTGGTCAAGAAGCTGCCCATCATGCCGCTGGTCTCGGGCGCCGTGGTGCTCGTCTTCGGCTCGCTGACGCTGATCCTGCGCGACGATCTGTTCATCAAGCTCAAGCCGACCATCGTCAATTCGCTGTTCGGCGCCGTGCTGCTCGGCGGTCTGGCCTTCGGGCGGCCGCTGCTTTCGGTCGTGCTCGACAGCGTCTTCGAGCTGACGCACGAAGGCTGGCGCAAGCTCACCTTCCGATGGGGGGTGTTCTTCTTCTGCCTCGCCGTTCTCAACGAGGTGATCTGGCGGACCCAGACGACGGATTTCTGGGTCGCCTTCAAGGCCTGGGGCATCATGCCCATCACGCTGATCTTCGCGCTCGCCCAGACGCCCTTGATGCTCCGCTATGCCAAGCCGGAGGGCGCCGCCCCCGAGGAGTCGCAGACGCGCAGCACCTCGCTGATCGAGTGACTCAACGCGGCCCCGCCGCGGGCTCGCGGCGCGGCGGCGTCTCGGCGAACGAGGGCAGATCGTCCTTGGGGTCGTACCAGCTCGCGCCCTGCGACCGCCAGATGTGAGCGCGCGGCCGCTGCTCGACGCCCGCATCGACGCATCCCATTCTCAGGATGATCTCCGGCTCGGCGACCCATTCGGCGATGAGCTGGGAGCCGCACTGCGAGCAGAAGCGCCGCCACTTGCCGGGCGAGGAACTCGTAACCCGAGAGCTTGTCGGCGCCGCGCAGCCAGCGGAAATCCTTGCGCGCCACCCGCGCCGTCGTCGAGAACGCCGCGCCATGCGCCTTGCGGCAGGTGCGGCAATGGCAATGCCCCATGGGGCCGGTGAGGTCGCCGGCTTCGTACGCGATGGCGCCGCAAAGGCAGCTTCCGGAGATCATGGCGCGCTCCCTCGTGTCAGGCCGGCGATGCAGCCGCAAGCTCAGTTTTCGCTCTGACGCTCGAATCAACCGGCGTGTAGATGGCGATCGTCTGGGCGCGGCCGCGCAGGCGCTCGCTGCCGAGCGCGCGCCAGCGCGTCAAATCCTCCTTGGCGGCGACGAGCGCCTCATGCGAGACGAGCATCGGCACGCGATGATCCTTGGTCGCCTGCTCCAGGCGATGCGCCACGTTGACGGCGTCGCCCAAGACGGTGAATTCGAGCCGGGCATCGTCGCCGATGGCGCCCACGAAGGCCTCGCCGAAATGAATGCCGACGCCGACCGCGACCGGCGCCTCGCCGGCCGTCATACGCTCTTCCGTCCATTGCGCGATGCTCGTGAGGATGGCCTTGCCGCAGCGGATGGCGCGGGCCGCGTCGTCGGGCTTCGACTCGACGATGCCGAACACCAGGAAGGCGCCGTCGCCCACGAACTTGTCGATGACGCCGCCATGGGTGTTTGCCGCCTGCATCACCCGATGCCGGAAGGCACCGATGAAGGCGCTGAGCGCATTGGGGCCGAGCGTCTCCTCCATGGCGGTGGAGTTGCGGATATCGACGAACAACAGCGCCACGGCGCTGCGCTGACCGGTCTTCAGCGCGTCGATGCGACCCGCGGCGAGCACGGGGGCGAGCTCGGCCGGCAGGTAGCGCCCGAGCGCCACGCGCCGCTCCGTCTCGGTGACGGCGCGCAGCAGGATGCCGCGTCCCCACACCGCGATGCCGGCCATGATGAGGGCAACGAGGGTGATCATGGTGAGGCGGACGCTGTTGGGCTCCCAGCCGAAAAACGGAGGCGCGCTCGCGGCCTGCCGGGCTCTTTCCTCGCCGCCGCTGTAGCCCGCGGCCAGCACGACGCCGATCAGGGCGACGATGTAGATGACGGCCGTGAACAGCTGCAGGCGCGGCCGAAAGCGCAGCAGGTTGGCGGCGAGCGCGATCGGTATGACCCACACGGCCGGCACCAGTGTGAAGAAGTTTCCGGCGAGCTCGGCAGCGCTGAGCGTGACCCACACATTGCCCGAGATCAGCAACGCGTCGGCCGTCGTGGTCACATACGCGAAGCTCGGCCAGTAAAGGCCGCGCCGCGCCACGAGGAAGCCGACGAGGCCGACGCCGAAGAAAATCCACAACGTGATGCGGGCCACCTTGAGCTGCTTGGTGATGGCCGGCGTGTCGGGTAGGTCGAAGGTAATGATGAAGACGAGGATGAGCAGCGTTGCGGCCGCCGCCATGCGGGCGATGCCGGCCCACCGTTCGGCCGCCAGGTCGGCCCTGTAAAGCAGCGCCTCGCCGGGATCCCAGTCGCCAGCCGCCATGCGTCCCTCCCCGACAACGGATAGCAGACGAGAGCGCGCGGACCTAGTTGCGCGAGACGCTCCGCCTTCCCTCGTCTGTCGTCTGCCGTCTACTTCGCGGCCTTGGCGATGGCCTCCGCGAGGGTGGTGCGCATCGCCTCTTCGCTGAGCGGTCCGACGTGCTTGTGGCGGATGATGCCGTCGCGGCTGACCACGAAGGTCTCGGGCACGCCGTAGACCCCCCAATCGATGGCCGAGCGGCCGCTGCCGTCGACGCCGACCGCCGCGAACGGATTGCCGAGCGCGCCGAGGAAGCGGCGGGCATTCTCGGCATTGTCCTTGTAGTTGATGCCGACGAGCCTGACGCGCGGATCGGCCGCCAGCGTCGCGAGCAGCGGATGCTCGACGCGGCACGGCGCGCACCACGACGCCCACACATTCACCACCGTGACCTTGTCGCCCTTGAGATCGGCGGCCGCGAGCCCCGGCACGGCGGCACCGTCCCGGGTGAGGCCTTGCAGCGCCGGCAGGGAGAAATCCGGCACCGGACGGCCGATGAGGGCCGAGGGCAGGCGCGAAGGATCGCCGGCAAACAGGCGGATGAAGAACAGCGCGGCGAGCGCCAGGAAAATGACGAGCGGCAGGACGACGAGGATGCGGCGGGAGCGCGGCGGACGCTCGTCGGCGGCGAATGTCATGCGGCGCTACCGGCGCGGACGCCGCGGCGCCCCGCGCGCCTCGAGCGCGGCGAGCGCCAGGCGCTGACGGCGCCAGTCGACGATGGCGTGAACGACAAGCCCTGCCACCACGATGGCGGTGGCGCCGTAGGCCGAGGCGATATAACCCCAGTGCTGCATCACGCGGCCTCCTGCTCGGCGCGCTCGGCCGCCAGGATGGTGAGGGTGCGGACGCGGCGGCGCAGGATTTCCGTGCGCATGCCGACGAGATGCAGCGTCACGGCCAGCAACGTGAAGGCAATGGCCATTTCGAGGAGCGGCCAGCGGATCGACGGATCGACGGTGGAGCCGGTCAGCTTCAGCACGCCGGACGGCTGATGCAGGGTGCTCCACCAGTCGACCGAGAATTTGACGATCGGGATGTTGACGACGCCGACCAGCGTCAGGATGGCGACGGCGCGCGCAGCACGGCCCGGCTCCTCGATGGTCCGCCACAGGGCGAGAATGCCGCAATACATGAGGAACAGCACCAGCATCGAGGTGAGCCGCGCGTCCCACACCCAATAGGTTCCCCACATGGGCTTGCCCCACAGCGACCCGGTGACGAGGCACAGGAACGCGAAGGCCGCGCCGAGCGGTGCCGCGGCCTTCTGGGCCACGTCGGCAAGGGGATGGCGCCACACCAGCGTGCCGAGCGCTGAGATCGTCATCATGGCGTAGAGGAACATCGACAGCCAGGCGGCCGGGACATGGATGAACATGATCCTGACCGTCTCGCCCTGCTGGTAGTCGGCGGGCGCCACGAAGAACGAGAGCCAGAGGCCGACGGCGAGCAGAATGGCGGTGAGGCCGGCAAGCCACGGCAGAAGGCGCCCGGAAATGTCCATGAACCGGGTGGGATTGGCCAGGCTGGTCAGCGAGGCCGAAAGGGAGCTGGCGGGCGCGCTTGCCATTGGGCTGGTCTAGGCCGGCAAAGCCAGCCACGCAATGCGGCGCCGCACCTCGCGGCACCTTGGCAGTTCAAGTTTGCGAGACGGCGGCCATCCGGTGGACGAGGACGCCGCGCACTTCCTGGAGCTGGGTGAGCTTTTCGAAGGCGATACGCCGGGTCTCGTCGGTGGTGGCGTCGTCCACGTCTTCCTGGGCCTCCCGGATATGGGCGTCGATGAGATCGGCGTTGAGCTCGTCGAGCGGCACGGCGGTCTCGGCCAGCACGGTGAGCCCGTCGGGCCTCACGTCGGCGAAGCCGCCGCGCACGTAGAGCCGCGTCGCGTGGCCCTTGCCGTCGTCGATGGTCACCAGCGCCGGCTTCAGCACGGCCATGACCGGGGCGTGGTTGGCGAGCACGGTCATCTCGCCCTCGATCGACGAGAGGATGACGGCTTCCACGTCGCCGGAGAACAGCAGCTTCTCGGGGACGACGAGCTCGAAGGGAAAGAGCGCTGGCATCACGCCTCCGCCGCGAGCTTCTGGGCCCTCTCGACCGCCTGCTCGATGGTGCCCACCATGAAGAAGGCGGGCTCGGGCAGGTGGTCGTACTTGCCCTCCACCAGGCCCTTGAAGCCCTTGATGGTGTCCTCAAGGCTGACGAACACGCCGGGCGAGCCGGTGAACACCTCGGCGACGTGGAAGGGCTGCGACATGAACCGTTCGATCTTGCGAGCCCGCGCCACGGTGAGCTTGTCCTCTTCCGACAGCTCGTCCATGCCCAGGATGGCGATGATGTCCTGCAGCGACTTGTAGCGTTGCAGCACCTGCTGCACGCGCCGCGCCACCTGGTAGTGCTCCTCGCCGACCACCAGCGGCGTCAGGATGCGCGACGTTGAATTCGAGCGGGTCGACGGCCGGGTAGATGCCCTTGGCGGCAATGTCGCGCGACAGCACCGTGGTGGCGTCGAGGTGGGCGAACGAGGTGGCAGGCGCCGGATCGGTCAGGTCGTCGGCCGGCACATAGATGGCCTGCACCGAGGTGATGGAGCCTTTCTGGGTGGTGGTGATGCGCTCCTGCAGGGCGCCCATGTCGGTGGCGAGCGTCGGCTGATAGCCCACCGCCGAGGGAATGCGACCCAGCAGCGCGGAGACTTCCGAGCCTGCCTGCGTGAAGCGGAAGATGTTGTCGATGAACAGCAGCACATCCTGACCCTGGTCGCGGAAATGCTCGGCCACCGTCAGTCCGGAGAGGCCGACGCGGGCGCGCGCGCCCGGCGGCTCGTTCATCTGTCCGTACACCAGGGCGCACTTTGAGCCTTCGCCGCCGCCCTTCTTGTTGACGCCGGATTCGATGAACTCGTGATAGAGGTCGTTGCCCTCGCGGGTGCGCTCGCCGACCCCGGCGAATACCGAGAAGCCGCCATGCGCCTTGGCGATATTGTTGATCAGTTCCTGGATGATCACCGTCTTGCCGACGCCGGCGCCGCCGAACAGGCCGACCTTGCCGCCGCGCGCATAGGGCGCCAAAAGGTCGATGACCTTGATGCCGGTGATCAGGATCTGCGCTTCGGTCGACTGCTCGGCATAGCTGGGGGCGGGCTGGTGGATGGCGCGCGTGGCCTCCGCATTGATGGGGCCGGCCTCGTCGACCGGCTCGCCGATGACGTTCATGATGCGCCCGAGCGTGGCGTTGCCGACCGGCACGGCGATGGGCTTGCCGGTGTCCTTCACCTGCTGGCCGCGCACCAGGCCTTCCGACGTGTCCATGGCGATGCAGCGCACGGTTGACTCGCCGAGCTGCTGGGCCACTTCCAGCACGAGACGCGAGCCGCGATTGTCGGTCTCGAGCGCGTTCAGGATCTCGGGCAGGTGGCCGTCGAACTGCACGTCGACGACGGCACCCATCACCTGGGTGATCTTGCCGTTGGTGTTCGCGCTCTGCGTCTGATTTGCCATTGTCGTGTCCTCGCGGAAGTGCCTTTGTGCCTATACGGCCTCGGCACCGGAAATGATTTCGATAAGTTCCTTGGTGATCATCGCCTGACGCGTGCGGTTGTAGGTAAGCGTCTGCTTGCGGATCATCTCGCCGGCATTGCGGGTGGCGTTGTCCATGGCCGACATCTGGGCGCCATAGAAAGACGCCGCATTCTCGAGCAGCGCGCGCAGGATCTGGATGGCCAGGTTGCGCGGCAGCAGGCTTTCGAGGATTTCCTCCTCGCTCGGCTCATACTCATAAGCGGCGCCACCGAGCGTCTCGGCCGCCTTGCCGGCCTCGGCGGGAATCTCGGCCGGGATCACCTGCTGGGCGGTGGGGACCTGCGAGATCACCGACTTGAAGCGCGAATAGACCAAGGTCGCCACGTCGAATTCCCCGGCGTCGAACAGGGCGATGACTTTGCGGGCCACGTCATCGGCGGTGTCGAACGTCATGATCTTCACGTCACGCAGGCTGACGCGCTCGACGATGTCCCTCTCGTATTGGCGGCGCAGGGCATCGAAGCCCTTCTTGCCGACCAGGAAGAATTTGACCGTCTTGCCTTGCTCGGTGAGCGCCCGAGCGCGCTCACGGGCAAGCCGCACGATGGCCGAGTTGAAGGCGCCGGCCAGCCCGCGCTCGCCGGTGCACACGATGAGCAGATGCCGCTGGTCCGAGCCGGTGCCGGCGAGCAGCTTCGGCGCGCCGGGCTGCCCGGCGACGGCGGCCCCGAGATTGCCGAGAACGCGGTTCATGCGCTCGGCGAAAGGCCGCGCCGCCAAGGCCGCCTGCTGGGCGCGGCGCAGCTTGGCGGTCGCCACCATCTGCATGGCCTTGGTGATCTTCTGCGTCGCCTTGACGGAGGCGATGCGGTTTCTGAGGTCCTTCAGGCTCGCCATGGCGCTGGCCTCGTCTCCAGGGGCATGCAGCTACGCGAAGGTCTTGGCGAAGGACTCGACCGCGCCCTTGAGCTTGCCCGCCAAATCATCGGCCAAGTCGTTGCTGTCGCGGATGCCGTCGAGGATATCGGTATGCTTGGTGCGGAGCATGCCGAGCAGGCCGTCCTCGAAGGCGCGCACCCTGTCCACCGGCAGCGGATCGAGGTAGCCGTTGACGCCCGCATAGATGACGGCCACCTGCTCCTCCATCTTCAGCGGCGAGAATTGCGGCTGCTTGAGGAGCTCGGTGAGGCGCGAGCCGCGGTTGAGCAGGCGCTGCGTGGCGGCATCGAGATCGGACCCGAACTGGGCGAAGGCGGCCACTTCACGGTATTGCGCGAGGTCGCCCTTGATGCGGCCTGCCACCTTCTTCATGGCCTTGGTCTGGGCCGAGGAGCCGACGCGTGACACCGAGATGCCGACATTCAGCGCTGGACGGATGCCCTGGTAGAACAGATCGGTCTCGAGGAAGATCTGCCCGTCGGTGATGGAGATGACGTTGGTGGGGATGTAGGCCGAGACGTCGTTGGCCTGCGTCTCGATGATCGGCAAGGCCGTGAGCGAGCCGGCGCCGTTGTCGTCGTTCATCTTGGCGGCTCGCTCCAAGAGCCGCGAATGCAGGTAGAACACGTCGCCCGGATAGGCCTCGCGACCGGGGGGCCGGCGCAGCAGCAGCGACATCTGGCGATAGGCGACGGCCTGCTTGGACAGGTCGTCGTAGATGATGACGGCGTGCATGCCGTTGTCGCGGAAATACTCGCCCATGGCGCAGCCGGAGAACGGCGCCAGGTACTGCATCGGGGCGGGATCGGAAGCCGTGGCCGCGACGACGATGGAATAGTCGAGCGCGCCCTGCTCTTCCAGCACCTTGACGAACTGCGCCACGGTGGAGCGCTTCTGGCCGATCGCCACGTAGACGCAATAGAGTTTGACCTTCTCGTCGTTGCCCTGGTTGAGCGGCTTCTGGTTGAGGATGGTGTCGAGCGCGACGGCGGTCTTGCCGGTCTGGCGGTCGCCGATGATCAGCTCGCGCTGGCCCCGCCCGATGGGGATGAGCGCGTCGATGGCCTTGAGCCCGGTGGCCATCGGCTCGTGCACCGAGCGGCGCGGGATGATGCCCGGCGCCTTCACGTCGACGCGGGCGCGCTCGGTGGCCTTGATGGGTCCCTTGTTGTCGATCGGATTGCCCAGCGCGTCGACGACGCGGCCGAGGAGCGCCTTGCCGATCGGCACGTCGACGATGGCGCCGGTGCGCTTGACCGTCTGGCCTTCCTTGATCTCGCGGTCGGACCCGAAGATGACGATGCCGACATTATCGACCTCGAGGTTGAGCGCCATGCCGCGCACACCCGACTCGAACTCGACCATCTCGCCGGCCTGCACGTTGTCGAGCCCGTAGCAGCGCGCGATGCCGTCGCCCACCGACAGGACCTGGCCGACCTCGCTGACCTCGGCCTCCTGGCCGAAATTGCGGATCTGCTCCTTGAGGATGGCGGAAATTTCTGCGGCGCGGATGTCCATCAACCGACCTCTTTCATCGCAAGACGAATGGAATTGAGTTTCGAGCGCAGGCTCGCGTCGACCATGCGGCTGCCGAGCTTGACCACGAGCCCGCCGATGATGGCCGGATCGATCCTCAGATCGACCACGACCTGGCCGCCCGCAATGCTCCTCAACGTCGCGTTGAGCTCGTCGAGGATGGCCTGCGAGGGCTCTTCCGCGACGGTCACGTCGGCGCGGCTGATGCCCTTCTTGGCCGCCACCAGCGCCTTGAAGCCGCGGATCATGTCGGCGACCGCGAAGAGCCGGCGCTTCCTGGCCACGAGCTTCAGGAAATTGGCCGTGATACCGGCAATGCCCGCCTTGTCGAGGATGGCGGCGAGGGCACGCGTCTGCTCCTCGGCGGTGAAGACCGGGCTCCTGACCAGGCGCTGCAGGTCGGGGCTTTCGGCGATCAGCGCCGCGAAGCGATCGAGGTCGCGCTCGACGGCGTCAATGGCGCGCTCCTCGTCGGCGAGCTCCATCAGGGCCAAGGCGAAGCGCCCCGCCACGCCCGAAACGATGCTGCCGGTCTCAGCCACGTGGCTCCCTCGGTCCCAGTCTTCGACCCACTGTCACAGGCCGACACCCGTCACCGGGAACCGGCGGCGCCTGACCCGGTACAGAAAACGGTGGTGTGCGAACACGTTGATTGTGAACGCGACAAGCGGGCGCGCGCGGCGTGACCGCCGCGACGGGGCTGCACGTAGCATAGGGGTCAGGGGGGTGCAACATACGGCGGCAGCGACAAAATCGTTGCCGTTTCGCGGCGCGCGGGACGGGCTGGAACCCATTCCGTTACCTCCGGGTATCGGCGCTGGCGCGTCCTTGATCCAGATCACGGAACAGGTCATCGCGATCGAGCCGCGCACCCAATTTCATCCCGGCCGAAGCGGGCCCGCGAGCGAGAGCCGGGACCCAGTCCGTGACCCCCGTCGTCATGCCCGCGCTTGTCGCGGGCGGCCACCCAATGTCATCCCGGCCGAGCGGCGCGTCTTCGATCCGTCGCGAGCGCAGTCCGCGACGGATCGACAGAAAAAAGCGCCGCGAGAGCCGGGAACCAATCCGTCGCCTCCACGCATCTGCCGCCTCGTCCTCTTCGACGTTACGGAATGGGTCCCGGGTCTCGTTCGCTTCGCTCACTCGCCCGGGATGACAGTGGTGAGGCCACACCTTCCCGTTTTCGCGGTCCACATGGGACCCGAAGCCTGGGAGCCGGTGCCGCCCGAAGACAGAAGGGCAGTGCGGGAGATCCTGGCGCCCGGCCAGACGGCACGGAGCGCTCTTCTAAGAAGGGTGGCCGCCGAACGGAACGTCCGGACCTCCCGCGCGCGGCGCTGAAGCTTCGACCTCTGACGTCCGGGGCAGCTCACCTCATCCCCTGGAGGCCCCAACCGGGCCCCCGCACCGGCAATCTGGCCGGACGGACGCTTTCAGCCTTTGCCTCCAGGGGTCCGGCTTGCGAGGCCATTCCCACTGAACCGCGTCAACCCAGACTTCCGGCTTTTCGGCCATCCGCCTGAGCCACGCCCGACACACCGCCGTTGCCGCGGGACCAGACGTCCGTGCCGTCGCCCATCGATCACGACGCCTCGCGAGCGCGCCCTTCGAGGACGGGATATTGAGAATGTATCCAACGGGAGGATTTATGTCAAGAACAGAATGAGAACATACTTGGCCAACCCCTGCGCTGTCATCCCGTGCGCATCGCAGCACGCGCCACACGATCCATGAGCGTCCTGAGAAAGTCAGCAGCGCGTGGTGCGATGCAGACACGGGACGCCCGATCTTGAGCCGCCGCGTGCGCCCCGTGTCTACGCCGCACCGCAGCCCAGCATTGCGCCCTGACGACGAGATCTCGACTGCGCTGCGGCGCGCACGGGGTGACCCAGAGCGGTGGAACCGCGCCCCTCACCCGAGGGGCGACGAGAAGCCCTACAAAAAGCTCTGCGGGTCAACGTCGACGGTGACGCGCACGCGCGACGATGGCTTCTTCACGCGCGACAGCCACTCGCGCAGATATGCCTGCAGGTCGGTGTCGCGCGCCGTGCGCACCAGGAGGCGGAAGCGATAGAGGCCGCGCAGCAAGGCGAGTGGCGCCTCGGCCGGCCCGAGCACCACCACGTCCTCGGGCGGCGCGGCGGCGCGCGCCAGGGCGCGCGCGTGACCCTCGGCCTCCGGCTTGTCGGGCCCGGCCACGACGATTGCGGCGAGGCGCCCGAATGGCGGTAGCCCCGCCGCTTCCCTGGCGGCCGTCTCCTCGCGATAGAAGCGCTCCGCCTCCCCCGACAGCAGTGCCGCGATGACCGGATGCTCGCGCTGAAACGTCTGCACCAGGGCGCGGCCGGGTCGCTCGCCGCGGCCGGCCCGGCCGGTGACCTGCTGCAGCAATTGAAAGGTGCGCTCGGCGGCGCGCGGATCGCCGCTCGCCAGGCTGATGTCGGCGTCGACGACGCCGACCAGCGTGAGCTGCGGGAAGTTGTGGCCCTTGGCCACGAGCTGCGTGCCGATGACGATGTCGAACTCGCCGTCCGCGATGGCTTTGAGCTCCGTGCGCAGCCGCTCGGTGCCGCCGGGAAAATCGCTCGACAGCACGATCTTGCGCGCGTCTGGAAAAAGCTCCGCCGTCTCCTCGGCGAGGCGCTCGACGCCGGGACCCGCCGCGGTCAGCATGTCGAGCGCCCCGCAGGCGGGACACATGTCGGGACGGCGCTCCATGTGGCCGCAATGGTGGCAGATCAGCGCCCGGCGGAAGCGGTGCTCGACCAGCCAGGCGGTGCAGTTGGGACACTGGAAACGGTGGCCGCAGGCGCGGCAGAGCGTCAGCGGCGCATAGCCGCGGCGGTTGAGGAAAAGCAGCGACTGCTCGCCGGCGCCGAGCGTCTCGCGCACCGCCGCGATCAGCGGCGGCGACAGCCAGCGCCCGCGCGGAGCCGGTGTCTTTGTCAGGTCGACCGCCGTGATGGCCGGCAGCGGGCGGCCGCCGTAGCGTTCCGGCAGGACGAGGCGATGAAAGCGCCCGCGCGCCGCGTTGACGCGTGTCTCGATGGACGGTGTCGCTGACGCGAGGACGACCGGGCAGCCCTCGATCTGCGCCCGCACGATGGCCATGTCGCGGGCGTGATAGTGGACGCCGTCCTCCTGCTTGTAGGCGGCCTCGTGCTCCTCGTCGACGACGATGAGCCCGAGACGGTTGTAGGGCAGGAACAGCGCCGAGCGGGCGCCCGCCACCACGGCGACCTCTCCGGCCGCGACGCCGGCATGCAGGCGCTCGCGCCGCCGCCCCGAGACGCCGGAATGCCACTCGGCCGGCTTTGCGCCGAAGCGCGCCGCGAAGCGTTCCAGGAACTGCGCCGTGAGGGCGATCTCCGGCATCAGGATCAGCGCCTGCCGGCCGACCCGCACCGCCTCGGCCACCGCTTCGAAATAAACCTCTGTCTTGCCCGAGCCGGTGACGCCTTCGAGCAGCGTCACCGAGAAGCTTTGGTCCTTGACGGTGGCGCGGAGCGAGGCAGCGGCCGCCTCCTGGGCGGCCGACAACGTGGCGTGCGAAAAGGCGGGATCGGGGGGCAGCGCCACCGGTTCCGGCGGCAGCGCCAAGGTCTCGAGCGTGCCCGCATCGATGAGCGCGTCGATGACGCCGCCGCTGACGCCGGCCGCTGCCGCGAGATCGCGCTTCACGTGGGTGAGCCTGCCTTCCGCCGCCGCGATGACGCGAGCGCGGGCCGGCGTCATGCGGGCCGGCGGCGCGCCCGCAAGGCGCACGCCGATGCGCGGCACTTCAGGCGCCAGTGCTGTGGGATCACGCAGCGCCAGAGCGAGGACGGAGCCGCGCGGCGAAAGCGTGTAGCGGGCGATCCAATCGAGGAAGCGGCGCATGGCGGGCGAGAAGGACGGGGCGTCGAACGCCGCGTCGACCTGCTTGAGGTTGCTGCCGGCCGCACCGGAGCGCAGCTTCCACACGACGCCAAGGGTCTCGCGCGGGCCGAGCGGCACTGCCACCACGTCGCCCTCCTGCACGGCAAGATGATCGGGGACGGCATACGAATAGGCCGTGTCGAGGGCGACCGGGATGAGCACGTCGGCGATGGTCTTGCCGCGCTCCTCGCTCTCGTCTGGCTGTGGGCTCATACTCGCAACGATTAGCACCGATTCGGGCGGCGGCCGGAACGTAACCGGACGTTAGGGCGACGGTGTGAGGTTGGAACGAGGCGGTCGTGCGCGAAACCCTCTCCCCTTGCGGGAGAGGGTGGCGGGCGGAGCCCGCCGGGAGAGGGGTGAGCACACTCCTTTGACCGGTCAAATGCGAGACGGTTGCAACGGCGAGAAGAGCGTCCGGTGATGCGCGAAGAACATTTTGCAGCGCTCGCGCTGTTCACCCCTCTCCCGCAAGGGGAGAGGGTGGGCGCGCGTGTGGCGTCTCGTTCACGTTCCAATTGCCGCCAAGAGTTGACGCCCCGATGATTGAGAATCCCGGCCTTGCGCATGCGGCCAACGATTGGCTCGGCCATCTCGAGAACACGCGCCGCCTCTCGGCCAACACGCTCGAGGCCTATGGGCGCGACCTGCGCCAGTTCCTGACGTTTCTCACCCTGCACAACGGCGAGACGGCCTCGCTCGCCACGCTGAAGACCCTGAAGCCCGTCGACCTGCGCGCCTTCATGGCGGCGCGGCGACGGCAAGGCATCGACAGCCGTTCGCTGATGCGCCAGATCGCGGCGCTGCGCTCCTTCGCGCGCCACGCCGAGCGCCAGGGGCTGTTCTCGGCCTCGGCCTTCTCGGCCATTCGCGGCCCGAAGCTGAGCAAGGGCCTGCCAAAACCGCTCACCGCCGCCTCGGCCAAGGCGGTGACCGACATGGACAGCCGCGCCGGCGACACGAGCCCGCCCTGGATCATCGCCCGCGACGCCGCCGTGCTGACGCTGCTCTACGGCTGTGGGCTGCGCATCGGCGAGGCGCTGTCACTGAAGCTGAAGGACGCGCCGACCGACGGCCGCGACAGCCTCACCGTCACCGGCAAGGGCAACAAGACCCGCAGCGTGCCGGTGCTGCCGCAAGTGTCGCGCGCCATCGCCGACTACCTGGCGGTGTGCCCGCATGCAGTCGGGCCGCACGGGCCGCTGTTCGTCGGCGCCCGCGGCGGGCCACTGTCGCCGCGCCTCATCCAGCTCGCCATGCAGCGCCTGCGCGGCGCCCTCGGGCTGCCCGACTCGGCGACGCCGCACGCGCTGCGCCATTCCTTCGCCACGCATCTCCTCGGCAAGGGCGGCGACCTGCGCTCCATCCAGGAGCTGCTCGGCCACGCCTCGCTGTCGACGACGCAGGGCTACACCAAGGTCGACGCCGACCGCCTGCTCGACGCCTACGAGGCGGCGCATCCACGGGCTTAGCCCACTGTCATCCCGGCCGGAGCGGCGCGCAGCGCCGCGGAGAGCTGGGACCCATCCGATGTCCCAACGCAATGGAATGGGTCCCGGCTCGCGCTCGCTTCGCTCACTTGGCCGGGATGACGCTCGACGCGTGTTCAACTCGTCGTGCGGAACGCCCGCCGACGCAGGAAGGCGAGCTTGCGGCCGAACTGGCCGCTCGCGCCGATGCGCCGCCACATGAGCCGCCGCATGGCGCGGATGCGGCGCTTGATCGGATCGACCTGCCGGTGCGCCCAATCGCGCACCAACATCACCCAATGATAGAAGCGCGCGAACCACGCCATGGATAAGAGCTTGTCGCGCGTCAGGTCGAAGATGAACGCGACGACGCCGAGGCCGACGAACTTGGCCAAGAGGTAGGTGGCGGCGCCGAGCACGAACTGCTCGTGGGCGATGAAATAGAAGCCGGTGATCTTGAACGGGATGAGCAGCAGGCTCGGGATGATGAACAGCAAGAGCGCGGCAGGCGGCGGCAGGCGCATGATGAACGCCGCGATCGAGGCCTTGACGCGGTTCCAGCCGACGAGCGCGAGGAGGCGCGCAACGATGGGCGCAAGATGCTCCCACAGCCACGCCTCGATGAGGAAGACGACGGCCAGGAACACCCAGACGGGCTTCATGAGGGCGCGGAGCATGGGGCTATTGTATCACAGGCGGTGTCGGGGAATCGGCGAACCATCGCGCGTCATGGCCGGCCTTGTGCCGGCATGACGCGTCAGAGATGGATCGGCCGCTTGTCCACCGCAAGCGCCGCCTCCTTGACGGCCTCCGACATGGTCGGGTGCGCGTGGCAGGTGCGCGCCAGATCCTCGGCCGAGCCGCCGAACTCCATGAGCACGGCCGCCTCGTGGATCATCTCGCCGACGCCTGCGCCCAGCATGTGCACGCCAAGCACGCGATCCGTATCCTTGTCGGCGATGACTTTCACGAAACCGTCTGGCGTGCGGTTGGTGCGGGCGCGGCCGTTGGCCGAGAACGGGAACTTGCCGACGCTGTAGGCGACGCCCGCCTGCTTCAGCTCCTCCTCGGTCTTGCCGAGCGCGGCGATCTCCGGGAACGTGTAGACGACCGACGGAATGACGTCGCGGTTGACGTGCCCGGCCTTGCCGGCGAGCTGCTCGGCGAGCGCCATGCCCTCGTCCTCGCCCTTGTGGGCCAGCATCGGGCCGTCGATCACGTCGCCGATGGCGTAGATGCCGGGCACGCTGGTGGCGAAGTGCGCGTCAGTGGCGATGCGGCCGCCCTTGGTCATCGTCACGCCGACCTGATCGAGGCCGAGGCCCGCCGTGAACGGCCGCCGGCCGATGGCGACCAGCACCACGTCGGCGTCCATTTTGGTCGCGGCGCCGCCGGCCGCCGGCTCGACTGCGAGCGTGACGCCTTTCTTCGATTTCTCGGCGGCCGTCACCTTGGAACCGAGATGGAACTTCATGCCCTGGCGCTCGAACAGGCGCTGCGCCTGGCGCGCCACCTCCGCGTCCATGCCGGGCAGGATGCGGTCGAGAAATTCCACCACCTCGACGGCGGCACCAAGACGACGCCACACCGAGCCGAGCTCGAGCCCGATGATGCCGGCCCCGATGACGATGAGCTTTCCCGGCACCTTGTCGAGGAGCAGCCCGCCGGTGGACGTGACGATGGTCTTCTCGTCGACGTCGACGCCCTTGAGCGGCGTCACCTCCGAGCCCGACGCGATGACGATCGACTTGGTCTCCAGCATCGTGACGGCGCCGTCCGCACCCTTCACCTCGACCTTGCCGGGGGCAGCGATGCGGCCTGCCCCGCGAAAGCTCTCGATCTTGTTCTTCTTGAACAGGAAGGCGAGGCCGTTGGTGTTGGCCGAAACCGAGTCGTCCTTGTGCTTCATCATCGCCTTGAGATCGAGCTTCGGCTTTGCCACCACGATGCCAAGCGGCGCGAAATGCTCGGCCGCTTCCTCGAAGCGCTCCGAGGCGTGCAGCAGCGCCTTTGACGGAATGCAGCCGACATTGACGCAGGCGCCGCCGAACGTCTTGTCCTTCTCGACCACCGCCGTCTTCAGCCCGAGCTGCGCGGCCCGGATGGCGCACACATAGCCGGCCGGTCCGGCTCCGATGACAACGACGTCGTAGGGCATTGAGGGCTCCACACTCTTGCGTCATGGCCGGGCTTGTCCCGGCCATCCACGCCTCGATGCTCAGAGAAGACGTGGATGCCCGGCGCAAGGCCGGGCATGACGGCGTACTTACAAATCCAGCACCAGCCGCGCCGGGTCCTCGAGGACTTCCTTGACGCGCACCAGGAACGTCACGGCTTCCTTGCCGTCGATGATGCGGTGGTCGTAGCTGACCGCCAGATACATCATCGGCCGCGCCTCGATCTTGCCGGCCCGCACCACGGGGCGCTCCTCGATGCGGTGCATGCCGAGGATGGCCGATTGCGGCGCGTTGAGGATGGGCGTCGACAGCAGCGAACCGTAGATGCCGCCGTTGGAGATGGTGAAGGTGCCGCCCTGCATCTCGTCGATCTTCAGCTGGCCGTCGCGGGCACGGCGGCCGAAATCGGCGATGGTCTTCTCGATCCCCGCCACGGAGAGCTGGTCGGCGTCGCGCACCACAGGCACCACGAGGCCCTTGTCGGTGCCGACCGCTACGCCGATGTGGTAGTAGTTCTTGTAGATGATGTCGGTGCCGTCGATCTCGGCGTTGACGGACGGGATGTCCTTCAGCGCCTGCACGCAGGCTTTGACGAAGAAGCCCATGAAGCCGAGCTTGATGCCGTGCTTCTTCTCGAACGGCTCCTTGAATTCGTTGCGCAGCGCCATGACGGCCGACATGTCGACGTCGTTGAAGGTCGTCAGCATGGCGGCGTTGGACTGCGCCTCCTTGAGGCGGCGCGCGATGGTCTGCCGCAGCCGCGTCATGCGCACGCGCTCCTCGCGGGCCGCGTCGTCGGCGCCCGACGGGGCTCGCGCCTGCACCGGCGCCACCGGCTCGGCGGCGCGGCCGTCGCCGCGCGCGATCGCCGCCAGCATGTCGCCCTTGGTGGCGCGCCCGTCCCGGCCGCTCGACGGCACGCGCGACGGATCGACGCCGCTTTCCGCCGCAAGACGCGCCACGGCCGGGCCGTGATCGCCCGGCGCGCGCGGCTTGATCGGCTCGCCGCCGAGCACGGCGCCGACCTTGTCGCCCGAAGCCCCCGGCTTGCCCGAGATGGCGGTCGCCCCTCGCGCCTGCGCGATCGACGGCTCGGCCGGCTTCTCGGCCGGCTTGGCGGCGGCTGGCGCGGCGGCGGTCGCCTTGGCGCCGGCCCCGGCCTCGATGGAGCCGAGCAGTGCGCCCACTCCCACTGTCTCGCCGTCCTTGGCGGCAATCTGCGTCAGCACGCCGGCGGTGGGCGCCGGCACTTCCAGCGTCACCTTGTCGGTCTCGAGCTCGACAAGGGGCTCGTCCTGCTTCACCGCCTCGCCGGGTTTCTTGAACCACCGGCCGATGGTCGCCTCGCTGACGGATTCTCCGAGCGTCGGAACGCGGATCTCGGTCGCCATGATGTTCGCCGCCTCTTTGATCTCTTCACCGGAACGCAATCGCACTTAGCTTGGATATCTCGACGATACGCGCCCCCTGATCCTCCCCCTCAAGGGGGAGGTGGCCGCGCGAAAGCGCGGCCGGAGGGGGTCGCATTGCTGGAGCGCTCGCGACCCCACCCGTCGCGCCGCCAAGAGCGGCGCGCCACCCTCCCCTGAAGGGGAGGGATCAAGGTGCGGTGTGCGAACGACGCGCTCATGCCGCCAGCGCCTCGTCGAGGAAGGCCTGCAGCTGGCTCATGTGCTTGGATGTCTGGCCGGCCGCCGTCGAGGCCGAAGCGGGTCGGCCGGCATAGCGCGGTCGCGCCACCTTGGCGCGCGAATGTTCGAGCACCCATTCGAGATAGGGCTCGACGAACGTCCAGGCACCCATGTTCTTGGGCTCCTCCTGGCACCAGACGATGTCGGCCTCCGGGAAGCGCGTCAGCTCCGCCGACAGCGATTTCACCGGGAACGGATAGAGCTGCTCGACCCGCATCAGGTAGACGTCGTCGATGCCGCGCTTGGTGCGCTCGTCGAGGAGGTCGAAATAGACCTTGCCGGCGCACAGCACGACGCGGCGGATCTTGTCGTCCTTGACGAGCCGCGTGCCGGCATTGGGCTCCATCTGTGCATCATCGTAGAGGAGGCGGTGGAACGAGGTGCCGGGCCCGATCTCGTCGAGCCGCGAGACGCAGCGCTTGTGGCGCAAGAGCGACTTCGGGGCCATCAGGATCAGCGGCTTGCGGAAGTCGCGCTTCAGCTGCCGTCTCAGCGCGTGGAAATAGTTCGACGGCGTCGTGCAGTTGACCACCTGCATGTTGTCCTCGGCGCACATCTGCAGGAAGCGCTCGAGACGCGCCGAGGAATGTTCCGGCCCCTGGCCCTCGTAGCCGTGCGGCAACAGCAAGACGAGGCCCGACATCCTGAGCCACTTGCGCTCGCCCGACGAGATGAACTGGTCGATGACCACCTGGGCGCCGTTGGCGAAGTCGCCGAACTGCGCTTCCCAGCAGGTGAGCGCATTGGGCTCCGACAGCGAGTAGCCGTACTCGAAGCCGAGCACCGCCTCCTCCGACAGCATGGAGTTGATGACCTCGAAGCGCCCCTGCCGGTCGCGGATGTGGTTGAGCGGCGTGTAGCGGTCATCCGTCTCCTGGTCGTGCAGCACGGAATGGCGCTGCGAGAATGTGCCGCGTTCGCTGTCCTGGCCCGACAGGCGCACCGGATGGCCGTCGAGCAAGAGCGAGCCGAAAGCCAGCGACTCGGCTGTTGCCCAATCGACACCCTGGCCGGTCTCGATCATCTGCTTGCGGTTCTCGAGGAAGCGGGCGATGGTCCGGTGCACGCGGAAGCCCTCCGGCACCTTGGTGATGCCGCGGCCGATCTGCTTCAGCGCCGAGATCTCGATGCCGGTGGCGCCACGGCGCGGATCGTCGGTATCCTCGCGCACCGCCTTCATGCCGGCCCAGCGGCCGTCGAGCCAGTCGGCCTTGTTGGGCTTGTAGGCCTGGGCGGCCTCGAATTCCTGATCGAGCTTGACGCGCCATTGCGTCTTCTCGCCGTCGAACTCCTCCTCGGTGAGGATGCCCTCGTCCATCAGCCGATGCGCGTATTGCTTCAGGGTCGTCGGATGCGTCTTGATCTTGCGATACATGATCGGCTGCGTGAACGCCGGCTCGTCGCCCTCGTTGTGGCCGAAGCGGCGGTAGCAGAACATGTCGATGACCGCCGGCTTGTGGAACTTCTGCCGGAACTCGGTGGCGATCTTGGCGGCGAACACCACCGCCTCCGGGTCATCGCCGTTGCAGTGAATGACCGGCGCTTCCACCATCTTGGCCACGTCGGACGGATAGGGCGAGGTGCGCGCGTAGCGCGGATTGGTGGTGAAGCCGATCTGGTTGTTGACGATGAAATGCACCGAGCCGCCGGTGCGGTGGCCCTTGAGGCCGGAGAGGCCGAGGCATTCGGCCACCACGCCCTGGCCCGCGAAGGCCGCGTCGCCGTGGATGAGCAGGGGCATGGCCTTGGAGCGCTCGACGATGTCCTGCAGCTGGTCCTGCTTGGCGCGCACCTTGCCGAGCACGACGGGATCAACGATCTCCAGATGCGACGGATTGGCGGTGAGCGACAGGTGCACGGTGTTGCCGTCGAACTCGCGGTCGGATGAGGCGCCGAGGTGGTACTTCACGTCGCCCGAGCCTTCGACATCGTCGGGCTTGGCCGAGCCGCCGCGGAACTCGTTGAAGATGGCGCGATGCGGCTTGCCCATGACGTGCGCCAGCACGTTGAGGCGGCCGCGATGCGCCATGCCGAGCACGATGTCTTTGACGCCGAGCGCGCCGCCGCGCTTGATGATCTGCTCGAGCGCCGGGATCGTCGCCTCCGCGCCGTCGAGGCCGAAGCGCTTGGTGCCGGTGAATCTCGTGTCGCAGAATTTCTCGAAGCCTTCGGCCTCGATGAGCTTGGTGAGGATGGCGCGCTTGCCCTCGCGCGTGAAGGTGATCTCCTTGTCGGGTCCTTCGATGCGCTCCTGGATCCAGGCCTTCTCGGTCGGATCGGAAATGTGCATGAACTCGAAGCCGAGCGTCTGGCAATAGGTGCGGTCGAGGATTTCCAGCATCTGGCGGATCGATGCGAATTCGAGCCCCAGCACGCCGTCGATGAAGATCTTGCGGTCGTAGTCGGCCGGCGTGAAACCGTAGGTGGTGGGATCGAGCTCCTCGTGGCTGCGCGCCGGCTCGAGCCCCAACGGATCGAGCTTGGCGTGCAGGTGGCCGCGCATGCGAAAGGCGCGGATCATCATGATGGCGCGCACGGAATCGCGTTGCGCCCGCGTGATCTCCTCGGCCGAAAGATCGGCGCCGGCGCGCTGCGCCTTGGCCTTCAGCTTCTCGCCGACATGCTGCTCGACCTCGAGCCAATGGCCGTCGAGCGCCGAGACTAATTCGCCATTCAGGGCGATGGGCCAGTTCGGCTTCGTCCACGAGGCGCCGCGGGCGTTCCTGGCGATGAGGGTGGAATCGTCCTTGAGGCCGCTGAAGAAGCCGCGCCACTCTTCGTCGACGGAAGCCGGATTCTCCTGGTAGCGGGCGTAGAGGTCATCGAGATAGGCCGCGTTGCCGCCGTACAGGAAGGCGGTCTGCGCGAACATGTCGTTCAAGTCTTGGCGTGCCATGGTCATGTCCTGCCGGAACCCGCGGCGCGGGCGAGCGGCCCGTTCGCGGGCCTCAAGACAACCCTCCGTCTCCGGTGGAACGGCGGGCAAATGGGCCTCTCGGCCCTCAAACCGGTTCAGTCCCTTGTCACATCGTCAGATCACATCGCTTAGATAGGTCTTCGTGGCCGCCCCATCGAGCGGCGCCTCAGCCTTTCAAGACCTCGGACAACGTCTTGCCGAGCCGCGCCGGCGATGGCGAGACGCGGATGCCCGCGGCCTCCATGGCCGCGACCTTGTCGGAGGCCGCGCCCTTGCCGCCCGAGATGATGGCGCCGGCATGGCCCATGCGGCGGCCGGGCGGCGCCGTGCGCCCCGCGATGAAGCCGACCATCGGCTTCTTGCGGCCGCGCTTGGCCTCGTCCTTGATGAACTGCGCCGCGTCCTCCTCCGAGGAGCCGCCGATCTCGCCGATCATGACGATGGATTGCGTCGCCTTGTCGGCCAGGAACATTTCCAGCACCTCGATGAAATCGGTGCCCTTGACCGGATCGCCGCCGACGCCGACCGCCGTCGTCTGGCCGAAGCCTTCCTGCGTCGTCTGATACACGGCCTCGTAGGTGAGCGTGCCGGAGCGCGACACGATGCCGACATTGCCGCGCTTGAAGATCTGGCCCGGCATGATGCCGATCTTGCATTCGCCGGCCGTCATGACGCCCGGGCAATTGGGCCCGATCAGCCGTGATTTCGACTTGTCGAGGGCGCGCTTCACCCTGACCATGTCGAGCACCGGGATGCCCTCGGTGATGCAGACGATGAGCGGGATCTCGGCGTCGATCGCCTCGCAGATGGCGTCCGCCGCCCCGGCCGGCGGCACGTAGATGACGGAAGCGTCGCAGCCGGTCGCCTCGCGGGCTTCCATGACCGTGTCGAACACCGGCAGGCCGAGATGCAGCGAGCCGCCTTTGCCGGGCGAGGTGCCGCCCACCATCTGGGTGCCGTACTCGATGGCGCGCTCGGAATGGAAGGTGCCGTTCTTGCCGGTGAAACCCTGACAAATGACTTTGGTGTTCTTGTCGATGAGAACGGACATCACGCCGCTCCCTTGGCGGCGCCGTTGACGGCGCTGACGATCTTCTGGGCGGCGTCGTCGAGGTCGTTGGCCGAAATGGCGTTGACGCCGGAGCGGTCGATGATGCGCTTGCCTTCCTCGACATTGGTGCCTTCGAGGCGCACGACGAGCGGCACCTTGAGGCCGACTTCCTTGACGGCGTCGACGACGCCCGCCGCGATGGTGTCGCAGCGCATGATGCCGCCGAAAATGTTGATGAGGATGCCGCGCACGTTGGGGTCGGCGGTGATGATCTTGAAGGCGGCGATGACCTTGTCCTTGGAGGCGCCGCCGCCCACGTCGAGGAAGTTGGCGGGCTCCAGGCCGTAGAGCTTGATGATGTCCATGGTGGCCATGGCGAGGCCGGCGCCGTTGACCATGCAGCCGATGACGCCGTCCAGCGCCACGTACGAGAGGTCGTGCTTGGAAGCCTCGATCTCCTTCTCGTCTTCCTCGCTGATGTCGCGCAGCGCCGCCATGTCGGGATGGCGGTAAAGCGCGTTGGAGTCGAAACCCATCTTGGCGTCGAGGCAGACGAGCCGGCCCTCGCGGGTGACGATGAGCGGGTTGATCTCGAGCAGGCTCATGTCCTTCTCGGTGAAGGCGCGATAGAGCGTCGTGACAAGCCCCTCGGCCTGCTTGGCGAGCTGGCCGTCGAGCTCGAGCGCCTTGGCGACGCGCCGGCCGTGATGCGGCATGATGCCGGTGGCTGGATCGACCGAGAAGCTGACGATGCGCTCCGGCGTCTCCTTGGCCACCTCCTCGATGTTCATGCCGCCTTCGGTTGAGACCACGAAGGCGACGCGGCCGCTCTCGCGGTCGACGAGCAGCGAGAGATAGAACTCGCGCTCGATGTTGGAGCCTTCCTCGATATAGAGGCGGTTCACCTTCTTGCCGACCGGGCCGGTCTGATGCGTGACCAGCGTCTTGCCGAGCATCTGCTTGACGTGGGTGACCACCTCGTCGATCGACTTGGCGAGGCGCACGCCGCCCTTGTCGCCGGCGTCCTGCTCCTTGAACTTGCCCTTGCCGCGGCCGCCGGCATGGATCTGGCTTTTCACCACCCAGACCGGGCCGCCGAGCTCCTTGGCGGCGGCTTCCGCCTCGCCGGCCGCCAAGATCGCCTTGCCGCGCGGCACCGGCGCTCCGAACGAGGCCAGCACCGCCTTGGCCTGATATTCGTGAATGTTCATCCGCCGCTCGCCTTCTCCGTCATGGCCGGAGATCCAGACCCCGGACCACGACGCCGCATCACTTCAGCCTGGCGTCGATGCCTTTGCACGCTTCGACGAGACCGCGCACCGCGCCGACCGATTTGTCGAACATCGCTTTCTCGTCGCCGTTGAGCTTGATCTCGACGACGCGCTCGACCCCCTTCTCGCCGATCACCACCGGCACGCCGACGAACATGTCCTTAACGCCGTACTGGCCGTTGAGATAGGCGGCGCAGGGCAGAATGCGCTTCTTGTCCTTGAGATAGCTCTCCGCCATGGCGATGGCGGAGGCGGCCGGCGCGTAGAAGGCCGAGCCTGTCTTCAGAAGATTGACGATCTCGCCGCCGCCGCCGCGGGTGCGCTGCACGATGGCGTCGATCTTGGCCTGGCTGGTCCAGCCCATGGCGACGAGATCGGGCAGCGGGATGCCGGCGACGGTCGAATAGCGCACCAGCGGCACCATGTCGTCGCCGTGGCCGCCGAGCACGAAGGCGGAGACGTCCTCCACCGACACGTTGAATTCCTCGGCCAGGAAATAGCGGAAGCGGGCCGAGTCGAGGACGCCCGCCATGCCGACGATCATGCCGGCCGGATGGCCGGACGTTTTCTGCAGCGCCCACACCATGGCGTCGAGGGGATTGGTGATGCAGATGACGAAGGCCTTCGGCGCGTATTGCTTGATGCCCTGGCCGACCTGATCCATCACCTTGAGATTGATGCCGAGGAGGTCGTCGCGGCTCATGCCCGGCTTGCGTGGCACGCCGGCCGTGACGATGACCACGTCGGCGCCGGCGATGTCGGCGTAGGACTGCGTGCCCCTGTAGGCGGCGTCGAAGCCATCGACCGGAGACGATTCGGCGATGTCGAGGCCCTTTCCCTGCGGCACGCCCTCGACGATGTCGAACATGATGATGTCGCCCAACTCCTTGAGCCCGGCGAGGTGGGCGAGGGTGCCGCCGATCTGGCCGGCACCGATAAGGGCGATTTTCTTGCGGGCCATGCAGTCTGTCCTGGGTGGATGCGGGCCGGGAGGCCAAGAAGCGTGAACAAGAGCGATGGGCGGCCTGTGTGACTCAAACATCGCATTGCAGCAAGTCGGGAATTGGTTGAAGCCTAGCGGACTCTTAGGGTTGTGGCTCCAACCGGCAAGGCCTGGAATTCTCTTTCCTCGTCAGCAGATTAGCTATAGAAGACTGCGGGCAGCCCGATCGCCGTGCCGATGACGTCGGCAGAGACAAATTACAGAATATGTAAACTGTAACCTAAACCGTGCCGCTCGTGAGACCCCGGACCGCGACCCGCACCAGGTTGCTCAGGCGCTGGTCCTGGGGGCCACGCGGGCGGGCGCCGTCGAGCCGGATCGACGACGGATGCGTGTAGCGGTGGAACGTATCGATGAGCAGCGACAGGGCCGCTTCCCGGTCGCGGGGCTCGAAGGCGCCAACCGCGATGCCTTCGTCGAGGACGCGCGCCACGAAGGTACGGACCCGGCCGCGGTGGCGGCGCGCCACGCCGCGATTGTCTTCCACTGCCGCCGCGAACAGGTCGAAGACCGGCCGATCGCTCTCGAAGAGATCGCGATAGGCTCGCGCCAGGGCGAGCACCATGCGCTCGAGCTTGTCGTCGACAGGATCGGGCGCGCCGGCGATGTCCGACAGCAGCCTCTCGATCGGCTTCAGCGCCGCTCCAGCGACGGCGTCGAGCAGCGCCTCCTTGGACGCGAAATAGCGATAGACGTTGGCGTGCGTCATGCCGGCTTCCTCGGCCACCGCCACGACGGTGAGCCGTCGGCTGCCAAAGCGCCGCACGTGGTCGCTGGCGATGGCGAGAAGCCGCGCATCGGCCGCGCCGGTCCGCTCGACGGGGCGCGGCGCCGCGCTCATGTCTCGACCAGCCCTTCGGTTGCGCCGGAGGCGACCGAATTGGCGTCGCCATGCGCCAGCGCCAGATATTCGCCAGACCGCATCTCGATGAGCCGCGAGGCGGTGCGCTCGAACTCGAAGACTTCCACGCCGTCGGTGGCGCGATAGAGCGCGTTGGCTTCGGCCGCCGCCGAGGCGAGCAGCTTCACGCGCCGGTCGTAGAAGGTGTCGATCAGGATGATGAAGCGCTTGGCCTCGTTGCGGCGCTCGAGGTCCATCACCGGAATGTCCTCGACGATGATGGTGTGGAACTCGTCCGCGATGGCGAGATAGTCGGAAGCGCCGTAGGGCTTGGCGCACAGATCGCGGAAGGAAAAGCGCGCCACGCCGCCGGCCGCCTGCGGCACATCGACGGCGTGGCCCTTGACCATGAGACGCGTGGGCTTGCCGCGTTGCGCGCCGGTGAGCCGCTGGAACGACCGGTCGAGGGCCGCCTTGGCGGCGGCATTGGCCGGCACGTGATAGACCGGCGAGCCGGCGAGCTTTTCCAGGCGAAAATCGGTGCGCGCCTCGAGCGCCGACACGTCGAGGCGCTCCATGAACAGCGCGATGAACGGCAGGAACAGCGCCCGGTTGAGCCCGCCTTCATAGAGCCGGGTGGGCTCGACATTCGAGGTCGCGACCACGGTGACGCCGTTCTCGAACAGCGCCTTGAACAGGCGCCCGAGGATCATGGCGTCGGCGATGTCGACGACCGCGAACTCGTCAAAGCACAGAAGATGCGTCTCGTCCGCGAGCTCGTCCGCCACTTCCGGTATGGGGTCGGTGTCCTTCTCCTCGCCGCGCTTGACGCGCTGCCGGAAGGCAAAGATGCGCTCGTGCACGTCGGCCATGAAGGCGTGGAAATGCACGCGGCGCTTGCGCTTCATGGGCACCGCATCGAAGAACAGATCCATCAGCATGGTCTTCCCGCGGCCCACCGCGCCCCAGACGTAGAGGCCCTTGAGCGGCTCGGCGTTGCGCTCGCGGCTGCCGAACAGCCAGCCGAGCGCGCTGCCCTTGCGGGCAAGGCGCCGCGCGGCGAGACGCTCCGCCAAGGCGTCGAGCTTGGCGACAAGGCGCATCTGCGCCGCGTCGGGCTCGATGGCGCCCGACGCCACGAGGGCCTCGTAGCGCTGTCTCACGGGGGCGGGTCTGTGGATGAGGTCCTCGGATGGCGGCGTCACGGGGGAGCCATTACCCGCTTCGCGGCGGGGCGACAATTGCAAGGAGTTGTCAGGCTATGTCCGACTTCAAGTTTCGGTGGCCTGCCACGGCTCTCTCTATCCAAGAGGCCGCCGCCGAAATCCGACCGAGTTCGGCGTCGTCGGCGTGCGTCAACAGCCAAATCTCGCGACGAGGCAACGGTCCGCCGTTGTTGGCGTCTGACACGAGCCGGTGCAGCCGCGCGTCGCGGCCAGCAACCACAATAGGCAGGAGGGTCTTCCCCAGTCCCGCAACGGCTGCTTCCAGCGCCGTCTCTGCATCATGCACGCGCAGCCCCGAGACCCCGCCGCTGACACCATTGGCAGCCCTTGCTATCCACTTCGCCTGGGGCAAGTGGGACATCACATCCTCGTATGTGATCCAAGGCAGCCGTCTGGTCTCACGCGGGCTAAGTCCGGCTGCAGCATAGGCGCCGTATGGGAGGTCCCCGATCCGCCGCACTCTGACCCTCGCTCCCCCGGTCGAAGGACGCGCAAGACGAACAGCGATGTCTGCCTCCCGGCGCGTGAGGCTGAGGTCACGGCTTTCCGGTATCAGTTCGATGATCAGTCCCGGATGGTGCTTGAGCAGGCTACCCGCGGCCCTGGCCAACAGACGATTGATCAGGATTGGCACTGAGGTGATGCGAACCGCGCCGCGAACCGGAAGACGGTCGGCGCCAACGACGTCGCTGATGGCGCGAAAATGCTGCTCCATCGCTTCGGTGCGTTGGGCCACCAGCTCGCCGGCATGGGTGAGGCTGAGCCTGTCGGCTCCCCGACGCTGCACGAGCTGCGCGCGCAGGGCGGCCTGAAGAGCCGCGAGTCGGCGCGATACCGTGGTGTCGTCGACACCGAGCAGACGCGCGGCGGCAGCAAGGGTCTGCCCTCGCCGCACGGCGAGCAGATATCGGAGATCGTTCCAATTTGGACGCCGCATGTTTGCAGACTAAAGCTGCAAACCTTCGCCTTCAATCTGCGGCGATACGGATCAGACTGGCGCTCAGCTTGGGAGGATGAACGCCGTGAAGTTTGTTGTGCTGTTCGAAGACAACCCGGCAGCGGGCACTGACGTGCGAACACGGCTCATGCCGGAACATCTCGCCTTCCTGGAACGCAACGCGGTCAACGTCCGGGCAGCGGGTCCCCTGCGGACGACAGATGGTCAGGGTGCGGGCGGCCTTTGGGTCGTCGAAGCTGGCGATGCATCGGAGGTCGATCTGCTCGTGAAGAGCGATCCGTTTTGGGTCACCGGACTGCGCAAGTCGGTGCGCATTCTTCGGTGGGCTCAGGTCTACGCTGAGGGTCGACGCCTTGTCGTGCGGTAACGCGGCGGGGCGCTTTCAGCGAGCCCAGCATCGGCCAGACTAGGTCATCGCCCGCGGCATCAAGTCGTAGGGGTGCCGCCAGCCAGGCAGCGCCGCGACGCGGTCGGCCCAGGCGTTGAGATGACCGTAAGGGGCGCGGTCGAGCCCCGTCTCCTCGCGGTAGTAGACGTAGCCGGCGAGCGACAGGTCGGCGATCGTCGGTCGATCGCCGACGAGGAACGGCTGCCGGGCGAGATGCTTGTCGACGATGCCGTAGGCACCCTTGACGCGATCGCGCATGAACGCCGTCACTGGGCTCTCGCCGCTCTTCTGCAAGCCGACGAGAAAGCGGAGCGTGGCGAAGTAGCTGGTGAACTTGTGGTTGTCGAACAAGATCCAGCGCAAGATCTCGAGGCGCTCGCGCTCGTCCTTGGGTCCGAAGCGGCCGGTGCACTCGGCGAGCCAGGTGAGGATGACGCCGCTTTGCGTCATCCGCTCACCCGCATGCTCGAGAACCGGCGCCTCGCCCATTTCGTTGATGTCGCCGCGGTAGGCGTCGGCGCGCGTCTCGCCCTTGAAGAAATCGACGAGCCGCGGCTCCCAGTCGAGACCGCAGAGCTGCAGCATCAGCGCGACTTTGTAGGAATTGCCGGATTCGCCGAAGCAATAGAGCCGATAGTCCGCCACCTGCTTCTCCCTTGCCGCGGCGATGATGCCGGGCGCCGACCCGCTGCACAAACCATCATCAGTGAAGCCATTCATCAGGCTCTTGAATTTCTATGTTGCAGTGCACAAATGAGCTTTGTCAAGGGAGTGCCGTCCGGAGCGACCGAAAGGAAAAACAATATGGCGAGCCGCCGACCCGGCAGCATCCGAAAACTCTTCGCCACCGACCTGCCGCTGTTTCGCGACCACCTTGTGCGCCTGGATATGGAGACCCGCCACAACCGCTTCGTCACCGCGGTCAACGACGTGTTCCTCACGCAATATGCCGAGCGCTGCTTCGCGACCGATGCCGTCGTGTTCGGCTATATGGAAGACGGGCTGGTGCGGGGCGCCGCCGAGCTGCATCCCCTCGACGGCGACGACGACTCGTCCGCCGAGGCGGCCTTCAGCGTCGAGCCGCAGTTGCGCCGCCACGCCATCGGCACGGCGCTGTTTCGGCGGCTGATCACCAGGGCGCGCAATCGCGGCGTGCGGCGCCTGCGTATCAACTGTCTCGCGCAAAACGACGCCATGCTGGCGCTGGCGCGCAAGTTCCCGATCAAGCTGTCCTTCGACCGCTGGCAGCTTGTCGGCGATCTCGAGCCGCAACCGGCGACGCCGGCCACGCTCTATGTCGAGGCGATGGACGATGTGCGCGGCTTCGTGACGGCCGGGCTCAGCGTCATGCGGCGCGGCTGGAGCGAGCCCGCAATGCTTCGGGTGTGAGCCGTGAGCTTGTCGTCAGCGCGTCAGCGTCAGCGGCGCGCCGGATTTGGCGAGGCTGCCGCTGAAACTGTCGCCGCCACCGCGCAGCCGCGCCACGACGCCGCCGCGAGCATAGAGGAACACCTCGCCGTCCCGCAGCTCCCAGGCGTTGATGGACGAGAGCTCGCGGCTGGCGCAGCCCGACGCGCTGGCGCGATAGAGATCGAGCGCCGGCGTCGAGGCAAGCACGACACGGCAGGAGGCGCCGGACGCTTCCTGGGCCCGCCAGGAGCCGGTGGCCGCGGTCCGCGACGGGCGCTGCGGCGGATCGCTGAACGAGGGTTGTTGCGGCACCTGCTGCTGCAGCGGCGGCTGTCCGCCCATGTCCCGCGGCGCATCGAGGGGTGCCGCTTCGATGCGGCCACGTGGCTGGCTCGAACTCGAGGGGCTCGTCGTCCGGCAGCGGCTCGGCCCGGGCCATCTCCCGCGGCCCCGCCGCCTGCATGGTTGGCGAGTTGAAGCGCTCGGAAACACAGCCGCCGAGCAGCATCGCAACGCATGCCGTGGCGGCGAGTCGTCTCGTCGCCCGGGGCCGTTCGCGCAAAGCGCTCATTCTCATGTCTCCAAGCCCCCGCCATGGCGTCGGCAACGACCGTGGCGGCTTCATGGCATTTTGCCCTGATTCTGCCCAGAGGAGCGTGAAGCGGAGCGCGGGCCGTCCGCCCGCGAGGCTACGCCGGGGCGTGGCAGACGGCCTCGACATTGTGGCCGTCGGGGTCGAGCACGAAGGCGCCGTAGTAGTTGGGATGGTACTGGGGCCGCAATCCCGGCCCGCCATTGTCCTTGCCGCCCGCCGCCATGGCCGCCTTGTAGAAGGCGTCGACGGTCTTGCGGTCATCGGCCGTGAACGCGAGATGCACGCCCGGCGCCATCTTGGCGCCCTGCGCGATCCAGAAATCCGGTTTTGGCGCGCGGCCGAAGCCGGCGACCCCGTTGGGGCCCTTCTCGGCGATGGGAAATTCCATCAGCACGGTGTAGCCGAGCGGCGCCAGCGCCTTCTCGTAGAAGGCTCGCGCCTTGGCGAAATCGGACACCTGGATGCCGACGTGATCGAGCATGAAGACACCTCCGCGTTATGGCCGTTCTGGGCCATCGTCCTCTTCGCAGCCCCTTGTGGCAAGACGTCGTCAGGCGCTCGGCATCCAGTTGCCGTGGAATCCTTGCGGCACGCGCCGCGGCAATGCGATGCGCGCCACCGGCTTGGCTTCGATCCGCTGCGCGTCGAGGATGACGAGATCGCTGGCAGCGCGCGCCTGATCATACACGAAGCCGATGAGCCAGCCGTCGTCCTCGCCGGCCGCGCCGGCGGCCGGCACATGCACGAACTCGCTCGGCAAGCCGCCGTCGAAGGCATGGGCCGTGCTCCGGCCCGTCTTCAGGTCGTATTTGCGCACGGCTTGATGGCGCGCCGAGGCAACCAAGCCGCCGCTCTCCACCGCGTAGACGAAGTTGTGACGCTGGCCGGTGAGCCGCTCGTCGACGCGCGGAAACTCGATTGGCCTCTCGTCGAGGGTCTCCTCCTGCGCCTTGGCGGCGCCGGGAGCAACGTGCCAGCGCCTGAGCGTCGCAGGCTCGAAAGTCGAGGCCGACGGTCCTTCGCGCCAGGCTTCGCGATACCAGGCGACATCGACGGTGATCGAGCCATCCGGCGCATCGAAGGCATTGGCCACGTGGAACACGTAGCAGGGTTCGATGTCGACGAAGCGCAGCGCCTCGAGGCCGGCGCCTCGCGGCAGGATGCCGAGCCGCGCCCCGTAGCTGTCGCTCCACTTGAACGGCATGGTGCCACGCATCGCCAGATCGAGATCGAACACGACCGGCAGGTCCATGAACACGACGTGGCCGGCCGTCAGCGCAAAATCGTGCATCATGGTGGCCGCCTTCACCGGAATTTCGAGGCTGCGCGTGAGCGCGCCTGTCGCGTCAGCCACGTGATAGGTGAGGAAGGGCGGCCGCGGGCTGTAGCCGAAGAAGTGCATCTCGCCGGTGAGCGGGCAGACCTTGGGATGGGCGGTGAAGGGCGTCTTGAGCTGCCCCGCGAAGTCGTGCAGCCCGACGGTCTCGAGCTCACGGTTCATTTGCATCGGCAGGGCGTTCTCGACCAGTGCCAGCATGCGGCCGGCATGGGCGACGATGTTGGTGTTGGCGACGCCGGAGCGGATGTCGAGGGGCGTTGGCGGCTCTCCCGCAAAGCGCCGCGTGCGCACCCAGCGATTGCGATACCACTCGGCTCGCCCCTGGCGCAGCGACACGCCATGCACCATGCCGTCGCCCAGGAACCAGTGGCCCGAATGGCCTTGGCGCGGATTGGCGCCGTTGCGCGCATAGAGACCGTTGAGCTCCGGCGGGATGGCGCCTTCGACCGGCAGCTCGAAAACCGTCACCTCCTCGCTGACCGGGGCGAAATTGCCCTTCACCCAAAAGGGCTCGCTCGACGGTGTGCCGCCCTGGCTGTAGGGCCCGTCCTGCGCCACGGCCGTGTCTGCGCCGACAGTGTTTGCGCCGACAGTGTTTGCGCCGACAGTGTTTGCGCCGACCGCCAAGCCGGCTGCGGCGCCCTTGAGCATGTCGCGACGGTTGAACATGGATGTCTCCTGTGACTGGTCCTGGCGGCCCGCCGAGGCGGTGTCGGCGGCAATGTAAGCACTGCGTACTTTGCGCCATGATCTTTACCCTATCGCCGTCCTCATGTAAACAGCGATTACATGGCAATGGCGCAGCGCAAGGCGGCCTATCACCACGGCGACCTGCGCCGGGCCCTGGTGGCGGTGGCGCTCGACCGGGTGCGGCGTGACGGCGCCGAGGCCTTCAGCCTGCGCGAGGCAGCCCGCGACGTTGGCGTCACGTCGGGCGCCGCCTACAAGCATTTCGCCGACAGGGACGCGCTGCTGGGCGCCACCGCGGCGGAGGGCTTCAAGCTCTTGGCGGCGCGCACGCAGCGCGCCACCGCCGGCCTCAACGCCGAGGAACGGCTCGCCGCATCGGGCCGCGCCTATATCGACTTCGCGTCGGACGAGCCGCGCCTGTTCAAGCTGATGTTCAGCCGCTTTGGCGCGTGGCAGGAGTGTGACACGGGTGCCGCGCGCGCGGCGGGCCCGCATGAGCCGGACGCCCCGCCCCCCGCCTTCGAGCAGCTCCGGCAAGCCGTCGCCGAGGTGACGCGCGTTGCCCCCGAGGCTGTCGACCCGGACCTGCTCGCCGCCGCCTGGAGCCTTGTCCACGGCGCCGCCTCGCTCATCACCGATGGCGTCTGGACGAAGCGCGATCCGCGTGCCGCGGCGGCCCTGCGCGCCTCGCGACGCCTGTTCGCGCCCGCCCCGGCGGCGCGCAGCGAGTCACGCAAGCGCTAGAGCGCGCTGCGTTTAGGTGCAATCGCATCGCGTTCTAGAGTTTTGGATTTTGCGCATGATCTTATCCGAAACCGCGCACACTTTTCGGGATCATGCGCTAGCCGTTCCGCGCCCTGCGCCCGCGCAGCTCGTCCCAGTGGCGCTGCCAGCGCGCGCTCACCTCCGCCTCGCTGAGGCCGAGATCATAGGCGGGCGAGACGAGCGCCGCCGCCTGCTCGACCTTCATGAGCACCACGTGGCTGATGGCATTGGTCGTGCCGCGGCGGCGGTAGAATTGCACGATGTCCTCGAACAGGGGCCCGGTCGCGACGATCGTGGCCAATCCTTTGAACCGATAGCCTTTGCGCAGCGTCGCATCGACGACGTTGACCTCGAGCGCCGGATTGGCGGCGAGGTTGGCGATCGTGTTGGGCGAGCAGATGTCGGCGAACACCAGGTGGTCGTCGTCCCACGCGGTCGTCGTGCCCTTGGGAGACAGGTTGGGCTTGCCGTCAGGCGTGACGGTGGCCACGAAGCCGAGCCGCTGCTCATCGATGACGCGGCGCATATCGGGTGTCAGAACGCCCATCGTGCTCTGTCCACGGACGTTGATGCTTCACCCACGCACGGGCCGTCGTGGCGGGCAGCCGCTAGACCTGCCGCGCCACCATCAGCTTCTTGATCTCAGCGATGGCTTTGGCGGGATTGAGATGCTTCGGGCAGACATTGGCGCAGTTCATGATCGTGTGGCAGCGATAGAGCCGGAACGGATCCTCGAGATCGTCGAGGCGCTCGCCGGTCGCCTCGTCGCGGCTGTCGGCGATCCAGCGATAGGCCTGCAGCAAGGCGGCGGGGCCGAGATAGCGCTCGCTGTTCCACCAATAGCTCGGGCAGGCGGTGGTGCAGCAGGCGCACAGGATGCATTCGTAGAGCCCGTCGAGCTTCTGGCGGTCCGCGTGCGTCTGCTTCCACTCGACGCCGGGCTCCGGCGTCACCGTCTTGAGCCACGGCTCGATGGCCGCGTGCTGCGCATAGAAGCCGGTGAGATCGGGCACCAGGTCCTTGACCACCGGCAGGTGCGGCAGGGGATAGATCTTGATGAGCGTGCCGCCGCACTCGTCCATGCCGATCGTGCAGGCGAGCGTGTTGGCGCCGTTGATGTTCATCGAGCAAGAGCCGCAGATACCCTCGCGGCAGGAGCGGCGCAACGTCAAGGTCGGGTCGATCTTGTTCTTGATCCACAACAGCGCGTCGAGCACCATCGGGCCGCAATCGTCGCGATCGACATAGTAGGTGTCGAGGCGCGGGTTCTGGCCGTCGTCGGGATTCCAGCGGTAGATGCGGAACTCGGTGAGGCGCTTGGCGCCGGCCGGCTTCGGCCAGGTTTTGCCCTCTTTGACCTTCGAGTTCTTCGGCAGCGTGAATTTGGCCATCGCGTCGTCCGTGTGTCTCAGTTGCCGTTGGCTCGCTCAATACACCCGCGCCTTGGGCGCGATATATTCCACGTCGTTGCTCATCGTGTAGGTGTGGACCGGGCGGAAATCGATCGTCACCTTGTGGGTGACTTCATCGATCCAGGCGAGCGTGTGCTTCATCCAGTCCTTGTCGTCACGCTCCGGGAAATCCTCGCGCGCGTGCGCGCCGCGCGATTCCGTGCGGTTGAGCGCCGAATCCATCGTCACCACCGCTTGCGCGATGAGGTTGTCGAATTCCAGCGTCTCGATGAGATCGGAGTTCCAGACCAGCGAACGGTCGGTGGTGCGCAGATCCGCAGCCCCCTTCCACACGTCGTGGATCTTCTTGTGGCCCTCCTCCAGGACCTGCCCGGTGCGGAACACCGCGCAGTTCTCCTGCATGGTCATCTGCATCTGCTGCCGGAGCTCCGCGGTCGGCGTGCCGCCGCTTGCGTGGCGGAAGCGGTCGAGGCGGGTGAGCGCGAGATCGGCCGAATCGGTCGGCAGGTCGGCGTGCTTCTCGCCCGCCGTCACGAGCTCGGCGGCGCGCAGGCCGGCGGCGCGCCCGAACACCACGAGATCGATGAGCGAGTTGGAGCCGAGCCGGTTGGCGCCGTGCACCGAAACGCAGGCCGCCTCACCGAGCGCCATCAGGCCGGGCACGATGTAGTCGGGATCGCCGTCCCTCTTGGACACCACCTCGCCGTGATAGTTCGTGGCGATGCCGCCCATATTGTAGTGGACGGTGGGCAGCACCGGGATTGGCTCCTTGGTCACGTCGACGCCGGCGAAGATCTTGGCGCTCTCGGAAATGCCCGGCAGCCGCTCGGCCAGCACGTTCGGGTCGAGATGGTCGAGGTGCAGGTAGATGTGGTCCTTGTTCTTGCCGACACCGCGGCCCTCGCGGATCTCGATGGTCATGGAGCGGGATACCACGTCGCGGGACGCGAGGTCCTTGGCGGAGGGCGCGTAACGCTCCATGAAGCGCTCGCCTTCCGAATTGGTGAGATAGCCGCCCTCGCCGCGCGAACCCTCGGTGATGAGGCAGCCGGCGCCGTAGATGCCGGTCGGATGGAACTGCACGAATTCCATGTCCTGCAGCGGCAGGCCGGCGCGCAGCACCATGCCGTTGCCGTCCCCCGTGCAGGTGTGCGCCGAGGTGGCCGTGAAATAGGCGCGGCCATAGCCGCCGGTGGCCAGCACGGTGAGATGGGCGCGGAAGCGGTGGATGGTGCCGTCGTCCATCTTCAGCGCCACGACGCCGCGGCAACGTCCCTCCTCCATGATCAGGTCGATGGCGAAATACTCGATGAAGAATTCGGTCTTGTTCTTCACCGCCTGGCCGTAGAGCGTGTGCAGCATGGCGTGGCCGGTGCGGTCGGCGGCCGCGCAGGTGCGCTGCGCCGTGCCCTTGCCGTAATGCGTGGTCATGCCGCCGAACGGCCGCTGGTAGATTTGTCCGTCCTCGGTGCGCGAGAACGGCACGCCCCAATGCTCGAGCTCATAGACGGCGGCCGGCGCGTTGCGCACCAGATACTCGATGGCGTCCTGGTCGCCGAGCCAGTCCGACCCCTTGACGGTGTCGTACATGTGCCAGCGCCAGTCGTCTTCGCCCATATTGCCGAGCGCCGCCGCCACGCCGCCCTGCGCGGCGACGGTGTGCGAGCGCGTCGGAAACACCTTCGTGATGCAGGCGGTGCGCAGGCCGGCTTCGGAGCAGCCGACCGTGGCGCGCAGCCCCGCCCCGCCGCCGCCGACGATGACCACGTCGAACGTGTGGTCGGTGATCGGATAGGCCTTGCCGTTCACCGCCGGAGCCGCCTTGCCGTTCGTTGCCATGTTGCTCTCCAAGAGCGTGTTCAGAGCACGCCGCGCAGGCTGATCCGCAGGATGGCGAAGATCGCCACCGCCGCCACCGCAAACGAGAAGAAAGTGTTGAGGATGACGGCCGCCATCTTCAGGCCCTTGCCGTGCACGTAGTCCTCGATGATCACCGTCATGCCGAGCCGCATATGCACGCCGACCGAGATGGCGAGCAGGATGAGCACCATGGCGACGGCCGGATGGCTGACAACGGCAAGCGTTGCCGCGTAGTCGCGCCCGAACGTCGTAACGAGAACCGCGAGCAGCGCCAGCACGAGGACGAGATTCGACACCGCCGTGACGCGCTGGTGCCAGAAGTGCTCGGTGCCGGAATGGGCGGCCCCGAGACCGCGCACCTTGGCCATCGGCGTGCGGATGGAGCGGGAATGGCTGGTCATCATGCGGCTCCTCAGCGCACGAGAAAAACGGTGCCCCACAACAGGGCGGTGAGCGCGAGGGAGCCGACGAGCGTGCCGGCCGCCAGGATGTGGCGGGTCGGCGACCCGTAGGCGAGCCCCATGTCCCAGAGGAAATGGCGGATGCCGCCCAGCATGTGGTGGAAGATCGCCCAGGTGTAGCCGATGAGAATGAGACGCCCGATGAGCGACGTCATCACCCCGCGCACCACCTCGTAGGGCCCCGGCCCGAGGCTCAGCGCCACGAGCCACCACAGGATGAGCAGCGTGCCGGCATAGAGTGCGACGCCGGTGAGGCGATGCACGATCGACATCGCCATCGTCCACGTCCAGCGGTAGATCTGTATGTGCGGTGACAGCGGACGGAGATCTTCGAGAGGCGTTGTTCGCGCTTCGGTCATCTATCGTGCTCCTCCATCGCTCCGGCGGCGTTGCGCTGCATCGGCGCGGCACCGTTCACTTTGGACTCGTTTCAATCAATCCCACTAGTCAATCTCGTGCTCCCTCGCAATGCGCGCCTTGCATGTGCGAGCCATGTCATTGCTCCGTTGCGGGCCCGGCCATCGACGGGTCGAGCCGGCGCACGATCCGCGTCAGCTTCACGTCGCCCTTAACGCCGGCCCGCGCCAGGTAGGCATCGAGCGCAGCGCGGCTCTCGATGGCCACGACGCCGAGAAGCCGGCCGTCCTCGGTCGCGTAGGTCGTGAGCCAATGCACCTCGCCGCCAGACGCGGCGATCGATTGCACCGCCCGCCGGCAATGCCACGCCACCTCGTCGGCGTTGCCGAGATCGAAGTTGGCCGGCTTCGGCCGCTCCATCAGCATCAGCATCATGGGCGACTCCCTTCGCGACTTGCGAACCCTGACGCGGAATTTGCTCGCGCGCAATGAGCGTTTGGAGTATCCTGCCTTCGCGAAAGAGGAAGGCTGTTGCTGCGCTTCGATTTCACCGATTTGGGCCTGTTCCGGCACGTCGTCGAGGCCGGCTCGATCACCCATGGGGCCGAGCGCGCCAATCTGGCGCTTGCGGCCGCCTCCACCCGCATCCGCCAGATGGAGCAGGAGCTTGGCGCCGCGCTTCTGGTGCGCGGCCGCCAGGGGGTGACGCCGACCCAGGCCGGCCGCACCCTGCTTGCCCACGCGCGCACCATCCTCGCCCAGAACGAGCGGCTGCGCGAGGATCTCGGCGCCTATGCGGGCGGCCTGGCGAGCCAGATCCGCGTCTTCTCCAACACCAACGCGCTCACCGAGTTCTTGCCGGAAGCGTTGAGCTCGTTTTTGGCCGCCCACCCGCAGGTCAGCGTCGATCTCGAGGAGCGGCTCTCCGACGAGATTGTCGGGCTGATCGCCGAGGGCGTCGCCGACATCGGCATCGTGGCCGCCACCGTCGATATGGGCGGGCTCGAGACCTATCCATTCCGCTCCGACCGTTTCGTGCTCGTGGTGCCGCGCGGCCATGCGCTGGCCGGCAAGCAAAGGATCGCCTTCGCGGACGCCCTCGACCTCGACTTCGTTGGCCTCGATCGCGCCAGCGCCCTGCAGCGCTTCCTCGCCGGCAAGGCGGCACGCGCCGGCCGCCCGCTGCGCCTGCGCGTGCAGCTGCGCAGCTTCGATGCCGTCTGCCGCCTGGTGGAATGCAATGTCGGCATCGGCGTCGTGCCGCAGACCACGGCGCGCCGCGTCGCCAAGACGATGGCCATCACGTCGGTGGCGCTCACCGACGACTGGGCGCCGCGCGAGCTGACCATCTGCGTGCGCAAACTGGCCGAGTTGCCCGTCTTTGCACGCCAGCTCGTCGCGCATCTGAGCGCCCCGGCCCTCGAACGTCAGGGATGGCGCAGCCGCGCGGGCGCCGAAACCTCGCCGCAACCGTGTTTGAGCCCACTGGGGCGCCTGCCTCTTGAAGTCTGGTGCGGTGCACGCGCCGGCCATGAGCGCTGGCGCACAGCCCGGCCAGAGCTTCGGCGGTAAACCAGAACGACGTGCATTGTCGCAAGGTGCCTGAAATGCTGGCCCGAATCGTCATCGCTGTCGCGTTCAGCCTCGCGGCCCTGGCGGGCGCCCGTGCCGAGAATCACCTCGTTGTCGAGGACACCTTCCTCAGCGTCGAGATCAAGGGCGAGCCCTTCCGCCTGCAGGCGCTGGCCGTGAAGGAAGCTGGCGCCAGCAAGAAGCTGCCCGTCGCCATCATCACGCACGGCCAGGCGGCCGAGCTCGAGCAGCGCGAGAAAGTGTCGCCGCGCGCCTATCAATATCTGGCGCGCGAATTCGCCCGTCGCGGCTGGCTCGCCGTCGTCGTCGTGCGCCGCGGCTTCGGCCGCTCCGAAGGCAAGCAACCCTATTTCGTGCGCGGCTGCGAGAACGGCAATTTCGGCGCCATCTTCGAGGACCAGGCCGACGACCTGCAGGCCGCCATGACGGCCATCGGCCGACGCCACGACGCCAACATGGACGAGGTGATCGCCGTCGGCGTCTCGGTTGGCGGCGGCACCGTGCTCAGCCTCGGGGCCCGCAATCCGGCCGGCCTCAAGGCGGTGATCAATTTCTCCGGCGGCATCAAGGTGGTGGAGCGCCCCGACCTGCCGCCCTCCACCTGCAAGGCCGACGACCTGATGCCGACCTTCGCCGATTTCGGCGCCAGGAGCCGCGTGCCGAGTCTCTGGTTCTACGCCGAGAACGACAGCTTCTTCCCGGCCGACTACGCCCGCAAGCTGCACGAGGCCTATGTGGCCAAGGGCGGCAAGACCGAGTTCCACATGTTCGAGCCGATCGGCAAGGACGGCCACGACATCATCGCCAATCTCGATGGCGCCCTGCACTGGCTGCCCGCCATGGACACCTTCCTGCGCACCAACCTGCTGGCGACCTTCGAGCAGACCGCCATGGACCGCGCCGTTCGCGGCCTTGCCGACAACTCGACCGTGCGCCGCCTGTTGTCGCAGTATCACGGCCGCCCGACCGACAAGGCCTTCGCCATGTCGCAGTCGAACAACTACATCCAGTTCAGCTACGGCGGCGCCGACATCGAGGCGGTCAGCAAGCATGCGCTCGAGCGCTGCGCCGAGGGCGCCAAGGAGCCGTGCCGCATCGTCATGCGCAACTTCGAGGTCGTGAAGGAGGCGGTGGCGGTGCAGAACGCCGCGCTCGCCAAGAAGGACGCGGCGGCAGGTGACGAGCGCATTCCCTGATCGCATCCGGCTTCTTCTCGCAACCCGCTCAATGAGCCTCGGCCTGATCCCTTCAGGGGAGGGTGGCCCGCCGCGCTTGCGGCGCGGCGGATGGGGTCTGATCGGCCGAGTTCACAGACCCCCTGCCCGCCGCTGCGCAGCGGACCTCCCCCTGAAGGGGGAGGATCAGAGAGTTTGTCGCGGCCGCTGCCGCGACCTTGTTAACCCGACGACGTGCGCCGCCAGGGCCGCCCGGCGCGCTCCCTGACGCTCGCCACTTCCACGATCAACGTCGCGGCGTCCGCAATGGCCGCGTACTCGCCGTTCATCACGGCGAGCGACAATTGGTGCACGTCCTCGGCAGGCCACAGGCGCCCGGTCAGGTCGCGCACCTCCACGGCCCAGCACGCGTCCGCCGGCACGATGATGCGGAAGCCGAGATTGGCGCCGTGCCGCACCGTCGCCTCGAGCGAATTGTGAGTGAGCACGCCGCAGACGACGAGCGTCGTTGCGCCCATGCCGGTCAGCGTCTCGTCGAGCCCGGTGGCCACGAAGGCCGAATTGGCGCTCTTGCCGACGACGGTCTCGTCGGCGCGCGGCATCGCCTCGTCCTTGAAGGCGTGACCCGGCGCGTCGGGCCGGTAGGGCGAGCGCTCCTCGGTGAAATCGTGGCGCACGTGCACCACCGGCATGGCGGCCTCGCGCCACGCGGCGAGCAATTCGGCGATGCGGCCTTCCGCGTCCGGGTTGTTGCGCGGGCCCCATTTGGGATCGTCGATGGCCTGCTGCACGTCGACGATCATCAGCACCGTGTCGGAAGGCAGCCTGATCACGTGCATTCTCCCGAGGGCGGCGGGGCGGCCGACAAGACCATGCTGCCCGCAAAAGGTCCAGCAAGGGCTTCACGGGGAGGCGCCGGCATGGTGTGCTTGCGGCCTGCCGACCCGGGAGCGCCGAGCCGCCATGGATACGCGCACGACCACCGCCGAGATGCCGCGCGACGCCGCAGTTTCGAAGGAACCGCAAGGCCGCTATGATGCCATCGTCATCGGCGCCGGCATCGCCGGGCTCTATCAGCTCCACAGGCTCAGGCAGCTCGGCCTCTCCGTGCGCGTCTTCGAAGCCGGCGGCGGCGTGGGCGGCACCTGGTATTGGAACCGCTACCCCGGCGCCCGCTTCGATTCCGAGAGCTACACCTACGGCTATTCGTTTTCCGAGGAGCTGCTCCAGGAATGGGAGTGGAGCGAGCATTTCGCGCCGCAGCCCGAGACGCTGCGCTATGTCAATCTCGTGGCCGACAAGTTCGACCTGCGCCGTCACGTGGAGTTCAACAAGCGCGTCGTGGCGGCAGCCTTCGATGCCGACGCCAATCTCTGGGAGGTCGAGGCGGCGGACGGCACCCGCGCCAAGGCGCGCTTCCTGATCACCGCCATCGGCCTTTTCGCCACCCCCACGATGCCGCGCTACGAAGGCCTCGACAGCTTTCGCGGGCTGTCGGTTCACACCGGCAACTGGCCGCACGAGCCCGTCGACTTCAGGGGCAAGCGCGTCGCCGTCATCGGCACCGGCGCGACCGGCGTCCAGGTCATCCAGGAGGTCGCCAAGACGGCCGGCCATCTGACGGTCTTCCAGCGCACGCCGAACTACTGCGCGCCGCTCGGCAACCGGCCCATCGATGCGACGACGCAACTTGAGATCAAGGCGACCTATCCAGAAATCTTCGCCAGGTGCCGCGAGTCGCATGGCTGCTTCGTGCACAAGAACGACCCGCGCAAGACCTTCGAGGTCTCGCCAGAGGAGCGCGAGGCGTTCTTCGATAAGCTCTACACGGACCCCGGCTTCGGCCTGTGGATGGGAAACTTCAAGGATATCCTCGTCGATCCGGCCGCCAACGCCACGGTCACCGATTTCGTGCACCGCAAGATCCGTGAGCGCGTCCGCGATCCAGAGGTTGCTGAGAAGCTGATCCCGCGCAATCACGGCTTCGGCACGCGGCGCATTCCCCTCGAGACCTCGTACTACGAGGTCTACAACCAGGACAATGTGCGCCTCGTCGACCTGAACGAGACGCCGATTGCGCGCATATCGCCCGACGGCATCGTCACGACGGCCGGCGAGCAGCCCTTCGACATCATCATCTATGCCACCGGCTTCCACGCCGTGCTCGGCGGTTTCGAGGCGATTGCCTTCCGCGGCCTTGGCGGCAAGACGCTCAAGGACAAGTGGGCGGACGGACCGCGCACCTTCCTCGGCATGCAGGTCGAAGGCTTCCCCAACCTGTTCACCCTGGTCGGCCCCCACAATGCGGCGACGTTCTGCAACATCCCGAGATGCATCGAGCAGAACGTCGACTGGGTGACCGATCTCATCGCTTACATGCAGACGAGGAAGCGCGTGCGCGTCTCGCCGCTGCCGCAGGCGGAGAGCGAGTGGACCGCGCATGTCCACGACATGGCGAGCACGCTCCTCTACAGCACGGTGGATTCCTGGCTCACCGGCGTCAATTCGAACCTGCCCGAAAAACGCGAGCGCCGCGTGCTGCTCTATGCCGGCGGCGCCCCGCGCTACCGCAAGCGCTGCGACGAGGTGGCGGCGCAGGGCTACAGGGAATTCGAGTTCCGGTAAACTCAACCGTCATCCCGACCGAAGCGGCGCGCAGCGCCGCGAAGAGTCGGGATCCGTGCCGTGATGCCGATGAAGGATGGCCGTAATCCAGGCAGCGCGTGCTGCGTCGGTCTCGCGGAATGGATCCCGGCTCGCGCTCGCTTCGCTCGCTTGGCCGGGATGACACCGCGGGTTTCAGCGCCTAGCGCGGCACGAGCGCCCAATAGTCGAAGTCGAGGATGACGGCCGGATCGAGGTCGTCACCGATGCGCCGCGGGAAATCGGCGCACGGCTTGTTCTTGGTGGCGATGGTGCGGATGCGCAACGCCCCCACATCGGTGCGGCCGGGAAGCTCGGCGACGGCGACAATCTCGCTCCACGCATAGACGGTGTCGCCGGCAAACAGCGGCGCGGTGTGCCGGCCGCCGTTGATGGCCGCCACGTGGAACGCATTGGCGAGGCCGTTGAAGGAGAGCGCGCGGGCGAGCGAGATCACCTGGCCGCCATAGATGAGGCGCTTGCCGAAGCGCGTATTGCCGGCCGCGAAGGCGTCGAAATGCACCTTTGCGGTGTTCTGGTAGAGCCGCGTCGCGATCTGGTGCTCGGCCTCTTCCACGGTCATGCCGTCGACGTGGTCGATCTTCTCGCCCACCGCATAGTCCTTGAAGCGATGCGGACTGCCGGAAAGCGCCTCGTCCCATTTCGTCGCATCGAGCGGCGGGCAGGCGGCGCCCAGCGCCGAAGGCGCGACCGCCTTCGGCAGGTCGGGCACCTTTTCGGCAGGCGCCGGCGCCGCCTCGTCGCGCTTCCGCACCATCACCCAGCGCACGTAGTCGAGCACCGTCTCGCCGCGCTGATTGGCGCCTGTGGAGCGCACATAGACGGTGCCGGTCTTGCGGTTGGAATTTTCCTTCAGCCCGATCACCTCCGAGACCGTCGACAGCGTGTCGCCCGCAAAGACCGGCTTGAGGAAGCGCCCGTCGGCGTAGCCGAGATTGGCCACCGCGTTGAGCGAGATGTCCGGCACGGTCTTGCCGAACACGATGTGGAAGACGAGGAGATCGTCGAGCGGGCTCTTGGGAAAGCCGATCTTCTGGGCGAAGGCGTCGGACGACTGCACCGCAAAGCGCGGACCATAGAGGGCGGTGTAGAGCGAGGCGTCGCCCGTCGTCACCGTGCGGGGCGTGGCGTGACGGATGGTCTCGCCGAGGCGAAAATCCTCGAAGCAGCGGCCGGGATTGGTTTTGGTCGACATGACGGCTGTTTACGCGGACGACGGACGCCAGACAACACAGTCGTCATGCCCGCGCTTGTCGCGGGCATCCACGCCTTTCCGACGTTGGCTGAACGAAGACGTGGATGGCCGGCAGCTTCGACTCTTGGCTCGCTATGGCTCGCCTCTGGCCGGCCATGACGCGAGCCGTCACTCCAGCATCTCGACCTTGTAGCCGGCCTTCTCGAACAGCTTCAGCAGCCCGACCTCGCCCGGCAGATGCGCGGCCCCGACCGCCACGAAGGCGCCGCCGTCCTTGAGGTGCGGCAGCGTGCGGGTGGCCATGCGCTCGTTCCGCCGGTCGATGAGTTCGACGTAGAATTCCGGCGGCATGCGCGCCTCCACGCCCGGCACCGGATAGGTCTGGCGTGCCCAGGCGAGCACGATGCCGATGTCGCCGGCCACATAGCGCGCCACCAGCGCCTCGAAGGCGTCCTCGGCATGGTCGAGGATCTTCACCATGGTGGCGAGCAACTCGCGCTCGATGGCGGGCGGGAAGCCGGACACGGCGGCGAGCTGCTCGACGATGGTCTCGAGCCCGACGATCGGCTTGCCGGCCTTGCGGCCGTTTTGGGCGATCAGCCCGTCCACCACCTTGCCGGCCGCCACGTCCTTGGCGGCGCAGGCCGGCACGGCGAGCGTCAGCGCCAGCATGCTCGGCCGGAAGCTCTTGGCGGCCGCGGCCGGCAGGCCGTAGGGCGGCAGCGCCTTCTCCAGCCGCTCCATGAGGGCCGGCGTGAGGAAGCGCTCGGGACGCTCCTCGGCCTTGGCGAGCGTGAAGCGCAACATGGTGGCCGGGTCGACGCCCTCGAACATGTTGCTGTTGCCGAGGCCCTCACTCTCCTTGAGCTCGAGCACGACGACGCGCGACGCCGCAAGCGCGCCGAGCATGGCGGGCGTGAAGGCGGTGGCGCGCGGGTCGGAGACGTGCGCGGTTCCGAACACGTGCGAGGGCGGCACGCCGTCCTTGTTGAGGCGGAACAGCTTGCCGCGGTTGAAGGGCAGCGCGGCCGCTTCGCGCTCGAGGGTGGCGATGTAGTCCGGATGCGTGCCCTTGAGGCGGGCAAGGAGATCCTTGCCGGCGCAGGCGGCCCACGAGGACGTGAGCGGCGTCAGCGACGCGAGCGTGGCGATGGCCGCGACGAGGACGGTGCGAAGGATTTTCATCAATTCCTCATGATGGGTGTCGGTGCATGATCCCGGAAAGTTGCAAAATTTCGACGAACGGCATGCGCAAAAACCGCCGCAGCTCGGCTTTTGATTCCGCGTCTAATCTTATCTGAAAACCGCGCGCAATTCTGAATAAGGCGCTAGCCAAGCTCCGGCGGGGCCATGCCCCGTCGCAGGCAGGCGGCCTTGACCGTGTTGGCGAGAAGGCAGGCGGGCGTCATCTGGCCGACGCCGCCCGGCACCGGCGTGATGGCGCCCGCGACCGCAAGCGCCTCCGCGTAGGCCACGTCGCCGACAAGCCGGGTCTGGCCCTCGCCTTTTTCCGGCGCCGGCACGCGGTTGATGCCGACATCGATGACCACGGCGCCGAGCTTGATCCATTGGCCGCGGATCATTTCCGGCCGGCCGACCGCCGCCACCAGCACGTCGGCGCGCCGGCAGAGCGCCGCAAGATCGCGGGTTCTCGAATGCGCCATGGTGACGGTGGCGTTGGCGGCGAGCAGCAATTGCGCCACCGGCTTGCCGACGAGATTGGAGCGGCCGACCACCACCGCCTCGCGGCCGGCGAGGTCCGGCAGAACGGCGCGGATCAGCATCATGGCGCCGAGCGGCGTGCACGGCACGAGGCCGGGCCGCCCGCTCATCAACCGCCCCGCATTGCTGTCGGTCAGCCCGTCAACGTCCTTGGTCGGATCGATCTCGGCGATCACCGCATCGGCGTTGACGCCGGCGGGCAGCGGCAGCTGCACCAGGATGCCGTCGATGCCGGGGTCGGCATTGAGGCGGCGCACGAGGTCGACCACCTCGGCCTGCGGCGCCGTGGCCGGCAGCCGGTGCTCGAAGGAGCGCATGCCGGCTTCCAGCGTCTGCCGGCCCTTGGTGCGCACATAGACCTGGCTTGCCGGATCGTCGCCGACCAGCACCACCGCGAGGCCTGGCACGATGCCCTTGCGTGCGAGCTCGGCCACGGCGGCGGTGACGCGGGCGCGCAGCGCCGCCGCGAAGGCCTTGCCGTCGATGATGCGGGCGTGAGACTGGGACATCGCGACCTCCAAAGCTCGGGGTGATGCCCAGGCGCGCGGCTGAGGCGCATGATCCCGAAAAGTTGCGGACTTTTCGGACAATATTATGCGCCAAACTCGACGTCCGCGCTCCCCGGTGGTGGCCCACCTTGCTCGCCAGTCACGCGGACGGCGTCTTGTGCCGAACGGGGTGGCGTTCCGCAAGGGGGGCAAGAAGAGGGAATGTCTTGGCCGCGCCAGGAGGGCCCAAAGGAAAGCCCCTTCGCACCGGGGTGCGAAGGGGCAATCGATGCCGAGGGTTAGGGCTGGGGGGCTGGGAACCCCGGCATGCGGCGGCGATTGCGAATCGTCCGCCACCCCTCATTTTCGGCCGGCGGCGGGCGGCTGCCTATCGGGGGAATCCCCGAGACGATCGCGGATTGTCATAGCAGGCCGCGCAGCGCCTTCACCTCGGCGGCCCCGGCCCCGGCCACAGACGGCGTCTTCAGCCGCGCCGTGGCGCCGGCCACGATGCTGACTGCCGATGGGGCGAGGCCGAGCGCCTTGGCGATCAGCTTGACGGCGGCCGCGTTGGCGCGGCCGTCCTCCGGCACGGCGCGCACGCGCAGCTTGAGAACGGCCCGGCCGTCGGCGAGCGCGCCGACGCCCTCGATTGTGTCGGACGCGCGCTTCGGCGTGACGCGCACGAGGATGCGCAAGCCCGACGGCGTCAGCGCCCAAGGCAACACCGAACGCTCGGCCATCGCGGGAAGCGTCAGAACACGTTCGGGTAGATGTAGTGCACGATCAGCTGCTGGATGAAGAAGATGATGAGCAGGAGAATGATCGGCGAGATGTCGATGCCGCCGAGATTGGGCAGGCGCTGGCGGATCGGCCGCAGCAGCGGCTCGGTGATGCGGAAGAGGAAATTCCCGATCGCCCGCACCACGTCGTTGCGATCGTTGACGACGTTGAAGGCGATCAGCCAGCTCAGGATGGCGGCGGCGATGATCAGCCACCAATAGATCTGCAGCAGGAGCAGGATGACGTCGAGAACCGCGCGCATTGAGCTATCGACCTCGTGAACGTGAAGAGGCCGCGCCATCGGGCGAACGAGCGGCCTCGGAACGGTTTAGTCTCGGTCTTCGCCCGTCACGGTGGCGTCGCTGACGTGTCATTGACAGGCCATGACGTGTCATTGACAGGCTCGTGCGGCGAGGCCTAAAAGGCCCGTCCCGGCAAGGGGCTGTAGCTCAGATGGGAGAGCGCTGCAATCGCACTGCAGAGGTCAGGGGTTCGAATCCCCTCAGCTCCACCAAGGTCTCCCGTCCAACCTCGATCGCCGCCATTCACCCAAGCTCTCGCGGCGAAACTTGGGCGCCCCGCGGCCGCTGCGCTACGCTAGTCCCCGGGCCCGGCGAGGACATTTCCCACGCTGATGGCACAGGTCACGGCGCTCGCCGTCATCGATTTCACCTCAACGTCCTGACCGCCGACGAGGCCCTTCATGCGCGCCGTGCCCCCACCCGCGATGCCGACGATGACCTGGGCGGTGCAGCCCGCGCTCTGCTGGTCGAACTGGACAACAATACGCCGCGCGAGACCTCTCTGGTTGGCCAACGTCACGACCATCGCGCCGCTCTGAAAATCCGCGCTCATGCGCGCCGCCCCGTCGGCGAGCAGCTCTTGGGTCCCAGACTTCCCCCGGCCGCCCGTCGCGGTCCGCCGGGTGAAGACCTGACCCTTGGTGCTGACATAGATGCCGACCTTCTGCTGAAACGTGCGGTTGAACGTTCCCCGGTCAGCGGACACGCGTGTCTGATCTTCCGACCAGGTCACCGTCACCGACTTGCCCAGAAGCTGGGCGGGCGGCGACGCGGCGCGCGCGGCCGCGCAAGCGCCGAGCCAGATTGCGACAAGGCCGGCCGTGAAGACCGCATGACGCATCGCGCCGCGGCCGCCTCGGGAGGCGGCACGGCTTGCCGGTGTCGCCGGCCTCGATCTCGAACTCATGGGCGGCCCGATTCATGCTGCACTCTCCGCGGGGTGAGCGGCAAGACTACACGAGAAGACAGACGTGGTCGCGGCTGTGCGCGCTGGCGAATGGAGCGCGCTGCTCACGTCCGCATGTGGCACTTCTCAGACCTGAGGCGATCTGCGGCTTGAGCCCGAAGGCCCGCATACCGGGCACCGCCAACGGCGCCTCGGATCGTCAGCACGCGCTCGTGTGACTGGCTCGATCTGCGAGACGCGCGGCTGACGCGGGGCGACTTGGCTGTGTGGATGGGCGCTTCGCAAAGCCCGCCGCGAGCCCCGCGAGAGCATCGTTCTCCCAGGCGTGGGCTTCTTCGACGACCTCGCGGGCGATCCGGCGCGCCGTCTTCGTGGCGGGCGCGGCGCTCAGCATTGCGGCGAGCCAACGGGCGGTGTCCTCGTTCACGACGCCCGTCGGACGTTCGGCCCAAACGACGAACTCAACCAATGTTGCGACCAGAAAGGCGCTCCAGGCATCATCGGCGCGGGAGACATGGCGATCGAGTTCGATCAGCAGCTCGGCTTCCTGTCGCGTACCGATGCCGTCCGGCAGGATGTTCCGTTGCAATCGCTGAACGTCCCCGAAGCCGATGCGGCCCGTCTGACGCAGCTTGGCAACGAATTGGGAAAGAGAAATCTTGTTCATGTTGAAGCCTCCTCTGGGACGCCGGTGTTGCGTCGGCTGGCTTCGACCTTGGCGCGTGCGCGTTTCCCCGGCGGTTAATGGCAAAACCTAAATCGGTGTTCAGGTAAATCGAATATGATCGGCTCGATTTACCGCTCGTTCATGACCCGGTCCGGGATCCGGCCGCATTCGGTGGCCGCGCGAGGCGCGACGACGGCGGGGTTCGCTTCCCGCGCGAGGCGTCCGCCACGCTCCACCAAGGTCGCCCGTCCACCCTCCATTGCCCCAATCCGCCCGAACTCTCGCGGCGAAACTTAGGCGCCACGCGGCCGCTGCGCTGTGGTAATCCTCGGGCCGGCGCCAGGAGCGCCAACTCATATGCGCGGCCGGGACAGGGAGACGATCACCATGACACCCCTCATGCTTGGCGTGCGCGCCATTCTCGTGGCCGCCGCCTTGGCGGCACTGAACGCCGCGGCCGAGAGCGCCGACGACAAGAGCCGGGCGCTGACCGAGGCCTACAATGCGTCGGGCCGGGCGCTGTTCGGCCGCCTCGCCGCGACGCCGGGCAATCTCGTCATCTCGCCCTATTCGATCGGCATCGCCATGGACATGGCGCTCGCCGGGGCGCGTGGCGAGACGGAGACCGAGATGGTGCTGGTGCTGAAGCACCGCTTGGGGCGCGGCGCCCGCGCCGACGCGGCAGCCGCGCTCGCGGCGGCGCTTGACGCGTCCGCCAAAGATTGCCGCGGCCCCGAGGACAAGGTGGCGGCCGCCGACGCTGCGCCCGTCCCCGCCGAGGACGTCAAGCAAGCGCGCCCGTCCGGCGGCGACACGCCGGCCGACAAGGGCGGTTGCCTGAAGCTCGCCGTCGCCAACGGGCTGTTCGTCAAGGCCGGGCCGGTCGCCGCAAGCTACAGCGAGCTGCTGAAGTCAAAATACGCGGCGGCCTTGTTCACCGACGCCAAGCTCGAGGACATCAACGGCTTCGTGGCGCAGAAGACCGAAGGCAAGATCGAGCGCGTCCTCGAGCGGCTCGACCCCAGCGCCTCGGCGGTCCTGGTCAACGCCATCTATTACAACGCGCCGTGGGCCGCCCCCTTCGACAAGCGCATGACGATGGACGGCGACTTCCATGTCACGGCCACCGACACCGCCTCGGTGCCGACGATGCGCAAGACGAGCAATTTTTCGGTGGCGGGCGGCCAGGGCTATCGCGCCATCCGCCTGCCCTACGGGGCGGCGGCCCTCGGCATGGTGATCGTGCTGCCCGAGGCGGTCGATGGCCTCGCCAAGGTGGCCGAGGGGCTCGACCCCAAGCGCCAGGCGGAACTCTTCGCGGCGCTCAGGGCCAAGAAGCCCGAGCCGGTCGACTTGACGCTGCCGCGTTTCAAGATCGCCTCGAAGGCCGACCTCGTCGGCCCCTTCGCCAAGCTCGGCATGAAGCTCGCCTTCAGCGACGCGAAGGCGGATTTCAGCGCCATGACGGGTCGCAAGGATGCGGTGCGCATTTCGCAGATCGAGCATCGCGCCGTCCTCGAAGTGAGCGAGGAAGGCACCGAGGCGGCGGCCGCCACAGCGGTCGAAATGCTCAAGCGCAATTTCAAGGTCGAGCCCGAGCGCCTCGCCTTCAAGGTCGACCGGCCGTTCCTGATCTATGTGGTGGACGATGCGACCGGCGCCGTCCTGTTCCAGGGACGCGTTGCCGACCCGCGCGAACCGCGGGCTTAGCTCGCCGGCGGCTGCTCGACGCTGCGGGCCGCGGTGAGCACGTCGAGCACCCGCCACGGCTTCGGCATGTAGGTGGCGGCCTTCGGCAGCCGCTCGAGATGCATGGCCGCGGCGTCGACGCCGGACGTGATCAGCAGCCGGGTAGCCGGCCACAGCTTGGCGGCGACGCGGGCGAGATCAATGCCGTCCATGAGGCCGGCAAGGCGGATGTCGGCGAAGATCAGCGCCACGTCGGCGCCGTTGCGCTCCATGAAGCCGACGGCGCCCTCGGCGCTCTCGACTTGCGCCACCTCGAAGCCCGCCTCCTCGAAAACCGTCGCGGCAAGCGCACTCACGCGCGGCTCGTCCTCGACGATCAGGGCAATGCGACGGTGGGGTTCAGCGCTGCTCATCTTGCTCCCCGTCGTCGGCGACGTCCGTGTTGGCGATGTCCTCAAGCTGACGCAGAAGCTGGTCGAGGTCGGGCGGCACAGGCTCGTGCAGCAGGCGCGAATGGGTCTCAGCAATGGCGCGGCCTAACGCGAGGAGCACGAGCGCGTCGCTCCAATCCCCTTCATTCGGCGACCATTGCTGGGCGACCGGGTTGGTCATCGCTGCCTCCTGTTCGACACGCCTCCGCAGTTTTTCGGTTGGTTTCTTGATCACTTTTGAGTCAATTCTTCGGGCGCATGCACCTGCCCGAACTTGGCTTAACACTTGTAAAGCGATTTAGTTTCACCCGGAGCTTGGCCGTCGGTTCTCGTAGAGCCCGTCGGCCCGCGGGATGCCGGCCGAGGCCGTGGTGCCGGCGTCGACCGGCAGGATGACGCCGGTCAGCCAGCGCGCGTCGTCGGACGCGAGATAGAGGACGGCGGCGCCGATGTCCCAGCCGCTCCCCTCTGTCTGCAGGAGCGAGCGCTGCCGGCGTGCCTCGCGCTGCTTGTCCGACATGCCGGCCGCGTAAACCATGGGCGTATAGACCATGCCGGGGCAGATGCAGTTGACGCGGATGCCATCCCTGCCGTGGTGGGTCGCCATGGCCCGCGTCATGTTGACGACGGCGCCTTTCGAGGTGGGATAGAGCAGCGCCGGATGGCCGCCGCGGATGCCGGCCACCGACGCGAGGTTGATGATCGCGCCGCCCTTCTGCTTGACCATCTCGGGGATGGCGAACTTTGCCATCAGCATCATCGACGTGACGTTGACGAGGAGGCCGTGGTTCCATTGCTCGAGCTCGACCTCGAGCGCGGTGCCGGGCGCGCCGCCGATGCCGACATTGTTGACGAGCACGTCGAGCCGTCCGAAGCGCTTCACCGTCTCGGCGACGATGCGCCGGCAATCCTCGGGCTTGGTCACGTCGGCGATCACCACCTGGGCGGTGCCGCCCTCGTCCTTGATCATCGCCTCGGTGCGCTTCACCCATTCCGCGTTGGTGTCGACCAGGGTCACCTTGGCGCCGACGCGGGCAAGCAGCACCGCGGCGGCCCGGCCGTTGCCGATGCCGTCGGCGCGCGATCCCGCGCCGGTGACGATCGCCCCCTTGTCCTTGAGCCCGCGATGGCTTTGTGCGTAGGCCGTTGCGTCCATGTGCGCCCCCTGTTGGTTCGGGGCGATTGTAGGCGCGTTCGGCGGAATGAAAAAATGTTCGCGCCGCGGACCGATCACGCCCCGGCGAGGGCCGGCAGATGCGGCTGCGGGTCTTGCGCCAGCCAGTGATCGAGGAAGGAGGTGAGCCACGTCGCCACGGCCGGATCATGCATGAAGCGGCCTTCATGGTGCTGGCGCGGCGGCTGCGCGCCCGGCATCTTGAGGCGCTCCGCCCCGTGCGTCGTCCAGCGATACACCATGGCGTGCGTCACTTCCGGATGGAACTGGATGCCGAAGGCCGCGTGACCGGCGCGGATGGCCTGCACCGGGAAGTCGTCGCCGGTGGCCAGCGCCACCGCGCCCTTGGGGCAATCGAAGCCCTCGCGGTGCCAGTGATAGACGTAAGACGGCCAGGGCGCGTCCGCGTCCCGCGCCAAGGCATGGCCGGCCGCCGTCGGCTTGATCGGGTAATAGCCGATCTCGGCGCGGCCGTCGCAATGCGGGCCGACCGTGCCGCCGAGATGCTTCACCAGCATCTGGGCGCCGAGGCAGAGCCCGAAGTAAGGCTTGTTCTCCTTCAGCGGCACGCCGATCCAGTCGATCTCGCGCTTCAGCCAGTCGTCATTGTCGTTGACGCTCATCGGGCCGCCGAAAACGACGACGCCGGCATGCAGCTCCAAGGTCTGCGGCAGCTCGTCGCCGAAGCGGGGCCGGCGGATGTCGAGGCCATGGCCGCGCTCGACCAGGAAGCGGCCGACGCGGCCCGGCGTCGAGTGCTCGCCGTGCAGCACAACGAGGACCGGCCGCCTGACGCAATGAACCGACATGTTCACCGGAATGTTCATCGCAACCTTCGCTCGACTATCCAGCGCCGGAAACTCCGGTGCAAGGATCGCGCCGCTCGCGCCGCGGGCCCTGCCAGTAAAAAGCGCTTTCGCGGCCCCGGATGTGTCGGGCCGCACGCTTCGCCATGACCGCCCAAGTGTTGAAGGCAAAGCTTGAGAAAAGGTGAGCGGAAAAGAATTTGCAACGGCTACGCGCGTTTGATGTTGCCGTCGTAATGGCGGCCGTGATCGCGGCAACGAAGCTCGCAAAACGCGCGCCCGTCCTTTGACAGTGCTGCGCCAACATGCCACGCTGCCCGTCCTGGGGGGCTGAAAGTTCGTCACGCCGCTCGTCCAGCGGCAACAACAAAAACAACAACGACCAGAGGCAAAGTCCCCCACACAATCTGTGCGATCGCCAGGCCCGTGCTCAAGCCGGGCGAGCCGCAGTCGCGTGGTCCGTGCGCCAGTTTGGCTGGCCAAAAGGGAGGACTGACAAATGTCGAGAAGCCTGAAGCAGCTGGCGGTCTTGAGCGCATGCGCCCTCACCGTCTCATTGTTCGCCAATGCGGCGAGCGCCCAGGAGCGCGTTCGCTGGAAAATGCAGAGCGCCTTTGCGAGCTCGCTGCCGCACCTTGGCGCTTCGGGAGTGCGCTTCTCGAAGGACATCGAGCGCATGTCGGGGGGCAAGTTCGAGGTGAAGTTCTTCGAGCCCGGCGCGCTTATTCCGCCGCTCGAATGTTTCGACGCGGTCTCCAGGGGATCGATCGAGGCATGTTGGACAACCCCCGGCTATCACACCGGCAAATATCCGTCGCTGGCCTTCTTCACGACGGTGCCGTTCGGACCGGGGTTCGGCGAGTTCCTGGCTTGGAAGTGGTTCGGCGGCGGCAACAAGCTGCGCGACGAGATCTACGCCAAGCACGATCTCGTGGCCGTCGACTGCTTCTGCATCGGCCCCGAGACCTCAGGCTGGTTCCGAAGTGAGATCAAATCCATCGACGAGCTGAAGGGCCTGAAGATGCGCTTCTTCGGGCTCGGCGCCCAGGTGATGCAGAAGCTCGGCGTCTCCACGCAGCTCCTGGCTGCCGCCGACATCTATCAGGCGCTGGAGCGCGGCGTCATCGACGCCACCGAGTTCTCGATGCCCAAGATGGACATCAATCTCGGCTTCCACCAGATCGCCAAGTTCAACTACTTCCCGGGCTGGCACCAGCAGGTCTCGTGCAGCGAGTTCCTGATGAACAAGAAAGCGTGGGATGCCCTGCCGGACCACTACAAGGCGATGATCGAGGTGGCGGCGCAAGCCCAGGTGGCGGTCACCTATGCCGAGACGGAGGCCCAGCAATTCGAGGTGATGGCGGAGATGCGCGACAAGCACAAGGTGCAGATCAAGCGCTGGGACGACAAGACGCTCGCCGCTTTCGAGAAGGCCTGGCAGGAAGTGATCATCGAGGAGTCGGCGAAGGATGCGACCTTCAAGAAGGTCGCCGATCATTACGCCGACTTCCGCAAGAAGTACGCCATTTGGGGCGACTCGCAGGCGATGAAGCCGACCTACGCCGGCAATTGAGCGCCTGACGATCGGCCGGCGCGGCCGAGAGCTGCGCCGGTCTCCCGAGATTCTTTACTCCGGCGACACCGCGACCACGCTGCCGGCTCATGCGCTCTTCGGCCGGGGCGCAAACCGGTTCGACTTTCGCGCTGCCGGCAGACGCGACGAGGCGGACACCATGGTGGCATTGCTGAGGCTCTCCGAAAGCATCCGCCGGCTGCTCGAGTGGATCGCGCTCGCATCCGGCTGGCTGATGGTGATCATGGCCTGCGTCACCACCTTCGACGTGGTCGCGCGCAAGTTCGGCGTCCAGCTCCCCTACACGAAGCTGCAGGAGCTGGAGTGGCACTTCCACGCCGCCATTTTCTCGCTGTGGATGGGCTATTGCTACACGATCAATGCGCATCCGCGCGTCGATTCCTTCACCGAGCGCATGACCTATCGCAGCCGCGCCTGGATGGAGCTCGGCGGCTGCCTCATCCTGGCGCTGCCCTACGTGGCGCTGGTCGCCTATTACAGTCTGGATTTCGTCGCCCAGTCCTATCGGCTGGGCGAGCAGTCCGACAGCACGGTCGGCCTCACGCATCGCTGGATCATCAAGGGCATTTTCGCCGCCGGTCTGTGGCTCGTGGTGCTCGGCATCCTCAGCGTGCTGTTGCGCGTCATCGTCTTCCTGTTCGGCGATTTGCCGGAGCGGAAGGTAAATCTGCGGATCGGCCACGTCGTGTCCGAACGTCTAGCGATCAGGGGGCTGCGCGTGCTCGACTGGCTGGCCGACTACCTCGCCCTGATCATGTTCGTGGCGATGTTCTTCTTCATCTTCCTCGGCTACCCCGTGGCCTACATCATGGGCGGGCTGGCGCTCGTCTTCGCGCTCCTCGGCACCTGGCTCGGCGTCTTCCGGATGATCGGCATATCCGACATCGTCTCGCGCATGTGGGGCGGAGTCGCCAACGATCCGGTCCTGGCTTCGATTCCGATGTTCATCTTCATGGGCGCCATCCTGGAGCGATCCGGCTCCGCCAAGGCCATGCTCAGCGCCACCGAGGTGCTGCTGAAGTGGTGCCCCGGCGCGCTCGCCGTCGCCGTCATGGTGATGGGTACCATCCTGGCCGCGCCGATCGGCGTGGTGGGGGCGGCGGTCATCACGCTGTCGGTGATTGCGCTGCCGCAGATGCTGGCGGCGGGCTACGACAAGCGCCTCGCCATCGGCACCATCGCGTCGGCCGGCACGCTCGGCATTCTCATTCCGCCGGCCATCATGCTGGTGGTAATGGCCGAGATGTTGGCCACCTCGGCCGGCAACCTCTTCCTCGCCGCCATCATGCCGGGGTTCCTGCTCAGCGGTCTCTACCTCGTCTATATCATCGCGGTCGCCATCTTTAAGCCGGGCGCGGCCCCGAAGCTGCCGCCCGAATACGGGCCGCAGACGCGCGGCGAGTTCTGGTGGGCGCTCTGGAGCGGTCTCTTCCCGATGACGGCGCTGCTCGTCGTCGTGCTCGGCTCGATCTTCGCCGGCTGGGCAACGCCGACGGAAAGCGGCGCCGTGGGCGTCATCGGCTCCATGCTCATCGCAGCGCTCAACAATCGCCTGACCGTCAAGATGCTACGCGAGGCGATCTTCAACTCCTGCCGCGCCAACGGCCTCGTCTTCATGATCTTCCTTGGGGCGACCGGCTTCTCCTATGTGTTCCGGGTTCTCGGTGGCGACACCCTGATGGTCTCGACGCTCGCCTATTTCGGCATCGACACCAAGTGGGAGATGCTGACCTTCGTGATGGTGCTGATCTTCCTGCTCGGCTTCCCGTTCGAATGGATCGAGATCTGCCTCATCGTGCTGCCGGTCTTCGGCCCCATCCTGGCGAGGTACGATTTCACCGATCACATCGGCAGCAAGACCGCGCTGATGACCTGGTTCGGCACGCTGGTTGCGGTGAACCTGCAGACCGCGTTCATGACGCCGCCGTTCGGGGCGACGCTGTTCTACATGAAGGGCACCGCCCCGCCGGGCGTGACCATGACCGACGTGTTCAAGGCCATGTATCCGTTCGTCGCCCTGCAGGTCCTCGGCTTGATGCTGTGCATCTACTTCCCGAGCATCAGCCTGTGGCTGCCGCGACTGGCGGGCTTCCTGGAATAGCGTTCGATCCGATTTTGAAACCGGATCGGCAAGCCGACTACACAAATAAATGGATGGACGAGTTTAACGTGCCAACAAAACACGAAGGGCCGTTACCTGGCGCCGATCATTTGCGACCCCGAAAAATGGAGAACATGAAAGCGTCACGAGGTTGAGGTGAAGCGTGTTTAGGCACCTCAAAACGCCACATACATGAATTGCGCTCAACGCATGACGGCGCAAAATTCATGCATTGAGCATGCAATTTCGCCTCGCAAGCGTGGGCGCTGCCACCTATCTGTAAAAGAAAAACGATAGGGGGATTCGTCTAGGGAGAACAACACTCCGAAAAGGAGCCAACCATGGCGAACGTACTGACTTCTTGGGCCTCTTTTTCCGCCCTGACGACCAAGAACCCTTCCTTCTTCGCTCGTTTTTTTCGCGCAACAATCGAATCCCGACAGCGGCAAGCGGACCTCGCGATCGAGCGATACCTTGCCCGCACGGGATACAAGTTGACCGACGACGTTGAGCGCGAGATCGAGCGACGGCTCTTCAAGTCAAATTTCACCTTAGTGCCATGATCACGCCCGTCAGCATGCGTACGACGAGGAAGCTCACCCACTTTGCAAGCGAGTTCCTCGCAACGTAGCGCGAAGTGGAGCGGTTCCCTCGTGTACATCGCGGCCGAGCCGACGAGTAGCCAGGCGCCGCGAGGTCAGAAAACGTCGGTGCGCGAATTCAACGCGCACCGATCGGACCTGAGCGTCAGCGGTGTTTGTCGGGGAGAGGTCTGGTGCCGCGGAAGGGCTCCATCGACTTAACGAAGTTCCCCTCGCGCTTGCCCGGTGGCGGCAGGAAGAGGACTGTTCTAGGGCGGCGGTACCACGCTACGCCATCGCCACTTCTGCAGGAAATCACGCACCTCCCGATGCATGGTCCTCCATCGAGAAGGTGCGGCAACAGGTTCGCGAGCACGCGCCAGCAAGTCGGCGAGCTTCGCGGCAGAAAGCGAGACCGGCGTCTCCTTGCTGTGCGCTAGGCGAAAACGATTGCAGGATATGCAGCCGACGAAGCGGCGCTCGTCAGTGTCGTCGTAGGCGACTTGCGGTGTGCCGCACGAGCCGCACGGTACGCTTTCGTACATTGAGCAGAATAGCGCCCGCTGCGTTCCAAAGACAAGCGTTTTGCTGCCGTCTAGGTGACGCTCTTCATCGGCCGGTTGGCGTCCTGATAGGAACGCCGACGAGCCGTTCGTACTCAGCCTCTGGCGTTCCATAGCAATCGCCGGCGCACTTCTCCAGTTTGCCACGGTGCAGCACGGTGACGTGCCTGCGGGTCGAGCGAATGGCCTTCATGCCTTCTAGTCGTTGCAACGCTTCGGTGACGCCCGCCCGCCGCACGCCCAGCATCAAGGACAAGAACTCGTGCGTCAGATAAAGTTCGTCGCCGATCCGGTCTTGGCTCATCAATAGCCATCGCGCGAGGCGCTCGCCGATGGAATAGCGCCCGTTGGCAAGAGCCGTGTGCGCCACCTGCACCGAGAAGGCTTGGGCATAGCGCAAAAGAAATTGGCGCAGGGGAGCTGCTGGCTTGCATCGCGCCGCGCAGTCCGTCGGCGCTGACGCGTACCCCTCGCCCGCCACCTGCATAAAGGTTTCATGAGGTGTCTGGCTGTCGCCATGAACGACGGCCAAGCCCGTCATGCCCTCGCGACCGATGACGCCAACCTCAAGCCGCTTGCCACTCTGTGTGACGGCGATCTTGGACGACAGGCCCTCATTCGCAAAGTAGACGTGCTCGATTGGCTCGCCCGGCCGGTCCTGAACGAACCTCAGCGGCAGTTCAATGCGCTCCAAATCGCCGAGCGCGTCGAAGTCGCTACCCGTGAGCCGTGACAATAAAAAATTGGATGTCGATGCTTGAGTGACCCGGCTCATGCCCGTCCCTCCGATTGGGGCGGGAGTGCACGAAGCCTCTCGGCCGCTTGCGCCCTGACAACTGCAAGCGATGCGGAAATTTAGGCTCATTCAAAGGCATAGCAACACCATAGTACGGAAAGGTACCAACCCGTTCCAGCAATTGAAGAATTTGGGACGGCGATTATCTTCTACGCCAGCGCTCTGGTTCGAGGGAGGGCTCGATGCGCGACAGCATGCCGTCAACACACTACTTGTTTCTCCGCATCATCGCGATGGTCGGCCAATCGACCGAGCCGATGACCGTCAGCGACCTGGCCAAGGGCCTGAAGACGTTGTGCGAGGTCGTCGCCCAGTGCATCGCGCTGCATCTTCATCTGGAACGGAAGGCCGTTCCGGAATTACTCCTACCGCCGCCTGCCGACTACTGGGTGCCCGCTCACACCGATGTCATTACCCCTGAGATGCTTCGGCCGCAGCAAGCTGGCCGGATGCTTGCGGTCGAGAAGGTCTTGCAAGACGCGCTCGGCGACGGCCACTGGCAACGGTAGCCTTCGACGCCTGTAGATAACCCTTCCAGGCGGGGCCTATCGCTCCGCCGGGCCGCGTTGGTCGCCGCCAATCGCGGCCAAGACGAGCAATCACTGCTTCCCTATCGAGCGGGCGCTGGCCGTGGCCGCCTGGGCACCACGCACCAACGCGGAAGTGAGCATCGACAAGGTCGCCGAGGGTCTCGATGGTGGTGCCGGGCATCCGGCAGGCTTGGGCGGACGGCGACAAGTGCAGCGATGCCGCCCGCGAACTTGTGGGGAAAAATCTACTTGTCCCCGCCACTGTCCATGGGGGTACCCTGCTCCAGGGCCGCCTTGGCAACAACGGCATCCGGCGGCTCCCCAAGCTCCTCGATTTGCCGGGCAAGACGCTCCCACGTCTCCGCGATGTCGAGATACGGCAGCTTGGCGTCGAGATTTGTCTCCGCCTTCGCCAGTGCCCGACACTGGAGGGCACGCATCAGCATTTCTTCTTTGGTCACACACCGCTCCCCACCGCCAGTCGAAACGGACCGAGTGGGTTTGGGTTCCCGGAACAATTGAAAATCCCAGCGCGGCGTCTGTCGGGAAGAGGTCTGTCGTGAAGAGGTCTGTCGGGAAGAGGTCTGGTGCCGCGGAAGGGATTCGAACCCCCGACCCCCGCATTACGAATGCGGTGCTCTACCAGCTGAGCTACCGCGGCCTGGCGCGGTGTTTGCCTCAATCGCCTCGGGTTGGCAAGGTTCGCATCGCTCAGGGCGGCGGCGTCCGCGCTACCCCGTCTGTCGCGAGCGATCTTCTTCCGATTGCGGCCGTGGTCCCGGATCGTCCGGCGGCCGCGGCATCGGGAAGATGACGGGGGTGGGCGTCGACTGAATGGCCGCGACTCGTCTGCCGGTCGTGTCCTTGTCGGCAGGTTTCTCGGACGCAATCGGCTTCAGCGCGCGCGGCGTCTCGGGCGAGGCCTCGGCCGGAAGGTCGATCGGCCGCGCCTCGCCGGCCGGCGCCTCGTCCACGTCAGCCATGACGCGATCCGCCTCGGTGTCGCGGGCGCCCTCCAGGCCGGACGGCCCGGCGATGCGGTCCTGCGGCGTCGCCCACACAAAGGCGTCGAGCCGGCCGCTCACCGGCGAGACCGGCGCCCAGCGCTCGGCCACGACGCCGTCGGCGATCCAGGCCGGGTCGCGCGGCGCCCGCGACGCCCGTGACAGCCATTCGCGCACCGTGCCGGTCTCGCCGTGCTCGGCCTCCTCGATGTCGGCCATGGCGAGGCAGACGCGCACGGCGGGCCGCATGGCAAGCAGCGGTTCGATGGCCTTGCGGGCGCGGCCGAACTCGCGCGCGTCGAGCGCCGCGCGCGCCACCGCGAGATAGGCCTCCTCGTGGCCGGGCGTCAGCGCCAAGAGCTTCTCGGCGCGCTTCAAGCGGTCGCGGCCGGAATCGCCGGCTCTCAGATCGATATAGGCGAGCGCCAGATCGGGATGCGGCATGGCGCGCCAGCCGGCCTCCAGGAGCCGGGCGGCCTTGCGCAGATTGCCCTGGCGGGCCGTGAGCTTGGCGGCCAGCACGCTCGCCGGCACGAGATCGGGCGCGAGCTTGGCGGCGGCGCCCGCCGCCGTGAGCGCCGCCTGCGGCTCGTTCTCGGCGCGCTCGATGGCGTCGGCGGCGAGCAGCACGGCGCGCTGCCGCCGCGCCGTCGCGTGGTCGACGAGCCTGAGCGAGGCGCGCCGCTCCAGCGTCATCAGGGCGCCGCGCCAGTCGCGGCTCGCCGACTGGTATTCGAGCACTGCCTCGTTGGCCCAGCCGACGCCGGGCGCGATCTGCGCCGCCTTGGCGGCATAGACGCGCGCCGCCGCCGCGTCGCCCTTGCGGCGCGCCTCGATGAACAGGCCGCGCAAGCCGAGCACGCGCGTCTCGTCGTCGTCGAGCATGCTGTTGAAGGCGGCTTCGGCGCCGGCGCGATCGCCGCTGATCTGCGCCGCCTGGGCGCTGAGCAAGAGCGCCAGCGGCTCGCTGCCGAGGAAGCGCTGCGCGTCCCCGGCATGGCGGCGCGCCGCCGCCGGATCGCCCGCCCCCACCGCGATCATGCCGCGCGACACCGCCGCGAAGCCGCGGGTGCGCCGCCGCGCCCGCGACGCCAGCGTGACGAGGTCCGGCAGGCGCAGCGCGAAGCGAATGATGGTCCAGGCCGCCATGATGGCGAACGCCAGCGAAGCCACCGCCACCAGCGCCACCGCGACCGACGTGGTGATGCGCTGTCCGAGCCAGACGATCTCGACCTCGCCCGGACGGTCGGCGAGCCAGGCGGCGGCGCCCGCCACGATGGCGAGCAGACCGATGAAGACAAGCGCGCGGATCATCGGACCGGGGTCTCCTGCCGCGCGAAGGTCGCGAGCCCGTCGCCGACCAGTTTCTGCAGCGCCACCTCCGTGGCAAGCCGCGCCTTCAGCCGCTCGCCCCACTCGCGCGACACCTGCCGACCGCCTTCCGGCAGGCTGTCCCACGCCGCCGCCACCGCCCCCAGGTCGCGCCGCCGCAGCGCCGTCTCGATGCGGGTCACCACCGCGCCAGGGCTCGCGCCGCCGGCATCGTCGACGGGTCTGACGCGCACGATGCGCTGCGCGCTGCGCGCCAGGCGATCGAGCCAGCCTTCATCGGCGGGCGCCGGCGCGCTCTCGGCCAGGATGCGGCTCGTGAGCGCGGTGAAGTCGCGGGTCAGCCTGTTGACACTCGGCATGCCGCTTGCCGCGAAGCGCTCGAGCGGCGCAAGCGCGGCCGCATCGGCGCCGGCCGACTTCATGGCGGCAAGCTCCGCCTGGTACGGCCTTCCGCCCTCCACCGCCCGCTGCAGCATGAGGGCGATCACGGCGCGGCTGACGGCCGGCGAGGCGCCGCTTCTTTCAAGATTTGTGACGCGGCTGTCGAGAGACGTGGCCAGCGCCGCCGTCTTGTCGGCGCTGTCGCGCGCCGTCCGCGCCACGCCGGGATCGAGCGCCTTGAGGGCCGCCTCGAGCGCATCGAGGCGCTGCCTGACCTCGGCAAGGTCGGCCGCCGCGGCACCGGCGCCGCCGCTTGGCTGCGACGGGGCGGGCGCCGTGGCGAGCCGGCGCGCCGTCTCGTCCGCCTTGGTCGAAACCGCGGCGAGCCGGTCGTTGGCGGTCTTGAGACCGGCCGCCACTTCGCCGACGCGCGTGTCAACCCGCTCAACCTCGGAGCGCCGCACCGCATCCAGCAACGACTGATCGAGGGTGCGCTCCAATTTTGTGAGACGGGTGACGAGCCGGTCGCGCGGCGTCAGCAGCCACCACCCCGCAAGCGTCAGCAGCGCGCCCACGAGGCCGCCCAGGACGGCGGTGGCGGCCAGCACCCGCATCGAGCGCGGCACCTCGGACGGCCACGCGCCGCGCGGCAGAACATCGTCTTGGCTATCGGATCCTTGGCCATCGGATCCTTGGCCATCGGATCCTTGGCCGTTCGGCCCGTCGTGCGGCGCTGCCGATGTCGCTGCCGCGCTTTGCGCTGAGCCTTGCGCGTCGGACTTGGCGCGGGCCGTCGGATCGGCCGCATGACTGGCGACGGGAGCCGTCTCCTCGACCACCGCGGCGGGCGTCAGGTCGATGGTCCGGGGCTCCCGCGCCGGATTGCCGGTGGTGCGCTTTCCCTTGTCGCGATTCTCGTCCATGGCAGCCACTCGTAGAGCATTTTCGGCCCGGATGGGTAGCGGGCTGTCTCGACAACGCGCCAGACCGGCAATTAACCCTTAGGCGTGTTCGAGCGCCGCCATCAGGGCCGCTTCGTCAGGCGATTTGGCGGTGACGATGCGCCTCGCCCCCGCCTCGACCAATGGCGCCGCCACTTCGGCCGAGAGGCAGACATGGCGGCACGCCAACAGCGCCGCCGCCGCGTCCGCGTGCCGCGACAGGCCAAGCGCCAGGCTCGCGCTGCGCCGCGAGAAATGCAGCACCGCATCGAGGCTTGCGCCGGCGAGCGCCGCCCGCATGGCCGCCGGCAGCGTCTCGACCGCTTCGGCCGCATAGGCGATCCACGTGGTCACGTCATGGCCGGCGGCCGACAGCAGATCGGCCGTGTCGGCCTTGCGGTCGCGGCCGGCGGCGAGCAGCAGCCGCTGCCGTGCCGGCAATGTGTCGCGCGCCAGCCGCGCGAGGGCGTGGCGGTCGCCGCCCGCCGCCTTCACGTCGGCGAAGCCCGCAGCCCGCGCCGCCGCCGCGGTCCGCTCGCCGACCGCCAGCACCGGCAGGGCGCGCGGCACCTTCGCCATGGCGAGAAGCGCGTTGGCGCTGGCGATCACCACCGCATCGAACGGACGCTCCGGCGGCGGCGTGCCGCTTGGCGCAATGCGCATCAGCGGCGCCATGACGGCGGCTGTGGCCGCGCGCGGCAAGCAGCGCCGCGGTGCGCGAGGCGCCAGGCTCAGGCCGTGTCACCAGGACGCGCACGCGCCACCCTAACGACCAAACAGCGACGGCCGCGCCCGCGCCACGATCTCGCGCGCCGCCTCGCCGCCGAGCTGCGCGGCATCGCCGATCGCGCCCTGCCGCGCCACCTCGACGGCGTCGGAGCCGTCGGGCGCCAGAACCAGGCCGCGGAAGCTCAGCGTCGTGCCCTCGACCTTGGCGAGCCCGGCGATGGGCGTGCGGCACGAGCCGTCGAGCACGCCGAGAAAGGCGCGCTCGGCGGTCACCGCGACGCCGGTCTCGGGATGGGTGATCTTTAGCAGGGCATCGCGCGTCGCCGTGTCGTCGGCGCGCGCCGTGATGGCGATGGCCCCCTGTCCGACGGCCGGCAGGATCATGTCGGTGTCGAGGATGGCGGTGGCGCGCTCGGCGAGGCCGAGGCGCTTGAGACCCGCGAGCGCCAGCAGCGTGGCGTCGACCTCGCCGCGCATGACCTTGTCGAGGCGCGTGCCGACATTGCCGCGCAGCAGCGCCACGGTGAGGTCGGGCCGCAGCCGCCGCACCTGCGCCTGGCGGCGCAAGGAGGCCGAGCCGATCGTCGCGCCGGCCGGCAGCGCCGCGATACTGGCGGCGCGCGCGCTGACAAAGACGTCGCGCACGTCCTCGCGTTCGAGATAGCCGGCGATGAGGATGTCGTCCGGCAGCGCCGTCGGCATGTCCTTGGCCGAGTGCACCGCAAAGTCGATGTCGCCGGCGATGAGCGCGCTGTCGAGCTCCTTGGTGAACAGCCCCTTGCCGCCCGCTTCCGAGAGCGCCCGGTCGGTGATCGCGTCACCGCTCGTCTTGATGGTCTTGATGGTGACGCCGTCGGGGCCGAGCGCGAGCGCCGCCGCGAGCCGGCGCGCCACCTCGCTGGCCTGCACCAGCGCCAGCGGGCTGCCGCGCGTGCCGAGCACATAGCGGGAAGCGGCGTTGCTTGCGGCCATGTCGTCGTGTCTCCTGCGGCGACTTTTGGACTTCGGCGCGCGCCGCGCTATAGGGTCGGCGTGCCGTCATCCAGTCAGCTCTGACGCCCATGTAGCCCGCAATGCGTGTCCTCGGCCTCGAAACCACCTGCGACGAATCCGCCGCCGCCGTCGTGGCGCTCGATCAGCAAGGCTGCGGCACCATCTTGTCCAACGAGATCCTGAGCCAGATCGCGGCGCACGCCGCCTATGGGGGCGTGGTGCCGGAAATCGCCGCCCGCGCCCACGTTGACGTGATGGATCGCCTCGTGGCGCGCGCCCTGAAGGCGGCGTCCGTCAAGCTCGACGATCTCGACGGCATCGCGGCGGCCGCCGGTCCCGGCCTCATCGGCGGCGTCATCGTCGGGCTGACCACCGCCAAGGCGCTGGCGCTGGTCAGCCGGCAAGCCGTTCATCGCCGTCAATCACCTGGAGGCGCACGCCCTGACGCCCCGTCTCACCGAGAACGTGGCGTTCCCCTATCTGCTGCTGCTCATGTCGGGCGGCCACACGCAGCTCGTCGCCGTGCGCGGCGTCGGCGACTATCAGCGCGTCGGCACGACGGTCGACGACGCGGTGGGCGAGGCCTTCGACAAGGTGGCCAAGATGCTGGGCCTGCCCTATCCGGGCGGCCCGGAAGTGGAGCGCGAGGCGCAGGCGCGGCGATCCTGGCCGCTTCCCGTTGCCGCGCCCCATGCTCGGCCGCGACAAGCCCGACTTTTCGTTCTCGGGCCTGAAGACGGCGGTGCGCATCGAGGCGCTGCGCATCGCGCCGCTCAGCGACCGTGACGTGGCCGATCTGTGCGCCTCGTTCCAGGCCGCCATCGTCGATGTCCTGGTCGACCGCACCCGCGCCGGCCTTGGGCATTTCCGCGAATCGGCCGGCCATCCGTCGCGCCCTCGTGGTGGCGGGCGGCGTCGCCGCCAACCAGGCCATCCGCCGCGGCATGGGCCGGCTCGCCGCCGAGGCCGGCCTCAGGCTGGTGACGCCGCCGCCGGCGCTCTGCACCGACAACGGCGCCATGATCGCCTGGGCCGGCATCGAGCGGTTGAAGCTCGGCATGACCGACGATCTTTCGGTGGCGGCCCGCGCCCGCTGGCCCCTCGACTCGGCGCGCGACCGCCCCGGCGCCAAGGCGTGAACGCGGTATGCCCGCGCCGCAGCCGCTTGAGCTCCGCACCGCGCGCCTCATTCTGCGCCGCTGGCGCGACAGCGATCTCGAACCGTTCCGCGCCATGAACGCCGATCCCGAAGTCATGCGCTATTTCGCCCGCCCGCAGACGGCGGACGAGAGCGACGCCACGGCCCGGCGCATCATGCAGCATTTCGAGGATGGCCTCGGCCAATGGGCCGTCGAGGTGCCGGACGAGGCCGCCTTCATCGGCTTCGTCGGCTGCTGGCATGTGCGTCCCGACCTGCCGTTTGCGCCGGCCATCGAGATCGGCTGGCGGCTCGCTCGCCCCTTCTGGCGGCGCGGCTACGCCACGGAGGCGGCGATCGCCTCCCTTCACGATATCTTCGAACGTGTCGGCCCGGACGAGATCGTCGCCTACACGGCGGCCTTGAATGTGGCGTCGATCGCCGTCATGCGTCGCCTCGACATGACGCGCGATGCGGCCGCCGACTTCGAGCATGAGACGATACCGCAGGGCCATCCCAATCGTCCCCACATTCTCTTCCGCCTGTCGCGCGAGGCGTTCGGCGCGCGGCGCGCCCCATGAGCACGGATCACTTCGCTGTCTTGGGGGCTGGCGCCTGGGGCACGGCGCTCGCCAACGTGGCAGCCCGTGCCGGGCGGCGCGTGACGCTGTGGGGACGCGACGCCGCCCATGTCGCGACGCTCAAGGCCAGCCGCGAGAACGCCCGCTTCCTTCCCGGCGTGCGGCTTGCGGCGAGCATCGAGCCGACCAGCCAGCTCGCCGACGTGCGGGATGCCGCCGCGCTGCTGCTCGCCGTTCCGGCGCAGGCGGTGCGCGCCGTCGCGCAGGCGCTCGCGGGCGTCGCGCGGGACGGCACCCCGGTGCTCATCTGCGCCAAGGGCATCGAGCAGACGAGCGGCCTGTTCATGAGCGAGGTGCTGGCCGCGTTGCTGCCGCGCGCCTGCCCGATGGCCCTGTCGGGCCCGAGCTTTGCGGCGGACGTGGCGCGCGGCTTGCCGACCGCCATCGTGCTCGCCGCGCCCGACGCAGCGCGGGCGGCGGCGCTGGCCGAAGACCTTTCGGGTCCGGCTTTTCGCGTCTATCACGGCGACGACATGCGCGGCGTCGAGATCGGCGGCGCCGCCAAGAACGTGCTCGCCATCGCGTGCGGCATCGTGGCCGGCCGCCGGCTCGGCGAGAGCGCGCGGGCCGCCTTGGTGGCGCGCGGCTTTGCCGAGCTGACGCGCTTTGCCCGCGCGCACGGCGCCCGCCCCGAGACGCTGATGGGGCTTTCCGGCCTCGGCGATCTCGTGCTGACCGCCGCCTCGCCGCAGTCGCGCAATTTCGCCTTCGGCGAAGCGCTCGGCGGCGGCGCCTCGGTGGCCGACGCCCTGAGGTCGGGCAAGCTCGTCGAGGGCGCCTTGACGGCCCCGGTGCTCGCCGCCAAGGCGCACGCCAAGGGGGTGGACATGCCGGTGGCCAGCGCCGTCGCGGCGGTGATCGCCGGGCTCCTTTCGGTGGACAAGGCCATCGAGGCGTTGATGATGCGGCCCGTCAAGGCGGAGACGTGAGGGACCCATGGCCTACTGGCTCTACAAGACCGAACCGTCCACCTGGTCGTGGGACGACCAGGTCAAGGCTGGCGGGAAGGGCACGCAATGGACGGGCGTGCGCAACCACCAGGCCAAGGCGAACCTGAAGGCCATGCGAAAGGGCGACCAGGGCTTCTTCTACCACACGGGCGACGAGAAGGCGGTGGTCGGCATTGTCGAGGTGACCAAGACGTACTACCCGGACCCAACCGACAAGAGCGGCATGTTCGGCATGGTCGATCTCAAGGCGGTGAAAGCGCTCAAGCGGCCGGTGACGCTCGCCGAGATCAAGGCCGAGCCGCGGCTCAAGGGCATGGTGCTGGTCAACAATTCCCGGCTTTCGGTGCAGCCGGTGAGCGATCCGGAATGGACGCTGGTCGGCAAGCTTGGTGGATTATAGGCGCTGCCACTATGGAGAAGGCATCATGACATTCGCCGGCATCAACTATCTCGCGGTTCTGGTGGCCGCCGTCGCCGGCTGGCTCCTGGGAGCCGGCTACTACACGGCGCTCGGCAAGCGGTGGATGGCGGCACACGAATGGCCCGCCGAGAAGATGGCCCGCCACCAAGCCGGAGCCCCCGACAGCAAGGCCCCCTTCGTCATCGCCTTCGTGGCGCTTCTCGTCATGGCCTGGGTGCTGGCCGGCCTCCTAGGACATTTCAGCCCGGCGCTTGCCGGCATTCGGGGTGGCATCATCTCGGGCGCCTTCGTGTGGCTCGGCTTCGTGGCCACGACGACGACGGTCAATTATTCGTTCGGCGGCAAGAAGCCGATGCTCATCGCCATCGATGCCGGCCATTGGCTTCTCGTGCTCATCTTGCAGGGTGCCATCATCGGGGCGTTCGGGCGCTAGAGCGCGATGCGATTAGTGCAATCGCGCTCTAGAAGTCTTGATTTTGTGCATGATCTTATCCGAAAACCGCGCACACTTTTCGGGATCATGCACGAGGGACCATCGGCACGCGGCCCTTGACCGCCCCGTCTCGATCCCCGAAGGGACGGGCGCATCCGGAGCTTCCCCTTGCCGCGCCCGCGTTCCCCCCTGGCCCGTTTTGCCTCGCGCCTCGTCGAGGTCGTCATGGTGCGCATCACGCGCGCCGTGTTCGGGCTGCTGCGGGCGCTCGGCCCCTATCGGGCGAGCGACTGGGGCGGGGCGCTGGCGCGCACCTGCGGGCCGCTGCTGCCGGTGCACCGCACGGCGCTGAAGAACCTGCGCGCCGCCTTCCCGGAGAAGACCGATGCCGAGATCCGCGCCATCGCCAGGGGCGCCTGGGAGAATCTCGGCCGCGTCGGCGCCGAATACGCGCATCTCGGCTGGCTCTTCGATCCGGTCTATCACGACCCCAAGCCCGGCACGCGCGTCACCGTCGAGGGCTTCGAGCATTTCGAGGCGCTGAAGCGGGACGGCAAGCCGGCGCTGATTTTCTCGGCCCATCTCGCCAACTGGGAGCTCGCCGCCATCTGCGCGGCCCGCGGCGAGCTCGACGTGACGGCCGTGTTCCGCGCCCCCAACGCGCCTTGGGTCGCCAGCGTCGTGCATGAAATCCGCAGCGAGAGCATGGGCGCGCTTGCGTCGGCGCGCGAAGGTGCTGCCTTCGTGATGCGCGGCGTGCTCGAGCGCGGCGGCCATCTGGGCCTGCTGGTCGACCAGCACTTCACGCGCGGCGTCGTCACCCAGTTCTTCGACCGCCCCGCCCTGACCAACCCGCTGCTCGGCAAGTTCGCACGCCACTACGAATGCCCGGTGCACGGCGTGCGCGTCATCCGCGAGCCGGGGCTGCGATTCAAGATCGAGCTGACGCCGCCGCTCGAATTGCCGCGCGACGCCGACGGGGCTGTCGACGTGGCCGGCACCATGGCGGCCATCAACACGCTGATCGAGACGTGGGTGCGCGAGCATCCCGAGCAATGGCTGTGGATGCATCGGCGCTGGCGCCCCGAGCACATTCGCGTGACCGGCGCATCGATCTCGAAAAGTTGAAAGGCGCCTCGGACAAGGTCCCGCGCTCGCGAAGCCACGATCTGGAAACGTTGGACGCCTTTCCGGACAAGATCGCGCGCCGGAAAAAAGAGATCGCCGATATGGCGTGGTTAAGGATTCGATTGTGCCCAATCGATTGGGGCGCCGGAGAACTGCGCGCCGCCGATCACGCAAACCGTCAAGCCAACGTGACTTCCGGTTGATTGTCGATTGTGTGCCCATAGGCCACAACGCTACGTGCTTTTGGAATCAACGATGAAAGCTTCGCTCCTTGTCGGTGCCGTCGCGGCCGTTCTCTTCGCCGCGCCCGCCTCTGCCGAACAGCCGCGCGCCGTGCTCGAACTGTTCACGAGCCAGGGCTGCTCGTCCTGCCCGCCCGCCGACCAGCTGCTCGCCGATCTTGCCAAGGAGCGCGACCTCGTCGTGCTGTCCCTGCCGGTGGATTACTGGGACTATCTCGGCTGGAAGGACACGCTTGCCTCTCCTGCCTATTCGGCGCGTCAGCGCGCCTATGCGGAGCGCCGCGGCGACGGCCAGATCTACACGCCGCAAGTCGTGGTCGACGGATTGGCGCACGCTCTCGGTTCGAGCCGCAGCGACATCGAGGCGGCGGCCAGCACCGCGCGCGGCAAGGAGGGCGCGCTCAGCGTGCCCATCGCGCTTGCCGATGCCGGCAATTCCATCGCCATCAATGTCGGGGCCGGGAGCGGCGAGGCCAAGTCGGGCACGCTGTGGCTCTGCCCCGTCGCCAAGGCGACGCCGGTCGCCATCGGCCGCGGCGAGAATCGCGGCCGCAGCGTCATCTACGCCAACGTGGTGCGCGGTATGGTGAAGATCGGCGAATGGAACGGCGCGCCGTTGAAGCTCGACGTGCCGGCCGCCACCGCCAGGCCGGCCGGCGCCGACGGCTATGTGGTGCTGCTGCAGGGCGCCATCGGCGGCCGCCCCGGCGCCATCCTGGGCGCCGCCAAGGGCGCCGGATTGTAGCGCGTCAGTTGGCGCTGAGCTTGATCGGCGAGGCCGCCTTGGCGCTGTCGCTCGCCGGCTTGAAGTAGAAGTCGTCGTCCGGCAGGCGCCCGTAGGTGAACGGCTCCTGGCGCTTGGTCTTGTTGACGACCTCGTCGGCGACGCGCCGGAACAGCCGGTTGATCTCGAGCCCCGGCGTGTCGAGGTGCTTCAACAGCGACTCGACGAAGGGGCTGTTGTTGCCGTCGCCGTCGAACGCCACCTGGCCGTGCTTGGCCGCATAGGCGACGAGCGTGGTGTTGCCGGGCTCGATGCGGCCGAGGCCGCGCGCGAAGCCCTGCACGTTGGCGGCAGGCGGCTGGAACGGGTTGTCGCGGCAGGCGTCGAGGATGACGAGGCGCAGCTTCTTGGCCTGCGCCACCGAGGCGATGACCTGGTCGAGCGACACCGCCTGGCTCTGCACGTCGGCGTTCTTGACGCTGGCGTCCACCGGCATCAGCCAGTTGCTGCCGCCGATCTCCATGCCGTGGCCGGCGAAATAGACGACGCCCCAGTCGGCGCCGTCCGCCTCCTTGGCGAAATTCTCGAGCACGGCGATGAGCTGCTCGCGCTTCAGGTTGTTGACGAGCCGCACCGACCGGAAGCCGAGATCGCGGAATTTTTCGGCGATGGCGCGCGCGTCGCGCTCGGCGTTGCGCAGGGCCGCGACGTTCTGATAGGCGGAATTGCCGATCACCAGCGCCGTGCGGTTTTCGCTGAGAGGTGCTACGGCCTTCATCACGATGCCGTTCTTGGCGCGGTTGATCTCGTCGAGCTTCGCCTTCACCTCGACGAAGGTGCGGCGGTACTCGCGCTCCTTCGGATCGATGGAACGGGCGCGGGTGATGTCGACGAGGGCGGACTCGAACTGGCCGAGCGCCTCGTAGATGCGCGCCCGCGTATCGAGCGCGTAGGCGGCGTTGGGATCGATCTTCAGCGCTTCATCGACGGACGGCAGCGCCTCCTTCGCCTGCCCGGCACGCACCAGTGTCCAGGCCTTGCCATTGAGCGCGGCGGCCGATTTCGGCTCGATCTTGAGGACGGCATCGAAGTCGGCGATGGCGCGCTTGTGGTCGCGCTCCAGGTCCCATTGATTGCCGCGATTGAGCAGCGCCGTTGTGTTGCGCGGCTCCAGGCGCAACGCCGCGTCGTAGTCGACGATGGCCTTGCGCGGCTCCTTCAGCTTGGCCCACACGTTGCCGCGGCCGATGAACGCCTCGGCGAAGTTGGGGTCGAGCTTCACGGCGGTGTCGAAGTCGGCCATGGCGCGCTTGTCGTCGCCGTTTGCCGTAAGCGCTGCGGCGCGGTTGAAGACGGCGCGCGCATTTTTCGCGTCAAGCTTCACGGCCATGTCGTAGTCAGCCATCGACCGCTCGCGCTCGCCCTTCTGCCACAAGAGCGAGCCGCGCTCGTCGTAAGCGGCGGCAAAATCGGGCTTCGCCTTGATGACGGCATCGAAGTCGGCGATGGCCTCGTCGGTCTTGCGGGCCTGCGCCAAGAGGACGCCGCGATAGTGGCGGGCGAGAATGAAATCGGGGTTCAGCTTGATGGCGAGGTTATAGTCGGCGAGCGCCTGGTCGCTCTTGCCGTCGCGCGCCAGGAGCGCGGCGCGGTTGACCAGCGCCACGGCGCGCGTCGCGTCGTCTTCGTCGCGGGAGGCGATCAGGCGGCCGCACGCGGCGATGGCTTCGTTGGAATCGCCGACGCACAATTCGCGGTCGCGCTGGTCGGCCTTGACGGGAAGCGCCATGGCGAGCGCCACGAGCGAAACGGCGAGCAGCGTGGAGATCGATTGCGGTCTCATCTTGGCAGCTCCCTCGACGAAGCTAGCGTCGCGATTCCGAAATTCGCCTCAAACTGATGGGGGCCAGATAATAGACGACCTGGCGAATTTCGGAATCATAAGCAACTCTAGAAGAGATTGATTCGAGTGTGCTTATCGAATTTGAAGTTCGCGAGGCAGCTGATCCAGTCAATGTGGCGAACTTCAAATTCGGCACACTCGTCTCGCATGATGCGGGCCGGTTGTCGCGCCAAAGGGCCCCTTGGGCCCTGAAACTGACCGGCGCGGGATCATCCCGCGCCGGTCCTTCTCGATGATTTAGCGGCAGTGGCGATTGTATCCGCGGCTGTAGCCGTAGCCACCGTGGCCGTAGCCACCGCCGTAACCGTAGTTCGTGTAGCCGTAGTGACGCGGCTGCTCGTCCTGATAGTAGTAGCGCACGACGTAGCGCGGCTCTTGCTTCACGACGACGGGCGCCTTCTCGATCGAGGCAGTCGTCTCGACCGCCTTCTCTTCCGTCTTCACCTCGGCGCTGGCCTCGACGGCCGGCTTCTCTTCGGCCTTCGCCTCGACGGCGGGCTGCTCTTCAGCCTTCGCCACGACCGCCTGCTGCTCGACCGCCGCCTGCTGCTCGACCGGCGCGCCGGCCTGAGCGGCCCGCGCATTGCCGACCGCCGCAAGGGCGCCGCCGCCAGCCGCCGCACCGCCCACCGCCGCCGCGCCGACCGGCACGTTGGGGCTCGCGAACTGCGCGCGGCCACCGCCGCCATTGCCACCGCCACCTGGGCTGACGCCCTGGTTGGGGCTCACGAACTGCGCACGGCCGACGCCGCCATTACCGCCGCCGCCCGGGTTGACACCCCCGTTGGGGCTCACGAACTGGGCGCGACCAACGCCGCCGCTGCCACCGCCCGGGTTGACGTTTTGGTTGGGCGCGAGGCGCTGGACGACGCGATTGCCGCCCTGCTGGCCGACACCGATATTGGGGCTCGAGAAGCGCTGCGAAACGTTGCCGCCGCGCTGGAAGCCACCGTTACCGCGGAATCCCTGGGCCTCAGCGGCGCCAGCATGGAACGCGAGGGCGAAGGCCAGCACGCTCGCTGCCTTCAGATAATTGGACTTGTTCATTGCCGTCTCCCGAGGCTGGTGTTCTTCGCTCATTGCGAATGAATTCACCGTCGTCCCCAACAAGCCAGACAATGGAAATGAAAACAGTGCGTCATGGCACTCAGCCCCGCCGCCGGCGTGAACCGTGCCTGAACCGGGAACGACCAAGGATCTCAGTGGCCGGCCGCCAGCGTGCCTCGCTGCCGGGGGTCGGCAGCCCCCGCAAGCCCTTCCGGCGTCACCTGAATGGAGTTCGCGGAGCCGGACGTTGAACCGACCACGACGCGATGGCCGCGCTCGCGCAAGAGCTGCAATGTGTCGGGGGACACACCGCCCTCGACCAAGAGCGCGTCGGGTCGCCACTGATGATGAACGCGCGGCGCCGCCACCGCCTCGGCGATGTTCATGCCGAAATCGACGACATTGACGATGACGGCCAGGACCGTGGTGATGATGCGGCTGCCGCCCGGCGTCCCGGTCACCAGGACGAGCTTGCCGTCCTTGAACACGAAGGTCGGCGCCATGGATGAGAGCGGCCGCGCCCCCGGCGCCACGCTGTTGGCCTCCCCGCCCACCAGCCCGAAGGCGTTGCTGGCTCCCGTCTTGGCGGAGAAATCGTCCATCTCGTTGTTGAGAAGCACGCCCGTGCCGGCCGCCACGAACCCAGCCCCATAGCTCAGATTGAGCGTGTAGGTGTTGGCGACCGCGTTGCCGTCCCGGTCGACCACCGAGTAATGGGTGGTCTGGTCGCCCTCATGCGGCAAGGGATCGCCGGCCAGGATGTCGTCGGCCGGCCGGGCGCGGGCGCGGTCGATGCCCGCCGCGAGCTTCGCCGCATAGGGCTTGGAAACCAATCCCTTCACCGGCACCTTGACGCGATCGGGATCGCCGAGCCATCGGGCGCGGTCGGCATAGGCGAGCTTCATGGCCTCGGCCATGAGATGAATGGCGCCGGCCGAGCCGGCTCCTGCGGTCTTGAGATCGAACGTCTCCAGCATGTTGAGAATCTGCACGAGATGAACGCCGCCCGAGCTCGGCGGCGGCATGGAAGCGAGCGAATAGCCGCGATAGGTGCCGGTCACCGGCGCCCGGACGACGGCGCGGTAGTCGGCGAGATCCTCTTCGCTCATGACGCCGCCGTGCTGGCGCACGCCGGCGGCGATGCGCGACGCGACGGTGCCGCGATAGAAGCCATCGGGGCCGTCGCGCGCGATGGTGGCGAGCGTGCCGGCAAGATCGGCCTGCACGAGGCGGCCGCCCGCCGCGAACGGCTTGCCGTTGTCGAGGAATATGGCCGCTGTCGCCGCGTCGCGGCCAAGCCGGACGGCGCGCGGCAGCGAGTTGGCGAGATCGTCCTCGACCGCGATGCCGTCGCGCGCCAGCTTCTCGGCCGGGGCGATGAGCTCGGCGAGGGTGAACTTGCCTGAACCGTATCTTTCCAAGGCGAGCGCGAGACCGCGCACCGTCCCGGGCACGCCCACCGCGAGCCCCGAATAGCGCGACTTCTGGGGGTCGGGCTCGCCGCGCTCGTCGAGGAACATGTCGCGGCTTGCCGCCTTGGGCGCCGTCTCTCGGTAGTCGATGGCGACCGTCTCGCCGGTCTTGGCGATGTGCACGAGCATGAAACCACCACCGCCGATATTGCCGGCCCGCGGCAAGGTCACGGCGAGCGCGAAGCCGACCGCCACCGCGGCATCGACCGCATTGCCGCCGCGCTGCAAGATGTCGACGCCGATGCGCGTCGCGGCAGCCTCCTGCGACACGACCATGCCGTGCTTGGCGACGACCGGCAGATGCCGCGCCGCGTCCGACAGGATGACTTGGGCGATGCCCGGCATGCCGGGCGGCGCGCCCTGCGCGAAGGCGGCGAGCGGCAGGAACGCGGTCGCAACCGCAAGGGCAAGGTGACGCATGCGAGGAACCTCCGGGCCATCATGCTATATGAGCCTGGCGTATGCACGAAGGAGCTGTTCGTGACCTTCATCCCCGATCTTACGGTGCTGCTCGCCTATTCGCTGGCCTGTTTCGTGCTGTTCATCACGCCCGGCCCCGACATGAGCTTCTTCCTGTCGAAGACGGTGACGGGCGGCCAGCGCGCCGGCATCGCCGCCATGCTGGGGGCGCTTGCGGGCTGCGCCGTGCACACGCTCTTGGCCGCGCTCGGCATCTCGGCACTGCTCGCCGCCTCGGCCACCGCCTTCACGATCCTCAAGATCGTCGGCGCCGTCTATCTGCTGTGGCTCGCCGTCGATGCCGTCCGCCGCGGCTCGGCGCTCAATGTGCGGGGCGGCCCGCCGCAGACGGAGCCGTGGCGCAAGACCTTCCTGCTCGGCGTCGGCATCAACCTCACTAACCCGAAGATCGTGCTGTTCTTCGTGACCTTCCTGCCGCAATTCGTCGACGCCGGCGACCCGCATGCGGCTGGCAAGCTGTTGTTTCTCGGTCTCTACTTCATTGCCGTGTCGCTGCCGCTCGCCATCGCGTTGATCGTCGCGGCCGACCGCGTCATTGCCGGCCTGAAGGGCCGGCCGCGGCTGATGCGGGCCATCGACTATTCGTTTGCCGGCCTGTTCGGCGCCTTCGCGGTGAAGATCCTCGCCGCGCAAGGGCGGTGAAGACGGCAATGCCGCCGGCCCTTGTTCCGGAACTCGACGTCTCGAACCTCGATGGCTCGCTTTCCTTCTATGTCGAAGTTCTCGGCTTCTCGGTCATGTGGTCACGGCCCGAGGAGCGTTTCGCCTATCTCGGCCGCGACGGCGCCGAGCTGATGCTCGAGGAAGCTGGCGGACCCGGCCGGCGTTTCAGGACGGCACCGCTCGAGCATCCTTTTGGCCGCGGCCTCAACATCCAGATTCTCGTCGCCGACGTGGACGCGCTCTGCGCCCGCGTTCGGGGAGCCGGACACACGCTCCTCGTGCCGCTCGAAGAGCGCTGGTACCGCATCGGCGGCGAGCTCGCCGGCAACCGCCAGTTCGTCGTCGCCGATCCCGACGGTTATCTGCTGCGTTTCTTCAGCGATGTGGGGCGAAAGCCCACGGAGCGCCCCCCATGAGCACGGCAAGAACAGCGCGAGACGTTTGGCCCGATCTGCCCTACGCGGCCTGGAAGGACACCTGCGCCACCCTGCAGCTATGGACGCAGATCGTCGGAAAAATCCGCCTCGCGCAGACGCCGTGGCTCAATCATTCCTGGCACGTGCCGCTCTATGTCACGGCGCGTGGCTTGACCACGTCGCCCATTCCCCATCCCGGCGGCATCTTCGAGATCGCCTTCGACTTCGTCGCCCACTCCCTCGTCATCACAGCGAGCGACGGACGCAGCCGCGGCCTGCCGCTCCGGCCGCAATCGGTCGCGACATTCTTCGCCGTCGTCATGCGCGCCCTCGACGACCTCGGACTCAACGTGCGCATCAACGAAATCCCCAGCGAGATCGCCGACGCGCTGCCGTTCAGCGCGGACCACGCTCACGCCGCCTATGACGCCGACTACGCCCAGCGCTTCTGGCGCGTGCTGCTCGAGGCGAGCCGTGTGTTCGGGCAATTCCGCACCGGCTTCCTTGGCAAGTCGAGCCCGGTGCATTTCTTCTGGGGCAGCTTCGACCTCGCGGTGACGCGCTTCTCGGGCCGGCCGGCGCCCCCGCATCCCGGCGGCGTGCCCAATCTGCCGGACGCCGTGGCGCGCGAGGCCTATTCGCACGAGGTGAGCAGCGCTGGCTTCTGGCCGGGCGGCGGCGCCATCGATCATGCGGCCTTCTATTCTTACGCCTATCCGGAGCCCAAGGGTTTTCGCACCACGCGCATCCGTCCCGAGGCTGCCCGCTTCAGCGAGCAGCTCGGCGAGTTTGTTCTGCCCTACGAGGCGGTGCGCACGGCTGCCGATCCGGACGCGACGCTGCTTGCCTTCCTGGACAGCACCTATGCGGCGGCAGCCGATGCGGCCGGGTGGGACCGGGCGGCGTTGGACTGCGCGCCGGGCCGGCCCGGCGTTCCGCGTGCGCTCGGCTGAGCGGCGCGATCCGCCGCCTCAGGCGTCCGCGATCGCGTAGATGCCTTCCGCGCCGATGCCGGATTCCTGCATCATGCGGGCCCGGGCTCGCAGCTTCTCGGTCTCGCTCTTTAGTTGTCCGCAGGCCGCCAAGATGTCGCGGCCGCGCGGCGTCCTCACCGGGCTCGCATAGCCGGCCTTGAAGACGATCTCGGAGAAGCGCTCGATCGTCTCCCAGTCGGAGCATTCGTATGTCGTGCCCGGCCATGGATTGAACGGGATGAGATTGATTTTCGCCGGGATGCCCTTCAAGAGCCGCACCAGCTCGCGGGCGTCCCGCGCGCTGTCGTTGACGCCCTTCAGCATCACGTACTCGAAGGTGATGCGCTTGGCGTTGGAGACGCCGGGATAATTGCGGCAGGCGTCGAGCAGCGCGGCGATCGGATACTTCTTGTTGAGCGGCACGAGCTCGTTGCGCAGATCGTCGCGCGTCGCGTGCAGCGAGATCGCCAGCATGGCGCCGATCTCCTCGCCGGCGCGCTTGATCATCGGCACGACGCCGGAGGTGGAGAGCGTGATGCGGCGGCGGCCGACCGACAGGCCCTCGCCGTCCGTCACCACGTCCATGGCGGCCTTGACGTTGTCGAGATTGTAGAGCGGCTCGCCCATGCCCATGAGCACGATGTTGGTGACGTAGCGGCCGCCGTCGCTCGGCACGAAAGCGCCGGCAGGCGGCGCGGTGTTGGGCCAGTCGCCGAGCCGGTCGCGCGCCACCATCACCTGCGCGACGATCTCGGCGGCCGAGAGGTTGCGCACCAGCTTCTGGGTGCCGGTGTGACAGAACGTGCAGGTGAGCGTGCAGCCCACCTGGCTCGAAATGCACAGCGTGCCGCGATCGACTTCGGGGATGTAGACGCACTCGATCTCCGCGCCGCGCTCATGCGGCCCCGTTGCGGCCAGGCGGATGAGCCATTTGCGTGTGCCGTCCTGCGACACCTGCTCGGCCGCCACCGTCGGGCGCTCCAGCGAGTGGGCGTCGGCGAGCTTGGCGCGCAGCTCCTTGCCGATCGTCGTCATGGCGGCGAAGTCGGTGGCACCGCGAACATAGAGCCAGTGCCACAGCTGCCCGACCCGCATATTGAGCTCGCGCTCGGGCACGCCGAGGGCCGCGAAGACTGCCTTGAGCCCGGCGCGGCCGAGCCCGACGAGCGACGATTTTGGCGTCGGCTCAGTCTTGGGCGTCTGTGACGTGGTCGTGGTCATCGATCCTTCAAACACAAGCGCGGCCCGCAGGCCGCGTTGTCTTGTCTATCAGCTCCGAAGATGGGGAGCCATGGCGCCGCCGTGAAGACGGCTTTACGGGCACTCGCGCTGCACGCGGGCAAAGGCCTCGTTGAAGCCCTTCAGCGAATATTCGTCGGTGAGCTTGCTGCCGCGCTTCGATTCCGAGCGGATCACCAGCTTCTCGCCTTTCTTGAGCGCGTCGACGACGCGTCCCTCCTCGGCCGGGTTCTTGACCCAGGCGTTGGCCAGCTTGGTGACGAGTGCAAAGTTCGTCTGGCCGATCGCCGCCATGGCGTCGACGCCCTCCTTGGCCGGAAAGCCCATCACCAGGCTGACCTCGTTGCGCACCCCGTCGGCCGGCTGGCTCGAGACGAACAGATAGGCGGGGTCGCGATTGAGGTTCTTGGGCTCACGGTTCTTCGGCTGCGTCATGGCATAGCAGACCTTCGATCGGTCGCGCTGCGCCGCATAGGCGCCCCAATCGCCGAAGCTGGCGAGCAGCGTCGCCTGGCCGCCGCCCGGTGCCTGCGCCGCGGCGGCGGCCGCCTGGTTCTGGCTTTGCGGCCCCTTTTGTGCGGCCTGCACCGGGGCCCCCTTGGGGGCAGCCTGTGCGGGGGCACCCTTCGGGGCTGCCTTCCCGCCCGAAGGCTGCTGCGCCGGCGCCGGCCATGTGGCGGCAACGAGCGCCGCCGCACCGGCCACGAGGACGGCGAGGCGCCGGGCGCCGGCCGGCGCTCCGACGAGGGTTTGTGGTCGAGCAAGGAATTGGTTCATCGGCGGACCATAACAGATGAAAACGCGGCGAGGCCGCGCACGCATGAATGCCATAAACCGACCGAAACTGGCAAAATTTCGATTCCGGCCGGCCCCATGAACGAGCCGCAACCGCGGGCGGCGGCCGCGGGGTTTCCCCGCGCCCCATCAGCCGTTACACCCCTCGTCAAACAGGAAGCAGGAGACAGCCCATGAAGCTTGATGGTTCGGTCGCAGCCCTCGTCACCGGCGGAGCCTCCGGGCTTGGCGAGGCCACTGCCAGGATGCTGGCCGGCCAAGGCGTCAAGGTGGCCATCCTCGACCTCAATGCCGAGCGCGGCGGCAAGCTCGCGGGCGAGATCAAGGGTCTGTTCGTGCAGACCGACGTGTCCAAGGAGGATTTGGTGGAGGCCGCGCTGGCGCGCGCCACGGACGCGCACGGCCCTGCCCGCATCGTCGTCAACTGCGCCGGCATCGGCGCCGCCAAGCGCACCGTCGCCAAGAAGCGCGACTCGGGCGAGCTTATCGCTCACGATCTCGCGACCTTTTCGCGGGTGATCGGCGTCAACCTCATCGGCAGCTTCAACGTCATCGCCAAGGCGTCGGCCGCCATGGCCGGCTTGAAGCCCGCGACCCCCGACGGCGGGCGCGGCGTCATCGTCTGCACCGCCTCGGTGGCGGCGGAGGATGGGCAGATCGGCCAAGCCGCCTATTCGGCCTCCAAGGGCGGTGTCGTCGGCATGACGCTGCCGATCGCCCGCGATCTCGCCATGTACGGCATCCGCATCGTCACCATCATGCCGGGCCTGTTCGCGACGCCGCTGTTCGACACGCTGTCGCCGGAGGCGAGACAGTCGCTCGCCTCTTCCGTGCCGTTCCCGCAGCGCCTCGGCACGCCCGATGAATATTCCGGACTGGTGCGGACCATCCTGGAAAACGACATGCTCAACGGCACGGCGATTCGCCTTGACGGCGCCATCCGCATGGCGCCGCGCTAGCAAGGGCCATCATCGGGCGGCGGCGGCGCGGAGCGTTTGTGCGAAATCAATGTCTCTACCCAAGGCGATTCTATTCGACCTCGATGACACGATCCTGTCGGCCTACAACCGGCCGCTGGACGCGTGGACCGCGGTGATCGGCGAATTCGCGGCCGAGCTCACCGTGCCGGTCATCGACGTCGCACGTGCCATGTTGGTGTCGGGAGCGGAATTTTGGGCCGACGCGTCGCGGCACAAGCATTGGCGCCAGCGCCTCGACGAGGCGCGACGCCGCGTCGCCGTCGATGCCTTGGCGCGCCTCGCAGCCGAGGGCCACCGCCTGCCGGGCGGCGATTTCGCCACCCGGCTCGCCAACCGCTTCAATCAGTACCGCGAGGAGCAGCTTTGCTTCTTCCCGGGCGCCTGCGAGACCATCGATGCCTTGAAGGCGCGTGGCGTGCGGCTCGCGCTGGTCACCAATGGCGCCGCCGAGCCGCAGCGCGCCAAGGTCGAGTCCGCTTCGACCTGGCGCGCCGCTTCGACCACGTGCAGATCGAGGGCGAGCACGGCTTCGGCAAGCCGGAAGAGCGCGCCTATCTGCACGCCATGCAGGCGCTCGGCGTCGCGCCGGCCGACACCTGGATGGTGGGCGACAATCTCGAATGGGAAGTGGCCGCCCCGCAGCGCCTCGGCATCTACGCCATCTGGCACGACGTGCTGGGCGAAGGCCTGCCGAAAGGCAGCCCGGTCAAACCCGACCGCATCATCCGCGCGCTCGGTGAGCTATTGCCGCAGGAGGCGTGATCACCCCAACGGATAGGCCGCCTCGACCACATAAGGGCCGCCGCCGACGGAGTCGCGCGACGAGAACAGCACGAAGCGATTGGCCGTGAAGGAGAGCGACCGGAAGGCGCCGCGGCTCGCCAGGTAGTCGGCGACATCGATGGGCGAGGCGTCGCGCAGGCGCGCCAAGGTCACGTGCGGCGTGAACTTGCGCGTTTCGGGCGCCACGCCCGCGGCCCGCACGCGCCGTTCCTGGGCGCTGTAGAGATCGGCGATCTCGGCCGACGGCACAGCGCGCGCGAACACGGCGCGCGGGCGGCCGCCGCCGAAGCTCGACAGCCCGTCGAGCACCACCGTGATGGGCCGGTGGTGGACCTCGCCCAGCAGCTGATAGATGTCGCGCGCCATGGCGTGGTCGATGTCGCCGATGAAGCGCAAGGTGATGTGATAGTTCTCGGGATCGATCCAACGGGCGCCCGGCAGGCCGCCGCGAAATTGCGCCAGTGTGTCGGCGATGTCGCCGGGGATTTCGAGGCCGGTGAACAGGCGGGGCATCGCTCGGCTCCGACGGAAATCTAGCGCATGATCCCGAAAAGTGTGCGCGGTTTTCGGATGAGAGCAGGATCGACCCCAGGTGCCATTGTCGGGTGGGGAAGGGTCAGCCTTCCCGCCGCAGCCGGGAAATGAATTGCTCGACGCTCGGCATGATGCGCTCGACGATCACCTTCACGCCGGCCGCATTGGGGTGCAGCCCATCACTCTGGTTGAGCTCGCGCTGCGCCGCGATGCCGTCGAGGAAGAACGGGTAAAGGACGAGGTTGTGCTTCTTGGCAAGCCTCGGGAAGACGGCGTCGAAACTGGCCTGGTATTCGGGCCCGAGGTTGGGCGACGCCCGCATGCCCGTCAGCATGACGGCGATGCCGCGGCCCTTGAGCTTGGCGATGATGCTGTCCAGCGCCTGCTCGGTCAGCGCCGGGCTCAGGCCGCGCAGCATGTCGTTGGCGCCGAGCTCGAGGATCACCGCATCGGTGCCGGCCGGCACCGACCAGTCGAGACGGTCGAGGCCCCCCGCCGTCGTGTCGCCCGAGACGCCGGCATTGCCGACCGTGACGGCGTAGCCCTTGGCCTTCAGGGCCGCCTCGAGCACCACCGGGAAGGCGGCACTTTGCGGCAGATCGTAGCCGGCCGTCAGGCTGTCGCCAAAAGCCACGATTTTCAGCGGTCGCGATTGCGCCAGCGCCGTGTCCTGCCCGAAAGGCAGCGTTAATGCGGTCATGACGAGAGTGCCGAGCGCAACGAGACATTGGACGGCCGCCAACCTCGTCCCATATGACGGGGCGCGGGCGCTTTCACGTGACGGGCGGCCAAGGCGGCTTGAGAGAAGGCTCAAAAGGGGGCGCATGGATCAGCGGCTGGAGCAGCGGATCGAGGCCAAGAGCCAAGACCGCGACGACCATATGGCCATCGTGCTGGAAGATGTCCACCTCAGCCTCGGACGCGGCCCCGCCCGCGTGCACATCCTCAAGGGGATCTCGCTTGCCATCCCGCCCGGCGAGGCGGTGGGCCTGGTCGGCCCTTCGGGGTCCGGCAAGTCGACGCTCCTGATGACGCTGGCCGGTCTTGAACGGCCCGATTCCGGCCATGTGGCGATTGCCGGCCAGGACTTGGGCGCCCTCGACGAGGACGGCTTGGCGCGCTTTCGCGGCCGCCATATCGGCATCGTGTTCCAGTCGTTCCACCTCGTTCCGACCATGACGGCCTTGGAGAACGTGGCGTTGCCGCTGGAACTCGCCGGTGATGCCGCTTCGCACGAGCGCGCCGCCGCCGAGCTTGCCGCCGTCGGACTTGCCGAGCGCATGACGCATTATCCGGCGCAGCTCTCTGGCGGCGAGCAGCAGCGCGTCGCCATCGCGCGCGCGGTGGTGGCCAACCCGGCCATCCTGGTGGCCGACGAGCCCACCGGCAATCTCGACGAGGCGACCGGCAAGAGCATCATCGACCTCCTGTTCGCGCTGAAACGCGACCGCGGCTCGACCCTGATCCTCGTCACCCACGACGTGACGCTTGCCAAGCGCTGCGACCGTATCGTGCGCCTGCGCTCTGGCCGCATCGAGCCAGGAGCGGCGGCGTGAACCGGGCGAGGCAGCAGCCTCGGCTTCACCCTCCCCTCGAGGGGGGAGGTCGATCAACGAGCGAGAGCGAGTTGATCGGGGTGGGGTGAGCCATGAGCGTCAACGGAATTTCACCCCACCCCGGCTCGAATGCTTTGCATTCTCGCCGACCCTCCCCCTCAGGGGAGGGTGGCTGCCCCTGACCCTGCGGCTCGCCCTGCGCGAGCTGCGCGGCGGCATTCGCGGCTTCGGTATTTTTCTCGCCTGCATCGCGCTCGGCGTCATGGCCATTGCCGGGGTCGCGTCGGTGTCGCGCAGCCTCACCGAGGGCCTCGCCAAGGAAGGCCGCCGCATCCTCGGCGGCGACGTGGCGCTCTCCCTCGTGCAGCGCGAGGCGAGCGCGGCGGAACGCGCCTTCGTGGTCCGCCACGGCGACAGCGCCTCCGTCGCCACCATGCGGGCCATGGCGATTGCCGGCGACAAGGGCTCGGCGCTGGTCGAGCTCAAGGCCGTCGACGCCGCCTATCCGACGGTCGGCACGCTGGAGGCCGAGCCGGCCCGGCCCATCGGCGAGCTCCTCGCCGCCCGCGACGGCGCCTACGGGGCCGTCGCCGATCCGGTGCTGCTGGCGCGCCTCGACCTCAAGGTCGGCGACCGCATCAATCTCGGCAATCTGCCTCTCGTCATCACCGCCGCGCTGGTGTCGGAGCCCGACAAGATCGCCGCCGGCGTCGGTTTCGGGCCGCGCCTTCTCGTCAGCCAGGACGCGCTGCGCGCCACGGGCCTGCTGCAGCCCGGCACGCTCGTGCGCTGGACCTACCGCGTCGTGCTGCCGCCCGGCAGCGGCGATGCCGGCCTCGAGGCCTTCGCACGCGACGCCAAGGCGCAATTCCCCGAGGCCGGCTGGGACATCCGCTCGCGCCTCAACGCGGCACCGCAATTCGCCCGCAACATCGAGCGCTTCGGCCAGTTCCTCACCCTCGTCGGCCTGACCGCCCTGATGGTGGGCGGCGTCGGCGTCGCCAACGCCGTGCGCGCCTTCGTCGACCGCCAGCGTCCGACCATCGGCACGCTGAAGAGCCTCGGCGCCTCGGGCTCGCGCGTCGTCGCCATCTATCTCACGCAGGTGATGCTGATCGCGTTGATCGGTGTTGCCATCGGGCTCGTGCTCGGGGCGGTCATGCCGTTCCTCGCCGTCTGGCTCGGCGGCTCGCTGCTGCCCATTCCCATCGAGCCGGTCATGGCGCCGGCCGAGCTGCTGCTCGCCGCGCTCTACGGCGCCCTCATCGCGCTGGCGTTCGCCATCGTGCCGCTCGGCCGCGCCCACGACGTGCCGGTGGCCGGCCTCTTCCGCGACATCGTTGAGCCGGAGCGGCGCTGGCCGCGTCGCCGCTATCTCGTCGGCCTCGCGCTCGCGGTGGCGGCCATCGTGGCACTTGCCGCGATCTTCGCCTTCGACCGCCGCGTCGCCATGCTGTACATGGCCTCGGCGGTGGGCGCCTTCGTGCTGCTGCGCCTCGTCGCCGCCGGCATCATGGGGCTGGCGCGCCGCCTGCCGCGTCCGCGCGCCACCGCGCCGCGCCTGGCGCTCGCCAACATTCATCGTCCCGGCGCGCTCACCCCCTCCCTCGTGCTGTCGCTCGGTCTCGGCGTCACGCTGATGGTGGCGCTCACCCTGATCGACGCCAGCATCCGCCGTCAGCTCACGCAATCGCTGCCGGCGCGCGCGCCGAGCTTTTTCTTCCTCGATGTTCCGAACCAGGAGGCCGATCGCTTCGCCGAATTCCTGGCGGCGCGCGTGCCGGGCGGAAAATTCGAGCGCGTGCCGATGATGCGCGGCCGCGTCGTCAGCCTGAAGGGCGTGCCGGCCGAGCGCATCAAGGCCGACGATCAGGTGGCCTGGGTGCTGGAAGGCGACCGCGGCATCACCTTCGCGGAGGCGCCGCCGGACGGGCGCGACCATCGTGGCCGGCGCCTGGTGGCCGGAGGACTATGACGGGCCGGCGCTGGTCTCCTTCGACAGCGAGATCGCCAAGAGCCTCGGCCTCGCGGTCGGCGACAGCATCGCGGTCAACGTCCTCGGCCGCACCATCGAGGCGAAGATCGCCAACCTGCGCTTCATCGAATGGCGCAACCTCGGCATCAATTTCGTCATGGTGTTCTCGCCCAACACGTTTCGCGGCGCCCCCCACACGGTGCTCGCCACCTTGGCGCTGGCGCCCGGCGCCACCGCGGCCGACGAGGCGGCGCTGCTCAAGGCCGCGGCCGCCGCCTACCCGACGGTGACGAGCGTGCGGGTCAAGGACGCCCTGCAGGCCATCGACGACGTGGTCTCGCAGCTCGCCATCGCCATCCAGGCTGCCAGCTCGGTCGCGCTTTTCGCGAGCCTGCTGGTGCTGGCCGGTGCGCTGGCGGCCGGCCACCGCGCCCGCCTCTACGACGCGGTCGTGCTCAAGACCTTGGGCGCCACCCGCTGGCGCCTGCTCGCCGCCTATGGCCTGGAATATGGCGCCCTTGGCGCGGCAACGGCGGTTTTCGGCATCGTGGCGGGCGCGTCGGCCGCCATGCTGGTGGTCACCCGCGTCATGAATCTGCCATTTACCATCTCGCTGGGCGGGCCGCTCGCGGCCGCCGCGCTCGCGGTGCTGCGTCACGGTCGGGCTTGGCCTTTCGGGCACCTGGCGCATCCTGGGGCAGAAACCGGCCGCTTACTTACGAAATCTTTAGGATCGCGGCCGCTTTCCGGCTCCCTTGTGGGAAATCGCTGCCAAGCCTCATATTATGCGGGGTGCGTCGGATGTCCGGCGCCGAGGGGAAACCAACGAGGCTTTCCATGTCCGACTGGAATCGCGGGCTGCTCGGCGTAGGTACGGGCGTTGCCCGCACCACAGCGGCGCGAGGTCGATCAGGGCCTACGCGCCTTCATGCTGGGCGTCTACAACCACATGACCACGGGCCTTGCCATTTCCGGCCTCGTGGCGCTCGCTCTCAATCAACTGGCGACGGCCGATAGCTCCACTGGCGCCGTCGCGCGGGCCGGCAACGTCTATCTGACGCAGTTCGGCTACTACCTGTACGCCACGCCGCTCAAGTGGGTGCTGATTTTCGCGCCGCTGGCCTTCATCTTCATCGCCGGCAGCCGCATGATGACCATGTCGCCGGGGGCAGCCCGCGCCACCTTCTGGGCCTTCGCGGCCGTGATGGGCGCCTCGCTGTCGACCATTTTCCTGGTCTATACCAGCGCCTCCATCGTGCAGCGTCTTCTTCATCACCGCCGCCGCCTTCGGCGCGCTCAGCCTCTACGGCTACACGACGAAGAAGAGCCTGTCGGGATGGGGCTCGTTCCTGATGATGGGCGTGGTGGGCATCTTCATCGCCTGCCTGGTGAATCTCGGGCTTGCGGCTTTCGGCATTCAGTTTGCCGCGCTCACCTTCGCCATCTCCATCATCGGCGTGCTGATCTTCGCTGGGTTGACGGCCTACGAGACGCAGCAGCTCAAGGAGATGTATCTCTACGGCAATTACGGGCCGGATGAGGCCGCCCGCGTCTCCATCTTCGGGGCGCTCAACCTCTATCTCGACTTCATCAACATGTTCCAGTTCCTGATGGTGCTCATCGGCGACCGCCGCTGACGCCACCGCCTGGACGACAGGAAGGCCCCGCTTCGGCGGGGCCTTTTCGTTTGCGCGGATGCCCGCGCTTGTCGCGGGCATCCACGCCTTCTCGGATTCAACACGAAGGCGTGGATGGCCGGCACAAGGCCGGCCATGACGGAGAGAGCGACCGCCGGCGCTTGCCGCCGTCGCGCCGCTGCGGCATGAGCCGATCCATGACGTCCCTGATCCGCCCCTCCATCGACGCCGATCTCCCGGCCATCACGGCCATCTATGCCCACGCGGTGATCCACGGCACCGCCTCCTTCGAGACCGAGCCGCCCGACGAGGCCGAGATGCGCCGACGCCGCGAGACGCTGGTCAGGGCCGGCTATCCCTATCTCGTGGCCGAGATCGACGGCGCGGTGGCGGGCTACGCCTATGCGGGCCCCTATCGGCCGCGGCCCGCCTATCGCAACTCGGTCGAGGATTCGGTCTACGTCGATCCCGCCCGCCAGGCGTCCGGCGTCGGCCGCGCCCTGGTGACGGCCCTGATCGCGGCCTGCGAGGAACGCGGCTTTCGCCAGATGGTGGCGGTGATCGGCGATTCCGCCTCGCTCGGCTCGATCCGCCTGCACGCATCGCTCGGCTTCGCGCCGGTCGGCGTCCTCAAGTCGATCGGCTTCAAGCATGGGCGTTGGCTGGACAGCGTCTTGATGCAGCGCCCGCTTGGCGAGGGCGATCGGACGATGCCGGGATCGAACGTCTAGAGCGTGTCGTCGGCGCGCATCGGGCTGCTTGATCCCTCCCCTCAAGGGGAGGGTGGCGCGCCGCATCCGATGTCGGGCTTGCCCGATATCGGCAATATGATGCGCAAGTCGGGTAGACCCGACTTGCGTCGGCGCGACGGGTGGGGTCGCGAATGTCCGACCAAATGCGACCCCCTCCGGCCGCGCGCTAGCGCGCGGCCACCTCCCCCTAGAGGGGGAGGATCAGCACGTCAGGCGACTTGATCTAGGGACATCCCACGCTACACGACCACGCGCAGCGGCTTCTCCAGGGCCTTGAGCACGCGCGGCAGCTCCTGCCCGCGCTTCAGCACCGCGCCGGTGCCGGTCACCACCGCATAGGCGCCTTGGCGGCGCGCCAAAGCCGGAATTTTCTCGATCTTGAAGAGCGCCCGCTCGGAGCTGTGCCGGAAGACCGAGAACACCGCTTTGTCGCGCAGGAAGTCGATGGCGTAGTCGCGCCATTCGCCGGCCGCCACCATGCGGCCATAGAGGTTGAGAATCTGCCGGAGCTCGAGACGGTCGAAGGAGACTTGCAAGGTGGCCTTTGAGCGATGTGGCCAGGGAACGACACGGTCGCTGCCGCGCTCCCCGGCGAGCCGTTGCGGCTCTGCGACGTCACCCTCGCTCATGGCGCCTCCATTACCGGAAATGTCATCGGCCCGTTGCAAACCCATGATGGGCCGGGGGGCGGCCCGACGCAAGTTGGCGTAGCGTCCGCCTGCGACAAATGCGGCATCACATTTTCGCCCTAAACGCGCCCTTGCCCGGCCGCACTGGCCCCCCACAAGGGCGGCTGTTGCCTCAGGCCCGGCTGTCTGTCGCCTCGGACACGTCAGCCCCCCAGCCCCCCGCGGTGTGGACAGTCGGGCCTATTTCCTCTCCTGATGATCGGAGCGAGCGATTCGAGGCCATTGATTTCGAGGCAGCGCCGAGGGCCGGTTTCCGGCCCTTTTTTGTTGCGTGATTCTCCTGTTGCGTGATTGTCCCAGGCGCTATCGCGCCTGGCCGTGATAGGCGTCGTTGGGCCGCATGTCGACGGCCGAGGCCATGCGGTTCGACATGTTGAAGAACGCCGCCACCGCCGCGATGTCCCAGATGTCGCGCTCGCCAAACCCGGCCTCCCGCAGACGCGCGCGATCCTCCTCCTCCACCGCTGCCGGGCTCTCGCTCAACTTCGCGGCGAAGTCGAGCATGGCGCGATGGCGCGGCGTGAGGTCGGCGGCGCGGTAGTTCATCGCCATCAGTTCGCCGAGTTGCGGATCGCCCGACAGCTGCCTGACCGCCGCGCCGTGGGCGGCGAGACAATAGAAGCAACGGTTCACGCTCGACACCACGACCGCGATCATCTCGCGCTCGAGCTTGCTGAGGCCGGACGGCGCCAGCATCAGGTCGTTGTAGAAGGCCACGAAGGCTTCGAGCTTGGCGTTGTCGAACGCATAGGCGGTGAGCACGTTCGGCACGAAGCCGATCTTCTCCAGGCACTTGTCGAAGTAGGCCGCCATGGCGGGCGACAGCTTCGCCGGCCGGCAGGTCGAGCGCCGTCACCGTCTTGTCACTTTCCTGGCGGCGCGGCGCCTCGCCGGCCGCCGGCCTGCCGTCGGGTGCGGGCTTGCGTTTCACCTGGGCGATCTTGGCCATCGGGCGCCTCCGTAAAACATTTGACGCGCAGCAGTGGTATCGTTGCATGGCGCGGCGGTCTATGCGAACGCTGGGTTGCTAGAGCACGATCCGTTTCGTTCGAAGCGGCTGCGTGCTCTATGCAGTTGATCTTATGCAGGATCTTGTCCGAAAACCGCACACACTTTTGGGATCATGCATGAGGCGCGAATGCATGGGAGGCCGCCATGGCGCTCGCCGAGACTGAGCCGTCGCTTGTCGCCCGCGCGAGAAGCTCGATCGCCGAGCGCGACCAACAGATCCCCAACGATTTCGCCGGCGTGTTGCTCGGCCGTACAGCCGAGGAGGACCTGAAGGCCTATACGCCCGAGGCGCTGGCCCGCATTGCCATCGCGTCCTGGAAGCATCTCTCCGGCCCGCGCCAAGCTGGCCGCTTCGACGTGCGCCTCACCGACTTCGATGTCGACCGCAACGGCCATCGCCGCGAGATCACGGTCATCGAGGCGATCAACGACAACATGCCGTTCCTGCTCAACTCCACCCTCGCCGAGCTGGTCGATCAGGGCTTCGATCCCGTGCTCGTCGCCCATCCCATCGTCACCGTTGAGCGCGATGCCGCGGGCACGTTGCGCCGTTTCCTCGGCGAAAGCCGTGGCAGCCCCAATGGCGGGGCGACGCGCGAAAGCCTCATCCACATCCATATGGAGCGCATCGACGACCGGGCCGCCCGCACACGCCTCGTGCAGGGGCTGGAGCGCGTCTACACCGACGTGCAGCGCGCCGTCGTCGATTTCAAGCCGATGCGCATGCGCATCGCCGAGGCGATCGAGGACTACAAGATCAGCCCGCCGCCGCTGCCGGCCGACGAGGTGTCGGAAGCCATCGCCTTCCTCGAATGGATCGTCGCCGACAATTTCACCATCCTGGGGGCGCGCACCTACCGCTTCGTCGCCGGCGACACCGCCGACCCCATCGAGGGGACGGGGCTCGGCATCCTGCGCGATCCGACCGTCAAGGTCCTGCGCCGCGGCAAAGACCTCGTCACCATGACGCCGGAGGTGCGCGAGTTCCTGGGCAAGCCTGTGGCGCTCATCATCACCAAGGCCAACGTCAAGTCGCGCGTCCATCGCCGCGCCCATCTCGACTATATCGGGGTCAAGCTGTTCGGCGACGGCGGTGTGCTCGAAGGCGAGCTGCGCATCGTCGGCCTGTTCACGTCCAACGTCTATACCGGCTCGGCCGCCTCCATCCCGTATGTGCGCCACAAGGTCGAGAAGGTGGTGACGCGCGCCGCCTTCGACGCCGCGAGCTATTCCGGGCGCGCCCTGCTGCACGTCCTCGACAGCTATCCGCGCGACGAGCTCTTCCAGATCGACGTCGATGCCCTCTACCGCATGGCCATCGACATCCTGCAGCTCACCGAGCGGCCCCGCGTCCGGGCGCTGGCCCGCGTCGACGAGTTCGACCGCTTCGTCTCGGTTCTGGTCTACATCCCCAAGGACCGCTACGACACCAGCGTGCGCCGCAGGGTCGGCGAGTTCCTGGCGAGCATCTACAAGGGCCGCGTCTCCGCCGCCTATCCGTCCTATCCAGAAGGGCCGCTGGCCCGCACGCATTACATCATCGGCCGCGACGAGGGCGCCACCCCGGTCATCGACGCCGAGACGCTCGAGAACGGCATCCTCGCCATCGTGCGCACCTGGGCCGACGCCCTGAAGGGCGCCCTCGACGAAACGATCGGCGGCGCCAAGGCGCGCACGCTCACCGCTCGCTACGGCGAGGCCTTCTCGGCCGCCTATCGCGAAGCCTTCGACGCAACCGCCGCACTGAGAGACGTTGGCACCATCGAGGGCTTGACGGCCGAGCGCCCGCGCGCCGTCGATTTCTATCGCCGCAGCGCCGATCCGCAAGCCCGCGCCAACCTCAAGGTCTTCGCTCGCGGCCAGCCCATGCCGCTCTCCGAGCGCGTGCCGCTCTTGGAGAATTTCGGCTTCCGGGTCGTCAACGAACGCACCTATCGGGTGGCGCCGGCCAATACCGACGACGCCGAGCGGGTGTGGCTGCACGACATGACGCTGGAACGCGGTTCCGAAGCCGCCATCGACATCTCGCAGTGCGAGTCGCTGCTGGAGCCCGCGCTGATGGCGCTGTTTTCGGGCGAGGCGGAATCCGACCGCTTCAACATGCTGGTGCTCGAGGCCGACGTGGCCTGGCGCGACGCGGCGCTGCTGCGCGCCTTCGGCCGCTACCTGCGCCAGATTCTCGTGCCCTACAGCCAGGACTACCTGGCCCGCACGCTGGCGCGCTATCCGGCCATCGTCGGCAAGCTCGTCAGCCTCTTCCAGGCCCGCTTCGACCCGACAGGCGACCGCACGGCGAACGCCAGCCGCGAGACCTGGGCGCGTGGCGAGATCGAGCGGCAGCTCGCCAAGGTCGAGAGTCTCGACGATGACCGCATCCTGCGCCGCTTCGCGCGGCTCATCGACGCCGCGGTCCGCACCAATTTCTACCAGACCAATCCCGACGGCAGCCTGCGCGAGACCATCGCCTTCAAGGTCGAATGCGCCAAGGTCGACGGCATGCCGAAGCCGCAGCCGCTCTACGAGATTTTCGTCTATTCGCCGCGCGTCGAGGGCCTGCATCTGCGCTTCGGCAAGGTGGCGCGCGGCGGGCTGCGCTGGTCCGACCGGCCGCAGGACTTCCGCACCGAGATCCTCGGGCTGGTGAAGGCCCAGCAGGTGAAGAACGCCGTCATCGTGCCGGTCGGCGCCAAGGGTGGCTTCGTGCCCAAGAAGCTGCCGCCGCCCACCGAGCGGCAGGCCTGGCTCGACGAGGGCGTCGCCACCTACAAGATTTTCGTCTCGAGCCTGCTCGATCTCACCGACAATATCGACGGCACGGCGATCGTGCCGCCGCCCAACACGGTTCGCCATGACGGCGACGACCCCTATCTCGTGGTGGCGGCCGACAAGGGCACGGCGACCTTCTCGGACATCGCCAACCAGCTTTCGCTCGAGCATCACCACTGGCTCGGCGACGCCTTCGCGTCGGGCGGCTCGCAAGGCTACGACCACAAGAAGATGGGCATCACGGCGCGCGGCGCCTTCGAGGCTGTGAGGCGCCACTTCCGCGAGCTCGACATCAACATCGACACCCAGTCCGTCAACGCCGTCGGCGTCGGCGACATGTCGGGCGACGTGTTCGGCAACGGCATGCTGCTGTCGCGCCCCATGAGGCTCGTGGCGGCCTTCGACCACCGCGACATTTTCCTCGACCCGACGCCCGACCCGGACGCCTCCCATGGCGAGCGCCAGCGGCTGTTCAACTTGCCGCGTTCGAGCTGGCAGGATTACGACCGCAAGCTCATCTCGCAGGGCGGCGGCGTCTTCCCGCGCGCGGCCAAATCGATCCCGCTGACGCCGCCGGTCCAGGAGGCGCTTGGCCTCAAGGCGAGCGAGGCGACACCGCAGGAGATCATGACCGCCATCCTCAAGGCGCCGGTCGATCTTCTGTTTTTCGGCGGCATCGGCACCTACGTGCGTGGCAGCGACGAGACCGACCTGCAGGTCGGCGACCGCGCCAACGATCCGATCCGGGTTACAGGAACGGACTTGCGCGCGAGAGTGGTGGGCGAAGGCGCCAATCTCGGCATGACCCAGAAGGGCCGCATCGAGGCGGCACGGCGCGGCGTCAGGCTCAACACCGATGCCATCGACAATTCGGCCGGCGTCAACACCTCCGACGTCGAGGTCAACATCAAGATCGCGCTCACCACGCCCGAGCGCGACGGCCGCCTCGACGCCGCTTCGCGCGGCGCTTTCCTGGCCGAGATGACCGACGAGGTCGCCGCCCTGGTGCTGCGCAACAATTACCTGCAGACGCTGGCCATGTCGCTGACCGAGCGGCGCGGCGTCGCCGACGTGGGCTTCTCCATGCGCCTCATGCAGACGCTGGAGGCGGAAGGCCGGCTCGATCGCTCCATCGAGTTCCTGCCGGACGACTTGGACCTGGCGGCGCGCGAGCGGCGCGGCGAGGGCCTGACGCGGCCGGAGATCGCCGTGCTGCTCGCCTACGCCAAGCTCGCCCTGCACGACGCGCTGTTGGCGAGCCGCGTCCCCGACGCGCCGTATCTGGCGCGCGAGCTCGAGCGCTATTTCCCGGCGCAGATGCGCATGCGCTTCCCCGACGCCATCGAGAGCCATCGGCTGCGGCGCGAGATCATCTCCACGCAGCTTGCCAACGCCATCATCAATCGCGGCGGCCCGACCGTCGTCACGCGCTTCAGCGACCAGACCGGCGCCGATGCGCCAACCATCGCGGCCGCCTACGCGGCGGTGCGTGATAGTTTCAAGCTCGTCGATCTTCAATGCCGCCATCGATGCGCTCGACGGCAAGGTCAAGGGCAAGCCGCAGCTCGGCCTCTATGGCGACGTGCAGGACCTGCTGCTCGGGCGCATCACTTGGTTCATCCGCAACGTCGACCTCAAGGCCGCCCCCCTCGACGGCATTGTCGCCACCTATGGCGGCGGCATCGCGGCCATCGCCGGTGCCCTCGACAGCATCCTTCCGGCCGACGAGAAGGCGGCGCTGGAGGCGCGCGTCGTCAATCTCTGCATGCTGGGCGTGCCGGACGAGCTTGCCCACCGCGTCGCGTCCCTGGCGACCTTGGTGACGGCGCCCGATATCGTGCTTGTGGCGCAGTCGACCGGCACGCCGGTCACCGACGTGGCGAGCCTGCACTTCGCGGTCGGCGGCGTCTTCAAGCTCGGCGCGCTGGCGCGGGCCGGCCGCGACATCGTGGTGGCCGACTATTATGACCGTCTCGCCCTCGACCGCGCCATCGACGGCATCGCGGCCGCGCATCGCCGCCTGACCGCCGAGATCATCGCCTCGGGCGCGACCGGCCCGGACTCCGTCGGTCGCTGGGTCGAGAAGCGCGGCAGCGACATCACCCGTATCCGCGACGCCGTCGACGGCATCGCCGCGTCTGGACTGACCCTGTCGAAGCTCACCGTCGCCGCGAGCCTGCTCGGAGATCTCGCGCGCACATGAGCGCCGCGAGCCAAGGCTATCCGCCACGGCGCGCCGTTGTGTCGTGGATTTTCTTCGACTGGGCGGCGCAGCCCTTCTTCACCCTCGTCACCACCTTCGTGTTCGCGCCCTATTTCGTGTCCGCCGTGGCGAGCGATGCGGCGCGCGGCCAGGCGCTATGGGGCTATGCAACCGGCGCGGCCGGCTTTCTCATCGCCTTGACGTCGCCGATGCTTGGCGCCGTGGCCGACGCCGCCGGCCCCAAGAAGCCATGGATCGCCGCCTTCGGGGCTCTCCTCGTGGTCGGCTGCGCGGGCCTGTGGTTCTCGGCGCCCGGCGCCGCCCACGCGGTGGCCATCGGGCTTGGTGCCTACATGCTGGCCACCATCGGGGCGGAATTCGCCACGGTGTTCAACAATTCGATGATGCCGCGACTCGTGCCGCCGGAGCGCCTGGGGCGTCTCTCCGGCACCGGCTGGGCGACCGGCTATGCCGGCGGCCTCGTGGCGCTCGCCGTGACGCTTCTCTTCCTGGCCGCCGACCCGCGGACGGGGCGCACGCTGATCGGCGTGCTGCCGGCCTTCGGGCTCGACGCCGCGGCCCGCGAGGGCGACCGCTTCGTCGGGCCGCTCTCGGCGCTGTGGTTCGTCGTCTTCGTGACGCCCATGTTCCTGCTGACGCCCGATGCGCCGCGCAGCCTCAAGCCACTGCGCGAGGCGGCCCGCGACGGCCTCGCGTCGCTCATGACGACACTCCGCCAGGCACGCCGGCACAAGACCGTGGTGCGCTTTCTTCTCGCCAACATGATCTACCAGGACGGTCTCGTGGCGCTGTTCGCGTTCGGCGGCATCTACGGGGCCGGCGTGTTCGGCTGGCAGTCCATCCAGCTCGGCATCTTCGGCATCCTGTTGACCATCGCGGGAACGTTCGGCGCCGTCATGGGTGGCCGGCTCGACGACCGCATCGGCGGCAAGGCCGTGGTGCTCGGCTCGCTCGCGGTGTTCCTCTTTTGCTGCCTCGGCATCGTGTCGCTGGCGCCCGACCGCGTGCTTTTCTTCTTTCCCGTCGCGCCGGGCGCAAAGGGCGGCATCTTCTCGACCCTGCCGGAGCAGATCTATCTCGGCTTCGGGTTGCTCATCGGCCTCGTGGCCGGGCCCATGCAGGCGGCCTCGCGCAGCCTGCTCGTGCGGCTTGCGCCGCCCGACAATGTCGGCCAGTTCTTCGGCCTGTTCGCGCTGTCGGGCAAGGCCACGTCGTTCGTGGCGCCGCTGCTCGTCGCACTCGCCACGGACATCAGCGGCCGCCAGGATGCCGCCGTCGTCGTGCTGATTGTCTTCTTCACGGCCGGCGCCCTCGCCCTCGCGGGGGTCGATGTGAAACGCCCGGCCGTTCAATCGACAGCGGCGCCGCTCGTGCGCTGAATTTGAAGTTCGCCAGCGAATTTCGGAATCGCCACACTAGTGTGCTGAATTTGAAGTTCGCTACGTTGCTGGGATCACGAACCGAGCGAACTTCAAATTCAATAAGCACACTAGAATCAATTTTTTCTAGTGTGGCTTATGATTCCGAAATTCGCTCCGAGGCTTCCATCGATATGAGGCGAATTTCGGAATCGCCACACTAGTGCCGGAAGTGCCGGAAGTGGCTGAACACCATGGCGAGGCCCTTGTCGTTGGCCGCCATGATGACCTCTTCGTCGCGCACCGAGCCGCCCGGCTGGATGACGGCGGTGGCGCCGGCGGCGGCGGCCTCGAGCAGCCCGTCGGCGAACGGGAAGAACGCGTCGGACGCCACCACCGAGCCCTTGGCGAGCGTCTCGGCGAGGCCGGCGCGCCTTGCCGCCTCCGCCGCTTTCCAGGCGGCGATGCGCGCCGAATCCACCCGGCTCATCTGGCCGGCCCCGATGCCGACGGTGGCGCCGGCCTTGGCGTACACGATGGCGTTTGACTTGACGTGCTTGGCGACGCGGAACGCGAATTTGAGGTCGGCGATCTCCTGCTCTGTCGGGGCGCGCTTGGTCACCACTTCGAGATCCATGTCGTCGACCACGGCGCTGTCGCGGTTCTGCACCAGCAATCCTCCCGCCACCGTGCGCAGCGTGACCCCGGGGGCGGCCGGATCGGGCAGCCCGCCGGTGACCAGCAGCCTGAGATTCTTGCGTGCCGCCACGATGGCGACGGCCTCCTCGGAAGCGTCTGGCGCGACGATCACCTCGGTCAGGATCTCGACGATCCGCTTGGCGGTCGCCGCGTCGAGCGGCCGGTTCAGCGCGATGATGCCGCCAAAGGCCGACACCGGATCGCAGCGCAGCGCCCGCTCGTAGGCGTCGAGCAGCGAGGCGCCTTCCGCCACGCCGCAGGGATTGGCGTGCTTGATGATGGCCACCGCCGCCGTGCGCTTGGGATCGAACTCCGCCACGCATTCGATGGCCGCGTCGGTGTCGTTGGTGTTGTTGTAGGAGAGCTGCCGGCCCTGCAGCTGCCGCGCGGTGGCCACGCCGCGGCGCTTCTCGCCGGAGCGGTAGAAGGCCGCCCATTGATGCGGGTTCTCGCCGTAGCGCAGCTTCTCGGCGAGGCTGCCGCCGAAGGCGCGGAATTGCGGCTGCGTCTCGCCGATCTCGCCGGCGAGCCAATTGGAGATCAAGGCGTCGTAGGCGGCGGTGCGCGCGAAGGCCTTCTGGGCGAGCCGGCGACGCAGCGGCAGCGTCGTCGAGCCGGCATTGGCGGTGAGCTCGTCGAGCACCGCCTCATAGTCGGAAGCGTCGACGACGACCGTCACGTCGTTGTGGTTCTTGGCGGCGGCGCGGATCATGGCCGGGCCGCCGATGTCGATATTCTCGATGCACTCCGCGAACGAGGCGCCCTTCGCCAACGTCGCCTCGAACGGATAGAGGTTGGAGACCAGGAGATCGATCGCCTGGATGCCGTGCGCCAGCATGGCGGCTTCGTGCTCCGGATTGGCCCTGACGGCGAGCAGCCCCCCATGCACGGCCGGATGCAGCGTCTTGACGCGCCCGTCCATCATCTCGGGAAAACCGGTGACCTCGCTCACGTCGGTGACCGGCAGGCCGGCGTCGATGAGCGCCTGGCGCGTGCCGCCGGTCGAGACCAGCGTGACGCCGTGGCTGAGCAGGGCCCGCGCCAAGTCGATGACACCGTCCTTGTCGAACACCGACAGGAAGGCGCGGGTGATCTGCCGGGGGTGATTGTCCATGAACGGGCATCCAGGGGCGGGCGGCAGGGGCGATAGCACGAAAGCGGCGGGGGACAAATCGCCCGCCGCCCCGCCCTCAGTGCTGCTCCCCGAGGCGCACAAAGCGCCAGTGCGCCGAGGAGCGCTTCGGCAGCTCGATGCCGACGACGATTTGCGCGGTACGGCGCAGGCCGTTGGCGGCCGCGAAGAACACGCTCTCCTCGAGCGACAGCGGCAGGCCGTTGGCGTCGAACGCCCAGCTCTCGCCGTTGGGCAGGACGAGCATGGCGGTGTGGCCGTCTTGCGAGCGGCTTGCCTTCACGTCCGGATGCAGATGGAAGCGCAGCGTCACCGGCACGGCCGTGGCCGGCTGGCCTGCCGCCTGGAAGCGGTCGAGACCGTCGAGGCGGTCGCCGCCCTTGTCGAGATGCCACAGGCGCTCGTGCACGACGCCTGTCGCGTCCTTGTAGCCGTCGTGGCTGGCGGCCAGCGTCAGCCCGCGCTGGTCGGTGCCGCGCTCGGCCTTCACGTTGCGCGGTCCCGACAGGATGCCGGCGCCGAGCCAGGCGCCGAGGCGCGTCCCCAACGCATCGCGCGTGCCGGGACCGGCGAAGCGGCACGAAGACTGATCCGCCACCGTCGCGGTCGAGTGCGCCGCCGTCGAGCGCGCCGCGACTACCGTGTTGTCGTCGCCAAAGCCAGGCGCGCCGCAATTGACCACGATCTGGGACAGGCCCGACGACAGCTCGAACGACAGGCAGCCGGCATGCGCCTCGCGCGAGAAGGCGCGGGGCGGCGGCGCCCCCACGTCGGCGATCATCAGCGTCGTGCCCACCTGCAGGCGTTCGTAGCCGGCATAGGGCGCATGCTCGATCGGCTGCGCGCGCACGTCGTCGTAGGCGAGCAGCGTGGCGAGCAGATCGGGAATCGACGAGCCCATGCCGTTGAAGCGGGCGAGCGCCCCGTCGCCATGCCGGAACAGGCGCAGCATCGGCATCATGCGGTCGATGCCGTTGACGAGCTCGCCCGGCGGCGCGAGACCCCGCGCCGCGTAGATCTGGCGCAACGGCAGAAGGTCGGTGAGCAGGTCGATAAGGACGCGCGGATTGCGGCTGGCATGCCCGCCGTCCGGCAGGATCTGCTTCTTGATCTCGTCGGCGAGCAGCGCATTGGCGCGATTGAAGAGGCGCGCCGGACCGCTGAGGCACAGGCCCGCATAGGCGAGCGCGATGGCGACCGGCAACCGGTCCGGGCCAGTCAGGCGGCCCGCCATGGCGTGCAGCAATTGCGTCGTCGAGCGGCCGAGCGTGCGCATGAAGCGGCGATAGAAGGTGTGATCGGCGCCATCGAGGATGAGCGGCGACTGCGACAGGAAGGAGATCAGCCGCCGCGCCACGACGGCCGGCTGGGCGCTGACACCGCTGCGGCCGCCGCCATGGCTGAGAAAATCATCGACGAGGGCCCGGGCGTTGGCGCGTGCCAGCGCCGTGTCGGCCGCCCGCAAATGCCTCAGCCAGACGAAGCCGTTGAGCGTCGCCGCCCAGGCCGGCGACGACGCCTCGAGCTCGAACACCGATCGGCCCTTGGTTTCGACCAGGCAGCCATCGAACGCGAAGTAGCCGGCATAGATGTCGGCCGCCACGGTCGGGTCGGTGGTGCGCAGATCCTGCGGCGCGACGAGGAGCCGCTCGGGCGCGCGGCCGCCGAACGAGGTGAGTTCGCGCAAGCCCGCCGCGGGCGGAGCGGCCGACGCGGCGTATCCCCTCGCCCAGCGCGAGGCTGTAGAGTTGCCAGCGTCCGCCGATTGCGCTCACGCCTTCGATCATCCCTTGCCCCGCACCGCCCAACGCGGGTGGTCTCATTCCAAGAACGACGCTTTAGCGTGATTTGGTTAACTTTTCCGCCTGATTTGTTAACCGCGGTCAAACCGGGCTGACGAGGCGGGCGATGAAAAAACCGTCGATTCCGGCAAGCCTCGGCGTCTCGTCGGGCAAAAAGAACGGAAGAAGGCGCAAATCCCCATCCGGGGTCATCGCCCGGTCGAGGCCAGCCGCTTCCTGGGCTGTTATCGGAGAGCGCTCAAGGCCGGGAACGCGGGCGAGGACGCCGCGAATCTGATCTTCCCCCTCCTCTGGCTCCAGCGAGCAGGTGGAATAGACGAGGCGGCCACCGGGCTTCAGCAGACCGACCGCCTTGTCGAGGAGCCGGCCCTGGAGGGCCGCGAGCTTCGCGAGGTCGTCTGGCGTCTTGGTCCAGGGCACGTCCGGGTGACGGCGGATGGTGCCCGTCGCGGTGCAGGGCGCGTCGAGCAGGATGGCATCGAAGGGCGCCTCGTCGATGGCGAGCACGTCGGCGGCGCGGGCCGTCACCTGAAAATTGAGCCGCGCCATGTTGGCGGCGAGCCGCTTCAGCCGCTGCGGCGAGCGATCGACGGCAAGGACATCGGCACCGGCGGCGGCGAGTTGCGCCGTCTTGCCGCCGGGCGCGGCGCAGAGGTCGGCGACGCGCTCGCCCGCCTTGACCCCAAGCAGGCGCGCCGGCAGCGCGGCCGCCGCGTCCTGCACCCACCATTGGCCCTCCTCGTAGCCGGGCAGCGTCGGCACGGCGGCGTGGCCGCGCAGGCGGATCGATCCCGTCGGCAGCAGCACGCCGTCGAGCCGCTCGGCCCATGCGGCCGGCTCGGCCTTGGTCGTGATGTCGAGGGACGGCTCCTGGCGATGCGCCGCCGCGATGGCCTGCGTTACCTCGACGCCATAGGTCTTGAGCCACCGTTCGGCGAGCCACGGCGGCACGTCGGCAAGCGGCTCGGCCGCGAGGGTGTCGGCGGTCGCCGCGGCGATCTTGCGCAGCACCGCATTGACGAGGCCCGCGAACGGCGCCGTGCGCGTATCGGCCTTGGCGATCTCGACGGCGGCATCGACGGCGGCGTGAGCGGGCACCTCGAGCAGGAGGATCTGCGCCGCCGCCGCGATGAGGATCGCCTCGAGGTTGCCCGCGTGCCGGGGCAGGCCGCGCGCCAGCCGGCCGCCGATCGCCTGCCGGATGGTGCCGAGGCGGCGGAAGGCGGCTGTGGCGATGGCGCGGGCCAGCGCCGTGTCGCGCTGATCGAGGCCGCTCGCTTCGCCGGCCCGCAAGGCCCGCTCGAAGCACTCGTCGAGGGCGGCACGGCTCTTGAGGACGTCGGCGATCACCGCGCCGGCGAGGCGGCGCGGCAGCAGGCCTGCGACCGGTGACAACGACGGGCCGGCGCCGACGCCGCTCAGCCCCAAGGACCGCGCGTCCGCGGCGCGTTCCAGCGGCCGCCGGTGGCGGACTTGCCGCCCCATGGGCTCGCGCCGGCGCCCTCGATGAAGCCGCCGCGCTGCTCCGGCGCCGCGTAGCCCGAGACGCCCATCTCGGCCGCCAGGGCTTCGAGCGCGGCGATGCGGTTCTGCGTCGCCGGATGCGTCGAGAACAGGTTGTCCATGCCGCCGCCGGTCAGCGGGTTGATGATGAAGAGGGGCGCGGTGGCCGGATTGCGCTCGGCGGTCTCGTTGGGCACCTGATGCACGGCGTTCTCGATCTTGATCAGCGCCGAGGCGAGCGCCATCGGGTTGCCGGAGATCTGGCCGCCCATCCGGTCGGCGTCATATTCGCGCGAGCGGCTGATGGCGAACTGGATGATCATGGCGGCGATGGGCGCCAGGATAGCCATCGCGATCGTGCCGATGGTGCCGAGCCCGTGGTTGCTGTCGCGGTTGCCGCCGAAGAACATGCCGAACTGGGCGATCGACGAGATGGCGCCCGCGATGGTGGCGGTCACCGTCATGGTCAGCGTGTCGTGGTTCTTGATGTGCGCGAGCTCGTGCGCGACGACGCCGGCCAGCTCCTCGCGGCTGAGGATGTGCATGATGCCGGTCGTCACCGCCACGGCGGCGTTCTGCGGGTTGCGGCCCGTCGCGAAGGCGTTGGGCTGCGGATTGTCGATGAGATAGACACGCGGCATCGGCAGGCCGGCGCGCTGGGCGAGGTCGCGCACCAGGCGCACGAGATCGGGCGCGCTCGCCTCATCGACCTCCTGCGCGCCATAGGCCGAGAGCGCCAGCCGGTCGGAATTCCAGTAGGCGAAGAGGTTCATGCCACCGGCGAACAGGAGCGCCAGCAGCATGCCGGTCGGCCCGCCCAACAGGTACCCGATGGCGCCGAACAGGGCCGTCAAGCCGGCGAGCAGCATGGCGGTCTTCACGTAGTTCATTTCACCCTCCGGTGCCCTGGACTGGGCACGTTCGCGATCATATGTGGTGATGGCAGGACAGCGGGTGCAAGAGCATGACCGGCAACGACCACCGTTCCGAAAACGCGCGTTCCGGCAAAAAGTTGACCGCGGCGGCGGCACGCGCGCTGGCGGAAGCGGCCGCCCGCCGCGCCGAGCTCGACGCCCGCGCCGCCAAGCTCGCCGCCACCAAGGAGATCAAGGGCCGCGACGGCCCCGATCCGGTCCGTTACCACGACTGGGAGGTCAAGGGCCTGGCCAGCGATTTCTGACGGCGCGCGACGATGGAAGACGAAGAAGCTTCTGGCGGCCGGCTACGGCAGCACGATGACGGGCGTGCCGACGCGGACGCGCCGGTAGAGGTCCATCACGTCCTCGTTGAGCATGCGGATGCAGCCGTAGCTCGCAAAGGTGCCGACCGATTTCCGCATCGCCTGCGTCGTGCCGTGGATGGCGTACTGGTCGCCGGCAAGCGTCAGTGCCGCGATGCCCATCGGGTTGTTGGCGGCGCCGCCGGCAATGACCCGCGGCATTCTGGGATTGTCCCGCTTGACCTCGGGCGGCGGCGCCCACGCGGGCTTGATGTATTTGCCGTCGATGCGGGAGGTGCCGTGCCATTGCTTGCCGGCCCGGCCGACGCCCACCGGATAGCGGATCGCCTCGCCCGGCGCGGTGACCAGATAGAGCCGACGCTCACGGGTGACCACGACGACGGTGCCGGGCTGGTAGCGTCCTTCGAACGCCACGTGCTCGCGCGCCGCCGCCGTGTAGCTGCCACCGGCCCACACCCAGACCGAGATCATTGCCCCCGAAATGACCTGGAGGGCGAGATGTCCACTCTGTTTCAGCATCCCCGTGGGTCCCCTGCGTGACCTTGCCGCGACGGTAAGACAAAGGCGTCACGAAGCGGTTGGCAAGCGTAGCTTCCAATTCATGAACGGCGCGGCGGCTCGGAAAAAGCCGCCGCAAGGTGAACGATCAGCCAACGCGGGCGGGCGGCGCCGGGCGTGATGGGCGCTGGCCGGCGCAGATGTCGGCGACATCGCGGCATTCAACCTCGAATTCCTGCTCCAGGATGCTGAGCATGGCGGCGGCTCGGGAACCGTCGCACGCCATGGTGGCTTCCCGCGCGACGGTGACGCGAAAATCGTGTTGCGCCGCGTCGGCGGCGCTGACCCCCACGCAGGCCTCGAGGAAAATGCCGCACAGGACCACGTGATGGACGCGGTGGACGCGCAGCATCGCCTCCAGATTGGTGCGCACGAAGGCGCTGTGGCGCGTCTTGACGACGGTGAGGACACCGGCCGGCACCACGAGGCCGTCGACATCCGCCGCGTCGGCGGACCCTTCGAGCATGACGCCCTTGTTGTCCCGGCGCATCTTCAGCGTCCACGTGCTGCTGTCGCGCTTGTGCACGGTGCGGGCAAGAACGATGGGCAGACCATCGTCGCGGAAGCGCTCGATGAGCCGGTTGATGGCCGGCAGGTGCTGCCTGAGCTTGCTTGCCGCCTGGTTTTCGCGGAAGAAGCCGTTCTGCATGTCGATAACGAGGAGCGCGCTTGTCATGGTCGAAGAAACGGCTTTGCCCGCGTTTGGTTCGGCGGCGCCGCCTTGCGATGGTTTTTACGAACGGGAGCCCGCGATGGCGCCTTTTGGCCGATTGCCAGGGATTGCCGCAGCCGTCGTCACGGCGAGTTTCTGTCTCGGAACCGTCACGCCGGCGGTTGCGCAGAAACAAGAGACGCATCGCGTCACGGCGAGCGGCCCCACGGTCCTCCTCAGCGACTGGACGTGCTGGCACAGCGACTGCTCCTTCGCCAACTGCGACGCCCGCATGGTGCGCAAACCCAGCCAGGGGACCATCCAGGTCCGCATCCGCGACACGACGATCCCTCGACAAGGACGGCAATGTGCCGGCAGGCCGACAAAGGGCCTCAATCTCACCTACCAGCCCCGCGCCGGCGCGCGCGGTGCCGACGAGGTCATCTTTCGCATCACCGCCGATATCGGTGGCAACTATCTCAAGCACTATCTGATAACGCTGCCATGAAGCCCGCCATCGTCCTTGGAACAAAGCTTCGCCCCGGCCTCGTGGCGCGTCTTGCCGACCGCTACACCGTGCTCGATCCTGGCGGCCTCCTGACGCCGGCGTCGCTGCCGGCCGGCGCCGCCGAGGCGCGGGCGCTGGTCACCGTCGGCACCCTGCAGACGCCGCGCGCCCTGATCGAAGCGTTGCCGCGGCTCGGTCTGATCGCCTGTTTCGGCACCGGCTATGAAGGTGTCGACCGGGCTGCGGCGCGCGAGCGCGGCATCGCGCTCACCCACAGCCCCGGCGCCAATTCCTCGGCCGTCGCCGACCACGCCATGGCGCTCGTGCTCACGCTGGCGCATCGCGTCATTCACATCGACCGCTTCGTGCGCGACGGCGGCTGGACCGAGCATCCGGCTGTCGGCCTGGCGGCGGTGCCGGGTCTCACCGGACGCAAGTTCGGCGTCTACGGTCTCGGCATCATCGGCGCCAAGATCGCGGCGCGGGCCGCCGCCTTCGAGATGCAGGTCGCCTACCACAACCGCACGCCGCGCGCCGACGTGCCCTACGCCTATCATGACAGCCTCCTCGGCCTCACCGCCTGGGCCGACATCCTGATGGTGGCGGCCCGCGCCGGTCCGGCCAATCGGCATGCGGTCAACGCCGAAGTCCTGACGGCGCTGGGCCCGAAGGGTCTCGTCTTCAACATCGCCCGCGGCTTCGTCATCGACGAGGCGGCGCTGGTCGCGGCGCTCGAGGGCGGCGTCATCGCGGGTGCCGGCCTCGACGTGTACGAGAACGAGCCGAGAGTGCCGGATGCGCTCAAAGCGCTCGGCAACGTCGTGCTGTCGCCGCATCGCGGCGGCTCGACCGAGACGGCGCAAGCTGCCATGCAGTCGATGGTGCTCGGCAATCTCGAAGCGTTCTTCGCCGGCAAGCCGCTGCTCTCGCCGGTGAGCGGCTGAGCCCTCCATGAAACAGGCCGTTCTCTTCTGCGCTCGCTTTGGCAATCGTCTGCGCGATGCCCTCGGCGGTCGCTACGACATCGTCGATCACCCGGGCGCGCCGGGCGCGCTCGCGGCCGAGACGGCGGCGCGCATCGAGGCCGTCGTCACCCTCGCCACGCACGGCAATTTCCACGCCTATCTCGAGAGCTTTCCGAAGCTGCGCCTCGTCGCCTTCCACGGCACCGGCTACGAGAGCGCCGATGCGGACGCCGCCAAGCGGCGCGGCGTCTTCGTGACGCATTCGCCGGCCGCCAATGCCGCAAGCGTCGCCGACGTAGCCATGGGACTGCTCATCGCCAGCGCCCGGCGCATGCTGGCGGCCGACGCCTTTCTGCGCGCCGGGCAATGGAGCGGCACCGGTCGCGTCACCATGCCGGCGACGCCGGGGCTGACGGGCAAGCGCCTTGGCATCTACGGGCTCGGGGCCATCGGCCGCAAGATCGCCGCCCGCGCCGCGGGCTTCGAGATGGAGATCGGCTATCATAACCGGTCGCCGCGCCCGGATGTGGCCTACCGCTATTTCAATTCGCTCCTCGGGCTCGCCATGTGGGCCGACCTGCTCGTGGTGGCGGTGCGGGCCGACCAGTCGAACAAGCACGCCGTCAACGCCGATGTGCTGAAGGCACTCGGCCCGCAGGGCCACGTGGTCAACATCTCGCGCGGCCTCGCCATCGACGAGGCGGCGCTCATCGCGGCGCTGGAGGACGGCGTCATCGCCGGCGCCGGCCTCGAACGTCTATGAGCACGAGCCGCAGGTGCCGGCGCGGCTGATCGCGTTGACGAACAACACGGTGCTGACGCCGCATATCGGCGGCGCCTCGCACTCCGCCATCGATGCGATGCAGGATCTGGTCATCGCCAATGTCGAGGCGGTGCTGTCCGGCAAGCCGCCGCTGACGCCGATCCCGCCGCTGGCCGGATAGGCTAGAGCCTTCTGCTGCGTCGGGCTGAGTGGCGAATGCTCAGAACGCTGACTTCGTCGGCATCGATGCCGTAGAAAATGAGATATGGAAGACCGGGCACGGGCAACATCCTAACGCCCTTGTACTTGGCGCTCCCCAAGTGAGGAAAACGCTCAAGGCGCGCGACCATCCTGCGGATTCTCGTGACGACACGTTCCGCTGCATCGGGATTGTGAGCCGAGATGTAGGCAAAGATATCGTCCAACTCGGCCAACGCCGGCCGAGAGAAGACGACCCTCATGAGCGCCGATACTTGTCGAAGACGGCTTTGACTTCTTCGTCGGTCGCGATGTCGCCCCGGCGTACCGCATCCAAGCCACGCTCGATGGCGGCGCGGTCGTCGTCTGTAAGCTCGTAAGGCTCAGCGATCTCCGCCTCAATGGCTGAGAGAAACTCCGCTGCCTCCTCCTGTGCCTTCTCCGGCCAGGAGTCGATACGGCCGATCAATTCCTTCAATCTTGGGCTCATTGGAAAAGTATAGGGCAAGCGGACGCCGGCGTCAGCACGTGCGAGGTCCTTGGATGGCCAAGCCTGAAATGACCGGGTTATTCGCCCGCCTACTGCAGCGCCCGCGCCGCAATGAGCCCCTCGGCCGCCGGCGTGCCCTTGCGCCGCTTGAGGAAGTCGTCGACCTCCTTCTTCACGAAGGCGTGCTGGGTCGCATTGGAGTTAAGCGACCACAGCGCCGAGGCGGCGACGACGATCTCGACGAGCTTGTCGTCGCCGAGCCGGGCGCGCATCTCCGTGAGCTCGTCCGTCTTCTTCGTTTGCTGGGCCGCCACGACCGCCACGATGTCCTTGACCTTGATGTCGGGCCGCTCGGCAACCGAACGGTAATGCTCGAGGATCGGCCGCACATAGGCGCCGTCCCCGGTCGCAAAGCTCGCGCCCCAGAAGAAGTCGAACTCCTGCGCCCCCTCCGCCTTCTTGTCGTTGAGCGAGAACGTCAGCTTGATGTCGTCGGGGACCGTCAGGCCATAGCTCTTGGCGAGCGCCAGCGCCTCCGCGCGCGGCCGCGCCGCTCCCACGCCGATGAACGCCAGCTGCTGCGCCTTGAGCGGCAGCGACGGCGGAAACATTTCTTTGATCCGATCCGGGTGCCGCTTGGCGAGACCGGCGATGAATCCCACGATCGAAGGTCCGGCCCGGTCTGCCGTTTCCAAGCTGGTCAACCGCCGCATCAGGTCCGGCACCTCGCCCAGCGCGGGCTTGCGGTAGAAATACGTGAGCCGGTCGCTGGCCTCTCGGTCGCTAGCACTGGGCGCCGCGGCGGTTTGGGCCTGCGCTGGTGCGGGAGCCTGCAGGCAAACCGCCATGCCGATCGCCACCGCTGCAGTGAAGCCGCGGATGGCGGGACCGGCGCGCATCGACATCATGCCGATCTCCGGTTCTGCCGATTGCTCACCAGATCATCGACCACCGCCGGATCGGCCAGCGTCGAGGTGTCGCCGAGATTGCCGTATTCGTCCTCGGCGATCTTGCGCAGGATGCGGCGCATGATCTTGCCCGAGCGCGTCTTGGGCAGGCCCGGCGCGAACTGGATGAGGTCGGGCGAGGCGATCGGCCCGATCTCCTTCCTGACCCAGCCGACGAGCTCGTTGCGCAGCCCGTCAGACGGCTGTTCGCCCGCCATCAAGGTCACGTAGGCGTAGATGCCCTGGCCCTTGATGTCGTGCGGATAGCCGACCACCGCGGCTTCCGACACTTTCGGGTGCGCCACCAGCGCTGATTCCACTTCCGCCGTGCCCATGCGGTGGCCCGAGACGTTGATCACGTCGTCGACGCGCCCGGTGATCCAGTAGAAGCCGTCGGCATCGCGCCGGCAGCCGTCGCCGGTGAAGTACTTGCCCGGATAGGTCGAGAAATATGTCTCCATGAAGCGCTGATGGTCGCCGTAGACGGTGCGCATCTGGCCGGGCCAGCTGTCGGCGATGCACAGATTGCCCTGCGTGGCGCCCGCCTGCACCTTGCCGTCGGCGTCGACGATCTCGGGGATGACGCCGAAGAACGGCCGCGTCGCCGAGCCGGGCTTCAGCCGCGTGGCGCCGGGCAGCGGCGTGATGAGGATGCCGCCGGTCTCCGTCTGCCACCAGGTGTCGACGATCGGGCAGCGGCCGTCGCCGACGACGCGGTAGTACCATTCCCAGGCCTCCGGATTGATCGGCTCGCCCACCGAGCCAAGGAGGCGCAGCGAAGTCCGCTCAGTCTTCTTCACCGGCGCCTCGCCCGCTTGCATCAGGGCGCGGATGGCGGTCGGCGCCGTGTAGAAGATGTTGACCTTGTGCTTGTCGACCACCTCCCAGAAGCGCGCGATCGACGGATAGTTGGGCACGCCCTCGAACATCAGCGAGGTGGCGCCGTTCGAGAGCGGGCCGTAGACGATGTAGGAGTGGCCCGTCACCCAGCCCACGTCCGCCGTGCACCAGTAGATGTCGCCGTCGTGATAGTCGAAGACGTAGTGGTGGGTGATCGACGTGAACACGAGATAGCCGCCGGTGGTGTGCAGCACGCCCTTCGGCTTGCCGGTCGAGCCCGACGTGTAGAGGATGAACAGCGGATCCTCGGCGCTCATCTCGGCGCATGGGCACTCGCTCGTCACCATCTTGGCGGCGTCGTGGTAATAGACGTCGCGCACCGGATCCATGTTCACCTTGGCGCCGGTGCGGCGCACGACGATGACGTGCTCGACGCCACCCACCTTGGCGATGGCCTCGTCGACGTTGGCCTTGAGCGGTACCTTCCTGCCGCCGCGCAGCCCCTCGTCGGCCGTGATGACGACGCTCGACTTGCAGTCCTCGATGCGCCCCGCCAGGCTGTCGGGCGAGAAGCCGCCGAACACCACCGAGTGGATGGCGCCGATGCGCGCGCATGCCAGGATGGCGTAAGCGGCCTCCGGAATCATCGGCATGTAGATGGTGACGCGGTCGCCCTTCTTGACGTTGCGGTTGCGCAACACATTGGCGAGGCGGCACACCTCGTCGTGCAGCTCCTGATAGGTGACGTGCTTGGACTCCGAAGGGTCGTCGCCCTCCCAGATGATCGCCGTCTGCTTGGCGCGCTTCGGCAGATGCCGGTCGATGCAATTGTAGGCGGCATTGAGCGTGCCGTCCTCGAACCATTTGATCGACACCTGGCCGGGCGCGAAGGAGACGTTCTTGACGCGCCTGTAGGGCTTCATCCAGGTGACGCGCTTGCCCTGCTCGCCCCAGAAGGCTTCCGGGTCGCGGATGGAGGAGGCGTACATGTCCTGGTACTTGGCGTCGTCGATATAGGCACGCTTCGCCCATTCACCGGACACGTCGTAGACCTTGTCCTGCATCGTACTCCCCCTCGGTTACGGCGGCCGCCGGCCGCGCGCCATTATGTTGGGCAGACGCGCGCGAGCGCAAGGCACGCCACGCAGACTTTGGTCGCAGGCGCAGGCTTGAGAGGGCGGGTCTCAGAACCGGACGACGATCTTGCCGAACACCTGCCGGCTCTCCAGCCGCTCGAGCCCCTTGGCGTAGTCGGCGAGCTCGAACACCGTGTCGATGACCGGCTTGAGCCCGCCCGCCATCTTGTCGAGGGAGGTGGCGACGTTGCGCATGGTCGCGCCGAATGAGCCGAAGATGCGGTACTGCTGCTGGAAGAGCTGCATCAGGTTCATGGTGGTCGAGATGCCGGACGTCGAGCCGCAGGTGACGAGACGGCCGCCGCGCTTGAGGCAGAGCAGCGAGCCGTTCCAGGTGTCGACGCCCACGTGCTCGAACACCACGTCGACGCCCTTGCGCTTGGTGAGGCGCCGCACCTCGCCCTCGAAGCGCTCGCTGCGGTAGTTGATGACGTGGTCGGCGCCCAGCGCCTTGGCCTTCTCGCCCTTGGCGTCATCGCCCACCGTCGTGAAGACGGTGCAGCCGATGGCCTTGGCCATCTTGATGGCGGCCGTGCCGATGCCGGAGCCGCCGGCCTGCACGAGGATGCTCTCGCCGGGCTCCAGCTTGGCGTTGTCGAACAGCATGTGCTCGACGGTGCCGAAGCCGATCGGCGCGCACGCCGCTTCCTCGAACGACACGCGCGTTCGGCACCGGAATGACGAGGCGCTCGGGCCGGTTGATCAGCTCGCGCGCAAAGCCGTCGACGTGGAAGCCGAGGATGCCGGCGACGTTCTCGCAGAGATTGTCGCGGCCCTCGCGGCAGGCGCGGCATGTGCCGCATGTCTCGGCGCCATACATGACCACCGGGTCGCCGACCTTGAAGCGGATGACGCGCGGCCCGACAGCCGCGATCTCGCCCGACGCCTCGACGCCGGCCACCTGCGGCATCTTGCGCTTGGCGAAGGCCATGCCGCGGAAGCCCCACACGTCGAGATAGTTGAGCGCGATCGCCTTGACGCGCACCTGCACCTCGCCGTCGCCCGGCGGCGGCGGCGGCGGGATGTCGGTGAGGCGAAGGTCGCGGTCGCCGAAGAGCTGCAGGGCGCGCATGATCGGGCCTACCGGTGCACGCCGATCTGCGCCATGAGCCCGCCGTCGATGGGCAGCACGGCGCCCGTCAGATAGGCGGCCTGGTCGCTCATCAGGAAGGCGACGAGCGCGGCGATCTCGTCGGGCTTGGCGAAACGGCCGGCCGGGATCTGCTTCTCCATGTCGGCGCGGTAGTTGGCGTAAGGCGCCAGCATGTCGGTGTCGATGAAGCCCGGCGCCAGGTAGTTGACGGTGATGCCGCGCTTGGCCACCTCGACGGCAAGCGTGCGCATATAGGACAGCAGCGCCCCCTTCGAGGCCGCGTAGGCGGCGTTGCCGGGGTTGCCCTGGAGCGCCGCCACCGACCCGATGGCGACGATGCGCCCGGCTCTCGCCCGCACCATCGGGCGCACGACGCTTTTGACGAGCCGCGTCAGCGACCAGAAATTCACCTGCATGGCGGCTTCGGCCTTGTCCTGCGCCAGCATCAAGGCGAGCGCGTCATAGGGCTGGCCGGCATTGTGCACGAGCCCATAATAGGTTTCGCCCTCGTGCGTGCCGCAGAACGCCTCGAGCGCCGCCTTGTCCGCAAGGTCGAGCTTGTAGGCGAGCACGTTGTGGCCGGGATGCGCGTCGCTCAATTCCTTGGCCAGCGCCTCCGCCGCCTCGCCCGAGGCGCGATAGGTGAAATCGACGTCAAAGCCGTGCGCCACCAGCGCCCGCACGATGGCCGCACCCACCCCCTTGCCGCCGCCGGTGACGAGGACGCGCTTGCTCACACCGGCTCCGCGGTGAGCACGAGGCAGGTGTTCTGGCCGCCGAAGCCGAAGGAGTTGGACAGCACACGCTCGACCTTGGCGTCGCGCGCCACGTTGGGTACCACGTCGAGCGGGATGGCCGGATCCGGAACGCGGTAGTTGATGGTCGGCGGGATCTTGCCGTGCGCGATGGTCATCAGCGAGAAGATCGCTTCCACCGCACCCGCCGCCGTCAGCGTGTGGCCGATCATCGACTTGTTGGACGAGATCGGCACGCTCTTCATGCGCTCGCCGATCACCGCCACGAGGCCCATCGCCTCCATCTTGTCGTTCTCGGGCGTCGAGGTGCCGTGGGCGTTGACGTAGTCGATGCTGTCGGGGTGGACGCCGGCGTCGTCGATGGCGCGGCGGATTGCCTCGATGATGGGCTTGCCGTCCGGGCTCGAGCGCGTGCGGTGGAAGCCGTCGCCGCGCTCGCCGCAGCCGGCCACGAAGCCGAGAATTTTTGCGCCGCGCGCCAGCGCATGATCGTAGTCTTCGAGCACCAGTGCGGCCGCTCCCTCGCCCATCACGAAGCCGTCGCGGTTCTTGGAGAACGGCTTTGCCGCTTCGCCGGGCGGATCGTTCTGCGTCGACAGCGCCGACAGCAGGGAGAAGCGGATGAGCGGTTCCGGCGCCACCGAGCCTTCAGTGCCGAGCACCAGTGCCGCCTGCGTGTCGCCGCGCCGGATCGCCTCGACGCCGAGCTGGATGGCGGTGGCGCCCGACGAGCAGGCGGTGGACAGCGTGATCGGCGAGCCGCGCGTGCCGAAGCGCTCGGCCAGACGGTCGGCGACGGTGCCGAAGAGCGCAAGATCGTGCCAGTCCGTGAAGCGGCCGCTCTCGGTGCTCCTGATGAGGTCGGCATAGGCGATGCCTTCGCTCTTGCCCGACGCGTCGGCCAGCGCCTGGCGCTGCCACCACTCGACCTCCATGGGCGCCACCGCGACGTAGAGCTCGCCGGGGAAGTCGCCCTTGCGGCCGATGCCGGATTGGGCGACCGCCTCCTCGCAGGAGCGCATGGCAAGCTCAAGCGCCAGCGTCGGTGCGCAGAACGGCTCCACCGGCACGAAGTCGATCGAGCCGGCAATCGTCGTCTTCAGGTGATCGATGGGGAAGCGCTGGATGGTGCCGATGCCCGATTTTCCCGCCGTGAGTGCCGCCCAATTGTCGGACTTGCCCTCGCCGAGCGATGTGATCATGCCCATGCCGGTGACGGCGACGACCGGCCGGCCCTGCTTGTCGCGATGCGCCATAACGCCTCCGTTCAATCCGCCGCGCCGATCAGCGCCAGGCCCTCACCGCGCATTTGGCCGACACTGCTCACCGCGGCCTCGCTCGCCTTGCCGGCCTTGACGGCGGCGGCGGCCAGCGCGACGCCCGCTGGAAACTGAGCCTCGATCATATGGCCGAAAAAGTCGCCGGTCGCCACCACGGGCGCGCCCGGCGCGAGCTTGATCAAGGCGCCGCGCTCCTCGGCGGTGATGTCGGCGATGCCGGTCGCGCCCGAGAGGACGATTCCGTTTTTCGCGTCGAAGCGCGGGATGATCTTCGACCACAGCTTGGTCACCGAGGCCTCGACGGCGCCGGGCTCGCGCCTGACGCGGTTGGTGGCAACGGCGCGGACCGCGGCGATGGGCTTGGCGCCGCGCTTGTCGGCGTGCTCGCGCGCTTCCATCACCAGGAAGGCGCCGCCGCTGCCGGCCATGAAGCCGCCGCCGTTGCTCTTGCGGTCGAACACCGGTGTGAATTCGCCGCGCCACAGTTTGCCGCCCATGCCGTAGATCATGATGATGTCCGGCCGCTGCGCATTGTAGGAGCCGCCGACCAGGAAGGCGTCGCCCTGCCGGGCGGCGATGCGGGCGGACGCGATGCGCACCACGTCGACGCCGGCCTGCTCCTCGCCCATGAAGGTGCGGGTGGCGCCGGTGACGCCATGCACGATGGAGATGTTGCCGGCCAGCAGGTTCGACAGCTGCGCCAGGAACAGCGTCGGCCGCACGTCGCTCATCAGCCGCTCGTTGAGAAAGGCGCGGGGCGCGTTGCTCTTCTTCAGGCCGGCCAGTATCTGCTCGTCGACGCCGTAGTCGCGCTCGCCGCCGCCCGCCGCCACGATGACGTCGAGCTCGGACAAGAGCTCTTTGTTGTCCTTGAGGCCTGCTTCAGCGAGCGCCAGGCCGGCCGCGTAGACGCCGAGCTTCTGCCAAGCCTCCATCTGCCGTTGGTCGGATTTCTTGGCGATCTGCAGGTCCCAGTTCACGGCAGCGGCCGGGTGCACCGCGTAGGGCGCAAAGGTCGTCGCGTCGACGCGGCGCGCGCCGCTGTCGAGCGCCGCAAGATGCGGCTCCACGCCCTCGCCGACGCTCGACACCAGCCCGATGCCGGTGATGACCACGTCGCGCCCGCTCATTGCGCCGTCTCCGGCACGAGGCCGATGCGCTCGGCCTCCTTGCGCATGTCGTTTACCATCTCGCGCGGGAACGGCATCAGCCGGAACATCAATTCGGCATTGCAGATGGCTTTGCCGTCGCTCTCGATCTTGGCCTTGGCGACCGCATAGCCGGAGCCGCGGTGGACGAGCTCCGCCGCAATGGCCAGCACCGCGCCCGGACCCACGAAGGTGCGAAACTTCGCCTTCTCGACGGCCGCCAGGAACGGCATGTGCGAGAACTTGTTGAGCCCGAGGATGAGATGGCCGGCCGCCTGCGCCATGGTCTCGGTCAACAGCACGCCCGGCATCAGCGGGTGGCCGGGGAAGTGTCCCTCGAAGATCGGGCTCTCGCTCGGCACGGTGGAGCGTGCGGTGAGGCGCTCGCCGGCGGCGTCGAACGAGACCACGCGATCGATCATCTGAAAATATTCGAGGCGCATGGCGGAGCGTTTACACCACTGAAGCAATGGCGCCAGTTTCAGGCCGGCGCGGGAGGCCCGACCATCGCGTGCAGCGAGCGCTCAGGTCTTCTTGGCAGCCACCAGCTCGTCGACGCGCGCGCACAGATTGTTGAGCACGAAGTACTGCTCGGCCGGGACCTTGCCGTCGTTGACCTCCTGCGTCCATTGCTCGAGCGGCAGCTTGATGCCGAACGCCTTGTCGATGGCGAAGGCAATGTCGAGAAAGGCAAGCGAATCGACCCCGAGGTCGTCGATGGCGTGGCTCTGCGGCGTGATCTGCTCGCGCGGAATGTCGCAGGTTTCAGAGATAATATTGGCGACCGTCTCGAAGGTCGACGCCATCGCGGGCTCCGTTCAGGCAAACCGGCAAACAGGCCGAAATTTCAACGAAAAGCCCGGAGCTTGCCGGGCGTGGGATTTCGGCCGTTCCTATACATCACCCCTCGGCCATGTCCAACCAGCGCCTGTTCCCAAAAGTGCCCGTTGGGGCTCCTCACGGGCGCGCATTCATCCGCAGGCTTTGGAAGCCGCCCTCCTGATAGACGAGGCGGTAGTGCCGGTGGCGGCGCTTGCCGCTCGTCGTCTTCATGAGCGTGCCGGGCGGCACGAGCACCACGTCGCCGAGCGTCACGCCGAGGGAGCGGACGGCGGCGGCCCGGCACGCCAGGGCGACGGTCTCGGGCGCCACGCCGGCCTCCTTGCGGAACTCGGCCACCAGCACGGGCTGCTGGGTTCCGCTTTTGGCGTCATCGACCCCGAAGAACACGAAGTTGCCCGGACGCAGCCCCGGAACGCTCATCAGCGGCGCCTCGAACTCGCTGGGATCGATCTTTCGGGCCCTGACCGAGATGCGCTCGTCGCGCCGGCCGACCCAGAACAGCTCCCCGTCCCTGAGATAGCCGAGATCGGCCATCAGCAGGTAGGGGCCGTGGAACTGGGCGGCGGTGGCCGCCTCGTCCTCGAGGTAGCCAAGGAAGCGCGAGGGCGTCTTGAGGGCGATCTGGCCGACGCGACCGTCCGGGAGGAGCTCGCCGGTCTCCGACAGGATGACCATTTCGAGCCCCGGATGCGGCGACCCGACGCTGACGATGTCCGAGGTGGCGCCGACAAAGTCGGCCCCGACCGGGGCCGCCGTCAGGTCCTCGTAGAGGCGCTTGGCGTCGACCGTCTCGCAGCCGACGCCGCCATGCCCCGGCTTGGTGAACGTCATGCCGCCGACATTCTCGGCGCCGCCGTAGCTCGTGTGCAGCGCCTGCGGCGCCACGCCGGCGGCCGCGAATTTCTTGGCGAAGCTCTTGAGCGTCGAGCGGTGGATGCGCTCGCCGCCGCTCCAGAAGCCGCGCACCTTGGCGAGCGAGACGCCGTCCAGCGCCTCGAGCGGCACCTTCTCGACGGCGAGCGCATAGCCGAAATTCGACGCCCAGGTGAACGTCGCCCCGGAGGCCGAGAGGCCCTTGAGCCACACGGCCGGATTGCGCACGAAGTCGAAAGCCTCCAGCACGACGAGCGGGATGTCGTTGGCGAGGCACATGAGGAGGTTATTGACGAGGCCGAGGTCGTGATAGAACGGCACCCAGCTCAGGCAGACATCGTCGCGGCCGACCTCCATGGCGCGCATGCCGCTGTCGATCCCGTAAAGCAGGCTCTGCTCGTCCCACACGCAGGCGCGTGGCGAGCCCGTCGTGCCCGACGTGAGCTGCATGGCGAAGGCATCGATGGTCGCGAAATTGTTGAACCGGCAGATGCGCGCGTCGGGCAGCCCGATGGGCCCGTCGGCATCGTGCGGCAGGCTCTTGACCAGGTAGCTCTCGCACAGGACGACGCTCGGCCTGGCGCGCGCGATGATGCTGCGGATGGCGTTGATGTCGTTGTTGACGGGCAGGCGCGGCGGCGGCAGCAGCACCGGGATGGCGCCGGCCGCCAGCGTGGCGATGGTGGCGACCCCCATCTTGCGCTGGCTCGCCAGGCTGATGACCACGACGCGGCCCTTTTGGCCGCCGGCCTCGACGATGGCGTTCCGGACCGGCTCGACCTCGGCCCAGAAATCGGCAATCGACTGCCATTCGATCGATGCGTCGGGCGCGCAATAGGCGATGGCCCTGCGGTTCGGCTCGCTGGCAAGCCGCGCCCTCAACCGCCCCACAAAGGTATCGGAAGCCGGGACAAGGCCTGGGGCACGATCGGCGCCGGGAGCGGGCGCCCGGACCGATGCTTCGCCTTTGACGCCTGCGGAGAACGATTGCCGACCCATCTTGACCCGTTCCTCACGTTGTTTTTGCGTGCTTGCCGGCCGCCTCAGCGATGGCGCGCGACCGGGCCGCTCTCCTGGCCCGGGCCGTATACATCAGCCCCTTGCCAAGTCCAGCTAAGTGTCCAGCCAAGTGTCCAGCCAAGCGGCCGATTTCGGGCGACCCCGGCAGGGCAGGCTCAGCCGTCGAGGGGCGCGATCGTGATGACAAGCCCGTCCAGGTCATCCGTCAGCGGTATCTGGCAAGCGAGGCGCGATTGCGGCTGCTCATGGTGCGAGGCGGCCAGCACGTCCTCCTCCGAAAAATCCTTCTCGGGCAGGCGGTCGGCGAAGGCCGGATCGACATAGACGTGGCAGGTGCCGCAGCTCGCCACGCCGCCGCACTGCGCCTCGATGGCATAATCGTGCTCGAGCAGGGCCTGCATGAGGTTTCGGCCCGGCTCGACCGCGATGCTGCGGACCGTGCCGTCGCGATCGGTGACGGTGATGTTCACGCTTCATGGCTCCCGGAATGGGCGGGGACATGCCAGCCGGCGGCCGCAAAGGCAAGGCATGTCCCCGTCCGGTCACTCGACGACGTCGATGCCGCGCTCGGCCAGGAGACCGTACACGTCTTCGATCACCCTGGACGTGACCTCGCGAGCCGGCAGCAGCGCGTTGAGCTGGTCGATGGTGACCACGCCCAGGCGCTCATATTTCGCAATGGCCGCCTCAACGGCACGCTTGAAATCGTCTGGAAAATCGTAAGGAGGTGTCACGTTGCCTTATTCTCCGTGCGAGGATCGGACCGCCGGTAGCGGCAAGCCCGGAGACCCCTGAATGGCGCCTCTAACCAATGTGGCGAGACACGACAGCGTCGCGGCCCTTGAGGCCGTGACGGGGCAGATCGCCCGCGCCGCCCGCGAGAACGGCCGCGATCCCGCCGCCGTGACCCTGGTGGCGGTCACCAAGACGTTTCCGCCCGAGGCCATTCGGCCGGTGCTCGAGGCCGGCCACTGCGTCTTCGGCGAGAACCGCGTTCAGGAGGCCAAGGCCAAATGGCCGGACCTCAAGGCCCGCTATCCGGCGGTCGAACTGCATCTCATCGGCCCGTTGCAATCCAACAAGGCGCGCGATGCCGTCGGCCTGTTCGACGCCATCCATTCCCTCGATCGCCCGTCCCTGGCCGAGGCCTTGGCCAAGGAGATCGCCCGGGCCGGCCGGGCGCCAAAACTCTTCGTCGAGATCAACACCGGCGAGGAGCAGCAGAAGAGCGGCGTCGTGCCGGGCGATGCCGACCGCTTCATCGCGCTGTGCCGCGAGCGGCACGGGCTCGTCATCGACGGCCTCATGGGCATCCCGCCCGCCGGCGAGCCGCCCTCGCCGCACTTCGCGCTCTTGGCGAAGATTGCGGAACGCAACGGCTTGGCGCATCTCTCCATGGGCATGAGCGCCGATTTCGAGCAGGCGATCGCGCTCGGCGCCACGCATGTGCGGGTCGGCAGCGCCATCTTCGGGGCGCGCGCATGATCGCGAAGAGTTGCTGAGCCTTCCGTCCGGCTTCGCCTTGTGGTTGCTTGAAGTCGCGCTTGCGTGAGGCTTTCGTGCGCGAACATCTGCGCTGGGGGGCGCCATGAAAGACGAACTGGCAATGCCGCGCCCGGATGCGCTCGGCGACGAGCACGTCCGCGCCTTTGGCAGCATCACCACCTATTGGGCAAGCTACGAGGCGCTGCTCGAGACCATCATCGTGGCCGTCTACGATTTCGACGAGACGCACGGCCGCGCCTTTGCGGCGAGCCTCAACTATGCGGGCAAGCGCGACATGCTGCGCGCCATGGCGGCCGCGAAGGCGCGCAAGGCGAGCGGCTTCTACGAGGTCGTCGAGGAGGTGCTCGACAAGGCGCAGCCGTTGGCCGATCTGCGCAACCTCGTGGCGCATGCGGTTTGGCAGTTGGGCGAGCGCCCGCGCGCCATCAAGCCCTTGATCCACGGCGCCCGCGGCGCGGCGCAGAGCCGTGGCCGCGACGGCAAGGGCCGCGACTACACGTCCGACGACCTGCACGACGAGGCCACCGCCATCTTCGTGCTGTGGACCGATCTGCACGAGGCGGCGGTGCGCCATGGCGTGCTGACGGCGTCGCCGCCATCGAAGCCCAGCCCCGCGCCGGCGAAGAAGCGCCGCTAGGGCGTGTACTGATGAGCGGCGCCGATCCGGCGCATGTCTGGTATCTGGGCAAGAGCGGAAAACATATGCTCGGTGCGAGCTTTTCGCTGTTTGACCCAGAGCGGAAGGTGCGCTGAGCGCGCTACTGCACTGGGATTAGGCCGCTCTGCGCCACGTATCCCAGAGCCTTGCCATCCTTGGCGATAAGCACCCATCCATCCTCGGCCTTAACGAGGGTCACGAGCGTGCCGGGCGGCAGCTTTTGCACGTATGCTCCTTTGCCGGCGCCCTCGGACACGTCCTGCGCCGCGATGAGCACGTGGGTGGGCTTGCTCGAGATGATCGCCGGCGCAACGGCGTCGTCACTGAGCAGTGCGACGCGGTTCGCCACCGCGAAGTTTGAACCGACGATCTTCATCTGTGGGATCTGCCGCAACTTGAAGGCCTCGAAGCTAAGTTCCGGCACCTTCTGGTCGATGTAGCCGGCAAGCTCGGTAATGTCGACGAAGCCGTCGCCGTTGCTGTCGGCTGCACCGAGCCCGGCCAGCAGCGAATATGTGAAAACACCGTGGCCGCGGAAGCCTTCGAGCGCCGGCGCATCGTCGGTCGATGCGGTGAGCACCGTGCGGCCCATGGCGCGCGTGATGCGGTCGAGAGCGGCCACGCGCTCGAAGCCGCGCTGTGTGACACGATCTCCTGTCAGCGAGCCGCTCTCGCACGTGTCGAACAGGAGCAGACTCTTGCGCGCCGGAATTCGGGCCAGCCATTCCTGCAGCCGATCCTGGCCGACGCCGAACTTCACGATGGATTCCTCGCCGTCATAGCGAAAGTCCTGCGGGATGAAGTAGTAGCGGCCGTCCACGGTCTTGCCGTGACCGGCGAGATACAGCACGAAGACGTCCTCAGGCCGTATCCTCTTGCCAAGTTCGATGAACATACGCTCCAAATTAGCGGCCGTGACGTCACCATCGAGCATGGTGGTGATTTCCACGCCCTCGTAGAGCTGGTTGCCGGCCTTCCTGAATCCATCGCCCAGGGCCTTGGCGTCTGGCACTGCGAAGACCAGTCTCAAGCGCCCGTCGTGATAGTCATTGACGCCAATGGCGAGGACATGGAGCCGGGCCGCTGCCGTCAACAAGGGCTTGCCCTCGCGCTGCACGGTGACCGCAACAGGATTTGAGGCGATCAGGCCCTTGGCATTGTAGGCCACCACTTCAATGCGGTTGTCGCCAGGGCCCACTGTCAATGTCTGCTTCATCACGCCAGCACTACCGCGCGCGTCCACCGCAAGCGTGACGCCGTTGACTCGCCATTCCACCCTTCCGACACCCCCTCCCTGGTCAGTGATGCTGGCTTCGACCTCGATGCGGTCCGCGGATAATTTGGCCACGTCTGCCACTCCGCCACTCGCCAGTGGCGCGACGATCGCGACGTTGGGAGCGGCGCCGCTGGCCATCGCCGTGGTGAGATCGAGCTTTGCGGCCGCATCCCTCACTTTACCGTGGGGGTCGCCGGCGAGCTTTTCGCGCACGAGATCGGGGCGATGCAGCGCATCATAGAACTGGTCGATCGAATACACCTCGAGACCGCGCACGACAGTGAGCTGCTTTGCCCCATGCTCCGAAGCCTCGAAGAACCCCTCGGGTGTGATCGCTACCCATTCCCCCCCTCTGTCGAACTGGATCAGCGCCACCAAAAGCTCGCCCGTAGAAGCATTCCAGACCCGAAGCGTGGCGTCTGCCCCGCCCGACGCCACCGTGCGCCCGTCCGGCGCGAAGGCGACGGATCTGACGGAACTGGAATGGCCTTCGAAGCTGCGCAGCAATTGGCCTGACGTCACGTCCCAGAGCTTGAGCGTCTTGTCGTCGCTCCCCGACAAAGCCGTGCGTCCGTCCGGTGCGAAAGCGACCGCAATAACGCCGTCGGAATGTCCTTTGAACGTGCGCAGCAGCCGGCCTGAGTTAACGTCCCAGAGTTTCAGTAGCTCGTCCGTGCTCCCCGAACCTCCGGACAGCGCCGTGCGGCCATCGCTCGTGAAGGCGACGGAGTTGACCCAAACGGAATGTCCGTTGAAGCTGCTCCGCAGGTTCCCCGACGCAATGTCCCAGAACTTCAGTGTGCTGTCTGCACCCCCGGACAGCGCCGTGCGCCCATCCGGCGCAAAGGCGACAGAGTTGACGCCCTTGGAGTGCCCCTCGAAACTGCGCAGCATCCGGCCCGAGGCCACGTCCCAGAGCCTCAGCGTGTTGTCGTAACTACCCGATAGCGCCGTGTGCCCGTCTGGCGCAAAGGCGACGGAATGGACCCAATTCGAGTGTCCTTCGAATGTGCGAAGCAGTCGGCCGGACTCAACGTCCCAGAGCTTAAGTGTCTTGTCCGCACTCCCGGACAGAGCCGAACGCCCGTCTGGCGCGAAGGCGACAGAATGGACGTTATTGGGATGTCCTTGGAAGCTGGTCAGCTGCCGACCCGAGGTGACGCCCCAAAGTTTCACCGTGCCATCGCGGGTCCCTGAAAGCAGCGCGTGCCCGTCCGGCGCAAAAGCGATGGAATCGACTGACCCATAATTCCCCCTGAAGCTACGCAGTGGCTGACCCGTGGCGACGTCCCATAGCCGCAGTGTTTCGTCGTAGCTTCCAGACAGTGCGGTGAGACCATTCGGTCCGAACGCCAGGGCGGACACCGAAGCATAGTGCCCCTCGAAACTGCGCAGCATCCGGCCCGACGCAACGTCCCAGAGCTTCAGCGTCTTGTCATTGCCCCCCGACGCCATCGTGCGCCCGTCCGGAGCGAAGGCTACGGATTTGACCTGATCAGAATGCCCTTGGAAGGTGCGCAGCAACCGGCCCGACGTCACATCCCAGAGCTTCAACGTTTTGTCATCGCTTCCCGACGCCACCGTGCGTCCATCCGGCGCGAATGCGACGGAGTGGACCTGATCGGAGTGTCCTTCGAAACTGCGCAGCAGCCGACCCAACGTCACATCCCAGAGCTTCAGTGATTTGTCGGCGCTTGCCGACAGTACTGTGCGCCCGTCCGGCGCGAAGGCGACGGAATGGACGTAACTGGAATGCCCCTCGAAGCTACGCAGCAGCTGGCCCGTCGCGACGTCCCAGAGCTTCAGTGTCTTGTCAAGATTGCCCGATAGGGCGGTGCGTCCGTCCGGTGCGAAGGCGACGGAGAAGACCAAACGCGAGCCTTCGAATGTGCGGAGCAGTCGGCCTGACTCTACGCCCCAGAGCTTCAGCGTCCCGTCAGAGCTCCCCGACAGCACCGTGCGCCTGTCCGGCGCGAAGGCGACGGAATTGACCCAATCGGAATGTCCGTCGAAGCTACGCAGCAGCCGACCTGACGCGACATCCCATAGCTTGAGCGAATGGTCCCAGCTTCCCGACAACACTGTGCGCCCATCAGGCGCGAAGGCGACTGAACTGACCGAGGAAGTGTGGCCGACGGCAGGAACGATGCGCGCTTGCGACGTCTCTGCAGCGGTCTGCGCTGACACAGAGGCAACGACGACGACGCCAAGGACAGCCAAAGCCGCCCCAAGCAGCTGTCGCCAAAATATGACGCGCGTCATGATCAGCCTCCTGGCCAACTCATTCGAACTTACCATAGCGCCCGACGCAGCGGGCGATTCATGTTGCGCCTGACACAAGTTGGTCCGGCGAGCGCCTTCCGCGCGATTGCCGACCTCGTTCCGAAATCAAGCGACGCTTGAACTCGGATGATCCGCCGCGAGGTTCGTTTCTGGCACAGACCGACGATTTTCGGATGTCTGCTCTCGCGCCGCAGTTGGGGAAAAGCGGAAGTCGGCCTGACCATCAAGCCGATTGATGAGTACACGGCCTCGTCTTACGGCGAGAACAGGAACAGCACGAAGGTCGCGAACACCACGAGATGCACAAGGCCGCTCAGCATGTTGGTGCGCCCGGTGCCGAAGCTGACGATGGAGACCGCGAAGGTCAGTAGCAGCAGGATCTGATCGCGCGCACCGAGGCCGAGCACGATCTGCCGCTCCGACACGATGCTCACGGCGGTGACGGCCGGAATGGTGAGGCCGATGGTGGCGAGCGCCGAGCCGAGCGCGATGTTGAGGCTGGTCTGCAGGTTGTTGCGGGCCGCGGCGCGCACCGCCGCCAGCCCCTCGGGCATCAGCACGAGAAGCGCGATGACGGCGCCCGCGATGGCGTCGGGCTTGGCGAGCGGCAATTGCTGCAGCCCGCTCTCGACGCCGCCCGCCACCTTCTTGGCCAGGAGGATGACGGCCACGAGGCTGGCCAGCAGGCCGGCGATCGCCATGAGGGCGGCGGCGGCGCTCGGTCCCGGGTGGAGCGCGTGCGGCGCGGATTCGTTCAACAGCACGAAATCGCCGCGGTGCCGCACCGTCTGCACGAACAGGAAGGCGCCGTAGAGCAGGATGGCAACGATGCTGACAAAGACGAGCTGGCCGGTCGAGTAGATCGGGCCTGGCGTCGTCTCCGTGTAGTTGGGCAGCACCAGCGTGGTGACGGCCAGCGCCATGATGACGGTCAGATAGGCCGAGGTGCCTTGCGGCTGCAGATCCTGCTCGTAGTGCCTGAGCGCGCCGATGAACAGGCACAGGCCCGTCAGTCCGGTGCAGACGATGATCACCACCGAGAAAACGGCTTCGCGCGCCAAGGTCGGGTTGTTGTCCTCGTTGAGCATCATCGAAGCCACCAACGCCACCTCGATGATGGTGACCGACAGTGTCAGGATGAGCGTGCCGAAAGGTTCTCCCACCCGGTCGCCCACCACCTCGGCGTGGTGAAGCGCTGCGAAGACGCTGCCGACGAGCAGCACCGTCGCCAGGATCGGCAGCGCATAGGCCGTGAGCCACGCCGGGGCGCGCTCCAGCCAGCGGTCGGCAAGCGGCACCGCCGCGACGAAGACGAGCGCGGCGGCCGGGAACGCCATCGCGGTGATCGGCGTCTTGCGGCCGTCGCTCATCGTTGCCCCCGAATTAGGTCGCGCTCACCATCGAGGAGAGGAGCGCGCCGCGCAACTCGCGCCCGCCAACCGATGATGATTTTCGTCGATGATGATTTTCCTCGACGAAAATTTTCGTCTTCGGTCCGATGACCGCCACAAGCTTGCGCATGTCGGCGGCCTTGAGCGCCACGCAGCCGGCGGTCGGCAGCCATCCCGGTTTCGCAAGGTGGATGAAGATGGCGCTGCCGCGGCCCCTGACGCGGGGCCGCACGTTGTAGGCGATCTCGATGACCACGTCGTAGAGCCGGTCCTTGCGCCACATCGTCTCCTCGGTGGGCGGCAGATGCGCCGGGCGCGTCATGGGCCGGTTGTAGCGGCGGTCGCCCGGATCGTCGCACCACGCGTCGGTCGGCTTCAGGCGTTTGAGCGGCAGGCGGGCGGGCGGGCGCGGGCCACGGTCGGCGCGGTAATAGGCTAGGCCGAGGGCGAAGCGGCCAACCGGTGTCGCGCCATCGCCCTCCCGCTTGCCGCGCCGGACCCCGGATCGGCCGAGCGCACACGGAAACGAGAGATTTCCGGCCGTGAGCAGGCCCTGTTGGGGCCGGCCCGGGCGCGGAAACACCCGCAAAATCGCGACGGTCCTGGATTTCATGATGAATGCGCAAATCCCCGCCTCGTTGTTGCCGCGCTGCGTCAAGATAGTCTACCTCTCGGGACGGAATCCCGCCTATGAGGGCTGACGGATATGGGGAACGGGGCGAATGGCCGGCAAACGTCATCTCTTGATCGTCGATGACGAGAAGGACCTGCGCGAAACGCTGGTCGAGCAGCTCGGCCTGACCGAGGAATTCACGCTGTCGTCGGCCGAAACCGCCGCACAGGCCCTCGTCGCCACCAAGGCCGAGCGCATCGATCTCGTGGTCATGGATGTGGGCCTGCCCGACATGGACGGGCGTGAGGCCGTCAAGCTGATGCGCAAGGGCGGCTTCCGCAGCCCCATCATCATGCTGACCGCGCAGGCAAGCGACGCCGACACCGTGCTGGGCCTGGAGGCGGGCGCCAACGACTACGTGGTGAAGCCGTTCAAGTTCGCGGTGCTGCTGGCGCGCATCCGCGCCCAGCTGCGGCAATACGAGGCGAGCGAGGACGCGGTCTTCGCCATCGGACCCTACACGTTCCGGCCGAGCGCCAAGCTGCTCGTCAACATGAAGGGCGGCAAGCTGAAGCTCACCGAGAAAGAGACGGCGATTCTGCGCTATCTTTACCGCGCCGACCGCAAGGTGGTGAGCCGCGACGTGCTGCTGCAGGAGGTGTGGGGCTACAACGCCGCCGTGACCACCCATACGCTCGAGACGCATATCTATCGTCTCAGGCAGAAGATCGAGGCCGATCCAGGCGACGCCTCGATCTTGGTGACCGAGGCGGGCGGCTACAAGCTGGTTCCCTGATCGGAGCGCCATGGCCCTCGACGACGACATAGCCGTTCTGACGCGGGTGCCGGCATTGGCGGTGCTGGAGCGAGAGGCACTACGGCTGCTTGCCTTCGCGGGCCAAACGCGCATCCTCATCGCCGGCGACGTCCTGTTCCGCAAGGGCGACACGGCCGACGGCGGCTATGTGATCACCTCGGGCTCCATCGCGCTCGATGCGCGCGACGACGGCTCGCCGGCCTCCTATGTCGTGGGCGAGGGCACGCTGATCGGCGAGACCGCCCTCGTGGTCGAGACGATGCGCGCCGCCACCGCCGTGGCGCGCGAGCCGTCCTCGGTCATGAAGCTGACGCGCGAGGTGGTGCTGCGAGTCTTGTCGGAGTTCCCCAATTCGGCCGTGGCGCTGCGGCAGTCGATCGTCGAGCGGCTGCGCGATGTGACCGGCGAGCTCAGCCGCGTCCGTGTCGCCCTGATGGCCATCGATCGGCAGTGAGGCCGCGACAAGCGCGGCCATGACGCTCACAGATCGAGCGTCACCGTCACCGGCACGTGGTCGGAGGGCCGCCGCCAGCCGCGCGCCGATTTGTCGATTGTCGCGCCCGCCAGATTGGGCTTGAGCGATGGCGACAGCCAGACATGATCGAGGCGCCGGCCCTTGTTGGCCGTCTCCCAGTCGGGCGAGCGGTAGCTCCACCACGTATAGACGCGTTCGGGCTCCGGCTTCAGGGCTCTGACCGCGTCGACGAAGTCGGCCTCGCCGCGGAAGCGCTCCAGCCGCTCGCGCTCGATCGGCGTGTGGCTGACGACGCGCGACAGCTGCTTTGAGCTCCACACGTCGGTCTCGTAGGGCGCCACGTTGAGATCGCCCACCAGGATGGCGGGCTGCGCCGCCGGCCGCTCGTCGGTGCCCCAGCGGGTGAGCTCGTCGAGGAAGGCGAGCTTGTGGGCGAATTTCGGATTGAGGTCGGGATCGGGAATGTCGCCGCCCGCCGGCACATAGAAATTGTGCAGCGTGATGTCGGCGGCTTCCTTGGCATCCTTGCCGAGGCGCACCGCCACGTGGCGGCAGTCCTGCTTGTCGCAGAAGCTCTTGGTCTGCGTCTCGGCGAAAGGCAGACGCGAGATGATGGCGACGCCGTGATAGCCCTTCTGGCCGGCAATGGCGATGTGCGGGTAGCCGAGCTTGTGGAAAGCCTTGAACGGAAAACGGTCGTCAGGGCACTTGGTCTCCTGCAGGCAGAGCACGTCGGGCGCCGCCGTCTTCAGGTGACGGGCAACGAGGCGCAGCCTGATGCGCACCGAGTTGATGTTCCAGCTGGTGACGGTGAGACGCACGCGACAGGTCTAGTTCAAGCCGGCCCGCTTTGTCACGGTGAGATCGTTGAGCGCCACCGACGTCCGGTAGCCCTGCGGGTCGACGACATCCCAGCGCTTCAGCACATTGGCCTTGGCGTCGAAGGTCAGCGTGATTTTCGACGTGCCCCCGATGGTGCCGGTGTCCTCGAGGCTGACATGGATGAGCCCGTCGGGCTCGGTCTTGACGTTGACGACCCGCATGTCGGCCGCGAGATCGACGCGCTCCTTGAGCAGGAACTTGAGCGGCGTCTCGCTCATCGAATAGACCTGCTGCGGGTAGCGCCCCTCGCGCACCGCCACCGAGCGGCCGTCGGCGATGACTTCCAGCGTCGAGGGCGGATCGTACTTGAAGTGCAGCTGTCCGGGCCGCTGCAGCAGCAGCGCGCCGCCAACCCGCTGGCCGTCGGGATTGAGCTGCACGAACGTGCCGGTGATGCGCTCGAAGGAATTGAGGAAGGCGTTGACGCGCGCCAGCCCCGCCTGCGGGCCCGTCGGGATGACGGCCGGCTGTTGCTCGACGGCGTTGCGCACCGCTTGCGGCTGGGCCGCAAAGCCGAGCGCCGCGGTCGCGGCGCTGTCCCCGAGGCCGGCCGGCCGGCGCGGTGGCAATGGCGCGCCGCGCTCGGCGCTCGGCAACGCCGCCGGCACCTCCCGGTCCGACGGCACGGCCGCAAGATCGCGGGCCGGCGCATTGCCGGCGCGACCCGCCTGATTGGCTCCTTGGGCGTTGCCGTCACCGCGCGGCTCCTGCGGTTTAACGGGATTGTTGGCGGCATCGTTGGCGGCCTTGCCGGCCTGGCCGGGCGGCACCTCGCGGGGCGGTGGCGGCGCTTTCTTTTCGGCCGGCTTGCTGCTGAACGGATTGGTGCCGCTGAGAAGGTTGTTGAAGAAGCCGCCGACTGGATCGGACTGCGCCATGGCGACGCTCGGCGCCGCCAGGAGGGCGGCGACGGCAGCAACACGAGCGAAAGCGATTGAGCGCTGCGCCATGGCTTCAGTGTAGCGCATTCATGTCCTCTGCGCGCCCCTCACGCTGCTTCGCGGCCGCTTCTCCCCCGGGGAGTTAGTCATCCTGTATGGCGAAAGCGCGGCCCGGCCGGGCCGGGCTTGCGTCAAATAGGCTCAATCGTCGTCGTCGGCCCCCTGGGCGGCGCCTTCGACCAGGATCTCGCGCTTGCCGGCGTGGTTGGCGGCGCCGACGATGCCCTCGTTCTCCATGCGCTCCATGAGCGAGGCGGCGCGGTTGTAGCCGATCTGCAGGCGGCGCTGGATGTAGGTGGTGGAGGCCTTCTTGTCGCGCGGGACCACGGCCACCGCCTGCGTCGTAGAGGTCGTCGCCGCCGCGCCCCATCGCCCTGGTCGAAGACCAGGCCGCCGTCTTCGCCCTCCTGGCTCTCCTCGGCGTCGCCGGCGGTGACGGCCTCGAGATATTCGGGGTGCCCTGCGCCTTGCAGATGCGCCACCACCTTCTCGACCTCGTCGTCGGACACGAAGGGGCCGTGCACGCGGGTGATGCGGCCGCCGCCGGCCATGTACAGCATGTCGCCCTGGCCGAGCAGCTGCTCGGCGCCCTGCTCGCCCAGGATGGTGCGGCTGTCGATCTTGGAGGTGACCTGGAAGGAGATCCGGGTCGGGAAGTTGGCCTTGATGGTGCCGGTGATGACGTCGACCGACGGGCGCTGGGTGGCCATGATCAGGTGGATGCCGGCGGCGCGCGCCATCTGGGCGAGGCGCTGGATGGCGCCCTCGATGTCCTTGCCGGCCACCATCATCAGGTCGGCCACCTCGTCGATGATCACGACGAGGTAGGGCAGCGGCTCGAGGTCCATGACCTCTTCCTCGTAGATGGCCTGGCCGGTCGCCCTGTCGAAGCCGGTCTGCACGGTCCGGGTCGATGACCTCGCCCTTCGCTTCAGGCCTCGGCGATGCGCTCGTTGTAGCCGTCGATGTTGCGCACGCCGATCTTCGACATCTTCTTGTAGCGGTCCTCCATCTCGCGCACCGCCCATTTCAGCGCGACGATGGCCTTCTTGGGGTCGGTGACGACCGGCGCGAGCAGGTGCGGGATGCCGTCGTAGACGGAGAGCTCCAGCATCTTCGGGTCGACCATGATCAGCCGGCACTGCTCGGGCGTCAGCCGGTAGAGGATCGACAGGATCATGGTGTTGATGGCCACCGACTTGCCCGAGCCGGTGGTGCCGGCGATCAGCAGGTGGGGCATGCGGGCGAGGTCGGCGATTACGGGCTCGCCGCCGATGGTCTTGCCGAGGCAGAGCGTCAGGCGGAATTTCGCGCTTTCGAAATCCTGGCGTGGCCAGCAGGTCGCGCAGGTAGACGGTCTCGCGGCGCTGGTTCGGCAGCTCGATGCCGATGGCGTTGCGGCCGGGCACCACCGCGACGCGGGCCGAGACCGCGCTCATGGAGCGGGCGATGTCGTCGGCAAGCGCGATGACGCGCGACGACTTGGTGCCCGGCGCCGGCTCGAGCTCGTAGAGGGTGACGACCGGGCCGGGGCGGACGTTGATGATCTCGCCGCGCACGCCGAAATCCTCGAGCACGCTTTCCAGCAGCTTGGCGTTTTCCTCGAGCGCCTCGGCCGACACCTGGGTGGCCGGCGCCTTCTTGGGCTCGGTCAGGAAGCTGAGCGCCGGCAGCTCATAATCGTCGCTGTCGAGGAAGGTGGGCTGCGCCTCCTTGGCGAGGCGCCGACCGGGCTTTGGCGCGGCGGGCGGCGCCGCCACCCGTGAGGCGGCGAGATCGGGCCCCTCGGCAAAGACCGGCTCGCGCCGCTCGCGCCCCGACGGCGCGGTCTCGACATCCTCGTCGGTCGAATCGGCCGTTCCGAACCGGCCGCGCCTGGAGAGAACGCGCACGATGGCGGCCTTCATGGTCATGGCGGCGTGCACGACGGCCCCCACCGACACGATGCCCCAGCCGGGCTCATCGGCCGCTTCGTCATAGCTCTCGCTGCTGCTCTTGCGGTCGTCCTCTTTTGTCGCTGCGTCCTCGATGAAGCCGAAGCCGGAGGCGGCCGACAAAGCGAGAATGGCGATGCCGGCATTGAGCAGGCCGGCCAGCGCCGTGGAGGCGGCGCCGAACAGGATGAAGATAAATCGGCTGGCCCCGAGGATCGCGTCGCCCGCGACACCCCCCAGCCCGGTCGGCAGCGGCCAGCGGCCGGCGGCCGGCAGGGCGCTCGCCACGGCGGCCGTGCCCAGCGCCCCGGCGATCCACAGCAGGATGCGCCAACCGAGCCGCGGCAGACGCCGGCCGGTGACGAGCCGCCAGCCCCACAGGGCAGGCGGCACCAGCCAGGCGATGGCCGCGACGCCGAAAATCTGCATGGCGAGATCGGCCGTGATGGCGCCCGGCGTGCCGAGCCAGTTGGCGGTGCGGCCCGCCTTGGCGTGCGTGAGGCTCGGATCGTCCACCGACCAGGTCATGAGCGCCAGCGCCAGCGCGCCGGTCAGCGCGATAAGCCCCAGCCCGACAAGCTCGACGGCGCGGCGCGCAAAGAATTCCTTGAGCGCATGGGAAATGTCGTCGGCAGTCGAGGTAACGCGGCGTGTGGCTCGCATGGGTCCCGGCGGGTCTTGAGGGCCTGGTTCGCGACGATATCGAGCATGCGGTTAAGGGCCGTTTAACCCTGCATCGGCCACCCCTCCGGTCGGGCGGGAGAATCGACCTAAGCTATTGGAATAAAATTGATTTCCATAACCGCAAGAGTTTCGCCCGCGGCCAGGATCGGCGGCGCCGAGGACCGTCCTGGAGGCCGGCCGCATCCGGGTACTGGCGATGCGGCGCCGCTGCCGCACTGCAAAAAAAGTTGAGAGCCGCCTGGAACCATCTCTTTCTCGCGCGTTTGCCGTAACGGGCACGGAGGATGTGAAAATGGTCGTGGCGGAGTTGCGTGAACATGCTGCCGAGTGCGTGAAGATGGCCCAGAATTGTTCCAGCGACCGGGAGCGGCTGGCGTTCCTGGAATTGGCTCAGACGTGGCTCGAGTTGGCGCAGCAGCAGGAACGGGCGATGGTTCAGTCGCCCGGGCGGTCAACGGTAGTCCCTCTTCGCGGTGCCGAGCGGCGCCAGGAAGGCGACGAGGCGGGGCGTTAAGCTAATCCAACGACCGAGACGACGGACGGAAGCGAGAAGACCGATCGGTCCCTCCCTCCTGCGTCACCGCCATGAAAATCGCCATGAAAACCGCCATGAAAAAAAGCCCCGGCGGGAGGAAGCCGGGGCTTTCGCGTCACGGCCAGGCGGCAGGCCCGGCCGGTCGGACGACGGACATCGGACGACAGGGACGGACGTGATCCGTCGCCCGCCGTCTGTCCTCCGTCCTCAGTAATTGTAGGCCCGCTCGCCGTGATCGACGACGTCGAGGCCCTCGCGCTCTTCTTCCTGCGTGACGCGCAGCCCGATGATCAGGTCGACCACCTTGTAGAGGATGGCCGAGCCGATGCCTGACCACAGCAGGGTGAGCCCGATCGCCTTGAGCTGGATGATGACCTGGTCGGCCATCACGTAGGCGCCTGCCACCGCCTCGCCGGGCTTTGTCGTGTAGTCGGTCAGCCCGACGCCGCCGAGATACGGCGCCACCAGGATGCCGGTGCCGAGCGCGCCGATGATGCCGCCGATGCAGTGGACCCCGAACACGTCGAGGCTGTCGTCGTAGCCGAACGAGTTCTTCACCGTCGTGCAGAAGATGAAGCACATCGCCCCGGCCACGAGGCCGAGCACGATGGCGCCCATCGGCCCGGCATAGCCGGAGGCCGGCGTCACCGCCACGAGCCCGGCCACGGCGCCCGACGCCATGCCGAGCAGCGATGGCTTGCCCTTGGCGGCCCACTCGACGAACAGCCATGACAGCGCCGCCGCCGCCGTCGCCACGAACGTGTTGACGAAGGCGAGCGCGGTGGTGCCGTTGGCCTCGAGGTTGGAGCCGGCATTGAAGCCGAACCAGCCGACCCACAGCAGCGAGGCGCCGATCATGGTCATGGTCAGCGAGTGCGGCGCCATCAGTTCGCGGCCGTAGCCGATGCGCTTGCCGATGAGCAGGCAGCCGACCAGCCCGGCGATGCCGGCGTTGATGTGCACGACGGTGCCGCCGGCGAAGTCGAGAGCGCCCCACTTGTAGACGAGGCCGGCATCGGCCGTGGCCTCGGCAAGCTTGGCGGCGCCGCCCTTGGCGCCCGCCGCCATGGCGTCAGGACCGGCCCAGTACCAGACCATGTGGGCGATCGGGAAATAGACGATGGTCACCCACAGGAGGATGAACAGCATGAGCGCCGAGAACTTCATGCGCTCCGCGAAGGCGCCGACGATGAGCGCCGGCGTGATGCACGCGAAGGTCGCCTGGAACGCCATGTAGGCGAGCTCGGGAATGACCACGCCGTTGGAGAAGGTGGCGGCGGTTGCGTTGACGTTGACGCCCATCAGAAAGGCCTTCGAGAGGCCGCCGACGAAGTCGTTCAGCGCCCCGCCGTTGCTGAAGGCGAGGGAATATCCGTAGATCACCCACACGATGGCCACCATGCAGACGATGGCCATGACCTGCGTGAGGATCGACAGCGCGTTCTTGGTGCGCACCAGGCCCGCATAGAAGAGCGCGAGGCCCGGGATCGACATCATCAGCACCAGCGCCGTGGAAATCAGCATCCAGGCCGTATCGCCCTTGTTGGGCACCGGCGCGGCGGCTGCCTGGGCCAGGACCGGCGTCGTGAGTGTGAGAGATAGCGCAAGCCCCGTCAGGCCCGCCCCCCATTTGCGCATTGGCATCATCGCGTGAACTCCTGTTGACGTTTGGTGAGCGTGATCAGAGGGCTTCCGCATCGGTCTCGCCGGTGCGGATGCGGACGGCTTTCTCGATGGACGAGACGAAGATCTTGCCGTCGCCGATCTGGCCGGTGCGGGCGGCGCCCGCGATGGCCTCGATGACCTTGCCGACGAGCTCGGTGGGCACCGCCACCTCGATCTTGATCTTGGGCAGAAAGCTGACGGCGTATTCGGCGCCGCGATAGATTTCCGTGTGCCCCTTCTGTCGTCCGTAACCCTTGACCTCGGTCACGGTCAGGCCGTGCACGCCCACGGCGGTGAGCGCGTCGCGCACCTCCTCGAGCTTGAACGGCTTGATGATAGCCATGACGATTTTCATCTCTTCACCCCGCTTGACCCGTTCCTCGAACACCTGTGCCGCCGGCCCTCGCCGGATTCGGCGGCCGCGGCGGCCCGCCGGCCGCGCGCGCCGCAGACGACAAATCAAGGCTCGTGCCAAATGCGTGAACGGGAGCGCGGTGGGGACGAATGCGCCGCGATGTGGCCTTTTGGCCGCATCCGCCGTGCGCGACTGCTCAAAACGTGGGCAGGTGCATATTCAGACGACAGAAAACAGACGACGGAGGACGGATGACGATATTCTGTCGTTCTCCGTCGTCTGTCGTCGGCTCACGCCAGATCCGGCCGCGGACGGATCATGCCCTCTTGGGCCACCGACGCGACGAGGCGGCCGTCACGCGCAAAGATGTGGCCGAGCGAAAAGCCGCGCGCCCCGCCCGCCCACGGACTCTCTTGCACATAGAGCAGCCAGTCGTCGGCGCGGAACGGCGCATGGAACCACATGGCGTGGTCGAGGCTCGCCGACTGGATGGTACGCTCGAAGGCGTGGCGGCCGTGCCGCACCAGGGCCACGTCGAGGAGCGACATGTCGGACGCGTAGGCCAGGACGCATTGATGGATGGCCAGATCCTCGGGCAGCTTCTTGGCGGCGCGCATCCACAGATTGACCACCGGCTCGGGGCCGTCGGTCACCGGGCGGCGGATGTAGCGTTCCTCGTGCTCGACCGGCCGGCGCTCGATGGTCTGCTCGCTTTGGAAATAGCTGCGCATGAAGTCCGGCATCTCGTCGAGATTCATGGCCAGGGTGCGCTCGTCCGGCAATTCCTCGGGGGGCGGCACCTCGGGCATCTTGACGGCATGGCTGAAACCGGGCTCCGGCGTGTGGAAGGAGACCGACATCGAGAAGATGGCGTGCCCGTGCTGGATGGCGACGACGCGCCGCGTCGTGAAGCTGCGGCCGTCGCGGATGCGGTCGACCTCGTAGATGATCGGCACTTTCGGGTCGCCGCCGAGCAAGAAATAGCAGTGCAGCGAGTGCGCCGGGCGGTCCTCGACCGTGCGCAACGCGGCCACCAGCGCCTGGCCGATCACCTGGCCACCGAACACGCGCTGCCAGCGGTCCTGCGGCGAGCGGCCGCGGAACAGGTTCACCTCGAGAGTCTCGAGATCGAGGATTTCGAGAAGGCTGGCGACGGCGGACATGGATCCAGACGACTGAAGGCGGACGACAGATAGCAAATCCGTCGTCCGCCGTCTGTCCTCTGTCGTCGGCGCCTCAGCGCTCGCGGATCGATTCGCCGTGCAGCGCGAGATCGAGGCCGTCGCGCTCCTCGTCGACGCTGACGCGCAGCGGCACGAAGATGCGCACCGCGTAGAGCACGATGAGCGTGCCCACCGCGCACCACGCGACGGTGACGCCGACGCCGATGAGCTGGGTCAGCACCTGGCGGGGATTGCCGTCGATGAGGCCGGTGAGCGCGCCGGTGCCGTCGGCCGCCACCGACACGGCGCCGGTGGCAAAGACGCCGGCCAGCACTGTGCCGAGCGCGCCGCCCACCCCGTGGATGCCGAACACGTCGAGGCTGTCGTCGTAACCGAGCTTCTGCTTCAGCCAGCCGCAGGCCCAGAAGCAGATGACGCCGGCCGCCACGCCGATGACGGCGCCGTGCCACGGCAGGATGTAGCCGGAGGCGGGCGTGATGGTGCCGAGCCCCGCGACGGCACCCGAGATGGCGCCGAGCACCGACGGCTTGCCGCGCCCCGCCCATTCGCACGCCGCCCAGGTCAGCGCGCCGGCGCAGGCGGCCAGATGCGTGACCAGGATGGCGGTGGCGGCGCGGCTGCCGGAGGCGAGCGCCGAGCCGCCGTTGAAGCCGAACCAGCCGACCCACAGGAGGCCGGTGCCGACCACGGCGAGCGACAGGTCGTAAGGCGCCAGGTTCTCCTTGCCGTAGCCGAGGCGGGCACCGAGCACGAGGGCGGCCACGAGGCCGGCGACGCCGGCATTGATATGCACCACCGTGCCGCCGGCGAAATCGAGCAGCCCCATGGTCGACAGGAAGCCGCCGCCCCACACCCAGTGGGCGCTCGGCACATAGACGACGAGCAGCCACAGCCCGCAGAACAGCATGAAGGCCGAGAAGCGCATACGGTCGGCGACCGAGCCGGCCACCAGCGCGCAGGTGATGATCGCGAAGGTCATCTGGTAGGTCATGAACAATGTTTCGGGGATGGTCTTGGCGAGCGAACTCGTCGTGTCCATGCCGACATCGCGCAGGAAGACGCGGGCGAGATTGCCGAGATAGGCGCCGTCGCCCGAGAAGGCGAGGCTGTAGGCGAGCGCGAACCACAAGAGCGACACGACCGCGACCGCACCGGCGCTCTGCGCCATGGTGGCCAGCACGTTCTTCTTGCGCACCAGCCCTGCGTAGAAGAGGGCCAGGCCGGGCAGCGTCATCAACAGGACGAGCCCGGTGCAGGCCAGCATGAAGGCCGTGTCGGCGCCGTCGATCTTCGGCGCAGCCGCGGCCTGGGCCGAGGCGGGCGTTGCGGCGACGAGCGCCGGCAGGGTCAAGGCAGCAAGCGCAGTGCGCCTAATGTGGCCGATCATCATGTCCCCCTGGCGCATGATCCCGAAAGCGTGCGCGGTTTTCGGGCTGGATCATGCGCAAAACAGCCAAAGCCTGCCCACGACCGAGGCAACCGCTTTGCTGCTATCGTGGGCAGGATGGCGATGCAATGGGCAAGTGCCGGAAGTCCCCAGCGGGTCGCCCGGCCCTTAGCGAACGATCGCGAGCATTGTCACGTCGTAGGCCACGACGACGAGACGCTGTTGGGCGCTCGGACATTGCCTTCTCGGCGTCGTTGGAGGGGCGGCGTTTCTTGCCGCCCGCCGAAGCCGCGCTGGCTGTCGGAGACGCTCGTCTCCGCCAGGCCGTCGCGCTGGATGGCATCGCGCGCCGTCTGGGAAGGCGCAACACCATTCCCGCCGCAGAGCTTAACCTGAACGGCGTTCAGCCATAGCGCCCACACGCGTTGGCGCCGTGAACAGCGTTCCGACATAGCGCTGCCGCCCAGCATAACCCTAAGGCGATCATCGCCTTAGCCTGCGACAGCGGCATCCTTGCGGCGAGCCCCTGCGCCGGCCGATGATCGGCCATGACCATCCTGATCGCCGGCGGCGGCATTGTCGGGCTGACCCTGGGGCTGGCCCTGCGGCGCGGCCTCGGCGCCCCCGTCACGGTCTGCGATCCGGGCCTGGCGCGTCCGGCCACCGACCTGCGCGCCTCCGCCGTCGCGGCGGGCGGGCGGCGCATGCTCGTGACCCTCGGGGTCTGGCCGGAAGCGGCCGCGCAGCCCGTGCTCAAGATGGCGATCACCGACAGCGAGCTTGGCGACCCGGTGCGGCCAACCTTTCTGACGTTCGGGGGCGAGGTGGAGCCGGGCGAGCCCTTCGCCCACATGGTGGAAAACGAGCCGCTGATCGGCGCCCTGCGCGACGCCTGCGCGTCGGCCGGCGTCGCCCTCCTCGCCCGCGCCGTCACGCGCTTTGAGACGACACGGCATGGCGTGACCGCGCATCTCGACGACGGCACCCACCGCGACGCCGCGCTCATCGTCGGCGCCGATGGCGCCCGCTCGCGCCTGCGCGAGCTGGCCGGCATCCAATGGATCGGCTGGGGCTACCAGCAGACCGGCCTCGTCGCTACCGTGTCGCACGAGCGCCACCATGGCGGTTGCGCCTTCGAGCATTTCCTGCCTTCGGGACCCTTCGCCATGCTGCCGCTCATCGGGCGGCGCTCCTCCATCGTGTGGAGCGAGCGCCAAGACATGGCCGCGGGGCTCGCTGGCCGGTCCGGACCCGAGATGGTCGAGGAGATCGAGCTGCGCTTCGGCCCGCAGCTCGGCCGGCTTGCGCTGGAGACGCCGGTGCGGGCCTATCCGATCACCTTCGGGGTGGCGCGCCGTTTCGTCGGCGAGCGCCTGGCGCTGGTCGGTGAGGCCGCGCATGTCATCCACCCCCTGGCCGGCCAGGGCCTCAATCTCGGGCTTCGAGACGTGGCGGCCCTCGCCGACGCCATCGCCGACACCATGCGGCTCGGCCTCGACGCGGGCGATCCGGCGGTGCTCGAGCGCTATGCGCGGGCCCGGCGCGTCGACACGCTCACCATGGGGGCGGCGACCGACGGCTTGAACCGCCTGTTCTCCACCGAGGGTTTGCCGAGCCGTCTGGCGCGCGACCTTGGCATGGGGGTGGTCGAGCGCCTGCCGCGCCTCAAGGAGCTGTTCGTGCGCGAGGCAGCGGGGCTCACGGGCGAGGTGCCGCGGCTCATGCGCGGCGAGGCGCTGTAGGCACAACGTCATGGCCGCGCTTGTCGCGGCCATCCACGCCTCATGCGCTGCAACTGTGAAGGCGTGGATGCGCGGGACAAGCCCGCGCATGACGGCGGGGGGTCACGCCCCGCCGCGCAGCGCCGCCGCCGCGCCGATCGTGCCGACCACCATCGATATGAGCGTCAGCGCCACGAGGATGAGGAACGGCGCGTAGAACGGCGTCGTCGCTTCGAGCGCCGCGTTGGAGGCCGAGACCCCGAAGATCAAGGTCGGCACCATGAGCGGCATGACGATCACCGACAGCAGCACGCCGCCGCGCCGGATGCTCGCGGTGAGCGCTGCCCCGACGGCACCGATGAAGGTCAGCGCCGGCGTGCCGACCAGCAAGGTGGCGGTCACGGCCGTGAGCGCTTCGGGGCTCTGGGCCAGCATCAGGCCGAACAGCGGCGCGGCGACGACAAGCGGCAGGCCGGTGGTGAGCCAATGGGCCACCACCTTCATCAGCACGACGAGCTCGAGCGGCGCCGCCGCCATGCGCAGGAGGTCGAGGGAGCCGTCCTCCTCGTCGGCTTGGAACAGCCGGTCGAGGCCGACCAGCGTGGCGAGGACGGCGGCGAGCCACAGAATGGCCGGCCCGATGCGGGCCAGCAGGTTGAGGTCGGGGCCAAGCGCGAACGGCACGAGCGTCACGACGGCGAGGAAGAAGATGAGCCCGAAGGCGGCGCCGCCGCCGATGCGTGTCGCCAGTCTTACGTCGCGGGCGAGGATGGCGAGGAGCGCGCGGCTCATGGGCGGGGCTCCGCCACCGCGCCGCCGAGCGTCAGCTCTCGCGCGCCCGGCAAGGGCAGGGGGCCGTGGGTCGTCGCCACGATGAGGCCGCCCGAGGCCCGGTGCGCAGCCATCAGCGCCCCGAGATTCTCCTGCGCGGCGGTGTCGAGGGCGGCGGTCGGCTCGTCGAGCAGCCAGATCGGCCGGGCCGAGACGAGAAGCCGGGCGAGGCCGACGCGGCGGCGCTGGCCGGCCGACAGATAGGCCACGGGAAGCGCCGCAAGGGCCCCGATGCCGAGCGCCGCGAGCGCCGCCGCAGGCCCGAGCCCGGGAAGCCCGAGCACGGCCTGCGCGAAGGCAAGGTTCTCCTCAGCCGTCAGCGCGGCCTTCAGGCCGTCGCGGTGGCCGACGAGGTTCATGGCCTCGGCCGGCACGGCATCCGGCTCGCCGTCGAGGCCGACGCGGCCGGCTTCCGGGGTGAGCAGGCCCGACAGGACGGCGAGCAGGCTCGATTTGCCGGCGCCGTTGCGGCCTCTCACCACCAGGGCCTCGCCGGCCGCGAGCCCGAAGCTGAGCCTGGCGAAGATGACCCGCTCGCCGCGCCTCACGCTCAGACTGTCGGCGATGAGCTTCAAGGGCGACCTGTTCGGTGGCGAATCCGGCGTCATCCGTGTAGCGGCCTCATGCGAATTTATCTATAAGCGGGGCGGCTGCGCCGCGCGCGTGACGCGCGGGGACCTGGGCACACCCGGGGCGGCGCGCGCCCCGGCGCATTTTGGCCATTGCTGACGTTCCCCGCACTCACGTCCAAGGATGTGTCCATGACCTCTCTCGACAGCTTCAAGTCCCGCAAGTCGCTCACCGCGGGCGGCAAGACTTACGCCTATTACTCGCTCAAGAACGCGGAGAAGAACGGGCTCGCCGGCATCTCCAAATTGCCCTTCAGCATGAAGGTCTTATTGGAGAATCTGCTGCGTCACGAGGACGGCCGCTCGGTCAAGAAGGACGATATCCGCGCCGTCGCCCATTGGCTCAAGGACAAGGGCGCCGAGGAGCGCGAGATCGCCTTCCGGCCCGCCCGCGTGCTGATGCAGGATTTCACCGGCGTGCCGGCCGTCGTCGACCTGGCGGCCATGCGCGACGCCATGGTGGCGCTCGGCGGCGACCCGAAAAAGATCAATCCGCTGGTTCCCGTCGACCTCGTCATCGACCATTCGGTGATCGTCGACGAGTTCGGCACCCCCAAGGCTTTCAAGCAGAACGTGGTCAGGGAATATGAGCGCAACGGCGAGCGCTACGTGTTCCTGCGTTGGGGCCAGAAGGCCTTCAACAATTTCGCGGTCGTGCCGCCGGGCACCGGCATCTGCCACCAGGTCAATCTCGAATATCTCACGCAGACGGTGTGGACCGGCACCGAGACGGTGACCGATCCCAAGACCAAGAAGTCGAAGCCCGTCGATGTCGCGTATCCGGACACGCTGGTCGGCACCGACAGCCACACCACCATGGTCAACGGCCTCTCGGCGCTCGGCTGGGGCGTCGGCGGCATCGAGGCGGAGGCGGCCATGCTCGGCCAGCCGCAGTCGATGCTGCTGCCCGAAGTGATCGGCTTCAAGCTCACCGGCAAGCTCAAGGAAGGCGTCACCGCCACCGATCTGGTGCTCACCGTCACCCAGATGCTGCGCAAGAAGGGCGTGGTCGGCAAGTTCGTGGAGTTCTTCGGCCCCGGCCTCGACACCATGACCATCGAGGACCGCGCCACCATCTCCAACATGGCGCCGGAATACGGCGCCACTTGCGGCTTCTTCCCCATCGACGACGCCACCATCGCGTATCTGACCAAGACGAGCCGCAAGCCCGGCCGCGTCTCGCTGGTGGCCGCCTATGCCAAGGCCCAGGGCCTGTTCCGCACCTCGAAGACGCCGGACCCCGTCTTCTCCGACACGCTGTCGCTCGACCTCGCGTCGGTCGAGCCGTCGCTCGCCGGCCCGAAACGGCCGCAGGACCGCGTGCTGCTGAGTGACGCCAAGGCGGGCTTCGCGGCCGCCATGGAGACCGAGTTCAAGAAGGCGCTCGACACCTCGAAGCGCTTCCGCATCGAGGGCAAGAACTTCGATCTCGGCCACGGCGACGTGGTCATCGCCGCCATCACGTCGTGCACCAACACGTCGAATCCGAGCGTCATGATCGGCGCCGGCATCCTGGCGCGCAACGCCTGGGCCAAGGGGCTCGCGGTCAAGCCGTGGGTGAAGACCTCGCTGGCGCCGGGCTCGCAGGTGGTGGGCGAGTATCTGGAGAAGTCCGGCCTGCAGAAGGATCTCGACAAGCTCGGCTTCAATCTGGTGGGCTACGGCTGCACCACCTGCATCGGCAATTCCGGCCCGCTGTCGCCGGAGATTTCCAAGGCCATCAACGACAACGACATCGTGGCGGCCGCCGTGCTCTCGGGAAACCGCAACTTCGAGGGCCGCGTCAACGCCGACGTGCGCGCCAACTATCTGGCCTCGCCGCCCCTCGTCGTCGCCTATGCGCTGGCCGGCTCGCTCAACATCGACCTCGCGACGGAGCCGCTCGGCTCCGGCAAGGACGGCAAGCCCGTCTATCTGCGCGACGTATGGCCGTCGTCCAAGGAGGTGCAGAAGTTCATCGACAAGAACATCTCCAAGAACCTGTTCAAGACCAAGTACGCCGACGTGTTCACCGGCGACAGGAACTGGAAGACCATCAAGGTGACGGGCGGCCTCACCTATGGCTGGGACAAGAAGTCCACCTACGTGCAGAACCCGCCCTATTTCGAAGGCATGTCGAAGCGCCCGAAGCCGATCACCGACGTGATCGGCGCGCGCATCCTCGGCCTCTTCCTCGACAGCATCACCACCGACCATATCTCGCCGGCCGGCTCGATCCGCGCCACGAGCCCGGCCGGCAAGTACCTTCTCGAGCAGGGCGTCAACATCGAGGACTTCAACCAGTACGGCACGCGGCGCGGCAATCACCAGGTGATGATGCGCGGCACCTTCGCCAACATCCGCATCAAGAACCAGATGGTGCCGGGCGTCGAGGGCGGCGTCACCATCCACTATCCGTCGCGCGAGCAGATGCCCATCTACGACGCCGCCATGCGCTACAAGGAGCTCGGCGTGCCGCTGGTCGTGTTCGCCGGCAAGGAATACGGCACCGGCTCGTCGCGCGACTGGGCCGCCAAAGGCACGAACCTGCTCGGCGTCCGCGCCGTCATCGCCCAGTCGTTCGAGCGCATCCATCGCTCCAATCTCGTCGGCATGGGCGTGCTGCCGGCGGTGTTCGAGGACGGCATGTCGTGGCAGGAGCTCGGGCTCAAGGGTGACGAGCGGGTGACCATCCGGGGCCTGGCCGAGGGCCTCTATCCGCGCCAGACGCTGATCGCCGAGGTCCGCTATGCCGACGGCGCCGTGCGTCAGGTGCCGCTCGTCTGCCGCATCGACACCGTCGACGAGCTCGAATATTTCCGCAACGGCGGCATCCTTCACTACGTGCTGCGCCAGCTCGCTGCTTGAGTCGGGCTTGCTGGCCGGGACGACCGCTTTGCATGCTTCGAGGCTCGCCGATCTGCAATCGGCTTGCACCTCAGCATGAGGAGATCGAGGATGCCACGCACGATGTCCTCATCCTGAGGCGCCTCGCTTGCGTCAGCATGCGAGGCCTCGAAGGACGCCCGGCGGAAATGCAGCGGATTTGGCTTCCCCTCGATTTACCCATCTCCGTTGACCCCAATGGCCAATCATGGCCTAGTCCGGCCGTTTTTTCCGGTCAGTCGTCAGCCTGAAACCCAACCTTAAACGTGGTCAACCAGCTTCCGTCCCCATGATTCAGGAGCGCTACAACCCCAAGGACGCCGAGCCCCGCTGGCAGCGGGCCTGGGCTGAGCGTGGCCTGTTCGACACGCGGAACGACGACGCGCGTCCCACCTATTACGTGCTCGAGATGTTCCCGTATCCGTCGGGCCGCATCCATATGGGGCACGTGCGCAACTACGCCATGGGCGACGTGGTCGCCCGCTACAAGCGCGCCAAGGGCTTCAACGTGCTCCACCCGATGGGCTGGGACGCCTTCGGGCTGCCGGCCGAGCGCGCCGCCATCGAGCGCCACGTGCATCCCAAATCCTGGACGTACCAGAACATCGCCGCCATGAAGGCGCAGCTCCAGTCCATGGGCCTGTCGCTCGACTGGAATCGCGAGCTCGCCACCTGCGATCCGTCTTATTACAAGCACCAGCAGCGCCTGTTCCTGGATTTCCTTGCCGCCGGCCTCGTCGACCGCAAGACCGCCAAGGTCAATTGGGATCCGGTCGATCAGACCGTGCTCGCCAACGAGCAGGTCATCGACGGCCGCGGCTGGCGCTCGGGCGCCCCTGTCGAGCAGCGCGAGCTGACGCAGTGGTTCTTCACGATCACCCACTACGCGCAGGATCTGCACGACGCCTTGGACAAGCTCGAGCGCTGGCCCGACAAGGTGCGCATCATGCAGCGCAACTGGATCGGCCGCTCCGAGGGCCTGATGATCCGTTTCGCGCTCGATCCCAAGACCGTGCCCAACGCCGAAAGCGAGCTCGAGGTCTTCACCACGCGCCACGACACGCTGTTCGGGGCGCGCTTCATGGCCATTGCGCCGGACCATCGCCTGGCGGCCGCCACCGCGGCCAAGAATCCGGCGCTCGCTCGCTTCATCGTCGAGTGCAGGAAGACCGGCACCGCCCAGGAGGCCATCGACAAGGCCGACAAGAAGGGCTTCGACACCGGCATCCGCGCCGTGCATCCCTTCGATGCCGGCTGGACCCTGCCGGTCTACGTCACCAACTTCATCGTCATGGACTACGGCACCGGCGCCATTTTCGGCTGCCCGGCGCACGACCAGCGCGACCTCGATTTCGTCAACGCCTATGGGCTCGGCGCAACACCGGTCGTCTGTCCCCCGGGCGTCGATCCGAAGACTTTCACCGTCACCGACACCGCCTATGACGGCGACGGCCGCATGATCAACTCGCGCTTCCTCGATGGCATGAGCGTCGAGGCCGCCAAGCAGGAGGTGGCGCGCCGCCTCGAGCGCGCCACCTTGGGCAAGCGTCCGGTCGGCGAGCGCCGCGTCAATTTCCGCCTGCGCGACTGGGGCATCTCACGCCAGCGCTATTGGGGCTGCCCCATTCCGGTGATCCACTGCGAGGGCTGCGGCGTCGTGCCGGTGCCGGTCGAGCAGCTGCCGGTCGAGCTGCCGGACGACGTGTCGTTCGACAAGCCCGGCAATCCGCTCGACCACCACGCCACCTGGAAGCACGTCTATTGCCCGCGCTGCGACAAGCCGGCGCGCCGCGAAACCGACACCATGGACACCTTCGTCGAATTCGTCCTGGTATTTCGCGCGCTTCACCGATCCGACGTTCGACCGTCCCACCGATCCCGCGCTGGTCGGCCGCTGGCTGCCGGTCGACCAGTATATCGGCGGTATCGAGCACGCCATTCTGCACCTGCTCTATTCACGCTTCTTCATGCGCGCCATGTCGGCCACCGGCCACGCCAACGACCTGGCCGAGCCCTTCGCCGGCCTCTTCACTCAGGGCATGGTGGTGCACGAGACCTACCGCGCGCCGGACGGCACCTATGTCGAGCCCGCCGAGGTCAGGATCGAAGGCAGCGGCGAGGACCGTCGCGCCTTCGTGGCCGCCACCGGCGTGCCGTTGCAGATCGGCCCCATCGAGAAGATGTCGAAGTCGAAGCGCAACACCATCGACCCGCATGACATCATCGCCGCCTATGGGGCCGATACGGCGCGCTGGTTCATGCTGTCGGAACTCGCCGCCCGATCGCGATGTGCACTGGACCGAGCAGGGCGTGCAGGGCGCCCAGCGTTTCATGCAGCGCGTGTGGCGGCTCACCAACGAGGTGGCGAGCCTCGGCACGGGTGGCAACGGCGCCGCTCCGACGACGCTCTCGGCCGCCTCGCTGGCCTTGCGCAAGGTGGCGCACCGGGCGCTGGCCGGCGTCGAGAACGGCATCGAACGGATACATTTCAACGTCTGCGTGGCGCAGGCCTACGAGCTAGCGAGCGCCCTGCAGGACGCCCTGGCGGGCACGCGCGACGGCGGCGAGGTGTCGGCCGACATGCGCTTTGCGCTGTCGGAGGCGGCACATTTCCTGGTGCAGGCCGTCGCCCCCTTCATGCCGCATTTGGCGGAAGAGTGCTGGCGGGCCCTCGGTCACGCCGATCTGGTGGCCGATGCGCCCTGGCCGGAGACGGACCGCTCGCTTCTCGTCGACGACGAGGTTACCATGCCGGTGCAGGTGAACGGCAAGTTGCGCGCCCATCTCACCGCGCCGCGTGACGCCGACACATCGAGCGTCGAGACGGCGGCGCTGGCGCTGGAAGCCGTGCAGCGCGCCATTGAGGGACGGCCGGTCAAGAAGGTGATCATTGTGCCGCAGAGGATCGTCAATGTTGTGGTTTGAGAAGGCCAGCGCCGCACTTGATCCCTCCCCTCAAGGGGAGGGTGGCGCGCCGCTCTCGCGGCGCGACGGGTGGGGTCGAGAGCGCGTATCGAAGTCCCCCATCGTCGTCGCGTCAGCCCTATCGCTGCTTCTCGCCGGCTGCTTCACGCCCCTCTACGGGCCGCTGCCGACCGGCGGCACCGTCAGGGACGTGCTCGCCGCCATCGAGGTGGGACCGGTCGGTGCAAAGCCGGGCCAGGACCGCATCGCCCACTACCTGCGCAACGAGCTGGTGTTCGATCTCGACGGCTCCGGCCGGGCGCCCGGCAAGCGCTACAAGCTCGATCTCGTCGTCAGCGAGAGTCTGGCGGCCGCCGCCGTCAACACGCAGACCGGCCAGGCGAGCTCCGCCATCCTCACCGGCACCGCCACCTTCAAGCTGATCCCGCTTGGCGGCGGACCGGAGATCGCCGAGGGCACCGCGATTGCCTCGGCGAGCTACGATCGCGGCCCGCAGCGCTTCGCCAATCTGCGCGCCAGCCGGGACGCCGAGATCCGCGTTGCCAAGACGCTCGCCGAGCAGATCCAGACGCGGCTTGCGGTGATCCTGCGCAACCGCGCCTGACGCGGCAGCATGGTCGCCGTCAAGGCCTCGGACGTCGACGCCCGCATCGCCAAGCTCGATCCGCGCGCCGTCGTCTATCTGGTGTTCGGTCCCGACAGCGGCCTCGTCAGCGAGCGCGCCAAGGCGCTCGCCGATAAGGCCGTCGACGATCCCGCCGATCCCTTCCAGATGGTGAAGCTCGCGGGCGACGACGTGGCCGCCGATCCGCAACGCCTTGTCGACGAGGCCAACACGATCGGGCTGTTCGGCGGCCGCCGGGTCGTCTGGGTGAAGCCCACCTCGAAGAGTCTGGCCGCCGCGGTGGCGCCCGTCCTTGCCGCGCCCCCTGCCGACGCGCTCATTGTGCTCGAGGCCGGCGACCTCAACCGCACCTCGCCGCTGCGCGCCCTGTGCGAGAAGTCGCCCGCCGCCCTCGCACTGCCGTGCTATGCCGACGAAGGCAAGACCCTCGCCGCTCTGGTCAACGACATGCTGGCCAAGGACGGCTTTTCGATCGACCGCGAGACACGCGAGACGCTGCTTTCGCTGCTCGGCGCCGATCGCCTTGCGACCCGCAACGAGGTCGGCAAGCTCGCGCTCTATGCGCGAGGCCGCGACACCATCACGCTCGACGACGTGGAGGCGGTCGTCGGCAACGTCTCGGCGCTCACGTCCGAGGCGGCGCTGGACGCGGCGTTTGCGGGCGACCTCGACGGGTTCGATCGCGCCTATGCGCGGCTGCGCGCCGAGGCGGTCGACCCCGGCACGCTGATGAATGCGGCGCTACGCCATGCGCTCATGCTGCTGCGCGCCCGCTTCGCCATCGAGACCGGGACCGGCATCGAGGAGCAGCTGAGATCGATGCGCGTCAATTTCCGCCGCGAGGAGACGGTGAAGCGACAGTTGCGCGCCTGGACGTCGGGGCGGCTTGTCGCCGTCATCCGCGCCTGCGGCGAGGCGGTGGCGGAGGCGCGTCGACAGCCAAGTCTTGCGGCCGCGGTGGCGCATCGCGCGCTCCTCGACTTTGCCAGGAGTGCGGCGCGTTCGCGCTAGCGCCTACGCGCTCCGCTTCGATGTGGCGGCGCCGGCATTGAGTTCGCCGAAGAACGCGCCGATCTCCTGCGCCAACAAGTCCGGCTGCTCCAGCGCCGCGAAATGACCGCCGCGGTCCATCTTCGTCCAGCGGCGGATGTCGGTGTACATCTTCTCGGCGATGGAGCGCGGCGGCCTGACGATCTCCCGTGGGAATTCCGCATAGCCCATGGGCACGTCGACGCTCTTCACCGGCCACGGGCCGTGCAGGCGCGCGTAGTACGGCCAGAACGACGAGCCGATGGCGCCCGTGAACCAGTAGAGGCTGATATTGGCGAGCAGCTCGTCGCGGCTCACCGCCTCCTCGAGATTGCCGCGATTGTCCGTCCAGCGATGAAACTTCTCGACAATCCAGGCCGCGAGACCGGCGGGCGAATCACTGAGCCCGAAGGCGAGCGTCTGCGGCTTGGTTCCCTGGATGGCTTGATAGCCGGTCTCATCCTTCAGGAAGGCCGCGAGATCGTCGAGCCAGGCTTTCTCTTCGGCGGTCGGGTCGGTGACGATGGCAGGGTCGCGCCTGACGGTGAGCAGATTGACGTGGATGCCGATGACGCGGTCGGGAAAGCGGCTGCCCATCACGGCGGCCACGAACGCGCCCCAGTCGCCGCCCTGGATGCCGAAGCGCTCATAGCCGAGCTCGGTCATCAGCTTGGCGTAGAGATCGCCGATGGCCTCGATGCCGAAGCGCTCCTGGCCCGGCGTGAAGGACATCGTGTAGCCGGGCAGCGACGGCGCGATCACCGTGTAGTGCTCGGTGAGCAGCGGGATGAGCTTGTGGAATTCGACGATGGAGCCCGGCCAGCCGTGCGAGATCAGGAGCGGCATGGCGTTGGGCCGGCGGCTCTTGGCGTGGATGAAATGCAGGTCGATGCCGCCGACCGGCAGCGTGAATTGCGGGAAGGAATTGAGCTTGGCCTCCCACGCCCGCCAGTCGAACGTGGTGCGCCAATGTTCGACGATGTCGCGCATATAGGCGAGGCTCGTGCCCGTCGACCATGGCGGCAGCGGCGGCTCGTCCGGCCAGCGCGTGCGCGCCAGCCGTTCCTTCAGATCGGCGATGGCGGCATCGGGCACCTTGAGGGCAAACGGCTTCGGCGTGCTCATGTGAAACTCCATGCGATCGAACGGCCCACCATGCCGCACTCCGAGGCACGATCAAAGCCGGGCATGCACCGCGCGCGCATCTGCTCTAAAGTTCGTACAGATACCAGACGAAGTCCTCGCCCGACGCGCCGCGCTGCTCGTAGAGACGCCGGGCCGGCAGGTTATCGTGCTCGGTACCGACCCAGGCATTCTCGCAGCCGAGCTCCTTGCCGAGCGCGAACATCGTCTCGAGCATACGGCGCGCCAAGCCGCGGCGCTGGAACGGCGGCGCCACACCGAGGTTGTCGATATGGAGCTCGGCTGCCAAGTCCGGATGCCGATGGACGACCGCCGCCAACTGACCGACGATTGTGCCGTCGTGGATGGCGACGATCAGGTGATGGTCGGGTGCCGCGAGGTAGGTGGCGAGCCGGTCGGGCCGCACGGGCGCGTCGAAGACATCGTCGGCGATGCGCGCGAACAGCATCGTGTCGCCGGCGCCCACGACACGAATTTCGATTGCGGTCTCGGCCATGGTTCCTCCACGGCCGCAGCTAGCACGGTTGTCTGCGATGAGCCACGCGGGCGCCGTTGCTCTAGTGTCGCGATTCTAAAATTCGCCGCGCTAGCGGGCGCGGAACTGCAGCACCGCGGCGGTGGTCGGCCCGTCGCGCATGGCCCGGGCGACGGCGCGGGCGAGATCGTCGAGCTGGAACGGCTTGTCGAGCTTGGGCAGGTTCACCTCGGTTCCGGGCGGCAATTCGGCGTAGCCGGACGTGAGGATGATGGGCAGGTCCGGGCGCTCCGCCCGGATCAGCTCGGCGAGCTGCGCGCCGGTCATGTGCGGCATCGCCTGATCGGTCACGACGAGATCGATTTTTTCTTTACGGACGATGTCGAGCGCCTGCTTGCCGGACGTCGCCTCGAACACCGTGTGGCCGATTTCGCGAAGCATTTCGCCGGTGTTCATCAGGACGAGCCGGTCGTCGTCGACCGCCAGGATAGTGAGCGGGCGGACATTGGCTTCGGTGACCGCGGCTTGCGGCTTGCCTTCCCGCGGCGGATCGGCGGTCGACGCCAGCGGCAACCATATCTCGGCGGTCGTTCCCCTGTTGCTCTCGCTTTTCAGCACCAGCCCGCCTCCGGATTGCTCGGCGAGCCCGTGCACCACGGCGAGGCCGAGGCCGGTGCCCTTCCCCGGCCCCTTGGTGGTGAAGAACGGCTCGACGGCGCGCGACAGCGTCTCCTTGTCCATGCCCTCGCCGGTATCGGTCACCGAGAGACAGACGTAGCGGCCCGGCTTCAAGATGCCAGGGCGGGCGGCCGTCACGTCTTCGGTTCGGGCCGCGACGGTCAGGAGGCCGCCGTCCGGCATGGCGTCGCGCGCGTTCACCGCAAGGTTGAGCAAGGCCAGCTCGAGCTGATTGGAATCGGCACGGACCAGGCCGAGGTCGGGCGCAAACCGCGTGTCGATGGCGACGCCGGGACCGAGCGAGCGCTGCAGGAGATCGAGCATGCCGCGCACCACCACCGGCACGTCCACCGCCTCGAGGTTGAGCTCCTGACGGCGCGCGAAGACCAACATGCGCTGCGTCAGCGCCGTCCCGCGCTGGGCGCCCTGGATGGCATTGTTGAGGAGCCGCGTGATCTTCGGATCGTCGGGCAACCGCTTGCGCAGCAGTTCGAGGCTGCCGAGGACGGCCATCAAGAGGTTGTTGAAGTCGTGCGCCACGCCGCCGGACAGCCGCCCGACGGCCTCCATCTTCTGCGCCTGGAACAGCGCCTCGCGCGCCTCTTCGAGGGCGCGCTGGTTGTCCCTGCGCTCGGTGATGTCGCGGGTGATCTTGGCGAAGCCGACGAGCTCGCCGTCATCGTCGCGGATGGCGTCGATGATCACGTGCGCCCAGAAGCGTTCGCCATCCTTGCGTACGCGCCAGCCTTCCTTTTCGAAGCGGCCTTCCTGCGCTGCGGTTGCCAGGCCCTTCCAGGGGTCGCCCTTCTCGCGATCCTCCGGTGTGTAGAAACGGGAGAAGTGCTCGCCGATGATTTCCTCGGGCAGGTAGCCCTTGATCCGCTGCGCACCGGAATTCCAATTGCTGACCCGGCCGTCGGGGTCGAGCATGTAGATGGCGTAGTCGGTGACGCCCTGGATGAGACGCTTGAATTGCTCTTCGCTTTGCTTGAGCGCTTCGGTGGCGCGCTTGCGCTCCGTCAGATCGCGCGTCACCTTGGCGAAGCCCAGGAGCATGCCCTCGGGCGAGCGGATCGGATCGATGATGACGTGCGCCCAGAAGCGGGTGCCGTCCTTGCGCAGCCGCCAGCCTTCGTTCTCGAACCGGCCCTCGTGCTCCGCCGTGGCAAGCGCCCGCGCCGGCAGGCCGGCCTGCAGGTCCTCGTCCGTATAGAAACGCGAAAAGTGCTGGCCGAGGATTTCCGGCGCCTTGTAGCCCTTGAACCGCTCGGCCCCGGTGTTCCAGCTCGTCACGATCCCGGTCGGGTCGAGCATGTAGATGGCGTAGTCCGTCACCGCATCGATGAGCAGCCGGTAGCGGCCCTCGTCCGAGAGAATGGCACCCACGTGCTCGCCACGTTCCATGAAAGCTCCTCGTCGATACCCAACCAAGAGGAGCGATCGGCCCTCGCGGCAACGGCGAAGCGCAAACTCGACGCCGGCCGAATTGTTCCGCGCTCGGCTGGCCTGGAAAGCTGGCCTGGAAGCGGTCCTTGAAAACTTGACCGCTGCCGGCCCGATGGCGCTTCATTGGGGCAGGGGGGCTTCCAGGCATGTTGGCGCGCCTCATCAACTACGGCACGGCGGGCTACCCGGACAAGGTGGCGCGACGGCTGCGCGCCTTCAACGTCACCGTCCTGGCGGCCGCGTTCGGGCCGGCCTGCTTCGCCGTCCTGCGCCTCGCCGACCCGGCCCCCGGCATGCTCCGCCATGGCCTGATCACAGCCTCCTTCGCGCTCAGCCTCCTTTGCCTGCCGCTGCTGCACCGTTTCGGCTCCATGGTGGCACCGCTGGTGCTCATCGTCCTGGCGTTCGCGTTTGTGTTTCGGACGACCCTCCACGTGGGCACCGGCGCCGGAACCTATCTGCACTATCTCACGGCCGCCGCCCTTGGCGTCCTCTTCCTCGGTCACGAGCGCATTGCCCTCACCATCGCGCTCAGCACCATCGCGGCGGCGCTGATGATTTCACTGCACGTTCTCGCGCCGGCCGACACCGGCGTCCTCTCGCAACAGGCGCTCTTCAACTCATTCCTGATCAATGTCACGACCAGCCTCGGCGTGGTTCTGTTTGCCATGCACTACGCCGTGCGGCAGACGGCCCGCGCCGAGGCGGCAGCGGAGCGCGAGTACCAGCGCTCGGAAGCGCTTTTGGCCAACATCCTTCCGGCCGCCATCGCCGAACGCCTGAAGGAGCAGCGGGGCCGCGTCATCGCCGACAGTTTCGCCGAAGCCTCGGTCCTCTTCGCCGACATGGCAGGGTTCACGGCGCGGAGCGGCGATACGACACCCGACGCGCTCGTTGCTTTCCTCAATGACGTGTTCACACGGCTTGACGAGTTGGTCGAGCGGCACGGGCTCGAGAAGATCAAGACCACCGGCGACTCCTACATGGTGGTCAGCGGCGTGCCGCAAGCGCGTGCCGATCACGCCGAGGCGCTGGCCGACCTCGCGCTCGCCATGCGTGAAGCGCTGACCGGCCTCGCCGACCCGCAGGGGCGGGCCGTGGGGGTTCGCATCGGGCTCGCGTCCGGGCCCATGGTCGCCGGTGTCGTCGGCCAGCGAAAGTTCTTCTATGATGTCTGGGGCGATGCGGTGAACGTCGCCTCGCGCATGGAGACGACGGGCGAGCCCGGCCGCATCCAGGTGTCGCCCGCGACGCATGCGCTCATTCGCCACGGCTTTGCATGCGAGGAGCGCGGCGTCGTCGAGGTGCGCGGCAAAGGGCCGATGCACACCTGGTTCCTCCTCGGGCGCAAGGGCGCATCTGAGGTCAGCGCATCTGAGGTCAGCGCATCTGGGGTCACTGCCTCGCCCTCTTGACCAGTCGCACTTGGTTCGTTTGGGGAATGTCGGCGCGGGCTGCGGCTCGCGACTTGCGTGCGACACGGAGGTCAGGAACCCTGCCGCCCAGCGCGTCGTTGCCTCTACTCTCTCATTCGAGGAGGCAGTGATGAAAGTAGCATATCTCGGTATCGTCGCGAGCCTCGCGCTTGCCCTCGGGTCCGGCGCGGCGTTCAGCCAAGTCGGCGTCGCGGGCGGTGGAGGCGTAGCCGCCGGTGGTGGAGCGGCGGGCGGTGGAGCGGCCCGCAGCGGCGGCGGGGGCGGCGGTAGTATCGGCGGAGGTGTTGGCGCCGGTGGCGGGGCTGGCATATCCGCCCCTAGTGGCGGCGGGGCGATCGGAGCCGGCCCCGCCCAAGGCGGCTTCTCGGGACGAGGCAGCGTCGGCGGAAGCGTGGCCGCGACAGGGCCGCGCGGCGGAGCCGTGACAGGTGCGGTGCCGCGTGGCGGCGGCGTGGCGATCGGCGGCGCGCCGGGCGCCCCGCCCATGGCCGGCAGCGGCGCTTGGCGCGGTCGCGTCGGGGCGGCCTATCCGGGATGGCGCGGCGGGCATCGCCACCATCGGCGTTTCTATCCGTATGCGGCCTATCCGTACGCCGTCGGCGCCCTCTATGGATCGTCCTACTACGCCGATGACGACTATTATTATGGCGACGAATGCCGCATCGAGTTACGTCGTTTCGTCGACCGCAAGGGGCGCGTTTACAGGCGCCGCGTCGAGGTCTGCAGCTGAACGCGCCTTCGCAGAGGTAATACGCTGAGTGACCGCGCCCGCTCAGGCGGGCGCGTTCGCGCGTTCAACCGCGATCGCCGCTCAATCGACCTTGCCGGTCGTCATGCAGGTCTTGATCTTCGCCTCGTTGGCCGGCGCCGCCGCATCTCCGGTGCCCTTCGCCTTCGCCAGCAGCTCGCGGCAATAGTCGAAGGAAAATCCCTGCTGCGAGTCGGCGAGGGCCGGGGTCGGCTCCTGCTTGTCCTTTTCCTTCGGCTGCTGGGCGAAGGCGGGCGCGGCGAGCGCCATAGCAACGGCCATGGCGATGGCGATGCGACGCATTGGGATGCTCCTCGTTCCTGGCGTTTCGAGGGACGAACGAGCGCCCGGGCTCGGCTGTTCCGACACGAACGCGTGTCGCCGTTCGAGAGCGAGGCCCCAAGTCGTCGCGTGGAGCGAGCCTCAACGACGTGCCGGCGAAATCGCCGTCACCATCGCGGCCGTCATGACGGGCGCGACCCTCCCGTTCCCCTCACGGCGCCGGCGGCGGCGTTGGTCAGCCGGCGACAGACATCGTCGAGTTGATCCAGGGTCTTGTACTTGACGATGACTTCGCCCGAGCCCCCCTTGTCGGCGATGCTGACGATGAGCCCGAGCGCGTCCGACAGGCGTTTTTCCAAGGCGATGAGATCGGCGGTCTTCTGCTTGGCGCGAGGCTTGCGCCGTTCGGGCGTCTCGGCGTCCGCCTCAGCCTGCGCCATACGCTCGACCTCGCGCACCGACAGGTCGTGCTCGACGATGCGGCGGGCGGCCGCGTGGGCGTTCTTGAGGCTCAAGAGGGCACGCCCGTGGCCGGCGCTGAGCTTGCCGTCGCGCATCAGCTCCTTGATGTCGTCGGGCAGCGCCAGCAGGCGCAACGTGTTGGCGACGTGGCTGCGGCTCTTGCCGATGATCTGCGCCAATTCGCTCTGCGAGTAGCCGAAGTCGCCGATGAGCTGCTGATAGCCCATGGCCTCCTCGATGGCGTTGAGGTCGGTGCGCTGCACGTTCTCGACGATGGCGATCTCGAGCGAGGTGCGGTCGTCCGCCTCCATGAGCAGGATCGGCACGTCGTGCTGGCCGACCCGTTGCGCCGCCCGCCAGCGCCGCTCGCCGGCGATGATCTCGTAGGCGTCCATGGCGCCCGGCACGGTGCGCACCAGGATCGGCTGGATGATGCCCCGCTCGCGGATCGAGGCCGCCAGGCTGTCGAGCTCGTCGTCGGAAAAATTCTTGCGCGGGTTGCGCGGGTTGGGGCGCAGGAACTCGATCGGCACCCGGCGTTGGCCGCGAGCGCGCTCGACAACGGCGGCCTCGTTGCCCACGTCGCCGATCAGCGCCGCAAGGCCACGGCCGAGACGGGAACGGCCAGTTTCTTCGGCCATGAATCCTCCCAGGGAGTGGTACGCGAATCGACTAGCGCACGGTCAGCGAAGTGTGCGCGGTTTTCATGATCCCGAAAAGTGTGCGCGGTTTTCGGACGAAGATCATGCGCCAAAACATGAGATGGAGCGCGGGCGCGATGGCTCGTGATCGCATCGCGCGCTCTAGGCGGCGCGCAGGTTGCGCTCGCGCTGGATGATCTCCGACGCGAGCTTGAGATAGGCCTGCGAGCCGCTGCACTTGAGGTCGTAGAGCAGCACCGGCTTGCCGTGCGACGGCGCCTCCGAGACGCGCACGTTGCGCGGGATGATCGTCTCGTAGACCTTGGCGCCCATGAACTGGCGCACGTCGGCCACCACCTGGCCCGAGAGATTGTTGCGCGGGTCGAACATGGTGAGCACGATGCCGTGGATGGTGAGGTCGGGATTGACCGAGGCCTTCACCTGATCGACGGTCTTGAGCAATTGGCTGAGCCCCTCGAGCGCGAAGAACTCGCATTGCAGCGGCACCAGCACCGCGTCGGAAGCGGCAAGCGCGTTGATGCTGAGCAGGTTGAACGACGGCGGGCAGTCGATCAGCACGTAGGTGAACGGCTCCGGTGCGCTCGCTAGCCCGACGATGGCGCGCTTCAGCCGATAGGCCCGCTCCTTGTCGTCGTGCAGCTCCGCGTCGACGCCGATGAGATCGAGGGTGGAAGGGGCGACGAAGAGGCGCGGCACCGCCGTGCTGTGGGCGGCCGAGGCCAGCGAGGCTTCGCCGATCATGACGTTGAAGACCGAGACCTGTCGCTCCTTGTGGCCGATGCCGAGCCCGGTCGAGGCGTTGCCCTGCGGGTCGAGATCGACGATGAGCACGCGCTCGCCGATGGCGGCCAGCGCCGTGCCGAGATTGATGGCGGTCGTCGTCTTGCCGACGCCGCCCTTCTGGTTGGCGAGCGCCAGCACCCGCGGCGGACGCTCCGGTCGCGCCTGGAGAAGCCGGTCCTCGGCCGTTGCGGGGATGTCTTGGGCGATCGTCATGTCGCGGACCGCGGCTCGAGGCTGCGCACGATCACGATCCGCCCGTCGCGGTCCGTAAGGCTCGGCCTCTGCTCGACTTCGACTTTCCAAGACTTAGCGGCTTGCGTCAATTCAGCCTCTACATCTCGTCCCTTGGGAAAGATCGCAATGGCGCCACTTCTCAACAGGTCTTTGCACCACAGCAACAGCTGCGACAGCGGCGCCACGGCGCGGGCGGTGACAACATCTATCTTGTCCACGTAATCCACCACAAGGTCCTCGATGCGGCCCTGCCGGACTCGGGCCCGGGCGCCGGTCACGCGGGCCGCCTCGCGGAGAAACGCGCATTTGCGGCCATTGGACTCGATGAGATCGATCTGCCCTTTTCCACAGGTTTTCAACAGGATTCCCACAACAAGCCCAGGGAAGCCGCCGCCAGAGCCGAGGTCCAGCCATGTCTCGGCGTGCTGCGCCAATCCGAAAAGCTGAGCAGAATCAACGACATGCCTTGTCCAAATCTGGTCGATCTCGGCCGGGCCGATCAAATTCATCTTGGTCTGCCAGACACTTAGCTCCTCGACGAGGCGGTCGAAACCGCCGAGCGTTTCATGTGAAACGCCGAGCTGCTCGAGCAGAGGCATCGCGTCGGCCCGGTTGGCCGCGATGGTCATCGCTTCGAACCGGAGGCGAATCGATCGCCGCTGCCCCGCTTGGCGTGCGCCGCCAGGATGGTCATGGCGGCCGGCGTCATGCCTTCGATCCGATAGGCCTGGCCCAAGGTCACGGGGCGCAGGGCGGTGAGCTTCTGGCGGACCTCTGCCGACAGGCCCCCCATGGTGGCGTAGTTCAGGTCGAGCGGCAGGGTCAGCGCTTCGCCACGCCGGAAGGCTGCGATGTCGTCGGCCTGGCGGTCCAGATAGACGGCGTAGGTTGCGTCGGTCTCGAGACGGTCAGCGATCGCCGGGGAGACGCCGCCGAGCTCCGGCCAGATGGCGGCGAGCCGCGCGACCGACATTCGCGGATGCGAGAGCAGCTGGAAGGCGCTGCGCCGCTGACCGTCCTGGTTCAGCGCCAAGCCGTGGCGAGCCGCCTCTTGGGGCGTCAGAGTCAGCCGCTCCAGCAGCGCGCGCGTCTCACCCAGCACCGTCCGTCTGGCGCCGAATCGAGTTGCGCGCTCGTGGCTAATGCAGCCGATTGCCAGGCCACGCGGTGTCAGCCGCTCGTCGGCATTGTCGGCCCGCAGCGACAGCCGATACTCGGCTCGCGACGTGAACATGCGGTAGGGCTCGCTCACCCCCTGGGTGACCAGGTCGTCGATGAGCACACCGATATACGACTCGGCCCGGTCGAGCACGATGGGCGCCCGGCCGCCCGCCGTCAGGGCCGCGTTGATGCCCGCCACGATCCCCTGCGCGCCCGCCTCCTCGTAGCCGGTCGTGCCGTTGATCTGGCCGGCCAGGAAGAGCCCGCCGATGCGCTTGGCCTCCAGGGTCGGCCACAGGTTGCGCGGGTCGACATAGTCGTATTCCACCGCATAGCCGGGCCGCAGCATGGCCGCCCGCTCGAGGCCGGGGATCGTCGCGATGAGCCCCCGCTGCACGTCCTCCGGCAGCGAGGTGGAGATGCCGTTGGGGTAGACGGTGGGGTCGTCGAGACCCTCCGGCTCGAGGAAGATCTGGTGGCCGTCACGGTCGGCGAAGCGGACCACCTTGTCCTCGATGGACGGGCAATAGCGGGGACCGCGGCTCTTGATGTCGCCGGAATACATCGGCGCCCGGTGCAGGTTCGCGCGGATCAGATCGTGGCCCTCGGGGGTCGTCCGGGTGATGCCGCATTCGACCTGGGGGTTGGTGATGCGGTCGGTCAACGCCGAGAACGGCTCCGGCGGCTCGTCGCCGGTCTGGCGCCCCACGGCTGTCCAGTCGATGGTGCGGCCGTCAAGGCGCGGGGGCGTCCCGGTCTTTAACCGGCCGAGCGCAAATCCGAACCGCTCCAGGGTCAAAGCCAGCCCGTCCGACGGGGCCTCGCCGATGCGCCCGGCCGCCATCTTGCGCTCGCCGATATGGATGACGCCCCGCAAAAATGTGCCGGTGGTGAGCACGACGGTTCCGGCTCCGAATCGACGGCCATCCGCCGTGGTCAATCCGACGAGCCGGGCGCCCTCGATCAGCAGGTCGTGGACCTCCCCCTCGACAAGCGAGAGGCCGCCTTGCTCGACCAAGAGGCCCTGCACGGCCGCGGCATAGAGCTTCCTGTCGGCCTGGGCGCGGGGGCCCCGGACCGCCGGTCCCTTGCGGCGGTTCAGCACCCGGAACTGGATGCCGCCCCGGTCGGCCGCCAGACCCATGATGCCATCGAGGGCATCGATCTCGCGCACCAGGTGGCCCTTGCCGAGGCCGCCGATCGCGGGATTGCACGACATGGCCCCGATGGTCGCGAGGCGCTGGGTGATGAGCGCCGTGCGTGCGCCAAGGCGCGCAGCCGCAGCCGCAGCCTCGGTGCCGGCGTGGCCGCCGCCCACCACGATCACGTCGAAGGTCTGCTCGAAGCCCATGTGTGTGAAGCTCACCTCTCTAGCTACGAACACCCGTTGAGTCGCGTCAATCCAAATGCGCAGGTCAATTCGATTCGGTGGCGTTTCACGTGAAACGCACTCCCCTCATTTGCCGATGCAGAACGTGGCGAAGATCCGATCGAGCACCTCGTCTGCGCCCGCATGTCCGGTGATCCGGCCGAGCGCGCCGAGCGCCCCACGAAGGTCCTCGGCCATCAGCGCCGTCGCCTTGGCGCCGCCAAGCGCACGCGATAGCGCCTCCCGCGCGTCCTCCAGCGCCGCGCGATGCCGCTGCCGGCTGATGAGACCGCCGCCCCCGATGGCCCCCGCGGCGCGCCGTCCGATCTCCGTCAGCAGCCCCTCGACCCCCTCTCCCGTCACCACCGACACGCCCCCGCTTCCAGCCTTCAGGTCCGCCTTGCTGCGCACGACGAGCGCCTCGGCGTTCCCCGAAACGAAGGATCGTTCCCCGTCCGAATCGACCGGCTGGAGCCACAGGACGAGATCGGCCTCCCGCATCCGCGCCTGCGCCCGCGCCACCCCTTCGCGCTCAACCGGGTCGCTCGCGTCTCGGACCCCGGCCGTATCGATCAGCGTGACCGGCAGGCCGCCAATGTCGCAATGGACCTCGAGCGCGTCGCGTGTCGTGCCGGCATACGGCGTCACGATGGCCACGTCGCGTTTGGCCAGATGGTTGAGCAGGCTCGACTTCCCGGCGTTGGGCGGCCCGGCGATCACCACCAGGAACCCCTCTCGCAATCGCTCGCCGCTAACATCTTTCAGTGCCGTCTCGATCTCCGCCAGAACCGGCCTCAGCCTTGCGGCCGCCGCCGCAACCAGTTCCTCGCCCACGTCCCCCTCGTCGCTGAAATCGAGATCCGCCTCGACCAGTGCCAGGCCCGTCAGCACCTCGTCCCGCCACCGCGTCACCGCAGCACCCAGCGCGCCGCTGAGCTGGCGCAGCGCCTGGCGCCGCTGCGCTTCCGTCTCCGCGTCGATGAGGTCGCCGATCGCTTCCGCGCCCGTCAGATCGAGCTTGCCGTTCAGCACCGCCCGGCGCGTGAACTCGCCGGGCTCGGCCGGCCGCACGCCCGTGAACGCGCAGAGCCGCCGCAGCAGAGCCGCCATGACGGCAGCGCCGCCGTGGACATGCAGCTCCGCCATGTCCTCCCCCGAGAAGCTCGCCGGCCCCGGAAACCACGCCACGAGCCCGCGATCAATGGCGCTGCCGTCGGCGTCCCGCAGCGTCCGCACTGTCATCCGCCGCGGCGCGGGGAGCCGCGGCCCGGCCATCGCTTCCAGCACGAGCCGCGTACCGGGACCGGAGACCCGCACCGCCGCCAGCGCCGCCCGTCCACGGCCGCTCGCCGGCGCCACGATTGTATCGTTTCGGAAGCTCATGCGTTCGACTACACCATCGGCAGGGAGACGGCTCCGATGAACCAGCTCGCCACGGCCACGAGTCCCTATCTGCAGCAGCACAAGGACAATCCCGTGGCCTGGTGGCAATGGGGCCCGGACGCCTTGGCCGAAGCCAAGCGCAGCAACCGGCCGATTCTGCTCTCGGTCGGCTACGCCGCCTGCCACTGGTGCCACGTCATGGCGCACGAGAGCTTCGAGGACGAGCCGACGGCGGCGGTCATGAACGAGCTCTTCGTGAACATCAAGGTCGACCGCGAGGAGCGCCCGGACGTCGACCACGTCTACATGTCGGCGCTGCATGCGCTCGGCGAGCAGGGCGGCTGGCCGCTCACCATGTTCCTGACGCCCGACGCCGAGCCCTTCTGGGGCGGCACCTATTTCCCCAAGGACGCGCGCTTCGGGCGCCCGGCCTTCGTCAGCGTGCTGCGCGAGGTGGCCCGCGTCTTCCACGAGGAGAAGGCGAGCGTCGGTCACAACACCCAGGCCCTGCAGCGCGCGCTTTCCGAAGAGGTCAAGTCCGGCGACCCCCAGGGGCTCGGCCGCGACGATCTCGACCGGCTCGGTGCCCAGATGCCGCGCGCCTTCGATCCGGTGAACGGCGGCCTCGGCTCCGCCCCGAAATTCCCCAACCCGCCGATCCTCGAATTCCTCTGGCGCTACGCCGACCGCGCCGGCAACGCCGAGGCGCGCCGCGCCTTCCTGCTCTCCCTCGAGCGCATGGCCCGCGGCGGCATTCACGACCATCTCGGCGGCGGCTTCGCCCGCTACAGCGTCGACGCCCGCTGGCTCGCGCCGCACTTCGAGAAGATGCTCTACGACAATGCCCAGCTCCTGGAGCTCTACGCCCTCGCGGCCGCCGAAACCGGCAACGCCATCTTCGCGGCGGCCGCGCACGGCATCGTCGCCTGGCTTGCCCGCGAGATGACGACACCGGAGGGCGCCTTCGCGGCGAGCCTCGATGCCGACTCCGAAGGCGAGGAAGGCAAGTTCTACGTCTGGAGCCTTGCGGAGATCGACGACGCGCTCGGATCAGAGGACGCCAGAATCTTTGCCCGCCACTACGACGTGACGGCCGGGGGCAATTGGGAAGACCACTCGATCCTCAACCGGCTCGAGACCCCCGACCCCGACGCGGCCACGGCTGAGCGCCTCGCCGCCATGCGGGTCAAGCTGCTCGAGCGCCGCGCCCGTCGCGTCCGCCCCGGCCTCGACGACAAGACGCTGGCCGACTGGAACGGCCTGATGATCTCGGCCCTTGTCCGCGCCGGCGCCGCGTTGCAGGAGCCCGGCTGGGTCGCCATGGCCGAGCGCGCCTTTCGTTTCATCGCCGAATCGATGGCCCGGGGCGATCGCCTCGGCCATTCCTGGCGCGACGGCGCCCTCCTCTTTCCGGGCTTTGCCACCGACCACGCCGCGATGGCTCGGGCGGCGCTCGCGCTTGCCGAAGCTACAGGACAACAGTCCTACGACCGTCTTGCCGACACGTGGCTCGCCGCGTTGGCGCAGGACTATGCCGATCCCACGACCGGCGTCCTGGCGATGACCGCCCGAGACACGAACGACCTCGTCGTGCGCCCCAAGCCCACCCACGATGATGCCGTCCCCAACGCCAACGGGCTTTATGCGGAAGCGCTGGTTCGCCGCGCCCTCGCCACCGGCAAGGCGGCTCATCTCGATATCGCCGACCGCGCGCTCGAAGGCCTCGCGGCGGCCGCGCGGGCTGCGCCCCTCGCCCACACCTCGATCCTCAACGCTCTCGACCTTCGCGTGCGCGGCGCCGCCGTCGCGGTCAGCCGGCGCGCAACGCCGCTCTTCCAAGCCGCGCTCGGCACTCCCTACCCCAATCGCGTCTTGGCTGAACTCGCCGACTTGCCGGCCGACCATCCGGCGCGTGCCGCCGGCGGCTCGGGCGACGTGGCCCTCGTGTGCGCCGGCGAACGCTGCTCGCTGCCGATCGTCGACCCCACCGAGATCGCGTCCCGCGTCCACGACATGACGCGCTAGCGCTCAGCCCTCTCGCCAGCCGACGACCCGGAAGGCCGGCACCGGCCGCTGAAAGCCCTTGAGCGGCAGTTCGCCGAGCGGCTCCACCTCGATCCGCCCGTCGAGCGAAGCCAGCACCCGCTGGCTGATCAGGATCTCGCCGGCCTTCGCCTCGTCGCAGAGCCGCGACGCCAGGTTGGGCACCGTGCCGACGACCGCATAGTCGAGCCGCTGGTCGAAGCCGATGCCGCCCAGCGTGGCGTGCCCCTGGGCGATGCCGATGCCGAAGCCGAGCTGATGGCCGCGCCGCCTCCACTCCGCCGCCAGCCCATGCATGCGCTCATGCATCGCCAAGGCCATGCGCACGCCCCGCGCCCCATGATCGGCACAGGGCAGCGGATCGTTGAAAATCACCAGCAGGCCATCGCCCACGAACCGCTCGAGCGTTCCCTCATGGCTGACGATTAGTTCGCCGAGCGCCGCGTGGTACTCGGCCAGCGCCTGCATGACCTCTTCCGGCTCCGCCGTCTCGGTGAATGCCGTGAAGCCGCGCAGGTCGCAGAACACCACGGTCACGTCGCGGCGATGCGTCGCCAGCATGCTGTCCGGCGTGCTCGAGGCGACGATCAGATCCACCACCTGCTGCGGCAGGAAGCGCCGCAAGCGCCCCACCCGCTCGATCTCGTCCACCTGGGTGGCGACGCGTGCCTCCAGATTGCTGTTGAGATCGGCGAGCTCGGCCGCCTGCACCCGCAAGGTCGCTGCCTGCGCCGCCACCGTGTCGTTGAGCGCCTTCTGCCGCAGCATGGCGCGCACCCGTGCCATGAGTGCGGCGTGCTCGAACGGCTTGGTGAGATAGTCGTCGCCGCCGGCGTCCAGCCCCTCCACCAGGTCGCGCGTATCCGCCTTGGCGGTGACGAGGATCACCGGAATGCCGCGCAGCTCCTCGTCCCCCTTCAGCTCCTTGACGACGCTGATGCCGTCGCGGTTCGGCATCATGATGTCGAGGAGGATCAAGTCGGGTTTCAGCTCGCGCGCCCGCGCCATTCCCTCGTCGCCGTCCGCCGCCGTCTCCACGACGTAGCCCTTCGACTCGAGCCTGAGCTTCAGGATCTCGCGGTTCTCCGGCGTATCGTCGACGGCGAGGATGAGCGGCGGATCACGCACCTTCGATCCCGCCCTTCAGGCCAGAAGCTCGTTGATCTTGGCAAGCAAGAGGCGCGGGCTGAACGGCTTCGCCACATAGGCGTCGCAGCCGGCGGCTTTTGTCTTGGCCTCGTCGCCGGACAGCGCATAGGACGTGACCGCGATGACGGGGATGTGCTTGAGCGCCGGGTTGGCCTTGATGCGCCGCGTCGCCTCGTAGCCGTCCATCACCGGCAACTGGATGTCCATGAGGATGAGGTCGGGCTTCTCCTTCTCGGCCATCGCCAGGCCCTGCGCGCCGTCCACCGCCTCGATGAGCTCGTACCCGACCGAGGACACGAGATCGCGGATGATCTGCCGGTTGTCCTCCGTGTCCTCCACCATGAGGATGCGTTTCATTCCGCCGCCTCCCTGCTCTCGGCGGCGCGCACCGGCAGCGTGACAAAGAAAGTGGAGCCCACGCCCACCTTCGAGGCGACCCTGATGGCACCGCCATGCATTTCGACGATGCGTTTCGAGATGGCGAGGCCGAGGCCCGTGCCGCCCTTCTGCCGCGTGTTGCTGTCATCCACTTGCTGGAACTCCTCGAAAATGCGCTCCTGATGCTCAGGCGCGATGCCCGGCCCGGTGTCGCGCACGGAGAGCTCGAACCATTCGTCCGTCGTCCTGGCCTCGATCGCCACTTCGCCCGCCTCGGTGAACTTGATGGCGTTGCCCACGAGATTGAGCAGCACCTGCGTCAGCCGGCGCTCGTCACCATACCCGATGGGCAGCCCGTCTTTCACCGTCGCACGCAGCGTCAGCCCCTTGCCGCGCGCCAGCGCCTCGGTGCCGCTGAGCACCGTTTGCACGACCTGCCCCATGGCGTAGTCGTCGAGCGACAGCGTCAGCTGTCCGGCTTCGATCTTGGCCAGATCGAGCACGTCGTTGATGAGGCCAAGCAGATGCTTGCCGTTGGCCTGCACGCGCTCGAGCGCGCCCGTGGCCTTCTGCGGCAGCTGGCCATAGAGTCCGTCGGCCAGCATCTCGGCGAAGCCGAGCACGGCATTCATCGGCGTTCTCAGCTCGTGGCTCATGTTGGCGAGGAACTGCGACTTATGCTGGCTCGCCAAGGCGAGCTGCCGGCTCTTCTCCTCGATGTCGGCAAACAGCCGCGCGTTCTGGATGGCGAGGACGGATTGCGCCGCAAACGTCTCGAGCAGCGCCACGGTGCCGTCAGCGAAGACGCCAGGGGCGCGGCGGCGCACCACCAGCGCGCCGACGACGCGATCCACCCGCAGCAGCGGGATGACCATGAGCGCGCGATAGCCGGCCGCCAGCACGATGTTGGTGGAGCCCGTGGACGGCGCCGTCGAGATCTCGGCGATCTGCACGGCATCGCGCCGCCGCGCCGCCTGCCCGATGGGTCCCTCATCGTCCAGGCGGATCGTCTGCCGTTCGATCGCCTCGATCAGCTCCTCGCTCATGCCGTAGGTGGCACGCAGGCGGAACTTCTGCCTGAGATTGCTGAACACGTAGATGGCGCCCGCGTCGGTGCCCGACAGCTGCACCGCCTTGGCCACGATCGTGTCGAGGACGGTATGCAGGTCCAGCGTTGAATTCACGGCCTGCGTCACTTCGCCGAGCGCCCGCAGCTCCTCGACCGAGCGGGCGAGCTCCTTGGTGCGTGCCTGCACCTCCTCGAACAGCCGCACATTCTCGATGGCGATCACTGCCTGGTCGGCAAACGTCGTCACCAGCTCGATCTGCTTGTCGCTGAACGGCTTGACCGAGATTCGCGTCAACGTGAAGGCGCCGATCGCCTCGTTGCCGCGCAGCAGCGGTACACCGATCATGCTGCGCGCGCCGCCGCGCTTCTGGTACTCGGCGACGCCCGTGAACTCCGGCGCTTCCTCGAGATCGGGCACGTTGATCGTCCTGCCCTCCACGGTCGCTCGTCCCGAAATGCTGTCGCGGCTGACCCGCATCGGATGCGCCTTCGCGAACCTGACATACTCCTGCGAATGTCCGTGATGGGCGACGAATTCGTTGATGTCGCCCTTGCGCATGAAGATCGTTGCCTTGTCGCTATCGCACAGCCGAGCCGCCGATTCCGCCAAGGTGTCCAGCACCGGCTGCAGATCGAACGCCGAGCGGCTGATCACCTTGAGCACATCCGCGGTCGCGGTCTGCTGCTGCAGCGACTCCGTCAACTCCTTGGTTCGCGCCTGCACCTCCTCGAACAGCCGCACGTTCTCGATGGCGATAACCGCCTGGTCGGCGAAGGTCGTCACCAGCTCGATCTGCTTGTCGGTGAACGGCTCGGCGGCACGCCGCGCCAGCGTGAAAACGCCGATGGGCATCCCGTCGCGAAGCAGGGGCACGCCCAGCATCGCGTGTATGCGGAAGACGTCCACCGGCTCTCGCCACTCGTAATCCGGATCGGCGGCAGCATCGGGGATGTGGACCGTCTTTCCGGCAAGTGCCACCCGGCCCACCAGTGTGCCCTTACCGGCGCCGACCGACTGGCCCATCATGAACGACTTGAAGCCAATGTCGGCGCCATGGCAGGCCACCACCTGGTAGAGATCGCCTTGACGCTGAAACATGAACGACTGGTCCGCTTCGCAAAGGCGCGCCGCGGTCTCCACAAGCACGTCCAGCACAGGCTGCAGATCGAAGGTCGAGCGGCTGATCACCTTGAGCACGTCCGCCGTCGCCGTCTGTTGCTCCAGCGCCTCGCTGAGCTCGTGCGTGCGCAGCTCCACCTTCCGTTCGAGGTCGGCGTAGGATTCTTGCAGCCGGCCCGCCATGACGTTGAACTGGTCGGCCAGCGTCTCGAGCTCATCGCCCGTCTTGATGGAGATGCGTTCCGCAAGGTCGCCCTCGCCGATCCTCGCCGCGCCGGCCCGCAGGCGCTGGATCGGTCCTACCATGCGCCGCGCCAGGAACACGGCCGCCAGCAGCGCCAGCGCCAGGCCGCCGCCGAGCAGCGCCGCCGAGCGCCCCACCGCCGCGTAGAGCGGCGCGTAAGCCTCGTCGCGCGGCAGCTCGACAAACACCCGCCAGCCGAGCGGCGCCACCATCGAGGCCGCCGTCAGCACGTCCTTGCCCTGCAGGTTTTTCGCCTCTTGCGCCATCTCGCTCGCGCTCGCGCTCGCGTCGCCAAGCACCGCCTTCACCTGCGGCAGGCCCGCCATGTCGGTGTTGCGCAGGACAAGGCTGATGTCGGGATGCGCGATCAGCCGGCCCTGCTGGTCGACCACGAAGGCCTGGCCTTTGTCGCCGACCTTGATCTGCGAGACCACGTCCCAGATGAACTTGAGATTCACCTCGGCGATGCTGATGCCGGCATCGCGCCGCGTGCCGGCGAGCGCCAAGGTCATGTAGGGCTCGGACTCGCGCCGGAAGTAGACCGGTCCGTAGTAGACTTTTTTGGCCATTGTCTCGGCGAATTTCGGCTCGCTCGATTGGTCGATGCCGCTGCCCAGCACGTCCATGGCGAAGCGCGAGACCTTGAGCTGCTCCTTGCCGGAGGAATCGAGCTGGGCGAGCTCAGTGATGGCGGGCACCTGGCGCAACAGCCGCAGCGCATCGAAGCGGCGCTGCTCGACCGTGCCGGCCGACCAGGGAAGCTGCGTCGTCCAACCGAGCTGGCTCTCGATCTCCTTGATGAACTGGCCGATCTTGGCGGCCGCCGCCTCGGCCTGCTCGCGCTGGATGCGGATGAGGGATTGCTGGTGTTCCTGGTACGAGAACCAGACCTCGGCGCCGCCATTGATGACGAGCGACAGCGAAACGACGCCGACAAACAGCGCAACGTATTTTCGGAACAGCCGCCCGCGCGGCACAGCAGCCACCGTCACGCCGGCCGTCGTCTCCTCGAAATGATGCGCGCTCTCGTTCACGCCGAAATCCTACACCCGATGCCCGACAGCCACCTCATTCGATCACCGTATCGGCTTGCGCGAGAAGCATCTGCGACAGCGTCAGGCCGAGCGCCTTGGCGGTCTTCAGGTTGATGGCGATCTCGAACGTGGTCGGCTGTCCGACCGGCAGTTCGGCCGGCTGCGCGCCCTTCAGGATGCGATCGACATGAAAGGCCGCCCGCTCGTACAGCACCAGGAAATTCGCCGACAGCGAGATCAAGCCGCCGGCCGCCGTGGTTTCGCGGCTGGCCGACATGACCGGCAGGCGGTGCCGGTCGGCAATCGCCAGCAGCGCAGCGCGGGCCGGATCGAACAGCGGCTGCACCACGACAGCCTGCGCGCCCTCCTTGACCATGGTCTGGAAGGCGCTGTCGAAATCGCCAACTCCGTCGATCATGACGGGCGCCAGCTTGACGCTGGCGGCATCGGCCGCCACCCGCATGTCCGCCACATAGGGCACGCTGTAGGGGTCGGTGGCCACCGTCGAAGCCAGCACCCCCACGCACGACAGATCGGAGACGATCTCGCGCAGGAGCTGCAGGCGTTTGCCGCCGATTTCCGCGTCCATGGCGGACAGCCCGGTGACGTTGCCACCCGGCCGCGCCAGGCTTGCCACGAAGCCGGTCTGCAGTGGCGCCCCGGCCGGCGCCATGACGATGGGGATTGACCTGGTGGCCGCCATGGCGGCCTTCACGGCCGGCGTCAGGTGCGCCACGATGATGCTCACGTCGAGCTTGACGAGCTCGGCCGCGAGCTCAGCGGCACGGTCGCTCCGGCCCTCCGTGTAGCGGTACTCGACGAGGATGGACTCGCCCTCCTTGTAGCCGAGCGCCACGAGCCCGCGCCGAAACGCTTCGGCGAAAGGGTGGCCTGGGGCGCCCGATACCAGCACGCCGACACGGTGCGCCTTGCCGGCTTGTGCCGCGACGCGCAGCGGCGCCATCAGCGGCGCGGTCGCGAACGCTGCGACGAGCTGCCGGCGGTTCATTCGATCACCTCGTCGGCGCGGGCCGTGAACGACGTTGGAATCGTGAGGGCCAGCTCTCGCGCCATCTTGAGATTGACCACGAGCTCGAAGACGGTGGGCTGCTCGACCGGAAGGTCTTGCGGCTTCGCGCCGCTCAGCACCCGCCCCACATAGTCGCCTACTCGCTCGTAAAGCTTCTGCACATTTGGCCCGTACGCGAGAAGGCATCCCTGCCGCGCCATCTCGCGAAATTCGCACGATACCGGCAGCCGAAACGCCGCGGCCTGACGCGCCAGCTCGGGCGCGTCGCGGAAGAAGATAGGCGACGAGCCGATGATCACAATGGAGACCTGCGAGCTCGCCAGCGCCTTGAAGGTCTCCTTATAGTCGCTTCGGCCTTCCACGCGCACCACCGTGAGGTCGAGGCCGAGGGCTGCGGCGCTTCGCTGCGCGACATCGACGCGCTCGACGGTCGCGTAGGGAGTCATCAGCAGTGCTATTCGTCTCGCCCCAGGCAGCGCCTGTGCCGCAAGCTCCACACGCTTGGCCTCGATCTCCGGCGCCAGCATGACCAGCCCAGTGATCGAGCCCCCTGGCCGCGCCAGGCTGCTGACGAACCCGGCCACAATCGGATCTTCGCCCGCGAACGCCATGATGATTGGCACGCCGGGCGCCGCATCCTTGGCGGCCTGGATCGAGGGATTGGCAACCGCAATGATGGCGTCCGGCCGCCTCGCCGCCAGTTCCCTGGCAAGGGCAGGAAGGCGGCCGGCATCGCCTTCCGCAAACCGCTCCTCGACGACGAGATTTCTGCCTTCGATGAAACCGAAGCGCGCCAGTTCGGCGATGGCGGCCTTCCGCGCGCTGTAGGCGGCGTCCTTGAAGCCGGGGCTCAGGAAGCCGACGACCTTCGAGCCGCCCTGAGCGAGCGCGGCTTGCGGCCAGTCGGCAGCCACCAGTGCCAGGACGCCGAACGACAAGCGAAGGAGCGCGCGCCGCATCATTCGATCACCTCGTCGGCGCGGGCGAGGAATGTGGCCGGAAATATCACACCCAGCAATCGAGCCGTCTTTGCATTGATTACAAGCTCGAACCGGTCTGGTCCTTCTACCGGCAGATCTGCAGGCGTGGCACCGCGAAGCAGTCGAGCCGCGAGATGGGCCGTACGACGGCGCAAATCCGGATTGTCCGGGCCATAGCTGATGAGGCATCCCTGTCGGACCATGAAGTCCCATTCGCAGATTGCGGGCAGGCGGGCGGTGGTGAGGAGCGGGACGAAGCGTTCGGCGTCGCGGGCTAGGCGTGGGTCGGCCCCAATCACGACGGCTTGCGCCCCCTTCTCCTTCAAGTCTGCGATGGCCGGTTCATACTCGCCGCTCGACGCCGTTGCCGTGAAGACGGTCAACCCGAGGGCCTCCCCCCTTGCGGTGGCCTTCGCCGACTCAGCGGCACCTGCGGCGGTCCCGGCCATAAGCAGGCCAATGCGTCGTATATGCGGTAATGCCTCGTGCAAGAGTTCGAGCCGCTTGGGCGTCTGTTCCCCCGAACGTAGCATTTGCCCTGTGATGTTTCCCCCCGGCTTACGGTAACTCTGTACCAACCCCTCTTCGACTGGATCGTTGGTGAAACTTAACAGTATGGGAATTGTCTTTGACGCCGCAGCAGCGGCCCGTGAAGCGTCGGACCCAACCGTAATGATTAGATCGGGTCGCGCAGCAACAAGTTCGTGCGCAGCCGCAGCAAGTTCGGAGAGGGGCACCCCAGCCCGCATATGAACGGTGAGGTTTTGGCCCTCAACGAAGCCGAGCGCCGCAAGCTCAGGAAGTGTTGAACTGAAGATCGTGTGCGGCGATCCGGTCGCCAGGATAGCGAGCCGATAGATTCGACCAGCATCCAGCGCGACCGCCGACGTGCACATCAACAGCGAGGCGATACCCAGCCATCGCAGGCTCATTCCGTATTGCCTGTTCATTCGATCACCTCGTCGGCGCGCGACAGGATCGTCTGCGGCACATTCAGGCCGAGCGCGGTCGCCGTCTTCAGGTTGACGACCAGCTCGAACACTTTCGGACCCTGCACCGGCAGGTCGGCCGGCTTGGCGCCTTTGAGGATGCGGTCCACGTAGGTGGCGCACTCGATGAAGATGCTGTCGGCCTTCGACGAGTAGGACATCAGGCCGCCGGCTTCCACGAACCCCCGGTTGGCCGAGACCACCGGGAGCCGCCGCATCAGCGCGAAACCAACGGTGCGGCGCTGCGGCAAGCTCGGCTGCGCCAGGATCACATCGACACCGGCGCGGGCGAGTTCGTCGACCCCGGCCTCCAGATCGTCGCCGCGACTGGCGACCACGAAATGCGCCGGCAGGCCGATCGCGGCGGCCGCCGCCTCGACCTGCTCGCGCAGGGGCTTGCTGAACGGATCTGACCCGTTGAGCAGCACGCCGATGCGGCGCGGGCCGGGCATGAGCTCGCGGATCAGCTCCAAATTCTTGCCGCTGAGCTCTGCCCCGAAGCCCGCAAGGCCGGTGATGTTGCCGCCCGGCCGCGCCAGGCTCTCGACGAGGCCTGTCCCGACCGGATCGCCGACCGCCGCCATGACGATGGGGATCGACCGCGTCGCCTGCTTGGCGGCGGTGGCGGCCGGGGTCTGCCAGACCACAAGGACGTCGACCGGCAGCCGCACCAGCTCCTCGGCGGCCTCGCGCAGACGATTCAAGTCGCCGCCCGCCGAGCGGATTTCGAGCCCGACATTGTCGCCCTCGCGGTAGCCGCGCAGGGCGAGGCCGTCCCGGAAGGCTTTGAAGAACGGCGCCGGATCGGGGTTGCCGAGCACCAGGATGCCGATACGGGGCAGCTTGGCGGCTTGGGCCCGCGCCAGTTGCGGGCCGGCGCCGAGCCCAAAGGCGGTGCCGGCGGCCAGGCAGGTCATGAATTCACGCCGTCTCATTCGACCACCGTCCAGGTGACGTGCCTCGGCCGGCCACCGCCGGCCATCCCATTCTAGCCCAGGAGGGCGCCGGGGGCTCCCGTCAATTGTGGCGAGCGGGCCTGCGAGCTGACTGGAGCCGCCCGGTTTGTGAGGCTTCGCACTGCGCGCTCCGCCCACATTGCCTAAGCTGTCTGCAAGCGTGGTTGCGTCCTCGCCGTTCTGCAATTGAAGACCGGCCAGGTTGTGATATGATGCAAGCCTTGGATCGGAAGAACAAATGACGCGTTTTCTGCGCATCGCCCTTTTGGCGCTCACCTTCGCGGCTGCCGGGGCACCCATCGTCGCCGCGCCTGCCTCGGCCGGCAACGTCTCGTGCGTCGGCTCGCGCTGCTAGACCAAAGCGGCAAATCCATCCCTTGATCCCAATGCGATCGCGTCACCGCGTCGGCGTTTGCGCAGCCGGGTTCGCACGAATCAATTGCGCCCCTCCCGTGCGGCCGGCAATGAGGCGATCGGCGCCGCGCGCGGTCTTCTTGCCGGCAATGAGACGAGCGGGGCTTCGCTCGGTCTTCCTGCCGGGGTTGAGGTCTTCTCGCTCCTTCTGAGCCGCCTCGCAGTCGCGAACCGTCCGCCCGGCCTTGGGATCGTCCACCATCACCTTCGTCTGCACCATGGCGCTGAGGTCAATGAGCGCGGCGCGTTGCGCCCCTTCCGTCTTACGGCAGACGAAATCGTCGAAGACGTTGAACGACCATTGCGCCACGCGGATGCGCGAGGCCTTGCCCTTGCCGCCGGGGACCTCGACAAACAGCTCCGGCCACGACGTGAAGCCGGCGATGTCGCCGCGCAGCCTGTCTTGCACGCCGCGCACGCCGCGCAACTGATCGCTTGCCGCCTTGATCAAGTGCGCCACCGGCCGGTAACTGTCGATCCCCGAGATGGTGTCCGGCGCCACCTCGAGAAAGTCCAGCGCCGCCTTGGCGGCGGCCGCATGCTGCCCGGCCATGAAGCGCGCCTCCGCGAGCTCGATCTGCACCACGCGCAGCTCCGGGTTGTCCTTCTTCTGCGCGAGCGCTTGCGTCACGGCGCGTGCAAAATCATCGGCCGCCGCCGCCGTGCCCTCATAGTTGGCGGTGCCGGCGATCTGCAGGCGAACGCGGCCCCGCAGGATCAGCGCGTCAACGTCGTCGGGCTCGCGCTGCAGGGCCAGATCGAGGGCGCGGCGCGCGATTTGGATGTCGGCGTTGGCGCTGCCGCCCACCGCCACGGCGAGCGCCCGTGCCTGCTTGGTGAACGAGCTGACCTCGAGCCCGCCACGCTGCAACCCCTTCTCGATGAGCTCGAGCGCCTCGGAATATTTGCGCAGCTCGATAGCGATGCGAATGCCAAGCTGCAGCACCGGTGGCTTGGCGTCGTCCGCCGCGGTCGCCCGTTAAATCTGCGCCCAGGCGAGATCGGCGTCGCCCGCCAGATAGGCAGCCTCGGCGTAGACGCCGCGCACCTCCTCGAGGCCGAGCCGGGCTGCCTAGGAGAACGGCACGAGCGCCTCGCCGAAGCGCTGTTGGTCGAAATAGACCATGGCCAGCTCGCGATAGCCCTCCGGCTCGCTTGGAGAAAGCTCGATAGCGCGCCTCTGGTGCTGCTCCGCGGCACCGAAGTCGCGCACAAGGCGCAGCGCCTTACCGATCTCGCGATAGGTCTCGGCATTTTCCAGTTGCGAGCGTTGCAGCACGGCGAGCGCCAAATAGGGGGCCTCGTCGGCGAGGCGCCGCAGCACGGGCAACCTCGCCTCCTTCGCGGCCTCCAGCTGCTGCGGTGCGTAGCCGGCATGCGCTGCCCTGATCGCCTCGAGCAGCACGGGGACATAGCGCGTGCCAGGGTCGACGAGCGACTGGCCAACGAAAACCGGCAGTGGAATGCCCGCGTCCCCCTGCCGGTATTCCGGCGTCAGGCGAAACTCTCCGCCGGCGCGTGTCACATTGCCGCCGATCGCGACGGAGGCCGGCGTTTCGATCTTGCAGGCGATCGGCTCCAAGGCGCCGTCGGAGACGGCGAGATCGCGCCGCAGCAACTGCCGCACGACGGCGCGCGCCTCATCGGCGACACTTTGCGTGCCAGCATCGGCACCCGAGAAGCACACCGCGCGCACGCGCGTAAGACGACGCAAAGGCCCTCCCTCGCCGTGAAGGTTTTGGCGCACGAGGGCGGCGATCTCCCGCAATGCCTCGGCGCGCAGGCCCTTGGCATCGGCGAAGAGCACCGGACCCAGCCTTGTTCCTTCCGCTGCGATGCGACGGCGCAGCGTGCCTGTCCAATAGACGTTGCTGTCGAGGCTGGAGAGCGTGCCCGTCAACGTATAGGTGCTGACGTTGTCGCCCGGCTCGCCGGTGCTCACCGCAGCATTGAGCAATGGCTCGGCCGAAAGCGCGAGCCGGATCACGATCGTTACCGCCTCCCCATCGAATCCGCGTCGGCGCGCGTCGGCATCGATGACCACGGTCTTATCAACGACGATGTTGACCCGCTCTGCAAACGATTGCGCCATCGCCCGCGTAGCGACGGCGTCTTGGAAGAGGCTCCCCGCCAGCAACGCCACGGCTAGCACCGCGGAGGCCAGATCGCCGCGGAGGTTCTTCATTGCGGCCGCCTTTTGTAGGGCCATTTTTCTGCGATGGTTGTGGCCAGGCCAAGCGCCAGCGACCCGATCTCCTTCTTGGCGAAGTGGGGATCGTGCTTCAGCGTGTGCCGGTTGCCCGCCTTGCCCCGGTCCGCGGCTCGCTCGAGCACACCCTTGATGCCGTAGCTCTTGTCGTCGCGATTGAATTCGATCTGCGGCTGGATGCGAAAATCGGACACCAGCGTGTCGAAATAATCGAGCGGCTTGTCGAGAAGCATCATTTCACTATAGGCCGATTCGCACTCTCCCTCGCTGAAGCCGCCGGCGACAAAACCCTCGAAGCCGGCCTTCTTCGGCAAGAGTTCATCGAGCACATTGCGCAACTGCCCGGACACTCCGGCCCAGTCCCGCGGCGTCTCGTCGTTGATGAGGCCCTGGTAAGCGCAGCCAGCGAAGACCCGGTTGGGACGCACGAAGGGCCTCTGCGTTATGCCGAGCCAATGGTGGAACAAGCGGCTTGCCGCGATCTTCAGCTGCACGCGCGCGGCGGGGCTGTCGAACTGCGGCTTCACGACCTCCTGCAGCTCGCGCTTCAGCAGGCGCGGTCGCGCCACCACCGTGTCGCTTCTGACATAGGCTTCGACGAGCGCGTGCCTGATGTGCAGCATGATGCCCCCGCCCGCCGGCGGCGCGATGGATTTCCACTCGTTCACGCGCACATGGTAGATGTAGAGCGGTTCGTCCACGTGGCTGCTGAGCCTCGAGGTCAGGTTGCGATACGTGTTGGCGATATCCCGCTCGCTCTTGTCGAGCGCCGCCTCGGTCGCCGCTTTCCAAACCTCATTGGTCTCCTCGACGATTTCGGCGACGATTCCCTGCGACCATGTCTCGATCACGTCCCTGAGATGCAGCTCGAGGACGCCCTTCGCCGGCTTCAGCTCGTCGCTGCCCGCCTCGACGTAGATGAGCACGCGCGTCGGCGGCGCGCGCTCAGGCGGACAGGCGACCTGCGCCTTCTGCAGTTGGGGAAGCGCCTGGGCCATCGGCATGATGCGGGTTTGGTGCGGCTCGCCGTCCTTGACGATGCCGACGACATAACCGACGCGGTCGCGCACCGCGCCGCCATTCATTCCCGCCGAGAACTTGATGTCCGTCAGGTAGTGGCGATCCTTCCCCGTCACCTCGCCGGGCACCGACAGCACCGTGTTGGCCGGAGAGGCATCGTAGCCGATGGCCCGCACCGGCTCGTTCGGCTCGAGCGCGCCGCAGGACAGGCTGGGGAATTCCTTGATGCCGCTGGCCGCAACCGCAGCGCCGGGAATCTCGATGAGGCACACGTCGTCGGCTTCGCCGTCGGCGCACCGCGGCTCTGCCGGTACCTCGGAGCCGGTCTTCGACCTCAGCGACACACGGATCTGACGTCCGGCTGCCCGATCGAGCGCCGGCAGAACCACCTGGCGGGTCGTGACAATGATGCCGTCGGCGTTCACCAGGAAGCCGGACCCTTGGCGTTCGAGCACCTGCGAACCGACGCCGGCGAAGACCTTGATGTGGACTGCGAGGTCCTCGTTGCTCGCTGCCCAGCCGGTCGACGAGCCTGCCGTCAGCGCCGCCGTCGCGCCGAAGAGCACCAGCGCCGCGTGCCTCACCACATCATCGCGGACCGCCAACATCCTACGCATCGCGGCTCCCGTATTGCACCTCACGTCGCCGGGCAGGACACGCCGACGGCAAGCAATAGCGTTACGGCCTGCACGATGGGGGTAAAATAGCCGTGCGTGCCCCCGCGCGTGCCGCCCTTGACCACTCCGACCACGTGGCCGCTGCCGCGGTCGAGTACCGGCCCTCCGCTCATCCCGTAGGTCAGCGGCAGCGTCGACGGGTAGAGAAACTTCTCGCCTACGCCGCCGATGACCACGCCGGGCACGTTGAGGACGGTATTGCCTTGCCCACTATCGTAGCCATAGGCCTTCACTTCGGTGCCCGAGTCGAGTTCCTTGCAGGCGATCTTGGCGAATTGCGTGATGCCGCTGCCGCCTGGCGCGGCGCTGTTCACCTTGATGATGCAGACGTTGGCGAACTCGCCTGGGCTGCATTGGAAGATGGCGGCCGGAAGCTCATTGCTGCCCCTGAAACGCAACGAAACCTTGATTTGCGCCGTCGGTGATGAGAGCGCCTCCTTGAGTACGTGGCGGGCCGTGACGATGAAGCCGTTGGGCGTGATCAGAAAGCCGGATCCCTCCTCGATCACCTGGCTGCCGGAATAGATCTTGATGTGCGCAACCACCTGGTCCGGCGCTTGGCTCAGCGACGGCGACGGCGCCATGAGGGCCGCCGCGACGAGCACGGCCCCGAGACGACGCGCTGCCCGCATCGCCCGGCTCAAGCCGAGTAGAGACCCTGCAGGCACTTGCGGTCTCCTTGCGAGATGTTGCTCGACGGCGTCGCCGAGAAGCCGTTCTTCGTCCAGCGGGTCGGGATCGGGTAGATCATGATCGAGTGCTTGTCGAAGCTGGGGCTGCCGATGCACACATATCGATCATCGTACTTCGCGAAGATGTTCGTCTCGCAATCCGCGGCCGACCATCCGAGCGCTGCCATCTCGCGCTTCACCGCGTCCTTGTCCCAATCGATGTTCGCCTTGGGGTGATTGTGCTCGTGATGCAGCCCCAGCGCATGCCCCATCTCGTGGATGATGACGTCGGGCTGCATGTTCTGGATGTTCATGGTCGGCGCCGACTTCGGCACCGAGAGATTGCCGCGCCCCACATGGGACCAGTTGCCCTTGGCGTCGAACGTCACGCGGATCGGCGCCTTGTCGGCCGGCGCCGAGAAATCGAAGCTGATATATTGACCCACTTCGCTGTCGGTCCAGTTCTTCACGGCGGCACTGAAAATCTCGTGCTGGCCGGACCCCCCGTTCAGGAAGGCGACGCCGAGCTCGATAATTCCGGAATTGGGCTTGCTGCCGTCGCTGCGTCGCCAGCGATGCGGCAGGAAGGCGACGCCAAAGTCGGTGATATCGAACGTCCGCCGATTGGTCTCAAACTGCGGCCGGTTGACCTCGTTGGCCGAGAGGTCGTCGATCGCGAACTTGACGCTTTCCGGATCCTTCGTGGCGCAGATGAATTCGGTCGGCTGGGCGAGCCCCTCGCCGATGCTGAACGACGTGGTGCCGAGTGCGCCGAGCAGCGTGAGCGAAAATGACCTCCGCGTCAGCATCTGTCCCTCCCCCCTTATGGTTCTTGCTTTCGCCTAACGGACCGGCTGGCCCCTCACTGGCACGCCCGCCACCGTCGGCGGCGCGCGACGCGCCCCAGGCGCCGCCCGCGACGGGGTCGCGACGGCCGCGCAGATGGCCTTGGCGATCTCGCTGGCGATCTTGAATTCAGGTGCGCCTGTCGCGACGATCTCCACGATCGTGTCTGCGGTGGGCAGAAATTTGCAGGCCGTTGAAGTGATGGCCTGGACGTTGCTCACGAAGCGCTGATCTGCAGGTCCGCCCATGGTGGCGCAGCCGCCAAACGCCACAACAACCGGCAGCAGCGCCCCTCAACTCATCCCGCGCCGAATGGCCGACAGCGAACCTGGCGAACGCATGTTGCCGCCCCTGAGGTCAACGACCCGCGGTTGAGCTCAAAACCCATTGCTACCATGTTGAACCGCCCCGTCCGCGAGCGCAAGAGGCGTGTCCTCAACGGGTCCTACAGGCATAGATTGAATCACGGCGAACGCCGTCGCAGCGTGACGGGCGTCACAGAGCCGCGACGCTTTCGGCGGCTCGGGCGGGCGGAGACCCGCCGTGACGTTAGGTGTTCATCGACTCGAAGAACTCGCCGTTGTTCTTGGTCTGGCGCAGCTTGTCGAGCAGGAACTCGATGGCGTCCACGGTGCCCATCGGGTTGAGGATGCGGCGCAGCACGTACATCTTCTTGAGGATGTCGGCCGGCACCAGGAGTTCTTCCTTGCGCGTGCCCGAGCGCGTGATGTCGAGGGCCGGGAAGACGCGCTTGTCCGAGACCTTGCGGTCGAGGATGATTTCGGAATTGCCGGTGCCCTTGAACTCTTCGAAAATCACCTCGTCCATGCGGCTGCCGGTGTCGATCAGCGCGGTGGCGATGATGGTGAGCGAGCCGCCTTCCTCGATGTTGCGGGCCGCGCCGAAGAAGCGCTTCGGCCGCTGCAGCGCGTTGGCGTCGACGCCGCCGGTCAGCACCTTGCCGGAGGACGGCACCACGGTGTTGTAGGCGCGCCCGAGGCGGGTGATCGAGTCGAGCAGGATCACCACGTCGCGGCTGTGCTCGACGAGGCGCTTGGCCTTCTCGATCACCATCTCGGCCACCTGCACGTGGCGCGAGGCCGGCTCGTCGAAGGTCGAGGAGATGACCTCGCCCTTCACCGAGCGCTGCATGTCGGTGACCTCTTCGGGCCGCTCGTCGATGAGCAGCACGATGAGATAGCACTCGGGATGATTGGTGGTGATCGACTGGGCGATGTTCTGCAACAGCACCGTCTTGCCGGTGCGCGGCGGCGACACGATCAGGCCGCGCTGGCCCTTGCCGATCGGCGCCACGATGTCGATGACGCGGGCGGAAAAATCCTTCCTGGTCGGGTCCTCGATCTCGAGCTTCAGCCGCTCGTCGGGATAGAGCGGCGTCAGGTTGTCGAAGTGGACCTTGTGGCGGATCTTCTCCGGGTCCTCGAAGTTGATGGTGTTGACCTTGAGCAGCGCGAAGTAGCGCTCGCCCTCCTTGGGGCCGCGGATGGGGCCCTCGACGGTGTCGCCGGTGCGCAGCCCGAAGCGGCGGATCTGCGAGGGCGAGATGTAGATGTCGTCGGGGCCGGGCAGGTAGTTCGAGTCCGACGAGCGCAGGAAGCCGAAGCCGTCCTGCAGCACTTCGACGACGCCCTCGCCGATGATCTCGATTTCCTTGGCGGCGAACTGCTTGAGGATCGCGAACATCAGCTCCTGCTTGCGCATGATGCTGGCGTTCTCGACCTCGAGCTCTTCGGCCTGGGTGAGAAGCTCGGTGGGCGATTTGGACTTGAGGTCCTGAAGCTTGATCTCCCGCATGGGAGGATTCTCGCGAATGGGCCAGGGGGGCCTTGGGGGAGGGATAGGATCGCGGCGCGACCTCAATTCGGCGCCAGGGCGGAATGGCTGATAAGGGCCACCGCGCGCCGATTCGTCTTTGGGGAAGACTGGTTCTCAATACCGCTTTTTTGCGGCCTGCTCAAGGGCCGCCGCGGCGCTCATCACGTTCTGTTCAATTCAGGGTTACGAACCGTGAAAGACGGTCAGGGGGAAGCCCTTCCGTCCGGCTCGTCGCCGTTGCCGCCCGACCCCATGACGCCAAAATCGCGCGACCGCGAGCCGCGTGGCGCCGCCGTCCCACCGTCCACGCCCAATCCGCGCCGCAGCAATTCGCGGATGGCGGCGGCCCGCGACGGCATGCGCTGACGAAAGCGGAAATCGTCCAAAGCAGACAGCTCATCCTCGCTGAGCATGACCTGCAGGCGGGTTTCGCGTTCCTCGGACATTGGAGCCCCCAAAAACTGGTCCCGTGAGCTTGACCATTAGTTGGTCACTTACTCAACTAGCGTCAAGAGCCCAGGTTCAGTCTTTGGCGCAAAAATTAGCAGCCAAGCCGCCGGCCGCAGTGCCGCAAGATGAGCTAAATGATTGATAATGCTGAACTTTCCTGTTGCGAACGCGACGGCTCCGTGCTATCTCTGTGGGTAAGGGTGGCCAACCGGACAGGTCACAATGCCAAGCCCCACGACAGACCAGCAGATCGCCCTCCAGGACGAGGTCGCCACGTTGATCGGCGAGGCCATGCGGTCGCGCACCGTGCTTGCGGTGTCTGCGCATGCGGCACGCCTGGCCGAGACCTATCGCTCGGCCGAGATCTCGAAGAACGAGATCTGCCAGCTCATCGTCAGCCTCGCCGTCCCCACCAACGTGGCGCTGGAACTGGCGCACGCCTGACCGGCATCAGGCGTCGCTGCCGCCTCAGAACGGCTTCACCACCGCCAGGATGACGATACCGATCATCAGCAGGGTCGGCACTTCGTTGATCAACCGGTAGAAGCGCGCCGGGCGCGTGTTGCGGTCCTCCCGGAAGGCGCGGACCGTGGCGGCCAGGAAGCCGTGCATGCCCATCAGCAAGAAGACGAGCAGCAGCTTGGCGTGCAGCCAGCTGGCCTTGAGCAGGCCGCCCTCGTAGCCCTGGTAGATGAGCGCGAGCCCGAGGATGAGCGCCGCCAGCATGGCCGGCGTCGTGATGTAGCGCAGCAGCCGGTATTCCATGACCTTGAAGGTCTCGGACGTTTCAGAGCCCACCGCCGCGTCGGCGTGATAGACGAAGAGCCGCGGCAGATAGAGTATGCCGGCCATCCAGGCGATGACCGCGATGATGTGCAACGCCTTGAGCCACAGATCGAGCATCAGTTGCTCCCGCGGTTGGGTCGGGAGGCGAGTGGCCGTGGGCGCCGATCCTCCCCCTCTAGGGGGAGGTGGCCGCGCGTAGCGCGGCCGGAGGGGGTCGCCTTGACCTGATGTTCACGACCCCACCCGTCGCGCCGCAAGGGCGGCGCGCCACCCTCCCCTTGAGGGGAGGGATCAGGCCCCTTCTTGCCACTCGCTCGAGGCACGCGCACGCGCCGCGACGACGCCTGTTCGAGCGTTGCGTAGATTGTGTCCATCACGACTTGCTTCTGTTGTTCAATCTCGTGGTTCCAGAACCTGAGAAATCTTATAGCCGAGCTGCGCTAGCTCGCCGTCCCGCTTGCGGTCGGCGCGGAGCTCGGTCGTCCCGTGTTGATATCCGTCGACCTCTACGACGAGCTTTTGATTGAGGCACGCAAAGTCGACCACGAAGCGACCTATGGGGACCTGTCGCCGAAAGTGAAATCCGGCTGGCCCCAACTCTTCCCGGAGCCAGTTCCAAAGCTTTACTTCGTGCGCCGTCATCCTTTTGCGAAGGCCACGCGGCACTGAAACGGGCAAGTTCGACCGGACGGCATGGCCCATACGACCCATCTTGTCCCTACCGGCCGATGTCATGGGTTGGTCCCCCTCACCCGTTTCACCAGTCGCTCCACATGCGCAATCGGCGTCTCCGGCAGGATGCCGTGCCCGAGATTGAAAATATGCGGGCCCCCGCCGAGCGCCTCGAGGATAGCATCGATGCCTCGTTCGAGCGCCTCGCCGCCCGCCATCAGCGCGAGCGGATCGAGATTGCCCTGCGTGGCGACACGCGGCTGGATGCGCTCGCGCGCAAAACCCAGCTCGACCCCCCAGTCGAGCCCCACCGCATCGGCAATGCCACTCGTCGCCAGCGCCTCGAGCTTGGCGCCGGCGCCCCGCGCGAACACCATGATCTTCGCGTCGGGCTTCACGGCCTTGACCGCCTTCACGATGCGTCCGATCGGCGCGAGCGACCAGCGCTCGAACAGTTGCGGCGGCAGTGCCCCCGCAAAGCTTTCGAAGATCTGCACCGCCTGGGCGCCGGCCTCCAGCTGCCCGACGAGGTAAGTGGCCGATGCGGTGACCAGCCGGTCGACGAGGTCCTCCAGGAACGCTGCATCGCGATAGGCCGTGAGGCGGATCGGCGCCTGGTCGGGGGTGCCTTTGCCCGCGATCATGTAGCTCGCCACCGTCCACGGCGCGCCGCAAAAGCCGATGAGCGCCGTCTCCGGCCCGAGCGCCCCCCGCACCCGGCTCACCGTCTCGTAGATGGCGGCAAGCCGCGCCGCGTCGGGCTGTGCCGCGAGCTTGGCGAGCCCCGCCTTGTCGGTGACCGGCTCGAGGCGCGGACCCTCGTTCTCGACGAAGTCCACACGCTGGCCGAGGGCATCGGGAACGACGAGGATGTCCGAGAACAGGATCGCCGCGTCGAAACCGAACCGCCGGATCGGCTGCAGGGTCACCTCCGCGGCAAGCGCCGGCGAGTAGCACAGCTTCAGGAACGAGCCGGCCTTTTCACGCACCTGGCGATACTCGGGCAGGTAGCGGCCGGCCTGGCGCATCAGCCAGATCGGCGGTCGTTCGCTTGTCTCGCCCCCGAGGGTCCGCAGGAAGAGGGCCGGTCGCGTTGTCCCCACAGGCACCTCTTCTCTTCAAAGATTCTTCTTAAAGACTCTGTTTTAGTAGTTGGACGGCGGATTAGCGTGTCGCCCATGAATTCACAATCTATCCCCAGCTCCGTGCCGTAGGACCGCGAAACGCGGCTTGGCGAGCGGATGGGAAAGACCGTGGTTTGTTAACCATTTGTTAACCATGTTGTCGCCTGGCACACCAAGCCGGCGAGGGTGCCCCGTGACTCCCGTGTCGTGCGATCCACGGAGCCACACCCTCCCGCCTGTTGATCGATTGACCCCGTCGCGCCAGAGTGCGGCCGCCGAATTGTTCCAGCGGGCGCTTTTTCCACATTCATCAACTCCTTGTCCCCCGGTCCGACCGTGAGCCGCAATTTCTTCCACCTGCACCTCGTGTCGGACTCGACCGGCGAGACGTTGATCGCGCTGTCTCGGGCCTCGGCGGCTCAGTTCGAGGGCGTCTCGGCCATCGAGCACGTCTATCCGCTGGTGCGCTCGAAGACCCAGCTTGAGCGCGTCACCGCCGAGATCATCACCACGCCCGGCATTGTTCTCTATACGTTGGTCGAGCAGGACCTTGCCGCGTCCCTCGAGGAGACCTGCAAGACCATCGGCGTGCCCTGCATCTCGGTGCTGGCGCCGGTGCTCAATCTCTTCCAGTCGTATTTGGGGGCCGCGTCGCTCGGCAAAGCCGGCGCCCAGCACACGCTCAACGCCGAGTACTTCAAGCGCATCGACGCCATGAACTACACGCTGGCCCATGACGACGGCCAGCTCACCGGCGATCTCGAGGACGCCGACGTGGTGCTGGTCGGCATCAGCCGGACATCAAAGACGCCGACCGGCATCTACCTCGCCAATCGCGGCATCAAGACCGCCAACGTGCCCCTGGTGCCGGGCGTGCCGCCGCCGGAGCACCTTGAGATCTTGAAGCGCCCCCTTGTCGTCGGCCTCGTTGCGTCGCCGGAACGAGTTGTGCAGATCCGGCAAAACCGCCTCCTCAGCCTCAAGGCGGACGGCGACTCGTCTTATGTGGATCGCGACGCGGTGGCCGACGAGATCGCCGCCTCGCGGCGCCTGTGCGCCCGCCACAATTGGCCGATGATCGACGTGACGCGCCGTTCCATCGAGGAGACGGCCGCCGCCATCATCGATCTCTACCGCGACCACAGCCTCAAATTCATCGCGGACTGATGCGTGATTCAAAAAGCAACGCCGTGACCTATCCGCTCTGGCGGGCATCCCAGCCCCTGTTGCTGGCCTCCACGAGCGCCACCCGCCGCACCATGTTGGAGGCCGCCGGCATCCCGGTCGAGGCGATGCCGCCCGGCATCGATGAGCGCCGCATCGAGGCGGGGGAGGGCGCCAATCCCGAAATCGTCGCCGCCCGTCTGGCGCGCGCCAAGGCGCTCGCCGTCAGTGAGCGCCATCCTGGCCGCCTCGTGGTCGGTGCCGACCAGACGCTGAGTTGCGGTGGCGATCTCTTTCACAAGCCCAAGGATCTCGCCGCGGCGCGCCGGCAGCTGCGCCTGCTCGCCGGCCGCACCCATCGGCTGCATTCCGCCGCCGCCCTGGCGCGCGGCGGCCGGATCGTCGGCGCCGCGCGGGCGAGCGCCAAGATGACCATGCGGCCCCTGACGGGCGCCTTCATCTCCCGCTACGTCGCGGCGCTCGGCTCCGACGTGACGGGCAGCGTCGGCGGCTACCGCCTCGAAGGCCTCGGCGTGACGCTGTTCGAGAAGGTCGAGGGCGATCATTTCACCATCCTCGGCCTGCCGCTCCTCGGGCTCTTGCGGCTCTTGCGCCGCGAGGGCAGCCTCGCCGCATGAGCCCGCCGCTCGACACGGCCTCCATCGCCGAGGCCTCCATTGTGAAGGCCTGCATCATCGGCCACCCGGTGGCGCATTCGCGCTCGCCGGCCATCCACGGCTTCTGGCTCAAGGAGCACGCGCTTGCCGGCGCCTATGAGCGCGCCGACATTCGTCCCGAGGCGCTCGGCGCGTTCCTCGCAACGCTGCGGCAGCGCGGCTTCGTGGGCGGCAACGTCACGGCGCCCCACAAGGAGGCCGTCTTCGAGGCGGTGTCGCGCAACACCGAGGCGGCGCGTGCCATCGGGGCCGTCAACACGCTCTGGTTCGAGGGTGACGTGCTCCATGGCGACAACACCGACGCCATCGGCTTCCTCGCCCATCTCGATGCCTCGGCGCCCGGCTGGGACCGCCGCCGCGGCACCGCCGTCGTGCTAGGCGCCGGGGGGGCGGCCCGCGCCGTGCTCCACGCTCTCACCAGCCGCGGCTTTGCCCGCATCGTCCTTGTCAACCGCACGCCGGAACGCGCCGAGGGACTGGCGGCCGCCTTCGGAGCCTCCATCACGCCCGCCTCCTGGGACGAACGCTCCCGTCTGCTCGCCGGCGCCGATCTCCTGGTCAACACCACCACGCTCGGCAGGCACGCCGGGCTGCCCCTCGACATCAATTTGTCGGCGTTGCCCGCCCACGCCGTCGTCGACGACATCGTCTACGTGCCGCTGGAGACCGCGCTTCTGGCCGCCGCCCGCGCCCGCGGCCTGAAGGCCGTGGATGGGCTCGGCATGCTGCTGCACCAGGCGGTGCCCGGCTTTGCGCGCTGGTTCGGCGTCACCCCCAAGGTCACCGAGGCGCTGCGTGCCGAAGTGGCAGCTGATATTCTCGCCCGATGACGTTCCTGCTTGGCCTCACCGGCTCCATCGGCATGGGCAAATCCGCCACGGCCGCGATGTTCCGTGCCCAGGGCGTGCCGGTCTATGACGCGGACGCCGCCGTGCACGAGCTCTATCGGGGCGAGGCCGTGCCGCTCGTCGAGGCGGCCTTCCCGGGCACCACCGATGCCGGCGTCGTCGATCGCCAGAAGCTTGCCGCCGCCGTGTTGCGCGATCCGGCTGCCATCAGCCGGCTCGAGGCCATCGTGCATCCGCTCGTTGGCGCGGCGCGCCGTGGCTTTCTCGCCGATGCGCTCGCCCGCAACGTTCCCGTCGTCGTGTTCGATGTGCCGCTGCTGTTCGAGACCGGCGGCGAGAAGCGCTGCGATGCCGTCGTGGTCGTCACTGCGCCGCCCGACATGCAGCGGGCGCGGGTGCTGGAGCGTGCCGGCATGACGGCCGAGAAGTTCAAGTTGATCGTGGCAAAGCAGATGCCGGATGCCGAAAAGCGCGCGCGGGCGCATTTCCTTGTGGACACGGGTCGCGGCTTGGCTGCGGCGGCCGTGCAGGTGCGCGATATCTTGCGCGCCATCGCCGGCCGCACCGGCACGGCGGCGACACGCATCCTGTCGGAGTGAGCTTTGCATCGATTGGCGCCGCTCTTGATCCTCCCCCTTCAGGGGGAGGGATCAAGCGCCCGTTTGGGAGAGAAACGAAAGCGTGCGTGAGATCGTTCTCGACACCGAGACCACTGGCGTCGACGCGACGAGCGGCGACCGCATCGTCGAGATCGGCTGCGTCGAGCTGCTCAACCACATTCCCACCGGGCGCACCTGGCACGTCTATCTGAATCCGCAGCGCGCGATGCCCGCCGGCGCCCTGCAGGTGCACGGCCTCACCGACGAGTTCCTCAAGGACAAGCCGCTGTTTGCCGAGGTGGTCGGCGGCTTTCTCGCCTTCGTCGACGGCGCCCGCCTCATCGCCCACAACGCCCAGTTCGACGCGACCTTCCTCAATGTCGAGCTCGAGCGGCTCGGCAAGCCGCCTCTTGATCTCGACCGCGTCGTCGACAGTCTGGCCCTGGCGCGCCGCAAGCATCCCGGCGCCCCCAACAGCCTCGATGCCCTGTGCGCCCGCTACGGCATCGACAATTCGCGCCGCACCAAGCACGGCGCGCTGCTCGACGCCGAGATCCTGGCCGAGGTCTATATCGAGCTCATCGGCGGCAAGCAGGCCGATCTCGGGCTCGGCAGTATGATCATGCGGCGGCCGGATGGAGCCGGCGGCGCTACGGCAGGCGAGCGGCTGGTACGGCCGGTGCCGCTCGCGCCGCGCCTGACCGAGGCGGAGCGCGCCGCCCACGCGGCCTTCCTCGCAACCCTCGGCGACGCCGCCATCTGGCGGCAATATCTCGGCGGGCAATCGGCCGCGAGCTGAAGCGGGACGTTCTGTGGAAGGCGAGGGGATCCCGAAAAGCGTGAGCGGTTTCGGACAAGATCGCGCGCCAAATCGTCGGCGCGGAGCGCGCATCCGTTTCGAATGAAGTGGATCTTACTCTAGGTCCGCGGCTGCGCCGCGCCGGCAGCCTGCTGCTCTTCCGCTTTCTGGCGGTAGAGGCCGACGAAATCGATCGGGTCGATGTAGAGCGGTGGGAAGCCGCCGTTGCGCACCGCCTCGGCGACGATCTGCCGCGCGAACGGAAACAGGATGCGCGGGCATTCGATCATCACCACCTGGCGCAGTTGCTCCGCCGGGACGTTGCGCACCCGGAAAATGCCCGCATAGGCGAGGTCGAACGCGAATAGCACGTCGTTGTCGATCTTGGCGTCGCCCTCGAGCTTGAGTTCCACCTCGAATTCGCTTTCCCCGAGCTGACGGGCATTGACGTTGACCTGGATGGCGATCTGCGGGGCCTTCTGCTGCGGGTTGAGCGAGCGCGGCGCGTTGGGGTTCTCGAAGGACAGGTCCTTGGTGTATTGCGCGAGGGCATTAAGGGTCGCGGCAGTGCCCTCGGGCGCGGCCGGACCGCCGTTGCCTTTCGTCTCGGCCATGAAAAGCTCCTTCGGGGCTGTCGGGTTGCGCGCGGCGGGCTAACATACATCGCCAGACGCAACAAGGCTGGCTCCCTTAGGGCCGGGCCTCGACCCCGCGCCCTTGTTCCCGGAGCGGGTGGATGTTACGAGCCGAGATGACCATATGAGGCCGAGGATCCTCCGTGTGTCGCGACGATTCCGCCACACTTTAGGCAGAACGTGCTAGTTTCAGGACGAAATGGCTCAGGACGAAATGGCTAAGGGTCATGCAGGACGCCTTTGACCTGACCACGATAGTTTTCCTTGCGCTGGCGGTGTTCGTGATCTGGCGGCTGCGCGCCGTCTTGGGCCAGCGCACCGGCCAGGAGCGCGAGCCCTTCGATCCGTTTGCCCGCCGCGAGCAGGGCGCCAAGCCGCCCGCCGACATGCGCCGCGAGGATAATGTCGTGCGCCTGCCCGGCGCCGAGCGCGCGCCGGCCGCCGACGAGGCGCCGCCGCGCGACCGCTGGGCCGGTGTTGCGGCCGCTGGCTCCAACGCGGCAGCGGGCCTCGATGCCGTTGCGGCCGCCGAGCCGAGCTTCGATCCGCACACCTTCCTTGAAGGCGCCAAGATGGCCTACGAGGCCATCGTCACGGCCTTTGCGTCGGGTGACCGCAAGACGCTGAAGAACCTCCTGTCGCGCGACGTCTATGACGGCTTCGAGCGCGCCATCACCGAGCGCGAGCGCAAGGGCGAGAAGGTGGAGACCACCTTCGTGTCCATCGACAACGCCGAGATGGTGAATGTCGAGGTACGCGGCCGCACGGCGCAGATCACCGTGCGCTTCCAGTCGAAGCTGATCACCGCCACCCGCAATATGGCCGGAGCCGTCATCGATGGCAGCCCGGAAGCCGTGGTGGACGTGACGGACGTGTGGACCTTCGCGCGCGCGCTCGGCGCCAGCGATCCCAACTGGCAGCTCGTCGCCACCGAAGCGGGGCAGTGAGCAAGCTGCCGGCGAGGGTGTTTGCACGTTTCGGCCTGCGCCTGATGGTGCTCGTGACTGCCACCGATCTCTGCGCCCAGAGTCCACCCGTTGTCCCGCCAGCCGTCCCGCCGGCCCAGTTCATCCCGATTGCCTACGCCGATCTCGATGGCTGGCGCGCCGACGATCACGCGGCCGCGCTGACCACCTTCCGGCGGAGTTGCGCGCCGGGCCGCCCGGCGCCCCAATTGACGCGCGTCTGCGCCGGTGCGCTGGCGCTGCAAGCAGACGACCGCGACGCCGCACGACAATTCTTCGAGGAGAATTTCGAGGCCTATCGCGTCGTCGAGCCAGGCTTTCTCACCGGCTATTTCGAGCCCGAGATCGACGGCGCGCCTGAGGCGACGGCGCGCTTTGCCGTGCCGCTGCTCGCGCGGCCCGCCGATCTCGTGCAGCCGCTTCCGTCCGGCGAAGCGCGCGGGCTCGACGCGGCCCTGACCGCGGCGCGGCGCCTTGGCGACGGGCTCGAACCCTATCCCGATCGAGCCGCCATCGAGGACGGCGCCCTCGGCCCGAACGCAGCGCCGCTGGTCTATGTCGATCCCGTCGATGCCTTCGTGGCGCATGTGCAGGGTTCCGTGCGCGTCAGGCTCGCCGACGGCGCGGTCCTGCGCCTCGCCTTCGCGGGCAAGAACGGTCAGCCCTACACGTCCATCGGTCGCGTGCTCTCCCAGGAGCTGAATGTGCCGGCCGCCGCCATGACCATGGACAAGGTGGTGGCGTGGCTGCGTGCCAATCCCGCCGAGGCGCGTCGCGTCATGCGCCTCAACCGCTCCTACATTTTCTTCCGCGTCGCCGATGAGCTCACGGCGCAGGACGGCCCCCTCGGCGCCGCCGGCGTGCAGCTGACGCCGGGCCGCTCGCTGGCGGTCGACGCGGCGCATTGGCTGCTCGGCGTGCCGTTCTTCCTCGAGACGCGGCTGCCGGAGCCGGACGGCGCAGATGTGCCGACCGCCCGCCTCGTCGTCGCGCAGGATACCGGCAGCGCCATTGTGGGCGTGGCCCGTGCCGATCTCTTTTTCGGCAGCGGCGCCGCCGCCGGCCGCAAGGCGGGCTTGGTGCGCCATCCCCTGCGGCTCACCGTGCTGTGGCCGAAAGCCTCGGAGCGCTGAATGAAACGCCGCCATCGCGGGCTCGACGACGAGGATGCCTCGCTGTGGGCGCACGTCACCAAGGGCGTGAAGCCGCTCGCCGGACGCGGCGCCTTGCGTCACGCGCCCGCCATGCCCGATCAGGGAAAAGAGGAGCCGCCGCGTCACCGCCCGGCGCCCGCGCGGCCGGCCGCGACCCCCGTGCCGACCTTGACGCCGTTGGCGCCCATCGAGCGGCGCACCCGCGCCGCGCTGAAACGCGGCAGCGAGCGCGTCGATGCGGTGCTCGATCTGCATGGCTTGACGCAGGACGCCGCGCACGCGGCGCTGCGCCGCTTCCTCGCCGCCGCGCAACGCGACGGTGAAAAATTCGTTCTCGTCATCACCGGCAAGGGCAGCACCGATTCGCCCGGCGGCGGCCGCGGCGTCCTGAAACGCATGGTGCCGCTCTGGCTGCGGGCACCGGAGCTGCGCCCTCTCGTCGTCGGGTTCGAGGACGCCGCCCATCGCCACGGCGGAGCAGGCGCGCTCTATGTGCGGCTGCGGCGCGGACGCGAGCCGTCATGACACCGTTCGGCGCGAGACTGAGAGGGTTGCGCGCCGCGCGTGGCGCCAAGCTCAAGGACATGGCGGCGGCCCTCGGTGTCTCGAGCGCCTATCTGTCGGCCCTCGAGCACGGCCGCCGCGGCCGTCCGACGTTCGCGCTGCTGCAGGCCATCATCCAGTATTTCAACATCATCTGGGACGACGCCGAGGAGCTGATCCGCCTCGCCGAGATGTCCGATCCGCGCGCCGTCATCGATACCGCCGGTCTCGATCCCGAGGCGACGCGTCTTGCCAACCGGCTCGCCCGCGACATCGCCGCGCTGACCCCCGACGACATCGCCGCCTTGCATCAGCGGCTCGATCGGGCGGCCGTGGGGAAGGGTGATGCATGATCCGCGTTCTAGGAGAACCTGTACGATGATCGCCCGCCCCTTCGACGTTCTCGCCCTCGGCAATGCCCTTGTCGACGTCCTCGCCCACACCGAGGAGGACTTTCTCGTCCGCCAGAAGCTGGTGAAGGGCTCCATGCAGCTGATCGACGAGACGCGCGCCGAGTATCTCTACGCCATCATGGGCCCCACCACGCTGGTGTCGGGCGGCTCGGCCGCCAACACCATCGCCGGCATCGCCTCGCTCGGCGGCAAGGGCGCCTTCGTGGGCAAGGTCAAGGCCGACGATCTTGGCGACGTCTTCGCGCACGACCTGCGATCGCAGGGCATCGCCTTCGACGTGGCGCCGGCCCGCGACGGCCCCGGCACCGGGCGCTGCTTCATCCTGGTGACGCCCGACGGCGAGCGCACCATGAACACCTTTCTGGGCGCCGGTCAGGGGCTGACGGCCGCCGACGTCGACCCGGCCGCCATCAAGGCCGCCTCGATCGTCTATCTCGAAGGCTATCTGTGGGATCCGCCCGGCGCCAAGGAGGCCTTCATCGCCGCCGCCAAGATCGCCCATGCGTCCGCCACCAAGGTGGCGCTGACCTTGTCGGACGCGTTCTGCGTCGATCGCTACCGCGCCGAGTTTCTCGAGCTGATCCGCTTCGGCCTCATCGACATTCTCTTTGCCAACGAGCGCGAATTGACCTCGCTCTACATGACGGGCGACTTCGACACAGCCCTTGCGTCGCTGCGCGAGGAAGACGTGCTGGCCGCCGTCACCCGCTCCGAGAAGGGCGCTCTCATCGTCAGCCGCGAGGCGACGGAAGCGGTGCCCGCCCATCCCATCGCCCGCCTCGTCGACGCCACCGGGGCGGGCGATCTCTTCGCGTCGGGCTTCCTGGTCGGCCTGACGCGCGGTCAGGATCTTCGCAATTGCGCGCGCCTCGGCGCGCTCGCCGCCGCCGAGGTGATCCAGCATATGGGGCCGCGGCCGGAGCGCAGCCTCAAGGAACTCGCCGCCGAGGCGGGGCTTGCGGTCTAGCGTCGCGAATGACCTTCGAGGACGTCCGGAAAATCGCCGCCGAGCTGCCCGGCATGGAGGAGGGGCCGTGCTACGGCACGCCGGCCTTTCGCATGCGCAAGCGCCTCATCGCGCGTCTGAAGGAGGACGGCGAGACCCTCGTCGTCAAGATGGGCTTCGATGAGCGCGACATGCTCATGGAGGCCGACCCCAAGGTCTTCTTCATCACCGACCACTACCGCAATTCCCGCTACATGCTGGTGCGGCTGAAGAGGGTGCGGCGCGAGACGCTGAAGCGGCTGATCACTCAGGCTTGGCGCGAGGCGGCGCCCAAGCGGGTGAGGGAGGCGCACGAGAGGCTGTCGAGTTGATAATTCGACCAAGTTGGGGATTGCCGTCCTCTCACAACCGTCTGAGCGCCACTTCCTCGATGCGGTGATCGGCACCCTTGCGCAGGATCAGGCTGGCGCGCCGGCGCGTCGGCAGGATGTTCTCGCGCAGGTTGACCAGGTTGATGCGGCCCCACAGCCGCTCCGCCATCTGCAGCGCCTCGGCTTCCGAGACGTGCGCGTATTTGCTCCAGTAGGATTGCGGATCGTGGAACAGCTCGCGCCTGAAGCGCATCCAGCGCGTCACGTACCACTGGTTGAGCACGTCCTCGTCGGCGTCGATATAGACCGAGAAATCGAAAAAGTCGGACACGAACGGAATGACGCTGCCGTCCTTCGGCAGCCGCGCCGGCTGCAGCACGTTGACGCCCTCGACGATGAGGATGTCGGGGCGGTCGATCACCTGCCTGCCGCCCGGCACTACGTCGTAGACGAGGTGCGAATAGACCGGCGCCTCGACGTTGCGCTTTCCCGCCTTGATGTCGCCGAGGAAGCGCAGCAGCGTCCCGGTGTCGTAGCTTTCCGGAAAGCCCTTCTTCTCCATCAAGCCCTGGCGCTCGAGCTCGACGTTGGGCCACAGGAAGCCGTCGGTGGTGATGAGGTCGACCTTGGGCGTGTTGGGCCAGCGGGCGAGGAGCGCCTTCAGCACGCGCGCCGTGGTCGACTTGCCGACCGCGACCGAACCCGCAATGCCGATGATGTACGGCACCTTGCCGTCCTGCTCGGCAAGCAGAAACCGCTGTGTTGCCCGGAACAGGCCCTGCGTCGCCGCCACGTAGAGCGACAGCAGGCGCGACAGCGGCAGGTAGATGGCGGCCACTTCCTCGAGCGAGGTCGGGTCGTTGAGCGACTGCAGGCGCACCACCTCGTCGGCGCTGAGCGTCATCGGCGTGTCGGCGCGCAGCTTCGCCCATTCGGCGCGCGAGAAGATGCGGTAGGGCGAGAGCCCGTCGCGTCCGAGCGATTCCGGCGACAGATCATCCATTCACTCAACTCCTGCGCAACGCATGGTCCCGGAAAGTGTGCGCCGGTTTTCGGGCAAGATCATGCGCAAATATTCCTCATTCAGCTGCGCCGCGATGCCTTCTCATCGAGCCCCGACTGGGACGTGCGCCGCCGCAGTTCCTCCATCACGTCGGCGAGCGGAACGCCAGCCGACTTTAGCATGACGACGAGGTGGTAGAGCACGTCCGCCGCCTCGGCCGTGAGGTGCTTCTTGTCGTCCATCACCGCCGCGATCGCCGCCTCCATGGCCTCCTCGCCGAGCTTCTTGGCCGCCTTGGCGGGTCCTCCGGCCAGGAGCTTGGCCGTATAGGACGCGTCCGGGCTGGCGACGGCCCGCTCGTCGATGATCTTCGCCAGGTCCTCGAGGGTGAAACGCGTAGGCATGGCTTTCAGTCCATCCGCATGGGCAGGCCGGCTTTGGCCATATGGGTCTTGGCCTCGCCGACCGTGTGCTCGCCGAAATGGAAGATGGAGGCGGCCAGCACGGCGCTGGCATGACCGTCGCGCACCCCTGCCACCAGGTGGTCGAGGGTGCCGACGCCGCCCGAGGCGACCACCGGCACGGTGACGGCGTCGGCGATGGAGCGCATCAGCGCGATGTCGTAGCCGGCCTTGGTGCCGTCCCGGTCCATGGAGGTGACGAGGAGCTCGCCGGCCCCGAGCTCCACCACCTGGCGCGCATAGGCGAGCGCGTCGATGCCGGTCGAGCGGCGGCCGCCATGCGTGAAAATCTCCCACGCCAGCGGTGCTCCGTCTGCCGACACCCGCTTGGCGTCGATGGCCACGACGATGCACTGGTCGCCGAATTTCTCCGCCGCCTCGCGCACGAAGCCGCGGTTCGCCACCGCCGCCGTGTTGATCGACACCTTGTCGGCGCCGGCCAGCAGCAGCTGGCGGATGTCCTCGAGCGCTGCGCACGCCGCCGCCCACGGTGAGCGGCATGAAGCAGGCTTCCGCCGTGCGCGTCACCACCTCGCGCAGGATGCCGCGGTCCTCGTGGCTCGCCGTGATGTCGAGGAAGGTGAGCTCGTCGGCGCCGGCCGCGTCGTAGGCCTTGGCGGCTTCGACGGGATCGCCGGCATCGACGAGGTCGACGAACTTGACGCCCTTGACGACGCGCCCGTCCTTCACGTCGAGGCACGGAATGACGCGCACCTTGAGCATCATGCCGCCCCCGCGCGCGCCGGCCGCGTCGCGATGAGCGCCATCGCCTCTTTCGGGTCGAGCCGCCCGTCATAGAGGGCGCGGCCCGAAATGGCGCCTTCAAGGATGGCGCAGTCGGGCGCCAGGAGCCGCTCCACGTCGGCGATGGACGCAAGGCCGCCGGACGCGATGACCGGGATGGCAACGGCGCGCGCCAGCTTCAGGGTGGCCTCGACGTTGAGCCCTTTCAGCACGCCGTCGCGGCTGATGTCGGTATAGACGATGGCCGCGACGCCCGCCTCCGCGACGACCCGCGCCAGGTCCTCGGCGGTCATCTCCGACATCCGCGCCCAGCCCTCGACGGCGACGCGGCCGTCGCGGGCATCGATGCCCACGGCGATGCGGCCGGGATGACGGCGCGCCGCCTCGCGCACGAATTCCGGATCGCGCACCGCCGCCGTGCCGATGATGACGCGGGTGACGCCTTTGCGGAGCCAGCCGTCCACGGTCTTCATGTCGCGGATGCCGCCGCCGAGCTGCACCTTCATGTCGGGCACGCGCGCGAGGATCGCTTCCACCGACGCGGCATTGGCGGGCTTGCCTTGAAAGGCGCCGTCGAGGTCGACCACGTGCAGCCACTGGAATCCCTGGCGGGCGAAAATCTCCGCCTGCGCGGCCGGGTCGTCGTTGAAGACGGTGGCCTGCGTCATGTCGCCCCTGACGAGGCGCACGCATTGTCCGTCCTTGAGGTCGATGGCCGGAAACAGGATCATTTGCGGTCTCGGCTCTCGCATAGCGCGGCAAAGATCGTGTCGAGAACCATGCGTTTCTCGCGGTCTATCTCGACATTCCAGAATCTAAGAGCACGGTAGCCGAGCTTGGCAAGGGCGGCATCGCGTTTCCGGTCACCGGCAGCGCGGGTCATCCCGTGCTGAGCTCTATCCACTTCGACAATGACCTTGTATCTCAGGCAGGCGAAATCGACGACGAAGCGCCCAATCGGAACTTGGCGGCGAAAGTGAAATCCTGCCGGCGCGATTTCCTCGCGCAGCCAGTTCCAGAGTTTCACCTCGTGCGCGGTCATGCGCTGCCGAAGGGCTCTTGGCGTTAACAGCGGCAAGCTTGTTTCCGGACGCCGGTCCCACCTTAAGGGTCGTTGAGTCGTGGCGCGGCCGTCGGGGCTCTGATCCTCCCCCTCAGGGGGAGGTGGCCGCGCGGAGCGCGGCCGGAGGGGGTCGCCCTTTTTCAGCGCTTGCGACCCCACCCGCCTCGCAGCTTCGCTGCTCGGCACCCTCCCCTGAGGGGAGGGATCAGGGCGCCCGCCAGACGGCAACATCACGGCTTCCACCTGAGAAAATTGCCGATCAGCGCCAGCCCCAGCTTCTGGCTCTTCTCCGGGTGGAACTGGCTGCCCACCATGTTGTCGCGCGCCACGAGCGCGGTGACCGCGCCGCCATAGTCGGCCAGCGCCACCACGTCGTCGTCGTTGGCGGGTTTCAGCGCGTAGGAGTGCACGAAATAGGCGTTGAGGCCGTTGGCGCCGAGCGCGAGCCCGTCGAGCAATTCGTGCTCGCGCTGCGGATGCAGGTTGTTCCAGCCCATATGCGGGATCTTCAGCGCCTCGTCGTCGGGCGTGATCAGCGCCACGTCGCCCGGGATCCAGCCGAGGCCGGCCGTCACCTCGTATTCGAGACCGCGGCTCGCCATGAGCTGCATGCCGACACAGATGCCGAAGAACGGTTTTGCATCGGCCCGCACCGCCTCCGTCAAGGCCTCCACCATGCCGGGCACCGCCCCGAGGCCGCGCCGGCAATCCGCGAAGGCGCCGACGCCGGGCAGCACGACGCGGTCGGCCGCCCTGACGGTCGCGGGGTCTGACGTGACGCAGATGTCGGCCGTGACGCCGCCGTCGCGTGCTGCCCGCTCGAACGCCTTCTTGGCCGAGTGCAGGTTGCCGGAGCCGTAATCGATGATGGCCACCTTCATCGCCGCGCCTCCGCCTCCGGGAAGAGGCCGACGACCGGTACCTGCGCCGTGCGCATGGCGGCCGGCGCGGCGGCCGTCTTGGTGATGCCCGGCGAGCGCTCGAGCCAGCGTGCGAAGAGCCGCGCCTCGGCAAGGTCGCGGCTGTCGGCGATGACGGCATCGACAGCGATCCGTCCGTGTCGCGTCAGCGTCCAGGCGCGAATGGCATTGGCTTCGTGCCCGATGAGCAGCGCCAGCGCCGCATGCGCCATGACCATCCCGCCGCTCGTCACCTTGAGGAGCACGCACGCCGTGGCCAGCGCCGCGATGGCGAGCGTCACCACGAGCGCTGCCACCCACAGCCGATGCGCCAGGAACCACAGCGGCTGGAAGATGACCGCGCCCCACGAAAAGCCGTCGCGCAGCACGACGGCGCGCGCCAGCGCCATGGGGTCGCCGGGCCGTGCGTCGGCATCGAGATGCAGCGTATAGGCCGCCATGGCGGTCTCCTGTTCGGAAAGTCTTAGCTCACCCTCCCCTCGAGGGGGAGGGTCGCGAAGCGAAGGAGCATCGGGGTGGGGTGCTTGAAAAGGCCGCCCAAACCCCCCGGCTCGAAAGCGGGGCGCAGCCTACAGCTTGCCCTTGGTCGAGGGCACGCGCTTGCCCTCGCGCGGGTCGACTGTGACCGCCTGCCGCAGCGCCCGCGCCAGGCCCTTGAAGCAGCTTTCCGCCATGTGGTGGGCGTTCATGCCGTAGAGCGTTTCCACGTGCAACGTGATGCCGCTGTTCATGGCGAAGGCCTGGAACCATTCGCGCACCAGCTCGGTGTCGAAATTGCCGATCTTCGCCGCCGGGAACGTGGTGAGGAAGATCAGGTAAGGCCGCCCCGATATGTCGAGCGCGACGCGCGTCAACGTCTCGTCCATGGGCATGTGCACGGTGGCGTAGCGGGCAATCCCGGCCTTGTCGCCGAGCGCCTGGCGCACCGCCTCGCCGAGCGCGATGCCGCAATCCTCCACCGTGTGGTGCTGGTCGACGTGCAGGTCGCCCGTCACCTTGACGGTGAGGTCGAAGAGGCCGTGGCGGGCGAAGAGCTCGAGCATGTGGTCGAGGAAGCCGACACCGGTCTTGATGTCGGCCTTTCCCGACCCGTCCAGGGCAACGCTCACCGCCACGTCCGTCTCGGCCGTGCGGCGCTTAACCTTACCGGCGCGCATGGGGCTTTTCTCCCGCGCATGATCCCGAAAAGTTGGGAGACTTGTCGGACAAGATCATGCGCCATTAAAGGCTCGCGCGCCTTCTAGCGTGTTGATGCGGGGGAGGGAACTGTGTTGCAGGACCACGCGCTCACCCTCTCCCCTTGCGGGAGAGGGTGGCCGGCGGAGCCGGCCGGGAGAGGGGGTCTCTCCATCCGGCGTTAGGTCCAGGCCACTCCATATGAGGAGAAAGCAAGTTGTGTGAGGGGGAGAGCGCAAAGACTTCCACCCCCTCTCCCGCCCCTCGCTGACGCGAGGGGCACCCTCTCCCGCAAGGGGAGAGGGAAGAACGCCCCCGGGCTCGCTCCCCTATTGCTTCGGCGGTTGCGCCGTCTCCCCGGTGAGCAGCGGCGTGATGCGCCGCGCCGTCACCCGCCGGTTGACGCGCGAGGGGCCGTCGACCTGTTCCTTGAGATATTGCTCGCCGTAGCCCTGCGTCGTCAGGTTCTCGGGCGGGATCTGGAACTCCTGCGTCAGGATCGTGGCCACCGATTCGGCGCGCCGGTCCGACAGCGACAGGTTGTCCACGTCCGGGCCGACCGCGTCGGTGTGGCCCTCGATGAGGAACACCTCGTTGGGGTTCTGGCCGATGGCGCGGCGGATGGCATTGGCGATGACCGAAAGCCGCGCCACCTGATCGGGCGTCACCTCCCATGAGCCTGACTCGAAGGTGATCGTGTCGATGTCCACCGACGGCATGCGGGCCCTGACATTGGGGCTGTAGCGCACCTCGTCGAGCGTATAGGCGCGCTCGATGTCGTCCACCGGCGGCGCCGTCAGCGCGCCGTAGATCAGCTCTTCGTTCGCGCCCTCGGCCTCGACGATGTAGCGCTCGCGCGGGATGCGGATGCGCGGCGGGCCGATATCGACGAAATAGCCGCCCGCCGACGGCGGCGGCCGGCCGCCGAACGAATTGTCGATGATGATGATCTCGCGCCCGTCGTTGAGCCGTCGCGCGCGCCGCACGAGCCGGCCGTCGGCATCCACCACCGTGACGATCGACACGCCGCCGGCGCGCTGCGTCACCGTCACCACCTCGCTGCCGCGCCGCTCGCTGCGGACGTTGCCGCCGCTGAATCTCCGGAAGCGTTCGGTCTCGTCGTGGCGAATGATGGTGCGGTTGTTCTCGCGCACGATGGTGCGGCCGGGCTCGCGGATGACGACGCGGTCGCCTTCGCGGCTCTCGCGCCGCTCGCGTTTCACGTCGTCGAGGCGGCGCGAGCGCACGTCCTCGGTGAGGTTCTGGGCCCGCTCCGGCGCCGCCTGCTGGGCGCCGGGGGGCGCCACACCCTGCTGCGCCGATGGCTGTTGCTGCCCAGGCGGTTGGTCGGGCCTCTGCTGGGCGGGCTGTTGCGCGGGCTGCTGCTGGCCCGGCACGATGACCGGCGCAATCCGCTGACCGGGCGCCTGCTGCGCCGGCTGCTGCTGTCCGGGTTGCTGGCTGGGTGCGATCTGCTGCGCGGGCGCCTGCTGCCCGGGCTGCTGGGACGGCACCTGTTGGGCCGGCCGCTGTCCCGGCTGCTGCTGACCCGCCGGCTGTCCCGGCGGTTGCTGGCCTGCGGGCTGTCCGGGCTGTTGCTGACCAGCGGGCTGTCCGGGCTGCTGCTGGCCGGGCCGCTGCGGAACCTGATCCCGTTGCCCGTCGCGGCGCAGCTCCGGCCGCTGGCCTTCGCCTTGCGGCGGCAGGCCGCCTGGCCGGCCTGCGGCGCCGGGTCCCTTCGGCTGCAGCCCCTTCTGGTCCGGCCCCTTGGGCGGCGCTTGCTTCTGGGCCGGCGCCTCCTCGCGCGGCGGCGTCACGCGCTCGGCCGGCCGTTGCATTTGCGGCGGCGGCTCGCGCCGCTGCTGTTGCATCTGCGGGGGCGGCTGCACCGGGCGCTGCTGCATCTGGGGTGGCGGCTGCGCCGGCCGCTGCTGGATCTGCGCCGGCGGCTGCTGCGGTGGCTGCTGCGGGCGCTGCATCTGCTGTTGGGGCGGCGGTTGTGCCGGCCGCTGCTGGGGCGGCGGTGCGACGGGCTTGCCGGGCGGGGCCTTTTTGCCCTTGTCCTTGTCGTCCTCCTTGCCGACCTGCGCCACCACGAGGTTGGCGGCCGCGAGCCCGTCGACCGCGAACCAGCCGGTGGCGAATGCCGACAGCATGGTGCCGGCCAGCAGCAGGTGTCTTGTGCGCAGCATGTCTTGATTCCCCTCAGCCCGCTCAAGCGCTGGCGCGGCCGAATGTTCCGTCCCGTCTTCCATCCACGGCGCCGCCCGCGCGAACCCGAAGAATTGGGGCACTTCGGACGGGATCAAGCGTCATCAAAGGCTTGGCGGAACTGTGGCGGGGACGCCCACCGTCATCCCGGGCGACCCCGAAGACTTACGGCCGCCGGAACGTCCGCGTCTCCGACAGCTTGCCGTCCGCATAGGAGAGCTGCACCGCGACCTCCTTGGCGTTCTTGGGAATCACCACCGCCGTGTCGGCGTCCGGCGGTATCGCGAACGGCTTTGCCATGTCGCAGGCCGGCAGCCTGACGGTCGAACTCGAGCGGCCCGCCGTCGAACCCCACCGCCACCTTGGTGATGGCGCAGCGGTTCTCGATGAGATGGTTGACGGTCAGCAGGTCAACCCGGTCGCGCACGAAAGCCACCCACAGATCCGGCGTCGTGTCGAGGAGTGCCGCGAGCTGCTCGGTGAGCGCGGCCGCCGGATCGAACGCGATGTCGAACGGCCCGGCCTCCCTGTCGCGCGCGTCCTTGTAGGCGACCTGCAGCGTCGCCGCCTCCTGCGTGGCCGGCAGGCTGAACGTCGTCAGCGCCTCGGCCTTGCCGGTGCGCGGATCGGTGCCCGCCCCCGTGCCGGTCGGCTTGATCTCGCCCGCCACGCCGATCCTGTACGTGATGGCGGTGGCCGGCTCCGGCAGGGTGAGCGTCACCTTCCAGCCCTCGGCGCCGCGCGAAAAGCTGGCGCTCGGCTGCGTCGGCGTCGAGGCGAGCGTCTCGGCGAGCGCCGCCTTGCGCAGCTTCGCCTTGTCGACCCACTCCCGCTCGACGCTGCGGTCGAGGAAGAACTTGGCGAGGCTCCCGTCCGCGTCCGCCGCGATGATGCGCTCGAGCGCCGCGAGCTCGGCGCGCCGCTCGCCGAGCGTTGCGGTCCCGGTACCGCGCGCCGAAAGCTCCTCGGCCAGGAAATAGTGCACCGGCACGAATTCGGGATTGCTCGCCGCCAGCGCCTCGAGCTTGCTGCGCCGCTCCGCGCCATCGTAGGTCAGCGCCTGCATGAGGCCGACGACGCGCGCCGGCTCCTCCTTGGCGAGCTCGTCGTAGAATTCCCGCGACCCGGCGCGGCCTTCGTCGCGGCGGACCAGCCCCATGAGCTTGAGGTGCGGGTCGACGAAATCCTCGCGCAGCTTGACGTAGTCCTTGTAGGCGCGGCGCGTCCGCCGCGTTTCGCCCTTGGCTTCGGTTAGGCGGGCATTGTGATAGAGCTCGGCTGCCGTGCGCGGCTTGTCGACGAGGCGGCCGGTTGTCGCGAGCGCCGCGTAGGCGGTGGCCGCGTCGGCCCCGAGATTGAGCGGTGGCTCTCCCGGAATTGTCTTGTCGGGCGTCTTGGTCGACACCTTGGTGGGCGTCTCCGGCAGCCACGCATCGATGCTGCGCTTGATGGCCCGGAAGGCCGGCACGGCCACGAAGATGATTGCGAGCAACACCAGCGGCACCGCGAGCGCGCGCCAGCCCGGCCCCCGCCGGGCGCGGCGCCCTTCCTCGCGCCCTTGCCGGCGGGCGCGCCGCCCCTCGTCGCGGTCACGGCGTCTCTCGTCGTGCGCCTCACGCTCCCAGTCGCGCGCCTCCCGCTGCCGGTCGCGCGTCTCGCGGTCGCGATCCTCGCGATCGCGATCGCCGCGGCTCTGCGGCGGCACGGCGTCCGCCACCGTTTCCTGCCCGGGCCACGCCACCACATAGGCGTGCACCGGCTGCGGGATGTTCTTCAATTCGCGCGGCCCGATGTCGCGGAACGGCACGGCGATCTTGTTGGCCACCGCCTCGTGCACCGAACGCGCCACGCAGATGCCGCCGGGTGCGGCGAGCGATTCCAGTCGCGACGCGATGTTGACGGCGTCGCCGAGGAGGTCGCCGTCGCGCTCCACCACGTCCCCGACGGTGACGCCGATGCGGTACATCATGCGCCGGCTCGGCGGATACGCGAGGTTGCGGGTGCGCAGCGATTCCTGGATGTCGATGGCGGCCCGCACCGCGTCCACGGCGCTGTCGAAGGCGCACATCACCGAATCGCCCGCCGTGTTGAAGACGCGTCCGCCATAGGTGGTGACGAAATCGTCGAACACCTGCCGGTAGGACGGCAGGCGCCGCAGCGTCTCCTCCTCGTCCTCGGCGACGAGCCGCGAGAAGCCCGCGATGTCGGCGGCGAGGATCGCGGCCATGCGGCGCTTCATGGGCGGGCTCCGTGCTGCTGCCGCCTCAGGACGAAGCGGCGGTGCGCGGCCCTCTCTCCCCTCGCCAAGGCGAGGGGGCACCCTCTCCCGCAAGGGAAGAGGATGGGCACCCGTGATGTCCCACGCGATAGCGCACGCATGGTCGGTCGGAAATGGTCAGGCGTCATTCGCTTGAAGCAACACAGCCCGGCTCCACGATGCCGCGCCTTCATGTCGGCTTTGTGTGTGCTGGCGCACATCGCGGGTCAAGCGCCGGGGTGGGGTGGAAAACACGATGGGAGAAATCACCCCACCCCGATCAGTTCGCTTCGCTCACTGATCGACCCTCCCCCTCAAGGGGAGGGTAAGTCACCCCGCCCGCTTCGGCAGCCGCTCGAACCCTTCCGGAATGAACTCGCCCGCCGCAAACAGCGCCTCGAAGGCGAGGCCCCGCTCGGCCATGAGCCTGGCCGCGCCCTCCTCGCGGTCGACCAGCGACAGAACCAGCACCACCTGGGCGCCGGACGCCTGCGCATCCTCGATGGCTTTCAGCGCCGAGCCGCCCGTCGTGGTCACGTCCTCCAGGATGGCGATGCGCCGGCCCGTCAGCGTCTCGCCCTCGGCGAGGCCCTCGACCAACAGCTTGGCGCCGTGCTCCTTGGCCTTCTTGCGCACGAAGAAGCCGCCGATCGGCTGCCCCTGCCGCTGGCTCTCGGCGGTGACCACCGAGACGATCGGCACCGCCCCCATTTCGAGCCCGCCCACATAATCCACCTTGAGCGATTGCAGCCGCTTGAGGATCAGCCGGCCAAGGATTTCGGCGCCCTGCGGGTTCAGCATCGTGGGTTTCATGTTGAAGTAGAAATTGCTGTCCACCCCCGACACCAGCCGGATGGTCTTGCCGCACCCGAACGAGCGCGCCGCGATGATGGCCTTGAGCGTCTCGCGGTCGCCGGCCGGGCTTTCCTTGCGCTGCGCGGCGCTCGCCATGGGGCTCTCCTTGGGGTCTCGAGGGTCGGGCGTTCCGGCACTGTCCCGTGCCGCGCCGGCCTGTCAATGCGGCGGCGGCGCCGATCCACCAGAAGCACAGATCCATGTTGGCGGCGGAGCTCAAGCGCCGGTCCGCCGCTCAACTGCACCAATGCGTCGTGCAAGCTCGGAAACTTGGCTTTTCAGATCAAGCGTATCCAACGTCAACCCGAACTCCACCGCACGGCGCGCTACGGCGACCTTGTTGACTTTCTCACCATCGATGACTTTTTCAACGGGCCCTTTGCGGAGATCGAAGGGAATTCCGAGTTCAACTTTTTCAGCAAATCACCGTTCAGGTAGTTCTCGATTTCTCTTCCTTTTGTGATCCAACAGTGGATGTCGCGTTTCTCGCATTCCTGCTGGATGCGCTTCTTCGTCGCGGAGACATGGGTCTTGGGGCTACTCCTGTCACTATCGATCAAGATGGACGCGTGCCGATTGACCTCCATGACGCGAACCAAGTCGGCGCCTTCCATCTCGAAGCTCAAGTGAGCGAGCAGTTTTCCGCCATAGAACAGCACCTGATAATCAATGCTTCCCGCAACGCTTCGTCATGCAGTCTGAGCCACTCGTTTAGGTAGATTTGGTCAGACGGCCCTTCAACCCAAACGAGGAAGTTCGCTTGAACCAAATCGCTCGGTCGGTAACCAAGGTCATCTATGGGCTCAAAGAGATCGCTCCTAAGCTTTGCAGCTGCCATGCGAGCAGACCGGCCATCATGCTTGATGTGAATCACATCTGCATCACGGCTGTCTACGACCGAGCTTGAATGCGTCGTGATCGCGAAGGTGTTGGTCGAATGACCGCGAAAATACTCTATCATGCGTCGCTGCGTCGACGGATGAAGATGAAGTTCTGGCTCCTCCAGGAGTACAATCTGATTTTCAAAGCCTACTGCCGCAGTGCCAATTATCAGCAACTGTTCGACTCCGGTTCCGAGGCTTTTCAGGTCGCGCTCGACCCCGCTCAAGGTTAGGTGTATCGCGCTCTGATCAGCGGCGACCTCGATACGCGTCGGCTGTTCGAGGCAATACGACAGAAAGCTCTCATCCTCCGAAGATTTTCCTTATCCTTCAATTTACCCGCTGGCGGCCTATCAAGATGCTGGAAAATGAAAACGATCGTCTCGGGCGATATAGTCTTCCCGGGTAGGTTCATCGCGTTAAACGACGGAAGCTGGCTTCCAGGTTTTGTGATGTGTCGAAAAGACGGGACATAGATTGTTCCGATGGATATGGCCTGCAGGCATTCAAACGACTTTACGATCCTCTCCAAGTTCGAGGCGCGATTGCCTTGGCTTGAGTGAAGATCAAGGGAAATCTGGCCATCTGCGTCAGGTGGAATCAAATCACCGAAGAACGATTGAGCCGACCCCATGTCAAGAATCATTCCCTCCCTTCTCAAGAGATAGGGTACCGCAAGTCGCTCATCGAAGCGGCTCAATACTTTTTGTAGTAAGGCGCTGCGCGAGGAGGCGGAATTTGCAAAGCTGCCTCGCGGATCAAAAAAGAAGGTCACTCTAATGTCGTTAGCAGAGTTGAACCTGTCTGCTTCATCGCTCAGCACAGCGCCGAAGTTGTAACCAGTATTGTAGAGAAGCGCTATTGCTCTAAGTATATTGGTCTTGCCGGTATTGTTTTGCCCCGTGACGATCAAAAACCGCCCATTCAATTCTATTGTCACGCCGTCTTTGAAAGAGCGAAAATTGGAGATCGAAAAATGGATCGGAGTAGACATCCGCAGATCCTTCTCACGCTTACGCTGCGATGGTCATTCACGCTTCAATGAGGTGCGGCTTTACGATAAGCGCTAGAGTTGGTCGCACATTGAGAGTGCGTACTGACGGACAAGTTCGGCATATCGGGCAATCGCTTAGTTGCGCCCTGGCGCCAAGCGCTCCATCGTCGTCCACGATGCATGCTTGACGACCGCTGGACGTTCTCTGTATGTTCTGTACCGATTCGTTTCCTTCCAAGACAGGGGAGCGCCGTGATTAAGCTTCCCAAATGCAGAAGCTGCAATCGAAGTTGGATGCCCCGGCTTGGTGTGGTGGCGGCAAAGATCTTATTGTCGTCGATGCCGTAGACAGCGACAGGAGTTTGCAGCGAGAGCATTGGATTTGCGGCCGATCGTTGCAGGCGACTTTGATGGGCCCTACGTGCTTCCGCGAGCGATGCGAAGGCTGAAAGCTAGGCGAAGTATTCCCTGAATTCCCGTTCTGATTGACTACGGCTGATACCTCCCATCGATCCTCCAAGCCGGCGCTTTCTTCCAACGCCTATTGGTTCGCTTTCTGCGAGCCATGACCACCTCGTCCCCGGTAGCTTCGTCCAGGCGACGCTTATGCGCCTGCTATTCGCTCGCCTCGTCCATTCGATACTGTCGGGGGCTATCCGGCAGTCCCAGCTTGGTTCAGCCTCGAGGGTGGCTAGTGCGGCCAAGACGCGATCGGCATTCTCGTATCGCTGACTGGGCTCATCATTCATCATCTTTCGAAGGATTCTCCTCCATCGCTTCGGGATATGCGGAAGCCAAGAAAGGGAGTCCGCAAAACCGCCGTTTGCGATGATGAACCGCGGCGCACTAGAACGCGAATACCATTCACTCCCGTGCAGCAACCGATAAAGCGTCATCCCGAGTGCCCAGATATCGGATCTCACGCTAGTTCCCCCGCCCCCCAGACTTCGTAGGTAAAATGATCGCGATACCCAGCTTGCGACGCATATCCCAACACGATGTCGTCTGTAACCAATCCGAAGTCACCGAGTTTCGCTACGCCCCTATCGATGAGCAGATTTCCCGGCTTGATGTCGCGGTGTAGCATGCCTCGCCCATGCAAGGCCTGAAGACCTAAGGTGATCTGTGTGGCTATCTTTCTGACACCTGCCAAACGCATTGGCCCGTTTTCGAACGCTGCTTGCAAAGAGCCGCCATCGCAGTACTGCATCGCCAGATATATGGCGTGGCCATTCTCCTCTTCCACCAGATGGTGGACTCGAACGACGTTTACGTGGTCTGCCTAACTCAGGCGCTGACCTTCCCTGAGAAGGCCCTCTTTGCGTATCCGCCAATCATCAGCATCTTCGCCAAGTAGTTGGCGAAGAACTTTGACGGCCACTAAGCCGTGAACGGGATCATCTGCGGAAAACACCTCTCCGAAATGACCGGCGCCAATTCGGCCTCGCAGTTGAAGTCTCGACCTAAGAGGCGACAAGGGTCCCTCTCGTGGCCAATATGACCATTGCGGCCTCGCGACTTCCGGCGCGGAGTTTACCTGATGCTTGCTGCGCCCAAAAGTCGTTGTCTTTCACATACTCGTCGACTTTCCTATTTCCAAACGTTCAACTCATATGAGCTTTGGCAAGGCATTCTGTCTTCGTGACTCCAGCTAGCGAACACATCACCACGCCGCGCAGCTCAGCTGCTTCTAGATCAGCTTTTTGATTCCCTTTTGCGAAAGCGCGCTCGCCTTTATGATCGCTCGGGCTATGCAAATTATCACGGGCATAGCCCGCGAGTTGCTGCTGAAGAATCGCGTATGCAGCGGGGCGGTCGGCGCCAACTTGCAGGGGCCATGATTGATCGCCTTGAATTATGATCGGGCTAGTGTCGTCAGGAATCTCGGCGTCGACCATGGTGATCTTATCGCCGCTGACGACGACCCCGAGCCATCTTTCGGGCATTCGGCCGCTCCCGCCTTGTCCGTCACGAACCGCCAATCAAAACGGTATCGCGATTCTAAGTTGTGGCGCGAAGCGCGGGTTGTAGGAAGTCCCAAGCGGAATCCCTGTCCTATCTAGGACAATAGGTCGCGGGAGCCCGCGACCTACCCGCTCACCCCTCTCTTCAAGAGCGCTCGACAGGCAGTGGAAGGGGCCAACGGCTGTCCGTCCATTTGCCCCCGTCAAAAATTTGCCCAGCCGAACCAGATTTTTTTGCTCGCCGGCGCCAGACGAGATTCCGGCGCGCGCTGCCCGAGTGTCCTGGCCGCGGCGGCGCCGACCCACCGGCCCGTCGTCCGGCTCAGTCCGCCTCCGCGTCCCCCTTCTCCGGCCCCATGCTGCGGCGTCCGTGCTCGATCTCGAAGACGTTGCAATAGAGGTTGGCGATCCACTGCCGCCCCTCGATGGTCAGCTCCAGATAGCCGAGGGCGGCGCCGATGAACGGCTCGACCTTGCTCCAGAAGAAGCGCGGATAATTGTCGGCCACGTCGGCCGGCGTGTGGTAGCCGAGGCGCTCGTTGTGGCCGGTCTCGGCGAACTCGTGGAACAGGGCGTTGAGCTTGCGCGGATAGAACGGGTCGGCGAGCTGGCCGATGAGGTCGGCGGCGCGCAGCAGTCCCGGCTCCGAGTCGGTGTCGGCATAGTCGTCGTCGTCCGGCACCGGAAAGCGCGTGAACTCGATGGCCTGGCAGACGCGCTCGGCGTCGATGAAGGCATGCTCGGCGAAACGCTCCTTGACGAAGATCTTGGATCGCTCGACGTGCCACGGGCTCAGGAACGCATCGGAGGCGCCGCGCGGCAGCGTCACCGTTTCGCCGTTGTCGTTGATGACATAGGCGCCGCGCCGGTCGCCCCGGCAGACGCCGCGCATGTAGCCGATGTCGTGCGACAGGGTGGCCACCGTGAAGTGCAGCCAATCCTCGGCGTTGATGCCGCGCTTGAGTCGCTCGCCCCTGAGGATGTCCTGTCCGACCAGGGTGACCATGGCGGTGTGCTCGGCCGAATGGTAGAGCGCATCGCTCGATCCGATGCGCTCGAGCACGAGACGCGCCGCCTCACCGATCATCTCGGTGTAGCGCGGCTCCATGCCGCTGAAGGCGCGGCGATAGTTCTCGGCGAGTTGCGCCCCCAATGCCTCGGCCAGGACTTCCGTCGGGTTGAGCATGTCGGCCTCCTCGTGCCCCTCGGCAATACCGCCAAATGTTGGCGCGAACGAGCCGGGATTCACCCGAGGCCGGCGACGCTCTCGCGCTCAGCGCTTCTTTGCCGCCGCTTTCGCGCTCTTGCCCTCGGCAACCTCCTTGGCCCGCATTTTCGCGATGCGCGCGATCAGTCGCACCGGCACCGGTTTTTCGAGCGGGAAACGGACGGTGCCCTTGCTCATCTCATAGGGGGCGAGCTCGGACTTGAACGCGGTCACGACCTTCTCGGTGACCGGATAGATCGCGTAATGCTTTTTCCAGCCCGCGAAATAGAGCACGGCGCCGCCCGGCAGCTTGTAGGCCGGAATCTGGTACGAGATCGTCTCCTGCGCGTCGGGCACCGCCTTGCGAATGGTGCTGCGCACGCGCTCGAGCAGCGCCCGCACCGCTTCGGGCTGGCGGGCGAGATATTGGTCGACGGACGTGAAATCGGTCTTGGCCATTTTGCTTCGGTGCCAAGCAAGGCTTGCGGTGGAAAAGCTCGCGGCCCGCGGCATCATGCGTAATCCAAATGCCCGCGTCACCAGACTTGTGTCTCGCTCAGGTGCAAGAATTATATCTCTTTCAAAGAATTAATGCTTGACAGAGTTGCCGTATTGGCGTATGGTCAGACCATACCGTCCCCGGAAGGGCGCGCTCATGAGGCGTCATGGCGGGGCGACGGCAGGAAGGCAACCCACGTGACACGTGGGACGCCGACCTGGGCGTTGCGCCATGCGGCCGGCAACGGAGGCGTGGCGTAAGGCTAGGCGATGGCCTGGCGAGGGTTCTCGCACCACCCGAGCCAGGCGGCGAAGCTCGAAGCATCATCCGGCATAGCGGCCGGACAGGCGGTCTCGTCAGCCGCCTGCGGGGGACGCACCTGCCGGGATTGTGAGAGCCATACGGCCGTAACCCATCGCGTGCGGGAGGTCCGGGCTTCAAGCACGGACGGCTCCTTGAACACAAAACTTTTGAGCGCTCGCGCTGTCCGGCGCGGCGGCTCGGACCTCCCGCACGCCCTTCCCTTATCCTCTAGGGATTCTTGGGCGGCACCGGCTCCCAGGCTTCGGGTTCTCAGGGACCGCGAAAACGACAACGCATGAATGTGAGCCAAGTTTGGAAATGAGGACGCGCGCCGAGACCCAAGCCAAGGCCCGCCGCTCGTGGCTGGCCCGCCGCGAGCGCACCGCGCGACGGACGCGCGCCGGCAACGCCGACGCGAGGCCCCTCGCCGTCATGATCCGCCTGATGCAGCGCTGCTGCGACGTGATCGATGAGGAGGATGGGCGCGGCGCCGCCGCCAGCCGCCGGCGCATCGACGCGGCGCTGAAGACCGCCGCGGCGCTTGCCCGCAGCGCCGCGCCCTATTTCCATCCGCGCGTCAAGCCGACCGACACCATTCCCGGCCGCGTGACGCACGAGGAGGCGCTGGCGCTGCTCGCCGCGGAAGACGCGCTTGCCGTGTTCGACGATTGACGGGGCGGCGTGACGGGGTCTTCACCCTCCCCTTGAGGGGGAGGGTCGATCGCGGCGAGCGCAGCGAAGCGCGATCGGGGTGGGGTGAGCTTGCGCGATCTCGACGAAGGCACCCCACCCCGGCTCGAATGCTGCGCATTCTCGCCGACCCTCCCCCGAGCAAGTCGGGCCTGCCCGACTTGCCCACTATTGTGCCGATGTCGGCTCTGCCGACATCGGATGGGGAGGGTAAAGACGAAGCGGCCCCTACTCCGCCGCCTGGCCGCCGCCGGCCGCTTGCCGCTCGGTCTTCTGCTTCGCCTCGAGGTCCTCGCCGGTCTCCTGGTCGACGACCCGCATGGACAGGCGCACCTTGCCGCGCTCGTCGAAGCCGAGCAGCTTCACCTTCACCTTCTGGCCTTCCTTGACCACGTCGGTGACCTTGCCGACCCGCTGCGGCGCGAGCTGGCTGATGTGGACGAGCCCGTCCTTGGCGCCGAAGAAGTTCACGAAGGCGCCGAAGTCGGTGATCTTCACCACCGTGCCCTCGTAGATGATGCCGACTTCGGGCTCCGACGCGATCGACTTGATCCAGTTCTTGGCCGCCTCGATGGACTTGAGATCGGCCGACGCGATCTTGATGGTGCCGTCGTCGGCGATGTCGATCTTGGCGCCGGTCTTCTCGACGATCTCGCGGATGACCTTGCCGCCCGAGCCGATGACCTCGCGGATCTTGTCCTGCGGGATCTTGATCGTCTCGATGCGCGGCGCGTACTGGCCGAGCTCCTGGCGCGCCGTGGTCAGCGCCTTGGCCATCTCGTGGAGGATGTGCTCGCGCCCGTCTCTCGCCTGGTCGAGGGCGACCCGCATGATCTCCTCGGTGATGCCGGCGATCTTGATGTCCATCTGCAGCGAGGTGACGCCCTCCGAGGTGCCCGCCACCTTGAAGTCCATGTCGCCGAGATGGTCCTCGTCGCCGAGGATGTCGGACAGCACCGCGAAGCGCTCGTCCTCCTTGATCAGCCCCATGGCGATGCCGGCGACCGACCGTCTGAGCGGCACGCCGGCATCCATCAGCGCCAGCGACGAGCCGCACACCGTGGCCATCGACGAAGAGCCGTTCGAACTCGGTGATCTCCGAGACGACGCGGATCGTGTACGGGAATTCGTGATGCGGCGGCAGCACCGCCCGTATGGCCCGCCAGGCGAGCTTGCCGTGGCCGATGTCACGCCGCCTGGGGGCGCCAATGCGTCCCGTCTCGCCGACGCTGTAGGGCGGGAAATTGTAGTGCAGCAGGAAGGTCTCCTTGTAGGTGCCCTCCAGCCGGTCGACATATTGCTCGTCGTCGCCGGTGCCGAGCGTCGCCACCACCAGCGCCTGCGTCTCGCCGCGGGTGAACAGCGCCGAGCCGTGCGTGCGCGGCAGGAAGCCGGCCTGCGCCACGATCGGCCGCACGGTCTTGAGGTCGCGGCCGTCGATGCGCTTGCCGGTGTCGAGGATATTCCAGCGCACGATCTTGGCTTGCAGATCGTGGAACACCGACTTGATCTTCTCCGGGTCGAAGCGCGGTGTCCCGCCGTCCGGCGCCAGCGCGTGCAAAACCTTGGCGCGCGCCGCGTCGACGGCGTCATAGCGCGCCTGCTTCACCGTCTGCGTGTAGGCGGCGCGCAGGTCCTGCTCGGCGATCTCCAGCACCACCTTCTCGATCTCGGCCACGTCCGGCAGCTCGACGTTGCGCGGCTCCTTGGCCGCCTTCTCGGCGAGGCGAATGATGGCCTCGATGACCGGCTGGAAATGCTTGTGGCCGTGCATGACGGCGCCGAGCATGATTTCCTCGGTGAGCTCCTTGGCTTCCGACTCCACCATCAGCACCGCGTCGGCCGTGCCGGCCACGACGAGGTCGAGGGTCGAGCTTTCCTGCTCGGGAAGGGTGGGGTTGAGCTTGTACTCGTCGTTGATATAGGCGACGCGCGCCGCCCCGATCGGGCCCATGAACGGCGCGCCCGACAGCGTCAGCGCCGCCGACGACGCCACCATGGCGACAATGTCGGGGTCGTTCTCGAGGTCGTGCGACAGCACGGTGATGATGACCTGCGTCTCGCAGCGCCAGCCTTCGGCAAACAACGGCCGGATCGGCCGGTCGATGAGGCGGGAGATCAGCGTCTCCTTCTCGCTCGGGCGCCCTTCGCGCTTGAAATAGCCGCCCGGGATGCGCCCGGCCGCGAAGGCCTTCTCCTGGTAGTCGACGGTGAGCGGCAGGAAGTCGATGCCGGGCCTGGGCTCCTTGGCGGCCACGACGGTGGCGAGAACGGTGGTCTCGCCGTAGGTGGCAAGGACGGCGCCATCGGCTTGCCGCGCCACGCGCCCGGTCTCGAGGACGAGCTTGCGGCCCGCCCAGTTCAGCTCTTCACGTTGGATATCGAACATCTTGCGTCTTTCTCATGCGTAATGGGCTTGTGGCCTGACGCCATGAGCAAGACGGCGGGATGCTTTCTGGATAGTGCGCTGGCCCCAAAAAGCATCCGGCGATCCTGCCATGGCGACCGGCCCAAGCCCCGGACAGGGCGTTCGACCATTCGAACGCCTCAAGACCCGTGGGGGCGGCCCCTCGCCGCGCTCGCGGGCAGTGCCGGCAACGCGACAATCACCTGATTGCCGGCCGGAAATTGTGCGCCTCAGCGGCGGATGCCGAGACGCTCGATCAGCGACTTGTAGCGGCCTTCGTCCTTCGACTTCAGGTAATCGAGGAGCGAACGGCGCTGCGAAACCATCTTGAGCAGGCCGCGCCGCGAATGGTTGTCCTTGACGTGGCTTTTGAAATGCTCGGTGAGATTGTTGATGCGCTCCGTCAGGATGGCGACCTGAACCTCGGGCGAACCCGTATCCCCGGACTTTTGCGCATAGTCTTTGAGGAGCGCCTGCTTGCGCTCGGCCGTGATCGACATCGGTGATCCTTCTGCTTGGCTTTCGGCTCGTCGAATTCGGTGTCGTCAACGAAGCGAAAGCTTAGGGCGCGAATAGGCCCGGCCGGGATGTCGTCCAGCCGGGTCTTGTGAGCGCCGGTTTTGACCGGCGGGCGCTATATGCACGAAACCGGCTGCTTTGGCTACCAGCCGGACGGCGGAAGACTGATGGCAGAAATTCCGTCGTCCGTCGTCCGATATCTGGCGTTCGCCTTCAGAAACAGGCGATGAACTCGCGGAAAACCCAGCCCTCGCGACCGGTGCCGGCGCCGCTCACCACGGTCACCCGGGCCCACGATCGGCCGCGATCATCAACGGTCTGCTCCAGGATCTGCACCGTCTGCCGGTTGGCCAAGGTGCCGATGATGGTGCCCATCGGGCTCGAGCGCAGATTGAGCGGCGTCGTCGACGGGTCGTTGACGAGGCAGCGGCTCGACGGCTGCTGCGCGGCCGCCGGGGCGATCGTCGCAATGACGACGAAGGCGACGGTGATGAATGTTCTCAAGATTGCAGGCCGGCGTTGATCCTCCCCCTCAAGGGGGAGGTGGCCGCGCGAAGCGCGGCCGGAGGGGGTCGCATTTTTCGGCCGCACGCGACCCCACCCGTCGCGCCGCAGGGGCGGCGCGCCACCCTCCCCTGAAGGGGAGGGATCAAGGTCCGAGGCGTTTGAAGCCCAATTCATGGCGCGCTCCGGATGCCGGAAGATTCCGCCTCGGCGGTCAGCCGCGCCGCGTCGGCCGGCAGGAGAAAGCGTTGCTCGACGAGCTTGAAGGCCGCCGCCGTGACGGCCGCCACATAGGCGTCCTTCGTCGGATAGCGCTCCTCGATGGACGGCCGCGGGTCCTTCGCCGCGAGGCGCTCCGCCTTGGTGGCCGCGAACGGAATGAAGCTGCCGCTGAGCGAGCAGAAACCGTTCTCGAAAAATCCGGCGCGGCCGAGATTCCATCCCGTGTAGGTGCCGATCGGCACCTGCAGATGCAGCGAGCGGATGCCGGCAATGTCGTTGCCGTCGCGGTCGACCTGCGGCACCAGCACGGCATATTGCGTCGCCGAGGCGCGCGGCGGCTCGCGCGTGATGATGCCGGACGAGTCGGCGTTGCGGAAATTTCGCCCGAAGTCGAGCACGTGCAGCGAATTGTGCACCCCGAGGAAGCGCACCTCCGGCCGCTTGACGCCGCCATAGGAATTGGCCGGGATGGGCGGAAAGCGCACTTGGTCCGGCGCCACCAGCGTGCGGTCGGCGATGCTTGGCGCGACGCTGGCAGGCGGCGGCTTGTTGTCCTTCACCCAGAGCGTGAGCGCCGAGAGCAGCGCCCGCATCGTCCACAGCTGCGGGTTGGGATTGGGCTGCTGCTGGCAAAAGCCGAACGGCTCCTCCCGCCGCAGCGGCAGCGAGGCGACCGAGTGCTGCGTCGAGGCCATGATGTAGGTGCGCACGTTCTCCGGGTCGGCCACGTCGAATTGGCCGATCGTGTCGGTGAGCCCGAGCGACTGCCGGCCCTCCCAGATTTCCAGCGCCGTGGCCACGTGGAAGATGCGCGGGCACGTGCTGGTCGCGCTGCAACGGTCGAGCAGACCCTGCTCGCGATTGGTAAACGGGTCGTTCTGCCGTGCGTAGCTGAAGGGGAAATCGTAGGCCGGGAACAGGTGGTCGACCTGGTCGCCCCAGCCGCGGCCCGGCTGGCCGAAGCGGACGTTGACCGGCATGAGGGCGCCGCCGATATGCGGATAGGCGGCATCATAGACGATGCGCTTGCCCTCATCCTCGTTGAAACCGAGATGCAGGAAGGTGCGCATGAAGCGCCCCGACTGCGACGAGCCCATGATGAGCGTCTTGGCGCCCGGCCGATAGATCGGGTTGGCGGTGCCGGCTTCGTCCCTCTCGTCGTGCTTGAAGAACGACGCGAGGTCGCGCGTCGCCGCAAGCCCGAGGCCCAGCACCAGCGGGTCCTTGGCGCGGTAGATCAGCTCGTAGATCTTGCCCGGCTCGAAGCCGGCCGGATAGCAGATCTTGGTGTCGTCCTTGCCCGGCTCGCCTCCCTCCGGGCAGGCGCCGAACGACCATTCGCTGTTGGGGATCGCGACCCTCGGCTCATGCTGCTTGCCGCGCACCGTCAGGCTCGGCAGGAAATCCTCCGCGAGCGGCTTGCGATTGTCGGGATCGGCCGTGGCATAGCTCGCATGCGTGAGCTGTGTGAACCAGCCGCTCGACAGATTGAGCGTCTTGGCAGGCGCCGTGCGGACCATGAGCTCGGTGCGCACGACCCCGGTGATGAACGAGCCGTCGGCATTCCTGGCCACCGGGACCTTCAGCGTCATGCGCTCGCCACCCGCCAGCACGTCGGCCTGCCAGCCGAACCACACGATGGTGTAGCCCTCGCGCATCATGAAGCCGTCGCCGGCCTTGGCCACGGCGTTGACCTCGCCGATGCTCGTGGCCACGTCGGCGTTGAACGAGACAAGCCCGCCCTTGTTGCCGCGATTGACGATGTTGAAGAACAGGACGCCATTGCCCTTGGCCGCATCCTTGGGCCGCAGGATATCGATGTCGGTCACGTATTCGACGCGGCCCCGGGCGTTCTTGGGGGCAAGCTCGATGTCCTGGATGGTGGCATTGAGCGGGTCTTTGGGGTCGACTTCGCCGTGGGCCTTGCCGATGACGCGCTCATAGGGGCCGACCGGATCGAAGCTTTCGCCGCCGAAAGCCGGCTCGACCCGCGTGATCTCGATGCGCGTGATCTTGGCGGACGCCGCGGCGGCGCCCATGACGGCGGCGAGCGCCACAACGCCGAAACGAACAGATTGTCTGGTGATGCAGCCCATGCCGGTTCTCCCTGCCGCATTTCATCAGAACGCCGCCTGTCCGACAATGGCGTCGGCCGCTTAGCGCGCCAGATTGAAGATGCGCCGGGGATGCAGCTCCCCCTGGCGCAACTCGGCGAGCGCCACGAGGGCCGCATGCGCCGTCACCGCCACCGTGCCCTCGAAGATCGGCGCGTCGCGGCCGCGCAGCAGCACCGCCTGGCCGCGGCAGAGCCGTTGCGCGTCGGCGCGGCTGACGGCGACCGACGGCAATTCGCCGAGGCCGGCGCTCACCGGCTCCAGGGCTCGTGCCAGCCCCGCCTCGTCGGCGCCGCGCAGCGCCTCCAGCGTTACGGCGTCGGCGCGCCCGAAGGGGCCGACGCGGGTGCGCCGCAGCGCCGAGACGTGCCCGAGGCAGCCAAGCGCGCGCCCCATGTCGCGCGCCACGGCCCGCACATAGGTGCCCTTGCCGCATTCGGCCTCGAACAGGCTGCGGTCGCCTGCATGCGACATGAGCTCGAGGCGATCGATGGTGACGGTGCGCGCCTCCAGCTCCACCGCCGTCGCCTTCCCGGGCGAGATCGTAGGCGCGCTCGCCCTCCACCTTGATGGCCGAGAAGCGCGGCGGCACCTGCAGAATGGTGCCGATGAAGCGCGGCAGGAGGCGCGCGATGGCGTCGGCGTCGGGCCGCTCGTCGCGGATGGCCAGCACCTTGCCCTCGGCATCGTCGGTGTCGGTCTCCGCCCCCCACGCCACCGTGAACGCATAGGCCTTCTGGCCGTCCATGACGAACGGCACGGTCTTGGTCGCTTCGCCGAGCGCGATGGGCAGGATGCCGGACGCGAGGGGGTCGAGGGTGCCGGCGTGGCCGGCCTTCTTGGCGCGGTAGAGCCGTTTCACCTGGGCCACCGCGTGCGTCGACGTCATGCCGAGCGGCTTATCGAGCACGATCCAGCCGCTGATGTCGCGCTTCTTGGGGCGAAGAGGAATTGGCTCGGTCATTGCGCCTCGGACTCGTCGTCCCGCTTCGCCGTAAGGTCGGCCCGCACCTTGTCGGAATGCAAAAGCCTCTCGATGCGCGAGGCTTCCTCGAACGTGTCGTCGGCACGAAAGCGGAGCTCCGGCGCAAAGCGCAGGTTGATCCGACGCGCCACCTCGCCGCGCAGATATTTGCGGTTGCGGTTGAGCGCCTCGATGACCGGCGGCGTGTCCTTGCCGCCGAGCGGCATCACATACGCCGTTGCGAGCCGCAGATCCGGCGACATGCGCACTTCCGGCACGGTGATGACGTGCGAGGCAAGCACGTCGTCGTTGACCTCGCCGCGCGACAGGATCTCCGCGAGCGCGTGGCGCACGAGCTCGCCGACGCGCAATTGCCGCTGCGAGGGACCGGATGTCTGGGGGCGTCGTGCCATGGGCTGCTCCGGGATCGGACCGGACCAATCTTCATTGCCGAGCTGGAGCTCAAAGGAACCGCAAGCTCGGCTCTTGGTTGTGTCTAGAACCAGAGTTAGGGAGCAGCAGCATGGCGGACAATTCCGGCAGCACGGGAATCCTCGGTGTCCTTGTGGGCGCCTTCATCGTCGTGGCCATCGGCGTGTTCTTCTTCGGCGGCTTCAGTGGCAGCAGGAACGTCGATGTGAACATCAAGCCGCCGATCTCGGCACCGAAGTAGGGGACGACGGACAACGACAGGGGTCGGCAACATCGCCATCCGTCCTCTGTCGTCCGTCTTCCGGCGTTCCGTCACAGGCTGCGCTTGATCTCCTCGACGCGGTAGCACTCGATCACGTCGCCAGCCCGCATGTCCTGGTAGCCTTCGAATGCCATGCCGCATTCCTGGCCGACCACCACCTCGCGAGCGTCGTCCTTGAAGCGTTTCAGCTGCGACAGCTTGCCTTCGTGGATGACGACGTTGTCGCGGATCAAGCGCACATTGGCACCGCGCTGTACGACGCCGTCGGTGACGCGGCAGCCCGCCACCTTGCCGACCTTCGAGACGTTGAAGATTTCGAGGATCTGGGCGGAGCCGAGCGTCTGCTCGCGCAAGGTCGGCGCCAAGAGGCCGGACATCGCCTGTTTCACGTCGTCCACGAGATCGTAGATGATGTTGTAGTAGCGGATCTCGATACCGGAGCGTTCAGCCGCCTCGCGTGCTTCCTTGTTGGCGCGCACGTTGAAGCCGACCACGATGGCGGCCGAAGCTTCCGCCAGCGTGATGTCCGATTCAGTGATGCCGCCGACCCCGGAATGGATGACGCGCGCCGCCACCTCCTCGTTGCCGAGCTTGTCGAGCGCGCCCGCGATGGCCTCAACCGAGCCCTGCACGTCGCCCTTGACCACCAGGGTGAATTCCTTGCGGCCGGCGCCCTCCTTCAACTCGCGCATCATGTCGGCCAGCGAGCGGCCGGCGCCGGCGCCGCGCACCGCGAGCTGGTCGCGCCGCTGGCGTTCGCGGTAGCCGGTGATCTCCCGCGCCCGCGCCTCGTTCTCGACGACGGCGACCCGGTCGCCGGCCTCGGGCGTGCCGTTGAAGCCCAGCACCTCGGCCGGCACCGAGGGTCCGGCCTCGCGAATCTGCTTGCCGGTGTCGTCGATCAGCGCCCGCACCTTGCCCCATTCGGCCCCGGCCACGACGATGTCGCCGACCCGCAACGTGCCGCGCTGCACCAGAACGGTCGCCACCGGCCCGCGCCCGCGATCAAGCTTGGCCTCGATGACGGTGCCTTCCGCCGAGCGATCGGAATTGACCTTGAGGTCGAGGATTTCCGCCTGCAGCTGCAGACCCTCGAGCAGCTTGTCGAGGTTCTGGCGCGTCTTGGCCGAGACCTCGAATTCGAGCGTCTCGCCGCCCATCGATTCGACGACGATCTCGTGAGTGAGGAGCTCGGTGCGCACGCGTTGCGGATTGGCGCCGGGCAGGTCGACCTTGTTGATGGCGACGATGAGCGGCACCTTGGCGGCCTTGGCGTGATTGATGGCCTCCGCCGTCTGCGGCATGACGCCGTCGTCGGCCGCCACGACAAGCACCACCACGTCCGTCACCCTGGCGCCGCGCGCCCGCATGGCGGTGAACGCCGCGTGGCCCGGCGTGTCGATGAAGGTGACGCGGCCGCCGAGCGGCGTCACCACCTGATAGGCGCCGATATGCTGGGTGATGCCGCCGGCCTCGCCGGCCACCACGTTGGTCTTGCGGATGGCGTCGAGCAGCGACGTCTTGCCGTGGTCGACATGCCCCATGATGGTGACGACAGGCGGCCGCGACTCGAGACGCTCGTCCTCGTCGGGCTTGTCGAACAGGCCTTCCTCGACGTCCAATTCGGCGACGCGTTTCACCGTGTGGCCGAGCTCCTCGGCGACGAGCTGGGCGGTGTCGGCGTCGATCACGTCGGTGATCTTGTGCATGGCGCCCTGCTTCATCAGCAGGCGGATCACGTCGACGCCGCGCTCGGCCATGCGGTTGGCGAGCTCCTGGATGGTGATCGTCTCGGGGATCACCACCTCGCGCGACAGCCTCTCCTTGGGTTCGTCGGCGAGCTGGCCCTTCATGCGCTGCACGCGGCGGCGGAAGGCCGCCACCGAGTGGGTGCGTTCCTCGTCGGCGTTCAAGGCGGTCGACAAGGTCAGTCGGCCGCGCCGGCGATCGTCGTTGGATGGCGCCTTCGGCACCTTGGGCGGCGCGGCGGGCCGTGCGGCGCCTCCGGGCCCAGGGCGGCGGCGAACCGGCGCCTCGTCGTCTTCGACGACGCGGCTGCGCGCGCCGGCAGGCGCGCTCAAGGTCAGGCGGCCTCGCGGCGGTGCTTCGCCGCGCGGTCCCGGCGCCTCGCCGCCGAGGCGGCGCTTGGCCTCATCCTCGGCGCGGCGCTTGCGCTCTTCCTCGCGGCGACGGCGGTCCTCTTCCTGCGACTTGCGGGCCTCGGCGGCGTCGCGCTCGGCGCGTTCGCGGGCCTCGCGGTCGCTGCGGCGGCGATGCTCTTCCTCGGCGCGCTGGCGGTCTTCCTGCTCGCGGCCCTTGGCCTCGGTGAGGGCGCGCGTACGCAGTTCGCGCTCCTCGTCGGTGAGGGTGCGCAGCACCAGTCCGGTCGTCTTTTGCGGGACCTCTGGCGCTCTTGGGGCGGCGGGCGCTGCAGCCGGCGCCGCACCGCGCGCCTTGGCGGGCGCTGCGCCGGGGCGCGCTGCAGCCGGCGCCTCCTTCACCTCAGGGGCATGGCCGATGGACCGCCGCTTCACCTTCTCGACGACGACCGATTTGGTCCGGCCGTGCGAGAAGCTTTGGCGCACCATGCCCTGCTCGACCGAGCGTTTCAGTGTCAGCGTCTTGGAAGGCGCGACACTCAACGTCTTGTCGCCCGGATTCTTCGTCTCGCTCATTCAGCAGCCTTGGTTAGTGCTCGTTCTTGCGGCTTCGTGGTTTCGCCCTGCAGGTGCCTGCCTGCCCGCAGGGGCGTATCGATCAATGCTCCGAGCCCGATCCGTGGTTGAGGCGGTCAGGCATCGATCCTTGCGGTGGGGTCTTGTGCGGCCGTGACTGCCGCCTCGACTCCCCGGAAATTAGCCAATCGCCGCCAGCGGGCGAGGAACCCCATACTCGCCGGGCCGACGACGAGGGCTGCATGTACCACATTTGACCCACCTAATGCCAAATCCAAATCGGCGCCTTCAAAAGTCGTGATGACGCTGACCGCCCCCTCGCCGACAGCACCAGCCTGTCGCCTCAGCGCCTGATCGAGCTTGCGGACCCCGTCCTGGGCGGCGTCCATCGCGTGCAGCACGGCCAAGACACGGCCGCCGCCGATCGCCTTCTCGACCTTGGCAAAGCCGGTGATGGCTTCGCCGGCCTTGTTGGTAAATGACAGCGCCTGCAAGGCCTCGCGCGCCAGAAGCCGATCGATATCCGCCGCGAGGGTAGCCGGCACGACAACTGGCGCCTTCAACCCGCGCGCGAAGGCCTTGCGACGCACGGCCTCGCCGACGACTGTCGCCGTCGCCGTCACCCAGACGCCGCGGCCCGGCAGCTTGTGCTTGAGGTCGGGCACCAGGACGCCGTCCGGCCCGGCGACGAAACGAATCAGCTCCGATGGCGGCCGCGATTGGCGCGAGACGACGCAGAGCCGCTCAGGCCCCGCGTCCTGTTCCTTCGCTTGATCTTGGGCTTGCCGGCGCGCCACGCGTTGTGTCCCTCGCGTCCCATCGCCGTCAGGCGCCCTGCGGCTCGGCGGCCGGCTCCTCGGCCGCCTCGGTCTCGCTCGGCGGCTCGATCCAGCCGGCCTTGACGCGCGCCGCCATGATCATGGCCTCCGCGTCGGAGCGCGAAACGTCGAAGCCGTCGAGCGCCCCTTTGTGCTTGGTCACCTCGCTGTCCTTGCGCTCGGTCCAGCCGGAGAGATCGTCGGTGACGGCCCCCGCCAGGTCTTCCACCGACTTGATGTCGTTCTCGCCGAACGCCACCAGCATGGCCGTGGTGACGCCCTCGATCTCGCGTAGGTCGTCGGCGACGCCGAGCTCCTTGCGCTTTTCGTCGTGCTCGGCCTCGATCTTGGCGAGATAGGCCTGGGCGCGGCTCTGGATTTCGGTGCCGGTATCGGCGTCGAAGCCCTGGATAGAGGCGAGTTCCGAAACCTCGACAAAAGCCAGCTCTTCGACCGACGCGAAGCCTTCCGAGGCGAGCAGCTGGCCGACCACCTCGTCCACGTCGAGAGCCGTCATGAAGGTGTTGGTGCGCTCGACGAATTCCTTCTGCCGCCGCTCCGACTCCTCCGCCTCGGTCAGGATGTCGATGTCCCAGCCGGTGAGCTGCGAGGCGAGGCGGACATTCTGGCCGCGCCGTCCAATGGCCAGCGACAGCTGGTCGTCCGGCACCACCACCTCGATGCGCTCGCTGTCCTCATCGAGCACCACCTTGACGACTTCCGCCGGCTGCAGCGCGTTGACGATGAAGGTGGCCGCGTCCTGCGACCAGGGAATGATGTCGATCTTCTCGCCCTGCAGCTCGCCCACCACTGCCTGCACGCGCGAGCCGCGCATGCCGACGCAGGCGCCGACCGGGTCGATGGAGCTGTCGCGGGAGATCACCGCGATCTTGGCGCGCGAGCCAGGGTCGCGGGCCACCGCCTTCACCTCGACGATGCTGTCATAGATCTCCGGCACCTCCTGAGCGAAGAGCTTGGACATGAATTGCGGATGCGTGCGGGAGAGAAAAATCTGCGGCCCACGCGGCTCGCGGCGCACGTCGTACACGTAGGCACGGATGCGATCGCCGGGCCGGAACGTCTCGCGCGGGATCAGTTCGTCGCGCCTGACGATGGCCTCGCCGCGCCCCAGGTCGACGACGACGTTGCCGTATTCGGCGCGCTTGACGACGCCGTTGACGATGTCGCCGATGCGGTCCTTGTATTCCTCGTATTGCCGGTCGCGCTCCGCCTCACGGACCTTCTGGACGATCACCTGCTTGGCCGACTGCGCCGCGATGCGGCCGAAATCGAAGGGCGGCAGCGTGTCGGAGATGGAATCGCCGAGCTGCGCCGCCGGGTTGTGGCGGCGCGCCTCGGTGAGGCTGATCTGGGTGGCCGGGTTGTCGACGACATCGACGACGAGGAGATGCCGCGACAGCCTGAGATCGCCGGTCTTGGAGTTGATCTCGGCGTGGATGTCGGTCTCGGCGCCGTAGCGCGAGCGCGCCGCCTTGGCGATGGCGTCCTCCATCGCGGTCGAGCACGATCGAGCGGTCGATGACCTTCTCGCGGGCGACCGCGTCGGCGATCTGCAAAAGCTCGAGCCTATTGGCGCTGACGGCCATGGGTCACTCCTCTGGAATCGTTGATCGTTCCCGATCGGCGGGCTGGCGCCGGCTCGGCGGGCGGTTGTTCGGCTTGGTTCAGCTTCGCCTTGCTGCGCCTCAGCGTCTCGCTCACCAGCGCGTCGGTGAGCACGAGCTTCGCCTCGGCGAGTTCGTTGAGCGGCAGCAGGACGCGGGCGGGCTCGTCCGGCTTCGCATCGAGCCGCTCGAGCACTGCCGCGTCGTCTTCGAGCCCCCGCAGCATGCCGCGGAAGCGCCGCCGGCCGTCGATCGGCACCGTCATGTCGATCTTGGCCTCGTAGCCGGCCCAGCGCGCGAAGTCCGAGGGCCTGACCAGCGGACGATCGATGCCCGGCGACGAGACTTCGAGATTGTAGGCCCGCTCGATGGGGTCTTCCATGTCGAGGACCGGGGACAGGCCGCGGCTTGCCGCCTCGCAATCCTCGACGCTCATGGTGCCGTCGGGCCGCTCGGCCATGATCTGGAGGGTCAGGCCGTTGACAGCGGTCAGGCGCACCCTGACGAGGCGGAATCCCAAGTCGCCGAGCACCGGCTCGACGATGGCCGCGACACGGGCGGCCGGGCCCGTTTCGGCGATCACGCGGCGGTCGTTCGGCATGGTGGCAGGCATCAAAGGGTTGGCTCTCGCTAGGCTTGGTAGGGGCCTTTTCAGTGCCGAGAGAGCGGGCCCCGGAGGGCCCACTCCACAATGGTTCATCGAACCGTTCTGGATGTTGGGATTGGCCAACACATAATTGCCAAACGCTTGCTGTGCAAGCCCTTTGGGCAAAAGGGAAGCAATTAACGGAATTGGTAACCGACAGTTGAGAACTTGGCTTTACTTTCTTCGGTCTGGAGAGGTTTTTCCATGACGGCTGTCGCGCGTCTGATCCGCGAGCTCGAAGAATCGATCGATCGCGGCTCGCAGGAACGCTGTGCGGCAACGCTGCGGCGCGTCACCGACCTGTTCCTCAACGGCGCCTCGCACTTCAACCCCAACCAGATCGAGCTGTTCGACATCGTTTTGGCCCGTCTCGTCACAGCCATCGAGACGCGGGCTCGCGCCGAATTGTCGGACCGGCTCGCCGATGTGCCGCAGGCGCCGTCCGGCGTCGGTGCGCACGCTCGCGCACGACGAAATCGTCGTGGCCCGGCCGGTGCTGGAACGCTCGATGAAGCTCACCGACCAGGATCTGGTCTCGGTGGCGCTGAGCAGGGGCCGCGATCACATGCTCGCCATGGCCGAGCGCCGTAACCTGAGCGAGACCGTGACCGACGTGCTCATCACGCATGGCGACCGGGTCGTGACGCATGCGGTTGTCGGCAACAGGACGGCGCGCTTCTCCAATCACGGCCTCGACCGCCTGGTCGAGAAGGCCACCGCCGACGAGGCGCTGCAGGCGCTGCTGCAGCAGCGCATCGACATGCCCGAGACGCATCTGCGCCAGCTCGTCGATCTCGCCAAGGAGACGGCCCGCAAGCGGCTGGCCAAGACCATGCCGAGCGTCGAGGACAGCACGCTTGTCAGTGCCGTGGAGGCGAGCGCCACCGCGGTGCGCGCCAAGGTCGAGCCGTCGCTGACCCCCGAGCCGATCAAGCATGACTACAGCGACGCCCTGTCGACCATCGAGCGGCGGGTCGAGACGGCCGACATCACCGAGCTCGATGTGGCGGAGTTCGCCGGCAAGCAGGAATTCGAGGAGACGGTCTGCGCTATCTCGCATCTGGTGCAGATATCGCTGGCCAGCGTGCAGCGCCTGTTCGACGATCCCGACACCGATCTCCTGCTCATCCTGGCCAAGTCGCAGAATTGGGCTTGGTCGACGGTGCGCACCTTGATCCGCTTGCGCACCGTTGTCGGCGTGCAGGTCGGCGACGTGGAGCGCGTCAAGGACAGCTACGACCGGCTCAACCAGCAGACCGCCCACCGTGTGCTGCGCTTCCTGCAGGCGCGCGAAGCCAAGCAGAGCATCACCGGTTATCGGGCGCGCGCCGTCTAATGTGCGGAATTTGAAGCTCGCTACATTGACTGGATCAACCGCCTTGCGAACTTCAAATTCGAAAAGCACACCAGAAACAATCTCTTCTAGCGTCGCTTATGATTCCGAAATTCGCCACGAAGCCTCCATCAAGACCATGCGAATTTCGGAATTGCGACGCTAGCTCCTCACGAACGTCAGATAGACGGGCTGACGGCTCTCGCGGATTGCCTTCGCCTCGTAGCGCGTGCCCGGCCAGGCCTTGAACGGCTTGCGCCAGTCATCCGCCCGCTCCGCCGCCCAGGCGAAATGTCCCGAGCGCTTCAGGCGCGCCAGCGTCCAGGCGGCATAGTCGTCGATGTCAGTGGCGAAACGGAGCGTGGCGCCGGGCGTCATGATCCGCGCCAATTCGGCCACCGTCGCGTCGCTGACGAAGCGGCGCTTGCGCTGCCGCCGCTTCGGCCAGGGGTCCGGATAGAGCAGGAAGAGGCGGCCGACGGAGCGCGCCGGCAGGCGCGGCAAGAGAACCGTTGCGTCACCATCGTGAAGCCGGATGTTGTCGAGGCGGTGTGTCTCGATGGCGGCGAGTGCCTTGGCCATGCCGTTGACGAAGGGCTCGCAGCCGATGAAGCCGATGTCGGGATGCGCGCCCGCCGCCGCCACGAGATGCTCGCCGCCGCCAAAACCGATCTCCAGCCAAATATCGGTGACCGGGGTAGGGAAGAGCGGTCGCAGATCGGCGATGGTTCCTTCGGTCGGCAGGCGCAAGCGCGGCAGCAGATCGGCGATGAGGCGCGCGCCGCGCTCGCGCAGGCGATGGCCCTTGCGACGGCCGAAGAAGGCGTGGCCCGGTGTCCGTTCCTCGCCCGTCACCGGATGGTGGAGCTAGGCGAGGGCGGAGCGCAGCGCCTCGGCGAGATCGGTGCGCTCCCACGAGAAGCCGCCGTCGCTCTCGGGCGCGCGGCCGAAATGGCCGTACGCGGACGTGCGCGCATAGATCGGCTTGTTGAGGCCGAGGTGCTGGCGGATGCCGCGCGGCGACAGGTCCATGCACTCCATGAGCGCGCTCTCGAGCCGTCCCTCGTCGACCTTGCCGGTGCCGTGCAGGTCGACATAGAGCGACAGCGGCTTGGCAACGCCGATGGCATAGGAGAGCTGGATGGTGCAGCGGTCGGCGAGCCCCGCCGCCACGACGTTCTTGGCGAGATAGCGCGCCGCGTAGGCGGCGGAGCGGTCGACCTTGGTGGGGTCCTTGCCCGAGAAGGCGCCGCCGCCATGCGGCGCGGCCCCGCCATAGGTGTCGACGATGATCTTGCGGCCGGTCAGGCCGCAATCGCCGTCCGGGCCGCCGATGACGAACTTGCCGGTCGGATTGACGTGCCAGATCGTCTCCTTGGAGATCCAGCCCTCCGGCAGCGCCTTGCGGACATACGGCTCGACGACGGTCCTCACGTCCTCGGACGTCATGCTCTCATCGATATGCTGGGTGGAGACGACGATCTGGGTCACGGCCACGGGCTTGCCGTTCTCGTAGCGCACGGTGACCTGGCTCTTGGCGTCGGGGCCCAGCTTGCTCGCGCCGTTGGCGGCATGGCGGGCATCGGCCATGAGCTTGAGAATCCGGTGCGCGTAGTAGATGGGCGCCGGCATGAGTTCCGGCGTCTCGCGACAGGCGTAGCCGAACATGATGCCTTGGTCGCCCGCGCCCTCGTCCTTGTTGCCCGCCGCATCGACGCCCTGGGCGATGTCGGCCGACTGGGCGTGCAGCAGGACCTCGATATTGGCGGTCTTCCAGTGAAAGCCCTCCTGCTCGTAGCCGATGTCCTTGATGGCCTTGCGGGCGCCTTCGATCAGCACGTCACTGGTGATCGAGGCCGGTCCGCGCACCTCGCCCGCGATGACGACGCGGTTGGTTGTGGCGAGCGTCTCGCAGGCGACGCGCGCCTCCGGCATCTTGGCCAGGAAGGTGTCGACGACCGTGTCGGAGATGCGGTCGCAAACCTTGTCGGGATGCCCCTCTGAGACGGATTCGCTTGTGAAAAGATAGCTCGAACGCGGCACGGCAATTGTCCTTCGTGTGGCGGCAAATCGAGGCATTGGCTGGCGGCGGGCGACTTGTGGCAGCGCCGCCGAAAGGGGTCAAGCCGACCCCGTCTCCAGGCCTTGGCCCTCTAGTCGTTCTCGTCGCCCGCCATGGCCTTGACCAACGAGATCAGTCGCCGGCGGATCTTCGGATCGGTGATGCGCACAAAGGCGCGTGTCAGCTGCACGCCTTCCGATGTGGACAGGAAATCAGCCACATAGCCGGGCGCAACGTCGCTCGCCACGACGCCTTGGCTGCTGACATGCGGCGCCCCCTCGAAGAAGAACTCGATGGGCACGCCGAGCACCTTGGCGATTTGCTGCAAGCGGCTTGCGCCGATGCGATTGGTGCCCTTCTCGTATTTCTGCACCTGCTGGAAGGTGAGCCCGAGCGCCTCGCCGAGCTTCTCCTGGCTCATTCCCACGATCATGCGCCGCATACGCACGCGGCTGCCGACGTGGCGATCGATCGGATTAGGAGTTTTAGGCACCCGCGCTGTCTCCCCCCACGGCGCACAGCCCGATCAACAGCTATCCTAACGGAGCCATGCGCCGGCTAACTAGCAAGACAACAAGGAAAAAGCCAAGTGCAACAAAAAAAGTGAGGTCACCCATCTGCGCATAGAATGTAGCGGCGATCGGCCTTGGCAGGAGAGTGTCCAGCACCCCCTCAATTCCCAGCGGCAGGGAAGCGATCGTCCGTCCATAGGGGTCGACGACAGCCGAGATGCCGGTATTTGCGACCCGCACCAGCGGCAACCCCTCTTCGATTGTGCGCAATCGAGCTTGCGCCAAGTGTTGATATGGACCGGGTGTGAGCCCGAACCAGGCGTCATTGGTGAGGTTCAAGAGGAGACCAGGCCGCGTTCCCGGCGCCACAACCTTTGCGGGAAAGATCGCCTCGTAGCAAATGAGCGGCGCGGCCGGCGGCAAGCCGCGGATGGTTAACAGCTGCCCCTGCGGGCCTGCCTCGAATCCGGCCGGCGCGCGGACGAATTGCCGCAGTCCCCACTCCCGCAGCAGCCCGGAGAGCGGCAGGTATTCGCCGAACGGCACGAGATGAGCCTTGTCGTAGGTGGAGAGGAGTGTGCCGTCGTCGGCGACGACATGGATGGCGTTGAAGTAGCGAGCGTTGACTTCCCCGGGCAGCGGCTCCCCGGCCCGCGCCGCGCCGGTCACCAGCGTCGTGCCCGCCGGCAGCAGCGCGGCGATCTGGGCCAGCGCCGGCGGGTCGCGCGCGAGCAGGAACGGAAAAGCCGATTCCGGCCACACCAGATGCGTGATGTCGCTGACCCCGGTGGAGAGCGGCGACGTGGCGCGATCCGACAGCGTCAGGTAGTGGCGCATGATCCGGTCGCGGTTCTCGGGCCGGAATTTCGCGTCCTGTGGCACGTTGGGCTGCATGAGGCGGAGCTTGACGCCCGCCACCTCGGCGACCGGCTGTGACGGCACCCGCAAGGTCCCGAAAACCGCGAGCCCGGCCAACGCCACGAGGGCGAGGACAGGCGCCGTCAAGCGCCCCCGCGTCGTGTTGCCGGTCCCCAAGGTGGCGAAGCTCGCGGCGAGGAGGACGGCGATGAAGGTCAGGCCGTAGAGGCCGACATAGGCCGCGATCTGGGCAAGTGAGACCGTGCCGCCGAGCGCCATGCCGAAGCTGTTCCAGGGGAAGCCGGTGAGCAGGTGGCCGCGCAGCCATTCGCTGGCCGAAAGCCCGACGGCGAGCGCGACGATGCGCATGGCGTTGCGTTGCCAGAGCAGGCGCGCGAGCGCGAAGCCGAGTGCCGTGAACAGCGCGAGACCGGCCGGCAGCGCGACGACGCCGAGCGGCAGCGCCCACGCGAATTCGTCGGCCTCCACCAGGAAGGCCGCGCCGAGCCACCACAGGCCGGCGACGAAATAGCCGAAGCCGAACCACCAGCCGGTGGCCGCGGCCGCCCGTATGGATGACAGGCGTCCGTCCTTGTCGCTGCCGGCCGCGCCATCGATGAGCCACACCGCTACCGTCATGGCGACCGCAAGCGCGGGCAGGACGTTGAGCGGCGCCATGGCGAGCGCGCCGACGGCGCCGGCCACGAAGGCGATAAGGCGGCGTGGCCATCCCCAGGCGAGAATGACGCGGTGAGCCAGAGCTGTGGGATTCACGAGGTGCGATCCGCGCGCTTATGTTCGCCGGTCGCAGCCTTCGGCACCTCGGCGGCCCGCGCCGTGTCGCGGCGCGGTCGCCGCCGTGGCGCTTCCTCGCGGCGATGGATGCGCAGCCGTTTTACCCGGCGCGGATCGGCGTCGAGGACTTCGAACTCAAGCCCACCCGGGCCCTTTATCAACTCGCCGCGCGCCGGCACCCGGCCGGCCAGCATGCCGACGAAGCCGCCGATGGTATCGACGCCCTCGGCTGCCGCCGCCGTGACGAGATCGAAGCCCAGCGCTTCGGAGACCTCGCGGAGACCGGCGCGGGCATCGCTGACCACGATGCCGTCCGCCCCCTTGACCACCATCGGCCCCTCGTCGGCGTCGTGCTCGTCCTCGATGTCGCCCACCACCATCTCGACAACGTCCTCCATGGAGACGAGGCCGTCGGTGCCGCCATATTCGTCGATGACCAGCGCCATGTGGGTGCGGGTCGCCTGCATCTTCACGAGCAGATCGAGGGCCGGCATGGAGGGCGGCACGAAGAGCACCGGCCGGAGGATCTTGGCGGTCGACAGCCGCATGGTGAGATCGATGCCGAGATCGGCGACGCTCTTCGCGGGCCGGCGCTGCTTGTCGGCGGTCGCTGCTTCGACACGCGAAGCCACGAAGTCGACAAAGTCGCGGATGTGCACCATGCCGTGGGGGTCGTCGAGGCTGTCGCCGTAGACCGGCAGGCGCGAATGGCCGGCGGTGCGCAAGATGCCGAGCACGTCGCCCAGTGTCGAGTCGGCAGAGACCGCGATGATGTCGGCGCGCGGCACCATGATGTCGGCGACGCGGCGCTCGCGCAACGACAGGACGTTGCGCAGCATGGCCCGCTCTTTCAGCGACAGATCGCTGCTGCGGTCCGTCTCGGCGAGCGCGTCTTCCAGATCATCGCGAATGGTCGGCGGCCGCCAGCCGACGGCATTGAGCACCCGCTCGTACCAGTGCTCGCTCGCGGCCTTGTCGGGCTCGGGCGTCTTCTCGGGCTGACTTTGATCGTCGCCCATGGTCAAGCCTTCGCGCGCTTGGGCGCGGCGCCCGCGCGACCGGCATACGGATCGCCGACGCCGAGGAGCGCCAACGCTGCGATCTCGCGCGCCTCCATGGCGGCGGCGTCAGCGTCGGTCATGTGATCGAGGCCGAGGAGGTGCAGGACCCCATGCACGACAAGGTGCGCGAGATGATCGGCGAACTCCTTGCCTTCGTGGTTGGCCTCCGTCCGTATCGTCTCGTGCGCCAGGACCAGGTCGCCGAGATGTCGGGGCGCAGTCGCCGCGACGCGCGTCGGAGCCGGGAACGACAGGACGTTGGTGGCCGTGTCGATGCCGCGCCACGCCTTGTTCAAACCGCGAATGCCCGCATCGTCGGTCAACAGGACGCTGATCTCGACGGGTCCGGATAACGCCGCCTCCGCCGTCCTCAGCGCCGCGTCGGCGGCGCGCCGGATGACGCCGTCGAGCCGCCGGTCGCCCCACTGCCGGCCTTCGCGCGCGATATCGACCCGCGCGTTCGCCCCGCTTGACCGCGTGGACGCCAAGGAGGGAGTCAAGGCTGGCATCACGGCTCCTTCCGCGCCGGCGGGACATCGTCCTCGTAGGCTTTGACGATTCGGCGCACCAGATCATGGCGCACCACGTCGCTTTCGCGAAGGACGATATGGCCGATGCCCTGCACGCCCTTGAGGATGCGGGCGGCTTCGATGAGGCCCGATTTCTGCCCCGGCGGCAGATCGATCTGCGTCGGATCGCCGGTGACGATCATGCGCGAGCCCTCGCCGAGCCGCGTCAGGAACATCTTCATCTGCATGGTTGAGGTATTCTGCGCCTCGTCAAGCAGCACGACGGCCCGCGTCAAGGTGCGGCCGCGCATGAAGGCGAGGGGGGCGATCTCGATCATGCCGGTGGCCAAGCCGCGCTCCACGTGGCGCGCTTCCATGAAGTCATAGAGGGCATCGTAGACGGGCCTGAGATAGGGATCGACCTTGTCGCGCATGTCGCCGGGCAGGAAGCCGAGCCGCTCGCCGGCCTCAACGGCCGGCCGCGACAGGATGAGGCGTTCGACCTGCCCCTGCTCGAGCATCGACACGGCGTGGCCGACCGCGAGCCAGGTCTTGCCCGTGCCGGCAGGGCCTTCGGCAATCACCAGCTCGTGGCGGCGCAAGGCCTTGAGATAGGCGTCCTGGTTGGCGGTGCGCGCCTTCACCAGGCTGCGCTTGCGCGTCATCAGCTGCTCGAAGCCGCCGGGGGCGGGCGCGTCCAATTCGCGCGCCTCGGCGGTCGGGAAGAGGCTTCCCTGCGAGGCGCTTTCCTCGATGGCGCCGTCGACATCGCCGAGCGTCAGCGAGCCCTGCGTGCGGGCTTGATTGTAGAGTGTGGTGAGGACGCGGCGGGCCTGCTCGGCCGCGTCGGGGTCGCCGCGCAGCACGAGCTGGTTGCCGTTGGCGTTCGCTTCGATGCCGAGCCGGCGTTCGAGGTGAGCGAGATTCTGGTCGTAGTGGCCGAACAGCAGGCTGGCGAGGCGATTGTCCTCGAACGCGAGCGTCACCTCGGCGGCCTCGTTCACGCCGGCGGGCGACAGGCGGCTCGACTGGCGCTCGGGCGCGCCGGCATCGCTCCTCAAAGTATCGTCTCCCTCATGCGGCATCGGCCTCGCCGCCATGGCGCCGCTGACCGTCCGCCCGCTGCCCGAAAAGACTGTTCGGGCGTGTGCCGCCGATCGTCACCGGGACGATGTCGCCGATCGCTGCGCTCTCCTCGATCTGCACCGCCTGCATATAGGGTGTGCGGCCCGCAAACTGACCCGCATGGCGTCCGGCCCGCTCGATGAGAACGTCGAGGGTCTTGCCCAACGTTCCGGCATTGAAGACGCGCCGCTGTACGTCGAGCAGCGTCTGCAGGCTGGCGAGGCGCGCGGCCTTGACCGGTGCCGGCACCTGGTCGGCGCGTTCGGCCGCCGGCGTGCCGGGGCGCGGGCTGTACTTGAACGAATAGGCGCTGGCGAAGCCGATGTCGTCGACGAGCCGCAGCGTGGCCGCGAAATCCGCGTCGGTCTCGCCCGGAAAGCCGACGATGAAGTCCGACGACAGCGCCATGTCGGGCCGCGCGGCGCGCGCCTTGTCGATGAGGCGTCGGTAGTCGTCGGCCGAGTGGCGCCGATTCATGGCGTCAAGCACGCGGTCGGAGCCCGACTGCACGGGCAGGTGCAGGAACGGCATGAGCGCCGGCAGGTCACGGTGCGCGGCAAGCAATGCATCGTCCATGTCGCGCGGATGGCTCGTCATGTAGCGCAGCCGGGCGATGCCGCCGATGTCGGCGAGGCGACGCAACAGCTCGCCGAGCGACCACGTCCGTCCGTCCGGACCCTCGCCATGATAGGCGTTGACGTTCTGGCCTATGACCGTGATCTCGCGCACGCCGGCCGAGGCGAGCCGCTCGGCTTCCGCGACGATTGCGGCGACGGGGCGCGAGGTTTCCGCGCCGCGCGTATAGGGCACGACGCAGAACGTGCAGAACTTGTCGCAGCCCTCCTGCACGGTGACGAAAGCGCAGGGGCCGCGCGCTCGGATCGCTTGCTGCGACGGCGCCGGCAGCGAATCGAACTTGTCGTCCACCGGGAAGTCGGTGTCGACGATGCCGCCGCCTTGGCGCGCCTTGGCCAACAGCGCCGGCAGGCGGTGGAAGTTCTGCGGCCCGACCACGACATCGACATTGGGCGCGCGCCGGAGAATCTCCCCGCCTTCGGCTTGCGCCACGCATCCGGCCACCACCACCTTGGTGTCGTGGCCGCGCGTCTCGCGCGCCTGCTGGATGCGGCGCACGCGCCCCAGCTCCGAATAGACCTTCTCGGCCGCCTTTTCGCGGATATGGCAGGTGTTGAGGATGACGAGATCCGCCTCGTCCATGGAAGCGGTTGCGGCGTACCCTTCCTTTACCAGGATGTCCGTCATGCGCTCGGCGTCATAGACGTTCATCTGGCAGCCGTAGGATTTGACGTGGACCTTCTTCACGGGGCGGCGGCGACCAGGGGGCTCGCGGTTGGTTAGTGTCGCGATTCCGAAATTCGCGTGAAATCATGACCCCGCTAGCCCTAGCGCCCCACAGCCCGTTAGGGAAGCGCCGTTTGAAGACACGGCCAACGCTAGAAATTTCATCGTTGCCGCAAGGCCTTGCTAAGGCCGGACCGCACCCGCGCCTCCGCCAGGCGGGTGGCGGACTTACGGTCGCCGTCAAACGGCACCGCCTCGCCCCATTCGACCACGATGTCGAAGGGCGCGCCCTTCAGGATGCCCAGGAAATGCGGCATGAGATCGAGGTCGCCGAACCAGGCCACGGTCGAGCGTCCGGCACGGCCGAGCGGCAGGCCATGCCGCCCCACATAGGCGACCGACAAGGGCTTGAGCTCGATCTGCGCGGTGCCGTCCTCGGCCATGAGATGGCGGGCCGCGCCGACCAGCGCCGTGCGGAACGGCAGGAGCCGCGTGCCGTCGCCGGTCGTGCCCTCGGCAAACAGCACGATGGCGTCGCCGGCCGCCAGGCGCTCGGCAATCATGTTGGTGGCATCCGTGGTGGCGTGGCGGCGCGTGCGGTCGACGAATACCGTGCGCTGCAGACGTGCCAGCGTGCCGAAAAACGGCCAGCCGCCGATCTCCTGCTTGGCGACGAAAGAGAGCGGCATCAGGCTGGCGATGACCGGCACGTCGAGCCACGACACGTGATTCGACAAGATGAGCACCGGCGCGCGCTGCGGCGGCGTGCCGATGACCGTGATGCGGATGCCGAGGACGCGGCACACAAAGCGGTGAAAGCCCATCGGCATCGAGCGTGCCATCGGCAGGCCGAGCCGCACGGCCGCCCATTGCGCCGGCATGCCGACGATGATGACGGGCACGATGATCGCTGCACGCCAGGCCGCCCGCAGGAGACTCACGGGCCCCTCAGCGTTTCTTTGACTTGAGTGGCACCGCGTAGAGCTCGAGCCGGTGATGCACCAGGCGGTAGCCGAGGCGCCGCGCTACGTCGGCCTGGAGGCGCTCGATCTCTTCGGACTGGAACTCGACCACCTCGCCGGTCTTGATGTTGATCAGGTGATCGTGATGCTGGCTCTGTGCCCGTTCGTAGCGGGCGCGCCCGTCGCCGAAAGCATGGCGCGCGATGATGCCGCGATCTTCCAGGAGCTTCATGGTGCGGTAGACGGTGGAGAGCGAGATGCGTGCGTCCACCGCGGCGGCGCGGCGGTGCAGCTCTTCGGCGTCGGGATGATCCTGCGCCTCGCCGAGCACTCTGGTGATGACGCGGCGCTGGCCGGTCATGCGCAAGCCCTTGGCGGCGCAGGCCTGCTGGATGGCCTCCGCCGTCATGACAGGCGCTTTGGCCGCCGCCTTGTCGGACGCCTTGGCTTTGCCCTCTTGGGCCACGCGCTTCTCCGCTTCAGACGAGAATTCTCTAGGCCAGCGGCCGACGACGGACAACAGACAAGGCAGGACCGAGGGCCTATCCGGGTCTTGTCGTTACAATGACCTGCGCAACACAAGGGCGGTGCGGCTCGGGCGCTTGTCGGGCCGCTGATAATAGCCCTCGCGCCGCCCGGCCTCGGCAAAACCGAAGCGCCGATAAAGCGCGATGGCCGGCGTGTTGGTCTCCTCCACCTCGAGAAACAGCGTCTTGGCGCCGTTGGCGGCAACATGAGCCAGATGCGCGGCAAGCAGCGCCCGGCCAAAGCCCCTGCCTTGCGCCTTGCGGGTCACCGCGATGGTGAGGATTTCCGCCTCGTCGAGCACCTGCCGTGACAGCGCAAAGCCAACCGGCCGCGGGATCGCGCCCTCGAAGACACCGTCCGCCAGCATGGCAGGATCGGCGAGCATGCGCTCGAGATCGTGCGCGTCCCAGGGGCGCGCGAAGGCTTCCGCGTGAATGCGCGCCAAGGCGGAGGCATCGGCCGGCCGCAGGCGCCCGGTGCGCGCCGGCCGCCGCGCGAAGCGCTGTTTGAGCCAAGCGACGATCATTGCCGGGGCAGGCGCGTGGCAACCTGCGGTTTTGCGTCAGGCGCCCGCAGATAGAGGGGCTTGGGCAAGGCCTGCACCGGATCGGCCAGCAGGCCGAGGCGCGCCACCCAGATGATGTCGGGAGCCACGTCAACGTCGGCTACGTCGGCCTTCATGCCGGCGATGCTGGCTTCCGCCGCCACCATCGGCGCGCCCGATCCTGTGACGATGACCGGGCCGGCGCCCAGCATGCGGGCCGCTTCCCGGCAGGCGACGTAGCGCGGCGTCACCACGGTGCGGCCGCCCGGCGCCACCGCTTGGAAATAGACATGGCCGTTGCGGGCATCGATGGCGGCCGCCACGACGCGCGTCTCGCCGGCGGCGACGAGCGGCGCCATCAGGGCCGACAGCGTGGTGACGCCGACAACTTCGCAGGGCGCACCGAGCCCGATGGCGCGCGCCGCCGATATGCCGACCCTGAGGCCGGTGAACGACCCCGGCCCCACAGTGACGGCGACGCGATCGAGGCTACGGAAGCCGCCGTCGATTTGCGCCATGACGCGCTCGACGAGGGGCAGCAGCGCCTCGGCGTGGCCGCGTTCCATCGGCAGCGTTTCCGCCGCCATCGGCTCGTCGGCATCCGACTCGAGCACGCAGGCCGAGCAGGCATGCAGCGCGGTGTCGATGGCGAGGAGGCGCAACCCAATTCCTTGGCGCTAGGGCTTCATACGATGGAGCAGAATTCCTCGAAGGCAAGCCGCGCGGCGCGCGGACGCACGCCGGCGGGATCGCCGAAGCCGAGGCTGCAGATGAAGTTGGACTTGATCTTGCCGCCGGGAAAGAAGGCCTCGTCCACGGCGGCGTTGTCGAAGCCCGACATCGGCCCGCAATCGAGACCGAGCGACCGCGCCGCCATGATCATGTAGCCGCCCTGCAGCGACGAGTTGCGGAAGGCCGCGCTCTCGATCGCCGCCGGCTTGCCCACGAAGGCCTGGCGGGCCTGCTCGCTCGCCAGCTTCGGCAGCTTCTCATAGAATTCGGTGTCGTAGCCCAGGATCGCCACGGCCGGCGCCGCCATGGTCTTCTCCTGGTTGCCCGGGGACAGAAGCGGCTTGAGCCGCTCCTTGGCTTCGCGCGAACGCACGAAGACGACGCGGGCAGGGCAGCAATTGTACGACGTGGGACCCATTTTCAGCAGATCGGCGAGCGCCCTCAGCGTCGTCTCGGGCACCGGCTTGTCGGTCCACTTGTTGTGGGTGTGCGCCTGCCGAAACAGCTGATCGAGCGCCGCGTCGGAAATCGGATGGTGGTCGCGGCCCATTGTTGCCCCCTAGCTCATTGGTCCCGGATGCGCGGTTGGTCCCGACCCGCCCTTTTGACGCGGAGCCGACTGGCGCCCCCGAGGGGAAGGATCGGAACGGTGTGTCGCGATTGGCAGAAGCGCATTCGGATCCGCGGACTTGCGTCAAACCGCCTCAACCTCGCGCACGTCCGGAAGGAAGTGGCGCAGGAGGTTCTGGATGCCGTGCTTCAATGTGGCGGTGGACGAGGGGCAGCCGGAGCACGAGCCCTTCATGGACAGGTAGACGACCCCGTCCTTGAAGCCTTTGAAGGTGATGTCGCCGCCGTCGCCGGCCACCGCCGGCCTGACCCGCGTCTCGATGAGGTCCTTGATGGTGTCGACGGTGGCGGCGTCCTTCTCGTCGAAGAATTCATCGCCTTTGCCGTCGTCGACAGGTCCGTCGTTGAACACGACCGGCGCGCCGGACACGAAATGCTCCATGATGGCGCCGAGGACGGCCGGCTTCAGGTGCTGCCACTCGCCGTCTGTCTTGGTGATGGTGATGAAGTCGCTGCCCAGGAACACCGCCGCGACCCCGTCAACGTCAAAGAGACGCTGCGCCAGGGGCGAGTTTCCGGCTTCTCCGGCATTGCGGAAGTCGAGGGTGCCTTCCGGCATCACCGTGCGACCGGGCAGGAACTTCAGGGTGGCGGGATTGGGGGTGGCTTCGGTCTGGATGAACATGTCTCTCTCCTCGCGTGCCGGTTCAAGGCCGGCCGGTCGGCTCGTGGCGTCGAATTTGGGGGCCTTCCTATCATATGGAGACGCGCGGCGCGCGGCAAAAGAGCGCCACTTTGCCGTGTTTGGCGTTACATCCTTAGCGGCTGGCGACGTTCAAGACCCTTCACCCTGGGCTTGGGCGGCTTGAGGATGAACGTCGGGCCTGACGGCCGACACCGGGGGGAGCGGTCAATGCCGACGCGCAGCACGGTCGAGGCCTTCGCGGCCATGGTGGAGGCGGGCGACTATGTCGGCGCCATCGAGACATACTACGCGCGCGATGCCTCCATGCAGGAGAACAACGAGCCGCCGCGCAAGGGCCGAGAGGTGCTTGTGGCAGGCGAGCGGCAGGTCATGGGCCGCTTCACGTCGATCAAGGCGCGGCAACTCGGTCCCATCCTGATCGACGGCGACGAGGTGGCGATCCGTTGGCGCTTCGAGTTCACGGCTTCCGACGGCGCCGTGCGCACGCTCGAGGAAGTGGCTTGGCAGAAATGGCGGGGCGATTTGGTGTCCGAGGAGCAGTTCTTCTACGACCCGAAGCAGATGCGCGGCTGAGGCGCCTGGCCATGAACGACATTGCGGACCGGGCCCTTGTCCGTGCGGCCGCGTCGGCCGACATGCCGGCGATCGCCGATATTCACGCGTCGAGCTGGCGCGTTGCCTATCGCGGGCTCTTTCCGGATGCCTTTCTCGATGGGCCGCTGGTCGACAACCGGTTGGCGCACTGGTGGGGGATTCCCGACCGTATGACGGCGACCGATCGATTGCTGATTGCGGAGCGTCGTGGCTCGCCGGTGGGGTTCATCGCCGGCTGGTCCTCTACGGCGCTCGGTTGCGATCAAGGCTTCGATCTGTTCATCGACAACCTCCATGTCCGGCCTGAGCTGAGAGGCCAGGGAATCGGGCTGCAGCTGATGCGGGAGCTTGCCGCGGGGCGTCGAGGGGCGGCGAGGACACGCGCCTATCTCTGGCTGGTGGACGGCAACCATGCGGCATATCGCTTCTACGCTCGGCTCGGTGGTCGCGATGCCGACCACCGCGAAAAGCAGTTTGGCGACGCCATGGTGGGCGAGCTGCGGATCGTGTGGAGCGACTACGCTGCGCTCGGCGGCTGAAAAGGCGGAGGACTATCGAATCCGACCCTATTTGCCACGCCGCAGGATCTCTTCGCGGTGGTCGGGTCTCAGTTCCGCCCTCACGCCAACGCTTGCTCCGTCCCTCAAAATGACCACCCCGTTCATCGTGCCGACGGCAACCCGAAGCTCGAGGTCCTTCGTCTTCGCATTGGGGATGAGGTCTGCAGCTACGATCGAATAATCGTCGAAGCGGCACTGATGGGTCTTTTCGAAATCCGCCTTGACGTCCTTCACGACGGCGCGTGCCCTCTCGACGGTGTCGGCCTCGAGGCTACCGTCGATGCGGTCCAGGACGTTGAGTTCGTCCATGGCATAGCCGCGAAAGCTCTCGAAAGGCGGGTACGCTCGCTCCGGCTTGAAGGTGAAACCGTATGTTCCGAGCCTCCATCCAGCTTCCGGCGAAAGCCCATCCCGTGACACCTGGTTGCCGAGCTTCATGCCGAACAGCCCTAGCAAGGTGCAGGACGCGATGCGCTGAAACTGCTTGCGTTGCTCGGCGATGTCTGAGTCGAGCTCCTGCTCCGCCCCGGCCAGCAGGTTGGATTTGTTCGCGGCGGCCGCGATTTCTCCAATACGCGTGTCCATCAAGGCAATCTGGTCTTCGACCACCTTGAACGTCTCTCTCGTCAGTCGCCGCGTCTCACTGACATGCGCGCACAGTCTTGCCGGATCGACGCCCTGCCGGAGCTTCTGGCGATCCAAGTCCTGCAAGGCCGTTCGCACGCGAAGCAGGTCCTCCAGGTTCTTGCGATTCTGCTGCTCCAGCGTGGCGTATTCCGGCAACGACGACAGGTTTTTGGCGAAGTCGTTCTTCTCTTGCTCGGTCAGGACCCCGGCCGCCACGAGCCGCTCTAGCTTTCGGCGCTGCATCTGTAGGGCGCGGTCTTGCCGTTGCCGGGCCGGTATGAGGCCGCGCATCAGCTCGTCTTCGAACGACGCCAATGTCCAATTCGCTACGTCCCCGCAGGCCTGGTCCTCGGCAGCCCAGGCGGCGCTCAAGGCAACCGTCGCGGCGATGAAGGCCGCCGAGATCCACTTGACGACTTGACTGTTGATGTTCTGCATTCTTGCACCATCCGGGCTCGGGAACGACACAATGTCTCGCGGCCGAGTCCGTGAGAGATCCCCGGCGTCGTGTCTCTCGCCACCTGCTTATGTCAGCGCGTCGATGTCCGCGTCGGCGAGATGGCCGGGCACGATGGCGACCGGCACCGGGAAACTGGCGCCGGCGGCGGTGGCCAGCATCGAGACGAGCGGTCCGGGGCCTTCCGCGCTGGTGCCCGCCGCCAGGACGAGGAGCGCGATATCCTCGTCCTCTTCGATGAGAGCGATCACCTCTTCGAGCTTGGCGCCCGCCCGCATCACCCGCTCCGGCTCGATACCCGCGATGGTGCGGGCGCGGGTTGTGGCGGCTTCCAGCATCTTGCCCGCCTCTTCTTCAGCCTCCGCCTTGATGGCATCGCCGACGCCGAGCGGGGCCTGAAAATCCGCCGCCGACATGACGCTGAGCAGGATCAGCCCGACGCCGGTGCGGGCGGCGCGCCGCGCCGCGAAATAGAGGGCGCGGTCGGCCTCGGGCGTGTCATCGACGATGACCAGGAACTTGGCGCGATGCCCAGCCTCATAGGCGCGCCGCCGCTTGAGGCTCATGGCGCCGCGCCTCCCGCCAAATCGTCACTTTCGCCCATGCCGCGATGCTGCCAAGGCGCTCGGTTTGGAGCAAGCGGAAAACTGACAACCGGTGATGGAGGACGGACTACGGTGACCATCTCGGCCTTGTCTGCTCTCTGTCGTCCGGCGTCCGTCATCTCAATCCCACGATGCCCTTGACGGCCTGCATGGTCTCGGCCGCCATGGGGCGCGCCCGATCCGCTCCCTGGGCCAGGACCTTGTCGATGTAGCCCGGATCGTCGCCGAGCCGCCGCATCTCGCTCGCGATGGGCGCCAGCTTCGCCACCGCGAGATCGACGAGCGCGCTCTTGAAGGTGGAGAACTGCGCGCCGCCGAATTCCTTCAGCACCTCGGCCTTCGGGACGCCCCTCAGCGCCGCGAAGATGACCACGAGATTGTCGGCCTCGGGGCGGCCGTCGAGGCCCTTCTCGTCGCTCGGCAGGGGCTCCGGATCGGTCTTCGCCTTCCTGATCTTCTGGGCGATCATCTCGGCGTTGTCGGTCAGGTTGATGCGGGAGTAATCCGACGGATCGGACTTCGACATTTTCTTGGTGCCGTCGCGCAGCGACATGACGCGTGTGGCGGTGCCCTGGATCAACGGCTCAGGCAGCGGAAAGAAGGCATCGCCGAACTGATGCTCGGCGATGGAGGCGGCCAGATCGGTGTTGAATTTCTGGGCGATGTCGCGCGACAGTTCGAGGTGCTGCTTCTGGTCCTCGCCCACCGGCACGTGCGTGGCGCGATAGACGAGGATGTCGGCCGCCATCAGCGCCGGATAGGCGAACAGGCCGACCGAGGCGCCTTCGCGGTCCTTGCCGGCCTTCTCCTTGAACTGCGTCATGCGGTTGAGCCAGCCCATGCGGGCAATACAGTTGAAGATCCAGGCGAGCTCGGCGTGCTCATGCACCTGGCTCTGGTTGAAGACGATGTGGCGCTTCGGATCGATGCCGCAGGCGATGAACGCCGCCGTCACCTCGCGGATGCTGCGCCGCAATTCCGCCGGATCCCACGGGGCGGTGAGCGCGTGCATGTCGACGATGCAATAGATGCAGTCGTAGCGCTCCTGCAGTGCCACGAAATTGACGAGCGCCCCGAGATAGTTGCCGAGATGCAGATTGCCGGTGGGCTGCACGCCCGAGAAGACGCGCTGCGGGAAGGTTGCCATCAGGGGCTCCCGAAAAGTGTGCGCGGTTTTCGGACAAGATCATGCGCAAAGTCAACAACGGCGGGCCCGAGGCAGGCAACGGTTCAACGGCCGGTGAGCGCCGCCTTGATCTCGCCGACAGTCGCCCCGCCCAGTATCAGCAGGGCCGCGACATAGATGCTGACGCCCGCCCCGCAAATCGCCGCGAGCGCCAAGGCGCCGTGCGGCGGCCCTCCCGTCGGCGCGAACGTGGCGTCGAGGCCAGCCACGACGAGCCCCATCACGAGGGTGGCGCCGGCGCAGCGCGCAAGCCGGTCGACGAGGCCGCGGTCCGGTGACCAGCGGCCGTCGGCCATAAGCGCGACGCCGAGCACGACCGCGTGGGCGAGGAAGCCGAGACTGGCGCCCGCCCCCAGGCCGCCGATGCCGAAGAGCCTTGCGAGGCCGGCGCTGCCGATGAGCGTGGTCGCCAGCGCCGCCGCAAGCGCGACGAGCGGGATCCGCGTGCGCTCGCGCGCGAAGAAGTCCTGCGCCAGGACCTTGCCGACGACCGCCGCGGGCAGCCCGGCCGCGAGGCCGATCAGCACGGCTGCAGTGCCCCGGGTGTCGAGGGCCGAGAAGGCGCCTCCCTCGAACAACGCGCCGACGATGGACTGTGACAGCACGGCGAGACCCACGGCGGCCGGCAGGATGAGCGCCAAAGCCGCCTCAAGCGCGCGGTTCAGCATGTCGTGTGGCGCCCTGACGCCGGCCGCCATGGTGGGCAGCAGCACGATGCCGAGTCCGGCCCCGACCATCGACAAGGGCAGCTGGAACACCCGGTCGGCATAGTAGAGCCACGACACCGCGGCCGGTCGCGCCGACGCCACCTCGCTCGCCGCCAGCAGGATGAGCTGGACGGCGGCGCCCGCCAGCAGCGCCGGCGCCCCGAAGGCGAAGAGGCGGCGGACATCCGGCGAGAAGCGCGGCCGGCGCCATGGCAAACTCGTGCCGCGCAGCGCCGCCGCGACGATGAGCAGTTGGCAAAGCCCGGCGGTCGAGATCGCCACCGCCAGCCAGGTGCCGGCGGTGCCGCGGTCCACCGTCAGCCTTTCGATCGCGATGGCGGCGGCGATGACCAGGACGTTGACGGCGACCGGCGCCAATGCGGCGGCGAGGAAGCGCGTCTGGGCGTTGAGCAGCGCTGCGACCGCCGAGGCCATTGTGACGAGGGCGACGAACGGCAGCATCAGCCGCAGATAGAAGGTGGCCAGGTCCCACAGCCCGGCGTCTCGCACATAGGCCGGCGCCAGCAGCAGCGTGACGAGCGGAGCGACGATCTCGAGCACGGCGAGCAGCGCCACGAGCGCCAAGCCCAGTGCCGCCAGCACATCGGCCGCCAGGCGGCGCGCTGCGTCAGGATCGGCATCCCGTTCGAGGCGCCGGAACAGCGGCACCACAGCGGTGTTGAGCGCGCCCTCGCCGAGAATGCGCCGCGCAAGCTGCGGCAGGCGCAGCGCCACCAGGAAGGCGTCCGCCACCGGCCCGGCGCCGAGCAACCTGGCAATCAATATGTCGCGCGCGAAGCCGAGGATGCGCGACGCGACGAGGGACAGGCCGACGAGAAGGCTGGGGCGAACGAGCGACACGGGAAGAGCGGCTTACGCAGGTGATATGGTCGAGTGGGAGGAACTCCATGCGGACGCCGCATGGCAATGAGGCAGCACCTCTATCTTGCTCCGGCGCCCGCTGTCCACGGGACGCGAACGTCGTTGAGCTCGCCCTCTCTCGTCAGAGGATGAACCGGCTGAGGTCGGCGTTCTTGGCGAGCTCGCCCACTTCCTTGCGCACAAAGGCGCCGTCGATGATCACCTTGTCGCCGTGCCGGTCGGTGGCGGTGAACGAGATGTCGTCGAGGACGCGTTCGATCACCGTCTGCAGGCGCCGAGCCCCGATATTCTCCACAGCCGTGTTCACTTCCACCGCGACGTGCGCGATGGCGTCGATGGCATCGTCGGTGAACACCAGCTCGACACCTTCGGTCTGCATCATGGCCACCGATTGCTTGATGAGACTCGCCTCGGTCTCGGTGAGGATGCGGCGAAAATCCAATTCATCGAGCGACGACAATTCGACGCGGATAGGAAGCCGTCCCTGCAGCTCCGGCAGGAGGTCGGACGGTTTGGCCAGATGAAAGGCGCCGGACGCGATGAACAGGATATGGTCGGTCTTGACCGCGCCGTGCTTGGTGGCCACCGTCGTGCCTTCGATGAGCGGCAGCAGATCGCGCTGCACGCCCTCCCGCGACACATCGGCCCCCATGCGCCCCTCGCGGCCGCAGATCTTGTCGATCTCGTCGAGGAACACGATGCCCTCGTTCTCGACCAGCCGGATGGCTTCCTGCACCACCTGGTCCTGGTCGAGCAGCTTGTCGGATTCCTCGTTGATCAGCGGCTCATAGGCGGCGCTGACATTGACGCGGCGTGGCTTGGTCTTGCCCCCGAACGCCTTGCCAAAAATGTCGCCGATCGAGATCGCACCCACCGAGGCGCCCGGCAGGCCCGGCACCTCGAACATGGGCATGCCGCCGCCGGACACCTGCATCTCGATCTCGACCTCCTTGTCGTCGAGCTCGCCGGCCCGCAGTTTTCGCCGGAAGGCCTCGCGGGTCGAGGCGCTGGCCTGCTGGCCGACCAATGCGTCGAGCACGCGCTCTTCGGCGGCGAGCTGCGCCTTGGCCTGCACTTCCTTGCGCTTCGTCTCCTTGACGAGCGACAACCCGACCTCGACGAGGTCGCGCACGATCTGCTCGACGTCGCGGCCCACATAGCCGACCTCGGTGAACTTGGTGGCCTCCACCTTGAGGAACGGCGCTCCGGCGAGCTTGGCGAGGCGGCGCGAGATTTCCGTCTTGCCGCACCCGGTCGGGCCGATCATCAGGATGTTCTTGGGCAGCACCTCCTCGCGCAGCGGCCCTTCGAGCTGCTGGCGCCGCCAGCGGTTGCGCAGCGCGATGGCGACGGCGCGCTTGGCGGCCTTCTGGCCGACGATGTAGCGGTCGAGCTCGGAGACGATTTCGCGGGGCGAGAAGGAGGTCATGCGGTTGATATAGTGGGATGCGGAAGCCGCTGCACGAGGTGATGCGGCAACAATCTGAAGAGCGCCGCGCGCAGCGGCCGCCAGCCGGCGCTGAGCAGGAGCACGAAGGCGCCGAGCACCAGCAGGGTCAGCGGCACTGTCTCGTTGCTGAAACCGGACTGCCGGATGAGCGTGCCGAACGCGTAGCCGGCATAGCCGAGGCCTGACACCAAGAGCGCGCGCCGGTCGACGATGAGCGCCACGAGGCCGAGCGCTAGAAAAATGGCCAGGACAACGACGGCACTCCTGACGTCGAGAGAATACCGCTGGACGAGGCTGGAGCTGAGCGAATGCACGATCATCGGCGCCGCCAGAAGATGCAGCCAGAACGCGATATCGGTACGCCGGGTGAGCCGCATCGGGTCGCTCATGTCGAAGCGCATGGCGAGCGCGAAGATGAGGATGCCACAGGCAAGAATGAAATAGCTGACGGCGTTGTACGCAAAGGCGGGCGCCAGCCAGAACGCGGTGCCGATGATCGCGGCTGCGAGTGCCGCAGTTCCAGCCGCCACGGTGATCGGCACGCGAAACCGCCAATAGTGAAAGGCCACCAACAGCACCGTTGCGAGACTGGCGGGCACCAGCACCGCTGCGACGGGCGCGAAGATTTCCCTTAATTCGATGGAAGCACGTCCGCCAATGAGCGGCACAGCGATGATGGAATAAATGGCGAGGTAGCAACTTACCGCGAAGGTCACCAGCAGCACGATGCTGGGCAGCGCCATGCGCCGCATGCGCGTGAAGAATTCGGCAAGCGCCCATGTCGCGACGGCAAGCCCGACCCACATTGTGGCCGCACCGGCGGCGCGAGAGATGAAATAGCCCAGTGCCCCGAGAAAGAGCCCAAGCCCCATGGTGACGAACACATCACCGAAGCCGGAGATGAAGCGCAGCTTCTCGTCGTCCTGCGGCTCGGTGCGCGGCGCAGCCGCCCGCTCGAGCGAAAGCAATTGCTCGACCTGCGCGGCCGTGAGGATGCCCTTGTCGACCGCCGAGCCGAGTGTCGCGTCGGAGATCACGGCAGGCTCTCGATGACCAGGTTGCGGTTGGTGTAGACGCAGATGTCGGCGGCGATCTCGAGCGAGCGGCGCACGACCGCCTCTGCGTCGAGGGAACCGTCCATAAGGGCGCGGGCGGCCGCAAGCGCGAAATTGCCGCCCGACCCGATGGCCATGACGCTGCCGCCGTCGGTCACTTCCGGCTCCACAACGTCGCCGGTGCCCGACAGCAGCAGGCCGACCTCCTTGTCGGCCACGAGCATCATGGCTTCGAGCCTTCTCAGATAGCGGTCGGTGCGCCAGTCCTTGGCGAGCTCGACACAGGCGCGCATGAGCTGCCCGGTATGCTGCTCGAGCTTGGCCTCGAGTCGCTCGAACAGCGTGAAGGCGTCGGCCGTGGCGCCCGCAAAGCCGCCGATGACCGCGCCCTTGGCGAGGCGGCGCACCTTGCGCGCGTTGCCCTTGATCACTGTCTGGCCGAGGCTCACCTGGCCGTCGCCGCCCATGACGACGCGTCCGCCCTTGCGGACCATCAGGATGGTGGTGGCGTGGAAAACGTCAGGCGGCACAGACATGCGAGGGCTCGGACCGGAATGCCACATCTAAGCATGAATTGGCTGACCACAAAGGGGCTTGGCCTCGGCCGTGCCGTCGCGGGGTGACCCGGCGGCTTCGAGCATGTATGTTGCGAAGCACATCGGGAACGGCGCCGGCGATCGCGGGCCCGGGCGCTGAAATGGGCATTTCGGGGGACTTCATGGGTGAGACCGTTGGCCGACGGACGTTCAAGGCCATTCTGATCAAGCCGTCGCACTATGACGACGACGGCTATGTCATCCAGTGGATGCGCTCGACCATCCCGTCGAACAGCCTTGCCAGCGTCTATGGCCTGATCACCGAATGCGGCGAGAACCGCGTCCTCGGACCTGACGTCGATATCGACATCGAAGCCTATGACGAGTGCAACACCGTCATCGACGTGAAGGGCGCTATCAAGCGCATCCGCGCCGCCGGCCAAGGCTTCGTCGGCCTCGTCGGCGTGCAGTCCAACCAGTTCCCCCGGGCGCTCGACCTGGCGCGGCGCTTCCGCGCCGCCGGCATCCCGGTCGTGCTGGGCGGCTTCCATGTGTCCGGCTGTCTGTCGATGCTGCCGGAATTGCCGGACGGCTTGAAGGAGGCGCAGCGTCTCGGCGTCATCTTCTTTGCCGGCGAAGGCGAGGGCCGCATGGCGCCGCTGATCGCCGACATTGCGTCCGGCACGCCGAAGCCCGTCTATAATTATCTCGCCGACCTGCCCGACATGATGGCGGCCGTGCCGCCCATCCTGCCGCCGCACGTCGTGCAGCGCGTCTCCGGCCACTACACGTCCTTCGACGCCGGCCGCGGCTGCCCGTTCCAGTGCTCGTTCTGCACGATCATCAACGTCCAGGGACGCAAGTCGCGCTTCCGCACGCCTGACGACATCGAGAAGATCGTGCGCGAGAATGCCGCCCACGGCATCACGCGCTTCTTCGTCACCGACGACAACTTTGCCCGCAACCGCAACTGGGAGCCGATCCTCGACCGGCTCGCGGAGCTGCGGCGCGAGGGGCTGAAGATCCGTCTCATCCTGCAGGTGGACACGCTTTGCCACCGCATCGACGGCTTCATCGCCAAGGCGGCCGCGGCGGGCTGCAACCTGGTGTTCATCGGGCTCGAGAACATCAATCCCGAAATCGCTGATGGGCGCCAAGAAGCGCCAGAACAAGATCTGGGAATATCGCGAGATGCTGCAGGCGTGGAAGCGCGCCGGGGTTATGACCTGGGCCGGCTACATCCTCGGCTTCCCCACCGACACGCCGCAATCGATCGCCCGCGACCTCGAGCTCATCAAGCGCGAATTGCCCATCGACATCCTGGAATTCTTCTTCCTGACGCCGCTGCCGGGCTCGGAGGACCACAAGAAGCTCTCCCTGAAGGGCGTCCCCATGGACCCCGACATGAACAACTACGACCTCGAGCATGTGTGCACCGCGCACCCGGTCATGTCGGACGACGAGTGGCGCGGCGTTTATGCCGACGCCTGGTCGCGCTACTACACCGACGAGCACGTCGAGACGGTGATGCGCCGCGCTGCCGCGACCGGCCTGCGCGTCAGCAAGATCGCCGACGCCATGACGGTGTTCGCCGGCGCCTATGACATCGAGGGCGTGCATCCGCTGCAATTCGGCTTCGTGCGGCGCAAGATCAGGACCGAGCGCCGCCACGAGCTGCCGCTGGAGAATCCCCTCGTCTTCTATCCGCGCCGGGCTCTCGAATTCGCGCGCGCCGCCACGCAATGGTTCAAGCTGTTCCGGCGCTACCGGGCCATCATGAAGCGGGTCGAGGCTGATCCGAACCGGCTCACCTATGTGGACGAGGCCCTGAAGCCGACGAGCGCCGAGGAGCATTCCTTCGTCGAGACCTTCCAGGATCTCATCCCACACACGCATGGGGCGCCGCAGCGCAAGCCCGCCGCGGCCGCGTGATCTTCACGCGGATCAGCCAAGGGAGCCGAGGCGTAGCTGCCACGGTCTCACGTCGACGATCCGCGAAATATCCTTGTCAACCCAGCAATCGTCGGCGAGCCGCGTGCAGACCTCCTCGGTCGTGGCGGCTCGCACGATCAGCAGGAATTCTCGCGTTCCCTCGAGCGGCCCGACCAGCAGCACGAAGCCGTCGTCGTAAAGCTTGTCCATGAATTCCGCGTGAGCCTGCCAGTCCTGCTGCTGCTCGAGCGGCAGGGCCTCGTTCCAGCCCGTTCCCCGTACGCGCTTGACTGCGAAAATCGTCATCGTCAGTTCCCGGCTTCACCAACATGGCTCAGAAGCACGACAGCCCTCGTCAGCAGTGCGCGGGGCACCGTCGGCTCAAGCCGTCGCGCTCAGCCTCTGCTCGATGCGCCCGAGCACGGCGTCCACCAGGATGGCGAGCAGCGCCACCACCAGGCAGCCTTCCACCACATAGGCGGTGTTGCCGTTGACGAGGCCGGCGATGATCGGATCGCCGAGGCTTGTCGCGCCGACGATGGAGCCGACCGTCGCAGTGCCGATGGCGATGACCACGCTGGAGCGTATGCCCGCCATGATCAGCGGCGCGGCGAGCGGCAGCTCGACGCGCCTCAGGATCTGGCGTGGCGACATTCCCATGCCGCGCGCCGCCTCGACGGCTGACTGAGGCGTCGAATCGAGGGCCGCGAGCGTCGTCTGCAGCACCGGCAAGAGGCCGTAGAGCGTCAGCGCCGCGATGGTCGGCAGCGCCCCGAAGCCGATGAGCGGCACCGCAAGGCCGAGGACGGCCACCGGTGGCACGGTCTGGCCGAGTGCCACCAGGCCTTCGGCGATGGCGCGGAAATCGCGCGCGAAGCCGCGCGTCACGACGATCGCGCCGCCGGTTCCCAGCACGATGGCGATGGCGGCGGCGATCGACACGAGGCCGAGATGCGACAAGGCCAGCGCCGCGAAGCTCTGGCGATCGTAGATCGGCTTGGTGTTCTCGGGCGCCAGCGCCGCAACGAGCGGGCCGGCATGGGGCAGGGCGGCCACCAGCGCCACGAAGGCGACCGCGAGCCACAGCAGCGGGTCACGCACAAGGTGGCGCGTGCTCACCGGCGCACCAGGTCGGTCAGGCGCAGCGTCTTGACGCTGTCGCCGTCGCGGACCGCCAGACGATCGGTGCGGCGTGCCACCATGAGCGACAGCGCTTCGCGCAGCGATGCGCCGGCGGGAATAGCCGGCTCGGCGGTCTCGCCCGCCTGCGCCCGGCTGCCCGCCGTCTCGACGGCCAGCAGCCTGAGCCCGAGCTCCGCGCCGCCCAGGAAGTCGCGCGCGAAGCTGCCGTCGGGCGCCTCGAGCACCTCGCGCGGCGTGCCGAGCGCCGCGAGCCGGCCCTTGTCCATGAGCCCGATGCGGCTCGCAAGCTTCAGCGCCTCGTCGACATCGTGGGTCACGAACACGACGGTCTTCTTGGTGCGCGCATGGATGGCCTTCATCTCGTCCTGCAGCGCGGCACGCGTTATCGGGTCGACGGCCCCGAAGGGCTCGTCCATGAGCAGGACCGGCGGATCGGCCGCGAGCGCCCGGGCCACGCCGACGCGCTGCTGCTGGCCGCCCGACAGGTGATGCGGAAAGAGCCGCGCCGTGCGCGCGTCGAGATGCAAGAGCTCGAGCAGCTCGGCCACCCGCGTCTCGATCCGCTCGTGTGGCCATCCAAGCAGCCGCGGCACGGTCGCAATGTTGTCGGCGACGCTCCAGTGCGGGAAGAGGCCGACCGACTGGATGACATAGCCGATGCCGCGCCTGAGCGTCTGCGGATCGACGCGTCGCCACGTCCTGGCCGCCGAGGAAGACGCGGCCGGCGCTCGGCGCGATGAGCGCGTTGATGAGCCGCAAGGTCGTCGTCTTGCCGCACCCGGACGGTCCGAGCAGCACGAAGAACTCGCCCTCGCCGATGCTGAGATCGAGGCCGTCGATGACGACGCGATCATCGTAGCGTTTGGCGATGTGCTCGAAGACGATCACCGGGCGCGCCTCCGCTCGCCGAGCCGTAGCAGACCGTCGACGACCGCCGCCATGGCGGCGATCGGCAGCACGCCGAGCAGCACGAGGTCGAGGGCGAATTGACCCATGCCTTGGAAGATGAAGGTGCCGAGGCCGCCGCCGCCGACGAGCGCCGCGAGCGCCGCGAGGCCGATCGCCTGCACGGCGGCGATGCGCAGGCCCGCCATGAAGGCCGGCAAGGCGAGCGGCGCCTCGATGTCGACGAGGATGCGTTGCGGCGAAAGCCCCATGCCCCGTGCCGCCTCGATGGCGCCGCGGTCGACGCCGCCAAGACCGGCCTCGACATTGCGGGCGATCGGCAGCAGCAGATACATGAGCACGGCAACCACTGCCGGCACGACGCCGGTGCCGCCGAAGCCGATGTCCCGCAGGGCTGGGAATTTCGCCGCAAGCGCCGCAAAGGGCGTGAGCAGCAGCGCGAACACGGCGATGGCCGGGATCACCTGCACGGTGTCGAGAACGGCGAAGATGGAGCCGCGCGTGCCGGCGCGCCGATACGCCAGGAGCCCAAGGCCGGCCCCGATGACGATGGCGGGCACGAGGGCGGCGAGCGCGATGACGCCGTGGCGCATCAAGGCGCCGTGGAATTCAGCGCTGCGGGCGGCATATTCCTTCATCAGCGACAGGTCGTCGAGCCGTCCGGCGACGGTGAGCGCCGCGATGGCGGCAGCCGTCCCGAGCGGCACGGCGATACGCAGCGGCAAGGACGCGGCGCGCGATGCGAGCGCGGTCCGCATCATGAAGCCGAGCGCGATGACGGCGATCCAGAAGCCGGGTCCGAAGGAGGTGCGCGCCGCCGGCGCCGCACCTTCTGCGAGCCGCCGGGCGCCGGCTCCCGACGCGGCCACGATGGTCACGAGCGCGAGGCCGGCGATGAGCGCGATGGCCATGGCGTTGATGCGTCCGGCGGGGCGCAGGCCCATGACGGCGCCGACTGCCGACGAGCGCCACCAGCATGAGGGCCGACGGCAGATCGAACGCCGACCACAGGTCGAGCGGCCGACCGGACAACAGCCGGTTGGGGGCGTGTGCGAGGACGCCGAGGCCGAGCAGCGCGGCAAGCGCCACGACGGCAAGGGCGACGATGACCGGCTGGCGCACGCTCATGCCAGAGATTTCAATCGATCATTTCAGGAAGCCGCCCTTGACCAGATGGTCGCGCGCCACGTCGGCGGCGTTGCGTCCCTCGACCGAGATGGCGCCGTTGAGCTTTTGCAGCGTGGCGAGATCGAGGCTCTGGAAGATCGGCTCGAGAGCCTCCTTGATCTTGGGATGGCGCTTCAGCGTCTCGCTGCGCACCAGCGGCGCCGGCTCGTAGACGATCTGCGCGCCTTTGGGGTCGGCCATGACTACGAGGCCGACGGCGGCGAGTGCCCCGTCGGTGCCGTACACCATGGCGGCGCTGACATTGTTGAGACCCTCCGCCGCCGCCCGGATGGTCGCGGATGTGTCGCCGCCGGACAGCACGAGCAGTTGCTCCGGCTTCAGCTTGAAATTGTAGACGCTCTGGAACGACGGGCAGCGCTGCGGCGCTCTCGACGAACTCGGCGGATGCCGCGAGTTTCACCTTGCCGCCGCGCTCGACGAAGCGGGCCGAAGTCCTCCATCGTCGCGAGATTGTTGGGCTTGGCCACGTCCTGGCGCACGGCGATTGCCCAGGTGTTGTTGGCGGGCGCCGGCTTCAGCCAGACAAGGCCGTTTCCGGCATCGAGCTTGGCGACGGTCTCGTAAGCCGTGCGCGCGTCCTTCCAGGCGGGATCGTTCTCCTTCTGAAAGAAGAAGGCGCCGTTGCCGGTGTATTCCGGATAGATGTCGATCTCGCCCGCCTGGATGGCGCCGCGCACGATCTTGGTGGGGCCGAGCTGGATCTTGCGCTCCACCGGGATGCCCTGCTTCTCCAGCGCGAGCGCGATCATGTTGCCGAGCAGCGCGCCTTCGGTGTCGATCTTGGAGGCGACCACGACCTTGTCGGCGGCGTGCGCCGGCAGGGTGAGCGCCGCCAGCACGAGGGCGACTCGGAAGACCGATCTTGCTGGACGCATGGCGCCCTCCTGTTTCCCACCCCCTCCATTAGGCGCCTCCCTTGACGGGGCGCAAGCCGTAAGGGAGCGTCCGACGCGCAGGACGCCAAGGGGGGATCATGGCTGAACACAACTTCGTACCCAACGTTTTGTTCGGCCTGAGCCCGCTCTGGGTCTCCACCATCATCCTCATTGTCGTCTACGCCTCGATTATCACCGAGAAGGTGAACCGCGCCACCATCGCGCTCATCGGCGGCGGCGTGATGATCGGCGTCGGGGTGCTCGATCAGGCGGAGGCCATTCGGGGTATCGACTTCAACACCATCGCGCTGTTGACCGGCATGATGATCCTGGTGTCGGTGTCGCGCCGCTCAGGCATGTTCCAGTATGTCGCCATCTGGGCGGCGCAGCGCGCCAAGGCGAGCCCGGCCGGCAGCCTGTTCCTGTTGTCCATCTGCACCGCCGTCCTCTCGGCGCTCCTCGACAATGTCACGACCGTCCTGTTGATCGTGCCCGTGACCTTGGCGCTGACGCGCCAGCTTGAGTTGCCGCCCTATCCGTTCCTGTTCGCCGAGATCCTTGCGTCGAATATCGGCGGCACCGCCACGCTCATCGGCGATCCCCCCAATATCCTCATCGGCTCGCAGGTGGGCCTCACCTTCAACCAGTTCGTCGTTCACCTGACGCCGGTGATCATCGTCGTCATGGCCGTGCAGGCGCTGATGACGCATCTCGTGTGGGGCCGCCACATGGTGACCAGCGAGGCCGACAAGGCGCGCGTCATGGCGCTGAAGGCCACCGACACGATCGAGGACTGGCGGCTGCTCAAGCAGGCCCTCGTTATCCTCGGGCTCGTCATCGTCGCCTTCGTGTTTGCCAGGCAACTGCATCTTGAGCCCGGCACCATCGCCATCTTCGGGGCAGCCGTGCTGATGGCCATCGACAATTGGGAGCATCGCGGCGAGACGGAGACGCAGAACGTCCACCGCACGTTCGCCGACGTGGAGTGGGTCACCATCTTCTTCTTCGTCGGCCTGTTTATCGTCGTGCACGGCGTCGAGGTCGGCGGCCTGCTCAAGCTGATGGCCGACTGGCTCGTCAAGCTCACCGGCGGTGATCTTGCGACCACCGGCTACGCCATTCTGTGGTCGTCGGCCATCCTGTCGGCCATCGTCGACAACATCCCGTTCGTCGCCACCATGATCCCGCTGATCAAGAGCATGGCGCCCGCCTTCGGGGGCGCCGGCAACATCGAACCGCTTTGGTGGTGCCTGTCGCTCGGGGCGTGCCTCGGCGGCAATGGCACCCTGATCGGCGCCTCCGCCAATCTCACCGTTGCGGGGCTGGCGGAGCGCAACGGCGTGCCGTTCCGCTTCCTGACCTTCACCTACTACGCCTTCCCGATGATGCTGGTGTCGATCGTCATCAGCCACATCTATGTGTGGCTGAGATACTTTTAACGGCCCCGCTCTTCAGATGATCTTGGCGCGGATCGTTGTCGTGACGATCTCGGCCAGCACCACGACTGCGAAGATCACCACCAGCACCAGGCCGACCCGGTCCCAGTAGAGATTGCTCATCGCCGTATCGAGCGCCACGCCGAGGCCGCCGGCTCCCACGAGGCCGAGGACGGCGGATTCGCGCACGTTGATGTCCCAGCGAAACAGCGAAACGGCAAGGAAGGCCGGCTTCACCTGCGGCCAGAAGCCCTTGATGAGCACGGCCCGCCATGGCGCGCCGGCCGCCACCAGCGCCTCGATCGGGCCTGGCCGCGCCTCCTCGATGGCCTCCGACAGGAACTTTCCGGTAAAACCGATGGAATGAACCGCGATGGCCAGCACGCCGGCCAGCGCCCCGGGGCCGAACACGGCGACGAAGAACAGCGCCCAGACGAGCGAGTGGATCGAGCGCGTCGCCACGAGGATGAAGCGCCCCGCCGCGTTGACCCAGCCAAACGGCGTCACATTGCGGGCCACCATCAGCGCCACCGGCGTCGCCATCAGGACGGCGAGGATCGTCCCGAGCGTGGCGGTGTGCAGCGTCTCGATCAGCGCCGGATGCACGACGCCCGGATACCAGGCCCAGTCGATGGGCCACATGCGCACGAACAGGTCGGCGGTTTGGGTCGGCGCGTCGTAGAGGAATTCTGGGATGATCTCGATGCTTCTGAGCGACCACGCGAAGGCGGCCGCGGCGAGCAGCAGGAAGGCGGTGCGCCCGAGCCGCTCGCGCGGCGTAAAGCGCCGCCATTGCCTTGGGCGCGTCTCCACCGCGGCGCTCATTGATAGAGCCTGCGCATGAAGCCCGAGAACACTTCGCCCACCATCACGGCCGCGATGATGGCCAGCACGATGGTGAGCACGAAGTCGTAGTCGAAGCGTTGAAAGGCGGTGAACAGCGTTGCGCCGATGCCGCCGCCGCCCACCAGGCCGACCAGGGCGGAGTTGCGCAGGTTTGAATCGAGCTGATAGGCCGTGAAGCCGATGAAGCGCGCCAAGACCTGCGGCAGGACGCCCATGACGATGACGCTGAGGAACGGCGCGCCCGTCCCACGCAACGCCTCGATGGGCCGCATCGAGATTTCCTCTACCGCCTCGGCGAACAGCTTTGCGATGAAGCCGAGGGACGCGACGATGAGCGCCAGCACTCCCGCGATGGCCCCGAAGCCGACCGCCTTGACGAACAGGATAGCGACGATGACCGGGTGGAAGGTGCGGCACAGGGCGATGACGAGCCGCGCTGCCCACGCGACTGGCTTCGGCATGAGGTTGCGTGACGCCATGAGCCCGAGCGGCAGCGCCAGCGCCACGCCCACGATGGTGGCGATGATGGCGATTTGCAGCGATTCCAGCATGCCTTGCTGCAGCAGCCGCAACTTGTCTGGCGCGAAATTGGGTGGCAGCATGCGGCCGATGAAACGCGCGCCTTGATCGAGGCCTTGCACGAAGCGCTCGAAGCGGAAGTCAAGCGTCTGCGCCGCATAGATGATGTAGCCGGCCACGATGACGGCGCCGACGCGGAACAGCCAGTTGGGCGGCAAGGTCCGCGCCCGCAGCGAAGTGGGGGCCGCAGCGTCGCTCATTCGTGCCAATCCTCGCCGCCATAGATGTCGCCGAGCTGCTCGTCCTTGAGCGCGCCTGGCGGGCCATCGAACACGATGGCGCCTTTCGACATGCCGACGATGCGGCTGGCGAAGCGACGGGCGAGCGCCACGTTGTGGATATTGACGACCACCGGGATGCTGCGCTCGATGGCGATCCGCTGCAGCAGCTCCATCACCTCGACGGATGTGCGTGGATCTAGCGACGACGTGGGTTCGTCGGCGAGCACGAGGTCGGGCTCCTGCATGACGGCCCGCGCGATGCCGACGCGCTGGCGCTGGCCGCCCGACAGCTGGTCGGCGCGCCGCGCGGCGAAGTCGGCAAGCCCGACCGTGTCGAGCAGCGCAAAAGCCCGCGCGATGTCGGCGTCCGCGAAGCGCCGCAGCCAGGCGCGCCAGACCGGCACGTAGCCGAGCCGCCCGCACAGCACGTTCTCCATCACCGACAGTCGCTCCACGAGGTTGTATTCCTGGAACACCATGCCGATCCGCCGCCGCGCCTGCCGCAGCGGCTTGCCCGACAATTTCGCGAGGTCAAGGCCCGCGAAGAGGATCTCGCCCGACGTAGGATCGACGAGCCGGTTGACGCAACGGATCAGCGTCGACTTGCCCGTACCTGACGGGCCGATAATCGCCGTGATGCCGGCGCCCGCGATGGCGAGCGAGATGTCGCCGAGCACTGGCTGGCCGGGCGTGTATTCCTTGCGCAGATGACGGATGACGAGGGCGCCGTTGGCGCCCCCACTCGCTTGCGGCGCGGCCTCGCTCACTGCTTCGGCGCGGCAGGCTGTTGCTTGGCGGCGGCTTCCGCCGCCTTCTTGGCGGCCGCGTCGGCCTCGCGCTTGGCTTCCGCGTCATAGGCCGCCTTGTTGTAGGGTGTGCCGGACTTCTCGGCCACGTCGCGCACCACAGCCCAATCCTTCTGATAGGTGACCGGGAAGAAGCGGTCGTCGCCGTTGAATTCCTTGGTCATCTCCGGCGTGAAGCGGAAGGCGAAGAAACAGTCGGTGAGCTTCTTGGCGAGTTCCGGCTTCAGGTCGTGCGCATACGCGAACGACGAGGTGGGAAAGATCGGGCTCTTGTAGATGATGCGGAAGTCATCGCCCTTGACGGTGCCGCGCGTCACCATGCGGTCGAACACATCCGACGCGACCCCGCCCATGTCGTAGTCGCCCGACAGCACGCCGAGCACTGACTTGTCGTGGCCGCCCGACATCAGCGGCTTGTAGTCGTCATTGGGCTTCAGCCCCTCCAGCGGATAGAGCACGAGCGGCGCGAGGTGGCCGGAGTTCGAGGATGGCGCCGTGTGGGCGACGCGCTTGCCCTTTAGATCGGCAAGCTTCTGGTAGAGACTGTCCTTCTTGACCACCGAGATGAGGTGATAGCCGCGCACGTTCTCGGCCGTTCCCTTGGCCGCAAAGGGAATCGCACCCGCCAGATTGACCGCAAAGCCCGTCGGGCCCGTTGAGAAGCCCGCCACGTGCAGGCGTCCGGACCGCATGGCCTCGATCTCGGCGGAATTCGACTGCACCGGGTAGTAGACGACGCGCTTGCCGGTGCATTGCGCGAGATGGTCGGTGAACGGCTTGAAGATATTCTGGTAGACGGCCGGATCCTCGACCGGGGTATAGGCGAACACGAGCGTCGACGGGTCCTTGAGTTTCGCGGCGTCCTTCGGCACGTCGGCCACGAGATCGTTGTTGTCGTCGCAATATTGGGTGTCGAGCTGGCCGCGATTCTTGCAGGTGTCCTGCGCGCCGGCCGGCATGGCGCCGAGCGCCAGGGCTGCGATCGCCGCGGACGAAATCATGAGACGCGTCGGCGTGAGATGCATGGGACTTCCTCGCTGTTTCGGCCGCCTCGGATTTTCCGGGCGCGTTCGGCGTATTGTCGTCGAACCGGCACAAAGCACAAGGTCCGCGCCTTTGAGCGCGGACCTTGCGTAGCCGAGCAACAGCTCCAGAGGCTAAGCCGCGATCGACATTTCCGGCGCCGCCGCCTTCACGTCGGCGTCGACATGACCCTCGAAGGTCGCGAAGTTGTTGCGGAACATGGCGATCAGCTTCTTGGCCGTCTGCGCGAACTCGGCTTTGTCGGCCCAGGTCTTGACCGGATAGAGAATGTGCGGCTCGACGCCCGGCACCGAGGTGGGGACCGAGAAGCCGAAATAGGGATCGGTGCGGAAGTCGGCGCGGTTCAGCGAGCCGTCGAGGGCCGCAGCCAGGAGCCGGCGCGTGACACGGATCGGCATACGCCTGCCGACGCCGTATTTGCCGCCGGTCCAGCCGGTGTTGACGAGCCAGCAATCGACGCCGTGCTTGGCGATGAGGCCGCGCAGCAGGTTGCCATACACGGACGGATGGCGCGGCATGAACGGCGAGCCGAAGCAGGTCGAGAACGTCGCCTCCGGGTCGGTGACGCCCTTCTCGGTGCCGGCCACCTTCGCGGTGTAGCCGGACAGGAAGTGATACATGGCCTGCGCCGGGGTCAATTTGGCGATGGGCGGCATGACCCCGAAGGCGTCGGCGGTCAGCATGACGATATTCTTCGGGACGCCGCCGCGCCCCGTCGCCGAGGCGTTGGGGATGAAGTCGAGCGGATAGGCGCCGCGCGTGTTCTCGGTCTTGCTGTCGTCGTCGTAGTTCGGCTCGCGCGTCACGGGATCGACCACGACATTCTCGAGCACGGTGCCGAAGCGTTCGCCGGTGGCGTAGATTTCGGGCTCCGCCTCGCGCGAGATGCCGATCATCTTGGCATAGCAACCGCCCTCGAAATTGAACACGCCGGCCGGTCCCCAGCCATGCTCGTCGTCGCCGATGAGTGTGCGGTTGGGATCGGCCGACAAGGTCGTCTTGCCGGTGCCCGAGAGCCCGAAGAAGATGGCCACGTCGCCGCGCGAACCGGCATTGGCCGAGCAGTGCATCGGCATGACGCCGAGCGGCGGCAGCACGTGGTTCAAATACGTGAACACCGACTTCTTCATCTCGCCCGCATAGCTCGTGCCGCCGATAAGCACGATCTTGCGCGTGAAGTCGCAGGCGATGACGGTCTCGCTGTTCGTGCCGTGCCGCTTCGGGTCGGCCTTGAACGACGGCAGGTCGATGATGGTCATTTCCGGCGCGAAGCTGCGCACCTCGTCGAGGGTTGGCCGGATGAGCAGGTTGCGGATGAACAGCGAGTGCCAGGCGAGCTCGGTATAGACGCGGGCGCGCACCCGCCAGGCCGGGTCGGCACCGCCGTAGAGGTCCTGTGCGAACAGGTCCTTGCCTTCGGCATGTTTCAGGAAGTCCTTGAGCAGCAGCTCGAAGCTCTCCGGCTCGATCCCGGTATTCTCCGGTCCCCACCACACAGCGTCGCCGGTGGCCGCGTCCTTGACGATGAACTTGTCCTTCGGCGAGCGTCCCGTGTGGACGCCGGTATCGGCGAGCAGCGTGCCGCCCTTGCCGATCTCCGCTTCGCCGCGACGAATGGCTTCCTCGTAGAGGCGCGGCGCTTCGAGATTCCAGAACACGCGCTTGAGCCCCCGAAAGCCAAAGGGCTCGGCGCCTTGGGCGCCGTTGAACAGGCCGATATTCTCCACGAAATGCCTCCTCGACGGAGCCGGATCAGATCGCCGGCGGCCCCCGAATGGGGCGCGTTGGCCCCACCTCCCTGGCTGTCCGTATGGCAGAAATTTCTTTCGCAATCTACCTCGGGACCCGTGAAAGTCGGCGGCCTCGGGTTCACGGGATCCATGGCTTACATCGCCTTAACGTCGGCGGGCGCGGTGCCGATTCAAAATGCGCCGCGCCGCGAACGGTTTCCCCTTTAGAAATTTCAGCCTCTTAAAAGCTTGTGGATGCCCAATCGGCGGCGGCGATTGGCCGGCGGTCTCGCCCGACAATCAGGCGGCCGCCCGCGCCCGCTTGGCCAGGTCGACGAGCGTTTGCCGCAGTGCGGCAGCCGAGGTGACCGGCTCCGGGAAGACGAGCCGCTCGACCAGATCGTCGGCCGCGAGATCGGCACCGTCCGGGTCGATGCCGGTGATCTGCCAGGCGCCGTCCGGCGCGCCGAGGAGTTTCGTCGCGTAGAGCCGCACGGCATCGGCATGGTCGGCATTCATATGGGCAACGGCGCCCGCCTCCGCCTCCACCAGTTCGGCGGCGCCGGAGAGATCGGTGAGCAGGTCGGCGGCGGTGAGCTCGTAGGCCTTGCCAAACCCACCATTCAGGCTGGCGCGCTCGAGGCCGAGCGCGAAGAACCCGAAGTCGGGAAAATCCGCGTAGAGCGCCGCTTTCGGATGCCGCGCCAGGAAGCGGCCTTTGACGCGCTCGCCGTCGCGGCTGCCGCGGTCCACGGCGCGCCCCCGTGCGATAAGCGTGATGCGCGGATGGGCGAGCGGGTCGCCCTTGCCGCTCCGCGACAGCAGCAGCGAGGCACGCGGATCTGCCAGGATGTTCGCGGTATGGCCCGAAAGGCGCGACACGAGGATGAGCGGCGTGCCGTCCGCGTCCGTTGCCACCGTGGTGAGACTGGCGAAGGGGTGGCCTGATGTCGCCTCGAGCGTCGCCAGAGCGCCGGTCCGCGTCCCCCTGAGCAGGGTTTTGGCCATGAGCCGGGCATCGTCGTCGGTGGGGCGGATGGGCGATGATCTCGTTTCGTTCATGACTCTTTTGGCGGCGGCAGCCTGCCGCGCCCCTTTCTCAAGACAAGCCGTGCATAACCGGCTAGAGTCGATGCCACATTTTGGCCCCGCTTCGTTCTAGGGTGGCACGCCTCCGGGGGCCCTCAAAAGAGTAGTTCATGCCGACCATCGCCCTTGTCGACGACGATCGCAACATCTTGACCTCCGTGTCGATCGCACTGGAGTCCGAGGGCTATCGGATATTGACCTACACCGACGGCGCCTCGGCCCTCGACGGCCTCAAGACCAACCCGCCTGACCTTGCCATCCTCGACATCAAGATGCCGCGCATGGACGGCATGGAGTTGTTGCGGCGCCTGCGGCAACGGACCGACATGCCGGTCATCTTCCTCACCTCCAAGGACGAGGAGATCGACGAGTTGTTCGGCCTCAAGATGGGGGCCGACGATTTCATCCGCAAACCGTTCTCGCAACGTCTCCTCGTCGAGCGCGTCAAGGCCGTGCTGCGGCGCGCCAGCCCGCGCGACCAGGTGGTGCCCAAGGAGATCGACGCCAAGGCGCTGGAGCGCGGCGCGCTGAAGATGGATCCCGAGCGTCACACCTGCACCTGGAACAACCAGGCCGTGACGTTGACGGTGACGGAGTTCCTGATCCTGCAGGCCCTGGCGCAGCGGCCCGGCGTCGTGAAGAGCCGCAATGCCCTGATGGATGCCGCTTACGACGACCAGGTCTATGTGGACGACCGCACGATCGACAGCCACATCAAGCGCCTGCGCAAGAAGTTCAAGGCCGTCGACAATGCCTTTGACATGATCGAGACCCTCTACGGTGTCGGCTATCGCTTCAAGGAAGCCTGATCCGGGCAGGGCGCCGGAAGAGCCCGGCCCCGCCCCGTCAGCATCACAGGCGGCGCCGCAACCGGCGATGGTTGCGCGCGGCGGCGATCATTTCGCCGCGCCGGTCCTCGAGGCAGCCGAGCAGGGCAAGCCTCCCGCCACCCTCGGGCAACGGCTGAAAGCGGTCGGCCGCGCTGTCGTGACGCGCGGCGCCTCGAGCCTGACGCGCCGCATCGTCCTCTTGAATCTCCTCGGCCTCGTCGCCCTGCTGCTCGGCTTCCTCTACCTCAATCAATTCCGCGAGGGGTTGATCGATGCGCGCGTGCAGAGCCTCTCGACGCAAGGCGAGATCATCGCCGGCGCCATCGCGGCCTCCGCGATGGCGGATACCGATACCGTCACCATCGATCCCGACAAGCTGCTCCAGTTGCAGGCCGGCGAGAGCTACGGCCTCAACGATGACACCCAATCGCCGCTCGAGTTCTCGATCAATCCCGAAAAGGTCGGACCGCTCGTGCGCCGGCTGGTGACGCCGACGCGCACCCGCGCGCGCGTCTACGATCGCGAGGGCCTGCTGCTCATCGATTCCCGCTTCCTCTATGTGCGCGGCGACATCACGCGCCTCGATCTGCCCCCGCTCGCCGCCGAGGAACCGACGGTGATCGAGCGGACCTGGAACGCCATCCGTGGCCGTTTCGGCCGCTCCAGCCTGCCCCTTGTCGAGGACTTCGGCGCCGCCGACGGCAAGTCGCTGCCCGAGGTCACCCGCGCGCTGTCGGGCATTCCGGGCAGCGTCGTGCGGGTCATTGCGTCGGGCGAAACCATCGTCTCGGTCGCGGTGCCGATCCAGCGCTCGAAGACCGTGCGCGGTGCCCTCTTGCTGTCGACGCAGGGCGGCGACATCGACCAGATGATCGCCAAGGAACGCTTCGGCATTCTGCAGGTGTTTCTCATCGCCGCCCTGGTGATGGTGGTGCTGTCGGTGCTGCTCGCCGGCACCATCGCCGAGCCCATCCGCCGGCTTGCCGAGGCGGCCGAGCGCGTGCGCCGTGGCCGCCGCTCGCGCTCGCGGCCGGAGATTCCGGGCTTCGACCGCTCCGACGAGATCGGCCACCTCTCGGGCGCGCTGCGCGACATGACCAGCTCGCTCTATAACCGCATCGACGCCATCGAGAGTTTCGCTGCCGACGTGGCGCACGAGCTGAAGAACCCGCTCACCTCGTTGCGCAGCGCCGTCGAGACCTTGCCCCTCGCCAAGACCGAGAATGCCCGCCAACGGCTGATGGGGGTCATCCAGCACGACGTGCGCCGCCTCGACCGCCTCATCAGCGACATCTCCGATGCTTCGCGCCTTGACGCGGAACTGGCGCGCGATGAGGCCGAGCCGATCGATCTCGTGCGCCTTCTCGAAGCCGTGACCGGGCTTGAGAACGAGGTGCGCCGCGACGGCGGAGCCAAGTTGCTGCTCACCATCGAGCGCCACGCGATGGGTCGCGACGCCTTCCTGGTGATCGGCCACGACAGCCGGCTCGGCCAGGTCGTCACCAATCTCGTCGAAAATGCGCGCTCCTTCGCGCCGCTCGGCACGACGGTGCGCGTCGGCCTGCGTCGCGCCGGCCAGGTGGTCGAGATCGTCGTCGACGACGACGGGCCGGGCATTCCCCCGCACGCGCTCGAGCGCATCTTCGAGCGTTTCTACACGGATCGGCCGGAGGCGGGCTTTGGTCAGAACTCGGGCCTTGGCCTCTCCATCTCGCGCCAGATCGTCGAGGCCCACAACGGCACCATCCGGGCCGAGAACCGCCTCGGCACCTTCGATCCCAGCGGCGAGCGCGAGCGGCTCGGCGCCCGCTTCGTCGTGCGTCTGCCGGCGGCTGTCAGCCGTCCTGCGTGAGCGGACCCGCGTGAGCGAAACGATTCATGCCGGCTGTGTTGTCGTCGGCGAAGCCGGCGTCCTCATTCGCGGGCCCTCCGGCAGCGGCAAGTCGAGCCTGGCGCGCGCGCTGATCGGCCTTGCCCACGCGCGCGGCCTGTTCGCGCGGCTGGTGGGAGATGACCGCATCGTCCTCAAGAGGCAGGGCGGCCGGCTCGTCGCCCGGCCGGCCGCCGCGATCGAAGGGCTGATGGAAGTGCGGGGCCAGGGGCTGGCGCGCACCGACCACGAGGGCGCCGCCATCGTGCGCCTTGTGGTTGACTGCCTGATGGCCCATCCGCCGCGATTTCCGGATGATTTCGGACCGCCGGACGACGATCGCCGCCCTCGAATTGCCACGCCTAGCCGTCAGGGCGGACGCTGAGGCGCCACCTATCATATTGGCGGCATTGGTGTTTATGCCCACCGCTGCGGCTGTGACACAACTATGACCAAACTGTCGCACCGGCCTTGCGCTTCGCGCCGCAATGCACAAAATGCGCAGCTTCGGAAAGGGCGGCGCGTCCTGCGTCGATTGAGGCACCCGCCTCGGGATCATGAATGATCGGTCTGGTTCTGGTGACGCACGGGTGTCTGGCCACGGAGTTTCGTGCAGCGCTGGAGCATGTTGTCGGTCCGCAGAAGCAGATCGAGACGGTGACGATCGGTCCCGACGACGATCTGGAGAATCGCCGCAAGGATATTCTCGATGCGGTCTGCCGCGTCGATACCGGCAAGGGCGTCGTGGTTCTCACCGACATGTTCGGCGGCACGCCGTCAAATCTCGCCATCTCCTGCATGAACGGCCGTCAGGTCGAGGTGATCGCCGGCATCAATCTGCCGATGCTGATCAAGCTCGCCAGCGTCAGGGACGAGAAGCCGCTCTCCGACGCGGTGCTGCAGGCGCAGGAAGCAGGCCGCAAATACATCAACGTCGCAAGCCGCGTCCTCGCCGGAAAGTAGCCGGGATCGACAAGTGGAGCCCGACGAGGACTGCCCGCCGGCGACGATCCCCGAAGGCGCGCTGGCGCGGGAATTCCCCATCGTCAACAAGAAAGGCCTGCATGCCCGCGCCTCCGCCAAGTTCGTGCAAGTGGTCGACCGGTTCTCCGCCGAGGTGACGGTGACGCGCTGCGGCGAGACGGTGGGCGGTCGCTCCATCATGGGGCTTCTCACCTTGGCGGCGGCGCCCGGCACCACCATCACGGTGACCGCCAAGGGCGATGACGCCGAGGCCTGTCTCGACGCACTTGCGGCGCTGGTGGCGAGCCGTTTCGGCGAGGACGACTAGCGCACGATCTCGGATAGGATCAGGCGCCAAATCAAAAAACCGAGCACGATCCGGTTCGATGAATCGGATGCTGCCGCAGCCCATGGCGGCGGAACGTCACATAAAGACTTCTTTATATCTTTATTGCTTCAGACGACGAGGGCTGCTATAGCCGCGGGCCAACCCCGCTCACCGGAAATCGCCATGTTCAAGGAATGTGTCGTCAAGGACCTGTCGCTCGCCGAATGGGGCCGCAAGGAAGTCGCCATTGCCGAAAGCGAGATGCCGGGCCTCATGGCGGTCCGCCAGGAATATGGCGCCAAGCAGCCCATGAAGGGGGCACGTATCGCCGGCTCGCTGCACATGACCATCCAGACAGCGGTGCTGATTGAGACGCTCGCGGCGCTCGGCGCCGACATCCGCTGGGCCTCCTGCAACATCTACTCGACCCAGGACCATGCCGCCGCCGCCGTTGCCGACCGCGGCATCCCGGTCTTCGCCGTCAAGGGCGAGACGCTGGAGGACTATTGGGAATACACGCAGCGCATCCTCGAATGGTCGGACGGCGGCACCCCCAACATGATCCTCGACGATGGCGGCGACGCCACGCTCCTCGTGCATCTTGGCGTCCGCGCCGAGAACGGCGACACCGCCTTTCTCGACAAGCCGGACAGCGAGGAGGAGGAGGTGCTGTTCGCCTCGCTCAAGGACCGGCTGAAGAAGAAGCCCGGCTGGTACAAGCGCATCGCCGATCAGGTGCGCGGCGTCTCCGAGGAGACGACCACCGGCGTGCACCGCCTCCACGTCATGGAACGGGAGGGCAAGCTCCTGTTCCCGGCCATCAACGTCAATGACAGCGTCACCAAGTCGAAGTTCGACAACCTGTATGGCTGCCGCGAGTCCCTCGTCGACGGCATCCGCCGCGGCACCGACGTGATGATGGCCGGCAAGGTCGCGATGGTGGCGGGCTTCGGCGACGTGGGCAAAGGTTCGGCCGCCTCGCTGCGTCAGGCGGGCTGCCGCGTCATGGTGTCGGAAGTTGATCCGATTTGTGCCTGGCAGGCCGCCATGGAGGGCTATGAGGTGACCACCATGGAGGATGCGGCGCCGCGCGCCGATATCTTCGTCACCGCCACCGGCAACAAGGACGTGATCACCCTCGAGCACATGCGCGCCATGAAGGACCGCGCCATCGTCGCCAATATCGGCCACTTCGACAACGAGATCCAGGTGGCGTCGCTCAAGAACCTGCGCTGGCACAACGTCAAGCCGCAGGTCGATGAGATCGAGTTTGCCGACGGCAAGCGCATCATCCTCCTGTCCGAGGGGCGGCTGGTGAACCTCGGCAACGCCATGGGGCATCCCTCCTTCGTGATGTCGGCCTCCTTCACCAACCAGACGCTGGCCCAAATAGAGCTGTGGACAAATCACCGCCGCTACGAGCGCAAGGTGTACACGCTGCCCAAGAGCCTGGACGAGAAGGTGGCGCGCCTGCACCTCGACAAGATCGGCGTCAAGCTGACGACGCTGAGCCCCGATCAGGCAGCCTATATCGGCGTGTCGCCGCAAGGGCCCTTCAAGCCCGATCACTACCGCTACTGAGCGTGCTGTGAGTTGGCAAAAAAAGGCCGCCGGCCCGGGGCCGGCGGCCCTTTTTGTTTTTCTTAACCACTTCCTGCCGGACTTGAGCCGACGCTAAAGTGACCGTGATTCGGAGGGCGCGGCTTGGCAAGGTTGCCGATGCGGCGCCTGGGGCGAGGGACCGTTCAAAGCCATGGCGCACGCGCGCTTGCCGACTCGCTTCCGGCGCACTGGCCGCTGCGCGGCCACCCTGGTGCCAGCCGCTTTCGCCATGACGACGTTCGCAATGACGACCTTCGCCAACGCGCAGGCCATCGCCGAACCGGCCCCGTCGCGCACGGCGGCGCTGCTCGCCTCGCTGCAGATCGATCCCAACAGCGCCACCGGCCTCGGCGTGCTGCTCGGTCTGGCGATATTCTCGGCCGTGACAGCCCTCCTGCACCTGCGCGAGCGCCATCGCTGGGAGAAACGCGAGCGGGCGCTCGCCGCCGAGCTTTCCGATCTGCGCGCCCGCACCGACCGCGCCGAGGTGCTGTTCGCCGCCGAACCGCAAGCGGTCGTCTCGTGGGCGGGGCGCGACAGCGAACCCGCCATCGAGGGTGATCTCAATATCCTGGCGGAGGGGACGCCGTCGCGCCGCATCCTCGCCTTTGGCTCGTGGCTCGGCCCGGGCGATGCGCAGTTGTTCGACGCGGTTGTCGACCGCCTCAAGGCCAGCGGCGAAGGCTTTCGCCGCGTGCTGCGCACGACGGGCGGCCGCTTCGTGGAGGCGGAAGGTCGCGTGTCCGGCGGCCGCGCCGTGCTGCGGCTACGCGAGGTCACCGGCGATCGCAACGCGCTGCTCGAGGCGGAAGCCTCGTTGACCGCCACCAAGGCGGAGCTCAACGCGGTGCGCTCCATGCTCGATTCCATTCCGCAGCCGGTGTGGGTGCGCGACAAGCTCGGCCGCCTCGCCTGGGTCAACAGCGCCTACGCCCGCGGCGTCGAGGTCGACAGCGGCGCCGCTGCCGTGGAGCGTGGCCTCGAATTGCTGGAGCGCGCCGCCCGCGAGGAAGCATCCCGACAGCGCGGTGCCGGGCGCGTTTATAGCGGCCGCATCCCAACCGTGGTGGCAGGCCATCGCCGCGTCCTCGACGTGGTGGAGATGCCGGGCGAGGTTGGCAGCGCCGGCGTCGCCACCGACGTGTCGGAATTGGAGAACCTGCGCGCCGACCTGGAGCGGCAGGCCGCCGCGCATGCCGAGACGCTCGATCAGCTGCCGACCGCGGTGGCCATTTTCGACGCCGGGCAGCGCCTCGTTTTCCACAACGCCGCCTACCGCAAATTATGGTCGCTGGACGCCGGCTATCTCGAGGCACGGCCGAGCGACGGCGAGATTCTCGATCGGCTGCGCAACGAGCGACGTCTGCCGGAGCAGGCCGACTTCCGCGCCTGGAAGAGCGGCGTGCTGGCCGGCTACACCACCGTGGAGCCGCTCGAGCAATGGTGGTACCTGCCTGACGGCCGTACCCTCAGGGTGGTGATGAATCCCAATCCGCAGGGCGGCGTCACCTATTTGTTCGACGACGTGAGCGAGCGCTTCCTGCTCGAATCGCGCTACAACGCGCTGATCGGCGTGCAAGGCGAGACCCTCGACAGCCTGAAGGAGGGCGTCGCCGTCTTCGCCACCGACGGCCGCCTGAAGCTGACCAATCCGGCCTTCGCGGGCCTGTGGAAGCTGTCGCCCGACATGCTGCGCGCCCAGCCACACGTCGACGAGATCGTCAAGCTGTGCAGCGTCTCGGCCCCCAACGCCGACATATGGGCCGAGATCCGCGGTTCCATCGTCGGCGTGCACGACGTGCGGCGCGGTTGGTCATGCCGCATGCAGCGGCGCGATGGCTCGGTGGTCGATTGCGCCATGGCGCCGCTGCCCGACGGCGCCACGCTGCTCACCTTCACGGACGTGACGGCGAGCGTCAATGTCGAGCGGGCGCTCACCGACAAGAACGAGGCGCTTACGAAGGCGTCCCGTCTCAGGGACGACTTCGTCCACCATGTCTCGTACGAGCTGCGCTCGCCGCTCACCAACATCATCGGCTTCATGCAGCTCTTGCGCGACGAGACGGTCGGTCCGTTGAACGACCGGCAGCGCGAATATGCCGGCCACATCATGCGCTCGTCGACGGCGCTCGTCGCCATCGTCAACGACATTCTCGACCTTGCCACCATCGACAACGGCCAGATGGCGCTCACGCTCGAGGCCGTGGATATCCGCGAGACGATCGCCGCCGCCGCCGTGGGCATCGAGGATCGCTTGGCCGAATCGAACATCACGCTTGCGGTCGATGCGCCGGACGGCATCGGCACCTTCATCGCCGACGGCAAGCGCGTGCGTCAGGTTCTGTTCAACCTGTTGTCCAACGCCGTCGGCTTCTCGGCCCCTGGCCAGACCGTCAAGCTTGCCGTTGCCAAGACACAGCGTGACGTGGTCTTCTCGGTGCGCGACGAGGGGCGCGGCATTCCGCCGGAAGTCGTGACAAAGGTGTTCGAGCGTTTCGAGAGCCATGCGCTGGGCTCGCGCCATCGCGGCGTCGGCCTCGGCCTTGCTATCGTGCGCTCCTTCGTCGAGTTGCACGGCGGTCGCGTGAAGCTCGATTCCGCGCCCGGCCGTGGCACCACGGTGACCTGCATCTTCCCGGCCGAGAACACGACCGCCCGCGAGGCGGCCGAGTAGTGGCCGCCGCAATGGCGGGCCTCGACGACGCCCACGAAGGTGGCGAGGCTGGCGCCGCGCCATGGTCCCTTGACCTCGCCGACGAGAGCGCCACCGCCGCCTTCGCGCGGTTCGTCGCCGGTGAAGTGAGGTCCGGCGACCTCATCACCCTCTCGGGCGATCTCGGCGCCGGCAAGACGACGTTCGCCAGAAGCCTCATCCGCATCCTGGCCGCCGATCCCTGGCTCGAGATTCCAAGCCCGACCTTCACGCTCCTGCAGGTCTACGACACGTCGTTCGGCCGCATCGTCCATGCCGATCTCTACCGCATCGGCAGCCCCGACGAGCTTGCCGAGCTCGGCTGGGACGAGGCGGCCGACGATGCCCTCGTGATCGTCGAGTGGCCGCAGCGGGCCGGCAACGTTCTGGCCGCCGATCGTCTCGACATCACGTTTCGGCTGCCGGCCGACGCCAGCGAGGGTCATCGCATCGCCTTCCTCGAGGGGCACGGCCGTTGGGCGCAGCGCCTGGTGATCGCCAAGGCGGTCCGCAGCGTCGTTGCCGAGGCTGGCTGGCACGACGCCACGCGCAGCCACGTGCAGGGCGATGCGTCGACCCGCGCCTATGAGCGGCTCACCACGTCGGCCGGCGCGACCGCCATCCTGATGATCGCGCCGCGGCGGCCCGACGGTCCGCCGGTGCGGCGCGGCAAGCCCTACAGCGCCATCGCCAAGCTCGCCGAGAGCGTCGAGCCGTTCGTGGCCATGGCCACCGGTCTCCGGGAGTTGGGCTTCAGCACGCCGGAAATCCTCGGGGCGGACCTCGATGCCGGCATTCTGCTCTTGGAGGATTTCGGCACCGAGCCGGTGGTCGATGTCTTCGGCCCCATCCTGCATCGCTATGCCGAGGCAGTCGCGGCGCTTGCCGCGCTGCACGCCATGGAGCTGCCGAAAATCCTGCCCGTCGGGCCGGGCCGCGAGCATAAGATTCCCGCCTATGACCTCGAGGCGCTGCTCATCGAGACGGAGCTCGTCCTCGATTGGTACGCGCCGCATCAGGCTCGCGTCACCTTGCCGGCCGTGGCGCGCGCCTCCTTCGTTGCCGCCTGGACCGAGATCCTCGCCGAGGTCGTCGCCGCTTCCGGCACCTGGACGCTGCGCGACTACCATTCCCCCAACCTGCTCTGGCTCGAAGGCCGCGAAGGACCAAAGCGCGTCGGCATTCTCGATTTCCAGGATGCGGTGATCGGCCATCCGGCCTACGACGCGGTTTCGCTGCTGCAGGACGCGCGGGTCACCATCTACCCCGAGCTCGAGCTCAAGCTGCTTGGCGCCTATGCGGCGGCGCGCCGGCAAGGCTCCGGCGAGTTCGATTTTGGCAGCTTCGCGCGCGCTTACTCCATCCTGGGCGCCCAGCGGGCCACCAAGCTGCTCGGCATCTTCACCCGCCTCCACAAGCGCGACCACAAGCCGCAATATCTGCGCCACCTGTCGCGCATCGAGGCCTATCTTGCGCGCAACCTGACGCACCCGGTGTTGTCGCCTTTGAAGCTCTGGTATGAGACGCACCTGCCGCGCGCTCTTGCCGGCCCGCAGTCGTAACCCGAGCCCTACGCGACTCATGAACGATGCAAGCCGTGCCCGCATAGGACCGCGCGCCATGGTGCTGGCCGCAGGCCTCGGCAAGCGCATGCGGCCGATCACCGCCACCACGCCGAAGCCCCTGGTCCGGGTCGGCGGCAGGTCGCTCATCGACCATGCCCTCGATCGCATCGAGGAAGCCGGCATTCACGAAGCTGTCGTCAACGTCCACTACCTCGCCGATCTGGTCGAGACCCATTTGAAGCGCCGGCGCACGCCGCGCGTCATCGTTTCCGACGAGCGCGCCGCCCTTCTTGAGACCGGCGGCGGTGTCAAGAAGGCGTTGCCGCTGCTCGGCGCTGATCCGTTTCTTCTCTTCAATTCCGACGCGCTGTGGATCGAGGGGCCGCGCTCCAACGTCCGCCGCATGATGGACTTCTGGGCGCCCGACCGCATGGACATCCTGCTGCTGCTGGCCGCCACCGTCAGCACCGTCGCCTATGGCGGGCGTGGCGACTTCCGCATGGACGTGGAGGGCCGCTTGATCAGGCGCGCCGAGAATCAGGTGACGCCCTTCATCTACGCCGGCGTCGCCATTCTCAAGCCCGACCTGTTCGCCGGTGCGCCCGACGGCCCCTTCTCCCTCAACCGCCTGTTCGACCGGGCCGCCGCCGAAGAGCGGCTCTTCGGGTTGCGGCTCGACGGGCGCTGGATCCATGTCGGCACCCCGGAGGCGATCCGCCGCGCCGATGACGAGATCGCCGCGAGCGCCCAATGAGCGGCGCCGCCCGACGCGCGCCGCACGTCTTCTCCATCGCGGCCGGCCAGCCGTTCCTGTCCACCTTTGCCGACGCATTGATTCACGGTCGGCTGCTGCCCGGCTTCCCCGGCGACGGCCCGCTCGCCCTCGCGACGGCGACCATCTTCCTGCCGACGCGGCGCGCTGCGCGAGCCCTTGCGACGCTGCTGGCCGAGCGGGCGGGCGGGGCGAGCCGCCTTCTGCCGCGCATCATCCCCCTCGGCGACATTGACGATGCCGAAATAGGCTTGGGCGACGCGGAGTTCACGGCGGCGCTGGAAAGGGGCGATCTGCCTCCCGCCATCGGCGATACGGCGCGCCGGCTGATCCTCACGCGCCTTGTGCTCGCCTTCGCGCAGTCCGTCGACCGCGGCGTGCTGCGCCTCGATCCTGACGAGGCGCTGCTGGTGCCCTCATCGCCGGCCGACGCCCTCGCGTTGGCGGGAGATCTTGGTCGCTTGATGGACGCGCTCGCGACCGAGGACGTGAAGTGGGACAGCCTCGCCGGTCTCGTCGAGGAGCGTCACGACCGCTACTATTCCATCACGCTGAGCTTCTTGAAGATCGCGGCCGACGCGTGGCCGCGCGTGCTCGAAGAGCGCGGCGTGCTCGATCCGGCCGCGCGGCGCGATCTCGTGCTTCGCGCCGAGGCCGCGCGCCTCGCCCGTGACACGACAGGCGCGCCGATGATTGCCGCGGGCTCGACCGGCTCGGTCCCGGCGACGGCGCGGCTGCTCGCCGCCATCAGCCGCTTGCCCAATGGCGCCGTCGTGCTGCCCGATCTCGACCGCGATCTCGACGAGGCATCCTGGCGGGCGATCGGCGCGGGCGGCGATGACGACGGTGCGGCGCACGGCCATCCGCAGGCTGTCCTGCATCGGCTGCTCGCGGCAATCGGCGTCGACCGCGCCGAGGTGACGCCGCTCGGCGAGCTGTCGCGCCGCGCCGTCGCGCGCGGCCGTTTCCTGTCGCAGGCGCTGCGTCCCGCCGCCACAACCGAGCAATGGGCGTCGGCAGGCGAGCGCGACCGCGAGCTTTGGGCGGCGGCGCTCGACGGCCTGGCAGTCGTCGAGGCGGACGATGAGCGGGAGGAGGCGCTGGTCGCGAGCCTCGTCATTCGCGAGGCGCTGGAGCGTACGGACGCCACCGCGGCGCTGATCACGCCTGACCGCGGCCTCGCCGAACGCGTCGGTGCCGAGCTGAGGCGCTGGGACATCGACGTGGACGACAGCGCCGGCACGCCGCTCACCCGTACCCTGCCGGGCCGGCTGGCATTGCTGGCCGCCGAGGCGGCCGCCGCCGATGGCGCGCCCCGCGCGCTGCTGGCGCTCCTCGCGCATCCCCTTGTCACGCTCGGCCTTCCCCGTGCCATCCTCGTCGGTGCCGCGGCGGCGCTGGAGATCGGCGTGTTGCGCGGGCCGGCGCCACCCCCAGGCTTTGCCGGGCTCGCGGCGATCCTGCGCCGCCGCCGCATGGAGGCCCGCGCGCGTCATGCGGCGCGTCCATTGCGCCGTCTCACCGATGGGGATTGGGATGGCGCGGCGGACCTCTTGCGACGTCTCGGAGCGCGTCTTCGCTCCGCTCACGTCGCGGCGCAGCGGCGCCTGCGATCTCGCCGAGCTCGCACTGCTTCATCGCCAGGCCCTGATCGCCCTCGCGCAGCCGGCGGCAGGCGAGCCAGAGCGCCTCTTCGCCGGCGAGGCGGGGGAAACGCTGGATGTCGTCTTTGACGATCTCGCCATGTATGATGGCGGCGCGATCGAGGGTCGGCTCGACGATTATCCCGCCTTCTTTGCGCGGCTCGCCGGCGAGTATCGCGTGCGGCCCCGCCGGCCGCGCCACCGCCGCGTGAAGATCTGGGGCCTGTTGGAAGCGCGCCTCCTCGACGCCGACACCGTGGTGGTGGGAGGCCTCGACGAAGGCGTCTGGCCGCCCGTCGCCAAGACTGACGCCTTTCTCAACCGACCCATGCGCGACACCGTCGGCCTGCCGTCGGCGGAACGGCGCATCGGCCAGACGGCGCACGACTTCGTCGCGGCAATCGGCGCCCGGAACGCGGTGATCACGCGGGCCGCCAAGCGCGAGGGCGCCCCGACGGTACCGTCGCGTTTCCTGCAGCGCATGCGGGCCGTTGCAGGCGGCGAACTCGTGGGACAAGGCGATCGCTGCCGGCGCGCGCTTTCGCGCCCTTGCGGCCATGCTCGATCGGCCCGTGGCCATGCCGCCGCTGCCGCGCCCGGCGCCGCTGCCGCCAAGGGACCTCATTCCGCGCTCCCTCAGCGTCACCGAGATCGAGACCTTGGTGCGCGATCCCTACTCGATCTTTGCCAAGCACGTCCTCAAGCTCGATGCCCTCGACGAGGTGGCCGTCCTGCCCGGCGCCGCCGATCGCGGCACCATCGTGCACGAGGTGCTGGGCCGCTTCGCGGCGGCGCATCCGAGTGCACTGCCGGACGATCCCCTGCCGGTGCTGGTCGCGCTCGGCGAGGAAGCCTTCGCGGCGCTGGCCGCCTATCCGGACGTCGCCGCGCAATGGTGGCCGCGCTTCCGGCGCCTCGCCGAAGCCTTCGCGCGCTGGGAGCGCGCCCGCCGCCCGGACATTGCCGCCGTGCACGCCGAGGTTTCCGGCGCCATGCCGCTCGCGGTCGGTGATGGCGAGGCGTTCACGCTGCGGGCCCGCGCCGACCGCATCGAGCGCCAACACGATGGCGGTTTCGCCATCCTCGATTTCAAGACCGGCACGCCGCCGACCGCCAAGACGGTGTTCGCCGGCTTCTCGCCGCAGCTGACGCTGGAGGCCGCCATCCTGAAGCACGGTGGCTTCCGCGACCTGCCGCCCGCGTCGCGATGCCCGACATTGCAGTATCTGCACGCGACTGGCGGCGCGACGCCGCTCAATCCCTGCCCCATCGAGCCGCCGCCTGGCGATGCCCGCACCGTCGCGGCCGTCGTCGAGGAGCATCGCAGCAAGCTGGAAAAGCTGATGCGACGCTATCTCGCCGGTGAGGCGGGCTTCATGGCGCGGCCCTTCGCGCAGTTCGCGCGCCGCTTCAACGAATACGATCATCTGGCGCGCACCAAGGAATGGGCGCTGGCCGACGAGGCGCTTCCGGGAGAGACGCCGTGAGCGAAGCGGCCGTCCATGCCGTTGCGACGCCGCAACAGCGAGCCCATGCGCACCAGCGCCTCGCCGCTGATCCGGAACTGTCGGCCTTCGTGTCGGCCAATGCCGGCTCCGGCAAGACGACGGTGCTGGTCGCGCGCGTGCTGCGTCTGCTTCTCGACGGCGTGCCGCCTGGCAAGATCCTCTGCCTGACCTACACCAAGGCAGCGGCCGCCAACATGGCGCTCAAGATCTTCGAGCGCCTGGCGGAGTGGACCGCGCTGAGCGATCAGGCCCTCCAGGCGGCGCTCGTTGAGCTCGAAGGCCGGGCGCCCGGCCGCGAGCGCCTGACGCGGGCGCGGCGGCTTTTTGCCCGTGCGGTCGAGACCCCGGGCGGCCTCAAGATCGAGACCATCCATGCGTTCTGCGAGCGCGTGCTGCATCTCTTCCCGTTCGAGGCCAACGTGCCGGCGCGTTTCGAGGTGCTCGATGAAGCAGCCGCCGACGAGGTGCTGGCACTCGCCAAGGCCGCCGTCCTGACCGAGGCTGCCGCCGGCGCCGACGCGAGGCTTTCCGACGCCCTCGCGGCCATCAGCCTCGAGGTCACCGGCGAGCAGTTCGCGGCCGCCATCCGAGCCGCCGTTGCAGAACGGCAGTTCCTGCGCGCGCATCGCACCGCGGCGGCGCTGCGGGACGCCATGGCGCGGTTGACCGCCGCCTTCGGGCTTCATGCCGACGAGACCATCGACAGCATCGAGCGGCGGATGCTCGAGGAGGGCGTCCCGCGCAGCGAATGGCCGGCGATGGCGCGCGGGCTCGAAGCCGGCAAGGCGACGGACCGCGAACGCGCCGTGGCCTTGTTGCAGGCCTGCGCGGCCGACACATCGGCCGAGACGCTGCGGTGCTACCTCAGGGTGTTCTTCACGGCCAGCAACGAAGCGCGCGCCGACAACCGCTTCGTGACGCGGGCCATCGACGCCGATCTCTTCGCATGCATGCGCCAGGAGCGCGCTCGGCTCGAAGCATTGAACGATCGGCGCCGCGCCGTCGCGGTCGTGGTGCGGACGACGGCGCTATTGACGCTCGCCGGCGCCATCTTCGCGCGCGCCGAAGCGATGAAAAGCGTCCGCGGCGCTCTTGATTTCGACGATCTCATCGACAAGACGCGCACGCTTCTCGCCCGTGCCGGCGCCGGCTGGGTGCTCTACAAGCTCGACGCCGGCATCGACCACGTCCTGGTCGACGAGGCGCAGGACACCAACCCGGCTCAATGGGAGATACTGAAGGCGCTGACCGCCGACTTCACGGCGGGAGCCGGCGGGCGCGGCGGGCTCAAGCGCACCATCTTCGCGGTCGGCGACACCAAGCAGTCGATCTTCGGCTTTCAGGGGGCGGAACCGCAAGCGCTTGCCGACACGCACCGGCATTTCCGCCGCCTCGTCGAGGCGTCCGGCGAGCGTTTCGAGGACGTGCCGCTCACCGTTTCGTTTCGCTCCGCCGCCGCGGTACTCAGCGCCGTCGATGCGGTCTTCGCGCGACCGGAGAATTTCAAGGGCCTGCATTTCGACGGCGACGGCAAGACGGTCGGCACCGTTCACGAAAGCAGCCGGCCGCGTGAGCGCGGCCGCGTCGAGCTTTGGCCGCCGGTGCGGCCGGCCCCGACACCTGAGCCTGACGCGTGGACGCTGCCGGTGGACGAGCCGGACCAGTCGGCGCCGCCGGTCGTGCTGGCCTCGCGCATCGCCCGCGCCGTGTGGCGTTGGACGACGCGCGGCGATGAAGCCGGCCGCCTCGTCGCGCCCGGCGAGGTGCTGGTCCTTGTGCGCAAGCGCGGCCCGCTGTTCGAGGCGATCATTCGCGCCCTGAAGCAGAGCGGCGTGCCGGTGGCGGGCGCCGATCGCCTGCGCCTCGGCGACCACATCGCCGTCCTCGACCTCATCGCCGTGGGACGCGCGGCGCTGCTGCCGGACGACGACTTGACGCTCGCCACGGCGCTCAAGACCCCCTTCGTCGGGCTCGGTGACGATGATCTGGTGCGCATCGGCGCGCGCCGTCCGGATCATCAGTCCTTTGCGGCGGCACTCGGCCAGGCCGCGCGGGACGGCGACGCGGCGGCGGCCGAGGCGGTCCGGCGTCTCGACACATGGCGCGTCCTCGCCGACCGCTATGGGCCGTTCTGCTTTTACGCGACGCTGCTCGGGCCGCTCGGCGCAAGGCGTACGCTCGTTTCCCGCCTCGGACCGGAGGCCGGCGATGCCATCGATGAATTCCTGTCGCTGGCGCTCGCCCATGAGCGGCGCGAGGCGGGATCGCTTGCCGCCTTTCTGGCGGCGTTCAGCGACGCGAGCCACGAGATCAAACGCGACATGGACGTGGCGCGCGGCGACGTGCGCGTCATGACGGTGCATGGCGCCAAGGGCCTCGAGGCTGGAGTGGTGGTCATCGCCGACGCCTGCCGGGTCGACGAGCATCGCCCGGTCCTGGCTGAGATCGAGTCCAACGGCGCGGCCATCCCGGCCTGGGTGCCGCGCAAGGACGAGCAGCCGCGTTTCCTGCGCGAGGTGCGCGAGCGTGAGCGCCTGCGCGAGCGCGAGGAGCACAATCGTCTTCTCTATGTGGCCATGACGCGCGCCAAGGACCGCCTCGTCGTGGCCCCGTACCTGACCAAGGCACCATCGACCCCGCCGCCGGATTGCTGGTTCGCCATGGTCGAGGCGGGTTTGACAGGCGCCACCGGCCAGTCCGAGGCGCTCGTCGACGCGCCTCTTCCGGAAGCCGACGAGCCGATGCGCGTTTGGGAGAGCGGCGTCGTGCCGGCGGCCGCGATGAAGACAACGCCGGAGGAAGAACGGCTGGCCGCGGAGCCGGAATGGCTGCGCCGCGCCGCGATGCCGGAGCCCGAAACGTTGCCGCCGCTGCGTCCGTCGAGCGCCCTCAATGCCGCCGATACCGGGCAAGAGCCGCGCGGCGATGCAGCCGCCATCAATGCCCGCCTCGTCGGCACGCTGGTTCATGCCCTGATCGAGCATCTGCCGGCCTTGCCGGAGGCCGAGCGCGGCGGTGCGGCGGCGCGGTTTGTTGCGGCGCGCGCCGGCCGGCTCGACCGCGACGTTCCGTGAAGGCATCGTCCGCGACGCCCTCGCGATCATCGCGCACCCGCAACTGGCGCCCTTGTTCGGGCCGGATAGCCGCGCCGAGGCGGCCATTGTCGGCACGATGAAGCTGCCACCGGACGGCAAGGCGCGCCCGGTGTCGGGGCAAATCGACCGGCTGGCCGTGTCGGCCGGCGAGGTCCTTTTCGCAGACTTCAAGACAGGCGCGCGCCCGCCGGCCACCCTCGACGAGGTGCCGGCCGGCTATGTGTCGCAGCTGGCGCTCTATGAGCGGCTGCTGGCCGACATCTTTCCGGACAAGAGCCGCCGCGCCTTCCTGGTCTGGACGGCTGGCGCCTCCATCATGGAGATTCCGCCAAGCCGCCTTGCGGCCGCCCGGCTCACGATCGATTGACCCGGACGCATGACCACCGCGCGCCGCCGCTCCTTGACCGGCCGCGGGGGGCTTCATACCTTTGCGGAGACCCGACAAACCGGCACAATTCGGCCTGGAATGTCTTCAAAAACAAAGGATTAATCTCCATGGCCACTGCCAAGACGACCGATGCCACTTTCGAGGCCGATGTGCTCAAGGCCGCCGAACCCGTCGTTGTCGACTTTTGGGCCGAATGGTGCGGTCCCTGCCGCATGATCGGTCCGGCGCTCGAGGAGATCGCCAACGAGATGGCCGGCAAGGTCAAGGTGGTGAAGATGAATGTCGACGAGAACACCGAGGTGCCGGGTCAGTTCGGCATTCGCTCCATCCCGACCCTGATGCTGTTCAAGAACGGCAAGCTCGCCGGCCAGAAGGTCGGCGCGGCCCCCAAGAGCGATCTCGCCAAGTGGATCCAGCAGGCCTCGGCCTGAGGCGCCACCTTCTTTCCGCATTGACGCACGCGCGTTCACGCGCCACCGGCGGCCTCGTCGATAAGCGCGGTGGCCCAGTCCAAAAACGCCGCTTGGCCGGCGTCGTCAGCGGGCAGGTCCGCAGCTTTCAGCAAGGCCTCCCCCATGATGGCGATGGCGACATGGATGGCGTTCAGAAGAGCGATCAGCCGTCGCGCGTCGGCCGCGCCCGAAGCCTTGGCGCTCGCTATCAGTGGCGAGAGCATGCCCGCGCCGCGGGGCCGCCAGCCTGCCAAGCGTAGCCACATCGCCATCCGGCCCGCGCCATTCTCGATGTAGACGTGCCTCATCACCCGGCTCACAGCAGCCAGGTCCGGCGATCTGTCGCCGGCGGCGGCCGCCAGCTCCGCAACGAGTTTGCGCCCGCTGTGATGGAGGAGCGCCTCCATTAGCCGCATGCGGGTGCCGAAGTGGTAGTGCACCGCCGCGTCCGTGATCCCGACTGCCTCCGCCACGCGCTGCACCACGACTGCGTCGGGACCTTCATCGCGCAGGATTGCTTCTGCCGCCTCCAGGATCGCCTCGCGCGCCGCGGCCCGGGAGCGGCGCACCCGTCGAGTCGTCGATTTCATTTGAACGTCCGCTTGACACCCTACTTAGGCCACCCTAAGCATATTCGCTACTAAGGATATCCAAAGTAGTGAGGACGGATGGACAGCGGCTTCGGCCAGGAGCTTGGCAAAATCGCGCGTCGCTTGGGGATTGCCGGAGACACGCGCGCTCCGCGCTCTCTCGACTTGATGACAAGCGACGGCGTGCGGCTGCGCGCCAATGATTGGGGCGGCGATTCATCGCCGGTGCTGCTCCTGCACGGCGGAAGTTTAACGGCCAGGACGTGGGATTACGTGTGCGTCGGCCTGCGAGACCGATTTCCGAATGCTGACCATCGACGAGCGAGGACATGGTGAAAGCGGCTGGTCCAACGACTATTCCGTCGCGCGTCTCGCCATGGACGCCGTCGAAGCCGTTGAACAACTGGCGGGCGGACCGGCCCGACTCGTCGGGATGTCCTTAGGGGGCTTGGCTGCCGCGGAAGCTGCGGCGCTACGGCCAGACTTGTTTGTCAGTCTGAGCATCGTCGATGTGGCTCCCGGCGTTTCCTATGAAGCTTCTGCGAATATGCGGGGCTTCATGACCGGGATGATCGGCGCACCCTCGGTGGAGGCCGTAGTCGAGGCTGCGTTGCGCGCCAGTCCCCAGAGCGATCCCGAACGGGTTGCCTATCGGATGCGCGCGATGCTGCGCCAGAACGACGCCGGACTCTGGATCTGGAAGCGCGACGGCCGCCGCATGGTTGACTTTCCTCACATCCTGGCTCGCGTGCAGGCCATGGGCAATACCCTCTCTGGTTTCGACCGGCCCCTCCTCATGGTCCGAGGCGGACGCAGCAAGGTGCTGACTTGCTCCACCGCCGAGGCGTTCGCGGCGGCATTTCCGAAAGGTCACTTCATCGAAATCTGCGACGCGGGTCACAACGTCCAGGAGGACCAGCCGCTCGCGCTAATCCAGGCGCTGCGCCGGTTCTGGACCGAGGTGGATCTGCATCCAGACTGCACCAAGTTCTTGGATGCGCTGAATGTCGGTTCAAGCTGATCCGTGGGACAGTGTCGAGGACAGGGACGGCAGGACTGTTGAGCGAACTCATCATTCACTGCGGCGGCGTGCCGTTGGCGGCCAGCACCTCGCCCGCCAGGTAGAGCGAGCCGATGATGAGGATGCGCGGCGGGCGCTCCCAGACATAACCGTTGAGCGCTGTCAGCGCCGCCTCGACGCTGGCATGCGTCGAGGCGTTGAGGCGCACCGAGCGGGCGATGGTCGCGACTTCCTCGGCCGGCCGCGCGCCGAGTTGCGAGCCGATGGGAACCGCCAGCACCTCGCGCGCCAGCCCCGCGAATGGCGACAGGAAGCCTTCGGCATCCTTGGTACCCATCATGCCGACGATAAGCACGAGCGGCGCTGGATGCTTCTCCTCGAGCTCCGCCATGGCGCTCGCCATGGCACGGCCGCAATCGGAATTATGACCGCCGTCGAGCCAGATCTCCGCGCCCTTCGGGGTCAGTGACGGCAGGCGACCGCTCGCCAACCGCTGCATGCGGGCCGGCCAATAAACGCCGACGAGCCCCTGCTCGAAGACATCGTTGCCGATGTGCCGGTAGCCGGCGGCGCGCGTCGCCGCGATGGCTGTCGCGGCATTGACGTGCTGGTGCCGGCCGGCGAGCCGCGGCAGGGGCAGATCGAGAAGCCCGTCATTGTCCTGGTAGATGAGGCGGCCATTCTCCTCGTGGACGCTGAAATCCTGGCCGCCGAGGACGAGCGTGGCGCCGATGCGTTCGGCATGCGCTTCCAGCACCGCTGTCGGCTCCGGCTCCTGCGGCGCAATGACCGCCGGACAGCCGGGCTTGAAGATGCCGGCTTTCTCGGCGGCGATCAGCGTCACGCGGTCGCCGAGATATTCGCGATGGTCCATCGACACCGGCGTGACGACGGCGGCGGCCGGCCGCGTGATGACGTTGGTGGCGTCGAAGCTGCCGCCGAGCCCCACTTCGAGCAGCAGCACGTCGGCGCGGTGATCGGCGAACAGCGACAGCGCCGTCACTGTCGTCATCTCGAACACGGTGATGGGCCGTCCGGCATTGACGGTCTCGCAGGCGCGTAGCGCCGCAACGAGGCGCTCCTCGTCGACGAAGCGGCCGCCGCCGGGCGCCCCGAGCCTGATGCGTTCGTGGAACCGCACCAGATGCGGCGAGGTGTAGACGTGCACCGAAAGGCCGGCGGCCTCGAGGATGGCGCGCATGAAGGCGACCGTCGAGCCCTTGCCGTTGGTGCCGGCCACGTGAATGGTCGGCGGCAGGCGCTCCTCGGGGTGATCGAGCTCGGCGAGCAGGCGCTGTATCCGATCGAGCGAAAGATCGATCAGCTTCGGATGCAGCGCCATGAAGCGCGCGATCACAGCGTCGGACGATTCCACTGAGCAACTCCGATGCGCGCGCCGCCTCGGCGCGCCGTCATTCCGCCGCTTGGTCGAGGACCGGCAGCTCGGCCTCCGGCTCGATGGCGGCGGCGACCGGCTGCGACTGCCGCAAGAGCAGGCGCGACAGGCGCGCGATGGTGGCTTTCAGGTCGCGGCGAGACACCACCATGTCGACCATGCCGTGTTTCTTGAGATACTCGGCGCGCTGGAAACCGTCGGGCAGCTTCTCGCGGATGGTCTGCTCGATGACGCGCGGCCCGGTGAAGCCGACGAGCGCGCCGGGCTCGGCGATGTGGATATCACCCAGCATGGCGTAGGAGGCGGTGACGCCGCCCGTCGTCGGGTTGGTGAGCACCACGATATAGGGAAGCCGCGCCTCGCGCAGACGGCGCACCGCCACGGTGGTGCGCGGCATCTGCATGAGCGAGAAGACGCCCTCCTGCATGCGCGCGCCGCCCGAGGCCGTGAACATGACGAACGGCGTGCCGCGCTCGATGGCCGTCTCCATGCCGGTGATGACGGCCTCGCCCTCGGCAACGCCGAGAGAGCCGGCGATGAAGTCGAATTCCTGCACGCCGACGGTGACGGGCATCTCCTCGACCGTGCCGACCGCGATTTTCACCGCGTCCTTGAGATTGGTCTTGGCCCGCGCTTCCTTGAGGCGATCGACATAGCGCTTGCTGTCGCGGAATTTCAGCGGATCGGTGGGCGTCTCGGGAACCGCGATGTCCTCCCATTCCTCGCCGTCGAACATCAGCCTCAGTCGGGCGTCCGTCGACATGCGCAGATGGAAGTTCGATCCCGGGATGACGAAGTGATTGGCTTCGACGTCCTTGTGGAAGACCATCTGGCCGGTTTCCGGACATTTGATCCACAGATTTTCCGGCACTTCGCGCTTGAACAGCGTCTTGATCTTCGGCCGGACGACGTCGGAAATCCAATTCATGAATCTCGATCCTGCTTTGCTTCAGGCGGCGCGCCCGCGCTCGGCGCCGCGCACGCCTTGGGCCAGCTCTTCCACTAACCGCGCCACCGCCGAGACGGTCGTCTTCGTCGCCTTCCCGTCCCGGTCGAGGGACGCCTTGACGGCGTCAACCAGGGCGGACCCGACCGCGACGCCGTCGGCGCACTTCGCGACGGCGGCCGCGTGGCCGCCATTCTTCACGCCGAAACCAACGACGACCGGCAATGATGTGTGCCGCTTGATACGCTGGACTGCCGCCGCCACCTGTCCAAAATCCGGCGTTGCCCCGCCGGTAATGCCGGTGATCGACACATAATAGACGAAGCCGGACGTGTTCGCGAGCACCGTCGGCAGGCGCTTGTCGTCGGTCGTCGGGGTGGCGAGGCGGATGAACGAAAGCCCGGCTTTCAGGGCCGGCAGGCACAGCTCGCGGTCTTCCTCGGGCGGCAGGTCGACAATGATCAGCCCGTCGACGCCGCTCGCCTGCGCGTCGGCCAGGAAGCCGCCGACGCCGTAGATGTAGATCGGGTTGTAGTAGCCCATCAGCACGATGGGCGTGTCTTGGTCGGCCTCGCGAAAGGCGGCCACCAGCGCAAGCGTCTTGCGCAACGTCTCGCCGGCTTTGAGCGCCCTGAGCCCCGCTGCCTGAACCGACGGCCCATCGGCCATCGGGTCGGTGAACGGCATGCCGAACTCGATAACGTCGGCGCCAGCCTTGGGCAGCGCCTTGGCGATGGCGATCGAAGTGTCGTGGTCGGGGTCGCCCGCCGTCACGAAAGTGACAAGGGCAGCGCGCCCTTCGGCGCGGCATTTCTGGAAGCGGCGCTCGATGCGGCTCAACGCTTCGCCTCCAGAATGTCGGCGACCTGCGGGATGTCCTTGTCGCCGCGCCCCGACAGGTTGACCACCATGAGGTGATCGGCGGGCCGCTTCGGCGCCAATTCCGCGACCTTGGCGAGGGCGTGCGCGGGCTCGAGCGCCGGAATGATTCCCTCGAGCCGCGACAGGAGCTGGAAGGCTTCGAGCGCCTCGGCGTCTGTGGCCGACAGATAGGTGACGCGGCCGGTCTCGTGCAGCCAGGCGTGCTCGGGCCCGATGCCCGGATAATCGAGGCCGGCCGAGATCGAATGCGCGTCCTTGATCTGTCCGTCGTCGTCCATGAGCAGGAAGGTACGGTTGCCGTGCAGGACGCCGGGCCGCCCGCCGGTGAGCGAGGCCGCGTGCAGACCGGTCGAAATACCGTGGCCTGCCGCCTCGACGCCGAAAATCTCGATGCCTTCGTCATCGAGGAAGGGATGGAACAGCCCCATGGCATTCGAGCCGCCGCCGATACAGGCGATGAGCGAGCTCGGCAGCCGCCCCTCGGCCTCGAGTAATTGCGTGCGCGTCTCCTCGCCGATGATCGATTGGAAATCGCGCACCATCATCGGATACGGGTGCGGCCCCGCGACGGTGCCAATGCAATAGAACGTGGTCGCGACGTTGGTCACCCAGTCGCGCAGCGCCTCGTTCATGGCGTCCTTGAGCGTCTTCGACCCGGACTGGACCGGCACCACCTCTGCGCCCAGCATCTTCATGCGGAACACGTTGGGTGCCTGCCGCTCCACGTCGACGGACCCCATATAGACGACGCAGTCGAGGCCGAAGCGCGCGCACAGCGTCGCGGTGGCGACGCCGTGCTGGCCGGCCCCGGTCTCGGCGATGATGCGCTGCTTGCCCATGCGCCGCGCCAGCAGAATCTGGCCGAGCACGTTGTTCACCTTGTGCGAGCCGGTGTGGTTGAGCTCCTCGCGCTTGAGATAGATTTTCGCGCCGCCCAGATGCTTGGTCAGGCGCTCGGCGAAATAGAGCGGGCTCGGCCGGCCGACATAGTGCGTGAGATAGCCGTCCATCTCCCGTTGATAGGCGGGGTCCTGGCGCGCCGCCTTGTAGGCCTTCTCGAGATCGAGGATCAGCGGCATCAGCGTCTCGGCCACGAAACGGCCGCCGAACAGGCCAAAGCGACCGCCCTCGTCGGGGCCGACGCGGAAGGAGTTGGGCCGCGCGACGCTCACGCCACCGGCTCCCGGTGCGGCGCGCGCTCGGCGGCGCGCGCGGCCGCCACGAAAGCCGCGATGCGGGCCACGTCCTTGACGCCCGGCGCGCTCTCGACGCCGGACGAAACATCGACGCCGGCAAAGCTCTGGTTGCCGCGCAAGAGACCGATGGCGGTCGCCACATTGGCTGGCGTCAAGCCGCCCGACAGCAGGAATGGCGTGAGCCGCCTGTCCTCCAGCACACGCCAATCGAATGGCAGGCCGTTGCCGCCCGGCAGCGGCGCGCCGGCCGGCGCCTTGGCGTCGAGCAGCAGGCGATCGACGCGGTCATACGCCACGGCGCGATCCAGATCGCTCGCCGCGCCGATACCGATGGCCTTCATGACCCGGCATCCGTGCGCTTGCGCCAGCGCGCGGCAGCGCTGCGGCGATTCCGATCCATGCAGCTGCAGCCAGTCAGGCCGCACGCTGCGTACGATGCCGGCGAAGGTCTCGTCGTCGGCGTCGACCGTGATCGCGGCGATCTCGGCGCGCCCCCGCGCCTGTTCGGCCAATGCGGCCGCCGCCGCCAGCGTGAGGCTGCGCGGACTCTTGGCGAAGAAATTGAGCCCCACCATGTCGGCGCCCGCGTCGAGCGCCGCCGCCATGGCGGCGGCAGAGTTCAAGCCGCAAATCTTCACGTGCAACGACATGGGGAGGAGTTGCCACGCCAGCGCCGGTTTTGTCCACCCGAAGGCCATCGACAGATATATGGCGGCGGCGCGGCGGGGTGCCAACGGCCTCGAGCGAGCGCCAAAAAGCTTGAAATCCAACTGGTTAACGTCGGCCAGGACGGGAGCGTGCCGCCTGAGCACGCGGCTCAGGCGGCGTGGCGGCCGCCTGGCAGAGCCTCGGTGCGCGACGACAGCGCATTCTTCAGCCGCTGCGTCTCGGCCGCCAGGCGTTCGGCGTCGCGGCGATGCCGGCGCTCGGCCTGGCGATGCTTGCCTTGCGCCATCCACGCGGCGACGCCGCCGATGATGACGCCGATCATCACGGCGGCCAGCAAGGCGGCGAACAACGGCACGCTGACGCTCAAGGCGGGATCGGTGCGCGAGAACGGGTCGAGTGACAGCTTCACCGGCGCGCGATTGGCAATGGCGAGCAGCACCACCGCGAGCGATGCCGGCACGAGGATGAGTGCCTTGATGAAGCCGCGCAAACGATCCTCCGGCTTCAGGCCTTGGCGCGCACTCGCACCACCGGCGTGGCGTTGAGCCGCTGGCGCATCTCCTTGCCGGTCTTGAAGACCGGCACCGCCTTCTCGGCGACCGACACCGTCTCGCCGGTGCGCGGATTGCGCCCGGTGCGCGCCTCGCGCTTCTTCACCGAGAACGCGCCGAAGCCTCGCAGCTCGACGCGGTTGCCCTCGGAGAGAGCCCTGGTGATCTCGTCGAGAATCGCGTTGACGATGTTCTCGAACGTCGCGCTGGTACAAATGCGGGTTCTGCTCGGCGATCCGCAAAACCAGTTCCGATTTGATCATGGCCCCCGCCTATCTCTTTGATCAATCGTCACTTTTCAAGGGAAGGGTGCCAGACCGCAAGAAGCCCGTCAAGGCGCGTGACCTCAGTTTCGAGTCCGAACCGGCGCAGCGAATGGGCAAGATCGTCATAACCCGCAACAGAAGCGGCCGCGCCGAGCGCCGACCACAGATTGAAGCTGGTTGTCGTGGTGGTCTTCCATTCCCTGACCGGCAGGTCCTTGGCGATGCCTTTTTCGCGTTCGAGCCAGGCGATGGCGTCGCGCTCGTCGCCGATCTGGTCGATCAGCTTCAGCTCCAGCGCCTGGCGGCCGGTGAAGACGCGCCCGTCGGTGACGGCGGCGAGCTGGCCGTCGTCGAAATTGCGGCGCTCGCGCACGAGCTGCTTGAACCAATTGTATGTGTCGCTCACCAAGGCGGTGAGTGCGGCGCGCGCCTCAGGCGATGTCGGCTCGTAGCCGCTCGGCGCCGCCTTGAGCGGCGACGACTTGACGCTTTCGACATTGACGCCGACGCGCTCCAGCAGACCGGCGAAGTTCGGATATTGAACCAGGACGCCAATGGAGCCGACGAGCAACGTCTGGCCTGTGACGATACGGTCGGTGGCGATGGCCGAGATATAGCCTCCCGACGCCGCCAGCGTGCCGACGACGGCGACCGTCGGCTTCTTTTTTTCGACGGAGAGCCGCCGCAGCGCCCCATAGATCGCCTCGGCTCCGGCCGTGGTGCCGCCGGGACTGTCGATCATGACGAGGACCGCGCTGGCCTTGCTTTCGCCGACCCGCTTCAAGAGATCGAGGGTCTTCTGGTCGCCGGCAATGAAGCCGGACAACGCAACCTTGGCAACGTGCGGACGCCCGCTCAGCGTATCGCTGCCGGTTGCCGACACGCCCGCCGCCACGATGGCCGCAATGATCCCGGCAAATGCAACAAGCCGCCAGAGCGACAGCTTGCGGCGCAGCCGGCGGCGATCGGCAAGGAGGTCGGCGTCATAGGTCATGGGTAGCTCCGTGACGGCGGACACTACCTCCCCGGCACCATCGCGAGCAAGTCGTTCCATCGTCTAGCAAAAACAAAGGCCCGCGCGGCAGGCCGCGCGGGCTCGAATTAGTCGCAACGGACGCTGCGGCGCCCGGCAGGGCCGCCTTATTTCTTCTCGCCGGCCTTCTTGAGCGCGGCGCCGAGGATGTCGCCGAGCGAAGCGCCCAAATCGGTCGAGCCGTACTGGGCGATGGCCTCCTTCTCCTCGGCCACTTCCAGCGCCTTGATGGACAGCGTGATGCGCCGTGCCTTGCGGTCGAACTGCACGACGCGGGCATCCACCTTCTCGCCCGCTGCGAAGCGATCGGGCCGCTGATCGGCACGTTCACGCGCCAGCTCCGAGCGCTTGATGAAGGCCGTCAGGTCGCTGTCGACGAGCTTCACGTCGATGCCGCCGTCCTTCACCTCGGTGACCTCGCAGGTGACCACCTGACCCTTCTTGATCTCGCCGGCGTCGGCGAACGGATCGCCCGCCACCTGCTTCAAGCCGAGCGAGATGCGCTCCTTCTCGATATCCACGTCGAGGACGCGGGCGCGCACCACGTCGCCCTTCTTGTATTCCTCGATCACCTGCTCGCCGGGCCGGTTCCAGTCGAGATCGGACAGGTGGATCATGCCGTCAACGTCGCCCTCGAGGCCGATGAACAGGCCGAACTCGGTCTTGTTCTTGACCTCGCCTTCGACGACGGAGTCGACGGGATGTGTCTCGGCGAAAGCTTCCCACGGATTGCGCAGCGTCTGCTTAAGGCCGAGCGAGATGCGCCGCTTGACCGGATCGACTTCGAGGATTTGGACTTCCACCTCCTGGCTGGTGGAGACGATCTTGCCAGGATGGACGTTCTTCTTGGTCCACGACATTTCCGAGACGTGGATCAGTCCCTCGATGCCGGGCTCCAGCTCCACGAAGGCGCCGTAGTCGGTGATGTTGGTGACGCGGCCGGTGAAGCGCGAGCTCACCGGGTAGCGGTCGGCGATCGCCTCCCACGGATCGGCGAGGAGCTGCTTGATGCCGAGCGAGATGCGGTGCGTCTCGTGGTTGATCTTGATGATCTTGACCTTCACGGTCTGACCGATATTGACCACCTCGGACGGGTGGTTGACGCGCCGCCACGCCATGTCGGTGACGTGCAGGAGGCCGTCGATGCCGCCGAGATCGACGAAGGCGCCGTACTCGGTGATGTTCTTGACGACACCGTCGATGACCTGGCCTTCCTCGAGATTGGCGACGAGCTCGGAGCGCGCCTCGGCGCGGGTCTCTTCGAGGACGGTGCGGCGCGACACCACGATGTTACCGCGCCGGCGGTCCATCTTGAGGATCTGGAACGGCTGCGGCACGCCCATCAGGGGCGTCACGTCGCGCACCGGGCGGATGTCCACCTGCGAGCGTGGCAGGAAGGCCACTGCACCGTCGAGGTCGACCGTGTAGCCGCCCTTCACTTGGTTGAAGATGACGCCGGTGACCTTCTCGTTCGCCTCGAAGGCGCGCTCCAGCTTCACCCAGCTCTCCTCGCGCCGCGCCTTGTCGCGGCTGATGACGGCCTCGCCCAGCGCGTTCTCGATGCGCTCGAGATAGACCTCCACCTCGTCGCCGACCTTGATGGCCTGATCGCGGCCGGGGCCACTGAATTCCTTGAGCGCCACGCGCCCTTCCGTCTTGAGGCCGATATCGATGACGGCCACGTCCTTTTCGATCGCCACCACGGTGCCTCGGATGACCGAGCCTTCGTGCGTGTCCGAGCCTTTGAAGGATTCTTCGAGCAGCGCCGCAAAATCTTCACGGCTGGGGGCGCGTTCGGACGATATCGCTGGCATGCATTCTCCTCGGTGCCCTCAAGGGGCAATGGTGCCGGCGGCTCGTGCTACGGGCCGCCTCTCGCCATCGGGGCCCGCGGCTCAAAGCCGAGCGGGCTGCTGCCCCTCGGGGGCAGGCCGGCACATCGAACCGATGGTCGGAGACGTCTCAATCCATGCCAAGGGTGCCGCCCATTCGCGCAAATCTTATTGCGCAGGCACGTAGACCAATCGGCCTTCGTGCGCCAAGGCGCCATCCTGGTCGGGGCGATATAGGCGAAAGTCGCAGTCGCGGCAAGGGTGTGACGGCTATCGGAAGCCGCGGGGGCCCTCGCCTGAGGCCCACGCCAGGGCGAGCTCGAGGCGGTCGTTGCCCCAGAACAGCTCGCCGTCCGCCGTGGTTATGCTCGGGGCGCCGAAGATCCCCCGGCTGCGCGCCTCCTCGGTCTCGGCCTTGAGGCGCGATTTGACAGGTTCGCTCTGGGCAGCCGCCAGCGCCTTGCCGGCATCGACCCCGATCTCGCGCAGGATTTCGGTCAAAATGCCTTGGTCGGATATGGAGCGACCGCGCTCGAACTCGGCGGCATAGAGCGCCTTGCTGAAGGGGGCGAGCCAGCCCTCTTCGCGGCCCGCGATGGCGACGCGGGCGGCGATCAAGGAATTCTGCGGAAACGGATCGGGCCGCACGACCTTGAGACCCATCCGTGCCGCTTCGCGCGCCACGTCCCGCCAGGCGTAGCGGCCCTTGGCCGGATAGATGTTGAAGGGCGACGTGTTCCAGCCCTGGGCCGTGAAAATCGGGCCAAGCAGAAACGGACGCCAGCGCACGGTGACCGAGGCGGCCTCGGCCAACTTGTCGATGCGCTTGACGGCAAGCCACGAATAGTGGCTCGCGAAGTCATACCAGAAGTCAACAACCGGTTCGGGGCTAGCCATGGGCCCTCGGGAATCACTGAAACCACAATCGCGGCTTGCGGGCCGACGCGCAACCGTCTGCGACGCGAGGCCGGCAAGCGCTGCCAGCGGGGCCTTGGCTGTATGGTTGCGCGCCGCTTGGCCGCCACTATAGTCCGCGCGCCCCTTTTCCCGTCATGTGAGCCGGTGAGTTCCGATGTCCGAGAAGCGCGTGAAGAAGGTCGTTCTCGCCTATTCGGGCGGCCTCGACACCTCGGTCATTCTGAAGTGGCTGCAGACCACTTATGGCTGCGAGGTCGTGACCTTCACGGCTGATCTCGGCCAAGGCGAGGAGTTGGAGCCGGCCCGCCAGAAGGCGCTGCTGCTCGGCGTCAAGCCGCAGAACATCTTCATCGAGGACCTGCGCGAGGAGTTCGTGCGCGACTACGTGTTCCCGATGTTTCGCGCCAACGCCCAGTACGAGGGCCTTTATTTGCTCGGCACCTCCATCGCACGACCGCTCATCGCCAAGAAGCAGATCGAAATCGCTGAGAAGACCGGCGCCGACGCGGTTGCCCATGGCGCGACCGGCAAGGGCAACGATCAGGTGCGTTTCGAGCTGTCGGCCTACGCGCTCAAGCCCGACATCAGGGTGATCGCGCCGTGGCGCGAATGGGACCTCACGTCGCGCACCAGGCTCGTCGATTTCGCCGAGAAGCATCAAATTCCCATCGCCAAGGACAAGCGCGGCGAAGCCCCGTTCTCGATCGACGCCAACCTTCTGCACACCTCGTCGGAGGGAAAGGTGCTCGAGGACCCGTCGCAGGAAGTGCCCGACTATGTCTTCTCCCGCACCGTCGACCCGGAGAAGGCTCCCGATCAGCCGACCTACGTGACGATCGATTTCGAGCGCGGCGACCCCGTCGCGGTCGACGGCAAGAAGCTGTCGCCCGCCAGCCTCCTGGCGCGCCTCAACGAGCTCGGCGGCAAGAACGGCGTCGGCCGCCTCGATCTCGTCGAGAACCGGTTCGTCGGCATGAAATCGCGCGGCATGTATGAGACGCCGGGCGGCACCGTCCTGTGGCACGCCCACCGTGCCATCGAGTCGATCACGCTGGATCGCGGCGCCGCCCACCTCAAGGACGAACTCATGCCGAGATACGCCGAGCTCATCTACAACGGCTTCTGGTTCTCGCCCGAGCGCGAGCTGTTGCAGGCGCTGATCGACAAGTCGCAGGAGCAGGTCATGGGACGCGTGCGCCTGAAGCTCTACAAGGGTGGCGTCCACATCGTCGGCCGCGAGAGCCCGAGCTCGCTCTATGATCAGGATCTCGTCACCTTCGAGGAAGGGGCCGTCGCCTACGACCACAACGACGCGGCGGGCTTCATCAAGCTCAATGCGCTACGGCTGAGGACGCTGGCGCAGCGCAAGAAGAAGCTTGGACTGTGATGCCGCGGGCGGCTCGCATTTTGGTCGCCACGCTTCTCGGGTGGCTTGGCTGCCTGGCGCCTGTCTCGGCGCAATGGCTCCTCAGCGACTATCTCGAAGGGGCGGCCGACGACAAGGCCAGGGCTGCCTTCGCGGCGCCCTACGGGCGGGCCGTCGCGGTGGAGTTTGCCGCCGTCCTTCACGACAGCGCTGACGCCGCCTGCCTCAAGGCGAAGGGGCTCGGCATCGTCGAGCTGACGCCGCGCGCCAACGCAATCCTTCTCGCGCATGGAACGCGCATCTACGAGATCTTCGCAAAGACCATCGATCCCAAGGAGTACGATGCGACGCTGGCGTCCATCGTGCCCGACGCCAAGGAGCAACTGGTGCGACTGCGCGCCGATCCGGACGTGAGGGTCTTGCTCAGATACTACGAGCCGGCGCGTCTCGCGGTCATCGTCGATCAGGTTGTCGACGTTATCGATCGCTATGCCGTGGACGCCCGTCTCAAGCTCGACCGCAAGATCTCTCCCCTCAAGAGCGGCAATGCCGAATTGCGCGCGCTGGATCCGATCGACAAGAGCATTGGCGCCGGTGACGAGTTCGCGGAAAAAAGCCTGTCGCGGATGCCGGCCTTCTACATCGAGCTCTATCAACAGACAGCCGATGCCCTCAACAAGCTGCACGACAAGCTCGACGCGGTGCCGCCGGCGGTGCTGGCCGCCGGGCTCGACAAGGAGCTGGCGGAACTCTGCATCGTCGGAAAGCCGTGAGGGACATGATTAGAGATGCGCTATGGCGCCGGACGGGAGGCTAGCTGGTCCGTCATGATGTTTCGCATCTCAATTCTGGTCATGCTTCTGGCGGGCTACCCCGCGCGCGGCAATGGCCAAGACACCGTCAGCCGCTCGCCTGAAGAGGTCGTGACGGGGGCATTCGCAACTCCCTATGGCAAGACGATCATCGCCGAGTTCGGCGCCATCCTGCGCGACAGCGTCGACGACGATTGTCTGAAGTCCAAGAGCCTCGATGTCGGCCAACTGCCCCGCCGCGCCGAAGAGATCCTGTTGAAGTACGGGATCGTCAATTTTGAGGTGGTCCGCAAGCTGTGGGATCAAGCGACCTTCGAGAAACTGCTTGCCGCGAAGATTGGGGCAGGCGCCAAGGACGAATTGGCTCAGTTGGCCAACGATCCCGAGGTCAAGAAACTCATCGAGCTCGACGATCCCGCCAGGACCGCGGGGGTCGTGAACCAGGTCGCCAAGAACATCGGTCGATCCGCCTTGCTCGCAGGCATCAAGCTCGTGCGAAGCCCCTCGCCGATCGCTTCCGGTCGCCAGGAACTGCTCGAGGCCGACCCCACCGAGAAGAGTTCGGAAGCGCGCGATGACTTCGCGGAGAAGAGCCAGTCGGCTGCGGTGAAGCGCTACCTTGCCTTGGCCGAGAAGGTTGCCGAGGCACTGCAGGAATCGATCGACAACGACCGGGCGATACAGCTCGGGCCGCGCCAGTTGATGCCTGGCCTCGATGAAGAGCTCGTTGCCCTCTACGTTCCAACTCGCCGCTGAGCCACGCAGCGATGCGCCTTCCGGCGGACGAAACCACAAGCCTCCTCGTCCACACCGCCTTCGACATCGCGGCCTGGCTCGCGGCCGCCCTTGTGGCGCTCGCCGTCGCGCGCAGCGGCCGCGTCGCCTTCCCGGTCGAGCCGCAACGGCGCCTCTCCTACTACGCAGCCCTGGTGACGGGCGCCGCGGCCGGCGCCTACCTGTTCGGCACACTCAATCTCTGGATGAGCGGCGTCGTGGGCGTCGCCCGCTCCATCGAGGGCGCGCTTGCCGGCGCTATCCTTGCGACGGAGGGCTACAAGCGCTTCGCCGGCATCTCGGCGCGCACCGGCGCGCGCTTCGCCCTGCCGCTCGCCGTCGGCATCGTCGTCGGGCGCCTCGGCTGCTTCTTCGCCGGGCTTCCCGACTTCACCTACGGCACGCCGACGCGGCTGCCGTGGGGCGTCGATTTCGGCGACGGCGTCGCCCGCCATCCGGTGCAGCTCTACGAGAGCCTGGCCATGGCGGCGTTCGCCGCCGCCTACATTTGGGCCTACAGGACGGGCTCGCGCACCATTGTCGAGCGCGGCTTCTATCTTTGCGTCGGCTTCTACGGCGCCCAGCGTTTCGCCTGGGAATTCCTGAAGCCCTATGGTGCCGTTCTCGGCCCTTTCACGATCCTCCACCTGCTCTCGGCATTTCTCGTCGTCTATGCCATCGTGATGCTCGCCAGCAATCCGCACGAGATGGAACGTGAACGCACCGCTCGCCACTCCCTCGGTCCGTAAGCAGCGGCCCTACATTTTCCACGGCCAGACCACGTCGCTGTGCGAGGTCTGCCTCGCGCTGGTGCCGGCCAAGATCCTGTTCGAGGACGATCACGTCTTCTACGAGAAGCGCTGCCGCCAGCACGGCGTCCAGAAGACGCTGATCTCCACCGACGTGCCGTTCTACAAATGGCAGCAGGACTTCCTGAAGCCGGGCGACCGCCCGCTTTCCCTGCAGAGCCGCACCGAATACGGGTGCCCCTATGATTGCGGCCTCTGCCCTGACCACGAGCAGCATTCCTGCCTCGCCATCATCGAGGTGAACGAGGCCTGCAATCTCGAATGCCCGGTGTGTTTCGCCGACAGCTCGCCGGCCCGCGCCAAGCACCTGCCGCTCGCCACCATCGAGCGCATGCTCGACACGCTCGTGGCAAGCGAGGGCGAGCCCGATCTCGTGCAACTCTCCGGCGGCGAGCCGACCATCCACCCGGACATCCTGGCCATCGTCAAGGCGGCGCAGGCGCGGCCCATCCGCCATCTGATGATAAACACCAATGGCGTGCGCCTGGCGACGGACGAAGTCTTCGTGTCCGAGCTCGCGGGCATGAAGCGCGGCCTCGAAATCTACCTGCAATTCGATTCGCTGGAGCGCGATGCGCTCTTGGCCATCCGCGGCGCCGATCTGCGCCGCGTGCGCCGGCAGGCGCTCGAGAATCTCGAGCGCCACGGCATCTCCACCACCCTCGTGGTCACCGTGAAGCGCGGCGTCAACGATCACGAGGTCAAGGCCATCATCGATCACGCGTTGGAATGGTCGTGCGTGCGCGGCGTCACCTTCCAGCCGATCCAGAATGTCGGCCGCAATCCGGGTTACGACAAGCAGCGCGACCGCATCGTGCTGTCGGAAATCCGCCGCCGCATCGTCGACGACCACGGCCTCTTCGGCGAGGCCGACATGATCCCGCTGCCCTGCGATCCGGACGCCATCTCGATCGGCTACGGCCTGCGCAACGGTCGCAATGTCGTGCCGGTCACCTCGCTGATCCCGCGCGATATTCTGCTCGATGCCATGCCCAACGCCGTGACCTTCGAGAAGTACCCGGAAGTGAAGCGGCGCATCTTCGATCTCTTCTCGCTGTCGGTTGGCGAGAGCGCCATGCCCGAGAAGATGAACGCGCTCTTGTGCTGCCTGCCCGACGTGCCGGTGCCGCAGGGTCTCGACTATTCGTCCGTCTTCCGCGTCGCCGTCGTGCAGTTCATGGACGCTTACAATTTCTGCGTCGGCGCTGTGAAGCGCTCCTGCATCCACTTCGTGACGCCGAACGGCCAGATCATCCCGTTCGAGACCCATAACCTGTTCTACCGCGACGGGCGCATCGACGGCATCAGGCGGCGGCTCGACCGCGCGTCGGTTGTCGCGTGATCGAGACCGGGCCCGGCGTGTTCACTTTGGCGGCGGCTGTCGGGCTGATGGCCGGCGGCTTCGCCATGAAATGAGAGCGCGGCATGAGGAAGGGCGCGCTCATCCTCGGCATCGTCTTGCTGCTGCCGGGCGCCTGCTCGTTGTACGTCTCGGCGATCTTCGTCATGCTGGCGGGCGAGTACGGGGTGAGCGAGACCCTCGGAATCGCCGCGACGACATCGCCGCTGTGGCTCGGCGGCTTTGGGCTCGCCGGGGTCGGCATTTGGCTCATTCGCCGCGAGCGCCGCCGCAGGGGGAAGTGATGTCCAGCCTTGTGAAATTCCTGCTTGTCGTTGCCGGTTTGATTCTGCTGCTGCCGGGGGCTTGCTCGCTCTATTTCATCTTCGAGTTTCTGAAGAACTCCCGGAACTTCGGCCCAGGCGACGGTATCATCGTCGCCATCTGGGTCGTGACCCTTATCGTCTCCGCCCTTGGCGTCTGGCTGATCCGCACGGCGGTCAAGACGCCGGCCCGCCCTCTGTCCTAGTGGCCCACGATGGAAACGCTGACGCGGTCGGCCGTGATCGTCGTCGGGTTGGTGCTGCTCCTGCCCGGCATCTGGGCGCTCGCCTATCTGGTCGTCTTCCTCACCGGGGACGGCGCGGACGCTCTTCTGCTGGTCGGCGCGTTGCCTGTCTGGGGTGGAGGGCTCATATTCGGCGCGCTCGGCGTCGCCCTGCTGCGATTGGCGGCGAGGGGCTGGCAGTAACCGAGTTCAGGGCACCCCGTTGCCGGAATCGTCCCGGTGCACTATGTGCAGGACACGAAACCGAAAGCCCAGTGGCTGCCGCCCGGTTCAGGTCTTGCATTTCAGCAACGGCCTGAAAGTGCCGGGCGAAATTGTTTGATCGGTCATGAACTTAAGAAACATCGCCATCATCGCTCACGTCGACCACGGCAAGACCACGCTGGTCGACCGGCTGCTGCAGCAATCCGGCACGTTTCGCGACAATCAGCGCGTCGCCGAGCGCGCCATGGACTCAAACGACCTCGAGCGCGAGCGCGGCATCACCATCCTGGCCAAGGTCACGTCGGTGGCTTGGAAGGGCACCCGCATCAACATCGTCGATACGCCGGGCCACGCGGATTTCGGCGGCGAGGTTGAGCGCATCCTGTCGATGGTGGACGGCGCCATCGTGCTCGTCGATGCCTCAGAAGGCCCGATGCCGCAGACCAAGTTCGTGGTCGGCAAGGCGCTGAAGATCGGGCTCAAGCCGATCGTCCTCATCAACAAGGTGGACAAGCCCGACGCGCGGCCGACCGAGGTGATCAACGAGGTCTTCGATCTCTTCGCCGCACTCGACGCCAGCGACCAGCAGCTCGACTTCCCCATCATCTATGGCTCCGCCAAGCAGGCCTGGATGGCCGAGAAGCCCGAAGGGCCAAAGGATCAGGGCATGGCGCCGCTCTTCGATCTCGTCGTGCGGCACGTGGCGGCCCCCGAGGTGGAGGATGGACCGTTCCGCCTGCTTGGCACGATCCTTGAGGCCAATCCCTATCTCGGCCGCGTCATCACCGGCCGCATCGCGTCGGGCTCGGTGAAGCCGAACCAGACCGTCAAGGTGCTCGACCCCGAGGGTCAGCTGGTCGAGCAGGGGCGCGTCTCGAAATTGCTGGCCTTCCGCGGCCTCGAACGCACCGCGCTCGAGATCGCCGAGGCCGGCGACATCGTGGCCATCGCGGGTCTCACGAAGGGCACTGTCGCCGACACGTTCTGCGATCCGGCAGTGGAGAGCCCGCTCAAGGCGCAGCCCATCGATCCGCCGACCGTGTCGATGACCTTCATGGTCAACGACAGTCCGCTCGCCGGCACCGAGGGCGACAAGGTGACAAGCCGCATGATTCGCGATCGCCTGCTGCGCGAGGCGGAAGGCAATGTCGCTCTGAAGGTCGAGGAATCGACTGACCGCGACAGCTATGTCGTGTCGGGCCGCGGCGAGCTGCAGCTCGCCATCCTGATCGAGACCATGCGCCGCGAAGGCTTTGAGCTCGGCGTGTCGCGCCCGCGCGTCGTCCTGTCGCATCGCCCCGACGGCACGATGCTGGAGCCGGTCGAGGAAGTGGTGATCGACGTCGACGAGGAGCATTCCGGCATCGTCGTGCAGAAGATGGCGGAGCGGAAGGCCGAGATGATCGAGATGCGCCCGTCGGGCGGCGGGCGCCTGCGTCTCGTGTTCTACGCGCCGACCCGCGGCCTCATCGGCTACCAGGGCGAGCTGCTCACCGACACGCGCGGCACGGCGATCATGAACCGCCTGTTCCATGCCTATCAGCCGTTCAAGGGCGACATCGTCGGGCGCCGCAACGGCGTGCTCATTTCCACTGACGTCGGCGAGGCCGTCGCCTACGCGCTCTGGAACCTCGAGGAGCGCGGCCCGATGATGATCGAGCCGGGCTGGAAAGTGTACCAAGGCATGATCGTCGGCGAGCACAGCCGCGGCAACGACCTCGACGTGAACGTGCTGAAGGGCAAGAAGCTCACCAACATCCGCACCACCGCCAAGGACGAGGCGGTGCGGCTCACCCCGCCGATCCGCATGACGCTCGAGAAGGCGCTCGCCTATATCGCGGACGACGAATTGGTCGAGGTCACCCCCAAGGCCATTCGCCTGCGCAAGCTCTTGCTCGATCCCAACGACCGCAAGAAGGCCGAGCGCCAGAAAGAGGCGGCGACCGCCTGATCGGCTGCCGTAGCCGCGGCTAAACGATCAGCTCGCCGATGCCCCAGGCGATCAGCACGATGACAATGGCGATCGCCAGGAACACGCCGAACAGCACGATCGAGATGCGCCTGGCGCCGGTCGCGACGCCCGTGAAGCCGAGCGCGCCGGCAATCAGCGAGATGACGAAGAAGATGACGGCCCATTTCAGCATGGCGGCGCTCCCGTGCGGCGAGCATGATCCCTGAAAGGACGGACCCCTTCGGAAAGGACCGCGCCTAAATCCAAAGTGACAAGATGACGCTTGAGGCGGTGGGCTTGTTCCCGCCGGGATCGGCGGCCGCACGCGATGCATCGCGACGCGAGGAAACCTGAGCCGAACAATGGCGCCGACGGCGCGTTAGCATCGAAAGGGAGGTTTCGATGAAGACGAGCCGGCTGTTGTGCCTTCTGCCTGTGGCGATGCTGGGGCTGGCCCCGGCCGCCGTCGCACAAGACCTCGATTGGGACGGGACGTGGACCGGCCTGTGGGAGGGTAAGTCCGCCGTCACCATGCGGGTCGAGGGCGGTAAGGTCACGGAATATCGCGCGCTGGGCCTCGCCATGCCCGTCGACGCCACGAAGCGTGAAGGTACGGTGTTGACCTTCGGAGTGCGCATGAACGACGAGATGTCGACCATCAAGCTGACGCGCAACGGAGCCGGCGCTGATGCCGAGCTGATCTCGCCGGGCGGCACGCGCCACGAGGGCAAGGCCACGCGCCTCGGCGGTGATGCCGTAGACCCGCGCACCACCGGCAGCACGCCGACGGCGGTGCCGAAGCGCTAGGCCTTGGAATGCAGGATGGGCTGGCTGCCGCTACGCCGCGGGGGTCAGCCCGTCGCCGTGCTGGCGCAGCACTGTCTCGCCGGTCCGCAAGACCGACACGGCCGAACGCGACAGCTTGCCGGTGGTCGCGAATGCCAGCGAGAAGAGCGCGAACATGAGCGACGATGACATTGAAGAGATGCGGACCGGCCCGGCGCGCCACGGCCGCGTCCGGCGGCTAGAACGAGCCGAGGCGACATGCGCATCTGGAGCGAACTGATCGAGCGCCGCAACTGGACGACCCTCGCCGTCGCGATCGGCACCGCCGCCCTCCTGATCGGCCTGCCGATTGCGGTCTGGCTGGAGCTGCGCGCCGTCTCCGACCGCATCCTGCAGCGCGAAGCGCAGGAGATCGGTCGCATCGTCAAGGACATCAGCGACTATTATGGGCGCGAGATCGTGGCCAAGCTGCACCCCCAGGGCGACGGCGCGCAGGGAGTCAAGCCGCGCGAGGCGATGCGGATCCCGCCCATGATGTCGCCGGAACTGGGACGCGTCATCAGCGCCCGCGACGGCCGCACCACGTATCGATTCGTGTCCGACCTGCCGTTTGCGACGCGGGCGCCGCATCAACTTGACGGCTTCGAGCAGCGGGCGCTCGCGGCCTTGCGGCAGAATCCTACCGGTCCGGTCGTCGAGCTGTCCGGCTCCCTCTTCGATCGGAGCGTGCGCTTGGCAACGCCGATCGTGATGGAGGCCGATTGCGTCTCCTGTCACAACAGCCATCCCGAGAGCCCCAAGCGCGACTGGAAGGTCGGCGACGTGCGAGGCATCCAGGAGGTCGCCATCCGGCAGCCGATCGGCGCCAACCTGTTCGCATTCAAGTACCTGCTCCTGTATTTCGGCCTGGCGGCGGCGATCGGCGCCGCCTTCCTGCTCATCCAGCGGCGGCAGGCAACCATCATCCGCGGCATCAATCAGGAGCTGTCGGCCGCCAACAGCTTCCTGTCGGCTGTCTCCGGCAAGATCGCCCGATACCTGTCGCCGCAAATCTACAGGCGCATCTTTAGCGGCGAGCTCGACGCAGCGATCACGACCGAGCGCAAGAAGCTCACCATCTTCTTCTCCGACATCAAGGACTTCACGGCCATCACCGAGCGTCTGCAGCCGGAGGATCTCACCGCCATCCTCAACGAGTATCTGACGGAGATGTCGGCGCTCGTGCTGAAGCACGGCGGCACCATCGACAAGTTCATCGGCGACGCCATCATGGCGTTCTTTGGCGACCCGCATTCGCAGGGCGTCGAGGAAGATGCCCGCGCCTGCCTGCGCATGGCGGTCGAGATGCAGGACCGGCTCGTGGCGCTCAACGCCCGCTGGCACCACCTCGGCCTCGAGACGCCCCTTCAGGTCCGCATGGGCATCAACACCGGCTATTGCAACGTCGGCAATTTCGGCAGCGACGACCGCATGGACTACACGGTCATCGGCGGCGAGGCCAACCTCGCCGCCCGCCTGCAGGCTGCGGCGGACAACGGCGCCATTGTCATGAGCTACGAGACCTATGCGCTTGTTCGCGATGTCGTCAGGGCACGGCCGTTGCCGCCGATCAGTGCCAAGGGCGTGTCGCGGCCGGTGGTACCCTATGTGGTGGAGGGCGTCGTGGCGGAGCAGAGCGAGCGGCCGCGTGTCATCAACAGCCAGACGCGGGGCGTCGATGTCTTCGTCGATCTCGAGGCGCTGGACGCCGTCGCAGCGAGGGAAGCGCGCGCCGTCCTCGAGGAGGCGATCACGGCGCTCGATAGCCGCGCCCGCGAGGAAGACCCGGCTCCCGAAACCGCAGGGCGCGGCCCGTCGGCGTCGCGATGATTTCCATCCCCTCCGCCGATCGGCGTCAGGCCGCCGGGGTCAGCCCGGCGCCGTCGCCGTCACCGTCCTGGCGCAGCTCCGTCTCGCCGGTCCGCAGCACCGACACGGCCGAACGCGACAGCTTGCCGGTGGTCGCGAACGCCAGCGCGAAGAGCACGAACATGGAGATGAAGGCGAGGCGGCGCGACATGGTCTCAATCCCTGAGGAGTGACATCCTCATGGAAAGAGTGTTGTGCATGGCGCTCCTTAACGCTGTGCGTGCACACACCGAGTTGGAGGCGCGAGCCTTGCGCAGCCGCCGTTTTCGCCGATCGCTGTGCGCAAGATCACAAGCCGGCGAACAGCGCCGTCGACAGATAGCGTTCGGCGAACGACGGAATGATCGCCACGATGTTCTTGCCGGCCATGCCGGGCCGCCGGGCGATCTCGAGCGTCGCCGCCAACGCCGCCCCTGACGAGATGCCGACCGGTATGCCCTCGAGCCGTGCCATCAGGCGGGCATGATCGAAGGCTGTCTGGTTGCCGACCGTCAGCACCTCGTCGATGACCGAGCGGTCGAGGATCTCGGGGATGAAGCCAGCTCCCAGCCCCTCGATCTTCTGCGGGCCGGCCGGACCGCCCGACAGCACGGCTGAATCCTCCGGCTCGACGGCGACGATCTTCAGCGCTGGCGCGCGTGGCTTCAGCGCCTGGCCGACGCCGGTGATGGTGCCGCCGGTGCCGACGCCGGATACGAACCAATCGACGCGGCCGCCGGTGTCGTGCCAGATCTCCTCGGCGGTCGTGCGCCGGTGCACCTCGGGATTGGCGGGGTTCGAGAATTGTTGCGGGATGACCGCGCCCGGGATGGAGGCCTTGAGCGCCTCGGCCCTTGCGATGGCGCCCCGAATGCCCTTGCCGCTCGGCGTCAGCTCGAGCTGGGCGCCGAGCAGCGCCATCATCTTGCGCCGCTCGATGGAGGCATTCTCCGGCATCACCAGGATGAGACGATAGCCGCGCGCCGCCGCCACGAAGGCGAGCGCGATGCCGGTATTGCCCGACGTGGGCTCGATCAGCGTCGAGGCGCCGCGCACGATGCGCCCTTCCGCCTCGAGTGCATCGATCATGCTGACCCCGATGCGATCCTTGACGCTGGCGATGGGATTGAAGAATTCGAGCTTGGCCAGGAGATGCGCGCTCACGCCTTCGTGCTTGGCGAGGCGCGAGAGGCGCACCAGCGGCGTGTCGCCGGTCGTCTCGGTGATCGAACTCGTAGATCTTGCCGCGTCCCGGCTGCCGGGCGGGGGGCAGGTCGATCTTGCGTTGCGCCTGTGCCATGCGGCCTCCTCGGCGGACAACAGAAGACGGACAACGGAGGACCGAAACGGACCCCTGTTGGCTTCGCCGTCGTCCGAAAACTTACAGCCCCTCGAACAGCGCCGTCGACAAATAGCGCTCCGCGAAGGACGGGATGATGATGACGATGTTCTTGCCTGCCGTGCCGGGACGCTGCGCGATCTCGATCGCCGCCGCGACGGCTGCGCCTGACGAGATGCCGACCGGGATGCCTTCGAGCCTGGCGAGGAGGCGCGCATAATCGAAGGCGGTCTGGTTGCCGACCGTCACCACCTCGTCGATCACCGAGCGGTCCAGGATCTGCGGCACGAAGCCGGCGCCGATGCCTTGGATCTTGTGCGGCCCCGGTTGCCCGCCGGACAGCACGGGCGAATCCTCCGGCTCGACGGCCACCACCTTCAGCGACGGCCGGCGCGGCTTCAGCACCTGGCCCACGCCGGTGATCGTGCCTCCCGTGCCGACGCCGGAGATGAACCAGTCGACCTCGCCATTGGTGTCGTTCCAGATCTCCTCCGCCGTGGTGCGGCGATGGATGTCGGGATTGGCTGGGTTGGCGAATTGCTGCGGGATGACGGCGCCGGGAATGGAGGCCTTCAACTCCTCCGCCCGCGCGATGGCGCCCTTCATGCCCTGGGCGCCCGGCGTCAGCTCGAGCTGCGCGCCGAGCAGCGCCAGCATCTTGCGCCGTTCGATGGACATGGTCTCCGGCATCACCAGGATCAGCCGGTAGCCGCGCGCCGCCGCCACGAAGGCGAGCGCAATGCCGGTGTTGCCGGACGTGGGCTCGATGAGCGTCGAGCCCGGCTTGATCTTTCCCTGTGCCTCGAGCGCCTCGATCATGCTGACGCCGATGCGGTCCTTGACGCTGCCGATCGGGTTGAAGAATTCGAGCTTGGCCAGGAGATTGGCTTTGACGCCCTTGTCCTTCGCCAATCGCTGCAGGCGGACCAGCGGCGTGTCGCCGATCGTCTCGGTGATCGAATTCGAAGATGCGGCCGCGCCCCGGCTCGTGGGCCTGTGCGGTCGCCGACTTGCGCGCTGCCTCTGGCATGAATGTCCTCTTCGCTATGGAAGCCTATTCTAGCCACGTCGGCCGTAAGTGAAACCCGCGCCTGATTTCAGATTGCGAAATCGGCGGCGGCCGAGACGTCGCTGAACACCGAGCGCCCTTCGGCGCGGCGGCACAATTCCTCGACGCTGACCGCGTCGAGCTTGGTGAGGAAGGCCTCGCCCGCCTCCTGGACGGTCGGCCCGATGATGGTCTCGACGAGCTTCGATTCGGGCACCGGCGCGCCCTCGTCCTCGCTTGTCGCCATGGCGGCGCGCACGATCTCGCCCGCCGTGATGCGCCGCCGTTCGCGCGCCAGCTCGTAGCCGCCGCGCGGTCCGCGCACGCCCTTGAGGATGCCGGCCCGCACCAGCGCCTGCAGGATCGTCTCCAGGTGACGCGGCGGCAGGTTGTGGCGCGCCGCCAAAAGCTTGGCGGCGACCGGCATCGGCCGCGCGTGAACCGCGATGTCCACCACTGCCGCGATGGCCAGGAGACTGCGCCTTGACAACAACATCATCGCCGCAGGCTCCCCATGGTGTCACGCCCCTGTCGATCCATAGCCGCCTCCGCCCCTCCTTGTCGTGTCCAGGTCTTCGACCGTGACCAGCGTCGCCCGTGTGGCGCCGGCCACGACGAGCTGGGCGATACGCATGCCGCGCGTCACCGTGATGGCGCTCTGGCCGAGATTGACGAGCAGCACGCTGACCTCGCCGCGATAGTCGGAATCGATCGTGCCTGGCGCATTGAGCACGGTGAGCCCGTGCTTCAGCGCCAGCCCCGAGCGCGGGCGCACCTGAGCCTCGAAGCCCGCCGGCACGGCGAGCACGAGACCGGTGGAAATCAGCGCCCGTTCGAGCGGCGCCAAGGTCAGCGGCGCCTCGATGGCGGCAAGCAGGTCCATGCCGGCCGCACCGGCCGTCTGGTACGACGGCAGCGGCAAGCCGTCCGCATGCGCCAGCCGCTTGACGGCGACGGTGACGGCTTCCGGCGAGGCGACAGCCGCGTTCACCGGCCGCTCTCGGCGAGCGATTGGGCGATACGGTCGACAAGGCGGCGCGCCACCTCGCCCTTGCCGAGCGTCGGCCAGTGCTCGATATCGCCCGCCGTCACCAGGTGGATGGTGTTGTGGTCGCCGCCCATGACGCCGGCCTGCGGCGACACGTCGTTGGCGAGGATCCAGTCGCAGCCCTTCTTGGCGAGCTTGCTGCGCGCGTGCTCGACGACCTTCTCGGTCTCGGCCGCAAAGCCGATGACCAGTGAGGGCCGGCGGTCGTTGAGCTTGGCGACGCTGGCCAGGATGTCGGGGTTCTCGGCGAGTGCGAGCGCCGGTGGCCCTTTGCCGTTCTTCTTGATCTTCGTGTCAGTGCGGCGCGCCGAGCGCCAGTCGGCGACCGCAGCGGCGAAGATCGCCGCGTCGGCCGGCAGCGCCCCCATGACGGCGTCGAGCATCGCGTCGGCCGTCTCGACGTGAATGGTGCGCACGCCGGCCGGATCGGGGAGGGCGACGGGACCCGACACCAGGGTCACGGCGGCGCCGGCCGCGGCCGCAGCGCGCGCAATGGCGTGGCCCTGCTTGCCGGACGAACGGTTGGCGATGTAGCGCACCGGATCGATCGGCTCGTGGGTCGGTCCGGAGGTGACGAGGACATGCTTGCCCGTCAGGCCGGCGGCCGGCGCGCTGCCGGCCCGCGCACTGCCGGACGCGAGCGCCTGCTCGATGGCCGCGACGATTTCCAACGGCTCGGCCATGCGGCCTGGCCCGGCCTCGCCACGCTCGGCCATGGTGCCTTCGTTGGGCCCGACGAACGACACACCGTCGCCCTTCAGCAGCGCCACGTTGCGCTGGGTCGCCGGATGCATCCACATGCGCGGGTTCATGGCGGGCGCCATCAGCACCGTCTTGTCGGTGGCCAAGAGCGCGTTCGACGCGAGATCGTTGGCAAGCCCCGCCGCTGCCTTGGCGAGGAGGTCGGCAGTGGCGGGCGCCACCACGACGAGATCGGCCGAGCGCGACAACGCGATGTGACCGATATCGGCCTCGTCGGTGAGCGAGAAGAGGTCGGTGAACACCTTCTCCTGCGACAGGCTGGCGGCCGACAGCGGCGTCACGAATTCCTGCGCCGCCTTGGTCATGATGCAGCGGACCGTCGCCCCCCGTTCCTTCAGCCGCCGGATGAGGTCGAGCGACTTGTAGGCCGCAATGCCGCCGCCGATGATGAGAAGGACGCTACGCCCGGTCAGCATGGAATTAACCCTAAAACACGTGCCTGAGCAGTATAATCAAAAAACCTAACGCGATCACCCATAAAGCGACATGGCCCCAGCGGGCCCGGCGCGCCTCGGCCCGCCCGATGCCGTCGATTGTCTCCTGATTGAGGGCAAAGCCGGTCTCGGTGGCCTGCTCCAGGCGCTTGGCGATGCGCGCCGCCTGCGCCAGGGCGTCGGGAAGCTGGCCGAGAAAGCCGAGCAGGGCCAGCGCGCCGCGACCGGCATCCTCGAGGCGCCCCACCGGGCCGAGATGCCGCTCGATCCATTCACGCACCACCGGATCGGACGTGGTCCACATGTCGAGCTTCGGGTCGAGCGAGCGCGCGACGCCCTCCACCACCACCATGGTCTTCTGCAGCATGACGAGCTCGGTGCGAGTCGTCATGTCGAACAGCGCCGTCACCTCGAACAGCAAGGTCAGGAGCTTGGCCATGGAGATTTCGTCGGCGCGGCGATTGTGGATGGGCTCGCCGATGGCGCGCAGCGCCTGCGCGAAATCCGAGACGCTGTGACGTCGCGGCACGTAGCCGGCTTCGAAATGCACTTCTGCCACGCGCTGGTAGTCGCGGGTGATGAAGCCGTAGAGGATCTCAGCCAGGAAGCGCCGCTCCTTGGGGCCAAGGCGCCCCATGATGCCGAAGTCGACCGCGACGATGCGGGCTTCGCTGTCGACGAACAGGTTGCCGGGATGCATGTCGGCGTGGAAGAAACCGTCACGCAAGGCCTGGCGCAGGAAGGTCTGGATCAGCGTGCGGGCCAGCGCGACCCGGTCATGGCCGGCGGCCTCCAGCGCCGCGAGATCGGAGAGCGGAATGCCGCCCATCCACTCGCTGGTCATCACGTCGCGTTCGGTCAATTCCCAGTGGACCTGCGGCACGCGGAAATCGGGATCGTCGCGGGTGTTCTCGGCGAGTTCCGAGAGCGCGGCGGCCTCGAGCCTGAGATCCATCTCGATGGCAACGGAGCGCGCCAGCGTCTCCACGACCTCGAGCGGCCGCAGCCGCCGTGTCGCTGGAACGAGACGCTCGACGATGCCGGCTGCGAACCGCATGGCGTCGAGGTCGCGGGAGAATCGCGCGCGCACGTTGGGCCGCAGCACCTTCACGGCGACGGGGCGATCGACGGCGTGGCGGGTCCGCGCGCGGTGCACTTGGGCGATGGAGGCGGCGGCGACCGGCTCACCGAACTCCGCGAAGGTGTCGGCGAGCGGCCGCCCGAAGGCCGCCTCCACCATGGCGATGGCCTCCTGGCGCGGGAACGGCGGCATGCGGTCCTGCAGCGACTCGAGGTCGCGCGCCACGCGCACGCCGACCACATCTGGCCGCGTCGCCAGGAACTGCCCGAACTTCACCCACGACGGTCCAAGCCGCGTCAGCGCCGCCGCGAGACGCGCGGCGCCGTTGCCGACACCTTTGCGTTCCACCACGCGCGCGCACTTCAAGGCGAGGCGCGCCATCGGCGGCAGCGGCGAGGGGTCGATCAAGGCCAGCGCGCCTTCGTGCGCCAGCACGAATCCGACACGCAGGAGTCTTGCGCTGTAGATCAATCCCGACAACACGAGCCGGCGCCCTCAAAGCTTCCAGGCCGAATGCAAGGCGACAACGCCGCCCGCCATCGTCCGGTGGGTCACGCGGCCGAAGCCGGCCTCGGTGATATGCTGCGAGAATTGCGCCGGCGTCGGAAAGCGGCGAATTGATTCCACGAGATAGCGATAGGGCTCCGCGTCGCCCGCCACCACGTGGCCAAGCGCCGGAATGACGTTGAACGAATAGAGGTCATAGAGCACGTCGAGACCGGCGACGTTGACCTTGGAGAATTCGAGGCACAGGAAGCGCCCGCCCCGCCGCAGCACACGATAGGCCTCCGCGAGCGCGGCTGCGATCCGCGGCACGTTGCGGATACCGAAGGCGATCGTATAGCCGTCGTGGGACGTGTCGGCGAGCGGCAGCGCCTCGGCGTTGCCTTCGACGAACGCCAGTCGGCCGCCGAAGCGATCGCCGGCCCGCTCGCGTCCTACCCGCAGCATGTCGCCGTTGATGTCGAGCACCGTCACCGTGGTGCCGCGCCCGCCAGCCTCGAGGATGCGCAACGCCACGTCGCCGGTGCCGCCAGCCACGTCGACCACCGCAAAGGGGCGCCGTCGCGGCGGGTTCAGCGCCGCCACCATCGCGTTCTTCCAGCCCCGATGCAGGCCCCCCGACATCAGGTCGTTCATCAGGTCATAGCGCCGCGCCACCTTACGGAACACGTCGTCCACCAGCCCCTGCTTGTCGGCAAGGGATACGTCGGCAAAGCCGAAAGAGCTCTCGTCGCGGGCCGAAGGCGGCATTGGGCGAGTTCCTGGTGCATGATCCCGAAAAGTGTGCGCGGTTTTCGGACAAGATCATGCACAAAATCAAGATTTCTAGAGCGGACATGCGATTGCTTCCAGTCGCATGTCCCCTCTAGTGGCGCGACCATAGCGGAGGACGCCGTAAGCCGCTATCTCAGCCCGGGGAGAGCGTTACCATGCCTGAGCTTCCGGAAGTCGAGACGGTCCGCCGTGGCCTCGAGCCAGCCTTAACGGGCGCGCGTATCGAGGCGGTGGAGCAGCGCCGCCGCGACCTGCGTTTTCCGTTCCCGAAGCAGTTCGGCAGGCGCCTTGCCGGCCGCACCGTCCTGTCCCTGGGGCGGCGGGCAAAGTATCTGCTGGCCGATATCGACAGCGGCGACGTGCTCGTCATGCATCTCGGCATGACCGGTCGATTTACCATCTCGGGCCGCGACCAGGTGCGCGAGCCCGGTTCCTTCTACCACGAGGCCGGCCGCGAGCGCGCGCACGACCACGTCGTGTTTCACCTCTCCGGCGGCACCGACATCATATATAATGATGCCCGCCGCTTCGGCTTCATGCTGCTGGTGCCGCGCGCCAAGCTCGACGAGCATCCGCTGTTCAAGCGTCTCGGCATCGAGCCGCTCGGCAACGAGTTGAGCGGCGCGATGCTGGCACGGCTCTTCGCGCGCAAGAAGGCGCCGCTCAAGGCGGCCCTCCTCGACCAGCGCCTGATCGCCGGGCTCGGCAACATCTACGCGAGCGAGGCCCTGCATCGCGCCGGTCTGTCGCCGAAGCGCGCCGCCGGCACGATTGCCGGGCGCGGTGGCGCGGCGACCGACAAAGCGGAGCGTCTGGCGAAAGCGGTTCGCGAGGTCCTCGGCGAGGCAGTGGTTGCCGGCGGCTCGACCTTGCGCGATTACGCCCGCACCGACGGCTCGCTCGGCGAGTTCCAGCATTCCTTCCGCGTCTACGATCGCGAGGACGAGGCGTGCGAGACGGCCGGTTGCGGCGGTCGCGTCAAGCGGACCGTGCAGGCGGGCCGCTCGACTTTCTATTGTGGCCGCTGCCAGAAGTAGACGGTGAGGGGCCGGCTTGCCGCGGCACGGCGGCGCCGTTAGGCCAGGGGCGAACAGAGGGGGCGCGTCGCGATGGCATACAATACGATCCTGGTCGAAACCCGCGGCAAGGTGGGCCTTGTCACGCTCAACCGGCCACAGGCGCTGAATGCGCTGAACTCGGAACTGGTTGGTGAGCTGAACGCCGCCCTCGATCGCTTCGAGGCCGATCCGGCCATCGCCTGCGTCATCATCACCGGTTCGGAACGCGCCTTCGCGGCCGGAGCCGACATCAAGGAGATGCAGGACAAAACCTTCCCTGCCTCCTACATGGAAGACTTCATCATGAGCTGGGACCGCGTCGCGCAACGGCGCAAGCCGCTCATCGCCGCCGTTGCCGGTTTCGCGCTTGGCGGCGGTTGCGAGCTCGCCATGATGTGCGACATCGTCATCGCGGCCGAGACCGCGAAATTCGGCCAGCCCGAAATCAAGCTCGGCGTCATGCCAGGCTCCGGCGGCACGCAGCGTCTGACGCGCATCGTCGGCAAGGCGAAGGCGATGGATATGTGCCTGACCGGACGCATGATGGACGCGCAGGAAGCGGAGCGCTCCGGGCTCGTTTCTCGAATCGTGCCGGCCGACAAGCTCATCGACGAGGCGATGAAGACCGCCGAGGCCATCGCTGCGCTGTCGCTCCCCATCGTCATGATGGCCAAGGAGAGCCTCAACCGCGCCTACGAGACGACGCTGGCGGAGGGTGTGCGCTTCGAGCGGCGGCTCTTCCATGCCATGTTCGCGACGCGAGACCAGAAGGAAGGCATGGCTGCCTTCGTGGCCAAACGGAAGCCCGACTTCAGGAACGAATAGCCTCTCGCCGCATCGTCCGTGGAGGACAGAGCCTGGGCGAAAGCGAGCTCACAATCCTGCTGGCGCTGGCGGCGGTCGCGGTCGTGGCCGGTGCAATCGATGCGATCGCCGGCGGCGGCGGCCTCGTGACCGTGCCGGCGCTGTTGCTCGCCGGCTTCGATCCGGTCACCGCGGTGGCGACCAACAAGCTCCAGGGCGTGTTTGGATCGGGCTCATCCACCATCGCGTTCGCGCGCGCGGGCCTTGTCGATTGGCGGGCGACATTGCCCATTTCCGCCGTCGCGCTTGTCGCAAGTCTCGGCGGCGCCCTCACGGTTGGCTTCTTGCCGGTCGGTCTTCTCCTTGTGCTGATGCCGATCCTGCTCGTGGCGGTGGCCCTTTATTTCGCGTTGGCGCCAGGCCTCGGCGAGGCCGACGCGGCGCGCGTCATCGGCCCGGCCGCCTTCGCGGCGGGTGTCGCCCCGGCCATCGGCTTCTACGACGGCGCTTTCGGGCCGGGCGCCGGCTCGTTCTATGTGGCGGCGTTCGTGACGCTGCTCGGCCACGGCGTCCTCAAGGCGACGGCGCAGACCAAGCTCGTGAATTTTGCCAGCAATCTCGGGGCGCTCGCCATGTTCATGGCGCTGGGAGCGGTCGTCTATCCGGCCGGCCTCGTCATGGCGGCCGCCGCATTCCTCGGGGCGCAATTCGGGTCGCGGGTGGCCCTGAAACGCGGTGCGGGGCTGATCCGGCCGCTCGTTGTCGCGGTGAGCCTCGCGGCTGCCGCGCGGCTCATGGCCGATCCGGCGAGCCCTTTGCGCAGCCTCGTGGCGTCGCTCGGCCTCTGATGCGCTGAATGTGAAGCAGCATTGCTTGGATGACGATCCGAGCGAACTCCAGGCCGCTTGCGTTGACGCTCCCGCCGACGGCCTCTATATAGCCGCCCACGGACGGCTGCGGCCGTCCTTAACGTTTCAGCCTGCCGATCATCCCGCCTTAGGGCGCTGTCGGCCAGACGAGGATAAAGCACAATGGCCAATACGACATCGGCCAAGAAGGCGGCGCGAAAGATCGCGCGCCGCGCCGAGGTCAACAAGAACCGTCGCTCGCGCATGCGCACCTCCGTGCGCAAAGTCGAGGAGGCCCTCGCGGCCGGCGACAAGAAGACCGCGCTTGCCGCGCTACGGGCCGCTGAGCCGGAGTTGATGCGTGCGGCGCAACACAGCGTGCTTCACAAGAAGTCGGCGTCGCGGAAAATTTCCCAACTCGCGCATCGGGTCGGCGCCCTCAGCGGCTGATTGACTTCGTCAAAATCAATGTGGCGGGCTCGGTGTCATTTGATGCCGAGCCCGTTTGATTCTGAACCCCCCGCGCGACGTTGCGACACCTTCGCGACAACAACCTGGCCCGGTGATGCGTGGCTATCCTCGATTTCCTGCCAGCCAAATCGCCGCTAAAACAGAAACTTATCGGCAAGGTCGGAACGAGGACCTCGAAATCCACCGATAAGGTGTCATTGATAAGTCATCGACCCGTCACCGGCTGCGGCCCCGGCTCCTGCCGAGCCTCGTCCACGAATGCGAGCAATGCCAAGCATTTGTCTGCGTGGGGCGCTGAAGCTTTGGCGCCACACTGCGACACGACTCGCACGTGATTCGAAAACACGTGTTGCAGGCGCCAGAATGTGGGGTAGTGTTTCCTTGCCTCGGGGCGGACCTGAAGGTTTTCAGCAGAAACTGATCGAGCACCAACACCTCGATAGCGGGAGGCGTGCATGTCATTTTTGGGGAAGTGTGTCGAGTATTACTTTGGTACCCACGACTTGAGGCGGGTGTTTAGCGAACCGCTCACGTGAACGACGCGCGCCGCGCGTGCCATTAAGCCACAACAGTAAAATCAACAGGCGATTGTTCACGGTGGCCTCGGCCGCCGGGAGTGATTTTTTGGCAGCGGTGCGAGTCCATCTTTGTGGAGTCCATGAACACACACTTCCTGGGGGCAGGGCATGTACAAGGGCGACGGCGGCGACGCACCGGATGTAAACCAAGGCGGACTGCAATCGACGATTGATGAGGCGGCGGAGGCGACTCGCCGCGAGGCGTGGGCCAGGGTGAAGCGGCGGCTGCGCGCCGAGCTCGGCGAGGACGTGTTCACCAGCTGGTTCGGCCGACTCGAGCTCGACACCATATATTTGGGCGTCGCGCGGCTGACGGTTCCGACTCGCTTTCTCAAGAGCTGGATCGAGGTCCACTACGCCGACCGCGTCCTGCAATTGTTCAAGGCGGAGTATCCGGACGTGTTGCGCCTGTCGCTGTCGGTGCGGAGCGCCGCGCCGCGTGATCCGGGCCTGCACACGGTCCAGATGAATGGGGAGGTGGGTCGCTGTCCGCCTCAGGCCGAACCGGCGTCCGACAGGGCGAGGGTGATTGCCGTCAACGGCGGGCGCCCGGCGCGCACCGAGACGGGCGATCTTGCCGGCAATCCGCTCGACACACGGCTGACCTTCGGGACCTTCGTGGTGGGCAGGTGCAACGGGCTCGCTCATGCCGCCGCCGAGCGCGTCGCCGGGCAGGAGAATGGCGCCAACCTCTACAACCCGCTTTACCTCCATGCCGGCGTCGGCCTCGGCAAGACCCACCTCCTGCAGGCGGTAGCGCACGAGATCCAGCGGCGCGGCCGCCGCGTCATCTACCTGACGGCCGATCGCTTCATGTATGGCTTCGTCGCCGCCCTAAAGGCGCAGACGGCGCTCGCTTTCAAGGAGCGGCTGCGCGGCATCGATCTTTTGGTCATCGATGACGTCCAGTTCATCCAGGGCAAATCCATCCAGCAGGAATTCGGCCATACCGTGAATGCGCTCTTGGACGCCGGCCGCCAGATCGTCGTGGCCGCCGACCGGCCGCCTTCGGACCTCGAGGCTCTCGACGAGCGAGTGCGCTCACGACTCGCCGGCGGACTGGTGGTCGAGATGGCCGCCATTGACGAGGACTTGCGGGCCAAGATCCTGGCGGCGCGCATCGCCGCCGTGAAGGCGGCCCATCCGAGCTTCGAGGTGAGCCCGGCCGTCGTGCAATATGTGGCATCCGTCATCGCCACCAACGGGCGCGACCTCGACGGCGCCATCAACCGGCTTCTGGCGCATGCCACCTTGACTGGCAGCATCATCACCGTGGAGACCGCGGAGGCGGCGATCCGCGATCTCGTGCGGACGCGCGAGCCCAAGCGGGTCAAGATCGAGGACATCCAGAAGCTGGTGGCCAGCCGCTACAATGTCTCGCGGTCCGACATTTTGTCGGAACGCCGCACCGCGACCGTGGTCAAGCCGCGCCAGATCGCCATGTATCTCTCCAAGGTCCTGACCCTGCGGTCGCTGCCGGAGATCGGCCGGCGCTTTGGCGGGCGCGATCACACCACCGTGCTGCACGCGGTGCGCAAGATCGAAAAGGCCATCGGCGAGGACCGCTCGCTGAGCGAGGAAGTCGAGCTCTTGAAGCGCATGCTTCTGGAATAGCGCACGATCCCGGAATGTGCGCGGTTTTCGGACAGGATCATGCGCCAAACGAGACCCGGTGCGGCAGCCCCTGGGCGGCTGCTTGTTGAGGACTGCGGCCGCCCCTTGCGCGGCCGATTTCGAGGCGGCATTGTGCCTGCCCTGGCGGTCGAGGGCTACTCGGCCGCATCCTCATCGTTGGCGCCCGCCGCGCCATCGCTCACGCCGGTCAGCCCATGAAGGTCACAGTCGAAAGGGCAGCTCTGCTCAAGGCCCTCGGCCACGTGCATCGTGTCGTCGAACGCCGCAACACAATCCCCATCCTGTCGAATCTGCTCTTGCGCGGCGGCAGCGGCTCGCTCGGCCTCAAGGCCACCGATCTCGACCTCGAGGTCACCGAAACGGTGGCGGCCGACGTGGACGGCAACGGCGCCACCACGGTTCCGGCGCACGTCATCTACGATATCGTTCGCAAGCTGCCGGACGGCGCCCAGGTCTCCCTCGAGACCGGCGGCGACACGGCACAGATGCTGCTGCGTGCCGGGCGCTCGCGCTTCACCTTGCAGGCGCTGCCTGAAAGTGACTTTCCCGACCTCGCGACTGGCGACCTGCCGCATCGCTTCAGCCTTCTGGCCGGCGATTTCAAGCGGCTCATCGACAAGACGCAGTTCGCCATCTCGACCGAGGAGACGCGCTACTACCTCAACGGCATCTACCTGCACACGCTGGAGGTCGATCGCGCCACCGTGCTACGCGCGGTCGCGACGGACGGCCATCGCTTGGCCCGCGTCGAGATGCCGGCCCCTGCCGGGGCGGTCGGCATGCCGGGCATCATCGTGCCGCGCAAGGCCGTCGCGGAGATTCAGAAGTTGCTCGAGGGCATCAGCGACGACGTCGCCATCGAGTTGTCGCCAGCCAAGATCCGCGTCAAGGTCGGCTCCGTCGTGCTCACCTCGAAGCTCATCGATGGCACGTTCCCTGACTACCAGCGAGTCATCCCGGTCGGCAACGACAAGAACCTCGTGGTCGATCGTGACGTGTTCGCGGCGGCGGTGGATCGCGTGTCCACCATTTCCTCGGAACGTGGCCGCGCCGTGAAGCTGGCTCTCGCCGACGGCAAGCTGACGCTGTCGGTCACCAATCCCGACTCCGGCAGCGCCACCGAGGAGCTCGAGGTCGACTACGAGGCCGCGCCCATCGATATCGGCTTCAATGCCCGCTACCTCCTCGACATCGCCGCACAGCTCGACGGCGACACGGCGCTCTTCAAGCTTGCCGATCCGGGCTCGCCGACCCTCATCCAGGACCGCGACGGCGCCGCCGCGCTCTATGTCCTGATGCCGATGCGTGTGTGAAGCACGCGGCGCCGAGCGATGACGCCATGCCCGACGGCCGCCTGCGATTGCGTTGCGCGGCGGCAAAGCGCAAGTGTGCGCCATGTCGGTCGACCTTGACCTCGCCCGCTCCGAGCTGACCGCCGCGGCCGCGCCTCGCATCGTGCGGCTCATCCTCGCGGACTTCCGCTCCTACGCGGCGCTCGATCTTGCGGTCGCCGCGCCGCTTGTCGCACTCGCCGGCGAGAACGGGGCCGGCAAGACCAACGTGCTCGAAGCCATATCGCTGTTCACGCCGGGCCGCGGGCTGCGTCGCGCCGAGTTCGCCGACATGGCGCGCATCGGCGGTGGCGGCGGCTTCGCGGCCTCCCTGGTGCTCGACGAGAGCGCCGGCGAGACGCATCTCGGCACCGGCATCGACGCGGCCGCGTTCGGCGAGACCGGGAGCCGCAAATGCCGCATCGATCAGGAGACCGTGCCGTCGCCAGCCGCCTTCGCCGATCATGTGCGAGTCGTCTGGCTGACGCCGTCCCTCGACGGCCTCTTCGCCGGTCCCGCCGGCGATCGGCGCCGTTACCTCGACCGGCTGGTGCTCGCCGTCGACGCGAGCCACGGCGGGCGGGTTAATGCCTTCGAGCGGGCGCTGAGAGCCCGCAACCGCCTCCTCGAGGAGCCGTCCCCCGACCGCGCCTGGCTCGACGCGGTGGAACGCGAGGTGGCCGAGCTCGGCGTCGCGGTTGCGGCGGCTCGGCGGGAGACCGTCGACCGCCTGGCGGCCCTGGCGTCGGCGGCGCGCGACGGCGACTCGCCGTTCCCCTGGGCGAGCCTGCGGCTCGCCGGCGAGATCGAGGAGCTTGTCGGCACCTTGGCGGCCCTCGACGTCGAGGATCATTTCCGGGCGCTGCTGCGCGACGGCCGCGCTCGCGACCAGGCCGCCGGCCGGGCGCTGGCCGGACCCCAGACCGCCGATCTCATCGTCCGCCACGGTCCCAAGGACATGGAGGCGGCGCGCTGCTCGACCGGCGAGCAGAAGGCACTGCTCATCGGCCTCGTCTTGGCGCATGCCCGCCTCGTCGCCGCCATGAGCGGCATCGCCCCCTTCGTGCTGCTGGACGAGATCGCCGCGCATCTTGATCCCCGCCGCCGTGCCGCCCTCTTCGAGGCGTTGGGGGCCCTCGGCGGCCAGGTCTGGATGACGGGCGCCGACGCGGCCTTGTTTGCGGATCTGCCCGGGGCGGCCCAGAGATTCGCGGTCACGCCGGGCAGGATCGCCCCTTCGGACTAGCGGGGGGCGCCGGCGCCAGCGGCGGCGTTTGGAACGTTAATTTTACAGGCCTTGGCCGATGAATATCTCCTCGCGCGCGTACGCGCGCGAGTCGAAATTTTGATTGAGAACCATTACATTAAGGGTGGAAAGACCGCTTGATTCGGGGCGTCGAGCGACCTTCCCGAAGGGCTGGTTTTCCCATGCCGGAAGCTGACAGCGCGCCGTGACTACAAGTCAAAGCGCGCCGTGCCAAGACCGGTCCTGGCGGGCTATGGTGCAGCGCGTCAGCGGCTTGGGAACGTGATCGAAGCAATGAGTGACGAGGAGATTCCCCCCGAGATGGCCGAGCCCGCCCGCAAAGTCGATCCGGAGAGCTACGGCGCCGACGCCATCAAGGTCCTCAAGGGCCTCGATGCGGTGCGCAAGCGCCCTGGCATGTATATCGGCGACACCGACGACGGCTCGGGGCTGCACCACATGGTCTACGAGGTCGTCGACAACGCCATCGACGAGGCGCTGGGAGGCCACGCCGACGAGGTGAGCGTCACGCTCAATGCGGACGGCTCGGTGACCGTTGCCGACAACGGCCGCGGCATTCCGACCGGCATTCACGAGACGGAGGGCGTGTCGGCCGCCGAGGTCATCATGACCCAGCTGCATGCTGGCGGGAAATTCGATCAGAACTCCTACAAGGTCGCGGGCGGCCTGCACGGGGTCGGCGTCTCCGTGGTGAACGCGCTGTCGGCGTGGCTGAAGCTGCGCATCTGGCGCGACGGTCAGGAGCACTTCATCGAGTTTCACAACGGCGACGCGGTGGCGCCGCTGGCGGCGGTCGGCGATTCCGGCGGCAAGCGCGGCACCGAGGTGACGTTCCTGCCCTCGCCTCGCACCTTCACCATGGTCGAGTTCGACGACGCCACCTTGGAGCACCGCCTGCGTGAACTCGCCTTCCTCAATTCCGGCGTGCGCATCGTGCTCACCGACAATCGTCACGCCGAGCGCAAGATCGAGGAGATGAAGTACGATGGCGGCATCGAGGCCTTCGTGCGTTATCTCGATCGCGCCAAGACGGCCCTCATCTCCAAGCCCGTCGTCATACGCAGCGAGCGCGACGGTATCGGCGTGGAAGCGGCGCTGTGGTGGAACGACAGTTACTACGAGAACGTGCTCTGCTTCACCAACAACATTCCGCAGCGCGACGGCGGCACGCATCTCGCCGGCTTTCGCGGCGCGTTGACCCGGCAGGTCACCAGCTACGCCGACTCCTCCGGCTTGACCAAGAAGGAAAAGGTGTCGCTCACCGGCGACGATTGCCGCGAAGGCTTGACCGCGGTGCTGTCCGTCAAGGTGCCGGATCCCAAATTCTCCTCGCAGACGAAGGACAAGCTGGTCTCTTCGGAAGTGCGCCCGGTGGTCGAAGGCGTGCTCAACGAGGCGCTGGCCGCATGGCTCGAGGAGAATCCGTCGGACGCCAAGTCCATCGTCGGCAAGGTTGTCGAGGCGGCTGCGGCGCGCGAGGCCGCCCGCAAGGCGCGCGAGCTGACGCGCCGCAAGGGCCCCCTCGACATGGCATCGCTGCCCGGCAAGCTCGCCGACTGCCAGGAGCGCGATCCGGCCAAATCGGAATTGTTCATCGTCGAGGGCGACTCGGCCGGCGGCTCCGCCAAGCAGGGGCGGGCGCGCGAGTATCAGGCGGTGCTGCCGCTGCGCGGCAAGATCCTCAATGTCGAGCGGGCGCGCTTCGACAAGATGCTGTCGTCACAGGAGATCGGCACGCTGATCACTGCGCTTGGCACCGGCATCGGCACCGAGGAGTTCAATGCCGACAAGCTGCGCTATCACAAGATCATCATCATGACGGACGCGGACGTGGACGGCTCCCACATCCGCACGCTGCTCTTGACCTTCTTCTTCCGGCAGATGCGCGAAATCATCGAGCGCGGCCATCTCTTCATTGCGCAGCCGCCGCTCTACAAGGTGACCAAGGGCAAGTCGCAGCAATATCTCAAGGACGAGCGCGCCCTTGAGAATTACCTCATCGACGTTGGCCTCGATGGCGCGACTCTGAGGCTCGACGACGGCGAGGAGCGGGCGGGCCAGGATCTGCGCACGCTCGTTGAAGAGACGCGCGTGGTTCGTCACGTGCTGTCGCAGTTGCACACGCGCTACGACCGCGCCGTCGTCGAGCAGGCGGCCATTGAGGGCGCCCTGCACCCGGAACTGGCGAGCGACGCGGCGAAGGCCCAGGAGGCCGCGACCGACATTGCGCGCCGTCTTGATGTTGCGGCCGAGGAGACCGAACGCGGCTGGGAAGGCCGGCCCGAAGGCGGCGGCTTCGTGTTCACGCGCATGGTGCGCGGCGTCAAGCAGGTGGCCGCCCTCGATGCGGCGCTGCTCGCCTCCTCGGAAGCGCGCAAGCTCCACGAGTTGGCCGCCAGCCTGCAGGCGACCTATACGCGGCCGGCGGTGCTCAATCGCCGCGGCGAGACCGTCGCCATCAGCGGGCCGGTTGGGCTGTTCGAGGCCGTCACCGGCATCGGCCGCAAGAGTATTGGACAGCTGCAGCGCTACAAGGGCCTCGGCGAGATGAATCCGGAGCAGCTCTGGGAGACGACGCTCGATCGCAACGTCCGCTCCTTGTTGCAGGTCCGCATCAAGGAAGTCGACGAAGCGCACGACATTTTCGTGAAGCTGATGGGCGACGAGGTCGAGCCGCGTCGCGATTTCATTCAGACCAACGCGCTGACCGTCGCCAATCTCGACGTTCTGACGCGCTCACGCGCGCGAAGCTCTCTGCATTTTGATCGCGCTGCCGTCGCTCGCGCCAGAGGGCGCCGTGCGCTCCCTTGCCTTGAGAAGAACGCTGCGGCATTACAGCGACGATAAAGAATTCCACACTGGAATTATTCCAATTCAAAGCTCGTGGGGCCAAGACAATGAAGTCTGTACGCGTCTCAACTTCGCTCATCCTCGGCATTGCGGCCTCTATACTTGCAGCGCCGGCCGTCGCCGCTGAGGTGAATCTCTACACCATCCGCGAGCCCGGCCTGATCAAGCCGATGCTCGACGCCTTCACCGAGAAGACCGGCATCAGGACCAACACCATCTTCCTCAAGGACGGCTTGGCCGAGCGCGTCGCCGCCGAAGGGGCCAATTCTCCCGCCGACATCCTGATGACCGTCGATGTGGGTAATCTCGTCGATCTTGCCGACAAGGGCCTGACGCAGCCCATCAAGTCGGCGGCCCTCGACGCCGCCGTGCCGGCCAATCTTCGCGATCCGGAGGGGCGCTGGTTTGCCCTGTCATTGCGTGGCCGTCTCGTCTATGCGGCCAAGGCGCACAAGCTCACGGCCATCGCCTACGAGGATCTGGCCGATCCGAAGTGGAAGGGCAAGATCTGCATCCGTTCCGGCCAGCATCCCTACAACACGGCGCTGATCGCCGCGATGATCGCCAAGCATGGCGAGGCAAAGGCCGAGGAATGGCTGCGCGCCGTCAAGGCCAACCTGGCTCGCAAGCCCACCGGCGGCGACCGTGAAGTGGCGCGCGATATTCTCGGCGGCGTCTGCGACATCGGCATCGGCAATTCATACTATGTCGGTCTGATGCGCAGCGGCGCGGGCGGTCCCGACCAGAAGAAATGGGGCGAGGCGGTGGATGTCATTCTGCCGAAATTCGCCAACGGCGGCACGCACGTGAACATCAGCGGCGCGGCGATCGCCAAGAATGCGCCGAACCGGGAGAGCGCGTTGAAGCTCATGGAGTTCCTGGCGTCCGACGAAGGCCAGAAGCTCTATGCCGAGGCGAACTTCGAGTATCCGGTGAAGAACGGCGTCAAGACGAGCCCGATCATCGACGCGCTCGGGCCGCTCAGCGTCGATCCCGTGGCTCTCGTCGATATTGCCAAGCACCGCAAGCAGGCGAGCGCGCTGGCCGACAAGGTCGGCTTCGACAATTGAGCGAGGCCGGTCGCGGGCGCATCCGGCCCCCCGCGGCCATCTCTCCGCGAGACGCCTGGCGACGAAGCGACGCGAAGGGCTGGCTCGTCGCCTCGGGCGTCATCGCGCTCCTCGTGCTCGCGCCCGTCGGCGCGCCTTGTGCTCATCGCCGCCAAGGGCTCCGGCGATCTCTGGCCGCATCTTGTCCGCTATGTGCTGCCGCACGCCATGCTGACAACGGCGGCGTTGCTCGTCGGCGTCGGCGTCATCGTCATCGTGATCGGGGCCGGCGCGGCCTGGCTGGTGACGGCTTATGCGTTTCCGGGCTCCAAGCTCCTCGACTGGGCGCTGCTGCTGCCGCTCGCCGTGCCGACCTACGTCGTGGCCTTCGCCTATCTCGATCTTCTGCATCCGATCGGGCCGATCCAGGGCGCCATTCGCGCCCTCCTCGGCATCGACGACCCGCGCGGCCTTGTCGCTTCCCGACATACGCTCGCTTGCCGGCTGCACGCTGCTTCTCGGCTTCGTGCTCTACCCGTACGTCTATCTCTCGACGCGGGCCATGTTCCTGATGCAGGCGGCGGGCCTCGTCGATGCCGCCCGCGGGCTCGGCGCCGACGGCCGCCACGTGTTCCTCAGGGTCGCGCTGCCGCTGGCGCGACCCGCCATCGCGGTCGGCGCCAGCCTGGCGCTGATGGAAGCGCTCAACGACATCGGCGCCGCCGAATTCCTCGGCGTGCGCACGCTCACGGTGTCGATCTACGCGACGTGGATCAACCGCTCGAGCCTTCCCGGCGCCGCGCAGATCGCGCTCATGATGCTCGCCATCGTCGGCGCGCTGGTCCTGCTCGAGCGCCGGGCGCGCCGTCATCAGCGTTACGCGGCCGCCGCGCGGCACACGCGGCGCATGTCGCCGCAGCCGCTCGCCGGCACGCGCGCTGCGCTCGCCCTCGCCGTCGGCCTCGCACCCATCGTGTTCGGCTTTGCGCTGCCGGTCGGTTATCTCGTCTCAGCCACTGTCAGGCGGCTCGATTTCGCGGGACTGTCCGGTGCGATCGTGGCCGCGACCTCGAACACGCTCGCTGTCGCCCTTGTCGCGACCTTCGTGACCGTCGCGCTTGGCCTTTGTCTCGCCTATGCGATGCGCCTGGCGCGCGGTCCGCTGTCGCGATTTTTTGCAGGCGCCGCGAGCCTCGGCTACGCGGTGCCCGGCACGGTGCTCGCCGTTGGCCTGCTGACGCCGCTCGCCACCATCGACAACGCCGTCGATGCGCTGATGCGCTCCCTTGCCGGCATGCCGACCGGGCTCTTGCTGTCCGGCTCCGGCGTGGCCGTGGTCTACGCCTACGTGGCCCGCTTCCTGGCCATTGCGGCCGGCGGCATCGACGCCGGCCTGTCGCGCGTGCCGCCGTCCGTCGACGAGGCGGCGCGCCTTCTCGGCGGCGGGACGCGCAGGATCGTCGGCCGCATCCACCTCCCGCTGGTGCGGCCGGCGCTGATGGCGGCGGCACTTCTCGTCTTCGTCGACTGCATGAAGGAGCTGCCGGCGACATTGCTGCTGCGGCCGCTGAACTTCGAGACCCTCGCCACGCACCTCTATGCCGAGGCCTCGCGCGGCACCTATGAGGACGGCGCCGTCGCCGCACTGCTCATCGTGCTGTTCGGGCTCATTCCCGTCGTGTTCCTGGCGAAGGTCAGCCGCGCCCCGCAGCGCTCCGCCGCCGTTCCGGCAGAGCTCGCCGTGGTGGCGGCGCCATGAGGGGGCCATGAGGAGGCCATGAGAGGGCGATGAGCGGCAGCGACATCCGTCTTGCTGTTGATGATCTCGACCACGCCTATGACGGCGCCCCGGTGGTCGAGCGCGTGTCGTTCATCGTCGAGGCCGGTGAGATTCTCAGCCTGCTCGGGCCGTCTGGCTGCGGCAAGACCACGATCCTGCGCCTCATTGCGGGTCTCGAGCGGCTGCAGTCGGGCTCGGTGAGCATCGGCGGCCGGGTCGTGGCGGCCCCGACCACGCACCTTCCCGCCGAGCAGCGCGGCATCGGCATGGTGTTCCAGGATCTGGCGCTGTTCCCGCATCTGTCGGCGCTCGAGAACGTCGCCTTCGGGCTTACCGCGCTGTCGCGACAGCGGCGGCGCGAACTGGCCCTCGAGTTCCTCGACAAGGTCGGCCTCAAGGGCCGTGCCGATGCCTATCCGCATGTCCTGTCCGGCGGCCAGCAGCAGCGCGTCGCGCTCGCCCGCTCGCTCGCCGCGCAGCCGGCGCTGATGCTGCTCGACGAACCGTTCTCCAGTCTTGACGCGCGCTTCCGCAGCCAGATGCAGGCCGATACGCTCGCCCTGCTGAAGTCGCGCGGCATCCCGGCCGTTCTCGTCACGCACGATGCCGAGGAGGCCATGGTCATGGCCGATCGCATCGCCTTGATGCAAGGCGGCCGGCTGGTGCAGGTCGGACCGCCGGCCGATCTCTACCAGCGCCCCACCAATGCCTTCGTGGCGCGCTTCCTCGGCGAGGTCAGCGAGCTTGCCGGGCGCGTCTCGGGCGGCGTCGTGCCGACGCCGTTCGGGCCGCTTCTCGTTCCCGCCGTGCAGGAAGGCGAGCGCGTCAGCATCCTCATCCGCCCGGAGGGCCTGCTGCCGTCGCCGAACGGCGCGGTCGGAAGCGTGCCGGCTCGCGTCGTCTCGGCCCGGCACCTCGGCGCGCTGACCGCCCTCGATCTCGCGCTCGACGCCGGCAGCGCGGGGCCATTGCGGCTTCGCTCGCGGGTGGCGAGCGAGCTTGCGCCTGCCGCGGGCGAGAGCCTTCGCGTCAGACTCGACCCGCTCAAGGCGCACGTCTTTCCGAGCGAGACCGGCGAAGCTTGACGTCCGCCGGGCAAGCGCTACTCGGCGACGGTGAACAGGCCGGCATTGCCCCCGGCTGCCGCGGTATTCACCGTCACGGTCTGCTCGATGGCGAAACGCGGCAGGTAATGCGGGCCGCCCGCCTTTGGGCCGGTGCCGGAAAGGCCATGACCGCCGAACGGCTGCGAGCCGACGACCGCGCCGATCATGCTGCGGTTGACGTAGACGTTGCCGGTGGCCATGCGGCCAATGATGCGGTCAACCGTGGCGTCAATGCGCGAATGGATGCCGAGGGTGAGGCCATAGCCCGTGCTGTCGATTTGATCGAGCAGAGCGTCGAGGTCGGCGGCGCGATAGCGCACGATGTGCAGGATGGGACCGAAGACCTCTTCGGTGAGCGCCGCGGCACTCTCGAGCTCGATCACATGCGGCGCGACATAGTAGCCCGTCGCGGGCACCCGGCCGCCGTGGTGCAGGCGCGCCGACCTGCCGCGCGCTTCGATGTATGAGGTGAGGCGCTGCCAGGCGCCCTTGTCGATGACCGGCCCGACATGCGTTGCCGGATCGCGCGGATCGCCGACCTTGAGCTCGCGCGCCGCTCCCGTCACCATCGTGATGATGGTGTCGGCCACGTCCTCCTGCACGCACAGGAGCCGTAGCGCCGAGCAGCGTTGGCCGGCCGACCGGAACGACGATGTCATCACGTCGTCGGTGACCTGCTCGGGCAGCGCCGTGGCGTCAGCGATCATGACGTTGATGCCGCCCGTTTCGGCGATGAGCGGGACGATCGGCCCGTCTTTGCCCGCCAGCGCGCGGTTGATCGATCGCGCCACCTCGGTCGATCCCGTGAACACGATGCCGCCAACCGCCGGGTGCTCGACGAGGGTCGCCCCGACGCTGCCGTCGCCCGGCACGAGCGCCAGGGCCGCGGCGACGATTCCCGCCTCGTGCAGAAGCCGCACCGCAGCGGCCGCCACGAGCGGCGTCTGCTCGGCGGGCTTTGCGACGACGGCGTTGCCGGCCATGAGGGCCGCCGCGACCTGACCGGTGAAGATCGCCAGCGGGAAATTCCACGGCGAGATGGCCACGAAGACGCCGCGTCCGCGCAGGCTCAGCGCGTTCGCCTCGCCCGTTGGGCCCGGCAGTGGCCGCGCCTCGCCGAAGAGACGCACGCCTTCGGCCGCGTAGTAGCGGCAGAAGTCGGCGGCCTCGCGCACTTCGCCAAGCGCGTCGTCGAGGGTCTTGCCGCCCTCGTTCTGCAACAGCGAGATGAAATGCCCGCGCCGGCCCTCCAGGAGATCTGCGGCGCGCACGAGCGCGGCGGCGCGCGCCGCCGGCGACCTCTCGCTCCAGGCCGGAAACGCCGCCGTCGCTGCCCGCATGGCGGCATCGGCGGTCTGGCGGCCGGCTTCGGTCACACTGCCGACGATGGTCGAGCCGTCGATGGGGCTGATGATGTGCCGCGCATCACCCTTGTGCGCCGTGCCGCCGACGAGCGGCACGGCGGTCGGCCGCTCCGGCGCGCCGCGGCGCGCCTCGTCGAGTAAGTCCACGAGCGATTGACGATGCCCGAATTCGACGCCCCGGGAATTGACGCGCGCTGGCTGAAAGAGATCGCGTGGGATGGGCACGCCGCGATGCCGGGCCGCCTCGGGCTTGCCGATGATGGCGGCGGGGCGGCGCAGCATTGTCTCCACGGGTATCGAATCGTCTGCCGCCGCCGCCACGAAGGACGAATTGGCGCCGTTCTCGAGGAGCCGGCGCACCAGATAGGCGAGGAGATCGCGATGCGAGCCGACCGGCGCATAGATGCGACAGGCGAGGTCGGGCCGCCGCTCGAGCAGATCGGCGTAGAGGGCCTCGCCCATGCCGTGCAGGCGCTGGAACTCGAAGCCGCCGCCGCTCGCCAGCGGCAGGATCGTGGCCACCGTCAGTGCATTGTGGGTGGCGAATTGCGGGAAGAGACGCGGTCGCGCCGCGAGAAGCTTCTTGGCGCAGGCGATGTAGTTGAGATCGGTCATCGCCTTGCGGGTGAACACCGGATAGTCGGGAAGGCCGCGCTCCTGGGCGCGCTTGATCTCGGTGTCCCAATAGGCGCCCTTGACCAGGCGCACCATCATGCGCCGGCTCAACCCCTCGGCCAGCGCGATGCTCCAGTCGACGACGGCTTCCGCACGCTTCTGATAGGCCTGAACCGCGAGGCCGAACCCATCCCAACCGGCAAGCGACGGGTCGGCGAAGACGATGCCGATCACCGCAAGCGACAATTCGAGCCGGTCGGCTTCCTCGGCATCGACGGTGAAATTGAGCCCGTGCGATTTGGCGGCCCGCGCCAGATCGAGAAGCGGCGGCACGAGCTCCCGCAGCACCCGTTCGCGGCTCACGGCCTCGTAGCGCGGATGCAGCGCCGAGAGCTTCACCGAGATGCCCGGTCGATCGGGCAATGGCGCGGCGCCGGCCGCGCTGCCGATGGCCGCAATGGCGCCCCGATAGGCCTCGAGGTAGCGGGCCGCGTCGGCGGCGGTGCGCGCGCCCTCGCCCAGCATGTCGAACGAATAGCGATAGCGCGGCGTCTCTGCGGCCCGCTCCAGCGCCGCCTCGATGGTCTGGCCGAACACGAAGTGATTGCCGATGACCCGCATGGCTTCGCGCGTGGCCGCGCGCAGCGCCGGCAGACCGATGCGCCGCGCCACCGGCCCCAATATGCCTTCCGGCGTTTCCCCCGCCTGGATGATGCGTGCCGCAAGTCCGAGCGCCCAGGCGGACGCCGTGGCGAAGAGCGCGTCCGAGCGCGTCTGGTGGTGGATGAATTCCGTAAGGCCGAGCTTGTCCTCGATGAGCCGGTCGGCCGTCGCCGCGTCGGGGACGCGCAGCAGCGCCTCGGCCAGCACCATCAGAGCGAGGCCCTCCTTGGTCGACAGGGCGTATTCGTGCAGGATCGCCTCGACGTCGCCGAGCCCGCCCCGGTCGCGGATGGCGGCAACCAGCCCGCGGCCGATCTCGTCCACCGCCGTCTCGGCTGCCGGCGGCAATGGCGCCGCGCCGATGAGGCGGCGCGCCATGACAACGTCGTCCTCGGCGAATGGAGCCGCAAAGGCAGGGGGCGCGGTCGCCATGGCCATCCTTCGCCTGTGGTCGCTGAACGCGTTTGAATTTTTCGCGGATTCCTCGGCTTGCAGCAAGCGCGCTGCCGTCACGGCGCGGCCGCGCGCTATGTTGACTTCGCCGCCCTTGGCCGCCAATCTGGCTTTGTCCAAGCTCTTGCCTCCCCCGTCCATCGCCGGCCGGCGCCACTGGCGCATAGTCTGGCCCCAAGCGCCGCCCGAGGCGCGCCACGAGAGGAACTCTCATGCGGACGCAGGTCGCCATCATCGGCGCCGGGCCGGCCGGCCTGCTTCTGGGACAGCTTCTGCATCGCGACGGCATCGACAACGTCATCCTGGAACGGCGCAACGGCGAATATGTCCTCGGCCGCGTCCGTGCCGGCGTCATCGAGCAGGGCCTCGTCGATCTCCTCGACACGGTCGGGGTCGGGGCCCGCCTCCATCGCGAGGGCCTCGTCCATGACGGCATCGAGATCGCCTTCGGGGGTGAGCGCCACCGCATCGATTTCCGTGCGCTCGTCGGCAAGTCGGTGACCATCTATGGTCAGACGGAGATCACCCGCGACCTCATGGAGGCGCGGGCCGCCGCCCAGGGTCGCACCCTCTACGAGGTGGAGGACGTGAGCCTGCACGACTTCGACGGCGACCGGCCGCGCGTGCGCTACATCAAGGACGGCCAGGTGTCCGAGATTGCCTGCGACTTCATCGCCGGCTGCGACGGCTCGCACGGCGTCAGCCGGCCGTCGCTCCCGGCAGCCGCGGTCACGACTTACGAACGCGTCTATCCGTTCGGTTGGCTCGGCATCCTGGTCGACAGGCCGCCCGTCTCACCCGAGCTGATCTATGCGAGCCACGAACGCGGCTTTGCGCTCTGTTCCATGCGCTCGTCGACCCGCAGCCGCCTCTACGTCCAGTGCCGGCTGGAGGACAGCGTCGAGGACTGGCCGGACGACAAGTTCTGGGCGGAGCTGAAACGTCGCATCGACCCTGAGGCTGCGGCGCGCATCGCCACGGGACCGTCGATCGAGAAGAGCATCGTGCCGTTGCGCAGCTTCGTAGCCGAGCCGATGCGCTTCGGCCGTCTGTTCCTCGCCGGTGATGCGGCCCACATCGTCCCGCCCACCGGCGCCAAGGGCCTCAATCTCGCGGCCAGCGACGTCTACCATCTGTGGCGGGCGCTCAGCGAATTCTATGAGGAGAAATCGCGCGCCGGTCTCGACGCCTATTCGGGCCGCGCCCTGGCGCGCGTCTGGCAGGCCGAGCGCTTCTCCTGGTGGATGACCTCGACGCTGCATCGTTTTCCGGAGGCGGGGGGCTTCGACCAGAAGATGCAACGCGCCGAGCTCGACCTGCTGCTGCGCTCGCGCGCCGCCCAGACGGTGCTGGCCGAGAACTATGTCGGCCTGCCGTACTAGTGCGCCGAATTTGAAGTTCGCCAGAGGATTGGATCGCTTTCCGAGCGAACTTCAAATTCAAAAAGCGCACTAGCATCAATCCTTCTAGTGCGGCTTATGATTTCGAAATTCGCCAAGTTTCCATTGCCTGGCCTCCATGAGTATGAGGCGAATTTCGGAATCGCCGCACTGAGCGGCTCAGCCGGCGTCCCGTTCCACTTGCTGGCGCGCCTGCAACCACGCGGCGACAAGCCAGCACGCCATCGCCCAGGCGGCGCCGAGGCACCATCCGGCCAGCACGTCGGTCGGCCAGTGGACGCCGAGATAGATGCGGCTCAGCCCGACCAGCAGCGTCAGCGTGATCGCCGCGGCCAGGATATAAGCCTTCATGCGCCGTCGCGGCTGCACCCGCATCAGGATGGCGCCGAGCGTCAGGAAGGTGACGGCCGACAGCATGGCGTGGCCGCTCGGAAAGCTCAGCGTCTGGACCGGAACCAGATGCGCCACGACATCGGGACGCGGGCGTTCGAACAGCAGCTTCATGGCGCTGCTCAGCGCCGTCCCGCCGCCGATCGCCACGAGCACGAAGATGGCGGCGTGGCGCTTGCCGTCCGCCACGAGATAGCCCGCGGCGCCGATTGTGATGAGACCCAGCACCGCGAAGCTGCCGAGGCTGGTCACATCGCCGACGGCTCGTTCGAGCCAGCGGGGTCCGATCGGATCCGACAGATCATCGGTGCTTCTGAGCGCCAAGAGGACGGCTTTGTCGAAGCCGCCGGCCCCGCCGCCCGTCACCGTGGCCGCCAGGATGCCGAAGCCGAGTAGGGCGAGCGCGGCGATCAGCACGACGGCGAGGGCGCCGATTTCGGCGCGAGCCCAGGTGAGTATTCCGACAAAGCGGGAGCGCGGTGGCGCCATGCCTCACCATAACGCAAAAGTCGTCGCCGGGCCGCTGGAACAGGCGGGCGCCGGCCTCTTGCGTAACCGGCCGCGCCGTCCGATGAAGCTCTGCGCCAAGAAGCGGAGACCGTCGCCGTGCAGGACCTGCTGCCTCTCGCCCACCAGATCGCCGCCATCCTCAAGGAGCGGCGCCAGACCATCGCCGTTTCGGAATCCTCCACCGGCGGCCTGATCTCGGCCGCCCTGCTCGCCGTGCCGGGCGCTTCCGCCTACTTTCTCGGCGGGGCCGTCGTCTACACCCGCGTCGCCCGGGACATGCTGATCGGCATCCCTGACGCGGCGGTGCCGCGCGGCATGCGCTCTTCGAGCGAGCCCTACGCGCTCCTGTGCGCCCGCACCGTGCGCGAGCGGCTGAAGACCGACTGGGGCATTGGCGAGACCGGCGCCTCGGGGCCGACCGGCAACCGCTACGGCGACAAGCCCGGTCACACCTGCCTTGCGGTCGCCGGCGGCGTCGAGCGCGTGACGACGCTCGAGACCGGCCGCGACGATCGCGTCGCCAACATGCGCGCCTTCGCCAAGGCGGGGCTGGAGCTGCTGGCGCAATCCCTCGCGCAAGCCAAGCCCTGACATCATGTAAACCCGAGAAGCCTGCGCGGCGCTCGGAGGCTCAGCGCTTCTGCACCAACGCGGCCACCGACGAGGTACCGATCGCCCCATCGACGTCGTAGAGCGTGCACGCGCCGATGGCGACGCCCTCGCTTGCCTGGTGGTTCACCACGTCGAGGCCGATCCACTCTCCACGCGTCATCCGGTGCAGGTAGAGCGTCACGTCGCTGTTGATGTAGAAGAGGCCCTTGTCGCCCGCATTGGCGAAAGGACTGGCGAAATCGCCGGCGAGCGCGGCGCGCACGAAGGGCGTCAGCGGCGCTCCCTCGAACAGCTCCCTGACCTCGCGCATCCAGATGCGCCTCTCGCCGAGCGAACCCATGCGGCCACTGATGGGCCGCGTTTCCCACATGCCGCCCAGCGCCATGCCGCGGTCCTGGGGCGGCGCGATGTCCTCAGGGCGCGGCACGTTCCAGTCGGGCGGCCGCCATACCATTCCGTCAGGTGCGGCGGTGCGCAGCAGCAATTGGCAGGTGGCGCGCCCCTGGCTGACGCCGCCGCTCATGAACTCGGCGTCGACAACCTTGATGCGCCGGCCGTCGCGCACCAGGCGCGTCGTGACCTCGACGGGCGAGAAATCCGGCAGGCGGTACATGTCGACCGTCAGGCGCGCCGGAACGAGATCGGCCGCCCCGTGGCGCCGTTCGATCTCCGCCGCCAGGAGGCCGATGACGACGCGCCCGTGCAGCGACTTGGGATTCCATGGACCGCGGCATGCCGCGGTCGGGACGAAGCGATCGGCGTCCCGCCGGAAGAAGGGTTCGCTTTGCATGCGGCTCGGTCGTTGCGGCTGAAGGGACAGGGAGATCGTCGGGTAGGTTCACTCGGCGGCGTCGGGCTGCCGCACGGCCGGGCGCCGCCGCGGCCGCTCGACGAGGATGAGGATGACGGCGAGCGCGAAGAAGAAGACGCTGGCCGCGAAGATCCAGCGGGGTTCGCCGCGGTCCATGATCCAGCCGAAGATGATCGGCCCGATGGCGCCCCCGATATTGAAGCCCGTCGACACGATGCCGAAGACGCGGCCCTCCGCGCCGGGTGGTGCCGCCGCCCTGACCAGCATGTCGCGCGACGGCGCGATGATTCCCGACAGGAAGCCGGCGGCGCCCATCAGCGCAATGAGCGCGACCCCGCCCCAGTTCAGCGCCGCGATGAGCAGCACGACGATGCCGGCGAGCGCATATGCGCTTGCCGCCACCTCGCCGTGCCGGCGGGTGCGGTCGGCCAACACGCCGCCCGCCAGCACGCCGACGGCCGTGCCGGTCAGGAAGGCCGTCAGCGCCAGGTTGGCGGTGGTGAGCGAGATGCCGTAGGCGCTCACGAAGGCGACGACCGAAAAGGTCTGCAGCGGCCCCGTGGATAGGCTGATCAGCGCGAAGAACGCCGTGAGCGCCAAGACCGCGGGAGTGAGGATGTCGCGCGGCGAGCCGACCGATGTCTGCCGGGCTGCGGAGACGTGGCGCGGTGTCGCCACGGCCGTCGGCCAGCACACCGCGAGCGCCGCTGCCGCGGCGACCATTCCCGCCGTCAGGAAGGCCGCCGGGAGGCCGAACTGCGACGCGATGGCAAACAGCGTCGTGGGCGCCACAGCCCCGCCCATGAAGCCCGCAAAGGTGTGGATCGAGAAGGCTTTGCCGATCCGCGCCGGACTTCATGGACGACGTGAGGATGGCGTAGTCGCACGGGTGGTAGACGCTGTTGGCAAGGCCGGCGAGCGCGGCGACGGCGAGCAGCCAAGAGTACGACAGGAATACCGCAAGCGACGCGAACGCCAGCCCGCCGAGGCACAGTCCCGCAACAAGGAGGCGCCTCGGTCCGACGCGGTCGGCCACGAATCCCATGGGGGCTTGCGAGAACCCCGACACGACATTGAAGATGGTGAGCGCCACGCCGAGCGCCACATAGTCCACGTCGAGTGCCGCGCGCAGGAACGGCAAGAGCGCCACCAGCACCAGGATGTGATAGTGACTGACGAAATGCGCCGACGAGACGATCGCGAGCGTGGAAAGCTCGCGATGCTGCCCGATGACGTTACCGGCCGGCGCTTGCATCGTTGCCTTTCATCCTTCAGCCCGCCTGTCGCGGCGGGTTCTGGCCAATCGCGGCCCGACGGCATCTCTATCCAACTAACGCATGATTCCAAAAAATGGGCGCGATTTTTCGAATGGGACCATGCGCCTGCATCAAGGGTGGGGAGGGGCGATGCCGTGGTGAGAACCGCGAGATGGCGCTGGCCAGGCTGGGGCCACGATGCGGGCAATTAGTTGTTGACGACAACAATTCGCCAAGCGACAGTCGCCGCAACAGCGAGGCTCATGGCGGGGCTCGAGCAGACGTCCCACACGCATCAAGCGCCAGAGCCTCCGTCGAAAATCGGGAGGAACGCATGGGTCACGATGCTCGTACTCGCTCTGTCGGCGCGGGCCGCCGCCGCGTCAGCCGCCGCGCCTTCACGGCCGGCCTTGGCGCGACCGGCCTCCTTGCCGGCACGGCGCCGTTCAACATCGCGCGCGCCCAGGGCAGCGCCCTGAAGGTCGGCGTGCTGCTGCCGCTTTCGGGCGTTCAGGCCGGCATCGGCCAGTCGTGCAAGCGCGGCGCCGATATCGCGCCGCCGCTGCTGAAGCAGCTCGGCTATACGCAGAATATCGAGATCGTGGTGGCCGATTTCGAGACCAACGTCGACGTTGCCCGCTCGCGTGCCGAGCGTCTCATCGCCGACGGCTGCCACATGCTGTCGGGTCCGTTCGATTCCGGCGCGGCCGCCGCCATCGCCCAGGTCGCGGAGCAGAAGGGCGTCCCCTTCGTCATCAACATCGCGGCGGCGCCGCAGATTACCGAGCAGGGCTACAAGTTCGTCTTCCGCAACTTCCAGACGGCGCCGCAGATCGTCAGCAACGGCCTCAATCTGTTCAAGGAGATATTTGCGGCCACCGGCACGACGCCGAAGACCGCCGTGCTCATGCACATCAACGACACGTTCGGGCAGGCCAACAAGCGCGCCATCGACGCGATCTTCCCGCGCGTCAACATGCCGTTCCAGCTTGTCGAGTTCGATCGCCTATGATCCCGCCGCCAAGGACCTGTCCGTCGAGGTCGCCAAGGCCAAGGCGACCGGCGCCGACATCCTGATGACGGTCACCCGCCTCAACGACGCCATCATCCTGGTGCGCGAGATGGTCAAGCAGCGCTGGGAGCCGATGGGCGTCATCTCGCCCGGCGCCCCCGGCATGTACGAGCAGCAATTCCTCGACACGATGGGCAAGTTCGGCGACTACATCATATCTAACGTGCCATGGGCCAACCCGAAGGCCGACAACACCAAGCTGATCACCCAGGAATTCAAGAAGGTCTATCCGAACGACAAGCTGCCCGGTCACATCTTCAACATCGGCTTCACCTTCGAGGCGTTGATGGTTTGCGCTGACGCGCACAAGCGCGCCGGCTCGACCGACGGCAAGGCGCTGGCCGACGCATTGCGGACGACCAAGATCGACAACCGCGTCATGGTGGGCGGGCCCATTCAGTTCGACGAGAAGGGCCAATGCAACACCATCGCGTCGGTGTCCTTGCAGAATTGCGACGGCGCACCGACGGTAGTGTTGCCCAAGAGCGCCGCCGAGGCGGACATCGTGTTCCCGATGCCGGGCTGGAGCAAGCGCGGCTGATCCGCATCCGGGGGGCGGCGGGTAAGATCATGCGCGAACGGTGGTGACGTACATGTCGGTCCGTGTCGCCGCCGCGCCTTGCATGGCCCGCCGCGCGCCGCATCACGCCCGCTAGGACCGCACGGTGCCGCCCTTCGATCTCATCCTCAATGTCGCGGTCGGCGGCATCCTCACCGGCCTGGTCTATGGCCTGATGGCGCTCGGCCTGTCGGTCATCTTCGGCGTCGTGCGCGTCGTCAACTTCGCCCATGGCGAGATGCTGACCATCGCCATGTATCTCGCCTTCATGCTGTTCACGGCGTTCAAGCTCGATCCGCTGGTGGCGCTCGTGCCCATCTCGGCCGTGCTGTTCGTATTCGGCTACGTCCTGCAGGCGGGGCTGATCAATCCCTTCATCGATCGCCCCGAGCACAGCCAATTCATCCTCTTGGTCGCCGTCGCGTTGATCCTCGTCAACGTGCTGCTCATCGCTTTCGGCCCCGACGCGCGCGGCGTCCAGACATCCTATTCGTTCGACAGCTTCCTCGTCGGGCCGCTCATCGTCGACGCCACCAAGGCCTACGCGGCCGCCGCCGCCATCGTCGTGGCGGCCGGCCTCTTTGCGTTCTTCCGGCTCACCTTCACCGGCCAAGCCATCCGTGCCTGCGCCGACAACCATACCGGCGCGCTCGTGGTCGGGCTCGACGTGAAGGGCCTCTATGCGCTGACCTTCGGGCTCGGCGCCGCCTGCGTCGGCGCCGCCGGATCCATGCTCATCCTGGTAATCGACGTGACGCCGACGCTTGGCCCCGTCTATACCTTGCTCGCCTTCGTCATCGTCATCACCGGCGGCCTGGGCTCCATGGTGGGCGCGCTCTTGGGCGGCGTCCTGATCGGCCTCACCGAGGCGCTGGCCGGCCTCTTCTTCACGCCCTCCGCCAAGAGCATGTTCGCGTTCGGCATCCTGGTCTTGGTGCTCTTGCTCAGGCCGCAAGGCATCCTGGGGCGGCGCGCGTCATGAGTTCGTCTTGTTGGGCGGGGTGCGCTGCCTTCGGCTCTGTTGCTTGCGATCCTCGTCGCGGCCCTGATCGCGGCGCCGCTTCTTGTCAACGACTACATGGTCACCGTGCTCATCCTGATTCTGTATTTCGCCTATATCGGCCAGGCCTGGAACATCATGATGGGCTTCGCCGGCCAGCTCTCCCTCGGCCACGCCATCTATGTCGGCCTTGGCGGCTACACGGCGGCGGCGCTCTTCATTCGTTTCGGTGTCTCGCCGTGGCTCGGGCTGCTTGCCGCCGTCCCCATCGCCATGCTGTGCGGCGCCATCATCGGCTTCCTGGCCTTCCGATTTCGCGTCGGCGGCGTCTACTTCGCCATCCTCACCATCGCGTTCGCCGAGTTCGCCCGCATCGGCTTCGATCATTTCGACTATGTCGGCGGCTCCGGCGGCCTCTTCCTGCCGGTGGAACAGTACAGCCGCAACGATCTCGTCAATCTGCGCGGTCGGCCGGTGATGTTCTACTACGTCATCCTGGCCATGGCGTCGGCGGCGTTTCTCCTGTGCCACGGGCTGCTGCGCAGCCGCGTCGGCTATTATTGGCTGGCCATCCGCGAGGACGAGGAGGCGGCCCGCGCGCTCGGCATCGACACCTTTCGCTACAAGATGTACGCGGTGGTGCTGTCGGCCGGCCTGACGTCGGTGGCCGGCGTCTTCTTTGCCTTTTACTACAGCAATCTCTTTCCCGAGCAGGTCTTCAACATCGGCCGCTCGATCGAGCTCATCCTGGCGCCGATCATCGGCGGCATCGGCACGTTGTTCGGTCCGATTCTGGGCGCCTTCCTGCTCACCGGCCTCTCCGAATTGCTGCATGAGCTGCTCGCCAAGCTCGGGCTCGACGTGCCGGGCGCCAAGCAGGTGTTCTACGGCGTCTGCCTGCTTGTCGTGGTCGTGTTGCTGCCGGACGGCGTGTGGCCGGCGCTGTCGCGCCTCCTGCGCCGCAGGAAGGCACCAGAGAAACCCTCATGAGAATCGCCGCATGAGCGCGCTGCTGTCGGTCAGAGGCGTCACCAAGCGCTTCCGCGGCCTTGTCGCCCTCGATCAGGTCAATCTCGATGTGGCGGCCGGCGAAATCTTCGCCATCATCGGCCCCAACGGCGCCGGAAAGACGACGCTCTTCAACATCATTGCCGGCGTCTTCCCGCTGCAGGACGGCAGCATCGCCTTCGACGGCCACCGCATCGACGGCGCAACGTCCGACGCCATCTGCCGGCGCGGCGTCGGCCGCACGTTCCAGATCGTCCGCCCGTTCCTCGGCCTGACGGTCGAGGAGAACGTGCTGGTCGGCGCGCTCCTGCACCGCGGCAACCGCGCCGCCGCCCTCGCGCACGCTCACGCCATCCTGGCGCAGCTCGATCTCTTCGACAGGCGGGCGCAGCGCGCCGCATCGCTGACGCTGCCGGATCGCAAGCGCCTCGAAGTGGCCCGCGCGCTGGCGACCGACCCGAAGCTCTTGCTTCTCGACGAGGTGATGGCCGGCCTGCGTCCCGCGGAGACGGACCGTCTGGTGACCATATTCCGCACCCTCAATCGCGAGACCGGCCTCACCATCCTGCTCATCGAGCATGTGATGCGCGCCGTCATGGCGCTGGCCTCCCGAGTCCTGGTTCTGCATCACGGCGCCGTCATCGCCGAGGGTGCGCCGCACGACGTCGTGCGCGAGCCCGCCGTGGTCAAATCTTACCTCGGCACCGAGGCGGTGCACTGATGCTCCACGTCGAGACCCTCGATGTCTTCTACGGCGACGCGCAGGCGCTCGATGGCGTCTCCCTCGACGTCGAGGCGGGCAGCATCGTCGCCATCGTGGGCGCCAACGGCGCCGGCAAGACGTCGCTGATCCGCACCATTGCCGGCATGCATCGCCCGGCGCGCGGCCGCGTCGTCTTCGGGGGCACCGACATCGCCGGTTGGCCGAGCCATCGTGTCTGCAACCTCGGCATCGGCCAGGTGGCGGAGGGCCGCCAGATCTTTCCGTCCTTGTCGGTGTCGGAGAATCTCGATGTGGGCGCCATGCTGCCGCGCGCCCGCGCGCGCCGCGCCGAGAATCGCGACCGCGTGCTCGGCCTGTTTCCGCGTCTCGCCGAGCGGGCTTCTCAGGCGGCCGGCACGTTGTCGGGCGGCGAGCAGCAGATGCTCGCCATCGGCCGCTGCCTCATGGGGGCGCCGGACCTCGTGATGTTCGACGAGCCGTCGCTGGGGCTGGCGCCGGCCGTCGTCCAGGACGTGCTGCAGACCATTCGTGACCTCAACCGCGAGGGCCTCACCTGCATTCTGGTCGAGCAGAACGTCGCCGTGTCCTTGACCTTGGCCAGTCGCGCCTATGTGCTCGAAAACGGCCGCATCACGCTCTCGGGACCTGGAGCGGAACTGCTCGGCGACGACCGCGTGCGCAAAGCTTATCTCGGGCTGTGAACGCGCCCCAAAAGTTGCCGACGTCTTAAGGCATCGCCGAAAGGGCGCGGTCTCGTGTTCGCCGATTGTTGACCACGTCACGGTTTTCGGCGGCGCACCCGGGGGCGGAAGCCGCGAAACCGCCGCCATGCCAATTCTTCACCAATTCGATTTGCAATTCTTAAGAGCGTCCCGATGCACCGTCACTCGGGGAGGAGCGGTCGACTGTGTTGACCGGGGACGGAGGGGATATTGCGTTCTTCAGAACTTGTTTCGCGGCTGCGGGAAGCCGCCAAGGCGGACTTCGAGCAAAGTCGGCCGCCCGCCAAGCTTGCGCCGGTCGCCAAGGCTCCGGTGCCAGCGCCCGCACCCGCACCCGCACCTACGCCGGGGCCGGCACCCGAGAAGGATCGCAGCCGCTTCGATCAGCGCCAGTCGCCAAATCGAAAGAAGCTGTCGCAGATTTTGAAAGTCGGCAGCGCTGTCGCCCTTCTTGCCGTCGGCATCGGCACGGTGCTGGTCGACCAGACGCGCGTCTCCAGCAACAACGCCGTCGTCTCGACCTATCTGATTTCCATACGCGCGCCGATCGATGGCACCGTCACGGGTCTACCGGGCGGCGTCGGCGCGACCTTGCAGGCGGGCCAGCGCCTTGCGCATCTGGAAAATCCGCGCGTCGACGATCAACGCCTTGTCGACCTGCGCGAGCAATTGTCGCGGTTTAAGGCTCAGCGCGAGGCCGCGGAGGTCAACCGCGCCACGCTCACGGCTTTGCGGGCCGAGTTAAATCAGCGGGTGGCGTTCCACACCAAGATAAACGGCGAGCGCCTGTCCGGCCTCAAGACGGAAGCCGAGAAGACAATGGCGGCGATGATGGCCAAGCAGGCCCAAGCCCAGGCGGAGGTCGATCGCCGCTTGCCCCTCGAGGCCAGCCAGTCCGTCGCCCCGGCCGAGATGCAGCGTCTTCGCGCCGTCGTCGAGAGCGCCCGACAGGAAAGTGCCGCGCAGGCAAATCGTGTCGCCTCCATCCGTGCCGAGGCGGATGCGGCGCGCAACGGCGTCCTGGCCGGTCCTGGCGGCATCGATGTGACGTATTCTGCTCAGCGCGCTGACGAAATTGCCATCACGCTGTCAGAATCTGAATCAGACCATCGCCCATTTCGTGGCGCAGACCACCGAGACGCAGGCGCGTCTGGCCAGCGAGGAGCAGCGGATCGCGCTCATGCGAACAGCCGACCTGGTCACGCCCGCCTCCGGCATGATCTGGAAGCTCGGCGCCGGCAACGGCGAGCGCCTCGGCGTCGGCGAGCCGGCCGCCGAGATCGTCGATTGCAGCGCCGCCTTCCTGCTGGTGGCCATTCCGCAGGATCGCTTCTCGGAGGTCGAGATCGGCAGTCTCGCCCAGTTCCGCCTGTCCGGCGAGCGGACCGAACGCACCGGCCGCGTTCTGTCCATCGCCGCGCAGGGCGACCTCTTGGCCAAGGGCGCGCGCTTCGCCGCAACCCCGGTTCCGGGGCCCGCCAACGTCATCGTGACGGTGGCCATGTCGGCCTCCGCCAACGTGGCCGGCGAATGCCTGATCGGCCGCACGGCCCGGGTGCTGCTGCCCAACTCGGGCGGGCTCCTCGAGCGGCTCGTGCGTCACGTCTTCTGAACGCCGCGCGAAAACCGACATGGTCGAGTTCAACGCTTTCACGCCGCTCGCGCTCTCCATCGGCGCGATGCTGTCGATCTACTTCATGCTTGGCCACAATTCGAAGCTCGGCCGCGCACTCATCTCGACCCTCTGCATCGCGCTCACCGTGCGTTACGTCTGGTGGCACGGCACCATGGGAATGCCGACCGACCAGACGCCGTTGCAGCAGGCCTGGGCGTGGTTCTTCTTCGCCTTCGAGACCATGGCGCTGATGAGCGCCGTCACCGTCTACATTTTCATGTCACGGTCGCGCGACCGCGGCCGCGACGCCGACCGTGCGCAGGGTTCGCCCCTGCTCGGCGCCCCGGTCGACGTGTTCATCGCCACCTACAACGAGTCTCAGACAATCGTCGAACGCACCATCGTCGGCGCCATGGCCATCGACCATCCCGACCTGCGCGTCTGGGTTCTGGATGACGGTGGGCGCGACTGGCTGCGCGATCTCGCCGCCGAGCTCGGTGTCGAGTATGTGCGCCGCGCCGATCGCGCGCACGCCAAGGCCGGCAACGTCAACAACGGCCTTCGCCATGCGCTCACCACCGGGCGCCGCCCGGAATTCGTGCCCTGCTCGACGCCGACTTCGTGCCGAAACGCAAGATCCTGAAGCGCACGATCGGCCTGTTCGCGGAGCCCGACGTGGGCATCGTCCAGACGCCGCAGCATTTCTTCAATCCCGATCCGATCCAGTCGAACCTGCTCTGCTCGTCGGTATGGCCCGACGAGCAGCGCTTCTTCTTCGAGGTCTTGATGCCCGCCAAGGACGGCTGGGGCGCGGCCTTCTGCTGCGGCACCTCGGCGGTATTTCGCGTCGCCGCCCTCGAGGCCACCGACGGGCTCGCCGTCGAGACCGTCACCGAGGACATGCTCACCACCTTCAAGATGGAGGAGCACGGCTACCGCACCGTGTTCCTCAATGAGGCACTGAGCATGGGTCTGGCGCCGGAAGGCCTGCAGGATTACATCTCGCAGCGTGGCCGCTGGTGCCTCGGCGCTATCCAGCAAATCTATACGCGCTGGTCCTTCGCCGGGCCCGCGCGCCTGAGCTTCATCAGCCGCCTGTCGAGCCTCGACGGCGTGCTCTACTGGGCCTTCACGGCCGGCTTCAAGATTCTGATGATCACCTCCCCGATGGTCTATTGGTGGACCGGCACGGCGGTCATCGCCAGCGACGTGAGCGACCTGATCTATTAGCTTGGCCCCTCGGCCATCGGCGGCATCGTCTACATGACGCTCTACAGCCGCAATCGCGTCATGCCGATCATGACCGACGTGACGCAGCTCCTGTCGTCGTGGGTGGTCGTCCGCACCGTCGCCACGGGGCTCATCAGCCGTTCGGGCGGCCCTTCAAGGTCACCGCCAAGGGTATCTCGACCGAGAAGGTCACCGTGCAATGGGCCTACCTGTTGCCCTTTTCGATCGCCGCCGCCGGCACGTTCCTCGGCATGCTGGTCAACACCTCGGCCTATTCCGAGCTCAACGGCACGCCCGGTTACGCCGTCAATGTCTTCTGGAGCGTTTACAACATCGTCCTCTTGCTCATCGCCGTGGCGATCTGCATCGAGCCGCCGCGCCGGCGCCAGGACGAGCGCTTTGCCGTCAATGAGCGCGCCATCATCCGTCGCACCGGCCATGCCGACACCTTCTGCCTTCTGGAGGATCTCTCGATCGGTGGCGCCAAGATCCGTGGCGCTTCGCCGGCTTGGGCGCGCGACAGCGACGACAGCCTGCTGCTTCTCGACGGCGGCGCTCTGCCGGTGCCATGCCGTCCGGTGCGCGGCCTCACCGATGGTAGTTTCGCAGTGGCGTTCGAGACCGAGACGGACATCCGTCGGGCGCTGATGACGAAGCTGTTCACGGGTGAATATCGCAACAGCGTCGACCGCGTCGACGTGGCGCGCGTGCTGCTGCGGGTCGGCAAGAAGCTCCTCGGCTAGCTAGACAGCCGGTCGGGCAATTTGGAGCCATTGCGTTAACCGATCTGTGATGAATTGCTCCGCGCGGCCGCGCGCGGCACGACAATTGGCAGACTTCGCGACGCCTGCGCGGTTGTATTCGAAGGGATCGTCCGAGGCGGCCATGCGGCAGACGGACGTGGTCATTGTCGGGGGCGGCCTCGCGGGCTCGACCGCGGCCGCGATGCTGGGCCGTGCCGGCATCGACACGGTGTCATCGATCCGCATGCGATCTATCCACCGACTTCCGCTGCGAGAAGCTCGACGGGCGCCAGGTCCACCTTTTGAAAAGACCGGCGTTGCCGATGGGGTCTTGCCCCATGCAACGCGGGTCGATAACTGTGGGTCGCGCGCTGCGGCCGCCTCGTCGAGAAGCGGCCGAACATCAATACGACTTCCGTACGAGGAATGGTCAACGGCATGCGGTCGCCATCCCGGCGAATGTCGCCTCCATCGTCGCCAAGGTCGTAGCATTGCGACGAGCCGCGACGGCAAAGCATCTACCTGTCGAGCGGCGAAGAGATTTCCGCCCTGCTCATCGTGCTGGCCAACGGGCTCAACATCGGCCTCAGGCACACGCTCGGCATCGACGCGCGAGGTGGTGAGCCCGTGCCATTCGATCAGCATCGGATTCGACCTCAGCCGCTCGGCCGGCCGAGCTTCGACTTCCCGGCCTTGACCTACTTTCCCGAGACCGTGACAACCGCATGGCCTACATCACGCTGTTTCCGATCGGCACGACCATGCGCGCCAATCTCTTCGTCTATCGTGACATGGACGATCCGTGGCTGCGGCGGATGCGGACCACGCCGGTCGAGGCGCTGCTGGAACTTGCAGCCGAGCCTTCGCAAGTGCCTGGGCGATTTTGAAATACCGCAGCCGGTCAGGATCAGGCCGGTCGATCTCTACGTCACGTCCGGGCATCGCCAGGCCGGCATCGCGCTGGTCGGCGACGCCTTTGCGACCTCCTGCCCGGCGGCCGGCACCGGCTGCAACAAGGTGTTCACCGACGTGGAGAGCCTGTGCAACGTCCACATCCCGCGCTGGCTCGCGACCGCCGGCATGGGCGAGGACAAGATCGCCGCCTTCTACGACGACGAGGTCAAGCGGCGTGCGATGCCCTTCCAGGCCAAAGCCTACTATCTGCGCTCGCTGTCGACCGACACGTCGCTGGTGTGGCGGGCCCGCCGCACCGTCAAGTTTGTCGGCCAGCTCGCCGTGGGGAAGCTCCGGCGCGCAGCCGGAGCTTCCGGCGAGGCCCGGCGCCCGTTAGCTGGCGAAGACCGCAAGCCGGAGGCGCCGCCGGTCGTCTCCCATATCGGCAGGCGGCCGGCCGCCATGCCGGCCGGCGCGGCTGGCTCGGCTGACGCCGAGACCCGGCACATATCGGCCATCGGCGACTGATGCCGCGCCGGGACGTCGCAGGCTGCTTCCGCGACCATCAGTATCCTGCTTCGGCCGCCGGGCTGACGGCTTCGCCGCGCGGAACCTTTTGACCGATCTCCAAATTGCCGTTTTGTAAAGCTCTGGTTTGGGACTTCGCGGCTACATTTATTAAAGGCAAGAAAGTGGCTGCCCCCGCATGGACGCCATCCTGATCAAGATTTTGGCCACGGCGCTGGCGCTCAGCCAGGTCATGACCCGCCAGGACGCGATAGCAACCGAATTCGATCCCGCCCGGGACCGGGCGCGGTGGTGCAGTCCTGCAAGCGACGGCTGCACGCATATGCGCAAGGCCTTCGACATCGAGGACATCAATGTCGACGAGCTGATCGAGACGGCCATGAGCGATCCCCAGGCGTCACCGGCGAGAATCAAGGCGTTGCGGGCTCAACTTGCCGACCTGCACAGGCCTACCGCGAGTTCTGCACGGGCGAGACGATCGACAAGCTCTCGCCGTCGATCTCGACGAGGTCATCGCCTACTACAACAAGGCGGTGGCCGATCTGCCCGACCACAACAAGCTGAAAGGCATGAAGCTCCCGGGCCGCAGCGTCATGCTCGACAGTCACGGCGAGCACTTCGCCGAGCTGTTCGAGCCCGGCCACCGCCGCATGTGGGTGCCGCTGCGCCGACATTCCGCCATTGTCCAGCGGGCCTTCATCGCGGCCGAGGACAAGCGCTTCTTCCAGCACAAGGGCATCGACGAGCGCGGCGTGGTCCGCGCCTTCATCGGCAACCTCGCGGCCCGGCCGGCCGCAGGGCGGCTCGACGCTCACCCAGCAGCTGGTGAAGAACCTGCTGGTCGGCGACGACGTCACCTATGAGCGCAAGATGCGCGAGATGATCGTCGCGTCGCGGGTCGAGCAGACGCTCAGCAAGAGCGAGATCCTCGAGCTCTATCTCAACGCGATCTATCTCGGCCGCGGCTCGTGGGGCATCGAGATGGCGGCGCAGAGCTATTTCGGCAAGCCCGCCAAGGCGCTGACCCTGGCGGAAGCCGCTCTGTTGGCCGGGTTGACCAAGGGTCCCAACTACTACGCCCCGAGCACCACCCCGATCGCGCGCGCGAGCGCCTCGCCTACGTGCTGAGCCGCATGCAAGGAGGATGGCGTCATCGATGCCGGCGAGCTCGGCAAGCGCTCGCGCAAGAGCCGCAGTCGTCGCCTTCGAGCGCCCGCGCCGCGACTCGGCCTGCATCTCGTCGATCATGTGGCGCGAGGCTGAGGGCACTGGCCGGCATCGACAGCCTGATCGGCGGCTCCTACACGGTGCGCTCGACCGTCATCCTGCACTTCCAGCGCGCCACCGAGGCCGCCTTGCAGGAAGGCCTTGCGCGATACGAGCTCAGCACCGGCCGCATGCGCTTCAGGGCCCCGAGGCCAATCTCGCGCGAGGCCATCGCAGCAAGCTCGAGCGCCGAGGCGGCACGCGGCCGCGAAGCCCGCTTGGCATCAGGCGCTCGAACGGGCGTCTGCCGCTCTACGACGTGCATTGGACTCCCGCGGTCGTGGTCGAGAAGGCGCCGCGCCAAGGGCGGCGCGAGGCCATCACGCGTCGGCCTGCGCCGACGGCCGCGTCGCTGCCGCTCGCCGTCTGGAGCGCCGCCATCGCGGCGCGACCTCCAGGTCAACGACGTGGTCTACGTGCGCGGTGGCCGAGGCGCAAGGCCAGGCGCGGCGCGGCGGACCTGCGCGTGCGCCCGACGTGCAAGGGCGGCGTCGTCCTCGAGAACAAGACCGGACGCATCCTCGCGATGACGGGCGGCTTCTCCTATGCGCTGAGCCCTCTCGACCGCAGCACGCAGGCGCAGCGCCAGCCGGGATCGACCTTCAAGCCGCTCACGTATCTGGCGGCGCTCGAGCCGCGGCTTGCAGCCGAACACGCTGGTTTGGGACACGCCGGTCACGTTGGCTCCGGTCGGCGGCAGCGACGCTGGACGCTCGGCCGAGAGGACTACTGGTCGCCCAAAAACTACGACGGCGGCAGCGGCCGGCCTCATGACGCTGCGCCGCGCTCTCGAGAGCTCGAAGAACCAGGTCACCGCCCACCTGCTCGACGCCATCACGACGACCCGGAGAAAGCCTCGACCCGGGTGTGCGGCTCGCCCTGGAAGCGCAGCTCTACAAGGAGTGCGAGCCCTACTATCCCTTCGTGCTGGGCGCCCAGCCCCTGCGGCTCATGGATCTCGCCGCCTTCTACGCCGCAATCGCCAACGAAGGCGCGCGGCCCGCGCCGTATGCCATCGAGGCGATCGAGCAAGGCGGCAGCGCGTCTATCGCGCGACGCCGAACGCCGCCGGTGGCCATCGGCTCGGGCGACCGCGTCGCCTTCTACCAGTTGAGGACCATGCTGCAGGGTGTGCTGTGAGCGCGGCACCGCCGTCGATCATGCGCCTCGCGCCCTATGTCGCCGGCAAGACCGGCACCAGCGACAACGAGAACGACGCCTGGTTCGTCGGCTTCACCAACGATGTGACGGTCGCGGTGTGGGTGGGCTACGACAATGCCGACGGCCAGCGCCGCACGCTCGGCCGCGGCCAGACCGGCGCCAAGGTGGCGCTGCCGATCTTCGAGCAGATCATCCAGGCCGTCTGGAGCGCGGCCTGCCCAAGGTCGCTCTGAACGGGCCCTCGCCGCAGGCGCAGCAGCAGATCGTCGACCTGCCCATCGATCTGCGCTCCGGCGACCGCCTGCAGCAGGCCGAGCGCACCGCCTTCCTCGAGCACTTCCGCGTCGGCAGCTCGGGCGGGCTCACCGAGACGCAATACCGGCTCGTGCCGCAGGCCGACGCCTATGCGTCGCGCTACTACCCCTATTCCACCGGTGATGAGAGCGCCGGCCTGTGGGGGGATCCTCGCTCCCGCGATCGCGACGCCTACGGCTACAATGGCTACAATTATGGCTACGGCGCCTACGCGCAGCGCACGCAGCCCAGCTACAACTCACCGTCCGATGGCCAGCAGCAGGGGACGAGCGTTCCGTGGTGGGAGAACGACGATCGCTCGCGCCAGCGCACCCGCCGCGTCGATCCGCAATATTTCGGGCGCAGCTGGCAGCTCGAATGATGCGTCGTCTCGGTCTCGCCGCTCGGGCGCTGGCATTGTGCTGGCTCGCGTCAAGCGCCGCTCACGCCCAAGAATTCAAGATCAGGGAAGTGGCCGGCGTGGCGGCGCTGCCGATCTCGCAAGTCGCGCCGGCAACCATCGTCTTCTCGGACCGCAAGGCCGACGCCTTGGCGCAGCCCGAGACCGGCCTCATGCGCTTCGAGGATTGGGAGCGCACCCGTCTGCACGAGAAGGAACTCCTGACGCTCTGGCCTGGCTATGCCGAGCCGACCCAGACCGTCACGGTGAACGGCGTCAAGCGGCCACAGAAGCGAAAGTTGCACGTCTATGTGGCCGAGGCGCGCTTTCTCCTCGCCAAGGCGCCGGGATCCTTACAGCTCGCCGATTATGCGTCGCTGAAATTCATCGAGCGGGTCGATCCGGCGATCAAGCACCGCGCCATTGCGGCCCCGGACGCCGTTCCCAACAAGGACCAGGAGGCCCAATCGAGCCGCCGTCCGGATCGGCCCTGGTGCGAGCCGGCCGAGCGCAGCGTATGCATCGAGTCGCGCTACAATCTCGAAGGCAAGCTCCCGACCGGCATCCGCCTCGCCAACAAGCTCGACGAGGGCAGCAAGAAGATCGCCGAGTTTCTCGAATTCCAGAGCGAGCTCAGGGCGCTTGCGCCGCAGGACGTCGATGCGGCAGCGCTCAAGCGCCTCACCGGGCTCGACACGGCGATTGCCGGCGCCCTCGAGCAGAGCACCTTCCACGTCAACCAGATCATGTCGTTCGGCAAGCTCCTGGCCGTCTTCCAGGCGCATCCCACCGATGCCGGCAAGACGGTGGTGACCGCCTATATGGTGCTGGCCATCAAGTCGGACGTACTGGAGAAGAAGAAGGAGTTCGCCAACGTGCCGGTGCTTCGCAATCTGCTGCCCGCGCAGGTGCTCGCCGGCAACAGCTCTTTCAATACCGGCACATCGATCAGCGCCGGCGTGCCGAAATACGTGCGCCACCAGGTCCTCGCCATCGCGCGGCTAATGGGCGCCAAGGATTGACGCCGGGCAGCCTCCTCAGAACTGCACGCGCTGCGAGATCGCCCCGTCGACGATGAGGTTGGTGCCGGTGATGAAGCTGGCCCGCGGGCTCACCAGGAACACCGCCGCGTTGGCGACTTCCTGCGGCGTTCCCATGCGTCCCATCGGGTTGCGGGAGAGCGCCGCCTTGTAGCGATCGGGCATCTTTTCCTCCACGACGTTCCAAACGCCGCCCTTGAAGTAGACGGTGCCCGGCGACACGACGTTGGCGCGCACGTTCTTGGCGGCCAGATTCTGGGCGAGCGACTTGATGTAGGGGAGGATGGCCGCCTTGGCGCCGCTATACGAGCGCCGCGGGCCCGTCGTCTCGACAGCCGCCACGGTGCCGATCACCACGATGGCGCCGGCCCCCGATTTCTCCAGGAACGGCGCCGCCGCCTCGCAGCCGCGCACCGTGCCGAGCACGTCGATCTCGAGGCTCTTGCGCCAGGATTTGTCGGAATTGTCGCCGCCCAGGAAGCTGACATTGGAGATGAAGATGTCGAGGCTGCCGAGCTTTCCGGCCGTCGATTCGATGAAGCTCTTGAGCGCCGCGCCGTCGGCCACGTCGATGACGCTGCCGTGCGCCTTGGCGCCCTTGCCCTTGAAGGCGGCGACCGCTTCGTCGACCTGCGCGGCGTTGCGCGCGCAGATGCCGATGTCGCAGCCCTCCTCGACCAGGAGATCGGCGATGGCGCGACCGATGCCGCGCGTGCCGCCGGTCACGATGGCGCGTTTGCCCTTGAGGCCAAGGTCCATGGCGTTCTCCTAGCGCACGATCCCGAAAAGTGTGCGCGATTTTCGGATAAGATCATGCGCCAAAGCAAAGAGATAGAGCGCGTGCGCGATGGCTCCTAGTCGCATCGCGCTCTAGCGTGGCGATTGCTGTAGGTGTCAGTTCGTTCCGGCGACCTGCCGTCGCGGTGCAGGCGCGGCAGGGGCGGGACGCAGCCGGTCCTGCGCCTGCCGGCGCGCCTTCTCGACGGCGGCGCGCGAGGCGTCGTTCAGCTCGAACATTTCGAGCGTCTCGGTCTCGGCGTCGACGACGGGCGTGATGGCAAGATCGCGATAGTGCTTGATGCGCTGGGTCCTTCTCGAGGCGCTTGCGCATGCGGTGCAGCTTCAGCCCGTAGCGCAGTGAAGCGCGCAGTATTTGACGAGCCGTCTCGGCGGCGTAGCGCGGGTGGAAAGGAGAGCCGGCACGCGCGGCAGTTCGGGCCGGCGCTGCGTGCGGTCCTTGCAGCCGGAGATAGCCGCATTGCTGCGGATGCACGCCCTCGAAATGCGGCGCGCCGTAGACTCTGCAGCACCGAGCGCCGATCCTCACCGGCTTGATGCCGTAGGCGACGTTGCGCTTCATGATCCGCTCGACATGCTCGTCGGTGTAGTACCAGGTCCCACATGTCGCGGTAGGTCTGCTGCCACTCCTCGCGCGCTCATCTTCGGGTGCTCACCGTCACCGTCTCGAGGTCGTATTTGTTGAGATCCGGATCCATCCAGACGCCCTTCTCGTGGAGCGTCTTGTGGTCCTCCGAGCCGGGCAGCGGCGTCAGCATGGTGAATTCGAGCACGTCGACCGGCAGCTCCTTCTGGATGATCCGATGTCGCGCTTGATCGTCTCGGGCGTGTCGCCCGGCAGGCCCATGATGAAGCCGGCATAGGTGACGATGCCGGCCTCCTTCCAGGCCTGGAACATCTTGCGGTATTCGGTGATGCGGTTCTGGTTCTTCTTCATGTGAACCAGATTGTCCGGATTGATGCTCTCCAGCCCGATGAACACGTAGCGGCAGCCGGCCCGCGCCGCCTTCTCGATGAAGTTCGGGATCTTGTGCGCCAGCACGTCGACCTGGATCAGGAAGTGCAGGCTGTAATCCCTTCGCCTCGCGCAGCTCGATCATGCCGGTCGAAGATCGGCTCCCAGTTCCGGTTGCGGGCGAAATTGTCGTCGGTGACGAAGAAGCGCGAGATGCCCTGCGCGGCGTTCTCGCGCACGATGCGCTCGATGTCGTCGGCGTCGCGCCAGCGCGACTTGCGGCCCTGCACGTTGATGATGGTGCAGAACGAGCACTGGAACGGGCAGCCGCGTCCGGCGTCGAAGGACGACAGCACGCCGTCGTAGCGCTGCACCAGCCGCCGCGGCAGGTAGGGGATGGTCTGGCCCTGCAGGTTGGGCAGGTCGTGCATGTAATTGTAGAGCGGCTTGGCGGTGCCGGCATGCATGTCCTTGAGGAAGGGCTCGAACTGCTGCTCGGCCTCGCCGGCGAAGAGCGTGATGCCGAGATCGATCGCCTCCTGCAGCTCCGGCGTCAGATCCTTCAGCATCGAGATGCAGCCGCTCACATGGAAGCCGCCGATCGCGACCGCGATGCCGCGCGCGCGGAACTGCCGGGCAATCGCCATGGCGCGCGGGAACTGGTTCGACTGCACGCCGACGAGGCAGACGATGCCGGAATGTCCCGGCGCCTCGATGCGCGCCGGCGATCTTCTCGACCGGCACCGTGATGTTCATCTCGTCGTAGGCGTCGACCTCGATCGCGACGTCATCGCCGAGCACCTTGCGGTCGGCGCAATCCTGCGCGATGGCGTAGAGGCAAGCCATCGAGTTCGACGGGATCCACGCCTTCCACCACTGGATGACATAGCCGTCCTTGTCGTAGTGGGACGGCTTGACGATCTCGACGTGGAAGGTCTGCATGTCCCCCGACCCGGTGCCCGACGCGGCGCATCGAACATACACGCATTGGCGGGTTGGCGGCATGACATTCGCGCAACAGGCACGGGCCGCGTCTTGGCGCGGCCGTCCCGATTCCGTGCGGACGGCGCCCCGCGCCTCACAGCAAAAGCAGTGCCGGCTCAAACGTTTAGGCGGCGTGCTAGATCGCTCCCGGCCGGCTCGCCGGCCACCGGAGGCATCAGCCAGGGCCGAGCCGCGCCGCCGTCAGGAGGTAGTTGACCTGTGGGCTCGGCACGATCTTGAGGTCGCGGCTCCTGAGGTCGAGCCCGACGCCGCTGACATCGATCGTCGCGAAGCCGTCGCGCTCGAGCGTCTGCGAAACCTCATCGGGCTTCAGGAAGCGGCGCCAGTGATGCGTTCCGCGCGGCAGGAGCCGCAGCACGTATTCGGCCATCACGATGGCGTACGCGAGGCTCTTCAGGGTGCGGCTGATGGTTGACACGAAGACGAGCCCGCCGGGCCGCACTAGGTTGGCGCAGTGGCCCAGGAAGGCATCGGCGTCCGCCACGTGCTCGATCACCTCCATGAGCGCGAGGGCGTCGAACAGCTCGCCGCTCTGCGCCAGCGCCTCCACGGTCGTGCAGCGATAGTCGACCGAAAGTCCGGCTTCCCTGGCATGGCGCGCCGCCGCCGCGATGGTGATGCCGGCCGGATCGGCCCCCACCACCTCGGCGCCCAGGCGGGCGAGCGGCTCGCACAGAACACCGCCGCCGCAGCCCACATCGAGGATGCGCAGTCCCCTGAGGCATTTCGGCTGCCGCGCGTCGCGATGGAATTGCAGGCAGACGGCGTCGCGGATGTAGGGCACGCGGACGAGGTTGTACTTGTGCAGCCAGCGCGCCTCGCCGTCCTCGCCCCACCAGGCATCGGCCGGCACGTCAAAGCGCGCGATCTGGTCCGCATCGATCGTCGAGACGGCCGCGCGCGGCACCCGTTGATCCATGGCCAGCCCCACCCGAATCGCCTGTCGGCCCGCTTGCCCGATCGCCAATCTAGCCCGGCCCGCGCTTGAATGGCAGATTGCGGACCGGACAATCCACCGCCAGAGATTGCCGCGGAGGCGCGATGAGCAAGCTGAGGATCGAGGCCGGCCCCTTCGTTTTCGACGCGCGGCTCGAGACCGAGATGGCGCCCAGGACCTGCGCGGCCTTCGTCCGCCGGCTGCCATTTGAGGGTGAGGTCGTGCACGTGCGCTGGAGCGGTGAGGCCGTGTGGATCCCCTTGGGCGACTACGATTTCGCCGTCACCTACGAGAACCACACGAGCTTTCCCGCCCCCGGCCAGGTTCTGCTCTATCCGGGCGGCATCAGCGAGACCGAGATTCTGCTTGCCTATGGCAGCGTGCATTTCGCCAGCAAGGTGGGACAGCTCGCCGGCAACCACTTCCTCACCCTCACGTCCGGCCTCGACGATCTGCCGAAGCTCGGCAAGCTGGCCTTGTGGCAGGGGGCGCAACGCATTCGTTTCTCGCCGGGCTGAGTGGGGCGCCGCGGCGCCGCCACAGGTCACTCCGGCTGCTTGATGGTGGGGTTGGCGGCGCGCCGTTCCATCGTCTGGGTGACGATGACGAATGCCGCCAGGGTCGCTCCGGCGAGGTCCGTCCACACCCCGGGAAACACCAGGCAGATTCCGGCGGCCGTCAGCAGCGCCCGCTGCCAATGGGACGCGGCCGTGACGAAATAGCCGTGCAGCCCGCCGGCGAAGAGCGCGATGCCGATGCAGGCCGTGCCGAAGGCGAGGATGATCTCGGGCCAGGTGCCGATCATCAAGCAGCGCCGGCTGATAGACGAACATGAACGGGATGATAAAGCCGGCGGCGCCGATTTTCATGGCCGCCCAACCGCTCTCCCACATGTCCGCCTTGGCGAGGCCGGCGGCCGCGAACACCGCCAGCGCGACAGGCGGCGTGATTGCCGACAGCACCGAGTAGTAGAAAGCGAACATGTGCGCCGCCGGCTCGACACGCCGAGCTTCATGATCGCCGGGATGAGCAGCGCCGTGAGCAGGATGTAGGACGGCGTCGTCGGCAGCCCGGTGCCCAGCACGATCGCCGCCAGCATCGTCATGATCAGCGCGACGAACAGCGTGTCCTGGGCGAGCGCCACGACCCATTGCGTGAACACGATGCCGAGGCCCGACAAGCGTGACCACGCCGATCATGATGCCGGCCGATGCGCAGGCGAGCGCGACCGCAAGCGAGTTCTTGGCGCCCTCGACCATCGCGTCGACGACGTTGGTCAGCGTGACGTTGACGCGGGTCGACTTGCGCAGCGCCGCCACCGGGAAGCAGGCGAGCGTCCCTGCCAGCGCGGCGAGCGGCGCGCTGTAGCCGGAATACATGACGACGAGCAGGATGATGATCGGCAGGAAGAGGTGTCCGCGCTCGGCCATGACGACGCGCAGCCGCGGCAGCTCCGAGCGCGGCACGCCGACGATGCCGCGGCGCTTGGCCTCGAAATGCACCGCCGCGAAGCAGGCGACGTAGTAAAGGATCGCCGGAATGACCGCCCAGATGACGATCTGGCTGTAGGGCACGGCCAGGAACTCGGCCATCACGAAGGCGGCCGCCCCCATGATCGGCGGCATGATCTGCCCGCCGGTCGACGCGGTCGCCTCGACGCCGGCGGCGAAGTGCGGCTGGAAAGCCCGAGCGCTTCATCAGCGGAATCGAGATCGGGCCGTCGACCATGACGTTGGCGACCGCGCTGCCCGAGATGGTGCCGAACAGGCTCGAGCTGATGACCGAGACCTTGCCGGGGCCGCCGGCGGTGTGCCCGGTCAGCGCCATGGCGAAATCCATGAACAACTGGCCGACGCCGGTCTTCTCCATGAAGCTGCCGAACACCACGAAGATGATCACGAACGACGCCGAGACCGCGAGCGCCTGCCCGAAAATGCCCTCCGTCGTCATGTAGAGCTGGTCGATGAGGCGCATCGGCTCGAGCTTGGCGATGAACAGCCCGTAGACCAGGAACAAGACGGAGGTGATCGGCAGCGACAGGTCGACGCAGCGGCGCGTCGCTTCGGTCACGACCACGATCAGGATCGTGCCGAAGATCATGTCGGTGACCATGTCAGATCGTCAATGTAGTAGATGCGGGTGACGACGTATTCGTAGTTGATGAACAGGTAGAGAAGCGAAGCGGCGCCGAGCACCAGCCACGCATAGTCGAGGACGTTGGGAATGGGCCGCATGACACCCACCTTGCTGCCGTAGATCAGGAACACCAGCACGAGCGCGAACAGCAGGTGCGTGCCGCGGAAGATGATGGCTTCCGACTGCCCCGCCACGATGACCCACATGTGATAGAGGACCATCGCGACGGCGACCACCGTCACGGCCAGATGCACGAGCCCCGCGGTAGCTCAGGTCGACTTCATCTTGTCCCGCAAGGGCCGCTCGCGGCGGCCGTCGCGGCTCGGCCGCAGCTTCGTTAACGGCACGTGATGCCGGCTTCCTTGTAGAACTTGGCGGCGCCGGGATGGAACGGCACGCCGATGTCCTCGGCCATGCTTTGCGGCGTCAGCGCCCGGATGTCCTTGACGATGCTCGCCAGCATCTGGGTGTTCTGCGAGATCGCCTTGGTCATGCCGTAGACCGTGTCCTCGGCGGCAGCTTGCATGAGGCGACGATATGGGTGGCATAGCCGATCACCTGCACGTCCTTGTCCTGTTTCGGGTAGGTGCCCTTGGGAATGGTGTTGAGCGTGTAGCCGGGATTGACCTTCTTCATGGCCTCGATCTGATCGCCGAGATCGAGCATCTTGATGTCGCGCGCCGAGGCCAGATCCATCACCGCGCTTGACGGGATCGTCGTGCCGGCCGTGAACGCAATCGCGTGCCCGTCCTGCACCTGCGCCACGGCGTCCGTATAGGACACGAAGCTCATCTTCACGTCGTTGTAGGTGAGGCCGTTCACCTGCAGCAGTTGCTTGGTGATCTCTTCGGCCGTGTTGCCGCGCGGCTGGGCGGCGATCGCCTTGCCCTTGAGGTCCTTGACCGAGTTGATGCCGGCATCGGCGCGACGACGACCTGGAAATATTGCGGATAGAGCGTAGCGACGTTGCAGACGTTGTCGTGCGGCTTGTTGAACGGCGCCTTGCCGGCGACCGCATCGACGGTCGAGATCGAGTTGCCGAAGCCGATGTCGGTCTTGCCCTCCTCGATGCCGCGCACATTGGCAATGCCGGCGCCCGGCAGCGACTGCACCGAGAGGTCGGTGACTCGACTTCTCCCACATGTCCTTGAGCTGACCGCCGAGCGGCACCCAGGCGCCGCCCTGCGGACCGGTCATCATGCGCAGCTCGGCGGCGGCCGCAGTTCCGGCAAATCCGAGGATTGCGGCGGCCAACACGATGGCGACGCTCGGTGGGGTCTTGTGCATCTCAGCCTTCCTTGTTCGACGCGCTTTGCGCTCATTTTGAGCTGGCAGGATATGGCTCGGCGGGCCAAACTGCCAGCGCTTCTGTCAGAAGTCTAGTGCCCCCGCGGATGCCGGTTGATCTATCCTGCGCCCGGCCTATCGCTTGCTGTTGGATCGTGGCCGCGCTGGACCCGCCCGTCATCGAAGTGTCACGCCGAGTTCGGAAATAGTGCGCCGCACCATGAACGCGCCCAGCGACATCGAGCTCAAGTTCGAGGTCGGCAAGGAGAGCCTTGGCCGGCTGCGCGCCCATCCGCTGTTGCGGAGCAGCAAAGCGAGCGCGCGCCGCCTGGTCACCGTGTACTTCGACACCAACAAGCTGGCGCTGCATGAAGCCGAGCTTCTGCTGAGCACGCGCCGCGACGGCCGCCGGCGCCTGCAGGCCATCGAGGCCTCGGTGGGCGCCGGCACCCTGTCGGATCGCCCGCAATTCGAGGCCGAGATCAAGGGTGAACGCCCCGATCGCGCTGAGCTCAAGGGCACCCCGGTGGCGGCGCTCGTCAAGCACAAGGAGCTGCGGCCCTTGCTCGAGGCCCGCGTCCGGCGCGCGCAACGCCGGCTGGAGGCTGACGGCTGGGCCATCGACCTCGCTCTCGACGCCGTCGAGATCGATACCGGCGCCCAGTCCATCTCCTTCACGGAATTGGCGCTGACCTTGACGCGCGGCGAGCCTGTCCATGTTTTCGAGGTTGCCTCGAAACTCGCCGAAGCCGTGCCGTTGCGGCTCGAGACACGCAATCGCGCCGTCCGCGGCTACGAGCTGCTCAACGGTGGAACGCCCCGCGCCTCGCGCGCCGCGGCGGTCGTCCTCGACGGCCACATGAGCGTCATGACGGCCTTCCAGGTCATCGCCCGCGAATGCCTGCGCCAGCTGGCCGCCAACGCCCCGGTCATTGTCGTCCGCGACGACGCCGAGGCCATCCATCAGATGCGCGTCGCGACCCGCCGGCTGCGCGCCGCCCTGTCCCTGTTCGCCGACATCGTCGGCGACGACCGCCTCGAGGACATAAAGGCCGAGCTGCGCTGGATTGCCGAGTCGCTTGCCGGTGCGCGCGGCATCGACGTGTTCGTGGCGGAGGTTCTGGAGCCGATGCGGCATCGGCACCCGCGCGAGCCGGGCATGTTCGAACTGGCCAAGTATTTCGCCGAGCGCCGGCACAACGCCCACGGCGAGGCGCGTGCCGCGGTGCATTCTCCGCGCTTCAACGAGGCGCTCATCGCGCTCGCCGCCTGGATCGAGGCGGGAGCGTGGTGCTCGCCCGACGAGGCACTGCAGCGCGCCAAGCTGGACATGCCGGTATTGACCCTCGCCACCGAGGAATTGGAGCGCCGTCGCAAGCGCATCGTCCGCCAGGGCAAGGCCGTCAAGAAGCTCGACCCGCAGGCCCGGCATGCCTTGCGCATCAGGGTCAAGAAGCTTCGCTACGCCACCGACTTTTTCTCCGGTCTCTACCGCAAGGAAGCCAAGCGCCGTCGCAAGTTCGTACGCGCCCTCGAGGCGCTCCAGGAGCGTCTCGGCGAGCTGAACGACCTGAGCTCGACCTACGAGCTGGAAACCAAGCTCGCCCGCGAGCGAGGCGACGGCTCGGCCGGCGGCACCGAGCGGGCCTTTGCGGCGGGGCTGATCACCGGCCATCGCTCGGCACGCCTCAAGCCACTGATCAAGCAGACGGCCAAGGGCTATCGGGGCTTCCGCAAGGCAAAGCCGTTTTGGTGAGGGCGTGGCCCCGCGGCGCGGCCGGGCGAGCCGGCGCTCGTCGCGCTTGCAGCCATCCTTCACGGGGGCCGAGAACTCTCAAGACGAGAACCTGAGGGAGAGGTGCTGCTCTCAGCGGCGGCAGTTGACCAAACTCCTCGGAACTCGTAGCGCCAGCAAGGTGCTGCCGTCCAGGCTCGAGAGGTGCCCGTGGTTGACGTTCCCCCCGCGCAGGTTCCCGGCGTCTATCACCGCCGCGTCGGCGACATTGTCGTCACGGCGATCAGCGACGGCTTCCTCGACGGCAGCCTCGACGTGCTGCGCAACATCACCGCCGACGAGGCCCGCCAGATTCTGACCGATGCCTTCCGGCCGGCCCGCCGCACCGCCGTCAACGCCTTCCTGATTCATTCGGCCGGCCGCACCGCCCTCGTCGAAACCGGCTCCGGCAATTATCTTCTGCCCACCGCCGGCAAGCTCCTGGCCAACCTCGCGGCGGTCGGCGTCGCACCTGCCGCCATCGAGGCGGTGCTGTTGACGCACATGCACCCCGACCATTCGGCCGGGCTGACCGACATGACGACCGGGCAGCCGCACTTTCCCAATGCCGAGCTTGTCGTGCACGAGAACGAGCCGCGGCATTGGTTCGACGATGCCGAGATGGCCAGGGCGACGGAGCGAGCCAAGAAGCTCTATTTCCAATGCGCCCGCGAGCAGGTGGCGCCCTACAGGGAGCGCATGCGCCTGTTCCGTCAGGGAGAGGTTTTCCCCGGCGTCACGGCGATACCGCGCCCCGGCCACACGCCCGGCCACACCACGTTCATGGTCAGCTCCGGCAGCGAGCAGCTGCTCATCTGGGGCGACACCGTGCACGTGCCTGAGGTGCAGACGGCGCGCCCGGAGGTCTGCATCGAGTTCGATGTCGATCCCGCCGCCGCCGCCGCATCCCGCCGCCGCGTCTTCGACATGGCGGCGGCCGATCGTCTGCTCGTCACCGGCATGCACCTGCACTTCCCAGGCTTTGCGCATCTCAGGCGGCGCGGCACGGGCTATGAGCTTGTCCCGGCCGCCTGGGAAGCCTGGTCTTGAACAGCGGCGCCTAGATTCCCCGCCCCCAATAGCCGCACCAGCGGTGCACGTTCCAGGCGAGGTTCTGCTCGTAGCCCTGCAGCGTCGCGTGTTGCGGCAGCTTCAGCTCGCGTGTCGGCGGGGCTGAAGCATTTGCCGGCGTCGGAGGCCTTCTTCACCTCCTCGGACAGCTCGGTCATGAAAGCGAGCTGCTCCTCCATGTCCTTCTTGCGTGCCGAGCCGGCCGCCAGGCCCCGGATGGCCCGGGATCATGCGGTCCCAGTTCAGCGCCAGCGTGCGCTTCAGCGACGCTTCCCACTCGATCGGGATAGGAGTTGTTGACGGCGAGCCGCGACGGCACGGCGCCGAGCGAATTGAAATCCACCGCGAAGATGATCTTCTCCTTCGGCAGCAGCATGACCAGCGACGAGTTCGGAGTGGTTGCGGCCCGTGTAGTGCAGCTCGAGCGTCGTGCCGCCGAGCTTGATCACGCGCTTGGCGTCGACCGCCTGGTCGGGAACGACCACGTCGAGGCCCTTGAGAACGGCCAGCCGTTCCTTGGCGCGCCGGTGCGCGACGACTTTGGCGCCCGCGTCCTTGAACGGCTTGCCGCCGGCGATGTGGTCGTAGTGATGGTGGCTGTAGATCAGGTACTTGATCGGCGCCTTGGTGATCTTGCGGATCTCTTCCACATAGGTGGTGGCCGCCTGCGGCCGGCCGTAGCTGATCGGGTCGGTGGCGATCACGCCGGCCGGTGTCACCACGAACATCGCCTGATGGTTCTGGTAGCGGAAAATATAGACGTTGTCGGTGCCCTCGACCTTGGTGGTCGCGAACGTTGGGGCCTGCGGCTGTTGCGCGGGCGGCTGCGCCGGCTGCTGCGGCTGCGCGGGTTGCTGTTGCGCGATTGCACCGCCGGTGGCGGCGAGCAACGCGAAGGCGAAGATCGATAAGCGCATGGACGTCATCTCCCTAGCGATGGGCGCGGCGTTGTCGGGCCGCGCTCTTGTGGCGTATTTCGAACGAGATCATGCGGCAAATCAAGAGCAGGATCCCGAAAAGTGTGAGCACGGCCTCAGGCGTCAGGGTTCGACAAGCTTGTTCCGCACGGCGTAGCGCACGAGTTCCGCCATGTTCCTGATGTTGAGCTTGCGCATTGCCGAGGAGCGATGCGTCTCCACCGTCTTGATGCTCAAGTTGAACGTCGCGGCGATCTGCTTGTTGCTGCGCCCTTCGGCGATGAGCTGGACCACTTCGCGCTCACGCCCCGTCAGCAGATCGCTCGACGGCCTGTTCTTGACGAACGTCGCGAGCATCGTTTGCGACACGCGGCCGGCAAAATAGGGGCGCCGCGCCGCCAGCGCGGTTATCGCATGGATGAGGTGCTCGGCCGCTTCGCCCTTTTGCAGGAAGCCGCGGGCGCCGGCCCGCAGCGTCTCGCGGATGAGATCGTCGCTGTCATGCTGGGTGAAGACGAGGATCTGTGTCTTGGCGCTCAGCTTGCGGATTTGCCGCACCACGTCGAGGCCGTTGAGCATCGGCAGCGAGTAGTCGATGATGGCGATGTCGGGCTTCTTGTCGGCGGCAAGCCGGACGGCGTCCCGGCCATTCGCCGCCTCGGCGCAGATTTCCCAGCCGGAATGCGTTTCGAGCAGCCCGCGGATTCCGCGGCGCACGATGTCGTGGTCTTCGGCAAGCAGGATCCGCAGCATTGCTTGTCCCCCTGACAAGGCGGCGGCCGCCCCTCGCGCTCGCTGTCGCAGGCTTGCCCAACCAGCCGCTGCAGCGATCATCCATCATGCGCAGTTCGACCCTCCTGTTATCCGGGTATCACCTGACCCGAACGTAACAGAATCTCGTCGAATTCGACCGGTCCTTCTGCGGTTTGGACGGGTGTCGATGCAGCTAAAGGACTGCAGCGGCGCGAGAAATCGCGACCGGACGTTGTGGCGCCGGCGCTGAACTCACGTGCGCCTTCGGGAGGGGCTGAGATCTGCCGGATTGACGGCCAGAGTCATTCGGCCATGTCGCCGACGGGCCGCCTGACGAACCGTCGTGGCCGACGCCGCCGCTTCTCAGGGAATTTCCGGGTGCCCGTTCGGGGAAACCCCGATGGCCAACGCGGCAATTCGACGAAACGATTGGCGATCATCGACGCGCCGGATCGACGGCCTCCGGCATGCGGCAACCGAGTGACGCCACCATGTCGTTCGTCGCCGAGACGCAAGGCGTACCGCGCTCCGACGAGCCGGCGCGGCTGCTCAAGCAGCATCCGGACATGGTCTGGATCGAGGGCGGCACGTTCCGCATGGGCTCGGACAGGCACTATCCCGGAGGAGGCGCCCGTCCCATCGCGTCACGGTCGACGGCTTCTGGATCGACCGGACGCCGGTCACCAACCGGCAGTTCAGGAGTTCGTCAACGCCACCGGCTACGTCACCTTCGCGGAGACCAAGCCGCGACCCGAAGGACTATCCCGGCGCGCTGCCGCACATGCTCTAGGCCGGCTCGCTCGTCTTCTCGCCCCCCGACCATCCGGTCGACTTACGCAGACTGGGGTCAGCTGGTGGCACTTCATGTTCGGCGCCAACTGGCGCCGACCCTACGGCCCCGGCAGCTCGATCACGCGGCCTCGACGATCATCCGGTCGTGCACGTCGCCTACCAGGATGCCCAGGCCTACGCGGCGTGGGCCGGCAAGGACTTGCCGACCGAAGCCGAGTGGGAGTTCGCGGCGCGCGGCGGGCTCGACGGCGCCGAATTCGCCTGGGGCGACGAGTTCGCGCCCGGCGGCCGCCACATGGCCAACACCTGGCAGGGCAATTTCCCACACGAGAACCTGCGCGCTGACGGTTTTGCGCGCACCTCGCCGGTGACCGCCTTTCCGCCGAACGGCTACGGCGTGCACGACATGATCGGCAATGTCTGGGAATGGACGCGCGACTGGTACGCGCCCAAGCACGACGCCGATGCGCCGAAGGCCTGCTGCATTCCCGAGAATCCGCGCGGCGGGCGCGAGGAGGAGAGCTACGATCCGTGCCAGCCGCGGCATCAGGATCCCCCGCAAGGTGCTGAAGGGCGGCTCGCATCTGTGCGCGCCGAACTACTGCCGCCGCTACCGGCCGGCCGCGCGCCACGCGCAGCCGGTCGACACCTCGACGAGCCATGTCGGATTCCGCTGCGTCGTGCGGGACAGGGCGCGCGCGTGACCACGCAAGACCGCCAGCAGGCCCGAAATTCGCTTGGCGCGTCTCGCCGTCGTCGTGATTGCCGTCCTGTGCGTGCTCGGCATCGTCTGGTACGGGATCTCCGCCGAGGTGCACCAGCGCATCTGGCGCGACATCGCCGAGCGCCCCGGCGGGCCGATGACGTTCCGCTTCCTCCTGCAGCCGCTGCATGGCCGCCATCGCCGCGCTGCACGACGGCATCAAGGACGCGCGACCGGCCGCACGCCCTATCTCTGGACCGTTGCTCACCGATCCGGCCGAGCGCGGCCGGGCGCCTGCGCGAAGGCCTGATCTCGACGGCGCGCATCATCCTGCTCGGCCTCGGCATGGACGCGATCTACCAGTGCGACGGTGCTCGAAGACCTTCTACCCGGGCGAGATGGTGATCATCGCCATCCTGCTCGCCTTCGTGCCCTATCTCCTGCTGCGCGGGCCGATCGCCCGCATCGCGCGCTGGTGGTTGGCGCGGAAGTCCGCCGCTTCGTGAGGGGACAGAGCATGGCCGCGACCGATCACGCCGTCACCAGCGTCATCCGATCCCGACCGGATTTCGGTCGAGCTGTCGTCGCGGCGCACCGGCATGTCGTTCCAGCGCACGCGCATGAGCGCCGACCGCACGCTGATGTCGGTGATCCGCACCTCGCTGTCGCTGATCAGCTTCGGCTTCACGATCTTCCAGGTGTTCGAGAAGCTGCGAGACGCAGGCACGCTCGACGCATGCGGCAGCGCCGCGCAATTTCGGCGTCGCGCTGGTCGCGCTCGGCATCCTGATGCTGGTCGTCGGCATCGTCTATCACGTGCAGTTCATGTCGGCCTGCGCGAGGAGCGCAAGGCCATGACGGCGGCCGGGCTCATCCACGGCGAGAGCCGTTTCCCGGTCTCGCTCACGCTGATCACCGCCGTCATCCTGCTGCTCGATCGGCGTCGCCGCGATCGTCAGCATGGTGTTTCAGGTCGGGCCGTTCGGATGAGGCAGGCGATGGCGAAACGGAGCATCGCGAAACGAAACTTCGGCACTGGGCCAGGCGAGCCGAGCAAGGACAGCGACATCAACCGAGAGGAGAGCGCGCATGGCGAAAACCGGCAAGCCGAACATCCTCGTCATCTGGGGCGACGACATCGGCCAGTCGAACCTGAGTTGCTACACGCACGGGCTGATGGGCTACCAGACGCCCAACATCGACCGCATCGCCAAGGAAGGCATGCTGTTCACCGACAGCTACGGCGAGCAGTCCTGCACCGCCGGCCGCTCGTCCTTCATCACCGGGCAGAGCGTCTATCGCACCGGCCTGTCCAAGGTCGGCATTCCCGGCCGCGCCGATCGGCATGATCGGACAAGATCGTCACCATCGCGGCGCTGCTCAAGGAGCAGGGCTACGCCACCGGGCAGTTCGGCAAGAACCACCTCGGCGACCTGAACCACATGCTGCCGACCAATCACGGCTTCGACGAGTTCTTCGGCAACCTCTACCACCTCAATGCCGAGGAAGAGCCGGAGATGGACGACTATCCGTCGGAGAAGGACTTCCCGAACTTCCGCAAGAACTTCGGCCCGCGCGGCGTGATCCATTCCTGGGCGACCGACAAGGACGATCCGACCGTGGAGCCGCGCTGGGGCAAGGTCGGCAAGCAGAAGATCGAGGACACCGGCCCGCTCAACAAGAAGCGCATGGAAACCTGCGACGACGAATTCGTCGCCGCGGCCAACGGACTTCATCAAGCGGCAGAACAAGGCCGGCAAGCCGTTCTTCGTGTGGCTCAACACCACCCACATGCACTTCGTTCACGCACACCAAGCCGGAGAGCCTCGGCCAGGCCGGGCCGCTGGCAGTCGCCCTATCACGACACCATGATCGACCACGACAAGAATGTCGGCCAGATGCTCGACCTGCTCGACGAGCTCGGCATCGCCGACGACACCTTCGTGCATGTACTCGACCGACAACGGCCCGCACCGGAATTCCTGGCCGGACGGCGGCATGACGCCGTTCCGCAGCGAGAAGAACACCAACTGGGAAGGCGCCTTCCGCGTGCCGCTGCTGGTGCGCTGGCCGGGCAAGATCAAGGCCGGCTCGGTCGCCAACGGCATCGTGCAGCATCACGACTGGCTGCCGACCTTCCTGGCCATGGCCGGGCGCTCCGGACGTCGTCGAGAAGCTGAAGAAGGGCTACAAGGCCATCGGCCGCACCTACAAGAACCACATCGACGGCTTCAACCTGCTGCCGTACCTGACCGGCGAAGGCGAAGGAGAGCCCGCGCAACTTCTTCTTCTACTTCAGCGACGACGGCGACGTGCTCGGCCATGCGCTTCGACAACTGGAAGATCGTGTTCATGGAGCAGCGTCTCGCAGGGCACGATGCGGGTCTGGGCGGAGCCGTTCGTGCGGCTGCGCCTGCCGAAGATCTTCAACCTGCGCACCGACCCCTACGAGTTCGCCGACATCACCTCGAACACCTACTGCGACTGGTGCATCCACAACGCCTACTTCATCTACGCGGCGCAGGCCGCGGCGGCAAAGTTCGCGGAGACGTTCAAGGAGTTCCCGGCGGTCCAGAAGCCGAACACCTTCACCATCGACGACGCCATGGCGAAGATGCACGAGGCGGCTGGCGCCGCCGGCCACTGAATGAGGCACCACCCGGGCGGCGAGCTGTCTCGCCGCTCGCCGTTATGGGTCCCAAAATAACATCCGGCCTAGAACCGGCCGAACCAGTTCAGGTTGACCACATGAGCGAGCGATTGAAACGGCTTGCTGCACTCGGCGTGGTAGAGGCCGGTGAGGCCGCGATGGCCGTGGGGATCGGTGTCGAAGCGGACCTCGACACGGTGCTGATCAGTGGTGATCGGCGCCTTGCAGCTCGTGCACCAAGGTTGATGCGGACCGCTGCTGCCGCTGGGCATGGGATCGAAAGCCAACAGTCCCTCCAGAAACGATTCGCGATTGCGTCACGTTGGCATGGCCATGCTGTGAGCCCAAGACGACCCAGCGGGTCGGCTGTGGATGGCTTGGTCGGCGGGGAAAAGTGTGGCGGGGGCGGCTGGTCTGCCAGGCGCCCATGTCGCCCCCGGCGGGGGGGCGCGTGATGGCCGCTCCGCCACTGCCCTCCTGGAACGACGGCCCCGCCAAGTCCGCCATCCTCGACTTCGTCGCCAGCGTCACCGACAGGCGCGGATCGGATTTTGTTCCGCTGGCCGAGCGCATCGCCGTCTTCGACAATGACGGCACGTTGTGGTGCGAGCAGCCGATCCAGGTGCAGGCGTTCTTCGCGCAGCACCGGCTCGAGGCGCTGGCCGAGCAGGATCCGGCGCTGCGGGAGTGCCAGCCGTTCAAGGCGTTCCTCGACCGCGACGTGAAAACCATTCATGCATTCGGCAAGCATGCGGTGTTCGAGATGGCCTTCAAGACGCATGCCGGCGTCAAGAACGAGGAGTTCGACCGCATCGCGCGCGCCTTCTTCGCCGTCGCCAGGCACCCCAAGCTCGGGCTGCTGTTCAAGGAATGCGTCTATCGCCCACAGGTCGAGTTGCTGCGCTTCCTGCGCGCCAACGGCTTCAAGACCTACATCGTGTCGGGAGGCGGCATCGACCTCATCCGCGCCTTTGCGGAGGAAGCCTACGGCATTCCGCGCGAGCAGGTGATCGGCTCGAGCGTCAGGACGCGCTTCGACGCGGAGGCCGGCCGCATCGACCTTCTCAAGCTCGCCGTGCTCAACAGCTTCAACGACCGCGAAGCCAAGGTCGAGAACATCGGCCTGCATATCGGCCGGCGACCGATCTTCGCCTTCGGCAATTCCGACGGCGACCTCGCCATGCTGCGCTACGTCAAGGCCGGCCACGGTCCGTGCCTGTCTTTGCTTCTCCATCACGACGACGCAGAGCGCGAGTTCGCCTACGATCGCGACTTCAGACTGAGCCCGCTGGTCGAGGCCCTCGACAAGGCGCAGGCCTATGGCCTCACGGTCGTCAGCGTGCAGCGTGACTGGAGGATGGTGTTTGCCGCCGCGGCGGCGCTTCCCGCCGCAAGAGCAGGGTGACGCCATGAAGGAATCGCTCGTCTTCGCGACCCACCATGCGGTCACCGTCATCGACGCGATGGCCCTGGTCATCGTCTTCGTGGGCACCGTCGAGGCGTTCGTCCTGGGCCTCAAGATCATGCTTGCCGGACCGGCCGGGCACGAGCGGCGAGAGGTGTGGCTGCGCTATGGCCGCTGGCTCGTGGCGGGCCTCACCTTCCAGCTCGCCGCCGACATCATCGAAACGTCGATCGCCCCGACATGGGACGATATCGGGCGGCTGTTTGCCATCGCGGTCATCCGCACCGGGCTCAACTTCTTCCTTGAACGCGACTTGAACGAGGCGCGCCAGCGCCAGCGCGACTCCGAAGGGCGAGGCCACGCTATGTCGGCGTGATATTGTATCTATGCGGGCGTGGGCTGCGGTGGCCGGGCAGGCGGCCGCCCCTTCGCTCACATGGTAGACGGCACGGCAAACCAACGGAGACCCATCATGGCGACCTCACTCACCGCGAATTCTCCCCTCGGCGGGGGCATGCTGCTGCATGCCTTGGCCAAGAACTGGTGGCTCACTCTGCTGCGCGGCATCTGCGCCATCGTGTTCGGCGTCCTCGCCTTCGTCTGGCCGGGCATGACCCTGGTCACCCTCGTGCTGCTCTACGGCGCCTTCGCGCTGGCTGACGGTGTCTTTGCGCTCGCCGCAGCCATTATGGGTGGCACGCCCCTGCCGCGCTGGTGGCTCGCCGTCGTCGGTCTGCTCGGCATCGCCGCTGGCATCGTGACCTTCGCGTGGCCCGGCATGACCGCCCTCCTGCTGCTGTGGTTCATTGCCGGCTGGGCGATTGCCACGGGCGTCATGCAGATCGTCGGCGCCATCCGCCTGCGCAAGGAGATCGACAACGAATGGTGGTTGGTTGCCGGCGGCGTGCTGTCGGTGGTTTTCGGTCTGGTGCTCGTCGTGCAGCCCGGGGCCGGCGCCCTGGCGCTGCTCTTCGGCATCGGCGCCTATGCGGTCGTATATGGCATCATTCTCGTGTCCTTCGCGTTTCGCTTGCGCCGGCACCGCCACGAAGCCGCGTGACGTGAAGCGCGACTGGAAACGGGTATTCGACTTCGAGCCGTAGCGCATGATCCCGAAAAGCAGGCGCGGTCTCGGATAGGCTCATGTGCCAGGTGCGCGCGTCGCGCGGCATCGGTAGATTTTTGGCGCCACATGCGGGAACTGCCCGATATGCCGGCGCGCCCCTGGCGCTAGAATTCGAGCGAGTTCGCTGTAGGACCGAGGCCCCAAGTGTCAGGGCGCATCTTGTTCAAGGACGCCGTCGAGGTTCGGCGCGACGCCGCCCATCACAACCCGCACGTGCCGCGCCGGATCGGCAACGTCCACGAGGCGCTGGCGTCGCTTTATCAATACGGCCTTGAGGAATTTCGCCGCAACCCGCTCGGCAAGCCCAGCTGGGAGAAGGCCCGCGTCAATCTCCTGCGCGCCGTTGCCGATCCGTCCCCCGAGCGGGTGAAGTCGGCACAGGACGCATTCGAGGACCTGCTGCGCAGGGCCGGCATCTGACGGGGGCAATTCCGGCGACGCTTCGGGGGGGAGCCTTGTGGCGCTGGAGCGGGCCTGCGCGAGGCGCCGGGCTACAGGACCGGCTGCGCCGCGAGGCGCCGTCCCGCAAAACCGTGCAGGAAGCCGATCAGCTGGGCGACGCTGCCCTCCAGGTTCACGTCATTGTGGATGCGCAGATCTGGCGCGGACGTGTCAATCGATGCCCGGGCCAGGCGCGACGCGATGCTCTCGCCGTCCCGAGCCCGCGCGGCCAGGCGCTGCTTGAGCACCGCCTCGGGGGCCGTCACCTCGACCACCGCGATTGAGCCGAAGCGCTCGATTGCTTCGCCGACCACGAGACGCGAGACATTGGCCACGACGATGTGTCCGCGCTCCGCCTGCCGAGCCGCGTCCTTCGGCAGCGCATAGCCGAGCCCATGGGCCCGCCAAGCCAAGGCAAAGTCGCCGGCCTTGAGACCGCGCTCGAAATCGTCCTCGGTGAAGGTGTCGTGCTCCTCGAAGGCTGAGCTCGGCCGGGTCACCAGGCGTCGCGGAAAGACGAAGCGGCCATCGCCGGCAAGGCGGTTGCGGGCGTGCGCGATGAGCGTGTCCTTACCGGCGCCACTCGGGCCGACCACCAAGACGAAGCCGCCGCGCATCGCATCGTTCCTCAAAGGGACCTTTTCCTCAAGCAACCTGGCGCCCCTGGCGCCAGACCTGCGCCGCCACGGGGATGTCGCTCGCCATGCGCACGCGCACGAGATCGGCGCGCTTGCCCGGCGCGATGACGCCACGGTCGGCAAGGCCGGTCGCCGCGGCCGGATTTGCCGTGACGGTGGCGATGGCGTCCGGCAACGTAATTGACGGCCCGCAGCGCGGCAACTGGAAGGCCCCCATGAGCAGGCTCCCCGGCACATAGTCGGACGACAGCACCTTGAGGATGCCTTCGCGGGCGAGGTCCTCGGTCGCCACGTTGCCGGAATGCGAGCCGCCGCGGATGAGATTGGGCGCGCCCATCACGACGGTGAGGCCGTGCTCGTGACAGGCCTTCGCCAACTCAAGGGTGGTCGGAAATTCGGCGACGACGACCCCCTCGGCGACCGCCAGCTCGACCTCCTCGCTCGTCGTGTCGTCGTGGCTGGCAAGCGCGATGCCGTGGCGGCGCGCCAGGTCGACGAGAAGCGGGCGATTGCGGGCAGATTGTTCGGCGCCTTCGCGCATCTTGCGGTCGACGAGGACGCGGATCTCCGTCTCGGATTTGCCGGTCTTGCCGCCGTAATAAATGAAGTACTTCTCGATGCTGCGGAACTGACGCTGGCCCGGCGTGTGGTCCATGAGCGATATCAGGTTGACCGGATAGCGCGACACGAACGCCTCGACGGATGGGATAACGTCTGGCGACGGGACCTCGCAGCGAAGATGCGTGAGGTGCTCGCAGCGGAAGAGGTTCTGGCGGCGCGCCAAGCTGATCGAATCCGCCAGCGTCGCGAGCTCGCCGCCGAGCCCGCCGCCGTCGACATCGCTGCCGGCGCGCAGCGAGTCGAACACCGTAGTAATGCCGGACGCGGCGATCTGCGCGTCGTACGCGAGGACGGCGCCGAGCGGATGCCAGCGCACTTTGGGGCGCGGGCTGAAATGGCTTTCTAGATGATCGGTGTGCAGCTCGACAAGGCCGGGAATGAGGAAGTCACCGTCAAGGTCGAGGCCGCGTTCAGGGGCGCGCCCGGTGCCGAGCTCGGCGATGCGGCCGCTCTCGATGCAGAGCCAGCCGGTTTCGATCCGATCCGGCAGCACGATGGCTGCATTCTCGAGAACGAGCGAGGGGGTCTGCGTTTCGGGGTACGCGCGCATCAGGCGGCCGCCCTAACCGAGAACTGTGTAACGTCGATGACGCGGCTGGCCACAGCCTCGCGCACGTCCTCGTCGTGAAAGATGCCGACGATTGCCGTGCCGGCCGCCTTCTTGCGCGCGATGAGCTCGACCACGACGGCGCGGTTCTTGGCGTCGAGGGAGGCGGTGGGCTCGTCGAGAAGCAGGACGGGCCGGTCGGCGACGAGGCCGCGCGCGATATTGACGCGCTGCTGCTCGCCGCCCGAGAAGGTGGCGGGCGGCAGCCGCCACAGCCGCTCCGGCAGATTGAGCATGGCGAGCAGCTCGCGGGCGCGGTCGTCGGCCGTCTCCGGCGCCAGCCCGCCTTCGCGGCCCGCCGCGACCACGAGATCGAGGGCGCTGACGCGCGGGATGACGCGCAGGAACTGGCTGACATAGCCCATCACGGTGCGCCGCAGCGCCAAGATGCGCCGTGGCGTGGCGCGCGCCACGTCGATGGTCTCGCCGCCGTCGCGCACCAGGATGGCGCCATGGTCGCAGCGATAGTTGCCGTAGGCGATCTTCAGCAGCGACGACTTGCCGGCGCCCGACGGGCCGCCAAGCACCACGCATTCTCCCGCCGCTGCCGCGAAGCTTACGCCGGCGACAACCTCGAGCCTGGTGCCGGCCCGCAAATGCAACGTGAAGGTCTTGGCGACGTCGCGCAGCTCGAGGAGGTTCTTGATGCAGGCCATGTCAGGCAGCCAGGACCGAGGAGACGAGAAGCTGGGTGTAGGGCTGGCGCGGGTCGTCCAGCACCTGGTCGGTCAGGCCGCTTTCGATGGCGCGGCCGCTCTTCATGACCAGGATGCGGTGCGACAGGAGGCGGGCCACCGCCAGATCGTGCGTCACGATGATGGCCGCAAGGCCAAGCTCGGCCACGAGCCCGCGGATGAGGTCGAGAAGGCGGGCCTGCACCGACACGTCGAGCGACGAGGTCGGCTCGTCCATGAACACAAGGCGCGGCCGCGTCACCAGGTTGCGGGCGATCTGCAGGCGCTGGCGCATGCCGCCCGAGAAGGTGCGGGGCGTGTCGTCGACGCGGTCGCCGTCGATCTCGACGCGGTCGAGCCAGTCGAGCGCGGTGGCGCGGATGTTGCCGTAGTGCCGGGCGCCGACGGCCATCAGGCGCTCGCCGACATTGCCCCCGGCCGAGACGCCCATGCGCAGCCCGTCGCGGGCGTCCTGGCGGATGAACCCCCAGTCGCTGCGCATCAGCGCGCGGCGTTCGGCTTCCGCAAGGGCGAGGAGATTGCGCACGCCGCCGTCGCGCGTCCGGTAGCGGATGCTGCCGCCATCAGGCTCGAGCTCGGTGGCCAGCAGACCGAGCAGCGTCGTCTTGCCGGAGCCTGACTCGCCGACGACGGCGAGCACTTCGCCCTCGTAGAGATCGAAGGAGACGTCGGCGCAGCCGAGGCGGGCGCCGTAGCGTTTGCTGAGGTCGCGCACCTCGAGCAACGGGGTGTCGGGCCCGCTCATGAGGCGACTCGCAGCGCGACGCGAAAGCTGTAGCCGTGGCGCTCGAAGCCGAGGCCGTCATAGAAGGCGTGCGCCGCATCGCGCTTCAGGTTGGAGGAGAGCGCCAGCTTGTAGCAGCCGCGCTGCCGCGCCAGCCGCACGGCGTGATCCATCATGGCGGCACCGATCCCTTGTCCTTGGCGCTCCGGCGCCACCGCCACGGCTTCGACGACCGCCGAGGGCGAGCCGAGATGCGCGAGATTGTCCATGACCAGGAGCGCGAAAGTGCCGACGATGGCGTCGCCGCGCTCCGCCACGAAGAGCGTGTAGTCGGGGTAATCCGAGAACCTGGCGAATATCGCGTGCGCGTCCTCGCGCGACAGGACGGCGCCATCGTCGAGCGCCGGCTGGCCGTAGAGGGCAAGAATGCCGTCGAGATCCGCCGCCTCGGCGGGGCGGACGCGAAGGTCTGGCCGCGTCATGGCACCGCCCCCGCAAGCTGCGGCGGCGTTTCGGCCAGCTCAGCGCCACGATGACCGGCATTGCGGCGCTCCTCGCAGAAGTCGGTGTCGGAACAGACGAACATGCGGCGGCCGCGATCGTCGAGGATCACCTCGTCGAGATAGACGCCGGTTCCGCCGCACAGCGCGCATGGTTCGGAAAAGCTCTGCACACGGAACGGGTGATCCTCGAAGTCGAGGCTCCTGACCTCGGTGTGCGGCGGCAGCGCATAGATGCGCTTCTCGCGTCCGGCCCCGAACAGCTGCAGCGCTGCCATGCGGTGCATCTTGGGATTGTCGAATTTGGGGATGGGCGAGGGGTCCATGACGTAGCGGCCGGCGACGCTCACCGGGTAGGCGTAGGTGGTGGCGATGTGGCCGTGGCGGGAAATGTCCTCGTAGAGCTTCACGTACATGAGGCCGTATTCCTCGAGTGCGTGCAGCTTGCGCGTCTCGGTCTCGCGCGGCTCGAGAAAGCGCAGCGGCTCGGGGATCGGCACCTGGTAGACGAGGATCTGCCCGGCGGCCAGCGGCTGCTCGGGAACGCGGTGGCGGGTCTGGATGACGGTGGCGGCGGCCGTCGATGTCGTCGTGGCCACGCCCGCCGTCTTCTCGAAGAACTTGCGGATGGAGACGGCGTTGGTGGTGTCGTCGGCGCCCTGATCGATGACCTTCAGCACGTCGTCCGGCCCCAGCACGGCGGCGGTGACCTGCACGCCTCCGGTCCCCCAGCCATAGGGCATCGGCATCTCGCGGGACGCGAACGGCACCTGGTAACCGGGAATGGCGATAGCCTTGAGGATGGCGCGGCGGATCATCCGCTTCGTCTGCTCATCCAGATAGGCGAAGTTGTAGCCGCCGCTCATTCGGCCGCCTCCTTGAAGCCTGGCTCGTCGCTCTCGCGCCGAGCGCGGCTTTCGGCATGCTCCCGGCGCATGCGGCGCACCAGCTCGAGCTCCGCCTGGAAATCGACGTAGTGCGGCAGCTTGAGGTGCTCGACGAAGCCGGTGGCCTGCAGGTTGTCGGCGTGCGAGAGCACGAACTCCTCGTCCTGGGCGGGGGCGACGACCTCCTCGCCGAGCTCGCGCGCCCGCAGCGCCCGATCGACCAGCGCCATGGCCATGGTCTTGCGCTCGTTGTGACCGAAGGCGAGGCCGTAGCCGCGCGTGAAGCGCGGCGGCTCGGCGGCAGAGCCCTTGAACTGGTTCACCATCTGGCATTCGGTGAGCGTCATGCGGCCGAGGGGGACGGCAAAGCCGAGCTCCTCGGGCACGAACTCGATCTCGACCTCGCCGAGCCGGATCTCGCCGACGAACGGATGCGTGCGGCCGAAGCCGCGCTGCGTCGAGTAGCCGAGCGCCAGCACAAAGCCCTCGTCGCCGCGCGCCAGCGCCTGCAGCCTGAGGTCGCGGTCGGCCGGGAAGCCGAGCGGCTCGCGCGTGAGGTCGGCGACTGGCGCTTCGGCGAACGCCGTCTCGCGCTCGATGAGATTCTCGTCGCCGAGGAGGTCGGCAGATGCGTGCCGCCGGCGTATCGTCCGTCGTCGGCGCTTCGGGAGCGCCCGGCGTCGCGCCCTCCGCCGCGAGCGCAAAGTCGACGAGTCGGTGCGTGTAATCGAAGGTCGGGCCGAGCACTTGGCCGCCCGGCAAGTCCTTGAAGGTGGCCGAGATGCGACGCCGGATCGTCCATGGCGCCGGTGTCGGCGGGCTCGCTGTAGCCGAGGCGCGGCAGGGTCGTGCGGTAGGCGCTGACGAGAAACACCGCCTCGATGAGGTCGCCGCGGGCCTGCTTCAGGGCGAGCGCCGCCAGATCGCGATCGTAGAGCGAGCCTTCCGCCATGACACGGTCGACCGCGAGCGCCAGCTGCTCGGCGATCTGCGCGACCGAGATTTCCGGGACGGCGGGGTCGCCGCGCCGCGCCTCGGCAAGCAGCCGGTGCGCATTGGCGATGGCGGTCTCGCCGCCCTTGACCGCGACATACATCAGCGCTGCCCCATGATGCGGGTGCTGCGCGGCAGCGCCGCGACCGTATGACGGGCGGCGAACACCATGTCGATGCCGCGCGGAAAGCGCGCGCCATTGTCGGCCCACGCCTTTTGGAAGCCGGGCGGCAACGGCGAAATCAGGAGGCTCGCCTGGCCGGCAATGCCCGGGCCCGCGAGGCTGAAGCCGCCTTGCGTCGACAATTCTTCGACGGCGAGCACCAAGGTGGTCGACCGGTCCGGGTAGTCCTGCTGTCCGAGCGCGAACGTATCGAGGGCAGGACAGGCGGCGGGGTCGGCCACCAGCGCGAAGGCGGCTTCCGTCGGCGTCGTCGTGATGGGTGCGCCGGCATGGAAGCGCAGATAGTCGGCGACGGCGGCGGCTTGCGTCAGCGCCGCGTCGAGCCAGAGAGGCGTATCCTGATCGCAGAGCGCGAGCGCGATGGCCGCGAGCCCGGGCGTCAGCGGCGGCGGCGGTTCGAGGTCGCTTGACAGAAGCTGAAGCGATCCGGGCCGCGCCAGCGCCTCCATGACGACGCGAAACACCCGTTGCGCGTCGAAGACGGGATCGGCCAGGCCGCGCGCCAGGGCTGCTGCGGGCATCAGTCCTCGCCCCTCACCAAAGTGAAGAAGTTGACGCGAGTCGCCGCGGTTTGGCGCCGCGACTTCAGCCTGTCGGCGTCGATGCGCGCGCGGATGTCCGCCACCGCCGCGTCGACGGTGCTCCGGTGGTCGGGCGACTGCGCCAGGGCGTCGAGGATGGCGGCGAGCCGCGCCTTCGCCTGGTCGCGGCCGAGATGGTAGGCAAAGCCGACGGCGCCGCCGTCGATGCGCACGGTGGCGCGGCTGACGGTCGCCTCGCCGAGATTGAACGGCGCGCCTTCGCCGCCGACGCGGCCGCGCACCATGACGAGGCCAGTCTCCGGCCGGCGCAGCTCGTCGATATGGCCGCGATAGCTGGTGCGGCTCACCGCCGCTTCGAGCTCGACGCGGCTCGCCGCCGCGCACAGCGCCATCAGCGACCGGCGCGCGGCAATATCGGCCGCACCGTCCGGTGGTGCCGGCCGCTCGCCAACTGTCCTTTCCGCCGTCGAACCCGATGCCACGGTGGTTCGCCTCGTTGCGCGAGAGCCAGCGCATGATCCCGAAAGTCCGTGCGGTTTCGGGGGAGATCATGCGCAACCGAAGGACGGGAGCGGTGATGCTGCCCCCGGTGCGTTCCCCGCTCTAGGAGTGCCACGTGAAAGTTTTGTGACGCCGCACGCTCAGGTCGGCTGTTGTCCAATGATCATTCGGCGCAGCCGCCCCGACAGCAGGTCGATGGCGGCCACGGCGACGAGGATGATAAGGACGATGAAGGAGACGGCCTGCAGTTCCAGGGTGCGGATCATCTCGGCCAGATGCAGGCCGATGCCGCCGGCCCCGACGATGCCGATGATGGTCGACGAGCGGGTGTTGGACTCGAAGTAGTAGAGGACCTGTCCGGTCATGACTGGCAGCACCTGCGGCAGAATGCCGAAGCGGATGCGGTGCAGCGCCCCGCCGCCCGTCGAGGTGACGCCTTCGATCGGCCGCTTATCGGCCGCCTCGATGGCCTCCGAATAGAGCTTGCCGAAGACGCCGACGTCGCTCGTCATGATGGCGAGAACGCCCGCGAAGGGCCCGAGCCCGACGACGTTGATCCAGATCAGCGCCCAGATCAGCGCGTCGATGCCGCGGACGCCGTCGAGGACGCGGCGGGAGGCGAACTGGACGAGCCGACCGATCGTCGTGTTGCGGGCCGCCAGGAAGCCGATCGGAAACGCGATGATGGCGGCAAGCAACGTGCCCAGGAGCGCAATGGCGACGGTTTCCAGGAGTGCGGACAGGAACAGGAGAGCCTTCGCCCACGAGCCGGGATTGGGCGGCATCATCAAGGCGACAAGGACGCCGAGATTGCCGAGCCCGCCGATGAGGCGCGCGAGCGAGAAGTCGAGCCGCCACAGCGCAAGCGCGGCGAGCGCCCCAATCGCTATGGCGCCCGCGAGGGCCGTGACCCTGCCGCGCGTCAGGGGCGCGAAGACGCCGGGATAGCGCGCCCGCAAGGCGCCGAGATTGGCGTGATGCGCAAAGCCGCTCACGGCCGTTCCTCCTTGCCGATCAGCGCATGGCGCAGCTTGGCGGTGACCATGTCGATGATGACCACCGTCACGATGATCATCAACAGGATGGCCGAGACATCGGAATAGTAGAACTTGCGGATGGCCTCGATGAGATCCTGGCCGATGCCGCCGGCCCCGACGAAGCCGAGCACCGAGGCTTCGCGCACGTTGATCTCGAAGCGGAGCAGCGCGTAGCTGGCGAAGTTCGAGAGGACCTGCGGCAGCGCCGCGAAGCCGACGGTCTCGGACCAGGTGGCGCCCGTCGCCGTCGCCGCCTCGACGGGCTTTGTGTCGATGTTCTCGACCACTTCGGCGAACAGCTTGCCGAGCGCGCCGGCCGTGTGGACGGCAACGGCCAGCACGCCGGCCATCGGGCCGAGCCCGAAGGCAATGACGAAGATGAGTGCGAAGACGATGCCCGGCACGGTGCGGCAGAATTCGAGAAAGCGCTTGACCGTGTTCCTGATCCACGGATTGGGCGTCAGGTTGGCGGCGGCCGCGAACGACAGGATGAAACCGCCGACGGCGCCGAGCAGCGTGCCGAGATAGGCGATGAGCAGCGTGTCGGCGAGCAGCACGCCCCACTTCTTGAGGCCCCAGAACCACTCGGCGACATCGGTCCAGACGCGCTTGCCGGTATCGAGGGTTAAGAGCCGGTTGAAATAGTCGAAGAACGTGCCGAGGCGGCTGACGAGACGCCCGACATTGACCTCGGCGATCCAGCCGGACGCCAGGGCGGCGGCCAGCACCAGGACGATGAGCAGGATGCCGCTCTGCCGCTTGGCGCGCGCGGCCTCCTTGTAGGCGCTGGCAAGCGCGGCGAGATCGGCGGGCGGAACGAGTTCGCAACGGCTCACGCGCTCTGGGGCGGCAAAGAAAGAGGGGCTGCGCCATTGGGGAAGCGCAGCCCCGCGCGAAGACGGGGTCTAGGGCGGATCAGGACCCGGACTTCTTGCGCAAGGTATCGACGAATTTCACGAGCTCGATGACCGGCTCGTAGGCGGCGTGGTCGACGGGCACGAACGGGCCCTGCTTGCCCTCGAAAATTCTGTCGAACGCCGCCTTGTCTTTCTCGTGCAGCTCGAGGACGGCGGTGCGGATCGAGCGCTTCAGGTCGTCCGGCAGGTTCTTCAAGTACCCCATCGGAGAATTCACGATCTGCTCGGATTTGAAGATCATGCGGAAATCTTCCGCCTTCGCCATACCTTTGCGCGACATTCGCAGCAGATTGGACTCGACGTCGTCGTTCCACCAGTTGAAGGCGCCGTCGCAGGTGCCTTGCTGCACGGCGATGATCGCGTTCTCGTGGCTGCCGGCGTAGACGACCTTGGCGAAATACTTGGCGGGATCGATGCCCATCTTGTTCATGGCGTAGCGCGGCACGTTGTTGCCTGACGTCGAGTTCGGATCGACGAGGCAGAGGTTCTTGCCCTTGAGGTCCTCGAGCTTCTGGTAGGGGGCATCTTTCCTGACCCACAGCACCGAATGATACCCCTTGGTGCCGTCCAGGTTTGTCTCGATGGCGAAGGGTTCCGCTTGAACGCCGCTGACGATGGCGCGCGCATAGGCGGCGGGACCGTACATGGCGAAATGAATGTGGCCGGCCCGCTGGCCCTCGATGACGGCGGCGTAGTCGCTGGCGACCTTGAGTGTGACCTTGGCGCCGAGCGTCTTGGCCATGTAGTTGATAAACGGCGTGTAGCGTTCGATGACGCCGGTGGCGTTCTCTGCCGGCACCACGGCGAAGACGAGCTCGGGATATTTCGCCTTCCAGTCCTCGGCCAAGGCGGGGGCGGCCGAAAGCGCCGCGGCGAGGCCGGCGAGCACGATGCGACGGGTGAGCTGCATCATTGGGACTCCTCGTTGGGCCAGGCAGGCACGGCCTCTCTGGCGGATCATCGGAACGCGGCGGACGCGGCGATCTTGGCGGCAGGGATCATGTAGGGCTGCGGCACTTCGACCTCGGGCGTCTTGGTGTCGATCACTTCGCCCGCCTCGAGACCGTAAAGCTCACGGGCCACGTCCTCGGTGAGGTCGAGAGCGGGGCCGTCGAACACAACGCGGCCGGCCGCCATGCCGACGAGGCGATGGCAATAGGCGCGGGCCAGGTCCAACGAATGCAGGTTGCAGATCACGGTGATGCCGTAGTCGGCGTTGATGCGCGCCAGCGCGTCCATGACCAGCTTGGTGTTGCGCGGGTCGAGGGAGGCGATCGGCTCGTCGGCCAGGATGATGTCCGGTTCCTGCACGAGGGCGCGCGCGATGGCGACGCGTTGCTGCTGGCCACCGGAGAGCTGATCGGCGCGCTGTGCCGCGAAGCTGCCCATCTCGAACTGCTCGAGGGCGGCGAGTGCCATGGCCTTGTCGTGCGCGCTCCACAGCTGCAGCAGCGAGCGGCCGCTGGACACGCGGTTGAGCCGGCCCATGAGAACGTTGGTCAGCACGTCGAGCCGGCCGACCAGATTGAACTGCTGGAACACCATGGCGCAGCGGGCGCGCCAGCGCCGGAGCTCGGCGCCCTTGAGCGCCGTCACGTCGCGGCCGTCGAAGGAGACGCGTCCCTCGCTCGGCTCGATCAATCGGTTGATCGTCCTGAGCAAGGTCGACTTGCCGGCCCCGGAGCGGCCGATGATGCCCACGAAGGCGCCGGGCGGCACGCGTAGCGAGACGTTGTCGACCGCTGTCTTGGCGCCGAAGCGACGCGACAAGCTTTCCACGACCAGCATTTGACGACCCCTCATCGTGCGGCGCCGGCCAAAGGCCATGTCGCGCGCATCCTTAGGGTCGAGTGCTAGTGTGCCTCGTTAACAGTTCCATGACAGCCGGCTGACGCAGGCGCGACTGTGGATAAGGCTCCTCGTGGCGATCGAGGAAGGCTTCGCCGCTCAAGGCGCGGAAATCGGCGAGCGCGGCGCGCAGGCGCTCGTGGTCCCAGTCCCACCACGCCAAGGCCAGCATGCGCTCGGCGACGGGCTCGCTGAAGCGTCGCCGCACCGTGCGGGCGGGATTGCCGACCACGACCGTGTAGGGCGCCACGTCCCTGGACACAATGGCGCCGGCCCCCACCACGGCCCCGGTGCCGATGCTGCGGCCCGGCAGAATGACGACGCCATGGCCGATCCACACATCGTGCCCGATGGTCACCGGGGCGGCGCGTCGCCAGGCGAAGAACTCCGCCTCGTCGGCCTCCCCGGACCAATAGGCGCTGGCCCGGTAGGTGAAATGCGACTGGCTCGCGCGCCCCATCGAATGGTTGCCGGGATTGATGCGCACATGCGACGCGATGGAGCAGAACTTGCCGATCTGCGTGTAGGCGACCTCGCCGTCCTGGACGATGTAGGAGTAGTCGCCGAGCGTTGTCTCGAGGAGGAGGGTGCGGGCACCCACCTCGGTGAAGCGGCCGAGCCTGCAGTCGCTGACGCGGGCGTCGAGATGGATCACGGGCTCGATGCCGAGTTGCTTCGCCATTGCCTACGCTCTCATGTCCATGCGCTCGACGAGCTGGAAGTCCGCGCCTTTCTCCTCCTGGCGCAGGACGCTGATCGCATCGACGCGGACGGGTCCGACCTTGAGGCGGTCCCAGGCGCGCGCGAGGCGCTCGTGCCAGATGGCGCGTTGGTCGGCCGCCAGCGGGCCGCTCAGCGTCAGGTGCAGGCGGAACTCCTCGAACACATACGGGTAGCCCCAGCGCTCGAGCAGCATGCGTTGCCGCTCCGTCAGGCGCTCCGGCCGCCGCCGCTGCCGCTCGGCGTCCGACAAGGGGGCGCGCAAGGCGTCGAAATGCGCGACGCACTCGGCCGCCAGGAGCCCGAGCGCCGGTGGCGCGGTCACCGGGGTCAGTGCCACGAAGGCGCCCATGAGGGTCACGTCGAGGAGGCCGGCATCGACCGGCGCCCGGTGGGCGCAGAAGTCGCGGACCGCCGCCCGCAGCGCCTCTTCGCTCACGCCGCCCGCGAGCCGGAACGGCGCCTTCAAGGTGGCGTGAAAGCCATAGCGCCTGGGCTCCGCGGCGATGTCGAGCAAGGCGGGCAGGCACGCTTCGAGGCCGGCGGGCGGCGACACGATGGCGGACCCGTGGAGATCGCGGCCCAACACGCCGCTGCCGAAACGATTGAGCAGGGTCGCGGGGGCCGGCGTGAAGTAGAGGGCGTAGCGGCGGCTCTCGTTCATGGGCGCGTGTGGCGCTCGGGGCATCGTCCCGAAAAGTGGGAGCACGATCCGGGTGATGAGCTCGGACCGGGCCTAGCGCGGCCGCATGACGGATTTGTGAATCCGCGCCGCTTGCTCGGCCAGCGTTGCTGAAGGTCAGAACGCGCCAGTTGCCCGCCGCGCGACAATCCGGAATAAGCTGCCGTGGGCCTCCGCTCCGTTTCCGGAAGGAGTTGGTCGTGAAGCGTTTCACTGACGCGCTCATCTCTTTCGCCCTCGTGCTATTGACCGGATTCGGGGCGGCGGCAGAGCAGGTGCAGGTCGTCGTCAACGGTCAAACCCGGTCATTCACGCTTGAACGGCCGGCCCTGGCGGGACCACGTCCGACGGTTGTCGTGCTGCATGGGGCTGGCGGCAGCGGTGCGCGAGAGGCCCAGTCAGACCTCGGGCGGCTTGCGCCGCAAGCCGGCTTCGTCGCGGCCTTCCCCGAAGGACGCGCAAATCGGTGGAACCACCTCCCGCCCGGAAGGGAGGCGGCGCAGTTTGCGCAAGTATTCCAGCCGCACGGCGGGGCGCCTGACGATATCGCATTTCTCAAAGCGCTGGTCGCAGAGCTCGTCCGGCGTGGCGTCTCCGACCCGAAGCAGGTTTATCTCGCTGGCATATCCGCTGGCGGCGTCATGACGTTGCGCATGGTGTGCACGGGCGACCGGACATTCGCCGCGATTGCATTGCTGGTCGCCTCGATGCCGGAGCCAACCGGTTCCGACTGCCGCCCGCCTGGCCCGCTCCCCGTGCTGATGATCAATGGCACCGCGGATGATGTGATGCCCTATGGCGGAGGCTTCGGGGTTTTGCCGAACAGCAAGGTTCGGGGCGTGTACGGCGTCTGGCCAGCCGAGCGCCTCGCCGCCTTTTTCCGCCAGCACAATGGCTGCGCCGAAGGAGCCGAAAAATCCGTCCTTCCTGGGCAAAATCCGCACAAAATCGAGGTCGAGCGTTCGACAAAGTGTACCGGCGGACCGGTCCATTTTTACCGCGTCGTCGGAGGCGGGCACGATCTCAGGCTCCAATTCTCGGGCGCCAGCCGGCTGATCCTGGATTTCTTCACCGGCGCCACGCCGGCGGCGGCTCGTAGCGAAAAATCCCGCTAGCCAGGGCGCTGCTCGAACACGATATCCGCCTCACCCTCACGCCCGATCGCGACCCGGAAGACATTGGAGTGCGATTGATCGGAGCGTAGCCACCGCCGCACCCCGGAGAGCCCCCATGATCCGCGTCAAGCTGATGAGCATTCTGGTCAACGACCAAAACCGCGCCCGGCGCTTCTACACGGACGTCCTCGGCTTTAGTGTCAAGCATGACATTCCGCTCGGCGCAGCGGCTTGGCTCACGCTCGTGGCGCCCGATGACGCCGCGGGCGTCGAGCTTCTGCTTGAACCAAGCGGCCATCCCGTGGCAACGGCGCTGCAGCAGGCGCTTTACAAGGATGGCATTCCGCTGGCGCAGCTCTACACCGAGGACATCGCCGCCGAGTTCGAGCGCCTGAAGGCCAATGGCGTTGCCTTGAAGGGCGAGCCCAGGGCCATGGGACCGACGAAGTTCGTCGACTTCGACGATACCTGCGGCAATCTCATTCGGCTCGTCGAAGGCTAGCGCATGATCCCGAAAAGTGTCCGCGGGTTTAAGATCATGCGCAAAATCAAGACTCCGGAGCGCGCGTGCGGTTGCTCTGAACCGCATCGCACTCCCGCGATCACGGGTGTCCTAAGTTGGCAGCTCCCCGGCGCGGATCTCGCGATGAGGAGGTGTCAAGGCGGAAGCGGTGCTCAGGGATTTCGGTGAAGAGATCGGCATAGCGCCGCGGCACGGGGATGTCGCTCAGCGCGCGTACGCGCCCCGCGGCGTCGATGCGCACGGCCACCAGAAAGCTGCCCCCGGAACTGGCGATTTCCTCGAGCGCGGCGTGCATTCGAGCCTCATCATCGCCATAATATTTCGGCGCAACCAGCCGCTCCGCTGTATCCGCCCCGATCACAAACGTCGTCCTCGGAAACAAGCGCGACTTCTCGACGAAGGTGGGCGCCCTCGTGAGCTCGACCGGCGACTTCCAGGCGAATTGCGCGAGCCGATGTCTCACCGTCTCGCCCGCCAGCGGCGGCTTGTCGACGTTGGTGACGGAGATTTCGAACGCCAAGGGCTGCTGCCTGAGCTCTTCGGCGACCCGCGCCAGCAACACATGTCCAGCGTGCACCGGGTTGAAAGAACCCGGCAACAGCACAAGGGGCCGCGGCGCCGACAGCATCATTTGGCCGTCGGGCTGGGCGGTGACGCGATCGATCTCGCCCGCCAAGAGCTGATCGATAGCATCCACGGTCGCGACGACCGTCTCCGCAAAATGTTCATCCGCATCGAGCAGGCTGCGTGGCGACGGTGCGGCAATCCCGCATGCGCGGGCGAGCCACAGGACGATCGCGCGCGAAACGAGGTCTTCTTCAGCGGCGCGATCGCGTCGGCCCTTGGCCATCACGCCCGTGCAGTGCGCGATGCCGGCAGAGTTGGCGAAAGCGATGTGAAACCGATGCTCGCCTTTGCGCGGGCGATCGCTCACCAGTGCCGCCGTCGCGCCGAGGCCAACCAGATCGGTGTCCGCCGGCACCAGCCTGGCGGCGCGTGCCCGTGCGCTCCGTGCCATCGCGATTGCGGTGTCGGCACTGCATGCCTGTGCCGGTGCAAAGCCGAGAAACGTCGCAAGCGCCAGCGCGTCGTAGGGAACCTGCGCCTCGATCAGCAGCCGAGAGCCCCCGGGAACACGAAGCAACTCGCCGACCGCCCCGCTGCCGCCCCCGGTGATCGCGAGTGCAGCCTTGCGGCCGGACGCGTGCAATGCGGAGATCAATTGTTGCCACGCAGCGTCCGACGGGCTCATGGTGCGTGTGTGGTCCGAAGCTGAAAAGTGCCTCGCGGAGGGTGAAAGACAATCCGGACAGAGTCAACAGGCTCTGCCTGGAGTGTCCGGAGTGCTCGTCGTGATGCGCCGAGCCGTGGAGATCTCCGCCTGAAGCCGAAGGTCAGTTGCTGCGCCCCCGGTGGCGCGGATCGCCGTCAATAGCCAGCATGTCCCTAATGCTGCGCGTCTGGCATGCCGGCGGCGGACAGCGCCTTCTTCTTGGCGCCCTCGAGATCGTAGTGCCGGCGCGTGACGATGCGCTGGGCGTAGAGGCCGCCGCCGGCCTGGATGTTGGTCACGAACTTCCAGCCGCCATAGGCATCCGCCGTGAGATCGCGGATGGCATGGAACAGGCGCATGCGATATTCGCCGTCGATCCCGTCGGCACCGGCCATGTATTTGCGCACCAGGGGGCCGACCTCGTTGTTCTCCAGGTCGGCGATGGCAGGCGCAGTCAAGACCGAGCCGCCGGCGATGTCGTGCAGGTGTCGGACCATCAGGTTGTAGTTGGCGGCGCCGTGGTACTTGCCGGCATTGGTGAAAAGCTCGTCCGGATAGGCGGCGCCGTCCGGGCCAAAGCTGCAATTGCTGATCGCCGCCTCGAGGGCCGCGCGCACCAGCGTGGCATGGATGATCATCTCCGAGATTTTCTCGCGGATGTGCCCTTCGCGCGCCAGCCCGTTGGCCTCGGCGATCAGCTGGGCGAAGCCGACAAGCTGGTCGGCCTCGTCGGCCAGGAATGACAAGCCGCCCAGACGTTCCCACAGGCCGAGAGCGTGCGCGAACACGGTGGCATGCTGCACCTCGCCGTCGAGAAAGATGCGCTCCCGCGGCACGAACACGTCTTCGAAGATGACGAAGCCCTCCGGGCAGTTGTTCTTGGCCGAGATCGGGAAGTCGCGGGTATCCTTGTGCCGGGGCGCATAGCTGGTGTTGACGATCTTGACGCCGGGCGCATTCACGGGAACCGCGCAGGCGATGGCGTAGGCTTCCTCGCCCGGCTTCATGGCCTTGGTCGGGATGACCATGAGCTCGTGGCCGAGCGCGGCACCCGAGATGTGCAGCTTGGCGCCGCGTATGACGACGCCGTCCTTCCGCCGTTCCACCACGCGGGTGTAGGAGTCCGGGTCCTTCTGTTTTCCGGGCGGCAGGCTGCGGTCGCCCTTGGCGTCGGTGATGCACTCGGTCACCCGCAGGTCGCGGTCCTGGACGTGCTTGACGAACTTCGCCACCCGCTCGGCGTAGTGGGCATCGCCGATCCTTCCTGCCGCGGTGGTCAGCGTCATGATCGACTGGTAGGTGACGTGCGCCACGAGATCGGCATGATGCAGCAGCGGCAGCCGCGCCTTCAGGTCGGCGGCGGAGCGCGCGATCGCCATCAGCGGCGCTTCGCCGTTGCGCGCGTAGAAGTAGTCATAGCAGCGCCCCACGACGGCGGCGGCCGGCCCCAGGATCGGATGCCCCGGCAGGTCCTCGACGTTCGCCCCCTCGAAAAAGATGCTGCGGCCGTCGTTCAGCGAGGCGTAGTACTCGGCGCTCGTCATCATCTCAGGCGTCCTTTGCAAGCCGACCAGGAACCACGCGTCGGAGGCCGTGGAGCCTCCCTCAATTCTGGGGCGGGTAGCGCTCGAACTTCGGCAAATCGTGGGCGCTCGCCATCCAGCCGATGCGGTCGGCCACCTGGATGTGCGCTTGAGCGGGAACGGCATCGGGATTGTCGTAGGTTGCACTTTGGATATCGATGATGCCGGGAAGCACCTGCGCATTCGTATAGAAGAGCCCGGTTCCGCAGTCGGCGCAGAAATGCCGCCGGCCTTGTTCGGAAGACGCGTAGACCTTGGGCTCCCCGTGCGTGACCTTGACGGCGTCCTGTTGGTACATGGTCCAGCCGACCATCGGCGCGCCGGCATGGCGCCGGCAATCCGTGCAATGGCACAGCGCGTGATTGAGCGCATTTCCCTCGGCTTGATAGCGGATTGCTCCGCAGTGGCAGCCACCGGCAATCGACATCGTCATCTCCCGGGTCATGTGTATGGGGGCATACGTCGCCGAGATTGCTGTTTGGCGCAACGCCCCTGGTGTCGCGATTCCGAAATTCGCTACATATCGGTGGAGGCCCAAATAATGGAAGACTTGGCGAATTTCGGAATCATAAGCGACACTAGAAGAAACCAATTCTAGTGTGCTTGTCGAATTTGAAGTTCGCGAGGTAGCTGATCCAGGCAATGTAGCGAACTTCAAATTCGGGCACACTAGCCCTGAACTGTCCGTGAGGCTGAAGACAAGATCCGACAGGATCGACAGGCTCCTATTGGAACCACGAAGGATGCTGAGATGGCGGCCCCAAGCCCGACCGAAGAGATCCTGGAACCGGAGTTGCCGATCTGCGACCCGCATCATCATCTCTGGGATTTCCCGACCAGTCGCTACCTGCTTCCTGAATTGCTGGCAGACGTTCAATCCGGCCACAATGTCGAGAGCACGGTCTTCGTGGAATGCACCGCGTTCTATCGGGCGTCTGGCCCCGATGAGCTGCGCTTCGTCGGCGAGACGGAGTTTGTCAACGGTGCTGCAGCGATGGCCGCGAGCGGGCGCTACGGCCCGGTCAAGGTCTGCGAAGGGATCGTCTCGCGGGCCGATCTGACACGCGGCGCCGCCGTTGGGCCGGTTCTCGACGCGCATATTGCTGCGGGCAATGGACGCTTTCGTGGCATCCGGCACGCGGCCGGCTGGGACGCCAGTCCAGATATCCGCAAGAGCCACACCAACCCGCCCCAAGGGCTCTACGCCGAGCCGGCATTCCGGCAGGGCATGAGAGAGCTTGCCAAGCGCAACCTCACCTTTGAGGCGTGGCAGTATCACCCGCAGCTTCCCGGTCTGACCGATCTGGCGCGCGCCGTGCCGGAGACGAAAGTCGTGCTCAATCACGTGGGCGGGCCGCTCGGCATCGGGCCCTATGCCGGACGGCGCGACGAGATCTTCAGGGCTTGGTCTCGCGACATCAAGGAGCTCGCGGCCTGCCCGAATGTCTGGGTCAAGCTGGGCGGCCTTGGCATGACGATCTGCGGCTTCGACTTCGGCAAGCGCGAGGTGCGTCCCAGTTCGGCGGAGCTCGCCGAGGCGTGGCGGCCTTACCTGGAAACCTGCATCGAGGCCTTCGGTCCGGCCCGCGGCATGCTGGAAAGCAACTTCCCGGTCGACGGGGCGTCGTGCAGCTATGCGACGCTGTGGAATGCCTTCAAGCGCGTGACCAAGGGTGCCAGCGCTGACGACAAGGCGGCGCTCTACCGCAACACGGCGCGCAGTTTCTATCGATTGGACGCGTGAGTTGTCGGTGACTCTCTCGTCCTTGCTCGCCAGCAGCGCCCGGCAAGCCGCGAGGTCGCCGTCGCGCGGCGCGTCAGCGCTGAGCCGCGGCGCGGCCAGGCGCAACAGCCGGAGACTTGCCGCTCGCGGCCTCCATCTCGTCGCGCGCTCGCCAGGCGGCACTTATGTGTGGTTTCACCGCATCACGCGTCACCACGGCACCGGCCGCCACATCGGCAAGCAGCGTGACGTTGTGGGCGAGCCCGATCGGCAGGGCACCGATCTCGCTGCTTGCGGCCGCCGGCATCAGCTTGCCGTAGACGGTATAGCCGCCCTCTCCGTCGAGACGCTCGCCGGCTTTCAGGGCGCGTTTGGCCACCGCCGCCACGTCGCCGCGCCAGGCTTGCGTGGCGCCCGTCGCCTCGCCGTCGCAGCGCCGCATTGAGCACCGAGATCGAGAGCTCGAGCCCGATGAGGTGGAACGGCTGGTACATCGCCGCATAGCGGCCGGTCGCGTCGGTGGGGACGCCGTACTGCTTGAAGCACGCGGCTGCGTAGTCGTTCCGCGCCTTCGAGCACCACATAGACGCCCCAGCGCAGGTCGCGATCCACAGCGCTGCCATCGCGCTTCAGTGACGACACCACCTCGACCATGCCGTCGCCCTCGAGCACGCCGCCAAGCGCTCGCGGCCGCAGCGCCGTGGCGAGCTCGTCGGCGCCCACCGGCGGGAACGAAAGCCCGTCCGCCGGCACGTCGAGGCCGCAGCGCATTGGCAATCGCCGCCATCTCGATGGCCGACTTGGTGCCGTCGAGAAACGAGTTGAACATCTGCGGGTTCATGCCCGCCGCCGCGCGCCTCCTCGGCCGTCAGCCCGTAATGGGTCCAGACGTCGTCCGGCGTCACCTGGTGATAGAGCGGCAGGTACTTGGTGCCCTTTCCGGCGGCCGTCACCTCGAAGCCCGAGGCCCGCGCCCAGTCGACCATCTCGGCGATCAGCGCCGGCTGGTCGCCATAGGCCATGCGAGTAGACCACGCCGGCTCGCCGCGCCTTCGCGGCGAGCAGCGGGCCGGCCAGCACGTCGGCCTCGACGTTGACCATGACGATGTGCTTGCCGCGCCGCGATGGCGGCCAGCGCATGGGCGATCGCCGGCCGCCGGGCTAGCCGGTGGCCTCGACCACGACCTCGACGCCGTCGGCCTCGGCCAGGCCTCGGCGCCGATCGTCGACGAACCGGGTCCGGGCGATCCGCGCCGCGTCCCAGCCGACGGTCCGGCAGGCGGCGCGCGCCCGGTCGGGGTCGAGGTCGGCGATCACCGCGACCTCGAGCCCGGCGATGGTCGGCACCTGCGCCAGGAACATCGAGCCGAACTTGCCGGCGCCGATCAGGCCGACCCGCACCGGGCGGCCGGCTCGGCCCGCTGCCTGTGAGCAGCGCGTTCGAGGCTCACTCGGCCGCCACCCGGTGGGCGCGCGCGTAGTCGCAGCAGCGCGTCGTCGGCCACCGGCTCGATCGGCGTGAAGTCGCGGTGCGCGATCCACTCCGCCCGCGTCGGCTTGCGGATGTGGTTGGAGACCGCGCACAGCGTCAGGTAGACGATCTTGCGCGGATAGGGCGTGATGTTGGGCGGCCGAGGCGTGCACCAGGTTGCCGTGGAACATCAGCACGCCAGCCGGGCTTGCCGGTCGGCGCGACGATGCCGCCCTCCTCGACCAGCCGCGTGACCGTCGTCGTTGTCGAGCGTCCACAGCGGGTAGGAGGTGGTCGACTTGTCGTGCCCGGCCGCCAGCATGCCGTGCTTGTGGCTCTTCGGGATCAGCATCAGCGGGCCGTTGATCGGCATCACCTCGTCGAGGAACACCGCGATGTTCATGGCCCGCGGCTCGGGCATGCCGTCGTCGCGCGCCCAGGTGCCGTAGTCCTGGTGCCACTGCCAGACCTCGCCGTCGAACGCCGCCTTGGCGTTGATCTTGAACTGGTGCATGTAGACCGGCTCGCCGAAGATCTGCTCGACGCGGCTCGATCAGGCGCGGGTGGCGCGCCGAGCAGGCGGAACGCCTCGTTGTAGGTGTGGGCGGCGAAGGCCGTGCGCGGCGCGCCGGACTTCTCGCGCCAGACCTCCTGGCGATCGGTGCGCGTAGATGGCCTCGGCCTCGCGCGCGCAGCACCGCGACCTCCTCCTCGGAGAAGCAGCTCGGGCAGGAACAGGTAGCCGTGCTCGTCGAACTCGCGAGCTGCTCGGGCGTGAGCTTCATGGCGCTCCTCCTGCTGGCTTGCTGTTTGCTGCCGGCAGCCGACGGCGAGCTGCTCGATGCGGCGCGCCGTCTCCTCGCCGGCCCGTCGGTGTGCTGCTGCGCGGCCGCGCTCGGCCGCCGCCGGCGCGCCGGCGACGATCGCTCGAGGATCGCCGCGTGCTCGCGCCAGACGCGCTGGCGGATGCCGGCATCGGCCAGCACGACGCCCATCGAGCGCATGAAATGCGGCCACTCGTCGCCACCGTCTCGTCGATGGCGGCATTGCCGGACAGCCGTGCAGATCGCGAATGGAAGGCGACGTCGGCCGCGACGAGCTCGCCGATCGGCCGCATCGGCGCGAGCTTCGCGCCTCGGCGAGCCCGCGCTCGAGCGTCTGGCGCCGCTCGTCGGCGCGAGCAGCCGCGCGCGCACGCGCCGCGCGGCAAGCCGCGCCGCCAGCCCGTCGAGCGCCGCGCGCACCTGGTAGAGATCGCGCATGCGCGCGCGTCGAGCGGGCGCCACCACCAGCCCGCGCTTGCCTGCTCCACCAGCAGGCCGCGCCGCTTCAGGACCTGCAGCGCATGGCTGACCGGCTGGCGCGAGACCGCAGCGTTCGGCGACCGTTTCCTGCGTCAGCGCGCGCCCGGTGCCAGCGTGCCGTCGGCGATCGCCGCGATGAGGCGGTCGTGCACCTGGTCGATCAGCGCCGGCTGCGTTTCGAGGGGCTTGATCACGGGTTGCTTCCCACGACGGGTGGGAGGAGTTTAGCATTCTGAATTCAGAATTCAAGTATCCCGTGAACGCGCCGGAGGGTCGGCTAGGGTTTCTGAGCCAGATATCGCCTTGCACCCTCGGCAAGCACCTGGACGCCCATCACAAGATCCTCGCGCTTGGTGTCCTCGGCCCAGTGATGGCTGATGCCGCCTATCGAGGGCACAAACAACATGGCCGACGGGATCTTGCGCGCAGATATTGTGCGTCGTGCCCGGCGCCGCTCGGCAACCGCTGCCAGGCGCCAGGCGCAGTGCGTCGGCCGCTCCCGCCAGTGCGTCCATCAGGCGAGGGTCGCAGGCGACGGGCAGCGACTGGCTCACGACCTCCAGTGACACGCTGACGCGCTCGCGACGATTGCTCTCGACAACGGCGCGGTTCAGCAGGGCATCCAGTCGCTGCAGGGTGTCTTGCGAGATGTCGCGGAATTGGAAGTAGACCTCCGCACGACCCGGGATGATGGACGGCGCCCCCGGCTCCAAGGTGATGCGACCCGTCGTCCAAACCGTCCGTTCATCGCAATGCTTCGGGAACTCGGCATCGATCCAGGCGAGGAGGCGCACGGCCGCGAGACCCGCGTCGCGCCGCTCGGCCATCGTGGTGCCCCCGGCGTGATCCTGCTGTCCCTCGAAGATGATCCGATACTGCCAGATAGCCACAATGCCCGTCACAACGCCGACTTGATGCTTCTGCCGCTCCAGATTCGTGCCTTGTTCGATGTGAAGCTCAAGGAAGCCTCGATAGCCGCCGTCCTCGATGGCGAGCCGCGGTCGCCCCGCAAGTCCCGCTTCAACGAGAGCGGTCCGCAGCGGCTTGCCGTGAAAGCGGTTGACGAGGCGATCGATCTCCGCGTCGTCGAGCAGGCCGATGAAGGATCGCGAACCAATAAAAGAGCCGTAGTGGCCTTCCTCGTCGGCGAACGCGACGGCATCAACGGGCAGGCCGGCGCGAGCGAGAGCGACACCTGCGACCACGCCAAGCGCCCCGTCGAGCCAACCGGCCTCGTTCTGGGACTCGATATGGCTGCCGACGAGCACCTTGGGGCCAACGCCCGGGTGCCGGCCGAGCACATTGCCGATGCCGTCGATCTCTGGCGCGAGCCCCGCCGCCCGCATGCGGTCCATCAGCCAGCGACGCGATTCCATGTCCTGGGGCGTGTAGGTGGGTCGGTGCACGCCGGTCTTGAAGGCGCCGATCGCGCGCAACTGGTCGAGGTCGGCCAGAAATTGCTGGGGGTCCACGTCAGTCATCATTCAGGCATCCATGTCACCCGTCCGCCGCATCGCTTCCGTCCACGCCGACCAGGCACAATGATCTCCCCACGCGTCGCCCAAGTCACGTCAGCCGGCCGCGCGCCGCAACCGCGATCTCGCCCACAATCTCGTGGCCGCGCACGCTCACCAGTCGATCGACCATATTGACCACGACGCATACATGGTTCGGCACGATGCGCACCACGTCGCCGACCTTCGGCCGGTCGTTGCACTGGTAGAGATCGAGAAAGCCGTGCTCTTCGGCAAAGCGTGCGATCCTCGCCTGAGGATGCTCGAGTATGAGGCCATGGCCGTCGAGACCGCCGGTGTCGCTCGTCAGCGTTTTCGAGCCCGAATCGAGAATCCCGCGCTCGGGCGCGGCGCGGCTGACCACGGTGGCATAGACGGTGAGCGCGCAATCCGCGAGCGTTGCGACCCCGGCCTTCATCATCATGCGGTCGTTGAACACATAAGTGCCGGCGCGGTGCTCCGTCGCGCCATCGATCCTGCCGAGATTGGCGAGGTTCGGCGTGCCGCCCGACGACACCATGCGGGGCTCGAAGCCCCGCATCGCGCACGCCAGCCGTCGCCGCGTCGAGGAAGGCCTGTGTCTCCTGCAATCGCGTTCTCGGGCGGATAGAGCATGAAGCCCGCGAACTTGAGCCCTGGCCGGGAAGCGATGTCGCGCGCGAGCCCGACCGCCTCGCGCCGGCGTCTCGACGCCCGCGCGTTTGCGGCCGGTGTCGCATTCCACGACGACGTTGAGATCACGACCGGCGATCGCCGCAGCGGCGGGCAGGCCCGCCACGACGGTCGCATTGTCGGCCACGACCGTCACCCTGGCACGCGCCAGGAGAGCACCGAGGCGGCCGAGCTTCTCCTCGCCCAGGATGTTGTAGGAGATGAGCACATCGTCGTGGCCGCCCTGTGCCATGACTTCGGCTTCGCCGAGCTTCTGGCATGTGATGCCGCGCGCCCCGGCGGCGCGCTGCATGGTGGCAATCGCCGGGCTCTTATGCGTCTTGATGTGGGGACGGTTCTTAATGCCGGCGGCATCGCATAGGCCCTGGACGCGCGCGATGTTGCGCTCGACGACGTTGAGATCGACCACAACAGCAGGCGTGCCGTATCGCCGGGCCACCTCCGCCTTGAGGATCTCGATGCTCATGCCTTGGCTCCTCGGTCTGCTGGCGTCGCGAGACTGGACCAGTCGCGAGACTGGACCCGATCAGCACCGATGCCAGACCTCGCCGCCGATGACGACCCCGTGCGCCTTGAGCCGCGTACGGCCCGCGAGATGGTCGCCGGCCGTATCCACGTAGTCGAAGTCGCCTTCTTCGAGCGCGAGGATCGAGGCGTCGCCCGCGCTGCCCTGCCGGAACGAGCCAAGGTCCGCGCGCCTGAGCGCCTTGGCGGGGTTCTCGGTGGCTGACCGGATCACTGCCACGAGCGGCATGCCGAGGCACAGGAATTTCGACATCGTGGTGAGGAGATCGAAGGCGGGGCCGTCGATGCAAAGCGCATGCACATCGCTCGAGATCGAGTCCGGCAGGAAGCCGTTGTCGAGCATCACCCGGGCTGTCTTGAATGCGAACGAGCCCATGCCGTGGCCGATGTCGAAGATCACGCCGCGCTCGCGCGCCACAATCATGTCGGGCAGCACGCGGCCGTCGGCCATGGCCGGCGAATTCGGGAAGGGGCGGAAGGCATGCGTGAGGATATCGCCGGGCCTGAGCCGCGCCAACACGTCGGGCAGCATCGGCGGCGGGTGGTCGATATGCACCATCATGGGCATGCCCACGCGCTCGGCCACCTGGCGGGCGATCTCGAGGGGCACGAGGCCGGAATTGCCCGACGCATGGAGGCCCACCCGGACCTTGATGCCTGCGAGCGTGTCGCGGTTCTGCTCGGCGACCTCGACCGCGTCGACTGGCGCCATGAGGCGAAGATCGCCGCTTTCGCCCACCATGACGCGCCGCGAGAATCCGTAGATGCCGGCGAACGAGACGTTGAGATAGGCAATAATCCGGACCGGGGAAGGCTTGATCACGTGCTCGAGGAAACCAGCATAGTTGCCGGGTCCGGCGCTCCCGGTGTCCGCTAGCGTCGTGCACCCGCCGCGCGCCAGCCGGAGCGGATCGACACCCAACGATGTGCCGCCCCAATAGACGTGCGTGTGCAGATCGATGAGCCCCGGCGTCACGATCAGTCCGGCGGCATCCTCGACCGCCCGCGCCTGCCCTGCGAGACCGTCGCCCGTTGCCGCAACCCTGCCGTCGCGGAACGCCACATCGGTGACGCGATCGATCGCCTGCGACGGGTCAATCACCCGGCCGCCGCTGAGGACGAGGTCAAAGGTCATGGCGATGGGTGCTCCAGAGGGGTCTCTCGCCTAAACTTGCTGCACTGCTTCCATCAGGGCAAGTTGTCCGATCCGGGCCTGATCGGGAAGTTCTCTGTATACGCGCCAACTCTAGTCGCGCTAGAATTTCCCCGACCATCTGTAAGCGACGGGGCAGCCGTGAAACAGCAGGGGTCTGTTCGTGGCTGGACGCTTGCAAGAAGCGGTTGCAACGGCCGAGCCGTTCCGACGTCAAGCGTCGGTGGCTTGGGTTCTTGGCGGCTCGGCGATGATCGCGGCCAGGGGTCGCGGAGACCACGTCAGGCGAGCAGGTGCTTGCTGGCCTGAAATTTGCTCGAGCTCGATCGGCACTCATTGGTAGGAGCACATCATGGATCGCCGGACAGTCGTGAAGGGTCTCGCCGCCACGGGATTGGCAACCGCCGCAGGCCCCCTCGCCAGACCCGCCATTGCCCAGGGCGTCAAGGTGCTGAAGTTCGTGCCGCAGGCGAACCTCGCCAACTTCGACCCCATCTGGGGCACGCAATACGTGGTCCGCAACGCCTCCCAGCTCGTCTGGGACACGCTCTATGGCCTCGACAGCAAGCTGCAGCCGAAGCGCCAGATGGTCGAGAGCGAGGAGGTCTCCGACGACGGCCTGACCTGGACCTTCAAGCTGCGCGCCGGCCTCAAATTCCACGATGGCGAGCAGGTGCTCGCCAAGGACGTGGTCGCGAGCATCACGCGCTGGACGCAATCGCGACGCCATGGGCCTGATGCTGAAGGCCATCCAGAAGGAGCTCACCGCGGTCGACGACCGCACCTTCAAGTGGGTGCTGTCGAAGCCCTATCCGAAGATGACCTATGCGCTCGGCAAGGTCGGCACGCCCTGCTGCTTCATCATGCCGGAGCGCATCGCCAAGACCGACCCCTTCAAGCAGATCGAGGAGTACGTCGGCTCGGGCCCGATGAAGTTCGTGCGCGCGCGACTGGAAGCCCGGCGCGCTGGCCGCCTTCGAGAAGTTCAAGGACTACGCGCCGAGCAACGAGCCTGGCGAGTGGTGGGCAGGCGGCAAGGTCATGCACTTCGATCGCATCGAGTGGGTGATCATGCCCGATCCGGCGACGGCTTCCGCGGCACTGCAGAACGGTGAGATCGACTGGTGGGAGACGCCGGCTCACCGACCTCGTGCCACGTGCTCAAGCGCAACCGCAACATCAAGGTCGAGATCGCCGATCCGCTCGGCAACATCGGCTCCTTCCGCTTCAACCACATGCACCCGCCCTTCAACGACGTGAAGGTGCGCCGCGCCGTGCAGATGGCGCTGAGCCAGGAAGACTACATGCGCGCCGTGGTCGGCTCCGACACGAACGCTGTGGAAGCCGATCCCGAGCTTCTTCACGCCGGGCACTCCGCTCTACAGCGAGGCCGGCGGCGAGCCGCTCAAGGGCAAGCGCGACTACGACGGCGCCAAGAAGCTGCTCGCAGAAGGCGGGCTACAGCGGCCAGCCCGTCACCTGCCTCGTCGCGCAGGACCAGGCGCCGCTCAAGGCCATGGGCGAGATCACCGCCGACCTGCTGAAGAAGATCGGCATGACTGTCGACTTCGTCGCCACCGACTGGGGCACGGTCGGCCAGCGGCGTGCCTCCAAGAACCCGCCCGGCCAAGGCGGCTGGGGCATGTTCCACACCTGGCACGCGGGCGCCGATTGCGCGAACCCGGCCGGCCACATCGCCGTGCGCGCCAGCGGCGAGAAGGCCTGGTTCGGCTGGCCCGACGATCCCGAGGTCGAGAAGGACGTCGCCGCGTGGTACGACGCCAAGTCGCTCGAGGAGGAGAAGGCCGTCATCGCCCGTCGTCAACAAGGCCGCGCATGGAGCACGTCGTGCTTCATCCCGACCGGCTTCTACTATCGGTTACCAGGCCTGGCGCACGCAACCTCGAGGGCATCGCCAACGGGCCGCTGCCGTGGTTCTGGGGCGTCAAGAAAGCGTAAGGCAACTGCCCGTCTCTCCCGCAGCCGGAGACAGGGTCTGCGCGTAACCCGACGGAAGCGTTGAATGCTCGGCTACATCGTTCCGGCGCGTGCTGGCGACGATCCCGGTGATGGCGATCGTCGCGCTGTTCGTCGTTCAGCCTGCTCTACATCGCGCCGGGCGACCCGGCGGCCGTCATCGCGGGCGATCAGGCCAGCCCGGAGGACGTCGAGAAGATCCGCAGGAGCCTCGGTCTCGATCGGCCGTTCCTGGTGCGCTTCACCGAGTGGTCGCTGCAGGTGGTGCGCGGCGACCTCGGCACGTCCATGTTCACGGGCCTGCCGGTGACCGAGCTCATCCGCCAGCGCATCGAGCCGACGCTGTCGCTGATGGTCGTGACCCTCGTCCTTGCCGTCGCTTGTCGCGGTGCCCATCGGTGTGATCGCCGCATGGCAGGCCGGCGGCTGGCTCGACCGCATCCTCATGGCGCTTGCCGTCGCCGGCTTCTCGGTGCCCGTGTTCGTCGTCGGCTATCTGCTCGCCTATCTGTTCGCGCTCTCAGCTCGACTGGCTGCCGGTGCAGGGATACACGCCGATCGCCAGGGGCCTGTGGCCCTGGCTCGAGAACCTGATCCTGCCGGCGATCGCGCTCGGCTTCGTCTACATCGCCCTCATCGCCCGCATCACGCGCGCCACGATGCTCGAAGTGCTGAGCCAGGACTACATCCGCACCGCGCGCGCCAAGGGGTTGGGCGAGGGACCGGTGCTGTTCCTGCACGCGCTCAAGAACGCCGCCGTGCCGATCGTCACCGTCATCGGCATCGGCGTCGCACTGCTGATCGGCGGCGCGGTGGTGACCGAAAGCGTCTTCGCCATCCCGGGCCTCGGCCGGCTCACCATCGATGCCATCGTGCGCCGCGACTACCCGGTGATCCAGGGCATCGTGCTGATGTTCTCGTTCGTCTACGTCCTCGTCAATCTGGCCGTCGACTCATCTACACCGCGCTCGACCCGAGGATCCGCTATTGAACGAGACCGCGACGAGCCAGGCGTCGCGCGGCTTTTGCTGCGGCACCGGAGATGCCGGACATCCTGCCGCCCGTGAAGGTGCGGCACGGCATCTACGGCTTCGTCTACCGCCATCCGACCATGGCGTATCGGCCTCGCCCTGCTTGGCGTCATGCTGTTCGTCGCCGTCTTCGCGCCGCTGCTCGGCACCGGTCGATCCGACGGCGCTGGCGCCCGCCAGGCGCATGCGCGAGCCGTCGGCCGAATTCTGGTTCGGCACCGACGCCTTCGGCCGGGATATCTACTCGCGCGTGCTCTACGGCGCGCGCGTCTCGCTGCTCGTCGGCTTCGCGGTGGCGGTCCTGGCCTCGCTGGCCGGCCTCGCCATCGGCCTCGTCTCCGGCTATCTGCGCGCTGTCGACGCCATCATCATGCGCGTCATGGACGGCGCTAATGTCGATTCCGTCCGATCCTGCTCGCCATCGCGCTGATGGCACTGACGCGGGCCAGCGTGCAGAACGTCATCATGGCCATCACGATTGCCGAGATTCCGCGCGTCTCGCGCCTGGTGCGCGGCGTCGTGCTGTCGCTTGCGCGAGCAGCCCTATGTCGAAGGGGCGATCGCTGCCGGTACGTCGACGCCGCGTGTCATCCTGCGCCACATCCTGCCCAACACGGTGGCGCCGCTCACCGTGCAGGCCACCTACATCTGCGCCTCGGCGATGATCACCGAGTCGATCCTGTCCTTCATCGGCGCCGGCACGCCGCCCATCATCCCGTCCTGGGGAAACATCATGGCCGACGGCCGCGCGCTCTGGCAGGTGAAGCCCTACATCATCTTGTTCCCGGCGATCTTCCTGTCGCTCACCGTGCTCGCCGTCAATTTGCTCGGCGACGGCCTGCGCGACGCGCTCGATCCGCGCATGGCCAAGAGGCTCTGACCGCTCATGGCGCTGCTCGAGGTCGAGAACCTGCAGACGCATTTCCGCACACCCGACGGCGTCAATCGCGCCGTCGACGGCCTTTCGCTTCAAGGTGGAGGCTGGCCAGACGCTTGCGATCGTCGGCGAATCCGGCTGCGGCAAATCCGTCACCGCCATGTCGGTTCTGCGCCTGATTCCGGAGCCGCCCAGGCAAGATCGCGGGCCGCATCGTATTTCAAGGGCGCGACCTGCTCACGGTGACGCGTGCCGAGATGCGCCACATCCGCGGCAACGAGATCTCGATGATCTTCCAGGAGCCGATGACGGCGCTCAACCCGGTGCTCACCGTCGGGCGCCAGATCGGCGAGACGCTGCGGCTGCACCAGGGGCTCGACCGTGGTGCCGCGGAACGGCGCGCGATCGAGATGCTGACGCTGGTCGGCATCCCCGAGCCTGAGCGCCGCGTCGGCGAGTATCCCGCACCAGCTGTCGGGAGGCATGCGCCAGCGGGTGATGATCGCCATGGCGCTGGCGTGCAATCCGAAGCTGCTCATCGCCGACGAGCCGACGACGGCGCTCGACGTCACGGTGCAGGCGCAGATTCTCGACCTGATGCGCGACCTGAAGCGCCGGGTCGGCGCCGCGATCGTGCTCATCACGCACGATCTCGGCGTCGTCGCCGAGGTGGCCGAGCACGTCGTCGTCATGTATGCGGGCCGCAAGGTCGAGGAAGCACCCGTGCGTCTCCTGTTCGGCCGGCCGCGGCACCCCTACACCAAGGGCCTCTTGGGTGCGGTTCCCAAGATCGGCTCCTCGCTCACCGACGAACAGTCGCGCCTCGCCGAGATCCCAGGCGTGGTGCCGGCCCTCAAGCAGCGCCTCGAAGGATGCGTATTCGCTTCCCGCTGCGTGGACGCGACCGCGGTCTGCCGCACGACCGCGCCGGCCCTCGAGGCCAAGGCGACCGCCCACTGGGTCGCCTGTCATCACGCCGAGCGCGAGGCGGTGCCCGCATGACCGTGCCGCTGCTCGAGGTCAAGAACCTGAAGAAGCACTTTCCGCTCAGGGGAGGCTTTCTCGGCCGGGTGCCTGGCTCACGTCCGGGCCGTCGACGGCGTATCGTTCTCGATCCGTCAGGGAGAAACGCTGGCGCTTGTCGGCGAGTCGGGATGCGGCAAGTCGACCGTCGGCAAAGCCATCCTGCGCCTGTTCGCTGCGACCGACGGCGCGGTCGTGCTCGAGGGCCGCCGCATCGACAACCTCAGGACCCGTGAGCTCAGGCCCTTGCGGCGCAAGGTACAGGTGGTGTTCCAGGACCCGTTCTCGAGCCTCAATCCGAGGATGCGCGTGCGCGACATCCTGGCCGAGCCGATCCGCAACTTCGGCCTCGCCGAGACCGAGGCTGAGATCGACCAGCGAGTCGCCCTGCTCATGGACAAGGTGCGCCTGCCGCGCGACGCCGTCGGCCGCTGGCCGCACGAATTCTCCGGTGGCCAGCGGCAGCGCATCGGCATCGCCCGCGCGCTCGCCGCCGAGCCAGATCTCATCATCTGCGACGAGGCCGTCTCGGCGCTCGACGTGTCCGTCAAGGCGCAGATCGTCAACCTGCTGCAGGATCTGCAGCGCGAGCTTGGGCTGGCCCTGCTGTTCATCAGCCACGATCTTGCCATCGTCGAGCATATCGCCCACCGGGTCGCGGTCATGTATCTCGGGCGCATCGTCGAACTCGCCGAAAAGCGCGCGCTCTTCGCGCGGCCCCAGCATCCCTATACTGAAGCGCTGTTGTCGGCCGTGCCGGTGCCCGATCCGACGGTGCAATCGCGGCGGATCATCCTTGAAGGCGACCTGCCGAGCCCGATCAGGCCGCCCCGGGGTTGCCATTTCCACACCCGCTGTCGCTATGTTGAGGCGCGCTGTCGGGTCGAGACGCCGCTGATGCGTGAGGTTGCGCCGGGCCACATTGCCGCCTGCCATCTGCGTGACGGCAAGCCGGTCGCGACGGCTTGAGCGCGAGCGGTTCCGGAGGAAACCCGCCGTCCGCCTCACGATCCATGCCATAGGTCGTGCCAATGAGCGCCATGCCGGGAGTTAGGAACTTGCTGGAGAAACCATCGCCTTTCGACGAAGCGGCTCGCGAGCAGGACATGCGGCGGACGCTCGGGGCCTGCCCGCGCATTCTCGATCTCGTCGCGCAAGGCGCCCTCGCGGATCCAAGTGGCGAGGCCGTCACCTATTTGCGGTCGGCGCTCGATCCTGATCCCGTCGTTTACGCCAACGACCATTTCATGGGCTGCATCAAGGCCGCCGAGACATGGTTTCGACGCCGGGGCATCGGCAAGAACGATGCGGTCGCCGTGCTGTTGCCGGGGTGCCCCGGGGCCATCGCGGCCATCTTCGGCGCCGCCGCCTGCGGTATCGTCGAGCCGCTCAATCTGCTGTTCACCCGCGACGCCATCGCCATGCAGTTGAACGCCATTCGCGCCAAGCTGCTCGTCGCCCCGCCCCAGGGGACGCCCGGCGGGCTCTACGAAAAGATCGCGGGCCTCGACAAGGATGTTCCCTCGCTCGAAGCCATCGTCACCGTTCCGATCGACGGCTCGATCTCGTTCGATGGTGAGCCGCTTCAACCGGACGCGAGCTGGCGTCGGGACTATGGGCTTTGCCAGCAGGGGGCGGAAGCCGAGCGCGTCGCCGTCATGTTGCCGACGGGCGGCACGACCGGACATCCCAAGATCGCGCGGCTTCCCAATCGCGCGATGGTCGCCTCGACGGCTGCCTCGCGCATGGCCCTCGACTATCGCAAGGGTGACCGGGTCATGGTCGCGTTGCCGCTCTTCCACGTCGGCGGGTTGATCGTGGGCGTGGCCGCGGCCATGTCGGCCGGCGCCACGATCGTCATACCGGGGCCGGCGGGGGCGCGCGATCCGGCGTTTGTCGCGAATTTCTGGCGGATCGTCGAGACGCACGGGCTGACGCATGCGGGCAACGTCCCGACCACGCTCGGCGCAGTCGCCGACACGCCCGTCCGGGACGCCGACATTTCGACCCTGCGTGTCATGCCGACCGGTGCCTCGGTGTGCCCACCGGAGATCGAGCGGCGCTTCCTCGCGACGTGGGGCGGCCCTTGCCTGCAGCAGGTCTACGGCATGACCGAGCTCGCCGGTGCCATCACCCACGATTTTGCGGGCGTGCAGCCGCGGCCAGAGGCCGTCGGCACACGCAATCCGCTCGTTGAGCTCGCCATTCTGTCTGCCGGCAGGCTGCACACGGCTCCTTGGCCGTCGCCGGTCGGAGAATTGCTGACGCGCGGCCCACAGGTCTTCGCCGGCTATATGGACAAGCAGCAGACCGAGGACGCTTTCCACGAGGGATGGCTGCGCACCGGCGATCTCTGCCGCATCGATGCCGACGGCTTCGTCCACATCATGGGTCGCGTGAAGGACGTGATCATCCGGGGCGGTCACAACATCGATCCGCGCACCATCGAGGACGCGGCGCTCGACTTTCCCGGCGTCGCCATAGCGGCGGCGGTCGGCCGTCCCGATCCCTACGCGGGCGAGGTGCCAATGCTATTCGTGGCCTTGCAGCCCGGCATCACCATCGACGCGGAAGCGCTTACTGCTTTCGTGCAGGAGAGAATCCTCGAGCCACCGGCGCGCCCGCGCGCCGTCTCGATCCTTCCAGAGATGCCGGTCACCCCGATTGGCAAGATCTTCAAGCCGAAGCTCAGGGAAATCGCGACACGCGAGGCTGCCCGCGCCCTCCTGGCAGCCGAGGGACTGGCCGATGGAGTCGAGGTCGACGCGATCACCGACCCCTCGCGCGGGCTGTACCTGGAGGTCAGGGCCGATCGGTCCCGCGCGGAATCGGCGCGACGGCTCCTGCAGCAATTTCCGGTGCGGGTGGAGATTGCGGCGCGCGAGCGGCGCACCGCCGGCTGACCGGCGCGGCGGTGGTCGCCTGTGGCCGGCGGAAGAGACAGGGACGGCGACGAGCGTTGGCTGCCGGGAGCTCTCCTCGGTCTGAACGGCTAACGCCTTTACTGACCTTGTCGCCCGGCGTTTTTTGGACGGCGGTTCTCGTCGCGGCCGTTTTCCATGATAGGTTTGCTCAAACGGGGCCACACGCCGACAGGCGATAGAAGCTATCGCGGCCCACAATGGGGAGGAACGTTGTCTCAGGTTGCCGTCGCGGCCGACCTCGAGCGCGCCGAAGCCGCCACTCCGCGGCGCAGCATCCATCTCTCGTTCAGCTGGCTGTGGTCCGGCCTGCTGATGATCGTACTTGCCTTCCTGGTCCTCTATCCGGTGGCCATGCTGCTCCTGGGGGCCCTGACCAACACCAACCCGGTGGTGGACGGGTTTGGCAAGTTCGACTTGTCGCTCGACAATTTCACGACCGTCCTCGCCAATCCCAACGTTCACTTGGCACTCGGCAACTCGCTGATCGCCTGCGGCGGGGGGACGGCGGTCGCCGTCATCATTGGACTCACCTTCTCGTGGGTTGTCGTCCGTACCGACACGCCGGCGAAGGGCTTCATTGCGGCGATCAGCATCCTGCCGCTTTTCGTGCCACCTCTGGTGGCTGCCGTTGCCTGGTCGATCCTCGCTTCGCCGCGCACTGGCCTGCTGAACGTTTTGCTCGGCGCGCTCGGCATCGAGTGGCGCGCCAACGTGTATTCGATGGGTGGCCTCATTGCCATTTTCGGCATTTACTACGCGCCGTACGTTTACATGTTCACTGCCTCGGCGCTCCGCAACATGGATCCCTCTCTGGAGGAGGCAGCCGAGGTCACTGGCGCATCGGCTGTGCGCACGCTGTTCACCATCACGTTCCCACTTATTGCACCCGCAATTCTTTCCGGGATGCTGCTCTCATTCATCGTCATGCTGGGCATCTACGGCATTCCCGCGGTGCTCGGCACACCGGCCGACATCCCGGTTCTGACCACTTATATCTTCAAGCTCACAAACTGGTCGCCGCCACTTTACAGCACGGCTGCGTCCGTCGCGATCATCCTCATGCTGGTCACGGCGCTGCTTGTGTGGCTGCAGCACGTCGTGCTGTCGCGCAAGAGCTACGTTACCGTGGCGGGGAAGTCCTTCCGTCCCGCGCTCTTGAAGCTTGGGCGGTGGCGCTATCTCACTCTCGGACTCGCGATCGCCTACCTGCTCGTGGTGGTCGTGTTGCCGACCTTGGCGCTCATTGTCGCGGCGTTCCGCAAGTTTCTCTTCGTGCGCAGCCTGGGAAGCTTGTTTGACGAGCGCCAGTACAGTTTCATTCACTTCGAACGGCTGTTTTCCAACCCGCTCGCCCTGCGCTCGATCGAGAACACTGTGAAGGTGGGCCTCGTCACCGCTCTGTGTGGCGGCCTTCTCGCCTTCGCCATCGGCTACACAGTCCATCGCTCTACGGCGCCGGGCCGCAAGACGATCGACGTTGTCTCCACCCTGCCCATAGCTATCCCGGAACTCGTGATCGGGGTCGCTTATCTGTGGGCCTGGATCGGGCTTCCCGGCGGACTGTACGGCACCATTTGGATATTGGCGCTGGCATTCGTCGCCCGCTTCATGCCGGACACCATAAAGGCACTCTCGACCTCTCTCTTGCAGATTCACCGCGAGCTGGAGGAGGCCTCTTGGATCTGCGGCAAGGGACTTCTCGGCACCATCCGCGCCATCGTGCTGCCTCTCGCTCGTCCCGGGATCATGGCCGCGATGGCGCTGCTGTTCATTCTTGCGATCCGCGAGCTCGGCTCATCGCTGTTCCTCTATACAAGCAACACAATGGTTATGGCGGTGCTTCTGCTCGACTACTACGAGGGCGGCAACGTCGGCATCACGGCCGCCTTCAGCCTGGTGCAGACCGTCCTTCTCGGCATCGTCATCGGCCTTGCCCACCTCGCGTCGCGGGGCCGCACGGCCGGAGCCGACATCGGGCGGGCTGGATAGCGAGACAATGGAAACGACAGCAGGAGCAGGATCGATGCAAGGGACGCGTTTGAGCCGTCGCGAATTCGTGGTTGGCTCCACCTCCGGGCTAGCGGTGACGGCACTCGGAGTGCGACCAGGTGAGGCTCAGAATTTTGGCTCGTCCGAGTTGATCGAGGCGGCCAAGAAGGAAGGCAAGTTCATCTACTATACGGCCAACTTTACCGAGGTCGAGCAGGAGATCATCAAGGCGTTCAACAAGCGCTTCCCGTTTGTGAAGATTGAGATGGTCCGTGCGCCGGGTGGTCAGCTCATCACGCGCGTCCGCACCGAGGCAGCGGCCGGGAAGCTCGCAGCCGATCTCGTGGACCATTCCGATCGCGCCTTGATGCAGCCGCTCGAAGACCTCTTCCAGGACTATCAGCCCCCCAATGCCGCTGACTACCGTGACAACGTCCTGATCTCGAAGCGCTTATGGCCGCGCGTAACGCTCGGCTGGTCCATCGCTCACAACCCGGAGCTGATAAAGAACCCGCCCAAGACCTGGATGGATCTCACCAAGGCGGAATACGGGCCCAAGCTCATCGGCCAGGTCGTCGCGCCCTCGGGTGGTACGACCTGGACACGTATCATGTTCGAGCGCCAAGTGTTGGGGGAGGACTACTGGAAGAAGCAGGCCGCCACTCAGCCGGTGCTCTACCCTTCGGGCGCTCCCTTGTCCGACGCCCTCGTGCGGGGCGAGGTCTCGGTCGCCGTGCTGCTCTACAACATTGCCTATGTGAAGAAGCGTGACGGCGCGCCTGTCGAAATCTACTTTCCGCCGGAGGGAGTGCCGGTGAACTTCTACGCCAGCGGCATCACCAAGACTGCGACCAATCCCAATGCCGCCAAGCTGTATCTCAACTGGTGCCTGTCGCGCGAGGGTCAGGAGTTCATGATCAAGGAGCAGGGCAACCTTACGGCGCTCAAGGAGCCGCCCGCCTATCCTCCTGGCTGGGATCCCAAGGTGGTGAAGACCTGGGCGCCGGACTTCAACCAGTATGTCGCCCTGCAAAAGGATTGGATCGAGGAGTGGAACAAGGTCTACGGTTATCGGCAATGAGCGTCTGGTGGTCGCGGGGAAGTAAGCCGATATGCCGGCCGACCTGAAGGTCGATGGGCTGCGCAAAGTGTTCGCCACGGGCGTCGCAGCCGTGGACGACGTGAGCTTCAGCATAAGCCAGGGCGAGATCGTCGTGCTGCTGGGTCCTTCCGGCTGCGGCAAGACGACGACGTTGCGGTGCGTCGCGGGGCTCGAGTACGCGACCTCCGGCACGATCAGCATTGGGGGCCGCCCCGTTTCGGCTCCCGATCAAGGTGTGCAGGTGCCGCCGCGGCTGCGCAATATCGGCATGGTGTTCCAGTCCTATGCGGTCTGGCCGCACATGAAGGTCAAGCAAAACGTCGCGTATCCGCTGCGCCATCGCCGCGTCCCTGAGCCGGAGCGCAGCCGAAGGGTCGCTGAGGTGCTCGATCTCGTCGGCCTGTCGGCTTACGCAGAGCGTCCGGTGACGCAGCTTTCCGGCGGTCAGATGCAGCGTGTCGCGCTGGCCCGCAGTCTCGTCTACCAGCCCCAGTTGTTGCTTCTCGACGAGCCCTTGTCCAACCTGGATGCGAAGCTGCGCTTGCGCCTGCGAGACGATCTGCGCCGCATCATAAAAGACACCGGCGTCACGGCGCTCTATGTGACGCACGACCAGGCGGAGGCGGTCGTGCTCGGCGACCGCATCGGTGTCATGCGCGACGGCAAGCTGCTGCAGATGGCGGAGGCCGACACGCTCTACAATCGGCCCGCGAGCCTCTTCGTGGCCAATTTCACCGGCGCCTCGAACCTGCTCGACGGCCGTGTCATCGAGCGCGGGCCAGAGTTCGGCATTGTCGGTGCGCCGAGCGGGGAGCGGCTCTCGACGTGGTTGCCAGATGCCGTAAAGGTGGGCGAGGACGTAAAAATCGTCGTTCGCCCAGAAAACGTCAGGTTCGTCATCAACGGCGCGCGCGACCCCAATACGTTCGGGGCACGTGTTGCCAGTGCGCGTTACCAGGGAACGCAGACCGTCTACGAACTTGAACTTCTTGGCGGCCGCATCGAGGCCCTCGAGCTCGGCACGAGCGTTCGCTATCCGGTCGGCAGCGCCGTCGACGTTGTGCTGCCGCCCCCTCTCTGCTGGGCCTATCCGGCGGGTCAAACGGTGCATCAAGATTAGCCTGCGGAACCGACGCGGCATGGCTGCGCGGGACGGGTTCGCGAAGCCGACTGCGATTGGCGCTCCAACATTGACCCGGAGGCGCTCAGTCCTCCATTCTGCTGGCGGACCAACCACCTGCCGGCCATTCCATGCCTATCTCCGTCGATCCGATCACCGTCTCGGTCATTCAGCACCGCCTCAGGGGGATTGTGGAAGAGATGGGAGAAGCGATGCTCCACACCTCCTATTCCCAGATCCTGAATTCCAGCCGCGACTTCTCGACTGCGGTCTGCGATCCCGAGGGCCGGTTGATCGCGCAAGCCGAGCATGTTCCGATTCATGTTGGGGCTCTGCCTTTTGCGGTCGCAGCCGTGTACCGGTTCTTCGAAGGCAGGATTGAGCCCGGCGACGTTTATCTGCTCAACGATCCTTACTCCGGCGGCAACCACCTGCCTGACCTCACGGCCTTTGTGCCGATTTTCGATGGCTCGCGCCTCGCATTTTGGGCCGTGAACCGTTCGCATCAAAGCGATATCGGCGGCGCCACGCACGGCGGCTACAACGCCCAGGCCACTGAGATTTTCCAGGAAGGCCTCCGCGTTCCTCCTCTCAAGCTCTATGAACGAGGGACGCGACGCGATGACGTTTACGAGCTGATTGCGCTCAACGTTCGCCACCCTCGCGATTTCAAGGGCGATCTCGCGGCAATGATCGGTTCCGCCAAGCTCGGTGAGCGGCGCGTCAATCAGCTCGTGCTCGAGTTCGGCTCAGCCACGGTCGAGGCTGGCGTCGAATCTATCCTCGACGGCTCTGAGCGGCGGGTCCGCGCCATTGTGGCCGGCTGGACGGACGGGGTCTATGAGGGCGAGGCGTTTCTCGACGATGATGGCCACGGGTCAAGCAACATCAACATTCACGCTCGTATCACCAAACGCGGCAGCGACCTCGAAGTCGATCTGAGCGACAGCCACCCGCAGGTCAAAGGGTTCGTCAACTCGTCCTTCGCAAACACGCACTCGGCGGTCGTGGTGGCGCTCGCCTATCTGATCGACCCTGACATTCCGAAGAACGATGGCGCCTTCCGTCCCCTCAAGGTGATCCTCAAAGAGGGGACGGTTGTCTGGCCGCGGCCCGGCGCGCCCGTGACGCTGTGCACCAATCATTGCGGACAGGAGATCATCGAGGCGGTCATTCGCGCGTTGGCACCGGCCTGTCCGGAACGCGCCATGGCTGGTTGGGGACGCCGCTTTCGAATTGCCATCCAGGGCGTCGATCCGCGCACATCGAAGCCGTTCATCTGGCATCTGTTCCAAGCCAGACCCGGAGGCGGCGCCTCCTCGGCGGGCGACGGCTGGCCGGGTGCCGGAGAGTGGAACGCCGCCGGCGGCATAAAGTTTGGCAGCATCGAGGTGCACGAGGTCCGCTTCCCGTTGTTCTTCAAGCGGCACGAGTTTCGCGCCGACAGTGGCGGTGACGGTCGCTTTCGTGGTGGGCCGGGGGTGGAACTCGAAATGTCCATCGAAACCGCGGAAGCGGCACTGGGCAACACAGCCGGCGATGGCGTTCGACATGGCGCCTGTGGTCTCCTCGGGGGATACGACGGGCAGCCGCACACGTATTGGGTCCGATCCAAGGACGGGGCAGATCGGCTTCTCAAGACCAAGGAGACCGGTGTCTTGCTGAATCCAGGAGACGTCTTGCATGCCCTCTCGGGGGGCGGGGGCGGTTGGGGATCGCCAGCTGATCGCTCGGCCGACGAGAGGCGGCGCGATGTCGAGCTTGGCTTCGTCTCTTCTTGAGGGCTGCCTTGTATCGCATTGGCATCGACGTGGGAGGAACGTTCACTGATCTGGCGGCGGTGGACGTCGAAGGCCGTGTTACCATCGCCAAGGCACCATCCACTCCCGACCAATCGCTCGGCATCATGGCCGGGCTCGACCATCTCGCGGAATCCCTGCGCATAGATCGCGCGACGCTGCTGGCGCGCACACAGATCATCGTGCACGGCACCACGGTCGCGACGAATGCGCTCCTCGAGCGCAAGGGCGCGAGAGTGGGGCTGCTCACGACGGAGGGGCATCGCGATATCGTCGAAATGCGCGAGGGGCTGAAGGATGACCGCTATGACTTGCGGCAAGCTCCTCCTCTGCAATTGGTGCCGCGCCACCTGAGGTTAGGCGTTCGCGAGCGCTTGCGCTCGGACGGCAGCGCCGAGACCGCTCTTGACGAGGCCTCCCTGCAGGCAGCGATTGCCAGGCTCGTAGCCGCCGGTGTGGACGCGGTCGCCGTTTGCTATCTGCATAGTTGGCGCGACGATGCGCACGAGCGCATGAGCGTCGACGCCGTATCGGCGGCAATGCCAAACGCCTACGTCTGCCGCTCCTCGGAGGTGCTGCCTCAGATCAAGGAATACGATCGTCTGTGCACGACGATTGCCAATGCCTACGTTGGGCCAGTCCTGGAGGGCTATCTCGGGCGCTTGGCGCGGCGGCTCGCCGACGCCGGCTTTGAGGGAGCCGTCCTTATCATCCAATCGCACGGCGGTGTTGCCACCATCAACGACGCGGTGAGGTTGGCGGCAGGGAGCGTGCTCTCCGGTCCAGCCGGTGGAGTGGCCGGCAGCCGTTACGCGGCACGGCTCATTGGGCACGGCAATCTGATCCCCTTCGACATGGGTGGCACGTCCACCGACATCTCGCTGATTGTCGACGGGGCCGCGGCCATATCGTCTGAACGGCGCCTCGCGGGGCATCGCGTTGCGCTCCAGAGCCTCGACATTGCCAGCATTGGCGCGGGAGGCGGCTCGATTGCCAGGGTCGATTTGGGCGGCGTCCTGCATGTGGGGCCCGAGAGCGCTGGTGCCATTCCAGGGCCTGCGTGCTACGGCCGCGGCGGCACAGACGCGACGGTGACCGACGCGAACCTTGTGCTCGGCTTCCTCGATTCCGGCAACTTCCTCGGCGGCAAAGCGCAGCTCAGCACGGCGGCAGCCGAGGCCGCCGTGGACGGCATTGCGGGCAAGCTGGGAATCGACCGAATGGCTGCGGCAGACGGCATCCATCGTGTCACCAACACGCGCATGGCTGACGGAATCCGGCTCGTCTCGGTTCGCCGCGGCGTCGATCCCCGGCGTTTCGCGATCCTCGCCTTTGGCGGCGCGGCGGGTCTGCACGTCACCGATGTGGCGCGTCAGCTCGGGATCGCGCGCGTTGTTGTCCCGCGCCTGGCTGCGGTGCTCTCGGCCTGGGGGATGTTGACCTGCGATCTTCGGTACGAGATCTCGGCATCGCACATCGGGGATTTAGGCCGGCTCGACGCATCAAAGCTGCGTCACGCCCTCCAAGCCATGGAAGCTCGAGGCCGCGCCAGCATTGCGGCGTCATCTCACGTCGGTCCGATACGTGTGCTGCGCTCCGCAGACATGCGTTATGGCGAGCAGATCTTCGAGGTGAACGTTTCCATAAGTGACGCCGATTTTGAGAGCGGCGAACTCTTGGCCCGTCTCACCGACGCCTTCCACCGCCGGCACGAGGAACTCTACACCTATTCACTGCCTGACCAGGAGGTTGTGCTGGTCAATGCCCGCGTTGCCGTGATCGGTGAGCTGCCGGACCTGCCGCGGGAACCCCACCTCATGAGCCGAGGGCCGGCAGCGCCTCGCTCCCGGCGTAGGATTCATCTTGGGAAGCTCGAGGAGGCTCCGGTATATGCGCTGGACGACCTCAGCCCTGGTCAGACGATTGATGGCGCAGCGATCATCGAGTTGGCAACCACGACCGTGCTGCTACGCCAGGGCGATCGTGCCAAAACCACAGAGCTGGGTTGGCTCGACGTTGAAATCGGTGCCGTAAGCTAACCGATCGTGGTGAGCGGCCGAGATCGAGGTGTTGCTACAATTTGCTCCGGAACACGCGCGGCCATCCGGCGGTTCACAACTCTACGTTGCCGCGGCAACTGGAACGCGCCTCCCAAAGCATCCTCAAATTGGCGCTGCGGCGTGCACTGTAGAGACCAAACGAGGGGTGCGGCTCGTTCGTGGCTTCGCGGAGCACTCGAAGACGCGATGCGCGCTCCTTTGCTGAAGGGCGTCGACCCGTAGGGACGCGCTGAGAGACGCGAACGGGTCCCCGCGATCGGGGAGCAGATGTTGCCTTGAACTCCACACCGAGGGCGGCCAATTCTGGATCTGCGTGGTCTGAGCGAGGGGGGGACGATGCCCGTTCTGGCCTGGCTTTTCGTGATTGTCGCCGCGATTGTGATCGCTGCCATCGCGGTGATGTTTCTCAATCGTTTCTATCGCAAATCGACGCGCAACGTCGCCTTGATCCGAACTGGATTCGGAGGCCAGCGTATCCTGATCTCTGGCGGCTGCCTTGCGCTGCCGTTTCTGCACAAAGTCGAAGAGATCAATATGCGCACCATCCGTATCGAGGTGCGTCGGGCGGCAGAGAAGTCCCTCATCACCGAAGACCGCATGCGCGTCGACGTTGAGCTCGAATTCTACATTCGCGTGATGCCGACCCCCGATGGGATCGCAACTGCCGCTCAAGCCCTGGGGGCCAAGTCGTTCACTCCAGACGGCATCCGCAACCTCCTGGAAGGACGCTTCGTCGACGCCATTCATGCGGTCGCCGCCCGCCAGACGATGGATTTTCTCCATGAGAATCGCGCCGAGTTTGTCCGAAGCATTTCGGACCAATTGAGCGACAATCTCAGCCAGAATGGGATGCTGCTCGACAGTGTCTCACTGACCCGGCTCGATCAGTCCGCCTTCTCCGCCTTCGACGAGAACAACGCCTTCAACGCCGTTGGCATGCGCAAGCTCGCCGAGATCATTGCGGTCAACAAGAAGAAGCGCGCGGAAATCGAAGCCGACGCGGAAATCGCGGTGCGTCAGACCCAACTCGAAGCGACCAAGCAGCGCCTGCTTCTGTCCAAGGAAGAGGAGCAGGCGCAGATCACGCAGCGGCTCGAGATCGAGAAGATAAAATCGGCGAGCGACGCCGAAGCCGCCAAGGCGCGAGAGGATGGACTGATCGCGTCTGAGGACGCTCGGATCACGCGTGAACGCCAAACCAACGCGATGGAGATCGCTAAGCGGGGCGAGTTACGCAAGCTTGAGATCGAGTCGCAACTCGGACTTGAGAAAAAGCAGGTCGAGAGCGCCATCGAGCTCGCCGCCAAGCACGTCGAAGAGGCCAAGGCACAGGCGGAGGCCGAGCGGGCTCGGACCGAGATCATCCTTGCTCAGGAGCACGTCCAGACTGAACGGGAAAGGGCAGTCGCGGCGCGGTCGCGTGAGATGGCATTGAAGCGGGTCGAGGAGCAAGGTTCCGTTGATGCCGCCAAGGCCGACACAGATGCCGCCGTATTGCTGCGAAAGATTGGAGCCGAGTCGGAGGCGATGCGCACCCAAGCGGAGGCTAATCGCACGCGAATGGTGGCGCAGTCGGAAGGCGAGCGCGCCCTGATAGCTGCCGAGAACTCGCGCAGTGAGGCTCTCGTGCGCCTGAAACTTGAACAGTACCGGCTCGACAAGCTGCCCGAGATCGTCTCTCAGATCATGAAGCCGGCGGAGAAAATCGAGTCCATACGCATCCATCAGATCACGGGTTTCGGCGGCTCCGCTGGCACGGGGTCCGCCGACGGCGCGGCAAAGCCCCCTGTGAACCAGGTTATGGACAGCATCCTGGGAATGGCCCTGCAACTGCCCGCGCTGAAGAGCATCGGCGATCAGATCGGAATGGATTTCTCTTCAGCCGTTGGCAACGCGACCGGAAATCAACCTCCGACGGAGGAGGGCCCTAAACGTAAGACGAAGTGAAGCGCGCTCATCATTCCGCTCTCTCGATCAGTAGCCATCGAAAGGAGCTACCATGTCATTCACTCGCAGGCGCCTACTTGCGACGGCCGGAGCCTCCGCTGTGGCGGTGGGCTTTCCCCTCCGCCACGTTCGCGCGCAAACCGGGCCCATCAAGGTTGGATCGGTTCTGGACAATTCCGGCAACCTCGACATCTACGGCAAGCCCATGGTCATGGCGACCGCCATGGCCGTAGAGGAGCTGAACGAGGCAGGTGGGTTGCTGGGCCGCAAGCTCGCCCTCACGCAATACGACACTCAGTCCGACATCGCGCTCTACACCAAGTTCGCCCAGCAGCTTGTCAGAGAGGATAAGGTGGATGTGGTGCACGGCGGCATCACGTCAGCTTCGCGCGAGGCGATCCGCCAGACGTTCCGTCGCGCCAACGCCCTCTATTTTTACAACGTGCTCTACGAGGGGGGTGTCTGCGATCGCAACTGCATCGTCACCGGCACGACACCCGCCCAGGCCGTCGAGCCCATCATCGAGCACGCGATGAAGAAGTGGGGCAACAAAGTCTACACGATCGCGGCCGACTACAATTACGGCCAGATCACTGCGAAGTGGATCGCCCACTATGTCGAGCAACGCAAAGGCACCGTCGTCAAGACGGATTTCTTCCCGCTTGACATATCGGACTTCGGATCGACGATTGCCAAGATCCAGGAGGCTGGTCCGAATTTCGTGATCTCGGCCCTGGTGGGCGGCGCGCACCTCGCGTTCTACAGGCAATGGGCCGCGTCGGGCATGAACAAGAAAATTCCGCTGTCCTCGACCACGTTTGGTGTTGGCAATGAGCATCTCGCGCTGTCGGCCAGCGAAGGGGACGGCATTCTCATCGCTGGCAACTACAGCCAGGAACTCGCTTCGCCCGCCAATAAGGAATTCCTGGCGAAGTGGCAGAAGCGCTTCGGCGACACCAAGATTGTTCACGAAATCGCCGTGTCGCAATACCAGGGCATCAAGCTTTGGGCAGAATGCGTCAAGCAGGCGGGATCGATGGATCGCGAAGCCGTCCTCAAGGCGATCGAGTTGGTGCCAAGGTTGAGGGCCCGGCGGGGACGGTGGCCATCGAACCGAAGACCCACCATGCGGCGCTGGACATCCACCTCATGGAGGTGAAGAACCAGAAGCTGACCATCATTGAGACGGTGAAACAGCGCCCGCCCAGCGACACGGCGCAGTTCTGTGATCTGCAGAAGAACCCGAACGAGAACAAGCAATTCGAAGTCAAAACCTAGGACGCTCGGATCTCCAGGCGTCCGCTTGCTCTGACGGGCGAGGGCAATGGACTACGCAGCGGTCGTCTTTCTCGAGATCCTTTACATGATCGCCTTCCTCGCGCTGATCAGCGCGGGGTTGGCGATCGTGTTTGGGATGATGCGGGTCATCAATCTTGCGCATGGCGAGTTTGTGATGCTTGGCGGCTACGCGACGATTGCGTCGGCCAAAGCCGGCATCAATATCTACTTCGCCATGCTCGTCATTGCGCCCATCGTTGTCGGGCTGATAGGGCTTGTCGTGGAGAGGCTCATCGTGCGCTTCCTCTATGGACGCATGATTGACACGATGCTGGCCACCTGGGGCCTCAGCCTTCTTCTCATCGGGCTGGTGACGCTTGTGTTTGGCAACAGCGCCGTAAGCCTGCCGGCGCCCATCCCTGGCTACCAGATCGGCCGCTACCAGATGGGCGGATACAACCTCTTTATCATCGCGATCACGACGCTGCTGATGTTCGTCCTCTGGCTCGTCCTGCGCTACACGCGCGTTGGGCTCATAGCGCGAGGGGCGATGCAGAGCGCGGAGGTCGTGGCAGCGCTCGGCTACAATCCCAGAACCGTCTACATGCTGACCTTCACAGCCGGCGCGGCGATGTCGGGGCTTGCGGGCGGCATTCTGGCCCCGCTCACCGGGTTGCTGCCGTCCATTGGCGGCGCCTATATCGCGAAGGCCTTCATCACGGTCATCACTGGTGGCGCAGCCGTGATACTGGGAACGCTGTCGACATCGGCCCTCTTTGGCGCAGTCAACCAGCTCGCGTCGTTCGCCTACACACCCGTTATCGGGGACATCGCCATGTTGGCACTTGCCTTGGTGCTTCTGCGCCTTATGCCGCAGGGGATCACAGGCCGTTTCTTCCGAAACTCCACATGACCAGAATCGGGTTTGGTGTCGGACGCATCCGCTGGGAATGGTTTGCGATCTTCTCGTTGGCGCTTGTGCTTCTCCCCCTCGTTACCGAGACCCACACGCCCACGCTGCTCGCAATCTGGGCGTTGTTCGCGCTCTCGCTTGGGTTGATGTGGGGTTACGCCGGCATCCTCAGCTTTGGCCACGGCGCATATTTCGGCCTTGGGGCTTACACATACGCCGTGGCCTCCATCAATATCGGCGAGAGCACAGCGCCGCTCATTCTGGCAGTGGCGATCCCGGCGGCCGTCGCGGCTATCATTGGCGCGATGATGTTCTACGGCCGCATCAGTGATGTCTATCTCGGCGTCATGACGCTCGTGGTGACGCTGATCCTGAATTGCTTCATGAATGCGACGGCTGGCGATGCATACCGGATCGGCAATGCACGCCTCGGTGGCTTCAACGGCATTCCAGCGTTCCCGGTTCTCAACGTTCCGGGCGATCGCGGACGTCCAGATCTACGGCACGGCCTACTACTACGTCGTCATTGTCGCGCTTCTCGCAGCCTACCTTCTCGCTCGCCTCATTCTCGCCAGCGCTTTCGGGCGCACCCTGATAGGCATTCGAGAAAACGATGCCCGCATGGAAATGCTCGGCTACAACGTGCCGGCCTACAAGACCGCGATCTTCTCGATCAGCGGCGCGATGGCAGGACTTGCCGGGTGCCTGTTCGCCAATTGGGCCGAGATCGTCACCCCAAGCGTTTTCGGCCTGGGACAGTCGGCTGAAGTGATCATCTGGACCATCGTCGGGGGTCTCGGCACCCTGATTGGCCCAATGATCGGCGCGATCGCACTGGGCATCCTGAAGATTGCTCTCGGTCATCAGACCACGATCGACAACTCGCTGGTCATGGGCGGCATCTTGGTCCTCGTGGTGCTTCTCGTTCCACGCGGATTTGCGCCTGCCTTTGTCGACTGGCGCCGCCGCCTGGCGCAAGCCCAAGCTCGGCGGCGTCGGGCTCGCGGGACGCGCCGCCGCCGTGGCGCCTCCGCCCAGGACGTCCAGCCATGACTGAACCGGTCGTCGAAACCCACGATCTCACCGTGCGTTTCGGCGGTGTGGTTGCAGTCGACAATGTCACGTTCACCTTGCGGGAGCGCGAGCTCCGTTGCCTGATCGGACCAAACGGTGCCGGCAAGACCACGTTCTTCAAATCCATTATCGGTCAGACCAGGGGTAGCCAGACGAGCGGCCGAGTTCGGATCCGAAGCGAGGACGTGGCGGGTTGGGCCACTCACCAGATTGTGCGTCTCGGCGTCGGCATCAAGACTCAGGTACCCTCCGTCATGAACGGCCTCACGGTGTCGGAGAATCTCTGGCTAGCTGCGCGACGTATCCATGGCTCAGAGGGCGCCAGAGCCATCGTCGATGAAATCGTGGCGGAGCTCGCCCTGGAGCCGATTGTACGCCACTATGTTGGCGAGCTCGCACATGGCCAAAGGCAACTCGTTGAGATCGGTCTCGTGCTCGCCCACAAGCCATGGCTTGTGTTGCTCGACGAGCCGGCGGCCGGCATTACCAGCACCGAGATCGAGCGGCTCGTTTCAATCATCAACAAGGTGAATCGCACCGCCACCATGATCGTCGTCGATCATGACATGCACTTCGTTCGCATGCTCAACGCGCCCATCACGGTCTTTCACCAGGGAGCCATTCTGGTCGAGGGCCCGGGTGACGTTGTCCTGGCCGATCCGCGGGTGCGCGAGGTGTACCTGGGAAGGCGCACGCGATGACCCACGAAGGCCAGCAAACCCGACCGCACGGCCCTGACGGCGCTGAAGACTCGGTGTTGCAGGACGATGTTGTCCTCGAGATTTCGGATCTTCGAGCCGGCTACGGTGACATTCCTGTGCTGCGCGGCATCTCGCTCAAGCTGCGTGAGGGCGAAGCCGTTGGCATCGTCGGCCACAACGGTATGGGAAAGTCGACGCTCCTGAGAACCATAGTTGGGCTTCTGCCGGCACGTGGCGGCAGGATTGTGATCGATGGACTCGACGTTACGCAATGGCCCGCCCACGAGCGCGCCCGGCTCGGCATCGGCTATGTTCCGCAGGGCCGCGGCATCCTGGCGGGCCTGACCACGCATGAGAACTTGCGTCTGGCTTGGACGCCGGACGCGGGAGAAACCGAAGAGCACGCCGTCGATCGTGTTCTCCATCTATTGCCTCGTCTCGGCAGCTTGCTGGATCGCAGCGGCGGAGCTCTGTCTGGCGGCGAGCAGCAAATGCTGGCGCTCGGACGCGCACTTGTGTCATCGCCGTGGCTGTTGGTTCTGGACGAGCCTTCTGAAGGCATCCAGCCCTCGATCGTCGAAGAGATCGGCTCTGTCTTGTCTTCGCTGCAGGCGCAGAACAGTTTGTCGATGCTGATCGTCGAACAGAATCTCGAGCTTGTTCTTGATGTCGCCAGCCGCATCGTCCTTGTGGAGCGCGGCCAAATTACACGAGAGCTCGATGCCGCCGCGGTGCGGAATGGTGCGATCGCCGAGCTCGTCGGTCTCGGAAGTGCGGTTACTCGCCGAGGTGATGCCGCTCGAACAGGCACGGCCAAGCAAGCTTTGGACCGTCGCACGACGGTGGTACCGCATCCTTCGTCCATGCCACTCAGGGCCCCTGGGGTAAAGCCGGAAAGGACCTTTCCGACTGGGCCCGAGAACCTCATGCCTTCACGCAACTCACCTTCGGCGCAGCCTGCTCCGCGCTCGGTTCACGCTCCAGGAAATGCCATGTCGAACGTCAAGCGACCCACGCTCGCGCAGATGAAGGAAATCGTCGCCTCGCTGCACATGAGCATGTCTGACAGCGAGGTCTCCGAGTACTTGGACGTGCTCGAGGGAACGTTCGCGGCATATGACCGCGTCAATCAGTTGCCTGACTATCTGCCTGCGGTCCGGTACCCGCGTACACCCGGCTATCGACCTGGTGCCTCGGAGAATGCGCTCAATGCCTGGGCCGTCAAGGCGGAAGTGCGTGGCGCTCCCCACGGTCCTCTCGCCGGCAAGCGGGTCGTTCTGAAGGACAATATTTGCCTGGCCGGTGTGCCGATGATGAACGGCGCCTCGACCCTCGAAGGCTATGTGCCGGATATCGACGCCACGGTCGCGACCCGCATTCTCGACGCGGGCGGCACCATCGTTGGCAAGGCGCACTGCGAATACTTCTGCCTGTCAGGCGGCAGCCATACGTCGGCACTCGGCCCCGTGCAGAACCCTTTCAAGCATGGCTATTCGGCAGGGGGTTCCTCGTCCGGCTGCGGCGCGCTCGTGGGGGCGGGCGAGGTTGAGATGGCAATCGGCGGAGACCAGGGCGGCTCGATCCGCATGCCGGCGTGCTGGTCGGGATGCTACGGCATGAAGGCCACCCATGGTCTCGTCCCCTACACGGGCGTCATGCCCATCGAGGCGACCATCGATCACACCGGCCCCATGACGACCACGGTGGCCGACAATGCGCTGCTGCTCGAAGTCATCGCCGGCGCGGACGGCCTGGACCCACGCCAGTACAATGTTCGCGTCGACAAGTACACGACCGGACTCGGTCGCGGTGTGGCCGGTATGCGCATTGGTGTCGTGACTGAAGGGTTCAACTGGCCTGCGAGCGAGCCCGACGTCGACGCAAAGGTTCGCGACGCCGCCGAGCGATTGCGCGGCCTTGGTGCCCACGTTGAGGATGTGTCGATTCCGATGCATCTCGATGGCGGCGCCATTTGGACGCCCATTGCGCTGGAGGGCCTCGTCGCGCAGATGATGCACGGCAATGGCATGGGCTTCAATTGGGAGGGGCTCTATACGACGAGCCTGCTCGATGCCCACTCGAATTGGCGAGCTCGGGCCGACGAACTTTCGAGAACGCTGAAGATTTCAATGTTCGCCGGCGAGTACTTCATCAAGAAATACCGCGGCCACTTTTACGCCAAGGCGCAGAACCTCGCCCGTCTATTGCGCAAGACCTACGACGAAGCCTTGGCGCGCTATGATCTCCTGTTGATGCCGACCCTCCCCATGAAGGCGACTCCGTTGCCGCCCGCCAACGCGCCGTTGGCGCTCTGGTGTCAGCGCGGCTTCGAGATGCTGCCTAACACGAGCCCCTTTGATGTGACGGGCCATCCGGCAATGTCGGTGCCGTGCGGAATGAGCGACGGGCTTCCGATCGGCGTGATGCTGGTAGGCAAGCATTACAATGAGACGACAATCTACAGGGCGGCTCACGCCTTCGAACAACTAGGTGACTGGCGCAACTTCTGATGAGGTAAGTCATGGCACTGAGCGATCGCAATCCCTTCAGTTCGACGTGGGCAAAGCGCGATGCCGAGACTGCCCTGCGGCCACAGGGTGGGCTCTCCTACGTTGCGGGCGCGACCGACGAGGCGCTCAAGTTCATGACTGTTCCACAGTTCCTCGATCGCGCCTGCGAGCGTCATGGCGGTGGGACCGCAGCGATCTTTGCGGCCGGTGACCGGCTTCTCTCGTGGTACGACCTACGTGATCGCTCTGACGAGGTAGCGGCAGCACTCCTTGCTCTCGGGGTGAAGCGAGGCGACCGCGTCGGCATCTGGGCCCCAAATCGAGAAGAGTGGCTGTTTGCTCAGTTCGGCACAGCTCGCATCGGCGCGATCCTGGTCAACATCAATCCCGCCTATCAGATGTCCGAGCTGGAATACGCGTTGAACAAGGCCGCGTGCCGGGTGCTCATCATGGCGCGCGCTCTGAAGTCGACGGACTATGTGGAGATTGTGCGCAAGCTGGCGCCCGAGGTCGACCGCGAAGGCAATGCCTTGAAGGCCGAGAGGCTACCCCATCTCCGACATGTCGTTCTTTTGGACGAAGCGCCTACGCCCGCAGGCGCGATGCGGTTTGCAGACTTCTTGCGACTCGGTGGACCGGGGCATCGCAATCGTCTGATTGGAATATCGGCCGAGCTCGACCCCGATGACGCTATCAATATCCAGTTTACCAGCGGGACGACAGGTTCGCCCAAGGGGGCGACGCTCAGCCACTTCAACATCGTCAACAATGCCCGCTTCTGCGCCAAGGCTCTTAACTTGGGCGCGAAGGACCGGCTCTGTATCCCGGTCCCGCTCTACCATTGTTTCGGGATGGTGCTGAGCGTGCTGTGTTGTACGGCGGTCGGAGCCACGATGGTTTTCCCAAGTGAAAGTTTCGATGCCGAAGCAACTCTCAAGGCTATCGACCGCCACCGGTGCACGTCGCTGCACGGGGTTCCGGCCATGTTCATCGCCGAATTGCAACACCCGAGCTTCTCAAGCTTCGACACGTCCAGCTTGCGAACCGGCATCATGGCGGGAGCGCCGTGCCCAATTGAGGTCATGCGACGGGTGATCAATGAGATGCATATGCGTGAAGTCACCATTGCGTACGGGATGACGGAGACGAGCCCCTTATCGTTCCAGTCGCGCACCGATGAGCCGATCGAGCGGCGGGTATCAACGGTAGGACGGGTACATCCACACGTCGAGGTGAAGATCGTCGACACAGCAGGGCGGATCGTGCCCGTGGGTGTTGCCGGCGAGCTCTGTACGCGAGGCTACTCTGTGATGCGAGGCTATTGGGAGGATGCCGATAAGACAAAGGAGTCAATCGATGAAGCTGGCTGGATGCATTCAGGTGACATCGCGACGATCGACGACCAGGGCTACTGCAACATCGTCGGACGCCTGAAGGACATGCTCATCCGGGGTGGCGAGAACGTCTACCCCCGCGAGATTGAAGAATTCCTGTTCGAGCATCCGAAGGTGCTTGCCGCACAGGTGTTCGGCATTCCCGATGCGAGACTCGGTGAGGACGTCTGCGCATGGATCATCTTGAAACCGGGGCAGAGCGCCAATGCTGAGGAGATCAGAGCCTTTTGCCAAGGCCGCGTCGCGCACTTCAAGATTCCGCGCCTCGTCCGCTTTGTCGAGGAGTTCCCGCTCACAGCGACCGGCAAACCTCAGAAATTCGTGATGCGCGAGGCAATGGTCCGAGAGCTAGGTCTGGTCGAACCAAAGACCGCGTAAGTGCGGAAGCCGCAGGCGCTCAAAGGCTGGAATTCAGCCTCAGATGATCGAGGCGGTTCATGGACGTGATCTCGACCCGACGGATCTCGTCGCCCTGCGATATTTCAAGAGAGACAATGGTGCCGGCGCTCCCCTGCGCCCAAATCTTGCGATAGAAATCGCTGAGGCCTCCAGGCCGATGGCCATTGACGCCGATGATCTTGGCGCCGGCCGGAATCCCGCCCCGTGCTGCCGGGCTTTCCGGTGCCACACGCTCAACCACCAGAGCGCCCCCGACCTCGTTCACAGTCAGTCCCAGCCAAGGTCGCGCACGCCGCGAAATCCGCCCGGTTGCGATGAGATCAGCCAGGATCGGCCCCAGAAGATCGATGGGCACGAACATGTTGCCCGGTCCCTTGTTGCCGCCGACGTCGCCAACCACGAGCGAACCGATCCCGACAAGTTTTCCGTCGCGGTTGATGAGCGCCGCGCCACTCCAGGCTGGGTGAGGCGGCGCCGTGAATATCGCGTCGTCGAGCAAGTACTCCCAGCTGCCCGCAAATTCGCGCTTCACCTCGACATGCGCGAGGCCGGCCATGTCCGTGCCCCCGAAACTCGCCACCAGCACGCGCTCCCTGGGCTTCAAATCCGCGGATTTGCCGATTTTCAAGGGCGCTGTCTTCACCGGCACGAGCGCCCGTAACAGACCTAGTCCCGTCTCGTGGTCGTAGCCGACAACGGTTGCCGGTAGCGTACGGCCGTCATTGGTGCCGATCTCCACCACGCGAGCCTCGACCATCAGATAGCCGATCGTGAGGACCAAGCCGTCGTCGTCGATAATGACCCCTGAGCCCTCACGCTCTCGCCCCAAGGTAGCCGCGGTTCGCGCGTCCGGTTCAATGGTGGCTTTTACCCGCACCACCGCCGACACGATCTCGTCGAGCGAGCTGCTGCCCTGCGCTGACGCGGTGGAAGCGAGCACGATCAGCGCCAGCGCCGCCATGAGTTGCGAGACGCGGTGCCGCAAGGCGGACAGAGCGGGACCTGGGAGACCGCCCATTTCCATACCCTCCTCGGAGCTTGATGCGGACCGGTCCCAACGAAGAAATCGGTAAGGGGTCCACACCCATCGCTACAGGTGACCCAGGATATCACATCGTCGAACTTCGGCCATGGCTGCTCCCGGCACGATGCCGACATGTTGTGCTCGTTTCGCGCCTTCGGTTTGTGGTCCAAAGCGGACATGGACGCCCGCGCGGGCGATGCGATCCTCGAATGCTGGTGGTGCTCCACGCCCTGTAGTAAATGGAGCGAGACGCCGCTTATCAATGACGGCCGAGCGCTGCGACGCACCGGCGGGCCACCGATACCGACGCCCATGGAGGAAGACTGATGTCATTTTACCGAGCCATGACCTGCGAGAACGTGACCATCAACGGCGACAAGGGAACCCCGATCACCGCCTATGTGGCCAAGCCGTCTGGTGCGGGCCCCTTTCCGGGCGTGGTGCTTGTCCACCATCTCCCGGGCTGGAGCGAGCTCTATATCGAGACGACGCGCCGCTTCGCGCATCACGGCTATCTGGCGATCTGCGCCAACCTCTATGAGCGTGTGGGCCAGGGCAACCCGGACGACGTCGCCGCCAAGGTGCGCGCCGACGGCGGCATTGCCGACGCCCAGATGGTCGGCGATACCGAGGCCGCGGTGAAATGGATGCGCGCGCAGCCCAATCACAACGGCAAGGTCGGCCTTTTCGGCTCCTGTTCGGGCGGCCGGCATGCCTTCATCTATGCGTGCCAGAAAAAGGACGTCGATGCCTGCGCCGAGCTATGGGGCGGCCGCGTGGTGATGGGCAAAGAGGAGCTCAATGCCAAGACGCCCGTCGCGCCGGTCGAGATGACCAAGGATCTTTCCTGTCCGCTGCTCGGCATATTCGGTAACGACGACCGCGCTCCGAGCCCCGAGCAGGTGAACCAGCACGAGGCCGAGCTCAAGAAGCACGGCAAGACGCACGAGTTCTACCGTTACGACGGTGCCGGCCACGGCTTCTTCTATTGGCACCGGCCATTGTACCGGCCCGAGCAGGCAATGGATGGCTGGAGCAAGGTGTTCGCCTTCTTTGGCAAGCATCTGGCCAAGTAGGAGACGCGGACATGTGCACGTCCATCGTCGAGATCGTACGGGTAGAGGGCATGGCCAAGCGCGGGGACGAATGGTTCCCGCTTTCGCAAGCGGTGGTCGCGTACGACCACGCGCGCCATGCGCCGCTGGGCGACGTCATCACCCTCGACTTCATCAACGGTGCCCTCGAGCCCGGGGCGCGCGCCGGGATCGAGTTGACGCTGGAGACAGCCAAGGAGCTGCATGCCGCTCTCTGCCGGGCGATTGCAGCGGCCGAGTTCGAGGAGGCGGAAGTGCGGGGCAAGGGCGCCGCGCCCAGCCTCGTTCGGGCCGCGTGACGCGCGGGCCGGCAACCGAACCGTGGCGTGATAGATATTTGGCGGATCCGGGTGCCGCCCTGGGCGCATGAACAGCTTGGGGCTATGTTCGAGGTCCAGGATCCATGATCGGGGACAAATCCATGATTGACAGAGGCAACGAGCGCGTCGCCTGGTTCAACGGCGAATTCATGCCGGAGCGTGAGGTTCGGCTCCCGTTTCGCGAACTCCAGCTGGGTGTATGGTGACGGGTGCTTCGACATGACCCGCAGCTTCGGCCAGCGACTGTTCAAAGTGAAGGAGCACGTCGACCGGCTTTACCGGTCGCTGAAATATTTGCGGATCGATCCCGGCATCGGCCCGCAAAAGATGTGCGCGCTCACCGATGAATTGTTCGAGCGTAACCGTCATCTGCTGGGTCCCGACGACGATTACTGGGTGGGGCAGCGCATAAGTCGCGGCGTCAAGGAGGTCGAAGGCGACAATCTCGACCATCACGGTCCCAATGTCGTGCTCGAATGCTCGCCGCTACCTCTGGTGCAGCGTGCCAAGCTGTTCAAGGAGGGTATACGCGTGGGTATCCCCTCGGCACGGAGAGTGCCTCCGGACGCACTCACGCCTCGCGCCAAGACGCACAACTACCTCAACCTGATCGTGGCCAATCAAGAGGTGCAAAGCGTCGACCCCGAGGCCTGGGCGATCCTTCTGGACGTCAACGGCAACTTGGCCGAGGGGCTGGGCTCAAACATCTTTGTTGTCCGTGGCGGCGAAATTCTAACCCCGCGCGAGAAGTTCGTCCTTCCGGGCGTGAGTCGCCAGACGGTCATCGACCTGGCGCGCCAAGATGGACTGCAGGTGCTTGAGAGCGATATCGATCTTTACGACGCCTATACGGCTGACGAGGTTTTTCTCACCTCGACGTCGCTGTGCATTTGCCCCGTCACCAAGGTGAATGGCGCGAAGATCGGGCCTGCGGATCAGGTTTGGGGTCCGGTCACCAAACAGCTCGCCGACGCCTACGCTCGGTTCGTGAACTTCGACTTCGTGGGCCAGTATCTCAGGCGATACACAGATGGCATGGAGGCGCGAGCTTTCTGAGCCATGCCTTCGCACGAGCTACGTCTTGAGTCCTTGTTTCAGCCGAGGCGATCATCTTGAGGTTTTTCGCGACACTTTGCCTTCTCTTGCTCGCCAGCCAGGCCGTAGCGCAGCCTGTCTCACCTGAGATCGTCAGGACGCTGGCCCCCGAGGGTCGGCTCAGGGCGGCCATCAACTTCGGCAATCCTGTTCTGGCTCAGAAGGACACCACGACCGGCGAGCCGCGTGGCATCTCGGTCGATCTCTCTCGCGAGCTCGCCAAGCAGCTCGACGTGCCCGTCGAGCTCGTTCTCTTCGATGCTGCCGGCAAGGTTGCTGACGCGGCGAAGACCGGCGCATGGGACATCGCATTCATGGCGATCGACCCTGAGCGGGCGACCGACATTGCCTTCACCGCGGCCTACGTGGTGATCGAAGGAACCTTTCTCGTGCCGGCGGGCTCCCCCTTGAAGACGGTCGACGACGTTGACCGCGAGGGCGTGCGGATTGCGGTCGGCAACAAGAGTGCCTACGACCTCCACCTGACGAGAACGATCAAGAAGGCGCAGCTCGTTCGCGCCCCGACCTCGCCAGCCGTGATCGACGTCTTCCGTGACCAGAAACTTGAGGCCGCTGCCGGGGTTCGCCAGCAGTTGGTCGCCTTCGCGGCCGCCCAGCCAGATGTGCGGGTGATGGACGGCCGGTTCATGGTTATCGAGCAGGCGATCGGCACGCCGAAGGGTCGCGATCACGCTCTGACGTTCCTGAAGCGCTTTGTCGAGGACATGAAGGCGTCCGGCTTCGTTGCGGATGCGCTCGCTCGCAGCAATCAGCGCGAGGCATCGGTCGCGCCTCCTGGATCGCAATAGGGCTGCAACCAGTTCGGCAAACGAGACGGTCGACCGATCAGCCGGCGGCGCGATCCGTCACCGATAGATTTTGGTCGCAAGCTCCATCATCGGCTGGTACTCGTCCAAATTGCGCGTCCCGAGGAGCTTGGCCGAGCCGAACCGCTTCGAATTCGGCATCCAAGTTTTCGATGCCATTGACGACCGGCACCATCCAGCCTTTGGCGTAGATTGTCTGTTGTTCGACGTCGAGGAAATGATTGATGAACAGCCGCGCCGCGTTTGGATGCGGCGCATTTTTCATCATTGCAAAATGGATCGGAACATAGGGCACGCCTTCCTCTGGGATGATGACCTTGACGGGCAATCCTTTGAGGTCGGACGTGAACGCAAACATCTGCGGGATGAAGATTGGGTACTCACCGCGCGCCACGCGGCGCGCGTCGTTACGCAAGTCGCGGCTGAATACGGGTTTCAGCGCCGCGAGCTTCTCGTGATACTCGGTGCCGAAGGTCTTCTGGAGGACCACGAACATGGTGCCGCCGCTGCCGAGCGGGCGCATGTCGTCGGACAGGATCTTGCCGGCCCATTTGGGGTTGATGAGATCCTTCCAGCTTTTGGGCTCTTCCTCCGGCTTCACCATGCTGGTGTTGATCAGAATGCCGTAGGCCTGGAGAAAGCCAGGAATGTGAAACTCGGTGGCCTTCATGTCAGGCCGCAGGTTCTTGATGTTTGGCACCCCGCCGTGGGGCTGCAGTGATTGCCCGTTTGTCTGCTGTTGTTGCGTCTCGAGGCTGTTGGCGGCGTGCATCTCGATGTCGCCGAGATAGCGGCCGGACGCTTGCTCGGTTCGGATGCGCTCGCTGAGCTCGCTCGCCCGGAGATCAAGTGAATTGACCTTGATGCCGTACTTCTCCTCGAACGATTTGATGACGGCGAGAAAAGGCGGAAAGCCGAGCTGCGCGTTGTAGACGACGACCTCGCCTTCCTTCTTGGCGGCCTCGATGACCTTGGCCCAGTCGGCATCTTGGGCGAGGGCGGGCGCGGTGAGGATCAGGGCCGGCAAGCGCGGCGCCGATGCGATTGAATGACATTCTCTTCCTCCCAGACGGAGCCGTCTCGGACGCGTTCAGACCTCGACGACGACGTAGTTCTGCTCGATGGAAACCGGGAACACCTCGGCCGTGTAAGGCCCCTCCGCCAGCTTGCTGCCCGGCTCGACGGCACATCATAGCTCTTCACGCGCATGCGCTGCGGGTCGCACCATGAGCGGCCGGTACGGATATCGAACTCCCAGCCGTGCCACGGACAACGCAGCAGCTCGCCCTCGCGCGTAACCGATACTGGCCTGGCTCGTCGGATTCGATGCAGCGGCACGATCTGCCCGCGGCACAGGGAAGCCCCCTCGTGCGGGCAGCGATTGCCGAGCGCGAAGAACTCACCGTTCACGTTGAACAGCGCAATGTCGCGGCCGGCGAACTCGACACGCTTCGACGCCCCCGGCGACACCTCGTCGACGCTGGCCACGACGTGGCGCGCCATTCAGTCGAAGCCCAGACAAGGTCTTGGCGTTGTCGCGGAAGATCAGGCGGTGCTCCTCCCGTGAGCAGGGGCACCTTGAAGGCGAAGCGCGGATCGTCGAAGTCCCAATGCGGATAATCAGTCGAGAACATCAGCCGATCGGGGCCAATCCAGCGCAACGTATCGAGAAGATGGGTGTTGGTTTCCGGCTCCTCGATAGGTTGGGTCGTGAACCAGAAGTGCTCGCGCACGTATTCCGATGGCGGCCGCTTGACGTGCGGCACCTCGCCCTTGTGGCGCTGCCATTCGCGATCGAGCCGCCACATGAGCGGCGGCGCCCACGCAAAGCCGCCCTCGACGAGAATGACCTTGAGCTTCGGGAAGCGCTCGAACACGCCTTCAAAAACGAGGCTCGTCAGCACCGACTGCAGCGCTGTGCGCGAAGGCGAAGTGCTCCTCGATGTAGAACGAGAACCAGCCGCTGCCGGAATTGGTGTGCGGGCCCGAAGCCGGCAATATGGATGCCGATCGGCAGGTTGTTCGCCTCGGCGGCCGCGAAGATCGGCCAGTAGCGGCGTCGCCCGGCGGGCTCGATGGTGCGCGGCGGCAAGGCGACTTGCACGAAGGCCTGGTCGCCGGCGCGCCGCTCGATCTCGGCCGACGGATGCTTCGGCATCCTCTTGGGCACGCACAGCGACGCCTTCAGGCGCGGCTCCGGCCGACACCATTTCTCGAGCTGCCAATCGTTGACGGCGACTGTACATGGCCGCGCTCGAGCTCGACGTTGAGCACGATGGGCCGGCCGCGCAGCGGTTGCAGCAGCCCGTACTCGATGCCGAGCGGGTCGAGGAGCTGTTCACGCAGGAAGGCGAGGTCGGACGCCGGCGGGCCGCCGCCGGGCGGCCAGGCGTCGAGCCGCATGCCGTTGCCCGGGGTCATCCGTGCATAGGGCAGGGCGCCCAGGAACGGGTTGCGCCGAGCGCGCGCCGTAGTCGGCGAGGTGCTTGCGCCAACGTTCCGGCAGGAAAGCCGCGAGCTCTCCCGGCGTGCTCATGTACGGGTGCACGTCACAGTCGATGATGCCGAGTTTCCGTGTCGAGACCCTTTGTCTCGCTGTGGTCGAGCAGTGTGTCGGCTCATGGCCCGATCTCCAGTCGCGGGAACGTGGCCCGCGGGTTGTCGACGAGAACCTTCTGCTTCAGCCGCGCTGGGAAACCTGGCGGCATGGCATTTGATCCGTCGAAATGCCAGTGCGGGAAGTCGGTGGAGAAGAGCAGCATGTCGTCTGAACCCAGATGGTCGAGGCTGCGGGCGACCTCGGCTGCATCGGCCGGCGCATCGAGAGGCCGCAGCGTCAGTGCGCACATGCCGGCGGATGATGGCGGCGGGCGTCTCCTTGAGCCACGGCACCTCATCGCGGGCGCCACGCCAATCCTTGCTCATGCGCCACATGAGGCTCGGCAACCAGGTCACGCCCGATTCCATCATGACGAGCTTCAGGCCCGGGAATTTCACGAAGGCGCCCTCGGCGACGAAGCTGAGAAGCTGGCCCCCGAAGCCCTGCATATGCCCGACTTGTGGTCTCCACATAGAACGACGGGTAGCCGCTTGCGTTGGCGCATGCCGATTGCTGCTGCCGGCATGGATGCCGATTGGCAGGCCGAGCCGTTCGGCCGCCGCCCAAACCGGCCAATAGATCCGCCGCGCCGAGCGGGATGTCGCCCATCGCCAGCACCAGCACTTGCACGAAGCGCCGGTCGCCGGCGCGCCGCTCGATCTCGGCTCAGCGGCGAGCTCGGGATTCTGCAACGGCAGCAAGATCGAGGCGCGCAGCCGCGGATCGCGGTCGAGGAAAGTCGCGGCGAGCCAATCATTGGCGGCGCGACAGAGCGCCGCCGCGAGATAGTCGTTGTAGACGGCCTGGATGCCGCGACACGCAATTCAAAATGGCGAAGTCGAGCCCGAAGGCGATCGAGCAGATGCCGCTGCATGCGTTCGAGCGGGTCGGCACCATCCTGCCAGTCGGGCCGCATGCGACGGGGCGGAGTCGACGGATAGCTCGTCAGCTCCAGCAGATCGACGTCGCGGCACTGCACCGTCTCTTGCCAGTACTCGTCGAGGAAGGGCAGCAGGTCCTGCCGCCGCGGATTTGGCGGGTGGACATCGCAGTCGACGCCGCCGAGCCGAGGTCACGACATGTGCTTGCGTTCGTCGCGATCCATCGGTTCAGCCGTGCTCCGCGCCGATGGCGCCTCGCGATCCCACGGCGGCACCGGTTGCATCTGTTGCTTAAGATGCGCGATCAAAGCCTGGATGGCGGGCTTGCGGCTCTTGTTGTGCGGCACCAGCGCTTTGAGCCAAAGTTCGGTCGACCGGGAAAGTCCGGCAGCACCGCGAACGAGCCGTTTCTGACGCGAGCGACTGGCGAGCGATGTACTCAGCGACCACGGCAATGCCACGGCCGCGGCAAGCGATGTCATGCAGAATCTGCGTGTCGTTGGCGCTGAAGCGGGTACGGACCTCGACGTTTATGCGCCGCGCGGGCTCTCGAATGACCAGGTCGAGCCCGTTGCGTGAAAGGTCAGGCAGTCATGGTCGACGAGGTCGCGCGGGTGCTCGGGGCGCTCCACGCCTGTCGAGATAGTCTGGGGCGGCGCACAGGAGACGTGGATAGGGGCACAGCGGCTCATCGATGACGTTGGCGTACGAGGCCGGCAGCGCGCCAATGGCGACGTCGATAGCCTTCCTCGATCGGGTTGACCGAGCGGTCGACGAGAACCACCTCGAGGGTGACGCCGGGATGCACGATCCTGAAAGTCGCTGAGGATGGTGCCGAGATAGTTGATGGTGACGGTGGTCGGCGCCTTGATCCGGAGATGGCCTTCGACGCCGCTTGCCAGTTCGGCCAGCGCCGCTCAACGCCTCCTCGACCTCGCCGACAATCGCCTGGTAGCGGGGCAGATAGCGTTCTCCAACGTCGGTGAGCAGCAATTGGCGCGTCGAACGAAGGAAGAGCTTCGCGTCCATCTGGTCCTCAAGCCGGCTGATACGCTTGGTGATGACCGAGGGCGCCACCCCCAACTGCCGCGCTGCTGCCGAGAAGCTACCGGCCCGCGCCGTGGTGAGGAAGGCCTTGATGTTCAGCAGCGTGTCCATCGAGCTGGTTGCCATTGCCTCAGAGTGCTTCGGAGAGTGCACTTGAGAAGCCCCGTTTCGCAACGAATATCTTTCGCGAATCGAGAAAGCTGAGCTTGCCAAATAGCTTCTTCCTTGCCCTATTGGGTTAGATCAGAAGTCCGACGACAGCCCGAATAGGGCTCCAACGCCGAGGCGCGAGCTTCGGCTTTGCTGGTCTTGATCGACGGGAGGTGCTGCATGGCTGAGCCGGAAGTCTCGACCGGCACGCGCGTCGTCAGGCGCAACGGCAAGGAGGGCGCACAGCGCGCCAGCGCTGACATCTGTGTCGTCGGCGCCGGCATCGCCGGCGTATCGGCCGCGATTGAGGCCGCGCGTCTCGGCCGCAAGGTGCTCATCGTCGACGGCCTGCCGGTGCTCGGCGGCCAGGCGGTAAACTCCATCATCGGCACGTTCTGCGGCCTCTTCGCCAACGGCACGCATGGCCACCAGTTCACCCGCGGCATTGCCGACGACATTCTGCGCGATCTCGGCCGGCAGGATAAGGCGCTCTACTACCGGCACGGGCCGCTCACCACGGTCGTCTACTACGACGAGATTGCGCTGGCCCGCTGGATCGAAGAGACGGTGCGGGCGGAGGGCATTACCGTGCTGCTGGGCGCCGTGCTTCGCGACGTGAAGCGCGAGGGCCGTCGCGTGGTCGAGCTCGATTGCGCCACCCGCTATGGCGATGTGCGCATCTCCGCCACGGGTTTCGTCGACGCGACCGGCGACGCCGCGCTCGCCTGGAATGCCGGCTTTGCGTGCCACGAGCCGGAGGGCGAGCCCGTCTACGGCACTCAGATGGTCATCCTCGAGAACATCGACGAGGCCAAGCAGCCGACCAAACAGGAAATTTCCGATCGCATGAAGGAGAAGGCCGACAGCTACGGCCTGTTGCGCCGCGAGGGTCTCGCCTTCATCATTCCTGGCCGCGGGGTGGCAGCCATGAACATGACGCACATCGAGACGCCGCTCGATCCGCTCGCCGCGTCCAAGTGCACCCTCGAAGGTCGTGACCAGGCGGATCGCGCCGTGAAATTCCTGCGCGAGCAGTTCCCCGCCTGTTTCGGCAACGCCAAGGTGCGTGCCTACGGCTTCCCGGGCATCCGCCAGACCCGCTGGATCGTTGGGCGCCAGCAGCTCAGCGTCAACGATGTGATGCAGGGGACGCGCTTCCCGGACGCTGTCGCGCGTACCGCCTGGCCGATCGAGCTGCATTACAGCCAGGGTCACCACTGGCACACCTTCGACGAGCAGCACGTCCACTACATCCCGCTTGGGAGTTTGATTCCTGGGGAAGCCGACAACGTGGTCGCGGCCGGCCGCTGCATCGATGCGGACAAGGCGGCCCTGTCGTCGGTCCGCGTCATGGGCCCGTGCATCGCCATGGGGGCGGCGGCGGCGCACGTCCTCGATCTGGCTGGCACCGGCAGCGTGCACCAGATCGATATCGCGGCGCTGCGCACGCGGCTCTACGACAACATCGACCGGGTCGACCCGGCCGAGCGCGCTGCCTGAAGGAGCTGACGCATGCGGCTCTCCGCTGACGAGCAGGCCATGCTGGATGGGGCGCACGGCCCCGCCAAGCAAAAGGCCATGGATTTGCTGGTCCGCTATGGCGAGGCGCTCGGCGCCGAGCGGCTTGTCGCGACGAACAATGTGGCCGGCGCCTTCAATGCGTCCACGCCGTCGGTGCAGCGCGATTGCGCGGCGCGGCTTCGACGCCGTCTATTCGGAGCTCAATCTCGACAGCCAGGAGGTGGTCGAGGTGCCGCGCATGGTCGCGCATACGTGCCAGCTCATCACCGGCATCGACAACGACAATTGGCGCATCCAGGGAATTCCGGACGACCTCGCCCAATCACAAAAAGATGCGGAAGCCTTCTTCGGCGCGCCGCGGCATCAACATGTTCGCCACCTGCACGCCCTATCAAGTTGGCAACGTGCCCGTGAAGGGGGAGCACTGCGCCTGGATGGAGTCCTCCGCGGTTGTGTATTGCAACGCCGTGCTTGGTGCCCGCACCAACACCGAGGGCAAGGAGAGCACCGGTGCCGCGGCCTTGACGGGCCGCATTCCTTACTTCGGCTATCACGCCCCCGAGAATCGCCGCGGCAACTTCCTGGTCGAGGTCGATTTCGACGTCGACGACATGATGGATTGGGGCCTGCTCGGCTACTATCTCGGCGAGATCGTTCAGGAAGAGGTGCCCGTGCTGCGCGGCATCAAGCATCAGCCAAGTCTCATCAAGCTGAAGCACTTCGGCGCCGCGGCTGCTTCATCCGGCGGTGTCGAGATGTACCATATTCCGGGCGTGACGCCGGAGGCGCGCGACGAGCACGAGGCCTTCGGCGGCCGCAAGGTCGAGGGCTCGCTGCGCTTCGGCCCCGCGGAGCGGCGCATCGCCTACGACAACCTCAATTGTGCCTCGAGCCGCGACATCGACTTCGTCATGCTGGGCTGCCCGCACAATTCCATCGATCAGGTATGGCTGATCGCCTCGATGCTCGACGGCAAGAAGATTTCTGCCAACACGCAGCTCTGGGTGCACACGCCCCGCGCCATTCGCCAGGTCGCCGATCGCAACGGCTACACCAAGATGATCAGCGACGCCGGCGGCGTGGTGATGAGCGATACCTGCCCGGCCATCTCGCGGCACCTGCCGAAGGGCACGCGCACCGTTGCCACCGATTCCGCCAAGCAGGCCCACTATCTGCCGGCCATCACCGGCGTGGAGGCATGGTTCGGCTCGGTCAAGGATTGCGTCGAGGCGGCGCTGAGCGGCCGCTGGAACGGGGGAATCGAATGAGCGAGGTTCTGACGCCGCGGCCGGTTCTTGATCAGGTCATCACGCTGCGTGGTCGTAAGGTCGTCGGCGGCGTGACCGAGGGCGAGGCGCTTGTGACGCGCCAGACCATTTCGGGTTGGGGTGGCATCAATGAGCGTGACGGCACGATCATCGAGCGGCGGCACGAGCTGCGCGGCACGAGCTTCAAGGACAAGGTGCTGGTTTTCCCGGGGGCCAAGGGGTCATCCGGCTGGTCGGCCTATTTTCACATGACGCGCCTCAACGGTGCCGCCCCAAAGGCCATGCTGTTCAACAAGATGACCACCAAGGTGGCGCTCGGCGCTGTCGTCACGCACGCCCCCGCCATGACTGATTTTGATCGCGATCCCATCGAGGTGATCGAGACCGGCGACTGGGTCAAGGTTGACGCCGATCGCGGCATCGTTGAGGTCAGGAAGCGCCGGGCGGCACCCAGCTCTGAATGAACGCCGACAAGCGGCGCACAGGAACAAGGATCGGGAGGAAGAAGCGATGACGTTACTGCGAGGCACCTTCCATCGGCGCCGTGCATTGTGGCTCATAGCCGGCGCTGCCCTCGCGGCCGCCGCGCCGGCGCGCGCGCAAACGCAGAACTGGGATGATGTGGTCAAGGCTGCCAAGGCCGAGGGCAAGCTCGTGCTCTACACCGCCTTCGTCGGTCAGCCGAGCACCAAGGCTATCGCCAAGGCCTTCGAGACGAAATACGGGATCGCCGTCGACGTGCTCGAGGCGCGCGCCAGCGAGATCAGGGAGCGGGTTCGCGTCGAGCAGGCGGCCGGCCGCTTCCTCGCCGACGTGATGTTCACCAGCGAAGGCCAGACCAAGCTTTACGACCGCGAGGACAAATCCGTCGATCCGGTCCCGGTGACGCCCAACAGCGCCAAGATCAAGGAGCGCTTCAAGCTCAAGGTGCCGATGGCCTCGGTGATGACCATCCCGTACGGCATCCTGGTGAATACAGGGATGGTCAAGGCGGGCGAGGAGCCCAAGAGCTGGAAGGATCTGACGGACGCCAAGTGGAAGGGCAAGATCCTGGCCGACGATCCCCGCGCCGTCGGCGGAGGCTATCTCTGGGCCTTCGTGATGCACGACACGTTCGGAGAGGAGTTCAACCAGAGACTCGCCGAGAACACGCCAACCTTCACGCGCGATCAGCGCGAGTCGCAGCGGCGCGTGGCGCGCGGCGAGTTCGCGCTCTACGCGCCATTCATCCTCACCGACACGGCGAGCCTGAAAGGCTTGCCCGTGAAGGCCGTCGTTCCCCAGGAGGGGACGCCCTACGTTCTCTACGGCAACGTTCTGCTGAAGAACGCGCCGCACCCGAACGCCGCACGGCTCTACATCGACTTCCTGCAGGGGCCCGAAGCACAGCTCATCTATGCCGGTGAGGGTCACGGGCCGGTGGTCGACGGGATCGGCGAGGCTGTTCCTCCCGAAGTGCGGCCGATTGCCGAAGCGAAGCTGCTCGGAACCTCCGATTCCGATCGGCAGAACGAGATGATCGACCGGTTCAAACGAATTTATAAGTGAGCACACTCTGTCCCAGACGGGATGGCGCTCAAGGCTGAAGGGCCCGACGGAATGTCGATTACCCTCGAGCACACGGGATTGGCGCCGGCGCCTGAGGTTCGCGGCGCGCCCCGGGTACCGCGACCATTGCAGCGCCTCTTGGCGGGGGCGGGCCCGCGCTACGTCGGCGTTGGCCTGCTCATCCTCATCCTGGGCTTTCTGACCGTCTATCCGCTGTCGATGCTCTTCTACGGCAGCCTGCATTCGACGCCGCCTGGCATGGCGGGCGAGTTCAACCTCGACGGTTACCGCAAGATCATCACCGCCGAGAACATCACGGTTCTCCTCAACACGGTCGGCTTGTCGCTGGTCAAGACCGTGCTGGCCATGGTGCTCGCCATGCTGCTGGCATGGATCGTGGCTCGCACCGACACCCCGGCGCGCGGCACGCTGGAAGTCCTCATCACCCTGCCGTTCTTCATTCCGCCCATCCTCACCGCCATGGCCTGGGGCATGTTGGGCAACACGCAAGTCGGCACCATCAACCTCGTGTGGAAGTGGCTCTCCGGATCCGACAAGGCCCTGGTCAACGTCTATTCGTACGGCGGCGTCGTCTGGCACATGATGCAATATTCTATGCCGTTCCTGTTCTTGTTCATCGTCGACGCGTTCCGGGCAATGGATCCGTCGCTGGAGGAATCGGCCGCATGTGTGGCGCCTCGCGCTGGCGCACGTTTCGGCAGATCACCTTGATGCTGATGCTGCCGGTGGTCTCCGCCTCGTTCATTCTCAGCCTGATCCGCGGCATTGAATCGTTCGAAGTCGCCGTTGTTCTTCGGTACGCCGGCCGGCATCACCGTGATAACCACCGAGATCTACAACGCCATCAACCATCGCGCCACGCCCGACTACCAGTACGCAACGGCGCTCTCCTTCGCGATCCTGGCGCTGATGTTCCTGCTTGTGCTCTGGCAATGGCGGATGTTGCGTGGCAAGAGCTTCCAGACCGTCACCGGCAAGGGCTATCGGCCTAGCGTCACGAAGCTCGGCCCTTGGCGCTGGGTGACCTTCGCGTTCTGCATCCTGTTCTTCATCATCACTGTGGTGCTGCCGGTTGGCCAGTTGGCCATCGGCTCGTTCTTCCGTTTCTTCGGGTTCTACAGCGTCGACATGCTGACGCTCGAACACTATCGCGCTGTGTTCGAGAGCCGCGAGCTGTGGCGGGCGGCGCGCAACACCGCCGTCCTTGGTCTGCTCGGGGCCACGGCCACCATGGTGCTCGGCGGCATCGTCGCTTACGTGTCGACCCGCACGACCTGGCGCGGCCGCCGCCTCATCGATGCGCTCGCCTGGCTGCCCTGGATGATGCCCGGCATGGTGCTCGGGGTCGGATTCCTGTGGGCCTTCGCGCTGCTGCCCGGACCCATCCCCATCTACGGCACGATCTGGGCACTGCTGCTCGCCTACATGGCGCTCGGCACGCCGATCGCTGTGCGCGTCATGTCGAGCGCCTATCACCAGCTTTCCTTCGACCTGGAGGAATGCTCGCGCGTGCACGGCGCCTCGTGGCTGCAGACCTTGTGGCGCATCCTCATCGCGCTGGCCTGGCCGGCCTTCGCGGTCGGCTGGGTGCTGACCTTCTTCGGCATCATGCGCGAACTGAGCGCCTCGATCCTGCTCTACTCGGTCGGCTCCGAGGTGCTCTCGGTGGTGCTGCTCAAGATGTGGACTAACGGCAATGCCGAGCAGGTCTCGGTCGTCGGCCTCATGATGATGCTGCTCGTCATCATGTTCCGCTGGGTGCAGCTCAGGGTCATCAAGCGGCGCATATCTACGCTATAGGCGGAAGCGACATGGGAGACGTGACGCTCGACAATGTCAGCCGCGCCTTCGGGCCCGTGACGGCGGTCGACCGCATCAATCTGCATGTCGGGCGCGGCGAGTTCGTGACCCTGCTCGGGCCCTCCGGCTGCGGCAAGACCACGACGCTGCGCATGGTGGCAGGGCTCGAGCAGAATACGAGCGGGCGCATCGCCATCGGCGACACGGTGGTGAGCGACGCCGCCACGGGGTTCTTTCTGCCGCCCGAGCAGCGCCGCCTCGGCATGGTGTTCCAATCCTACGCCATCTGGCCGCACATGACGGTGTTCGACAACGTCGCCTATCCGCTGCGCGTCCGGCGGCGATCCGCCGCGGAAACCAAGGAACGCGTCGGCCGCGCGCTCGCTCTCGTCGAGATGGAGCCGTACGCCGAGCGACCCGCACCGGCTCTGTCCGGCGGCCAGCAGCAGCGCGTCGCCATCGCGCGCGCCCTGGTGTTCGAACCGGAAGTGCTGCTGCTCGACGAGCCGCTCAGCAACCTCGACGCCCGCCTGCGCACCCAGATGGGTGACGAATTCCGCGCCCTGCAGAAACGGCTCGGCATCACCACGCTCTACGTCACCCACGACCAAAGCGAGGCCATGGCGCTTTCGGATCGCGTCGTGGTCATGGCGAGCGGCAAGATTCTTCAGGTGGGGCAGCCCGAGATGATTTATCGGCGTCCAGAAAGCCGCGCCGTCGCGGCGTTCTTCGGTGCCCCCAACCTGCTCGATGCGCAGGTTCGCGGCTGCCGCCCAAATGGCGGCGCGGCTTTCGTGCTCGACATCGAAGGCCAGGGTTTTGCCGGGCTCTGCCATGCGGCAACCGCGGTGCCGGCCGGCGCCACGGTCACGGTCGTGCTGCGTCCTGAGAGCCTGTCCGTCGGCCGCGCCGCGCAGGGCAACGGCGCCTTGACGTGGTCGGGGAGAGTGGTGGAGTCGATCTTCCGCGGCTCGCACCGCTCCATCGTCGTGGAAACCGGCGGGCGGCGTCTGAATGTCGAAGCCTCGCCTCTCGCCGATGTTGGCGTTGGCGCCGACGTCACGGTCACGGCACCGTCGGAGGCCGCCTGGGCGGTGCGCGACTGACCATGGGCCCGCCAATGACACGCAAGCTTCGCAGCAATTTCGACGAAGGCAGCTCCCGTTGGGCGGTGCGCCGCGCGCAATGGCGGGCGCTTGGGCTGACCGACGAGGACATGCGAAAACCCAAGATCGCCGTGGTGAACTCCTCGTCCGAGCTCTCCATCTGCTTCAGCCATCTCGACGGGGTGGCGGCGGCCGTTAAGGACGCGGTCCGCGCGGCGGGCGGCCTGCCGTTCGAGATCCGCACCATGGCGCCGTCGGACTTCATTCACAGCGCCGGGCGCGCCGCGACCTATCTGCTGCCGAGCCGCGATCTCATCACCAACGATATCGAGGCCGGCGTCGAAGGCGCTCAGCTCGATGGCATGGTGGTGCTGACCTCGTGCGACAAGACCGGTCCCGGCCAGCTCATGGCGGCCGCCCGCATCAACATCCCAACCATCGTCGTCATCTGCGGCTACCAGCCGAGCGGCACCTACAACAACCATCACGTCGACATCGAAGAGGTGTTCCTTGGCGCCGGCCATCACCTTTCCGGCAAGCTCTCGTTTGACGACTTGAAGGGCATGAGCGAGGTGGCGATTCGCGGCCCCGGCGTCTGTTCCGGCATGGGGACGGCCAACTCGGTCCACGTCATGTGCGAGGCACTTGGCATGACGTTGCCGGGGGCGGCCCCGGTGCTCGCCAACAGTCCGCGCATGTTCGACTACGCGCGTCGCTCGGGAGCCCGCATTGTCGACATGGTGTGGGAGGATCTGACGCCGCGCAAGATTCTGGGGCCGGCCGCTTTCGCCAACGCGGCCGCCATGGTGCTCGCCGTCTCCGGCTCCATCAACTGCATCAAGCATCTGCAGGCCATCGCCACGGAAGCCAAGACGGACGTCGATGTCTACGGGCTGTTCGACGAGCTCGGCGACAAGATTCCCGTGCTCACCGCCATTCGCCCGATGGGCGCCGATCCCATCGAGGCGCTCGAGGCAGCCGGTGGCGCGAGTGCCGTGCTGAAGCAGCTCGAGTCGCTCCTCGACACCTCGCCGCTCACCGTCACTGGGAAGACGCTGGCCGAAAACCTCGAGGACGCGCAAGTTCACAATGCCGATGCCGTGCGCCCCATCGACCGGCCGTTCTCAGCCGAGGCGCCCATTGTCATGCTGCGGGGCTCATTGGCGCCGGACGGGGCGATCATCAAGCTTGGGCTGCGGACCGGCCGCACGCTGAGCTTTGAGGGCAGGGCGCGTGTCTTCGACGTGCCGCAAGCATCGGTGGACGCCATCATCAATGGTGGCGTCAAGGCCGGCGACGTGATCGTGCTGCGTGGCGTCGGCGTGCGCGGAGGTCCCGGCATGGGCGGCGCCTCGCGGACGGTCTTTGCGCTCGACGGCATGCCCTTCGCGGCAAATGTGGCGGTGGTCACGGACGGGCAGCTGTCTGGTCTCGTCAATGTTGGCCTGGTGGTCGGCGAGGTGACGCCGGAATCCGCGGTCGGTGGCCCGCTCGCGCTGGTTGAGGACGGCGACACCATCGTCATCGATGTCAACCGCAAGGTCGTCGACCTCGTCGTGCCGGAAGCCGAGCTCGCCGCACGCCGCACGCGGCTGAAGCTTGCGCCCATGCCCACCGATTCCGGGTGGCTCACGCTCTATGGCCGCAACGTCGGCCCGCTCGCCAAGGGCGCGACGTTGGCCGGAGACAGGTGAAGCGGGCGAGTGAACCGCGTGTCGGCCAATCGACACCAACGCAGCTCGTTCAGCACGCGATCCCTCTCCCCCTCTCCAGCGGCTCATGCCGCTTTTGTCCCTACGACCAAACGATATAGAGGTTATCAAGCTCCTTTGTCGGACAACCCTTGACGAGGCTCTCATGGCTCACGCGACGCGCGACGCGCAAGTCGACACCGAGGAAGAGATTCAAATGCTCGATTCGATCGAGCGATGGGTGGCGCGTGAACTCAAGCCGATTGTACGCGAATACGACCATGCCGACCGCTATCCAACGCAGGTCGTCGAACAGATGAAGGAGCTCGGCCTGTTCGGCGCGATCATCAGTCCGGAATATGGCGGCCTCGGACTGTCCGCGGCGACCTATGCCAAGATCGTCATGAGCATCTCGTCGGTCTGGATGTCGATCACCGGCATCATCAATTCGCACCTGATGCTGGCCCTGGCGATACAGAAGTTCGGTACGCCGCGGCAAAGGACGCAATGGCTGCCGAAGCTGGCCACGGGCGAGATTCGCGGCGGACTCGCCCTGACCGAACCCGACGCGGGCACTGACCTGCAAGGCATCCGCATGGTCGCGCGGCGCGATGGCGACCACTACGTCATCAATGGCACCAAGACGTGGATCACCAATGGGCTTGAAGGCTCGTGCTTCGCCATGCTGGTCAAGACCAATCCGGAGGCCCAGCCGCGCTACAACGGCATGAGCTTGTTTATCGCGCCCAAGATGCAAGGCTTCACGGTTGGCCGCAAGCTGCCGAAGCTCGGCTATAAGGCGATCGACACGGCGGAGCTCATCTTCGACAATTATCGCGTTCCTGCCGATCACCTGATCGGCGGCGTCGAAGGCCAGGGCTTCTTTCAGACGACGGGCGGTCTCGAACTCGGGCGCATCAACGTCGCCTCCCGGGGCGTTGGCATCGCCGAAGGCGCGCTCAAGCTCGCGACCGAATACGCGCAGATTCGCAAGACCTTCGGAAAGCCGATCTGCGAGCACCAGGCGATTCAACTCAAGCTCGGCGAGATGGCGACGCGCGCTCGGGCTGCGCGGTTGCTCACGCTCGATGCCGCGCGCGCCTTCGACAATGGCGCGCGTTGCGACATGGAGGCCGGAATGGCCAAGTATTTCGCAAGCGAAGCCGCGCTCGAGAATTCGATCGAAGGTATGCGCATCCACGGCGCCTACGGCTATTCGCAGGAGTTCGATATCGAACGCCTGTATCGCGACGCGCCGCTCACCTGCATCGGCGAAGGCACCAATGAGATGCAGCTCATCATCATCTCCAAGCAGCTGATCAAGAGGAATCCCGCGCTATGAAGCCGCTTCAGGGCGTGCGTATCGTGTCGGTCGAGCAGTTCGGCGCCGGCCCCTACGCGACCATGCTGCTCGCCGATCTCGGCGCCGAGGTCATCAAGATTGAAAATGCGGCAATCGGCGGCGATCCCGCACGCAGGACCGGTCCGTTCATGCTCGGTCCGAATGACAGCGAGTATTTTCAGGCTTTCAACATCAACAAGAAGAGCGTTTCCATCGACTTGGGCATCGATGAAGGGAAGGAGAGTTCTGAGGAAACTGGTGGCGGGTGCGGATGCCCTGTTCAACAATCTTCGCGGCGACCTGCCCGCAAAGCTCGGTCTCGACTACAATTCAATGTCGGTGACCAATCCGCGGATTGTGTGCGTGCATCTGTCGGCCTACGGCCGCAACAACGAGCGCGCCTCGTGGCCAGGCTATGATTATCTGATGCAGGCTGAATCGGGACTGATGCACTTGACCGGCGAGCCTGACGGGCCGCCATCCCGGCTCGGCGCCCCCTCGATCATCGACCATACCGCGGGCCTGACCGCGGCCGTCGGGCTTCTATCCGCGATTCTCCAAGCGCGCGCCTCCGGCAAGGGGTGCGACGTAGACACATCCCTGCTCGACGTGGCGCTGCATCAGCTCGGATATGTTGCCACCTGGTACCTCAATGAGGGACACGTCTCGACGCGCCAGCGCCGCAGTGCGCATTACTCGGTGGCGCCGGTCCAGACCTTTCCGACCGCCGACGGCTGGCTGTTCATCATGTGCATGACTAAAAAGTTCTGGACCGAGTTCGTCCGCGCGATCGCGCGGCCGGAGCTGCTGTCCGACCCGCGTTTCGCGACAACGGCCACCCGCCAAGCCAATCGCGCCGCGCTGACCGCGATCATTGATGAGGAACTGAGCCAGCGACCCACGACCTATTGGCTCGGCAAGCTGAATGGCGTGCTGCCGGTGGCCCCCGTGCTCGACCTCGCGCAGGCGCTCGATAGTCCGTTTCTCAAGACCACCGAGATGATCAACGTTGTCTCCCATCCCGCCAAACCCGACATGCAGGTGCTCGCCAACCCGATCAGGATCGACGGACAGCGCCTCAGTCAGGCGCCTTGTTCGCAGTTCGGAGCGGACAATCCTGACTATGTCGGCGCCATGCGCACGGCCAGACGCGCCGGTGCGCCATGAAGCTGGAGGGCATCCGCGTCATCGATCTCTCGGTCTTTTTGCCGGGCCCATACCTGACCCTCGCCATGGCCGATCATGGCGCCGAGGTGATCAAGATCGAGGTGACCGGCGAGGGTGATCCCGGCCGGCATATCGGGCTTGCCGATGGACCGAGCACGGTGTTCTTCCGCAATCTCAATCGCGGCAAAAAGAGCGTGGTGCTCGACCTGAAGGATCGCGCCCAGCGCGACGCTCTGCTGACGCTCTGCGAGACCGCCGATGTTTTTGTGGAGTTGTTCAGACCCGGTACGGTCGACCGCCTTGGCGTCGGATATGCGGAGGTACGTGCCCGCAATCCGCGCATTGTCTACTGTTCCATCAGCGCGTTCGGGCAGGACAGCGACCTGCGCGGCCGTCCGGCGCACGATCTCGCGCTCGAAGCGGAAAGCGGGCTTCTCAGCATGACGCTGGGAAATGACGGCAAGCCGGCGATGCCCGGCTTCGCTGCCGCCAACGTCCTCGCCGGGCTGCAAGGACTGTCCGGCGTGCTGATGGCGCTCCTGCGCCGGGAACGGACCGGCCTCGGCGACCATATCGACATAAGCATGCATGACGTGATGGTCGGCGGGATGTTGAACATCCTCGGGCCGGCCTTGGCGGAAAACCGTCAGCCGATCCCCGCCCATGAACGCACGACCGGCGGCGCCGCGTTCTATCGCCCATATGAGACGTTGGACGGCCGCTACCTCGTGCTCGCCGGGCAGGAGCCGAAGTTCATTCATAACCTGCTTCGCGCCTTCAACCGGCCGGATCTGGTTGAACTGTGCCTGCGCGGTCCGGGGCCGCACCAAGAGCCCGTTGTCGACTACCTCGCCGCCGAATTTCGCAAGAAGTCGCTGACGGAATGGAACGCTTATCTTGCGACCCTCGATGTCTGTTATGGCTGCGTCAACACGCTCCCGGAGGCGCTGGCGCACCCCAACCTGCTAGCCCGCGGCATCATCCGCCGCGACGACTTGAACCGCCGTCATGTCGGTCCCCCGATCCGGTTCAGCAACGAGCCCGCATGTCCAAGCCTGCGTGAGCCGAGCCTCGGCGAGCACACCGCACTATTTTTCACGAAGGCTCTAGACTCGGAGTGATGCCATGCAAAGCCATGACCAGATCGGCCCGCAGCGCTACCGCGAAAGCTTTGGACGATACTACGACGACTTCCGGGTCGGCGACGTGTACGAACATCGTCCGGGCCGCACCATTACCGAAAGCGACAATACGTGGTTCACCCTGATCACGATGAACACGCATCCGCTTCACTTCGACAAGGAATACGCGGCGAAATCGGAGTTCAAGCAGCCGCTCGTGAACAGCTGCCTGACGCTGTCGATGGTGGTCGGGATGAGCGTGAGCGACATCAGCCAGAAGGCCATCGGCAATCTCGGCTGGAACGACATCAAGCTGACCGCTCCCGTGTTCGTCGGCGATACGATCTACGCCGAATCGGAGGTGTTGGCGAAGCGTGAATCGGCTTCACGGCCGGGACAAGGCATTGTCACGGTCCGCACCATTGGGAAGAAGCAGGACGGCACTCAATTCATGAGTTTTGAGCGTACCGCGCTTGTCGCCAAGCGAGGTCATGCCATCGAGGACTGAAACCAGGACGCGCGAGCTCAGGCTCCGCTCGCCGCGTCCAGCGCTGCGATCTGTGCGGGAGACAGCTTCAGCGTGGTGGCTTTGACGAGATCGCCGAGCTGCTCGGGTTTCGAGGCGCTGGCGATGGGTGCAGTAATGCTTGGGCGCGCCATCAACCAGGCGAGCGCAACCTGCGTCGGCGTGGCCGCGCTTGCGCGAGCCGCCTCGTCGAGGGCTGCAAGCACCCTCGGGCCTTTGCCCGCCAGATATTTTGACGCCGCTGACCCACGGGCCGAGCTCTTGCCGGCATCAGCCGAGGAACGGTATTTCCCCGTCAGAAAGCCGCTCGCGAGGGAGTAATAGGGAACGACACCGAGCTGGTTTCGCTGGCAAGCGGCCTCCAGCTCGTCCTCGTAGACCGGCCGCTCCACCAGATTGTAATGCGGCTGCAGAGAGACATAGGCTGGTAGGTTGTGAGCACGGCTGGCCGTGAGGGCCTCTTCCAGCCGCTCGGCGCTGTAGTTGGAAGCCCCGATGGCGCGCACCTTGCCCGCCCGGATCAAATCGGCAAATGCAGCAAGCGTCTCGGGCAAAGGGGTAGCCGGGTCATCCCGATGCGCCTGATAGAGATCGATGTAGTCGGTCTTCAGTCGCTTGAGCGAATCTTCGACCGAGCTCTTGATCCAGGAGGGCGACAGGCCTTTGCCGCGGCCCGGCATTTCCATTCCCACCTTGGTCATGAGCACGAGATCGTCCCGTTTGCCGCGCTTGCTGAGCCAGCGTCCGATGATGGTCTCCGACTCGCCGCCCTGATGTCCCGGCACCCAGCGGGAATAGACGTCAGCGGTGTCAACCGCCGTCAGCCCGGCGTCGACCAGCATGTCGAGGAGCCGGAAACTGGCCCCCTCGTCGGCGGACCAACCGAAGACGTTGCCGCCAAAGACGAGCGGCGGGATGAAAAGCGAAGAAGAACCAAGCCGACGCTGCTCCATGGAAGCCCCACGAGTTTTCCCTGGTTTGGTTGTAGCCGAGATCGTGCCGTCGTTGAAGCGCCGCAGCCGGTTCGAGGCCGCGCGTTTGCGCGGACCTAGGCCGAGGATGGCGTTGGCGCGATCCACAGGTTCCTGGCTGATGCGCCGGAGGCCGCTGCCTATTGTGCATTACAGGTTAAAGACCCGGCGCGCATTTCCTGAAAGGAAGGCGTCGCGTACTTTCTCGGGCAGGCTCAACCCGTCTAGTCCCGCAAGGCATTTCGCCGGGGCGATCATTGGCCAGTTCGTGCCGAACATCACCCGCTTGGCCCCGGCACCTTTCATATAGTCCACGAAGTTGGGTGGAAGGCGATGAAGCGCATAGGCCGACGTGTCGACGTAGAAATTTGGAAACTTGAACGTCAGCGTCGTAACCTCGTCCAGCCACGGAAATCCGACGTGGCCCCCCACGATCACCAGTTGCGGAAAGTCGAGAAGAACGTCTTCAAGATACGGAATGAGGCGGCCCGTTTCGGATCGCCTGAGCGGCCCGGTGTGGCCTATCTGCGTGCAGAACGGGACACCAAGCTCAACACACGCCACATAGATCGGATAGTACCGACGATCGTTTGGCGGGAGATTCCACAGCCAGGGGACTATTCGAACGCCGACGAACCTTTTTCCATCGACCCATTTCCGGATCTCGCGCACCGCACCGACTGGATCGTTCAAGTCGACGCTGGCCAAGCCGCGGAAGCGGTCCGGTGCCGTCTCGATTTGAGCCGCGACCTCCTCATTGGTGATGAGGCTTCCTTCAGGCCCATACCACGCGGAGAGCAATGCGATATCCACGCCCGCGGCATCCATGGCCGCAAGCGTCGACTGCGGCGTCGGCAGGTAGTCATCGGCCTGTCCGGTCCAGCGTATGAGCGAGGCGACCCACGACGCTCGTGCCATGCGTTCGGTATTTATTTGCGCCCAGACGTCAACGATCATGGATTCTCCAATGCTGCCACGCTGTCATTCTGCGCCTTTGGCCTTTTTTGCGGATAAGACACAATTGGCACAGAGCCGCGCCGCTGCAGCGAGCCGCGCCCCTGATCGCCAAGTGAACAGCACAAGTGCGACCGCCTAGCCTCACGTTTTTCCGCGCATCCAGCTCTTGGCAATGGCTACGGAATCAACCATGTCGCGCCAAGGTAGTTCGGATGTCACAGTGCTGCAATAAATGACCATGAGGCGCGGCGGCAACACAGGCTGCTGCAATCGGATCGTCCATGACCGGCAACCGCTGGCGCAGCGCAAAGCGCGCACCAAAGGATGGCACTCGCATCCTCGCCTTTGATGAAGAACTCAAGGAAATCGTCATCGCCTGGTGGGAAGACGACGATTGGCAGTCGGTGCAGGGACCGCTGGGGAGACAGAGTTTTCAATATTGGCAGCTGCTTCCAAGGCCGCCACGCGCTTCGCGGAAGAAAGCACAGGCGAAGCGCAGCAGCGCCAAGGCGACGCGATGAAAAGCGGGCCGCTACGGCGGGCGGGACGACAGACCTGGGCAACCAGGGGTACGCTTCTTGCGGTCGGTTTGTTATCCACAACGCCAGAGGGAGCCTGCGTGGTGTCACGGTTCTGTCGCGCGCGAATACGAAGCTGCCGCTTGCTGCTGCTCCATCCACCGGAGCAATAGCCCCCACATGACCCCTTGCCCCGTCGTCTCCCCAAGACGGCGGGGTCTTTGCTCTGGAGAACCGAAAACTAGGCCAGTCGCGGGCCTCACTTGTCCGCGCCGCCGCAGCGGAGAGAGGGTTCGCGCACGTTTCTTGGACTCGGTGACAAGTTGTTGTCGCGGCAACCCGCGCTAGTCACAGGGCGTCAGCGAACGGCCTTCCTGTCCAAATCTGGCGGCGAGGCCGGCATGTCGCGCAGGAAGCGATAGGGGCCCTTGATGGACGCGAGATCGCGCGAGACGAGTCCCGGCGGTCGTATCACGCTTGCAGTCACAGCATCGCCCGAGAACTCCAGCTCCATCAGACCACAACGTGGGTCGGCATCATGCAACTGTGCGGGCATGAAGGCCACGGCTGGAGCCCACAGATGGCGCAGCCCATCGACAATGCGATCTCGATACTGATGTAGATGCCCGCTGACGACGACCTGAACGCCAGCACCCCGCAAGCGCCGCAGGAACGCAGTTCGCACGGACGGTACGACCGACGCCACAGATGGAACGTGCTCGGTTTCGGTCTCAACGAAGATCGGTTTGTGCATGAAAACCGCGACCCGGCGTCGCCCGCAAGGAGCGAGAGCCGTGTCGAGCCACTGGTTCTGCTCCTCCTCGCGCGCCAGCCCAGAGCCGAGGAGCTGCGCGTTTACCCCAACGAGCCGCCAGTCGCCGACATCGGCGATCCAGCGGTCGCTGCCAAAGGCGCTGTCCCAGCGATGCAGTCGCGCATCATCGACGAGCTGAAGAGGATCTTGGCCGGGGGGCTCATCGCCAACATCATGATTGCCTGGCAAAGGCAGCACGCGCCCGCGCAGGCCTTTGAGCGCTTGGGCTGCGAAGCCGATCTCCGCATCACTCTCAGGGCCATTGATGGCGAGGTCACCATTCACCACGACGGCGTCGGCAGCCGATGCGTTTGCGAAATCGCGGGCAACCGTCCAGTTGTCCCAGAAGAACCCGTGCGTCGGGGACAAGTGAATGTCTGAAATGACCAGGACCTTCGGCATGTAAGTTCATAGTGCATGCAACGGCGCGGGACCAGCCTGCCAACCGCGCAGCACGCCACCTAGTGCCGCCTGAACATTTCACAAGAATGAATCCGGCAGAGGAGGCTCACAGGCGAGCATATGCTTATGGCGCGGAGACGAGCCCCGCCGCGTCTCGCCGCGCGGCGGGGGAGTTCAAGCGGGGCCCGCTGGCCTCCGTTTGCCCGTCAGAAACCAAACCGCATTCCGCCCCCGCCACGCATGTGACGATCGTTTGGAGAGAACTTGAAAGTCGTTTTTGCTACCGGCGGCCTACGCCGCCGAAAATGAGCCGAGGCGGTCACACCTCGCGAAGGGTCTGCTTGTGCTCGACCATAGGCGCAGTCCCACTTCTTCTCGACGTGCGGTCAGTCGAATAAAGTAGCAACAGCTCGCATCAACTTCGGAACTTATCTTTTAGGCCCGCGTAGACTTGTCTGTCCAAAGTACAAGTCCCGCGCGTCAGTTGGTGGGCAACCCATTCGAGCGTGTCGGCATGCGTTACCGCGCAAAGGTTGAGTCCGCGCGAGCAACAGCCCCCTCAAGCTACGAGGCGGCGTTGCTCGATTGTGCTGAAGGACGGCAAGCCGGAATCGCGACAATCTATGCGAGCGAGAGACGCCTTTTAAACAGGATGGCCCTTCGCATCGTCGGCGATCACGCCCGGGCCGAAGACATTATCCACGATGCGTTCCTGCAAATCCTACGAGATGCCAAGGACTTCGACCCGGCCCGCGGCTCCGCACGAGGTTGGGTCTATGCGATCGTGCAACACACGGCCTTGAAGAACAAAAAGAGGGCGTCTCGTGAAGTGCCCGAAAAAGACGATGAGCTTCTCGCGCGTTGCGATGACGGCCAAAACCAGAGCGAGGGCTGGGGCGATCTCGCATCGAGCATCGCGTTGCGCACGAGCCTGGAACAAATGGAACCGCGTCGCCGCGCCAGCCTGCTGCTCGCCATCATCGACGGGCGCACGCACCAGGAAATCGCGGGGCTTCTTCACGTTCCGGTAGGCACCGTAAAGGCGTGGATTCGCCGGGAACTAATAGCCTTACGCAAGCGACTAACAACGGAGTGAAAAAAATTCTGACTCCTGCATCCGTAGCGCGGAGAGGCGGACAGTAGGAGATGACGGCGTGGTGGTCCTGAAATGCATGCGCCCGCGGCCGTCGAACACAACCAACGCGAGGAGCAGGCATCATGGCCTTATCAAATAGCGTCATTGGCAAGTCCCCCCAGAAGCCCGGTCCCACCTTCGACAATAAGTACGGTCGTGGCGACGACGATTGGGGCAACAAGAAGAAAGATGGCGGCAACGACGATTGGGGCGACAAGAAAAAGGACCACGGGGATAACGATTGGGGCGACAAGAAGAAGGACCACGGCGACAACGACTGGGGCGACAAGAAGTACGGCCGCGGCGACAACGACTGGGGCGACAAGAAGAAGGACCACGGGGACAACGACTGGGGCGACAAGAAGAAGGACCACGGGGACAACGACTGGGGCGACAAGAAGAAGGACCACGGGGACAACGACTGGGGCGACAAGAAGTACGGCCGCCCGGACGAAGATTGCGACCCGAAGGAGCGCGGCGAGCACCATGGCCGCACAAAGTACGCCAGCAACGACGACAATTGTCCACCGGACAATTGTGCGCCCGAACCATGCAAGCCGGACAATTGCGCTCCCGAGCCGTGCCTGCCAGAACCGTGCAACACGGACCTCTCGGATCTTCACGGTGTGCTTGCTTCGATGTCTCCCGCACAAGCCGTTAATGCTGCAATCGCCCAACTCGGCGGCGACTGCTGTGATCCGGGATGCATTGACGTGTGTGAGCCGATGCAGCAAGACGCGTTGGTCTAACGCCTGAACCAGACCCGGTGACCCAGCAGGTCACCGGGCTTTTGCATTGGCGGTGTGGAGGCGAGAACGATGACCATAGAAAAGATGGGAGCGACAAGTTCTACTCTCGCGAAAGTTCATCGCCCCACAAATGTCGAAGTCCCACCTGAACGACCTCGCGAGTTTATGAGCTTCCTGACGTGGCCGTTTGTGTTGGCACAAGTGTTCGCCGTCGAGTCTCTGCTCAAGAGTACGACCACGGCGCTGGCGCAGGAACAAGAGTTTGAGCAAAAGACCATCCGTGCAGGGGAGGGGGCCCCCAAGTCGGAGGACGCGGCTCTAGTCGAAGCCGCAAACTTAGCAGCGGCCGAAGAAGGTCCAAGCGAGGCACAAAGCTCATCGCGTGTTGCACGTTCTCTCGAACTCCAAGCGGGCAGCGAATTCCCTACGCAAGATGAGGACGCTCTTGAGACCGGCAGTGTTCGTACTCAAGCGTCAGGAATCTCTGGATCCGGGGGCGCGGGCGGCGGTGGCGCGAGTGCAACAAGCACAAGGCATCAAAACGGAAGTGAGGACGACTCGGCGAGCGCGCAACGTGTCGCGGAAACGGGCGGGCATGGCAGCGGCGCGCTTGTTGATCCGGTCAACGTAGGCGACTTGTCACCTACCGCGCTAATCCAGGCAGGCCTCCATCCTCTTGATATCCCCAACATCGGGATCTTCGACAGTACCCTGGTCGAGAGCATGCTCTCCTCAAACCCGCTTGCCGGGATTTCGCCAATTCAAATAGCTGACCTCTTTGACGCCGGCATTGACATCTCACACGCATTCACATCGCTCCTTTCCGAACCCTCGGCTGTCGTCTCAACGGCTTCAGGGGTCCTTGGCGAAGCCGGCGACGTCATAGGCTCATCACTCCTTCAGCCGATGAGCGATCTGTTCGATACTCTTGAGCTTGGCGAGGTTGCAGGCGAGATCGCCAGCGGCTTGGGGCTTCAGTCGCAAACAATCGGTGGCTCACTAGCCGAAGTGTCCAACGTGGCCGACGGCGTGACCAAGTTCGCTACGGACGCCCTGTCCCAAGCCGACCCGTCGTCCTTTTTGGATTCAGTTTCGCTCGCGGTGGTGGACATCGGCAACACCACCGCAATCGTCGCTTCTGACGGCGTGATCGAGCTTGCGCTTCAGTCAGCTGACGACCTGCAAAGTCCGCTGTTCAGCAAAACAGGTTACACAGATTTCGGGCTCGCGCTGCATTCGGAAGCTGACGATCAGCCAAAAGGCAAAGGTGCCGACGCGCTGGACGTTTCAGACGCCTCATTCGCAACTGAGAGCGCACTAGATGTCATTCCCTTCGCGATACCAACGACTGCGAGCTCCCTCGACGATATGCTGTTCGGGAAGCTTTGATCTGACCTAGCCTATCCAGGGGTCTCGTCATGCCGAGCATCGTGCCTACCGCCGAGCAGCAGTTTAACAACAATTCAACGGAGGAGGTGGGTTCGCTCCCTCAAGGCGAGCGCCGTGCGACGCGCAACGGGCATGAGGGTCTCGACCCGATGGTCACTTGGCGTGCGGTGGCCCGGAATCAGATAGCCATTGTTGCCGCGTTCTCGGTCGTCGTGAACGTGTTTCTGTTGACCCTCCCGATCTACCTCTTTCAGATCTCCGACCGCGTCCTTACAAGCCGCAGCCTCGATACGTTGCTGATGCTGTCCATTGTCGCCCTAGGCTTTATAGGCGCCCTGTCTTTGCTCGACATATTGCGCCGGCAGGTGCTGGGCCGCCTCGCCATGCGGCTCGAGGCGCTGCTCAGCGGCCCCGTATTGGCGAGCATCGTCAACAACGCAAGGGTAGGGGAAGGCGGCAACGTTCAGGCGCTCCGCAGCTTGCAACAGGTGAGAAACTTCATTGCCAGCCCCATCATGTTGATGCTGATCGATGCGCCGCTCGCCCCGATCTTTCTGGCGGTGATCTTCCTCATTCATCGCGACCTGGGATTCATTGCTCTGGCGGCTGGATTGGCTCTCGCGGCGGCAGCACTCATCAATCAGCGCGCCACGTCTGGGCCGTTGAGCGAGGCAGGTGCCCAGTCAGGGCGTGCAGACGCAACCGCGGAGGCGCTCGCGCGAAACTCCCAGGTGATCAACGCCATGGGAATGCTCAACCAGAGCATCTCGCTGTGGGGCGGGCAGCAGGCCCAAGCTCTAACTGTTCAAGCTCGAGCGCTGGATCGCAACCAGTGGATCACAGGCGCTTCAAAATTTTTGAGGCTGATAAGCCAGATCACAATTCTTGGCTGGGGAGCTTATCTCGCGCTTTCCGGACAGGTCACGGGTGGAATGATGATAGCGGCCTCGATCATCGCGGGGCGGGCCTTACAACCGTTCGAAGGTCTTATCGAGGGATGGCGCAGCTTTGTGCAGACCCGTTCTGCTTACTCGCGGGTTCGAGCCGCTGTCGAGTCTCTGCGGCATGAGCGGCCTAAGCTACTGCTTCCGAAGCCGGACGGGCGCGTATCGGTGGAGCGCGTCCTCTACATTCCTCCGGGCTCGAAGGAGCCAGTTCTTAACGGGCTCAGCTTCACCCTCGAGCCTGGCGAGTCGCTGGCCATCGTAGGTCCCTCGGGCTCTGGCAAATCGACGCTCGCGCGCGTTCTCGTCGGCTGCTTGGCGCCCACCGCGGGAAAGGTCCGGCTGGACGGGACAGAGCTTCGCAATTGGGACCGGCGTCAATTTGGTGAATACACTGGCTACTTGCCGCAAGAAATTGAGCTCTTTCCCGGAACAATCAGGCAAAATATCTGCCGCATGCGCGAGGATGTGCCCGACGACAAAATTTATCGTGCGGCGATCGTGACCGGCATTCACGACATGGTTTGCGAGCTGCCCAATGGCTACGAGACGGTACTCGAACGGGGCGGGGCGCCTCTTTCCGGCGGTCAGAAGCAGCGGATTGCCCTCGCGCGAGCTTTTTTCGGCAAGCCGGCGCTCGTCGTTCTTGATGAACCAAACTCAAACCTCGACGCCGTAGGTGAGCAGGCTCTTTCGGAGACGCTCGCAAGGGCAAAGTCGGCCGGAGTGACGGTAGCCGTCGTTACACTCCGGCCGGCCCTCCTCAAGAGTGTCGATAAAGTTCTCATTTTGCGTTCGGGGCGAGTCGAGGCATTCGGCTCCCCCGCCGATGTGCTGCACCAACTCGTTCCAGCGTCCCCGAAGCGCGCGGTTTCTGAGAATGAAGTTGAATCTCGTACCTTGCGAGGCTCGCAATGACCTCAGGCTTCAATGGCGATCATTGGTCCGGCCGCGTTCCCGTAAGTGCCCGCTGGCCAATTGTGCTTGGGCTATCAACGCTCGTGCTATGGTTGGGGTGCTTCGGCGTTTGGGCAGCTCTTGCCCCGCTAAATGGCGCGGTGATCGCAGCCGGCGCTTTTGTAGCTACTGGCCAAAACAAACTCGTCCAGCATCTTGAAGGCGGCATCATTCGAGATCTTGCAGTCAAGGAGGGCGACACCGTCGAAGCAAATCAGGTTCTGGTGCGCATGGACGACACAGCTGCGAATGCCAAACTGAGGCGGCTGGTCCTGAAGCGCTTTCGATTGTTGGCCATGAAGGCGAGGCTTGAAAGCGAGATGGTCGGACGAGACCTTTTTGAGATCCCGCGCGCCTTAGCTGACAGCTTGGCTGATCCGGACGTGAAAGCGATTGTGGAGCGCCAGCGGGTCGAATTGGAGGCCCGCAGAGCGAGCCTTATCGCCGAGGAACTCGTCCTAAGAAAAGAGGTCGCCAGTCTTGAAGAGAGCACTCGAGGCTATGAAGCACAGATGAATTCTATTCGCGAGCGAATGAGCTTGTTTGAAGAAGAGCTGAAAGACAAGAACACTCTTCTTCAGCAGCAGCTTGTACGCAAAGCGGATGTGCTGACGCTGCGTCGTGCCGAAGCAAGCCTTTCGGGGGATCTTGGGTCCTTGGTCGGCCGGATTGCGGATTCGAATGAGCGGATCGCCCGCGCAAATCAGCGAATTGCACATCTCCATTCCGCAGCAACGCAAAAGGCAGTGCAGGAACTGCGGGAAGCAGAGACAGAATTGGATGACATCCAGGAGCAAATTCGGGCCGCTCAAGATGTGGTTGAGCGAGTCGAAGTGCGGTCACCCGTTCGCGGCATCGTTGTTAAGCGCCACTTCCACACCGCCGGAGGCGTTGTCACTCCCGGCGCCGTCATCCTCGAGCTGTTGCCGGTGCAAGAAGAACTGCTCATCGAAGCACGCCTCAATCCCGCCGACGTCGTCCATGTGACGGTGGGTCAAAATGCGCTTGCCAGAATATCTGCGCTCAACCAGCGAATTACGCCGATGTTGGAGGCGAAGGTTGTGTACGTTTCGGCGGACGTTCTGCCGGAACAGACGCCTCAAACCAAGAACGGTCAGGATGCGCGAAAGGATTACTACGTAGTGCGGGTCCGTCTTGATGCCGAAGATGTCCGTCATCGCATGTACGATTTCAGGCCGACCCCCGGCTTGCCGGCCGATGTTTATATTAAGACAGGGGAACGCACTTTTTTTGAGTACATTATGAAACCAGTACTCAACAGCTTCTCCCGGGCGTTTAATGAGGCCTAGGCGGCATCGAGACGTGGAGAGACGCGGCCGAGTTCATGGCGCTCGGCTCGGCAACCGTCCAGGTGTGCACCGGTGTCATGGTCTATGGGTTCAAGATCGTTCGCGAGATGGTCACCGGCCTGAGCGACTGGATGGACGCGAGGGGCTACGCAGCCCTCGACGATTTCGTCGGTCGCGCCGTGCCGAAGCTGACCGACTGGCAGCATCTGAACCTGGACTACGCCGTCAAAGCGGTCATCGACCAGGACCTCTGCATCAAGTGCGGGCGCTGCTACATCGCCTGCGAAGACACATCGCATCAGGCGATCGCGAAAGAGAAGAACGGCGCTCGCCACTTCGAGGTCATCGAGGAGGAGTGTGTCGGCTGCAATCTCTGCGCGCTGGTCTGCCCGATAGATGAATGCATCACCATGGCGCCGCTGCGCAGCGGCGATATCGACAGACGGACCGGACAGGTCGTCGGCGGGCATCGCACTTGGCAGGAGCACCCCAACAACCCGATGGCGGTCAATCCTCGCGGGCCCACTTGAGTTTTGTCGCGACGCACGGGGCCGCGCGACCGGTCGCGGGCGACTTCTCAGTTCGGCAGTCGACGAGGGATCTCGTGCGCGAAACTCATTGTCGCGCGAACGCCGCGCCCGGGGACCGATTCAACGTTGAACCTCGCCTTCGTGTTTTCGCGAAGCGTTTGGACCATGAATGCGCTGATCTTCCCGGGAGCAGGCCATACTGTACCTTCCGGAAGCCCCGCGCCATCGTCGGCAACAACGACCTTGAGGTAAGTGTCGTCCTCCCGGAGGCATTCAAGCGTAATCACCCCGCCTTCGCGCCCGACAAATGCGTGTTTGAAGGAATTGGTCAGGAGCTCATTTACGACCAGCCCAACAGGCAGCGCAACGTTGATGGACATTGGCGCGTGATCGACCTTGGTCTTCAGTCGGACCCCTTCGACCGCAGACGTATTCATGACCGCCGTGGCGATCTGGCTAAGGTAGTGTCCCAGGTCGATTTCGTCGTCGGGACCGCCAGGAGTGAGTGCCTGATAGAGAAGCTGCAAGGACTCGATTCGCCCCGCTAACGTAGTCAAGTTGACCTTGTCACCTCGTCGTTCCGCGCGCGCTTCGAGACGGATCAAGGAAATGACCAGCTGAAGATTATTCTTCACCCGATGCTGGACCTCCCGCAGCAGGAAGTCCTTGTCACGGATTTGCCTTGCCAGTTCCTCGCGTTCCGCGCGCGCACGGTCTGTCACATCGATGAGCGCCGCGATACGGTAGTTTTCCGTGCCGTCTTCGTTTTCAATGAGCCCCGCGTACGCTTCGACCACGATGGGCCTTTCGCCCACTAGGCGAAAGGTCCCTAGGAAGTCCTCATCACCCTTCAAAATCGCATTCTGCAACGTCGAGCGCGGGTCGCTCTCCTGTACGAAGTCGGCCAGGATTGTCCAGCCTCGGCCGGCGAGGTTGGCAACAGCCGGGCCAGCTAGAGATTCAAAAGTCTTGTTGGCATAACAGACCCGCGGATCGCCCGCGATGAGCTTTGAAACAGCGATGGCGATGGGAATGTGGTCCAGAAGATTCCGAAGTTCCGGTGTCTCAATGGCCTTCATGTCTTCGATGCTATCGAAGAGATCATTGACTTGCGCCGCTTTTTTCTCGGCAATCGGGCCAAGCTTTTCCATCTCCCACCCCTTAAACATCCAGCTCGATGCTCAGCTCAATGAGCCGGCAGGCGCTATGTGCTGAGAACGTTCCTTGAGACCCAGCGATTCGAAACAACGTTGGCGCCTGCGAATTGTTCCCCTACAGCCACCTTGGCCATTGGCGGCAGCATTCCGTAGTGAAACGCCGCGCCGCCACCGGGGCGTACCACGCGACCGCCTCGCCGATGAAAAACGGTCGAAAGAGATCGGACTGGCCGTTGCAAATACGCCAGTCGGTACGGCTTGCTCACGCGCTGTGCGAGCGCGCTCCCAAGCGCCGACAGTGCCATCAGTGCGGCTACCAATACTTGCCTGTCAATTGACCGCTGCGCGGTCGAACTGGCTGCACCATCAACCGGTCCACTGAAGACGTGCCGTCGCATGATGCCCCCGCGGCTGAGGACGGCAGATAACCTACCGAACTGCCATGATGATAGCTTTGGCGCTTAGCTTGCCCTCGACACACCCCGGTAGTGCTGGACGCGCTACCTTCTTGTGCGCGAGAATGGCTCGATTTCAGGGGCCGGCATTGTCGCAAAACATTGAAATTGAACGCAGACTTGCCGCCGTGCTCGCCGCGGACGTAGCCGGATTCAGCCGGCTGACTGAGGCGGACGAGGTCGGCACGATGCGGATGCTGGCCGCCCAGCGGGTGATCCTCGATGCAGCCATTGCTCGCCACCGGGGCCGTATTGCCAATACGGCAGGCGACAGCGTGCTGGCGGAGTTTCCGAGCGCGGTGAATGCCGTGCAGTGTGCTGTGGAGGCGCAGCAGGCGCTGCGTGAGGCAGCCGAGGGCGCGCCTGCGGATCGGCGTGTTCTGTTTCGCATCGGAATTCATGTCGGCGACGTGATGGTGCGCGGCGGCGATCTGCTCGGCAATGGCGTCAATGTTGCGGCTCGGCTGGAGGCGCTCGCTGATGCTGGTGGCGTCGTGTTGTCGGCGGCCGCGCATGAGCAGGTGAAGAAGATACTGCCTCTCGCCTACACCGACCTCGGCCCACAGAGCGTCAAGAACATCGAGGAGCCGGTGCGGGCGTTTGCAATAGGCGCAGCGCCTGCCTCCACCACCGTGTCACTTCTCGGCGAGGGCAAACCACTTCCTCTTCCAGACAAACCATCCATCGCCGTGCTGCCGTTCCAGAACATGAGCGGCGACCCGGAGCAGGAATACTTTGCTGACGGAGTGACTGACGAAATCCTCACGGCTCTATCTCGCTTCCGGGAGGTATTCGTTATCGCGCGCACATCGAGCTTCACCTACAAGGGCAAAGCCGTCGACATACGCCAGATCGGCCGGGAACTAGGAGTGCGCTATGTTCTGGAGGGCAGCGTGCGCAAGGCCGGCGGTCGAGTGCGAATCACGGGGCAGCTCATTGATGCCACGAGCGGTGTTCAGGTCTGGTCTGATCGCTTTGAAGGCGACCATGATGACATATTCGACCTGCAAGATCGCGCAGCGTCGGCGGTCGTAAGTGCAGTAGCCCCGAAGCTTGAGCAGGCGGAGATTGCCCGTGCCGTGGCGAAAGCGACCGATAGCCTGGATGCCTACGATTGTTTTATGCGAGCTTCAGCATGCATATACCGCTGGGATCGGAAGAACCTCGAAGAGGCGGAACTCCTTCTTGACAGATCGATAAAACTAGATCCGCGATTTGCCTCTGCATACGCTTACGCAACATGGTGCATCGCTTGGCGGCTTGTAAATAGCTGGAGCTATGACCCTACGCAGGACGCCGGCCGGTGCGGAGCACTTGCAAGGAAGGCCGTAGATCTTGCACCGGACGACGCCAATGTACTTTGCCTGGCCGGGTATTCTCTTGCTCAAGTTGTCGGCGCCCTGGAAGAGGGCATTGCACTCATCAATCGCGCGGTAAGCCTCAATCCCAATCTCGCGAGAGCTTGGGCCTTAAGCGCGGTCGTAAACATTTACCTCGGGAATCCAGAGATCGCAATCCAGCACAACGAACGCGCGATGCGCCTTTCACCCAAGGACACCATATTACACTTGATGATGCATACGACGGCGCGGGGGTGCTTCTACGCGGGACGTTTGGATGAGGCTATTGTTTGGAGCACAAAAGCCATGCGGCAATCTCCGCATTTCCATGATCAGTCGTGGCTCAATCTTATTGCCAGCTATGCGCTGACCCAACGCCGGGAAGAGGCAACCGCTGCCCTCGCAAAATACCTTGCAATCCACCCGCAAGCCCGAATCGGCAACCTCTGGCAGCTGGCAGGATTTCGGTTTCCCGATAAAAACGTTGCGAGGCTCGCGGAAGGCCTACGGCTAGCAGGTATGCCCGAATGACCACCACCCGCCGCCTCGCTGCAATCCTGGCCATTTCGCGCCTATTGAGAAAGGGCGCTGAGAGAACGAAAAGCGCCCAACACGCGCCTCTGCAGTACGGTTCTCAGAATCAAAACCACTGCAAAAACAGCGGGATCAGCACGCCGTTCTCAGGAGCGGAGAATTATTCGCGAAATGATGTTGGCGGAGGGAGAGGAACTAGAAGCAAACATTCTCTGCCTGAAACCCAGTTTTCTCGAGGAGAAGACACAATTCGCGCAGACCGGGGACGCGGCGGGTGAGGTACAACGTGCCTGATCGCTAGTGAACGGCATGAGCGCGATCGGGCCATTTGCTGGGTCGAGGGCTATTCCGCCTGCCTCAATTTGCGGACGCGATCGAACGTGACCGCGAGGATGATGAACGAGCCGATGAATGCGCCTTGCCAGAAGGCGTTAATGCCCAGCAGGCCAAGGCTGTTGCGGATCACCTCGATCAAAGCAGAGCCGATCAGTGCTCCAAACGGCGTACCAACGCCGCCTGCGAGATTGGCGCCGCCGATGACGGTGGCGGCGATAACCTGCAGTTCCATGCCGGCGCCGAGGTTGGTGGTCACGGCGCCGAGCCATCCGGTTTCGATCACACCTGCGATTCCGGCCGACAGCGCCGAGATCATGTAGACGGCGACCTTGATCCGGCGTACCGGCACGCCGGTTAGGATCGCCGCTTGCTCGTTGCCCCCGATTGCGAAAACGTAGCGGCCGAATTTGGTCCAGCGCAGCACGAACCCGGTTATCAGCGCCAAGATCAGCATGTAGATGACCGGATTGGAAATCCCGAGGAACATCGCGCCGCCGCCGAGGAAAAGCAGCTTGTCGTGATCCGGCCCGAACTGGAAGACGACTGTGTTGTTGGATACGACCATCGCCAAGCTTCGGGCGATCGACAACATTGCCAGCGTTACGACGAAGGGTGGAATGCCGAGATAGGCGATCAGCACACCATTGATGGCACCGATGATCGCCGCGCAGCCGAGTGAGGCCGCAATGCCAACTTCAAGGCTGTAGCCTTCATGCATGACGACGGCGAGGACCATACTACAGAGGCACAGCACCGAGCCGACCGAAAGGTCAATGCCGCCGGTGATGATGACGATCGTCATGCCGAGCGCAATCACCGCCACGAAGGTAAAGTTGCGAGTCACGTTGAAAAGGTTGTTCGCGGTCGCGAACGAATTGGTGGCAAAAGAAAGGAAAACGCAGGCGATGCAGACGGCAACAAAGACCCAGAATGCCTGACTGGACATCAGCCATCCGGCCAAATCGGTTCGCTCTTGTCTTGCCTCGCCGTCGACGATCGGTGTCATTGCGTAAGCCCCTTCGGGGCGCCGGATGGCGACCCTGTTACAAGACGTGCTCTATCGCGCCGGTAATCAACCCGGTGACTTCCTCGAGCGAGCTGGCCAGTATCGCCTTGTCGGCGACCTTTCGGCCCCGCCGCAAGACGACGATGCGATCCGCAACACTGAACACGTCTTGCATGCGGTGGCTGATGAAGACGATTGCAAGCCCCTGATCGCGCAACAGCCGGATCAGGTTGAGAACCTCGGCGACCTGGCGCACGGATATTGCCGCCGTCGGTTCATCCAGCAGCAGGATTTTGGCATCGGACAATCGCGTGCGGGCGATCGCCACGGCTTGCCGCTGGCCCCCCGACATTTGCCTGACGAGGTCGCGCGGACGCGTCTCCGATTTGAGCTCTGCGAAGATCTGTCCTGCACGACGGTACATCGTGGCGTAATCAAGCACGCTGAGAGGCCAGACTCCCCTCTGCAGTTCGCGGCCGAGAAAAACGTTTGCGGCTGCGGTTAGATTGTCGCAGAGCGCGAGGTCCTGATGAACAATCTCAATGCCATGCTGGCGCGCCTCGACGGGTCTGTGCATGACGAGTTCAGCGCCTTCTAGGCGCACGGTTCCATGCGTAGGGCGAAAGTTTCCGGCTATGATCTTGACGAGGGTCGACTTGCCGGCACCATTGTCGCCCATCAATCCGACGACCTGGCCGCGCTCGAGGGAGACAGAAACGTCGGTCAGGGCGTGAATGGCGCCGAAATATTTCGAGACATTCTCCAACTCGAGAACAGCCATCGCCGCCTCGCCCTCCCGCGCATTGTTCCAAGCTCTCGTCGCCTACTCGTCCCTTCGGGACCGGCGCGAAGTCCCTCGCGGCGGCAGTTCCCATCGCTTACCGATGCTGAGAAGAGCCGTCAATCTATCGCACGACGACACGAGCGCTCCCATTCAGCCGAGGATCGCACGCCAATTTGCGAAACTGACCGTTGCCATCGCATGACAATCGGCGCAAACTTCGCCAAAGCCTTTCGTTCGATCGGACCGAGGTCAGGCAAACGCCGGCGCAAATGACCGACGTTCTCCCGACAGAACCAGGGAGGTTGGCAATGAGCAAGGCACTATCGTTATCGTTGTTCGTGGGGGCGGCGCTGGCACTGTCGGCGAGTTCAGCCTTTGCGCAGAAGAAGCAGCTAGTCATCGTTGTGAAGGGGCTCGACAATCCATTCTTCGAGGCGATCCATCAGGGCTGCAGAAAGTGGAACGCGGAGAATGCCAGCTCGCCCTACACGTGTTTCTATACTGGGCCGGCGTCGACCTCCGACGAGGCGGGCGAGGCTCAGATCGTTCAGGACATGCTGGGCAAGGCCAGCACGGCCGCCATTGCGATCTCCCCCTCGAACGCGCCGTTGATCGCCAACACCATAAGGGCCGCCAAGCCAAAAATACCGGTCATGACGCTCGACGCCGACCTGAAGAAAGAGGATGCGGCGCTGCGCAAGACCTATCTCGGCACCGATAACTATTTAATGGGCTTCAGGCTTGGCGAATATCTGATGAAGGCCAAGCCTAAGGGTGGGACCGTCTGCCTAATCGAAGGCAACGCAGCTGCCGACAACATATTGCGCCGTGCTTCCGGCACGCGCGACGCTCTTTCAGGCAAGAAGGGCTTAGACAGGCTGAAGGGCGAAGGCGGTTGGACCGAGATTGCCGGTTGCCCAGTGTTCACAAATGATGATGGACCCAAAGGCGTTCAGGCGATGTCGGATATTCTCGCCGCCAACCCCAAACTCGACGCCTTCGTCATTGAAGGGGGTTGGCCATTGTTTGGGGCTCCGCAGCCCTATCGGCAGTTGACGGACCAGTACAAGGCTCAGATCGCTAGCAAGCAGCTCGTTATCGTTGCCGCCGATACCATTGGTGAAGAGGTCGCGATCGCCAAGGAAGGGCGCGTCGAAGCTCTCGTCGGTCAGCGCCCGTTCGAAATGGGCTACAAGGCTCCCACGGTGATGATAGCGCTGATCGAGGGCAAGCCGGTGGACGACCCGGTGTTCACGGGGCTTGATGAATGCACCAGAGAGACCGCTGACACCTGCATCCAGAAATAGGCTCGATTGTAGAGGGAGAGCCGTCGCCGAGAAGGCGTCGCCATTCGCGTGCGATCTCGATAAGTAGCGTTGTATGGGGCATGTCTGCGTCACCGCCGATGGGCCACTCGGCCTTGTGCGCAATGCGTCTGATCACGGTCGTGCTCGCGCGCTTGGAGCGCCTGCATGTTGATTCCGCCGAACGCGCCGGCGGCGCGGCGGCACGTCGCCACAGACCTCGCTCTCGCCCCATGAGCATGATCCGTCTCGCTATCGTCGGTTTCGGCAAGATCGCGCAGGACCAACACGTCCCGGCCATAGCGAAAACAACCGGCATCAAGCTAGCAGCGGTCGCCAGTCGCAACGCGGCGCCGGGCGGAATCGCCCATTTCGCCACGCTCGATGATCTGCTGGAGCAAGGCCCGGAGATCGATGCTGTGGCACTGTGCACGCCACCGCAGGTGCGCGGCGCTCTCGCGGCAGCGGCACTGACTGCTGGTAAACACGTGCTGTTGGAGAAGCCGCCAGGCGCGACGGTGAGCGAATTCGCACCACTGGTCGCGGCGGCGCAAGCCTCGGCCAAGACGCTGTTTGCCGCCTGGCACTCGCGTTTCGCACCCGCAGTCGAACCTGCGAGGGAATTCCTAACAGGGCGCGCCATCCGCTCGGTCGCGATCGATTGGAAAGAGGATGTCCGGGTGTGGCATCCTGGGCAAACGTGGATCTGGGAGCCAGGTGGTCTTGGGGTGTTCGACCCTGGCATCAACGCGCTGTCGATTTTGACTCGAATCCTGCCCCGCCCAATCTTCCTCTCCCGTGCCAAACTTTCCTTCCCAAAGAATTGGGCGGCACCGATCGCCGCGGATCTCGAGCTATCCGACGAGACAGGGCTGCTCATTCGCGCCGAATTTGATTTCCGCCAGGCGGGCCCGCAAACCTGGGATATCCGCATCGAGACGCAGGACGGCCAGTTGGTTCTCTCGTCCGGCGGCGCGAAGTTGTTCCTCGACGGGCGCACACTGCTCGACGCGAAGGCGGCGGAATATCGCGGTATCTACCGTCATTTCGTAGAGCTTGTTGGACGAGGGGCATCTGATGTCGACCTCACGCCGCTCGCCCATGTGGCCGATGCATTTATGCTGGGTGAGCGTGAAATCGTTGAAGCGTTCGAGGATTAGAATGGCGGCGGGATCGCCCCTGGTTCGTGAGATCTTTGGACGCTTGAGCGACGGCTCGGTCGTAGAGTGTGTGCATGGCAAGGATGCGTTCGAGGCCAACATCATCACTTATTACGCAGCGGTGCAGGCGCCGCATGTGCCGGATCGCGACGGGCAGGACGCTTTAAAGCTCATACGAACCACGTCGACCTCGGAATCAATTTCTTGCCGCCGCCAAAAAATCTAATGCGGGAACACAGAGACGCCCAATGACCATCGTCAGACACCGAGGTCGTTTGCAGGTTGAGATACGGACGGCGCTCGCCGCCCTTCCGGTATTTCTAGTCATGGCGGCGGCGAGCCTGCCCGCGCTCGCGCAGCCGCTCGCCTGCGACGACGGCATCAAGGCCGCGTTCCGTCCCGATGCCGACACCACGGTCGTCGCGGTCAGGCAGGTGAAGCACGGCGAAGAGGTGCTCGCCGTCGATTCACCGCGGCCCATCACGACCGCTCTCGACATGTGCCTCGTGAAGCTCCTGGTCGGCCCGGGCGTCACGGCCGAGAAGGACAAGGGCGCGCGCTCCTACTCGGAAGGTATCGGCATCGAAGTCTGGCTGCCGGCGCATGCCAGCTGGAACGAGCGCATCCGCAATTATGGCGGCGGCGGCTGGGTCGGCGGCGGCCACCGCCATCCCGACAAGATCGGCACCAAGGTGCCGGCCATTGTCAACGCCAACATGGGCTACGCGTCGGCCACCACCGACGCCGGCCAGCCGTGGTATCAGGACGGATCGTTCACGTTCCTGTCGGACGGCAAGGTCAATACGGAGGGGTTCCGCGACTTCTCGGTCCGCGCCATGGTCGAACAGGCCGTCAAGACCAAGGCGCTGGTCAGTCTCTATTACGGCAAGGCGCCGCGCTATACTTACTACGACGGTCATTCGCAGGGCGGCCGGCAGGGCTTAAAGCTCGCCCAGGAGCATCCGGAGCTTTACGACGGCTACATGATCGGCCAGCCGGCGATCAGCACGCCGGTGTTCGGCGCGGCCAATCTCTATCCTCAGATCGTCATGAAGACCGAGCTCGGCTTCACGGCCGCCAACAAGGTCGAGGCTGCGGCCTTCGCTGCGAAGGTGGATGCAGCCAACAAGCGCGCCGTAGCAAGCTGCGACAAGGCGGGGCTCGGATTTCTCCTCGATCCGTTCGCTTGCGACTACGATCCGGCGCGCGACGCCGCGGCTCTGTGCTCCGGCGAGGCTGGCGTCGGCGTGACCGGCAGCAACGCCGATGCCAAGACCTGCATGAGCGTGAAGGAAGCCATTGCGCTCGGCAAGATCTGGTTCGGTCCGACCGGCGACGGGAGCATCGACGCCGCACAGACCATCGAAGGCCGTGGGGGAAAATCGCTCGGCGCCAAGCAGCTGTGGTGGGCGTTCACGCGCGGCACCGCCATCGGCGGCCAGATCACGAGCGCAGGCACCGACAACGTCGCCCTGGCGCTCCAGGACGTGCGCTACGCCGCCGATGCCAGCGCGACGTCGGCGAGCCCCGTCGCGAACGGCTCGACGGCCGTGCGGAACAAGTGGATGGAGCTCAATTACGCGGGGCTGGCCGATGCCGTGCGCAAGATCGCCGCCTTGCAGCCGACACTCTTCAGCAACCTCGCGACTGACAAGGCCGACCTTGGCAAGCTTCGCGATCTCGGCCGCAAGGTCATCGTGCACACCGGTCTTGTAGATGATGCCATCCCGCCCGCCGGCAACATCAACTATCACGAGCGCGTGGTCACCGCGATGGGCGGCCACGCCGAGGTGCAGAAATTCATGCGGATGTATCTGGTCCCAGGTGCGGCCCACAGCTCGCAGGGCCGCGCCTACACGGTGGGCGGCAAAAACAATTCTGTGCCGCTGCCGCGGCTTCCCGGCAACGGCAACCAGACCCCGACGCGCGATCAGGACCAGTTCTTCACGGCGCTGGTCGATTGGGTCGAAAAGGGCACGGCACCCGGCGAGATCGTTCTCACGTCGCGCGACAGCCGGCTGAGCTATCCCGTGTGCCTCTATCCCCTCAAGACGACGTGGACCGGCGGGCCGGCGAACGAGACGGCGAGCTACGCGTGTCGATAGGCGGCGACCACGCGGGCAATCCGAAGTCATGTTCCGCACCTACGGACCCGAAAGGGTTCTTCGGGAAGAGCTGGAATGGCGGGGCCACGGATCAGAGGACCGAACATGAAGATCACGGCTGTGGAAACAACTGTCGTATCGTTGCCATGCGAAACGGGAGGCCCTCCTCCGCTGTTCGCCGGAAAACCGTGGACGCATCTCGATATCCTCGTCGTTCGTGTCGAGACAGACGGAGGCTTGGTTGGCTGGGGAGAGGCATTCGGACATGCTGCCATTCCCTCGACCAAGGCTGCCCTCGACTCGATTGTTGCCCCGCTGGTTCTCGGTCGCGATCCCCGTGACGTCCACTCAATGACCCGGGAACTTCTTCACGCCGTCCATCTGCTTGGCCGCAACGGGCCGTTTGTGTACGCCTTCTCGGGCGTGGAGATTGCCCTGTGGGACATCCTCGGCAAATTAGCGGGCTTGCCAGTCTATCGCCTGTTGGGAGGTAGCAGGCGAACGGAATTGCCGGCCTATGCGAGCCTGCTGAACTACGGAGGCTCCCCTGAGCTCGTTGCAAAAAACACAGCCGCTGCTTGCGCGGAGGGTTATCGCCACGTCAAGCTGCATGAGACGACCCGCGAGGCTGTCTTCGCGGCTAGTGGCGCGCCAGGCGCGGAAAATACCCGGATCATGCTCGACGTGAATTGCGCCTGGTCAGTTCCAGTTGCGTGCGACATGGCGGATTCGCTTGCAAAGGTCGGCCTGATGTGGCTCGAGGAGCCTGTTTGGCCCCCCGAGGATTGCGAGGGTCTCGCGAGGGTGCGGGCGCGTGGAATTCCCATCTCGGCTGGCGAGAACGTTGCCGGGCTCTACGGCTTCAAGTCGCTGATCGAAGCAGGCTCAATCGACATCGCACAGCCGAGCGTCACGAAGGTCGGTGGGATCGGCGAAACAATGCGCGTGATCGATTTTTGCCAAGCACATGGAGTGGAAGCTTACCCCCATAGTCCCTATTTCGGACCAGGGTTGGTTGCGACGCTGCATATCGTTGCGGCGCGCATCGAGCGCCCTTTGATCGAAGTGCTTTGGTTGAAGACCGAGGAAAATCCCTTCAATCCATGGGTCAAAGCAGTAAACGGCTGTATGAAGGTGCCGCAAACCCCTGGCTTAGGATGTGATCCCGATCCGGCGCTGCTAGCACGCTACGCTGCTGGAGCGCCAACGACAACTCGGTAGGCGACGACGACTGGCGCCGGCTCGGAGGCAGCGCCCTTGAGCAAGCTTTGGGGAAAGACGTCCCCTGGGTTGTGGCCATTAGGAAGGGGACGGGCTGCCAAAGCTCATGAGTTCGGCGGGGCGAGGCTGAAAAGGCTGAAAAGCTTGTCGGTTTCAGAAGTACGAACGGAAGCTGCATTGTATGTGACCAACTGATCGGTCACGTTAAGTGCGCGTCGTGTGATCGCGGCCGCGCAGATGCTCGGACTGAACGTCACGCGGTTTTAGTCGCGCGCTGTGAACCCGCGAGGTCGACGCAACCGGCAAAATGGACCATGAGAGGCGAAGCGCGACCTCGCAGTCGAACCTCAACTGCCTTTTCGAAACCTGCGGATTGGCCGGCTGCGCCCGCCGCCTGCACGCACGCGTCGGAAATTGCGATCATGCAACCCAGGTCGCGGGTGACTTCCTCCAGGCGGCTCGCGACGTTGACAACATCACCGACCACCGTGAACTCAAGCCGCTTTTCTGAGCCGAGATTGCCTACGACCACCGGACCGCAATGGACGCCCATGGCGATCTCGAGCCGCTCTGCATGTCGCGCCACTCGCTTGGCGTTCCACCGGCCAATTTCACCATGCAAGTCGAACGCACACGCGATGGCGCGCGCAGCGACGTCGCCTTCTTCCCGCAAGGAGCCAAACGTGGCCATGAAGCCATCGCCGAGATACTTGTCAAGCGTGCCCTGGTGACGGAACACAACTTGGCGAGCTCCGCTCCTGAAAGCTGCGCAGAAGGGCGAAGGTCCGGTCAGGAGAGAGGCGCTCATTGTGCGCGGTGAAGCCGACGATGTCTGCGAAGAGAACTGCCACGTTGCGGGTGGCGGGCACCCCAAAATCGGAGGACGTTTGGTGCACGAGTGCGTCAGCAACGTCAGGCGAGACGTAGCGGGCAAGATCCGATCTTAGAACCTCGGCCTGCACTTGAGCGAGAAGATGCATCCGGCTCCTGTAGACGGCGATCGCCAAGAGGACCGTGAGGATGGTGGTTGCAACGAGTTGGGTCAGCCATTGCGGCAAGCTGACGTACGTTGGATTGAGGAATAGTGTGAGGAGGTCCTCGTCTGATTGTTGCGAGACAATGTCGCTGTACCTGATTGAATCGGGCAGTCGATATAGGAAGAGGAATCCGAGCGACCAGACAACCGCGATCGATGCGCCAGTCCAGACCACGCGACGCGGGGAGTATGTCAGTGCAGCCTCGCCCAGCAGGAGCAGCATGAAGAGGAAGTTCTGGTTTCTCAGCCGAGTTTGGATCGGCCAGTCGATCGATACCCCGCCTGACGGGAAATTGAGAACCGCCGCCGTGATCAGGACGACATCCATTACAACGAAACTGAGCTTGATCACCTCCGCGTGTTGGTGCCGTCGCAGCAGGAACGGCACGTAGCCGAGCACGAAGAACCCTGCCACGAAGCAAAGATAGTAGACATTACGGGGCCAGGGCACGAGGACGATGATCGATAGAGCGACGACGAGGATCGCGACGCAGCGTGTCCGGAAGGCGAAGAGGAGACCAGCATGCTCGGCCTCGTAAATGCTTCTGTCCGAACGACTAGGCACGAGGCGTGACGCCTCAGCTTGGGACTGCGGAGTGATTTGGTTTGCAGTTCCTAAGAGGAGGGACACCGGCCCGCGCCAAAGCCGTGACCAGATCAGTCGCAGCGCTGGGAGGGTTCGGGGCGGCCAAGGCATCGCAAATCAGCAGGCCGCATAGCCCGCGTCGACGATCGCGGCGACCTGTCTGCGCGTAATCATGTCCCCCCCGCGTCTGTGATGCCGGTCATGGCTGCCACCTTGGTGCCCTGAATGTCCCGGCAAGTGACATTTAGCGCCGATACTGCGCGTCGCTGACCTTCTCGAGCCAGTCGACGTTTTTGCCGTTGAGCGATTCTCTGCACGGCGATGTGGATCATGCCGGTTGTGGGCGTGGCACCGTGCCAATGCTTCTCGCCGGGCGGGAACCACACGACATCCCCGGGCCGGACTTCCTCAATCGCTCCTCCGTCGGTCTGCACCCAACCAAGGCCAGTTGTGATGATCAGGGTCTGGCCGAGCGGATGCGTATGCCAGGCAGTGCGCACACCGGGTTCGAAGGTGACGTTGCCCGCGTTTAGGCGTACTGGGTCACCCACCTGAAACACCGGGTCGACACGAACCGACCCACTAAAATACGCACTCGGGCCCTTTGGTGGACGGTCGCGATCCGTTGCGCGTGATGTCCATCGTGTGTCTCCGTTCTGTTGCAACCATCGATCTCTGAGCGAGAGCGGGTGACGAACCGGCCAACAGACCTATGCCGCCCGTGACGCCGAGCAGGTGCCTGCGCGTCACGTCCAGGCCGGCTGAGTAACTTCTTTGCTTTTCCAATTGCACCTCGTTTTTTCGTCGCGAGACATTGATGCCGCTGCGTGCTCCAAAATTTAGGCCATGCGACTCTCTCCACTAGGCGCTATAATCCGAAAAGACTTATCATCTGGAGCCATCAATGCAGCGTGGCAATCTCGATGACCTTCTTGCATTTCTTGCGGTCGGACGCGAGCGCAGCTTCACAAGAGCGGCCGCCAAGCTCGGCATGTCGCAATCATCTCTCAGTCACATCATCCGCGAGCTTGAGTCGCGCCTCGGTGTGCGATTGCTTACCCGCACCACCCGCAGCGTCGCGCCGACGCAAGCAGGCGAGCGCCTGCTTCAGAATATCGGACCGCGTTTCGAAGAAATCGACGCGGAGCTCGCGGCGCTTCGCGACCTTCGCGACAAGCCCGCCGGTTCGATCCGTATCACGGCGACCGAGAATGCGGCAGATGCACTTCTCTTGCCGAAGCTGGCGAAGCTGCTGCCGAAATTCCCGGACGTAAAAGTCGAGATCGTAGTCGACTACGGCCTCAGCGACATCGTTGCAGAAGGTTACGACGCGGGCGTCCGCAGCGGCGAACAGGTTGCCAAGGACATGATCGCGGTTCGAATCGGGCCAGACCTCCGTATGGCCGTCGTCGGCGCGCCGTCCTATTTTCGCAAGTGCACCGAGCCGAACAAGCCGCAGGATCTCGTCGGTCACAATTGCATCAACCTTCGCCTGCCCTCTCATGGCGGCGTTTACGCGTGGGAGTTCGAGAGAGGCGAACGCGAGATCAAGGTCCGTGTCGAAGGACAGATGACCTGCAACGGCACCCACCAGATGCTGACCGCTGCATTGGCTGGGCTCGGTCTTGCCTACATCCCCCAAGAGATGGCGGAGCCATATCTGGCGAAGGGCCGCCTTAGGCGCGTACTTGAGGACTGGTGCCAGCCCTATTCGGGCTATCACCTCTTTTACCCGAGCCGACGCCAGGCCTCAGCGGCTTTCAGGCTGGTCGTCGACGCTTTGCGCTATCGGGGCTGACAGCCCGCCAAAGCCGACGCCATTGTTACTTGGCCTTCGCTCCGAGCATAACCGGGTCGACCGGGATCAACTTGAGCGATTTGACCATCTTCTCGACCGTGGCCTTGTATTTCAGGAAGTGGGGCGCCTGTAGATGGGCAAGATAAGCTTCCCGGTCTCGATAGATCTCTAACACGGTGACGTGCGCAGGATTGTCCTTGTTCGACACCGAGAAGAGAACGAGAACGCCCGGCTCTTGCCGAACGGCCGCTTCGATCTGCTCTGTGACCGCGGCCTTGTAACTATCAAGCTGCGTTGGATCGACTTCAATCTCAGCGATCTGAATATGTTGGTGACGTGTCTCTTCACTCATGGCGCCAGGTACCAACAGCGTGAAAAAAAGTGATACACCTAGAATTAGAAGTCGGTTCATCGGTGTTCTCCAGCGAAAGTGATGCCCCTCAGTAGTGTTTTTTGCGTGGCGACGGTGTGTGTGATGGATCAGCGCGGGCGTTTTTCGAACACCTCCTTTGCGACGGGCATCGCTGAGAACACGTTGGGCCACCCAACATAGAAGGCGAGATGCGTGATGGCCTCCGCAACCTCGCCCTGTGTCAGCCCGTTGTTCATTCCGATGTTCACATGGCCGGTCAGCTGTGCGACCTGTCCGGACGCGACCAGCGAGCTGATCGTGACGAGACTGCGATCACGAGCTGCAAGGTCGGGTCGCAGCCAGAGATCGCGGAACAGAACATCGGTGGTGTATTGCGTGACCCCCGGAAAGGCCGCGCCGAATAGGTCTCCGACGCGCTTGGCGCGATCCGCTTCGGCGGCTTCATTGAGCGCCAGCAATTTCGGTGAAGCGGGTGGAAGCTGGTCAGTCCCAATGTTTCGCGCGGCAAACACCTCCCTGACGACGGGGACCGCCGCCATGGCAGTGCCCCAGCCCGCATAAAAGGCGAGATGCGTGACAATCTCTGAGATCTCGGCGGGCTTGACGCCGTTATCGAGCGCCAAGTTGAGATACTGTCTCATTTCGGCGGTCTGACTGCGAGCAATGAGTGCCGCGAGCGTCACGATGCTGCGATCGCGAGGGTTCAGACCGGAGCGCTTCCACAAATCGTCAAAGAGGGTGTTCTGCCGGTACCTTTCGAGAGCCAGCGCTACCGCACTCGCGTCTTCCCCCGCTTTAGTGGCGTCCGCCTGGGCCGCGAATGACGCGAGCAGGGACAGCGATGCGAGTGTCATGGCGATAAGCTTCATGGTGACCTCCTATCTGTTTTGCGGTTTGTACGCGGAACGCCGCGATGAGACGTGAAGCAGCGAGGCAGCGACCCCGGCCGCGCCGAGCGAGACGATTGCACTGGCAAGGAACACCGCGCCCAATCCCGTCCATCCTGCGACCAGCCCCAGCGCGGGGCTGCCAAACCCAAGCGCCACATCGAGAAATACTGTGTAGGCCCCCATCGCGAGACCGCGGCTCTGCGGCGGTGCACGGCGCATGGCTTCAACGCCGAGGCCGGGATAGACCAGTGAGTAGCCAAAGCCGGTAAGCGCGGCGCCCGTCGCCGCCAAGAGAGAATTGGAGGCGAACCAGATCAAAACGAGGCCGGCGGCTTGAACGAACACGCAGACCAGCGCAACCTTGGCGCCGCCCACCTTGTCGGGCGCGTGACCGAGGAACAGGCGGGCCACCACGAGGGCGATCGCAAATGCGCTGAAAGTGAGCCAGAGCGGGCTCCAGTTGCGTTCGGCCGATAGAAGTGAACTGAAAGCAATCATCGCTCCGAAGCCGACGGTGCTCAATGCCGCGCCAAATCCTGGAAGCCAGACCGCGCCGAGCACCCTCATGAGACCGGTTTGGGCTGCGCGCTGGACCGGAACGGGAGTAAGTGGAAAGACGAGCAGTACGGTGATCAGTGGAAACAAAATCGTCGCGACGGCGACGGCGGCAAATCCGCCTAGCATGTAAAGCGTGGTGCCCACTGGAGCCCCAAACGCAAGGGCGGCGAACATCGCCATACCGACCCAGGCAATAACCCGTCCGGTGTTCACCGGACCGGCAAGAGCAAGCCCCCAGCTCACCGCGCCCGTAATGACGAAGCTCTCCGCTCCACCGAGCAACGCTCGGCCGCAGAGCAGGATCGCGACGGATAGCCATGGCGTGTCGACAAAGCGCAGCGATAGGAGATAGAGCAGCCCACCCGCTAGCAACGTCAGCAAGCCAATGACCACCGCGCGTTTGGCGCCTTTTGTGTCGGCATAGTGGCCAGCCCACACACGGGAAATCAGTGACGCCGCGAACTGGCTGCCCGTGACGAGACCGACCACAAAGGTGCCGAGACCAAGGTCCTGATGGACATGCAGCGGCAGCACCGGCAATGCGATGCCAATGACCAGAAAAGCGATCAACACCACGGCCATGATCGGCAGCAGGGCGGTCGTCGAACGGCTGTGGGTAGCAGTCGCGCCCCCCGGATGGCCGTCGTTGAGCGCGTTTTTGATTTCGATGGATGCGGTGCCGCGTCGTGGAACTGTATTCGTTCGTTTCACCGCGAAGCGCACGAGCGGTGCGTCTCTTTTTTGATCGCCGAGCATGGACGGATTTATAGGACCTGATCTGTCATGGGATTAGTTGGCAAAATCCGTATGGACCTATCGGATAACGGCAATAATTCGGTGAGCCCTTGGGGAAGCTCGGCCAGGGGGTGACGAATCCGCGCCGGCCGCTCCTCATCTTCCGAGTGCCGGCCTGCTGCCGCACAGAAATGAAACGACCCGCTCCGTGCGGGCGACCATCCGAATGAACCGCCGTACGCAACGTCTGGAATTGGCACTTTTCCGACCTTGGTTGGCGCCTCGGACGTGTTCGCTATTGGTGGAGAAGCAGACGTGCGTGAGACCAGCCCGGCTCTGCCTTCGACCTAGAGGAGACCTTCTGGCGCTCTGCAGCAATGGCTTCAACAGTGCGTTCGTACAACAGACTGGGCCTAGCTCAAGCTCATCGTCGCAGGCGCCCCAAAGCCGCATCCCGCGTTGACCTTCAGAAGCCGACCCGTCGCTCTAACGCCGAAGCGGCCTGTCGTGGCGCGCATCGCCACCATCACCGACTGGCCGATCATCCTCATCGATCTCGTGACCGAGGAGGGGATCATCGGACGAAGAAGGGGCTAGTGTGGCTCTCCTCGTCAGTTGCCATTACCCTGTTTGGCGTTGGATGATGGCGGCGAGGAGAAGAGCGATGGGCAACCGTTGATGAATTGCGACAGTTGCGGTTTCCAAGTCGAGAAGGGCTTTGCGTTCTGCCCGCAGTGCGGGACGAAGCAACCGAGCGCATGTCCCAAATGTGGGTTTCTATGCGCATCGGCTTATTCATTCTGCCCCCAGTGTGGCGTTCGCGTCGGCGAGATCTCGGGGCCCAGCAGCCGAGAAGAAACCCGGCCTGGTGCCCACCGTGCTGCTAAGGCTCCGATCCACGACGTTGCTAAGACACTCACGGGGTTAGATTCCGATGCCGACCGCCGCACCATTACAGTCTTGTTCGCAGACCTAAGCGGGTTTACTGGGCTGACAGAGCAACTCGACCCAGAAGTCGTTCAGGCGTTTCAAAATGAGTTGTTTGAGGAGCTGACAGCGTCGGTTGACGCCGTCGGTGGATTTGTCGACAAGTTCGTCGGAGACGCGCTCCTCGCCTTGTTTGGCGCACCTGTCGCGCACGAGGACGACCCGGAGAGAGCGCTCCGCGCCGCTCTCGAAATGATCAAACGAACGGTGCGGCTAAGTGAAAGCTCCAAGGCGCGTGTGAACGCGCCCCTTACGCTTCACATCGGTATCAATACCGGGCCCGTGGTAGCAGGTAGGTTTGGCGCTGGCACCGCCAAGTCATACTCTGTGACCGGCGACACAGTGAATACCGCCCAAAGGCTACAGTCCATTGCTGCGCCAGGCGAGGTGCTCGTTGGACCTCTCACCTATCGCCTCACTCGCCATGCGTTCTCTTATGATTCCCTTGGCGATGTATCGCTTCGCGGACGGTTGGGCGCCGTCTCAGTCCATCGTCTCAAGGGCCCGCTCGAAGCCCCGCGTACGGCTCGGGGGCTTGAGGGGCTGGGTCTCAATGCCCCCTTGGTCGGACGGACCGTCGAGCTGACCCGCCTCTTAGGTAGTCTTGATCTTGCATGCGCGGGGGCTGCGCAGCTCGTGCGCTTGGTTGGGGAGGCCGGAATCGGGAAGTCACGCTTGGTCGACGAGTTCATTACCGTTGTTGGAGACCAAGAACGTTTCCGCGGCCTGGCAATTCGACGAGCCAACTGTTCTCCCATGGGTGAGCAGTCTTACGGCACGCTGGCCGCGGTGCTGCGCAGTGCCTATGGCCTCGCCCAAGGGGCTTCAGCAACAGAAACTATGGGCAGCCTACGGAGAGCGCTGGGCGATCTTGGCTTAGCCCAGGAAGAGATCGCTCGGTTGATACCGCTTTTCTTATTTGTCCTTGGCCTGGACGATCAGACTTTACAGCACATTGAGCCAGAGCAGCTCAGAAGGCAGATTCTCTTTGCGATCCGAACAGTGTTTGAACGGCGGCTTGCGCAGTCGCCGCTGCTGATCATCGTCGAGGACCTGCATTGGGCCGATGTTGTGTCCCTCGAAGCGTTGCGATTTTTAATGGATCGACTGGAGCGAGGGCGGCTGATGCTGCTGTTCACGCACCGGCCAATCGCAGAGACGGACCTGCTCAACTCAAGCCGAGTCAGCCATACAACCATTCGTCTTCCGCCTCTCTCCGGCGAGAGCGCGCGAGACATGTTGGCCGCATTCTTCGGCCCCGACGGGAGCAAAGAGCTCGAGGACCTACGTCAGCAAATTATTCACCGTGCCGGTGGCAACCCGCTATTTCTAGAAGAGATTGTTCGAGCCGTTCTGGAGATCGGCACACTCAAGCGAGAAGGATCGCATTGGGAGATATCGGCCGACCAACCGACGGCTGACATTCCCGTGAGTATCCAGGCGTTGTTGCTCGCTCGATTGGATCGATTGCCCCGCGATGCGCGCAGGCTGGCGCAGGAAGCAGCGGTCATCGGCCCGCGCTTTGACGCCGCCATACTGGGTGCCATCGCACCCGACTCCGCAAAGATCGAGGCAGGGCTTGACCTTCTTTGCGATGCTGAGATTCTCGAGGAGGTCGGGAGCGACTTGGGTTCGCCGGGATCTTATCGCTTTACGCAAACAATACTCCAAGACGTGATCTATCAAAATCTTCTCTTGCAGCGGCGCACTGAAATGCACGGGAGAGTCGCGGCTGCCCTGGAACGTTTCTGCGGCAACCCGGTTCAACGGCTCGAAGACCTCATTTTGTTAGGCCGACATTTTTGCCTTAGCGGTGAGCGATCGAAAGGGGCGACATACCTCATGACAGCGGGTGATCGAGCTCGCGCCGTGTACGCAAATGAGGATGCCATTCGGCTCTATGAACAAGCGCGCGCGTTCGTGTCCCCCGAGGATCCTGACGGCGCCGCTCTATTGGAGCGAATTGCCGATCTATGTGGACCGGCAGGGAGACGAACTATCGCGCACCAGCACTACGATACCCTGCTGGCGGGATTCCGAACGCGGGGGAACAAACCTGCGGCAGCGCGGATCCTTCGAAAGCGGGGTCGACTAATGTGGGACCTCGGAAGAGGAAGCGACGCCGACGCACTCTATGCCGAAGCAGCAGCCCTCCTGGATCAAGAAGACGCTCCCATTGAGCGTGCCCATCTGCTTCAGGAGCGAGGCCGCCTGGCCTTCCGCAGGGGCGATCACTCGGCTGCGGCGCGATGGGCAGATGAGGCGCTGGACCAAGCACAATCCGCATCAACCTATTCGGATAGGCATGCAGTGTTGGAGGCAGCGCGCGCGACTGCGGAAGCGCTCAATACCAAAGGGGTAGCACTAGCCCGCTTGGGGCGAGGCCACGAGGCGATCCGCGAGGTCGAGCGAAGCATCTTTGTCGCCGAGTCCGCTGATCTTCCCGGGGCTGCGTGCCGGGGCTACACCAACTTGAGCGTTCTGTATGCAATTGTTGACCCAGCGAAGGCGATAGAGGTCTGCCGAAGGGGACTTGAGATCGCGCGCCGGATCGGCGATCTTGGTTTCCAGGCTCGTCTGCTTTCTAATCTTGCGGTAGCTTGTTGCACCTTCACGGATAAGTGCGCTGACGAAGGTGTGCCCGCTGCCGAAGAAGCAGTTGCACTCGACCGCGCGCTCGATCAGCGAGAGCACCTCGCTGTTCCCTTGATAGTCCTGGGGCAAATTCATCAATGTCATGGGCAGCCCGAGCTCGCAGCCCAGTACTACAATGACGCGCTCGAGATTGCCCAGGATTCTGGCGAACCCCAGTTGCTTTATCCATGCTATGATGGCCTCGCAACGCTGAACCTTGACCTAGGTAGAATGGCCGAGGCTGATCGGTTCTTCGCGCTGGGCCAAGAAGTATGCACCCGCCATCAGCTTGATTCGGAGGGTCTAATTGTGTTGCCGTTTCTAGATTAGAATGGAGGAGACATGTCTGAGGCGAGCTTGACTGAGCGGCCGCTTGAGCCTGGCGATCGCGCGCCAAACATTGTTCTGGATGCAGTGACGCGAGAAGGCAAGATCGCGCTAGAGGATTTTCGCGGTCGCAGCCCAGTACTGGTCGGCCTGTTTCGCGGGCTACACTGCCCCTTCTGTCGGCGGCACATCGCGGCTGTGGCACAGTTGGCGCCAGCCTTGAGGGAGAAGGGCATAGAAAGCCTTACGGTCGTTAACACGCCTACCGACCGCGCACGCCTCTATTTTCGGTATCACCCCCTACCCAATCTCCTCGCCGCTGCTGATCCGGAGCGGACTTCGCATCGTGCCTTCGGACTGCCGGTTGTGGAGATGACCGAGAACGAAAGCGATTGGCCGCGCAAGATCAGCATGAACGCTATCATGTCGATGCGAATAGATGTTCCTGGTGAACTCCCCGAGCCTATGAACCCGATGGCCGGCGGTGACTTGCTCAATAGGAAAGATGGTTATGAAGTGACGGAAGTCGACCAACAGATGGCAGCAACGGGTAACGGCCAACTTGTTGGGCAGTTCTTGCTTGATAGAGACGGCGTTGTGCGCTGGAGCTTCACTGAGCTCCCAAATGGTGGGCGCCAGATGTTCGGAATGCCAACACGCGTGGATTTGATGACGGCTGCCGCCAAAATCTCGAGGTGAGGCGGGACACATAGAAACGCGCCTGCTAGCGCGCCGTTCAGAACGCCATGGTCTGTAACGCGTGAGCCCGCACGGCTGCGGCTCATCGTGCGTTTGCTGACGCGCGACATGGCCCTGAGGAAGGTGCTAGGCATTGGGGGACTCTCCAATCGCTGCTCGAACGGCATGACTCCCTGGGGCCGCTCCTTGGCTCGGTCGACCGGGAGACCAATAAAGGTAAGCCCGTCAGCGGATCACTAGGGCTTATCCGCGCACGATACGATAGACACTTGCGCTGCCCTCAACGCCACGAAGAGGGGCATCGAACTCAATGACCTTGTGGCCGGTAAGGAGGTCACTGACCCCTGGTGCCGAGTAGAGCGCCTCCGAGATGCAGATTTCTCCAGCGCCCGCCAACGATTGTACGCGGGCGGCCACGTTCACCGTCTGGCCGAAGTAGTCAAGGTTATCGTTGAGGGTCACTGCAATTGATGGCCCACAATGGGCTCCGATCTTGAGGATGAAGCCTGGGTGGCCGTGGTCGCCATTGTAGCGCTCGATCTCACTCAGAACATGTAGCGCCGCCGACACCGCGTCCGTCGGGCGAGAGAACACAGCCATCACTGCGTCGCCGATTGTCTTCACGATCGCGCCGGAATGGTCCTGGACGGCGGCACCGAGTAACGCAAAATGCTCGCGGACCAACGCGTAGGCATTGAGATCGCCAAGGCGCTCATACATTGCGGTCGAACCCTTCAGGTCCGTAAACAGCAGGGTCACCTGCCGGATTCCCAAACCCTCGCTTTCATCAACATGCTCTGACCGGAACAGGCGCCTGAAAGTCTGCCTGGCAAGTAACATCCCACCCGACACGTAAGGATCGAAGTCGAGCGGCGGCTTGATTGTCTGAGCCACGATTTCGGGCGGCCAATTGATCAGGAGCAATGAGCCGCGCGCCGTTCCGGAGTTCTCCACGTCGATAACGATGGGACCGGGTGGCACAGTGGACAGCGACGCGGAGAAGCGCTGTCCATCGTATTTGACCCGCAAGGGCGTAGGCGTCGTCGCGGGCTCGCCGACGACCGGCATCATGAACGCAGCTTGCGTTTTCACATTAACGCCCGAGAGAGCGCCAGGAGCGAGATCGGCTCGAAGCGTGGTGGTGGAGCCTGCCGGCAAGAACGTGAGGCCGCGAACGAACCCCAGCAGAATGTCGAGAAATCGGACCTGTTGGCCCGGTATCCTTCCATCGTCCAAGAACCGAAGCTTCCAGTGGAAGTCCTCGACCGAGAGGGAGTCGGGATCATGAAACGGAAGCCGCCGAAGTTGCGGCGACACCGTGAAGGTGACCTCAATGAAGTCGTCGAGGTCGGTGTCGCCCGTGACGTCGCACAAGCCGCAAACGTAGTGGGTCTTCAGCGTGCGCAAAGCGCCGAAACTATCGAGCACCATGCCAGATTGCGGGCAAACCACATCCCAACTCATTGCGAACAGCCCGCTTCGCGTCGCATAGAGAAAAAGGTCAATGCTTTCTGCCTCGGATATGCCGCGGTCCCGTGCAAACGCCAAGGGATTGACACGATAAAGCGATAGATCGTCGCCGCTCCTAATGAGCGTCTCAAATTTCGAGATCACGCGAGGGCTCCAGGGTCGGGCCTGCTCGATCTCGGTCATCTTGCGCTCGAGGAGCCGTTCCTGAATGTTGATCATTGCCCGCCCCAGGTCATCGCAATCGGCATGCGCAGCATGGCTGGAAAGACGAAGCGGTCAATATCGGGCGGCCTATTTGTCCTCGCGCAGCCCTTGAACGATGGATGGCGCAACAGGTCGTCATGGGTCCAGCCGCGGTATTCGACTTCGACAACGATGGCCTTGTTGGTCTCGCCAGCGGCAAGCAGCTAACGGACCTGCAGTTCGCGTGGGCTCCGCCGATGGGCGTGACTGAAGGGCGCCCTTCACTAGCGACTCGATCAGCGCGAGTTCACGTCCGCCTTTGACACGAAGCGGACTTGAAATGCTCGCCTTGAGCCCCTTCAGCTTTTGACCCGTTTGGACATTGCGGGCTCAGGCACATCTTTGAATCAAATTGCCTTCTAGTTGTTGCTGTGTAGAACTGCTTTTGGGTGCTCGCTGCAATTTGCAGTGACAGGTCAAGCGATGGTCGGGCCGCCACGCGGAAGGCGTGCGCCTCATGGATCATCGACTGTCAGCTGACCTGCCCCGGGCTCAATTCCCTGCCGAGCGGTCCTTCCCCACACCACTGCATCTCCTGCACGTTAAGGCCGTCAGCGGCGACGTGCTTCTGATTGCCGCGGTCACTGTGCTGGCGTTTTTCGCCTCACCGGCCGCTGCGGCATCCGCGACGGGCACTTATGCGGCGCAGCCGGTGTTTGTGTTCGGCATCCCGGTTGACTTCATCTTGTTCGGCCTGACGCTGGTCGGCGTCGCCATCTTCCACCACAAGACGTTGCAGGTCGCACTGACCGGCCTCGCGGTTGTCACAGTCTACAAGTTGCTCTTCACCGGGTTCAGGCAGGGCGAGGGCTTGAGCGGTCTTGTACTGCAACTGCACCACGAGTTCCGTAACCCTCGCCAACCTGTTCCTGTTGCTGATGGGCTTTGCGACCCTGTCTCGGCACTTCGAAAACAGCCGCATCCCTGACGAAATGCCAGCCTTCCTGCCAAACGGCTGGGGCGGCGGCCTTGCGCTCCTCGCCATTGTGTTCGTGCTATCGGGCTTCCTCGACAACATCGCAGCCGCTCTCATAGGCGGTACGATGGCGCGCCATGTGTTCAAAGGTAAGGTTCATATCGGCTACCTGGCCGCCATCGTCGCAGCGTCCAACGCCGGTGGCTCTGGTAGCGTCGTTGGGGACACCACTACGACCATGATGTGGATCGACGGGGTCAGTCCGCTGCGGGTCATAGAAGCCTACATCGCCGCCATCGCGGGCTTCCTGATCTACGGGATTCCCGCCTCAATCCAGCAGCACCGTTATTCGCCGGTGGTGAAGGACGCAACGCGCGGCCTGCAGATCGAATGGACTTACGTTGGGATTGTGGCGGCGATCCTGATCATCGCCATCACGGCGAACGTTATCGCCAACCTGAAATTCCCTGCTGTGCTGGACGTTGTACCGGTAATCGGACTTGCAGTTTGGACCGTTATTCTGGCGACAGCGCCGTTGCGGCGGCCTGACTGGAAAATCATGCCCGAAACGTTCAAAGGCACGATCTTTCTCTTGGCGCTTGTCACCAACGCCTCGTTCATGCCGGTAGAGGAATTGCCACTCGCCTCATGGCAGACGGCGCTGGGCCTGGGCTTCCTGTCGTCGGTGTTCGACAATATCCCGCTCACCGCGCTCGCACTCAAGCAAGGCGGCTATGACTGGGGCTTACTCGCGTACACGGTCGGATTCGGTGGCTCCATGATCTGGTTCGGCTCGTCGGCGGGCGTTGCGATTTCCAACATGTATCCAGAGGCAAGATCGGTCGTCCGCTGGCTCCGCCACGGATGGCCCGTTGCAGTGGCCTATGTCTTCGGCTTCTTTGTGATGCTCGCCATCCTCGGATGGCACCCCGACGCGCCGCACAAGAAGCGCGTCGAACTTCCTACGCAATATATGGCGGCGTCTGCTAAGGACGCGGCGGTGTGCGATCCAAGGCTGTTGAACTCCTGCTCGAGGCCTTCTTCGCTCGACTTACGCGTGTAGACGGGGCATCGGACTTTCCGGACGGCTGGGATCTTGGAGCGGCCTGCGACGTTCATGGCCGCCCACGTTGGTTCTTGAGCCCGAAGAAAAGCCATCCGTTCCAGTGTGGCGATGGACGACAAGGATCTATAGGACGGTCCTGGTATTCGTAGTCGGCCTCACGGACGGTGACCCGTGTGCTCGACGCCCTTCCACTCCCGGATCAGCCTCGTGCCCGCCACGGGCCGCCTGTCGGCCCGCACGGCCCGCTTGTTACGGCTCCTGCCGTCGATCTGCTCGCCCAGCGCCTTCAGCCGGCCGCGCAATTGACGCTCCGCACGCGCGGGTGGCTCCACAAGCAACGTCCATTGTGCGTTCAATGCACATTGAGGGGGCGAGTCCGCTATCACGTACCTTGGGCGCGAAGCTTTGAGCCGAAACCGTGATTCCATCGTCGGACGGCGTGGCTCGTCAGAAACCGTCGTCACGATCGCCGAACGGGCTTCCAACGTACGATGCACATGAAATCTGCCCGCGATTTCGATCAGCTTGTCGGCCGTCGCAGCATCGACGCTACCCTCAAGCTGATCACGCGTTCGAAGCGATAAATTTTGCCTCTCCGACCTTCGGCAGCTTCACCGCAATCCTTGCAATTGCTCCGCCGGGCAGGTTGCCTCACGCTGACGATAAGGCGCCCACCTCCTCAATGTCCGCTATCGCCAAAAAAAAGGGCTCATACCAGACAGAGTTCGCCTTCGTGTCGATGAATTCAATCGCCGCGTGACAAGATCCTTGCAGGGGCCTTCATCGGTTCGCCAGCGGGCCTAGACCCTTGATCGATCGGTGAAGGAGGGACGGGATTGTGGCGCTCAGAAATCGTCACACACTTCTGATGATGATGCCTACCGGCTCTCGCGGCGCGTGCCTCGCCGCCGCCGCTGTAGGCAAGCCGGCCCCCACTCGACCCCTTACGAAGCCTGCCTAGCTGGTGGTGGATTGTGTCTGGCAGATGCCCAGCCTGCGATCAGTTCAGCCCACTGGGCAATGCCAAGCCATCGCTGAGCCATCTCAAGAAACAGCGCTTTCTTTACCAGCAGGCCGGCTCGATCTTCTGTGAAAGAAAGTATCGCCCTTGCGGTTTCTTCTGCAGCGTCCACGTCTCTGTGGCCCTGTCTCTCTAAGATGAGGCTGGCGGCACGCTGCAATGCTTCCTCTTCTGGTGCTGCATCTGGTACCGGACCTCGCAATTCTCCAACATGGAGTGCAAAGGCGAGGTCAGCGAGAATCCGATCTCTGAGTCGCCGCCTCGCATCAGGTGCAGTCGTGGCAAGCGCTTCCGCGTCGCGACGCCGCGGCTGGTGTTCTAAAAGCTGGTCGATGATTTCACGGCTAGCTGCAAATCGGCTCCGAGGGAGGTCATGGCCGTGCCGATGCAAGTTCATCAAGGACAAGAGGAAGAGAGGTGTTTGTGTTAGCCGAGTAATACCAACGTTCTTTTGGATGGCCGTTATGAAGACGTTAGCCTTCCGCTTGGCACGCGCCTCAACTTCGCGCCGTGGTGCAGTCGGTTCTGCTTCGAGGTTCTCCAGAACTCGGAACCAGACATTCGTCAAATTCCGCCGTTGTTCGTCGGAGAGTGGTGCGAGCTCAGTGCGGTCCCAGCTGTCGGCAGTTCCGCTTAGATTGCCGACCCCGTGAGGCCGCAACGTCGCCACTACCAGGATTCCATGGCGCTGCGCGAAGGCCGTGAGAAGGGATAGGAGGGTTAGGGCTCCGGTCGCGTCAGGCGCCTCATCAAGCCCGTCAACGAGAAGGGCAACTCGGCCGGTAATTGTAGCCCGTCGCATGTCGTTCGCTAACAACTCTTCGCCTTGAGCGCGAAAGAACTCCGCCACTACATGCTCAATCGGCGGAGGCAACTGTTGTTCACTAGCCATGCGGGCCCAAAGAGCAAACGAAACCCACACGGGCAAAGCGCCCCGAAACCGGCCGCGAGTAGTCTTGAGCGACGGGGTGTCCGCTAGCATGTCTAAAGCGAGGAAGCGCAAAAGCGAACTCTTACCCGAGCCCGCCTCACCAACGACCAGGACCTGTGATCTCGATGCAAGATAGTCATCAACGGGTACCCTGCTCTCGCGCACGGGCGATCGCGCTGTAGGCGAGGGCTCAACTGTTCTGGAACCCGTTGCCGCTTGCCCCGACTTCAATTCCCTATCGCCATCCATTTCCCGATTGGACGGCGGGTCGATCGGGAGCGGTGTTCTTATAAGCACGTCCGGTTTGACGTACCGATCACTAATGGGAATGCTCGCGCGCGCCCGGCCATGCTCATCGTGTCCTGAAATGAGCAACCCGGGGTCGACTGCCGAAATCCAGGAGCGGTAGCAGTCCTTGAGCCGCTTCCGTAGCGTGACAACATCGAAGCGCGAAAGTCGCTCACCTAAGCGTAGCTTGGCCTCTGGCGCGCATATGGCGTCTACCCAAGGGCGGCCAAAAAAATCGTCGACCAATTCAGGTTCGGTTCTCAAAAATTAAGTCTAGTTCTGTGCCGCCAAGAGGCTCGAAATCGATGTTCTTCGATTTCAGTTCAACAGCGAAGTCTCTCTATCTCATCAACCGCTAGTGGGGACGAGAAATCACAGGCAACAGCCAAAACAAAGCGCTTGGCCTTTGATGCCCACTTATGACGCAGAAAAATGTTGACCGCATCTCGTACATTTTGTTTCGAGAAGGACTTGGCGCGTTTGCTTTGCCAAACTTCGTATGTGCCATCATCGAACCGCACGAGGACATCGATTCCATATTGTGCGTGTCCAGATTTGCCGTAGGCCCAGACTGATTCTGCTAGCCCGCGACGCTGTGAGATGCGAAGGCACAGACGCTCAAAATCCTCCCATGCCAAGTCACTGAAAGGTAGGCGGCCTGGCCGCGTAACGATCGGGGCGCCGGGCGCTGCGCCTCCCGGATTGTCATATAGCCATGAGGGATCGTGAGTTGCCGCCGGGGCGGTCAGGTTGTTGGCTCTTGGCCCCTTGGCCTTCGATATTTTTGGCATTGCTTCGGCGATCCACGTTCGGACGTGAGCGTGTCCACGATTCGCCCGTGCGAGAATTACATCGCAAATTCACGTTCTGACGGCTATCGAAGGTCATCATGTTGCTCGCCTTTCGACGGGCGTACCAATTGCGCTTAGTCCACAGCGCCGGAGAACCCGTGCTGAAGAGAACGCTTTTGAGGGTCCCACTTGGCGAGCTGGTACCAGGGAACTTCGAAAAAGGGCCGCTGATCTGGCCAGTTGGACTGGTCCCTCTGCCGTGAAGACCAGATGGTGTCGTGGCGGTTGGCGGAGAGAGAGGGATTCGAACCCTCGATACGGTTTCCCGTATACACGCGTTCCAGGCGTGCGCCTTCAACCACTCGGCCACCTCTCCATCGCCATGACGGCGCACGCATCCGTATTAAGGACGCCCGCCCGCGGCGAGCTGCGCGCCCTCAGACAGTCCGCCCCTTCGGATGCTTGATTTGCCGATATATGGTTTCCCGTCCCCGTTCAATGGCGCGTTGTCCATGACCCACGTTGAAACAGTCCGCAGCATCATCGAGCGCCTTGGCGGCACGTGGAAGAGCGACCGCGAATTCAGCTATTGGCAGGTGGAGGAGAATTGTTTCGTCATCCAGGCCGAACCCTTCCTGCGTCGCCCGCCGGGGCATCTTTGGCTTGGTTTCGATTGCGCGCTGGGGCATCTGGCGTTCGCCAAGATCGTGAACCGGATTGCCGGCGACAAGCCGGGCGTTTTCGTGTCGATCAAATGGTTCCAGAAATCCGCCAAGGTCGAGAACGAGGCGCTGCTGCCACCCGCCTTCGAGGCGCTGATGCGCGACATCATGCTTGAGCTCAAGGCGGCCTCGATCGACAGCTTCATCGAGGACTTCAGGTCGACGCGCCCCGCCGCGCGCAGCGTGCCACAGCTCTGCCACCTCGCCGCCCTGGCCTGGTGGTCGGACGGCCATACGCTGTCCGGCTATCTCGAAGAGTTTCGCGCCGGCAACAGGCGCGACTTCGTGCCGATGATCACGCAGGCGATGATCGAGGGCGCCCTCGAGATCGCCGCCGAGCGGCGCGTCATCCCGTGACGCCATCGGGAGAGAGACACAACGGCGGCCTTGCCGGCGGCCCGCCGCCGGACTAATCCTCGGCGCGGTTCGGCAGTCCCCATGCGCTTTCTCGCCCGCCTCATCGGATTCCTGTGCGTCGCCGGCGGCTTCGTCGCCCTCGTGATCGACGGCACGCGTGCCATTGCCAACGGCGCCTGGGCGCCGGTGGCGCTCGCCGACGTGGCCGCCAAGGCGTTCCCGAAGCTTTTTCCCCTGCTCGAGCCGGCCGTGCGCAACGTCCATCCGCTCTTGTGGAGCCCGCTCCTGACTTCGCTGTTGGCCACCCCCACGTTCCTGGTCGGCATGGGGTTCGGGTTCCTGCTCCTGCTCTTGGGCCGGCGTCCGGCCCGGCAGGACACCGCCTTCCTGGCCGGGCGCTAATCCGACAAGGGGCATCCCAGGCTCGCCGAGCCGTGATCGCCCTTGAAAAGGCCGGCTCTCCCGGCGCAGTGTCGCAACGACTATATAGAGACACGGTATCGGCAAGACAGATCAGCGAGGAGCGAGCCATGTTCCTGTTCAAGAAGGCCAAGGCGCTGCCCAAGGCCGGCGAGGCCCTGCCGGGACGGCCGACCGCCATCCCGACGGCGAAGACGCATTTCGTCAACGGCCAGCCGCTCAAGGGGCCCTATCCGGAGGGCACCGAGAAGGTGCAGTTCGGGCTTGGCTGCTTCTGGGGGGCGGAGCGCGTGTTCTGGCAATTGCCGGGGGTTCACGTCACGGCCGTCGGCTATTCGGGCGGTCTCACGCCGAACCCCACCTACGAGGAGGCATGCTCCGGGCTGACCGGCCATGCCGAGACGGTGCTCGTCGTCTTCGACCCCAAGCGCGTGTCGTTCGAGACGCTGCTCAAGACCTTCTGGGAGAGCCACGACCCAACCCAAGGCATGCGCCAGGGCAACGATGTCGGCACCCAGTATCGCTCCGCCATCTACTACGAGGGCGAGGCGCAGAAGCAGGCCATCCTTGCCTCGAAAGCCGCCTACGAGGCGGTGCTGAAGAAGCGCGGCTTCGGCCCGATCACCACCGAGATCGCCCCGGCCCCGGAATTCTACTTCGCCGAGGATTATCACCAGCAATACCTTGCCAAGAACCCGGCCGGCTATTGCGGCCTCGGCGGCACCGGCGTTGCTTGTCCCATCGGCACCGGCGTCGCGGCGTAGCGGCCCGGACCTCCTCAGCGACATGCGGGGCTTCTCGCGTGACAGCCGGCGCCTTGCGGCGCCGGTTTCCTTGTCAGCCTTGTTGCGCGCGGCCGTGATTGGGATCATGAGCGGGAAACGGGCATCGAGCGGCGCACGGGGAACGACATGAAGAGGGTCGAGAAAATTCTGGAGGGCTTTCTGTTTCGCAGCCGCTGGCTGCTCGCCCCCTTCTATGTGTTCCTGGTCCTTGCGCTGGTTGTGCTGCTCTTCAAAGGCGGGCAGGAGCTCATCCATCTCTTCCAGCGCGCGCTGCGGGCGGAGGGCTCCAGCACCATCCTCGACGTGCTGAGCCTCATCGACCTGACGCTGACCGGCTCGCTCATCGTCATCGTCGTCTTCTCGGGCTACGAGAACTTTGTCTCGCGCATCGACGAGTCCGAGCACACGGACTGGCCGGAATGGATGGGCCGCATCGACTTCAGCGGGCTGAAGCTGAAATTGATGTCGTCCATCGTCGCCATCTCGGCGGTGCAGCTGCTGCGGGCCTTCATGAATGTGGGCCAGATCAGCGACCGCGACCTCGCCTGGTATGTCGGCATCCACATGGTGTTCGTGGTGTCCGGCCTCATCCTGGCCTTCACCGACCGCGTCGCCGGCAAGCAGGCGCATTGAGAATCGGAAGATGGATGAGCGCTGTGCGTGCTTCGAGGCTCGCGCCTTCGCGCTCGTTCCTCAGCGTGAGGGGTCCGGTGCCATCCGAGATCTCCTCATCCTGAGGCGCTCGCGCGCGTGGGCGCGCGAGCCTCGAAGGACGCTCGGTCAAAATGCAGCAGACTATTTGGCCTTCGATTGCGGCCCGTTGCCCACCAGCGCCTGGCAGGCGGCCGGCATGGCGGCGATCGACATCGGGCGGCCGGGCTTGCCCGGCTTCGGGTTCAGCACCTTGTCGGTGAACCAGTAGTCGAGCTCCTTGCCGCAGCCGTCGCCGCCGGGAGGCGCCGACTGGCTCTCGCAGCGGCTTTCGCCCTTCGGGCAGGCCATGCGGATGTGGAAGTGGTAGTTGTGGCCGCCGGCCGGCCGGACCTTGCTGAGCCAGGCGCGGTCGGAGCCGGCGTCGCGGCAGAGCGCCTTCTTGATGGCCGCATTGACGAAGATGCGCGCCACTTCCGGCTGGCTCGCGGCGGCCTTCAGCAGCGCCAGATGCTGGCGCGTATAGGCCTCCGGGTCGATGTCGCGCTTGTCGGCGCGGACGAGATTCAAGGACAGGATCTCCTCGCGCTCCTCGCTCGAATAGCGTCGGTTGGGCGCCGGCCTGAGCCACACGTCGACCTCGATGCCAACCTGGTGCGAGGCGTGCCCGGTCAGCATCGGGCCGCCGCGCGGCTGCGACATGTCGCCGATGAGCAGGCCCGGCCAGCCCGTGGCGTCGGCCGCCTTCTTGCTGAAGCGCTGCAGGAAGGCGATGAGCGCCGGGTGACCCCAGGCGCGGTTGCGCGACGGGCGCATGATTTGCCAGGTGTCGCCCTCGGCCGGCAGCTGCACGCCCCCCGTGTAGCAGCCCTTGGCGTAGAAGCCGATGACGTCCGGCCCGCCCGGCGCCGGTGTCTTGACCACCCCGAAGATGCGCCGCGCTGCGTCCTTCGGCAGCGTTGCCAGCGCCTGCTCGCGCCGCGCCGCTTCCTCGCGCGCGTTCTGTTGGGCGGCCGCCGGCGGCGCCATCAATGTCGTGCTCGCGAGAACGGCCAGGATGACGCGGCGCATGCCCGAACGTGCGGCAGATTCGCCGCTTTGACAAGGCGTGGCGCGGCCGCAGCCAGCGCATAGTTCCGAAAAAGTGTGAGCGGTTTTCGGACAAGATCATGCGTCAAATCAGAGATCGGCTTGCGCTCAATCAGCCGCTTGCAAGTTCGTGCCGCCGGCCTCACCATTGTCTGACGGCTGGGCGGCTCGAACGGGTAAAATCATGCGGGCCATCATTGCATCTTCCGTGGCGCTGGCGCTTATTGGCGGCGGCGCCCTCGCGCATCACGGCTGGGGCAGCTACGACGCCTCCAAGAAGTTCACCATCTCGTCGCCGGTCGAGAAGCTCGATTGGACGAATCCGCACGTCCACCTCGACGTGAAGCATGCCGGCGCCACCTGGGAGGCGGTGCTGGCGCCGCCCTTCCGCATGGAGGCGCGCGGCCTCTCGCCCGAGCTCATCAAGGTGGGCACGCAGGTTTCCGTCGAAGGCTATCCGTCGACCAAGGCGCCGAACGAGATGCGGGCCGAGCGCATCGTCGTCGCCGGCAAGACCTACGAGCTGCGATAATGCATGATCCCGAAAAGTGTGCGCGGTTTTCGGATAAGATCATGCACACAATCAGGACTCTAGAGCGCGATGCGATTGCACTTGATCGCATCACGCTCTAGCGCAGCGTCACACCGGCTCGGACGGGGGGCGATTTGTATCTCGATCTGTTGGCGGCGCTCGAGGCCTCCTGGCTCGGCCACACGGCCCGCCACTCGGCCTGGTTCTTCACCATCGCCAACGTGCTGCATGTCCTCGGCGCCGCCCTCGTCGTCGGCTCCATCGCCGTCTTCGACATCAAGCTCATCGGCAATGCCGCCGCCGCCCCGGTGGTCGGGCGGGCCGCGCTACCGCTGGCGGCCCTTGGCCTCGCCATCCAGACTCCGACCGGCATCGTGCTGCTTGCGGTGGAGGCCAAGAGCCTTGGCGTCAATCCGGCCTTCTACGTCAAGATGGCGTTCATCGCTCTTGGCCTCGCCAACATCGCGCTCTTCCATGCACGATATGGCTGGCTGGGCGGCGGCGTCCTGCCGGACAGCGCCCGCATCTACGGCCTCGTGTCGCTCGTCGCCTGGGTCATGGTGCTGCTGGCTGGCCGCATGATCGCTTATCTTTAGCGCGGGCCGTCTTGTGCGCCGCTGCTTTGCGCGACGCCGTCCGCGGCGCTTGCGCGGCGGCGCTGCAGCAGCGATCGTCGTCCTGCGGCAATGCCGTAGCTTGCGAAGGCGGTTGGTTGCGCCGCCATCGCGAAGTTGCAACAAAGGCGCGATCCGCTTCTCGCCGCGGTCGCACGAAATAACTCCATGGATTGGTCGCCACAACAGGACGGGGCGCTGAAGAGTGTGGCGCGCTGGCTGAAGGCCGGCCGCCCGCAGGTCTTCCGTCTCTTCGGCTATGCCGGCACCGGCAAGACGACCTTGGCGCGGCATGTGGCGGAATCCGTCGACGGCGAGGTCGCCTTCGCGGCCTTCACCGGCAAGGCCGCCATGGTCATGCGCTCGCGCGGCTGTCCCGAGGCCTCGACCATCCACAGCCTGATCTACCGCTCGCGCGGCTCCGACGAGGAGGCCCCGCGCTTCGTGCTCAACCGCTCCGGGCCCGCCTCCAAGGCGGCGCTGATCGTCATCGACGAATGCTCGATGGTCGACGAGGAGCTCGGCCGCGACCTCCTGTCGTTCGGCGCCCCCGTGCTGGTGCTCGGCGACCCGGCGCAGCTGCCGCCCGTCAAGGGCGGCGGCTTCTTCACCGAAGCCGAGCCCGACGCCATGCTGACGGAGGTGCATCGCCAGGCGCAGGACGATCCCATCGTGCATCTGTCGATGATCGTGCGCGAGGGCGGCAGGCTGAGCCGCGGCCGATTTGGCGAGAGCGCAGTCATTGGCAAGGGTGACATCGACGCGGCCGCCGTGCTGCGGGCCGATCAGGTCCTCGTCGGCCTCAATCGCACGCGCCGCCAATACAACACGCGCATGCGCGAGCTCCTGGGATTTCGCGATCCGCTGCCGGCCGCCGGCGAGAAGATCGTCTGCCTCAGGAACGACAAGACCAAGGGACTGCTCAACGGCAGCACCTGGACGGTCGCCGCGCTGACCGGCGAGGCCAAGGGCTTCATCAAGATGGAGGTGAAACCCGAGGACGAGATCGTCAAGCGCGGCATCAAGGTGGCGGTGCTGCGCGAATTCTTCGAGGGCAGGGAAGAGAAGCTTCCTTATGACATTCGCCGCCACTCCGACGAGTTCGACTACGGCTATGCGCTCACCGTCCACAAGGCGCAGGGCTCGCAATGGGACGAGGTGGTGCTGTTCGACGAGAGCTACGCCTTCCGCGAGCATCGCAGCCGCTGGCTCTATACCGGCCTGACTCGCGCCGCCAAGCGCCTCACCATCGTGGCGTGAGCGCATGGTCCCGAAAAGTTGCAGACTTTTCGGACAAGATCATGCGCCGTAAAAAGCATGATCCAGAAAAGTTGCAGACTTTTCGGATAAGATCATGCGCCAAAAAACATGGTCCCGAAAAGTTGCAGACTGCTTGGACGAGATCCTGCGCCAGATGTGACGACCTACTTGATGACGATCTCGCCCACCATGCCGTGATCGGCGTGGCTCTTGCCGTCACTGCCGACGATGCCGCATCTGAGATCGGTGATGCGCCCGGTGGCGATCGGCACCAGCCACCACTCCGCCGTCTGTCCCGGATAGACCTCGATCTCGCGAATGGCGCCCTTGAACTCAGCCAAGGTCGTCGACTTGCCGTCGCGGCTCTGCACCACCTGCACCTTGCGGGTGAAGATGCGCTGCGTGAAGTCGTGCGACGTGAAGTAGTGCGGATCGTTGCTCGGATTGTTGAGGACGAGCTTGTAGAGCTTGCCGGTCTCCAGCGTGATCTGCGCCGGGCTGAACACATGCTGGCCCGGCTTGCCGAGGTCGATCCTCACCTCGATGGGGTCCTGGCGCGACAGGTCTCCCTCCGCCCGCGCGGCTGAGGTCGCCAGCGCGGCTGCGGCCACAAGCCCGGCCGCTGCGGCTGCCGCCGCCCGTCTCGTCAAACGCATCGCCGTCTCCCGCTGGTTCACATGCACTTGCAACTCATTTGCAAATAGCACGGTTACGGCGCGCCGCCAATCCCGCCACCAATCCCGCCACCAATTCCCATGTCCGCCTGGCGGCCGTCGGCCGGCGACCGCGTCGCGCCGGCCGGCAGCCGCGGAACCGCCGCCGCTCCGGGCTGTTGACCGAAAAAGCCGGGTGCTGGGAGCAGCAGCATGTTCAAGTGGGCGCTTGCCGTCTTCGTCGTCGCCATCCTGGCCGGGGCGCTCGGCTTCTCGGGTCTCGCGCCGACGGCCGGGCGGCCCGCCAAAGTCCTGTTCTTCCTGTGCCTTCCCGTCTTTGTGGCGTTCGTCGTTCTCGGTCTCTTGGCCGGCGAGGCGCTGTTCTGACCGGCCCCGTCGCTTCAAGCGGATATTAAGGTTCGCCGCCTACCGTCCCCGCCGGCTGCGGAGCGCCCGCAAGCCGCCACCAGCGGGACGCGTCTTGGCAAACAGCAACGATGTTTTCATCATTGGCGCCGGCCCGGCCGGGCTGACCGCTGCCTATCTCCTGGGCAAGGAGGGCGTCCCCGCCACGATCATCGAGATGGACCCCCGCTATGTCGGCGGCATCAGCCGCACCGTCGACTACAAGGGCTTCCTGTTCGACATCGGCGGCCATCGCTTCTTCTCGAAGTCCCGCGAGGTCGTGGATTTGTGGAAGGAGATCCTGCCGCAGGATTTCATCGAGCGGCCGCGCCTGTCGCGCATCTACTACAAGGGCAAGTTCTTCGCCTATCCGCTGAAAGCCTTCGAGGCGTTGAACAACCTGGGCTACATCGAGAGCGGCCTGTGCGTGCTCTCCTATCTCTATCGCCAGGCTTTTCCGCACGACAATCCCGAGACCTTCCACGAATGGGTCGCCAACCAGTTCGGCGAGCGCCTGTTCTCCATCTTCTTCAAGACCTACACCGAGAAGGTGTGGGGCATGTCGTGCGACGAGATCTCCGCCGACTGGGCTGCGCAGCGCATCAAGGGGCTCGACCTGATGAGCGCCATGGCCAACGCGCTGCGCCGCTCCATGGCGCCGCAGGCCGCCGGCAAGCGTGCGGGCGACGGCGGCCCGGTCATCAAGACGCTGATCGAATCCTTCGAATATCCGCGCAAGGGCCCCGGCATGATGTGGGACGCGGCTGCCCGCCACGTGCGCGAGCGCGGCGGCGTCATCCATATGGGCCACGCTCTCGACCGCCTCGCCTGGGACGAGGCGAGCGGCCGCTGGACCATCACGGCGCGCGCCGCCGACGGCAAGGTCAGCACCTTCTCGGCCCGCCACGTGCTCTCCTCGGCGCCCATCCGCGAGCTGGTCGGCGCCCTTGACGCGAGCCCCACCTGCAAGGCGGCGGCGGCGGGCCTGCGCTACCGCGACTTCCTCACCGTGGCGCTGATGATCGACAAGCCCGACCTCTTCCCGGACAACTGGATCTACGTCCACGAGCCGAGCGTGAAGGTGGGCCGCGTCCAGAACTTCCGCTCCTGGTCGCCCGAGATGATCCCGACGCCGGACGCCACCTGTCTCGGCCTCGAATATTTCTGCTTCGAGGGCGATGGCTTGTGGGCGTCTCCCGACGCCGAGCTCATCGAGCTCGCCAAGCGGGAACTGGCGCTCATCGGTCTTGCGCAACCTGTCGACGTGACCGACGGCTGCGTGGTGCGCCAGAAGAAGGCCTATCCCGTCTACGACGAGGGCTATCGCGAGCGCGTCGAGCTGATCCGCCGCGAGCTCGCTGCCCGCTATCCGACGCTGCATCTCGTAGGCCGCAACGGCATGCACAAATATAACAACCAGGATCACGCCATGATGACCGCCATGCTGACGGTCAAGAACATCCTGGCGGGTGCGCCGCACTACGACATCTGGTCCGTCAACGAGGACGCCGAGTATCACGAAGCCGGCCAATCCGGCACTGGGGCCGCGCTTGCGAGCGTGCGCGCCGTGCCGCGCCGCGTCGGCGAGGCGGCATGATCGTCGAGCGGCCGCAGCCGGAGGGCACCGCCGCGGCCTCCGTCGCCCGGCTTGCCGATCTTGCCGGGCCGTTCGGCCGTTACGTGCTGGTGAGCGCCGTGGCGCTTGGCGCCGATGCCGGCCTCTACCTCAATCTCGCCGGCAAGGTGATGTCGGCCACGCTCGCCAGTGTCGTCGGCTATGCCCTTGGCCTCCTCGTGCACTATTGCCTGTCGTCCGCCTTCGTGTTCCCGGATCGCACCGGCCGTCGCCGCCATGCCGCCACCTTCACGGCCTTCGCGGCCACCGGCGGCCTCGGCCTCGGGCTCACCGCGCTGATTGTCTATTTCCTCACCGCGACGTTAGCCGCCTCGCCGCTCGTCGCCAAAGCAGTGGCGGTTCCTGCCGTTTTCCTCGCCATCTTCCTGCTGCGCCGGGCTTTTGTGTTTCGCTGAGCTTGGATCTGAGCTCGCCGTCAAGTCCGCCCAATGATACCGGGCGTTAACCGTTCATTACTATTCTGTTCTTCAGCACTCAGCCATCGCGAGAACCGAGATGGGACATTTCAGGTCCGGAACTATATTTCTGTCCGCCGTCCTTCTCGCCCTTCCGCTTTGCGCGAAGGCGCAGACCGGCAACGTAAGGGTGCACGGCGCCACGACTGTGACCTTCGGACTGATGAAGCCGCATGCGGCGAAGATCGAGAAGATTTCCGGCGTCACAATCACTATTCTTCCGAGCAGCACATCGCGCGGGCTGGCCGATCTTGTCGCCGGCAAGGCTGACGTGGCGATGTTGGCCGAGCCGTTGGCGAGTGCTGCCGCCAATCTGAACAAGAAAGAGCCCGGCGCCATTGAAGTCGCGAACTACGAGGGCGCGCATGTCGGCGACGCCTACATCCAGTTCATCGTCAATCCGAGCAATCCGGTCCAGCAGCTTTCGAAGGCTGAGCTGGCCCGGCTGTTTTCGGGACAGGTCACGAACTGGTCCGAGATTGGCGGTCCCAACCAGCCCGTTCTCGTCATCGGCGAACCGACGAGCTCTCCCCATCACCTGATCCGCGACGCGCTCGGCATTACGTATTCGGCGGATCTTCGCGCTGTGCAAAACACCAATCAGACCGCCACCATCGTGTCCCAGGTGCCCGGGGCGATCAGTTATATTTCGACCGCTCACGATGTGCCGGAGAGAGGTCGCCTGAAGGTCGTTGAGAGCGAGGTGCGCCTGCCTCTCCAACTCTATCTCGCCATTCGTAAGGACGCTCCCGCACATGTGCGGCGCGTCTTCGAAACAGCCGCGGCGGTCGGCCGCGAATAGTGCCACGACGGCCGCCGATGAGCTCGCTCGCCTCGAGAACGTTCCTGGCCATCGCAGCAGCGGCATTCCCTGCGCTCGCCCTCGCAATCTTTCTCGCCTTTACGCTCGTGAGGTTGGTCGACTTGGCGTCCGCCAACGTCGAAAAGGCCGTCGTCGCGCTGCGTCATTTGGCCGACCTGCGCACATACATTGCAAGGGAGCATGGCTTGATCGCCCGCTTGCCCGGCGAGCTGGAGCAAACCCGAGTCAACGGCTACGTCGAGGTGATTGCGACGGTCCGCGGTGAGATCGATCGCAAGATTGGGATACTGGCAGGCGACGAGCGCCTGGTCTCGCCGCAATCGGTTCAGGACGTTCGCGCCGCCCGCCGCCGCGTCGAGGAGGTCGCCGAGAAGATCGTTGCAGCCGTCAGGAGCTTCTCCCAAACGACGGCGCTCGAGCTGGCGGATAGGGCGCTCGACGCGGATACGCGTCTTCTGGACGCAGCCATCGTCGTGCTGGGGTCGGGAATCGAAGCCATTGCGGACGACGCCCGCCGCCGGCTGGCGCTCGGCTCCGACATGGCATGGCGGGTGACCCCGCTGGCGCTCGCGGCCGTGCTTCTCGCACTGGTGATCGGGCTTTTCATGATGCGGGAGCGAGTCGTCAGGCCGCTCGCGGCCATTGCGGCTGGCATGCGCCAGCTCGCCAGCAACCAAAGCGATATCGAAACGGTGAGCTGGCCGCGGACGGGCGAGCTTGGCGAGATGACGTCAGCCGTCGAGCAGTTCGAGGAGCACATCGCGGCTCGCGAGCGACTTGAGCTTCAGCGCTCGTCTGACCTGACGGCCGCCGAGAAACGCAATCGTCAGGTGGCAGGCCTCGTCACCCACTTTCGTGCCGACGCGGAGGCGATTATCGGCGGGCTTGGCCGTGCGTCGCACTCGCTTACCGCCAGCGCCGAGACGATGAGCAAGGCCGCGGCGGACGGCGAGCAGCGCGCCCAAATGGTGGCCGCTTCGACCCAGCAGGCCAACGCCGAAGCTATGTCGGTGGCCATGACGTCCGAGGAGCTTGCCAACACAATTCGCTCCATCACGGAGCAGATTGCCGGCGCCAAGACCATCGCGGGCGAGGCGGGCAGCCGCGCCAAGATCGCGTGCACCGCCATCGAAGGCGTCGTCGAATGCGGTCGCTCTATTGGCGCGGTGGTCGACCTGATCGATGAGATCGCCAGCCAGACCAACCTGCTGGCGCTCAATGCCACCATCGAGGCCGCCCGCGCAGGCGAGACGGGGCGCGGCTTCGCCGTTGTCGCTGCCGAGGTCAAGAGCCTGGCGGCCCAGACCGCCAAGGCGACGGAACAAGTGACGCGGCAGATCGCCGACCTGCAGCGGACCTCGCAGGAAGGTTCCGAGGCCGTCGTCGACGTTGCCGCGACCATCCTGCGAATGGACGCGATTTGCGCCGCTCTCGGTGACGTTATCCACCAACAGTCCGACGCGACGCGCGTCATCAGCGGCAACGCCCAAGGCGCGGCGGCCGGCACGACCCACGTTCTCGAGTTGATCACCGGCGTCACCGCCGCGTCGCAACGCACGCGCGGTGTATCCGACGAGGTCGGCCGCGCCGCCTCCGACTTGTCACAGCAAGCGGAGCGCCTCGCCGCCACCGTTCGCACATTTCTCGACGGCCTCGCAGCCGCCTAAATTTCGGGGATGTTCATGCTGTAGCGCGCCAGCGCGGCGGCGAGGTCGATTCCCGGCGGCGCGTGGATGGCCCGCATGCCCACCGCCTCCGCGCCGCGGCAATTGGCGAGCGAATCGTCGATGAACAGGCAGTCGGCCGCCGCAAGACCATAGCGGTCGAGCAAGAGCCGATAGATCGCCGCCTCCGGCTTCATCAGCCCGTCGTGGGCCGACACGACGATGCCGTCGAACAGCGCCATGAAGGCGTAGCGGCCAAGGCACTCGGCGAATTTCTCGCGCGAGAAATTGGTGATCGAGTAGAGCGGCCAGCCCGCGGCCTTCAAGGCCCGCAAGAGAGCCACGTTGGCGGCGATCTCGCCCTTGACCATCTCGTGCCAGCGCGCGTCGAAGGCGCGAATTTCCGCCTCCCAATCCGGGTGCGCCGCGATGCGCTCGGCGACGGCTTCCGCCCACGGCCGGCCGCGGTCCTGTTCGCGGTTCCAGTCGTTGTGGCAGACATTGGCGAGGAACCATTCCATCCGCCCGGCATCGGCGAACACGCGGCGGTAGAGATGCCGCGGGTCCCAGTCGATGAGCACGTTGCCGATATCGAAGACAATGGCGCCCGGGGGGCGCTCAGCCACTTGCCGCAAAACCAAGTTCACCCGCCAAGATTAAAGGCGGCCAGCGCCGCCATGTTGACGATGTTGGCGTCGGTGGCGCCGAGCGGCACGATCTGCACCGGCTTGTCGAGGCCGACGATGAGCGGCCCGATGACGGTCGAGCCGCCCAATTCCTGCAGCATCTTGGTGGAGATGGACGCCGAGTGGAAGGCCGGCATGATCAGCACGTTGGCGGGGCCCGTCAGGCGGCAGAAGGGATATTGCGCCATCACGTCGCGGTTGAGCGCCACGTCGGCCGCCATCTCGCCGTCATACTCGAAGTCGACGTGCTGGCTGTCGAGGATGCGCACCGCTTCCTTGACCCGCTCGGAGCGTTCGCCGTAGGGCTGCCCGAAGGTCGAGAAGGCGAGCAGCGCCACGCGCGGCTCGTAGCCGAGGCGGCGCGCCACGCCCGCCGCCTCGATGGCGATCTCGGCGATGTCGATAGAGCCAGGCATCTCGGTGATGGCGGTGTCGGCCACCAGCACGGTGCGCTCGCGCGCCAAGACCAGCGACACGCCGATGACCCGGTGTCCCGGCTTCTGGTCGATGACGCGGCGCACGTCATCGAGCGCGATGGAATAGTTGCGCGTCACGCCGGTCACCACGGCGTCGGCGTCGCCGAGCGCCACCATGGCGGCCGCGAAGGAGTTGCGGTCCTGGTTGATGAGCCGCTGGCAGTCGCGCAGCAGGAAGCCCTTTCGCTGCAGCCGGTCATAAAGATATTGCGCGTAGGGGCCGATGCGCTTCGACAGCGCCGCGTTGTGGATCTCGACGCCGTCGCGACCCTCGAGGTCGATGCCAGCCTGTTCGGCCGCGTGGCGCACGCGGTCCTCGCGGCCGACCAGCACGGCGGTGCCGAGGCCCTGGTTGACGAACGAGATGGCGGCGCGCATCACCTGCTCTTCCTCGCCCTCGGCGAACACGACGCGCTTCGGATAGCGCCGCACGCGCTCGAAGATGCGCGCCAAGGTGCCGGCGATGGGATCGCGCCGCGCCGACAGCTCGAGCCTATAGCCGCGCATGTCGACGATGGGGCGGCGCGCCACGCCCGTATCCATGGCCGCCTTGGCGACGGCGGGCGGCACCGTGTTGATGAGGCGGGGATCGAACGGCACCGGGATGATGTAGTCGCGGCCGAAGCGCGGCCGTGCCCCCTTGTAGGCGGCCGCCACCTCGTCCGGCACGTCCTCGCGGGCAAGCGCCGCGAGCGCCTCGGCGGCGGCGATCTTCATCTCCATGTTGATGGTGGTGGCGCGCACGTCGAGCGCGCCGCGGAAAATGTACGGGAAGCCTAGGACATTGTTGACCTGGTTCGGGTAGTCGGAGCGGCCGGTTGCGATGATGGCGTCGTCGCGCAGCGACAGCACTTCCTCGGGCGTCACTTCCGGATCGGGGTTGGCCATGGCGAACACGATCGGGTTCTTGGCCATGGACTTGATCATCTCGGCCGTGAACGCTCCCTTCACCGACAGTCCGAACACCGCGTCGGCGCCCTTGAAGGCTTCCTCCAGCGTGCGCGTCTCGGTCTTGGCCGCATGCGCCGATTTCCACTGGTTCATGCCCGCCGTGCGGCCCTGGTAGATGACGCCCTTGGTGTCGCACAGGATGACGTTGTTGGGCGCAAAGCCCATGGCCTTGAGCAGCTCGGTGCAGGCGATGCCGGCCGCGCCCGCGCCGTTGACGACGAGGCGCGTCGACTTCACGTCGCGGCCAGTGAGGTGCAGCGCGTTGATCAGTCCGGCGGCCGCGATGATGGCGGTGCCGTGCTGGTCGTCGTGGAAGACGGGAATGTCCATCAATTCGCGCAGCCGCTCCTCGATGATGAAGCACTCCGGCGCCTTGATGTCCTCGAGGTTGATGCCGCCGAACGAGGCGCCGAGAAAGCGCACGCAATTGATGACCTCGTCGGGGTCCTCGGTCGACACTTCGAGATCGATGGAATCCACGTCGGCGAAGCGCTTGAACAGCACCGCCTTGCCTTCCATGACCGGCTTTGAGGCCAGCGCGCCGAGATTACCGAGCCCGAGGATGGCGGTGCCGTTGGTCACGACCGCCACCAGGTTGCCGCGCACCGTGTAGTCGAAGGCGCGCGACGGGTCGGCGGCGATGGCTAGCACCGGCACGGCGACGCCCGGCGAATAGGCGAGCGACAGGTCGCGCTGCGTCGCCATCGGTTTCGTGGGCACGATTTCGAGCTTGCCCGGCCGTCCCTGCGAATGAAACAGCAGCGCTTCCTGGTCGGTGAAGGTCGGCCGATTGTGGCGCGGTGGGCGATTCTCGTTCATTGCTGTCTTTCGTTCAGTCTTTTGATCCGCCCTCGTCAGTCGGCGCCGGGGCCGCGATCATAGCGCATGATCCCGCCCTCTCAGCAACGCCCGCCGGCGATCATTGCTTGGAACGCGCCACCTCGGTCGTGTCCGGCGCCGCCAATGCGACCGGCAGCCACAAGCCCCCCTGCCGCGCCGATCGCGTCACCGTGATCTCGAGCTGGCAGCCGTGCCGCGTCAGCTTGAGCTGCCGGCCGGTGCCGTTCACGTCGACCCGCTCGATGAGGAAGCGGTTGATCTCGCCTGGCAGGTTGGCCAGGAACGAGAAAGTCACGCCCTGCCGGTCTGTCACATAGGTTCCCACGAGATCGATGCAGCCGGCCGGCACGCCCTCGAACGCCACGTCGTCGCTGACGATGCTGCCGCCGTCGAGCAGCGCGTTGGCGGCGAGTCGTGCGTCCAGCGCCGCCTGCACGGCGCCGCCATCCGCCGCCGGAAGGCGCTGGGCGTCGCTGATGCGCTCGCGCAGGCGTTCCATCAATTGCGCCTGCAGCGCGCTCCGTTCCTCGTCCGGCAGGCTCGGTCGGCTGATCTTCGGCAACAACAGCGCCGTCCAGACGCCCTGGCGCGGCGTCTTGAGCCGCACGATCATCTCCAGCCGGCAGGCATCGTTGCCGAGCCGATAGACGTAGGCGTCGTCCTCGAGGGGCTCGAAGCGCGCCTCGCGCAGCGGGGCGTTGTTGGCCGCCACGGCGCGGTGCAGCGCCAAGGCGCCGGCCGACATGGCGAGCGTGCCGCTGTCCTCGGGGCAGCCGGCGGTGCTTTCAACGAAGTTGACGCGGGAGGCGACGAGCGCCGGCTTTTTCAGGCCGGCCAGCAGGAAGAGGTCGGCGCGGGTGGTCGATTCCGCGGCCGCGACCGTGGTGGTGGCGGCCAGGATGGCGAGGCTTTGGAAAAGTCGACGAAGCAGCATGGCAAATTCCTTACGCGCCGCGCGGGCCGCAATCTGCCACGAATCGCCGCCCCCCGGCACTGGCAAATGGACGAGACGGGCTGTGGCGACGGCTTCGGGTCGGCACCTTGTCCTGGGGAGAAGGAATTGCCCAAATATCATGCGCAAAACCAGGCTCTTAGGGCGTGGATGCGATTGAAAGCCGGGGGGCGGCGCTCTAGCGTCCGGCCGTGAACCGGCCGCTCCTCGCCAACCCTCCTTCCGACGGCGCGCCTCCCGAGGCCGCACCCGCCGCGGGCCTGCCCGCCGCTGCCGTGCCGGCCGAGGCGGCCCGCCCAAGCCCCATGATGGCGCAATATTTGGAGATCAAGGCGGCGCACCCGGACTGCCTCTTGTTCTACCGGATGGGCGACTTCTACGAGCTGTTCTTCGCCGACGCCGAGGCCGCCTCGAGGACGCTCGGCATCGTGCTCACCAAGCGCGGCAGGCACCAGGGCGACGACATCCCCATGTGCGGCGTGCCGGTGGAGCGGGCCGACGAATATCTGCATCGCCTCATCGCCGCCGGCCACCGCGTCGCGGTGTGCGAGCAGCTCGAGGACGCGGCCGAAGCCAAGCGCCGCGGTGGCAAGTCGGTTGTCAAGCGCGACGTGGTGCGCCTCGTCACCCCCGGCACCGTCACCGAGGAGCGCCTCCTCGACCCCTCCCGCGCCAGCCTGTTCGTGGCGCTTGCCCGCCGCCGCCTCTCCGACAGCGAATGGGCCTATGGGCTTGCCGCCGTCGACATCTCGACCGGCCGCTTCACTGTCTGCGAGACGCCGCACGCGACGCTGCTGGCCGAGATCGCCCGCCTCGATCCGCGCGAGATCGTGCTGCCCGACACGCTGTTCGACGATCCCGCGCTGAAGCCGCTGTGGCGGGACGTGCGCGCCGCGCTGACCCCCTTGCCGCGCGACGGCATCGAGGCGGCGGCCGCCGAGCGGCGGCTCAAGGAGCACTTTGCCGTCGCGTCGCTGGAGGCCTTCGGCGCCTTCACGCGCGCCGAGCTGTCGGCCGCAGCCATGGCGCTCGCCTATGTGGAGCGCACGCAGCTTGCCGCCCGCCCGCCGCTGTCGCCGCCCACCCGCGAAAGCGTCGCCGCGACCCTGGCCATCGATCCTTCGACGCGCGCCAATCTCGAGCTCGATCGCACGCTTTCCGGCGAGCGCCGCGGCTCGCTCTTGGCCGCCATCGACCGCACCTTGACGCCGGGCGGCGGCCGCCTTCTCGCCGAGCGCCTCGCCGGCCCGCTCACCGACATGGCCGCCATTCTTCGCCGTCACGACGCCCTCGCCTTCCTGGCGGCCGACCGGCCGCTGGGCGGGAAGCTGCGCGAGCGCCTCGCCGGCGCCCCGGATATCGCCCGCGCCCTCGCCCGCCTGACCCTGGAGCGCGGCGGGCCGCGCGATCTTGCGGCCTTGCGTGATGGCCTCGCGGCCGCCCTCGATATCGCGCCGCGTCTCGTCGCTTCAGGCGCGCTCCCCGACGAGCTTGCCGAAGTCGCCGCCACCCTGGCGGCTGCCGACACGGCCTTGCTGGCGGCGCTCGGCGCCGCACTGGCCGACGACTTGCCGCTCGTCAAACGCGACGGCGGCTTCGTGCGCGCCGGCCGCGACGCGGCGCTTGACGAAGCCCGCCTGATGCAGGCCGACAGCCGCCGCTTCATCGCCGCGCTGCAGGGGCGCTACGCCGCCGAGACCGGCTGCCGCACCCTGCGCATCAAGCACAACAACCTCATCGGCTATTTCGTCGAGGTGCCGCAGGCGGCCGGCGAGGATTTCGTGCGTCCGCCGCTGAACGCCACCTTCGTGCATCGCCAGACCATGGCGGGCGCCATGCGCTTCTCCACCGCCGAGCTCGGCGAGCTCGAAGCCCGCATCGCGTCGGCCGCCGACCGTGCCTTGCGGATCGAGCTTGCCATGTTCGATGCGCTCGTGCGTCAGGCGACCGAAGCGGCCGCGTCCCTCAAGGCGGTCGCCGAGGCGCTCGCCGTCCTCGACGTGAGCGCGGCGCTCGCCCACCTTGCGGTCGATCTCGCCTGGACGCGCCCCAAGGTCGACCAGTCGCTTGCCTTCACGATCGACGGCGGCCGCCATCCCGTCGTCGAGGCGGCGCTCAAAGCCGACGGCGAGCCCTTCGTGGCCAATGCCTGCGATCTCTCGCCACCGGAGGCCGCCGCGGCCGGCCGCATCGCGCTCATCACCGGTCCCAACATGGCCGGCAAGTCCACCTATCTGCGCCAGAACGCGCTCATCGTCATCCTTGCCCAGATGGGCGCCTATGTGCCGGCGCGCGCCGCCCATATCGGCATCGTCGACCGCCTGTTCAGCCGCGTCGGTGCCGCCGACGATCTCGCCCGCGGCCGCTCCACCTTCATGGTCGAGATGATCGAGACCGCCGCCATCCTCAACCAGGCCGGCGAACGCTCCCTCGTCATTCTCGACGAGATCGGCCGCGGCACGGCGACCTTCGACGGCCTCTCCATCGCCTGGGCCACCATCGAGCATCTCAACGAGAAGAACCGCTGCCGGGCGCTGTTCGCCACCCACTATCATGAGCTGACCGCGCTTTCGTCGCGTCTCGCGCGGGTCGTCAACCTCACGGTGCGCATTGCCGAGCACGACGGCGAGGTGATCTTCCTGCACGAGGTCATCGCCGGCGCCGCCGACCGCAGCTACGGCATCCAGGTCGCCAAGCTCGCCGGCCTGCCGGCCGCCGTCGTGGCGCGGGCGCGACTGATCCTCGACGAGCTCGAAAAGACCGAGCGCGAGAAGCCGGTGGCCGCCATGATCGACGATCTGCCGCTCTTCGCGAGCGTCAAGCCGGTCGCCGCGCCGCCGCCCGGCGATGCGCTGCGCGAAGCGCTCGATGCGCTGGACCCGGACGCGCTCACCCCGCGCGAGGCGCTCGAGGCGTTGTACCGGCTGAAGGGACTGTCATAGTTGCGCCGTCGGCGCGCGTGCAATCTCACGCGGCCGGAGGCGACGCTCCACGGTCACTTCCGCGACAGGCTCCAGCCGACGAGACCGCCCGTCACCGCCGTGGGGAGCAGGAACAGGCCGGCCAAAACGCTGCCCACCGTCCCTGCAATCAGGGAGGCACCGGGCATGACGACGACCAGCAACACCGCGCATCCCAGAAGCGCACAGCTGAGAGGAGAGGCGCGGATCGTTCTGCCGAACCATTCGAGCGCACCCCCGACGATCGCATAGATCACGCCGCACACGCCCGCGCCCAGGACCGTCACCCCAGGAACCCACAACAGCATCAGCGTGACGAAGGTCCCGACTTCGAACGTCGCTTTGGTCGACCAGACGAGGCTCATGCAGACGCTTGCCGCGAGGCTCGTCAGGGCTCCATAGAAGAGACCCGAGCGGAAGCCGATTCCAACCATGGCCGTCATGTCTCCTCGGTTGCCCTGACGGTTCGCTCATCGGCGAGCCCTAATGGGAAAGAGACGAGTTGCCTCAATCATTAGGGGGAGAACGGTGAAGGAATTGTTCGTTGTCTTGCGGGATGATCGAAGCGGCAAAGCCGACAGCGGACAAAACAGCCAACGGACAGACCGATCGCCGCGGCGGCCTCGACGAGGGCTGTTGCATTCCCGCATGGCGGGATAGCCTGTTGCTGAGACCGCAGGCTGTGGGCGCTGCGGCAACAGTGATTGGTCCGCCCGGAACGGAGAAGTACGATGCGCGGGTCCGGAAGAACGGTGTTCGCGACATTGCTGGCGCTGGCGATCGTCGCGGCGTCGACGCCGCGGGCGTCGGCCGCTGAAACGCTGGCCATCGAGGGCGGGCAGATCAGCGCCGCTGTCCCCGACAGCTCCGGCATCCGCGCCTTCCGGGGGCTTCCCTATGCGTCGCCTCCCGTCGGCGATCTGCGCTGGCGGGCGCCGGAGGCGGTGAAGTCGTGGGAGGGCGTGCGCGGCGTGGCCGACTGGGGCCCGCGCTGCATGCAGAGCGAGCGGCTCGGTGCGATCGATCCGCTCAACAAGCGGATGGACGAAGACTGCCTCTATCTCAACGTCTGGTCGCCCGCCAAGGCGCCCGGCGAGAAGCTGCCGGTGCTCTTCTGGATTCACGGCGGCAGCAACCTCAACGGCGCCGGGTCCGAGCCCTACTACGATGGCGCCAATCTCGCCAAGCAGGGCGTCGTCGTCGTCACCATCAACTACCGCCTCGACGTCTTCGGCTTCCTGGCGCATCCAAAGCTGACCAAGGAATTGGGTACGAACGCGTCGGGCAACTACGGCCTCCTCGATCAGATCGCAGCCCTGAAATGGGTGCAGAAGAACATCGCGGCCTTCGGCGGCGACCCCGGCCAGGTGACATTGTTCGGCGAGTCGGCCGGGTCCATCGACATCAGCCTCCTGGTCGCCTCGCCGCTGGCCAAGGGCCTGTTCGCTCGCGCCATCGGCGAAAGCGGCGGCGCGCTCACCCCCATTCCGGCTCTCGGACCGAAGCCGCTCGCCATTGGTGAGAGCGATGGCGCCAAGTTCGCGCAGGGCCTTGGCGCGGCCTCGATCGCCGAGCTGCGCGCCAAGCCGGCCGCCGACATCCTGCAGGCCGCCATCAAGAGCCCGATCACCTATGGCTTCGGTGTCGTTGACGGCTACGTGGTCCCGGGTCATCCGGCCAAGATCTATGCCGCGGGCCAGCACAATGACGTGCCCTTGCTGCTCGGCTGGAACGCCGACGAGGGCACGCTGTTTGCCGCGCGCGTCAAATGGGGGCCCGACACGCCGTCCTATGCCGATCGGGTGCGCGCGCAGTTCAAGGATCAGGCCGAGAAGGTGCTCGAGCTCTACCCCGGCGGCGGCACCCCCGAGGGTGAGAAGCAGGCTTTTGCGGCGCTCTTCGGCGATCAGATCATCGGCTACGGCACGTGGGCGTGGGCCGAGCGCGCCGCGACGAGCGGCAAGGCGCCGGTCTACCGCTACTACTTCACGCGCCGGCCGCCTGGCGCCCCGGAGCTGTCGCTCACGCCTTTGACGGCGCCAGGCGTGTATCACAGCGCCGAGCTCTACTACGTCTTTGACAACCTGCAGGTCAGGGACTGGCCATGGGAGGCGGACGACAGGCGGCTCGCTTCAGTCATGTCCTCCTATTGGACGAACTTCGCCAAGACCGGCGATCCGAACGGCAAGGAGCTGCCGACGTGGCCGCGCTACACGCCGGGCGGCACAGGCCAGGTCATGGAACTGGGCAAGGTGATCGCGCCGCGCGGCGAACCCGACCGTGCGCGCTATGAGTTCATGGACGCCTTCTACAAGAAGGTCGTCGCCCCATAGCGCGTGATTCCGAAAAGTGTGCGCGGTTTTCGGACAAGATCATGTGCGAACCAAGAACGAGAGCGTCGATGCGATTGCTCCTAGTCGCATCGCGCTCGAGGCGAACGCCAAGGCGGGCAGGCGGAGCGCCTTCCCTGCTCCGCCTGGGTCCGTGCTACTCGGCCGCCACGGGCATCTGTCGTCTGTCCGGCGCGAGCCCGGCGAACTGACGCAAGGTGTCGGCCATCTGCGCGCGGCCTTCGTCGGCGGTGACCACCACGTCCACCATGGTGAAGGACGAGTGGAAATGGCCGCGCGCCTTGAGCTGCTCGACGCTCACGCCCGCCGCCGCCAGCGCCTCGGCATACGCCACGCCCTCATCGCGCAGCGGATCGAACTCGCACGTCACCACGAAGGCCGGCGGCAGGCCCTCGAGCTTGCCGCGCAGCGGCGCGACGCGCGGGTCGGTGCGGTCGGCCGGCGAGCAATAGATGTCGAAGAACCAGTACATCAGCGAGCTGGTCAGGAAGTAGCCCGTGCCGTTCTCCGTGTAGGAGGGACGGCTGAAGTCGCTGTCGGTGACCGGGCAGACGAGGAGCTGGCCTGAGATGCGCGGGCCGCCGCGGTCGCGCGCCAGCTGGCAGGTGACGGCCGCGATGTTGCCGCCGGCACTCCAGCCCGCCACCGTCACCGGCCCGGGCCGGCCGCCGAGCTCGGCTGCGTGTTCGGCAATCCAGCGCGTCGCCGCGTAGCCGTCCTCGGCGGCGGCCGGGAAGCGGTGCTCGGGTGCGTGCCGGTAGCCGACGCTGACCACGAGCATGCCGGTGCGCCGGCACATGTCGCGGCAGAACGGCTCGTCGGAAGCCGCGTCGCCCAGTACGAAGCCGCCGCCGTGGAAATAGACGACGATCGGATGCGGCCCCGGCGTCGCCGGCCGGTAGAGCCGGTAGGGCAGCGGCCCGTCGGGCCCCGGCAGCGTGCCGTCGGCGACCTCGCCAACCGGCCGCCCCGCCGGACGGCTGGCGTTGAAGGCGGCCACGAAGTCGCGCGCCCCTTGCGCGCCGAGCGACTCGATGGGCGGCAGGTTCAGGTCGGCCAGCATGCCGAGCACCAGCCGCACGTCCGGTTGCAGGCGCACGATGTTGCCGTCGTTCACTTGCGCGGCTCCGGCCGGGCCCGCGAGCCTGAAACCGAGCATGCCGCGGCTGACCACCTCGTCGCAGATGCTGCGGTAAGGGCCGACGCCGCCCGTATAGGGCATGACGCCGCGCGCCTTGCCGGGCACGTTGGCGCCCGTGTACCAGGTGTTGGCGAGCCGGTGCAGCGTCAGCGTCACGCAGTCGGCCATGTGCCGCGCCCAGCCGGCTTGCGCCGTCTCGGTCGCCTCGATGGTGGTGAAGCCCGCTTCGCGCATCGCCGTGAGCCGCTCGACCACCCAGTCGACATGCTGCTCGATCGACACCGCCATGTTGGACAGCACCGAGGGGCTGCCCGGCCCGGTGATCATGAACAGGTTGGGGAAGCCCGCCACGGTGAGCCCGAGATAGGTCTGCGGGCCGTGCGCCCAAGCGTCCGATAGCGCCTTGCCGCCGCGCCCGGTGATCGGGTGCACCGCCAGGATGGCGCCGGTCATGGCGTCGAAGCCGGTGGCGAACACGATCACGTCGACGTCGAAAGCTGCGCTTGTCGGTCTTGATGCCGGTGGCGGTGATCGCCCGGATCGGCTCCTGCCGGAGATTCACCAGCGTGACGTTGGGGCGGTTGTAGGTGGCGTAATAGTTGGTGTCGAGGCAGGGGCGCTTGGCCCCGAACGGATGGTCGTTGGGGCTCAGCGCCGCCGCCGTCTCGGGGTCCTTGACGGCGGCGCGGATCTTCTCGCGGATCAGCTCGGCCACCAGCGCATTGCCTTCCACTTCGCGGCCCTGGTCGGCCCACAGCTGCGTCAGGATGTGCACGAGGTCGCCCGCCGCCCACGCCGTCTCGAAACGTTGGCGTCGCTCTTCATCGCTCGAGCTGCCAGCTGACCAGCGGGTTCAGCGGATAGGGCACGCCGGTCAACGACATGCGCGCCTGCGCGCGGTAGCCGGCGCGGTCGCCGTTGAGCAGCGCGGCGCGGTCGGCCGGCGGCGGGCCGTTGTGAGCCGGAAGCGCGAAATTCGCCGTGCGCTGGAAGACCGTGAGTTCCGCCGCCGCTTCGGCGATCAGCGGGATCGCCTGGATGCCGGACGAGCCGGTGCCGATGACCGCGACGCGCTTGCCGGCGAGCTTCACCTCATCGTGCGGCCAGCGGCCGGTGAAATAAACCTCGCCCTTGAAGTCCTTGACGCCGTCGATCTCCGGCGGCTTCGGCGCCGAGAGACAGCCGGTCGCCATGATGTAGTGGCGGCAGGCGATCGAAGCACCCGTGTCGGTGGTGAGCTGCCAGCGTTCCGCCGCCTCGTCCCATGTGGCCGCCGTGATCTTGGTGCCAAAGCGGATGTCGCGTCTGAGATCATAGCGGTCGGCCACGAAGCCGAGATAGCGCAGGATTTCCGGCTGCGTCGCGTATTTCTCCGACCATTGCCAGGCCTTCTCCAGCTCCGCATCGAACGTGTAGGCGTAGTCGATGGTCTGGATGTCGCAGCGCGCGCCGGGATAGCGGTTCCAGTACCAGGTGCCGCCCACGTCGCCGGCCTCGTCCAGCACCAGCGTCGTGAAGCCGGCCTTGCGCAGCCGGTGCAGCAGGTAGAGGCCGGCGAAGCCCGCCCCCACCACCGCCACGTCCACCTGTTGCGTCTCGTTCTTTGTCTGCGAAGCCGATGCTTTCCTCGCGTCCGCCATGGCGCGCCTCCGGTGCGGTTGTCCTGACTGAGACACTAGTGTGCCGAATTTGAAGTTCGCTAAATTGACTGGATCAGCGCCTCGCGAACTTCAAATTCGAAAAGCACACTAGAATCAATTTCTTCTAGTGTCGCTTATGATTCCGAAATTCGCTCCGAGGCCTCCATCAAGATCATGCGAATTTCGGAATCGCGACACTAGGACCGCGCCGCCGGTCTGTCATCTGGATGAATCGATCTTCGGTCGCTGCGCGCCGCAAGCGGTGAGGTGACTCGCAAAGGGGGCGCCCCTCCCCCTTGCGGGAGAGGGTGCCGCTTGCGTCAGCAAGCGGCGGGTGAGCGGTGGACAGCCGTTGCACTTGCGTCATGGCGCCGTGGCTGCACCGCGAGCGCGACGACTGCCGGGGAGCCGGCGCAATGGCGTTTGGTGGAACGCGCTGCGCGCCGCCTAGCCGCGGCCGCGCGGCGCGCTCATCTGATCGAAGCGGCTCTTCTGCTCCGCCGTCAGGCCGTCGTAGAAATCGGCCAGCGGCCCGCGCACGCTCTTGACGGCGTCGCGCGTCGCCTCAAGCTGCCGCTCGATCATCTCGAGCCGCGCCAGCGGTGTCCCCGGAACCTCCTGCGGGCACGCGCCCTTGAGGCCTGAGGCGGACTTCATCGCCGCCGCCCACAGATCGACCAGCTTGTCGCGCTGCTCCGGCGTTGGGCGCACCGCCGCGGCGATGCGCTCGACCGGCCAGTCGGTCAGGCTCGCGGCCTGTCGCTCGCATGCGAGCGCGGCCGCGCGCGTGTCGGGCGAGCGGCGTTGCCGCGAGGCGGCGCGCGCCGTGAACCGCTCCTTCTGCGCCTCGCTGAGCGTGGCTTCGAGCTCGGCCAGCGCCGGGCGGATGATGCCGAGCGCCTCCAGCATGATGCCGGTCTGACGCTCCATGACTTCGAGCCGGCCGATCGGATTGCCGGGCAGGGAGGCCGGGCAGGACGTGCGCATGAGCTCGGCCGCCTTGGCGGTGGCTTGCCGGAAGGCGTCGAGCGCGGCGCGCTGCTTCTCGTCGGGCTCCAGAATGTCATCGAGCGCCGCGAGCGTCGTGTCCGTATCGAGCGATGCCTGGTCGCGGCAGAGCGTGTCGAAATTCGCCGCTCCCCGCTGAGGGACTGCGGCCGTGCGGCGCCGCGACGGATACGCGAGATCGTCGCCCGCGAACAGGCCTTCGCCGAAGGCGCCCTCGAGAATGGGCTCATAGCCGTACGGCCAATATTCGACATAGGCGGGCGAGGGCCAGAACAGGCCGGCATAGACCGGCGTCCAGGCGAGCGCCGGATAGAGCAGGATGCCCGGTGCAAGCCGCGCCACGCCCCGGCGCCGATCGAACGTCGGCGACAGCGCAAAGCCGCGCCCCGCGAGCGCGCCGGTTGCCGCCACCGCCGCGGCGGAGGTTGCCGCGAAGCGGCCGCGACGGCCGGGCGCGAATCTGGATGGTTGCGCGACGCGCAAAGCCTGGACGCGGTGGGCGCGGATCGCGTGCACGCGAGCGCTGCGCGCCGCCCGCTGCGCGTGGAAACGTGGCGCGTGCGCCGTGCGCCCGACATGAATACGCGCCGCCCGCGCGGCGCGAAAATGCGCGCCGCCGCCCCTTGCCATGCGCGGCGCGTGTCCGATTTTCGCGGCGCGGCCGATGCCCCTGCCGCCGCCGTGGCCGCGCCCGCCGCCGCCATGGCCGCCGCCCGGCTTGGCCACGGCCTCGCCCGTGGACAGCATCGTGCCGCCCGAAACGGGGAGCGCCGCAAGCGCGCCGCCGAGCGCGATTGCAATGAGACAACGGCTGATGGGGCTGAGCGACATGATGAGCGACATGGGGGCCATCCAATTCACGCGCGGTGCGGCGGGACTACCGGTCAATTGGGACAACGTCCTGGCACACCGCGAGTTCCGCGGCGGGCCAGTCGCGACCCTCCGTGTGACGGCTGCCAGCGCCATCGCGCATGGCATCAGGGCCTTGGACGCCGCCCGCCGGGGACGGCGCGCATTTGTGCCCGCTACTGCCGCGGCACGGCGCTGGTCGGCGTGTCGTCCTTGCGGGGCGTGCCGGCCCCGCCATACGAGACGCGCCAGATGGTGCCGCCGGTGTCGTCGGCGATGAGCAGCGATCCGTCCTTGGCGACCGCGAGCGCCGCCGGCCGGCCCCAGACCTCGGCCCGCTCGAGCCCGGAGACCCAAAACCCGGCCATGAAGTTCTGGTAGGAGCCGTCGGGCCGCCCGTCCTTGAACGGCACATACACGACCTTGTAGCCGGTCGGCTCTGACCTGTTCCATGAGCCCTTGAGCGCCACGAAGGCGCCGCCGCGAAATTCTGCGGGAAACTGGTCGCCCTCGTAGAAGACGAGATCCATGGCTGAGGAATGCGCTTCGAAGAGCAGGTCGGGCAGCTTCGAGGCCTTGACCTTCTCAGGCGCCAGCTTGGCGAAGCCCGGCTGCGGATGCTGGCCGATATAGGCGTAGGGCCATCCGTAGAACGCGCCTTTCTCAACGCGCGTCAGGAAGTCCGGCGGCAGGCGGTCGCCGAGCCCGTCGCGCTCTTGCACGACGGCGTAGAGATCGCCGCTGCCCGGCTGGAACGCCAGCGCCGTGGCGTTGCGCAGGCCCGACGCGAACGTGCTCTGGTTTGATCCGTCGGCATCGAAGCGCTGGATCGTTGCTTTGACGTTCGGGCTCGACCCCGATATTGCCGGCCGAGCCGACGCCCACGAAAAGGCCGCCGCTCTTGGGATCGATCGCCAGATGGCGGTTGGCGTGTCCCTGCACGATGCCGAACACGCCCTTCGCCGTGATCATGCGTTCGCCCACCAGCGCCGGCGACGGTTTGCGCTGCTCGGGCGGCACGTCCTCGACCTTCTGTTGCTCGCTCCTTCCGGCCCGCAAGGCGCCAAGACGATGCGGCACTGTCCAGACACCGTCCTGGTCGGCCACGAGAACGTGATCGTTCCGCCAGGCGAGCCCATAGGGGCCGTTGAAGCCCTCGGCGTAGCGCTGCATCCATTCCGCTTTGCCGTCGCCGTCCTGGTCGCGCAGCAAGGTGAGGTGACCGGTGCGCTGCTCGGCGACGATCACGTCGCCGTTCGGCAGCACGAGCAGCCGGCGCGGATGTTCGAGGCCTGTCGCGAAGGCCGTCGCCGTGAACCCTTCGAGAACGCGCGGCGTCTGGCCCTGATAGGCGATGGTCAGCGTGCGGCTCGCGACGAGGGGCCCGGTCTTGGGCGGCGGCAGGTCCTCCGCCTTGATGGTGAAGCGCCGCCCCAGTTCCTGGTCGGGCAATTGGGCGGGATCGGCCGGCCGTTGCGGCGAGGCTTCGGCCTTCTTGGGCGCTGCTCCTTGCGCCGCGGCGGGCGCGGCCGCGAGGCCGAGGAGACAGATTGCTGAGCTGAAAACGGTCGCTGGCTTGAGGCGATGCTGCATGGCTTCTCTCCGCTTTTGGCCGGAGCGCGACGGACCATCAGACGCAACCGCACAATTGCGGCGAAGTTCCGGAGGCAAGGCGCAGCGGCCGCTGTCAGGCCGAGCGAACGGGCCGCCTCTGCCGCAACGATGTCACCGGCCGGCGTAGCCGATCCGCCGGCGCATCTCGTGGCGGGTGAGCGGCACGACGCCCTCGGTCTCCGCGTGCGCGTGGACAGCGTCGGCGGCCGTGGCCTTGGCGCGTTGCGTGCCGACCGCCAGGCGCGTTTCGTCCATGGCCAGGCGTAGCGCCTCGAGGCCGGCGGTATTGAAACGCCGCTGGCAAGCGCATGTCAGAGCCCGCGTCGAGATGGCGTCGATCTGGGTCGAGAGTTCCGCAAGCTCATGCAGGTCCAAGGCGCCATGCGCCTGGTCCTTGACCGCAATGAGTTCGGCCACGAGCGCCATGGCGGCCCGTCGGGCGCGCGCCTCCGCGGCTCCAAACAGCCCGGCGATGGCCGAGCCTATTCCGCCGAGCAGCATCGCGGCGACGTAGATGAGGTCGCCGTAGCGATCCATGAAGGTCTTTTCGTTGTTGTCGTAGTAGGCGGACGCGCCCGGGTGCAGCGGGAAGGCCGAGCCCTTTTCCGTCTCGGGCGCCTCCATGCGCACCGCCAGCGGCGCCTCGGCTTCGAGCGCCTTGCGCATGCTCAGCAGTGCCTTGACGAGATCCGTCACCGTGCCGTCTGCGAGATCCTGGCTCGCCACCAACCGGTAGGTGATGCCAAGCGTGTTGAAGGGCTCTGCCGGGCGCGCTGGATTGCCGCGGAAGGAGCCACTCACGATCTCGGTCTTCTCGTAGATGGGCTGGCGCTGGGCCATGGCTTCGGCCTCGCCGATGTCGATGAACACCGGCGCCTTGGTGGCCGATTGCGGAGACGTCCGCGACGATCATGTCGGCAAGCGAACCGGTCGGCGGGCTGACGACCAGAACGGCATCGACGCGCTTGTCGCGCACCGAAGCACCCGCCTCCTCGGGTTGCAGCAGGACGCGCCTGACCGAGGACGGCGGCACGCCATATTGGGCCAGGATCGCGTCGAGAAGCTGTGAATTGGCCGGCAGGCCGCGCACGATACCGACGCGCTTGCCGGCGAGGTCGGCAATCTTGCGGATCTTCGCACCGGCCGGCGCCAACAGGATGGCCGCGTCCTTGTGCAGCACCACCACCGTGCTGCCCTTGTCCGGCATCGCAACGTCGCTTCGCACGACGGCGAGATCGGCCTTGCCTTGATCGATGGCCGCCGCGCTCTCGGCCGGACCCTCGGTTGGAACGACAACGAGACGCAGGCGCGAGCGGCCGTGGCCGAACTGCTTTGCGACGGCAGCCATCAGCTTTGCGTCGGCGCTGCCGTCCGGTCCGACCGCCACCTTCAGAACCATCGGCGATGCGGCGAGCTTCAACGTCAGCGCGGCGATGGACACGATGGCGAGAATCGCCGCCGCCCAGAGGGCGCCGGAGCTGAGGAGGAAAGTTGAAAGTCCACGTCGAAGTCGCGCCATGAGTTTTGTCTGCCTTGTTCTTCCTTCTTGTTCTTCTTTCTTGTTCTTCTGTCTTGGTGCTCTGTCTCGCTTGCTCCGCGCACGATTGGAGCGCTGTTCATGGGCAGCCCGGCGTCGCTTGCGAGCCGCGGCCGTGAAGGTCGGGACGTCCCCAGCGCGGGCGGTCTCTGCAATGCCCGGCCCGGGCGTTGCCCGGCCGCGAGGCTCCTGCGCGGCAAATGGGCCCTAAACGCGGCAGCGCGACCGTGGCAATGCCCCGCTGCCGCGAGCCCGGCGCCCGTCAATTCTCGATCTCAATCTCTTCGCGATCACGACGCGCCCGGTGAGCCCTCCTGCGTCGCGCTCAGTTCAGGTGGAAGAATGATTTTCTATTCTTCGCCTTAACGATCTCTAAAGTTGCCGGCCGCGCGCAGGTGTCGCAGCCCTGGCTCGCACTCACTCCTCGAAGCTCGCCTTGAACAATTGCTCGTGCGCCAGCGACCACGGCGGGCGCAGGAAGCCGAGGGCGCGGACGTCCTGCGACCATTGCCCGAACGGCAGCGACCGCGAATAGCTCGAGCCGCCGATGGCCTTCGACATGGCGAGCAGCGCCGCCTCGGCGAGCTCGGCGACCGCGAGCTTGCCGCGCTGGACGTTGAAGGGCGCGGCTCCCGTCTCGATGGCGGCCGCCATGCCTGCGAACGCCTGGTCGGCGAGCCAAACGTCGTTGGCGGCCTTGGTCCAGCTCACCCGCTCGAAGGCGGTGAGCCGCTCGGCCCGCGGCTTGAGACGGTGCCGGCCCTCGGCCAGTGCCGCATCGAGGATGCCCATGGTGACGGACGCGAACATGATGGCCACCACCGGGATGACCCTCGGGATGAGCGCCATGACGCCGCCGGAAAGCCCGTGGCGCTCGGCCGCTACACCGTCGAACCGGAAGGCGTGGCTCTGGGTCGCCGCCATGCCGTGGCCGTCCCATTCCCGCACCATTCTCGCGCCGGCCGAGCCGTCCCAGGCGAGCCCGCGCGTATCGATGAGGAAGATGTCGGGCGTCGTCTCGCCCTCGGGCACCGCGATGGTGATCATGAACGAGCTGACGCCGGAGCCGGAGCCCATGTGCTTGTCGCCCGTGACGTGCCAGGCGCCGGCCGCGTCGCGCGCCGCGGTGGCGCGCGTCGCCATGAGGTCGCCGCCGCCGCCGGGCTCCGAGCTGATGGTGCCGAACCAGTGCCCGTCGCGCGCCGCGCCGAGCACGCGCTCGCGCTGCGCCCGCCAGGCGCCGAGGTCGGCCGGTGCTTCGACGGGCTCTTCGAGCCACATGGCCAGCACAGTCGGATGCATGGTGGCGACGAGCGCCACCGACGGATCGGTGCGCGCCAGGTTACGGAAGATCGCCGCGGTCGCCCGCGTCGAGGCCTGGGCGCTGTGCCAGGCCCCGCCCATCGTGGCCGGCACGCCGGTCAGCGTCAGGCCGGCGTCCTTGAGCCGCGCGAAGTCGGCCGCCGCGAGCGCGCGCCGCTCGAGACGTTGGGCCCGCTCGGGCGACCAGGCCTCGGCAACGGCCGCGATGTTTTTGGCAATCGACGTGATGTCCAATGGGCGCCCTCCGGTCCGCGCGACCGTAGGGCCGGCGAGGGGTGCCCACAACCGCGGCGGCGCCGCGAAGCGCGCACTTTCCTTGTGCGGCGCTACCTCGGTCGCGGCGCCTCGGAGAAATGCCACAGCACCCCGCAGGGATCGAACACATAGACGACGTCGAGCCCGATCTCGCGCCCCGCGGTGCGCTGCGGGTTCGCCACGTCGTGGCGCGACGGCAGGTCGAGCGCCACGATATGTGCCCACCACGGCTCGATGGCCAGCACGACGACGTGCATCACGAAGTTCTCGGCCCACGCGGCTGCGAACAGATCCTGCAACACGAACGAATATGCGCCAAGCCGCATCTCGGCCAGCTTGTCGCCGAGCGGGTCCACACGGAAGCCGAGGTCGGCATAGAAGCGCTTGCTCGCCTCGAAATTCTTGGCCGGCGAAGGGCCGCATGGCGAGGATGGTTTCGGCCAAGCGATCGCGTTTTGCCATCGGCGCAGCTCCTGTCGCGTAACGACGAACAGATGGGTGCCTGTCCGATCCGGCGCCAGGTGGCAGTCAGAAAAAAGTCTTAGGACGGGGAATTAATACTTGACAGGGGTTGCCTCTCAGGCTATGTTGAGATCACCACGTCCCCGGAAGGGCGCGCAAGGCCTTGCGAGCCAGGTGTGGGTGACGACGGCAAGGCAGGACCGGCGGTGACGCGCAGGCGATGTCTTGGTGGCTCATGCGAGTGGCCGTAACTGGACGCGCTCGTCGTGAGTTGGGCGGTGGCTCCAAGGCCCGTTCGCAGACGGGAGACGGGGCGGCCTAAGGCGCTTTACGGATCGACCCGGCCCTCTGTCGGGAGAAGCGGCACGTCAACGCCGTGGACGGTTGCGGGAGGCAACGCGCGACCCCTTGAGCGTGCTGGCCACAAAACACCGTGCGCGGGAGGTCTGGGCGCTAGGCCCGGCGGCTCCTGACTGAAATGAAAACGTTCTTCTCGAGCGCTCGCGCCGTTGGCGCCCGCCGCTCGGACCTCCCGCGTGGGCCCTTCCTAAATTTGGGCCGCACCGCTCCCATGCTTCGGGTTCTTCGGAACCGCGAAAACGCGAGGGTGTGGCTTGGTGCGAGACGCTGACGCCGGCCTCCCTCTCCCACCGCAAGTCGGGCCCTGCCCGACTTGCGCAATTATGAAGTCGATCTCGGGCAAGCCCGAGATCGATGCGGGAGAGGGTGGCGTGCGGAGCCCGCCGGGAGAGGGGGCCGCACGTATCAGCATCGTGGGCGCAATTTTCTTTCGCAGAGCGCAAAGCATCGATGGACGAGTGCTTCACGATCATCCCCCTCTCCCGCCGCTTGCTGACGCAAGCGGCACGCTCTCCCGCAAGGGGAGAGGGTGGGCGCGCGTGGCCGCCCGCGCCGCTCCGGCCGGGATGACAGCGTGTGATCGTCTGCCCTGTTGTTCATGAAATGTTCTTGATTGCGGCGACCGGCTTGGCTATGGTCGCGGCCCGGAGGGCAGCATGGTCACGCGGGTCGCGACGGTGGCGTTCGAGGGCATCGAGGCGCGCGCCGTCGACGTGCAGGTGCAGATCGCCCAGGGCAACGTCGTCTTCAATGTCGTCGGCCTCGCCGACAAGGCGGTGGCCGAGTCGCGCGAGCGGGTGCGCGCCGCCCTCATCGCGTCCGGCCTCGCGCTGCCGGGCAAACGCATCACCGTCAATTTGGCGCCCGCCGATCTTCCCAAGGAAGGCTCGCACTACGACCTGCCCATCGCGCTCGGCGTCATGGCGGCCATCGGCGCCATCCCGTCCGATGCCCTCGACGGCTTCACCGTGCTCGGCGAGCTCGCCCTTGACGGCGCCATCACGCCGGTGGCCGGCGTCCTGCCGGCGGCGATAGCCGCCAATGCCCGCGGCCATGGGCTGATCTGCCCCGCCGTCTGCGGCCCGGAGGCCGCCTGGGCGAGCCGCGACCTTGCCATCATCGCGCCGCGCTCGCTGATCCAGCTCGCCAATCATGTCAGGGGCACGCAGGTTCTGTCGCGCCCCGAGCCAGCCGTCGCAAAAGCGCTCGCCGCGCTGCCCGACTTGAAGGACATCAAGGGCCAGGAGAGCGGCAAGCGGGCGCTGGAGATCGCCGCCGCCGGCGGCCACAATCTTTTGATGAACGGCCCGCCTGGCGCGGGAAAATCGATGCTGGCCGAGCGCCTGCCCTCCATCCTGCCGCCGCTCACCCCGCGCGAATTGCTCGAAGTCTCCATGGTGCATTCGGTCGCCGGCCACCTCGCCGACGGCGCGCTCACCGATCGGCGTCCCTTCCGCGCCCCGCACCATTCCGCCTCAATGGCGGCCCTCGTCGGCGGCGGCCTGCATGCGCGGCCTGGCGAAGTGTCGCTCGCCCATCACGGCGTGCTCTTCCTCGACGAGTTTCCGGAGTTCCAGCCGCAGGTCCTCGACAGCCTGCGCCAGCCCATCGAGACCGGCGAGGTGCTGATCTCCCGCGCCAACCGCCGCGTCACCTATCCGGCGCGCTTCCAGCTCGTCGCCGCCATGAATCCCTGCCGCTGCGGCCACGCCACCGAGCCGGGCTATGCCTGCAAGCGGGCGCCCAACGAGCGCTGCATGGCGCAGTACCAGGCGCGCCTGTCGGGGCCGCTCATCGATCGCATCGATCTCGTCATCGAGGTGCCGGCCGTCTCCGCCGCCGACCTGATCCTGCCGCCGCCGGCGGAAGGCTCGGCAGAAGTCGCCGCCCGGGTTGCAGCCGCCCGCGCTCGCCAGACCGCCCGCTATGCGGCCATGGGCCTCGAGCGCGTCACCACCAACGCCGCCTGTCCGGCGCCGGTCCTCGAGGACATCGCCAAGCCGGATGCCGCCGGCCATGCGCTGGTGCGCGAGGCGGCCGACGCCATGCGGCTGACGGCGCGCGGCTTCCACCGCGTCCTCAAGGTGGCCCGCACTCTCGCCGACCTCGACGGCGAGGAGAAAGTGCGCCGTCTCCACATCGCCGAGGCACTGAGCTACCGCACCGCCGTCGACCGCGTCGCGGTTGCGGCGTGATGCACGGCCTTGACACGAGGATCGGCGGATGACGTTTGCCGTCTGCTTCAATTGCGGCAACATGAAAGTTGGTGCTTACACGTATTGCGAGGTCTGTGGCATCGCGCCGCTGACGAAGCCCGAGCAAGAATATTCGCTGTTGTTGACCGACCATTTCGTGCCGCGCAAGGAGATCAAGCGAATCTCCGAAACGATGCGCAAGGGAGGTCCGCGGCCGCTGCTGCCGAAGAAATTGAAGAAGAAGCTCGGCAAGGACTGGGCGCGTTTTAGCGGGACGGTCGGACCGCTATACGTCGCTGATCCGCCTTCGAAGAAACCAAATTCTGAGACGTACCCGCCGCGCCACGTCATCGAACTTTTTGCCCACGAGGCGAGGCAAATCGCCTTGAATGCCGCGCTGCTCGCCGCGCCGCGGCCGCCGCGGCGCGGGCCCGAGGCCTTCGACGCAATGCTCACCCGCCTCGGCCAGGTGCAGATCGATTCCGTCAACGTGCTGGCCCGCGCCCACTACATGCCGGGCTTCTCGCGCCTTGGCGCCCACGATGCTGCCATGGTCGACGCCGCCGCCTACGGGCCGCGCCGCACGCTGTTCGAATATTGGGGCCATGCGGCCGCGCTGATCCGCCTCGACCTGCAGCCGGCGCTGCGTTGGCGCATGGCGCGCGCACGGGCCGGCACCAGCAAGCCCTATCTCGCGCGCTTCGCCGTGGAGCGGCGCGACTTCGTGGATGCCGCGCTGCGCGAGATCGAGCGGCGTGGCCCGCTCAGCGCCCGCGAGCTGACGGCAGCGGGAAAATCGCGCGGCGCCTGGTGGGGCTGGAGCGACGGCAAGCTCGCGCTCGAATGGCTGTTCTATGCCGGTCTCGTCACCACGCATTCCCGCCGCGGCTTCGAGCGCGTCTACGATCTCGCCGAGCGCGTCTTTCCCGAGGTGGCCGCGCTGCCGACACCGCCTGAAGATCAGGCGCAGCGCCAGCTTCTCATGGTGGCGGCCCGGGCGCTTGGCGTCGCCACGGCGGGCGACCTGCGTGACTATTGGCGCATCGGCCCGCAGGACGCCAAGTCGCGCTTGGCCGAGCTGGTGGAGTCTGGCGAACTGTGGCCCGCGCACGTCGAGAATTGGCCGAAGCCCGCCTTCGTGCCCCCCGGTACCGTGGCGCCTCACCACCCGGCCGCTGCCGCCCTCGTCTCGCCGTTCGATCCGCTCCTGTGGGAGCGCGACCGTGCCGAGCGGCTCTTCGGCTTTCGCTACCGCATCGAGATCTACACGCCGGCCGAAAAACGCACGCACGGCTACTATGTGTTGCCCTTTCTCATGGGCGACCGTGTCGCCGCCCGCCTCGACCTCAAGGCCGACCGCGCCTCGGGCCGGCTCCTCGTCCACGCGGCACATCTGGAGCCGGGCGCCGATCGCGACGCCACAGCACCCGCGCTCGCCGCCGAATTGCGCGAGCTCGCGCAATGGCTCGGCCTCGGCGACGTGAAGATGGCGCGCCGCGGCAGCCTCGCGGCGGCGCTGCGGCGGGCTTGGGCGCAGCGTGGCTAGTCCGGGTACGCCAAGCCATTGTTGTCTCGAGCCGCACGGAATAGTGTTCGCGGCACAATTTTCGTCGTCAGCCGGGGAGGCGCCGGTGCGCAGGCGTGCGGGCTCGAGAGCGGTCAAGGGCGCCGCAATCGGCCTCGGCCTCATGGCGACCGCCCTGGTGATGGCCGCGACAGCGCACGCCGAAAGCCGCCATGCGCTGGTGATCGGCAACGACCGCTATGCCAACCTCCCGCGCGACAAGCAGCTTCAGAAAGCGGTGAACAATTCCATCGCCGTCGGCGACGCGCTGGAGAAGCTCGGCTTCAACGTGATCCGCGGCCGCGATCTCGGCCGCCAGGCCATGATCGACCGGCTTGCCGATCTCACCGCCCGCCTGCAACCTGGCGACACGGTCGCGTTCTTCTATGCGGGGCACGGCGTCACGGTGGGCGGCGTCAACTATCTGGTGCCGAGCGACGTGCCGGCGGTTGGCGAGGGTGCGGAAGCCAGGGTCAGGGGCGCCTCGATCGCCGAGCCGGACATCATCGCCGAGCTGCAGGCCAAGAGCGTGCGCGTCGCGCTCCTCGTCTTCGATGCCTGCCGCGACAATCCATTTCCGCGCGCGGCTGGCCGCTCCATCGGCAACACGCGCGGGCTTGGCGATGCGGCCCGCGCGCGCGGCATCTTCACCATCTATTCGGCCGGCATCGGCCAGTCCGCCCTCGACCGTCTCGAGCCCAACGATCCGGCCAAGAACTCGGTGTTCACCCGCATCTTCGTCGAGGAGCTGAAGCGGCCCGACATCGACCTCGGCGGCCTTGCCATCGAGGTGCGCGAGAAGGTGGCCGAACTGGCGCTCAAGGCCAAGGAACTGTCGGGCCAGCCGGCGCCGCACGAGCAGACGCCCGCATACTATGACCAGACCCTCGGTGGGCGCATATATCTTGCCGGCCGTACGACGGGCGGCGAGGCCGCGGTCGCCAAGGTGGCGCCGGCGCCGCCCCCGCCCGATGAGGTGTTCTGGCTCACCATCAAGGACTCGAGCGTCGTGGCGCTCTTCGACGAGTTCCTCAATCGCTTCCCCACGAGCGTCCGCGCCCGCGAGGCGAAGCAGCGGCTCGTTGAGCTGAAGAGATCGCAGATCGCGGCGCTGCCGCAGCCCGCGGGTCCGGCCGCCGACGAGGTCGCCTGGAACGCCTTGAGGGCAACGATCAACGTCGCGGCGCTGCGCCGCTTCGTTGTCGAATTTCCGGCAAGTGCCCGTAGAGGCGAAGCACAGACGCGCATCGCCGCCCTCGAGGCGGCGCAAGCGGCCGAGAAGGCCGAGGCGACGCGCAAATCGGACGAGCAGCGCAAGGCCGTGGCGGCATTGCCGGCGGGGCGGCCGGAGCAGCCCTGCCGGACGGACGCCGTGCAGAGCGTTTCCTCGGCGCGTCCGGCGCAGCCCTTGTCGGGCGCCGAGGAGTGCGGGCTGAAACCCAAGGACGCGTTCAAGGAATGTGCCGGCTGCCCCGAGATGGTGGTGGTGCCGGCCGGCTCGTTCACCATCGGCTCACCGAAAGACGAGGAAGGCCGCAAGAAATATGAAGAGCCGCAGCGCCTGGTGACATTCGCAAACCCGTTCGCGGTCGGCCGCTTCGCGGTGACGTTCGACGAATGGGACGCCTGCGTGGCCGGCGGCGGCTGCGACGGCTACAAGCCGAGCGACGCACGCTGGGGACGCGGCCGCAGGCCGGTCATCAACGTGTCGTGGGACAACGCCAAGGCGTACGTGGCCTGGCTGGCGCGCACCACCGGCAAGAGCTATCGCCTGTTGAGCGAGGCCGAGCGCGAATATGTGACCCGCGCCGGCACCACGACGCCGTTCTGGTGGGGCGCGTCGATCTCGACCCAGCAGGCCAATTACGACGGCAGTCTCACCTACAACAAGGGGCCGAAGGGCGCGCAGCGCAACAAGACCTTGCCGGTGGACGCCTTCGGGCCCAACCCCTTTGGCCTCTATCAGGTTCACGGCAATGTCTATGAGTGGGGCGAGGACTGCTGGAACGACGACTACGCGTCGGTACCGACCGACGGTTCGGCGCGGACCACGGGCACATGCCGCACGCGTGTCCTTCGCGGCGGCACCTGGAGCCACCTGCCGCAGGTTCTGCGTTCCGCCTCCCGGTCGTGGTTTCCCAGCGACGAGCGCAGCAATGAGAACGGCTTCCGCGTGGCGCGGACGATCGCCCCCTGAGCCGTCGCGTGCCGGCGAGGATTTCGGGTGTGCGGTTGCCGAGCGCGGGGCAGACCACGCGCTAGGCGCCACGCGGCGCCGGGCCACGATCGATGCCGGGGTTTCGGCCGGCCGCCGCCATGGCCAGCCTGCCAATGTAGTGCGCCCAACCCGTGTCGTGGCTGGCGCACTGCGCGGCGTTCGGGAGGCCGCTGTGGGTCATGCGCAGCAAGGTGCCCCCGTCCCGGTCGACGAGGTCGATCTCGACCAGGCTCGATCCCGGCGGCACCTCCTCGCTTCCCTCCCAACCGAAGCTGTAGGCGAGGCGGTGGACCGGCACGACCTCGCGAAAGGCGCCGCGCGCCGCCCTGCTGCCGACACCGTTGATGAGATAAAGTCCGCCCGGATGCACCTCGGTCTGCGCCTCGGTTCCCATCCAGCTCCGGATCTTTTCGGGATCGGTCAGGAAGGCGAAGACGGTGGCGGGCGGGGCTGCGATGAAGGTCTCACGCCGGACCACGAGCGGTTCAGGCATCGGCGTCTCCTCTGGCGGCAGCCGGTCCTCGCGAGGATAGCTCGTGACAAGGGCGCTGCGTCAATCCCATGATCGGCCCATGCAACTCACTTCAACGCTCAACTCGACGCTGTCTTGGCTCGTCGATGCGGCCAGCGAGACGCCGGGCGCCGAGCGGCTGCTGGCCGAGCTCGGGGCGCGTCTGGTGGCGGATGGCCTGCCGCTCGCTGGCGGCGCGCTGACACTGGCGGTGCCGCACCCGCTCGTTGCCCGGCGCACGTGGCTGTGGCGAGCCGACAGCAGCGACGTGATCGAGGCCGTGGGGTTCGTGGCGGGAGGGCTCGCGGCGTTGGGAGCGGTGAGCCCGGCCGGTGATGCCGGGCGAGGCTGGCTTGCCGGACTGGCGGCCGGCCTCGTGCATGAGGACGCCGTCGGGTCGAGGCCCGACGGACCGTCGCTCGGCTGGATCGGGCCGCGTCCGTTCACGCTCCCCGAGGCCGATGCGCTGCGCCAGGCGGCACGCTTCGCCGCCGCGCCGCTCGCCGCTCTTGCGGCGCGCGCCACGTTGACAGCGGCCCTCGAGGCCTATCTCGGCCGGCGCAGCGCAGCGCGGGTCCTGGCGGGGCCTTTGCGGCGCGATATCGGCGAGACAATCCAGGCAGCGCTGCTCTATGCCGATCTGCGCGGCTTCACAGTCCTGTCGGAGAGCAATCCCCCCTCGGCGGTCATCTCGGCGCTCGATGCCTGGTTCGACCGCATCGCCGGGGCGGTGCACGCCTTCGGCGGCGAAGTGCTGAAGTTCATCGGCGACGGCGTGCTGGCGATCTTCCCGGTCGTCGACGCGGCGCCCCGTGGCGCCTGCGACGCGGCACTGAGTGCGGTCTGCGCCGCGCGGGTCGGCATGGCGCATCTCGATGACGTGCGACGCGGGCAGGGGCTGTCGCCTCTGCCCTTCGGCGCCGCCCTGCATCTCGGCGAGATGCTGTGGGGTAATATCGGTGCTGCCGATCGGTTGGATTTCACGGCCATCGGCCCCGCCGTCAATCTGGTCAGCCGGCTGCAAGGGCTATGCCGGCCGCTCGACAAAGCCATCCTCGTCTCGGGCACCCTCGCGGCCGAGACCGGAGCAGTGCTGATACCGCTCGGAATGCACGCGCTGCGTGGTATCGCGTCTCCATGCGCCGTCTTCACCGTGCCGGAGGATTGAGCCGACAGGCCGCCAACGCCGCGCTTTCGACATGCATCGCCCTATGGCGCTGGCACCGAGCAGGGTAAGGAACATCAGGGACGCGGCCCCGCCGCCTCGATGCCGCCAAGAAGTCGCTGAAAGACAAGCGCAACATGGGGAATCGCATGAACTCTTCGCACCCGAAAGCGATGCCTTGCCGTCGCGCTCGCGCTCGCCGCCGCGACCGAGGCCTTCGCCGCCGATTGCGGCAATGCCGCCGGCTTCCCGTCTTTCATCGAAAGCTTCAGGCGTGACGCGGCCCAGAAGGGCATTTCGCCGGCCGCCATCGCGGCCCTCGAGGGCGTCAGCTTCGATCCCTCGACGGTGTCGAAGGATCGCGGCCAGGGCGTCTTCAGCCAGACCTTCCTGCAGTTCTCCGACCGCATGGTGGCGGCCTATCGCATGCAGCGCGGCGCCGCGCTGATCAAGCAACATGCCGCGACCTTCCAGCGCATCGAGAGCCAGTTCGGCGTCCCCGCCCAGCCCATCGTCGCCTTCTGGGGGCTGGAGACGGATTTCGGCGCCAATACCGGCAAGGACAGCACGCTGCGCTCCCTTGCCACCCTCGCGTGGGATTGCCGCCGTCCCGACATGTTCCGCGGCGAGTTGCTCGATGCGCTGCGCATCATCCAGCGCGGCGATCTGTCGCCCGCCGAGATGCGCGGGCCGTGGGCGGGCGAGCTCGGCCAGATGCAGTTCCTGCCGTCACACTATGTCAAGAACGCCGTCGACTTCGACGGCGACGGCCGGCGCGATCTCATCAAGAGCACGCCTGATGCGCTCGGCTCCGCCGGCAAGTATCTGCAGAGCTTCGGCTGGCGGCGCGGCGAGCCGTGGCTGCAGGAAGTGCGCGTGCCGCCGGACCTCGACTGGAAGGAGGCCGATCTCGCCATCAAGCACCCGCGCACGCAATGGGTGCGCTGGGGCGTGCGCGCCGTCTCGGGCTCGCTGCCGGCCGACAACCTGCAGGCCTCGCTGCTCCTGCCCATGGGCCGCGGCGGCCCGGCCTTCCTCGCCTACCCGAACTTCGAAACCTTCCTGGGCTGGAACCAGTCGTTCGTCTACGCAACCACCGCCGCCTATTTCGCCGCCCGCCTCGCGGGCGCGCCGCCGGTCGAGCGCGGCAATCCCACACCTGGCCTCAATGCGCGCGACGTCGCCGACCTGCAGCGTGGCCTCGCTCGTCTCGGCCTCAAGGTCGGCAAGATCGATGGCAAGCTCGGCCTCGAGACGCGCGGCGCCGTCAAGCAGGCGCAGGTGAAGTTCGGCCTGCCAGCCGACTCGTGGCCGACGCAGGAGCTCCTGGCGCGTCTGCGCTGATCGTCGGCGCCAGCGCCGCGACTAGAACGCATCAATCGTCGGGAAGTCCGCATCCTCGCTCATGCAGCCCCAGAGGTAGAGCGCCAGACCCGGATCGCCTGTCCACAGCGTGTAGCGGCCGCGCCCGTGCTCGAGGCGCGTCTCGCGGCACTGCGCGATGGCCGTCATCGCGAAGGCGCGAGCCCGTTCCAGCCACGTCGCGTCACCTGTCCGCCGATAGAGCTTGAGGAAAGCGTAGCCGTTGCCGGCCGTGCCGTGACAGAGGCCCGGCCCCTTGGCCAGCGGCCCTGCCGCCCAGGTCAGCTCGCCGCCCTTGAGCAGCAGCTCGTCCATGGTCGGCGAACTGAACGGCGCGTCGGCGAAGGCTGTCACCATGCCGGGCGCGCCGTGGCAATGCTGACAAAGCGTCGGCGTCTCACCGGACGCGATGGCGTGCCAGTTCACGCCGAGACGCGATGGCGCCGCGTTTTGCGACAAGGTTCGGGGCACGGCGTCGGCGAGGCGCGCCCGCTGCGCGTCGCTGAGCCAGTCCCAGCCGCGCAGCAGCGCCGCCATGTTGCCGGCATAGCCGTGCACCGGTCCGAGCCAGCGCTGCCGCTGGCCATAAAGGTCCTGCGTCCAGAGCGGCCCGAGCTCAGTCTCCTCCAGCTCCGCGAGAAGGCGCGCCGCCTGGACGTCGAACAGCGCGCGCCAGCGCGGCTCGCCCGTCATGTCGGCCATATGCACGCAGGCGATCATCGATCCCGGCGTGCCCCACATCAATTCGCGGATCGGCAGATCGTTGTTGGCTTGCGCACGGGTGAATACCGCATCGGCGAAGGCCGATGATGGGCTGAGCCGCATGGCCACCAGCAGCGTGCCCATGTCGCCGAACAACAGCGAGCCATGCGCCGCGTAGCCTCCAAAACGTTCCGACGTGAACTCCGCGGCGTTGAGGGCGACGAGCTGCGAGAGGAGCGGCCGAAGGTCGATGCGCTCCTTGAGTGCGCCAACGCGGCCGAGGCGATCGAGGGCCCAGATGGCGCCGGTCGCGCCCACGTAGAAGCCCGTATGTCCATCCTCCACGTTGTCGTCGAGCGGGTGGGCCTGCCAGAAGCCCTTGGGATCGAGACGCGACATCGCGTCCGCCGCGATCTCCGCGGTCGCTTCGCGCGCCTCGGACGCGTTCCACGCGAGATCGCGCAGGGGGACGTGGCGTGCCCGCTCGAACATCGGGCTCCATCGCACAGAAACGCTGGGCTTGCACGTGGGCCCGATGCCGGTGCTGTGCCGCTACGGCTCCACCACGACGGTGCCGACCTTGCCGCCCGCCTCCACCATTTCGTGGGCGGCGGCCGTCTCGGCGAGCGGGAACGTCCCCGCCACCGACAGCACGCGTTTGCCGGACGTGAGCCAGCAGGCGATGTCGGCCTGCGCGCGCCGGCGCGCCTCGTGCGGCGAGGTCGGCAGCCGCACGCCATGAATGAGGGCGTTCTTGCTCATGAGTTCGCGCAGCGGCACCGCAGGGGCCGCGGCGCCACGCGTCGCGTAGTAGGCGATGGAGCCGTTGTCGCGCAGCGCCGCCAGCGCGTGCCTGAGATTGCCCCCGAGATCGACCTCCACCACATGGTGCACGCCTTCCCGCCCGGTGATGGCGGCGACGCGCTCGGCCACGTCCTCGCGCTTGTAGTCGATGACGTGGTCGGCGCCGCCGGCGCGGGCGCGCGCCGCCTTGTCGGACGAGCTCACCGTGGCGATCACCGTGGCGCCGGCCCATTTGGCGAGCTGCACCGCATAGTGCCCGACCGCGCCGGCCCCGCCCGTCACCAGCACGGTGCGGCCTTGCACCGGTCCCGCCAGGAACACGGCGCGATGCGCCGTCATGCACGGGATGCCGAGGGTGGCGCCTTCCGCAAACGACACGTCGTCCGGCAGGGGCGTGACAAGGTCGACGTCAAGCTCGATATATTCGGCGGCGCTGCCGAAGGCGCGGCCGTTGCGCTGGCCATTGTAGAACCACACGCGCCGGCCGATCAGCGCCTCGGGCGCGCCGGGCCCCACGGCCTCGACGATGCCGGCGCCGTCGCTGTTGGGGATGATGCGGGGATAGGCCATCGCCCCGGCTTCGCCGCGCCGCAGATAGGTGTCGGCCGGATTGACGCCCGAGGCCTTGAGCCGGATCAGCGCTTCGTTGCGGCCAGGCTTTGGGGTCGGCAGCTCGCCGTACTGGAACACCTCGCGCGCCGGTCCGGTCCGGTCGTACCACACGGCTTTCATCGGAGCCTCACCTCGTCGCTCATTTCACCCAGAGCTTGCGCGACTTGTGCCAGTCGGCGATCGACTGTTCCGGGTATTCGTCGAACTGCTGGTCGTTCTTGCCGATGCGCGGCACCACCCAGTCGGGCTTGTAGCGCAGCATCAGGTGCACGCGCGACGGCGGCCGCGGCAACGGCGTGTCGATGGCCGACGCGAAGGGATGGATCAGCTCCGGCCAGCGTTCATCGTAAAGCCACAGCGCCGTTGCGCACTTGGCGCAGAAGTGCCGCTCCGCCGGCGACAGCTCGCAGGCGCCATCTTCGTCCTCGATCTGCGCGTGGTAGATGCGCGTCGCCTTGCGGCCCTTGATGTCAAGGGACTTCGAGAGGCCGCCGAGATTGATGGCGTAGCCACCGCCTCCCGCCGTCTTGCGGCAGATGCTGCAATAGCAGAGCTGGTAGGGCTGCGGCGTGTGGCTGTCGAGCGAGAAGCGGACGGCGCCGCAGCGGCAGGATCCGTCGAGGTGCATGGGCATGGTTCGTGCTCCCGCCGTCTGCGGTAGCGACGAAGCCGGTGCCGCGTCAAGCGCCGGCTACTTCGCCAGCACGCGGCGCACGCCGTCCTTCGCCGGCGCCCATTTCAGCTCGTTGCGGCCAAGCATGTAGTTCACATGCGCCAGAACCTCGCTGAACGCGAAGCTGAGCTGATGCGGGTCGAGCTCGATATGGAACACGAACGGCACGAGCTCGCCGGCCGAGCGCGGCGTCGTGCGGGCCGCATCGGCGATCAGCCCGCAGCGCTGCGCGTGATGCGCCTGCAGCTCGCTCGCCCGCGTGTGCAATCCGTAGAACGGCAACTGGTGGCCGGGCAGCACCAGCACGTCCGGCGGTATCTCGGCCTTGAGCTGATCGAGCGAGCGGATATAGGCGCCGAGCGGGTCGCTGTCGGCCTCGCCCATATGCACGCTGACATTGGGCGAGATGCGCGCCAGCACCTGGTCGGCCGCCAGGAACACGGCGTCGGCCACGCAATAGAGCATCACCTGCTCGGGCGAATGACCGCCGCCGGTCAGCACTTTGAAGTCACGCGCCCCGATGCGGATCGTGTCGCCCATCTTCAGGCGCCGGTATTCAGGCGGTACGCCGGTGACGCGGGTCAGATAATCGAGGCCGCGCGTGGCGACCATTTCGGTCGTCGTCGTGTCGAGCCCGTGCTCGCGGAAGAAGGTCCGCGCCCCGTCGACGTCGATGATCCGCGACTTGTGGCTGTGCTGGGCAGCGATCCGGTATTCCGTCGCGCTCATGGAAAGTGGCAGGCCGAAGCGCTCGACCATCCAGCCGGCGAGCCCGACATGGTCGGGGTGATAGTGGGTGACGATGAGTTGGGTCAGCCGGCGTCCCTTGAGTGGGCCGGCCAGCAATTGCTCCCAGGCGGCGCGCGTGGCGTCATTGCCAATGCCGGTGTCGAGCACCGCGAAGCCGTCGCCATCCTCGATGAGGTAGATGTTCACGTGGTTGAGCCTGAACGGCAGCTTCAGGCGCGCCCACAGAATGCCAGGCGCCGCTTCGATCACCTCTCCCGTCTGCGGCGCTTCGGAAAAGGGGAATTGCAGGCTTTCGGCGGGTCTCGTTAACATTCTGGTCCGTGTTCTGTTGCGGGCGCAACCCTAGTGGCTTTGGGTGGGTGCGCAAGCGCCCGCATCGCATGGCTGGGTTATCGAAATGCGGAAACGGACCGCTCGGCTTCCTGCCTCAGAAGCAGGCACCGGCCACGGAACCCGACGTCATTCCCAATCCAGCGTCGGGCCCTTGCCGCGCGCCGCCTTGACGGCGCCGCGGCGGACCTTTCCCTCGAGCCTGCGGCGACGCGAGCTGGCTGTCGGCCTGGTGGCCTTGCGCGGCCGCGGCGGCCGTGCCGCCTCCCGGATGAGCTCGACGAGGCGGGCGAGGGCGTCCTTGCGGTTCAGCTCCTGCGTACGGTGGCGCTGCGCCAGGATGACGATGACGCCGTCGCGGGTGAGCCGCCGGCCGGCGAGGCGCTCGAGCCGCATTCGCACATCGCCGGGCAACGACGGCGAGTGGCGGGCATCGAAACGCAGCTCCACCGCCGTCGCCACCTTGTTGACGTTCTGCCCGCCCGGCCCGGAGGCGCGCACGAAGCTTTCGCCGATTTCCGCCTCCTCGATGGCGAGGCTGTGGGTGATGCGAATCATGGGTCGCGTCCATGCGGCCTTTCGGGACGCCCGGCAAGCCCGGGTGCGATTGGTTTTCCGAAGCTCCGCGCCGCGATACTTAACTGCCCCTTAAACCGCCGCATTTAGCGTGCCGCTGCTGGGCCGAGGTCGGGCGTTGAACCGCCTGCCCGACGGCTGACGCGGAAGATCATGGCGCGCTCGAGGGGTGGGGAACGGAACCGGCAAGAGCCGATCTTGGACGAGCGCCCGACGCGGGATCTCGACCTCAGGCTCGATCCGCGTGAGCGTCCCGGCCGCAAGGGCACGAAGACACCGGCGCCCGCCGCGCAAGGATCGCGCGGCCGCGCCGAGCCGAGCTTCGAGCCGCACGTCGTTCCGGCCGACGAGGATGTCGCGCCGGGCCGCAAGCGCCGCGCCGCCGCCGATCCACCCAGCCGCGAAGCCCGGCGCGCGCCGCCGCCGGACGAGGACGAGACCTTGGCCAAGGCCGCGCGCCAGGAAGTCGACGACGAGGACGAAGGCGACGAAGCGCCACCGCGCAAGCGCGCCAAGAAATCCGGCGCGCGCAAGGGCGGCAAGCGCCGCAAGACGCGCGCTTCGCGCTCGCTCATCGGTCACGTCGCCTATTGGGGCGTCATCGTCTGCCTATGGGGCGTCGTCGGCCTCGCCGGCTTCGTCGCCTGGCATTTCGCGCAGTTGCCGCCCATCGACCAGCTCACCGTGCCGAAGCGGCCGCCCAACGTCGCCATCCTGGCGTCGGATGGCTCACTCATTGCAAACAAGGGCGACATGGGCGGGCGCGCCGTCTCGCTCAAGGAGTTGCCGCCGTATCTGCCCAAGGCGTTCATCGCCATCGAGGACCGCCGCTTCTATGGCCATTCCGGCATCGATCCGGTGGGCATCGCGCGGGCGCTGACCCGCAACGTGACGTCGCGCGGCGTCGCCCAGGGCGGTTCGACGCTCACCCAGCAACTCGCCAAGAACCTGTTCCTTACCCAGGACCGCACCCTCTCGCGCAAGGTTCAGGAAGCGATCCTGGCGGTATGGCTGGAGCAGAAATTCTCCAAGAACCAGATCCTCGAGCTCTATCTCAACCGCGTCTATTTCGGCTCCGGCGCCTATGGCGTCGAGGCGGCGGCGCAGCGCTATTTCGGCAAGCCGGCGCGCGAAGTGACCTTGGCGGAGGCCGCCGTGCTCGCCGGGCTTGTGCAGGCGCCGTCCCGCCTTGCCCCGACGCGCAATCCCGATGCCGCCCAGGCGCGCGCCCAGCTCGTGCTCACCGCCATGGCGGGCGAAGGCTTCATCTCCGACAGGTCGGCAAAGGCCGCGCTCATGGGTCCCGCCGAGGCGGTGAAGCCGTCCGGCGCCGGCTCCGCCAACTACGCCGCCGACTACGTCATGGACATGCTCGACGATTTCATCGGCGCAGTCGACAGCGATATCGTGGTGGCCACGACCCTCGATCCCCTTGTGCAGGCGGCGGCCGAGAAGGCGCTCGTCGACGAGCTCGACGCCAAGGGCGTGAAGTTCGGCGTCTCGCAGGGCGCCGTCGTGACGCTCGCGGCCGATGGCGCCGTCAAGGCGCTGGTCGGCGGCAAGAGCTACGCCGAGAGCCAGTTCAATCGCGCCGCCATGGCGCGCCGCCAGCCTGGCTCCTCGTTCAAGCCGTTCGTCTATCTCGCGGCGCTCGAGCGGGGGCTGACCCCCGACAGCTTGCGCGAGGACAGCCCCGTCTCCATCGGCGGCTGGACGCCCGAGAACTATTCGCGCCGCTATGCCGGCGCCATGACGCTGACCGCAGCCCTTGCCCAGTCCATCAACACTGTGGCCGTGAAGCTCTGCGTCGAGGTCGGGCCGAAGTCGGTGGTGCGCACGGCCCAGCGCCTCGGCATCTCGTCGGCCCTGCAGGCCAACGCCTCCATCGCGCTCGGCACCTCGGAAGTGGCGCCCATCGAGATGGCGGCCGCCTACGCGGCCTTCGCCAATGGCGGCACCGGCGTCATCCCCTATGTCATCAAGGGGGTGAGGAGTGTCGACGGCAAGACCATCTACCGGCGCGCGCCCTCGAGCTTGGGCGCGGTGATCGACCCGGCCCATGTGGGCATGATGAACGCCATGCTGCGCGAGACGCTCGCCACCGGCACCGCCCGCAAGGCCGACCTTCCCGGCTGGGAGGCGGCCGGCAAGACCGGCACCTCGAACGAGTTCCGCGACGCCTGGTTCATCGGCTACACGAGCCAGCTCGTCACCGCCGTGTGGCTCGGCAACGACGACGGCACCCCCACCAAGCATGCCTCGGGCTCGAGCCTGCCGGTGGAGATCTGGAGCCGCACCATGAAGGCGGCCTCGCGCGCCCTGCAGCCCTCGCCCTTGCCGACCGGATCATGGGGGCGCTCGCCCGGCGCCTTCTTCGAGTCCTTCCGCGCCCCCCAGGCGCTCAACGACAACGCGCCACGCGACGGCGTCGCACGCGATGGCAGCGCCCGCGGTGCGGTGGCGCAGCAACAGCGGCTCGGCCCCGACGCGGAGACCGGCGCGCTGCGCCCACCCGGCGAGGTGCGCGGCGCCCTGCCGCCGCGCCGGCCGCCGTCGCGCGAGCAAGGCTTCTTCGAGAAGCTGTTCGGCGGGTGATGGCGGCGTTACTCGCGCGATATTGTGGCCAGGCCGCGCACGAAGCGTGATGGTTCGAGTCCGAACATCTCGCGGAATGCGGCGCCGAAATGCGCCGATGACGAAAAGCCGGCGTCGAGTGCCGCCGAGGTCAGGGGTTGCCCGCTTGTGACCGCACGCATGGCCACCGCCATGGCGACCCAAAGCTTGTAGCGCCGCAGCGGCACGCCGGTCGTGCGCTTGAAGAGATGCAGAAAGCGCGATTCGGACAAGCCCGCGCCGCGCGCGAGGTCGGCGAGCGGCAGGCGCTCCGAGCGCGCCGCGTGCACCCGACGTACCGCCGCCCCGACGCGCGGATCGATCAGCCGCGTCCCGCCATCCGCCAGCATGTCGCCGAGCTCCCGGCGCGCGTCGCTCCATGACATGGCCGCGTCACCGAGACGACGTAACACGTCGAGCCATGCGCTTTCGTTCCGGAGGTCGAAGCAAGCGCGGTCACTGCGCACGCGCGCCAGCGCCTTGAGCCGCTCCAGGTCGGAGCTACGCGCGTCGACGTAGAGGAAGGCCATACGGCCCGACGCGTGCTCGAGGTGATGCAGTGTATTCGGCAGGATGACCGCGGTGCGGCAGGTACGGTAGCCTGACGCCGGGTTGTTTGGATCCAAGGCGACGCCGAATGCCGCGTCGAGTCCCACCGCCAACACCGCAACCGCGTTGCGGTGTGGCGTGAGGCCGAGCGCCGGTCCGACATAGAGCGCCCGCGCCCCCCAGCCGAACATCCGTGGCCGAGATCCTCCATCCATAGCCGGTTCATCCATAGCCGGTTTTCGAAAGCCTGCCATCACGAGCATCCGCTATACCCTGCGCATCAGACAGGACAAGCAATGGCCGCTACCGAAAAGGAGTTGCTGATGGCATCCCTCGCAGCCGACACAAGACCGCAAGAAGACCCGCGGCGAAGCGCGGAGACCGAAATCCGCGCCGCCATCGAGCGCTACGCGAAAGCTTGGCGCGACGGTGATCGTTCCGCCCTTGCCGACTGCTATCACGAGGACTTCACGCTCCACTACTTTGGCGACAACGTGCTCTCCGGCGATCATGTCGGCAAGGCGGCGGCGTTGAAGACGCTGGCCGAATTCTCACGCCGCACCAATCGCCAGCTCAAGGCCGTTGTCGCCACGATGGCGGGCCCGGAGCGTGGCGCCCTCGTCGTTCGCGAGCTGCTCGGCACAGGCTCCGAGAGGGTCGAGGTCGAGCGACTCCTCGTCTACGCCGTCCGCAACCGACGTTTCAGCGAATGCTGGGTCTATGACGGCGACCGCGCGCTCCTCGACCGGCTCATCGGCAAAAGCTGATCGAGCATTGCACCTACCCGTAGCGATGCAGCCCGCTGCCGTGCCGCCTCAGCCAGCGCTCCGCCTCCTCGGTCTGCGGGCAGAGCCGATGCACCAGCCGCCAGAAGCGCATGGAATGGTTCATCTCCTTGAGATGCGCCACCTCGTGGGCCGCGAGATAGTCGAGCACGAAGGGCGGCGCGAGCACCAGCCGCCACGAGAAGCTGAGTCGGCCGCCGGCCGAGCATGAGCCCCAGCGCGTGCGCGTGTCGCGCACGGTGATCTTCTTGGCCGGGATGCCGAGCTTCTCGGTGTAGTGCCTGACGGCATGGCCGAGATCGCGCGCCGCCTCGCCCCGCAGGAAGTCCTTGACGCGGCGGCCCACATGCGCGGCATCGCACGACACCGCGATGACCGGCGCGCCGTCCCCGTCCTGGCTCGCGCCGGCGATGCCTCTGACGCCCGACCAGCGCACGATGCGGTGCGGCACGCCGCGATAGGGCACGACGGCGCCTGCCGTGAGCGCGATGGGCGCCGGCATGCGCTTGACGCGCTGGGCGATCCAGCCGCTGTGCTCGTGCGCGAACTTCACCGCCGTTGCGACGGCGCTGCGCTCCGGCAGGGTCAGCACCACCTCGCCGGTGGCGTGCGAGATGCGCAAGGTCAGCCGCCGGGCGGCGGCCCGCCGCTTGACGACGACCTCGTAGGTTTCGCCGTCATGGGTGACGCCGATCGACTTCGGATCCTCGGCCTTGCGCCGAAATAGGCTGATCGCCATGCGGCGATGCTGAACGATTCGCGCCGCCCTTGTCACGCCAAAACGCACGATCCCGAAAAGTTGTAGACTTTTCGGACGAGCTCATGCGCAGAAAAGGGACATGATCCCGGAAAGTATGAGCGGTTTTCGGAGAGGAATCTGATCATGCATGAGCGGGAGGACGGCCCATGACGACACCGCAATATCGCACGGCGCTCATCGTCGGAGCGGGAGAAGGGTTGAGCGCATCCTTGGCCAGGCTCCTGGCGAAGGCGGGGCTGCGGGTCGCCGTCGCGGCGCGCCGGATCGACAAGCTCGCCGCGCTGTCGCGAGAGTTGGGCGCGCCCGCGTTTGCGTGCGATGCCGCCGACGCCGACCAGGTGAGCCGGCTCTTTGTCGACATGGACAAGCAAGTCGGTGCCCCGGATGTTGTCGTCTACAATGCGAGCGCCCGCTCGCGCGGCCCCCTTGTCGACCTCGTGCCGGCTGACGTGCAACACGCGCTCACCGTGAGCGCGTTCGGTGGCTTCCTCGTCGCCCAGCAGGCCGCCCGCCGTATGGTGCCGAACCGGCATGGCGCCATCTTGCTCACCGGGGCCTCCGCCAGCGTGAAGGGCTATCCGCAGTCGGCCCCCTTCGCGATGGGAAAATTCGCGCTTCGCGGCCTCGCCCAAAGCATGGCGCGCGAGCTCGCGCCGCAAGGCATCCACGTGGCGCATTTCGTCATCGACGGAGCGATCAGAAATCCTGGCCGAACCGAGCCACCCGACAAGCCCAACTCGATGCTCGACCCGGATGCGATTGCCGAAAGTTACCTGCAGGTCCTGCGACAGCCACGCAGTGCTTGGGCGTGGGAAATCGAGCTGCGGCCGTGGGTCGAGCGCTTCTGATGTGCGTGGCGTGAAGCGCGCGTTGGCCGCCTGACGAAGCCCCGCCGATCGAGGCGCTTAAACCCGCGTCAGCACGCGCAGCGGCTTGACCGTCTGTTCGGCCTCGATCGTCTGGATGAAATCGCAGATGCGCGGCGCAATCTCGGAGCGAAAGCGGGAGCCGTTGAACACGCCGTAGTGGCCGACGCCCTTCTGCAGGTGGTCGATCTTGCGGTGTGCCGGGATGTTGACGCACAGCGCATGCGCGGCGCGCGTCTGGCCGATGCCCGAGATGTCGTCGTTCTCGCCTTCCACCGTCATCAGTCCGGTGTTGCGGATGGCCTTGAGGTCGACCGGCTTGTCCCGGTGCATCATCTCGCCCTTCGGCAGGCGGTGATGAACGAAGACCGTGTCGACGGTTTGCATGTAGTAGGCGGCGTCGAGGTCCATCACCGCCAGGTACTCGTCGTAGAAGTCCTGGTGCTTCTCGGCGGCGTCGCCGTCGCCGTCGACCAGGTGCTTGAACATGTCCCAGTGGGCCGTCATGTGGCGGTCCATGTTCATGGCCATGAAGCCGGAGAGCTGCAGGAAGCCCGGATAGACGTCGCGCATGAAGCCCGGATAGGTGAACGGCACTTTGACGATGCAGTTGCGGCGGAACCATTCGGTGCCGCGTTCCTGGGCGAGCAGGTTGACGGCGGTCGGCGACTCGCGCGTGTCGATGGGGCCGCCCATCAGCACCATCGAGCGCGGCGTGCGCGGATCGCGCTCCGCCTCCATGCGGGCGACGGCCGCGATGACGGGAACGGCCGGCTGGCACACGGCGAGCACATGCACGTCGGGCCCGAGCAGATGAAGCATCGAGATGACGTAGTCGATATAGTCATCGAGATCGAAGCTGCCTTCGGAGAACGGCACCATGCGGGCGTCGGCCCAGTCGGTGATGTAGACGTCGTTGGTGGGCAGGAAGGCTTCCACGGTGCCGCGGAGCAGGGTGGCGTAGTGGCCCGACATGGGCGCCACGATGAGCAGCTTCGGCTGCCGCGCCCCGCGCCCGCCCCTGAGCGAGCGGTCGAAATGGATGAGCCGCCCAAACTTGCGTTCCCAGGCGATGCGCTCGGTGACATCGACGCGCTCGCCGGCCACCACCGTCTGGGCCAAGCCGAAGGTCGGCTTGCCATAGCGGCGCGTGGTGCGCTCGAACAGCTCGCAAGAGGCCGAGATGGCGCGCAGAACCGGGCTTTGGGCGAGGGGGTTGTTGGGGTGGTCGGCGATCAGGCGGGTTGCGTCGCTGAGAATGCGGGCCGGCCCCACAAACGCATGGGCCGCTTCGTACCAGAGATAGGCGAGACTCACCGACATCCCCATTCATATGGGGCGGGGGATCATTCTGCGCCAGACGCAGAATGATGCGCCGCACAAAGCCGCGATTCGGGAATTTACCCCTCGCGTCGCAATGCACAATAAGCCCCAAAGCCTAATAATTGTTCATATTGAACTTATACGTGGCAGGTGTGGCGCCCGTGCATCAAGCCGAGCCTCACCTATGCTTCCGGGTTATTCGCCCTGCAGCAGGGTGCCGGCGACGCGGGCGCTCTGCAAAAGCCCCAAAAAGGCCAAGGCTGCGCTTGCTATGAGCACCGCGTTCATGGCGAGCGCCCAAAGCATGAGATCGGCACGAAACACATGCTCGACAAGCGCGGCGCGCATGCCTTCGAACACATAGGTCGGCGGCAGCGCCCAGGCGACGTATTGCAGCCAGCCCGGCAGCAGTGACACCGGATAGTAGACGCACACCAAGGGCAGCATCACGAACATCAGGCTCCAGGCGAAGGCCTCCGCACCGAGGCCATGGCGCAACACGATGCCGGACACCAGGAGCGCGACGGCCCACGCGGTCAGCAGCAAATTCACGAAGAAGGCCGCCAGGACGAGGCCGAGCCCCCATAGATTAAAGCCGAAGAACGGGATGGCGAGCAGAGTCACCGGCACGAAGCCGATGGCGAGGCGGATGAGGCTCATGACCATGAGGGCGGCGACGAACTCGCTCGGCCGCATCGGGCTCATCAACAGGTTGCCCATGTTGCGCGACCACATCTCCTCGAGGAACGAGGCCGAGAAGCCGAGCTGGGCACGAAACAACAGGTCCCACAGCAGCATGGCGCCGAGGAACACGCCGGCGCCAAGCGCCACCGAGCCCGACATGGTGGTGATGAACAGCTGCAGGAAGCCCCACGTCACCATCTGCACGGCTGGCCAGTAGATAAGCTCGATGATGCGCGGCCACGAGGTGCGCAGCAGATAGAGGTAGCGCAGCACCAGCGCGAGGACACGCGCCGGCGAGAAGCCGACGCGCGCGGCGTGACGTGTCGGCGTCGCGCGCACCGGCACACTGCTCATGGCACGACCCCGCGCACCGCCTCGCGCCGTCCGCGCGACACATCGAGGAACACCTCCTCGAGGTCGCTGCGGCGGTAGCGCGCCAGAAGGCCGTCCGGCGTGTCGTCATCGACGATGCGTCCCGCCTTCATCATGATGACACGGTCGCATAGCCGCTCCACCTCGCGCATGTTGTGCGAGGCGAGCAGGATGGTGGCGTTGCAGCGGGCACGGAACTCCTCGAGCCGGCTTCTCACCCAGTCGGCCGTGTCGGGATCGAGGGAGGCGGTGGGCTCGTCGAGGAGCAGCAGCTCGGCGTCGTTGACCATCGCCTTGGCGAGCGCCACGCGCGTCTTCTGCCCGGCCGACAATTGCCCTGTCGGCCGGTCGAGGAGGTCGGTGAGCATGAGCGTCTCGGCGAGGGCCGCGATGCGTGCGCCAATGTCGCGCACCCCATAGAGCCGCGCGAACACCTTGAGGTTCTGCCGCACGGTGAGCCGATGCGGCATGTCCACATAGGGGCTCTCGAAGTTGAGCCGGTGCAGGACGCGGTAGCGCTGGCGCGCCATGTCGGCCCCGAACACGCTGACGCTCCCTGAGGTCGGCACCACGAGCCCCATGATCATGGCGATGGTCGTGGTCTTGCCGGCGCCGTTGCCGCCCAGCAGGCCGACCACCGTGCCGGGCGTGACGGTGAACTCGATGCCGTCAACCGCCACGGTCTTCTTATAGACCTTGCGCAGGCTCTTGGCGGCGATGGGAAGGGCGTGCGCCGGCTCGGCCATGTCCACGACATTCATGGGGTTGATTTGGACGACCGGGATGGCGACCGCAAGCGCCGGCGCGTCATGAGCTGTCAGGAATGGCGTGCCGATGATGAGGCGCAATCGCGTCGTGCTATGGTCCGCCCATGCCGGACGGCGCGACCTTGGGCTTTGGACGTGAAGTCGGCCGCAGCACCCAGCGTTTGCGGCTCGACACCCTGGTGCGCCTGCGCTGGCTTGCCGTCGTCGGCCAGAGCACGGCCGTCGCGGGCGTGCATTTCGGCCTTGGCTTTGCCGTGCCGTTCGGTTGGTGCTTCCTGCTCATCGGCTGCTCGGCCGCCCTCAATCTCGTCCTGCGCATCCGCTATCCGGTGAGCCACCGTCTCAGCGAGGGCGCCGCCTCCGGGCTGCTCGCCTACGACATCTTGCAGCTTGCCGCACTGCTTTATCTCACCGGCGGCCTGCAGAACCCGTTCGCGCTTCTGCTGCTGGCGCCGGTGCTGATCTCCGCCACCGCGCTGCCGCCGTGGCGCACCCTGGGCCTCGGCGTGCTGGCCATCCTGTGCGCCACGCTGCTTGCCGTCGTGCATCGGCCGCTGCCGTGGTCGCCGGGCGAGACGCTGCAGCTGCCCTTCCTCTATGTGGGCGGCATCTGGGCGGCCGTGTTGCTCGGCATCGCCTTCTCGGCGGTTTACGCTTGGCGCGTCGCCGAGGAGGCGCGTGTGCTCGCCGAGGCGCTCGCCGCCACCGAGCTCGTGCTTGCCCGCGAGCAGCATCTGTCGCAGCTCGACGGTCTTGCGGCCGCCGCCGCCCACGAGCTCGGCACGCCGCTCGCCACCATCGCGCTCGTGGTCAAGGAGATCGAGCGCCTCGCCGACAAGGACGGCCCCTTCGCTGACGACATCGCGCTGTTGCGCGAGCAGGTGGGGCGCTGCCGCACCATCCTGGGCACGCTGACCTCCCTGTCCGACGAGGAGGCGGGTCCGCTCGACCGCCTCACCCTGAGCCACCTCGTCGAGGAGGTGGTGGCGCCGCACCGCTTGCTTGGAGTTCCCATCGAGGTGGTAAAGCACGGCGAGGGCGCCGAGCCGGTCTGTCGCCGCAATCCCGGCCTCATCTACAGCCTCGGCAACATCGTCGACAACGCTGTGGACTTCGCGGCCGGGACGGTGCGTATGGAGCAGCGCTGGAGCGACGACACGGTCGAGCTCGTCGTCCGCGACGACGGGCCGGGTTTCGCGCCGGAGGTGATGCTGCGCGTCGGCGAGCCTTATGTGACCACCCGCGGCGCCAGCCGCCAGGCCGCCGCCGAGGGCGCGGCCGGCCTGGGGCTTGGCCTTTTCATCGCCAAGACGCTGATCGAGCGGTCGGGCGCCACCATGACCCTCGGCAACGTGCCGGCCCCCGGGCAGGGCGCCGTGGTCACCATCGTGTGGCCGCGCGGCGCCTTCCAGGAGGAGATTTCCCGCCTTCCGCCTGTGCGGCACCCTGTCACGGAGGCCGAGGACGCACTACATTAGGGGCCTAAAGGGTAAGCCCGGGAATGACATTGACCGAAAGCGACGTAATCGACACCAAAGCCGAGGCCAAAACCATGGCGGCCGCCGACAAGGGAGCCGAACTGAGCCTTTTGATCGTCGACGACGACAAGGCATTCCTGATGCGCTTGGCGCGGGCCATGGAGAGCCGCGGCTATGCCGTGCGTACGGCCGAGACCGTGGCCGAGGGTCTCACCGCCATCGAAGAGAGCGCGCCCGCCTTCGCGGTGATCGACATGCGCCTTGCCGACGGCAACGGACTCGACGTCATCACCAAGCTCAAGGAGCGCCGGCCCGATGCACGCGGCATCATCCTCACCGGCTACGGCAACATCGCCACCGCCGTCACCGCCGTGAAGCTCGGCGCCTTCGACTATCTGGCCAAGCCCGCCGATGCCGACGAGGTCCACGCCGCACTCATGGCGCAGTCGTCCGGCCGCGCCGAGCCGCCCGAGAATCCCATGTCGGCGGACCGCGTGCGCTGGGAGCATATTCAGCGCGTCTATGAGCTGTGCGGCCGCAATGTCTCGGAGACGGCGCGCCGCCTCAATATGCACCGGCGCACCCTGCAGCGCATCCTCGCCAAGCGCGCCCCGCGCTGAGTCGCGCCGCTGCGCGAGACGATCGGCTTCGCCGCCCAGCGTCTGGTCTTTCTAGGGTAGTGGATGAAAGCTATGAGCGACGCTGTTGGCCCCGGCGATCTGGTTTTATGCGTCAATGTCGCCCCAAACCATGTCACGGGAAGGCCGGTGCCCCTCCAAGCCGGAGAGACCTACCGTGTCATCTCGATTTTGGAATTTGCCTGCCCATGCGGACGTTCCGATGCCTTGCTTGATGTGGGCGTTGACTTCGCGTGGTGCCAGACGCGCTTCCGACTACTGCCAAAGCCCAAGGCCCAGCCCAGGACGCGCCGAGTTTCGGCTCCCAGGGAGAAGGAAACGATTCGCTGAACAGCCGACGACGGCTTCGGCCTTCTGCCGACCTCCCGAAATTCGACTAAGGGTCATCTTCGGACTCATGCGACCGCGGCAATGGCGTTCATTCGATCACCTCGTCGGCGCGGCAACGAGAGACGGTGTCTATGAGCTGTGCGGCCGCAATGTCTCGGAGACGGCGCGCCGCCTCAACATGCACCGGCGCACCCTGCAGCGCATCCTCGCCAAGCGCGCCCCGCGCTGACGGCGCGTCCTACGCGACCGTCGCAAAATGCCGGATCGGCCGACCGGGCGCCAGCGTCTGAGCGGCCGCGATGATGGCGTCGGCATCGATGCCGTGGTGACGATAGAGCTCGGCGATGGTGCCGGTCTGTCCGAAGTGCTCGACACCCAGTCCCCTCGTCCGGTGCCCGGTGACCGCGCCGAGCCAGGCGAGGGTGGCGGGATGGCCATCGATCACCGAGACGATGCCGCAGTGGGGCGGCAGGCCCGCAAGCAGGCGCTCGATGTGACTGCGCGCATGCACCAGGCCGCGCTCCCGCGCCCGCTGCGCTGCCGTCCAACCGGCATTGAGGCGGTCGGCCGAGGTGATCGCCAGGAGGCCCACGTCGCGGCGATCCTCTGCCATGAGCCCGACGGCGGTGATCGCCTCGGGCGCAACAGCCCCCGTATAGGCGACGACGATCTCGGCATTGGGTCCGGGCTTGCGCACCCAATAGGCGCCGTCGACGATCTGCTGGGCGAGATCGTCGGACATCTGGCGGCGCGGCTGATCGAGCGAGCGGGTCGAGAGGCGCAGATAGACCGAGCCGCCCGTCTCGTCGCGAAGCCAGGTGCGCTCATTGGTCCGCTCGTTCGCGCCCGCCTCGGGCGCCGCCTCGCCGTCGGCGTCGCGCTGCAGATAGTCGAACGCGAAGCGCATCACCACGGCGAGCTCGTCCACGAAGGCCGGCTCGAAGGCGGCAAGGCCGTCCTGCGCCATGCCGATCATCGGCGTCGCGATCGATTGATGCGCGCCCCCTTCCGGCGCCAGCGTGATGCCGGACGGCGTCGCCACCAGGAGAAAACGCGCGTCCTGATAGCAGGCATAGTTGAGGGCATCGAGGCCACGCTTGATGAACGGATCGTAGAGCGTGCCGACCGGCAGGAGCCGCGTGCCGAACAGCGAATGCGACAGCCCCAGCGCCGCGAGCAGGATGAACAGGTTCATCTCGGCGATGCCGAGCTCGACATGCTGGCCCTTTGGCGAGAACTCCCATGAGAACGCCGACGGGATGCGCTCGCTCTTGAAAGTGTCGGCTAGGCTCTCGCGCGCGAAGAGCCCGCGCCGGTTGACCCACGGGCCGAGATTTGTCGAGACGGTCACGTCAGGGGACGTCGTCACGAGCCGCGCCGCGAACTCCGTGTCGCCGCGGCCGATCTCGTTGAGGATCAGTCCGAACCCCTGTTGCGTCGACATCTCGGCTTGCGCCGGCACCGCGAGCCGCTCCGGCACCGGCACGGCCGGCGTCTTGAACCGCCGCCGGCCCTTGGCGGCGAACGGCACGTTGGCGAGAAACTCGCGCAGCCGCTCGGGCGGCGGCGCGAGGCCCTCGAACGGCTCCCATTCGTGGCCGGCGCGCACCCCCATGGCGGCCTTGAGGGCCTCGAGCTGGGTGGGCGTCATGAGGCCGGCATGGTTGTCCTTGTGGCCGGCGAGCGGCAGGCCGAAGCCCTTGATCGTGTAGGCGATGAAGCAGGTCGGCCGGTCGTGCTGGCCCGCCGCCGCGAAGGCCGCGAGCAGCGAAGGCAGGTCGTGACCCGCGAGATTGGTCATCAGCCGGGCGAGCTCCTGGTCGGAGCGGCGCTCGATGAGCGCCGTCACCGGGCCTTGATCGCCGATATCGTCGAGCAGGTGCTTTCGCCAGGCCGGGCCGCCCTGAAACGTCAGCGCCGAATAGAGCTGGTTGGGGCAGGTGTCGATCCAATCTCTCAGGCGCTCGCCGCCCTCCTCGCGAAAAGCGCTTTCGAGCAGCGACCCGTATTTCAGCACCACCACGTCCCAGCCGAAGTTGCGGAACATCAACTCGAAGCGCTGCCACAGTCCTTCGCGGATGACGGCATCGAGGCTCTGGCGATTGTAATCGACGATCCACCAGGTGTTGCGCACACCCTGCTTCCAGCCTTCGAGCAGCGCCTCGAAAATGTTGCCCTCGTCCATCTCGGCATCGCCCACGAGGGCGATCATGCGCCCTTCCGGATGCTCGCCGCCGAAGCCGTGGGCGCGGATATAGTCCTGCACCAATGAGGCGAAGAGCGTCTGCGCGACGCCAAGTCCCACCGATCCCGTGGAGAAATCAACGTCGTCGGCGTCCTTGGTGCGCGACGGATAGGATTGCGCGCCCTTGTAGCCGCGAAAGTTCTCGAGCTTGGCGCGCGTCTGCTGGCCGAGCAGATATTGGATGGCATGGAACACCGGGCTTGCATGCGGCTTCACGGCGACCCGGTCCTCCGGCTTGAGGACCGCGAAATAGAGCGCCGTCATGATCGTCGCGAGCGATGCCGAGGAGGCTTGGTGGCCGCCGACCTTCAGTCCGTCCTGGTTCGGCCGCACATGGTTGGCGTGATGGATGGTCCAGGTCGAAAGCCAGAGCACCTTGCGCTCGAGCTCGGCGAGGATCTTGAGACGCGCTTCATCAATGCTCATTCGGCCGAGCCCTGCTTGCCTGCTGTTGGCGGGCCCGCGCCCGCGCCCCGCGACCCTACGCGGCGTCCTTGCGGCTGTCGATGCGAGGCGTGCTCTAGTAGCGGATATGCAGCCGCCCCATCAGGATGTCGGCCTGCACGTGCCCTTTCGCCGTGAACGGCGTGACCGCATCGGCATGAATGTAGTTGGCGGAGAGCCGCAGATACGGCTCCGGGTACCAGTTGATGCCGAGCGTGACGTTGCGTTCCATGCCGCCACGGATGTCGCGGTCGCTGAGCTCCAGATACGAGAAGCGTCCGGCAAGCTCGACGAGGCCGGGCCCGCCGCGGCTGATGCGCAGGTCCGCCGGGACCGGCATGCGGTCGAAAAGCGCGAAGGTCGTGCCATACGGTGTGGGGATCGTGTAGGGGCGGCCCGACGGAGCGTTGAGCACGAGGGCGGCCTCGACATAGGCGCCGTGGAAGCGCAGGTCCGCCAAGCCGGCGCGCGACACGGCCGCCAGCACATACTCGCTCTGCAGGCGAAGCGGACCCGACGCCCACGCCGCCTCGGCGCCGAAGCGCGTCACGTTCGTGGCGCCCTCGATGGTGCCGGTGCTGACCAGCGAGCCGTCGAACAGATGTGACTCCGGCCGGTTGTTGAACGACAGCTCCGTGCCGTCGAGACGGCGGATGCTGACGCTGGCGGCGAGATGCAGAACCTTGTCCTTGTCGAGGATCGGCGCGTAGCTCAGCCGCGCCGCGCCCGCGACGCCGCGATCGGTGACGCGATCGTTGATGTTGCCGCCGAACACGCCCGCCACGAACGACCAGCGCTCGCCGTATGCCCCGGCCGTGAAGCCGGTGTTGGCGCCCGGCACCAGGCCGTTGGGAAGCGACGGCTCCATGAAGGTCAGGTTGTTGGCGCCGATGAGTTCCTCCAGCCCTACCGGCTCGCTGACATTGCCGAAGGAGACCACGAATGGCCCGCTGTGATAGGCGACGGCCGCGTCCTTGATGGGAAAGTCGTCGCGGGCGAAATTGTACTGGAAGGCGACCTCGACCGATTTCCACAGCGTGCCGTAGGCCTCGAAATAAAGCCGCCGCATCTCGCCGCGCTTGTCGAGCGCATCCGTGAAGTCGCGGCCGCCGACGCCGCCGTTGCCAACGTCGAGCTGCAGCCGGCCGCCGATCTTCAAGCGGAAGTCCTCGTCGGCGGAGCGGAACACCAAGCCCCTGTCATCGAGCGTGACGCTCAGGGCCGTCGATGGCGTTGTCGATGGCGTGGTGTCGTCGGCAAGCGCCGCAGGGCTCGCCAGCGCCATGATGGTCCACACAAGGCTTGCGGAAAGCCGATGTGGCGAGCCCCCGTTCATGACCTTGCGCCTCCTTCGTGCGCGGCCCGGCGGGCAAGCCGGCTGGCTTCTCGCTCTTCAGGACGCCGCATAGGAACCAAGCAGCGCGCACACTTCACCACCGATGCCGCCTGCTTCCAAGTGCCGTCCGCCTCGGGCTTTGGCCGACTCAAAACGGATTGACGTAGTTCACGATCGCCGCCTGCCGCAGCACGACCTTGCGGATGACATGCGCCGCCTTGACCCTGTCGGTGTAGATGGCCGCGAGCCTAGGCGTTGAGCAGAACGACGATCATTTGGGGGCCTCCCGCTTGGCGGGGGCATCGACATAGGCCCAGATCATCACCAGCGGCCAGAACACGAAGCCGAAGATCAGCGTCACCCAGCCGCCGACCGAGACGGCTTCTGCCCAGGGGTGGTGGCGCTTGCGGGCGATATGCCCCGGCAGCATGCCGAGGGCCACGAAGACGGCGACCGCCGTCGCCACGAGGACGACAAGCACCACGATGGCGAAGATGTCGAGGAACGACATGGCTTGCTCTTACCTTGCTCATGGGCTTGCTCTGGGCTTGATCCGGCCGAGCGAGCCTCCGCGCGCCGCGCCCATCCCTGGACCGCAGCGTCACGCATCCGACTGATGCCGTGCATCGGGGATTCACCTGAGGACGGCCGGCCGCGGCCCTGATGCGGCTCGCCGTTGGCGGCGGCATGACTCTGGCGCGCGCCGTCGGACCGCTCCGGCCGTGCTCCGCCATGGCCCGGCCGCTGTCGCCCGGCGTCCCTCAGAGCCGATCGGACCGCCGCGATGGCTGCGCCTCCCCCAAAGGGGGAGGATCAGGTTGCCATCGACACCTGGCCGAAAGGAAGCATCACTAGTGCTTGAGCGAGTCCGGCACCTTGCCGCCGCTCTCCGCGAGCTTCTGCATGACCTGCTTGTGCAGCCAGATATTCATGCTCGCACTGTCATTCGTGTCGCCGGCAAATTTCAGCTCCTGCGCCAGTTCCTTGCGGGCCGCCAGGCTGCTGTCCAGGTCGAGAAGCTTCATCAGGTCGACGATCGATCTGCGCCAATCGAGCTTCTGCGAATTGTCCGCCGCCATCTTGCTCAGCACGGCCTCGACATCGACGATGGATATCGGCGTCGAGCCGGGCGCCTGGCTGACCGAACCCGCCGCCGATTGCTGCTGCGCGGCCGCCGGAGATGCGGCGCCCCCGCGGGCCGGGCTCGCAGGAGTGTCAGCCTTTGCCGATCCGAAGATCGCCGACTTGATTTTTCCAAAGATGCTCATCTTTTCATCTCCTGTGAGAGGCTGCCCCCAGGGCAGACCTGTGTCGGCAACCTCGATCGGCGCGATCGGGTTCCGTGATCCGGGATCACGCCGCTTGCCACGAGTTGATTCCAGGCGACAGCACGGTCACGGCGCGCCCAGCGTCGCGCATCTGCCTGAGGATGTGCATCGGGCGTTCACCCGAGGCCGGCCTGCCGCTGCCCTGAGGCCACCTGCCGTGCCGCGATGGGGTGGCAGCGTGGGCCGCCCGGAGATCGCCTGCGCGACAAACGCCTACTCGATAAGCCCGTCCGCTCCGTCCGGATCGGCGAGGCCGTGCAGGCGGGAGGCGGCGGCGCGCGCAAATCGCAGGGTCACGGCCTTTCGCCGCGCAGCCGTGAGCGCGTGGTGGGGCGCCTCGCGCAGCATCATGGCCCCGTAGGCGTCCGCCATGATCAGCCCGGCCGCCTCGGGCAGCACCTCGACCGGAAAGCCGCTGTCGACCGCGAAGAAGAAATGGTCGCAATAGTCGCGGTATTCCTGCCATTTCTGGTCGGCGCGGAAATCGGCGAGGCACGACTTGATCTCGACAATGGTGATGGAGCCGTCCGGCCCGAGCGCCGTCACGTCGGCGCGCCGCCATGTCGCCAGCGTGAGCTCGGTGACGCTGACGGCGCCGAGTCCGGCATAGAGGCGCCGCACGCCGCGCTGGATCGCGGCGGCGGCCGGCGACTGCCGGCCGTCGATGAGAGCGGTTGCGACGATTTCGAGGCGCGCCGTCTGCATGGGCCGGATCCGGTCCTCAGAAGGAGGTGAGCGGCGAGATGATGAAGCCGACGACGATGCCGACCACGAGGCCGGCGACGACGACGACGGCGGTGTACGGCACGCCCTTGTCGTCCGGAGTGCGCATCAATCGCGGCAGGCCGAGATAGAGCACGTAGAGCGCATAGACGAGCCCTGCCAGGATGACGAGAAGGCCGATGATCGGCACGATGGCCGCGATGCTCGCCACCCAGACCGGGGTCGGCGAGAAGGCCGCCACCTTGAAGGCCGACATCATGTTCTTGGTGCCGCCGAAGGTCGGCGCCAGGGCGTCGATGATGAGCGCGAAGACGTAGACGAGCGCCAGGCCGACCGCGAAGTTGATCAGCGCCGCGATGATCGCCCCGAAGAAGGATTTCACGAACAGCAGCCCGAGAAATCCCATCACCGCCGGAATCGCCGACAGCGGCATGACGTAGGATTTGTAGAGGCCCTCCACGGTGGCCGGTTCGGCGTCGATGACGGTCCATTCCGTCTTCGGCGTGACGATGATGTTCTTGACGCGTTGCACGACATCCATGGCTACCCCCATCGCGCATGATCCCGAAAAGCGTGAGCGGTTTTCGGACGAGATCATGCGCAAAATCAACTGCGTAGAGCACGATCCGTTTCGAATGAAATGGATTGTGCTCTAGGGAGAGCCGAGCCGCATTCGATCTCGTCCCAATTCTCCAGGGCCAGTGTGAACGTGGCTTGCCCGTCTGTCACCCTCGCGGCGGCCGTTGCATGCCGAAAGCCGAGAGGCTGCGGCGATTGCGTGAAATCGCAGCGCCCACTAGTGTGCCGAATTTGAAGTTCGCGACATTGATTGGATCAGCTGCTTGGCGAACTTCAAATTCGAAAAGCACACTAGAATCAATGTATTCTAGGGTCGCCTCTGATTCCGAAATTCGCGACGAGGCCGCCATCAAGATCACGCGAATTTCGGAATCGCGACACTAGGGCTCAACCCCACCTTTCCGGCTCTGAAACCCGCGATGGAACGCGATCCCGTCCGATACGCCTGGAAGCATGCGCCTTTGGCGCATCTCGTCGCCTTTGTGGCGGTCGCGCTGCTCATTCCAGTCACCTGGCTCGCCCTCGATCTGCCCCGCATCATCGTCGACAACGCCTTGCTCGGGGAGGCCTTCCGCGGCCGCGCCGCCGCCCCCTTTCTGCCTCTTGTTCTCGATCTGCCGTACCCGCTCCTCGAAGATCCGCTCACGCTGTTTGCCGGGATCAGCCTCGATCGCACGAGCTATTTCGTGGCCGCGTGCGTGACGCTGACCTTCGCCGCCCTGGTGCGCGCCTCGATCCTCGGCGCCACCAACGTGCTGCGCGGCGGCTTGGTGCGCCGTCTCGCCGCCGAGCTCAGGCTGACGCTGTTTCGTCGTGTCGTGGCCGCTCGCTTCTCGGCGCGCGACGAGGCCGCATCGGCGGCCGAGCTCGCTGGGCGCGGCATCGCCACGGTGGGCCCGTTCCTCGGCGATGCCCTCATGGTGCCGGTGCTGGCCGTCAGCGAGATCATCATCGCTGTCGCGTTCGCCTTGAGCCTCAGCCTTTGGCTCGGCCTCGCCATGGCGGCGGTGGCGGCCGTGCATGCGTTCGCCGTGCCTCTAGCCGTGGCGGCCGAGCGGCGCCGCGACGAGGCGCGCGGCCAGCGCGAGAGCGAGGTGGCACGCGCCGCCCAGGACGTGGCGCGCCGTTCCCTCGCCATCAAGATTCACGGCACCGCGGCGCGCGAGGAGACGAGTTTCGTCGGTGCTCTTGCCAGTCTCGACCGCGTCTGGGCCGGGCTCGGCCGGCGCCTCACCCTCGCCAACATGGTGCGCGGCTTCGTGCGCGAGTTCGGCACCGTCGTCATTCTCATCGTCGGCGGCGGCCTCGTCCTCGCCGGTCTGCTCAGCATCGGCAGCCTTGTCGCGGCGCTGCTCGCGGCGCTCCTCCTGCCGCGCCCCGTCTCCGCCCTCGTCGCCTGGCGTCATCGCCGCCGCGAGGCCGGCGCGCTGCTCGTCGAGATCGCCCGCACCATCGGCATCCTGCAGGCGCGCGAGCGCCGCCTCACCGCCGCCACGCGCGTCGACAATCCGGAGGGCCGCCTTGCGGCCGAGGGTGTGGCGGCGCTCGATCCGATCAGCGGCGTGCGCATCGCCGGCGTCGATCTCGCCGTCGAGTTGCCGGCCCATGTGGCGGTCACCGGCGCCAGCGATTCCGGCGCTGATGTGTTCGCGCGTCTCGTCGGCGGCGCCATCGAGCCGACCACGGGTCTCCTGCTGCTGGGCAGCACCGAGCTGCCGCGCCTCGACGGCGCCGCCCGCGCCGATCGCGTCGCGCTGGCCGGCGGCGAGCCGGTGCTGCTCGCCGGCACCTTGCGCGACAACCTGCTCTACGGCGCCACCCGCCCCATCGACGACAAGATCCTGGTGGCGGCGCTCTGGGTGGCCGGCCTCGACAGCGAGGTTTACGGGCTCGGTCTCGCCGGCACGCTGCAGGGCGCCGATGCCGACGCGGCCGAGGCCATCGTCGCGGCCCGCGCCGCCTTGCGCCAGGTCCTGGCGGACAAGCATTGCAGCGAGCTCGTCGACCCCTTCGATCCGACCGCCTACAACCGCCACGCCACCGTGGCCGAGAACCTGATGTTCGGGGTGCCGGTGGGCGACACGTTTCGCGAGGCCAACCTGGCGCGCCAGCCCTTCGTGCGCGCCGTGCTCGAGACCGAGGGCCTGACGGCGCCGCTCGCCGATATCGGTCTCGCCATGGCGAGGAACATGGTGGAGATATTCGCCGGCGTGCCCGACGGCCATCCGCTCTTCGCGCAATTCTCGTTCTTCAGCGCCGGCGAGCGCGGCGCCTATGAGGAGCTGGTGGCGCGCCAGGCCGAGCGGCGGCGCGGCGCGGCTGCCCAGCGCGACCGCGACCTCCTCGTCGCGCTGGCGCTGCGCTATGTCGAGACCCGCCACCGCCTCGGCCTCCTCGATGCGTCGACCGAGAAACGCATCGTCGCGGCGCGCGCAAGCTTCCGCTCGCTCCTTCCCGCGAGCCTCAACGCCACGGTGGAATTCTACGATCCCGGCCGTTTGTGCGCCGCAGCATCGCTGGCCGACAACCTGCTGTTCGGTCGGGTCGCCCACGACGTGGCGGGCGCCGAGGAGCGCGTCCGAGAGGTGGTCCGCCGCGTTCTGACCGAGCGGGGCCTCGACGCCGCCGTCTTCGGGGTCGGCCTGTCGGCCCGCGTGAGCGAGCGCGAGCCGGTCGCCCTGATCAGCCGGGCGGCACCCCTCGATCTCGCCCGTTGCCTGGCTCGCGCCCCGGAAGTCCTTGTGGTCAGCCGCCTTTTCGACAGTATGGCGAGGCCGGACGCGGAGGCCATGGCCGGCCGGTTGCGTCGCGCCATGGCTGGGCGCTCGCTGTTTGCTGTTCTTTCCGCGGATATGAACTGGCAAGATTTTGATGCCAGGCTGGATTTCGAGCGAGGCACAATCGTCCGGATGGATGGCTCGCGCGTTATGGCCAAGAGGTAGGCCCCCCACGCCCGCGATGTGCGCCAGCGCACATCGAACGGCCGAGAACTAGGTAGAATTCGCGCATGCGCGCCACACGAGAGGCAACACGGGAGGGCGCCCTGCAAGTGACGTTTTGGGGCGTCCGCGGTTCGCATCCGGTTTCCGGGGCCGCCCACACACAGTTTGGCGGCAATACACCCTGTGTGGAAGTGAGGTTGGGCACACGCCTCTTCATCGTCGATGCCGGCAGCGGCATCGCCCCGCTTGGCGCGGCTCTCCTGGCCGAGGCACCCGCCAAGATCGACCTGCTGTTCAGCCATCTTCATCTCGACCACATTTCCGGCCTGCCGTTCTTCAAGCCGGCCTTCAATCCCGCCACCGTCATCGACACCTGGTGCGGCAATCTCGATGGCCGTAGCGCCGAAGCTGCGCTGGCCAAGATTTTCGCTCCGCCCATCTTCCCCGTCACCTTGCAGCAGTTCCCGGCCACCTTCCGCCACCACGGCTTCTTGGCCGGCGAGACCTTGCGGTTCGAGGATGGCATCGAGGTCAGGACCTGCCCGTTGCGGCACCCCTCAAACGCCACCGGCTTTCGCTTCGATCATGACGGCCGCGCGGTCTGCTACATCAGCGACATCGAACACGAGACGCCCTGGCCGCCGCCGCACCTGGCCGAGTTCGTGGCCGGCGCCGACCTCATCATCTATGACGGCATGTTCTCCGAGGACGAATACTCGCGCTGCGTCGGCTGGGGGCATTCCACCTGGATGAAGGGCGTCGAGCTCTGCCGCAAGGCGGGCGTCAAGGCCATGGCCATCTTCCACCTGCATCCGGCGGCCGACGACGACAAGCTACACGCCGTCGAGCGCGAGCTGAAACGCGAAATGCCCACCGCCTTCATCGCGCGGGATGGCCAGACCCTCGACCTTGGCGCCGTCGTGCCATTGCGCGAGCGCTTGCGGGTCCGCGTCTGAGCCTTATCCTCTCGGCATGCGTCGCCGAGCGATTCCACCGACAGCAAGTCTGAGATCATGAGCGGCGGGCTTGTCGCCTTGACGGGCGCCACCGGCTTCATCGGCCGGCATCTGCTCGCCGACCTGCAGCGCCGCGGCTGGCGCGTGCGCATCCTGCTGCGTCGTCCCACCGCCTTGTCGGGCGACGCAACGAGCGCCGTCGTCGGTGATCTCACGGCGCCGCGCAACATGGCGGCCGCCTTGCAGGGCGTCGACGCGGTGGTGCATTCGGCCGGCGTCGCGCACGCCATGTCCGGCATCCCCGAGGACGACTATCGCGCGCTCAACACCGACGCCACCGTCGCCCTGGCGCGCGCCGCCCGTCGTGCCGGCGCCAAGCGTTTCGTGTTTCTCTCATCCATCCGCGCCCAGAGCGGCCCGGCCGCGGCGGGCGTCCTGCGCGAGGACACGCCCGCCGCGCCGACCGAGCCCTACGGCCGCTCCAAGCTCGCCGCCGAGCGCGGCCTTGCCGAGCTCGACATCGACTGGGTGGCGTTGCGCCCCGTCCTCGTCTACGGGCCGGGCGTCAAGGGCAACATGGCAGCCCTCCTGAAGCTCGCCCGCGCCCCGTGGCCGCTGCCGCTCGGCAGCCTCAAGGCGCGCCGCTCGCTTCTCGCCGTCGACAATCTCGCGGCCGCCGTCGATCTCGTTCTCAAGCGCGCCGGCGCCGCTGCGCCGGCCGCTCATCGTCGCCGACCGCGACGCGGCGACGGTGGCCGACATCGTCGCCAATCTGCGCGCCGGCATGGGCCGGGCGCCCGGCGTCGTGCCGATGCCCGTCGCGCTGCTGTCGGCTGCGGCCTCGCTGCTCGGTCGAAGCGACATGTTCGAGCGGCTCGCCGGCTCGCTCGTCGTCGACACGGGCGCCATCGCGGCGCTCGGCTTTGCGCCGCCGCTCACCAGCGCCGAGGGCTTGCGGCGGCTCGGGGCGAGTGAGACGCCGGCGCAGCCCTGAAGGTCGCGCTCTAGCCCTTCAGCCGCCACGGCAGCACCAAGAGCCCGTCGGGTCGTTCCTCGGTCAGCGCCTCGATGCCGAAGGCGGCCGCGATGCGCTCGGCGCTCAGCGCCTGGCGCGGCGGTCCCTCGGCGATCTTGCGGCCTCCGCTCAGGATGATGACGCGGTCGGCGAAGCGCGCCGCGAGCGCCAGATCGTGCATCACCACCGCCACCGCCCGCCCGCGCGCCGCCTCCTGCTTGAGGCCCGCCATGACGGCGAGCTGATGGCGCGGATCGAGTGCCGCCACCGGCTCGTCGCACAGAAGGATCGGCGCCTCGACCGCGAAGGCACGCGCCAGGAGCACGCGGGCTCGCTCGCCTCCTGACAGCGCCGTCGCGGCGCGTGTCTCGAAGCCGCCAAGATCAGCCGCCGCGATGGCACGCGCGACCGCGTCCTTGTCGGCGCCCGTGAGGCGGTCGGGAACGGCGCCATGCGGCAGCCGCCCGAGACCGACGACGGCCGCGACGCTGAGCGGCCACGCGATGGTGCCGTTCTGCGCCAGATAGGCGATGGTCCTGGCGCGCTCGCGCGGGGCGAATGCCGCAAGCGGCCGGGTGGCCACCTCGATCGTGCCGCTCTCGATGGGCAGCAAGCCGGCGAGCGCCTTGATGAGCGTCGTCTTGCCCGCCCCGTTGGGGCCGAGGACGGCGAGGACTTCGCCGTCGCGCACCGCGCAATCGACGCCCATGATGATCGGGCGCCCGCCGAGGCTGACGCTGAGCGCCGTGCCGGAGAGCCCGCTCATGCCGGCGCCCCCGTCAGCTCGGCGCGCCGGCTGATGACGATCCACAGGAAGAACGGCACGCCGACCAGCGCCGTGAGCACGCCGACCTTCACTTCCGTGGCCGAGGGAATGAGTCGCACGGCGCAATCGGCGGCGAGCAGCAGCACCGCACCGGCGAGCCCGGAGGGCAGCAGCGCCCGGGTCGGGTCGTGGCCGACGAGCGGCCGCACCAGATGCGGGGCGACAAGGCCGATGAACCCGATGGTGCCGGCCACCGCCACCGAGGCGCCGACCCCGAGCGCCACCCCGGCCACGACGAGGAGCCGCAGTCCCTTCACGTCGACGCCGAGGCTCTGCGCCGTATCCTCGCCGAGCGCCAGCGCCCGCAGGCGCCGGCCGGCGAGACCGAGCAGCACGAGCGACAAGGCCGCGAAAGGCGCCGACAGCATGACGTGCCGCATGGTGCGGTCCTCGAGCGAGCCGAGCAGCCAGAAGACGATTTCCGAGACCGCGAAGGGATTGGGCGACAGGCTGATGAGCAGCGAGGTCAGCGCCCCGGCCAGCGCCGAGATGGCGAGGCCGGCCAGCACCAAGACGACGAGGGAGGCGCGCGGCCCCGCCACCAGGACGACGAGCGCCACCGACGCGAAGGCGGTCGCGACGGCGGCGATCGGCAGGGCCAGCGAATAGACGCCCGCGAAGCCGAAATAGAGCACCGAGACGGCGCCGAGCGCGGCCGCCTGCGGCGCCCCGAACACCGAGGGTGCGGCGAGCGGATTGCGCAACAATCCCTGCAGCGCCGCGCCGGCGAGGCCGAGCACGGCGCCGATCATGATGGCCAGGATGGCGCGCGGCAGCCTGATCTCGCGCACGATGATGGTGGCGCCGCCGCGCTCACCGAACAGCGCCTGAACCGCCTCGAGCGGCGGCAGGCGGGCCGGGCCGAGCGCCAGCGACAGGGCCGCGAGGACAAGGATGGCGGCAACGAGCGCGGGCGTCAGCCACCCCGCTGCTTGCAGCCGCTCGCCGTCCTGAACCGTCATCTCACCATGTGGCGCGCACGCCGCCGTAGAAGGCCCGCCCTGTTGTGCCGAAATTCTTGACCTCTTCATAGGCCGTGTTGGCGAGGTTTTCGGCGCGGGCGAAGACTTCGAACGTCCGGTTGATCTTGTAGCTCGAATAGACGTCGAGGCGGGCGTAGGACGGCAGGCGGTCGACCATGCCGGGCGAGGAGAAGCGGTCGCCGACCAGCACCACGGCAGGCTCGATGCTCAGCCCGGTGATCGGCATGACCTCGAAGCCGATGCGCGCCTCCTTGCCGGGGCGGCGCGCGAGCTTCAGATGCGTCACGAGGTCGATGGCTTCGAGGTGCGTGTAGGTGGTGCGCAGCCTGATCGTGTCCGGCACCAGGTCGAACGAGCCGGCGAGCTCGACGCCGGCCGTCTGCGCCCGCGCCACGTTGAAGAAGCAGCCGAAAATCTGCGTCGGCGCGCACAGCTTGGCGTTGGTCGCGAAGTCGATGAGGTCCTTGTAGCGGTTGAAGAAGATTGTCGTCGACAGCTTGGCGCGTCCGCCGAACAGCACGTGGTCGACGCCGACATCGGTGCCGAACGACGTTTCCGACCTCAGATCGAGCGTGCCGAAATCGCTGAACAGCTGGAACAGCGACGGTGCCTTGCCGCCGGTGCCGGCCGAGGCGCGCACTGTGGTGCCGGTTTCGGGCAGCACGTAGGCGGCGGTGGCACGCCAGGTGCGGAAGGTGTCCACGTCGATGACGTTGTCGATGCGCCCGCCCAGCGAGACATTGAGGTCGCCCATGCGAGCCTGCACGAGCGCGAAGGCCGAGCGCGTCACCTGCTCGGCGGCGACGTCGCGCATCTCGGTCGTGAGCACCGGCAGGACGCTGCGCGCGAAGGTGTCGGCCATCTCGCGCTCCACCTTGGTGCCATACGTGAGGGTGCCGAAGCCACCGAGCTTGAGATCGCCTTGATACTCGGCGCCGGTGCGCGTGCCGACGAAGCGCGAGACGCTCTCGGACGCGATGGGCTTCACGGCCGGTCCGAAGAACGAGACGCCGTCGGAGCTGCGGTCGAGACGGTTGGCGAACACCGTCACCGTATTGCGCAACTGGTTGTCGAACGCGTCCGCGATGACGCGCGAATAGACGTTGCCGAACTGCGAATCGGTGAGCGACGGCGTGTCCGGGAAGGCGCCGAACGAGGCGTCGAACTGCGCCTTGTTGAAGAAGGCCTGACCGCCCGATTCCACGCGCAGCCAGTCCGCGACGTTGACGCCGACGCGGGCGCTGACGCCGCCGCGCTGCGCCGAATCCGGCTCGAAGCCCCACGGCGCGAAGCGGCGCAGCCGCCCGATGCGATACCCGAAGGACGAGAAGCCCGCCGTGTCGAGGCCCGAGAACCCGAAGGCGAAGTCGGCGCGCTCGTCGCCGCCTGACACGCCGCCCCTGACTTCCTTGGTGCCGTAGCGGCCAGCCTCGACCGCGAGCGAGCTTTGCGGCGGCCCGCTGCTGCCGCGCCGGGTGATGATGTTGATGACGCCCCCCATGGCGTCGGAGCCGTAGAGCGCCGATTGCGGCCCGCGCAGCACCTCGATGCGCTCGACATTGGTGAGCACGAGGTTGGCGAAGTCGAGCTCGCGCCCGGTCGAGACCGGGTCGTTGATGCGCACACCGTCGATGAGCACGAGCGTATGGCGGGATTCGGCGCCGCGGATGCGCACGAACTGGCTGCCGCCAGGGCCGCCGTTGCGGGCCACCGAAACGCCCGGCACGCGGCGCAGCAGGTCGCCGATGTCGCGGGCGCTCGCCTTCTCGACCTCCTCGCGGGTGAGGACGGTGATGGCCGTGCCGCTGCGCGCGGCGGAGCTCGGGCCGCGCATGGGCGTGACGACGATGTCGGGCAGCACGATGGGCTCAGCTTGCGCCGGGGTGCTCAGCGTCACGGCGGCAAACGATGCGGGAAACGAGATGGCAAAAGCGGCTGCCGCAAGGCGGCCGCGCGTCGGAGACAGCATGGAGACCTCCTGTCCGCCCCACCGGCAGACGTTCGAGTGGACCAGACGTTGGCCGGTCTCCTGGCTCGCGGGTCGAAGCTGCAATCCGCCTTCCCGTACCTCGTCACGCCGCAGGGGCGCTCAAAAGGCCAGTGGTCTTCGGATCACCGCTCACCGCTTACAGTTGCGGGGGCAGCCGCGGAATTGGATGCCCTTGTGGAGGCATCCGCACCGCATTCCCGTTTCACCCCGGTTGCCCGGGGCACCAACGTCGGGGGAGTCATAGGGCCGAGCTTGAGGCCGTGCAAGGGGCGGGTTGTTGTTGGTGTCGTCCCGGACGAGGGAAGGGGGGATCCAGGTCCATAGGGAGGATGGGCTTCGCTCCCTCGGCAATGACACCGGAACATCGACGCCCTATTGTCCCCTGATGCGGCCCCTCGTTCTCGCCATCGCGCTTGTCCTCGCGGCCGCGCCCGCCGCCGCCGAGGCGCCGCGGCGCATCGTGTCGCTCAACCTGTGCGCCGATCAGCTGCTGCTGCGCCTCGCCGATCGCGAGCAGATCGCCTCGCTCAGCCCCTTCGCGCACGATCCGCGCCAGTCCTTCCTGGCCGAGGCCGCACGAGCGCTGCCGGCCAACAAGGGCAGCGGTGAGCAGATCCTCATGGAGAAGGTCGATCTCGTCATTGCCGGCCGCTTCGACCAGAAGCCGAAGCTGCAGCTCCTTGCCGACAAGGGCGTGCCGACCTTGCTGCTCGACGCCTGGCACGATCTCGATCATGGCCGCGCCCAGATCCGCATGATGGCGGAACGCCTCGGCCATCCCGAACGCGGCGAAGCGCTGATCGCCGACATCGATGCCGCATTGGTGCGCGCCAAGGGTGCGGCGCCGGCGGAGCGCACGGTGCTCGTCATGTTTCGGCGCGGCTTCGTGCTCGGCAACGACAATTTCATGAATGCGCTGTTGCGCCATGTCGGCCTCAGGCCGATGCAGTCCGAGCTCGGCCTGCCGCAGGGCGGCATGGTGCGGCTCGAGACGCTCGTCGCGACGCCGCCCGACTACGCCATGATCGGCCGCGAAGGCCTCGCGGCCGTCGACAACGGCACCGCCTTCCTGCTGCACCCAGCCCTCATCGCCGCGTTGCCGCCGGAGCGGCGCATCACCCTCGACAACAAGCTCGCCACCTGCGGCGGACCCTCGACGCCCGCCACCATCGACGCGCTGGCGGCCGAGGTGCGCGCCAAGGTGCGGTGACGGACGACCGATAGGGCGAAAGCGAGGAGGGGCGAAGACGCCGGCCATTGCCTAGCTGTCGGTTTTGCGCCACGTCCGCCCAGTGAAACGCCTTCGTGTTCGCTCCTCAAGCTGATACGCCATCGCGACCGACCTGACCGACGGGTGACGCAGGACAGATGTTGGATAAATCGGATCCCTTGGCCGGCCTGTCCGCGGAACGGGAAGTCACGCTCATTCTGGAAGGCATCGGCGAAGGCTTTTACGCCGTGGGCTCGGATTGGCGCATCAGGCTCTTCAACTCCGACGCCGAAAAGCACTTTGGTCTTCCCCGCGCCGACGTGCTCGGTCGCGTTCTGTGGGAGCTGTTTCCGAGCGCCCGCGACACGGAGCTGGGACGCACGTTCCGTCAAGTCATGGTGAGCCGCGAGACCATGAACTCCGAGGCGCAGTCGGTCCTGTTCCCGGGGCGCTGGATGGAATATCGGCTGTTCCCGCTCGGCGATGGCATGGGCGTGCGCTTCCGCGACATCACGGCGCGCAAGCGCGGCGAGGAGCTGCGCCAACTCCTGCTGCACGAGCTCAATCATCGGGTCAAGAACACGCTTGCCATCGTGCAGGGCATCGCCTCGCAGACCTTCCGCAACACGCAAATCCCGGCGGCCGTCCGCAACAGTTTCGAGGCGCGGCTCATGGCGCTCGCCGCCGTGCACGATGTGCTCACGCACGAAAACTGGGACAGCGCGCAGCTGCGCGACGTTGTGACGGCCGTTCTCACGCCGTACGGCGGCGACGACGCGAGCCGCTTCAGTATACGCGGCCCCAACTTGCGCATGCAGCCGCGCGGCGCGGTCGCATTTGCCCTCGCCCTGCATGAGCTATGCACCAATGCCGTGAAGTATGGCGCTCTGTCGCAGCCCTCGGGCCGGATCGACATCGGCTGGAGCACGGACGAGGACACGTTCCGCTTCGATTGGCGGGAGCGCGGTGGACCGCCGGTGACGCCGAACCCTGAGAAGGGCTTTGGCACGCGCTTGATCGAGCGAGCGCTCGCGGCAGAGCTCGGCGGCGAAGCGACGATCGACTTCGCCTCAGCCGGCATCGCTTGCCGCATCGTTGCGCCCTTGCAGGGCGTGCGCGCCGCTCCGCCGAGCCCGGCCACTTAGCGCTGCGATCGGAACCGCCGCGCTCGCACCGCAGTTTCCCTGGGCGATGCTCGAATTCTTCGGAAAGAAAGCCCCCGCGCCGCGCAAGGGCATGCCGAGCCCCCGCCTCGACGAGGTGGAGTTCAAGCGGCGATTCTTCGCGCAGTTCGCCGATCCGGCTTTCGAGCCGCTCGGTGACGAGCTCGAGCGGGTGGCGGCCGCCGCCTGGGATGCCTACGAGAATTCGCGCAAGGCGCCGCGCACGCAAAGAGCCGGTGGCGAATTCGCCGATCCCGACTACGCGCTCGCCGTCGACTGGCTCGACGGCCCGCGAGGCGATCCTGCGCGCGCAGCTGCTGCACGACGACAAGGCGGGACCGTCCCGCTTTCTTCTCGTCAACGGCTCGTCGCGCTAGGAGCACACCTGTCCGGGCGAGATGTCGAAGTCCTGGCGGCTGACCGAGATCGCCGAGGAGGTGTTCGCGCGGCGCCCGGATGTCGGCGGTCGAGATCCTCGACCTGTCGCGGCTCGCCTCGGAATACGGCCGCCACATCCATCCCTGCAAAGCGTGCTTCTCCACCGCGCCGGCGCTCTGCCACTGGCCATGCTCCTGCTATCCCAACTATTCGCTCGGCCAGACCCACGACTGGATGAACGACATCTATCCCATGTGGGTCGCGCGCGCACGGCATCATGATCATCACGCCGGTCAACTGGTACCAGGTGACCTCGCCGCTTGAAGCTGATGATGGACCGGCTGGTTTGCGCCGACGGCGGCAATCCCGACCCCACCTCGACGCACGGCAAGGATGCGCAGCGCGCCAAGGAAATCGAGCTCTCCGGCTGGGACTATCCGCGCCACCTGGAGGGACGCCTATTCTCCGTCGTCGTGCATGGCGACGTCGAGGGCGCCGAGAACGTGCGCCGCGCCATCTCCGACTGGCTGTGCTTCATGCATCTTTGGCCGGCCGGCCCCGCCGCCGAGCTCGACCGCTATATCGGCTATTGGAAGCCTTATGCGACGAGCCACGACGAGCTTGACGCCGATACCGCCTTCCAGGAGGAGGTGCGCAACGCGGCCCGCGCCCTTCTCGAGGGTGTCGTCGCCAAGCGCGCCGGGCGCCTGTCGGCGGCGGGCACCGACCTCGCCGAGCCGCGGCGGAAGTGACTCGACGCTCACGCGCCTGCCCTCTCGCGTTTTGCGGGATCCGTCTGTGGCAAAGCAGCCCCCCAGCCCCCTGGGCAGCACCAATCGCGCTTGCGGGTGCGATGACATCACGGCGACGAACGAAACCATTTGTCATGGCTCTCTGCCAATGAGCTGTAGCGGTTGTGGCAACGGTTCGGCTCGAGATAGGCCGACGACCAAGGCGCCGTCGCGGGCGCAGCTCGCGCGCGGGCCGCGCGGTCTCCCCCGCACCTCTTAGCCTCAGCGCCCCAGTCCTACAGCCAGTGCGGAGAGGACGCGCTCCGGCGTAAACGGGACCTGCCGAAGCCGGACGCCGACAGCGTCGAAGACAGCATTGGCAATTGCCGCCGGGACAGGAGCCGCCGCCGGTTCCCCGACCCCCACAGGTTCGATGCCAGGGCGATCAATGAGGCTGATCGCAATATCCGGCGCTTCGGGCCACGTGAGCAGCGGATAGCTCGCCCAATCAAGGCTCGTCACCTCGGCGCGGCTGAAGGTGACTTCCTCCTTCAGGGTTCGCGATATTGTCTGCACCACGGCACCTTCGATCTGCGCCTTGACGCCATCGGGATTGATGACCATGCCGCAATCTTGGGCGCACGCCCCGCGTAGAATGCGGATGACGCCTGTTTCGCGGTCCACCTCGACCTCGAACGCAAGCGCCACATAGGCCTCACGGTTCTTGTAGTGCACGTAGCTGATACCGGAGCCGCGCGTCTTTGCGCTGGTCGCGTTGCGCCGCGAGCCGGCCGTGCGTGGCTGCCAACCAAAGAGTTCCGCCGCCCGCCGTAGTACGGCTATCCCGCGCTCGTCCGAAAGACGGGCGAGCCGCCAAGCCAGAGGATCCGCGCTGGCAGTGGCCGCGATCTCGTCGATGAAGGATTCGGCGGCAAAGGAATTGGCCACTTTCCCGGGCGCGCGGATGTGGGCCGGGCGCAACGGCGTATCAGGCAACCAATTGACAATGAAGCGCAACGCTTCCACCGCATAAGGGGGGTCGAGGTGCTGGGCCAGCAATCCCGTGGAGAGTCCCTGTGCCTGATCACGTCCGGCGGCCGCCGGGCCCAGCAGCGGTACGCCTTGCAGCCCCTGTGTCGCCGCCGGAAGCCACGTCTCCGCGTGCCACGCCTTGAGATTACCAGCGTCATCGACCACCGCCGCGAGGTCGACGGGCTGGGGCGGTCCCTTCGGCTCCCAGCGATGCTCGTCCTCGCGCATCCATTGCACGCGCACGGGACGCCCGACGGCCTGCGACAGCAGGGCGGCGTCCGCAGCCGCGTCCTCCGCGCCGTTCATGCCGAAGGCTCCAGCGCCATCCATGTAGATCAGGCGCACGTCGTCGGGCTTGAGGCCGAGAAATCGAGCGAACACGACCTTGTAACGCAGGCAATTGGATGAGGCGGTCCAGATCGTGGCCCGGCCATCGCGCACGTCGGCGACCGCGCAAGAAGGACCGATCGATGCGTGGTTTTGGATCGGCCAGTCATAGGAGGCCCGCAGCACGCGGCCGCCGTCCGCGAGAAGGCGATCGACGTCGCCCTTGTCGACCACGCGCTGCACCCGCAGGGGCTGTGCGGCACGCAGACTTTTATACAGCGAGGCCTGATCCGGCAGCCCCTGCCATTCTGACCACGTCACCTTGAGCGCGCGGGCGGCGCGCACGGCGGCCCATTCGCTCTCGGCAACGACGCCCAGGAAGTTGTCCAGGCGCACGACGCGCGCGGCATCGATGTTTGCAATCGATGCCTCATCGACTCCGATGACCCTTGCGCCATGCGCGGACGGCCTAACGACGCGCCCGTGAAGCATGCCCGGCAGGCGGAAATCGTGGACGTAGATGTGCGAACCGCTGACCTTGGCCGGAACGTCGGGACGCGGCACCGACTGGCCAACAAACTTGTAGTCGGCATACGACTTCAGCGGCGCCTTTGGGTCGATCCGCATGTCCAGCCGGCCACCGGCAAGGAGGGCACCATAGCTCACCGTCTGACCGTTCGGTGCTGCGACGATCCCATCGCTCACCTTCAGGCTTCCGACCGGCGCTCCGAGCTGCGCGGCTGCCCTTCCCAGAAGAGCTGCTCGCGCCGTCGCAGCCGCTTGGCGGATCTGCAGCCCCGCTGGATTGATGCTGTAGCTGCCGCCTGTGCCGCCTTGGTTGGGCGTGCGCGCCGTGTCGCTCTCGATCATGTCGATTGTGCCGAGTCCGATGTCGAGTTCCTCGGCGACGAGTTGCCGGAACGCGGCGCGAAGACCTGTGCCCCAGTCGATCTTGCTCGTATAGAGCGTCACGCGGCCATCGGTCGCGATATGGAGGAAGCCGTCCACCGGCTCGGGTTCGCGCTGCCCTGCCGGCGTCTGTGCCCATGCCGGAACGCCCGGACACACCAGGGCCACGACAAGGCCTCCTACACCCTTCACAACGTCGCGGCGTGCAAGCTTCATCATGGCGCAGCTCCTAGATCGCCTGAGCGGCGCGTCTGACGGCGCGCACGACCCGAGGATGGGTGCCGCAGCGGCACAAGTTGTTGGCGAGCGCCTCGCGAACCTGCTCCTCCGACGGTTTCGGATTGCGGCGCAGGAGCGCCGCGGCCTGCACGATCACGCCGTTGGTGCAGTAGCCGCACTGCACCGCCTGTTCGGCCACGAAAGCGGCCAGCAGCGGGTGGGGTTGCGCCGTACTTGCCAGTCCCTCCAGCGTTACGATGTCGGCACCATCGGCCGCCGCCACGGTCGTCATGCAGCTCGGCACAGCCTCGCCATTCAAGAGGACGAGGCAGGCACCGCACTGGCCCAACCCGCAGCCGAACTTCGGCCCGTTGAGCGCCAGATCGCCACGCAACACGTATAGCAGCGGGGTGTCGGGATCCGCGTCGATCGTGACGGGACGAGAGTTGATCGTCATGCGGGAGGGCATGGAGAGCCTCCGGAGGAAGCGCCATCGTATGTGCCAAAGGGGGCTAGGTCGAGAGCAAACCCAGGCAAACCCAGGGGCTCACGCCTCGTCTCCGGCCTGCTCTCCCTAAGACAGCAAAGCGGCCAGAAGCGCACGCCTCCGTGACGCTGACAAACGGCGAGCCGGGGCGGAATCCCCATCACGACGGAATGGCTTTCGGCTCTTCGCGGCGCTGCGCATCGCTGCGGTCGTCACATGGTTCGTCATCCGTCGCTTGCGATCCGCAGAATCCCGTCCACGTCAACGTGCCGCGCCAGATGCTGCGCCAGGCCGTCGAGCGTCGCCTCGATGCTCGCCTCGTAGGCGAGCGTGCCGCTGACCGGCCCGCGCCCGAGCCCGGTGAGGTAGGCGCGGCGAAAGCCGTCGGCACCGAAGAGGCCGTGCAGATACGTGCCGGCGACGCGCCCGTCCGCCGACGCCGCGCCCTCCGGGATGCCGGCCACCGTGAACGGGCCGCGCGCGCAGTCGGCGCCGCTCGTCCGCCCGAGATGGATTTCGTAGGCCGCCACCGCCTCGCCGCTCGTCCGGTGCGCGGCCTTGACGGGGCGCACCGTCTTATCGCCGTCGAGCACCGTCTCGACGTCGAGGAGACCGAGGCCCGCGCTGCTGCCGGCCTCGCCCTCGATGCCGTCGGGATCGGCGATCGTCCGGCCGAGCATCTGGAAGCCGCCGCACAGGCCGAGCACGTGGCCGCCGCGCCGGCGATGCACCGCGAGATCGACATCCCAGCCTTGCGCGCGCAGAAAGGCGAGGTCGTGCCGCGTCGCCTTCGAGCCCGGCAGGATGACGAGATCGGCATCGGGCAGCGGCACGCCAGGCGGCACGAGCGTCAGCGTCACCGACGGCTCGAGCCGCAGCGGATCGAGGTCGTCGAAATTGGCGATGGCCGGCAGCACCGGCACGGCGATGCGGATGGCCGCGCCGGGTTTTGCGGCCCCCGTCAGATCGAGGGCGTCCTCGGCCGGCAGGAGATGCGCATCCTTGAACCATGGCACGACGCCGAGCGACGGCCAGCCGGTGGCGTGCGTGATGGCCGCGACGCCGTCGTCGAAGAGCGCCGCCTCGCCGCGGAACTTGTTGACCATGAAGCCGCGCACCATGGCGCGGTCGGCGCCGTCGAGCACCGCATGCGTGCCCACAAGGCTCGCGATGACGCCGCCGCGATCGATGTCGCCGACGATGACGACCGGCACGCCGGCTGCCCGCGCGAACCCCATATTGGCGATGTCGCCGGCCCTGAGATTGATCTCCGCCGGGCTGCCGGCGCCCTCGACGACGACGAGGTCGGCGCCGGCGCTGACGTGCGCGAAGCTCTCCAGCACGGCCGGCAGGAGCCCGATACGCTCTTGCGTGAAGCGGGGGGCCTCCAGATGCCCGGCGCGCTTCCCCTGCACGATGACCTGCGTGCGCGTGTTGCTTTCCGGTTTCAGCAGCACGGGATTCATGTGCACGGTGGGCACGACGCCCGCCGCCCGCGCCTGCAGCGCCTGGGCGCGGCCGATCTCGCCGCCCTCGACGGCGGCGGCGTTGTTGGACATGTTCTGCGGCTTGAACGGCCTCACCTTGAGGCCACGCTGCGCAAAGATGCGGCAGAGCCCGGCCACGATGAGCGACTTGCCCACATTCGAGCCGGTGCCCTGCACCATGATGGCGGGTGCCGTCTTCAAGCCGCTCTTCGTGGGTGTCGCGCAGGCATCGCTACTCGCTGCCATGCTCACGGCCGCGCAACAAGGGGGCGGCCGGCGGTTGTCTCGCGGCGTGCCAAACTTTAGGCTGCCGGACGCCTTCGCGCCGCCTTGAGCGCCGCCTCGAAAGTGCTGCCGATGCTCGCTCGTTTCTTCACCGTTCTCGCCTTCAGCCTGCTCGCCGGCCTCCCGGCCATGGCGCAAGGCCGCACGGTCAACATCTACAATTGGTCGAACTATATCGACCCGAAAATGCTCGACCTCTTCACCAAGGAGAGCGGCATCAAGGTGGTGTACGACACCTACGATAACAATGAGCTGGTCGAGACCAAGCTGCTCGCCGGCAAGTCGGGCTACGATATCGTGGTGCCGTCCGGCCCCTTCCTGCAGCGGCTGATCAAGGCCGGCATTTTCCAGAAGCTCGACAAGGCGAAGCTGCCGAATGTCAAGCACATGTGGCCGGAAATCATGCAACGCCTCGCCGTCTACGATCCCGGCAACCAATTTGCCGTCAATTACATGTGGGGCACCACCGGCCTCGGCCTCAACCTCGCCAAGGTGAAGGAGAGGCTCGGCGAGGCGCCGCTCAACACCTGGGACCTGGTCCTTCGCAATGACCTGGCCGGCAAGCTCAAGGCTTGCGGCATTCATGTGCTCGACGCGCCCGAGGACATCTTTCCCGGCGTGCTGAAATATCTTGGCCTCAATCCCGACAGCAAGAATCAGGGCGACCTGCAGAAGGCGGCGGACGCGCTGATGCGGGTGCGCGGCAACGTGCAGAAGTTCCATTCATCCGAATACATCAACGCGCTCGCCAATGGCGACATCTGCGTGGCGGTCGGCTATTCGGGCGACGTGGTGCAGGCGCGCGGCCGCGCCGAGGAAGCCAAGAACGGCGTCGAGATTTCCTACGTGATCCCCAAGGAAGGGGCGCTGATGTGGTTCGACAGCTTCGCCATTCCGGCCGACGCCAAGAATGTCGCCGAGGCTTATGCCTTCATCGATTTCATGATGCGTCCTGACGTGGCGGCCGCCAATTCCAACTTCGTGGCTTTCGCGTCCGGCAACCTCGCCGCCAAGCCGATGATCAAGCCGGAAGTGCTGAACAATCCCGGCGTCTACCCCGACGAGGCGACATTCAAGCGCCTGTTCACCAACACCGCCTACGACGACCGCGTGCAGCGGGTCGTCACGCGTTTGTGGACCAAGGTGAAGACGGGGAAGTGAGGCTCGCCGTCGGGCGTACGAACCCGGCCATCACCAACTCGCTGAAGTGGCAGGCCGCGTGCTGGCCGGGCGCGATCTCGCGCAGGCGCGGCGTCTCCACCCGGCAGCGCTCCGCCACATAGGGGCAGCGGGTATGAAAGCGGCAGCCGGGCGGCGGATTGGCGGGGCTCGGCACGTCGCCCTCCAGCACCGTCTTCTTGCGCTTGACGGCCGGGTCCGGCACCGGCACGGCCGACAGCAGCGCCTCGGTGTAGGGATGGCCCGGCCGCGTGAACAGCGTCGTCTTGTCGGCATATTCGACGATGTGGCCGAGATACATGACGGCGATGCGGTGGCTGATGTGCTCGACCACCGCCAGGTTGTGCGAGATGAACAGATACGACAGGCCGAGATCGTGTTGCAGGTCGACCAGGAGGTTGATCACCTGCGCCTGGATCGACACGTCGAGCGCCGACACCGGCTCGTCGGCGATGATCAGCTTCGGGTTGAGCGCCAGCGCCCGGGCGATGCCCACCCGCTGGCGCTGCCCGCCCGAGAACTGGTGCGGAAAATTGGCCATCTGCGCCCGGCTCAAGCCGACGCGGTCGAAGAGCTGCGCGACGCGCGTGCGCGTGGCGTTGCCGCGCGTCAACCGGTGGGCGGTCAGCGGCTCGCCGACAATGTCGCCCGCCGACATGCGCGGATTGAGCGACGAGTACGGGTCCTGGAAGATGATCTGCATGTCCTGGCGCAGCGGCCGCAGCTGCGAGCGGCTGATGCCGGTCACGTCTGCGCCGTCGAGCTTGATGTGGCCGGATGTGGGCTCGATGAGCCGCAGGATGGCGCGTCCCACCGTCGACTTGCCGCAGCCGAACTCGCCGACGAGCCCCAGCGTCTCGCCCTTGCCGATCGAGAAGCTGACGCCGTCGACGGCGAGCACGTGCCCGGCCGTGCGCCGCAGGAAGCCCTTGCGGATCGGGAAGTGCTTCTTCAGGTCGACCACGTCGAGGATCGGGGCGGAGCCGTCCGCCTCGCCCGCGGCGGGTCGCGGTGGCGGCGCTCATCGGTCGCTCCCTGCCACGCGCGCGGAGTGCCAGCAGGCCGCCCAATGCCCCGGCGCCTTTTCCTCGTACGGCGGAAAGGCGGCGATGCATTCGTCAGTCGCGAAGGAGCAGCGTGGCGCGAAACTGCAGCCAACCGGCAAGTCGGTGAGCGCCGGCACCATGCCGGGGATTTCCTGCAGCCGTTCGCCGGCTGCCGCCACGTTGCCGCGCATCAGCCCGAGCTGAGGGATCGAGGCCATGAGGCCGCGCGTATAGGGATGGCGCGGCCGCGCGAAGAGATCGCCGACCGGCGCCTCCTCGACCTTGCGGCCCGCATACATGACGATCACCCGCTGGGCGTTCTCGGCCACCAAGCCGAGATCGTGCGTGATCAGGATGACGGCGATGCCGAGGCGCCGCTGCACATCGCCGATCAGGTCGATGATCTGCGCCTGGATGGTGACGTCGAGCGCCGTCGTCGGCTCGTCGGCGATCAACAGTTTCGGGTTGCAGGCGAGCGCCATGGCGATCATCGCCCTTTGCCGCATGCCGCCCGACAATTGATGCGGATATTCCTTGGCGCGCCGCGCCGGATCGGGGATGCGTACCAAGGTCAGCATCTCGACGACCTTGTCGCGCGTCTGCGACGGCGACAGCCCCTGGTGGATGCGCATCACCTCGCCGATCTGGTTGCCGATGGTCATCACCGGGTTGAGCGACGTCATCGGCTCCTGGAAGATCATCGAAATGTCGCGGCCACGGATGCCGCGCATCGCGGGCTCGTCGAGGGTCGTCAGATCGACGCCGTTGAACATGACCGAGCCGGAGACGATGCGGCCGGGCGGATCTGGGATGAGCCGCATGATCGACAAGGCGGTGATGCTCTTGCCACAGCCGGATTCGCCCACGATGGCGATGGTCTCGCCGCGCTTGAGCGAGAACGACAGATCGTTCACCGCCCTGACGATGCCGCGGCGGGTGAAGAAAAAGGTGCTGAGGCCGGCGACATCGAGCATCGGCTCCGCGGGCGAGGGGCTCGCGGCGTTGTCAGGGCGCCGGGGTAGGGTTTCGGTCTGTATTGCCATCGGTCAGCTACGCAGCCGTGGATCGAGAGCGTCGCGCAGCGCATCGCCCAAGAGGTTGGCGCCGAACACCGCAAGACTGATGGCGAGCCCCGGGAAGATCACCAGCCACGGCGCCGTGCGCACGTACTCGGCGGCCGATTCCGACAGCATGCGCCCCCACGACGGGTAGGGCTCCGGCACGCCGAGGCCGAGGAACGACAGCGAGGCCTCGACCAGGATGGCCGAGCCGAATTGTGCCGTGCCCAGCACGATCAATGGCGCCAGGGTGTTGGGCAGCACGTGGCGGATGGCGATCCACGTCTCGCTGATGCCGATGGCCCGCGCCAACTCGACGAACGGCATCTCCCTGAGCGACAGGGTGCTGGAGCGGATGGTGCGCGCCACGCTCGGCACCAGCGGGATGGCGATGGCGATGATGACGTTGCTGAGCGACGGGCCGAGCGCCGCGGCCATGACCAGCGCCATGACCAGGAGCGGCAGCGACTGCATGATGTCGACGAGCCGCTGCACGAAGAGGTCGATCCAGCCGCCGAAATAGCCTGACGCGAGACCGATGATGACGCCGAGGGTGCAGCCGAGCGCGGTCGAGCCGAGTCCGACGGCGAGCGAGATGCGCGCGCCGGCGATGATGCGGCTGAACATGTCGCGGCCCATGAAATCGGCGCCGAGCCAGTGGGCGGCGCTCGGCACGGCGAGCGACGCCCGCGCGTTGGTGCTGGTCGGCTCATACGGCACGATCAGGTCGGCGAACAGGGCGGTGAACACGAGCAGGAGGATGATGAACGCCCCGATGGTGCCGAGCGGATAGCTGCGCGCCAGGAAGAGAACGGCGCTGAAATTGCCCGACACGTTGGCGCCGGCCCGGTTCAGTTCTGCCCGATGGTCGATGCTGGTCACGGCGGTGTCCCCTTCAGGCGTACTTGATGCGCGGATCGAGCAACGTGTACGTCATGTCGACGAGGAAATTGACCACCACCACGACGACGGCGATGAACATGACGAGGTTTTGCACGATCGGATAGTCGCGCGAGCGGATAGCTTCCACAAGGAAGCGCGCCACGCCCGGAATGTTGAACACCGTCTCGGTGACGATGAGGCCGCCGATGAGGAACGCCGCCTCGATGCCAATGATGGTCACCACCGGCAGAACGGCGTTGCGCAGCGCGTGCTCATAGTTCACCGACGCGTCCGTGGCGCCCTTGGCCCGCGCCGTGCGCACATAGTCCTGGCGCAGCACCTCGAGCATCGACGAGCGGGTGAGCCGCATGATCAACGCCGAGCTGCGGAAGCCGACGGCGGCGGCCGGAATGCTCAGCAGCCACAGCTCCTGCCACAAGGTGGCGGGCGTGTTGGCATAGATCGGGATCCAGCCGAACACCTTGACGAACAGCATCAGGATCAAGAGCCCGAGCCAGAAGGACGGTAGTGACAGGCCGCTGAGGCTGATGACGCGCAGGACGTAGTCGAGCGTGGTGTTGCGCTTGACCGCGCTGATGACGCCGAGCGGCAGGCCGAAAAGCACCGAGAAGAAGAGCGCCAGGACGGCGAGCTTGGCGGTCACCGGGATGCGCGGCAGGATCTCGTCGATGGCCGGCTTTTCGGTCACGTAGGCGAAGCCGAGGTCGCCGCGCGCCAGCCCGCCGATCCATTGCGCATATTGCACGACGATAGGCTGATCAAGGCCGAGCTCGCGCTCGATCTTCTGCTTCTGCCGAACGTCGACGATGCCGGCCAAGTCGACCAGGATGTCGGCGATGTTGCCGGGCACCAGCCGCAGCAGGACGAAGATGATGACGGAGACGCCGAACAGCGTCACGATCATCAGCGCGAACCGGCGCATGAGATAGCCGCTCAAGCTGCTGCTCCCTTCCTCAGGACCCGTCTGTTTGCATTTTGCCGCTTGTTACTTGTCAAGCCACACATTTTCGAGGCGCTTGTTGTTGTAGATGCTGTTGTCCTGGCTGATGTAGCCCTTGACGTAAGGGTGCCAGCAGGTGGCGGCGTATTCGTGCTGGATGATGGGTCGCGCCACGTCCTCGACGAGCTTCCGCTCCACCTCCCAGACGATCTGCCTGCGCTTGGCGGCGTCCGTTTCCTTGGACTGGGCAAAGATCAGCCGGTCGACCTCCGGATTGCAATATTCCGTGTAGTTTCGCTCCGACTTGCAGGTGTAGTTCTCGACCAGGTTCACGTCGGGATCGTCGACCCCGACGCCCGTCAGATTGAGGCCGACCTGGTAGTCCTTGCGGGTGATCTTCGGAAACCATTGCGGCGTGTCGACGTTCTCGAGCTCCGCGTCGATGTGGATTTTCCGCAGCTGGTCGATGAGGATGACGGCAGGGTCGCGGTAGATGGAGATGTTGCGCGTCGCCACTTTGACCTTGAGCGGCTTGCCGGCTCCGTAGCCGAGCCCCTCCATGATCTTGCGCGCCGTTGCCAGGTTCTTCTCCACGTCGTCGCCGTAGCCCGGCAGTTCGGCGAGAAGATCGGGCGGCAGCCCCCATTCGCCGGCTGGCGGCGGCAGCATGGCGCCGCCGATCGACGCCTTGCCCTCCGACAGGATGGTCGTGAAGGCCTTGCGGTCGATGGCCAGCGCCATGGCCTTGCGGATGTCGGGATTGTCGAAGGGCGGCGACGCCTGATTGACGATGAGGTTGACGCTGACCCCGGTGGGCGCGAGATCGCACACCGCGTTGGGGGCCTGCGCCCGCACGTCCTTCAGAAGTGGAACGGTGATGTCGTTGGCGAACGTCATGTCGAAGTCGCCGACCACGAAGGCGAGGATGCGCGTCGAGCGGTTCTCGATGATCTTCATCTCGATGGCGTCGAGATAGGGCCTGCCCTTCTTGAAATAATCCGGGTTGCGGACGAGGCGAATGAGCTCGCCACGTCTGAACTCGGCGAACTTGAAGGGGCCGGTGCCGACGGGCTTGGTGCGCATGTCGCGCTGCGACACGTGGCACGCATAGACGGGCGTGTAGCCGGCGGCGAGCAGCATGATGAAGGCGGGCTGCGGCTCCTTCAGTTTGAAGGTGACCTCGTAGTCGCCGTTCACCACCACCTCGTCGAGATTGTGGTACCAGATCTTGCGCGGGTTCTTGCGGAACTCGTCCTGCCGGATCTTGCCGGCCAGCATGTCGAAATTGCACTTCACGTCATTGGCCGTGAACGGCTTGCCGTCGTGCCACTTGACGCCCTCGTGGAGCTTGAAGGTGAGTTTGGTCCCGGTCCCGTCCCACGACCAGCTCTTGGCCAGGTCGGGCACGATCGTCTCAAGGCTGTTGTGACGTTTGGAAGGATCGAACATCACAAGATTGTTGTAGAGCCCCATGAACGGCAAGTTGACCGAAACCGTGGTCTCCTCGTGGAGCGAGGCGCTCGGCGGATTGTCGCGATGGTAGACGCGCAGCGTCCCGCCGTGCTTCTGCGCCACGGCGGGCGCAACGGCGGTTCCGAGCCCGACGACAAGCGCGCCGACAACGGCCGCGAAGCGTCCGACCATGCAGCCCTCCCTGGAGATCGCGCCGGTCACCACGTGCCAAGCATCTTGGTTGGCGCGACACTATCACGGGCGAGCCCAAGATCAATGAAGGCCGAGGGGCGATATTCCGCCGGATGAACGCACGTGAGAGCGAGCGGCGCGGACGGACGGCGCGTCCGGCTGCGGCCGGCACTGGCGCAGCCGCGATGTCCCACCTGTCATTGAGGTGGGACATCCGTTGCCGGGTGGCAGAGAGCCCTCGAGCCCTCCTACTTGTCGAGCCAGACGTTCTCGAAGCGGAAGTTGTTGTAGCTCGAATTGTCGTGGGACATGTAGCCCTTCACGTGCGGGTGCCAGCAGGTCGCCGCAATGTCGTGCAGGATGATCGGCCGGGCGACATCCTCTGCGAGCTTCTTCTCGATGTCCCACACCAGCTGCTTGCGCTTCTTGGGGTCGATCTCGCTGGACTGGGCGAAGATCGCCTTGTCGACATCGGCGTTACAGTACTGGGTGTAGTTGCGCTCCGACTTGCAGGTGAAGTTCTCGACCATGTTGACGTCGGGGTCGTCGACCCCCGAGCCCGTGAGGTTGAGGCCAACCTGGTAGTCGCGACGCGCCACCTTGGCGAACCATTGCGGCGTGTCGACATTGTCGAGCTCGCCGTCGATGTGGATCTGCTTCAGCTGGTCGATCAGGATGACGGCCGGGTCGCGATAGATGGCGATATTGCGGGTGGAGACCTTCACCTTGAGCGTGTTGCTCGGCCCGTAGCCGAGGCCCTCCATGATCTTGCGGCCCTCAGCACGGCTCTTCTCCAGGTCGCCGTAGCCGGGCAGCTTGCGCCAGGACCTCCGGCGTCATCCCCCATTCGCCGTTGGGCGATGGCAGCATGACGCCGCCGAGGGACGCCTGCCCCTCCGAGAGGATCTGCGCGAAAGCCTTGCGGTCCAGCGTCAGCGCCATCGCCTTGCGGATCTGCGGATTGTTGAAGGGCGGCGACGTCTGGTTGACGATGAGGTTGGTGCTGACGTTGGTGGTGGCCACGTCGCATACGGCGTTGGGGGCTTGCGACTTCACGTCCTTGAGCAGCGGGATGGTGACGTCGGTGCCGAACGTCATGTCGAACTCGCCCGCCACGAAGGCGAGAATGCGCGTCGAGCGGTTCTCGATGATCTTCATATCGATGGCGTCGAGATAAGGCCTGCCCTTCTTGAAGTAGTCCGTGTTCTTGACGAGCTTGATGGATTCGTTGCGCTTGAACTCGGCGAACTTGAACGGCCCGGTGCCGACCGGCTTGGTGCGCATGACCTGCTGCGACACGTGGCACGGATAGACGGGCGTGTAGCCGGACGCCAACAGCATGATGAACGACGGCTGCGGCGCCTTGAGGTTGAAGGTCACCTCATGGTCGCCGTTGGTCGTCACCTCGTCGAGATTGAAGTACCAGACCTTGCGCGGGTTCTTGCGGAAGTCCTCGCTCTCGGTCTTGCCCGACACCAGATGGAACGTGCACTGCACGTCCTTGGCGGTGAACGGCTTGCCGTCGTGCCACTTGACCCCTTCGTTGAGCTTGAACGTGAGCTTGGTCTTGTCGGCGTTCCACTCCCAGCTCTTGGCGAGGTCCGGCACGAGCGTATCGCCGCTCTCGTGCCGCTTGTTGGGATCGAACACAACGAGGTTGTTGTAGACGGCCATGAACGGCTCGTTGACCGAGAAGGTCGCCTCCTCGTGGATCGAGGCGCTCGGCGGATTGTCGCGGTGATAGATGCGCAGCGTGCCGCCCGCCTTCTGGGCAAGCGCCGGAGCGGCCGCGCCGCCGATCCCGATCGCCAATGTGCACATCAACGCCGTCAGGCGTCCCGTCATCTCGTCCTCCCGTTTTTCCGCGCGGCATTGTGGGGCGCGGTTCAATTTCCTATGCTGTCGACACTAGCACGGGGATAAGCCCGATCAATGAAGCCGGTGCGCGCGGCCATGCCGTGGGCGCATCGCGCCGATGCGTCAGGCCCGACGCACCGGGGGAGGGAGGTGCCGCCATGGCCGTGAGCAGAAACCGTCAAATCCTCCTCGTCGAAAAACCCACGGGAAAGCTTACCCCGGAACACTTTGCGCTGCGCGAGGGGGTGGCGCCCGAACCGCAGGACGGCGAGGTCCTCATGCGCACCAAGCTCGTCTCGCTCGACGCCGCCAATCGCGCCTGGATGCAGGGTGCGACCTATCGCTCCGCCGTCGGGGCCGGCACCGTCATGGCCGGGGTCGCGGTCGCCGAGGTGGTCGCCTCGCGGGCCGCCGGCTTCAAGGCGGGAGATCTCGTGTTCGCCGACACTGGCTGGCAGGACTATGCGGCCCTTGCCGCCAAGGAGCTCATCAAGCTGCCGGACGTGAAGCCGATGACGCATCTGCTCAGCGTCTATGGGGTCGCCGGGCTCACCGCCTATTTCGGCCTGCTCAATGTCGGCCAGCCGAAGGCCGGCGAAACCGTGGTCGTGTCGGCGGCGGCGGGATCGGTCGGCTCGCTTGTCGGCCAGATCGCCAAGCTCAAGGGCTGCCGCGTCGTCGGCATCGCGGGCGGCAAGGAGAAGTGCGACTGGGTCACGGCCGCGCTCGGCTTCGATGCCGCCGTCGACTACAAGGGCTCGCCGCTTTTCCCGGCTCTCAAGGCCGCCGTGCCGGACGGCATCGACATCTACTTCGACAATGTCGGGGGCGACATCTTCGCCGCCTGCCTGGCGCAGATGAAGCTCCACGGCCGCATCGTGTGCTGCGGCGCCGTCTCGCAATACGACAACGCGCCGCCGGCCAGCGGGCCGCGCGGCGTTCCCGGCCTCATCGTCGTCAAGCGCCTCAGGGTGGAAGGCTTCGTGGTCATGGATTTCTTCGGCGAGCGCGACAAGGCCCTTGCCGAGCTGCAGGCCTGGGTGGCGTCCGGGAAGCTCAAGGTCGAGGAAGACGTGATCGACGGTCTGGAAAACACGCCGCGCGCGCTGATCGGCCTCCTCGCCGGCGAGAACCGCGGCAAGCGCATGGTGCGCGTCTAGCGCTCGGGGGCGAGGCATGAAGCTCAGCGCAAAGGTCGCCGGCATCGAGACGCTTGCCTGCGACGCCGGCTGGCGGAACTACCACTTCGTCAAGCTCAAGACCGATGCCGGCGCGGTCGGCTGGAGCGAATTCGACGAAGGCTTTGGCTCGCCGGGCGTCGGCACGATCATCACGCGCCTGGCCGACAGGGTCGTCGGCCGCAGGGTCGCCGACCACGAGCGCATCTTTGCCGAGCTCACCGCCGCCACGCGGCCGGCCTCCGGCAGCGTCGTCACCCAGGCGATGGGCGCCATCGAGAACGCGCTGCTCGACGCCAAGGCAAAGCTGCTCGGCGTGCCATGCTACGAGCTGCTCGGCGGCAAGGTCCGCGATCGCATCCGGGTCTACTGGTCGCACTGCGCCACATGGCGCATCAACCGCGGCGAATATTACAAGCCCGCTATCACCGACATCGCCGGCGTCAAGGCCATCGGCCGCGAGGTCCGCGACAAGGGTTTCACTGCGCTGAAGACCAACATCTTCGAATATGTCGACGGCCGGCCGATCGGCTGGCGGCCTGGCTTCGGCAGTCCCTTCGAGCCGGGCCTCAACGTCGAGCGCCGCATCCTGCGCGACATGCGCCGGCATCTCGAGGCGCTGCGCGAAAGCGCCGGCGACGGCGTCGACCTTCTCATCGACCTCAACTTCAACGCCAAGACCGAAGGCTATCTGAGGATCCTGCGCGAGATCGCCGACATTCCGATGCTGTGGGTGGAGATCGACACCTTCAGCCCCGAGGCGCTGGGCTACATCCGGGAGCACAGCCCGCACCCGATCTCGTCGTGCGAGACGCTGCTGGGGCTACGCGAGTTCCTGCCGTACTTCCGCGAGCAGGCGATGGACGTTGCCATCATCGACACGCCGTGGAACGGCGTGTGGCAATCGATGAAGATCGCGGCCGCCGCCGAGGCCCACGAGGTGAATGTGGCGCCGCACAATTTCTACGGCCATCTGTCGACGATGATGAGCGCGCATTTCTCCGCCGCCGTGCCCAATCTGCGCATCATGGAGACCGATATCGACCGTCTTGCGTGGGACGACGAGCTGTTCACCCACGTGCCGGCCTTTGAGGACGGCCACCTCGTGGTGCCGGACCGGCCGGGCTGGGGCACCGAGCCCGTCGAGGCGGCGCTGGCCGCCCATCCGCCCAAGGCCGTCGTGGCCGGCGTCGTGGAGACGCGACCGCGGTCGTGAATTTCGACACGTCGGTGAAACGGACGCAGCGTTGGCGCGTTGTCGGGCAAACCATGTTCAAGGAGACGGCCATGCCCGGCAAGCGTGAAACAATCGACACCGGTCGCGACAAGCGCTACGTGCGCCGCGACGCTCGCGGTCAGTTCAAGGAATCCGACGACGTGGGCCGCTCGCTGGCAGCCGACCGCAGGCGCAAGGCCAAAACGGTCTCCAAGCCCGGCTACGGCGACAAGGGCGACCGCAAGCACTAGAGCAGTAATTGTTTGGTTCGCTCAGCGGCGCCTTGATCCGTCCCCTTCAGGGGAGGGTCGATCAGCGCGCTTGCGCGCTGATCGGGGTGGGGTCTGGGCATCTATCTGTCAGACCCTGAAAGCGGAGGATCAGCGAGCCCAGCGACTCGACCAAAGGATACCCCGCTCCAACGCTTACTTGCAGCGCTCCTTGATCACCCGTTCGAGATCGTTGGCGCCGCTCGCCGTCTGCAGGAATTGCGGGGTTCGGGCGCGCTCAGGGGCGCAGCGGCCGTAAATCTCCCGCGCCCGCTTCACCGCGCCGACCTGGTTGCGCCACGCCGCGCAGCGGTCCTGCTCGCTGCCGGCGGCGGCACTGCCGAGCTTGTCGACGGCGCTCTTCAGCGCCGAGTCGGCGACAAGCAGGTCGCGCTGGCAAAGCACCGTGGTCTGCGCGCCGGCCGGCCCGACGGCGACGAGTGCGCCAAGCGCGGTGGCGAGAGCGATGCGCCGCCTCATCCGAGGTTGAGCTCGCGGAAAAAGTCGTTGCCCTTGTCGTCCACGACGATGAAGGCCGGGAAGTTCTCCACCTCGATGCGCCAGATGGCTTCCATGCCGAGCTCGGCATACTCGACCACGTCCACCTTCTTGATGCAGTCCTGCGCAAGCCGCGCCGCCGGGCCGCCGATGGACCCGAGATAGAAGCCGCCATGCTTCTGGCAGGCTTCGCGCACCTCTTTCGAGCGGTTGCCCTTGGCCAGCATGACCATGGAGCCGCCGGCCGCCTGGAACTGGTCCACATAGGCGTCCATGCGCCCGGCCGTGGTCGGCCCGAAGGCGCCTGACGCATAGCCCTTGGGCGTCTTGGCGGGCCCCGCATAGTAGACCGGATGGCGCTTGAAATAGTCGGGCAGGGGCTCGCCGCGCTCCAGCCGCTCGCGCAGCTTGGCGTGCGCGAGATCGCGGGCGACGATCATCGGCCCGGTGAGCGACAGGCGGGTGCGGATCGGATGCCGGGTAAGCGCGCCGAGGATCGCCGTCATGGGCTGGCTGAGGTCGAGATGCACGACCTTGCCGCCCAGCGCCGCCTCGTCGATCTCCGGGAGATATTGCGCCGGGTTGGCTTCGAGCTGCTCGAGAAACACGCCCTCGCGGGTGATCTTGCCGAGCGCCTGGCGGTCGGCCGAGCACGACACGCCGAGCCCGATCGGCAGGGAGGCGCCGTGGCGCGGCAGGCGGATGACGCGCACGTCGTGGCAGAAATATTTGCCGCCGAATTGCGCGCCCACGCCCAGCGCCTGTGTCAGCGTGTGGATCTCCGCTTCCATGGCGGTGTCGCGGAAGGCGTGGCCCGCCTCCGAGCCTTGCGTCGGCAGCGCGTCGAGATAGCGCGTCGAGGCGAGCTTCACGGTCTTCAGCGTCTGCTCCGCCGACGTGCCGCCGATGACGATGGCGAGGTGATAGGGCGGGCACGCCGCGGTCCCCAAGGTCAGGATCTTTTCCTTGAGGAAGGCGACGAGACGGTCGTGGGTGAGCAGCGAGGGCGTCCCTTGGTAGAGGAAGGACTTGTTGGCCGAGCCGCCGCCCTTGGCGACGAACAGGAACTTGTAGGCGTCCTCGCCCTCGGCGTAGATCTCGATTTGCGCCGGCAGGTTCGAGCGCGTGTTCACTTCCTCGAACATCGACAGCGGCGCCAGCTGCGAATAGCGCAGGTTCTTCTTGAGATAGGCGTCACGCACGCCCGCCGCGATGGCGTCCTCGTCGCCGCCGTCGGTGAGCACGAGGCGCCCGCGCTTGCCCATGACGATGGCGGTGCCGGTGTCCTGGCACATGGGCAGTACGCCGCCCGCCGCGATATTGGCGTTCTTCAGCAGGTCGTAGGCGACGAACTTGTCGTTCGAGGTGGCCTCGGGATCGTCGAGGATGGCGGCGAGTTGCTTGAGGTGCCCCGGCCGCAAGAGATGGTTGATGTCGACAAAGGCCTCTTCGGCGAGCCGCCGCAGCGCCTCGGCCTCGACCACCACGAAGTCGCGTCCGGCCGCCGTCTCGCTGCGGACGCCGTCGCCGGTCAGCTTGCGGTAGGGCGTCGTGTCGGGGCCGAGTGGAAAGAGGGCTGAGGCGGGCTCGGACATGGCCGGAGCGGCTCAGGCGGCGTGCGAGGAGGTGGCGAGTTCCGTCACCAGCGCGTAGAGCGCGGTGGCGTCGCGTGTGGTGCGGATCTGGTCGAGCATGCCGGGCTCGCGCAGCACGCGCGCCACGCGCGCCAGCGCCTTGAGATGGTCGGCGCCGGCCTGCTCGGGGGCCAGCAGCACGAAGATCACGTCGACCGGCTGGCTGTCGAGCGCCTCGAAGTCGATCGGTCGCTCGAGTCGCGCGAACAGGCCCGTGAGCCGATCGATCTTCGCCGGCTTGCCGTGCGGGATGGCGATGCCGTCGCCGATGCCGGTCGAGCCGAGGCGCTCGCGCTGCAACAGCGTGTCGAAAATGTCGCGCTGGGCGAGTCCGGTCAGCTTGGCGGCGTGCGCGGCAAGCTCGTGCAGCGCCTGCTTCTTGCTGTTCACCTTGAGCGACGGCAGCACCGCCTCGGGCTTCAGGAGATCCGTGAGTGACATGATGTCTCGCGCTCAACCGACGTTCGGAGAAGGAACGTTCGTGTTGTTCTAATTCCGTCGGTTTGGTTCGCTCGGGCCGGAGGCGGGCGGGTCGATCCACCCGATGGTCCCGTCGTGGCGCCGATATACGACGTTGACCCGTGAAGTTAAAGCGTGGCGGAAGACCAGAAGGGGAACGCCGCTCAGATCAAGCTTCATCACCGCCTCGCTGACCGAAAGGCGGTGCAACGGCGCCGTCGTCTCCGCCACCACGACGGGATGAAAGGCGCGCGCGTCCGTCTCCTCGTCGGGGGCCTCGAAAACCGTCGTCGGCATCGTCTCGGCGGCGGCCGCGTCGGGGGTTTCGCCGGCTGCGGCGGTGCCGTTCTGGGCCCCGCGGTCCTTCAGCCGCTCCTTGTAGCGCTTCAGCCGCTTTTCCATTCGTTCCGCCGACTGCTCGAAGCTCGCCGGCACGTCGTGGGCGGCGCCCGTCGCCTCCAGGGTGACGCCGGACGAGAGATGCAGCACGCAATCGGTGCGGTAGAGCGGCGCCGTCGCGCGACACGGTGACGTGGCCCGACGTGCTGCCCGTAAAGTATTTTTTCACCGTGCCGGCGATCCGCGCCTCGACGCGGCTGCGGAAGGTCTCGCCGATGTCAATGCTCTTACCCGAGATCCGCAACGTCATCGTCGCCTCCGATCCTGAGCACTCGACCATGACCGGTCCGTGACGGGACCGCCATGCCTTAAATCAATTCAGCGCACCAGCTCGGCGCCGCGTGCCGGCGGCGCCGCCATTTTGTCGCGCCGCCGTTCCACCGACGAGGGAATGCGCAGCGATTCACGATACTTGGCCACCGTTCGCCGGGCGATGTCGATGCCCGCATCCCGCAACTTGTGCACGATGGCATCGTCGGACAAGACGGCGGCGGCCGTTTCGCCGTCGATCATCTGGCGGATGCGGTGACGCACCGCCTCGGCCGAGTGCGCCTCCTCGCCCGGCGTGCCGGCGATGGAAGCCGAGAAGAAATATTTCATCTCGAAGGCGCCGCGGCTGGTGCCGATCGACTTGTTGGAGGTGACGCGCGACACCGTCAATTCGTGCATGCCGATGGCGTCGGCCACCGTCTTCAGGTTGAGGGGTCGCAGATGCTCGATGCCGTGGGCGAAGAAGCCGTCCTGCTGGCGCACGATCTCGGTCGCCACCTTGAGGATGGTCCTGGCGCGCTGCTCGAGGCTGCGCGTCAGCCAATTGGCCGTCTGCATGCATTCGGTGAGGAAGGTCTTCTCGGTGTCGTTCTTGGCCGCCCGCGACACGCGCGCGAAATAGGCCTGATTGACGAGGACGCGCGGCAGGGTCTCGTTGTTGAGCTCGATCAGCCAGGAGCCGTCCGCCGCGACGCGCACGAACACGTCCGGCACCAGGAGCTGCAGCGGCGCGCCCCCGAAGGCGCGGCCGGGCTTCGGCTCCAGGCTCTTCAGCTCCGACAGCATGTCGGCGAGGTCCTCGTCGTCGACGCCGCAGATGCGCTTCAGCGCCGCGTGGTCGCGCTTGGCCACGAGATCGAGCCGTCCGACCAACGCCGCCATGGCCGGGTCGAAACGGTCGCGCTCCTTGAGCTGGATGGCGAGACACTCGGCGAGATCGCGGGCGCCGATGCCCGGCGGATCGAAGCGCTGGACCTTGGCGAGGACGATCTCGACGAGCCCCGGCGGCGCCTCGAGCCGCGCCGCAATGGCGTCCGGGCCTTCGCCGAGATAGCCGGCCTCGTCGATGGCATCGACGAGGTGGCGGCCGATGAGCCGTTCGGCCGGATCGGCGGTGGCAAGGTCGAGCTGGGCGAGGAGATGCTCGTGCAGGCTCACCTCGCGCGTCAGCGAGGCGGCGAAATCGGACGCGTCGTCGTCGAAACTGCCGCCTGAGACGCCGCTCCACACCGACGACGACACCGGCAGGGCGTCGGCCTGCGGGGCGGTGGCGGCGCGTGTCGCCGCGTCCTCGTCGAAGACGTTGTCGAGGTTGGTGTCGAGGTTTCGCTCGATGGCCTCGCGGCTGGTTTCGAGACCCTGCTCGAACCATTCGCCGGCCGTGCCGTTGAGGCCCGGCTCCGGAGCCTGCACTTCGACATCGGGGGGCGGCGGCTGGTCTTCGGCCCGTTCGAGCAGCGGGTTGCGCTCCAGCTCCTGGTCTACATACGACGCGAGCTCGACATGCGACAGCTGCAGCAGCTTTATGGCCTGCAGCAGTTGCGGCGTCATGACCAGGGCTTGCCCCTGGCGGATCTCGAGCCGTTGCGACAGCGCCATCAGCGTGATCGGGTCCCCTCGGCGACTTCTGCGCCGTACGGCACGATTCTTGCTTTTTTCTTTCCGGATTACAATACGGCATCGCCGCAAGGCGGCGGCCTGTGGACAAGCTGTGGGTCCCTAAGCCGTTCTGGCAGCAGGGGATTTCCGCTCGTCCCCGCGCGCCTCACGCCCATTGGCCGGTCCCAATGAATCGGCTCGCGCTGCAGAGGCCGACTCAGAGGCGGAAATTCTCGCCGAGATAGAGGCGCCGCACGTCCGGGTGGTTGATGATGTCGTCCGCCTGGCCTTCCATCAGCACCTGGCCGGAATGGATGATGTAGCCGCGGTCGACGAGGCCGAGCGTCTCGCGGACATTGTGGTCGGTGATCAGCACGCCGATGCCGCGCCCGGTGAGCTGCCGGACGAGGTTCTGGATGTCGCCCACCGCGATCGGATCGATGCCCGCGAACGGCTCGTCGAGCAGCATGAAGGACGGCCGTCCGGCAAGCGCCCGGGCGATCTCGCAGCGCCGCCGCTCGCCGCCCGAAAGCGCAATCGACGGCGTCTTGCGCAGCCGGGCGATGTTGAACTCTTCGAGCAGCGCGTCGAGCTGGCGCTCGCGCGCCTTGCGGTTCGGCTCGACCACCTCGAGCACGGCGCGGATATTGTCCTCGACATTGAGGCCGCGGAAGATCGAGGCTTCCTGCGGAAGATAGCCGATGCCCATGCGGGCGCGCCGATACATGGGCAGATGCGTGATGTCGTGGCCGTCGAGGCTGATAAGGCCGCGATCGGCCGCCACAAGCCCGGTGATCATGTAGAAGATCGTCGTCTTGCCGGCGCCGTTCGGCCCGAGCAGCCCCACCGCCTCGCCTTCGCGCACGTAGAGCGCCGCGTCCTGCACGACGGCGCGGCCGCGATAGCTCTTCTGCAGTCCCTTGACGGCCAGGATGCCTTTTCCGCCGAAATCGCTCTGCGGTCCGCCGGCGGCGCGCTTGGCGGCGTTCGGAGGGCTCACCCGCTGCGCCGGCGCCGCCGCCGGGGGCGGCGCGAATGGCGCGCCCATATGGGCGGGCGGATCCGCCCGCCTCTCGTCGCGCGCCTGCGGCGCCGCCTCGGCCGCGTCGACGTCCCAGTCGCTTTCCGCACGGGCGACGCGGATCTGATTGCGGCGGCTGAGGGGGCTCTTCACGACGACGCTGGCAATGCGAGTGCGATGAACAGGGCTGCTTGGTAGCCGAGGCGGAGGGCGGCCACAATCGGTGTCGCGATCTCAGCCCGCATTCTCAATTCGTCTGCGACGCTCCCTTGGCCTCGCTCCCCTTGGGCTTGGACAGGTCGCTGTTCTTCGGGTTGATCAGCGCCTTGACCCTTTCGCCCGGCCGCGTCTCGACGCTCGCCTGGCTGGTCGTCAGGTCGTACACGACCTTCTCGCCGATGGTGACGTTCTCGCCCTGGCTGAGCTTGGCGTTGCCGATCAGGAAAATCTTGTTGGCCGTCTTGTCGTAGGTGGCGCTGTCGCCGGTGCCGATCTGGTCCTTGGAGATCACCGTCACCGGCCCGCTGCAATCGAGCTTGCGCAGGCCGTTGCCGTCCCCTCCGGCCTTGGCCGGCTCGGCCTTGGCCGGCTCGGCCTTGGCCGGCTCGGCCTTGGCCGGCTCGCCACCCTGCTCGCGCTTCTCGTAGAAGACGGTGAGCACCGAGCAGCGCATCGTCGTCTCGCCCCTCACCGCGGTGACATCGCCGGCGAACACGGCTTTGCGTTCCTTGTCGAACACGTCGAGCTTGTCGGCGTCGACCTTGATCGGGTCCTTGCTGTCGGCCCCCATGGCCGTGAAGGGCAGCGCCTTCTTGGCGTCGGCCTTGGTATCGGCCTTGGCGACTTTCTGCGGCTTGTCGTCCTTGGGGACAAACAGGGCCTTGACGCGGCCGCCTTCGACGCGCGCGTGGCCGGGGCCGAGCTCATAGGTCAATCGCCCGCCGGTCATGACGTTCTCGCCCTGGCTCACCTTGGCGTTGCCGACCAGATAGACCTTGTCGGCGGCCTTGTCGTAGATGGCCATGTCGCCAGCCGCCTTCTGGTCCTTGGCGACGACGTCGACGGGCCCGGCGCATTCCATCTTGGTGATGTTGGAGTTGCCGTCCGTCATGACGCCGCTGCCCTTGGGGGCGCCGGGCGTCTTGGCGGCCTGCTCGTAATGGATGGTCATCGTCGTGCAGCGCATGATGGTGTCGCCTTGCGCGGTCACGACGTTGCCGGAGAACACCACCTTCTTGTCGCGCTCGAAAATGTCGAGGCGCTCGGAATTGATCTTGATCGGGTCCTTGCCGTTCCCCGCAAGTCCGCTCAGCGGCGAGCGCTTCGCGCCGTCGCCGTCCTTGGGCTTCAGCGCCCCTTTGCCGGTCGGCTCGGTGCTTTCCATGAACGTGCGCACGTCGCCCACGAAGGCGGCCGCCTTGCCGTTGTCGGTGATCTCGAGCGTGTTGGCGTCGATCTTGCCGTTGGGCAGCGTCACCTCGACGGGGTCGCGCGACACCATGCTCTTTGACTTGAAGTCGACGCTGGCCGAGCGCAGCTTCACGTCGTGGCCGGTGTCGGTCTTGATGTGGATATCCTGCCTGAGAGTCAGCTTCTCGGTCTGGGTGTCGAGGATGCCGGTCAGGGCCTCCATCCAGCCCTTGCTGGCTCCTTCAAGCGCGAAGTTGCCCTTGACCTTCTTGAGCGAGATCACCGTCGGCTTCTTCACGTCCTGGACGGCCGCCTCCGCCCTCACCTCGTAGGGCCGTGATTCCTTGTCGTGGCCCTTCAGGGTCGGGGCCTCCATGGTGATCTGGTTGTCGCTGAGGGTGAAGGGGCCGAGCGTCACCCCTTCGAGCCGCCGGAACGGGTCGAAAATGCCGATATACGCGATGGCCCCGACGGCCACCGCTGCGCCGAGCGGAATCGTCACCTTGAGAAGGCGCACGAAGCGGGAATGGCGCAGCGCCGACCGGTAGACGCGGTCCTGCGGCTTGGCCCGGGACGGGGCGGCGCGACCGGGCAGGGGAGCTGCGCCGGGGTTTGGCGGGGGCTTCGTCGACATCAACATGCGGGCCGTTGCTGCCTTACGGCAGTGGCGAAGTTGTGTCGCCACTATAGCTCAAGTTGCGCCAAATGCCTTCAACTATGGGCAAAAATGTCGTCCTCGGCCCAGCCTTGCAGGTCGAGTCGGGCTCTCGTGGGCAGGAACGCGAAGCAGGCCTTGGCCAGATCCACCCGCCCCTCGCGGGCCAGGATAGCGTCGAGCTTCTCCCGCAAGGCGTGCAAATGCACCACATCGGACGCCGCATAGGCAACCTGCGCGTCGCTCAGCTTGTCGGCCCCCCAGTCGGAGGATTGCTGCTGCTTCGACAGGTCGATGCCGAGCAGCTCGCGCACCAGGTCCTTGAGGCCGTGCCGGTCCGTATAGGTGCGCACCAGCTTCGAGGCGATCTTGGTGCAATAGACCGGCCCCGGCATGACCCCGAAGGTCTTGAACAGGACCGCCATGTCGAAGCGGGCGTAATGGAAGATCTTGGTGACGGCGGGCGCGGTGAGCAGCCGCAGCAGTTCCTGCGGCTGCGGTCCGTCGCGCCGCATCTGCACCACCTCGGCCGTGCCGTCGCCGCGCGACAGCTGCACGACGCAAAGGCGATCGCGGTTGGGATTGAGGCCGAGCGTCTCGGTGTCGATGGCGACGGCCGAGCCGAAATCGAGCCCGGCCGGCAGGTCGTCCATGTGAAGGCGAGAGCTCATAGTTGCCTTGGTTGGCGTTGCCTTGGTTGGCGTTGCCTTGGTTGGCCGCTGGCACTTCATCCCCAAAGCGCGCGCGGCTTCGGACAGGATCAGACGCGAATTGAAACGACAGAGCCGCGACTGTGTCCGAACACCCCGCGCTGTGGCAACGCTCGCTAACACTGGTTCGGGCAGGCGGCAAGCAGCCCCGCCGCCTGCCCACGCTCCCGCGCCGGTTGACCTGTGGAGCAGGTGTGATTTCAACCGTCTGACCGGGCCGCGCGGCGACCCAATCATGGAAGAGCGGGGCTGAGAAGCGTGCAGGACCGATCGCGCCGGCGGGTGCTCGTGGTCGAGGACGACAGCCTCGTCGCCATGCTGATCGAGGACATCGTGGCCGACCTCGGCCACGAAGTGGTGGGCTCCGCCACCCGTCTCGAAGAGGCGCTCGCTCTTGCCCGCACCGCCTCCTTCGATGCGGCCATCCTCGACGTGAACCTCGCCGGGCAGCGGTCCTTTGCGGTGGCCGACGTGCTCAAGGCGCGCGGCATCCCGTTCGTCTTTGCCACCGGCTACGACGCAGAAGGTCTCGAGGAGGGCTATCGCGACGCCGTCACGCTGCGCAAACCGTTTCAGGCCGAGGACGTGAAGGCGGCGCTCGCCAAGCTGATGGGTTAGTTTCCCAAAGCCGAGTGTCACGACAGCGGGCCGCCGCGCCAGGCGGGCAGCGGCCGCCTCTCCAGCGCCACCGCGACGGCTTCGTGAGCGAGGAGCCGGGTCGAAATCGAGAACGGGCAGCGGCGAGACGTTCGGCGTCACGAGCAGCGGTATCTCGGTGCAGCTCAGCGCCGTCGCATCGCATCCGTTGTCCTTGAGCGCGGCGACGATTCGAAGGTACTCGCGGCGCGATTCGTCATTCAGCTCGCCGTTGCAGAGCTCGTCGAAGATGATGCGATCGACGAGCGCGCGATCCTCCGGCGGTGGAACGAGTTGCGCGATGCCCCGCCGCGCGAAAGCCTTTGGGTAGACGGGCCCTTCCATCGTCCACCTTGTACCGAGCAGTCCGACGCAGCGGCGTCCCTCGCTGGCGGCGCGCTCCGCCACAATATCGGCGATGTGAAGGGCGGGAAGCGGCAGGCGGACGCCTGGGGCCTCGAGCGCGATATGCGCGGTGTTGTCCGGGCACACGAAGAAGTCGCATCCCGCGTCGAGAAGGTGGCGCGCGGTGCGCGCGAAGAACGTGTTGAGCCGGGCGAGATCCATGCGCTCCCATGCGTCCAGCACCTCCCCCATCGGCTGAATGCTCATGGTGATCTCGGGATGCATATGTGTGCCGAGGCGGCGCGCGCCCTCGCGGCACATCTCGAGGAAGCAGAGCGCCGCGCCGTCGGCACTGTGCGCCAGGATGCCGATATGCTGCATTGCCGCGAGACGATGAGCCGGGGCTACACGCGCGCCGCCTGCGCGGCCTGTGCCGCCCCGCCCTCGAACCAATGCGCGATCACCGGCAGGATGCTCTCGGCCGGCTGGAAGCCCTGCGTCACCATCGCGTAGTGCCCCCTCTGGTCGGTGCTGGCGATCAGCGTCGGAAAGCCGGTGACGCCGGCATTCTGCGACGTGCCGAAGTCGCGCCAGGTGGCGCTCTTGATCTCCTCCGACGTGATGGCGTCGCGAAAGGCCTCGCGCGCGATGCCGAGCTCGGCCGCGAGATCGGCCAGCACGTCGGGCTGCGTCACGTCGCGGTTATGCGCATAGAACGCCGCGTGCGCCCGCTTCAGGAAGTCGAACGCCAAGTGTGGCGCAAGATGCCGCACCAGCACCACGGCGGCGGCCGGCAGCTCGGTGTCGTACACGAAACCCTGGCGATCGAAGAACGCGAAGTCGAACGGCTGCCCTGAGGCCTCCTGCACGTGCTCCCAATGGCCGCGCGTCTCCTGCTTGGCCTTGTCGGTCATCGGCTTGGTGTTGCCGGGCCTGAGCCCGCCCATGACCAGGCGCACCGGCAGGCTCTCGCCATAGGTGGAGCGGATGGCCTCGATGACGGGCGAGAAGCCCCAGCACCACGAGCACATGGGGTCGGCGAAATAGACGAGGTGCGGCTCGGTCATGGTCGGCTCCGGGCATCGCTCATGGCCGACACTATACCCGACTCGGGCCGCCGCATGTCGATCGCGAGATGGCAGCCATGACCGGTGACCGTCGCCCCAATGGCGACGTTCGGCAGATCACCACCTCAGGCGTCGGCAAGCTGCTCGGAGAGGTTTGCGGGGTCTTCGTATTCACCAGATGCCGTCTGGCCGCCCGCTGCGGTGAATGCCGCGACACGGCGATCGAACTCCGGACTGGCGACCAGTCCCGCAAACTTCTGGTACGCATCGATCAGTCCCGGCTCCGGGTGCGGCTCGGCGGCCAGTATGTTCGCTTTGTTGGCCGCGACGGCCTCTGTCGGAAACGACGCGATGTTGCGGGCGAGGCATTCGACAAACGGACGCAACTCGGCCGCAGGCAGCAAGCGATTGGCGTAGCCATAACTGACCGCCAGGTCTCCGCCGACATCTGCCCCGCCAAGGCACAGTTCGAGCGCGCGGGATCGCCCGGCCTTTCGCGCCAGATACTGGGCGCCGCCTCCTCCAGGGTTGATGCCCAGCAGGATTTCGAGCTGCGAGAAGCGCGCCGACGGAGACGCAAAGACCATGTCGAGCGCCAGCGCAAATTCCGCCCCGCCGCCGCGGGCGCGCCCATCGACCATGCCGATGCTGATCTTCGGCATCGTCCGGAACCGTTCGAGAATCTGTTGATAAAAGCCGAGCTGGGACGTGTCGGCGTAGGCGCCGGCGGCGCGCGCCTGCTGCAGCAACCCGAAATCCGCATGCGACAGGAAATAGTCCGGCACGGCGCTTTCGAAAACCACGACCCGGATGTCGGGCGCTGCCTCGAGCTTTCGCGAAAGCGCTTCCATCTCCCCAGCAAGGCGCATGTCGATCAGGTTGATGGGCGGATTGTTGATCGTCACCCACGCCACGCCACGCTCCTTGCGCAGGGACAGCACGCCGTTAGGCGACGATTCCGAAGGGGCGCTTGTCATACCGTCCTCTTTTCGAAGTTTACAAAAACAGTCCACGTTGTAACGTATTTACAAAATTGCCACATAATGTCAACTGCTGCGATGTGGACGATTCCCGGACTCGCCGAAACGGGGGCGCAGGCCCGCATACTCAATGCGGCGTTCCGTTGCTTCGCGAGATACGGCTATGCCCGCACCAGCATGACCGATATCGCCAAGGAGGCGGGCCTGTCCCGCACGGCTCTCTACAAGCACTATCCGCGTCTTGAGGACGTGTTCCGCGCGCTGAGCCAGCGCGTCAACCAGGGCGTGCGCCAAGCGGTCGTCGATGCGGCCGCGAAGGACGGAGACCTGACGGGCAGACTGCAGGCGGTTATCGCTGCCCGCGTCAGTTGGGCGTTCGAGGCGCTCAATCTCTCTGAACACGGACACGAACTGATCGATGCCAAGAACGCACTATGCGGCAAGGCAGGGGCTGACACAGAGGCGCAATTTCGCAAGCTGCTGGCCGCCATCCTCACGGCTTCCGGCGTGTCCCGGGCGTCGGCAATTTCTGCGGCGACCGTGATCGTCAAATGCATACCCGGCCTTGTCGCCGAACAGACATCGGAGCAGGCGGCGCGCGAACAGATCGCGCAGTTCGTCCGCATCTTTGCGGCCGGTATCACGTCGCAAAGCAAGACCCAGGGCGCCTCGAATCCTGGCCGATTGGGAGCAGGATCGCGGATGTGACGAACGCGCTGGCAACATTTTGGTAACGACGCCCGGCCTTGCCGCGTAACCAGCCCTTTACCCCATGCCGAGCATTTGCTTGCCGCCGCCCATGACGTTCTGCTGACTGAGATTGAATGGGGGATTGCAGATGAAGACAGCAGCGCTGGTTCTCGTCGGTCTCGTCGCCTTCGCGGGCGTCGCCGAGGCCAAGGGTTTCCGCTTCAAGTTCTCGAGCGGGCGCGGCGGCGATGCGCCGGCCGCTTCACAGCGCGCCACCAAGGCGGGGGACTCGAAGTCCGACGCCTCACCCGTGTATGGCTACGCCTACCGCCCCCGCTCGTCCGACCGCAAGGAAGAGGGGCGTGGCGAGGCCGGCAACGAGCCGCTGAGCGCCGAGCGGGCCAGCAAGAACCTCGCCTTGCAGCGCGCCTCGGCCAACCCGGCCCAACCGGTCCAGGCGGCCCCCGCCGTGTTGCAGCCGGTGGGCGGCTGCGGCAAGCGACTCGAAGTCCTCAATCCGCGGCCCGGCGAAGCGCGCTGCGTCGGCAAGGTCGAGTAGGAATAGACCGGACTCGTTTGCGCACCTTCGGGTGCGCCGCCCCCAATGCCACGTTTCGTAACGTCACGCGCGGTGATGTCGTGCTGCGTTGGTGCCCAGGAGAGGACTGACTTGTCGCCTCGGGGTAGCCTTATGCTGCAAGGGTTTCAGCCGACCCATCAACCGGCTGTGTACCTCTCCCGTGTACCAGCGGTAAAGCAGCTTCTGCATGAACGCCACGACCGGGGCGCAACAGCCTACGCCGCGCTTGTTGTGGGCTCTGAAACCACGCTTTTAGCCGAAGGTTCTTGGCGGGCTGCCGAAGAACCTTGGTGGCGGCTTGGATAGTAAGGCATCGCGAAGTCCAGCTCACACTCGAAGCCCTCGGGCCGATACCAGCATTGCAGAGTTCCTTGCAGCTCAGACTGGACGAGCTTGTTGAGCAGCCGCGAGCCGAACCCGGTGCGGGTTGGCGTCGCCACGGTCGGTCCGCCACGCTCATACCAGTTGAACATAACCCGCGTGTTGTGATGTTCGGGAGTTGCGGACCATTCAACGATGACGTGACCTTTTCCTTCGACCAGAGCCCCGTGTTTCACGGCATTGGTGACAAGCTCGTGGATGATCAGCCCGAAAGGTGTGACGAGCTTCGGCGGCAACTCCAGGTCCGGCCCCCGCAAAGAGAAGGTTCGGGTGTCATCAAGTGTTACATCGTATGGCGCAATCTCGGCTTGCAACACATCCTTCAGCCCCAAGCTGTCGCGCTGTTCGTCTGTCAGCAGTTTATGGGTCGCTTGAAGCGCTTGCAGGCGAGCTTCGAACGAAGACGAAAAGTCGTCCAGTGTCCCGGCGCTTCGCGCGCTCTGCCGGGCCAATCCCGACACGGTCTGGAGAATGTTGCGCACGCGATGCTCCAGCTCCCGGGTCAGTTCAGACTTCCTCTCCTCAGCCGCGTCGGCCGCTTCTAGCGCTCTGCGATAGCCCTTCAGGGCCGCCTGCAATGTCGCTCCGGTCAACAGGATGAGCAGACCAACGCCGGCGAACATCACCAAGTTCACTATCGAGACCGTCTGTGCAATCGCGAAGGTCTCGCGGGGGTTGGTGAAGAAGAACCAGGTAATAACAATCGAAACAACCAAGGCCAAGGCGCCAGGACCAGGGCCGGCTAACACAGCGGCGAAAAGAATAGCAGCATAGAACGGCGCAAACGGGGTTGCGTCGGGCTGGAAGCCTCCGACGAGGACGCGGACGGCCGTCGCACCCGCCACGCACGCCGCGGCGAGCATGTACCCCTTCCAGGGGTCGTGCTCTGCTGCTCTGTTGTACGCCCGTAAAAGTCGGCTACTGCGCATAACGCCCCGCTCAAGACGAGCCTAGTTCCAACGCCGCCCGCACATCAACACCAAATGTTAGCCTGCCTGCCATGGTTCAACTCCCGCCCGACAAGTGTCACCCGTCTGTCACTGTTGACTAGCGAGCAGGACGCGTCAGGGGCGCTCACGAGTAGGAGCGGATGTGATCGTCCTCGTTGTTAACGATGAAGTGTTGGTCCGCGCTTGGGTGACCGACGTACTGGACGAACCAGGTTTTGAGGTAGCTACGGCACTTACGGCGCCGAGGCCCTGCGCGCTCTTGAGAGTAGGGACGACATCGGTTTGGTATTCACCGACGGGCACATGCCGGGCGAACTTGACGGCATTGCGCTTGTTCAGCGCCTACGAAAACGATGGCCTCTTCCTGTCATTCTGACCTCCGCCCAGATGTTGGCCGGCGAGGTGGCATCGCCCGAGCGTGCGGTCTTCTTGGCGAAGCCTTACGAGGGGACGAAGCTTATTGAGACAATCCGTGGCAATCTCTTGCGCTGCAGGGGATCGTGCGAGCGTTGGTGCCCAGGAGAGGACTCGAACCTCCACGGCTTTCACCACTGGTACCTGAAACCAGCGCGTCTACCAATTCCGCCACCTGGGCAACGCGCGATGCTTTAAGGGCCCGTGCCGCCGCGGTCAATGCGCGCCCGACCCGCGCTTTTCCGGATAACATCCCGCGGCAAATCAAGCGCGCCAAGCCGCCATCCATTGAAACCGGTCCGGTCGCGCTTTACGGAAGCTGAACGTGCGGCGCCGAACGCCGGCCGCCGGAGCTGAGCCACGGGAGAACGCCATGACCGAGAAGCGCCTGCCGTCCGGTGGTCTCGTCGCCATCCTCGGCGGCTCGGGGTTCGTCGGCCGCCATGTAGTGCGGGCGTTGGCCAAGCGCGGCTATCGCATTCGTGTCGCGGTGCGGCGGCCCGATCTCGCGGGCGAGATCATGCCCCTCGGCGGCGTCGGCCAGATCCATGCCGTGCAGGCGAACATTCGTGATCGTGCCTCGGTGGAGCGCGCCGTGACGGACGCCGACGTCGTCGTCAACCTCGTCGGCATCCTGAAGCAGAGCGGCCGCCAGGGCTTCGAGATCGTGCAGGCGCTCGGCGCACGCGTGGCGGCCGAGGCCGCCGCCAAGGCGGGCGCGCGCGCTTTCATCCAGATGTCGGCCCTGGGTGCCGATGCCGAATTCGACCTCCGCCTATGCGCGCACCAAGGCCGAGGGCGAGGCCGCGGCACTCGGCGCCGGCCTTCCGGCGGTCGTGTTCCGCCCTTCCGTGATCTTTGGGCAGGAGGACCAGCTCTTCAACCGCTTCGCCGCCCTGGTGCGGATGCTGCCGGTCCTGCCGCTCGTTGGTGCCGACACGCGCTTCCAGCCGGTCTTTGTCGGCGACGTGGCCGAGGCGGTGGCCTGCGCGGTCGACGGCCGCGCGCGTCCGGGCACCATTTACGAGCTCGGCGGGCCGGAAGTGCGCACCTTGCGCGAGATCGTCGCCTATGTGCTCGCCGTCACCGGCCGCAAGCGCCTCGTGGCGGCGTTGCCGTTCGGCGTCGCGCGTGTGCAAGCGGCGGTGATCGAGTTCGCCGACAGGCTGAGCCTCGGCCTCATGCCGGCCGATTTCGTCATCACCCGCGACCAGGTGCGGCTGCTCGAGCGCGACAATGTCGTGTCGGCGGACGCCGAGCGCGACCACCGCACCCTCGAGGGGCTCGGCATTGCGCCGCGCGGCTACGAGGCCATCGTGCCGACTTATCTTTGGCGCTTCCGCCGCGCCGGCCAGTACAATCAGGGATCGGTGGTCGGCGGTCGGTGATCAGGGATCGGCTGGCAGCCGCTTTTGGTCACTGATTGCCGACGGCTGGCGTCTGACCCCGTGAGAGACGTGCACCATGAGCGCGATGCCGAAGAGCGGCGTCAACAGGTTGAGGAACGGGATGGCGACGAGGCCGGCGATCATCAGCCCGGCCAGGAACACGCTGCCGCGATGGCGCTGCCGGAGCGCGGCCGCTTCCGGCATCGGCACGAAGCGCGCCGCCGCCAGCTCGAAATATTCGCGTCCGAGCAGATAGGCGTTGGCCGCGAAGAAGGCCACGAGATTGACGCCCGGGATGAAGACCAGCAGCAGCGCCACGATGTTCACCATCACCGACAGCGCCGCAAAGCGCGCCCCGTAAAGCAGCGCGCGGCCGATCGACAGCGGCTGGCCCGGCGGCGCGTCGGGATAATGCTCGCGCTCGACCAATGCCGCGGCATCGTCGAGGAAATAGCCCGCCACCAGCGCCGTGACGGCCGGCACCAGATAGGCGAGCCCGACGACAAGGCCGAGGCCCGTCAGGAAGAACACGATCGTGTCGAGGATCGGGTAGGCGCCCGAAATGGTGTGCGCTTCGAGATAGGCGGCAAACAGCCGCGTCAGCACGAGCCAGACCAGCACCAGGAGCGCGATGGTGAGCCCAAGCGACGTGAACAGCATGCGCCGGAACGCCGGCGACAGGATCTGGCGCCACGCCTTGCCGGCGGCGGTGAGAAGCGAGAACGGCCCCGTGGCGGACTCCTATCGCACGACGGACATCAGGCGGCGGACGACGGATACTAGATGATTCCGCTTCGCGCCATGCGTCTTCTGTTCTCTGTCTCCGTCCTCTGTCGTCCAGCGCATGATCCCGAAAAGTGTGCGCGGTTTTCGGTCAAGATCATGCGCGTATCAAGCATGATCCCGAAAAGTGTGCGCGGTTTTCGGCCAAGATCATGCGCGTATCAAGCACGATCCCGAAAAGTGTGCGCAATTTTCGATCAAGATCGTGCGCAGGAAACGCTCAAGCGGCCGGCCGGTCCTCGCCCCACAGATAGCGCTTGTAGTCGAAACCCATCTCGATCGTGGGCTTCACCACCGCGAAATACGGCGAGATGTCGAAGTCGCGCGGCGTGTAGAGGCTGTGGTGGCGGATGTGCAGGATTTCCTCGCGCGCGAATTCCGACTTCACCTTGCGGTCGTCGTCGTGGTGCTTGACGCGCGGCAGGATCGGGTAGCGCACGCTTTGGAAGGCCTGCGCGATGAGCGACGAGCAGATGCCGCGCGTCGGCGCGCCGGACCCGATGGCGATCATGCGCCGGCGGAAGCGCGCCGGGATGGGCAGCGGAAACAGGTAGCGCATCAGGTCGACGACGTTCTTGGTGTCGTATTCGTAGCCGATGCGCTTGGTCATGAACTCGACCACCGCCTTGCGGTCCTGGTGGGTCAGCGCCAACGGCCGGCAGATGCGCACATGCAAGTCGCGGTATTTGGAGAGCGGCACGGAGATCACGCCCTCCTCGATCTGCGCCTCGACGAGGACATGCGGCTCGCCGTCCATCGTCTCGACGCCCGGCACCTCGCCGACATACATGGCCGAATGCGACCAGGTCGATTGCGTCAGATACTTGATGATATTGGCGACGCGGCTGTTGCCCTCGACGAGCAGCACGTCGCCCGGCTGCAGGACGCGCGACAGCGCGCTCGGATCGGGCGGATAGGCGGGCTGGTAGCCGGTGACCTCGCCCGTCAGGTAGTGGGCGAGCTGGCGCCCAACCCATCCCTGCGTTTTCTCTCCCATCGCACTCATCCCACGGCCGGCCCGGTCTCAGGGCCGCACGCCTCACTGTGACAGTAAAATCTTATTCATCGGTGTGCATCGACACGATCGGCGGGCCAAAGCCCGTTGCCCTTAACAAGATGTTGCGGCGCGGTCGTCGGACAAGATCATGCGCAAAAAGCCGCATGATCCGGGAATGTCGGCGGCCTTTGGGGGATCGTGCGCAACATCGGAAGCCTTTGCGCAGTGCAGCATCGCTCACAGCATCGACGGCAGGACTCGGTCGGGTGGCCGGTGGCCGTCCATGAAGGTGCGGATATTGACGATGACCTTCTCGCCCATGTCGACGCGGGCCTCGATGGTGGCGGAGCCCATATGCGGCAGGAGCACCACCTTGTGACTCTTGGCGAGCTTGAGAAGCCGCGGATTGACCGCCGGCTCGTGCTCGTAGACGTCGAGCCCTGCGCCGGCGATTTCGCCGGCCTCGAGGCCGCGCGCCAGCGCCACCTCGTCGACGATCTCGCCGCGCGCCGTGTTGACCAGGATGACGCTCGGCTTCAACAGCTTCAGGCGGCGCGCCGACAAGAGGTGGTAGGTGGCGGGCGTGTGCGGACAATTGACCGAGATGATGTCCATGCGCACCAGCATCTGGTCGAGGCTGTCCCAATAGGTGGCCTCGAGCGCCTCCTCGGTGGCGGCCGGCACGCGGCGGCGATTGTGATAGTGGATCGACAGGCCGAACGCCCTGGCGCGGCGCGCCAGCGCCTGGCCGATGCGGCCCATGCCGATGATGCCGAGCCGCTTGCCGGTGATTCGCCGGCCCAGCATCCAGGTGGGCGACCAGCCGTCCCAGGATTCCTGGGTGAGCGTCAGCGCCCCCTCGTTGATGCGCCGCGCCACCGCCAGGATGAGCGCCATGGTCATGTCGGCGGTGTCGTCGGTGAGCACGCCTGGCGTGTTGGTGACGGTGATGCCGCGCGACAGGGCGCCGTGCACGTCGATGTGGTCGACGCCGTTGCCGAAATTGGCGATGAGCTTCAGCTTTTCGCCGGCGTGCGCCAGAACCGAGGAATCGATCTTGTCGGTGATGGTCGGCACCAGGATGTCGGCGCTCTTGACGGCGTCGGTGAGCTCGGCCGTCGCCATGGCGTGGTCGTCGAGATTGAGCTTGGCGTCAAACAATTCACGCATGCGCGTCTCGACCACGTCGGGCAGCTTGCGCGTGACCACCACCAGGGGCCTTTTCCTCACCATGACGGTGGCCCCTGTCGAGGACCTGACGGCCGTTTGACGATCATGGGTGGTTTCACGCCCCGTTAAGCACAATCGGCGAGAGATAGAAGTTGCTTGCCCTCTGGCTGCCGCGTTGCCTCTCTAGCAGAGGCATGCGGAAAGACAATCGCGCGGATCGAGGGGCTGGCACCCTGGAGATTGGATCGATTACAAGGTCGATGATGGCGCGCTTCTTCTGGAAAATCCTTCTGGCCGGTCTGGCGATTGTCGCGGGCCTTGAGGCGGCGCCCGCCCAAAGCGTCGCGCGGGGCGCCGTCACCGGCCAGCCGATGCCGCGCTATGTCAGCCTGAAATCGGATCGGGTGAATTTGCGCGAGGGGCCCTCGAAGGACCACAGGACCGCCTGGGTGTTTCAGCGCGCCGGGCTGCCGGTCGAGATCATGGCCGAGTTCGAGACGTGGCGGCGGGTGCGCGACGCCGAGGGCACCGAGGGCTGGGTTCTGCACTCGCTTCTTTCCGGCCGTCGCACGGCGCTCGTCGCCCCATGGGAGAAATCGGGCACGCTCTCCCTGCTCGACCGCGCTGATGACCGCGCCGACGTTCTGGCGCGCGTCCAGCCCAACGTCATTGCCAGCATCAGGAAGTGCGACGGCAGCTGGTGCCGGGTGCAGGTGCAGGAACGTCGACGGCTACATCCGCCAGGAGAAGCTCTGGGGCGTCTACCCGAACGAGAAGATCGAATAACGCCTGATCCCGAAAGGTGCGGGCGGTTTTGGGGATCGTGCGAAGCGATGATTCGCTGCGAGCGGCGTCTCAGACCTTGCGGCGCAGCCGCACGATCACGTCGACGCGGGCGACCTCCATCCCTTCCGGGGCTTGCGGCAGCTCGCCGACGGCAATTCCGGGACCCGGGATGTCGATGAGCAATTCGTCGCCTTCGACGAAGAAATGCTGGTGCTCGCCGATATTGGTGTCGAAATAGGTGCGCGTGCCGTCGACGGCGACCTCGCGCAACAGTCCGGCTTCGGTGAACTGGTGCAGGGTGTTGTAGACGGTGGCCAGCGAAACCGGCACCCGCGCCCGCGTCGCCTCCTCGTAGAGCCGTTCGGCGGTCACGTGCCGGTCACCCTTGGCGAAGAGCAGCCAGCCGAGGGACACGCGTTGCCGCGTCGGCCTGAGCCCGACTTTGCGCAACCGCGCCCTGAGATCGTGGATCGGGCAGCCGTTGCGGTCTGTCGCCGGCGGAGGTGGGCTTACGCGTTCGTTCATGAGCTGTCTGTTCGTCACTTGGCTCACTATATCATAGAAAGCGGTGGTCCAGCCCGCAACTGTGGTTTGTCGCGGCAAAACGCCGGTGGCGATGCTTTCGGGCCGATAAAGTTAGTGTTAGATAGCCCCAACACGGGAGAGCGGGCAAATGGCCCGCAAATGCGGCACGATGGACAAGCAAACTGCGGCGTTGCAGCAGCGCCAGTCTGCCTTCAGCTACCAGGATCTCATCGCCTGCGGCCGGGGCGAAATGTTCGGAGCCGGCAATGCCCAGCTGCCCTTGCCGCCGATGCTCATGTTCGACCGGATTTCGGCCATCGCCGAGGATGGCGGCCAGCACGGCAAGGGTCAGGTCAGGGCCGAGCTCGATGTGCGGCCGGACCTCTGGTTCTTCTCCTGCCACTTCAAGGGCGATCCGGTGATGCCGGGATGCCTCGGCCTCGATGCGCTGTGGCAACTCGTGGGTTTTTTCCTCGGCTGGCTCGGTCTGCCTGGCCGCGGCCGGGCGCTGGGCGTCGGCGAGGTCAAGTTTGGCGAGCAGGTGCTGCCCAGCGTCAAGCGCATTGTCTATGGCGTCGATTTCAAGCGTGTCTTCCGCTCCAGGCTGGTGCTGGGCATCGCCGACGGCTGGCTCGAGGCGGACGGCCGGCGCATTTACGAGGCCAAGGACCTTCGCGTCGGCCTGTTTCAGACGGCGGCTTAATTGGCCCCCATCGGCCTTGAGGCGACGGCATTGACCGAGACGAAAGGCGACCCACGATGAAGCGCGTCGTTGTGACCGGGATGGGGATCGTCTCGTCCATCGGCAACAATACGCAGGAAGTTCTCGCCTCGCTACGCGAAGCTCGCTCCGGCATCGTGCGCGCCGAGGACTACGCCAAGCTCGGGTTCCGCTGCCAGGTGCACGGCGCCCCGACCCTCGATCCTGCCCAGAGCCTCGACCGCCGCGCCATGCGCTTCCACGCCGCCGGCACCGCCTGGAATCACGTCGCCATGGACCAGGCCATCCGCGACGCGGGGCTTGAGGCGGGCGAGGTGAGCAACGCCCGCACCGGCATCATCATGGGCTCGGGCGGGCCCTCGACGCGCACCATCGTCGAGTCGGCCGACACGGCGCGCACCAAGGGGCCGAAGCGCGTCGGCCCCTTCGCGGTGCCGAAGGCCATGTGCTCGACGGCCTCCGCCACCCTTGCCACGCATTTTGAGATCAAGGGCGTCAACTATTCCATCTCGTCGGCCTGCGCCACCTCCAACCATTGCATCGGCAACGCCTACGAGATCATCCAGCTCGGCAAGCAGGACGTCATCTTCGCCGGCGGCTGCGAAGAGCTCGACTGGACGCTATCGGTGCTGTTCGACGCCATGGGGGCCATGTCGTCGAAATACAACGACACGCCGGCGCGCGCCTCGCGCGCCTATGACGTGAATCGCGACGGCTTCGTCATCGCCGGCGGCGCCGGCGTCGTGGTGCTCGAGGAGCTGGAGCACGCCAAGGCGCGCGGCGCCCGCATCTACGGCGAGATCGTCGGCTATGGGGCGACCTCCGACGGCCACGACATGGTGGCGCCGTCCGGCGAGGGCGCCGTGCGCTGCATGCGGATGGCCCTTGAGGGCGTCAAGGCTCCCATCGACTACATCAACCCGCACGCCACCTCGACGCCGGTCGGCGACGACAAGGAGATCGAGGCCATCCGCGAGGTCTTCGGGGCGGGCGACAAATGTCCGCCGATTGCCGCCACCAAGTCGCTGACCGGCCATTCGCTCGGCGCCACCGGCGTGCAGGAGGCCATCTATTCGCTGTTGATGATGAACAACGGCTTCATCTGCGAGAGCGCCCATATCGACGAGCTCGATCCGGCTTTTGCCGACATGCCGATCATCCGCAAGCGTATCGACAATGCCAAGCTCGGCACGGTGCTGTCCAACTCGTTCGGCTTTGGCGGCACCAACGCGACCATCGTCATGAAGCGCCTCGACGCATGACGGTGGCGGTGTGGTTCTGTGAGGTGAGGAGCGCGACATGGCCGGGCTGATGCATGGCAAGCGCGGCCTGATCATGGGCGTCGCCAACGATCATTCCATCGCCTGGGGCATCGCCAAGCGCCTGTCCGGTGAGGGCGCCACGTTGGCCTTCACCTATCAGGGCGAGGCCCTCAAGAAGCGTGTCACGCCGCTCGCGGGCTCGCTCGGCTCGTCCTTGGTCCTGCCGTGCGATGTCGAGGATCTCGCCTCCGTCGACCACGTCTTCGATGCGCTGAAGCAGGAATGGAAGACGCTCGATTTCCTCGTCCACGCCATCGCCTTCTCGGACAAGAACGAGCTCAAGGGCCGCTACGCCGACACGTCGCGGGAGAATTTCACCCGCACCCTGCTGATCTCCTGCTTCTCATTCACCGAGATCGCCGGGCGCGCCGCCGCCATGATGCCCAGCGGCGGCTCGCTCCTGACGCTGACCTTCGGGGGCGCCACGCGCGTCATGCCCAACTACAACGTCATGGGCGTCGCCAAGGCGGCGCTCGAGGCGAGTGTGCGCTATCTGGCGTCCGACTTCGGCCCGCAGAATGTGCGCGTCAACGCCATCTCGGCCGGCCCGGTCCGCACCCTGGCAGGCGCCGGCATCACCGATGCCCGTCTGATGTTCAACTACCAGAAGGCGCACGCCCCCCTCGGCCGCACCGTCACCATCGAGGAGATCGGCGGCTCCGCTCTCTATCTACTGTCGGACCTGTCGAGCGCCGTCACCGGCGAGGTGCATTACGTCGACAGCGGTTACAACATCATTTCGATGCCGCGCCCCGATGTGCTCAAGGCGCAGGAGGCGACCGAGACGGCCGCCGACAAGGCCGAGGCCGCCGAGTAGCGCAGATCTAGTGGCGCTTGCCCGCCTTCACGCCCCGGAAAGGTTTTTGACCTAAGCACGGCCTCGCCGCCTCGCCGCCGGCTGCGGGTCCTCGAACCATGTCCGCCATCGCCCAGGGCAAGCCTCTGCCGCACGCCGAAACGGGCGCCTTTCCGCTTTTCCAGTCGCTCCCCGTCATGCTCGTGGTGGCGTTCGCGGCGATCCTGGCCACCGGCGCCAAGCTGGCGCTCGGCGTCTGGAACGAGGGCGGCTTCATCGACACTGACGACGCCATGCGCATGGTGCAGGTGCGCGACTTCCTCGCCGGCAAGGAATGGTTCGATCTCGCCGAGCATCGTCTCAACCCGCCGCTCGGGGTGATCATGCATTGGTCGCGTTTCATCGACGCGCCCCTCGCCCTGATGATCCGCTCCTTCGGCATCCTGCTCGAGCCCATGGCGGCCGAACGCCTCGCCCGCATCGTCTGGCCCCTCCTGCTGCATTTCGCCGCCGCCGCGAGCTTCATCACCACGGCGCGCCGCCTCATGGGCAACGTCGCCATTGCGCCCGCCGCCTTCCTGGTGCCGCTCATCTTCGCCACCTCGGGCCAGTTCATCCCGGGCCGCGTCGACCATCACAACGCCGAGATCCTGCTGATGCTGCTGATGCTGCGCGCCACCATCGAGGCGCTCGATCCGCGCACGCGCTCGCATCTCGCGGCCGCGCTGGCCGGGCTCTTGGCGTTGCTGGCGCTCGCCATCAGCCTCGAGGATCTGCCGTTCGTAGCCGCCATGGCGATGGCCTTCGGGATCGCCTGGCTGAGGGACGGCGAGGCCATGCGCGGCGTCATGGGCGCCTTCGCGCTCGCGCTCGCGTCGGCAGCCCTCGTGGCCCTGATGGCGACCGTGCCGGCGCGCGATTACGGTGCTGCCTATTGCGACAATTACACCATCCCGCACGCCTTCGCGGCGGCCGGTGGCGGTGCCCTGCTTGCCGTGCTGGCGGGATTGTCGCCTCGCCTCGAAAGCTGGCGCTCGCGCCTCGCGGCCGCCGCCATGGCGGCCGTCGGCCTCATTGCCGCCGTCGCGCTGTTCTTTCCCGCCTGCCTCGGCGATCCCCTCGCGGCCACCGAACCGCTGGTGCGCGAGCTCTGGTTGAAGAACGTCAACGAAGCGCGGCCGCTCCTGCGCGCCGTCATCGAGCAGCCGACCATCTTCGTCGCGGCCGCCGCCCCTCTCCTTGTCGGGCTTGCGGCGCTCGCCATCGCCTTCAAGCGGGCGCCAGCGACGGAGCGCTTCGCCTGGCTGCCGGTTTGCGCTTTTGCGGCCGTCGGCCTTGCGTGCGCGCTGTGGCAGGTCCGCATGATGGCGCCGACCGCCATCCTCGCCGCGCTCGGCGGCGTCGCCCTGGTGGTGGCGGCCGTGCAGGCCGCGTGGCGGCGGCGCGCCGCGCACTACAGTGCCGTCGCGCTGGCCTTCCTGGTCGTCTGCCCGATGGCGTGGTCGATCGCGCTTGATCCGTTGTCGCCGGCCGCCCACAAGGCGGCGGACGAAGTGGCCGGCAATTGCCTCAAGCCGCCATCCTTCGCGGCGCTGCGGGAGCTGCCGCCTGGCGTCATCCTGGCGCCCATCGACCTCGGCGCCCATATCCTCGCCTTCACGCCGCACAGCGTGCTTGCCGCGCCCTATCATCGCAACAATTACGGCAATCGCATCGCCATCGACGCGCTGATCGGCAGTGACGCGCGCGCTAAGGACATCGTGGCGCGGCGCGGCGTCGACTTTGTCGTCACCTGCCCCGGGCTGTCGGAACTGCGCATCTATGACGCCCGCGCGCCCGGCGGCTTTTCGGCCGCCTTGAAGCGCGGCGAAAGCCCCGCCTGGCTCGAAAGGCTGCCGGGCGAGGGGCCGCTCGACATCTATCGTCCCCGCCGCTGAGGCACTGCGGCCCGCGACCGCCGGTTGCGGGCCTTTGTTGGCGCGGGATCCCTCCCAAGACCGCTTGGCGATTGCCCAAGGCCTGCCTGGGCTGGCACAATCGGCCAGGATCGTGCGCAGCCATGCGCACACGGGGGCAGGGCATGCGATCGATGGCGCGAAGCCTGGCGTCCGCGGCGTCCGTTGCCGCGCTCGTGTCGATGCTTGCGACGCCGGCCGCAGCCCGCGAGTTCCGGGCCGCCGACACGCAGGCTGGCGAATATCCGACCGTCCAGGCGCTCTTGCATATGGGCGAGCTGATCCGTGAGCGGACAGCGGGCGCCCACACGGTCCGTGTCTTTCACTCGCGCCAGCTCGGCGAGGAGAAGGAGACGATCGAGCAGACGCGCGCCGGCGCCATCGACATCAACCGCACCAACGTGGCGCCGCTCGGCAGCTTCGTGACCGAGGTCAACGTGCTGTCGCTGCCCTTCCTGTTCCGCTCCATCGACCACCTGCACAAGGTGCTCGACGGGGCGATCGGCGACGAGATTCTCGCAAGCTTCGAGCGCTACGGCTTCGTCGGCTTGACGTTCTACGATTCCGGCGCCCGCTCCATCTACAACAACGTGCGCCCGGTGCGTTCGATCGCCGACCTCAAGGGCATGCGGGTCAGGGTGCAGCAATCGGAGCTCATGGAAGACACCATGCGGGCGCTCGGCGCCGAGCCCGTGGCGCTTCCTTACGGGCAGGTGGGCACCGGGCTTGCGACCAAGCTGATCGACGCGGCCGAGAACAACTGGCCGTCCTACGTGACCACCGGGCACTTCAAGGCGGCGCGCTTCCTGAGCCTGACAGAACACACGATGAGCCCGGAGGTGGTGATCATCTCCAAGAAGGCCTGGGACGGCCTGACGCCCGCCGAGCAGGGGATTTTCCGCGAGGCGGCGCGCGAATCGAGCCGTTTCATGCGCGCCCGCTGGCTCGAGCTCGAGGGCAAGGCGCGCGACGAGGCGCGGCAATCCGGCGTCGCCATTGTGGCCGATCTGGACAAGAAGCCGTGGATCGATGCTATGGCGCCCGTATATGAGAAGAGCTTGGCCAATCCCGGCTTGAAGGCGCTGGTGGACCGGATACGTCAGGTTCAGTGACGCCGCCGGGTTCGGTCGCGTCTCGGAGGCGTGCAGGCACGACATGCATGGCGAACAGCGCCTGAGCGGAAGCGAACGGGCCGTCCCGGCGCGGCACCGGCCGCCGCCCGAGACGGGCGCGCCGGCGCTTGCGCAGCGCGTGCGCGGCGTGCCGATCCGCTGGCGCATTCTCTCCATCGCCATTCTCAATTCCGCCGTCGCCTTGGTGCTGCTGCTTCTCATCTGGGACGGCGCCAAGGTGCTGAGCAGCGCCTGGGACGCGCTGCGGCACGTGCGCCAGTCCGAGCAGCAGCTTGTCGCCATCGAGAGCGACGCGGGGCGGCTGCAGAGCCTGATCCACCGCTACTTCACTCAGGCCGACGCCCGAGCTCCTTGTGGAGATCGAGCGCCGCCGCTCCTCGCTGATCTCCAAGCTCTTGACCGCCGCGCTGGAGAGCGCCTTTGCCGAGCAGGCCTACACGCTCACCACCCCCACCGAGCAGTTCCTCGCCGGCTTCGATCGCCTGCGCGATGTTCGCACCGCTCTGCAGGAGACCTACGAGAAGGAGGTTCTCGACACCGCCAAGGAGATGGCCGGCCTCTATTCCATCATCGACGGCGAGACCAAGGGAAGCGGGGCACTGATCTGGCCGGCGCTCGGCAAGTCGCGCGAGGCGTTCAACGCCGCCTTGCTGGCCGCCAACGCCTACTATCTGACCGTCTCGGCCAAGTCCGGCGAGGACGCGCGCCGCAACGCCGAGACCATCGAGCAGACGGTGCCCGTCATGCTCGATCTCGCCACCAGCGACCTGCAGCGGCGGGCGCTCGAGGCGCTGCGCGAGCGGGCCGGCATCCTGCGCCGCGGCCTCGCCTCCCTGGCCGGCCGCTTCGACCACCAGGACCAGCTGCTGAAGGGCGAGATCGACGCGAGCTCGCTGCGCATGTCGGCCGCCATCGACCAGATGACGGCGGCCTTCCGCCGCCAGGAGGACGTGGCGCAGTCGCGCTTCGACCGCGCCCTGCAGGAGGTCTACGTCAAGGTCGGGGTCGTCGCCTTCCTGTTCGTCTTCGCCGTCATCATCATCGGCGTCGGCGTGGCGCGCTCGATCAACCAGCCGCTGCGCGAGCTCATGGTGGCGATGCACGAGATCGTGCGCGGCCGCTACGACTTCGAGGTGCCCGGCCGCGCCGCCGGCGATGAGACGGGCGAGATGGCCCGCGCCGTCGACGTGTTCCGCGGCAACGCCATCGCCAAGCAGCGGGCGGAACGCGAGCTGGTCGCCTCCAAGGAGCGGGCCGAGCAGGCCTTGGCCGATTTGCGCCTGACGCAGCAGAATCTCATCGAGGCCGAGAAGCTCGCCGCGCTTGGCGGCCTCGTGGCCGGCGTCGCCCACGAGGTCAACAACCCGGTGGGCATCTCCATCACGGTCGCCTCGAGCCTGTCGCGGCGCTGCGAGGGCTTCGCCAAGGAGATCGAGAGCGAGCAACTGCGCCGCTCGCGGCTCAAGGACTTCGTGGCCGGCGTGCGCGAGGCGGCCGACCAGCTCGTCGCCAACCTGCAGCGTGCCGGCGAATTGGTGCAATCGTTCAAGCAGGTGGCGGTGGACCGCTCGCATGCCGAGCGCCGCCTGTTCGACCTCAAGGAAGCGACCGAGCAGATCTCTGTCGAGCTTGAGGCTCGGCCTCAAGAAGCGGCACATCGAGCTCGTGGCCGACATTCCGGACGGCATCGCGCTGGACAGCTATCCCGGCCCCTACGGCCAGATCGTCACCAACCTGTTCCTCAACGCCCTCAATCACGGCTTTACCGAGGGGCAGGCCGGCTCCATCCGGGTCAGCGCGCGGCCGAGCGATGCCACGCACGTCGAGCTGGTCTTCCAGGACGACGGCCGCGGCATGGCGAGCGACGTGCAGCGCCGCGCCTTCGACCCGTTCTTCACGACGCTGCGCGGGCGTGGCGGCAGCGGCCTTGGCCTGCACATCGTCTACAATCTGGTGACGCGGCGCTTGGGCGGGCGCATCAGCCTCGCGTCGGCGCCGGGAGAGGGCACGAGCTTCCGCATCGTCCTGCCGCGGATCGCCCCGCTCGACGCCGAGCCGATGCAGCCCGCGCCGGCCTTGGGAACGGTGGCATGAGCGACGAAGCCGACATCGTCACCTTGATCGACGACGAGACGCGGCAAGAGCCCGTCGCGGCGGCGCCGCGCTGGAAGGTGGCGGTCATCGACGACGATGCCGCCGTCCACGACGGCACGCGCTTCGCGCTCTACGATTACTCGCTCAACGGCCAGGGCATCGAGCTGATCTCGGCGCACTCGGCGGCCGAGGGCAGGGAGCTGCTGCGCGCACCATCCGGACATCGCCGTCATCCTGCTCGACGTCGTCATGGAGACCGATGCGGCGGGTCTCGAGCTCGTCGACTTCATCCGCAAGGAGCTGCGCAACGAGACGGTGCGCATCATCCTGCGCACCGGCCAGCCGGGACAGGCGCCGGAGCGGCGCGTCATCGTCGACTACGACATCAACGACTACAAGGCGAAGACCGAGCTCACGGCCGACAAGCTGTTCACCTCGCTGACGGCGGCGCTGCGCAGCTATCAGCAGCTTGAGCGCATGGTGGAGACGCGGCGCGGCCTGGAGATCATCATCGAGGCCGCCTCGACGCTGTTCGATCTGCGCTCCATGCAGCGTCTGGCCGAAGGCGTGCTCACGCAGATCGCCTCGCTGCTCAATGTCGACTGCGCCGGCATCCTGGTGCTGCGCGAGGCGGCCGACGCCGAGGAGCGGCTGTCGGTCCTCGCCGGCTCCGGCATCTACCGCGAATTCGCTCGGCCCCGGCCGCCGGCCCTCGATGCCGCGATCCGCGAGGTCGTCGCGGCTGGCCTTCGCGCGCCGCAGCCACGATTTCCTGCCGCGCCGCTCGGTGCTCTATATCGGGACCGGCAGCGGCCGCCAGGTCGTCGTGCTGCTCGAGGCCGCCAAGACGCTCTCCGACACCGACCACGCGCTGGTCGAGGTGTTCTGCAGCCGCATGCTCGGTCGCCTTCGACAACGTCATCCTCTACGAGCAGCTGGAGCGCGCCAACAGCGAGCTCGAGGAGAGGGTCATGCGGCGCACGCGCGAGCTCACCTCGGCCAAGGAGCGGCTCGAGGAGCAGAGGGGGCGGCTGCGCCAGCGCCAACGCCTTCAAGAGCGAGGTGCTCGGCACGGTCGCGCACGATCTGAAAAATCCGCTCGGCGTCATTCTCGGCCGCACCGAGATGCTGAACGAGCTCATCGCCGCCACGCCGATTCCCCTCGACAGCGCCCGCGCGCAGGTCGGCCACATCCGCCAATCGGCGCGGCGCCTGACCCGCATGGTCGACAGCCTGATCGCCGACGCCATGAGCGGACGCCCTCGACATCTCGATCCGCCGCGAGGCCGATCGACCTCGTTGCGCTGGTCGGCGAGGTGGCGGAGGCCAACCGCGCGCTCGCCGGCAAGAAGGAGCCAGACCGATCGCGCTCGAGGCACCGGACGGCCTTGCCACGCTGCGCTGCGATCAGGAGCGGCTCCGCGAGGCCATCGACAACCTCGTCAGCAACGCCGTGAAGTACAGCCCCATCGGCGGCGCCATCGCCGTGTCGGTGGCGCGCCGGCCGGCGAGCGCGGTGATCCGCGTGCGCGACAGCGGGCCGGGCCTGTCGCCGGAGGACATGGCCCGCCTCTTCGGCCGCTTCCAGCGGTTGTCCGCCAAGCCGACGGCCGGCGAGAGCTCCACCGGCCTTGGCCTGTCCATCGCCAAGCGCATCGTCGATCTGCATGGCGGGCGCGTCGCCGCCGAGGGCGGGGAAGGCGCCGGCGCCATCTTCACCATCACCCTGCCATTGCATCAGGGTGGCGGCACATGAGACCGACAGGCCAGCCGACGCCATGAGCCAGACCGGACATATCTTCGTCGTCGACGACGAGGCCGCGGCCCGCGAGATGGTTGGCGACTATCTCAAGATGCACGGCTTCGAGGTGACCTTGTGCGACGGCGGCGGCGAGCTGCGCGATGCCTTGAAGCGTGGCAAGCCCGATCTCGTCGTGCTCGACCTCAACATGCCGCGAGGAGGACGGCCTGTCGCTGATCCGCCACCTCAGGCATGAGGGCCACCTGCCCATCATCATGCTGACCGCCACCGCGAGCCCCATCGACCGCATCGTCGGGCTCGAGCTCGGGGCCGACGACTATCTCGCCAAGCCGGTCGAGCTGCGCGAGCTTCTGGCGCGCATCCGCTCGGTGCTCCGGCGCAGCGACGCGGCTGCGGCGGGCCCAAAGGCCGCTGCCGGCCTCGCACGGGTGGGCACCAAGTGGCTCGACCTCGATCAGCGCACGCTGCGCGACGAGGCCGGCACCGATCATTCGCTCACCGCCTCGGAGTTCAATCTTCTCAAGGCTTTCGTCGATAACCCCAAGAAAGTGTTATCGCGCGACCGGCTTCTCGACCTTGCCAATGCACGCGATCCTGACGCTTTCGATCGGGCCATCGACGTGCGCATCACGCGTATCCGCAAGAAAATCGAGCCGGATCCGGCCAATCCGCGCGTCATTCGGACGATTCGGGGCGCCGGCTACATGTTCATGCCGGACGCCGAGGCCTGAGGGAACGTTGCGTCCGCGCCGGGCGACGCAACAATTCCTGCAACAATGAAATCAATTTTCCCTTTCCGCGAAAAACACCGGAAAAATTCATTCGATACACGGCTCAGAGCGAATGAAGGCCCGTCCGGGTCGACGCGGGAGCCGCCACATGATTCTCACCAACAAGGCCATCGTCGTGCTGTCTGCGCTCATGTCGACCGTGCTCGTCGGCGGGCTCAGCCTCCTCGACGCGGCCGCTGAGGCGCGCACCCCGGCCGTCAAGATCGTCGACCGGCATCCCGAGCTCGCCGGCCCCGACGCGCTCATCGGCATTACGCAGGCCGATGCCGCCGACACAACGGTGGCGACGAAGCGTTCCGATCGTCTGCCCGAGGGGGGCTGCACTGGCCAGGCGTGGCCCTATGCCGGCCGGGACTGCACCGCTCGCCCCGTCAGGACGATCACCATCGAGCAGCGCTCCGCCGACAACACCTCGGCACTTTTGCGCATCCCCGGGCAAATGGCGCGGAACTGAAAGGGCCGCGCTTACGTTCAAGGATCGACTTTCCGTCTTCTGGAGAAAACGCCATGCGCCGTCTTGCCTGGCTGCCCATCGCAGCCCTCGTGTCCACCCTCGCCCTGATCAATTCGGCCGACGCCTTCTTCCTGTTCGGCGACCCGCTCGATCGCGACCGCGGCTTCGGCTACAACGAGACGCCGCAGATGCGCACCGCCCCCGAGCCCGGCATCGCTCGCGAGACGGTCCGCTACTACGGTCGTGAGGCCCCCGGCACGATCATCGTCAACACGCAGGAGCGCCGCCTCTACCTGGTGCAGTCCGGCGGCACGGCGATCAAATACGGCATTGGCGTCGGCCGCGAAGGCTTCCAGTGGGCCGGCGTCAAGACCGTCGCCCGCAAGGCCATGTGGCCCGACTGGCGTCCGCCGGCCGAGATGCTGCGCCGCCGCCCGGATCTGCCGCGCTACATGGCTGGCGGCGAGGACAATCCGCTTGGCGCCCGCGCCCTTTATCTCGGCGGCTCGCTGTTCCGCATCCACGGCTCCAACGAACCGGAATCCATCGGCCATGCCGTCTCGTCCGGCTGCATCCGCATGCTGAACGAGGACGTCATCGACCTCTACGACCGCGTCAAGGTCGGCACCAAGGTTGTCGTCCAGCGCTGAAATGAATCTTCCCCCCGAAGACACCTTGGGCGGCCCTCGGGCCGCCCTTTTCTTTTGCGCAGAGCGTCTTCTGCATCGCGAGCGGCCCCGCGCACGCCGGCGCTGAGCCGATCGTCGCGTCACCGGCAGGCGCGAACGCGCCCCATGTCGAAATGAAAATGGTTGCGGTGGTCGTCGTCGAAGTCCGGCCCGAGCACCGCATCGAAGAAGCGGCAGCCGCCGTCGCGCAGCGCGCGCAGGAAGGCGCGGCGCGGCGAGCTCTCCCCGTCCCATTCCTTGGCGATCGCGATGCGCCGGCCGTCCGCGAGCACGAAGCCCGTCACGTCGATGGCGTTGGCGGTGGCGTGCTCGCTGAGGCGGGAGCCGTGCCCGATGGCGCGGCAATTGTAGCTGCCGAGATGCGTCACCTGCGACACCTTGTGGCCGAAGTGGCGCACCGCCGCCGGGTTGAGCGTATGGCGCTCGAACAGCGCCCAGGCGGCGGCCAGCGGGCAGCTTGCCGTGAAGGGCGCGCTGAACGCCACCTCCGAGCGCCTCACCGTCACGGCGCCGCGCGTGCCGCATCCGTCCTGCGTCACGTGGTCCGGCAATGGCGCAAAGCTCATGGCGCTGGTTCGCAGCGCCGCAAGGCAAGCGGCGTTGTCGTGCTTGAGGCGCGTCAGCTTGTAGGAGGTGAGGAAGCTCGGCTCGTCGCCGACGTCGAGGGGCGCGAAGGGATCGTAGCGCGGCGGCACGGTGACCGTGCCGGTGGCGAGGAAGATCGCCGCGACAATAAGCGCTGCCGCGACGGCGCCGAGCGACCACCCGATGGCGCGTGCCGTTGCGCGTCGCATGGATCACGTCGATGGAGCGTCAGCTTGGCGAGCCGCCGCGATCGTCTCGGTCGCCCGGAACATGCCGCGCGCGCCTCGCGTTCTTGGTCGAGCCGCCGTTGCGGCGGCCTCCCGATCGCGCCCTCCAACAACATGCAAGGACAACCGCCATGGGCCTCTTCTCCGCCGACATCAAAACCCTCGATGATCTCTTCGTCCACACGCTGAAGGACATCTACTACGCCGAGAACCAGATCGCGAAGTCGCTGCCGAGCATGATCGAGAAGGCGACCGAGCCGCAGCTCAAGCAGGGTCTGCAGGCGCACCTCACCGAGACCAAGGGCCAGATCAAGCGCCTCGAGCAGGTGTTCAAGATGCACAACGCCGAGATCGAGGGCGTCGATTGCCCGGCCATCGACGGCATTCTCGAGGAAGCCGAGGACGTGGCCGGCGACATCGCCGACAAGAATGTCCTCGATGCCGGGCTGATCGCCTCCGCCCAGGCGGTCGAGCACTACGAGATCACCCGCTATGGCACGCTTGCCACCTGGGCCAAGCAACTCGGCCGCGCCGACTGCGCCGCCCTGCTCGAGCAGAATCTCGAGGAGGAGAAGGCGGCCGACAAGAAGCTCACCGCGCTGGCGGAATCCAAGGTCAATCGCCGCGCCGCCTGACGCCTCTCGCGCCGATCGGCCCGGCCGGTGTTCCCGGCCGGGCTGTCGGGCGCATGATCCCGAAAGTGTGAGCGGTTTTCGGACAAGTTCATGCGCCAAATCAAAAAATGGCGCATGATCCCGAAAAGTGTGAGCGGTTTTCGGACAAGTTCATGCGCCAAATCAAAAAATGGCGCACGATCCGGTTTCAATGAAATCGGATCGTGCTCTTGCACCCTATTCCGCTGCCTTCAGCCGTCGCTGCTGGCGGCCATCGAGGTCGCGGCTGACGAGCCGCGTCACGGCGGCGGCGCCGTCGGCCACGAGCGCCCGATAGCCGGCAATGCTCCTGGCGAAGACGTTGTAGATCACCACCGCCGGGATGGCCGCGACGAGCCCGAGGGCGGTCGCCAGCAGCGCCTCGGCGATGCCGGGCGCCACGATCGCCAGGTTCGTGCTCTGCGCCCGCGAAATGCCGATGAAGCTGTTCATGATCCCCCACACTGTCCCGAACAGGCCGACGAAGGGAGCGGTCGCCCCGATGGTGGCCAGCAGGCCCGTGCCGCGCTGCATGTGACGGCCGGTCGCCGCCTCGATTCGCTCGAGCCGCGAGGCGACCCGCTCCTTGATGCCGTCGGCGCTTGCCCCATCCGCCTGAGCGGTCTCAGCGGCGGCCGCGGCGACGAGCGCCCCGGCGACCCCATGTTTGATGCGCTGGGCGGCATCGTCGAGCCCGCGCGCCGCCTCCAGCGCCTTGAGGCCGGCGCGCAGGCGCCGCTTGGCGGCCAGGAGCTCCAGGCTCTTGGCGAGCCACACCGTCCAGGTGATGACGGAGGCGAGCGCCAGGCCGATAATCACCGCCTTCACGACGGTATCGGCATTGACGAACATGCCCCAGGGGCTCAGGTCGCGCGGCAGCAAGGCGGTTGGCACGCTCGGCTGCGCCATGGACTCAGGCGTCGCGCCTTGGGCAGCGGCGGCGCCGCTCGTCACCATGGCCGCGAGCGCCGCGGTCCACGCGGTCGGCGCGCTGCGGCGCGACGGCAGCCCCCGATTCTCTGGCCTGGCAGCTTCGCTCATGGCCTTCCCGATCTTGACGGGGACGGTCATACCGCATTGATCCCGAAAGTTGGCGCCGTTTTCGGACAAGATCGAGCGCGCCGAATGGCTCTCCCGACCGATCGCGCGCCTTGCGGTTTCCAGCCGCCCCGCACGATGGCATTTGAGCGCCGGCATTGACGGCCGCGCCTGTTGCAGGCGGGCCACGTGCCGGGGGTCAGTTTTCGTGAGCCGGTCATCGGGGTTGACGATGCAGCGATGGGGCCCTCGCCGGCCGGGCCCCCGTGTGCCGGGTTGCAGCCCACGCCCGCTCACGCCAGCACGCCCTCGGTAGCGTCGGAAAAAGTTGCCACGAGAACGGCTTATGACATTCGACGGGCCGGTTCTTGCGGACAATTCGAGGCCCTGTTCGAGGGCCGCGACCGCCCCAAAAAGGAGCCCGGAACGGCGCAGTGGCGATTGTGCAACAGAGGCCTCCGAAATGTCCGGAATGCCCCAATTTCGGGCCTCGACGCGTTGAATGGGCGCCGAACACCGGTATGGTGGCCCATCGTCACACCATTGGTGGAAACCGCCAAAATGGGGGGTCTAATGATGAAGATGGTTAAGGGTGCACTACTGGCCACGGCGGCGACATTCGCCGTCGCGGGCGCGGCCTCGGCGGCCGATTTGCCCGTACGAAAGGCCCCCGAAAAGGTCTTCGTGGAAGTCTGCACGAACTACGAGGGCTACTACCGTGTCCCGGGCACCGATACGTGCGTTCGTATCGGCGGCTATGTCCGTATGGACTGGGGCTACGGGGGCGGCCCGACCAGCCAGCCGAATCTGAACTGGACGCGCGCCAGCAGCCTGCAGACCAGCTTCACCCGCTGGGTGCTGGTCATGGATGCCCGTCCGATGACCGATATCGGACCGGCTCGTATCTATGCCAACATCATCGCCGCGCAATCGTCGACGCAGGGCGGCGGATACGGCGCGGGCTCGCCGTGGAACCTGCCGGCGAACACCACCGTCATCCAGAACGTCTGGATCCAGCTGTACGGGTTCACCTTCGGCTACCAGAACTCGCAGTTCGACTATCTGGGCACGCAATACGCGATGCACACCTATCTGGGTGGCTCCGACCGATGGATCACGCAGATCGCCTACACGGCGAACGTGACGAAGGAGTTGGCGGCCACGATCTCGATCGAAGATCCGGGCGCTCGCCGCTATCCGATCCATGTTGTCACCACGACCATCCCACCGATCCTGGCTGCTGGCCTGCCGGCTGGCGTCGGAATTGGCACGATTATCCCGAACACGACCGTCATGCCAAACGGCACGATGGCCTACTTCGCGGGCGTCGCCGGCAAGTCGCTCTTCCCTGAGATCGTCGGCCGCTTGCAATATCGCGGTGCCTGGGGCGACGTGGCGATCATGGGCGCCTTGCACGAGGTGCGTCCGGCTTACACGGCACTGGCAGGCAGCGGCTTCCCGGTTGCTCTTCCGGCCGCGCCCGGTTCGGCTGCCGGCGTGTCAGGCTACATCACGCCTGATACCTCGATCGGCGGTGCCGTTCAGGTCGGTCTGACGCTCCGTACGCCGGGCGGCGCCAACCCGAAGATCTCCGATACGATTGGTATCGAGGTGGCTTGGGCCCGTGGCGCTCTCGACTATACGCTGGCTTGTAACTCGCCGGTCTCCAACGGCGCCTGCTTCGCCGGCATCTTGGCCTCGAAGGGCTCAAACTTCCCGTTCAGCAAGAGCAACTTCACCGTGCAGCTTGCGGACGCGCTGTTTAACCCGGCCACCGGCGCCCTTGACCTCGTTGACTCGTGGAATATCGGCGCCCGTTACCGGCACTTCTGGACGCCCTACATCCGGACGATCCACGGCTTCTCGTGGACCGAGGTCCAGTTCAACGGCCCGGGGATCATCAACGTCACCCCGGCCAGCGTCGCCTTCGGCGCCCCGCTGGGCACGGTCAACAGCGCGCTCGTTGGGTCCGACGTGCGCATCATCGAGGTCAACAACGAAATCATTTGGTCGCCGTATACCGACCTCGACCTCGGCATCGGCGTGACCTACACCAAGGTCGATCCGCAGGGTCCGAAGAGCGTCGATGGTTGGGCCGGCCACTTCCGCGCCCAGTGGAACTGGTAATCTACGAAGCTTGATGGTGTGACGAAACAAAAAAGGGGCGTGGCACGCAAGTGCCGCGCCCCAAATCTTTTTGCGGATGCTCAGCCCGCTCGACGAGACAGCCGCCAGCCGCGTGCATCCAGCACCTTCCGCATCGCTTGCGCGATCGCAAGAGACTTGACCGGCGTCATTTGGCGGGGCTTTTTGCCGAGCCTCGCCATGATGCGAGCCTCGCGATGATGATGGAGCGCCGATGCCCCTCCACCAGCAAGCTCAGATCCGCCATTGAGCCGGCTCGACACATTCATCGAACGGCTTCAAGCGCAAAGACGCATCCTCGACTGGGCGATCCAGCAGATCGCGGACCGCGATGGCGTTGTCCTCGAGCTCGGGCTGGGAAATGGTCGCACCTACGACCATTTGCGTGAGCACCTGCCGGGGCGAAGGATCTTTGCTTTTGACCGCGCTGCGACAGCCCACCCGAGGTCGATGCCTCGCGCCGATGCTCTGATCTTGGGCGAGATGGAACAGACGCTGAGACCTTTTTTCGACCAGCACGGCGCCTGCGCCATTCTGGTCCACATCGACATCAAGATCGGGATTCCCGAGCTCGAAAGGAACGCTCCCCCCTGGCTTCCCGATGGCGTCGCCAGGCTCGTTCGACCGCAAGGAATCGTTATCAGTGACTTCGCGCTGACGGTCGCTTCGCTCTCGCCGCTGCCGCTGCCGGCGGCACTTCGGACTGATCGCTACTTTACCTATCGCGGCAAGGACCCACGGTCCGATTGAGTGAAACGCAATCGCCGACTTGACGCTGCCACGGCCGCGTCCTGCGTGCCGCAACCGCCGCGCTTCTCTCTTCGGGAGTGATTGCCATTGCCTCGCATCGAGTGTCGCCGCGGGATCGGTGACCGCTCCAATTTAGGGGACAAGTGTGGCCGTCAAACAACAGTTTTTCGGCCCCCTCTAGCTGGGGGTGGAGATCAACCGCCCGTGCCGCTAAAGGGGCGCTTAGGCGGTTCATGCCGGGCCTTTTGCGATCCATGGACCCGTTCGGCGTCGCCAATGGATTTGTCACTGCGGCGAGAGACGGGGAAAACGAACATCCCGCCGCTGTTTGATCCTCCCTGTTACATCGAAGCAACAGACGATTCGAGAGCGTTTGCGTAGAGTGCGTCTACAAATTCATCGCGGGGGATGCTCATGCGGAAGTTCTTGATCGGATCGGTGGCCTTCTTCGGGCTCACTGCGGCAGCCTCGGCTGCGGATTATCGTGCGGCTCCTGTGCCGATGGCCCCCGTCTTCACGTGGACGGGCTTCTATGCCGGCATCAACGCCGGCTACATCTGGAACGAGGGCAATATCAGAGACCTCTGCCACAATACGGCGGGCGTCCCCTTCGGCGCGGATTGCAATTTTCCACGCATCATCACGAGCCCAGAGTCTTCGAGCTGGCTGGCCGGCGGTCAGCTCGGCTACAACTACCAAACGCCTAACCGCTGGGTATTCGGTGCTGAAATCGACCTGCAAGTCACCGATTTGAACCGCGCGAACACCTCGCTTGACGTGGGTACCCTTCTGGTTGGTGGCGCCGGCGGCCCGCTCAACATTCCCTACACTGGCCGGGCCGAGATCGACTGGTTCGGAACGGCGCGTGGCCGCCTCGGCTACGCCTGGGACCGCCTGCTGGTCTACGGCACGGGTGGCGCCATCTTCGCCAACGTGACGACCTCGCATTTCCTGGAATATCAGTTCCCGCCGGGCGCCGCGGTCACCGCGGTCACCGGTGTCTTCTCCAGCATCGCATCGCATGATTCGATCGTGCCGGGTTTCATCGTCGGCGGCGGCTTCGAATATGCCTTCACCAACAATCTGTCCCTCAAGGTCGAAGGCATGTACTACGAGCTGTCGGAGACGCATTCCGGCAACCGCAACTTCCGCGACCGGAACTTCAACAACCCGACGGGCGGCATCCGTCACGAGACTTTCGCCGAACACGAAGGCTTCCTGGTCCGCGGCGGCATCAACTGGCGCTTCTGGTCGGGCCCGTAGTATTCTTTCCTTTATGCTTGTGAAAGGCCTGGCCTCGCGCCGGGCCTTTTGCTTTTGCCCTCTGGATGATTCCACCCACGATTCGATTGTGCCTGCTACATCCCCGGCGAACTGAGTGAGGCCTTATGCAATCGCCGTTGCTGGTCAGCACAATGGGACCGAGATTGTCCGTGGCGGGAGGATTAACCGGCCTGTGATGTTGCGGGCTCTTGCTTCAGGGCTTCAAGGCACAGCCACCGCGCCGGGCTCTTGGCTCGACCCCTGATCGTAATGCTCAGAACCCGGCAGTTCTTAACTGTTGGGCCGCCGTGTCGAAGATTTACAAAGGATTTGCTTGAGCCGTTTTTCACTTAGTCCATATCTCAAAGCGATACTTTTCACAGTGAAACCTTCCCCGAAATGCTTCCGTATCTCGTCGTCGCGGCGAACGAAATCTCCAGCAGTCATCTCACGGCGCTTTCTTTGCGCCTGTTTTTGGCGCGTCGTCATCTGACACCTCCCCGCCTGCGATCTACTCCGCGAACGCTAAGCTCTTTGATCGCGCTGGCTGGCGACTTTCCCACTCCTCTATTCCCGCCACACGTTGATCCGCCAATGCCGACCGGCCTCGGATCAGTGCGGCGCGACGCATGGTGTACTTATATTTGTCAGATCGCCCGAACGGAAGGGGTCGGCGCTCGGTCGGGCTCACAAGAGCACTGGTCGCTAGGTGCGAGGAACGATGCCGAGGACGAGCACGACGACAGCACCGGCAGCTTCGCGACATTGACGGCGATCCGGCGAGCTCGTCACGTGTCAGCCAATTCAAAACCGAGCGGCGCGAACTCCTCGTCCTCGAAGTAGACATAGGCACGGCGTCGCCAGGCTCGTGCGGCCGCAAGGAATCGTCATCAGCGACTTCGCGCTGACGGTCGCCTCGCTCTCGCCGCTGCCGCTGCCGGCGGCACTCCAGACCGATCGCTATTTCACCTATCGCGGCGAGGGCCCACGGTCCGATTGAAGCGACGCGATCCGCTTCCATGACGGATCGTGCGCTAGCCCTCGAGAATGGCGACGGCGCGCGTCCAGCCGGCCGAGCCGCCGCGGATCTTCACCGGGAAGCACGCCACCATGAAGCCGTCGGCCGGCAGGCTCTCGAGGTTGTGCAGCTTCTCGATGTGGCAGTAGCCGATGTGCCGGCCCGCCTTGTGGCCTTCCCAGATGATGGAGGCGTCGCGCGTGCGCTTGTATGTCTCGGCCGTGTAGACGAACGGCGCGTCCCAGCTCCAGCCGTCGGTGCCGGTGAGGCGCACGCCGCGCTCCAGGAGATACATGGTCGCCTCGTAGCCCATGCCGCAGCCCCATTGCACGTAGTCGTTCTGGCCGTAGCGGCCGCCGGCGCTGGTGTTGATCACGACGATTTCGAGCGGCTTCAGCGTGTGGCCGATGCGCTTCAGCTCGGCCTCGACATCCTTTGCGGTTGCCACATAGCCGTGCTCGAAGCGGCGGAAGTCGAGCTTGACGGCCGGCTGGAAGCACCAGTCGAGAGGAATCTCGTCGATGGTCGCGGAGCGCTCGCCCCGGTTCATGGTCGGGTGATAGTGGTAGGGCGCGTCGAGATGCGTGCCGTTGTGGGTCGACAGCTCCACCCGCTCCACCGCCCAGGCGGCGCCGTCCGGCAGCTCCTCCCGCTTCAGCCCCGGGAAGAACCGCTCGAGGCTCTCGAAGGTCTCGCTGTGATTGAGATAGGTGATCTGCGGCTGGCCGGGCGGCGGGTCCGAAATCACGTCATTCTCTAGGAAGATGGACAGATCGATGATTCTGCGGCCCATGGGTCTCCCCTACCAGTCGTCACGCTTTCTTTGGCGGCATCGGAGCGCCGCGTCCACGGCGGGCGCACAAGGCGGGCGTCATTTTCCAGCCGTGGCGGCCGCGACGGGCCTCGAAACGAGGGATTTTGCTCTCGCTCCCTGCCTTAAGGCTGCCAACATATGGGCGCTTGCCGATGACGCCGATAGCCCCCAAAAAGAGGGCGCGAGAGCTAAGGGACGCCATGATGAGGATTTTGACAATCGCGGTTTTGGCCATCGTTGCACCGGCGCTGGCCGGCCCGGCGGCCGCGCAGGCCGTCAAGCAGGACCAGCCCGCCCGGCCCGCCGGCAAGCAGCCGCCGGCGCAACAGAAGGCGCCGGCGCAACAGCAGGCGCCGGCGCAACAGCAGGCGCCGGCGCAACAACAGCCGGCCCAAAGTCCAAGTGGGGAATTTCCGCAGCTTCCCAAGCCTCTTGTCGATCGCGCGACAGGGACGTTCCTCGACGAGCACCCGATCTGCGTGGCCTATTTCACGATGGTGGCCTCGTGCTTGAAGGACTCGAACCCCGAGCAGGCCAAGATGCTGGAAATGGGTCGCATCATCATGACCCGAACGTTGGGCTTTGAGAAGGAGCAGAAGCTGCCGGCCGGCACGATGCAGCGCCGCGCCGATGACGCGCTCACTGTCATGCGGGGGAAGATTTGGGAATGCACGACGCTCAATCTCGTCCTTGGCGATCTCAGCATTCCCTGCCGCGTCCTGGCCGAGGATCCGGAAGCGCGGATGCGCGTGCACATGCTTGATGCCGCCGACAGGCTCGGCCGCGAGGGGCCGCCGCCCGGTGCGCAGCAGCCGGCCGCGCAGCAGCCAGCCCAACAGCCGGCCGCGAAGCAATGATGCGCTGAGGCCGGCGCTCACCGCGGCGACGGACACCAGGCGACGCACGACAGGGAGATTATCCGGCGTCCGTCTTCCGCCGCGCGTGTGCGATGGCTCCCAATCGCATCGCGCTCTAATGCGCCATGAACACCGGCAGCTCCGCCTTGGCCAGGATGTGGCTGGTGGCGCCGCCAAAGATCATCTGCCGCAGCCGGCTTTGTGTGTAGCCGCCCTTGATCAGGAGGTCGGCGCCGATCTGTTGCGCCTTGGCGAGGATCGCCTGGCCGGTGGTCAGTGAGGGATCGTCCATGGTCACCGCCTCCGCGTCGACGCCGCGCCGCTTGAGGTTGGCGGCCAAGAGTTCTCCCGGCGGGCCTCCGGCCACGACGCCGCCCGCCACCGTCAGCACCACGACGCGCGTGGCCAGCTTCAACAGCGGCGTCGCGAAGGCGACGGTGCGGGCCGTCTCGGAGCTCGCATTCCAGGCGACAAGGATCGTGGTGCCCATGGATTTGGGCGCCGTCGGCGGCGCGATGAGCAGCGGCCGGCCGCTTTCGAAAAGCGCGGCCTCGAGCGTTGCCTTGCGGGCCCGCTGTGCGCCCGCGCCGGGCCGGCCGACGACGACGAGATCGAACACCCGCCCATAGGCGCCGAGCCCCACATCGGTGACCTGCTCGCTCGACCAGCCGTAGCCGACGGCATCGGCCTTGGGATCGAAGCGCGGGATCTTCCTGCCGTCCATGAAGCGCTCGAACTGGGCGCGGGATTCGTCGGCCATCTCGCGCCGCGTCTTTTCGTCGAAGATGGTGCCGCCGATCGGCACGTCGGCCACCACGATGTCGGAAATGTCCGGCCCCAGCGCGATGCCCTCGACATAGCTGTTGAAATGCGAGGCGTGCATCAGCGCCGTCTCCAGGATGGCGTCGGTGAAAGTGTGCTGTTCGACCGGAACCAGAATGCTGTACATGGCCACGCTCCCCTCAAGCTTTGACCTGCCAGTTGCCCCTTGTGCACTGGCCGCATCACTGTAGGAGACTGTGGCCGATTTGGAAATTCGGCGCCGGACTTGTTCTCACCATCCGTGGTGCTTGGCGCCGGATGTCCGGCTTGCCGTTGCCGGTTGGCCGCATCCGCGGCCCGCGCGCCCGAGCGACCCCGTGTCGATGGAGCCGCCATTGCCTGAGCCGTGGAACAAGTACGACCTCACGGCGGCCCGCCCGCACGGGCGGCCTGGCCGCGCCGCAAGGCCGCCATCGACGACCATCGACGCCCATTCTCATGTCGCGATTCCGGCCGCCGACGCCCTGGTGATGCGCCACGCGGGCGCGGCGGGGTCCAGCTTCGCGCGCTTTGCCACGCCTGAGAGCCGCGAGCTCGGCCAGCGGCAGACGCGCGAGCGCCTGCCCCGGATGGTCGAGCGCGATCTGCGCCTCGGCGACCTCGACGCCATGGGGGTCGACGTGCAGGTCATCATGCCGCCGCCCAATCCGGCCTACTACGCGGTGCCCGCAGAAGTGGCGGGCGACGCCTGCCGCCTCGCCAATGAGGGCATGCTGGCCTTTCGCGACAAGGCGGCGGACCGCTTCGTGGCGCTCGGCATCGTGCCGCTGCAGGACGGCGAAGCGGCGGCCGCCGAGCTCGAACGGGCCATGTCGCTCGGCCTCAAGGGCGTCGAGATCCTCACCAACGTCAACGGCAAGGAGCTGTCCGATGCCGCCTTGGCGCCCTTCTGGGCGGCGGCCGAGCGATTGGGCGCGCTCGTCGTCATCCACCCGGCAGGATTCACGCAGGCCGAGCGGCTGACGCGCTTCTACTTCAACAACCTCATCGGCAATCCCTTCGATACGACGCTGGCGCTGCACTATCTCATCTTCGACGGCGTGCTCGAGCGCCATCCCGGCCTGAACATCCTCGCCGTGCATGGCGGCGGCTTCGCAGCCGCCTATGCGGGACGCATGGACCACGGCTGGGGCGCCCGCTCGGACGCCCATGGCGACCTGCCGCATTCGCCCACCTCGTATCTGAGGCGCATCTATTTCGACACCGTGGTGTTCACCACCCACCAGCTCGAAGCGCTCGTCGCGGCCTTCGGCACCGAGCGGATCATCATGGGCACCGACTATCCCTACGACATGGCCGAGTACGATCCGCTCGGCCATGTCATGGCCTGCGACGGGCTCGACGCCGCCCAGAAGGCGGCCATCGCCGGCGGCAACGCCAAGCGGCTGCTCGGCCTATGAGCGAAGCAACAAGGCGCCGCGCCGCCATGCCGGCCGCTTGGCCGCTGGCCGCCGTTGCGCTCGTTCTCGCGCTGCATGCGCTTGCGCTCCACGTCATGGGCCAGCCGCTCATCTGTGCCTGCGGCTTCGTCAAGCTGTGGGAAGGTGTCGTCCTCAGCCCCGGCAATTCGCAGCATCTCTTCGACTGGTACACGCCCTCGCACATTGTGCATGGTGTGATTTTCTACGCCGCCCTCACCCTGGCGGCGCCACGGCTATCGCTGCTCACCCGCTTCCTGCTGGCGCTCGGCATCGAGACCGGCTGGGAGCTGTTCGAGAACACCGACTTCATCATCGGCCGCTACCGCGAGCAGGCGCTGGCGCAGGGCTACACCGGCGACAGCATCATCAACTCGCTGATGGATGTGCTCGCCATGATGGCCGGCTTCGCGCTCGCCTGGCGCCTGCCCGTCGCGGCGACGCTCGCCATCGTCGTCGCCCTCGAGCTGTTCGTGGCCTATGCGATCCGGGACAATCTCACCCTGAACATCCTCAATTTCATCTATCCCTTGGACGCCGTGCGGGCTTGGCAAGCCGGCGCATGATCCCGAAAAGTGTGCGCGGTTTTCGGATAAGATCATGCGCGGATCATGATGCATGATCCCGAAAAGTGTGCGCGGTTTTCGGATAAGATCATGCGCTAGATGATGAGATTGGATCGGATCGTGAGCAGCTTGATCCCTCCCCTCAGGGGAGGGTGGCGCGCCGCACCCGATGTCGGGCCTGCCCGACATCGGCATCATAATGCGCAAGTCGGGTAGACCCGACTTGCGACGGCGCGCCGGGTGGGGTCGCGAGCGTTGGGGCAATGCGACCCCTCCGGCCGGACTTCGTCCGGCCACCTCCCCCTGAGGGGGAGGATCAAAGCGCCCAGCGACTCGACCTAAACTCATCACGCGCCGGACAAGGAACCCCGAGCGTCGATGCGATTGCTCCCAATCGCATCGGGCTCTAATCGTATGACGACGGCTCCAATCTGGGGGACGCGTTGAGTTTCGTGCAATTCAACATCAACGGCGCATCGGCCGCCGCCGATATCGAGGCCGATGCCTCGCTGCTGACGGTGCTGCGCAACGTGCTCGGCCTCAAGGGCGCGCGCTTCGGCTGCGCCGAGGAGCAGTGCGGCGCCTGCATGGTGCTGCTCGACGGCGCGCCGGCCTATTCGTGCACGCTCCCGGCGGCGGCTGCCGCCGGCAAGTCCATCGTCACCCTCGAGGGTCTCGGCACGCCCGACAATCCGCATCCGCTGCAGTCGGCCTTCATCGACGAGCAGGCGGGGCAGTGCGGCTATTGCCTCGCCGGCATTGTCATCTCGGCCAAAGCGCTGCTTGACCGCAATCCGGCGCCGACGCGCGCCGACATCGCGGCCGCCCTCGACAAGCATCTCTGCCGTTGCGGCGCCCACAACCGCATCGTGCGCGCCGTCGAGCGCGCCGCCGCCGCGCTGCGGCCATGAGGTGGCGTCGATGAGCACTCTGCCGCAAGGTCTCGTCGACAATCCGCGCCTTAGCGGCTGGATCGGCTTCGAGCCGGGCGGCCAAGGCGGCGGACAAGTGCGTCTTTCCACCGGCAAGGTCGAGCTGGGCCAGGGCATTCTCACGGCGCTGGCGCAGATCGCCGCCGAGGAGCTCGACGTGGCCTTTGCGCGCATGCGCGTCGTCTCGGGCGACACGGACGCGACGCCCGCCGAAGGCGCCACGGTGGGCAGTCTGTCCATCGAGATGTCCGGCAGCGCCATCCGCCTCGCGACGGCGGAGATCCGCGCCCTCTTCCTCGCGCACGTGGCGCGCCGGCTCAACTGCGCGCCCGACGATCTCACCGTCGAGGACGGCCGCTTTGTCGCCGCCGGCGAGCCGACTGCCTTCGACTACTGGACGGTCGCGGCCGAGGTGGACCTCGATCGCGACGCCACCGGCGCGGCCCCGCCCAAGCGGCCGCAGGATTACCGGCTTGTCGGCACGAGCGCGCCGCGCCTCGATCTGCCGGCCAAGCTCTACGGCGCAGCCTTCGTGCACGACGAGCTTCCCGCCGGCGTGCTGCATGCCCGCGTCGTGCGCCAGCCATGGCGCGACGCCTCGCTGCAATCCTTCGATGCCGACGCGGTGAAGCGGGCGGCGGGCGGGGATATCGATGTCGTCCGCTCGGGCAGCTTCTGCGCCGTGCTGTCGGCATCCGAGACGATGGTCGACCGGGCGCTCGCGGCGGCGCAGCGCGCCGCCCAATGGGCGGGCGGCGCCAAGCCCGGCGCGGCGCAAGACGAAGCGCGTTGGCTCCTCGCTCTGCCGGCCGAGGACAATGTCATCGCCGAGGCCGCGCCGCGCGGCGAGGCCGCGAGCCGCTTCGAGGCGACCTACACCAAGCCCTATATCGCGCACGCCTCGCTGGCGCCGTCCTGCGCTCTGGCGCGCTTTGAGGGTGGCCGTCTCGACGTGTGGGCGCACGTGCAGGGCACGCATCCGTTGCGTCTCGTCATGGCGCGGGCGCTCAATGTCGATGCCGAGCGCGTCACCCTGCATCACCGCCAGGGCGCGGGTTGCTACGGCCACAACGGCGCCGACGATGCCGCCCTCGACGCCGCCGTCATCGCCCTCAACCGGCCGGGGCGCACCATCCGCGTGCAATGGACGCGCGAGGACGAGCTTGCGGCGGCGCCGTTCGGCACCGCCATGGTGGTGAAGATCAGCGCCGATCTCGACGCGGCGGGCCGGCCTGTCCTGTGGACGACCGACATCTGGAGCCCGCCCCACAGCGCCCGGCCAGGCTCCAATGGCGGCGTCAATCTGCTGGCGGCGGACGCGCTGCCGAACCCGCCGCAGCGCCCGGCACCGCGCGACGTGCCGATGGCCAATGGCGGCGGGGCGGCCCGCAGCGCGCCGCTCAACTACGACATTCCCCAGCGCATCGTGCATCACCTCGTGGCGCCCGCCTCGGTGCGCAACTCGTCCATGCGCGGCCTCGGCGCCTTCGCCAACGTGTATGCCACCGAGTCGGCCATGGACGAGCTCGCCGAGCGCGCCGGCCAGGACCCGGTGGCCTACCGTCTGGCGGTGACGCGCGACCCGCGCATGCGCGCCGTCATCGAGACGGCCGCCGCCATGGCGGGCTGGCCCGGCAAGGCAGCGCCGGGCTCGGGCCGCGCCCAGGGCTTTGCCTTTGCGCGCTACAAGAGCCGCGGCGGCTATTGCGCCATCGTGGTGGCTGTGAGCGTGGATGAGACGGTGACGCTCGACCGCGTCTGGTGCGCCGTCGACGGCGGCCTCGTCATCAATCCGGACGGGGCCAAGAACCAGATCGAGGGCGGCATCGTTCAGGCGGCGAGCTGGGCGCTCAAGGAGCAGGTGCGGTTTGCCGATGGCCGCGTCGCCACGCGCTCGTGGGCCGACTACCCGATCTTGCGCTTCTCGGAGGTGCCGCAAATCGACATCCGGCTGGTCGGCTCCCCCGATGACCCGGCCTTCGGCCTCGGTGAGGTGTCGCAGGGGCCGACCGGGGCCGCCATCGGCAACGCCGTGGCCAGGGCGCTCGGAACGCGCATCCGGGACCTGCCCCTGACCCGTGAGCGGATCGCCGCCGCACTCCAGGCGTGAGGGCCTCCCGGGTGCTCCCAGGAATTGCAAAAAAGTCACACATAACAAAGGTTTGCGGCCGCCGGCTTCGTGCCGGGGCGGGCCCGTGATATAAGGGGCGGCGGGGGTTTTCCGGCTTCGCGTGATCCGAAGGTGTGGCAGCTTTCGGATGGCCTCCACGCAGGCAGCGAGCCGGGAGCTTTGCGGGAGGTAAGGCCACCGGGCGGGCGCAAGGCTCGAAACCCGGGGTGACGCGAAGCGGTTGGAGAGACATGAAGCGTGCTTGCAAATTCGCCGGCGGCCTGGTCCTAGCGGTCGTTGTCGGATTGGGGTTCGGTGGCCGCGCTGTGGCCGCTGACGGCACGGCTTTGTCGCATCCGGCCTTTTCGCCGGACCTCCTCTATCCCAATCAGGCTCCCGCGGCCTCCAATGCCGGAAAATCCTTCCTCGGCTCATCGCCGTGGCTGCCGGCCTGGATGGCGGCGCGCCAGCCGGACACCTCGGTTACCTCGACGCTGCTGAGCCTCAACCCCGGCAAGGCGGTCGATTCGGCTGCCACCTTCCGGTTCGACCTCGGCTGGGGCACGGCCCACCTGTCGGGGATCATGCGGGAAGGCGCCGGCGTCGCCCAGCCGCAAGCGGACGCGAAGTTCAGCAGTCCCGGCGGCTTTTCGGCTGTGCCTGGCCTCGGCTTCGGAATGGCCCCGGCAGGCCTTGGCAATTCCCGCATGTTCCAGCCGAACGGCGTCGCCGGCCGGCCCTCCGAGCAGGCATTCGGCATCCAGGGCGGCCTTGCCGTGAACTTGCCGCAGATCGCACCGGGTGACGCGCTGTGGCTGCAGGCGGCCTTTGGGCATGGCGCCTCGAGCCTGAGCGGTCCCAACAGCAGCCCGGGCAGCGTCATCCAATCGGGTGTCGTCACCACGCGCCTGTCGAGCCAGAAGACCGACGGCGCCCTCGACGCCTCTGGCAACTACAAGCTCACCAACTCTTATTCGGCCACCGCCGCCTTCATGCATCAATGGGCGCCGCAATGGCGTTCGAGCTTCATCGCCTCGTATACGCGTTTCGAGGGCGGGCCTCGCAGCCTGCCGGGCGCCGGCTCGTTGCCGTCCTTCACCAACGTCGTCGTCAAGGACGCCAACCAGTTTTCCGGCTCGGCGAGCCTGATCTACTCGCCCGTCAAGGATCTCGATCTCGGGCTTGAGGTCTATTACTCGCGCTTCGATCCCTCGGGCCGCGTGCTCGATCCGGCCAAGCCCGGCACCGGCAAGACCATCGGCTTTGACGACGAGCTGTTCACGCGCCTGCGCGTCGAGCGCTCGTTCTAGCCGGCGACTCAGCGCTCAGACGGCGCCAGGCGGATCGGCTTCGTTCCGGAGTGCGTCGCGCGTGTCCGAGGCGGGAAGGAAACGCAGCCCCCGACTTCGGCACAAAGCCCAGCCAGTCTGCCGTCTCGCCTAGCAAGAGGAACAAAGTCTCTAATGCGGAAATAATGCTTGACATAGGTTGCCGTATTGGCGTATGGTCAGACCATACCGTCCCCAGAAGGGCGCGCTCATGAGGCGTCATGGCGGGGCGACGGCAGGAAGGCAGCCCACGTGACACGTGGGACGCTGACCTGGGCGTTGCGCCATGCGGCCGGCAACGGACACATGACGCGAGGCTAGGCGATGGCCTTGTGAAGGTTTCGCACACTGGAGCAAGGCGGCGAAGCTTGAAGCATCATCCGGCATAGCGGCCGGACAGGCGGTCTCGTCAGCCGCCTGCGGGGGACGCACCTGCCGGGATTGTGAGAGCCATACGGCCGTAACCCATCGCGTGCGGGAGGTCCGGGCTTCAAGCTCGGACGGCTCCTTGAACACACATTTTTTGAGCGCTCGCGCTGTCCGGCGCGGCGGCTCGGACCTCCCGCACGCCCTTCCCTTATCCTCTAGGGATTCTTGGGCGGCACCGGCTCCCAGGCTTCGGGTTCTCAGGGACCGCGAAAACGGGAAGGTGTGGCTCAACGGTGGTCATCCCGTGCGCGCCGCAACGCACCCCCGACGGCTCAGGACGGACGGGTTGCCAGGCTGCGGTGCGGCGCAGACACGGGACGCGAGACGTGCGCGCGGGACGACGCGCCCCCTTCACCCTCCCCTTGAGGGGGAGGGTCCATGATCCTGAGCGAAGCGAAGGAGCATCAGGGTGGGGTGAGAAACACGATCATGGAGATGAAATCACCCCACCCCGATTGTTCGTCGCTGACGCTCCGAACAATCGACCCTCCCCCTCAAGGGGAGGGTGGGCGCGCGTACCTTCGCTCGCATCGGGCCAACTCGCTGCTCGCCTGTCGCGGCGTCCGTCATTCGACCCTCCGCCGCCGCCTTGGATACGCAATCAGCCGCGTGATAGCATCGATCGCAAAGCTGTTTCCTTCGCCGCCGGCGTCTCGCCGCAGCGAACTCGTGCATGGCGGCTGCGTCCAGGATCATGAAGAAGCGCACCGCCACGCGCCGCGCCGTGATGCCGGGCGCGTGACACGTGTTGGGGAGTACGCCGATGAAAGCTGCGCTCGTCACCGAGGGACTCGATCCGACGCTCGGCGCCTGGGAGCTGCCGCCTGAGCTCGTCATGCTGCGCGACACCGTGCGCCGCTTCATGAACGAGGAGGTCAAGCCCGAGGAGGACAAGGTCCCGCACAACGCCTTCAAGCTGCCGCCCGACGTGCTGGCGGGCCTGCGCGCCAAGGCCAAGAAGCTCGGCCTGTGGTGCATGCAGTCGCCCGCCAAATATGGCGGCGCCGGCCTGCCGCTCCTGGCGCAGGCGGTGGTGGCCGAGGAGGCCGCCAAGTGCCGCATGGGCCTCTATATCGGCGCCTGCGGCGCCTTCGGGTTCGACCCGCCGCTGGTGATTTTCGATTCCACCCGCGCCCACATCGAGAAATACGGCATCCCGTCGATCGAGCGCGGCGGCAAGTCGTTCGTCGCCATCACCGAGCCGTCCGGCGGCGCCGATCCGGCCCGCGCCATCCGCACCAAGGCGGTCAAGAAGGGCGACCGCTACATCCTCAACGGCCAGAAGATCTTCATCTCCGGCGCCAACGACGCGGTGTGGGGGTTGTGCTTCGCGCGCACCGGCGAAGGCGGGGCCGGCGGCATTTCCTGCTTCATCATCGACACCGACAAGCCGGGCTTCGAGGCGCGTCCCTTCAACGTCATCCGTTCCTGGTCGCCGTGCGTGGTGACGTTCACCGACTATGAAGTGCCCGAGGAGAACCGCATCGGCGAGGAGAACAAGGGCTTCGAGCTGTGCCAGAAATGGCTGGTGCATGCCCGCGTACCCTATTCGGCCGCCACCATCGGGGTGGCGCAGGCGGCCCTCGACATGGCCGTGGAATGGGCCAAGCAGCGCCACACCTTCGGCTCGCTGCTCGCCGACAAGCAGGCCATCCAATGGATGATCGCCGACAGCGAGATCGAGCTGCGCGCCGCCCGTCTCCTCGTCTACCAGTCGGCCTGGAACGGCCAGCTCGGCCGCGACATCAAGATCGACGCCTCCGTCGCCAAGGTCTACGCCACCGAAGCGGCGGGCCGCGTCGTCGACCGCTGCATCCAGATTTTCGGCGGCCTCGGCGTCTCGGCCGAATTGCCCCTCGAACGCTGGTATCGCGAGCTGCGCATCCGCCGCATCGGCGAGGGGCCATCGGAGGTTCACCGCATGGTGCTGGCCCGCTCCATGCTCTCCTCGCGCAAGCGCAATTAGCGTCGCGCAAGCGCAACTAGCGCCGGAGCGCCCCATGTCCATCGACTTCACTCTTGAGGATGGTGTCGCCACCATCGTCATCAATCGTCCCGAGCGCATGAACGCCATGGACGAGGAGCACTATCGCGGCCTGTCGGAATGCTGGATCAGGGTCAGGGACGACAACGATGTGCGCGTCGCCATCGTCACCGGCGCCGGCGACAAGGCGTTCACGGCCGGCGCCGATCTCAAGTCCTATGTCACGACGCGCAACAAGCACGGCCTCGCCGACGTGTGGCTGACGCAGAGGGACCAGATCCTCAACCGTGGCCTGGAAGTGTGGAAGCCCGTCATCGCCGCCGTCAACGGCTATTGCCTGGCGGGCGGCGTCACGCTGCTCATGGCCACCGACATCCGCGTCGCGGCCTCGCACGCCACCTTCAACATCGCCGAGGTGAAGCGCGGCATCATCGCCGGCAATGGCGGCACGCAGCGCATCCTCGCGCAGCTGCCTTATCCCATTGCCATGGAGATGCTGCTGACCGGCGACAGCATCGATGCCGCGCGCGCCGAGCGCTGGGGCCTCGTCAACAAGGTGGTGCCCATGAAGGATCTCATGGCCACCGCCCACGACTATGCCCGCCGCATCGCCGCCAACGCGCCGCTTGCCGTGCAGGCCGCCAAGGAGCTTGCCGTCAGGGCCCGCGGCATGAACCTCAATGACGGCCTGCGCATGGAGTCCCTGGTATCGCGTCTTCTCAGCTTCACCGAGGACGCCAAGGAAGGCCCCACCGCCTTCGCCGAGAAGCGCAAGCCGAATTTCAAGGGCCGCTGAGCGTGGCGGCGCGCCGACCCTTCGAAGGCCTCACCGTTCTCGACATGGGCCAGATCTATCAGGGGCCCTATGCCGGGTTCCTGCTCGCCATGGCGGGCGCCTTCGTCATCAAGGTCGAGCCGAAGAGCGGCGAGAATTTGCGCCGGCGCACGCGCTCCTTTCCGTTCGCCATGCTCAACTCCAACAAGAAGTGCGTCACCGTCGACCTGAAGTCGCCCGACGGCAAGGCGCTGTTCGAGAAGCTCGTCGCCAAGGCCGACGTGCTGATCGAGAATTACGCGCCGGCCGTCATGGACAAGCTCGGCGTCGGCGCCGCGCGCCTCTTGGCCGTCAACCCGCGCCTCGTCTACGCGCAGGGTTCCGGCTACGGGCTCTCCGGTCCCGACCGCGATCTCCTCGCCATGGACCTGACCGTTCAGGCCATGTCGGGCGTCATGAGCGTCACCGGTGAGCCGGACGGGCCGCCGCTCAAGGCCGGCCCCGCCATCTGCGACTTCTTCGGCGGCATCCATCTCTATGCCGGCATCGCCACCGCCCTCTATAATCGCCAGCATTCAGGGCGTCGGCGGCATCGTCGAAGTGTCCATGCAGGAGGCGGTGTTTCCCAGCATGGCGTCGAATGTCGGTCTCTACTACGACAAGGACCGCGTTCCCGAGCGCACCGGCAACCGGCACGGCGGCATGGCGGTGTCGCCCTACAACGTCTATCCGAGCAAGGACGGCGGCTTCGTGGCCATCTTCGCGAGCACCGACCATCATTGGGCGGCGCTCGCCCGCGCCATCGGCCGGCCGGAATGCGCCGACGATCCGCGCTTCAAGGAAGGCGAGCGCCGCGTCGAGCACATGCATCTCGTCGACGAGATGGTCGAGCAATGGACCATGGCGCACACCCGCGACGAGATTTGCGAGATCGCCGCCGCCCACCGCGTGCCTTTCGCGCCGGTGCGCGACCTGATCGAGGTACTCAACGATCCGCACATGCATGCGCGCGGCGCGCTGCAACGCGTCGAGCACCCGCAATACGGCACGGTCGTGCTGCCGCAGAGCCCCATCCGCCATGCCGGCATCGCCCAGCCGGCCATCGCGCCGAGCCGCGCCCTTGGCGCCGACAACCGGGAAATCTATTGCGAGTGGCTCGGCCTCTCTGAGAAGGAATTCTCCCGTCTCTCGAGCGCAGGGGCGATCTGATGCGGTCAGGCGGAACGCAGCCGTGCCTACACGGCACCCGTCTCGCTCAGGCGCCGGATGTCCGTTGCGGAATAGCCCAGCGCCTTCAAGACCTTGCCCGTGTGCTGGCCGGCATCGGGCGCCGGCCGCCGCAGCGCCGACGGCGTGCGCGTCAGCGCCGTTGCCTGGCCGACCAGGTCGAGCGCCCCGAGCTTGCTGTGGCGCACCGGCTGCACCTGGCCGAGGCTCTTCACGTGCGGGTCGGAGAATGTCCGGTCGACGGAATAGATCGGCCCGCTCGGCACGCCAGCCGCATTGAGGGCATCGATCCAATGCTGGGACGGGCGTGTGCGCGTCACCTCGCCGATCGCCGCGTTCAGCTTCAAGCGGTTCTGGGAGCGGACCTTGCCGTGCGCGAACTCGGCATCCGTCGTCCATTGCGGCGTGCCGAGAACGCTGCAGAGCCGCGCGAACATGCGGTTGCTGGCTGCCGCGATGTTGATGTGGCCGTCCTGCGTCGGGAACACGCCGGTCGGGATGCCGGTCGGGTGGTCGTTGCCGGCCTGCGGCGGCACTTCCTTGCCGATCAGCCAGCGCGCCGCCTGGAAATCCAGCATCTGGATCATGCGCCTGCAGGAGCGACGTGTGGATCCACTGGCCCTTGCCGGAGCGCTCGCGTTCGAACAGCGCCATCAGCACTCCGAAGGCGAGGAGAATGCCGGCCGTGAGATCGGCGATCGGGATGCCGACGCGCACCGGCCCCTGGCCCGGCAGCCCGGTGATCGACATGAGGCCGCCCATGCCCTGAGCGATCTGGTCGACGCCGGGCCGGTCGCGATAAGGTCCGCTCTGGCCGAAGCCCGAGATGCTGGCATAGACGAGGCGCGGGTTGAGCCGTTGCAGCTTGTCGTAGTCGATGCCGAGACGATGCTTCACGTCGGGGCGGAAGTTCTCGACCACGACGTCGGCCTCTTCGGCGAGCCGCTTGAAGATGGCAAGCCCTTCCGGATGCTTCAGGTTGAGCGACAGGCTGCGCTTGTTGCGATGCAGGTTCTGGAAGTCGAAGCCGTGACGCAGGCCGGTCACGTCATCGTCGCCCTTGGTCGGCATCTCGACTTTGATCACGTCGGCGCCCCAATCGGCGAGCTGGCGCACGCAGGTCGGGCCGGCGCGCGCGTGCGTGAGATCGAGCACCTTGATGCCGGCCAGCGGGCCCTTGCCTCTGGCCGTCCATGCCGTTGCCGCTCTGCGCTTCGCGGCCGGCGCGCGCGCCCGCGCCCCGGACGTGCCCTTGCGTTTGACTGCCATGGTGTCTCGCTCCCGCGCCGTCATAGCGCGAAGGCGCCACCACCGCGAGGGGGAGGGCGGCAGGAAGGGTTTCGATGTGACGTGTGAGGTTGCGGGACCGGCTCAGGCGCCGATGTCAGTAGAGGCTGGCGAGCAACCCCACCGTCGAGACGAGGTTGAGCGCGACAAACGCCAGGAACGCGACCCAAACGTAGGGGAAGCGGCCCTGCAAGAGGTCGCGATCTTCGTCATGGCTCTGGCGCAATGCGCACAGACTGGACATGGCATTTCCCCGTTGGCCTACAACCCCAGCAGAAATGACCTTGCGTTAAAGCGCTACGAATTGATGTGCGCCAGCGCACACCGCGGCGTCGCGCGGCGGTGAAACTTTCCTGCACCCCCGACGCGTTGATGAGTTAGCATCCGCCGACATCGGTGATTCTCGTGCCGAGCGACGACGATTTCTACGCACAGCTGCCGATCTTCGATGGCTTCGCCAACATCATGGAGCCGTCGCTGTATCGCCCCATTCCCGACGGCTGGTTCGTCGGGCTGACGGACGTTGTCGAGTTCGACGCGCGCCATCGAGGCGGGCCGCTACAAGGCGGTCAATACGGCCGGTGCCTCGGTCATTGCCGCGGTCACCAACGCCTTGGGCAACCGCCTCTTCCCCTTCGCGTTCGGCGGCGACGGCGCCTCCTTCGCGGTTGCCGCCGGGAATTTCGACCTGGCGCGCGCCGCGCTTGCTGCAACCTCAACCTGGGCAGGCGAGGAACTTGATCTGCAGCTGCGCGCCGCGTTGGTTCCCGTCAAGCTGATCCGCGAGCAGGGCCTCGACGTGCGCGTTGCCCGCTTCGCTCCCTCCCGCAACGTCTCGTACGCCATGTTCTCGGGCGGCGGCCTTGGCTGGGCGGAGCGGCAGATGAAGGAAGGCCGTTTCGCGGTGTCGCCGGCATCGGCAGGGGCGCGGCCCGATCTCAGTGGCCTGTCATGCCGCTGGCGGGAAATTCCGGCCGCGCACGGCACCATCTTGTCTCTCCTTGTGACGCCCATGGCCTATGGCGATCCCGGCTTTCGCGGCCTCGTTGAGGAGTTGCTGGCCATGATTGAGGCGAGCGACGAGGCCGCGCGCCCCGTGCCCGACGAGGCCCCCGGCGTTGCCTGGCCGCCGGCCGGCTTCGATCTCGAGGCGCGCGCCACGCGCAAGTCGGACCAATCTCTGTTCGCCCGCCGCTTGAGCCTTTTGGCCGAAACGTTGTTCGGCTTTGTGGTGATGCGCTTTGGCTTGAAGGTCGGCGATTTCGACGCCAAGACCTACAAGCGCGAGGTGGTCGAGAACTCCGATTTCCGCAAATACGACGATGCCCTGCGCATGACGCTCGACTGCTCGGCGGGCCTGGCCGATCGCATCGAGACGCGGCTTGGCAAGGCCGAGACCGATGGCATCGCGACGTTCGGCGTGCACCGGCAGCCCGCCGCCATCATGACTTGCATCGTGCCGTCCATCTACGAGAGCAATCACGTGCATTTCGTCGACGGGGCAGCCGGCGGCTACGCGCTCGCGGCCAAGCGGCTCAAGGGGCGGGCGAGGGAACCTCAAGCTGGGCCGAAGTTAACCGTCTCCAAGCCGGCCTAGCGCGCCCAACGCCCATCGCTGTGCCGCAGCGACCCATGGGATAACCAAACATTCACTCTCTTAAGATCGTGACGCGCGCGTTTACGGTATCTTGCCTTCCTTGAGGGACGCTCCCCGGATGGGTCCGCCGGGGATCGACCTGCAAATGAACGCGCTTGGACGGTCCGTGCTTGGGCCGCTTGTGACGCTGGCCTGCGTGCTGGCGATCTCGCTCGCCAATCGGTATGTGGTCCCGATCGAGTTCCCTGCGCCGGTGCATTTGCTCGGCGTCGTGTTCGCGGCCTACATCGGCGGCGTCGTCTCGGGTCTTGTGAGCGCGGCCATCGTCATCGTGTTCACGGCGGTCTATTTCTCGCCTGGCGGCGTGACGCTGCCTCTCGGCGATATGGCTTCGGAGCGGGTGGCGCTGGTTACGCTCGTTGCCCCCGTTTTGGCCGTGATGATCGCCACGATGCGCTCGCGCTTCGTGTTGACCCTGCGGCGGGAACGTCAGCAACGGCGCGCCGTTCAGGCCGCCCACAAGGACCTTCTCACCTTGCGCGCGGCGCTCGACCGGATCGAGGCCGGCGTGGTGCTCCTCGACCATGAGTTGCGCGCCGTGTTCATCAACGAGGCGTTCAGGCGCATGTGGCAGCTGCCCCCTGAGAAGGCAGACGCCAAGCCCGCTTTCGTCGGCCTGATGTATCACGGCCGCGACATCAACGCTTACGCCGTGCCGCCGCGCGAGCTCGACGCCTATATCGGCACGCGCGTCGCCGCCGTCCAGGCTGGCGACACGACGCCAGCCGACATCCGCCTCGCCAATGGCGACATCCTGCGCTTCCAATGCAGCGTCCTGCCTGATGGCGGCCGCATGCTCGTCTATAACGACGTGACCGACCTCGTCCTGCAGGCCGAGCGCATGGAGAAGCTTGCCAATGTCGACGGTCTCACCGGCCTCTTCAATCGCCGTCACTTCCTGACCCTGGCGGAGGCCGAGTTTGCCCGCCATCGCCGCTACGGGCGGCCGCTGTCGCTGCTGATGCTGGACATCGACAATTTCAAGATCGTCAACGACCGCTTCGGCCACGATGTCGGCGACCAGGCGATCTTCCATTTCGCCAATCTGTGCCAGGAGGGCAAGCGCCAGCCCGACGTCCTGGCGAGGCTCGGGGGCGAGGAGTTCGCGATGCTGCTTCCGGAGACCAAGCTCGAGGAGGCGCATCTCGTCGCCGAGCGGCTGCGTAAGGAGCTGGAGGCTCAGCCGGTATTCCTCGAGAGCGGTGAGATGGTCTCGATCACCGTGAGCGTCGGCGTGGCTCAGGCCGACAATCTCACATCCAGCCTCGGCGTGCTGATGAAGCAGGCCGACAAGCGGCTCTATGAGGCCAAGCAAGCTGGCCGCAATTGCGTCATGCCACGGCTACGCCAGCGCACGCCTGCCGCGGCGGCCTGAACAGCATCATCCGGGAATTCCATCGAGCAGCCGTAACAGCGCCTGCCAGCGCTCGGCTCCCAGCCGCTGGCGGAGACGGCGCTCGTGATCCGCCGCCAGCCCCTTGGCCTTGGCCAGCAGCGCCAGGCCTTCCCCGGTCAGGAAAAGCGCATGCGAGCGTCGGTCCGAGGGTGAGCGGCGCCTCTCGATCAGCCGCCGGCGTTCGAGCTCATGCAGGACACGCACGAGACGGGCGCGCTCGATGCCGAGGGCCTGCGACAGGCTGATCTGCGACAGGCCGGGATTGGCCGCAACCACAACGAGGACGGAGTATTGCGCCGGACGAAGGTCGGCGTCGGCGAGCGTGTCAATGAAATGCTGGAAGATCCAGACCTGGGCGCGGCGGATGCGATAGCCGAGATGCGCGTTGAGCACGTCGAAGTCGATCGCCGCGCCGTCCTCCGCGGAAATCTCCCTCGGCACGGCGAGCTGCGCGCGCTCGGCAAGCACGTCGCCGCGGGCCACCTTCTCCCTCGCGCGACCCATCGCCCCTCCACCGCGCCGCTGCCGGCGCTGCACTGCAAACCGAACCCAGGCTTTCACTTTCCTGGATGGCATTGACGAAAATAGTTGTCTAGAGCAACAATAATCCAGGCGAGTTTGGCATTGGCACACAGCACGAGCGCGGCAGTCGGCCGCCACACGATTCATGTCGGCTGGGGCGACGTTGACCCGGCCCAGATCGTGTTCTTCCCTCGCTATTTCGAATGGTTCGAAATCGGCACAGGCGTTCTGTTCGACAGCGTCGGCCTGCCGCTGCATCGCCTGTTCGCCGACCGTGGCATGGTTGGCATCCCGCTCGTGGATGTCGGCGCGCGCTTCCACTCCCCCTGCAAATGGGGCGATCGCCTCGACATGGAAAGCCGCGTCACGGAATGGAAGACGAGGAGCTTTCGCGTCGAGCACACGTTCTTCCGCAGCGGCGCGCTCGCCGCCGAGGGTCACGAGGTCAGGGTGTGGGCGATACCTGATCCGACCGGCGAGCGGTCCATGCGGGCCGGCGAGATTCCGAACGACGTCTTGGCCTGCTTCGGCCATGCCAAGGCGACCGCCTGAAGCAAGGCGGCCGAGCGACGATGAGAGCCGCCACTTGTGCGGCGGGAGCGAAACCAGGATGGCAGCCAAGGCCGCTTCGAGACCCGCCGGTGCAGCCGGCGCCTGGGCCGGCTTCGCGCCGCCGCGCGTCGATGTCGAGAAGGCGGCCAATGGCGGCATCATCTTGCGCTCGCCGGAGCGGCCTGCGGCGCCGATGCGATGCCTCGGCGATATGCTGGCCCATTGGGCCAACGCGGCTCCGGGCCGCGTGGTCCTGGCTGAGCGGGCCGGGGCGCCGAACGGAGAGGGCTGGCGCGCCGTCACCTATGCCGATGCCCACCGCATGGTGCGGTCGATCGCGCAGTCGCTGCTCGACCGTCGGCTCTCGCCTGAGCGCCCCATCCTCATTCTCGCCGAGAACGGCATCGATCACGCGCTCCTGATGCTGGGCGCCATGGAGATCGGCATGCCGGTGGCGCCGCTCTCGACAGCCGTCGCACGGCTCAGCCGCGATTTCGGCAGGGTGAAGCACGCGCTCGCTCTCTTCCGCCCGCAACTCGTCTATGTCGACAATCCGGCTGCCTATGAGGGTGCGCTGCGCGCCGTCGACCTCGCCGGTGCCGAGATGGTCGCGAGTGGCGCAGCTGTTCAGGGCGTGCCCGCGACGCCCTTCGCGGCCCTCGCTTCAAGGCCTCCGACGGACGCGGTCGACAAGGCGAACGCAACCGTCGGTCCCGACACGGTGGCAAAAATCCTGCTCACCTCGGGTTCGACCGGCCTGCCCAAGGGCGTCATCAACACGCAGCGCATGCTGTGCTCGAACCAGGAAGCGATGCGGCAGCTCTGGCGCCTGCTCGAGGACGAGCCGCCGGTTCTCGTCGACTGGCTGCCGTGGAGCCACACCTTCGGCGGCAACTTTTGCCTCAACATGGCGCTGCGCAACGGCGGCTCGTTCTACATCGACGAGGGCCGACCGGCACCGCCGCTCATCGGCCGCTCCGTCGCCAATCTGCGTGACGTGAAGCCGACCCTGTATTTCAACGTGCCGCTCGGCTTTGCCATGCTGCTCGACCATCTGGAGACCGATGCCGAGTTCAATCGCACTTTTTTCAGCCGCCTCAAACTCATCCTCTACGCGGCAGCCGCCCTGCCGCCGCCGCTATGGCGGCGCCTCGAGGAATGCTCCCGCAAGGCCCGCGGCGAGGTGGTGCCCCTGGTGTCGGCGTGGGGCATGACCGAGACCTCACCCTGCGTGACGCTCGGGCACTACCCCGTCGACCGGCCCGGCATTATTGGCCTGCCGATACCCGGCACCGAGCTCAAGCTGGAGCCGTCCGGCGACAAGCTCGAAATGCTCGTGCGCGGCCCCAACGTGACGCCCGGCTATTGGCAGGACGAGGCGCGCACGCGCGAGTCCTTCGACGCCGACGGCTTCCTCATCACCGGTGACGCGGGCAAGCTCGCCGACGCGGCCGACCCTGGAAAGGGCGTCGTCTTCGACGGCCGCGTCGCAGAAAACTTCAAGCTGTCGAGCGGTACCTTCGTCAATGTCGGCGCGCTGCGCGTCGCGGCGCTGGCAGCGGCCGCGCCCCTGCTGCAGGACGCCGTTGTGGCGGGCCACGACCGCGACGACGTGTGCCTGCTGGCATTCCCCAATGTTGCGGCCTGTCGGGCGCTCTGCCCGGATCTCGGCTCCGACGCGTCGCTCGACGCGATCTTCGCGCACGCCGCCGTGCGCGAAGCCGTGAGGGCGGCGCTGGCACGGTACTCGGCCGACCAGGGCACCTCGGGCGCGGTGGCCCGCTTGCTGCTCATGGCCGAGCCGCCGTCCATCGACGACAATGAGATCACCGATAAGGGCTACATCAACCAGCGCGCCGTGTTGACCAAGCGCGCCGACCTGGTGGCGCGGCTCTATGAGGTGCCGCCGCATGCCAGCGTCATCGTCGTCGCCAAGACGGCGGCGGCGGCGACTGCGTCGAGGGCGCGACAGTGAGCCGCCCCGCCACATCGGCGGCGCGCGCCGGCGCGCCGGCGCCCTACCGCTTCGCGCGCCTGGGTCCGGCCGACATCGTGGTCGAGCGCCGCCCCGACGGCACCCTCTATGCGCGGGCGCCGCTGCCGCTCGGCGATTTTCCAACCCGCCTCACCGACCGCCTGCACTATTGGGCTGAGGCGGCGCCCGAGCGGGTCTTCATGGCCGAGCGCGACAACGGCGGCGGCTGGCGGAGCATCACCTATGCGCAGACCCTGGCCAGGGTCCGGGCCATCGCTCAGGCGCTCCTGGATCGCGGCCTGTCGGCCGAACGGCCCATCGCCATCCTGTCGGGCAACGACATCGAGCACGCGCTGTTGGGGCTAGCGGCGCTCTATGCCGGCATCCCCTATGCGCCGATCTCCCCCGCTTATTCGCTTGTGTCGCGGGATTTCGCCAAGCTGAACGATCTCATCGGCCTGTTGACCCCTGGCCTCGTTTTCGCGGCGAGCGGCCGCCAATTCGCGCCGGCCATCGCCGCATCGCTCACCGACGCCGCCGAGCTGGTCGTGGTGAAGGATCCGCCCGAGGGTCGCGCCGCGACCGAGTTCGCGTCGCTCCTCGCCACCACGCCGACCGCCGCGCTGGACAGGGTCAACGCCGCCGTCGGCCCTGACACCGTCGCCAAGTTCCTGTTCACGTCGGGCTCGGCCGGACTCCCGAAGGGCGTCGTCAACACGCAGCGCATGCTGTGCAGCAATCTCACCATGCTGAACACCTGCCTCGCCTTCATGACCGACGCGCCGGTGATCGTCGACTGGCTGCCGTGGAACCATACGTTCGGCGGCAACCACAATGTCGGGTTGATGCTGTTCAACGGAGGCTCGCTCTATATCGACGACGGCCGGCCGACGGAGGAGGGGATAGCCGCCACGGTGCGCAACCTGCGCGAGATCGCTCCGACGGTCTATTTCAACGTGCCCAAGGGCTACGAATTCCTGCTGCCGCACCTGCGCCGCGACCGCGCGCTGCGCGAGATCTTCTACAGCCGGCTCAATGCCGGCTTCTTCGCGGCCGCCGCCATGCCGCGCCATCTCATCGACGCGTGGGACGAGGTTGCTGTCGCCCATTGCGGCGAGCGCATTGTCATGCTGACCGGTCTCGGCGCCACCGAGACGGCGCCTTTCGCGACGTGGTGCACGGACAAGACGACGGGCGCCGGCCGCATTGGCGTGCCTGCGCCCGGCCAGGTGCTGAAGCTTGTGCCATACGAAGACAAGTTCGAGGCACGTGTCAGAGGCCCCAACGTCACCCCAGGCTATTGGCGCCAGCCTGAATTGACCAAGGCGGCCTTCGACGAGGAGGGTTTCTACAAGTTCGGTGACGCCGTGCAGTTCGTGGATGCTGCCGAGCCGCAGAAGGGTCTCTCCTTTGCCGGCCGCCTTGCCGAGAACTTCAAGCTGTCGAGCGGTACCTGGGTCGAGGTCGGCCTCTTGCGGGCCAGGATGATCGCTCACTTTGCGCCTTACGTGCGCGACGTTGTTATCGCCGGGCTCAACCGCGACGGGCCCGCGGCGCTCATAATCCCCGACATGGACGCCTTCCGCTCCTATGGCTCCGATGCGGAGGAAAACGCCGCGCGGCTGTTCGAGGACCCGCGCCTCGTCGGCGAGCTGCAGCGTTTGCTCACCAGTTTCGCGGCCGCGAGCACCGGCAGCTCCACCCGTGTCGAGCGCGCGCTCGTGCTGTACGAGCCGCTGTCCATCGACAGGGGCGAGGTGACCGACAAAGGCTCGATCAACCAGCGCGCCGTCCTGGAGCATCGCGCCGCGCTCGTGGAACTGCTCTATGACGATCCGCCCGATCCCGCGTCATCGTGGGCGGGCGCGAGCCGGCGCAACGATGAACGAAACGACGCAAAGGATCGACGCCGATGAAGCTCGATGAACTCATTGCCATCGACGTTCACACGCACGCGGAAGTGTCGTGCCGTCAGCCAGCCGATGCCTTCTGGCAGCCCTTCGAGGAGGCCGCCAACAAATATTTCAAGGCCGGCAAGCGGCCGACCATTGCTGAGACGGTTGCCTATTACCGCGAACGCAAGATCGGGCTCGTCATGTTTACCGTCGACAGCGAGCATCTGATCGGCAATCGGCGCATTCCCAACGAGGAGGTGGCGGAAGCCGCGGCGGCGAACAGCGACATGATGGTGGCGTTCGCGTCCATCGATCCGCACAAGGGCCGCATGGGCGTGCGCGAGGCGCGGGCGCTGATCGAATCGGGCGCGATCAAGGGCTTCAAATTCCACCCGACGGTGCAAGGCTTCTTCCCGAACGACCGCATGGCCTACCCGCTCTACGAAGTGATCGCTGAGCACAAGCTGCCGGCGATCTTCCACAGCGGCCATTCCGGCATCGGCACCGGCATGCCGGGCGGCGGCGGGCTGAAGCTGAAATATTCGCAGCCGATCTACATGGACGACGTGGCCGCCGACTTCCCCGACATGACCGTCATCATCGCGCATCCCTCATGGCCATGGCAGGACGAGGCGCTGTCGGTGTGTCTGCACAAGCCGAATGTCTACATCGACCTCTCGGGCTGGAGCCCGAAATATTTTCCGCCGCAGCTCGTCCAGTACGCCAATGGCCAGCTCAAGCACAAAATGCTGTTCGGGTCAGACTATCCGCTGATCGCCCCCGACCGCTGGATGAACGACTTCAAGGAGGCCAAGTTCAAACCCGAGGTGCACGACCTGATCCTCAAGCAGAACGCCATCCGGGCTTTGAAGCTCGGAAAGGCCGCCTGAGCTGCGCCGCCGGCAGCGGCGCGCGGGGTGACGCTGCATCAGCGCCAGTTGACGAAATAGGCGCGCTGGAAGCCCGCTCCCGTCTGCACCAGGATCGGCACGACCTTGGCGTTGCCGAAGGCCCCGACATAGATGTTGTCGCCCAACACCCCGCCCTTGGCCGGGATGTGGCCGTTGGCGTTGGCGCCGAACAGCAGGTGACTTTGGAAGTTGAGCCGGCGCCCTACGAAGATGCGGCCGATGCCGGGATGGTGGCCGAGCGAGCGAGCGCCCAGCACGAAGTTGCCCCCGACGGTCCGCACGGCAACGCCGCCGGCCCTGAAGCCGTGGCCGCCACCCCGGCGGGCTTCCGCCTCCAGCGGCGCCAGAACGAGACCGGCGGCCACGAGCGCCGCCGCTGCCACAGTCATGCTACGCATGGCAGGTACTCCACAGGATCGGCCGCGTCCGGCCCGACCATACGACGGCGCAGGGCGCCGGAACAGGGTTCCGGCGGATTCCTTTTTCCCCGGCCCTGGCCTAATCTGCTGGCCTCGGTGACCGGAGGGGGCACATGGCGACCGACACCAATGCCGGCATCGGCAATCTTCCCATATTGGTCCTGTGCGCGGCCTGCATCGCCCTCAATGTGGCGGTAGGCTCCATCGTCTATCTGCTGAAACTGCCGATCTACCTCGACGTCATCGGCGTCATGGTGGCGGCACTGCTCGTGCCGGGAAGCCGCCTGCAGGCCTTCGGCTACGCGGCCGTCGTCGGCATTATCACCGTTCTCCTGGGCGGCCTTCTCGTCAATCCGTTCCTGCCATGGTTCATGGCGACGGCGATCGCCTGCGCCGCCTACGGTGCCTATGTCGTGCGTGGCCGCGTCGACGAGCTGGCCGAGCCCGCCGCCGGCCCGGCCCCGACGGCGCTCAGCATCGTCAAAGTGATCGCCCTTGGGGTCGGCTGGGGTATCGTCGCGGCGATCGTGTCGGCCCCCGTCGTGGTCTACCTGTTCGGCGGTGTCACCGGCAGCGGCACATCGCTGCTCGTCGCCTTCTTCGTCAGCACCGGCAACCAGCTCCTCAAGTCGGCGGTCCTGTCGGGTCTAACGGCCGAGCCCGTCGACAAGACCATCCAGCTCTTCTGCGCCATCGCCATCGCGCGCGCGACGCCACGGACCTTCCTACGCAACCTGGGCGGCGCGCAGGCTTGATGTCGACGCGACGCTTCTTTCCATACGTCTATCTTGCCTTCGCGCTGCCGCTGTTGTTCGGCACGCCGTTGAGCTTGGCGCTCTCGGCCGGATCGTGCCTTGCCCTGGCTGCTGCATTGAATCCGCGGTCGTTCCTCGGGCTGATGCCGCTCGTCGCCATGTCGCTGCTCACCTTCGCGCTTCTGCTCGGCCTGGTTCAGACGGCGGTTTGCGGCAGCAGCCTCGAGGCACGATATGCAGGCCTCGGCGGCTGCCTCGCGGCGCGCCTGCCGCCGACCTTCCTCGGCGTGGCGCTGCTCGCTGCCCTCATGGTGCTGGCCGCCTGCCACGAGCGGCGCGCCTCCCTGGTCGATACCGTCAACGGTCTCTTCCTGCCACGTCGCATCCGGCTGATGACCACCGTCGCCGTCGCCATGGTGGGTGAGTTTCGCAAGGCCTTCATGCGCGTCCATCACGCGGCAACCGCGCGCGGCGATGCCTCGCCCGGCTTGCGCTTCGCCAATCTCACCGCACTGCCGCGCATCCTCGCCTGCACCTGGGCGGCGGTGCTGACCGCCGCAAGCGGCCGGCTCGCCGAGCAATGGGCCACCAATGCGTTCTGGAACCGCTACGTGCCGCCGGAGATCGATGCGGCAGCCATGCATCGAGACGCGCGGCGCGACGCCACCGTCATCGCCGCGGCTGTCGCCGTTTTCATCGTGGCGGCGGTCCTGACGTTCGGCAGACCGTGACCCGCTTCCTCGCCCTGCGGGGCCTCAATTTCTCCGGGCGCAGCGACTGGCTGGCCGCCCGCCGCAAGAAGCGGCGCTGGCCCGACACCGTCCTCGTCGGGCCCTATCCGGAGACCGCCCTGACCGGCCTCGCCTGGCGGGTCCGCGAGGAGCTCATGCTAGCGGCTGCTGGCGGCGATCGGCGCGATGGCGTCGCAGCCCGGCTTGGGCTCGACGACCTGCTCGATCGCGAAATCCACGTTCTTTCTGGCGGCGAGACGGTGCGCACCGCGCTGGCCGCCGCGCTCTGCGGCGCACCGCGTGAGTTGCAGATCGACGTTGCCCTCGAACAGCTCGACGCCGGCTGGCGCGAGACCGTCATGACGTTGCTGGCGGAGCGCGCCGGCGGCACGACGGTTGCGCTCGCCGATAACCGGCTCGAGACGGGCGAGCTTGCGCGGATCGGTGAGACGGTCGACTTCCCGGCCTCGCAAGACGGCACCGCGCTCGGCCTCAAGCCGGACGCGGCTCTCGCGTCGCTCCGCCCCGCCAAAGCCGGCGACATCCGTATCGACGATCTGTCTTTCGGGTACCGCCGCGCGCTGCCGGACGTGCTGAGTCGTGTCTCGCTGCAACTGCCGCCTGGCACGCTGTTTCTGCTGCAGGGGCCGAACGGCGCCGGCAAGACCACGTTCGTGCGCCTGCTGTCGGGCACGTTGGTGCCGCGACAGGGCGGAATGTCCTTCGGCGGCGAGCCGTTCCGGTCAAAATCGTCCTCTCGCCGCTTTGCGGCGCTTGCCTTCCAGAACCCAGATTATCAATGGACCGGGCTCACGGTCGCGGACGAGATCCGCCGCAGCGGCGCCGACGCATCGGTACCGCAGGCGGCGCTGTGCGAGGCCTTTGGCCTGCCGCCGTCGGTGCTGGCGCAGAACCCGGTGGACCTGCCCTTCGCCATTAAGAAGCGGCTTGGCGTCGCCGCCTGCTTTCTCGCCGGCAAGCCGTGGCTGATTTTCGACGAGCCGACCCTCGGGCAGGACGCCGACTATGTCAGCGCCTTCAGCCAGTGCCTGTTGCGCGCGGCGGCCGCCGGCCGCGGCGTCATTGTCATCACCCACGATCCGCGCTTGATCGGGCAGGTGCCGGAGGCGCGGCGGCTCCTTGTGCAGGACCGCGCGATTTCGTTGCGCTAAGTGCCGGCGCCGCACTCACGTGCTCGATTTGAGCTGCGCCTCGAGGCGCCGCCGCGCCGCATCCGTGTCCACGAGGGGATAGGTGTCGAAATGGGCCGGGATGATATCGGCCCATTCATTCAGGATACGGTGCAGCTCCTCGTTGCTCTCCACGTCCAGGATGGCGGCGGCACCGCGACCGACGCGCGCGAAGATGTGCCGGCATACGCCGCTTGCCTGGTACTTGGCCATCCACGGCCAGAAGCTCTTTCGTGCCGCCGCAACGTCCGATGGCCGCTCCGGCCGCGGCGTCGAGACAATGAGGAACAACATGCAAGGCTCCGGTTTGCGGGACTGGGGGCGACCATCCTGCCGCATCGGCGGCCGCCGGCGCAACGTCGAGCCGCAAGCTTGCCAGCGCCCCGGCCGCCCCCTACGACACGACCGGAAGACAACGCCGCAGGAGCCAGCCATTGAGCGACAGCCACAAGGCGCTTGCCACGGCCGTCGAGCGAAACTTCGAACGCCAGGTCGAATGGCTGAAGACGCTGGTCAGCTTCCCGAGCCTGCGCGGCGAGGAGGGGCCGTGCCAGGACTGGATCGCGCGGGAATTCGCGGCGCGCGGCTGGGCGGTCGACCGCTATACGTTGGCCGATGTCGACCTGAAGGGCCTGCCGGGTTATTCGCCGGTCATGGACACCGACTACGGCAAAGCCGTGCAGGTGGTGGCGTCCCTCAGGGCCCCCGAGCAAAAAAGGCGCAGCCTCATCCTGCAAGGCCACGTCGACGTGGTGCCGACCGGACCGCTCGACATGTGGTCTTCGCCGCCATTCGCGCCGGTCGTCGAGAAAGGCCGCATGCGTGGCCGCGGCGCCAACGACATGAAGTCCGGCGTCTGCGCCATGGTGTTCGCCCTTGATGCCCTTCGTGCAACGGGTCATGCACCGGCCTCAGACGTGTACGTGCAGACGGTGACCGAGGAGGAATTGACCGGCAACGGCGCGCTCTCGACCCTGGCGCGCGGTTACCGCGCCGATGCTTGCCTCGTGCCCGAACCAACCGACCGGCACATCCTGCGCGGCACCGTCGGCGTCATGTGGTTCCGGCTGCATTTGCGCGGCCGGCCGGTGCATGTGTCGCAGAGCGAGACCGGCACCAATGCCATCTTGTCGGCCTTCGGATTGATCGAGGCCCTGCGCGGCCACACCCGCGAGCTCAACGAACGCGTCAAGAGCCATCCCTGGTTCAGCCGCATCCCCAATCCGATCAAGTTCAACCCGGGAAAGATTTCAGGCGGCGATTGGGCGAGCTCTACGCCAGCTTGGTGCGAGGTCGATTGCCGCATCGCCGTGCTGCCCGGGATGTCGCTGGCGGCCTTCCGCGAGGAGCTCACCGGCGTCATCATGGCGGCGGCGCGGCAGGATCCATTCTTGGCCGAGAATCCCCCTGAGGTCGTCTGGAACGGCTTTCAGGCCGACGACTATGTGCTCGAGCCGGGCTCGGCCTTCGAACGCGCCGTGCGAGACGCGCACCGACGCGTCAGTGGCGACGAGCCCGCGGAAGTTATCCTTCCGGCGGTCACTGACGCGCGCTTCTACGGTCGCTACTACGACATTCCCAGCCTCTGCTATGGTGCCTCGGGGACGGGTTCGCACGGCTTCGATGAGTTGGTCGATCTCGACAGCATCAAGCAGGTGACGACCGTCATCGCGAGCTTCGTCGCCGATTGGTGCGGCCTGCGGGCGGTGTGACGGCTGCAAGCGGAGCCGAGAAGATCAGAACGTCCCCATGCCGAGGAAGCCGTCGCCGTCGGGAAAGTCGCGTCATGATGCTTCTTGCCGACCAGCTCCTTCAGCGTCTCGGTCGTGCCGCCGCCGAGCGTGCCGTAGCGCGCGCCGCGGTAGAAGCGCGAGACCGGGAACTCGTCGGTGAAGCCGTAGCCGCCGTGCACCTGGATCGCCTCGCTGGTGACGCGGATGCGCCATCTCGTTGCAGTACATCTTGGCGATCGCCGCCTCGTAGGGATCGGGGAACGGGTTCGCCGTCAGCGCAGGCGCGATAGAGCATGCGCGCGGCCGACCTCGATGTCGCGATACATCTCGGCGAGCTTCCAGCGCATGCCCTGGAACTCGCCGATCGGGCGGCCCGAACGCGGTGCGCTCGCGCGCGTACTTGACCGCCTCCTCGAACGCGCCTTCGGCAAGGCCGAGCGAGATGCTGGGGTTGAGGCAGCGCTGCGTGTTGAACGCGTTCAGCAGCTTCTTGAAGCCGTCCTCGCGCAGGATCAGGTTCTCCAGCGGCAGCTCGCAGTTCTCGAACTGGATCTCGGCGAGGTTCTCGCCGCCCATCGTGTGGTAGCGCGCGGTGCACCGTCGAAGCCCGGCGTGTCCCGGCTCGATCAGCACGCAGCCGATGCCGTCGCGGCCCGGCTGCTTGTTGATGCGGCTGAAGACGACGAACCACCCGCGCCTCGTCGACGCGGCTGATCAGCGTCTTCACGCCGTTGAGCACCAGCTTGTCGCCCTTGATGACGGTGTTCGTCCTGTAGTTCGCGACGTCGGTGCCGGCATGCGGCTCGGTCATGCAAACGGCGAGGATCGACATCGCCGGAGCACACCTTGGGCAGGATGCGCTGCTTGATGCTCTCCGGCGCGAAGTTGCGATGATCGCGCATCTGCACGCCGACTTCGCCCATCACCGCCATCGCGGTCACGTAGCAGCCCTTGGCGATCTCCTCGAGCACCAGCGCGGTGTCGAGCACCGGAAGCCCGAGGCCGCCGTACTCCTCCGGCACCGCCATGCCGAGCACGCCGATCTTCGCGAGCGCGCGCATGTTCTCCCACGGAAACGTGCCGTCCATGTACTTGCCGGCTCGGCCTTGAATTTGTCCTGGGTGAGCTCGCGCACGGTCGCCACCATGGCGCGCTGGTCTTCGGTGAGCTCGAACTTCATCTCGTGTCTCCCGCTCGCTCTCGGCTCACAGTTCCGTGTCACCGTCCAGCAGCAGCTTGACGATGGCGCGGCGCAGAATTTCGTTGGTGCCGTCGGCGATGTTGATCTTACGCAGCGTCACGAACGCCTCGGTCAGGTTAAGCTCGTTGGTCATGCCCATGGCGCCATGTGCCTGCATGACCGTGTCGACGGCGCGCAGGCACGCCTGCACCGCGAACGCCTTGGTCATCGACACTTCCTTGCGGGCTTCGAGGCCGCGATCGAGGAGCTGCGCCACGTTGAGGCTCATGAGATGCGCCGCGTGGATGTTCATGGCGGCGTCGGCGATCGGGAACGTGACGCCTTGGTATTCAGAGATCGGCTTGCCGAAGGCGTGGCGGACCTTGATATAGTCGACCCCCATCTCGAGCGCCCAGCGCGCCATGCCGACGGCTCTCGCCGAGTTGTAGACGCGGCCGAGATTGACCCCGAGCATGGCGATGGCGAAGCCCCTGTGCAATTCGCCGACCAGCTGGTGTCCTTCGATGCGGATGTCGTCGAAATGCAGCGCCGCCTCGTCGCCGCCCGGGCTTCCCCACATCCTGATGACGCGATCGATGCTGAAGCCCTTGGCGTCGGTCGGCACCATGAAGGCGCTGATGCCGCCCTTGCCCTGAGCCGCGCGCTCCTGATCGGTCACCGCAAAGACGATGACATACTCGGCGTTGGGGCTGTTGCTGGTCCAGATCTTGCCGCCGCTGAGGCGCCAGCCGTTGCCGTCCGCAACGGCGCGCGTCTTGATCATGGTGGCGTCCGAGCCGGCACCGGGCTCCGACAGACCAAAGCCCATGCTCTTCTTGCCGGACATCAGGTCAGGCAGGATCGTCGCCTGCGCCTCGTCGGTCATTTTCGCCAGCACCGGGCTCGGGCCCATCGCCCAGTGGCTGATCGTGTAGTGTCCGAGCCAGTGCTTGTAGCCGCAGAAGTGGTAGATCTTCTCCCACGCCGCGAACCAGGCGAGATAGCCGAGCCCTTGGCCGCCGATCTGCGTCGGCGTGCACATCGTGTAGTAGCCGGCTTTGGCGGCGGCCATCCGGACATCGGTGATGACGGAGCGGGCTTCGGGACTGAAACGGCCGTCCTCCGCGTAAAGACGCCGGTGGTTCTCGAGGAGATCGGCATGCTTGTCGTGGCGGCTGATTATCTCGGCCCGCAGGAAGGTTTCCAGCCCGTCGCGGATGGCCTTGATGTCGTCGGGATACTCAAAGGCGATCGCCGGCATGTTCCCCCCGAATTCTCGATGGCGAGACGAGCACCGAGAAATACCACGCCGGCTCACGTCACCTCACATTGAATCGGCGCCGAAGCCCGCTGCAACAGCGTCCGCATCCCGAAACCGGAGCGGCGCGACGGCGTCGGCCTCACGCACCGACGACGAGTCGCCTGGCATCGGTCGGCGACAGGCCGACCTCGGCGAGGATCTCGTCCGTGTGCTCCCCAAGTGCCGGGGCGCCGCGCTTGAGGCCCGTAGGGGTGGCCGAGAAGCGTGCCGCCGCCCGCGCCTGGCGCAGCCGCCCGGCGCCCGAATGATCGGCTTCAACGACGATGCCGTTCGCCGCGACCTGCGGATGGGCGAGCAGCTCGGTGCGCGTCAGCACCGGCGCGCACGGCACGCCCTCGGCGGTGAGACGCGCGAGCCACTCTGCGGCGGTGCGCGTCTTCAGCACCTCCTGGATCATGGCGAGGCGCGCGTCGATGTTCTTCTGCCGCAGCGCGGGCGACGCGAAGCGTGGATCGGCGAGCCACTCCGGCCTCTCGAAGCGCCCGCGTCAGGGCCGCCCATTCCCGGTCGCTCTGCACCGCGACCCTGATGTACGCGTCGGCCGTCTCGTAGATGAGGTCGATGAAGCTTGCCGCGTCCTGCTGCGGAATGGCCTCGCCGACGAAGGTCTGGCTGCCCATGTCGGAGCCCCACAGGAAGGCGATGACGGCGTCGAGCATGGACAGCCTCACGTGCTGGCCTTCGCCGCTGCGCGCCCGCGCCAAGCAGCGCCGCCGTGATCGCTTGCGCCGCCACGACGCCGGTCAGCTTGTCCGGCAGGATGGTGCGCACCAGCCGCGGTGGCGCCTGCGTCCGAGCCGGCCTGCACGGTGGCGAGGCCGGACAGCGCCTGGACGAGCGGATCGTAGACGGGCTTTGGCCGCATAAGGTCCGGTGTCGCCGAAGCCGCTGATCGACACATAGACGATGCTCGGCGCGATCGCGCGCACCGCCGCCTCGCCAAGCCCCATGCGCTCGATGACGCCGGGCCGGAAATTCTGCACGAACACGTCGGCGCCTTCGATCACCCGCTTCAGCAGGCATCGAGCGCCTCCGGCCGCTTGAGGTCGAGCGCGAGCGAGCGCTTGTTGCGGTTGTTGTTGAGGAACGCAGCCGAGAAGCCGCCGCGCCGGTTGGCGCCGGCGCGCGTGTGGTCGCCGCCGTCGCGCGGGTTCTCGACCTTGATCACGTCGGCGCCCTGATCGGCCAGCAGCATGGTGGCGGAAGGTCCCGACACCATGGAGGTGAGGTCGATGATGCGGTAGCCGTGCGAGGGGACCGGGCATGGTGATGCCTCCGTCGTGACTTCGACGGGAGGCTAGCGCATCGGCGCGCAAATAGGGAGAGCGCCGACGGCTTCGAGACGGCTATATGAGCGACGTTCTCGATGGCAAAGATCGTCATGCCGAACGCTACGGCAGCGAGCGGCAGGAGGATTTCGATGGCTGCGCTCGATCCCTTCATGCGCTCATGCCCGATGTCGAACTCGCCTGACACCCAGCTGTTGAAGGAGTGCCGGCTGGCGGTTGCACCGCCGGCTTCCCGGTGCCGGTGTCCGGTGCGCCAAAGGACGAGGGGGATAGCCATGGCGAGCAGCATGAAGCCGCTCACGATGACCAGCAGATAGTCGGTGTAGGGGCCGCCCGCGAAGGCCCAGGCCGAGGCGATATACCAAAGCACGAGGCCGGCGATCGCCAGGATAATGAGCGGGTGCAGTTGGTCAAAGACCGGCTGATTGGGACGCGCGTGATCTTGCATGGCGCTCTCCTGAAGAGCTAGCGGCCATTGATGCCCACCACACCCACGGTCCTGACGTGGTGGAGTTCCTCCGTCGATTCCATGTGGTCGGTTGCCGCAAGCGATGCGCAACCTTGAGCGCGAGGCGCGTATCGACCTTGGTCAGATCGTCTGGTTGTAGGCGCCGACTTCTTTGTTCTCGCGCAGCACCCCATCCACCGCCTTGAACATCTCGCGCATGCGCGCCTCCGAGACCGGGCTTTCGATCACCACCACCAGTTCCGGCTTGTTGGAGGAGGCGCGCACCAGCCCCCAGGTGCCGTCCTCGCTCGTGACGCGCACCCCGTTGACGGTGACGAGGTCGCGGATCGGTTGGCCGGCGATCTTGTCGCCCTTCTCGCGCATGGCCGTGATGCGCTTCACCACGCGCTCCACCACCTGGTATTTCACCTCGTCAGGGCAATGCGGCGCCATGGTGGGCGTGCCCCAGGTCTTGGGCAGGGCGCGATAGAGATCGGCCATTGACTTGCCGGGGTTGCGGTCGAGCATTTCGCACACCGCGATGCCGGTCAGAATGCCGTCGTCGTAGCCGCGCCCGATCGGCTTGTTGAAGAAGAAGTGCCCGGACTTCTCAAAGCCGGCGAGCGCGTTCAGCTCGTTGACGCGCCGCTTGATGTAGGAGTGGCCGGTCTTCCAATAATCGGCCTTGACGCCGTGCTTGATGAGGACCGGGTCGGTGACGAACAGCCCGGTCGACTTCACGTCGACCACGAACGTCGCGCCCCTGTGCAGCGCCGACAGGTCGCGCGCCAGCATGACGCCGATCTTGTCGGCGAAAATCTCCTCGCCCTCGTTGTCGACGACGCCGCAGCGGTCGCCGTCGCCATCGAAGCCGAGCCCCACGTCCGCCTTGGTGCGCGCGCACCTCGTCGGCCATGGCGTGCAGCATCTTCATGTCCTCGGGATTGGGATTGTAGCGCGGAAAGGTGTGGTCGAGCTCGGCGTCGAGGGGCACGACCTCGCAGCCGATGGCGGTGAGCACGCGCGGCGCGAAGGCGCCGGCGGTGCCGTTGCCGCAGGCGGCCACCACCTTGAGTTTGCGCTTGAGCTTCGGCCGCCGCGTCAGGTCGGCGATGTAGCGGTCAGCGAAGTTCGCGACGAACTCGTAGCCGCCGCCGGCCTTGAGCTTGAAGGCGGCATTGAGCACGATGTCTTTCAGCCGGTTCATCTCGTCAGGCCCGAAGGTGAGCGGGCGGTTGGCGCCCATCTTCACGCCGGTCCAGCCGTTGTCGTTGTGCGAGGCCGTCACCATGGCCACAGCCGGCACGTCGAGATCGAACTGCGCGAAATAGGCCATCGGCGACAGCGCAAGGCCGATGTCCTTCACCTTCATGCCGGCCGCCATCAAGCCGGTGACGAGCGCGTACTTGATCGAAGCCGAGTAGCCGCGGAAATCGTGGCCGGTGACGATCTCCGGTTTGACGCCCATCTCCTGGATCAGGGTGCCAAGGCCCATGCCCAATGCCTGCACGCCCATCAGGTTGATTTCCTGCCCGAACAGCCAGCGTGCGTCGTACTCGCGAAAGCCGGTGGCCTTCACCATGGGCAGCGATTCGTAGTCGTAGGTGTTGGGCTTCAGCTGGGCGTGCGGCTTGGGGATCATGTTGCTCTTGTTGGGCTTGAGATTATGACGGGCAACGCAACGCGCGTCCCTGCAATGGACGCGTGCGTGATGTGTGTCAATAAATCTGGAAGGCCTTCACAGCCGCAAGGTCAGCCTGTCCTTGGCGACCTCGAAATGCGACAGCTTGCGCAGGAACGACATGCCGAGCAGGCTCACCTCGAGCCGGCCGCGCGGCAGCACAACCGCTTTCACGTCCCTCACCACGAGGCCGCCGACGCTGATCTCGCGCAGGGTCACGGAGGCCGCGTAGGTGACGCCGTTGGCCGTCGAGATCGGCACCGTAAAATCGGCCGGCAGCGGCCTGACGCCGACGCGGCTCGCGTCCTCTGCCGACAACGCCACGATGGAGGCGCCGGTATCGACCAGCATCCTGACTCGTGTGCCGTTGACACTCGGATCGGCGATGAAGTGGCCGCGCAAGTCGGACCAGATGACGGCCGTCGAGCCGCGCGCCTCCGACGGGCGCTGCATCTCATTGTTGCGCTGCTGCGTCGCGACTGTGGCGGCGCCGCTGCCGCTTGCGCCGTGGTCGGGCATGCGCCAGGACATCCGATTGGCCGCGACGACGGCCACTACGGCCAGAAACCCGACCGTGCCTGCGGTCTTGATGATTGCACTCACCCGCGCACCTCTTGGCCGACGCTAGGCGGCTGAGCTTTTCCATTTGGTGAAGGCGCTCACGTCCTCGGCCGTCTCGGGCAAGTATCGCCAAGCGTCCGTGAAGACATTGGCTCAAATTGTCGGCAATTGTGACGGCGGGGCTTCAGGCCGCGGCCTTGACCACGACGGGCCACGGCTGTCCGGGACCCCTCGGCGGCAGGCCGAGGAATGACGCCGCCGTCTCGCCGATATCGGCGAAGGAGCCGCGCCGGCCAAGGGGCCCGGGCTCGACACCCGGCCCGAACGCGAGGATGGGCACCGCCTCGCGGGTATGGTCGGTGCCCCGCCAGGTCGGGTCGTTGCCGTGGTCGGCCGTGATGATGACGAGATCGCCCGGCCTCAGGCGTGCCAACAGTTCCGGGATGCGCGCGTCGAGCGCCTCAAGCGCCGCCGCGTAGCCGGCGACATCGCGCCGGTGGCCGAACTCGGTGTCGAAGTCGACGAGGTTGGCGAACAGGAGGCCGCCGTCCCCGAGGGTTCCCGTCGCGGCGAGCAGTTCGTCGAAGAGCGCCATGTTGCCGGACGCCTTGATCTCCCGGCCGGTGGCGCGATGCGCTGAAAATGTCGCCGAGCTTGCCGAGCGTGATCACCGGCCGGCCGGCTCCCGCGGCGCGATCGAGAATGGTCCCGTCCGGCGGCGGCAGGGAAAAGTCCTTGCGGTGCGGCGTGCGCGTGAAGCCGACCTCGAGCGTGCCGACGAAGGGCCGGGCGATGACGCGGCCGATCATCAAGGGATCGGCCAGCCGGCGCGCGACGCCGCACACCGCGTAGAGCCGCTCGAGCCCGAAGGCCTCTTCGTGGGCGGCGATCTGCAGGACGCTGTCCACCGAGGTGTAGCAGATGGGCTTCAGCGTGCTGATGTGCTCGGCCCCGAGTTCGTCGACGATGGCGGTGCCCGACGCGTGCCGGTCGCCGAGGATGCCCGGCAGCTCGGCCTCGGCGATCAGCGCCGCCGTCAGCGCGGCCGGGAAGGCGGGCTGCGTGTCGGGGAAGTAGCCCCAGGCGAAAGGAACCGGCGTGCCGGCGATCTCCCAATGGCCGGACGGCGTGTCCTTGCCCTTCGACATCTCGATGGCGGCGCCCCATTGGCCGGCGACGCGCGGCAGCCGGGTCATGCCGGCCGGGAAGACGCCGCTTGCCAGCTCCACCACGTGCCCGAGCCCGAGGGCGGCGAGATGCGGTACGCGTAGCGGACCCTGCCGCAGTTCCGGCCGATCGGCTTGCCCTTCGGCGCACGCCGCCGCGATATGCCCGACCGTGTTGGCGCCGGCGTCGCCGAACTCGGCCGCGTCCGGCGCCCCTCCGACACCGACGGAATCGAGCACGATGAGAAAGACGCGGGCCATGACGATCAAGACCTCAGATCGGCTCTTGAATGCGCGGACACTGCCGAAGTTCCGCCAAGGCGCAAATCGGAAAAGCTCCTACTCCCGCACCACGCCTCTCTCGGCCGTCTCCAGGTCGAAGGCGGCCGCAAAGAGCGCGCGCGTGTATTCCGAACGGGGCGTGGCGAAGATTTCGTCGGCCGGTCCCTGCTCCACGACCTTGCCGTCGCGCATGACGATGATCGAGTTGGCGAGGGCGCGCACCACCTTGAGGTCGTGGCTGATGAACAGGTAGGCCAAGTCCTTCTGCCGCTGCAGGTCGCGCAGGAGATCGACGATCTGCGCCTGCACCGACATGTCGAGAGCCGACGTCGGCTCGTCGAGAACGACGAATTTCGGATCGAGCGCCATGGCGCGCGCAATCGCGATGCGTTGGCGCTGGCCGCCGGAGAATTCGTGCGGATAGCGATCCATGGCGGCGGGCTCGAGGCCCACGTCGACGAGTGCCTGGGCGACGATCTGGCGCCGCTCGGTATGGGCGAGGCCGGGGCGCTGTACGTCGAGGCCCTCGCCGACGATCTCGGCGACGGAGAGGCGCGGCGACAGGGAGCCGTAGGGATCCTGGAACACGACCTGCATGTCCTTGCGCAGCGGCCGGATGGTGCGGGAGCCGAGGCCGTCGATGCGCCGGCTCAAGACGACGATACGTCCCTGCGAGCGGATGAGCCTCAGGATGGCGAGGCCGAGTGTCGTCTTGCCGGAACCCGACTCGCCGACGACGCCCACCGTCTCGCCCTGGCGCAGCTTGATCGACACGCCGTCCACCGCCTTCACGTAACCGGCGGTGCGGCGCAGGAAGCCGCGCTTGATCGGGAACCACACCTTGAGCGCATCCGCCTCAACGACGATGGGCGCGGTAGCGGCAACCGGCGGAGGCTCGCCCTTGGGCTCGGCCGCCAACAGCCGCTGCGTGTAGGGATGCTGCGGGCGGCGGAAAATCTCCGCCACCGGGCCTTCCTCGACGATCTTGCCCTTGGTCATGACGCAGACCCGGTCGGCGATCTTGCGCACGATGCCGAGATCATGGGTGATGAACAGGAGCGCCATGTTGAGGCGGCGCTTGAGGTCGGCCAAGAGCTTCAGGATCTGCGCCTGCACGGTCACATCGAGCGCCGTCGTCGGCTCGTCGGCGATGAACAGGTCGGGCTCGTTGGCGAGCGCCATGGCGATCATGACACGCTGGCGCTGTCCGCCCGAGAGCTGGTGCGGGTAGGCGTCGAGGCGGCCTCTCGCTTCGCGGATGCCGACAAGATCGAGCAGCTCGAGGATGCGCTCGCGCGCCGCCCGCCCAACGATGCCCCTGTGCACTTCGAGGATTTCGCCGATCTGCTGCGACACGGTGTGCAGCGGGTTGAGCGACGTCATCGGCTCCTGGAACACCATGGTGATGTCGTCGCCGCGCACCTGGCGCATCTCGTCCTCGCTCGCAGCCAGGAGATCCTTGCCCTTGAACAGGATGCGCCCGGACGGGTGGCTGGCGGCCGGGTAGGGCAGGAGCTTCAGGATCGACAGCGCCGTCACCGACTTGCCGGAGCCCGACTCGCCGACGATGGCGAGCGTATCGCCCGCCTTCATGTCGAACGATACGCGGTCGACCGCCAGCGTCTGCTGGCCATCGTGGCGGAATGCCACCGACAGGTCGCGCACGGACAGCAGGTTGCCGGTGGCGATCATGCAAAAGTCTTCCGCGGGTCGAAGGCGTCGCGCACCGCCTCGCCGATGAAGATGAGCAACGACAAGGTGGTGCCCACCACCACGAAGCCGGTGATGCCGAGCCACGGCGCCTGCGACGGCAGATCCTTGCCCTGCTTCAGGAGCTCGCCGAGCGATGCCGAGCCAGGCGGCAACCCGAAACCGAGGAAGTCCAGCGCCGCCAGCGTGGTGATCGAGCCGTTGAGGATGAACGGCAGGAAAGTCAGCGTCGCCACCATGGCGTTGGGCAGCAGGTGGCGGAGCATGATGGTGATGTTGGAGAGGCCGAGCGCTCGCGCCGCCCGCACATATTCGAAATTGCGGGCGCGCAGGAACTCCGCCCTCACCACGCCGACCAGCGCCACCCACGAGAACAAGAGCAGGATGCCGAGCAGCACGAGGAAGCTCGGCTCGATGACGCCGGCGATGATGATCAGCACGTAGAGCGTCGGGACCGCCGTCCAGATCTCGATGGCGCGCTGGAAGATGAGGTCGGTCCAGCCGCCGAAATAGCCCTGCACCGCCCCCGCCACCACGCCGATCACCGACGAGATAGCAGTCAGGATGAGGCCGAACAGCACCGAGATGCGGAAGCCGTAGATGACCCGTGCCAGCACGTCGCGGGCGCCGTTGTCGGTGCCGAGCCAGTTCCACTCGATGTCGCGGCAGCTTCTGCCGCCAACGCGTTCGGCGGCGGCGCGGCATGTCTCGTCGCTGAGCCGCCACGTGGGCGGCGCCGGCGCCGGCACCGGCAGGTTGCGCTGCACCGTCCTGTTGCTGAAACGGATTGGCGGCCAGATGGCCCAGCCGTGCTCGGCGATCTCCTTCTGGATGGACGGCTCGCGGAAGTCGGTGGTTGCCAGAAAGCCGCCAAACTTCTCTTCCGGATATTCGCTGAAGACGGGGAACAGGAACTCGCCCTTGTAGCGGACCACGATGGGCCGGTCGTTGGCCAGGAATTCCGCCGGCAGGCTCAGTGCAAAGAGAACGAGGAAGATCCAGAATGACCAGTAGCCGCGCCGGTGGGCGCGAAAATTGGCAAGCCGGCGCCGGTTGATCGGCGAAAGGTTGAGCCATCCCTGCCGCGGCGCAGCCGGTGCGAGCGATGGGCCGGCAACGGCACGGTCCATCCTCACACCTCCCGCGTCTCGAAGTCGATGCGCGGATCGATCCACATATAGATGAGATCGGACAGGAGGTTCACCAGAAGGCCGATGAGCGAGAAGATGTAGAGACTGGCGAAGACCACCGGGTAGTCGCGCTTCTCGATCGACTCGAACGACAGCAACCCGAGCCCATCGAGCGAGAAGATGGTTTCGATAAGCAGGGCACCGCCGAAGAAGGCGTGCACGAAGGAACTAGGGAAGCCGGCCACCACCAGCAGCATGGCGTTGCGGAAGACGTGGCCGTAGAGCACGCGGCGCTCACTCAGCCCCTTCATGCGCGCGGTGAGTACATATTGCTTGCGGATCTCGTCCAGGAACGAGTTCTTGGTCAGCAGCGTCGAAACGGCGAAGGCACCGAGCGCCATGGAGGTCACCGGCAGCACGATGTGCCAGAGATAGTCGAGAGCCTTGCCGGTCAGTGACAGCTGCGCCCAGTTCTCGGACGTGAGGCCACGCAGCGGAAAGATCTGCCAGAAGGCGGCGCCGGCGAACAGCACGATGAACAAGGTCGCGAACAGGAAGGCCGGCACGGCGTAGCCGACGATGACGATGGCGGACGTGACCGTATCGAAGCGCGAGCCGTCCCGCACCGCCTTGCGGATGCCGAGCGGGATCGAGATCATGTACGACAGCAGCGTCATCCACAGGCCGAGCGTGATCGAGACCGGCAGCTTTTCCTTGATCAGCTGCAGCACCGATGTGTCGCGGAAGAAGCTCTTGCCGAAGTCGAAGGTAAGATAGTCCCGCAGCATCTTGAGGAAGCGCACGGGAGCCGGCTGGTCGAAGCCGAACTGCGCCTCGAGTTGCTTGATGAAGGCCGGGTCGAGCCCTTGCGCGCCGCGATAGCGCGAGGTCCCGCTGGCGCCGCCGGGTTGCGCCGCGCCGCCTGCGAAATCGCCGCCGCCCCCGCTCACCCGCGAGGCCGTGGTGCCCTGCAGCTGCGCGATGACGCGCTCCACCGGACCGCCGGGGGCGAACTGCACGATCAGGAAGGCGATGAGCAGGATGCCGAACATGGTCGGCACCATCAGGAGGATGCGCCGGGCGATGTAGCCCATCATGGCGCGGCGCCCCTTGCCGCGCGACCGATCCAGCCAAGATGCGTGGCGTGGAAACCGTCTTCATATTTCAAGCCGTAGCCCAGCGCGCGATCGAGCCCGATATGCGCGGCCCAGATGGCGGCGAGGGCGAGAGCCAACGTGCTGCCGGCGATGAGCCCGACTGTCGCGACGATGGCGGCCGCCAAGGTCGTGTGCATCGCGTTGTAGGCGCGTGCGCCGTTGCGCGGCCCCGCCAGGTAGGCGGCGAAGCTCAGATCCGGAGCCAGGAAAAGGGCGCCATAGAGCCACCATGAATGCCCAGTGGCGGAGAACGCCCAGGTGCCAAGGCCGAGAAGCGCCAACCCTTCCGCCCGCAAGATCGTGAGCGGCAGGCCGCGCACCGCGCCGTTGCAATGGCTCATCACGCCTTCCCGATCCGCCGCGCCATCTCCTCGTCGTACCACCAGGTCGAGAGGCCGCGGTCGAATTTCGGCTTTTCGGCCGGGCGCCGGTACATGTCCCAATACGCGAGCCAATGCGTGGGCTTGTGCCACATCGGCACCCAGTAGCGGCCGGCGCGCAGCACCCGATCGAGGCAGCGGCAGGCGGTGTGGAGCGCCTCGCGGGTCTTGGCGGCTACCGCCGCCTCGATCAGCGCGTCGACCGCGGGGTCGGCGATGCCGGCAATGTTGAGCGTGCCGTTGATACGCGCCGTCTCGGAGCCGAACATCAGCCGCAGACCGTCGTCGGGCGTCTGCGAGCCCACGGTGCGGCGGCTGACGATGTCATAGTCATACTCGTCGGTGCGGCGCTGATATTGTGCCGCGTCGACGATGCGGCTGCGCGCCGCGATGCCGAGCCGCTCCAGGTTGCGTTGGAAGGGCTGCGTGTGCGGCTGCAGCGCGTCCTGGAAGTCCAGGAACTCGATCTCGAACGGCTTGCCGTTCGGCAATTTCAGGACGGTGCCTTCGCGCTTGCAGCCGGCGGCCCGCAGCATCTCGTCGGCCCGCCGCAGCAGATTGCGGTCCTGCCCCGAGCCGTCGGACACCGGCGGCAAGTAGGGTTCCCCGAACACCTCGTCGGGCACCTTGCCGCGCCATGGCTCGAGCAGGGCGAGCTCGCCGGCGCTGGGCGGCCCCTTGGCCTCCATCGGCGAGCCCTGGAAGAACGAGCGGACACGCCCGAGGAGCCCGAACATGATGTTGGCGTTGGTCCATTCGAAGTCGAAGGCGAGCCCAATCGCCTCGCGGATGCGGCGGTCGGCGAAGGCTTCGCGCCGCGTGTTGAACCACCAGCCCTGGGTGCCCGAGAGCGTGTCGTCAGGAATCTCGTCGCGTTTGACGCGGCCCTCGCGCAGTGCTGGGAAGTCATAGCCCTGCGCCCACTCGCGCGAGGTGAATTCCTCGCGGAACAGGATGGTCCCGACCTTGAAGGCTTCGAAGGCCGCCTGGCGGCTGCGGAAATATTCGAAGCGTATCCGCTCGAAATTGCCCTGGCCGCGGTTCACGGGCAGGTCGGCGCCCCAATAATCCTTGACGCGGTCGAATTCGATGAAGCGGCCCGGCTCGAAGCGTCCGACCTTGTAGGGGCCGGATCCCAGCGGCGGCTCCAAGGTCGCGGCGTCGAAGGGCTTGGTCGAATAATAACGAGCCGAGAAGATCGGCAGGCCGGCCACGATCAGGGGCAGGTCGCGGCTCGAATCCTTGGCCAGCCGCACGATCACGTCCTTGCCGTCGACCTCGGCGGCTTCGACGTTGCGGATCAGTTGCGAGAAGCGCGGGTGACCCTTCTCCTTCAGAATCTTGAGCGAGAAGACGACATCCTCGGCGGTGAGCGGCGAGCCGTCGTGGAAGCGCGCCTCCGGGCGCAGCCGGAAGCGCAGTAAACGCCGGTCCGGAGAGGCGATGACCGAGCGCGCCACCAGCCCGTAGACGGCGTCAGGTTCGTCAGCGGCCCGCACCATGAGCGTGTCGAAGGTCGAATCCATGCCGGCGGCGCCGTCACCCTTGAGGACGAAGATGTTGAGCGTGTTGAAGGTCTCGAAATTCTGATTGCCGCCGGTGGACGAAATCTGAGACGCGAATACGCCGCCCTTCGGGGCGGCCGGGTTGACGTAGTCGAAATGCTTGAAGTCGGCCGGGTACTTCAGGTCGCCGAAGCTGGACAGCCCATGGCTCTCCACCTCGGCCTCGCTCTGAGCACGGGCGACGAGCGGTGCCGTCACCAGCGTGGCGCCACTGGCGGCGACGAATTGGCGGCGATTGAGCAGGAATCGGCGTGTCATTGGCTTCTCACCTTCTCGGCCCTTGCCGCAGTATCGGCCCATGCGATGGCCGGCTGTCGCAACGACAAAACCTGCCGCTCAGCCGACGCTCAGGCGGCGGCCAAGCCGGCGTGACACGACAATATGTCAGAATATGTCGGCTTTTCGGAGCCGGGCCAGGGCGCCGCTGCCGCGGCCTTCCGGGGCGCTTCCTGCCCGCCGCTATTGCGACTTCGGCAGCGGCTGGGGACTGTCGGAAAGGCTGTTCAGGAAGGCGATCACGTCGGCGCGCTGCTGGGCTCGCGTCATTCCAGCGTAGGTCATCTTGGTGCCGGGGACGATCTTCCGGGGGTTGGTGATGAACTCGTTGAGATGCTCCAGATCCCAGGAGCCGCCCTTGGCCTTCATGGCCTCCGAATAGGCGAAGCCTCCAACGGACGCGACCTGACGGCCGACGACGCCGAAAAGCGTCGGTCCTTGCTTCGTCGGCCCGCTCTTCTGGAAAATATGACACGAGGTGCAGGCAGCCTGGGCCGCCTTTTCGCCTTTGGCGGGGTCGGCCTTGGCCAGCAGCACGGGCAATGGCTCGGCGGCCTCTTGCGGCTGCGCGGCGCCGGCGGCCTCTTCGGCGGCCGGCAGGTCGTAGCCGGGCACGGCGGGCTTGCGCGGTGCGTAGAGGGCGGTCGCGAAGATGTTGAGGCTCATGGCGAACAAGAGAGTGCCGAGGAGGGCGCCCACGATCTTGTTGAGCTCGAAGGAATCCATCAAAGGCGGGGGCTCCGGGCGGAATTGAGCGGACGCAGGGCTCGCGGGGCTGCGGGTGGGCGGATGATTACCTGCTTTGCCTTGAGGTTGGCAACTCGTATAGCTGTCGCCCGCTTTGCTACCTTTTGCCGCTTTTTTCCCGTGCCATGCCTCGCCCAATCGTCCTCATACCCGCCCGCATGGCTTCCACACGCCTGCCCGGCAAGCCGCTTGCCGACATCGGCGGGGTGCCGATGATCGTGCAGGTGATGCGCCGCGCCGCCGAGGCGGATGTCGGCCCCGTCGTGGTGGCGACCGATTCGCGCCAGGTGGCGGATGCTGTCGAGGCTGCGGCCGGGCGCGCCGTGATGACACGCGCCGACCATGCCTCCGGCTCCGACCGCATTTTCGAGGCGCTGGGCACCGTCGATCCCGACGGTCGCCACGACATCGTCGTCAACGTGCAGGGCGATCTGCCGACCATCGCGCCGGCCGCCATCGCGGCCGCCGTGACGCCGCTCGCTGACCCCGCCGTCGATATCACCACGTTGGCGGCCGTCATTAGGCGAGAGGCGGAGAAGCACGAGCCGAGCGTCGTCAAGGCGGTGGGCAGCGAGATCGCGCCCGGGCGCCTCAGGGCGCTGTACTTCACCCGCGCCACGGCCCCCTGGGGCGACGGGCCGCTCCTTCACCACATTGGCCTCTATGCGTATCGGCGCGCCGCGCTCGGCCGTTTCGTCGCACTGCCGGCCTCGCGGCTGGAGCAGCGCGAGAAGCTGGAGCAGCTGCGCGCCCTCGAGGCCGGCATGCGCATCGACATCGTCATCGTCGACGACGTCCCGCTCGGCGTCGACACCCCGCATGATCTCGATCGCGCCCGCGCGATCATCGCCGGAAACCCGCCATGACGCGCAAGCCGCAGACCCGCAGGATCGCCTATCAGGGCGAAGCCGGATCGAATTCGCATATCGCCTGCCGTGAGGCGTTCCCGAACCGAGGGCCGCTGGCCTGCGCCACCTTCGAGGATGCCTTCGCGGCGGTAGCCGACGGCACCGCCGAGCTCGCCATGATTCCGATCGAGAACTCCATCGCCGGCCGCGTCGCCGACATTCATCATCTGTTGCCGAGCTCCGGCTTGCACATCGTGGGCGAATACTTCCTGCCGGTCCATTTCCAGGTGATGGCATCCGCGGGCGCCACGCTGAAGTCGATCAAGACGGTGCACAGCCACATCCACGCGCTCGGGCAGTGCCGCAAGATCATCCGCAAGCGCGGATGGAAGACCGCCGTGGCGGGCGACACCGCTGGCGCCGCCCGCGAAATCGCCGAGTGGAAGGACGCAACGAAGGCCGCGCTGGCGCCTCGCCTCGCCGCCGATGTCTACGGCCTGAAGATCCTGGCCGAGAACGTCGAGGACGAGGACCACAACACCACCCGCTTCATCGTGCTGGCCGGGGAGTCGCGCTGGGCGCCGGCCAGCAACGGTCCTGTGGTGACGAGCTTCGTGTTCCGGGTGCGCAATGTCCCGGCCGCGCTTTACAAGGCGCTGGGCGGCTTTGCCACCAACGGCATCAACATGACCAAGCTTGAGAGCTACATGGTCGAAGGCCAATTTTTCGCCACACAATTTTATTCCGAGGTCGACGGCCACCCGGAGGACCGGCCGCTCAAGCTCGCTCTCGAGGAATTGGCCTTCTTTTCCCGAGAGCTGAAGATTTTAGGCGTGTTTCCCGCCCATTCTTTTCGCTCAAATGCGAGCGAAGTCGCTGACTGAACGAGAACTGCGATCTCAGCTTGTCGCACTGCTGTTGTCGTCTCGCCCTTATGTTGCCGCCGTCGCATCGCAAGGTGCGACCGTCGACCGTGCGTGATCGCGAAAGCGTTCTGCGGTGGCGGACAAGATCAGTGCCAAGCCAAAGCACAAAGCGCACATTCGACGCGAAACGGTCGGATGGCGCGATAGGGAGCGGCTGGATGACAACGATAATTCGCAGCGCCAATCAGCTCGACATTCCATTCATTGGCCGCGCCTACGCGTCCGCGTGGCGCGAGGCCTATCGCGGCCTCGTTCCCGAGCCTGTGCTTGCCACACTGGCGCAGGCCGATCCGGCGCGTCAGTGGCGCGATTGCCGTCGCTCGGGCGACTGCGATCTCCTGGTCGCCGATGTGAACGGCGAGATCGCCGGCTTTGTCGCGTCCGGACCGGCACGCGACCCGCTGCTCGGCGCCGACGCCGAGATTTACGGCGTCTATGTGCTGAAGCGCTTTCAGTTCCGCGGCATCGGCAGCCGGCTCATGGGCGCGGCCGCGACAACCGCGGAGATTCGCGGCACCCCATCGGTGGGCCTGTGGGTGGCGCGCGACGACGTGGCGGCGCTGGCCTTCTTCCGTGCCCTCGGCGGCGCCGTCGGCATGGCACGCATCAACTCCATGCCGGGTCGCAGCTACATCGAGATGGCCGTGATGTGGGAGGCGGTGAGTGACCTCACCCTGTGGGACGATCGCTTGAGCCGGCATGAGTGCCTTCCACAAAGGCACGCAGGAGATGGTGTGCGATGGCCAATGGCGGTGGGCACGACAGCCGCCCGGGGTGTCGACCCCGCAGCATAAGCGCCACCTCCTCGCGCGAAAACCAGCGCGCATCTTCGAGCTCGGTCCGATCGATGGTGATGTCGTCGCCGAGCGCCTCGCCGAAGCAGCCGATCATCAACGATGACGGGAACGGCCAGGGCTGCGAGCAGACATAGTCGACACGCCCGATACGTATGCCCGCTTCCTCGAGGATCTCGCGCCGCACCGCATCCTCGATGGTCTCGCCCGGCTCGATGAAGCCGGCCAGCGCCGAGTACATGTTGGCCTGGAAGCGGCCCTGGCGTCCCATCAGGCACTTGTCGCCGCTGATGGCCAGCATGATGGCCACCGGGTCGGTGCGCGGAAAGTGCTGCGCCCCGCAGGTCGGGCAGTCGCGCCGCCAGCCGCCCGACACGAGCTTGCTGGGCGCCCCGCAGGCCGAGCAGAAGCGGTGCCGCAGGTGCCAATAGGTCAGCGCCTTGGCCTCGCCGAGCGAGCCGATCTCGTGGGGCGGCAACAGCCCCTGCGCGGCAATGGTGCGCAGATCGATGACGGCGAGATCGGCGTATTCCTTGAGCGGCTCGGCCGCCTCCGGGTCGAGCAGCACCGCGAAGAGCGGCGTGCCGTCGAGCGTGCCGAGGAAGGCCGTCTCGCGCGCCTCGCCGAGGCTGCCCACCGATTGCAACGGAAAGCGCGACGAGAACCCGGCGCCGTTCTTGCGCAGGATCGGCCGGTCGCCGGTCAGCACCACCGCGCACGCCTCCGCCGCTTGGCGGAAGCGGGCGATCTCGGCCTCGTCGTCGCGCCGCTCCGAATGGCGCAGCAGAGGGTTGTGTGAGAAGCCGACGCGGGCCGAAAGCTCGGGCGGGTCGAAATCCGTTTGCGACATGGTCGTTCCTCTCCCGTCACTCGCTCGTCAGTGCACGCTGGACGTCGGCCACGAAGGCCGCCTGCGCCTGCGGCTCGTAGGCCTCTGCCGTGCCAAAGCCCCACACCGGCTTCGGCCAGGCAGCGTCACGTTTGCTGCGCGCGATGACATGCACGTGCAGCTGCGCCACCATGTTGCCGAGAGCCGCGATATTGAGCTTGTCAGCGCCAGTGAGGTCCTGCAAGGCGCGGCCCGCAAGCCGGACCTCGTTGTAGAGCGTCGCCACGTCGAGGTCCGAGAGATCAATGAGCTCGGTGACGTTTTCGCGGCGCGGCACCAGGATCAGCCATGGGAAGCGCTGGTCGTTGATGAGCAGGACGCGCGACAGGGTCATGTCGGCGACCGGAACCGTGTCGGCCGCGAGCCTGGGGTCGAGGGCAAACGCCATGGCCGGCACGCTATAGGGGCGCTGCCTCTTTTGCACCAGGGACTTGGCTGTGCCGGGCGCGGTGCAGCCTTGCGCCGGGCGCCCGTTTCCCCGATATAGAGGGCGGGAGGTTGGCGTTGGACGTTCCACTCGCCAACCGGGTCAGGTCCGGAAGGAAGCAGCCCTAACGAGATCGGGCGGGTCTTCGTTCAGCCTCCCACCTTGCCCCGCATATTGGCGTTTGCATCCCACGAACCCGAGCCTTGCGGCTGCGGCGCCTTCGGATCGAGCCGATGAACGAGACCCAGAAGGGATCGGACTTGCGTTCCTCGTCGGCCCAAGGGGCCGCCGATGAACCCGGCCTTCCCGGCTTCGGCCCGGCCGCCGGCGAAGCGGCCGCCGGCGAAGCGGCCGCCGGCTATCGCGTTCTCGCCCGCAAATACCGGCCACGCACCTTCGACGATCTGATCGGTCAGGACGCCATGGTGCGCACCATCGCCAACGCCTTCGATGCCGGGCGCATTCCGCAGGCCTGGATGCTCACCGGCGTGCGCGGCGTCGGCAAGACGACGACGGCACGCATTCTGGCCCGCGGCTTGAACTACGAGCTGCCAGACGGCGGCAAGGACGCCGGCCCGACCATCCACATGCCGGCCCTCGGCCTGCACTGCCAGGCGATCATCGACGGCAACCACATCGACGTGATGGAGATCGACGCTGCATCCAACAACGGCGTCGAGAACGTTCGCCAGATCACCGACGCGGTGCGCTACTCGCCGGTCTCGGCCCGCTACAAGGTCTACATCATCGACGAAGTGCACATGCTGTCGACCGCCGCCTTCAACGCCTTCTTGAAGACGCTGGAGGAGCCGCCGCCGCACGCCAAGTTCGTCTTCGCCACCACCGAGATCCGCAAGGTGCCGGTGACCATCCTGTCGCGCTGCCAGCGCTTCGACTTGCGGCGCGTCGATGCCGCCGTGCTGATCGCGCACTTGAAGAAGGTCTGCGCGGCCGAGGGCGTCAGCGCCGAGCCCGAAGCCTTGGCCCTGATGGCGCGCGCCGCCGAAGGCTCGGTGCGCGATGGCTTGTCGCTGCTCGATCAGGCCATCGCCCACGGCAGCGGCGCCGTCTCGGCCGAGACGGTCCGCGCCATGCTGGGCCTCGCCGACCGCGCCCGCATCATCGACCTGTTCGAGGCGGTGATGCGCGGCGATCTGCCGGCTGCCATGGACGAGATCGGCCGGCAATACGAAGCCGGCGCCGACCCGGCCGTCGTGCTCGCCGATCTCGCGCAGTTCACGCATCTGGTGACGCGGCTGAAGCTCGTCCCGGAGGCGGGCCAGGATGCGGCGCTCACTGACAGCGAGCGCACGCGCGGCGCAGCCTTCGCGGCGCAATTGTCGATCCGCGTCCTGTCGCGCGCCTGGCAGATCCTGCTGAAAAGCGTGGCGGAGGTGCAGGCGGCGCCGCGCCCGCTTGCCGCCGCCGAGATGGCGCTGGTCCGCCTAGCCTATGCGGCCGACCTGCCGACCCCCGACGAGGCGCTGAAGCTCTTGCGCGAGCCCGGCGATTCTGGCGCGAGCGGCGCCCCGTTGCGCGAACGTGCGCCGGATCGATCCGGACCCCAGGCGTTTGACGGGCCGCGCATCGCCGGGAACGCCTCGGGCGGCCCGCTTCTGTCGGCCGAGCCGCAGGCCATGGCGGCGTCGACGGCGCCGGCGCTGCGCCTGGCGCGCTTCGAGGACCTCGTCGCGCTTGCCGCCGAGAGGCGCGACCTGCAGCTCAAGGTGGCGCTCGAGCGTGACGTGCGCCTCGTGCGCTTCGAGGACGGGCAGATCGAATTCGCGCTTGTGGAGGGCGGCAGCCGCGCCTTGGCGAGCGAACTGACGCGGCGCCTCAATGAATGGACCGGCCGCCGCTGGGTCGTTGCGGTGTCTTCGCAGCAAGGCGAGCCGACACTTCATGAGCGCGCCAAGGCGCGCGACGAGGAGCGCCTCACGGGCGCGGCCGCGCATCCGCTGGTGCGCGCCGTCCTCGAACGTTTCCCCGGTGCCGCCATCGTCGACGTGCGCGACAATGTCACGCCGGAGCCGGGGCCGGTGCCGGACGATCCCGAGCCCGACGGCGACACACCAGGAACCTGATCATGCGTGACCTCATGGGATTGATGAAACAAGCCCAGGCGATGCAGCAGAAGATGGCCGACGTGCAGGCCGAGCTCGAGACGCTCGAGGTCGACGGCACCGCTGGCGCCGGCGCCGTGACGGTGCGCATGACCGCCAAGGGCGTCATGAAGGCGGTCGCCATCGACGCCTCGCTGATGAAGCCGGACGAGAAGGAGATCGTCGAGGATCTCATCGTCGCCGCCAGCAACGACGCCCGTGCCAAGGCCGACCGGCTGTTGCAGGAGAAGATGCAGGACGTGACCAAGGGTCTGCCGCTGCCGCCGGGCCTCAAGCTGTTTTGATGGCGTCCCCTATCGGGCCTGAGATCGAGCGGCTGATCCAGCTTCTGGCGCGCCTGCCGGGCCTCGGGCCGCGCTCGGCGCGCCGCGCCGCCCTCTTCCTCATCAAGAAGCGCGAGCCGCTCCTGGTGCCGCTCGCCGATGCCATGCGCGTCGCGGCCGAGCGCATCGTCGTGTGCTCGCAATGCGCCAATGTCGACACCACCGATCCGTGCACCATCTGCCGCGACAATCGCCGCGACCCGGCCATCCTCATCGTCGTCGAGGACGTGTCCGACCTCTGGGCGCTGGAGCGGGCCGGCATCCTCGTCTCACCTTATCATGTGCTGGGCGGCGTGCTGTCGGCCCTTGACGGCGTGCGGCCCGAGGATCTCAACCTCGACAAGCTCGTGGCCCGCGCTTCCGACCCGGCCGTGAAGGAAGTGATCCTGGCGCTCAACGCCACTGTCGACGGCCAGACCACCGCCCACTACATCACCGACCTCCTGCGGGGATTGCCCATCAAGGTGACGCGCCTCGCGCACGGCGTGCCGGTCGGCGGCGAGCTCGACTATCTCGACGAGGGCACGCTTGCAGCCGCCATCAAGCAGCGCACGGTGTTCTGATCAGCGCGCATGATCCCGAAAAGTGTGCGCGGTTTTTGGACAAGATCATGCGCTCAAAACAACCTCACAGCCCGTCCACCGAGAAGGCGAGCAGCACGTTGCCGCCCTGCCCGACGAAGCGGCCGTAGCCGGAATTCACGTAGAGCATGCCGCCGGCGATCACCGCCCCGCCGGTGTCGAGGGAGCCGCCGCGGGCCGGCACGGCGTTGATTGTCTCGTAGGACTGCGCCGTGTCCACGTCCCACACGACGGCGCCGTCCGCGCTCGCGTAGGCGCGCAAGTGTCCGTCAATCGAGCCGGAGAACACCACGGCGGGGATTGCTGAGACGGCGGCCGACTGTCCGTTGAGGCAGCTGCGCTCGCTCCAGCTGCATTGCGGCGGCGGTGCCGGGCGCTGCCAGGCGCGCTCTCCCGTCTCCAGCGACAGCGCCGTGAGGCTGCCGGTGCTGCGCTGCGGATTCCAGGCGATATCGGCCACCGCGACATAGACGTTCGTGGCGTCCGCCGCCGGTCCCCATTGCACCCCGCCGATGGCCCCGCCGACGCCGACGCGCACTTGCCATACGATGGCGCCCATGCGGTCGGGATCGAGCCCGTACACCATGCCTGATTTCTGGCCGGCCACGATGATGTCGCGCCCATCCTTGAGCGTGCGCAGGATCGGCGAAGCGCCGAAATCGAAATCGGGGCCGACCGGGTCTGGGCAACTGGCCGGCAGAGCGGTGCCGCGTGGCGCCAGGCACGCAACCAGGTAATTGTCGTTCGCCGTCGCCTGCCGCGCCCATTTCAATTCGCCGCTCTTGAGCGCGAAGGCGAGAATGGCGTCAGTGGTGCTGGTCGCGACGTCCGTATAGGAATTGCCGGTCCCCACATAGACGAGGCCGCGCTTTCGATCGATGGTCGGCGACGACCAGATGGCGCCGCCGGCCGGGCCGCGCATCGCCGTGCCAAGCGTGTTCGTCTTGTATTGCGCCGGCTCGTCCGCGATGGAGTGTGTCTCCCACAGGATCTTGCCGGTCTCGGCGTCGATCGCCGCGAGCGCCCCGCGGAAGGTGCAGCACTCGTATCGCGGATTGCGGCTGGTGACCTCCTCGGCCGATGACACCGGCGCGTAGAGAATGTTCTCGTGGAGGACGGGCGCGCCGGTGATGCGGGCATAGGGATGCGTGTCGAGGCGCAGCTTCCAGATGAGCGCGCCGCTCTGTGCGTCGAGGGCATATACCTGGGCGCGCTCGTCGCCGAAATAGACGGCCTGCGTTTCGCTCGGCGCCGCGCGCTTGCCGGCCGTGATGGCGGTGCGCACCGGGCCCTCGGCCTCGAACGACCAGTAGGTGCAGCCGCTGCGGGCGTTGAGCGATATCACCTTCCTGTCCATCGTCGACACGAAGAGCCGATCGCCGACGATGCTCGGTTGCCCGTACGTGTAGGTGGTCGGATAGCCAAAGGCCCATTTCAGCTTCAGGCGCGGCACGTCTTCCGGCTTCAGCCCGGGGCTCGGCTGGAAGCGCGTGTTTTCGAGATCGCGGCCCCAACCGTTCCAGCCGTCGGCCGCGAGGTCGAGGGGACCCGGCGGATCGGCGCATCGCCCGGCCTCGGCGCGGCGCTCGGCGGGCGCGCCGCCGCCGCCGTCCCGCAGGAAGTCGGCGATCGCCGCGATGCTGTCGCGCTCGAGACCGCCCGCATAGGTACGCATGGAGCCCGCGGTCATCGAGCGCATGACCACCTCGAAGGCGAGGCCGGCAATGACTTGGCGCGACGGCGTGCGGTCCCGCGGATGGTCGTGGCAGCCGGCGCACCGTTCCTGATAGAGCCGCGCGCCGCGCTCGTCGGCCGCCGTTGCGGTCAACGCACCAAGGCCGCCATGCGCAAGGGAGAGCCATCCTGCCAAGGCCCACAAGGCCCATTTCGGGTGGCAAAGCGCCGGAAAGGCTGATGCCCCTGAAACCATGGGCGACCGATGTGGCGCCGACCCTGGCGCGACCGCAGCCTTACTCCGCCGCCGCGCGGCGGACAAGGGAGAGGGACCGCGGCGGCGGCTCGTCGAATTCCAGCGCCTCGATCCTGTCGCCGCGCTTGGCGATCTTCTCGCTCGACGTGCCGATCGCCGCCACGTCCTCCTGGGCTTGGCGGAAATGGTTGTCGAGCTTGCCGACGCGGTCGCGCAGCCGGCCAACGTCCTCGAGCAGGCGGCGAACCTCGACCTGGATCTTCTGCGCTTCCTCGCGCATGCGCGCGTCGCGGACCAGCGACTTCACCAGCTGGATGGCCAGCGCCAGGAGCGAGGGCGACACCACGATGATGCGCTGGCGATGGGCGCGCTCGACGACGTCGGCGAAATGCTCGTGCAGATCGGCATAGAGCGCCTCCGATGGCACGAACAGGAGCGCCATGTCCTGCGTCTCGCCTGGCACGAGATAGCGCTCGGCCATGTCCCTCACATGCTGGCCGATATCGGTCTTGACGCGTCCCGCCGCCGCCTTGCGGGCCTCCTCGCCGCCCGCCTCGCGAAAGGCGACGAAACCTTCGAGCGGGAATTTGGCGTCGATGACCAGGGGATGGTCGCCCGGCAGATGCACGACACAGTCAGGCCGCTTGTTGTTTTTCAGGGTCGGCTGGAACGTGTAGGCGCTGGCCGGCAGGCCGTCGCGGATGATCGCCTCCATGCGGCCTTGCCCGTAGGCGCCGCGCGCCTGCTTGTTGGCCAGGATGTCCTTCAGCCCGACGATCTCGCCGGTGAGATCCGTGAGATTGCGCTGCGCCGCGTCGATCACCGCCAGGCGTTCGTTGAGCTTGGTGAGGTTCTCGCCCGTGCGCTCGGCGCTTTCGGCGAAACCCTGACCGACGCGATGTTGCAGGCCCTCGACGCGCTCGGACACGAAGCGCGCCAGCGCCGATTGCCGGTTGTCGAGGTTCTGCAGCCCGACCTCGACGCCGCCCTTCATCTCCGCTTGCAGGCGCTCGATGGCAGCGAGCTTGTCGTCGAGCTCGCGGCTGCGCTCGGCCAGCATCGTGGCCTCTTCCAGGCGAGCCCGCCCGCCGCGCAGCACCGCGACCGTGAGCCAGACGAGGGCGAGGGTCGCCACGGCCGCGAGGGCAAGCATCGCCTCGCCCATGGTGACGGCGCGCTCGCCGATGCTGAGCAGGATCTGTTCCATGCGCCGTCTTTCGCCCCGCGATGGCCTCTCGGCCCGATGAATTGCCCTGATTCTCGGGAGAACAAAAGAAGCACATGTTGACCCGGCCTTGGCAAGCTCTTATCTCGCTTCACGCCATGGCGATCCGGCCCATCGTTCTCATTCCCGACCCGCGCTTGAAGCAGGTCTCGGACCCGGCTGGCCCGGTCACGGCCGAGCTCAGGGCGCTTGCCGACGACATGCTGGCCACCATGTACGATGCCCCCGGCATCGGGCTCGCCGCCATCCAGGTCGGCGTCCCCAAGCGCCTCATCGTCATCGACGTTTCGCCGAAGAGCGAGGATGGCGAGCGCCATCCACAGGTTCTTCTCGATCCGGAGGTGATTTGGGCGTCGGACGAGACGAGCGTCCACCAGGAAGGCTGCCTGTCGATCCCCGAATATTACGAGGACGTGGAGCGCCCGAAGGCCGTCAAGGTTCGCTACCGCGGCCTCGACGACAAGCTCTACGAAATCGATGCGGAGGGGCTTCTGGCCACCTGCCTGCAGCACGAGATCGACCACACCAACGGCATCCTGTTCATCGACCATCTGTCGAAGTTGAAGCGCGACCGCGTCGTCAAGAAATTCACCAAAGCCGCCAAAGCCGCCGAACGCGAATTGGCCGAGGGCTGATCCTTGCGCCTCGTCTTCATGGGCACGCCGGACTTCGCCGTGCCGACCCTCGCCGAGATCGTCGGCCAGGGTCATGATGTGGCGGCCGTCTACACGCGCCCGCCAAAGCCGGCCGGGCGCGGCATGGCGCAGACGCGAACCCCGGTGCACGAGCTTGCGGCGCGCTTGGGCATCCCGGTCGAGACTCCGAAGACGCTGCGCAACGAGGAGGTGGCCGCGACGTTCCGGCAGCACGCGGCGGACGCGGCAGTGGTCGTCGCCTACGGTCTTATCCTGCCGAAGCCGATCCTCGAGGCGCCACGCCTCGGCTGTCTCAACCTGCATGCCTCGCTCTTGCCGCGCTGGCGTGGCGCCGCTCCCATCCAGCGCGCCGTCATGGCGGGCGACGCGGAGACGGGCGTGGCGGTCATGCAGATGGAGGAGGGGCTCGACACGGGCCCCGTCGCCATGACCGAGCGCATCGCCGTCGGCCAGGACATGACGGCCGGCGAGGTGCACGATCGTCTGGCGCGCCTCGGCGCCGACCTGATGGCGCGGGCGCTCGCGGCGCTGTCGCGCGGCGCCCTCACCTTCACGCCGCAGCCGGCCGAAGGCGTCACCTATGCGTCCAAGATCGGCAACGACGAAGCGCGCATCGACTGGACGCGGCCGGCGCGGCAGCTCCACGATCACGTGCGCGGCCTTTCGCCGTTTCCCGGCGCCTTCGCTGAGATCGACATGGGGCGCGGTGCCGAGCGCCTCAAGGTGCTGCGGGCGGCGCCGGCCGAAGGCCGCGGCGCGCCGGGCGAAATCCTCGATGGCGACATGACGGTGGCGTGCGGGGAGGGGGCGTTGCGCCTCCTCAATGTGCAACGGGCCGGCAAGGGCGCGGTCGGCGGCGCCGAATTCATGCATGGCGCAAGACTGGCGCCGGGGAGCCGGCTCACATGAGCGCCTGACATGCCGCGCTACAAGCTCGTCATCGAGTACGACGGCCGGCCGTTCGTCGGCTGGCAATGGCAGGACAACGGCCGCTCGGTGCAGCAGGCCGTCGAGGAAGCCGTCGCGCGCTTCTGCGGCGAGAAGGTGCGCGTGCAATGCGCGGGCCGCACCGATGCCGGCGTTCACGCCACCCACCAGGTGGCGCATCTCGATCTCGCGAAGGCGTGGCGCACCGACACCGTGCGCGACGCGCTGAACGCGCAGCTCAAGCCGGAGCCGGTGGCGATCCTCAAGGCCGAGGCCGTCGATCAGGACTTCGACGCGCGCCTCTCGGCGGTGAAGCGCCATTATCGCTACCGCATCCTAGCGCGCCGGGCGCCGCCCACCTTCGACCTGGGCCGCGTCTGGCACGTGCCCCGCAGGCTCAACGCCTCCGCCATGCACGAGGCTGCGCAAGCCTTGCTCGGTCGTCACGACTTCACGACTTTCCGGGCCGCCGAATGCCAGGCCGAGAGCCCGGTCAGGACCCTCGACCGTCTCGATGTCGCCCGGCATGGCGACGAGATCGTCGTCGACACATCGGCCCGCTCGTTCCTGCATCACCAGGTGCGCTCCATGGTGGGCACGCTGGAGACGGTGGGCGCCGGCAAATGGCAGCCGCGTGACGTGAAGGCGGCGCTCGAGGCGCGTGACCGCAGCCGCTGCCGCACCGTCGCGCCGGCCTCAGGTCTCTATCTCGTGGGCGTCGACTATCCGGCGAAATAAGCGTCCAGCACGCGCCGATAAATGGCGGTCAGCCGTTCGAGGTCGGTCACCGCCACGCGCTCGTCGGTCTGGTGCATGGTGGCGCCGACGAGGCCGAATTCCACCACTGGGCAGTAGTCCTTGATGAAGCGCGCGTCCGACGTGCCCCCGCTCGTCGACAATTGCGGCCGCCGCCCGGTTTCCGCCGCGATGGCGTCCGACACGAGACCGACGAAGTCGCTCCTCTGCGTCAGGAATGAGACGGAGTTGCGATGGAAGTCGATGTCGTAGCGCACGCGGCCAGCTGCCGCCGCGTCGAGGCGCTGCACCACCTCGCGCTCGAGCGTGTCGGGCGTCCAGCGGTCGTTGAAGCGGATGTTGAACTGGGCGCGCGCTCCGCCAGGGATGACGTTCTCGGCGGTGTTGCCCACGTCGACCGTGGTGACCTCGAGGCTCGACGGGTCGAACTCGGCGCTGCCGCCGTCGAGCGGCTGCGCCATCAGCGCGTCGAGGAGCCGCACCATGCCGCGCACCGGGTTGTCGGCGAGATGCGGATAGGCGACGTGGCCCTGCCGTCCGTGCACCACGAGCCGGCCGGTGAGCGAGCCGCGCCGGCCGATCTTGATCATGTCGCCGAGCGCCTCCGGATTGGTGGGCTCGCCGAGAATGCAATGGTCGAAGCGCTCGCCGTTTTGCGCCGCCCATTGCAGCAGCTTCACCGTGCCGTTGACGGCGGGGCCTTCCTCGTCGCCGGTGATGAGGAAGCCGATCGAGCCGCCGAACCGGGGCCGCTCCGCCACGAAGCGCAACGCCGCCGCCAGCATGCGCCGATGGCGCCCTTCATGTCGCAGGCGCCGCGGCCGTAGAGCATCCCCGCCTCGATGGCGCCGCCGAAGGGATCGTGGCGCCAGCCCGTTTCGCCGGCCGGCACGACGTCGGTATGCCCGGCGAACAGCAGATACGGCGCGCCGGTGCCGAGACGCGCATAGAGGTTTGCCACGTCCGGCGTGCCGGCCGCCTTGAAGACGAGGCGATGGGTGCGGAAGCCGGCGCGGCTCAGCGCCTCCTCCAGGAAGCCGAGCGCTCCGGCATCGGCGGGCGTCACCGACGGGAAGCGCAGCAGCGCCTGCGCAAGGGCGACCGGGTCGGCGCCTGACGCCGCGAGATGGGCGCGATCTTCGGACGAGGTTGTGCGCACGCGCGAGCTCCCTCAATCCCTCAACAGCTCATTGATCGAGGTCTTGGCGCGGGTCTGCGCGTCGACGCGCTTGACGATCACCGCGCAATAGAGCGACGGCCCGGGCGACCCGTTGGGCAGCGGCTGGCCTGGCAGGCTGCCTGGCACGACAACCGCATAGGGCGGCACGCGGCCCATGAAGACCTCGCCGGTCGCCCGGTCGATGATCTTCGTCGATTGGCCGAGGAAGACGCCCATCGACAGCACCGCCCCTTGGCCCACGACAACGCCTTCCGCCACCTCCGAGCGCGCGCCGATGAAGCAATCGTCCTCGATGATGACCGGGTTGGCCTGCAGCGGCTCCAGCACGCCGCCGATGCCGACGCCGCCGGACAGGTGGCAGTTCTTGCCGATCTGCGCGCACGAGCCCACCGTGGCCCAGGTGTCCACCATCGTATTCTCGCCCACATAGGCGCCGAGATTGACGAAGGACGGCATCAGCATGGCACCCGGCGCGATATAGGCGCCGCGGCGCACGACGCTGCCCGGCACCGCGCGAAAGCCCGCCGCCCTGAAGCGGTTCTCGCCCCAGCCGTCGAATTTCGACGGCACCTTGTCCCACCATTGCGCCTTGCCGGGGCGCGCCGGGGATCGGCGCCATGTCGTTGAGGCGGAACGACATGCAGCACCGCCTTCTTGAGCCATTGGTTGACGCGCCATTCCCCCGAGGCTTTCTCGGCCACCCGCGCCGCGCCGCTGTCCAGGAGCTCGAGCGCCGTGTCGACGGCCTCGCGCACGCTGCCCTTGGTGGCAGACGAGATGTCGCTCAGCTTCTCGAACGCCTGGTCGATCGTGGCGGCGAGATCGGCGTGGCTCTGGCTCATGGCGGCTCCGTTGACTGCGCGGGGTTGTCGGCAGCATGCCGAAGGGTGTCAAGTCGGCGCTCGACGCCGCATTGCCGAGGGCGGCCTGCTGGGCTAGAGCATGGGCACCGCGTCGCGCCGCCTCACCTTCGGTGCTCTCATGCAACCTGTCCTTCGCGTCTTTCTGACGGCCGCGCTTTGCGCGGGCCTTGCCACGGCCGCGCTGGCGCAGGGCGCGCCCGTCAGCCGGCCCAAGAGCAAGGCGGCGCAAGGCAAGGAAATTGCGCCGTTGACGCAGGCTGTCACCGGCACCCAAGCACCGGCCGGCAGCGTCGCCACGCTTTACCAATGCGAGAATGGCGCGCGCCTGCTGGCGACGTTCCCGAAGAAAATCGCCCTCATCACGGCCGGCGAGGACACCTACCGGCTGAAGACCGCGCCGGCCACGTCCGGCGCCAAGTACGCGGCTGGCCCCATCTCGTTCGAGACGCAGAAGAACACGGCCGTCTTCGACCAGCATGGGTCCGTGACCAAGTGCAAGAAGCTCCCCTAGCGCAGGGGCTCGCGTCCATGAAGCGGCTCGGGCTGCCCGCTTTGCTGTTGCTCCTCGCCGCCTGCGTCGAGGGGAAGGCGCCTGCTGCTGATCGCTTCAAGGTTAGCCTCAACGTCAAGGAATTGATGCAATCTGTCATCGATCCTCCGGCTGACGTCTTCTGGGGCGCGTCGGGGACTATCGTCACGGCGGATGGTGAAGAGGATCGTTCGCCCACGACGGATGCCGGCTGGGAGGCCGCCGTCAGCGCCGCCGCCACCTTGGCGGAAGGCGCCAATCTGCTGATGCTGCCGGGCCGCGGCCTCGAGGAGCCGGAATGGATCGAGTACGCACAGCAACTCGCTGGCGCCAGCCTCGCAGCCATGAAGGCCGCGCAGGCGCGCGACAAGGAAGCGGTGTTTGCCACCGGCGAACAGGTCTACTTAGCCTGCCGCGCCTGCCACAAGAAATACCTGTTCGGCCAATGAGCGGCCGCCATCCCGCCGGCATCTCGGCCGGGGCCGCGTGAGATGGCTGGCGCCGACTTCGTTGCCTGGCTCGCCGGCACGGCCGGCAGCACGGCGCTGCGCGAGTCGCTCCATCTCTATCCGCTCATCGAGGCCGCGCACGTGCTCGCCATCGCGCTGTTCGTCGGCACCATCGCCATGGTCGACCTGCGACTGTTGGGCGTAGCGTTCAAGACGGTTCCGGTCTCGCAGATGACGCGCCGCATCCTGCCGTGGACGGTGGCGGGTTTCGTGTTGATGACCGCGACCGGGCTCATTCTGTTCTACGCCATCCCGGTGCGCACCTATCACAGCCTGTGGTTCCGCTTCAAAATCGCCTTCATGATCGTCGCTGCCGCCAATGTCTGGTTCTTTCACCGGCGCATCGAGCGCGATCGCGAGCGTTGGGACGAGGCGCCTCGGCCGCCCCTTGGCGCGCGCCTGTCGGCCGCCATATCGCTCGTCAGCTGGGCCGCCGTCATCGTCACCGGCCGCATGATCGCCTACAACTGGTTCGACTGCGACCGCCCGCAATCGGCGTTCGTTGCCTGGTTCGCCGGTTGCACCTCGCCGGGCACCTGACCGATGGACCTCTACGGTTTCTTCGCCGGAGCGGAGCGCACCGCTGTCGGCATCGCCATCCGCCAGTCGGTGTGGCTGTTTCCCGTCATCGAGGCTGTCCATCTCCTCGCCTTCGCGCTACTTGCCGGCGCCCTCTTGGTGCTCGACCTGCGCCTCCTCGGCCTCGGCCTGACGGAGCAGACACCGTCGGCGGTGGAGCGTCAGACGCGACCGTGGCTCATCGCCGGGCTCGCCGGCATGGTCGTGACCGGCACGCTGCTGTTCCTGTCCGAGGCCATCAAGCTCCACGGCAAGGACGCGTTCTGGCTCAAGATGACGGCGCTGGCCGCGGCGCTCGCCTTCACGTTCGCGCTGCGCAATCCGGCGGCGCGTCGCGATATCGGCGGCGCATCCGCCAAGGCGGTAGCGCTCGTCTCGATGGCGCTGTGGTTCACGCGTCGCGGCGGCTGGGCGCTGGATCGGTTTTTCCTGAGCGCCTTGGACGCGGGCTACCGCGGCGGCTCCGAAGGATCGGAGCCGTCGCGCGGCGCGCCGATGCCGCTCGAGCCCATGAACACCTTCTGGCCGTTGGGAAACGTCAGGTCGCGGCCATTGGCCTTGCAGGCCGGTGTGCAGAGCCTGTCCTTGCTCTGGTAGCCTCTGCACGACGATCTCGGTGCCGATCTTCAACGTCTCGCGGGTGATGCCGGCGCGCAGCAGCGTGTTCGGCGTGCCGCCCTCCACCATCCAGACCTGTGGCGGCTTGTCGGGGGCCTCGACCATGATGTGCACCCAGGCGTGCGGATTGATCCACTCGATCTTGACCACCTTGCCGCGCAGCAGCACCGGCGCATTCTCGTCGAACTCGGCCGCGAAGGCGTGGTGCGCCTTGGCGGGCGAGCCTGCCATCGTGGCGAGGGCGCCGGCGACAATGAGAATTGCAAGCCGCGATCGCCAACGTGATCTTCATGGCGATCTCGTCGCTGGCTTGGCGTTCTTCTCCTCGCACGCGCGCTCCGCCCAGGATGTTCGGCAGCGAGTAATTGCCCTCGTGGCAGGCATACTCGTACATCGGGCCCGTCGGTCGCCCGCATCGTGATCTCGCCGCGCCACGGTTGCGTGTAGGTGCGCGGTTCCTCGACCTTGAACTCGTAGAGGATCTCGTCCTTGGCCGACCCGCGTGAACCGCTCCGTCACCTTGGCGCTCGGCGGGATGTAGAGCCGGTGCCGGATGTCGGCCGTGAAGCCCTGGCCGGGATTGAAGTTGGTGGTCTCGACCACCAGCGTGTCGCCGTCCCAATGGCCGATGGAGTCGCCCATCCACGGACGGATCGCTTGCGGCAGATGGTTGCCGCCGAGCCGAACGATGCGCGCGTCGTGGTTCATCTCCACCACGATGACCACGAAGCCCGGCGACTGCACGATCTGGTAGTTGTTGTTGTAGAGCACGTTGAGCATCGGCGGGCCGCCGGTCGAGCCGTAGCCGACGATGCAGCGCTCGCCGAGCGAGCGCACCTCCGGCCCGTCGAAATTGCGCCATTGCGCCGTCGCCGCCTCTTGCATGCGCCGGCGCCCCTCGTCGGTATAGGGCACGCGGCCGTTCGGCGGATCGACGATCCACGATGTCCTGATCTCGCTCTTCACGACGCCGAGCTTGGCGCCGAGATCGATCCAGAAGGCGTTGTAGTCCGACAACGCCGGCTCCGGCGGGCGGCGGGCCGGCATTGGGGTTGGTCGGCGCGCTGTCGGCCCGCGACCGGGCTCTGATCGCCGCCTCGAAGCGCGCCGCTTCCTCCGGCGTCACCGCCAGCGCCGTGGCGCCGGCAGCCGCTCCAGCGTGGTGACCGAGGCATTGGTCCATAGGCCCTGTAGATCGGGATCGCCGAAGGCGGTGCGCGGCGCCTTGTAGCTGCCGCCATCAGGCGGGGGCTGCGTCTGCGCGCCGGCCGCGAAGGCGCAGAGGCAGGCGGCAAGCATCGCCAATCCGGCGCGGATGCGCCCGACACGGGTCATGGCAGCGGCTCCTTGCGCAGGTGTCCATACATCAGCTCCTCGACGAACTCGACGCATTTGAACTGCTGCAGCTGCGCGTCCTCGCCGACGCGGCGATAAAGAGTCATGCTGATCTTCCACGGCCGCGTGAATGTCAGCGGATCGTCGATCTCGGCCTCGTAGCGCAGCGTGGCGGGGCTCGTCGGCGTGTAGCGCTCGACGACGCGCAGCTGGTCGGAGTGATGGTTGCCGGCGCGGTCGAACCACGTCTGGTCGTTCTGCGCGGTCACCTCGATCACCAGCGTGTCGCCGTCCCACCGCCCCACCGATTGGCCCATCCACGAATCGACCGGCGCGGGTCCGGGATCCTTGAGGTGGATGTTGCGAACCGCGCCGGCATACTCATAGGCGAAGAGGATCGCCGTCTCGCTTTGGAATATCTGGAACGGGTAGGGCATGTAGGTGGCGCGCGGCACGCCCGGCAGGAAGCATTTGATCTCCGGGTCGCGTGCGAGCCAGTGCTTGCTGTTGTCGAGCTTCTTGGCCAAGGCTTCCGGCTTGTAGGGGATGACACCGCCTTCGACGACGCCGATACCGGCCGGCACGGCTCCGACGGCGCCGAGCGCCACCACCTCCTTGGCGGGGACGGCTCCGGAGGGGCCCGGCCGCAGCGCCATGGCGGGGCGTGCCGGATGCGCCTCGAGATCGTGGTTGGCGGTGTTGAGCGCCTGCCACACGCCGTTGAGATCCGGCTTGCCGTCAGCGCCGCGCGGCGCCTGGTAGCTCTCCTGTGTGACGGCCGGGGTGGAAAGCTGCGTGAGCGCAGCCACCATCAATGCAGTCATGAGCGCAGCCACCGCCGGGCTGCCGCAGGCGAGGCCTAGTCCGAGCGGCCTCCACATCTCTCGCTCCCGCGTCAGCTGGCCGTGCCCTCGACATAGAGCTTGCCGCCGCCGGCCTTGAACTCCTCCGCCTTGGCCAGCATGCCGGCTTGCGCCTCGGCCTCGGTCATGACTTGAGCGTTCATGGCCTGCGCCTCCTGGCGCAAATCCTGCGTGATCTTCATCGAGCAGAATTTCGGCCCGCACATGGAGCAGAAATGCGCCACCTTGTGAGCGTCCTTGGGCAGCGTCTCGTCATGGAAGGCGCGCGCCGTGTCGGGATCGAGCGACAGGTTGAACTGGTCCTGCCAGCGGAAGTCGAAGCGGGCCCGCGACAGCGCGTCGTCGCGCAGCTTGGCGGCTGGATGCCCCTTGGCGAGGTCAGCGGCGTGCGCGGCGATGCGATAGGTGATGACGCCGGTCTTCACGTCGTCGCGGTTCGGCAGCCCGAGATGCTCCTTCGGCGTCACGTAGCAGAGCATGGCGGTGCCGAACCAGCCGATCATCGCCGCGCCGATGGCCGAGGTGATGTGGTCGTAGCCCGGCGCGATGTCGGTGGTGAGCGGGCCGAGCGTGTAGAACGGCGCCTCGCCGCACACCGCGAGCTGCTTGTCCATGTTGACCTTGATCTTGTGCATCGGCACGTGGCCGGGCCCTTCGATCATCACCTGGCAGCCCTTGCGCCAGGCGATCTTCGTGAATTCGCCGAGCGTCTCGAGCTCCGCGAATTGCGCCGCATCGTTGGCGTCGGCGATGGAGCCGGGTCTCAGCCCGTCACCCAGCGAGAACGACACGTCGTAACGCTGCATGATGTCGCAAATCTCGTCGAAGCGCTCGTAGAGGAAGCTCTCCTTGTGATGCGACAGGCACCAGCGCGCCATGATCGAGCCGCCGCGCGACACGATGCCGGTGACTCGCTTGGCGGTGAGCGGCACATAGGCGAGGCGCACCCCGGCATGGATGGTGAAATAGTCCACTCCCTGCTCGGCCTGCTCGATGAGCGTATCCTTGAACACCTCCCAGTCGAGCTTGGCCGGATCGCCGTCGACTTTTTCCAAGCGCCTGGTAGATCGGCACCGTGCCGATCGGCACCGGCGCGTTGCGCAGGATCCAGCCGCGGATGTTGTGGATGTTGCGGCCGGTCGACAGGTCCATCACCGTGTCGGCGCCCCAGCGGATGGCCCACACCAGCTTCTCGACCTCCTCGGCGGCCGTCGAGGTGACGGCCGAGTTGCCGATATTGGCGTTGACCTTCACCAGGAAGTTGCGGCCGATGATAGTGGGCTCGAGCTCCGGGTGGTTGATGTTGGCCGGGATGATGGCCCGGCCCCGGGCGATCTCGTCGCGCACGAATTCCGGCGTGATGAAGTCAGGGATGGCGGCGCCGAAATCCTCGCCGTCGGCGCGCCGCTCGGCTGCCCCTTCGGCGGCGCGGGCGCGGCCGAGATTCTCCCGGTGCGCCACGTAGAGCATCTCCTCCGTGACGATGCCGGCGCGGGCGAATTCGAGCTGGGTGACGGGCTGGCCGGGCCGGCCGGCCAGGACCTGGCGGGCGGCCGGGCAGGGCGGCACCAATTTGTCGGGCGCGATATTGCCGTTGTCCTCCGGCCGGACGCTGCGCCCCGCCATGGCGGCGAAGCCCCGCCTGGCGAGCCACGGACCGCGCACCGAGGGCAGGCCCGCCGCCAGATCGATCCTGGCCTCGGGGTCGGTATAGGGTCCGGACGTGTCGTAGAGCCGGGCCGGCGCCTCGCCGGAGCCCTCTGCCAATGCCACCTCGCGGAATGGAACCGTGATGTCGGGCCGCCCGGCTGGGCTCGCATGGAGCTTGCGTGACCCCATGATCGGCCCGGTCGTCACGGCCGCCGGGACGGTTGCGGGCTTGGCATGGATCGTCATCGATCTTCTCCTGCGCGTTCGAGGCCCGGCGCATATCCCGAAACGGCGCGCGGTTTCGGAAGATCATGCGGAAAGGCAAAGTCGCCAGATTCGGGAAAAGTGTCGTCAGAAGGGCCTTACACGAACTTCCAGTCCCTCCGCCGGCATGACCCGGATCAGGTTCAAGGGTTACGGCGGAAGCCAACTCTCAGTCCCTGCCGGGACACCCCTCGGAATGCCCAAACATCGACCCTGTGGACGCACCTGTCAATGCAGGCAAAAAAAGGGGAATGCGTCCTCCGTGCGGCTGTTTTGCCCCTGTCTGTTACATCGAAGCAACAGACATTTCTGGGAGCCTTGCTAGAGTGAGTCTACAAATTCATCGCGGGGGTTGCTCATGCGGAAGTTCTTGCTCGGATCGGTGGCCTTCTTCGGGCTCACGGCAGCAGCCTCGGCTGCGGACTATCGTCCTGCTCCGGTGATGGCGGCTCCCGTCTTCACTTGGACCGGCTTCTATATTGGCGCCAATGCCGGCGGCATCTGGTCCGATGGCAACATCAGGCCATTCTGCTCGGATGATGGCGTTCCGTTCGGCAATACGGACTGCATCGTTCCTCTCGTCCCGACGGCGAGCCCTGAATCCTCGAGTTGGCTGGCCGGCGCTCAGGTTGGCTATAATTATCAGTACCGCAATTGGGTGTTCGGAGCCGAGGTTGACCTTCAGGCCACCGATCTGAGCCGCACCAACAACCAGCTCAATCCGGCAGTCACCCTGACCAATCAACCCTTCGTCGGTCCTGCCTTCGCGGGCCTGACCTACAGGGGGAGAGCAGAGATCGATTGGTTTGGCACGGCGCGCGGCCGCATTGGCGTGGCTTGGGACCGTGTTCTGATCTACGGCACGGGCGGCGTGATGTTCGCCAACGTGACGACCTCACACTTCCAGGATCGCGTTTTCGTCCCCGGCACGACGGCCATTCCGCCCCCGGGTACGCTCACGGGCATTGCCTCGCATGATTCGATCGTGCCGGGCTTTGTCGTCGGCGGTGGCCTCGAATACGCTTTCGCCAACAATTGGTCGCTCAAGGTCGAAGGCCTGTACTACGAGCTGCAGAAGTCGCACGCCGGAAACCGCGAGTTCTCCAATTTGAACTTCAACGGTCCGACCTTTGGCGTCGTCTCGCAGACCGAAGCCGACCACAATGGCTTTATCGTCCGTGGCGGCATCAACTACCGCTTCTCGGGGCCATAGAGACCTCCTAGCTTTAGGATTGAAAGGCCCGGCTCACGCCGGGCCTTTTGCTTTTGGGGGGGCGCGTCCGGCCCGTTATTTGGCCGCTTCATGTGCCGCTGACGCCACAGACGTTCGCGGCGACGGTCTCTAGAAGTGAATCGCGCAATCGATGGGGGGAGAGCTATGCGGAAGTTTTTGATCGGATCGGTGGCCTTCTTCGGGCTCACGGCAGCAGCCTCGGCCGCGGACTATCGTGCGGCTCCCGCGCCCATGGCTCCCGTCTTCACTTGGACCGGCTTCTATATCGGCGCCAACGCTGGCTACATCTGGTCGGAGGGCGACATCGGTGATCGCTGCGTCGGCGGCGGTGGCATCGTCGGTCAAGCCAACTTCTGTACTGTCCCGAACCTGATAACCAGCCCCGAATCGTCAAGCTGGCTCGCCGGCGGTCAGGTTGGCTACAACTATCAATACCGCAACTGGGTGTTCGGCGCCGAGGTCGATCTGCAGGCCACCGATCTCAACCGGGCGAACAATCAGGTCACCTTCAACTCGCTCATTGGCTTCCCCGCAGTTCCCCTTACCGCGACCTATACGGGCCGGGCCGAGATTGATTGGTTCGGGACCGCGCGTGGTCGCATCGGCATCGCCTGGGATCGCTTCATGGTGTACGGCACGGGCGGCGTCATCTTCGCCAACGTGCAGACTTCCCATCTCCTGGACTTTCAATTCGCTGATCCCACCCAATCGACCGCGGTAACCGGCTTGTTCTCCAACATCGCCTCGCACGATTCGATCGTGCCGGGCTGGATTGCCGGCGGCGGCGTCGAGTGGGCCTTCATGCCGAACTGGTCGCTCAAGGTCGAAGGCATGTACTACGAGCTGCAGCAGTCGCATTCCGGCAACCGGGTTTTCCGTGATCGCAACTTCCTCAATCCCTTGGGCTCCTTCGGCGAGACGTTTGCCGACCACACTGGCTTCCTGGTCCGCGGCGGCATCAACTATCGCTTTGCCGGGCCGTAACCGATCCATCTTCTTACAGAGCAGCAAAGGCCCGGCCTCGCGCCGGGCCTTTTGCTTTTGGGGGTCAGGTCGCGTCCGGCCCGTTGTTGGCCGCTTCTGTGCCCCTGACGCCACAGACATTCGCGGCGGCGATCTCTAGAGCGAATCGCGCAATCCGCGGGGAGAGCTATGCGGAAATTCTTGATCGGATCGGTGGCCTTCTTCGGCCTCACGGCAGCAGCCTCGGCTGCGGACTATCGTCCTGCGCCAGTGATGGCGGCCCCTGTCTTCTCCTGGACCGGCTTCTACATCGGCGCCAATGCCGGCGGCATCTGGTCCGATGGCAACATTGGATTGACGTGTTTCGACAACGGCATTCCGCAGGGGCCTGATTGCCCGTTGCCTGGCCGGGCTTTAGGAGCCCCGAGGCTTCGAGCTGGTTGGCCGGCGTTCAGGCCGGCTACAACTACCAGTACCGCAATTGGGTGTTCGGCGCGGAGGTCGACGTGCAGGGCACGGACCTCACCCGCTCGCACAACTCGTTCAACCCGAACGCCCTCATCGTCAACCCTGGAACGGCTGCTATCCTGAATGTAGAGACCTATCGAGGTCGCGCGGAGATCGACTGGTTCGGCACGGCGCGCGGCCGCATCGGTGTCGCCTTCGACCGCGTCATGGTCTACGGCACAGCCGGCGCCATCTTCGCCAACGTGACGACCTCGCACTTCTTCGACCAGCAGTTCTTCTTTCCGCCCGGCGTCGTCGCGCCTCCGGAAACCTGAGCGCGATCACGTCGCATGATTCGATCGTGCCTGGCTGGATCGCCGGTTGGCGGCTTCGAATGGGCGTTCATGCCGAACTGGTCGCTGAAGGTCGAGGGCATGTACTACGAGCTGCAGCCGTCGAATGCCGGCAACCGAGGTTTCGTCAATTTCGACTTCAACAACGCGCCCTTCCTGAACATCAGCTCGACGGTTGCCGATCACAACGGCTTTATCGTCCGCGGCGGCATCAACTACCGCTTCTCGGGGCCGTAGCGACCTCCTAGCTTAGGATGAGAGGCCCGGCCTTGTGCCGGGCCTTTTTTCGCGGCTTGACACGACGGGACGAACCGCCTGGCGAAAGGCCCGGCCTCTTGTTTTCCGGCCAAGGCGAATGCGTGCCGCGGTGAAGTCAGATCCCGCAATTGACTGTTGCGTCGGCGCGACAGCTTCTTCGGAGCAATTACCTTAGGTTGAGCCAGCTTACTGCGTCACTCGGGGGTACGCATGCGCAGGCTGTTGATCGGCTCGGTCGCCTTCCTGGGGCTCACCGCGTTGGCGTCTGCTGCCGATCTCGCGCGACCGGCCCCGCCCATGGCACCGGCATTCACCTGGACCGGTTTCTACATCGGCGCCAACGCCGGCGGCATCTGGGCCGATGGCGGGTTCAGTGACACCTGCTTTGGCGGCGGTGGTCAGCCGTTTACTTTCTTTTGTCAGCAGCCTCTGCACCCTAGCGGCCGTGACGGGTCGAGTTGGCTGGCTGGCGGACAGCTCGGCTACAACACCCAGTTTCGCGGCTGGGGTGGCGGGTCCTGGGTGTTCGGCGTCGAGGCCGACTACCAAGCGACGGACTTGACTCGCAGGGCCAATGTCTTTCTCCCGAGCGTAGCACCGGTCGGATTTGCCGATCCCACATTTGCGAACAACCTGACCTTCACGGCCACGCACAGGATCGATTCCTTCGGCACGGTTCGCGGTCGGCTTGGCTTTGCGTGGGATCGGCTGCTGGTCTACGGCACCGGTGGTGCCGTCTTCGCCAACGTAACGACGAGTTACGCGCTGGATCATTTCTTCACGGTGCCCGGCACCGTCTTCGTCGGAAGTGGCGGTGGAGCGCTTAGCCCATTGAACCTGACAGGCGCTTCGTCGCACGACGCGCTCGTTCCTGGTTGGATTGCCGGCGGTGGCATCGAATACGCCTTCTGGAATAATGTCTCGCTCAAGGTCGAGGGGATGTACTACGAGCTGCAGCCGACCCACGCCGGCAGCCGCGAGTTCCTCGCTTTCAATTTCAACAACCCGTTCGGCGGCCAACGCAGTGGTGCTGACATCAGTACTCACGGCTTCCTGGTTCGCGGCGGCATCAACTGGCGCTTCGCCGGGCCGTAGCTCAGCCCTCCGACAAACGAGAGGCTCGGCCTCTTGCCGGGCCTTTTGTTTGTGGACTTGCCATCTGAGCGGGCATCGGAGTTGCTCAGTCCACACCAAGCTTGTTGTGGAGGAAACCGGCCAGGTCGTCGGTCATGTAGTCGATGTGAGGCGCCGCCACCGGCGCCTGCTCGAAGGCCTCGCGGAACGGATCTTCCGTCTTGGGCAGGACCAGCACCGTCGTCATGCCGAGCGCGTGCGGCACCACGAGGTTGCGGGCGCTGTCCTCGAAAATGGCGGCGCGGCCCGGATCGAATTCGATGCTTGGCGAGGAACAGGTCGTAGGCCGCCTGCTCCGGCTTCGGCACATAGCCGGAATCGGCAATGTCGAACACGTCCTCGAAATGCCGCCTGAGCCCGAGCTGCGTGGCGACGCGGTCGGCATGCGCGCGCGAGCCGTTGGTCAGGATGAGCTTGCGGCCCGGCAGGCGCGCGATGGCCTCGCCGAGCGCTTCGTCGGGCGCCAGCGCCGCGAGGTCGATGTCGTGCGCGAACGTCATGTAGGCCACCGGATCGATGCCGTGCTCGCGCATCAGGCCGTTGAGGGTCGTGCCGTAGCGATGGAAATAGTACTTCTGCAGCGCCCTGGCCGACATGCCGTCGAGGCCGAACAGCGCGCCGAGATAAAGCGTGATGCGCACGTCGACCTGCGGCCACAGATTGGCTTCGTGCGGATAGAGCGTGTTGTCGAGGTCGAAGATCCACGTCTCGACATGACCGAAGCTGGGCTTTGTCAAACGCGGCGCCCGGTCCACGCCGGTCATAGGCGTTTGAACATCGAGTGTCGGGCCCCGCCCGGCGGGTAGTCGTCGAGCGTGCCGTAGAGGCGGTAGCCGAGCTTCTCGTAGAAGCCGCGCGCCTGAAAGCTGAATGTGTTGAGATGCACGCCGATGCAGCCGCGCCGGCGCGCCTCGTCCTCTGCGCGGCGCATGAGCTTTGTGCCAAGCCCGCCGCGGCGACGCTCCTTCGGCAAGTAGAACAACTCGATGTAGAGCCACTTGTGATAGATGGCGCCGGTGAGGCCGCCGATGACGTGTTCGCCATCCTTCACGAAGACGGTCAGGGGGCAGTGGCCGCCCTCGCCGGCCTGCTCGTCGTTGTAGGCGACGAGGCCGTTGAGGATGGCGTTGTAGATGTCGCGTGCTGGCTCGTCGCTGACCGCGATTTGAGGTTCGCCCACGGTCACCTCTTGATGAGCGTGCCGGCGCCGTGGTCGGTGAGCAGCTCGAGCAGCACCGCGTGGGGCACCTTGCCGTCGACGATGACGACGCCTTCGACGCCGCGCTCGATGGCGTAGATGCAGGTCTCGACCTTTGGGATCATGCCGCCGGTGATGGTGCCATCGGCGATGAGCCGCCGGCATTGGTCGACACTGAGCTGTTCCATGAGCTTGTTGTGCTTGTCGAGCACGCCCCGCACGTCGGTGAGCAGGATCAGGCGCTTGGCCTTCATGGCGCCCGCGATGGCGCCCGCGAAGGTGTCGGCGTTGACGTTGTAGGTTTCGCCGTTCTTGCCCATGGCGACGGGCGCCAGCACCGGGATGATCTCAGCTGCCAGCACCGCGTCGAGCACCGTGCGGTCCACCTTCTCGGGCTCGCCCACGAAGCCGAGATCGACCACCTTCTCGATGCTGGAGCCCGGATCGGCGACGGTGCGCGCGACCTTGCGGGCGATCACCATGTTGCCGTCCTTGCCGCACAGCCCCACCGCCTTGCCGCCCTCAGCCGAGATGGTGGCGACGATCTCCTTGTTGATGGACCCGGCGAGCACCATCTCGACGACCTCGACCGTCGCCTTGTCGGTGATGCGTAGCCCGCCCGCGAATTCCGACTTGATGCCGAGCCGCTGCAGCATGCTGCCGATCTGCGGCCCCCCGCCATGCACGACGATCGGCTTGACGCCCGACTGCTCCAGGAGAACGACGTCCTCGGCGAAATCCTCCGCCGCTGCGGCATCGCCCATGGCGTGCCCACCATACTTGATGACCACGATCTCCTGGTCGTAACGCTGCATATGCGGCAGCGCCTGCACCAGGATCTCGGCGCGCATGGGCGCATCGGGAAGGTCGGAACGGGACATGGGGGCTCGCTGCGGTCGGACCGCGTGGTTCTAGCGCATGATGCCGAAAAGTGTGAGCGGTTTTCGGATGAGATCGTGCGCCAAATCAAGCAGATAGGGCGCGGCCCCTTGGCCGGGCGGATGGCGCTCCGTCGGGACGGCCGTGCAGATTCAGCCGCTGCGGCTGCCGCCCCGCTCGTGCATGAGCTGCGCGATCGCGGCCCGCAGCTCCGGCACGCCGAGGCCCGAGCGGCTTGAGGTGGCGAGCACCTCAGGATGGGCGGCCGGGCGGCTCGCCAATGCGGTCCGTGTCTCGTGCACGAGGCCCGCCAGGGCGTCGCTCGTCACGGCGTCGCCCTTGGTGAGCACGATCTGATAGGACACGGCGGCGCGGTCGAGGCCGTTCAGCACGTCGGCATCGTTGTCCTTGAGGCCATGGCGCGCATCGACCAGGAGATAGACGCGGGCAAGCTGTTGACGGCCTTTGAGGTAGTCCTCGATCAGGCGCGTCCACGCCGCCACCTTCGCCTTGCCGACCGCCGCGTAGCCGTAGCCCGGCATGTCGACGACGGTGAGCGCCGCAGCGGGGCCGACATGGTAGATGTTGAGATCCTGCGTTCGGCCCGGCGTGTGCGAGGTCCGGGCCAGCGCCTTGCGGCCGCAGAGCGCGTTGATGAGGCTCGACTTGCCGACATTGGAGCGGCCCGCGAAGGCAACCTCCGTCCCACCGCCCGGCGGCAGCTGCGCCAGCGCGGTGGCCGCCATGACGAAGCGTGCCTCGCCGGCGAACAACCGGCGGCCGGCGTCGTGGAATCGGTCCAGCGTTTCGGTTGCCATGGCCGTGTGGCCTCGCGGTCGCGGCGCTCAAGCCGGGCGAGGCTTCATTCGCCTGGTTGCGTCTTCGGCTTCTTGGCGAAGAGGCCCCGCAGATTGTCCCACAGCTCCACTTTGACGCCGTTCTTGCGCATGATGAAATATTGCTGCGTGATCGAGAGCAGGTTGTTCCACGTCCAGTAGATGACGAGCCCGGCCGGGAAGGTGCCGAGCATGAACGTGAAGATGACCGGCATCCAGGCGAACATGGTCTTCTGCACCGGATCGGTCGGCTCCGGGTTCATCTTCATCTGCAGGAACATCGTGAAGCCCATGATGATGGGCCAGATGCCGAGATGCATGAGTTCCGGCGGCGACCATGGCAGCAGCCCGAACAGCGTGAAAATGTTGGTCGGGTCTGGCGCCGCCAGATCCTTGATCCATCCGATGAACGGCGCGTGGCGCATCTCGATGGTGATGAACAGCACCTTGTAGAGCGCGAAGAACACCGGGATCTGGACGAAGATCGGCCAGCAGCCCGCCACCGGATTGATCTTCTCGCGCTTGTAGAGCTCCATCAGCGCTTGCTGCTGCTTCGTCTTGTCGTCGGCGTAGCGGTCGCGGATGGCCATCATCTCCGGCTGCACCGCCTTCATCTTGGCCATCGAGGTGTAGGATTTGCTGGCGAGCGGGAAGAAGGCGAGCTTCACGAGGACGGTGACGGCCAGGATGGCGAAGCCGAAATTGCCGAACAACTTGAAGAAGAAATCGAGCAGGCTGAACAGCGGCTTGGTGATGTAGGGAAACCAGCCCCAGTCGATCATCAGATCGAAGCGCTTGATGCCGAGCGAGGCAGCATAGCCGTCAATCGCAGCCACCTCCTTGGCGCCGGCGAACAGCCGCATCGTCGCCTCGGCGCTCTGGCCCGGCTGGACGCTGACCGGCGATCCCTTGGCGTCGCTTTGATAGATGGGTGTCGCCGTCCCGGTCACGCTGAAGCGCCCCTCGTACGGCGCAGCCTGGTCCGGCACGATGGCGGAGGCCCAGTATTTGTCGGTGATGCCGAGAAAGCCGCCGACCACGTCCTTGAACACCTGGCCGCGCACGGTCCCGTAGAGGACCGGGCTCTTGGTGAGGTCGTCGTAGCCTGGCTCCTGCAGCTTCTCGTTCATGAAGCCGATCGGGCCTTCGTGCAGGATGATATATCCCAGCGTCGTCGGCTTGCCGTGCCGTGCGACGAGCGCGAAGGGAGCGAGCGAAACGGCTTGCCCGCTTTGGTTCTCGACCGACTGCTTCACCGTGAACATGGCGTTGGCGTCGACCACGATGGTGCGCTTGAAGGTGAGGCCCTGGCCGTTGTTCCAGCTGAGCGTCACCGGTTTTTCGACCGACAGCCGGTCGCTGTCGGCGGTCCAGTCGGTATCGGCGCCCGGCAGCGTCACCGCGCCGTTGCCGCCGCCGATCCAGCCGAAATCCGCATAGTAGGGATGCGGCCCGCCCGGCGGCGAGAACAGAACGATGTTGGGACTCTTCGGATCGACCGTCTCCTTGTAGCGCTTCAATGCGATGTCATCGATGCGCCCGCCCTTGAGGGCGACCGAGCCGAAGATCGCCGGCGTGTCGATGACGACGCGCTGGGGACTGCGCTTCAGGGCGGCGTCGCGCGTCAGCTGCAAGTCCGCCTGCGCTTGGCTTTCGCCGCTCGGCTGCAGCTGCCCCGGCGCTCCCGGCACGCCGCCGCCGGCGGGCGGCTGCGCTTGCTGCTGCGACTGCGATTGCGCCGGCGGCGCCTGGGTCTGCGCCTGCTGGCGCTGCATCTGCGGCACGCCGAAGAAATATTGCCAGCCGAACAGGACGACGACCGACAGCACGACCGCCAGCAGCAGGTTCTTGTTGTCAGCGCTCATGGCTATGGGTCCGTGCCTGATGTGGCGCCTTGCCGCCGCCCTGCAAGAGGCTTGCGAGCGCCCGCGTCAAATCGTTCACCAACTCCGCGAAGTCCGCGCCGATCGCCTCCCGGCGCGCTACCACGACGACATCGAGGTTGGCGGGCGACCAGGCGCGTGCCGCAGCTGCGGCTGCCGCCCGCAATCGGCGCCGAATACGGTTGCGTTCAGTCGCGTGGCCGGTCTTGCGCGTCACCGTGAAGCCGATCCGCACGCCCTGGCCGTCCTGTGTTGCGCGTTGAATGGCCATGACGGTCATACGAGGGGTCCGGAAGCGGCGTCCGCCGCCGGCCGCGAGGAATTCGGCGCGTCGCGTGAGCCGACCGTGGAGGCGCGTGGGCCGTTCTTGGGGCATGATCCCGAAACGTCTATGCGGTTTTCGGACAGGATCATGCGCAAAGCCGCGAATGTGGAGCGCGGATGCGACTGCGCCAAATCCCATCTTGCCCCAAGCGCGTCGCCGCCATGGCGATCGAGCTCAGGCGGAAAGGCGCTTGCGGCCACGGGTCCGGCGGGCAGCGATCACCTTGCGGCCACCCTTGGTGGCCATGCGGGCGCGATAGCCATGGCGCCGTTTGCGCACGAGCTTGCTCGGTTGATAGGTCCTCTTCACGGGCTTCGTCTCCGGTACGGTCGAGCTGAGGGCCGTCGACCCGCGCTCAAGGCCGCGGTTCACGCGAACCGCAATCAAAAGGGCCTTTCCAAACGGAAAGCGGCGCTCCTCGGAGCGCCGGCCAACCCGAGCGGCTTATGGCGGATAGCATCCCGAAAGTCAATGCAACCAAGGACTTTGTGAGGGCTTCAAGGCGCGTTTCACCCCGTTTCACGAGGCAGTGAAGATGGCTTCGGCTTTGCCTCGCCAACCTCTATTCTCTCGAAGCCGGGCGCGATCTCCGCCGGACGAGTGCGAGCGCATCCACCCCACAGGCAGCTGGTGGCCACCCAGACACCCGAAAAGCTCAAGACCGGACCGCAGGCCCTGCGCTATTGGCCGCTCATCGTGCTCGTCCTGGCAATGCTGCTCGCCTTTGCGTTCGGCCTGCACCGGTACCTGTCCTTGGAAACGGTCGTCGCCCAGCGCGCGGCGCTCAAGGGTTTCGTGGCCGACCACTGGGCCATGGCGCTTGCCGCTTATGCCCTTGTCTATGTCTTGGTCGTCGCCCTGTCGCTGCCCGGCGGGCTCGTGCTGACGGTGCTGGGCGGCTTCCTGTTCGGTTGGCTGGTCGGCGGTATCGTGGCCTTGGTGGCGGCAACGCTTGGCGCCTGCTGCGTCTTTCTTGTCGCCCGCACGTCGCTCGGCACCTTCCTGGGGAACCGGGCAGGGCCGGCGCTGGCGCGGCTGTCGCATGGCTTTCGCAAGGATGCCGTATCGTATCTCCTGTTCCTGCGCCTGGTGCCGCTGTTTCCGTTCTGGCTGGTCAATTTGGCGCCGTCTCTGGTGGGCGTTCCGTTTCGCGTTTACGCGTTGACCACCCTGGTCGGCATCCTGCCGGGCACGGCCGCCTTCGCGGTCGCCGGCGCCAGCCTCGACAGCCTGGTGGCGGCGCAGCGGGCAGCCTATGAGACATGTCTCGCGGGCGGCGGCACCCGCTGCAAGATGGCGTTCAGCGCCGACGCCCTGCTGACCCGCGAGCTTCTCATCCTGTTCGTGGCGCTTGGCGTCATCGCCCTCGTCCCGGTCGCCGTCCGCCGTTTCGGCGGCCGCCGCTTCCAAGGGCTCGACGGCCGCGACACCGTGGCGTAGTGCGCATGATCCCGAAAAGTGTGTGCGGTTTTCGGATAAGACCATGCGCCAAATGGTGCGCATGATCCCGAAAAGTGTGCGGTTTTCGGATAAGATCATGCGCCAAATAATGCGCGTGATTCCGAAAGGTATGCGCGGTCTTCGGATAGGATCATGCGCAAGAAGGGGAGCGACGGGTGGCTGAGGTTCTTCGGCCCGATCTGTGCGTCATCGGTGCGGGCTCCGGAGGCCTCGTCGTCGCGGCCGCCTCGGCGCTGTTCGGGGTGCCGGTTGTCCTCATCGAGCGCGAGCGGATGGGGGGCGACTGCCTCAATGTCGGCTGCGTGCCCTCCAAGGCGCTGATCGCCGCCGCCGGCCACGCGCAGGCCATGCGCCGTGCCAAGGCCTTCGGCGTGGTCGGCGAGCCCAAGATCGATTTCGCCGCCGTCCACGCCCACGTGCAGGGGGTCATCGCCGCCATCGCGCCGAACGACTCGGTCGAGCGCTTCACCGCCATGGGGGTCGAGGTCATCCGTGCCGAGGCGAGGTTCGTCGGCCGCCGCCTCGTCGAGGCGGGCGGCAAGACCATAAGAGCGCGGCGGACCGTTCTTGCCGTGGGCTCTCGTCCCGCCGCGCCGCCGATCGACGGTCTCGAGGACGTCCCTTACCTCACCAACGAGACGATCTTCGACCTTAAGGCGGCGCCGAGCCGTCTTGTCGTCATCGGCGGCGGCCCTATTGGCCTCGAGCTCGCGCAAGCTTATCGGCGTCTCGGTTCCGAGGTCGTCGTGCTGGAGGCCGCCCGGCTGCTCGGCCGCGAGGATCCGGAAATGGCCGAGGTGGCGCGCCTCGCGTTGGAGCGCGACGGTGTCGTGATCCACCAGGGCGTCAGGATCGTGCGGGTCGAGTTGATGGGCGCCGGCATCCGCGTCGTCCTCGATGCCGGCGGTGAAACAATCCAGGACGAGGATCAGGCCCGTCCCGAGGAGGTGGTGGAGGGCAGCCATCTCCTCGTTGCGGTCGGCCGGCGCCCCTCCCTCGAGGCGCTCAATCTCAGGGCGGCCGGCATCAAGCACGACCAGCGCGGCATCATCGTCGACGCGCGCCTCAAGACATCGAACCGCCGCGTCTACGCCATCGGCGATTGCATCAGCGGCCCGCACGGCGGCTTACAGTTCACGCACGTGTCGAACTATCACGCCAGCCTCGTCATTCGCAGCGCCCTGTTCCGGCAACCGGTCCGCGTCGACAACTCGGCCATCCCGCGCGTCACCTATACCGACCCGGAGATCGCCAGCGTCGGCCTCAGCGAGGACGAGGCCAGGAAGCGGCATCGGCGCATTACCATCCTGCGTTGGCCCTTTGCCGAGAACGACCGCGCCCAGACGGAGCGGTATGTCACCGGTCACATCAAGGTGGTCACGACCGGCAGAGGCGTGGTGGTCGGCGTTTCGATCGCCGGCCCGCATGCCGGCGAGCTCATCCTGCCCTGGGTGATGGCCGTGAAGGAGAAGCGCAAGGTCAGTGACTTTGCCAATGTCGTGTTCGCCTATCCGACCCTGTCGGAGGTGTCGAAGCGCGCCGCCTTGTCGTATCTTGCGCCGAGCGCCGCCAAGCCAGCGGTACGCGGCCTCGTCGGTTTCCTGCGCAAGTTCGGTTAGACAGGCGCCTCGCCATGCCCGCCCAACCCTCCGCCCAAGAGTCCATCGAGCAATCTTCGCGAGCGTCCGCTGGCGCCGCGCGCCGCGATGCCGGCCAGGACGCCACGCCGCGGCCGCGCTTCGGGCTATCAGCGCGCCTGCTCATCCTCACCATCCTGTTCGTCATGCTGTCGGAAGTGCTGATCTATGTCCCGTCGGTGGCCAACTTCCGCAGGGGCTGGCTCACCGACCGCCTCGCCGCCGCGCAGGTGGCGGCTCTGGTGTTCGAGACGGTGCCGGAAGGCGGCTTCCCGTCGGGCTTCGAGGCCAGGCTCCTGGGCGAGGTCGGGGTCATCGCGGTGGCGACGCGCATCGGCGGCCAGCACCGGCTGATCTCGGCCTCGGGCACGCCGCCCTCCGTGTCGCGCACCGTCGACTTGCGTGACCCGCATTGGCTCGCCCTCATCGCCGACGCCTTCATGGATCTCACCAACGTGAGCGCCGAGCCTCTGCGCATTGTCGGCCGCGGCATGGGCGGGGCGGACGAGGTGGAGATGATCGTCGCCAGCAAGCCGCTGCGCGACGCCATGCTGACGTTCTCGCGCAACATCCTTGTCCTGTCGCTGCTCATCTCCGCCATCACCGCGGCGCTGGTCTTCTTCGCGCTCAACGTGCTCATCGTGCGGCCGGTGCGGGTGATCGCCGACAACGTCATGCATTTCGAGACCGACCCGGAGGATGCGAGCCGGGTCATCACACCTTCGGCCCGCACCGACGAGATCGGCTCCGTCGAGCGGGCGCTGGCGCGCATGGAGATGACGCTCGCCACCGAGTTCAGGCAGAAGAAGCATCTCGCCGCCCTCGGCCTCGCGGTCTCCAAGATCAATCACGATCTGCGCAACATGCTGGCCACGGCCCAGCTCTTCTCGGACCGCCTCTCCGGCCTCGCCGATCCGACCGCCCAGCGTTTTGCCCCCAAGCTGATCGCCACCCTGGGGCGCGCCATCGATTTCTGCCAGGCGACGCTGGCCTACGGCCGCGCCGTCGAGCCGGCCCCCAGGCGCATGCCGGTGCTGCTCAAGCCGATCGTCGCCGACGCGGCCGATCTCGCCGGTGTCACCGTCGACGATCGCATCGTCTTCACCACCGACATGCCGCCCGATCTCAGGATCGACGCCGACCCGGAGCAATTGTCGCGCATCCTCAGCAACCTGTTGCGCAACGCCGCCCAGGCGCTTGTCCAGGCGGGCGCGAGCGAAGGCGCGCCCCAGCTTTCGGTGCGTGCCCGTCACGATGGCGCCGGTGTTGCGGTCACGGTCGCCGACAATGGTCCCGGCGTGCCGGCCGCCATCCGCGAGCGACTGTTCGACGCCTTCCACGGCTCGACGCGGCCCGGCGGCAGCGGCCTCGGCCTCGCCATTGCGGCCGAGCTCGTGCAGCAGCATGGTGGCCACATCGTCCTTGCCGACACCGAGCTCGGCTCGACCTTCGAATTGTTCATTCCGGACCGGCCGCGCGACGGGCGACGGGCGGCAGAGCACAGAGGACGCAGGCTCGAGGACCGGGGACACACCGGTTGATCCAGCCTCAGTCGTCGGCCTGCCAGGGTTGCAAATGGCCCTCGGGAACGTTAAGTCACCGCGACCTGTGGGAGGGCCGTGATCTCGCGCTCCTGCCGCGGGATGCGCCCGTAGCTCAGCTGGATAGAGCACCAGACTACGAATTTGGGGGTCAGAGGTTCGAATCCTTTCGGGCGCGCCAATACTACGCCAGAGCGAAATCTTGCACTAAGCCGCAGTGGCACGTGCGCCTCGCCGAGCCGTCATGAACCGCTCAACCACCCACGATGTTGGCTCGCCACAGCGGGTTCGAGCGTCTGATACGCCGTATTGGATATCCGCGGGCAACGCACCAAAGCTGGAATGCTTTGCGCCGCCACCGCAGCTCCGCGCGGTCGTCGCCTTCTTTTGGACTGTCAGATGTGAGGCTGATGTCGAGCCGGCTGCCGAGCTGGTGCCACCCGACGCCGACGCCGATCTGATCTACTTACACGGTGACTTGCGGCAAAGCATGGTGCGCGGTCCGCAGGGCCGCCTCACGTCGGTGAGGCTCGCGCCTGAGGCCTTCTATATTGGCGCACGGCTAAAGCCAGGAATTGCGCCGTGGCTGTCCCATCGAAGCAGCGAGGATATATTTGACAGAAGGCTCAGCCAGGCGCCGATGGACGCGGAGCTTTCAGATTTTCTGGATGGTCCGGCCAAGTCGTCCCAGCGCACCATCGAGGTGCTGGCTGCTTTCTTGCAACGGGTGCTGCCCGAAGGCGTACGGGCCGGCGACGACGGGGTCGGTCCCCAGGCGCTCCGCTTGATCCAGAATTCCAGCGGGCGGATGCCAATCAGCGAGGTGTCGCGGCGGCTCAATTGCTCCGACAGGCACCTGCGCCGTGCGCTTGTCGCGGCAACGGGCTTCTCGCCAAAGGAATACGCCCGCGTTGTTCGCTTCCGGCAGGCGATGCGGCTGGTCACGCGGACCAGCTGCCCACTTGCGCAAATTGCCTGGGATCGCGGCTACACCGACCAGGCACATATGACGCGGGAATTCGCCCGCCTCGCGGGATGCTCGCCTTTTGTTTTGCGCCGACACATGTCCGCTTTCGACAAGAACGGGAAGGAGGTCGCCGATACGATGCTCGCGCACTCGACATGAAGGGTTCGCAACATGTCCCGCTGGCTCATGCTGCCGCTGGCGTTCGGCATCTGCCTGTCGTCAATCGCTCAGCTGCCGAACCCCGCGCAAGCACAGGAGACCAAGGCAGTGGAAGCTTTGCGGTTCAGATACACGGGATTTTTGTTCGGGACGTTCCGGCGACAGTGCGGTTCTATGAGGCGGCGTTCGGTCTCAAGCTGCGTTATCTGCATCCAAGTTCAGGCTATGCCGAGCTTGAAACAGGGGACACGCTGCTGGCGTTCGTGGGCGAGGATTTTCTGAAAGATGCTGCCCTGCTGGGCGCGCTCGGCACGCGTCCAAACCGGCCAAGTGCAGATCCCATCGCCGCGCAGATCGCGTTTGTGACGCGCAACTTGAATGCCGACTGGGCGCGAGCCCTTGCCGCCGGGGCGACGGTCGTCAAGGAGCCCGAGGCCAAGCCGTGGGGTCAGACCGTTGGCTATATGAGGGATATAAACGGTATCCTCGTCGAACTCTGCACGCCGAGCCCGCGTGATTGATCGGTGCGCACACAACTGGCTAGCTGCGATCGCGGGGAGGGGTGGAGACCGCCATTAGGCCGAGGATGCAACCGCCACCCCCCCGGGGCGGTAAGGAAGTGAGTGGGCGATGGTAACTCAGACGCCCTGATGTCCCCGTTCCGGGGGTGAATGGGGTAAGCAAGGAAAACAAACTGCAGGTGATGGCGGGCGCGCGTGCTTTCCGCGGTTCTTTGGTCTTCGTGTCTGGCGATGCTGGCCATCGGGGCAAATGGCACGGCAATCATGGCCGCTTTGCCCACGATGCAGACCGAGTTTTCCCTCAGCCCCTCCGGTGTGCAATGGGTCGTCAACGCTTATCTGGTCACCTCTGCGGCCTGCATCGTGCTGGGTGGCGAGGCGGCGGACCGTTTCGGCGGGCGGCTGGCATCTATCGTTGGATTGGCCTTGTTCGGCGTAGCGTCCTCAATCTTAGCTATAGCCGACTCGCAGGCTGCGCTGCTCGCGGGACGAACGTTGCAGGGCTTGGCGGCAGCGTTGGCCGTGCCCTGCACCCTTGCTGAGGTGAACGCCAGCGCGGCGCCGGAGCGTAGGGCGGGCGCGATCGGCGCCTGGACTGGGTTCCTGATGGTCGGCTTCAGTATCGGGCCGCTACTGGGTGGGGCTGTCACCCACTTCATCGGCTGGCGTGTCATCTTTTGGCTCAACGCTCTGCTGATGGTGATTGCGATCACCGGCATGGCCTTCGGAAAGAACAAGCGCGCCGAAGCTACGCAAGGCCGGCGCGTGGATTGGAGTGGCTTCATTCTCCTCGCAGCGGTAATGGTGTTGCTGGTCTTCGGCCTTAATGCTGTGGCGCAGGTCGGCAAAGGGCCGCTTCCCGCGATCGGATGGTTCGCGCTCGCTGCGGCCGCGTTCAGGTTGCTGCTTTATGTCGAGATGCGTGCCGAAGCTCCGCTCGTCGATCTGAGCTTCTTCACGCGGCGTTCCTTCGTAGTGGGCATCGCAATCGGCTCACTGTCGATGTTCAGCATCATGAGCCTTCTGCTCTACTACAATGTGTATGCACAGCGCCCGGAAGGGCTTGGTCTCAGCCCGCTTCAGGCGGGTGCCTCATTGCTGCCGCTGGGCGCTTCGCTGCTCACACTTGCGATCTACTCTTCCACTATGGTGGCGCGCGTTGGTGTACGTACTGCCATGACGATCGGTATGGCGCTGATCGGCACCGCCAGTGCCATCATGAACGTCGCCATCGCTCGGGATGATATGCTCATCTTGGAGGCCGGATTGTTCGTCATGGGTGCCGGGCTCGCCGTGCCCTACGCATCGGCACCACGGATGGCATTGTCGGCCCTTCCGCCCGCACAAGCGGGACAGGGTTCGGGCGTTATCAATGCTTGCACGTTTCTCGGCGGCAGCGCAGGCGTAGCAGGCGGGGCTATCGCCTTCGCGCTGGGCGGGTTCATCGCGGTACTGACGATGATCGCCCTCGCCGGCATTGTGGGGGCCATCCTGAGCTACGAGGCTTCCGAGCAAGGAGGTGTTTAGCGTCGCTCCTTTGGGCCTTTGCTCGGGGCGGCTACCCCCCGGCGGCTGCTTTGCTTCGCAGATCGCCGCGCTATCTGAGTTGAGCGGTGGTCGCGATGCCAGAGGAGGCCCGCATGCGCGCTTCATTTCGCTCCATCAAGAGTGGCCGTACCAACCGTGCAAATCGCTCGGCCTCGGCGTCGTGCAGATATCCCGACAGACAGAACGAATGGCAGCCCAGGTCGATGAACTGTTGCAGCGTGTCGGCGCACTGCCAGGGATTCCCGACAATGGCGATGCCCGCCCCGGGCCGCACCCTGGTGATACCGGTCCACAGATGCGGCGCTATCAGCTCACCGTGTGTGTCTGCCAATTCCTGCACGCGTTGATTGGCGACCGAGCTGGCGAAATGTGTCTTGATGAAGCGCGTCTGCGCCTCGGTCACGTCACGTACCAGCTCGTTGGCAGCGTCCCAAGCCTCGCGCTCTGTTTCTCGGCAGACGATCTGCAGGCGCATGCCGAAGCCTATGGAGTCATGCCGGCCGTGCCGGCGCGCCAGCGCACGGATGTCCCGCATGTTAGCAGCGATCCGCTCGCAGGTGTCGCCCCAGAACAGGTGCACGTCGGCATGCTTCGCAGAGATTTCCCATGCCTGCCGCGACCCACCACCGAGATAGAACCGCGGATACGGCTGCTGCAGCGGTGCGGGTGAGATGCGGGCCCCGCGCAACGTGTGAAAGCGCCCCGCGAAATCCACGGCGCCCTTCGCCGTCCACAGCGTCTTGAGAATCTCGACCTCCTCGTCCATCAACTCGTAGCGCTGTTCCTTGCTCCAGCGGATGCCCTCGGCAAGGGCCTCCGGATCGCTTTGTCCGGCGATCAAGTTGACGGCAACGCGCCCGCCGGAGAGCTGATCGAAGGTCGCGATCATCTTCGCGAGTAGCACGGGATTGACGTAGCCCGGCCGCGCGGCAACTAGCATGCGGATAGACTTCGAGCGGCCGATCATGATGGCGCTGGCGATGTAAGCATCCCAGCATACGGCGGCCACGGGCACCAGCATGTACTCGAAGCCGGCGGCCTCGGCCGCCTTCACCACTCGATCGAACATATCGAGCGACGCTGGTGTGGACTTGCTGCGGTCCGCGTAAGCCGTCGTATCCCCAGAGGTCGGCAGGAACCATCCAAATTCCAGTGGCCGCATGCTCTTATGCTCCCATCCCTCGGTGACGAAACGGAGGATATTGCGCCCTGCTAGGGAGCTTCGGGAATACGATCGGCGTGGTCAAGCAGGTCGGTTTGGCAGGTGCGGCCGCTGCTGCGCGTCGCATGATTGAGCAAGGCCTCGACTACGTGGGGCATCACGCCAAGGTCACACTCGAATTTCGTACCCAATCTCATTTATCAGAGCGGCCTTGCTGAGAATCTGGTGTTGTGGGGGATGGGTCGATCTCGCTGGGTTCACGAGACGCGCTGGCCCAACGCCATTGACTTTCCGATGCACGCCATCCTTCAGAATCGATCGGGCGGTGCCTTTCCCCCGGCTCGCTGAGGGCCTGCGGGCGGCGGCGCCCGGCATGATCGCCCGCACGACGCCCGCTATTTCGCTCTCAGAAAATCCGCCACCTCGCGCCCGGCGCGACCGGTGCGCGCTGGTCACCGTTTCCGCGGCTTGTCCGCTGACTGGTACATGGAAAGGACATGCCCCTCCGCGTCCTTGATTTCCGCCGACCATCCGCCCGGCGCGTGACTGACCGGCGTCACGATCGTGACGCCCTTGGCCGCCAGCTCCGAGACCATGTCGTCGATGCCGCCCTCCGCTATCTCAAACGTGACAATCGGCGTGTTGCCCGGCCGCGACTGCGCTTGATGAAAATCAATTCCACGCCGTTGGCCGTCTTGGCCATCAGCCACGGATTGCCGTGGCCGTCGTCGTCCATCCGCTGAACCGCCAGGCCAAGCACGTCTCGGTAGAACGCCTGGGTACGGCCGACGTTGTTGACATAGTAGCAGACGGCACCTAGCCGGCATTTGGCGAACATGGGTCTACTCCTTAGAGTGTTTCGAGCCGCTACCCAGTTGCCGGACCTCCGGCTTTCGTGAGGTGCTTACGACAAAAAGGTGCCCGTCGGCATCGTGGCTGGCGAGGACAACCCCCGGGCTCCGGGCCGGCGGCAGAAGCGCGCGCCGAATGACGCCGAAATTGAACGGGCCCCTGAGCCCGGATACGCCGTCGAGCGAGGCGCCGCCCTCGGCCCGCCAACGGCGCCGAATATCGGCGATGCGCTGACGCAAGGCAGGCTCATTGATCCGCAGCAGCCAAAGAATCTCAGGCTTGCTGTGGCCTGTCAGAACCAGCAGCGCCGTGGTGCGGAGCTTTGGCGGAAGCCGTTCCACGAACCACACCGGGACCTCTGCACTCTGGCCGGCGTGCGCGTCGATCAAGGCGGCGCGCTGCTCGCGTGTCCGCCTGCGAACGGCGGTACGCGCATCGAACAGGGCGCGCCTGCGAAGTGCACCGACGAACCACTGGCGATTGGCCGCACGGGAGAGGTCCTCCCTGCCGGCCTCAACCGCCGCAAGCCAGACCGTCTGAAAAAGGTCCTCTGCTTCTAGCCGCCTACAGGCGGCTCGCTGAGCCTCCCGCAAGAGTTGGGAGAATATGCTTGGCGGCACGTTGCTCTTCGCATTCACCACACCTTGTCCTCCGGACGGATCAACCTGTTCCCGCGCGTGGCCTAGGAAGCAATCAGTCGTAGCAGCGTTGGCAAGTCTCGGACACACGCGGCGGTATTCGCCGCCTAAAGGATAGGGCTTCATAGTGTCCCGGTGGAGACGTAGTTATCAGTTTCATCAACGCTGGCGCGCCACATCTAAGCCAGAGCGCGAAATCTTGCTCTCGGCTGTGCTATGATGTTGTCGCCCCGCGTTGGCCCAGAAGGCGGACATATGAGCAAGTTCAAGCCAGACGGCTGGCGCACCGTCACGCCGAGAATCGTGACCGAGGACGTCGCCGGTCTGGTGGGGTTCCTGAAAGCAGTTTTCGGCGGCGAGGGTGCGGCCCGAGCCGGAGCGCCCACGGAGATCAAGATTGGCGACTCCATCGTGATGATCAGCGATGGCGGCGGCGAGCGCGAGACAATGCCGGCCTTTCTCTACGTCTATCTTGAAAATGCGGACGAGGCCTATGGGCGTGCGATGACCGCCGGAGCCGCATCCATCGAGAGCCCCTCGGACATGCCCTACGGCGACAGACGGGCAACCGTGCGGGATCCCTGGGGCAATTTATGGCAGATAGCTACGCACCGGGGATAGTGAGACAGGCAGCGACGAGGCAGCGCAAGGCCACCGGCCTAGCATGATCGTCCGCACAACGACCGCTACTTCGCTCTCAGGAAATCCGCCACCTCGAGCAGCACGAGCTCGTTGTCGTCGGCCTTGTCGGGCTCGCGGCTCGACGAGAACGGCAGGTTGTTGTCGTTGCCGACCACGATGTGGCGTTCGTCGACGACGTCGACGTTCTCGATGGTGAAGAACGGAAAGGTGAGCACGCCCTCGTTGAGCGGCTTGCGTGCTTTCTTCGCCGGGTCTTTGATGTTCATCAGGTCGACATAGGCGATCTTGCGCGCGGCATTGCCGGCATGGCGTCGGAAAGCTCGATCTTGTAGATGCGCTTGAACTTCGCAAGGTCATGGAAGCATGTTGGTCCGCGCTGTCCCGCCGGGCAGGCCTTGTCGGGCGTGCCCTCGCCGTTGTCGCGCTCGATGACGAGGCCGGTCGTCGCGTCAAGCATGTTGAAATCGCCGATGGCGTTGCCATTCTGCTCGAACACGAAATGCCAGAAGCGCCCGGTGAATTTTTCGCTCGCCACGTCGAATTCGAGGATGCGCGCCGCCTCGCGCCCCTCGACCTTCTCCCAGTCCTTCTTGTCGGCGTCCCACAGCGGCCCCTCGAGCAGGCCATAGATGAACTTGCCGTCCTTGGAGGCGGCGAAGCCTTCGAAGCCCTTCGAGCGCCGGAGGTTGACGTTGGTGTAGCTTTGGCCGGGCGCGGCCGGCGACGCCACCGCCGAGTGGTCGGGGGAGCGTACCGGCTTGCCGTTGGCGAGCGTCTCGAACACGGCGAGCACCCGGCCCGTCCTGTCGGCCTTGACGATGTAGGGCCCGAACTCGTCGCCGATCCAGAAGTGGTCGCCGATGATCTGGAACCCCTCGACGTCGAAATCCGACCCCGTGAGATAGCGCTTGCCCGTGCCCTCGTGCGTGATGCGGAACGGCACTTTCTTGTCGGGGTCGTGCACGAAGACCGTTTCCAGCCTCTCGAACGTGCCCTTCTCCCAGTCGATACTGTAGCGGTTGAGGTACAACATGGAATCCATGCTGTTGGCCCGCGAGCCGAAGCCGTTGTCGGTAATGATCCAGAAGCTGCCGTCGGGCATCGTCTTGATGCCGGAGTGGCCTTGCTGCGGCTGGCCCTTGAACGGCAACGCAACGCCGGTCGGCCGCTCGGCCGACTTGCCCATGACGCTGCCCGGCGCCTCGACGCGTTTTCCGGTGGTGTACTTTCCCGCCGTCTTCAGATCCTCCGGCGCATCCGCCGGCGCCTCGATGAACGACTGCGCCGGCAGCACCGCGTGCCCCACGAGCGTCGCCGGAAATTCCTGTTGCGCCAGGGCTGGCCAGGCGAGAGCGAGTGCTGCCGCGCCGGCGGCAAGGCTGCGCAGGCGCAAAGCAAGTCGGTGCAGGACGAGTCGGTGCAAGACGAGTCGGTGCAAGGCACGCGCGAGAAGGACACGCAGGCGTCGCGTCATGTGGTCCCCAATTGGCTGGCAAACTCCCGAGAGACGGCCTGCTTAGCGCTGGCGCGACGACATTTTCGTGACGTGGAGGGCCTCTGGACGATAACCGGCACCTCCAATCCAGGCTCTAGGCGACCTCGTCCAGTCCCTGTGTACCGCGCCGTCGCCCCATGCCAAGGAAGGTCGCTTTGAAGACCCTCTATCGGAAGCCGTCTCGCAATATCTTATCGAGTGCCGCGAAATCGTCTTCAAGAAGGAAACCGGCGTGTCCACACGACTGTTCGAGAACTTGAAAGTCATCGACTGCGCGAGCTACATCGCTGCCCCGGCCGCCGCAACCGTGTTGTCCGACTTCGGCGCGGACGTGATCAAGATCGAGCCCCTCACCGGGGACCCTTACCGCAACCGCGGCCAGCCGCCGAATGTTCAGCTCTCGGGAGAGAATCCCAACTGGCTCATTGATTCCCGCAACAAAAAGAGTCTGGCGCTCAACCTCGCGTCCAAGACAGGACTGGATATTCTCTACAGGCTCACGGCCGACGCGGACGTGTTCATCACGAACTTCCCACCGAAGGTGCGCAGGAGATTGCGTCTCACCTACGACGACATCGCACCGCTCAATCATCGGCTGATCTACGCGTCCTTCACCGGCTTCGGCGAGACCGGCCCCGACGCTGACAAGCCGGGCTTTGACGCCACCGTGTGGTGGGCCCGTGCCGGCCTCATGGATATCGTGCGCGCCGGCGACGCGCCGCCGGTCCGCTCACCGCCCGGCATGGGCGATCATCCCTCGGCCATGGGCTTCTACGCGGCCATCGTTACCGCGCTCTACAAACGCGAGCGCACCGGCAAGGGCAGCCATGTCGGGTCCTCGCTGCTGATGAACGGCATCTGGGCCAACGCCTGTTCCATACAGGCCGCGATCGTCGGCGAAGAGGTCGAGCGGATGCCGGAGCGCGAGAAGCATCCCATGCCGTGGCGCAACAGCTATCGCTGCAGCGATGGCCGCTGGCTGGTGCTCTCCATCGTGCACAATGACGCGCGCTGGGATGTGTTCCGCAAGGCGCTCCAGTCGCCCTTGATGGACGATCCGCGCTTCCAGTCGGTCGGGGACCGCAAGCAGCACGCGCAAGCGATCACCGCCGCGCTGGACCAGATCTTCGCGACCAGGACCGCCGCTGAATGGGGCAACATTCTTGACGCGCACGGGGTGGTGTTCGGTGCCGTGGCGGCCGTCGCCGACGTTCCCAACGATGAGCAGGCGAAGATCAACGGCGCCCTCGTGCCGACGGAAGACGGCCCGGTGCTGACGGTCTCGAGCCCCTTCTGGATCGAGGGAGAAGACAAGAAGAAGGCCAAACGTGCTCCGACCATCGGTCAGCACACCGAAGAAATACTGAATGCAGCGGGATACGGGGCCGACGATCTTCAGAAATTCCGCGACCAAGGCGTGATCGGTTGAGGCGGCCGAGGCTCCCTCGAGGCACCAGCTTGCCGCCCGCCGCTCACTTCGCCCGCATCTCGGCCGCATGCTCGAGTGAGAAGACTGTGCCATGACGTGGTCACCAAATCCAGATGCGTTGCGCGGGCGTGTGGCCGTCGTGGCCGGAGCAACCCGCGGCGCGGGCCGGGGTATCGCCGCCGCCCTGGGTGAAGCCGGGGCTACGGTCGTTTGCACCGGGCGGAGCACGCGTCAGGCAAGATCCGAGTACGACCGGCCGGAGACCATCGAGCAGACGGCCGAGCTCGTTTCAAGTCTGGGCGGCGTGGGCGTCGCCCTTGCTGTCGATCACCTCGACGCCCACCAGGTCCGCGATCTGGCGGCCCGTCTCCGCAAGGATCACGGCCGCCTCGATGTGCTCGTCAACGACATCTGGGGCGCTGAACGCCTCAAGGGCGGCCCGGCCGAGTGGAACAGGCCCATCTGGAAGCTCGACCTCGACAAGGGGCTGCGCATCCTGCGGCTCGCGATCGATACCCATCTCATCACCTCGCACCACCTGCTCCCGCTTCTGGTCGAACGGCCGGGCGGCCTTCTGGTGGAGGTGACGGACGGCACGGTCGACTACAACGCTGCGCACTACCGGCTCTCGGTGTTCTACGATCTGGCGAAGGCGGCGGTGAACCGCCTGGCCTTTTCGCAGGGACATGAGCTCGCGCCATGCGGCGGAACGGCTGTGGCCATCACCCCGGGATGGCTCCGGTCCGAGATGATGCTCGAGGCCTACCGCGTGACGGAAGCCAACTGGCGTGACGCGCTGACGCCGCAGCGCGACGGACCCACCGCACCGGCCGGCTTCGCCGTATCGGAAACGCCCCGTTATGTCGGGCGCGGGGTCGCGGCACTGGCGGCCGATCCTGGGCGGGCGCGATGGAACCAGAAATCCGTCAGCGTGGGCCAGCTAGCCTCCACGTACGGCTTCACGGATGTTGACGGCTCCCGGCCGGACAGCTGGGCCTACATCGAAGCCTGCGATCGCGGCGTCGCCGCCGATCCGGCTGACTTTCGCTGAAGCGGGCACAAGGCGGGGTCACGCGCAGCATTCGCGCGCGTGGCCGCCCGCCGCTCACTTCGCCCGCATTTCGGCCGCCGCGTCGAGGACGGCGTGGATGATCTTGTCGTAGCCGGTGCAGCGGCAGAGATTGCCGGCGAGCCAATAGCGCGTCTCTTCCTCGCTCGGGTCGGGATTTTGCGCCAGTAACGCCTTGGCGGCCACCAGGAAGCCCGGCGTGCAGAAGCCGCATTGCAGCGCCGCATGCTCGAGGAATTTTCGCTGCAGCGGATGCAGCTCGCCGCCCTGCGCCAGGCCTTCGACGGTCTCGATGGCGTGGCCGTCGGCCTCAACCGCCAGCATCAGGCAGGAGCAGACGAGGCGCCCGTCGACGGTGACGCTGCAGGCGCCGCAATCGCCTGACGCGCAGCCTTCCTTGCTGCCCGTCATGTGCAGCTCGTCGCGCAGCACGTCGAGCAGCGTCAGCTGCGGCTCGCACAGGAACTCGGTCGTCACACCATTGATGGTGGTCGAGACGTGGTGCTTCTTCATCGACGCTTCCTCAACAACGTTTCTTGCTCAACACGACATGATCAATCGTCATCGGCGCTTGCCGGCCCGCTCGAACGCGATGGCCGCGGCGCGGCGCGCCAGGACGCCCGCCACCTTGGTGCGATAGGCGATCGTCCCGCGCTTGTCGTCGATCGGCCGGCAGGCGCCGCGCGCCGCCTTGTCGAGCGCTGCGAGCGTTGCCTCGTCGAGACGATGTCCGACGAGCGCCTTGGCGGCCTCGGGCACGATGACGGCGGTCGGCGCCACGGCGCCGAGCACGACCATGGCGCCCGTGCAGGTGCCGCCCGTGTCGAGGGTGACGTCGATGCCCGCCGACACCACGGCGATATCCATCTCGGTGCGCGGAATGAACCGCAGATAGGCGTCAGCTGCGCCGGGCGACCGCTTCGGCAGCTTGAAGGCGATAATGAACTCGTCGCGGGAGAGCGAGGTGCGCCCCGGCGCCGTCACGATGGTCTCGACCGGAGCCTCGCGCTCGCCCTTGGGGCCGGCCACGATGCAGGTGGCGCGAGCGGCGATCAGCGCCGGCACGCTGTCGGCGGCGGGCGAAGCGTTGCAGAGATTGCCGGCGAGCGAGGCGCGGCCCTGAATTTGCGTCGAGCCGATGAGGTTGGCGGCCTCGACGATGCCGGGCCAGGCCCTCTTGAGCGCCGCGTGCTCGCCGATGATGGCGCCGGGCGTCGCGGCGCCGATGACAAACCCCCCGTCCCGCTCGCTGATCTGCGAAAGGCCGGCGATCCTCTTGGTGTCGACGATCAGGTCCGGCTTGATGCGGCCGGAGCGGAGCTGCACCAGGAGGTCTGTGCCGCCCGACAGGACCTTGGCGATGCCTGTGGCCGCCGCCAGGATGCGGACGGCCTCCTCGGTGGTCGATGGGGCTGCGTATTGCGGCATGTCGTGCCTTTCGCGTCTGCTGACCGGGCGGGCGAGGCTGGACGCTAATGCAGCCGCGCCTGCCGGTCCAGCGCGGCGCCGTGGCGGCTGCTCTGCGCTGGAGAGCTTGCATTTCGCGGGCGTCCGCGCGACCGTTGCGGCCTCTATCACCGCAATCAGCGAGATCGGCCATGAACGAAGCCACGCCCCAGTTCAAGTGGATCGGAACCCGCCCGGTACGGCCGGATGGCGTCCCGAAGGTGACGGGGCGGGCGCAATACGGCGCCGATTTGTCCATGCCCGGCATGCTGACCGGGTGCATCCTGCGCTCGCCGCACGCCCATGCCCGCATTCGCGCCATCGATGTCTCGAAGGCCGCGGCGCTGCCCGGCGTCAAGGCGGTGGTGACCTCCGTCGACTTCCCGGAGCAGAAATTCGCCTATGTCGGGCCGGAGCGGGTGGCGCAGAACTTCTGGCACATGACCCGCAACATCATGGCCCGCGAGAAGGTGCTCTACGAGGGCCACGCGGTCGCGGCCGTCGCGGCCGCCAGTAGGGCCATCGCCGAGGAGGCGCTGGCGCTCATCAAGGTCGACTACGAGGTGCTGCCGCACGTCATCGACGTTGAGGCGGCGATGCGCCCGGATGCGCCGCTCCTCTTCGACGACCTGATCACCCGCGGCGTCGAGCCGCCGCCGTCGAAGCCCTCCAACATCTCCAAGCGCACCGAGTACAAGATCGGCGATCCCGATGCCAACTTCGCCTCGGCCCACGAAGTGGTCGAGATGTCGTTCAAGACGGCGCCGGTGCACCAGGCCTATATCGAGCCGCAGGCCTGCGTCGCGCGCTTCGATGCCGACGGCCAAGCCGAGCTGTGGAGCTCCAGCCAGGGGCATTTCGTGGTGCGCGCCTATACCGCGCAGCTCCTCGGCATGAACCTTGGCGACCTGCGGGTCTATCCGGCCGAAATCGGCGGCGGCTTCGGCGGCAAGACCGTGGTCTATGTCGAGCCAGTCGCCCTGGTGCTGGCCCGCAAGTCCGGCCATCCCGTCAAGGTGATGATGAGCCGCGAGGATGTCTTCAAGGCCACCGGGCCGACCTCGGGCGCCGCCATGACGGTGAAGATCGGCGTTGCCCGCGACGGCCGCATCGTTGCCGCCGACGCGCTCTTCAAGGTCCAGTCCGGCGCTTTCCCGGGCTCGCCGATGATGAACGTCTGCATGTGCGCGTTCGCGCCCTATGACCTGCCGCACGCGCGCGCCGTCGGCTACGAGGTGGTGTCCAATCGCCCGAAGGTCGCCGCCTATCGCGCCCCGGGCTCGCCCATCGCCGCCTTCGCGGTCGAGAGTGTGCTCGATGTCCTGGCGCGCAAGATCGGCATGGACCCCCTTGAGCTTCGCCTCAAGAACACGGCTCGCAAGGGCACGCCGATGCTCTTTGGCGGCAAGCTCGGCCACGATGGCTTCGCCGAGACCATCGAGGCGCTGATGCGTCATCCGGACTACAAGAAGCCGCTCGGCAAGAACCAGGGGAGGGGCGTCGCGTCCGGCTACTGGTTCAACGGCGGCGGCGAGTTCGAGCGCCCAGGTCACCGTCAACGAGGACGGCACCGTCGTGGTGGCCACCGGCAGCCCCGACATCGGCGGCTCGCGCGCCTCCATGGCCCTGATGGCCGCCGAGACGCTGGGCGTCGACTACGACAAGGTGCGCCCCATCGTCGCCGACACCGCCTCGGTCGGCTACACCCACGTCACCGGCGGCTCGCGCGTCACCTTCGCGACCGGCATGGCCGTGGTCGACGCCACCAAGAAGGTGATCGACGAATTGTGCGTGCGCGCCGCGAAGATGTGGAAGGTCGACCCGGAGGGCGTCGTCTGGCAGGACGGTCACGCGCGCCCGGCGAGCAGCAACGTCGGCGAGTTCGAGCCGCTGTCGCTCAAGGACATCGCGGCGGGGCGCGGCTTGACCGGCGGGCCCATCGTGGCGTCCGCCGGCGTCAATCCCGCGGCGGTCGCGCCGGGCTACGCCGCACATTTCGTCGACATCGAGGTCGATCCGGAAGTCGGCAAGGTCAAGGTGCTTCGTTACGTCGCCGCCCAGGACGTGGGCCGCGCCATCCACCCGAGCTACGTCGAGGGCCAGATCCAGGGCGGCGTCGTCCAGGGCATCGGCTGGGCACTCAACGAGGAATACATCTACGACAAGCACGGCCGCATGGAGAATGCCGGCTTCCTCGACTACCGCATTCCGGTCGCCTCGGACCTGCCGATGATCGAGACGCTGGTGGTCGAGGTGCCCAATCCCGGCCATCCCTATGGCGCCAAGGGCGTCGCCGAGGTGAACATCTGCCCCTGCATGGCGGCCATCGCCAACGCCATCGAGCAGGCGGTCGGCCGGCGCCTGACCGACCTGCCGATGTCGCCGCCGAAGCTGCTCGCCGCCATCGACGGGCCGGAACAGGCGAGGATCGCGGCGGAGTGAAGATTCTGTGGGGTCGTAACGGCCCGGGCTGAGCGAGGCGCCTATTCCTCCGGCTCGGTCGTGAACATCAGGGGATAGCCTTTGGCGCGCCCGGCGTCGGTGGCGCGCGTCGCCTTGGTCTCGGCCACGTCCTGCGCGTAGACGGCGACGACGCACACGCCCCGCTGGTGCGCCGTCATCATGACGCGATAGGCCTGGTCCTCGTTCATGCGGAACTCGGCCTTCAGCACCTGGACGACGAATTCGCGCGGCGTGTAGTCGTCGTTGACGAGAATGACCTTGTGCAGGCGCGGCCGTTCCGTCTTCACCCGCACCTTGGTGCGGGGTCTGTTGGCGGTCGTGCTCATCTGACGCGCTCTTCCCATTGACGCGGCAAACGTGGATGCAGGGCCGAATTTACACACGTTTGGCAATCGCCGTCCATGCCGGGCCGATAGTCGACGATCGCCTGGAACCCAATCTCGCCCTGGCGGGTTGCAGCCTTTCGGACGCCGTGACACCTTCGTGGCGTCGCTTCGTCGCGGGAGGTGGGTATGCGGCTTCTTTTCGTTCATCCCGGCCCGTTGATGTTCACGAAAGTGTTCCTCAGGCTCGAGCCGTTGGGCCTTGAGCTTGTCGCGGAAGCGGCGCGCCGCGCCGGCCACGCCGTCAAGATCATCGACCTGCAGGTCGAGAGCCACGCCGCCTATCACCGCATGCTGACGGCGTGGCAGCCGGACTTCATCGCCTTCTCGCTGAACTATCTCGCCAATGTCCCGGAGATCGTCGACCTCGCCAAGGCGACGAAGCTCAGGCTGCCGCGCGCCTTCGTGTGCGTCGGCGGCCACAGCGCCTCCTTCGTCGCGCCGTCGCTCATCGAGCACGGCGACGGCGCCATCGATTGCGTGCTCAAGGGCGAAGGCGAGGCCGGCATCGTCAAGCTTCTCGAAGCGGTCGAGGGCGATCGCGACAGCGTGACGCGCGTTCCCGGCGCCGTTACGGCCGACGGCGACGGGCCGGCGCCCGCCTTCGTGCACAGCCTCGACGATCTGCAGCCGGCCCGCGATCTCCTGCGCCATCGGAACAAGTATTTCATCGGCGTCCTCGATCCGTGCGCCTCGATCGAGTTCTCGCGCGGCTGCCCGTGGGATTGCTCGTTCTGCAGCGCCTGGACCTTCTATGGCCGCAGCTACCGTCTCATCAGTCCCGAGCGGGTCGTCGAAGATCTGGCCGCCGATCCGCGAGCAGGGCGTCTTCATCGTCGACGACGTGGCCTTCATCCAGGACCGCCACGGCTTCGCCATCGGCGAGGCGATGGCCAAGAAGGGCATCAAGAAGGAATATCTACCTCGAGACGCGCGGCGACGTGCTGTTGCGCAACAAGGAGGTGTTCCAGTTCTGGAAGAAGCTCGGCCTCGACCTACATGTTCCTCGGCATCGAGGCGATCGACGAGGAGGGGCTCGAAGAAGTTCCGCAAGCGCATCCCGCTCGGGCGCAATTTCGAGGCGCTGGAATTCGCCCGCTCCCTCGGCATCCACGTGGCCATCAACATCATCGCCGATCCCGATTGGGACGAGGAGCGTTTCGCCGCCATCCGCGAGTGGTGCATGGCGGTGCCCGAGATCGTCAACATCAGCATCAACACGCCCTATCCCGGGACCGAGAGCTGGCTCACCGAGCAGCGGCGCCTGTCGAGCGACGACTATCGTCTCTTCGACATCCAGCACGCGGTGATGCCGACCAAGCTGCCGCTGCCCGACTTCTATCGCGAGTTGATCAACACCCAGCAGGTGCTCTACGCCAAGCACCTGAACTGGCGCACGGCGCCGGGCCTGGCGCGCACCATCGCCGGCCATCTGGCGCGCGGCCAGACCAATTTCGTGCGCGGCATCATGCAGTACAACAAGGTCTACGACGCCCGCACGCTGCTGGCCGATCACGCCAAGCCCGTCGCCTATCGCATGCGCCGGCCGGCCGAGACGACGCCCGAGATCGCCAAGGCCGCCAAGGGCAAGCTCTATGTCCACACGCCGCGCGGCCGCGCCGGCCGCCACGTCGACGATGCCGTCGAGCAGTTCGTTGATGCCACCCGCATGGGGGCTGCGCCGTAGGGGCGAGCGTGGAGCGCGTCGCCCGCGACGCGGGCAGACGCGCTATCTGCAGTCGTTAGTGAGATTTGGTGGAGCCAGGCGGAATCGAACCGCCGACCTCTTGAATGCCATTCAAGCGCTCTCCCATCTGAGCTATGGCCCCACTGTCGCGCAGCGCATGGGAAAGCGCTGCTGGGCAAAATCGGGCAGGCAGAGCGGTATAGTCATCCGGGCGCCGCTTCTCAAGCCTTGTGGCGCCGGCTGACCCCCGTCTTACGTCTCTTCGTCGTCCTCGCCCTTGTCGATGAGGCCGGACACGTCGTCCTCGGACTCTTCCTCCGGCTCGAGGAAAGTGTCGTCGGCCTCGGTCTCCTCGATCTCCACCTCGTCGTCGCCGGGCAGGGCCTTGGCATTTTCCGCGGCCTCGACGTCCTCGAGCGACACGACCTCGGCGTCGGCCACGACCGGCTCGACCTCGACCGGCTCAGGCACCGGAGCCGCCCGCACGGGCGCAACCGGCTCGGGGCGGGCCTTGGGGGCCGTGACCACAAAGACCGCGCTGCATTTCGGGCAGATGATCGGCTCTTTGTTCAGGTCGTAGAACTTTGAGGCGCAGCTCAAACATTGGCGCTTGCTGCCGAGTTCCGGTTTCGCCACAGGTCGCACTCTCTTGGGGACGGGTGAGCGCTCCCGTTAGTCGGGCTCTTGGCCGCTGTCAAATGCCAATTGGGCGGCCAATAACGGGCCGGGACGGGCCGCCGCCCGTGGACGACGGCCTTCGGGCAGGATCAAGCGCAATTCGACGCGTCGGAGGACGATGCGATTGCACTTGATCGCCGCGTGCTCTAGGAGGCCGAGAAGCTCCGCCCACCCCGCAAAGGCGAGAAGCCCGTGAGCGCGTCAAGCCATTCTCCGCAGCCGCTGGCTGGCCGCCGCAGCCAGCCGCTCGCCGGCCGTGTGCGCGTTCCCGGCGACAAATCCATCTCGCATCGCTCGCTCCTGCTGGGCCTGCTTGCCGTCGGCCAGACTAGGATCGAGGGGCTGCTTGAAGGCGAGGACGTGCTGCGCACCGCGGAGGCCGCCAAGGCGCTGGGCGCCCGCGTCGAGCGTCTCGGTCCGGGATCGTGGCGCGTGGACGGTGTCGGCGTCGGCGGTCTCGCCGAGCCGCGCGGCATCCTCGATTTCGGCAATGCCGGCACGGGCTCGCGCCTCACCATGGGAGTGGTGGGCGGCCACCCCATCGCCGCGACGTTCGATGGCGACGCCTCGCTGCGCAAGCGTCCGATGCGGCGCATCCTCGACCCGTTGGTCAAGATGGGCGTCACCGTCGTGACCGAGACGGCGGGCGGCCGCTGCCCTCTGACCATCCGGGGGCCGCGCGAGACCATCCCAATCGTCTATGAGACGCCGGTCGCGTCCGCCCAGATCAAGTCGGCCATCCTTCTCGCCGGCCTCAACGCGCCGGGCGAGACCACCGTCATCGAGCACGAGGCCTCGCGCGACCACACCGAGCGCATGCTGCGGCATTTCGGGGCGACGGTGCGTGTCGAGAAGGTCGGCGCCGAGGGTCGCCGCATCACGCTCGAGGGCCAGCCCGAGCTCAGGCCCGGCAACGTCGTCGTGCCGGCCGATCCTTCATCGGCGGCGTTTCCGCTGGTCGCCGCCGCCATCGTGCCGGGCTCCGACGTGGTGCTCGAAGGCGTCATGACCAACCCGCTGCGCACCGGTCTCCTCCAGACGCTGCGCGAGATGGGAGCGCGCATCGATGTTCTCGACGGCCGCGACAATGGCGGCGAGGAGGTGGCGGATCTGCGCGTGCGCGGCCATGGGCTGTCGGGCGTCGACGTGCCGGCGGCGCGGGCGCCGTCGATGATCGACGAATACCCCATCCTCGCGGTCGCGGCGGCCTTCGCCGCGGCGAGACGCGCATGCGCGGCCTGCACGAGCTGCGCGTCAAGGAATCGGATCGTCTGGCGGCGGTCGCCGACGGCTTGCGGGCGGCCGGCGTCGAGGCCATCATCGATGGCGACGATCTCATCGTGCGCGGCACGGCCGGGAACGTGCCGGGCGGTGGCACCGCCGCAACGCATCTCGATCATCGCATCGCCATGGCGTTTCTCGTCCTCGGCCTCGCTTCGCGAAGCGACATGCGCGTCGACGACGGAGCCATGATCGCCACCAGCTTTCCGAGCTTCGTGGCGCTCATGGGCTCGCTTGGCGCCGACATCGGGTGAGGCTCCATGATCATCGCCATCGATGGCCCGGCCGCGTCGGGCAAGGGCACTCTCGCCAAGCGGCTGGCGGAACATTACGGCCTCGGGCATCTCGATTCCGGCTTGCTGTATCGCGCCGTTGCCCACGCCGTGAAGGCGTCGGGCGCGGCCCTGACCGACGCCGCCGCAGCTGCCGCCGTGGCGCGCCGCCTCGATGCCCGCCGGCTGAACGATGCCGAGTTGCGCGGCCGCGCCTGGGGCGAGGCGGCTTCGGTGGTGGCGGCGTTCCCGGCCGTGCGCGAGGCCCTTTTGGGCCTGCAGCGGGCCTTCGCGGGCCGTCCCGGTGGAGCGGTCATCGACGGTCGCGACATCGGCACGGTCATCTGTCCGGCCGCCGACGTGAAGCTGTTCGTGACCGCCGCGCCTGAGGTGCGGGCCGAGCGCCGGTACCGGGAATTGCAGGGGCGCGGCGAGCCGGCCGCGCTCGACGCGATCCTGAAGGACATTCTGGCGCGCGACGCCCGCGACAGCGGCCGCGCTGTTTCGCCGCTCGCCGCGGCCGCCGACGCGATTGTGCTCGATACATCGGCACTTTCACCCGATGCGGCGTTCGAAGCGGCGCGCCGCATCGTCGAGGCCCGGCGCCAGCGGCTCGCGACGATGTGATCGGCCCGCCGCGAGCCCCCTTGGCGGCCCAGGGGTTGAGTGTCACACTCGGGTCTCGGGAATCGGAGTGCTGGCCGATGTCTCTTTGCACAAGCCGTCTGAAGCGCCTCGCCGCTGCCGCCGTCATGGCGGTCGGGTTTTTCGCTCTCGGGATTTCGTCGGCGAGCGCGGAGGCGCGCGCCGAGGCCTCCGGCGAGGTCGATCTGGCCCTCGTGCTGGCCGTCGATATTTCCTATTCGATGGACGAGGACGAGCAGCGCCTGCAGCGCGGCGGCTACATGGATGGGCTGCGCTCATCCATGGTGATCGAGGCCATCCGCCGCGGCGCCATAGGCCGCATCGCCGTCATCTACATGGAATGGGCTGGCTCGATGACCCAGCAGGTCATCGTGCCTTGGCAGATCATCGACGGGCCGGAGAGTGCCGAAGCGTTCGTGGCCAAGCTCGAAGAGGTGCCGATCCGCCGCGCCTACCGCACCTCAATTTCCGGCGGCATCGACTACGCCGCCAAGCTGCTCGAGGAAGCGCCCGTGACGGCGACCCGCAAGGTCATCGACGTGTCGGGCGACGGCGCCAACAATCAGGGCCGCTCGGTGACGGCGGCGCGCGATGAGGCCATCGCCAAGGGCATCACCATCAACGGCCTGCCGATCATGCTCAAGAAGGCCGGCTACATGGATGTGACCGATCTCGACATCTACTACCGCGATTGCGTCATCGGCGGTCGCGGCTCGTTCCTGGTCCCTGTCCGCGAGCGGGTGCAGTTCAGCGAAGCCATCCGCAACAAGCTGTTCCTGGAAGTCGCCGAGAACCTGCCGCAGGAGGAACTCCTCAAGCGAGCCCAGGCCGGTCCCATCATTTCATGCATGGCCGGCGAGCGGCAGTGGAACGACCGCATGGGCAACTGATTGCCGCGTGCGCGCGCGATCGCGGCTGCCGGCGTCACGCCTTCGGCTTCGCGCGCCGCGTCGGCGGCGCGGCGAGCGGGTCGTCCGGCCAGGGATGTTTGGGGTAGCGGCCGCGCATCTCCGCCTTCACTTGCGCCCATGAGCCGCGCCAGAAACCGGGCAGATCGCGGGTGATCTGGATCGGCCGCTGCGCCGGCGACAGGAGATTGAGGACGAGCGGCACGCGCCCCCCGGCGATCGTCGGGTGGCGGTTGAGACCGAACAGCTCCTGGACGCGCACCGCAATGGCGGGCCCGCCCTCGGCCTCGTAGTCGATGGCGATTCGCGATCCCGTCGGCACCTCGAAATGCGTCGGCGCCTCCTCGTCGAGACGGCGTTGCAGCCGCCACGGCGCCAGCGCCTTGAGCGCCGCCTCGAGGTCGCCCGCCGCGAGATCGGCGAGCCGGCTCTTGCCGACAAGGAACGGTGCGAGCCACGTTTCGACATGCGGCGCGAGGCCGGCGTCCGAAACGTCGGGCCAGTCGGCGCCTTCGGCCTCACGCAGGAACGCCACCCGGTCGCGCCACTGCCGCAGGGCCTTGCCCCACGGCAATTGTGAGAGACCGATCTCGGCGATGCCACGCGCCAGGGCGGCGGCGGCTTCGGGGGTGGCCGGCACCGGCAGCGGCCGCTCCTCGAGCACAATGGCGCCGAGGCGCCGCACCGCCCGCGCCTTCAAGGCCCGCGCCGTGCGATCGAAGACGATCTCCTCGCGGGCGCTGACGCGCTCGCCGGCGACCGCCTCAAGGCCGGCCGCTGAGAGCGGCGCGGCGAGCAGGATGCGGCCCGCCGCGGCGCTGCCCGCCACCTCGGCGATCACGAGGAACGGTTCTTTCGCCAGGGTGCTCGCTGCCTCGACGGCCGCCGCCCGTCCATTGGCCATGAGGAATTCGCCGGCCTTGCCGCGTCCTCTGGCGATGCGGTCGGGATACGCGAGCGCAAGCAGCGCTCCGGCCGCGTCGGCCGACGTTGGGTCCGGCCGGTCGCGGTTGCCGGCCCCCGCCTCCTTGGCCCAGCCGCGCGCCAGCCGCCGCATGTCTTCGGCGCGCCGCGACCGGTCGCGGCGAAAGCGTTCCAGCCGGTCGACGAGATCGGGGTCGTTGCCGCCCAGCCCGCGCTCGACGAGGAGAGCCGCCACATGGGCGGCAAGCAGCGCGTCCTCCGGCCGGGCTGCCGTCACCATGCGGCCGAGGCGGGGCGGCAGCGGCAAGGCGCGCAGGCGCCGCCCCGCCTCGCTGATGCGTCCGTCGGCATGGAGCGCGCCGATGTCGCCGAGCAGGCCTCGCGCCTCGTTCAGGGCTGGCGCCGGCGGCGGATCCAGGAATGCGAGGCGCGTCGGGTCGGTGACGCCCCATTGGGCGCAGTCGAGCAGGAACGAGCTGAGATCGGCGGCGAGGATTTCGGGGGCGCTGTAGGGCTCCAGCGACCCCGTGGCGGCCTCCTCCCAGAGGCGATAGCAGACGCCCGGCTCGGTGCGGCCCGCCCGTCCGCGCCGCTGGTCGGCGGAGGCCCGCGACACCTTGACGGTCTCGAGCCGGGTCAGGCCGATGGCCGGCTCGTAGCGCGGCACCCGCGAAAGCCCGCTGTCCACCACCACCCGCACCCCTTCGATGGTGAGGGATGTCTCGGCGATCGAGGTGGCGAGCACCACCTTGCGGCGACCGGCCGGCGCCGCCAGCACTGCGGCGTCCTGCTCCTTCTGGGTGAGCGCGCCGTAGAGGGGGGCGATGTCGACGGCGGGGTCGGCGATGCGCTCGCGCAATTGCGTCTCGACCCGGCGAATCTCGCCCTGTCCGGGCAGGAAGACGAGGATCGAGCCGGTGTCTTGATCGAGCGCCCGCATGACGGCGAGAGCCACTTCGGCCTCGATGCGCCGGTTTGGGTCGCGGCCGAGATAGCGGGTGTTCACCGGAAAGGCCCGCCCTTCGCTGGCGATCACTGGCGCATCTTTGAGCAGGCGCGCGACGCGGGCGCCGTCGAGGGTCGCTGACATGGCGATGATGCGCAGATCCGGCCGCAACGCGTCCTGTGCGTCGAGCGCCAGTGCCAGGCCGAGATCGGCGTCGAGGGAGCGTTCGTGGAACTCGTCGAAAATGACCGCCGCCACGCCCTTGAGTTCCGGGTCGTCGACGATCATGCGGGTGAACACCCCCTCGGTCACCACTTCGAGGCGGGTCGCACGGCCGATTTTCGAGCCGAGCCGCACCCTGAGTCCGATCGTGTCGCCCACTGCCTCGCCGAGTTTTGAGGCCATGCGCTCGGCCGCCCCCCGCGCGGCCAACCGCCGCGGTTCGAGCAGGATGATCTTTCGGCCGCTCGCCCAGGGTTCGGCGAGGAACACGAGGGGGAGCCGCGTGGTCTTGCCGGCTCCCGGCGGGGCGACAATGACGGCGTTTGGTCCCTTGGCCAGGGCCGCCCGCACCTCGGGCACGGCCGCCTCGATGGGGAGCGTTTCGTCAGGCCGGCGCGTCAAGGCTCACGCCCGAATGTCCGCATCGGCGCTCAAGCTCCGGCTTGAAGGAGTACGGAACCTCCGCCGTGGTCGCACCGTTACCTTGCGGGGCCAGTGCAGCAAAATCGCCCGAAATCCGACCGAAGAAAAGGAGCGAGAGAATGACACAACGCCCGTCTACGTCGAACCGGGGCTTTGCGTCCATGGACGTCGCAAAACAACGCGCCATTGCCAGCAAAGGCGGCCAAAGCGTGCCTAACGAGAAACGGAGCTTCTCTCGCAACAGGAACCTCGCGGCCGAAGCCGGGCGCAAGGGCGGCCAGAGCGTCAGGCCGGAAGCGCGCAGTTTCTCGCAAAATCGCGAGCTCGCGGCCCAGGCGGGTCGCAAAGGCGGCCAATCCTCGCACGGCTCCCGGTCGCGCATGATGTAGCGCGCGCCGGCGAGTGCACTTATCGCGAAAAAGTGTGCGGTTCCTCGGAAAAAGTCGTCGCCTGAACCCGCAGCGGGGAGTGCGCTTCGATCCCGTTGAGTCCGGGAGCGCGCTCTAAAGCCGCACGATCCCGAGCATGTCGTCGCTCACCGGGTCTTCCGGCCTCGGAACGATCAATTTGCGCGGATCACCCACGTTGCGCGAGGCCGCAAGGTGCAGCGCGATGCAGGCGGCCACCGCTTTCGGGGGCGTGTCGAGGCGTTGGGCTATGTCCGCGATGGTGAGGGCCCGATCCTTCACGCTTGCGGCTTGCGCCACGATGGCCGCGAACAGGTGTTGAACTCGCGGCATGGCCGCTTCACCGGTGGGTTCCCCCTCCGGTCTCTCAATCGGTCGCATGAACTCCCCCGTCGACAGCGCGGTCGAGACCCACGATCCCGGAAAATGCGCTTCCGGCCGTGATCTTGCGGGCGTCGAGGCACCGTCGTTGCCGCTCACTGCCAAGCCCACGATCGAGCGAGCGCGCGGTTGAGATAAGATCACGCGTAAAATTGAAGGGCCAGCACGCGCACCCGCGTCTCTGCAACCGGGCGGTGGTCTCTGAGCCGGATGGTCAACGCGCCGTAATTCTGCGACGTGCAATTTGGGCAAAATTGTTCGCGCATGATCGGCGGGCGTGCGCCGCAAGTGTGGCGATTCCGAAATTCGCCACTTACCGATGGAGGCCCCAAATAAAAGACAACTCGGCGAATTTCGGAATCATAAGCCACACTAGAAAAGATTGATTCTAGTGTGCTTTTTGAATTTTAAGTTCGCTCAATTCGTGATCCAAGCAACGTAAGCGAACTTCAAATTCAGCACACTAGTCAGTCGCTCAACCAAAAAAATTCAGCGCCGCCGCTCGACGGCCCCGACGATCGGGCCCATGGCTCGCAGCGTGTCGCCGCGGTTTTGACCGGACACGTAGAGGCTCGATATCGAGCCGTCGAGGAACAGCGCGTTCCGGCACTTGAGCGCGTCGCGGAACAGCCGCGCGAAGGCCGCGAAGCTCACCGGCTCCTCCGAGATGGCGAACATGACCGTTGCGGCATCGCGGACGCCGACGCCGTTGCGGATTTTCAGGGAGGCGCTGGTCTCGGAGAATTTCGGATGCAGCTTGCCGTCGATGACCAGCATGGGCCCCGACTGCGTCGCAATGTCGGCCTTCGGTCTCGCCTTCAGGAAGCGGCTGGTTTCCAGCACGCCGGCATTCGTGCCGGCCGCATAGAAAATGCCGTTGGGCTTCATGTGGAAGTTGCCCGGCCCCGGCCGGGTGTTCGCCCCCTTCAGCTCTTGCCCGTTCTCGACATAGAGGCCCACCGGCGAGCGGTCCTCGTGATACATGCCGGCATTCATGGCGAACAGCAGCCCGGGCTGGCTGCGCGTCAGGCGGCTGAAGGAGCCATAGGGGTCGCCGTCGGCGCCCTTGAGAAACAGCTTCAGCTCGTGGCGCCTGAGATCGACGGTGCAGACCGTGAAGCTGGCGCCGGCATGCGTCACGGGCCGGCAGAGATCGGCGCGCGGCTGAGCGTGCGCCACGCCGGCGTCGCCGGCCACGAGCGTGACGGCAACGAGCGCTGCGCCCGCAAGGCGCCACGGACTGGTGTTCGTCGATGTCAATGTGCCTCATCCCAGTTGCCGGCGGCGCGCGCGTCGACAGCGAGCGGCACCGACAGCGACACCGCCGGCAGCGGCGCTTCCTCCATGACCTTGCGGATCACTGGAATGGTGGCGTCGACCTCCTCGTCCGGGGCCTCGAACACGAGCTCGTCGTGCACCTGCAGCAGCATGCGGGCGGAAAGCCTTGCCTCGGCGAGTGCCGCGTCCATGCGCGCCATGGCGCGGCGGATGATGTCGGCGGCACTCCCCTGGATCGGCGCGTTGATGGCTTGGCGCTCGACGGCGGCACGCTGCGAGGGGTTCGACACCGCGATGTCCGGATAGTGGCAGACGCGGCCGAACAGCGTCGTCACGTAACCCTGCTCGCGGCAGCGCCGCTTGGTTTCGTCGATATAGGCGCGGATGCCGGGGAAGCGCTCGAAATATCGCTTGATGTAGGTGCTCGCCTCCTCGCGCGGAATGCCGAGCTGGTTGGCGAGCCCGAAGGCCGAGATGCCGTACACGATGCCGAAATTGATCGCCTTGGCGCGGCGGCGGATGTTCGGATCCATGCCCTTGACCGGCACCGAGAACATCTCCGAGGCGGTGAGCGCGTGGATGTCGATGCCTTCCGCGAAGGCGCGCTTGAGCTGCGGGATGTCGGCCATATGGGCCAGGATACGGAGCTCGATTTGCGAATAGTCGGCCGAGATCAGTCGCTGACCTGGGGTGGCCACGAAGGCGGTGCGGATCTTGCGGCCCTCCTCGGTGCGAATCGGGATGTTCTGCAGGTTGGGCTCAGACGACGACAGCCGCCCGGTCGTCGTGGCGGCCAGCGCGAACGATGTGTGGACGCGGCCCGTATCCTTGTTGACGTAGCCAGGCAGCGCGTCCGTGTAGGTGGACTTCAGCTTCGAGAGCTGCCGCCATTCCAGGATCTTGCGCGGCAGCTCATGGCCCTCCTCGGCGAGGTCGTCGAGGAAGCGCGCCCCCGTTGACCATTGCCCCGTCGCCGTGCGCTTGGCGCCCGGCAGTCCCATCTTGCCGAACAGGATGTCACCGAGCTGCTTCGGCGAGCCGATGGTGAAGCGCTCGCCCGCGAGTCCGTAAATCTCGTCCTCGAGGCGCGCCAGGGTCTGCGAGAAATCCCCGGACAGCCGCGATAGAATGCTGCGGTCGATGGCGATGCCGCGTCGCTCCATGCGGCCGAGTGCGGCCACAAGCGGCCGCTCCAGCGTCTCGTAGACGGCGGTCTTGCGCTCGGCGGCGAGCCGCGGCTTGAGCGCCCGCCACAGCCTGAGCGTCACGTCGGCGTCTTCCGCCGCGTAGATGGCTGCCTTGTCGATGGGCACGAAATCGAAGCTGAGCGAGGCCTTGCCCTTGCCGGCCACCTCCGCGAACGGGATGCATTTGTGGTTGAGGAATTTTTCGGCGAGCGCGTCCATGCCGTGGCCGCCAAGCCCCATGAGGCCGGCGTCGAGCACGTAGGAGATGAGCAGCGTGTCGTCATACGGCTTCACGTCGATGCCGTGACGCGACAGCACCAGCCAATCGAATTTGAGATTTTGCCCGACCTTGAGGACGCCCGGCCGCTCGAAGAGCGGCTTCAGCCGATGCAGCGCCTCCGCGGCGGGCAGCTGGCTGGGCAGCAGTCCCGTCTCGAACAGGTCGCTGCCGCCGCGATGCGCCAGCGGGATGTAGCAGGCCCGTCCGGGCTCGACGGCAAGCGAGATGCCGACGAGGTCGCTCGCCATGGCGTCGAGCGAATTGGTCTCGGTGTCGAGGGCCACGATTCCGGCCTCTTCGGCGGCCGCGATCCACTGGTCGAGCTGCGCCATGGTGGTGACGGTCTCGTAGCGCGAGCGGTCGCACGGGCTTGCCTTGGCTTCCGCCAGGCGCGCCGCCACGAGCGTTGCGGGTCCCGCCGGCTCCGCGCCATTGCCCCTCACGGTCGCGGCGCGCGGCGCTTCCTCGGCGGCGGGCGCCTCGCGGATGGCGGGCACGTCATCCTCGGCTTCACCGGGCTCCGTCACCGTTGTCGCCGGCGCAAGACGCGGCTCGGCCTCAACCTCGCCGGCATTGACCCCGTAGGCGTCGGCGACGCGCTTGGTCAGCGTCGTGAGCTCGAGCGCCTTGAGGAAGGCGATCAACCGCTTGGCGTCGAGGTCCGGGAGGCGCAGCGCCTCGAGCGGCACTTCGACGGGCGCCGAGCAATCGAGGGTGACGAGCTTCTTCGAGAGGCGGGCGAGTTCGGCATTCTCGATCAGCGCCTCGCGCCGTTTCGGCTGCTTGATGTCCGGCGCCCGCGCCAGCAGTGTTTCGAGATCGCCGTATTCCTGGATGAGCTGGGCGGCCGTCTTGATGCCGATCCCCGGCACTCCCGGCACGTTGTCGGTCGGGTCGCCGACCAGCGCCTGCACGTCGGGCACCTTGTCGGGCGGCACGCCGAATTTCTCCACCACCCCGTCGTGGTCGAGCTTGCGCTCCGGCCGGTAGCCAGGCTTGCCTTTGATGCCGGACTCGAAGTCGTAGAAGGTCACCCCCGGCCGCACGATCTGCATGAGGTCCTTGTCGGACGAGACGATGAGCACCTCGGCGCCCGCCTCGGCGCCACGGCACGCATAGGTTGCGATGATGTCGTCGGCTTCGTAGCGCTCCTGCTCGACCGGGATGAGCCCGAAGGCCCTAACCGCCTGCCGCATCAGCGGGAATTGCGGAATGAGGTCGGACGGCGGGTCGGGCCGGTGGGCCTTGTAGTCGGTGTAGATTTCGCGCCGGAACGAGTCTTCCGACTTGTCGAAGACGATGACCAGGTGTGTGGGGCGAGTGCCGACAGCGCCATCCTTGATGAATTGGAACAGCTTGGTGCAGAACAACCGCAGCGCACCCGTGGGCAGCCCGTCGCTGCGCACATTGTACTTCCGGTCCTGGTTCATGGACTGGAAGTAGGCGCGAAACACGAAAGACGACCCGTCGACGAGGAAAATCCGGTCGCCGGGCTTGAGCGGAAGCGTCATGTTCCTAACATAATGATGAGCGGGTCGCCGAGACGATCCGCGAGGAGTGAGCCCAATATGGCCAAGCGGCGGCGAAAAATCGAGGCCGGCGCGCGCGCACCGGCTTTCGTCCCGCTGAAGTTCGTCGACCGCCCCTTGTCTGAAATGAAGAAGCGGGCCACGGCCTTTGCTGCCCTGATGAGCAAGCGACGCAGCGTCCGCGACTTCGCCGACAAACCGGTTCCGCGCCACCTCGTCGAGACTGCGATTCGCACGGCGGCGTCGGCGCCCTCGGTGGTCAACCTGCAACCCTGGACGTTCGTCGCTATTGCTGAGCCGCGGCTCAAGCAACGCATTCGCGAGGCTGCCGAAGAGGTGAGCCGCCCCTTCGTTGAGGCCTTGTCGCCGGAGCGCCGGCGGCTTGGCGCCAGGGCTGGTTCAGACTGGCGCCGCCCGTTCATCACGGGAGCACCCTGGCTCATCATCGTCTTTCTGAAGCCGCATCCGCTCTATAAGGCGGAGATCGACAGGCACGGCATGATCATGTCGGTCGGGCTGTCAGTCGGCATCTTGGTTGCGGCGCTGCAGAATTGCGGCCTCGCGGCCGTCGTCCACTACGCGTCGCCGGTCAATTTCCTCGCCGAACTGTGCGGCCGTCCCGATGACGAGGAGCCGATACTGGCCATCAGCGTGGGATACCCGGCGTCCGATGCAATGGTGCCCAATCTGTCGCGCAAGAGCCTGCGGCAGATCACTTCGTTTCGCGTGGCCCGCACTGGGAAGAAACGGTAGAGCCTATTCGGCCGGCGCCAGCCGCGGACGTGCTTGCAGCCGAAACAGCTGCGGCCGCACGAACAAAAAGCCGAGCGGCGTTCCCCGCACCAGCCGCTCGAGGACGAGCGGCATGATGACGGCCGCTGCCGTGACGGCCGCTGCCGCCAGGCCCACGTCGCTGACCCATCCAAGCTTGATGAGCACGCTGCGTCCGACCGCCATCGGCAGGAAGAACGCCAAGTAGATGGCGATGGAGTGCTCGCCGCAATAGCGCAGCGGCGCCGCCAACCGCGCCTGCGTCAGGAGCGATGCGACCGCCACGATGGCGACAGCGCCCGCGAACCCGAGGCCGAGGCTGACCAGCGGCAGCTCGGCGACCGTCGGGAATAGCCTCAGCCCGGTCGGCGCGAAGGCGAAGCTGGCATTGACGGCGCCCCATGCGGCGAGCCCGAGGAGCGCGACGAAGCGCCGCGCGGCAGACCATGCCGCCAACGCGAAGATGCGGTCGGCCAGCAGATAGCCGGCCGCGAAATAGACGTAGCGCGCCCCGAACTCGTCGATGAGCGTTGAGCCGGTGTGAACCGGGGCGATTTCGAGCGCCGCGGCCCCTGCCAGGAGCACGAGAGGCGGGAGGTCGCGTAGCAGCTTGGTCACCACCGAGAAGACGGCCAGCAGATAGATGAACCAGAGCGTGCCGAACGGCTCGACGGCGGTCAGCGCGAGCTGCCGCAGGAACTCGGCCGGATCGCCGCCCGAAAGGCTCCACCCCTTGAGGGCGAATTGGATCAGCACCCACAGCACGTAGAAGTAGAGGAAGTGCACGACCCGCTTGTCGGCGTAGCTGCGCCAGTTGCGGTCGATGACGCGAGCGAGGAAGAGGCCCGACAGCAGGAAGAAATCCGGCATGCGGAAGGGTTTCGCGAAGGCCACGACGTGATGCATGAAGCCCTCGCGGCCGAGGGCCTCGCCGAGGCCGAGCGTCGTGTGCATCATCACCACGAGGACGATCGAGATGCCCTTGGCGGCGTCGACCCAGGCCACGCGCGCGGCCTCGCCGCCGACTTGCCGGTCGCCTGCGCGAGAGCTCGATCTTGTCGCCAGGCCGGCCATGCACATGTCTCCCGTCCGTCCCAAGGCGGGACGGAAACGACCCGAAATGGCGGCGCGAGCGCGCCGCTGACCCCTATCGGGCAAGAGCGATGCCGCGGCGCGAGCTTGGGGCCGTGCATGGTTGCGCCCCACGGGCGGCATGGTTACCTGGAGGGCGCCAACAGAAAGCCCGGGAGTCACCATGGCCGCCCTCAAGAACCGTCAGATCACCATGGCGACCCGCCCCGAGGGCGAGCCGCGCCCCGACAATTTCCGCCTGGTCACGACTGACGCGCCGCAACCGGGCCCTGGCCAGGTCCTGGTCAAGACCCAGTACCTTTCCCTCGACCCCTATATGCGCGGCCGCATGAGCACGGCGCGCTCCTATTCCAAGCCCCTCGAGCCTGGCGACGTGATCGTCGGCCAGACCGTCGGCAAGGTCGTCGCCTCCAACGATCCGGGCTTCAAGCCTGGCGAGACGGTGCTCGCCTATTCCGGCTGGCAGGATTACGCGGTCGCCGTCCCGGCGACCTTGCGCAAGCTCGACCCCAAGGCGGCTCCCATCTCGACCGGGCTTGGCGTTCTCGGCATGCCGGGCATGACCGCCTACACGGGGCTGCTCAATATCGGCCAGCCGAAGGCCGGCGAGACTGTCGTGGTGGCGGCCGCGACAGGGGCGGTCGGCTCGGTAGTTGGCCAGATCGCCAAGCTCAAGGGCTGCCGTGCCGTGGGCATCGCGGGCGGCGCCGACAAGTGCCGCGCGCTGACGCAGGAGTTCGGCTTCGACGCCGCCGTCGATCATCGCGACAAGGACCTGGCCGCGAAGCTCGCGGCCGCCTGCCCCAAGGGCATCGACGTCTATTTCGAGAATGTCGGCGGTGCCGTGTTCGAGGCGGTCGTGCCGCTGCTCAACGACTTCGCCCGCGTGCCGGTGTGCGGACTCATCGCCCATTACAACGACACCGCGCCTCTGCCCGGTCCGAACCTGTTGCCGCTGTTCATGCGCGCCACCTTGACGCGGCGCATCCTCACGCGGGGCTTCATCGTGTCGGATTTCGGCGCCCAGCTTCCCGACTTCCTGCGCGACATGAGCCAGTGGGTGCGCGACGGCAAGGTCAAGTACCGCGAAGACGTCGTTGACGGACTGGAGAAGGCGCCTGAAGCCTTCATCGGCCTGCTCAAGGGCAAGAACTTCGGCAAGCTTCTCGTCAAGGTCGCCAACGACTGAGCGACGTTTCGGCTCGCTGCGGCGCCCGTTAGGCCGCCGACGCGTTTGCCGCTATTGTTCGCACGATGAAGGACGACTCGCCCACGAGCGATTCGTCCGGCGGTCTCGCCGGCGCGATCAAGCCCTATTTCGAGCGCGCGCCGCTGGGCGCGCTTTTCCTGGGCATCTCGTCCGGCTTTCCGTTTGCGATGATCGGCGCGACGCTGACGACGCGGCTCGCGCAGGACGGCATCGACAAGCGAAGCATCACCGCTTTCACGCTGGCCTTCCTCGTCTACAACCTGAAGCCGCTGTGGGCCTGGGTCGTCGACGGCGTGCGCCTGCCGCTCATCGGCCGCCTCGGCCAGCGGGTATCGTGGATGTTGGTGGCGGGCGTGCTCGTCATCGCCGCCGTCGCCAACCTTGCGCTGGTCGACCCTAAGGCGAGCCTCGCGGCAACCGCGACCGCCGCCATCCTGGTCGGCTTGGCGGGTGCCACCTTCGACATCGTCATCGATGCCTATCGCATCGAGATATTAGAGCCGCGCCAGCTCGGTGTCGGCGCCGGCATGTCGCAATATGGCTGGCGCATCGGCTCGGCTGCTTCCGGCGCGCTGGCGCTGGTTCTTGCGGCACGTTACGGCTGGGCGGCCGGCTACGTTGCCTGCGCCGTGTTCGCGCTGCCCGCCATGCTGACCGCTCTCGTGCTAGGTGAGCCCGAGCGCCACCGGGAACCTGCCGCGCGTTCGCGGCTGGCGGCGATCGGCCAATCGATCGCCGGCCCGCTTGTCGAGTTCTTCCGCCGTTCGGGCGCGCTCTTGGTCCTGCTCTTCGTCCTCGTCCACAAGATCGGCGACACTCTCGCCAACCTGACGCTCAGGCTCCTGTTCAACGATCTCGGCTACAACAACGACGAGATTGCCATCTACGACATCGGTTTCGGCTTCTGGGCGCTGCTGGCCGGCATCTTCGTCGGTGGCATCCTCTACGCGCGCCTAGGGCTCAAGCGCTCGGTGCTGCTGAGCCTCGTCCTGATGGGCGTCTCCAACCTGAGCTTCTCGGGCTTGGCGCTGATCGGGCACAGCAACGCGGGGATGGCCGGCGCCATCGGCTTCGAGAATTTCTCGAGCGGCATCGGCGGCGTCTGCGTCGTTGCCTATTTCTCGGCGCTCTGCGACCTGCGCTTCACGGCCGCGCAATATGCGCTGATCTCGGCCGCCGCCAGCATCGTCGGGCGCTTCATCAGCGGCACGACGGCGGGCGCCATGATCGAATGGATGGGCTACGTGAACTACTACCTGCTGACCACCGTGGCGGCGCTGCCCGGCATCCTGTTGTTCTGGTGGATGATGCGCGCCGGGCTGATCGACCGCTCGATCGGCGACGCCGGCACCGAAGGCGAACGCCAGGCGCGATGAAAAACGACGCCACTTAGGCCGACTTATCAGACAGGGTCATGCGCCAGGAGAGCCCCTGCAGGAAGCCGGGTGCGATTGCATGCGATTGCATTGCGCTCTAGCGTCCCTCCAACCCCCCATTTGGAGGATACCATGAAGAGATTGTTCGGCGCTGCACTTGTGGGCGCTTCCCTGTTGGCCAGCGGTGCTGCCACCGCCCAGGACATCAAGGTCGCGTTCATCTCCTCGAAGACCGGCCCTTTGGAGGCCTACGCCAAGCAGACCGAGGCCGGCCTCACGCTTGGCCTCGAATTTCTCACTGGCGGCACGATGGCCGTGAACGGCCGCAAGATCGTCGTGCTGGCGAAGGACGACCAGGGCAAGCCCGATCTCGCAAAATCGCTGCTCGAGCAGGCGTATGGCGATGATCGCGTTGACCTCGCCATCGGCACGAGCTCGTCGGGCGCCGCGCTCGCCATGCTGCCGGTCGCCGAGGATGCCAAGAAGATCCTCATCGTCGAACCCGCCGTTGCCGATCAGATCACCGGCGAGAGATGGAACCGCTACATCTTCCGAACCGCCCGCAATTCGACGCAGGACGCACTGGCCGGTGCCGTCGCGCTCGGCAACGCCGAGGTGTCGGTCGCCACCTTGGCGCAGGACTATGCTTTCGGGCGCGACGGCGTTGCCGCCGTCAAGGGCGCGCTCGACGCCACCAAGTCGAAGGCCAAGGTGGTGTTCGAGGAATATGCGCCACAGAATACCACTGACTTCACGGCCTCGGCGCAACGCATCTTCGATGCACTGAAGGACAAGCCCGGCCGCAAGATCCTGGTCATCATCTGGGCCGGCGCCTCGCCATTCTCCAAGATCATGGACTTGAAGCCCGATCGTTTCGGCATCGAGGTGGCGCCGGGCGGCAACATCCTGCCGGTGCTGAAGTCCTACAAGGCGTATCCCGGCATCGAGGGGGCGGTTTACTACTATTACGGCTTCCCCAAGAATCCGATGAACGACTGGCTCGTCACGGAGCACAAGAAGCGCTTCAACGTTCCGCCGGATTTCTTCACCGCCGGGGGCATGGCGGCCGCTTCCGCCGTCGTCGCCGCCGTCAAGAAGGCCGGCTCCACCGACACCGAGAAACTCATCGCCGCCATGGAGGGCCTGGAGTTCGACACGCCGAAGGGCAAGATGAGCTTCCGCAAGGAGGATCATCAGGCGCTGCAGGCCATGTATCACTTCAAAGTCAAGTCGGGCGGCAGCGACGAGTGGGACCTGCTCGAATTGGTGCGCGAGATCCCGGCCTCCGAAATGCCGGTGCCGATCAAGAACAAGCGTTAGCGAATGCAACGACGACCACCGTGTGCGCTGCGCGGCATTCGTGCGCGGTTGCCCAAGGGGAGGGGGTGGGCGCGCGTCTGTTCCGCGGAGCGGCAATGATCGACACCCCGGCCCTTGAGACGCGCGATCTGACCGTCCGCTTCGGCGGCCACGTCGCAGTCAATGCGGTGAGCTGCGCCTTTCGCCCCGGCACGCTCACCGCCATCGTGGGTCCCAACGGCGCCGGCAAGACGACCTATTTCAATCTCATCTCCGGCCAGCTCAGGGCGACGGCGGGGCGCGTTCTTCTGCACGGCGCGGAACGTCACAGGCCTATCCGTTTCCGCCCGCACCCGCCGTGGCATGGGCCGCGCCTTTCAGCTCACCAACCTGTTTCCCGGGCTGACCGTCCGCGAGAATGTGCGCGTCGCCGTCCAAAGCCGGCGCGGCGCCGGCCTCGATCTCGTGCACTCGTGGGCAAGCCGCACCGATCTCATCGGCGAGGCGGAGGAGATTCTTGCCCGGGTGGCGCTCAGCGAGCGGCTCAACGATCTCGCCGGCGCCTTGCCGCATGGCGATCAGCGCAAGCTCGAGGTCGCCATGCTGATCGCGCTGAAGCCCGACATCTTCATGTTCGACGAGCCGACCGCGGGCATGAGCGTCGACGACGTTCCAACCATCCTCGACCTCATCCGGGACATCAAGGCACGCGCCGACCGGACCATTCTGCTGGTCGAGCACAAGATGGACGTTGTGCGCTCGCTCGCCGACCGAATTATCGTCCTCCACAACGGCACGCTGGTGGCCGACGGCAAGCCCGAGGACGTCATCGCGCTGCCGGTCGTGCAGGAGGCCTATCTCGGGGTTGCGCCTAGCGCATGATCCCGAAAAGTGTCAGCGGTTTTCGGGTAAGATCATGCGCCAAATCAAAACCTTTCGCATGATCCCGAAAAGTGTCAGCGGTTTTCGGGTAAGATCATGCGCCAAATCAAAACCCTTCGCATGATCCCGAAAAGTGTGAGCGGTTTTCGGATAGGATCATGCGCCAAGTAAAAAACATCGAGCGCCCATCCGATGCAAAGCAAGCGGATCGCGCTCTGATGCCTGAGCCGGACGCGCTGCTCAGCCTTGCGGCGGTCGAGACCCATATCGGCCCCTACCATATCCTGCACGGCGTCGACCTTGCCGTGCCGCGCGGTGGTCTCACCATGCTGCTCGGCCGCAATGGTGCAGGGAAGACCACGACGCTGCGCACCATCATGGGACTTTGGCGGGCCTCGGCCGGCGAGGTGGTCTTCGACGGGGAGACGATAACCGGGCGCACCACGCCGGCCATCGCCCAATCGGGCATAGCCTACGTGCCCGAGAATATGGGGATTTTCTCGGACCTCACGGTCCGTGAGAACTTGTTGCTGGCGGCGCGCGCCGGCGACATCGACGCCCAGCGCCTGCGCTGGGTGTTCGGCCTGTTTCCGGCGCTCCAGACCTTTTGGGCGCTGCGCGCCGGCTCGCTGTCGGGCGGTCAGAAGCAGATGCTGTCCATCGCCCGCGCCATCATCGAGCCGCGCAAGCTCCTCCTCGTCGATGAGCCCACAAAGGGGCTCGCCCCGTCCATCATCGTCAACATGGTGGCGGCATTTCGCGAGCTGAAGGGAGACAAGACCACCATCCTCCTGGTCGAGCAGAATTTCGCGGTTGCCGAGGCCCTTGGCGATACGGTGGCGGTGATGGACGACGGGCGCGTTGTGCACCGCGGCCCGATGGCCGAGCTCGCCGAGGATCGCGACCTGCAGCAGCGGCTGCTCGGATTGAGCCTGGATCGACACCAATGAGGGCCGACCAATGAGCGCCATTGACGCCAGCCGGCCGGTACCCGTCATGCAACGCCTCGACTGGGCGCCGCTGGCGCTCGCCCCGGCCCTGGCGCTCCTCGCCTTGCCGCTTGTCGGCTCGCCGTCGACATGGGTGACGCTCACCGTCGCCGGCCTCGCCATGGGCATGATGATCTTCATCATGGCGTCGGGGCTGACCCTGATCTTCGGCCTGATGGACGTGCTCAACTTCGGTCACGGCGCCTTCATCAGCCTCGGCGCCTATGCGGCGCTCATCGCCATCGCGCCTCTGGCGCCGACGCTTGCGGCCGACTCGCTCCTGCTCAATCTCCTGGCGCTCGCCGCCATCATCATGACCGCCATGCTGGTCACCGGCGCCTTCGGTTACGCCTTCGAGCGTCTCATCGTCATGCCGGTCTACGGCCAGCACCTGAAGCAGATCCTCATCACCATGGGCGGCCTCATCGTCGTGCAGCAGCTCATCGTCGTGCTGTGGGGTGCAGCCCCCATCACCATCCCGGTGCCTGCCGCGTTCCGCGGCTCGCTCTTGTTCGGCGACGTCGCGGTGGAGCGCTATCGGCTCATCGCGGTGGCGGTCGGCCTCGTCGTTTTCGTCGGCATGGTGCTCGTCCTCAATCGCACCAAGATCGGCCTGCTCATCCGCGCCGGCGTCGAGAACCGCGAGATGGTCGAGGCGCTCGGCTATCGCATCCGCCGCCTCTTCGTCGGTGTCTTCGTTGTCGGCTCGGCGCTCGCCGGTCTCGGCGGCGTGCTGTGGGCCTTCTACAAGGAGACGCTCACCTCCGGCATGGGCCTCGAGGTCCAGGTGCTCATCTTCATTGTCGTCATCATCGGCGGCCTGGGCTCGGTCGGCGGCTGCTTCATCGGCTCGCTGCTCGTGGCGCTGCTCGCCAACTACGCCGGCTTCCTCGCCCCGAAGCTGGCGCTTGGCTCCAACATCCTGCTGATGGTCCTGATCCTGCTGTGGCGGGATCGCGGCCTCTATCCGTTGGTGAGGCGCTGACATGGTTGCCGGCCGCGCTGAGCCGAAGGTCCGCAGTCGCGCCTTGGATGCGGCGTTGCTGCTGATTGTCGCGGGACTTGTGGTGGCGCCGTGGCTGCCCGGCGCACAGCCGCTCAATGTGGCCGCGAAGATTTGCTATTTCATCGTGCTGGCCGCGAGCTTCGATCTCCTGCTCGGCTATACCGGCATCGTCTCCTTCGCCCACACCATGTTCTTCGGCATCGGCGGCTATGGCGCGGCCATCGCCTTCACCATGCTGAGCCCGACCTTCGGCGCGCTCGCCATCGGCGTCGGGCTTGCGCTCGCCCTGTCCATCGTGCTCGCCCTGATCATCGGCCTCTTTTCGTTGCGCGTGCAGGCCATATTTTTCGCCATGATCACGCTCGCCGTGGCGAGCGCCTTCGCGATCCTCGCCTCGCAGCTCGGCTGGCTGACCGGCGGCGAGGACGGCCTGACTTTTCGCGTGCCGGAACTGCTGCGGCCGACCTTCCGTGTCTTCGAAGAGCCGGTCCTCGGCCCCACGCTCAACGGCAACGTCATCCGCTACTATCTGATCTTCCTGACCGCTCTCCTGCTCTTCCTTGCCATGTTGCGGCTGACCAACTCGCCTTTCGGCCGCACCCTGCAGGCCATCCGCGAAAACCCCTTCCGGGCCGAGGCAATCGGCTATCGCACCGTCGTCTATCGCTCGATCATCAACTGCATTGCTGCCGCCATCGCCACATTGGCCGGCGTGCTGTGCGCGCTGTGGCTGCGCTACACCGGCCCCGGCACGACGCTGAGTTTCGACATCATGCTGGATATCCTGTTGATGGTGGTCATTGGTGGCATGGGCACGCTTTACGGCGCCGTCATCGGCGCCACCATCCTGCTGCTCGCCGAGAGCTATCTGCAGAACATCATGGGCGTCGTCAGCCGCTCGCTCGAAGGCGTACCCATCCTGCCGCAGCTCTTCCATCCCGACCGCTGGCTCTTGTGGCTTGGCATTCTCTTCATCCTGAGTGTCTACTTCTTTCCTGCCGGCATCGTCGGCAAGCTGCGGGGGCGCCGCGCATGATCCCGAAGCGTGTGCGCGGCTTTCAGACAAGATCACGCGTCGCAGCGAGCGCATGACCACCACCATCGACACCACGAGCTTGCCACCGTATGGCGGCGCGACCCTTCCTCCGGGCATCCGCTCGCGCATCGTCGACAACGTCAACGGGCTCGCGATGCACGTGCTGGAGGCGGGCTTTGAGGCCAAGGACCGGCCCTGCGTCCTGCTCCTGCACGGCTTCCCGGAGCTCGCCTATAGCTGGCGCAAGATCATGCTGCCGCTTGCCGCGGCGGGTTATCACGTGGTCGCCCCCGATCAGCGGGGCTATGGGCGGACCAGCGGCTGGGACGCCGCCTATGACGGCGATCTCGATTCGTTTCGCGTTCCCAACCTGGTCAGGGATGCGCTGGGTCTCGTGTCGGCGCTGGGCTTTCGCACCGTCGCGGCCGTGGTCGGACATGACTTCGGCTCGCCCGTTGCGGCCTATTGCGCGCTGATCCGTCCTGACGTGTTCCGCTCGCTCGTGCTGATGAGCGCCCCGTTCGGCGGGCCCCCGGCGCTGCCGTTCAACACCGCCGACGAGGGGGCGCCGGCGGTTTCGCCTGACGCGCGACAGGTCTTCGAGGACCTCGCAAAGCTGGAGCGCCCCCGCAAGCACTACCAAAGTCACTACAGGACACGCGGCGCGGACGACGACATGCGCCGGGCCCCGCAGGGCATCCATGCGTTCCTGCGCGCCTATTATCATTTCAAGAGCGCCGACTGGACGCGCAACAACCCCTCCAAGCTCGCCTCCTTCACCGGGCGCGAGCTCGGCAGGATGCCGGCCTACTACATCATGGATCTCGACAAGAGCATGGCCGAGACCGTTGCGCCGGAAATGCCGTCGGCGGCCGAGATCGCTGCCTGCCGGTGGCTGCCGGACAATGAGCTTGCCGTATACGCGGCCGAGTTCGGCCGCACCGGGTTTCAGGGCGGCCTGCAGTGGTATCGCTGTCTTGTCGGCAAATATGTCGCCGAGCTCGAAACGTTTTCCGGCCGCACCATCGATGTTCCGGCCTGCTTCATCGCCGGCAAAAGCGACTGGGGCGTCTATCAGAGCCCCGGTGCGCTGGAGAGGATGCAGAGCAGCGCCTGCACGCAATGGCGCGGCATGCATCTGGTCGCGGGCGCCGGGCATTGGGTGCAGCAGGAGCGCCCGGAGGAAGTGACAGGATTGCTTCTCGATTTCCTGCGCGGATAGTCGAACGAGACGCGTCTCGCCGCCCAGAGATTGCCGACGGCGGCCGCCGCAACGTCTGCGATGGGCTTGGCGGGCGATGCCTGTAGCTCGGGGCGCCGAGCGTCCCGCCCGAAGAGGCTCCGCGCTAAGCCGCTTCCGATTTTGCTTGCTCCGGCTCGGCGATCTGCGGGAGGGAGGCGGCCCCAAGGCAGGTTGCGACTGCGTCGCGCAGCGTTGTGGCGACGAAATCAGCGCGGACGCCGGCGCGGAGATCCAGCGCGGCGGCGTCGTTGCCGACCAGCGACCAGCAACCCACCAGGATCTTGGCCGTCGGCGCGCGCCGACGCAGCCGCCGGATGGTGTAGCGCAGGTGAGCCGGATTGGCGCCGTCGAGATAGGAGACGCAGATCATGGCAACGTTCGATAGCTCGAGGTCAAAGACGTTGGCGGTTCCCAAGGCTTCCGCCTTTTCCAGCCGCGCGTTCAGCCCGTGCTTGTCCAGCAGTTGCGCCAGCATCGCGGCGGCCGCATCGTCGATGGCGCTTCTTGCGCCGATACACAATACCGGCGCCTTGCCGCCCCACTGCGGAGCGAGCCCGTCTGGCGTCAGCACCTCGAGGTCGACGGCAGACGATCCATCGACGGAATCCGTCTGCGCGCCAGGCTCGAGCTCGATCGGCGGCGACGCGCTGACTTTCGTCACATCGGTCTGGTCGGCGAGATCGTCGATCAGCTCGGTGAGCGCCTCTCGCATTCTTCCCATGCGTGCGGGGTCCAGCGCGCCGCGCGTCGCGTCGCGCTGGGCCAGGACGAGTCCTGGCAACGCCACATCGTCATAGTAGGACGAGAGCGGACGATCCTTCAGATAGACTTCGGCCTGGTCGGCCGCTTCGCCGGGATCGTTGGCGAGCATGCGCTGATAAAACGTCTCCGGTGCCGTCAGCGGCGGGCGATCGCCGAGGAGCACGTCGAGGAATTCAAGCCGCTCCACGTGACGACCGAGCACGACGAGGCACACGGTCAGCGGCGTCGCGAGCACCAGCCCGATCGGGCCCCAGAGCCAGGTCCAGAAGGTGGCCGCGACGACGACGGCGACTGGCGACAGTCCCGTGCTGCGCCCGTAAACCAGCGGCTCGATCACGTGCCCGGCAAGGGGCTCCAAGACAAGGAACAGCGCCAGGGTCCAAAAGAACATGGACCAGCTCGGATCGACGGCGGCCGCCAGGATGAGCGGCAGAACGGCGGCGATGAAGGATCCGATATAGGGCACGAAGCGAAGGACGGCCGCCAGCATGCCCCACAGCGCCGCGCTCGGGACGCCGATGATCCAGAGCCCAACGCCGATCAGGAAACCGAAGAGCGCGTTCAATGCGACCTGGGTGAGAAGCAGTCGGCTCAGGCGCCGGGCGGCATCGTCGATGGCCGCCGTTGTGCGTTGAAGGTCGTGCGAGCCCGCCAGGCGGATCAGCCGATTTCGAAGATCCTCACGTTGCATGAGAATGAAGATGACGAAAATGATGACAATGCCGGTCGTCGCCATCGGATGGATGAGCGGCGCGAGCAGGCTGCGCACTGTCTCCAAAGTGCCTGGATCAGGCTGTCGTACTTCAACGGGGATAGGCTTTGTCTCGCCCGGGGCAGCCCGGCCCGCTGTTGGCGCTCGAGGGTTCGCCTGTCCGGGCGCATTTGACCGATCGAGTTCCTTGCCCAGGTCCTGAAGAACGTCGGCCGCACGCTCCAGTGTGCCGCCACCGCCGGCACCGCGGATCGTGGCGATCTTGTCGCGGATGGTGGCCTGGTACTGCGGCAGGTTCCCGGCCAACTGGGTCACCTGAGACGCCATGATGCCGCCGAGGCTGAAGATGGCCGCGAACGCGAGCAGGACGACGACGAAGACGGGCAGCGCCCGACCCAACCGCCACCCTTGGAGAAGGCGCACAAGGGGGGCGAGGACGAAACTCAACAGGATGGCAAGCGCCATTGGCACGAAGACTTCGCGTCCCAGATAGAGCGCAGCGATGGCGAAGCCGGCGACCGCGAGGAAACCTACGGTCGAGCTCGCTTGCTCGGCGGCCATGGCCTGCCGCTGGTGCGTTGCAACGGATGGGACCTCGGGCATGGAATGGCCTGTGGCTGGATGCGCACGCGATGTGTTCGGCAAGCCAATGCGCGCCGGAGCGGAAATGTTTCCGGCGCGGGAGCCGCTAGGCTCCGGTCGAGGGTCATGAAACCTGCCGTGCGCGCCGAAACAGTTGGCCGGCGGCGTTCGCAGAAGAACGCCTCCGGGCGAATGGTCCCCATCCCCGTCTCGCGCATGAGCCGGGAAGTCCCACAAGACACCTTGCGGGCTTCTCTGTTAGAGACGAAGCCGGTGTTCGGGGTAGATCAGCGTTCGCTGTTCCGCGCCCGCATCGCCCTCGGAAAACGCCGTTCCTCACCGAGGGTTTGTTTTCTCGAGAACACCAAGTATTTCATCGTAATGACTTCCCAATACATGTAATCCGATGAAGGTCTCTAAAGTTCCGGCGTACTAAAAACTATTGTTTTTCTTTCAATGCTTGCGTGAGCACTTTGCGTCGCTTTGAGCGTGGGCGATCGACAAGGTCGTTCCGCGTCTGCATCGCGCGAGCGACGCACCGCGCGATCGAAATTAGACGCACCCGCCCGCTACACCTGCTTCGCCAGGTAGCGCTTGTCGATCATCGCGTGGATGCCCTTGTTCTGGTTGACCACCTGCGTGACGCGCAAATCCGCCACGAGGCTGCACAATTGGTAGGCCTGGTAGCGGTCAAGGCCGGTGCGCGCCGCCACGAGATCGATCATCTGCCTCAGCGCAATCGCCGCCGCCACGTCGAGGTCGGGATCGAACGCCATGGTGATCATGTGGCCGGGCGTCTCGGCGAGCGGCCATTCGAGCCGCATGTCGTCGCGCACCGTGAGCCGAAAGGTGCCGACGAGGCCCGTCTCGATGGCCGTGACGCAGACCTCGCCGTCACCTTGCGCGCCGTGGCCGTCGCCCACCGAGAACAGGGCGCCGTCGACATGGATCGGCAGGTAGAGTGTCGTGCCGGCCGTCAGCTCCTTGTTGTCGAGATTGCCGCCGTTTCGGCGCGGCTGGATGGTCGACACCGCCCCCCAGGCGGGCGGCGGCGCCACCCCCATGACCCCGAAGAACGGCCGCAGCGGCACCTCCTGGCCCCACGGCAGGCGCCCCACCATGCGGCCCCTGTCGAGCGCGATATGGATGAGCCGGTATTCGGGAAAGTCGTCCGGCAGCGCCCCCCACAGCGGCCGCACGTGATTGAAGCCCCAATCGTAGTGGAGGTCGATCTTCTCGATGTCGACCTGCAGCACCTGGCCGGCGCGTGCGCCGTTGACCGCCACCGGGCCGGTGCAGATGTGGCCCGGCAGTTTCGGCGAGACGCGCTGATGCACCTGCCGCAGCGCCTCCGGCACGACGAGGGGCGGCTTCGGCATGGCCTCGGGCGCGCCCGAGACGGTGGAGATGGTGACGACCGCCCCGCTGTCCACCGTCAGGAGCGGCGCGAGCTTGGCGTCGAAATAGCCCCAGTGGACGGTGTCGGGACCGGCCTCCAGGCGATGCGTGTTCATTGTTTCCAATCCCTCAATTGCCGGCGCGCATCTCCTCTGGCATTGACACGATGGGCCGCCGGTGAAGCAATGGGCCGGGGCTGTCACGTCTTGCCAAGCAGGAGGAGCCCATGAAGCCAACCCGTCGAGATGTTGTCAAAGCCGCGGCGGCGGGAAGTGTCGGATTGATGGTTGGCGGCAGTCCGGCGAGCGCGCAAGGAGGAGGAGCGATGTTCTCGGTGCCCCAGACGACGATCCCCATTGCCGGATCGAGCGAGCGCTTTCCGGTGCGGCGCATCTATTGCATCGGCCGCAACTATGCCGCTCACGCCCGCGAGATGGGCTCGGACCCGACGCGCGAGCCGCCGTTCTTCTTCCAGAAGCCGACCGACGCCATCCAGAACGTCGCGGTCGGCGAGGTGGCGGACCATCCCTATCCGTCGCTCACCAAGAACTACCACTACGAGGTGGAACTGGTGGCGGCCCTGAAGTCGGGTGGCCGCAACATTCCCGTCGAGGGGGCGCTTGAGCACGTCTATGGCTACGCGGTCGGCCTCGACATGACGCGGCGCGACCTGCAGCGCGCCATGGGGGACGAGAAGAAGCCCTGGGAGATCGGCAAGAGCTTCGATCGCGCCGCACCTATCGGACCGCTCCATCCCGCCGACAAGGTCGGCCACCTCGCCAAGGGCGCCATCTCGCTTGCCGTCAACGGCCAGACGAAGCAGAACTCCGACCTCACCAACATGATCTGGAACGTCGCCGAGCAGATCTCGAAACTGTCGGAGGCCTTCGAGCTGAAGGCCGGCGACATCATCTATTCCGGCACGCCCGAGAATGTCGGCCCGGTCGTCAAGGGCGACGTGATCCTCTGCAAGATCGCCGGCCTGCCGGACATGTCGGTCAAGATCGTCTAGCGCACGATCCCGACAAGTGTGAGCGGTTTTCGGACGAGATCATGCGCGGATCATGAGCATGATCCCGAAAAGTGTGTGCGGTTTTCGGACGAGATCATGCGCGGATCATGGGCATGATCCCGCTCGACAGAATGGATAAGAAGTGCGGCCGGGCTTCTGCTCACTTCATCGCGGCGAGATGTAGTGCAAGCTTGTCGAGCGTCTGATAGCCGAGCTCAACGGCACCAAAACTGATCCCCGCGTCGCGTTGGGCGCTGGTCGGGTGAAGCTGTCGCAGTGTAATGACCGTTTTCCCATCGCTCTGCTCATCAAACGTGACGATCACCCGGAACCTGCCCGGATCGTCGTCCTTGTCGGTGCCGTGATCCATCTCCAGAAGATGCGGTGCTTCTATTTTGAGGAATACCATTCGATTGTCATATCGAGTTCCATCCGGGGCGACGAAGACAAAACGCCAGCGACCACCCGCGCGAATATCAATTTCCTGCGTCTCGACTTTGAACCCCGCGGGACCGAACCAGCGCGGCAGATGCTGCGGATCGGTCCACGCTTTGAACACGAGATTTCGTGGCGCCGCGATAACACGCGATAAGACGATTTCGCGATCGAGGGCCCAAGCGGTTCGATCATTACTTGCTTTTTCGTTTGTGCTTGGCATTTTTCGTCTCCGTCGCGTGCAGTTCGTTGACATAGAATTCCATGCGGTCAAGGCGTTGTTCCCAAGCAGCTCGCTGCATTGCCAACCACCGCTCAGTTCTGGCCATGACTTCCGCTCGAATCGAGCATGTTCTGACCCGGCCAATCTTCTCGGTCTCGATGAGCCCGCTTGTCTCCAAGACGCGGACGTGCTGCAGCAGGGTCGGCATCGCCATTGCAAATGGTCTAGACAGCTCACTGACCGAGGCCGGCTCTTTACTCAGGCGCATGACAATGGCTCTGCGCGTCGGGTCAGAGAGTGCTGCGAAAACGAGGTCAAGAGCTTCTTGTTTGTTAGCCATATGACTAACTAATACATGAGGTGACAGAAGTCAAGATTACTTAGTTGAATTACTAACTAAACGTGTCGCTCGCTCGCGGCTGCCCGACCCACCACCTGTGCAAAATGACCCTAGTCGCGCATACGATCGAGCTGCTGCCGGAGCAAGGCCAATGGCTCGAGCAACGCGGTCACTTGCATCGCGGGCCAGTGCGCCGCCATCTTCGCCAGCTCCGGCTCGAGCCGTTTCAGGCACGTGTTGCGCATGCTGCGGCCTGCAGCCGTCAATGACACCAGCTTTGCTCGCCCATCCGAACGGTCTGCCTTGATCGCGACGAGGCCCTTCGCCTCCAGCTTCTGCAGGGTGCTCGTCATCGTGCCGCGCGTAACCTGGAACACACGCGCCAGCTCCGCCGGGGCTTTCGACCCGCCGAGCCTGACGAAATGATTGAGCACGATGAACTGCGCCAACGTCATGCCGTCGGGCATCACACCCTCGAAGATGTTCTGCGCCAGCTGGTTGATGATGCCGATTTCGTTGAACAGCCGAAAATGGACCGGATCCTCGTCTTTCACGCGGTCTGCCTCTTCAGCAGTTTCGCCTCGAGCGGCCATCGCGGAGCGGCTGCAACCTTTGGACCGTAGCCAATCCGGACGAGCATCTGCACGCAATCCTCACCGTGCGCGCCGAGCAGCTCACGCGCAAGCTTGTAGTCCTGCGCCATCTCCGGAAACTCCTGCAAGGCCTGGCTGACGGGAGCCATCGACAGGCCGCGCGACGTTGCATCGAGGTTGGCGCGAACGTAGGCCCGTCCGGCCTCGATCTGATCCTGCCGCGTATTCGCCTTGCTGATCAGCCAGCCAAATGCCGGCGTCGCGCTGAAGGTTGAACGGTATCGCGCCATCGTGCTCCCGAACGCGCTGGACTGCGGATCCATGGCCTGGGCCCGCACGCTGTCGGGACCGAACAGACTGAGCGCCTCGAAAAGCGGTCCCTGGAGCGGAATTCCATCAGGATTGCGTTCGATCTCGACCGATCCGACCCTGAGCAGGTCGGCACTTTCCTTCATTGTCCGTGGCGTGTTGGTCTCGAGCTCGAACGCGCGAATAACGAGTTCGCGCAATGCGCTGACCTTTTGCGGCTCCGTCGTGGCAGCAAACCTCAAGCGGCCGGCGCTGTGCGCGGCGAAGCCTGCTGCGGCCGTGTCGCTGACCGGACGATCAAGGTCGAATGCCTGCTTGTTGGATCGGCGGAGCCTGATCCATCGAAACAGCGGATCCGGACGCACCTCACCGTCCGGTTCGAAGCGGAGAAAGGCCACGGGCCTTTCGTCCAGCCGGGGTTGCGGCTCGCCGTGCGGGAACAGCTCGATCTTCGCGCGATGGCCCGTCTGCGCGGCTGCGATCGCGGCAAGCTCGAGGAATGCGCCGAAACCGATGGTAATCTGCCGGTCGAAGGGATCAGTCTGCGGCAACCGTCGCTCCAGATCGCATGTGACGACGGCCTCCCGCTCCCCCACGAGCCGCATCTGCCAGGGCTGCCGGTTGTGCGGATTCGGCGCAAGGATCGCGGCCCGGAAGATGTCGAGACGGAAATCCTCCGGGCCTCCGCTCGACGGCTCCCACGGTCTGCTCGCATTCGGCTGCCTCAATACTCGGAGTGTCGCGCCGGCGGCGGCAAGCGCCACGCCCGCGGAGGCGCCGAAGAAGACCTGGCGGCGGCTGAGATGCATCTTACGCTCCTATAGTTTGATATCAAGCAGTATGTAGTTTGATATCAAATTTGTCAAGCGCGCAGCGACGCGAGGAACTCGCCGATCGGATCTGCAAGATCGCCGGCCTGCCCGATATGTCGATCAGGATCGTGTAGCGGCGGCCGGAGCGGCTGCCTGTCGTCCGCCGTCCGCTCTAGGCCGAGCGTGCGAATGCCGCGGCCCGCTCCGGCGCCGCATGCGCCTCGCCGGCACGCCAGCTGAGCTTGCAGACCGCCACCGGCCGCGCCCGCCCGTGCACCGCCTGCGCGCCGAGCGGCGTCACCGTGATGCCGGCCGGCATCACGACCTTGTCGAGCACGTCGCGCGAGGCCAGGAAGTCGGCCTCATGCGTCTTGGCCAGGTCCTCGATGCGGGAGGTGACGTTCACGGCGTCGCCGAAATAGGCGATCTTGCGCTTGTGGATGCCGACCTCCGCCGTCACCACCGAGCCGCAATGCAGCGCCGCCCGGAAGCGCGGATTCTCGTCGGGGCCGAGCCCGAAGCCGTCGCGCACCTTGTCGGTGAGCGCCGCAATCGCCAGCACGCAGCGGATGGCGCGCGCCTCCTTGGCGCCGCGCTCGAGCGGCCAGGAGATGAAGGCCATGTCACCGACATAGTCCTCGACGCAGCCGAAATGGGCGCGCACCGGCTCGGCGATCAGCTCGAAGAAGCGGCTGAGATAGTGCTGCGCGGCGATGTCGCCGTGCCGTTCGGCAAGCGCCGTGGAGCCGACGAGGTCGACGAACAGGAAGATGCGCTCCTCCACGTGCGGCCGCCGGTAGCGACCGACCAGGAAGCTCTTGAACACCTCCGGCCCCAGCAGGTCGCGCATGCGCATGACGAAATTGATCGTGCCCGCCGCGACAAAGGAATAGACGAGCTCGACGGGCGGGATATGCAGCGCGTGCGCCAGCGTGCCCTCCAGGGCGCCGGACGCCCACATGGTAAGGGCGGCAACCGAATTGCCCATGAGGATGAGCGCCAGATAGACGCCCATCGAGCCGATGACGTGCACCGGCGTCGAGGAGGCCGCGAGCCTCCGCTTGAGCCGGGGTGCGAGGAGCCGTCGCTCGTAGGCGAGAATGGGGCCGCCGATGAGCAGGCCGAACACGCCGGACACGAGCGGATGGCCCGGCACCTCGAACAGGGCGGCGTAGAGCAGGCCGGCCGCGAAGCTCAGCGTCAGGATGATGGCCCAGGAGGCGGCGTCGCGCCAGCCGAGCAAGCGCACCTGGCGGGAGTGTTCCGGCTCGATCGTCTCGGCTGTCGTCATCGCCACGGGTGTTTCGAATCCTGCGGACCGGCAGCCAAATATACATGAAAGCGGGCGCAAAGCGGACCTTGCCCCCGGTCATTTTGCCCCCTTAAATCAGGCCGGACCATTCCTAGGCCCCGCGTTGCGTGGGGGAAACGCCTGCTCTAATGTCCGGCCGGCCGCTTCGGCCTCAGCACCCGTAGCTCAGCTGGATAGAGCGTTGCCCTCCGAAGGCAGAGGTCACAGGTTCGAAATCCTGTCGGGTGCGCCACTTCCATATAGCGCTGCGAACGCCAACAACCGCCGATTCTACGCCCGCGGCGGCGACAAGTGTCCGTAGCAGTTCGGTTTTCGTGCCGAGGATACGGATTTCGCTCGGATCGACGACCTCGACGCGTTGCGCGAGCGCCCGCAAATGGTCCCGCCGATAGGTTCCATCCTCGTTCCGCAGCTTGCGTCGAGCGGCTAGCGCGAACCGCCGCAAACCGTCCGGCGTGATAGCGGGCCCGAGTCGCTCCACCATCGCCACCGTGCTGGAGAAGGAAGGCCGGCAGCCTTTGGGAAATTGAAGTTGAGCGAGCCGACACCTATCTCGCGCAGAGAGAGTCCTCTCCGCACGCATGAGCGCCATCATGATTGCGAAGATGCTGCTGCAGTCGCTCCTCGGGGCCGTCTTCCTTGCGGCGGTGCTGTTTATTCCCGCAGGCGATGTGGCATGGCCGGAAGGGTGGGCCTATCTCCTCCTCTTCTCCACGTGCAGCTTCGCCACCGGTCTTTGGCTCTCGAAGACCGATCCCGCGCTTTTGACCGCGCGGATGCGCTCGCCGCTCGCAGCCGAGCAGAGGCCTCGCGACCGCGCTATCGTGGCGCTCATCTATCTCGTGTGCTTTGCGTGGTTCGTGATCATCGCTCTCGACGCGCGGCGGTTTGGCTGGTCGGAAGTCCCTGTTTGGCTAGAAGCCGCCGGCGCAGCGCTCGTTGTTTGGGCGTTCTGGGGCTGGATCACGGTCCTACGCGCCAACAGCTTTGCGGCGACGACGATCAGCGTGGCGGAAGAGCGGAACCAGACCGTCATTTCGACGGGCCCTTACGCCCTCGTGCGCCACCCGATGTACGCTTATGTGCTCCCGTTCGCGGTCGGCACGTGCCTTATGCTTGGATCGCTCTGGGGCCTTGTTGGGCTCGTTCCCATGCTCGTCTTGTTGGCGGCGCGAACGCTCGGCGAAGAAGCCGTGCTGAAGAAGGGGCTGCCAGGCTACCATGATTATGCGCAGCGTGTGCGCTATCGCCTGCTGCCCGGCGTCTGGTGAGAAGGGGCAAGTCTGCTGCGACGCCAATGGTTCCTCCGCACTCAAACCCATCCGGTTGTTATTCCGTCGGACGATACCAATATCAACTCATCCTCCATCTCATCCGGGAGGCGTCATGCCGGTGCTCGATCCGCGTCCAACGATTGAAGCGCCCGATGATGATCCCTATCTCTGGCTCGAAGAGATCGAGGGCGGTCGCGCGATCGCATGGGTCGAGGCGCAGAATGCGGCGACCTTGCGGCGCTTCGCCGATGCGCAATTTGCGGCCGACCGCATCCTGCTCAAAGCCATCTTCAACCGGCCCGACAACATCCCTTACCCCTATCGACGTGGCGGGCAGATACTCAACGTTTGGCAGGACGAAGCCCATCCGCGCGGCCTGTGGCGATCAACGTCGCTCGCAAGTTTTCGCAGCGAAACGCCAGCCTGGGACGTGCTCCTCGATCTCGACGCGCTCGCCACTCAAGAAGGCGAAGACTGGGTGTGGCAAGGCGGAGCGACGCTGCCGCCCGCGCACGAGCGAGCCATCATTTACTTGTCGCGCGGAGGCAGCGACGCAGTCGTGCTGCGCGAATTCGATCTCTCGTCACGCGAGTTCGTGCCGGACGGTTTCTACGTGCCGGAATCCCACAGCGACATCGTCTGGCTCGACCGCGACACGCTGCTGCTGTCGTCATCCCTGGGTGCCGGAATGGCGACCCGTTCCGGCTTGGCGCGAACTGTGCGGCTGTGGCGGCGGGGGACTGATCCCCTGACGGCGCAGGTCATCTTCGAAGCGCGTAAAGATTCAGTGGTTGCCGTGGTCGAGGTCGACCGAGACGCGCCGCGGGAACGTGTGTGGTTCATCGAGCACACGAGCAATCTTCACGCAACCCACTGGTTGGGCGACCGGAGCGGACCCAAATTGCGCATCGACGCTCCGAGCGATGCGTGGGGTGCAGTGGATCGGGACTGGCTCGCGCTGAAACCACGGACCGCCTGGACGGTTGGCGGAAAGACCTATACGCCGGACACCGTCGTCGGGATTTCGCTTGCGGCATTTCTCGCCGGCGTCCGCAATTTCACGACGCTGTTCCAGCCCAACGGTCGGCGCGCGCTGCAAGGCCTCTTCTGGTGCGGCGGACGGCTCATTCTATCGATTCTCGATGATCTCAAGCCAGTATTCGAGCAGTTGAAGCCCTCGGCGGACGGATGGTCGCGCGAGAGCATCTCGGGTCTGCCTGATCTTGGCACCGTCTCTGCCTGGCCCTTCGATATTCGACCTGAGGAATCGAATGGCGATCTCCTGGCCGTCACTCAAGACCCCGTGACCCCGCCATCATTGTTTCTCGTCGAGCCGGGCGCCGCACCGCAGGTGTTGAAGCGCACGCCACAAGCTTTCGACGCAAGTGGACTGGTCGTCACCCGCCACGAAGCTGCATCGGCCGATGGCACGTCTATTCCCTACATTCAGGTCGGGCCGCCCGGAGAGAGCGGGGAGGCGCCGGTTCATCTCTACGGCTACGGCGGGTTCGGTATTTCGATGACGCCTTGGTACGATTCTGCGCTCGGCAAGTTGTGGCTCGAGCGCGGCGGCACCGGTGTCATCGCGCATATCCGCGGCGGACGCGAATTCGGCTCGGCTTGGTACGAGGCCGCGCGCCGCGAAGGCAGGCGCCTTGCCCACGACGACTTCGCCGCCGTCGCCGCCGATCTTGTCCGACGCGGGGTCACGCGCCCCGGCCGCATCGCCGCTACCGGCGCATCGAACGGCGGCCTCCTCATCGCCAACATGCTCACCCGCTATCCGGAGCGTTTTGGTGCGCTGTTCTGCGCCATCCCGGTCATCGACATGCGACGCTTTGCGAAGCTGCTCATCGGCCCGGCACTGATCGACGAGTTCGGCGACCCCGACGATCCGCGGGATTGGAAATTCCTCGCCGGCATTTCCGCCTACCACGCCGCGGCGCCCGGCAAGACCTATCCCCCGATCCTCATTGCGACGAGTCGCCGAGATGATCGCGCCCATCCCGGCCATGCCCGCAAGATGGCGGCAAAGCTTCAGGCGATGGGATATCAAGCCCACTTCTACGAACCAGCCGCCGGCGGTCACGCCTTGGGAAAGGACAATGACGAGCAGGCGACCCACATGTCGCTCGCCTATGGCTTCCTGCGCCGTGGCATCGGTTGGGGGCCGGATTGAATGCTAGCACCCTCACGGGGCCATGTCCGCAAGTGGCACATTGCGTCGATCCCGGGATCGACCGACAGGGCTCCTATCGAAGGATAACCGGACATCCCGCGAAATCGGGAAGCAGCCTCCCATATGGCGTACGCGGGCCGTCGCAGAATTCGTCTGAAATAGATAAATCTTTGCGCCGCTAGCGGTGCCGTCGACATTTGTCGGAGCGTCGCGTTGCCGGGCAGCTGCTGCGGCTCGATCGGTTTGAGAGCGGTGGCCACGAATGACAGCCGGCGGAGGCCCTGCTGCGGGAGCTGCATGGGCAGCGTCGTCACTTGTCCTCCCGCAGCCCCTTGGACGACGGGTGCCGCAGCAGCTTGTCGTGCGCCCACCCGCGGTACGCGATCTCGGCGACGAGGTCGGGGGCGTACCCACACTTGCCGACCATTGTCCGCACTCCTATCCGCCGGCGCCTCGCCCGCTGCGCCATTTGGTGGCATACGGCAGCACGAACATGTACAGACCGGTGAGCAGGAGCAAGGCGAGCGGGAGCAGCGGCGAGTAGGATCACCCAGGCGAGAGGTTCGCTCCTGTGCCAAGGCGACGAAGGTGGCGATGACGGCCACCGTAAAGGCGATGGACAGCCAGCGGTGAATTTGCCGAATCCACTTGCTCACGCGAGCCTCCTTTGAATCGAGCCGTGCGTATCGCGCATACATCTTGACCGCGCCCTCGATCATCTTCCAGCCGTTGCCCGACGGATCGCGGAAGCCGGCGTCCACGCTGCCGTAGCGCGTCCACGGGCTCCTGCGTGAACTCCACGCCGCGGGCGCGCATCCGGTCGTAGGCGGCGCGGCAGTCGTCGACGACGAGCACGAGCGGCGGCATCGCGCCCTTCGCCACGATCTCGCGCAGAGTCTGCGCGGTCGCCGCGTCGAGCGTCGGCGGCTGCGGCGTGAACAGGCCGAGCTGGAACGACGGCTGGTCCGGGTGCTGCACCGTGAGCCAGCGGTAGTCGCCGTTCCGCGCGTCGGTGTGGACGCGGAATCCGAGCTTCTCGACATAGAACTCGAGCGCTTCGTCCTGATCGCGAACGTACAGACCGACTACTCCGACACCTTGGCTCATGGGGGACCTCCGTTTCTTCGGAGTCGCTTGTACCGTTGCGCCTCCCGCCGTCGCTTCTCCGAAACTGCGATTGTGAGGTCGGGCCGGTGGGCGGCGCTGACGAAGCAGGGCGGCACCTGGTCGAGCTCGTGCGAGGCGGCCTTCTCGCGCGCGCGGAGCTCGCCCGGGCTCTCGCCGGTGACGTCGCGGAACATGCGCCCGAACGTGCCGAGGCTGTTCCAGCCCGTCTGGAACGCGATCTCGATGATCGGCAGGTCCGGTGTCGCGGAGCAGCGCCTTGGCCCGCTCGATGCGCCGCGTGAGCAGGTAGCGGTGCGGCGGGACGCCGAAGGCCTCCTTGAACGACCGCGCGAAGTGGGCCTCGGAGACGCCGCTCACGCGCGCCAGCCGCTCGGACGGGCCACTCCTCGTGCGAGGCGGCGTCCATCCGGTCCTTCGCGCGCAGCAGGCGGCGCAACAGCTCGGGGTCCTGGCTTGTGCCCTTCTTGTTTGCTCCCGAGCCCTGTTCCCATGCCCGACCGATCAGATACCCTTGGGCGCGCTGCCCCGCCGGGAAGTGTGGCGCATCCAAGCGTTTGAAATCAATGGCGCTGCGTCGCGGCGCCATGGCGGGGAGAGATTTCGGACGCGATTTTTTCGGAGTGCTCGGAGGGCCAAAGGAGCGCGGCTCCAACTCTTGTCAAACCTCACAACGGCACGCCCGTCGCCACGGGTGTGCCATGGTTGAAGTAGTTCTCCAGCCGGCCATTGAGCCCGGCAGGACCGCCCTCGAGCGAGACGCTGTCGACCCGCCTGATGGTGACTTTCACGGGCAGCCGTCGCAGCAGCGACGCGCGCGGCCGCTTCTTGCCGAACAAGGAGCGCTCGAGGCCCTCGAGCTTCACAAGCAGCACGGGCTTGTCGGGGTGCTGCTCGATGAGATCGTGCACGCCTGAGAGACGCGGCTCGATCGCAACTTGGTTGCCGTTGCCGATCCGGCCCTCGCAAAACAGCAAGAGATGATGATCGGCCGCGAGGACCTTGTTCATGATCGACCAGGCCTTCGCAGTGCGGCGCTTGCGCTCCTCGGCCCAGAGCGCTTGCCTGTTTGGATCGCTGCGCTTCCAGCGCCGCGGTGGCTGCCTCGGACTGCCGAGGCAGATGACGCCGAACAGCTTCATCAGCCACCACTGCTTCCAGTCGGTGTACTCCGCGTGCCAAGCCGTGGCGCGGATTCGGGCGTGTGGCCAGGCATTGTTCATGAGGAATGGCCCATCGAGGAAGGAGACGTGGTTGGCCACAACGATCGAGCCGCTCGTGCATGTCAGCGCCTCTTCGCTACCCACGATCTCCACCTTGTAGTTGAGGACGAAGAGCGGCTGGAGCGATGACGTTCCTCAAGCCCGCGCGGGCGAGCGAGCCCAACGTACGATCGACGGTCTTGATCATGACGGTCCGTCGTGAAAATTATGATGCTGGTCAACCCCCCGCAGGTCTTCCCTAAGAAGGGAACAGGGGCTGGGAACCGGAGTTCCAACGTCCAAGTGTAAGTGAAATCGAGCTAGAAATTCGGTTCAAGCGCAAGAGGACAGAACATGGCAATTGCCAAGAACACGATCTGCCTATGGTACGACAAGGACGCCGAGGCTGCCGCCCGCTTCTACGCCGAGACTTTTCCCGACAGCTCGGTGAGTGCCGTCCACCGTGCTCCCAGCGACTACCCGTCCGGCAAGGCGGGCGACGTGCTGACGGTCGAATTCACCGTCGCCGGCATCCCCTGTCTCGGCCTCAATGGCGGGCCCGCGTTCAAACATAACGAAGCCTTCTCGTTCCAGATCGCCACCGACGATCAGCAAGAGACCGACCGCTACTGGAACGCCATCGTCGGCAATGGCGGCCAGGAAAGTGCGTGCGGTTGGTGCAAGGACAAATGGGGCGTCTCCTGGCAAATCACGCCGCGCGTGCTGACCGAGGCGCTGGCCGCCGGCGGCGATGAAGCAAAACGCGCGTTCGATGCGATGATGGATATGAAGAAGATCGACGTCGCCGCGATCGAGGCGGCTCGGCGCGGCTGACGATCCTCGTTTAACCTGAAGCGGCCGCCGTTTCCCGGCAGCGGAAGTCCGCATTGAGCGGGAAGCAGTCGCCACCGATCAGGGCGATACGACCAGTCGATAGCCTGCATCATGAAGAGCATCCCGGACAGGCGGGGATGGCTGCCATGCCGCAAGGCAAATTGACAGACGTAGGCCTTGCTGCAAGCTTCCCGCGAAGACGAAGAGGGATGCCGCATGGCTGGGGTGAGCTGGACCGACACGAAGCTCGACGCGGTCGGCACGAAGCTGCATGTGATCGCGCGCCGGCAAGGGGCGGCCCGTCGTCGTCCTGCACCACGAGACCGGCACGCTCGACCGCCTGCCGTTCTACGATGCGCTGGCGGCGCGCTTCGACGTGCTCGTGCCGCATCATCCCGGCTACAGCCGATCGGAGCGGCCGGACTGGATGCGCAGCGCGCGCGACATGGCCGTCGTCTACCGTGGGCTGCTCAGCGAGCTGAACGTCGAGGACGCCGCGCTGGTCGGCCTCGGTTTCGGCGGCTGGATCGCCGCCGAGATGGCCAGCATGGCGCCGGCCGATCCGTCGCAACTGGTCCTGGTCGGCGCGATGGGCATCAAGCCGCCGCAGGGCGACATCCTCGATCTCGCCATCACCGGCTATATCGACTATGCCCGCGCCGGCTTCCATGACCAGCAGGCGTTCGACCGCGTCTACGGCGCCGAGCCTTCGGCCGACCAGCTCGAGATGTGGGACATCTGCCGCGAGATGAGCTTCCGCATCGCCTGGAAGCCGTACATGTACAGCCAGACGATGCCGCATCTGCTCGGCGCGGTGCGCGACGCCGGCGCTTGTCGTATGGGGCGACGACGACAAGGTCGTGCCGATCAGCGCCGGCAAGCGATACGTCGCGGCGCTGCCGAACGCCAGGCTGGAAATCGTCGCCGTCCTGCGGCCATTGCGTCGACATGGAGAAGCCCGACGCGCTCGCCAGGCTCGTCACCAATTTCATCGGTCGGGAGTAACCGCCATGCACCTGATGTATTTCACCGAGCAGCCGATGTCGGCCTATCCGGAACAGGCTGGCCGCGACTTTGGCGCCACCGCGCTGATGTTCCCGAACACGCAACTTCGATCCGGTCGCCGGCTCGCGGCTCTACAACAACTACATCGAGCAATACATGCTGGCCGAGGAGGTCGGCATCGACGGCATCATGCTGAACGAGCATCACAACGCGCCGTTCTGCATGCAGGCCAAGGCCAACATCTTCGCCGGCGATCCTCGCCGGCATGACCAAGAGGACGAAGATCGTCATGCTCGGCAATCCGCTGCCGCTCGCCGAGAACCCGATCCGGCTCGCCGAAGAGCTGGCGATGATCGACATGATCTCGAAGGGGCGGCTGGTGTCCGGCTTCGTGCGCGGCGGCGGCCAGGAGCAGCTCGCCACCGGCGTCAACCCGGCCTACAACCGCGAGCGTTTCGAGGAGGCGCACGAGCTGATCGTCAGGGCATGGACCGCAGCCGGGGCCGTTCCGCTTCGAAGGCACGCACTACCAGCACCGGGTCGTGAACCCCTGGGCCGTGCCGCTGCAGAAGCCCTATCCGCGCGTGTGGATCCCCGGCGTCATCAGCAAGGAGACGATCATCTGGGCGGCGCAGCAGCGCTATCCGTATATCGCGCTCAACACGTCGATCGAGCAGACCAAGAAGATCTGGGAGCTCTACGACAGGTCGCCGCGCGAGACGGGCTATGTCAGCGGCCCGGAGAACCGCGGCTACCTGATCCAGGTGCATGTCTCCGACAGCGAGGAAAAGGCCATCGAGAACGCCAGGCAGTTCCGCTGGATGCAGGGCGAGTTCACCGGCCTTGCGCATCCGGTGTGGAGCACGCCGTCGGGCTACGGCTCGCCGTCGAACCGGCGCGCCTTCGTCGAGTTCGCGGCCGGCCGCGCGCAACAATCCGCGCGGCATCACCAGCTTCGAGCAGCAGATGGAGGACCTGCGCATCATCGCCGGCACGCCCAAGACCGTGGTGCCGAAACTGAAGCGCATTCTCGAGGAGACGCGGCCGGGCATTCTGGCGCTGTGGGGCAACGACGGCCGCGTCAGCCAGGAGGACTCGCTCACCTGCATCAGGCTGATTGGCCAGGAGGTGTTCCCGGCGATCCGCGAGATCGCCAAGAGCCTCGATCTCAAGAGCCCGTTCGAGGCCAACGCGCCGGTCCACATCAAGTATTCGACCGATCTGAAGCCGGGCAGGGCAGTGGCGGCTGAATAGCGTTGCGTGGAGGCCGCGATCGTCCGGTTGCGGCACCAACCGTGGTGAGGCGATGACATGACGCCCGACGAGCGCTGGGCGCGCCTGAGCGCGGCCGCGGCTGTCTACATGAATGCGAGCGACGCGGCGGCGGTCGAGGCCGGCCGCCATGTCATCTGGCTGGCGCGCGAGCTCAGCGACTATGTCGGGTCGCCGGAGCGCGGCGGCAGGGTCCTGTTCTATGCCCTCGAAATCGCGAGCACCGGCCCGCCGGAATTTCGGCGGGCCCATACCGGTTGGGCAGCCGTGTCGCCGGCGTCCGACGGCTTCTGGCAGTTCGGGCTGGGGCTGGAACTGGAGCGGGCGCCGCGCGTCTATCCGCGGCTCGTCATTTGCTGGCCGATGCGCATTCGTCCGGGGTCGGGCCTCACCGTCCAGATCGGCGCCAACGAGCCGCTCGAGATCAGCCCCGACAAGGGCGGCGAATTCGATCTCGGGCCGTTGTGCGAAAGGATGTTCCGGCTTTCTGTCGCGGCCGTCGAGCGTGGCTCGAAGGGCGAGGGGCTGCCGCCCGGCTTCGCCATCCTCGTCGATCAATAACGCATGATCCCGAAAAGTGTGCGCGGTTTTTGGACAAGATCATGCGCAAGCTAGCCGCATGATCCCGAAAAGTGTGCGCGGTTTTCGGACGATCAAGATCGGCCAGGCGCTATCGCATCGGCGGCCGCGAGGACCACGTGCGCCAGCGCTTCGCGGTCGGCGAGGCTCGACATCAAGGTCCGTGTGAAGACGATCTCTGCCGGCGAGCCGGCGAGATGGCGCGCATCCTCCTCGTCGGCCACGAAAACATCGATCAGGCCGTCGTAGAGCTTGGCGACGCTCGCCGCCTCGGGCGCGATGCCGAGCTCCACCATCATCTTGGCGGTCGGTCCCTTGACCGCCCGCCCGCCGATGATGGGCGAGACGGCGACGACGGGCGCGTGGGATTTCGCAAGCGCCTCGCGCACGCCGGGCAGCGCCAGGATGGGGCCGATGCTGATGAAGGGATTGGACGGGCAGAGCACGATAGCGCGGACGCCAGGGCTCGACAGAGCTGCCATGAACTGTGCCTGCGGGCGCGCCTCATCGGCTCCCGCGAAGGCCACTTCCGAAATGACAGGGGCGGCGCGGCGACGCACAAAATAGTCCTGGAAGTCGAGCCAGCCCTCGCGCGTCTTGAGCCGGGTGCGCACAGGGTCGTCGCTCATCGGCAGGATGTCGGCCGCGATGCCGAAGCGACGGCAGAGATCGCGGGTGATGCGCGATAGCGTCTCGCCGGCTTTCATGCGGCGCGTCCGCTCGACGTGGACCGCAAGATCGGCGTCGCCGAGCTGAAACCACGTCTCGCCGCCGAGCGCCGCGAGTGCCGCCATGAAGGCCCATGTCTCGCCGCGGCGTCCCCAGCCGCGCTCCTCGTCGGCGAGGCCGCCGAGCGTGTACATCAAAGTGTCGAGGTCCGGCGAGATCGACAGCCCCATATGCTCGAAGTCATCGCCGGTATTGGCCACCACCATGAGCGCGCCGGGTGCCAGCACGCGCGCCAGCCCCAGCGCCAGTTTGGCGCCACCGATGCCGCCCGAAAGCGCCACGACCAATCCGCGGTCCGGACCGCCTGTGGTCACCGGAACAGATCCTCGTCCGGCGCGCGCACGAGAGTGGCGGCGTTGGTCGGCTCGGACGACCAGGCGAGGCCGCGCACGACGACCGCCGGTATTCCCTCGTCGGCCTGCCCCATGACGAGGGACGCGGCGGCGGCGATCTCGTCGGCCAATGCCGTCTCAGTGACCCTGAGCTTGCGGCCGAACAGATCGGGCCGGCCGCGTTGGTCGACGAGCGCCGGCAAGCCCGCGGCGCCGATCGCCACCCCGACGATGCCACGCCGCCATGGGCGGCCGAAGCTATCGGCGATGATGACGGCGGGCGCCGCGTCGAACCGCGCCGCAAGCTCCGCCCGGATGCGGGCGGCCGACGCGTCAGGGTCCCGCGGCAGGAGCAGGACCGTCTCCTCGTCCGTCCCGACATTGGAGTGATCGACGCCTGCATTGGCCATCACGAAACCGAGGCGATGCTCGACGATGAGCACGTTCGCCCTGTGGCGCACCACGCGGCGCGATTCCGACAGGATCACCTCGACGAGGCGCGGGTCCTTGTCGACGGCGGCGGCCAGCTCCTTGGCCCGCGCCGAAGGCGTGACGGTGGTGATGTCGACATGGCGCCCCTCCGCCTTGGAGACGATCTTTTGCGCGAGCACGAGCACGTCGCCGTCGGCAGGCGCGATGCCGGCTTGCGTAAGACCGTTCGCCAGGAGCTTGCCGAGATCGTCGCCTGGCTTGACCAACGGCAGGCCGGGAAGGGCGCGCAGGGTCAGCGAGGACGTGTTCATGGGCCGGCGAAATCCTGGATCGCGCTACCCGAAGGCGGCGCGCAGCCGCGGCAGCACGTCCTTGGCATAGAGCCGCAGGAACCGCTCCTGGTCCTTGCCGGGACCGTGGAACACGAGATGCCGGAAGCCGAGCTCGACGTAAGGCCTGATCCGCTCGACCTGCTCGTCGGGATCGGTGGACACGATCCAGCGCGAGGCCGCGCGCTCGACCGGCAGCGCGTTGGCGAGGCGCTCCATCTCGACCGGGTCCTCGACCGAGGTCTTCTCCTCGGCCGAGAGCGCCAGCGCCGCCCATTCGCGCGTGTCCTCCATGGCGTCACGCTTATCGGTGGCGTACGACACCTTCATCTCGATCATGCGGTCGATCGTGTCCGGCCGCGACGCCTGGCGCAGCCCCTCGTCGACCTTCGGCAGCAACGTGTCGGTATAGAGCTCGCGGGCCTTGCCGCTCGTGCAGATGAAGCCGTCACCCAGCTCGCCCGCGAGCTTGGCGGCGCTGGGCCCGGAGGCGGCGATGTAGAGAGGAATCGGCTCCTTGGGCCGATCGTAGATGGTGGCCTTTTCGGTCTGGTAGTACTGGCCCTTGAAGGTGACGCGTTCCTCGCGCCACAGCTGGCGCATGAGCTGGATCAACTCGCGGAAGCGGGCTTGCCGCTCCTTGAAGGCCGGCCACTTCATGGCCGTGGCCGGCACCTCGTTGAGGGACTCGCCGGTGCCGATGCCGAGGATGACGCGCTTGGCGAACATGACCGCGAGGGTTGCGGTCGCCTGCGCCACGACGGCCGGATGGTAGCGGAAGGTCGGCGTCGCCACGCTCGTGCCGATCAGCACGCGCTCGGTCGTCGCTCCCAGCGCGCCGAGCCAGGCGAACGAGTAGGGCGCGTGGCCGTCCGTGTGCTTCCACGGCTGGAAATGGTCGCTGATGAAGACGGAGTCGAAGCCGAGTTCCTCGGCCAGGACCGAGAAGCGAAGGAGGTCGCGGGGCCCGAATTGCTCGGCCGATGCCTTGTAGCCCAAGCGCAGAGGGAGTGTCATCGCATCGCTTGCCTTCGTTGAAGCCGCCGCCCACGGGTTTGCGCCCGTGGCTCACTTTCAGCATATAGCGGGCTTGTTGTGGGGCGGCAAAGCGGGCCAGGCGCATGAGTGGTGCAACCGATGTGTGGGCCGTCATCCCGGTCAAGGAGACGGGCGGGGCCAAGCAGCGTCTGGGGAACGCCATCCCCGACGCGCTGCGCGGCCGCTTCGCCCTCGCCATGCTCGAGGACGTGCTGACGGCGCTCACCTCGGTGTCCGGCCTGGCCGGCATCGCCATCGTGTCGCTCGATGCCGAGGCCGCAAGGCTCGCCGCGCGCCATGGCGCACGCGTCCTCACCGAGGGTGCCCGCGAGGGACAGACGGGTGCCGTGGCGGCCGCGGCGCGGATTCTCGCCGCGGAGGGCCGCTCGGCCATGCTGGCGGTCCCGGGCGACATACCACTGATCCGCCCCGAGGAGGTGGCGGAGCTCTTGGCCGCCCATGTCCGCGTGCCGGATTTCATCATCGCGCCTGCGCACGACGAGCGCGGCTCCAATGCCATCCTGTGCGCGCCGCCCCAAAGCGTGCCGCTGCGCTTCGGCGACGACAGCTTCCTGCCGCATCTCGCGGCGGCGCGTCAGGCCGGCATCGAGCCGAAGATCCTTCATCTCCCCGGCATCGGTCTCGATATCGACCACCCTCGTGACCTCGACGCGTTTCTGCGCGTGCCGTCGCGGACGCGCACCCGCGCGCTGCTGCAGGAAGCCGGGATCGGCTGAAGCAATCAGGCGCCCGGCATGGCCTCGGCAAGGGCGGTGCTTGGCTGCTGGCGTCGGCCGCTCTGGATGCGCGCCTTCTTGGAGGCCGGCATGTTGATCGGCTCCGACAGGGGGCCGGCCTGCATGGCGCGCTCCCGCCGCTCGGCGGGGGCGGCGTCATAGAGGGTCGTCCTCTGCACCGGCCGGCGCCCGATGCCGCAGATCAGCGCTTCCATGTCTGGCGGCGCGAATTCCTGTCCATGGATGGCGCCCGCCGCCCGCGTGATCGACTCGTTCATCAACGAGCCGCCGAGGTCGTTGGCGCCGGCGTCGAGGCAGGCCTTGGCGCCGTCCCGCCCCATCTTCACCCACGATGTCTGGATGTTGGGGATGAGCGGCGACAGCGCAAGGCGCGCCACCGCGTGCATCAAGACCGCCTCGCGGAACGTTGGCCCGGTGCGCGACAGGGACTTGAGGTAGATCGGGGCTTCCATGTGCACGAAGGGAAGCGGCACGAACTCCGTGAAGCCGCCGGTGCGCTCCTGGAGGTCGCGCACGGCGAGAAGGTGGGCGGCCCAGTGCCGCGGCCTGTCGACGTGGCCGAACATGATTGTCGCGGTGGAGCGCAGCCCCACTTCGTGCGCGGTCCGCATCACTTCGAGCCACTGCGCCGTGGTGATCTTGTCGGGACAGAGGACGGCGCGCACCTCGTCATGAAGAATTTCTGCCGCCGTGCCGGGCAGCGTCGACAGTCCGGCCGCCTTGAGCAGGGTCAGGAACTCGCGCAGCGGCAGGCCGAGCGTCTTGGCTCCCTGCCAGATTTCCAGTGGCGAGAAGGCGTGGACGTGCATCGCCGGCAGCGCCGTCTTGATGCCGCGGCAGATTTCCAGATACGTGTCGCCGGTGTAGTCGGGATGGATGCCGCCCTGCAGGCACACTTCGGTGGCGCCCCGCTCCCACGCCTCGCCGACGCGGCGTTGGATTTCCTCGAGCGACAGGTCGTAGGGCGTGCCACGCAGCTCGACCGAGCGGTTGCTCTTCGAGAAGGCGCAGAACTTGCAATGGAAGTAGCAGACATTGGTGTAGTTGATGTTGCGGTTCACCACATAGGTGACCGTGTCGCCCACCGCGTCGGCGCGAAGCTCGTCCGCCGACCGGCACACCGCCGCGAGATCGCGCCCGCGCGTCGCAAACAGGGCCTCCACTTCGCGCTCGTCGAGGCGCATGCCGCGCGCGGCGCGGCCGATGATCGCGGCAATGGTCCCGTCCGTCGCGGCGACCGCGCGAGCGTGAACGCTGAAGCCTTCAAAGGCCGGAATGGGCGCCCCGCCGCCCGGCGCCCAAGCGTCGGCGCGGCGCAAGCCTGTCGCATCCGTCTCGGCGAGAACCGGCTTCTTGAACTTCGCGTCGACCCAGTCGTCGATGCGCTCAACGTAAGGCGGGTAGACGGCGAGCCGCTCGACGAGCTCCTTGCCGGCGGCACGGACTTCCGCCGCGAGCCTGACGATCTGCGGCCATGGAGCTTCCGGATTGACGTGGTCGGGCGTCACCGGCGAGATGCCACCGAAGTCGTCGATGCCCGCGTCGATGAGCTCCCTGGTCCGCCCGGGGCGCAGGTTTGGGGGCGCCTGGATGCTCATTGCCGGCCCGAAGACGATGCGCGCCATGGCGATCGTCCACAGGTGCTCTTCGATGGACGGCTCCGGCGCCCGCGCCATGCGCGTGCCCGGCTTGGCGAGAAAATTCTGGACGATGATCTCCTGCAAATGCCCGTGCTGCGCATGGGCATCCCGCAGCGCCAGCAGCGTGTCGAGGCGCTCCGCCTTGGTCTCGCCGATGCCGATCAGGATGCCGCTGGTGAACGGCACGCGCAGCTCGCCGGCGGCCGCGATCGTCGCGAGGCGCACGGCTGGATCCTTGTCGGGGGAGCCGAAATGGGCCTCGCCGCGTTCCATCAGCCGGCGCGAGGAACTCTCGAGCATGATACCTTGCGAGACGGAAACCTCACGCAGCATGGCGATGTCGTGCCGCTCCATGATGCCGGGATTGACGTGCGGCAGCAGTCCCGTCTCTTCGAACACGGCCCGGCACATCTCGGCGAGATAGGCGAGCGTCGTTGCATGTCCCAGCGCCGCGAGTTCCTCGCGCGCTGCGCCGTAGCGGAGCTCCGGCTTGTCGCCGAGGGTGAACAGGGCTTCCTTGCAGCCCGCCGCCGCACCGCGCCGCGCGATGTCGAGCACCTCGTCCCGCGTCAGGTAGGCGCGGCCGAGCTTCTTGGGGGTCTCGGCGAACACGCAATAATGGCAAACGTCCCGGCACAACTTGGTGAGGGGGATGAACACCTTCTTGGAAAAGCTGACCACGCCCCCGTGCCCGGCGTCCCGCAGGGCCGCAGCCGTAGCCATCAGCTCGGCCAGGGGCGCCCCTTCGGCGAGCCCCCGGACCCCGTCGTCGGTCGGCAATCGATAGGGTTCGGGCGTCGACAACGAGGCAACTCCTGCAGCGCTCACGATGCGGTCTCAAGGATCGCGAGATGGGCAGACGCCCATCGGGCGCGGACCTTACGGCAATGGGTACGGGCCGAGAAGGGCAGGCTGCGCAGGGCAGGATTGCCGCGCCGCTTACCTAGACGGGCCGCGTCTCCAGAATGCAGAACGGAGAGGATGTAGGGATCAGCCGCGGCGGCGAAAAGCCCAGGGGCGCGATGAGGCGCGTGAATTCGGCGCTGCTGCGTTCCCTGGCCCGGCCGAACAGCACCAGCATGTCTATGTCCGACAGGAAATTTATCGGGGTGGAGACGCCATCGTCCAGGACGCGCTCGATGATAAGCAACACGGCGTCGGGCCCCATGGCGGCCCTGACGTTGGCCAGGATGGCGCGGCAGCTCTCGTCGTCCCAGTCGTGCAGGATCTGCGACAGCGTATAGATGTCGCCCCCCGCCGGCACGCTGTCGAAGAAGCTGCCCGGCGCGATGCGGCAGCGGCCGGCGATCCCGTGTGCTTCGAGCAGGGCCGGCGCGCCCGCCACCACGGCGGGTTGATCGAAGAGCAGACCCTTGGGGTCGGCATTGGCCGTCAGGATGGCGGCGAGCAGCGCGCCGTTGCCGCCGGCCACGTCGACGATGAGCTTGGCCCGCGAGAAGTCGTAGGCGCGGGTCACCGCGGCGTGGCGGTCGTCGGGACTGTGCTGCATGAAGAGGTCGAAGAGGGCGGCTTCCTCCGGATGCGCCGCCAGATAGTCGAAATTCTTCACCCCGAAGGTCACGTCGAAGGCTGAAGTCCCCTTGCGCACTGCCTCCTCGAGACGACCCCATGCCTGCCAGTTGCTGTGCATCGTCCAGAAGCGCGTCGCATGATGGAGCGTCGGCTTGGCGTCCTTGCGAAACCATGCCGAGCGCGGCGTCTGGCTGACCGTGTCGCCCGCCCCGACTTGGAAGATCTTGAAGACCGCAAGCGCCCGGATGACGCGCAGCAGCATGTCCGGATCGGCGCCGCAATCGGCCGCGAGCTTCGCCACCGGCTGCGGCGCGGCGGCGACCCGGTCGGCCAGCTCGAATGCGGCCGCCACCTGCAGCAGCTTGGAGAGCTGAAAGGCGCGCACCAACAGCGCCACCTCGGCGAAATCCTGCTTGGCGGCGTCGCGATCCGCCATGGCTCTGTTGTCTTCCGTGCCGGCCTGCATAGGGCGTCCCCGTTCTATCTTTAGGCCTCTTATCCGAGCCGCCGGTGCTGCGGAAGACGGCAGCAAGGCATGGCTTGGGACGAGCCACGCTAGCGGATGGCCGGCGCTGCCGTCGTCAGCGGGCTAGGGTCTGAGGCTGTCGGACATGCGAGGGGATCTAAGCATTAACCACGACGCGGGGCCGGCGCTCCACGCTTGGCTTGCTTACAGACGGAGCAGCGCTTGGCCTCGCGCCGGTTATTCGGCGATCCATAAAACTTTTCCTAAACCCTCCCTACGTACGGGGCCCCGCAATTCCACTCAAATTACAAAGGATTAATGCCTCCCCGCGTAACTCTGCAAGGCATGGTGGAGTGACGGATAAGCGCCTTGCATCGCGAGTGAGCAATGAACAGGGCCTTGAAGGCGGCGATTCTGGAGCCGACCGCGCGTCTGCCGCGCAGGCAGTCGCGCGAGCACGAGCTTCGTTCGCAGATCGACAAGCTGTTTCGGCGGCTGCGCCTGGCCGTCGTCTATGCCGGCGATCGCTCGATTGACGGCGCCGTCATCGAGCGCACCTCCAATCCGCGTTCGTGGAAAAGCTACGAAACCGTCGCGCACGACATTGCCGCTTCCATGCGCCGGCTCGGCTGCCGCGACGTGGCGGTGCTTCCCGACGACATGCGCCTCGGCGAGGCGTTGCGCGAGCACGGAACGCACCTCGCCTGGCTCAATACTGGCGGCGTGCAGGGCCATTGCTCCATCGCGCATGCTCCCGCGATGCTGGAGCTCTTCGGCGTCCCCTATGTCGGGCACGATCCCATCACCGCCGGCATTCTCGACAACAAGCACGTCTTCAAGCGTCAATTGCGCGCGGCTGGCATTCCCACCGCCGACTTCTTCATCTGGCAGGCACGAAACGAGCGTTTCGATCCCGAGCTGTCCTCGGCCTTCCGCCGGGCGTTCGACGATTGGTGTGGGCCGTTCGTGGTCAAGCCTGTGTCGGGCCGCGCCTCGCTGCACGTCAGCTACGTGGAGCGCGTCGAGGATCTGGCCGACGCCATCGACACCGTCTATCGTGCGACGCGCAATCACGTTCTGGTGGAGCGCTATCTCCCGGGCCGCGAGTTCTGCGTGGCGGTCTGCGGACCGGTCTTGTCGCGTGACGGAAGCCTGGAGCGGCTCGATCGGCCGTTCGCTTTCTCGCACTTGGAGCGCGTGCTTCACGACGACGAGAAGATCTTCACCTCGATGGACGTGCGGCCGATCAACGGCGAGCGCGCCGTGCCGCTCGATCGGCGCGGCGACCACGCCGTCGTCGAGGAGCTATCGGCCATTGCCCGGCAAATCTACAACGAGCTCAGCGTTGAGACCCTCGTCCGGATCGACATGAGAGCCGACGCGAGCGGCAAGCTGTTCGTGCTCGAAGCCAATCCCAAGCCGGACCTCAAGGCGCCCGAGCCGGACGTGACGAGCCTGGTATGCATGGGCCTTGCTGCGCACGCGATGACCTACGACGACCTGATCATGTCGATCTTTGCCAATCGCATCGACGGCCTGCTCGGTGCGCGGCGGGGCGCCGCCGATCGCCTGACGCGGTTGTTGTAGGGGCGGGGACATGACGGTTCAGCATTCAGACCTTCCCTTTGCCCGCCGCGTCCTCGACGCCTTGGCGATGTTCGTCGTCGCGGCGGTGTCGCTGGCGCTGCTCATCTACGTCGCTTATGGCGAAGCCAAGCGCACCTATGAGCAGTTTCAGATCGAGAAGCTCGTCGCTCAGGGCCAGGTGGCGCAATCGGCGCTCGAAGGCTTCGTCAGGCCCGGCCTGCCGATGCACCAGTTCGTCGGCTTCAACGGGCTCACCGAGCCGGTGGTCAACGCCGATCCGCTCATCGACGCCATCGCCGCCTACGACATGGCCAACCAACGGATATTCTCGGCCGGCGACGACAAGGTGGACTTGGCCGCCAACCCGGAAGGGTCCTATCGGACAGCCGACGGGGCTGCCGAGATCAGGCGCTCGGGCGAGCAGCTCCTCGTCATTCTGCCGATCCGCAACCGCTTCGAGCAGGTCGGCAACATCGTGCTGTCGTCGGCCCGCAACAAGGTGGCCGAGCGGGTCGAGGAGGCCTTCGTGCCGCTGGCCGGCGCCGCCTTGGGTGTTTCCGTCGCTTTCGCGCTGTTCGTGATCTTGTCCTCGTCGCGTCTGCCGAGCGCCTCGCGCACCAGATGGGTCGGCGCCGGCTTCGCCATCAGCTTTCTCACCGTCGCCTTCCTGGTGATGACGACGCTGGTCAGCGTCTATTCGCAGGGCGCGCAGGCGCGCGCCAAGGCGCTTGCCGATAGCCTTGGGCAACGCCTCGACGACATCGTCATCTACAATCTCAACCTCGACGACGTGTCCGGCATCATCAGCATGTTCGGCGACTACAAGCGCCTCAATCGCGACATCCGCGCCGCCGCCCTTCTCGTCGACGGCAAGGTCAGGGCCCACACCGATCCGACGCGCCGCGACATCGACTGGGATCACGTTCCGGAGAACTACGAATATTCGGTGCGCATCTCGCCGCCCGAGCATCCGCGCGACATCCGCGTCATCGTCGCGCTTCCGCATGACGTGGTGTTCCGCGAGGTGGCGCGCAGCGTCAAGAATTTCGGCGCTCTGTTCGTGGCGTCAGCCTGTTTTGCGGCGCTGTTTATGGGCGTGGCGCGCTCGCTGCAGCGCTTGGCGATGTCCAAGTCGCGCGAGTGGTCGGTGCTCGAGGAGACCGCCACCATCGCCCTCGTCAAGCCGGTCTTCTTCCTGGCCGTCTTCACCGAGAACATGAGTTACGCCTTTCTGCCGCAGATGATGCAGGCCGCCGCGACCGGGGCGGGGCTGCCGACCGCCTTCGCGTCGGCGCCGTTCGTCGGCTACTATCTTTGCTTCGCGCTTTCGCTCATTCCGGCCGGCCGCTTCGAGGCGAAGATCGGCCCGCGCAAGCTCATCTTCTTCGGCTTGACGCTGGCTGCCGTCGGCATGGCGCTCATGGCCACCACCACGGACTTCTGGATCGCGCTCGTGGCGCGCTGCTTGTCGGGCGTGGGGCAGGGGACGCTGTTCATCGGCGTGCAGGCCTACGTCCTTGCCAACTCTTCGCCGGAGCGGCGCACGCAGGCCGGCAGCGCTATCGTGTTCGGCTTCCAGGCGGGAATGATCGCCGGCATGGCCATCGGCTCGCTGCTGGTGTCGTATATCGGCCCGATCGGCATCTTCAAGATGGCGGCCGCCATCTCGCTCGCCACGGCGCTCTACGGCTACGTGGCGCTGCCCTCGCGAGTTCTCGGCCGCCGAGGTCAGCGGCTCGCTCGCTTCGGTGTGGCGAGACACGCTGGTGATGATCCGCGACAGCGAATTCCTGCGCTCCATCCTGCTCATCGGCGTGCCCGCCAAGGCGGTTCTCACCGGCGTCGTGCTGTTCGGCCTACCGCTGCTCTTGTCCGAGCAGGGCTTTGCCAAGGAGGACATCGGCCAGATCACCATGCTGTATGCGGCCGCCGTCATCTTTGCTTCGCACTTCGCCTCGATGTGGGCTGATAAGCACCGTTCGGCGGAGCGCATCATCTTCCAGGGCGCCTGCCTCACCGCCGTGGGCCTGACCATCATCTCGCTTGTCGGCCTCAAGGTCGTGGTCGATTGGAGCACCAGTCCGATCCTCGGCGTCCTGCTCATTCTCGCCGGCGTCGTCATCGTCGGCGTCTCGCACGGCTTCATCAATGCCCCGGTGGTGACGCACGTCACCGAGTTGGAGCTCGCGGCGCGGGTCGGCGCCACCAATGTCGCCGCGTCCTACCGGCTCATCGAGCGCATCGGGCATGTGCTCGGGCCAGTGGTCATGGGGCAGGTGTTCCTCCATCTCGGTCAGTCTTGGACCACACTGGCGTGGATCGCACTTGCCGTTTTCAGTCTCGGCATCCTTTTCCTGTCGCCCGCGGGTCCGAGCGGCGACCGGGAGAATGCCCAGCAAGCCGCCTAGAGGACCGCCATGTCTTGTCGAAAGATTTCTCTCGCGGCCGCGGTGATCATCGCCGCGATGCTCTTCGGCTGGTCGAGCACGCTCACGGCAAATCCACTCGTCGCCGCGCCCCCCATCGCCGAAAGGCCGCTCGATAGCGAGCCGGCCTATTGGAAGTGGTTCAAGTTCGCGCCTGCGCTACGCGAGACCTGGACGTTCGTGGAGACGCCCAAGAACCCCAACATGGTGCTTGCCTTGCCCAAGCGCTTCGAAGGGCCCACCACCGGACGCAAGAAGGTGCTGGTGCTCTATCCGCGCCCCTCCTCGGCCTACGACATCGCCATCTCGAAAATTCTCAAGGTCTTCGACGACAAGGCCCTCGAGGTCGAGCTGATGGCCGTGAATTTCGAGATCGACGACGCCAAAGGCGCGGCCGCCCTGAAGCTGGCGCACGACCGCGCCTTTGATCTCATCCTGTCGATGGGCTCCGAGTTCACGGCTTGGCTGTGGGCGAACTACAAGGACGGCAAGCTCCCCGTCGTGACGGTTTGCTCGAAGGATCCCGTCGTGCTGCGGCAGACGCGCGGCTACAACCGCGGCTCGGGCACCAATTTCGCCTTCACGTCCTTGAACATGCCGATCGACGTGCAGATGGCCTACGTGCACGAGCTGAAGCCCAAGCTCAAGAACATCGCCGTGCTGGTCGATTCCAAGAACGTCAGCGCCCTCGAGACGCAGGCCAAGCCGGTTGCCGACTATGCCCGCGCGCGCAGCATCCGCGTGCTGGAGCTTGCCGTGCAGGATCCCAACAACGCCAAGGCCGAACTCGAGAAGATGGTGCGTGACGCCACCGCGCAGATGTCCAAGAATGACCCGGATCTGGCCAACAGCGTTTTCTGGGTCACCGGCTCGACCGCCGTGTTCCGGGAGATTGCCACCATCAACGCCAATGCCGGCCGGGCTGCCGTGTTGAGCGTGGTCCCTGAGATCGTGCGTGGCGGCGACGACAGCGCCGTGCTGTCGATCGGCATCAGCTTCGAGTTCGAACGCCCATCTGGCGGCCGTCTATGCCGCCGACATGCTGCGTGGGCGCGCTGTCGCCGGCGAGCTCAAGGTGGGCGTCGTGACCCCGCCCGACATCGCCATCAGTTTCCGCAAGGCACGCGACATCGGCATGCTGATGCCGCTCTCGTTCTTCGAGGCAGCCGGAACGATCTACGACTATGACGGCAAGGCGGTCCGCGTGGATGGCGTTTCCGTCGGCAGGGCAAATCACTAGCTCAGCTGCAGCAATGCGTCTTTGGAACGGCGGGAACAATGTCGGCCACGGCTAGATTGGAAGCGTTCGTCGCCGCGTCCCTGTCGGGTGCGGAGCCCGCCGCCGGTCGGAAGGATGTCTTTCTTGCGTCGCTCGGCATCGCCCTCGATCTGGTCGTCGCCGGTGAGCCTCTGCAGCCGGCCCTCGACAAGGTCGCCGCGGCCTTGTGCGCTCACTACAACGCCGGTGCCTGCCTGATCGTCGTCGAGGATGAGCGGCAGCCGTGTGGCTGGGCGCGCAGCAGCACCGCCCGCGAGGACCGCTTTCAGCCGCTCGTCTCCATGCAGGAAGGCTCGGGCTCGGCTCTGCAGCGCGCCATGAGCGAGACGCGCTTGCAGGCAATCGACGATCTGACGGCGGAAGATGCACTGCCGCACGCGTTGAGCGCCCTTGGTCTTGGCTTGCGCTCCGTGGTGTGCATGCCGGTTCTCGCCGACCTGCGCATGAAGTCGATCGGCGCGGTTGCGCTCTACTTCCGCGAGCCCGGCCGCGCTTCCCTGCATTCCGAGCAAGCCATACGCGATGTCGCCAGCTTCGTCGGCTCGCTGCGCCGCGGCTATCGCGCCGTCGGCAACGCGCGCCAGACGGACGATCGCCTGCGCGCCCTCGCCTCGACCATCCCCGGCGTCATCTATCAGCGCGTGGTGAAGCCGGACGGCGAAATCCGCTACAGCTATCTCAGCGAAAGCGCCGAGGAGCTGTTCGGCATCCCGGCGCAGGAAATCCTCGAAAATCCGGAAGCGTTGTTCAGCCATTTCGGCCCGGAATATCGCGCCACCTTCAGGGAGAAGCTGCTCAAGGCGTCACGCGACCTGACGCTGTGGGACGTGGAGGCGCAGATCATCCGTCCCGACGGGCAGATCCGTCACACTCATGCCATTGCGCGACCGCACCGCGAGGCCGATGGGTCCGTCGTCTGGACGGGCGTCATCCTCGACGCGACGCGGATCAAGGAAGCCGAGATGGCGGCAGCCGCCTCCGAGGCGACGACCCGCAAGGCGATTGTCGAAAGCATCCCCCAGGGCCTCCTGCTCTATGGCAAGGACGACCGGCTGGTCATTTGCAACAGCCACTTTTGCGAGCTCTTCCCCGGCCTGAGCGATGTCGCGCAGCCGGGTGCCCACTATGAGGACATGCTGCGCGCCGAGCACGATCCGGGGCTCAATCCCGACATCGATCTGATCGATGCCGACGAGGAGCTAGCGCGCCGGCTCAAGGAGCACGGCGGCCGCCACGTGGTGCGCGAGCGGCAGATGTCCGGCGATCGCTTCATCCTCATCAACGAGTATCGAACCGCCGAAGGCGGCACCGTCGTTCTCTACAACGACATCAGCGAGCTGAAGCTGCGCGAGCGCAAGATCGAGCACCTGGCCCACCACGACTCGCTGACCGGACTTCCCAACCGCATCTTGTTTCGCGATCGGCTGGAGAAGGCCATTGCCGAAGCGCATGAGCGCAACTTGTCGGCCGCCGTGCTGTGCCTCGATCTCGATGGCTTCAAGCACGTCAACGACACGTTGGGCCATCCCGTGGGCGACGCGTTGCTGCAGGCCGTCGCCAAGCGGCTGCAAGACGCCTTGCGCGACCACGACATCGCTTGCCGGCTTGGCGGCGACGAATTTGCCGTCATCCTGCCGGACGTGTCGAACGCGGAAGTGCCCACCTCGCTGGCCTGGCGCCTGCTCGACGCGCTGAGCCAGCCCGTCGACATCAACGGCCATTCGGTCGTCACCGGCACGAGCATCGGCATCGCCCTCTCGGCAACCGACGGCAAGAACGCCGACGAGCTCATTCGCAACGCCGACCTCGCGCTATACCGGGCGAAGTCCGACGGCAGGGGCACGTTTCGCTATTTCGCGGCCGAGATGGACGCCAAGGCGCAGGCCCGGCGCCTGCTCGAGATCTCCCTGCGCGGCGCCATCGCGCGCCAGGAGCTCGATGTCCATTATCAGCCGCTCGTCGACACTTACACGTCCCAGATCATGGGTGCGGAGGCCCTGATCCGCTGGTCGCATCCGGAGAAGGGCGAGATTCCGCCGACCGAGTTCGTGCCGCTGGCCGAGGAGACGGGTCTTATCGTCAGCATCGGTGCCTGGGTGCTGCGGCGCGCCTGCGCCGACGCCGCCAAGTGGCCGGCCGACATCAGGGTGGCCGTGAACGTCTCGCCGGTGCAGTTCCGCAGCCGCAACTTCGCGCAGACGGTGCGGCAGGTGTTGGAGTCCACCGGGCTCGCGCCGCATCGGCTGGAACTGGAGATCACCGAGTTCGCTTCTCATGCGCAACACCGCCGCCAATCTCGCGGCGCTGCGCGAGCTGAAATCGTTCGGCGTCCGCATCTCGATGGACGACTTCGGCACGGGTTATTCGTCGCTCGGCAATCTCAGGTCGTTTCCGTTCGACAAGATCAAGATCGATCGCTCCTTCATCAACGATTTCGGCCGCAACACCGATGCGGCCGCCATCGTCCGCGCCGTGCTGACGCTTGGCCGCAGCCTCGGCATGACGACGACCGCCGAGGGCGTCGAGACGCGCGATCAGCTCGCCTATCTGCGCGCCGAAGGCTGCGTGGAGGTGCAGGGCCACTACTACGCCAGGGCCGCCCCGGCGCTGGAGATGGAGCGCCTCATCGCCAAGTCGCCGACTCGCGTCATCAGCCCAGGCGACGAAGCCCCGGTCTACTTTTCCGAGCCTGGGGACACGCGCGCGCGCGCCGCCAGCTAGATCCCGGCCTGGGTGATGAACTTCGTGTTCAGATAGGCCTCCAGCGCCTCGGTGCCGCCTTCCGAGCCGTAGCCGGAATCCTTGATGCCGCCGAACGGCACTTCGGGCAGCGCGAGGCCATGGTGGTTGATCGACACCATGCCGCTCTCGATGGCCGCCCCGATGGCCGCCGCCGTCTTGGCTGACTTGGTGTACGCATAGGCGGCGAGCCCGTAGGGCAGGCGATTGGCCTCCGCCACGACGCCGTCCATATCCTTGAACGGGGCGATGATGGCGAGCGGCCCGAACGGCTCCTCGTTCATGATGCGCGCGCTGGTCGGCACGTCGGTCAGCACCGTCGGCTCGAAGAAGTAGCCCTTGTTGCCGATGCGGTTGCCGCCGGTCACGACCTGGGCGCCTTTGGCCTTGGCGTCGGCCACGAAGCCCTCCATGGCGTCGACGCGGCGGCTGTGGGCCAAGGGCCCCATGCGCGTATCCTTGTCCATGCCGTCGCCCACCTGGATTGCCTTGGCGGCTTCCGTGAACTTCTTCACGAACTCCTTGTAGATCGGCTCCTGGACGAGGAAGCGGGTGGGTGCGACGCAGACCTGCCCGGCGTTGCGGAACTTGGCGCCGCTGAGCAGCCTGGTGGCCGTGTCCACGTCGGCGTCGTCGAACACGATGGCCGGTGCGTGGCCGCCGAGCTCCATGGTCATGCGCTTCATGTGCTTGCCGGCCAGCATGGCGAGGTGCTTGCCCACCGCGGTCGAGCCGGTGAACGAGATCTTGTGGATCACCGGATGCGGGATCAGATATTCGGAGATCTCCGATGGCACCCCGTACACGAGGTTGATCACCCCCTTGGGTACCCCGGCTTCGGCGAAGGCGCGGATCAGCCCGGCGCAGGAGGCCGGCGTGTCTTCCGGCCCCTTGAGGATGATGGAGCAGCCTGCCGCCAGGGCCGCCGACGTCTTGCGCACCGCCTGGTTGATCGGGAAGTTCCAGGGCGTGAAGGCGGCCACCGGCCCGACGGGCTCCTTGACGACGAGCTGGTAGATGCCGTCGGCGCGGGCCGGCACGACGCGCCCATAGGCCCGGCGCCCCTCCTCGGCGAACCAGTCGATGACATCGGCGCCGGCCAACGTCTCGAGCTTCGATTCCACCAACGGCTTGCCCTGTTCCAGCGTCATCTGCTCGCCGATGGCGTCGGCATTGGCGCGCAGGATGTCGGCCGCCTTGCGCATGATCTTGTAGCGGTCGAAGGCCGAGACCTTGCGCCAGGCGTTGAAGCCCGCCTCGGCGGCGCGTGCCGCCCGCTCGAGGTCGGCGATGTCGGCATGGGCGACCGTGCCGATCTCCTCGCCGCTCGCCGGATTGAGCACCGGGATGGTCTTGCCGGCCGCGCCCTTTCCCCAGGCGCCGTCGATATAGAGCTGCGTGTCGGAATACATCGGGGCTCTCCCTACGCTATGTGGTTTCGACGGCGAGGCGCGCCTAGTGTGCCGAATTTGAAGTTCGCTACATTGACTGGATCAGCTGCTTCGCGAACTTCAAATTCGAAAAGCACACTATAATCAATCTCTTCTAGTGTCGCTTATGATTCCGAAATTCGCCAAGCCCGCCATTTATTTGGGCCTCCATCAAGATCATGCGAATTTCGGAATCGCGACACTATGGCGTCAGAACGGCGCGGCCGATGAGCTTGCCGTCTCGGAGGTCGGTGAGGGTTTGGGTGGCTTCGTGGAGCGGCCGGCGGGTGATGGGGATCGGCGGGATCTTCTTGCGCCGCACGAGATCGATGAGCTCCTGCGTCTCTATGAGGTCGCCCACATAGCTGCCCTGGATGGTGACCGCCTTGGTGGGAATGAGCGGCAGCGCCCACGGCGCGCCGCCGCCGAACAGTCCCACCATGATGAGCTTGCCGCCCTTGACGATGACGTCAAAGCCGATGGCCGCCGTCTGCTCGCTGCCGACGAGATCGATGGCCGCATGCAGCGGCATGCCGCCGGCGGCGATGATCTGCTGGCGCACGTCGGCGGCGCCGCCGTCCACCACCGCCATGGCGCCCGCCTTCTTGGCGGCCTCGCGCTTGCGCGCATCGATGTCGACCATGATGACGCCCTTGCCGCCCATGGCCTTGTGGATGGTCAGCGCCATCAGCCCGAGGCCGCCGGCCCCGAAGATGACGATGGGCTCCTTCTTGAGCACGTCCGACACCTTCTTGAGCGCGCTGTAGGTGGTGACGCCTGAGCACGCATAGGGCGCCGCCACGACCGGATCGAGGCCCTTGAGGTTCACCAGGTACTTCGGGTGCCGCACGACGATGTGGTCGGCGTAGCCGCCGTCGCATTGCACGCCGAGCGAGCGCATGGTCAGGCAATAATTCTCGTGGTCCTGCTTGCACATCTTGCACGTGCCGCAGCCCTGCCAGGGATAGACGAGGCGCACGTCTCCCACCTTGACGCCGCGCGCCTTGGGGCCGACGGCCACCACCTCGCCCACCGTCTCGTGCCCCATGGTGAGCGGCAGCGGGATGCCGCGATCCTTAAGCGACAGCTTGCCGCGCCCATGCCCGAGCTCGTAGCCGCCTTCCCAGATGTGCAGGTCGCTGTGGCAGACGCCCGCCGCCCGCACCTTGAGGATCACCTCGCTGCCCGACGGCTTCGGGGTCGGCGCGTCGACTTCGACAAGCGGCTGGCTGAACTCGGATACTTTGTAGCTTTTCATGGTCGCCGTCCCTCCCGCTGGAGGGTAGACGTACCGGCAAGCCGATGGGCGCGCAAGCCGCGCAAGCCGCGCCTGCCGCGCCTGCCGCGCGCGGCAGCGCCGCCTCACAAATACTTGTCGCGGATGTCGACGGACGAGTCCTTGCCGACGAGCGCAAAGTCGCCGTCGAGCCAGGCCTGCGCCCGCGCGCGGCCGATGTCGCGCAGGTGCATCAGGAACTCCCAGTCGGCGTTGAGCTTGGAGGCGACGCCGAGGCCGCGCATCACGTCGTCGGCCTCGATCGCGTGGAGCATCATGCGCTTCAGCGTCGCGTCGTCCTTGAGCTTGCCGTCCTCGATCAGCCTGGTGACGAAGGCGATCGCCCGCATCTCGCGCATCAGCGAGGAGTTGAAGCTGATCTCGTTGATGCGGTTCATGATGTCGCGCGCCGTGGTCGGCACGTCGGGCCGTTCGATCGGGTTGATGTGGACGATCACCACGTCGGCGCTGTCGCAGTGGTAGATCAGCGGGAAGATGGCCGGGTTGCCCATGTAGCCGCCGTCCCAATAGTGCTCGCCGTCGATCTCGACCGCCTGGAACATGAACGGCAGGCAGGCCGAGGCGAGCACCGCGTCGACGCAGATCTCCTTGCCGGTGAAGATCTTGACCTTGCCGGTCCGCACGTTGGTCGCCGACAGGAACAGCTTGACCGCGCAGTCGCGCTGCAGCCTCTCGAAGTCGACCGACCTCCTCGAGCACCTGCTTGCAGCGGATTGTAGTTGAGCGGATTGAGCTGGTAGGGCGAGAACAGCCGGCTCAGCGATGTCGAGAACGCAGATAGGCCGGCGAGTTCTCGAGCCCGTGGTTGTGCGGCGAGCCGGTCGAACGGCGACGGCTGCAGCGGCGAGAACAGTGCCGCGTGCGCGATGCGGCGCCAGAAAGTCGCTGAGCGCCCGCTTGGCGCCGTCGCGGCCGCCGACCGTCAGCCCGTAGGCCAGCACCGCGGCGTTGGCGGCGCCCGGCGCTGGTGGCGCTGATGCCCTCGAACGCGATGCGCTCGTCCTCGAGCAGGCGGTCGAGCACGCCCCAGGCGAAGGCGCCGTGGGCGCCGCCGCCCTGCAGGGCGAGGTTGATCGTCTTTACGTCTGCGGCTGCGGCGCGCGCGCCACGCGACCGGGCTCCGGCATGGACGTTCATGGTCATTCCCCTTCACGGTTTCCCGGCGCATGTTCCCGAATAGTGTACGCGCTTTTCGGACAAGAGCATGAGCCAAACAAAAGAACGGGAGCGCGATGCGATCGCATCGCGCTCAGTGAGCGGTCCAGCCGCCGTCGACCGGCAGCGCGGTGCCGGTGATCGATGCGCCGCGTCGCTCGCCAGGAAGGCGGTCAGCGCGCCATCTCCTCGACCGTGGCGAAGCGCTTGTTCGGCTGCTGGGCGAGCAGCACGTCGCGGATCACCTCCTCGCGCGGGATGCCGTGCGCCTTGGCCTGGTCGTCGATCTGCGCCTCTACAAGGGGCGTGTAGACATAGCCGGGGCAGATGGCGTTGCAGGTGATGTTCTCTTCTGCAGTCTCCAGCGCGGTAACGCCGCGCACCGCTGTTCCAGTTCGAACTTCCGGCACGTTGGCGACGATCGGGCGCGGCTCATCGCCGGCCCGACCGCCTACTTCGAGTCCATGATCGTGACGGCGGTCCAGCCCTCGCCCGGCGGCGACGCGATCAGCTCCCGGCAGCGCGCGATCATCAGTCTTGAGGGCTCATCGTCGCGCAGGTTGAGCAGGCGCTCGAAACGCGCGATGGCCTCGTGCCAGCGCCGCGCGCGGTAGTCGGCGAGACCCTCCTCGTAGAGCCTGGCCCAGGCCGGCAGGCCGGGCGCGCCTTCGTTCAGACCGAGCAGCTCGTAGATGGCCACCCCCTGCATGCGGCCGAACACCGCGATGCGGTCGATCTCGCGCACCATGATCGTGTCGCCGGCGAGCCGCCGCGTCTCCTCGCCCACCAGGATGTGCGTGCCGTAGATCTTGTTGATGCCTTCGAGCCGGCTCGCCACGTTCACGGCATCGCCGATCACCGTGTAGTTGAGGCGCCGTTCAGACCCGATATTGCCCACCAGCACGGTCCCGCTGTTGAGGCCGATGCGGATCGTGAGCGGTTCTCCCTTGTCGTCGGTGAGCCTGGTCTCGGCGACGGCGCGCTTGAGCGCCAGCGCGCCGCGGCAGGCATCGCGCGCGTGGTCGGGATTGGCCTGCGGCGCCCCCCAAAAGGCCATCACGGCGTCGCCGATGAACTTGTCGATGGTGCCGCGCTCGCGGTCGACGGCCTGCGAGGCGGCGTCGAGATAGCGCCCGATGAGCGGCACGATCTTGTCGCCGAGCCGCTCCGACAAGCCGGTGAAGCCGGCCACGTCGGCAAACAGGATGGTCAGCGGTCGCATGGTGCCGCCGGGCTTTGCCTCGATGCCCTCGGCCAGCAGCATGCGCACCAGGTCGGTGGGGATGTAGCGGCTGAAAGCCGCCAAGCCGCCCCGCACCCTGACCAGCGCCGACGACAGAGCATCGAGCTCATCGAGCCGCGACGGCCGGTGCACGATGCGGTCGAGCTCGAAATTCTCGACGTGCTTGAGGTCGCCGACCACCCTGCGCAGCGGCTCGGCGATCAGCCGCCGCGCCAACAGCACCGACGCGAGGCCGGCCACGATAACGAGGCCGATCAGCAGCATGCCGAGCCGCGTCGTCGTCTCCTCGATCTTGCCGAGGATCTCCTGTTCCGGGATGGCGATGGCCACATGCCAATCGCGAAAGCCGAGCGGCGCGATGGCCACCTGGTAGGCCGTGCCCCGCTGCGGGATGCGCAGGTCCGCCATGGCGGCCGGCGACATTTTCGCCTTGAGCGCCACGCCCGCCTCCGTGGCGATGCCGAAGAGCGGATGACCCGCGAGCTCCATGCCGCGGGCGGCGTCGGCGGCGGCATCGGGGCCGGCGACGATGTGCCCATCCGCCGCCAGGATGAAGGCGGCCCCGGCGCGGCCGACCGTCAGCCGGGCGAGGAAACGCGCCAGCCGATCGTGCTCGATCATCACCGCAAGCGCCCCCTGGCGCTTGCTGTAGATGTCGATCGGCCCCGCATACGTGATGGCGGCGCGCTTGTGGGTCGGGTGGACGATAACCTCCATCCATTGCGGAGCCTTGGCGTCCATGGCGTCGCGATACCAGGGCTGTGCCGTCACATCGAAGCTGTTGTCCTCCGGCGTGCGCATCTCGAACTCGATGTCGGCCGGCAGGAAGCGGTAGCGGTCGACGATGCGCCGGTCCTTGGCGTCGGCGGTGATCTCGACCATTTCGAGATTTTCATCGCTCAACCGATGCGCACCGAAGAAGGCGCCGTCTGGCCACCCGAAGGCGATCCACGACAGCGTCGGCTGCGCCTGGATCTGCGACAGGAACACGAATTGCCGCTTGTCGGCCTCGCGCGCGTCGATGACATTCTCGACCAGGATTGTGCGCAGCGCCGCGAACGCTGCCTCGGCGCTGGTGATGCGCGCGTTGAGCTCGCTCTTCACGGCGCCAGCGATCTGCTGGTTGAGCGTGCGCGCCAGGTCGCGGCTGTTGGCATCGGCGGTGCGGTACCAGAGCCCGTGCACCGCGAGCGCGGAAAGGCCGATGCAGCCGAGCACCACCGCGGAAAGAACCAGCCGTATGCCGATGCGCATCTATTCAGCCCCGTGGGAGCGCACAATCTTGCGCTCCTCCCTCCGAAGCGCGCTGTATTCTCGCAGCAAGCCTTATAGCAGAGCGTTATGAGTTCCATGGACCATAGATATTTCCGCGTGCGGCCCGCTGCTGCGCAAATGCCTCGTCCGCAAAACGCGAAAACCGCAAGGAGGGCGCCATGTCCATCAGGAGCCTCGTCGAGACTGGCATCGAGACTGGTGTCGGCGCCTTGAACGCCATCCCGCAGAGCCTCGTGGCGCTGGTGTCGCGTGTTGCGGTCGCCGGCGTATTCTGGCGCTCCGGCCAGACCAAGGTCGACGGATTCCACGTCAAGGAGTCGACCTTCTATCTCTTCCGCGAGGAATACCGGGTGCCGCTCTTGCCGCCCGACCTTGCGACCTATCTCGCCACCATCGGCGAGCACGTCTTGTCGATCGGCCTTATCGTTGGGCTGGCGTCGCGGCTCTCGGCGCTCGGCCTCCTCGCCATGACGGCGGTCATTCAGCTTTTCGTGTTTCCGGCCGGCTGGCCCGACCACATTCTCTGGGTGGCGTGCCTTCTGGTCATCCTCGCGCGCGGCCCTGGCGCGATCTCCGTGGATCACCTGCTGTTCCGCTTGCCGTCACTCACACCCGGTTTCGCGCGCTAGCCATGATGCCGAGACGCTGCCTCGGCCGGCCACCCCCGGCCGGGGCTTTTCATGCGACATCAAGGCAGTATGCGGCGGGTTTCCGGACTGGGCCGGGAGGGACCATGCGGGTCATGCCTTGTCCTCGGCGAGGAGCCGCATGTCGACCGCAAGCCCTGCTTCCATCAGGCCGACAAGGCTCGCCGTGAGATCGAAGGTCAGCTTCGCACGCCGCGGCCGCCGCCCGCGCCAGCGTTGCACCGCCCGACAACGCGGCGAGGAACGCAAGGCCCCCGGGCGGCAGGCGCCGCACCTCCACGTCGAGGGCCGGCCGCGCGATGAGCGCATCCTCGGGCGCGGCCGGATCCAGGAGGCCGGCGGCGAATTGCCTCTGCAGGTCAGCCTCCGACATGGCGCGCCGGCGGGCACCGGTTGCGCCTTGACGCCTCCTTTTGCAAGACCGTCTCGGCGCGCAGTGCCTCGGCGAGCAACACGTCGAAGGCCGGCACGTCATTGTCCCACTCGATCAAGGTCGGCGTGGGGCCGGTGCGGGCGAGCGCCCGCTCGTAGAGCGCCCACACATCGTCGGCAACCGGCGAGCCGTGCGCGTCGATGAGCAGCGGCGCGCCTTTCTCGTCTGCCTGCGCGGTGTAGCCGGCGAGATGGATCTCGCCCACCTCCTCGACCGGGAACCCGTCGATGTAGTCGTTCGGGTCGCGGTTGTGGTTGCGCGCTGAAACGAAGACGTTGTTCACGTCGAGCAGCAGGCCGCAACCGGTCCGCTTGATGACGGCGCGCAGGAAGTCGAGCTCCGACATGGTGCTGCCGCGAAACTCCACATAGGTGGAGGGATTCTCGAGCAGCATGCGCCGGCCCATGGTCTCCTGCACCTCGTCGACGTGGTCGCAGACGCGCGCCAGCGTCGCCTCATCGTACGGCACCGGCAGGAGGTCGTTGAGGAAGGCGCCGTCGTGGGTCGACCAGGCGAGGTGCTCGGAGAAGAGGCCCGGCTCGTAGCGCGCGGCGACCGCCGTGAGGCGCGCCAGATGATCGCGGTCGAGCGGCCCGTCGGCGCCGATCGAGAGCCCGACACCGTGCAGCGACAGCGGATAGCGCTCGCGGATGGCGGCCAGCGAATGGTGGGGGCGGCCACCCTCCCCCATGTAGTTCTCAGCGTGGATCTCGAAGAAGCCAAGGTCGGGGGCGCCGGCGAGCACCGCCTCGCAATGCTCGCCTTTGAGCCCGACGCCGGCCCGAGCCGCGATGGTCGGCGCCACTCTTGCCGACGGCTTGCTCGCCAGGGGGATGCTGCGTCCGTCGCTCATCGTTCACGTTCAATGCGTTTCTGCAACAAGCCATCCCTAGCACGCCGCGCTATGCCCGCGGGCTAGCGTTCGGCGCAGCCGCGTCTATCCTTTGCGCGGTTCGAGGCTGCCATTGCCTTGCGGCGTAGTCAGGGTGAGGCAGGTGCCCTTCGGGACCAGCTTCCAGGCATTACCCTGGTAGTCGACCTTCGAGGTGCCGGCGCAAGTCGTCCCGGGGCCGGCAGCGCAATCGTTCTGCCCCTTGAGCGAGACGCCGAAGCATTTCTCCATCTCGGGCTTCTGCTGGCTGGCGGCCGGGCCGATGAGGCCGAGCGCCGTCGCCATGGCGCCCGCAACCGCAAGGCCGGTGATGTTCGTGGTCCTGTTCATGTCAGTCTCCAGTAAGTTGGCTTGATGTTGGCACGGCGAATTCATGTTCTCCGTGCGAAGATGAAATCATTGCGGCGCTCGCGATTCTAATATCGATCGCCCATGGTCGCCATAGACAGGTGCTATCGGGGGGGCCGCTGCTCGAGCCGGGCGGTCATGACGGTCGCGAGGCAGAGGGCGGCCGCGATGCCGGCAACGCACGCCGTCCAGCCGAAACGATCGAAGATCTGGCCGAGCGCGCAGGCGCCCGTCAGGCCGCGCCGGTCCGGAGCGGCACGGCATGCGGTGAGCCTTGGTCGATCAGTTGCCGCCACGACGGATCCTGGCCGCTGCGACGGCTACGCGGCTCTCGACGAACCTTTGCGCGCGCCCTCGTCCTGGTCGCGCGCCTCGTCTTCCGTTTGATTGGGCCCGGTGATGAGCCGCGTGCCGCGCTGGAACGTCACGTAGTTCCAGGCCCAGTTCAGCGCCACCACCATGCGGTTGCGGAAGCCGATCAGGAAATAGATGTGCGCCACGCACCACAGCAGCCAGGCGAAGAAGCCGGAGAACGAAATGGAGCCGAGCTCGACGACGGCGCTCTTGCGCCCGATCGTCGCCAGCGTGCCCGGATTCTTGAACCGGAAGGGCGCGGTCGCCTTGCCGTCGAGGCGCGCCTTGAGCAGCGTGGCCACGTAATATCCTTGCTGCTTTGCCACCGGCGCGACGCCGGGCAACAACTTGCCGTCCATGTCGAGCACGTGCGCGGCGTCGCCGATGACGAAGATGTTGGGTTGGCCGGGCACCGAAAGATCCTTCGCCACCATGACGCGGCCGACGCGGTCGGTGGGCGCGTCGAGCCATTTGCCGGCCGCCGAGGCGCGCACGCCCGCCGCCCACACGATGGTGCGGCTTTCCAGGCGCTGCTCGCCCAGCGTCACGCCGTCGGCGTCGCAGCGCGTCACAGCCGTCTTCAGCAGCACCTCGACGCCGAGTTTCTCAAGCGAGCGGCGCGCCGCCTCCGACAGCGACGGCCGGAAGGCCGGCAACAGCCGCTCGCCCGCCTCCACCAGGATGACGCGCGCCGACGTTGGATCGATGTTGCGGAAGTCTGACGCCAGCGCCTTGCGGGCGAGCTCGGCGATGGCGCCCGCCATCTCGACGCCGGTCGGCCCGCCGCCCACGATCACGAAGTTCAAGAGCCGCCGCCGCTCCTCGGCGTCAGGTTCGGTCTCGGCCTTCTCGAAGGCCAGAAGGATCTTCCGCCGGATGAATGTGGCGTCCTCGATCGTCTTCAGCCCCGGCGCGAATTCTTCCCAGTCGTCATGGCCGAAATAGGCATGGCGGGCGCCGGTGGCGATGATGAGGTGGTCGAAGCCGACGCGGCGTCCGTCGGCGATTACCTCACGGGTGCTGGTGTCGATGCCGGTGACGCGCCCCAGCACCACCGAAACGTTGGCCTGGCGCCTCAGGATGCTGCGGATCGGGGCGGCGATGTCGGCGGGCGACAGCCCCGCTGTCGCCACCTGGTAGAGCAGCGGCTGGAACAGATGGTAGTTGCGCCGGTCGATCACCGTGATGTCGACGGGCGCCTTCCTGAGCGCGGTGGCGGCCGCAAGGCCCCCGAAACCCGCCCCGATGATGACCACGCGAGGGCGTTGTCCTGTCCCGCCGGCAACCTGCATGGCAACCTCCAGGGGTCTCGCTTGTATATAGGCATCGCGGCGACGGGCCGCCCCATGAAACGCCGTTAGCCTTGGCGGCCATAAGCCTCGCATTCGCCCTCGAGCCCGAGGGCGCGGCGGTTGTTTGGCGTGTCGGCGACGAGCCGCCAAGCCGTCAGCCTGCCGTCGGCCGTATCGGCGACCCAGATCAGCGTTTCCCGGCTTTCTTGGTCGTCCGGCAGGCCGAGATGTGAACCGGTCGTGTGGCCAAGGATGGCGACCTGGTGGCCGCGCACCGCAAGGTGGCGCGGGTGGATCACGTAGTTGGGGAAGCTGCGGAAATAACCGTCCCAGGCCCTGGCATTGGCGTCCCGGCCGACGACCGGCGCCTCGTCGAAGACGTTAAGCCGATGGCCGTCGGCCATCAGGCGCACGAGCCCGTCAAGGTCGCGGCGGTTGATGCAGTCGATGAAGCTGATGGCGGCGGCGATCGGCGGTCGTTCAACCATGTCGCCAGGTTAGGCGGGGCCAAGCGAAAAATTCAAGGAATTGAGGGGGTATCAGCGGCCGGACGGGCGCGGAACCGACGCAATGGCCTTCACCTGGACGTGGGTGCCGCCGCAGCTCAGGCAGCGCAGCTCGAGCGCCGCCGGAACGAAGAACTCCAGCTCAACGTCGGCCGCTGCGCCGCAGCCCTGGCACTCGATGTGGCAGAGCCGCTCCTGCGCCGGCATGGGCGAGAAGGCGAGAGGGGCTTCGGGCTGCAGGTGCTGTTCCATGGGCCGCATTTTGCCGGGCGCGTTAACAATTGCTGTGCGGTAACGCACATGACAGGCCCCTGGTTCGACCTGCGTTAAGCGGCACCTAAGAATTGTTGCTATCGGCACCTTGGGCGGGGCGGGAGCCACTCCGAGCCAGCGCGCGTCAAATCCCTGCGTACCAATCGTAGCCGCGGTCGGCCCAGTAGCTGCCGCGGCCACGGCCGATCTCGGCAAAGCTCTCCACCAGCTCGATCTTCATGACGTATTTGGCCATCTTGTAGCCGAGCTGGCGTTCGACACGCAGCCTGAGCGGCGCCCCGTGCGCGATGGGAAGCGCCTTGTCGTTCATGCCGTATGCCAGGATGGTTTGCGGGTGGTAGGCGTCCTCGAAGCCGATGCTCTCGTAATATTGGCCGCTGCCGTCGAGCGTCACCTCGAGCGAGTCGAAGCACTGGAACACCACGTAGCGCGCCTTCGGCTTGACGCCGGCTTTGTCGAGCACCTGCTTCAGCGGCACGCCGGTCCATTTGCCGATCGAGCTCCAGCCTTCGACGCAGTCGTGGCGGGTGATCTGCGTGCGCGACGGCATGGCGCGCAGCTCCTCCAGCGACAGCTCGATTTCGCGGTCGACCAGCCCGCCGACCTCGAGGCGGAAATCCTTGAAGCCTCCCTGGGCGAGCGCCCGGTAGCCGTCATCGTCGACCTCGATCGAGCCATTGGCCCTGAAGTCGGGCGAGATGTCGGCTTCGCTGAATTCGCGCGCCATGGCGGCGGCCCCGATGACGGCGCGCTGCGCCTTGAGTGTCAGCGCCTCGCTGGCATCGAGCACCGAGCGGAACCACGGCGCGTTGGAAAGGCTGTCGCAGCCGGCAAGCGTCAGCGAGCCGGCGGCCGCGAGCGAGCCCCTGAGGAAGCTGCGCCGGTCGAGGTTGAGCCCGCTCCTGAGCCTGTTCTTGGGTCTGATGATGCGGCTAATCATGGCCGGCTCCGGTGGTCTTGAGGGCGTACTTGCCGGTGATCATCGAGCGGATGTTGTTCCAGACGCCGGTGAGCAGCACCATGACCACGTGCACGAGCACGAACAGCACGGTCGCGGTGGCGCACAGGAAATGGATGGTGCGCGCCGATTGCCGCCCGCCGAACAGGTCGGCGAGCCACGGCACTGCCGCGTTGATGCCGGGCGACATGGTGAGCCCGGTCAGCACGATGACGATGAGCACCGCGACGACCCCGAGATAGGCGAGCTTCTGCAGCACATTGTAGGCGCGCGCATCCTCGCCGTGGTCGAAGCGCAGCAGCGCGTGGTCGATGATGGAGCGGCCGATGCCGCGCAGCTGCGTGCGGCTCGGTGTCAGATCGCGCCACAGATGGCCGCTGAACAGGCTGTACGCGAGATAGGCGAGGCCATTGACGACGAACAGCCACGCGAACAGGAAGTGCCAGCGCCGTCCCGTCGCCAGATCCTTGTCGCTCGGCACGGTGAGCCAGGACGGGAAGCCGCGCGCGGCGATCTCGCCGCCCGTGTCGCGGGAGGCGCCGAGGAGCCCCGTGGTGTTGAATTCAAGACCCGCGATCCTGGTTACGCCCTTGACGCCGGTCTCGGTCTCGCGCCCGGTCATCGACATGAAGGGCGCATCGAAGCGCGAGGCCTGGCCCCAGTAGAGCGCCGGGTGAGCGTTGAAGATCTGCAGGCCGCTCATCAGCAGCAGCGTCAGGCAGAGCACGTTGATCCAATGCGTGATCCTGACCGCGACAGTATGCCGGTAGATCCACGCCACAGTCTTGCTGGCCACGCGTGCCCCCTTCGGGTTTCGAGCGTCACGGCCTCATACGTGACGAGCGAGCGGGGGGTTTCAAGGCCGCAAGACAGCACAGAGAGGCGCCGCGCCGCCGCGGCACCTCACGCGCCATATGCAGGGACGTGGCGAGGCGTGCTCGGGCGTCAGTTCTTCGTCACTTGGCCGCGGATCTCGCCGCCCGGATTGGCGGCCGTATGGACGTTGTAATAGAGCTTCCCAGCCGCCAGATCGGCCGCCTGCGCGTCCGTGAGAGTGGCTGAGCCTTCGAACGGACTAGATGGGGCGGGCGCGTTGACGGCGACGCCGGCGTTCTTGCCGGCATCGGCGGGCCCGTGGAAGTGCGCTGCCGTCGCCGGCCCCGAAAGCCCCGAATAGGTCCCCTTCCAGCTCAGCTTCTTGGACGCGGCGTCATAGGTCGCCTCGAGCTTGCCGGAGGCATTGCCGGTCACGGGCGGCACTTGCTCTGAGGTCTTGAGATCGGCCTTGAAGCTTTGCGCGGCGGCTGGCGCCAAGCCCATGCTTACGAGCATCAAGCCGGCGATGCCCAATCCATGAATCGTGCGCTTCATTGCATCCTCCCCTTGCTGAATGGTCTGGCGAGCGCGACCTGGCGCCCGATACATGGGACACGGCGGGCGCGCGCTTATTCCGTGCCGCACCCTTCGCATGCCGGCAAGGCTTTAGGCTTGGCCGCCGCATCAAGCCTTTGTGACGCCGGGGTTGACGCCAAGGGATCGTTCGGCAATCGATGCCCTGGCGCATGAGATGATGCCCTGGCGCATGAGATCATGCGCAAAATCAGAGATGCAGCCGGCGATCTGTTTCGAATGAAACGGATCCTGCCCTAAGGGGAGCCGATGTCGGACGAATTCCGCCGCCGCTTGGCGCAAACGGCCGGAGCCGTTGAGGATTTGCTGTCCCGTTTTCTCGGCGGCGAGCTCGGCGAAGGCGAGATTGCGCGCCCGCCGCGGCTCTTGGCGGCCATGCGTCATGCGGTGCTCGGCGGCGGCAAGCGGCTCAGGCCGCATCTTGTCGTCGAGAGCGCGCGGCTCTTCGGCCGCAACAGCGACGGCGTGCTGCGTGCCGCCGCCGCGGTGGAATGCGTCCATGCCTACAGCCTCGTGCACGACGATCTTCCCGCCATGGACGATGACGATGTGCGCCACGGCCGGCCCACCGTGCATCGCGCCTTCGACGAGGCGACCGCCATTCTGGCGGGCGACACGCTGCTGACGCTTGCTTTCGACATTTTGGCCGAGCCCGCGACTGCCGCCGATCCGTCGACCCGCGTCAATCTGGTTCGCGCTCTCTCTCGCGCCGCCGGCATCGGCGGCATGGCGGGCGGGCAGATGCTCGATCTCGAGGCGGAGGGACGTTTCGCGGCTGACGGCCGTCCTCTCGTCCACTCGGAAACCGACGTGCTCCAACTGCAGGCCATGAAGACCGGTGCCATCCTGGCGGCCGCCATCGACATGGGCGCCATCGTGGGCGGCGCCGACGCCGACGGCCGCACCTGTCTCGCCGCCTACGGGCGCGTCCTCGGCCAGGCGTTCCAGATCGCCGACGATCTCCTCGACGTGGAAGGCGAGGCGGAAGCTCTCGGCAAGGCCACCGGCAAGGACGCGGCCAAGGGCAAGGCCACCCTGGTGTCGCTGATGGGCATCGCCACGGCGCGCAAGCGTCTCAATCAGCTTGTCGGCGAGGCCGAGGCGGCGCTCGTGCGCTTCGGTCCGCGCGGCGACGTGCTGCGCGCCACCGCCCGCTTCGTCGCCGAGCGCAAGAGCTGACGCGATGCTTGCCGCCATCCTGTCAGGGCTCGGGGTCCTGATCTGGCTCTATCTCGTGGCCGGACGCGGCGGCTTCTGGCGTTGCGCGGTGCGCGACACCGCCTTGCCGCTTGACGCGACCGAGACCCGCCGCGACTGGCCGGCCGTCGCCGCCATCGTGCCGGCCCGTAACGAGGCCAACGTCATCGGCGAATGTCTCGGCGCCCTGCTGTGCCAGGATTATCCAGGCCGCTTCTCGGTCGTGCTGGTCGACGACCAGAGCAGCGACGATACGGCGCGCCGGGCCCGCGAGATCGCCGACGCCATTGCGCCCGGGCGGCTCACGATCGTGCCGGGCCGCGACGTGCCACCCGGCTGGGTCGGCAAGCTCTGGGCCCTGCAGCAGGGCCTCGATCATGTCGCGCGCGCCGGCGGCGCGCCGACTTATCTGCTGTTCACCGACGCCGACATCCTGCATGCCCCGCACGTCGTGCGCCAGCTCGCCGCCGCCGCCGACGCGCACCAAGCCGCCCTCGTGTCGCTCATGGTCAAGCTGCGCGCGGCAACATTGGCCGAGCGGGCCTTGATCCCGGCCTTCATCTTCTTCTTCCAGATGCTCTATCCGTTCGCCTGGGTGAACGATCCGCGCGGCCGTATCGCGGCGGCGGCCGGCGGCTGTATGCTGATCGAGCGCCAGGCCTTTGTGCGCGCCGGCGGTCTTGAGCCGGTGCGCGACGCCATCATCGACGATTGCGCCATCGCGCGCCTCATGAAGCGGCAAGGCCCGATCTGGCTCGGCCTCACCGAGGCGGCGGTGAGTCTGCGCGGCTACCCGCGTTTTGCCGACGTGCGCCGCATGGTGGCGCGCTCCGCCTATGCGGAGCTGCGCTTCTCGCCCCTGCGCCTTGCCGGCACCGTCGCCGGCATGGTGGTGACGTATCTGGCGCCGCCTCTCGTGGCGATTTTCGGCGAAGGCTGGCCGCAATTTCTGGCGCTGTTCACCTGTGCGCTGATGGTTCTCGCCTTTCTGCCGACCTTGCGCCTCTATGGCGTGTCGCGCCTGTGGGCGCTGGCGCTGCCGCTCATCGCTCTCGTCTATGTGGCCTTCACCATCAACTCCGCCGTCCAGCATTGGCGCGGCCGCGGCGGCTTGTGGAAGGGCCGCTTCCAGGCGGCCCCGAAGGGCGCCTGAACCATGGTCACCGCCGCCTCCCTCAGCTCCGGCAAGACGCACCGCGACGAGAATTTTCCCGTCGCCTCGCGGCTCATCCGCGCCGCGCATCGTGCGCCGATTCTCGCCTTCTATCGGTTCGTGCGCACCGCCGACGACGTGGCCGACCACGCGACGCTCACGCCCGATCGCAAGCTCGCGCTCCTCGACGGGCTTCAGGCGGCGCTGGAGGGCCGCGGCGGCGACGATGCCGAGGCGGGGCCGCTCCGTCGCGTCCTTGCCGAGCGCCGGCTGACGCCGCGCCACGCTCTCGATCTCCTCGATGCCTTCCGGCTCGACGTGAACAAGAGCCGCTACGCCGATTGGGGCGAGCTCATGCACTATTGCAGCCTCTCGGCCATGCCGGTCGGCCGCTATGTCCTCGACGTGCACGGCGAGCCGAAGAGCACGTGGGCGGCGTCCGATCCGCTCTGCGCCGCCCTGCAGGTGATCAACCACCTGCAGGATTGCGCCGAGGATTTCCGCAATCTCGACCGCGTCTATCTGCCCCTCGACGTGCTCGCGCAGCATGGCAGCATCGTCGAGGCGCTGGCGGCGCCGCGCGCCAGCCCGGCTCTGCGCGCCGCCATCGTGGCGCTCGCCGAGCGCGCCGAAGCGCTGCTTGCCGACAGCGCGCCGCTGCCCGCCATGGTGCGCGACCGCCGCCTCGCCTTCGAGATCGCCGTCATCCAGCGCGCCGCCCACGCCATCGTGCGCCGGCTGAAGGCCTTCGATCCCTTGAGCGAGCGTGTGCATCTGCGCAAGGCCGACTTCGCGCTCTGCACGTTGAGCGCGCTCGCGCGCCTCATGGTCACACCGCGCGCGGCGCTGGCGGCGCGGCCGCCGCAGGAGCAGCCCCCGCGGGGGCGGCCGCAATGAGCGCGCCCGCCACAGCCGCGCCTGCGACGGCGCTGCCGGCCGCCGGGAGCTCCTTCTATCTCGGCATGCGCATCCTGCCGCGCCCGCGCCGCGAGGCCATGTATGCCATCTATGCCTTCTGCCGCGCCGTCGACGACATCGCCGACGGCGACGCACCGCGGCCCCAGCGCCTCGCCGAGCTGGCGCAGTGGCGCGCCGACATCGACGCGCTCCTCGACGGCAGGAACGCCGCCTGCGCGCCGCTGCTTGGCGAGGCGGTGCGACGCTTCACGCTAAGGCGGGAGGACTTTCACGCCATCATCGACGGCATGGCCATGGACGCCGAAGCCGACATCGTGGCGCCCGACTGGGCGACGCTCGACCTCTACTGCGACCGCGTCGCCAGCGCCGTCGGCCGCCTGTCGACCCGGGTCTTCGGCCTCGGCGAGCAGGAGGGCCCGGCCCTTGCCCATCATCTCGGCCGCGCTCTGCAACTCACCAACATCCTGCGCGATATCGACGAGGACCGCGGCATGGGACGGCTCTATCTGCCGCGCGAGGCGCTCGGCGAGGCCGGCATCGCGCCCGACTCGATCGACGCGGTGCTCGATCATCCGCGGCTCGGAGAGGCCTGCCGGCCGGTGGCTGAGCGCGCCCTTCGGCACTTCAAGGAGGCTGCCGCCATCATGGACGGCGCGCCGCGCCGCCTCGTGCGCGCCCCGCGTCTCATGGGCGCCGTCTATCGCGACGTGCTCGACCGGCTTGTGGCGCGCGGCTTTGCGCCGCCGCGGCCGCGCGTCGGCGCGAGTCGCATCAAGGCGCTCGGCGCGCTCGCCCGCTACGGCCTCTTGTGACGGCAACGGTTCACATCGTCGGCGCCGGCCTCGCCGGGCTCAGCGCCGCCGTGCGCCTTGCTGACGCCGGCCGCCGCGTGGCGCTCTACGAGGCGGCGCGTCACGCAGGCGGCCGCTGCCGCTCCTATCATGACACCACGCTCGATCTCGTCATCGACAACGGCAATCACCTCGTCCTTTCTGGCAATCACGCGACGCTCGACTATGTGGGCCGCATCGGCGCCCGCGCCGCCCTTGGCGGCCCCGACGAGCCGCTGTTCCATTTTGCCGACGCCAAGTCGGGCCTGCGCTGGGCGATGCGACCCAATCGCGGCCGCCTGCCGTGGTGGATTTTTGCGCCGCGCCGGCGCGTCCCCGGCACGCGGGCGCGCGACTATCTCGGCGTGCTGAAGCTCTTCCTGGCGCCGCGATCGCGCACGCTGCACGACGCCATCGACCACACCACGCTGCTCTACGAGCGGCTGTGGCAGCCGCTCTTTGTGGCCGCCCTCAACACCGATCCGCGTCAGGCGTCCGCGTCGCTGGCGGCGGCCGTTGTGAGGGAGACCTTCATGGCCGGCGGCGATGCCTATCGGCCGCTCGTCGCCACCGCGAGCTTGGCGGCGGCTTTCGTCAACCCGGCGCTGGCGCATATCGAGCGGCGCGGCGGCGCCGTGCGCTTCAACGCACGGCTCCGCGCGCTCAAGGGCGAGGCCGGGGCGGTGCGCGAGCTCGCCTTCGGGGACACCAACGTGCCGCTCGCGCCCGGCGACCGCGTCATCGTCGCGGTGCCGCCCTGGGACGCGCAGGAGCTGCTGCCCGGCATCGGCGCGCCCGAAGAATTCCATGGCATCGTCAATGCCCATTTTCGCATCAGCCCACCGCCCGGCCAGCCGGCGATCCTCGGCGTCGTCAACGGCCTCACCGAGTGGCTGTTTGCCTTCCCGGATCGTCTGTCGGTGACCATCAGCCACGCTGACCGCCTCATGGACGAGCCGCGCGACAAGCTCGCCGAGGCGATCTGGCGCGAGGTCGCGGCGCTCACCGGCCTTGCGCCGGCGCTGCCGCCCTGGCAGATCGTCCGTGAGAAACGCGCCACGTTCTCGGCGACGCCCGCCGAGGTCGCCAAGCGGCCGGGCCCGCGCACGCCATACGACAACGTCGTGCTGGCCGGCGACTGGACGGCAACCGGCCTGCCCGCCACCATCGAAGGGGCCGTGCGGTCCGGCTACGCGGCGGCCCGCCTCAGTCGGCAAGGAGCGGAGATCGGCGTGAGCGTCATCGAGCAGGATCGGCCCGCCCCGTCGTTGGACGCCGTCGACCGCGCCGTTGCGGCCGCCACGACCGCGCTGGTCGGGCTGCGCCAACGCGACGGCCATTGGTGCTTCGAGCTCGAGGCCGACGCCACCATCCCGGCCGAATACGTGCTGCTCCGGCATTTCCGTGGCGAGCCCGTCGATGCCGCCCTCGAGCAGAAGATCGCCGTCTATCTGAGACGCATCCAGGGTGCGCATGGCGGCTGGCCGTTGTTCCGCGACGGCGCCTTCGACATGAGCGCCAGCGTCAAGGCCTATTTCGCCCTGAAGATGATCGGCAACTGCACCGAGGCGCCGCACATGCGCCGCGCCCGCGAGGCCATCCTCGAGCGCGGCGGCGCCGCGCGCAGCAACGTCTTCACCCGCACCCTGCTCGCGCTCTACGGCGAAGTGCCGTGGCGCGCCGTGCCGGTCATGCCGGTGGAGATCATGCTGCTGCCGCGTTGGTTTCCGTTCCACCTGTCGAAGATCTCCTACTGGGGCCGCACCGTGCTCGTGCCGCTCCTGGTGCTGATGGCGCTGAAGCCGCGCGCCAGGAACCCAAAGGGCGTCGGCATCGGCGAATTGTTCACCGCCCCGCGCGCCGGCGTGCGGCAATGGCCGGGCGGCGCCCATCAGAAACGGCCGTGGGTGCAGATTTTCGGCGCCCTCGACGTCGTGCTGCGCGCCGTGGAGCCGCTCTTTCCCAGGGCGTTGCGCCGCCGCGCCGTCAAGAAGGCAGAAGCCTTCGTCATCGAGCGCCTCAACGGTCTCGACGGCCTCGGCGCCATCTTCCCGGCCATGGCCAACAGCCTCCTGATGTTCGACGTGCTCGGCTATGCGGCCGATCACCCGCACGTGACGGCGGCGCGGCAATCGATCGAGCGCCTGCTCGTGGTCGGCCGCGACGAGGCCTACTGCCAGCCTTGCGTCTCGCCCGTCTGGGACACGGCGCTCACTTGCCACGCGCTCATGGAGGCGGGCGGCGCCGACGACAAGGTCCGCGCTGGCCTCGAATGGCTGAAGCCCCTGCAGATCCTCGACGTGGAGGGCGATTGGCGCGTCGCGCGTCCCGGCGTGCGTCCCGGCGGCTGGGCCTTTCAATACGCCAACCCCCACTATCCCGATCTCGACGACACCGCCGTCGTGGTCATGGCCATGCAGCGCGCCGCGCCGGCGAACGGCAGCGGCGCCTATCGCCAATCGATCGCCCGCGGCCGCGAATGGGTCGAGGGGTTGCAGAGCAAGAATGGCGGTTGGGGCGCCTTCGACGCCGACAACGCCTATCACTATCTCAACAACATCCCGTTCGCCGATCACGGCGCGCTGCTCGATCCGCCGACCGCCGACGTGAGCGCCCGCTGCATCTCGATGCTGGCGCAGCTCGGCGAGACACGCGCTACGAGCCCGGCGCTGGCGCGGGCCCTCGACTATCTCGTGGCCGATCAGCAGAGCGACGGCTCGTGGTTCGGCCGCTGGGGCATGAACTACATTTACGGCACCTGGTCGTCGCTCTGCGCGCTCAACGCCGCCGGCGTCGATGCCGCCTCGCCGAGCGTGCGCCGCGCCGTCGACTGGCTCATCGCCATCCAGAACGACGACGGCGGCTGGGGCGAGGGCGGCGAGAGCTACAAGCTCGACTATGGTGGCTACGAGCCAGCCCCCAGCACCGCCTCGCAGACCGCCTGGGCGCTGCTGGGCCTCATGGCGGCGGGCGACATCGATCATCCCGCCGTCGCGCGCGGCATCGCCTATCTGACCGCCCGCCAGGAGGCCGGCGGCTTGTGGCAGGAGGAGCGCTACACCGCCACCGGCTTCCCGCGCGTCTTCTATCTGCGCTACCACGGCTATGCGAAATTCTTTCCGCTATGGGCGCTGGCGCGTTACCGCAACCTGAAACGCGCCAACGATCGCCTCGTGCGTTTCGGCATGTGACGCGCATGACCCCGAAAAGTGTGAGCGGTTTTCGGACAAGGTCATGCGCAATATCAAGATTCTTCGCATGACCCCGAAAAGTGTGAGCGGTTTTCGGACAAGGTCATGCGCAATATCAAGATTCTTCGCATGACCCCGAAAAGTGTGAGCGGTTTTCGGACAAGGTCATGCGCCAAATGTGAAACATGAACCGACCGGCGCTCTCCCGAACGCTGCCGGTCCTCGCCGTCACCGGTCTTGCGCGCGAGGCCCGCATTGCGCGCGGCGACGGCGTCGTCGCCGTGACAGGCGGCGGCGACGCGGCGCGCCTGCGCGCCGCGCTCGACGCGGTGGCGCCCGATGCTCTCTCCGCCGTGCTGAGTTTCGGCGTCGCCGGCGGTCTCGACCCAGCGCTGCCGGCCGGCACCATCGTGTTGGCGACCCGCGTCGTCGCCGAGAGCGGCGACACAGAGATCGCCAAGCGCATGCTGATGGCGCTGATGGGGAGGCTGCAGGCGCTGGCCGACCGGGTGCAGCTCGCGCCGGTGGTCGGCGTCGATGAGGCGGTGCTGACCGTCGCCCACAAGGCCGCCATTCATGCGGCAAGCGACGCCGGCGCCGTCGACATGGAATCCCACATCGCCGCGCTCTATGCGGCCCGCCATGGCCTGCCGTTCGGGGTGGTGCGGGTGATTTGCGATCCGGCCTCGCGCGCCGTTCCCGCCTTCGCCATGAACGCCGTGCGGGCTGACGGCACCACCGATGTCGCGGCTGCCGTCCGCGGCCTTGTCCGCGCGCCCGCTGCCTTGCCGTCGCTGTTGCGTCTTGCCGTCGATGCCGAGCGGGGCTTTCGCGCCCTACGCCGCTGTCGCCGCCTTCTTGGCCTCGGCCTCGGCCTTGCGGATTTCCGATAGCTTCTGGGCGACGTTCTTCGAGAATACGTATTCGGCGGGCCGCTGCTTGTCGAGCGGGATGTCCGGCGCCGTCGGGCCTTCGGTGCGCACGCCCCGCAACGCCACGTTGAGCGCCTTCCATGGCCGCTTCACCGTGTCCTTCACGGCGGTGGCCTCGTAGCCGCTATGCACCATGCAGTCGGCGCACTTCTCGTAGTTGCCGGTGCCGTAGGCGTCCCAGTCGGTCTCTTCCATCAGCTCCTTGAAGGTCGCCGCGTAGCCTTCGCCGAGCAGGTAGCAGGGGCGCTGCCAGCCGAAGACGGTGCGCGTCGGATTGCCCCATGGCGTGCAATGATAGGTCTGGTTGCCGGCCAGGAAGTCGAGGAACAGGCCCGACTGGTTGAAGGCCCAGCGCTTGCCGCCGTTGCCGCGCCGGAACACGCCGCGGAACAGCTCCCGCGTCGCCGAGCGGTTGAGGAAGTGCTGCTGGTCCGGCGCCCGCTCATAGGCATAGCCGGGCGACACGGTGATGCTGTCGACGCCGAGCTCGGTCACCGTGTCGAAGAAGGCGGCGATGCGCGCCGGGTCGGCGTCGTTGAAGAAGGTGCAGTTGATGGTGACGCGGAAGCCGCGGCGCTTGGCGAGCTTGAGCGCGTCGACGGCCCGCTCGTAGACGCCCTCCTGGCACACCGACTTGTCGTGCATCTCCTTGTCGCCGTCGAGATGGATCGACCAGGTGAAATACGGGCTCGGCTTGTAGTGATCGATCTTCTTCTCGAGCAGCAGCGCGTTGGTGCACACGATGGCGAATTTGCGCCGCGCGATGACGCCCTCGACGATCTTCGGCAATTCCTTGTGCAGCAGCGGCTCGCCGCCCGCCATCACGACGACCGGGGCGCCGCATTCGTCGACGGCGCCGAGCGCGTCGGCGACTGACAGCCGCTTGTTCAGGATGGCGTCCGGATAGTCGATCTTGCCGCAGCCGGCGCACGCCAGATTGCAGCGGAACAACGGTTCCAGCATGAGCACCAGCGGATAGCGCTGACGCCCGCTGAGATGCTGGCGCAGGATGTAGCTGCCGATGCTGACGACTTGCCTAAGCGGGATGGACAAGAAACCGATTCCCTATGGCTTTGGAGATTATCGAGGAGAACGCGCCGGACCGTCGATCGATCCGCGCCGGGAAACTACTGATTTCCTGACCCCGCCACAAGCGCGGCGCCTTGCCGCCGGAACATTGCTCGAACCTTGAAGCGTTCCAAGTCTTGAAGCGTTCCAAGTCTTGCGGCTCAGGCGGCCCTGATGGCCGCCGCAAGCGACGACACGCCCTTGGTTTGGCTGTTGGGCACCGTGTCGGTGGCCTTTGAGCCGAGAAACAGGACGCCGAACGCGATGCCGGCGAGAATCAGTCCCGCCACCAGCACATAGAGAACCGGCACACCGGGGCGTCCCTGGCGTGCCTCGCGCGTCGTGACTTCCTCTTCCACGTCGCCATCGGGCAGTTTTATGCGCTTCATGGCTCACCCGTCATGAAATCTTAAGCAGCAACGCCTGTGGTTGCGCTGCTGTTCCGCCCGTCGCGGAACCGGGGTCGCGCCGCTGTCTGTGACGCAATGCACAGCCTAGGCGGGCAGGGCGGTGCCATTGCCTTCCGTGGAATCGCCGGGCATGGCATCGTCTGCCCGGCGCGGGCGCGATATCGTGCGCGGCTCGGGCGAGGCGCCCGGAATGAGCAGACGAAAGGCAAGACTATGGGCTGGATCGTTCTCGGCATTATCGTCATCCTCGCCATCTACCTGATCGCCGTCTACAACGGCCTCGTCACGCTCCGGCAGCGCACCAACCAGGCCTTTGCCGACATCGACGTGCAGCTGAAGCAGCGTCACGATCTCATTCCCAACCTGGTCGAGACCGTGAAGGGCTATGCCGGCCATGAGCGGGGCACGCTCGAAGCCGTCGTGCAGGCCAGGAACGCGGCCGTCGGCGCTCACGGGCCCGGTCAGCAGGCGGCCGCCGAGAACGCACTGTCCGGCGCGCTGGGCAAGCTCTTCGCGCTGGCCGAGGCCTATCCGGACCTCAAGGCCAACACCAATTTCCAGCAGCTGCAGACCGAGCTTTCCGACATCGAGAACAAGCTGTCGGCGGCGCGCCGCTTCTTCAACAACGCCGTGTCGGAATTCAACGCTTCCATCCAGGCGTTTCCGGCCGCCTTGTTCGCGGCCTCGTTCGGCTTCCGCGAGCGCGAGTTCTTCGACGTGGGCGAGGAGAGCCGCAAGCAGCTCGACGTGACGCCGCAGGTCAAGTTCTGATGCATGATCCCAAAAAGTGTCAGCGGTTTTCGGATGAGATCATGCGCAGAATGAAATCGATAGAGCGCCGAAGCGATCGCCTGCGATCGCTTCGCGCGCGAAGGTGACAGTTCGAGGCCGTGATGCAAGCCTTCGGCCTCTACACGCACATCCGGGCGAACCGCACCCGCTCGGTGATCCTTCTCGGCGGCATGTTCCTGCTCGTCTATGTGGTCACCTTCGCGTTGGCGCTGATCTTCGAGGCCTTCACCCGCAACGACGACCTGGCGCGCATCATGGCGCGCGCCTTCGCCGACCTTCAGTGGGCTTGGCCGTGGGCCAGCATCGCGGCGCTGTTGTGGATCTGGCTCGCCTATGAGTTCAATCACACCATCGTGGCGGCGGTGACCGGCTCGCGCGGCGTGGCCCGGGAGGCCGAGCCGCGCCTCTACAATCTCCTTGAGAATCTGTGCATCTCGCGCGGCCTGCCGACCCCGAAGCTCGAGATCATGGAGGTCGCCGAGCTCAACGCCTTCGCGAGCGGCCTCAACCAGAAGCAATATACGGTCAGCGTCACGCGCGGGCTGCTCGATGCGCTCACCGACGCCGAGCTCGAAGCCGTCCTGGCGCACGAATTGACGCATATCCGCAACGGCGATGTGCGCCTGATGGTCATCGCCACCGTGATGGCCGGCATCGTCTCGTTCTTCGGCGAGATGATGTTCCGCTCGCTCACCGACGGTCGCGTCCGCTGGCGCTCATCGAGCAGCAGCTCCGACAGCACCTATTCGAGCTCGTCCGACGGCGACAAGAAGGGCGGCGGCGCCTTTGCGGCCATCGCCATTGGGCTCGTGCTTCTGGCGGTGTGCTGGTTCCTGTCGCAATACATCAAGTTCGCGTTGTCGCGGCGGCGCGAGTTCCTGGCCGACGCCGGCGCCGTCGAGCTCACCAAGAATCCCGACGCCATGATCTCGGCCCTGCAGAAGATCGACGGCCGCGGCGAATTGCCCAACGCCCCGTCCGGCGTGATGGAGATGTGCGTCGACAATCCCCGCTCCGGCTTTGCCGATCTCTTCGCCACGCATCCCTCGATTGCGAGCCGCATCGAGGCGCTGGTGACGCATGCCGGCGGCCGCGTCAACGAACTGCCCAAACCCACGGCCCGCGCCATCGAGCAGGGCGAAGGCCAGCCGCCCGCCGGCTCCGACCAGCCGGGCCCATGGGATCATAGGGGTGACCACAAGGGCGATCAGCGTGGGCCGGCCGAGGCGGCGCCTGCGGCCGAGCCGCCGGGGCCGTGGAACGCCGGACGCCGCTAACCCGCCGGCATCGCCGTCTCGACCAGCGTCGCCCAATAGCCGATGCCGGTCGGCAGCGCGTCGTCGTTGAAGTCGTAGGCCGGGTGGTGGAGGCCGGCGCTGTCGCCATTGCCGACGAAGATGAAGGCGCCTGGGCGCGCTTCCAGCATGAACGAAAAATCTTCCGCCCCCATGCTCGGCCGCATCGCCGGGTTGACGCCGTTCGGCCCGGCCACGCGCCGCGCCACCGCCGTGGCGAACTCTGTCTGCGCCGGATGGTTCTGCGTCACCGGATAGCCATGTGAATACGTGATCGTGGCGCTCGCCCCAAAGGCCTTGGCGGTGGCCTCGACGACCTCGCAGAAGCGCTTCTCCACATGGGCGCGCATTTTTGGCGTCAGGGTGCGCACCGTGCCGCGCAGCGAGACGGTCTGCGGCATGACGTTGAATGCCTCGCCGGCATGCACCGCCGTCACCGAGACGACCGCCGCCTCGAGCGGATTGACATTGCGCGCCACGATCGACTGCAGCGCCGTGATGATGTGGGCCGTGGTGAGCACCGTGTCGATCGTCTGGTGCGGATAGGCGGCGTGGCCGCCGCGGCCTTCGATCACCACGTCGAAGCGGTCGGCCGCCGCCATCATCGGCCCCGGCGTCAGCGCGAACTGGCCGATCGGAATCCCCGGCATGTTGTGCATGCCGTAGACCTCGCCGATGTTGAACCGCTCGACGAGGCCGTCCTCCAGCATGGCCTTGCCGCCGGCGCCGCCTTCCTCGGCGGGCTGGAAGATGAGCACTGCGGTGCCGTCGAAATCGCGCGTCTCGGCCAGGTACTTGGCGGCGCCGAGCAGCATGGCGGTGTGGCCGTCATGGCCGCAGGCATGCATGACGCCCGGATTCTGCGAGCGGTGCGGCAGGTTGGTCAATTCATCGATGGGCAGCGCGTCCATGTCGGCGCGCAGCCCGAGGACCTTGCCGGATTGCTGCTTGCGGCCGCGCACGACGCCGACGACGCCGGTCTTGCCGAGCCCGGTCACCACCTCGTCGACGCCGAAGCTCTTGAGCCTCTCGGCCACCAGGCCCGCCGTGCGGTGCACATCGTAGAGCAGCTCCGGGTGGCGATGCATGTCGCGGCGCCACTCGGACACGATGGGCTTCAACGCGGCGATACGGTCGGACGACGGCATGGGCTACCTTGCTCGAGAGAGGCGTGTTCAGAGAGGCGTGTTCAGCCCAAGCCTAGCGCATGATGCCGAAAAAGTGTGTGCGCTTTTCCGACGGGGCTAGGGTGATCTAGGCGCCGGTCCTGGATCGGCCTTCGGGCGGCCGAAGAGGGTGGCCTTGGGCCGGCTGGTGCGGAACTGGCCGCGCTCGATGGCCACGAAGGTGACGAGCACCGCCCCCAGCGCTGTGAGCCACCAGGCCTGGGCGCTCGCCGCCCCCGTCGAGGCGAGCGCGAAGGCCGCCGCGAAGGCGGCGAGCTGGCCGGGGACCAGGACCTGATTGTTGGTGGCAAGGCTCCGCGTGGCGAAGAACAGGGCGGCCGCGGCCGCCAGCGCGCCGACGAGGCCGAGCTCGTACCAGATCTCGAACGGCAGAGCCTGTGGCGCCGTGACCGGCAATTGCCCGATGAAGCGGGACCGAAGGCTGGTGTCGAGACCATAGCCGGTGATGAGCTTGATCGGCGCGCTGCTCATGACCTCCGACCACACCCGCAGCGCCGTGGCGCCGGGATAGAGCGGGCCGCCGAAATATTTGAGGAAGGGCCGCACCAGGAACGGCACGATCGGCGCCAGCACCAGGGCGGCGGCCATGATCGTGGCCGTCACCGCGATACTGAGCCGCTGCCGCCAGGCGCCGAGCCCGTACACGATGGCGCCCACGGCAAGCGCCAGCGCGGCGGCCCGCGAGCCGCCCCCCAGGACGGCGCCCGCCACTGCCACAAGGAGCACGAGGGCGAGAATCGGCCGCGCCCGCGACACCAGCCACGCCACGGCCGGCCAGACGGCAACCGTCAGGATGACGAGGCCGCGCTCCAGGCTGTCGCCCTCCGCGTCGGCCGCCACATAGCGGCGCAGCACGGTGAGCCCGAGCGCCAGGGCCACGATGACGGCGACGGCGACCCCGATGGGCACCAGGTAGAGGTTCGCGGCGCGCATCCGCTCCGGCAGGCTTGCGACGGCCGCGGCCGCAATGGCAACCATGCCGAGTACGTTGACGATTTTTTCGATGGCCGAGTCGGGGAACGGCGTCCAGGTGATCGACAGCGCCGCCCACGCCACGGCGAGCCCCGCCGCGAGCCCTGCCTGCGATTGGAACGCCGCCTTGAGCCGCTTGGCGAAGCCCGCTCCGGCGCCGTCGAGAAGGGCTGCGAGGACGAGAAGCACGACACCGATGGGCACGAAGATGACGGTGGCGCGCCGCATCATCAGGGCCGCCACCGGCACGCCGAGCACCAGGATGGCGAAGCCGAGGCGCCGGAGCAGCGCCGCCGCATCGGCGGCGGGGTCGAGCGGCGGCGATGTGGGGCGCATGACCATCGGAGAACCGGCGCGCAAGCCCGGCATTGGCTGGGACTTCGCCCCATACGCTTAGCCGACCGGTCCATGAATCGCTGTGGTATTTGCGCAACAATTGGGTCGGGGTTCGTCGGGAGACCGGGCATGGAGATAGGCTCGCGCCAAGCGCCAGCGCCCCAGCCAGGCCTCCGGCGGGCCACTCGGCCTGACGGTGAACAATGTTCGAGCTGTGAGGCCGGGATTGGGTGTTTTGGACGGCTTGGGGCCCGGCAGGGTTGCCTCGGAGGTGCCCTCGCGCCTCGCTTGAAGGCTGTCTTGTGGGAGCTCACGAGATGCCGCCCCCGCAGCGGCATGGACGTGAATCTCTCCGATTTGCCGGTGAACGCTGTTCGCGTCACGTGGTCAATGAGGGTGGGGAATTGCTTGTCTTGCCCGCCAAACGAGACTTGGAAGTCACCTTCTCACGGGGCGCCATCAGAACGATGTTCAAGCCGCGCGCTGGACGAAACAGGGCTACAAATCAACGAGATCGCAACAGGCCGGCAGCCCGGATCCGTCCTAGGATTGCCGTGACAACGTCCGGCTGACCGCGTCGCGCCAGCCCATGAGCTTCTGCCGCCGCGTCGTCTCCTCCATGGCCGGGCTGAAGCGCCGTTCCAGCCGCCAGCGGTCGGCAAAGCGGGCCGGGTCGGGGAAGAGCCCGGCCCCCAGCCCCGCGAGATAGGCCGCGCCGAGCGCCGTCGTTTCCTGCACCTCGGGCCGGTCGACCGGGGCGCCCAGGAGGTCGGCGAGGCACTGCATGGTCCAGTCAGACGCCACCATGCCGCCGTCGACGCGCAGCACCGTGGCCTTCTCGGCCATGTCCGGCCAGTCGGCCCGCATGGCGTCGACGAGGTCGACGGTCTGGAAGCAGACGCTCTCGAGCGCCGCCCGGGCGAGCTCCTTGGGGCCGGTGCCGCGGGTGAGGCCGAAGAGCGCGCCGCGCGCCTCGGGGTCCCAATGCGGCGCCCCGAGCCCGACGAAGGCCGGCACGAGATAGACCGCCTGGTTCGGGTCGGCCTCGGCTGCGAGCCGGCCGCTCTCGTCCGCCCGCTCGATGATGCCGAGCCCGTCGCGCAGCCATTGCACGGCGGCGCCGGCCACGAAGATCGAGCCCTCGAGCGCGTAGGTGCGCTTGCCGGCGAGCTGGTAGGCGATGGTGGTGAGCAGCTTGCTGCGCGAGGCGACCGCCATGTCGCCGGTGTTCAGGACCGCGAAGCAGCCCGTCCCGTAGGTGGATTTCACCATGCCGGGCTGGAAGCAGGCCTGGCCGACGGTGGCCGCCTGCTGGTCGCCGGCGATGCCCCGGATCGGCGATCGGCGCCGCCGAACAGGCCAGTCTCCGTCGCGCCGAAATCGGCCGAGCAGTCCCGCACCTCCGGCAGCATGCCGGCCGGGATGCGGAGCAGCTTCAGGAGCTCGGCGTCCCACTGGCCCGTGTGGATGTCGAAGAGCAAGCGTGCGCGAGGCGTTGGTGGCGTCGGTGGCGTGCACCTTGCCGCCGGTGAGCCGCCACAGGAGGAAGCTGTCGACGGTGCCGAAGGCGAGCTCGCCGCGGCCGGCGCGTGCCCGGGCGCCGGGCACCTGGTCGAGGATCCAGCCGATCTTGGTGCCCGAGAAATAGGGGTCGAGCAGCAGCCCGGTCCGCTCGCTCACCAGCCCCTCGTGGCCGTCGCGCTTCAGCGCGCGCGCAGATGTCGGCGGTGCGCCGGTCCTGCCACACGATGGCGCGGTGGATCGGCGCGGCCCGTGGCGCGGTCCCAGACCAGCGTCGTCTCGCGCTGGTTGGTGATGCCGATGGCCGCCACGTCGGCCGCCTGGGCGCGCGCCTTGGCCAGGCTTCGCGGCACACGTCGAGCGTCGTGTTCCACAGGTCCTCCGGCTCGTGCTCGACCCAGCCGGAGGCCGGGAAGTGCTGCGGGAATTCCCGCTGCGCGATGGCCGCCACCGACGTGTCGGGGCGGAACAGGATGGCGCGCGATCGACGTGGTGCCCTGGTCGATGGCGAGCACGTAGGAAGCTGTAGCCATGAAGGTCCCCTCGCTCAGGCCTTCGCCATGCCTTGCAGGAAGCGGATGATGCCGGAGAAATCGTCGCCCCCGTGGCCGGCCGCCGCGAACAGCCCATAGAGCTGCGCGGCCGCCGCGCCCATCGGAGTCGCGGCTCCCGACGCGAGGGCGGCCTCCTGCGCGAGCCGCAGATCCTTCAACATCAGGTCGGCCGCAAATCCCGGCTTGTAGCCGCTATTGGCCGGCGAGGCCGGCACCGGGCCCGGCACCGGGCAATAGCTGGTCAGCGCCCAGCACTGGCCCGACGCCGTCGAGGCCACGTCGAACAGCGCCTGCCGCGACAGGCCGAGCCTGTCGGCCAGCCCGAAGGCCTCGCACACGCCGATCATGGAAACGGCGAGCATCATGTTGTTGCAGATCTTCGCCACCTGGCCGTTGCCGGCCTCGCCGCAATGCACGATGCGCTTGCCCATGTTCTCGAGGACGGGCTTGCCGCGCGCAAAGGCCTCCGCGCTGCCGCCCACCATGAACGTGAGGGTGGCGCCCTTGGCGCCGGCGACGCCCCCCGACACCGGCGCGTCGAGAGCGGCAAGGCCGCGCTCGGCCGCGAGCTTGTGGGCGGCGCGCGCGCTCGCCACGTCGATGGTCGAGCAGTCGACGACGAGCGCGCCCGCCTTCACGGCGGGCAGCACGTCGCTCCACACGGCCATGACGTGCCGGCCGGCCGGCAGCATGGTGACGACCACCTCGGCGTCCTTGACGGCCGCCTTGCCGTCCGCCGCGATCGCCACGCCGTCCTTGGCGGCGCCGTCGCGCAAGGCCGGCATGAGATCGAAGCCCAAGACCTTGTGGCCGGCCTTCACGAGGTTCGCGGACATCGGTCCGCCCATATTGCCGAGGCCGATGACGGCGATCGTGGCCATGGAACTCGCTCCCTCTTCGCGGATTCTTCCTTCAGGCTTGTTCAATGCCCCACAGGAAACGGGAAAGCCATGCCCCGCGTCAACTCATCGGCCATCGCCTTCGTGGGCAATGATGTGCGCACGCAGCAGCTGTTCGTGACCTTCAGGAGCGGCAACACCTATGCCTATAGGCGCGTGCCGAAGGCCGTCTATGACGGATTGATGCGCTCGCCATCCAAGGGCGAGTTCTTCAACCGCGCCATCAAGGACCGCTACGACTACCGGCTCATCCGGGCGCGCCGCGGCCTGCGGTGAAACGTCCGTCATGGCCGGCCTCGTGCCGGCCATCCACGCTTTCAAAATCGAAGACGTGGATGCTCGCGACAAGCGCAGGGATGACGCGCTGATGCCGAGACTAACCCCCTGCCTTCGCTCGCACGCCGTCCGTCGTCTTCGGCTCCGCCGCCAGCAGCTTGCGCAACTCAGCCTTGGCGATCTTCTCGAGCGTCGCGCGCGGGAAATCGTCGACGATCCGGATCTCGCGCGGCACCTTGAAGTCGGCGAGCTGCACCCGGCAGGCCGCCATCAGCGCATCGGCCAGGTTGGGCGGCGCGCCCTCGCGCCCGCCGAGCGGCAGCACGAAGGCCACCGGCACCTCGTCGAGCATCTCGTGCTTGCGGCCGACCACGGCCACCTCGGCGACGCCCGGCACCGTCATCGAGCACGCGCTCGACCTCCGAGGCCGCGACGTTCTCGCCGCCGACCTTCAGCATGTCCTTGGCGCGGTCGGCGAACACGAAGTAGCCGTCCTCGCGCAAGCTGCACGCGGTCGCCGGTGATGAAATAGCCGTCCTCGCGTGAAGCTCGTCTTCGGTCGCTTGTCGGTTGCCGGCATATCCGGCGAACAGCGACAGGCCCGCGGATGCCGCGGATGAGGAAATTGCCGGTCTCGCCCGGCCCGAGCGTGCGCCCGTCGTCGTCGGTGAGCTTCAATTCGTACTCCGCGGCGCAGCGTCCCATCGACATCGGCACGTTCGGCGTTGTCGACGTCGCCGACCGTGCCGTGCGTGATGGTCTCGGTCATGCCCCACCAGCCGAGGGTGGTGACGCGGAAATGCGCGTCGCTGGGCGGCGCGCAGACGCCGTTGCCCCATAGGCGATAGCTGTGCGCCGGCACCTCGTGCGCCATCAGCGCGCGGACGCAGAACGGCACCATCGAGGCCCAGGTGCAGCCGTGCTTCAGCGACACCGGCCAGAAGCGCGACGCCGAGAAGCGCGGCTGCAGCACGCACGGTGGCGCCGGCCCACAGCGCCGCCAGCACCGAGTAGCACTGCGCGTTGGTGTGGAAGAGCGGCAGGTGACGAGGTGGACGTCGCTCGGCCCGCAGGTCCTCGTGCGTCGGCGCAGACCTTGGCGCCCCACAGCGCGTTGGCGTGCGTCCACAGCACCGCCTTGGGCCGCGACGTGGTGCCCGACGTGTACTGGATCGAGAACGGCGCCAGGGGATCGTGCGCCCGCCGCGGCAGGCTCGCGGGCTCGTCGTCGATCTTGGCGAAGCTGAAGGCAGGCTCGGGCCGGGTCGCACCGGCCGCCTCGCCGTTGTCGGTCTCCGTCACCGCGAGCCAGCGCACGTTGCGGCACGAGCGGCCGACGAGCTCGGCAAAGCGGGGCTGCGTGATGGCCGCCACCGCGCCGCTGGCGTCGGCATAGTAGTTGAGCTCGTCGCCGCTGGAGCGGGCGTTGGTGGTGACCGCCACCGCCCCCATCGCGGCGCAGCCGAACCAGGCGAGGATCGCCTCCGGGCAATTGTCGAGGTGCACGAGGACGCGCTCGGTCGGCCTGACGCCGCGCTTGGCGAGCCCCGCCGCGAAGCGCGCCACCTTGTCGGCGAACTGCGCGTAGGTCCACGTGTAGCTCTCACCGTGGAACGGTTCCCAGACGATGAACGGCTTGCCGCCTGACGTCTGCGCGCGCAGCGCGATGAGCGTGCGGATGTCCTGCCCGACGAAAGGGTGGCAATTGCCGAGGCGCGGACGCATGTGCTTCTCCGACGTTTAGCGGTTGCCGCCGATGAGGCCGCGCGCCACGATCACCCGCATGATCTCGTTGGTGCCTTCGAGGATCTGGTGCACGCGCAGATCGCGCACGATCTTCTCGATGCCGTATTCGGCGAGATAGCCGTAGCCACCGAGCAGCTGCAGCGCCTGGTTGGCGACCTCGAAGCCGACATCGGTGGCGAAGCGCTTGGCCATGGCGCAGAGCTGTGTGGCGTCGGCGTCCTTGCGGTCAAGGGCGGCGGCGGCGCGCCACACGAAGGTGCGGGCCGCTTCCAGTTCGGTCGCCATGTCGGCGAGGCGGAATTGCAGTGCCTGGAACTCGTCGAGGCGTTTGCCGAAGGCCTTTCGCTCGCCCATATAGGCGAGCGCCTTGTCGAGCGCCGCCTGGGCGCCGCCGAGCGAGCAGGCCGCGATGTTGAGCCGGCCGCCGTCGAGCCCCGCCATGGCGATCTTGAAGCCGATGCCTTCCTGGCCGAGCCGGTTGGCGACGGGCACGCGGGCGTTCTCGAAGATGACGGCCCGTGTCGGCTGCGCGTTCCAGCCCATCTTGCGCTCGTTCGCCCCGAACGACACGCCCTTGGTGTCGCCCGGCACGACGAGGGTCGAGACGCCGGCGGCGCCGTCGCCGCCGGTGCGCACCATGACCACGTACATGTCGCCTTCACCGGCGCCCGAGATGAACTGCTTCTGGCCGTTGAGCACATAATGATCGCCGTCGCGTTTGGCGCTGGTGCGCAGCGCCGCGGCGTCTGAGCCGGCGCCCGGCTCGGTGAGGCAGTAGCTGGCCAGCAGCTCCATGCTGCAGAGCTTCGGCAGCCATTCCGCGCGCTGCGCGTCCGACCCGTAGGCGTCGATCATCCAGGCCGCCATGTTGTGGATCGACATGTAGGCCGCGACGGTGGGGCAGCCGGTGGCCAGCGCCTCGAAGATCAGCGCCGCGTCGAGCCGCGTGAGCGCCGAGCCGCCGACATCGTCGCCGATATAGACGCCGCCCATGCCCAGCGCCGCGCCGGCCCGCATCTCGGCGACCGGGAAGTGCTTCTTCTCGTCCCATTCAAGCGCCTTGGGGGCCAGTGTCTCGGCCGCGAACTTTCGCGCCATGTCGCGCAGCGCGATCTGGTCTTCGGAGAGCGAGAAGGGAGGCGCGTGAGTCACTGACACGTCGTCCTTGCAACGAACGTAGCGGCCACCCTCCCCTCGAGGGGGAGGGTCGCGAGCGAAGCGAGCGGGGTGGGGTGAACCTTTTCTCTCACCCCACCCCGTCGGTCCTCGCGGCGCTCGGACCAACGACCCTCCCCTCCAGGGGAGGGTAAAGGAAAGAAGCGTGACGGGCCGCCATCAATTCATCGTCGGGATGACGAAGCTCGCGCCTTCCTTGACGCCCGACGGCCAGCGCGACGTGACCGTCTTGGTCTTGGTGTAGAAGCGGATGGCGTCGGGCCCGTGCTGGTTGAGGTCGCCGAAGCCGGAGCGCTTCCAGCCGCCGAACGTGTAATAGGCGAGCGGCACCGGGATCGGCACGTTGATGCCCGACCATGCCGACATTGACCTTCGAGGCGAAATCGCGCGCCGCGTCGCCGTCGCGGGTGAAGATGGCGACGCCGTTGCCGTATTCGTGCTCGCTCGGCAGGCGCAGCGCCTCCTCGTAGTCCTTGGCGCGCGTGATCGACAGCACCGGGCCAAAGATCTCCTCCTTGTAGATGCGCATCGACGGCTTCACCTCGTCGAACAGGCAGCCGCCCATGTAGAAGCCGTTCTCGTAGCCCTGCATCTTGAAGCCGCGCCCGTCGACAACGAGCTTGGCGCCTTCCTTGATGCCGAGCTCGACATAGGCCCTCACCTTGTCGAGGTGCTGCTTGGTCACCATCGGGCCGAAATCGGCCGACGGGTCCGTCGACGGCCCGATCTTCAGGCTTTCGACGCGCGGGATGAGCTTCTCCACGAGCTTGTCGGCCGTCGCTTGGCCCACCGGCACGGCGACCGACACCGCCATGCAGCGCTCGCCGGCCGAGCCGTAACCGGCGCCGATCAGCGCATCCACCGCCTGGTCCATGTCGGCGTCGGGCATCACCACCATGTGGTTCTTGGCGCCCCCGAAGCATTGCACGCGTTTGCCGTTCGCCGAGCCGCGCGTATAGATGTACTCGGCGATGGCCGATGAGCCGACGAAGCCGATGGCGGCGATGTCGGGATCGTCGAGGATGGCATCCACCGCTTCCTTGTCGCCGTTGACGACGTTGAGGATGCCGGCCGGCAGGCCGGCCTCGATCATCAGCTGCGCAAGCCGAAGCGGCACGCCCGGGTCGCGCTCCGACGGCTTCAGGATGAAGGCGTTGCCGCACGCGATGGCCGGCGCGAATTTCCACATCGGGATCATGGCCGGGAAGTTGAACGGCGTGATGCCGGCCACGACGCCGAGCGGCTGGCGGATCGAATAGAGGTCGATGCCGGGCCCGGCGCCTTCCGAATAGTCGCCCTTCATCAGGTGCGGGATGCCGCACGCGAACTCCACCACCTCGACGCCGCGCTGGATGTCGCCCTTGGCGTCCGCGACGGTCTTGCCGTGCTCGCGCGCCAAAAGATCGGCGAGGCTGTCCATCTCGCGGTTGACGAGGTCGAGGAACTTCATCATCACCCGCGCCCGCCGCTGCGGGTTCGTCGCCGCCCAGTCCGGCTGCGCCTTGGCGGCATTCTCCACCGCCGCCCTGACGTTCGGCCTTCGAGGCGAGCGCCACCTTGGCCACCACCTCCCCGGTCATCGGCTGGAACACGTCGCCGAAGCGGCCGGATGTGCCCGCCACCTCCTTGCCGCCGATGAAATGCCCGATATTGCGCATGACGCTCTCCCGAAATAGCTTTTCGCAACGCTAGCACCACGTTTACGTGCCCGCCATGCGCCGCCGGGGGCGGCCGGCCGCTTGCCTCAAAAAAATCTTTCCCGGCCACCAAGGATTAAGCCGCGGCGTGCGTCATACCTGCGGACGAGGCATTTCGTCCCACGGGACATTCGTCCAACGAGACATTGTCCCACGGGAGCTCGTCCCCACGGGAGAAGATCATGCGCGATCGATCCGCGTTTCGGCTGCGGCTGGCGGCTGGCCCATGCAGATGAGGGCTCTGGCCGGGTTGGACGCGAAGCCCATGGTTGCCGCCGAGCCGCCGGACATGCCCCCGCGCCCGAAGGGGGACGCCGACCCGGACGGCGACCTCGTCGCGCGGGCCGCGGGCGGCGACCGTGGCGCCTTCGAGGCTCTGCTGCGCCGCCACTACGACCGCATCCACCGCGTCGCCGGGCGGATGACCGGCTCCACCGCCGACGCCGAGGATGTCGCCCAGGAGGTCTGCTGCGCCTTGGTCGAGAAGATCGCCGGCTTCAGGGGCGAGGCGCGCTTCACCACCTGGCTCTACGGCATCGTGGTCAACGCCTGCCACGACCATCGCCGCCGTGGTCTGACCCTGCGCAAGATGCGCGACGGGCTCGCCATCTTGGTGGCGCTGGCGCCCGCCCACGATGGCCGCGACCTGCATCGTCGCCGCTGGCTGACGCGGGAGCTCGAGCGACTCGACCGCTCGCTGTTGGAGACCATCGTGCTGGTGGCCGGGGAGGGGATGACGCACGGCGAAGCGGGCGTTGCGCTTGGCGTTGCCGAGTTCGACCATCGCCTGGCGCATGCACGAGGCGCGCAAGGCCCTTGGCCCGCGCCTGAAGGAGATCGACGATGTCTGAGCACGACAGTCTCGCGCGCCTGCCTGAGCCGCCGGCGCCGTCGCGGCGGGCCCGCAATGCGGCGCTGGCCGCCGCGCTGCGCCGCTTCGACACGAAGCACGGCACGGCCCCCCAAGGATTCGCGAGCTCCCTGCGTCTTACGGACGAGACGGCGATGCCGCCGTCGCGCAGGAGCTCGTTCATGTTCATGCCCCGTGCCCGTCATTTCGCCGCCGCCAGCCTCGTCGCGCTCATGGCCGGCTCCGTCGCCGTCGTTCAATTCGCCGATCGCACCGGCGTGTCGAACCGCGTTGCGCCGGATTCCACGCTGGATGCCAAGAGCGGCTCCGAGAGCAACACGAGCAACGTCAAGGACAACTCCAAGAGCGTGGATTTTTCCAGGCTGGAAATCTCCAAGGTCGAGCCGCCCGACCGGCTGCGTCTCACCGAAAAGGAGAAGGCGGATGTTCGTGCGGCGCCGCCCGCGCCGGTCGAGCAGCAGACGGCGGAGCGACCGGTCCTGACCGACCGCGAGGCTGGGCAGGCGGTGGCCAAGCTCGCCCCGGAGGTGCGCGTGGACCGGCCCGTTGACGTTCGATCGCAAGAGCGCGGTCGCCCCCGTGCCCGCGGCGCCCGGCAAGAACCAGGCGCTCGCCCGGCTGCCCGCCGACGGGCGCGCCGAGCAGTCGGCCTCGAAGGCGCGCGGTGACGCGACGCGGCAGGCGCCTGCCCGGATGGCGGCACAGCCATCGGTGCAATTCAACAGTGGTGGCCAGCTCTCCGCCGGCATCGTGCCGCACGAGCCGCCGCGCCAGTATGCGCCTCCCCACAGCCCCGACGTTGGCATCCGGGGCGGCGAATATACCGGCCGCGACAAGTTCGCGGGCGCGCCCGAGAACGCCTTCAAGGCGGTGCGCGAGACGCCGGTCTCGACCTTCTCGATCGACGTCGACACGGCGTCCTATTCCTTCATGCGCGCTTCGCTCAACCGCGGCGTGCTGCCGCAGCCGGCCTCGGTGCGCACCGAGGAGCTGATCAACTATTTCCCCTATGACTATGCGCCGCCCTGCCTCGGCGGAGGCGCCGTTCCGCACCAACGTCGCGGTGTTCCCGAGTCCGTGGACCGAGGGCCGCAAGCTCATGCACATCGGCATCAAGGGCTATGCGCTGCAACCTGCCACGCGCCCGCAGCGCCAATCTCGTGTTCCTGATCGACACGTCGGGCTCGATGGACGCGCCCGAACCAGCTGCCGCTTGGTGAAGCAGTCGCTGTCGATGCTGCGTCGACCAGCTCGGCGGCAACGACCGCGTCGCGATCGTGGCCTATGCGGGCCGCGCCGGCACCGTGCTCGAGCCGACAGCGGCGGCCGACAAGGGGCGATTCTCGGCGCCATCGAGAACCTCGAGCGCCGGCGGCTCGACGGCGGGCGGCGAGGGCATCCGCCAGGCCTATGCGCTGGCCGCAGCAGAATTTCGACAAGGCCAGGCGTCAACCGCGTCATCCTGGCGACCGACGGCGACTTCAACGTCGGCATCACCGACCAGCGACGAGCTCAAGGGCTTCGTCGAGCGCGAGCGCGGCAAGGGCGTCTTCCTCTCCGTGCTCGGCTTCGGCATGGGCAACTACAACGACGCGCTGATGCAGGCGCTGGCCCAGAACGGCAACGGCGCCGCCGCCTATATCGACACGCTCAGCCGAGGCGCGGAAGGTGCTGGTCGAGGAAGCGACCTCGACGCTCTTCCCGATCGCCAAGGACGTGAAGATCCAGGTCGAGTTCAATCCGGCGACCGTCGCCGAATATCGGCTGATCGGCTACGAGACGCGGCTGCTCAACCGCGAGGACTTCAACAACGACAAGGTCGATGCCGGCGAGGTCGGCTCCGGCCAGACCGTGACGGCGCTCTACGAGATCGTGCCGGTGGGCGGCCCGCGCACCGTCGGCGATCTGCGCTACGCCGAGCCGGCGCCGCGCGCCGATGCGAGCGCCAAGGCCGGCGAATACGCCTTCGTCAAGATCCGCTACAAGCTGCCGAAGTCAGGACACGAGCACGCTGATCTCGACGCCCGTCGACAAGGGCTCCGAGCAGGCCCGCTTCGATGACGCCCCGCGTCGACGCGCGCTTCGCCACCGCGGTGGCGGCCTTCGGCGAGATCCTGCGCGGCGGCCGCCACACCGGCAGCTTCGGCTACGACGAGGTGCTGAAGATGGCGTCCGCGGCGCGCGGCGACGACCCCTTCGGCTATCGCACCGAGTTCGTGCAGCTCGTGCGGGCCGCCAAGGGCGCGAGCGGCATGGCCGCGCAGCGCCCCTGAACACCGCGTGTCACCCCGTGCGCGCCGCAGCGTGAGCTCTTGCGAACGGTGCGGCGCAGACACGGGGCCCATTTCCGCGGCCTTCAAACTCTTCGCCCAACATCGTGAGCGTCCAGATCGTTGGCGGGGGAGGAAGGAATCGAACCCTCTCTGGCGCGGTGTTGGAGGCCGCCGCTCTGCCGGTGAGCTACACCCCCGGTAATTCATCGTGATTGGCACCGACGGAGTGAATTGAACACTCGCTGACGGGGCTCCACACACCCCCGCTCTGCCACTGAGCTACATCGGCATGATTGGTCGCAGCCGTCGGGGTCGAACCGACCTGGCCCTCCTTATGAGAGAGGGTTCCTCCCTGCCGAGGCGCTGCGCTGGCTCCGGGCGAAGGATTTCGAACCTTCTGCTTTCCGGCTTCAAAGGCCGGCGGCCGGACCAACCAGCTAACCCGGAACGACATGGTCCCCGCTACGGGAGTTCAACCCGTGACGTTCGGCTTTGAAAGAGCCGCACCCTTGGCGCCAGGCGAAGCGGGGCTTGGAGCGGACGGTCGGACTTGAACCGACATCGACGGTTTGGAAGACCGTAGCTCTACCCTTGAGCTACGCCCGCGAGATTGGCGCCCTCGGCAGGATTTCGAACCTGCATCGCGCCGCTTAGGAGACGGCAGCTCTGTCCATTGAGCAACGAGGGCATGACGCGGGCATGGAGACCCGGGCCGGGGTCGAACCGGCTCGTGGCGCTTTTGCAGAGCGCAGCGTTCCCACTTCGCCACCGGGTCGAGATTGGATCGGGGAGCAGGCCTCGAACCTGCAACCTTCCGGGTCAGAGCCGGATGCGCCACCTTGCGCCATCCCCGAGAGGTGGGCCGCCAAATCGAAAGCTTAAAGCACGAGTGCTCTAAGCGGCCCATTGTGGACAGTTTGGTCAGCGTGGGTGGATTTGAACCACCGCTCTCGACCTTCCGAGGGTCGCGGGGACGACCAAGCTCCCCTACACGCTGAAGGGTCGCAACATGTCGGTCAGCGCGCGCCACCGGCGCCAGCTGCGAGATGTCGCGAAATGGCGCTCTCCGAGGGATTTGAACCCCCACGAACCGGCTTCGTAGACCGGTGCTCTATCCAGTTGAGCTAGGAGAGCAAGGTTGGTGCGGCGACGGGGATTCGAACCCCGGTTGCCCTGCTTGAGAGGCAGGTGTCCTTCCCGTAGACGACCGCCGCGAATTGGCTCCCCGACGTGGACTTCGAACCACGATTTACCGGTTAACAACCGGGTGTCCTGCCATTGGACGATCGGGAAATTGGTGGAGACACAAAATGGTGGAGACACGGAGAGTTGAACTCCGCATGGCGATCTTGCAAGGATCGCCTGCAGCCTGCTGCTGTCCCCGAATTGGTGGAGTCACGCGGAGTCGAACCGCGCTCTTCGCGATGCCATCGCGACGCTCTCCCGATGAGCTATGACCCCTGGTGCCCAGGGTAGGTTTCGAGCCCACCTCTCCGCGTCTTCGGCGCGGCGCTTTCACCAGATTAGCTTCCTGGGCGACGACAACCTTGCCCGCGCGTTACTGCGCGAGAAAAAGTTTAGCAATGTTGGAGCGGGCGGCGGGAATCGAACCCGCGCTGCGACCTTGGCATGGTCGCTGTCTGCCACTGACGATACGCCCGCAATTGTCTGGTGGATCACCAGGGACTCGAACCCTGCTGCGCACAGGCACGGGCTTTACAGGCCCAACCAGTCACCCGACTTGTCGTGATCCCAACGTCGGCAGCCGCTCCTGGACGGCTGCAGAATGTGGCGGAGGGTGAAGGAGTTCGAACCATCGACCTTTCGGTCGGGCCGGTTTTCGAAACCGGTTGCGCGCCACCGCGCCCCACCCTCCGTGGTCGTCTCGGCAGGAATTGAACCTGCGCGCCCCGGCTTCGGAAACCGGCGCTCTGTCCACTGAGCTACGAGACGGACGCGGCGCCTTCGTCTCGCGAGACGATGCGCCGAACAATGGCGCCCTGCACGGGAATTGAACCCGTCTCACCGCATCGACAGTGCGGCCGCCTCGCCAGATGCGTCGCAGGGCAATGAATTGGTGCGCGCGGTCCGACTCGAACGGACACTTTACGGCTTCTCGAACCGTTCCCTCTGCCATTGGGGTACGCGCGCTTGGCAGACCAGGTGGGACTCGAACCCACGAAGGCTTGCGCCATCGGCTTAAGAGGCCGCGCCCTTTGCCGCTCGGGTCACTGGTCTGTGGAGGATGTGGTGGGACTCGAACCCACGGTGCTGCGCTTCACGCGCAATCAGGATTAAAAGTCCTGGCCGATCGCCACTCCGGTCACACATCCGGAGTTGCGTTTTCGATCTTGCCTCATGGCGGTCTCCTTCGATTGGTGCACCGGTCTGGAATTGAACCAGCGTCGATCGCTTATCGAGCGATGGCTCTGCCATTGAGCTACAGGTGCGGAGCGACAGGTGCGTGTTGGTACTCCCGCAGGGACTTCGAACCCCGGAATGTCGGTGTGTAGGACCGATGCCTTGGCCGCTTGGCGACGGGAGTGTATCCGCGGCCGGACTCGAACCGGCACTTAACTCGTTTTGAGCGAGCGGCCTCTGCCATTGGGCTACGCGGATGAATTGGTGCGCCACGCAGGATTCGAACCTGCACTGCTCTCCTTCTGAGGGAGATGCCTCCTACCAGTTGGGCTAGTGACGCCTGGAGCCCCCGCCGTGAATCGAACACGGCTCACCGGCTTACAAGGACGGTGCATCGCCGCAATGCTTCAGGGGCTTGGTGCTGCCAGCAGGAATCGAACCTGCGGCCTCCGCGTTACGAGGGCGGCGCTCTACCGGTTGAGCTATGACAGCTTGAAAATGGACAAACGCCGGCGGCGCCCGGCTCCGCCGCGATGATGACGCGCATCATCATGCCGTGGCGGAGCGCCGCCGGCTGTTCTGGACGTTCTCACGATGTCAAAGAGCCCGACGCCACCGGCGTCGTCGTCACAGCATGGCCGCAACTGGCGAGCGCGCGCACAGGACGCGCGCCGGCTAGGCGCGGATACTCTTCGGGTTGGGATCGGGTAGATCTGCGGACCATCGGTCCCTCCTGCCAGTGAGGCGGAGGGCATGGTCTCCGCCGGTTAACGTAGTCGGTTTGGTCCTTGTTCGGACCGCAGCATCGCCGAGCAATCCCGACAGGCGCGCGCGCCCACGCGCTGCCCGCCGCGCGGTCCATTGGACCTGGCGGTGGCGGCGCTCAGCGCGGCGGCTTTATGTGTTGCTGTGCGCAACATCGGGTTCCTCGACATTTAGGGGCGCGGTGTATGACGCAACGCGCCCGAAGAGTCAAGCTCCTCGCGAACGCGAAAGCGCGCCGCGTCTTTGCGGCGACCCCCGCGTCAGCGCGGTGACGAGCGGGGCCTGGAGGCCACCGCCCTCGCGGGCGCGAAGCCGGGATGCTACGGTTCCGGCGCGCAACGACAAAAACACGCCGAGGAAACATGGATCTGACGCCGCTGCGACGTATCACCTGTATCGAGGACCTGCGCCAGACGGCCGCCCGCAAGGTGCCGAAAGCCTTCTTCGACTATTGCGAGGCCGGCTCCTATTCGCAAAGCACGCTCCACGCCAATCGCGAGGACATGGAGCGCGTGATGCTGCGCCAGCGCGTTCTCGTCGACATGAGCGGCCGTGACGTCTCGACCACCATCCTCGGCGAGAAGGCCGCGCTACCGCTGGTGCTGGCGCCCATCGGCTCGTGCGGCATGCAGCGCGGCGACGGCGAGATCCTCGCCGCCCGCGCCGCCAACGACGCCGGCATCCCGTTCACGCTGAGCACCATGTCGATCTGTTCAATCGAGGACGTGGCCGAGGCGACCGGCAAGCCGTTCTGGTTCCAGCTCTATGTCATGCGCGACCGCGAGTTCATCCGCGACCTCATCGGCCGGGCGCGCACCGCCGGCTGCAGCGCCCTCGTGCTCACCGTCGACCTGCAGGTGCTCGGCCAGCGCCATTGCGACGTCAAGAACGGCCTCTCGGTGCCGCCGGAGGTCCGCCTCGGCAACTTCTTCGACATGGCCACCAAGCCCGGCTGGGTGAGAAGCATCCTCAAGGGCAAGCGCCGCACCTTCGGCAACCTCGCCGGCCATCTCAAGGGCATCGAGGGCATCCGCGCCCTCGGCCAGTGGACCGCCTCGCAGTTCGACCAGGCGCTGAGCTGGAAGGACGTGGAGTGGATCAAGAGCCTGTGGCCCGGCAAGCTGGTCATCAAGGGCATCCTCGACGTCGAGGACGCGCGCCTTGCGGCGAAGTCGGGCGCCGACGCCATCGTGGTGTCGAACCACGGCGGCCGCCAGCTCGACGGCGCGCCCTCGTCCATCGCCATGCTGCCGCGCGTCGCCGACGCGGTCGGCTCCGACATCGAGGTCCTGTTCGACGGCGGCGTGCGCACCGGCATGGATGTGATGCGGGCCTTGGCGCTCGGCGCCAAGGCCTGTCTCATCGGCCGCGCCTATATCTACGGCCTCGGCGCCTATGGCGAGATGGGCGTCGCCAAATCCGTCGACATCATCAAGCGCGAGCTCGATACCACGATGGCGCTGTGCGGCGTGACCCGCATCAGCGACATCGACCAGCGGGTCCTGGCGGCGGCGCCGCAATGGCCCTCCAACACGCTGCCCATGTGACGCGCATAGTCAGGAGAGTGAGATGAAACTGGAAGGCGGATGCTATTGCGGCGGGCTGCGCTACGTGGCCGACGGCGAGCCGATGCTGAAGGCCCAGTGCCACTGCCGCGAATGCCAATACATGACCGGCGGCGCGCCGAACATGTTCATGCTCATGCCGGGCAACAGCCTCAGCTACACCAAGGGCACGCCCAAGCAATTCAAGCGCGCCGATCTCGAGAAGCCGGTGACGCGGGAATTCTGCCCCGAATGCGGCACGCATGTCGCGACGCGTCCGCAGCGCCCGGTCGTCGTCATCAAGGTCGGCACGCTCGACGATCCAAAGCTGTTCGGCGCTCCGCAGATGGCCATCTACACCTGCGACAGGCAGCCCTTCCACGAGATCCCGGCGGGACTCACGGCCTTCGAGCGCCTGCCGCCGCGGTAGCCGATCACGCGCCAACCCCCTCCCATGGGGCTACGACGTTCACACATCTCGCGACACGTTTGAGCGGGATTGATCCCTCCCCTCAAGGGGAGGGTGGCGCGCCGCCCTACGCGGCGCGCCGGGTGGGGTCGCGAATGTTGGACCAATGCGACCCCCTCCGGCCGCGCGCAAATGCGCGCGCCCACCTCCCCCTAGAGGGGGAGGATCAGCGCGCCCAGCGATCCGACCAAACGCCCGCCGGCTACGCCGCCGGCGCCACCGCCGCATCGAGCTGATTGCTGCGCTTCAAGGCGTCGGCCACGAAGCCCGAGGCCTTCATCTCCTCGACAAAGGCCCTGAGATAGGCGGCGGCCGCCGGCCGGCCCTTCTGCGTCCCCATGGCCTGGCGGATTTCCATGAAGCGCCCATCGATGACGCGCACGTCCGCGTTCTTGGCCGCGTAGGCGGCGAGCGGTTGCTTGATGCCGCCCACGGCCTCGAGCTTCTGGTCGCGGAACGTGTCGAGGCCGCCGCTGTCGCTGCGCACCAGCGTGGCGTGCTTCAGGCTGCGGGTCAGGAAGAGGTCGTAGGCCGAGGCCTTGTTGACGGCGATGCGCACGTCGGGTGCGTCCACGTCGGCCACGTTCTTCAGCTTGGACTCCTTCGGCACCATGTAGACGCCCTCGATGATCACATAGGGCGCCGTGAACTCGATCTCCGCCGCCCTGACCGGCTCGATGGCCAGAAAAATGATGTCGAGGCCGCCCGACTTGAACGCCTCGAAGGTCTTGCCGGCCGCGTCGTAGGGATGGAAGTCGACCGGCACGCCAAGCCGCCGGCCGAGCTCCCGCGCCAGGTCGACTGTCACCCCCTTGTGCTCGCCGCTCTTGGGGTCGGTCTGCACCAGGATCATGTTGCCGAGGTTCAGCGCCGCCTGCAGCCGCCCGGTGGGAGCGAGCTCTTTGACGACGTTGGCGGGGGCGGTGGTCATGTGTGCCTCGTGGCTGTTGAGAGGGATGCCGAGAAAAAGCCGGAATGAGGACGGCAACGATAGCGAGCGAGGCGGCGACAAACAATCCGGCTCGCCGCCCTGCCGCTTCACCTCGACACGCGGGCGGTGGCCCTCTTCCACTCGTCGTTGTCGATGAGCGTCGAGCGGGCGATCGAGACGCCCGAGCACCCCTTGATCGATCTCAGTGTGTGCTTGACAGATGTCGCGAGCGGCTTCGACATCCAGGGGCTGAGCGTGATCCGTCTGATCCAGGAAATCTTGATGTCGTAACTGTGAAACTCCAGGGCCGCGTCGAGATCGACGAACACGATCCGGAACTCGCGCTCGTCCCGGAACGGCGATCGCTTGAGAAAGGGAAGCTCTTCGAGCTTGAGCGACGATCGCCTTGCGAGTTGCTTGATGCGCTTGTACCGCACGACGCCAGTTTTGATCCGCTCATCGCCCGCAAAGGCCGACAGCAGCTTGTGCTTGTCGAACTCGATGCGCACCCCATCCGAGCCGTGCGAAAAGACCCGCCAATGGTGGTAGGTCTCGTCCGCCTGCGCAAAGCAGAGCGCGAGAACCGTCTTCGCGCCCTTGTGTCGTTTGTATTCCGCCATGAAATACGCATCGTTCTTGTCATCCCACGTCGCGGGATTGAGGAGCGTGATGCTTCGCGTCTTGAGCAGATGGATCGTGGCCGCGAGGTTCGTGTAGCGACGGCACACCTCCATGGCTTCGACAGCCTCCGCGCTCGTCCGTGACGCCCGGCTCAGGGCTTGCCGGCCAGCGCCTTCTCGCGGATGGCGGTCAGCGTCGTCATCGGCGTGATGGCTTCCGGATCGGTGAGGCAGTGCAGGATGGCCGGCTTGCCGGAAGCGCGCGCCCGCTTCAGCGCCGCGGCAAAATCGGCGCTCTTCTCGATGCGCTCGCCGTGGCCCCCGAAGGCCCGCGCATAGGCCGCGAAGTCCGGGTTCTTGAGGAAGGTCGCCGAGATGCGGCCGGGATATTCGCGCTCCTGATGCGCGCGGATGGTGCCGTACATGCCGTTGTCGACGATGATGACGAGGAGCGGCAGCTCGTACTGCACGGCGGTGGCGAATTCCTGGCCGCTCATCAGGAAGTCGCCGTCCCCCGCCACCACCACGACGGTGCGCTCCGGCAGGAGGCGCTTGGCGCCGACCCCGGCCGGCACGCCGTAGCCCATCGAGCCGGACGTCGGCGCGAGCTGCGTCCCAAAGGCGCGGAACGGCCAGAAGCGGTGCACCCAGGTGGCGAAGTTGCCCGCCCCGTTGCAGAAGATGGTGTCGGCCGGCAGCGCCTCGCGTAAGCTGGCCATGACCTCGTTCATCTTGAGCGCGCCCGGCGGCGCGACGGCCTTCGGGTCGCTCCAGGCGAGATAGTCGGCATGCGCGGCCGCGCCCGCCCCGGCCCAGGCGATGGTCCGCGGTGGATGCACGCCCTCGAGTGCGGCGCAGAACGCGGCGGCCGTCGCCTGGATGGCGAGGCTCGCGTGGTAGACCTTGTTCAATTCGTCGCCCGAGGGATGCACGTGCACGAGCGTGCGGCCGGGCTCCGGGATGCCGAGCAGCGTGTAGTTCTGGCTCGGATTCTCCGAGAGCCGCGCGCCGACGAGCAGCATCAGGTCGGCGGCCTTGAGCCGCGCCAAGAGCCTCGGGTTGGGGCCGAGGCCGACATCGCCCGCGAAGTTGGGATGCTCGGCCGAGAACAGCATCTGGCGACGGAAGCTCACCGCAACCGGCAGGTCGAAACGCTCCGAGAAGCGCTGCATGGCGGCGACCGCGTTGGCGTTCCAGCGCGAGCCGCCCAGGATGGCGATGGGCGATTTGGCCGCCCACAGCAGCTTCTGCAACTCCGCCATCTGGTTGAGGCCGGGATGCACCTCCGCCGGCTCGGACGGCAGCGCGTCGGCCACGTCGGCTTTGTCGCGCAGCATGTCCTCCGGCAGCGCTACGACGACGGGGCCGGGCCGGCCCTGCATCGCCATATGGAAGGCGCGCGACACGAGCTCGGGGATGCGGGCCGGGTCGTCGATCTCCACCACCCATTTGGCGATCGACCCGAACACGGCTCGGTAGTCGAGCTCCTGGAAGGCTTCGCGCTCGCGGGCATCGCGGCCCACTTGGCCGACGAAGCAGATGAGCGGCGTGGAATCCTGGCGCGCGATGTGCAGACCAGGTGCCGCGTTGGTGGCGCCGGGCCCGCGCGTCACGAACACGATGCCGGGCCGCCCGGTGAGCTTGCCGACCGCCTCCGCCATGATGGCGGCGCCGCCTTCCTGGCGGCAGACGGTGACTTTGAGCGCGGCGTCGTGAAAGGCGTCGAGCGCCGCGAGATAGCTCTCGCCCGGCACGCAGAAGACATGCTCGACGCCGTTGACGACGAGCTGGTCGACCAGGATCTGGCCGCCGCTGCGCAGGTTGGATTTCATTGTGTCAACATCTCCCCAACAACGTCCTCGAGCCGAACCACAGGGGGCGCTGATCCTCCCCTGAAGGGGAGGGATCAGCACGCTGCGACCAAACTCCCCTAAAGTATCAAAGCTTCAACGTCCGCCCCAGGTTGGATCGGTCAGCACCTCGCCCGTGTGGCCGCCGACTTCCGGCGACGGACGTTCGGCGAACATCGGCGCTCCGTCAATGACGATGGGCGAGCGCACCGACGGGATCGAGCCGCCCTTGGCGCGCGGATGCTTGAGGTCGACGCGCATCCGGCGGGCGATGACCTGCGGGTCCTCGAACACCTCGCGCATGTCGTTGATGGCGCCGACCGGCACGCCGATCTCCACCATCTTGGCCATGAGATCGGTCTTCTTGAAAGTGCGCGTGCGCTCGGTCACCGCCGGGATCAGCGTCTTGCGGTTGCCGAGGCGGGCCGGATTGGTGGCGTAGCGCGGGTCCTTCGCCCATTCGGGCGCACCCAGCAGTGCGGCGAGCCTTTCGAACTGCCCGTCATTGCCGCACGCGATGATGACGTGCCCGTCGGCCGTCGGGAACACGCCGTAGGGCACGACGGAGGTGTGCTCGTTGCCCATGCGCGGCGGCACCTCGCCCGACGCCAGATAATAGAGCGCCTGGTTGCCGAGCACCGCCACCTGCGAGTCGAGCAGCGCCATGTCGATGTGGCAGCCCTTGCCGCTTGCCGCGCGCCCTTGCAGCGCCGCCAGGATGGCGACGGTGGAATACATGCCGGTGAACACGTCCGCGAAGGCGACGCCGGCCTTCATCGGCTCGCCCTCCGGCTCGCCGGTGATCGACATGATGCCGCCGAGGCCCTGCAGCAGGAAGTCGTAGCCCGGCCGCGGCGCGTAAGGGCCGGTCTGGCCGAAGCCCGTCACCGAGCAATAGATGAGCCGTGGATTGACGGCCGCAAGGCTCTTGTAGTCGAGCCCGTATTTGGCGAGGCCGCCCACCTTGAAGTTCTCGATGACCACGTCGGCGTGGGCGGCAAGGCGGCGGACGATCTTCTGCCCTTCGTCGCTCTCGAAGTCGACGTCTACCGACCGCTTGCCGCGATTGGTGGCGTGATAGTACGAGGCCGAGAGATGGTCGCCGTCCGTCGTCGCGATGAAGGGTGGACCCCATTGGCGCGTGTCGTCGCCGGCTCCCGGGCGCTCCACCTTGACCACGTCGGCCCCGAGATCGGCAAGGAGCTGGCCCGACCACGGGCCGGCGAGGATGCGCGCCAGTTCGAGGACGCGGATGCCTTTGAGCGGTGCGGTCATGATCTCCCTCTCAAGGGCAGCGCCGTTGTGGCGGGGTGTCGCTGGATGCTGATGCAGTCCAATCCCTCCCCTCGATGGGGAGGGTGGCCGGCGAGCTTTTGCGAGCCGGCCGGGTGGGGTGATGTTGCATCGGACCGGATGCGGAGAGCTTTTCTCGACCCCCACCCCGATCGCGCATTGCTGCGCTCGCGCGATCGACCCTCCCACAAGGGGGAGGGATAAGCGGCGTGGCCCGCATACGATTGCCTTCGGACGCTGAACGCATCTCCAAACCTGGCGATTAGAAAAACGCTTGGATGCCGGTCTGGGCGCGGCCGAGGATCAGCGCGTGCACGTCATGCGTGCCCTCGTAGGTGTTGACCGTCTCGAGGTTCTGCGCGTGCCGCATGACGTGGAACTCGAGCGTGATGCCGTTGCCGCCGTGCATGTCGCGCGCGGTCCGCGCGATGTCGAGGGCCTTGCCGCAATTGTTGCGCTTGACGAGAGAGATCATCTCGGGCGCCATCTTGCCCTCGTCGAACAGGCGTCCGACGCGCAGTGCCCCCTGTAGGCCGAGCGCGATGTCGGTCTGCATGTCGGCGAGCTTTTTCTGCACGAGCTGGGTGGCGGCGAGCGGCCTGCCGAACTGCTTGCGCTCCAGCGTGTATTGCCGTGCCCGGTGCCAGCAATCCTCCGCCGCCCCCATGGCTCCCCAGGCGATGCCGTAGCGCGCGCGGTTGAGGCACCCGAAGGGGCCGGCGAGCCCCGACACGTTCGGCAGCAGCTGGTCCTCCGACACTTCGACGCCGTCCATCACCACCTCGCCGGTGATGGAGGCGCGCAGGCTGAGCTTGCCGCCGACCTTGGGGGCGGAGAGCCCCTTCATGCCCTTCTCGAGGACGAAGCCGCGGATGCGGTTGTCGTGCGCGGCGGACTTGGCCCAGATGACGAACACGTCGGCGATGGGCGAATTCGAGATCCACATCTTGGTGCCCGTGAGCCGGTAGCCGCCACCCTTCAACTTTTCGGCCCGCGTCTTCATGCCGCCGGGATCGGAGCCGGCGTCGGGCTCGGTCAGCCCGAAGCAGCCGACCCATTCGCCGGACGCGAGCTTGGGCAGGTACTTGGTCTTCTGCGTCTCGTCGCCATAGGCGTAGATCGGATACATGACCAGCGACGACTGCACGCTCATGGCCGAGCGGTAGCCGGAATCGACCCGCTCGATCTCCCGCGCCACGAGGCCGTACGATACGTAGGAGGCGCCGGCGCAGCCGTACTTCTCCGGCAGCGTGATGCCGAGCAGCCCGAGCCCGCCCATCTCGTGAAAGAGGTCGCGATCGGTCTTTTCCTGCGCATAGGCCTCGTTGATGCGCGGCAGGAGCTTGTCTTGCGCGTAGGCGCGGGCGGTGTCGCGGATCGCCCGCTCGTCCTCGCCGAGCTGGTCCTCGATCAGGAACGGGTCGTCCCACTGAAAATCGTGCTCCTTGTCGCCTTTGCGCTTCTGGGTCGTTGCCGCCTGGGCCATGTCGCCTCCGCATCTTGCTTGTCTTTTTTGGGCCGTCTCGGGCCCCTCGACCTTCGCATAAACCCATTGTGGCGGCGCGACAATCCGCGCCCGCGCGCGCCGGTACGTCCCCTCGATGGGCGGCGTCTATCGCGTTGTGTTTCGACCCCGGTCATGGAATTGTGACGAAATCGTCACCGGGCCTTGATGTCCCGGCACCAGCAACGAGCGGCCGGAAAACGACCGTCTTCAGGGAGATCCCCATGGCCTATCGCCTTCAGGCAGCGATGCTGTCCGCCGCGCTCCTCGCCACCCCCGCGGCCGCGCAGACCGAGATTCAATGGTGGCACGCCATGGGCGGCGAACTCGGGCAGAAGCTCGAGAAGCTGGCCACCGACTTCAATGCCAGCCAGGGCGAGTACAAGGTGCTTCCCGTCTACAAGGGCACCTATGCCGAAGTGATGACCGGCGCCATCGCGGCTTTCCGCGCCAAGCAGCCGCCGCACATCGTGCAGGTTTTCGAGGTCGGCACCGCCACCATGATGGCCGCCAAGGGCGCCGTCTATCCGGTCTACGAGCTGATGAAGGACTCGGGCGAGCCGTTCGATCCGAAGGCCTATCTGCCCGCCGTTGTCGGCTATTACTCCGATACGCGCGGCAACATGCTGTCGTTCCCGTTCAACTCATCGACGCCGATCCTCTATTACAACAAGGACCTCTTCAAGAAGGCCGGCCTCGATCCCAATACGCCGCCCAAGACATGGGCCGAGGTGGAAGAGTTCGGCAAGAAGCTGCAGGCCGCCGGCGTGCCGTGCGGGTTCACGTCGCGCTGGCCGTCATGGGCGCAGATCGAGAATTTGTCGGCTCTCCACAACCAGCCGATCGCCACCAAGGCCAACGGCTTCGACGGCCTCGACACCGAGCTCAAGATCAACGGCCCGCTGCAGGTGCGCCACCTCGAGAATCTCGTCAACTGGCAGAAGACCAAGCTCTTCGACTATGGCGGCCGCGGCGACACGGCGGGTCCCAAGCTCGTCGCCGGCGAGTGCGGCATCGAGATGGCCTCGTCCGCCTCGCGCCTTGCCATCCTGACCAACGTCAAGGCCGAGGTGGGCTTCGGCATGCTGCCCTACTATCCCGATGCCAAGGGCGCACCGCAGAATTCCATCATCGGCGGCGCCACGCTGTGGGTGCTGAAGGGCCAGAAGCAGGCCGACTACAAGGGCGTGGCGAAATTCTTCGCCTACCTGTCGAAGCCCGACGTGCAGGCCTGGTGGCACCAGAATACCGGCTACCTGCCGATTACGCTTGCCGCCTACGAGCTGTCCAAGCAGCAGGGCTATTATGAGAAGAATCCCGGCTCCGACGTTGGCATCAAGCAGATGACCTTGAACCCGCCGACCGAGAACTCGAAGGGATTGCGCCTCGGCTCCTTCGTGCAGATCCGCAATCTCGTGGAGGAGGAGATGGAGAACGCGCTGCAGGGCCGCAAGAGCGCCAAGGAGGCGCTCGACGCCGCCGTGACGCGCGGCAACGAGCTGCTGCGCCAGTTCGAGAAGGCCAACATGTAGAACGGGAGGCGGCGGGCGGCGACGTTGCCGCCCGCCTCGCCGCGGCAGTCGCATGCAGGGCAAGCGCGTCACCTTCCCGGGCATCGCCATTCCGGCGCTGCTGCTTCTGCCGCAGCTCGCCATCACCATGGTGTTTTTCGTCTGGCCGGCGCTGCAATCGCTCGCCGGCTCGCTCTATCAGCAGGACGCCTTCGGGCTGTCGCAGCGCTTCATCGGCCTCGACAATTTCACCCGCCTGCTGCACGACCAGACCTATATCTCGTCCTTCGCGGTCACCATCATCTTCTCGCTTGGCACCACGGGGCTCGCCATGGTGGTGGCGCTGGTGCTGGCGGTGCTTGCCGATCGCGTCGTCAGGGGCGCGACCATCTACAAGGCGGTGATCACCTGGCCGTACGCGGTCGCGCCCGCCATCGCCGGCGTGCTGTGGTGGTTCCTGTTCAATCCCAGCATCGGGGTCCTGCCGCGCCTGCTCGCGCTCGTGGGCATCACCTGGAACCACACCCTCGACGGCGGCCAGGCGCTGATCCTGGTCATCATCGCGTCCGCCTGGAAACAGGTGAGCTACAACTTCCTGTTCCTCTTGGCCGGCCTGCAGACCATCCCGAAATCGCTGCTGGAAGCATCGCAGATCGACGGCGCCGGCCCGTTCATGCAGTTCCGCCGCATCGTGCTGCCGCTGTTGATGCCGACGACGTTCTTCCTGCTCGTCATCAATCTCGTCTACGCCTTCTGCGACACGTTCGGGGTGATCCACGCCACCACCTCCGGCGGTCCCGGCACCGCCACCACCATCCTCGTCTACAAGGTGTTCCACGACGGCTTCGAGGCGCTCGACCTCGGCGGCTCGGCCGCCCAGTCGGTGATCCTCATGCTGATCGTCGGGGCGCTGACCATCATCCAGTTCCGCTACATCGAGCGCAAAATCCATTATTGAGCCGGCGATGACCTATTCGAGCCCAGCCTTGTCGACGACCCAGACCGAGATGCGGCTCATGGCGTCGCGCATTCGCCTCGGCACCATCTTCGCGCACGCGACGTTGATCATCGGCGCCGCCGTGATGGTGTTCCCGATCTATCTCGCCTTCATCGCCTCGACCCATCCGCTTGAGCAGAGCCTCACCGGCCTGCCGCTCCTGCCGGGCCCCAAGCTCTTCGAGAATTACCGCCGCGTGCTCGCCGAGGGCGTGAGCCATTTCGGGCTGCCGCCCATCGGCCCGATGCTGCTCAATTCCTTTATCGTCGCCATGGCCATCACCGTCGGCAAGATCTCCATTTCCATCATCTCGGCCTTCGCCATCGTCTATTTCCGCTTCCCGTTCCGCAGCTTCGCGTTCTACGTGATCTTCGCCACCCTGATGCTGCCGGTCGAGGTGCGCATCCTGCCGACCTACGAGATCGTCTCCAATCTCGGCATGCTCAATTCTTACGCGGGCCTCACCGTGCCGCTCATCGCCAGCGCCACGGCGACCTTCCTGTTCCGGCAGGTGTTCATGACCGTGCCCGAGGAGCTCGCCGAGGCGGCCCGCATCGACGGCGCCGGGCCCTTGCGCTTCTTCTGGTCGATCCTGGTGCCGATGTCGCGCACCAACATCGCCGCCCTCTTTGTGGTCACCTTCGTGTATGGCTGGAACCAGTATTTGTGGCCGCTGCTCATCACCAAGGACACCGACTATTACACCGTCATCATGGGCATCCAGCGCATGGCGCGGGCCTCCGATGCCCAGCCGCAATGGCACCTGGTCATGGCGACCGTCATCCTGGCGCTGCTGCCGCCGGTGATCGTCGTCGCCGTCATGCAGAAGCAGTTCGTCAAGGGCTTGTTCGAAACCGAAAAGTGATGCGACACGTTGTGTGAGAGCTGCCATTGACCGGGGGGGCAGGGGGCGGCACAAGGGGTTTGCGTAGTTCGAAGCACCCTCGGCGATGAGCAACTTGCCCCGATCCCGCTTGCGCTTCGCTGCCGTGGCCATGGCCGCCTCGCTGGCCTGCCTTGCGCCCGCCGCCGCCCAGGCGCCATCGCAGGCCCCGTCCCAAAGCGGCCCGTCACACGCCGCCCCTTCTGGCTCGACGATGCCGGCCGCCCAGACGGTGACGCCCGCCCAGATCAGCGTGGTGACCGGCGGCATCTTTCGCATCGACAATGCCGACCGGCTGATGGTTTCGGGCCTGCGCGTGCCCCGCGTCGGCCGCGCCCAATGCTTTTACGAGAAGCGGCGGGGCCGCGCCGCGCAGCGGGCACTGAAGCGGCTTCTGGCCCGCGGGCCCATCGAGATTTTTCCCACCGGCGCCTCGAGCGCCGGCGGCATTCCCCTGGTGCGCGTTGTCGCCGCCGGTGTGGACGTGCGCGGGCGCATGATCGCCCTGGGTTATGGCCGGCCGCGCTCCGCCAGCCGCGGCAATCCCTGGTGCGTGCCGCCGTGACGGACAACTGAGACGGACGACAGACGACGGGCGGACGCCGATCTCCTCCGTCGTCGCGTCGCTATGCGGCGACGCCGAGCTTCTTCTGCAGGCTCGTCGACGAGGTCGTGTACTGGAACAGGAGCTTCTTGTCCGGATAGACGTAGCGGTGCACTTTCTGCGCCGCCAGCGCCACCTCGTGGAAGCCCGACAGGATGAGCTTCAGCTTGCCGGGATAGTGGTTGATGTCGCCCACCGCGAAGAGGCCCGGCACGTTGGTCTCGAATTTCTCGGTGTCCACCGGGATGAGGTTCTCGTCGAGATTGAGCCCCCAGTCGGCGATTGGCCCGAGCTTCATGGTCAGCCCGAAGAACGGCAGCAGCACGTCGCACGCGATGTCGTGCGTCGTGCCGTCGTCGCGCTTCACCGTCACCCCTTCGAGCACCGGCGCCTGGCCCTTCAGCGTCGTCACCTGGCCGAGCGCGAAATCCATCTCGCCCTTCTCGACCAGGGAACGCATCTTGTTGACGCTGTCGGGCGCGGCCCGGAAGGCGTCGCGCCGGTGCAGCAAAGTGAGGCGCTTGGCGAGCGGCTGCAGGTTCACGGTCCAGTCGAGGGCGCTGTCGCCGCCGCCGACGATGAGGATGCGCTTGCCCTTGAACGGCTCCATCTTGCGCACCGCGTAGTGCACGCCGGTGCCCTCATAGGCGTCGATATTGGCGATGGGCGGCTTCTTCGGCTGGAACGAGCCGCCGCCGGCCGCCACCAGAACCGATTTTGCTTCCAGCACCGTGCCGTCGTCGGTGGTGACGCGGAAGCGCGGCGCCTGCGCGGTGCCGAGCACATCGAGGCCGGTGACCATTTCGCCGAGGTGATAGGTCGGGTGGAACGGGGCGATCTGCGCCATGAGATTGTCGACCAGCCCCTGGCCGCTGATCACCGGGAAGCCCGGAATGTCGTAGATCGGCTTTTCCGGATAGAGCTCGGCGCATTGGCCGCCGACTTTGGGCAGGATGTCGACGAGATGTGCCTTGATGTCGAGAAGGCCGAGCTCGAACACGGCAAAAAGCCCGACGGGGCCGGCTCCGACAATCACCACGTCGGTCTCGATGACGTTGGTCTCGATGACGTCGGTCTCGATGCTATCGGTCATGGACGCTCCAGCGCGGACAAAATCGGACGCGAGCGCATAGCATAGGCGTCCTGCCAAACCGAGCGGATTTGGTGCCGCAGCGCTGGTAAATCAACGTCATCACGGCTGAATCTTGTAGAATAGGGCGGTCCGCGAGGCGCCGGCGGCGGCGCCCTGTCCGCCATTGGCCTCGCCGGCATGCGGCGGCGGCGCCCCTCGACCCGCCCTGTCGCGGCGCTTACATCAAGCTCGTGTGCTGAATTTGAAGTTCGTCACATTGTTTTGGATCACGGACCGAGCGAACTTCAAATTCAAAAAGCACACGAGATTCAATCTTTTCTAGTGTGGCTTATGATTTCGAAATTCGCCAAGTTTTCCGTTACTTGGGCCTCCATCGATATGTGGCGAATTTCGGAATCGCCACACTAGCAACAGGGAGCCCAGCGTGCCCGACGAAGCCGAGGACCTGAGGGAAAAATTCATCGTCTGCGGCCTGGAGGAGCTGCCCTCGCTCAGCGCCGAGCCGGTCACGCACGTCCTCTCCATCCTCGATCCGGAACGTGACGAGCCGGACTGCTTCGTCGATTTCGGCGTCCATGAGCGGCTGACGTTGCGCTTTCATGACGATGTCGAGCCCGGCGAGGGCCGCGTGCTGCCGGCGCCTGAGCACGTCGAGGCGCTTCTGCGCTTCGGCCGCACCATTGATCTCGCGCCCGAGAAGCGTGATCACCTTCTCGTTCACTGCACCATGGGCGTGTCGCGTTCCACCGCCGCCATGGCCATCCTGCTCGCCCAGCAGAACCCCGAGCTTCCCGAGGACACCATCTATGCCCGCGTGCTGCGCGTGCGCCGCCGCGCCTGGCCCAACTCGCGCCTCATCGAGCACGCCGATCGGGTCATGGGCCGCGGCGGTCGCCTGATCATGGGCATGCGCAAGCTCTACGGCCACCAGATGGTGCATCGCCCCGACATCGCCGATCAGATCCGCCGCCTCAACCGCAAGCGCGAGATCGATATGGCGATCGCATGATCCCGAAAAGTTGGGAGACTTTTCGGACAAGATCATGCGCAGGAAATGACCGCATGATCCCTCGAAGACGCGGACTTTCGACAAGATCATGCGCGTGACTGATTTCAATGAAATCGGATCACGCGCGAGCGATTGAACGCGCCGCCATGCCGCTGTAGGACGGCGGGCCCTGCCCGCGACCCCGGACCTTGCCCATGATCAATCTCGCCGTCGTTCCCGTGACACCCTACCAGCAGAACTGCGCCATCATCTGGGACGAGGAGACGAAGCGCGGCGTCGTCGTCGATCCGGGCGGCGACCTTGGCCGGGTGCTCTCGGCCATCCGCCAGACCGGCGCCAAGGTCGACAAGATCATCCTCACGCACGGCCATCTCGATCACGCCGGCGGCGCCGCCCAGCTCGCCGAGGAGCTCAAGGTCCCGGTCGAGGGGCCGCATCGCGCCGATGCGCCGCTGCTCGATCGGCTTCCCGAGCAGGCCCGCGCCATGGGCATGACCGAGGTCAGGAAGGTGACCCCAGACCGCTGGCTCGCCGAGGGCGACAAGGTGACGATCGGCGAGCTGGAGTTCGACGTCTATCACTGCCCCGGGCACTCGCCGGGCAGCGTCGTCCTGGTCAATGCCGACATCCGCTTCGCCATCGTGGGCGACGTGCTTTTCAACGGCTCGGTCGGCCGCACCGACTTGCCGGGCGGCGATCACGAGGGGCTGATCAAGGCCATCAAGACGAAGCTCTTGCCGCTCGGCGACGACATCTCGTTCCTGTGCGGCCACGGCCCCGCCAGCACCTTTGGCGACGAGCGCCGCAACAATCCCTTTCTGCAGGGGGCGGCCGCATGATCCCCGAAAAGTTGGGAGACTTTTCGGACAAGGATCATGCGCAAAAAGGCTTAGCGGTGCCCTTCGGCCGAGCTGCGAAGCCTCGAGGGAAGGCAACCCATCCGGCGTCATGGCCGGCCTTGTGCCGGCCATCCACGCCTTTGTCGCGCCCTGAAGACGTGGATGCCCGCGACAAGCGCGGGCATGACGTCCCGTTTGCGAGCACTCAGTTCCTGCCGCGTGCGATCCAGCCCAGCACGAAGCCGATCGTGCCGATGGTGATGACCGCGCTCCACGGATTGGTTTCGACCTGCCGCTGCACCATGGCAGCACCTTCCTCGGCCATGTCCTTGGCTTGGCCGTAGGTGCGCTGTGCCGCGCCCGCCGCCTGGTCGTAAACGCCGCTGGCGCGCGTCTTGGCGTCGCCCACGAGCTTGCCGGCGCTTTCCTTCAGCATGCCGACGCCTTCGCGCGCCGTGCCTTCCACTTGATCTCTGTTCATTGGCCGCTCCTTGTTGCCGGGACAACGCGAGTCGGGCCGATTTGGTTCTCTTAGCAATCAGCAATCAGCGGACGGCGACCTGATCCCTGCCTACTGGATCGCTCCCCGCTTCTCTCCGAACCCGGGGATGATGCAGCGGCAGGGCGTGTTGTGGGGCGCCACGAAGCCCGCGTCGCACGAGCCGCGCGACGTGATGCAGATGTTGCTGCCGGCACGCCGCCCGCCGGAACGCGGATCGCCGCCGCGGAAACGCGGATCGCCGGAGCCGTCGAAGTCGCGTCGCCGGCGCTGCGGTGGCGGCTCGAAGTCCTCGTCCGGTGGCGGCGCGAAGCGGTCCCGCTGGCCGAACTGGACGAGGCTGATGCGCGCCTCCTCGCCGATGCCGGTTCCGGCACCCTGCGCCGTGGCTGGCGGCTGCAGAAGCAGGAGCACAGCGCTCGAAAAGGCCAGGATCATGGCCGCACGCCTCATGGTCGTTCCCTCGTGTCCGCGCCGTCCGAGCGGCGACTTATTGTGGGGCGATTTTGGCTTTGCGCGGATGAACAACGGCTGAAGCGCGGGCGCCTCACAAGCGGCGCGTCACGAATCCATCTTCAGCGCCGCGATGAAGGCTTCCTGCGGGATGTCGACACGGCCGAACTGGCGCATGCGCTTCTTGCCTTCCTTCTGCTTGTCGAGGAGCTTGCGCTTGCGCGTGGCGTCGCCCCCGTAGCATTTGGCCGTCACGTCCTTCCTGAGCGCCCGGATGGTCTCGCGGGCGATGATCTTGCCGCCGATGGCTGCCTGCACCGGGATCTGGAAGAGGTGCGGCGGGATGAGCTCCTTCAGTTTCTCGCACATGGCGCGCCCACGCATGTCGGCGCGGGTGCGGTGCACCAGCATGGAGAGCGCGTCCACCGGCTCGGCGTTGACCAGGATCGACATCTTGACGAGGTCGCCCTCGCGGTAGTCGGTGAGCTGATAGTCGAAGGACGCGTAGCCCTTGGAGATGGATTTCAGCCGGTCGTAGAAGTCGAACACCACCTCGTTGAGCGGCAGGTCGTATTTCACCAGGGCGCGCTTGCCGACATAGTTGAGGTCGACCTGCGCGCCGCGCCGGTCCTGGCAGAGCTTGAGGATGCCGCCGAGATATTCGTCCGGCGACAGGATGGTGGCGCGGATCCACGGCTCCTCGATGGTGGCGATCTTCATCGGGTCGGGCATGTCGGCGGGGTTGTGCAGCTCCTTCTTGCTGCCGTCCGTGAGCGTGAGGCGATAGATCACCGACGGCGCCGTCGCGATCAGGTCGAGGTCGAACTCGCGCTCCAGCCGCTCCTGGATGATCTCCAGATGCAGCAGGCCGAGGAAGCCGCAGCGGAAGCCGAAGCCGAGCGCCGCCGACGTTTCCATCTCGTACGTGAAGCTCGCGTCGTTGAGGCGCAGCCGGCCGAGCGCGGCTCGCAGGTTCTCGAAATTGGCGGCGTCGGCCGGGAACAGGCCGCAGAACACCACCGGCTGCACCGGCTTGAAGCCAGGCAGCATCTTGTCGGTCGGCCGGCGTGCTTCGGTGATGGTGTCGCCGACGCGCGTGTCGGCCACTTCCTTGATCGAGGCGGTGAGGAAGCCGATCTCGCCGGGTCCCAACGCCTCGACATCGGTCATCTTCGGCCGGAACACGCCGACCCGGTCGACGCCGTGATTGGCGTCGGTACCCATCAGCTTGATGGTCATGCCCTTCTTCAGATTGCCGTCGACGATGCGCACCAGGACGACGACCCCGAGATAGGCGTCGTACCAGCTGTCGACCAGGAGCGCCTTGAGCGGGGCTGTCTCGTCGCCCCTCGGCGGCGGCAGGCGGTGCACGATGGCTTCGAGCACGTCGTCGATGCCGAGCCCGGTCTTGGCCGAGATCGGCAGGGCGCCCGAGGCATCGAGGCCGATGACCTCCTCGATCTGCTCCCTGACGCGGTCGGGCTCGGCGGCCGGCAGGTCGATCTTGTTGAGCACCGGCACGATCTCGTGGTTGGCGTCGATGGCCTGGTAGACGTTGGCCAGCGTCTGCGCCTCGACGCCCTGCGAGGCGTCGACCACGAGCAGCGAGCCCTCGCAGGCGGCGAGCGAGCGCGACACCTCGTAGGCGAAATCGACATGGCCCGGCGTGTCCATCAGGTTGAGCACGTAGGTCTTGCCGTTCTTGGCCGGGTATTCGAGGCGCACCGTCTGCGCCTTGATGGTGATGCCGCGCTCGCGCTCGATATCCATCGAGTTGAGCACTTGCTCGGTCATCTCGCGCTCGGTGAGCGCTCCCGTCGTCTGGATGAGCCGGTCCGCCAACGTCGATTTGCCGTGGTCGATATGCGCCACGATGGAAAAATTGCGGATATTGTCGATCGGATGGGCGGTCATGTGCTCTGGAGACGGGCGCCGCGCCTTGTGCGTGATGCGCCCTTGAGGCGCGAGATAGCAGTGCCGACCTGCTTCGCCAAGGGTGCGTCAAGGGCACGCGCGGGACGAGGTAGGTGTGTACCAAGTGAGAGACAGTTCGGCCGGTCGATCGCGTAAGCCGCACACCACCTCGATGTGGGCCTCGCGGTGGAGCGCCCCCCGCCATCGCTGAGCCGCCGCGTTAAGGTGCATTTTTTCCAGGCACACCAGCAATTTCAATGACTTGCGGGTCGATCGGTACAATTAGCGGTTAACTGTCACGCAACAGTTCGCGACGTAGATTGAACCGTTAGGAAGGTCCCCTCGGTGTCCCGCGCCTTTATCATCGGCTTCGCTGTCGCCGCGCTCGCGCTGCCGCTTGCCGTTGGCGCGCACCCCGTGCCGGGCGAGCCCGTCGCCGTCATCGGCTCGCCGTTCCGGTCCGAAGCCGATCAGCTCGGGCTTGTGGCGGCGGCCGGCGGCGACATCGTTCAGTCCGTCTCGCGCTTCGTGACCATCAGCAACAGCGACGACCCCCGTTTCGTCTCCAAGCTCTACGCGGCCGGGGCCGTCGTGGTGATCCGCAGCGGCATCCTCACCGCCTGCCTGCCGTACTTTTCCGGCTCCAATTCGCCCCCCAAGGAGAACACCTGATGGCCGACCAGGATCAAGGTGTGCGGGAGATTTAGGCCGGCTTCGGCCGCGCCTTCATCACTTTCCTCTGGGGCAACGCGCTCTTGTGCGTCATCTGCGCGCTGTGGCGCGGCACCGTGCCGCTCGAGCTCCTTCTGCCTGTGGTCGTCCTGATGCCACTCGTGCCGACCCTGCTCTGGGTGTCGTCGAAGTGGCGGCCGCTGACCCCCATTGTCGGCAGTCTGGCGCTGGCCAGCCTGGTGGCGCTCATCGTCGCCATCTTCCGGCCGACCGGACCCGGCCCAATCCTGCAGATCGACATGCATATGTATTTCTTTGCCTGCATGGCGTTCTGCATCGGCTGGCTCGATTGGCGATCGATCGTGGCGTTTGCGGTCTTCACGACGCTCCACCACGCCTCGACGTCCTTGGTGCTGCCGATCGGCGTCTTCCCGGACGGCGGCGGCATCGGGCGCGCGCTACTGCACGGCGCTATCCTCGCCGTCGAGGTCGGCGTGCTGGTGTGGATCATCCAGCGCGTCACGCACACGATGGAGATGGCCCAGCGGTCTCTGAACAACGCGCTGGCTGCCACCGCCGAGGCCGAGAAGTTGAAGGCCATCGCGGTCGAGCGCGGCGCCGCCGACGCGCGCTGGCTTGGCACGTTCCGGCAGCGCACCGAGACGCTGCAGGCCATCGTCGAGCGCCTCACCGGCCTCGTGCGCGATCAGATGAAGCGCCTGCGCGGCACCGCCGACGATCTGACATCGGTGGCCGCCAACGCCATCGCCGGCGCCGGCGCCGCCGACAAGGCGGCCCGCGAAGCCTCGCGCATCCTCGGCGAGCTCGCGGCCGCCGCCGCCGGGCTCTCCAATTCGGTGATGCAGATCAACGCCAAGGTCAACGAGACCTCGAGCGTCACCCGCAACGCCACCGCCACCGCGCGCGGCATGAGCGCGCCCGTGGAGAAGCTTGCCGCTGCCGCCCGCAAGATCAGCGAGGTGGTGACCGTCATCGACAATGTCGCGAGCCAGACCAACCTGCTCGCACTCAACGCCACCATCGAGGCGGCGCGCGCCGGCGAGGCCGGCCGCGGCTTCGCGGTCGTCGCCCAGGAGGTGAAGGCGCTGGCCGGCCAGACGGCGAAATCCACCGCCGACATCACCGCCCTCGTCGATGCGATCCGCACCGCCTCCGACGAGGCCGTCCGCGCCATGCAGGTCATCGAGCAGGTGACCGGCAGCATCGACAAATCCACCGTCACCATGGCGGCCGCCGTCGAGGAGCAGGCTCATGCGACGACCAGCATCGGGGCCGACGCGGCCACCATCGCGCAGGGCACCAACGTGGTGATGACCACGGTGGCGGGCGTCGTGGCCGCTGCCAACCAGACATCAACCGCCGCCCAGCATGTCGAGGAATCCTCGCAGGCCGTCTTCGACGCCATCGAGGAGCTGTCGGGCGCCATCCGCCAGTTCTTCGTCGACGTGCTGCCCGCGCGGGAAGCGGCCTAGCGCTGCTGAAAACTCACGCCTTCCAGCCCGGGCCCTCAAAACCCGGCTTGCCGAAGGCGACGCCGCCGTCGACCGCGAGCGTCGTGCCCACCACGTAGTCGCCGGCCCGCGAGGCGAGGAAGATCGCCGCCCCCGCCATGTCGTCGTCGCGGCCGATGCGCCCGGCCGGCACCCGCGCCGCCACGCCTTGCGAATTGTCGCGCGCGTCGATGTTCATGTCGGACGCGAAGGGGCCGGGCGCGATGGCCGTCACCACGATGCGGTCGCGGATCAGCTGCGCCGCCATGCGGCGCGTCAGGTGGATCAGCGCCGCCTTGCTGGCTTGGTACGAGTAGGTCTCGAGCGGGTTGACGAAAATTCCGTCGATGGACGCGATGTTGATGACCTTGGCGGGTCGCTCGTCGGTTGCCGCCGCCTTCAGGGCGCCGTGCAGCGCCTGCGTCAGGAAGAACGGGCCTTTGACATTGGTGTCCATCACCTTGTCCCAGCCGCGCTCCGGGAAATCGTCGAAGGGCGCCATCCAGGCGGCGCCGGCATTGTTCACCAGGATATCGAGTTTCCGCTCCTGCTTGCCGAAGGCTTCGGCCAACCCCTTGGCGCCCTCGGCGCTGGCGAGATCGGCCGCCAGCGGCACGCATTGGCCGCCGCCCTTGGCGAGCTCGGCCGCGGTTGCCTCGCAGGGCGCGAACTTGCGGGCCGCGATATAGACCTTGGCGCCGGCCGCCAAAAAACCCTTGGCGATCATCTTGCCGATGCCCCGCGAGCCGCCGGTGACCAGCGCCGTGCGGCCTTTCAGTGAAAACAGTTCAGCGCTCATCGGTGGTGCTCCCTCGTGTCGTTCGCGGCAGGACAGACATCACGGCCGTTGCGGGAAGCCAAGCAAGAGGCAAGTGTTGCGCGAAGTGTTGCGCGAAGTGTTGCGCGAACGAGAACACGCCCTGGGAAGCCCGCTAGCGGCTACTTGGCTGCAAGGCGGTCAACCAGCTCCTTGTGCTGCTTGAGCCAATCCCGCGACTTGTCAGCTTCTGTCGTCGCGCAGATCTCCACGCTGAGCTGCACGCACTCATTGCAGATGAATGCCTTGGGGCCGGCAATCAGCTTCCATACCTCACTCTGTTTCTTGCCGCAGAACGAGCACGCTAGCTCTGCCATTGGACGCCTCCGTAAATTTCGACACCCACCACTCTCGCCGCGTCTGGCTCGATGCATATTGTAACTGGTTGTAATCGCTTTTGTTATTGACATTCTCCTATATGAGATTTATTCTCATATCATGGATATGGCGTCGAATACGGTCGACAAGACCCTCGGCGAGCGCATCAAGGCGCTCCGGACGCGCCACGCCTACACCCTCGAGGCCCTGGCCAAGCGCAGCGGCGTCAGCCGGGCGATGATATCGAAAATCGAGCGCGGCGAGGTGAGCGCCACGGCGGTCCTGTTGCATCGCCTATGCGGTGGCCTTGGCATCCCGCTCTCGGGGCTGTTCGCCGACGAGCGGGCCCCCAGAAGCGTGCTGTCCCGCGCCGCTCGCCAGCCTGTCTGGCGCGACCCGGCCACCGGCTATGTCCGCCGCGACGTGGCCCCGCCCGGCACGGCCTCGGCCGTCGAGATCGTCGACGTGGTGTTCCCGCCGGGCGCCCGCGTCGCCTTCAAGCGCCCATGGAGCGGGCGTGGCGGCCAGCATGTCTGGGTCCTCGACGGCACCCTCGAGCTCACCGTCGGCGACACCGTCAACGTGCTCGAGGCGGGCGACTGTCTCTACATGCGCCTCGACACGCCCCTGGTCTATCGCAACACCGGCAAGACGCCGGTGCGCTACGCCGTGGTGCTCAATCATCCGGAGAAGCTCGCTCCATGACGGAACAGGTGACCACCCAGATGACGGAGCTAACGACCGGCGCCGCCTCGGGCCTTGTGGTGCGCCGCCTCGACGCGGCAGAGGCCCGCGCCGAAGTGGCGGCCCTCGGCCGCGTCCTTGTCGACTGCGTCGCGGGCGGCGCCTCGGTGAGCTTCATGTGGCCGTTCACACAGCGCGACGGCGAGGCCTTCTTCGCCGCCGTCGCCGAGGAGGTCGCGGCCGGCGAGGCGGCGCTCATCGCGGCCTTCATCGGCCGCCACCTCGTCGGCACCGTGCAGGTGGGTTTCGCCATGCCGCCAAACCAGCCGCATCGCGCCGAGGTGAAGAAGATGCTGGTCATCGGCGCCGCCCGCCGGGCCGGCATCGGCGCCGCGATGCTCGCCGCCGCCGAGTTTGTGGCGCGCGCCTCCGGCCGCTCGCTCGCCTGTCTCGACACGCTCGCCGGCACCGCCGCCGAGCGGCTCTATCGCAGGAGCGGCTGGATCGAGGTGGGCGCCATTCCCGGCTACGCGCTCCTGCCCAACGGCGAGGGGCCGCGCCCCACTGTCATCTTCTACAAGGAGCTGCCGCCATGACGGTCTGCTGCAAGGAGTTACCGCCATGATCGCCGTGCGCGACGCCGCCGATGCGGATATGGCCGGCATCCTGGCCATCTACAACGAGGCCGTCGCCAACACGACGGCCATCTGGAACGAGGCTCCCGCCGATCTCGACAACCGCCGCGCGCTGGTGGCCGATCGCCGTGCCAGAGGCTTTCCGTTCCTGGTCGCCGCCGATGCCGGCGAGGTGGTGGGCTATGCGTCCTTCGGCGACTTCCGCCCCTTCGACGGTTACCGCCACACGGTGGAGCACTCCGTCTATGTGCGGCACGACCGGCGCGGGCAGGGCGTCGGCCGCACCCTCATGCCGCCGCTCATCGAGGCGGCGCGGGCGCTGCGCAAGCACGTCATGGTGGGGGGCATCGAGGCCGGCAACGGCGCCTCCATCCGCCTGCACGAAAGTCTCGGCTTCGTGGTCGTGGGGCGCCTGCCGGAAGTCGGCTTCAAGTTCGGCCGCTGGCTCGATCTCCTGTTTATGCAGAAGCTGCTGTGAGGGGTCAGCCGCCTCACCTGCGGAGAGAATAAAGTCACGAACTTGGAATTAATGCTTGACATAGGTTGCCTCTCAGGCTATGTTGGGAATACCCGGTCCCCGGAAGGGCGCGCAAGGCCTTGCGAGCCAAGTGTGGGTGACCGCAGAGAGACGGACCCACGGTGACGCGTGGCGATGTCTCGATGGCTTTGCGCTGGTGGTGTCTTGATTGCGCATGATCTGATCCGAAAACCGCTTACACTTTTCGGGATCATGCGCACGGGACACGCCAGTGCGGGTTGGGCGGTGGCCTCAGCCTCGGTGCGCAGACCGGGGAAGGGGCGGCCAAAGGCGCTTACGGATCGACCCGGCCCTCTGTCGGGAGAAGCGGCACGTCAACGCCGTGGACGGTTGCGGGAGGCAACGCGCGATCTCGTCAAGCGTGCTGGCCACAAAACACCGTGCGCGGGAGGTCCGGGCCGACAAAGCGTTGGCCGGCACCTCTCTTGTGACTGAACGTTCACCGAGCGCTCGCGCCGGCTGGCGCCGAAGGCTCGGACCTCCCGCGTGGGCCCTTCCTGAATTTTGGGCCGCACCGCTCCCAGGCTTCGGGTCCTTCGGGATCGCGGAAACGAGGACGTGCGCGCGACTTCCTTCACCCTCCCCTTGAGGGGGAGGGTCGGCGAGAACGCGGAGCGTTCGAGACGGGGTGGGGTGATCATCGAGACAGATCGTGTTTCTCACCCCACCCCGATCGCGCTTCGCTTCGCTCGCCGCGATCGACCCTCCCCCAGGCAAGTCGGGCCTGCCCGACTTGCCCACTGTGGTGCCGATGTCGGCTCTGCCGACGTCGGATGGGGAGGGTGGCGCGCGTGGCCGCCCACGCCGCTCCGGCCGGGATGACAGCGTGTGGCCGCCGGCCCGCGCTGCGGCGCGCCCTATCGCTGCGCCCGGGAGAGGTCGGACAGGTTCTTCAAGCCGTCCCGGCGTGATGCCGCGGTGAAGAGGTCGTCCATGGCCTTGGCGACGTCGCCGGTCTGTTTGGCGAGGTCATGGGACAGCTCGAAAGCCGCGCTCGCGGTCTCGTGCGTGCGTCCGATGGCTTCCTCGACGGTTTCCAAGGCCCGCGACACCGTCGCGGCGTTGACCGATGCGCCGCTGGCGCTCATCGCGATCTCGCGCGTCGCCGACGCTTGGGCATCGACGGCCGCCGCTACCGCTTCCGCCTTGGCGGCGATCTTGGCGATCGTGTCGGCCGTCGCGGCGATCTCAGCCACCGAGCGGCCGGTGTCGTTGCGGATGACGTTGATCTGCTGGCCGATCTCCTCCGTGGCTTTCGCGGTCTGGGTGGCCAACGACTTCACCTCGGCGGCCACCACCGAGAAGCCGCGCCCGGCCTCGCCGGCGCGTGCCGCCTCGATCGTGGCATTGAGGGCGAGCAGATTGGTCTGTGCGGCGATCTGCGCGATGAGGTCGACAACCGAGCCGATCTTATCGACCGACCGCGACAGCGATTGCACGGTTGCATTGGTGCGCCCGGCACACTCGGCCGCTTCATGCGCCATGCGCGCGCTTGACGTGGTTTCGTCGTGGATGGCCGTGATCGAGGCGGTCAACTCCTCCGTCGCGGCCGCGATCGTCCCGACATTGCTGACCGATCCCTCCGCCGCCAGCGCCGCATTCTGCGCCTCCTTTGAGGCGTGGCCGGCCAACTCCGTCAGCGAGCCGGCCGTGCCGCGCACCGAGTCGACGGCGTTCGCGAACGTCTGGCGCATCCCCTGCACCGTGTTGCCGAAGCCACGGATCGCGGCGGCAAGTTCCTCGCGACCGCGCTCGGCCTCGCTGACCTGTGCGCCCACGTGACAGGCAACAGCGTTGGCGTTGTCCACCGTGAAGAGGCGCGCCGCCGCGTCCAGCAGGTCGTAGCCCTTGCCCGGCGAGAAGCGATAGTGACGGCGCACGATCCTCGCGAACTCCTTCAGCAGCGTCTGGGACAGGGCGGCCCGCGCCCGCATGTCGAAGCCGAGGCGCTCCTCCTCCTTGGCCCGCGTCTTGGCGTCTTCGACCCACTGCTCGTCGAACGGGTTGATGAAGAAGCGGCGTGCGTACTCAAGGTTGAGCGCCTTGAACTCGCCGCGGTGCTTGGCAAAGATGTCGATGTAGTAGGGCGCCCAGCGAATGACCTTGTCGATGTGGAGATCGAGGATGCTGTCGAGCTCGGGGGCGAGCAGGCGCCATATCTCCTGTCGCGCCGCGACGATGTGCGGCTCGATATCGTAGATGCCCAGCCGCAGCTGAAATGTCGGATCGATAGCCAAGGCCACCCCTCGCGCAGTCGACGAGAATGCCGCAGTCATGTTGAGGATCAATTAACCCCAGGCTGCCGGCGAACCGGTGGCCCGATGCCTCGAATGGGCGGCGCCATGGTTACCGCCCGTTAGCCATGTCGGCATTGGGCGCCGGCAAACATACAACCAGTTGACCGAAGTCAACTCTCTCATCATCGAGCCGCGCAAGGTTGGATCGCCGCATTGTCGGTCGAAGCCGGGGGCTGTGATGTCGATTGCATCGTTTATTGACGAGGTCGAGGGTGCCATCGCCAGCGGCGATTCCACCCGCCGCACGGGCGCGCTGCGCGAGGTTACAAAGCTGTTCCTCGAGCAATCGACGCTGCTCTCGGAGGATCAGGTCGGCGTCTTCGACGAGGTCATCCTCCGCCTCGCCCGCGACATCGAGTTCAAGGCCAGGGTCGAATTGTCCGAACGCGTTGCCGATGTCGAGCAGGCGCCGCGCCAGGTGGTGCGCCAGCTTGCCTTCGACCAGGACATCGCCGTCGCCGGACCGGTCATCGAGCGCTCCAGGGGTCTCGACGACAGCGATCTTGTCGCCATCGGCCAGGAGCGCGGCCAGGAATTCCTGCTCGCCATGTCGCAGCGCGAGACGCTGAGCGAGAAGGTCACCGACGTCATCGTCGACCGCGGCAACGATCAGGTCGTGCGCAAGGTGGCGGGCAACGACGGCGCCCGCTTCTCCCAACACGGCTTCGGCCAGCTCCTGGAGAAGGCGCGCGGCGACGACACCCTGCCGCTCATCCTCAAGGCGCGCACCGATATTCCGTCGAGCCATTTGTCGACCCTCGTCCAGATCGCCCGCGAGAAGGCGCGCGAGACATTGTCGGCCGAGATGGGCTCCGACGAGGCCATCGACACCGCCATCAACCGCATCTCCGCCATGGTGGTCGATCGCCACGCCAGCGCCGCGCTGCTCGACAATTTCCTCGAGGCCAGCCGCAGCGTCGACGTGAAGGCCCGCGAGGGCGGCATTGCCGAGGACGACATCGTCGAGTGGGTGCAGCAGGGCAAGCTGGTGGAGGCCTTCGCGGCCATCGCCCACCTGGCGCATGTGGAGCCGGCCGTCGTGTCGCGCGCCTATTTCGCCCGCCACTACGATCCGCTGCTCTATCTCGCCCGCTCGGTCCGCTTCAGCTGGAGCACCTTCAAGCTGATGCTCACCACCAAGCTCGGCCATGAGCCGCCGGACGACTTGCTGCGCACCGCCTTCCGGGCCTTCCAGGGGCTCTCCGTGACGACGGCCCAGCGCGTCGTGCGCTTCGTGTCGGCGCGCGGCAAGATCTCCAACACCCGGGCGGCCGCCTAGCGCATGATCCCGAAAAGTGTGAGCGGTTTTCGGACCAGATCATGCGCAACATCAACTGCGTAGAGTACGATCCGTTTCGAATGAAACGAATCGTGCTCTAGCCGCTCCCTGTCGGCTCAGCGGAAAGCGAACTCGCCCACCAGGCTGTCGGACACTTCCGGGCGCTGCGTGCCGCCGGTCGCCTGCACGACCTCGGCGCGCACCCGCGTCAGCAGCGTCCGCAGCTCGACGCCCGGGATCGGCAGGTGCTTCAAGAGCGCGTGCGTGAACGGGCTGTTGCGGCCCGCCCCGTCCGCCGCCACCCGGTTCGGCTGCGTCGCAAAGGCGATCAGCGTGCCGTCGGCGGTGGCGCCCGCAAGACCGCGCGTGAAGGCCGCCGCCCGCGTCCGCGGCAGCCGGCTCGCCAGCTGCTGCACCGCCTCGTTGTCGCGGCAGGCGTCGATGAACAGGAGCCGGATCTTGCTCGCCCCCGCGAGGTCGTCGAGCACGTTCTGCAAGAGGATCAGCTTGCGCAGGTCCGTCTCGTCGTCGAGCCGCGCGTCGACCGGCGCCAGATAGTTGATGCCGTTATGCTGCAGCCCGTGGCCGGCATAGTAGACCAGCGCCGTCTCGGCGCGCCGCGCCTTGCGCGAGAAGCCGGACAGCGCGTCCTCCATGCCCGAGCGCGTCAGGTCGACGCCGATGGAGACATCGAAACCCGCCTCCTTGAGGGCCTTGGCCACGTCCTCGGCGTCGTTCTTCGGATTGATGAGCCTCGGCATGGCGCTGTAGTTCGAGTTGCCGATCACCAGCGCGACGCGCGGCCCCGTCGACACCAGCACGCCCGACGGGGTGTTGATCGGCTGCTGCACGACGGGCTGCTGCGGCACGACGGGCTGCTGCGGCACGACGGGCTGCTGCTGGACGACAGGTTGCTGCGCCGCGGCGGCCACCTTGAGGGGCTGATTCTTGACCACTGCCGTCCACAGCTCGATCTCGCTCCGGACGAACTGGCCGAGTGCCACGGGCGAAAGCTCGCTGCCCTCGGCGGTCCGAGCGCCCATGTCTTGAATGCGCTTGCGAAAGTCTGGCTTGACGGTGGCCGTCCGCAGGGCGCCATTGAGCTTGTCGATAACCGCCTGCGGCGTGCCCTTGGCGACGAAAAGCGCCGTCCAATTCTCAGCCGCCAGGCCCGGCACGCCAGCCTGCTCGCCGGTCGGAACATCCGGCACGTTCGCGGAGCGCGAGCGCTGGGCCACCGCCAGGCTGCGCAGCTGTCCGGCCTTGATCTGTGACAGCACGAGCGCTTCGGAATCGCACAGCATGTCGATGTGGCCGCCGAGGAGATCGGTCATCGCAGGTCCCGATCCGCGATACGGAACATGGACGAGGTCGACGCCGGTGCGGCGCATGAGCTGTTGGCAGGCCAGATAGGACACCGCGCCGATCCCGGCCGAGCCAAAGGTCAACTTGCCGGGAGTGCGCTTCGCCGCCTCGATAAGCTCGCCCAGCGACTTGTATGGCGACTTGCTGTTCACCGTCACATGCATCGGTATCGAGGCGATCATGCCGATCGGTGCCGCATCGCGCGGATCGTAGCCGGGATTTTCCATCGTCGCCGGCCCGGCCCCGAAGGTCGCAACCGTGCCGATCAGCAGCGTGTAGCCGTCAGGCGCCGCCTTCAGCGCCGCAGCGGAACCGATGGCGCCGCCCGCCCCGGCCCTGTTCTCGATGATGACGGGCTGGCCGAGCGCCTCTGACATCCCCTGCGCGCTGAGGCGCGCCAGCATGTCGGCGCTGCCGCCCGCCGCGAACGGCACGATGATGGTGATCGGCTTCGTCGGGTAGCTCTGCGCGGCGGCGCCCGTTGCAAAGCTGCCGGCGCACGCGATTGCGGCCGCAAACGCGAATTGCTTCGTATGTCTCATGATGCCCTGCCCCAAGCGTCCCAGCGAGCGGCCGGCGAGACTGCCAGACGTTGCCGCGCCACGCCGTGCAACCTAGCACAGACAGGGCGCTGCAATGCTGTCCATCGTCCCAATTCACCGCCCGCCTTCGATGATCTTCGACACCACCCGCGCCGTATAGTCGACCATCGGCACGATGCGCGCATAGTTGAGGCGCGTCGGGCCGATGACCCCCACCACGCCGACGATCTGCTGCGCCCGGTCGCGGAACGGGGCGGCGATCATCGACGAGCCGGACAGCGAGAACAGCTTGTTCTCCGACCCGATATAGATGCGCACCCCTTCGCCGCTCTCGGCGCGGGCGAGCAGCTCGATCACGTCCTTCTGCGTCTCGAGGTCCGAGAACAGGAGCCGGATGCGCTCCAGATCCTCGGCGGCGCTGAGATCCTCGAGCAGGTTGGCCTGGCCGCGCACGATCAATTGCCGCGCGTCCGACGAGCCGACCGGCGTCGCAAGCCCAGCTTCCACCAGCCGCGCGGTGAGCTGATCGAGCTCGCGCTCCATCTCGGCGCGCCGCGTCGCCACCTCGGCGCGCAGCTCGCCGAGCGTCTTGCCGGCGATGCGCGCGTTGAGGAAATTCCCCGCCTCGACCAAGGCCGAGATCGGTAGGCCGGCCGGCAGATCGAGGACGCGGTTTTCCACCGAGCCGTCCTCGCCGACCAGGACCACGAGGGCGCGGTTCTGGTCGAGGCGCACGAATTCCAGATGCCTGAGGCGGGCATTATGCTTGGTGGTGACGACGACGCCGGCGCTGCGCGACAGGCCCGACAGGAGCTGGGTGGCCTGGGCAAGGGCCCCGTCGAGCGACTGGCCCGAGGCGGCGGCGCGCATCTGCGCCTCGATATTGGCCCGCTCCTCCGCCGCCAGATCGCCGATCTCCAGAAGCGCGTCGACGAAGAAGCGCAGGCCCCGCTCGGTCGGCAGCCGGCCCGCCGAGGTGTGCGGCGCGTAGATGAGGCCCGCATGTTCAAGGTCGGCCATGACGTTGCGGATGGACGCCGGCGACAGCGCCAGCGGGATGATGCGCGCGAGATTGCGCGAGCCGACCGGCTCGCCGGTCGCCAGATAGCTCTCGACGATCTGGCGAAAGATCTCGCGCGAACGCTCATCGAGCGCCACAAGGGCGCTCTTGGAGAGGCCGGGCTGGCTGGTCCGTGCTGTCATGGCTTCAAAATGACCGAGCGGGGCGGGCGCTTCAAGCCCACAATCCGCGGCAAAACGGGATTCCGGCAAGAACTTAAGGCCATGTATGCGATTGCTTGTCGCCGCATCGCGCTCTAGAACGGCGGCCCGCCGCCCGTCGCAGGGAGAAAAAGCCGATGCGGCCCTCTAAACGCGCGCCTGACGAGATGCGCAAGGTGACGCTCGATCGCGGCGTGGCGCGCTACGCGGAAGGCTCCTGCTTCGTCAAGTTCGGCGACACCCACGTGCTGTGTGCCGCTTCGCTCGAGGAGCGGGCGCCGCCCTGGCTGCGCGGCCAGGGGCGCGGCTGGGTGACGGCCGAATACGCCATGCTGCCGCGCGCCACCGCCGAGCGCACCCGCCGCGAGGTCACGGCTGGCCGGCCGTCCGGGCGCACCCAGGAGATTCAGCGCCTCATCGGCCGCAGCCTTCGAGCGGTGGTCGATCTCACCACCTTGGGCGAGCGCCAGATCACCATCGATTGCGACGTGATCCAGGCCGACGGCGGCACCCGCACCGCCGCCATCACCGGCGCCTGGGTGGCGATGCACGATTGCCTCGAATGGATGAAGGCGCGCTCCATGGTGAGCGGTCAGCCGCTCAAGGACCACGTGGCGGCGGTATCGTGCGGCATCCACCAGGGCATGCCGGTGCTCGATCTCGACTATGCCGAGGATTCGGGCGCCGAGACCGATGCCAATTTCGTCATCACAGGGGCCGGCGGCATCGTCGAGGTGCAGGGCACGGCGGAAGGCAAGCCGTTCAGCGAGGACGAGTTCCTGTCGCTGCTGAAGCTCGCCAAGGCCGGCATTGGCAAGCTCGTCGATCTGCAGAAGATGGCCGTGATGTAGCCGCATGATCCCGAAAAGTGTGCGCGGTTTTCGGATCAGATCATGCGCCATGATTGAAGGAGGCGAGCGTGCCGGAATGGCTGCTGATCGTCATCGGCCTTCTCGCTGCGGTGCTCATCGTCGGCGGCATCATCGCCCTGTCGCTGCGAGCTGAGAGGCCTGGCAAGAGATCCCGGATAGCAAGACCCTTGGGCGAGCGGGATGTGCCTCAGAAATATGGTGAGTTCCCCCACAACCCGTCGGATTGATTTGAGCTTCCACGCGAGGACGCGACTTGGCTCACCGCCAGCTCACCGGCCGCACCGTCATCGCCACGCACAATTCGGGCAAGCTCAAGGAGATGCACGAATTGCTGGCTCCCTTCGGCATCGACGCCGTCTCGGCCGGCGAGCTCGGCCTGCCCGCGCCGGCCGAGACCGGCCACATGTTCTCGCAGAACGCCGCCATCAAGGCGCATGCCGCCGCCAAGGCGTCAGGACTGCCGGCGCTGGCCGACGATTCCGGCATCTGTGCCGATGCCCTCGACGGCGCGCCGGGCCTGTTTTCGGCCGACTGGGCCGTGAACAGGGACTTCCGCCCGGCCATGGAGCGCATCGAGCGCGAATTGCAACGTCGAGGCGCCGTGACGCCCGCGCAGCGGCGGGCGCACTTCGTGTCTGCCCTCATCATCGCCTGGCCGGACGGGCACGAGGAACTGTTCGAGGGGCGCGTCTTCGGCACCCTCGTATGGCCGCCGCGCGGCGAGCGGGGCTTCGGCTACGACCCGATGTTCCAGCCTGACGGCTACGCGCAGACGTTTGGCGAAATGGGCGCCGACAGCAAGCACGGCATCGACTGGTCGGGCGGCCGCGGCACGGCGCTGTCGCACCGCGCCCGCGCCTTTGTGCTGTTGGCGCAGGCGTGCCTGACCCTAGGATAGCCACTTCTCGCGTCTGAGCCGCTCCACCGAAAAGTCGAGAAAGCTGCGCATCCGCGCGCTGACCTGCCGGCCCTCCGCGTGCACGAGATGGACGGGAATCGGTGGCGGCTCCATGTCGGCGAGCACGATCTTGAGCCTGCCGGCCTCGACCTCGCGGCCGATCTGGTAGGACAGCACGCGCGTCAAGCCGAAGCCCGCCACCGCGGCCGCGACGGCGACTTCGGCGCTGTTGACGTTGAGCCGCACGCGCGGCTTGGCGGTTTGTGCCCCGCCGCGCCCCCGAAACGTCCAGCTCTGGTGCGGGAGCGAGGAGGAGAAGTCGATCACGTCGAGCTGAGCGAGGTCGCGCACCGTCTTCGGCACGCCGTGCTGCTTGAGGAACCGCGGCGAGGCGGCGACGACGCGGCGCACCGCGCCGACCCGCACGGCAGTGAGCCGTGAGTCGGGCAGTTGCGCGATCCGCACCGCCACGTCGATGCCTTCCTCGATGAGATCGACGACCCGGTCGACGAACAGCGTTCGGGCGGTCATGCCCGGATGCCTGGCCAGGAAGTCGATGACCGTCGGCGCAACGTGGAGGCGCCCGAACATGGCCGGCGCCGTCACCGCAATGGCACCGCGCAGCTCTGCGTGCGTGCCCGCCACCAAGGCTTCCGCCGCCTCGATGTCGGCGATGATGCGCCGACAATCGGCCAGGAAGCGGCTGCCGATGTCAGTGAGGCGCACGATGCGCGTCGTGCGCTTGAACAGCCGCGCCCCGAGCCGATCCTCGAGCGCCGCGATGGTGCGCGTCATGGCCGGGCCCGACATGTTGAGCCGCCGCGCCGCCGCCGCGAAACTTTCCGCCTCGGCCACCGCCACGAAGGCGCGGTACTCGCGGGCTTGGTCCATGCGATTATTCCCCCTGATGGAATAATGTTGTCACAACTTCGGCAGTTATCGCCATGCCGAACATGCGGCATGCTGGGCGTCTCGCAGGGAATTGCAGTCATGCACGAGACCAAGCCAGTCGAGCCGTTCAGTGCGCCGCCCTTTCATGAAGGCGAGCGGACCGTCCAGCAGCGCGCGGGCGCCCGCGCCGTTGCCGTTGCGGCGCGCCTCGGCAGCAGCATGGTGCGCGACTTCATGCCCGATCAGCACCGGCTGTTTTTCGCGGAACTGCCATACCTGATGGTGGCGAGCCTCGATCCGGAAGGCCGCCCCTGGGCCTCCGTGCTGGCCGGTCCGCCGGGCTTCGCCCTCTCGCCGGACCCGCACCACCTCGTCGTCTCCGCGCCAATCCATGAAGGCGACAGGCTCAGGCACAGTCTACGCCTCGGCGCGCCGCTCGGGCTTCTCGGCATCCAGTTCGAGACGCGCCGCCGCAACCGCATGAACGGCACGGTCGTGGCCATCGACGACACCCGCTTCGCCGTGAGGGTGCGCCAGAGCTTCGGCAATTGTCCGCAATACATTCAGGCCCGCGCGCCGGCCCTGGCCGCGCGCCTGCCGGAGGCCGTCGAGGCCGAACGGGAAGGGGCGCTGCTGTCGCGCCGTGCCGCAGACCTCGTCGGGCGATCGGACACCTGCTTCATCGCCAGCGCCTCGCAGGCGCCCGGCGGTGATGGCCGTGCCGAAGGCGTCGACATGAGCCATCGCGGCGGCAAGCCGGGCTTTGTGCGGGTCACCGCCGAGGACGGGGTGACGGTGCTGACGCTTCCCGACTTTCGCGGCAATTTCCTGTTCAACACCCTCGGCAACATTGTGGCCAATCCGCATGCCGGCTTCATGGTCATCGACTTCGCGTCCGGCGACGTGCTGTCGCTGACCGGCCTCGGGGAGGTCGTGTTCGAGGGGCCGGAAGTCGCGGCTTTTGCGGGCGCCGAGCGCCTGCTGCGCTTTCGCGTCGCGGAGGGCGTCTTCCTGCAAGCCGCGTTGCCGTTCAGGTGGTCGGAGCCGGCTTTTGCGCCCCAGCTCGCCGACTCAGGAAGCTGGGACGCGGCTGAATTGCCGTGAAATCGCCGGTCGGCGCGGCAGAGCTTCAACCATATGGCGGCTTCCTTGCGGCATGCGGCCGTGCTGCGCATTGCGATTCGGGCGTCGATGCGCCACACCGCTCCCATGAGCAACCCTGGCGATCCGGGTTTTGGCGTCTATGTCCACTGGCCGTTCTGCGCCGCCAAATGCCCCTATTGCGACTTCAACAGCCATGTGCGGCACAAGCCCGTCGACGAGGCGCGCTATGTGGCGGCCTTCGCGCGCGAAATCGCCCACATGGCGGCGCTGGCGCCCGGCCGTACGGTCACGTCCATTTTCTTCGGCGGCGGCACGCCGTCACTGATGCAGCCTGCGACCGTCGCCGCCATACTTGAATCGATCGGCGCGCATTGGTCCGTCGCACGCGAAGCCGAGGTGACGCTCGAGGCCAATCCGACGAGCGTCGAGGCGGAGCGTTTCCGTGGCTACCGCGCCGCCGGCATCAACCGCGTGTCGCTTGGCGTGCAGGCGCTGAAGGAGCCGGATCTACGCCGTCTCGGCCGCATGCATTCGGTGCCCGAGGCGCTTGCCGCCGTGGAGACGGCGGCGGCGATTTTCGGGCGTTTCTCGTTCGACCTGATCTATGGCCGCCCAGGCCAGACGCCCGAGGCGTGGCGCGCCGAGCTCACCGAGGCGCTGGCGCATGCCGGCGATCACCTCTCGCTCTATCAGCTCACCATCGAGCCCGGAACGTGGTTCGAGAAGCTGCATGCCGCCGGCAAATTCGTGATGCCGGACGCCGACACCGCCCGTGCCTTCTGGGACGTGACGCAGGAGGTGATGAACGCGCAGGGCCTGCCCGCCTACGAGATCTCCAACCATGCGCATCCTGGCGCCGAGTGCCGGCACAATCTCGTCTATTGGCGCTACGGCGAATATGCCGGCGTTGGGCCGGGCGCCCACGGCCGCCTCGTCGGCGCCAAGGCGCGCCTAGCGCTGGCCACCGAGCGGGCGCCCGAGACGTGGCTCGAGAAGGTCGAGTCGAACGGCGTCGGCCTTGTCGAGGTCGAGGAGCTGACGGCGGAGGCACAGGGCGACGAATACCTGCTCCTGGGCCTGCGCCTCGCCGAGGGCATCGATCCCAAGCGTTACGAGGCGCTCGCCGGGCGTCCGCTGGCCGAAGGGCGCATCAAGCTCCTTGTCGAGGACGCGCTCATCGCCCGCACGCCTGACGGCCGCCTCAAGGTGACGGCAGGCGGCTTTCCGGTTCTCGACGCCGTGGTGGCCGACCTCGCCGCCTAGGGGCTCGTGCCAGACACGACGGCGCCGCGAAAGAGCCTCTCACCGTCCGGCCTTCGAGAATTCGCCGATTGATGGCGGCATGTTCGTCGGCCAAGATGGTTGGACCATTCAGGCGGGACGAGACATGCGGCTCAAGGACAAGGTTGGCATCGTGACGGCGGCGGGATCGGGCATGGGCCGCGCCGGGGCGTTGCGCTTTGCCCGCGAGGGCGCGTCCGTCGGCGTCGTGGACATCGACGGAAAGAGCGTGGCCGCTGTCGTCGACGAGATCACCGCAGGCGGCGGCAAGGCTAAGGGCATCGTCGCTGACCTGCGCAAGGACGCCGAGGCGAAGCGGATCGTGCGCGAAACAGCCAACGCCTTCGGGGGCCTCGATTTCGTCTGGAATCATCTCGGCCATCCCGGACCGGCGGCCGTCGAAGGGGTCGACATGGCCGACTTCGAGCTCGCCGTCGACCTCAATCTGCGCTCGCAGATCGTCACCACCGAGGCGGCGCTCCCTGAGTTGCGCGCCCGCGGCGGCGGCAGCCTGCTGTTCACCGCCTCGACGTCCGGCCTCCAGGGTTCGCAATTCAGCCCCGTCTACTCGGCGGTGAAGTTCGGCGTGGTCGGTTTCGTCCGCGCTCTGGCCAAGCGGGTCGCCAAGGACGGCATCCGCGTCAACGCCATCTGCCCGGGCGCCACCGACACGCCGATGCTGCGCGTCTTCGTGGCTCGTCCCGATCAGCAGAGCACACGTGGCATGGACCCGGAGCAATTGGTCCGCCAGCGTGCCGGCCAGAACGCCATGGGCCGTCCGGGGCGTCCCGAGGAGATTGCCAACGCCGCGCTGTTCCTGCTGTCGGACGAGGCGTCCTTCGTTACTGGCGCGGCGCTGCCGGTCGACGGCGGCACGGTCGCGTAGGTCCTTGCAGCTCAACCCCGCGCCGTGCCGAGCGTCTTGGGTGCCGCGCTGATGACTTCGGCCGCCCCGGCTCGCACTTCCAGCACGCTCAGTCCCCGGTCGTTGGTGCCGTCGCGGCGGAAGCGGAAGACGCCGTCGGCACCGTTGAAACCCGCCGCGCCCGTGAGCACCGGCTCGCTGAATCGCTGTGCCCCTTGCGTGCGTGCCAGCGCCGCGACGAGCGACACCGAATCGTACGAGAGGCTGGCGATCCGCGACGGGTCTTGGCCGAACTTCGCCGTGTAGCGCCCCGCAAAGGACTGGAAGCCGGCGGGATCGGGGGCTGCGAACCAGCCGCCCGCGAGGGCTGGAAGACGGAGGGCCCGCGCCTCATTCCACACGCCGGTGCCCAGCAATTTCACCTTGCCGAAATCGAAGCCGCTGTTCTGCAAGGCTGGCACGAGAGCGGCGAGGCGCTCGCCGCCTTCCGGGACGAGCAGGGCGTCGATCTGTGGATTGTCGCCGCTGCCCATCACGGCCACCCGCCCAATCGGCTCGCCGTCGCCGGCGCCATAGCGCTCGATCGCCTCCACGCTCACACGCAGCGCCGCCGTCGCTTTCTGGAAGGCCGCCGCCACGACCTCGCCGTAGGGGGTCTCGGGGATGAGCGCCGCCAGACGGCGGCGCCGCTGGCTTGCCGCGTAGGCGACGATGCGCTCGACCTCGTTCTCGGGCAGGAAGCTGAGGAGGTAGACGCCGCGCGAGGCCACGTTGGCGTCGGTCGAGAAGGCAATGACCGGCTTGCCGGCCGCCGTCGCCACCTGTCCGGCCGCTTGCACCGAGGCGGCGAGCAGAGGCCCAAGCAGCAATTCCGCGCCCTCGCCAAGCGCTTGCTGGGCCGCGTTGCGGGCGCCTTCCGGCGTGCCGCCATCGTCCTTGACGAGGAGCTCGACATTGGCGTCCGGCAGTTCCGCGAGGGCGAGCTCGGCGGCGTTGCGCAGCGATTGCGCCGCGATGGCGATTTCGCCACCTGCGCCGAGCGGCAGGATGAGCCCCACCTTGACGCCGCCGCGGCCGAGCGAACGCGGTTCGCTGTCGCGCGTCGTCGCAAACGGCAAAGACGGGGCTTCGCCCCCGCCGCGGCAGGCGGCCGCAAGGGCGCCGGCGGCACTGGCCGCCAAGACACGGAGGCCCGTGGCCACCGCCTGACGGCGGCTGAGGGGGATAGAATCGACCGACACCAGGCTCGTTCCCGCTTCGGCGGCTTGGCCCGCCTTTTGGCGCATACTGACAAGTGTGCCGATCGTTGCAACCGAAGGGAAGACGTTGGGCGGTGTGGCGAGCCGGTAGCTGACCAACTTTCGGCAGCTTGCCGCTCCCGGTGATCTGCTATGAAGCCGCCGGGCAGGGGCGGACCTCATGCAGCTCGACATCAATGGCCAGATCAATGCGGCGCCGACACCTGACGACGTTGTCCGCGCGGTGGACGCCCAGACGGGTGATGATTGGTCCATCAGCCTCGCGCGGGATGAGAATTCATTTGTCGAGGCCTATGTCGGGTCCGACGGCAAGCCGAGCCTCGCTTTCGAGGAAGGCGATACCTACAAGATGGCACAGCGGCCGATCGACGCCGCGCGCATCAAGGACGTTCTCGTCTGCTATCTCAACGGGGACGATCGTTGGCGCAGCGCCGTCACCTGGATAGATCCGCCGCCGGTCCCCAAGGCGGCGTTCGCGTCGGGCGGAGGCACGCCGCCGAAGGCGCTCATCGTCACCCTCATCATCATCGCGCTCGCGGCAATTATGCTGCCGCTGGTGTTGCCGCGTGTCATCAGGCTTCCGCCTCCTTTCCACGAAAGCGGTGCCGTGGCCTTCGTGGTGATCGTGGTGGGCGTCATCATCGCGCTCATTGTCCTTGTGGTCGGCAAGGTGTTGGAATCGCGCCGCGCCGCAGCGTGGCCACAGGCTGGCGGGCGTATCCTCGCGTCGCGGGTGGAGGCGCGCTACGACAGCTCCGACGACGGCACATCGGTGAAGCAGGAGCCGGTGCTCGAATACGAGTTCTCGGTCGGCGGCACCAAGTATCGCGGCACGCGCATTGGCATTGGCGAGGATGCGGGCGGAGCCAACCTGGCCGCGACGCTGCTGCGCTACCCCGTCGGCGCCACCGTCATGGTCTTCTATGATCCGAAGAACCCGGCGAATTGCGTGCTCGAGCCGCACATGCCGGAGGGCCTTGGCAAGGGGTGCCTGGTGCTTCTCGCTCTGGCGGCGGCGTTCGCAGCCGCCATCTACTGGCTTGCCACGGAGGGACCCGCCTTTGTCACCCACCATTTCCCCAAAGCGCAGGCGCCGTTCGTGCTCGTCGCCACCGGCTTCTCAGCCTTCACGCTGCTGTTCTTCTTCGCCATGCGGCGGCAGGCGAGGGAGGCGGCGCATTGGCCTGTCGCAAACGGCCGCGTCCTCGTCAGCACGACGGAGACTTTCAACAAGACCGAGAGCGACGGCGGTTCGAGGACGATCCATCAGCCGGCCGTCGAATATGCGTATCGGGTGAACGGCATCGATTATCGCAGCCGGCAGATCAAGCTCGGCACCACCGTGAGCGGCTCAAAGGGCTTCGCGGCCAAGATCGCCGCGCGCTATCCGGTCGGCCGCGACGTTGAGGTTCGCTACGATCCGAAGAACCCGTCGACCGCTGCGCTCAACGTCACATCGCGGGCCTATTGGCTGATCCTTGTGGCCGCCATGGCGGTCTTCGGCGTCGCGGTGATGGCCACCGGCGTATTCAGCCAGTGAGGTCGCTATCGGCCACCGCGGTTCGCTGTGGCACAATGGCCTCATGAACGGACCTCAACGCGTCGTGAAGAAGCCTGCCGGCACCAGGGCGGTCGACACGCCGCCTTCCCGTTTCACGGCCTTCGGCATGGCCGCGGAGGCCGAGCCGCTGGCGCCCGGGCTGCATGTGGTCGCGACCCCCATCGGCAACCTGAAGGACATTTCGTTTCGGGCGCTGGGCACGCTGGCGGCCGCTGCGACGGTGATCGCCGAGGACACCCGCGTCACCAAGACGCTGCTGGCGCATTACGGCATCACCACGCCGCTCATCGCCTACCATGAGCACAACGCCGCCGAGATGCGCCCCAAGATCTTGGCGCGGCTCAAGGATGGGCAGGCGCTGGCGCTGGTGTCGGACGCCGGCACGCCGCTCGTCTCCGATCCCGGCTACAAGCTGGTTGAGGCGGCAATCGAAGCCGGCATTCCAGTCACCGCGATCCCGGGTCCTTCGGCGGTCTTGACGGCGCTGGTCGTGTCCGGCCTCCCGTCCGACCGCTTCTTCTTCGAAGGCTTCCTCCCGGCGAAGTCGGCGGCGCGACGCGCGCGGCTCGCCGCCCTCGCCGACATTCCCGCCACGCTCATCTTCTTCGAGTTGCCGCGCCGGCTTGTCGACATGCTGGCCGATGCCGCCGCCGTCCTCGGCCAGCGCGAGGCAGCAGTGGCGCGCGAGCTCACCAAGCTCTACGAGAACGTGCGGCGCGACGACCTTGCGGGGCTCGCGCAATCCTACGTCGCCGAGGGGCCGCCCAAGGGTGAGATCGTCGTGCTTATCGCACCACGCCCCGAGGGAGCTGCGGCGCCGATCACTGCTGCCAGCATCGACGCCCTTATCGCCGACATGCTGGCCAAGCATTCCCTCAAGGAGGCGGTGGCCGTCGTGACGGCCGAGACCGGCCTACCGCGGCGCGAGGTCTATGCGCGAGCCCTCCTCGTGGCCAAGCGGACGGAGGGCAAATGACGCGCCCGCAATCGCGCCTCACCTCGCACGCAGCGGGGCTGCGCGGCGAGACCTGGGCGACGATGCTGATGCTGATGAAGGGCTACCGCATCCTGTCGCGCCGCTTCCATGCCGGCGGCGGCGAGATCGATCTCGTGGTCAAGCGCGGCAACACCATCGTGTTCGTCGAGGTCAAGGCGCGGCATCTCCTCGACGATGCCGTCATCGCCATCAACCCGCAGAAGGAGCGGCGCCTGTCCCGTGCCGCGCGCTACTGGCTGGCGCGCAATCCCTGGGCTGCCAACATGACCTTGCGCTGCGACGCCGTTTTCGTGGCGCGTCACCGGCTGCCCCGCCATGTGCCTGACGTGGCGACCCTCGCCATCGATTGAGCGGCCATCGATTGAGCGGCGGGAGGCATTGCGCGTTTTCGCCGGCAAGGCCATATCAGCGCAGCAGGCCGGGGAGGAACAATGGCTCTCACCGTTGCGGTCCAAATGGATCCGATCGAACGCATCAATATCGCGGGCGATTCCACCTTTGCACTGCTGCTCGAGGCGCAGCGCCGCGGCCACGAGCTCCTTTATTACACGCCCGATCAGCTCTCCATGCGCGACGGCCTCGTCACCGCCAGCATGCGGCCCCTCAAGGTGAAGGACGTGGCCGGCGAGCATGCAAGCCTCGGCGAGCCACGCCGCCTCGCGGTTGCCGACCTGAAGGTCGTGCTGATGCGTCAGGACCCGCCCTTCGATCTCGCCTACATCACCGCGACGCATCTCCTGGAGCGGGTGCATCCGAAGACGCTCGTCGTCAACGATCCCGCCCATGTGCGCAACGCCCCGGAAAAGCTGTTCGTCACCCACTTTCCGCAGCTGATGCCGCCGACCTTGATCACCCGTGACAAGACCGAGATCGAAGCCTTCCGCAGGGAATTCAACGAAATCGTCTTCAAGCCGCTGCACGGCCATGGCGGCGCCGCCGTCCTGCGCATCACCGAGAACGATCCGAACTTCGGCTCGATCTTCGACCTGTTCGCGACCACCTTCCGGGAGCCGTGGGTGGTGCAGCGTTTCCTCCCGCAGGTGAAGGAAGGCGACAAGCGCATCGTGCTGGTCGACGGCGTGGCGCTCGGCGCCGTCAATCGCGTGCCGGCCCCCAATGATCTGCGCTCCAACATGGTGCGCGGCGGCGCCGCCGCCGCCACCGAGCTCACGGCGCGCGAACGGCAAATCTGCGACACCATCGGACCGGCCCTGCGTGAGCGCGGGCTGCTGTTCGTGGGCATCGACGTGATCGACGGCTTCCTCACCGAGATCAACGTCACCTCGCCGACCGGGATACGCGCCATCAAGCGCGTCGGCGGCCCCGATCTCGCCATCGCTATCTGGGACGCCATCGAGAAGAAAATCTAGCGAAACCCGGACACGCGTCGAAATCGGCCGGCCTCAAACGTCATGGGTCGGCTGGGCAGATGCCCGAGCCGCAATGAGGCGAAGGAGAGCGCTATGAAATACATGCTGTTGATCTACGGCAACGAGCAGAGCGAACAGAGCGCCGGCAAGGAAGCCGACGGCCAAATGATGGCCGCCCACATGGCCTATGGCGAAGCGATGCGAAAGGCGGGCGTCATAGTGGGGGGGAACGCCTGCAGGGCACGAAAGTCGCCACGACAGTCCGGGCCGTGAATGGCCAGACCAAGGTGCTCGACGGCCCTTACGCGGAGACCAAGGAGCAGCTGGGCGGCTTCTACATGATCGACGTGCCCGATCTCGACAGCGCCCTGTCGTGGGCGGCGCGCTGCCCAAGCGCCAGCCGCGGGGTGATCGAGGTCCGCCCGGTTTGGGCGATGTAGCCCGAGGTGAGCGGCGGCGACGCGAGGCGCGTCGCCGAGGCGGTGGCGCGCCAGAGCTACGGCAAGCTCATTGCGTTCCTGTCGTCCCGCACCAACGATGTGACGGCGGCCGAGGACGCGCTCTCCGACGCTTTCGCGGCCGCCCTCCTGGAATGGCCCCTGAAGGGCATGCCGCAATCGCCTGAGGCCTGGCTGATTGCCGTGGCGCGGCGGCGAATGATCGACGCATTGCGGCGGCATCGCACCCGCACCGATGCGCGCGTGCATCTGCAGCTCGTGGCCGAGGAACTCGCGGCGGTGAACGAGATGCATGTTCCCGACAGCCGTCTCGCGCTGATGTTCGCCTGCGCCCATCCCGCCATCGAGGCCGGCATCCGCGCCCCGCTCATCCTGCAGACGATCCTCGGCTTCGACGCCGCCGACATCGCGTCGGCGTTCCTCATCTCCCCTGCCACGATGGGGCAGCGGCTGGTACGCGCCAAGACCAAGATTCGTGAGGCACGCATTCCCTTCCGCGTTCCCGCGCCGGAGGAGTTCGCCGAACGGCTCGATGCGGTGCTGGCCGCCATCTATGCGGCGTTCGCCGAAGGCTGGACCGATCCGCTCGGCACCGAGGCTCGCCGCCGCAACCTCGCCGAGGAGGCGATCTGGCTCGGCCGCCTCGTCGCGTCGCTGTTGCCGGACCAGCCGGAGGCCCTCGGCCTCTTGGCCTTGATGCTCTACGCCGAGGCGCGCCGCCCGGCGCGTCGCGGCCAGGCGGGTGAGTACATTCCGCTTGCGGCCCAGGACCCGTCCCTCTGGGACGCCGGCCTCATCGACGAAGCCGAGGCGACGCTGCGGCAAGCAAGCGCCGGCGGCGCGACGGGGCGCTATCAGCTGGAGGCCGCCGTGCAGTCCGCCCACGTGGTGCGCCGCCTGACCGGGCGCGCTGACTGGGCGGCCATCGTGCTCATCTACGACGCGCTGCTCGAGCTGACGGGCTCGCCCGTGGTCGCCATCAATCGGGCGGTCGCCATCGCCGAGACGCGTGGCCCGGCCGCCGGATTGCGGGCGCTCGACGCACTTGCCGACGACGCGCGGCTTCGCGACTATCAGCCATATTGGGCGGCTCGCGCCGGGTTGTCGGCGGCCAACGGCGATGCGGCGGCGGCCGATCGAGCCTATGAGCGCGCCATCGGCCTGGAGCCGGATGCGGCCGTGCGCGCCTTCCTGCAGCGCCAGCGCGCCGAGCTCTCGGGCGCCGCGGCTCCGGAGCATCAGCGGTAGAGCTTCTCCAGCGCATCCGCTAGCGCGCCAGCTTCCGCCTTGCCGAGCTTGTCGCCGAGATGGCGCGCCAGCGCCTCGGCATAGACCGCCCACATGGCTTCGCGCGCCTTCAGCCCCTTGTCGGTGATGGCGACCCAGTAGGCGCGGGCGTCATCCTCGCAGCGTTCGCGCCGGACGAGCCGGTCCTTCTCCAACCGGTCGACGAGACGCGAGATCGAATATTGCGGGAACAGCATTGCCTGCTCGAGGTCGACCTGCCTCAGGCGCCTGTCGGGCGCCCGCCACAGTTCCAACAGCGCGTCATAGATGAGAAGCGGCGGCAGCCCGGCCTGCTTGAGCTCGCCTTCGATACGATCGAGGAGGAAGCGCTGGGCGCGGTTGAGCCGCGTCCAGGCACGCACGATCTCGCCCGAAGAGGCAGGCGGCTTGGCCCTCATGCCACCGCTTTAGCAAGAAGATGCATTTGCATCAAGATTGACAATGCATGCAATTGCATTAAGATAGATGCAAGTGCATGATGATATGAACGGAGAATGTGCGATGCTAGAAGCCCAACAGCCGGACCTCACCCTGGTCAGTTTCGACCTTTGTCCTTACGTGCAGCGCGCGGCTATCGCGCTCGCCGAGAAGGGCGTGCCGTTCACTCGCCTCAACGTCGATCTCGCCGACAAGCCGGACTGGTTCAAGGCCATCTCGCCGCTCGGCAAGGTGCCGCTGCTCAAGGTCGGCGACGCGGTGATCTTCGAGTCCACTGTCATCGTCGAATACCTCGAGGATACCACGCCGAACCCGCTGCATCCGGCCGACCCCTTGGCGCGCGCCAGCCATCGCGCCTGGATGGAGTTTGGCGACCATCCTTGCCGATATCTGGGTGATCGAAACGACGCCTGATGCCGCAGCTTTCGCGGCGAAACGTGCGCTGGTCGCCGAGAAATTCGCTCGCCTCGAAGCGGCGCTGGGCGAAAGCCCTTTCTTCGCCGGCAGCCGTTTCAGCCTCGTCGACTGCGTCTTCGCGCCGGTGTTCCGCTATTTCGACGTGTTCGAGCGCTTTACCGATCTCGGCGTCTTCGACGATCTGCCGAAGCTCAGCGCTTGGCGCAAGGCGCTCGCCGCACGCCCGACGGTGCGCGCCGCGGCGCCGGCGAACTGTGCCGCGCTCCTCGAGGCCTTCCTCAGAAACCAGCGCGGCGTCCTCGCCGGGCTGATGCTGGCCGGGACGCCGGCGCGAATCGTCGCCTAGAGCACGATCCGATTTCTCTGCCGCCTCGCGCTCGAGACTTCTGGCTCTGCCATGACGGCCTCACGCCCGCGTGAGGGCGACGCTGAGCGCGGGCTTCTTGTTGAGGCTCTGGAAGACGACGCAGTACCGTTCTGTGAGCTTTAGCAGTTGGTCGATCTTGTCCTGCGGCGCATCGGTGTCGACCTCGAACTTGAGGCGGATCGCCTGAAAGCCGACCGGCGCCTCCTTGTCGACGCCAAGCGTGCCGCGGGCGTCGATCTCGCCTTCGGCGATGACGCGCCCGCTCCTCAAGGGAATCTCGAGCGCCGTGGCGACAGCCTTCATGGTGACGCCGGCGCAGGCCACCAGGGCCTCGAGCAGCATGTCACCGGAGCACAGTTCCGCCCCCGAGCCCCCTGTCTTGGGGTGCAGGCCGGCGACCGCGAGCGCCCGGCCGGTTTCCACCTTGCAGGCGATCTTGTCCTGGTCGAGCGTGCCTTCGGCCTTGAGTGCGATCACCGCTTTGCCGGGATCGGTCCTATAGCTGTCCTTGATCGGCGCCTGAAGGGCGCGCAGCGCCTGAGCGTCCATTTTGTCGTCTCCTTGCTTTACCACCACAGGGCCGCACCCCGCGCCGCGGCTTCACGGTTGGCGGCATCCGGATTGGCCAGCGACTGATCCAATGCAGTTAGCACGCGCCGCTTGGCCGAGTCGAAGGCCGGCCCCTTGCGGTCGCGCGGCCGCGACGCCGAAACGTCGATCTCGTCGAACAGGCGGCCGGGCCGCGGCTGCATGATGACGACACGGTCGCCGAGGGTCACTGCTTCCTCGACGTCGTGCGTGACCATGACGACGGTCGGGCGGCTGGCTTGCCACAGCGCCAGGAGGTGCTCGTGCAGGCTGGCGCGCGTGAAGGCGTCGAGGGCCGAGAAGGGCTCGTCGAGCAGCAGCACCTTTGGCCGCGCTACGAAGGCGCGCGCGATGGCGACGCGTTGCTGTTGGCCGCCGGACAATTCGCGCGGCCAGCGCCGCGCATAATCGGCAAGGCCGACCCGCACCAGGGCGTCGGCGACGCGCGCCTCGCGCTCGGCCTTCGGCAATTCCATGAGCCCGAAGCCGACATTGTCGGCGACCCTGAGCCAGGGCAGCAGGCGTGCTTCCTGGAACACGATGCCGACGGCCGGGTGCGGGCCGTCGATCTCCTCGTCGTCCACATGCACCGTGCCGTCGCTGGCGCGGTCGAGGCCGGCGACGAGGCGCAGCATTGTGGTCTTGCCGCAGCCGGAGCCGCCGACCACGGCGGCGATCTCGCCGGCCCCGATGTCGAGATTGATGCGCGACAGGGCGTGCGTGCCGTCGGCATAGACTTTCGACAAGCGCTTGAGGGTCAGCATGGCTTGCCCAACGGCCGCATCACAGGCGGCCTCTCGCTTTGTCTTGCCAGGCGAGCGACGGCGTCGTGGCCAGGACCAGGAGCCAGTCGCACAGCTTGCCCAGGATCGCGAAGGCGATAATGGCGGCCAGGATCTGGTCCGGCTTGCCGAGCTGCTGGCCGTCGACCAGGAGGTAGCCGAGGTCCTTCCGAGGCGCCCATGATCTCGGCCGCCACCACGAACATGAAGCCGAGCCCGAGGCCAGCGCGCAGCGCGATCACCCAATGGGGCAGCACCGCCGGCAGCAGCACGCGCCGGATCATGGCCGCGCGGGACAGCCGGAAGACGCGCCCCACCTCGACGAGCTTGCGGTCGATCGCCTCGATCGCCCCCATGACCCCGAGATAGACCGGGAAGAACACGCCGACCGCGATCAGCGTCACCTTCGAGGTCTCGTAGATGCCGAGCCACAGGATGAACAGCGGCACCCACGCGAGGGACGGAATGGCGCGCAGCGCCTGGATGGTGGGATCGAGGAAGCGGCGCAGCGGTTCGGACGCTCCCGTGATGGCACCCATGAGCGTGCCGGCGAGCGCCCCGAAGCCGAACCCCAAGGCAACGCGCGTCAGCGTCGCGAGAGTATGGGTGGTGAGTTCGCCGCTCTTGGCCAGGGCGAGCAGCGTCTCGGCAATACGGCTCGGCGGCGGCATCAGCCGGCCCTGGGCATAGCCGAGGCGCACCGCCGCCTCGCAGCCGAGCGCGAGCGCGAGCGGCAGCACGAACCCGATTGTCCAGCGCATGGCGCGCGGGACGGCTGGGCGCATGGCGCCCTGAGGCAGCGCCTCCTCGATCGGCTTGGCGGGCGCGACGTCGGTGACCGCCATGCGGGACCTTCAGTTGCTCGACACCGCAAGATAGCTCAAATTGATCAGCGCATCGACCGCGGCCTTGACGTCGGTGGTGGCCGGCAGCACGCCGGCGTCCCTGAGCGCGAGCCCCGCCGCCAGGATCGAGGCACGTTGCGGCTCGCCGATGACGCTGTGCGTGAGCTCCGTGCGCGTATCGAGCTGGCGGTCGACGACCGCCGCCGGCAGCTTGGTGAGGTCGATGAAGACGCGCTTCACCTCATTCGGGTTGGCGAGGGAGAATTTGCGCGCCTCTTCGTAGACGGCGAGTACCTTGCGCACGATGTCCGGGTTGGCCTTGGCGAAGTCCTCGCGCACGTTGAGGATGCCCCAGGTATTGGCCTCCGGCTTGCGGAAGAACAGCACGTTGCCGCTTTCGACCTCGGCCTGAGCCATCATCGGATCGAGGCCCGCCCAGGCGTCAACGTCACCGCGCTCCAGCGCCAAGCGGCCGTCGGCGTGCTGCAGCAGCACGAACTTCACGTCCTTGTCGGTGAGCTTGGCGTCGGCGAGCGCGCGCACCAGGAAGATGTGCGGATCGGTGCCGCGCGTCACCGCCACGCGCTTGCCCTTCAGATCCTCGACCTTGCCGATGCCGGTATCCTTGCGGGTCACCAGCGCCGTCCATTCCGGGCGCGAATAGACATAGATCGACTTGATCGGGTTGCCGTTGATGCGCGCCACCAGCGCCGCCGAGCCGGCCGTTGAGCCGAAGTCGATGGAGCCGGCGTTAAGGAATTCCAGCGCCTTGTTGGAGCCGACGGTCTGCACCCAGCGGATCTTGATGCCATCCTTCTCGAAGGCCTTCTCGAGGAGGCCTCTTTCCTTGAGCACCAGGCTCACCGGATTGTAGGTGGCGAAGTCGATGCGGATTTCCTTGATGTCGGCGGCGCTGCCGGCCGACGGAGCGGCAATCAACGCCGCCGCCAGCGCCGCGGCGACGATATGGCGACGCGGCATCCTTGCAGTCATGGTCATCAGACCCTCCTTACATACGCGCGGAAGGGTGACGGCCCAGCTTGGCATGGGGACGGCCCTGGCGCTTTAGCGGCATTTTTTCGGCGCCCGCAAGCTGCAAGCTCAAATCGGCGCGCCGCATTTGTAGCCGCAGCCGCTCGATTGGGTCAATAATTATCCGTTATCGCCGAGGTAAAGCAATATTTCACGGACGAATCCCGTGATAAACGCCTAGCCCATGTTTCCTGTTCATCAAGCGTCCCTGTGCGTTTCTGGCGCGAGACCTTAGATTACGGTCCGCAGCCGCAACCGAGACACTCTTGCTTCACACGCCCCCAAAGGAGCCGTTCGACTTCGACGCCGCGCTGGCGGCGCTCGAAGCGAAGCATGGCTCCGATCATGCGGCCCTGCGGGCCGGTCTCGTGGCGCTCATGCGCGAGGCGCTGGAGCATGGTCGCGAGGGCGCGCGCCAATGGCTCGATGTCGAGCGCAACGGGCTGACCTGCGCCCAGCGCCTGTCGGCGCTGATGGACCGCGTCATTGTGGCCATCCATGGCGTGGTCACCCGCCATCTCTATCCGGCCGACAATCCCTCCTCGGCCGAGCGCTTGGCGCTGGTCGCAACCGGCGGCTACGGCCGCGGCACCATGGCGCCGGGCTCCGACGTCGATCTCTTGTTCCTGCTTCCCTACAAGCAGACCGCCTGGAGCGAGAGCGTCGTCGAGGCGATCCTCTATGTGCTCTGGGACCTGAAGCTCAAGGTCGGCCACGCCACCCGCTCGGTCGACGAATGCATGCGCGAAGTCGGGTGCCGACATGACGGTACGCACGGCGCTGCTCGAGTCGCGGTTCATCCTCGGCGACAGGGCGCTGTACGACGAGCTCATCGCCCGCTTCGACAAGGTCGCGAGCACGACGGCGCCGCAATTCGTCGAGGCCAAGCTCGCCGAGCGCGAGACACGCGTGCGCCAGGCCGGCAGCTCACGCTACCTGGTCGAGCCGAACGTCAAGGACGGCAAGGGCGGCTTGCGCGATCTGAACACGCTGTTCTGGATCTCGAAATACGTCTATCGCGTACGCGACACGCGCGAGCTGGTGCCGGCTGGGCTGTTCACGCAAGCCGAGTACGAGCTGTTTACGCACTGCGAGGAATTCCTGTGGCGCGTGCGCTGCCACATGCACTTCATCACCGGGCGCGCCGAGGAGCGGTTATCCTTCGATCTGCAGCGGGCCGTCGCCGAGAAGCTCGGCTATGCTGCCCATGGCGGGCTGCTCCGGCGTCGAGCGCTTCATGAAGCGCTACTTCCTCATCGCCAAGGATGTCGGCGACCTCACCGACGATCGTGTGCGCCGCGCTTGAAGCCCGCCACGCCAAGCACCGGCCAGTGCTCGACCGCCTGGTCGGGCGCTTCCGCCGCGGCCGCACCGTCAAGCTCGAACTCCGCCGACTTCGCCGTCGAGTCCGACCGCATCACCGTCAAGTCCGACCGAGGTCTTCCAGCGCGACCCGGTCAATCTCATTCGCCTGTTCTGGCTGGCCGATCGCTACAACCGCGCCATCCATCCCGATGCCAGCCGGCTTGTCACCCGCTCGCTCAAGCTGATCAATCGCAAGCTGCGCGACGACCGCCGAGGCCAATCGGCTGTTTCTGGATATCCTCACCTCGAAAAACGCCCCGGAAGTGGTGCTACGGCGGATGAACGAGGCCGGCGTGCTCGGCCTCTTCATCCCCGAGTTCGGCCGCATCGTCGCGATGATGCAGTTCAACATGTACCATCACTACACGGTGGACGAGCATCTGCTGCGCACCATCGGCGTCCTGGCGGAGATCGACGCCGGCCGCGTCGAAGCGGAGCATCCGCTCGCCAACAGCATCGTTCGCGACCATTCAGAACCGCCGCGCGCTCTACGTCGCGCTGCTGTCCTGCACGACATCGCCAAGGGCCGCCCGGAGGACCATTCGCTCGTCGGCGCCCGCATCGCCCGCAAGCTCGGTCCGCGTTTCGGCCTCAACGAAGCAGAAACCGAGACCGCCGCGTGGCTCGTCGAGAACCATCTCGTCATGTCGATGACTGCGCAGAGCCGCGACCTCGCCGACCCCAAGACGATCGAGAACTTTGCCGCGATCGTGCAAACCATGGAGCGCTGAAGCTGCTCCTCGTGCTCACCGTCTGCGACATCAAGGCGGTGGGACCCGGCGTTTGGAACGGCTGGAAGGGCGAACTGCTGCGCACGCTCTACTACGAGACGGAGGTCGTGCTGACCGGCGGGCATTCTTCGAGCGAGCGCAGGGAGCGGGTGCGCCTGGCGAAGGCCGAGCTCGAAGCGGCGCCTGAGCGGTTGGAGCGAGGACGATTTCCGCCGCTACGCCGACCGCCACCTGCAGGCGTATTGGCTGAAGGTCGAGCTCACTCGCAAGGTCCGGCACGCTGCGCTTCGTGCAAGCCGGCCGAGCGTGAAGGCCGCTCGACGGCGACGGCGGTCGAGACCGATCGCTTCCGCGGCGTCACCGAGCTGACGTTGATGGCGCCCGACCATCCGCGCCTGCTCGCCATCGTGACCGGCGCCTGCGCGGCGGCCGGCGGCAACATCGTCGACGCGCAGATCTTCACCACCTCTGACGGTCTCGCCCTCGACACCATCTTCGTCTCGCGCGCCTTCGACCGCGACGAGGACGAACTGCGGCGAGGCCGAGCGCATCGCCGGCGCGATCGAGCGGGCGCTCAAGGGGGAGGTGAAGATCGCCGATCTGGTGGCCGCCAAGCGCGCGGCCGCGCTCGCGCACGAAGCCTTTCCACGTCGTGCCCGAGGTCATCGTCGACAACAGCCTGTCTGGGCGCGAGACCGTGCTCGAAGTCTCGGGGCTCGACCGGCCGGGGCTGCTCTACGATCTGACCACCGCCATCGGCAGGCTCAACCTGAATATCGCGTCGGCCCATATCGCCACGTTCGGCGAGAAGGCCGTCGACACCTTCTACGTCACCGATCTCGCCGGCACGAAGATCAACACCATCGGCCGCCAGGAAGCCATCAAGGGGGCGCTGCTCGAGGCGCTCTCGGCCGAGGAAGGCGAGATCGCAGGCGAGAAAGCCGCCGAGAAAGCCGCCATGTAGGGCCTGGTCGCTTGATTTTTGCCCGCCAAGACCTGATATCCGCTTCAAAGCCAACATCTGTCGGAGCCATGACTCAGAAGCCAAACGATCCTGAGGCGCGCGAGGCCGCATCCGATATGCGACGATGATGCGTACGCGGACCGCATCGGCGACGACCAGCCCGGCGCCTCATCGACGGAGCCCGATCCGTTCGCCGTCCTGCAGGCGCTGCAACGCGAGAATGCCTCGCTCAAGGACAGCCTGCTGCGCACCCTCGCCGAGATGGAAAATCTGCGCCGCCGCACCGAGCAAGGAGGTGGCCGACACCCGTGCCTACGCGCGTCACCGGCTTTGCGCGCGACGTGCTCACCGTCGCCGACAACATGCACCGCGCCCTCGAGACCATGCCGGCGGAGGCCCGCGAGGCCGCGGATGGCGCCTTCAAGGCCCTCATCGAGGGCGTCGTGCTCACCGAGCGCGATCTCCTCAATACGCTCGAGCGCCACGGCGTCAGGAAGATCGACCCCAAGGGCGAGCGCTTCGATCCCAATCTGCACCAGGCCATGTTCGAGGTGCCGGACATGAGCGTCCCCAACGGCACCATCGTGCAGGTGGTGCAGGCGGGTTACGTCATCGGCGAGAGGGTGCTGCGCCCGGCCCTGGTTGGCGTCTCAAAGGGCGGCCCGAAGCCGCCGGCGCAGCCGCAGATGGTCGACGGCGAGGACGACGAGGACGAGCCGCAAGGCCACGCCTGATTAGTCGGACGACGGGAGACGGACGACGGTACATCATCTGTCCTCAGTCTTCTGTCCTTCCGGCCTCGTGACGCGCCGCAATGTCAGGTTGATGCGCCCGCCTTCGGGTAGCAGCGTCGACGAGCCGCCGATGATGCGGTCGACACCGTGGAAGGCGAGCCGCGCCGGGCCGCCGAATACCAGCGCGTCTCCCGATTGCAGTCTCAGCGATGCCGTCACCCCCTTACGGCTCGTCCCGCCGATGCGGAACAAGCCCGTGTCGCCGAGCGACAACGACACGACGGGGGCATCGAAATCCTCCTCGTCCTTGTCCTGATGCAGGCCCATGCGGGCTGTCGCGGCATAGAAGTTGACGAGACAGGCCTGCGGCGGATGTGGGTACTGCGCGAGCTCGGTCCATGCCCGCGCCACAATGTCGCGGAATCGGCGGCCATTGCCTGCCGGTTTCCGGATGCGTCGCCTGATAGCGATAGCCCGCTTCGTCCGACACCCAGCCGAGCGAACCGCAATTGGTCATGCGCACCGAGAACGGTTTTCCGCTCTTCGGCATGCGTGGCGTGAAGAACGGCGCTGCCCGCGCCACTTCGTGCAGCTGCGCAACCAGCGCTTCTTGCGCGGTTCGGTTCAAATAGCCGGCCACGTAGCGCACGCCCGGCGCAAGGTCGGCCGCAGCGAGAGTGGCTTCGCTTTGGCGCGTCGCTACCGTCACGCCGCCCTCGGCAGTTTCTCCGCCCGGCCTTCGTCGAGATAGCGCGCCGCGGTCGGCCTCAGCTTTTCGTCGAGGTCGATCAGGAGCGGATTGCCGGTCGGAATCTCGACCCCGACGATGGCGTCGTCGGCGACGCCGAACAGGAGCTTGACGATGGCGCGCAGCGAGTTGCCGTGGGCGGCGACCAGGGTGGTCTCGCCGGCCTTGAGCCGCGGCGCGATCTCGGCCTCCCAATAGGGCTGCACGCGCTCCAGCGTCGACTTGAGGCTTTCGGTGGACGGCAGTTTGGCGCCGCCATAGCGCGGGTCCTTGGCGAAGTCGTAGGGGCTGTCGGCGGCGAGCGGCGGCGGCGGCACGTCGTAGGAGCGCCGCCAGATCTTCACCTGTGCGTCGCCGTGCTTGGCCGCGGTCTCGGCCTTGTCGAGGCCGGTCAGGCCGCCGTAATGGCGCTCGTTGAGGCGCCAGTCCTTGATGAGCGGTACCCGCGACTGTCCGGCCGCCGCGAGCGCCAGCTCGGCGGTGCGGATCGCGCGCTTCAGGACCGACGTATAGGCGCGCGCGAAGGCCATGCCGCTCGCCTTGATCAGCTCGCCAGCCCGCCGCGCCTCAGCCTCGCCCTGCGGCGTAAGGTCGACGTCCACCCAGCCGGTGAAGCGGTTCTCGAGATTCCATTGGCTCTGGCCGTGACGCAGCAGCACGAGGCGGTTTGGCATCGGGCTCACTCTCAATTCTCGGAATCACTGAGGCCTAGCACGTCGGCCATGGAGTAGAATCCCGGCTTTTGGCCTCTGGCCCACAGCGCCGCCTTGAGCGCTCCGTGCGCGAAAATGGCGCGATCCTCGGCGCGGTGATTGAGCTCGATGCGCTCGCTCGCTCCCGCGAAGACGACGCTGTGCTCGCCCACCACGGTGCCGCCGCGCAGCGCCGCAAAGCCGATGTCGCCCGACTTGCGCGCGCCCGTATGACCGTCGCGGGCCCGCACCGATCGCTCGCCGAGCTTGATCTTGCGCCCTGCCGCGGCCGCTTCGCCGAGCAGCAACGCCGTGCCGGACGGCGCGTCCACCTTCATGCGGTGGTGCATTTCGAGAATCTCGATGTCGAATTCCGGGCCGAGCGCCGCAGCGACCCGCTTGGTCAGCGCCGCCAGGAGATTGACCCCGAGGCTCATGTTGCCGGACTGCACGATGGTTGCGGTCTTGGCGGCGGTCTTCAGCTTGCCGAGATCGTCTTCCGAAAGGCCGGTCGTGCCGACCACGTGCACGATACGGGCCTGCGCCGCCATGCCTGCATACGTGACGCTGGCGGCCGGCGACGAGAAATCGAGGATGCCGTCGGCCCCTTCGAGGGCCTTGCCGGGGTCGTCGGTGACCTTGACGCCGGCCTCGCTCACCCCCGCCAGCAGGCCTGCATCTGTGCCAAGGCCCTTCGAACCCTTCTGCTCGAGGGCGCCGGACAGAGCGACGCCGTCGGTTTCCGCGATGGCCTTCACCAGCATGCGGCCCATGCGCCCGGCGGCGCCGACAACGACAAGGCGCATGTCAGCCATGTGGCGGCTCGCGACGTTGGGGTTCCATGGCTGCGATATAGCCGCCCATCCCCCATCCTGCAAAGCGCGGCCGGGTTGAGACGCGGCTATGCGACCCACATCGGTCCGCGAGACCTCTCAGGGCTGGGGCCCGTCGTAACCTTCGATCACCACGATCTCGGCCACCGCATGGCCGTCGCGCAGCGACTTGGCATGCTTGTATTCGGGCGAATTCCAGCACTCGATGGCGGCCTGGTAGGTCGGGAATTCAAGCACCACGTTGCGGGAACGGGCCGTGCCTTCGACAGCCTCGAAGACCCCACCGCGCACGAGAAATCGCGCACCGTACTTGCGGAACGGCTCCGCGTTGGCCGCCACATAGCCCTTGTATTCTTCCGGGTTCGAGACGTCGACGCGGCCGATCCAATAGCCCTTCGCCATGCTATTTCCTCAGTTGAGTGATGCGGCTTTGATGTCGGCGACGATCGCCTCGGCAGCCGCCCGGGGGTCGTCGGCCGCCGTGACGGGCCGACCGACGACGAGAAAATCGGCTCCCGCCTCGATGGCGGCGCGCGGCGTCATCACCCGCTTCTGGTCGATCAAGGCGGTTCCCGCCGGGCGGATGCCGGGTGTCACCAACGTCAGGGCCTTGCCGAACTGTCCGCGCATGGCGGCCGCCTCTTCGGGCGCGATGATCAGGCCGTCGACGCCGGCGGTTCGCGCCTGCTCGGCGCGTTGCTTGACCGTGGCGCTGACCCCGCGTGCGTACCCGGCCTCGGCGAGGTCGCCGTCGTCATAGGAGGTCATGACGGTGACGCCGAGCAGTTTGAGCGGGCTCGTGCCGCGTCCTTTGACGGCCGCCCGCATGGTCTGCGGATAGGCGTGGACGGTCAGGAAGGTCACGCCGAGGCGGGCGATCTGCGCCGTGGCACGTTCCACCGTGGTGGGGATGTCGTGCAGCTTGAGGTCGAGGAACACCTTCTTTCCGCCCTCGACGAGCCGCTGGGCAAGCGCAAGGCCGCCGACATAGGCCAGCTCCATGCCGATCTTGTAGAAGGCGACCGTGTCGCCGAGGCGGCTGACGAGCGCCTGCGCTTCGTCGACGCTGGAAAAATCGAGGGCCAGGATGAGGCGGTCGCGGGGGTCGTGCGCTGTTTCTTCAGCCATTGCGCCCGTCGGTCGATGAAGCGGGGCAGCTGCTGACATGATTCGCGTCCACCCTCAAGGCTGCCGGTAGACCCACACGCGGGCCGGCGGCAGGTTGAGCCAGATGCGGTTCGACGCCGTCACGACGTACCGATGCGCGGTCTTCGGAATGGGCGGCACCACGGCATAGGTGAACTGCACGAAGGGCGCGCCGGGATGCACCAACGCCAGCGCCTCGTCGAGGAGCCTCGTCCTGATGGGCAGCGGTTTTGTCAGCAGCGGCAGGCTGGATGTCACGGCCGCCGCCCTGCCGTCGACGATGCCCTTCAGCGTGTCGGCGAGACGATAGGCGTCGCCCTCGATCACCTTGGCTCGTGGGAAGCGACGGCGCAGCAGGCGGCAGAAGTCGCGATTGAACTCGACAAGGATCAGGCGGTCGGGTGCAAAGCCACGCCGGATGATGGCCTCGGTCACCGGGCCCGTTCCCGGTCCGAGCTCGATGACCGGGCCGGACCGCCCCGGATCGAGATAGCTCGCCATGGTGCGCGCAAGCAGCTTGCCGGAAGGCGTCACCGCACCCATCGTCAGCGGGCGTTCGACCCAGGATCTCAGAAACCGGGCCTCGTCCTCGATGCGGACGGGCGATTCGGCACGGCGACGCTGCGGCTCAACCACGTGACGCTTTTCCCCGCTCACCACTCTCAAGCTGACGGCGCAACCTTGACCAGCCTTTTGGCCCGGTCAAGGGGGCGACCGCGGCGCGCCTACCCGCTGCGGGCAAACGTGTCAAAGAATTCTTTAACGCGCGAAAAGAACCCGGCGCTCTCCGGCTGCGTATCTTTTGACGATTGCTTCTCGAATTCCTGCAGCAATTCGCGCTGCCGGCGCGTCAGGTTCTGCGGCGTCTCGACGATCACCTGGATGTAGAGGTCGCCAACGTCGCGCGAGCGCAACACCGGCATGCCCTTACCCTTGAGGCGGAACTGCTTGCCGGTCTGCGTGCCCTCCGGCAATTTCACCTTGGCGTCGCTGCCATCGAGGGTGGGGACGGCGAACTCGCCTCCCAGCGCCGCGGTGACGAGCGAGATCGGCACCCGACAGAAAAGATCGGCGCCGTCGCGTTGGAAGAAGGCGTGCGGCTTCAGCGAAAGGAAAATGTAGAGATCCCCGGGGGGGCCGCCACGCAGGCCCGCCTCGCCCTCGCCGGCCAGCCGGATGCGGGTGCCGTCCTCGACGCCGGGCGGCACGTTGACCGACAGCGTGCGCTCGCGCGTGACACGCCCCGACCCGGCACAGGCGGCGCAGGGATTGTCGATCGTCTCGCCCCGCCCGTGACAGGCTGGGCAGGTGCGCTCGATCGAGAAGAAGCCCTGGCTCGCCCTGACCCGGCCGTAGCCGCCGCAGGTCGCGCATTGCTTGGGCTTGGAGCCGGGCTTGGCGCCGGAGCCGGTACACGCCTCGCAGGTCGCGGCTGCCGGCACGCGGATCGAGGCGGTCTTGCCGCCGAAGGCCTCTTCGAGGCTGATCTCGAGGTTGTAGCGCAGATCGGCGCCGCGCTCGCGCCCGCCGCCACTGGTCCGTTGGCGGCCACCGCGCTGGTCGCCGAAAAACGTGTCGAAAATGTCGGTCATGAACTCCGAGAAGTCCGACCCGAAGCCCTGCGGGCCGGCGCTCATGCTGCCGTCGAAGGCAGCGTGGCCGAGCCGGTCGTAGGCGGCGCGCTTCTGCGGCTCCTTGAGGACCTCGTAGGCCTCGTTGATTTCCTTGAAGCGGACTTCCGCCGTGTGATCGCCCGGATTGCGGTCCGGGTGATACTTCATGGCAAGCTTGCGGAAGGCGGACTTCAGCTCGCCGTCGCTAGCGGTACGGACAACGCCGAGGACTTCGTAATAGTCGCGCTTGGCCATAGTGCGGTGAATGGTGCCCGTGGCTTGGTCCGCGATCTGAACCCGCGATCGAGTTGCCCTTGGACGCGCCCGCGCGTCCGTCCTCGCTAACACGTTGCCGCCGCGCTGTCCCGACCGGCAACGAATCAGCCCCGACGCAAGCCCCGGGGCTGATGATTATTGACAGCGAAACGTTAAGCCCGCTTCTTCTTGTTGGCGTCGTCGTTGACTTCCTGGAAGTCGGCGTCGATCACGTCCTCTTTCTTGGCCTCGCCGGTCTGCGTGCCGTCGCCGGCCTCGCCGGCCGCCGCCGCACCTTCCTGCGCGGCCTTGTACATCGCCTCGCCGAGCTTCATCGAGGCCTGCATCAGGTCGTTGGTGCGCGCCTTGATGGCTTCCACATCCTCGCCCTGCAGGGTGCTCTTCAGCGCCTCGATGGCCGCCTCGATGGCGGCCTTGTCGGCCGCCGGAACCTTGTCGCCATGCTCCTTCACCGACTTCTCGGTGGCGTGGACGAGGCTTTCGCCCTGGTTCCGGGACTCGACCAGTTCCCGCCGCTTCTTGTCCTCGGCGGCATGCATCTCGGCGTCCTTGACCATCTTGTCGATGTCGGCTTCCGAGAGACCGCCCGAGGCCTGGATGCGGATCGCCTGCTCTTTGTTGGTGGCCTTGTCCTTGGCCGAGACGTTGACGATGCCGTTGGCGTCGATGTCGAAGGTGACCTCGACTTGCGGTACCCCGCGCGGCGCCGTCGGGATGCCGACGAGGTCGAACTGGCCGAGCAGCTTGTTGTCGGCCGCCATTTCGCGCTCGCCCTGGAACACCCGGATGGTCACCGCCGTCTGATTGTCTTCGGCGGTGGAGAACACCTGGCTCTTCTTGGTCGGGATGGTGGTGTTGCGGTCAATGAGCCGCGTGAACACACCGCCCAGCGTCTCGATGCCGAGCGACAGCGGCGTCACGTCGAGCAGAAGCACATCCTTCACGTCGCCCTGCAGCACGCCGGCCTGGATGGCCGCGCCGATCGCCACCACCTCGTCGGGGTTGACGCCCTTGTGCGGCTCCTTGCCGAAGAACTGCTTCACCACGTCCTGGACCTTCGGCATGCGCGTCATGCCGCCAACCAGGACCACCTCGTCGATCTGTCCGGCCGACAGGCCGGCGTCTTTGAGCGCCTTGCGGCACGGCTCGACCGTCTTCTGGACGAGATCGTCGACGAGCGATTCGAACTTGGCGCGCGACAGCTTCAGGGCCAGATGCTTGGGCCCCGACGCGTCGGCCGTGATGTAGGGCAAGTTGATCTCGGTCTGGCTCGCCGAGGAGAGCTCGATCTTGGCCTTCTCGGCCGCTTCCTTGAGGCGCTGCAGGGCAAGCTTGTCCTTGCGCAGGTCGATGCCCTGCTCCTTCTTGAACTCGTCCGCCAGATAGCCGACGAGGCGCATGTCGAAGTCCTCGCCGCCGAGGAAGGTGTCGCCGTTCGTCGACTTCACCTCGAACACGCCGTCGCCGATCTCGAGAATGGAAATGTCGAAGGTGCCGCCGCCGAGGTCGTAGACCGCGATGGTGCCGGTCGCCTTCTTGTCGAGCCCGTAGGCGAGGGCTGCTGCCGTCGGCTCGTTGATGATGCGCAGCACTTCGAGGCCGGCGATCTTGCCGGCGTCCTTGGTGGCCTGGCGCTGGGCGTCATTGAAATAGGCCGGCACGGTGATGACCGCCTGCTCGACCTTCTGGCCGAGATAGGCCTCGGCCGTCTCCTTCATCTTCTGAAGGATGAAGGCGGAAATTTGCGACGGCGAATAGGTCTTGCCATCGGCCTCGACCCAGGCGTCGCTGTTCTTGGCCTTGACGATCTTGTAGGGCACGAGGCCCTTGTCCTTCTGCGTCATCGGGTCGTCGTAGGTGCGGCCGATGAGGCGCTTGATGGCGAAGAAGGTGCGTTCCGGATTGGTGACCGCCTGGCGCTTGGCCGGCTGGCCGACGAGACGCTCGCCGTCGTCCGTGAAGGCGACGATGGACGGTGTGGTCCGCGCCCCTTCCGCGTTTTCGATGACCTTCGGCGTCGTGCCTTCCATCACGGCGACACAGGAATTGGTGGTGCCGAGGTCGATGCCGATGACTTTACCCATGATTGATCCCTCACTTTCCAAGCAGACCGCCGAGCCCCGAAGCGACCCGGCCATGGTCCGGCGCGCATCCGTCAAGCGGCATGTCGCGCCGGCCTTCAACAATTACGCAAGTGCACGGCGTATATAAGAAAGCGTCCAGGCCCCCGCAAGGCGATGACTGGGCCATCAACAGGGCCTCGGAGCGATATCTCACCTTGCGCCACCCGCTGATCTGAGGTGGCCTCTTCATGCACCATTCGCAAGGGCTTGACCGCGATGCTAGTATTACGCAGCGGTTAACGAGACGGGGCGACATGATCCGACGCAATGCGCGGGCGGCTACCTTGATCGCCGCTTGTCTCGTTTCAGGGGCGCCCTTCAGCGCCAAGGCGCAGATTTTCTTCCCCGATCCCTTCCAGCGGCCGCCGGCCAATGTCGGCCGGCCGCCGGCTGAGCCGCGCGAGCCGCTCGACCGCCCGGTCGGACGGCCCCCGTCCGACCGTCTCGGCGACGATCCGGCTGCCCCCCTGCAGCCGCGCGTCCCCGTCCGGCCCGCCAACGAGGAGGGGCTTGTCGGCACCGAGGCGCTGCTCAACGGCGGCGCGGGACGGCTGCGGCTCGAACGGGTCGGCAGGGATCAGTACGGGCTGCGGCTCAAGCTCGAGGGGGCGTCGCTGTCCTCGCCCGGCAACGCCTGCGCCGTCGAGCTTGGCGGCGCCGAGCCGGTGCCGCTGACGAGCCAGGGCCGGCCCGCCGGCCTGCCGCGTTACGTCCTCGAATCACCCATCTGCCCTATCGTTTTCGACATCGTGGGCGACGCGGCGATGGTGCTTTCGCCGCAGGAGGACTGCCTCTTCGAGGCTGCCGATTGCCGCGTCAATCCCCGCGGTCTTTGGGGACCGGAAGGGCGGGGACTTGGCCCGCGCACCCGTGAGATCGAGCGGACCCGCGGCCGCGCCGATGGTGATATTCGCGACAATTTCCGCCAGCTGATGTCGCGCATGAAGGGGACGGAACTGCAGGCGGCCACATCCGAACAGGCCAATTTCGCGTCCGCCCGGGATGTCACCTGTCGCAGCTACGTGGCCGAGAACGCCCACGGCTACTGCGCCGCCAAGCTCACCGAGGCGCGCGCTGCCGCCATCAAGGCGCAGCTCGCCAAACTGCCGCCGCCGCAGCGCAAGAAGGACAGCAAGAAATAAGCGTCAACCGCCGCGCCGGGCCTTGGCCAGCGCCCCCGACAGCGCCTCTGCGAAGGACGCCTTCTCGGCGGCCGACAGGGCTTGCGCGAAGACGACGTGCTCGCCACGCGAGACGAGCGTCAGGCGGTCGATGCCGAATTCGCCCTTCACCCGGCGGTCGAGCTTCGTCCACAGGGGATTGAAGCGCCATTCCTGCGTCACGCCGCGCGGCGAGACGCGGCGCAAGAGCAGCTCCACCGGCGTCACGAGGATCTCCTCGAAGCCGCGGCCGTCGCGGTAGTTCAACAGGAAGGCGACGTAGAGGGCCAGGAAGTCGAGGCCGAAAAACCCGGCCACCGGCCAGGCGCCGAGGACGATGAACGGGATGCTGGAGATGACGCTCGCCACGCACACCAAGGTCATCACCAACCGGAAGCCGCTCTGGCCGAGGGACCGGTGCGGCACGATGGTGGCCGAGAACACCGTCTCGTCATGGGGCAACCGGGCAGGGCTCTTGTGGCTCGCCATGGCGCCCATCATAACGGCTCGATGCCGTCAAAGAAGCTCCCCCCGCCGCCAAAAAGCTCCTCGGGACGAAAGGCCGCGACGCCCCCGAAACCGCGCCCACGCCCACCACGGGCGTTGCCGGGCGAGGCCGTGGAAGAGGTTTTCCGCCGCTTCCGGAACGCCAATCCCGAACCGAAAGGGGAGCTCGAGCACGTCAATCCCTACACTTTGCTGGTTGCCGTCGTGCTGTCCGCGCAGGCGACGGATGCCGGCGTCAACAAGGCGACGCGCTCGCTGTTCCAGGCGGCCGATACTCCCCACAAGATGGTGGCGCTCGGCGAGGAGCGGCTGCGCAACCACATCAAGACCATCGGGCTCTATCGCGGCAAGGCGAGGAATGTCATCGCGCTCTCGCAGCGGCTGATCGACGAGCATCAGGGCGCGGTGCCCGCCTCGCGCGAGGCGCTGGAGAGCCTGCCCGGCGTCGGCCGCAAGACCGCCAACGTGGTGCTCAATGTTGCCTTCGGCGAGGAAACCATTGCGGTCGACACGCACCTGTTTCGCGTCGCCAACCGTATCCCGTTGGCGCCCGGAAAGACGCCCCTCAACGTCGAGCTTGGCCTGTTGCGCGTCGTGCCGGCGCCCTACAAGCGCCACGCCCACCACTGGCTCATCCTGCACGGGCGCTACGTTTGCAAGGCGCGGCGGCCGGAATGCTGGCGCTGCCTCATCAACGATCTGTGCCGCTTCGAGCCGAAGACGCCGTCGCCGGGGGGTGCCGCGACGCGATGAGCTGGCTAGCCGAACACCAGCAGCGCCCCGAGGCCGAGGCCGCCGACCACCAGCCGCCAGCCTGCGAACAGCGCAAAGCCATGCCGTGACACGTAGTCGAGCAGCGTGCGCACCACGAAAAGCGCTGCCACGAACGAGGTGACGAAGCCGATGGCGATCAGTGCGCCGCCCTCGAAAGTGAGCAGCTTGTAGTTCTTCATCAGGTCGTACGCGAAGGCCCCCGCCATGGTCGGCATGGCGAGCCAGAAGGAGAACTCCGCCGCGGCGCGCTTGTCGGCGCCCATCAGCATGGCGCCGACAATCGTGGCGCCGGAGCGCGATACGCCCGGGATCATGGCGAGGCACTGCACGACGCCGATGCCGAGGCACATGAGCAGTGAGAACTGCGTCACCTCGCTGTGGCGCACCTTGAGCTTCATCGCGTCGACGGCGAGCAGCACGAAGCCGCCGACGATGAGCGCGATGCAGACGATGAGCGGATTGAACAGCACGCCCTTGATGAAGCTGTGCAGCAAGGCGCCGACGATCGCCGCCGGCAGGAAGGCGATGAGCACGCCGAGCACGAAGCGCCGCGCGCCTGGATCGCTCGGCAACGCCAACGCGATGGAGACGAGCTTGCCAAAATAGACCGACAGGATGGCCAGGATGGCGCCCAGCTGGATGAGCACCGCGAAGGTCTTGCCGAAGGCCTCATCGCCAAGTCCGAGGAAATGCTGGAGCAGCAGCAGGTGGCCTGTCGAGGAGACGGGCAGGAATTCGGTGAGGCCCTCGACAATTCCCAGCACCACCGCCTTGCCGGCATCGACCAAGGTCATCGCCCCGCTCCGCACTGGGTGCAATGCGATGTGAGCATTCGCATCCGCGCCCCGGTTATTTGGTCTTGCGCACGATATCTTTCCGAAGACCGCGCCCCGCGTCTTGGATCGTGCACCCGCAAATCGGGTTGTGGCCCGACGCCGGTGGTTCTATACGGAGCCCCCGCATCGCGCCACATGTCAATCAGGGGTGTCGATGCTCAATCATCCACTCTATTCGGCTGTTGGTCTTCGCGCAGCATGGCGACGCTTCATCATTATCCACTTTGCCCGCATTCGCGCTTTGCGCGCCTTGCGCTTGCCGAACACGGCATCGCGGCGACGCTTGTCGAGGAGAAGCCGTGGGAGCGGCGGCAGGAATTCCTGATTCTCAACCCCGCCGGCACGCTGCCGGTCTTCATCGACGACACCGAGCTTGTGGTCACCGGGGCCGGCGGCCTTGCGGCCTTCGTGAGCGAGGCAGCGGACCGGAACACCTCTGCGCAGCGCCTCATGCCTGACCGCATCGCGGCGCGCGTCGAGGTCAGACGCCTCCTCGACTGGTTCAACGGCAAGTTCTTCGAAGAGGTGTCGGGCTATCTGGTCGGCGAGAAGATCCACAAGCGCTATATCCCGGCCGGAGCCGGCGGCGGGTCGCCCGATATGGCGGCCATCCGTGCGGCGCGCAACAACATCCGCTATCATCTGCGCTATATCGGCTTCCTGCTCGGTCGGCGGAATTGCCTGGCAGGGGACGAATTGACCTATGCGGATCTGGCGGCGGCCGCGCATTTGTCGTGTGTCGACTACCTTGGCGATGTGCCGTGGGATGAGAACGAGGCGGCGAGGCAATGGTACGCGCGAATGAAATCGAGGCCGGCCTTCCGGGCGCTGCTGAGCGACCGGGTGGCCGGCATGGCACCGGCCGAGTCGTACGCCGACCTCGACTTCTAGCGGGAGACGCGCTGAAGCAGGCCCTCGTTGCCCGCGCCAAGGCGGAAGGCTTCGACGCCGTGCGCGTCACCACGCCGGATTCGATCGGCGAAGCCCACGCCCGTCTCAAGCAATGGCTCGCCGCGGGCCACCATGGCGAGATGGATTGGATGGACGAGACGGCGGTCCGCCGCGCCGATCCGCGCACCTTGTGGCCCGATGTGCGCTCGGTGATCGTGCTCGGCGTCAACTACGGTTCAGGCGACGATCCACTCGCCTCGCTCGCGCTCACCGACCGGGCCACCGTCTCCACCTATGCGCGTCATCGCGACTATCACGACGTGGTCAAGGGCAAGCTGAAGCAGCTCGCCGGCTTCCTGGCCGCCCGCTCCGGACACGACGTGAAGGTCTTCGTCGACACGGCGCCGCTGATGGAGAAGCCGCTCGCGGCAGCGGCCGGGATCGGTTGGCAGGGTAAGCACACGGTGCTGGTGTCGCGCGACTTCGGCAACTGGCTGTTCCTCGGCAGCATCCTGTCGGCCGCCGAGCTGCCGCCTGATGCGCCCGCCCTCAACCATTGCGGCACCTGTACGCGGTGTCTCGATGTGTGCCCGACGGAGGCCTTCGTCGGGCCCTATCAGCTCGATGCGCGCCGCTGCATCTCCTATCTGACCATCGAGCACAAGGGTCCTATCCCGCGCGAGCTGCGCGCCAAGATGGGCAACCACGTTTTCGGTTGCGATGATTGCCTGGCGGTGTGCCCCTGGAACAAGTTCGCCAAGGCCTCGCACGAGGCGAAGCTCGTGTCGCGCGAAGACCTGAAGTCGCCGGCGCTCGCTGATCTCGTGCGCCTCGACGAGGCGGGCTTCCGGACGCACTTTTCTGGCTCGCCCATTAAACGCACCGGTCGCGACCGCTTTGTCCGCAACGTGCTCGTCGCCATCGGCAATTCCGGCAATCCCGCCTTTGTGGCGGAGGCCGAGCGGCTGATCGGCGATGCCTCGCCCTTGGTTCGTGGTGCCGCCGTGTGGGCGCTGTCGCGGCTTCTGCCGGCGGCGGAATTCGCCAAGCGCGCCGCGGACGCGTCGGCCGGCGAGGCCGACGCCGACGTGTGTGAGGAATGGCGCGCGGCGCTGGCGCCCGAGGCCACCGCGTGAGGCTCTTCGTCTTCGGTCTCGGCTACTCGGCGCAGGTTTTCGTTGAACGTCAGCGCGCATCCTTCGAGGCCGTGACCGCGACCGTGACGACGGCCGCCAAGGCCAAGGCGATGGCCAGGAATGGCCTCACCATCCGCCTCTTCGACGGCACGGCAGCCGATCCGGCCGTCGCATCGGGTGTTGCGGCGTCGGACGCCATCCTGGTCAGCGTGCCCCCTGACGGGAGCGGCGACCCCGTGCTGCGCGCCTTTGGCGACGCGATCGCGTCGGCGCGTCGGCCGCGCTGGATCGGCTATCTGTCGACGGTGGGCGTCTATGGCGACCACGGCGGCGCTTGGGTCGACGAACAGAGCGAAACGCGGCCCGTCAACGATCGTTCTCAGCACCGCCTCGATGCCGAACGCGCCTGGCGGCAGCTCGGCCAAGACACCGGCAAGGCCGTGCACGTCTTCCGCCTTGCCGGCATCTATGGGCCGGGCAACAACGCACTCGTGAATGTGCGGGCCGGCCGCGCGCGGCGCATCGTCAAGCCGGGGCAGATATTCAATCGCATCCACGTCGACGACATCGCCGCCGTGCTCGCCGCCACGCTGCCGCGCACCGGCGGCGGCGAGGTCTGGAACGTCGCCGACAACGAGCCCGCGCCGCCTGAGGACGTGATCGTCCATGCGGCCAAGCTTCTCGGCGTGCCGCCGCCGCCGGCCGTCGCGTTCGAGGACGCGAAGCTCACGGGCCTCGCCCTGAGCTTCTGGCAAGAGAGCAAACGCGTCTCAAATCGGCGCATCCGCGAGGACCTGAAGGTGGCCTTGGCCTATCCGACCTATCGCGAGGGCCTGCGCGCCCTGCTGGCCGCTGGCACGCCTTAGCCGCTGACCCTAGCCACCGGCCCTAGCCACTGCTGTCAGGAAGTGGCAGTCATGGCCCGAGAGGGCTTTCGATGAGCCGTTCCGCCCGCCTGCTCAATCTCATCCAATGTCTGCGCGCCCGGCGCCGCCCGGTGACGGCCGCGACCCTGGCCGACGAGCTCGGCATTTCGCTGAGGACCGTCTATCGCGACGTGGCGACGCTGGTTGGTGAAGGCGTGCCCATCGAGGGCGAGGCTGGTCTTGGCTACGTGCTGCGGCCGGGCTTCCTGCTGCCGCCGTTGATGTTTGGCGACGATGAGATCGACGCCATCGTGCTTGGCCTGCGCTGGGTGTCGCAGCGCGGCGACAAGAGCCTTGCGGCGGCCGCCCGCGACGCCGGCGCCAAGATCATCACCGTGCTGCCGGCGGATTTGCGCGAGAAGGCCGAGAATGCCGGCCTCGTCAGCGGCACGAGCCGGCCGCCATTGCCGTCGCTCGACCTCACGCCGCTGCGCCGCGCCATCCGTGAGGAGCGCAAGTTGCGCCTCTCCTATGCCGACGCCAACGGCCGGCGCAGCGAGCGCGTCGTGTGGCCGTTCGCGCTCGCCTTCTTCGAGCATGTCAGGGTGCTGGCAACGTGGTGCGAGACGCGCCGCGACTTTCGCCACTTCCGCACCGATCGCATCGCCGACGCGACAATGCTCGGCGAGCGCTATCCGCGCCGCCGTCGCGTGCTGGTGAGCGATTGGCGCGCCCGCGAGGGCACGAGCGAGCAGCTCTGACGCCTCCGCCGCGACAACGCGGACCGACCTCAGGCGAAGGCTGACGGAGTCGCCACCCAGACGAAGCCGTGCCACGTCCTGAGACCATGGTCTGGCGCGGCAAAGTCGCGGGAGGGGTCACGCCGCAGGCGCAAGCGCGCCATGACGGCTCGCGATCTCGGATTGTCGGGGGCCGTGTAAGCCAGCACTTCTGTGAGCCCGCAGCGCGTGAAGGCATCGCGTAGCGCCGCCGTCGCGGCTTCGGTGGCGTAGCCCTTCCCCCAGGCGGATCGTGCCAAGCGCCAGCCAATGTCGAAGTGCGGACCGAGCGGGTGCGCTTGCCACGCGGGCATGACCCCTGTGTAGCCGAGGAAATCGCCCTCCAGGGTCCCAACGGCCCAGCGACAGAAACCACGTTGTTGGAACGCCGCGACGTAGCGGTCGAGTTTCGCATCGCTTCGCGCTCGGTCGAGCGGACCGCCGGCGTCTCGCATGACCTCGGCGTCCGCATGCAGGGACGCGAATGCGTCCCGGTCGCCGTCTCGCCAGCACCGCAGTCTCAAGCGCGATGTCTCGATGATCATGCCATCGGGCAAGCTCTGCTCCCGCAACTTGCTGTGCAAGTTTGAGCTACTGCCGGAATCTGTCAGCATGGTGTCCTAACTTACAGGCAACGAGCCAATCGAGGAAGAACGATGCATTCGCTGCCCCTGCGCTTCGACGTGTCGCGTCAAGCTGCCGCGTCGCCGCTGCCCGGCGACTGGATCGCCGTCGCGTCGGCCGACCATGTCGCGCGCGGTGTCGCGCTGGGCATCATGCAGGTCGGTCACGGCGACGGCGCGCCGCTGACGCGCATCGCGCCTGGCAGCCGCGTCGCCTACTATTCGCCCACCGCGACGTTTGGTGGCCGCGATCGGCTGCAATGCTTCACGGCGCTCGGCGTCGTGGCGGCGGGCGACGTGTATCAGGCGGATGAAGGCGGCGGCGTCCGGCCGTTCCGGCGCAACGTCCGCTACATCGCGGTCCAAGCCGCGCTCATTGCGCCGCTGCTCGACGAACCTCGCTTCGTTCTGTCGCGGCCGACCTGGGGACAGAAGCTGCGCCCCGGCGTGCTGCGCATCGACCGCGCGAGCATGGATCTCATCGCCGAGGCCATGGGAGCCGGCCGCATGGCTTACGCGGCTTGATCGGATATCAGTTGCCAGTCATCGGCAATCCGCGGAATCCGATTGCTAGCTAGTGGCCACCGTTCGCTGACAATGCCTTCCAGCCGAGCGCCAGCCGCGCTGTCGCCGAGACAAGGCAGATCGCCGCGAACACGAAGGCGAGCAGCGGGAAGGCGGCCGGGAAGACGCAGAAGACCGTGAAGAACGCGATCGTCTCGCCGCCCTCGGCGATCCCGGCGATGTAGTAGATCGACTTCAAACCTTGCGCGCTCGAGCTCATGCCGCGCCGCGCCGCTAACGCGGAAAAGGCAAGGAAGGCACTGCCGTTCATGAGGAAGCTTGCGAGCAGCGCCGCGGCGGCGAGCGCGTTTTGCGACGGATCGTTGACCGCGAAGGCGAGGGGGATCGCCGCGTACACGAAGAAGTCTAGGGTGATGTCGAGGAAGCCGCCGCGATCGGTAAGACGCGTCTGGCGCGCCACCGCGCCGTCGAGGCCGTCGGCGAGGCGGTTGAGCAGGAACAGCGCGAGCCCGACCGCGAAGGCGCCGAACGCAACGGCGACCGCTGCGGCGAGTCCGAGGCTCAGTCCGGCGATGGAGATTTGGTCGGCCCTTATGCCCCGCGCGGCGATCCAGCGCCCCGCATCGTCGAGGGGCCGGTCGATGGCGCGGCGAAAAATGGCATCGAACATTCGAGGATTTCGGTTGTCGGCAATCAGATGTCAGACGACCCCTGATCTTTGATTCCTGATCGAGAAGCGCTCCGCCGCCGCTCCGAAGTGCCTGACATAGCGCCGGTTGATGGCCGCGACCGGCAGCACCGCGAGGACATCGGTGGTACCGAAGCGCCGGTCGACCACCGCGGTTTCGGCGAAACGAGCGCCGAGGCGCAGATAGCCCTTGATCAGCGGCGGCAAGGCGCGCATCGCCGCCCGCGTGTCGATGGCCTCGCAGCCGAGCCGATCCATGGTCGTGCCGCAGCCCGGCAGGGCGGCGACACGCCAGTTTGGCGGCGCCGCCGCGTGATGGCGCAGGAAGCCCAGCGGCAAGGCGAGGCGCGTCGGATCGGTGCCGATGAAGCTCGCGCAGCCCACCATGGCGTCGACACCGTGGTCGAGCACGTAGCTCCATATGCCATGCCAGAGGAGCTCGATGGTGCGCCGATTGCGATACGGCTTCAGAACACACGAGCGCCCGAGCTCCAGGAAGCGCAGCCTCGGATGCGCCGCACGCAGTGACGCGACATCGAATTCGCGCGCCGAATAGAAACCGAAATGCCGATCGGCAACCTCCTGGCGGAGCAGCCGATACGTGCCGACGATGTTGCCAGCGTCTACCGAGCGCAGCGTCACCTCGCTCTGATCGAAGACCAGGAGATGATCGCAGATGGGGTCGAATTCATCGGCATCGCGCCGCATCGATGTTGGAGCTGCTTCGTCGGCGATGGCCATTTCCTCGCGGAAGACGCGATAGCGCAGCCGCTGGGCGGCTTCGATCTCACGTTCCGTCGTCGCCAGGCGCACGGTGAGCGCGCCGAGCCGTCCCAGCTCTGGACCCGACCCGGTGGCGGTCGCAAATGCGGACCGGTGCTGCTCCACTCGGCCAGCGTCCCGAGGCCGCGCCGCAAGGGGCAACGCCATTTCGCGAGTTGGCTGGCGTGCCCGCATTTGGCGCACGTCGCTGGTGAAGGCGTGATCCGTCATGGTCCAAGGGTTCGGCCCGGCTGCCCTGCTGCCGCAGCGCTTGTCTGCGGCTGACCATAAGCACCAGACGACTTTGTGACAACGCCGTGAGCCTGAGCGGCGCCGCTCAGCCGGTTCGGGCGACCGATGTCTCGGCGAACAACAGATGTCGCAGCGCCTCGCGGTCGAATGGCTTCGGCAGGAAGGCATCGGCCCCCGCGCGGCGTGCCGCCTCTTGGTCCTCCGGAAAGGCGTTGGCGGTCAGCGCGATGATGCGCAGCGGCGCAAGGCCGCGCTTGGCCTCGAGCTCCCTGATTCGCCGGGTAACGGCGAGGCCGTCCATTTCCGGCATTCTGACGTCCATGAGCACGGCGTCGTACGAAGGGCCTTCGCCGCAGAGTGCCGCCGTCGCAAGAGCGAGCGCCTCGGCGCCGTTCTTGGCCCAGTCCGCCGTTGCGCCCAGTCGCTCCAGCACCTTGCGGGCCAGGAGCGCATTGATGTCGTTGTCCTCGGCCAGCAGCACGTGAAGGCGCAATGGCGTCGCCTCGGCACTCGTCTGGACGCCGCGCCGCTCGGCATCCGCCGGTGTGGGGGGCGCCGATGGCTGCAGCCGCGCGAAGAGCGAGGCGGCCCGCACCGGTTTTATGAGGTAGCCGTCGAACCCGGCTTTCGCCGGCGAGCCGAACTCGCGGCGTTCGAAGGGTGACAGCAGGACCAGCATTCTCTTGGTGCCGGCGAGCCGCGCCGCGACGGCGAGGCTGCGCGCCGCCTCCTCGCCGAGGGCGCAATCGACGATGAGCGCGTCAGGAGCCATCTCATGGAGCTGCCCTGCGCCCTCGAGGGCGGTGCGGAAATGCATGACCTGGGCGCCGGCCTCGACGAGTCGCTCGGCCATGAACAGCGCCTCGAAGGGAGATTGCGCCACGATCATCACGCGATGGTCCGTCAAATCCGGCAGCCGCGCGCTCACCGCGCCATCGCTAGCCTCCGGCAGCGCCAGCGCGAATGAAAAGGTCGAGCCCCGCCCGACCTCGCTGTCGACCGCGATGCTGCCGCCCATGCGCTCCACGATGCGCCGCGAGATGGTGAGCCCGAGACCGGTGCCCTCATGGCGCCGGCTTGCCGTCGCGTCGGCCTGCTCGAACTCGCGGAAGATCAGCGCCAGCGCATCTTCCGAAATGCCTGGTCCAGTGTCGGTGACGGAGCAGGCGATGCGCCCGTCGGCAGCGCGCCCGACGCGGATGCCGACCCCGCCTTCCTCCGTGAACTTGACCGCGTTGCCGGCGAGATTCATCAGCACTTGCCGCAATCGGTCTTCGTCACCGATCACCAGCTCCGGCACGTCGGCGGAAATCGAAGCAGCGATCTCGATGCCCTTGCCCTGGGCGCGCGGCGCCAGGAGCTCAACCACCGCCTCCACCAGCGCGCGCATGCGGAACGGTGCGGCCGCGAGGTCGAGCTTGCCCGCCTCGATCTTGGAGAAGTCGAGAATGCCGTCGATCAGAGCCAGCAGCGCCTCGCCCAACGTCCTGAGGGCGTGTACATAGGTCGCCTGTTCCGGGCTGAGGCGGGTATCGGCGAGCAGGTCGGCCATGCCGATGATGCCGTTCAGTGGCGTGCGCACCTCGTGGCTGACGGTGGCGAGGAAGCGGGACTTGGCGTCGTTCGCGGCCTCGGCCCGGGCGCGCTCGTCCTGCAGCGCTCGCTCGCTGGTGATGCGGTCGGTGACGTCGCGGCCGACCCGCTGCACGTCGACGCCGTCGGGCGTGGCGACGCTTGTCTCGACCCAGGAGATCCATCGCACTTCGCCGGCGCTTTCGACGGCTTCGTCGATCTCGCGCGCCCCGTTATCGTAGACGCGCAGAAACTGGCGATTCCTGACCTTGAGCCGATAGTCTTGTCCGGCCAGCGCATCCCGCGCCGTCCCGACGAGCTTTGCGAAGCCCTCGTTGGCGAAGACGATACGGCCGCGCTCGTCGCGGCGCACGATGATGTCGCCGCGCGCTTCCACGAGGCCACGCAGGCGCTCTTCGCTGTCGGCCAGCTCAAAGACGCGGTCGTGCAGCTTCTCGATCTCGGCTTCGAGCTCGTGGGCTTGCGCTTCCGTGCGGCCGAGATCGCGCAGCAAAAGGAGGATCGCCGCCAGGGCTGCTCCGCCGACCAGCGTGAGCGCGCTCAGCCACGCCACGGCCGTCAGCGGCAAGCCGGAGAGGTCGAAGCCCCCGATGATCATGCGTGCCGCCCGTTCCCATTGCCGGCGCGCAGTCTGTCACGTCGAAGTTGAGAAACTCTTTGACGGCTGCGGCCCGCGGGCCGCCGCCGGCTCAGCACCCGGGAGCCTTGACGCTCGAGACGAGCCGCGGGCGCATATAGGTCGTTTCGTCGAGGTCGATGGTACCGGTAATGACGTAGCCCAACATCGGTGTGTAGGCCAGATTGACCTCGGCCATGATCAGCGAAGTGTTGGCGACATCGAGGCCGCTCGGCAGCGTCACCACCTGGCCCTTCGTGCGCGCCTTGGAGTTTTTGTGGCAGCTCCAGTCGACAGTGGCTTTCTTGGCATTGTCGACCACGACGCTCGAGACGACCATCTTGGCGGAGGATGAGGAATAGGGGGCCATCACCGTCGTTGCGGCGTCGAAGACGTTGTTCATCTCCGCGTTGTTGAAGTTGCTCGACGCCTGCGATGTCAGGTCGGCGAGCGTGCGCGCCAGGAGCGTGACTTTGCGATCCGTGCTGATGCCCTGGCCGACCTCGATCATGCCGAGATACATGATCAGCATCACCGGCAGAACTGCGGCGAATTCCACGGCCGCGACGCCGTTTTCGGCCGCACGGAAGAACTTGAGTTTCGGAAGCGCCGAGGCGAGGGCGGTTCCCAACGAATGACGAAGGTGCAGATGCATGGCGGACCGGCTCCGGGCGCTATGGCGATGTCGGGAAAGGCTCGTTGCGGAAGGCAGCGGAACCCATGATCAGCCGTTTGCCGTTGCCGAGATTGGAGAGCTTGAGATCGAGGTTGCTCCCGAGGAAGCTCAGGATCGGCACGATCACCGGATATTCGATCACCGCGCGCACGACCACGATGTCGCCTGCCGAGCCCGGCGTCCAGCTGCTCAGCTGCGCGGTGTCGACCTCGGTTTTGCCGGCGACCACCTTGGTGGGCGTGGCGACGGTGGCGCTGGCAAAGGACGTGTAGGTGCGAACGTCCAGCATAAGCGTGCCGGTGCAGTTGGTGATGACCGGGAAGCGGTTGCAGACATCTCCCTTGAACTCGCCAAGCCCATACTTCTTGGTGCCGCCGCTGCCGTCCGGCACGTTTGTGCTCTGCGCCTGACCCGTCATGATCAGTCGCGACGCGTCGGTGACCGCGGTCTGCAGCGCCTGGCCGGTGAAGAAGACAATCGCCGTTTCGATAATGGCGAAGAGCAGCATCGCGAAGGGCGCCAGCACAAGGCCGAATTCGACGGCCGTTGCGCCGGCCTTGTCTTTGCAGAAGCGGGCCGCGATGCGGCCTAGGACGCGGCGACTGGCCGCCCGAATGGCATGAGACCTCGTCCCATCCATGCTGACCCCCCAAAGGAGAAACGGGCGCAAGTGCCCAAGACAAAGACAAAGTCAACGTAGGGCCAATTGCTTGCCGTTCTCTTAGTTGGAACCTTGAAAATTCGAGGTTCGCGTTCACGAACTGTCAGCCTTGTGGGAGGTCCGGTGGCGTTTCGGCCGGTCTCGACAAGCTTTTCGCCGTGCCGGCCGCAGGCGCTGGCGACTGTGACAGGATCCGATGGGGACTTAAGCTATGCTGGAGCTTAGCTGATCCCACAAGACAAGGGCTGTTTGTCTTAAGTAACGGTCGAAGTAATAACTGTGATCTCGCTGAGTATACCGGGAGGAGAACTGGAAGAGCAAGGTTAAATTCCAGCTAAGGTCTTGTTTACCACCCACGACAACTGCTGTTTGTGAATTATTTGGACCTTGTCCCTTAACGGGGTCGAAAGGGGTGGCCCTTAACGTCACGTTCGGTGCCGATCGGCCGGGAGATCACGGGCTGACGGACAGCGTGAGCAATCGTGGTGCAAGGAGCCATATCGTCATGAAGACCCTCTTCTCTCGTTTCGTGAAGGACGAAGCCGGCGCGACGGCCATCGAGTACGGCCTGATCGCGGCGCTGATCGCCGTTGCCATCATCGGGGCGCTGACGACCCTCGGCGGCAACATGGGCACGATGTACAACAACATCTCGGGCAAGCTCTAAGCCGATAGCCTCGGGCGTCCCCGAGGCAGCGACGCTCGCTTCCCGCCACTGGGGCGGCGAGCTCTTCGCAGACATGATCAAGTGCCGAGGTTTTTGGCGGGGATTCGCCAGCGACCCGGCACTCGATTCGTTTTGCTGATGCGGCACGGGGGCCTTCGACACTCCGGCGCCGAAGGCTATAGGGACGAAGGCGCGATCTGACGCGCGCCGTTCGCAAGCAGATTGGAACAGGCTATCTGCCACCTGCGAAAGCGTTGCGGGCGCCCTGCTGCGTCGTGACTTGCGTGAAGTGATTGCCAGTGTCGCCGAGATTGAGGGCCGGCTCGCAGTGCGGCGCGCATGAATACGATTCTCGCTGAGAGCCGCGCATGACCGTGACGACCGTGTCGGTCGGCCCCTGCACGCGAATGGTTGATTCGCTGAGCACGGCTCCCGCCGCGTCAAGCGCGATAAGGTTGGTCACGCCGTAGCTCTTGGCGGTGATCACCAATACGCCGTTCTTCTGTACCGTCACGTCGGCGATACCGGGATTGCCTACGATCACCGTCTGCGTGCGATCCGGCAGCTTGGAGATCTTGGCCTGGTCCAGCAGGACGACGATCGGTTCATTTGCCGTGGCGGCAAACGAGCCGAGCGCGAGGGCCAATCCCGGCGCGACGACCCACTGCAACAAAGCGCGCCTGTGACCGGATTTCGGCATGACAATGACCTCAGTTAAGGCTCCGACTTCTGCTAACTGAGCCGAAAACGGTGAACATTTCCCTAATGTGGAGACGAACCAATGTCTTGCCGTCGAAAGCCTCTGTGTATTAATCGTGACCAATCATGGAACTACTGATCTATGCGATAGTATTACTTGTAGTGATGCGATGAAGTTCTAAGATGTGCAGGCAAGAATAAAATGATATTTCATTCAAACGCGCATGTGAATTCTACAAGTCTCATGATTTTAACCAAATAAGATCATGTTAACCAAAGGCCTAATCGCGCGGATACATTAACTTTTCACCCGTCGTTTTAACGCTGTCGAAACAGATCGTTACTAACGTGGCGGTCGGTTCCGATCGGCCGGGAGACGCTGGGCTGACGGACATCGTGAGCAAACAGTGGTGCAAGGAGCCATAGATGACCAACCTCGTTTCCCGTTTCGTGAAGAATGAGTTCGGCGCGACCGCCATCGAGTACGGCCTGATCGCGGCGCTTATCGCCGTCGCCATCATTACGGCGCTGACCTCGGTCGGCACGAAGCTCGGCGGCACGTTCAACAACGTGGCCGGCAAGCTCTAAGCGAACGGCAGCTTTCGGCAAACGGCCTCGGGAAAAACCGGGGCCGTTTGCTTTTTTGCCGCCGCCCGGCGCGGCGGCAAGGCTTTGTTAGCTTTCCCCTGCTGGCATGTGGATCGCCGCGGCAGCGGCCGGCTCACCCGCACGGCTCCCATGATTGCAGACATCACCCTCGTGGTCTTTCCGGCGCTGATGGCGTTCGCAGCCATGAGCGATCTCGTGACCATGACCATCTCGAATCGCGTCTCCCTGCTGCTCGTTGGCACCTTCGCGATCCTCGCGGTCTGTCTCGGTCTCTCGCCGGCCACGCTTGCGTGGCACGTGGGCCTTGCGGCCGCCGTCCTCGCCGTGGTGTTCGGCATGTTCAGCCTCGGCTGGATCGGCGGCGGCGACGCCAAGCTGGCGGCCGCCACTGCGCTGTGGATTGGCCCGTCGCTGCTCATGGAATATTTCTTCTATGCTTCCATCTTCGGCGGCGTCTTGACCTTGGCCATCATCTTCGCGCGCGGCACGCCGCTGCCGGCCTTTGCGCTCGGCTGGGGCTGGGCCAACCGGCTGCACGATTCCAAGAGCGGCATCCCTTACGGCATCGCCCTCGCGGCCGCCGGCCTCGTCGTCTATCCCACGACAGAGATCTGGCAGAAGGCGTTTTCCGGCTAGCGGCCATCTGAGCGTGTGCGGGCGGTGCCCGCCACGGGGCTAACGCTAAAGGCCGGGCCAGGGCAGGGTGGAATTGCCGCATGCGTGCCCTGGACGGGCGAACGGCGCCCATTTCCACCGTGTTTGGCGTCCCAGGAAGGTAAGTGCCCTTTTAATTCATCGCACTTGGAACATTCGATTAACCATAAGTTGACGTTTGACTGTTGAAATCCGTTTCGCGACAGGGGCGCGTCGTGTTTCGGAACAAATCGCTATGAAACCTGCAAAAATCGCGGTTCTCGGGATTGCCATCGTGGCCGGCGGCGCGGCCGCCTATCTGGCTAGCGCGCCGAAGGAGGTCGCCGCCCCCGAACCCCTCGTCCAGCAGGTGAATACCGCCGACGTGCTGGTTCTGTCGCAGGACATTCCGATGGGACGTTCGCTGTCCGCCAACGACGTACGTTGGCAGGCCTGGCCGAACGATCTCGTGCCGGCAAACGTCATCACGCGCCGTGATTCGCCTGACGCCGTCGAGCAGCTCATGGGATCGTTGACGCGCGTCAACCTGGTCGGCGGCGAGCCGGTGCGCCGCGAGAAGCTGATCAAGGCGGACGGCTCCGGCTTCATGGCCGCCATGCTGCCGGCCGGCAAGCGTGCTCTCGCCATCAACATCGATACGCGCGGCGCCAGCTCCGCCGGCGGCTTTGTGCTGCCCAACGACTTCGTCGACATCATCAGGACAAACCGCGACGACGACGCCTCCAAAGCGCAAGGCATCGACGTCTTCATGTCGGAGACCATCCTGTCCGGGGTCCGTGTGCTGGCCATCGGCCAGAACATCCAGGAGAGGAATGGCGAGAAGGTCGTGACGGGCGAGACCGCTACTCTCGAGCTCGATGCCCGCCAGGCGGAACTCGTCACGTTGGCTCAAAAGGTGGGGCAGCTCTCGCTTGTCCTGCGCAGTCTTGCAGATGCCGGTCAGAAGGACACGGTGAAACACGAGAACACCGATGCCGGAGTATTGGTCGTTCGCTACGGCGTGCCGAAACAGGCGCGCTAGTAACGGGAAATCGGATGACACTTCTGCGAAACTTGGTCGGAGCGACCCTCCGCGCGCTCGTCGCGGCGCTTGCTTTGACTCTGATGTCCGTGGCGACCCTCGCTCAGAGCGGCCCCCCGGCCGCTAAACTGTCGAGGGTCGAGCAGCCGCCGGTCCAACGCATCGAGATGGCGATCGGCACCTCGCACATCATCGACCTCAACCGCGACGCCAAGGAAGTCTTCGTCGGCAATCCGGGGATCGCCAACGCGATCGTGCGCTCGACGCGCAAGATCTTTCTCCTCGGCGTCGCCAACGGGGCCACCAGCATCTTCGTTACCGATGCCGACGGTCAGCAGGTCGCCTCTTTCGAAGTCGTCGTCGGTCGCGACATGAGCGTCCTGCGCCAGACGTTGCGCAGCGCCATGCCGTCGGCCAACATCGAGGTGAAGCCGGCCGGCGATTCGGTGTTGCTCACCGGCAGCGTCGACACGCCGCTGCAGGCGCAGCAGGCCGTCGACATCGCCACCGCCTTCGTCGGCCAGAGCAGCAGCTCCGCCTCCTCGGCGCAGGGCAGCGTCAACATCAATCTGTCCCAGACCACCGTCGGCAAGGTGATCAACGCCATCGTCGTGCGCGGCAAGGACCAGGTGATGCTGAAGGTCTCCATTGCCGAAGTGCAACGGACCGTGCTGAAGCAGCTCGGCATCAACACCAACGGCAACTGGAACATTGGCAAATATGCGCTTGCGGCTGCCACGACCAATCCCTTCTCGGTGGCGGGTGGCGCCCTGTCCGACACCCTCATCTCGGCAACCGGCAATTTCGCTCCCGGTCAGGTGCAGAACGTCTCGCTGCAAGCGCTCGAGCGGGCCGGCATCATGCGCGTCCTCGCCGAGCCGACGCTCACCGCCACCTCGGGTGAGACGGCGACCTTCCTGGTCGGCGGCCAGATTCCCCTGCCGACAGGATCGAATTGCACCCCGACGGGCGGCATCACCACGTGCGCGCTCGCGGTGACGCTGCATCCGTTTGGCGTCGCGCTCACGTTCACGCCCATCGTCATGGCAGAAGGCCGTATCAGCGTCCGCGTGGCGACGGAAGTGTCGGAGATCGACAGCTCCATTTCGCTGCAGGCGCAGGGCGTGTCGATTCCCGGCTTCCGCGTCCGCAAGTCCGAGACCGTCGTCGAGCTGCCATCGGGCGGCACGCTGGCCACTGCCGGCCTCATTCAGCAGACCTCGAAGCAGGCGATCAACGGCATCCCCGGCCTGCTCAACCTGCCGGTGCTTGGCACGCTCTTCCGGTCGCGCGACTACCAGCGCCAGGAAACCGAGCTCATGATCTCGGTGACCCCGTACATCGCCAAGGCCGTCAATCCCGGTGACATCACGCGCCCTGACGACGGCTTTGCCGATGCGACCGATCCGCAGACGATTCTGCTCGGCCGCTTGAACAAGCTCTATGGCATCACCGGCTCCAGCGTGCCCAGTCGCGGCTATGCCGGCCACGCCGGCTTCATCACCGACTAGAGTGGATCGACGAACATGAACAAGTCCAACCACCACGCAGCGCCCGTGCGCGGCACGGCCGCCAGGGTGCCGCTCGCCTCGGCCGCAAGCGTCCTCGTTCTCGCGCTCTCTCTCTCGGCATGCCAAACCGATCCAGCGGCTACCGGCTCGATCGCCGCTGCCTACGATTATCGCCAGCGCCATCCGATCGTGCTGGCCGAGGCGCCCCGGCATCTCGATGTCTTTGTCGGCGGCGCCTACACGCGGCTCGATCCGCGTCAGCGCCAGGACGTGAGCGACTTTGCCTCGGAGTATCTCCGCTCCGGCAAGAGCGGCATGATTATCGCGGTTCCCAAGGGTGTCCGCTATCCGCACAATGTCGAGCGCACCCTCATGGCCGTGCGCCAGACTCTGGTCGAGTACGGCGTGCCGTCGGGCGCGATCTCGGTACGGTCCTATCGCCCGGCCGATCTGGCCATTGCCTCGCCGATCCGGCTGAGCTTCGACGCCCTGCAGGCCAAGGTCGCGAGCCAATGCTCGCAATGGCCCGATGATCTCGGCGGCGTCGCCTCGGCCAAGGACGGCTGGGACAACCACGCCTATTGGAACCTCGGCTGCGCCTATCAGGCCAACTTCGCCCAGCAGGTCGCCGACCCGCGCGACATCGTGCGCGCTCAGCCCGAGACGGCCGCCGACACCGTGCAGCGCATGAACCGCATCGGCAAGGTACGCAACAGCGAAGACCCGACGACAATCTACAAGAAAGAGGCGACGAAGGCCGATTCGTCCTCGTCGAACTGATGCACATGTCCGCTCCCGCCAACACGCTTCCCGAGACCCAGTCGGATCGCGCGATCCCGCCGCTGCCGCGCATCGCCATTCAGGCATTCTGCGAGACGCCCGACGTGGCCTCGGCCATCCAGGCGGCCTCGTCAGACCGCCGCATGAGCAAGGCGCACGTCAAGGTGCAGATGGGGGGGGCCGCGGCCGCCGTGCAGGCCTACCGCGACGCTCCGACGCCCAACGTCATCGTCCTCGAGGCGACAACCGACCGCGCGGTGCTGCTTGGCCATCTCGACATGCTGGCGGAGTCCTGCGACCCCGGCACCAAGGTCGTCGTCATCGGCCATGCCGACGAAGTCGTGCTGTACCGCGAGCTGATGCGCCGTGGCATCAGCGAGTACCTCATCGCACCGATCGGCGTTCTCGACTTCGTTGCCGCGCTCGCCGAGCTTTTCGGGGCGCCGGGTGCCGACCCCGTCGGCCGCACCATCGCGGTCGTCGGCGCCAAGGGAGGGGTTGGGGCGTCGGCGGTCTGCCACAACTTGGCGTGGGCCGTCTCCCGCAATGACGGTCTTGCCTCGGTTGTCGTCGATCTCGACATTGCCTTCGGCACGGCCGGCCTCGACTTCAACCAGGATCCGCCCCAGGGCATCGCCGAGGCGGTGTTCAGCCCCGATCGCCTCGACGCCAACCTGGTCGACCGGCTGTTGTCGAAGTGCAGCGACCAACTCAGCCTGCTGGCCGCCCCTGCGCTCCTCGACCGCACCTGCGATCTGCACGAGACGGCGCTCGATGGCCTGCTCGATATCCTGCGCGCCTCCATTCCCTGCATCTTCCTCGACGTCCCGCACATCTGGACCGGCTGGGTGCGGCGAACCCTGATCAGCGCCGACGACATCGTCATCGTCGCATCGCCGGAACTGGCGAGCCTGCGCAATGCCAAGAATCTGTTCGACACGCTGAGTCAGGCCCGGCCGAACGATCGTCGGCCGCGTCTCGTGCTCAACCAAGTCGGCGTGCCCAAGCGGCCGGAGATCGCGCTGGGCGAGTTTGGCAAGGCAATTGGCACCGAGATTGCCGTGAGCTTTGCATTCGAGCCGCAGCTCTTCGGCACCGCCAGCAACAACGGCCAGATGATCGCCGAGATTCAGCCGTCCGGAAAGATCTCCGAGGGCTTCAACGATCTCGCCGACAACATCACCGGTCGCGTCGGTGCGCGACGTTCGCGCGGCAACTTCCTTGAGCCGATTATCGCCCGCTTGGCGCGGCGCAAGGCCTGAACCGAAGCTTACGAGCGCAAAGGCTGCGTTGAATGTTTGGCAAGAGATCCGGGTCCGCAGATGCCCCCCGCGCCGTCGCGCCGGTCCCGGTCGTCAACGCCGGGCCGAAGGTCGAGGCGCCGCCGCAATTCGAGCCGGCCGCCGTGGGCCAGCTACCGATGTCGGCCCCGGCGCCGGCCGGCGACGTGCGGAAGTCTGAGGAATATTACCAGACCAAGAGCATGATCTTCGGCGCGCTGATCGAGGCCATCGATCTCGCGCAGCTCGCCAAGCTCGAGCCGGACGCGGCGCGCGAGGAAATGCGCGACATCGTCAACGAGATCATCGCGCTGAAGAACGTCGTCATGTCGATCGCCGAGCAGGAGGAGCTGCTCGACGATATCTGCAACAACGTCCTCGGCTATGGACCGCTCGAGCCGCTCTTGGCGCGCGACGACATCGCCGACGTGATGGTCAACGGCTGCGAGAAGACCTACATCGAGGTCAGCGGCAAGATCCAGCTCACCAACGTGCGCTTCCGCGACAACCAGCAGCTGATGAACATCTGCCAGAGGATCGTCAGCCAGGTCGGTCGCCGCGTCGACAAATCCTCGCCGATCTGCGACGCCCGCTTGCCGGACGGCTCGCGCGTCAACGTCATCGCTCCGCCCCTCGCCATCGATGGTCCCACTCTCACCATCCGGAAGTTCAAGCGCGACAAGCTCACCCTCGATCAATTGGTGCGTTTCGGGTCCGTCTCGGGCGATGGCGCGCAACTCCTGCAGATCATCGGGCGCGTGCGCTGTAACGTGCTGGTGTCCGGGGGCACGGGCTCCGGCAAGACGACCCTTCTCAATTGTCTGACCCGCTACATCGACAACGACGAGCGCATCATCACCTGCGAGGACGCCGCCGAGCTGCAATTGCAGCAGCCCCACGTGGTGCGCCTGGAGACGCGCCCACCGAACCTCGAGGGCCAGGGCCAAGTGACCATGCGCGATCTGGTCCGCAACTGCCTGCGTATGCGGCCCGAACGCATCATCGTCGGCGAAGTCCGCGGCTCGGAGGCTTTCGACCTGCTGCAGGCCATGAACACTGGCCACGACGGCTCGATGGGCACGCTGCACGCCAACAGTCCGCGTGAGTGCCTGTCGCGTATCGAATCGATGATCACCATGGGCGGCTTCTCGCTGCCCTCGCGCACCATCCGCGAGATGATCTGCTCGTCGGTCGACGTGATCGTTCAGGCGGCGCGCCTGCGCGACGGCTCGCGCCGCATCACCCACATTACAGAGGTGATGGGCATGGAAGGCGACGTGATCATCACCCAGGACATTATGCTCTACGACATCGTTGGCGAGGACGCCTCCGGCAAGCTGATCGGGCATCACCGCTCGACTGGCATCGGCCGGCCCCGCTTCTGGGAGCGCGCCCGTTACTTTGGCGAGGAGACACGGCTCGCCAGCGCGCTCGACGCCATGGAGCGGAAGAAAGAGCCGGAGCTCGGCCGAGCCACCGCATAGGGGTCTGGTGCCATGGAAGTCAGTCAACTCGCCATCATCGGCCTGGCCATGCTGGCCGCCGGAAGCGTCGCCTACGTCTTCATCTATCCCTATCTCTCCGGCGAAGCGCGCGGCGAAAAGCGCCAGCAGGCGCTCATCAAGCCGTCCTCGTCGCGGGCCGCCGAACGCCTCGCCGCGGCGACGACGAACCGGCGCGACCAGGTGGCGCAAAGTCTGAAGGACATCGAGTTCCGCGAGAAGGCGCGCTACAGGGCCAGCCTGGAAGACAGGATCGCCCAGGCCGGCCTGGACTGGGATCGACGGAAATTCTACATCGTCTGCGCCGTCGTCGGACTGGTGACCGGCGTCGGGCTGTATTTCAGCACCGCCAATCCGATCGTCGCCGGCGTCGGCCTGTTCGTCGGGGCCCTCGGCCTGCCGCAATGGCTGCTCGGCTATTTGCGCAACAAGCGCATCAAGCGCTTTGTCGATGAATTCCCGAACGCCATGGACGTCATCGTGCGCGGCGTGAAGTCGGGTCTGCCTCTCGGAGATTGCCTGCGCATCATCGCCAACGAGGCGGCCGAGCCGGTGAAATCGGAGTTCCGCCACATCATCGAGCAGCAGGCCCTCGGCATCCCGGTCGGCGACGCGTGCGCCAAGCTGTTCCAGCGCGTGCCGGTCGCCGAAGCCAATTTCTTCGGCATCGTCATCGCCATTCAGCAGAAGGCCGGCGGCAGTCTTTCGGAGGCGCTGGCCAACCTGTCGAAGGTGTTGCGTGAGCGCAAGAAGATGAAGGGCAAGATCGTCGCCATGAGCATGGAGGCGAAGGCGTCGGCGGCCATCATTGCTTCGCTGCCCTTCGTGGTCGGCATCCTCGTCTATCTCTCGAGCCCACGCTACATCGAGCTGCTGTGGATCAAGGAGACCGGCAAGATCACGCTCGCCATCTCCGCCTTCTGGATGTTCATCGGCGTCATGGCGATGAAGAAGATGATCAGCTTCGATTTCTGATCGGATCGCGCCTTATGATCTCCTTTCTCTACAGCAAGCTGTTCGATCCGCAGTTCATGTTCGGGCTGATGGTGGCTATCGCCGCCGCTGCCACGGTGCTGACGCTTGCCATGCCGTTCCTGGAGGCCGACGGGCTGCAAAAGCGGATGAAGCTCGTCGGCAGCGAGCGCGAGAAGATACGCGCCCGCGAGCGCGAGAAGCTTGCCAAGACCGAGCAGCGCGTCGTCCTGCGCCAGACGCCGAAGGCGTACATGAAGCAGGTGGTGGATCAGCTGAAGCTCGGAGAATGGCTCGGCACCGAGACGGCGCGCACCAAGTTGACCATGGCGGGCTATCGCGGCTCCAATGCCGAGATCACCTTCTTGTTTTTCCGCCTCGTCATGCCGATCGCCTTGTTCATCGTGGCGATTTTCTACCTCTTCGTGCTGAAAGTCCTGGACCAACCGCTGCTGATCAAGTGCGGCGTCGTGATCTTCGTCGCCTATATGGGCGTCAAGGCGCCTGAGATCTTCCTCTCCAACATCATCCAGAAGCGCCAGAAATCGATCCGCCGCGCCTGGCCCGATGCCCTCGACTTGCTGCTCATCTGCGTCGAGTCCGGCATGTCCATCGAGCACGCCTTCCGCAAGGTGAGTACCGAGGTCGGCGGACAGTCGATCCCGCTTGCCGAGGAGATGTCGCTTGCCACCGCGGAACTGTCCTATTTGCCGGATCGGCGTCAGGCCTACGACAACCTGGCGTTCCGGACCGGCCTTGAACCGGTGAAGTCGGTGATGACGGCGCTCAACCAGGCGGAACGCTACGGCACGCCGCTCGGCACCGCTCTGCGTGTGCTCGCCCAGGAGAGCCGCGACCACCGCATGAACGAGGCCGAAAAGAAAGCCGCCGCCCTGCCCCCCAAGCTGACGGTGCCGATGATCCTGTTCTTCTTGCCGGTGCTGTTCGCCGTCATCATGGTGCCGGCGCTGATTCAGGTCTTCAAGTGGAACTAGCGCATGGTCCCGAAGATCATGCGCAAAAATCAACTGCGTAGAGCGTTTCGAATGAAACGGATCGTGCTCTCGCGCGCCGCCGCTTCACTTCAGCTCCAACGTCTGCTGCTTCGCCGCAGCCTTCGCCTGCCCGTCGCGTTTTGAAGCGCCCTTGGGCTCATTGTGGAGCCCGATCTTCGCCTCGCTCTTGGCGACGCTCTGCGGCTTGCCGTTGCGGTCCAGGCTGCGGATTGCTGCCCAGCTGTTCTGCTGCGACACGGATTGCTTGAGATAGGCAACGTTGGCGCTCGCCTCGGCTGGCGGCAGGTCGCGCCGGTAGACGCCTTCGGCTTCGTCGAACTTGCCCTGCAGGCCGAGCACGAGGGCGAGGTTCTCGCGCACCCGTTTGTCGGCGCGCGGGTGTTCTGCCGCCCCGCGCAGCGTCCGCTCGGCATCGCCAAGCCGGTTGGCGAGAGCGTATGACAGGCCGAGATTGGACTGCACGCTCGGCTCATCCGGCACGATCTTGAGCGCCGCACGATAGTAGCGCTCCGCCTGGGCGTGGTCGCCAAGCTGGTCCGCCACGGCGCCTTGCACGGACAGGATGCGCCAGTCCGGGCGCTCGGGTGCGTGAGCGCGTGCCAGGACCTCAGCGGCTTCCTTGAGGCGCCCCGTCTCGCTCAGCGCCCGTCCGTAGGCGCCGAGAATGTCCATGTCCTGCGGGGCGCGGATGGCCGCCTGCTGCAGGACGGCTACCGCCTGGGCTCGTTGATCCAAGGCGCGTAGCGCGCGCGCATAGTTGAGCGCCGCGTTCTTGTCGGCGGGATCGGCCTCGAAGCGTCGGCCCCATTCCTCCGAATAGCTGCGCCACCCGTCAGGGCTCGTGGGTTCGGCGGATTGCGATGCGAGCGAGCCGGTGATGGGCGGTAGGCTCTTGGAGCAGCCGGCGGCCGCGATGGCGAGGAAGCTCGCCGTGAGGAGGGCGGCGGCCTTGCGGCCACGAAGCTCGAAACTGGCCATGAGGGCTCCACGCGGACCGCCGCAGGCGGCATAAGACCCCTCGTTGGTAATTGGTTAACCCTAACGGAGGGTTAAAAGGGGATTCCGGGGCGCAGCGCCTCGCGCCGTCGCCAAGCCGGCCCGCGATCTCGAAGGGCATGCTCGTTTTCGGGCAAGGTCATGCGCGAGATCGAAGAATTTGAGCGGGATGCAATTGCGCGCGATCGCGTCCCGCTCTAAGCGACCGCGTCCAGAGAGGTCCCCTGTGCCTGTTCTCGCGAGCCCTGACGATCAGCGTCCCACCACGCCCATCTTCTTTGTGACGTCCGACAACTGGCGCCAGATCGCCGGGGACCTCGGGCCTTCGGCGGCGGCCTTCGCGGCCGCCCAAGGGTTTGATGCCTCGCCCGGTCGCCACTGCCTCGTGCCGCACGCTGACGGCGCCCTGGCCGGTGTCCTGTTCGGTCTCGATCGGCCGGGGGCGCGCCATCCCGATCCGTTTCTCGCCGGCAAGCTCCCGGGCGTGCTGCCCGACGGCCTCTACCGTTTCGCCAATTCCCCGGGCGACGTGGCTCTTGCCGCCCTTGCGTTCCTGCTCGGCGCGTACCGCTTCGAGAAATACCGCAAGCCCCGAGAGGGCGAGGCGGCCCTCGTCGCGCCGGCCGCTGTCGACGCGGCGGAGGTCGGCCGCATCGCCGCCGCCGTCGTGCTCGCGCGCGATCTCGTTAACACCCCGGCCAACGATCTGGGCCCCGATGCCCTGGAGGCCGCCGCCCGTTCGCTTGCCGAGCGGCATGGCGCTGCCATCGAGGTCATCGTGGGCGATGCATTGCTCGAGCGGAATTTTCCGATGATCCATACGGTCGGCCGCGCCTCGTCGATACCGCCGCGGCTGATCGATATCCGATGGGGAGCCAGCGACGCGCCGAAGGTGACCATTGTCGGCAAGGGCGTCACCTTCGACACCGGCGGGCTGAACATCAAGCCGGATACCGCGATGGCGTTGATGAAGAAGGATATGGGCGGCGCCGCGGCGGCGCTCGCCGTCGCCCACATGGTCATGGATGCCAAGCTGCCGGTCAGGCTGCGCATCCTCATTCCGGCAGTCGAGAACGCCATTTCGGGCTCTGCCTTCCGGCCTGGCGATGTGCTCAAGAGCCGCAAGGGTCTCACCGTCGAGATCGGCAACACCGACGCCGAAGGGCGCCTCATCCTCGCCGATGCACTGGCCCTCGCCGACGCCGAGGCGCCGGCCCTCCTTGTCGGCTACGCGACCCTGACCGGGGCCGCCCGCGTGGCGCTGGGTGCCGATCTGCCGGCGCTTTACGCTCACGATGACGCGCTGGCGACCGACCTGGCGCGGCTTGCGGGGGCCGTCAACGACCCGGTGTGGCGGATGCCGCTGTGGGCGCCCTATGACGGCCTGCTCAACTCGAAGGTGGCTGACGTGAACCACATCTCGAATGGCCCAATGGCCGGCTCCATCACGGCCGCCCTGTTCCTCAACCGTTTCGTCGAGGCAACAAAATCCTATGCCCACTTCGACATCTACGCTTGGAATCCGTCGTCCAAGCCAGGTCGTCCCGAAGGCGGGGAGGCCCAGGGCGCGCGGCTCGTCTACGCGCTGATCAAGGAGCGCTTCGGAACCTAGCAGGGTGTGGCCGCGAGACCTCAGGCGCCCTGTCCGTCACCTCGTACAGTTTGAGTTGCCCCTTGGAGTAAGAGCGGGAATAATACGGGTCCGTAACGAATCCTGTTCAGCGGCCATGTCTCTCGAGCTTCGCCCGCTTCAAGCGCTCAGCCTATGGCACGCGGTGATGCTCACCCAGGTGCGCGAGGACGTGCACGATCTCTCGGCACGCCAGACCGCCATCCTGTTGACCGTCTATCTCGAGACCCCGCCCCACACGGTGCGGGGGCTCGCCCGCCGGCTCGGCGTCACCAAGCCCGTCATCACCCGCGCTCTCGACACAATGGGCAAGCTCGAACTGGTGTCGCGCCGCCGCGACGAGTCGGACCTGCGCAACGTCGTCATCCAGCGCACGGTCAAGGGCGCGCTCGCGGTCGAGCGGCTGGGGGACCTGGTCGTGTCCCACGCCAAGGCCTTGCCGCGATGACCGGCCGTCTCGACCGGCGACTGACGCCGGCCCGACCCGACCTTGCGGCCCGCGCCCTCGAGGGTCGCCTCGAAGCGGCCCGCTTTGTCGACGGCATGCCGATGCGCGTCGCGGCGGCATCGACGCCGATGCGCCGCGAGCCGCGTCCCGACGCAGCCCTCGACACCGAAGCGCTCTGCGGCGAGCTGCTCACGGTCTATGAGACCGAGGAGGGCTGGGCCTGGGCACAACTCGCCGGCGACGACTATGTCGGCTACGTGCCGGCCGCCGACCTCGGCCCGCCAGGCGATGGGCCGAGTCATCGCGTGGCCGTGCAGCGCACCTTCGTCTATCCGGGCCCGGACATGAAATTGCCGCCCCTGACCGCCCTGTCGTTCAACGCCGGCGTGACGATCACGCGGAACGACGGCATCTTTGCCACCACGGCGGAGGGCGGTGCGATCATCGCGGTCCATCTGGCGCCCATTGCGGCGACGGAGCCTGATTGCGCCGCGACGGCGCTGTTGTTCCTCGGCGTGCCCTATCTGTGGGGCGGCAAGACGAGCTTGGGGCTCGATTGCTCGGCGCTCATGCAGCTGTCGCTGCTGGCGGCCGGCATCGCCTGCCCACGTGACAGCGACATGCAGGAAGCCGCGGTCGGTGAGCCGCTCGCCGTCGACGCGCCGCTGTCGGGCCTGCGCCGTGGCGACCTCGTCTTCTGGAAGGGCCATGTGGGCATGATGCTCGACGGCGAGCGCATCGTGCATGCGAGCGGCCATCACATGCTCGTCGTCGTCGAGCCGCTCGTCGACACAGTGGCGCGCATCGCCCGCAAAGGCGGCGGTGGCGTCACCGGCGTGCGGCGCCCGCGCGGCTGATTCCGCGCCGGCCGGGACACGCTACATGGCACATTGCTGGTTGACGCCGTAGTCGTGCACCCGCACGAGACCCGAGGCGATGTCCTGCTCGGCGCGTTCGGCCACCGTCCGGAGGTCGGCGCTCATCAGGCTGCGGTTGTTGTCGTCGATCGCAAGCCCCACGCCGCGCTCCTTGACGCCGAGCGCGACGCCACCCGCCTTCCAGGTGCCGTCGGCAGCGCTCCTGAGAACCGACTCAGCCGCCACGTCGAAGCGCTTGACCGCCGACGTGAGGATGCTGCCGGGATAGATGGCGTTTTGATTGACGTCCGAGCCGACGGCCAGCTTGCCGGCGTCGACGGCGGCCCGCAGCACGCCAAGGCCAGTGGCGCGGGCGGCGTGATAGATGATGTCGGCGCCGCGATCGATCTGGTCACGGGCGATGTCGGCGCCTTTGATCGGATCGTTCCACGCTTCGGTCGTGGCCCCGATCATCGCCTGGAACAGTTCCGCCTTGGCGTTGACGGCCCTGATGCCTTGCGCAAAGCCGCAGGCCTGGCGCCGCGTCAAGGTGCCGTCCATGCCGCCAACGAATCCGAGCTTGCCGCTGCGGCTTGCCTTCGCGGCGACGGCGCCCGCCAGGAAGGCGGCCTCGTGGTCCTTGAAGGCGACGGACTGGACGTTGGGTAGGTCGACGATGCCGTCGATGATGGTGAAGCGGACATTGGGGAATTGCTTGGCGACTTTGTCGACGGCTCCTGCCTGTCCCGCCCCCACCGCGATGATTGGCCAGAAACCACCGGTGGCGAAGCGCCGCAGCGCCTCCTCGCGTTGCGCGTCCGCCTGCGGCTCGGCCGCCTCGATGGTGATGCCGGCCTCGCCGCGGAAGCGATTGCTGCCGCGCCGCACGCCATCATTGGCGCCGCGGGCGGCCGGGTCGCCGAAATCGTAGAGAATAGCCGGCTTCAGCTCCTGTGCGACCGCCGGGACGGCCACGAGGCATAGCGGCAACAAGGCAAAAAACGCGCGTCGCAACATGATCTTCCCGGCCCGCAAGGCCCGACGCCCACGATGCCACGCCGGGGGCGCATTTGCCACGTCGCAGGTCGGGGAGTTTGCGGTGACCCGCTTCCCGCCTAAGCTTCGGGCATGAGCCTCACCGATCCGGAAATCGAGCGCTATGCCCGCCACCTCGTCCTGCGCGATGTCGGCGGTCCCGGCCAGCTGAAGCTGAAGGCGGCCCGCGTCCTCGTCCTCGGCGCCGGCGGCCTTGGCGCGCCGCTCATCCAGTATCTTGCGGCCGCCGGCGTCGGCACGCTTGGCGTCGTCGACGACGACAACGTGTCGCTGTCCAACCTGCAGCGGCAGGTGATCCACGGCTCCGACCGGATCGGCGCAGCCAAGGTGGACAGTGTTGTCGCGGCAGTGGCGCGTATCAATCCTCACGTGCGTGTGTCTCCCTTTCGCTTGCGGCTGACGCCCGACAATGCCGGCGCGTTGGTGCACGATTATGACGTGGTGGCGGACGGTTCCGACAATTTCGAGACGCGTTACGCCGTGTCCGATGCCTGTTTCTTCGAGAGGAAGCCGCTCGTCACGGGCGCGCTCGGCGTCTTCGACGGCTCGCTGACCACCCTGCGTGCCCACGAGCGCGCCCCTGATGGACGCCCCAACCCCACGTGGCGCTGCTTGTTCCCGGCGCCGCCCCCGCCCGGCGCCATCCCGGCCTGCGCCGAGGCAGGCGTGCTCGGCGCGCTGGCCGGCGTCATCGGGTCGCTGATGGCCGTCGAGGTGATCCGCGAGATCGTCGGCTTCGGCGAGGGACTGGTTGGGCGGCTGTTGATGGTGGATGCGCACGGCATGCGCTTCGACACGGTTCGCTACGACTGGGATCCGGACAATCCGCTATCGGGACAAGGCGCAACGCTTCGTGCTGGCAGCGTGGAATGAGCGGCCTCAGCCGCGCCCCTTCTTGGCGCTCCGGCCGGCCGCCTTCTTGCCGCTCTTGGCGCCGCGGATGGCGGCGGCCTTCTTCTTGCCGATCTTGAACTCCGCGTGCGCCCGACCGCCGCGGCCCCGCGCAATCTTGCCGCGCTTGCCGCCGCGGCGGAAAAATTTCTTCTTGTCGGCGTCCGGCGGGACCTCGGTGACCGCCGGTCCGCCGGGACGGCGTGCTGGTCCGAACTGGGCGAGGCAGGCATTGTAGGCCAGCGGCGCGGAGATCGCTTCGCAATCCTCGATTTTCTTCGGTTGGGCTTGCGCCGAGGCGATGGCCGGCAGGAGGAGGAGCGCGGCGGCGACGAGAATTCTCACGAGCTTCATTTCCTTTTTGCAATCCAGTTACCTCGACGCGCGGCTCACAAAGGCGAGTTTCGGCCAGTCACGACCTTAGCGTCGCGCCGGTGCGCTTGCTGACGGCTTCAACGATCTTGGCCGACACGGCGTCGATATCCTGATCGGTCAGCGTCCTCTCCGTCGGCTGCAGCGTGACGGCAATGGCAATCGATTTCTTGCCGACCCCGACATTGGCGCCCTCATAGACGTCGAACACGTCGGCGTCAGCCACCAGCGCGCGATCGGCGCCGGCCGCCGCCCGCAGGATGTCGCCGGCAGCGACGCTGCGATCCACCACGAAGGCGAAGTCACGGGTCACCGGCTGGAACTCGGGCAGCGACAACGTCGGCTTCATCTTGGTCGGCCGGTGCTTGGGCAGCGGCAGCGTCTCGAGGGTGACTTCGCAGGCGACGAGCGGCCCTTTCACGTCGAGGGCCTCGAGCAGCTTGGGGTGGATCTCGCCAAAGGCGCCGATCTCCGTTCTGCCGAAGCGCAAGGTCGCTGACCGGCCCGGGTGATACCAAGCGGGCCCCGAGGGATCGAGCTGCACGCCGCCCGTGGACACGCCGAGGCCAGCGAGCAGCGCCATGGCGTCCGCCTTGGCGTCGAAGACGTCGACGGGCCGCGTCCCGGCGCGCCAGTGACGGCCGACCTGCTCGGCATGCGCGCTGCCGCGCCGCACCGCTGCGGCCACCGTGAACTGGCCCTCGACCTCGTCGGACGTGAAGACTTGGCCAACCTCGAACAGCGCCACGTCGGCAATGCCGCGGTCGGCGTTGCGTTGCGCCGCCCTGAGAAGACCCGGCAACAGGTTTGGCCGCATGTCGGAGAGATCGGCGGCGATCGGATTGGCCACAGCCAACCGTTTGTTGCCGCCGCCGCCGAACAGCCTCGCCTCTTCCTTGCCGATGAACGACCAGGTTACCGCCTCGACCATGCCGCGTGCCGCCAAGAGCCGCTTGGCGAGCCGCGTGCGCTTCTGCAGGATGGTCAAAACCGGCCGCACGACGGCCTTCTCGAGGCGCGGCAGCGGCGCTGACGGTACCTGGTCGAGCCCGGCGATGCGCACGATCTCCTCGACGAGATCGGCCTTGCCCTCGACGTCGCCGCGCCAAGATGGCGGCGAGACCTTGACGGTGGCGCTCGTCCCCGAAACGTGAAAGCCGAGCGCGCCGAGCGTCAGCCGCATCTGCGGCTGCGGCAGCTCGAGCCCGGTAAGGCGCTTCACCTCGCTCCATGGGAAATCGATGATGCGACCGGTGTCGGGGATGGCGCCGGCGAGCGTCATCTCGGTCGCCTTGCCGTCACACAAGCTGATCACCATGCGGGTGGCGAGGTCGAGGCCCTTGATGCAGAAGTCGGGATCGACGCCGCGCTCGAAGCGATAGCGTGCATCTGACACGATGCCGAGCCGGCGCCCGGTCTGGGCGACATTGAGCGGGTCCCACAGCGCCGACTCGATGAGTACGTCGGTGGTGGTCTCCGAGCAGCCGGACGCCTCGCCGCCCATGATGCCGGCCAGCAATTCCACCCCTTGCTCGTCGGCGATGACGACGATGTCCTCGTCGACCTCGTAGGTCTTGCCATCGAGAGCCATGAGGCTTTCGCCGCGCTTGCCGCGCCGCACAGTCAGGCCCCCCTTGACCTTGGCGGCGTCGAAGACGTGCAGCGGCCGGCCGCGATCGATCGTGATGTAGTTGGTGATGTCGACGAGGGTGTTGATGGGCCTCAGCCCGATGGCCTTGAGGCGGCGCTGCAGCCAGGGCGGCGAGGGGCCGTTCTCGACGCCGCGCACCAGGCGCAGCGCGAAGGCCGGGCAGAGATGCGCGTCTTCCTTGGCGAAGGCGAGTCGCAAGTCGACTGGGCAGGGACCTTCGCCCTTGAAAGGGGAGGGGTCCGGCGTCTTGATCTTGCCGAGGCCGGTCGCCGCGAGGTCGCGCGCAATGCCGGCGACGCCGAGCGCGTCGGCCCGGTTCGGCGTCACCGCGATCTCGATGACCGGATCGTCGAGCCCGGCATAAATTGCGTAAGGGGTGCCGACTAGCGCGTCGGCCGGCAGGTCGATGATGCCTTCGTGGTCGTCGGAGACTTCGAGCTCGGCGGCGGAGCAGAGCATGCCGCGACTCTCGACGCCGCGGATCGTGCCGACCGCGAGCGTCATGTTCTTGCCGGGGATGAAGGTGCCGGGCGCCGCGAACACGCTCTTCATGCCGGTGCGCGCGTTGGGCGCCCCGCACACGACCTGCACCGGCGCTCCGTCGCCGGTGTCCACCATGCACACGCGCAGCCGGTCGGCATTGGGATGCTTCTCGGCCGAGATGACCGAGGCCACGCGGTAGGCGGCGAGCTTGTCGGCCGGGCTGTCGACGCTCTCGACCTCGAGCCCGATGCGCGTCAGCGTCTCGACGATCTCGTTGAGGGAAGCGTCGGTCTCCAGGTGCTCCTTGAGCCACGCCAGGGTGAACTTCATGGCGCCGGCCTCACGACGACAGGCCGCCGAACAAGGTCGGCAGGTCGAGCGGCCGGAAGCCGTAATGGTTGAGCCAGCGCACGTCCGCCTCGAAGAATGGGCGCAGGTCCGGCATGCCGTATTTCAGCATGGCGATGCGGTCGATGCCCATGCCCCAGGCGAAGCCCTGCACGGCGTCGGGATCGAGACCGCAATTGCGCAGCACGTTGGGATGCACCATGCCGCAGCCGAGAATCTCCAGCCAGTCGTCGCCCTCGCCGAAGCGGATCTCGCCGCCCTTGCGCGAGCACTGGATGTCGACCTCGGCCGACGGCTCGGTGAATGGGAAGAACGATGGCCGAAAACGCATCTTCACCTGATCGACCTCGAAGAACGACTTGCAGAATTCTTCGAGAATCCACTTCAGGTGGCCGAAATGCGACGTGCGGTCGATGACCAGCCCCTCGACCTGATGGAACATCGGCGTGTGCGTCTGGTCGCTGTCGTGGCGATAGGTGCGGCCCGGCACGATGATGCGGATCGGCGGCTTCTGCGTCTGCATGGTCCGGATCTGCACCGGCGAGGTGTGCGTGCGCAGCACCTTGCGCTCGCCGCGCTGGTCCGGCGGGAAGAAGAACGTGTCGTGCATCTCCCGCGCCGGATGGCCGGGCGGGAAATTGAGCGCCGTGAAATTGTAGAAGTCGGTCTCGATGTCCGGGCCCTCGGCGATGGCAAAGCCCATGTCGGCGAAGATAGCGACGAGCTCATCCATCACCTGGCTGATGGGATGGATGCGCCCGCGCGTTTCCGGACCCTCCGGCAGCGGCAACGTCACGTCGGCCCGCTCGGCCGCCAGACGGGTGGTCAGTGCTGCATCGCCGATCTCGGCCTTGCGTGCCGCAATCGCGTCCTGGACGCGATCGCGCAGGCCGTTGAACTCCGGTCCCTTCTCCTTCCGCTGCTCGGCCGTCATGCCGCCCAGCGTCTTCAGGAGTTCCGAGACGGTGCCCTTCTTGCCGAGCGTTGCGATCCTGAGTTGCTCCAACGCCGCCTCGTCGGCGGCGCCGGCGACCCGCGTCAGGATCGTTGCTTCCAGTTCCCGGATATCGCTCATTAATTCCCTCGGGCTCCGCTTGTCGGCTCCAGCCTTTGAATCGTCAAGCTTTACAAGGCTTTCCGGTCACGGCGAGGCGCGCTGGTTGCGCCGCCCGGCGGCGCCCAGCGCAAGATCCCGAAGCGTGTGGGCGGTTCTCGAACACCATGCGCAAGCTCAAAGGGCAGAGCGGCGATGTGGGTCTCTCGCATCGCATCGCGCGCCGCGGCCTCGGAAAGCCGGAAGCCGGAGAAGCCTGCCGCTCACGCGGCGATGGCCGCCTTCGCCTTCTCGACGATCGCCTTGAACGTGTCCGGCTCGCGGATGGCGATGTCGGACAGGACCTTGCGGTCGACCTCGACCCCGGCCTTGCCGAGGCCGGCGATAAATCGGCTGTAGGTCAGCCCGTGCTCGCGCACCGCCGCGTTGAGCCGCTGGATCCACAGCGCCCGGAAGCTGCGCTTGCGGTTCTTGCGGTCGCGATAGGCGTATTGCATCGAGCGATCGACGGCCGCCTTGGCGGTGCGGATCGTATTCTTGCAACGTCCGTAAAAGCCCTTGGCGGCTTTCAGGACTTTCTTGTGCTTGGCGTGGCTCGTCACGCCGCGTTTGACGCGGGCCATGATGATACTCCTGGAAGATGCCGGTCAGCCGTTGGGGAGGTAGAACTTCTTGACCTTGACGGCATCGCCCTTGAACAGGACTTTGGTGCCGCGCAGGTTGCGGATCTGCTTGTTGGTCCGCCTGATCATCATGTGGCGCTTGCCCTGCTGGGCATGCAGCACCTTGCCGGTGGCCGTGATCTTGAAGCGCTTCTTGGCGCCCGATTTCGTCTTCAGCTTGGGCATTTGGCTCTCCTGGCGCTACGTGGCCTTGAGGACGGCCGTGGCGCGTTCATGCTCGCTTGAGCGCAAAGAACCGCCACGGCAGCCCTTGAGCCGGGCGGTTCGACGAAGCCGCGCTTATGGCAGAACGCCCCCCGCGTTTCAATTGCCGCGAACGCCGCAACGCCGCCCTGGCGCTGTCCTTCGGTGCACTGGTCGGAAAGAACAAAGCATGTACACTGTGGCGCCGTCGAACAAGGCAGCCCGCCTCAAAGGTGACCGCATGCGCACACCCTCACGACTGCGTCTCGTCCTCGCCTTGACGGTGAGCTGGCTCATCGTTCCGGCGGGGTCGGTCGGGGCGGCTGAGCTCGTCCTCAACGGCGTGCGGCTGGCGACGGAATATGCCGGCTTCGTGCACCGCGAGGGGAGCCTGCGCGATTTTGAGAAGACCCACCCCGGCCTCGGCGCCTCGGTCGCCTACGACCTCGCCGATAAGGGCGTGGCGTCCGTCTACGTCTACAGCCAGCGTCTCACCCAGATACCGGATGGTGTCGACTCGATCCTCACGATGGGGGAATTCGGGCGCTCCTCGCGGGAGGTGACCGAGGCGGCTCCCTCCCTCGCGCGGACTGCCGAGTTCGTCGGCAATTGTGCGGTCGAAATTACGCGCGCCACGGGCTTCCTGTGCGCCGAGTTCATCATTCGAGACAGGAGTGGCGCTCGTCGCTCCTTTCTCTACCTCACGGCGGCTTCGGATCGTTTCATAAAGCTGCGCATCACCATGGGTGACGACGTGCCGGGTGACGCGCGGGCGCACGCCTTCGCGGCAGCGCTCGGGACGGGGCTGCGTCAGTCCCGCTGAGTTGCCCCGGCGCAACGCTCCGTGGGTTGTCGGTGGTTGGGGCCTCGAATGGGAGCCCCCGATCTTGCCGGGAGCCGGCGCGGCAGCTTAGGTTTCGCCGGGCCACGAAGCGGTCGCCTCTCGGCCGCCATCGATCCTCCACCACTGCCGCGGAGAAGCATCATGGCTGACACGTCTGCGATCTCCCTGCCGCCGACAGGGGGCACCTTCCGTATTGGCGATGTTCTCAACAGATCGTTCAGCGTGTTCAGCCGCCATGCGGCCAGCTTCATCGGCATCACTGCGGTCGCTTACATTCCCATTTACATCTTCGCTTTCGCGCAGCTCGGCAGAAAGTCGACGGATTTCGACACTGGCACGGTCGTCTTGGGCATGTTGTCGGTGATTGCCTTGATCATCTGTTCGGTGGTCGCCAGCGGTGCTGTCCTCTATTGCGTTGTCCAGGATCTCCGCTCGGCGCCGTTCTCGGTGGGCAACTCGGTGCAGGTGGCGCTGCGACGGCTCTTGCCGATGATCGGGGTGGCAATTTGTGTCGGCGTGCTCTGCCTCCTCGGTCTTATGTTGCTTGTCGTGCCCGGCCTTATCGTCATTTGCATGTACTACGTGGCGACGCCCGTTTGCATCGCCGAGAACGAAGGCGTCTTCGGCAGCATGTCGCGGAGCGCTCAACTCACCAAGGGACATCGCTGGCAGATCTTCGGCATTCTGGTCCTGATATGGATCGCCTCGGTCATCATTACCGTTCTGATCGAAGCGCTTGGTGCCGGACTCGGCGCTATCCCCGGATTCATCTTGACCCAGGTTTGGCAGGTTGTGGCCGGCGCGTTCGGAGGCGTGGTCTCCGGCGTCCTTTACTATAACCTGCGCGTCGCCAAGGAAGGCGTCGACATCAACCAGATCGCCAGCGTCTTCGATTGATACCGCAAAGTTTGGAGCAGGCACGGGATCATTTCTTGGTCCCGTGCTGCTTGTCATCGCGGAAGGTGCCGAACAGCCGCTCGTTCTCGAGGAAGGCGCGTTCCGCCGCATAGAACTCGGTGAGGAAGGTGACCGTCTCGGACGCCCGCGGCACCGGATGCTCGATCTTGCGACAGATTTTCTCGCGCACGTCCTCGAGGAGCCGCATGGTATCGTCGCTCCGCGGCCGGCGCAGCAACTCCTCCAGCACCTGCAGCTCGAAGGCGCCATAGGCGGCGAGCTGCTTTGGCGTGAACGTGTAGCGGGCTGCCGTTTCAACGAGATCGCCGAGCAGTACGCGTTTTGGCAGCGAGATCACCATCGTGCCGGCAATGAAGTCGCCGGCCCGCAGTCGGTCGCGGTTGAAGAGCGGCAGGGCGACGAACAGCGCCAGCCATCCGCCGAGCGCCAGGTTTTGCCAGACATCGACGCCGGCCCGCGCCGAGACGAGCAGGCCGAGCGGCAAGAACACCTCCACCTCGCGCGTCAGGTTGCGGGCCACGACCGCGCCCGGCAACAGCGGCCCGCCGCGCCGATCGATGACGCGCAGCCGGTTGATGCGCTTTCCCGGCGTGGCGCCCTGCCAAGCAAGCTCGAAATAGATGAAGTAAAGATTGCGCACCAGGAAGGCGATGAACAGCACGATGGTCACCGCCACCCCGTAGGTCGCGCCGCGCAGGACCAGGAGGACGACGATCAGGTAGATGGCGATCGTCGTGCAGAGCCAGATGACGAGGTCGAGAGCGAGAGCGGCGGCGCGCTCGCCGTGATCGGCAAGATCGACAAGAAGCGGCACGCCTTCCGGCGTCATGATCTCGCGGCGCTGCCGGCGCGTGCCTTCCAGGAACAGCGAGACGCGTTCCTGCAGCGTCGTCACCGCACGGCTCCCCGCCCGGCAAACAGGAAATAGCCGAGCCACAGGGCTGCCGTCACGCCCGCGAAAGCAAACCGTCCCGTCGTGTCGGCGACGAGCTGCCTCAACCCACCCTCGATAAAGCCGGCGATGAAGAACATGATGACCGCGCCGACCGCCAGATGCGCCGCCGTGCGTCCGCGGATGGCGATGTTGTCGACCCGCGTGTAGCGGCCGGGGAACAGCTCGTGGCGGGCGATGACAAGACCACCGGCGCCGCACAATATGATGGCGCCGAGCTCCGTCACCCCATGGATGGAGATCCAGCCGATGAAATCGACCAGCAGCCCGCGGTCGTGATGGAGGCCCGCGGCGGCGCCGATCACCAGCCCGTTATAGACCATCAGGATGAGGGTCGGCACGCCGGCCGCGATGCCGAGCCCGAAAGCCATGAGGCCGACCATGGTATTGTGCCGGAACAGGGCGTTGGCGAAGACGATGAACGACTCCGTGAAGCCAGGCCACGGCGCAAAGAGTTCGCGGCGCAGGAGATCGTCGCGCGTGCTGGTGGACGTCAGCAGGCTGTTGAGGCCCTGCGGAATGATGGCGGTGAGCCAGGACATGTCCTGCAGCGTCAGGATGAAGCCAGCGGCCATCCCCACCGCCGTCGCCAGGAACGCCAGCAGGATGGGCACGCCGGACGCGCGCACCGCCGCCGGAAAGTCATGCACGAGAAAATCGCGAACGCCTTCGCCGAGGCTTTGCCGCGGGCCATAGACGACCAGAAACGCCCGCAGGCACAGATTCTCCAGATAGAGGAGCAGGTGCCGGTCGAGCGCGATGGCGCGGGCCACCGAAAGAGCCGACATGACGGAGCGATAGAGCGTCGGCAGGCGCTGCAGCTCCTCGAAGTCGAGGGAGCCGACGCCGTTACGCTCCACTTTGGCGACAAGCGTCTCCAACTCCTGCCACGACTTTTCGCGGCCGCGCCGGAACTCGCTGCTGCGCAGCACCAATGCCGGCTTCGCGCCTGCGGCGGCCGCCGCTGGTGGGGGCGCTGCCGGGACGATCGGAACGCTGCGGACCTCCGGCATCGACATCAGATCAGCCCCCGCTGCTTGATGAGAAGGTAGCGGTTGATCAGCGCGACCGACAGCCCGCTGCTCGGCACGTCGAGGCAATGCAGCCCAAGCCGTTCGAGCCGCTCCAGCACGATTTCGCGCTCGCGCTGAAAGTCGCCGGCCACGACCGCCTCGGCGACGCCGAGGAAGCTGTGCGGTTCGGCGTCGACACTCTTCTGCAAAGCGTTGTCGCGCAGCGTGACGAAGACCACGACGTGCTTGTTGGCGACGCGTTGCAGGCTCTCGATCAGGAGCTCGGCCGTCACCGTGTCGATGAACTCGGTGAACAGCACCACCAGCGCCCGCCGCTTCAGCCGCACGTTGAGCTCGGTGAGACCGAGCGTGAAGTTGGTTTCCTCGCTGTTGTAGCCGAGCTCGGCGGTCGAGCGCTGGATCGAGCCGAAGCTGGTGAGGCCGCGCAGCGGCGTCCGGTAGCCGCGCACCGAGGCGTCGAAGCTGTAGAGCCCGACGAGGTCGCCGCTGCGCAGTGAGATCCAGGCGAGGACGAGGGCGGCGTTCACCGCGTGGTCGAGCCGGGCGATGCCGTTGATCGGCTCCTGCATCAAGTGGCCGGTGTCGAAGGCGAGGATGATTTGATGGTTGCGCTCGGTCTGGAACTCCTTGCAGACGAGCTTGCGGTGGCGCGCCGAGTGCTTCCAGTCGACGTGGCGGGGATCGAGCCCGGGCACGTAGTCGCGCAGCGCCTCGAACTCGGAGCCCTCGCCCCTCTGCTGCTGCACCTTGATGCCGTAGATGGCCTCCTGCGAAAAGAATTGCAGCGCCGCGTTCTGCACGCCGCGCACGTTCGGCACCACGTCGACGCTGCCGTCGATTGCGACGCGCTGCTGGCAGCGCACCAGCGATAGCGGGCCGCGCCAGCGCAGCCACACCGCGTCGACGAACACCTTGCCGCGCCGGCGCGGCGTCATCGGCAGGCTTATGCGGGCGCTCTCCCCCGGCGGCAGCTCGGCCCGGGCGACCTCCGCCGGGTCGAGCGCGCCGCGCTGCTCCAACAGCACCTCGAAGCGCGTCGTCCCCGGATGCGCCGCTTTGACGATCTTCACCCTGACGGTGCCGCTCTCGCCGATATAGAGGCGTGTCGGCAATTTCGCCTCGACCTTGAGGCGGCGGCGCGGGAAGGCCAGCATGGCGTCGGTCGCGATGGCGACCAGGACGGCGAGCCCGTAGTTGAAGCTGAGCCCCCAGAGGTCGGGGTTGACGACGAGCAGGATCAGGGCGAGCGGCACGCCCGCTGCGAAGATGATCACCGCAAGCGGCGTTGGCATGATCATCGTGGCGCCGCCGTCTGGTCGAGGATGTCGCGGATGGCGCGGTCGGTGGTCAGGCCCTCGATCTCGGCGCTGGGCGCCAGCGTGACGCGGTGGCGTAGCAGCGGCACCGCCAGCGCCTTGATGTCGTCGGGGATGACGAAATCGCGCCCCTGCGCGGCCGCATAGGCGCGCACCGCGGCCGCCAGCATGGTGGCAGCGCGCGTCGAGGCACCGATCTCGAGCGCTGGCAGCTGGCGTGTTGCTCGCACCACGTCGACGATGTAGTCGACCAGCACCTCCGAGAGGCGTATCTCGCTGACGGCGCGGCGCACCACCCCAAGCGCTTCGGCGGTGACCACCGGCTTGATGTCGAAGTCGGCGAGCCGTGGCATGGCGGAACGATGTCCGTGCCGCGTCACGATCTCGCGTTCTTGGTCGCGGTCGGGATAGTCAATGAGGATCTTGAACAGGAATCGGTCGAGCTGCGCCTCCGGCAGCGGATAGGTGCCGTGCTGCTCGATGGGGTTCTGCGTCGCCACCACCATGAACTCGTCGCCCAGGCTATGGTCCTTGCCGTCGATGGTGACGAAGCGCTCGTTCATCGCCTGCAGCAGCGCCGCCTGCGTCTTGGGCGGGGTGCGGTTGATTTCGTCGGCGAGCAGGATCTGGGTGAAGATCGGCCCTTTGGTGAGCACGAACGTGTTGGTCTGGAAGTTGAAGAGGTTGGTGCCGAGCACATCACCAGGCATCAGGTCGGGGGTGAACTGGACGCGCCCGAACTTCAGCGCCATGGCGGCCGCGAAGGTCTGCGTCAACAGCGTCTTGGCGGTGCCCGGCACGCCCTCGACCAGCACGTGGCCGCCACACAGAAGGCTCGTCAGCATCAGATCAACGACTTCATCCTGGCCGACCACGACCTTGCGGACCTGCTCGCGAATGCCGTCGGTGATGGCGCGAATTGGACTAAGATCCACCCAGCATCTCCCGTTTCCAGCGAAAGGTATCGCGCGCTAAGCCGACAATGCCAGCCACATCGGCCCGAGCGCCGCGCGCCAGGGCGTCGGCGCGCCGCATGATGTCGGCAAGATCGACGCTGTGGCCGCGGGCTTTGCCGACCCGGTCAAGCCACGCGACGGTGAGGGCTTCGTCGGCATCGCGTGGCGCTCGCAGGCGCCGGGCCACGTTGCGAACGGTGGCGCGAACATAGCTCGCCACGATCGGCTCCCGATAGTTCGCGAAGGCGAGCAGATGGGCGGCGTTGTGGATCAGGCCTTCCTTGCCGGCCGCCAGCAGGACGGGCGTCGGGTGCGGCTTGCCGAAGCGCGGCATCGTCGCCCACAGCAGGAGAGCCAACAGCGCCAGGGCGTTCACCGTGACGAACACGAATGGCGGCATGAACAAGAGGTTCAGCGGGTTGGACGGAGGCGGGCGATAGCCGGCCGTCCCGGCGCGCGGCGTCTCGATGAACACGATCGATCCACCCGAATAGCGCAGCTGGCCGATGAGGCGCATGGCGAGCTCGGCATTGTCTCCCTTCAGCAAGCCGTGATTGGCGAGAATGTCGGGATCAGCCACGACCCACGCGCGACGCCGGCGATCGGTCCTCTCGCCGATGAGGATGCCGCCCTCCGACGCGACGATTGGCCGGAGATCGCTGCCAACAACGACTTGCGTCGTCTTGGCGAGATGCGGCGTCACGCCGAGCTCGTTGGTGGTCCACTCGGTGGGCGTATCGATGCGGGAGGCGCGCCCGCGGCTGCCGGCCTGCACGATCATCCAATCGACCTCGCCGGGCAGCAGCGATCGCGCCTCCTCGATCCAGCCCGCATGCGATTCGCTGCGCGAGCCCGACCATTTCGGCAGGATGTACAGCGCGCGACTGGCATTGGCGAGCGCTTGGCGCTTCTCCGCCGTGTCGATGGACGACACCGAACCGGTGACGACGAGGAGCGTCGCCGGCTGGCTGGCCTCGCGCATCGCCGTCGGGCCCTTGACGACATTGAGACCGAGCCGCTGCATCAGCTCGGCGAACCCGACATAGCCGATGGCTGAGCGCGAGAAGACGCTGGCGCCCACCTCGGCGCTGGGGCCGCCGCTGAGGCCCATGATGTAGAGCGACAGCGCGAAGAGCGCGGCCGCTGCGCCGACCCAGCCGATGAGGACGCGTGGCGAGACGATGCGCGCCTCGCTCATGCGCGCCTGCCGCTTTGCAGCGCATCGCTGAGCGCGCCGAAGCTCTGGCGGCACGCCAGATAGTCGTTCGAGCTGGCCGCGTAACTGCCGAAATAGGCGCGTTCGACCCACCCGATGATGTCGCGTAGCGCCGTGCGCGCGTTCGAGGGGACATCGGCCTGGCGCACGATCTCGCGGCTGGTCAGCGAATCGGCGAAGCGCAGATCGAGGCGCTTGCGCATCTCGTTGAGCCCTTGCAGCAGGAGCACGTGCATGGCCTCGACGAAGCGGCCCTGCCGCGCCAGCTCGTCGGCCTCGATCTGTGCGGCTTCATCGCTGCGCGCCGGGCCCATGCCGGTGAGCTCTGACGTCTCGTCCCACTCCGAGCGCCGCCCGAGCCGGCTGCCGGGCAGCATGTCGCGGAGATAGTAGAGGAGCACGACGAGGCCGCAGCCGACCGCGACATAGATGAGGATTTCGATCCATTGCAGGCTGACCCGCAGGCGTGGACCCGACGCCGGCTCGTGCGTCGGCAGCTCGGTCTGCAGATCGTGGGCGCCTGCGAGCCGCCCCGACTCGCGCGCAATCTCGGCCTTCGTCTGACCGAATGCCGGCATGCCGCCAAGGCCGGAATTCGCAAACGCCGCAGCAACGAGCATCATCGCGGCGACGATGCGACGTGCGGGTGCGGCGGGGATCAGGGACATGGGTGAGCGCGAACCCGGCAGGCGGTGATGCGCAACCCTAACGCATGATCCGGAGAAGTTGCAGGCTTTTCGAACGTGACCGGCCTTCGAGACGCTGCCCGGCCGCCGCACGGCCGGACAGCGCAACCCGATTGGGATTTCGATGCAATGACGGGGACCTAACGCGGCGCCAGGATCATGATCATCTGGCGGCCTTCCATCTGCGGCTCGCTTTCCACCTTGGCGAGCTGTGCCGTATCTGTCTTGACGCGGTCGAGGAGCCGGTAGCCGATCTCCTGATGCGCCATCTCGCGGCCGCGGAAGCGCAAGGTTATCTTGACCTTGTCGCCTTCCTCGAAGAAGCGGCGCACTGACTTCATCTTCACGTCATAGTCGTGAATGTCGATGCCAGGGCGGAGCTTGATTTCCTTGACCTCGACGGTCTTCTGCTTCTTGCGTGCCTCGGCGGCTTTCTTCTGCTCGAGGAACTTGAACTTGCCGTAGTCGAGGATCTTGCACACCGGCGGCGACGAATTGGGGGCGATCTCCACCAGATCGAGCCCGGCCTCCTCGGCGGCTTTCAGGGCATCGAAGAACCCGACTATGCCGCGGTTCTGCCCACTGTCGTCTATCAATTGAACTTCGCGAACGCCGCGAATGTCCCTGTTGGCGCGAGGCCCGTCCTTCTGCGGGACCTGCAATGATCTCATGGGTCGGCGAATGGCTTATGTCTCCTCTTGCTGTTGCAACGCGGTGGCCCGGATCGGCCCTGTGGCGCGACCGAGCAACGGCGGAGATTCGCAGAAAGCCCCTTGAAGTCAACCAACGCCTCGCCTTCGAAGCGGTTAATGCACGCCGTCGCGCCGGTCGTGTTCCAAGACGGCCACATATGTGTCGAGTGTCTCGGAAACCATCCTTTCCAGCGAGAAATGGGTCTCGACGTGGCGCCGGGCCCGGGCCGCCAATGCTTCGAGCGCGCTGGCCCCCAGGCCGAGCGCGGTGGCGATGCCGTCCGCCGTCCCCGCAACGTCCCCGGGCGGCACGCACCAGCCGGTGCGCTCGGCCGGCGGCACCCGCGGCGGCACCAGGACGGTCTCGGGGACGGCGCCCAGATCCGAGACCACGACAGGCGTGCCCATGGCCTGCGCCTCCACCGCGACGCGCCCGAAGGCCTCCGGCTCGGTCGACGGCACCGCGACCACCGAGGCGGCCAGGAGGGCGGCGGGCATGTCGGCGCAATGCCCGACCCGCCGCACGATGCCCTTGAGGTTGCGCGCCGCGATGAGCGTGTCGATCTCCTTCACGTAGCCGCCGCGGCCTTGCGGATCGCCGGCCAGCACGAAGGCGACACCGGTGTGCCCCCGGTCGACGAGCATCCTGGCCGCCTCGATCAGGATGCGCTGGCCCTTCCAGCCGGTGAGGCGCGCCGCCAGCAGCACGATGCGCTCGTGCGGCCCGACCCCCCAGGATCGCCGCAACGCCTCGACCCGCTCCGGCGCCACGGCGGACGGCGCGAAGACGGTGAGATCGGTGCCGCGATGGATGATGCGCAGCCGCTCGCGCGCCTGCGGGTAGAGCTTGAGGATAAGGCTCGCCGTGTAGTTCGAATTGGCGATGACCACATCGCCGCGCGCCATCACCGAATTGTATAGCAGCTTCACCGGCGAGCGGCCGGAATAGCTGCCGTGGAAGGTGGTCACGAACGGGATGCGCAGCGCCCCGGCCGCCACATGCGCCACCCAGGCTGGAGCGCGCGAGCGGGCATGCACCAGCGCCACGCCTTCGTCGAGGCAGATGCGGGCGAGGCGGCGCATATTGACCGCCATGGCGATCGGGTTCTTGGAGCGCGCCGGAAACGGAATCCAGATACCGCCCTTGGCCTGCAACTCGCCGACCAGGCGGCCTCCCTCCGTGGCGACAAGCGCACGGGCTCCGACCGCCGCGAGAGCCGAGGCGATATCGACGGCGGTACGTTCGGCGCCGCCAGCCTCCAGCTCGGGCACGACCTGCAGCAGCGTGCGCCCTGTCAGCGGATGGGCACCATGCGCCGGGAGAAGCGCCGAAGTGCCGGGTCGGTTGAAGGCGGGCACCGTTGTCAGAGCTCTGCAAATGCGTCACGGAAGGCCGCCTCACGAGAGGGGCCGAAGCGAGGTTTAGGGTGAGCGAGCCAAAACTGCAATTTGTCCGGCCGGCGGCGGGCGATGATGCCGACCGGGGTCTGGCGGTGCTGGCGCGGCCAGGTTTGCCGCCGCCGATCGTCTGGATGGGAGGCTTCCGCTCGGACATGCGGGCCACCAAGGCGAGTGCGCTCGATGCTTGGGCCGAGCAAAAAGGCCGCGCCTATATCCGCTTCGACTATTCGGGCCACGGCGAATCGGGCGGCCGCTTCGAGGCGGCGACGATCTCCTCGTGGCTCGCCGACAGCCTCGCCGTGCTCGACGGCTTCGCCACCGCGCCTCCCGTGCTCGTCGGGTCCTCGATGGGCGCTTGGCTCGCGCTGCTGGCGACGTTGCGATTGCGCCGCGAGGCGCCGGAGCGCGCGCCCGCCGGCCTCGTGCTCATCGCGCCGGCCGTCGACTTCACCGAGCGGCTGATGTGGCCCAGCCTTTCCGACGACGCGAAGGCGGCAATTGAGCGCGACGGCGTGTGGATGCGCCCGTCGGCCTATTCACCCGATCCGTATCCGATCACGCGCCGCTTAATCGAGGATGGCCGCCAGCATCTGCTGTTCGACAAGCCGATCGAGGTCGGTTGTCCGGTCCACATTCTGCAGGGCATGCAGGACCCCGACGTGCCGTGGCGGCACGCCGTGGCGCTCGTCGAACACATGCCGGGCGACGCTGTCGATCTGACCTTGATCAAGGATGGCGATCATCGCCTGTCGCGGCCACAGGACATCGCCCGACTGCTCAACGCCGTCGAGCGCATCGCCGGGGCATGAGCCAAGAAAACTGCAGACTAGTGGACGCTGACCGTTTCGAGGTCGTTCGCCCATGCATTGGCGAGCGCCGCTTCGCGCGAGTCGGTCAGCATGATGGGCGTGCCGTCCGCCGAGAGGAGCGCGAACAGCTCGATACCGGGCTGCAGCTCGGGCGCCTGCGGAAACAAGCGCTGAACGTCTTCCGAGCGAATGGCCTTCACGTAAGCCAGATGCCCTGATCCCGCGCGGGCCAGTTCGGCGAGGGTGGCTGTCTTCACAAGGGTCTCGTTCATTTCGTGTCTCCTGGCACCCTCCTCGAGAGCGGTGCCGCTGCCGGCGGTGTCATGCACCCGCCGAAATCTCGATCTTGCGCACGATGCGGGCAGCATCCGGTCGCACGAGATCGATCGACAAAAGCCCGCTGCTGAGATCCGCGCCCTGAACCTCCATCCCATCCGCGAGCAGGAACGAACGCTGGAATTGCCGCGCCGCGATGCCGCGATGCAGGAACTGCCGGACGGTTTCGTCCACCTGTTTGCCGCGGATCACCAACTGGTTTTCCTCCAGCGTGATTTCAAGCTGGTCCCGGGTGAAGCCCGCGACCGCAAGGGTAATCCGCAACCGCTCCGGTTCGTTCCCAGCCCGGCCAATGCGCTCGATATTGTAGGGCGGATAGCCGTCGGACGCGGCCTTTACGACCCTGTCCAGGGCCTGCTCGATCTCGTCGAAACCGAGCAGAAACGGATGCGAAAACGGCGAAGCCCGCGACATGTTCGAAGCCCCCTCAGGCACTTCGGAAAAGTGACCCGCAATTGCGGCGTCGCTCTCAATGTAGGGACATTGCCTGCGGTTTCAAGCCGTTAGCCGCCTGTTGGCGCCCCCGTCATGACGTTCCGGCCGGATGCCGGCAAAGCTCCGTTAGCAACTGGTAAACGGCCCCGTTGCGCCGCCCGTGTTGGGGCGCTTTCTTGACACCAGGGATCGCGGGCGCGACAGACGGCGCAGATACCAATTGTGCGGTTCCCGTCACTCCGATCAAATTTGCGATGGAAGTTCGTAAGACGCGCTTGCCCGGCGTTCTCGTCCTGAAGCCAAGACGATTTAGCGACAATCGCGGCTTCTTCGTCGAGACCTACAACGAGCGCGTCTTTCGCGCCGCCGGTGTCGTGGCAGCGTTCACGCAAGACAACCAGTCCATGTCGGTGGCGCGCGGCACGGTTCGCGGCCTGCATTTCCAGCTTCCGCCGGAGGCGCAGGCCAAGCTCATGCGCGTCGTCGCCGGCCGCGTCTACGATGTCGTTGTCGATCTGCGGGCTGGCTCGCCCGCCTATGGCCAGTGGCTGGCGGAGGAACTCACAGCGGAGGGTGGCGAGCAGGTCTACATCCCGGCCGGCCTCGCGCACGGCTTCTGCACCCTGGAGCCGATGACGCAGGTGGCCTACAAGGTCGATCGTCCGTATGCGCCGCAATGCGACAGCGGCATTCTTTGGAACGATCCGCAGCTCGCCATCGCCTGGCCGGTCAAGGACAGCGAGGCGACTCTGTCCGACAAGGACCGCAACATGGGAAGCTTTGCCGCGTTCACGTCGCCCTTCCGCTACGAGCCTCCCGTTGGCTGAGCGCTTTCTCGTCACCGGCGGCGCCGGTTTCATCGGCTCAGCCGTGGTGCGCCACCTCGTCGGCGCCGGCCACGACGTGCTCGTTGTCGACAAGCTCACCTATGCTGGCAACCTCGACAGCCTGGCGCCGGTCGCGGCGAGCCCTCACTACCGCTTCGTCAAAGCCGACATCTGCGACGGCGCCGCCATGCGCGCGGCGCTCGCCGAGTTCCGACCCGACGTGGTGATGCATCTCGCCGCCGAGAGCCATGTCGATCGCTCCATCGACGGTCCCGGCGAGTTCGTCGCCACCAACATCGTCGGCACGTACACGCTGCTGGAGGCCGCCCTCGATCATTGGCGGCGATTGCCCGAGGCGCAGCGGCGGGCCTTTCGCTTCCACCACGTCTCCACCGACGAGGTGTTCGGCTCGCTCGGCGACAGCGGCAGCTTCCGTGAAACCACCGCCTACGCCCCGACCTCGCCCTATGCCGCCTCGAAGGCCTCGGCGGATCATCTCGTCAACGCGTGGCGTCATACGTTCGGGCTGCCGGCCATCATCAGCAATTGCTCGAACAATTACGGCCCCTACCATTTTCCCGAGAAGCTCATCCCGCTGGTGATCATCAATGCGCTCGAGGGCAAGACGCTGCCCATCTACGGTGAGGGGCGCAACGTGCGCGACTGGCTCTATGTCGAAGACCATGCCCGCGCGCTCCTCGACATCGCCACGCGCGGCCGCGTCGGCGAGTGCTATTGCGTCGGCGGCGTCGGCGAGCGCGCCAATCTCGACGTGGTGCGGGCCATCTGCGGGCTCGTCGACGAGCTGGCGCCCGACAGCAAGATCGGGCCGCGCGAAAAGCTGATCGCCTTCGTGACCGACCGGCCGGGCCACGATCTGCGCTATGCCATCGATCCCGGCAAGGTCATGGCCGAGCTCGGCTGGGCGCCGCGCGAGACGTTCGAGAGCGGCCTGCGCAAGACCGTCGTATGGTTCCTGGAGAACCGGCCGTGGTGGGAGCGCATTCGCGCCGGCATTTATCACGGTGAACGCCTTGGGGTCGTGGCGTGATCCTCGTCTTCGGAGGCGCCGGCCAGCTCGGCCAGGAGCTGGTGCAGGCGGCGAAAGCCGGCGGCGTGGCGCTGACGGCGCTGAGCCGCGCCGATGCCGACATCGCCGCCGCCGCCGACATTCGCCGCGGCCTCGCGCGCCATCGGCCGTCCGTCGTCGTCAACGCCGCCGCCTACACCAAGGTCGACCTCGCCGAGAGCGAGCCCGATGAGGCGCGGCGCGCCAACGAAACCGGCCCCGGCGTGCTGGCCGATGCTTGCGCGCGGGCCGGCATTCCGCTTTTGCATTTCTCCACCGACTTTGTGTTCGACGGTCGCAAGCAGGGCGCTTACGTGGAGAGCGATGCCGTCGCGCCGCTTGGCGTCTACGGGCGCACCAAGGCGGCCGGCGAGGCGGCGGTGCGGCGTGCGGCGCCGCGCCATGTCATCGTGCGCACCTCGTGGGTCTACGGCGCCCATGGCAGCAACTTCCTGAAGACGATGTTGCGTCTTGCCCGCGAGCGCGACGAGCTGCGTGTCGTCGCCGACCAGCACGGCGCGCCGACCTCGACGCGCGATCTGGCGCGGATCGTCCTTGCCCTCGCGCCGCGGCTTGCCGCCGGCGAGAATGCCTGGGGCACCTATCACTTCGCCGGCCGCGGCTTCACGACCTGGCACGGCTTCGCCGACGCCATCGTGGCGGCGGCCGCGCCGGCGCTCGGGCGCCGGCCGCTGGTCACGGCCATCACCGCCGCCGAGTATCCGGCCGCGGCACGGCGGCCGGCCAATTCGCGGCTCGATTGCACCCTGTTCGAGCGCACCTTCGGGCTGAGCCCGCGCCCGTGGCAGGACGAGATGCGCCACGCCGTCGAGGCGGCGCTGCGCTAAAGCGCGCCCGGCATCGTCGCCCCGTTCTATGGTTTTGATTTTGCGCACGAACTTGTCCGAACCACCCGCCCTTTTCGAGATCGTCCGCTAAGCGCTTATTAAACGTCCGCCGCTAGCGTCGGCCGGCACTTTTTGGCCGGGACCGTCATGGCTTCTGTCGACACCAACGCCGTCGCGGTTCCTGGCAGCAAGCCGGCGGCACGCGTGCTCTGGCTCTATGGCGGCACGCTCTTCCTCTCCGCCTTCCTGCTGTTCAGCGTCCAGCCGATGTTCACCAAGATGGTGCTGCCGCGCCTGGGCGGCTCGCCCGCCGTGTGGTCGGTCGCCATGGTGGTGTTCCAGGGCTTGTTGCTGGCCGGCTATCTCTACGCCTTCGCACTGACGCGCTATTGCGGCCGGCGTGCCGCCGTGGCGCTGCATCTTGTCGTGACCGCCGTCGCCTTCGTGGCTCTGCCCATCGCGGTGGCCGAGGGCTGGGGGCGCCCGCCCAACGAAGGCGCGGCGCTGTGGCTGGTCGCCCTCTTCGTCGCCTCCATCGGCCTGCCGTTCTTCGCGGTATCGGGCAACGGCCCGCTGCTGCAGGCCTGGTTCGCCAGGACCGGCCACGTGCAGGCTCGCGATCCGTACTTTCTCTACGGCGCCTCCAATATCGGCTCCTTTGCGGCGTTGCTCGCTTACCCGGTTGTCGTCGAGCCGCTCTTCACGTTGCAGGAGCAGTCCCGTTCCTGGCTGTGGGCCTACGCGGTGCTTGCGGGGCTCATCGCCTTGTGCGGCTTCATGGTGGCATCCGCGCCAACGGCCGCCGCCGATGCGGCGCAAGCGGCCGCCCCAAGGCCCACGGCGCGCGAGCGTCTTTCGTGGGTCGGCCTTGCCTTGGTGCCGTCGGGCCTCCTCGTCGCCGTCACCGCGCACGTCTCCACCGACGTTGCCGCAGCGCCCTTCCTGTGGGTCGTCCCGCTCGCCTTGTTCCTGTTGACCTTCGTGCTCGTCTTCCGCGAGCGGCCGCTCATCGACGAGCGCTTGGTGCGCGCTGCGCAGCCGCCATTGGTGGCCGGGCTGTTGCTGCTTCTGCTGTTCGGCTGGCGCGTCAATTGGAGCCTCGCGCTGTTCGGCCACCTCGCCGGCTTCTTCGTCGCGGCGATGATCTGCCATGCGGCCCTCTACGCCCGCCGGCCTGCTGCCGCGCACCTCACTGAGTTCTATGCCTTCATGTCGCTCGGCGGCGTCATCGGTGGCGCCTTCGCGGCGCTCCTTGCCCCGCAGCTCTTCGTGACCGTCGTCGAATATCCGCTGCTTATCCTGGCGGCGCTGCTTGCCCGTCCCGGCATGCTGCAAGGCTTGCGCGACGGCTGGCGCCGCGACAGCTGGCGCCGTCAGCGTGGGGCGCTGGCACTGCTCGGCGTCCTCGTGGCGCTGCCGGCGCTCGCCTTCGGCTACCGCTTGCCGCTGTCGGCGGCCGGCGGCTTCGTCGTCGCCGTCATGGCGCTTGCCCTGCTCGTCGCCTTCCAGGGCGCCCGGCCGCTTCGCTTCCTTGCCCTCACGGCCATTGGTCTGCTGGCGATCCATCTCTATGAGCCCGGCGCCGGGCAGACCATTTTCGCGCGCTCCTTCTTCGGTGTTCACAAGGTTGTCGATGCCGGCGACGGGCGTTTCCGCGTCCTCTATCACGGCACCACCGTCCACGGCGCCGAGCGCGTGCGCAGCGACGATGGCGCGGCCCTGGCGCAGCGCCCCGATCCGCTCACCTACTATTACTCGGGCGGACCCTATGCGGAGGCCATCGATGCCGTTCGCGCCCGCGCCGGCGGCACGCTGAAGCGCGTTGCGGTGGTCGGTCTCGGCGTGGGCGCGCTGTCGTGCCAGAGCGCGCCCGGCGAGGCCTGGAGCTTCTACGAGATCGACCCCGAGGTGGTGCGGCTCGCCACCGACCGCAGCCTGTTTCGTTCGATCGCGCTGTGCGCCAAGGACGCCCCCATCGTGGTCGGCGACGCCCGGCTGACTCTCGCCGATGCCGAGCCGGGCTTCGACATGATCCTGCTGGACGCCTTCACGTCGGACGTCGTTCCAGTGCATCTCCTGACCCGCGAAGCCGTGGCGCTCTACGCCGCCAAGCTCGCCCCGCATGGTGCCGTTGCCTTCAACATCTCCAACCGGCATATCGAGCTGGCGAGCGTGGTTGCGGCTTCGGCCGCCGCCAATGGCCTCGTCGCCAGGGTCAAGCGCGATGGCAACGACGTTGATACGCCGCGTACGCTCCGCGCTCGCGCCGAGATCGTCGTCGTGGCGCGCCCCGACACCGAGCTCGAGAAGCTCGGCGAGGCGGAGGGTTGGCGGTTGCTCGCGCCGCGTCACGATGTCCGCACCTGGACGGACGATTTCTCGGATATTGTGGGCGCCATCCGCCGCAAGCTTGCCGAATAGGCCGAAGTCCGCGACAACCCTTCCATGCGTCTGTTGATTGTCGTCCTGGCGGCCATCGCCTTCGTCCTGCCGGCGTCGGCCCAGTACCAAAACATGACCGCCGAGCAATGCCGGCGCATCGCGGATTTGCAGCAGCGGCTGACATGTCTCGGCCAAGTCCGTCGGCCCCCGGGACCGTCGGGCGCCTCTCCGTTCGGCCCCATCCAGCTCCTGCCTCAAATCCAGCCCGTGGTGCAGCCGCCAAACCCCGCCTCGAAGGCGCCTGATCGCAGCACGACGAAGAATTGTCCCGCAAAGAAGAGCGAGTTCCGCCGCTGAGGCGGCGCGCCGGCCATGCGAGGAGCCGTGAGGCTTCAATCCTCGCCGCCGCGTTTGAGATACGACTTGGCATCGAGCACGACCCGCCGGTCGATCTCGCCTATCGCCGCCTTGCTTTTTCCCGCATACGGCATCCGGTCGAGGACGAGGCGGATGGCGTTGAGCCGCGCCCGGAACTTGTCATTGGCGCGCACGATGGTCCACGGCGCGACCTCGGTGGACGTTTGCTCGATCATCTCGTCGATCGCCTGGGAATAGTCCTTCCAGCGCGCCACGGCTTCGAAGTCGATGGGCGAGAGCTTCCAGCGTTTCAGCGGATCGTGATGGCGGGCGTGCAGGCGCTTCATCTGCATCTCGCGTCCGATGGAGAGGAAGAGCTTCACCAGCCAGATGCCGTCGCGGACCAGCATCTTCTCCACCGCGGGCGTCTCCTTGAGGAACTGGCGAACCTGCTCCTTGGTTGCGAACCCCATGACGCGCTCGACCCCCGCGCGGTTGTACCAGGAACGGTCGAATAGGGTTATCTCGCCTCGCGTCGGCAGTTCGGCCAAGTAGCGCTGAAAATACCATTGCCCCTGCTCCTCGTCCGACGGCTTGGTCAGCGCCACGACCCGCGCGCCGCGCGGGTTGAGGTGCTGGGTGAAGCGATGGATGGTGCCGCCCTTGCCGGCCCCGTCGCGCCCTTCGAACACGATGACGATGCGCTCGCCCTTGTCCTTGGCCCACGATTGCAGCTTGAGCAGCTCGATTTGCAGCTTTTCGAGCTCTTCCTCGTATTGCTTTCGCTTCATTTTCTTGTCGTAGGGATAGCCGCCGCTGCGCATGGCGGCCGCCTCGATCGCCGGCGGTAGATCCTTCCGCTCAATGACGAAGGCCGTTTTCCTTCCGGTCGAGGTTGCGCCGGATTCGCGGCTTTTCGCTTTGGCCATCTCTCACGCTCCACTTGCGGCGCTCAACGCTTATCAACAAAGCCATCCACCAGGAAACGCTCGACCCGTGACAGAGGTGGTCCAAACGCCTACATCCGGGGCGGTATTTGGAGCTCCTGTTTGTCGGCAGCCGATCCATCCGTCAGGCCACGGCAACCTCCCAGCGACACGCCGACGACGCGCGCCACCGCGCTGAAGGCCGCCGCGCTGACCGGCGGGTGCTTCGTCTTGGCGGCGCTGGCCACCGGATCCCTCACGGTGTGGATCATCGCGGCAGCTGCCGCTGCCTTGGGGCTGACCGCGTTCTTCTTCCGCAACGTGCGCCCGGGCATCGTCAGCGTCGCCGAGGAGGCGCGCGCCGCGCCGGCGGCCTCGCTGCTTGAGACCGTCGTGGCGCTGCTGCCCGACCCGGTCATTGTCGTCGGCCGCAAGGGCGAGGTGACGCATATGAGCCGCGCCGCCATGGGGCTCTATCCGGGGCTGCGCAAGGGCGAGCCGCTCTCCTACGCCTTGCGGGCCCCGGACGTGCTGGGGGGGCTCGACCAGGCCCTCACCGGCAACGTCGCCCAGTCGGTCGAGCTCGTCGAGCGCGTGCCCGTCGAGCGGGTGTTCGCCGTCACCATCGTGCCGCTGCCCGGCGAGGGCGGCGAGACGCTGGCCGCCATGCTGCACTTGGCCGATCTGACGGAGGCGCGGCGGCTCGAGCACATGCGCGTCGATTTCGTCGCCAATGCCAGCCACGAGCTGCGCACGCCGCTCGCCTCCGTTGTCGGGTTCATCGACACGCTGCAAGGGTCGGCACGCAACGATGCGCCGGCCCGCGAGCGCTTCCTCGGCGTCATGCGCGAGCAGGCCGGACGCATGGCGCGGCTGATCGACGATCTCCTGTCGCTGTCGCGCATCGAGCTCAGCGCACACGTGCAGCCGGAAACCGTCATCGATCTCCTGCCCATCGTGCAGCACATCGCCGAGACGCTCAGTCCCCTCGCTGTCGACAACAACGTCGCCATTGCCATCTCGGGCGATAAAGGCCCGCTGCCCGTCAAGGGCGAGCGCGACGAATTGCTGCGTGTGTTCGAGAACCTCATCGAGAACGCCGTCAAGTACGGGCAGTCCGGCGGCCGCGTCGACGTCGTTGTCGAACGGCAGGCGGCAGGCGGGCGCGGCGGCGAGGTGCAGGTCGCCGTGCGCGACTATGGGCCGGGCATCGCCCCCGAGCATGTCCCGCGGCTCACCGAACGCTTCTACCGGGTCGACGTGTCGACGAGCCGCCAGAAAGGCGGCACCGGCCTCGGCCTCGCCATCGTCAAGCACATCGTCAACCGCCATCGGGGGCGCCTGTCGATCGACAGCCAGATGGGGCAGGGCGCGACCTTTCGGGTTGCGTTTCCGCTGGTGACCTCGGATGGATCGCCATAGAGCGTCCGCGCACTCACTGTCATCCCGGCCGAAGCGGCGTGGGTAGCCACGCGCGCCACCCTCCCCATCCGATGTCGGCAGAGCCGACATCGGCACAACAATGGGCAAGTCGGGCAGGCCCGACTTGCCTGGGGGAGGGTCGGCGAGAATGCGAAGCATTCGAGCCGGGGTGGGGTGATCACCGAAACAGATCTCGTTTCTCACCCCACCCCGATGCTCCTTCGCTTCGCTCGCTGCGATCGACCCTCCCCCTCAAGGGGAGGGTGAAGGAAGTCGCGCGCACGTCCTCGTTTCCGCGATCCCGAAGGACCCGAAGCCTGGGAGCGGTGCGGCCCAAAATTCAGGAAGGGCCCACGCGGGAGGTCCGAGCCTTCGGCGCCAGCCGGCGCGAGCGCTCGGTGAACGTTCAGTCACAAGAGAGGTGCCGGCCAACGCTTTGTCGGCCCGGACCTCCCGCGCACGGTGTTTTGTGGCCAGCACGCTTGACGAGATCGCGCGTTGCCTCCCGCAACCGTCCACGGCGTTGACGTGCCGCTTCTCCCGACAGAGGGCCGGGTCGATCCGTAAGCGCCTTTGGCCGCCCCTTCCCCGGTCTGCGCACCGAGGCTGAGGCCACCGCCCAACCCGCACTGGCGTGTCCCGTGCGCATGATCCCGAAAAGTGTAAGCGGTTTTCGGATCAGATCATGCGCAATCAAGACACCACCAGCGCAAAGCCATCGAGACATCGCCACGCGTCACCGTGGGTCCGTCTCTCTGCGGTCACCCACACTTGGCTCGCAAGGCCTTGCGCGCCCTTCCGGGGACCGGGTATGTTGACGATAGGACAACGAAGATAGGTTGTCAAGCCTACAGAGGATATTGTTCTTCCAGACGCTGGCGTGCGTTCACGCGTCAGGCGGCAAGGGGATCACAGCGTCGCGCCGGGCCGAGGCGCCCGGTCCCGAACTCGCGTTAGGGGGCCCGCGGACGGCTGGCGCGCTTGGTCAGTTCGCCCCGCATCACGAGGTCAGTGACCTCCAAAACGGACTTGCCGTCAACGTCGAAATAGCGCCGACGAAGCTCTTCAACGAGCCGCTTTGCGGCCTTGTTGTGAGATCGCAAAATGCGCTCGTAACTGTCGCTCGGGCGTGGCCCGACAACATGCCTGAACTTGTTCACGGAAGGCTCCTCGGAGAGCAAAAGCTACGAGGTTAACCAATTCGTGCCTAGACGGTTCGAGTGCGACAATGCCGCAATGAGTGGCAGTGCGGCGCCACGGCAACACAAGCTATGCCGGAAAACCAGACACTTTCTGCAACTCGGAATGCCTTTTTCGAAATTGCGGGCAAGGGCACCACTCCAACTTGTCCACAGGCTTGGGGTCGGCCGGCGGTGTCATGGAAGTGTCATCCAACCGTCATAGAGACAGTGGGCGGCAGGGCTTAGCGAGACGGCGTCCAGAAAAGCTCTGCACCTGACGTTGGCCCGGGACGGGGCCGGCGTTGTCGAACAGGGAGAAAGCTGTGAAATTCAGGAATTTAGGGGTGACATCGCTCGCCCTGGCGGGCGTCTTTGTGGCCGCCTCCGCTGAGGCCCGCGATCAGATCCGCGTCGTCGGATCCTCGACCGTCTATCCGTTCACCACCGCCGTTGCCGAGCAGTTCGGCCGCTCGGGGGCCGGCAAGGCCCCGGTCGTCGAGTCGACCGGCACGGGCGGCGGCATGAAGCTGTTCTGCGCCGGCGTCGGCGTCGAGCACCCCGACGCCACCAACGCGTCGCGGGCGATCAAGAAGTCCGAATACGACGACTGCCAGAAGAACGGCGTCAAGGACATCGTCGAATTGAAGATCGGCTTCGACGGTCTCACCATCGCCAACTCGAAGGCGGGGCCGGACCTCAAGCTCAGCAAGCAGCAGGTCTTCCTTGCGCTGGCCAAGGACATTCCGGGTCCGGACGGCAAGCTCGTCCCGAACCCGCACAAGAACTGGTCGGACATCGACAAGTCGTTGCCGGACCAGAAGATCGAGGTGCTCGGCCCACCCCCGACCTCGGGCACCCGCGACAGCTTCCTGGAGCTCGTGATGGAAGAGGGCGCCAAGAAGGTGCCGGCCCTCGCCACGCTCCGCACCGCCGACGCCAAGGCTTTCGACAAGGCCTGGAAGTCGATCCGCGAGGACGGCGCGTGGGTCGACGCCGGCGAGAACGACAACCTCATTGTCCAGAAGCTCGTCGCCAACCCGAAGGCGGTTGGCGTCTTCGGCTTCTCGTTCCTCGAGGAGAATGCGGCGAAGATCAAGGGCGCGGTCGTCGACGGCGCCGCCCCGGACTACGACGCCATCGCGTCCGGCGCGTACAAGGTGGCGCGGCCGCTCTTCGTCTATTTCAAGAAGCAGCATATCGGCGTCGTGCCGGGCATCGACAAGTTCATCGCCGAATATACGTCGGACAAGGCGCTCGGCGAGGACGGGTATCTGGCCCGCAAGGGCCTCGTCGCGTTGCCGAAGGCCGAACTCGCCAAGGTCAGGGACGCGGTGAAGGCCCAGCGACCGCTGGCCGCCGACACGGTGAGCAACTGATCCGCGCTATCGTCGGGCGCGACTTCGGTCGCGCCCGTACGTCTACCTGCGTTCCTCGCGCCCGCACCGGCGGTCAAGCATGATCCTCCTGTTCGTCTTCATGACTGCCGTCGTCGGGGGTGCCGCCTACCTCTATGGCCGGTTTCGCGGCAAGGCCATGACGGCCAGTGGCGCCAAGCTCCATTCCCGGCCCGCCTATCACGGCCTCCTCGTCGCCTCGCTGTGCGTCCTGCCGATGCTGGCCGTGCTCTTTGCCTGGACGGCGATCGCGCCGCGCTATCTTGAATCGCGCGCCATCGCGGCGCTGCCTGCGGAACTGCAACCCAAGACCAACCTCGAGCACGACGCCCGATTCAGGGAGGCGCGCCTCGTGGCGCTCGGGCAATTTGCCGGCGAGGCGAGCCCCGGCCTTGCCAGGGCGGGCGCCGCCTACGCGGCGGCACAGAAATTCAATGCAGTCGGCCTGTTCCTGTTCGGCCTCGTCGCGGCCGCTGCCGGTTTCCTGTGGGGCCGCCGGCAGCTGTCTGCGAGCTTCCGCGCCCGCAACGAGTTCGAGAGCATCACCCAGATTCTGCTGATCGCCTGCTCGGCCATCGCCGTGATGACGACCATCGGTATCGTGCTGTCGGTGCTGTTCGAGACGCTGCGTTTCGTGCAGCTTTATCCCTGGTACGATTTCCTGTTCGGCCTGCAATGGTCTCCGCAGACCGCCATCCGGACGGATCAGGTCGGGCAGTCCGGAAGCTTCGGCGCGGTGCCGCTGTTCGTCGGCACCGCGCTCATCACCCTCATCGCCATGCTGGTTGCCGGTCCCGTCGGATTGTTCGCGGCCATCTACATGTCGGAATATGCGAGCCGCCGCTTCCGCTCCTTCGCCAAGCCGCTGCTCGAGGTGCTTGCCGGCATCCCGACCGTGGTGTTCGGCTTTTTCGCCGCCCTCTCGGTCGCGCCGACGATAAAGTGGATCGGCGAGGCGGCGGGTCTCCCCGTGGCGTCCGAAAGCGCGCTGGCGGCGGGTCTCGTCATGGGCATCATGATCATCCCGTTCGTCTCGTCGCTGTCGGACGATGTCATCACCGCGGTGCCGCAGGCGCTGCGTGACGGATCCTACGCCATGGGCGCGACGCATTCGGAGACGATCAAGCGCGTCGTCCTGCCCGCCGCCCTTCCGGGCATCGTGTCGGCCATGATGCTGGCCATTTCGCGGGCCGTCGGCGAGACGATGATCGTCGTCATGGCGGCGGGCCTCGCCGGCAATTTGACCTTCAACCCTCTCGAAGCCGTTACGACGGTGACGGTGCAGATCAAGACGCTGCTGGTCGGCGACCAGGAATTCGACAGCGCCAAGACGCTGTCGGCCTTCGCGCTGGGCTTCGTCCTGTTTTTCTTTACGCTGACCCTGAACGTCATCGCGCTTCGTGTCGTGCGCAGATACCGAGAGCAATATGACTGACATCGCCGGCCCCGCCAGCTTCGCGCGCACCGTCGATTTCTCCTCGGAGGAAGCGAGCGCGCGCATTCGCCGACGCTATCGCGCCGAGGCGCGCTTCAAGCTCTATGGGCTCGGCGCGCTCGGCCTCGCCGCGCTTGCCCTCGTTCTCCTGCTCACCGACATCGTCCTCAAGGCTTGGCCGGCATTCATCGAGCACCGCGTCGTGCTCACGGTGACGGCGACGCTCGAACAGGTCTCGACCGACGGTAAGCTCGACCGGGCATCGCTGGTCGGCGGCGACTACTCCGCCGCGGTACGTGCCGCCTTGCAGGAGCTGTTCCCCGAAGTGAGCGATCGTGGCACGCGCCGCAAGCTCTTCGGCGACATCCTGTCGAGCGGCGCCTCCGACGCCTTGCGCAAACGCATCATCGACGATCCGAGCCTCATCGGAAAGCCGGTTACCCTGCCGTTCCTGCTCGACGACACCGTCGATCTCTACCTCAAGGGCCTGATCGCCGACCGCGGCGAGCGCAAGGGGCGCGGCGCGGCAACGGTCAGCGGGACGGCCGGCAACGTCGAGATAAGATCCTCGGCCGACGACTTCGCGACCGACCTTGCAGACGTGAAGAAGGCGCTCGCCGCGGCCTCGCAAAAGTACCGCCGCGAAGCCGAGCGGTTGTCGCGCTTTGCCATTGCCGCGGTCGTCGCCTCCGATCGCGCGGCGCTGCAGGCCAGCGCCGATGAGAACCTGGCGCGTGCCAACGAGCTCGAGGCGCGCGCCAAGGCGGCGGGAGCCGCCGAGAGGCTCGATGCGAACGCGCCCTCGAAGCTGATCGCCATCAACGGCGGCGTGGTGAAGCTTACCTCGATCAGCGGCGCGCAGGCGAGCGGCACCGTGCTGTCAGCCTTGAGCGGCACCGGCGGGGCGGCGCCCGGCGGCTGGCGGGTCGTGACCATCGTGCAGCCGGAAGCCGACCGCCGCCTCGGCGATCAGCAGATCGCCTGGATCGAGAAGCTCAGGGAGAAGAGCCTGGTGGAGCGGGGCTTCGCCTGGCGATTCTTCACCTCCGGCGACAGCCGCGAATCCGAGCAGGCGGGATTGCTTGGCGCCCTCGTCGGCTCGGCCCTCACCATGCTGGTGACGCTTGCGCTGTGCCTGCCCACCGGGGTCGCGGCCGCCATCTACCTGCAGGAATTCGCCCCCAAGAACCGCTTCACCGATCTGATCGAGGTGAACGTCAACAACCTGGCGGCCGTCCCCTCCATCGTGTTCGGCCTGCTGGGTCTTGCGGTGTTCCTCAGCTTCTTCGGCATGCCGCGCTCGGCGCCGTTGGTCGGCGGGCTGGTGCTGGCGCTGCTTGTCCTGCCGACCATCATCATCGCCAGCCGCGCGGCGCTGAGCGCCGTGCCGCCGTCCATCCGCGAGGCGGCTCTCGGTGTCGGGGCTTCGCCGCAACAGGTCGTGTTTCACCACGTCCTGCCGCTTGCCATGCCCGGCATCATGACCGGCACCATCCTCGGCATGGCGCACGCGCTGGGCGAGACCGCGCCGCTCTTGCTGATCGGCATGGTGGCCTTCATCGTCGACGTACCCGCCTCGATCACCGAGGCCGCAACGGTGCTGCCGGTGCAGATTTACCTCTGGTCGGACCTGCCGGAGGCCGGCTTCCAGGCCAAGACGGCCGGCGCCATCGTCGTGCTGCTGTTGTTCTTGTTCGTCATGAACGGGGTGGCAATCCTGCTTCGGCGACGTTTTGAGCGCCGTTGGTAGGGGTCCGTGAAAGCTGAAAGGGCTATGGTTGAGATGTCGAGCATCCCGAGCGTCCAGATGGCTGTGCCAGCCTCCGCACCTTCCGCCGCTGCACCTTCCGGCGCAGCACCTTCCGGCGCAGCACCTTCCGGCGCAGCCGACCGCAAGGCGCGCACCAAGATCGTGGCGCGCGGCGTCAATGTCTTCTACGGCGAGAAGCAGGCGCTTTTCGACGTGTCGACCGACATTCCCGAGAAATCGGTGATGGCGTTCATCGGCCCGTCCGGCTGCGGCAAGTCGACATTTCTGCGCGCCATCAACCGCATGAACAACTCGATCCCCATCGCCCGCTTTGACGGGCGCATCGAGATCGACGAGCAGGACATCTATGCCCCTGGCCTCGATGTGGTGCAGCTCAGAGCGCGCGTCGGCATGGTGTTCCAGAAGCCGAACCCGTTTCCGAAATCCATCTACGAGAACGTCGCCTATGGCGCGCGCATCCACGGCTTGGCGAGCACGCGGGCGGAGTTCGACGAGATCGTCGAGACGAGCCTGCGCAAGGCCGGCCTTTTCGAGGAAGTGAAGAGCCGTCTTTCGGAGCCGGGGACGGGGCTTTCCGGCGGCCAGCAGCAGCGCCTGTGCATCGCCCGCGCCATCGCGGTCAGCCCGGAGATCATCCTCATGGATGAGCCGTGCTCGGCGCTCGATCCCATCGCCACCGCGAAGATCGAGGAGCTGATCGACGAGCTGCGCAACAATTTCACCATTGTCATCGTCACCCATTCCATGCAGCAGGCGGCGCGCGTCTCGCAACGCACCGCCTTCTTCCATCTCGGCAAGCTGATCGAGGAGGGGTCGACCGAGGAGATGTTCACCTCCCCGAAGGACAAGCGTACCCTCGACTACATCACGGGCCGCTTCGGCTGAGCTTGGCGCAAGGCAGGAAAAACAACATGTCAGAGCACACGGTCTCTGCGTTCGATGCCGAACTTGGAGCACTGCGCCACAAGGTGGCGGAGATGGGCGGCATTGCCGAGAAGATGCTGGCGGAGGCGACCCGCGCACTCGTCCGGCACGACACGACGCTGGCCCAGGCGGTGATCGGCTCCGACGCGCGGCTCGATGCCTTGCAGCACGAAATCGAGGAACACGCCATCCTCACCATCGCCAAGCGCCAGCCGATGGCGGTCGACTTGCGCGAGATCATCTCGGCCATTCGGGTGGCCGGCGACATCGAGCGTGTCGGCGACCTGGCCAAGAACATCGCCAAGCGTGCCGTCGCCATTTCGAGCCAGCTCACCGCCCAGAAGTACTTCGTCGGCGCCGAGCACATGGCGGAGCTGGCGGGCCGTCAGCTCAAGGACGTGCTCGACGCCTATCTGGCGCGCGACGACGAGCAGGCGCTCGAACGTCTGGCAGCGTGACGGCGAGATCGATGCGCTCTATACGTCGCTGTTCCGCGAGCTCTTGACCTACATGATGGAGGACCCGCGCAACATCAGCTTCTGCACGCATCTCTTGTTCTGCGCCAAGAATATCGAGCGCATCGGCGATCACACCACCAATATCGGCGAGACCGTGCACTACCTGGTCACCGGCATGATGCTGACCGAGCGGCCGAAGAACGATACGTCGAGCTTCACGACGCTCGACGCCGCAATAGGCACGTGAGGCCATGAACGCCCGCATACTCATCGTCGAGGACGAGGAAGCGCTGAGCCTGCTCTTGCGCTACAACCTCGAGGCCGAGGGCTATGCGGTCGACAACGTCTCGAGCGGCGACGAGGCGGAGCTGATGCTGCGCCAGCAGACCCCCGACCTCGTGCTGCTCGACTGGATGCTGCCCGGCGTCTCCGGCATCGAGCTGTGCCGGCGTCTCAAGCAGCGCCGCGAGACCGAGCAATTGCCGGTCATCATGCTGACGGCGCGCGGCGAGGAGGCCGAGCGGGTGCGCGGCCTCGCCACCGGGGCCGACGACTACGTGGTCAAGCCCTTCTCGGTGCCCGAGCTCCTGGCGCGCGTGCGTGCCCTGCTCAGGCGCACCAAGCCGGGCCACGTGGCCGAGCTGCTGTCGGCCGGCGATATCGAACTCGATCGCGTCACCAAGCGCGTGCGCCGCGCCGAGCGTGAGCTTGCCCTCGGGCCCACCGAATTCCGCCTGCTCGAGTTCCTGATGCAGACGCCGGGGCGCGTCTATTCGCGCACGCAATTGCTCGATAGCGTCTGGGGCCGCGACATCTACATCGACGAGCGCACCGTCGATGTGCATGTCGGGCGGCTGCGCAAGGCCATCAATGCGTCGGGCGAAGCAGATCCCATCCGCACCGTGCGCAGCGCCGGCTATGCCTTCGACGAGAGGTTCGGCAAGTCCGATGACGGACGACGGATGACGGACGACAGATCAGTTGTGGCCGACGGGGACTGACCCCGTCCGGCATCTGTCGTCCGTCCTCTGATGTCCGACGTGCATGATCCCGAAAAGTGTGCGCGGTTTTCGGATGAGATCGTGCACAAAGTCAGGAATCTAGAGCGCGCGTGCGATTGCTCTCAATCGCATCGCGCTCTAGCGCCCGCCGAACCTGCGGTCCCGCCGGCGGTCCGTCGCCGGCTGATAGGCGATGCGGCCATGGTAGAGGCAATAGGGCGTGCCGATGTCCGACTTGGCGCCGCAGAAGCGGAATTCCGGCGTCGTCGGGTCGCCGAGCGGCCAGCGGCACATGGCCTCGCGCAGCTCGGTGATGGTGACCCGCTCCGACATCGGCACCACCACGTCCTCGCGCGCCACCGGCATGACGACCGCGAACGGGTCGATGTCGGGCCGGTAGGCCGGCGCCAGCGCCGTGTTGCCCCTCACCGCGTGGTGATGGCGCGCCCCAAGGGGATGGGAAGGCGCCCGGGTCGAGGGCTTGCGCGGGCGCGGCGCCCCGGTCGAAGGCGACTTGGCGCGGCCAGAAAGGCCGAGCCGGTGCACCTTGCCGATCACCGCGTTGCGCGTCACGCCCCCCATCTCGGCGGCGATCTGGCTGGCGCTCAGACCGTCCGCCCAAAGCTTCTTCAGAAGCTCAACCCTGTCTTCTGTCCAACTGATGCTGCTCATGTCGCTCATTTTTGCCTCTCCGCCGCCGCCGGAGGCCCTTGTCGGAATCCCGCAGGGTTCGCGCGCAACGTCCGTTGCACTGCCGCAAACGCCCTGGAACCACCGAAAGTAAGTCCGCCGCAAGATGTCGTAGTCGACGAAGTGGAGACTACAAGATCGCGTGACTCTGCCGCAAAAGTCCGGCCCCTTCTGGGATCGTTTTCCCCAAGATCGTGACCAAATCGAGTCGGAGGCCGTCGATCGCCCGTATCAGTCACTTTGAATTGACAGAGGGCCGGCCCCATCTAAGATCGTGCGAGTGCCGCCCCGCCGGGCGGCACTTTTATTTTCGGGGAATTTCGCATCTTCGAAAAATTTAAATTGCCTTCAGGGAGTTAAGAGCCGTGATCACGCCCGTCCTGCCGACCTATGCGCGTGCCGAAGTCGAGTTCGAGAGAGGCGAGGGGGCATGGCTGACAGCGCGCGACGGCGAGCGATATCTCGATTTCGGCGGCGGCATCGCGGTCAATGTGCTGGGCCATGCCCATCCGCATCTGGTCAAGGCGCTCACCGAGCAGGCCGCCAAGCTCTGGCACACCTCCAACCTCTACCGCATCCCGGAGGGCGAGCGGCTGGCCAAGCGCCTGACCGATGCGACCTTCGCCGACACCGTCTTCTTCACCAATTCGGGTGCCGAGGCGATGGAGTGCTCGGTCAAGATGGCGCGCAAGTACCACGCCGTGAGCGGGGCGCCGGAGCGCTTCCGCATCGTCACCTTCGAGGGCGCCTTCCACGGCCGCACCCTCGCCATGATCGCGGCGGGCGGCCAGGCGAAATACCTGGAAGGCTTCGGCCCCAAGGTCGAGGGCTTCGACCAGGTGCCGTTCAACGACGACGCGGCCCTGAAAGCCGCCATCGGGCCGGCGACCGCCGCCATCCTCATCGAGCCGATCATGGGCGAGGGCGGCATCCGCGTCGTGACCAATGAGCGGCTGCGCGCCTTGCGCAAGCTCTGCGACGAGCGCGGCCTGCTGCTCGTCCTCGACGAGGTGCAGAGCGGCATCGGCCGCACCGGAAAGTTCTTCGCCCACGAATGGGCCGGCATCACGCCCGACATCATGGGCATCGCCAAGGGCATCGGCGGCGGCTTCCCGATGGGCGCCTGCCTTGCCACCGAGAAGGCCGCCAAGGGCATGACGGCCGGCACCCACGGCTCCACCTTCGGGGGCAACCCGCTTGCCATGGCGGTGGGCAACGCCGTCCTCGACGTGATCCTGGCCGACGGCTTCCTCGAGCGGGTCGCCAAGATGGGCCTCTTGCTGAAGCAGCGCCTTGCCGAGATCAGGGACCGCCATCCTTCGGTCGTCGCGGAAGTGCGCGGCGAAGGCCTGATGCTCGGCCTGCGCCTCAACGTCTCCAACAACGACTTCGTCGATGCGGCACGGGCCGAGAAGCTGCTGCTCATCAGCGCCGGCGACAACGTCGCCCGCGTGCTGCCGCCCTTGACGGTGAGCGAGGAGGAGATCGGCCTCGCGGTGCGGCGTATCGATGCGGCGGCAACGAGGCTCGAGGCCGGCTTGCAGACGGCCCAGCGCGGAGCCGCCGAATGAACGGTGCCACCCGCCACTTTCTCGACATTGCCGACTTCAGCGGCAACGAGCTGAGGCGCCTCATCAAGGCGAGCGCCTCGCTCAAGGCGCAACGCCGCAAGGGTGAGGTGCCGCGCCGGCAGCCGCTCGCCGGCAAGACGCTCGCCATGATCTTCGACAAGCCCTCGACGCGCACCCGCGTCTCCTTCGACGTGGCCATGCGCGAGCTCGGCGGCGAGGCCCTGATGCTCACCGGCCAGGAGATGCAGCTCGGCCGCGGCGAATCCATCGCCGACACGGCGCGCGTCATGTCGCGCTATGTCGACGCCATCATGATCCGCATCCTCGACCACGCGGCCATGCTGGAACTCGCCCGCCACGCGACCGTTCCTGTCATCAACGGCCTCACCAAGCTGTCGCATCCCTGCCAGATCATGGCCGACGTGATGACCTTCGAGGAGCATCGCGGCCCCATCAAGGGCCACAAGGTGGCGTGGACCGGCGACGCCAACAACGTGCTGGCCTCTTGGGTGCATGCGGCTGCCCGTCTCGATTTCGAGCTCGCGGTGGCGACGCCGCCGGAGCTGAAGCCGCGCAAGGACCTCGTTGCCTGGGCCAAGCAGCAGGGCGCCTCCCTGTCGCTCACCGGCGATCCTTACGAGGCGGTCGAGGGCGCCAGCGCCGTCGTCACCGATTGCTGGGTGTCGATGGGCGACGAGGACGAGGGCCGGCGTCACAATCTCCTGAAGCGCTACCAGGTCAACGGCAAGCTCATGAAGGCCGCCCGACCCGACGCTATTTTCATGCACTGCCTGCCGGCGCATCGCGGCGAGGAGGTCACCGACGAGGTGATGGACGGCGACCAGTCGGTGGTCTTCGACGAGGCCGAGAACCGGCTGCACGCGCAGAAGGGCATCCTCGCCTGGTGCCTGGGCGCCATCGAGAGGTGACGGCGATGGCGGACCCGGAGCGCCACGAGGGCGACGACCGCGTTCTGCCCTTCGCCATCGAGGGTCTCGACGTGCGCGGCCGCGTCGTTCGCCTCGGCCGGGCGCTCGACACCATCCTTGCCCGCCACGCCTATCCGCCGTCCGTCTCGCGGGTGGTCGGCGAGGCCACCGCGCTCACCGTGCTGCTCGGCTCGTCGCTGAAGATGGAGGGCCGCTTCCAGCTGCAGACACGCTCCGACGGTCCGGTCGACATGATCGTCGTCGATTTCGACAGTCCCGACCGGGTGCGCGCCTGCGCCCGCTTCGACGAGGCGCGCGTCAAGGAGGTGGTGGATGCCACCGGCGGCAAGGCGCCGGAGACCGGCGCCCTGCTCGGGCGCGGCCATCTCGCGCTGACCGTCGACCGTGGCCGCGACCAGAGCCGCTACCAGGGCGTCGTGGCGCTGGAGGGCAAAAATTTCGAGGACGCGGCGCATCAATATTTCCGCCAGTCCGAACAGATCCCGACCCGTGTGCGGCTTGCGGTCGGCGAGGAGCTGACCGGCGGCGAGGGCGGGCACGCCTTCCGGGCCGGCGGCCTCATGGTGCAGTTCCTGCCGCGCTCGCCTGAGCGCATGCGCCAGGCCGACCTGCCGCCCGGCGACGCGCCGGAAGGCCACGTCACCAAGGTTGTGCCCGAGGACGACGCCTGGACCGAGGCGCGGCTTCTCGCCGAGACCACCGAGGACCACGAGCTGCTCGACCCGCACCTTACCAGCGAGGGGCTGCTCTACCGCCTCTTCCACGAGCGCGGGGTGCGCGTCTTCGACGCCCAGAACGTGCGCGAGGCCTGCCGCTGCTCGTCGGAGCGCATCATGGCCATGATGAAGCGCTTCTCGGCCGAGGAGCGCCGCGACATGGTGGGCGACGACGGCCGCATCGGCATCACCTGCGAATTCTGCTCGCGCCAATACGTGCTCGACCCCAAGGCTGTCGAAGCGGAGCTGGCCGGCACGGACGAATAGCCGGGCGATCCGCTCGCTAGTGCACCACCCGCTTGGCGTGCGGGCTGTCGAGCGGGAAGGCCGGGATGGTCACCGGGAAGCTTTCGCCGTCCTGCGTGTGCATGTGGTATTCGCCGCTCATCGAGCCGTGCGGCGTCGCCAGCGGGCAGCCGCTCGTATAGGTGAAGGTCTCGCCGGGTTTCAGCACCGGCTCCTCGCCGACGACGCCGGCGCCGCGCACCTCCTGCAGCTTGCCGTCGCCGTCGACGATGCGCCAATGGCGCGTCTTGAGCTGCACCGTCTCCATACCGAGATTGGCGATCTCCACCGTGTAGGCCCAGAAGAATCGGCCCTGCCGCGGCGTCGATTCCTGCTCGAGGAATTCGGGACGCACGGTGACCTGGATGCCGCGGGTCACGGCCTTGTACATGGCCTGGCTCCGGTTGGCGCCGCTGGCGCGTGATCCCGAAAAGTGTTCGCGATTTTCGGACAAGATCATGCGCCGAATGCCGTCGTACGGCGGTTGCACGGCCCCGGCAAGCCTGCGCGCCGTTTTCGGGGCGTTCGCTCACCGGGTGTGAACAGCGCGACCTTTGCGGTTGCCGCGGCTGTGCATCCACAATACCTAGGAGCGAGACAGGGAGGCCGTATGCCGGGGCGAGCCGAAAAGCTCGATGCGCAGAAGCCGATTGAGGCGGATGCCGACCTCGCCGGCCGGCGCCGCCAGCAGGCGTTGCGCCTCGATGGTCCCGCCGGCATCCTGCCGCGGCAGGAGATCCGCAACCTCCTCCACCGCGGCATCCTGCGCGCCACCGTCGATCTCGAGGAGAGCCAGCTCCAGCCGGCCAGCGTCGACCTGCGGCTCGGCGACAAGGCCTATCGGGTGCGCGCCAGCTTCCTGCCGGGCCGCGCCAAGACGGTCGAGGAGCAGCTCGCGGAACTGAGCGGCGACGTGCTCTCGCTCGCCGACGGCGCGGTGCTGGAGCGCGGCTGCGTCTATGTGGTCGAGCTCATCGAGCACATCGAGGAGCTGCCCGACAACATCTCGGCCATCGCCAATCCGAAAAGCTCGACCGGCCGGCTCGACGTGTTCACACGGCTGATCACCGACCGCAGCGAGGTGTTCGACCACGTGGCGAGCGGCTATGTCGGGCGCCTCTACGCCGAGATCTCACCCTCGAGCTTCAGCATCAAGGTGCACAAGGGCTCGCGCCTCAATCAGCTGCGCTTCCGCCGCCGCAACTCGCAGCAATCCGAGCACGGCGAGTTCAAGATCAAGGACAAGCGCCTTGGCGGCCTGCACGCGCAGACGCCGCTGGTCGACGGCGAGCCGAAGCTGCGCAACGGCCTCTTGCTGCACATCGAGCTTGGCCCGCTCGGGTCGGACGGCGTCATCGGCTACCGCGCCCAGCGCTACACCGACGTGGTCGACATCGACCGCGTCGGCGCGCATGCGCTGCACGATTATTGGGAGCCGATCTACGCCCGCGAGGATCGCCGCCTCGTGCTTGACCCCAACCAGTTCTACATCCTGGTGTCGAAGGAGCGCCTGCACATCCCGCCCACCCTTGCGGCCGAGATGGTGCCCATCGATCCGATGATGGGCGAGTTCCGCGTCCACTATGCCGGCTTCTTCGATCCGGGTTTCGGCTATGCGCCGCAGGGTCATCCCGGCAGCCGCGCCGTGCTCGAGGTGCGCAGCCACGAGGTGCCGTTCGTGCTCGAGGACGGCCAGGTGGTCGGCCGCCTCGCCTTCGAGGACATGACCGGGGCGCCCGACGTGCTCTACGGCGAGGGCGGCACTTCGAACTACCAGGGCCAGGCGCTCAAGCTGTCGAAGCACTTCCGGATGGAGGGCTGAGCCTTGCTCAGCCCGTGGGCCGACTGCTGATCAGTTCGAGCTGACCTTGAACGATCCGTCGGCCTTGGCGGCCGCCGAGGCGGTCGGGTTCACCGGCTTCAGGTAGAGGTCCTCGTCTGGCAGGCGGCCGTAGGTGAACGGCTCCTGCGTCTTCGTCGTGTTGAAGACCTCGTCGGCGACGCGGCGGAACAGCCGGTTGATCTCGAGGCCGGGCGTGTCCATGTGCTTCAAGAGCGACGCCACGAAGGGGCTGTGCGCACCCTCGCCGTCGGAGGCGGCCTGGCCGTGCTTGGCCGCGTAGGCGACGAGCGTGGCGCCGGCGGGCTCGATGCGGCCGAGGCCGCGGGCGAAGCCCTGCTGGTTCGCGCTGCCGAAGGGATTGTCGCGGCAGGCGTCGAGGATGACGAGACGCAGCTTCTTGGCGTTCTCGATGCTGGCGATCACGGTATCGAGCGAGATGGCCTGGCTCGCCATGTCGGCGCCCTCGGCGACCTTGGCGTCAACCGGGATCAGCCAGTTGTTGCCGCCGATCTCCATGCCGTGGCCGGCGTAGTAGATGACCGCCCAGTCGGCATTCTTGGCCTTCTCGGCGAAGCCGTCGAGCACCGCCTTCATGTCGTCGCGCTTGAGGTCGTCGCCGAGCTCCACCGAGCTGAAGCCGAGCGCCGCGAGCTTTTTGGCGACCGCCAGGGCGTCGGTCTGGGTGTTCTTCAGCGGCGTCGCGCCGGTATATTTGGCGTTGCCGATGATGAGCGCGATGCGCTTCTCGCCGACCGGCGCCAGCACGGGCGCAACCAGGGCGGGGTTCGCCGCAGCCTTGGCCAGATCGATCTTCGCCTTGATCTCGACGAAGGTGCGGTTGATCTCGCGATCCTCAGCGTCGATGCCCACGGCCTTGCTCACGTCCGCAAAGGCGTTGTCGAGCTGGCCGAGCACCTCGAAGATGCGGGCGCGCGTGTCGAGCGCGCTGGCGGCGTTGGCGTCGATGGCCAGCGCCGTGTTGATGATCTCCAGCGCCTCCTGGACGCGGTTGGCCCGCAACAGCGCCTGCGCCTTCTCGTTCAGCGCCGCAACCGAGTTGGGGTCGAGCTGCAGGGCCGCGTCGAAGTCGGCGATGGCCTTGTCGGTGTTGCGCTCGGCGTCGAACTGGCTGCCGCGCTGGATCAGCGCGTTGACGTTCTTGGGGTCGAGCTTCAGCGCCTCGTCGAGATCGGCGATGGCGCGGGGCGCGTCCTGCTTCTTGGCCCACACGCGGGCGCGGTTGACATAGGGGTCGATGTCGGTCGGATCGAGCTCGATGGCCGAATCGTAGTCCTCGAGCGCCTCCTTGAAGGCGCCGATGCGCTCCAGCAGGAAGGCGCGGTTGAAGTGCGCGAAGGCGCGGTTACGGCGCGGCTCGTCCTTCAGGAGCGTGATGCGTCCGCAGGCGCCGATGGCGCCGCCGGCGCCGCCGGTGCACGTGTTGCGGTCGCTCGGGTTGAACTGGCCGAACTTGCCGTCGTTCTTGCGGTCGAAGAAGCGGTCGAAGCGGTCGTTCTTCCGGTTGTTGCCGAAGATGCCGCCGTTGCCGTTGCCATTTCCGTTGTTGTTACCGAGGCCGCCATTGTTGCCGTTGTTGCGGTTGCCGTTGCCGTTGCCGTTGTTGGCGACGTTGCCGTTGTTGTTGCTGTTATTGTTGTTGCCGGCGTTGCCGTTGCCGCGGTTGTCGTTGCCGCGGTTGTTGTTGCCAACGTTTCCGTTGTTGCCGTTGTTGTTGTTGCCGACGTTGCCGTTGCCGCGGTTGTCGTTGCCGCGGTTGTTGTTGCCAACGTTTCCGTTGTTGCCGTTGTTGTTGTTGCCGATGTTGCCGTTGTTGCCGTTGCCGTTGTTGTTTCCGCCACGGTTGTTGTCGCCGCGGTTGTTGTTGCCGACGCTGCCGGTATTAGCGACGTTGCCGTTATTGTTGTTGTTGCCGTTGTTGAGGCGCTGCTGGTTGTTCAGCTGCTGGCTGTTCAACTGCTGGCCATTGAAACGCTGCCCGTTGAGCTGCTGCTGATTGGTGAACCGCTGACTGTCGAGCTGCTGATTGTTGAAGCGCCGCGCCTCGAGCTGCTGAGTGTTGGAGCGCTGGCTGTTGAACTGCTGCGTGTTGAAGCGCTGCGTGTTGAGCTGCTGGCTGTTGAAGCGCTGGGCGTTGAACTGCTGGCCGCTGGAGCGCTGGCTGTTGCCGCCGCCACCGCCTCCGCCGCCCCGGCCGCCGCCGCCGGATCTCTGCGCCATGGCACTATCGGCCGCCACGAGGGCGACGACAAAAGCCAGCACGCTCACAGTCTTCAGACAGGTTGCCTTGGTCATTGCCGTTCCCTGGGGGGCCATGCACCGACCTTCGGCGCTTTCCCAGGCTGGTTATCCCTCAACTTCCCCCTGGCGCGCGTACGCTTGCGCACACAGGGATGAGGGATCGTAGGGGTCGCCGCCGGCCGGCCGAGGCCATGTGCGCCAGCGCACGTCGCGTCTCGGCGATGAGCGTTTCAGCGAGGCGGTGGTGCGGGAAACCCTCTCCCTATGGGAGAAGGAAGCGCGTTCAGCGGTTCGAGATGTCGACGACGAGCGGCGCGAGCGCGCCGCCCCTGTCTTGTCGCAACGCCTCGCGCCTACCTGAGATCGATCCGGCCGTTGAACGTCTGGCTGACGATCTTGACGACGGCGTATTTCGCCTGCCAGCCGAGCTGCGTCTGCTTGATCGTGTAGCAGTGTACGGGGTCGCCCAGCGCGGCGCGGCGGTTCACGGCCTCGGGCGAGGCGTCGGCCTTGAGCTTGGCCACAAGGGCCGGCGCGTCGTTGAGCTCGACCAGCTTCAGGTCCTGGAGTTCGTGGTCGACGGCGACGAAGCGGTAGAGCTGGCCTGCCTTGGTGCCGGTGTAGAGGCAGCTCTCGGTGCCGTCATTGGCGAAGGCGAGGCGGTCGAACTGCTCGGGCGCCAGCCGCTTGATGACGGCGGCGACTTCCGGCGCGTTCGCGAACTCCTCACGCTTGAGGACCGGACGCAGCACCTCGGCGCTGACGAGCTCGGCCTTGAAGCCGGCGCCCTCGAGGCTCTTGATGCGTGTCGCCATGCTCGGCAGCTCGCCGAACACGTCGCTGATGGCCCCGAAATTGATGAGCACCAGCACGAGCACCAGGGCCGGCAGGCCGATGTTCCTTATCAGCGTGCCGATGGTTGGCAGGATGCTCTGCGCCAACGCGTTGGCGCCAAGGATTCGACTGGCGACCGTCACGGGCGGGGGGCCCGGCGGCAGGCGCTCATCGCTACGGGCATTCGCAATATCGACGACGGTGCTGGCCATCGGCCGCCTCCGTGAAATCGACGCCGGGCGTTCACATTCGCCTCTTCCGCCTGCCGGGCACCTTGCCGCAAGTGCCGCAGCCTGGAAGTGTGCTGCTTCACAAACCGCACCGCTGGGTTGTCAGGGTTTAGCCCGGGGGCGGCCCGAAGCGGCGGTTGACACGGGGGCGCCCGCCGGGGGAGCCTCCCCGGCCGGCAAGAACAAGAACAGCCCGGCGGGGAGTTCATGGCCACATCCGTTCCGCCTGCCGGCGACCATGCCGACCACGGCGAAGCTGCCGCTTATGACCGCAGCGTCGCGGGCACCTTCGCGCGCCTGGCGCGGGGCTTCTGGACCGGCGGATCGTGGCCGCTCGCCTGGGGCCTGACCATTGGCCTCGGCGCCCTCGTGCTCCTGAATATCGGCGTCAATGTCACGGTGAACGGCTGGCAGCGCTGGTTCTTCGACGCCTTGGAGAAGAAAGACGGCGCCACGGCGCTCGAGGCGCTCGTCGCCTTCGGGGGGCTCGTCATCATCGTGGCCGGGGTCGGCGTGCTCATCGTGCTGACCCGCGAGACCTTGCAGGTGCGTTGGCGCGCCTGGCTGACCGGCCGGCTGACGCGGCTCTGGGTCGACCGCCAGAAATACTATCGGCTCAACCTCGCCGGCCTCGAGCCCGCCAACCCCGAATACCGCATCGCCGACGACACCCGCATGGCCATCGAGCCGATCGTCGATTTCGCCATCGGGCTCCTGCATGCGCTCGCCACCGCGCTCGCCTTCGTGGGCATCCTCTGGTCGGTGGGCGGGGCGCTCGACCTCGGCTTCCTCGGGCTTGCCGGCGCCGTGCCCGCCTACATGGTGATCGCCGCCCTTGTGTACGGCGCGCTGGCCTCAACCATCATGGCGCTGGTCGGCCGCAAGCTCGTCTCCCGCGTCGTCGCCAAGAACGAAGCGGAGGCGCGCTTCCGCTTCTCGCTGATGCGGCTGCGCGAGAACGCCGAAATCCGTGGCGCTGATGCGCGGCGACAAGAGCGAGCAGGCGCTGCTCGACCGCACCTACGGGTCGGTTGTGGCGCGCTTCCTGCAAGTGGTCTGGCAGCACGGCCGCGTTACCTGGGTGACCAACGGCTCCGGCGCGCTGGTGCCGGTGGTGCCGCTGTTGCTCGCCGCGCCAAAATATCTGTCCGGCGAATTGACGCTCGGCGCCGTCATCCAGCTCGCCGCCGCCTTCGTGCAGGTGCAGGTGGCCATCGCCTGGCTGGTCGAGAACTACAACCGCGTCGCCGACTGCTACGCGTCCGTGCGCCGCGTCGTCGAGCTCGTGCGTCCCCTCGACGAGCTCGAGCGCACCGCTCCCGCCAATGCCGGCATCGTCGTGGGCGCGAGCCATGACGGCGCAATCCGCATCGAAGCGCTCACCGCCGCCCAGCCTTCAGGTCATCCGGTCATCGCCGACGCCTCGATGGTCATCGCGCCGGGCGAGAAGGTGCTGATTACCGGCGAGTCGGGCGTCGGCAAGTCCACCCTGGTACGCGCCATCGCCGGCCTGTGGCCGTGGGGCAGGGGCGAGGTGCTGTTGCCGGCCGAGCGCAGCGTCGTCTTCCTGCCGCAGCGGGCCTATCTGCCGCTCGGCAGCCTGCGCGACGCGCTCACCTATCCGACCATCGATGCGCGGCACGACGACGAGGCGCTGCGCGAAGCGCTGCAGCGCGTCGGGCTCGGCAGCCTTGCCGGCCGCCTCGACGCGCAGGAGCGCTGGGACCAGAAGCTGTCGAGCGGCGAGCGCCAGCGCCTGTGCTTCGCGCGCCTCATCTTGATCAGGCCCGACATCCTGGTGCTCGACGAGGCGACCGCCGCCCTCGACGAGGCGGGGCAGGCCGCCATGATGCGGCTGATCATCGCCGCCTTGCCGGACGCCACCATCCTCACCGTCGGCCACCGCCCCGGCCTCGAGGCCCTGCACGACCGGCGCATCCATCTGCTGCGCCACCCTGACGGGGCGCGGCTGGTGAGCGAGATCAGGGGGCAGCGGGCGGAGGCGAGGGGGCAGGTGTGAGAGGCAGGCATCGTCATGGCCGGCCTTGTGCCGGCCATCCACGTCTTTGGTCCATCGAGCGAAGGCGTGGATACCCGCGACAGGTGCGGGCATGACGCTGGATTCGCTTTCCTCGTCTCGCTCCGCTCGCCGGGAGTGACACTCCCTTGACTTTCGCCTGCTCACCTCTGACTCCTGTCGCGAGGACCGAACCGATGCTTCATTACTGGGACGCCTTCTGGGACCTGCGCCTCAAGGAATGCCCGTGCGATCTGCACTTCTGCGAGTATCTCGAGGAAAAGAAGATCCGCGGCGCCTCGATCTTCCATTTCGGCACCGGCGGTCACCATCTCGTCGGCATCCGCACCGCCGAGAACGGCTCGGGCAACGCCGTCCTCGGCATCACCGCCTCGCCGCAGGAATACGAGACCTACGTCAAGCTCGCCATCGACAAGCCCCTCGTCGCCAAGACCTACAAGGCCTTCTTCGGCGACATCTATCAGCTCGACGCGCGCCTCTTGCCCGCCTTCGACGTCGTCACCCTGTTCCACCTCTGCGAGTTCCGCGGCGAACCCAACGACGCCTACGGCGCCATGACCGATCTCGAGGTGACCCTGCTGCTCACCGACAAGCTGAAGACCGGCGGTATCGTCGCCTTCTATCCGGGATCCTTTGCGTTCGATAACGCCAGGAAGATGATCGCCCAATGGGAGAAGGAGCGCCCGGTCGAGAAGGTTGGCGACTACAAGACGCTGTTGCTCTATCGCAAGACATGAGCGGGGCGCCGTAGCGCTAGTGTCGCGATTCCAAAATGCGCATGATCTTGATGGAGGCCTCGTCGCGAATTTTGGAATCAAAGCGACACTAGAAGAGATTGTCTCTAGTGTGCTTATCGAATTTGAAGTTCGCGAGGCAGCTGGTCCAGTCAATGTAGCGAACTTCAAATTCGGCACACTAGCGGGGCGCGAATGGACCTGAGAAGAGCCCACTTCATCGGCATCGCGGGGGCCGGCATGAGCGCCACCGCAAAACTCCTGCGCGACAGCGGCGTCGTGGTCACCGGATCGGACGAGGCCGCATATCCGCCCGTCTCCGGCTTTCTCGTGCAGGAAGGGATCGACTGCCGCACGCCCTACGATCCGCGCAACATTCCGGCTGACGCGGACATCGTCGTCATCGGCAAGAACGCGAAGCTCGTGCCCGAGCACAATTCCGAGGTGGCGGCCGCCTATGCGAGCGGAAAAAAGGTTCTGTCATTTCCCGAGGTGCTGGGCGAGCTGTCGCGCGAGAAGGAAACGGTCGTCGTCGCCGGAAGCTTCGGCAAGTCGACGAGCGCCGCACTGCTCGCCCATTGTCTCGAAGCGATGCACGACAAGGACGGCAACGGGCTCGGCGCATCGTTCTTCATCGGCGCGCTGCCGTTGACGCCGGCCACCAATGCGCGCCTCGGCGGCGGCCGCCTCTTCGTCATGGAGGGGGACGAGTATCCGTCCTCGAACACCGACCCGCGCTCGAAGTTCCTGCACTATCGCCCGGCGCATCTTCTCGTCACGCCGCTGGCGCACGATCACGTCAACGTCTTTCCGACGCCCGACGACTATCTGCGCCCCTTCGAGGAGCTCGTGGCGCTTCGCCAAGGCAACGCGGCGCATCGCCATGGCGCCGTCGTCGTGTGCACCGAGGGCGACCTCAGCGGCGCGTTCCTGTCGCGGCTCCGGCATCCCGTCACCACCTACGGCCTCGCCGACGGCGAATTCCAGGCCGGCGACATCGTCTGGGGGGAGCGGACGCAGTTCTCGCTGCTGCATCACGGCCGTGCCATCGCGCGGCTCGAGACGACGCAGCTCGGCGAGCACAACGTCCAGAACATCGTCGGTGTCGGCGCCCTCCTGTCCTCGCTCGGTCTCCTGTCGCTCGAGCGCTTCGTGCCGGCCGTCGCGAGCTTCAGGGGCGTGCGCCGGCGGCTCGACCGCAAGTCCGAGAAGACGACCATCCCCATCTTCGAGGGCTTCGGCTCGTCCTACGACAAGGCGCGTAGCGCCATCGCGGCGATGCGCCGCCACTTCGCGGCCCGCCGCCTGCTCGTGGTGTTCGAGCCGCATACGTTCAGCTGGCGCAACCGCGCCATGTTGCATTGGTATGACGATGTCTTCGACGGCGCCGAGAAGGTCTTCGTGTTCGAGCCGGCGTCGCAGGGGGCTGCGACGCACGCGCAAGTCTCGCAGACCGAGATCGTGGCGCGCGTGCGCGGCGCTGGCTTCGATGCCGAGCCGCTCAACGACCCGGAGGCCGGCGTGGCGCGCATCGCCGCCGAGCTGCGCCGCGACGATTCGATCCTGCTGCTGACCTCCGGCGATCTCGGCGGGCTCATCGAGCGCATTCCCGCCGTGGCCGAGAAGGCCTTTCCGACGAGCGCCGTCAACTGAAGCAATGCCTCAGATCAAGTTGTCATGGCGACTTTGATCCTCCCCCTTCAGGGGGAGGTGGCCGTGCGCAGCACGGCCGGAGGGGGTCTGACGGATTGGCGCATCAGACCCCACCCCGATCACGCATCGCTGCGCTTGCGCGATCGACCCTCCCCTGAAGGGGAGGGATCAGAGCCGGAACTTTGACGAAGATCCTAGTCTAGCCCGGGATCACACAACGCCCTCGGCGCGCAGCGCCGCGATCTCGGCGCCGCCGTAGCCCGCCTCCGCCAGGATCGTGTCGTTATCCTGCCCCGGCAGCGCCGGCGGCCGCTCGACGCTGCCGCCGCCATGCGCAAGGCGGAAGCCCGAGCCGACGAGCGTCATCGGCCCGTAGCGCGGTCTCGACCCGCTGCAGGACGTCGCGGTGGGCGAGCTGCGGATGCGCCACGATCTCCGGGATGGTCCACACGCGCGAGCAGGGCACGTCGGCCGGCGGTCAGCCGCGCCTCCCAGGTCTTGTCGTCGGCCGCGGCGAAGACGTCCTCGATGATGCGCGCGCAGCGCCGCCTCGTTGGCGAGCGCGCGCCGGCCAGTCGACGAAGCGCGGGTCCTTCGGCAGGTCCGGCCGGCCGATGGCGCGCGACGAGTGCCGCGAACTGCTTCTCGTTGTTGACCGCCAGCAGGATGTGGCCGCCCTTCACCTTGAACACGTCGGCGGTCGGCAGCCGGCTCTGCGCCCGGTTGCCGGACTGCCCCTGCACGTGGCCGCCCACCGTGTAGTCGGTCACGAACGACGACAGGAAGGTCAGCGCCGCGTCGAGCATGGCGACGTCGACGAGCTGGCCGCGGCCGGTATGCGTGCGCTGGTAGAGCGCGCTCGACACCGCGAAGGCCGCCGTCATGCCGCCGATGGCGTCGCACACGGCAAAGCCCGCCCGCGTCGGCCCGCTCTCGGGATGGCCGGTGACCGACATGATGCCGCTCATCGCCTGGATCTTGCCGTCGTAGGCGGCGGTGGTGCGCTCCGGGCCCGTTCTGGCCGAAGCCCGACACGGCGCAATAGATCAGCTTGCGGGTTGACGCGCCGACAGCGCCTCGTAGCCGATGCCGAGCTTGTCCATGACGCCGGGGCGGAAGTTCTCCATCACCACGTCGGCCTTGGCGGCAAGGCGATGGACGATCTCGATCGGCCTTGGGCTTGGTGAGGTCGAGGGCGAGGTTGCGCTTGTTGGCGTTGATGGCCATCCAGGCGGTGCGACAGGTTGCGCGTCCGACCAGTCCTTGTTGGGCGGGCCGCGGCGCATGTCCTCGCCGCCCGGCCGCTCGATCTTGATCACGTCGGCGCCGAGCAGCGCCAGCTGGTAGCTGCCGAACGGGCCGGCGAACACCTGCGTGAAGTCGAGGACGCGGACGCCGGCGAAGGGCTTGGTCATGCCGCCTTTGCCTTCGGCTCCTGGCTGGCCACGCCTGAGCGTCCTCGCGCAGGCCCTTGGCCACCGCCTTCTGCTTGTCGAACTCGGCGCGGCGGCGGGCGATCTCCTCGGGCGACATGCGCGCGATGTTCTGGAAGTCGAGCTTCCAGTCGGGGCTCGGCGCTCCAGCGAGCGGCGATCTGCACGGTGGTGCGCGCGGCCGGCGCGCGTCTCCAGCACGTCGCAGCGCCAGCTCCAGCGTGTGCGCCTGCGAGGCGGCATCCTTCGGCCGGCCCGCCGCGATTGCCGAGCGGGAAGTCGGAGAACAAGCAGCCGCGGCACGCCGACATGCTCGACGATGTCCTTGGCGCAGCCCATCACCACGGTCGGCGATGCCGGCCTCCTCCAGGGCGCGGGCGGCGAGGCTGATGCTCTGGTGGCAGACCGGGCAATTGGCGACGAGGATCGCCGCATCGACGCCGTCGGCCTGGCAGCGCGCGACGACCTCCGGGCAATCGACCTCGAGCGTCGACGCGGTGGCTGCGGTTGGTGGGCAGGCCGTGGAAGCGCGGCGCAAGCGAGCCGATGCGGCCGCGCCCGGCGGCGCGCCGCAGCTCCGGCAGCGGGAACCAGGTGCCGCGGTCCTCGGCCGTCGTGTGCTTGCGGTCGATGCCGACGTGCGAGATGCGCAGGTCGTGGTCCGTGCGCCGTGTCGCCCGAATAGACCTCGTAGAACTTCGCCGCCGCGTTGTAGGGCGCGCCGGGCCCCTGGTCGCCCTTGTCGGGCTGGTAGGGCGCCGCCGTGGTGACGAGCGCGACGCGGCTCTCGGCCAGCGGCTTCCTCAGGGGCTGGAACGGCACCGTGGCGTAGTGCGCCCACTCGTAGGGCGCGCCGTAGCCGAGCGCCACGTAGTAGTCGCGGATGCGCTGCATGTAGGGGATCGGCGCATCGTGCGCCGGCGCGAAGCCGAAATCGCGGTCACTGGGCATGGGAGCGTCTCCCGGGTGCAGGTTGCCGCCATTGTGCCGTCTTCAGGGCGCGCGCTCAAGCGGCGAGCCGCAGCCTGCCCGCATGGCTGGCCGAGCCCCAGGGCTACTCCGGCATGCGGGTCGACTGCCAGGCGCGCATGCGCCAGCCGCCGCCGGCCTTGGCATAGACCGCGAGATAGCGGACGGTGAAGCGCATCTCCTTGCCGTCATTGTCCACGTGGATGCCGGCAATGCCGGTGACGAGGCCCACGTCGCCGCTGAAGCGCACGGCGCGGTCGCGGGGCGTGACGCCCTTGTATTGCGGCTTGCGGGCCTTGAGGTTGGCCATGTGCTCGGCCTTCGTCTCGAGCCGCGCTGTCGAGTGCACGTAGGTCAGGTCGTCGGACAGCACGGTGTCAAGCGCACTCCAGTCCTCCGCCCGCATGGCCTCGAAGCGCTTGTCGTCGGCGCCCAGCACGTCAGCTTCGGCCCCCGTCGTCATGACATCCTCCATCGATCGCCGCTCTTCGGTTGATGATCCTTAGCAAGATTCCGGCGCGGCTTCATTCCTCAATCACGGCAAGGGGCGGCCACGTCCACGGGTCGAGACGGCCACCGGGCGCGACCCCCGCCGCGACCCCTGCGCAGACCGCATCTTGAAACCCGGCTGCCTTGCGTGCACGCTTGCCTGGACGGTGGCGGCGGCCGCCGCATCGACGGAGACGCGCCCATGATGTCTGCCGAGGACAACAGGCTGCTTACTGAGAGCGGCGCCGAAACCCCGATGGGCGAGCTGCTGCGGCGCTTCTGGCTCCCCGCGCTCCTGTCGGAGGAGCTGCCGGAGCGCGACGGCACGCCCAAAAAGATCACGGTGATGGGCGAGGCGCTGCTCGCCTTCCGCGACACCGAGGGGCGCGTCGGCATCATCGACCAGCATTGTCCGCATCGCGGCGCCAATCTCTGGCTCGGGCGCAACGAGGAATGCGGCATCCGCTGCGTCTATCACGGCTGGAAGTTCGACGTGACCGGCCAGTGCGTCGACATGCCGACCTCCTATCCCGACCTCAAGGCCAAGGACGGCATGCGCATCAAGGCCTACCCGGCGCGCGAACAGGGCGGCATGGTGTGGGCCTATATGGGGCCGGCCGAGAAGGTGCCGGAGCTGCCGGCGCTGGAAGTGGCGCTGGTGCCCGAGAGCCACCGCTACGTCACCAAGAAATGGCAGGACTGCAACTGGGTGCAGGCGCTGGAAGGCAGCATCGACACGGCGCATTTCTCTTTCGCGCATCTCACCTTCGACAAGGACGAGGATGACGACCTCGACATCGTCAAGCACTTGGCGAGCCCGCTGTCGCGCATGAACTTCGATCATGTGCGCTGGATCGCCCACGACCCGCGCCCGGTCATCAAGGTGCTGCCGCACGAGGCCGGCCTCACCATCGCGGGTGGCCGGCTCACCGACGACGACAATCTCTATTGGCGCATCGCCCAGTTCCTGATGCCGGTGCATGCCTATGCGCCGAGCGCCATGCCGGGCGAGAACATCTTTGGCCAGACGTTCGTGCCGGTCACCGACACGACGTGCTGGATCTACACCTATGCCTGGAACCCGGAGCGGCTGATCAGCGCCGATGAGCGCAAGGCCTATCGGGCCGGCAACGGCGTCATTTCCGAGGTCGACGAGAACTACATGCCGGTGCGCCACAAGGGCAACGACTACCTGATCGACCGCAAGCTGCAGAAGACCAAGAGCTACACCGGCATCAAGGGCGTGTCCGAGCAGGACGCCGCCGTGCAGGACAGCCAGGGGCCGATCGCCGACCGCACGCGAGAGCATCTCGGCCCCACCGACATCGGGCTCCTGCATTTCCGCAAGCTGATGCTGACCTCGGCGCGGGAGCTCATGGCCGGCAAGGAGCCGGCCGCCGCGGCGTCCCCCGACCGCTATGCGGTGCGTTCCGGCGCCATCGTCACCCACAAGAGCAAGGAGCTGGCCGAGGTGATGGTCGAGCGCTTTGGCGATGCGGCGGGCTTCGTCGGCGCGGCCCGCCGGCCGGCTGCCGCGGCGGAGTGAGCAGGGATCGCGCTAGGCAGTTCCTGGGCACGCTTGGCACGGGGTGGGGCTGGAGACTGTCCCAAGACGGCTGGCTGCCCGGACGGGCCGCGCCAAGAAATGTCCTTGATGTATCTATGTCTGCGCACTACCCGGGCTCGAACGGACCCGGCTCGGAGAAGCCCTCGATCGATTCGACCTTTGCGTTGTTCTCGGCGATGCTCTCGGGTGTCAGATGTGGATCGTGGAAGCCAGGTCCCATGACGATGGCGATACGTTGGATCGCTCCGGCTCCCACGTTGTAGATTCTGTTCGTCACCGAACACCCATCGCTGGCCAGCCAGACGATCGCCGGCGCGACAGCCTCAACCGGCATGGTGGCTCTTCCATCTGCTTCAGCCGTGCGGGATCCCGCGGCCGGGTGCATCCTCGTATACGCGATCGGCGAAATGGTGTTCACGAGAATCCCATGCTTAGCGCCTTCAATGGCAAGAATGCGCATCAATCCGACGACTGCGCACTTGGCCGCTGCATAGGTGGCTTGGCCACGTAGTCCGAACAGCCCGCTGACTGACGTGACGAGGATGATCTTTCCATAGCGCTGTGCGACCATATGCGGCCAGGCAGCCTTTACCGTGTTAACTGGCCCGCCGAGGTGCGCGCGCCAATAATGATCGAAATCGTTCAGGGTGGCGTCCTCGAACAGCTGGCTTCCGCAGATACCAGCGTTGTTCACGAGAAGGTCGATTCTCCCGAAGTGCTTGATGGTTGCCGCGACCAGGTCGCTGCCACCTTCAGGGGTGGAAACATCGCTGTTGTTCGCGATTGCCTCGCCTCCACGTGACCGAATGAGGTCGGCCACCTGTCTCGCCATCGTGGCGTCCTTCCCGAACCCCGATACGTCGGTCCCCAGGTCGTTCACCACGAGTCGGGCGCCGCGTTCGGCGAGAAGTTCGACGTATGCCCGCCCCAGCCCGCGGCCTGCCCCGGTCACAACCGCGACCTTCCCCTCCAACGAAATTCGTTCAGGCATCTCGCGCTCCTCTTGCGTCAAGATTCAATGCTGCTCCCGCTTCGGTCTGCACCGCAATTCACCCCGTCGAGCTCGAGGAGATCGAGCGCTTCGGCGACGCGGCGGGCTTCGTCGGCGCGGCACGCCGGCCGGCTGCCGCGGCGGAATAGAGCCGGTCGCGCCGCCTACTGGCCGAAGACATTTCCGTCGCGGACCGAACAGGTCGGCGAGCTGATGGTCGACGACAGCACTTCCAGCTTCTTGCCCGTCGTGCTCGAGACGATCATGATCGAGCCCGATCCCTTCTCCTTGGCGTTGACGACGCTGAGCGTGCAGCCAGCGAAGCCGCTGTCGAAGACGATCGTCATGCGCCGCGCCCCGCGCTCGAACAGGTGCTGACCGACGAGGGCGTTGCCGCTGAACCGCCACTCGCGCGCCGCATGAACCGCCCCCGGCCCCTTCGAGGCGGTGCCGCCTCCCTGGCCGCCGGATGCCGCGCCGCTGCTCGTCTGCGATGCATACTCGTCGAAAACGCGACCCTTGCTGCTGATGTAGAGCTTGATCGTGATGGCGAGCACCGCACCCTGGACCGTGTTGCTGGTATGATCCTTGAGCGTCCGGTTCTCGCTGAAGCTGACGATCACCGATTTGTTCAGGAGCGGCGCGGGCGCCGCATCGGCCGGCGCCGCCATCGGCAGCAGCATGGCAAGAATGCAGCAACAGCGCGCAAGACGGGAGTTCATCGCCTTCCTCCGTGTGTACCAGCCGAATCCATTCAAGGAATAAGCAGCAGCTTGCCGATGGTCGTGCGGCTTTCGAGGTCGCGATGCGCCGCGACAGCGTCGGCCAGCGCGTATTCCTTGTAGATATGCACCTTGAGCTTGCCGTCGCGAACCCAGCCGAAGACGGCGTTGGCGCGGCCGATCCCCTCTTCGCCCGGCCGGCTGTAGTCGGCGCCGGCATGGTTGCTCAGATACACCGACTTGCCGCCCGGCGGCGGCCACGGGATGGGAGAAGCCGGCCCGCCGCTCTGCCCATAGGTGACCATGTGACCGCGGCGACTCAAGATGCGCAAGCCCTTCAGCCGCATGTCGCCGCCGATGGCGTCGAACACCGCGTCGACACCCTTGCCGTCGGTGCGCGCGTTGATCTCCTGTTCGAAGTCCACCTTGGTGTAGAGGATCACCTCATCGGCCCCGAGGCCGCGCACGAATTGCGCTTTGTCCTCGGACGAGACGGTGGCGTACACATAGGCGCCGAGCATCTTGGCCATCTGCACGAGGTTGGAGCCGACGCCGCCGGCAGCGGCGTGAATGAGAACGCGCTGGCCGGGCTTGGTGTGGTGCGAGTCGTGCGCGAGGTAGTGCGCGGTCCGCCCCTGGTTGAGCACGGCGGTCGCGATCTTCATGTCCATGTCGGGCGACACCGGCACGAGCGAGATGGCTTGCAGCAGCATCTTCTCCTTGTAGGTGCCGAGCCGGTGCTGTCCGGCGAACACGACGCGGTCGCCGGCCTTCACGTGCCTGACGCCGTCGCCCACCGCCGCCACGATGCCGCCAGCTTCGTGGCCCGGGACCAGCGGCACGCCCATGGACGCCGCCGGGCCGAGGCCGCGCCGGTAGTTGGTGTCGCTGAAATTGATGCCGATGACCTCGAGGTCGACGATGGCCTGACCCGGACCGGGTGCCGGCGGCTCGGGCACATCCTCGTAGGTCAGCACCTCCGGGCCGCCGAAACGGTGCACGCATACGGCCTTCATGGCTCGCTCCCCTCCACTCCATCCCGCCGCCGGTGCCTATAGCGGCAAAACCTCGGGGCGCGAAGCACGCTGCCGTCAACGATTGGACCGCACGGGCTGTGCATGGCGCCGGGCGACGCTCGACCCCCTTGATTTATTGTCCGGGCGGTCGTCGAACTGCCCATCCGACGAGATCAGCAAAGGCGCGCCATGGCCAACGAGTCGAACACGGAGACGGCAAGTTTGCCGACCGCGAGCGCGCCGCGGGACGTTGGCGCCATCAAGCTCTATCACGCGCACGTCTACTACGACGCATCGACGCGCGAGACGGCCGGCCTGCTGCGCGAGCGTGTCGCCGAGACGTTTCCGGAAGCGACGCTCGGCCGCTGGCACGACGCCCTTGTCGGCCCGCATCCGCGCTCGATGTATCAGATCGCCTTCCCGGTCGAGCTCTTCGCCGTCTTTGCGCCGTGGCTGATGCTCAATCGCGACGGCCTGACCATCCTTCTGCATCCCGAGACCGGCGCCGCCCGGGCCGATCACACGGCGCATGCCGTCTGGATGGGCGCCGTCCTGCCGCTGCGGCTCGATGTGCTGAAGAGCTGAGTGCCGCTGTTCAGCCCGCCGCCGATGCCGGCCGGCGTCCCAGCGCCAGCGCCAATATGTCTCCCGCTGCATCAAGCGCGGGGGCAGCATGGCCGCGCCACGCCACATGCTGGTCCGGGCGCACCAGGAGCAGGCGGGCGCCGTAGATGGGCGCAAGCTCGGGCTCGTCGAGGCTGAGCACGGCGAGCGGCACGCCGAGGGTTGCGGCCGCCCGCGCGAAGGCGCTCCCGTCGGCACCGAACGACACGAGGGTGAACCACGGACCCAGCCGCTCGAACAGGGCCGTGCCGTCGGACAGGAAGACGCTGGGCAGGCGAGACCCTGGTCGCGCCGTCACCGCGTATGTCACGGCATCGGCCGGCACCGGCGTCGCGGGCTCGGCCGCGACAATCGGCGAATCGGCGTAGCAATAGCCGAACTCGAGCCCGAGGCATTCGTTCTCCGCATTGCCGAGCCTGGCGATCTCCGCACCGGCGGCGGCGCGCGCCAGGTCGCCGCTCGCGCCCGCGGCATAGAGCGAATCTCCATATGATGCGTAGACGCCCGCCATCGTGCCGCGCATCGCGTTGTGCCGCCCCGAGCCCTCGCGGTTGCGCAGACCGACCGGGCGCCGCTCGATCTCGTAGGAGCGAATGAGGTCTTCGCCTCCGAAGCCGCGCACGACGGCCGCCAGCTTCCAGGCGAGATCGAAGGCATCGCCGATGCCGGTGTTCATGCCGTAGCCGCCGGTCGGGATATATTGATGGGCGGCATCGCCGGCCAGCAGCACGCGGCCTTCGCCATAGGCGTCCGCGACGAGCAGATGCGCCCACCAGGGATTGGCGACGAGAATCTTGAATTCGAAATCCTGGCCGACGAAGTTGCGTAGCAGCGCGTTCGGGTCGACGCTGTCTCCCTCGACGACAGGTCCGCGCGATTGCAGCGTCCAGGTGTTGCGGTCGTCCTGCGCGATCAGCGTGCCGGTGTTCGACTGGTAGTGCCATGTCGTGCCCCAGCGCTGCAGCAGGTGCCTGGCGTCCGACAAGAAGTGTGTCATGAACCGCGGCAGCACGCGCGCCTCGCCGCTCTGCTCGACGCCGATCGCCTGCCGCACGCGGCTGCCGCCGCCGTCGCAGCCGACGAGATAGCGGCAGCGCAACGTCTCGGCCTTGCCGCTGTCGCGATCGCGCACGGTGGCGGTCACCCCGTCCACGTCCTGAACGAGGTCCTCGAACTCGACGCCGAAGCGCGCATCAAGCAGCGGTTGCGATTGCGCCGCGCGCTTGAGAACGGGCTCGACGTCGATCTGCGAGGCGCGCATGGCCGGCTCGAAGGATTGGCTGCCGTCATTGCGCGCGGCGATCGCCGCGCGCGCCTGCGTCACGCTGGGATAACGAAAGCGATAGAGCTCGTGGCCCGTCATGGTCGTGACCCACGACACGTCGAAGGCGTGATCCTGCGGCACGCCCGCGGCGCGCAGCTTGTCGGCGAGGCCCGCGAGCCGAAACAGCTCCATGCTGCGGCCGTTGGTGATGTCCATTTTCGGATGGCGGGTGGTGTCGTGGTTGCGCTCCACCAGCGTGCACGCCACCCCCCGCCGGGCCAGCTCGTGCGCCAGGGTGAGGCCGACGGGCCCGCCGCCGGCGATGAGAACCGGTATCGTCGCCATGGCGCCCGGCTTACGCGATCGGCGGTGCCGCTGTCGACGTGATCCTTTGCGCGCGCCCGGCCTAGGGGCGCGCACCGCGCGGCCCAAAGGCACTGGCGCGATCGCTCTTGGTCGCATCGCACCCCTGAGTGACGCGCGTCACTACGATAGCGGGCATCTCGTCTGTATCCCATACACAGGTTGCAATCCGCATCGGCGCGGAGCGAACCGTATCGGGAGTGACAATCATGGCGAAGAGGACAAGGAAGCGTGCGCCAGCGGCCGCGGCCGCGGCGACGACAAGCAGCGTGGACGAGCTGCTGCTCGCGGCCCTCGAGCGGGGCGATGAGAGCTTCGAGACCGGCCGTTACCTGATCACCTTCAAGGAGGGCGCCGTGAAGGAGGGCGCGCAGGCCTTGAGCGCCCGCGGCCTGCGCAGCGCCGATGCCCGCGATTTCGCCGGCCAGTCCTTCAGCGTCGCCGACGTGGCCGGCGCCGACAGCGTCGTGCTGCCGGAGATCGGCGTCGCCGTGGTGGCCGGCGTTCCGTTCGCGGCGCGTGGCATGAGCGTGCAGGCCGAGATTGCCGCCGACAGCCCCATCGAGGCCATCGAGCCCGAATATTTCGTCTTCGCCGACGGCGCCGCCGACTACCTGCATGGCTTCCGGCGCGCCGCCGAAATCATCGAGAAGGATCTCGGCCTCGTCACCGAGCTCAAGATGCCCGATCGCGAGATGGAGGAGGTGCAGGTGCTGGGCGCCACCTGGGGGCTGATCAAGTGCAGGGTGCCGCCGAGCCCGCGCAGCGGCGCCGGCATCAAGGTGGCGGTGCTCGACACCGGCATGGACCTCGGGCATCCGGACTTTTCCGGCCGCCCCGTCGTCAGCCAGACCTTCGTCGGCCAGCCCGTGCAGGACCTGCACAGCCACGGCACGCATTGCATCGGCACCGCCTGCGGCCCGCAGGCGCCGGTGGGCACGACGCCGCGCTACGGCATCGGCTTCAAGGCGCTCATCTTCGCCGGCAAGGTGCTGTCCAATTCCGGCTCCAGCGTCAGCGGCAGCGTGCTGGCCGGCATGAACTGGGCCATCGCCAACCGCTGTGCGATGATCTCCATGTCGCTCGGCTCGCAATCGCCCGTGCAGGCCGCCTACACGGCGGCCGGCACCGCGGCGCTCAACAACGGCTGCCTGATCATCGCGGCGTCCGGCAACTCGGCTTCCAACACGGGGGCGCCCGCCAACTCGCCGACCATCATGTCGGTGGCTTCCCTCGACCAGAATCTCACGCCGTCGAGCTTTTCGAACTTCGGCAAGATCGAGATCGCCGCACCCGGCCGCGACGTGTTCTCCTCGGTGCCGCGGCCGACGCGCTACGGCATCAAGAGCGGCACCAGCATGGCGACCCCGCACGTCGCCGGCTGCGCGGCTTTGTGGGCGGAGACGAGCCCGAGTTTGAGGGGCATGAATCTCTGGAACAGGCTCTTGGCCACCGCCAAGCCGCTGCCGCTGCCGGCCTCGAAGGTGGGCAAGGGGCTGGTGCAGGCGCCGTAAAGTCACCGGCGCGCTGGCGTGCTATGGTGGCCGCACCGTGACGACGCGGCGCGCGATCATCGTGCCGCGCTCGCGCTCGATGGAACAGCGCCATGGCACAGAAAAAGAAAGTTGCGAAGAAGAGCGCGGCCAAGAAAACCGCGACGAAGAGCGGCGCCGCGAAGGCCGCAGCCGCGAAGACCTCGGCTGCGAAGACCTGGGTGGTCACCACCTCCAGCGACCGGCCGCTCGCCGAGATCGCCAAGGACCTCAAGGCGGCCGGCTTCAAGGTCGACCAGACCCTGGATCAGATCGGAATCATCACCGGCAAGTCCGACGACAAGGCGGTGGGCAAGGCCCGCGCCGTGCGCGGCGTCACCGATGTGTCGGCCGAACAGCAGGTCGACATCGGGCCGCCGGGCGGGCGCGACACCTGGTGAGGCGGCGGCGCCGCCTCATTCGGACATCATCCGCCGCCAGGCCGCCGCGACGGTCTGCATGTCGGGGGGCGCGGCCTCATAGCACGTGGCGTCGCCCGCTAGATTTTCCCAGGGCTGCGCGCTGCGCACGAAGAAGTGCGCCGCGGGCTTCAGCCACGACGTATCGTCGAGCGTCCCGGCACGCACGATGACGGTCTCCGCCCGACCGTCGCGCTGGCCATAGATGCGGCCGCCGCAATCGCCGCAGAACCACGACGCGGTCGCAACGCCCGTCGGCGAGACGCCGCGCCAGGCCTTCGGCGTGCCCGCCGCGATGCGGAAGTCCGCCGCCGCGACGGCCATGTTGAGCGCAAAGGCGCTGCCCGAGCGCCGCTGGCATTCGGTGCAATGGCAGGCATAGACGGAGAGCGGCATGGAGCCCACCGTGTAGCGGACGGCGCCGCAGGGGCAGCCGCCGGCGAGCGGCAGACGAGGAAGCTTAGACGGCGGCATGGCGCTGGCGCATGATCTTTTCCGAGACCGCGCACACATTCGCCGTTCGCGCGCTAGTTGGAAAGAGCTGGCTTACTGAAGCCGTTGCGCTTCCAAGGGCGCCGTTGGCTGTTCGTCAGGATCGTGGGTGACCGCTTCGGAATGCGCGCAAGTACAGCGCGCAACTCGTCATACAGCGCGATCCACGCCTCGCGGCGTCGCTTGCCGCTCTTGCCGGTGACGATCACGATGTCGTTCTCACCGATGCTGGCCCAGGTCAGCTTCAGTAGATCGCCCAGGCGGAGGCCGGTATGAGTTGCAAGGTCAGAAGCACACACGACCTCTGGCGGGCAGTTTGCCTTGAGTTGTACAATATCCGCCTCGGTCCAAATGATCCCGCCCGAAGATCAATTTAGGCGCTGCAAAATTCGTCTTCTGGCTCATCGAATTCACCGACTTCATGACCGAGCGGCATTTGTCGGTGCGCGAGCGCATCGCTGTTAACGAGGAGCCATCGTATGGAGTGCGCTCGCACATCCCAAGGCAACCATTCGCAGCTCAAAAGGAGGCCGGGAGGCGGCAGCCGAGAAACCCGATGTTATGCGGTTGACGAACTCACGAGGAGAACGACGATGATCCGTCTCGCCATCTTCACAGCGGCTTTGAGCCTGATATCCATGGGTTCGAACGCCCAAGCGCCTCAGACAAGCGACGACTTGGTCCAGCAACTGACGCCCCCGAGCCGCTCCTTGAATGGCGGGAAATTCCGCAAGATCGATGTCGAAAAGAGGAACGAGGCTGAGATCATCGCCGCCAAGGCGACCCTGCCCAAGGCCAACATGCGCGTCCAGTTCGAATACAACTCGGCGCAGTTGACTCAGGAACGCCGCGACACCTTGAAGGTCCTCGCGGACGCGCTGAAGAATCCGGCCTTGGCCACGGAGCGGTTCCTCGTCGCCGGCCATACCGACGCGCGCGGCTCGGACATCTACAACAAGGGACTGTCCGACGCCCGCGCGCTCTCGGTGAAGAATCACCTGGTCAACACCTATCAAATCGCGCCAGAGAGGCTCGACACGATCGGGTTGGGCGAACGGGACCTAGCCGACAAGGCAAATCCGGAGAGCCCAGAAAACCGCCGCGTTGAGATCGTGACGCAACTGAAGGAGTAGTCCATCAAGGCTTTTGGGACCTTAGAAGGAGACCGCTACCCTTTTCTCGGTCCACTCCACAGCCTCGCCGTACCGTCGCCGATCTGGCGTGCCGCGCGAAAACATGGATTCCTGCCGAGGGTGATCTCTTCAGTGATTTGGTTGACCTTCGCCTTCGTCCGCCCCACCATTCCAGGATGGACCGCCGCCGCTTCCTGTTGACCTCGGTGGCCGGTGCCCTCGCGGTGCCGCGCGCCGCCGAGGCGCAGCAGGCGCCCGTTCGCGCGCGCATCGCCGTGTTTTTCGCCGGCTCGCCGCAAACTGCCTACGGGAGCGAGCGCACCTGGGGTCCCAGTTTTGTCGCCGCGTTGCGCAGTCTCGGCTGGGTGGAGGGCCAGAACCTTGTTCTGGAATGGTGGTACTCCGAGGATCAGGACGAACGCCGCCGCGCGCTCGCCGAGGATTTTGTGCAGCGGAAACTAGATGTGATCGTCGTGCAGAGCACCACCGAGACCGTGGAGATAAAGCGGGCCACGGCGACCATCCCGATCGTGATGGTGCTGATCGGAGATCCGGTCGGTGCCGGTCTCGTTCAGAGCCTTGCCCGACCGGGCGGGAACATCACCGGCACATCACTGATGACAAGTGACACGTACGGGAAGGGCGTTCAGTTTCTCAAAGAGCTCTTGCCGACGGTGCGGCGCGTGGCAGTGCTGGGGAACCCAGGCAACGCCTCCTCCGTGCGTATGCGGGAAGAGACGCGCGACGCGGCAGCGCGGCTAGGTATTGACCTTCTATCCGCAGAGGTTCGGACCGCGGACGAACTGCCTAAGGTGTTCGCGGCGATTGCGCAGCGGCGGCCGAACGCGCTCGTCGTGTTGCTGGATACCCTCACGGTCGACAATCGTCACCGAATTGTGGAATTCGCGGCGAAGAACCAGATCCCCGCACTCTATGGAGGGCCGATGTTCGCCGAGGCGGGGGGCCTTCTCACATACACAGTAGATTTTTACGAGCTGTGGCGGCGTGCCGCAGTCTACGTGGACCGAATTTTGAAGGGCGCAAAGCCCGCCGACCTGCCGATCGAGCAGCCCACCAAGTTTCAGCTCATCATCAACCTCAAGACCGCCAAAGCCCTCGGCCTCACCGTTCCCGATACTCTCCTCGCCCGCGCCGACGAGGTCATCGAATGAACAGGCGGGAGGTCGTTGCCGCACTTGTGTTGCCAATGTTCGGACTTAAGGAGCGCCCCGCTACTCGACGACGCGCATTCTAGGCGGTGCCCGCGATTGACTAAGCTGTTTTGCAGGCGCCGCGAAACGGCATGGCTGTGATCGTGAGGCGGCAATGGTCGAGAAAGTAGTCGGCCGCGAAACGGCCGCGATCGTCGCTTTCAAAAACCTGGAGTTGGTAGACAAAGCTTAGGGTGCACGTATCGCCAATCATCTCAATGAGGATGGCTTGGTCCCAGCTCTGCGCCGAATACCGCGGCGTGGTTTCCACAGGCAGTCGCTCGATCAACCGCGGAAGCGTCGCGAAGTTGGTGATGCACTCGCCATTGAAACGCAGTGCCCCATCATTCGCATGAAGATCGTGCAACACCGGATTGTTCGGGGGGTCCTGCGCCAAAAACTGTTGCCGGAGCGCGTCCGTACGCACGCTCCAAAGCTTGTGGTGGCCGTCATAGACCAGCATAACGTCGTCGAAGCGCTGCACCAGGAGGCCATCGTCCTCCTGGGCGTCGGTCGCTGCCCCGAGCAGACGCTCCGCGTCGGCCGGCGTGGACACGCCGAGCATTAGCCGAGCGCCGCGCCCTGATACGAACAATTCCCAGAGGTCGAGGACCGGGACGTCTTCGCCGGGATAGTCCGGAGCTTTCTTGGAGGTCACCGACGCATTCCCGTTGCGATCCCGTCGTGAACAAGTGTCGGAAGCTAGGGCTATCGTGAGTGTTGTCGATTGGAAAGCTCGAACAATCGGTCGCGAGCCGCGTCTTACCGCTCCCAACGAAACGCTCGACTGTGACCCAACACGTTGGCCGAATGAAAGAACGCGCGCGGAGACCCCCGGTCACACGTTCCGGCCGCGGCAAAGGGGGCCTTCAGACGATCATCCTGCTCAGACAAGACGGAACGGCAGAACGGTTTTGTCGGTGCGGCAACGCATCGCCCGGGGGACCGCGATTTGCGCCAATGGCAACGTCGTGTGCGAGCACACACCTCTCGCACAGAGCCCAAAAGAGCGATAATCAATCGAAGATGCTCCAGCTCCGTTTCGCAGGTCGTGTCAGTTTCATGCTCCTGGCCCCTGTGATGCAGACAACGTGCGGGTAGCGGTGCCGCGTCGCGGGCAGGTTTCATCCCGCGGTGTCGCCGGCCTCGGCGGCGCGCTAGACATACTCGGCGGATTTGGCTTCTGATTAGTGGAAAACCCGTAACAGCGAGGATCTTGGGAAAATGTGGACCACCAAAACAAACAGCCTCGGAGCCATCGTCGTGTGCCTTCTCACATCACTTCTGGCGACTCCGGCTACCGCGGCGGACGAGCCGTGCCGCAAATTCGATGAACGTTTTGTCAATGAGGTCATCACCGCCTCGACGAAAATAGAAGACAGACCTGACGTGTATTTCGCTCCCGCCCGAGCGGCAGCACGACTTGCACGGGCCAGTGTTCGCTTGTGCAATCTGATCAACAATCCTGACATCAAAAAAAGTCTCGCCGACCTAGACAAATCCATTGGGTCCATTGAGCCAGACGGTTCATTGGGCCTCGTTCTGCGCGCTATCGCGGGCACGGTCGATCGCAAAGAGCTCGATCCCATTCTGAGTGATATCCGGAGCGCCCTTTTGCGCGCCCGTTTAGTGGACAACAATGCGTTGATGGCGCAGATCCACGTAGCTAGGGGTAATCTCGATCAAGCTCTGTTTCACTACAATGAAGATATCCGCGCCAGCGCTTTTCTGTTCGAGAACCGCGGTGAGGTCTGGAGGAAAAAGGGCGATCTGGAACGCGCCCTCGCCGACTACGCGACCGCACTCGAGATCGATCCTTTCTCTAATGCAAGAACGTATCGAAATGAAGTTCGCGCGCTGCTCAAGCAGCGGGCGATGGGTGCGAGCGGCAGCGCGGCGCCACTGGAAATCGCTCCGTCTCAGTGCGACTCAAAAACCATCGACGTCTGCTCGGAAATCATTGAGGAGATCAAGTCGCCGCGCCTTCGCTCGGAGGCCTTCGTCAATCGCGCCCATGCCTATCTGGGGCAGAGTGCCCTCGAGGCCGATAAAGAAAGCGTTGACAAAGCGTTTGCGGATTTCAACGAGGCCGTTCGCCTGGACGCAAGGAATGGACTCTACTTTCGCATGCACGCGCACATTAGTCGAAACGAGTTCGACTTGGCCTTGCGCGATGCGGACGACCTCATCCGGGTCGAACCTGACAAAAAGTCGTATTGGTTCAACGTGCGCGCCGACCTTCACAAGGAGAAGGGCGATCTCGATCGCGCGCTTAGCGATCAAGACGAAGCCATAAAGGCAGCTCCGTTCGAACCCGTCCTCCTTATTCGCCGTGGTAAACTTCTCACGCTAAAGGGCGACCTCAACGGCGCGCTCGCTGCCTATGAGGCCGCACTCAAGATCGATCCGGAAGATTTCAGCGCGTTGAGAGGCCGTGCCGACGTGCAAGCTCAACTCAAGAACCCAAAGTAGGCTAGTCAGTCGGATGCCGTGCGCCGGCCGAGATTATGCGCTCGAAGCAAGACCTGATGGGCGGAGGGGCTGCCGCGCACGACGAACGAAATTGGTAGGTTGCAGGAATTCGTGTTGTAGCGTTCCGCATGCTTGGAAGGACTCTGCTAATGGCGTCTAGAAGCTACCGCACGGCAGCTGGATATGCCGCCTTCGTGCTTTGGATCCTTGCAACGCTCGCCCCCGGCTTTGCGCAGCAGCAAGACATCACCGCGATCGAGCGGCGGTACAAGCAGCTCTACGCTGCGAAGCAGTATGCGGCGGCGCTGGTCGAGGCGCGCAGGCTCGAGGCCGTGGTTCGGGCGCGGTTCGGCGCGGCTCATCGGCACAATGGCGTCACGCTCAACAACCTGGGAGAGGTGTCCGGCGCGCTGGGAAAATACCGCGAGGCCGAGGAGTTTTATCGGCGCGCTCTGGCGATCGAAGGGAATGCGCTTGATGCCGACGATCCGGCTTTGGCTGCGACCCTCGACAATCTTGCGAACCTCTACTCACACCAGGGTAAACACGCAGAGGCGACAGAACTCGCGCAGCGCGCTCTGGCGATCACCGAGCGGGCACTCGGCCCGAGCAACCTGCGCCTCGTCTTTACGCTCAGGATTCTGGCCAAGGCGCAGGAGAGCCGGGGCAGACCCGGCGACGCGGCGGCGCTCTGGACGCGCGTCCTGAGCATCACCGAGCAGGCGTCGGGTGCCAGCCATCACGACGTGATCGAGGCGCTCGAGAATCTCGGCAGCGCGCACCAGGCCAGCGGTCACTACCGCGAGGCGGAGGCAGCTTTCAAACGCATGTTGGCTCTCGTCGAGCAGACGAAGGGCAGTGGACATATCCTTGTCTCGACCACCCTCCTCAACCTCGGCAATGCGTTTATCCACGCCGGCCGGCACCGCGAGGCGGAGGATGCATTCCGGCGTGGGCTCGCCATTGGTGAAGCGGCACTTGGGCCGAACGATCCCGAGGTGGGGAAGTTAATCAACGCTCTGGCCAACGCCTACATGCAGCAGGGACGTGGAGAGGAAACAGAGGCTCTGTTGCTTCGCGTCAAAGGGATCTACGAACGGGCTTTCGGTCCAGGCCACACTCGCGTCGGCATCGTTATCCACAACCTCGCCAACCTGTATCAGGGGCAGGGGCGTTACGGGGAAGCCGAGGACCTTATGAAGCGCGCGCTGGCGATCTGGGAAAAGGCCGACGGGGTTGACCAAGTCAGGACCGGCGACACGCTCTTCATCCTAGCCCTGGCGCAGAGCAAGCAGGATCGGCTCGCTGAGGCGGCGGAGACGTTCGAGCGCGTGCTGAGGATCCACGAGCGGGGCTACGGGCAGAGACACCCGCTCTTCGCCAAGACCCTGTTCGACACGGCCATCATCCGCGCCAGGCAGCACCGCGCCGACGAGGCGGAACAGCTCTTCAAGCGTGCGATGACGATCTACGAAAGCACCGTTGGGCCCCATCATCCCGATGTCGCGACCGCCCTGTCCGGAATGAGCTGGTTTGAGGCCGACCGTGGCGACGTGGCCGCCGCCCTCCTCCTGTCGCGTCGGGCGACGGCGGCGCTCATTGCGCAGGCGACGGCCGAGCGCACGGAAGCCTTCGGCTTCGCGGAGCAGCGCCACTTTCTCCTCCATATCGCCAACCTCGCGGCGGCCGCCGCTAAGGGGATCGAGAACGTCGATGCCCTCAACGGCGAAGCCTTTCAGAGCGCGCAATGGGCGAGCCAATCCTCGGCGGCCGCCGCCGTGCAGCAGACGGCGGCGCGCTTCGCCACGGGCGGCGGAGCCCTCGCCGAGCTCGTGCGCGAGAGCCAGGACCTGTCGGCGTCCCGCCGCGCGACGGAACGAGCGCTCACGACGTCCCTGTCGAGGCCCGAGGCGGAGCAGGATCGCGCCACGATCGACCAGCAGCGCAAGGCGATTGCCGCAGCCGAGCGCCGACTTGCAGAGCTGGCGGCGCGCCTCGACCGTGAGTTTCCCGATTTTGCGGCGCTCGCGAGCCCGCGGCCGATCGCGGCGGCGGACGCGCAATCATTACTCGCTGCCGACGAGGCGATCATCGTGTGGGTTCCGGGCGACAAGCAACGCTCCCAAAATGAAAGCCATATCTTTGCGCTGACGCGCGAGCGACTCCTGCGCCATACGGTTCCGCTCGGAAGCGACGCTCTGGCGGACAAGATCGCGGCGTTCCGACGTGGCCTCGACGTCGACGAGTTGCACCAGTCGATCGCTGCGGGCAAGCCCATCCTGTTCGACCTGACGCTGGCGCACGAGCTCTACGCGAAGCTGCTTGAGCCGCTCGAGGCGTCCCTCGAGGGCAAGAGACACCTCATGTTCGTGCCGAGCGGCCCCCTCACGGCGCTGCCGCTGCACCTCTTGTTGACGCAGGCGCCGGCGCGCATCGGCACCGTGGATGATCTTGCGCCGTATCGCGAGGCGCAGTGGCTGTTGAAGCGGCATGCCGTTTCCGTCCTTCCGTCGGTCGCGAGCCTCAAGGCGCTGCGCGCGACAGCGCGTGCCGAGCGAGGCACGAAGCCCCTCATCGGCTTCGGCGATCCGGTGTTCAAGGAGCTGCCGACGGCGGCCGCGCCGCAACGCAATGCGACGGCGCGCTCCAAGACGCGTGCCTATTCGGACTTCTGGCGCGGTGCCGGGGTCGATCGCCTAAAGCTCGCGGACGCCTTGCCACGGCTTGCCGACACGGCAGACGAACTCAGAGCAATAGCCGCCAGGCTCGGGGCACCGGCAAGCGACATCGTGCTCGGCAAGGATGCGAACGAGGCGACGGTCAAGCGTCGGTCTCTTGCGGACTACCGAGTTGTCTATTTCGCAACGCATGGGCTCGTGGCGGGCGACATCAAGGGGATGGCTGAGCCGTCGCTCGCGCTCACCATCCCGCAACGGCCGACCGATGAGGACGATGGCCTACTCACCGCCACCGAGGTGGCACAGCTCAGGCTCAATGCCGACTGGGTCGTGCTCTCGGCGTGCAACACCATCGCCGGCGACAAGCCCGGTGCCGAAGCATTGTCGGGGCTCGCGCGGTCGTTTTTCTATGCCGGGGCGCGCGCATTGCTGGTCTCGCACTGGGCGGTCGCGTCAGACGCTGCGACGCGGCTGACGACCTCAACCTTCGACGTCATGCAGGCCGAGCCGGCACTGGGCCGCGCAGAGGCACTGCGGCGCGCGATGCTCCATTACTTGAACGACACATCGGATCCGAAGCATGCCTATCCCGCGTACTGGGGTCCTTTTTCGATCGTCGGCGAGGGGGCCGGGCGCTGATTGTTGAGGGGCGGTCGGCTTGCCGCGGGTCCGCGCTGATGCCGACCGGGTTGGCGCCGTTGGCCATGCCGACGGCACGCGACGCCTTCGGACGGCCAGCGTCGGGGCGGCGCGGCCTGCCCGGCCGAGCGCCGTGAAGTCGCCGCTGCCGTTCTTGACAGGCAAGACGCGGATCTCCCAAATGGCTTCGGCGCGGGCGTAGTTCAGTGGTAGAACGACAGCTTCC
>CAWEWH010000006.1:0-180806 GCA_963812775.1 uncultured Alphaproteobacteria bacterium
TGGAGCACCGCTGTCCCGCTCTCGCGGCTTTGTTGCCACCGCCTGTTCGTCACCCCAGCATAACGAGCATCTTTCCGAAGTTCTCACCCTTGAAGAGCTTGAGGAAGGCGGCTGGCGCGTTCTCGATGCCCTGCACGACGGTCTCCTTCCAGGCGACCTTGCCTTCGTGTATCCACCCCGTCATGTCTCTCGAACTCGGGTATGAGGTTGAAGTAGTTCGAGACGGTGAAGCCCTCGAGCCGTATGCTCTTGCCAACGACGAACATGATGTTGCGTGGACCGTCTGGCAGCCCGGTGGCATTGTAGACCGAAATCATCCCGCATAACGCAAAGCGCGAAAACTGGTTGGCGGCAGCGAGCGCCGCTTCGAGGTGCGCGCCGCCAACGTTGTCGAAGTACACATCGATTTCCGAAGGGGCCGCACGTAGCAGCGCGTCGGTCAGATTGCTGGTCGCCTTGTAGTCAATGATGTGATCGACACCGATTTCCTTGAGAAACGCGCACTTCTCCACACCACCGGCTGATCCGATCACCGTGTGGCCCTTAAGCTTGGCGATCTGGCAGACGGCCGACCCTACGGCGCCGGCTGCCGAGGAGACAAACACAACGTCGCCGGGCTTGAGCCCTGCTACCTTCAAGAGACCGCTCCAGGCCGTCAGACCCGTCATCCCTGCAACACCGAGGAACGTCTGGGGTGGCAGCCCAGATGTATCGAGCTTCCGCAGCGCCTCGGCTGGCGCGTTGAACCATTCGCGCCAGCCAAACGCCGAGAAGACGAGATCTCCAGGCTTGAACGCGGGATCGCTGGAAGCGGCGACCTCCCCGACTGCGCCGCCCTGAAGCACCTCGCCGAGCTGAAAGGGTGGACGCCAGCCGTACATCACCGAGTTGGAAGCGGCATTCTCTCCTTTCGTATCCCACTGGAATGTTTCACTCACACGGAAGGCCGGTATGAGATTTGCGCGAGCAATCATGCGGCCGCGCATATAGGGGTCGACTGACATCCAAAGGTTTTTCACATGAACTTCGCCGGGCCGCGGGTCCGACACCGATACCGCGGCGAGCTCGAAGTTCTCTGACGTGGGCATGCCGACCGGGTGGGATTTCAGGCGGATTTCGCGCGACGTGACCATGGTCGAGACCCTGTTCCTCCACAAACATTGAGACCCGGCGAACGAAAAGTCCGGATGCCTCTGGAAGACCGCCCCTTAACCGAGCGCGGGGCAAATCCTCACCCGGTCAGGATCAGTTAGCGGTGTGACCGCCGTCGACGTTGAGGATATGGCCAGTGATGAATGAAGCTTCGTCCGATGCGATGAAGACAATCGCGTTGGCCAGCTCCTCCGAGAGGCCGAGGCGACCCATCGGAACACCCGTCGCCAGAGCCGCCTTGTTCTCCGGCGTGCCGGTAAAACGGGTCAGCATGCCAGTGTCCGTAGGACCGGGCGCCACGCCGTTCACACGGATTCCCGACTTGGCGATTTCGAGCGCCACCGACTTGGTGATGCCTTCGACGGCGTGCTTGCTGCCGACATAGATAGAGGCCCCCGCCGCACCCTCGTGGCCGTAGGTCGAGGAGATGTTGATGATGCTGCCGCTGCCCTGTTCCTGCATGACGCGCACTTCGTGCTTCATGCTCAGGATCACGCCGAGAACATTCGTGTCGAACGTCGCGGCATAGCTTTCCGCCGTCTGGTCGGTGATGGGGCCAACCTGGCCTTCGGTGCCAGCATTGTTCACCGCGACATCAAGACGGCCAAACCGTGCGACGGTCTCGTCGACCAGAGCGCGGACGTCATCCTCCTTGCGGACGTCGGCGTTGATGAACTCCGCCTCCGAACCGAAAGAGCGCAGCTCCTTAACGAGCGCCTTGCCGGCCTCATCACGCCGACCAGCAACGACCACCTTCGCGCCCCTCTTGGCGAAGGCGATGGCCGCGGCGCGCCCGATGCCCGTCAAAGCGCCTGTGATCAGCACGACTGGGTTGCTCATTTTCCGCCTCCTCACGATTTGCGCTTCCTGCCGGCGGAGCATGGATGGCAACGCCGGGAAGCTCATGGAGATCACGGGTGTTTCCCGGCGAGCTCCATTGTGGGATAGGTGGGCGCGCCTGGCGCCGGCGCAAAAGACTTTGTAAGCAGAGGGCCATGCCTTGAAGATATGGAAGCCGCCATGGAGCTACGACACCTTCGCTATTTCGTCGCGGTCGCCGAGGAGGGCAGCCTGACGCTCGCGGCCGAGAAACGGCTGCACACCGCGCAGCCTTCCCTCAGCCGGCAAATCCGCGATCTCGAGTACGAGGTTGGCGTTCAGCTTATGAGCCGCAGCGTGCACGGCATCGAATTGACCGCGGCGGGCCGAGCCTTTCTCGATCATGCGCGGTTGGCGCTGGTGCAGGTCGAGGCGGCCATCGAGGCGGCACGGCGGGCCGTTCACCCCGCCAACCGACCTTTGCCCTCGGATTTTTGACCGGACAAGAGATGGATTGGCTTCCGGAGGCTATGCGCATTCTTCGAGACGAGCTGCCCAATATCGAGGTCTCCGTCTCCAGCCAGTATTCTCCCGATCTTGCGCAGGCTCTGCTGAGGGGGAAGCTCGACTTGGCTTTCATGCGTCCCGAAGCGCAAATGCCCGACCTGGACTACACGGTCATCGCGAAGGAGCCGCTTATCGTCGCCATGCCGAGCGATCATCGCCTGGCGTCGAAGAACGCCGTCGCGCTTCAAGACATCGCGGGTGAGATATTCATCGGCATGTCGAACACGGCCCCCATGCTCCAGGTGGTTATCGATGACTACCTGAAACGATCGGGCATGGATCTCCGGCCCGTGCACAGGGTCGACAATCTGGCGATGGCGATGTCGCTGATCGCATCGACCAGGGGCGTGGCACTCCTGCCCGCTTATGCGAAAAACTTCCTGCCGCGGTCCGTGACCAGCCGTCCGCTCGATGGCGAGGCACCGACGATCGATCTCGTCATCGGCTACAACAAGGCGAACACATCGCCGACCCTGAAGCTGTTTCTTTCAAGAGTGGACGCCCTGGTCGATCGCGTCTCAAGGACCGCGATTGCGACCCGGAAGGTGCCCTAGCTGCTTGGGCGAGCTAACTCGGGATCATGCCGACAGTCTTCGTAGTCTCTGACAGGAAGTCCAGGAGCGCGCGCACCGCGGGAACCATTCCACGCCGCGAGGGGAAAACAGCGTGCATGATCCCGGCTTGAGCCTTCAGCGACGGTAGCAAGCGGAAAAGCGTGCCGCCCTCCAAGTCGTCGACCACGAGGAGAAGAGGGACAAGGACTGCACCGATCCCTTGCACCGCCGCACGCCGCAGCGTGAAGAGATCGTCAGTGCAGAGGCGCGGCGAATGCGTCAATTCGGCGGGCTCGCCATTCGCATCGAGAAATCGCCAGGTCAAGCGCGCTTCGGCGCTCGCCATCGAGAGCGTCGGCATTCGTGCAAGATCTGCGAGCGTTTGCGGTTCGCCATGCGCGGCGATCAGCCTGGGGCTAGCGACGAGGATCATCTCGTGGTGACCGAACGCGCGCATGGCGAGATCGGAATCCTCCAATGGTGGCTGGCGTACCCGGATGGCGATGTCGAGGCCTTCCTCGACGACGTCGACGCGGCGATTGGTGGCGTCGAGCGCGATACGCACTTGCGGATGCTTAGCGAGGAAACGCGCGAGGATGTCGGCGATGCCGCCCTGCAGCAAGCCGTTGGGACAGGAGATGCGCACGAGCCCCTGTGGGGAGGCGAGAATCTGGCTGATCGCGTCACTCGCCGCCTGCGCCTCATCGAGGAGCGCCAGGCAGTGGCGATGGAAGGTCTTGCCCGCCTCGGTGAGCGAAAGACGTCGCGTTGTGCGGTTGATGAGGCGCACGCCGAGCTCGGTCTCCAGCGCAGCGACGCGGCGGCTGAGCTTCGACGTCTGCAAGCCCAGCGCCCTCGCCGCCGCCGTGTAAGAGCCGAAATCGACCACTTTGGCGAAGAAATAGAGGTTGTTGAGATCTTGAACCGGGGTCATGCGGCCACAAACATTATTCTATTTTCGACAAGTATTCATTGCATTTCTCCCCCTGCCCCAGATGTTATTGCATCCCTAGCTCTGTTGCCCTGATCTCGTTTCAAGGTGACTTTCAATGATCGCGACCCACTACCTTCCCTTTGTCGGCCGACTGATGATCGGTCTTCCTTTCGCTATGAGTGGCCTTGGCAAGCTCGCCAGCTATGGCGCCACGACCGGGATGATTAGTGCTGTAGGACTGCCTTTCCCGCCGCTGGCCTTCGCTGTTGCGGTCGCCGTCGAGCTGGGCGGTGGCCTACTTCTTATTGCCGGCTATCGTGCCCGCTTCGTCGCCATAGCCCTGGCGGCCTTCTCTCTCGCGACAGCAGTTTCGTTCCACAATAACTTCGCCGACCAGAACGAGATGATCCACTTCCTCAAGAACGTGATGATCGCGGGCGCGCTCCTCCAGATCGCAGCATTCGGGGCTGGAGCACTCAGCGTCGACAATCGGCGCAAGAGCGGCGAACTGACTTCAAGTCCCGGGGTGGCCGCCTGAGCAACGAGGCATGTCCCACAGCATATCGACCTTGTTGACTCGCAATCTTCACGATGTCTTCGGTGAAAACGACCCCTCACGTCGTCGCGCGGCCATCGACGAGATCTTCACCGAAGATTGCGTATTCTACGATCCGAACGGCGGCGTCTACCGTGGCCGCGACGAGATCGATCGCGTCGCAGGCGCGATCAGGGCTACTCACCCCGACTTTCGATATCAACCAATTGTCGGGCCCGAGGAATTGGGCGATGGCGGGCGGATCCAATGGGCATCCGGCCGCCCCGGCGAGGCGCCAAGTTATGCCGGGACTGATTTTATCATTGTCCGGGACGACCGGATTGCCGCCGTTTATCTCTTTCTCGACAAGCTATCGTGAACGGCCAAAGCCACAAGCACGACCTTCCGCCGCGATGCCTCCGCCGCGATGCCGCGCGATCGTCCATGTGGGAAACGCCTCCGGCGGCATTTCGATCGCTCCTCGGCGAAGGAAAGTGCCGCTCTTTCGCCGAAGCCGGCTCTACGAGCCGCGCGAACGGCGCTTGCGCCGCTGCTGGCCGAGGCCCATCTGCTTGGCGAGCTGCGAGCGCGCCTTGGCGTAGTTGGGGGCGACCATCGGGTAGTCGGCCGGCAACCCCCATTTCTCGCGATACTGCTCCGGCGTCATGTTGTACTGCGTGCGCAGGTGGCGCTTCAGCGACTTGAACTTCTTGCCGTCCTCGAGACAGACGATGAAGTCCGGCGTGATGGACTTCTTCAGCGGCACGGCGGGCTTCGGCGCCTCGGCGGGCGCGATGGCAGCGCCGGTGGCGACGCGCAGCAGCGCCGAATGCACGTCGCCGATCAGCGACGACAGCTCCCCCGTCGCCACCGTATTGTTGCTGACATAGGCCGACACGATGCCGGCGGCCAGCTCGATGTAGTTGGCGGGTTGCGCACTATCGGCCATTGACGTCCGTCCTTTCAGTCCAGAGTCCTTTCGGTCCAGGTCATTGGCGGCCGTTCGATCAGGGGTGGCTGCAGGGATGGCTGGATGCTCGAGCCGATCGCTGCCGATCACGACGGCATGGGTGGCGCGCCTGGAATCGCCGGAAAAATATGCTTAAGACCTAGGCCAAAGCTCGAATATACGCAAGCACAAGAGACCTGAACGATCGAAAAATTTGTCGTTACTTGCAATTTGGTCCGTTTCCAAGGAACGAATGCAGCAACGAGCAGCATTGCACAGCAAACAATACCCGCTCAACTGCACGAGACCCCGTGTCGAAGCCGCGCCAAGCCCCACCCCCGGACTGCCTGAGGATGCCGGTGACCAGCGTCGTCCACGGCGAAAAGCTGGTCGACGACTATGCCTGGCTCAAGGCGGACAACTGGCGCGAGGTGCTCAAGCATCCTGCCGCCCTGCCGCCCCATATCCGCGAGCACCTCAAGGCGGAGAACGTCTACACGGACGCCGTCATGGCCAGCACGCAGGCGCTGCAGAAGCGCCTCGTCAAGGAAATGCGCGGCCGCATGGAGGAGGACGAAGCGAGCGTGCCGGAGGCGGATGGCGCCTTCGCGTATTTCAGCCGCTATCGGCCGAACGGCGAGCATCCTCTCATTTGCCGGCAGCCGCGCGGCGGCGGCGGCGGCGGCGGCGAGGAGCTTCTGCTCGATTGCGACGGCCTCGCCAAAGGCCTCGCCTTCTTCGATCTCGGCGAGGCGGTGCATGCCCCCGATCATCACAAGCTCGCCTGGTCGGCCGACGACAAGGGCTCGGAATATTATTGCATCAAGGTCCGCGATCTCGAGCGCGGCGAGGATCTGCCCGACGCCGTCGCCGACACGACGGGCGAGATCGTCTGGCTCACGAACAGCCGCGGCTTCTACTATGTGGGTCTCGACGACAACCACCGGCCAAGCCGCGTGTGGCGCCACATTCTCGGCACGCCGCAGCAGGACGACGCGCTCGTCTACGAGGAAGCCGACGCTGGCTGGTACGTCCATCTCGACGAGACGCAGTCGGGGGCTTTCTGCCTGATCCAGACCGGCGATCACGAGACGTCAGAGACGTGGCTTGTCGATCGCGCCGACATGGCGGCGACGCCGCGCGTCGTGGCGCCAAGACAGCCGCAGACCAGATACCAGGTCGAGCATCACGCACAGCGGCTGATCATCCGCACCAATGCGGACGAGGCGGAGGACTTCAAGCTGGTCGAGGCGCCGGTCGATGCCAGCGGGCGCGACAATTGGCGCGATCTCGTTCCCTATCGACCCGGCACCATGATCCTGGCGGTTGTCGCCTTCGCCGATCACCTGGTGCGCTTCGAGCGCGAGGAGGCGCGGCCGCGCGTCGTGGTGCGGGCCATGGCCGGCGGCGCCGAGCACGTCATCGCGTTCGACGAAGACACCTACGCGCTCGGCGTCGAGAGCGGCTTCGAATTCGACACGCAGGTCCTGCGCTTCACCTATTCGTCGATGACGACGCCGCAGGAGACCTACGACTACGACATGCGCACGCGCGAGCGCCGGCTGCTCAAGCAGCGCAAGGTGCCGTCCGGTCATGACCCTTCCCGCTACGTGACGCGCCGGCTGATGGCCCCCGCGCCCGACGGCGAGACCGTGCCCATCTCGTTGCTGCACAAGCGCGACACGCCGCTCGACGGCAGCGCGCCGCTGCTGCTCTATGGCTACGGCGCCTATGGCAGCTCGATACCGACGGGCTTCCGCACCAACGTTCTGTCGCTGGTCGACCGCGGCTTCGTCTACGCCATCGCGCATATCCGCGGCGGCACCGAAAAGGGCTGGCGCTGGTACACGGACGGCAAGCGCGAGAAGAAGCCGAACAGCTTCACGGACTTCATCGCCGCGGCACGGCATCTTTGCGCCGAGCGCTACACCGCGCCCGGCCGCATCGTCGCGCAAGGCGGCAGCGCCGGCGGCATGCTGATGGGCGCCGTCGCCAATCTGGCGCCGGACCTATTCGCCGGCATCGTGGCCGATGTGCCGTTCGTCGACGTGCTCAACACGATGCTCGACGGCGAGCTGCCGCTGACGCCGCCGGAATGGCCCGAGTGGGGCAACCCGGCGATCGACCGCGCCGCCTTCGATCTCCTCCGCTCGTACTCGCCCTATGACTGCGTCAAGGCGCAACGTTATCCCGCCATCCTGGCGCTCGGCGGCCTCGCCGACCCGCGCGTCACCTATTGGGAGCCCGCCAAATGGGTGGCGCGGCTGCGCGCCACCATGACCGAGGGCGGGCCGGTGCTGCTGCACGTCAACATGGATGCGGGGCACGCAGGCGTGAGCGGGCGCTTCGACAGCCTTGGCGAAGTGGCGCTCATCTATGCCTTCATGCTGCGGGCGCTGGAGGGATTTGAGCCGGAGGGCTAGAGCGCCATGCGATCAGGTGCAATCGCATCCGCGCTCTAGAAGTCTTGATCTTGTGCATGATCTTGTCCGAAAACCGCGCACACTTTTCGGGATCATGCACTATGCCGGTGACGACAACCGCTTGTCGTTCGCCTGCTCGCTGCTGGCGGCGATGTGCGCCTTGAGCTCCTCGAGGGAGCCGAAGCGGAACACGCCCTCGGGCGTGTCGGCCTCGATGGAGCCGTCGGCATACATCACATAGACGGTGCCGTTGGAGCGATAGGTGCCGACGATGGCGGTGCTTTCCTTGGCCGGCTCACCGGCAGGCTTCCCCGATTGCGGCCGGCCAGAGGCGGCGCCCGGCGCGTCGTCGCCCGGCATCTCGTCGCTAGGCATTTCCTCGCCCAGCACCTGCCAGCCCGGCGATGTGCCCGTCCCTGCCGCGCCGTTCTGCACGTCCGGCGCCTCCTCGCTGCGCAGCATGTCGGGTGGGAGCGGCAGCGTAGGCTCGACCCTTTCCCCTTTTCCGTGCGGTCGCGGCGCGGCGTCCGGATCGTCGGACTTGGTGCGCTTCTTGGCCTTGGCGCGCGAAGCTTCCAGCAGAGCGCGGGGCGAAAAGTCCGGAAACACCGGCGGCGCCTTGTCGACCGGCTCGACCGCGCTTGCCTCATCGTCCGCCTCAAGCTTGGCCGTGAGCGGCGGCTCGGCATCCGGAGGTGCGGCGGCATCACGCGGCGGCAGGCCAAAGCCAGACGGCGCCGCAGGCGCATCGACCGGCTTTGCCGGGCGCGACCAGGACGGCTCCCTGACCGACGGCTCCTTGACGGCCGGCTCCTTGAAGGCCGGCTCCTTGAAGGCCGGCTCCTTGACCGCAGGCGGCACAAGCTCCGCCTCGGCTCGCGCCTCAGCCGGCGGAAGGTTCTCGAAGGGGGAAAGCTCCTGATCGGCCACGTCGTCCAGCGGATGGGCGGCTTCGAGCCGATCCGGCAGGGAGCGCAGCTCGCGCAGGATGAAGGCAAGCGCAAGCACAAGCACGCCGCCCGTCGAGGCGACGGTGCCGGCGATGACCATGGCCCAGCCACTCTCGAAGCCAATGCCCTCGCTGCCGCCGGCAATGGCAACGAGGCCGGCGACAACCATCGCCAGCGCGACAACGATCAGCGCGATAACCATCCGTCCGCCTCAACTCACTCGGGCGCCGACGACATTCCCCAAAAAGGGCCGCGGCACACCCCTAGCAACAACATAAATAATGGAGTGTCAGTCCCTTGGCCAGCGAGGGCGGGTTGCAGGTGCGGCGCGAGGCCGCTAACAACCCTCAATCAGTCCGATGGAGAGGCCCATGCCGTTTTCCCTGCCCGCGCTCCCTTACGCCTACGACGCGCTTCAGCCCTACATGTCCAAGGAGACGCTGGAGTTCCATCACGACAAGCACCACCAGGCCTATGTCGACAACGGCAACAAGCTGCTGGCCGGGTCGGGCCTCGAGAGCAAGAGCCTCGAAGAGGTGGTGAAAGGCGCCTTCAACAAGAACCAGGCCCTCTTCAATAATGCCGGCCAGCACTACAACCACGTTCACTTCTGGCAGTGGATGAAGCCGAAAGGCGGCGGCAAGCTGCCCGGCGCGCTGGAGAAGAAAATCGTCGCCGATCTCGGCTCGGTGGACAAGATGAAGGAAGATTTCATCCAGGCCGGCGTCGGCCAGTTCGGCTCCGGCTGGGCATGGCTTGCAGTCCAGAACGGCAAGATCGCGGTGATGAAGACGGCCAACGGCGAGAGCCCGCTCGTGCACGGCGCCAAGCCGATCCTCGGCGTCGACGTGTGGGAGCACTCCTACTACATCGACTATCGCAACCGCCGCCCCGACTATCTGAAAGCCTTCATCGAGAACCTGGTGAACTGGGAGCACGTCGAGAAGATGCTGGCCGAGGCCAACGCCTGACGGCAGCGTCGCGAGGCGGCGCCCGCGCCCTCATCCCCAGGACGGCGCGGGCAGCAGACGAGCGGCCGCGCAGACGTCGAGAAAACGCGAGGACGCGAAGAACGCCAGTTCCTGCCCTCGCGTCGCCACGATGGGGTCGAGGCGGCGCAGCTCATCGTCCGGCCGCCCCGGGTGGCACATGACGAGATGGCGCGGCCCGGCCTCCAAGAGATAGCGCGCGAAATCGGCCCCGTAGTCGCGCGCCGGATCGAAGGGGCTGACCCCCGCGAAGCCGTCATTGGTTCGAAACCCCGCCGCGCGGGCCGCCTCAGCGAACCCGAAGGCAAGCCCGGCGATGACCATGGCTTTGAGGGGCGCGACACCGCGGCGCATGATGGTGCGTTGGCGCTCGGCGGGATTGCGCAGCCACGTGTCCTTCAAGCCGCGTTTGCCGAGCTGCGCGATCACGGCTGCCCGAATGCCGGGCAGGACATGGACGTGCTGGTGGCCGTCGACGAAATCCGGGGGCCGTCCGAGCGCCTCGCTGAAGGCATCGACCTGCCGGCCGATCTCGCCTGCCACCTCGTCGTGCGGCAGCCGGCCGATCAAGGCCAGCCGCGTCAGCTCGCCGAGGCTCGGCAGGCTTCCGGCCGGCGCCAGGCGCGGCAGGCCGGCGAGCGGCTCGGCGAGCGTGAGGTTGACGTGCAGACCGACCGACAGCCCGCGCAGCCCGGCGAGCTCGCGCGCCAGGCGCGGCCAATGGGGGCGGGTGACCATGGCGCTGGTGGCCGAGATGCGGTGGTCGCCGGCGAGCTCCAAAATGCCCCTGCTCACACCTTCCGTGATGGCAAAATCGTCGGCGCAAAGGATAAAGGGCCGGACGGGCGCGAGTGCGGGCTTGTCGTTCATTGCGTTTCCAGGCCCCGGCAACCTATCTCTCTTGAGCAACGGGGCAAACTCGGCTCTTGATGCGCGTGCCCGTGCTGGGTCGTCATCTCATTCGGACCGGCGCATGCCAGCCGCGCGAGGAGATCCATCTTGGCCGACCCTTCGCCGCCCGCACAGATCGACCTCAGCGTGGTCGTGCCGGTGTTCAACGAGGCCGCCAATGTCGGGCCGCTATGCGCGCGGCTCGAGGCGGCGCTCTCCCGCCTCACGCCGCGCTACGAGATCCTGTTCGTCGATGACGGCAGCCGCGACGACACGCTCGCGCGCGTGCGCGCCGAGAACGCCAAGGACCGGCGCATCGGCATCCTCTCGCTCAGCCGCAATTTCGGCAAGGAGATCGCCATCGCGGCCGGCCTCGACAACGCCCGCGGCAAGGCCGTCGTCATCATGGACGCCGATCTGCAGCACCCGCCCGAGATGATCGAGGCCATGGTGGAGAAATGGCGCGAAGGCTACGCCATGGTGTATGGCGAGCGCGGCAGCCGCGCCGAGGAAGGACCGCTGCGCCGCGGCTTGGCGCGGGCCTTCTATCGCCTGTTCCGGGTGTTCGGCGAGACGCCGCTTCCCGAGGGGGCGGGCGATTTCCGCCTCATCGACCGCAGGGGCGTCGAGGCGCTGAAAGCCATGGGCGAACGCGCCCGCTTCTCCAAGGGCCTGTATGCCTGGATCGGCTTCTCGTCGGTCGGCGTGCCCTTCACGGTGGCGGAGCGCGCCCATGGCCGCTCCAAGTGGAACCTCCGCAAGCTCGTCCGCTTCGCCTTCGACGGCATCACCTCGTTCTCGACCGTGCCGCTCAGGGTGTGGACCTATATCGGCCTCGTCATCTCGCTGTTCTCCATCGGCACCGCCGCCTACTTCCTGGTGCGCACGCTGCTCTACGGCGCGGACGTGCCCGGCTATCCGTCGCTGATCGTCTCGGTGACGTTCTTCTCGGGCATCCAGCTCATGTCGCTCGGCATCATCGGCGAATATGTCGGGCGTATCTTCGCCGAGGTGAAGCGGCGGCCGCTCTACATCGTGGCCGAGCGCATCGAGCCCGACGTCGCGACCGAGCGCGACCCCGCCGCGCCTTCCGGCCGGCGCCGGTTCCGCCTGATGCTGAGGAACATCCTCTCGGTCGGCGGCTTCACGCTCTTGTCGCGCCTCACCGGCTTCGTCCGCGACGTGATGATGGCGGCCGTGATGGGCGCCGGACCCGTCGCCGACGCCTTCGTGGTGGCGTTCCGGCTGCCCAACCATTTCCGCGCCATTTTCGGCGAGGGTGCCTTCAACGCCGCCTTCGTGCCGTCCTATGCGCGCCTGCGCGAGACGCGGCCGAACGGCGGCGGCCGAGCTTTTCGCCAACGGCGTGAGACCGTCATGCTCGCCGTGCAGGTCGTCATCCTGGTCGTGGCGCTTCGTCGCCATGCCCTGGCTCGTCAGCCTCTTGGCGCCGGGCTTCTCGGCCGATCCGGCGAAGTTCGACCTCGCCGTGACCCTGACGCGCATCACCTTCCCGTATCTGCTGTTCATCACGCTGGTGACGCTGGTCGTCGGGCAAGCTCAACGCCGCCGACCGCTTCGCGGCGGCGGCCGGCGCGCCGGTGCTGCTCAACCTGTCGCTCATCGTCGCGCTCGCGCTGGCCTTCCTGTTCCCGACCGCCGGCCACGCGGCCGCCTGTGGGCGTGGCGGCGGCGGGCGTGCTCGAACTCGTGCTGGTCCTCGTCGCGGCCGAGCGCGCCGGCATCGGCGCGCGTCTCGGCGGACCGCGACGCGACGCCGACATGGTCGTGTTCCTCAAGGCGCTCGGCCCGGCCATCATCGGCTCGGCGGGCGTGCCGATCGCCGTCTTCGCCGACACCATCATCGCCGTCGCTCCTGCCGTCCGGCGACCGTCGCCGTCCATGTGGTACGCGGAGCGGCTCTACCAGCTTCCCGTCGGCGTCGTCGGCATCGCGGCCGGCACCGTGCGTGCTGCCCGCCATGAGCCGCAGGATCGCGGCCGGCGATGTGGCGGCGCGCATGCCGCGCAGAACCGCGCCATGGCGCTGACGCTTGGCGCTGGCGACGCCCTTCGCCGTCGGCTTCTTCCTGTCGTGCCAGACCTCATCATGCTGCGCTGTTCCGGCGCGGCGCCTTCACCGACGCGGACGCCGCCGCCGCCGGCGCCGTGCTGGCCGCCTACGCGATCGCCATCCCGGCGATCGTGCTGATCCGCTCGGCGGTGGCGAGCTTCTTCTCGCGCTCCGACACGACGACGCCGCTCATCGCCGCGCTGATCGCGGTGGCCGCCAACGTCGCGCTCAAGATCGTGCTGGCGGCCCGCCTCGGCGCCGCCGGCCTGGCGCTCGCCACGGCGGCGGGAGCGTGGATCAACGTCTTCCTCCTCGCGGTCCTGGCGCATCGCCGCGACTGGATGTCGTTGAGCGCGGAATTCGTGAGGACGGTCGCGGCGATCGTCGTGGCGGCGGCGGCGCTTGCGGCCGTCACGATCGGGCTCGCGCCGGTGGTGGCCAGGATGACGGCGGCGATGACCGTCTGGCGGGAGCGAGACGCGGCTCGTGCTCCTCGCGCTTGCCGGCGCCATCGTGTATGGCGGCGCGCTCCTCGCCATGCTGAGGATCACGAAGGTCAATCTCAGGCGGATGTGATGGCCTCTGCGACGATCTACGTGTTTGACGCCTATGGCACGCTGTTCGACGTGCATGCGGCGGTGCGCGCCAATCGCGACGCCGTTGGGCGAGAGGCGGAGCGCCTGTCCGAATTGTGGCGCATGAAGCAGCTCGAATATACCTGGGTGCGCTCGCTCGCGGACGCCTACGAGGATTTTCAGGACTGCACCGCCGGGGCGCTCGACTGGGCGGCGCGCGCGGCGGGCGTCGAGCTCTCGGACAATCTCAGGGCGCGACTGCTGGCCGCCTACGACACGCTCGCCGCCTTCCCGGAGGTGAAGAGCGTGCTTGCCGCCTTGAAGCAGCGCGGCGCGCGCAACGCCATTCTGTCCAACGGCACGCCCGGCATGCTGGCCAAGGCGGTGCGCTCGGCCGGCATCGAGTCCGTTCTCGACGCGGTGATCTCGGTCGACCCGCAGCGCGTCTTCAAGACCGCTGCGCGGGTCTATGCCACCGTCACCGAGCGCTACGGCGTCAAGCCGGGCGAAATCTCGTTCCAGTCGTCGAACCGCTGGGACATCGCCGGTGCCAAGAAATTCGGCTTCCGCTGCGTGTGGATCAACCGGGCCGGGGCGCCCGACGAGTATCTCGACCTGCCGCCCGACCGCACCCTGCGCTCGCTCGAGGGACTGCTGGATTGAGCCCTATTGCCGCGCCGTGTAGCGGGTCGCCTGACTCACCGCAATGCGCCAGCCGCCGTCGCCACGAACATAGACGGCGAGCCACTGGAAACGCGTGGAGCGGCCGGTGCGCGCGTCCTTGACCGGGCTGACGCCGGTCGCCACCGCCGTGTCGGCGCCATAGGCCTCGATCGACGATGTCCTCCTCGGCCGCCGTCTCGATACCCTCCTCGCCGCCGACGAGGCTGGCGATGCGCTCGCTCTTCAGATCGGTGCGGCCGGTGTCGCGGACGTGCTTGAAGTTGGCGGCGTAGAGCTGGTCGAGGGCTCTCGCGTCCTTGGCCCTCGACGGCGCCGCGCACCTTCTCGCGAAAGGCGAGGATGTCCTGCGTCAGGTCGGGCGAGCGCGTCTGCGCCACGGCGGCGGACCGCGGCGGCTAGCGCCGCGACAGCGGCCAGCAGGATCAGGCGCCGGCGCATCAGCTGCGCCAGGGCCGCGAGGATGCGGGCCCAGCTCGCGCGTCCCCTTGTGGAAGCTCGTGAGGTCGTACTTCTCGTTGGGCGAATGGAGGCGGTCGTCGTCGAGGCCGAAGCCGACGAGCAGCGTGTCCAGCCCCAGCGTGCGCTTGAAGTCGATGACGATGGGGATCGAGCCGCCGCTGCCGATGGTGATCGGCGCTCGCTGCCCCACTCGTCGAGCGAGCGCCGCCTTCGCTCTGACGAGCGCCGGCATGTCGTCGGGAAGCGCGATGGCCGGCAGCGAGCGAATGGTCGAGCGAACTCGGCCTCGCAGTCGGCCGGCAGCCGCTCGCTCACGAAGGCGCGGAAGGAGCTTGCGAATGGCCTGCCGGATTCTGGTCGCCGACCAGCCGGAAGGAGATCTTGGCGCTGGCCTCGGCGGCGATCACCGTCTTGGCGCCGACCCCCGTATAGCCGCCGATGATGCCGTTCACGTCGCAGGTCGGGCGCGACTGGATCTGCTCGATCACCATGCGGTCCTTCTCGCCGGCCGGCACCGTGAGACCGACGGGACCGAGAAACGACTCGGGCGTGAGATCGAGCGCCTGCCACTCGGCCTGCACCTGCGTGGGGGTCTCGGGCACGCCGTCATAGAAGCCCGGCACGCGTGATCGCGGCCGCTGTCGTCATGGAGAGCGGCGATGATGCGCGCCAGCACGCGGACCGGATTCTGCGCCGCGCCGCCAAAAAGACCGGAATGCAGATCGCGGTCGGCGGCCTTGATGGTGACCTCCTCGTAGACGAGGCCGCGCAACGCCGTGGTGATGGCCGGCGTCTGCGCGATCCCACATGCCGGTGTCGCAGACGAGCGCGAAGTCGGCTTTGAGCTCGCCCCGGTTCGCGGCGACGAATTCGGGCAGATGCTGCGAGCCGATCTCCTCCGAGCCCTCGATGAGCAGCGGTGACGCCGACAGGCAGCGTCCCGGTGACCGCCTTCCAGGCGCGGCACGCCTCGATGAAGGTCATGACCTGGCCCTTGTCGTCGCAGGCGCCGCGCGCCGAGATCGCCTTGCGGCCGTCCGGCAGCGTGTTGATCTTCGGCTCGAAGGGTGGCGTCTGCCACAGGTCCAGAGGATCGACCGGCTGCACGTCGTAGTGGCCGTAGAACATGACGTGCGGGCCGCCGCCGTTGCGGCTGTGAGCGACGACCACCGGGTGGCCGGGCGTGTCTCGCACCTTCGCGTCGAAGCCGAGCCCCGCGAGATCGCGGTCAGCCATTCGGCCGCCTTGCGGCAATGCTCGGCATAGGCCGGATCGGTCGAGATCGAGGGGATGCGCAGCCAGGCGAAAAGGCGAGCGAGCGACGCCTCGATGTCGGCATCGATCTTGTCGAGGACGGCGTCGAGCGCCGTGGAGGTCGGTTGCTTGGTCGTTGTGTCGGTCATGGTTTCAGCGCCGTTTCTTGCCGCCGGATATCAGATCCGAGATTTCGTAGAAATCATCCGATCCGGACGCCGAGCGGCTGCGTGAGCGGCGAGCCGGCCGGTCCGACACGGAGGCACCGCCGCCGCCCCCGCGGACCATGCCGCCCAGCGTGCCGCGCAGGATGGCGCGGCCGAGCTGCGTGCCGATGCTGCGCGCCGCCGAGGCGAGCACGTTGACGATGACCCGCTCGGTGACGCTGGCGCGACCGCCCTTGCGGCCGACCAGCACCTCGGAGACGCGATCGAGGAAACCGCCCGCCCGACGCTTTTCGCCTCGCGCCTGCTCCGGCGGCGAAGCGTCCCCGGCCGCCTCAGCCTTGCCTCTTCTGCAGCATCTCGAAGGCCGACTCGCGGTCGACCGTGGTGTCGTATTTGCCGCGCGCGCGGGCTCGCGGCCACGATCGCCTTGCGCTCATCGGCCGTCACCGGCCCGACGCGGCCGGCCGGCGGCGCGATCAAGGTGCGCTCGACCATGGAGGGCGTGCCCTTGCCTTCGAGCATCGAGACGAGCGCCTCGCCGACGCCGAGCTCGGTGATGACTTTGGCGACATCGAGCTGCGGGTTCTGGCGGAACGTCTCGGCCGCCGATCTCACGGCCTTCTGGTCGCGCGGCGTGAAGGCGCGCAGCGCGTGCTGGACGCGGTTGCCGAGCTGTCCCAGCACCGTCTCGGGAATGTCGAGCGGATTCTGCGTCACGAAATAGACGCCGACGCCCTTGGAGCGGATGAGCCGCACGACGCGCTCGACCGCGTCGGCGAGCGCCTTCGGCGCGTCGGCGAACAGCAGATGCGCCTCGTCGAAGAAGAAGACGAGCTTCGGCTTGTCGAGATCGCCGACCTCGGGCAGCTCCTCGAACAGCTCCGACAGCAGCCACAACAGGAAAGTGGCGTAGAGGCGCGGATTCTCCATCAGCTTGTCGGCCGCGATGATGTTGACGGTGCCGCGCCCGTCGCGATCGACGCGCATCAGATCCCTGATGTCGAGAGCCGGCTCGCCGAAGAAGTGGTCGCCCTTCTGGTTCTCGATGACCAGCAATTGCCGCTGAATGGCGCCGACGGACGGCGTCGAGACGTTGCCGTAGGTCTGGGTCAGGCTCTTGGCGTTCTCGGCGATGAACGTCAGCAGGGCGCGCAAGTCCTTGAGATCGAGCAGCAATAGCCCCTGCTCGTCGGCGATGCGGAAGGCGATGTTGAGGACGCCCTCCTGCGTCTCGTTGAGGTCGAGGAGGCGCGACAGCAACAGCGGTCCCATCTCCGAGATGGTGGCGCGGATCGGATGTCCCTGCTCGCCGAACAAATCCCAGAACACGACGGGGAACCGGTCGGGCACGTAGTCGAGGCCGAGTTCCTTGGCGCGCCTGACGAACGGCTCCTTGCCGTCGCCGGGCTGCGAGAGGCCCGAGAGATCGCCCTTGATGTCGGCAGCGAAGACGCTGACCCCGGCCTTCGACAATCCTTCGGCGATCACCTGCAGCGTCACGGTCTTGCCGGTGCCGGTGGCGCCGGCCACGAGACCGTGCCGATTGGCGAGCTTGAGCGCGAGACGTTCCGGCTTGCCGCTCTTGCCCACCAGGATCGTGCCGTCGTCAGCCATGTGTCGTCCCTCTCGCAGCGCTCGCAACCAACCGCGCTCACAATTTATAGGTCATCGGTTGCACCGTTGCCATACAGCCGTGAGAAAGCGAAGCGTGCACGCGCGGGGCGCTTGATTTTCGATAAGAACCGTCCGCAGAATGGCGCCGTCACTTGCTGCTCAACGGAATTTGCAGACCAACTGAGGGATATCGAGGCATTCGCAAAGGGCAAGACAGCCCCGAAGTGCAATTGTTGTCCCGATGCCGATTTCGCGTGACGGCGATCCGTTCCGGTCCGGCTGTCCCAGAGGGACGCTCGCGCCAGCCAACGATGTTGTGCGCGTGCCGGTAGTTCATGAGTAAGTAAACCAGGGTGCCGCGCTCTGTTTGGGGAGACGCAGTACCGCTCGACTGATGGGGCGGCGCGATTGGGGCTCGCGCCAATGCTGGAGCCGCGGTGCGGCTTCGACGGCGTTTTGGGGAACGCCGTGAGAAAAAACTGGGAGGCTGACAGATGCCGTCGTCCTATCCGATCCACGAGATCGTGGGCATTGGACCTTTGCATTCCGAGAAACTGAAACGAGCGGGAGTACGGACCACGGCCAGGTTGCTGATCCGCGCCAAGACTGCGGCCGGCCGCAAGCGGCTGGCGGACATTTGCGGCGTGCCGCCAAGCACGATCCTGAAATGGGCCGGCATGGCCGATCTCATGCGCGTCAGGGGGGTCGCCGTCGAGTATGGACCACTTCTCACGTCAGTCGGGGTCACGACGGTCAAGGAGCTGACGCACCGCAATCCGGGCAGGCTCACCAAGGCCATGGCCGAATCCAACAAGAAGCTCAACGCTGTGAGCTTTCTGCCCAGCGAAAAGCTGGTGATGCGCTGGATCGCCCACGCCAAGACACTGCCGTCGCACATCTCCCACTAGGGGCGCGGCCGCCGCCGGGCCGCGGGTGGCGCGCGCCAAGGCCGCATGGCATATGGGCTTGGCATGATGCCAGGCCGTCCATGACGAAACCCGCCTTCGATTCCACCTTTCCGCAAGCCACCCGCGAGCAATGGCTGGAGCTCGTCGAAAAAACCCTGAAGGGCGCGAGCTTCGAGAAGGTGCTGGTGTCGCGGACCTCCGACGACATCGCCGTCGAGCCGCTCTACGGGAAGGCGAAGGGCGCCCCCTATGCCGCGCGCCGCGAGACCGGCCCGTGGCGGATCGCCCAGCGCCTCGATCATCCCGAGCCGCGTGAAGCCAACCGCCTGGCGCTTGCCGATCTCGAGGGCGGCGCCGACAGCATCGTGCTCGTTGCCGCCGGCGCGCCGTCGGCGCGCGGCTTCGGCACGCGGCTGGCGAGCGGCGATGACGTGGCGCGCGCGCTCGACGGCATCATGCTCGATCTCATCGCGCAGCGGCTCGAGCCGGCAGCCTTCGATGGCGCCGCGCTCGCTCGGCACATCATGCGCCACGTCGAGACGCGCAAGCTCGCGCCGCACACGCTCACCATTGCGTTCGGGCTCGATCCGATCGGCGATCTGGCGCGTCATGGCGGCAGCCCGCGCCCGTTCGACGCGATCCTGCGCGAAAGTGCCGCGGCGGCGCGCGACATCGCCGCCTTCAAGAACGCCTCCGTCTTCACAGCAGACGGACGCGCCATCCACGAGGCCGGCGGCTCGCAGGCGCAGGAGCTGGCCTTCGTGCTGGCGAGCGCGCTTGCCTATCTGCGGCTGTTGGAATCGGACGGGCAGCCGCTCGAGGCAGCGCGCGAGGCGCTGTCGTTCGTGCTGGCAGCTGACGCCGACCAGATCGAGACCATCGCAAAATTCCGGGCGCTGCGGCGGCTGTGGGGCAATGTCGAGGAGGCCTGCGGCCTCTCGCCGAAGTCGATCCGCATCCATGCGGAGACGGGCTGGCGCATGATGACCAGGCGCGACCCGTGGGTGAACATGCTGCGCACGACGATTGCGGCCTTCTCGGCAGGGGTGGCGGGCGCCGACAGCATCGCGGTATTGCCCTTCACCAGCGCGCTCGGACTTCCCGACGCATTTGCGCGCCGCATGGCGCGCAACACGCAGCTCATCCTGTTGGAAGAGGCGAATGTCTGGCGCGTCGGCGATCCGGCGGCGGGCTCGGGAGGGCTCGAGGCCTTGACCGAGCAATTGGCGGAACGCGCCTGGGCGATGTTCCAGACGATCGAGAAGGGCGGCGGCATCGTGGCGGCGCTGCGCGGCGGCGTCGTGCAGGGTCACGTCGCGGCCGCGAGCGTGGCGCGCGAGAAGGCGGTGGCACATCGCCGCGCGGCCATCACCGGCACCAGCGAATTTCCGCATCTCGGCGAGACGCCTGTCGATGTGCTGATGCCGGCGCCGGCGGCGAAGGAGAGGACGACGACGGAGTTCACTGCACTCGCGTCGAGGCGCGACGCCGAGCCCTTCGAGCGCCTGCGCGACCGCGCCGACGCATTGACCACGGCGCGCGGCAAAAGGCCGTCGGTGTTCCTCGCCAATCTCGGGCCGCTTGTCGCCTTCAACGCGCGCGCCACCTTCGCCAAGAATCTGTTCGAGGCGGGCGGCCTCGATGCGCCGGGAAATGATGGCTTCGAAAATATGGCAGCCCTGGCGCGCGCCTTTCAGGCCTCGGGCTCGAAACTCGCCTGTATTTGTTCCTCCGACGAATTTTACGAGAAACAAGCTGCAAATGCAGCGGAAGCTCTGCAACAGGCCGGTGCGGCGTTAATCTTCGTGGCAGGCCGGCCACAAAAACTCCACGAAGTGCTGCGAAATGCCGCCTCCATACGTTACATATTCGCAGGCTGCGACGCTGTTTCGACGCTTGGGCAAGCGCTCGACGCAGTGTAAGCAGATCGGCCAAATGAATCTCGAGGGGGTTTCGATGCAGCTGAAAGGCTGGACGCTGTGCGTCGCGAGCGCAGCACTCGCAACGATGATTGGTCAGGCGACAGCGGAGCCGGCCAAGAGCCATCCGTTCAACGGCGACTGGAAGGTGGCGCTGGTGACCGAGACGGGGATGTGCGGCTCGGCGCTTCAGTACGGCATCGCCATCGAGAACGGCAGCATCAATAGCCGCCGGGCCGACGCGAGCGACAGCACCTTCAATGTTTTCGGCCGCGTCGATCGCGGCGGACGCGTGCGCGTCACGCTGGTGAAGGGCACCGCGCGCGCCGCCGCAATTGGCCAGCTCAAGCTGGCCAGCGGCTCCGGCACATGGCAATTGCCGACATTGGGTTGCGCCGGACGCTGGAGCGCGGCACGCTTGTAAATCCTGATTCGCTGAGGATCCCATGCGCGTCTTCATGTCTGGCGCCGCCGCGGCGCTGCTTTTCTGCGCGGCCGCACATGCAACCTCCGAGCACGTCTATGATGGCCGCTGGACCGTCGATTTCGGCGACAGCCAGGGCGAATGCGCCGGCGCGTTCCGCGACCAGGTCACGGTAGCGGGCGGCCGGGTTCAGTATTCGGCCAACGGCGCGGCGGCATCGGGCCACGTGGAGCCTGACGGGCTCGTCACCGGCACTATCGTGCGCACCGACAGCCGTGTTTCGGTCACCGGCCGGCTCACGGGCAATGTGGGCGGCGGCACCTGGAAGGCCTCCGGCAGCCGCAATTGCGCCGGCCGCTGGAGCGCCAGGCGGGGCTAACCTGCCGAAAGCCTGCAAGAGAGGTGGTTCTGGCGGGAATTCGGGATTAAATTAGCAATCATATTGCTGTACCGAAGGCCCGATGAGCCGCGTCCCCGACTTCTCGACGGTCGCCTTTAAGGCGGCTGCCTCGCCGTCCCCCGCCAAGGCCGCGGGCGAACCCTGGCTGACGCCTGAAAGCATCGAGGTCAAGCCGCTCTACACGCCTGCCGACCGCGACGGCCTGAAATTCGTCGACGGCTTCCCGGGCCTGCCGCCCTACGTGCGCGGCCCCTACCCCACCATGTATGTCAACCAGCCGTGGACGGTCCGGCAATATGCCGGGTTCTCGACGGCGGAGGACTCCAACGCCTTCTATCGGCGCAACCTGGCGGCCGGCCAGAAGGGCCTCTCCATCGCCTTCGACCTCGCCACGCATCGCGGCTACGATTCCGACCACCCACGCGTCAGGGGCGATGTCGGCATGGCGGGCGTGGCCATCGATTCCATCTACGACATGCGCACCCTGTTCTCGGGCATCCCGCTGTCGGAGATGAGCGTGTCGATGACCATGAACGGCGCCGTGCTGCCGGTGCTCGCCCTCTACATCGTGGCGGCCGAGGAGCAGGGCGTGGCGCCCGAAAAGCTCACCGGCACGATCCAGAACGACATCCTCAAAGAGTTCATGGTGCGCAACACCTATATCTATCCGCCCAAGGACTCGATGCGCATCATCGGCGACATCTTCGCCTTCACGTCGGCCAAGATGCCGAAGTTCAACTCCATCTCGATCTCCGGCTATCATATGCAGGAGGCGGGGGCGACGCAGGATCTGGAACTCGCCTATACGCTGGCCGACGGCGTCGAATATATCCGCGCCGGCCTCGCGGCCGGGCTCAGCGTCGACCAGTTCGCGCCGCGCCTGTCCTTCTTCTGGGCGATCGGCATGAACTTCTTCATGGAGGTGGCGAAGCTGCGCGCCGCGCGCCTCCTGTGGGCGAACCTGGTCAAGGAATTCGGACCGAAATCCGACAAGTCGCTGCCGCTCAGGACGCATTGCCAGACGTCGGGCTGGTCGCTCACCGCCCAGGACGTGTTCAACAACGTGGCGCGCACCTGCATCGAAGCCATGGCGGCCACACAGGGCCACACGCAATCGCTGCACACCAACGCCCTCGACGAGGCGCTCGCGCTGCCGACCGATTTCTCGGCGCGCATCGCGCGCAACACGCAGCTCATCCTGCAGCAGGAGAGCGGCACGACGCGCATCATCGACCCCTGGGGCGGCTCCTACTATGTCGAGCGGCTGACGGCCGATCTGGCGGCCCGTGCCTACGCGCACATCCGGGAGGTCGAAGAGCTGGGCGGCATGGCAAAGGCCATCGAGGCCGGCATCCCCAAGCTGCGCATCGAGGAAGCGGCCGCCAAGACGCAGGCGCGCATCGATTCCGGCGCCCAATCGGTGATCGGCGTCAACAAGTTCCGCGCCGACCAGGAGACGCCGGTCGAGGTCCTGAAGGTCGACAACAGCGCCGTGCGCAATGCGCAGATCGACAAGCTCACGCGGCTGAAGGCCGAGCGCGATCGCGCGCGCGGTGACGGCGGCGCTCGAGGCGCTGACCGACGCGCGCCAGGTCGCAGCGCGGCAACCTCCTGGCGCTTGCCGTCGAGGCGGCGCGCGCCAAGGCGACGGTCGGCGAGATCTCGGCCGCGCTGGAGAAGGTCTTCGGCCGGCACCGCGCGGAGATCCGCGCCATTTCCGGCGTCTACAAGCGGGAGGCGGGACGCATGAGCGACGCCGTCAAGAAAGTGCTGGCGCTGGTCGAGCGCTTCGAGGAGGAGGATGGGCGCCGCCCGCGCATCCTCGTCGCCAAGATGGGCCAGGACGGGCACGACCGCGGCCAGAAGGTGATCGCCTCGGCGTTCGCCGATCTCGGCTTCGACGTGGATATCGGGCCGCTTTTCGCCACGCCCGGCGAAGCGGCGCGCCAGGCCGTCGAGAACGACGTGCACATCGTCGGCGTGTCGTCGCTGGCGGCCAGCCACCTCACCCTCGTGCCGGAGCTCAAGGCGGAGCTCGTGAAGCAAGGCCGCCCCGACATCATGATCGTGGTCGGCGGCGTCATCCCGTCGCAGGATTTCGAGGCGCTGCGCAAGGCCGGCGCCGCTGCCATCTTCCCGCCCGGCACGGTCATCGCCGAGGCGGCCGAGAAGCTCTTGCAGGATCTGCGCGTGTCGCTCGGCTACGCGCCCAAGCAGGCGGCGGAGTAGCGGATCGCTTGCGCGATCCGCGCTCGAAACGACGAAGCTCAAGCGGCGGCCGTCATCTCGCTGACGTTTTCCGGCGCGAAGAACTCGGCTGGCGATATTGTCCCGGCATTCATGCGCGCAAAACCGTCCATGGCCTTCTGGTTGCCGTGAACGGCGCCGAAGAATCTGCTGCAACTCGGGCGGCGGCGGCTCCAGCGTCGCGAGCTGACAGGTGAATTCGTACATGGATTTTACCCGCGCGTCGCGCGTGCGCTGGTACTCAGCCATGGCGTCCTCGAACGGCTGCGCTCCGGAGAATGATTTGTCGAAGCGCGGCCGCGCAAAGCTCGGCGTCATGGAAGGCGTCCATGATGCCCTGCGCGGTAATGAAGTCCCTGTTGTAGCCGGCGTCTCCCACGAGCACCCAGCCGGACCCGTAAGGGTCTGCGGAAGTAGTTGGGCACGGCTGCACCGGCGAAACGCGCCTCCCTTTTCGCGCCGCGCAGACGCTCGGCAAAGACCGGAGCCAGCTCGATCGTCTTCAGGTAGTTGCCCTCGATGTCCTTCTTGTTTTCCGCGAGTTCCGCGTATGGCCAACCGGCGATGATCAGCGTCAGGTCGTCGTGGGTTGGCATCACCGCAAATCCGCGCCTCTCGCGGATGTAGTTTTCGAAGCGGCCGTCCATCGGCAGGCCGCTCCAATACGTGTAGTACGCCGCGAGCAAGGGCGGCCTCTCGTCGTATTGCTCGGGGCGCCACGGCTGCAGCGACGACCGAATTTCTGCCATCGGCGCCGACGACGACTTTGCGCGCGCTCAACGACGGAGCCGCCTTGCTGTCGAGCGGCCCCTTATCCCGACGGCACGCCCACCCTCGATCAGGACTTCCTCGACGGTGAAGCCCTCACGGACCTCCGCGCCCGCCTCGGCGGCTGCATCGACGAGCAGTTTATCGAGGATCGTTCGCCGTGGGCAGAATGCGACCGGAGCCTCGTCGGTGCCTGGCGCACCAGCAGAGCGTGAAGGGGCCAAAGTCGAAGCGGTAGGTGTGGATCGGCGGGCATCCCGTCGCGGCCAGGCGATCAAGAAGGCCCCATCGCGACAGTGCCTCCGCACCAAGGGGGTGCACGAGGTGGGTGGACACCGTGTCGCTCGGAAAGGTGGCGCGGTCGACGACGAGGACACGATATCCCTTGCGAGCCAACAGCATCGCGGTCGGCGAACCAGCGCAGCGCGCGCCCACGACAATTGCATCGAATGCTTTGGTCATTCGCGGCTTTCTCCTTTTGCTGTCGATCAGACGCCTGCCGGAGCGCTCGGGTTGCTCGACGGGAAGAAGCGTCGTTGCCGTCCTCTGCACCCGGGCGTCCGTCGCGTCCGCCGTTCGTTTTCCGCGCAGACGATGCGACGAGGCTAGACGGCACGTGCAGGCGGCGCTTCGGGGAACACCCCAATTGCACCATGGGATGGCGTGGGTGTTTTCCCCCAGACGCAGGCGGCACGCAACGGTCGGTCAGACGAGCTTGTGCTGGTAGGCGAAGGCGGTCGCGGCAGCCCGTGAGGGGACGTCGAGCTTGGTGAAGATGTTGCTGACGTGGCGGTCGACGGTCTTCTCGCTCAGCGAAAGCTTGCCGGCGATGGCCTTGTTGGTCTCGCCGGCGGCGACCAGGCGAAGGACCTGCAGCTCGCGCGGCGTCAGGCCGATGAGCATGACCGGACGGGCGCTGCCGTTCGATCAGCGAGTCGATCCGCGCGAGGTCCGGCGCGGCGCCCAGCCGCTCGAATACGGACCTGGCCGCGTCGATCTCCAGAGCGGCGCCGTCCTCGTCCCCGAGGGCGCGGCAGGCCAGTCCGATCAGCACGCGCACGCGCGCAGCGGCGTAGGGCGCCTCGATCCGCTGCCACACCTCGAAGGCGCGGCGGAGCGAGCCGAGCGCGGCCTGCGCGTCGCCTTCGGCCAGCTCCACCGCTCCGCGCGCCTGCGCGGCAATCGCATCCGGCACCCCCGTATCGAAGCTCCGGGCAATCTCCTCCAGCTCCCGGCAGGCGTTGCGCGCGTCCTCGACGTCGCCGGCGGCCAACATGATCTCGATATAGGCGGGCAGCAGGCTCATGCGTTTCAGCCGGTCCACCGTCGTGCTTGCGACGCGACGAATGGCGGTGGCGGCCGCGTCGGAGCGTCCCTGCGCGAGGCGCAACAGCGCCAAGCCCGGTTGGGGCTCCAGGCCCAGCTCGCTCGCGCCTCGATACGCCTCCTCGGCCGCCGCGAACTCGCCTTTCAGACGATGGACCTCGGCCTGCTGGTAGAGCGCCGCGGCGGCAGCCCGCCGGTCGATGCCCTGCGAACGCGCGCAGGCGCGCCGCGCTTCCTCGATCGCCTCCGGCCAGGCGCCCCGCAACTGCATGATCTCCGCGCGATGCACCTGGCAGACGCCAGCGAAGGCGACCATATCGGGCTGGCCCTCGCACCACCGCGTCAGGGCGGCCGTCCATTCGCGGGTGCGGTCGAGCGCATAGACCTGCTGACAGGCGGCGATCACGCTGCAGTACATCAGGCCCGTCACGAGGGGCGACAGCTCGCCGGCGGTGACCGCGACCATGGTCTCGTCCAGGAGCGCGAGCCCGGCTTCGATTTGCCCCTGCTGCAGCCGAGTCCGGCCCTGCTGGTGGCGGGCACAGGCAACCAGGTCCGCGTCGCCGCAGCGCTCGCCGATGGCGGCGGCCTCAGCTGCAGCGGCGTAAGCGGTCTCGAAGTCGCCCGACTCCAAGGCGCTGCTCGACGACCGGCAGCAGCAGGTAGCCGTGCTCGGCGCATTCGTGCGCGTCGCGCTCCAGCAGCCGCTGAGCGCGCGCAAACCAGCCGGTCGCGCGGCCCATCTCGCCGCGCATGAGCAGGCGAAAGCCGAGCCAGAACGCGCAGCGGACGGCGCGACGCGCATTGGCCGGCGTCCAAATGCGCGTTGTAGGCCCGTTCAAGCGTGCTGAGATAGTCGTCATCCCGGCCGATCAAATACGCCGCCATCGCCAACAGCTCGAGGTCCTCGGCCTGCAGCGGCGTTTCGTCATCGGCACGCGAGAACGCCGCGAATGCCTTCGCCCAGGCCCGCTCGGCGAACGACTTGCGGGCTTGATCGAGCGCGCGGCGCACGTCTTTTTGGACAGCCGCCATTCGTGTCCTGATCCGCTCCGCTCGTGGTCGATCTTAGCTAGGAGACACATTGGCGGCCATCAAGGGAGAAAGGATGGCACCAATGGTGCCGGTCAAGGTTGTGGCGTCGCCACTCGGAACCGGCCGGCGCACTCCGGGCGCCGCACCGCCTCCGACGTCTACCAGGTGGTCTGGGTACCGGTCTGCGTTCGCGCCGCTTGCCTCCTGGACCTTGAGCCGAAGCTCGGCTACTCGACGGGCGCCAGGGGAGAAATGCTGCCATGCGCGACGTCCCCGTCCTCATCGTCGGCGGCGGTCCGGTCGGGCTGACCGCCTCGATCCTCTTGGCGCGCGAAGGCATCGCCTCGCTGCTCGTCGAGCGCCATCCGGGCACCGCCATTCATCCCAAGGCGCGCGCCATCAACGCCCGCAGCATGGAAATGTACCGCCAGCTCGGCATCGAGGCGGACATCCGGGCCGCGGGTCTTGCGCCCGAGAAGGCGCGCTTCATCGTCTGGACGCGCACGCTGGCGGGCGAGGAGATCGAGCGGCGCGTTCCCTGGCGGGCGAGCGCCAAGAGCGCTGAGGTCAGCCCGGTGCGCAATTGCCTGTGCCCGCAGGACGACTTCGAGCCGGTGCTGCGCGCCGCAGCGGAGCGCAGGGCGCCGGCGGAACTGCGCTTCAGCACCGAGGTCACCGACCTCGCGCAGGACGAGATGGGCGTCACGGCGACGCTCGTCGACGGCGCCGGCGAGACGAAGGTGCGGGCCACATACGTCATCGCGGCGGACGGCGCCCAAAGCCGCAGCCGCCGCGCGCTCGGCGTCACCATGATCGGGCGCGAAAAGGTCTACGAGAGCGTCAACATCGTCTTCAACGCCGATCTCAGGCCGTGGACGGCGCATCGTCCGGCTGGCCTCTACTTCGTCGAGCATCCGCAGCTCAAGGCGACGATCCTGACCATCAACGCCGTCGACCGCTGGGGCTTCCTGGTGAACAGCCTCTCGGCCTACGGCTACACGCCGGCCGACTTCACGCCCGAGCGCTCGGCCGAGCTCGTCCGCATGGCGGTCGGCGTGCCCGATCTTCCCGTGAAGATCGTCGGCGTCGCGCCCTGGACGGCGTCGGCGCACGTCGCCGAGCGCTACCGGCACGGGCGCATTTTCCTCGCCGGAGACGCGGCGCACGAGATGCCGCCCACCGGCGGCTTCGGGCTGAACACCGGCGTCCAGGACGTGCACAACCTCGCCTGGAAGCTCGCCGCCGTGCTGCGCGGCGCAGCCGGAGCGGCGCTGCTCGACACCTACGACGCGGAACGCCAGCCGGTCGGGCACGCCATCACGGTCGAGAGCCTCAACAATTCCGTGTCGATGGGGCGCCTCACGGGGCCGAGCTCGGGGACCGCGCTGGCGCGGCCCGAATATCTCAACGAGCAGGGCATGATCTTCGGGGCCGCCTACGCGTCAGCCGCCGTCATCCCGGACGGCACGCCGGAGCCCGCCGTTGCCAACCGCACGACGGACTACGTGCCCTCGGCGCGTCCGGGCGGACGCGCGCCGCATATGTGGCTCGAACGGAGCGGCGCACGCGTCTCGACCATCGATCTCGTCGGCGACGGTTTCGCGCTGCTTGACCGGCGCCAAGGGCGACGCTTGGACAGGGGCGGCGCGCCGGCTCGTGTCCGACGCCGGGCTGGCGCTCAAGACCTTCACCATCGGCAACGGCCAGATCACCGATCCGGACGGGCAATGGCCGGCGGCCTACGAGATCGACGACGATGGCGCGGTGCTGGTGCGGCCCGACGGCTATGTGGCCTGGCGCAGCCGCACGGGCGCCGCCGACCCGCGGGCGGCGCTGCGGGACGTGTTCGGCGCGATGCTGAGCTAGTGTCGCGATTCCAAAATTCGCATGATCTTGATGGAGGCCCAAGCCCAAGTAATGGAAGCCTTCGCGAATTTTGGAATCAAAGCGACACTAGAAGAGATCAATTCTAGTGTGCTTTTCGAATTTGAAGTTCGCGAGGCAGCTGATCCAGTCAACGTAGCGAACTTCAAATTTGGCACACTAGAGCGGCACGCCCCCTACTCCCCGGCCTCGGGCTCAGGCGCGGCGGCCGGCGGCGCGGCCTTGCGCCGCCGGCCGAACCACAGCACCGTCGAGCGGATCGCCACATAGAAGACCGGCGTCAGGAAGAGGCCGATGGCGGTGACGCCGAGCATGCCGAAGAACACCGCCGTGCCGAGCGCCTGGCGCATCTCGGCGCCGGGACCGGTGGCGATGACCAGCGGCACGACGCCGAGGATGAACGCGAAGGCGGTCATCAGGATGGGCCGCAGCCGCAGCCGCGCCGCCTCCACGACTGCCGCAACCGGGTCCTTGCCCTCTTGCGCCTCGCCCTCGCGGGCGAACTCGACGATGAGGATGGCGTTCTTGGCGGCGAGACCGACCAGCACGACGAGGCCGATCTGGGTGAGGATGTTGTTGTCCATGCCGCGCAGCATGACGCCGGCGAGCGCCGCCAGCACCGCCATCGGCACGATGAGGATGATGGCGAGCGGCAAGCGTCCAGCTCTCGTACTGGGCGGCCAGCACCAGGAACACGAACAGCACCGACAGCGCGAAGATGAGGACGGCGGTATCGCCGGTGGCGCGCTCCTGGAAGGCGAGCTCGGTCCACTGGAAGCTCATGCCGTAGGGCAGCGTGGCGCGGGCGAGCGCCTCCATGGTGTCGAGCGCCTGGCCCGAGGACACGCCGGTCGCGGCGTTCCCCTGCAGCGGCACCGAAGTGTACATGTTGTAGCGCTGGATCAGGTCGGGGCCGGTGACCTCGCGCACGTTGACGAGGGTGCCGAGCGGCACCAGCGCGCCCGTCGCCGAGCGCACGCGCAGCCGATTGATGTCGCTCTGCTCGATGCGGAAGCGCTGATCGGCCTGGGCGATGACCTGGTAGATGCTGCCGAAGGCGTTGAAGTCGTTGATGTAGGCGGTGCCGAGATTCTGCTGCAGCGTGTCGAAGATGCTGGCGATGGGAACGTTGAGCAGCTGCGCCTTCTGGCGGTCGATGTCGAGGAACAGCTGCGGCGAGTTGGCCGAGAAGGTGGTGAACACGCCGGTGAGCCGCTTGTCGGCGGCCGCCTTGCCCATGATCTCGTAGGCGGAGGCGAGCACCCGGCGCACGTCGGCGCCGGTGCGCTCCTGCAGCTGCATCTTGAAGCCGCCGGAATTGCCGAGGCCGCGTACCGGCGGCGGCGGGATGGCGATGATGAACGCCTCCTCGACCGCCCGCATGCGCACGAACAGATCCTTGACGATGGCGTCGGCGGTCTGCCCCTGCGCGTGCCGCTCCGCGTAGGGCTTGAAGGTCACGAACACCGCCGCCTGGTTGGTGGCATTGGTGAAGGTGGCGCCGGAGAAGCCCGCGAAGGCGACCGCATTGAGGGCGCCGGGCGTGGCGCGGGCGATCTCGGTGACGCGCTGCGTCGCCCGCGTCGGTGCGCGACAGCGAGGCGCCGGCCGGCAGCTGCACGACGACGATGGCGTAGCCCTGATCGAGCTGCGGGATGAAGCCGCGCGGCACGCTGAGCACGATCCAGACGGTGGCGGCGAGCAGCAGCCGCGTAGAGCGGCAGCATGATCAGCTTGCGCGTGACGACCGCGCCGACGGCCCTGGCGTACGCGAAGGACATGCGGTCGAAGCCGTTGTTGAAGGCGTCGGTGGCGCCGGCTGAGCGCGCGCGTCACGGCGTTGCGCCGACGGCGCGTGGCTGTGCGGCTTCAGCAGCAGGGCGGCGAGCGCCGGCGACAAGGTCAGCGAGATCAAGGCCGAGATGAGCGTGGAGACCGCGATGGTAAGCGCGAACTGGCGGTAGAACTGGCCGGTGATGCCGGGAATGAAGGCGGTCGGCACGAAGACGGCCGCCAGCACGAGAGCGATGGCCACAACAGCGGTGCCGACCTCGTCCATGGTGGCGTGCGCCGCGTCGCGCGGGCTCGCGCCGAGGCGGATGTTGCGCTCGATGTTCTCGATCACCACGATGGCGTCGTCGACGACGATGCCGATGGCCAGCACCATGCCGAACAGGGTGAGCGTGTTGAGCGAGAAGCCGAAGGCCGCCATGAAGGCGCAGGTGCCGATGAGCGACACCGGGATGGCGATGACCGGGATGAGGGCCGTGCGCCAGTTCTGCAGGAACACGACGATGACCAGGATGACGAGCAGCGTCGCTTCCCACAGCGTGTGAAAGACGGCCTTCACCGACTCGGCGATGAACTCGGTCGGGATTGTAGACGATCGTGTAGTCGAGGCCGGGCGGGAAGGTCTGCTTCAGCTCCTGCATCTTGGCGATGATGGCGGCCGCCGAGTTGAGCGCGTTGGTGCCGGGGCGCTGGAAGATGGCGAGCGCCACCGCCGGCTTGCCGTTGAGATACGAGTTGGTGACGTAGTCCTGCGCGCCGAGCTCGACGCGCGCCACGTCCTCGACCTTGCACGAGACGCCCGTCGGCGGTGGCGCGCACGATGATGCGGCGGAACTGGCGCGGATCGTCGAAGCGGCCTTGCGTATTGACGGTGAGCTGGAAGGCATTGTCGGCCGGCGCCGGCTGCTGGCCGATGCGCGCCGCCCGAGACCTGCACGTTCTGCTCCTGGACGGCCTTGACGACGTCGCCGACGACGTCAGCCCGAAGGCGGCGAGCTTCTCCGGATCGAGCCAGACCCGCAGGCTGTACTGGCGCTCGCCGAAAATGGTGAGCTCGCCGACGCCGTCGAGACGCAACAGCTCGTCGCGGACGTTGTTGCGCGCGTAGTTGGAGACGTAAAGCTGGTCGTAGGCTGTCGTCCGGCGACAGCATGTGCACGACCATCATCAGATCGGGAGAGCTCTTCAGCGTGGTGATGCCGAGGCGGCGCACCTCCTCGGGCAGGCGCGGCGTGGCGATGGCGACGCGGTTCTGGACGAGCACCTGCGCCTTGTCGAGGTCGGTGCCGGGCTTGAAGGTGATGGTGAGCGACAGGCTGCCGTCGCTCGTCGCATAGGACGACATGTAGAGCATGTCCTCGACGCCGTTGACCTGTTGCTCCAGCGGCGTGGCCACGGTGGCGGCCACCGTCTCGGCATTGGCGCCGGGATAGGTGGCGCGCACCACGACGGTCGGCGGCGTGATCTCCGGATATTGCGCCACCGGCAGGCCGAAATAGGCGATGCCGCCGACCAGCGTGATGAGGATGGCGACGACGGCGGCAAAGATCGGTCGGTCGACGAAGAAATGCGTGAAGCGCATGGCAGACGCCCTACATCTTATCTGGCGCATGATCTCATCCGAAAACCGCGCACACTTTTCGGGATCATGCGCTAGCCACCGATGCGGTCGCGCTGCGGCGGCAGCACGGTGAGCTTGGGGTCGATCTGCAGGCCCGGCCGCACGCGCACGACGCCGTTGACCACGATGGTCTCCTCCCCCGTCAGGCCCTCGCGGATGACGCGGTAGCCGTCGATGCGCGGCCCCGGCCGCACCGCTTTCGGGGTCACCTTGTTGTCGGCGCCCACCACATAGACGATGCGGCGGTCCTGATCGGTGGCAAGCGCTTCGTCGGGCACCAGCACGCCATTGTAGCGGCCGGAGCCGGCGATGCGCAGCCGGCCGAAGAGGCCGGGGGTCAGCGACAGGTCCTTGTTGTCGAAGATGGCGCGGCCGCGGATGGTGCCGCTCGCCGCATCGATCTTGTTGTCGACGAAGTCCATGTGTCCCGTGCGGCTCGGCTCGCGCTCGTCGGTCGTCGCCACCCATACCTCGTTGGCGGTGGTGCGGCTCGAAGGACGCGTGCCGGCCGCCGCCATCTTGGTGTAGCCGAGGTAGGAGCGCTCATCGACGTCGAAATAGAAGTGGATCGGATCGAGCGACACGACGTTGGTGAGCACGGTGTCGTTGGCGTTGACGAGGTTGCCCATCGACACGAGGCGGCGCGAGATGCGCCCGGAAATGGGCGCGCGGATCTCGGTGAATTCGAGATCGAGCTTAGCACGCCGCAACGCCGCCTCGGCGCGGTTGACATCGGCGCGTCCGGTGTTCAGCGACTGGCGGCGCTGGTCGAAAATCTGCTCGGAGATATTGTTGGTCTTGCGCAGGGCCTCGGCGCGCTCCAGGTCCGTCTGTGAATATTCGAGGCGGGCTTTGGCAGATTCCAGCGTTCCTTCCGCTTCCTCGAGCGCCGCCTGATAGGGACGCGGGTCGATGGTGAGCAGGACGTCGCCCTGCTTGACGATGGCGCCGTCCTGGAAGGCGATCTTCTCGATGTAGCCGGAGACGCGGGCCCGGATGTCGACCTGGTCGACGGCCTCGAAGCGGCCGATATAGTCGTCGTACTCGGTGATCTCCTTGACGACCGGCTTGGCGACCGAGACGGCCGGCGGCGGCCCGCCTTGGGCGGCCGCTACGCCGATGCCGAAGAGACTTGCGGCCGTCGTGACAAGGAAAATTTTCGTCGGGAGCTTCGACAAAAACCGCATGGCGCTCTCCATGAATTTCGTCGGATGAATTTTCGTCGGCGGCGTCGGCCGGCGCGAGATGTGCTGTCGAGGCGCGGCCCAGGTCTCGCTCGCGTAGTCGGGCGAATATGGGACGCCCCGGTGGCGGCTGCAACGGACCGCACGATCTTTGATGGATCAGCCCCCGGCTGATGATTGGCGCAAATTTGAGCAGAGCCGTCGCAAACCTCAGAAACGTGCGTCACTATTGGCCGCATGATCCTGTCCGAAAGCCGGCCACATCTTCGGGATCGTGCGCTATAACTGCCCCGTGCGCGCGCTGAGGCTCATCTTGCTGATCTTTCTGTGCCTGTTCCTGCTGCCCCTGGCGGCCCATGCCGTCTGGTGGACGACGCGGGAGCATGCCGCAAGCTGGGACATGGCCGACTGGTCGAGCGCCGCCCTCCTCCCGAAGCCTGCCGCCAAGGCCGACGCGGTGGTGGCCGTCTATACGGCGCGGGTCGGCCGCTGGCGCGGCATCTTCGCCCATCACACCTGGATCGTCGTCAAGGACAAGGGCGCGGCCCGCTACACGCGCTACGACAAGGTCGCCTGGGGCCGCCCGGTGCGCGAGAACGGCTGGGCGGCCGATGGGCGCTGGTACGGCAACATGCCCGAGCTCATCGCCTATGCGGAAGGGGCGGACGCCGAGGCGCTGATCCCGCGCATCCGTGCGGCGGTGGCGAGCTATCCGTATGGCTCAGCCGGCGGCTATCGCGTCTGGCCGGGACCCAACTCCAACACCTTCGCGGCGCATGTGCTGGCCGGCGTGCCGGAGCTCAAGGTGGCGCTCTATCCCACGGCGCTCGGCAAGGACGTGCGCACCGACGGGCGCATGCTCGGCTGGTCGCTGAGCCATACCGGCGTGCAGCTCTCGCTCAATGGCCTCCTCGGCGTGACGGTCGGCTGGGTCGAAGGGCTCGAGCTCAACCTGCTCGGTCTGGTCAGCGGCATCGACGTGCGCCGCCCGGCCCTGAAGCTGCCGGGCTTCGGGCGGATCGGCATGGCGGCCTACTGACGACGTTACGGGGGCGGCGGCACGGGGCCGCCCTTGGCGCCACCCGCTGGCGCCTGCTGGGCCGGTGCCTGCTGGGCCGGTGCCTGCTGGGCCGGTGCCTGTTGGCCCGGGGCCTGCGCATCCTGCTTCTTGGGTTCCGACTTCACCGGCTCCGACGGCGCCGGCACCTTGACGCCGGGGTTCTGGGCGGGCGCCTGGTCGATGGTGCCCCGCCTGGCCGGCGCGTTTTGTGGCGCCGACCGCGCCGGGCCGCGATAGGCGCGCGAGGGCACCGACGGATCGAGCGACGGCGAGCCGCCGCCCTGCTGGCGGCTGGCGGCCGCCTCGCCGGGCGACAGCGGCGCGAGATAGGGACCCTCGTTCTGCGGCGCCACGTTGCTGCGACGGACCGACGGCTCCTGCACGTCGCGCTTGCCGCTGCCGCGCCGGGGCTGATGCCTCGGTGCGTTGATGACGGGCGAACGCGCCGCCCCGCCGCCGAGCGCCCGATCGAGGCTGTCGTCCTGGACGGCGGCGCTGAGGAGACCGTCCTGCTGATCGAGCGGCGTCGATTGCCAGTCCGCCTGCCAGACGCGATCGAGGCTCGCGGGCGCGCCGATCTCCAGTTGATCCATATAGGCGGCCAGCTGATCGATGGTGGCGTCGCCACGGCACAGGCGCACGCGCACCGAAGCCGGCGAGCCGCCGCCGAGCAACGACCTCACGACGCCGCCGCGCGAGCCGGCGCCACGCACGCTGTCGATCCATTGCCACGCGTAGATGCAGCGCGTGCCATCGGCGTGGCGGCCGATGGCCAGGCCGTAATCGCCGTAGGAGTTGCGCATCGCGCGGTTGACGATGCGCATGGCGACGCCGGCGAAGCGCCCGGCGATCTCGCCCTTGATGCCGCCTTCGGTCGGCTTGCCCATGGGCACCGCCGCCTCGCGGCCGCCGGATGATTTCTGCACCGCGATGTCGAGACGGTTCTCGCCGTGGGCACCGCCTGTCAGCACGATCTCCTGAGTGATGCCGTTGGAATAATGCCGTTCGCGCACTCGCGCGATCGAGCCGGCGCCAACGGGCAGCTGCGCGACCGCGATGTCGGGGCCGCCGAGGCCGGCGGAGAGCGGCGCTGACGATTGCGGCACCGCGGAGGTGCGCGTGTAGTCGACGCCGCCGCCGCGGCTGTCGCGCGCCGGTGGCAAGGAGCAGGCCGACAAGGTGAGCGCGATGAGCAACACGAGTTGACGCGACATGTCAGCGGTTCCTGACCGGGAAGTTGGGCGGCGCGGCGCCGGCTGGCGCCTGCTGCGGATTGGCGGGCGCGCCCTGGCGGCGCTGGTCGGTCCCGAAGGTGCCGACGCGCATGCGGTCGACGGCGTCCTGCGCCCACAGGGTGCCGGCCGCCGCGATCTGTGCCGAAGCGGGCGGCCATGAGGCGGTGGTGACGCCGTTGTAGCCCGGCAGCAGCTCGAAGCCGTAGCGCTCGTAAGGCATCGGCCCGACGCCGGGGACGCGTCCGGCGATGAGCGGCCATGGGCCGCCGATGGGCTCGCGCGCATAGGCGAGACCGATGGCGGGCGAGGCCGGCGAGGCGTTGCGGTCGCCGCCCGTGGTGCGCGTCGCCGCATAGCGGAACGGGTTCTCGGGCGCCGTCGACACCGGGAATTCCTTGCGGTCGATGGGCGGCGGCGCGCCCACCACGGCACCGCCTTGCGGCGACGGCACCGATCCGAAGCCGCGGTTGACGCGGGGATCGCGCCCGGTGCCGCCCGGCCCGGTCGGCACGAGGAAGCGCTGGCCGGACGTGACGCCGGAGAAAACCTGCGACGGTGCGGCGGCACTGCCGGCACCCTGGCGTCCCGTCGGCGAGGTCTCGCAAGGCGTCGGGGCCCGCGCCAGTTCGTCGGGAAACAGGAGACCGACGACCGATGGGAAGAGGCCGTCATAGCGGTTGATGATCTCCAGCATCTCCTTGCGCTTGCTTTGGCGCTGCATGCTGAGCGCATAGCCCATGGCGGTTCCCTCCTTGGGGAACCAGGCCAGGGCGCGCTGGAACCATTGCGCGGCCACGTCGAACTGGCAGGAATTGTAGGCGTACCAGCCGAGCGCCTGGGCGCCCTCGCCCGAGGCGGTCTCCGAGGTGACCTGGGCGTAGCGCGTCAGCCGCTCGGGCTCGATATAGGGCGGCACTTCCTTGGTGAGCTGCGTCTCGAGGATGTCGATGAACAGGATGGCGTTGTTGGCGAGCTGCTCGCGCCACGCATACGCCACCTCCTCGGCCTCGCGCAGCAGCCCGAGCTCCTTCAGCGTGTTGGCGAGCCCGTGCGCCACCATGGCGTCGCCGCCGCGCTCCACCGACAGCTTGAACCAGGTCAGCGCCTGATTGTGCTCGCGGCGCTTGAAGTAGTACCAGGCGGCCAGCGCCGGCTGGTTGGCGTCGTCGGCCTTCACGGCCTGCTCCTCGAAGGCCTTCATGTCGGTGGCCGACACCGGCTCCTCGCGCTCGGCGTGCAGGAAGGCGCTGATGCGGGCGCGGGCGATGTCGGGCCGGATGATGTCGAATTCGCTGTTGCCGAGCGCGTCCTTGCGGCCGATGGCGATCAGCGTCTCCACGTCGCCCATGCGCAGCGTCGACATGGCCTTCTGGATGGTGGCGGCGCGTTGCTCCGGATTGGCCTTGCCGCCGAGGATGCTGCGGTAGACGGCGAGCGCGTTGGCGGGCTGCTTCACCTTGGTGTAGGCCTCGGCGACCGTCCAGGCGAGGTCGAGATCGTTCTCGTCGCCGAGGCCGTTCGCCTTGACGAAGTCGACGAGGTCGTCCCACTTGCCGTCCTTGCGCAGGGCGACGATCTTGCGGCGCGCCTTCTTGCGCTGGAACTTCTGCTCGAGATCGGCCGAGGGCTGCCAGCCCGGCTCCGCCTTCTGGCGCGCCTCGATGGCGGCCTGCAGATCCTCGAGGCGATCGGCGGCGAACAGCTCCCACAGCACCTGCTCGTCCGGGCCGCCGAGCGGGGCGGTGTTGTAGAGATCCTCGGGCGGCCGCCAGCCGGGATAGAGCCGCTCCAGTCGCCTGATCTCGGCGTTGACGCGATCGGTCTGGTTGCGCGAGGCGTAGAAGCGCAGCGCGCTCTCGTCGATGCCTTCGCCGTTGATGATGGTCGGCTTCTCGTCCTTGCCGTCCTTGGCGGGCTCGGCCGTCAAGGCAGACATGAGGGCCGGCGCGAGGAGGAGCGCCGTGGCACCGAGGAGGAGCGCGCGGGCGCGCTTCAACTGCGGAAGCATGACGGATACCTCGACTGCGCGACGATCACCGCCATGAGATGCAGCGTCGTCGGATAATAATTCTCGTTGATGCGGCCGGTGTGGAAATCGCCGGGCAGCGGCGTGCTCTTGACCGCGCACAGAGTGAGCGAGGCGATGGCCGAATAGCCCGAACTCGCCGAGCGCCTGCACGCGCTGGCCGGTGCCGGTGTCGATCACCGCCATGGCGGTGCGCTCGCGGCGCGACCACAGATTGACGAACGGCTCGTAATGGATGAGCTCGCCGACGCCCGCCCACACGAGATAGAGCGGGATGCGGATGGAATTGTAGGCGAAATTCTGCGGGAAGCCGTCCGCCGGCTTGGCGCCGGGACCCTTGGCCGACACCCATTCGGTGGGCAGGCGGTCGGAGCCGAATTGCGCCACCTTGAGCACGTCGAGGCCGCCCTGCCCGAGGCCCGACCAATCGAATTCCGGCGCGACCAGGGTGAGCCGCGGCAGGGCCGGGAATACCCAATAGGACAGGTTGACGATCGGGCCGTCGGCGCGGTCCTCGGCCGCGAAGCCGGAAACCGCCGGCAGCAGCAGCGGGCCGAACGCCGTCTTGTGCAGGACGAGCTTGCGACCGACCTCCACGGCGACGCGACGCGCCGCCACGCGATACGACTGGTCGCCCCAGAATTCGGACGCCTCGGCGAGCGCCCAAGCGATCAGGATGTCGCCGTCGGACGCATTGTTCATGTCGGTGACCGCGGGACGCCGCTGCGCGTCCCAGCGCCAGGCGAAGAGCTGATCGCCGCGCACCAAGAGGTTGGCGCGCGTCCAGCCCCAGATGCGGTCGAAAGCCTGGCGATCGTTGGCGGCCACCGCCAGCAGCATGCCGTAGCCCTGGCCTTCGCTGTGGCTGATGAGGCCGTTGGCGGTGTCGATGACGCGGCCCTGCTCGGTGACGAAGCGCGCCTTGTAGGTGCGCCACAATTCGAGGCTCTTCAGTGCCCCGCCGAGCGGCACCGATTGCGCGTCGGGGCGCATCGACGGCAGCACCGGATTGCCGACCGGCACCGGCGCTTCCTGGGCGGGGGCGACGAGCGCGCTCGAGGCGAGCGCCGCGATCGCCAGCAGGGTGGTGCGCATGGTCATTGCGGCCTCCGGCCCAAACTGCGGATGAGCCAGGTGGTGGCGCCGCTCAATACCAGCGCCGACGACAGGCCGAGCAGGACGAAGACGCCGGTATTGTTGGACAGCCAGCCGGCGGCGATGAGCCGCACGTTGCGCAGCAGCAGCGGCTGGGTGGCGATGAAACGGGCGGTGGCGGACGGGGAGCTGGTCACCGCGCCTTCCGAGCCGTCGAGGGCCGAGATGCGTCCGCTCACCTGCGTCCACACGCGCGGGTCGACGAGGCAGGCCACCGACTCGGCCAGGATGCCGGCGTTGGGCGCCGTGACGACGGTCCATATGTCGTCGCTGGTGCCGCCGAGGATGCTCTGCACGAGCAGCAGCGAGGACTGCGAGGTGAGCGGCGACGGCGGCGGCGTGTTGTCGAATTTGCCGCTGAACCACCCCTGCACGTCGCCGGCCTTGGTGCGGAACCAGTCGCGGGCGCCGTTGATGCTCTCCATGACGCCGCTGAGCCAGACGTTCTTCTGGCGCACGTTCTCGTTCCACTCCTGCAGCAGGCCCTGGTCGCCGGAACCGGGCGCGCCGCCGCGGCCGGACGGCGGCGCCGGAAGCGGCCCGCGCAAGGCCGGCTTCGAGGCCTGGACGAAACCGCCGGGCGGCTTCGGCAGATTGCAGGCGGCCGGGAAGTTGCGCTGCAGGACGAGGCGATTGCGCGCCAGCGCTTCGAGCTGCGACAGCAATTCGTCGGTGGGCTTGGGCGGCGTCTCGGCGCGCTTCTCCCACGCCTGCCGGACGGCGTCCGGATCGAGGCCGATATTTCGCATCATGGCGGGATCGAGGGCGCGCGCCGGCGCCACCAGCAGCGTCGCACCGGAGCCCTTGGCGGGCGGCAGGATCGTGAACTTGAAGTCGACGGCGGCACCCGCCGACACCGCCATGCGGGCGGCGATCGTCGCGGCTGCTCCGACCGTCTCCTTGTCGGGGGTGGGGATGAACAGGATCGGCCGCACGCCCGACGACGCATAGGGAAAGCCACCGCTCGCCGTCACCGCCAGATCGGGCATGCGGGCGATGCGGGCGATGTGCGGCAGGATGAACTCGGTCGTGTCGAGGAAGAGGAACCGCCGGGCGCCGTCGATGGCCGTCATCGGATCGCAGTTGCTGTCGGACAGCGAGGGCACCAGAGCCTCGATCTCGATGCGGTTGAGGCCGGGCCGCAGCAGGCCGAGCGGCAGAGGGATCTCGTTCTGCTTAAACACGTCGCCGGTCGATTTCGGCAGCCGGATGCTGGCGGCGTTGCGGCCGCCGACCTTGACCAGGATCTGCGCGTCGCGGGTCTGCAGGCCGGGACCGTAGCCGCCCGCCATGGCGATGATGACCTTGGCGTAGTCGGCCGGATAGAAGTCCGGCGGCATGATGATGTTGAAGGCGAGGCGGAAGAAGCGGCCGGAGAATTCCTGGCTCGAGAAGCCGAGATCGCGCAGCATGATGCGCTGGCCGCCGACCACCCGGTAGCCCGGAAACGCCGCGGCGGCCCGCAGGCCGGCCTCGGTGCCCTTCGGTTCGGCCGCGACGGCGAGCTGCGCCAGGGCCTGCGTCAACTGCTCCTCGCTGGTGCCGGTGACCACGATGGTGGTGCGCCGACCGCCGCGCGGCGGCAGCAGCATGGCGCGCGGCCCGCGCACGTCACCGATCGACTCGAGGCCCGGGATCTTGACGAGATCGGCGTAGATGCCGACCGCAAGGTTGACGCCGTCGTCGCCGTCGGCCAGCGGACCGAAATCGACGAGCGGCTGCTCGAAGCGGCCGAGCAGCGAGATGGTCTGGGCGGCGACGATGATGCGCTCGATGGTGGTGGGGCTCGACTTGGCCGACACCACGGCGCGGATCGGCAGCGCGCCCTGCTGGTCGGGCAGCAAGGCGGCGAGATCGCCGAGGCTGGCGACGCCGGCATCCGCGCGCGGCAGCACGAAACCCGTCTGCGACGGGTCGATCTGCGTCCACAGCTCGTAGGTGGCGGCAAGCGAGCAGTCGACGCGATGCCGCTGCTGCACGGACAGGCGCACGGCGTTGAAGCCAGGCTTGACGAGGTTCTCGGGGATCTCGAACTCGGCGCTCGCCACCGAGCTCGGGGCGCGGATCTGCGTCTCGCCCACCACCTTGTCGTTGACCGAGACGGTGAGCTTCGAGGCCTCCGGCATCACCGAGACGGCCGACAGATAGGCGACGCGGAAGCGCAGCTTCTGGCGCGCCTGCGCCTCGGTGAGGAAGATCGGCCATTCCGAGGTGCCGATCTCGCCGCCGAGGCGATAGCCCTGCATGGTGTTGGGCAGATGGCGGATGAGCGTCGCCGACGGCGGCTCCCTGGCCGGCGGCTTGGCGTCGCGCGCTTGCGCGCCATCGACGGCCGGCTGGACGCCGCGCAGCTCCGGCCGGCTGAGGGTATCCAACGTCCCCTCGCCCGCCCGCCCGCGCAGCGCCGGCGCCGCTCCCGGCTGGCCAGGCAGCGCGAAGCGTCCCGCCGTGCCGTCCTGGCCGAGGAACACCTGCGCGTAGACCTCGGCGCGCGACGGCGCCGCGATCGCGCCGAGGCTGACCGCCACGAGGACTGAGATGAGGGGCGCGGCTTGCATGAAGGCTCTATTCAGCGGCCCTCGCCGCGACGGTTCTTGCCGGGGCTCGGCCGGCTCTTGCTGCCATGACCTTTCGTTCCGTCTGCCATTTCCAGGATCAGCCGCAGCCATTTCGACGGCACCTGCACGTCGCCCTGGGCGGCAAGCTCGGCGAGGCGCTCGGGCTCGGATGCCTTGTTGGCCTCGTCCATCATCGACTTCATCGCGTCGTAGGCCACGTCGGGCTGGCGCGCCGTCTCCATCGCCGGCTGCGAGGGCGGCGGCAGGGCGCGCATGCCCTGCGCCGGCCGCAGCCAATCGGAGATGATCTCGCTCGCCGCCGCGGTGGCCGTCGCCTCGGCCGGCTGCGGCGCCGGCGGCGGCATCATGGCGTAGGCGATGGCGCGCAGCGGCTCGGTGATGCCCCAGCGCACGAACTGGAGGGTGCCGCGGAACAGGTCCTTGTGCCCGCGGCGCTTGGCCAGGAAGCCCGACAGCGCGCTCTGGTCGCCGTACATCAGGTCGGCAAGCACGTAGTATTCGCGCGGCTGCATCGTCTCGAATTCGAGGCCATAGCGATTACCGTTCTCGCCTGGCATCTTTTGCCGGAGGATCACCGGCAGCGTGCGGTCGGCCACGAACCTGCCGATGGGCTTGATGGCGAGCCGTCCGCGCGTGACGCCGTTCTCCCAGCGCAGGTTCGGCGTCTCCACGAGGGGGTGCACGGCGCAACCGCCCGTCGAGACGTCCTCGATCATCACCGGCACCTTGATGCCGCCGATGACGAGAATGCCCTTGCGGTCGATCCTGAGGCGCGGATGCCGGGACGGCTGCTTGCGCTCGGCCACTGCGCCGAGCGCGGCGCCGGCGATCATGATGTTGAAGGCGTTCCACAGTCCGACGATCAGCATCAGGTTGGTGACGCCGGGCTCGAACAGATACCGATAAATGGCAACAGCGGCGCCGACCAGCAGCACCGCGTAGATCACGAAGAACGGCCACGCCAGCTCCGACAAGCGGTCGCGCTCGAGCGACAGGGCCTTGGTGGTCACGTTGAAGGTCGGCTTGCGCGGCCGCAAGACCACGGAGACGAGGGCTTTCGACAGGAAGACGCCCTGCACGTACTCGTAGAGCTCGGACACCCACGGCCAGCGGACGCGAGCCGTAGAGATAGTTCTGCAGCATCATGTTCACGACCATGTAGGTGGCCGTGTAGGCGATGGCCTCGTCGACGTTCGCCACGAAGATCTGCAGCGTAGAAGAAGATGTGCAGGAGCGGCGCGAACATGAAGATCGAGGCGCGGCAGCGGGAAGAACCAGAACGGTCATGCTCGACAGGTAGGCGATGCGCTGGATCGAAGCCGAGGCCGCTGCTTCAGCGCCGGGTTCTTCAGAAGCAGGATCTGGAACATGCCCTGGCACCAGCGCGAGCGCTGGCCGATGAAGGCGACGAAGGTTTCAGGCTGCAGGCCGGCGATCAGCGGCTTGTCGACATAGACGCTGTTCCAGCCTCGCGAGTGAAGCTCGAAGCGCGGTCTCGCAATCCTCGGTGATGGTGATGCCGGAGAAGCCGCCGGTCTTTTCCAGCGCCGTGCGCCGGAGCAGCGCCGCCGAGCCGCAGAAGAATGAGCCGTTCCACTTGTCGAGCCCGCGCTGGGTGATCGAGTAGAACATCTCGTTCTCGGACGGCATGCGCTGCGAAGGTGCGCAGGTTCTTCTCGATCGGATCGGGGTTGAGGAAGACGTGCGGCGTCTGCACGAGGAACAGCTTCGGGTCGCGCGCGAAATAGCCGACCGTCTCGCGCAGGAAGGAGCGGAACGGCGCGTGATCGGCATCGAAGACGACGACGATCTCGCCGCTCGAATGCTTGAGGCCGTTGTTCATGTTGCCGGCCTTGGCGTGCTCGTTCTTGGCGCGCGTCAGGTAGTTGACGCCGAGCTCGTTGCACAGCGATTGCAGCGCAGCGCGCCGGCGGCGCGCTGCTGCAGCTTTGACGCGATCGGGGTCGTTGCACTTCTGATCGGTGCCTCCGTCGTCGAGCAGCCAGACCTTGAGCTTGTCGACGGGATAGTCCATCGAGCGCGCCGCCGCCAAGCGTCGTGGCCAGGATGTATTCGTCCTCGTTGTAGGAGGGCACGAAGACGTCGACGGTGGGCAGGCGTTCGTCGGCCTCGCGCTCCAAAGGCTTGCGCACCAGAGGATCGGCGTTGATGATCAGGCTGATGGTGAGGATCAGCACGCAGTAGATCTCGGCGAGCAGCAGCACCGTGCCGAGGCTGAAACCGACATAGTCGCTGACGGGCGGAAGGGTGTCGGTGGTGCGCCAGACGATGTAGCGGATGACGACGAATGAGCCGAGCGCGAGGAAGAGCTGGCGACCGCCGGATCCGGGCACGAAGCACCAGACGCCGATCATGGCGGCGATGACGGAGAGGCTCAGCGCGAATTGCGCCTCGACGCTTACCGGCTGCGTAAGCAATGCGAGGGCAACGAAGCCCGACAGGCCCCACGCCGTCCACCGCAAAGCTGCCATTGGCCGCCACTCCACTCCGTCACGGCCAAACTAGGGCAGCGGCGTTAACGCGCGGATTAAGCGATGAGGAGCATTTGACTAGGGTTAACGGTTTCTGCGCAATTGACCCGCGCCGACTAACGCTTCGGAAACCATAGGACGCGCTCAAACCCTTGTGCCGCCTGGAGCGTGACCGCCACTGGAAACGGTCGCGGCCGCCCTCTCACCGTTTCTTGCGCATGATCCTTTGCGAAAGCCGCTTTCGGAGAGCGTCAGAAGCTCAGGCGCAGGTCGAGCGTGCCGTAGCCGCCGGAGCCCTGGACGGCGTCCTGCACGTAGCCACCCGACAGGCCGAAATCGAACGGCCCGACGCGGCCGCCCGACACGAAGGCGCCGACCCGCCATTGCCGGTAGAAGTCGTCGCCGAGGAGGGCGATTTCCGGGCCGACAAAGACGCGGTCGAGAACCGCGTAGCCCATGCGCATGCGCGCATAGTAGAACTCGTGATGGGTCGAGTAGTTGGCGCTCGCCGCCACCATCGTGTAGTCGGTGGGATTGGCGTAGAGCTCGCCCGCTATCTTGAAGCCCCAGCCGGTGCCCTGCACGGGATTGGTCGGGTCGTTCGGCGACAGCGTGTTGTTCTGGACGTTGGCGCCGACATAGCCGATGAGCGAGCCGCGGGCCCACAAATATTCGTAGCCGAGCATGATCGAGCCGTCTTCCTGCTGGCCGCTGATCTTCTGGCCGGACAGCAGGTTGTAGTGATAGGTGCCGCCGCGCCCTTCGACGCGCAGGCGGGCGCCGCTCTCGCGGGCCGCGCCGGTGAGCGCGAAGGTGCCCGCCATGTTGGCGAAGGTCGAGCCGACCGACGTGGCCGTCACCCAGGAATCGACAGCGACGATCCAGTTGTCGTTCGGCGCCTGCTGCCGCGCGCCCGTGTACCAATCGGCAGCGCCGGCGCCGCGCGCGCTGATCAGCGCCGCGGCGAGTGCCAGCATTGCAACGAGGAACCGCATATCTTGCCCCCACTCCATCCAAGCCGGCTGTTGGAATCCAGCCGATCGATTGAGTGGGATGATCATTCGAACATATTGTTGAAAACCTTACGCGACCGATGAACCGGCGCTTATGATTAAGATCGACCTTACGCCACGGCAGCCGCGGCGGCGCGCGAGCGCGCGCGTCACGCGGCGACAAGACGCCTGCGTCTCCGGCACGCGAAAGTGCCGGAGAGCGCGCTCGTGGTGAGGTTAGCGGTTGGTTACGCGGCGGCTTTGCTGGCGCCGGAGATGTCGAGCAGCATCGGCACCTGCGAGCTCGGGGCGGCCGGGCTGAACAGGTGGCCCTGGACCTCGTTGACGGTGCCGTCGCCGGTGATCAGCCGAAGCTGCTCCATGGTCTCGACGCCCTCGACAACGACGGCGAGGCCAAGCTCCGAGCTCAGGCGCGCAACGCCGCGCAGCAGCGTCAGCGAGCGCTCGCTCGAGCCCACGTCCTCGACGAAGGAGCGATCGATCTTCACCTTGCTCAACGGGAAGCTGTGCAGGTAGCTCAGGCTGGAATAGCCGGTGCCGAAATCGTCGAGCGAGATCCTGACCCCCATGTCGCGCAGCTTGCCCAGCGTCTCGCGGGTCGTCTGCGAGTCCTCGACGAGCGCATGCTCGGTGATTTCGAGCTCGAGGCGATTGGCCGAAAGGCCGGCGAGCGCCAGCGCCTTCTTGACGGTGTTGATAAGGTCGCCGCGCTTGAGCTGCGTCGGCGACAGGTTGACGGCAACGCGTACGTCCTCGGGCCACTTCTTGCATTCGAGGCAGGCCTCGCGCAGGACCCAATTGCCGATCTCGACGATGACGCCGATCTGCTCGGCGACCGGGATGAAGTCGGCCGGCGCGATGGCGCCGCGCTCGGGATGAAACCAGCGCAGCAGCGCCTCGAAATTGTTGACCGTCTGGGTCTGCAGGTTGAACAGCGGCTGATAGAAGATCTCGAGCGCGCCGTCGGCAAGGGCGCTGCGCAGCTCGGTTTCCATGGTGCGGCGCGCCTGCGCCTCGATGTCCATGCTCTCGTCGAAGAACAGCGACGACGACGGACCTTCGGTCTTGGCATGCGACAACGCCATGTCGGCGTTTCTCAGGAGCACGTCGGGGTCGAGCCTGTCGCGGAGCGTCATGGCGACGCCGACGCTGGCGGTGACGTTGACCTGCTCGTCGCCGATCACGAACGGCTCGGCCAGGATGGCGATGATGCGCTTGGCGAAGAGCTCCGCCTGGTCGACGCGCTTCAGCGGCGATTGCACGATGATGAACTCGTCGCCGCCGACGCGGGCGATGAGGTCGGATTGACGCACGATGGCGCGCAGCCGCTCGGCGACCTCGCACAGGAGCACGTCGCCGTTGGCCCGGCCAACCGCCTCGTTGACCAGCTTGAAGTGATCCAGGCCGATGCCGAACACGGCGCAGCGCCCGGCCTTGTCGAGGCCCTGGGCGCGCATGCGGTCCATCTCCTCGCGCAGCAGCGTCAGGTTGGGCAGCTTGGTCAGCGCGTCATAGCGGGCGAGGCGGGCAATCGCCGTCTCGTTGTTGCGGCGGTCGGTCACGTCCTCGACGAGGACAACGAGGCCGCCTTCCTCGGTCGGCTCGAACGTGAAGGCGAGAGCGCGGTTGTCCTCGGTCTCGAGGAAACGGTGCTTGATGCCGGTGGGATCGTCGCTGCGGGCCGGCAGGCCAACGTCCTCGGCGGTGAGGATGCGACGCGGCTGCACGCCCTCGAGCACCGAGGTGGCGTCGGCGTCGGCATCGACGTGCGAGGCGCCGAGCAGCTCGCCGGCACGCCGGTTGGCGACCACGAGACGCTGGTTGGCGTCGAACATGCACAGCCCCTGCGGGATGTTGTTCAGCGCCGCATCGAAGCGATTGGCCAGCGAGCGAACGCTGCGGGCCGCGTCGAGGGACTTCAGCACGACGGTGCGCAGCTGCTCGCTCGACGAGCGCAGATTTAGCATCAGCGGCAGATGCAGAGCCGCAAAGATCGCGTAATAGGGATCGAACAGCACCGCCATCGACAGGGCGCCGGCGCCCACGACGCAGACGATCTGCGTGTTGATGAGCTTGATGTTGGCGAAATGCCGGGTCGACACGGCGATGAGATAGGCCAAGGTCGACGCGAAGCTGAAGAGGCGCATCAAGGTGTCGTCGGTGGTGGCGACGGTGATGACGAAGGCGGCGCAAGCGACGGCCACGTAGGTGGCAGCGCCGATGAAGTGGCGGCGCTCCCAGGCGGTGGCCGTCTCGGCGTCCCGCAGCGAGGGCAGGCGCTTGGCGAAGTTCCAGGCATCGGCGATGCGCGCGGCGCAGACGAGCACCATGATGACGGCGCAGACGAAGAGCAGGAGCTCGCCGGTGCGCAGCGCAGCCACGATCGTGGTACCGATCGTGGCGACGGAGCCGATGAGCAGGGAGCGCGGGTCTTCGTAGAGCGAGCTGACGAACGAGACGTACACGTCGTCCGGCAAGTTGCGGCCGTTCTTGACGTGGTCTATGAGACTTGAAAGCGCCATGTTGCTCGTCCCAGCAGTTGTGAGCAATTTTAAATAAGGTCTACCTGTTAAAATTTGCTTGTTCGTAATAATTGCTCAACTTCCCGACTATTGCGTTTACTGGCGATTTACTTCAACGCGCCGAATTCACTTGCGATCGCAACGGCGGCGCTGCTGTACAGCTCGCACGGAAAACACGCTCACGGTGCGACAGGCAGGACGGCCGAAACGAGAAAATTTGAGCAATGGCGGCGAAGACGATCGCTAAAATTGTGCCATTCCGCGGTGCCGGGCGCACCGCCGTTTCATCGTGCGCCAGACCAAGAAACCTGCAGCGCCGTCCGCTTTCGCTGAAACCGGATCGTGCCCTAGGCCTGGCCGCCGCGCTCAAGGGCGCGCTTGACCACGGCGCGCACGTCGCCGTTCGAGAGAAACAGGTCGTGGCGAATGAGCCGCCAATTGCCGTAGTCGGAGGCGTCCACCACCTTGATGCCGAGCGGCTCGAGCCGCTCGCGTTCGGCCGCGCCGACGCGCGAGACGCCGCCGGCCAGGCGCTCCGAAACGGCCAGCGCTCGGTCGCCGGTGGACGAGATGACGGTGACGTGCCGCGCCAAGGGGCCGATGCGCTTCACGGTCGTGGCGAAGAGGTCGATGTCGATGTCGGGTGCGGCCAGCACGATGGCGCCAAACTTGGCGTCCACGTCGCCGGTGCCGCCGGCGCTCCAGAGCTGGCGCAACGTCTCGAGCGCCAGCAGCGCGCCCATGCTGTGGGCGACGAGGTGGACGCGCCCCACCATGGCGTTGCGGACCAGCGACTCGAGCACCTCCTGGAAGGCGTCGCGCGACCACAGCGCGCTCTCGCGGTCGTAGCCGTAGTCCAGCAGCGCCTCCTTGGAGGGCCAAGCGAACAGCACCGTGGCGCCGGAGAACTTGATGCCGTCGGACAGCTCGGCGGCGCTGATGGCGCTCGTCTCGAACGACTCGTGGTAGCCATGCACGTAGACGAGCACGTCGCGGCCGGCCGCCTGGTCGGCGAGCGCCGCCACCGGATCGCCCTTGCCGAGCGGCTCGACGGCGTCGACGCGCCAGCGGCCCGTGACCGCCGAGGAGACGCGGCCCACGAGCGAGCCGCCCGGCGGGACGTAGCGCACGCGCACGGCCCGCGTGCCGCCGCTGCGCTCGGGGCCAAACCAGGGCTGCTTTGAGCCATCGCCGGCGGGCTTGCGCGTGGTCACCGCAATGATCGCCGGGTCCAGCATCAGGGCGCTGTCCACCGGCAAGGCGGACGCGGAGGGAATGAGCGCGCCGGTGATCCCCTCGCCGCCGGCGCAGCCGGCAAGCGCCAGCGTGCCGCCCTGGGCGGCCATGAGCTGCAGAATCGTGCGACGGGTGATGGCCCGTTCAACCGGCATAGGCTAAGTCTCGCTGTGGCTGGCTCGAGCTTGCGCCCATTCGCAGCCCGAACAAGGCAAGGATATGGCAAGGGTAAGCTCAACCGTGGCATGAGGGTCACAGTGCCAGAATCGCGTCCTGCATCCCTGTCCTGACGTTCTTGAGCGCATGCGCCGGCCCAGCATCGAAGAATTGGCCCGAAAGCTCCGCGCCGGCGACCGCGCCAGCCTGGCGCGCGCCATAACCCTCACCGAATCGCGCCGCGCCGACCATCGCGCGCAAGCCCGCGCCTTGCTGCAGGCCGTCCTGCCCGAGACCGGGCAGGCCATGCGCGTCGGCATCACCGGCGTTCCGGGCGTCGGCAAATCGACGCTGATCGACACGCTCGGCACCAATCTCACCGGCCAAGGCCACAAGGTGGCGGTGCTAGCGGTCGATCCCTCCTCGCTACGCACCGGCGGCTCGGTGCTCGGCGACAAGACGCGCATGGCGCGGCTCGCCAACGACGCCGAGGCCTATATCCGGCCCTCGCCGGCGGCCGGAACCCTGGGCGGCGTGGCAGCCCGCACGCGCGAGACCATGCTGTTGTGCGAGGCGGCCGGCTTCGACGTGATCCTGGTGGAGACGGTGGGGGTCGGCCAGTCGGAGACGGCGGTCGCCGATCTCACCGACTTCTTCCTGGTCTTGATGCTGCCCGGGGCCGGCGACGAATTGCAGGGCATCAAGAAGGGCATCATCGAGCTCGCCGACATGATCGCCGTCAACAAGGCGGAGGGCGATGGCGCGGCGCGCGCCAGGGCGGCGGCGGGGGAATACAAGTCGGCGCTGCATATCCTGTCGCCGCCCTCCGCCACCTGGTCGCCGCCCGTCATTACCGTCTCGGGCCTCGCCAACGAGGGGCTCGACGGGCTGTGGGCGCACATCGTCGAGCACCGCAAGAAACTGACCGCCACAGGCGAGATGGCGGCGAAGCGCAGCGCCCAGAACGTCAAATGGATGTGGGCGCTGGTCGACGATCGCCTGCGCAGCCGGGTGAAGTCGGACGCGGCGCTGAGGCGCCGGCTGCCGGAGCTCGAGGCGGACGTGGCGCGCGGGCGCCTGGCGCCGACGCTGGCGGCGGAAGAGATCACGACGCTGCTCGGGCTGCACGCATGAGGAAGCCGCGCGTCCTCGTCACCGGCTTCGGGCCGTTTCCGGGGGTGCGCGTCAATCCCTCGGCCGCGCTGGCATGGCGACTGGCGCGATCGCGGCGGCTGCAACGCGCCGGCATCGACATCGCGGCCGCCGAGTTGCGCACCGCCTATGCCGACATGGACGCCGCACTGCCGCCGCTCATCAAGCGCGCCGACATCGTGCTCATGCTCGGCGTCGCGGCGCGCCGCAAATGGCTCAGCGTCGAGCAGCGCGGCGTCAACCATGCAAGCCGCACCGCACCGGATGCGGGCGGCAAGTCGGCGCCGCTGTCGTCACGCGGCGCGCATGTCCGCACGAGCCGGGCGCCGCTCGCCGCCTGTCTCGCGGCCTTGCGCAGCGCGCGCCTGCCGGCGCGGCGCTCCATCGATGCCGGGCGCTATCTGTGCAACGCAAGCTATTATCGGGGGCTGGCGCAGGCTCGCGCCGGCGCCACCGTGCTGTTCGTGCACGTGCCGATGCCGGCGCCCGCGGCGGGCACGCGGCGGCGGCGCGGGCCGCCGATGCCCGATCTCGACGCCATGGAGCGCGGGCTCGGCGACGTGGTGATGGCGCTGGTGCGGACGGTCCGTTCGAGGCAACGCCTGTCCTGAATCGGCACAATTTCAACGGCACGCGCCTTGTATCGCTGCCGGCATGGATCCGACACGCCGCGCCCTGCTCACCGGATCGGCCGCCGCCGCGACCGTCGTTGCGTCGGAAGCGCACGCTAATTCGCCGCGCGCCGTCCCGCTTGGGACATTCGGCATCGAAGCCTCGGCGCTCGGATTGCGGCCGGGTCCGGACGATCAGTCGCAGGCGTTAACGCGTGCGCTCAAGCTTGCGGCGAGCCGCAACGCCCCACTCGTCCTGCCGCCGGGCGAGTTCCGCGTCGGCAACGTGATGCTGCCGGACGATTGCCGCCTCGCGGGCGTGCCGGGCGCGACCAGCCTCGTGCAAGCGGCGCAGGGCTCCATGCTGGTCGGCCGCGACGCCAAGCGCGTCAGCCTCACGGGCCTCGTGCTCGACGGCGGCAAGAACGCGGCAACGGGCCGCGACGGTCTCGTGTCGCTCACGGACGTTGCCGATCTCACCGTGACGGACTGCGCCGTGCTCGATGTCGCCGGCATCGGCCTCTCGCTCACGCGCGCGGCAGGCCGCGTCAGCCACAACCGTTTCGCGGGGCTCACCGAGAGCGCGCTGATGACGCTCGACGCCAAGGGCCTCGCCATCAGCGACAACGTGGTCGAGCGCTGCGGCAATAACGGCATCCAGGTGTGGCGCTCCGCCAAGGGCGACGACGGCACCATCGTGACGGGCAATCGCGTCAGCGCCGTGCGCGCCGACGCCGGCGGCAGCGGGCAGTACGGCAACGGCATCAGCATCTTTCGCGCCGGCAACGTCATGGTCAGCGGCAACCAGATCAGCGGCTGCGCCTTCTCGGCCATCCGTGGCAACGCCGCGTCCAACGTGCAGATGCTCGGCAACCACTGCACCGGGCTCGGCGAGGTCGCGATCTACGCGGAGTTCGGCTTCGAGGGCGCGGTGATCGCCAACAACATTATCGACCTCGCCGCCTTCGGCATCTCGGTCACCAACTTCGACCACGGCGGCCGGCTCTCGGTGGTGCAAGGCAATCTCATCCGCAACGTCACGCGCACGAGGCCTGTCGGCACCGATCCCAACGACGGCTTCGGCATCGGCATCGGCGTCGAGGCCGACAGCGCGGTGACCGGCAACACCATCGAGAACGCGCCGATGGCCGGCATGGTGATCGGCTTCGGGTATGCGCTTCGGAACGTCGCCGTGACCGGCAATGTTATGCGTAAGGTCGGGGTCGGCGTCGCCGTGTCGGTCTCAGCTAAGGCCGGCACGGCGCTCATTTCCAACAACGTCATCGCCGAGACCACCGGCGGCGCCGTTGTCGGCATGGATCACTGGCGCTTCGTCACCGGCGACCTCGCCAGGCCGAACGCCGAGCGGCCGGCTCATATCCGGCTCGGCGACAACCTCACCTAGTAAGCGCAGCGCCGGGCCGCAGCGCGCCGACGCGCGCGCCTCTCCAGTTCGAGATCGACGGATTGGCCAAGGCGTGAAGCGGCGCCTGCGCCTCGTCCGGCAAGTCGAGGTGGCGCAGCAGCAGCGCCGCCATGGCGACTTCCGCGGCGCGTCCGGCGCCATCGTCGCATTTCACCGCCATGCCGAGCCCGAGGGCCGGCAGGGCCGCGCACCACACGCCCTCGGCGCCGCCCTTGACGAAAGCCTTGGCGCCGAGCGCCTGCGTGGCCTTGGTGTCGAAGCGGCCGCTGCCGGCGAGCAGCGTCGGGAAGGCGGCGACGGCGGCCCGCAGCCGCACCGCGGCGGCGGTGCGCTGCGGCCCGAAGGTGTGGCCGGTGCCGAAGCGCGCGAAACCGATCGCCAGCGCCGCAAGCGGCACCGCGAAGGTCGGAACCGAGCAGCCGTCGATGCCGCGCCGCTCGACCGTGTGGGGTGCGCCGGTCACCTCCGCCAGGGCGGCGGTGACGGCGCGCTGCACCGCATGGTCGGGCGCCACATAGCCGGCCGGCTCGACGCCGAGCGCGCAGGCGACGCAGATGAATCCCGCATGCTTGCCGGAGCAATTGTTGTGCAGTGGCATCGGCCGTCCTCCGGATGCCGAGAGCGCCTGGCCGGCATCGGCGCCGAGCGGCCAATGGGCGCCGCATTCGAGGGCGGCGGCGCCGCGTCCCGCTTTGGCCAGCAGCGCGCCAACCACCTCGAGATGCGCCGCCTCGCCCGAATGGGACGCGCAGGCGAGAACCAGCTCCGCATCGGTGAGGCGGAAGCGCTCGGCGGCGCCGCTCTCGATGAGCGGCAGCGCCTGCATCGCCTTGACGGCGGAGCGCGGAAACACCGGGCGACCAATGTCGCCGAGGGACTGCACGACGCCGCCATCGGCATCGACGACCGCGACAGCGCCGCAATGCGTGGACTCCACCGTGTCGCCACGCAGCACCTCGACGAGGACGGGATTGGGCATGCCGGCGCCCCTCAGCGAAGCCCGAAATCGGCGAGCCAGCGCAGGCCGTCCTCGGTGCGGCCGCGCGGCACGTATTCGAGGCCGACGAGGCCGCCATAACCCATCTCGTCCAATCCCTTCAGCACCGCCCGGTAATTGACCTCGCCCTCGTCCGGCTCGGCGCGCGACGGAACGGCGGCGATCTGCACGTGGCCGACGATGGGCTGGTGACGCTCGAAACGCTTCAGGATGTCGCCCTCCATGATCTGGATGTGGAAGACATCGAACAGGAGCTTCACGTTCGGCCGGCCGATCTCGGCGATGAGCTCGGCGATATGGTCGGAGCGGTTGACCAGGTAGCCGGGGCGGCTGCGATGATTGAGCGGCTCGAGCAGCAGGGTCAAGTCGGGGGCACCGTCGGCGGCGGCGCGAAGATTGGCCACGTAGGTCGACAAGGCGCGCTGTCGCTCGGGCGCCGGCGCGACGCCCGCCATGACATGGATCATCGTGGCGCCGAGGCCGCGCGCGTAAGCCGCGGCCTGAGCGAAGCGCTCCCGGAAATCTGCTTCGCGGCCGGGAACACCGGCGAGACCGAACTCGCCGGCATTGCCTGGCGACGTGTTGAGACCGTTCATGCGCATGTTGGCGCTCGCGAGCGCGGCCTTGATGTCGGCGATCGGGTGATCGTAGGGAAAATGACACTCGACATGGTCGAAGCCCGCCGCCCGCGCCGCCGCGATGCGGTCGAGGAACGGCCGCTCGGCGAACAGCATGCCGATATTGACGGTGAAGCGCGGCACGCGTCGTCTCGCGTCAGAGGGTGGAATTGAGATGGCCGCCGTCGATGACGAGCGAGGTGCCGGTCATCCAGCGCGATGCGTCGGTGGCGAGAAGCAGGAAGGCGCCGTCGAGATCCTCGGGCCGGCCGAGGCGGCGCATGGGGATGCGCTTGATCATCGCCTGGCCGGGCTCGCTGGCGAAGAAGGCGGCGTTGAGGTCGGTCTCGATGTAGCCCGGCGCCAGCGCGTTGACGCGGATGGCGTAGCGCGCCCAATCGAGCGCCAGCGCCCTGGTCATGTGATCGACGGCCGCCTTGGTCAGGGCATAGGGCGCGATCTGGTTGGCGACGCGCTTGGCGGTGATCGAGGAAATGTTGACGATGACACCGGCGCGGGCCGCCGCCTTCCAGCGCCGCGCCGCTTCCGTCGAGACGCTCCACACGCCGGTGAGATTGGTGGCGACGACGGCGTCGAAATCGGCGCCGCTCAGCTCCATGGCGGGGGCAACCCGGGTAATGCCGGCATTGTTGACCACGACATCGAGGGGGCCGAGCTCGCGGGTGACGGCATCGAAGGCCTTGGCGACCGACGCATCGCTGGTCACGTCGAGGTCGAGGGCGGCGCACGGCTCTTTGGTCAGGGAGCGCAGCTCCGCGACGAGTGCCGCGAGCTTGTCGGAGCGGCGCGCCCCGATGGCGACGGCGGCGCCGCAGCGGGCGGCCAGCTTGGCGAAATGCGCGCCGAGCCCGCCCGAGGCGCCCGTGACAAGCACGCGCTTCCCCTTCATTAAGGCAGCGAGATCCATGTCACGTTCCTCTCGACCGCACAGCTCGCGATGACCACTCCGCCCGAGACAGAGCCTTCAGCGGGCCGCAAGGTCAAGCTCGGCGGTACGCCGCTCGTCGTTGCCGACGACCAGCCGACATTCTGGGACCGCGTCGAGGCCGGCCGCTGGGAGAACGGCACGCTCACGGTCATGCGAGAGCGCGTCGGCCATGGGACGCTGTTCGTCGACCTCGGCGCATGGGTCGGCCCCACGGCGCTCTATGCCGCCTCCCTCGGGGCACGCGTGATTGCCGTCGAGGCGGACCCCGCCGCGCTCGCGCAGCTCGGGCGCAATCTCGCGGCCAATCCGCATCTGGCGGCGCGCATCGAGGTCGTGCCGCGCGCCGTCGCCGCGCGCCCGGGCTCGGTCACCCTCGGCGCCCGGCGCAAGCCCGGCAATTCCATGTCGAGCACCCTGCTGGCCGACGCGCAGGTCCGCTGGACCGCTGCCACCGTGACGCCGGCCGAGCTGCGGGCCATGGTGCGCGAGGGGGAGCGCCTCTTCGTCAAGATCGACATCGAGGGCGGCGAGTACGAGCTTCTGCCGAGGCTCATGCCGCTGCTCGAGGCGCCGAACTGCGGCGTCCTCGTGTCGTTCCATCCGAAGGCTCTCGCCGCGCTGCGGCCACGGCGCGAGGATCAGGTCGCCGTGACGGCGGCGGCGCTCACGGCGTTTGCCGGCTTTTCGTGCTTCGCGGTCGAGGCGGACGGCGCGGTGGCGCAGATCCCCGATGCCGCCGGCATCGTGGCGCGCACGCAGCCGGACGAGTGGCTGTTCGTCAAGCGCCGGTGAGGTCCTGGGCGCCGCGCTCGGTGAGCGTCGAAAAATCGGTGATCAGGTAGATGTGGGTCTTCTCCTCGCGGCCGCGCACGACGATGTCGCGGGTCTGGGCGTCGCGGAACGCGAGGCCGGAGGCTTCGAGTGCGGTCTCGGAGACGACGCACAGCACGCCGAACTCCTTGGTGGCGCCTTCGAGGCGGCTTGCGGTGTTGACCGTGTCGCCCAGCGCGGTGAGCTCGGAGCCGCCTTGGCGCGGCGTGCCGACGCGGCCAAGGATGGCTGAGCCGGTGTGAATGCCGATGCCGATGCGCAGCGGCTCGGCGAGCGTGGTGCGGAACTCTTCGTTGAGGTCGGCGAGCGCGTCGCCCATGCCGCGCGCCGCCAGGATGGCATCGCGGCTGCCGGCGGCCTTCACGTCATCGACGCCGAACAGCGCCATGATGCCGTCGCCCATGAACTTGTCGATGCGCCCGCCGTTGCGCACGATGACGTTGCTCATCATCTCGAAATAGCGGTTGAGCAGGAAGACCGAATCGTAGGGATAGAGCCGCTCGGCGAGCTTGGTGAAGCTCCTGAGGTCGCAGAACATGATGGTGATGCGCCGTTCCACACCCCAGCGATAAGGATCGTGACGCGGCCCCGTCTCCTCCGCCTCCGACAGCGGAACGAGCGGGCGCACGATGATGTCGGCGCTCGGCCTTATCTGGCAGGCGAGCCGCACGCGGCTCGGCGCGGCGATGCGCGACAGGGCCTTGCCCTCGGCGATATTGGGCTCCGGCAGCGTGTAGGCGCCGTCGGTGATGAGCACCCGGCAGGTGGTGCAGCGGGCGCGTCCGCCGCAGATCGAGGCGTGCGGGATGCCGTGGGCGCGGCTGATCTCCAGCAGCGTCGGGCCGGGCCTCACCTTCACCGAGCGGTTGTTGGCGTAGTGGATGGTGACGTTCCGTTGCAGATGCACGCGAAAGCGCGATCCGACGATGGCGGCGCCGACCAGGATGGCGATGGTGACCAAGACTGTCGTCGCCTTGTCGATCATGCCGATGGCCGCGAAGTAATCGTCGCGGCTCCACGGATAGTTGCTGGGGTCGGCATCTTCCACGACACGCCGCGCCGCCTCGATCCAGCCGGCCAGCGCCAGCACCGGGATGACGATGGCGAGCCCGAGCAGCCACGGCGCCACGGTGCGGTACCACGGCCTGATCCGCAGCCAATGATGCAGGCCGATGGTGGCGTGCACCCACACGATGAGCAGCAGGGCCGACTGGCTCATGGCAACCGACGGCCACAGGATGCGCAGCTCGTGCGCGTAGGTGTCGTCGAAGCCGCGCGCCAGATGCATGCCGCGGGTGGCGATCACGTGCTGGATGAGCCACACCGGGATGAGCAGGCCGAGGCCGATCTGGATGGCCTCCCACATGGGCATGCGCCAGGTGGCGCGGCGCACCAGCCGCCACAGGCCCAGGGTGATGTGCACCGCAAAGGCGCCGTAGAGCAGGATGGTGCCGGGGGGCGAGCGCCAGATGGCCCGGCGCACCGACTGCACCGCCTCCATCGTGTCGAGGTCGACGAGGCCAAGCGCGTGGTTGAGGAAATGGCTCAGCGCGAAGGCGAAGAGGACGAGGCCCGACACGAGGCGGCCGAGCTGCGTGTCGAAATGCCAGCGCGCCGGCTGCTCCTCGTGCACCTCATGCGCGCCGCCGACGTCCGGCTCAACGACGTCTGCTTCCCCACTCTCTCGGGTCACGGTGGGATCAGGCGCTGACGGCTCAGCGCTGCGCCAACTTGGCATTGGTTTGTTCGAGGCGCTGGGCGATCTCGCGCATGACGGCGAGCGACATCTGCGGAAATTGGCTCAGCAGTTCGAGGAACACCCGCTTGTCGATGCGCAGCGCAATCAGCTCGCCGACGGCCTGGATGGTGGCCGAGCGCGGGGTGTCGGCGAGGACGGCCATCTCACCGACGAGAGCGTTGCGGCCGAGCTGCGCCACCTTCAGCGGCCCGTTGGGCGTATCCAAAAGCACGCTGGCACTGCCGTCGAGGATCACATAGGCGGCGTCGCCCGCATCCCCCTGCGAGAACAGCTTCTGCCCGGCGGCGAAATGCACCCGCTCGCTGGTGAAGGCCAAGAGCTTGAGGCGAGAGGCGTCGATGTCCCGGAACATGGGGACTTGGCGCAGCGATTGGACTTCCGTATCGAGCGTCATCGAACTTCCCCCTCAAGCTCCGTCTCGCGAGCCGCCTCCCTCGGCGCGTGGCCCGCGGACGCCGATCTCGCGGCTGCCGCCCTGGCGATCTTCGCACGAGTGCCTTCAAAAAGCACGAGCGTCTCGAAGTGCTGGGGATCGGCCTGGGCCTCGTCGCGCAGCACGGCGACCAGGGAGCGGTCGCGGAAGCGCTCGATGATGCCGTCGAGCATGCGCTTGGCCTGGCTGTCGCCGAAGGCCGAGAAGGCGCCGTCGAGAATGAGCAGGTCCGGATTCTTGACGAGGCAGCGGCCGACATAGACGCCGGCCCGCTGCTGCGGCGACAGCAAGCGACCGGCCGGACCGATCTGGTAGTCGAGACCGACGCGCTCGACGCTCTCGCGCAGGCCGAGCTCGTCGATCGCCTCGGTCATGCGGCCGATGACGCGCGCCTGAGCGTCGGCCGCGCCATGCGCGACGCGGCCGAACAGCAGGTTGTCGCGCAAGGGCGCCGCCGCGCAGACGCGCTCGGGGTCGTAGAATTCCACCGTGCCCTTGAGGGGGCTTGCCTCGAGATCGTCGTGGAAGCGCTTGCGGGCCTTCAGCAGCCGGTCGATCAGCCCCTGGTCCAGGAGCCCGAGGCGATGGCGCGGCTCGATATAGTCGAGCGGCAGGGCGAGCAACCGCAGGCGGTCCTCGGCGCTCATGCCGGCTTCGCCGCGCGTGTTCCAGCGGCGAACGATATCGTCGTAGTCGGGCAGCTCGTCGGCGGAGATGAACGAGAACTGCGCGAACAGCGGATGGCCGGACGGCAGGTCGCGGAAGATTTCCGTCATCGTCGAGGCGATCTTGGCGCCCATACGGACCAGATCGGCCGTCAGGTGCTCGCGATCGAGGACCTTGCGCATGACGGAATTGGTGGACAGCACGCGGCCGGAGAAGGGCTGGCCGACGGGCACGCCGAACAGCAGGTTCTCGCCGATGGTCGCCTGGCTGTTGTACCGCTCCGGATTGAACGGCTCGACCAGCGCCGCCATGCCGCCGTCCTCGAGCTTCTTGCGCAGCAGGTGACGCGCCTCGACGATGCGCGCGGCGAGCTCCGGATAGCGCTTGGTGTCGACGGTGCCGGACAATCCGAAACGATAGGCGTCGTCGCGCAGATTGAGGAGCGCCAGGATGTCGAGCAGCGCATGATCGAGATCGTCCGGGCTCGTGGCGCCGGCGGCGCGGTAGTCGATCCAATCGTCGACGATGCTGTCGACGGGGTTGCCGGTGCGCCGCGCTTCGGTGCGACGCAAGCGCTCGCCCGCCGTCTCCTCGGCCGTCTGCGACGGCCGGCGGCGAAGCCCATAGACGAGATTGTCGCGCAACGAGCCGGGAAAGAGCACCGGTTCGGCGCCCGCATAGGCGAGCCGGCGCCCGACGACGGCGTCAGGAAGGCGGGAAAGATCGCGCTCGCCGAAGGCCACATGCCCCGCATAGTCGCTGATGCGGCGCGCCAGGACACGCGCCACGGCGCTCGGGCCGCCGCCGCCATCGCCGACCAGCGCGATATGGGAGGGCATCGGCTGCTCGAGATCGAGGGAGTCCACAATGGCGTTGCCGTGGCTGTCGAAAACGCGCAGGTCGCGGAAAACCAGGGGCGCCGTGCAGGGGCTCGTCGGCACCCTTGTCGGAATCGATCAGCTCCGGCGGCAACAGCTTCTCGGGGGTGAATTGCTGCACCACCTGGTCGTACTTGATCTGCACGTCGAGCCGTTGCTGGTCCCAATCGATCAGCTCTTTCAAGGGCGGCGGCAGCTCACGATAGGCGGCGATGACGGCCACCAGTTGCCCGATGTCGAGCTTGCCGGTGAGCGCCAGGTAGCCGCCGACCGAATAGAAGAAGAAAGGGGTGATCTGGGCGAGCAGGTTGTTGAGAAACTTGACCATGAACTTCCACTTGTAGAGGCGGAAGCGCAGGTCGAAGAGCTCGTAGAGGCGGTGGCCGATCTCCGCCCTCTCCCAGGCGGTGCCGTCGTGGACGTGCACGGCCTCCATGCCGTCCACCACCTCGCCGACGCGCCCGGCGAGCTTGCGCGACATGATCTGGCGCTGCTTGCCGAGCCGCAGCTGGATGCGCCGCAGCTTCGGGATCACCGTGAATTGCACCGCCACGATGCCGCCGGCGATGATGCCGAGCCAGATGTTCTGGATGCAGGATGAAGGCCATGGCGGTGATGGCCTGCGATCCGAGCAGGACCGGCTGCACGAAGGCGTCGCCGATGAAGCCGCCGACCGGCTCCACTTCATCCTTGATCATCGTCGCCGCTTCCGACGACTTAACCGTCCGCAACGATTCCGGTGGAAAACGCAGCGCCAGCGTGAACAGGTCGAAGCGCAGGCGACGCAGCATCCGCTCGCCGAGCGCCCCCTTGGCGACATTGATCCAATATTTGAAAGCGCCGTTGATGAGCACGAGCAACAGGAACAGCGTCGAGAGGCCGAAAAGCAGCCCGAGCTGGTCGACGGTCAGGCCATCAAAAAGCGCGATTTTCTGCCCACCCAGGAAGGCGGGCAGCGTGAAGGTGATCTCGAACAGCGTGGCGCTCGTCTTGCCGCCCTTGAAAGCGGTGCCTTGGATCGCCTCGTTGACGATGCGCTTGGGCAGATCGAGCGACCAGAAATAGAATGGCAGCGACAGCAGGACGACGACGAAAATGATGATCTGCTCGCGCTTGGAGTGGCGCCAGATGTATCGGAATAAATTCCTCTCCAAGCCGGTCTCTCCTGTCATGAACTTGCGGCATCGTCACGACGATGTCGCCGAATCGGGTGCCGGTCTCGGACCCGCCGTGTTAGAAGATAGACCAGTGCTCTAAAAGGCTCCATAACCCCAAGGAGCCACGGGGGGCAACCGGGCGAGGGAGAGTTCCATGTCGGACGAAGGGGCAGGCCATGAGGCCGCGTTTGCCCTTGCCGGTGGCGATTGCGCTCAGGCCGGCGATCGGGCGCGTATTCTCGTCTACAGCCACGACACGTTCGGTCTCGGGCACCTGCGCCGTTCGCGCGCCATCGCCAACGCCCTGGTGGCGGGCGAACCCGGCGTCTCGGCCGTCATCATTTCGGGCTCGCCGGTCATCGGCAATTTCGAATTCGGCTCCGGCGTCGATTATGTGCGCGTGCCGGGCGTCGTGAAGCTGCCCAACGGCGATTATCGCAGCCTCAATCTCAACCTTGGCATCGACGAAACGGCCGATTTCCGCGCCGACATCATCCGGCAGACCGCCGACAGCTTCCGCCCGGACATGTTCATCGTCGACAAGGAGCCGACGGGCTTCCGGGGCGAGATCATCCCGGCTTTGGAGCGGCTGAAGAGCCGCGGCTGCCGCATCGTGCTCGGCGTGCGCGACGTGATGGACGAGCCGTCGCTGCTGGTGCCGGAATGGGAGCGCAAGGGCGCGGCCGCCGCGCTCGAGGCCTACTACGACGACGTGTGGGTGTACGGGCTGAAGAAAATCTATGAGCCGCTTGCGGCGCTGTCGCTGCCCGGCACCGTCAAGCGGCGCATCACCTATACCGGCTACCTGCGCCGCAGCCTGCCGCAGGAGCCCGGCTTCACGCGCTATCCGAAGATGACCAAGGGGCCGTTCATCCTGGTGACGACGGGCGGCGGCGGCGATGGCGACGACGTGATCGACTGGGTCATCTCGGCCTACGAGCAGGATGCGAGCCTCGACATGCCGGCCATCATCGTGTTCGGGCCGTTCATCAACCGCGACCGCCGCAGCGCCTTCATGGCGCGCATCTCGCGCCAGCCCAAGCTCGACGCCATCCTGTTCGACAGCAAGCTCGAATTCCTGATGAACCGCGCCACCGCCGTGGTCGGCATGGGCGGCTACAACACCTTCTGCGAGGTGCTGTCCCTCGACAAGCCGGCGCTCATCGTGCCGCGCAAGAAGCCGCGCCGCGAGCAGTATATCCGCGCTGTCGCAGCCGAACGGCTCGGCCTCGTCAAGATGCTGACGCCCGAGAAGGGCCGGCGCGATCCGGCCCGCATGGCGGCGGCGTTGAAGGTGCTGCCGCGCCAGAGGCGGCCGTCTGACGTGATCGTGCCGGGCCTGCTCGATGGGCTCAACGTCATCCAGGGCCGTTTCTCGGCTTGGCTCGACAGCCGCCGGCCCATCAGCGAAGCGGCCGAGTAAGACGGCGCCAAGCCATGCCGGCTCAAGCAGAGATGGCGCGCACCGAGGCGGCGCGCATCGCCATCGTGATGAAGGGCTACCCGCGCCTGTCGGAGACCTTCATCGCGCAGGAAATCCTGGCGCTGGAAGCGCGCGGCCTCAGCTTCGAGATCTGGTCGCTGCGCCACCCCACCGACGCGCATGTCCATCCCATGCAGGCGCGCATCAGGGCGACCGCCAAGTACCTGCCGGAATATCTCTACCGGGAGCCGCTCAGGGTGCTGCGCGGCTTCGCCTTCGCGTTGCGGCAGGACACCCTGCGCCGGCTCCTCGGCACCTTCCTGGCGGACCTGCGCCGCGACCCGACATCCAATCGCCTGCGCCGCCTCGGCCAAGCCTGCGTCATGGCCCGCGAGCTGCCGGCGGCGATCGAGCATGTGCATGTGCATTACCTGCACACGCCGGCATCGGTGGTGCGCTATGCCGCCATGCTGCGCGGTTTCACCTGGAGCTTCTCGGCCCACGCCAAGGACATCTGGACGACGCCGGAATGGGAGAAGCGCGAGAAGCTCGCCGACAGCCAATGGGGCGTGACCTGCACGCGCCAGGGCCACGCGCATTTGACGAAGCTCGCGCCTGAAGGCGAGCGCGTCGGCCTTCTCTATCACGGCCTCGACCTCATGGGCTTTCCAGCGCCGCCGGCGCGTCCCGCCCGCGACGGCGCCAACGCGGCCGATCCGGTGAGGATCGTGTCGGTGGGGCGCGCCGTCGCCAAGAAGGGCTATGACGATCTCTTGACGGCGCTCGCCGCCTTGCCGGGCGACCTCAACTGGCAGTTCGTGCATATCGGCGGCGGCGAGCTACTCGATCGCCTGAAGCAGCAGGCGCGGCGGGACGGCATCGCCCCCCGCGTCACCTTCATGGGAGCGCGCCCGCAGCCGGATGTGATCGCCATGCTGCGTGAGGCGGACCTGTTCGTGCTGCCGGCCAAGCGGGCCAAGAGCGGCGATCAGGACGGCTTGCCCAACGTCATCATGGAGGCGGCGAGCCAGGAGCTCGCCGTTCTCGCTACGAACTTCGCGGCCATTCCGGAATTCATCGGCGACGGCCGCGAAGGTGTGCTGGTGCCGCCGGGCGACTGGATCGCCCTCGCCAATGCCATCAACCTCATGGCGCGCGATCCGGCACGCCGGGCGGCGCTTGGCCGCGCCGCAAGGCTGCGGCTCGTCGCCGAGTTCGGCAGCGAGGCCGGCATCGATGCGCTTGAGCGACGCTTGCGCGCAGCCCTTGCCCGGCAGCCGCAGCTGGCGGCATGGCCGCGGGACACCGTCCCCGAAGCTGTCGCGCCGTGAGCGAACGCCTGTCGCTCGCCTTCTACGCGCCGCTCAAGGCGCCCGACCATGCTGTGCCGTCGGGCGATCGGCGCATGGCGCAACTGCTCATGAAGGCGCTCGAAGCGGCCGGCTTCGCGCCGTTCGTGGCAAGCCAGCTGCGCTCGCACGACAAGGCCGGCGACGCCGACGTGCAGCAGGGGCTGATGCGCAGCGCGCTGGCCGAGGCGGACGCCATCGCGGCACGCTTTGCCGCAGCGCCGCCGCAGGCGCGGCCACGTCTGTGGTTCACCTATCACGTCTATTACAAAGCGCCCGACTGGATCGGCACCTATGTGGCTCGCAAGCTCGGCATCCCGTACGTGGTGGCGGAGGGCTCCCGGGCACCCAAGCGCAAGGACGGCCCCTGGCGGCTCGGCCACACGGCGGCGGAAGCGGCGCTCGACCAGGCCAAGGTCATCTTCGTGTTCAGCGACGCCGACCGGCCGATGCTCGAGCGCGCGATGCCGAGCTCGCAGCGGCTCGTCGATCTGCGGCCCTTCATCGACCTGGACAAATCCTGGACCGCGTTGGCGCCGGCCGCAGACGCGCCGCCGCGGCTATTGACCGTTGCGATGATGCGGAACGGCGACAAGCTCGCCTCCTATCGCTTCATGGCCGAGGCGCTGATGCGCATTGCCGACCGGCCGTGGACGCTGACCGTCGCGGGAGACGGCGAGGCGCGGCGCGATGTCGAGAGCGCCTTGGCGCCGCTCGGGGCGCGCGTGTCGTTCCTCGGCCTCGTCGAGGATGCGGCCGCCCTCGGACAGCTCTACGCAACGAGCGACCTCTTCGTCTGGCCGGCCGTCAACGAAGCCTACGGCATGGTCTTGCTGGAGGCGCAGGCGCGCCGCTGTCCGGTGGTGGCCAGCCGCGTCGGCGGCGTCCCCAACGTGGTGCGCGACGGCGAGACGGGATTGCTGGCGCCGCCCGACGATGTACCGGCCTTCGCGGCGGCCGTGGCAGCCCTCCTCGACGATCCGGCGCGGCGCCGCGACATGGGCAAGGCGGCCGAAAAATTCGTCTGCCGCGAGCGGACCGTCGCACAGGCGGCGCGCGTCCTGCGCGACCATCTCATGCCCCTCGTTGCCTGAAGCGATGCCGCTCGCCATCCTCATCGCCGTCACGCATCTGCTCGGGGTCGGGCACTTGACGCGGGCCGCCGCCATCGGGCGGGCGCTCGCGGCGCGCGGCCACGCCGTCACCCTGGTGTCGGGCGGCAATCCGGCGCCGCTGGTGCGCACCGACAATCTCAGGTTCGTGCAGTTGCCGCCGCTGCATGTGGACGGCACGGCGTTTTCGCGGCTCATCGACGCGGCAGGCGAGGAGGCGACCGCGGCTCTGCTGGCGGGCCGGCGAGCGCAGCTTCTCGGCGCGCTTGCAACATCCGAGCCCGACGTGGTCATCACCGAGCTGTTCCCGTTCGGCCGCCGGGCCCTGGCCGAGGAATTCATGGCGCTCGCCGCGGCGGCGCGAAGGCGGCAGCCGAGGCCGCTTCTCCTCTGCTCGATCCGCGACATTCTCATCGCGCCGGCGCAACGGGCGCGCATCGATGCGGCGCACCAGCGTCTCGCCGATCTCTATGACGGCGTCCTCGTGCACGGCGATCCGGACGTGATGCCCCTCGAACGATCATGGCCGCTCGATCCGGCACTCAAGTCGCGTGTGCACTACACCGGCTATGTCGATGATGGAGCTATCGCATCACCCGTTGTGGGCGACGCCGCGGACGGCGAGATCCTGGTGTCGGCGGGCGGCAGCGGCGTCGGCCGCAACCTCTATGAGACGGCTATTACGGCCGCCGCGCTGCTGCCGGATCGGCCGTGGCGCATCCTGGTAGGTGGGGGCGTGCCGGAGGCCGCGTTCGGTGCGTTGCAGCGCAACGCTCCGGAGAACGTCACCGTCGAGCGATCGCGTGGCGATTTTCGCGCGCTGCTCGGCCGCTGCGCCGTCTCGGTGAGCCAGGCCGGCTACAACACGGTGCTCGACCTCTTGAGCGCGCGGGCACGGGCGGTCGTGGTGCCGTTCGCCGAGGGCGGCGAGACCGAGCAGCTGCAGCGCGCTGAATGCCTTGCCGAGCGCCGCCTGCTGCGCGTCCTGCCGGGAGAGCGGCTCAATCCCGAAAGCCTCGCTGCCGCGGTCGGGGATGCGCTTGCGGCGCCCCGGCCGGCGGCTTCCGGCATCCGCACGGACGGCCTCGAAGGAACCGTCCGAATCGTCGAGGAACTGACGGGCGCCCGCCCTTCCCGCCCCCCGCCACGTCGAAGGCGGATTGGTCCGCCCTTCACGACGCGCTGGCGCGGCTTTCCGGCGACGGCCGGAGCCTGACCTTGTGGTGGCGTGACGACGACGCCGTTCGGCCGACGCCCGCCCTCGAGCGGCTCATCCGCCTGGCGCAGCGCTATGGCATGCCGGTCGCGGTGGCCGTCGTGCCGGCCAAGGCCGACGGCGCCTTGGGGCAGCGGCTCGCGGCCGAGCCCCTCGCGTCGGTCCTGGTGCACGGTCTCGCGCACGAGAACCATGCTCCGGAGGGGGAAAAGAAGAGCGAATTCGGCCCCCACCGCCCCCTCGATCGCCTCGTTGCCGATGCGTCGTTGGCGCTCGAAACGGCGTGCGCCCGCCTGGGGCATGGGCCGGAGCCGATCTTCGTGCCGCCCTGGAATCGGCTGGCGGCCGATCTCGTCCCCCGGCTGAGCGCCCTTGGGTACCGGGGTCTGTCGACCTTCGGGGCTGCGGCGCGGCGCCAGCCGGCGCCCGACCTCGTCCAGATCGACACGCATATCGATCCTGTCGATTGGCACGGCACCCGCGGGCTGCGGCGTGAGAGCGACATTATTGCAACGGTGACGGGGGCGGTTGTCAAAGTTGCTCGCAATGTCATGGACGAAGCCGAGCCGATCGGGCTTCTGACCCATCATCTCGTTCACGACGAGGATACATGGACGTTTTGCGAACGCCTGCTAGAAACCTTTGCAGGCCGTCCTGGAATCAGGGTGGCGGCAGCTTCGCAGCTATTCGGTTCGGCGCCGTCGAAATAGCAACCATAGAGGGTGCCGAAAGCAGGCGGACGGCTTATCTTTTGTGGCAAGGCTGCCGCAGAGGAGCCCGAGTTTAGGGAGGCTGACCTGTCGCGGAACTCGCTTCTGGACGTGCGCGATCTTGCCATCACGATCGCGAGCGATGGTGCCGAATTCCGCGCCCTCGATGGCATCTCGTTCTCCATCCCCAATGGCGGGACGGTGGCGCTCGTCGGCGAGTCCGGCTCCGGCAAATCGCTCACCGCCCAGGCCATCCTCGGCATCCTGCCGAAGGTGGCGCGCGCCGAAGGCTCAATCCTGTTCGACGATCCGGCCAACGACGAGGCGCCGGTCGACATCCTGTCCCTCGACCTCAACGGTCCCGTCATGGGACGGCTGCGCGGCGGCCGCATCGCCATGATCTTCCAGGAGCCGATGACGTCGCTGTCGCCGCTGCACACGGTCGGCAACCAGGTGACGGAAGCGCTACGGCTGCACAGCAACGCCAGCAAGCAGGAGGCGCGCGAGCGTGCCGAGGCGGTGTTCCAGCGCGTCGGCTTCCCCGATCCCAAGCGCACCTTCGTCACCTATCCGTTCGAGCTGTCCGGCGGCATGCGCCAGCGGGCGATGATCGCCATGGCGCTCATCTGCCGCCCGGCCCTGCTGATCGCCGACGAGCCCACGACCGCCCTCGACGTGACGACGCAGGCGCAGATCCTCGACCTGATGAAGGAGCTGCAGGCCGAGATCGGCATGGCCATCCTGCTCATCACCCACGACCTCGGCGTCGTCGCCAACATGGCCGCCGACGTGGTGGTGCTCTATCGCGGCCGCGTCATGGAGGCGGGCACGCGCGAGGAGATTTTCCGCAACGCCCATCACCCCTATCTCAAGGCGCTCATCAAGGCGGTGCCGCGCTTCGACATGCTGCCGGGCGAGCGCCTGACGCCCATCCGCGAGGTGGCGAGCACCGGCATCATCGACGCGGCCCCGAAGGAAAAGCGGCCCAAGCTGAACGGGCCGGTGCTTTCCGCGGAGAACATCTCCAAGACCTTCACGCTGCGCTCCGGCTGGTTCACGGGAAGCGAAAAGCGCGTGCATGCCGTCGACAATGTCAGCCTCAGCGTGCCGTCCGGCACGACGCTCGGCCTCGTCGGCGAATCCGGCTGCGGCAAGACCACCGTTTCGAAGATGATCATGCGGGCGCTGCAGCCCGACACCGGCCGCATCATGTTCGACGACGGCTCGGGGCCGCGCAATGTCTTCGAGCTCTCAGACGAGGATCTCTTCGCCTATCGGCGCGCCGTGCAATTCATCTTCCAGGATCCGTTCTCGTCGCTCAACCCGCGCATGACCGTCTATCAGCTGCTGACGGAGCCGCTGCGCATCCACAAGATGGGCAGCGAGGAGGAGCACTACGCCAAGGCGCGCATGCTGATCGAGCTCGTCGGCCTCGACCGCCGCCATCTGCGGCGCTACCCGCACTCCTTCTCGGGCGGCCAGCGGCAACGGCTCGGCATTGCCCGCGCGCTGGCGCTGTCGCCGCGCGTGCTCCTGTGCGACGAGCCGGTCTCGGCCCTCGACGTTTCGGTGCAGGCGCAGATCCTCAACCTCCTGAAGGACCTGCAGATCGGCGCTCGGCCTCTCCTACCTGTTCGTGTCGCACAACCTCGCGGTCGTCGACTACATCGCCGACACCATCGCGGTCATGTGCCGAGGCCATATCGTCGAGGAAGCCCCCAAGGCGCTCCTGTTCAAGAACCCGCAGCACCCGTACACGCAGGCGCTGCTCGCGGCGGTGCCGGACCCCGACATCGACCGCCCCCTCGATTTCGACAAGCTGCGCACCGGCGGCTTTTCCGATCCCGGGCTGTGGCCCGAACCCTACCGTCTCGTGCCCGGCGGCGGCAGCGCCATGCATGAGATCGAACCCGGCCATCGCGTGCGCGTCGGAGCGCAAGCCGCCGAGGAACCAGCCAAGGAGGCTGCATGAAACGCCGCGACGTCCTCAAGGGCCTCGGAGCCCTCCCGTTCCTGCCGCTGGCGGAGCGCGCCTTGGCGGCCCTCGGCGAGTTGAAGGAAACGCCGTTCTTTGCCGACAAGGTCGCCAAGGGCGAGCTGCCGGGGCTGGCGGAGCGGCTGCCCAAGACGCCGCTCGTCGTCGACCTGCCGGCCCGCGGGCGCCTCACCGGCAAGCCCGGCGGCGAGATCACGACGCTGATCTCGCGTGCCCGCGATGTCCGTTACGTGTCGGCCAACGCCTATACCCGGCTCGTCGGCTACGACGAGCGGCTCAAGCTGCAGCCGGACATTCTCGAAGGCATCGAGGTGGATGGCGATCGGATTTTCACGCTTCGCCTGCGGCCCGGCCACAAATGGTCGGACGGGCATCCGTTCACGGCGCAGGACTTCCGCTACTGGTGGGAGGATGTCGCCGGCAACAAGCAGATCAGCCCCTCAGGCCCGCCGGAATTCATGACATCGAAGGGCGAGCTGCCGCGCTTCGAGGTCGTCGACGAGGTCACGGTCCGCTACACGTGGACCAATCCCAATCCGCGCTTCCTGCCGACACTGGCGCAGCCGCGCGATCCCTTCATCTATCGGCCAGCCCACTATCTGAAGCAGTTTCACGAGAAGTACAGCGACAGGAAAAAGCTGGACGACATGGCCGCCAAGGCCAAACTGAAGTCCTGGGCGACGCTGCACAATCGCCTCGACGAGATGTTCGAGAACACCAACCCGGCGCTGCCGACCTTGCAGCCCTGGCGGGTGATGAACGCGGCGCCCGCCAACCGCTTCGTGTTCGAGCGCAACGCCTATTTCCATCGCGTCGACACGACGGGCCAGCAGCTTCCCTACGTCGACCAGATCATGGCCGACATCGCCTCGAGCGGCCTGTTCGCCGCCAAGGCCAATGCCGGCGAGGTGGACTTCCTGGCGCGCGGCTTGGCGATGGGCGACATCCCGGTGCTCAAGCACGGCGAGAAGGCCAAGGGCTATCGCACGCTGCTGTGGAAATACGCGCGCGGCTCGGAGGTGGCGCTCTATCCGAACCTGACCACCAGCGACCCCGTCTGGCGCAAGCTCAATCGCGATGTGCGGTACCGCCGCGCTCTGTCGCTGGCCATCGACCGCTACACGCTCAACCGGGCACTGCTCTTCGGCCTCGGCAAGGAGGGCAACAACACGATCAGCGAGGACTCGCCGCTGTTCAAGCCGGAATACCGCACGCGCTGGGCCAACTACGATTCCGGCATGGCGTCGCGATTGCTCGACGAGGTGGGCCTTGGCAAGCGCGGCGACGACGACATCCGGCTCCTGCCGGATGGACGGTCGCTCGAAATCGTCGTCGAGGTGGATGGTGACACCGGCATGGCGGTGGACGCTCTCGAGCTCATCACCGAGTTCTGGCGCGAGGTCGGCGTCAAGCTGTTCATCAAGCCGCAGGAGCGAAACATCCTGCGCAATCGCGCCTTTGCGGGCAGCACCGTCATGGTGGCGACGGCCGGCCTCGACAACGCTCTGCCGACGGCGCTGATGGTCCCGCACGAGCTGGCGCCGGTCCGCCAAGACAACATGGCCTGGCCGAAATGGGGCCAGTACGTGGAGACGCGCGGCAAGTCCGGCGAGGCCGTCGACACGCCCGGTGGGCAACGGCTCCTGCAGCTCTACGAAACCTGGCTCACCACCGGCGAGGAGGCGCAGAAATCGGCCATCTGGCACGAGATGCTGGGCATGCATGTCGATCAGGTCTGGTCGATCGGCACCATTGCCGGGGCGTTGCAGCCGATCGTCCTGCGCGACGGCCTCATCAACCTGCCGAAGGAGGGCGTCTACAGCTGGGACCCGACATCGCAGCTCGGCATCTACCGGATTGATGAGATTTTCTGGGACAGGCAGGATCGCCGGGTGGCGGAGGCGCGATGATCCGATTTCTGTCCAGGCGCTTCCTGACCATGCTGATGACGCTGCTCGTCATCAGCCTGTTGGTGTTCGTCATCATCAAGCTGCCGCCTGGGGACTTCCTGACCAATCAGCTCGCCGAGCTGATTGCCCAAGGCGACCCGGAAGCGCGACGCAAGGCGGAATTCCTGCGCGAGCAATACGGTCTCGATCGGCCGGTATGGGAGCAGTATCTGCGCTGGCTCGGCGCGCTGCCGGGACCAACGGCTTTTCCGGCCTGCTGCAGGGCGACTGGGGCTGGTCGTTCGAGTACGACAAGCCGGTCAATCAAGTGGTCGGCGACGCGCTCTGGCTGACGCTCGTGGTCAACGTCTTCGTGGTCATCTTCGTCCACATCGTGTCGATCCCCATCGCCATCTACTCGGCCATCCGGCAGTATTCATGGAGCGACTATTTCGCCACGCTGATCGGCTATATCGGCCTGGCGACGCCGAACTTCCTCTTGGCGCTGATCCTGCTCTACTACATGAACCGCTGGTTCGGCATTTCCATCGGCGGCCTCTACGACGCGCAGTACACCAACGCGCCCTGGAGCGCCGACAAGGTCAAGTCGCTGCTGCAGCACCTCGTCGTGCCGACCCTGGTGATCGGGCTCTCCGGCACGGCGGCGATGATCCGGCGCATGCGCGCCAACCTGCTCGACGAGCTCGGCAAGCAATATTACGTCACCGCCAAGGCCAAGGGCGTGCCGCCCATGCGGGCGCTCATCAAGTATCCGTTCCGCATGGCGCTCAATCCGTTCGTGGCCGACATCGGCAATCTCCTGCCGCACCTGGTGTCCGGCTCGGTCCTCGTGTCCTTGGTCATGAGCCTGCCGACAGTCGGCCCGATCCTGCTCGCGGCGCTCAAGAGCCAGGACCAGTTCCTGGCCGGCTTCATCCTCATGTTCGTCGCCGTGCTCACCGTCATCGGCATGTTGATCTCCGATCTCATGCTGGCGTGGCTCGACCCGCGCATCCGGCTCGGAGGCAAATAGGGCGATGACCATCAATACCGCCCCGCCGCCAAAGGGACACTACGTCGATACGGCGCCGTTCGATCCCGGCGCCAGCGAGCCCATGGGCAAGGAGGACGAGCGCTTCTACCGCGCCTCGGCGCTGACGCTGATCTGGTGGAAGTTCCGCCGCCACCGCGTCGCCGTCGTTTCGGCCACGATCCTGCTCGCCTTCTATCTCATGGTGCCGTTCGTCGAGGTCATCGCGCCCTACGGACAGGCGCAGCGCAACGGCGACTACATCTATGCGCCGCCGCAGGGCATGCACCTCTTCCACGACGGCGGCTTCGTCGGGCCGTTCGTCTACCCGTATTCGTTCCGCTTCAACCTCGAGACCTTCACGCGCGACTATGCGGTCGACACGACGAAGCCGCAGTCGATCCGCTTCTTCTGCCGGGGCGAGCACTACCGCTTCTGGGGCCTGTTCGACGCCAACTTCCACCTGTTCTGCGCTCCGGAAGGCGGCACCCTGTTCCTCGCCGGCACCGACCGGCTCGGCCGCGATCTCCTGTCGCGCATCATCTACGGGGCGCGCATCTCGCTCACCATCGGGCTCGTCGGCATCGCCGTCTCGTTCGCCCTCGGCCTGTTCTTCGGCGGCATTGCCGGTTATCTCGGCGGCGTCGTCGACAGCACCATCCAGCGCATGATCGAGATCATCCGCTCGCTGCCGGAATTGCCGCTGTGGCTCGCGCTGTCGGCCGCGCTACCGCCCAACTGGAGCCCGCTGCTCATCTTCTTCGGCATCACCATCATCCTCGGACTGCTCGACTGGCCGGGCCTGGCGCGGGCGGTGCGCTCGAAGCTGCTGGCGCTGCGGGAGGAGGATTTCGTCAAGGCGGCCGAGCTGATGGGGGCGTCGCGCGGCCGCATCATCGCCCGCCACCTCATCCCCAATTTCATGAGCCACCTGATCGCCTCGGCGACGCTGTCCATCCCGTCGATGATCCTCGGCGAGACGGCGCTGTCGTTCCTCGGCCTCGGGCTGCGACCGCCTATCACCAGCTGGGGGGTGCTGCTCAACGAGGCGCAGAATCTCGCGGCCGTTAACCTCTATCCGTGGCTGCTCGCCCCCATCGCGCCGGTGATTCTCGTTGTTCTCGCCTTCAACTTCATGGGCGACGGCTTGCGCGACGCCGCCGACCCCTACCACTGAACCGGATGACGATTGCCGCGTTGCCTTAGCCGGATGCCCAATCCGGAGGCAACGGATGGCCTATGCCGGCCCTGAGAGCAGTACGGGGGAGCCGCGACCCGCGTCGGGCCGCGCCGCGACCTCGCACGCCAAGGCGCGCAGCAACCTGATCGCGCGCCTGTCGGCCGCCGCCGGGCTCCGTCTCGTCACCCCCGGCGACCTGGTCATCGAGCGACGCCGCGACGGCGAGGCGTTCGTCTATGTCCGCAAGAGCGGCAAGCCGATCGCCGACAAGGCGACGACGCGCAGGCTCGACCGGCTCGCCGTGCCGCCGGCCTATGTCAACGTCTTCTACGCCGCCGACCCCAAGGCCCACATCCAGGCGGTAGGCACCGACAGCGTCGGGCGGCTGCAATACCGCTATCACGCCGACTGGACGGCGGTGCGCGAGGCGCTGAAGGCGCGGCGCCTGACGCATCTCGTCGAGGCGCTGCCGATCATCCGGCGCGCCGTGGCGCAGGACCTGCAGGACCCGGAGGTGACGCAGCGCCGGGCGCTCGCGGCGGCCATCCGCATGGTCGAGCGCACCGCCATCCGGGCCGGCAACCTCGCCTACGAGAAGATCAGCGGCAGTCGCGGCGTCGCGACCCTGTGCAAGAGCAACGCGGCGATCGACGGCGACGCCATCACCCTGACATTCAAGGCCAAGGGCAACAAGCGCGTGAAGCGCGGCTTTGCGGACGCCGAGCTGGCGGCTGCCTTGCGGGAGCTGTGCCGGCTGCCGGGCAAGCGGCTGTTCCAGTTCAAGGACAATGGCGGCGCCGGGCGCGCCATCACGACGGGCGATCTCAATGCCTATCTGCGGGCCGCCGCCGGGCGTCCCATCTCGACCAAGGATTTTCGCACGCTGATCGCGTCGGCGGCCGCCGTTGAGGCGCTCGCCGCGGTCGCGCCGGCCAAGAACGAGCGGCGGCGGCGCTCGCAGATCCTCGAGGCGGTGCGCATGGTGGCGGAGGAGCTCGACAACACGCCGGCGGTGGCGCGAAAGAGCTACATCCACGCCAGTGTCATCGACGCCTTCGAGGAAGGACGCCTCATGCGCCTCAAGCGCGGGCTGAAGGCAAAGCCGTTCTCGCCGCGGCGCGAGCGGCTGCTGCTCAGCGTCGTGCGGGCGGCGGCGACAATCTAGCCTGCATGAGCGCCGAGCGTCCTTCGAGGCCTCGCATGCTGACGCACGCGAGGGCCGGTTACTGCACCGACTCGGCGGCAAAAACCTCGGGCCAGCACCACGGGCGAAGGGCCTGCGCGCCGCCGGTCATCTGAACAGCGACCGGGCGAAATGTTCTCCGAAACGGAAAGGCGCCGGCCCGTCTTCAGATCGTACTTGCGCACGCCTTGGTACCGCTCGGCGGCGCCGGCGCCGCCGCTTTCCACCGCGTAGACGAAGCTGTGAGGCTGGCCGATGAGACGCCCGGCGACTCGCGGAAACTCGATCGCCCGTTCATTGAACGCCTCTTCTTGCATTTCGTGGCATCGGTCAGTTCACCTTGGGGTTGCCCGAGATGGCCGACGCCATTTGCAGCTCCGATTTTCCTGACCGACCCAATGTGTCGTTCCGGGCGGTACCCCTAGCGAGAACGAGCGCCGAATTCCCTCTACAATGTCTGCCGCTGGTATTAGCTTGGGTTGTCGAGGCCTGACAGCCATGGATGAATCTGCACGTTCAGCTGGGACGACAGCGCCGGTCGCCCGCCGGCTTGCGGCCATCGTGGCCGCCGACATAGCTGGTTACAGCCGGCTCATGGAGCTGGACGAGGTAGGGACTGCAAAAGCGTTGCGCGAGCATCGCGCAGCGATCGATCCTATTGTGAGTTACTTCGGCGGCAGAATCGTCAAGACGACCGGTGACGGTGTATTGCTGGAATTTCCGTCGATCGTCGCAGCGGTTGAGTGCGCCGTCTCCGTTCAAAAGACGATGGCCGAGCGGAATGAAGGCGTTTCTGAAGATCACCGGATGCGGTTCCGCCTGGGGATCAACCTCGGGGACGTCCTGATCCAGGGCGATGATATCCTTGGCGACGGTGTGAACGTCGCGGCGCGGCTTGAGGGCATAGCCGACCCGGGCGGTATCTGCGTGTCTGACGACGTTTACCGGCAGGTCTCGGGAAAGCTCGATGTGCCTTTCGACGATATGGGGGAGCAGCGCCTCAAGAATATCGCCCGACCGGTGCGCGCGCACCGGGCGCTGTCTGAGTGGCGTTGCTGCGAGCGTGACGGCAACGTCTCACCCGTCGCCGCCGGATCGGCTCTCAATCGCCGTCCTCCGTTCGCCAACCTGAGCGACGACCCCGAGCAAGAGTACTTTGCCGATGGCATGGTCGAAGACATCATAGCTGCGTTGTCGCGCTTCAAGCGGCTGTTCGTCATCGCTCGCAACTCAACCTTTACCTACAAGAACAAGGCCGTTGATGTGAAGCAGGTCGGTCGCGAACTGGGTGTACGCTACGTACTGGAGGGCAGCGTTCGCAAGGCCGCCGGGAGAATTCGCATCACCGGACAACTCATCGAGGCCGCGACCGGTGAGCACCTGTGGGCGGACAGATTTGAAGGGACGTTGCATGATGTTTTTGCATTGCAAGACGAGGTCACCCTCAATGTCGTCTCTGCTATTCAACCGACGCTGTTCAAGTCGGAATTTGAGCTTGCAGCGCGGCGACGGCCGAATGACCTCAGCGCTTACGATCTTTACCTCCGCGCGGTGGCGCATTGCTCTTCGATGACCCGCGAGGGAACCGCCGAGGCGTTACGGCTTCTCGCGCGGGCCTTGGAGATTGATCCAAGTAGTGGCTTTGCAGCGTCGCTGGCGGCCGCCTGCCACCTCCAGAATATTGGTCAGGGATGGGCCGCTGATCCGAAAGCAGAGAGTGCTGAGGTGACGCGTTTGCTTTGGTTGGCGCTCACTCTTGACCCGAACGACTCCGATGCATTGAGCCTGGCTGGCCGCGCATTGGCTTACATGGGTGCTGATTTCGAGTCCGCAAAGGAGATGGTGAATCGGGCGACCTCTCTCAATCCCAACTCAGCACTTGCCTGGGAGCAGCGAGGCTGGACCTACGAATATGCAGGCGACGCCGAGGAAGCCGTCCGAAGCTTCGAGTCCGCCATTCGTCTCAGTCCCCTCGACCCGTTGCTCTTCATGACATTTGCGGGGCTAAGTCTTGCGCTGATCCGACTCGGCCGTTTTGACGAGGCGGTTGTCGCAGCCAAGAAGGCGCTGCGGAAGAACCAGAACTTCGCGTCGGCTTACCGGTGCCTCGCATCGGCATTGGCTCACCTTGGACGCGACGACGAAGCAAGAGATGCGGCGGCCCGAATTCTCGAGCTCGACCCAAAATTTCGAATAACCGAATGGATAACGCGCGGTGGCGGTGGCGACATGCGCTCCCAACTTTACGTCGAAGGCGTGCGCAAGGCGGGACTGCCGGAATAGCGTTGAGGCATCGCCTCGCTCGCGAGTTTTCGGAAGCGAGCCCGCGTCTCAGCAGAGACTGCACACAAATGCGCGGACGCTGATGTATCGGGTTGCTCACGAACGAGAGCCGCTCGCACCCATCACGTCGAAGGGGGATCAGTTTCCTGATCTGTCCTTCTGATTTCCGGATTGTCATGCAGTACGACGTTCAACAGCGAGCGATGGACTTCCATGCCGCCGTTGTAGTGGATAAAGCCCAACCGTCGAAACTTGTTCATGAAATGACTGACCCGTGAACGCGTCGTGCCGATCATCTCGGCCAGCGTCTCCTGGCTGATTTTTGCAATCACCGGCTCGGGCCGGTCTTCCTTGCCGAAATTCGCCAGAAGCAGAAGCACCCGTGCCAACCGCTTCTCGCTTGAATTGAACAATTGATCGACCAGGTCCTCCTCCACCCGGACGTTGCGGGCCACAAGGTGCGAGATGAACAGCTCGGCAAAGGCGGGTTCTTCATGAATGGCGCGAAGGACCTCCGCCTTTTCTATCCGTGCGATCACGCAATCGGTCAAAGCCGTGACCGTCGCCACTCGCAGCAGCTGTCCCGATAGGCTGCCTTCACCGAAGAAATCGCCCGCGCCCTGCAGCGCGACCACGGCTTCCTTGCCCTGCTCGGAGATGACTGTGACCTTGGTCTTGCCGGTCTGAATGTAGAAAACGGAATCCGCGGGATCGCCTTGCAAAAAGACGACTTGACCCTTGCGATAGGTGGTTAGGCTATGCCCACCGTTTACTTTCGCGAGGAACGTCTTGGGATCGAATGGGCGCTTTTCCTTGGGCTGCATCGCATTCCCCCTCCGGGGCACGTCTGCAGAAGGCAAACGACTCGGATCGGCGCCGCTGCCGACGAAATCCTAGCATTTTCGAAGCCCCACGCACAGCGCTAGCGGGGCTGACGGCGATTCAAAGTCGATAAGGCTCAGACCGAGCACGGCTGGCCGCCGTGGGGCCAAGAGCGGGTGCTGTCCCAAGCAAATCAGCCTTGTAGTTTGTTGAACTCAAGCCGATGGGGCGACGTGGCAACTTTGCCCCATCCCCCTAGATAGGACCCCGCTCGTCTCCGAGGTCCCGCTTCGCTCCTCACAATCATATTTTTGTCAACGTGGCGGTACCCTTCGAACCGACATTCACGTATTCGGCTTGTACCTTATTGGGCTTGATCCGCCTGAGCGTAACCACGCCGGTCTCCTCATTGGAGTTGAACGAGACGGTGTCTCCGGCGAAAGTCACGTCGGTCACGCGCTGAGACCGGCCGAGGTAGGTGTAGTCGGTGACGCGGCCATCGAGGATTGTGACTGACGTCGCCGCCTTGCCCTCCCAGAGGCCGCTCCAATATCCGTTCCAATCCGCGTCCTGAGCAGTGGCCATGCCCGCCATCGCGCCGACGGCCGCGATGACTAGAAGTCTCGCAAACAAGTACCTCATCGATCCCTCCTAGCGGAGACAATCCCAAGCGGGGAAAATCAAAATCGTTGCCGCCCTTTCAAAAACCCTAGCTTGGCATCAGCCCGGCGGATCGCTGGCGGATCAGCGTCTGGCGGGAGTGAGCAGCTCCGCTCGGCTTGTGTGCACAATTGAGCAGAAACCAGCTCGGCAACACCCTAGGTGTGACTAGCGCCGACGCCTCTCGGCACCCCCCAGGAGGGTCAACGTCGGTGGCACTCGGGCTGAGGAACGTCCAATCGGCGCCTCAGCCCCTTTTCCAAGTAGCGCCGCTCTTCTGTCTTGTTCGTCGTTTTGGCGAACGATCTCTTTGAACAGGTTGGCGAGGCGCTTCGATGGCGTCTCTCTCGATGCAAACGTAGCTGTTGAGAATGTCGTGTCTCTCATGGCCTTCCCCAAGGCCGCGTCTTTTGACGCTAGCCAGCAACGACCCTAGGCGTCGGGCGAGGGATAGCTGAGCAATTCAGCACACAGTGCCGTTCAAGGTTTGGGTAGGCTGCCAAGCGCGAACGGGCTTCTGGTTGGTGAGCAATCCGAACACCCATGCTCGCGCGACCATGTGCAGTCTCTGCCGAGACACGGGGGAGTCGCCATGCACGGCTACAGAATGCGGTCAACCGAAGCGAAAAACGCCAACGAGCGGAACTTAGCTCGCTTCCGAAAGCTCGCGAGCGAGGCCAGGACGCCGGCCGAAGAGAGGAAGGCGCGTCTTCTATTGAACGAGCAGGAAGCAATCGCTCGGGCCTTGGCAAGGCTCGGCGGCAAGGCGAACTTGGCGACCGGCGCCAAAATCTGACCAGACCCGATCAGTTCGCCTCATCGTCCGAGGCCGAAGCCATGGCCAAGGCGATCAGAGAGCTTGAGATCAGGCTGGCGGATCAGCGTGCGGCGAGAGTAGCCACGACCGCACGACCGCGATGTCTGCCTTTGGGTCATTTGCGTCGATTTTGCCATGCCGGCGTCATGTCCGGTTAGGGGGTCATACTGCCAGCCATCCGCATCTGGCTGCGTGCTCAAGAGTCCGCGCCCTCGTGCCTATTGCACCAACTCGGCGGCAAAAACCTCGGGCCAGCACCACAGGAGGTCGCCGGCGTTGCGATATTCGTGCCAGCAGGCGCTGAGCCGCTCGACGCGCGCCGCGTCCTCGGCCAACGACTCGACGCGGACCCACAAATTCCAGGGAATGACCGGGCTCCAGCCGTCCTCGGCGATGCGCGTGTCAGGCAGGCGGAAGTGGAAGGCCTGGCGCGGCAGGACGTCGAAGCCGAGATCGGCGGCGGCAATCCGCTCCGCATCGAGCGAGGCAAACAGCGGCAGGAGATCGAGGTCGCGATGGGCCGAGGGGTTGTATTCCACGTAGTCGTCGATGAGACCGTCGAGCGACGGCCAATAATGCGGCGCCAGAAGCAGGTCGACATATTCGGACGACCAGGGGACGACGCGCGACATGATGCGCCGCGACCCGGCCGGCAGAAGCTGCGGCCGCAGCCAGCGCTCGGCCAGCGCGTAGGACTTCATCACCCGGGTCAGCCATTCGACGCCCTCGCCGGCGATCTCGATGTTCAGGTGCGTGCCGAACGCGTCGAGGCCGCACGCCGCCGTGTTGCGGGCACCGGCCCGGCGCAGCGCATCGACCGCAAGGTTGAACTGCTGCAAGCGCCGATAAGGCACCGGATCGGTGACCAGCTCGATGACCGGCACCGCCTCGGCAGGATGAACGTCGCTTGCGACGCCGGTCCAGGCGACGCCGTCGTCGTCGCGCCCTACCGGGTCGATGCGCAGCTCGATCGCATCGATAAGGCCGCCTTCGACCCGGAAACGATCGTCGGCCGTCTGCAGGCTGAGGCCGTTGGTGGAGGCCGCCACGGTCTCGGCAGCATGCTGCGGCATGATGCCGGCGAACTTGATCTCGATGCCGATGCGGCGCGCCGCGTTCAGCGTGCTCAAGCGCCGCGGCGGATCGCTTACCGGCTCGACATGTCCACCCGCAACGCCGCGCGACGGCAAAAGCCGCTCGAACTCCGTCAGTCCCTCGAACATTGAACTGCCTTCGGTATCCCAGCCGCCCCCAATGCCGCCGGATGCTCGTGGGTTGCGCCGGCTCCGCTCAACGTACATGCGAAAGCCGCTTCCGCTTTCGGGGTCATGCGCAGGCTCCGTCGCGAACATCGTGACCGACAATGACGCAAAATGTGGCGATGAAAAGGAAAGGCCCGCGCATGCGCGGGCCTTTCTCTCATCGAGGCACGTCGATGCTTACTGCATCGGCTTCTTGGCCGGAGGCAGGCCGTCGGCACCCGCCGGGCCCGGACGCGTCGAGCCGGTGGTGGCGCGGTCGGCCTTGCTCTGCTTCTCGGCGAAGGTCATGAACGACGGCGCGTTCTTGAGCTCGTCCTTGGTCATCGACAACATGACCTTGTCGACCTTGCCGTTGTCCTTCTTGGTGACCTTCAGCTCCTTGAACGGAATGGCGACGCTCTTCTCGCCGATTCCCAGGAAGCCGCCGACGCCGATGACGGCGCCTTCGGCCGTGCCGTTCGGATCGAGCACGATGTCATTGATCTCGCCGATCGACTTGTCGTCCGGCCCGTAGACCGAGGCGCCGATCAGGTTCGAGGCCATCCATTGGCTCGACGACTGCTCCGAGATGAAATTGCCCTTGGTGGCCGCCAGCGGCTTGCTGTCCGAGGGCGCACTCATCGACTTGTCGGGGTTCGCGGGAGCCGCCGGCTGATTCTGCGCAAAAGCGGGCGCGCACATCAGTCCGATAAGCGCTGTCGTGGCGATTAGATGTTTCTGCATGGAGCACCTCCTGATTGAGCGAATTCGGCCGAGCGCTGAAGTCGCGCTTAAGCGGGAACGCGGGCTCGAGAGGGGTTGTTCCGATGGAACCAGAAGCGCGTTGCGATTCGCCTTGAATCGGATCGAAAAATTTTTGGCGACGCAGGATCTAAGTCGAAAGTGCTTTTTTTCGATCACGCTCTCGCGTCGCGCCGAATCATTCGAGCCGCACCAGCACGCTGTCCGTCGCGCCCTTGGCGTCCATCACGGAGACGCGCGCGAAGCCGGCGCCATCGGGCGTCCAGGTCGCCTCGCGGCGAAGCTCCGGGCTTGCCACCGGGGCGCCGTTGACGAGCCACGTGAAGGGTGGAACGCCGCCGCTCGCCTTGAGCGCGAGCTGGGCAAAGGCCGCTTGCGAATGCTTGAGGCCAAGGTCGACGCGCGCCCCATCCGGCGGAAACGCGATCTTGAGCTTGGCGCTGAGCGTCGCGGCGATGGTCTTCGGCGCATCCTTGCGCAGGTGCCGCAAGGGCGGCGGCAACGTGGCCGTTGTCGCGTAGAGCACGCCGCGCGGGGCGGCGATTGCTTCCGGCTCGCCGCCGATGCGCCCGAAAGCATCGAACAGGATGGGTGCCGCCGCGACCCGTCCGACGAGGCCCGGCACCGCGGCGCCATCGGGACGTCCCGACCCACACGGCGACCGTGTAGCGCCGGTCATATCCCACCGACCAGGCGTCACGGTAGCCGTAGGACGTTCCGGTCTTGAACGACGAGCGGCCGGGCAGCGCGTTCACGGGCGGCGGCGCGCCTTTGAGCGTGTCGGTCACGTACCAGGCGGCGACCGGCTCGGTGAGGCGGCGCGTTTCAACGCGCTCATGCGGACGCCAGGTCAGCGCCGGCACCTCGCCGCCGCGCGCCAACCCGACATAAAGACGCGCCAGATCGGTGAGGCGGATGCCGAGGCCGCCGAGGCCGAGCGCGAGACCAGGGGCCCCATCCTTGGGCACGACCACGTCAGCGCCGGCGCCACGCAGGCGCGACAGAAAGCGCGCCGGCCCCGAGTTCGCCGAGGAGCTCGATGGCCGGAACGTTGAGCGACAATTGCAGCGCCCGGCGCGCCGTCACCGTGCCCTGATGCGTGAGATCGAAATTCTCCGGCACATAGGCGCCATAGCGCGCCGGCCGATCCTCGAGAATCGTCTCGGGATGGGCGATGCCCTTCCTCGAAGGCGAGCGCGTAGATGAACGGCTTCAGGGCCGAGCCAGGCGAGCGCACCGCCTGCGCTGCATCGACAGCGCCAGCCCGCTCGGCCGAGAAATAGTCGGCCGAGCCGACATGCGCCCTCACCTCGCCGGTGGCGTTGTCGACGACGATCATGGCGCCCGACAGTTTCGGGCCAAGGGCCGCAACGCGCTCGGCGACGAGCGCCTCGAGGCTCGCCTGCAGGCGCGCCGTCGATGCTGAGCCGGATGACCTTGCTGGCCGGCTCGGCCTTGACGGCGGCTTCCGTCGCGTGCGCGGCGAGGATCGGGAACCGGGCGGCGCTCGACCGGCAAGACTTCCGCCTTGGCCATATGCGCCTCGTCGGCGTCGATGACGCCGCGCGCCACCGCGATATCGAGGACGCGGTCGCGGGCAGTGTCGCGCCCGCCCGGCGAAGCGATCGGGACGGCGCGAGCTCCGGCGATTGCGGCAGCGCCACGAGCAGCGCCGCCTCGGCGTGCGAGAGCCGCTTCGGCTCCTTGCCGAAATAGGCGAAGCTTGCCGCGCGCACGCCCTCGATGTTGCCGCCATAGGGGGCGAGCGTCAGATAGAGCGCCGATGATCTCGCGCTTGCTGAAGCGCTGCTCGAGCTGCACGGCGCGGATCGCCTGCCGCAGCTTCGCCGCGAAGGAACGCTCCTCGCGCGGCTCGATGAGCCGCGCCACCTGCATGGTCAGAGTGGAGCCGCCCGACACGATGCGGCCGTTCACGACGGCTTGACCGGCGGCGCGCAGCATCGCCCACGCGGTCGACGCCGCCATGCGTCTCGAAGCGCCGGTCCTCGTAGGCCATCAGCATGGCGAGGAAGCGCGGATCGGCGTCGGCCGATTGCAGCGGCAGGCGCCAGCGCCCATCGGCCGTCGTGAAGGCGCGCAGCAGCCGGCCGTCGCGATCGAGGACGAGGGTGGAGCGCTCCTCGGTGGCCGCAAGATCGAGCGGGCCGAGGCTTTCCACAAAGCGCCACAGGGCGACGGCCGAGGCGGCGATGACGATCGCCATCGTCATGCAGCCGATCGCCAAGCCACGCGCGATGCGCCGCCTCTCCCGCCCCGGCTTCGAAGGGGCACCCTCTCCGGCAAGAGAGAGGGAGACGCGTTGAGGCGACTCGACGGCATTCTCATGTCCCTCGCGTCACGGCCGCGCCGAGGCGATGTCGACGCTGCCGAAGGCGGTGCGGCCGAAGCGGTCGGGCCGGTACATGTCCTCCACCACGGCCGGCGGATGCACGTAACGGCCGGGCGACACGGCGCGCACGATATAGGCGACCGTGAAGAAGGCCGGCTGGCCGCTGGCACGATCGAAGGCGGCGACGAAGCGGTCGTCGCGGTATTCGGTCGTCGCGGGCTCCACGTCCTGCTTCAGCCAGTCGAGCGCCTCGACGGAGCCGCTGTCGACGAGCTTCGGATTGTCGATCTCGAAGCCGGCCGGCAGATGGTCGACGAGAAGCAGCCGTGCATATCGTGCCGTCTGCTCGGTGACCTTGAGGACGACGACGAAGCGATCGTTCTGCTTCGCCTGCCGCAGATCGGCCTGCTTGCCGTCGAACTTGTAGTAGCTGCGCTCGACGCCATAGCCCTGCGTGGCCGCCGGCTCCGGGGTGATCGGATTGCCGTTCACCGAGATGACCAGCTGCGCCGCCTGCTGGCCGGCATTGGCGATGGTCACCGGCTTGTCGAGGGACTGGTCCTTCGCAAGGCGCGGAACAGCATGCCGCTGCGCGGCGTGCCGTCGACGGTGAGCGACAGCGCCTTGGTGTCGTCGATCATGGCCTGGGCGGCGAGCACCATCCAGGCGTTCTCCTGCGTGCTCGTGTAGCGGCTGGTGCCGCGCGCCGCTTCGAGCACGGCGCCGGCCTGCTGGATCTGGTCGCGCGGCACGCCCGGACTCTGCTGCCAGCGCCAGGATGCCGGCGCTGTCGCGCAGGCGCGAGCCGTAGTCGGCCCGCGAAAAGCCGCTGTCCCGCGCGGCGCCCAGGTTGCTCGACCGCATCCACGAAAGCGCTCTGCGAGCGGCCGCGGTCGCCGAGCAGCGCCAAGGCCGCGGCGATCTGCGCCCGGGCCAAGGGCGTGGCGAAGTCCTTGAGCTTGGTGTCGGCGAGATAGCGCAGATCGCCCATGACCGGGCGGCCGTTGCGGGCCAGCACGTAGATGGCATAGGCGAAGGAATCGCTCTTGTTGCGGTCGAAATCGCTGGTGTTGGCGACCGAGTTGCGCAGCCGGTCGAGAGCAAGGTCGAAGGCGCGCTGCGGCACCGAGAAGCCGCGCTCGCGCGCCCGCGTCAGGAAGTCGGTCACGAAGGCGTCGAGCCAGACATCGTTGCCGCCCACCGACCACAGGCCGAACGAGCCGTTCGAAGTCCTGGCGGGCGAGCACGCGCTCGATCGACTCGGCGATGCGCTTGTCGAGATCGGGATCGAGCGGCGAGCTGCTGCGTCTCGGCGAGCTTGTTGACGTAGAGCAGCGGCAGCGCCCGGCTCACCGTCTGCTCGGTGCAGCCATAGGGGTAGCGGTCGAGCGCCTGCAGCAAGGCCGGCACATCGAGGGCGGCGAGCGGCGACCACCGAGACCGAGACGGCGCCGGTGCCCGGCAAGATGTCGGCCACGAGGTCGTTCGAGACGGTGACGCTGCCGCCGGCCGGCAGGGCGCGCACGGTGCGGCGCACGAGGCCCGGCGTGCCGGGCTGAATGCGCACGGCGAAGCGACTGCACGGCCTCGACACCGCCGCCCGAGAGCCGCACGTCGAAGCTTGCCGCGCCCATGCCGGCCGCCGTCACCGGAATGGTGAGCGAGGTCTTGCCGCCGGCTTCGAGCTGGACGGTCTTGTGCGTGGCGTCGGCCGCGACGACGACGGGACCGCGCACGTCGAGATCGAGCGTGTAGTCGCCGGCCGGGCCCTCGACATTGTCGATCTGCACGAAGAAGCGCGACTGGTCGCCGATGTTGAGGAAGCGCGGCAGCGTGCCGGTGAGCACGACGGGATCGCGCACGATCACGTCGGAGGTGGCGCTGCCGACGCGACCCTTCGCCCACGCCACCGCCATGACGCGCAGCGTGCCGTTGAAGGACGGGATGTCGAAGGTCACCGTCGCCTTGCCGTCGGGCCCGACCTTGACGACGCCGGAATAGCGCGCCAGCGGCTCCTGCGTCGGCGTGTCGCCGCTGAGATTCGGCGCACCGTCGCCGCCGGACCGGATGGCGCCGCGCGTGCCCTGCATGCCGTCGATGAGGTAGCCGTAGAGATCGCGCACCTCGGCGGCGAGCTGACGCTGGCCGAAGATAGTGCTCGCCCGGATTGGGCGCCTCGTAGCTGGTGAGGTTGAGGATGCCGACGTCGACGGCCGCCACCGTCACGTGAGCCTCCTCGCCCGGTGTCAGGCCGGCAAGGCTCGACGGGAATCGCCAGCTGACCGCGCGGCCGCATCGGTCTTCGGCGTATCGAGCTTCACGTCGAGGACGCGCGCCTCGCGATCGACGCTGAACCAGGCGAGGCCGAGCGCGCGGCCGGGCATGCGTTGGGCGGCGCGGTCGAGCGGGCCGATGCGCCAGCACCATGACGTAGGCGCCGGCGCCCCAATCGGCCTGCACCGGCAGGCCGACGCTGGTGCCGCCGCTCGCCACGTCGACGACGCGCTGCTCGAACAGCTTGTCGCCGACGACCGAGACCGTCGCCTTGCCGGCAAAGCGCGAATTGATGCGCAGCTGCATCGTTTCGCCCGCCTTGTAGGCGGCCTTGTCGATCTTCACGTCGAGCAGGTCGGGCGTGTCGGCGGTCTGCTCGCCGGAATAGCCGACGCTGAACGTGACGCTGGTCGGCGCCACCTCGCCGTCGCCGGCGACCTCGAGGCGATAGGAGCCCCACGTCGACGTGCTGCGGCGATGCGCGCCGGACTCGTCGGCGCCGACATCGACGCGGCCGTCGGCGACGCGCCGCGTCGAGGTCGATCGGCTCGTACGACCCAGCGGCCGTCGCTGTTGTACCATTGGTAGTTGCTGCTCGACCCGGTAGAGGTTCCACTGCACGCCCTTGCGGGCGAGCCGCGTGCCGTCAGGCTTGGCAATGACGACGTCGAAGGTCGCGGTGGCGCCGTCGGCGAGATCGCTCCGAACAGTCTTGCGCACGCCGATCACCGGCCCCTTGGGCAGGATCGGCAAGCGTGATGGTGCGCTCGACGGCGCGGCCGCCCTCCTCGCCGACCCGCACGGTGATCTTCGCCTCGATGGGCACGGCGGCGGCGACCTCGGAGATCGGCACCTGCACGACCGCCTTGCCCTGGCGCGTCGGTCGTGGCCGTTCTCCTCGATCTCGGCGGTCGACGGCCTCGAACTCCTCGTCGAGGCCGATGACGTAGCCCTCCAGTCCCGTGATGGCGACCTCGTCGGCCGCCTGGACGACGACCTCGCCGCGAGACCTCGAGCTCGGCGCCGGGCGCGCCGAAGAGATAGCGGGCATGCGACGTCGATCTCGGCCGGCTCGCCGGGGCGCAAGGCCGTCGCCTTGGCGGCGAGCGTCACTTCGAGCCGCTCGGGCACGTAGTCCTCGACCAGGAAGGTCGCCTCGCCGACGGCCTTGCCCTTCGGGTCGGCGATAGGCCTCGATGCGCCAGGTGCCGCGCTGCGCGCCCGAGAGGAGCGGCAGCGAGAAGGCGCGGCCGCCGAGGCCCTGGTCCTCGACCGGCGACGCGCCGGTACTCGACGCCGTCCGGCCGCTTCGCCACGAGGGTCAGCGGCAGGCCGGCGACGGCCGCGCCCTTGGCGTCGCGCAGGAGCGCGGTGAGGAACACCGTCTCGCCCGAGCGGTAGACGCCGCGCTCGGTGTAGAGCAGCGCGTCGAGCGGGCCGCGGCGCGGCGCGGCCCTTGACGCCGCGGTCGGTGAGATCGAAGGCCGCCTGCGCCGAGATCGAGGAAGCCGTAATCGCCCGTCGTGTCGCTGGCGACCACGAGGCCCGGCGCGAGGCCCGCCCTCGCCGCGCGCCAGGCCCGGATCGAAGGCGCACGTGCCCAGCGGCGTCGGTCGATCTTGGTGCCCAGCACCTCGTTGTTGCGGGCGACGAGGCGGACCTCGACGCCGGCGAGCGGCTCGGCGCTGGCGAGCGAGCGCACGAAGACGTGCACGCCGTCCTCGCCCTGAAGGCGGTGAGGCCGAGGTCGGAGACGACGAACCATTGCGTGGCGCGCGGGCTGTAATCCTCGTCGCTCGGCGCGCCGGACTCGGCCGCGCCGTCATGACGTAGACGCCGGGCTTCGAGCTTGCCGCCCAGCGCCTCGATGACCGGGAAGGCGGTGACGACGTCCCTGTTGAGCTCGCTCTTCACCTCGAGCGTGCCGGTCCAGACGCTTGAAGCCCTTCTCGTTGGCGATGGAATCGAGGCCGGAGCGGCCGAGCTGGGCCAGGAAGTCCTCGGAGCGCACCGTCGGCAGCAGGTTGCGGTCGCCGATGCGGGCGATCTGGACGTCGACCTTCGTCGGTGTTGACGCAGACGACGGGCATGCCTTCCTGGCCGGTGCGCGGCAGGACGTAGTTGCGGCCGGTGAAGCGCACCTGCGGCGAGCGATCGCGCACATAGATCTCGTAGTCGGCGGTCTTGAGCAGCGTCTCGCTCGACGCTCGACGGCAGGCCCTGGCGGACGACGAGGGTGTAGCGCTCGCCGTGCTTCAGGCCGTCGACGCAGAGCTTGCGTTGCCGTCGGCGCTGACCGCCGCGTTGGCGGCGCCCGAGAGAACGACGAAGGGCGCGAAGTCGACCTTGCCGGTGGCCAGCGGCTCGGAGAACTGGAAGCAGATGCGCGGCGAGGCGGAATCGGAATCGACCTTGTAGTCGGCGATGCGGAAGCCGTGCTTCTCGCGCAGGTCCTCGTAGGTGGCGCGCACGCCGCTCGACTCGGCTGCCGCGAGGCTGGCGCGATAGGCGTTGAGCGCCGGCCGATAGAACGAGCGCACCGCATAGGACTGGCCGAGCGCCGCGAGCGCCGAGGCCTCGTCGGGCTTGGTCGTGGCGCGCAGATAGGCCGCGTAGGCCGCGACGGTGCCGCGCTCGCGCACCGTGTAGCGCTCGCGATAATCCTGCGGGTCGATAGCGGCGGCGGCGCGCGCGAAGCCGAGCCAGGCGGCGAAGTCCTTGGCGTCGAGCGCGATGGCGGCCGTGTAGCGGGCGAGCGCATCGCGCGGACTGCCGCGCCCCGTGAAGGCCGCGGCCTCGCGCTTCAGCTGATCGAGCGACCTGCCGCCCACCAGCAGACTGCCCTCGGTTCGCAGCGCCGTCTCGAGCCGCACCGCGTCGCTCGCCAGGTTGTCGTTGACGAAGCTTTTCTGCGCCAGGGCGGCGCCGGCAACGATGAACGAGGCGAGCAACGTCAATCCGAACGCCAGGGAACGGGCGAAGAGGCGGATCATCTTGTTCTCCGGAGGCAGGGGCTCGCGCGAGCCGGGTCTATCTTTCTTGTTCTGGCGGCGAGCCGCGACCGTCGCCGTTGGCAGCACGATGCGCCGGGCACTCGACCGCAAGTCGGGCTTTTGCCAGAGTGGCGAGGAGCGACGAGCGGAGGTCATGCATGCGCGACGTATCGAGACGCCATTGCCATTACGGGATTGTGGCGGTTTTCGGTCTAGGCCTCGCTTTTGCCGCAGTCTATCCCGTGTTGGCGCAGGCCCCGGCGGCCGATCCCAAATTCGAGGCCGCCAAGACCGCCTACGAGGCCGTTTCCGACAACGGCCGCAAGGCCATACAGGAAGCGCTGATCTGGAGCGGCGACTATAGCGGCATCGTCGACGGATCGTTCGGGCGGCGCACCTACGACGCCATCCTCGCCTTCGAGAAGCGCTCCAAGCTCAAGGCCGACGGCATCATCGACGCCAAGGAGCGCGAGGCGCTGGACACGGCCGCCCAGAAGGCCCGGCAGGCCGTGGAATTCCGCTCCTTCACCGATCCGCGCAACGGCCTCAAGATCGGCGTGCCGGGCAAGATCCTCGGCAAGACCACGGCGACCGCGCTCGGCACGAGGCTTGCCAGCGGCGACGGCAGCGCCTCGCTGGAGACCCTGTCGTTCACCGGCGCGGCGGCCGATCTCGCCGACCTGTTCGAGAAGAACAAGGCGGAAAGCGGCAGCCGCAAGGTCACCTACAAGGTGCTGCAGGGCGACTTCTTCGTGGTCAGCGGCGAGGAGCAGGGCCGCCAGTTCTACACCCGCATCGCCAAGGGGGCGGATGGCCTGCGCGGCTTCACCTTCTCGTACCGCGTCAACCGCAAGGCGGAGCTCGATCGCGTCACCATCGCCATCGCCAACGCCTTCGTGCCCTTCCCCGAAGCGAGCCGCACCGCCGAGGCGGTCGACAGCGCGGCGGCACCGCCCGGCTTCCTCGGCAGCGGCGTCGTGGTGGCGCCGGGGCGCGTGCTGACCATCGCGGCCGTCGAAGACTGTGCCGAGCCGCTCATCGGCATGCAGAAGGCGAGCCTCGTGCGCGCCGACAAGGCCTCGGGTCTCGCGCTCCTCGAAGGCCAGGCCCCGAAGGCGCTTGCGGCGGCCGGCCTCGACACGCGGCCGCAATCCCACGACGGCCTCGTGGTGGTCGGCTTTGCGGGCCTCGGCGGGACAGCACCGGTCGCCTCGGTGGTGCCCGGCGAGGCGGCGGTGGTGCAGGATCAGCTGCGCGTCTTGGCGCCGCTGCAGCGCGGCGCCGGCGGCAGCGTCGTGCTCGACCGCGTCGGCCGCCTCGTCGGCGTTGTGGCAGGCGGCGGTCCGGAGCTGCGGGCAGTGGCCGGTGTCGTGCCGCAGGCGAGCCATCCGGTCGTCACGGGGGCCGATATCGGAAAGTTCCTGGCGGCCGCCAATGTGAGCCTGCCGACGGGCGAGAAGCCCGCGGCACGCAGCACCGGCGAGATCGTCGCCAGCGTGGCCCCGGCCCTCGTGGCCATCGCGTGCAAGTCGAGCCCCAAACGTTAATTTATTGATTCACTTGACTTTTGGCCGTCCCTCATGCACATAGAGGGAGCCGCCGCAAGCGGCCATGGCGTCCAGCCGCGTGAGCGAGGTTCCAAACTGGATTTGGCGACCTCGACCAGCCGGACGCCCAACAGAAGCAACAGACGGCCCGGACACGCGGGGCTTTCTCCCAACCAATAGAGACGACGGATCGCCGGCAGTCGCCAGGCGAGTGTTCGTCCGCAATTGAAAGTCCTTCCTTGACATCGTTTTCAAATCTCGGGCTCGCCCCGCCGCTTCTCAGGGCGCTGGCGAACGAGGGTTACGTCACGCCCACGCCGATCCAGACGCAGGCCATTCCCCACGTCCTCGCCGGGCAGCGATCTGCTCGGCTTCGCCCAGACCGGCACCGGCAAGACCGCCGCCTTCGCGCTGCCCATGCTGCAGCGGCTCGCCGCCAAGGCGCAGCGCCCGGAGCGCCATAGCTGCCGCGCACTCGTGCTGTCGCCGACCCGCGAACTGGCAGCCAGATCGCCGAGAGCTTCCGCACCTATGGACGGCATCTCAGCATGACGCGTCGCGGTCGTCTTACGGCGGCGTCGGCATCGGCGCCCAGCGCGAGGCGCTGGCGCGCGGCGTCGACATTCTCGTCGCCACGCCCGGCCGGCTCATCGACCATCTCGAGCAGCGCCATGTCCGGCTCGACAAGCGTCGAGATCTTCGTGCTCGACGAGGCCGACCAGATGCTCGACATGGGCTTCATCCTGCCGATCCGCAAGCATCGTCTCGCGGCTGCCGCGGGACCGCCAGAACCTGTTCTTCTCGGCCACCATGCCGCGCGAGATCGGCCAGCTGGCCGGCGAGCTCCTGCGCGACCCGGTGCGGGTCGCGGTGACGCCGGTCGCCTCGACGGTCGAGCGGGTCGAGCAGCGCGTCTTCTTCGTCGAGACGGCGCGCAAGCGTGCCCTGCTCGCGGAAATCCTGCTGGCCGAGCGGCATGGACCGCACGCTGGTCTTCACGCGCACCAAGCACGGCGCCGACCGGGTCGTCGCCATCTCGACCAGACGGGCGTCCCGGCCGCCGCCATTCACGGCAACAAGACCCAGAGCCAGCGCGAGCGGGCGCTGGCGGCCTTCAAGGCCGGCCGGACGCCGGTGCTCGTCGCCACCGACATCGCGGCCCGCGGCATCGACGTCGACGGCGTCACGCACGTGGTCAATTTCGATCTGCCGAACGTGCCGGAAACCTACGTGCACCGCATCGGCCGCACGGCGCGCGCCGGCGCGGCCGGACAGGCGATCTCGTTCTGCGATGATGCCGAGCGCGCCTTCCTGCGCGATATCGAGAAGCTGATCCGGCAGGCCATTCCGGCAAGCGATCGCCGCGCCCGTGACGGGCGCAACGGCGACGGCAGAAGCGATGCCGTCTCAGGCGATGCGGCGCGCAATAACCGGCGCAACGCGCCGCGGCCGGCGCAGCCTTCGCACGGCAAGCCGGCCAAGACCGCCAGGAACGTCAACAACGTCAACAACGCCAAGAACGTCAAGAACGCCAAGAACGCCAAGCACAAGCGGCCGGACGCTCAGGGACGGCATGAAACGGCGCGGCACGAAACCGCGAGGCACAAGACGGCGCGCCATGAACCGGTGCGTTACGGACATGTGCGCGACGGCGCCAGCGGCGGTAGTGGCGGTGGCATCGGCAGCGTTGCGTTCCTGCAACGCCCGGCGGCGCGATCCTAGAGCCGAAAACCGCTCACACTTTTCGGGATCATGGGCTAACGCCGGGGGCGATTCATATCCCCCGGCCGCCGCTCCCCGTCGGCGCCAGTGCGCATCGGGTCGACGATGATCGTGAAATTGTTGGGGCTGCGGTTCTCGACATCGGCCGGCAAGGCTTGCGGGATGGCGATGAGCGGCTCGCCGCGCTCGCGCTCGTTGACGACGCCCCGCGACACGACCTCGTCGGCCGACTGAGCGAGGCCCGGCCCGGCGAGCAGGAGCGCGAGCGCCGCAAGGGTCGGCGCAATGAGTATGGTGACGGCGCGCATGAAAGACCCCTCAAAAGTGGTTAGATCGCCTGCTTCTCTCGCTCGGCGCTGTGAAATTCCGCGAGCTGGCGCTTGAGCTCGGCGTTCTCGGCTTCCAGTTCCCGCACGCGACGCTCGAGCGAGAGATTGGCCGGCTCGGCCGGTGCCACGAGCGGCTGGGCGAAGGCGATGCCGACATGCGTCTTGGTGCGCCACTTGATGTAGGACGCGTGGCGCATCCCCTTTGCGGGCACGGACAGTTCGAAGGCTTCCGGTATGGCGACAGTCTCGGCAAGCTCCAGGCGCGCGCCGCCGTCGGAAAGGTCGCGGATCGTGCAATCGAGGCTGGAGGCCCGATTGTTGAACTCGACCTTACCGCGCAGAAACGTGCGGTGTCGTGGGTGCTTGCGCTTCTCCTCCATGCTCGTCACCAGTGTCGTTCCCGTGGGCTTAAGGCTCGGGAACAGGGAGGGCGTTCAGCTTCGCCGCTCTTATCGAGAACGCCTCGACTGGTACGCCGGGTGTCATTCAACCATGGGCAGAGTCAACGGGACGTTACGCGCGGCCGCGGGATTCGCGGCGAATGCCGCCTGATCGCCTCGTTTTGGAGCGTTCCGATGCTCCGTCGCGTGCACGTTGGAAGGTTTGTTAACCACCGTGACAAAATCGGCTGGCACACCAATGCCCGCTAGGCGCGGACCTCGCGCCTGAAGCCGGCGACGACGGCACAGCCGATCAGCCCCGGCTCCTCGGCCGTGATGACGTGAACGGGGACTTGGGCGAGCCATTGTCCGTGGTGGGGATGCGCCGTGAAGGCGGCACGGAAGATGTCCGCATCGATGAAGGCCCTGAGCCGCTGCGCCACACCGCCCGCCAGGAAAACGCCACCGCCGGCGCGGAATGCAAGAGCCAGGTCGCGGGCGAAGCGCCCGAGGAGCCGCGTGTAGAGCGCCATGGTGGCCACGGCGCGCGGCTCACGGGCGGCAATGCGATCGCCCACCGCTTCTGGCGTCTCGGGCTCGCCGCCGTTCACGGCAGCATCGAGCAGCGCCAGACCCGGGCCGGCGAGGACGGCCTCGGCCGACAGGAGCCCCACGCGGGCGCGGAGCTTTGCGAAGATCGCGTCCTCGTCGCTCTCAACCGGACCAAACGACATGTGGCCGGCCTCGCTCGGCAGGACGCGCCGCGCATCCGTGAGATAGAGGGCGGCGCCGAGACCGGTGCCTGGCCCGACGGCCAATTTGGGGCCCGTCGAGACGCTGCCGGGCGCGAGCGTCACGAGCTCGTCGGGGCGCAGCGTCTCGAGCGCGTAGGCGACGGCCTCGAAGTCGTTGAGGAGCGTCAGGCGGCGGAACTTGAAGGCCGAGACCAGCGCCGTGCGGGCGAACATCCACGGCCGGTTGGTCATCTGGACGCCGCGCGCGTCGACGGCGCCCGCGATGGCAAGCACGGCTTCATCAATCGGCTCGCCTGCGCTCGGCACAATCTCGGCGAGCGCGCGGGCGATGAGCGTCGGCGGATCCTCGAACGCATCGTCGTCGAGATGCACGAGGCCGTGCGGGCGACCGGCCTTGACGATGGCAAAGCGGCTCGACGTGCCGCCGATGTCGGCGATGAGGGTGGCGGCCAAGCCCGGGGTTCAGTCAGAGCGCGATGCGATCGCAAGGCAATCGCATCGACGCTCCAACTTCATGACTTTTGCGCATGATCCTTTTCCGAAACCGCGGGCACTTTTCGGGATCATGCGTTAGAGCGCAAAGAGGGCGCGGATGTTGCTGACGATGCTGCCGCGGCGGCGCGTCTCGCCGAGTGCCGAGAGGAAGCGCTCCGCCCAACGGTCGATGTCGTTCTTCTCGATCACCGACATCATGCGCTGGTGGCGCACGCGGCGTTCGGCGAGAGGCATTTCAAGAGCACGGCGGATGGCGGCCGCGACACCTTCCGTCTCATGCGGATTGACCATCAAGGCGCCGTCCCGAAGCTCGAGCGATGCGCCGGCGAATTGCGACAGGATCAGCACGCCGGGATCCTCGGCATCCTGGGCCGCCACATATTCCTTGGCAACGAGATTCATGCCGTCGCGCAGCGGCGTGACCAGCGCCGCGCGGGCGATGCGGTAGAGCCCGGCCAGCGCATCGCGCGAATGCGTCTTGTTGATGTAACGGATGGGCGTCCAGGCCACCTCGCCGAAGGTGCCGTTGATCTGGCCGGCCTTGGCGCTCACCGCCTGGTCGATCTCGGCATATTCGGCGATCTCCGAGCGACTCTTGGGCGTGATCTGCAGATAGGTCACCCGGCCGCGCCAATTGGGATAGGCGGTGAGGAACCTCTCGAACGCCTCCATGCGATGGGGAATGCCCTTCGAATAGTCGAGGCGGTCGACGCCCATCACCATGCTGCGCCCCGACAGGCTGTTCTTCACGTCGCGGATGAACGACGAGGCTGACATGCGCCGGGCGGCGCTGGCAAAGGCCTCCGTGTCGATGCCCACCGGAAAGACGCCGGTGCGGGGGCTGCGGCCATGCGCGTCCTGGATCCCGCCGTCGCGGCCCGAGGAGCCGCCGGACTGCGTCAGGTAGCGGGTGAAGTTGTCGCGATCGTTCTCGGTCTGGAAGCCGACGAGGTCGTAATCGGCGAGCGCGCCGATGATTTCGGCGTGATGCGGCAGGGCCCGCAGGATGTCGGGCGGCGGCAGCGGAATGTGCAGGAAGAAGCCAATCTTGTTGTCGTGGCCACGCGCCCGCAGGTACCGCGCCAGCGGCATCATATGATAGTCGTGCACCCACACGACGTCGTCGGGCGCCAGGATTTTCGAGACCTGGTTGGCGAAGGTCTCGTTGACGCGGATGTAGCCGGACAGATCCGAACGGGTGAATTCGGCGAGATCGACGCGATAGTGCAGGATCGGCCACAGCACCCGATTGGCGAAGCCGCTGTAATATTCATCGAAATCGGCGGGCGACAGGTCGACCACCGCGTAGGTGACGCTGTCGTGGCGCACCACCTCCGGCTCGTCGCTCGGCGCATCGACGATGCGTCCGCTCCAGCCGAACCAGATGCCGGCGCGATTCTTCAGCGCCGCATTGACGGCCACCGCCAAGCCGCCGGCAGTCTGTCCGTTGCCGCCAGGGTCCGGCACGGCGACGCGGTTCGAAATCACCACGAGGCGCGACACTTCGAAATCTCTCCTGCTGATCGACGCTGTGTTCGAAACCGCCAGACCCCAGCATGGGATAACGCTGCGGTGGCGCTTTAGTTCCCCGTCGCTGAGCGCAAATTGGGGCGGATCGGCGGACGCATGATGGCCGGCGCATGACCGAAAAAGATCAAGATTCCTCGCACGATGTCAGATGCGAAAAATTGCGCACGGCCCGCGAGCCCGGTCGCGGGCCAGATCGTGAGCCATCACAAGACGAGCGCGTGGATGCGGGCGCGTTCGGTCGCGGGCCGCCGTAGGGCGTATGGTCAAGCTGCAGCTTCGGCGCGACCGGCGAGGCCGGCAATCCACTCGCGGACTTGCGCCGCGGTCTCAAAGCCGCGCGGCACGCCGCGCAGATCGCGGCCGACCGCATAGGCCAGTCCGCGATAACGCGTCAGCGCCGCGAAGGCCGCAAGGTCGGTAACGTCGTCGCCGATGAAAACTGGACGGCGCCCCCGGAAGGGAGGCCGCGCCATGAACGTGTCGACCGCCGTGCCCTTGTCGTGCGTGTTGCGCTTCACTTCGTAGACCAGCTTGCCCGACAGAATGCCGAGCGAGCGGTCGCCACATTCCTCGAGAATCGTCGCGATGGCGCTGTGCAACGCCTCGGCGGCTGTCGGCAAGGCGCGATAGTGAATGGCGATCGAGACGACCTTGTCCTCGATCAGGACGCCCGGATTGTGCAGGCCGAGCTCGGCCAAATCCTCACGCAAGCTCACGGGCAGTCCCGGCCCTGACACGACCTCGATCTCCCCGTCCTCGACGAGACGCAACTGGGCGCCGTGCACGCCGGCGGCCTTGAATTTCACCGGCTGGAACAGCTCGTCGATGATCTGGATCGGCCGGCCGCTGACCAGCGCAAGGGCGCCATCGACGCGCTTGGCGAGAATTTGCAGATCGTCCAGGAGATGCGGGTCGACGACCACGTCGGTGGGCTTGGGCGCGAGGTCGACCAGCGTTCCGTCGATGTCGAAGAAGAGGCAGATGCGGCGAAGGTCCAACGGCTCTTGCGTCATGGATGGGTCGTGGACTGACAAAGTGGCAAACTTGCGGGGCAGAATAGTCCTTTATCTCAAGCGCTCCCGCAACCGCCAAGTTCCCGAAGTGTCCAAGGCACGACGCGATTTGGATAATCGCATCGTGCCTCAACGGCTCAATTTACGCACGATCCCGTAGCCTCGCACGCCAAAACGACCCGGCGACCGTGTCAGGCCGCCTTCTGGTTGATGCTGGCCGTGGCGAGCTCGGACAGCGCGAGGTCGGTGGCCTTCTCCTCGTCCAGCGTCGCGCCGAGCAGGTCCTTGGCCTCGGTCATGCCAAGCTGGTCGGCCCAGGCGGCCAGCGTGCCGTAGCGGGTGATCTCGTAGTGCTCGACGGCCTGGGCGGCGGCGATCATGGCGGCGTCGCGCACGTCCTTCTCCTCGGCCTCTTTCATCACCTCGGTGCCTTCCTCGAGGATGCCGAGGATGCCCGGGCACTTCTTGCCCGCCGGCTTCACGTCGAGCATCTGGAAGATCTCCTCCAGCCGTTCGATCTGCCCTTTGGTCTCCTCGAGATGCTTCTCGAAGGCCTGCTTCAGTTGCGGGCTGCCGGCCTTCTTGGCCATCTTGGGCAGCGCCTTGGTGATCTGCTTTTCGGCGAAATAGATGTCCTTCAGCGTGTCGAGAAACAGGTCGTTGATGTTCTTCATGGGCGCGGTCTCCTTGCCGGCGGGCGATTGGTGCGAGTGGCTGCGCGGATGCGCAATGAGGCGTGTCCTCGGCCTTGAGGCACAATGAAGATGTCGCGGCCAATGTTCCGTTCGCCGCAAGGCGGAACGCGCGCGCCGGCCTGGCGGTTATCGTGTGTTGCTCCCACGAAGGATCGTGCGATGGCGCCGCGGGCCAGTTGGAAAGGCTTCCTGAAAATGTCGCTGGTGAGCTGCCGGGTCGCCCTCTACCCGGCTGAAACCGACAGCGAACGCATCTCCTTTCACCTCATCAATCGCCCGACGCGCCACCGCGTGCGGCAGCAGTTGGTGGACGAGAAGACCGGCAAGGCCGTGGACCGCGAGGATCGCATCAAGGGCTACGAGATCGACCGCGGCGAGTATGTCGAGCTCTCGGACGAGGAGCTGAAAGCCGTCGAGATCAGCAGCACGCACGTCATCGACATCGAGCGGTTCGTCAAGGCCGAGGAGGTCGACGCCGTCTATCTCGATCGGACCTACTACCTGGCACCCGACGGCAAGGTCGCGGCCGATGCCTTCGCCACCATCCGCGACGCCATGAAGGAGCGCCGGGTCGTGGCCTTGGGGCGCGTGGTCATGTTCAAGCGCGAACGGGTGGTGATGCTGGCGCCATTCGACAAAGGCCTGACCGCGACCCTGCTGCACTACAATTACGAGGTCCGCGACGAAGACGAGTTCTTCGACAGCATTCCGCGCAAGAAGACATCGGGCGAGATGCTCGACCTCGCCAAGCACATCATCGAGACCAAGGCCGGACGCTTCGACCCCGACACGTTCAAGGACCGCTACCAGGATGCGGTCATGGCGCTGATCAAGGCCAAGCAATCCGGCCGCGAGCCGCCGAAGCCGCCCAAGGGGCCACCGTCCAACGTCATCAACCTGCTCGATGCTTTGCGCCGCAGCGCCAAGGGGGAAGGCCGTGCGTCCGGCGAAGGCAAGCCAGCCGCGCGGTCACGCCACAAGACCACGGCTGCGGCACGCAAGCGAACCGGGAAGAGAACCATCAAGCGAGCCGTGAGGGCGCGCCAGCGCCTCAAGAAAGCGAGCTAGGTCATGGCGCGGACGCTTTCCGCCTACAACGAGAAGCGCGATTTCGGCAGGACGCGCGAGCCGCGTGGTGAGAAGCGCCAAGCCGGCCGCAAAGGCCGGGCCGAGGGCAATTCGTTCGTCGTGCAGAAGCACGCCGCCACCCGGCTGCACTACGACTTCCGCCTCGAGCTCGACGGCGTGCTGTTGAGCTGGGCGGTGACGCAGGGGCCGAGCCTGGTGCCGGGCGAGAAGCGGCTCGCGGTCCAGACCGAGGACCACCCCCTCGACTACGCCGATTTCGAGGGCATCATCCCCAAGGGCCAGTATGGCGGCGGCACGGTGATCGTCTGGGATCGCGGCACGTGGACGCCCGATGGCGATCCGCACAAGGGGATGAAGAAGGGCCGGCTCGATTTCAGCCTCGAGGGCGAGAAGCTGGGTGGGCGCTGGCACCTGGTGCGCATGGCCAAGCGGCGCGGCGAGAAGCGCGACAACTGGCTCTTGATCAAGGCCAAGGACGAGGCGGCGCGCACCGCGCGCGACGCCGACATTCTTACGGCGAAGCCCGGATCGGCAATCAGCGGCCGCACCATCGAAGAGGTGGCTGCCAACAAGCGAGCCGCTGTGTGGCAGTCGAACCGGCGCGAGAGCGGCGTCAAGCGCCCCCGCAAGGTGGCGGCCATGCCCGCCGCGAGGCTCGCATCGGCCCCCAGGGCGGCAGCGGGGCGGCGCGCCACCACCAAGCGTGTCATTGCGAAGCGTGTCATGGCCAAGCGCGCCGCGAACCATGCGACGCGGCGCAGCCGGCAGCCGCACGCCAAGCGCGCCGCCAAGAAGCCGGATTTCATCGCGCCGTGCCTCGCGAAGCTGTCCGACGACCCGCCGCCCGGCGCGCAATGGGTGCATGAGATAAAATTCGACGGCTATCGCATGCAGCCGCATCTCGCCGACGGCGACGTGCGGCTCCTGACGCGCAAGGGCCTCGACTGGACGGCACGCTTCCAGCCGGTCGCCGACGCCTTGCAGCCGCTCGCCGATCGCCAAGCCATCATGGATGGCGAGATCGTCGTCGAGGATGCGGACGGCAGGTCGAACTTCCCCGCCCTGCAGGCGGCGTTGAGCGAAGGCCGCTCCGACCTGTTCGCGTGCTACCTGTTCGACCTGATGTGGCTCGACGGCGAGGACCTGCGGCCTCTGCCGCTTGGCGAGCGCAAGGCCCGACTCGCCGAACTCCTCGCGTCGCTGCCGCAAGACATCGTCCGCGTCAGCGACCATTTCAGCGAGAGCGGCAGCCTCATCCTGAAGCATGCCTGCCGCCTCAGCTTCGAGGGCATCGTGTCGAAGCTGAAGGATGCTCCCTATCGCTCCGGACGGACCGGCGACTGGATCAAGAGCAAGTGCGCCAAGCGCCAGGAATTCGTCATCGGCGGCTACACCAAATCGTCCGCCATGCCGGGCGCCATCGGCTCGCTGCTGCTCGGCCATCATGACAAGGGCAAGCTCGTCTATACGGGCCGCGTCGGCACCGGCTACTCGGCCGAGATGGCGCGTGATCTCTTCACGCGGCTCAAGCGGCTGCGGCGCTCGTCACCGGCCTACGACGTGATCCCGCGCGCCGAACGGCGCAAGGACGCCAACTGGACCGAGCCGAAGCTCGTGGCGGAGGTCGAGTACGGCGCCTGGACGGCCGACAATCTCCTGCGTCACGCCTCCTTCCAGGGTCTGCGCGAGGACAAGGACCCGCGCGAGGTGGTGCGCGAGGCGCCGGCCGACGCGGCGGCGCCGCTCGAAGCCAAGATCACCCTCACTCATCCCGACCGCGTCTATTGGCCGGATGCCGGCGTCACCAAGCAGGGCCTCGTCGACTATTATACCGACGTGTGGACATGGATCGCCCCGCACATCGTCGGGCGGCCGCTGGCTCTCGTGCGCTGTCCCGGTGGTGTCGACAGCCATTGCTTCTTCCAGAAGCATGCCTGGGCCGGCATCGACGCGGCGATCCGGCGCGGCCGCGACCCCGAGGACAACGAGGAACTCCTCTACATCGAGGACCTCGCGGGGCTGCTCAACCTGGCGCAGGCCGGCGTGCTGGAAATCCATCCCTGGGGCGCCAAGCTCGCCACCATCGAGCAGCCCGACCAGATGATCTTCGATCTCGATCCCGGCCCCGGCGTCGCGTGGCCCGAGGTGATCGCCGCCGCACAGGACACGCGCGAGCGCCTTAAGCAGCACGGTCTCGCGAGCTTCGTGAAGAACACCGGCGGTAAGGGCCTGCACGTCGTCGTGCCGCTCGTCCCGGACGCCGATTGGGAGACCGCCAAGGCCTTTGCGCGCGGCGTCGCGGACGAAATGGCCGCGGCCGATCCGCGCCGCTACGTCGCCACCATGTCGAAGAAGGTGCGTGGCGGGCGCATCTTCGTCGACTATGTCCGCAACGGCAAAGGCGCCACTGCGGTCGCTGCCTACTCGACGCGGGCGCGGCCGGGTGCCGCCGTGTCGACGCCGCTCGCCTGGGAGGAACTCACGCCCGAGATCGGCCCGGCGCATTTCACCGTCAACACCATCCGCCGGCGCTTCGATAGTCTCGACAAGGACCCGTGGGCGGAGTTCGACAAGAAGCGGCGGCCGGTGCCGGCCGTTGCCAAGAAGGCGCGGCGCAAGAAGAGCTAGGCAAATGCCCGCTCGGGCGCGGGAGGCCGGCCCGGCTCTCTCACCGGGATCTCGACAGGCCGATCGGGCGGCAGCTCGACCGGACTGTCGCCGGGGAGCGGCTGGACCGGCGGCACGGCTGGGTCGGGTGCCCGTTGCGGATCGTCAGGCGTGTTGGGGTGGCGCGGCTGATCCGGCCGCTCTGGCTGTTGATTCATCGTCGGACGGCGACTTCAGTTCCGCGCCCCGCCTTCCTCTCGACCCGAACGGTTGGCAGACACGGGACGCACCGGCGCCCTCTTGGGCGCCGCGGCCTTGACGGGAGCGGCCTTGACGGGAGCGGCCTTTACAGGAGCGGCCTTGGCAGGCGCGGCGTTCGGCGGCGCGATGCTCAAGCCGCTGGTGAGGCGGACGCGGCCCGAGAGTTCTGCGAGCAAATCCCCGCCCACATAGATTTCGAACTCGCCCGCCTCCACCACGTAGGTGCCGTCGTCGCGATGGAAGCCGAGGTCGCGCGCCGGCACCCGGAAGGTGACGGTGCGGACCGCGCCAGGCGACAAGGCCAGCTTCTCGAAGGCTTTCAATTCGCGCACCGGCCGCGCCTGGCTCGCCACGAGATCGCGGACATAAAGCTGCGCCACCTCCTGGCCGGGCCGGTCGCCGGTGTTGCGCAATTCGACGCTCACCTCGAGCGTGCCGGTGGCCGGCAGCTCGGCGTCGCGGATGGCGAGCTTGCCGTACGCGAAGCGCGCGTAGCTCAGGCCCCAGCCGAACGGAAACTGCGGACCCGGGCCGGCATCGAGATATTGCAAGGTGAAGCGATTGCTGAGGTCGGTAGGACGCCCGCTCTGCGGCCTATTATAATGCAGCGGCGATTGCCCCGCCGACTTGACCCAGGTCACCGGCAGCTTGCCGCTCGGCGACACGTCGCCGAACAGGATGTCGGCCACCGCCGGCCCGCCCTCCGTGCCGAGGAACCACGTCATGGCGATCGCCGGGACGCGATCGAGCCAGGGGCCGATCTCGAGCGGCCGGCCGCCGACGATGAGCAGCACCACGGGACGGCCGGTGGCGATGAGCCTGTCGAGAAGCTCGCCCTGCCGGCCGGCGAGCGCGAGGCTGGCGCGGGAGGCCGCCTCGCCGCTCATCGCTTGCGGCTCGCCCAGCACCGCGACGATGACGTCGGCGGCGCCCGCCGCCTCCACCGCCTTGCCGAAGCCGGCATCGTCCTTGCACTCGGGATCGCAGCCCGGCTCGTAGGCAACGCTGATATTGGCGGCGCGGGCGCGCTCACTGATGCCCTGCAGCAGGGTGACGACCTCGTCGGCCCTGGCGCGGGCGGCGTGCGGACCGAGCTGATCGTCGCCGCTCGCCGCCAGGGCGCCGACGATGGCAAGCGAACGCGTCGCGGGCTTGAGCGGCAGGACGCCGTCGCGGTTCTGCAGGAGCACGATGGATTCGCGCGCCACCTGGCGCGCCACCTTGCGGGCTTGCGGACCGAGCGGCGCGGCACCACCCTCGCCCTTGTCGGCGTCGGGACGCTCGAACAGGCCCATGCGGAACTTCACGCGCAGCACGCGGCGCACGCTTTCGTCCAGCGTCGCCATGCTGACGCGACCCGCCTTCACCTCGGCGGCCAGATGCGCATCGTAGACGCCGCCGGCCAGATCCACGTCGAGGCCGGCATTGATGGCCAAGCGGGCGGCGTCGGCGCGATCGGCCGCGACGCCGTGATAAACGAGTTCGGGAATACCCTCCCAGTCCGACACCACGAAGCCCTTGAAGCCCCATTCCTGGCGCAACAGCGTGGTCAGCAGCCAGCGATTGGCGGTGGCCGGCACGCCGTTCAGCGCATTGAACCCGGCCATCACGGTTTCGCTGCCGGCGTCGATCGCCGCCTTGAAGGGCGGCAGGTAGCTGTCGCGGAAATCATTGGGCGCGATGTCGGTGGCGTCATAGTCGCGGCCGCCGAGGCCAGCGCCATAGCCGGCGAAGTGCTTGACGGCCGTTGCCATGCCGCCGGCCCTGAACCCTTCGACGCGCGCCCGTGTAAAGACGCGTCCCACATGCGGGTCCTCGCCGAAGCCCTCGACGATGCGGCCCCAGCGCGGATCGCGGGCAAGATCGGCCATCGGCGCGTAGGTCCATTGCACGCCGAGGCCGACCAATTCACGCGCCGACCATTCGGCCGCATAGCGCGCCAGCGCCGGATTGAACGTGGCGGCCTCGGCCAGCGGCAACGGGAACATGGTGCGCACGCCGTGCAGCACGTCGAGGCCGAAAATGTAGGGAATGCCGAGCCGCGAGGCGCGCGCCAGGCGCTGCAATTCGCCGATCTGCCGGGGCTCGGCGAAATTGATCACCGCCCCGGCGCGTCCCTTCTCGATCTTGTCGGTTGTGAAGTCGAAATTATTCGACACGAGATTGAGCTGGCCGACCTTCTCGTCGAGCGTCATGCGCTTCAGCAGCGCCTCGACCTTGCGCTCGATTGCGGCATCGCTCTGCTGCGCGTTGGTCGGCGCCGCGACGGCGCAGGCGAGCAGCAGAAAAATGGCAGGGAGCCGGTGCCGCACGCGCCGCAAGGCCAAGGCGTCAGCGCGCTGGCAGCTTGACGCCGGCGGCGGCTGCCGCCTTGGTCAGGAACTTGCCCGTCTGCTCGAAGGCCGCCGTAAGCAGCTTGTCCTTGGCGGGGTCGGCGATCTCCTGAAAACGCGCCATGACGCCTTCGGGTGTGCGTTCCTCGGGCGCCAGGTAGATGCCGTCGGTCTCATAGATGTGGGTGACCGCAAAACAGCCGGCGCCGGCGCCGAGAATGGTGCGCGATGGGCCCTCCTCGCTCACAAGAAAGAGAACGCCCGGCGTGATGGATTCCGGCGTCATGAGGGCCAGCGCTTCCTTGGGCAATAGCTCCTCCGTCATGCGCGTGGCGGCGGTCGGGGCCAGCGTGTTGACGCGGATGTTGTACTTGGCGCCCTCGAGATGCAGCACGTTCATGAGCCCGACCACCGCCGCCTTGGCGGCACCGTAATTGGCCTGGCCGAAATTGCCGTAGATGCCGGACGAGGAGGACGTGAAGACGATGCGGCCGTAGCTCTGCTCGCGCATGATCTCCCACACCGCCTTGGTGCAATTGACCGACCCCATCAGATGCACGTCGACGACGGTCTCGAAATCGGCGACCTCCATCTTGGCGAAGGTCTTGTCGCGCAGGATGCCGGCATTGTTGATGAGGATGTCGACGCGGCCCCATTGCGCCATGGCGCGCTCGACCATGGCTTTGACCTGCGCAACGTCGGCCACGTTGGCGCCGTCGGCCATCGCCTCGCCGCCCGCCGCCTTGATCTCGTCAACGACCTTCTGGGCCGCCGCCGAGGAGCCGCCGGTGCCGTCGCGGGCCGCGCCGAGATCGTTCACCACCACCTTGGCGCCGCGCTCGGCGAGACCCTTGGCGTGGGCCCTGCCGAGGCCGTTGCCGGCGCCGGTCACAATGGCGACGCGGCCGTCAAATCGGATAGCCATAGTCATCCTCTTGATGTCAGGCGAAAGCCGAAAGCGTGAGCCAGTCGGCGCTGAGCGCCGGCCGGTCCTTGCCCTCGATCTCGACGGTCACGGCATAGCGCATCATGAATTCCTTGTCAGAGCGCTGCACGAGCTCGGCGAGCTTGAAGCGGCCGCGGATGCGGGCGCCGGCCGGAACCGGCGAGATGAAGCGCACTTTGTCGAAGCCGTAGTTCACGCCCATATTGCGGCCCTTGAGATTCGGCAGCCCCGAGTAAGCGAGCTTGCTCAGCATGGAGAGCGTCAGGAAGCCGTGCGCGACGGTGGTGCCGAATGGCGACTTCTTGGCGGCAACGGGATCGACGTGGATGAACTGGTGGTCTTCGGTCACCTCGGCGAATACGTCGATGCGCTTCTGGTCGATGTCGACCCACGGCGAGACGCCGACCTCCTGGCCAAGCTTCTGGCGCAGCTCCTCGATGGTCAGTTCCGCCGGGACCGCCTGATGGATCGTCACGTCCTGCTCCTTATTGATTGCCGCACGTCTCTACGGGGCCGGGCGCGCCGGCACAAGAGCGCCCGGGCGGGCCGCCGGACCAGCCGGAGGGCATGCCGCGCCGCCGCCCGAGAGGCTCGCCCATGGGCCCACGTTCGCCATGTCCTGCAAGGGCCTAGCCTTGCGCCGAAGCCGATCCGGTCGACCCGGCGCATACGCGCATGGGGGCAATCGGACGCGCACCCTGGACATCTCGATTTTGCGCATGATCTTATCTGAAGACCGCGCGCTCTTCGAGATCGTGCGCGAGCCCGGCGGACGAGCGAGGATGCCACGCATGAATCCCCTCAAGGCCCTTTCCGAGCATGGCCAATCGATCTGGCTCGACTTCCTGGCGCGCGGCTTCATTGCCAGCGGCGGGCTGAAGCGGCTCGTCGAGGAGGACGGTCTCGCCGGCGTCACCTCGAACCCGGCAATCTTCGAAAAGGCCATCGGCGAAGGCAGCGACTACGACGCAGCGGTGAGCGCCGCGCAAGCCAAGGGCGACCGTGCCGTCGGCGAGCTCTACGAGGGGCTGGCCGTGGAAGACATCCGGGCGGCGGCCGACGTGCTGAAGCCGGTCTTCGACGCAACCCGGGGCGGCGACGGCTTCGTCAGTCTGGAAGTGTCGCCCTACCTCGCCATGGACGCCGACGGCACCGCGGTGGAAGCGCGCCGGCTGTGGCGCGCCGTCGAGCGCAAGAATCTCGATGGTCAAGGTGCCGGCCACCAAGCCGGGGGTCGACGCCATCCGCACGCTGGTCGGCGAAGGCCTCAACATCAACGTCACGCTGTTGTTCGGCCGCGCCATGTATGAGGCCGTGGCCGAGGCCTATATCGCCGGCCTCGAGGCTATCCTCGCCCAGGCGGGCGACGTGTCGAAGGCGGCGAGCGTGGCGAGCTTCTTCGTCAGCCGCATCGACAGCGCCGTGGACGCGCTTCTCGACCAGAAGATCCGCGAGGCCAACGATCCCGACGAGAAGGCGGCCTTGGCGGCACTCAAGGGCAAGGTGGCGATCGCCAACGCCAAGCTCGCCTATCAAAGCTACAAGCGCATCTTCTCGGGGGCGCGCTGGGAAAGGCTCGCTGCCAAGGGCGCCAAGCCGCAGCGCCTGCTTGTGGGCCTAGACCGGCACCAAGAACAAGGCCTACAGCGACGTGCTCTATGTCGAGGAGCTGATCGGCCCCGACACCGTCAACACGCTGCCGCCCGCCACCCTCGAGGCGTTCCGCGACCACGGCAAGCTGCGCCCGACCCTTGAAGAGGGTGTCGATGAGGCGCAGCGCGTCCTCGACGCGCTGGAGCGCGCCGGCATTTCGCTCGACGCGGTCACGGACCAGTTGCTCGCCGACGGCGTGAAGCTGTTTGCCGACGCGGCCGACAAGCTGCTCGGCGCTGTCGCGCACAAGCGCGCCGTCGTGCTCGGGCCGCGGCTCAACCGGCAGACCGCCAGCCTCGGCAAGGAGCTCGAAACGGCCGTCAAGCAGACGCTCGAGCAATGGCGCGCCGACGGCAATGCCCGGCGCCTGTGGCAGCGCGACAGCGCGCTGTGGACGGGCGGCGACGAGGCGAAATGGCTCGACTGGCTGACCATCGTGGGCGAAGAGCTGGCGCGGGTCGAGGAGCTCGACAAGTTCGGCAAGGATGTGCGGCGCGAGAATTTCTCCAACGTGGTGCTCATCGGCATGGGCGGCTCGAGCCTCGGCCCGGAGGTCCTGGGTGACACTTCGGCCGCCTCGCCGGCTGGCCGAAGCTGCATGTGCTCGACTCCACCGACCCGGCGCAGATCAAGGCGCTCGACGATGCGATCGACATCAAGAACACGCTGTTCATCGTCTCCAGCAAGTCGGGCTCGACCTCGGAGCCCAACATCCTCAAGGCGTATTTCTACGAGCGCACCAAGAAGGCGCTGGGCGCCGCCCGCGCCGGCTCGCGCTTCGTCGCCGTCACCGATCCCGGCTCGTCGCTGCGAGAAGATGGCGCAGGCGGAGGGCTTCCGCCGCATCTTCTACGGCCTTCCCGGCATCGGCGGCCGCTACTCGGTGCTGTCGCGCTTCGGGCTCGTGCCCGCCGCAGCCGTCGGCATCGACGTGAAGGCGCTTGCTCGACGTCGACCGACGAGATGGTGCGCTCATGCGGGCCCGACGTGCCGCCCGCCGAGAACCCCGGCATCCAGCTCGGCGCCGTCCTCGGCGCGGCGGCGGCTGCAAGGCCGCGACAAGATCACCTTCATCGCCTCGCCGCGCATCGCCGCGCTTCGGCGGCTGGGCGGAGCAGCTCATCGCCGAGTCGACCGGCAAGCACGGCAAGGGCCTCATCCCGGTCGACGGCGAGCCGCTCGGCCCGCCCGACGGTCTACGGCGACGACCGCTGTTTCGCCTATCTGCGCCTCGACGACGGCGCCGATGCCGGCCAGGACGCGGCGCGTTGAGGCGCTCGAGACGGCCGGTCATCCCGTGGTGCGCATCGCCCTCGCCTCGCCCGGCCCAGATCGGCCAGGAGTTCTTCCGCTTGGAGATCGCGACCGCCGTGGCCGGCGCCATCATCGGCATCATCCCGTTCGACCAGCCGGACGTCGAGGCGAGCAAGGTCAGGACGCGGGAGCTGACCACGGCCTTCGAGAAGACCGGCAGCCTGCCCGAGGAGCAGCCGGCCTTCTCGGATGCGTTCCTGTCGGTGTTCGCCGACGAGGCCAACACGGCGGCGCTGCGCAAGGCCGGCGCCGACGGCTCGCTCGAGAGCTGGATGAAGGCGCATTTCTCCCGCGTCCGGCCCGGCGACTACGTGGCGCTGCTCGCCTATCTGGCGCGCAACGAGCGCCACATGGCGGCCCTGCAGGACATGCGCCTGCACGTGCGCGACAAGCGCCGCGTCGCCACCTGCGTCGGGTTCGGGCCGCGCTTCCTGCATTCGTCCGGCCAGGCCTACAAGGGCGGGCCGAGCGAGCGGCGTCTTCGTGCAGATCACCACCGACCCGCCCGAGGATCTGCCGGTTCCCGGCGCGCCCTACACATTCGGCATCGTCGAGGCGGCGCAGGCGCGCGGCGACTTCGAGGTGCTGGCCGAGCGCGGCCGGCGGCTCTTGCGCGTCCACTTCAAGGGCGACATCGCGACGGCCATGCGGTCCCTGCAGGACGCCGTCAAGCGGGCGCTGGGCTGAGCCATGCAGCTCGGCATCATCGGCCTCGGCCGCATGGGCGGCAACATCGTGCGCCGGCTGATGCGCGCCGGCCACGCGACCGTGGTGTTCGACCGCGACGCCAAAGCGGTGGCGACGCTGGCCGGCGAGACGGCCGTCGGCGCCAGCGGTCTGCGCGATGTCGTCGGCAAGCTCGCGCGGCCGCGCGCGGTGTGGATCATGCTGCCGGCCGGGGCCGTGACCGAGGCGACCGTCGCCGAGCTCGCCGGCCTGCTCGAGGCCGGCGACATCATCATCGACGGCGGCAACAGCTTCTGGAAGGACGACATCCGCCGCGCCCGCGAGCTCAAAGCGAAGGGCATGCACTATGTCGACGTGGGCACGAGCGGCGGCGTGTGGGGGCTCGAGCGCGGCTACTGCATGATGATCGGCGGCGACAAGGCGGCGGTCGAGCATCTCGATCCCGATCTTCGCGGCGCTGGCGCCGGGCGAAGGCGACATCCCGCCGACGCCGACGCGCCAGGGGCGCGACCCGCGCGTCGAGCGCGGCTACATCCATGCCGGCCCGAGCGGCGCCGGCCACTTCGTCAAGATGATCCACAACGGCATCGAGTACGGCCTGATGCAGGCCTATGCCGAAGGCTTCGACATCCTGCGCAACGCCAATTCGCAGGCGCTGCCGGAGGAGGACCGGCTCGATCTCGACCTCGCCGACATCGCCGAAGTGTGGCGGCGCGGCAGCGTCATCTCCTCCTGGCTCCTCGATCTCACCGCCATCGCGCTGGCCGAGGACACGTCCCTGTCGACCTATTCGGGCCATGTCGAGGATTCCGGCGAGGGCCGCTGGACCCTGCTCGGCCGCCATCGACGAGGCGGTGCCGGCCGAGGTGCTGTCGGCCGCGCTCTATGCCCGCTTCCGCTCGCGCCAGGAGCACACCTTCGCCGAGAAGATCCTCTCCGCCATGCGCAAGGGGTTCGGCGGCCACGTCGAGCCCGAAGGCGTAGGCGGCGATGGAGTCTCGCCCGCCCGCGTCGAGAAACCGCCCGATCCGTGCTGCCTGGTCGATCTTCGGCGCCACCGGCGACCTCACCCACCGCCTGCTGCTGCCGGCGCTCTACAATCTTGCGACGGCCGGCCTGCTGCCCGAGCCCTTCGCCATCGTCGGCGCGACACGCGACGAGCAGAGCGACGAGGCGCTGCGCCGCGCCCTGAGCGAGGGCCTCGAGACATTCGCCACCCGTCCCCTCGATCGCGACGTGGTCAAGCAGCTCCTCGACAGCGGTGTTCCAGGCGCGCGCCGATCCGAACGAGCCGGAGAGCTTCAAGGCGCCTGAGCCGCCGCATCGAGGCGATCGAAGCCGCATGCCGGCACGAAGCGGCAACCGCCTGTTCTATCTCGCAACGCCGCCTGACGCGTTTGCGCCCATCGCCCGCCTCCTCGGCAAGCCGGGCTCGTCCACGAGGACGGCAAGGCGTGGCGCCGGCTCATCGTCGAAAAGCCGTTCGGCACCGATCTCGAATCGGCGCGGGCGCTCAACCGCGAGCTCCTCGCCATCATGGACGAGGACCAGATCTACCGCATGGACCATTTCCTCGGCAAGGAGACGGTCCAGAACATCATGGTGCTGCGCTTCGCCAACGGCCTGTTCGAGCCGATCTGGAACCGCGACCACATCGACCACGTGCAGATCACCGTCGCCGAGACGGTGGACGTCGGGCGCCGCGGCCGGTTCTACGACGCCGACCGGCGCGCTGCGCGACATGGTGCCGAACCACCTGTTCCAGCTTCTGGCGCTGGTCGCCATGGAGCCGCCCGCCTCCTTCGAAGCCGACGCGGTGCGCTCGGAGAAGGCGAAGGCGCTCGACGCCGTGCGCCAGCTACAGCGAGGAGGACGCGCTCGCCGCCTCGGTGCGCGGCCAGTACACGGCAAGGGTGGGTGCAGGGTGAGCGCCTCCCCGCCTACCGGCAGGAGAACGACGTGAAGCCCGACAGCGCGACCGAGACCTACGTGGCGCTGAGGCTCTTCATCGACAATTGGCGCTGGGCCGGCGTGCCGTTCTTCCTGCGCACCGGCAAGGCGCTGTCGAGCGCGCAAGACGGAAGTCGCCATCAAGTTCAAGCAGGCGCCGATCGCGCTGTTCCGCGGCACGCCGGTCGATCGCCTGGCGCAGAATTTCCTGGTGCTGCGCATCCAGCCCGACGAGGGCATCACGCTGCAGTTCAACGCCAAGGTGCCGGGGCCGGCCGTGAGGATCGACGGCGTCGGCATGAACTTCAAGTACAAGGACTACTTCGACAGCGCCCCGTCCACCGGCTACGAGACGCTGATCTACGACTGCATGATCGGCGACGCCATCCTGTTCCAGCGCGCCGACGGCGTCGAGGCGGGCTGGCGGGCGGTTGAGCCGTTCATGAACGCCTGGGCCAAAGCCGGCAGCGCGGGCCTTTGCTTCTACCCGGCCGGCAGCGCCGGCCCCAAGGAGGCGGAGGAGCTCATCGAGCGCGAAGGGCGGCGCTGGCGCGGGATCGAGTAACTAGAGCGCATGCGCGCTCTAGAGTCTTCATTTGTGCATGATCTCTTCCGAAAACTGCGCACACTTTTCGGGATCATGCACTATCGCTCCGCGAAGGCGAGCTTGGCGCCCAGCGCCGCAAAGGCCGCCGCGAAGGTGCGGCGCATCCAGGTCAGCACGCGCGGACGCGAGATGATGTGGTTGCGGATCGCCGCCGCAAACAGCCCGTAGCCGACGAAGACCACGAAGGTCATGAGCATGAACACGAGGCTCAGCGTCACCATGCGCGAGAGCGGCTGCGGCTCGTCGGCGCTGACGAATTGCGGCAGGAAGGCCAGGAAGAAGATCGACAGCTTCGGATTGAGGATGTTGATCAGGATGGCCGTGACCGTCACCTGCATGTCCGAGCGGGCGCTGACTTCCTGGTCGATGCGCAGCGCGCCCGTCTCCTTCAGGGCCTGCCAGGCCATGTAGAGCAGGTAGGCAACGCCGAGATATTTCAGCGTCTGGAAGGCGAGCGCACTGGTGTGCAGGAGGGCCGCGAGACCCAGGATGGCGGCGGCCATGTGCGGCACGATGCCGAGGGTGCAGCCGAACGCCGCCACGACGCTGGCGCGGGAGCCACGCGACAGGCCGGCCGCCAGGGTGAAGAGAACGCCGGTGCCGGGCGAGATGACGACGATCAGCGAGGTGATGAGGAATTCGATGCTCATGGGCGGCCTCCGGCGCGATGGCTCAGGCTACCTGCCACGCATTGTCGGCGCCGATCAAGCAGCGGCGGCGCAAGCGGCTGTCGCGTAGCGAAACTCTCGTGCAAGTTTTTTCAGCAGCCGCTTTAACCAAGCAGACCGGACATGAAAGGTCGGACATGAGCCTGCTGACAGGAGTTGTCAGTGCGAGGGGCTCTTATGGACGCCATTGCTGCCGTGTCTTGCGGCAGGCGATGATGCGCCGCCCCGCTGGCGCAATATCCTCACCCACCCGTGACCGCCGGGGCACTGCCTCCCCGCGGCCAGCGAGCGGGGCTGTCGTTGTTCCGAGTGCGCAACGCCCGCGCCCAGCGCTGAATTTGCAGCAATTCGAAGGAGAAGCTTGGTGACACTCCCAATATCCGGCCTCCCACTATCCGCCGTCCTCGCCAGCGCAGAGGAGCTGCGCAGCGTCTACCGCCATCCGATCGACGGCGCCGTGCGCAAGGAGATCGACCGGCTCGACGCGCATTGCCGGCGCTTCATCGGTTTGTCGCCCTTTCTGTGCATCGGCACCATGAGTGCGGACGGCAGGGCCGATGTCTCGCCGCGCGGCGGCGAGCCCGGCTTCGTGCACGTGCTCGATGACCATCACCTCGCCATCCCGGACCGCCCCGGCAACAACCGCCTCGACAGCTTTACCAACATCGTCCGCCAGCCCAGCGTCGGGCTGCTGTTCTTCGTGCCCGGCTTCGAGGACATGCTGCGCGTCAACGGCACAGCCCGCATCTCAACCGACGAGGCGCTGATGGCCCGCTTCATGTTCGATGGCAAGCCGCCACGCTCGGTCATCGTCGTCGACGTAAAGGAGGCGCAGCATCATTGCGCCAAGGCGGTGAAGCGCGCCCGCCTCTGGGACCCGGCGGCGCAAGTTCCGCGCAGCAGCTTTCCGTCGGCCGGCGAGATCCTACGCGACACGCTGGCACTCGACCGCAGCGTCGCGGACGTCGACGCCTTCGTCGAAAAGGACGCGCGGGACAACCTGTACTAGGACTTGTCAAACGGCGGTTGTCATTCCCGGTCGGGCAAGCCAAGCTTGCGCCTCGCCGGGAAAGCCGTTGATGATCGAGCACCGCAAGATCGCCGTCGCGCCGGACCTCGTGTTCGACGCCCTCGTGGGCGGCCGGCCGGGCGCGCCGCTCGTGCTCATGCTGCACGGTTTCCCGGAAACGATGCACATGTGGCGGGCGCAGGTGCCGGCGCTGGCGGGCGCCGGCTATCTCGCGGTGGCGCCGAGCCAGCGCGGCTATTCGGCCGGCGCACGGCCGGATCCGGGCGACCTCGCCAACTACCATTTCGACAAGCTCGTCGGCGATGCCATGGCGATTGCGGCTGCCTGCGGCCACGCGGCGGGCCGCTTCCATCTCGTCGGCCACGATTGGGGCGGGGCCGTCGCGTGGGGCGTCGCCGACCGGCATCGCGAGCGCCTCGCCTCGCTCACCATCCTGTCGCGGCCGCACCCCAAGTCCTTCGCGCGGGCGCTTGCCGCACCCGACGGTGACCAGGCCTATCGCTCGCGCCATCACAAGGCCTTCCTCGATCCGGCCACCGGCGGCCTGCTGCTTGCCGACGATGCGCAGCGGTTGCGCGAGCGCCTCGCCAGCGCCGGCGTGCCGCCGGGCGCGGTTGCGGCGCATGTGTCGGCTCTCGGCACGCCAGCGGCCATCGAGGCGGCGCTCGCCTGGTACCGCTCACGCGGCGGCCTGCGCACGCCCATCGGCGTCATTCGGGTGCCGACGCTCTATGTCTGGGGCGACGAGGACGCGTCCGTCGGCCGCATGGCGGCGGAAGGCACGGGCGAGTTCATCGACGCCCCCTACCGGTTCGAGGCGCTGCCGGGGGTCGGCCATTTCAGCGTCGAGCAAGCGCCGGAGGCGGTCACCGCGCTTATTCTGGCGCACATCACCGCGCATCCGGTATAGCTGGCGCCAGGCGAAGGGTGGAGGATAGCGTGGGGGCACGGATTGCGATCATCGGCGCGGGCGCCGTCGGCGGCTATGTGGGCGCCCACATGGTGCAGGCCGGCGAGGACGTGACGTTCGTCGATTTCTGGCCGGAGAATGTCGAGGCGATCAGGGCGAGAGGCCTGCGCATCACGCATCCCGGCGACGGGCCCGAATTCTCGACCCCGGCGCGGGCACTGAACGTCACCGAGCTGCAGGGCCTCGCCAAGGAGCGGCCGATCGACATCGCCTTCGTGTGCACCAAGTCCTACGACACGGCCTGGGCGACGACGATGATCGCGCAATATCTCGCGCCGGGCGGCTTCGTCGTGTCGCTGCAGAACTGCATGAACGAGGCGACCATCGCAGGCATCGTCGGCTGGGGAAAAACCCTTGGCTCGATCGCCAGCGCCATCACCGTCGAGCTCTGCGCACCGGGGCACGTGCATCGCGCCACCGGCAAGCGCGGCGCCGGCCACACCGTGTTTCGCGTCGGCGAGCCGCACGGGCTTGCGACCGAGCGCGCCAACCAGGTCTGTCGCCTCCTGGCATTGTCCGACTCCGCCATGGTGACGGGAAATCTCTGGGGCGAGCGCTGGACCAAGCTCGTCATCAACGCCATGGCCAACGGCATGTCGGCGGCGACCGGCCTCATCAGCCGCGACATCACCCTCGACGACGGGTTGCGCCACTTCAGCAACCGGCTCGGTAGCGAGGCGATCCGCGTCGGCCAGGCGCTCGGCTACCGGCTCGAGGAGATCAACCACGTCGATCCCGAAACCATCGCGCTGGCCGGCGAAGGCGACGTGGAGGCGCGGGCCGCCTATGACGGCCACCGCCTGGCGGAGGCGCGCAAGGGCGGCGGCGAGCACCGCCCGTCGATGGGTCAGGACATGGTCAAGGGCCGCCGCACCGAGATCGAGTTCATCAATGGCTTCATCGTCGCCAAGAGCAAGGAGGTCGGCCTGCCAGCGCCCGCCAACGCGGCGTTGACCGAGGTCGTCAAGCGCGTCGAGCGGGGCGAGCTCAAGCCCGACAAGCGGCACATTCTCGAGCTGCGGTTGAACTGAGGCACGATGCCGGGCTGCGCCGCGGCGCGCACGGGCTGACCAGACGTGGCGGTAGGCGTCGCCAAGCCCTTGAGATCAATGTCTTGAGCCCCTACTCTCGCGGCCGGCCAACGAGGACAATAGGCATCCACCGGGAGGAATTCATGACCGCGGCGTTCGCCGGCCTTCGCGTCGTCGATTTCACCACCACCATCGCGGGGCCGCACTGCACGCGCCTGCTCGCCGATCTCGGCGCCAGCGTCATCAAGATCGAGGCGCCGGACGGCGACATGATGCGCACCAGGCCGCCTCTGCGCGACGGCGCCAGCCCCATGTTCGGCCAGCTCAACATCAACAAGCAGAGCGTCGTCCTCGATCTCAAGAAGCCGGCGGCGCTTGCGGCGGCCCGCAAGCTGATTGCCGGCGCCGACGTGCTGGTCGAGAACTACCGGCCGGGCGTCATGCAGCGCCTCGGCCTCGACTACCCGTCCGTCAGCGCCACCAATCCGCGCCTCGTCTATTGCGCCGTATCCGGCTACGGCCAGACCGGGCCGTCGTCGCAGCTTGCCGCCTATGCGCCCGTCGTCCAGGCGGCATCGGGCTACGAGCTCACGCACATCTTCTACCAGGACGGCCGCACCAAGCCCGACAACATGGGCATCTGGGTGGCCGACGTGATTTCCGGCACCTACGCGTTCGGGGCCATTTCGGCGGCCCTGCATCAGCGCAACACGACCGGCCGGGGCCAGCTGGTCGACGTGTCGATGCTCGAATGCATGCTGACCTTGCCGCTGCTCGAGCTGCAGTCGTCGCAGTTTCCCTTCGTCATGGCGGCGCGCCGCTTCGCCGAACCGCTGAAGACGGCCGACGGCTACATCATCGTGGCAATCGCCAGCGAGCTCACCTTCCGGGCCGCCGCCACTGCCACCGGCAATCCCGGCTGGGTGAGCGATCCGCGCTTCGCGAAATACCAGGACCGGCGCCTCAACTGGGCGCTGTTCCTCGGCGAGCTCGAGGCCTGGATGGGGCAACGCACCACCGCCGATTGCGTCGCCACTTTGAGCAAGCACGGCGTGCCGTGCTCGGCCTATCGCACCGTCGCCGAAGCGCTGCAGGATCCGCAGCTCGCGCACCGGCAGGCGCTGGTCGAGGTGACCGACGAGGCGGGCCCCTATGTCGCCCTCAATCAGCCGTTCCGCATGTCGGAACTGCCGCCACGCGCCAAGGCCGTCTCGCCGTCGCTCGGCGAGCACACCGAGACCGTGCTCGGGGCGCTCGGCTACAGCAAGGCCGAGATCGCCGCCATGGGGGGCAGCAGCACCCACACGCCGGAGGCGGCGAAGGCGGACGCGGCCGCCATATGAGTCCCGTTTTCAGGCAAAAGCCCCGGCAATCCTGATTTGAGACGGCGGCGTCCCGCCACAAGCAACGGCCCTCCTGGCGCGGCAGACCTGCTCCGCTCCCCGGCGATTGCTCCTCCCTGCATGGGGCTCTAAGACGGGGACAGCGAACGATCATCAGGACCACCATCATGCAGCGGCTTGGCTTCGGCGCCTTCCTGGCGCCCCATCATCCCATCGGCGAGAACCCTTACCTTCAGTTCCGCACCGATCTCGATTTCGCCGAGCATCTCGACAGGCTCGGCTACGACGAATTCTGGTGCGGCGAGCACCATTCCTCGGGCTGGGAGATGATCGCCTCGCCGGAGATGTTCCTGGCGGCCGCCGGCGAGCGCACCAAGCGCATCAAGCTCGGCACCGGCGTCGTATCGCTCCCCTACCACCACCCCTACAACGTGGCGCAGCGCATGGTGCAGCTCGACTGGATGACGGGCGGGCGCGCCATCTTCGGCTCCGGCCCCGGCGCGCTGCCGTCCGACGCCCATACGCTCGGCATCGATCCGATGGTGCAGCGCGACCGCCAGGACGACGCCATCGGCATCATCAAGCGGCTGTTCAAGGGCGAGCGCGTCACCGCGCAGAGCGAGTGGTACACGCTGAAGGATGCGGCCCTGCAGCTCCTGCCACTGCAGGAGGACATGCCGTTCGCAGTCGCCTCGCAGATCAGCCCGTCGGGCATGACGCTGGCCGGCAAGCACGGCATCGGCATCCTGTCGCTTGGGGCGCTGGCCACCGAAGGCCTCATGGCGCTGCCGACGCAGTGGAGTTTCGCCGAGGACGCCGCCAAGAAGGCCGGCAAGACAGTGAGCCGGCGCGACTGGCGCGTCGTCATCTCCTGGCACATCGCCGAGACCCGCGAGCAGGCGCGCGCCGAGGCCAAGCACGGGCTCTTCCGCTGGCACAACGAATATATCGTCGGCACGCTGCAGCGGCCGGGCGCAACGGCGTTCACGTCGCCCGACCAGGGCGTGGATCTTACGTCCTTCTCGGAGGAGGCCGCCTCGACCATCGGCACGCCGGACGATCTGGTGGCGCGCATCAAGAAGCTCATCAAGACGAGCGGCGGCTTCGGCGCGGTGATCGGCTTCGCGCACGACTGGGCGAGCCGCGAGGCCACCTTCCGCAGCTGGGATCTGGTGGCGCGCTACGTGGTGCCGGAGATCAACAATTACCTGGCCGAGCTGCGCAAGTCGCAGAAATTCGTCATCGACAACCGCGGCGTCTTCGACCGCGCCAGCCAGGCGGTGATGGCCAAGATCATGGAGAACGAGAAGGCGGTGGCGGCGCTCCCCCTCACCCGATCGAGCCGCATTGCGGTCGCGGCCGCCAGCGCGCCCGACTTGGACGCGGCGGCCAAGAAGGCCAAGAAGCGCGGCTGAACCCGACCGACCTGAAGAGCCTTGACAAGAGGATGAATCGCAACGCCCTCTGATCCTCCCCCTCAGGGGGTGGTGGCCGTGCGCAGCACGGCCGGAGGGGGTCGCTCTGTTCATCAGGTTGCGACCCCACCCGTCGCGCCGCAAGCGCGGCGCGCCACCCTCCCCTGAGGGGAGGAATCAGTGCGCGGTCGTTCCGTGACATGACAGACAAATCTCAAGCCGCGACGCCGCAGCTGACGAAATCCTGCGGCGCCTGCACGCTGTGCTGCAAGGTGATGGGCGCCAGAGCCCTCGACAAGCCGGCCGGCCAATGGTGCAAGCACTGCCGCATCGGCGTCGGCTGCGGCATCTACGAGACGCGGCCCGAAGAATGCCGGACCTTCTTCTGCATGTGGCTCGCCGAAGCGACGCTCGGGGACGAATGGCGGCCCGATCGCTCCAAGCTCGTCATCACGCTTGCCAGCGACGAGAAGGGCCTCGAAGTGCGCTGCGATCCAGGCTTCCCCGACGCCTGGCGCAAGGAACCCTATCAGCGCACCATCCGCGCCTGGGCGGCAGCCGGCGGACCGCGCAACGCCCGCGTTGCGGTGTGGGTCGGCAACCGGGCCACGGTCATCGGCCCGTTCGGCGACATTGCCCTCGGCCCCGTCAAGGGTGACGAGGAGATCATCGCGGAATTTTCCGATCAGCGGCTGACAAGCGCGCGCGTCGTGAAGGCCGGCGGGGCTTAGACGCAAAAAAACTCCCGCCCGATGCCGGGCGGGAGTTGGGTAGCACGTGTTGCTGCGTCCTACCGATCCTGTTTCATGGCCTTCACGGGCCGCTGCGCGTTCATGGGCCGCTGCGCCTTGCTGACCGAGCCGGTGAGCTGCGGAGACTGCGCGGCGCCCATGTTGCGCCCTGCGTGACCCATCGCGTGCTGCTGACGCGATGCTTGCGAGTTGGACACCATCGGGCGCGCGGGCCGCTGGTTGTAGGCCGACGCGTTGTAGCGCATCGTGCGACCCGAACCCATGAGGTGCTGGCGGTCGCCGCGGTAGGCTAGCGATTGCCGATAGGCTCGCGTCTGGCCGTCGTTCATTCTGCCGCTCGAATACGCGGTCACGTGCTGGCGCGACGGCTGGTAACCGTAGGCCACCGAACGGGCAGCGCGATAGCGATAGGTCGGCGCGGCGTAGCCGTAGGAATAGCCTGGGGCGTACCCGTAATCCTCATCGTAGCTCGCATAGGCCGGCGCATAGCCGTAGCTGGGCGCGGCGCTATAGCCGTAGGAATAGGCTGGCGCATAGCCCTCGTCGTAGGAGCCGGTATAGGCCGGCGCATAGCCGTATGAGCTGTAGCCGTACGGGCCAGCCCCGTAATAGCCGTAACCGGCATACGCGGATTGCGTGGCAAGCGCGCCAAGCGTCAGCCCGGCCACGGCACCGATCCCGGCCGCCGCGAAGGCGCCGCCGCCGCGATGCCCGCGCCAAAACGCGTCAGCAGGCGCCGCAGTGACGGCGACAAGCGAAAGCGCAGCAACGCTGGCAAGAAGAAGGCTCTTCGATCTCGACATTTGATAACTCCAATTGTGGGGGGTCGATGTAGCAACCGCCCCCGTGGCGAGATCGTTCCACTCGGCCGCCGGAATTCGGCTTGGATAGTTCGCTTTGGATCTTGCACGCACCTCCTCGCGCCAACCCAATCGGATTGGCCGCGGCGGCGACCGCTCGACCATCGACATGGCTCTTTGAAGCGAGGTCTCGGGCGGAGCTCAGTCTCGCGCCACGACGGCTCACACGGCCGTCCGCAGGAGCTCGGACACGACGCGTTCCAGATCCTTCAGCGACGCGCAGGTGACAGCCCGGTCGCAATAGGGCGTGAGCCGCCGCATCTCGCTGTCGCCGATGCGCCAGAACTGCTTTGGCTCGGGGTTGAGGAACAGCACGCGCCGCGCGCGCTCGTGCACCTTGTGCAAGATGTCGGCGCGCGGGTCGCTGAAGTTGGAGCGCGCGTCCCCGAGGATCAGCACGGTGGTGCGGTGGTCGACGTCCGCCATGGCCAGCGCCTCGAAATCCGCGAAGGCCTCGCCGTAGTTCGAGGAGCCGCCATAGAGACGCAGCGCCTCCTCGGCCGCCTCCTCGATGTCCATCCTCTCGAATTGCGCGGTCACCTCGCCGAGCTTGCCCGAGAAGCAGAAGGAACGAACCTCCGGCAGCACCTCCTGCACGCTGTAGAGGAACATCAGCAGGAAGCGCGCCACCGCGGCGACCGAGCCGGAGACATCGCACAGCGCCATGACCTTCGGGCGGTCGATCTTGGTTCGCTTCCACACCGTGTGGAACAGCAGCCCGTCGTGCTCGATGTTGGCGCGGATGGTGCGCCGGACGTCGAGGTGGCCGCGCCGGTCCACCTTGCGGCGACGCGAATGCAGCGCCACCAGGCGCTTGGCCATCTTGCGCACCAGCTCGCGCATCAGCTTGAGGTCGCGCATGTCGACATTGGACAGGCGGATCTGCTGCAGCACCTCCTCGCGCAGCTGGCGCCCGGTATTGGCGGTGAACAGCTGCAGCTGCTTCTCGACATAGTCGCGCACCTGCAGGCGCAGCGCTTCGCGCAGCTCTTCCAGCCGTTCGGCCCGGGCGCGGGCCGCCGCGTCGCCTGACGCAGCAAGCCCGTTTGTCAGTTGCTCGAGCCCGTCGAGCCCCATCGCCTCCATGATGCGCCGCGCGTAGAGGCCGCGCTGGGTGAAGAAGCGGATGCGGTTGAGCTCGACCTGGCGGGCGGCCTCGGCAAGCGCCATCTGCAAGGCCGCCTGGTCGCCCCGCTCCAGCAGTGCGGCAAGATCGTCGGGCCCGCCGTCCGATCCCATGCCGCCGCTGCCGGGCATGCCGCCGGCATCGGCGCTCGGCGCCGCCGCGGCTTCTGGGGCCGCGGACGTGTCTTCCTTGCGGGTGAATTGCTCGAAGGCGAAGAAGCGGTCGAAGGTCGCCGCGAAGGCGTCCTTCTCGTCCTCGCTCTTGGCCAGCACCTGCGACAGCGCATGGCGCAAGACGTCGCGACGCTCGTAGCCGACGCGCTGCAGCACCGTGCCGGCATCGATCGATTCGGACGTTGAGACGCGCACGTCGGCGGCCCGTAGCGCGCGGATGAAATCGGTCAGCGTTTCCGTCACACCGTCGCCTTGGCCTTGGCCACCATGGTGGTCAGCTCGGCATCGACGTTGTCGATGTCGTCCTGGAACTTCAACAGCACGTTGAGGGTGCGGCGCACCAGCTCGGCGTCGAGCTCGCGGGCGTGCAGCAGCACCAAGGTGCGGGCCCAGTCGATGGTCTCGCTGACGGCCGGGCGCTTCTTCAGTTCCAGCGTGCGCAGCCCCTGCACGAAGGCGACAAGCTGGTTCCGCAGCGCCGGCTCCGCGTCCGGCACGCGGGCGCGGATGATGCGGCGCTCGAGATCGCTTTCGGGGAAAGGAATGAACAGATGCAGGCAGCGACGCTTCAAGGCGTCGCCGATCTCGCGCGTGTTGTTGGAGGTCAGGAACACGAGCGGCGTCGAGCGCGCCTTGATGGTGCCGAGCTCGGGAATGGAGATCTGATAGTCGGACAAGACCTCGAGCAGGAAGGCCTCGAACTCGTCATCGGACTTGTCGATCTCGTCGATGAGCAGCACGGCGCCGTCCTTCGCCCACAGCGCCTTCAAGAGCGGGCGGGGCTCGAGGAACTCCTCGTTGAAGAAGGTGTCGTCGAACTCGTGCAGGCGGCCGATCGATTCCTTCAGGCCCTTGGCGCCAGCCAGCAGGTCGCCAAGCTTCTCCTTCAGGACCTGGGTATAAAGAAGCTGCTTGCCGTACTTCCATTCATAGAGGGCCTTGGCCTCGTCGAGGCCCTCGTAGCATTGCAGGCGGATCAGCGGCTTGCCTGTCAGCTGCGCGGTCGCCTTGGCGAGCTCCGTCTTGCCGACGCCGGCCGGACCTTCGATCAAGAGCGGCTTCTGCAACTGCTCGGCGAGGAAGATCGAGGTGGCGATCTGGGTGTTGCAGATATAGCCGCCCATCTCGAAGGCGCGGGCGATCGCGTCGATTGCCGCGGCCGGGCTCGCGGCTGCCGTCACGTCACGCTCATTCGCCACGCTGCCGTCGCTCCCAGATCGATTGCCGTCTCCAGCCGGTACCACCCTTGCATGCGGGCGGCAACTTGGTGGCGCTCAATGGTCGTCATCCATTTCGCCGCCAGCCGCGTGGTCAGGCGTCTTGTCGAAGAAGGCGCGCCAGATTTCCAGTCGCGACGCCAGCTCGCCATTTTGAGCGAGCTCGTGCGTGCATGCGAGCTGCCGCAACGCCACGCGAGCCGCAGATCGGTGATGGCGGCTGTCCGGCAGGCGGAACGACTGGGCCTCGTTCTCCGCCTTGAAGCAGAGGACGAGCCGGTTCTTCGTATCGACGAGATCGTCTCGGCCGAAGGCCTGCAAAAGCGTCTGGAACGCCGCATGGAGCGCGGCATCGAAACTTCGATCCTCGCCGAGCGGACCGATGATCGGATTGCCCGGATGCAGGTAGGCGCAGGGCGTGAGGCCATCGGGGATCGGCGTATTTGCGGAATGTGTGCGACCCGACTTGAGCAGCTTTGGCAAGACATGCGTGTGGGGGCCGGGCGGCGACGCGCCGCCAGTGTCCGGCCCGCCGATTTTCTGGAACACCTCGATGCGGCCGAGATGGGTGATGGCAACCCGGTGCGGATGATGGCGCAGGATGGCCGCCATTGCGGGATTGGCGGCATCGAACAGGGAAAGGCCGACGCAGCGGCGCAGGACCTCCAGCAGCTCCGGATCGGATGTTCTGATGCAGAAGTCGCACTGTTCCGACCCGAGCCCCATGTCGAAGAGGACCGAGCGGCGATCATCCGGCCGAACGGCGGCGGCGTCGGGGCCAAGCTCGGTGAGCGTGCCCCTGCCCTGCCGCCTCGCATCCCGGCTCGGAAGGCACAAGGCGATACCGTGGTTCCACCGGTGCGGCTTTGCGCTCGGTGTCTCATAGGCGACCGGCCGGGACAGGCCGAGGCGCGCAGGGTCGAACGCGATGGCGCCGCGCGACGTGGCGCGCCGCAACACATCAGGCTGGTCGAGCAGCGCCGCTTCGTCCGCGTCGTGGTGGAACTCGGCGAGAGCCCCGAACCCTCCCATCGACCATCCCGCTGCGGGATCGGACAGGTAGCGTCGCACGACGTTGACAAGATGCATCGGCGTTGACCCCAGGCCTATTCACCATCCCTTGCGCCGCGCCCAGCGCCCCGATCGGCGGAAAGCGCAAGGCGCCCTCTCCCGCCCGGGAGAGGGCTTGCCGCGCCGACGCCCGGCCTCGTCACATTGGCCTGCCGCTACAGCAGCTCGCCGCCGGCCGCCAGCGCCGAGGTGCCGTGCTCCTTGTAGGCCTTGACGACGTTGCGGCCGACCTTCCAGCGATGCACCTCGTCGGGACCGTCGACGATGCGCTGCGAGCGCACCTGCGTGTACCAGCGCGCCAAGGGCGTGTCCTGGCTGTAGCCGAGGGCGCCGTGCAGCTGGATCGCCGTGTCGATGACCTTGTGGACCATGTTGGCGAGATAGACCTTGGCGATGGAATTCTCCTGGTTCAGGTCCATGCCCCTCTCGGCCTTGTAGGCGATGTGCAGCAGCATGAGGCGGCCGATATAGAGCTGGGTGGCGCAATCGGCCAGCATCCACTGCACGCCCTGGCGATCGGAGATGAGCTGGCCAAAGGTCTTGCGCTGGGTGATGTGCTTCAGCGCCATGTCGAGGGCGCGTTGTGCCTTGGCGACGTTGTTCATGCCGTGGCGCAGCCGCCCGTAGGCGAGGCGATGCTGGCCCATGTTGAAGCCGTTGCCCTCGCCGCCGAGCAGGTTCTCGGCCGGCACGACGAGATCCTTGATGTCGATCTCGGCATGGCCGCCGCTGATCTTGTCGTGGTGCGGCCCTTCGATCGCCATGTTGGGCACGTTGCGCTTGATTTTGTAGCCGGGGTTGGGCAGCTCGACCAGGAAAGCCGAATATTGCTTGTGGCGCGGCGCCTCCGGGTCGGTCTTGGCCAGCACCATGGCGAGGTTGGCGACGCTGGCCGAGGACGAGAACCACTTCTCGCCATTGAGCACGTATTCGCTGTTGCCGCGCTTCTCGGCGCGCGTCTGCTGGCCGGTGGCGTCGGCGCCCGCCGCCTTCTCGGTCATCGAGAAGCAGATGCGCTTGTCGCCGTTGATCAGCGGCTTCAGGAACTTCTCTTTCTGATGCGGCGTGCCGTGCTCGAGGATGGTGAGCATCGAGGCGTCGTCCGGCCCCTGCGTGTTCAGCGACAGCGGGCCGAGGAAGCTCTCGCCGAGCTCCATCTGCACGAGCGCGTTGGCGAGATGGCCGAGCCCCATGCCGCCATATTCCTTGGGAATGAACGGGCACCACAGGCCCTGCGAGCGCGCCTTCTTGCGCAACTTGCCGAGCACATCCTCGAACGGCTTGCCGTCCAGCTCCTTCTCGGCCGGGATGCACTCGTCATGAACCCATTGCCGCACTTTCTCGCGGACTGCCTTGGCTTCCGGTGGAATCTCGAAATCGATGGCCATGACGTTTCCTGCCTCTCTTTGTTTGCTGAAGATCTGGTCTCGTTGGATCGGGTGTCGGCTCGCCTCAATGGACTTGCCACATCGGCCACGGCCGCTGCAGCGGCCGCATCCTCTCGTAGGCGCGTGCCATCTGCAGCACGCCGAGATCGTCGAAGCGCTTGCCGATGATCTGCAGCCCGATGGGCAGCCCGTCCTCGGTGTAGCCGCAATTGATGGAGGCGGCGGGCTGCTCCGACATGTTGAAGGGCAGCGTGAAGACGATGTGCTCGAAGGGCCGGCTCACGTCGTTGGTGGGGCACGGCAGCTCCGCCGCGAAGGCCGGCAGCGGCGCGGTCGGCGACAGCACGTAGTCGTAAGGCCGGCAGGCAGCAACGGCGGCGGCGCGTAGCGCCATGGTCTGGTTGAAGCCGTTGAAGGCCTCGAGGCCCGAGAGCTTGGCGCCCGTCTCCGCCCATCCCCGGATGAACGGCAGGATCTTTGCCCGCCGTACTTCGGCAAGACGCGAGATGTCCGCCCAGGCGCGGATGCGAAAGAAGTTGTCGACGCCGTCGAGCATGGCGCGGGTCTGGAACGGCTTCATCGCGTCCACATGGGCGCCGGCCGCCGCAAAGGCCTCGGCCGCCGCCGTCACGGCATCGCGCACCGCCGGCTCGACCGGCAGGCCGCAGCCGGCGTCGAGCATGAGGCCGATCTTCAGGCCGCGCAATTCGCGGTTGAGCTTGGTCCAGGCGATCGGCGTCGGCGGCAGGCTCATGAAGTCGCGCTCGTCCGGCAGCGCCAGCACGCTCATCAAGAGCGCGCTGTCCTTGACGGTCCGCGTCATCGGCCCGGCGACGCGGCCCACATAGGGCGGATCGATGGGCACGCGCCCGAGGCTCGGCTTCAGCCCGAAGATGCCGCACCAGCCCGCCGGGAGACGGACCGAGCCGCCGATGTCGGTGCCGACATGCAGCGGCCCGTAGCCGGCGACGGCGGCCGCCCCGGCGCCGGCGCTGGAGCCGCCGGGATTCTTGTCGAGGTTCCAGGGATTGCGCGTCAGCGGATGGAAGCTCGAGAGGCCGGACGACAGCATGCCGTAGTCGGGCATCGTGGTCTTGCTGAAGATGACGGCGCCCGCCTCGCGCACGCGCGCCGACGGCGGCGCGTCGGCCGGCATGGGCGCGAGCTCGCTGGCGCCGGTGCCGAGCGGCATCGGCACGCCGGCCGTCGCCACGTTCTCCTTGATGCTGATGGGCACGCCATCGAGCGGGCCGACGGGATCGCCGCTCCGCCAGCGTGCCTCCGAGGCGCGGGCGGCGGCGCGCGCGCCCTCGGGGTCGAGCCAGTAGGTCGCCTTCAGGCTGGGCTCGCAGCGCTCGACCTGGCCGAGCACGTCCTCGATCACCTCGACGGGCGAGATCTCCTTCTTGGCGTAGCGCTCGAGGAGATCGCGCGCCGTCAGCTGATTGAGCTCACCCAAGCGGCTACTCCCAGGACAGCGCCGAAACGTCGTTGGCGAAGATCGGCGAGTCCTTCCACAATCCCTTGAGCTTGGCGTTGGCAACGTTGATCTGCGGCAACTGGAACAGGAAGACGTTGACCGAGTCGGTGGCGATCATGCGTTGCGCGTCGCCGAGGAGCTTCAATTTCATCTCCTCGTCGGGCGTCTTGGCGATCTTGGCCATGAGATCGCGGAAGGGCTGCGAGTCGTAGTGGAAATAGTAGTTGGGATTGGCGTAGGCGGTGACGAGATCCATCGGCTCGACGTGGCTGATGATGGTCAGGTCGAAATTGCCCTTGAAGGTGCCCGACAGCCACTGCGCCCACTCGACGTTCTCGATCTTGGCGTTGATGCCGACGGCACGCAGTTGCTCGGCGATGACCTCGCCGCCGCGCCGGGCATAGTTGGGCGGCGGCAAGGTGAGCGTCACTTCGAGCGGCGTCTTGACACCCGCCTCCTGCAACAGCGCCTTGGCCTTGCCGGCGTCGTGCGGGTACATGCCGGTGAGGTCGATATAGCCTGGATCGATCGGCACGTAGTGGCTGCCGATGGGCGTGCCGAAGCCGTTCATGGCGCCGTCGATGATGGCCTTGCGGTCCACCGCGTGCGCGAGGGCGCGGCGCACGCGCGGGTCATCGAACGGCTTCTTGGTGTTGTTGATGGCGAGGATGGTCTTGCCCTCGGTGCCGCCCATGGTGAGCGCAAAGCGCTGATCGGCCTTGAATTGCGGCACGCTCTGGTAGGAGCCGAAACGCGGGAAGGCGTCCACGTCGCCGGCGAGCAGCGCCGCCACCTGGGCGGCGGCATCGCTGATGAAGCGGAACGTCACCTTGTTGATCTTGATTTTTGCCGCGTCACGGAAGCCGTCCCACTTGACGAGGGTCACCGACGAGCCCTTGGCCCAGTTCTCCAATTTGTACGGGCCGGTGCCGACCGGAGTGGTGGCGGTGGTGGCGGCCGACTTCTCGTTGAGGATGACGGCGGTGTTGAAGCCGAGCCGGAAGAGGAAGTCCGGGTTCGGATCGTTGAGGGTGAGGACGACGGTTGCGGGGTCGGGAGCCTCGACCTTGAAGGTTCCGAGGAAGGCCTTGTCCTTGTTGCTCGACTTCTCGTTGCCGCCGCGCTCGAAGGAGAATTTCACGTCCGCCGAGGTGAGCGGGTCGCCGTTCTGAAATTTCACCCCCTGGCGCAGCTTGAACGTGTAGGTCTTGAGGTCGGGCGAGATGGTCCAGCCCTCGGCGAGCAGCGGCGTGACCTTGCCGTCGGCGTTGATCTTGGTGAGGCCCTCCAGGACGTTGAAGTGCGTCACCTCGCCGATGGCGGCGGCGGCGGCGCTCGTCGGATCGAGGCCCGGCGGCTCGAGCCCCATGCCGATGACGACGCTGTCCTTCTTGCCCTGCGCGGCAGCGGGACCGGTGAAGCCGGGCGCCAAGGCCAGCGCCAGGCCGGCGAGCAACAGCGACAATTTTCTGAACATGGAAACTCTCCGCGGACGGGGATTTCGCAATCTACACGCCTTTGGCAGCGGGAAACAATCGCCAAGCGCATCCGCGCATGACGGCACGGCATTCAACGTATCTCGCGATGCGCAAAGGGGACTGATCCCTCCCCTTCAGGGGAGGGTGGCGCGCCGCACTCGCGGCGCGCCGGGTGGGGTCGCGAATCTTCGACCAATGCGACCCCCTCCGGCCGCGCTCCGCGCGGCCACCTCCCCCTAGAGGGGGAGGATCAGAGCCGTATCGATATCGCTTTGGACGGCAAGGGCTCCGAGCGGTGGCGCCGTTGCCCCCTGCGCCCTATGGTCCGCAACACATGAAAATCGTGAGGAGCGCACAATGGCCGGGCCGCTTGCAGGCATCAGGGTGATCGAGATGGGCCAAGCCTATGCCGGCCCCCTGGCGGGCGCCATCCTGGCCGATTTGGGCGCCGACGTGATCAAGATCGAGAAGCCGGACGGGGGCGACGATGCCCGCGGCTGGGGGCCGCCCTTCGTCGACGGCACTTCGGTGATGTTCCGCGCCAACAACCGCAGCAAGCGCTCCGTCGTCCTCGACATCAAGGACGCGGCCGATCGGGAGCGGCTGTTCGCCCTGGCGCGCGGCGCCGACGTCATGATCCAGAACCTGCGGCCCGGCATCGTCGAGGAGATCGGGGTCGGGCCGTCCACCATGCGGGCCATCAATCCGCGGCTGATCTATTGCTCCATCTGGGCGTTCGGCAGCAAGGGGCCGCTCAAGGACGCGCCGGGCTTCGATCCGCTGCTGCAGGCCTTTGGGGCGGTGATGACGCTCACCGGACGGCCCGACGATCCGCCCACCTTCTGCGCGCCGGCGATCAACGACAAGGCCACCGCCATGTGGTGCGTCATCGGCACGCTGGCGGCGCTGCAGCAGCGTGAGCGCACCGGCGAAGGCGTCACCATCGACACCTCGCTCTTGGAGACGGCGGTCGGCTGGGTGCAGGGGTCGATCAACAACTACAACGTCACCGGCAACTTGCCCAAGCGCAGCGGGGCGGCGAGCTTCACGCTGACGCCCTACCAGACGTTCGACACCGCCGACAGCCCGATCTGCATCGCGGTCGGCAACGACCGCATCTTCCAGAAATTCGCCGCCGCCATGGAGCATCCAGAATGGAGCCGCGACCCGCGCTTCATCAAGGGCGGCGACCGTGCCGGCAATCGGGCGGCATTGATCGCGCTGATCGAGCCGGTGCTGCGCACGCGCGGCCGCGACGACTGGATCGCCCGCTTCCGGACGGCCGGCGTGCCCTGCGCGCCGGTGAACACGGTCGCCGAGCTCGTCGCCTCCGAGCAGTTCGCGGCCATCGACATCATGCGCACCCTGCCCCGCAGCGGGCTGAAGGTGGTGGGCATGCCCATGTCGTTTGACGGCCAACGGCCCGAGCCCTACCGCGACGCGCCGGCCCTCGGCGAGCACACGGACGAGGTGATGGCGGAGATCGAGGAGAAGGCGGGGTAGCCACCCTCCTTGAGGGGGAGGGTCGGCAAGAATGCGAAGCATTCGAGCCGGGGTGGGGTGCTACGAGATCTTTTGAAGTCACCCCACCCCGATGGCGCTTCGCTTCGCTCGCTGCGATTGCCCTCCCCCTCAAGGGGAGGGTGAAGGAAGGGCGCTGCTATTCCGCCGCCTCCGCCTCCCCGGCACCGGCTTCGGAATCGCCGCGAGCAAGGCCCGCGTATAGGGATGCTCGGGGGCCCGCAGAATCCGCTCGGACTTCCCCGCCTCGACGAAGCGGCCGCGATGCATGACGGCGATGTCGTCGCACACATAGTCGACCACCGCCAGGTCGTGGCTGATCAGAATGTAGGTGACGCGCGAACGTCTCCTGCAGGTCGCGCAGGAGGTTGAGCACCTGCGCCTGCACCGACACGTCGAGCGCCGAGACCGGCTCGTCGGCGACGATCAGCTTCGGGCGGGTGATCAGTGCCCGCGCGATGGCGATGCGCTGGCGCTGGCCGCCGGAGAATTCGTGCGGATACTTGTCCATGTCGGCGGCGCGCAGGCCGACCGAGACGAGCGCCTCGGCGACACGCTCGCGCCGCTCGGCGGGGCTGGCGTCGCTCAAGGCTGACAGCGGCTCGGCCACGATACGGCCGGTCTTCTGGCGCGGATCGAGGGAGCCATACGGGTCCTGGAACACCATCTGCATGTCCTGGCGCGCCCGGCGCAGGTCCTCGGGCGCCAGCGCGTTGAGGTCGCGGCCGAGGAGGCGCACATGGCCGGCAGTCGGCGGCTCGAGGGCCATGATGGTGCGCCCTAGCGTCGACTTGCCGGATCCGGATTCGCCGACGATGCCAAAACTCCTGCCGGCCTTGAGGCGGAAGCTGACGCCGTCGACCGCCGCGACGACGGGGGCTGGCGCAAACAGGCTCTCGCGCGGCAGCCGATAGTGCCGCTTCAGGTCATCCACTTCGAGGAGCGCTTCGTTCATGCCTGCTCCAAGACGGCGCCGATGCGGATGCAGCGCGCCTGATGGCCGTCGCTGACCGCGATCGGTGGCGGCGGCGCCGCGCGGCAGGTGTCGATGACGTAAGGACAGCGGTCGGCGAAGCAGCAGCCCGCCGGCAGTTCGGCGAGATCGGGCACCGTGCCGGCGATGGTGGCGAGGCGCTGGCGCGCACCGAGCGTCGGACGGGCCCCGAACAGGCCGCGGGTATAGGGATGGGCGCGCCTTGCGAACACCGCCTCGGTCGGGCCGCTCTCGACGACGGTGCCGCCATACATGACGAGCAGCTTCTCGACGTTCTCGGCGATGACGCCGAGATCGTGCGAGATGAGCATCAGCGCCATGCCGCTCTCGGCCACGAGCTCGGCGATGAGATCGAGGATCTGCGCCTGCGTGGTGACATCGAGCGCCGTCGTCGGCTCGTCGGCGATGAGCAGGTCCGGCCCGCAGGCGAGCGCGATGGCGATCATAACGCGCTGGCGCTGGCCGCCGGAGAGCTGGTGCGGATAGACATCGAGGCGGCGCGACGCCTCGGGAATGCCGACCCGATCGAGAAGCCGCAGCGCCTCGGCGCGGGCGACGGCGCGGCTCAAGCCGCGGTGCAGGACGAGCGGCTCGGCCACCTGGCGGCCGATCGTGTGCAGCGGGTTCAGCGCCGTCATCGGCTCCTGGAAGATCATGGCGAGGCGGTCGCCGCGGATGTCGCACAAGGCGGCGTCGTCGAGGCCGACGAGGTCGCGGCCGTCGATGCGGATGGCGCCGCTGACGCGGGCGCCCTCGGGCAGCAGGCCCATCAGGGCCAGCGCCGTCATGGTCTTGCCGCAGCCGGACTCGCCGATGAGCCCCAAGGTCTCGCCGCGCTCCAGCGTGAAGTCGACGCCGCGCAGCGCCTCCACAGGGCCGCGCGCGGTGGCGAGGGTGACGGAGAGCTTTTCGACCTCGACGAGGGCCATGTCAGCGTCCCATTTCAGCGCATCCTGCGCAGGCGCGGGTCGAGCAGGTCGCGCAGGCCGTCGCCGAGGAGGTTGAGGCCGAGCACCGCGATCGCCACCGCGATGCCGGGCAGGATGGCGAGACGCGGCGCCTGAAACATCAGCGTCTGGCCCTCGTTGAGCATGCGGCCCCACGAGGGTTGCGGCGGCTGCGTGCCGAGGCCGAGATAGGAGAGCGCCGCCTCGGCCAGGATGGCGTTGGCGAACTGGATGGTGGCCTGCACGATGATGACGGAGGCGATGTTGGGCAGCACGTGCTCCAGCGAGATGAGCAGGCGACCCTTGCCGGAGGCGCGCGCGGCAAGCACGAATTCGCGCGCCCAGATGGCGTTGCCGGAGGCGCGCGTGAGGCGCGCGAAGACCGGGATGTTGAAGATGCCGATGGCGATGATCGAGTTGACGAGGCCCGGCCCGAACACGGCGGTGAGCATGATGGCGAGGACGATTGCCGGGAACGCGAAGGTGAAATCGGAGAGCCGCATCACCAGCTCCTCGACGACGCCGCGGCGCGCCGCCGCCCACAGGCCGAGCGCCGTGCCGGCGATGAGGCCGATGGAAACGGCGATGACGCCGACCGCGATGGAGGCCTGGGCGCCGGCCAGCAGCAGCGAGAACATGTCGCGGCCGAAGCTGTCGGTGCCGAGCCAGTGCAGCGCCGAGGGCGGTGCGAGCTTGCGCGGGATGTCCATCTGGTTGGGCGGGAACGGCGTCCACACCAGCGAGATGGCAGCGGCCAGCACGACGAGGGACGAGAGCGCGGCACCGATGGCGAAGCTCGGGTGGCGGAAGGCGCGCCGGGTGAGGCTGATGGCGCCGTTCACAGCTGATGCCCATGCTTGAGGCGCGGATCGATCGCCACATAGGCGAGGTCGACGATGAAGTTGATGGTCATGACCAGGGCGGCGAGCAGCATGACCACGTCGCGCACCACGACGATGTCGCGATTGGAGATCGACTGGAAGATCAGTCGACCGAGGCCCGGCAGGTAGAAGACGTTCTCCACCACGATGGTGCCGGCGATGAGATTGGCGAATTGCAGGCCCATGATGGTGACGACCGGGATCAGCGCGTTGCGCAGCACGTGCTTCCACAGCACAGCGCGGCGCGACAGCCCCTTGGCGCGGGCGGTGCGCACGAAATCCTCGCGCAGCACTTCGAGCACCGAGGAGCGGGTGATGCGCGCCAGGATGGCCATCTGCACGACGGCAAGCGCGATGGCCGGAAGCAGGAGCGATTTGAGCGCCGGCCAGAACCCCGCCGACCAGCCGGGAAAGCCGCCGGCCGAGAACCAGTTGAGATGCACGGCGAACAGCAGGATCAGCAGGATGGCGAACCAGAAATTCGGGATGGCGATGCCGACCTGGCTCAAGCTCATCACCGCCACGTCGCCGATGCGGTTGTGGCGCGCCGCCGCATAGACGCCGAGCGCGATGGCCATGACGGCGGTCATCGCCATGGCGAGAAGCGCCAGCGGCAGGCTCACGGCCATGCGCTCGGCGATGAGCGCGCTGATGGGCGAGCTGTAGGCGTAGCTGAGGCCGAGGTCGCCGGTGAGCATGCCGCCCACCCAGGCGAGATAGCGCTCGAGCGGCGGGCGATCGAGGCCGAGCTTCTCGGCGAGTGCGCGCACCGCATCGGCGGGCGCGTCGGGCCCGAGCATCATCTGGGCGGCGTTGCCGGGCAGCACGTCCATGACCAGGAAGATGAGCACCGAGGCGAGCACGAGCGTCACCACGAAGGTCGTGAGCCGCTTGAGGAGGAAGATGGTCATCGGCGGCCTTCTTCCCTCTCCCCTCGCCGACTTCGGCTTGTTTGGCGGAGTTGCTGGGCGCGCCGATCCTCCCTTTCCGAGCGCAAGCTATTTATCGCGTGGGCGGCGCGCGTAAGCGCGCCTACCCTCTCCCCTCGAGGGAGAGGGTGCCCAGCCGCGCCAGCGGCGAGGCGGGTGAGGGGGTGCTTGGTCAGCACACCATCCCCCTCACCCCGCCCTCGCTATGCTCGGGCGACCCTCTCCCTCTAGGGGAGAGGGTGTTCCGCGGCATCGCCTCGCTTGAATTCCAACCATCGTGTCGGTCCCGACCATCGCGCTTGATAGCACCTGCGATTGTGCTCGGTCGATTAAATCGCGCCCCGCAACGTGCTTCCTAACCCGGTCATGCGGTTCATGGTCATTTTCCTCGTGCTCGCAATCGCCGCCCCGGCCGCCGCCGAGGACGTGAAGCTCTACGCGGCCGGCGTGCTGCGCGCCGCCATGACCGACATGGCGGGCGCCTTCAAGCAGGCGGGCGGCAGCACGATCGAGCCCACGTTCGGCTCGTCGGGCCAGTTCCGCGAGCGCATCATCGGCGGCGAAGCCGCCCATGTGTTCGCGTCCGCCAGCCTCGCCCATGCCGAGGCCGTGCGGCAGGCCGGCAAGGGCGGCGCCGTCGTCATCTTCGCCCGCAATCCGCTCTGCGGGCTGGCGCGGGGCTCCCTGCCGCTGACCAGCGCGACGTTCCTCGACACCATCCGCAAGCCCACCGTGAAAGTCGGCAGCTTCACGCCGCTTGCCGATCCGGCCGGCGACCTCGCCTTCGCCATGTTCACCAAGGCGGACCGTCTCATTCCAGGGGCGCGCAACGACCTGCGCGCCAAGGTGCTGCATCCAACGGGCGGCGTCAGCGAGGAGCAGCCGCCCGCCGGCCGCAACGTCTATGCCTGGTTCCTGGAGCGCCAGAGCGTCGACGTGTTCCTGACCTATTGCGCAAGTCTCGCAGGCGCCCAAGCCGAATTGCCGGACCTCAAGGCGGTCGAGCCGCCGGCCGACCTTGCGGTGGCCGCCGACTTGGCCCTCACGGTCATCAATGGCGCGCCGCCGGCGGCCGAGCAGTTCGCCCGCTTCGTCCAGTCGGCGGAGGGCCAGGCGATCCTGAAGCGCCACGGCTTTCAGCCGGCGGCGAATTAACTATCGACCCCAGCCTGCGAGGCGTTTATGCAGTCCGTCCGCCGCGGCAGGCCGCGGCTCGGAGCAGCCCATGATCGTCGTCCACAACACGCTCAGCGGCAAGAAGGAGCCCTTCGCGCCCCTCGAGAAGGGACGCGTCACGATGTATGTCTGCGGGCTCACCGTCTACGACGCGCCGCATATCGGGCACGGCCGCACCTTCATCGGCTTCGACGTGGTGGCGCGCTGGCTCCGGGCCTCGGGCTACGAGGTCACCTATGCGCGCAATGTCACCGACATCGAGGACCGCATCATCAACCGGGCGCGGGAGAACGGCGAGAACATCAACGCGCTGACGGCGCGCGTGACGCAGGGCATGCACGACGATTTCGGCCTGCTTGGCATCGATGAGCCCGACATCGAGCCGCGCGCCACGCAGTACGTGCCGCAAATGATCGCGCTCATCGAGCGACTCATAGTGCGCGGCCTCGCCTATCAGAGCCAGTCGCGCGACGTGAACTTTTCGGTGCGCGAGCTGCCGGGCTACGGCAAATTGTCGAAGCGCTCCCTCGACGACATGCGGGCCGGCGAGCGCGTCGCAGTCGACGAAACGAAGCGCGACCCCCTCGACTTCGTGCTGTGGAAAGCCGCCAAGGACGAGGAGCCGCCGGAGGCCAAGTGGCCCTCGCCCTGGGGGCCGGGGCGACCGGGCTGGCACATCGAGTGCAGCGCCATGGTCATGTCGCTGCTCGGCGAGACCATCGACATCCATGGCGGCGGCCCGGACCTCATCTTCCCGCACCACGAGAACGAGATCGCCCAGAGCGAAGGTGCCACCGGCAAGCCGTTCGCCAGGTACTGGATGCACACGGGCCAGCTCAACATCCGCGGCGACAAGATGGGGAAGTCGCTCGGCAACTTCATCAACATCCGCGAGGCAAGCGAGACATACGGGGCCGAAGCGCTGCGCTTCTTCCTGGTGCGAACGCATTATCGCAGCCCCATCGACTTCAGCGACGACCTCGTCGCCGAGGCCGAGGCGGGATTGGGGCGGCTCTACGAAGCGCTGCGGCGCGTTCCGCCGGACGGCAAGCCCCTCGACAAGGAGGAGGCGTTCGCCAAGCGCTTTGTGGCCGCCATGGACGATGACTTTAACTCGGCGCAGGCGGTGGCGGTGCTGTTCGAATTGGCGAGCGAGGTCAATCGCAGCGGCTCAGCCGTGCTGTCGCGCCAGCTCAAGGGGCTCGGCAACATCCTCGGCATCCTCGACAACGACCCCCTCACGCGCGGCAAAACCGTGACGGGCGTCGACGCGGCCCGCATCGAGGCCTTGATCGCCGAGCGCAACGCGGCGCGGGCACGCAAGGACTTCGCCACCTCCGACCGGGTGCGCGACGAGCTCGCGGCAGCGGGCGTGGTGCTGCAGGACGAAGCGGGCGGCAAGACGAGCTGGCGGGTGAAGTAGGGCCGCGAGAAGGTGGCGCTGCATCACCGTCATGCCGGGCGAGTGAGCGAAGCAAGCGAGACCCGGAACTCATGCCGTGATGCCGGTGAAGGGCGACGCGCCTCTTCACCCTCCCCTCGAGGGGGAGGGTCGATCGCAGCGAGCGAAGCGAAGCGCGATCGGGGTGGGGTGTACTTGCGCGTTTCGGCGAAGATCACCCCACCCCGGCTCGAATGCTTTGCATTCTCGCCGACCCTCCCCCTCAAGGGGAGGGTGAGCGCGCGTGGCCGCACAGCGGCGGACCCGAGAATGTTCTTATTTTGTTCTTGACATGGGTTGCCTCTCAGGCTATGTTGGGCATACCCGGTCCCCGGAAGGGCGCGCAAGGCCTTGCGAGCCAAGTGTGGGTGACCGCAGAGAGACAGGACCCACGGTGACGCGTGGCGATGTCTCGATGGCCTGCGCTGGCGAACAGCGCGGGTTGGGCGGTGGCCTCAGCTCCGGTTCGCAGACTGGGGAAGGGGCGGCCTAAGCCCGAAGCGACCCGTCCGGTTCCCTGCCGTGAAGGGTAGGTTTGTCAGACCGCCTGCGGACTCGCGAAGTGGCCGAGGGGCGCAAGGGCGTAAGCCAAAGAACACCGTGCGCGGGAGGTCTGGGCGCTAGGCCCGGCGGCTCCTGACTGAAATGACTTTTACTGAGCGCTCGCGCCGTTGGCGCCCGCCGCTCGGACCTCCCGCGTCGGCCCTTCCTGAATTCAGGGCCGCACCGCTCCCAGGCTTCGGGTTCTCGCGAACCGCGAAAACGGGAGGGTGTGGCCGCTTTCTTCCAGCCGTGGCAGCGCGCGCCGCGACGGGCGGGATGACGCTATTCCAGCACCCGTAGCACTTCGCGTGACGACGACACCCACCCGAAGATGCCGCCCTGCGCCTTGATCATGGCAAGGCCGGCGGTGTGAAACTCCGGAAAGTAGGAGGCGCAGCAATCGGCGAGCACAATCGAGCGGAAGCCGCGGTCGTTGGCCTCGCGCACCGTCGTGTTGACGCAGACCTCCGTGGTCACGCCGCACACGAACAAGGTGTCGATGCCGCGCGCCCGCAGCAGCGCCTCGAGATCGGTGCTGTAGAAGGCGCCCTTGCCGGGCTTGTCAATGATGGGCTCGCCTTCCACGGGATAGAGCGCTGCAACGATGTCGTGGCCGGGCTCGCCGCGAACGAGGATGCGGCCCATGGGGCCTGGCGCGCCGATGCGCAGGTGCGGCGGGCCACGCTCCACCTTGAGCGGCGGCGCGTCGGAAAGATCGGGCCGGTGCCCCTCGCGCGTGTGAATGACGAGAAGGCCGCGGCGGCGCGCCGCCGCGAGCACGGCCCGGCACGGGCCGACCGCGGCGGCAAGGCGCGACACGTCATTGCCGAGCGCCTCCCCGAAGCCGCCCGGCTCGAGGAAGTCGCGCTGCATGTCGATGATGACGAGCGCGGCGCGCTCCAGCGCGACCGCGACGGCGTCGGGCTCGGCCTCGATGGTGGTGGTCATCTGTCCCCCCTGCCCCGCCGCAAGCAATGCCCGTGCCGCGCGCATGATCCCGAAAAGTGTCAGCGGTTTTCGGACAGGATCATGCGCAAGACCAAGAACCTAGCGCGCGTCGGATTGCGGGGTCACGACCTTGCCGGCCGGCGCCCGCGCGAAGCGGTAGAGCACGAGCGCCACGGCGGCGGCGCCGATGAGCAGAAGGGCGATCTGCGCTTCCAGCGTGCGCCACAGAAAGGTGGCGGCGGCAAGCGCCGCGAGCCCAAGGTTCAGGGCGAACACCTCGCGCGCCACCGCAAGCGCCGAATAACCGTTGGCGATGGCGCGCTGATAGAAATGCGTGCGATGCGCGTGCCACAAGGGTTCGCCGCGCATCAGGCGACGGATGAGCGTGATCGACGCGTCGGCGCAATAATAGAGTGGCAGCAGCAGCGCCGCCGACAGCGCGCCGGTGTCGGCGACGCTGTAGAGCAGCCACGCGACCAGGAGGCCGATCGGCAGCGAGCCCACGTCGCCGGCGAAGAGACGCGCCACCGGCCGGTTGAACGGCGCAAAGCCGAGCATGCCGCCGAGCAGCGCCGCCGCCACGATGCCGACGGCGGCGGGCAGCAGACCGGCGAGCGCCATGAGCGCGATGGCACCGGCGATCGGCACCGTCTCGGCGACGCTCATCCAGTCGATGCCGTCCATGAAGTTCACGAGATTGACGAACCAGACGCCGGCGAAGATTTCGAGCCCGCGCTCCACGGCGAGCGGCAGGCCCGGCAAGAGGCGCACGTCGTCGCCCGGCGCGCAGACCACCGCCGCCACGGCGAGGATCTGCAGCACAAGCCGCGGCATGACGGGCAAGGGCCGGATGTCGTCGGTGGCGCCCACGAGGGCAAGCAGGAGCGTGGCGAGCCCGAGCACCACGAGCTCCTGGCTCCCCGGCAGGCTGCCCGAGGCCATCGCGCCGGCAAGCGCCACGGCAATTCCGGCGAGCACGGCTACGCCGCCGCCCTGCGGCGTCGGCGCGGCGTGGCTCGACCGGGCGTTGGGGCGCGCCAGGGCATAGCGCGCGAAGAGCGGCATCAGAGCGGCGATGGAACTCGCGCAGACGAGCGCCGCGCCGAGCGCGACGAGCAGGACGGTCGTCGCCGTCATGCGCTGCCGGACCAGGCGCCCTGTGCCGCCTCGCGCCGGCCATGGGGCAGCCGCGAGGCCAGGATCTTGTCGATCCGCCGCCCGTCGAGGTCGATCACCTCGAAGCGCCAGCCATACGTATCGAGGGTCTCGCCGGTTTGGGGCAGGCGATGAAGGCGCGACAGCACGAAGCCCGCCACGGTCTGGTAGTCGCGGCCCTCGGACGGCAAAGCGAGGCCGAGATGATCGGCCATCTCGTCGACCGGCAGGTGGCCGGCGAGCAGCCACGAGCCGTCCTCGCGGCGCAGAGCCGTGGGCTCGTGCTCGTCCACGTCCGCCCGGAAGGCGCCGGCGATGGCTTCCATGATGTCGGCTGGCGTCACGAGGCCCTCGAAGTGCCCGTACTCGTCGTAGATCATCGCCATGGGAACGTCGGCGGCGCGCAACACCGGCAACACGTCGAGCGCGTCGGCATTGTCCTGGATGATCGGCGCCTGCCGCACGTGGCTGCGCACCTCGAAGGGCTTGCCGGCGAGCTGGGCGGCGAGAAGCTCGCGGACCTGCACGACCCCCGCCATCTCGTCGATGACGCCGTCGCCGGCGGGCAGGCGCGAATGCTGCGTGTTGATCAGCGTCTGCCGGATCTCGTCGTCGCTGGCCGCGAGATTGATCCAGTCGACCTCCGTGCGCGGCGTCATGACGCCGCGCACCGGCCGGTCGCCAAGACGCATGACGCCGGAGATCATGCGCCGTTCGTCGGCCTCCAGCACACCGGCGCTCTCGGCTTCGGCGATCAGCGTCCTGATCTCCTCTTCCGTCACGCGCTCGTCGGAGGAGCGGCGCTGGCCGAGCAGGGCCAGAACCGCCCTGCCCGACACATCGAGCAGCCAGACCAGCGGCCGCCCCACGCTCGCCAGCATGGTCATGGCCGGCGCCACCTTGACGGCGATGGCTTCGGGATTCTTGAGCGCGATCTGCTTCGGCACCAGCTCGCCGATGATCAGCGACGCATAGGTGATGGCCGCCACGACGATGCCGACGCCGAGCCAATCGGCGACGCTGGCCGGAATCCCCCATTCGGTCAGCCAGTCGCCGAGACGGACGCCGAGCGTGGCGCCCGAAAAGGCGCCCGACAGCACGCCGACCAGCGTGATGCCGATCTGCACCGTGGACAGGAAGCGGCCGGGATCGGACGCGAGCGTCAGCGCCCGGCGCGAGCCGGTGATGCCGCGGTCGGCCATGGTCTTGAGCCGGGCCGGCCGCGACGACACGACCGCAAGCTCCGACATGGCCAGCAGACCGTTGACGACGATGAGGCAGGCGACGACGGCGAGCTCGAGAAACAGCATGGCCGATACATAGCATCGACCGCGGGGCCGGCGCGAACGAAACCCGAAATCGGTCAATTTTCAACGACTTGCGGCCATGCGTGGACGCCGCCCGCCGCGCCCCTGAGTCGCGCCGTCGCCGTGGCGGGCTTCCGGTCAGGCGCGCCGCGCCGATGCCTCGGGCTGCGCCAGTGCCTCGGGATTGAGGACGCGCACCGGCTTGCCGGAGAGCCAGGCCGCCACGTCCTCGGCGCAGCGCTCATAGAAGACGCGGTAATTGTCCTCGGTGACGTAGCCGAGATGCGGCGACAGGACGGAGCGCGGCAGCCGCCGCATCGGGTCGTCGGCCGGCAGGGGCTCGGTGTCGAAGACGTCGAGGCCGGCGCCGCGGATCTTCCCCGTCTCGAGGGCTTGCCGCAGCGCCGCGCTGTCGACGATGGGGCCGCGCGACGTGTTGACCAGGAAGGCGCTCGGCTTCATGGCGGCGATCTCGTTCACGCCGACGAGGCCACGGGTGCGCTCGCTCAGGATCAAGTGGATCGAGATGAAGTCGGCGGTCGCGAACAGCTCCTCCTTGCCGACGTGCTGCACACCGACGGCGGCGCAACGCTCTGCCGTCAGGTTCTGGCTCCAGGCGATGACGTGCATGCCGAATGCCAGCGCGATCTTGGCGACGCGCTCGCCGAGCCGGCCGAGCCCAAGGACCCCGAAGGTCTTGCCATGGAGCTCCGTTCCCAGCGGCAGCTGCCAGCCGCCCTCGCGCACCGAACGATCGTGCGCCGGGATGCCGCGCGCGGTGGCGAGAATGAGCGCCCAGGTCAGCTCGACGGTGGAGATGCTGTAAGGGCCGCCGCCGTCGGTGCCGGACACCACGACGCCCTGGTCGGTGGCCGCCTTGAGGTCGATGGCAGCATTGCGCATGCCGGTGGTGACGATGAGCTTCAGGTTGGGAAGCCGCTCGAGCAAGGCGCGCGGGAACGGCGTGCGCTCGCGCATGACGACGAGGATGTCGAACGGAGCGAGCCGCGCCGCCACCTTGTCAGGATCGGCGACGTGATCGTCGAAGACGGTGATGTCGGCCTTGGCGCTGACCGCCGACCAGTCGGCGAGTTTGAGCGCCACGTTCTGATAGTCGTCGAGGATGGCAAGACGCATGACGGACCTTTCCACATCGCCGTCGACCGGCGGGGGCAGAATAGGCCGTGAGCGCGGAAAAGCGAGAGGCGTCAGCCCGTCGGGGCGGAGGGCGCGCGGTGGCCGAGGCCGGCGAGCACGAAGTCGATCATCTGGGGAAGCGACGGCCCCGGCATGTCGGCGCACTGGGCGATGAGCACCGGATTGAAGAAACGGGCCATGGCCATGCAGGTGCAGCCCGCCGCAACGGCCACGTCATCGACCTCGAACTCGCCCCTGGCAGCACCATCGCCGATGACCCGGCCGATCTCGGCGGTGATGCTCTCGACGTGGATCTGGCAGGCGTTCCATTTCTCGGTCATCGCCACATAGACCATCTCGTGGATCTTCTCGTCGCCGACGAAACGCTCGGCGTTCATGTGATGCACGGTGGTCATCAATTCGCGCAGCCGCTCGGCCGCCGGCAGCGGCTTGCGGGCGATGGCAGCGGCTGCCCCCTCGACTTCGGCCATCAAGTTGCGCGCCACCGTCTCGATGATGGCGCGCTTCGAATCGAAGAAACGGTAGACGTTCGCCGGGCTCATCCTGAGCGCCTTGGCTATGTCGGCGACCGTCGTCTTGGTATAGCCGATCTGCCGAAACAGCCGTTCCGCCGTCTCGAGGATCTGGCCGCGGGTGTCGACTTCGAGGACCTGGCTCATCGCGTCAGAGCTAGGCCGAATGTCGGTCAGGGTCAATTCGGCGCTCCTTCATGCGGCCAGGGGATGAGTTTTCGCATGCGGCTCCGGCTCGAGCTCAGGCGTGCCGGCGTCGACCGGCGGCGCGTCGAGGCTCTTGCGGAACCACAGGGCGTAGAGGCCCGGCAGGAACAGCAGGGTCAGGAAGGTCGCCACGAACAGGCCGCCCATGATGGTGATGGCCATGGGACCCCAGAAGGCGGAGCGCGACAGCGGCAGCATGGCGAGGATGGCGGCGAGCGCCGTCAGGATGACGGGGCGGGCGCGCCTGACCGTCGCCTCGACGATGGCCTCGCGCCGGCTCATGCCGGAGGACACGTCGGTCTCGATCTGATCGACCAGGATGACGGCGTTGCGCATGATCATGCCGGCAAGCGCGATAAGACCGAGCAGCGCCACGAAGCCGAAGGGCTGGTTCGTGACATTGAGGGCGAGGGAAGCGCCGACAATGCCGAGGGGCGCGGTGAGGAACACCAGCGCCAGGCGCGAGAAGCTCTGCAGCTGCACCATCAGGATGGTCAGCATGATCAGGGCCATCAGCGGAAACAGCGCGTTGATCGAGTCGTTGCCCTTCTGCGATTCCTCGATGGCGCCGCCGATCTCCAGCCGGTAGCCCGGCTCGAGGCGGTCGCGGATGTCCTTCAGCTTCGGCCAGATGGCGTTGGTCACGTCAGGCGCCTGGACGCCGTCGACCACGTCGGCCCTCACGGTGATGGACATGTCGCGGTTGCGCCGCCACAGAATGGCTTCCTCGTGGCCGTACTCGACCCGCGCCACCTGCGCGACCGGCACCGCCATGCCGTTGCGCGACACGATGGTGAGATCGGCGAGGCGGCCGAGGTCGAGGCGCTCGGCTTTGACGGCGCGAGCCACCACGTCCACCTTGACGGTGCCGTCGCGGACAGTGGTGACGGGCACGCCCGAGACCAGCATGCGCAGCGCCTGCGCCACGTCCTGCGGCGTGAGACCGAGCGCCCGCGCCCGCTCCTGGTCGACCACCAGCTTCACGTCCGGGGCCTGCTCGTTCCAGTCGAGATGCGGATCGATGACCTTGTCGTTGGCGCGCATCACCTCGCGCACCCGATAGGCGGTCTCGCGCACCTTGGCGGGATCGATGCCGACGACGCGGAACTGCACCGGGAAACCGACCGGCGGGCCGAAATTGAAGCGGTCGACGCGCACGCGCGCTTCCGACAGCGCGCCGTCGGCCACTGCCTTCTCGATCCTCGCCTTGATGCGCTCGCGCGCCGCCACATCCTTGGACAGGATGACGATCTCGGCGAAGGCCTCGTTGGGCAGTTGCGGATTGAGGCCCAGCCAGAAGCGCGGCGAGCCTTTGCCGACATAGGCCGTGTAGGTCGATATGTCGGCGTCGTCCTTGATCAGCGCCTCGGCCTTCTTGACGGTGTCGAGCGTCACGCCGATGCCGGTGCCTTCCGGCAGCCGCATCTGGAAGAACAATTCCGGGCGTTCCGAGAGCGGGAAAAACTGCTGCTGCACGCGGCCGAAGCCAACGACCGCAAGCACGAAGACGGCGAGGGTCGCGAGCACCACCTTGCCGCGATGCGCCACGCACCACTGCACGACGCGGCGCAAGCCGCGATAGACGCGGGTCTCGTAGATGGCGTGCGGGTCGTGCGCGGCGGCCGCCTTGACGCGGGCCGGCAGGAGCTTGACCCCGAGATAGGGCGTGAAAACGACGGCGACGAACCAGGACGCCAGGAGCGCGATGGCCACGACCCAGAAGATGCCGCCGGCATATTCGCCGACCGAAGAATTGGCAAAGCCGATGGGCAGGAAGCCGGCGGCCGTGACCAGCGTGCCGGTCAGCATCGGGAAGGCGGTGGAATCCCACGCGAAGGATGCGGCCTTCACGCGGTCGTAGCCCTGCTCCATCTTCACCACCATCATCTCGGCCGCGATGATGGCGTCGTCGACCAGGAGGCCCAGCGCGATGATGAGGGCGCCGAGCGTTATGCGTTGCAGGTCGATGCCCATGGCACTCATGACCACGAAGACGATGGCCAAGACGAGCGGCACCGACAGCGCCACGACGATGCCGGTGCGCCAGCCGAGCGACAGGAAGCTCACGACGAGGACGATGATCAGCGCCTCGGCGAAGGAGCGCGTGAACTCGCCCATGGCATGCTGGACGACGGCGGGCTGGTCGGCGACCTGCTCGATGTCGATGCCGCGCGGCAGCGAAGCGGTGAACTCGGCAACAGCCTTCCTCACATCCTCGCCGAGCGCCTCGATGTTGGCGCCCTTGGCCATGACGACGCCGAGACCGACTGCGGCCTTGCCGCGCTGGCGCACGAGATAGTCCGAGGGATCCTCGAAGCCGCGGGTGACGGTGGCGATGTCACCCAGCCGGAAGACACGCCCGCCGGCCTCGACAGGGGTCTCGGCGACGGCCTTTTCGCCGTCAAGCGCGCCCGAGACGCGCAGCGGCACGCGCTGGGCGCCGGTCTCCACCGTGCCGGCCCAGACGACGGCGTTCTGCTTGGCAAGCGAATCGAAGATCGCCTGCAGGCTGACGCCGAGGGTTGCGAGCTTGGCGTGCGAGAACTCGACGAAGATCTTCTCCTCCTGCTCGCCATAGAGATTGACCTTGGTGACGTTGGCCACCTTGGTGAGCCGCTGGCGCAGGCCATCGGCGATCTTCTTGAGCCGGGCGTAGTCGGCGCCCTCGCCGGTCACCATGTAGAGAATGGAATCAACGTCGCCGTATTCGTCATTGACGGCCGGACCGACGAGGCCGGCGGGAAGATCGCCACGGATGTCGTCGAGCTTCTTGCGCAGTTGGTAGAAGAGCTGCGGCACTTCCTTGGCCGGCGTGTCGTCCCTGAAGATGACCTGCATGGCCGCGAAGGAGGGCTTCGTGTAGGTCTGCACGCGGTCGAAATATGCGAGCTCCTGCAGCTTCTTCTCGATCACGTCGCTGACCTGGCTCTGCATCTCGCTCGCCGTGGCGCCTGGCCACATGGTCGTGATGATGGCGACCTTGATGGTGAACGACGGGTCTTCGGCCCGACCGAGACGCTGGAAGCCGATCGTCCCGGCAATCGCGAATGCGGCGATGAAGAACAGCGTCAGGGCCGGGTGGGCAACCGCCCAGGCGGAGAGATTGAAGCGGCGCATGGGAGCACTCGTTGCTTAGAATGCGAGGGTCTCGACGATCCGCACCCGCTGGGCGGGATCGAGCTTCTGGGTGCCGAGCGCCACGACCTTGTCGCCGTCGGCGACGCCGCCGCTGACGAGCACGTCGCGTGCCTCGTAGGCCTTGACGGTAATGGGCTGCAGGCGCAGCGCGCCCGTCTCGCCGTCGACGACATAGAGGGCGGGGCCCGAGCCCTGGTTGAAAAGGGCCGACAGCGGCACCTTGGCGACCCGCTCGGCACCGGTCTGCACCAGCGCCACGGTGGCGGTCATGCCGAGTTGCGCCTCGTCGCAGCCTTGCTCGAGCGAGAATTTGGCGAGGTAGGTGCGCGTCGCGACGTCGGCGGTCGGCGCAAGCTCGCGCAGCTTGGCGGTGTAGCGGCGATCAGGCGCCGACCACAGCACGACGCTCGCGGTGGCCGTCTTGGCGCGCAACAGCAGCGCCTCGGGGACCGCCACCACCACCTCCTTCTCGCCCGACCGGGCGATGCGGATGGCGCCCTGCCCGGCCGCGACGACCTGGCCCGGCTCGACGAGGGCCGCGGTGACGACGCCGGCCGCATCCGCGACAAGCGTCGCATAGGAGAGGCTGTTGCGGGTAAGCTCGACGGAACGCTCGGCACGCGCCAGACGGCCACGCGCCTCTTCGGCCGCGGCGCGCGCCTGGTCGAGCACCGCATCGGTCGACCAGCCTTGCTTGCGCAGGTCGACGGCGCGGCGCTCGGCTGCGTGCGCCTGCGACAGCGTCGCCGTCGCCGCGCCCCTCTCGGCTTCGGCTTGCTCGGCCTGCAACTTCAGGTCGGTTTCATCGAGGATGGCCAGCGCCTGCCCGGGCCGCACCGCCTCGCCAACCTCGACGAGGCGACGCGCCACCTTACCGGCGACGCGGAAACCAAAGTCGGTCTCGATGCGGGGCTTTACGGTGCCGACCAGCGTCCGCTCGACGGTGAGGGGCTCATAGCGCACCTCGGCCACCAGAACCGGGCGGTCAGCCTTGGCGTTCTCGGCGGGCGCCGGGTTGCAGGCCGCAAGGGCGAGGGCCGAAAGGCCCAGAAGCAGCCCCGCAATGCGCTTTTGGCCGATTCGCCGCCGATCCGTTGTCATGAACTGGTCTCCCATTGGTTGGGAGACATGATAGGTGACGTGTGACGATTGTCAAATATCGTCAACACACATTTATCATTAAAACTTTCAGGGGCTTAAGCGGGGAAATGGTTCTGCAACCCCAAAAAGGAAGGTCGAAGGCCAATCTTCATGTGCGCCAGCGCACATGAAGACGTGGCCGGCTCCCTTTGTTGCTGCGCCTCCCCCCGCGGGCTAAAGAGCCCATCGAGGGGACGCTCCATGCGCATCGCGATGATCGGCAGCGGCTATGTGGGCCTCGTTTCGGGCGCCTGCTTCGCCGACTTCGGGCATCTCGTCGTCTGCGTCGACAAGGATGCGGGCAAGATCGCGGCGCTGAAGCGCGGCGAGATGCCGATCTACGAGCCGGGCCTGCCGGAGCTCGTGGCCGCCAACGCACGCCAGGGGCGCCTTGCCTTCTCGACCGAGCTTGCGCCCGCCGTGCGCGAGGCGGACGCGGTGTTCATCGCCGTCGGCACGCCGTCGCGGCGCGGCGACGGTCACGCCGACCTCTCCTATGTCTACCAGGCGGCGCGCGAGATCGGTGCCGCGCTGGACCGCTTCACCGTCGTGGTCACCAAGTCGACGGTGCCGGTAGGCACCGGCGACGAGGTAGAGCGCATCCTGTCCGAGACGCGGCCCGATGCCGATTTCGCCGTCGTGTCGAACCCGGAATTTCTGCGCGAAGGCGCCGCCATCGCCGACTTCAAGCGCCCCGACCGCATCGTCATCGGCGGCGAGGACGAGCGCGCCCGCCAGGTCATGACGGAGCTCTATCGTCCGCTCTATCTGAACCAGGCGCCGCTGCTGATGACCGACCGGCGCACGGCCGAGCTGATCAAATATGCCGGCAATGCCTTCCTAGCCATGAAGGTCACCTTCATCAACGAGATCGCCGACCTCTGCGAGCAAGTCGGCGCCGACGTGCAGCAGGTCGCCCGCGGCATCGGCCTCGACAACCGCATCGGCGGCAAGTTCCTGCATGCCGGCCCCGGCTATGGCGGCTCCTGCTTCCCCAAGGACACCGTGGCGCTGATCAAGACGGCACAGGATTATGGTACGCCGGTGCGCATCGTCGAGACGGTGGTTGCGGTGAACGACCAGCGCAAGCGCGCCATGGGCCGCAAGATCATCGCCGCCTGCGGCGGCAGTGTGCGCGGCAAGACCATCGCGCTGCTCGGGCTCACTTTCAAGCCGAACACGGACGACATGCGCGAGGCGCCCTCGATCGCCATCGTGGCGGCGCTGCAGGACGCGGGAGCGCGCGTGCGCGCCTACGATCCAGAAGGCATGGCGCAGGCCAAGGGGCTCCTCGACAACGTCACCTACTGCGCCGACGCCTACGACTGCGCGACCGGTGCCGATGCCCTCGCCATCGTGACCGAATGGGACGCCTTCAGGGCGCTCGACCTTGAGGAGATCAAGACGCGGATCAGGACGCCGATCATCATCGACCTGCGCAACATCTATCGCCGCGACGAGGTCGAGCGGTATGGCTTCGTCTATGTCGGCGTTGGCCGATCCCTCGGCGCCGATCCGGCGCGGCTCGGAGCGGCGGCGGAGTAGGCGGATCAGGCCCCAAACAGCTCCGGCTTTCTGAGCCGCAGCGCCTGCACCAGCGCCAGCGTCTTCAGATCGGCGATCTCGCCCGCCGCACATTGCCGCCAGAGCTCGGCAAGCGGCATCTCGACGATCTCGATATTCTCATGCTCGCTTGCGAGGCCGCCGCCCGGGCCGATCCGGTCGCGCGCGCTGAACGGCGCCAGATAGAGCGTCATGCGCTCGGTGGCGGCGCCCGGCATGGTCCAGACCGTGGCGACGTGGTCGAGCGTTCGCAACGCAACTCCCACCTCCTCCACCGCCTCGCGGCGCGCGCATGCTGCCGGATCGGCGCCTTCGATCAAGCCGGCCGGCGCCTCGAGCAATGCGTCGCCGCCCCCCGCAAAGAGGACGGGGACGCGAAGCTGCCTCACCAGGAGCGCCACGCGCCGCTCGGGATCATAGGGCAGCATCGCGACGGCGGAGCCGTGGTCCTCGACCTCGCGGCGCACTTCCGCGCCATCGGCGAGCTTGACGGTCAGGATGAGGAACCTCGCCCAGCCATCGTGGATCGTCTCGACCTGCAGGATTTCCGCCATTTTCAGGTGCCGTGATAGTCGCGGTACCAGCGCACGAAGCGATGCACGCCCTCCTCGATGGACGTGCTGGGCGCAAAGCCGGTGGCGGCCGCCAGCGCATCGACATTTGCGCGCGTCGCCGGCACGTCGCCAGGCTGCATCTCGACATATTCCTTGACCGCCTTGCGGCCGAGCTCTGCCTCGAGCAGTTCGACGACGCGCAAGACCTCGACGGCGCGGTTGTTGCCGATGTTAAAGACGCGCCAGGGCGCGTTGGACGCCGCCGGCGAGGGCGCGTCGCTGCGCCAGGCCGGATTGGGAACGGCAACCTTGTCGGTGACCTTCACCACAGCCGCGACGATATCGTCGATATAGGTGAAGTCGCGCTGCATGCGCCCGTGATTGAACAGCCTCACGGGCTCGCCGGCAAGGATGGCCTTGGCGAACAGGAACATGGCCATGTCGGGCCGGCCCCACGGGCCGTAGACGGTGAAGAAGCGCAAGCCTGTCGCCGGCAGGCGGTAGAGATGCGCATAGGAATGCGCCATCAGCTCGTTGGCCTTCTTGGTGGCGGCGTAGAGCGACAGGGGATGGTCGACGTTCTGCTCGACCGAGAACGGCATCTCCGTGTTGGCGCCGTAGACGGAGCTTGTGGATGCGTAGACGAGATGCTCCACGCCGTGGTGCCGGCAGGCCTCGAGCACGTTGAGAAAGCCCACGAGATTGGCGTCAACATAGGAACGCGGGTTGGTGAGCGAATAGCGCACGCCCGCCTGGGCCGCGAGATTGACCACGTGGGTGGGCTTGAAGGCAGCGAAGCTCTCAGTGAATGCGCTGGCCGCGATGTCGAGCTCGGCGAAGCGGAAGCGCCGATCGTTCTTCAAGATGTCGAGGCGGGCGTGCTTGAGGGAGACATCATAGTAGGGGCTGAGATTGTCGACGCCCAGCACCTCGTCGCCGCGCCGCAAAAAGGCTTCGGCCACATGAAAGCCGATGAACCCGGCAGCTCCGGTGACGAGTATGCGTTTAGCCATTGCGGTCGCCCCCAGGTGCCGGCGCGCCGGCCACGCGGCGTGAAACTAGCCGCACAGACACGATAATCAACCCGCGCCGTATTCCTGCCCCAATCAGCGCCCCGATTGTCATTGCGAGCGAGGACCGAGCCGGGGCGACGTCCCGTGGTCGTGCCACTTTCGCTCGATGCGACAAGCTGCGGTCGCGAGGCATCCGCGGCGAAAACAAGGCTGATTGGTCTCACGAGACAGTGATCTGCCAATCCTGCAAAGCGCATATCGCGGATGCGATCCGGCTTGACGCGTCTTTGCGGGAGGTCTCAGATCATCATAGCAGTGCATCACAGGGAGGGGCCCGATGACACTCAAGCTAACAACCAAACTTGCGGCCGGAACGTTTGCTGCCGCGCTGATTGGGGCGGCAACAATTGCCGTTGCTCAGCAGCGCCCTGATCCGGCGAATGAGAACCCGAACGACTGGCTCACCTATCACGGCACCTACAAGTCGTATCACTATAGTCCGCTCGATCAGATCAACGCCGGCAATGTGAAGCAGCTTAAGGTTGCTTGGATGCACCAGCCCGGCAAGGCGACGCGCGGTCTGCAGTCGATGCCGCTGGTGGCCAACGGCGTGCTTTATTATTCAGGCTCCTATAGCCGTGTGTTTGCCCTCAACGCCGCTACGGGTGAGCTCAAGTGGAGCTACACTCCAAAGCTCGATGACGATCTCGTCGCGGCGCAAACCCATTCCCCATACAATCGCGGCGTCGCCATCGGTGCCGGCAAGCTGTATGTCGGGACCGTTGATGGCCGGCTCATCGCGCTAGATATGGCGACCGGAAAGGTCGCCTGGGACACCAAGCTCATCGATTCCAAGAAGCTGACGGTCGGCTTCACGGGCGCGCCGCTCTTCGTCAAAGACAAGGTCATCATCGGCGCGCAGGGCGGCGAGTGGCCGGGGCGCGGCCCGATCTTCGCGGTCGACGCCGAGAGCGGCACCAAGAAGTGGGAGTTTTTCACCGTTGCGGGAACGGAAGAGTCGAAGGCGAGTTGGGGCGGCGATTCGTGGCGCACGGGCGGCGGCGGCGGCTGGATGCCGGGCACCTTCGACGAAAAGACCAATACGATCTGGTGGGGCACCGGCAATCCCGCGCCCCTCTACGACTGGGCGGGCGCCGATTGGAAAACCAAGGGACCGCGTCCAGGCGACAACCTCTACACCACTTCGGTCATCGGGCTCGACCCCGAAAGCGGCAAGCTCAAGTTCTATCATCAGGAGCTTCCGCACGACGCCTGGGATTTCGACAGCTCGGTCGGCGAGTTCGTGCTGCTCGAGCGCGGCGGCCGCGATCTGGTCGTGCATCCCAACAAGGGTGGCTTCGTGTTCGTCTACGACCGCGCGAACGGCAAGGTCGAGAATGTCTGGCGGCTGGTCGAGAACATCAATTTCGTCAAGGACATCAATCCGAAGACCGGCGAATTGATTGGCCGCCGCGACATGGCGGAAGGCGCGCACAAGAACCTCTGTCCGGCGATTGCGGGCGGCATCAGCTGGAATTCCGGCTCCTTCAGCCCGCAGACCGGCCTCTACTATAAGATCGGCCAGGAATGGTGCATGGATCTCACGGTCGTGAAGACGACGCCGATCCTCGAGCCGATGGCGCAGCTCAATATCGGGGCCGACTTCAAGCTGAAGGATCCCGAAAACGGCAAGGCGCACGGCCATCTCAGTGCCCGCGATCCCATCACGGGCGCCAAGAAGTGGGAGGTGAAGTTCACCGAGCCGCCATTGGCCAGTCTGCTCTCGACGGCCGGTAATCTCGTGTTCGTTCCCGACGCACGCGGCTATCTGCGCGCCTACAACGCCGGGACCGGCGACGAGCTCTGGTCGGCGAACAACGGCAACGGCCACAATGGCGGCATCATCAGCTATCGGGTCGGAGACAAGCAGTACATCGCCGTCATGACCGGCTGGGGTTCGCTCGTGGGTGACGAGTACGCGGCATTGTTCGGCGAGCCGTATGCCAGCATGGCGAAGGATGCTGGTGCCATCGTCGTGTACGCCCTGCCCTAGCGCAACAAAAAGGGGGCGGGCGCGTTTCGCGCCTGCCCCTCTCGCTGACGACGACCGCGCCGTTCATGCAAGCCAGACTGATTGCTCTCACAACTTCGCTGTCGGCGGCTCTGCTGCTTCCCATGCCTAGCTTGGGCCAGAATCCCGCGCCTGAAAAAGCCGGTACTCAAGGCAGCGGCGGGGACGTGGCTCGCCTTTTTTCCACATCATGCGGGTTCTGCCACCAACAGGGTGGACGCGTTCAGGGCCGCGGACCGAAGCTGATGGGGCTCGAGAAATCGGATGAGGAGATCATCAAGCAGATCAAGTTTGGCAAGCCGCCGCGGATGCCGGCATTCGGCAAGGCTTTCTCCGAGGCACAGATCCAGAACATGGTCGCGTATATACGCGCTCTCAAAGAATGAGGGGTGGATGGTGAGGTTGGCCGCGCCCGGGCTCGTCGTTGCGGCCGCGCTTATGATCGCCGCACCAGCGGTGGCACGGCCACTAGCCTCAATCGAAGCGCGCGGCGTCATCCGCGCCTGCGCGCATCCCAACGCGCTGCCGTTCTCGAGCCGCCAAGACAAGCCCGCCGGTTTTCAAATCGACATCGCTCGCGCGCTTGCCCGCGAGCTCGGCGTCGCTCTGGAAGTCACCTGGGTGGTGATGCCGACCCAGTATCGTTCTGCCGATTGCGACATCGTCATGGACGCCATTGGCGACCAGGAGGTGCATGCCGAGCGGCGCATTCGCCTCTCCAAGCCCTACCATCGCAGCGGCGTCGCGCTCGCCTTGAAGGCTGGAGACGGCCAGGTCCGCTCGTTCGCCGACGTGGGCAGCCGGACCATCGGCGTGATGGTTGGTTCGATGGCCCAGATGCTGCTGGAACTCGGTGGCGTGCGCACCAGCGTGTTCGGCTTCGAGGACGATTTGATGGAGGCGCTCGCGCAGGGCACCATCGACGGCGCGGCCGTGTCGCCGGCGACGATCGGCTATTTCAACAAGACCCATCCCGGGCAGGCGGTGACGCTTGTGCATGCCTACGAGCAAGAGCCGAAGCTCGCCTGGGACGTGGCGGTCGGAATGCGCGGTTCTGACGAGCCGCTCAAACGCCGGGTCGACGCGGCGATCGAAAAGCTGGTCGGCGACGGAACCATCCGCGACATCTATAATCGCTACGGCATCGAGCATCGCGTGCCGTCGCAGGTTCGCTAAAACCGGGACAGCTCAGCGCTTGGCCGCCTGTTTCTGGGCGTCCTCCATCTTGACCGGCGGCACGATCGCCGGGACTCCTTTCATCATGTCCGGGATTTTCTGCAGCAGCTCATCGACGGTGAACAGGCTCTCGTCGTCCTCGTCCTTGTAGAGCTTTTTCATCACCTCGCCGAAATAGTAGTTGTGGATTCGTCCCTTCTCGACATGGAACACCTCCGCATTGATCCAATAGGCCTCGTTGGTGCAGAGATACGCCACCAAAGGTGCAACGTGCTCTGGCCCGCGCGGGATGTTGGAGCGATCATATTCGGCCTGGGTGATCAGGCCCTGTGCCAGGCGGCGCCGTCTGTTGGCCTTGACCTCCTCGGTCAGCGTCATGCGGGTGTCGGCCGGAGGGACACATGGCGTTGGAGGTGATGCCGAACTTGCGGCTTCCTTGGCGATCGAGCGCGACAGGCCGATGATGCCCGCCTTGGCGGCCCCGTAATTGCACTGCCCCATCGAGCCCTTGAACGCATCCGAGGAGAAGTTGATGATGCGTCCGAAGCCGTTGGCGCGCATATGCTTGATGGCATGATGGGACATGTTCCAGTGGCCCTTGAGATGCACGGCGACGACGAGGTCGAAGTCCTCCTCGGTCATGTTCCAGATCATGCGCTCGCGCAGGATGCCCGCCACGTTGACCAGGAGGTCGACGCTGCCGAACTTGGCCGCGCAGGCTTCGACCATGGCGCCGGCCTTCTTGTAGTCGGCCACCGAATCGTAGTTGGCGATGGCGGTGCCGCCCGCCTTGGTGATTTCGGCGACCACGTCATCTGCCGGACGCTCGGCCGTCTCCTCGCCGCCGCGCCCGACGCCCGGGTCATTGACCAGAACCTTGGCGCCCTGCTGCGCCAATTCCAACGCGACGTCGCGCCCGATGCCGCGGCCGGCGCCCGTCACGATGGCCGATCTTCCCTGCAGATGCTTTGGCATGTGCGCGCTCCCCTTCAAGCCAAGACAACCAAATCTCGCGCTGCTTGCGGCTGACATTGGGTTTCACAACGCCACCTGTCAATTGAAGCAGCAACGGGCGCTCGCATGGTGGACGACCGGTCAATGCCGATCGCGCGGCGCCGCGCGTTGCAAAGCGACCAACGAGACGAGACAGCGAACGCCGCCGTCACGCGGGGCGAGGTGACCGAACGCAACGCCCCGCGGCGCGCGCTTACTCGGCCGCAATGGCCATCGGCGGCCGCTCGTATTTTTCGAGCAGGGCCGCCTCCTGAGCCTTGATGCGCGCGAGATTGCGCATCTTGACGTGCCCGAAGCCGCGGATCTGCTGCGGCAGCTGGGCGAGTTCGACGGCAAGCGCGTGATTGTCCGGCGTGAGCGTCGCGATAAGGCGTCGCACAAGAGCCTCGTACTGGACGATGAGATCGCGCTCGGTCCGCCGCTCTTCGGAGTAACCGAAAATGTCGAGCGGCGTGCCACGCAGACCCTTCAGGCGCGCGAGAAGGCCGAAGGCCTTGAACATCCATGGACCGAAGGCGCGCTTTCGAAGCTGGCGCGAGTCGGGATCGCGACGGGCAAGCGTCGGGGGCGCGAGATGGAACTGCAGCGTGAAGTCCCCCTCGAATTGGCGTTCGAGCTTGTCGATGAAGCTGCCGTCGGTGTAGAGGCGCGCCACCTCGTATTCGTCCTTGTAGGCCATCAGCTTGAAAAGGCTGCGGGCGACCGCCTCGGTCAGGCCCTGACGACCCTTGGCGCTACGGGTCTCCGCCGCGTCGACCTCGGCCACGAGGTCACGGTATTGCTGCGCATAGGCAGCGTTCTGGTACGCGGTCAGATCCGACGTGCGCCGCGCGACGAACTCGGCGAGCAAGGGGGGCGCCGACGCTTCGTCGGACCTCATCACCGGACGCGCCGCCGCAAGACATCTGGCAAGATCGTGAGCCGCCAGCCTGCCCCATGCGAGCGCGCGCTTGCTCGCCTCGACCGCCGCGCCATTCAATTCGATGGCCCGCTCGATCGACGCCAGCGTCAGCGGCACGAGACCCTTCTGCAGGGCATAGCCGAGAACGAAGAGGTTCGTGGCAATGGCATCGCCGACCAGGGCGGTGGCGAGATTGGTGGCGTCGACGAAGTCGACACCGTCCTCTGAGACGGTTGTGCGCAGCGCCCGGCGCATGGCGGCGCTCTCGAAATCCACATCGGGATCGATGACGAAGCCGGCGGTCGGCTGGACATAGCTGTTCACCACGGCGCGGGTGACACCGTGCTCGACCCGCGACAGGGCCGAGGCGCCAGCCGCGACCACCATGTCGCAACCGAGCAGGAGATCGGCGCCGCCGGCCGCGATGCGCACGGCCGCCAGGTCGTCAGGCTTCTGAGCCAGCCGGATGTGGCTCATCACGGCGCCGTTCTTTTGCGCGAGGCCCGTGAAGTCGAGCACGGTACAGCCTTTGCCCTCGAGATGCGCCGCCATGCCGAGCAGGGCGCCGAGCGTGATCACGCCGGTGCCGCCGATGCCGGTGATGAGGATGCCGTATGGCTCCCCCAGCGGCCGAGCCGCGGGGAGAGGAAGTCCTGCGAAAGGATCGTCCTCGACGCCAACCGGCTTCTTGAGCTTCCGCAGGCTGCCGCCGTGCACGGTCACGAAGCTCGGGCAGAAGCCGTTCAGGCAGGAATAGTCCTTGTTGCAGCTCGACTGGTCGATTTGCCGCTTGCGGCCAAGCTCGGTCTCCAGCGGCTTCACCGAGATGCAGTTCGACTTCTCGGAACAGTCGCCGCATCCTTCGCAGACCATGTCATTGATGAACACGCGCTTTGGCGGGTCGGGGAACTGGTTCCGCTTGCGGCGCCGGCGCTTCTCGGCAGCGCAGGTCTGATCGTAGATCAGCACGGTCAGCCCCTTGGTGGCGCGCAGCTCGCGCTGGATGGTGTCGAGATCGTCCCGGTGGCTGATGGTGACACCGCGCGGAAAGGCGGCGCCCGGCGGATACTTGTCCGGCTCGTCGGTCACCACCGCCACCCGGTTCGCACCCTCGGCCGCCACCTGCGCGGCGATCTGCGGGACCGTGAAGCCGCCCTCGGCCGCCTGGCCGCCGGTCATCGCCACCGCGTCGTTGTAGAGGATCTTGTAGGTGATGTTCACACCAGCGGCGGCCGCCGCCCGGATGGCGAGCAGGCCGCTATGCGTGTAGGTGCCGTCGCCGAGGTTCTGGAACACGTGCTCCTCGGTGGTGAAGGGAGCCTGGCCAATCCAGTTCGTCCCTTCCGCGCCCATGTGGGTGATCGTGGTGGTGTTGCGGGTCGGCATCCAAAGGGCCATGCCGTGGCAGCCGATGCCCGCCATGGCGCGGCTACCTTCCGGAATGCGCGTCGAGGTGTTGTGCGGGCACCCCGAGCAGAAGAACGGTGAACGTTGCGTCTTGATTTGCGGCACCTCCGCGATCCGCTCGAAGGATTCGAGTCGGGCCAGACGCTGCTCGCGCTGCGCATTCGCCGCGCCGAGGCGACGAAGCCGCGCGTCGATAGCGCGGGCAACAATGGTCGGCGACAGCTCGCCTTCGCTCGGCAGCAGCGGCGCGCCACTCTCGTCCTGCTTGCCGACCACCGACGGCCTGCGCGAGGCCTCCATGTTGAAGAGGATGCGCATGAGTTGCGTTTCGATGAAGCCGCGCTTCTCCTCGACGACCAGAATGTCGGAAAGACCTTCGGCGAAGCGGCGCGCCCCCTCCTGCTCGAGCGGCCAGGTCATGCCGACCTTGTAGATGCGGATGCCGAGGGATGCTGCCGCCGCATCGCCGATGCCGAGATCCGCCAGCGCCTGACGCACGTCGAGATAAGCTTTGCCGGTGGTGACGATGCCGAGGCGCGCCGTCGGCGTGTCGAGCACGACGCGGTCGAGGCGGTTGGCGCGCGCGAAGGCCGCCACCGCCGCCATCTTGGGGCCGTGCAGCCGGCGCTCGGCATCGAGCGGCGGATCGGGCCACTTGATATGCACCCCGCCCGGCGGCATCTCGAAATCGGTCGGGATGACGATGTCGATCCGGTTCGGGTCGACGATGACGGACGCGGAACTTTCGGCAGTCTCCGAGATGGCCTTGAAGCCGACCCAGCAACCGGAGAACCGTGACAGCGCAAAGCCCATGAGCCCGAGATCGAGATATTCCTGAACGGTCGAGGGATTGAGGATCGGCATCATGGCGGCCTCGAAAATCTGCTCGCTCTGATGCGCGAGGGTCGAGGACTGGCAGCCATGGTCGTCGCCCGCGACGGCAAGGACGCCGCCGTGCGGCGACGTTCCGGCGGCATTGGCGTGCTTCAGCGCGTCGCCAGAGCGATCGACGCCCGGCCCCTTGCCGTACCAGATGCCGAACACGCCATCGACGGTGGCGCCCGGGAACAACGTGACCTGCTGACTGCCCCACACCGCGGTGGCCGCGAGGTCCTCGTTGAGACCGGGCTGGAACTGGACATTGGCCTCTTTCAGGTGCCGGCGGGCGTGGTTGAGAGCGGTGTCGTAACCGCCGAGCGGCGATCCCCGATAGCCCGAGATGAAGCCGCCGGTGTTGAGACCGGCGGCCTCGTCGCGCCAGCGCTGAGTCAGCGGCAGGCGCACCAGTGCCTGGATGCCCGACAGATAGATGCGGCCGGACTTCAGCCGATACTTGTCCTCGAGGGTCACGTCCGCCAGATCGATCAAGGCCGCCATGCTGTCCCCTCCCCGAACTCTCAGGTCTGATCAGCAGAGGTTATGGGCGATGCCGTCCCGCCGCCACAAGCGCGAATCGTGAATACCGGCCGGGCCAGGGGGGCGGATCAGCCAAGCACATCGAGCGGCGCGGCCCGCTTCGGAGCGTGGCTGGGGCGCCAGGATTCGAACCTGGGAATGGCGGTACCAAAAACCGCTGCCTTACCACTTGGCGACGCCCCAATGGCGGCGGACCATAGTTGGCGGGGGCATATGAAGCAACGCCGGCCGATCCGAACAACCACGCGCCTCGCGGGCCTCAGCGGCCTGGCTTGCGGGCGCGAGGGGCGCTGGCTATAAGCGGGCCACGCGAGAGGCGGAGTGTAGCGCAGTCTGGTAGCGCACCACGTTCGGGACGTGGGGGTCGCAGGTTCAAATCCTGCCACTCCGACCAATGCTTCAAGCCAAAAAATGCATCACGTCCGCGGGACAAATCCCAGGACAATACGGTGACGCGCCGTTTCCCAACCGCCCAGGTCTGCCGACCAGCGAGCTTTATGTTGTCGAGTGCTTGCCGCCGATCGATCAGGACACGTGTCGTTCTCAGCAAAGGATTAAGGCGGGCCCGCACTGCTGCTTCCTCACAGCCCAAGTTGATTGTGGGTGAACTTGCGGTGACTCAACGGTCTCACCTAACTTCGATCGGATCTTCAGCGGTCGGGGTCACGGGGGCCTCCGGCCCGCGCGGCGACCGCGGCAGCACCGGTCCCCGATGCCTGTTCAAGAAGCCGCCTGGCCAGAACCTTGCTAAGCGGCAGGCGCTCCGTCGCCCCCTTCGTTCAATCAGGCTCGCCCGGCCTAGAGTCCCAAACCTTTTCCCCGCTAACAAGGAAAAGAGCAGGGAATTGTCCGAGCCATGATCTCGAGATTCACAACAACACCCTATAAACCCTCACTATTTGGCAAAGCGTCGCTCGACAGAACAGGGAGCGCGCAAGTTGGAAACAGGGATTTTTGAAGGCGGGGCCCGCAAACACCGCTTCGACAACCCACTCCGGCAACCTCGCGCAGATCAAGCCGTCGAGTGCTGGTCCCAATGACCCGGCTGACACGTGACGAGGCACGGCGCATCGCCCTGGACGTTCGCGAAAACGTGGGCGGCAAGCGGCAGGCACCAAGTGCTAAGGCTGAGCTTTCGCGCGGCCAGCCTCAATCGAGAGCAGATTATCGAGGGGTTGAGCGGCATCAAGCTCAGCACGAGCAATTCGACGCTTGAGCCTTGCAAGCCATTCTCGGCTGGGGGACGAGGTTCGGTCGCGGGTGAGGACCTCAACACAGTACTGAACGCACTCATCGCAAATCATCGCCTCGCCCTTAGCCAAAAGTTTCGAAACCTCCCGCCTGCTTTTCCCACAGAACGAACACGTTGGGTCGATCATGACGCTACTCCCTCCCTCACTCCATTCGGCGTGTTAACGCCGAACACCACCCGAAGGTTTTCGAAGAAGCAAAGTTGCTTTTGTACGCACCTAAGGGCGAGGGCCGATTAGCATTTGACACTTCTAGGCGCCACTCAGCGAAATCCACAGGCGGGCGACTGCCTCGGCCGGGTGGCCCCATGGTGGGTGTACAAGACGGTCATCACTTAGCTACTTGGGTCGGGCGGCGGAGAGGGAAAGGGCGTGTTGATCGCTGACGACCTCGCTCGGAGCAAATGGTCATAGCAGCGGACGCACAGGTTTTCGTCGTTTGCTGCGGCATTGCTCGGGCACTCCCCGGCCCCGTGACCGTGGCTTGGGTCGTGGCATTGGCAGCGTGCTTCGGGAGTGTTCATGCGGCGGCTCCAGAGACGGGAGCATCCATCCTTTGGATTGGTCGTCTCGGTTCTTGTCACTCATTGAGCTGCATGGCCTTAGCGCAGTTCGCGATTCAGAAATGCACCTGCTGTTTCCAACGCCCGACGCGCGGGCTCCAGGTGGGCGTTCCACATATGCCAAGCATGAATCATGTGTGGCCAGATTTCGAGCGTCACCGATACGTGCTGGGCCCCAGCAGCCGTCGCAAACCGCGTTGCGTCGTCTAGGAGCGCTTCAGCGGAACCGACCTGGATCAGCAGGGGTGGAAGACCTCTAAGGTCAGCGTACAACACAGAAAGGCGGGGATCCTTTCGATCCAAACGAGCCGGGACATACGCATCGGCCAGCTCGCGCAGATAGCTCCTGTGAATGATGGGATCCACATCCTCTTTGGTATCAAGGGACGCGCCCGACATCGTTAGGTCGGTCCACGGCGATACCAGCCAAGCGCAGCTCGGAAGGTCCTCTCCGGCATCCCTGAGTTGCAGAAGCAGCGCCACCGTAAGATTGCCACCCGCACTATCACCTGCGACGGCGATGTTTCGTGCAGGGATGCCCTGCCTACGTAAGTATTCCCAGGCCGTATGTGCATCATCCAACGCGGCTGGAAATGGATGTTCCGGCGCCAAGCGGTATCCCACTGCTAATGTTCGCACGCCGCTGGCGCGGCCGGCCTCTGTCACCATGCGGCGATGACTGAGGATAGAGCCAGAGCAGTAACCGCCGCCGTGGAAGAAGATGAGGACCCGTGATGGGTCACCGCCCGGCGCCATCGACCATTCAGCGGGCAATTGTCCGAGATCTACGGCATCGAGCTTGATATCCTTAGCTACGGGCCAGATTGATCCAACTTCGTCGAACGTCCTCGGCGCTCGGCCCAGCCGACAGGCCTCGGCTTTGAGCTCAAAAGGCCGCGGATCGCGTCGATCTCTTTCGTCTCCATGACAACTCTCGCTGATTGGCACCATGGGACTTACCACGGCCCAGCCGATCAACCGACGGCAGCCGCCTTTGCGAACCTTGCCATACCTGACAGGGCGCAGCGCACTGACCGATCCCGCCGTGTAGAGGCCGTGCCTGTCGCAGACCATGGCCTTGGCCGTAGCCTCGGCCGATGGCGACCCCGGACGGTCAGCACCTGTTGCGCAAATAGCCCCTCCGCCTCTGACGAAAGCGGAGGGGCCAAGTTGTCCCAGATGTCATCGTGGCCACGCCGGTATAGTTGGATCAACGTCACACGACGCCTGCACAACGTAGCTGCAACAATTGAGTTCCGCGCAATGAAGAAACCGCGCGAGGCGCCGCCGTGAAGGGGGAGCCCGCGCGATAGGCTGTCTGCATCCTTAAGAAGCAAGGGCAACATGGATCGGATTTGTTGTTGACGCGCGTGACAAGGCTGCAGCCAGAGCCAAGGCGATCAAGGAGCTTCGAGATCAGGCCGCCGATCCGCGGTGGACCAGAGGCGAGCAGGGATCGAAATGCATGCGGGGACTTTCGAGTTGGCAGATCCGACCGAATGGCATTATCACGCTGGGCAGGTCCGATCGGATGGATGCGCATAACGTCCCGTTTGGTGAATCCGAAGCACAAGCAGACGTGGCTGCGGCCCGCCCCTCTTGCCGTTGCGGGTCTGGTGGCACTGATCGCGGCAGGAGGTCATGCGGGCGCCGCAAGCGGGAGTGAACGCTGGTCCGCCAGAGTCGCGCACCACGGGCGAGCCGATCTTGGCCGTTGTTTCGCTGCGCAATCAGCAGATCACCGTCTATGATGCCAACGGCTGGATCCTGCGGGCGCCGGTGTCGAGCGGTCAGAAGGGACGCGAGACGCCCGCCGGCATTTTTAGCGTCATTCAGAAGAATGCAGAGCACTACTCGAACCTTTATGACGATGCCTACATGCCCCACATGCAGCGCATCACTTGGTCGGGCATCGCGCTCCACGGCGGTCTCTTGCCGGGATACCCGGCGTCTCACGGCTGCGTCCGGATGCCCTTCGACTTCGCCGCTCGCTTGTTCGACGCGACCCGGCTGGGCATGCGGGTGATCGTGGCGCCAAGCGACGTGGTGCCAATTGAGATTGCCCACCCGGCGCTGTTCCGCTTGAAACCGGATGCTATCGACTTTGCCGCCGCCCGTGCCGCAGAAGCGGACGCGGCGGCCAGGAAGGCGGACCACGCGAGACTGGCCGCCGTGTCGGCCTCCCGGGAGGCCGCGCGGGCAATGATGCCGGTGCGCGTGGCGGAAAACCTGAAGCTCAGAGCGGAGGCACAATTGGTGGCCGCGGAGGCTGCGCTGGCCTCTGCAATCTCGGCCGAGGAAAAAGAGCAGGCCGCGGACGCCAAAGCGAAGGCCGTCGCTCAGAATCGCCGAGTTGCAGGCACAATGGGCCGTTGCCAAGGCCGAGCTGCAACCGAAGCTCGATGCGGTCGCGCCTGCCCGTGAAGCCGTCGTCGCCGCGGAGGCGGCGCGGGTCGCGGCAGCCGCGGCAGCGCGCGAGGCGGCAAGTGAGTTCGCGCCCGTATCGGTGTTCATCAGCCGCAAAACCCAGCGCCTTTATGTCCGGCGGGCCTTTCAGCCGATCCTGGAAAGCCCAGTCACCATCCTGGATGCCGATCGACCGATGGGGACGCATGTCTTCACCGCCATAGAGCAGGCCAAGGGCGGCTCTGACATGCGATGGAGCGTTGTCTCCTTGGAAGGTGGACGAACGCATGGCGGCGCGGTCGCGCCACATGGCGGGGCCTCGGGGGCCGGTGGCCGCAACGTCGAGCCGATGTTGGCAGACCCGGTCGGTGCGAAGGCAGCGCTCGACCGGATTGTGATTCCCCCGGACGCACTCGATCGTATCACCGAGATGGCATCGCCGCGATCTTCCCTAATTATCTCGGACGAGGGGTTGAGCTCGGAGACCGGCAACGACACGGATTTTGTTGTCCTCTTGAGCGGCGAGCCGCAAGGAGCCATCAAGATCCGACGACGCGGTCCGGGCGCGCGCCCGTCTTTCGGAGGTTCGTATTCAAATTGGTAAGTCCTTTCGCAGCTACTGGCACCTCAGTCGGCGCGCCACCTCGTCGGGGTAGCGCTGGGTGCCAAAGGCGATGATGCTCCCAAACGCAAAAGATGCTCCAGGCCCAACAGGACGGTGGATAGGCGCTCTTTCAGTCGTCAAGGTGGAGCGGCCTCAGCCAAGAAAGTCAGCACAAATCCGGCAGCGCCGTAGCCGAGCGTGCCGACGCCAGCGAGTGCCGCGAAGAACTGCGCGGCTCTAAGGCGCTCGTCTGGGTGGCCCTAGTAGCGGACGTAGGCGCGCTTGCACTCTGCGGCCCAGGCCGTCCCACGAAGAACGAGCTCTCCGCCTAGCGAACAATTGATGTCGGGGATTTGCCGGCGTTTCCGTGGCCAGGGTCAGTCACGCAGGTATGCGCTGGCTCACACCATCCCTACGCGCCCGGAAGTAAGATCAGCGTGAAGCAGGTCAGAGGTTGCCATGGCAGACCACACCGTCGATGACGGAGAGTTCGCTCAAGTCACCCACAACTTCTTCATTTGGCCCGCCCTTGCGCTGCTGGGCTTGCTTGCGGCCAGCGTGGCCTCGACAGTATTCTCGATCTTTTGGCTCTAAAGGCGCTGCGAAACGAGTTCACAACCAGAAGAGCGATATCACCGCTGAGGCTACGTTCATGGCGAGGAAGGCAGCGAGGGTTAAGGCGGGCCACACCAAGTGATTGTGGGTGACTTGCGCGAACTCTCTATCCTGAGCGGTATGGGTCACGGGCGCCTTTTGGCGTCACCCCTCATGGAGCGAGCGCTCCATCCAAACCATCAGCGCGAGCAAGCAGATTGCGGTTAACGTGATAGCCCAGAGAGCGCCCATCGGTATTTCCCTTCGCGTAACCACAAGCACCTAGTAGGGGAGAATGAATGGTTTCGCATTTCGGTAGAATTTGACGCATCACGATGGCGGCTGGGGTTCTTTCAGAGGGTGTCCTAATTTGAGGTCAGAACCGTTATCCATCGAAGGGTAGGTTCGGATCATGGACCCCGATGCTGCCCTCACGGTTGTGCTGTGCTTGCACGTAGCGATGCAGGCCGCGTTCTTGTGGGCTTTCACGGGTCCGCTCGAACTGTAGAGCTCAATGCTTCCTTAATTGAACCCGGCGTATCGTCCACAATGTGCCTGCTCTCCCCGAACGGGCACGGCTCTGTCAACGAGGGAGCCCCCTCCACCACTACTGGAGGGGGCTTTTTCTTGCCAGCGAGCGTCCGCTCAATGATATGCGTGGCTTAGAAGCTGCGATCTCACCAGCGAGTTGAAATTAGGTCACCCAGACAAGTGTTATGGCGCAACGTCTCATGCAACGCGAAGTGGGACGCGGCGCGGCCGATCCTCAAACGCTCAGACGCTTGCCACGTGGCGCATCAACCTGCCTGGTGCGAACGATTGCAGGCAAAATCTATAATCAACTTTGAGAGATGCTGCAGCATCGTTCGTCCTGGCTTGCGACGAGGCGTCAGCAGGCCCCGTAAAAAGGGATCGAACGATGAAGCTAGTTGGTTTGACGACGGCAATGTTGCTCGCAGTTGTGGCAGCAGGCCCAACCAAAGCCGCGCCGGCAACGTCTGGTGCTATGGCGGCGCTGGACGAGCAGTCGCTCGGCTCAGCAGTGATGCCGGCTCAGTACTACGGCTACCCCTACAAGTACCGCCGCCGGTACTACCGCCGCAGCTACAATTACGCGCCGCGGTACTACGCGCCAAGCTACGGGTATGGCTATCCGGCTTATAACTACAATTACGCGCCAAGCTACGGATACGGCTATCGCTACGGGTACTAGCCTCTGCCAGCCTGAATGATTCACCGGGCGCTTCGATCATGAGGCGCCCGGTCTCCTTGAATGAACGTCGAGGCCGCGGCATCGAACAGGGGCAGGCGTTCACTCGGACTGCGTGTCCGTTTTTGGCGACCAGGCGGGCTTCGATCCTCGATTCAAGCTCGATACGGAGACTGCAGCAGGTCTCTTTGGAAGGTCGTTCGCCCCTTGTAGATGCTCTGAGAGCGTATAAACGTTCAGCTGTGAAGCCGGAGGCAACCTCACGTTCGGCGCCACGGCCGTTTCCGCTGCTGCTGGATAGCCCAGCCCGTAGCGATCGAGAAGCGCACAAACAGCCGGGATAGGATGGTCTCCGACGCGGCAGACGCGCTCGCTCACGGCCTGAGCGATGTCTTCCGTGATGTCACGTGAATGATCTTCGGTCGGGTTGAATTGAACAACGGCTAGGACCCGATCGACCTGGCCTTGGATGATGTCCGAAACAGCCCGATCGAATGTCGCATCGCTGGGTTGCGTCTCGAGGAAGGCGGCCCCGTTGCGGCCAAAGTCAGCGAGGATGAGGCAAAAGTCTTGGTCTAGGTTTACGGGCGACACCACACCACTCTAACAGAAGAGGCCCCCCTAGCGTACCAGGAGGGCCGGCTACTCGGGAAGCGCACAGTCCGCCCGCTGAGCAGAACAGCACTGTAGCCCGCTCCTCAGTCCTTAGAAAGACTGAAAGTGTGCGAGCTGACTGTCAAACGACACGCGCTTCGACGGTGGGAGGTAGAGAATGAGTTGGTTCAGCGCAAACGACGTGGGGAAGCGACTTGGATCCCGAACTCGCCTTTCTCAACCTATCCAGATCGGCAATCGCTACGCCGGTCCGCGGCCGGAGCCGTTTACGAGGGCGAAGCATCTTCTTGAGTTTGCTCACCGCGAGGCCGAAAAGAACGATGAGCATGCGCCGGTTTGGCAGCGCGTGTATGAGGCTCTGCTCACCGCAGACACAGTGGGGGACCTCGACTTCGCCGTTGCACTGTTCAAGGCGGCAGCGGATCAACGCCGTTGGTTAAGCAGATGATCGTGCCGAACTTATCGTTGACCAGCGGCAAAGGTGAGCGTTAGCCTCGCCATCACAAGTCGCGCCAGCCCTCTCCCTGTTAGCGTCCCAATATGAGGCATGTCGAGCGCATAGCGATCGTCGCGGTCCTAGTGGCCGTTCTCCTTGGTGTCTATTGGACTTTTTTTCCGCGCCCGCGCGGTCCGAACGCAAGCGAAGGATGGCACTGTCAGGTCAATCGAGCTGAAAAGAAGACCGAGTGCACTAGAGACAACTCGCCCAGCAAATAGAGAGACCCTAAGGCACGAGCGGCCAACCGCTAATCAGCTCCGAAAAGCAATTGTTGCAAGGAGAGCGATCGCCAAGAGGCTTGCCGCGACCAGCAATGCCATCATGATCAGCCGGTCGCCTTTCCATTGGGCGTCCCGGTCCGTGTCAATTTCAAACATCGAACAGCCTTCCAAAACGACGCGCGCTGAGATGCGGCAGCGCCGGTCTCCAAAGAGAAGCCCCCGTTTCGGGCCGGGCTATCTCACGCGAAGTGCTCTGGATCAAATAGGAGCGCGCGAGATGAGGCACCGTATCGCTCTGGTGGGGTGACACAACCAACCGACGCGCTTGCGGCAGCGTAGCGTTCCATCCACGGCTGTGTGGATAACCGAACGCCGCGCGGCGGGCTTGACCAGCCCTAGTCCGGCCGCTGGAAAACGTGGCTCAAGATCAAGAATCCCGCGAGTGCTGCGGCTCGTCGGATCGAGGAAGGCACGTGGTAGTGGCCGCCGAGTGACACTGGATAGGGAATCGTCCGACTGGCTGACCGAGGTGTTGCCGCCAAGAACCGAGCACACCAAGTTGATGTCGCTGGCCACATTGCACTAGCAGAGCTGGCAAACTCGAGGCGGACAGGTCCCCTCCGTGACGCGCGGAGGGGACTTCTCTTTTCTTGGTGGCGCGGTAAGGGCATCCCAATGTTGCCGCAATGCACTTACCAAGTGATAGCGCACGCGGCCTCGATTCCGCCTCGAGGCTAGTGCAGGGCCCCTCTCGGGCGACGAGCCTGAGAGGGGCTTTTCTTTTCGTCGCCGCCCTGAATTCAGGTTCATCCTCGAATGCAGGTCGGCGCAGGACTAGCGAAGCTTGTTCATACGCTCTGTGATGTCGTCCACTCTCGCCTTGGTCCGCTTCCACTCCTCGTTGGCTCGCTTCCACCGCTGAAAAACGTCAGAGGGCGCGTCTAGGCTCATATGGCGTAGCGCCCCCTTAAACTCCCAAAAGGCAACGCGCTCGTCGACCACCGCTTGGTCAAATTCTTCCCGGAGCTGTTCGAACGGATCGCTCATTGCTTGGTGCCGCCAGCGCCAGATGGTGGTTGCAACGACCAATTGCTCACCGTCGGCGACCATTCAAAAGAAAAACCGCCCGTACCGGATGGTCCGAGCGGCTAGAAGTTGGACGCGCGCTCGGGGGGAGACGCGCCAAATCCGAAGTCTACTATTCGTCGCGAGCTCAGCTATGTCTTTTGACAAACACTCGCCCGAATATTCGGCGACCCGGCGTGTCACCTGGTTACATGCCCGGCCGCCCATACACGCCACCTCTTCTGACGCTGTTCAACAAGCCGCCTGAGCCGGAACCTCCGATACGGCAAGCGCTCCGTCGCCGGCGCGTCGCCGCTAATTGGGGGCCAGCGTTGCCGAGGCAGTTCTCTCGCACCGGCGGGGCTAACTTGCCAAAGCCGTTCAAATCACAACGTCAACTCGCGTCAGGGTTCGAATTGCAGAGCGTGGCGCCAAGCGCGAACTCGAACTCTTGCGGCGCTTCGTGTGGTGTGCCGGCCGCAATGCGCTTCCGAACTATCGCGCAGAGTTCGTCCATGCGCGCTGCGGGGAGGCGAATTGTAACGACGCAGTTGCTATGCCCAAAGCACGGTGACTTGACCTATGGCCAGCCGCGAAGAGCTGCTAGTCTCCACTCGAGGATCGGGCCTCCAGAGCGGCGCGGCGAGCGGCTGACTCCTTGTCGATGAGAGGGCTCCCTAGGCCGGCGCCTTTCCACTTTCCGGCAAACATGATGCGGAGGAAGGCATGTCCAAGTTTGTGATTGAGCCGCACTTTCGTCTGCAGGAGTGGGTGGCTGAGGAAAAGGGCTATTTCCGCGAGGCGGGTCTCGAGTATGAATTCAACGAGTTTGTCCGCTCGAGCGACGGCGCGCACCATCGGACGCTCGGTAAGTCGGGCGCCTTCCAAAGCATTGAGAAGGGTCGTCAGGCTAACGTGACGTGCGCATGCCACTGGACCGTGAATATTGCGGCCTCGAGAGGACACACCAAACTTTACGCAGATGCGTACTCCGTGGCGCCCTCGGCAATCTTCGTGGCAGCCAACTCCTCGATCCGATCGCCCGAGGACCTTGCAAGTATTCCGATCTCGGTTGGCTACCAATCGGGCAGTCACTATGCCACCATCCAAGCGCTGGAACAGTTCCTGCCGGCAGACAAGATCAATCTCTCGTTTGGCGAAGGTATGCTATTTCATCGCATGCAGGCCTTCATTGAAGGTAAGTCGCCAGCGGCAACACTCTTCAGCGGGCCCTACTACTTCGCCGAGCAACTCGGCTTTCGCAAGATCCTCGACAACACGTTCATGATCGCCGCCATGGTCAATGGCAGCCCCGACCTCGATGACGTGCGGAAATATTTCCACGCCTTGCGCCTGGCGCAGCGGGACATTGATCTGCGGCCGGAGCTCTATACGCACTACTATAAGAACGAATTTCCGGAACGCTTCCACACCGAAATGGACACCCGTCGGTGGGGTCCCGGCGAGCGCATCGTTTTCGAGCCCTACAGTAAGGACATGTTCGAGCAAGCGTTCGAATGGATCGCCGAGCGCCGAATTTTCGAAGCAGGCAGATGGGGGCGGGCCGCTATCAGGACGCCGTCGTTTCATTTGCGGTCAAAGGAGCCGCTTAGACCTGCTTGATGTCGTGAACTTTGGCGCGTCTTTGCCAGCCTCGAGCTCGATGCTCGGATCCCGAGTTGAACATGGATGTGATCGTAACGCCCGCAGAAGGTGGCAGGGCTTGGCAGCTGACCGACCTGCTCGGCCGCTCGATGGGGATCATCAAAGAAAGCGCCCCCCATCGATTCACGATCCATCCAGAGGCTCACGCCCTGGAAACCATGGACCGCATAAACCACGGGCCCCATGCCTCCCTCGACGCAGCTCTGGCGGAAATTGAAAGGCACACCCGTGGCATCTGCCGGCGCAATCCCGGCGAGGATAGGCCTTAGAAACAACCGGTTGAGCAGACACGCGACGCGGCCAGACCCAAGAATGGCCTCCGATGATGCTCTGAGATGCGAGAGCGAGGCTGGTCACGTAATCCTGGGCGGGCGGCCCTAACTTGGCACCAAGTCAAAGCAACTAGTAAAGGGCGCCAGCCCCTCTGGCGTTGCGCTTCTCCGCAGGGCCTTACTCAGAACGCCAGTTGATGCCGCTCGGCACCACACTCGCCGATCTATTCCCGCGCTGCGGCAACGCGCTGCGGTTGGTGGCGGCGTCTAAGGGAGAGCGCAATACTGCGAGGCCTTGCGGCGTTCCCGCCCCCTGCGGACCGCAAGGTGACGGCTGCCAGGAATCCGCAGTCCCCATTGCACGCCTGGCGACCATTGGCCCCTTCCGCTGCGCATGACGGGAGGGGCCTTTGCATTCGCCCTTCGCTTGCGGAAGCTTTGCCGATGAGTGCGTTCAGTACTGTGTTGAGGTCCTCACTCGCGACCGAACCTCGTCCCCCAGCCGAGACGAGGGAGCAAGAGGCGGCCATGGCAGCAGCCGAGATCGCCCGAGAGCTGGCTGAAAAGCGGCGACCCCCCGGTTTGGCTCAGGCGGTGAGGCACGGCGATTGCGCGGTGCCGGGTGGGCCGCTCGGGGAAAAAGTGGTGTGCGTAACCCCCTGGGCACCCGGGCCGGTCGTCGCCCCCACAAGTGGCGGCCGGCCACTTCATTCGCCGTTGGCGTTCCGGCCCGTCTCACCATGCACGCTTCTTAATCGGCGCTACGTAGTTTTCCGTAGTGTCCATTCCCCGTAGTTTGGGCACGAGCGGAAAGCCCTCTCCGGTCCTACCGGAGGCGGTCTTTCTTGCGCAATGCCTTTGGACAACGGCGCAGACGCGGACTAGTTTTGAGACGGCCGCTGGACCCCAGTCGCACTGCCGTTGCTGGTGACCGGAGGCCGGGCCCCTTTTCCGGACGCGCTATCTCGGTCTTTCCGACGCAGCATTGCAGAGAAACGCCGTCGGATCTGTGGGCATCTACTTTGGCCCTCAGCCCCAGCGGGCAAGGATGCAACTGGGTCACCACTATGGCCGGCGGGCAATTCTAAGTCATGTTCGGCGCCTACGGACCCGGAAAGGCGTTCTCCGAGGAGAGCTGGAAGCTGCCGGACATCGAAAAAATCAACTGAAGCGGAACTAGACATGAATGCGGAGATTCACCTTTTGCGCAATCGCCGTCTTCGCAATCCTGCCGCTGTCTTGCGCGCAATCGCAGACGGGCAACGCGGGGCCCGTCACCGTCGCCAATCTCATCCGTGCAGAGTCCGATCTGTATATGAGCGACGTGGCGCTCAAGCAGCGCGGGTTCGGCAGGTTCGAGCCTCATCTCGAACTGGCGCCCATTGACGCCCAAACTGTCATCCGGATGAACCGCGACACGCTCCACTCTGCGGCGGTGGAGGCGTTCGACATCAACGAGATCGCCGCCAGGCGCCGGAGCGTGTCCAGACCGCCTCTTGCGGGCGCAGCCAATCGCAGAAGGCGGGCGCGACCTCCAGAGTCGCCGCGCGGTAGCGGTCGAGGCAATGACGTCATCAATTGCACCGCGATAATCCTCACTCGAAACGAAGAGATTCACATCGAGAGGTGCATACGGTCGCTGCGTGGCGTTGTGTCAGAGATCCTCGTCGTGGATTCGTTCTCCTCTGACGCGACGGTGCGGATTGCGAGCGAGCTCGGCGCGATCGTCAGGCAGCGAGAATTCAAGAGCCACTCCGATCAACTGTCATGGGCGATCTCGCAGGTGCCCAATTCCACCGAGTGGATCATGAAAGTCGACGCCGACGAGGCGTTGGACGTCACGCTTGCCGCTGAGCTGATCGAGACCGTTCCCAGTCTTCCGCCGCAGGTATGCGGCCTGGAGTTCTTGCTGAGGGATCATTTCTGCGGTCAGCCGATCCGCTTCGGCGGGCGTGGGAGAATGTACCTTATGCGAATGTGGCGACGTGATGCAGCGCTTGTCGAGAATCGTTGGATGGACGAGCACATCGTGCTCACAAAGGGAGAGACGCGCCGGTCCAAGGGCATGCTGCTCCATCGCAATGAGAAGTCCATCTCCGAATGGACCGCGAAGCATATTGGCTACGCCAGCCGCGAAGCGATCGATGTCCTCAGCAGACGCTACGGCCTCTTGGCTGTCGGAGACAGCAACGCGGGCGCTCCCCAAGGTTTCAAACAGAGGCTCTACTACGGCGTCGGAGGGAGCGTGGCGCCGCTTCTGTTCTTCGTCTATCGATATGTCATCCGCCTTGGATTCCTCGACGGTTCGAGGGGCTACCGTTTTCATTTTCTTCAGGGCTACTGGTACCGCACGCTGGTGGCGGGGAAGCTGTTGGAACTCGAGGGCAAACTGGAGGGATGCACGAGCAACGAAGAGCGCCTCCAGATAATCCGGCAACATACCGGCTTGGCGGTCTAGGTCGCATGAACAAGTTCGAGAAGATCCCTCAAGATACTTTCTATGCCCCACTTGCTTGCGCTCTTGCAATGTGCACGCCGTCGGGCATGGGATACTTGGGAAAAAAGCGTAGAAAAACGAGCCCCGCCGCGTCTCGCCGCGCGGCGGGGGAGTTCAAGGGGGTCCGCTGGACGATCTCCTAGTGGGCGATACTTGCGCCGCGTCAACCCGCTCCGTTGGCCGTCAGAAACCAAACCGCATTCCGCCGCCGCCACGCATCGCACCCATGATACCGAGCGCGGTGCCGACGTGGCCGGCATTGAAGCCGCCGCCATGGCCGCGCACCACTCGGCGCTGGCGCACGACCGGCACCTCTGACACTTCGCCGGAGCGGACGCCGCCATTGCCGCGGCGGCTGACATTGCGGCTCGTCACTGAGGGCTCGCTCGGCGTCGCAAGAGCGAGTTGGTAGGCCTCCTCACTCTGCGTCTCCAGGGCCAGCTTCTGTGCGGCGGTGAGATAGCCGGTGGTGGGGAGCTGGCGAGAAGTCTGCCAGGCGGCAATGGCGCGGCGGTTGGTAGGACCAAATCTGCCGCTCACGCCGCCGGGCTCGAAGCCGAGAGCCTTCAGCCGCATGCCGATCTCTCGCCGCGCTTCACTGTCAAGCCCGATAGAGTTCTCGGTCTTCGACGTGCCAATCTCTTTGAGTTCGGCTTCGCTCGCCTCACCCTTGCTGGCCGACACCGCCGCCGCCTTAAACTTGGCGATGCGGTTCTTGGCGAACTGGGCGAACTGACCTGTCGGAAAGGCGTCGAGATAGACTTGATAATCCTCGGCTGTGTTGGCCTTCTCGGCAAATTCCCACATCTTCACGTCCATCTGCGCCCGGTCGAGGCCCTGGCCAATCGGCTGACGGATCACGTCGCCGCTGACCTTGTCGTTGCCTGGCGGCAGAGAGGCGACCTTGCTGGCCGATGGGTTCAGCATGAACTCGCCGATGATCGAAGTGTTGACCCAGGGCTTCTGCTTCTTGCTGGTCTCGTTCCACACGTCCTCGCGCACGCGGTCCATGACGGTGGAAATCGACACGCCGGGCGTCTCCATGTGACGTAGCAGTGCCGACGTGAAGGGGCTGTTGCCGCCGGAGCTTCCGTCAAGCGCCACCGAGCGCGGATCGGTCGCAAAAGCGATCAGGATGCCGGAGGTCGCCTGCGTGTCGATGGCGCCGAGACCGGAGCTGATATTGATCGAGCGCGTCCGGTTCCGTGAATTGGCGGCTACCGAGCGCGCCAGTTCCTTGGCAAATGGGTTGTCGCGGCAGGCGTCGAGAATGAGCACGTTGACGCGCTCCTCGCGCTGCATCTGGCGCAGCACCAGGTTGACGTTGACGGTGCGGAAATCGAGGTCGGTCTCGCTCTTCAGGACGGCGTCGGTGGGCAGAATGTAGTTATCGTCGCCGACCGCCACGCCGTGTCCCGCGAAATACACGAGCGCCGCCTTGGCGCCATCGAGCTTCGCGGCGAACTCTCCGAGCGTCGAACGCATGCTGTCGTTCTTGAGATCGTAGCCTTCGACCACTTCGAAGCCGAGCCGCTTGAGGGCGGCCGAAACCGCCTTGGCGTCAGTCACCGGATTGGCCAGGACCGGCACGTCCTGGTAGGCGGCATTGCCCACCACCAAGGCGACGCGCCTTTCGGAGGCTGCTTCGGCCGAAAAAGCCATTCCAAGAGACGTGGCAGCCGCGGCTGCGACGAGCGCTAAGTGTCTGATGATGTTTCGATAATTTGAGGTGACGTGCTGGCGCATGGCGAGGGTCCCGAAGAGTGGTGAAGGTTCGGGGCATTCGCCCTTCGTGGACGGGAAGTTTTCTTCTCTCGCCAAGCGCATTTGACTAAAGCTTGAGGGAAATCGCTGTGCGGTGCCGCACACCGCGAGGGTGGTTGTGGAAGGTTGTGGAAGGTTGTGGAAGGTTGTGGAAGGTTGTGGAAGGTTGTGGGAGGTTGTGGAAGGTTGCAACCATCGAAATTCCCCACCCCCGCCCCAATCGGACCTCATTCGCGCTTTCGGATCGAGCCTGTGCGAGCTGGGGTCACCGCGACTTGGGGAATGCGCCATGCGGAAGAAGGAAATGCGGCAGCGGGCCGCACACTGTCGCTTGCTTGCCATCAGGCAGTCACAACAGCCAGAAACGGCCAAGCAGTGGATCGGTATCGCGAAGCAGTGGGACCTGCTTGCAGAGGGCAGCCGGTTCATTACCGCGTCGCGAATGGAAGAAGATCCGCGGGCCGAGGGCGCGCACGCAAAGCGCGAAGCCGTGCGCTGATCAAAGCGGCCAAATGACTGGCACAACAGGAACACACCGGCAGAAGATGACGATTGGGAAGAGCGGGAGAAAGCTGGCCGGCTCAAATTCAGGTCTCCTCTACGCTAGCTTTCTTTGACCGATGCCAAGGCGCGCATGGCGAACTTAAGCCGAGATCGCGCGCGGCGTTCGTAACGACCAATCTTGACAAGCTGGTCGCCTCGCAACGGGTCCCTACCCCGGACGCTACCAACTGAGAGCTCAGCAGACTTGGCTGAAGGCGGCGACGCTTCTGGGCGCGAGTGCAGGTAGTGCTCCAGCAAGGTCGCTTCAACCATGCGAACTCTCTTGAGCTCAAAGAATGCCTGAGCAACCTGCCTTAACAAATCCTCAGACCCCGCTGCGGAGATCGACGCCGCCAATTCTGAAACCGGTTGTTCGAACTCTGGCCCGAGTGGCCGTGCAAGTCCGTGCTGCAAAGCGTTCATTTTTGAACGCAACCTGCCAGCTACACTTCTTGGCCCAGTACTGCGTTTGGCGTTGACGCGATTGGCAGCTCGCTTGCGCTCGGAGGTCATTTTGTGACCAGCTCCAGGTCTTCAACGTTCGGTCTGCGCTTCAAGCGTTCTGCCGCCTTGTCTCGACTTCGCTCTAGTTCGCGCAGAGCGACGTCGCATCGCAAACTCGACTTCTCAATTCGATCGTCGATGCGATCCAGGAAGTCGTGATGTTGGTTGAGCGTTGTCGCCAGAATTATTTCTGGCTTGAACGGCTGAGCGTCGAACGCGGATCTGGCTTTTTGCCGAAGTTCCTGACGGATGCGTCTCGCTTGCTGGGCAAATTCCTCGTACAAATACCCTGATGCCTGCGGCTCAAATTTGTGGTCTGCATCAAGAGCCGCGTTGAGTGACCGATCCTGCTCTCGCCAAAACCAAGCTGCTTTCAACCGCCGCAGGCGCCAAATCTCGACGGTGAGGTTCGTGAATTCCCAGACCCAAATCCACTCGATGCCCTTGGGCTTTAGCCAGGCTGCGACTTGAGCCAACATTTCATAAAACTCTTCCACGCTCTCGCCCGGATAGAGCAGAGGCTCGCCGAGTAGGCGCCTAACTTCTGCGGGGACAATCTCGGCCGCGGCGCTTTCTTCGCCGGAGGAACGTGCGGGTTTTACGCTCTTCATCTTCGGACCCCGAATCAAGACTGTCTTTCTAATAAGACACATCGAAGATACTTGCGCAATATCAATCATACTCGACGAACTATGGGTTCGTTCTGCCAATTCCAGGACGCACAGATATTGGTTTGTCCCGCAAAAAACGCTCGATGGTTATTCTGTGGTTTAATCTAGTCGAGCGAAAATCGCTACATACTGATACTCGAGCGAAAAACGCTACATACTGAGGATCGTTGACTCCTGCAAATCCCCTTTGCCTAGCGAAACACTTTGGGGAATGGAAAATCGTTGAACGAAGATCGTTCGTTTGAACGAAGATCGTTCACCTGAACGAAGATCGTTCACCTGAACGAAGATCGTTCACCTGAACAAAGATCGTTCACCTGAACGAAGATCGTTCGTCTGAACGAAAATTGCTCGTGTGAACGAAAATCGTTCATCTGAACGGAAATTGGTTCGTGACCGAAAATCGTTCAAACGATATCCGGGACGGAACGGTGCCCATCCTGTCGCGGTGGAGTTGACGGATGCCCCGGGCTGGCGCGCATGTTGCACGCGCCCAGTCCCCAGCAACGCGTGGCGAGCCGCCGGCGCTCCCGCTCTTCGCATCATTGGGCCGAAATCGTCGCCGCGCTATGTGTGCGCGCCGAGCGACTTTGCACGGCTGTCCGCTCTGCGGAAGCTTACAGAAGCTTCCTAAGAGCTGCGCAATCGCACTCCGGGGCCACCGCCATTGGCGTCGATGAACTCCACTCCAGCTAGACTCCAGAGCCCTGCGAACAGCAGTGTCGTTCGGAGCTGTCATCGATGTTGCTCCCCCAGACAACTCTGCTCGGCGGATCGTGGCTACTCCAACGCCCGATGCTTGCGCCAAATCTTCAGCGCTCCACCGTAGGAGCGCTCGGGCGGCTCGGATTTGAGCGCTAATGAGAGGCTTCACGGACGGCCCACACCGAGACCGTTGACAGCCCATATGGTATGCCATATACCATATGGTTGTTGGATGCTCAGCCGGTGGAGCTTTCATGGTCGCTACAATCTACAGGGGCAAGTCAGGAAAACGCTTGCCTTCAGTGACCACCATAATGTCACGATTCAAGGACTCCGGAGCCCTCATCCACTGGGCGTGGAGCGAAGGGATCGAGGGCCGCGACTACCGAGAGAGCAGGGATAGGGCTGCGGCAGCCGGTAGCCTGGCACATCAGATGGTCGAGGCGAGGCTCCGTGCCCAGCCCTGGAAGCCGCCGCTTCCAGTCGATCAGGAGTTGATCGAGAGGGCCCGCGCGGGCTTTGACGCATACCTCACCTGGGAGCGGATGACGCGCATAGAGTTCCGGCACAGCGAGGTGGCACTGGTCAGTACCGCGCATGAGTTCGGCGGCACTCTCGATGCAATCGGCGAGTTCGATGGCAACCTCGCGCTCATCGACTGGAAGACTTCTAACGCGGTCTATTCCGACTATCTCATCCAACTCGCCGCCTACCGAGCTCTGTGGGAAGAGAACTTCCCTGATCATCCAATCTCGGGCGGAATTCCATCTTTGCCGCTTCTCCAAAGAGAATGGTGATTTCTCGCATCACTACTTTCCGAACCTCGATGATGCTTGGGAGGCCTTCAAGATGATGCGGCGGCTCTTCGATATGGATAAGGTTCTGAAGAAGAGAGCTGCATGAGCTGGCATGTCGTTATGACATCCTCAGTAGCGATCAACGATCTCGCTGCGGCGCTGTCACAAGCGCAGGGTGAGTTCCCAATAGTTGAGAAGACCAAGACGGCCAAGGTCAGAGACTGGGGCCGCGACGAGGCGCACGCGTTTCGCGAATACAAGTACGCCGATCTCGCGGACGTGCTCAGAAGTGTGCTGCCCATCCTCTCCAAGCACAAACTTGCTGTGCTCCAGCCAACGTATGTCGAGGCTGGCATGGTCTTTATCCGAACCAGGCTGTTGCATGTGTCAGGCCAGTGGATCGAGTGCGAGTATCCGGTCTGCGCTACTCATGTTGATCAGCAGCGCATGGGCAGCGCGCTCACCTACGCCAAGCGCTATGCGCTATGTGCCTTGCTGGGCGTGGCGGCCGATGAGGACAACGATGGCGCCACGACCGCGACGGAGGGAGCCCGCGTCGGATCCCGTCCGGCAGTCGGCAATCGCCGGAATGGTTCAAGCAAGGGGTCGCGCATTCATACAAAGCCGGTGATCCGCCCCACAAGCGGAGGGAACTTACCGCCCATGGTATCGAAGCCGCCGGCGACGCCTCGGCCAAGCGGAAGGAGTACCGCTGCTGGCCCTGAGGGGCGCGGTAACGGACGGGAGCTCGAACTCGCCGAAGCAGGCCGATTCCAATGAGGGACGCTGACGTGCCGAAAGCAAAGGCCTTTCGTGTCCCATCGCCGGCGCGCGTGAAAATCGAAATCTCAGAGCGCCGTCCTGTTTCCGCGAAACGCGAGTTGGAATTGCTGCGCCAATTCGTGTGGTGCGGCAGCTGCAAAGCTCTCCTGACCTCGCGCGAGGACTATGTCTACGATCATCTCATTGCGTTGGAGCTCGGCGGGAAGGAAGAAGCCAGCAATCTCCGGCCGTTGTGCATCCGCTGCAATGCTATCAAGACCGCCCTCGATCAAAAGCTGATCGCAAAAGCCAAGCGACTTGCAGGCGAAACTGGAAAAGGTCGAAGGCGCCGCCCCCTCCCCTTCGGCCGTTCTGACAAATACAAGCAGACCATAGATGGTCGCCGTTTGCGCCGGGTAGCAGTCTCAGAGCCGGACTGATCGGAGCCGCGGCCGTGGTGTAACGCGGCGGCGGGCTGTCCCAATCAATGATTTCAGACTGTTGCGGATCGGTGAACCAGCAAACGTTCCCACTCACTTGCTAAGCTTTTTGCCGCGAGTGCCCACCGCCGAGACCGCGTCTCAAATGAAAAAACTGGAAGGTCGCGCCCAGCGAAAGCTGATCGAGCGTGGACGATTCCGGCGGGTCGGTTGAGATTGCCCCTGCCGCTGCCAACAGCGCCTAGCTGAGCTTCCTTTGCGTGCTGGGCGCGATGATGTTTTGCGCCCGACCGACGTGGGGCCGCAAGGTCGCGTATTCATCACAATTCATAGTCGGCCGGATCGCGATTGGCAGGCAAGATAAGATTAAGCGGCGGTTAATCTCCGATCTACTTTTGATGAATGGGAATTACCTCCGAAGCCGAAGGGCATGCGCTGGAGAACCTACAAATCTCCGAGATTTGCCCGGTTTGAAAGCGGTTCAGCCATCGCGACCGTGGTTAAGACGGACGACAGGGGGCTCGGCAGGCACAGCTAGTTTGGCTTGTGTCGGACTGCTAGGCTGCGTTTATGGCACTCGCTCAGTTCGCACAGCGCGTTATTACAGCTATCGGAACGCGTACAATCGGAAAAGACTTTGAGGACTTAATGTCTGCTGGCTGCGGGGTTATCAAGCGATTCAATGGCGCTTCGCGCCAAATTGCGCTGACGTTCGACGATACACCGAATCCACGCTCTACGCCTCGGCTACTTGATGAGCTCGATCTCACGGGGTCAAGGCAACTTTTTTCTGCATCGGGAGAGAAGCGTCGCGATTTCCTGATGTGTTGCGCACGGTGGTTGCGGCGGGACACGAAATTGGCAATCACTCAATGATGCATCCGCATATGTACGGCCTAAGTCCGTGGCGCGTGCGAGATGATTTGCGTCGTAGCCAAAAACTGTTTCAGGAAATCTGCGGTGTTCGGCCCAAGTCATTCCGCGCTCCTTATGGAAAGTTTCGGTGGGATCATAGATGGCTTCGCGAACTCGGGATTGAGTACCTGGTAAAGTGGGACGTTGCGCCACCGTGGCACGAGACCAATGGTAACAAACTGTCTCGTTTCATTCTGGACCATACGAGGGCAGGTTCAATCATTTTGCTTCATGATGGACTCGGAGAACTCGCAATCTCCAGCGCAGTCGGCGAACAACCGCTCAATGTCTTGCTGCATCAATTCCCGAGCTCAAAAGCCGGACTCAGACCGACCCTACCCCCCCTTCCCTCTCTCTCAAGGTCTCGAGACTATGTTTGACAGGGGATGGTCAGAAATCGCGGGAGCGCCTACGTATGTCGAAGTCTGGCATGTCTTTATCAGAACCAGGCTGTTGCATGTATCAGGCCGGTGGATCGAGTGCGAGTATCCGGTCTGCGCTACTTATGTTGATCAGCAGCCCAGGAGCAGCGCGCTGACCTACGCTAAGCGCTATGCGCCTGCTGGGCGTGGCGGCCGATGAGGACAACGATGGCGCATCCCCAAGCGGCGAACGCGCATGTGGGAGGCGCCGGGACAAGAACGGCTCGGAATCCCGAGCGCGCGTGGCACCGGTCATCCGCCCATCAAGCGGTGACCACACGTTACCGCCCATTGTCTCCAAGCCGGCGCTCACCCCCTCAGCCTCGGAAAGGAACCTTATGGAAGAGGCTCGCGCGGCGTCTACTGCCACGAGGCCGTCTCCGAACGGTCTCGAGCCACACTCGCCGAAGCACACCAATCCCAACGGTGGCTGACCTGGCCATACTAAAGGCCTTCCGTCTTCTGAACATGCCTGGATGAAAATCCAGATCGCCGAGCGGCAACCCATTACGACAAAGCGGGAACTCGAGTTGCTGCGCCGCTTCGTTTGGTGCGGGGGCTGTAACGCGCCCTTGCGCTCCCGCCGCGAATTCGTCTACGACCACCTCATTTGCGCTCGAACTCGGTGGCAAAGGCGACGCCAGCAACATCCGACCGCTCTGTATGCCCTGCAACGCTATCAAAACTGCACTCGACCAAAAGCTCATCGCCAAGGCAAGCGCCTCGCGGGTGAGACCGGACTGCATCGCAGGCGCCGCCCCCTTCCCTTCGGCCGTTCTGACAAGTTCAAGAAGACTGTAGACGGCCGGCGGAGTGCTTCGTGTCGAAGTTTCCAAGCGTGACTGACAAGCCGGATTTCCTGTGTGGATAGGTGCCATTCTGCACACATCTCGGCCGGGGGCCGCCGCGATGCAAGTCGTGCTGATCATACTCCCTCGCCATTAAACACTGCGTCCCGCTCGCCCGACGTTGAGATCCCTTGATCCCTCGGCCAAGCATTGCTCTCGGAAGGCACTGGCCTCCTGTGTCGCCGCTCGTTGTCATCTGGATCATTACGCCTAGATGTCGGTTAGAGCGCGTTGCAGCGCGACCTTCAAGGTGGCGGAAGCTAGATAAGAGAGTAAAAGGCCAAAAACATGGTGAGTCGGTTCGTTTCACAACATTTGTTCGGCGGCTGCCAATTCGAGTCCGGCGTGCCCTCCGCGTCCTGCGAGGAACTGGCATTTTTTGGGAGCTCTACGACGAGCAGTTACGAGCGCTGACCCATAAAATTCGGTTGAAGACCGGCAACGTCATCCAAGCGGGACCGTTTTCGGGCATGATTTTCCAGGGAGACCCATCCTGGGGCGATTATGGCTCTAAACTCCTAGGGCTCTATGAAAGCGACTTGCGTTCAGCAATTTCCGAGACGGTTTCTCGCTGCCCTGACGTGATCGTCAACGTCGGATGCGCGGAAGGTTACTACGCCGTAGGGCTTTCCCGGCTTGTTCCTAGTGCAATCGTTCACGCATTTGATCTCTTGGAATCCCCAACGAACTGCCGCTCATAATGCCTCCTTGAACAAGGTTGTCGATAAAATCAAAATCCACGGAGAATGTACGTCAGACGTGCTCTCGTTGCTCCTGAGGGATACGCAACGTCCATTCTTGGTCATCGATTGCGAAGGCGCAGAGATCGAACTTCTTCTAGCGGCTTGCGCTAGCCTCTCCCCCAAGCAACCCTAATTGTTGAGTGTCACGATTTCCTCGACCGCTCCATTACCCCGCGCTTAACTACATCATTCGCGGCGACCCATACCATCCAAACGATTAGACAAGGCGCCCGTAATCCGCATGATCATCCCATGCTCAGGCAATTGGGGGAAACCGAGCGTTGGTTCATTACCTGCGAGCGGCGTCCCGAACCTATGCACTGGCTCTATATGAAACCGAATCGTGATAGCGCGTAAAAAGCAGCGTCCTACTTAGAAGGGGCGGCTGGGGCCGTCACCTAATCCGCGAAACGCAATGGGGCGAGCTCGACTGATGAGCCATCGCACCTTGGAGCGTAGGGCCCGCAGCATGCTGCCGCCATGCCGGGCGGTAAGACGTAGCTGAAACTCTTCAGCCATAAGGCCCGCCCTGCCAAGTGAGTGGCGAGCGGACTTAGAAAGCCGGAGATGCTTGAGACGAAAGTGGGTCATTGGCTCGGCAAATGAGGCCCTCTGCGTGAGAAGCGGCTTGGCTCCCGCCCAATGAATGAGCCTAAGGTCCGTCTCAACGACCACCGGGCACCCGTTCTTGAACGAGAACCGGCGCTCTAGCTCATTCTGAGGAATTACTGGAACGACTGCCTGAAAGGGCCATGCACGCGCCTTCAGACTTCCTTTCGAAATTCGGCGAAAAGTCATGAAGTTCAGGATGCCTTGATCGGCGAAAAACGCTCCCGGCACTCTGCGCTGGAAGAGTAGCAGGTTAAGTATTCCTCAAGATCAAAAATACCGCGTTTCGCTGTGAAGACGCCTGAGTTGAAGTAGGGCTGCTGCTGCCAAGCGAATGTCAACAGTTCGGCAGAGTAATCTTTTCTGGGTCGAAATATTGCGTCTTCTGAATAAAGGGCGTGATAATCTCGTGCGGCTCGTTGTATATTAGGGTGTATCTCCTGCCAGGGCACACTCTTTAGAAAATGCCCCAGCACACAGTATCGGCATCAAGGTGTCAGGAAGTACTCGAATGGCGAATGCCAAAACGAAACCATCTTTGTAAGACCATAACCGTAGCTATACGTGCGTAAGCGTGAATCTACCTCGTTCTCTGGTAGAACTGTAACACCATACAAGTCGCGTAACTCGTTTGTTGCGAACGTTCCGTGGGTGACAAGACAGATCGGGTGGGGCGGCAGGCTCTGGCGAATGCTTGCTAAGCACCCCTTCAACAACGGGAGATCGCCTTCGTTGAGCATGATATCATGATGCCGAAGGCCTTTTGATCGGCTAGAAGTCCCATGCTCGTTCGGCTCCTCGTAATGTGGGGCCCTCGGCCGATAGATCGCCCACGCTCTCTTGAAACGAATCGCCCTTTGCCAAAAAAGGATACTACCATTGTGCTGCCGTTCGATAGCAGCTCGCGTTTGCGATCCAGCTACCGAACGTTGGAGCTTACGTCTTGACCTGACCCACCAAAAGTCATCAATTCACTTCATCAGAGAAAACGCTGAACAGAGGATACGTGTTCAAAACGTCGGCTCACGAGCCGTTCTCTATTTACATTCCTCAGAGTTGTAGTAGGCGGGTCCATTCGATCAGGGGAGGCTCCAAATGAAAATGCCGAATTTTTCTAAAATGACTGTCGACGCCCTCATGTCCGCACGCGCAAGCATCGACGAATTGCTTAAGAAGCGTGCCCCAAGTGCTCGAAGAGAGCTCGAGCAGAGGCTCGATGCCCTAAGCAATTTCTTCGGTGGAGAAAGCAAACGGGGCCGTAAATCCAAAGCCAAGTCCGATGGTCGCAGCAAGCTAAAGGGCCGCCGTGTTCCTCCGAAATACCGAAGCGAAAATGGCGAGACATGGTCCGGCCGTGGAATGAAGCCCCGTTGGCTGTCTGCAGCGATCAAGGGGGGCGCGGACCTGGAGGATTTCGCTATTGGCGCGCGCGGCCCACGGAGGAAGGGCGAGAAGGTCTCGGGCAAAGGTCGTAAGAAACGGGCTATTAAGCGTTCCGCGCCGAAGCACAAAGCGGCAAAGCCTGCAAGAAGAAGACCTGCAGTCGTTAAGTATGACCAACTCGCCCAGCGGCGTGGCCACTGTTTGCGAACATTGGAGCGGCCGATTGTGGGCTCTCACGAGCTGCGAAGCTGCAGTGGTACTTCGATGCGAATCGCTGATTGGTTGCTCCGCACGGCCATTGTCAGCCGACACTTGCAAAGGTGGGCCCGGCACGGGCGATCTCGGCGGACCACCCGCTGCCCCGCTGTGATTGATTTTTAGCGTGGAAACTTAGGCCACCTCGTTCCGGCGGGGCGGCAAGGCCCCCGCCAGGAAAGACCGGCTAGGCGGCTCTGGGCCAACGGCGGCGCCAGTAATACCACGCTGCCGCAATGGCGAGCAGTCCGGGCACTCCAGCCCCTGCTAGCGGGGCAGGCACCGCCAAGCCGACTATTGCGATCCTGGTAATGGTGGCAGCCTGGAAATCGCCGTTACCGCTGTAGGTGAAGACGGCTTGGCCGCCCGCTTCCGCCCCCTGGATCAGAAATTGTAGCGTCGCCCCTCCACCGAAATCGAGTGCGACAACCCCTTGCGCTGGATAAGTGACGTCAAAGTGTCGATTGCCCGTTCCGTCGGTTCCGGTAACTTCAATCGTATAATTCGTGCCTACGGTCAGCAGCGATGCCAATGTCGTTGTCGTGGCGGTGCCGCCAAAAGCTGTGAAGTTGATCACGCCGCCACTGAAGTTTGCCCCTGAGTTCAGGGTCAAGGTGTTCAACGGGATGATGGTCTGTGCCGCAGCCGGTGCTGCAAAAAAGGCAAGTGCTAGTAGCGCGCCAAGCATATGCTTCATGGATAAATCCCCCTCTGCACGCGAAGTAAGCGAGTCGGCATGCAGGAGCAATAGATCGAAAGATATATGGGGATACGGGACGCTCTTGAAGAGAAGGCTCGCGCCGAAGCTTGCGGGTTCTTGCTCGGCGCAATGCCCGTGCCAGGGTTTGGGCCTTAGACGGAAACCTACTTGGCTGAAATCTTGAGTTTCTGCCGCCCGCGTCTCCAAGCCAAAACGCCTATGAGGCAGAGAAGAGCAGGTATGCCGGCGCCGGCGACAGGACCTGGGACGGCGGCTTGTAGGGCGTCGAGATGGCCCTCGAAATTTGCACCCGGGCTCACAACCGGCGTGAACAGCAAAGTTGCCGTTGTATTCGCGTTGAGGACAAAGGAAAAACTTTGAATGTCGTTCCCGTTTCCCTGAAGATCGGCGGCTGCCGCAATCAGCAAGGAACCGAACGAAATGCTGAAACGCGAATTGGCGTTCGTTGCTCCGCTTACGTTTAAGGTATAGTTCCCGGCGAGGAGGGTCAATTCGATCCTGGCGTCTCCTTGACCACTACCAGGGAAATTGATCTGCGTGCCGTTGCCGTTGTAACTGGCGGGGGCAGTCGCCACGAGGTTCAGCTCGTAGGCATTGATGATCGTCTGGGCCTGGACCACAGTTGAGGCTGTTAGGAGCCCGCACAATAGCACCGCTGCAGCCAACACCTGTTTCATTGTTTTGCCCTCACACAACTCGTCCGACAGCGCCTCATCGCTATATTGCTCCAGATGGCGCGGCCATATACCAAACGATATACGTCGATGTTGGAGCAATCTGAATAATATCAACGGTTTAGCCTGGACCGCTGTCCGCTTTAGCGAAAGTCATGCAATCAACGTCGATCCGACAACCCTAGTGGCTCATAAACGCACCCTTCCGAACAGAACGAGAACCTCT
>CAWEWH010000007.1:0-1399986 GCA_963812775.1 uncultured Alphaproteobacteria bacterium
TTGCCAGCGCGTAACGCTCCGGGGCATTCTCGCGCGCCACAGCCAGAGGGGGTGAGCGTCAGTGTCCGATCTTCTTTCCGGAAATGCGGTGATCGGCCAGTCCGGCGGCCCGACCGCCGTCATCAATCAGTCGCTCGCGGGCGTGATCGAAGGGCTGCGCGCCGGGCTCGCGGCATCGGGCAAGGTCGGAGCGCATCTTCGGCATGCGGCACGGCGTGCGCGGGCTGGTGAAGCCCGGCGCCGAGGGCCTGCTCGATCTCACCGCAGATCGACAAGGCGAAGCTCGAGGCGGTCGCCGCGAACGCCCTCCTCTGCGCTCGGCTCGACCCGCGACAAGCCTGACGACGCCTATTGCGAGAAGATCTCGACGGCTGCCGCCGAACGACATCCGCTAGTTCTTCTACATCGGCGGCAACGACTCGGCCGAGACCGCCACATCGTGAGCGAGAAGGCGCCGCCGCGGGCTACGAGCTCCGCTGCTTCCACGTGCCCAAGACGATCGACAACGACCTGCTCGTGAACGACCACACGCCCGGCTACCCGTCGGCGGCGAGGTACGTCGCGCCGGCGCTCATGGGCGACACCCTCGACAACGCAGCCTCCGCGGCATCAAGATCGACGTCATGATGGGCCGCAACGCGGGCTTCCTGACCGCGGCGGCGGCGCTCGCGCGTGGCACGTGCGCCCGACGGGCGCGCCAGCCGACCGGCCGGCGCCGCACCTGATCTACGTGCCCGAGGCGCCGTTCTCGACCGACGCTTCCTCGCCGACGTCGAGGCGTCTACGCGAAGCACGGGCGCTGCCTGATCGCCGTGAGCGAAGGCATCCACGACGCGACGGGCGCGGAGATCGGGCCGAAGCTGATCGCGGGCCGGCGAGGGCGACGCGCACGGCAACGTGCAGCTCTCGGGCTCGGGCGCGCTCGGCGACGGGCTGGCGGATGGTCAAGACGGGGCTCACGCCGAGGCGGCAAGGCGCTGCGCGTGCGCGCGGACACGTTCGGCTATCTGCAGCGCTGCTGGCCGCAGGCCTCGCCGGTCGAGTCGAGGAGGCGCGCGCCGTAGGCCGCTACGCCGCGGAGTTGGCCGGAGGAGGCGAGACAAGCTGCCCGGTGATCATCCTCCGCACGTCCAACGCGCCCGATGCCTATAGAAAGCGAATGCGCCCGGGCAGCGTCTTTCCGCTGTGGCGCGCCGCACGCGGCACGTGCCGGCCGAGTTCATCTCCTGGAGCAAACGACGTGAGCGCAGCGTTCTACGCCTATTGCCGGCCGCTGCTGGGCGGGTCTCCTGCCGAAGCTGGAGCGCCTCTGAGCTTCTTCGACCAGCTCCCCGCACATAGGTCGGGCAGCGCGAAGGCGGCGACGTGGACGTCGGGCGTCCAATAGCGCGTGGGGAAGGCGCCCGCCTTCGCGTAGCGCCGCTGGATCTTCTTGCGGCGATGGTGGCGAAGCTTGGGGTTATCGGTGGCCCAGCCATAGGACATGGGGCCGCCGAAATAGGTCGGCGTGGTAGCGAGATAGGCGAAGGCGTCGCTCGAACAGCTCGCGGAAGAAGCCCACACTCTGCTGTAGCTCGGAAGCCTGGAGGAAGGCTGAAGCCCGTTCTGCGTCACCAGCAGGCCCCCCGGCTTGAGGCAGCGGGCGCAGCCGGCATAGAACTCGCGGGTGAACAGCACGGCGCCGGGGCCAACCGGATCGGTGGAATCGATCATGATCACGTCAAAGCGATCATCGGTCCCGGCCACGAATTTGGTGCCGTCGGCGATGACGATCTTGGTTCTGGGATCGTCGTCGTAGGCGCCGGCGGAGACGCCCGGGAAGAACTGGCGGAGAGATCGATCACGCCGCGGTCGATCTCGCACAGCGTCGCCTGCTCGATCTCCGGATGCTTGAGCACCTCGCGCAGCACGCCGCCATCGCCGCCGCCGACGATCAGCGCCGTCTTCGCTTTGCCATGGGCGAAGAGCGGCACGTGGGCTCATCATCTCGTGATAGACGAACTCGTCCTTGGTCGTGAGCTGGACGATGCTGTCGAGCATCATCACCCGACCAAAGTCGGAGTTCTCGAAGATGATCAGTCGCTGATGCTCGGTCTCGCTGTCGAAAAGGACGTTGTCAGCCTTCAGACGGACACGGAAGCCACGGTGGAGCGTCTCTTCGACCCAGCGTTCCATCGGTTCATTTCCTTGCCGCGCATCTGCTCCTTGACCACCACCCTGCGAGGCGAGAAAGCCTCCTTCAAGACGTCGATGGCCGCTCTCGGATTGGTCTGGCCGCACATGAAGATATCGAGCGCGGCGTAGCCATATTCCGGCCAGCTATGGATCGAGATATGCGACTTGGCGAGAACCGCGACCCCCGACACCCCACCATTCGGCGTGAAGTGGTGCAGATGGATGTGCAGGAGCGTGGCGCCAGCGACCTCCACACATCGTCTGAGCGTATGCTCGATGTGGTCTAGGTCGTCGAGGCGCTCGGCCCGAACGAGATCAATGATGAGATGAGTGCCCGCGTAGGCGACCCCATCCCGCTCACAAAAAAAGTCCTTGCGCTCTTCCTCCCGCGAAGGAGCAAGGCGCCGGGAAAGCTTTTCTTCCGTTTGGGCGGTGCTTGAACCATGATCCAAGTCCATCCCCAATTGGAAGAGGGCGTCACTGGACATGGCGTCCTCCCCAACCAGCAGATGTTCAAGTCTAAACGACGCGCTATTTACACCCGCGTTCGAGGCGATGCAAGAGGCTTTTGGTCTCATGAGGCAGAATGACCTCAAAAAAGTTTCCATAGCGCTTTCGTCCGGGAACGGTTCGGCTGTCGCAGGCGTCGGGGCGACGCTGTCACAAAGCGGCGCGCGAAGAGGATCGGAGCACGACCAAGAGCGCTCGTCGCCTCGTCAGCGTGTTTGCGCTCGCTGCGTGGCTCGGCTGCCAGCGGCGCTCGCGACCGAGACGCGCGCGGCAGAGGAGCTGCCGAAGCTCGGCGCCGACCTTGCCGCGACCTCCGTCTCGGGGCTTTCCTCCGGCGCCTACATGGCGGGACAGATCCAGGTGGCGCACGCCAAGGACATCGTCGGCGCCGGGATCGTCGCCGGCGGGCCTTATGCCTGCGCCGAGAGCCCGGCCAGCCGCATCTTCCCGTTCTGGCCGACCGCCGTGGCGCAGAACGGCACGCAGGCGCTTTACCAATGCATGAAGACGAGTTTGGGCGAGCCCGACCCGGTGAGATCGGCGGAGCGCGCCAAGGAATTGGCCGAGGACGGCGCCATCGACCCGATCGCGGGGCTCGCCGCCGACAACGTCTATCTCTTCTCCGGCAAGGAGGATGACACCGTCAAGCTCGCGGTAGTGCAGGCGGCGAAGCGCTTCTACAAGGAGGTCGGGCGTTGCCGATGCCAATACCACGCTGGTCGAGGGCGATGGCGGCCACGCTCTGATCACGGCGCAAGGCGGCGGCGTGGCGTGCGGCGTCTCCGACACGCCCTATGTATCGAATTGCGGCTATGCCCAGGCCAAGGCGATCCTCTCCTGGATCTATGGGCCGCTCGGCCGAGGCGACGGCCGCGCCTTCGGGCAAGTTCATCCTGTTCGACCAAGGCGCCTTCTCCGAGCCGGGAGACGGGTTTGCCGACGAGGGCGTGGTCTATGTCCCGCAAAGCTGTTCGGAGCAGCCCGGCTGCCGGGTGCATATCGCGCTGCATGGCTGCGAGCAGTCGCGAGAGGCGGTGGGCGACACCTTCGTCAAGGATAGCGGCTTTGCCGAGATCGCCGATACCAACCGGCTCGTGGTCCTGTTCCCGCAAGTGAAGGCCGAGCACGATCAATCCGAATGGCTGCTGGGATTGGTGGGGCTATACCGGGCTCGACTATCTCGGCAAGGATGCCCCGCAGATAAAGGCGATCTGGGGCATGGTCGAGCAGCTTACTCAGTCACCATGAAGGACAGGTATTGGAAGATCTCCACATCGTGATCTTCGAAGCGCCGCTCGGCTCGGACCTTTACCGGCAGGCGCTAGCGCTCCGCGAAGCGATCTGCGGCGGCCGCTCGGGCTGTACGATCTCCGCCGACGAGCTTGCCGACGACGAAACGCGCCAGCATTTCTGCGCACTCTGGCAGGGCCGCGTGGTCGGCTCGGTGTCGTTGAAGCCGCTCGGCGAAGCGCTTCCTCCAGCTCAAGCAGATGGCCGTGGCGCAGGACCGGCAGCGCAGAAGCATCGGCAAGCAGCTTCTCGTGCATGCGGAGGGCTGGGGCCGGAGCTCGGGATTCCAGCTCATGACGCTCAACGCCAGAATTGGCATCGAAGGGTTCTACGCGGCGCATGGGCTATGTCGTCGGCGGGCAAGCCGTTCGAGGAGAACACAATTCCGCATATCAGGATGACTAAGTCCTGAATGGGTCCAAAGAGTGCTCATCCGGGACTCGCTCATCGCTTTCAGCGATGATCACGCCGCTGCTCCACGTCGTCGGGACCGAGCTGATCCGGTAAGGAAAATAGAGATTGGCTCGCGGTATGGGAAGCTCAACCTCGATCTTGTCGGACTGACGTCATGAATACGATGCCGGAATACAAGGTCGATACCCGCAGATCGGCACGAATCGCACGTCGTAAACCGCATGGGTCCGCGCCTACAGGCGGGTCGGCGTCCTCCGCATTTCCACATCGCAGTCGCTCTGGGCCAGCAACCGAGCACTGGTTTGCCGTCGAACACCGACACGGTCTACCGGCAACATCGAGCGCGCGCGGTGACGACGCTGAAGCGAGGCGGTACACACCGGCTATCGTCAGCGGATCGAGTACGCGCCTCAGCTTCGCGTGAGATCAGTACGATTGCTTGCGGCACGCCGATTGAGCTTCTCCTGGCGCGACTCCGGATGCTCTTTCTTCTCCCCAGAACGACCGCAATCAGCACTTCGACTTGCACTTCGTAATTCCTGGGCGGCTCAGCCAGATACGCTAGGCACTCGATGTCTGCATGAATGAACGAAAACTCGCCCTGAGCCTGGATCTTCTAGATAGGTCTCTTCAAATTGCGCATTGTTGCGAAATTTGCTCATACTGATATGCTTGAACTGTCGACCGGCGTAAGCGTTTCCATCCGCACGGCGCCTACTCTGAAATAGCAATCAGACAGACTGCCGGCCAATACACCGCATATGAAGGGCATCATGCTCATAGCGCAATCGCTCCGTATCGCTAGATGCTGCATTTTTACATCCCTTTTCGCTTGAGCCACTATGAGCAAGCTTGAGATTCAAATTGTCACAGTACCTCTTGGGCATTGTAAACCGCCATATGGGATAGCCGCTCGACTGGCTTAAACACGGAAGGGAGAGCAGATGAGTTGGAGGTGGGAGAACAAGGCGCCGGATTTCAGCCTGCTGGCCGACGGCGGCAGCAAGGTCGCGCTCAAGGACTTCAAGGGTAAGGCGGTCGTCCTTTATTTCTATCCCAAGGACGACACGTCGGGCTGCACGGCGCGAGGCTTGCGCCTTCCGCGACAGTTGCCGGAATTCGGCAAGGCGAAGGCCGCCGTGATAGGCATCTCGCGGGATTCCGTCGCGAGCCACGACAAGTTCAAGGCGAAGTTCAAGCTCCCCTTCCCGCTCGCCTCAGACGAGGATGGCAAGGTCTGCCAAGCCTATGGCGTGTGGGTCGAGAAGAGCATGTACGGCAGAAAGTACATGGGCATCGAGCGGTCGACCTTCCTCATCGACGGCAAAGGCGTGATCCGCAAGCTCTGGCGAAAGGTGAAGGTCCCCGGCCACGCCGAGGAAGTGTTGGAGGCCGCCGAGGCGCTGAAATAGGGCGGTGCATGGCCCGGCAAGCCAGGCGGTACCAGCCCTAAATCAGCGCTCTCGGTGCGTGCGGCTACTGCGCGGGCGGCGCCGGCGGCGTCTCAGGCTGGGTCGGCTGCGTCTCAGGCGGAGTTGGGCTGCTCGGCCGGCTTCTGCTCGCCGCACATGTTGGCCGACAAACCAACGAGCGCGATCGCCGCGGCCGCTGCCACCATCATAAACTTCCTCATGTCATCGTCTCCTTTGCGGGTTAGCTTCCTACCCTGAAGCTTGGGTGAATAAGACAATACGCCATTTCTTGGCAATTTCATTATGCGAGTGGCGCACCCGAAAGGATTCGAACCTGTGACCTCTGCCTTCGGAGGGCAACGCTCTATCCAACTCAGCTACGGGTGCTGGCACGGCGCATTGATATCCCTGAAATTCCAGCTGTTGACGAATCTGAATATTGCCCGTCGACCTGCGCAATCCATCAGAAACGGCCCTCGGGTGTGACAGGGGTGTGACGCGCGGGTGGAAGTCCTGCGCACACTAGGGAGGTCAGGGTGAGAGTGAACCAGACTCATCCACTCAGCCTCAGACAGGTCACGTGAGCGGCGATGACGGGCTCACCGCACACGACCGGACCGTATCACTGACGCAAAAAATTCTTGCACGAGCTCCGAAAATTGGGTCGCGTGCTTGTGCCGGTGGCGGGAAACGCGTAACATTCCACAGACCCCCCCCACTGATTGCTCCTTATATTTTATTAGGAAGAGGCTTGAGAGGGGGGCTTTGGTCGGCATGGTGCGATCGATATTGACCGCATAAACCCACCCGATCACCAAACCGTCCCGGCGAAGCATCGGCGAAGCGAAGCGAGCCAATTCTCATTCGTTATTGTAACCCATATTTGCATTTTCAAATTGGAGTGAGCATGAGTTTTGAAATCGATTTTGGTACCACGCAGCTTTCTTCAGCATCGAGACAGCAGCTCAGAAATATCACGAAGGCGGTGAGGCCGGGCACGAAGGCAGCCGAATCCCGGTCAGCTCTCCTCCGGCTCATCCTGGACCACTGCTACGACCCCAGCAGAGGGTTCTACGTGCCTGTCACGGACGATGTGCGGCTGGTGGGGCTGCTGCCGATCCACTCGTCCCTGCTAGGTCCCACAGACTTTCCCAGTGCCCCCTTCCCGCATTGCTTCTTCACCAACGCACTCTCGCTCCCCGCGGGTTTTACCACGGCAGGATTTGACCCCGATACGCTGCCGGCTCCAAAGCACCGCGCAACCAACATCGGCTTCATGGTGGTGACGATCGAGTATCACTGTCTGACCGCGGCGGACATGGAAGAGAGCTTGAGTTGGACCAGGGGTGGCGATGGCGAATTCGGCAAGTCCCCGTTCGCTGCGGTGGATCGCGCGCTGTGTGCCTTCAAGGAATACCGGGGCTACACCATCGTTTTCACGGGCAATCGGTCACTCCATTTCCACCTCATTTTCTCCACCAAGCACCTCGAAAACGCACCCTGGGACTGTTCCGCCGACGAAAGGCTGGCAGGACCACAAGCCTCAGTGCTGCATGAGGCTCACAGGACCTACTGGGAGGCCACTGCCGCGGCATTCGATTCCGTTCTCAGGCCTTCCCTTTCGCCCGACAGATCACTTTGCTCGCTCACGCATTGGCGACGATCGCCCTGGGGCATGCGTGATTTGGACAAGGCGTCGGAGGTGCTTGGCTTGCCCGCCGGAACCGTAATTCCGCAGATTGTCATCCACGAGCAGATTCGAAGCCGGGCGTCTACCAAGGGTCAAGATTTCTTAGTGCCCCCCGATCTGCAGGCCAAGGATGCCCCGCGCGCCGGACCCCGCTCACGCAAAGCGCCGGAGCCAGTTAGCGATGAGGTCTTATTGGCGCGGCTGGTGGAGTCGTGCCGGGACGAATGGGGCGAATATCCTCAACCGGCTGCGGTTCGCCATGCCGGAGGCGAGTGGGTCATCAATTTCCGCAATGACGCAACCGATAGGAATCCATCCACAGTCGTTAAAGGCCAACACCGGCGACTGATGATCAACGGCGCTCGGCCACTCACTCAGGATTTTTACCTGCCAGGGGCCATGAGTGCCGACGAGCTTTGCGATGCTCTGCACGACGGGAAGGCCGCGACCCGCAAGGGACCGTCGGTGCGGTTAAGGTCAGTCGGAGCTTTCCCAAAGTGGGTCCACACCTATCTTGAGGGCATCCACCGCCGTTTCGCGGAACCCCTAATGGCAGCCGGCTCGCAGCAAACCACCTGCCAAATCCGGGAGCGCCTTAGGGAAGCAATCTCTGATGCTCGCGTTTTTGAGAGGGACCTGCTGATTTGCTCGCCGGAAGGGGCTGGAAAGACCTCCAGGCTCTTCGACGAAATCGCACTGGAAATCTTTGATGCTGCTCTTTCACGCCCCTTAGGGCAGCACCAGTTCGCTTGCTTCGCCTTCCGCTCAAGTGAACAAGCCCAGGCCAAGGCAAAGGAGTACCGCCAGACAGGCGAGTATCGGCAAGCAGTGGTTCTGAGGAGCTTTTGGTACCACTATCAGAACGCGTGCACGAGGGCGGGAAGCGCACCGATCCCCGGGTATGAATTTCCGGATCACTCGCTCAACGGCATCCTTCGTCAGATCAAATCGAAGCAGCCATCGGTCTTCGAAGAGCTTGAAGAGTGTCGGCGCAGTCTGTGGGTCAGGGCAGACGGTAGGAGCCTCTTCGATTCGGCCATGACGGTCCTCTTCACCAATCACGACCTGGCCAAGACCTGGCACCGGAATCGCAAAACACGGCTCTGGCACCACCCTGAGTTCCGGCCCTTTGCCGATCAAGATCACGAGGCGATGAGGAAGGATCTGACGATTTCTTACATCGTGTTTGACGAGCCGGAAACTGACACGCTGCTGCATGTACTGCCGGAGCGGCTGTTCCTGTTGCTGGATCGAACCCAGCAGCGATTTCCGGGCTGGGGCAACAGAACCCGGAGCGAGCGGCATCAAATTTTTATGGCAGAGCGAAAGGCTGGAGAACTGCACGACGATCTCAAGTTCGAGGAGATCGACGAACTGATGCGGCTGGACCTCGGCGTAGTGAACGCCCGGGAGGTCAACTATGACGCCCTGCCCTTCGGATGCGATCAGCCCGGCAAGGGCATCTATTCCGCTCAGAATGGTCGGAGGTTTTATCTGGGGATGCAGGGCTGGCTGAAGCAATCCAAGGCCCACCTCACCTTTTTATCCATGCTCGCGACGCTCGAGGTCGTGCGGGAGCTGGCCGCGTCCGATGCGGGGAGCCAGGCCGGAGCGTGAAGGGGTCGCCCAAATAGGCGGTTGCCTTAAATCAATGCGCGGCTTCGCAGGATTTTTAAAAGATGGTTAGCCCCGGTATGGGGGACGAGCGGGAGAATTTGATGCGGTATCTGGAAGACGATTTCGGCATTCCGGTCGAGCAAATTGCCGACGCCACACAGGGCGTTCGGCACCAACGGGCGCTTCTCCACCAGCTTGCCGAGGACGGCCAGCCCACTGCTCAAGCCGAGGCTGCGCTGAAAGCCATGCTATTGACGCTCGGCGCGGTCCGCGAGCGGCAGGCCTATGTGGCGGCAGGTGGCCGCCTGCACTGATCCCGCGCGGTTGCGCGCGGTAAGAGCCGCCATTTAAAGTTGCCTTAAGCTAAAACTGGCACTCTGGACCTCGGATCGCGGAACGTCCAAGAATTGGGGCGCGATACCAAGGCCACGCCATGAAGCCGATCATTCCCGCCAGCGCGAAGAAGATCGATGACGATCTCGCATTGGGAATGAAGCACCTGGCCGAAGCCAACATGGCTTTGCTGCGGCAGCGGCGCCTGATCTGGCGGCTTGCCGGCAAGGGCGATCCAACCAGCGACGCCGAAGCTCTTTTCGCCGACATGATTCAAACGCTGCGCATCATGCGCGAGCGCCTCACGATCCTCGAAGTCGCGGGCAACGTCTCGACCTCGCCGCTTGCGCCGGTTTCGGCCCCGTCCATGGCCAAGCCGACGACAGTCGAGGCGCCGCCAGCGCGGCCGAAGACGGCCGGAACGTCGGGCTTCTGACCTTCGGGCAGGCCGTCTGACGTTCCGCGGCCTGACTTCGCGCACCAACGCCCATCTCTACCAAGTAACCGCCTCGCGCGCCCGGGAACGATTTTGCCGTTCCGGCATTTGGCGGTTATCGGGGACTCGCATCGGAGCCCAGCATGGCGCCCGTCTATTGGAAGGGGTATCTGCGCCTTTCGCTGGTGACCTGCGCGGTCGCGATGACGCCCGTCATCAGCCGTTCAGAGCGCATCGGCTTCCACAATCTCAACAGCAAGACGGGCAACCGTCTGAGGGTGCAGCTCGTCGACGAGAAATCCGGCAAGCCCGTGGACGACGAGGATCTCGTCAAGGGCTACGAGACCGGCCCAGGCAAGTACGTCATGTTGACCGACGAGGAACTCGAGGAGGTGGCGCTGGAGAGCACGCGCACCATCGATATTACCGCCTTCGTCGAGCGCGACGAGGTTGACGTGCGCTATCTCGACCAGCCGTATTTCCTCGTGCCTGACGATGACGTGGCCGAGGAGCCCTTCGCGGTGATCCGCGACGCCATGAAGGCGACCGATAAGGTTGGTCTCGGGCAGCTCGTGCTCAACGACCGCGAGCGCATCGTCATGCTGGAGCCGCGTCACCCGGGCATCCTCGTCTGGCGCTTGCGCTACAACTACGAGGTGCGCGACCCTGGCCCCGTCCTGGCCCGCATCGGCCGGCACAAGCCTGAGCGGGCGGCGATGGGCACGATGCTCGATTTCATCGACAAGCGCAGGGGCCGCTTCGATCCCAAGACCTTCTTCGATCCCCTGCAGGCCGCTTACCGGCGCATCATCGAAGCGAAACGGCGTCGCCGCACCCCGCCGCGTATCAAGGTCGGCCCTGAACCGCCGGCCGAAGAGGGCGGCAAGGTCATCTCCCTCGTCGATGCGCTGAAGCGCAGCCTTGCCAGCGAACGCCGCGCCGGCCATGCCGCCCACTCCCGCCGCAGCCCAAGGGGCAAGCGCGCGGCCAGGCAGCGCTGACTGACGGCCCGACACGGTCATCGCCACGTCGGCTGATCGTTGAGACGGCGTGACGAGCCGCCGCGCAGCTTGCGCACGAGCGATACATGCTCGGCCAGAACGGACACCAGCGCCCGGGTCACCTCGTGCGCCCATGGTTGCCGCTCGACCCAGCCAACGTCCGGACGATCGCGGGCAACGAACAGCGCCTTGCCGACGAGCCCGATGAGTTCCGCACGTGCGATGTCCGGATGACGAATCTCGAAAGCCTTCTCCAACGCCTGCAGGACAAGCTGCGCCGACAACGCTGACCAACGCAGTTTGCCTTCCGGCGACTTGTCGGTGAGCGCGCTCGTCCAGCTCAGCGCGTGCGATAGCGTGTAGGCGGCGCTCGACGGCGAGAACGGCAGGTTCGGATCGGCGGCTTCGCTCATCGCGCTGGGGATGGCCGCACACAGGTGGCGCCCATGCGGGGGCCGGCCACCGGTTGTGGCCCTGTCGAATGTCGCGTCTTCGCGGTGCGAGCCCTCTGCAGGGGCCAACGCCGGCCCGGAAGCTCGAACAGCATCGTAGGGGAACCTTTCTGCAACGCTCCTGGTTGACCGGCCGACTGGCGGTTTGCACTGGAGATGGACATGGGCCTGTTCTCGAAGGACATCAAGACGTTCGACGACCTCTTCGCGCACGGCTTGAAAGACCTTTTCTACGCTGAGAACGAGATTGTCGAGGCCCTACCGAAAATGATCGACAAGGCGGTGAACCGCGATCTCAAGACCGACTTGAAGTTGCATTTGCGCGAAACGCAGGAACAGGTGAAGCGCCTGCAGCAAGTCTTCAAGCTGCGGGGCGAGGAGCCGCAAGGCGTCCGCTGCATCGCTATCGACGGCCTCCTCAAGGAGGGCGACACCGTGCTGGGCGAGATCGACAACGAGACGGTCATGGACGCGGCGATCATCGCCGCCGCGCAAGCCGTCGAGCACTACGAGATCGCCCGCTACGGCGCGCTCATCGCATGGGCCATGGAGATGGGCCGCGGCGACATGGCGCGCATCCTGAAACGCACGCTCGAGGAGGAGAAGGCGACGAACGAGAAGCTCACAGCGCTCGCTGAAGCGCGCATCAATTCGGCCGCGAAGGACAGCCGCCGCCCGGCCGTGCGCCGGCGGTCGAGCCACACGGTGCGCACCGCTCCCTCCCGCCGCACGTCGGCGCGGACGAAGAAATCGAAAGTCGGCAAGCGCGGCGCGGCTCGCCGCTCGCGCTGAGCCGCCCACGTCCGCGCGGCGCCATCGGGCGCGGCGATCCGCGCAATCCAGCGATCGGTATGACTTATCTCAATGTTGCTTCGTGCGACATCGCGCAAGCTGTGGACGTTTTTCGGCCAGGCAAAGCTGGCAACTCAGTCAGGGACGCGTTTAGGAGAAGTAAGGAGTTGTTAAGCGTTGGGAACCGGTGCGCCGCCGCGTGCGTAGGCACACAGCCATCTCGCTCCACCTGCTGCAACATCGAGCGAGATGGAACGTAAGTGTGGCATCTCGGTTACCCGATCTAAACGGACTGTTAACCTTGACGAAGGCTCAATGGAGTTCCGCGCATTCTGAGTTTCCCGTCGGGAAGCTGATGTGACGGGAGGATGCCATGAGCAGCAACCTGGAAGATACGGCTATGAGTTCCGCAAGCAACGTCATCAGTTTCGCGGCCTTCGCTGAGAACCGCCCGCGTCGCGTTCTCGCTTATGACGAGCCGCGCGGTGAAGTCATTCTCTTCACTGGCGTGCGCTACGAGCGGACGGCCGACGGTGATCCTTCCACGCCGAACGTCTCGAACGGCTCGCGCCCCAATCGTCGCCGTCGCCGCGGCTGATCGCTTTGCTGTCGCCGCGCGATGTTCCGCGCGGCCGCCCCAGTGCCGCACCCGCCCGCCCGCAGGTCCCTCCGGAGGCTCGCCCTCCTTGCAACCACGCTGCTGGTCGGCGGCTGCGTCGACACCGGCGACTTCGGCCGCCCCCGTCCTTCGATCTGGAATGATGGCCTGACTTTCACCGGCTCGCTTGTCGCCGGCGTGCGCGGCGAAGCCGTCTCCTCCAACCCATTCACCAACGACGAGCGCGAGCTGCGTGACCGCGCCTTTCGCTACCTGATGCCCGCCGCCGCGCATTCGGCTTTCGAGGAGGCGCTCGCCAACATCGTGCGCACGCGCTTTCTGCCGCGCAATCTGTTGCCGGTCGATGCGACCGCCTACTATCGCGGGCTCTTGGCGCCGTCGTTCCGCTCGCCAACGTCGCGCTATCGCCGGCTCAGCGACGACATCTACGCCGATCGCGCCCTGCTGGTTCCTTTCCATGGCATCGCCGGCCAGGTCCTCTCGGCCGACCGCGTGCGCGGCAAGACCATGGCGCATGTCGTCGATCTCAATTCCGTCGAGCGCGCCGAAGCGGTCAAGCGCATGGTCGAGAACGTCGCGCTCATCGCCTGGGTGCGCGAGGCGCTCGCCGTCCGCATCTGCCAATATCACTACGCGGTGGAGCATCTCACCGTTGCGGCGCCACAGGCCGACGCCGTGCCGGTGGAGCGAACCCTCAAGGCGCTGGAGCAGGAGTTCACCATGCTGGAGCGCCTCGACATCGGCCCGCTCGTCGGTGGCGAGAGGCAGCCCCAGACGGGACCATGGGTCGGGCCGCTGCCCGCCTGCCGGGCGGTGATCTATGCGCTGCCGGACGTGGTGGCGGTGCGGCCGCTGGTGCGCAAGGACTAGCCCATCGGCCAAGACGTCATGTGCAGCCCCTAGCTCGGCCGCCCGCAGGTGACGGCGCGCACGGCGTCCTCCGCCTGTTTCCTCTGGCTCGGCCATGGCGCCAGGGCGCGCGCCACCACCAATCCTTGCTGCACTGGCGACACGACGCGCAGCTCGCGCACGATCTCGTCTTCGTCCTCGCGCGCCAACTGCTCGTTGAGCTGGCGCTGCGTCATCAGCATGATCTCGATGGAGCCGCGCACCGCGGCGCGATCGGTGAGCGCATAGAAGACGCCGCCACCGCGCTGATGGAACGACAATGTCTCCAGATAGGGAAACGTCGACGCCGCAATGCGCAACGGCCCCTTGCCGAGGTCGAAGCCGCACACCGCCACCGCCACCGCCGGATCGGGAAGCGGCATGTCCTGCGGCGGGATGGCGCCGGCGACGAGCTGGGCGCTATCGCCCTTGGCCACGGGCGACAGGCGCGCGAAAGCGTCGCGCTGGGCGAGGGCAGGGACTCTCAGCACGACCGCGAGGTGCACGATGGCGCCGAGCACCAGGCCGCAGACGATCACGAACAGGAGGTCGAAGCGGCTCCTCATCGGCACGACAGCCTTTCGATGCTCGGCATCGAACCTCGGCTCAGCGCTGCCGAGGAGGACGACACCGGCGTCTCGTAGAGACGCAACGCCAGCATGAAGCGGCCGGATTCGGGAAGCCGCAGCCAATTGCCGGGAGCGGCATCGCGCGCGATTTCGATCGTCGTCGTTCCGTCGCTCGCCCGCAGCACGTTCGCGGATGTGAAGTTCGTTTGCGCCTGTTCGTCGTCGATGCGCCGCCCGCCATCGTCGAACAACGTCAGCGTCCAGGCGCGCGCCGCCGGCATCGCACCGACGAGCCGGTAGTGACAGCGCGCGTCGAGCGGCGCGCCGGCGCTGTCGGCCCGCGCCAGCAAGGTGAGACCTTCGCCGAGGCCGAGCGGCAGTTCGCCACTACGCGCCACGATGGCCCGCGCATAGGGGTCGATGTCGCGCGAGCCCATGCGCGGCCAGGCCGTCCACGGGCCGATATGCACGGCGCCCACCGGCGGCGTGCCACTCAGCGAAATGTAGGCCGAGCCGAAGCCGCTGAGCGTCGCAATGGCGAGAGCCGTGAGAACAAGGAAGATGCGGCGCACGGGCGGGCTCCCGCGGCTACGGCAAGGCGACGCGGTCCCCGGCCGACCGCGACGCGGCCGCCGTGCTGCCCGACGGCAATGAGCTCGTAGTCTCGCGGCCCGAGCGCGCCTCCTCAACCTTTTTGAAGAGGCCGCTGATGCCGCTCAGCACCTCGAAGGACTTGCGCGACAGGCTGCCAGGTTGCACCGACCCCTGCGGCGCGGCGGGGGCAGCCGCCACCGCATTCGGCTGCGCCTGCTGACCGCGGCCGGCTACTTGCTTGGCTGGATCCTCGCGCTTCATCGGCAGCGGTTTGAGCTCGATGCCCTGATGCACCGGCTCCATCATGTCGTGCCAGGTCTGCGCCGGCAGTGTGCCGCCGGTCATGCGATTGGTCGCCTGGTAGTCGTCGTTGCCCATCCATACCGCCGCCACGTAGTTGCCGGTCAAGCCGACGAACCATGCGTCGCGATAGGCGTTGGTGGTTCCGGTCTTGCCGACCACCTCGACGCCCGGCAGCATGGCGCGCCGCCCGGTGCCCGCCTCGACGGCTTGTTTCATCATCGTCAGCATGTCGCTCACCACCTGGGCCGAGAGCACCTGCTCGGGCTTGGCGGCATCGCGATCGTGCTGCCAGATCACATCGCCGCGGCTGTTGCGCACCTCGAGCGCCGTGTACGGAGCGGCGCGCTTGCCGCCGTTGGCGAATACCGCGTAAGCAGCGGTATGGTCGAGCACCGTCACCTCGGCCGCGCCGATGGGCAGCGAGACAGTGTCGGCCAGCGGCGTGTTGAGGCCCATCTTGTGGGCTGTCTCGATGATCTTGGCGCGTCCGAGTTTTGCGGCGCGCGCCACGTGGCTGCGCTCGCCGAGCGCTTGGCCGATCTCGATCGACAGCTTCACGGGGATGGTGTTGATGGATTTAGCCAGGGCCACGATGAGCGGCATCGAGCCCGCGTGGCCGCCATTGTAGTTGCGTGGACACCAATCGCCGATGCACACACCTAAATCGGTGACGATGGTCGTCGGCTTCAACTTTGGCATCGACGACAGCGCCGCCGCGTAGACGTAGGGCTTGAATGAGGAGCCCGGCTGCCGCAGCGCATCCGTGGCGCGGTTGAACTGGCTGATGCCGTAGTCGCGACCCCCCACCATGGCGCGCACGGCACCGTCGGGATCCACCACCACGGTCGCAGCCTGCTTGGCGCCCCATTGCTTGCCGAACTGGCGCAGCGAGTTCTCGATCGCATCCTCGGCGCTCTTCTGGATCATCGCGTCGAGCGACGTCTTGACGATCACCACCTTGTCGGTGCCGAGCTGGCCGTCGGCCGACATGCGCCGCACCTGCTCGAAAGCGAAGTCGAGATAGTAGTCGGGGCTGAAGTCGCGTTTGCGGTCGAGGGGCGTCGCCGGATTGCGCCGCGCCGTGGCCACCTGGCCGTCAGTCAGGAAGTTGGCTTCGACCATGTTGGTCAGCACGTCGTTGGCGCGCCCGCGCGCCGCCGGCAGGTTGATGTGCGGGGCAAAGCGGGTCGGTGCCTTGAACAGGCCCGCCAGCATGGCGGCTTCGGCGAGCGTGATGTCCTTCGCTGACTTGCCGAAATAGAATTCGGCCGCCGCTGCCGCTCCGAAGTTGCCGCCCCCCATATAGACGCGATCGAGATAGAGCTTGAGGATCTGGTTCTTGGTCAGCCGCGTTTCCATCCACAGGGCGATGAACGCTTCCTTGACCTTTCGCTCGATGGACCGTTCGTTGTTGAGGAAGATGTTCTTGGCGAGCTGCTGGGTGATGGTCGAGCCGCCCTGCACGACGCCTGAGGCGCGGGCATTGGCCGACAGCGCCCGGGCGGTGCCGACAGGGTCGATGCCCCAGTGTTCGTAGAAACGCCGGTCCTCGGTGGCCAGCACCGCCTTCAAGAAATAATCAGGATAGTCCTCGAGCTTGAGCGAATCGTCCTGGCGGATGCCGCGCTTGCCGATCTCCTCGCCGTAGCGGTCGAGGAAGGTGACGGCGAGATCCTGGTTGCGCAGCATATCCTCGTCCGCGGTCTCGCGCATGGCCGGGACCGCAAGCGCCAGCATGACGACGGCCCCGCCGAGCCCGAGCGTCAGGCCCTCGCAGGCAAGATCCGCCGCCACCCGGGCCGGCCCGGTGACCGTGAAACCATCCATGAACGAGGAGAAGCGCCGCCAGGCTTCCCGCGCCCGTTGCCCGCTCTCGTAGAGCGACGCGTCAATCCAAGAATCGAAGGCGAGCGCGGTCCTGGTGATGCGCTTCCAGATCGACATTTCGCTTGAGAAAAGCACGGAAAAGGAGGGTCCCTGTCGCGGTCCTTGCCGCCTTGTGATAGCAGAACAGGTGATATCAGAATATCGGCCTTGTCGCTCGCCGCCGCCCGCCCAAAAACACAGCGGCGGCGCGGCGTTAACCCTTGAACGTCAAACTTGAACCTCGCAGCCGATCCAATGTCTCCGACCATAATGTCACGGCTATGGCAAGGGTGCTTGCGGGGTCACCGCGATGGCTGAGACGAATGCCAAGCGCTCCAAGGCCTTCTGGCGCGAAAAGAGCCTCGAGGAGATGACGCCGCGCGAGTGGGAAAGCCTCTGCGACGGCTGCGGACGCTGCTGCCTCGTCAAATTGGAGGACGAGGACACGGGTCGCATCCATTTCACCGACGTTGCCTGCCATCTGTTCAACGAGGCGACTTGTCGCTGCCGCGACTACAAGAACCGGCAAAAGCTTGTCCACGATTGCGTCAAGCTGACGCCGGCAGAGGTCCGCCGCATCACCTGGCTGCCGCCCACCTGCGCCTATCGGCTCGTCCGTGAGGGCAGGGACCTCATGTGGTGGCATCCGCTGGTGTCGGGCGACCCTGCTACCGTCGCCGAGGCCGGTGTCTCGGTGGTGGGGCGAGTGTCCGGCTCCGAGAAGGAGGTGTCGGACGCCGAGCTTCTCGATCGAATCGTCAGCTGGCCGGGCCGCGTGCCCCAGAAGGCGCGGTGAGTCGAGGCGCGGCGATCTGCTCGGCCCCGTGCGGCTCCATCGCCTGCCCGTGCACGAGATAGCGGAGCGGTGTTGCCGTCGTCCCGTCGAGCGGCCAGCAGGTGGCGAGCACGAGCTGCCGGCCTGGCGCCGAAGGATCGATGCCGGTCGCGTCGAACGGCACCACCGACATGTGCGTGACGCGGAAGCGCGAGATGACGCCGTCACGACGCGTCACCCGGATTTCGTCGCCGACGCCGATATCGCGCACGAACGAGAAATGCGTGTCGCGGTGTGCCGAATAGACGGCCGTGCCGATGTCGCCGGCCTCTGGCGTGAGTTCCATGTGCCCGGGCCCGAAGGCCAGCGCCTGGCCGCTCGAGCCGCTGAGCGCAATGGTGCTCTTGCCGAGACGCGGCACCTCGATGCGCGCCACCGGCCAAGTGTCGGCCCAGCTCCAAGGCTTCGTGTCGCGCCCCGTCTCGAGGCTCACCGCGAAGGCGCGCTCGAGCAGGATCTGGGCGAGAAGGGCCTTGACATGGATCCACACGCCTTGGCCGACCAGGATAAGCGAAGCGATGAAGAGGACGGCGGCCGCGAGCACAATCGGCCGCCGTCCCCAAGCGCATGATCCCGAAAAGTGTCGGCGGTTTTCGGAGACGATCATGCGCCAGACCATGATGCATGATCCCGAAAGGTGTCGGCGGTTTTCGGAGGTGATCATGCGCAATGTGAAATGCTTGGAAGCGCGATGCGACTGCACGCAATCGCATCGCGCCCCTGCCGGCTGGGAGGAGGCCGGCATGTTGCCCTCACGCGACCTGGCGCGGCCGGCGGAAGCCGAACGCCAGGAGGACGAGGCTGAGGGCGAGCAGGATGAGGCCGGTCATAACGCGCAGCTCCGCGTCGGTGGCGGTCTTCGGCAACGCCAGGCCGCCGTGCGGCGAGGCCGGCTGCGCCTGCGGCTTTGAGGCAACCGCGATCGACGCTGCACCCTGCTCGGCGACCTGCACCGGCTGGGCGCCGGCTTCGGCGCGCCGCATGTCAGAGCGACCCGGCTTCTCGCCGAAGATTTTGTCGAAGTCCCAGCCCGCCGGCAGGTTGAGCGGCACCTCAGCCCGCGTCAGCCGCGCGCCCTCCGGCCGGCCTGGCGTTTGATCGACGGCCACCAGGCTGGTGAGGCGCGTCACCAGATGGTGCTCGAGGGCGAGCGCGAGAATCTTGCCGTCGGCCTCGTCGGGGGTGACCCGGCGTAACGTCCGCGCCACTTCCGCGTCGGTGATCTTGCGGCGCGCCCAGAGCTTCGACAGGCCCTTGCCGTCGGCGGCTTTGGCCAGCGGCAGGCTGACGCTCCACGGCCGGTCGCCGACGCGTCCCTTGATCTCCAGCGTCCCGTCGAGGGAGGGGGCGCGCGCCGCGAGCACGATGGGCTCGCCGCGATAGAGGTCGGGGATCAGGTCCGGCGTCGCGTCCGTGCCGTCGCCCGAGAATGTGGCCACGAGATTGGTGACCGCCGGGCTCTCGAGCTTCTCGAACAGCGCCCGCATGCGCTCCTCCACCTGCTCGACGGAGCCGATATGGGTGAAGGTGCCGCGGCCGATTTCCGAGGCCCGCGTCATCAGGAAGCTATTCGGCGCCGAGCCGATGCCGACCAAGAACACCCGCGAACGCCCGATCATGCCAGTGATCGTGTCGAGCAACTGTTGCTCGTTGGAGATGGCGCCGTCGGTGAGGAACACGACCTGGCGGAGAAACTCGGAATCCGCGCCGCGCTGGTCGGCGAGTGCCGCCTTCATGGCCGGCACCATCTCGGTGCCGCCCTGGGCCTGCAAGGCGCCGACGAAGACCTTGGCGCGGGCAACGTTGTCGGCGCTCGCCGCCACCGTGTCGCCGAACAGCGCATCCATCGTGTGGTCGAAGCGAATGACATTGAAGCGGTCGGCCGGTTTCAGCCGGTCGAGGGCGTAGATCAGCGAGGCCTTCGCTTGCACGATCGACGTGCCGCCCATCGATCCGGAATTGTCGATGACCAGGATGATCTCGCGCGGCCTTTGCTCCTGGGCCGGTTCGAGGGCGGGTGGCGTAATGAATGCAAGGAGATAGTCGGAATTTCCAACCTTTTCCTTGAAGAGGCCCACGGACGGCGCATTGCTGGCCGCGGCCTTCCAGGTGAGCTCGAAGTCGCGATCGGCGGGAACGCTCGCGTCCGCCAGGGTGATGATGCGGGTCTCCGGCGCTGCCCCTTCGACCGCGATGGCGCGCGTGTCGCTCGCTTCGCTGTCAATCTTGATGGCGTGATGATGGCTCTTGATCTCGCCGAGCCGAAATCCGGCCTTAAGCGCCACGCGGATGGTCAGCGGATTGACCGGCGGGGCGACGCGCGGGTCGAGCACCGGCGCGACGACGGGCCGGTCCTCTTGTTTAACCTCGGCGGCCTCGCCCCAGCCGGCGGAACCGAGCTCGGCGGTCTGCACGACGGGGGCGGGACTGTAGCGCGGACCGACAACGAGCGGGATGCGGAGCGAGAACGTATCGGCTGTCTGCCGCACCGGCTCCTGGTACTCGATCTGCACCAGGACGGTTTCACCGGGCCCGATATTGGCCACCGAGTTGGTGAAGATGTTGGGCCGCTCCTGCTCGATCAGCGTGGCTTTCTTGCCTTCGGCCTTGGCGGTTTCGTAGACGGCGCGCGCCGCCTTGCGTTCCTTGATGTCGCCGATGACGATGCGCTCGCCGATCACCATCTTCAATGTGTCGACGCCGCTCGCATCGGGGAGCGGATAGACGTAGACGGCTTCCACCCAGCTGTCGGTGGGATTGTGGAAAATTTGCGTGACGCGGGCGCGGATCGTCGGCCCGCTCACGGTGAGGTCGATGTCGGTGCCGAGCCGCGGCGCTTCGACGAAGCGGCCTTCCTCAACACCCTTGAAGAGCAGTGTGCCGGCCTTGGCCTCGCCGAGCCGCGTGACCGGCAGGTCGCCGATCCGGGCTGCCGTCGCCTCCTGTGCCCAGCCGAACACTGCCGCGATGGCGAGGACGACGACAATGACGATGTGGTGGGGATGAGATCCCCACGCCCGCGTATCGGCTAATCCGGCCCGGGCGATGGTGCAGGTGGCGCGCATGCCGTTCTCCCTGATTGTGACGGCCCCTTGCTTGCGCCAGCCGGCGGGCGAGCGTGAGCGTCAAGATCAGGCTTGTTCGGCATGAATTTGCTCCGCTTGCCTTGTTCGAGGCAGAATTGTGCGGATATGTGCGGGTTTGTGCGGCTGGCGCCTGGTGCCGAAAAGTTGCAAGCCTTTCGGCCAAGATGATGCGCAATATCAAGAACATGGAGCTTCTGATTCGCGTACCGCATGGCGCTCCTGGGGGCTCGGCATGAGCGATGTCACTGCCGACAAGCAGCTTTCCGATGAGGAAAGCCTTGAGATCGCAGGGCGTGTGCGCGAGGAACTGGCGCGCCGGCGCGTGTCCCGGCGCTATCTCGCCAACGAGGCCAAGATCAGTCTCTCGACCTTGGAAAAGGTCCTAGCGGGCCGCCGCGCCTTCACGCTCGCCACCACGGTGCGGCTCGAGGAGGCGCTGGGCGTCCTCCTGCGCCGCAGAAGCGAGGTTCCGGCGGCCTCGGGGGTCGCCGACGTGGCGCCCGACGAGCTTGGTGCCTATGTCCGCCGCGCCGTCGCCTTCGTGGAGGGCGACTACCTGACATTGCGCCCGTCATTCGGCCAGCCGAACGCCATCTATGCCTATCGCACCGAAATCCGCTGGGACGAGGCGTGCTCGTGCCTCACCTTCCGGGAATCGGAGCGGCTCGACAGCGCCTATACGCAGGATGGCTCGGTCTCGATCCCACACGAATCGGGCCACATCTATCTCGTCACCAATCGCGGCGGGCAGTACCGGCTGATCACCGTGTCGCGGCCGACCCGCACCGGCGAGATGTACGGCATCCTCATGACACTGCAGGCGGGGCGCGGCGCGCAACTGACGCCGATTGCTGCCCCCATCGCCCTCGTGCCGCTCGCCAATGTCGGCAATGCCCAATTCGGCCGCGTCACCGAGGCCGAAGTTTCCTTCACCCTCTATCGCGACTTGTTGAAGCGCACTATCGGCGATTCTTTCGCCATCCTCATCCCCGGCGCATGATCCGCGCCCGCCAACGACGGTTCTCATGCAGCTTACGGGCATCCACCATCTCACCGCCATTACGGCCGACGCCCGCCGCAACCACGATTTCTACACCCGCACGCTGGGCCTGAGGCTGGTCAAGAAGACCGTCAACCAGGACGACGTGAGCGCCTACCATCTCTTTTATGCCGACGGCTTGGCGTCGCCCGGCAGCGACATCACCTTTTTCGACTGGCCGGCGCCCCGCGAGCAGCGCGGCACCCATGCCATCACGCGCACCGCCTTTCGTGTTGCGGGCGGCACGACGCTCGAATGGTGGAGGGCGCGCTTCGTCGAAGCGAGCGTCGCGCACGGCGATGTGGCGGAGCGTGACGGCCGCGCCAGTCTCGACTTCGAGGACGCGGAGGGACAGCGGCTCAGCCTCGTCGACGATGGCGGCTCTGGCGCCTCCCATGCTTGGGCCGAGAGCCCGGTTCCGGCCGCGCATCAGTTGCGCGGCCTCGGGCCGATCACCATCAGCGTTCCGGACTTGAAGCCGACGGCCCGCGTGCTCGAAGGCGTCATGGCTATGCGCGAGGTGCGAACCTATGCGAACGGCGGCGCCACGGTTCACGTCTTCGAAATGGGGGAGGGCGGGCCGGCAGCCGAGCTGCATGTCGCCGTCGACAAAGGGCTTGCGCCGGCGCGGCAGGGTGCCGGCGGCGTGCATCACGTGGCCTTCCGCATCCCCGACAAGGACCATGAGGCCTGGGCCGCGCGTTTGACGGAAATGCGCATGCCATCGAGCGGTCCCGTCGACCGCTACTATTTCAAGAGCCTCTATTTCCGCGAGCCGAACGGCGTGCTCTTCGAGATCGCCACCGACGGCCCGGGCTTTGCGGCCGACGAGCCGCTTGACGCGCTCGGCCAACGTCTGGCGCTGCCGCCGTTCCTCGAGCCGCGCCGCGCGGCCGATCGAGGCGGGGTTGAAGCCGCTAATCACGGCTTGAAGCCAACGGCTAGAGGGAGGTCACGCCCATCGTCACCACCGCCGCCGTCATTACGCCGGTGGCGCACCAGCCGGCGATCTTCATGGCCGGCGGGATGACGAACTTGCCCATGATGTCCTTGCGCGAGGCCATGAGCATCATGACGGCCATGATCGGCACGCCGACGACGCCGTTGATCACCGCCGACCAATAGAGGGCGCGGATGGGATTGATGGGCGCGAAGTTGATGGCGATGCCGATCAGTGTCGCCACCGCGATGGTGACGTAGAAGGCCTTCGCCTCCTTGAACTGCCGCGCCAAGCCGATGTCCCAACGGCGTGCCTCGCCGATGGCGTAGGCGGCGGAGCCGGCGAGGACCGGCACCGCCAGAAGACCCGTGCCGATGATGCCGATGGCGAAGATGATGGCCGCAAACTCTCCGGCGATGGGGCGCAGCGCCTCTGCCGCCTCGGCGGAGGATCCGATCTCCTTGATGCCGGCGAGGTTGAGCGTCGAGGCCGCTGTCAGCATGATGGCCAGCGCCACGAGATTCGAGAGGCCCATGCCGACAAGCGTGTCGTATTCGATTCGCTGCAAGGCCGACTTGCCTTGGCGAGGCGCGCTCTTCAGACGTTGGCGGCGCGGATGCGCGTCGATGTCCTCGACCTCCTGAGACGCCTGCCAGAAGAAGAGATAGGGGCTGATCGTCGTGCCGAGGATCGCCACGATCGTCGTGACGTGGTCCTTGTCGAAGCGCAGCTCCGGCAGCAGCAGGCCGCGCAGCGCCGCATCCCAATCGACCTTGGCGACGAGGAGCACGCCGAAATAGGCAAACAGCGCGACGGTGAGCCACTTCAAGATCGAGACGTAGCGCGTGTACCGCACGAAGATCTGCAGGACGATGCACAAGACGCCGAAGCCCACTACATAGGCGAGCGGCGGCCCGCCGGCGATGAGGGCGAGCGCATCCCCCATGGCGCCGAGATCGGCCCCGATATTGATGGTGTTGGCGACGAGCAGCAGCGTGACGGCGCCGTGAAGGAGCCAAGCCGGATAGTGCCGCGCCAGGTTGCCGGCGATGCCGTGGCCTGTCGTGCGGCCCAGCCGCGCCGACACCATCTGCACGGCGACCATCAGCGGATAGGAGAACAGCATCGTCCAGGCGAGGGCGTAGCTGAACTGCGCGCCGGCCTGCGAATAGGTAGCGATGCCGGATGGATCATCGTCGGACGCGCCGGTGATCAGGCCAGGCCCCAGCACCTTGAAGAGGCGGGGCTTGGGTGGCGCGACGGCGGGGCTCGCGAAGGCGGTTTCGGGATCGTCGCTCGGCGCGCGGGCCACGCTGTCCTCCTGGCGCATGATCGAATCACGCGCGCATCAACAGTCAGAGCCATGCGGCTGTTCCGAATCGCCTCGCCTTTGGCCGCGCCACAAGCTCAGCTCAGGCTAGCGCCCGGCGGCGGCCGATGTTGCAGATGTGAATTTGGCCGCGTCGCAGAGGCGCGGTCATGACGTGCGGGCGCCGGCACCGCCGAGCACCACGACCTTGGTGCCGACCGGCACGCGCTGGTAGAGGTCGATGGCGTCCTGGTTGATCATGCGGATGCAGCCGGACGAGACATTCTGGCCAATCGTCCAAGGCTCCGGCGTGCCGTGGATGCGAAACAGCGTGTCCCTGTTGCCCTGCCACAGATACATGGCGCGCGCCCCGAGCGGGTTTTCCGCGCCTCCCGGCACGCCGAGGCCGCTGCGCAGCGGCGAGACGATGTCCGCGAGGTCAGGGCGGCGGTCCATCATCTCCTTGGTCGGGTACCAATCGGGCCATTCCTGCTTGCTGTTGACGGTGGCCGTGCCCGACCAGGCGAAGCCCTCGCGGCCGACGCCGACGCCGTAGCGGATGGCGCGGCCGCTCTCCTGGACGAGGAAGAGATAGCGGCGCGCGGGATCGACGACGATCGTGCCCGAGGGCTCGCGCCCGGAATAGGCGACGACATCGCGCAGGAAGGCCGGATCGATGCGCGAGAGGTCGATCGCCTCGACCGGGAACCGTTCAGCGGGGAGGGGGCCGTACATTTCGGCATAGATCGGATCGAGATCGGCCACCGCGTAACGCCGCGGTTCGCGAGGACCTTCCGCAACGAGTTCGGGCCGCGGCTCGCTCACGCATCCTGTCAGCGCGAGGGTGCTCGCTCCGGTCACGAAGGCCCGACGGCTCAGACGGTCCATGGAAAAGCACCCGATTGTCGACAACGGGTGCCATGAGGGGCTCACGATTTTGGCGCCGCGGCGGCCACAATGGCGCGAATCTGCGCCGCAATTGTGAGAACAGGTCTCGGCGACGCCCTCAGGCGGTGCGGGCCGGGCCGAGCACCACGACCTTGGTGCCCACCGGCACGCGCTGGTAGAGGTCGATGGCGTCCTGGTTGATCATGCGGACGCACCCGGACGAGACGCTCTTGCCGATGGTCCACGGCTCGGTGGTCCCATGGATGCGGAACAGCGTGTCCTTGTTGCCCTGCCAAAGATACATGGCGCGCGCGCCGAGCGGGTTGCGGGGCCTCCCGCCATGCCGATGCCACTCTGCAGGTTGGTGAGCTGCTTGCGTAGCTCCGGTTGGCGCTCGATCATCTCCTTGGGCGGATACCAATCCGGCCATTCCTGCTTGCTGTTGATGGTCGCCGCCCCCGACCAGGCGAAACCCTCACGCCCGACGCCGACGCCGTAGCGCATCGCCCGGCCTCCCTCCTGCACGAGATAGAGGTAGTGCCGTGCCGGATCGATGACGACCGTGCCAGGCTGCTCTCGCACCGCATAGTCGACGATCCGGCGCAAATAGGCGCGATCGATTTGCTTGAGGTCGACGGTAGGAATCGGGAAGCGGTCGCCCTCCACCGCGGCGTACATGCGCGTGTAGGCCGGGTCGACGGCCCCGAGCGCGCTGCCGGGAGCGTCCTCCCGGGCTTCCGCGACCACCTCGGGTCGTGGCTGGCTGACGCAGCCGGCGAGGCCGGCTGCGCCGGCACCGACAATGAACACGCGACGGCTGACGGGACCCATGGAGCACCTGACCAACAAGAACGGACGGCATCGAATCTCTACGGCTTTGGCGACCGTGAGAGCAAGGGTCACCACAGACACCGCGTACCGAGAAACCGCAGGTGTGATCGCCTTGCGTCAGCGCTTGCTGCCAAGCCCACGTCTCGTCGCGCACACCCCCGTTCCGAAAGGGCAAGCTATCGCGTCCGGCGCAAGCGCCGCCGTTAACCAAGGGGGTGCCGTGGCGACGATCGTCAGGGGCGGCTGAGATCGACGAGCGAGCGCGGCTCTCCGTAACCGGCGCGGCCATAGGCCGGGCCGCCGTCCGACGTTCGACCGCGGCGCGGCTGCGTAGCGCCCGCGATTGCCCCTCGATCCAAGCGGCATGCTCGGCGACCGGGACCGCCGCCGTGAGCCCGCCGCAATAACGCGGCTGTCCGGGCAGCCCGCTGGCCCAGCTGACGATGCCCACGAGCCTTGCGGAGCCGTTCTGTCCGGCAAAGACCGGCCCGCCCGAGTTGCCGACGCAGGCTCCGCGGCCGATGCTTACGCCCCCGCCGCTGCGTCCCACCGCCACGACGTGCGGCCCATTCTGACGCTGGAAGCCAAAGCCGCGCAACGAGGTCTGCCGCAGCACACGGGCGCCCCGGCGGCCGCCTTCCGAGGACACCCCAAAGCCGGCCACCGACAGATCGCTGACCCCCTCGATGCTGCCGAAACGCACCGGCTGCATGTCGGCCGGGAGCCGTCCGGCCAGCCGCAGGATCGCCATGTCGACGCCCGGCTGCGTGCGCGGCGTGCGGCCGGGAACAAAGCTGTTGTGGACGGCAATGGCGGCGACCGGAATGACGCGTGCTTTGAAGCCGCGATCGAGTGCCACGACACGGAAGGAAGACGAGCCCGTGGTGACGCAATGGGCGGCGGTCAGGACGAGATCGGGCGCGATGATTGTCCCCGAGCACATGCCGCGGCCGCTCTCGATGCGCACCGTATAGCGGCGCGAACCGTCAGGGTCGGTCGAGGCGCCGCCACCGATGATGGCCGCCGCCGGGCCGTTGAGCGATATTGCGAAGATGAAGCTGAGGACGAAGGTGAAGCTAAGGACAGAGAGGCGCGTTACCGTCAAAGACAAGGCCAACCCCCAGTGTTTTGCTTTGCTGCGACCTTAGCCGATACCGAAGAGCTTTCCACGCCGAAATGCGCGCCATCGCCGGATTTTCAGAACCTGTGATCGCTTGTGCGCGTCATTCATGGACTATTCACGTCGCACTGCCCAGCTTGCACGCCATGCGCCGTCTCGTCTTTCTCCTAGCCATTTTGGGTGGTTTGACGGTCGCGCGCGCCGCGGAGGGAGACGGGGGTTATGGGACCCAAGCCTGCCTTTCGCCGGCCGAGACCCGCTACGCCGTCGGGCAGAAGAGCGTGGTGGCGCCGGCCGTGGCCATAAGGGCGGCGGCCCGCGCGGTCGGCGGCAGGGTGCTTCGCGCTTCGCTCTGTCGCATCGATGACCGGTTGGCCTATCAGATCACCACCTTGCACAGGGACGGGCGCGTCTCACGGGTGACGGTCGACGGTCCGTCGGGCAAGGTGGAACCCAGCCGCTAGCCCTTGATCCCCAAGGGCCTGGCCGGTTTCCGGGACAGATCTGAGAGCCAGAGTGCGGATGCGATTGCTTCTCATCGCATCCCGGTCTAGCGCATGATCCCGGGAATGAGCTGGGTCTTTGGAGAGGGGATCGGGCTCAGATCGAAATCTGGAGGGCGAACCGATTGGCCTTTTCGGGTTCGCCCGTCAGGCCGCCGCCTCGTCCCGACGGATCGAGGGCATCTTGCGGAGGGTTTGGTGCGCCTTCTGGTCGTAGAAGACGATAAAGATCTGAACCGTCAGATCGCCACCGCCCTGGAGCAGGCCGGCTATGCGGTCGACCGGGCGTTCGATGGCGAGCAGGGCCAATTCCTGGGCGACACCGAACCATACGACGCCGTCATTCTCGACATGGGCCTTCCCAAGATCGACGGCGCCGCCATTCTCAGCCAATGGCGGCGGGGCAACAAGAAAATGCCGGTGCTCATCCTGACCGCCCGCGACCGGTGGAGCGACAAGGTGCACGGCTTCGACGCCGGCGCCGACGACTATGTCACCAAGCCGTTCCACATGGAGGAGCTGTTGGCGCGGCTGCGCGCCCTGCTGCGCCGCGCTGCCGGCCACGCCACGAGCGAACTCGTTTGCGGCCCGGTGCGGCTCGATACCCGCTCGGGCCGCGTCGTGGTGGACGGCAACCCGATCAAGCTTACCTCGCACGAATACCGGCTCCTCGCCTATCTGATGCATCACAGCGGCCGCGTCATCTCGCGCAGCGAGCTCGTCGAGCATCTCTACGACCAGGATTTCGATCGCGACTCCAACACCATCGAGGTGTTCGTCGGCAGGCTCCGCCGCAAGCTCGGCATCGACATCATCCACACGGTGCGCGGCCTCGGCTACCTCATCGATCCCACCCAGGCAGTGAGCTGATGGCGACATTGTGGTCGCGCCTGAGCCGCGAGTCGATCGCCACGCGGCTGTTTCTCTCCGCCTTCTTCTGGTGCGCGGTCATTCTCGTTGTCGCTGGCATCATCCTGTCCACCGTCTACCGGCGCATCTCGGAGCGCGCATTCGACGAGCGCCTGCAGGTCTATCTCACCGACCTGGCGTCCGATCTCGTGGCGCCGGGCGATTTCGAGGGCAAGGAGATCGGACCGGGCGAATCCCAGTTCAAGCTGCCGCTGTCGGGCTGGTACTGGCAGGTCGAGTCGCGTCGGCAGCACGGCGACTGGCGACACGCGCACGTCGCCCTCCCTGGTCGGCGCGCCGCTCAAGTCGCTAAGCGAATTTGGCATCAAGGCGGAACTCGGCGATTTTCGTAAGGGCTACATGCCGGGGCCGGACGACCGCAGCCTGCGCGTCGCCGAGCGCGTCATCGACCTCGGCGAAGAGGGGCGCTTTCTCACCGCCGTCGCGGCGCCGGCCGACGAGATCGATAGCGTCATCTCGCAGTTCCGTATCGCACTGACCTTGACGTTCGTGCTGCTCGGCGCCGCCCTCATGCTGTCGTCGCTGCTGCAGGCGCGCTTCGCGCTGGCGCCCCTCAGCCGCCTGCACCGGGCCATCGCCGATATCCGCCGCGGCGACGCCGAGCATATCGAAGGCGAATACCCCCCCGACGTGCGGCCCGTGTCGACGGAACTCAACCTGTTGATCGACGCCAACCGCGAAATCCTCGAGCGCGCCCGCACGCAAGTCGGCAATCTGGCGCATGCGCTGAAGACGCCGCTCAGCGTCATGGTCAATGAGGCCGACACCTCGGCCGGCCAGCTCAGCCGACAAGGTGCGCGAGCAGGCTGGCATCATGCGCGACCAGGTCGAACTATTATCTCGACCGCGCTCGCGCCGCCGCCGTTGCTGGCGCGCTGGGCCGCTTCACCGACGTGGAACCGGTGATCGACGGCTTGGTGCGCGCGCTCGAGAAAATCTACGGCCAGCGCGGGCTCACCATCCATTGGACCGTTCCTGCCGGCACGCGCTTTCGCGGCGAGCGACAGGACTTCGAGGACATGGTCGGCAATCTGGCCGACAACGCTTGCAAGTGGGCATCGAGCCGCAGTCGACATCGCCGTCAGGCCCGACGACGGCGGCGGCAAGCCCGAGATCTGCGTGCATTGTCGACGACGACGGCCCCGGACTGTCGCCGGAGGATCGCGCCGAGGTGATCCGGCGAGGCCGCCGTCTCGATGAGACGAAGCCCGGCTCAGGACTGGGTCTCGCCATCGTGGCCGAGCTCGCCGAGCTTTACGGCGGCGAATTGTCGTTCGATGCCTCTCCGCTCGGCGGCCTGCGCGCCATGCTGCGTGTCCCTGGCGTTTGAAGCCGGGTCATGAACGGACTGAGTTCGCGGCTTGCCCGAAAGTCCAAATTCTTAACGTGGATGACATTCTTGACGGCCGGCAGCCGCACCTGCCGTGGCCGGATCCGAGCACCCTTGGCGGGGCCGACGCGAGAGGCGGCCTCGAGACAGGGCAATCTTGGAAGGTAGCGGCTTACATTCGATCGCGGCGCCGCCCGCTGGGGCCAAGTCCTGGCCGTGCTGTGCTTTACCGCATTTGAGCCTGCGCTCGCGTGACTTTATGTCGCCGCGCTGCCCCTCATGGAACCGGCGGCTCTAGGCTAGGACATGCGCATGGCGATCTGGGTGCTTCTCGCAACCATGACAGGGGGCGCCGTGCTCGCGGTCCTTTGGCCGCTGACACGACGGCCGCGACCTGTCGCGGTCTCCGATGACGACGCGACCTTCTATCGCGCGCAGATTGCCGAGATCGAGCGCGACCGTGACCGCGGTCTCATCGCCGCGCCGGAGGCCGAGGCCGCCAAGGTGGAGGCAGGCCGGCGATTGTTGCGGGCCGCCGAACGGCAGAAGCGCACCGGCGATCTGGAATGCGAACCGGCGTTGCGCCGCCGCCGGGCTGCGACCGCCGTTGCCTTGTCGATTGCGCCGCTCGTTGCCCTCTCCATTTACGGCGCACTCGGCTCGCCCAGCCTGCCAGCGCAGCCGCTCTCCGCGCGCCTCAAGACCGAGCCCGCAAAGCTCGAATTTGCCGAGGCGCTCACCCGCATCGAAGGCCACCTCGCGCAGAGCCCGCAGGATTGGAAAGGCTGGGAGGTGATCGCGCCGGTCTATTTGCGCGATGCGGACGCGCGGCCGACGCCGCAAGAGCTTTCGAGGCGGTCATAAGGCTCAACGGCGAGACGGCGCAGCGGCTCGCCGCCTTCGGCGAAGCCTCCGTCGCGGCGAGCAGCGGCGTCGTGGAGGCCAAGGCGCGCGATGCCTTCGACCGCGCTCTCAAGCTCGACGACACCCTGGCGTCGGCGCGCTTTTATCTGGCGCTTGCAGCCGAGCAGGACGGCGACAAGGACGGCGCCTTGACGCGCTACCAGGAGCTGCATCGTTCGCTGCCGCCCAACACGCCACAGCGCGCCCTCGTGGAATCGCGAATCACCCGGCTCGGTGGCGCCGTCACCGCCTCGCTTGCCGATCTGCCCGAAGACCAGAAGACGGCCATCAACGCCATGGTCGAGGGCCTCGCAGCGCGCTTGAAGAGCGACGCGTCCGACGCCGAAGGTTGGGTGCGGCTCGTCCGCTCCTATGTCGTGCTCGGCGAGCGTGACAAGGCGAGCGAGGCGCTTGCGACGGCGCGCACCTCGCTCAGCGCCCGGCCGGAGGAACTGGAGCGGCTGGCGACGCTCGCCAAGGATCTCAAGCTTGACGAGGCGGGAGCCGGCAAATGACGCGCAAGCAGCGACGCCTCACGCTCATCAGCACGGCCCTCGCCGTGCTCGCCGTGGCGCTCGGCCTCGTGCTGTTCGCGCTGCGCGATTCGATCGTCTTCTTCTACGCGCCGAGCGAGGTTGCCGAGAAAGGCCTAAAGGCGGGAACGCGCTTTCGCCTCGGCGGCCTAGTCAAGCAAGGCTCCATTGCGCGCGGCGAGAGCCAGACCGTGAGCTTCGTCGTCGCCGATCCCAACCGCGAGGTGGCGGTGCGCTATACTGGGCTGCTGCCCGATCTTTTCCGTGAAGGGCAGGGGGTGGTGGCTGAAGGCGTGCTGCAGACGGACGGCAGCTTCAAGGCCGACAGCGTGCTTGCCAAGCATGACGAGCGTTACATGCCGCGCGAAGTCGCCGATGCGCTGAAGAAGCAGGGCGTCTGGCAGGGCGACAAGAAGGCGGCCTCGCAATGATCGTCGAGGTCGGCCACTACGCCTTGGCGCTGGCGCTCGGCCTGTCGCTGGTGCAATGCCTGCTGCCGTTCTGGGGAACGCGGGTCGGCGATCGAGTCGCTCATGACGGTGGCGCGCCCAGCCGCGGTGGCCGTCTTCCTGCTCGTCGCGCTTGCCTTCGGCATTTTGACCTATGCCCATGTGGTCTCGGATTTTTCTGTCGGCAACGTCTACGAAAACTCTCACTCGGCAAAGCCGCTGATCTACAAATACACCGGCGTGTGGGGTAATCACGAAGGCTCGATGCTGCTGTGGGCGCTCGTGCTTGTGTTCTTCGGCGCCCTGGTGGCGCTCTCCCGCCGCTCCTTGCCGGAGAAGCTGCGCGCCAACACCCTGTCGGTGCAGGCATGCATCACCGCGGCGTTCCTCGCCTTCATCCTGCTCACCTCCAACCCCTTCGCCCGCCTCGAGCCGGCACCGCTCGAAGGCCAGGACCTCAACCCGATCCTCCAGGATCTCGGCCTCGCCATTCATCCACCGCTGCTCTATGTCGGCTATGTCGGCTTTTCCATCGTGTTCGCCTTCGCGGCCGCCGCCCTCATCGAGGGACGCATCGACGCCATGTGGGCGCGCGCTGTGCGGCCCTGGACTCTGCTGGCCTGGGTGTTCCTCACCCTCGGCATCGCCATGGGCTCGTACTGGGCCTATTACGAGCTCGGTTGGGGCGGCTTCTGGTTCTGGGACCCGGTCGAGAACGCCTCGCTGATGCCGTGGCTCGCCGGCACCGCACTCGTGCATTCGACGATCGTCATGGAGAAGCGCGACGCCCTGAAGGTTTGGACCATCCTGCTTGCCGTCTTGGCGTTCTCGTTGTCGCTCCTTGGCACCTTCCTTGTGCGCTCTGGCGTGCTGACATCGGTGCACACCTTTGCGTCCGACCCCGGCCGCGGCGTCTTCATCCTTGCCATTCTCGTCTTCTTCATCGGCGGCGGCTTTGCGCTCTATGCCTGGCGAGCGCCCACGCTGAAGCAGGGCGGTCTCTTCGCGCCGGTGTCGCGTGAAGGGGCGCTCGTCATCAACAACCTGTTCCTCGCCGCCGCTTGCGCCACCGTGTTCGTCGGCACGCTCTATCCATTGGCACTGGAAGCGCTCACCGGTGCCAAGATTTCGGTCGGCGCGCCGTTCTTCGAGCTGACCTTCGTGCCGCTGGCGGCCGTGCTGCTGCTGATCCTGCCCTTCGGACACACGCTGGCCTGGAAGCGCGGCGACCTTCTCGGCGCCGCGCAGCGGCTCCTCGTCTCTGTTGGCGTCGGCATCGCTGCCGCGGCCGGCACGCTCGCCGCCTTCGGCGAGGCGTCGCTCGTCGCAGTGGTTGGCGTCGGGCTCGGCCTCTTCCTCATCGCCGCATCGGTCAACGAGATCGTCACGCGCTCGTGGGCGCCAGGTGCCGCACTGACGACGGGCTTGCGCCGTGCCGCCGGGCTGCCGCGCTCGGCTTGGGGTTCGGCCATCGCCCATGCCGGGGTGGGCATTGCCGTGCTCGGGCTGGCGGCACAGGCCTGGAGCGTCGAGCGGTTGGTCACGGCGAAGCCCGGCGACAATATCGAGATCGGTGCGTATGTGGCGCGGCTCGAACGTGTCTTCCCGCGCACCGGTCCCAACTATCGCGAGGACGTGGCCCACTTCGCGGTCACGAAAAAGAATGGCGCACCCGTCGGGGAGCTCGAAGCGGCAAAGCGGCAATATCCGGCGCGCAACTCCGGCACGACGGAGGCCGGCATCCTGACCGTTGGGGTCAGTCAACTCTATGTCAGCCTCGGCGAGATCAATGCCGGCACCGTCGGCCTGCGCCTCTACTGGAAGCCGCTGGTGCTGCTCATCTGGCTCGGCGCCGTGATCATGGCGGCGGGCGGTGCCCTGTCGTTGACGGATCGGCGTCTCAGGGTCGGCGCGCCGGCCCGCGCCAGGTCGGCCGTCGCCCCGCATCCGGCGCCTGCCGAATAGCCATGCGTGCCATCTTCGCCCTTCTCGTGCTCGCAACCGTGGTGACGGCCGCCCCTGCCGTGCAGCCGGACGAGGTGCTGCCCGAAAAGCAACTCGAGGAGCGCGCCCGCGCCATCTCGACCGAGCTGCGCTGCCTCGTCTGCCAGAATCAGTCGATCGACGACAGCGACGCGCCGCTCGCCCGCGATCTGCGGCTCCTCGTTCGTGAGCGGCTCACGGCCGGCGATTCCGATGCCGGCGTGCGCGACTTCGTGGTCAGTCGCTACGGGGAGTTCGTGCTGTTGAAGCCGCCATTCGGCGCCAGCACGCTCCTCCTGTGGCTGAGCCCGATCCTGGTGCTCGGTCTCGGCGCGCTGATGCTGTTTGTCGCCAGGCGCAGAACGGCAACCCCGGCCGCCGCGCGCCCGCTCGATGCGGACGAGCAGAGGCGGCTCGACGCGCTGCTGCGCAACAAAGGCGCATGACCCCAAAAATCCGTGCAGGCTCCGATGGTCATGCACAGGATAGAAACGTGGGACGCACAGCGGCTTAGGCGCAAACGATCGCGTGCCAGCACGAACCTTACCAAACTTTCATGCTGCGGTGAGTGTGCCGTAAGCCGGCCGCTCCCACATTAGCCCTCAAGGCGATGCGCTCTTGAGGGAGCCTGAATGATGTTCGAAAAATTTGACGTCGAGAAGCGGGCGGCCAGTTCGGGCGAAGCTCCGACAACCACGTCCGAGATTGCTTCCAGAACTGCACCCAAGTCGACGTCCAAGACTACGTCGAAGACCAAGTCGTTTCTTGTCGGCGCCGTCGCGCTGTCGGCGCTTGCGGTGGCCGGCGCCCTCGAGGGCGGCGTCTTCCTGCACAATCCAGCTTTTGCCCAGCAGAACGGTCACAACCTTACGGCTGCGGTCCCGGGCCAAGCGTCCTTTGCCGACGTCGTTGAGAAGGTGAAGCCCGCCGTCGTGTCCGTGCGCGTCAAGTCGGAGGCGCGCGCCCGCAATCCGCGTCTATCGATGGAAGAGTTCGGCATTGCGCCGGGCAGCCCCATGGAGCGGTTTTTCCGCCGCTTCGAGGATGACGGCCGTGGCCAGCGCAACGCGCCGCAAGCGCCGCAAGCGCCGCAGGCGCCGCGGCGCCAGTTCAGCGAGTCGCAGGGCTCTGGCTTCTTCATTTCCAAGGACGGCTACATCGTCACCAATAACCACGTGGTTGAGCGCGGCCAGGAAGTCCAAGTCGTCACCGATGACGGCAAGACGGTCACCGCCAGGGTGGTGGGCACGGATCCCAAAACTGACCTCGCCGTGCTGAAGGCGCAGGACGACGGCCCCTATCCGTTCGTCGATTTCGCCGCCAAGGAGCCGCGCGTCGGCGACTGGGTGATCGCCGTCGGCAATCCCTTCGGTCTCGGCGGCACGGTGACGGCCGGCATCGTCTCGGCTCGTGGCCGCGACATCGGTGCCGGTCCCTATGACGACTTCATCCAGATCGACGCGCCGGTGAATCGCGGCAATTCCGGCGGTCCGACTTTCAACATCCTTGGCGAGGTGGTGGGCGTGAACACCGCCATTGCCTCGCCGTCCGGCGGCAGCGTTGGCATCGCCTTCGCGATCCCGTCGGAGGCTGCCAAGCGCATCGTCGCCGAGATCCGCGATACCGGCAGCGTGCGGCGCGGCTTCCTGGGCGTTCAGATCCAGTCGGTGACGCGCGACATCGCCGACAGCATGGGCCTCGATCGGCCGCAAGGTGCGCTGGTCGCCAAAGTCGACGGCGAAAGCCCCGCCGGCAAGGCCGGCGTGCGCGAAGGCGACGCCATCGTCTCCTTGAACGGCCGCCCGGTCAGGGACGCCCGCGAGCTGTCGCGCGAGGTCGCGGCGCTAGCGCCTGAATCATCGGCGTCGCTGCAAGTGTGGCGCGACGGCAAGAGCCGCGAGGTGACGGTGAAACTCGGCCGCATGCCTGGCGATCAGGCGGCTGCCGCAAGTCGCGATCGTCGCGAAGAGAACCCGGGCGCGCAGGGTCCCGCTCAGGAGCGCAACACGGATCTGGCCAGCCCGGAAGCTGGCGGCCTCGGTCTGTCGCTGGCGCCGGCCGGCTCGGTCGGCGGCGTCGACAAGAAGGGCGTAGTGGTCACCAACGTGGCGTCAGGTTCGATGGCGGAAGAGCGCGGCGTGAAGACCGGCGACGTGATCGTCGAGGTCTCGGGCCGCACCGTCGAGACGCCCGCCGATGTCCAGAAGGCGCTCAGCGAGAGCCGCGGCGCCGGCAAGCGCGCTGTCCTGTTCCGCCTGGAGACTGAACAGGGACCACGTTTCGTGGCCCTGCCGGTTCCGCGCGGCTGAGTTTGGAGTTCGGACGCCAGCCTCTGGCCTCCCAGTCGCCCCCCGCCGCGGCTGGTGCTCCGATACGGACGGCAGGTCGGATTTCTCCGGCCTGCCGTTTCGTTTTAGCTCATGATGCCCGAGAGCGTGAGCGCTTTCGGACCAGATCGTGCGTCCGATCAAAAACCTAGGGCACGATCCGGCTTCAATGAATCGAATCGTGGTCTCGTTCTTCGCAGCGTATCCAGAGGGCCCGCGGCTCGAGGGCTCTGGAGCGCCGGCGTTCGTTCGATTCGGCCAAATATGCTCTAACGTAACGCCATGAGGATACTCATCGTCGAGGACGATCAGGAAGCCGCGTCCTACATGGTCAAGGCGTTTCGCGAAGTCCGGCCACGTGGCCGATCACGCCCCCGATGGCCTCGAGGGCTATGCGCTGGCCCGCGAGGGGCAATATGATGTCCTCGTGGTCGACCGCATGTTGCCCAAGCTCGACGGGCTGTCGCTCATCCGATCGCTGCGCGAGCAGGCTGTCGAAACCCCGGTTGTCATCCTCTCCGCCCTCGGCCAGGTGGACGACAGGGTGAAGGGGCTGCGGGCCGGGGGCGACGACTATCTGGCCAAGCCTTATGCCTTCTCGGAGCTCTTGGCCCGTGTCGAGGTCCTGTCGCGCCGCCGCGCCGCCGCCCCGGGCGAGCAGACGGTTTACCGCGTCGGCGACCTGGAGCTCGATCGCCTGTCGCATCGCGTCGCGCGCGCCGGTAGGGAGATCGCGCTCCAGCCGCGCGAGTATCGGCTGCTCGAATATCTGATGAAGCATGCCGGCCAGGTGGTGACCCGCACCATGCTCTTGGAGAATGTCTGGGACTATCACTTCGATCCGCAGACAAACGTCATCGATGTGCATGTCTCGCGGCTGCGCGCCAAGATCGACAAGGGCCAGTCGCGGGCGCTGATCCACACGGTGCGCGGCGCCGGATATGTGATCCGTGACGGCGCTCGCTAAGCTCTTCCGCAGCACGGCTTTCAGGCTCGCGCTCGCCTATCTGCTGCTGTCGGTCGGGTTCGCCGGCGCCATGCTGGTCTATGTCGCCTGGAGCGCCACGCAGCTCCTCGACGAACAGATCCGCTCGACGCTGCAAGCGGAAGCCAACGGCCTCGTCGAGCAGTACAACGAGGGCGGCATTCGCAGCCTCGTCATCACCCTCGATGCGCGCGCCCGCCGGCCCGGCGCCTCCCTGTTCCTGCTCACCACGTTCACCGGCGAGCGGCTGGCCGGCAATGTGGGGGCCGTGGAGGCCGGCACGCTGGCCAGCGAAGGCATACGCGACGTGGACTATGTGCGCAGCGACGACGCGGCCGAGGGCACGCCGCATCGGGCCAAGGTCAGCGTCATTTTCCTGTCGGGCGGCTTCCGCCTGCTCGTCGGCCGCGACCTCGACGAGCGCGAACGGCTAGGCGAGGTGATCCGGCGCGCCATCTGGCTGACGCTGGCGGTGGTCACCGTCCTCGCCTGCCTCGGCGGCTGGTTCATCACCCGCCGCGTCCTGAAGCGCGTCGACGCTATGACGGCCACCACACGCACCATCATGGCGGGTGACCTGTCGGGGCGTCTGCCGAGCACCGGCACGGGCGACGAGCTCGATCGCTTGGCCGACAACCTCAACGCTATGCTCGACCGCATCGGCGAGCTGATGGCCGGGCTCAAAGAAGTGTCCGACAACATCGCCCACGATCTCAAGACGCCGCTCACGCGCCTGCGCAATCGCGCCGAGGAGGCGCTGAGGACGGCGCGATCGGGTGAGGACCAGTCCAAGGCGCTGGAAGCGACCATCGCTGAATCGGACGATCTCATTCGCGTCTTCGACGCGCTGTTGATGATCGCGCGGCTCGAGGCTGGCGGCGCCAAGGAGAACCTTGGCGCCTACGACGCCGGCGAGGTGGCGCGCGGCGTCGTCGAGCTCTATGAGCCGCTGGCCGAGGAGGCGGGCGTCGTGCTCGCCGCCTCCGTCGACGGTCCGCTCTCCGTGCATGGCAGCCGCGAACTGCTTGGCCAGGCCCTGTCCAACCTTATCGACAATGCCATCAAATACGGTGCTCCGGTGCGGCCCCCGGGCGCGCCGGCGCCGGTTGCCACCTTGACCGTCACGGCAAAGCGCGCCGGCTCGCTCGTCGAGATCGCGGTGGCCGACCATGGTCCCGGCATCCCCGAGGCGGACCGGGCGCGGGCGGTCGAGCGCTTCGTGCGCCTGGAGAGCGCGCGCACACGGCCGGGCTTCGGGCTCGGCCTCAGCCTGGCGTCGGCTGTCGCCCGCCTGCACGGTGGCGCGCTACGCCTCGAGGACAACGCACCCGGCCTGCGCGCCGTCCTCGCCTTGCCGGGCCAGTGAAGCCCGCACTAGATGACCGCATGACCAAGAGAGCGAAGGCGACCCGCATCCGCCGGCCGAAAACATCGCCAGCGCGTGGGAAAGATGTTGCGACCGCCACGCTGGCGCAGCGCATTGCGATGGTGCCGCTCGTGTCGGACAAACATGCAGCCGAAGCCCGGCTCATGGATCTGTCGTCCGAGCCGGACGCTGCCGCGCTTGCGCCGTTTCTTGCCGCCCACGGCCCGGCGCACAGCTTGCTGATGGCACTCGCCGACCAGTCGCCGTTTCTATGGGGGCTGGTGACCCGCGATCCGCAGCGCGCCGCGCGGCTCTTGCAAAGCTCGCCTGGAGACAGCCTCGAAGGCATCGTCAAGGATGCCGAGGCCGGCTGGAAGGAGGAGACCGACATCGGCGCGCTCATGCGTCGCCTGCGCTTGCTGCGGGCCGAGCATGCACTGCTCGTCGCGCTCGCGGATTGTGGCGGCGTCTGGGGTATCGAGGAGGTGACGGCGGCACTCAGCCGTTTCGCCGACGCCTGCGTCGGAACGGCGCTGCGCTTCGCCCTCAAGAGCGCCGCCGATCTCGGCCGCATACGCCTCGCAAGCCTCGACGATCCCGAGCCCGGCTGCGGCCTTGTTGTGCTGGCGCTCGGAAAGCACGGCGCCGGTGAGCTCAACTATTCGAGCGACATCGATCTCGTGCTCTTCTTCGATCCCGCCGCGCCCGTTCGCGAGGGGCTCGAGCCCGCGACCTTCTTCCTGCGCCTGACCCAGACGCTGGTGAAGCTGCTCCAGGAGCGCACGCCTGACGGCTACGTGTTCCGCGTCGATTTGCGGCTGCGCCCCGACCCCAGCTCGACATCGGTCGCCATCTCGATGCCGGCTGCCTTCTCCTACTATGAGACGGTGGGGCAGAACTGGGAGCGTGCGGCCTTCATCAAGGCGCGCCCGGTAGCGGGCGACAAGGCGCTCGGCGAGCGGTTCCTGCTGAGCCTCGTGCCGTTCGTGTGGCGAAAATATTTCGACTTCGCCACCATTGCCGACATCCACGCCATGAAGCGGCAGATCCACGTGGCGCGCGGCCATGAGGCCATCGCGGTGGCCGGCCACGATATCAAGCTCGGCCGCGGCGGCATCCGCGAGATCGAATTCTTCGTGCAGACGCAGCAGCTCGTCTTCGGCGGCCGCCGCCCGGCGCTGCGCGGCACGCGCACCCTCGACATGCTCAAGGCCTTGGCCGACGACGGCTGGATCACCGGCAAGGCGCGGGATGATATGTCCGAGGCCTATCGCTTCCTGCGCACCGTCGAGCATCGGCTGCAGATGGTGGCCGACGAGCAGACGCAGCGCCTGCCGGACGATGAGGCGACGTTGCAACGCTTCGCGACGTTCTGCGGCTTTCCGGCACCCGAGGCTTTCGCGGCGGCGCTCACCGCCCATGCCGAGCGCGTGCAGGCGCACTATGCGCTGCTATTCGAGGAAGGGCCGGCGCTCGCGACGGAGGCCGGCAGCCTCGTGTTCACCGGCACAGCCGACGATCCCGACACCCTGGAGACGCTGGCGCGCGTCGGCTTCCGTAACCCACCCGTGGTGACCGAGACGGTTCGCGGCTGGCACTTTGGCCGCCGGCCCGCCGTGACCAGCGCGCGGGCCCGCGAGGTGCTCACCGAGCTCACCCCGGCGCTCCTCGCCGCCCTCGGCCGCACCGCCGATCCCGATGGTGCCCTCGCCATGCTCGACCAAGCCTTCGGCCACATGCCGGCGGCCGTCGAGCTGCTGTCGATCCTGCGCTCCAACGAGCGTCTCCTCGTGCTCTTCGCCGACCTGCTGGGCAGCGCGCCGCGCCTCGCCGAGATCGTCTCCGAGCGCCCGCATGTCCTCGATGCGCTGATCGATCCGGCCTTTGCCGATCCCGTCCTCGATCTCGACCGCCTTGCGGCGCGCATCAAGGCGCTCATCGGCGAGCCCGCGAGCTTCGAGGAGTTCCTCGACCGCGCCCGCGACGCGGCCCGGCTGGAGACCTTTGTGGCCGGCGCGCGCATGCTTTCGGACATCTTCTCGCCGGAACGCGCCGGCGAAGCTTTCGCGGCCGTCGCCGGGGAAATCATCAAGGCGTCGTTCGCGGCCGTCGCCAAGGCATTTGCGGCGGAGCACGGCGAGGTGCCAGGGGGCCGCGCCGTCGTGCTCGGCCTGGGACGGCTCGGCGCTCGCGAGATGACGGCCTCTTCCGATCTCGATCTCATCGTTCTCTACGATTTCGACGACAAGCAGCCGGAGAGCAGCGGCCCGAAGAAGCTCCACGCTGTCGTCTATTACACGCGGCTGACGCAGCGCCTGCTCAGCGCGCTCACCGTGCCGACCCGCCGCGGCCACCTCTACGACGTCGACATGCGGCTCCGTCCGGAAGGGCGCAAGGGTCCCGTCGCCACGCAATTCAAGGGATTTCTCGCTTATCAAGCAGAGGGCGCCGAGACGTGGGAGCATCTGGCGCTGACGCGGGCCCGTGTCATCGCCGGCGATGCCTCCCTTGCCGAGGACGCCGCGCAGGGCATTGCCGCCGTCCTCGCTTCGCCGCGCCGACCGCCGGCGTTGAGGCAAGCCGTCCGCGACATGCGCGCATTGCTGGCCAAGGAGAAAGGCGAGGACGATCCCTGGGACCTGAAGCTCGCGGCCGGCGGCCTCGTCGATATCGATTTCATCGCGCAGTTTCTGGTCCTCGCGCACACCGACATGCATCCGCAGATCGCCTCGCCGTCGACGGCGCGCGTGCTCGCCGCTGCCCGCGAGGCGGGATTGATCGATGCCGACGACGCCGACACGTTGCGGCATGCCCACGCCATGCTGTCGACGGTCTTCCAATGGCAGCGGCTGACGGTGGAGGGCCGTTTCGATGCGCGCGCCGTAGCGCCCGCCGTGTTGCGACGGATCGCGGCCGCTGTCGGGTTTCCGGACGAGAAGGTGCTGCGCCGCGAGCTCGATGACGCCCGCGCCGCCGTGCGCGCGATCTTCACGCGCCTGTTTTCGGATCAGAACACGCGCGATTGAACGTCACTCTGCCGCCATCTGGGCGTGGCCCGCCTCCGAGATAGGCAGATGTATCATGACGATCGTTCCCTCGCCGAGGCTCGAGCGGATGCGCAAGCCTCCGCCATGCATCTCGGCCAGCGATTTGGCGATGGCGAGCCCCAGGCCCGATCCCTTGTGGGCGCGATCGAAGTCGCCCTCGACCTTCTCGAAAGGTCGCCCGAGCATTTTGACCGCCTCGGGTGGGATGCCGACGCCGTTGTCCTCGACATAGATGTTGACGGCGCCGGCCACGACGCGCAGCCGCACTGCCACCTCGCCGCCCTCGGGCGTGAACTTGACGGCGTTGCGCAGGATGTTGAGCAGGATCTGGTGAATGGCGTGCGGGTCGGCATGCAGCGTTGTCCCCGTCAACCGGTCGAGCGTGACGCTGAGCGATTTCGCTTCTGCGTCCTCGCCAACAGCGCGGATCGCCTCGGTGACGACGAGGTCCACGGAGACGGCTTCTTTCTCGAGCCGCATCTTGCCGGACTCGATGCGCGACATGTTGAGGATGTCGTCGATAAATCCGAGGAGATATTCGCCGCTGGCGCGGATGTCGTGGCAGTATTCGTCGTACTTGGCGCTGCCGAGCGCTCCGAAGACGCCGCTGCTCATCAGCTCGGAGAAGCCGATGATGGCATTGAGCGGCGTTCTGAGCTCGTGGCTCATGCTGGCCAGGAACTCGGACTTGGCGCGGTTGGCGCTTTCGGCTTCACCTTTCTGTTCGAGATAGCGTTCGGCGAGATCGGCGAGTTGTTGGGTTTGCGTCTCGAGCGCTTGGCGGGAGCGCTTGAGATCAGCGACCGTGGCGATGAGCCGGCGCTCGGATTCGAGCAATTGCTCCTCGTTGCGCTTGAGCAAGGTCACATCCGTGCCGACCGAGACATAGCCGCCGTCCTTGGTGCGCCGCTCGTCGATCTGCAGCCAGCGGCCGTCCGAGAGCTGTGCCTCGAAGGTCCGGGCGCCGTTCTCCTGCCGTTCGTCGACCAGCACCTGGGTCTGGACGACGGGCGGGCGGCCCACGCGCATGATCTCCTGGTAGGAGCGCCCGGCTACCATCGCTTCGGGCGGTAGCTGGTGCAGGTGCTGGAACTTCGAGTTGCAGGTGACGAGCCGGTTCTCCGCGTCCCACAGGACAAAGGCCTCGGAGATTGTCTCGATGGCGTCGCGCAGCCGCGCGTCCGACATTTGCGTGTGCTCTGCGAGCCGCCGTTGCTCCGTCACGTCGACCGAGATGCCGACCAGATGTGGTCCGTCACGGCCGTTCTCGGCGTCGACGATCTCGGCACGCGCTCGCAGCCACACCCAGCCACCGCCGGAATTGCGGATACGGAACTCATGGTCGACGACCCGTGTGGCCGACGAGGCCAGCATGTCGGCCAGACCATAGAGGTTGCCGTCGTCGGGGTGCACGAGGCTGTTGACCTCGCCGAACGACAGGAACTCGTCGCGCCGTTCGTAGCCGAGGAGGGCATACATGGAGTCCGACCAGTAGATGCGGCCCCGTGCGATATCCCAGTCCCAGAGGCCGCAATGGCCGCGGTTCAGCGCCGTGTCGATGCGTCGCTTCAGCTCCTCGCAGATGTGGTCGGCCGAGCGTGCCCGCGCCGCCTGCAGGAAATAGGCGAGCGCAATGCCGGCGAGCACCAGCGTCACGGCGAGCAGCAAGGTGGCATGGCCCCAGGTCTTGGCGCGCCAGCCCGCGAGCGCGTCCGAGACGGGCTGCACGACGGCGACCTGGCCGAGCGGCGAGGGCAGGTTGCGCACTGTCGCGAAGGCTTCGCGCCCATTCGCGAGCGTGATGCGCAGGATTCCCGCGCGATCGGCGAAGGTCGTCAGCGGCTGGCCGCTGCCGAGGATCTCCGCCAGCGTGCCCTTGACCGGCAGGCCACGCGGCGCCGCCGCGACGACGCTGCCGGCAATGTCGGTCACGACGACGAAGCGGCCCGCCGCAAAGGCCTGCGGCAGTGCATTGTCGAGAAGCGTGGCGGGTTCAGCGCCAGTGGATCGCACGCCCTGTTGCAGATTGTGCGTCACGAGACCGGCGACCAGATCGGTTGTGGCCGCGGCTTCGTCGATTGCGTCACGCCGCGTCTCGAGCGCCTGCAGCAGCGCGCTGGCGATGAGCGTGCAGATGAAAACCGCCAGCAGGCCCGGGACCGCAAGTCTCAGATATGGCTCGGCACGCACCAGGCGGCGATAGGCCGGGTGCCCAAGCGAACGCGCAACGCCGAGAACCGTGCCCGCACGCGCAGACACGTACGCGGTCGCGTGGACGCGCGCCATCCCTCGCCCCTCCGGAGTCCTTCAGCCCTTGTCCGGGAAGATGTGCCGCATCTCTCCAAATCGACTGCATCAAAGTCCGGGTTCGCTGATTTGTCTAGAGTCCAGTTCTGGGTTGTTGATTCTCCGGGGATAATTGTTCCCGGGGAGCAACAGCTTGTGCATCGGCAAGCTTAGCGATGCGCGACATTTGGTAGTTGCTCAGATCCGCTCTACCAAATCTGGACGCCGTCTATGACAGCGAGCGGGACGCGATGTCGCTTACATCCGGCGACAGGCCGGCATGCTGGCTGACCCTTTGCAAGGCCGCTTCAGCTTTGCCGCGCCGCCCGGCTTCCAACGCCCGCCACATGCGGAAGGCCGTGAGCAGGCGGGCCGCCACTTGCGGGTTTTTGCGATCGAGCTCGAGCACGATATCGGCCAGGAACGCAAAGCCGGCCCCGTCAGGCCGGTTGAATTGCGTCTGGTTGGCCATGGCGAAGCTGCCGATCAGCGCGCGCACACGGTTCGGATTGGCAAGCGAGAAACCTTGATGCGCCATCAGGCCTTTGACGCGCTCGAGGGTCTGTCTCTCGGGGATGGCGGCCTGCAGCATGAACCACTTGTCGAGAATGAGCGGCTCCTCGCGATAGGCGGTCGCGAAGGAAGCCAGCGCTTCCTCGCGGGCTCCGCCGGCGATCCGCGACAGCACCGACAGCGCTCCCAGCTTGTCGGTCATGTTGTCGGCGGCATCGAACTGCTGTTTGGCGAGACGCGCGCCGGTGGCCTCGTCGGCCGCTGCCATGAGGCCGAGCACTGTTTGGCGCAGTGCCCGGCGTCCGGCACTGGCCGCGTCCGGCTTGAAGGTGCTCGGCACGGCGAGCGTCCCATGGAGATGGGAAAGCGGCTCCGCGAGCGCCACACCCAATGTCTTGCGCAGCGCCTGCCTGGCATCGAGGATGGCGTCCGGATCGATGTCGGCGCCGATCTCGCGCGCGATGTCGGTCTCGCTCGGCACTTCGAGAACCTGCGCCGCGAAGGCATGGTCGCGGTCGGCGCGAATCTCCAGGAAGTGGCGCAATGCGGCGATGATGCGCTCGCTCACCGGCAGGCTCTTGCCGTTCCTGGCCGCCGCTGATGCCTTGGTCAGGTGCCGTGTGAAGACCGTCTGCGCCGCCTGCCATTGATTGTACGGGTCGCTGTCGCTGCGGAACAGCACGATCAGATCGTCGTCGGAGAGATCGAGCTCGAGCCGCACGGGGGCCGAGAAGTCGCGCAACAGTGACGGCACCGGCCGCTCGGTGACATTGTGGAAGGTGACGCTGAGCGATCGTTGATCCAGAGTGAGGACGCCGCCTTTGAGCGGCGCGTCGTTGCCGACGCCGAGCGGCAGGTCGCGGCCGCTCTCGCCCACGAGGCCGAGCGCTACCGGGATGACGAACGCCTCCTTGACGGACTGGCCCGGCGTCGCCGGCGTCGATTGCGCGAGATCCAGCCGGTAGGTCTTGGCATCCGCGTCGTAAAAGCCGCTCGCCACGACATTCGGCGTCCCAGCTTGCGAATACCAGCGTGCGAACTGCGTGAGATCCATGCCGCTCACCTCGGCGAAGCAGGTGAGGAAATCCTCGACCGTGGCGGCGGTGCCGTCGCAGCGATCGAAGTAGAGATCCATGCCGCGGCGAAAATCCTCCGCGCCGAGCAGTGTCTTCAGCATGCGCACGACTTCCGCCCCCTTCTCGTAGACGGTCGCCGTGTAGAAATTGTTGATCTCGCGGTATTCCGCCGGCCGCACCGGATGCGCAAGCGGGCCCGCATCCTCGACGAACTGCGCGGCGCGCAGGGTGCGCACATCGGAGATGCGTTCGACGGGGCGCGAGCGCTCGTCGGCGGAGAATTCGTGGTCGCGGAAGACCGTCAGGCCCTCCTTGAGGCAGAGCTGGAACCAATCGCGGCAGGTGATGCGGTTGCCGGTCCAGTTGTGGAAATATTCGTGCGCGATCACCGCCTCGATGCCGGCATAGTCCGTGTCGGTCGCGGTCTCCGAGCTGGCCAGCACGTACTTGTCGTTGAAGACGTTGAGCCCCTTGTTCTCCATGGCGCCCATGTTGAAGTCGGAGACGGCGACGACGTTGAACACGTCGAGATCGTACTCGCGACCGAACACCTTTTCGTCCCAGCGCATGGAGCGGAGCAGGGCGTCCATGGCATAGCGCGCGCGCTCCCGCTTGCCGGGCTCGACATGGATGGCGACGTCGACCTCGCGTCCCGTCATGGTGCGGAACTTCTGGGCGAGCGTGTCGAGCTTCCCGCCGACTAGCGCGAACAGGTAGCAGGGCTTTGGATGAGGATCGTGCCAAAGGGCGAAGTGCCGGCCGCTGCCTGCCACGTCGCCCTTCTCGACGAGATTGCCGTTGGCGAGGAGAAGCGGCGTCTCTGTCTTCTCGGCTTCGAGCCGCGTCGTGTAGACGGCGAGGACGTCCGGGCGGTCGAGGAAGTAGGTGATGCGGCGGAAGCCTTCCGCCTCGCACTGCGTGCAATAGATGCCGCTCGAGCGATAGAGGCCCGTGAGCTTGGTGTTAGCCGACGGATTGATCTCGGTCTCGATGTCGAGCTTGAAGGGCCGCTGCGGCGGCGCCTTGAGGGTCAGCGATTGCGGCGTCGCCTCGTAGGAGCCGAGCTGGAGGGGGGCGCCGTCGAGCTTGGCCGAGGCGAGCTTGAGCTCGTCGCCGTCCAGCACGAGCGGCGCCTGGCTGCGCCCCTGCGGATTGGGCCGGATCGACAGCGTGGCGCAGACCCGCGTCGCCTCCGGCTTGAGCGCTATGTCGAGATGAACTTCGTCGATTAGATAGTCGGGAGGACGATAGTCCGCGAGACGGATGACGGGCGCGGTCTCGGTCCGCATGGACGGAAGCCTTTGGTGCAAGGGAAATGGCGAGGCTTTATGGAGGAGGGCGGCGGCCACCGCAACCCTGAGCGGTCGGACGCACCCCCGAGCTAGGGGCCGGCCGCGCCCCTTGGCTCGGTGTGCCCGACAACGCGGCAGATGCGCGGGTGCTCGGCGCGCACCAGGCTTTCCAGATGGTCGACGGCGGCGTGGACCGTGCTTACGTCCAAGGCCGGGTCGACGCGGCAATGGTAGTTGACGACGAGCCCCGCCGGGGTCTGGCGGACGCGCACGTTGTGGACGTCCCTGACGATGTCGGTCTCTGCTGCATGGGTCCGCAACGCCGCGGCGATCGACGCCACGGCGTCGGCCGGCGCGTCCTCGCCTGCGAGCTGGCGCATCTCCATCGGCTCGATATGCGTCTCGACCTCGATGGCCGGCCCGAGCTCGTCGCGAATGGCCGCTTCCAGGGTTGACGCCACCTCGTGGGCGGCCTTCAGGCTGAGACGCCCGTCGACCTCGAGATCGAGGCTGATCGACAGCTCGCCGCCGATCTCCTGTATCGTGACGTGATGCACCGGCAGGTGCCGGCGGGCGGCGATCAGCATGACCCGCTCGCGCACCGTCTCGTCGCTGAGGGCCACGGGCTCGGTGGTAACGGTCACGGAGGCGCCGGCATGTTCGCGCCGGATGGCCTCGGCCACCGCGGTCTTGATCTCCGCCACGCGCTCCAGCGGCAAGGTGCGCGGCACCGTCACCTCGATCTCGCCGAAAATCTGCGGCCCGACGGGCCTGAGCCGCAGCTCGCCGACATCGACGACGCCCGGAATACGGGCGGCGAGCCCCCGCACTTCACCTGCAAGCCCCTTCGGGGCCGTGTCGAGCAGCGCGTCGAGGGTGCGGCGGCCGAGTCGGTAGCCCGCGACGGCGATGAATGCCGCCACCGCGAGCGCCGCCAACGCGTCGCCGTGGCGGAAGCCGTAGAGGGCCGCCAGGAGTCCCGCCGTCACAAACAGCGAGCTCACCAAGTCCGACGAGAAGTGCAGCGCGTCGGCGGCCAGCGCGTCGCTGCCAGTCTCGCGCGCGATGCGCGACAGGGCGCGCCAGCGTGTGAAGTCGATGACTATCGACATGGCGAGCACGCCGAAGGCGAGGGGTGTCGCGACCACCTCGCCGCCGCCCTGCATGAGATGGCGAACCGCCTCGACGGCGACCGCGACGGCGAGCACGAACAGTAGTCCGGTCTCGACCAGCGCCGCGGCACTTTCGAATTTGCCGTGGCCATAGTGATGCTCCTCGTCGGCAGGCTTGTCGGCGGCGCGCACGGCGAGCCACGTGACGATCGTGGCGCCCGTGTCCAGTGCCGCGTGACCGGCCTCTGAAAGGAGCGCCAGCGAGCCGGTCATCAGCCCGGCCACCAGCTTGCCGAGCGCGATGGCGGCGCTGGCGAAGATGGACAGGAGGGCGGCGCGGCTCTTGCGCTTTCCCCGCTGGTCGGCGTGCTCAATCGCGTTCATCGGCTTTTCAGTTCAGAATCCCTAGCCTATGTGTTGAGCACGTTTGGACGCTGCACGCGACGGGAGAGGCACGATGGAATATCTGCACACTATGGTCCGCATCAAGAACATCGAGGAGTCCCTCGATTTCTATTGCAACAAGCTCGGGCTCGTCGAAACGCGGCGCATCGACAACCCGCAAGGTCGCTTCACGCTCATTTTTCTGGCGACCCCCGAGGACGCCGACCGCGCCAAGAAGGACCGTTCGCCCGAGGTCGAGCTGACCTACAACTACGACCCGGAGGACTACAAGGGCGGCCGCAATTTCGGCCATCTCGCCTATCGCGTCGACGATATCTATGCGCTGTGCGACCGCCTCATGAAGAAGGGCGTCGTCATCAATCGCCCGCCACGCGACGGCCGCATGGCCTTTGTGCGCTCGCCGGATGGTGTTTCCATCGAGTTGCTTCAGAAAGGCGACCCCAAGGCGCAGCAGGAGCCCTGGACCTCGATGCCCAATACCGGCACATGGTGAGGAACAAGTAGCTGCCAACGCGAATTCTGGTTAAGGGCCATCTCGGGTTAGTCAGAGGCTCGCAACTGGAGCCCTCACTCCGCGCAGTTAACTTCTGAGCACCCAATGGCGACAGTCCTTTGCGTCGGCATCGCGACGCTCGACTTCATCTACGCGATGGACGAGATGCCGAAGACGGCCGAGAAGCATCGGGCCAACGATCTCGTCATGGTGTCGGGCGGCATCGCCGCCAATGCGGCCGTTGCGGTGGCGCGGCTCGGCGGCAACGCCATCCTGGCAAGCCGCCTCGGCGACGACGTGACGGGGGCCGAAATCCTCAACGAGCTGCACGAGGAAGACGTGGACTGCGCCTATGTGCGCGGCTTCCCCGGCACGCACTCGCCCGTCTCCACCATCCTCGTCGACAAGCATGGCGAACGCCTCGTCGTCAGCTATCGCGACGCCCGCTATCCGACCAAGCCGCACTGGCTGCCCGACGAGCTGCCGCCCGAGGTGGACGCCGTGCTCGGCGACACGCGCTGGGAGCAGGGAGCCATAAAGATGTTCCGCGCCGCGCGCGCCAAGGCGGTGCCGGCGGTGCTCGATGGCGACCGCGCGCCGCGCCGCGACGAGGTGCTGGAGCTTGCGACCCACGTGGCTTTCAGCGAGCAGGGCCTGCGCGAGCTCACCGGTGTCGATGATCCCCGCGCCGGCCTCGCCAAGCTGAAGGACCGCAAGGGGGCCTGGTACGCGGTCACGGTCGGGGCCGACGGTGTCTTCTTCCTCGAGAACGGCGCCATCGCGCACGAGCCGGCCTTCGAGGTCACCGCGGTCGATACGCTGGGCGCCGGCGATGTCTGGCATGGCGCCTTTGCGCTGGCGCTGGCGGAGCGCCAGAGCGAGCGGGCCGCCGTGCGTTTTGCCTCGGCGGTATCGGCCATCAAATGCACGCGTTTCGGCGGCCGCCTCGGCACGCCGAAACGTCGCGAGGTGGAAGCGTTTCTGAAGGAGCGCAAGGCGGCCTAAGGCGAGGTTACCTTTTCGAGGTGGCTTTCCGGCATTGTGTGCGTCGCCACTGTGCCGCGCATCGCTTCGCCCACCAGGACGATACACGGGCCCTTCGGCGCCGCCTCGGCCAGACGCTGGACAATCGTGTCGAGCGTGCCGGCGATCAGCCGTTCGTCCGCCCATGTCGCTCGCTCGACGACGGCGACCGGCGTGGCCGGCGCAAGGCCCGACGCCATGGCGCGCTCCACGAAAGCGGGCAGCGTCTTGATGCCCATATAGATCGCCGTGGTGGCGGCGGGATCAGCGAGCGCCGCCCAGTCGAGGTCGTTCGGCAATGTGCCGTCCTTGGCATGACAGGTGACGAATTGCAGCCGGCGCGCCACGTCCCGCTGCGTGAGCGAGACGTTAAGGCTCGCGGCGGCACCGCTCGCGGCCGTGACGCCAGGCACCACTTCGACGGCGATGCCGGCCGCTTGGAGCGCAGCGATCTCCTCGCCGACGCGGCCGAAGATCATCGGGTCGCCGCCCTTGAGGCGCACGACTTTCAGCCCGTCGCGGGCAAGCGAGATCAACAGCCCGTTGATGTCCTCCTGCGTGCACGACGGCTTGTGGCCGCGCTTGCCGACATGGATCAGCCGCGCTTCGCGCCGCGCGAAGTCGAGCACGCCGGGTTGGATCAGGTCGTCGTACAGGATGGCGTCGGCGGACTGCAGATAGCGCAGCGCCTTCAGGGTGAGAAGTTCGGGATCGCCGGGGCCGGCGCCGACCAGCGCGACGGAGCCGCGCTGCGCGGCCTGGCTGTCGCGATCGAGCGCGGCAAGCAACCTGTCGCGTTCGGTCTCGTCGGGTATCTTCGTGGGCGCCGCAAGCGCCCGCGCCGCGAAGCGCTCCCAGAACAGCCGGCGCAGGCGAAACGGCAGCTTCCGTGCCTGCACGGCCGGCCGCCAGCTCTGCGCGGCTTCCGCCCAGCGGCGAAAAACTTGCGGCAGCAGCATCTCGATGCGGCCGCGAATGGCCTGTCCGAGAACAGGCGCCGCCCCGTCGGTGGAAATTCCGACCACCAGTGGCGAGCGGTTGACGATGGCGCCGAACTGGAAATCCGAGTGCAGCGGTTTGTCGATGGAATTGGCCGGCACGCCTGCCATCTTGGTGGCCGCCCGGAAGGCCGACGCCTCAGCCTCGTCCTCGGCATCCGCGATGGCAATCGCCGCGCCCACGAGATCGTCTGGCTGCCAGGCCCGCGCATGAATGGTGACCGGCCCGTCGACCGGGCTGGCGCCCAGCGCCACCATGTCGGGGCAGGGGGCGGGCGCGTAGACGTCGACTCGGGCGCCGGCTGCCGACAGCAGCTCCGCCTTCCAGCTGGCGGCCGGCGTGCCGCCGACGACAACGGCGCGTTTTTCCCTGAGGCGGAAGAACACCGGCACGATGGCGAGCGTGTCGAGCCGGCCGCGAGGCCGCTCCTCAGGCTTGCGTCCGGATTTACCAGAAAGCATGCGTGAATTCCGCTATTCTACAGAGCTTCATGACAGGTGGGGGCGCGGCGGCGCAAGGGCAATCGCCCATCACGGTCAATTCTCAGGCAAGGGCCTCGCGAGCGGCGCCGACTGGCAGCGCCGGGGACGGCGACAATATGCGCCGCAACTCGGGCACGCATGAGCCGCAATTGGTGCCGGCCTTGAGGGCTTCGCCGATCGCCGCCACGTCGCCGCACCCGGCCTCAATGGCGCGCACGATGGCCCCTCGGCCGACGCCGAAACAAGCACAGATCGTTGGACCGTCATCCGCCAAGCCGTCGGCAGGCCGCCCTGCGATGAGCGCCAGCCGCTCGATTGTCGTCAGCGTCCGCTTGGCGAAGAGGTGCGCGGCGGCGTGCCAGTCGATGCGCGCCGTGCCGGCCGCCAGGAACAGCACGGCTGCGATCTGCTCGCCGTCGAGCCAAACGAGACGGCGGGAGCCGCGCGCCGCATCGGCGTAGTCCATGGCTGGAACTGCGCCGCCGAGGCCGCGCGCCACCATGTCCTTGATGCTCGTGTGCGCGGCATCGGTCGCGAAGCTGGTCAGAACGCCGCCGCTCACGGCCGCGTGGGCGAGGAAGCCGCACCGTTCGAGGCGCGGCGTCGACCGCGTCAGCACGATCCCCTGCGTGATGAAGCCGATGGCCGTCGCCGCCACCGGCGTCGCCTTGGCGTCCGGCTGGCCGGAGAACGGGTCGACAAGCGGGTGCACAAGCGCACCGATGCGGCCGCCGACCGATGTTTCGCTGCTCCAGTGGATGGGGACGAAGACGCCGTCCGGCTCCTGGTCCTCGGTGACGGTGACCCGCAGGGTCGCCTTGCCGTGCGCCGATGTGAGCTGCGCGAAGCCGCCGTCCGTGAGGCCGAAGCGTCGCGCATCGATGGGATGCACCGCCACGAACGGCTCCGGCGTGTGGGGGCCGAGACGCGGCGCCAACCCGGTGCGCGTCATCGTATGCCATTGGTCGCGCACGCGCCCGCTGTTGAGCAGCAGCGGAAACGCCGGCGACGTGCCGCATTTGCGCGCCGGCGGCTCCACCGCGACGAAACGCGCCCGCCGCGTGGGCGTGAAGTAACCGCCCTCGCCAAAAAGTCGCGGCGTCCCGCCCGCCGCGCCCCCGGGGAGCGGCCATTGCGTCGGGGCAAGCTGATCGTAGGCGCGGTCGCTGACGTCGGCGAGGGCGCCGATGTCGAAGTCGCGGCGGCCGTCATTCTCGAACGACGACAGGGCGCAATGCTCGCGAAAGATCTCGGCAGCCTTCGTGTACGCGAAGGCCTCGGCGAAGCCGAGGCGGTGCGCCACTTCCTTGACCGCCCACCAATCGGGCTTCGCCTCGCCGGGCAGCGACAGGAACGGCCGCTGGCGCGAGATGCGCCGCTCGGAATTGGTCACCGTGCCGTCCTTCTCGCCCCAGGCGGCGGCCGGCAACAGAACGTGCGCGCCGGCATTCACGGTGTCGTTGGAGATGACGTTCTCCGACACGACGAAGAGGGCGAGCTTGCGCAGCGCCGCGCGCACGTGATCGGCGCGCGGCAGGCTGACGGCGGGATTGGTGCCCATCACCCACAGCGCCCTGATGTCGCCACGCTCGATGGCCGCGAACATGTCGACGGCTTTGAGGCCCTCGCGGCCGGCGACGCGCGACGTGCCCCAGAAGCGTCCGACGCGGTCGACACTCTCGGCCTCGAAGCCCATATGGGCGGCGAGCTGGTTTGCGAGCCCGCCGACCTCGCGGCCGCCCATGGCATTGGGCTGACCTGTCAGCGAGAGCGGCCCCATGCCCGGCAGGCCGATGCGCCCCGTCGCGAGGTGGCAATTGATGATGGCGTTGACCTTGTCGCTGCCCTGCGCCGACTGGTTGACCCCCTGGCTATAGAGCGTGACGACACGCGTGGTTCTCCGGAACAGCTCGAACAAGCGGGTGACCGCTGCGGCATCGAGGCCAGTCGCGGCGGCGGTCGCCGTCACGTTCGGCGCAATGGCGCGCGCCCGTGCCAGCGCCGCCGCGAAGTCTTCGGTGTGGCGCGCGACGTAGTCGCGATCGACGGCGTCCGTCTCATCAAGATGAACGAGAAGGCCGGCGAACAGGGCGGCGTCGCTGCCGGGCTTCAGCCGCAGGTCGAGATCAGCGCTTTCGCTCGTGGCGGTGCGGCGCACGTCGATGTTGACGATGACGGCGCCGCGCGCGGCCTTGGCCAGTTGCATGCGCTGGAACAGGACCGGGTGGCACCAGGCGGCATTGGAGCCGACCAGGATGAACAGATCGGCGTTGTCGAGATCGTCATAGCAGCCCGGCACCGTGTCGGACCCGAACGCACGGCGATGGCCGGCGACCGACGAGGCCATGCACAGGCGCGAATTGGTGTCGACATTGGCCGATCCGACGAAGCCTTTCATCAGCTTGTTGGCGACGTAGTAGTCCTCGGTGAGCAACTGCCCCGAGAGGTAGAACGCAACCGCGTTGGGGCCATGATGGTCGATTGTTTCCCGCAGTCCCTCGGCCACCGCATCGAGCGCCAGCTTCCAGGAGACGCGCGCCAGGCCCCCATCGGCCCCGCGCAGCATCGGATAGAGGAGGCGCCCGTCGAGGCGCAGCGTCTCGCCGAGGGCCGCGCCCTTCGAGCACAATCGCCCGCGATTGGCCGGGTGGCTGTCGTCGCCCTTGATGTCGGCGCCGCCGGCGCCATCCGCCTGCGCGACGATGCCGCAACCGACCCCGCAATAGGGGCAGGTGGTCCTTACGGCAGCGGGTGTCCGGGCATGCGCGTTCATGGCGCTAGTCAGACGTTGGCCTGATAGCGGCCGGCCTTCTTCAACTCCGCCACAAATCCTCTCGCCGCGTCGACCGACCTGTCACCGTGCTGGGCGATGATATCGGTGAGCGCGGCGTCGACGTCCTTGGCCATGCGCTGGGCGTCGCCGCACACGTAGAAATGCGCGCCGCGCCGCAGCCAGTCCCAAAGCTCGGCGCCGTTCTCGCGCATGCGGTCCTGCACGTAGGCTTTCGGGGTGCGGTCCCGCGACCAGGCGGTGGACAGATGCGTCAGTGTGCCCTTGGCCAGGAACTCTTCGAACTCGTCGCGATAGAAGAAGTCATGCGCCTCGCGCCGATGGCCGTAGAACAGCCATGCGCCGCCCTTGGCCTTGTCGATCAGCCGCTCCTGCAGGAAGGCGCGGAAGGGCGCCACGCCCGTGCCGGGCCCGACCATGACGATCGGCACGTCGTTGTCCTTGGGTAGCGCAAAGCCATGTGCCGGTTGGACATAGACCCGGACCGGATCGCCCTCCTGCACGCGCTCGGCCAGGAACGTCGAGGCGACGCCGAAGCGCAGCCGGTCGTCCACCTGGTAGCGGACCACGTCGACTGTGAGGCTCACCCTGCCGGGCATGGCGCGCGGTGAGGAGGAGATCGAATAGAGCCGTGGCTGCAACGGATCGAGCACCTCGAGCAGGCGGTAGGGGGCGGGCGCCAGATGCCGGAACGCCTGCAGCGCCGCCAGCACGTCAAGGCCGTCGGCGCCCTCGCCCTCCGCCATCCTGGCGAGCCTTGCCCTCTCGGCTGCGTCAGGTGTCGTCTCAGCCAGGAGGGCAAACAGCGCATCGGGCGCCGGCGCCAAGGATTTGCCGTGCGTGAGCCAGTCGCCGAGCGTGCGCGTCGTGCCTTCCGCCGAGATCGGCTCGTCGAGCGGCACGCCGAGATGGCGCGAGATCGCCTTCACCAGCGGCATCCCGTTGTTGGCGTAGATGCCGAACGCATCGCCAGGCTTGTAGGTCGAGGCCGCTGCGCGACAGGTCGAACTCGATGTGATGCGTTTCCTTGTCGGACGCCTCGGCATTGAGCCGCCGCCGCGACAGGAACACCGCCGGGGCTGGGTTATCGCGTGAGCAGCCCTTCGGCACCGCGTCGCTCGCGGCCGGATTGGCCACCGCCGGGGCGGCCACATTCGGTGCCACGGCAGGGGCGCTCGCCAACTCTTCGGCGAGCTTCTTGACCATCGCGGGCGGTTTCCTTGCCGCCCGGCACGCACAGATTGAGCTTCGTCTCTGCGCCGGTGAAGATGGCGTTGGAATAGTTCTCGCAAGTATAGCCGCATTGGCCGCAATCCTGCTGGGCCATGGCGGCCATCATTCGCCGGCGCAGCGGCCGTCCATCGGCGAGCTTCAGCCGGTCGGCGAGGGGCAGCGACGGATCGTGCCACGGCGCCTCGCCGTCGTCGCCGTCGGCGAGCGGATCGGCCGGCGCGCCGGGGATCTGCGGGACCGCAAACAGCGCCTGCAAGTCGGCGGCGGTGAGGGCTTGCGCCGGCGAGGCGCCCGGCGACAGCACCGCCGCCAGGAAGCCGTTGAGCCAGGCCCGCTGCTCGTCGTTGAACGGCGCGTTATCGGGGAGAAGCGGCGCCACGAAGGGCGCGCGTGACGGGGCGCTCATGACGGGACGCTCATAGGACGGCTCCGTCGGCAAAGCGCTTGAGAGCGTCGATCGAATGACGCCCGGCGAAGGCCTGGAAGCTTTCGTCGGCGCCGCTGCGGTGCGCGAGATACGACTTGAGCAACCGCTCCACGAGCGCCGGCGCGTCCTCTGCCTTGACGTTCTCGGCGAGGTCACGGGCGATTTGCGCGTCGGCGCCATAGCCGCCGCCCACCACGATGTTGTAGCCCTCGACGGTATCGCCTTCATCACCCACGGCGACCCGCGCGCCCACGAGGCCGATGTCACCCACATAATGCTGCGCGCACGAGTGATGGCAGCCGGTGAGATGGATGTTGATCGGCTGATCGAGCTCGACGCGGCCCTCGCAATGGCGGGCGATGGCGGCGGCATGACCTTTCGTGTCGGAGGCCGCGAACTTGCAGCCCGTGTTGCCTGTGCAGGCGACGAGGCCCGCCGCGCACCCGCGATGCCTGCCAGTCGAGGCCGATGGCATTGAGCGCGCCCTTGACGGCGTCAATCTTGTCGGTCGGCACGCCGGAGACGATGAGGTTCTGCCAAACCGTCAGTCGCAGGTCGCCGTCGCCGCAATCGCCGGCGATGGCGGCCAGCCCGCGCATCTGTTGCGACGTGAGCTTGCCAAGCGGCAGCGCCACGCCGATCCAATGCCGGTCGGTCTGCTTTTGCGCGTGCACGCCAAGATGCGCCAGCCGATCGACCAGCGGGCGCGGCTTGACGAACTGGCCTTCGACGCGCGTCAGCTTGCGGCCGAGCCTCTCCTCCATGGCGGCGAGAAATCTGTCGAAGCCCCAATCGTCGAGGACGTATTTGAGGCGTGCCTTGGTGCGGTCGCTTCGGTTGCCGTGCTCGATGAACACGCGCACCACTGCGTCGGCCACCTGCGTCGCCTCTTCGGGCCGCACAACGACGCCTGTGTCGTGCGCCAGGTCCCTATGGCCGGTGATACCGCCGAGCGCCAGGCGCAGCCACATGCCCGGCGCGATCGGCTTGCCTGCGCAAGTCGCGCCCTCCATCACCTCGACCGCCTGGAAGCCGATGTCGTTGGTCTCTTCGAGGGTGGCGATGCGGCCGCCGCCGTCGAACGCCACGTTGAACTTGCGCGGCAGGCCGTAGAGCGAGCGGTCGTTGAGGATGTGGAAGTGCCACTCGCGCGCCAACGGGCGCGTGTCGATGAGCTCCTGGGGGTCGATGCCGGCCGTGGCGCCGCCCGTGACGTTGCGGATGTTGTCGGCGCCGGCACCGCGCGATGACAGGCCGAGGCCCTGAATGGCCTCGATGATATTCACCGCGTTCTTGGCCTCGATCTCGCGCATCTGCAGGTTGGCGCGGGTCGTCACGTGCGCGAAGCCGCCGGCGCACGTGTCGGCCACGTCGGCGAGCCCGGCCATCTGCCAGTGCTGCAGGATGCCGTTTGGGATGCGCAGCCGACACATGTAGCTGTTCTGGGCCGGCGCGACGTAGAACAGGCCATAGTAGCGCCAGCGGAAATTGTCCTCGGGCTTGGGGTAGGTGTTGGTGGCGGCCTGCTGCTTCAGCCGCGGATAGGCGTCGAAGGGATGCTCGGCGCGCTTCCACTTCTCCTGGTCGACGAGCTTCTTGCCAGCCGCAATCGTTACGTCCTGGGCGGCCATGTGCGCGGCATCCGGCCCAGTCGGCGCCGCGCTCGCATCAGCCGCTTGCGGCTTGCCGCCCGGCGAGCCGAGCCGCTGCATCACCTGGAAGCCGAACGCGAAGCCTTCGAGATAGCGCTTCTGCGCAGGCGTGAAGTCGGTGCTCATGGCCGCCTCACGCCGCCGCCGCGAAGGCGCGGCCGAACAGGAGGGTGTCGCGCTGTGCGGCGATCGAGCGGCCGGATGTGATGAGATCGAGGAACCACCGCGCGTCGGAAGTGTCGCCGTAGAGCACGGTGCCAACCAGAACGTCGTCCTTGACCACGAGCTTGCGGCAGGCAGGTGCCGCCTCATCGCGAAGCACCAGGGTCTCCATGCCGTCGCCGCCCATGAGGGCGCCGGCCGAGAAGACATTGACGCCCGAGACCTTGAGATTGGTGGCGACGACGCTGCCGTCATAGGCTGTGGTGTCGTCGCCGGCCAGCCGGCCGGCGAGCACGCGCGCCTGCTCGTAGGCCGGCTCGACGAGCCCGTACACGAGCCCGCGATGCTCGGCGCACTCGCCGATGGCGTGGATGTCGGGATCGCTCGTGGCGAGCCCATCGTCCACGACGATGCCCCGATTGACGGTAAGTCCGGCGGCGCGCGCCAGATCGCCGTTCGGGCGGATGCCCGTCGCCATGACCACCATGTCGGCCGGCAGAACGCGGCCGTCGGCAAGCTCCACGGCCTCGGCCTTCGCATTGCCGTGGATGGTGCGCGTCTCGGCTTCGAGAAGCACCTCGATGCCGAGGCGCTCCACGTCGCGCTTCAGGAAGGCGGCGGCCTGATCGTCGAGTTGCCGCTCCATCAGGCGGTCCATCAGATGCACCAGGGTGACGCGGGCGCCGGCCCGCGCCAGGCCATAGGCCGCCTCAATGCCGAGGAGGCCGCCGCCGATGACGACGGCGCGGGCACCGCGTCGTGCCGCGAACGTCATGGCGTCCACGTCGTGATGATCGCGGAAAGTGATGACGCCGGCTTTGTCGTTCCCCGCCACAGGCAGCCGGATCGGCTGCGAGCCCGTCGCCAGCACGAGCTTGCCGTAAGGCAGCGTCGTCCCGTCCGTGAGGCTCACCGTCTTGCCGACCCGGTCGATCGCCGCCACCGGCTGGCCGTAGAGCGTCGTGACGCCTCTCTCGCGCCACCAGTCGGCGGTCTTCAGTTCAAGCTCGTCCCGGGCAATCTCGCCGGCCAGCAGCGACGACAGGAGCACGCGGTTATAGGCGCGGTGCGGCTCGGCCCCGACGACCGCGATGGCGTAGCGTCCCAACGCCCGCCGCGTCAGCTCCTCGACGAGCCGCGTCGCCGCCATGCCCTTGCCGACGATGACCAGCGGCTCGCTCATCGGGCCTCTCCCGCCGCAACGCTATTCCTCGTCATTGCGCGGCCCTTATCCTGTTCGTTGCAGAGCGGCAGGCGCTGACGCCGCGCCTTCTTTCATGACGGCGGTGACCACTCCGTATGTCGCCGTCCATGCTTCGCGCGTCTCAGGCGTGAAGGCCGGGCCGAGCCCCTGCTCGAGCGTCCATAGCAGCGCGGCGCCGACCGGCTCGTAGTGCGCATCGCTGACGCCATAGCCGACATGCCGCTTGCCGAGGTCCTGGACGGCCGGGATGATCTTCTCCACTTGGTGCAGGTTGGTGACGGCAGTCGCGAGCATCTGCATCAGCTTGCTTTTTTGGGGCTTGAGATTCTCGGGGAAGAGCGCACGCACGTCGGGTGCGATCGCGAACAGTCGATCGTAAAACAGGTCGGCGGCCTGGTCGGCGATCGGAACCACTTTTGCGAAGCTATCCTGAACGAGCTTTACCTGATCGGGCGTCATGACGTTCTCCACTTGCGGATTGCAGAGTCCGTGAACGTGTCTCCCACTGCGGCGGTCTTATGCCGCCTCAACGAAGCGATGGCGCTCGTAGAGGAAGCGCAGCACGCTCTCGCGGCACTTGAGGTAGGTGGGGTCGGACTGCACGTCGAGCCGCTTGCGCGGCCGCGGCAGCGGTACGTCAAGAACGCTCGCCGATATGCGCGGCCGGTCCGTTGGTCATCATGACGATGCGGTCCGAGAGCAGCACCGCCTCGTCAACGTCGTGGGTGATCATGATGACGGTGTTGCGCAGCTTCATGTGGATCTGCATGACCAAATCCTGCAGATGCGCCCGGGTCAGGGCGTCGAGCGCGCCGAACGGCTCGTCCAGTAGCAGCACCTTCGGCTCCATGGCGAGCGCCCGTGCCAGGCCGACGCGCTGCTTCATGCCGCCGGAGATTTCGCTCGGCCGCTTGTCCTTGGCGTGCGCCATCTGCACGAGATCGAGGTTGTGCATCGTCCACGCATGCCGTTCGGCCTTGGTCTTGATACTGCTGAAGACCTTGTCGACGGCGAGCCGCACGTTCTCGTAGGCCGTGAGCCAAGGCAGCAGCGAATGGTTCTGGAACACCACGGCCCTGTCGGGTCCGGGGCTGTTGACCTCGCGGTTCTCGAGCAGGACGCCGCCATTGGTCGGCGGCGTCAGCCCGGCCACGATGTTGAGCAGCGTGGACTTGCCGCAACCTGAATGGCCGATGATGGCGACGTACTCGCCCTTGCCGATGGCGAGGCTGACATCGCGCAGCACCTCGGTCGAGCCGGCGCCGCGCGAGAACGTCTTGTCGACGTGGTCGATCTTGAGAAAGGCAAGTTGCTTCATGTCTTCCTCCTCACGCCGCCGCCGTGCCGCGGGTCGCGATACGCCCGACGAACGCCACGATGCGGTCGAGCAGGAAGCCGACCAGGCCGATATAGAGAAGCGCCACGACGATGTCCGGCAGCCGTGACGAGTTCCAGGCGTCCCAGATGAAGAAGCCGATGCCGACGCCGCCGGTCAGCATCTCGGCGGCCACGATGGCGAGCCACGACAGGCCGATGCCGATCCTCAAGCCGGTGAAGATGTACGGCGCGGCGGCCGGGATCATGATGCGCCAGAAAAACTCGAAATGGTTGAGGCGCAGCACCGCCGCGACGTTTCGATAGTCCTGCGGAATGTTGCGGATGCCGACCGCGGTGTTGATGATGATCGGCCAGATCGAGGTGATGAAGATCACGAAAATGGCGGACGGGTTGGCGTCGCGGAAGGCCGCCAGCGACAGCGGCAACCATGCGAGAGGCGGCACGGTGCGCAGCACCTGGAAGATCGGATCGAGCCCGCGCATCGCCCAGACGCTCTGGCCGATGATGGTTCCCACGAGCACACCGGCGATGGCCGCGAGCCCGAAGCCCAGAGCCACGCGTTGCAGGCTGGTGAGCACGCGCCAGCCGAGGCCGATATCCTGCGATCCGTAGTTGAAGAACGGCGACGACCAGGAGATCTCGCGCATCCATCCAGATTTGGCTCGGCGAGGGCAGGGTTGCGCCCGCCTTCGAGGTGAGCATCTGCCAGACGATGAGGATGACGGTCGAGGGTGACGAGCGGCGGCACGATGGTGGCGGCGATCCGCGACAAAGCTCGGCATGAGCTTGGCGAGGACTTGGCGCCGCGGCGCCGCAAAGGCGATCACCTCGGCCTTCGGGCTCGGGAACGGGACGCTGCCGGCAACTTCGCTTTTCAATGCTGTGAGTGACATTCAATAGATGCTCCGAGATGAAGGCGAAGGCCCGCGGCTTCGCGGGCCCCGCGCGTCAGACCATGGCGCGCTTGATGGAGAGGCTTTTCAGGTAGCCGACCGGATCTTCGGGATCGAAGACCTTGCCGTCGAAGAAGGTCTCCTTGCCGCGCGAGGCGGAAGCCGGGATGTCGCTCGCCGCGACGCCGAGCGCCTTGGCCGCGTCGCGCCAGAGATCCTCGCGGTTCACCTTGTCGACGAGCGCCTTGATATCGGTCGTTGGTTCGAACTTGCCCCAGCGGATATCCTCGGTGACGAACCAGGCGTCATGGCTCTTGAACGGATAGGAGGCGTGATCCATCCAGAACTTCATGTACTGCTTGGTGCTCTTCTCGACGCGGCCGTGCCCGTAATTGATGTCGCCCTTGAGCCGACCGATGATGTCCGGCACAGGCACGTTGAACCACTGCCGTTTGCCGACGATCTCGGCGAGCTCCTGCTTGTTTTCGGCCTTGTCGCACCATTGCTGGGCTTCCATGACGGCCATCAGCAGCGCCTGCGTGGCCTTCGGATGTTTGTCCGCCCACTCGGCGCGCAGCGCGAAGGCCTTCTCCGGATGCTTGAACCAGATCTCACCGGTGGTGCAGGCGGTGAAGCCGATGTTCTGGTTGACGAGCTGCTCGTTCCACGGTTCGCCGACGCAGAACGCGTCCATGTTGCCGACCTTCATGTTGGCCACCATCTGCGGTGGCGGCACGACGATGGTCGAGATGTCCTTGTCGGGATCGATGCCGCCGGCGGCGAGCCAGTAGCGGATCCAGAGATCGTGGGTCCCGCCGGGGAACGTCATCGCCACCTTCACCTCCTTGCCTGCGGCCTTCTTGGCCTCGAAGGCGGCCTTCAAGGGGGATGCATCGGTGGTGACTTTGAGGTCCTTGTATTCGTTCGAGACGGAGACGGCCTGCGCATCGAGGTTGAGGCGCGCCAGGAGATAGATCGGTGTCGGCACGTTGTTCTGCGTCACCTTGCCGGTTGAGATGAGGTAGGGCATCGGCGTGAGGATATGCGCCCCGTCGATGCCGTTCTTCTCGGAGCCGAGCACGATGTTGTCGCGCGTGGCGCCCCAGGACGCCTGCTTGGCGACATCGACATCGGGCATGCCGTGCTTGGCGAAGAAGCCTTTCTCCTTGGCGATAACCAGCGCCGAGGCGTCGATCAGCGCGATGTAGCCGAGGATGGCCTTCGTCACCTCCGGTCCCGCGCCCTGCGCGAAGGCGCCACCCGGGAAGGCGAGCTTTGCGGCAGCCATGAGCGCGGTGGCGCCGGCCGAGGTCTTCAAGAAGCCGCGCCGCGAGACCCGATCAAAGCCTGTGCCGCTTTTGCTGTTCATCGCCATCCGTCTTCCCCTCGCTTTGCGCGTTTCGCAGAAACAAAAACCGCCGACCATGACCCGGCCTCGGCCAAGTCGTGTCAGCGGCGCTGCTGCGTGCCCGTCATTGGGCTGCGACCACCAAGCCGGTCGCGGGAGACCAGTTACAATTCACGTGCCAACCCAGATACCTGGAGATTCAATAGCAATTGCAAAGACTTATCGTCTTGAACGCGAATCGGCCGACAGCCCCAAGAATGTTGCAATGCACAAATATTGAATCTGGATGCCTATAAAGAAGCCACAAAGCAGCCTGCCGAAAATACAGGCACGCCCGATACATCAGGCGTTCTGAGGTGATGGCGGCGGCGCCTCGGCGATGATCGTCGGCGCAACGGCCGCATCGAACAGATCGGTGCGATAGATCGAGCGGGCGGCGGCAAGCCGCTCCCCACCGGGCTCGATCTGATGCGCAAGCGCCATTTGCTCGAGGAGGAAGTCGGCGTGCATCGACGCGGGCCGTGCGGCAGCCGGATCGAGTCCGCATGTAGTCGGCGGCGCGCACGTCGCGTCCATTGGTGCCGAGCGGCAAGTGGCCTTCGAGGATTTGCTCGATCAGGGCTGCTGACACGCCGAGCATATCGGCGTGGGCGAGGTGGTGCGCAAGCAGAGGTCGATTGGCCGCCTCGCTGCACCATTGCGCCGCCCGCAGCAGCGACCTCACCAGCGGTGCGATGAACGGTGCGCCGGCCGTCTCGGCCCGCACCGCCAAGACCTTTTCCGGACAATGCGCGACGATCTGCGTCCCAAGATGCAGGATTGCCGCGCCGCCGCCGGCCACCGTCAAGGCGTTCCACGGCGCCCCGACGCAGAAGCCGTCGATATGGCCGTTCTCCAAACTCTTGCCCATCAAAGGCGGCGGAATGACCACGAGGCGCAGGTCCTCGTCCGGATCGAGGTCGCCCCAGCGCATCCAGATGCGCAGCTGGTAATTATGCATCGAGAATGGGAACGTCTTGGCGAAGGTGAGGGGCGGCTCGGCGCGGCTTCTTCGCTCCGCGACCAGCCTGCGCAAAGCCTGCGCCGAGGTCGCCGGATCGGTGATGTCGCCATCCGCGGCTCGCGCCAGCTCGTCATAGAGCCGCCGCGACACGGTAATAGCGTTGCCGTTGAGATTGAGCGCGGCGGGGATGACGAGCGGCACCCTGACGTGGCCAAGCCCCAGCGTCGAGGCGATGGCGGCGGGCGCCAGCATGTGGGCGGCGTCGAACAGGCCGACATTGAGCTTGTCGCGGATATTTGCCCATGAGACTTCGCGTACGAGATCGAGCGTCAACCCTTCAGCCGCCGCGAAGCCCTCGTCGCGCGCTGCCACCAGGAGCGCCGTGTCCACGAGGGGAATGAAGCCGATGCGCACCGTCGTCATTTCAGCATCTCCGCCGCGGTGATCACCGACTGCGCCACGTCCACGATCTTGCGGCTCTCGTTCATGGCCGTCTTGCGCAGCAGCGTGTAGGCCTCATCCTCGGAGATGCCCTTAAGGCGCATGAGCAAGGTCTTAGCCTTGTCGATGGTGCGGCGATCTTCGAGCTTCGATTTCGTGGCTTCCAGCTCGTCGCGCAGCTTGGCGAAAGCGCGAAACCTGACGATGCTCGTCTCCAGCACCGGCTTGACGCGCTCCTTCTTCAAGCCGTCCACCACGTAGGCCGAGACGCCGGCCTCGATGGCGGCCTCGATCATCGTCGTGTCCGACTGGTCGACGAACATGGCGACCGGCCGTTGCACGACGCGGCTCACCTGGAACATCTGCTCGAGCACATCGCGGCTCGGATTCTCTAGGCCGATGACAATGACGTCCGGCTCGTGCGTAGCGAGCTTCGCAAGGAGTTGCGAGGTATCGGCAATGTGGACGATATGGACGTATCCGGCCTCGCGCAGCCCGTCCTCGACGATGGCGGCCCGGACGCGGCTCTCGTCCACGATGGCGATTTTGTCGGGGCGCTCCATCAAACCGCCAGGCACCTGCTCAATCGCGAGCAAGGGCCCGCCGACGTGAACAACCAAGTTTCGTGCCATCCGCTTCGCGGGCGCTGGGGCATCGGCTGGGGCCGTTGGCCCACACCCTGGCCGGGCCCGCCCTCGGCGGGTCCGCCTTGGCGGCTAGATCGCGCCGTTCTCGGCCAACGCGTCCAGGTCAGCGCTGGTGTAGCCGAGGAGCCCGGTCAACACCTCACGCGTATGCTCCCCGAGCGTCGGCGGGGCGCGATAGCCGTCAAGGGGGGTGTCGCTCAGATGGACGGCGCTGCCGATCGCCCTGACGGTGCCGGCGCTCGCGTGCCCCATCTCGACCACCATGCCGCGCGCCTTGAGCACATCGCTGTCGCACACTTCGGCGACGGTTCGGATCGCCCCGCAGGGCACGCCGGCCTTGTCGAGACGGGCGAGCCAGTCGTCACGCGTGCGTTGCCGAACTACCGTCCTGACCAGCGGCACGAGCGTGTCGCGGTTGCGCACGCGATCGGCGGCGCCGGCAAAACGTGGGTCGGCCGCCAAGTCTACCGCCTCCGCCGCCTTGCAGAAGCGGCGCCACAGGTCGTCGTTGGCGACGCCGAGATTGATCCAGCCGTCGGACGCCTCGAAGGTCTCGTAAGGCACGATGGTGGGATGCTCGTTGCCGCGCCGTCGCGGCGCGTTGCCGGTCGCGAAATAGATGCCGGCGTTGAATGTGAGCAGCGCCGCCACCGCCTCGTACATCGAGACGTGCACCTTCTGACCGCGCCCCGTGGACTTGGCCGCATAGAGGGCGGCGAGGATGCCCTGCACCGCCGTCGAGCCGGACACGAGATCGGCGATCGAGGTGCCGACCTTGAAGGGCGGTCCGTCGGCGGGGCCGGTCAGGTCCATGAGGCCCGCCTCGCCCTGTACGATCACGTCATAGCCGGGCCGGTCCCGCTGCGGCCCGCTGTCGCCGAAGCCCGAGATCGAGCAGTAGATCATCGCCGGACGGCGGGCGCTGACCGCCTCATAGCCGAAGCCGAGGCGGTCCATGGCGCCAGGCCGGAAATTCTCCACCAGCACGTCCGACTTCTCGACGAGCCGCCACAGCACCTCCTTGCCGCGCTCACCCTTCATGTCGAGCGTGATGCTTTTCTTGTTGCGGTTGATCGACAGGAAATAGGCCGCCTGGTCGCCCTGGTAGGGCGGCGCGAAGGCCCGCGTGTCGTCGCCTTCGCCTGGCCGCTCCACCTTGATCACCTCGGCGCCGAGGTCGCCCAGCAGCATGGTGCAATACGGCCCCGACAGCACCCGCGTGAGATCGAGCACCCGTAGGCCTTCGAGAGGTCGCATGGCTCACTCCTGACGCGAGCGCGGCGGCCGGCTCGGTTGGTTCAGACCGGCGCGAGGCCGGTTGCGGTCGGTGCCTCAATATCGCCCATGGGACGGTCGTCAAGCGTCACGATGCCGGCTCGAGATCCCTGACGACGCCGGCGCGCAGCATCTTGCGGATGGTGCTCGAGGCCGCCACCACTCCCTTTTCGGCGAAGGCCTCGTGGTTCTTCTCGATGTCGTCGAGGGCATAGAGGTAGTTGACCATGAGGCCGTGCGACTGCTGCAGGCCCTTGGCCGACATATCGCCCAGGAAATTCAGCCGCTCAAGCCGCGCCCCGTTGCCAAGGTGAAAGCGCGCCACCGGGTCAACCGGGCGTCCCGCCGACGTCTTGGCCTGCAGGAAATAGTAGGCGGCCGCCGGGATGAGCGCTCTCCTGACCGTTTCGGCCTTTGCGTGATCGAGATGCCAGCCCGGCTCGTCGAGGCCGCTGAGGCCCGTTCTCGCCGCGTCGTCGAGACAGGCCGACTTTTCCGCCTTGCGCTCGCGCGTGAGCCAGGAGGTAAAGCCGGGAACCGGCGACAGCGTCACGAAGGTTTTGAGGTTCGGCAGCTCCCGCTTCAAGTCCTCCACCACCTGCTTGATGAGGAAGTTGCCGAAGGTGACGCCGCCGAGCCCGCGCTGCGTGTTGGAGATGGAGTAGAACACCGCTGTCGTCGTATCGCGTGCTGTGATCGGCTGGCGCTTCACGTCAAGCAGCGGCGCGATGGCGTCGGGAATCTCGCTCGTCAGCGCCACTTCCACGAAGATCAGCGGCTCGTCGGCGAGCTGCGGATGGAAGAAGCCGAAGCAGCGCCGGTCCGGCGGCTCGAGGCGATTGCGCAGATCGTCCCAATCGCGGATCTCGTGCACGGCCTCGTAGCGGATGATCTTTTCCAGGATGTTGGCAGGTGTCGTCCAATCGATATGCCGCAGCACGAGGAAGCCTCGGTTGAACCAGGACGAGAACAGATGCGCGAAGTCGCGGTCGACCGGCTTCAGGTCTGGGCGCGACGGCAGGTGGTCGAGCACCTCCTCGCGCATGCGCACCAGCGCCGCCGTGCCGCCCGGCGCAAGGTTGAGCCGCCGCATCAGCTCCTGGCGCGGCGCCTCGGAGGCTGCGTGCAACTCCTGGATCGTCGTGGCGCCGGGATTCTGCTTGAACATTTCCACGGCGCGATCGACCTCCTCCGCATCGGGGCCGAATCGGTCGGCGAGCGCGGTGAGGAACGACAACCGCGCCGCCAACGGGGCGGTAGCGTAGTTGTCGACGACGGTGCGCGCCAATGCCACTCCGGACGCTTCACCGCGCCGCGACAACAGGAGCTCGCTCAGCTCGACAAGGTCGCCATGCACCGGCAGCCGGGCGAGGCCGATGAGGGCGCGGCCGCGATCCGAAAGGGTCGCCAAAAGGTCGTTCAGGAAGGAGGTGGCCACCGAATGCTCCATCAGGGCATTCGTTTTGTACCGCCAAAGGCTGGCCATTTCCAATGTGGCGAATGGGTACGGGCCCGATCTTGCGCAAAAAATGAACCCGGACTGCCGCGTTAACGTTGAGGAAGATGTCCGCTGCCCTCGGGAACGTCATGTCCACCCTGGAGAACAGGTCTGCCCCCTTCGTCACCCGCCGCGAAAGCCCCCCGCCGCCTGGGATTTTCGAGCCGGGGCGCAATTGCTGGCGCGTCGAGCAGGCGCGCCGGGCCGCCGTCCTCGTCGATGGTGGACCGTTCTTTGCCGCCTTGGATGCGGCGCTGCGGCAGGCGAAACGCTCGATTTTCATCGTTGGCTGGGATTTCGACGGCCGCATCTTCTTGAGGCCCGACGCCCCGGAGGAAGAACGAATCGCCCTTGGCCCGTTGCTGCGAAAGCTGGTCGAGGAAAACCCGGCGCTCGAAGTGCGCGTCCTGGTCTGGAGCATCGCCGTCATTCATGCTCCGGGCGCCCCGCTGCCGTTGCTTCTAGGCGCTGATTGGGAGAAGCATCCGCGCATCAACCTTCGTCTCGACACGTTTCATCCCGTCTATGCCGCCCATCACCAGAAGATCATCACCATCGACGATGCGGTGGCCTTCGCGGGCGGCATGGATCTCACCGTCGACCGCTGGGACACACCTCGGCACGATCCAGACGAGCCGCTGCGGCGCGATCCGGACGGCAAGGCCTTCCCGCCGGTGCACGACATCCAGATGGTTGTCGATGGCGAAGCGGCCTGCGCGCTCGCCAATCTGGCGCGCCGGCGCTGGTGCTTGGCGACGGGGGCGTTGCTGCCGCGCGCCAAACCCGAGGGCGATCCCTGGCCTCGCCTGGTCGACCCAGAAATGACCGATGTGCCGGTGGCCATTGCGCGCACCGTGCCGCGCTGGGGTGATCAGCCCGCGGTGCACGAGGCTGCCGCTTTGACGTTGGACGTGCTGCGCCAGGCCCGGCATGCGGTTTATATCGAGGCGCAGTACATGACCTCGCGCAAGATCGGCCGCGTGCTCGAGAAGCTGCTCGCCCGCCCGCAGGGCCCCGAGATCGTCATCCTCATGGCAGGCGCCTCGCACGGATTCCTCGAGCGCGTCGTCATGGGGCGCAACCGCGACTGGCTCCTTGCCCGGCTCAAGAAACGGGACCGCCACAATCGTCTGCGCGCCTACTATCCCGTGGTGCCGCGCGGCGCCGAGGAATGCCAGGTGCTCGTCCACTCCAAGCTCATCATAGTCGACGATCGGTATCTCCGCGTCGGATCGTCGAATCTCAACAACCGGTCCATCGGTCTCGACACCGAGTGCGACCTCGCTGTCGAGGCCAACGACGAGCCGACGGCGCGGGCCATCGCGGCCTTGCGCGAGCGGCTGCTTGGCGAGCATCTCGGCGTGCCGGCGGAAGAGGTGAGCGGAACGATCGGCTCCGGGGGCTCGCTCATCGCCGCCATCGAGCGCCTCAACACGCGGCCCCGCGGCCTGCGCAGCTTCGATGCCTTGCGAAAGAATGTCCGCCGGCCGTTATTCTTGACCTGGCTGCTCGATCCCAAGCGGCCTTTCGAGTCCTTTTGGTTCGCCCGGAATCGCCGCAGCGGCTCACGCAGCCGAGCCTGATGCGGTGTGCTGCCGAATGTCCTCAGCAGGGGTTGTGCCTCCGCCGTGCTTGCGCAGCACGACTTCGCTGATCGCAAGCAGCGACGCGCCGATCGGCAAGGGCACGAAGAAATAGATGCAGCGGAAGGCAATTAGGGCGCCGATGAGCTGCCTGTCGGGGATGAGGAAGGCGAGCACGCTCTCGATGACGCCGAGGCCGCCCGGCACGTGGCTGATGATCGCCGTCACGTTGGCGATCACGTAGGCCGACGCCACGGCGAGGAACGGCAAGTCCGCGACGGCCTTGAGGGCATTGTAGAGACACGCCGCCACGCAGGCGAAATTGGCTGACCCGATGACGACTTGCGCGAGCGCCAAGCGAAGCGGCGGCGTCTCGAGCGTCCAGCCGCGGAACCGCAGCGTCCGGCGCGCAAAGAGCGCGAGCCCGACATAGCCGACCGGCAGCGCAAGGCAGGCCATGCCAAGCGCCATGGCGGCTTCCCGGTCGAGCCCCGTCACGCGCATCGCAAGGTCGGTGCGCAACAGCAGCGCCGCGGCCCCCAGCGTCGCCAAGCCGAGCCCGACGGTCAGCCCGCAGAACAGGATCACCTTGGCGACCTCGCCGGCGGTGAGTCCCCAGCGCGAATAGAAGCGATAGCGGATGGCGCCGCTGCTCAACGCCGCGAGCCCGATATTGTGGCCGAGCGAAAGGCTGGTAAAGGAGGCAAGCGCCACCTTGGGATAGGGGAGGGGCTTGCCGACATAGCGCAGCGCCAGCGCGTCGAAGCCCGTAAGGCATAGATAGCTTGCGGCCGCGAAGGCGCCAGCGAGCGCGAGCCGCGTCGCCGGGATGGCCCTCACCGACGCCACGACCTCCTCGAAGCTGTAGCGGCTCAAGGTCCGGTAAAGCAGCAGGCCCGCCACGATCAGGGCCGCGGCGGCGACCCATGGCATCACGCGTCTTGAAATGTCGTCCTCCACTCAGGCCGAGGCATGCGCCAAGCGGTGGCCGGCGCGGGCCGGCCGGGCCATCGGAGGAAGAACGCGGAACTCGACGAGAAGTGGCAGGTGATCGGACGCAACACGGGCATCGCCGATCCGCAGCGTCTCGGCCCGCTCGATTTCGATCGAATGGCTGACGAAGACATGATCGATGCGCAACACCGGCATGCGCGCCGGATAGGTGGCCCGTGGGACGGCGCCGCGCACGGCGCGCTGCGCGTCGGTCATGCGCATGGCAAGCCGGTGATAGGCGCGTGAGCGCGGCACGGCGTTGAAGTCGCCCACCAGGATCACCGGATCGCGGCATTGCGGATGGCTGAGCCAATGTGGACCGAGCAGCGTGTCCACCTGCGTCAGCCGTTCGCGCCTGAGCAGGCCGAGATGCGTGTTGATGATCTGCACCTCGACACCGCCGATATGCGTGCACACCCACAGCGCCCCGCGCCGCTCGAGACGCGGCAGGCGTTTCAAGCCTGGGAGCCGCTCGGCGCGCATGAGGCGCGACGGCCGCGTCGTTAGGATGGCGTCGCCGTAGAGCTCCTGCCTCACCTGCAGCACCGGGTGGAAGTGCATCTTCATGTCGAGGATGCGGGCAATCTCCGCCACCTGGTCGATGCCGCCGGTGCGGCGGCGCCCCACGTCGAGCTCCTGCAAGGCGACGATGTCGGGCTGGCACGAGGCGATGACGTCGGCGATGCGCTGCGTCGACAGACGGCCATCGGTGCCCAGGCAACGATGCACGTTATAGGTGAGAATGCGCGGCATCGCGAACCTCGATTTCGCGTTCTGCCACGCCCGGCGCGCGATCCCGAAGAGCCGCGAGACTCTTTGCAAAGATCAAGCGCCAGTCTTTAGGAGTAGAGCGGCATGTCCCGCTCTACGCCCGCGCGGCTCCTACCGTATCGGCCATTGTCGCGCCTCGCGCGCCCAGCGGCTTCTCCGGCCCTGTGGTCGTGTCGCGCGCCGTCTGGTGCTCCATTTCGGAGTTCAACTCGGCGCCCGCGAGAATCACAATAGTCGAAATCCATATCCACGTCATGAAGCCGATGACCGCACCGAGCGAGCCATAGGTCTTGTTGTAATTGCCGTAATTGGCCGCATACCACGAGAACAGCATCGATACGGCGATCCACAAGATTGCCGCCAGCACGCTGCCCCATGTGACCCAACGCCAGCGCGCTGCCGCACGGCTTGGCCCGTACCGGTAGAGAACGGAAAGCCCGAACATGACCGCGACAAGCAGCGCCGGCCAACGCAGAATTCGAGCAGCGACTTCGGCCGCTTGGCCGAGCCAGACATAGTCGAGAACGATGGGCAGCACCACCATGGCGCCCATGGCTGCGAGCAGGAACATGATGGCGCCGGCCGTGAAGGTCAGCGACAGGGCGTTGAGCCTGACGAAGCTGCGCTTCTCCACCTCGTCATACACGATGTTCAGCGCGTCGAAGATGGCTTTCATGCCGGCATTGGCGCTCCACAACGACACCGCGAGGCCGATGAAGAAGGTGAGGCCGAGGGTGGTGTTGCCTTCGGCGGTTATGCGCTTGATCTGGTCGCCGATCACTTCGAGGGCCCCGCTGGGGAGGATGCCAGCCATCGTCGCGAGATGGTCGTTGATGGTGGCCGCGTCGGCGAAGAGTCCGTAGAGAGCCACCAGTGCGCCGACGCCAGGGAAGAGCGCGAGCAGCACGTAGAAGGTGACGCCGGCCGCCACCGTGACGACACGGTCGTCGTTGATCTCCGCATAGACGCGCCAGGCGATGTCCTTCCAGCCCCGCGCCGGGATGGCGCTCGGCGTGTCGGCCTCGCGGCCGCGGCCCGGCTCTTGGGCTCGCTGCTGCTGCAGCGGCGAAGTGCGCTTCTGGGCGATGACGGCGCTTCTCTCGCCTTCGAGCGAGTTCGCTTTCTCGGGGTCCGTTTCCTTGCCGCGCGGACGCGGCCGGTGCGAGATCGTGCCCGCCACGACGTTGGCCAGGAGCAGAATCAACGTGGAGGTCAGGAACGTCGCCGCCCCTGAGGAGCGCCGGGTGCCGAGCGTGCGCGATGTCGCCATGTGCATGGTTCCGCGTGGTTTTTGGAGAACCGGCGGCGCCGCTGCCTTGTTCCGGCTTGGGCCTTTTCCGGCGCGCATGAGTCCTGGGAATGTCAGCCGCGTAGCGTGAGATCGCGCGCCCAATCTATCGAGCCGCAGGCAGCTTCTGCTTGAGCTCGCAAATTTCAGCCCACGGATCGGCGCTGAGACGCTTCAGCCGCCCCGGTACCGACTTGATGGTAAATGCCTGCGGATCGAGGGCCGGCTTCACCTCCGACCAGTGGAGCGGTGTCGCCACCGGCGCCCCCACGCGCGCCCGCGTGGAATAGGGCGCGATTGCCGTCGAGGTCGGATCGTTGCGCAGATAGTCGACGAAGATGCGCCCGCGCCGTTCCGCCTTCGAGATGCGGGTGAGGAAGCGTTTCGGCTCCTTCGCCGCCATCGCTTCCGCGGCCGCGCGCGCGAAGGCTTTTGCGGCGCCCCATTCGTAGCGGCGCGCGATGGGCACGACCACGTGCAGACCCTTGCCGCCTGTCGTCTTGACGAAGCTCGTAAGGTCGCTCGCCTCGAGCGCCTTGCGGACATCGTGGGCCGCCGCCACCACCTCTGCGAACCCGAGACCCTCGCCCGGATCCAGGTCGAAGATGACGCGGTCCGGCCGGTCGGTGCGGTCCACCAAGGCGTTCCACGGGTGGATTTCCAACACGCCCATCTGGACGAGCGCGACGAGGCCGTTGACGTCCTTGATGTAGAGGAAATCCTGCGCGTCGCCGAAGCCCTCAACAGGAACCTGGCTCAGCTCCGCCGGCACGCCCGATCCGGCGTGGCGCTGATAGAAGCAGTTCTTCTGCCGCCCCGTCGGGCACCGCACCAAGGTGAGTGGCCGCCGCGCCGCATGCGGCAGCATGTGCTCCGCCACCGTGAGATAGTATTCGGCGAGGTCCTTCTTGGTGATTCCCTGTTCCGGATAGAGCACCTTTGTCGGGCTGGTCAGCCTCACGCCATGCACCTCGATCGCATCCTTGGCGGGCACGTCAGCGCTCCAGGATGCCGGCGATCGGCCTTTCGAGCCGCGCCTCGGCTTGCATCTGCTCGAAGGTGCATTGTCGCGGCGCTTTGTCGGGCCGCCAGCGCAGGAGCTTGGTGCCGTGCCGGAAGCGCTCGCCGGTGATGTGATCGTAGCGCACTTCGACGACGAGCTTTGGCCGCAGCGGCTCCCACTGGGTGCTGCGCTCGGTGCTCCACCGGCTCGGGCCGCCGGGCGCGTCGCCGGTGAAGCCCGGTGGGGCGATGAGCTTCTCGAGTCGCTTCGTCAGTTTGCCGCGCTCCACATCGGCGATCGTCGACGTGAAGCCCACGTGGTGGAGCTTGCCCTCGCCATCATAGAGGCCGAGCAGCAGCGAGCCGACCTCCGGCCGGTCCTGCAGGTAGCGAAAACCGCCCACGACGCAATCAGCGGTGCGCAGCCGCTTCACCTTGAGCAGGGTCCGCTCGCCCGGCAGATAAGGCCCACCGCGCAGCTTGGCGATGACCCCGTCGAGCGACCCGCCGGCAGCCTTCAGCCAGCGTTCCGCCTCGTGGTGCTCATACGTGAACGGCGAGAGGCGCAGCTGCGGATCATCGCGCTTGCGGAACAGCGCCTCCAGGGTCGCGCGCCGCTCGTCGAGCGGCGCGGCCATTGTGCTGCCCCGCGGCCCTGCCAGGCAATCGAACATGATGAAGGCGGCGGGCGTCTCGCGCGCGAGCTTCTGAATCCGGCTCTCGGCGGGATGCAGCCGCATCTGCAGGGCGTCGAACGCCAGCGATCCATTGTTGGCGATGACGAGTTCGCCATCGAGCACGAAGCGCTTCACTGGCAAGGCGCGCAGCCGCGCCACCATTTCGGGGAAGTATCGCGCCAGCGGCTTTCCCGACTTGGCGCGCAGGTCGACGTTGGCACCGTCACGAAAGGCCAGGCAGCGAAAACCGTCCCATTTCGGTTCGAACTGCCACCCCTCCTCGCGCGGCAATTCGTCCACCAGGCGAGCTTCCATGGGCCGCGTCGTGGCAGGCGAGGGATACGCATCGGCGAGCGGCGGCTCGACCTTGCGGCGCCTTGGGCGCTGGCGTTCCGGCTTCAACTCCACCTTGCCGACCAGGGCCACCATCGCGACCTCGAACCGTTAACGCGACACGAGCGCACGATGCATGTCGAAGGGGTCGCGTGCCAAATCAAGAACACAAAGCGCGCGTCCAATCGGTTTTCGGTGCGCTCCAGGGCTAAATCGGAAAAGAGTTGCTGAAGTTCCGCAAGATGTTGGGTACCTTAACGGCCTGCAATCGAGTTGTATGGCGCGATGCACAATTGTGCGTGGAACTGCCGTCCGCCTGAACCATTGAGAGCAGAGCGAGCGGTCCCAGGCGTCCGGAACAATTGCTGGAAAGTTTTCGACGTTGCACGAACTCAAACGAAATTTGTCGCGCCCCTTGCGCCCCGCCTCAGATGCGCGCTTGTCGGCTGAGACGGTGGCCCTGCGCGACGCCATCAGGGGCAAGCTTGCCTACGCGGTAGGAAAGCTTGAGGAAGATGCCCGACCGCGCGATTGGTTTGTCGCCACCGCGCTCGCGGTGCGCGATCGCATCGTCGACCGCTGGATGGAATCGACGCGGCGCACCCACGGCGCGGTGAAGCCCGTGCATTATCTCTCGGTCGAATTCCTCATCGGCCGGCTCTTGTGCGATGCGATCAACAATCTGCGCCTCGTCGAGCCTGTGCGTGACGCGTTGGCGGAGCTCGGCGTCGACTTCGATGAGTTGCGCACGCTCGAGCCCGACGCGGCACTCGGCAATGGCGGTCTCGGGCGGCTCGCCGCCTGCTTCATGGACAGCATGGCGAGCCTGCAAATGCCGGCCTACGGCTACGGCATCCGCTACGACTACGGCCTGTTCAAGCAGACCATATCCGAGGGTTGGCAGCGCGAGGTCCCCGAGGACTGGCTGGCCGACGGCAATCCATGGGAATTCGAGCGCCCCGAGATTACTTACCCCATCCAGTTCGGCGGCCTCGTCGAATATGTGGGCGGCGATTCCCACACGGCGCGGGCGCTCTGGTATCCCAGCGAGACCCTTTATGCCGTCGCCTACGATACGCCCATCGTCGGCTGGCGCGGCAGGCAGGTGAACACGCTGCGGCTGTGGTCGGCGCGCGTCACCGAGCCGCTGCATCTCGAAGTGTTCAACCAGGGCGACTATGTCGGCGCGCTGGCGAGCCGCGCGCGCGCCGAAGCCATCTCGCGCGTCCTCTATCCGAGTGACGCAACGGCCGCCGGCCAGGAGCTTCGGCTGCGGCAGGAGTTCTTCTTCACCTCCGCGTCGCTGCAGGATCTCATCCGCCGCCATCTCGCCCACCATGGCGACATCGCAACGCTGCCCGACCATGCGGCCATCCAGCTCAACGACACGCATCCGGCCATCGCCGTCGCAGAGCTGATGCGCATCTTCGTCGACGAGCATGAAATCTCCTGGAGCAATGCCTGGCGAATTACCCGCGCCACGCTGAGCTACACCAACCACACGCTGCTGCCGGAGGCGCTGGAGACCATCCCGGTGTCGCTGATGGCGCGGCTCCTGCCGCGGCATCTGCAGATCATCTATCTGCTCAACTGGCATCACCTGAAGAGCGTCGGCGAGAAAGAGGAGATCAATCCCGACCTCGTCGAGGACGTGTCGCTGATCGAGGAAATCCACGAGAAGCGCGTGCGCATGGGGCACTTGGCGTTCCTCGGTTCGCACAAGGTGAACGGCGTCTCCGCCCTGCACACCGAGCTGATGCGTTCCACTGTGTTTCGCGCCCTCGACACTGTGGCGCCGGGCCGCATCGTCAACAAGACCAACGGCATCACCTTTCGCCGCTGGCTGCACTGTGCCAATCCCGGCCTGACCGCCCTGCTTGTCGAGACGCTCGGCAAGCACGTTCTCGACGATCCGGACGCGCTCGCCGGTCTCGAGCCGTTTGCCGGCGATGCCGCCTTCGTGGCGCGCGTCAAGGCGGCGCGCCGCGTCAACAAGGAGCAGCTCGCCCACCGGATCAGTGCCGAGCTCGGCATCGGGCTCGACCCGGCGGCATTGTTCGACGTGCAGATCAAGCGCATCCACGAATACAAGCGCCAGCTGCTCAACATCATCGAGACGGTGGCGCTCTATCAGACGATCCGCGCCGCGCCCGCCGGCGACTTCGTGCCTCGTGTCAAGATTTTCGCCGGCAAGGCGGCGGCGAATTACATCACCGCCAAGCTCATCATCAAGCTCGCCAACGACGTAGCAAGGGTGGTGAATGCCGACTTCGCCGCCCGCGACAAGCTCAAGGTGGCGTTCCTGCCCAACTACAACGTTAGCCTCGCCGAGATGCTGGTGCCGGCGGCCGACCTCTCCGAGCAGATATCGACGGCCGGCATGGAGGCATCCGGCACCGGCAATATGAAGCTGGCGCTCAACGGCGCGCTGACCATCGGCACGCTCGACGGCGCCAACGTCGAGATTCACGACCGGGTCGGTGGCGACAACATTTTCATCTTCGGCCTCAGGGCGCACGAGGTGGCCGAGCGCCGCGGCGCCGGCTTCACCGGCCGCGACGCGGTGGCCGTCTCGCCGCGCCTGCAGCAGGCATTGGAGGCGATCGCCACCGGCGCTTTCTCGCCCGACGAGCCGCAACGCTACGACGGCCTCGTGCAGACTATCCTCGGGGCCGACCGCTTCATGGTCTGCGCCGACTTCGACGCCTATTGGGATGCGCAGCGTGCCGTCGAGGCGCGCTGGCGCGACAGCGCCGCGTGGTGGCGCGCCAGCATACTCAACACCGCGCGCATGGGCTGGTTCTCGTCCGACCGCACCATCCGCGAATACGCCGACGACATCTGGGGGGTGCCGGTCTACGCGGCCTCGGTGGACTGAGCGGCGTCAGCGCGGTTCGTCCGCAGCGCCTTTCCTAGGGCCCGGCGCACATTCTGCATGCTCTCGCCGAAGTCGTCGGCCGCCATGCTGAGGCTTTCGGGCGAGGAGGCGATGTCAAGCGCCTGCCGATCCCATTCCTTGTTGAGCTGCTTGGCCAGCGCGAAGACGACGGCGCGCCCGACGCGAAGGATCATCGTGCGCTCGGCGAGTTGCTTGGCGAGTGCGCGCATCGCCACTTGATCGCTCGAGGTCGCGTATTCGGTTTCGAGCTGCGCCCGCATCTCGGCGATCGCCGGATACTGCATGTTCACGAACAGCTGCCCCGGCTGCATCACGTAACGGGCCGCCCGCCCCCTGATTCCCTTCTCTTCGATCTCGACATCCGACGTTAGCGGGATGATCTCCGGGGCCGTCTCGAGGTTCTTGAACATTTCCGCGCGCTTGGCGCCGCTTGGAAGCACGGTCAAGTCGGCAGGATCGTGTCGCGGCCGCTCCAGGTCGAAACTCTGGTGGCTGCCGGCGCCCCCGCCATTGCCGGTATCGGCTTCGCCGGGCGGAACGACGCGCGGACCCAGCCTCCTGATGCGCAGATGATTGAGAAGCCGCTGCAGCTCGTTTCGAATTTCATCGCTTGTGGCGCTGTCCGGCGACAAGCGGCGAATGATGTCGAGCAGCCATTGCGGCCGATTTTCGCGGACGAGTTCGGCGAAGTCGCTTGCCTGGACGTGTGGCTGCTCGCCCTCGGAATAGCGCAGGAACTGCCGGTAGCCGTCGGGCACGATTTGCGCGCCGGCCGGCAGTTCGATGTGCACCGACATGTGTTTCGCGCCGAACGGAACCCCGAAGACCGGCGCGTCATAGGCCCACTTGCGGCCCTTGCGTACGTCGTACATTTCGTCGCGATAGACGATCGCGCATGTGCTGACGGCTGACGCGACTGCGCCGCTGATCGAGCGATTGTGCCCCGTTCCGGATGTGCGCGCGCGGCCCTGCCATGTTGCCGGCGCCTTCTCCAATGGCGCGTCGTAGAGGTAGTGGATCCTTATTCCGTGCGACGCCGCGACCGTTTCGTGCTTCTCGAACACGTTCAGCCTGGCCGTGATCGGCAAGAAGGGCCGGCTGTCGCCCAGCTTGTTCGTGCCCTTCCAGAGCATGACCTTCACGTCGTTGGAGACCCGGTAGAAGCGGTGATAGAGATAGGTCGCGAGCCACTGCGCATCCTGAGCCGGATCACCGTTGTAGGGATCGCGCACCGTATCCTGCCGCCATTCGTTGCCGTAGAGCACTACCTCGGTCCAGTCGCGATCGAGCGAGCGCCCTTCCGAGACAGCGATGTCTGTCACGTCGAAAACTTCGAGATATTCCTCGCTGTTCGGGAGGTGGCGGCGCAGGCGCCCGTACATGCCGTCGCGCTTGCAAAGGATGACCTCGTGCACGCGGTGGTTCTTGCACGAGCGATACCGCATGCCGCGCTGGTTCGAGGGCAGGGACGCGACCTTGGCGCCCATGCCGAAATTGCCGGTGAGGCTTTTCTCTTTGCCGATGGACGATGCGATGTTGCAGATGCGCAGGAGTTCCGGCCCGTCCATGCCGGGACCCGTATTCCAGATCGTCAGCTTCGGCCTGCCATCGAGCATCGTCACGCCGAATGCAACGAGACGTTCGCCCTTCGGTGCCAAGCGGGCAGCCTCGATGGCATTCATCGTCAGCTCGCGGATCATCATGGTCTTGGGGCAGCGCTCGATGAGGCTCGCGATCAGGAACTCCTCATCAGCGATTTCGAGTGCGGCAACGGCCTTCGATCGCATTGTACGCCCCACGCAGGACCTAGCCGGCCCGAACAGGGCCAACATCGCAACGATGATCGATGATTAGCGGCTCGGCTTCAACCAGCAGATGAGGGGCTGGGGATAACTCAGCTTCGAGATTCCGCAAGCACTTGCTGAGGCTCGCATATCGGCCGGGCGGCGCAGTTCTCCAGCCTGTGAATTTCTCCCGCCCGCCTAGGTCTTGCGTTCGAGGATCAGCGTCGACAGCGGCGGCAGGGTCAGCGCCAGCGACTGCTCTTGCTCGTGACTGGGGATATTGTCGGCACGTGCGCCGCCCGCATTGCCCATGTTGCTGCCGCCATAGTGGCCAGCATCGGTGTTGAGCGCCTCGCGGTAGAAGCCCGGCAGCGGCACGCCGAAGCGATAGCCGTGTCGCGGCACCGGCGTGAAGTTCGAGATGATGATGACGAGGCTTCCTGTGTCGTTGCCGCGGCGCGCCCAGGCGATGACGCTGTTGTCGCGGTCGTCCGACACCAGCCACTGGAAGCCCGAGGCTTCGCAGTCGCGCTCATGCAGCGCCGGCGTGTCGCGGTAGAGCCGATTGAGATCCCGCACGACGCTCTGGACGCCCCGATGTTTGGCATCTTCAGTCAGGTGCCAGTCGAGGCTCACGTCGTGGTTCCACTCGTTCTCCTGGGCGAACTCGCTGCCCATGAACAGAAGCTTCTTGCCCGGGTGGCCCCACATGAAGGCAAGGTAGGCGCGCATGTTGGCGAAGCGCTGCCAGCGATCGCCCGGCATGCGCCCGAGCAGCGAACCTTTGCCGTGCACCACCTCGTCATGCGAGATCGGCAAGACGAAATTCTCCGAGAAGGCATAGAGCAGGCCGAACGTCAGGTCGTCGTGGTGATGGCGGCGATGGATGGGTTCGTGGCTGATGTAGCGCAGCGTGTCGTGCATCCAACCCATGTTCCACTTGAAGCCGAAGCCGAGCCCGCCGGTGTAGGTCGGGTGCGACACGCCGGGCCAAGCGGTGGACTCCTCGGCAATGGTGACGATGCCGGGGGCGTTGGCGTAGGCCGTCTCGTTCATGCGCCGCATGAAGTCGATGGCGTCGAGGTTCTCGTTGCCGCCGTAGCGGTTGGGCACCCATTCGCCCGACTCTCGCGAATAATCGAGGTAGAGCATCGAGGCTACCGCATCCACCCTGAGGCCGTCGACACGGTAGCGCTCCAGCCAAAAGCGCGCATTGGCGACGAGGAAGCTCTGAACCTCCTGCCGGCCGTAGTTGTAGATGTAGGTTCCCCAGTCGCGATGCAGGCCTTGGCGCGGATCGGCGTGCTCGTAGAGATGCGTGCCGTCGAACAGGGCAAGGCCATGCGGATCGTTGGGGAAGTGGCCCGGCACCCAGTCGAGAATGACGCCGATGCCTTCGGCATGCGCTCGGTCGACGAAGCTCGCAAAGTCCTGCGGCGTGCCGAAACGGCTTGTCGGCGCGTACATCGACACCGGTTGGTAGCCCCATGAGCCGTCGAAGGGATATTCGGTGATCGGCAACAGCTCGATATGCGTGAAGCCCATATCTTTGACGTAGGGGATCAGCCGCTCGGCGAGCTCGCCGTAGGTGAGGTAGCGGTGACCTTCCTCGGGCACCCGCGCCCACGAGCCGAGATGGCATTCGTAGATGCTCATTGGCGAGCGCCGCCAGTCACGCCGGCGCGCCGTGAGCCAAGCCTCGCTCGTCCAGGTGGGTTCCGGATAGCCGTGCAGCACGGACGCGGTGGCGGGCGGGCGCTCGGCCGAGAAGGCGAGGGGGTCGGCCTTCAAATGGAGCGCCCCGTCGGCGCCCTTGATCTCGAACTTGTAATGCTGGCCAGCTTCGAGCCCCGGAATGAACAGTTCCCAGATGCCGCCATCGTGACGCAGCCGCATCGGATGGCAGCGGCCGTCCCAGCGGTTGAAGTCGCCGACGACGCTGACGCTGCGCGCATTGGGCGCCCACACCGCGAAGCCGAACCCCGCAACGCCCTCGACCTCGCGCCGTTGCGCGCCGAGCACGCGCGGCAAGGCGTCGTTGCCAACTTCGTTTATGTACCACATGTCCTCGGGCGTTAGGACGGGTCCGAAACGGTAGGGGTCCTGCCGGTCAACGACGCCCCCGTCGGTCTCGATGCGCAGCAGATAGTTGGGCCGTGCTTCGGCCGAGAAGCGGGCGACGAAGAAGCCGGCCTCGTCCTGCCGGACCATCGGCGCGATGATGTCACCGCTCGCCGCGTCGATGACGGCGACCGAGCGCGCTTCCGGCAGCATGCCGCGGATCTCCCATTCGCCTCCCGGCACGGCGTGCGGACCGAGGATCGAGAACGGGTCGGCGTGCTCGGCGCGGGTGATCGCCTTGACGGCCTCGGGCCGCGGCCCGCCGGGGGGCCTCTGTTCTTCGTGCCTTCGCAAGGCTCTGCCCTGGCGCGCCATCAGACGTCCTTTTCGTCCAGCAGAGAGATAACGCCCTGCACGGGGATATCGATCCAATCGGGCCGATTATCGGCTTCGTAGTTGATTTCGTAGAAGGCCTTGCCGAGCAGGTTGAGGCGCAGCAGCCGCCGGCGCGTCGCCTCGTCCTCGATCCAGATGGGGCTGCCGCGCGCCGCGTCCTCGTAGGCGATGAGGAAGGCCTCGGACGCCATGCGCCGCCAGCTGGTCGCGATCGCCGTGGCGCGGCCGGAGACCTCGACGAACCGTTGCGCCATGTCGCGGGCCGCCGTTTCGGTCATGTAGGAGAAGGAACGTAACATGCCTGCCACATCCCGCAGCGGGCAGGCTTTGGCCCGCCGCTGCGCCGCCGGCCGCGACGGCTCGCCCTCGAAATCGACGATGGCCACGTCGTCCTGCACGATCAGCACCTGGCCGAGATGATAGTCGCCATGGATGCGCGTCTTGACCGCGCCGAGCGGCGGCTCGACCAGCGCCTTGACGGCCGCAAAGCACGCATCGCGTCGGGCGATCAGCGCCTCGAGCGACGGCCGGGCCGCTTCGGGCACCTGGTTCGCGAGGCGCCCGAGGGCCTCGAAGGCCTGCTCGGCCATAGCGCGCGCGTCCTCCGCTGCCGCCGCCACGTCTTCGAGGGCGAGCGGCTCCATGGCAAAGGCCGGGTCGTCGGTCGGCGTCGCCAGCGCCTTATGCAGTTCGGCCGTCCTGAGCCCAAGAACGGTCGCGTAGCGGCGGTAGGAGGCGAAGACGTCCGCCAACGGCGGCATTTCCGATTCCGGCAGCAGCAACAGCGCGTCAAGCTCGCGCTTCACGGCCTCCACCGACAATTGCCAGGCGTCGCCCTGGTTGCGCACAAAGGCCTGAAGGATGGCGAGCGCCGTGACGGCGCCATCATTCCGCACATGCTCCATCGATCCGAGCAGGGCCGGCGTGTTGGGAAAGTGGGCAACCTCGGTGAGGAAGCGGCCCATCTCCAATTCAGGGTGCACGCCCGGCTGCAAGCGGCGATAGAGCTTGATCACGGCCTTGTCGCCGAGCACGATGGAAGTATTGCTCTGCTCGCCGCTGAGCCGCTTCACGTCGGCCAGGTCCACGTCGATCCCGTCGAGCGCCGAGGTGGCGGCATAGCGGATCAAGCCGCCTTCGGCCGTCGGGATCTCGCGCTCGGCCCGCATCGCCGCAACCGCCGCCAGCGAAAATTCCGGCGACGCGCTGGCTCCATGCAGGAGGCCGACGCGATTTCCGCGCCTGACGCGGGCCGCCGCATAAGGCAAGAGCGCCTCGTCCTCGACTCCCTCGGCCACCGCAAGCGGCGTGAAGTAGCACTGCGTCTCGCCGCGCTTCAGCTGCACTTCGACCTGCGGCAGTAGGAATGCGTCGCGCCCATGGCGGTCCTTGAGCACGCCGAAGTCGATGACGCGCGTCGACACGATGGCGGTGCCCTTGCCGGCGAACCAGCGCTGCCCGGAGAGGAAGCCCGGCATGACGTTGCGCTCGAAGGCCTGCCGTTCGCGGCCCTTGAGCAGCGACTCGGGCGTGCCCGAAAGCACGAGGGTGAAAAGCTCGGGCGCCGGGCGCGGCCCGAACCGGTCCTCCTGCGCGTGCGCCACGAGCTGGAACCAGTAGAAACCATAGGCCGGCATGGTGAGCAGATAGGGGAGATCGCCGATCGGCGGGAACGGCGATCCCGCCGTCATTTCCATCGGGATGGCGCCCTTCACCTCTGCGAGGTCGAGCTCGACCGCCTGCGGGGCGCGCGACAGGTTGGCGACGCATAGCAGTCGCTCGTCCCCGAGCTCGCGCAGATAGGCGAGTACCTTGCGGTTGGTGGGGTAGAGAAAACGCAGCGTGCCGCGCCCGAAAGCGTGGTGCGTGCGCCGCACCGCCACCATGCGCCTCAACCAGTTGAGCAGGCTCGAGGGGCTGCGCAGCTGCGACTCGACGTTGACGGCGTCGAAGCCGTAGATGGAGTCCTGGATGGGCGGCAGGAAGAGCCTCGCCGGATCGGTCTTGCTGAAGCCGCCATTACGGTCCGGCGACCATTGCATCGGCGTGCGCACGCCGTCACGGTCGCCGAGATAGATGTTGTCGCCCATGCCTACCTCGTCGCCGTAATAGAGGATCGGCGTTCCGGGCATGGACAAGAGCAGGCTGTGCAGCAGCTCAATCTTGCGCCGGTCGTTCTCCAGCAGCGGCGCGAGCCGCCGGCGGATGCCGAGATTGATGCGGGCGCGCCGGTCGGCCGCGAAGAAGCTCCACAGATAGTCGCGCTCGCGGTCGGTGACCATTTCGAGCGTCAGCTCGTCGTGATTGCGCAGGAAGATCGCCCACTGGCAGCCGTCGGGAATGTCCGGGGTCTGGCGCAGGATGTCGGTGATCGGATGCCGGTCCTCGCGCGCCACCCCCATATACATGCGCGGCATCAGCGGGAAGTGGAAGGCCATGTGGCACTCGTCGCCACTCCCGAAATAGGGCGCCGTGTCTTCCGGCCATTGGTTGGCCTCCGCCAGCAGCACGCGGTCGGGATACTCGTCTTCCATGGCGGCGCGGATGGACTTGATGACGTGATGCGTCTCCGGCAGGTTCTCGCAGTTGGTGCCTTCGCGCTCGATGAGATAGGGGATGGCGTCGAGGCGGAGCCCGTCGACGCCCATGTCGAGCCAGAAGCGCATCGTGTCGAGCATCGCCTCGAGCACCCGCGGATTGTCGAAGTTGAGATCGGGCTGATGCGCATAGAAGCGGTGCCAATAGTAGGCCTTGGCGACCGGGTCCCATGACCAGTTCGACACCTCGGTGTCGAGAAAGATGATGCGCGTGTCCTTGTATTTCTGGTCGCTGTCGGACCAGACATAGAAGTCGCGCCATGGCGAACCGGGCTTTGCTTGGCGCGCCCGCTGGAACCACGGATGCTGGTCGGACGTGTGATTGATGACCAGCTCGATGATGATGCGCAGGCCCCGTTCGTGCGCCTCGCGCACGAAGCGGCGGAAGTCGCGCATGTTGCCGTAGGTCGGATTGATGCCGCGGTAGTCGGCGATGTCATAGCCGTCGTCGCGCAGCGGCGAGGGGAAGAACGGCATCACCCATACGGCCGTGGCGCCGAGATCCTTGATGTAGTCGAGCTTCTGCGTCAGGCCCTCGAAATCGCCGACGCCGTCGTTGTTGGCGTCGAAGAAGGACTTGACGTGCACCTGATAGATCAGGGCGTCGCGGTACCATTGCCTGTCGCTGCGATCGACCATGCTGGTCCTCAGCGCTTCGGCGCAAGGAGGCGCCAGATCGTCACCGGATTGAAGACGGGATCGAGCGCGATGCGGTGGGTCTTACCGTGGAGCGTGAAGCGGCCGCCGCGAACCAGATCCTCGGCCTCGATGGAGGCTTGGTCGGGCAGGCCGAACTCCCACAGCGGCACCTCGTAGGTGCATTCCTGGCGATTGCGGGGATCGAGATTGACGATGACTACGACGCAATTGTCCTTGGCCGGCGTCATGCGCGCGTAGGCGATGATCTGGTCGTTCCAGGCATTGAGGAACAGGACGTTGCGGAAATCCTGCAGCGCCGGATTGGCGCGCCTGATGTCGTTGAGCTTGGCGATGTGGGCGCGGATGTTGCCCGGTCGGTCCCAGTCCCAGGCTTTCAGCTCGTATTTCTCGCTGTCGAGATACTCCTCCTTGCCGGGCAGGGGCCGCGCCTCGCAGAGCTCGAAGCCGGAATAGAGTCCCCAATTGCTCGACAGCGTGGCCGCAAGCGTGGCGCGTGCGATGAAGCCCGCCCGTCCGCCCGTTTGCAGATAGTAGGGATTGATGTCCGGCGTGTTGACGAAGAAATTCGGCCGGTAGTACTGCGCCATCTCGCTGGTGGCGAGCTCGACCATGTAGTCGATGATCTCCTGCTTGGCGTTTCGCCAGGTGAAGTAGGTATAGGACTGCTGGAAGCCGAGCTTCGCCAAGGCGCGCATCATCTTCGGCCGCGTAAACGCCTCCGACAGGAAGATCACGTCGGGATGCTCGTCGTTCACCGAGCGGATGAGCCAGCACCAGAACGGCAGAGGCTTGGTGTGGGGATTGTCGACGCGGAAAATGCGCACACCATTGCCGACCCAGAACAGCACGACGTCGCGCAGCGCCAGCCACAGCCCCGGCATCGACGCGCCGTAGAAGTGCACGTTGACAATGTCCTCGTACTTCTTGGGCGGGTTCTCGGCGAATTTCAGCGTGCCGTCAGGCCGCCAGTCGAACCATTCCGGGTGCTGCTTGATCCACGGATGGTCGGGCGAGCATTGAATGGCGAAGTCGAGCGCGATTTCCAACCCATGCGCCTTCGCGGCCTCGACGAGGGCGCGGAACTCCGCGAGGGTGCCGAGCTCGGGATGGATGGCATCGTGCCCTCCTTCGGCTGCCCCGATGGCGTAGACGCTGCCCACATCGCCAGCCTCGGCGCTGAGCGCATTGTTCTTGCCTTTGCGATTGGTCGCGCCGATCGGATGGATGGGCGGAAAGTAAAGGACGTCGAAGCCGAGATCGCGCACGTAGGGCAATTTCGCGATGACATCCGCGAAGGTGCCGTGGCGCGAGGCGTCGTCCGATTGCGAGCGCGGAAACAGCTCGTACCAGGCCGAGAACTGTGCCGCCGGCCGATCGACGATCGCCTCCTGCGTCGGCACGTAGCGCGACAGGTCCGCTTTCTCGACGTAGCGGGCGACAAGCTCCACATTGGGCCCGGCGAGGAGCAGGTTGAGCTGAGCGGTCGAGCCGGCGCGTTCGCGTTCCAGCCGTTGCAGCAGCTCGGTGAGCGCCACGCGATCGGCACCGTCGGCGTGATTGGCGGCCTCCATCGCAAGGTCGAGGCCCTCCATCGTCTCCAACGACACCTCCTGGCCGGCCGCCTCTTTCTTCTCCACCTCGCTGAGCCAGGACGCGAACGGGTCGCGCCAGGCCTCGATCGTGTATTCGTAGCGCGTGTTCAGGTCGACCGTGAAGCCGCCGCTCCAGCGATCGTTGCCGACGAAACGCATCGGCGCGCGCTGCCAGCCGCCTGATCCCATCGCTCGATACACGATGTCGGCGGCGATCTTGTCGTGGCCGTCGCTGAAGATATCGGCCCACACTTCGAGCCGGTCGCCGACGATGCGCTTGACGGCGGTGCGACCGCAGTCGATCTGCGGCCAGACGTTCTCGATGATGACGCGGCCCTCTCCCGACGGCGATCGGCGGCGGGCGCGGGTGGCGACTTTGCGCTGCGGGTCTCTCATCCCACCATCCTCAATGCAGCCACCGGTAATCGCGCGAACACCTGGGCGAGGGGCCAGGCCTCCGCGCCGTTCTCGATTGTGGCGCCGGTCAGCACGTCGCGCCAGCGGCCGCGCCCCACTGCGAGATGCGTGTCAGTCCAGAAATGCGCCGGAACGGTGTCCTCGCCGTTCACCACGGCGCCCACCCCACGAGGGACCGCGACTACGAGGCAATCGTGGCCATGGGAGCGCCGGAAGGCGAGGCAATGCTGCGCCTGCGGGCCGCCCGCCAGCACCGGCTCATAGCTGCCGTCGCTGTAGAGCAGGGGATCCTGGGCGCGGTCGGTGAGGAGCTGGGCGACAAGGCGCTGCTTGATGCGTCCGTCGCGCCAATGGTTCCACAGGGTTTCGGTGGGCTCCTGCTGCGCCAGTGCGCGCTCGCGCGCGGCGTAGTCGACGGGCCGCCGGTTATCCGGGTCGACGAGCGAGAGGTCCCAGAGCTCCGTGCCTTGGTAGATGTCCGGGACGCCGGGCATCGTTGCCTTGAGGACGACTTTGGCGAGGCCGGTGAGCGCGCCGATGACAGCAAGGCGGCGTGCCAGCGGCCGCATCGCGTCGAGCAGGCGGCCGTCGGGCGCCAGCATCTTGCCGATCAGCGCAAGCGTGGCGTCTTCGTAGGCCTTGTCGGGATTGACCCAGCTCGTGTGCCGCTTTGCCTCGCGCAGCGCCTTCACAGCAAAGTCGCAAAGGCGCTGGCGAAAGGCTGCTATAGCGTCGCCGTCGGTGGCCTCGTCCAGCAGTTCGAGCGGCCAGGCGCCCAGCACCGACTGCAGGATGAGATACTGGTCGTTGCGGTCGGGGGCATCGCCCTCTTCGAGCGCGGCGACGTGTGGCGCGGCGAGCTCGCGCCACGTGTCGAGTGCTGCCGCCCAGGCGTCGGGAATCTGAGACAGCGCGCCGATGCGCGACCTCGCATCCTCGCCGCGCTTCGTGTCGTGGCTGGCTGTCGCAACGAGGTTGTAGGGCCAGGTCTCGGCGCGCTCCCGGTTGAAGCGGTGGAATGTCTCGATGTCGACGCCGAAATGGCGCGGATCGCCGCCGACCTCGTTGAGCGCCAGAAGCCGCGCATAGCGGTAGAAGAACGTGTCCTCGAGGCTCTTGGCCATCACCGGGCCGGTGAGCTGCTGGAAGCGGCGGCGGAAGCGTGCAATCAGGGCAGGGTGCGGCTTGCCCGGTCCCTCGGGATCGACGGCGCCAAGCAGCACGGCTCGGACCAGATCATGCTCGGTGCGGTCGGCCAGTGCGCTCGTGCGTTTGGCGGCCTCGACGGCGCCGTCGATGATCCGCCGGTCTTCCTCCTCCACATCGCCATCTGCGAGATAGGTGCGATACACTGGGAAGCGCACGATGATCTCGGTGATGGCGCGGCGAAGCGCGTTGACGGTGTAGTCGCGCGTATACGTGTCCGCCTCGGCGATCCGCTTCAGGTCGGACACGAGGCTTTCCAATTCGCTCGCGAAGCTCATGTCGAGCACGTCGGTCTTGGCGCGGCGGAGGATCGAGCTGGAACTGCCCTCGAGGCCCGTGAAGGCACGATAGAGTGCCTCGAAGTGCGGTGCGGCGTCCTGGTCGATGAACACGCCTTCCAACAGATTGAGCGCCTCGTAGCCTGACGTGCCGGCCGTCGGCCATGACCGCAGCTTCTCGCCGGGCTCCAGGATCTTCTCGACCACCACGTAGAAGCCCGGCCCCACTGCCGTCTGCAGGTCGCGCAGATAGCTGGCCGGGTTGGCGAGGCCGTCGACATGGTCGATGCGCAGGCCGTGGACGTGTCCCTCGCGGATGAGGCGGAAGACCGTCGCGTGCGTCTTGGCGAACACGTCGGCATCCTCGGCGCGGATGCCGGCGAGGCCGTTGATGTCGAAGAAGCGGCGATAGTTGATGTCGCTCGCCGCCACCCGCCAATAGGCGAGCCGATAGGCCTGCGCCTCCAGGATACGATGCAGCGTGCCGAAGCTGTCGGGTACCCCCTGCTTGCCGTTGATGAGAGCGCAGGCCCGCGCGATGGCCTCGCGCATCGCCGCGTCGGCGGACGCAAGGTCGGCCAGTTGTTGCTTCAGCCGCTCCGCCTCTTCCGGGAACGCCAAACGGCGCTCCGCCGACGTCTCCTGGTCCATGGCGCGCAGCCGCTCGGCGATGCCGATGACCGCGGCCGGCACCCGCGCCGCGCCGAGCGCCGCCAGCGCGCGGTCGAGGATAATGGGATAGCTCAAGGGCGAGATCGGAAAGCGATGCTCGTGGTGCCAGACGCTGAACGAGCCGTCGCGCGGATCGAAAGCGAGTTTCAGCCCGCCCATTTCGAGGACGATGCCGTAGCGGTCGGCCAGGAACGGCGCGACAAGCTTGTGGTTGGCGCCGAGCCGCTCCCAGTCGATGTCGAAGACGCGCGCTTGCGGCGACAGCTCGCCCCATTCGAGCACCGACAGCCACCACGGATTGTCGGCGCCGCCGACGCCCATGTGGTTGGGCACGATGTCGAGAATGAGCCCCAAACCGTGCGCCCGCAGCGTCTCGCTGAGACGGAGGAACGCGGCTTCGCCACCGAGCTCCGGATTGATCTCGCCATGGTCGACGATGTCGTAGCCGTGTGTCGAACCGGGCCGCGCCTTGAGGATCGGCGACGCGTAGACGTGGCTGGTGCCGAGCCGCGCCAGGTAGGGGACGACCTTGACCGCATCGTCGAAGGTGAACTCCCTGTGGAACTGCAGGCGGTAGGTGGCGCGCGGTGGCGGCGACGCCAGCATACCGGCTCGCGGGCGTAGGCCGCGGCCCTCCGACGCGATGGCGGCCGCGAGCTTCGCGAGGTTACCGCCCGGCGCCAACAGTTCGGTGAGATCGACCGAGAAACGGCGCTGCCAATTGGGATGCCCCTGGTCGAGGCCGGGAAGATTGGGCTGGTTGAGCTCACCGGCGGCGTCTTCGAGCTGGATGCCGGCCAGGAACGAGCGGGTGCGGGCGATGAAACGCACGGCCCCCTCGAGTGGGGGCTCGTCGGCAGGCGCGCTGTCACCGATGAGCTTCTCTTGCCTCAATGTCTCAGTCAGTCGCCGCCGGTCCTCGGCGCGGGCGGCGCGTTCACGTTCCGCCACATCGCGATCGTAGAGACCGAGGGTCTGGCGCAAGTCGACATCGAGCCCCCGCCACCAGCCGGCGAAGGTCGGCATGTCGTGCGTGTTGATGACCGCGATGGCGCGTTTTGGATAGTCGGCCGGCGCCTTGAAGCGCCCGTCATGCTGGCGCTCGAACCACAGCACGCGATAGGAGAGGACGCCCGCATCCATGATGGCGTCTGAGAATCCGCTGGGCGCCGTGCCCAGATCCTCGGCGATGACCAGGCATTTCGACCGGTGGCTCTCTACCTTGAGCACCGCCAGCATCGCCTCGAGCGGATAGCGCACATAAGCGCCCTGTTCGGCCGGCGTGCCGAGCGGGATGACGAACAGCCGCCGCAATTGGAAGGCGTGGTCGATGCGGATGGCGCCGGCGTGGCGCATGTTGGCGCTGACCAGTGCCCGGAAGGCGGCCAGCCCTTCGTCCTCGAGCGTCAGCGGATTGAGCGGCGGCAATCCCCAGTTCTGCCCGTTGGGTGCGATCTGGTCGGGCGGTGCCCCGACCGACAGCGAGGCGCCGAAGCGTCCTGGCGCCGACCACACCTCCGATCCGCCCCGGTCGGAGCCAACTGCAAGATCGCGATAGAGGCCGAAGCTCATGCCGGCGCCGCGCGCCGCGTCGGCGGCCTGCTTCAACTGCCTGTCCGCGAGCCATTGCAGCCACGAGTGATAGGCGATCCGTTCGAAGTGGTCGGCCTCGAAGCGCTCCACCTCAGCTGAGGCGGCGTTGCGAAACGCCGCCGGCCATTCGCCGAGCCAGGCGTGCCCTTGCTCGCTAAAGTGCTCGGACAGCGCCTCGAACGTGGCATGGGCGCGCAGCGGCGTTCCCATCTCACGGCAGAACGCCTCGAATGCCGCCGGCGCCTTGCCGCGCCGCACGAAGTCAAGCCACAGCGCATCGAGCAACTGCCGCTTGATGTCCCACGCCGCGGCGTGGTCGACCAGCGAGTTGGCGGCCAGCGACTCCGCCCGGCGCCGGATGTCCGGTCGCGCGAGAAGCCGCTCCGCCGCGCTGCCCGCAAAACCGTCCACCGCGGTCGGATCGATGTGGATGGTCTCCAGAAACAGCCGTGAGGAGGGCGAGTAGGGAGATATCTTGCTGCGGTCGGACGTGAACAGCGCGTGTAGCGGACTGAGGCCGAGGAAGGACGCGCCAAGCGCGCCCGAGCCGTGCGCTGCCTCGGCCACGTCGGAATAGTCACCGATGCCGAGCTGCCGCGCCGAGCGCAGGCCATAGACTTGCGCGGTAACTCCCCACAGGCGCGCCCCACGCCGGAACTCCTCCGGTTCCCAGCAGCGGAACGGGGGGGCGATGAGCGTCGCCGCCACATCGTGCCGGCCGGTGTCGACGCGCAAGTGATGATAGCCGGCCGCGAGAGCCGGCAGCGCAAAGCGGCTCACCTGGCCGTCGTAGGTGACGGCCGCGCGGCCTTCGCGCCGCGTGTCATCCTCGCCCGTGACCTGCCAGGTGATTGTTGTCTCGGGCGAGAGCCGGACCGGGATGCTCGCCTCGCGCCCGGCCTCGATCGACAGGAGCGGCGGCAACACACCCTCGCGCATCGCCTCGATGCGCGCCAGGCTGTCGCGCGTCTCGGCCTCGCTTCCGGTCGGCAGCCCGAAATCGGCGAGAATGGCGCGTCGCGTCTCGAGCGGCGTCCAGACCTGCCGCCCGAACGCGTCGGTGTAGCCTGCATCGATGCCAACCAGGGTGGCGATGCGCTCGACCATGTCGTCCCAGTCGCTCATCGCGGCGCATCCTTGACGATGACGGCAGACCATGGCGGCAGCCGCGTGGCGCTGGTGTCGACGCCGTCACTTATCCAGATTGGCCGGCCGGTTGGCCTCGCCTCGAGCGCCGTGGCGGCCTCGGCGAGATTGGCGACGAGCGACAGCGATCCCGCTGCGTAGCGCCACGTCACCCGCACGAGATCGTCCCGGCCGGCCGCGTGGTCGGCGCCAATGAAGCGCGAGCGCGTCAGCGGCACGACCTCCGCCATTCGCAAGCGCAGCAGCCGCGCCACCGCCTCGCGCGCCGCGTGGCCCAAGGGCCGGTTGCGTTCGTCCCAGGTGAGAACTGACGTCATATATGTGTCGACCGCCGTCGGATCGGGAATGCGGGCCGCCGCCTCGGGATCGGCGAAGGCCTTGAAGCGCTGGAATTCCTGCCTTCGCCCATTGCGGACGGCATCTGAAAGGCCGGTATCGTCGGCAAAATCGACGAAATAGAGGAACGGCGCCGCACCGTTCCACTCCTCCCCCATGAACAGAAGGGGGATTTGCGGGGATAGCAGCAGCACGGCTCGCGCCAGCGCCAGTCGATCGGGCGACGCGAGTTGCGAGAGCCGCTCGCCAAAGGCCCGGTTGCCCACTTGATCGTGGTTCTGCAGGAAGGCGACGAAGGCGGATGGCGGCAGGTGGGAGGAGACCTCGCCTCGCGCCTCGCCACCGCGATGCCGCGAAGCTTCCCCCTGATAGGCAAAACCTTCGGCGAGTGATCGCGCGAGGCGTGCCGTCGGTGCATCGGCATAGTCTTCGTAGTAGCCTTCCGCCTCTCCGGTCAGCAACACGTGCCAGCAATGATGGATGTCATCGTTCCATTGCGCTGTGTGCAGCTTCGGCCGCCCGCGCGCGCCGCGCTCGAGCCAGCGCGCTTCGTTGGCGTCGTTTTCCAAGACCAGGTGAATTTCGCGGCCGGGGAGGGCGGCGCGAGCCCGCTCGGCGATCTCGGCGAGGATATGCGGCTCGCTGTCGTCGAGAATGGCGTGCACCGCGTCGAAGCGCAGCCCGTCGGCGTGATATTCTTCGAGCCAGTAGAGCGCATTGTGGATGAAGAAGTCGCGCACCGGGCGGGCATCGGGGCCGTCGAAATTGATCGCCGCTCCCCATGGCGTGTGATGCCGCTCGGTGAAGAACGGCTTCGCGTAGGCGGAGAGATAGTTCCCGCTCGGGCCGAAGTGGTTGTAGACCACGTCGATGAAGACCATGAGGCCAAGTCCGTGGGCGGCGTCGACGAGACGCTTCAGGTCTTCGGGTGTTCCGTAGCTCGCGTCGGGCGCGAAGGGCAGCACCCCGTCATAGCCCCAATTGCGGCGGCCGGCGAACTCGGCGAGCGGCATTAGCTCGATCGCCGTGACGCCGAGCTCCTTGAGGTCCTCGAGCTTGCCCATCAGCGCAGCGAACGTTCCCTCCGGCGTGATCGTCCCCACATGCGCCTCGTAGAGGACGGTTTCCTCCCACGGGCGGCCGGCCCATGCGGCATCGTGCCAATCGTAGGCGCGCGGGTCGACGACAGCGCTCCGCTGATGCACGTCGTCGGGCTGGAAGCGCGAGGCCGGATCGGGGACTTCGAGGCGTCCATCGATGCAAAACGCGTAGCGGCTGCCGGCACGCGCTTCGGGCTCGAGCCGCCGCCGCCAGCCGTCGCCCGCATCCGGCATGGCGTGCTCGGTGCCGTCGAGCAAGAGCGTCACCTCCCTGGCGCTTGGCGCGTAGAGCGAAAAGCGCACGCCGGCCTCGGTCGGCTCGGCTCCAAACGGCATGGCGTGGGCGCGCTGCATCAGGCGCCTCCCGCTTTGGAGGCGTGCTGCAGGAGCGTCAGCGTGCGGCCGTCGAGGCCGAGCGCGCCGCCGGGCGCCAGCGTCGGCGGCTCGCCGCGCACCAGGCCGTCCGGCAGGCGCGCATCGAAGACCGCGCTCCAGCGCTCACTCGGGAAATCCGCCGCAAGGCTGAACGTCGCCGGATCGGGGGACGCGTTGACCAGCACCAGGAAGCGCTGGCCATCGGGCGCGTCGTTGCCGATCTGCATGCCGAGTGTCCGCCGGCCGCCGTCGTTCCAGTCCTCCGGCGTCATCTCGCGCCCTTCCGGCGCCAGCCAATAGATGTCCTTGAGATGGTTGCCGGCAACCCTTTCGCCGGTCAGGAAGCGCTTGCGGCGGAACGCGTCATGCCGGTGGCGTAGGGCCGCAAGCGCGCGCACGAATTCAAGGAGATCGGCATCGACCGCAAGAGCGCCTTTCCAGTTGAGCCAGCTGAGGTCGTTGTCCTGGCAATAGGCGTTGTTGTTGCCCTTCTGCGTCCGCGCCAGCTCGTCGCCCATAAGCAGCATCGGCACGCCTTGCGACAGGAAGACGGTGGCCAGGAGATTCCGCTTCTGCCGCGCCCTGAGCGCCAGGATGACCTTGTCGTCGGTCAGGCCTTCGACGCCGCAATTCCACGACAGATTATTGCCGTGTCCGTCCTGGTTGTTCTCCTGGTTGGCCTCGTTGTGGCGGTCGTTGTAGCTGACGAGATCTTCGAGCGTGAAGCCGTCGTGGGAGCATACATAGTTGACGGAGGCCCACGGCTGCCGCCCGTTATGCTCGAAAATCTCGCGCGATCCCGTCATGGCGCGGGCCAGTGCCGGCAGGAGCCCCGGGTCTCCGCGCCAGTAAGCCCGGACGGTGTCGCGGAACTGGTCGTTCCATTCGCTCCAGCCGGGCGGAAAGCCGCCGAGGCGATAGCCACCAGCACCCACGTCCCATGGCTCGGCGACGAGCTTGACGCGGCTCAAGACCGGATCCTGGCCGACGGCGAGCAGGAAGCTGGCATGCTCGTTCACGTCGTAGGGCTGGCGCAGCAGCGTCGAGGCGAGGTCGAAGCGGAAGCCGTCGACGTGATAGTCGCTCACCCAATGGCGCAATGAATCGAGCACCATCTGCAGCACGCGCGGATGATTGACGTTGAGCGTGTTGCCGGTACCGGTCGAGTCCCACGAGAAGCGTGGGTTGTCGGGCGGCGCCTTGTAGTAGCTCAGATTGTCGATGCCGCGGAACGACAGTGTCGGCCCGAGATGGTTGCCTTCCGCCGTGTGGTTATAGACCACGTCGAGGATGACCTCGATGCCGGCGTCGTGCAGAGCGCGGATCGCTTGCTTGAGGCCGACGACGCCGCTGGCCCCGAGATAGCGCGGCTCGGGCGCGAAGAAGGCAAGCGTGGAGTAGCCCCAGTAGTTGCGCAGTCCCTTCTCGACAAGGAAGCGGTCGTCCGAGAAGGCGTGGATTGGGAGAAGCTCGACCGCCGTGATGCCGAGCTTCACGAGATGCTCGACGACGGCCGGATGGCCGAGCGCCGCATAGGTGCCGCGTGCCTTGGGCTCGATTTCCGGATGGAACTGGGTGAGGCCCTTGACGTGCGCTTCGTAGATGAGGCTGTCGCTCCAGGGCCGCAGCGGCGGGCGGTCGTCGCCCCAATGATAGGAGGGATCCTCGACGACGCATTTCGGCATCATCGGCGCGCTGTCGCGCCGGTCGGCCGTGAGGTCGCCGCGGTGCGCGCCGAGCCGGTAGCCGAACAGCGCGTCGTGCCAGCGGATGGCGCCGCTCAATTGGCGCGCATAAGGATCAATGAGCAGCTTGTGCGGATTGAAGCGGTGGCCGCGGTTCGGATCGTAGGGTCCATGCACGCGGTAACCATAGAGCTGCCCGGGCGCCAGGCCGGCGATATAGCCGTGCCAGATCTGGTTGGAGCGGCCCGGCAACCGGACGCGGTTCATCTCGCGCCGGCCGGTCTGGTCGAACAGGCACAGCTCGACGCCGCTGGCATGCGCCGAGAAGAGCGCGAAATTGACGCCCTTGCCGTCAAAGGTGGCGCCGAGCGGCAATGGCTGGCCGTCATCGATAGGCGACATGAATGGGCCCTGGCGGAGAAGCCGGGTGAAGCGCGAGAGGTCGGGCGGCCGGAACGGCCGGCTGAACAGGATGGACGCGAACCTGGTCACCGCCTCGGCACGGGGGTGTCGCCGGGCTGCATGTCGAACATCGTTAACGGATAAACGCGTGTCTCAGTCGCCATGGCTCACTCCGCGCGCAACCGGCCCCACGGCCAAACCGGCAAGCCGGCCATAATGTTCCCGCCAAGCTTACGCCCGCCCCGGCCGTGCGCGGTCTTGCCCGTCGCGGCTGATGCCGCATCGGCCCGAAACCGGCGGGACACGCCCTCAGTTGCGCGTTTTCAGAACGAAACCGGGATCGCCATAGAGGATATAGTCGGCCCAATCGACGGAATCGATCTTCTCCAACTCCTTTCGGGCGGTAAGGACGGCAGCGCCAAGCGTCTCGCCACCGAGAATGCGCTGATAGAAGTGGTCGGCGAAGGCGAGGGCCGAAGCGTCGCCCACGGGCCAATATGTGCCCAGATAGTTTGCCACGCCGCCCCGCAGGAACGCCTCGGCGAAGCTGATGCCGCGCCTGACGCGATCGATCGGATGCTTGCTGTCATCGATTTCGGCGGTCTTTGCGCCCTTGCGCAGCCGTCCGGATTCGCAGGCGCTGAAGAAGACGAGGCTGGGAAGATTGCCCACATTCGCCAGATCCGCTCCCGAGAGGACCTCGCGATTCGCGCAGAGGATTCCGCTTTTTGCCGGCTCGATGGGGTCGAAAAACGCGTGCCCGGCATAGTGGATGACATCGAACTCGCCTGACGCCATGCAGTCCAGGACTTCACGCTTGCGGGCCTGCTGCTCCACGAGGGTTCGAATTTTTACCGCCCCTTTGAATTTTCCGAACAGGGCCGTGACCCGGTCGCCCTCGGCGGCCGCCCCGGGCAGATCGCCCGTCGGGTTGACCACCACCAGCAAGTTGAGGGTCGCGCTTCGCTGACGTTCTTCGAGCCATTTGGCGATCGACAGGTTGTCCGCCTCGTAGCGATGGCTGAGGCCCGCGCCGAGCACCGGGAACTTGCTGTCGATGCGCAATGTTTCCCAGGGGATCTTCGACGACTGGGCGTCGTGGACGACCACGAGCGGATGCTCGAGGTTCCGGCCCAGGATCGTGCGGATGCTATCCGGCAGGACCATTTCGGCGAGCTTCGTCCCGAACGCCGGCAAGGCCTTCGTGGAAAGCCCCTGGTCGGTTCCGAGTTGGGCGAGATGGGTCTCGAGGTCGCCTCGCTTGACGGTTTTCCGGTCCTTGAACACCGTGGCCTTTGCGCCTGACGTGAGGACCGAGCAGCCGTATTCGATCGGATCGCCCAGGTGCGGCGATTCCTGCCGCACCATGAGGAAGACGTTCTGCTGGCTCGCCGGGAATGCCGCAGCCCGCCCGCGCATGGGGGCGGCCCGAGGGAGTTCCACCTCGCGCAGGGTCACCTCGACACCGTCGAAAAGTTTGGTTCCGCACAGCCGGTAGAATTCTCGCTGCAGGGCGAGAAATCGGTCGCGGTCGGTTTCGCAAATCGTGATGCCGCGGAAATGGTGATCGCGGTCGGCATCCTGAAGGCCGCGCAGAAAGCCGACGAGCAGCCGCCTCAGCGCTTCGGCCGTGAAGGCGCCGGAGCCGCCGCCGATGGGAACGGTCGCGAACTCGTCGATGCGCGTATTGATGAAGGTGCGCACTAGGTTCTCGCCGACGATCTCCAACACCTCCGCCTTGAAACCGTCGAACGATCCCAATCCGGCGAAGGCGATGACGTCGGCCCGGACGGGATGCTTGCCGGTCGGCAGTATCGAGATCTCGCCTACATTGGCATTGAACATCCGCCGGGCGTTCATCTCGTCGATGGCGCCCCCCATCAGCTCGTTGAGCGCGCTGGCGGCGCCGCCCGGCGGCACGGGACTGAACAGGCCAAGGACATATGCGTCCGCTTCCGCCTCCGTAATGCTGCCGAAGGCGAGAGTGACGTCGAGACGATGCTGGCGGCGGCGGCCGATGACGATCGAATCGGCAGTCCCACCGTCCGGCGGAGTGACCGTGACGGATGCCGCCGTTGTCGCTGCCACGTCGAGGGTGCCCGTCGGGATGCTCTTGTCCGGCGAAGCCACCTCCTCGGCGATCACACGCTTTTCCCGCGCGCTGAGGCGGCGGCCATCGTTACCCTGATACGGTTGCGGCGGTAGTGCGCGTTCGCGGACTTCGCGGACTTGCTCGGCGCGCCGCTGCCGCTGCTCCGTGGGCAGCAAGGCCGTGGCGCCGGTCGCGATGATGGAATCGACGGCGCGCGCCACGTCGCTGTTGTTGGGCAAGCTGCCGTGCTCCTCTTCGACGAAGTAGGTCTGCTTGGCGCTCGGCAGCAGCACGCATTGCAGAGGCACTGTGCCGTCTCCGGCCAGCGACGTCGTGTAGACGAACTCGTCATCCTCCACCCTCGCGTCGACGACCGTTTCCTGGTTGACGCCGGCGATGATGTAGAGCTCGCTGTAGTCGGTTGGCAGCCGGTTTTGAACCTTGGCGCTCGCCCTGAGCATGGCCTCGGAGGGATGTGGTCCGGATCTCGGCCACGACGACAGCTGAAAGAAGTCGGCCGGGTATTTCTGCTGCGACGGCAGCATCTCCGACAATCCGGGGAAGGTGCCGAAGATCGCCGCGAGTTCTGCAGCCGAATGGAAGGGATCGATGAAGTCGACCTTCTTGACGATGGAATGAACGCCGCGGAACGCCTGGATCGGTGAGAACGATCCGAAGTTGGGCGTCCCCAGCATCACGATGCGGCCGAGCAGGCGCGGTTTTTCCAGCAGCGCAGCCCGTGCCACCAGTCCGCCCATGCTGTGGGCGACGAGGTGTACCTTGCGGTTCTCCTGCTTGATCTGAACGGCGAGGTTCTTTCCCAACTCGATGAGATCGAGGCGCCAGTCGAACGGGAAGAAGTCGGCGTCATAGCCGGCGATCTGCAGTTTCAGCTTCAGCTTGAGATAGGCGAAAAGGAGCACGCCGAGCGGCTCGATTTTCTTTGCCGCGCCGTTCAGCGTGAGTTCGGCAAGGCGGCCAAGCCCGATCGCGAGGGAGTTTGCCCAGATCACGTCGTCGAAGGGCCCGACACCGTCGCGACCGAGCTTTGAGCCCATGATGCCGGGAAGGATCAGCACGCGTTCGCCGCCGCGCACGCTACGCGTTGCGGCATCGCGCGCCAGGCGCCGCAGCTCCGCATATTGGGCAGGCCCGAAATAATCCTCCAAGAGGCCGGAATCCTCTCCCGCCAAGAGGGCAGCCTCGACCTCCCGGTCCTTCAGCTCGATCGGCTCTCGCGCGATGTCCGGAGGGGGAGCCGTTCGCGTCAGCGGCGTTCGTGTTGACGCACGCCGTGCTTTCCCCGCCACCGTCGCCTTCTGTCGGCTGCCCTTCTTCGTGCGGCTTCGGCGTGCTGCTTTCGCCATCACCATCCCCACTCTCTACGCGACGTGTCCATCATAGCGGGCACAACCGCCGGTTTTCAATCCAAGACCTGCAACCTCTAGTCGTTGAGGCAAGCTTGAATGAATTTTTGATCGTTTGTGCGGCAGCGGGGATCGCCAAACGCGCAGCCTAGCGCGGCCGCTTGCGCACCAGATATTTGTGCTCGCCCGACAGCACGAGGTCGCGGGCCTGGTTGTGGATCGTCGCCGCCATGACGATGACTCCTGTGGTGCGCTGCGGGTTGAGCGCGGTGATGGTGAGCGCCGGATAGAGCGTGTCCCCCGGATAGACCGCCTTGTGGAAGGCTGACGACTGCTCGACGAAGGCAATCAGCGCTTCGTCGACCTGGTGCGGGAAGAGCCCGGCGCCCGCCGCCGTGAAGCAGACGATCTGCAGGCCATGCGCCAGCGGGCCGCGATGGCCGCGGGCCTGGCAATATTCGACATCATAGTGGATCGGATGGTTGTCTCCCGACAGCATCTGGAAGGCGGAGAAATGCGCCTCCGTCATCGTGCGGCTTGGCAGGACGTAGCGCTCGCCCACCGCGAAATCCTCGAACCAGCGTTGGGGGGCCAGCCGATGTTTGCCGGGGTCGAATTCTCCTGCCATGCTCGGTCCTCCCGCTCGAAGGCTCTTTCATGCCACGCGCCGTCATCTGCCGCACCCACGGCAGCTTCGAATCCCTCGCCCTGGAGATGGTGCCGTCGCCGCCCCTTGCCGACAGCCAGGTACGCGTCGCGCTGCAGGCGGCCGGCCTCAACTTCCCCGACGTGCTGATGGTCAGGGGCACATATCAGCACAAGCCGCCGCTGCCCTTCGTGCCCGGCATGGAGGCGGCTGGAATCGTGTCGGAGATCGGCCCTAAGGCGGTGGGCTTTGCGGTCGGTGACCGCGTCATGGTTGGCCTCATGCCGGGCGGCTATGCCGACGAGGCGGTCGTCAGCCCCGACCACCTGACGCGGTTGCCCGACCACTACAGCTTCGAGGAAGGCGCGGTGTTCCGCGTCGGTTACACGACCGCCTATCACGCGCTCATCGAGCGCTCCGCGCTCGTCGCCGGCGAGACGCTTTTGGTGCACGGCGCGGGCGGCGGCATGGGGCTCGCTGCCGTCGAGCTCGGCAAGGTTCTCGGTGCTACGGTGATCGCTGCCGCTTCGAGCGACGACAAGCTCGCCGCCGCGAAGCAAAAGGGTGCCGACCACACCGTGCGCTACGGCGACGGTCCCTTTCCCGAGGCGGTGAAGGGCCTGACAGGCGGGAAGGGCGCCGACGTGGTGTTCGATCCGGTCGGCGGCGAGGTGCTGGAACAAAGCCTGCGCTGCATCGCCTTCGGGGCCCGCATCCTCGTGATCGGCTTCACCGGCGGCGTTGGCCTCCCCAAAACCAACCTCCTGCTCATCAAGGGCGCGACCTTGATGGGGACGCGGGCTGGCGAGGCGGCGCGCCGCAATCCCAAGCTCGCCGCGGCGCGCCGCGACGGCATGGCGCGGCTCTTGGCGGAAGGAAGGCTGCGCCCATACATCTCGGCGCGCTTCCCGCTGGAGCGTTTCGCCGACGGCATGCGGCTTCTCGAGGACCGCAAGGCCATCGGCCGCATCGTGCTCACGACGCGCTAACGCCTTGTCCCGAAAGGCAGGCGGCCCTTCGGAAAGTCACGTGCCAGGTGGGCGCTTGCGCGACCGGCGCCGGCTTGGCTATCCTGCTGTTGGCCGTGACGGTGGCCAACGGTCCGCGTGAAGGGCATAGCCCGCCGCGTCTGTTCGACATCGCAACCTGACTTCCTGCCCAAGACCGCGGACGCTGGGCGATTGTGGAAGGAAGGTTTTCATGGCCCGCGATCCCATCTCATCGCCTGTTGACGTGCGGCCGCTGCCGCCGCGCCCCAGCCTCGAGCATCTCAAGAACGAGGCCAAGCAGCGCCTCAAGCGGCTGCGCGCCGGCGACCCGCACGCCAAACTCGCCGCCGCCCAACTTGTCGTGGCCCGCCAGTACGGCTTTTCGAGTTGGCGTCCGCTCAAGGCGCATGTCGACAAGCGCGCGGTCGAAAAGACGCTGCGGCACGGTCTTTGACGCTGCCCGCGCCGGCGACATCGAAGCGGTGCGCGGCGCCTTCGAGCAAGGCTTCGATCCCGCGGCGCTCGACGACGACGGCCGCACCGTGCACCAGATCGCCAAGGATCGCGGGTCACGGGCCATCGAACTGCTGGCGCGTCCAGCACGAGGAGCGCGACACGCGTCCGCCCCGACGAGCGGCGGCAGGTCGATGCCATCGTGGCGGCGGCCGAGAAGGGTGATCCGCAGACAAGCTGGCGCGCTTGCTCGACATGCATCCCCAGCCTGATCAACGCCCGCGGCGGCAATTTCCAGCAGCAGACGGCCCTGCACAAGGCGGCCTGGCGCAATCACGCCGCCTGCGTGCGACTCCTGCTCGATCGCGGCGCTGACGTCGCCATCCGCGACACTGGCGACAACGCCTATGCGCTGCATTTCGCGGCCGAGGCGGCCGATCTCGCCGTCGTCAGCTGTTGGTCGAGGCGGGCTCCGACGTGATCGGCAAGGCGACGATCATCGCCTCGAGGTGCTCGGCTGGGCCACCTGCTTCCGGGCGGGCGCGCGGACGTTGCAGACTATCTGCTGGCCAGGGCGCGAGGCTCAATCTGTGGTCGGCCATCGCGCTGGGCCGAGCCGAGGAGGTGCGGGCTTCATCCGGCCGATCCTCACTGCTCGAGGCGCGCATGAGCCGCAACGAGCATCGCCGCACGCCGCTGCACCATGCCGCCGCCTGAAGAATCCCGAGGTCGTCCGGCTGCTGCTCGATCTCGGCGCCGACCTCGAACGCCACCGACATGACCGGCGCGACGGCGCTCGTCATCGCGGCGCAGCGAGGGCGCCGACGCGACGTGGTCGACGATGCTGCTGGCAGGCCGGCGCGCCGGTCGATTTCATCGCGGCTTCAGCCTCGGCCGCTACGATCTGGCCGAGGCGATGCTGCGCGACGACCCGTCCCGCATCGGGCCCGACGGGCGGGACACGATCGCCCTGCATGTCTGCGGTCAGCAAACGCAACGCCGAGGCGGTGCGCTGGCTCATCGACCAAGGGTCGACGTCAACGCCAAGCGCGTGATGTGGGACTGCAACCACACGGCGCTGCACATGACGGCCGACGACGGCAACGTCGAGATCGCGCGGATGCTGCTCGATGCCGGCGCCGATCCTCACATTCACGACGACAAGTACGACAACACGGCGCTCGGCTGGGCCGAGTTCTGCGGCCAAGACGGCTTGGCACAATTGCTGCGAGAGCGGGGGGCTGCGAAGTAGCGCTGGATCGGCGCCTTACGGGCTTCGAGGCTCACGCTTCGCGTGAGCACCTCAGCATGAGGAAATTGGTGATGCCATCCGCAAGGTCCTCACCCTGAGGTGCTCGCATGCGAAAGCATGCGAGCCTCGAAGGCGCTCGGAAGATGTGCAGGGCGACCCGAGCACCTAGCCGTATTTCGGCTCGTTCCACCACGGGAAATAGCCCGGCATGTCCTTCGACACCGTGGCGCCGAACTTGGCTGGGCGCTTCTCGAGGAACGCCGCGACGCCTTCGTGCACGTCCTCGCTGAGCCCGCGCCAATAGATGCCGCGGCTCTCCACCCGGTGTGCCGTCATCGGATGGTCGGCGCCGAGCATCTTCCACATCATGTGCCGGATCAGCGCGATCGATACCGGCGCGGTGCCGTCAATGAATTGCCGCGCCGTGGCCCGTGCCGCGCCGATAAGTTCGCCCGGCGGCACCACCTTGCTGACGAGGCCGCCGGCCAGCGCTTCGCTGGCTGGGAAGACACGTCCCGAATAAGCCCATTCGAGCGCCTGCGCGATGCCGACCACGCGGGGCAGGAACCAGGTCGAGCAGGCCTCTGGCACGATGGCGCGGCGCGAGAACACGAAGCCGTAGCGGGCCTCCTCGGACGCGATGCGCACGTCCATCGGCAGCTGCATGGTGACGCCGACCCCGACGGCGGGGCCGTTGCAGGCGGCGATGATCGGCTTCGACAGGTTGAAGATGCGCAGCGACAGGCGCCCGCCGCCGTCGCGAGCGTGCTCGTGGCTGAGATCGGCCTTGCCGTCCGTTCCGGTCGGGATCGGAACGCGGCCGGAGCGGGTGCGGTCGAAGGTGTCGCGCCCGGCCGACAGGTCGGCGCCGGCGCAGAAGCCGCGCCCGGCGCCGGTGACGATGATGGCGCGCACCGCGTCATCCGCATCGGCGCGATCGAATGCATGGATGAGCTCTTCCAGCATCGTGGTCGTGAAGGCGTTGAGCTTGTCGGGCCGGTTCAGCGTGATGGTCAGGATATTGTCGGAAACGTCGTAGAGAATGGTCTCGTAGGTCATCGCGCGCCTCTTGCTTTGGTGACCCACAATAGGCGGCGGCGTCAGGGCTGCACAGCCTTGCCGAGCGCATGGCGCCGAGCGTCAGGAGCTGGCAACGAGGCAGTTTGACGGGCGCTCGAAACCTGCCACAACACAGGCGGGGCGGCCGGTCAGGGGATCAATCCGCAATGGTATCGCAGCGTCTCGTCACCTTGGTGTTCGCCGCCACCATGGGGATCGCCGGATTCCTGTTGTTCCAAGTGCAGCCAGTGATGGCCAAGTTCATCCTGCCATGGTTCGGCGGCAGCGCGACGACGTGGATCGTCTGCATGCTGTTCTTCCAGCTCGCACTGCTGGTCGGCTACGCCTACGCCTATGCGGTGACGCGCCCTTTTCCGCTGAAGACGCAGGCTATCGCCCAGGTGGTACTGCTCGTCCTCGTGCTGGCGCTGCTGCCGATCACGCCAACGGATGCCTGGAAGCCGCTCGATGCCAGCAATCCCGTCGGCCGCATCCTGGCGCTTCTCGCCTTCAGCGTCGGCGCGCCCTACGCGGTGCTGGCCACCACCTCGCCGCTGCTGCAGCGCTGGTTGGTGAACGTTGATCCGACGATCGACGTGTCGCGGTTGTTCGCGGTGTCGAATTTTGGCTCATTCCTCGGCCTGCTGTCATATCCGTTCCTGTTCGAGCCGCTCATCTCGAGCCCCGAGCAGACGCGCTGGTGGTCCTACGCCTTCGTGGCCTACGCGGCGCTGTTCGCCGTCTGCGCGTGGTTGGTCGTGCGTTACGGCAAGAACGAAGGGCCGGCGACCGACAGCGCCGTCACGTCCGACACGCGCGGCGACGCCTTCGCGGCCTGGATCGTCTATTCGGCCCTCGGCTCCGTGCTGCTCCTCGGCACCACCAACCAGATCACTCAATGGTCGGCCGTGGTGCCGTTCCTGTGGATCGTGCCCCTCAGCCTCTATTTGCTCACCTTCGTCATCGCCTTCGGTAACCAGCGCTTCTACCACCGCACGGTCTACGCCATTGCCTTCCTGCTGCTGGCGCTTTTGACCTTCTACATTGCACGGCCTGAATCCTCCGCCGATCTCCTCGTCCAGGTGGGCCTGCACTCGGCCACCATGTTCGCCGGCTGCATGATCTGCCATGCCGAGATGGTGCGCCTGCAGCCGCCGCCGCGGCGCCTGCCGGCTTTCTACGTGACCATCGCGTTCGGCGGGGCGTTGGGCGGCGTCTTTGTGGCGCTCATCGCGCCGCTGATCTTCCGCGACTATTGGGAGCACCCGCTGGCCATCGCCGTGGTCGGTGCCATCGCAGTCTGGCTCGTTCTGCGGTTGCCGGCAATACGCGGCTGGGAGCGGCCGGCCGCCGCCGCCGTCGGCATCCTGTTTGCCGTCGGGCTCGCGGGCGCCGCCTTCATGGAGTTCCGCGGTGAGGCCTACGTGCTCGAGCGGGCGCGCAACTTCTACGGCGTCATCAAGATCCTCAAGACCGACGTCGGCGATCCCGTCAAGGAAGCCATTATCATGCAGCAGGGGGGCGTCGACCAAGGCTGGCAGTCGGCCATTCCCGACAAGCGCCGGGTGCCGGCTTGCGCCTTCAATGAGAACAGCGGCGTCGGCCGCGCGATCTTCAACCACAAGAAGCGCCGCGCCGACCCCAACGCACCATTGCGCATCGGCATCGTCGGCATGGGGGCGGCGATGATTGCCAGCCACGGCAAGCCGGGCGATGTGCTGCGCTACTACGAGATCAACCCGGCCGTCGCCGATCTCGAAGGCAGGTACTTCACCTTCCGCAAGGACAGCGCCGCCTCGAAGATCGACGTCCTCTTCGGTGACGGCCGCATCCTGCTCGAGCGCGAGGCGCAGAACAGCGGCTCGCAGCGCTTCGACGTTCTCGCCATCGACGCCTTCCGCGGTGCCTCGCCGCCCATGCATCTGATGACCCAGGAGGCCTTCGACATCTATCTCAAGCACATCGAGGCCGACGGCATCATCGCCATCAACTTCGAGCTCGATACGTTCGAGCTGGCGCCGCTGCACCGGGGTCTTGCGTCGAAGTTCGGGCTCGACGTGCGCTGGTTCGAGACCCCCGATGTGAAGGGCGGGCCTGACGATTGCAGCGACGTGCCGAGCTGGGCGCTTTATACCCGCGACAAGGCCCTGTTCGAGGTGCCGAGCGTCAAGGCGGCGGTGTCGCAATGGCGGGACGAGAAGACGACGCAATTGCTGTGGACCGACCACAGCAGCAATCTCATGAGCATCATCAACTGGGACGAGTTGCTGGGTCGCGAGTGACTTGAGCGGAGCCGGGCGGCACCACCAACTTGGGCGGAACCGTGAGGCGGGCGGCGGGTTCTCCTTGCAACTGAGGAGAAACAAATGGCCGCGAAAGACAACCCGCAGCGTCGGGAGACCGCGCACCCGGAGAAGAAGCGAGAGGACAAGCTGCTCGACAGGTCGCTCGAAGACACGTTTCCGGCGAGCGATCCTTCGTCCGTGACCCGCGCCCCCAAGGAAAAGCGCGAGACGGCACAACCGCCGGCCCACGGCGCCGACCGCAAGCCGCCGGCGCCGTCGACGGACGGCAAGGCGGAGTCGGAGAGCCACAAGAACCGCTGAACTCGAGCGCACATCTCGCTTGAAGCGCTATTGAGCGGGCTCGACCCGAGCGACAGGCCGGCCCTCCGCTATCTCAATCCGCACCGCGAAATCGTAGCGATCGATATCGAGAGCGATGTCGAGGTCGCCTTTGGGCAAATGCGGATAGGCAGGCGTGCCGAAGCGGGCAGCGTCCTTGCTGGCCAGGATAATGCCTTTGACCGCGGCTGCGTCACCGCTTCGGCCTTGCAGGAGGTTTCTCAAATGCAGGGCGCATACCTCGTCCTCGTCGGTGCGGTCGATTGCCCGGTTGCCCATCGCCACCAGGGCGACGTGCTTGGCACCCCTCGCCAGCGCTTTGGCGGTCGCCTGTGCTGTGACCAGGGATGCGGCGTAGAGCCGATCGGCCTGCGCCGCCGCCACGACGCCCTGCGTGCCCGCGCTTGTTCTCTGGATGATTGATTGTCCTCGAAAATCGACGTTGCAAATCTCGAAAGGCGAGTTGCCGTAGTCGAAGCCGTCGGGCGCCACGCCGCCGACCTCACCCATGCAGATCTGGCCCACGCCGGTTCGCCTCAGCGTCAGTGCCTCATCGACCGAGCCGACCATGACGATCTGCAACGCGCCGTTGGCGAGGGCGACCGCCGCGCTCGTGAAGGCGCGGAACACGTCGATAATGGCGACGTTGCCGGTTGCCTGCTTGGCGCCTTCGAGGAGGCTCCTGATCACGATGTCCATGGCGGGACACATAGCACGAGGCATCGCGCTAAGGCGTTCGGCTCCTGACAGGAACTGGCGGCCTCTGGTACGAGCGTTTGTCAACCGGAGCGCCGTCCCTTGCCGCTGCAAAACCGTGTCACGCCGTTCGGTGAGCTGGTCTCGACACCCGCCCGTGGGCTCCTCTTCGGCAATCGCGGTGGCCGTATCCATGATCCGATGACCCGCCGCCTCACCAGGCGGCGGTGGACGTCGCGACGCTGGATTTGCTGCGTCACCGCGTTCAAGAACCGCCATCGCCGCGTCTGGGGACACGGCTACACCGAGCTCTTCTTCCTCGACGACGTAACGGCGCTGGCGGCCGGCCACCGCCCGTGCATGGAATGCCGCCGCAGCGACAATCTCGCCTATCGCGCCGCGGTGACGCGGGCCCGCGGTTCGGCCTCGCTGATCATGTGCGACGACCTCGACCGGCTCCTGCATGACGAGCGGCTCGACGGGCGCGCCAAGCGGCTGAACTGGGTACGTGGCGAGGGCCTGCCCGATGGAGCCATGGTCGCGGACGGTGACGGCGTGGCCCTGGCGCTGCGCGGCGGCAGCGCCTTGCCGTGGGCGCCGTCCGGCTATGGGCCGCCGGTCGGCCGGCCGTCAGGAAGGCTCGCGGTTCTGACGCCGCCTACCTCGATCGCGGCATTGGCCAACGGCTTCCTGCCGCGCTGGCATGACAGTGCAGCGGCGACGTAATCCCGCATGCGGGTGGAACTTCGGCCACCCGCCGCCGTTCACTTGACAAGGCTCGCCGGTTTACCCGCCTGCCAGTTTGGCGGTGCGCTCACCTTGGGATGCACTGACGAAATTGCCGCTCTGACCGTGAGCATGTAGGGCGGCGGCGGCGCCGGCGAGCTTCTTCCACTTGGCTGTCACATGGCGCCCGGCCATGTGATAGCCCAATCTTATGGTCCGTCTGCATCGTTCTTGTTTAGTCTGGCTGCGCGCCGATTCCCGGCGCCGCCAGGAACACTGCCATGCGCATTGACGCCATCGCCATCGGTATCAACCCGCCCGACGACGTGAACGTGGTTGTCGAGGTGCCCATCGGCGGCGAGCCGATCAAGTACGAGATGGACAAGGCCGCCGGAACGCTCGTCGTCGACCGTTTCCTGCATACGCCCATGCGCTATCCGGGCAATTACGGCTTCGTGCCCCACACACTCTCCGACGACGGCGATCCGATCGACGTGCTCGTGGCCAACACGCGGCCCATCGTGCCCGGCGCCATCCTCAACGTCCGGCCCATCGGTGTCCTGAAGCTCGTCGACGATGCCGGTGGCGACGAGAAGATCATTGCCGTCCCGTCCACCAAGCTGACCAAGCGCTACGAGCACGTCCTCACCTACACGGACATGCCGCGCATCACGCTGGAGCAGATCCAGCACTTCTTCGAGCATTACAAAGATCTCGAGCCGGGCAAGTGGGTCAAGGTCGGGGGTTGGGGCGACGCGGGGGAGGCGAAGCGGATGATCACCGACGCCATCGAGCGGGCGCGCATCGTGGCGGGGACTTGAGGACGGACGACCGACGACAGAGAGGACGGTGCAGGTTCGGCGCTCCGCCGTCCGCGCTCTGTCCTCCGTCGTCCGGCTATGGCAATGCCGGCTTGAGGTCGCCGGTCGCGGTGCTGTCCGTGCCCGGTCCTGACGCCCAGCCGCTGACCTTGCCCCACAGATTGGCGGCCCAGCGCGGCATCTCGAAGGCCGAGCGCAGCTGCACCTTCGTGAACAGGGGCGGCACGTCGTTGCCTTCGCTGAACTCGACGCGCATCACCTGCTGGCGATCGACGGGTGAGAAATTGCGCTGGAATTCCTTTGGCAGCGCTGCCGCGTACGGCTCGATCCGCTTCACCACGCCGCTGACCGATCTCAGCCCTGTCTTGATCTCGACGCGGTCGCCCGGCACGATCGTGTAGAGGTTGCCGGTCGGCAGATAGGCCAGCACGTAGCGCTGGTGGCCGTAGACCTCGACGATGGGCTCGCCGGCCCGCACCACCGAGCCCTTTTCGGCGGCGCGGCGGCTGACGATGCCGCCGATCGGTACTTGCATCTTGCCGTCGTTGTAGAGGCCGCGCAGGTCGCGCACCGCCGCCTCGGCATCCGCGTAGGCGGCTTTCAGCGTCAGCAGCTCTGCCTCGACCACCCGCCGTTCGGCTTTGAGACTCTCCAGCTCCTGGCGGCTGCGGAATTCGCTGTCGACGGCCGCGGTGCGCTTGTCGATGGACAGGAGGCCGCGGCCGAGCAGGCTCTCGAGCTCCTTGCGGGCTTCGGTGGCGATCCTTTCGCGTGTCTCGGCGAGCCCGAGGATGGAATCGATGGTCTGGACGCGCACGCGAAGCTCGGAGAGCCGGTTCTGGCGCGCCCCGAGATCGGCCGTGAGCTTGGCGAGCGTCTCGGCGACACTCTGCGAGGTGACGACGGCCGCCACATCACCGGCCTCGACGCGCTCGCCTTCGCGCACGCGCAGCTCCCGCACAGTCACCGGGAATTCCGCCGCCACCACGGCCGGCTCGCCCAGCACCAGCCCTTCGCTGCGCAAATAGAAGAAGCCGCCGAGGAACAGGTCGCCAAGCCAGCCGCCGAGCACGAGGACGCCCACCAGATACGACCAGCGGATGATAGCCGCCCGGTTGGAGCGCGGATTGCGCGGCACCTTGTCGATGGCGGTGCGCGGCTTGATGCGGTGCATCATACCCGGTCCACCTGCAGCATGACGCGCGCCGGCACATACGGGTCGCGATAGGAGCTGCGGAAGAATAGCTCCTGCACCAAGGCGACGAGGCGGATAACCCGCATGACGGTGACCTGCATCACCGTGTAGAACGGCAGATATGGGATGAGCCAGAAGATGCTGACCGGGGCGACGGCCGCCGCGGTGAAGAACGACAAGAGGTCAAGCACGATATAGCCGATCAGCGTCGCCGCCACGATCGTCCACATGAAGTCGCCGTACACGAAGGCGAGCCACACGAGGTAGGCCGGCAGCGCGAAGGCGAGCAGCGCCTGGAACAGGAACACGTCGAGGATGATGGCCGCGTCGGTCAGCCTGAACGTCGCCATGCGCGGGTTCAGCGACGAGCGGAACTTGCGCAGCCAGATGGTGATGATGCCGCGGTCCCAGCGCAGGCGCTGCCCGGTGAGCGCGATGATGCTTTCCGGCACGTCCGTCAGCGCCCGAGCGTCGGGCGCGAAGCGGATTTGCCACCCCGCCCGACGCAGCTTCAGGGTCAGGTCGGCGTCTTCGCCGACCTCGACGTCCTGGCGGCCGATGCTCTCGATGGCTTCGCGGCGGAACGCCCCGAAGGCACCCGAGACGATCGACAACATGCCGAGCGTCTCGGCGATGCGGCGGCCAAGCGAGATGCCGATAGCGTATTCGATGGTCTGGAAGCGGGTGATGAGGTTTTTGGTGGCGTTGCGCACGCCAATGTCGCCCGACACCGCCCCGACCTCGGGGCTGTCGAAGTAGCTCAGCATGATCTCGAGCGCGTCGCGGTCCATGGTCGTGTCGATGTCGAGGATGACCACGATGTCGCCGGTGCAGGCCGAGAAGCCGAGATTGACGCCGGCGCTCTTGCCGCCGCGCTGATGCACCTGCAGGAACTTGTCGATCTTGCCTTCCCGCTGCAATTCGCGCGCGATCTCCGCCATGCGATCCATCGAGCCGTCGTCGACGACGACGATCTCCATCGGCCCGCGCTGCTGCACGAGGGTCTGCTCGTTGAGTCCCTCGACGCAGGCGCGCAGGGCGGCGGCCTCGTTGTGGCCGACCAGCAGCATGGTCATGCGGTAGGGTGGGGCGGCGCGCCGTATCGTCGGGGTGAAGAGCTGCGTGAACGAGATGGCCACGGCGCCGATGATGTAGCGCGGCATTTCCAGCAGCGTCGTGTACCAGAACAGCATGATCAGGTTGATGAGATCGAGCGATCTCAGGAAATGCAGCGCTTCCATGCTCACCGCCCCGTCAGGAGCTCGACGGCAGTGTCGTCGTCAGCGGTCTCGGCTGAAAGGTCGATGGGGACCGCGATGGTGTCGATGATGCGCTTGCGCAGCCGCTCCACCACGACGTTGGCGTCCTTGGCGGCCGTCTCCGGGAAGCCGAGCAGGATTGAGGTGGCGCCGTCGGCGGCGACGAAATCGCTGTCACGCAATGTCTCGACGATGACGTCGACGGCGAGCCGGAATGCTGCATCCACGTCGGCGGAGCCTTTGATGCCGCGCAACGCGTTCACGTCTTGCAAAGAGATGCGGGCGATGGTGAAGGGACGATGGTAGCGGCGCGCCACGCGCATGCCCTCGGTGGCAAGCAGCTGGAACTCGCGCCGCGAGAAGGCGCGGGTGCGTCCCTCAAGTAGAGAACGGAAGTCGAAGCGCGGCAGGCGCCCGAGATGCAGCGCCCTCAGGCCCTCCTCGGTCACGTCGTAGTGGTACCAGTCCGTCTCGGCGGCCTCGGCGGTCGGCGTCTCGGCGCCGCAGTCAAGGCATGCGAACAGCGGCTTGGGCTCGGCGTTGGCGGCGCCGCAAGCCTGGCAAATCGAGACGTTGCCCGGCTTGCCGTAGTCGACGCCGTAGTGTCTCAGCTCACGCCGGCACTTGGGGCAGATCAGCATCCGGTCGGTGACGAATTTCGACTGCTGCTCCTGCCAGCCGCAGCGGTAGTGGTGCACGATCGGCTCTTCGATGAGGTGGGCGCTGTCGCAGGCCGGGCAGGCTTCGTAGACATGCAGTCGCGCCGAGGCGCATTTGCCGCAATTGTGGGTCCGCGTGAAGTGACGGCGGCGCAGCAGATCGACATCGGCCAGCAGCTCCAGCCGCTGGCGCGTCGAGGGGGCGGGGTCGAGCAGCGGATAGTGCACCAGGCTCTGGGAGCCGATGGCGAAGTTCGCCTCGATCGAGGTATCGCGCGAATAGGCCAGCCGTAGCACCGTCAGATCTGCCCGATCCTCGAGAGAGGCGCGGAAGGGTATTTCGGCCAAGCGCTGCCAGAGCGGCGTGAAGGTCCAACGCAGGTCGGCGATGGCCTCGTCGTCCAGGACCTTGGCGGTAAAGTCGTGACGCACCCCTGTCGAGGCGCCGAAATCGGCGACCGGAACGGCTGGATCGGGCGCCGCGTCGAGGACTTCGAGGAGCTCGGCGGGCTGCACTGACCCGATCAGGAGGATGGCGGCGCACGGGTCGCCGATCAGGCCGTCAAACTCGCCCTGCAGGCCGCGCGGCGGCTTGCCGCCCAGCACAAGGAACGGGAGGTCGTCCGTTCTCGATGCCTCGACCGGGGTGAGAGGCTGGAAATTGAGCCGCATTACTGAAAACCACCCGCAGCCCCGACAAATGAGGCGTTCCCCCGCCGACACTAACGCTCGCCAGTAAAGCCTTGATTTAAATCGGCGCTCTTGAGGTTAAGGAGCGGTAAATGACCACCGAGGGCTTGGCAGCAGAACCAACGGTACTGACGGGCTTGAAACCCCAACAAATCGTTTGAGGCGCGCGCGGAACAATTCGCCGTTTGTCGCGTTGCTCGGCCTCAGGTTCTGCGGGGTGGGTTGGGAATGCAGCGTTGCCCGCCGAGAGCAATCGGTGCGCCCCCGGTCGGCCGGGCAGGCGCCCTTTGGCATGAGCGCTTCCCGTCCCCATTTGTGGTCCTATCCCCTTCTGATTTCTCAAGAAAATACAAGCGAGAGTGACGCCATGGCGAAAGCGACTGGCCGTGCCTCCCCTGACCACCTCGAGCCGCGCGCCCTCTTGGCGGCGCTGCGCGCCTTCCGCAACGGCGATTTCTCGGTCCGCCTGCCCCTCAGCCTCACCGGCATCGACGGCGACGTGGCCGAAGCCTTCAACGATGTCGTCGAGCTGAACGAGCGCATGACCAAGGAGTTCGAGCGCCTGGGCGAGATCGTCGGCAAGGAGGGCAAGATCGGCCATCGCGCCCGCGTGCCCGGTGCCTCGGGCTCCTGGGCAGCCAGCGTCGAGGCCATCAACAATCTCATCGGCGACACGGTGCATCCCACCGCCGAAATGGCCCGCGTCATCGGCGCCGTGGCCCGCGGCGACCTCTCGCAGAAGATGAATCTCGACATCGACGGGCGGCCGCTGCGCGGCGAGTTCCTGCGCATCGGCAAGGTGGTCAACACCATGGTGGGCCAGCTCGGCTCCTTCGCGTCGGAAGTGACGCGCGTGGCCCGCGAGGTCGGTACCGAAGGTAAGCTCGGCGGCCAGGCCAAGGTGAAGGGCGTCGCCGGTACCTGGAAGGACCTGACCGACAACGTCAACGCCATGGCGGCGAACCTGACGGGTCAGGTGCGCAACATTGCCGAGGTCACCACCGCCGTCGCCAAGGGCGACCTGTCGAAGAAGATCACGGTGGACGTGAAGGGCGAGATCCTGGAGCTCAAGAACACCATCAACACGATGGTGGACCAGCTCAACTCCTTCGCCTCGGAAGTGACGCGCGTCGCCCGCGAGGTCGGTACCGAAGGCAAGCTCGGCGGCCAGGCCAACGTGCGCGGCGTCGCCGGCACCTGGAAGGACTTGACCGACAACGTCAACGCCATGGCCACCAACCTGACGGGTCAGGTGCGCAATATCGCCGAGGTGACAACCGCCGTGGCGACCGGCAACCTCAGCAAGAAGATCACGGTGGACGTGAAGGGCGAGATCCTGGAGCTCAAGAACACCATCAACACCATGGTGGATCAGCTCAACTCCTTCGCGTCGGAAGTCACCCGCGTGGCCCGCGAGGTCGGCACCGAAGGCAAGCTCGGCGGTCAGGCGCAGGTGCCCGGCGTCGCCGGCACCTGGAAGGACCTGACCGACAACGTCAACATGATGGCCGCCAACCTGACCGGCCAGGTGCGCAACATCGCCGACGTCACCACCGCCGTCGCCATGGGCGATCTGTCGAAGAAGATCACGGTGGACGTGAAGGGCGAGATCCTGGAGCTGAAGAACACCATCAACACCATGGTGGACCAGCTCAACTCCTTCGCGTCGGAAGTGTCGCGCGTCGCCCGCGAGGTCGGCACCGAAGGCAAGCTCGGCGGCCAGGCGCGGGTCGAAGGCGTCGCCGGCACCTGGAAGGACCTCACCGACAACGTCAACGCCATGGCCACCAACCTGACGGGTCAGGTGCGCAACATCGCCGAGGTGACCACTGCGGTTGCCACCGGCAACCTGTCGAAGAAAATCACTGTCGACGTTCAGGGCGAGATTCTGGAGCTCAAGAACACCATCAACACCATGGTGGACCAGCTCAACTCCTTCGCGTCGGAAGTCACCCGCGTCGCCCGCGAGGTCGGCACCGAGGGCAAGCTCGGCGGTCAGGCGCAGGTGCCCGGCGTCGCCGGTACCTGGAAGGACCTGACCGACAACGTCAACGCCATGGCCACCAACCTGACCGGCCAGGTGCGCAACATCGCCGAGGTGACCACCGCCGTCGCCATGGGCGACCTGTCGAAGAAGATCACGGTGGACGTGAAGGGCGAGATCCTGGAGCTGAAGAACACCATCAACACGATGGTGGACCAGCTCAACTCCTTCGCGTCGGAAGTCACGCGCGTGGCCCGCGAGGTCGGCACCGAAGGCAAGCTCGGCGGCCAGGCGCGGGTCGAAGGCGTCGCCGGTACCTGGAAGGACCTGACCGACAACGTCAATCTCATGGCCGCCAATCTGACGGGTCAGGTGCGCAACATTGCCGAGGTCACCACCGCCGTGGCGACGGGCGACCTGTCGAAGAAGATCACCGTGGACGTGAAGGGCGAGATCCTGGAGCTCAAGAACACCATCAACACCATGGTGGATCAGCTCAACTCCTTCGCCTCGGAAGTCACCCGCGTGGCCCGCGAGGTCGGCACCGAAGGCAAGCTCGGCGGCCAGGCCAATGTGCGCGGCGTCGCCGGCACCTGGAAGGACTTGACCGACAACGTCAACGCCATGGCCACCAACCTGACGGGCCAGGTGCGCAATATCGCCGAGGTGACAACCGCCGTGGCGACCGGCAACCTCAGCAAGAAGATCACGGTGGACGTGAAGGGCGAGATCCTGGAGCTGAAGAACACCATCAACACCATGGTGGACCAGCTCAACTCCTTCGCGTCGGAAGTCACCCGCGTGGCCCGCGAGGTCGGCACCGAGGGCAAGCTCGGCGGCCAGGCGCAGGTGCGCGGCGTCGCCGGCACCTGGAAGGACCTGACCGACAACGTCAACATGATGGCCGCCAACCTGACGGGTCAGGTGCGCGGCATCGCCGAGGTCGTTACCGCGGTGGCGCAAGGCAATCTCAAGCGCAAGCTGACGCTGGAGGCCAAGGGCGAGATCGCCTCGCTGGCCCAGACCATCAACGACATGATCGAGACGCTCGCCACCTTCGCCGACCAGGTGACCAACGTGGCGCGCGAGGTCGGCATCGAAGGCAAGCTCGGCGGCCAGGCGCGCGTGCCGGGCGCTGCCGGTCTGTGGCGCGACCTCACCGACAACGTCAACGCCATGGCCGCCAACCTGACCGGCCAGGTGCGCGCCATCGCCGAGGTGTCCACCGCCGTCACCAAGGGCGACCTGACGCGGTCGATCACTGTGGAGGCGTCGGGCGAGGTCGCAGCGCTGAAGGACAACATCAACGAGATGATCCGCAACCTCAAGGATCAGACGTTGAAGAACACTGAACAGGATTGGCTGAAGACCAATCTGGCGCGCTTCTCGCGCATGCTGCAGGGCGAGCGCGACCTCGCCACCGTGTCGAATCGGGTGCTGTCGGAGCTCGCGCCGCTGGTCAACGCCCAGCATGCCTTGTTCTACGTCACCGACGACGAGGGTGAAGGCAAGGTGATGCTGAAGCTCGCCGCCAGCTACGCCGTTGACAGTCCGCAGAACGTGCCGACTCAGGTGGCGCTGCGCCAGGGCCTCGTCGGCCAGTGCGCGGTCGAGAAGGCCCGCATGCTGTTGACCGACGTGCCACACGACTACGCCCGCGTCAGTTCCGGCCTCGGCGGCGCCGCGCCCAAGAACGTCATCGTTCTGCCGGCCTTGTTCGAGGGTGAGGTCAACGCCGTCATCGAGCTCGCCTCATTCGGCGAATTCAACGAGACGCACCTGTCGTTCCTCGACCAGCTGATGGAATTGATCGGCATCGTGCTCAACACCATCGCGGCCAACATGCGCACTGAGGGTCTCCTGACCCAGTCGCAATTGCTCACCTCCGAGCTGCAGTCGCAGCAAGAGGAGCTGAAGAAGACCAACGATCGCCTTGAGGCGCAGGCGGCGACCTTGCGGCGCTCGGAGGAGCTGCTGCGCTCCAAGCAGGAAGAGCTGCAGAACACCAACGCCGAGCTCGAGGAGAAGGCGCAGCTCCTGTCCATCCAGAACACGCAGGTCGAGGCGAAGAACCGCGAGGTCGAACAGGCCAAGGCGGCGCTCGAGGAGAAGGCGGAGCAGCTGGCGCTCACCTCGAAGTACAAGTCCGAGTTCCTGGCCAATATGAGCCACGAGCTGCGCACGCCACTCAACAGCCTGCTCATCCTGTCGAAGCTGCTGTCCGACAACGCCCAGGGCAATCTCACCGAGAAGCAGGTCGAGTTCTCGCGCACCATCCACCATGCCGGCTCCGACCTCCTGGCGCTCATCAACGACATTCTCGACCTGTCGAAGATCGAGTCGGGCACGGTCACGCTCGACGTCGGCGAGACCACCTTCGTATCGCTGCAGCGATCACATGCACCGCACTTTCGCGCAGCTCGCCCAGGACAAGCGGCTCGACTTCAAGGTCGACGTGGCGTCCGATCTGCCGGAATCGATCTACACCGACGACAAGCGCCTGCAGCAGATCATCAAGAACCTGCTCTCCAACGCCTTCAAGTTCACCGAGCGCGGCTCGGTGCGGCTTGCGCGTCAGCAAGGCCACCTCCGGCTGGCATCCGGGCAACGACCGGCTCAACACCTCCCCGCAGGTGCTCGCCTTCGCGGTCGAGGACACCGGCATCGGCATCCCGGACGAGAAGCAGCGCATCATCTTCGAAGCCTTCCAGCAGGCCGACGGCACCACGAGCCGCAAGTACGGCGGCACCGGCCTCGGCCTGTCGATCAGCCGCGAATTGACGCGGCTGCTCGGCGGTGAGCTCAGCGTGCGCAGCATGCCGGGGCAGGGCAGCGTCTTCACGCTGTTCCTGCCGCTGCAGTTCAGCCCGCAGGTTCAGCTTCCGGCCCGTGTCGCGGCCGCCTTGGCGCGCCCGCCGCATGCGCCCATCGCGGCGGCCGATCCCGCTACGCCCACCGAGACAGTGGCCGACGACCGCTACGCCATCGAGGAGGGCGACCGCATCGCGCTGATCGTCGAGGACGACGCGCGGTTTGCCACCATTCTCCTGTCGCTGGCGCATGAGGCCGGCTACAAGGGCGTGGTGACGTCGGAAGGCGCCAAGGTGCTGGCGCTTGCCAAGCGCTTCCGCCCCGCCGTCATCACGCTCGACATCGGCCTGCCGGATTTCGACGGCTTCGCGCTGCTCGATCTCCTGAAGCGCGACTTCGACACGCGTCACATTCCTGTCCACGTCATATCGGCCGACGACCACCATCGCTTGGGTCTCGACATCGGCGCCTACAAGTTCTCGAGCAAGCCGGTGGAGCGGGAGGAGATCATCGCGGCGCTCGGCGAGCTCAAGGGCTTCAACGTGAGCGGAGAAGCGCGTCCTCACCCTCGCCGGCAGCGCCGACGGCCGCGCCATCGTGTCGCTCCTCCAGGACGTGAAGGCCGAGGTCGTTCTTGCCGGTGCCAAGGAACGGCCGCGCGCCTTTGCGCCGCGCGAATACGATTGCGCCGTTCTGCATCTTCCGAAGGCCGCCCAGATCCCGGCCAAGCAGATCCAGAAGCTGCGCGAGGCCGAAATCCCCATCGTCGTCTATGCACCGGGCGGCCTCGGCGCCGCCGACGCCCAGGGCCTGGAACGCCTCGGCAGCGTGCGCGTCGCCGTGCACGCCGGAGCAGCTTCTCGATCGCACCTCGCTGTTCCTGCACCGTTCCTTCGCCGACATGACGGAGCGCGCCCAGGCCGTCCTGCGCGCAGCTGCGCAGCAACGATCCGGTCCTGGTCGGCCGCAAGGTCGTGGTCATCGACGACGACATCCGCAACATCTTCTCGCTACCAGCGCGCTGGAGGAGCACGGCGTCGAGCTGCACTATGCCGAGAGCGGCCGCTGCCGGCATCGAGCTGCTGCGCGCCATGCCCGATGTCGACGTGGCGCTGGTCGACATCATGATGCCTGGCATGGACGGCTACGAGACGATCCGGGAGATCCGGGCGATGCCGGGGCTTGAATCGCTGCCGATCATCGCCGTCACCGCCAAGGCGATGAAGGGCGACCGGCAGAAATGCATCGACGCCGGCGCCTCCGACTATGTCTCGAAGCCCGTGGACATCGAGCAGCTGATCTCGGTGCTGCGGGCCTGGACGCGGCGCATCGATCACTCGACCGCGCACAGATGCCTTCGCCGCCAACGTCGTCGCCTTCCCGCCATTGGCCAGCCACCAATGAACGATCAGGCGAAGGCCGATCATGTCGGGCGCCGAGTCCGCCGCGGGCCGACATGCCCGAAGGCCCGCATCCTCATCGTCGACGACGACGAGCGCAATGCCTTCGCCATCTCGACGGTGCTCGAGGAGCTCGACCAGACGCTGGTCGTCGCCCGCTCCGGCGAGGAGGCGCTGCGCTGCCTGCTGCACGACGATTTCGCCGTCATCCTGCTCGACCTGCACATGCCGGGCATGGACGGCTACGAGACGGCGGGGCTGATCCGCGCCCGCCAGAAGACGCGCCATATCCCGATCGTCTTCCTCACCGCCGTCTTCCGCGACGAGTCGCACCTGTTCCAGGCCTATTCGGCCGGCGCCGTCGACATGGTGTTCAAGCCGGTCGACCCGTTCATCCTGAAGGCCAAGGTCGCGGTCTTCGTCGACCTCTACCTCAAGACCGCGGAAGTCGAGCGCCAGGCGGAGCTGCGCCACCGGCTGCAGGAGGAGAACTTCAGGGTCCGCACCGAGAAGCTTCTGGCCGAGCAGGCGCTGCGCCGCTCGCAGAACCGCCAGGAAGCCATCCTGCGGGTGCTGCCCATCGTCTTTCATTCGCGGCTGATCGAGCCGCCCTTTGCGCCGCTGTTCGTCAGCGACAATGTCGAGAGCGTCACCGGATTTCGTGCCGAGCACTTCGTCGGCGAGCCGGATTTCGGCGCGAGCCGCATCCATCCCGACGACAAGGAGCGGGTCTTCGCTGAACTCGCCGGCCGCGGCGCGCAGCGGCAGCTACCAGTGCGAGTATCGTTGGCGCTGCAGCTGACGACCAGTACCGCACCTTCCTCGACCAGGGCGTGCTGGCGCCGGCCGAGACGGGGGAGCCGCGCGAGATTTTCGGCTCCTTGCTCGACGTAACCGACCGGCGCTTCCTCGAGCAGGAGCTGGTGCAGGCGCGCAAGATGGAGGCGGTGGGCCAGCTCACCGGCGGCGTCGCGCACGATTTCAACAACCTGCTCACCGTGGTGCTCGGCAACGTCGACCTGGTCGGCCGCCAGGTTCAGGACAACCAGCGCGCGGCGCGGCAGCTGCAGGCCATGCGCCACGCCGCCGAGCGCGCCCAGAGCCTGACGCGGCAGCTGCTGGCCTTCTCGCGCCGGCAGCATCTCGAGCCGAAGGTCGTCGACGTCGACGGCTCTGATCGCGTGACTTCGAGCCGCTCATGCGCCATGCGCTCGGCGAGAACGTCGTGCTCGATCTCGATCTCCGCGAGCCGAGCCTCGCGTCCTTCATCGATCCCTCCCAACTCGAGGCGGCGCTGCTCAACCTTTCGGTCAACGCCCGCGACGCCATGCCGCAGGGCGGCCGGCTCACGATCTGCGGCAAGCGGATTGCCTTCGACGACGATCTTGTCCGCCATCATCAGGAAGCGCCGCGCGGCCCCTGGATCCTCGTCACCGTTCGCGACACCGGCACTGGCATGTCGCAAGAGGTGCTCGAACGCGTCTTCGAGCCGTTCTTTACCACCAAGGAGACCGGCAAAGGCAGCGGCCTCGGCCTGAGCCAGGTCTACGGGTTCGTGCGGCAATCGGGCGGCTATGTGCGCATCGTCAGCAATCTGGGGGTGGGCACTGAGGTGCGGCTCTACCTGCCGCAGACCGACCGGCCGCTCACCCAGCAGGGGCCGACGGTGGCGGCCGAGCGTCTCAGGGCGAGGCGCTCCGAGACCATCCTGCTCGTCGAGGACGACGCCAACGTGCTGGCGCTCGGCATCGAGCTCCTGACGGACCTTGGCTACCGTGTGCTGACCGCCTCCCATGCCGACGGCGCCCTCGACATCATTCGGCGCGGCGACCCGGTCGACCTGATCTTTTCCGACGTGGTCATGGCCGGCAAGAACGGCATCCAGCTCGCCGCGGAGGCACTCGAACTCAGGCCGAGCGTCAAGATCCTGCTCACTTCCGGCTATCCTGGATCGCACCTTGCCGGGCGGGGCGAGGACGTGAGTCACCTGCCGATCATCGCCAAGCCCTATCGGCAGGACGAGCTGGCCGGTCGCATCCGCCAGGTCATCGAGGGGCGACGCTGACCGAACGACAAACCGGGGACGACGGAACCATTTTCTGTCCTCGTCTGCCCGTCCCTAGTCGCCGGCCTCGCCGAGCGCGTTGCGAATGGCGGCAGCGAGCTTGTCGCGGCCATAGGGCTTCGGCAGGAACGACGTGCCTTCGGTATCAGCGGGCCGCTCGTCGACGAAGCGCTCCGAATAGCCGGACGTGAACAACACCCTCAGCTTGGGACGGGCCTGCCGCACCTCTTTGAAAAGGTCGAGGCCGCTCACCCCGTTCGGCATGACGATATCAGTGAACAGCAGATCGACAGGCTCCGCCTGCTGCAGGATCGCCAACGCCTCGTTGCCGTCGGCCGCCTGGCGGACCCGGTAGCCGAGTCCTTCCAGGACCCTGACCGCCACCCTGCGGACCGAAACGTTGTCCTCGACCACCAGGATGGTCTCGCGCCCCGTCAAATTGTCCTCGTGCTTCGACACCGGCGCTTCCGCCGGCACTTCGGCTGTCGTGGCGCGGGGCAGGTAAAGCCGGATGGTGGTTCCGTTGCCCACTTCGCTATAGATCTTGATGTGGCCGCGCGACTGCTTGACGAAGCCATAGATGGTGCTGAGCCCCAGTCCGGTGCCATGGCCCACTTCCTTGGTCGTGAAGAACGGTTCGAAGGCGCTGTCCACCACGTCCGGCGGCATGCCGGTGCCGTTGTCGGTGACGATGAGCGCCACGTAGTCGCCGGGGATGACCTCGAAGTTCTGCGCCGCGTAGGCGTCGTCGAGGCGGACATTGGCGGTCTGGAAGACGATCCTGCCGCCCTCCGGCATTGCGTCGCGTGAATTGATCGCCAGGTTGAGGATGGCGTCCTCCACTTGCGAAGGGTCGGCCAGCGCCTCCCAGAGGCCTTCGCCGAGCGAGGTGACGAGCGTCACGTCCTCGCCCAGCACGCGCTGCAGGATGCGCGACATGCCGGACACCACGTTGTTGAGGTCGATGACGCGCGACTGCAGCGGCTGCTTTCGCGCGAAGGCCAGCATGCGTTGGGTCAATTGCGCGCCGTGCTCGGCTGCCTCCTCGATGGCCTTGACGAGCGACCGTAGCTGCGGCGTGCCGGCGACAGCCTGGCCCAGCATCTCGGTCATGCCGGTGATGACGGTAAGGATGTTGTTGAAGTCGTGCGCGACGCCGCCGGTGAGCTGGCCGATCGCCTCCATCTTCTGCGCCTGGCGGAGCTGCTGCTCGAGCGCCATGCGCTCTGTCATGTCGCGGCCGATGAAGAAGTGTTGGCTCTCCTCCTCAGACCACACGCCCGTCCAGGCCAGCGTCACGATGCGCCCATCTTTGTGGACGTAACGGGTGTCGAAATTGCGTATCGAGCGGCCGCGCCGCGCCATGCGCATTTCATCGCGCGTGCTTTCGAGGTCGTCCGGATAGACGAAGTCGATGGCGCTGCGGCCGATCAACTCGCGCGGCTCGTACCCCAGGATGGTGAAGGCGCTCGGGCTGACGCGCAGGAAAGTGCCTCGGCGGTCGACGACCAGGATGAGATCGAGGGAGGTGTCGAAGATGCGTTGGTTAATCGTCCGCGCCGCATCTTCCGGCTCGTCTTGCTCCGACGGCGCGGCACGGCCGATCGCCTCGGCCGTGGCGCCTGCGATTTTTTTGGCTCCCCGCATCCCGGCTCTCCGGCGGCGACACCCCTCGCGACCGAATCAATGGCCCTCGCCACCTTCTCTCGGGCCCGCGGTCCAATCAAGCGATTCACCGCAGACGACGTTAACGCCGCGTAGCGGAGGCGCTGCCGGCCGATTTGGCGCCGGCGGTGGCATTAGAGCTCTGGCCTTTGGCGCCTACCTGCCGCGGTATCTTGGCTGGCGCTTTTCCCGCCACGCCGCCACGGACTTTTGCGTGTCCTCGCTGACCTCCTGCGGCCAGATATAGTTCACGTAATCCATCTCGTTCTGCAGGAAGCCCATTCGCGCCGCCTTGTAGTGTCCGTACTTGACGGCCTTTATGTACATCGGCGGGACCCGCTTCAGCATCTCAGCCCAACGCACCGCCTCGGCCATCAGGTCCTTCTCGGGCACCACCTTGTTGACGAGGCCGAGTTGGTAGGCGCGCTCCGGGCTCATGAACTCGCCGCCCTTCCAGGCAAGCAGCAGGAACTCGAGGCTGACCTTGAACGGCATGTAGGGCAGATAGTCGACGGGCGGCACGGCGACGCCGGCCCGGCCTTCGGGAAATCCGAGGCGGGCGGTGTCGGCCATGATGGTGATGTCGCAGCCGCGCACCCCGAAGGCATAGCCGCCCCCCATGCAGTTGCCCTGGATGGCGCCGACCAGCGGCTTGAACACTTCGGTGCCGTTGCGTGGATAGGCTTGGTGCGTCAGGTAGGGGATCTTGCGCTCGACCGCGCCAGGCGTGAGATCGACACCGACGCAGAAATCGCGGCCGGCGCCGCTTAGAATGCCGACCTTGACGTTCGGGTCCTTCTCGAATCGCGGCCACACGGCGACCAGCTCATGCGCCAGCTCGTCGTCGATGGCGTTTCGCTCCGCTGGCCGGTTCAGCGTGATGTAAGCGATCTCGTCCTTCACCTCGTAGCGAAGTTTTGGCAACGTGCCCTCCGTTGTTGTTGTCCTAGGCGCCGCTCGCCGCTCCCGCCGCCTTGGCCTCGCGGCGGCGCGCATGCAGGATGAACTCGGTATAGCCGTTGGGCTGCGCGCGGCCCTTGAACACCAGATCGCAGGCGGCCTTGAAGGCGACGCCGTTGAAGTCGGGCGCCATGGGGCGGTAGAGCGGGTCGCCGGCATTCTGCCGGTCGACCACCCGTGCCATGCGCTTCAGCGTCTCCGTGACCTGCGCCTCGCTGACGACACCGTTGGCGAGCCAGTTGGCCAGATGTTGGCTCGAGATTCGGAGCGTTGCCCGGTCCTCCATGAGGCCAATGTCGTGGATATCCGGCACCTTGGAGCAGCCGACCCCCTGGTCGATCCAGCGCACCACGTAGCCCAGAATGCCCTGGCAATTGTTGTCGAGTTCCTGCTGCACAGCGTCGGGCGCGAAGTTGGATTGCGTCACCGGGATGGTGAGGATGTCGGCAAGCTTGGCGCGCGGCTTCCCCTCGAGGTCCCGCTGCCGGGCGAACACGTCGACCTTGTGATAGTGCAGCGCGTGCAGGACGGCGGCGGTGGGCGAGGGCACCCAGGCGGTGGAGGCGCCAGCCTGCGGGTGGGCGATCTTCTGCGCCAGCATGTCGGCCATGCGGTCGGGCATGGCCCACATGCCCTTGCCGATCTGCGCGTGGCCCTTGAGGCCGCTGCCTAGGCCGGTGTCAACGTTCCAGTCCTCGTAGGCCTTGATCCACGCCGTCGCCTTCATGTCGTTCTTGCGCACCATGGGGCCGGCCTCGATCGACGTGTGGATCTCGTCGCCGGTGCGGTCGAGGAAGCCGGTATTAATGAACACAGCGCGTTGCGAGGCGGCCTTGATGCAGGCTTTGAGGTTGATCGTGGTGCGCCGCTCCTCGTCCATGATGCCCATCTTGACCGTGTGTGGCTTGAGGCCGAGGAGCGACTCAACCCGACCGAAGAGGGCGTCCGAGAAGGCCACCTCGTCGGGGCCGTGCATCTTGGGCTTGACAATATAGACGGAGCCGGCGCGGCTGTTGCGGAGCCTTTGCCCGCCACCGAGATCGCGCTGGCCGATGAGCACGCTCACCGCCGCGTCGAGGATGCCCTCGGGCACCGGCTTGCCGGCGGCGTCCAGCACCGCGTCGGTGTACATGTGATGGCCGACATTTCGCACCAGCATGAGGCTGCGGCCGGGCAGGGTGAAGGCCTTGCCGTCCGGGCCCGAAAAGGTCGGGTCGGGATTGAGCCGGCGCTGCATGTTGGTGCCGCTCTTCTCGAAGCTGGCGGCCAGCGAGCCATCCACTAGGCCGAGCCAGTTGCGATAGATGGCGGTCTTGTCCTCCGCGTCCACCGCCGCGACGCTGTCCTCCATGTCCATGATGGTCGATACGGCCGCCTCGACGATCACGTCGGCGATTCCGGCGGCATCGTCCTTGCCGATGGCGTGGGCCCGATCGATGACGAGTTCCAGGTGCAGGCCGTTGTTGACGAAGAGCACCCCGGCGGGGGCATCGGCGTCGCCGCGATAGCCGCGGAACTGCGCGGGCTTGGCCAAGGTGGTGCTGCCGCTGCGGGTGCTCACCACGAGCGCCCCGTTCTTCACGGCATAGCCGCTCGCCTCGGCGTGCTTTCCCCTGGCCAGCGGCACCGCCTCGTCGAGAAAGGCCTTGGCCTTGTCGATCACCAGTGCGCCGCGCGCCGGATTGTAGCCGCCCTGCCGCTTGGCGGCGCCCTCGTCCGGGATGACGTCGGTTCCATAGAACGCGTCATAGAGCGAACCCCAGCGCGCATTGGCGGCATTGAGCGCGTAGCGGGCGTTGGACAGCGGCACGACGAGCTGCGGTCCGGCGATGGTGGCGATCTCGTCGTCCACCTCGGCGGTCGACACCTTCACGTTGCCGGGATCGGCCAAGAGATAGCCGATGTCGCGCAGGAACGCCTCGTAGGCCGCAGCGTCGAAGGGCCGGCCGCGGCGTTCACGGTGCCAGGCATCGATCTTTTCCTGCAGCTCGTCGCGCCGGGCGAGCAACGCGGCGTTGCGGGGCGCCAGATCGCGTACCAGCGCGGCAAAGCCGTCCCAGAATGCCTTCGGCGAAAGTTTCGTCCCCGCCAGCGCCTCCTTGGCGATGAAATCGTGGAGGCATCGCGCCACGGAGAGACCGCCGGCCTCGATCCGGTCGGTTTCGGTCTGCAGCTTGGCTGAGCTTTGGGCTGGCATGATCACTCCTCTTGCAACAACGCCTCGTTGGAGGAACCTAGCCGCTTGCACGCGCGCGGCAACTGCCTGCGGGTGGCCGGGCATGCACGTTCCGGCTACCGCTTGCGAGGCGGCGCGCTATAGTGGGCCAATTGCCGGTCAAAACGAGCGGCGTCAGCCGCCGATAAAGGCCCAAAGGGAGGAGACCATCGACACGCTTGCGGTCGGCCGCATTCTCAGCGGCAAACGGGAGATAAGCCACGCCCGGCTCATGCAACGGGCACAATGCGCTGCGCGCGGCTTCACGGAGCTGGGCGTCAAGGAGGGCGATGCCGTTGCCGTCATCCTACGCAATGACTTTGCCTTCTTCGAAGCGAGCTTCGCCACCCAGCAGCTCGGTGCCTACAGCGTCCCGGTCAATTGGCACGGCAAGACGCCCGAGATCGCCTACGTGCTCAAGGATTGCGGCGCCAAGGCCGTCATCGCGCATGCCGATCTCATGCCGCAGGTCGGGCCCGCCGTTCCCGATGGCTTACCGATCCTCGTCGTCCCGACGCCGCCGGAGATCGCCGCCAGCTACATGGTCCCGGCCGCTCTTTGTGAGCCCCCTGCCGGCCTGCAACTCTGGGATGACTGGGTTGAGGGGTTCGCGCCGCTGCCCGGCAGCCCCGCTGGCGCGATTTCGAGCATGATCTACACGTCAGGTACGACCGGCAATCCCAAGGGCGTGCGGCGCCTGCTCAACCCGGAGGGCGCTGGCGCAATGGCGCGCCTCGCCAAGATCGTGTTCGGCATCGAGCCGGGCGTCGAGATGCGCACCGTGGTGACCGGCCCGCTCTATCACTCGGCGCCGAATTTCTTCGGCCTCTATGCGGTGCGCGACGGCGGCCTCGCCGTGCTGCAGCCGCGCTTCAACGAGATCGAGCTCCTGGAGATCATCCAGGCCTACCGCATCACGCATGTGCACCTCGTTCCGACCATGTTCGTCAGGCTGCTGCGGCTGCCCGAGGAGGTGAAGCGGCGCTACGACGTGTCGTCCCTCAAGGTGGTGGTGCATGGCGCCGCGCCCTGTCCGGGCGACGTGAAGCGGCGCATGATCGAGTGGTGGGGGCCGGTGATCGTCGAATATTACGGCGGCACCGAAACCGGCGCCGTTTGCTTCAACACCTCGGCGGAGGCGCTGAAGAAGCCCGGCACCGTCGGCCGGCCGCTGCCCGGCGGCAACGTCAGGATCGTCGGCGAGGACGGCAAGGCGCTCGGCCCGCGCGAGGTGGGCGAGGTCTATCTGTGGATCGACGGCTTCCCCAACTTCACCTACCACAACAATCCGGAGAAGCGCGCCGCCTGCGAGCGCGACGGCTTGGTCAGCATCGGCGACGTGGGATATCTCGACGAGGACGGCTATCTCTTTCTCTGCGACCGCAAGAACGACATGGTCATCATGGGCGGCACCAACATCTACCCGGCCGAGATCGAGGCGGAGCTGGTCAACATGCCGGGCGTGCAGGACAGCGCGGTGTTCGGCATTCCCGACGAGGAGTTCGGCGAGCGCGTCGCCGCTTACGTGCAGCCGCGGGAAGGCGCCAAGCTGACCGACGCCGACGTGCGCGCCTATCTCAGGGAGCGCGTCGCCAGCTACAAGATCCCGCATGTCATCAAATTCGCGGCGGAGCTACCGCGCGAAGACTCCGGCAAGATCATGAAGCGCAAGCTGCGTGAGCCGTATTGGGCCAATGTCGGGCGGCGGATCTGAATAGGGAGAAAGCCGTGGACGCAGCCGTACGCGAGAGCGAGGAGCTGGCGCTGTTTCGCGACAGCGCGCGCCGCTTCTTCGAGAGAGAATGCCTGCCTCATGTCGAGCGCTGGGAGCGCGAGGGCATCGTCGGCCGCGACATCTGGCTGAAGGCGGGAGCCGCTGGGATGCTCTGCGCCGCCGTGCCGGCCGAGTATGGCGGTCCGGGTGGCACCTTCGCGCACGAGAAGATCCTCATCGAGGAGCAGGCGCGCCTCGGCATCGGAGGCTTCGCCAATTCCCTGCATTCGAGCATCATCACGCCCTACATCCTCAACTACGGCTCCGAGGATCAGAAGCGCCGCTGGCTGCCGAAGCTCGCTTCGGGCGAGCTCATCGCCGCCATCGCCATGACCGAGCCCGGCACCGGCTCGGACCTGCAGGGCGTGCGCACGACCGCCAAGCTCGACGGCAACCACTACGTGATCGACGGCGCCAAGACCTTCATCAGCAACGGCCAGCTTGCCGACCTTATCGTCGTCGTCGCCAAGACCAACCCCAAGGAAGGCGCCAAGGGCGTGTCGCTGATTGTCGTCGAGACGGCTGGCCTCGAAGGGTTCAAGCGCGGCCGCAATCTGGAGAAGATCGGCCAGCACGCACAGGACACATCGGAGCTGTTCTTCGACAACGTGCGCGTGCCGACCGCCAACCTGCTGGGGCCGGAGGAAGGTCTCGGCTTCAAGCAGCTCATGCAGCAATTGCCGCAGGAGCGGCTGGTCATCGCCATCGACGCTGTGGCGCTGATGGAGCGGGCGCTCGATCTGACCATCGCCTATGTGAAGGACCGCAAGGCCTTCGGCCGCGCCATCATCGATTTCCAGAACACGCGCTTCAAGCTCGCCGAGGCCAAGAGCGAGACGCGCATCGCCCGCGTCTTCGTCGACGATTGTGCCGAGAAGCTCTTGAACGGCGAACTCGATGCCGAGACGGCCGCCATGGCAAAATGGTGGACGAGCGATCGCCTCTGCCACCTGATCGACGAATGCCTGCAGCTCTTCGGCGGCTATGGCTACATGCGCGAGTTCCCCATCGCCCGCATGTGGGGCGACGCCCGTGTCCTGAAAATCTATGGTGGCACCAACGAGATCATGAAGGAATTGATCTCGCGGACACTGTGACATGCGCCACCGGTCGACAGCAGCATTTTTCGGGCGCCGGGCGCGCGGCATCACGCCGGCATGGCTCGCGGCGCTCGTCGCCGGCATTGCTCTCTTCCCTTCGGGCATTCGCGCCGAGCCGTTCCGCCTCATCGTCACCGAGCTTGCGGCGCCGCTCTTGCCCAACTCGGTGATGGAGCTCGCCAAGAGCCGCGGCTATTTCGAGCGCGAGGGCGTCGACGTCGAGATCGTGCGCGTGCAGGAGACGCCGATGGCCATGGCGGCGCTGCTGGCCGGGGAGGGCGACATGGCCAATGTCGCGCTCAACTCCGTACTGCGGCTCGCGGCCCGCGACCAGCTCAAGGCCAAGGCGGTCGCATCGCCCAACAAGTCCTTTCCCTATGTCATCGTGGCGCGCCGCGGCATCGCATCGGTGGCGGCGCTCTCGGGCGCCACCTTCGGGGTGGGTCGGGTCGGTAGCCTCGACTATTCGCTTACTCGCGAAGTGCTGCGCGCCAAGGGCATCGACGTCGACAAGCTCACCATGCTGGCGGCCGGGACACCGGAGATCCGCTTGAAGGCGCTGGCGGCCGGACGCATCGACGCCACGACGGTCTCGGCCGCCGCTTGGTCAGTCTTCGCCGACAAGTCCATCGCCCACGTGCTCGTCGAGGAGGACGAGTTCTTCCGCATCGCGCCCGTCGTCGCCAAGGTCAACATCGTGCCGGACAAGGTCCTGGCCCGACGCCGCGGCGACGTGGTCCGCGTCGTTGCGGCGCTGATCAAGGCCTCGCGCGACTTCGCCCGCCGACCCGAGGACTGGGCGGACGCCATGGAGAAGGCCCGCCCTGACATCCGCCGCGAGACGCTCCTCGCGCTTGCTCTGACCTTCAAGACAAGCTGGAGCGTCAATGGCGGGCTCAGCCGGCCGGAGCTCGACTACACGGCCCGCTGGATGCTCCAGAACTCCTGAGTTCCGCGATCTCAAGCCCGTCGAGCTCCTCGACTGGGTCGATTTCTCGGTCGTGGACGAGGTCCGAGCCAAGCTCGGCGACGATGAAAGCGCCGATCGGCCGACGCGCACCCCATGACAATGATGACAATGTCAACGACCACGCGCCGCATCTTCGCGGTCCTGGCTGTTTCGGCTTTGGCGTTCATCGCCGTGCCGGCCGCAGCCCAGGAGGTGTCGGTTGCGCATCTGACCTACGAGCGGCCTGCGCCGCGCCCGCACGAGATTACGCTGCCGCCCGTGGACGAAGGCACGGCGGGCTCCGCCTTGGCGGTTGCCGACAACAATAGCGGCCGCACCGCCGCCGGCCCCTCGTTCAAGCTCGAAGCCGTCACGCTGGGCGAGACAGATGCGGCCGCCGATGCGGCGCGGCGCCTTGCCGACGAAGGCGTCCGCATCCTGGTCGTCGACTTGCCGGCCGATCGCCTGCTCGAGGTTGCCGATGCGCTTGCGGGCCGCGACGTGCTCATCCTCAATGCGGGCGCCGGTGACGACCGTCTGCGCGGTGCCGATTGCCGCAAGAACGTCTTCCACGTGGCGCCGAGCCGCGCCATGCTGGCCGACGCGGTGGCGCAATTCCTGGCCGCTCGCCGCTGGCGCAAGGTTTTCCTCCTCACCGGGCCGGAGCCTGCCGATCAGCTTTACGTCGAGGCGGTGCGCCGCGCCGCCAAGAAATTTAGCCTGCAGATTACCGCCGAGAAGCCATGGGACCTCGGGCCCTTGGCGCGCACGCGCGCCGACAGCCCGACGACGGCCGAAGCCCTCGTGCTGACGCGCGGCCTCGATGCCGACGTGATCTGGGTGGCCGACGAGGCCGGCGACTTTGGCGATTACCTCCTTTACCACACCGCCGATCCCAAGCTAGTGGTCGGCACGCAGGGGCTTGCGGCAACGACCTGGCATCGCGCCCACGACTACTGGGGCGCGCCGCAACTGCACAGCCGCTTCATCCGGCGGGCCGGGCGCCCCATGCGTCCTTTGGATTACCAGGCCTGGACTGCCATGCGCGCCGTCGGCGAAGCGGTTGTCCGCACCGGCTCCGCCGACCCGCGGCAGCTCGCCGTCTATCTGGCCGGCAGCGAGTTCGATCTCGCCGCCTTCAAGGGCCTGGGGCTCAGCTTTCGGCCGTGGGACCGGCAACTGCGGCAGCCGCTGCTTCTCGCCCAGCCCGCCGCCGTCGTCTCCGTCTCGCCGCAGCCCGGTTATTTGCACCAGCGTACCGTCCTCGATACGCTCGGCACCGATCAGCCGGAGAGCCAGTGCAAGGCTCCATGACGATCGCCGGGATGACCATCGCCAGACGACAAATCACCGCGAAACGCCGGGGGAGCCGTATGGGCATATGCTTGCGCTTCGTTGTCGCTGCGGCGGCGAGCGTCGGCATCGCGGCCGCGGAGCCGGCCGCTGCCGCTTCAGCCTTCGTGTCGAACGAGAAGGACAACAGCGTCAGCGTCATCGATATGGCGACCCAGGCGGTGACCAAGACCTTCAAGGTTGGGCGGCGTCCTCGGGGCGTGGCGCTGAGCCCCGACGGCAGCCGGCTCTATGTCTGCGCCAGCGACGACAACGTCGTGAACGTCGTCGACACCGCAACCCTCAAGATCATCAAGTCGCTCAAGGTCGGCGACGATCCCGAGCGTGTCGCCCTGCATCCCTCCGGCAAGCGGCTCTACGTCGCCAACGAGGACGACAACCAAGTCACCGGCGTCGACATCGACAGCGGCAAGGTGCTGGCGAAGATCGATGTCGGCGTCGAGCCAGAGGGCGTCGCCATCAGCCCGGACGGCAAGCTTCTCGTCGCTACGTCGGAAACCTCCAACATGGCGCACTTCATCGACACCGAGACTCACAAGATGGTCGACGGCGTGCTGGTCGATGCGCGTCCCCGCTATGCCGCCTTCGCGGCCGACGGCAAGACATTGTGGGTCAGCTCCGAGGTCGGCGGCCGCGTCAGTGTCATCGACGTGGCGACGCGAAAGATCCTGCACAAGGTGAGCTTCCAGATCGCCGGCGTGACGGAGGACCAGATCCAGCCGGTGGGCATCCGGCTCACCCGTGACGGCAGCCGCGCTTTCGTGGCTCTCGGGCCTGCCAATCGCATCGCCGTAGTCGACACCAAGACGCACAGCGTGGAGAAATACCTGCTGGTTGGCCAGCGCGTCTGGCACGTCGATCTCACGGCCGACGAGAGCCTTTTGGTCACCACCAACGGTGTCTCCAACGACGTCTCGATCATCGACGTGCCGAACCTCAAGGTGCTGAAGTCGGTGCGCGTCGGCCGTAGCCCGTGGGGCGTGGTGGTGGCGCCGCAATGACCATGCACCTGGCATGTTGACGTGGACCAAGACAGCAGCCTAGACGCCCTCGACATTCGCGATGTGACGCATGCCTACGGCGCGCGGCGCGCCCTCGATGGCGTGTCGCTGAACGTGCCGCAAGCCCGCTTCGTGGTGCTGGTCGGTCCCAATGGCGCCGGCAAGACGACGTTGTTCTCGATCGCCACCGGCTTGCAACGCGCCGCCCGCGGCCAGGTGCGCGTCTTCGGCTGCGACATGGCGTCGGCGGCCTGGCGCGGTCTCGCCCGGATGGGCGTCGTCTTTCAGGCGCGCACCCTCGATCCCGAACTGACGCTTTGGCAGAACCTCACCTATCATGCCGCCCTGCATGGGCTCGCCGGCCGTGTGGTTCGTGGGCGCATCGAGAAGCTGCTCGACCAGGCCGGGCTCTTGGCGCGCCGGCACGACAAGGCGCGCGCCTTGTCGGGTGGTCAGTGGCGGCGGGTCGAGATCGCCCGCGCCCTGGTGCATGCGCCCCGGCTTTTGCTTCTCGACGAGCCGACCGTCGGCCTCGATCCGGCCTCGCGCGCCGACATCCTGGCACAGGTGCGGGCGCTGGTGCGCGAGGAGGGCCTCGCGGCCCTGTGGGCCACGCATCTCCTCGACGAGATCGAGCCGGCAGACGACGTGTGCGTGCTGCATGGCGGCCGGCTGGTCGCAAAAGGACGCGCCGACGCCATCGCGTCGGGCGCGGGAGCGGCGAGCTTCGCGGCGGCCTTCGCAGCGCTCACGTCCGAGCCGGCCGGGCGCGCCGCATGAGCGCCGCGGCCCCGCTCATCTGCCTCAAGGGAATCGTCGGGCGCGAGTTCCTGCGCTTCGTGCATCAGAAGGGGCGCTTCTTCTCCGCCCTGGTGCGGCCCCTGGTCTGGCTCGTCATATTCGCCGCCGGCTTCCGCAGCGTGCTCGGCGTGTCGATCATCCCGCCCTACGAGACTTACGTGCTCTACGAGGTCTACGTGGCGCCCGGCCTTGTCGCCATGGTGCAGCTCTTCAACGGCATGCAATCGTCGCTGTCGATGGTCTACGACCGCGAGGTCGGCGCCATGCGCGTGCTGCTCACCAGCCCCTTTCCGCGCTGGCTCCTGCTCCTCTCCAAGCTGGTGGCCGGTGTGCTCGTGTCGCTCGTCCAGGTCTATGTCTTCCTGGCCATCGCCCGCGCATGGGAGGTCGACATCCCCTGGCTCGGCTATCTCGCGGCGCTGCCGGCCCTCGTGCTTACCGGGCTGATGCTCGGAGCCATCGGCCTCTTCCTGTCGTCGCTCATCCGCCAGCTCGAGAATTTCGCCACGGTGATGAATTTCGTCATCTTCCCGATGTTCTTCGCTTCCTCGGCGCTCTATCCGCTGTGGCGCATCCGCGAGGCGAGCGAGACGCTCTACAACGTGTGTCTTGTCAATCCCTTTACGCATGCGGTTGAGCTCATCCGCCACGCGCTTTATCTGTCGTTCGAGCCGCGCGCCTGCGCCGTGGTGGCGGCGACGACGCTCGTGTTCATCGTCCTGTCGGTGTGGGCCTACGATCCCGGCCGCGGCTTGGCGCGCGCTGCCGCCGTGAAGGATTAGCGAAGCAGGGAGCTCCTCGCCTCACGCGGCCCGCAGGTCGGCGAGCAGCGCGCCCTCGTGTATGAGCAGCCAGCGCTTGCGCGCAATGCCGCCGCCATAGCCGGTGAGGCTCCTGTCCGCGCCGATGACGCGATGGCACGGCACGACGATGCTGATGGGATTGGCACCGTTGGCGTGACCGACCGCCCGGACAGCGGCCGGGCGGCCGATGCGCTGCGCCAGCGCCCCATAGGTGACGGTCGTCCCGCAGCGGATCGCCCGCAGCGCCCGCCAGACATGGCGCTGGAAATCGGTGCCGCCGGTTGCGACTTTGAGGCCATCGATGGCGGTGAGCGAGCCGGCAAAATAGGCGCCCATTGCGGCGCTGAGCCCGTGCGGGTCGCGATGCGGCGTCAGCGCATAGCCGTCCTTGCCGTAGTGCAGCCGCAGCAGACGCCGCAGCCCCGTCTCGCGATCGCTCCAATCGATGGCGCGCAGCGCGCCCATCTCATCGGCCGCCACCATCAGCTCACCAATTGGCGTCTTGACGCGATCGACCAGCAGGCGAAGAGGTTGTGCCACCATTTGCCCCTCGGAGGCTGATTTGTAGGCCGCCACGATGCCAAATCCTGGCAGCAATGCCCGAAGCGGCCGGCGGGCTAAGCCAGCTGTCCCCATTGAATGCGTGCGGTTGGCGCTCTATGAGCAGGCATGCAGGATCCGAAGGCAGAGACGCACCCCGAGGCACAGCTCCAGAAGGCCTTTCCCGTATCCTGGAATGAGTTCCACCGGGATGCCCGGGCGCTGGCCTGGCGCCTCGCCAATGCCGGGCCGTTTCACGCCATCGTCTGCGTCACCCGTGGCGGCCTCGTGCCGGCCGCCATCGTGGCCCGTGAGCTTGGCCTTCGGCTCATCGAGACCGTGTGCGTGGCGAGTTATCACGACTACAAGACGCAAGGGGCGCTTGATGTGCTGAAGGGCGTCGCCGACAGCATCGTCAAGATCGGTGGCGGCGAAGGGCGGGGCGTGCTGATCGTCGACGACCTGGTCGACACCGGCAAGACGGCGCAGATCGTGCGCGCCATCCTGCCCAGGGCGCATTTCGCCACCGTCTACGCCAAGCCGATGGGCCGGCCGATGGTCGACACCTTCATCACCGAGGTCTCGCAGGACACCTGGATCTATTTGCCCTGGGACACCGGGCTCGCCTTCCAGCCGCCGATCCGGGACGGGGCGGCGTAGCACCGAAGCCCGGCGGCATGCCTGCGCTTGTCGCGGGCATCAACACCTTCCCGGGCGACCGGCCAAGGACGTGGATGGTCGGCACAAGGCCGACCATGACGCTCGTCGCCTCAGTTCTCCCGCTTCACCGCACTTTCGTGCCAGTGGCGCAGCGCGTAGTGCGCAATGGCGCTGGTCACGAGAAAAATGGCGATGCCGCTGGCCGAGATGAGCACGAGGGCCGCGAACATGCGCGGGATGCGCAGCTGGTAACCCAACTCAAGGATGCGGTAGGCGAGGCCCGAGGCGCTGCCGCCGGTACCGGCCACGAACTCGGCCACCACGGCGCCGATGAGCGCGAGGCCGCCGGAGATTTTCAAGCCGCCGAGGAAATAGGGCAGGGCCGCCGGCAAGCGCAGATGCCAGAGCTGCTGCCAGCGGTTGGCGCGGTAGAGCTGGAACAGGTTGATCAGATTGTGGTCGGCCGAGTTGAGCCCGAGGATCGTGTTGGAGAGGATCGGGAAGAAGGCCACGATCCAGGCGCAGATGAGCAGCGACAGGTTGACGTCGTTGACCCAGATGATGATGAGCGGCGCGATGGAGACGATCGGCGTCACTTGCAGCACCACCGCGTAGGGAAACAGCGATTTCTCCAGCCAGCGCGACTGCGTAAAGATCACGGCGAGCGCCACGCCGACCGTCACGGCGGCAATCAGCGCCGCGAAGGTGATGCGTAGCGTGATCAGTAGGGACTGCGACAGCGTCCACCAATCGGTCACCAGCGTCTGCGCGATGAGGACCGGCCCCGGCAGGATGTAGGGCGGGATACCCTTGATCCACACGACGGTTTCCCACAGCGCCAACGCGATGACGCCGATGGCGATGGGTGCGATGATGCTCGGCCACGTCGAGACGGCGATGCCGAGCACGCGCGGCTCCGCGGCGACGACCGGGCGCGCTTGTGCGTCGGTGCCGTCGTGCGCCGCCGTTGGCGTCGCCATTCCGGGGGTGTTGGGCCGCGTCTCGGTCATAGCGCGATGGCCACCTTGAGGATTTCGGAGGCTTCGCGGCAAAGCTGCGCGTATTCGGCGGAGGTGCGGAACAGCGCCTCGCGCGGATAGGGCGCGGCGTTCCTTACGTCGGCGATGAAGCGGCCCGGCCGCGCCGCCATGACGACGATACGCTGCGACAGGTAGACCGATTCGAACACCGAATGCGTCACGAATACAGCTGTGAAGCGGTGCTGCCACCACAAATGGAGCAGGTCGTCATTGAGCCTGTGGCGGGTGATCTCGTCGAGCGCCGCGAACGGCTCGTCCATCAGGAGAATCTTCGGGCGCGTCACCAGCGCCCGGGCGATGGAGACGCGCATCTTCATGCCGCCCGAGAGCTCGCGCGGATAGGAGCGCTCGAAGCCCTTGAGGCCGACGAGCGCCAGCATGTCGGCGGCGCGCGCTGCCGCGTCGGCCTTCGGGATGCGCGCCAGCGTCAAGGGCAGCATGACGTTCTTGAGCGCGTCGGCCCACGGCATCAGGGTCGGGTCCTGGAACACGAAGCCGAGATCGGGCTCCGCCGCGCCGCGCGCGCTCTTCGGTGGGATCGGCCAATCGACGCGGCCGGCGCTCGGCGCCCCGAGGCCGGCGACGATGCGCAGCAGGGTGGACTTGCCGCATCCCGACGGGCCGAGAATGCTGACGAACTCGCCCTCGGCAAGGTCGAGGTCGACGCCGCGAATGGCCAGCGTGCCGTTGGCGAACTGCTTCGAGACGCCGCGGATCGAGACGAGCGGCCGGCTGCCGCGCATGGCGTCCGCAGCGAGCGGCGTTGGTCCCACGCTCACGCACCGATACCTTTATTGACAACGTGGCGGTACTGCATCGCGGTCATGCGCTCTCCCCCCGTCTTGCCGCGAGCGAAGCGTCCCGCGCCACGGGATCGGCCGCTCGGTCAGCCTGCTACCCGCGAGGGCAGGGGCCGCCCGGGCCGCCTCCCGGCGACCTGACGCACCCATGGCGAGCCGGTATACTTGCTGCCAGACCCGTCCGCATCAATTGATTGAGAGCACCCGATGTCGGCCCAAAGCCTCGCTGTCGCCAAACCTGGCCCGGACCGCTACGACATCGCCGACCTGCTCAATCCCGGCAGGGCGCGCACCTGCAGGCTGGCGCGGATTTGACGAACGGAAGGCGGAACAGGGGCATGCGCAAGCTCTATTGGGGCGAACTCACCACCAAGGAATTCGAGGGTCTTGACCCCGAGACGACGGTCGCCGTGCTGCCCGTCGCGGCCATCGAGCAGCACGGGCCGCACCTTGCCGTTTCCACCGACACGGTGATTGCCAACGGCATGATCGGCGAGGTGGTGAAGCGCCTGCCGGACGACATCAGCATTCTCATCCTGCCGACGCAGGCGATCGGCAAGTCGAACGAGCACATTCGCTCGCCGGGCACCATCACGCTCACGGCCGAGACGGCGCTGCGCACCTGGGTGGAGGTCGGCGAGGCGGTGAACCGCGCCGGCCTGAAGAAGCTCGTCATGATCAACTCGCATGGCGGCAACGTCGAGGTGATCGGCATCGTGGCGCGCGAGCTGCGCGTCAGGTTCGGCATGCTGGTGGTGGCCTCGGCCTGGCGGCGCTTCGGGCTACCGCCGGATATTTTCAGCGACCAGGAGGCCGCAATCGGCATCCATGGCGGCGACATCGAGACGTCGCTGATGCTGCACTTCCGGCCCGACCTCGTGCGTATGGACAAGGTCGCGAATTTCGCCCCCACCACCATCAACATCGCCAAGGAATTCGCGCAGCTCCGGCCCACGGGTTACACGGCCTTCGCGTGGATCGCCCAGGACCTCCATGCTTCGGGCGCTGCCGGCGACGCCTCAGGCGCCAGCGCCGAGAAGGGCCGACTGACCGCCGAGTTCCAGGCGCAGAAGTTCATCGAGCTCTTGCGCGACGTGACGCTGTTTTCCCTCAGCCGGTTGGCGTGAGCCGCTGTCATCCGGCCATGGCGGCGTGCCGCGTTCGCCCGGCGTGACGAACCGACATCACCCCCGCACCGCGCTGCGCCCTTTTGCCACGAACAGCCGATCGAGCTCGCGATAATCTGGCAGCGTCGTATCGATTTGCTCGCCTCGGACGATCACGACACGGTCTGATTGCGACCGCGACAGAAGTTCCTGGGGCGTGCGCGCCCGGGTCAGCACGAGATCGGCCGGCCCGCCGGGCGCCACCGTGCCCCTGTCGGCAAGCCCCATGATGCCGGCGGCCGTTGCACCCAGCAGCCGCAGCCACGGGCGCCGCGAATTGTCGAGATGCAGGATGCGGGTGGCCTCGCGGAACACCTCCAGCATGTCGAGGTCGCCATAGGCGTAGAACGGATCGCGCGTGTTGTCGCTCGCCACCATGACCGGCACGCCGGCCGCGTCGAGCTCGTGCAGCGGTGCCACGCCGCGCAGGCGCGGCGTGCGCCCCGCCGTGCGGTCCTGCAGGTACATGTTGCACATGGGCAGCGATACGACCGCAATGCCGGCCTCGCGCACGGTGTCGATGACGTGGACGCGGTCGCTGTCGGCATACTGAGCGAGCGCGCAGCAATGCCCCGCCAGAATGCGGCCTTTGAAGCGGTGGCGCAGCGCCGCGGCCGCGATGCGCTCCAGCGAGCGGGCCTCGAGGGCGCAGCTTTCATCGACGTGAAAGTCGAGGTCGAGGCCGTGCGCCAGGGCGGCGCCAAAGATGCGCTCGAGGGCGAGCTCGAGCTTCGGGCCCGGCGGCTCGCCGAGAAAGGTGACGGCGCCGAGGAGGCCGCCGTGCCGTGCGGCCGTCGCCGCGATGGTGCGGAACTGGTCCTCGTCGTCGGCCGCAAGATCGGCCGGGAGCAGGGTGACGGCTTCAAGCGCGATGCGGTCCTTCCACGCTTCGCGCAGTTCGGCGAAGACCGGCCACGAAATCGCCGTCTGCTTGCCGATGGAGTCGAGATGCGTGCGGATGGCGCCGGTGCCGTGCGCGAAGGCCGAGCGCAGCGCGAAGTCCATGCGAGCGCGGACGTCCTCAGCGCTCCAGTTCGCCTCCCGGTCCCGGGCGACGGTCTCGCGCGCCCCGAAAAACGTGCCGTCAGGGTTCGGCGCGCGGGGCAGAACGTGCCCCTTGTCCAGATGCGTGTGCACGTCGACGAAGCGCGGCAGCGCCATACCGCCGCCGAGATCGATGGCCGGCAGGTCCTTGAACTGCGCTGTCGGCGGGGCGAGCGAGGCGATGCGGCCGTTCTCGACAACGATGTCGCAGGCGGCGAGGCGATCCGTGATCGGTCCCTCGGCCAGGCTTGGCGCCAGGTCGACCGGCACCCGCGCATTGGCGATCCGATAGGCGGCGGCCTTCGGGATGGTCGTGAAGCTCTGGGACATCGTGGCTTGATGGTTTCCGGCCCAGTCTGATCCTAGCGGCCTCCCGAAGAGTGTGCGCGGTTTTCAAGATCATGCGCAAACCAAGACCCTTCGCGTGAAGGCGAGAACGAGCGGGCGTTCCGCTTTCAATTCTGCTTTGTTCAGTTTCCGATTCCGATACGTGCCGCGAGGTTCGTGCCGCCGGTCAGGCGGCCGGCCGCTCCCGCCACACCCCCGGCCGCACCGAGGCCGCCGTGATGGCCCCATAGGCCGTGAGCCCTAGGGCGACGGCGAGGAAGAAGCCGTCGAGCCCCATGCCGGCCACGTTGGCGAGCAGGTAGCCACCCCCGGCCGCCGTGGTGATGCGAGCCAGCGCCGCGCAGGTGGGACCAGCAAGCCGCGCCGCCCCGAGGCTTGCAAAATAGAGCGAGATGCCGAGCCCGAAGCCGGCAAGCGCCGGCCCGAGATAGACGAGCCCGCGAGCGGCGATCGCGGCCACTTCCGCATCGCGCGCGAGGGCGTTGGCGATGGCGTGCGGGAAGAAGAACGTGAACAAGCCCGCCGGCAGGGCGATTGAGAGCGCCAGCGCCGCGCCCAGCCAGGCAGTCTTGCGTGCGCTCGCCCAGTCGCGTCCGCCCGCCGCGCGGCCGACGAGGGCGGTGAGCGACGAGCCGATGCCGAACATGATGGGGATCATCAGGAACTCGACGCGCGCCGTGACCCCATAGGCGGCCACTGCTGCGAGGCCGTAGGCCGAAACCTGGCGGGTGACGAGAATGGTCGTGAGATTGGCCACTGACGCCAGCGCTGAGGCGACGAGACCGACCGATAGAATGCGAGCGAATAGAGCGCGTTGCAGCCGGACACGCAGATTCGGATGGAAGCCGGCATTGCCGCGCCACACCATGGCCCCCATGGCGAGTGCCGAGACTGTCTGGCCGAGCGCCATGGCGATGCCCGCGCCGGCGAGACCGAGGCCGAGCGGTTCCATAATCAGCCACGCCAGGCCTGGATAGACGCACGACACGCCGACCAGCACGGCAGCCACCTGCGGGTGCCGCCCGCCGCCGCGCAGAATCGACGCGAGCGTGTTGGTAAGCCAGACCGGGATGGCGCCGACGCCGAAGAGCCAGAAGGCGTAGGTGGCGGCGGCGCGTGCCGCATCGGGCCCGCCGATGGCCGAGAGGACGGCTACCGGGAAAAGGCCGAGCGGGATAGCGAAGAGCGCCCCAGCCACGACCGCGATGGCGAGCGCGTGCAGCACCAGCGCCGAGGCCTCGTCGGGCCGCCCGGCGCCGAGGGCGCGGGCGACGGCCGACACGATGCCGCCCCCCATGGCGCCGGCCGACATCTGCTGCATCAGGAGCGCAAAGGGCAGCACCACGGCCCAGCCGGCGAGCGCCGCCGTCCCTTGCCGGGCGGCAAGCCACGTTTCAAACAGTTGCGAAGCGACCTGCAGGCCGGCCAGCAAGGTTGTCGGCGCCGCAAGCGCCAGGATTTGCTTCAAGAGCGCGGTCGCGGACGGCTGGGTCGACCCCGGCTTGACGATGCTGTGCACCGGGCTGCTTACGCCGTGCCAAGCGCCGGCGCGACGGCAACGCCGTCTCGGCGGGCTGGCGGCCTGACGTTCATCATCATCTGGAACACGCCCGCGATGAGCCCGATCAGCACTGCCGTTTTCCAGGCGGCATCGTAGCTGCCGAGGCCGTCGTAGATGACGCCGCCGCCCCAGGCGCCCAGGAACGAGCCGGTCTGGTGCGTCAGGAAGGTTATGCCGGAAAGCGTGGCCATGTAGCGCAAGCCGAAGAGCTGCGCGACGAGACCGGTGATCAGCGGCGAGACCGCGAGCCACAGCACGCCCATGACCGCGGCGAAGACCAGCGTCGAGGTTGCCGTCGCCGGCAGCGAGAAATAGGCCGCGATTGCTAGCGAGCGCGCCAAGTAGAGGCCGCCGAGCAGCCATTGCTTGGGATAGCGGCCTCCGAGCCAGCCGAAGGTGTAGCACCCGATGATGTTGAAGAAGCCGATCGCCGAGAGCGCAAGGGCGCTTATCGCCGGATCGACGCCGCAGATTGCGAGGTAGGTCGGCAGGTGATTGGTGATGAACACGAGCTGCAGGCCGCAGACGAAGAAGGCGAGCGCCATCACCACGTAGCCGGAATGGCCGAGCGCCGTCCTGACCGTGCTGCCGAGCGACTCCGTCGTGCTCTCGGCTGCCGGGACCTCGATCTTGTCGGACTGCCCGGCGCTGAAAGCCGCCGGGATCATGACGGCGGCAAGCCCGAGGAAGCCGATGAGCGCCACCTGCCAGCCGGACGTCGAGATCAGCACCTGCGCCATCGGCGACGCGATGGTGAGGCCGAGCGAGCCGGCGGCCGCCACCGCCCCGAGCGTGGCGCTTCGCTTGGCCGCCGTGACGGCCCGTGAGGTGACGCTCATCGTGATGCTTGATGCGGTGCACGAAAGCGCAAAGCCGATACACACGCCAGCCCCGACGATGAGCAGCGTGGCCGACGTGGCCACGATCATCAGGCCGAGGCCCATGATATAGACGGCGACGCCCGCCAGCATGGTGGAGCGCACGCCGTGGCGGTCCGCGTACATGCCGACCAGCGGCTGGGTCAGGCCCCACACGGCGTTCTGGATGGCCATGGCGAGGGAGAAATCCGCCATGGTGATGCCGAGGTCGCGCACCATGTGGGGCTGGAACAGCCCAAAACTCTGGCGCATGCCCATGCTGAGCGACAGCAGGATTGCGGCGCCGGCGAGGATCGAGAAGCGTTGCAGGGGGGTGAGGCTCGCGGCGTTCATGTTGCTCGTGCGATCGGGACTGCCGGCGGGCGAGATTCGCGCCTGCGGGAGGATAATGGCGAGCGCCAGAAAGCCGCGCAAACGACTTTGGCGATAGTCGCATGAATTTGCCTCACGTTCTTCATCATTTCCCCTGAGGAATTGTTAAGAGAACGATGAAGAAAGCTCATGGATGCAGTGCGCCGCCCGGGGCCCAATGACGGTGATTGCGGCCGAGACGCGGATCGTGCTCTAGAACTCGTCTGCCGCACCGGCACCCTGGGAGGAGGGGACCATGTCGAGCATTTCGCGTCGCCTGACGCGCCTCCTCGTCGCCGCCGCCATACTGATGACGGCCGGCTCCGCCTCGGCCCTGCAGGTCCTGCATCGCGGCAACGGCGCCGAGCCCGAGAGCCTCGACCCGCACGTGTCGAGCGGCGTTCCGGAGGCGCATATCGAGCGCGACCTCTTCGAGGGCCTGGTGGCCGAGGCGGCGGACGGCAAGATCATCCCTGGCACGGCGGAATCCTGGGACATCAGCGAGGACGGCCTCGTTTACCGTTTCCGCCTGCGTCCCGACGCCAAATGGTCCGACGGCGAGCCGATCGTCGCGGCCGACGTCGTCTACTCGTTCCGCCGTCTGCTCGATCCCAAGACGGCGTCGAAATACGCCTTCATGCAATGGCCGCTGAAGAACGGCGAGAAATTCAGCAAGGGCGAGATCAATGACGCCGAGGCGGTCGGCGTGAGGGCCATCGACGAGCGGACGCTGGAGGTGACGCTGGAGCGGCCGACGCCGTACTATATCGGGCTCCTGGCCCACCACGCGTCCTACATCCTGCCCCGCAAGACGATTGAGCAGCATGCCGAGCGCTGGACGCGCCCGGGCAACATGGTCGGCAACGGCGCCTACAAGCTCGAGGCGTGGACGCCGCAGGACCGCATCAAGCTCGTCAGGAATCCCGCCTATCACGGCGCCCGCCTGGTGGCGGTCGACGAGGTCTATTACTACCCGACCGAGGACCAGCAGGCGGAGCTGAAGCGCTATCGCGCCGGCGAACTCAACGTCTCTCGCGTCCCCGTCGACCAGATCGCCTGGGCGCGCCAGAACCTCGGCGGCGAACTGAAGATCGCTCCCTTTTCGGCACCTATTATTACGCCTTCAACCTCACCAGGGCGCCGTTCAAGGACGGCACCAAGCTGCGCCAGGCCCTGTCGCTCGCCATCGACCGTGACGCCATCGTCGGCAAGGTCATGCGCGGCGGTGAGGTGGCAGCTTATGGCTTCGTGCCGCCCAACACGCTGAACTACGAGAGGCCGGAGCTGCCGGCCGCCAACCTCACCCAGGCCGACCGGGACGCACTCGCCAAGAGGCTCTTCGTCGAGGCGGGCTTTGGCCCGGGCAAGCCGCTCGAGGTTGAGATCCTCTACAACACCGCTGACGATCACCGCCGCATCGCCATCGCCATTGCATCCATGTGGGATGAGAAGCTCGGCGTGAAGGCGAAGCTGCTCAATCAGGAATGGAAGGTGTATCTGGACATGGGGGCGCAGAAGCAGTTCGAGGTCCGCCGCGTCGGCTGGATCGGCGACTACAACGACCCCTGGACGTTCCTCGAGCTGCTCAAAAGCGACATCGGCAAGCAGAACCCATCGGGCTACGCCAACAGCCAGTATGATGAGCTGTTGCGCCGCTCGGCCGCCACCCTCGATCTTGCGGCGCGCGGGAAAATCCTCGCCGAGGCCGAGGCGGTGATGATCGCCGACGCGCCCATCGCGCCGATCTTCCATTACGTGTCGAAGACGCTGGTGAAGCCCCATGTGCAGGGCTGGGTGACGAGCGTCCAGGACGTGCACCCGACCCGCTGGCTGTCGGTGAGGAAGTAGGGGGCGGAGAAAAGCGCGATTGCCGGTGATGGATCGGCCACCCCCCCGACCCTCCCCCTCAAGGAAGGGATCAAGCAAGCGTCATCGCCCGTGGCCTGCGATTTAAGTAAGAGTCGCCCATGCTCCGCTACACGATCTGGCGGCTCGTCAGCGCCGTTCCAACCCTCCTCGTCCTGGTGACGGCCGCCTTCTTCTTGATCCGCGTGGCGCCGGGCGGACCCTTCGACGGCGAGCGGCAACTGCCCGCCGAGATCGAGGCCAACCTCAATCGCGCCTACAATCTCGATGCCCCGCTCTGGCAGCAATATGTCGCCTATCTCGGCCGCCTGCTTACCGGCGATTTCGGCCCCTCGTTCAAGTACAAGGACTACACGGTCACCGAGCTGATCTGGGCTGGCTTTCCGGTGAGCCTCCGCATCGGTCTTGCCGCCATCCTGCTTGCCTTCCTGGTCGGCACGGCTGCCGGCATCTTCGCGGCGCTCCGGCAGAACAGCCGCGCCGACCATGCGGTCATGTCCTTCGCCATGCTCGGCATCGCCGTGCCGAATTTCGTCGTGGCGCCGCTGCTCAGCCTGGTGCTCGGCGTCTACCTCAATCTGCTGCCGGTGGCGGGCTGGGGCGACGGCGCCTTGCGCAACATGGTGTTGCCGGTCGTGGCGCTCGCCTTGCCGCAGGTCGCCTATATCGCGCGCCTGACGCGCGGCAGCCTCATCGAGGTGCTGCGCGCCAACTATATTCGCACCGCCCACGCCAAGGGCCTGCCCGAACGCCTCGTCATTCTGCGCCATGCCATGCGCGCTGCGCTGCTGCCGGTCGTCTCCTATCTCGGGCCCGCTACCGCCGCCATCATCACCGGCTCGGTGGTCATCGAGCAGATCTTTGCCATCCCCGGCATCGGCCGCTATTTCGTGCAGGGCGCGCTCAACCGCGACTACACGCTGGTGCTCGGCGTCGTCGTGTTCTACGGCGGCCTCATCGTCCTGTTCAATCTCCTGGTCGATCTCGCCTACGCGCTGCTCGATCCCAAGGTGCGCTATGATTGACGCGCCCCTCGCCGATGTCGCGGTCGATGCGCCGCCCGCCGGCCGCAGCCTGTGGAGCGACGCGCGCCGGCGCCTCCTCGCCAATCGCGCCGCGCTGATGAGCCTCGTGCTGCTCGCCGTCATCGCCCTCTTGGCGCTTCTCGCGCCCTGGATTTCCCCGCATCCCTTCGACAAGGTTTACTGGGACCGTGTCTTGAGCCCGCCCGACGTGGGAGCCGGCTTTTTCTTCGGCACCGACGCCAACGGCCGCGATCTCTTCGCCCGCACGCTGCATGGCGGGCGCGTGTCGCTCATGGTCGGCATCGTCGCCACCCTGGTCAGCATCGTCATCGGCGTCACCTGGGGTGCAGTGGCCGGCTATCTCGGCGGCCGCGTCGACATGGTGATGATGCGCATCGTCGACGTGCTCTATTCGCTGCCGTTCCTGTTCTTCGTCATCCTGCTCATGGTCTATTTTGGCCGCCATATCGTGCTGATCTTCGCGGCCATCGGGGCCGTCGAGTGGCTCACCATGGCGCGCATCGTGCGCGGCCAGACCTTGAGCCTGAAGCGCCGCGAGTTCATCGAGGCGGCGCGCGCCTCCGGCACGCCGACCGCCGCCATCATCCGCCGCCACATCGTGCCCAATACCCTCGGCCCCGTCGCCGTCTACGTGACCTTGACCATCCCGCACGTGATGCTGGTGGAGTCGTTCATCAGCTTCCTCGGGCTTGGCGTGCAGGAGCCGATGACCTCCTGGGGTGTGCTTATCAGCGAGGGCGCCCAGCAGATCGAGACGGCGCCGTGGATGCTCGTCTTTCCGGCGACGTTTCTGGCCGTGACCCTGTTCTGCTTCAACTTCATCGGCGATGGCCTGCGCGACGCGCTTGATCCGCATGAGCGGTGATTGAATGTTGGGGATTGAGACGAGACGCTTGTGCGGGAAGCCCTCGCCCCTTGCGGGTGCACCTTCGCCGCGCATCGAGCAGAGGGCAGGGTAGGCATGTCACCTCTCCTCGACGTCCAGAACCTTTCCGTCCGCTTCGCAACGCCAGAAGGCGAGGTGCCGGCTGTTGACGATGTCTCGTTCGCGGTGGCACCCGGCGAGGTGCTCGGCGTTGTCGGCGAGTCAGGCGCCGGCAAGAGCCAGGTGTTCCTCGCGGTCATGGGGCTGCTCGCCAAGAACGGCCGCGCCACCGGCCGCGCGCGCTTCCGTGGCGAGGAGCTTCTCGGCCTTCCGCCACCGGCCCTCAACCGCATCCGCGGCGGCAAGATCGCCATGGTGTTCCAGGACCCGATGACGTCCCTCAATCCGTTCCTGCGCGTCGGCCGCCAGCTCACCGAGGTTTTGGTCGCCCACGAGGGCATCGGCGAGACGGCGGCTCGCCGGCGCGCCATCGCCATGCTGGAGCGCGTCGCCATTCCCGAGGCCGCCCGGCGCTTCGACCAGTTCCCGCACGAATTCTCCGGCGGCATGCGCCAGCGCGTCATGCTGGCCATGGCGCTGCTGTGTGCGCCCGATCTCATCATCGCCGACGAGCCGACGACGGCCCTCGATGTCACCGTGCAGGCGCAGATCCTCGACCTCCTCCTCGACATCAGGCGCGACCTCGATACGTCGATCGTGCTCATCAGCCACGATTTCGGGGTCATCGCGCGGGCCGCCGACCGTGTCATGGTCATGTATGCCGGCCGTCTCGTCGAGCAGGGCTCGGTCCACGCGGTGTTCGACGCGCCGCTGCATCCCTATACGCGCGGCCTCCTCGCCTCCATGCCGCGGGTCGACACCCCGGTCGGTCAAATGCTGGCGGCCATTCCGGGCCAGCCGCCCAATCTGCAGCGACTTCCAGGCGGCTGCGCCTTCGCGCCACGCTGCCCCTTGGTCGAGCCGCGCTGCCGCGCCGCCGTGCCGCCGCTTCATCCCGCCGGATCCGACCGCGCTGGCGCCTGCGTCAAGCTGGAGGCTGCATGAGCGCGCTCCTCGACGTGCGCGACCTGACGGTGCGCTTTCCGGTGCGTGGCCGCGGCCTTCTGGCGCGCAGCCGCGATCTCGTCGCCGTCGACGCCGTCAGCTTCGACCTCAAAGCCGGCGAGACCCTTGGCATCGTTGGCGAGTCTGGTTGCGGCAAGTCGACTCTGGGCCGCGCCGTTCTCGGCCTCGTCGGCGCGCAGGAGGGCCGCATCGCCTGGATGGGCCAGGATCTGCGCACGCTCGAGGCGGGCAAGATGCGGCCGCTGCGCCGCGATTTGCAGATCGTCTTCCAGGACCCGCTCGCCTCCCTCGACCCGCGCATGAATGTGGGCGACATCGTCGCCGAGCCGCTCGGCAATTTCGAGCCGGGTCTGCCGCGCGGAGGCGCGCGCAGACGCGCGTGCGCGACATGCTGGCCAAAGTCGGCCTGTCGCCCGAGATGATCAACCGCTATCCGCACGAATTCTCCGGCGGCCAGTGTCAGCGCATCGGCATCGCCCGCGCCATGATCCTGAGGCCGAAGCTGATCGTCTGCGACGAGCCGGTGTCGGCGCTCGACGTGTCGATCCAAGCGCAGATCATCAATCTCCTGGCGGCGCTGCAGCGCGAGTTCGGGCTGTCGCTGATCTTCATCTCGCACAATCTCTCGGTGGTGCGCCACATCAGCCACCGCATCCTCGTCCTCTATCTCGGGCGCGTCGTCGAGATCGCGCCGCGCGAGGAACTGTTCGCGCGTCCGCGCCATCCCTACACCCAGGCGCTGCTTGCCGCCGCGCTGACGCCGGACCCGCGTGTCGCTCGCGCGCGGCCGCGCGTCCCCGTCATCGGCGATCCGCCGTCGCCCCTCGACAAGCCGAGCGGCTGCGCCTTTCGCACGCGCTGCCCGAAAGCCAGTGAATTGTGTGGCCGCGAGAGGCCGGCGCTCGCCGACGACGGCGAGGGGGCCGCCTGGCGCGTGGCGTGTCATCATTGGCGGGAGTGAACGACGTCATGCCCGGGCGAGTCGAGCGGAGCGAGCGAGATCCGGGACGCCATTCGACATTTTGAATGGCTCCAGGCTGTCGCGGCGCTGCGCGCCGCTTCGGCCGGCGATGAATCACGTCACCCCGCAATGCCCCTCCACCGAGTCGACCAGCGGCGCCAGCGCCTTGAGGACGCCGCCCCGCCCGGCAAGGTCGGCGATCAGCGCCGCCGCCATGTCCTCGAAATAATAGTCGGTGTCGTCGAACATCAGCGGCCGTTGCCCTGACGGCGCGCGCCCGAGGGCGGCGTACACGGCCTCGTACACTTTGGCGGTCGGCGGCGACAGTGCCTTGCGCGCATCGTAGGTGTTGTCGAGCGCAAAGGTGCGCAGCTCCGCCGCCTGCATGGCGAACATCAGCGCGTTGGCGAGATAGTGGTCGAAGAGATCGACCGATCGCCGCGCCAGGTTGGCCGAGCCGAACGCCCTGGCTGTTGATGTTCTGGTTGAACTGCTCGGCATGCGTCGGGAAGCGGTCGGCGATGGAATTGCCGAGGAAGGTCGAGCAGCGGCATGAGCGAGTTGCCGACGAGCTGCAGCGACTTGAAGCCGGCATTGAGCTGCGCTCGGGATTGCCGACCAGCGACGGCGGCAGCCCGCGGTTGAACTCCGGCGACGACCGCGAGCGCGATCTGGATGTCGAGGTGCTTGGCCATAGCCCGATGCAATAGCGCAGCTGGTCCATGCCGACGCCGACGTACTGGCCGAGGAAGTTGCCGCAGTGATAGACGGTCTTGCCCGGCACGTCGATCAGCGGATTGTCGGTGGCCGAGTTGGCTTCGACCTCGATCTGCCGCGCCGCGATCTGCGCGAGGCCGTCGACGATCGGCCCGAAGAACTGCGGCAGGCAGCGCAGCGAGTAGCGGTCCTGGATGAGATCGTCCGGCGCGGTGGCGCGCGGTTGCCGCCGGATTCGTCGTGGATCATGCGAGCCGCCCTCGAGCAGCGCGAGCATCTCGCGCGCCGCCCACACCTGCCCGGGTGCGGCTTGTGCGCGTGCACGAACGGATGGAACGACTGGTCGGTGCCGAGCAGCGCCTGGATCAGCAGGGCGTGCGCGCCCATCGCGACGGCGAGCTGGCCCTGCGGCGCGATGGACGCAGTTCGCCGCGATGCCGGCCATACCGACGTGCCGTTGACAGCGCCAGCCCCTCCTTGGCGCCGGGCATGATCGGCGGCAGGCCCATGCGCTCCAGCGCGGTCGGTGCCGTCGAGCGTCTCGCCCTCCATGTCGATCAGGTATTGCGGCGCCGAGCCCCAGGATGGCGCCCGCGATATAGGCGAGCGGCACGAGGTCGCCGCTCGCGCCGATCGAGCCGAACTCGCGGACGTGCGGCGTGACGCCGGCGTTGAGGAAGGTCTCGAAGCGCTGCGAGCACCTCAAGCCGCAGCGCCGAGATGCCGTGCATGCAGCGAGTTGGCGCGCAGCAGCATCGAGGCGCGTACATCGGCGGTGGTCAGCCGGGCGCCGGTGGACGCCTTGAGGTTGCCCATGACGCTCGCCTGCAGCTCCGCCACCTGGTCCTTGGGCACCAGCGTGGTCGGCCATGCCGCCGAACAGTGTCGTCACGCCATAGATCTGTTCGCCGCTCTCCACCGCGCGGTTGAGGTAGTCGACCGATTCGTTGATGCGTCGGATGACTTCCGGCTCGTCGGTGAGCTTCACCTTGGCGCCCTGGGCGACGGCGGCGATGTCGGCGATGGACAGTCCTTCGCCGCGGATGGTGATCATGGGTCTCGCCTCAATGCTGCCGTGGGCCTCACGCGGCCCGCTCTCACCGGCACTATCGGGGCAACACGATGGCACTGCAAGCAAGCGGCTGCGCCGAAGGAGGTTCAAACCGCCGCAGCGGTTCGCCGTCTTTCAGCAAGTAGGTGCGCAATTGCGTCTCGGCAGCCTAAGCCCTGATGCGCTGGAACATGCGTCCGGAATAGACGAGCGGGGTGGTGCGCCGCGCCTCCAGCTCCACCACTTCGCCAATGAGGATGCGGTGCGAGCCGAAATCGAAGGTCGAGGCCAGGCGGCAATCGAAGCTGGCGATCGTGCCGGCGAGGACCGGCGCCCCCGTGACGAGGGCACCCCATTCGCCGAGCGCGAAGCGGAGCTCAAAGCCGAGATTGGGCTCGGCAAAGATCGCAGCGATGTCTTTCTGGTCCTCGGCCAGCACGTTGGCAGCGAACACGGCGTTGCTCATGATGCGAGAAAGGGCGCGGCTGTCGCGATGTATGCAAGCGATCACCGACGGCGGCTCGAGCGACAGCGAGCACAGCGTCGAGACGGTGACGCCGGCCCTGCCGGCGGGACCCTCCGTGGCCAGCACGGCGACGCCGGAGGCCGTGCCACGCATGGCGGCGCGGAAGCGCTGTTGCAGCTCGCCGCCGCCGGCAGGGATAGCATCTTCGAGTTGGTCGATGTCGCGTGTCATGGCATCTGCCGTCGCTCTCGTTCAGGACGTCTTGCCGCGCATCACGTGGTAGCTGAGCTCGCCCGGGTCGGTGAGGTCGGGCACGCGCCAGCCGTCGAGGTCGTATTCGGCCATGCACTGCTCGGCGAAGCCCTTGAACTTGTCGGCGTTGCCGGAGGCCTGCGCGCCGAACAGGCAATAGCGGCGGATCTCCTCGGTCGAGCCGCCGTAGTTGATCTCGTAGAGCTCGTGGCGGCCGCCGAACTCGGTTGCCATCGCAGTCCCAGAGCAGCTTCATCAGCTTGACGCGCTCCTCGGCCTTGTAGCCGTTGGAGCCGCGCAGGTAGCGGTCGAGATAGGGCCGGATCTCCGGGTTCTTGAAGTCGCGCGCGTGGCAGTTGAGGTAGATGAGGCCCGACGCCACCGTCTGCTCGATGATGTATTTGACCTTCGTGTAGGCCATGGTCGCGATGATCTGGTAGGCGTTGCCCGGATCCATGTTGGGCAGCACGTAGTCGCCGATCCACGGGCTTCGGATCGCGCACCATGGCGTCGGACAGCCCCCAGAACAGGTTGCGCCAGGCGATCACCTCGCCGACATTGGCCTGCACGCCGCGATAGTCCTTGGTGCCGGACGCCTCCGCCGCCTTGAGCAGCAGGCCGGCGATGAAGTCGAGCTTCACCGCGAGCCGCGTGCAGCCGTGCACGACGAAGCGCGGCAGGAAGCCGGTGCGCGGGAAGAAGTTGTTGGCCTTCTCGATGTCGCCGTAGACGAAGACGTTCTCCCAGGGCACCAGCACCTTGTCCATGATGAACACGGCGTCGTTCTCGTCGAGCCGCGAGCGACAGCGGATAGTCGAACGGGCTGCCCATCACCGTCGACGTCATCTCGTAGGACGTGCGGCAGATGAACTTCACGCCCGGCGCGTTGGTCGGCACCATGAAGACGACGGCGAAGTTCTTGTCCTGCAGCGGGATCAGCCCGTGATGGGCGACGAAGGTGTAGTTGGTCAGCACCGAGCCGGTCGCCACCACCTTGGCGCCCGACACGATGATGCCGGCGTCGGTCTCCTTCTCGACATGCGCGCAGACGTCGGCCACCTCGTTCGGCGGCCGGTCGCGGTCGACCGGCGGATGGATGATGGCGTGGTTGATGAACGGCACGCGCTCCTGGCTGAACTTGTACCAGCGCTTGGCATTCTCCTGGTAGGGATCGTAGAAGTCGGCGTTGGCGCCGAGCGTGGCCAGGAACGCCGCCTTGTAGTCCGGCGAGCGGCCGATCCAGCCGTAGGTGATGCGCGCCCACTCGGCGATCGCGTCGCGGCCGGCGAGCAGATCGTCGAGCGTCTTCGGCGCCTTGAAGAAGGCGTGCGTCATGCCGCCGTTGCCGGTGTCGGTCGGCAGCAAGATCTTCTTGCTGCGCTTGTCGTCGTGCAGCGCGTCGTAGAGGCGCGCGACCATCCGCGCCGTGTTGCGGAAGGCCGGATGCGTCGTGACGTCCTTGACCCGCTCGCCGTAGATGTAGACCTCGCGCCCGTCGCGCAGCGACTCGAGATATTCCTCGCCCGTTCTGCGGGCGCGACCGGTGACATTGCCGATGTCTTCCGGCCGCGTCTTGGTGCCCGCGACTTTTGATCCTGCCGCCCGAGCCATTTCTGTCCTCCCGAGTTTGTTCGATAATCGAACATATGTGCGATTTCCGAACGAGCATTAGCTCCAGACTCTCGCCGAAGACAAGAGCGGCGATGTCCGTTTTAAGGCGTGCCCGCGGTGACGCGCGCCGCCAGGGTCATGAGCCGGGCAGGAAGTGCTCGCGCATCTCGTTGCGCGTCGCCTGTGTCGTGTGCGTCGAGACGTTGATCGCGCCCAGCGCCTCGCCCTCGCGGTTGACGATCGGCACCGCGATCGAGCGCAGGCCGCGCTCCAGCTCCTCGTCGACGATGGCGAAGCCCTGCGCGTGATCGGCGCTGATGCGCTCGACCAGCGCCTGCAGGTCGGTGATGGTGGCTGGCGTGTAGGCTCGATGCGGATCGACTTCAGCCGCCGCCAGATCTCGTTGTCGTCGAGGAAGCCGAGCTGGATGCGCCCGAGCGAGGTGTGGAAGGCCGGCAGCCGGGTGCCGACCGAGAGGGCCGTCGACATGATCCGCCGTGCGGCACCCGCGCCACATAGACGATCTCGGTGCCTTGCAGGATCGCGGCCGAGCACGTCTCGCCGATGCGCTCCGCCAACTCCCTCATAAGCGGCCGCGCCCGGTCGATCCAGGACTGGGCCGAAAGATACGCGAAGCCGAGGTCGAGGACGCGCGAGGCGAGCGAGAACTGCCGTCCCTCGTGCACGACATAGCCGAGCTCGTAAGCGTGCGCAGCACGCGCCGCGCCGTTGCCCGCGATAGGTCGGCGACACCCGCCGCCTCCGACAAGGTCATCGTCGGCCGCTCGCGCCCGAAGGCGCTCAACACCGCAAGCCCCTTGGCCAGCGTCGTCATGAATTCCTTGTCGTTAGGGCGGGGCTTGGCGCCCGCGGGAAGCTCCGACATGCCGTTGACACCTCGCGGCGACTGACCGACTATCCGGTCGATAAACGAACGTCAGTTCGATAATCGAACGGTCCGAAGCCGTCAACGTTCCTTTCGCGCCAGCCATGACCATCCCCGGGGAGGAAGACATGCCGCGCTCAGCACGCATCCGATCAGCCGCCGCGCTCTCCTGAAATATTCCGCCGCCAGCGGGCTCGCGGCCGCTGCCTCGTCCCTGCCGGCGCCCGCCGTCGCGCAGGCGAAGCCGATCAAGCTCGGCTACGTCAGCCCGCAGACGGGACCGCTCGCCGCCTTCGCCGAGGCCGACAATTCGTCATCGCCAACTTCAAGGAGGCGGTGAAGGCCGGGCTCAAGGTCGGCAGCGCGACCGTGCCCGTCGAGGTCGTCGTCAAGGACAGCCAGTCCAATCCCAACCGCGCCGCCGAGGTCGCCAAGGAGCTGATCGTCCACGACAAGGTCGATCTGATGCTCGTCGCCTCGACGCCCGAGACCACCAACCCCGTCTCCACCCAATGCGAGATCGAGGAGGTGCCGTGCATCTCGACGCGTGGCGCCGTGGCAGCCATGGTTCATCGGCCGCCAGGCCAATCCGGCCGGCGGCCCGCCTGCCTGGAAGCCCTTCAACTACACCTACCACTTCTTCTGGGGCCTGGAGGACGTCATCGCCGTCTTCACCAACATGTGGAGCCAGGTCTCGACCAACAAATCGGTCGGCGGCCTGTTCCCCAACGACGGCGACGGCAACGCCTGGGGCGACAAGCAGGTCGGCTTCCCGCCGGTGCTCGACAAGCAGGGCTACAAGCTCACCGATCCCGGCCGCTACCAGAACCTCACCGACAATTTCTCGGCCCAGATCACCGCCTTCAAGAACGCCAGCTGCGAGATCGTCACCGGCGTCGTGCTGCCGCCCGACTTCACGACCTTCTGGAACCAGGCGCTGCAGCAGGGCTTCAAGCCGAAGGTCGCCTCGGTCGGCAAGGCGATCCTGTTCCCGGTCGCGGTCGAGGCGCTCGGCAAGGACGGCCACAACCTGTCGTCGGAGGTGTGGTGGTCGCCGAGCCACCCGTTCAAGTCGTCGCTCACCGGCGTGAGCGCGGGGCAGCTCGCCGCCGCCTACGAGGAGGCCACCAAGAAGCAGTGGACGCAGCCCATCGGCTTCGTGCACGCGCTGTTCGAGGTGGCCGTCGATGCGCTGAAGCGCACGCCGCAGCTCGGCGACACCAAGGCGCTCGCCAGCGCCATTGCGGCCACCAACCTCGACACCGTCGTCGGCAAGGTCGCGTGGGACGGCGCCGGCCTGCCGCCCTTCGCGGCCAAGAACGTCGCCAAGACGCCGCTGGTCGGCGGCCAGTGGCGCGCTACGCGACGGCAACAAGTACGACATCGTCATCACCGACAACAGACGGCGCCGAGATCCCGTCGGCCGGCAAGATGGAGCCGATCGCCTGAGGACGTTGGCGGAGACAGTGCTGCTCCGAAATCGATCGGCCTGACCAAGTCCTTCGGCTCGCGTCAAGGCGGTCGACCGTATCGACCTCGCGGTCGCCGAGGCGAGGCGCTCGGCATCATCGGCCCGAACGGGGCCGGCAAGTCGACGCTGTTCAATCTCATCGCCGGCGCGCTCCGGCCGGACGCCGGCAGTGTCCGCCTCGACGGCCGCGACATCACCGGCGACGCGGCAGCACCGGCGCTGCCGCGCCGGCATCGCCCGCTCGCACCAGATCCCGCAGCCCTTCGGCAAGCTGACCGTGTTCGAGAACGTGCTGGTCGCCGCGATGCACGGCGAGGCGGCGCCGCGAGCGCGACGCGGTCGAGGCCTGCGCCGAGATTCTCGAGCGCACCGGCCTCATTGCGGCGCGCCAACCGTCTCGCCGGCTCGCTGACGCTGCTCGAGCGCAAGCGGCTGGAGCTGGCGCGCGCGCTTGCCACGCAGCCGCGCCTGCTGCTGCTCGACGAGATCGCCGGCGGCCTGACGGAGGCCGAATGCGCCGCGCTCGTCGCCACCATCCGCGACATCCGCGCCGCGGCGTCACCATCGTGTGGATCGAGCACATCGTGCACGCGCTGCTCGCCGTCGTCGACCGCCTGGTCGTCCTGAATTTCGGCCGCAAGATCGCCGAAGGCGAGCCGCGCGCCGTCATGGCGTCGCCGAGAGGTGCGCGAGATCTACATGGGCATTCCGGCCTGAGGGGAGGGCGATGGCGCTGCTGGAGACCCGCGGCCTGACCGCTTTCTACGGCGACTTCCAGGCACTCTACGGCATCGACATGTCGGCTCGAGGCCGGCGAGACGATCGCCATCATCGGCGCCAACGGCGCCGGCAAGTCGACCTTCCTGAAGGCCATCGCCGGGTTGCTCGCCGGGCCACCCGGAGAGCGTCGTCTTCGACGGCGAGCTCGATCGGCCATCGCGACGCCGCCGAGATCATGCGCGCGCGGTATCGCGCTCGTGCCGGAGGGACGCCGGCTCTTTCCTTCGCTCAGCCGTCGAGGAGAACCTGCTGATCGGCGCAATACGGGCGCGGCCGTCGAAGGCCAGTGGACGCTCGCCGCCGTCTACGATCTCTTCCCGGCTCTGCGCGAGCGCCGCCAGTCCCCAGCAGCGTGCTGTCGGGGGGCGAGCAGCAGATGGCGGCCATCGGCCGCGCGCTGATGTCCAATCCGCGGCTGCTGCTCTGCGACGAGATCAGCCTCGGCCTCGCTCCACGCGTCGTGGCGACATCTACGCGGCGCTGCCGCGCATCAAGGACAGCGGCGCGAGCGTCATCCTCGTCGAGCAGGATATCGTGCAGGCGCTGCGCGTCGGCGACCGCGTCTATTGCTTCCAGGAGGGGCGCTTGTCGCTGGCGGGCCGGCCCGACGAGCTCACCCCCGAGCAGATCCACACCGCCTATTTCGGCACCTGACATGGCCGCCCTTATCAACACCCTCCTGCAAGGCGTCATGCTCGGCGGCCTCTACGCGCTCTTCGCGGCCGGCCTGTCGCTCGATCTTCGGCGTCATGCGCCTCGTCAACCTGGCGCACGGCGATCTCATCGTGCTCGGCGCCTATCGTGATCCTCGCTGCTCATGGCGGCCACCGGCTTCAATCCGTTCCTCGCCGCATTGATGGCCATCCCGCTGCTCTTCGGCCTGGGTTACGGCCTGCAGCGGCTGCTTCTCAACCACACGCTCGGCGACGACATCCTGCCGCCGCTGCTCGTCACCTTCGGCCTGTCGATCATCATCGAGAACGGACTGCTGGAGGCTGTTCTCGGCCGACAGCCGCCGCCTCTCGGCCGGAGCTGTCGAGACGGCCTCGCTGTCCCTCGGCGGCGGCGTCGCCGTCGGCATCATGCCGCTTCTGACCCTTGCGTCCGCCGCTTTGTCATCCTCGCCCTGAACCTTCTTTTCTACCGCACCGCGCTGGGCCGCGCCTTCCGCGCCACCTCGGATGATCCGGAGATCGCCAAACTCATGGGCATCGACCACCGGCGCATCTTCCCCATCGCCATGGGGGTCGCCATGGTGGTGGCGACGGTCGCCGCGCTCTACCTCGGCGTGCGCGCCAACTTCGATCCGACCATCGGGCCGTCCCGCCTCATCTATGCCTTCGAGGCAGTGATCATCGGCGGGCTCGGCAGCCTCTGGGGTACGCTCGCCGGCGGCATCATCATCGGGGTCGCCCAGGCGATCGGCGCCCACATCGATCCCGAATGGCAGATCCTTGCCGGGCATCTCGCTTTCCTCGTCGTCCTCATGCTGAGGCCGCGCGGCCTTTTCCCGCGCGCCGTGGATTGACGCCGTGGAGCGGCCCGCGGGCACCGTCCCAGTCGCGCCGAACGTGGCGGTGGAAACCGCGACGCGCACCTCCCGTTGCTTCACCGTGATCGCCGCGCTTCTGACCCTCGGATTGGTCGCGCTGCCGGCCTTCGCGAGCCGAGGCCTCGTACAGAACCTGGTCTTCGTCTTCTACATGCTGGCGCTGGCGCAATACTGGAACCTGCTCGCCGGCTCCAGCGGCCTTGTCTCGGTGGGGCAGCAGGCCTTCGTCGGTCTCGGCGGCTATCTCCTGTTCGCGCTCACCGTCATGGGCGGGCTCGACGCGCTCCTCGCGATCCCCGTGGCCGGCATCCTCGCGGGCCTTCTGGCGCTGCCGACCTCCCTCGTCGTCTTTCGCCTGCGCGGCGCCTATTTCGCCATCGGCACCTGGGTGGTGGCGGAGGTCTATCGCCTCGTCGCCGCGCAGGTGAAACAGCTTGGCGGCGGCACCGGCACGTCGCTGCCGCCCTCCGTCACCAACGACGTGATCGGGATCGAGTGGATCAAGTGGCTGTTCGCCGTGCGCACTCCGGCGGCCCGCGACATCCTCTCATACTGGGTGGCGCTCGCTGTTGTGGTCGCTACCATCTTGGTCATCTATCTGGTGCTGCGCTCGCGCCTCGGCCTGGCGCTGGCGGCGATCCGCGACAGCGAACCGGCCGCCCACAGCGTGGGCATCGACGCCACGAGAGCGAAGCTCGCCGTCTATGTGTTGGCGGCCGCCGGCACCGGCTTGACCGGCGCGCTGATCTATCTGCAGAAGGCCCGCATCTCTCCCGACGCCGCCTTCTCGGTGCTCGACTGGACCGCCTACGTCATCGTCATCGTGGTGATCGGCGGCGTCGGCGCCATCGAGGGGCCGATCATCGGCGTCATCGTCTTCTTTCTCATGCAGACCTATCTCGCCGATTTCGGCACCCTCTATCTCATCCTGCTCGGGGCGCTCGCTATCGCCGTGATGCTGTTCGCTCCTCGCGGCATCTGGGGCTACGTCTCGGAGCGCTTCGGCGTCACGTTGTTTCCCGTGCGCCGCCGGCTGACTGTGCTGGACGGCGAGCCACCGCCGCGCTGATCGCAAGGGGCGCCCCAAGATCTGTGGTCGCCTGACGAGTGAACGCCGGCGTCGCCGTTCAGCTCTTGACCGCGCCGGCCGTCAGTCCCGCCACCATGTAACGCTTGAAGGCATAGTAGATGGCGGCCGGCGGCAGCGCATAGATGAGGCCCGTCGTCATCAGCAGCTCCCATGGCGAATCGTCCGCCGAGAGGAAATTGCCGAGCGCCACCGACAAGGTGATGTCGGTATCCTTGGAGAGCAGGAGGAACGCGTAAAGATACTCATTCCAGGCGAGCAGCAACGCGTAGGTGCCGACCGCCACCAGGGCCGGCATCATCAGCGGGATGTAGACGAGGCGGAACAGCTGCAGCGGCGAGGCGCCGTCGATGGCTGCCGCCTCGTCGAGCTCGTAGGGGAGCTTGTCGGACGCTTGCTTCAGCACCCAGATGGCGTAAGGGGCGGCGATCGCCACCATGGCCCAGATCAACGCCCATTGGTTGTTGAGGAGGCCATAGAGGCCCATGGTCCGGTACATGGGCACGGCGAGGAACGCCGCTGGGATGAAGTAGGTGAACAGCGAGATGTTCATCAGTGCCCGCCCACCACGCACTTTGAGCCGGCTGATCGCGAAAGCCGCCCCCGTCGCGATCGTCAGCGTGATGAGTCCGGTCGCGGTGGCGATGAACAGCGAGTTGAAGAGCTGCTGCCAGAAGTGATGCAGGAAATAGTGCTTCTGCCCGAAGACGATCTCGAAGTTCCTGAGCGTCGGCTGGCTCGGCCAGAACCTTCCTGCAAAGGCCGACTCCTTGGGCGAGATGGAAAACAGAAACAGGTGATAGAGCGGCAGCATGGTCCAGATGAACACTGGGATACCGACGAGCAGCAGGGCTGCTTCCTTGCCGGTTCTGCGCAGCAGCGAGCCGGTCATTTCGACAGCCTCCTCATCATGAAGAAGACAAGGGGCAAGATGAACGGCAGCGCGATGACGATAGCCGCCATCGACATGTGGACCTCGTCGAGCCTGAGATAGCGAATACCCAAGGTCGCGAGCACATGCGTGAGATCGGCCGGTCCGCCCCCGGTCAAGAGGTAGACGCTGTTGAAGTCGCCGAGCGTCCAGATCATCGAGAGGATCGTGCAGGTGAGGTAGAGCGTCTGCATCGACGGCCAGGTGATGTGACGGAACCTTTGCCAGGCGCTGGCGCCATCGACGGCGGCCGCCTCGTAGAGCTCGCCCGGGATGGCAAGCCGTCCGGCGATCAATGTCAGCGTCCAGAAGGGCAGGGACTTCCAGATGTGCACGACGATGGCCAGTGCGAGCGCCAGCGTCGGGTCGTTGAGCCAGTTGGGCCCGTCCTCGGCCGTCAACCTGAAGATGGTCTGGTTGATGATGCCCCATTCGGGGTTGAGCATGAACCGCAACGACAGGATCGTCGGGATCGACGGCACCGCCCATGGCAGGATGAACAGCAGCGACAGCCACCTGATCCACGTCCGCGCCGTGACGAAGAACCCCGACAGCAGGAGCGCCAGCATCATCTTGAGGTTGATGCCGATGATCAGAAAGGCAAGCGTGTTGACCACGGAGCGCGAAAAAATCGGATCGTCGAGAAGCTTGGCATAGCTCGCCGGATGACGCGCCAGCCACAGTCCGTAGACGACCGGGTAGATGACGAAGCTGAGGAATACGAGGATGTAGGGGGCGATCATGATCAGCCCCCAGGCCTGCGCGGGCGTCAGCCGGCGCTGGGGCGCGGGCGCCGGCCCGGCGAGCGGTTTATCCAGGGCGAGCGTCGACATGGGACGGCCCTATCGTCTGACTAGCCGCGCCGCCGGACACGAGGCGGCGCGGTGCTTGTATCAGCTTTGGCCAGCCACCTGCTTGATCCGGGCGATCAGCTCGTCGACCGCCTTGTCGACTGGCACCTTCTCGTTGACGACTCGGTTCATGGCTTTCGCCCAGGCGTTCTCGTTGTTGAGGACGGTGAACCTGAAGTTCTTGACGAATTCAAATGTCACGGTGCCGGCGGCGTATTGGTCGTACACGGACTTGCGGTGCCGGTCGGCCTGCCAGAACGGCCGCTGCTGGCCTGACTTGGTGACCGGGAACCAGCGTCCCAGCGCGCCTTCGACGTAGGGCGTCAGGTTTTCCTCCTGCAGCAGGAAGCTGACGAACTCCTTGGCGCGCGCCTTGTTCTTGCTGTCGCTGAAGATGACGCCCACCTTCACCGCGGTGCGGTAGCCCATGGGCGAGCCGTCGGGCTTGTTCGGGAAGCCGGCCGTGCGGATCAGCTCGGAATAGTTCTTCTTGGCCTGTGCGCGCTGCTCCGCCGACAGCGTCTCGTTGCCGGAATCGTCCAGCCATTTGGCGGCGATGGAGATGGTCGCGTTGTGGGTCAGCACCGTTGTCTTGTTGTGGAAGGCAACGTTGTTGTCGGGATCCTTCCAGCTCGTCGAGGACGGCGGCGCGCAGCCCTTGGTATAGATGTCGGTGTAGTCGCGCAGCGCTCCGATCAACCCCTCCTTGACCTTCGGATCGTCGACGAGGAGGGCGCCCTTGTCGTCCACGAGCTTGACATTGTAGGCGTCCATGAAGGTCAGGAACGAGTAGAAGCTGTCGCTCGAATCCACCCCCATCGGCTGGCCGATGCCGTAGACGCGTTGGCCCGTTGCCTTACGGGAGGCGGGCTGCACCTTGTCGCACCAGAAGGCCCAATAGTCCTTCCAGCCCTTCGGGATGTCGCTCTCCTTGAAGCCCGCCGCCTCGAGCATGTCGACCCAGTACTCGATGTGCATGGTCTGTTGCTTCATCGGGAAGGCGAAATAGGCGGTCTTCTTCGTCTTGTCGTTGTAGAGGAAGGTCGTCTCCACCGTGTTGGGCGCGAACTGGCCCTTCAGCGGCGTGATGATGTCGCTGATATCCTCGAGCCGTCCTTCGTAGGCCCATTTGCTGGCCACCTGGAAATCGTACACGTCGGCATAGGCCACGTCGGGCGGCGAGCCGGAATCGAGCCCGGCAACGGTCTTGGGCACCATGTCCTGCGGGGCATATTGCGACAGGTCGATCTTGACGCCGGTCTTCTGCTCGAACTTCTTCACCGCTTCGAGCAACGCGTCGTCCTCCGCCTTGTAGAAGCCCTTGGACCACCAGATGGTCAGTTTCTCCTGGGCGGCCGCGCCGCCCGTGAACGCGCCCAGCACCGCCGCTGCCACCAACGTCCTCACCGACGCTCTCACCGACGCTCTCACCGACGCTCTCATTGACGCTCGCATCGGAGCCTCCTTGTTGATTGCCTCACCCACATACCGGCCAGCGCCGACTTTGCTTTGCTGGGTCATATGATGACCGTACGATGGCGGCGGCCGTCAAGTGCGCTAGGGTCTGGTCTTGCCTGCGTCCCGCGCCTGCGGCGCAAGCATGCCTACCGGGCCCGCCCGGCTTTTCGATGCGCTTGCCGCATCCGGGGCGAAGCCATTAGTCTTGGTCCAAGCCGCAATAATGTCAGCTCGGGAGATGCGCCATGAAGTTCGGCCTGTTCTACGAAATCTCGGTGCCGCGCCCCTGGAGCCGCGAGACGGAGCGCACCGTCTACAACAATTGCCTCGAGCAGGTGCAGCTCGCCGATCAGCTCGGCTTTGACCAGGTCTGGGCCGTGGAGCACCACTTTCTCGAGGAATATTCGCACTGCTCCTCGCCCGACCTGTTCCTCACCGCCTGTGCCATGACGACGAAGAACATCCGCGTCGGCCACGGCATCGTCGTTTGCGTGCCGCAGTTCAACCATCCGATCCGCATTGCCGAACGCACCGCCACCCTCGACATCCTGTCGGGCGGCCGCCTCGAGGTCGGCACCGGCCGCTCCGCCACCTGGACTGAGCTCGGCGGCTTCAACGCCAGCCCCGACATTACCAAGAAGTCGTGGGACGAGTTCGTGCGCTGCCTGCCCAAGATGTGGACGGAGGAGCGCTTCTCCTACGAGGGCGAGTTCTGGTCCATGCCGGAGCGCACCATCCTGCCGAAGGTGTATCAGCGCCCGCATCCGCCCATGTGGGTCGCGGTGACGAGCCCCGGCACCGAGCTCGACGCCGCCGACCGCGGCCTCGGCAGCCTCGGCCTCACCTTCGGCCAGTATGCCGAGCAGGAGAAGCGCATTGCCGAGTATCGCCGGCGCATCCAGCTTTGCGATCCGGTCGGCTCCTTCGTCAACGAGCAGGTCAACACCGTGAACTTCCTCTACTGCCACGAGGACGAGAAGGTTGGCCTCGAGACCGGCCGGCGCATGGCCAACACCTTCAACTATCTTGCGAGCCAGCTCATCTCGGCCCGCGAGGTCTATTCCTCGCGCTCCTATCAATCCCTCGGCCTGCTGCCGCAGCTGCGCCGCCAGGCGGTAGGGCCGGACGCCAACGAGCAGGTCGGCGAGGGCCTGGCGATGGGCGGGCCGCAGCGCGTCATTCGCGCCATCAAGGGCTGGGAGTTGGCCGGCGCCGACCGCATCAACTTCCTGCTCAACGCCAACGAGACGATCCCGCAGGCCGACGTGCTGGCGAGTCTCAAGCTCTTCGCCAAGGAGGTCATGCCGGTGTTCCAGAAGGGCGCGGCCGCGCAGCCGACCGCGAAGGTGGCCTGATGCCGTTTTTCGGAACCCTCGATCTGAAGCCGGTGGCCGCCAGGCTGCCGGCCATGCCCAACCTCGACACCGAAGCCTGGCAGCTGCCGCAGGCGGAGATCCTGCAGCTGCTGTTCGAGGTGCCGTTCGACACCCAGATGCTGCTGCCGAAGGCCGTGCATCCCTCGGTGCCCGCCTATGCGGTCATCGCCGTGACGCACTATCCGGAAAGCCCGGTCGGCGAGTTCACGCTTGCGGCGTTGCGCCTCGGCAGCCGTGCGGGCGCGCATCCGCGCGGCCTAGTGCTCGGCGCCGTGGCGAGCACGGCGGAGGCGGCAACGGCGCTGCGTGACCGCTGGGGCCTGCCGGTGGTCGCCGGCAAGGTCGCGCTGAAGCGGCGCCACGACCGCATCATGGCGACCGTCGAGCGCGACGGCAAACAGATCCTCGATTGCGCGCTCGCCGATCCGGAACCGATCTCCGGCGGCGACGTGCAGTACATCAACTGGATCACCCTCGCCAAGGCGCCCCTCGACGGCAAGACCGAGCCGCTCATCGTCCAGGTCGATCCGCGCCACACCTTCCACAAGGCCGAGCGCGGCCGCCCGGAGGTGAAGCTTCTCGATGCGGGCGCCTGGAATGCCGGCCATCTCAGGATGCTCAACCCGATCATGGCGACGGTGACGGTTTGCGACACCGACCTGCCGCGCATCCGCTTCGTCATGGACCCGGAGAAGCCGGTGATCCACGGCACGCGCCGCATCCGCGAGGGGCGGGGGGAATAGGAGAGCGGGCAGTCCCACACCTCCGTCATGCGTGGGCTTGTCCCGCGCATCCACGCCTTTGGTTGCGCCCGAAGAGGCGTGGATGGCCAGCACAAGGCCGGCCATGACGAGAATTGGACGGGCCCTCGCTCGCTCGGCCGGAATGACACCCTGATCTACGGCTTCGGCTTTTCCGGCTTCTGGACGACGGAGCTGGGGAAGCTCCCGGCAAAGATGTTGTCGAGCGCCGCCCCGAGATTGCCGCCGGCGCCGGCGATCGCCGCCACAATGGCGATGGCAATGAGCGCCCCCGCCAGGCCGTACTCGATGGCGGCAGCGCCTGCCGCGTCCTTCATGAAGCGAGAAACAGCGTGCATCTGGCTGGCCCCCCGCCCGCACGGCTGCTGCAGCCCGCCGACCCATAGCCCGCGATAGGTTAGCGAGCGGTCACCACGTCACAATCGATTGTATGCAGCGTCGTTAATGTGAGCGGGAGGTCGTGCCTTATTCTCGCCGCAGGCAATACTCGATGCAGCGCTCATCCAGACCTATTTCGACAGGACCCGAGACGAGGCCATCGCGATCATGCTGCGCGTGCATCAGGAAGGCACGGCTGAATGCGGAAGCTTTCCTTACGAGCTAGCCGAGGCCAAGGTCCGGGAAGTGATGGCGTTCGCGCGCGACCACCAGCATCCGCTACCGTGTGCGATGGAGAAGACGTGAAACCTGGCCTGGTGCGGAATTTTCTCCCCGCCCCGCCGCTCAGGTCCTCGGTCGGCTCGCGCGTTCCTCGGCGAGTTGCGGGTGCTGTTTCAGCCAATCCTGAGCCTTCTTCGAGCCATGCCCGTCGCGCGCCATCGTCTCCACGCACAGGTGGACGCACTCGTTGCAGATGAAAGCCCCGGCGCCGGCGATGATGCGGCGCACCTCGTGTTGCGTCTTGCTGCAGAACGAACAGGCAAAGATGGCCATCGGGTGCTCCCACACGATTGGGGGAAGCCTAGCGCGGAGGGCTGAGAGGGCCGTTTTGCAATTGCAGAAAATTGTAGTGAAGTGGGCAAGGAGTTGGAGCGCGCTGGCGTCCGCCGTTCCGGTCGGCCGCCGCCATGCGGGCGGCGTAGTTGCTCAGTCGGCGGCATTCCACTGCGGTTCCGCTTCCCGCATCCACGGCCGATAGGAATTCTCGACGTGCCAGTCGTTCTCCCGATCGGAGTAGCCCAGCAACGATCCTTCCATGCGCTCGAACGCCTCGTTCCACTTCGCCTTGGCCTTCCGGAGCGTTTCGCCGAGGAGGATGGCGGCGTCGATGCGCCATTCCTCACCGCGCGCCGCAAAGTAGATCGTGCGCACGCCCCCGATGGTGGGCCTCGTTTGGGTTCGGTGCGGTTCGGTGAAGCGCTCGTCGAAGATGCGCTCGGTGAACAGGCCCTTGGCAACATAGGGCGCGAAACTGTCGACCTGCGGATCGCGCCACTCTGTGGGATGCACTTCCGTGAACCTGGCGAGCGGCTTGCGGCCGTCGAGCATGAGGAAAAGTTCGATGCCGGTGTGGATGAGGTAGGGGACGGTGGGTGCACCGCGGCAGCGGCGCAGCCACACCGGGAAGCCTGCGGCGTCGAAATCTACGGCGAACGCGTCGCGGAGGCGCTGCACGTCAACCTCATCGAGGGGATACGATCCCTCGAACGCGGGATCCTCCTCGGCGTCGATGTCAAGCAGCGCCGCAAGCTGCGCCGGCTCCGCCTGGAAGGCGGCCTCGAACGAGGGACAGCCGATGGCGGGGTCGATGGCAGAGAGGACGAAGCGTGAAGAGGTCATGGTGGAAGGCAGGCCCGGCGATCTCTGCTATCGTTAGGGCATGAAGCTTACCGCCCGATTCACCTGTCGGCTCGCAATCCTCCTTTCCGCTCTCGTGCTCTTGGCCGCGCCGGCGGCTGCCTTCGACCTCGAGGGGCATCGCGGCGCCCGCGGCCTCATGCCCGAGAACACGCTGCCGGCCTTCAGGGCGGCCCTGGCCGTCGGCGTCACCACGCTCGAGCTCGATGTCGGCATGACACGGGACGGCGTCCTTGTCGTCCATCACGACCCGACGCTCAATCCGGACACGACGCGCGGCCCGGACGGCCGCTTTCTCGAGGGCAGGGGGCCGCCGCTGCGCTGGCTGCGCTTCGATGAGCTCAGGACATACGATGTCGGCCGCTTGAAGCCCGGCACGAACTATGCCGGGACGTTCCGCGAGCAGCAGGCGGTCGATGGCACGCGCGTCCCGGCGCTCACGGAGCTCTTCGCCATGGTACGTGACGCCAAGGCCGACCATGTGCGCTTCAACATCGAGACCAAGCTTACGCCACAAGCGCCCGAGGAGACGGCCGACCCCGAAACCTTCGCGTCGGTGTTGGCGGCCGCCATCCGCAACGCCGGCCTCACCGAGCGCGCCATGGTGCAGTCCTTCGACTGGCGCACGCTCGCCACCCTGCGCCGCATCGCCCCGGAGATCACCCGCGTGTGCCTCAGCGTCGAGAGCCCGCGCTTCGACACGATCGAGCGCGGCAGGCCGGGGCCGTCGCCATGGACTGCCGGCCTCGATGTGGACGACTATGACGGCTCGGTGCCGCGCCTCGTCGCTGCCGCCGGCTGCGCCGTGTGGTCGCCCGCCTTCCGCAATCTGACGCCCGAGACCTTGAAGGAGGCAAAGGGGCTCGGCCTCAAGGTCGTGCCCTGGACGGTCAACGATCCGGCCGACATGGATCGCCTCATCGATGCCGGCGTCGACGGCATCATCAGCGACTATCCCGACCGGCTGCGGCGGGTGCTGGCGGCGCGGGAAAAACCGCTGCCGCCGCAGGTCAAGGCGCCGTAGCGCGCTAGAAACCCAAGGGCTGCGTGACGCGCGTCCAGCGGCCGCCCTTCACAACGGCGAGGAACGACGAGTTGGCGCCTTGCCGGCTCGTCGCGCTGAAATTGATCTCGGGGCCGTTGAAGACGTCCTTGTAGCCGCGGATCGACTCCAGCCCCTTGATGAAGCTGTCGAGCGTCAAGTCGGGGCCGGCATTCGTCAGGCCGGCGACGGTAAGGTCGGCCGCCACGTAGCCATAGACCGCCCCGAGATTGGGATCAGCGTTGTACTTCGCCTTGTAGGCGGCCACGAACTTGCGCACGCTCTCGATCGGGCTGTCGGCATAAGGGATCTCGGTGAGGCCCATGCCGTAGAACCCGTCCATCCCCGGCGCGGCGCCCACCACGCCGTCATAGACGGCAGCCGAGCCGACGAAGTCGACGTCAGTCCAGCCCATGTTGCGCGCCGTCGTGTAGGGAACGATCGAGTCGCGCACGATGGTGCCCATCAGGATGAGGTCGCAGCCGGCCGCTCTCAGCTTGGTGAGCGAGGCGGTGAAATCCTGGTCGGTCGGCTTGTGGGCCGCCATCTCGACGATCTTGATGCCGAGCTGCTTCGTCTGCAGCTCGGCCCCGACCACGATCTCCTTGCCGAAGTCGGTGTCCTGGTACATCACGCAAAGAGACTTCTTGCCCTTCTCCTTGACGAAGTGGTTCACGGCCGAGCGGATCTGATCGACATAGGTGGCCGCGCCATAGAACTTGAGCCGCTCGAACGGCTCATACATCGAGCGGGCCGCCGACAGCGGGAACAGGTTAGGCACGCCGGCCGCGAACTGGTCCTTGAAGCAGGCATTGTTCATCGGCGTGCCGAGCGCCCCCACGAACGCGAAGACGTTGTCGCGGTTGATCAGCTTGCTGCAGGCCTGCACGGCCTTGGGCACCTGGTAGCCGTGGTCTTCGACGATGACGTTGATCTTGCGGCCATGGATGCCACCGGCGGCGTTGGCCTCCTCGAAGCGCATCTTCACCGCATTGGCGGAGGAGACGCCGCCCGTCGCCGTCACGCCCGACAGGTCGGTCGGCATGCCGAGCACGATCTCGGTCTTGGTGACGCCGCGCGTCTGCGCCGACGCTCCCGTCGCGACCGTCACCAGCGCGGCGGCCGCCAGCATCGTAAAGGACTTGCGCATCCTTCTCCTCCCTCCACAGCAACCCCGTTCAGGCACGGGCAGCTTGAGCGCCTCGTTCGGCTGGGGCGGACCTTGGAGGCGAACCGATGCGCGCGGTTGCGACCGTACGCACCTTGCTCTTGGAATCTAGAAGCCGAGCGGCTGCGTGACCCGCGTCCAGCGGCCGCCCTTCACCACGGCAAGGAACGACGAATTGGCTCCCTGCCGGATGTTGGGACCGAAATTGGCCTCCGGTCCATTGAAGATGTCCTTGTAGCCCTTGATGGCCTCCATGCCCTTGACGAAGCTGTCGAGGGTGAGGTCGGGACCGGCATTCTTCAGGCCCACGGCGGTGAGGTCGGCCGCCACATAGCCGTAGACGGCGCCGATATTGGGATCGACGTTGTACTTGGCCTTGTAGTCGGCCACGAACTTGCGGACGCTCTCCACCGCGCTGTCGGCGTAGGGCATCTCGGTCAGACCCATGCCGTAGAAGCCCTCCATGCCCTGCGCAGCGCCGACGACGCTGTCGTAGACTGCCGCCGAGCCGACGAAGTCGACGTCAGTCCAGCCCATCTTGCGGGCCGTCACATAGGGGACGATGGAGTCGCGCACGATGGTGCCCATCAGGATTAGGTCGCACCCGGCCGCCTTGAGCTTGGTGATGGCCGCGGTGAAATCCTGGTCGGTCGGCTTGTGGGCTGCCGTCTCGACGAGCTTGATGCCGAGCTGCTTGGTCTGCAGCTCGCGCCCCGCGAGAATCTCCTTGCCGAAGTCGGTGTCCTGATACATGGCGCACACCGCCTTCTTGCCCTTCTCCCTGACGAAGTAGGTCACGGCGGAGCGGATCTGGTCGACGTAGGAGGCAGCACCGTAGAACTTCAGCCGCTCATAGGGCTCGTACATGGAGCGCGCCGCCGACAGCGGGAACAGGTTGGGCACGCCGGCCGCGAACTGGTCCTTGAAGCAGGCGTTGTTCATCGGCGTGCCGGCGGGCGCCACGAAGGCAAACACGTTGTCGCGGTTGATCAGCTTGCTGCAGGCCTGCACCGCCTTCGGCACCTGATAGCCGTGATCCTCGACCACCACGTTGACCTTGCGGCCATGGATGCCGCCGGCCGCGTTGATCTCGTCGAAGCGCATCTTGACCGCGTTCGACGAGGAGACGCCGTAGGTTGCCCCGACGCCCGACAGGTCGGTGTGCATTCCGACGACGATCTCGGTCTTGGTAATGCCGCGCGTCTGCGCCGACGCTCCCGTCGCGACCGTCACCAAAGCGGCGGCCGCCAATATCGCAAAGGTTTGGCGCATCGTTGGTCCTCCCTGGAAGGCGGCCCCGTTCGCGGGCGGGCTCAAGAGCCTCGTCGACTCAGGTCGGGCCGAGGAGGCTCCGCCGAATGCGTGTATGCTTGAGATGCGCGCGGTCTTGCTCGACCGCGCGCACCTTTCTGGGACAAGCCGCCTAGAAGCCGAGCGGCTCGGTAACGCGCGTCCAGCGGCCGCCCTTCACCACGGCGAGGAACGACGAGTTGGCGCCCTGCCGGATGTTGGGGCCGAAATTGACCGCCGGGCCGTTGAAGATGTCCTTGTAGTTCTTGATCGACTCCATGCCCTTGACCAAGCTGTCGACCGTCAGGTCCGGTCCGGCATTCTTCAGCCCGGTGGCCGTGAGGTCGGCCGCCACATAGCCGTAGACCGCGCCGATATTCGGATCGACGTTGTACTTGGCCTTGTAGTCGGCCACGAACTTGCGGACCGTTTCCAACGAGCTGTCGGCGTACGGCATCTCAGTCAGGCCCATGCCGTAGAAGCCCTCCATGCCTTGGGCGGCGCCGACCACGCTGTCATAGACGGCGGCCGAGCCGACGAATTCCACGTCGGTCCAGCCCATCTTGCGGGCCGTCACATAGGGGACGATGGAGTCGCGCACGATGGTGCCCATCAGGATGAGGTCGCAGCCGGCGCCCTTGAGCTTGGTGAGCGAGGCCGTGAAGTCCTGGTCGGTTGGCTTATGGGCCGCCGTCTCGACGAGCTTGATGCCGAGCTGCTTCGTCTGAATCTCCCCGCCGACGACGATTTCCTTGCCGAAATCGGTGTCCTGATACATGACGCACACCGCCTTCTTGCCCTTCTCCTTGACGAAGTAGTTCACGGCGGAGCGGATCTGGTCGACGTAGGAGGCAGCCCCGTAGAACTTCAGGCGTTCATAGGGCTCGTACATCGAGCGCGCTGCCGAGAGTGGGAACAGGTTCGGCACGCTGGCCGCGAACTGGTCCTTGAAGCAGGCGTTGTTCATGGGCGTGCCGAGCGGCGCCACGAACGCGAAGACGTTGTCGCGGTTGATGAGCTTGCTGCAGGCCTGCACGGCCTTGGGCACCTGGTAACCCTGATCCTCGATGATCACGTTGATCTTGCGGCCATTGATGCCGCCGGCCGCGTTGATCTCGTCGAAGCGCATCTTCACCGCGTTGGACGAGGAGACGCCGTAGGTCGCCGCCACGCCCGACAGGTCGGTGTGCATGCCGAGCGTGATGTCGGTCTTGGTGACGCCGCGCGTCTGCGCCGACGCTCCCGTCGCGACAGCCACCAAAGCGGCGGCAGCAAGCACTGCGAATTTTCGATACATCGTCTTTCTCCTCCCATGGAGAGCAGCCCGGTTCGGGCGGTTACGGAGCCTCGTGGCGCGGATGTCGGGCCTCGCGCGGGATGGCGCTAGGCAGCCTCGGCATACATGCTGTCGATCAATCCCTTGTACTTCTCGTTCACGAACTTACGCTTCAGCTTCATGGTCGGCGTCAGCTCGTCGTCTTCGGCGGTGAGTTGATACTCGATCAACCGGAACTTCTTGATCGTCTCGACGCGCGCGAAGCCCTTGTTGACCTTCTCGATTTCCGACCAGATCAGATCCTGCACCTCGCGCGCCCGGCACAGCGAGGCAAAGTCGGTGAAGGGCACGTTCATGTCCTGGGCATGCTTGGCGACGTTGTCATAGTCGATCATCACCAGGCAGCTCAAAAACTTGCGCTGGTCGCCGATCACCACTGCGTCGGACACATAGGGCGAGAACTTGAGCTGGTTCTCGAACTCCGAGGGCGTGATGTTCTTGCCGCCAGCCGTGATGATGATGTCCTTCATCCGATCGGTGATCTTCAGGTAGCCCTCGTTGTCGAGATAGCCCACGTCGCCGGTGTGCAGCCAGCCGTCGCGCAACGTCTCGGCCGTCTTGGTCGGCTGATTGTAGTAGCCCATGAACACGTGCGGCCCGCGCAGCAGGATCTCGCCCTCCGGCGAGATCTTGAGCTCGGTGTGCGGCGCTGTAACCCCCACCGTGCCGAGCTTAATGCGATCCGGCATGGCGGTGGCGGTGCCGCAGTTCTCGGTCTGGCCATAGAGCTCGCGCATGTCGATGCCGAGCGCGCGGTACCACTTGATCAGGTCGGGTGCGATCGGCGCCGCCCCCGTGCCGGCATAGACGACACGGTGCATGCCGATGGCGCGCTTGATGTTGTCGAGCACGAGATAGTTCGCGACACCGAACATCAGCGAAAGCAGCGCGGAGGGCTTGCGGTCCGCCAGCCGGGTCTCCGCGACCTTGAGGCCGATGCGCATCGCCCAGCCATAGGCGAGGCGGCCGATCCAGGTCGCCTCCTTCATGCGAATGGCGATGCTCGAATAGAAGCGCTCCCAGATGCGCGGCACCGCGAAGAACACGGTGGGCGCCACCTCGCGCACGTTGTCGGGCACCGTCTCGATGCTTTCGGCGAAATTGGCGATGGCCCCCGAACGCAGCGGCAGGAACACGGTGAAGGTGCGCTCGGCAATATGGCAGAGCGGCAGGAAGGCGAGCTGCTCGGACCCCTCCCGCATCGGGATGAAGGCGTCGGCATTGCCGAGCTGGAAAAGGACGTTGCGGTGGGACAGCATGGCGCCCTTGGGCGGACCCGTCGTGCCGGACGTGTAGACGAGCAGCGCCAGCTCCTCCGTCTTCGAGCCGCCGACCAGCTTCTCCCAGAGCCCCGGATTGGCGGCGTCGTGGTTGCGGCCGAGCGTCATGAGCTCGTCGAGCGTCAGCACCTGCGGGTCGCGGAAGGCGGTGAGCCCTTCCGTGTCGAACAGGATGACCTTGCGGACCTGGGGGCAGCGCTCGCGCACCTCGAGGTGCTTGTCGAGCTGCTCCTCGTTCTCGACGAACAGAAAGCGGGAGCGGCTGTCGTTGAGGATGTACTCGACCTGCTTGGCCGAGTCGGTGGGATAGATGCCGTTGGAGACGCCGCCCGCCCCCATGGTGCCCATATCGGCATAGAGCCATTCGGGGGTCGTCTCGGCCATGATCGAGACCACTTCGCCCCGCTGCAGGCCCAGGCTGACGAGGCCAAGCCCGGTCCACTTGGCGAAGTCGCCGTACTCCTTCCACGACGTGGCCCGCCAGATGCCGAGGCGCTTCTCGCGAAAGGCGGTCCTCTCGCCGCGGTTGCGTACCTGGTAGTCGAACAACTTCGGGATGGTGTCGCAGCCCTCGATTTCGATGGGCGCGGCCGCAACGGACCGGACTTCGATATTCATGCTTCGTCGTCTCCTCTGGGGCGCTTCTTCTGTGTCGGGACGCCCTCGGCCTTCTCCCATACTAGCGCATGACGCCGAAAAGTCTGCGGTTTTCGGTTGAGATCATACGCAAAATCAAACAGCTAGGAGCCTGGTTAACCGGCCACGGCCTAGCGCCAGGTCTTGCGCTTCTTCCAGCGGCGGCGCCCGCGCGCGCTCTCTTCCTTGACCCCGAGATAGAACTCCTTGATGTCGTCCTTCTCCAATAGGCGCGCGCACGTGTCGGCCATGACGATGCGCCCCACCTCCAGCACGTAGCCAAAATCGGCAACCTGCAGCGCCATGTTGGCATTCTGCTCCACCAGCAGGATGGTGACGTTGCGCTCGCGATTGATGCGCACGATGATGTCGAAAATCTCCTTCACCAGCTTCGGCGCGAGGCCGAGCGACGGCTCGTCGAGGAGCATGAGGCGCGGCCGCGCCATCAGGGCCCGGCTGATCGACAGCATCTGCTGCTCGCCGCCCGACAACGAGCCGGCCCGCTGCTCGGCCCGCTCCTCGAGGACCGGGAAATAGCCGAACACGGCGGCGAGATCCTCGGCCACGCCGTCGGCGTCGCGGCGCGTATAGGCGCCCATGCGCAAATTCTCGCGCACGCTGAGGAACGGGAAGACCTCGCGGCCCTCCGGCACGTGGCTGATGCCGAGGCGCATCACCTTGTCCGGGTCCATGCGCTGGATCTGGCGGCCCTCGAACACGACGCTGCCCTTTTGCGGGTCCATGACGCCCGAGATGGTCTTCAGCACGGTCGTCTTGCCGGCGCCGTTGGCGCCCAGGATGGTGACGATCCCGCCTTGCGGCACGTCGAAGGAAATGCCCCGGATGGCCATGATCGGCCCGTAGTAAGTCTCGACGTTGCTGACTTTGAGGATGGGCTCGGCCATGGCGCTCAACCTCCCAGATAGGCGCGGACGACCTCGGGGTGGCTCTGCACCTCCTGCGGCGTGCCGGTTGCCAGCGGGCGGCCGTAATTCAGCGCCAGGACGCGGTCCGACACGGCCGACACGAGCTTCATGTCGTGCTCGACCATCAGCACGGTGATGCCCAAGAGGCCGCGGATATCCTCGATCCAGAACGCCATGTCGTCCGTCTCCTCGACGTTGAGGCCGGAGGAGGGCTCATCGAGGAGCAGCAGCTTGGGGTCGGTGCACAGCGCCCGCGCCAGCTCGGCGACCTTGCGCACCCCGTACGGCAGGTTGACGATGAACGAGTCGCGATGCTGCTGCAGATCGAGGAAATCGATCACCTTCTCGACCGCCTCGCGGTCCTCGATCTCCATCCGCCGTACCGACGGCAGGAAGAGCAGCTCGGCGAAGAAGTTCGACTTCTTGTGGGCGTGCCGCGCCAGGAGCAGGTTCTGCAACAGGGTGGCGTGCTCGAACAGCTCGATGTTCTGGAAGGTCCGCGCGATGCCGAGGGCGGCGATGCGGTGCGGCGGCACGCTGGTGATGTCATGGCCCTCGAACAGCAGGCGGCCCGCGGTCGGGTCGTAAATGCGGCTCACCAGGTTGAAGATGGTCGTCTTACCCGCGCCGTTGGGGCCGATGATGGTGAAGACCTCGCCCTTGCGGACCGAGAAGCTCACGTCGTCGACGGCGCGGATGCCGCCGAAATTGATGGAGAGATTGTCCGCCTCGAACAAGGTCACCTGAGGCGCTCCGACTTCATGTAGGTCTTCTGGCGCTTGAAGGTGTCGCGCTTGTACATGGGGAAGGTCGAGAAGAAGATCCTGATCTTCATCCAGCGGCCGTACATGCCGAGCGGCTCGAGCAGGATGACCAGCACCAGAATCAGGCCGAAAATACCGGCCTCGACGCCGGGCTTCTTCAGGAATGCGCCGATGCCGTTGCCCATCATGCCAATGAGGCTGATGCCGGTGGCGGTCGCGAAGTCGGAGAGCGTCGCTGGGATCGCGTCGCGCAGGATGGCGATGATCGGCGGCAGGAGCGCGACGAAGATCGCGCCGAGCACGGCGCCGTGCAGCGACCCGAGGCCTCCGACGATGACCAGGAGCAAGAGTTGGATCGACAGCAGAATGCTGAAAATATCGGGCGCCAGATAGGCGATCTTGTGGGCGAATAGCGCGCCCGCCAATCCCATCAACGCCGCCGAGTAGGCGAAAGCGATGGTCTTGTAGATCGCCAGGTTCACGCCCATCGACTGCGCGGCGATCTCGCTGTCGCGAATGGCGATCCAGGCCCGGCCGGTAGGCGAGCGCAAGAGATTGCCGGTCAGCCACAGGGTCAGGACCAGCACGCCCGCGCACAGATAGTAGAACGAGGTGTTGCCGGTGAATGCATAGCCGAAAATGACGGGTTTCTCGACGGCCATGCCGGCGAACCCGTGCGTCACCGACTCCCAACGCGTGAAAACCTCCTGGAGGATGACCGAGAACGCTAGGGTGGCGATGGCGAGGTAGATGCCGGTCATGCGCAACGCCGGCAAGCCGACGATGATGCCGCAGGCCGTGGTGATCAGCGTGGCCAGCACGACGGACGCCACCCAAGGCATGCCATGCTGGAGAAAGTAGGCGTGCGCATAGGCGCCGATGCCGAGGAAGGCGGCGTGGCCGAGCGACACGAGCCCGGTATAGCCCACCAGCACCATGAGCGAGACGCCGCAGATGCCGTAGATGAAAACCCAGGTGATCTCGCCCACATAGTAGCCCGACAGCAGCGCCGGAAGCACGAGGACGCCGATGGCAAGGACGCCGTACCAGAGGGCGCTGATGCGGTCGCGGAAGAGGCGGATGTCCTGCTCGTAGGCGGTCTTGAACAGGAAACGCATCGCTTGCCCCTACACCTTCTTGCGGCCGGGCGTCCCGAACAGGCCCTGCGGGCGCACCGCGAGCATGACCAGGAGCACGATATACGGTGCCGTATCCTTGAAGCCCTCCGGCAGCGTGGCGCCGCCGTAAAGCTCGATCAGGCCGATCGTGATGCCGCCGACCAGGGCGCCGGGGATGGAGCCGAAACCGCCCAGCACCGCCGCTGCGAAGGCCTTGAGCGCGACGGCGAGCCCCATATTGGTATCGATCAGCGTCACTGGCGCCAGGAGGACGCCGGCCGCCGTCGCCACCCCGGCCGAGATCGCCCACACCAGCGAGAAGATCGTCTTGACCGGTATTCCCATATAGTAGGCGGCGAGCTGGTTTTGTGATGTCGCCTGCATGGCGATGCCGACGCGCGTATGCGTGAAGAACGCATAGAGCACGGTGCACAGGATCAGCGTGCCGGCGACGATCGACAGATATTGGTGGCTGAGCGTCACCCCGGCGATGTTGGTGACACCCGAGAAAGGCGTTGGCAGCGTATAGATTTCCGACCCCCAGGTGACGCTGGCGAAGGTGCGGAACATGGCGCCGAGCCCGATGGTGAGCATCACCACGGCGAACTGCGGCTGGCCGATCACCCGCCGCAACACGGTCATGTCGAGTAGGGCGCCGAAGGCCGCCACCACGAGTGCGGCGATGAGGAAGCTCGTCCAGTAGTCGAGACCCCACAGGACGACGGCCATGTAGGCCACGAAGGCGCCCAGCATCAGAAGGTCGCCTTGGGCGAAATTGACGAGCTCGGTGGCCTTGTAGATCAGCACGAAGCCGAGCGCGACCAGGCCGTAAATGCAGCCGACCGCAAGCCCGTTCAGCGTCAATTGCAGGAAGGTCGCCAGTTTCGCCCCCATATGCTTCGCGGTCTTGCGCCGCCTGGTCCACGGCAATAGCGGAGTTGATTTCGGCTGTAAATCGCGCGCAGTGCACGATCGTGTGCGGCGTCCCGCTCGGCGATCCGCGCGAGGCGAAGCAAGGGGGCCCAGTTATTCTCTGTTCCTCGCGCTGGTTTCCCGTCCCCTCGCGGCCTTTGCCCGTTCGGCCGGCAATGACAACCGCCTGGCGCCTCCTTCCAAATGGCTGCATGCTGGACCCACCGTTGGAGTTCCGACCGTGCCCCAGTTCCAGTCGCGCTTCGTCGCCGCCGGCGCCGCCTATGACGAGAACCGAGCCCATATGCTGGCCGGCGTCAGCGAGCTGCGCGCCTTGCAGGCGCGCGCCCGCGACGCTTCGGCGCGTTCAGGCCCGCGTTTCGAGAAGCGCGGCCAGCTCCTGCCGCGCCAGCGCCTGGCGCTGCTGCTCGACGCGGGCGCGCCTTTCTCGACCTCATGGCGCTCGCCGGCTATCTGCGCGACAACGCCGACCCGCAGAAATCCGTCCCCGGCTGCTCCAGCATCTCGGGGATCGGTTACGTGTCGGGAGTGCGCTGCCTCGTCACCGCCGACGACGCCGGCATCGCGGCCGGCGCCGCGCAGCCGGGCGGCGGCGACAAGTTCAAACGCCTGCAGGCCATCGCGCTCGCAGGCAAGCTGCCATTCATCCATCTGGTCGAGTCAGCCGGCGCCAACCTGCTCGGCTATCGGGTCGAGGGCTTCGTCGAAGGCGGCGGGCTGTTCGCGGGCCTGGCGCGTCTGTCGGCGGCCGGCCTGCCGGTAATCGCGCTCACCCACGGCTCTTCGACGGCGGGCGGCGCCTACATGACCGGCCTTGCCGACTATGTCGTCATGGTGCGCAACCGCGCCAAGGCCTTCCTGGCCGGGCCGCCGCTCCTCAAGGCGGCCACCGGCGAGATCGCCACCGACGAGGAGCTCGGCGGCGCCTTGATGCACGCCACCGTCTCGGGAACGGCCGAGTATCTCGCCGAGGACGATGTCGACGGCGTTCGCCTGGTGCGCGAGCTCGTGGCCAATCTCGGCTGGGAGGGCGATCCGCCGCCTGCCGGACCGCCGCCGCTCTATGACCCCGAGGATCTCCTCGCCATCATGCCCAAGGACGGCAAGAAGCCCGTCGACATGCGCGAGATCGTCGCCCGTATCGCCGATGCCTCCGAGTTCCTCGAGTTCAAGCCGCTCTACGGCCCAGCGACGCTCTGCCTGCACGCGAGAATCTGCGGCATGCCGGTGGGCATCGTCACCAACAACGGGCCCCTCGATCCCGACGGCTCCACCAAGGCGACGCACTTCATCCAGGCTTGCTGCCAGGCCGACCTGCCGCTCGTCTATCTGCAGAACACCACCGGCTACATCGTGGGCGTCGTGTCCGAGCGCGCCGGCATGATCAAGCACGGCTCCAAGATGATCCAGGCGGTCGCCAACGCGTCCGTGCCGCAGATCACCATCATGTGCGGCGCCTCCTATGGGGCCGGCAACTACGGCATGTGCGGCCGCGGCTTCTCGCCGGATTTCCTGTTCGCGTGGCCGAACGCGCTCACCGCCGTCATGGGTCCCGAGCAGGCGGCGCTCACCATGGCCATCGTCATGGAGGAGGGCGCCAAGGCGCGCGGCGAGGCAGTCGACACGGAGGCCATCGCCAAATTGCGCGAGCGCATCGTGGCCACCTTCGAGCGGCAGATGTCGGCCTTCTATTTGTCCGGTGCCGTCCTCGACGATGGCGTCATCGATCCGCGCGATACCCGCGCCGTCATCGGCATGGCGCTGTCGGTGTGTCTGGCTGGGCGGCGCCGCAAGGTAAAGCCGCTCAATTTCGGCGTGGCGCGGCAATGAATGAGTCCCGTTCCGTTGCGCCATCGGCAGCCGTGCGCGATGCGACGCGGCCGACGCGGCCGCTGACCACGCTGCTGATCGCCAACCGCGGCGAGATCGCCGTCCGCGTGGCGCGGACGGCGCGCCGGCTCGGCATCATGACCGTGGCGGTCTATTCCGACGCCGACCGCCTAAACCCGCACGTGGCAGCCTGCGATGCCGCCGTGCCCATCGGCGGACTGACGCCGGCCGAGTCCTATCTCGTCATCGACAAGCTCATCTCCGCGGCACGGAAGAGCGGCGCCGACGCGGTCCATCCGGGCTACGGCTTCCTGGCCGAGAACGCAGACTTTGCGGCGGCCGTCGTCGCGGCGGGTCTCGTCTTTGTCGGACCGCCGGCATCTGCCATTGAGGCGATGGGCGACAAGGCTCGGGCGCGGCGCCGCATGGCGGCGGCCGGCATTCCCGTTGTACCCGGCTATGACGGCGACGACCAGGGCGAGGCGCATCTCCTTGCCGAGGCCGACCGCATCGGCTTTCCTATCATGGTCAAGGCGTCGGCCGGCGGCGGCGGCCGCGGCATGCGCAAGGTCGAGGCGCGCGAAGGGCTCGCGTCCGCCTTGCAGTCGGCCCGCTCGGAAGCCGAGAAGGCCTTTGGCGACGGCCGGCTGATCCTCGAGCGCGCCGTGGCGGAGCCACGCCACGTCGAGATCCAGGTGTTTGCCGACCGGCATGGCAACGTTGTCCATCTCGGCGAGCGCGATTGCTCGGTCCAACGCCGCCATCAGAAGATCATCGAGGAGGCGCCGTCGCCGGCGGTCGACGCGGCTCTGCGCGCCGCTATGGGCGGGGCCGCCGTCTCGGTGGCGCGCGAGATCGGCTATCAGGGTGCCGGCACGATCGAGTTCCTGCTGGACCGTGAAAAGCGATTCTATTTCATGGAGATGAACACCCGTCTTCAAGTGGAGCATCCAGTCACCGAGCTCATCACCGGCGTCGACTTGGTCGAGTGGCAGTTGAGAGTGGCGCGGGGCGAGGCGCTGCCGCTGACGCAGGCGGACATCGCGCTCAATGGCCACGCTGTCGAGGTGCGGCTGTGCGCCGAGGACCCGGCTGACGATTTTCTGCCGCGCACCGGGGAGGTTCTCGCCTGGCGTCCCGCCGCATCCGCGCGTTGCGACCACGCGCTGGCTGACGGGCTTGCGGTGTCGCCCTACTACAATTCCATGCTTGGCAAGCTTGTCGCCCACGGCGCCACCCGCGCCGAGGCGGTCGGCAGGCTGGCGCACGCGCTTGACGAGACGGTGTTGCTCGGGGTGCCGACCAACCGCGCCTTTCTGGCCCGCGTGCTGCGCCATCCCGCCTTCATGGGGGGCGACGTGTCGACGGCCTTCATCGAAACATTCTTTCCCGACAACGCCGCGCGGGTAACCGAGCCGGATCAGCTTGCATGGTCGGTCGCCGCGTGGCTGTCGGTGGCGGCGGCGCCCGAGGCCGAGACGTGGAAGGAGGAATGGCGCGGCTGGACGAGCGGCTTGCCGCTGGCGCAGCCATGGCGGCTCGAGCGCACCGATAGCGTCGAGCGCAAGGGCCACATCGAGATCGACCGCGACGGTGCGCGGCTCCTAGGCGAGGGCGCTTCGACCCGGATCACGGGATATGCGCCGCCGCCCGCGACACGCGCCTCGGCGCGTGTCGGCGACGCTGATGCCGCCCTCTGCTTCGCCTGGAAGGGCGATCAGCTCTGGCTGCAGGTGAACAGCCAGGATTTCGTCTTCACCGACCGCCGTCGCCAGAGCGCCGCCAAGGCGGTGGCCGAATCCGGCTCCGACGGCACCTTGCGGGCGCCGATGAACGGCCGCGTCGTCAAGGCGCTCGAGGCCGGCGCGACCGTGGCGGCCGGTGACGCGGTGCTGACGCTGGAAGCCATGAAGATGGAGCACGCCATTCCCGCCCCGCGCGCCGGCACGTTGAGCGAGGTCGCCGTCAAGGTCGGCGATCAGGTAACGCCGGGGCAGGTCCTGGCGCGGATCGAGCCAGCGTGAGGCGGCGACGCGGGGCCTCCGCAAGGGGAGAGGCGTGGCGCGTGTCGCCGCCCGCCGCCGTCACGTTCGCGTCGCTGCCGCAGCGGCGACCCCCTGATCGACCGCGGCGAGCTGCTGCGCCATGAGCGCGCGCTGAAAGCCATCGCGCTCCTTGAGCCGGAGCCAGTAGCGCTTCACCACATCGGGCAGTTGCGCGAAGAGCCCGAGCGTCTCGGAAAACATGAACGCAAAGCCCACCGAGATGTCGGCCACCGTGAAGCGCCCGGCGGCAACATACCGCTCGCTCGCCACGACGGCCTCGACGCCGCGCACGCGCCCGAGGAACCAGCGCGAATAGTCCTCAACCGCCTGCGGCAGCCGCCGCGCCTCGCTCTCGAGCTGCGAATAGCGGAACACCAGCGTCTGCGGGAAGGTTAGCGTCGCCTCGCCGAAATAGAGGAAGTTGAGATAGGCGCCATAGCCGGCCTCGTCCGGATCAACGGCGAGCGAGGTCGGCCCGTAGCGCGTCGCCAGATACTGGCCGATGGCGGCCGACTCGGTCATGCGCACGTCGCCGTCGATGAACAGCGGGATGGTGCCGAGCGGATTGATGCCGAGATAGTCCTTGGCGAGCACGCGCGGCGGGAACGGCAGCATCTTCAAATCGTAGTCGAGGCCGATCTCCTCCAGCGTCCATAGCGGCCGGAAGGAGCGCGCGTTCATGCAGTGATAAAGCGTGATCATGGGGTGCCGGACCTTTCAACCCGCGAGGCGATAGTCCTTGAACCGCTCGCGCAGTGTCAGCTTGTGAATCTTACCTGTCGCGGTCATCGGAAACTGGTCGAGGAACTCGACCGCGTCCGGCAGCCACCACTTGGCGACCTTGGGCGTGAGATGCGCCATCAGCTCCTCGGCCGTCACCTTGCCGCCTTGCCGGCGCACCACGAGCAGCAGCGGCCGCTCCTGCCATTTGGCATGCGGCACGGCGATGACGGCGGCTTGCAGCACGTCCGGGTGGCTCGCGGCCGCGTCCTCGAGCTGGATGGAGCTGATCCATTCGCCGCCCGACTTGATCACGTCCTTGGAGCGGTCGGTGAGCAGCACGTGGCCCTCCGGGTCGAGCACCGCCATGTCGCCGGTCTTGAGATAGCCCTCATGGTCGAGGGCACCGTCCCTCTTGAGATAGCCGGACGAAATCCACGGCCCCTTGACGCGTAGGTGCCCGAAAGTCTTGCCGTCGCGCGGCAGCTCCTTGCCGTCGTCGTCGACGATGCTGAGTTTGGTGCCGAACATGGCGCGACCCGACTTCATGCGCAGGTCGATGCGCTCGTCAAATGCGACACCATCCGTGCCGGGCAGCAGCGAGGGCTGCGAGGCGCCGATCGCCTCCGTCATGCCCCAGCATTGCAGATGCTCGACGCCGTAATCGCGTTCGAGCTTCTCGACGAGGCTGCGCGGCGGCGCCGAGCCCGACGAAAGCGTCAGGCGCAGCTTGGAGAATGTCTTGCCGTTGCGGTCCAGCCAGTCGGTGAGGATGAGCCAGAAGCTCGGCACGCCGGCCGTGATGGTGACGCCTTCGCCTTCGTGCAGCTCGTAAAGCTTGTCGGGCTCGTAGTTGCGGCCGGGCAGGACGAGCTTGGCGCCGGTGTAGGGGGCGAGGAACGGCAGGTTCCAACCGTTGCCATGAAACAGCGGCGCCATCGGCATCATCACCTCGCGCACGCCGTTCTTGTGGCCGGGCATGAACTCGAACGAGGAGAACAGGAGCGTGTGCAGCACGCTGGCGCGGTGCGAATAGACGACGCCCTTCGGGTTGCCGGTCGTGCCGGACGTGTAGCAGATGGTCGAGGCGCTGTTCTCGTCGAACGACGGCCATTCATAATCGTCGCCGTTCTCGGCCGCGATCAGCTCTTCGAAGCACATGACGTTGTTCAGCCTGGTCGATGGCATGCGGTCTGCGTCCGCCATGACGAAATAGCCGTCGACGCTGGTGAGGCGCGGCGCCAGCTCCTCGGCGATCGGCAAGGTGAGCGCGTCGACGAACAACAGCCGATCCTCGGCATGATTGATGATGTAGGCGAGCTGGTCGGCGAACAGCCGCGGATTGACCGTGTGCAACACCGCGCCCATGCCGGACACGGCGTAGAACATTTCGAAGTGCCGGTGCGTGTTCCAGGCAAGCGTGCCGATGGGCGTGCCGGGCGTGATGCCGAGGCGGGTGAGCGCCTTGGCCATGCGCTTCATGCGACGGTGCGCGTCGGCGTAGGTGTAGCGGAAGACGTCGCCCTCGATCTGCCGCGCCACGATCTCCGTTCCGCCATGGGCGCTCGCCGCGTATTCCATAAAGCGCGACAGGAGGAGGGGCATGTCCATGATCAAGCCGCGCATGGCAGGCTCCTATCCCGTCGACTTCGCGTCCTCGGCCCAGCGTGGCGCGCGCTTCTCCAGAAACGCGCTGACCCCCTCGCGGCCCTCGTCGCTGCGCAGGCACGTCGCGAACGCGTCCGAGGCCCGGTCGAGCACCGTCTCGCGCGGCACCGTCAGCGTGTCGAGGATGATGCGCTTGGTGGCCGCGCTGGCGCCGGGCGCACAGCGACCGATCTGCTCGATGACCTTGGCGAGCGCCGCATCGAGGTCGGCGGAGGTCTCGCACAAGATATGCGCGAGGCCGATGCGAACGGCCTCGCGGCCGTCGAAGCGGTGACCGGTGAGGGCGAGCCGCCTTGCCTGCGGCACGCCAACTCGCGCTGCCACGAATGGCGCGATCTGGGCGGGCGGCACGCCGAGCGACGTTTCGGTCATGGCGAAGCGTGCGTCGGCCGTTACGAGCGTAACGTCGCCGACGCAGGCGAGCCCGACACCGCCCCCGAAGGCCGCGCCCTCCACCGCGACCACGACTGTCTGCGGCAGCGCGTCAAAGCGGCTGAGGAAGGCGCCGAAGCGGCGGTTGTTGACGGCGATCGGGTCCTTCACGTCGCCGGCCGGCTTCGGCGTCGAGAAGCTGTCCATGAAGCCCTTGATGTTGCCGCCCGACGAGAAGGTGCCGCCGGCCCCGCGCAGCACGACCGCCGCGATGGCGCGGTCCTGCTCGAGGCGATCGACGACCTTGAGCAGCTCGCCAACCATCTCGGGACCGAGGGCGTTCTTCAGCTCGGGCCGGTTGAACGTCACATGCAGCACGCTGCCGCGCTCAGCGACCAGGATATTCTCGAACGGGGGCGAACTCACAGGATGCACCGGTCAATGGTTGCTGCGCTGGCCCGGCAGCGTGCCCATGCCCTTGCAGATGATGGTCAGCATGATCTCGTCGGCGCCGCCGCCGATGGAGGAGAGGCGGCTGTCGCGGTACATGCGCGAGATCTCGCTCTCGTTCATGAAGCCCATGCCGCCCCAATATTGCAGGCACAGAGTCGGTGACCTCGCGGATCAGGCGGCCAGCGGTGAGCTTGGCCATCGAGGCGAGCTGCGTCACGTCGGCCCCGCCGAGGTACTCCTCCACGGCGCGATAGACGAGGGAACGGAGCAGCTCGACCTTGGTCTCGAGCTCGGCGAGCCGGAAATGCACCACCTGGTTGTCGAGGATTGACTTGCCGAAGGCCTGGCGGCCGGCCGTGTATTCGACGGTCATCTGGATGGCGCGCTGCATCTTGCGCAAGCCGCCCGCCGCCGCCCACAACCGCTCCTCCTGGAACTGCTGCATCTGGTAGATGAAGCCCATGTTCTCTTCGCCGATGCGGTTGCGCTGCGGCACGCGCACATTGTCGAAGAAGATCTGCGCCGTGTCGGAGGCGCGCATGCCCATCTTGTCGAGCTTGCGGGCGATCTCCACCCCCTTGGTCTTCATCGGGATGCAGATGAGCGACTTGTTGCGATGCACCGGCCCGTCGCCGGTATTGGCGAGGAGGCACATCCAGTCGGCCTGCGTGCCGTTGGTGGTCCACATCTTGCCGCCGTTGATGACGTAGTCGCCGCCGTCCTTCTTGGCCGTCGTCTTGATCGACGCCACGTCGGAGCCGGCGCCGACCTCCGACACGCCGAGGCAGGCGACGAAGTCGCCGGCAATCGACGGCTCGAGGAACTCGGCCCTCAAATCGTCGGAGCCGTGACGCGCCAGCGCCGGGGTGGCCATGTCGGTCTGCACGCCGATGCCCATGTTGGCCGAGGGTGACTTTGAAGCGCCGAGCGCCTCGCAGAAGGCGACTTCGTAAGAGTAATCGAGGCCCTGGCCGCCGAATTTCTCGGGCTTGTTGATGCCGAGCAGGCCTTCCTGGCCCATCTTCTTGAACAGCTCGTGGGCCGGAAAGATGCCGGCCTGCTCCCATTCCTCGGCGTGCGGATCGATCTCGCGTTCGATGAACTTGGTCACTGAGCGCATCAGCTCGCGATGCTGTTGCGTGTAGATCATGGCGTTTCCAGTCTTGTTGGCCGGCGCCCACCGGCACGCAACGTTATTGGCGCCCGCCATGGCGGTCAACGACAACCAGCCCCGCGGCCTCACGCGAACACGATGGTGCGCGAGCCGTTGCGCAGGACTCGGCGCTCGGCATGCCACTTGACGGCGCGCGCCAGCACGACGCTCTCGATGTCACGCCCGACCGCCACATAGTCTTCTGGCGCGAGCCCGTGGTGGACCCTTTCCACGGCCTGCTCGATGATCGGCCCCTCATCGAGGTCGCTGGTCACATAATGCGCGGTGGCGCCGATGAGCTTGACGCCGCGCTCGTAGGCCTGGCGATAGGGCGTGGCGCCCTTGAAGCTCGGCAGGAAGGAGTGATGGATGTTGATGATGCGTCCCGCCATGCGCGCGCACAGGCCCTCCGACAGCACCTGCATGTAGCGCGCCAGGACGACGAGCTCGAACGTCGTGCTCGTCGATGAGGCGTTGTAGCGCCCCTTCCTGGGCGCCGCGCGTCTCGCGCGCCACTGGCATGTGGCGGAAGGGGATGCCCTGCGCGGTGACGAGGGGCTCGAAGTCTGGATGGTTGGAGACGACCAAGGGCACGTCGATCGGCAAGGCCCCGGTGCGGCACCGGTAGAGCAGGTCGTTGAGGCAGTGCCCGAACCGCGACACCATGATCAGTGTTCTGACCTTGCGGCCGGCTTCGTGGAACTCCGCCTGCATGGCGAAGTCTTGGGCGATCGCACCGAAACCCTTGCGCAGATCGTCGAGGCCGCGGCCGCGCGTCGAGGCGAACAGGATGCGAAGGAAGAAGGTGCCGTTCTCGCGATCGCCGAACTGGGCGCTGTCGGTGATGTCGCAGCCATTGTCGAACAGAAATTTCGACACGCCCGCGACGATGCCCATGCGGTCCGGGCACGCCATGGTGAGGATGAATGTCGGGGCGGATGGATCGACCGGCATGAACGCACATAAGGCCACTCCGGGCCCTTCGCCAAGGGCATCAGGCGGCGACCGCCCGTTCGACATCGACGCCGCGGCAATCCATCTCGAATTCGAGCTCTTGGACGGGCGGGCGATCGTAGTGCCATGTCAGGCCGGCCCGGGCGGCGCCGCGGCCCACGATCTCCTCGGCCAGGAACGGGTGAAAGTCGTGCACGGTATAGACCTGCGTGGCGCTCACGTGCCGCCAGCCGAAGCCGAGCGCCGCCATCCGCCGCTCCATTTCCGCGAGCACGAAGCGCGCCTTCGCCTTGAGGCCGTCCGGGCTCGTGTCGCCGCGCCGGACGGTGCGATCGCGATAGCTGCCTTTGCCCTCCTCGGCCTCGCCGCTGCCGGCGATCACGAAGGAGGGCGCCGCATCGGCGCCTTCAACCGTGAACGAGAAGGCATGGAAGGACGGCGCGGTGGGCGGGTCGACGGCGGGGCAGACATTCGAGCGCGCCACCGGATTGGTCGTGCCGTCGAAGATTCCCCAGCGGGCGAGGGTGGTGACATAGACCTCGTTGAACGCGCGGAAGCCGGTTTCGGTGAACGGCGCCGGCGAGCGTAGCTCGCACGCGCAGAACGCGGTGGGCGGCCGGCCGGCCGCCGCCATGATGCGCTCGGCCGCCGCAAAACCGGCGTCGAGCGGCAATCGCTCGCGAAACGTCACGCGTTCGATGCGGTAGCCGGGCAGCGCCGCGACACCTGCCGAATACTGGAAGACGCCTTCGATGAAGCGATAGCCGCCGGGCGTGAAATTGGAGACCGGCATGGCTCAGGAGCCGGCTTTGCTGTCGAGAGGGCGCGGCGCTTGCGCGACGGGGCGCGGCCCTCGCTCGGCGCGGCGCTGGCGCCAGTCGAGATACGTGCCGAGGATGCCCTTTGGCATGTAGATGATGAACAGGATCAGCAGCAGCCCATAGATGGCGGTGTCGAGGGCAAGCGCCGCCGACCCCAACCAAACCTTGAGGGTGACCGAGCCCTGGATCAAGACGCGAAGCCCCTCCGACAGCAATTGTGTGAAGATGGCCCCCACCGTCGGGCCGAGCATCACCCACATGCCGCCGGCAATCACCGCGAACACGATATTGAGGGAGACGCCGAGACCGGCGATCGTGTCCGGGCCGATATACATCTGATATTGCCCGTAGACCGCCCCGCCGACCGCGCACATGGCGGCGCTGAGGGCTGTGATTTTCAGCTTCTCCCGGGTCACGTTGACACCGACCGATGCCGCCGCCTCCTCGTCCTGGCTCGCCGCCTCGAGCGCGTAGCGGTCCATGCTGCGGTCGACCCGGTGCCAGAGATAGAGCCCGACCACCCAGACGGCGAGGGCGACGAAATAGGAGAGCATGCGGTCCGGTTCGAACTGCACCGCATAGAGCGAAATCCCGTCGCCATAGCGGCGCGGCTGCGTGCCGAGTGAGCCGCCGGTGTAGTCGCGCAGGCCAACGATACACAGCCGCACGAATTCGGTGAGCGCCAAGGTGAGCAGCGCGAAATAGTGGCCGCTGATGCGGAAGCGGAAGCACGGATAGCCGACGAGCACGGCGACCGTGACCGCGATGACGATGCCGACAGGGATGCCGAGCCATGGCGTCAGGCCGGCAAAATTCCACAGCAGCACGGTCGTGTAGGCGCCGAGGCCCGTGAAGGCGCCGTGCCCGAGGGAGGTCAGTCCGAACCGCCCCATCAGCGACCAGCCCGTGTAGATGAACGACCAGATCAGGATCTGGATCAACAGGTGCAGGTAGTACTTCTCCGAGGCGCTGAAGAAGATGCGGATGACGAACGGCAGGGCGATCAGGCAGACGAGCCCGATGATGGCGCCGCGGGAGACGCGCATCATGTCCGGGCTCCGAACAAGCCCTGCGGCCTGATGAAGATGGCCACCATGAAGAACAGGAAGGCGATGGCGTAGCCCCATTCGGTCGCCATGCACGAGCCGCCGATGGTGATGAACTGGCTGATGATGAAGGCGGCGATGAATCCGCCCACCATGTTGCCGAGACCGCCCAGCACGCAGATCATGAAGATCAGCGGCCCGAACTGCAGCCCGATCTGCGGATAGATGTCGTATTGCAGGACCATGAGGGCGGCGGCGAGGCCGGCCAATCCGCCGCCGATCGCCGAGGTCACGAGATAGATCTTGCGGCTGTCGACACCCATCAGCGGCATGATCTGCCGGTCCTGGGCGATGGCGCGGATGGCGGTGCCGATGAAGGTGCGGCTGAGGAACAGCCACAATGCAAGCATGCCGCCGAGGGCCACCGCGAAGGTGACGATGCGCGAGGTGGCAAACGACATGTCGAAGATACTGACCGATCCCAGGCGGATGCCGAGATTCTTGAAGTCGATGCCAAACGCCATGGTGGCGGCGGCCTGCAGGAAGAACAGCACGCCGCCGGTGACGAGCAGCTGGTTGATGGGGGCGGAATCGAGGACCGGCCGGATGACGAGCTGGTGCAGGATCATGCCGGCGGCGGCGATCAGCACGATGCCGATCAGCACGGCGAGCGGGAACGGCGCACCGGCCTTGTAGGCGTAGTTGATGCCATACATGCCGACCATGACGAGCTCGGCGTAGCAGATCCACACCACGTCGATGACGCCGAAGATGAGGTTGAGACCCAGCGCCAGGAGGGCCAGGAGCCCGGCCAGCAGGATGCCGTTGAGAATGGCCTCGAGGAAGAAAATATCGAGCTGGCAATCCATCTAGATCCCCATATAGGCCTTGCGGATCTCGTCACTGGCGGCGAGATCGCGTGCCGGCCCGCTCATCTTGATGCGGCCGACCTCGATGAGATAGGCGCGATCCGCGACCTTGAGCACCTGGCTGACATTCTGCTCGACGATGAGCACCGTGTAGCCCTCCGAGCGGATGCGGCGCACCAGATCGAACACCTGCTGCACGACGACCGGCGCCAAGCCCATGGACGGCTCGTCGAGGAGCACGAGCTTGGGGCCGCTCATCAGCGCCCGCCCGATAGCGCACATCTGCTGCTCGCCACCCGACAGCGTGCCGGCGAGCTGTGCCCGGCGCTCCTTGAGCCGCGGGAAGAGCCCGTAGACATAGTCGAGCCGCTCGCGAAAGCGGCTGCGCGCCTCCGGGATGAAGGCGCCCATCTTGAGGTTGTCCTCGACGCTGAGCCTGGGAAACAGCCGACGGCCTTCCGCCACATGCGCGATGCCGGTCTCGATGATCTTGTGCGGCGGAATGGCACGCAGCGACGTGCCCTGCATGGCCATGGTGCCGGCCGCTGCCGGTAACAGTCCGGAGATGACGCGCAGGAGCGTCGTCTTGCCGGCACCGTTGGCGCCAACCACCGCCACCGCCTCGCCGGCTTCCACCTTCATCGAGACGCCGAACAGCGCCTGAAAGGCGCCGTAGGCCGCGTCGATGTTGTCGAGCTCCAGCAAACCGCGCCTCCTATGCCACCGCTTCCGTGCCGAGATAGACTTCGATCACCCGTCGATCGGCTTGCGCTTCGGCCGGTTTGCCCGTGAAGATCACCTCGCCATGGTCGAGCACCACGACGCGATCGACCACCCGCATGAGCACGCCCATGATGTGCTCGACCCACACGATGGTGATGCCTTTCTCGCGCCGAATGTTCTCCAGCATGTCGGCGGCAAGCTCCATCTCGGCATGATCGAGGCCGTTGAGGCTCTCGTCGGCGAGGAGCAGGCGCGGCTGCGTGGCGAGCGCCCGCGCCAGTTCGAGCTTCTTGAGCGCCGCGGCACCAAGCCCGTCGGTGGTGATACGCGCGTCGGTCGGCAGGCCGACGAGGGCCAGCGCCTCCTCGGCCTGGCGCCAGCAATCGACGCGGCTGACGCGGCCGTCCTGGCCGAAGAAGGCCGACAGCGCCACGTTCTCGACGAGGGTGAGGTTACGAAACGGTCGCGGGATCTGGAACGTGCGCCCGATACCCTTGTGGCACACCTGATTGGCGAGGAGCTCGGCGATCTCTTCGCCGAGGAAGCGGACGCTGCCTGCCGACGGCGAATAAAGCCCGGCGATGCAGTTGAACAGCGTGCTCTTGCCCGATCCGTTCGGTCCGATGAGACCGAGGATCTCGCCCTCGTGGACATCGAAGGAGACGTTGTTGGCGGCGACAAGTGCGCCAAACCGCTTCGTCAGTCCCGAGACGTTGAGCATCGCCATCGGCAGGCTTCCGTCACCCTGGGTCGAGGACGCGTCGCGCGCCAATGGAGGAGGCGGGCGACGCAGGGCGCCGCCCGGCTCGGCGATCAACGGGCGTAGGCGTGCCCCTTCGGCAGCGGCAGCACCGCGTCGATGGTCTTGATGGACGAGGGCCAGGCGATCTTCGTCTCACCCTTGACGTATTGCATGACCACCGGCGACGAGCGCTCGTTCTGTCCGGCCATGAGGTGACCGGGCGGATTGAACTTCACGCCGTAGCCCTGGATCGTCCCGCCCTCCGGGATGTCGGTCTCGAGAGACGCCTTGCGCAGCGCCTCGGGATCGAAGCCGCCGTGCTTCTTGATGGCGCGCGGCAGCACATCGGTGAGGAAGATCCAGGTCTGGTTGAAGCCCATGGAGACGTGCGGTGGCACCTCGGTGGCGCCGGTCTCCTTCTTGTAGCGCTTCACCATCTCGGCCGTGAGGTCGCCGATGCCGGGCTTCAGGGTTTTGGCATCGAGGAGCTGCGCGGCAACCGGGTCGACGTTGTAGAACAAGTTCACGTCGTCTCCGAACGTCTCGATCAGCTTGTCGATCTGGCCGTAGCCCGCCCCGTGTCCGATGAGCGCGTCGAATTTCAGGCCGGCTTCCTTGGCTTGCCGGAGGAACAGCGTGATGTCGGGATTGTAGCCGGTATGCAGGATGATGTCGGCCTGCGCCCGCCGGAGCTTGGTGACAAGAGCGGAGAGATCGGTCGAAGTCGCCGCATAGGCCTCCTTGTGGACGACCTGCATGCCGAGCTCTTTGCACTTGCTCTCGTTGCCGGAGGCGACGCCAGCCCCATAGGGGCCGTCCTCGTGGATGATGGCGACCTTGAGGTCCTTCGGTTCCTTCTTGAGTTTCGTCTTGGCGTTCTCGCCAAGGAACGTGCACGAGGCTTCACCGAACTGGTCGGAATGCACCTGCGGCCGGAAGACGTATTGCAGGTTGCGGTTCTTGAGCACCGCCGAGGAAACGCACACGCTCGCCCACATGAATTTCTTGGCCGCATCCACTTTGGCGGCCATGGGCACGCAATGCGCGCTCGAATAAACGCCCATCAGCACGTCGACCTTGGTGTCGTTGAGCAGGCGTTCCGCCTCGTTGATGGCCACATCGACCTTTGACTGAGCGTCCGCGTAGGTGGGCACGATCTTCTGGCCCTCGACGCCGCCCTTCTCGTTGATCATGTCGATGGCGATCTTGCTGCCGATGCCGGCCGCGACTGAGCCGCCGCCAGCGAAGGCGCCGGTATAGTCGAAGATGACGCCGATCTTCACATCGGCATGCGCGGCCGAGGCGGCCATCACCAAGGCGCAGCCGAACGCGCCGACGCCAAGCTTTGCAAGCAGAGCCATCATGTCCTCCCATGTTCTCTTATGGGCAGCCGAGCTGCCCGTCTTGTCGGTTGGGCTGGAGTTTGCGGAGCGAGGCGGAGGCTTGTCAATGACAACTTGACGCTGAAGCTGTCGCGACGGATGACTGCGCTGACGGGAGGAACGATCGTGCGACTTCAGGGAAAGGTTGCGGTCGCGACGGCGGCCGCGCAAGGCATAGGGCGCGCCACGGCCGAAGCCTTCGCGCGCGAAGGCGCGCAGGTCTGGGCGCTCGACATCAACGCGGCGAAGCTTGCCGAGCTGAAGGGCGACCGTTTTCGTGTGCGCCGCCTCGACGTCCTCGACGCCGCGGCGATCGAGGCCTTTGCCAAGGAGGCCGGCACCATCGACATCCTGTTCAACTGCGCCGGCTTCGTCCACGCCGGCACCATCCTCGACGCCAGCGAGGACGACTTCGCGTTCGCCATGGACCTCAATGTGCGGTCCATGTTCCGCATGATCCGCGCCTTCCTGCCCGGCATGCTGGTCAAGGGGCGCGGCTCGATCATCAACATGGCGTCCGTCGTGAGCTCGATCAAAGGGGCGCCGAACCGGAGCGTCTACGGCATCAGCAAGGCGGCCGTCGTCGGGCTCACCAAATCGGTGGCGGCTGACTATGTCACCCAAGGCATTCGCTGCAACGCCATCTGTCCGGGCACGGTGCAGAGCCCGTCGCTCGAGGACCGGCTGCGGGCATTGGGCGACTATGACAAGGCGCGCGCCGCCTTCATCGCCCGCCAGCCCATGGGGCGGCTGGGGACGCCGGAGGAGATCGCCGCCCTTGCGGTCTACCTGGCGAGCGACGATGCGCAATTCACCACCGGCCAGACCCATATCATCGATGGCGGCTGGGCGACGTGATCACCATCGCGCCAGCGCCGCCCGATCTCGACGAAGAAAAGCAGGCGCGCTGGCGGGCGGTCGCCGATCTCTATCATGCCTATTTCACCGGCCTGATCCTTGCGGTGGTGACGCGTCGCGGCGCTGCCGATGCCGCCGAGTTCGTGTTCCGCATCTTTCGCCGCCAGCAACAGGAGCGGTTTCTGCCCGGTCTCGACAAGCTCGGGCTCGCCGGCCTGCCGCACGCGGTGGCGGCCGCCCAGTACCATTATCTGTCGAATTGGATCGGCGGCGTGTCGGTCGAGTACATGCACGAGTCCGACCGCAAGGCCTGGATCCGCTATCCGCCGCCGCGTTGGATCTGGCGCGGCACGGCCATCTGCGCCATTCCGAGCGAGGTGTCGGCCGCCATGCTGCGCGGCTGGCACGCCAATAACGGCGTCGCCCTCGGCAATCCGCGGCTCGGCTTCGTCTGCACCAAGATGACGGTCGATGGTCAGGATGGCCTCGAGGGCTACTATTGCGAATATGACGAGCCGTTGCCCGAGGAGCGGCGGCTCGTCTTCGATCGCAGCGTCGAGGCGCCGCCATTCGATCCGGCCCGGGCGCCGCTGCTGCCCTCGTCCACGTGGCCCGAAGAGCGGCTGGCGAAGGCCTACCGCAACTACGCCATGGAATATGTGCGCACCGCCGCGCCGGTGGCCGTCGGTCTGTTTGGCGACACCGAGGCCGGCCGCCTCCTGCACCTCACCGGGCGGCTCGTCGGCATGCAGTTCTTCGACGACATCGCCGCACCATTTGGGGCGGAGCGTGGTTCGGCTACCGGCTTTGCGGCCTTCCTGCACGATCTGCTCGAGGCCGAGGGCGAGGATGTCCGGTTCGACAAGGCGGCAGGCGAAGTGCGGCAGGCCGGCTGGAAGCTCATGGCCGGCGTGAGCGATGCCTCGCCGACGTGCCGGGAGGCGCTGCGCGGACTGGTCGAGGGGCTTGCGGCCGCCTTCGGCCGCCATGTTGCCGTGGCCCTTGCGGCCAAGACGCCGCGCGCGCCGCTCGTATGGCGCATCTCCGCAAGGCAGCCCGGGCGGCTTTGAGCGGGAGCGGTTGCCAGAGGAAGGCGGCGGGGTGCATGATTGCGCCATGGCCATTCCCGCGGTGAACCAGGACAACGCGAATCTGTTGCAGAGTTGCCTCCTCTTCGAGGCCCTCGACGACGCCAGCCGTACTGAGGTGGCACAGCGTGCCCATCGCCGCCATTTCAAGGCCGGCGACCTGATTGTGCGGGCCGGGGACCCTGGCCGCAGCATGATGGCGGTGGCGTCCGGCCAGGTGCGCATCTCGCTGATCACACGGGAGGACAAGGAGCTCGTCCTGGCCGATCTCGGGGAAGGGGAGGTGTTCGGTGAGATGGCGCTGCTCGACGGCCGCGAGCGCTCAGCCGATGCCACGGCGTTGAGCGACTGCGAAGTCCTGGTGATCGAGCGGGCGGACGTGCTGCCGATCCTCGAGAAGCGGCCCGCGGCGTGCCTGAAGCTGCTCGAGACGCTCTGCGCGCGTATCCGCAGCTCCGACGAGCGCATGGCGGACATCGCCTTTTTCGACACGGCTTCGCGCCTCGCCAAGGCGTTGCTGCGCCTCATGGAGCAGGGTCCTTTCATCAAGGCGCCGCTATCGCAGGGGGCGCTCGCGCAGTTGACGGGCAACTCGCTGGAGAGCGTCAACCGCCACCTGCGCGACTGGCATCGCCGCGGCGTCGTCGAGATGCGCGAGGGCGGCGTCGTGGTGCTGCAGCCGACGGCGCTGGCCGACCTGGCACGCGACTGAGCGAGGACAATCTTGCCCTGGCGACACACGAATTGGACCATGATGAAATTTGGTTCGCTTGGCGGCGCTTTGATCCCTCCCCTTCAGGGGAGGGTGGCGCGCCGCGCTTACGGCGCGCCGGGTGGGGTCTGGTTGATCGATCCGACGGACCCCCTCCGGCCGCGCTAAAGCGCGGCCACCTCCCCCTGAAGGGGGAGGATCAGCACAACCACCGACTCGACCAAGAGACATCCCGCTTACCCTGCATCAGCGCTGGAGGAGTCCTCCGTCGCAGCCTGGAGGTGGTGCGCGGCGCGAGCCGCCTCTTCAGCATCCCATTGTCTCACCTTGGCGGCGTACCGCTCATCGTCCTCGTTGTCGTCGAGCACGGCGAGCGCATCCTCGTGCGAATATTCCCCGGGCGCCTGGTCGGACGGTTTCAGCCGCCGGTGAAAGAACGGCATCAGGCCGCGGGTCAAGACGGCGGCCGCCTTCAAGGTGGCGTCGATGCGCTTCTGGTCCGCCGCCTCGCCCCTGCCGTCCTCCTGGTCGACGACCGCGCAATAGCGCTTCATCAGCCAGTTGATGATGTCGAGGGGCGAGGCCTCCTCGATATTGGCGGGCGGGGAGGGCGCCCATGCGGGGCGCGCGGCGGGCGCGGCGCGGCGCCGTTCCGAGCGGCGATGCCAGCGGGCGGGTTTTGTGCTGTGCGGTGGCAGGCTTGGGTTTAAGGCGGTCATCTCGTTTCCTTGTCAGTACGCGCGCCCACCCTCCCTTGAGGGGGAGGGTCGGCGAGAACGCGAAGCGTTCGAGCCGGGGTGGGGTGATCATCGACATGAATCTCGTTTCTCACCCCACCCCGATCGCGCTTCGCTGCGCTCGCCGCGATCGACCCTCCCCCCAGGCAAGTCGGGCCTGCCCGACTTGCCCATTATTGCGCCGATGTCGGCTGCGCCGACATCGGATGGGGAGGGTGAAGAAAGCGGCCACACCCTCTCGTTTCCGCGATCCCGAAGGACCCGAAGCATGGGAGCGGTGCGGCCCAAAATTCAGGAAGGGCCCACGCGGGAGGTCCGAGCGGCGGGCGCCAACGGCGCGAGCGCTCAGAGAAAGTCATTTTCAGTCAGGAGCCGCCGGGCCTAACGCCCAGACCTCCCGCGCACGGTGTTCTTTGGCTTACGCCCTTGCGCCCCTCGGCCACTTCGCGAGTCCGCAGGCGGTCTGACAAACCTACCCTTCACGGCAGGAAACCGGACGGGTCGCTTCGGGCTTAGGCCGCCCCTTCTCCAGCCTGCACGCCAGAGCTGAGGCCACCGCCCAACCCGCGCTGTTGCCAGCGCAAGCCATCGAGACATCGCCACGCGTCACCGTGGGTCCGTCTCTCTGCGGTCACCCACACTTGGCTCGCAAGGCCTTGCGCGCCCTTCCGGGGACCGGGTATGCCCAACATAGCCTGAGAGGCAACCTGTGTCAAGCATTAGTTCTCGCTAGGAGACATTTTACCCATACCGCGCCGTTACCTGGCGCCGACGCGCGGCCAGGCGGCCGGAACCTGCGTCGCCAGCCAATGGGCGAGGGCGGCGTTCAGTTCGAGCGGCCTCTCCTGCGCCATCCAATGGCCGCTGTCGATGACCTTCATCGTGAGGTTCCGGCAGGCGCCCCGCATCGGCTCGGCGAGCCGCGACGTGACCGTCTCGCACGTATAGTCGTAGCGCGCCCCGACGAAGAGCACCGGCATGTCGAGGATGCCGCCGTTCTTCGCCTCGGCTGCGTGCGCCGCATTGGCGGCGTGGTTCATGTAGTAGGAGTCCGGCCCGAAGAAGCCGTTGCGCTTCAGGGCCTCGGCATATTGCTGCAGGTCCTCCTCGCTGACCACGTCGGCATCGCGCGGCACGTCGGGCGCCGCGGCGGCGCCGCCGAACCAGCCGCCGTCGCGCCGCACGAAGGCGGTGCGCGACGGCTTTCCGAAGCCGCTGGCGCTGCCCTTGCGGAACAGCGCCTTGGCGGTGTTGTAGGGATTGGCCTCGAAGGCGGCCGTCGCCTTGTCGAAACTCTCCTCGTAGAAGCGCATGTACTCCCATTGCCCGTACGGGAAGGCGTCCTCCGGATAAACATTGCGGTCGACATACTGGAGTGCCGCGTCCAATCCCTTGTCGAGCGACAGATAAGGAACGCAGAGATTGGCGACCGCCATGCAGCGGTCGGGATGATGGCTGGCGAGCCGCCACACCGTCGGGCTGCCCCAGTCGTGCCCGACCCACACCGCCTTGTCGCGGCCGAGCGCATCGACGAGCTCCAGCATGTCGGCCACGACCTCGCGCTGCGCGTAAGCCGCGTGCGTGCGATAGACGCTGGATTTCCCGTAGCCGCGCATGTCGGGCGCGATGGCCCGGAAGCCGAGCCCGCCCATGACCGGCAATTGGTGGCGCCAGCTGATCGACAGTTCCGGCCAGCCATGCACGAAGATGATGAGCGGCCCGTCTTCGGGCCCGGCCGCCAGATAGGCGCTCGTGTGCCGGGGGGATTTTGCGGTGTGTTCGGTGATCGTGACCATGATTGGCGAGCCATAGCACGGTGGGTTCGGTTCGGCAGTGAAGAGTTTCTCGGGTCAGCAATGAAGAGTTTTTCACTTGTCGAGGCGGTCGTGCGCGAACCCTCTCCCGCAAGGCTACGGGATGTATGGACTTGATTCAGATACGAGCGGGGTGCTTCTGGTCGACTCGCTGGGTGCGCTGATCCTCCCCCTCTAGGGGGAGGTGGCCGCGCGCAAAGCGCGCGGACGGAGGGGGTCGCACTTGGATCAACGTCGCGACCCCACCCGGCGCGCCGACGCAAGTCGAATTTACCCGACTTGCGCATTATGATGCCGATATCGGGCAAGCCCGACATCGGGTGCGGCGCGCCACCCTCCCCTTGAGGGGAGGGATCAGGCGCCGAGCCAGCCAAACGGCATCCCACCCGACCGCAAGTCAAATGTGTGAAGACCGTAGCCCGCAATGCGAGAGGGCGCGTGTGAGCGCCGCTCAGGCGCCGCGAGCACCAGCCGGCTCCAGCCCCGTGCCGCCATAGAGCCAGGCGAGATGGCCGTAATAGTCCTCCGACGTCTTGGCCCGCATGATGGTGTTGCGCACCAGCGCGTGGGCGCCGGAGGGATGATAGATGTGGTCGCCGATGGCGCGGGACTGCAGCACGACGCGCGCCGTGCGCACCACCCGCTGCGACTGGTAGGCGACGAGCGCCTTGTCGGGCTCGCGCGGAAACGCCGCCATCATGTGCGACAGGCACACCGCGTCTTCGAGCGCCATGCAGGCGCCCTGGGCGAAATATTGCAGCATCGGATGGGCCGCATCGCCGAGCAGCGCGACGCGTCCGTCGACCCATGTGTCGACCGGTTCGCGGTCGCACAGCACCCACAGCCGCCAGTCCTTGCCGTGGGCGATGATCTTGCGCGCCCGCTCGTGCACATGCGCGAAGGCGGCCGCCACCTCTTCGTCGGAGACCGGCTTGCCGGCCTCCGGCTCGGTGGCGTCGTTGTGGCGCGTGACCACGAGGTTGAACACCTTCCAGTCCGACAACGGATAGTGGACGATGTGGCATTTGGGGCCGGCCCACAACGTGGCGGCGTTCCAGCGCAGATCTTCCGGCATTTGCGCCGTCGGGATGACCGAGCGATAGGTGGTGTGGCCCGAGACGCGCGGCGCGCCGTCGCCGACGACATGCCGGCGCACGTTGGACCACAGGCCGTCGGCACCGACGAGCAGCGCCCCCTCGATGCGTGTCCCGTCCGCGAGGCTCACGCAGACGCCGCTGCCCGCCTGATCGTAGGCGACGACTTCGCTGTTGACGCGCAACTCGATCGAGGCGTGTTCGCGGCAGGCGCGCAGCAACACCCCGTGCAGGTCGCCGCGGTGCACGACCGCGTAGGGATTGCCGAACCGCGCCAGGAATTTCGGGCCGAGATCGATATGGGCGATCTCCTCGGCGGTGAGCGCGTCCATCAAGCGGAGCTGCTCGATGTAGACCGCCATGGCACGGGCGGCCTCGCCGACCCCGAGATAGTCGAAGGCGTGAAAGGCGTTGGGCCCGAGCTGGATGCCGGCCCCGATCTCGCCGAGCGCCGCTGCCTTCTCGAGGACGACGGCCGCAAAGCCCTTCTGGGCCAGCCCGAGGGCGGCCGCGAGACCGCCGATGCCGCCGCCGGCGACGAGGATCCTTTCGGATGTCGTGGTCATGGCCCTCGTCGCGCCTCAGGACGAGGCCGCAATCTTGAGCGGCACCCGCGAGGCGTCGTTGTTCAGCTCCACCAATTCGGTGAGCAGCGTCAGCAGCCGGCGCCGATCCGCAGGCCTCAGCGGCGCCAGGATGCGCTCCTGCGCCCTGGCGACGGCGGGCTCGACGTCGCGCAACAAGCGCAATCCTTCGCGCGTCAGGCGCAGGGTCTTGACGCGCTTGTCCCGGCTGCTGCCGCTGCGCCCGATGAGTCCCTTGGCTTCGAGCCGTTCGAGCACGCTGCCGAGCGTCGAGCGATCGAAGGCAACCAGCGCCGAAAGGCGTGTCGCGTCGAGGCCGGCATGCTCGCGGATGGCCACCAGCGAGGCATATTGCACCGGCGTGATGTCGAAGGCGGCGCATTCCTCCATGAACAGCGCCACCGCGATCTGCTGGGCGCGGCGGATGAGGTGGCCGGGCTTCGAATAGACATCGTCCATGGACATCGGCGGCTCACTCTGCGTCGGGCTGGCGCTCCGGTTGCGCGTCGCGAAAGGCGGGAAGGGCGAGGGCAGCGGCCTCGGCGGTCAGAAGGCGGGGAAACCGGGCCACGTCGACCTTGAAGCGGCGCGCGTTGCCGAGCTGCGGAACGAGGCAAATGTCGGCGAGGCTCGGCGCCGTGCCGAAGCAGAAGGGGCCGGGCTCGCGTGCCACGAGGCGCTCGCAAGCGGCGAGGCCCTCGTCATTGGCCCAGTGTGCCCATTGGTTGACCGTCTCCTCGTCGTGACCGAGGGCGCGCAGCCGGTTGAGGACCTTCAGGTTCTGCACCGGGTGGATATCGCACGCGACGGCAAGCGCGAAGGCGCGCACCCGGCCTCGCGCCAGCGGGTCGCGTGGCAGGAGCGGTGGTTCCGGGAGGGTCTCATCGAGCCAGTCGATGATGGCAAGCGACTGGGTCATGACGGTCCCGTCGTCGCCGGCAAGCGTCGGCACCAGCCCTTGCGGGTTGAGCTCCAGGTAGTCGGGGGTCCGCTGCTCGCCCTTGCGCAGATGATGCGACACTTGCTCGACCGCCACGCCCTTGAGGTTAAGCGCGATACGCACCCGATAGGCGGCACTGCTGCGAAAATATCCGTGAAGCTTCACGCGGCTCCCCCGCTGATTGACAGCGTACTGTCGAAGTGTACGCTGTCAACCGGCACGAAGCTCTCGAACGGAAGCCGCCGACAAGCCGCGGCGACGCTCGCCCGAGGAGGAGCCAGCGATGGATCATCCTGTCCAGCAGACGCCGGAGCGCCTCGCCTTCTACGACAAGATCGACGGCGAGAACCTAACAGCGTTGTGGAACGTGATGGGCGCGCTCATCACGCCGGAGCCGAAGAGCGCCTGTGCGCCGCATCTGTGGCGCTTCGACGCCATCAGGGCCTACATGCTGGAAGCCGGCGGCCTGATCACCGCCAAGGAGGCGGAACGGCGCGTCCTCGTGCTCGAAAATCCGGGCCTGCGCGGCCAATCGAAGATCACCACCTCGCTCTATGCCGGCGTGCAGCTCGTCCTGCCGGGAGAGGTGGCGCCGGCGCACCGGCATACGCAATCGGCGTTGCGCTTCGTGCTCGAGGGCAGCGGCGCCCACACCGCCGTCGACGGCGAGCGCACCTTGATGGAGGCGGGCGATTTCGTCATCACGCCGTCGATGACCTGGCACGACCACGGCAACACGTCGGACGAGCCGATGTTCTGGCTCGACGGCCTCGACATTCCAGTGGTGCAGTTTCTCGACGCGTCGTTCTCGGAAGGGCTCGACGAGGACGAGCAGCCGATCACCCGCCCCGACGGCGACAGCTTCGCCCGCTACGGCCAGAACCTGCTGCCGGTTGATCTCAAGCATACGGGCAAGACCTCGCCGGTGTTCAACTATCGCTATGCCCACACCCGCGAGGCGCTGCAGAAGATGAAGCTGCGCGACGCCTGGGATGCCTGCCACGGCTTGAAGCTGCGCTACACCAACCCGGTGAGCGGCGACTACGCCATGCCAACCATCGGCGCCTTCATCCAGCTCCTGCCGAAGGGGTTTTCGACCTCGCGCTACCGCGCCACCGACGCCACCGTCTTCGTGCCGATCGAGGGGCGCGGACGCACCCGCGTCGGCGACCGCGTCCTCGATTGGGGGCCGCGCGATGTGTTCGTGGTTCCGAGCTGGCGCTGGGTGGTGCACGAAGCGGACGAGGAGGCGGTGCTGTTCTCCTATTCGGACCGGCCGATCCAGGAAAAGCTCGACCTCTTCCGCGAGGACCGGGGCAACGCCTGAGCGCCATCCGGTAACCAGAGGATGAAGCTGGCTCTAGTGTGCTGGATTTGAAGTTCGCTACATGTTTGGACTACGAACCGAGCGAACTTCAAATTCAAAAAGCACACTAGAATCAGTCTTTTCTAGTGTGGCTATGATTCCGAAATTCGCTACGAGGCCTCCATCGACAGGTGGCGAATTTCGGAATCGCCACACTAGCGCATGCTCCCGAAAAGTTGCAGAGTTTCGGGTAGATCATGCGCCAAATCAAACACATAAAGCGCGCGCGATTGAGACGGAAAGCGGCTTAAGCCGCCAGGGGAGGATAAGACATGCGTCTGACGATCATCGTCGCGGCTGCCGCGCTCGCCATGCCGGCCGCCGCGCAGACCGGCAAGGTCAAGATCGGCTTCGTGAACACGTTCAGCGGGCCCAATGCCTTCATCGGCAACGACATGAAGGACGCCTTCGAGCTGGCGCTCGAGCATCTCGGCCGCAAGATGGCCGGCGTCGACGTGGAGGTCTTCTACGAAGACGACCAGATGAAGCCGGACGTCGGCAAGCAGGTCAGCGAGAAGCTGCTCGAAGTGCACAAGGTCGACGTGGTGACCGGATATATCTGGTCGAACGTCCTGCTCGCGTCGCTGAAGCCGGTCATCAACTCCAAGACCTTTCTGATCACCGCCAATGCCGGGCCGTCGCAGATCGCCGGCGAGCAGTGCTCGCCGTACTTCTTCTCCACATCCTGGCAGAACGATCAGACGCCGATGGCGCTGGGCGAGACGCTGAACAAGCGCGGCGTCAAGCGCGTCTATGTGCTGGCCCCCAACTATGCCGCGGGCAAGGACATGGTGCAGGGCGTCAAGAGCACTTTCAAGGGCGAGATCATGGGCGAGGAATATACGCGCTGGCCCGGCCAGGTCGATTTCTCGGCCGAGCTGTCGAAGGTCCGCGCCGTCAAGCCCGACGCTGTCTTCGTTTTCTATCCGGGCCAGGCGGGCGCGCAGTTCATGCAGCAATATTCCCAGGCCGGGCTCAAGGAGCAGATCCCGCTCTACGGCGTCTACACCGTCAATTCCCTCAACCTGCCGCAGATCAAGGAACTCGCCCTCGGCCATATCAGCACGCAGGAATGGGTGCAGGACCTCGACAATCCGGCGAACAAGCGCTTCGTGGCCGACTTCAAGAAGAAGCACGGCCGCTATCCGTCCTTCTACGCCGCCCAGCAATATGACGCCGCCATGCTGATCAACAGCGCCGCCGTCGCCACCAAGGGCAATCTCGGCAACAAGGACGCGGTGCGCGACGCCTTGCGCGAGGCGAAGTTCGACTCCGTGCGCGGCCCCTTCAAGTACAACAACAACCACTTTCCCATCCAGAACTTCTATGTTCAGGAAGTCGTCAAGGATGCGGCCGGCGACTACACGATGAAGACCCTCGACGTGGCGCTGCGCGACCACAAGGACCGCTTTGCCGTCAAGTGCGAGATGAACTGGTAGGCTGTCCCGCATTGCACGACCATCCCACCTTCCTCTTCTTGCCGAGGAAGGTGGGCATCCCGATGGCCGGGGGCCGTCGGCGCCTGGGGCTGCAAGCCTGAGAGTTCAATGGCCCTCTTCATCGAACAGTCGCTCAACGGCCTCCAGCTCGCATTGCTGCTCTTCCTCGTCGCGGCGGGGCTGACGCTCGTCTTCGGCATCATGGACTTCATGAATCTGGCGCACGGCTCGCTGTTCATGATGGGCGCTTATTTCGCCGCCACCTGGATCAAGCTGACCGACAGCTTCATTCTTGGCGGCCTCATCGCCATCGTGCTCACCACCGTGCTCGCGCTTGCCATCGAGGCGGTATGGCTGAAGCCGCTCTACCGGCGAACGCATCTCGACCAGGTGCTCGGCACCTTCGGCCTCGTCCTGTTCTTCAACGATTTTGTCCGCCTGGTCTGGGGGCCGGCCGGCCGCACGGTCGCCGTGCCGGCGGCGCTGCAGACGCACGTCAACATCCTGCCGGGCCTGCCGTATCCGGCTTACCGGCTCGTCCTCATCGTCGTCGGGCTTCTGGTCGCGGCCCTGCTCTATGTGCTGATCCAGCGCACCCGCGTCGGCATGGTCATCCGCGCCGGCGCCTCCGACGGCGAGACGGCGCGCGCGCTCGGCGCCAATATCGGGCTTGTCTCGACGCTGGTCTTCGGCGTCGGCGCGGCGCTCGCCGCGCTTGCGGGCTTGTTCGCGGCGCCGATCCTGACCGTGCAGAGCGGCATGGGCGACAACATCCTCATCCTGGCGCTGGTCATCGTGGTCATCGGCGGCATCGGCTCCATCCGCGGCGCCTTCCTGGCGGCGCTCATCGTCGGCCTCATCGATGCGCTGGGGCGCGCCTATTTGCCGGAACTGCTGCGCCTCTTTCTGACGCCGGTGGCCGCCTCGACCGCCGCCGGGGCGCTGTCCTCGACCTTGATCTACCTGCTTCTCGCCGCCGTGCTGCTCATCCGCCCGCAGGGACTCTTTCCGGTCGGGGCGCGCTAGCGCATGATCCCGAAAAGTGTCAGCGGTTTTCGGATAAGATCATGCGCAAGATCAAGACCCTTCGCATGATCCCGAAAAGTGTCAGCGGTTTTCGGATAAGATCATGCGCAAGATCAAGACCCTTCGCATGATCCCGAAAAGTGTCAGCGGTTTTCGGCCGCGCCCGCTCACCCTCGTTGTCGTCGGGCTTGCGGTGCTGCTGGCCCTCGTTCCCGTGCTCGCTCAAATGCTGGGGCACAACTACCCGATCACGGTGATGACGCGCATCGTCATCCTCGCCATCGCGGCCGTGAGCCTCAACATCATCCTCGGCTACGGCGGGCTGGTCAGCCTCGGCCATGCCGCGTTCCTCGGCGTCGGCGCCTATACGGTCGGCATCATGGCGTCGCACGGAATCGTCTCCGGATACCTGCAATGGCCGCTCGCCATCGCCGCGTCAGCGCTTGCCGCGCTGGTCATCGGGGCGCTGTCGCTGCGCACCCGCGGCGTCTATTTCATCATGGTGACGCTCGCCTTCGCCCAGATGGTCTATTTCGTCAGCATCGGTCTCGATGCCTACGGGGGCGAGGACGGCTTGCGGCTGCCGCAGCGCAGCCAATTCGGCGACGCGCTGCGGCTCTCCAACCGCACGCTCTTCTACTATCTTTGCCTGGGGCTGCTGTTTGCCTCGATCGCGCTGGTGGCGCGCCTGGCGCGCTCGCGCTTCGGCATGGTGCTGCGCGGCGCCGCCATGAATGAGCGGCGCATGCGCGCCCTCGGCTTTCCGGTCTATCGCTACCAGCTCGCCGCCTTCGTCATTGCCGGCACACTCAGCGGCCTTGCCGGCATCCTGCTCGCCAACCATGGCGACTTCATCAGTCCCAGCATGATGAGCTGGACGCGCTCGGCCGACCTCATCATCATGGTGGTGCTCGGCGGCATGGGCACGGCCGTCGGCCCGCTGCTCGGCGCGCTCGTCTTCATGCTGGCCGAGGAGGGGCTTTCAAGCATCACCACCTACTGGCAGCTGATCTTCGGCCCCCTGGTGCTGATCTTCGTGCGCTTCATCGGCACCGGCCTTGCTGGCCTGATCCCGGGGAGCACGGAGCGTGCCTGAACCGCTGCTCGCCGTCGACGGCCTGGTGAAGCGCTTCGGCGGCTTGATCGCCGTCGACCATGTCACCCTCGACGTGCAGCCCAGCGAGACGCATGCGCTCATCGGCCCCAACGGCGCCGGCAAGACGACGCTGATCTCGCAGCTGCAGGGCGAGCTGGCCGCCGATGCCGGCAGCATCCATTTTGGCGGCCGCGATCTCACGCACGCGCCGGCCTTTCGTCGCGCCCGCGCCGGCCTGGCCCGCTCCTTCCAGATCACCTCCGTGTTCCCGCACTTCACCGCCCTCGCCAACGTGGCGCTCGCCGTCCAGGCGCAGGCGGGACATTCGTTCCGGTTCTGGCGCGACGCGCTCGGCGACCGGTCGCTGACCGAACCTGGCCGCGAGGCGCTGGCCACCATCGGGCTTGCCGCGCGCGCCGACGTGCGGGCCGAGGCGCTGTCGCACGGCGAGCGGCGCCAGCTCGAGCTCGCCATGGCGCTGGCCATGCGGCCGAAGCTGTTGCTGCTCGACGAGCCGATGGCCGGCATGGGCCGCCAGGACGGGGCGCGCATGACCCGCATCCTCGCGTCGCTGAAGGAGCGTTACGCCATCCTGCTCGTCGAGCATGACATGTCGGCGGTGGCGGCCCTCGCCGACCGCGTCAGCGTGCTGGTGGCCGGCCGCGTCATCGCCAGCGGCTCCTACGACCATGTCCGCGGCATTGCCGAGGTGCGCGCCGCCTATCTGGGCGAGAGGCGCTGACCATGCTGCTCGAACTCGAAGGCATCGAGGCGTCGTATGGACCAAGCCGTGTCCTGTTCGGCGTCTCGTTCGCGGTCGGCGAGGGGGAGGTGGTGACGCTGATGGGCCGCAACGGCATGGGCAAGACCACGACATTGCGCACCATCATGGGGCTGCTCGCGGCGCAGGCCGGCGCCATCCGCTTTTCATCGCAGCGCATCGACCGCGCTCCGGCTTATCGTATCGCCCGGCTCGGCATCGGCTATGTGCCGGAAGGGCGGCGCATCTTCCCCAATCTGACGGTGCGCGAGAATCTTCTCATGGCGGAAATGCCCCGCGGCCCGGCCGCGCGGTGGACCGTCGAGCGCGTCATCGCGCTGTTTCCCCGTCTCGGCGAGCGCCTTGGCAATTACGGCACGCAGCTCTCGGGCGGCGAGCAGCAGATGCTGGCCATTGGCCGCGCGCTGATGACCAACCCGAAGCTCCTCGTTCTCGACGAGGCGACGGAGGGTCTCGCGCCCATCCTGCGCGACGAGATCTGGACGCGCCTGCACGAGCTCAAAGCCGCGGGCCTCGCCATCCTGATCGTCGACAAGGAGCTCGAGGCCCTGCGCGACCTCGCCGACCGGCACTACGTGCTGGAAAAGGGCGAGGTGGTGTGGAGCGGCGACACCGCGGCGCTTACCGCCGATACCACCGTCGAGGCGCGCTATTTGAGCGTCTAGCGGCGTGACCAGCGCCGCCGCTGTCGCCGAGGCAGTAGCTGTGCCAATCGGGTCAGGATCAAGTCGTGCTACAGATCGCGCATCCGCCGCCCGAGGGACTGCGCATGCCTGCCGCAGATCTGCATTATCTCGATCTCACCGAACTTGCTCATTTGATCCATAGGCGCGAGCTGTCCCCGGTGGAGGTGACGCGGGCGCAACTCGAGCGCATCGAGGGACTGGACGAACGGCTCAGGAGCTATGCGCTGGTCACCGCCGATCGCGCGCTCGACGACGCGCGGCGGGCGGAATCCGAGATTGCGCGCGGCGACATCAGAGGACCGCTGCACGGGGTGCCGATCGCAGTCAAGGACCTGTGCTGGACGAAGGGCATCAGGACGGCGGCCGGCACGACGATCCACCGCGATTTCGTCCCGGAAGAGGACGCGACCGTGGTCCGCAAGCTCGCCGAAGCGGGGGCGGTCCTGCTCGGAAAACTGCAGATGACCGAGGGCGCGTTCAGCGCCCACCACCCGGCCATCAAGCCGCCCGTGAACCCCTGGAACGGCGCGCACTGGACGGGCGTCTCGTCGAGCGGATCGGGTGTCGCAACGGCGGCTGGCCTTTGCTACGGCTCGCTCGGCTCTGACACCGGCGGCTCGATCCGCTTCCCGTCGGCCGCGAATGGCATTACCGGCATCAAGCCCACCTGGGGACGAGTCAGCCGCTACGGCGTGTTCGAGCTCGCCGCCACCCTCGATCATGTCGGGCCGATGGCACGCAGCGCGAGGGACGCCGCCGCTATCCTTAGCGTGATCGCTGGGCGGGACACGAAGGATCCGACCGCAAGTCTCGACGACGTGCCCGACTATCTCGCGGGCGTCGAAGAAGGCTTCAAGGGGCTCACCGTCGGGGTCGATCCGGTCTGGAACAGCGAGGGCGTCGAGGAGCCCGTCAGGACGGCGCTGGAGGAGGCGCTCAAGGTGATCGCCTCACTTGCCGGCGGGATCCGCGAAGTGCGCTTTCCGGACATCAGCGCAGTCCTCGCCGATCGGCGGCAGCTCTGTGCGGTTGAGGCGGCGGTCGCCCACGAAGCCACGTTCCCATCGCGGCGCGACGAGTACGGCCCGACTCTCGCGCAATTCCTCGACCGGGGCCGCGAGCTCACGGGCCTCGACTACCAGAAGATCGTGCTGCGCCGGAACGATTTTCGCGGGCGCGTTGCCGCGCTCTTTCGCGAGATCGACCTGCTCGTCCTTCCCGTCCAGCCCCTTGCATCCCCGACTGAATCGACGATGGCGGCTCGCGGCAAGGAGCCGGAGTTTTGGCATGCGCTTCAGCGCTACGCGAGCCCGTTCGATGCGACCGGCGATCCAACCATCACGCTGCCGTGCGGCTTCACGGAGGCGGGCATGCCGCTCGGCTTTCAGTTCGCAACAGGGCACATGCGCGAAGATCTCTTGGTACGGGCCGCCGTTGCGTTCCAGGACGCGACCGACCATCACCGGGGCCGGCCACCGCTTTAGCGAGGGCTCACCAACTACTGCGCTGGTCTTTGATTGGTTCACAGAAGGCCTCGACACGCCGCTGTGCAAGACGCCAAGGCGCTGCGGGGGACGCTGCGTGATTGATGGTCTCAGAGAGAATGAGGCGCCTGCCGACGGTCCAGTAGGCTCAAGGCTCGTCTCACCGGAATCCTGACGAGGTCATGGCCGCCCTGCCGAGGGCCATGGGACCTGGGCATATCAGCGCGCCTGAGCTACCATCGCGGCCCTTACTTCCGCTTATGGCCACCCAGGGGGGCGGTTGCATGAGACGACGGGAGTTCCTCGCGGGACTGGCGCTGTCACTAGTCGCGCAAGTCGCTGGGGCGCAGCAGCAGCCTGTTGCCAAGGTGCCGCGGATTGCCATGCTCTGCAGTGCTCAATGCGCGGGCACCAGCTGGGACGCTTTGATGACCGAGCTGAAGAAGCTGGGTTTAATCGAGGGGAGCAATATTCTCGTCGAGCGCATGGAAGCCCGTGGGCAGCTTGAGCGACTGCCCGAACTCGCCGATGAAATCGTGCGGTCTAAGCCAGATCTCATCATTGCGGCCAGTCCGCAGCCGAACCGAGCCGTCAAAAATGCGACAGCGAAAATTCCCATTGTCATGATCGCCGTCGCTGATCCAGTCGGCGCCGGCCTCGCCCAAAGCCTCGCACGCCCTGGTGGGAATGTGACCGGTGTCGCCACCCTGGTCCCTGGCGGCTTTATTGCTAAGCAAGTTGAACTCTTGCGCGAACTCCTCCCCGAGGCCAAGCAACTCGCAGCCCTGGTCAATCCGACGAATGAAATCCACCGCTTACAATATCCGGTCGAGGTCCCGCCAGCAGCGGCTCGGTTGGGATTCGCGCTCCGAACGTTTGAGGTGCGATCTGGTGATGAGCTTGCAAGCGCGGTCGCGGCGGTGAAAGCTGAAGGGACGCAAGCGCTGCTTGTTGTCGGGGATCCGATCTTTCATGCCCCGCCAAACCGGATACCAGACCTTGCGGCAGCGGCAGACCTCCCGGCCATCTATCTGCCCCGTGACCTGGTGCTGGCCGGCGGGCTAGTTTCCTTCGGGCCCGATTTTGTCGACATGTTCCGACGCGCGGCCCACTACGCCGACCGTGTCCTAAAGGGCGCTAACCCCGCTGAACTTCCAATCGAACAGCCGACCAAGTTCGAGCTGGTGATCAACCTGCGGACAGCTAAGACTCTTGGCCTGACCGTGCCACAGTCCCTTCTCGCCCGCGCCGACGAGGTGATCGAATGAACAGGCGGGAGGTCATCGTGGGGGTCGGGGCCATTGTGCTCGCGGCACCGCGGACGTGTCCCAGGACTATTTCGTGCTGCGGCCCGCGACGTTCGGCAGCTAGGCGCTGCTTCGCTCGAACCTCAAGAGCCATAGCGAGGCGGATATCGCCAAGTCGGTCGACGAGTGGGGGCCAGAAGCCGGCAATCGTCCGCCGGTGGAGCGGCACCTCGACTGCTCGGCTTCAGTTCGCTGTCATCCCCCCGTCGATCACAAGCTCGCTTCCGGTGACCCACGATGCTTCGTCCGAGGCGAGATAGAGGCAGCCCGCCGCAATATCGGCGGGCGTCCCGAACCGGCCGAGCGGCGTCGCCGCGATGCGAATTCGCGCGACCTCGGGATCGGAGTGGCCGAGCTTCGTCATCGGCGTGTCAACGAAGCCCGGATGCACCGAATTCACGCGGATCCTGTCCGGTCCGTACTGGATCGCGGCGGCCTTGGAAAATATCCGCACCGCCCCCTTTGACGCGTGGTAGGCAGCGATCGCATGCGAGCCGACGATGCCGCAGATCGACGAGATGTTAATGATCGAGCCGCCACGTGCGCGCTGCATCGCCGGTATCGCGGCCTTTGTTCCGAGGAAAACGCCGGTCGCGTTGATCTCCATGACACGGTTCCACTGCTCAAGCGTCTGGTCGGCCAGTCGCGGCCCCTCCGAGACGTTCACCGAAACTTTGAGATTTGGATTCCGGCCTGAGATGCCCGCGATGTTGCATAGGATGTCGAGCTTCCCGTAGCTCTCATCGGCCTGCGCAACGACCCTGTCCCATGCCGCCTCATCGCGGACGTCGTGAGCCACGAACGCCGCCGTTCCGCCGGCTTGTGAAATGTCCTTGGCCACGCTCTCACCTGACGTGGCGTTGGTGTCAGTCAGAAGTACTTTGGCGCCATGCTGCGCGAACAAGCGCGCCGTCTCCGCGCCGATCCCCGATGCCCCTCCGGTCACGATCGCGACCTTGCCAACCAGTCGTTTTCCCGGCTGCATGTTCGTCTCTCCCTTCAAAAAATCCGCCGGTGAAGCTATCGCGGGACAGCCCGGTTGTCGGCTCCCTTCATGTGTTTGCGGACCGTCAGGAACGACTACGGCGTGAGGCGAGGCCGCGGACCCGGCCGGACGTTGGCGGACTGTGCCGCCGCCCTGCCATCTTAGAGACTGGCGGCCGTTTTCTCAGACCCCACCAACCTACAAGGAAACTGCCAAGGGCCGTCCTGAGCCATCTGAGAGTCACTGCGGCGCTTACCGCCGACACCACCGTCGAGGCACGCTATTTGAGCGTCTAACGCCGCCAACAGGGCGCCGGGCGGCGCCTCAGCCCTTGACAGCTTGAGCTTCACAGCCAAAGGACTGGCGGGGAACGGGGCGATCCCGAAAAATGTGTGCAATTTTCGGATAAGTCGCTGCGCAAAATCAGAAATGCGGAGCACGATCAGGTGCGAAGGAAACCCTCGTACCCGCGTCGCCCGCTCGAGGATTGATGGATGCAGACGATCACCACCATGGCGGCCACGGCGCTGGGCGATTTCCTGGCCAAGGATTTCCGCAACCTGTTCGGCTCGCGCCATCAGGACGTGGCCGAGCGGCTCGGCTCGCTTGCCGAGAGCACGCTGGAATTCCTCGGCAAGAGCGACGCGCTCTACCACAACGTCGAGCACACCATGCTGGTGACGCTGGTGGGCCGCGACATCCTGCGCGGCCGCACGCTGACGCATCGCATCGAGCCCGCCGACTACGATCACCTCATCGTCGCCTGCCTGCTGCACGACGTGGGCTATGTGCGCGGCATCCTGAAGGGCGACACGGATACCGACTTCGTCATCGACGACAAGGGCCGCACCGTGACCCTGCCGCGCGGCGCCTCCGACGCGGCGCTCGCGCCTTATCACGTCGACCGCTCGAAGCTCTTCGTGTTCGAGCGGCTCGGCAAGTCGCCGACCATCGATGCCGCCCGCGTCGCCTCGGCCATCGAGCTCACGCGATTTCCGGTTCCGGCCGGGGCCGACGAGGCCGCCGACCTCGAAGCCAAGCTCGTGCAGGCGGCGGACCTCATCGGGCAGCTCGGCGATCCGCTCTACTCGCGCAAGGCCAACGCGCTTTATTGGGAGTTCGAGGAGACCGGCATGAACCGGCAGCTCGGTTACGAGACGCCCGCCGATCTCATCGAGAAATATCCGGCCTTCTTCTGGGACAGCGTCTCCACGCACCTCACCGAGGCGGTAAAGTATCTCAACGCCACCGCATCCGGCCGGCAGTGGATCGCCAACCTGCACAACCATCTTTTGTGCGCCGAGCGGCACTACCGGCTCATGGGCCCGCAAATCTGACGGGTGAATCGTCGAGCGTTTCAGCGCGGCGCCTCGAAGCGCATCGGCTTGACGACGCGGTCGCGCACCCGCCCGCCGACATCGATCTTCAGGGCCCAGTCGCCGTGCATCTCCAGTTCGAGCTGCGCGCGATAGACGCCGGGCTCGCCGCCGGGCGCGCCCTTCACCGGCCTCACATTGTGCGCCATGGGCATCGACGGCATGTCGGCGCCGACCGTCACCTCGACGCCGGTCAACGGCGCGCCGCCCGCATCGACGAGCTTGATGGCGCAATCGTAGACGAGACGTTTCGCCGTCACCGCGCATGTCACATCGGCCTTGGCGCGCGTCTGCGCCTCGGCGCAGGTGACCGCGAGGGCCATGGCCGCGACGGCGGGCAGAGTCTGGATGAGCGTTCTCACGTCTTGCCTCCCTGGGGGTCAACGGGCTCTGCCGCGCCGGCGCTCCGCCCCCGCCGCAGCATCTGTCCGAGGCGATGCACGAGCGCCTCATCAAGGATGCCGCGCGGGCGCACGATGAGAATGACCGCCACCAGACCGCCAAAGACGATCATGCGATAGCCGGAGAACCAGCGCGTCGACTCGAGGAGCCCGATGTCGATGACGACGCCGAGCAGAGGACCCAAGGCGGTTCCGAGGCCGCCGATCAGCCCGTACGCCAGGCTGTGCACGCCAAGCATCACGTCGAAGATGGCCGGCTCGACATAGGTGGTCATGTGGGCGTAGAGCCCGCCGCCCAAGCCGGCGAGGCCGCCCGCCAAGGCGGCGGCCAGCAACTTCAGTCGATCGACCGCGATGCCGTTGAGGGCGGCGAGCGCGTTGTCGGTGCCGATCATGCGGAAGGCGACGCCGAGACGCGATCGCTCCAGCAGCATGAACGCGGCGATGATGGCGGCGAGCAGCCCATAAATGATGAGCATGAACTCGAAGGCGCTGACATTGTTCTCGAACACGTAGCGGATGTCGCGAAAGCCGTTGACGCCGTCGGGCCCGATGGCTTCGCCATGGCGCACGATGCGGTAGTGGAACAGCTCGAAGAGGATGCGCACCATCTCGGCGAATGCCAGGGTCGCGATGGCAAACTGGAAGCCGTGCAGGCGCAGGGTCGGCAGGCCAACGAGCGCCGCCGCCGCCGCGCCGACACCGATGCCGGCCACGAGACCGAGCCAGAGCGGCCACTGCCAGAGCGCCGTTGCGATGCCGGCCGCGTAGGCGCCCAGCGCGAAGAAGGCCTGCTGGCCGAACGAGATTTCTCCCGTCAGCAGCAGCAGATAGGCCGACAGCGCCAGGAAGCCGATGACGCCCATGTTGGAGACGACGCCGATCAGATGGTCGTCCATCGCTCGTCCTTTTGCGCGCGCCCCGTGAGCCCGCGGGGCCACAGGACGAGCACGGCGAACAGCACGAGATAGGCCGACAGGTCGCGGATCTGCGGCCCGAACAGCACGTGCGCATGGGTCTCCACCAGGCCGAGCAGCAGCCCGCCCACGATGGCGCCGGGGATCGAGCCGAGCCCGCCGATCATCATGGCGATCATGCCCTTCAGCGTCGCCCACATGCCGAACATGGAGGTGACCTGCTGGTTGCCGGCGAGCACCAGGAATCCCGCCACACCGCCGATGGCCGAGGCGAGCGCGAAGGCTCTTAGCATGACACCCTTCACGTCGATGCCGACGAGATGCGCGGCTGTGCGATTGTCGATGATGGCGCGCAGCGCCAGGCCAAAGCGCGTGCGGTAGAGGAGGGCGTAAAGCGCCGCACTCATGACCAGCAGGGCGGCGAGCATCAGGAGGTGGTCGGGACGCAGGAGGAACGGCCCGATCTGCCACGCCTCGCCGCTGCCGAGCGTCGGAAACGGATAAGAGTGGCGCGGCAGCACCAGGATGCTCGCCTGTTCGAGCTGCATCCAGATGGCGAAGCTCGACACCATCGAGGCGATGCCGGCGCCGGCGCTGAAAGGCGCAAAGCAGAGCCGCTCGACATAGACGCCGGCGAGCACCGCTCCCACGACGACGGCGGCGGCGACCGCCGCCGACGGCAGGCCGAACTGAACGTAGAGGAGCGTGCCGAGATAGGCGCCCACCATGATGGAAGGGCCATAGGACAGGTTGAGGCGCCGCATGACGCCGAAGATCAGCGTGAAGCCGAGCGCCAGGAGCGCGTACGACGAGCCGATGAGGATGCCGTCGATGCTGTTCTGGATGACGTCGACCATCGTGCGCCGCCTAGCCGGCGGCCCGGCGGCTGCCGAGATAGGCGCGGTGGATGACCTCGTCCTCGGCGAGCTGGCCGGGGGTGCCGCTGAACGTCACCCGGCCCTGCTCCATGAGATAGAAGTGATGCGCCACCTTCAGGGCCAGATGCGCGTTCTGCTCGACCAGGAAGATCGTCGTGCCCTCGCGGTTGAGCTCCGTCACGATGTCGAAAATCTCGCGCACCACGAGCGGAGCGAGACCGAGCGACGGCTCGTCCATGAGCAAGAGGCGCGGCCGCGACATGAGCGCCCGCGCCACCGCCAGCATCTGCTGCTCGCCGCCCGACAATGTGCCGGCCAGTTGCTCGCGCCGCCCGCCCAGCGGCGGGAAGCGCTGATACATGCGCTCGATGTCGGCCAGCACGTCGGCCCTGTCGCGGCGTTGATAGGCGCCCGCCGCGAGGTTCTCCCTGACGCTCATCTGCGGGAACACCAGCCGGTTCTCGGGCACGAGCGCGATGCCCGCCGCGACGATGCGGGCCGGCGACTGGCCGACAAGCTCGCTGCCATCGAGCGTGATGGAGCCGCGCCGCGGCGCCAGCACGCCGGCGACGGTCAGCATCAAGGTGGTCTTGCCGGCGCCGTTGGGACCGAGCAGGCAGGTGATCTTGCCGCGCGCCACCGACAGCGACACGCCCTTCAGCGCCTCGATCTTGCCGTAGGCGGTGACGACGTCTGAAACATTGAGCGTCGTGTCGCTCACGCCGCCTCCTCTTTGCCGAGATAGGCCTCTTGCACGAGCGGGCTGCGCTGGATGTCGGCGGGATTGCCCTCGGCGATCTTCTGCCCGAAGTTGAGCACGGCAATGCGCTCGGTCACGGCCATGACCAGCTCCATGTGGTGCTCGATGAGCAGGACCGTGAAGCCGTCGCGCTTCAGCGCCCGGATGCGCCCGTCGAGCTCCTCGATTTCCGCCGCGTTCATGCCCGCCGCCGGTTCATCGAGAAGCAGCAGTTTTGGCCGCGCGATCACGGCCCGCGCCAATTCAAGCCGGCGCTGCTCGCCGAACGCCAGGTTGCCGGCAAGCTCGTCGCGCTTGTGCGTCAGGTTGGAGAAGGCGAGCACGTGATCGATCTCCGCCCGGGCGCGGCGAGAGCCGCCAAGCCAGCGGCCGAGAAAGTTCTCGCGCCGGTGCGCGGTCGAGTTCTGCGCCACCCACAGGTTCTGCCAGACGGTGAGCTGGCCGAAGAGCCGGATGTTCTGGAAGGTGCGGGCGATGCCGCGCGCCACGCGCACATGCGGCGCGAGAGCCGTTATGTCCTCGTCCTGGAACAGCACGGCGCCGGCGGTGGCCGGGAAAAGGCCGCACACGACATTGACCACCGTCGACTTGCCCGAGCCGTTCGGGCCGATCAGGCCGAAAATCTCGCCGGCACGGACCTCGAGGTCGATGCCGTCGACGGCTTTCACGCCGCCGAAATGCTTACTCAGTGATCTGAGCGCGAGCACCGGCAGGCTCCCTGTGGCGGCCGAACAGCCGCCTTATGACGGCGAGCATGGGCTGATCGAGGAGGCCGTTGGGCCTCACATTCATGGAAAGCAGGATCAGGCCGCCGAAGAGCAGATTGCGCCAATCGCCGAGGAAGCGCAGGCCCTCGATCAGGAAGCCCTGGATGAAGACGACGGCGATCAAGGTGCCGAACACGCTGGAGAGCCCGCCGAGGATCGGATAGGCGATGGCGAAGGTGGCGAGGGCGACGCCGAACTGCGAGTGCTCGATATGCGCCGTGTAGTGCGCGAAGAGCCCGCCGCCGAGCCCGGCGATGGCGCCGCCGATGGCCATCGCCGAAACTTTCACGGCGGTGAGATTGATGCCGGCCGACTGCGCCGCCACCTCGTCCTCGCCGACCGCGCGCATGACGGCGCCGGCGCGCGAGCGATTGAGCCACCACAGCGCCGCCATGACGATGGCCACGCACACCCAGATGATGATGAGCACGTCGAAGGTCGACCAGCCGTTCTGGGGAAAGTAACGGATCTGGCGGAAACCCTCGGTGCCCGAGGGGCCGAGGCGAATGTCGCCGCGGTTGATCTGGTACACGAAGTTGAAGAAGAACAGCCGCACCGCCTCGCCGAACGCCAGGGTGGCGACGACGAGCATCAGCCCCCTGACGCGCAGCGCCGGAAAGCCGACGAGGGCGGCTACGATGCAGGCGAGGATCGAGCCCACCATGAGCGCCGGCACGATGTGCCAGCCGGCCAGCACGGTGAGCATGGCGGCCGCGTAGGCGCCGACGGCGAAGAAGGCGGCTTGCGCCATGCTGATCTGGCCGGTCAGCAGAACGCAGTAGGCCGAGAGGCCGAGCAGCGTGTGGACGCCGAAAATCTGGATAAGGCCAAGGTAGAAGTCCATGGCTCAATCCCGGCCGGCGGACGGCGCGAAGATGCCGCCGGGCCGGAACACCAGGAACGCGAAGAGCAGCAGCATGACGTAGAGGTCGCGCTCGGCAACGCCTCGCCAGAACTGGAAGACGTTCTCGACGCCCCCGACGATGAGCCCGGCAATGATGGCGCCGGGTATGGAGCCGAGGCCGCCGATGACCGTGACGATCAGTCCCTTGATGGTCAGCGGCAGCGACAGGAGCGGCGACAGAACCCCGATGGCCGCGCCGATCATGGCGCCGGCGATGCCGCCGAGCGCGCCGGTGATCACGAAGGTGAGGCTGTTCACGCGCCGGATGGAGATGCCGCACAACAGCGCCGCGGCCGGCTGCTGCGCGACGGCGCGCGTCGCCAGGCCGAGCTTCGTCCGGTAGAGCAGGGCGATGAGCAGCACCATGGTCAGGCAGCCGAGACCGAACATGAAGATGAGATCGCCGCGCAGGTTGAACGGGCCGACCGGAATGATCACGTCGGCATAGAGCGCCGGGTAGGAGACGGGGATGCCGGCCGTCTGGTGCACGATGATCTCATCGATCAACAGCAGGGCGCCCACCGTCGACATCAGCGTGGCGAGCGCGTTCGCCTGCGGGATGAGGCGGAAACAGACGAGATCGATGACAAAGCCGATGACGCCACCGGCCACGCCGGCGAGAAGGAAGACGAGAATGGCCGGCGCCTTGATGCCTGCGAGGACGAGCAGGCCCGCATAGGCGGCGCCGATGGACGCGGCGGCATACGACAGGTTGATCTTGTGCATGACGCCGAAGATCATCGTGAAGCCGATGCCGATGAGCGCGTAGGTGGCGCCATAGAGGACGCCATCGACGATCGACTGCACGAGATCGATGAAGTCGAGATAGTCCACGCCGCCCCCCTCGAGGTCAGCCCGTCGGAGTGCAAGCACCGGCGGGCACGAAGCCCGCCGGCTGCATCGTTCAGATCAGGACGACGGCTTGAACAGCACCGTCCAGGCGCTGTTCTTGGCGTGCACGAACAGGAACGGCTTTATCGCCTCGCGGTCGGGCGTGCGGCCGACCTTGCCGAGCAGCCCGTCCGTCTCCTTCAACGCGGCGAGGCCGACGCGCATCTTTTCGCGGTCGGCTTGCACCGTCTCGGGCTTGGCGACGATCTTCTGGTCCTCGATCACCTTCTTCAGGATGAACATGATCTCGTAGGCGGCGGCGCTGTGCAGGTCGGCGCTGCCACCGAACTTGGCGACGTTGTCGGCCGCCTTCCTGGCCTCGTCGGTGACCGGCGCGAAGCTCGTCGGGATGATGATGCCTTCGGCCTGCTGGCCGCAGCCCTGCATGGTTTCGATGGACGACGATGATGTGAGGCCGATGAGCAGCTTCGGCTTCACGCCCTGGCGGGCCATTTCCTTGAGCACGCCGCAGGTGGTGAACGGATGGGCCGAGATGGCGACGATGTCGGCATTGGCCCGCTTCATCTCGCGAACCTGCGTGGAGAAGGTCGTGTCGTTGAGCAGCCACTCGCCGGTGCCGAGGAACTGCATGTCGTTGCCTTCGGCCTGCGCTTTCATCACCCCGAACGTGGCGTTGGAGTGGGCGAAGTCCTTCTCGACGCCGCCGTAGACGCTTTTCAGGTCGGGATGCTGCGACTTCACCCAGGCGAACAGCGATTTGTACATTTCGGCTTCGCTGGGCACGTTGCGGAAGGCCCATTCGGAAATCTTGGCGAGACCGCCCTTGGCCGCCACGTCGGCGATGATCGGGAACTGCAAGCCGGAATCGGACGCGTCGCCGGCCTTCTTCTGCAGGATGCCGAACAGCGATTCCGCCACGTTCGAGCACGTCGGTCCGACGGCCACGAAGGCGTCCGTCGAGGCGATGCGGCGCACCACCGAGATACCTTCCTCGGCATTGCAGCGATCGTCGAGGAATTCGACGGTGAGCTTGCCGGTCGCGCCGTCGCCGAGCTTCACGCCGCCGGCCTTGTTGATCTCTTCGGCCGCCGCCTTCATGGCGGCTTCGCTGTTGATGCCGAAAATGCGCACGACGCCCGACTTGGCCCCGAAGCCCGTGATCTTGACGGCGCGCTCCTGCGCGCCAGCAGGCGCGGCAAATGCCAGCGCGGCCGCCGCACCGAGCGCCAACGCGAGAGTGCAAGACTTCGCCATTGGGGTCATTCTGGTAGTCATTCTGGATGTCCTCCCTGCGGAATTGGCCCAAGCTCGTATCGAGGCCGGCGGATTTGCCATCGCCGGTTCGCGGCCCGGTCTTGGACGGGATTGTCGGCTTTGCCGGTAGAGGCGTCAAGAAGAGCGCCTGCGCGCAGACGCCATTCCCGCTCGCCTCGGCTTGGGGTAGCTTCGCGCCAATCCGGGCGCGCCGTCAGGCGGCGCCGTCACAATACCGGCAGGGAGGACGAGATGGCGAAAGCGTCGACCGCGAAGGGCCGCTCCAAGGGCGTTCGCGCTGCAGCAAAAGTCAGCCGCGCGGCGCCCAAGAAGGGTCGCCGCAAGACGCAAGCTGCCCCAAAGAGGGCCGGCAAGTCTCCCGCCAAATCTCCCCGCAAGGCCGCCCCGTCGAGCAGCCCCTTTGCGGCACTGAAACCGAACCGGGCGAACTTCGCGCCGCTGACCCCGATTTCGTTCCTCGCCCGGTCGGCGGAGATCCACCCCGACCGCACGGCCATCATCCATGGCGAGCGCCACATCACCTATCGCCAGTGGCAGGAGCGGGCCCGGCGCTTGGCCTCGGCCCTGGCGCGCCGTGGCGTCAAGGCCGGCGACACCGTCTCGGCCATGCTGCCCAACGTGCCGGCCATGCTCGACGCTCATCACGGCGTGCCGATGCTGGGTGCCATCCTCAACACCATCAACACGCGCCTCGATGCCCGCACCATCGCCTACATTCTCGAGCACGGCGAGGCGAAGGTGCTGATCACCGATCGCGAATATGCCGCGCAGGTCGGCCCGGCGCTCGCGCAGATGAAGCGGCGGCCGCTCGTCATCGACGTCGACGATCCGCTCTACGACGGCCCGGGCGACCGCCTTAGCGAGATCGAATACGAGGCTTTCCTGGCGACCGGCGATCCGGCCTTCTCGCCGCGCGAGATCACCGACGAATCCGCACCCATCGCGCTGAACTACACGTCAGGCACGACGGGAAACCCGAAGGGCGTCGTCTATCACCATCGCGGCACGTTCCTCGAGGCCGTCGGCAACACCATGGCGTGGCCGCTGCCGCCGCGCCCCGTCTATCTCTGGACGTTGCCGATGTTCCATTGCAACGGCTGGTGCTTCCCGTGGTCGGTCACCGCCATGGCCGGCACGCATGTCTGCCTGCGCCGGGTCGATCCGGCCCTGATCTTTCCGCTCATCGTCGAGCACGGGGTCACCCATATGTGCGGCGCCCCCACGGTGCTCAGCATGCTGGTGAACGCGCCCGCCGACCAGAAGCGCGCTTTCGCGCATGTGGTCGACATCCAGACGGGCGGCTCGCCGCCGCCCGCCGCCATCATCAAGGGCATGGAGGAACTGGGCTTTCGGGTCACGCACATCTACGGCATGACCGAGCTGCAGGGGCCCTCGACGCTCTGCGAGCAGCAGGACGCATGGGGTCGATTGCCGGTCGACGAGCGCGCCGGCTACACGGCGCGGCAAGGCGTGCGCTACCCCGTCGTTGCGGGCCACATGGTGGCGGACGGCAAGACGCTCGCGCCGGTGAAGCGAGACGGCGAGACGCTGGGTGAAATCATGGTGCGGGGCAACACCGTGATGCTCGGCTACCTCAAGGACAAGGCGGCCACCGACGCCGCTTTCCGCGGCGGCTGGATGCACACCGGCGACCTCGCGGTCGAGCACCCGGACGGGTATATCGAGATCAAGGATCGCGCCAAGGACATCATCATCTCGGGCGGCGAGAACATCTCGTCGGTCGAGGTCGAGATCGCGCTCTACAAGCACCCGGCGGTGCAACTCGCCGCCGTCGTGGCGCGGCCGGACGACAAGTGGGGTGAGACGCCCTGCGCCTTCGTGCAGCTGAAGCCCGGCACGACCGCGACGGCCGACGAGCTGATCGCCTTCTGCCGCGAGCGGCTGGCGCGATTCAAGCTGCCGAGGACCGTCATCTTCGGTCCGGTGCCGACGACGGCGACCGGCAAGATCCAGAAATTCGTCCTGCGCGAGCAGGCGAAAGGCCTTGCTGAGAAGCCGAGCGAGGACCGCAAGGTCGCGTGAGGGGCGGGTGTGCGTGGACACCCTCTCCCGCAAGGGGAGAGGGTGGGCGCGCGTGCTGCGATGCGCACGGGGTGACGCACGGTTGGGATTGCTCGCCAGCCGGCGGGCCTTCGCCGCTTTCAATTGATCGGCACGAGCCGCACGGCGTTCTGCTGCAGCAAGGGAACGAGCAGCACCCTGCGCTTGGTGTCGAAGCCAATGTCGCCCGGCGATTGACGCCGGTCACGGCGGCCGTCCACGACGCGCCACGGCCCCGATAGACGGTTTCACCGGCCCATCCCGAGATCAGGAAGTCGCCGTTGTCGAGCGCGACGATGCCGTCGAGCTGTCCGGCGGGGAGCTTCCAGCTGCCCTTTCGTTCGCCGGCCGGACCGATTTCCAAGAGCTCACCGGACCCGAAGGTGACCACGAAGACTGAGCCACCGCTGACCACGACGCCATTGGGCTTTCCAAGGTCGGGTGACTTGACGAGGGGTGACACCTTTCCGTCGCGGGCGATGCGGAATACGGCGTCGGTGCCCGTCGGCGCGAACGTGGCGTTGAGTCCACTGTCGGACACCACGACGCCATCGCCGTCCGCGGCCACGTCGTTGAGGAAGGTGGCGCCCTCGATCTTCACGTCCACGAGCTGCGCGCCGCTCTTGGCGTCGAAGCGACGCACGACATCGATGTCGGCGATCCACAGGATGCCGCCGGCGATCGCCATGCCCTTCGGTGCGTCGAGACGAATGCCGCTTTGCGCGCCGTCGATCCACTTCAACGCCAGGATCTTGCCGTCCGGCGACAGGCGCGAGACGAAGCCGTTGCCGTCCTTGTCGAGCGGCGCGCCGTTGATGTTGGCGACCAGATAGGTGTCGGTCTCGGCGTCATAGAACGCCAATTCCGGCAGCGCGAAGCCGGCGATCGTGACCGGCTCGGCCGCCCGCGAGCCAAGGCCGGCGCCAAAGGTCAATGCCGCGGCCAGCGCTGCCGCGCCTGCCCCACGTCGCACGCCGCGAAGCGCACGACGAACGTCTCTGTATTCCATGAAAGTCACTCCTTCGGGACGCCATGTGGCGGCGCGAGGAGTAGAGACCGACGGCGGATCGAGACAGCGCCGGGACTGCGAACGCCTTGCCTAATCCTGCGAAACACCGCGCGGATTGGCGAGCGGGACGTCGAGGGGCACCAAGCTGTTGCTCAGGAAGGCCCTTGCGTAGACCGATGGCGCGATGCCGTAGTGACGCTTGAAATCGCGGGCGAACTGCGACGCGCTGGCATAGCCGACGCGATCGGCGGCGCCCGACACAGGGGCAAGCTCGAGAAGCAGGCCGCGCGCCTGTTCCAGCCGCCGCATCTTGACGTATTGCATCGGTGACAGGCCGACGAGGGCGCGAAACCGGTGCGCGAAATGCGACGGGCTCATCGCCGCTGTCTTGGCGATCGTGGCGACGCTGAGCCGACGCGGCAGCTTCTTCTCGATGAACGCGATGGCGCGGCCGATCTTCGCTTTCTCGCCGCGAAGGGCGGCCGCACGGATCACCGCGGCGGCCGGCGTCCGCAGCAGACGAAAGACGATCTCACGAAGACAGAGCGGCGCAACGATGCGGCGCTCGGCCGGATCGTCGAGACAGTCGAGCAGACGCATCACGGCTCCGGCCAGCGGCGCGTCGAGGGTCCCGACGAGGGCGGGCGCGCCTGGACCGCTTGGTCGCGGCGCTCTCTCGTCCTCGGCCAGGTCGAGAAGGGTGCGCGCCACCACTTCAGGAGGCAGCTGCAGGCCGACGGCGATGTAGGGCGCAGCCGGCGTGGCGCGCGCGACCGCGGCCTCATAGTCCGTCTCGCCACGCAGCACCAGGAAGTGCAGCCTGTCGTTGGCGAGGCTGAGATTGCCGACGCGCACCGCCTTCATGCCCGACACGGCAACCGCAAGATACATCATCGGTGCCCGCGCGCGGCTGAATGTGCCGGGGCGATCGGCACGGAACAGCCACATGCCGGGAAGCGCCGTCGCGGAGCGGCCGGGAGCGATGGCGAGTGCGCGCACCCTGGCGGTCAGCTCCTCGAGGACATGGCGCACATCGTCCGGGGCGGGCGACCCGGCGGCTGAGGGGCGCGCCCGCGGCGTGTCACGCCAGTGTTCCAGGCTCACATCGTGCTCCTGATTTCTGCCCCGTTATAGCACGGGCGCCGGAGGCTGCTTGCCGGCGTTGCCGGCCGGCGAAGACGAGGATTGCAGCTGCCTCGCCAGGAGGCGCGCCGCATGCACAGCCTCGCGGCCGGCGCCATCCTTGATCTGGTGGCGGCACGAGAAGCCGTCGGCGACGATGACCGTGTCGGCGGCGGCACCGCGCACCGCCGGCAGCAACGACAGCTCACCCATCGCCATGGACACATCGTAGGTGTCGGCGCCGTACCCGAAGGCCCCGGCCATGCCGCAGCAGCTCGAATTCGATGGTCTCGACGGCGAAATCGGGGATGAGCCTGAGCGCCTCTCCGACGGCGTCGAAGGCGCCAAACGATTTCTGATGGCAATGGCCGTGCACGAGCGCCGTCTTCGATGAAGCCCTGAGGGGGATTTTCAGCCGGCCGGCCTGCGCCTCGCGCACCAGGAACTCCTCGAACAACAGCGCTTGCGCCGCGACCGTCTTGGCCGGCCCGTCGCTGCGCATCGACAAAAGCTCGTCACGCAAGGTCAGCAGGCAACTCGGCTCGAGGCCGACGATGGGCACGCCGCGCGCCGCGAACGGCGCGAAGGCATCGACGAGCCGGTCGAGCTCGGCGCGGGCCTGCGGCACGAGGCCGGCCGACAGGAATGTGCGGCCGCAGCACAAGGGCTCTGCCGCCAGCCGGCCGCGGCAGATGCACGCGATAGCCGCCGGCGCTGAGGACGGCGATCGCCGCTTCGATGTTCTCGCGCTCGTAGGTGCGGTTGAAGGTGTCGGCGAACAGCACGATTTCGGGGCCGCCAACGGGTCCGATCGCCTCGCCGGCCGGCCGGAACACGTCGCGGCGCCAGGCGGGGAGGGCGCGGCGCGCGCTGATGGCGAAGACCTTTTCCGTGAGCCGCCGCAGGAGCGCGCTGCCGTTGCGCAGGTTGGCGAGAGGCGCGAGCCGCGCTGCGAGCGGGGCATAGCGCGGCAGGTAGGCGACCAGCCGATCGTGCAGGCTGAGGCCGTGCGTCTCGACCCGCGCCGCCAGCACCTCGACTTTCATCTTGGCCATGTCGACGCCGGTCGGGCATTCGCGCCGGCACGCCTTGCAGGAGACGCAGAGCTTCATCGTCTCCATCATCTCGTCCGACGAGAAGGCGCCGGGGCCGAGCTGGCCGGTGATGGCGAGGCGCAGCGTGTTGGCGCGGCCGCGCGTCACGTCGCGCTCGTCGCGGGTGACGCGATAGGACGGGCACATGACGCCGCCCTTGAGATTGCGGCAGGCGCCGTTGCCGTTGCACATCTCGACCGCGCCCTGGAAGCCGCGGCCGGCCCCGGTATAGGCCGACCAGTCGAGCGTCGTGGCGAGGTCGCGCGCGCCGTAGGCGGGCGCGTAGCGGAACAGCGCGCGCTCGTCCATGCGCGGCGCGTGCACGATCTTGCCGGGATTGAGGACGTTTCCCGGATCGAAGCGCTGCTTCACTTCCTCGAAGGCGCGCGTCAGACGCGAGCCGAACATCGCCTCGTGGAACTCCGAGCGCACGATGCCGTCGCCGTGCTCGCCGGAATGCGAGCCCTTGAAGGCGCGCACCATGGCGAAGGCCTCCTCGGCGATGGCCCGCATCGCCTTGACGTCCTTGTCGAGCTTCAAGTTGAGGACCGGGCGGACATGCAGGCAGCCCTCCGAGGCGTGCGCGTACATGGTGCCGTGGGTGCCGTGCTTGGCGAAGATGCGGATGAGGCCGTCCGTGTAGTCGGCGAGCTTCGGCAGCGGCACGGCGCAATCCTCGATGAACGAGATAGGCTTGCCGTCCTGCTTCATCGACATCATGACGTTGAGGCCGGCGGCGCGGAATTCGGCGATGGCCGCCTGCAGGCCGGGCTCCGTCACCTCGACCACGCCGCCCCAATGGCGCCTTCGGCTTGTCCCAGCCGAAGCCGAGATCGGCCATCATGGCGCCGAGCTGCTTCAGCTTGGCGAAGTTGTCGGCCTCGCCGTCCTCCGCGAACTCGACCAGCAGCACCGCGTCCGGATCGCCGCGCACGAACGCCTCAACGGTCGGCCGGAACATGTCGATGCCGCGGCCGAGCCCGATCATGGTCCGATCGATCAGTTCCACCGCGATGGGCTTCAGCGTCACGAGATGCTGGGCGGCGTCCATCGCCGCGTAGAAGCTGCCGAAGTGGCACACGCCGAGCGCCCGCGTTGCGGATGAGCGGCGCGAGCTTCAGATCGACCTTCGTCGTGAAGGCCAACGTGCCTTCCGAGCCGACCAGCACGTGCGCGAGGTTGCTCGTCGGCCCGCGCGGCACGAGCGCATCGAGATTGTAGCCGCCGACACGCCGCTGCACCTTAGGGAAGCGGGCGGCGATCTCTTCCGCCTCGCGTTCGCCGAGCGCCAGGAGGTCGCGGAAGCAGCGCCCGGCCCGGCGCCTCGACATTGGCGCGCGCCGCCTCGCGCGAAACGGACGCGAAGGTCAGCAGCGTGCCGTCGGCGAGCGCCGCCTCGATCGACAATGTATTGTCGCGCATGGTGCCGTAGCGCAGCGAGCGGCCGCCGCAGGCATTGTTGCCGGCCATGCCGCCGATGGTGGCGCGCGACGACGTGGAAACGTCGACCGGAAACCACAGCCCATGCGGCCTGAGCTGGCGATTGAGCTCGTCGAGCACGATGCCGGGCTCGACCGTGCAGGTCCTTTGCGCCACGTCGAGCGCCAGCATGCGGTTCAGATGCTTCGACGTGTCGACGACGACCGCGGTATTGACCGCCTGCCCGCATTGCGACGTGCCGCCGCCGCGCGCGATGACGGGATGGCCGGTCTCGCGGGCAATCGCCATGGCGCGCAGCGCCTCGTCGGTGGTCCGCGGCACGACGACGGCGAGCGGCATCATCTGATAGAACGAGGCGTCGGTGGCGTAGCGGCCCCGGTTGAAGGGGTCGACAGCACCTCGCCGCCGATCTCCTTGGCGAGCCGCGCGCCGAGAGCAGGCGTCGCGCCGCCGGTCTTCACGGTTGCTGGATCGGCCATCGCCAGGGTCTAGCCCGATCTTTCTTCGGCCAGAAGCGGAAATTTCGATAAAGTCAAATTCGATAAAGTCTTGGCCTTCCTGCGCAATCACCGATAAATTCGCTGCTCCAGACCGCGCCGGCGATTTGCTCGTTGGATCGATTTATCGGGAGCGGCTGATCCCTCCCCTCAAGGGGAGGGTGGCGCGCCGCGCTTGCGGCGCGCCGGGTGGGGTCGCGAATGTTCGACCACTGCGACCCCCTCCGGCCGCGCTACGCGCGGCCACCTCCCCCTAGAGGGGGAGGATCAGCACACCGTCTGTTTCGATCTCCGATGAACAATCGCATCTGCGAGCTGGGTTTTTGATGGAGGCAAGCGCGATGGCGATCCATACCGGCAGGCACTTCCTGCAGATTCCCGGGCCCACCAATGTGCCGGATCGGGTGCTGAGAGCCATGGACAGGCCGACCATCGACCATCGCGGCCCCGAATTCGCGGAACTCGGCCACCACGTCCTCGAGGGCTGCAAGACCGTCTTCCGCACCAAGGACCCGGTCATCATCTATCCCTCGTCGGGCACCGGCGCCTGGGAAGCGGCCATCGTCAACACGCTGTCGCCGGGCGACAGCGTGCTGATGGCCGAGACCGGACACTTCGCCATGCTGTGGCGGGCGCTGGCCGGCAAGTTCAAGGTCGAGGTCGATCTCATTCCCGGCGACTGGCGACATGGTGCCAGCCCCGAGACCATCGAGGCGAGGCTCACCGAGGACCGCGGCCACCGCATCAAGGCGGTGATGGTGGTCCACAACGAGACGTCGACCGGCGTGGTCAGCCGCGTGCCCGACATCCGCAAAGCCATCGACCGGGCGCAGCATCCGGCGCTGTTCATGGTCGACACGATCTCGTCGCTGGCCTCGATCCTCTATGAGCACGATGCCTGGGGCGTCGACGTCACGGTCGGCGGTTCGCAGAAGGGCCTGATGCTGCCGCCTGGCCTCGGCTTCAACGCCGTCTCGCGAGAAGGCGCTCGCCGCCGCCAAGGCGAACGCGATGTCCCGCTCCTACTGGGACTGGCAGGAGATCCTCGCCTCCAACAAGGGTGGCGGCTGGCCCTACACGCCCGCGACCAACCTGCTGTTCGGCTTGAAGGAAGCGATCGCCATGCTGGCCGAGGAGGGGCTCGACAACGTCTTCGCGCGGCATCTGCGCCATGCGGCGGCGACGCGCGCCGCCGTGCGCGGCTGGGGCATGGAGGTTCTGTGTGCCGAGCCGCTCGAATATTCCGCCTCGCTGACCGGCGTCGTGATGCCGGACGGCCACGACGCCGACCGTTTCCGGGACGTGACCTTGGAGAATTTCGATATGTCGCTCGGCGCCGGCTTAAGCAAGCTCAAGGGCAAGGTCTTCCGCATCGGCCATCTCGGCCATTTCAACGATCTGATGCTGATGGGCACCTTGGCCGGCGTCGAGATGGGGCTTGCGCTCGCCAAGGTGCCGCACCGTGCGGGCGGCGTCACCGCCGCCATGGACGTGCTCACCGGCAAGGACGTGGCGGCCTCGCGTCCGTCGCGGGCGGCGGTGGCCTAGTGTGGCGATTCCGAAATTCGCCACATATTGATGGAGGGCTCGGAGCGAATTTCGGAATCATAAGCCACACTAGAAAAGATTGATTCTAGTGTGCTTTTCGAATTTGAAGTTCGCCAGGCGGCTGATCCAATCAATGTAGCGAACTTCAAATTCGGCACACTAGGACTGCGGTTGCCGCGGCGCCGCCTGCTTCAGGCCGTCGCTGAGGATCGCCAGCACCACCTTCTCGAGCCGCTTGGCGCGCACCGGATTGCGCGTCAGCACATTCCCCAGCGGGCCGTTGAGCAGCAGCGACGCGAAGCCATGGACCGCAGACCAGACACCGATGGCGATGTCGCGGGTATTGCCTGGAGCGATCGCGCCGGCGCGCTGACACTCGCCGACCAGGCTCACCAGCATCTCGAAGGCCGGCAGCACGCGCGGCGTCACATGCGGCGCGTTGGCGACCCCCAGTTCGAACATGATGCGGAAGTAATCCGGGTTCCTGGTGGCGAAGTCGATATAGGCGCGGCTCAGCGCCATGAGGCGCTTCCATGCATTGGCTCCAGCCGCATCGATCGCCGCTTGCTGCCGGCGGGCCAGCAGGTCGAAGCCGTCGATGCACAGCGTCTCGAGCAGCGCATCCTTGCTGGCAAAGTGGCGATAGAGCGCCGGCTGGGTCACGCCGATGCGATCGGCCAGTTCCCGCAGCGAGAAATCCACGCTGTTGCGGTCGCGCAGCAACGCCAGCGTGTTGGAGAGAAGCAATTTCCGCAGATCGCCGGGTCGTCCGCGACGGGACGGCACGTTGGTGGTGGCCGTCATGCCGGCCTCGAACGCCCGTGCCAGCAGCACGAAACCTGGCGCCATGCCCGTCCTGGCGAATCGGCAAGCCTCATGGCTCGATCCTAGCAGTCGCCGGGTCGCGGCTATCGGTCAGCATGGGCTACCCGAACGACACGACATGCTTGAACGCAAAGCCTGACATCGCCTTGCCGATATCCTCGGCCAGCGCCTGGCGTGCAGGCGCGGCGCACCCTTCGGCCGCGATGGTCACCAGGAGTGCCGTGCCCGGCTTGTCCTCGACCGCGATGGTAGCCGAAGCCTTGGCGGACCGCATGGCGGCATCGATGGCCGCCGCGACGGCCTTTCGGATCGCGGCGTGGCGCAACTCGACCTTGAAGATCTTGCCAACCGCCGTCAGCGGCATGGCGTCGATGACGATGATCTCGCGCGGTCGTGCCGGCCCCTCCGGCACCGAGCGGCGCATATGCGCATCGACATCGTCCATCACGATTGATTGTCCCTGCCGCGCCGTCACAAACAGGACGGGAACCTCGCCGGCATAGCGGTCGGGCATGCCGACCGCCGCGGCCGATGCGACGGCGGGATGCGCGCTCGCCGCCTCCTCGATGACGGCCGGGTCGATGTTGTGGCCGCTGCGGATGATCACATCCTTGCTGCGTCCCGTGACCTGAATCCAGCCATCGGCGTCGACGCGTCCGAGATCGCCGGTGATCAGCCAGCCATCGGCCGTCGTGACGGCGTCCGTCTGATGCTCGTCGAGATAACCGGGAAACACCGTCGGGCCCCTGACCACGAGGACGCCGGCTTCGCCATCCGGCAGCGGCTTCCCCGGCGGGCCGTCGCCGGCAAATTGCCGCGCCTGCACCTCGACGCCATCGATGCGTTGCCCGGCCCAGCCGTAGCGGATGGCGCTGCCGACCGGTGCCGCCGAGATCAGGCCGGCCGTCTCGGTCATGCCGTAGATTTCCCGGACCTCGAGGCCGAAGCGCTCCGTGAATGCCGCGCCGACGGCCTGCGGCAGGGGCGCGCCACCGGTGGCGCAGAATTCAACCGAGCTCAGGTCCGCCTTGCCGACCGGCACATCGAGGAGGGCGACGAGGGATGTCGGGATGCCGCCGATGATCGTCGGCCGAAATTTTTCCACGAGCTCCCAGTGGCGCGCCACGACCTCGGGGTTGCGAAGCCCGGCGGCCGTTGGAATGACAATCTCGCCGCCCGCCGCGAGCGGCGCGAGCCCCGTCAGGATCGAGCCGGCCACGTGGAAGAGCGGCAGGCCGTTGACGATGCGTGTCTTCCGCGAGAACGACCAGGCGCGGGCAAGGGCGGTTGCAGCGGCGACCTGGTTGCGGTGCGCATGTCTCGCAAGCTTGGGACGCCCCGTCGTTCCTCCGGTGTGGAAGCAGGCGCAGATGTCATCGGGGCGGATGGCCCGTCCGCTATCGAGTTCCGCTCGCGCCCTCTTGCCGCATCAGGTCGCGCAAGGCGGGCGCGCCGTCGGGATCGTTCGGGCCCAATGTCACGATCGCCCGCAGCGACGGCACATGCTTGCCGGCCTGCGCGGCTCTTTGCCAGATGTCGAGCCGCGGATGCGGGCCGAGGACCAGCAGCACCTCGGTGCCTGCCGCCCGCATCAGCCCGGCGAGATCGTCGGCCCTCAGCAGGAAATTGATTGGATTGACGATGCCGGTGGCGGCCGCCGCCCACATGGCGATGACCGCGTCGGGCGTCGAGGGGGCGACCAGCGAGATGACGCTCGTGGGGCCGGCGCCGAGGCGATGAAGGGCGTTGGCGGCTTGATTGATGGCGCCAAAAAATTGCCGATGCGTGAGGCGGACAGGAGCGGCATCGACCGCTTCGAAGAAGGTGATGGCGGTGGCGTCGGGATTCTGCGCCGCCGCCCGACGCAGCAGGCCATAGGTGCCTTCCTCGGCTCCTATGGATTGCTGCAAGTCCAAGCCATCCACAAGCGTCATGGTCGGCGTTCCGTCATTGCGGGCGAGCGCGCAGGGCCGCGGCCAGCGCCGCATGGGCGCGGCGATCGAGGCCATGCGTGAGCCGCGATTCCTGCGAATGCGACGAGAATTTCACGATGACGAGCTCGGCGGCCGGATTGACGTGGAGGTGCTGGCCGTTGAGGCCATGTGCCTCGAAGCTGCCGTCCGTGTCGTGCGCGATCCACCATTGATTATGAAAGGAATAGCCCGGGCGCGGCGGCGTGCCGTCGCCGGCCTTGAACTTGTCGCGATCGGCGCCCTTGCGGATCTCGTCGACGACCGCCTGCGGCAGCACGCGCTTGCCGTTGAGGGTGCCCCCGAGCCGCAGCATCTCGCCGAACCGGGCAAGGTCGCGCAGCGTCGCGCTGAGCCCGATGGCGGTGACCTCCGTGCCTGTCTGATCGACCCAGATGTAGGCATCTTCCTCCGCGCCGATTTGGCTCCAGATCCGTTCCGACAGCAGCTCCGACAGCCGCTTGCCGCTGACGCGGCGAACGACCCAGCCCAGAACCTCGGTATCGACGGATTTGTAGCCGAAGACGCCGCCGTGCTCGCTCTCCTTCTTGAGCGTCCCGAGATAGGCAAGCATGGTCTTGGGCCCCGGATAATTCGCCGGTGCCGGAACCAGTCCGTTGGAGAACAGGTAGAAGAGGAGCGTCCCCGTCTCGGCACTTGGCGCGAAGGCCTCGCGATAGCGAACACCCGTCGTCATGTCCATGACTTGCTGCACGCTGGCGTCGCCCCAGGCGGTCTCGGCGAGCTCGGGCAGGTATGTGGATACCTTGGCGCTCGGATCGATCTTGCCTTCGTGGGCGAGAAGGGTCGCGAGCAGCCCGGTGACCGACTTGGTGACCGACCACAGCGCATGCGGCTGCTCGGGCCGCATGCCGACATGGTAGCGTTCGTAGGCGACGCGTCCGCGATGCAGGATGAGGAGGCCGTCGGTCAGCGTCCGCTTCTGCCAGTCCGCGACCGTGATGCGGGCGCCGGCGTCATCCTCGAAGCCGAGGCTGTCCAGGTCGGCGCTCGCCGCCGGCAGCGGGCTCGCGCCGCCCCGTCCGCGCCATACGGCCACGGTCGGGCCGAGTTGCCGGATGTTGTGCCAGCCCCAACGGTTGTTGGGAAACTTCAGCGCGCTCTGCAGCGTGACGATCTTGTCGGGGGCGGGGGGAAATCCCTGCATGATCCCCAGCTCGACAGGATCGGTGTTCTCGGCCGGCGGCAGCCGCGGCCCCTGGGCTTCAGCGGCCGTGGCGATGGCCAGCATCCCGCCCACAAGCGCCCCCTTTGACAACCAACGCCGCCGACAACTCATTCTCGCCTCCATGTTATCGTTAATAACGATAACACAAGAGACCCCGGGACCTCACTCCGATGATCGATCACGATCTTGAGATCGGGCGCGCGCGCCGCCAGCGGAGGCGAGTGGAGGCCAGGGAAGGGGAGGCCGAACGTCACCCGCCGTAGAAGAAGCGCTCCTCGACGATCTTGCCGCCCTTCACGGTGTAGATGCCGATCTCGTCCATGGTCGCGCGCGTGCCGCCCTTCGGCGTGACATCCATGGTGAAGCGGACCGCGAACTGGTCGCCGTGCACGTAGGGGCCCTCGACCTTGACGCCGTGGATCTCGTTGTTGGCGTACCACCAGGCGCCCTTGCCTTCGACGGCCTTGCGGCCCTTCATCTCGGCCATGTCGCCGGGCATCGGTTCGCGGCTGATGACGTCGTCGGACCAGAATTTCTGTCCAGCCGCGTCGAACTCGCCCTTGGCGCAGAGATCGGTGAAGGCTTTTGCGAGGTCCTGGGTGTTCATGGCGGTCTCCTTGGTGGCGATAGTCGGTCAACGATATGACACTCAACGATATGACACGGTGATTGCGGCGCGGCTGGTTCCTAACCTGCGAGCAGCCAGATTCCGACAGCAGCAAGCAGCAGCGTCCATAGAAAATCGATGTTGATCCAGGCGCTTTTGAGGATCGCGACCCCCGCCCAACGATAGACCGCGAAGGCCACCCCCGTCGTGACGAGGACCATCGCCAACGTGTGCAGGCCGACGCCGAGCGCCGCGTTGACGAGCGGGCTTGATCCATCCGCCCCCGTCCCGGCCGGCAGGCAGAGCGGCATCAGGGCCGGCCACAGCATCAAGCCGGCCCCGTGCGCGCTCGCCATGAGGAAGGACCAGACCGCGAGGCCGAGCAGGCCCGTCGTCATGCCGAAGCGCACGCGGTGACGGTGACCGTAGCGCCAGTGATAGACCGCCCAGGCGAGGACAACGAGGCCGGCGGCGATGCGCACCGGCTGCGGATCGACGCTACGGCCGGCCCAAACGAAGATCGTGACCGCGATGGCGACCGACAGCGCGTGGCCGAGCGCGATCGGGATGGGCGCGGCGAGCACGATGCGCGGGTCGTGCCGGTTGAGGCCGAGCGCCACCGCGAACAGCCAGCCCATGCCGGGATTGAGCCCGTGCAGGGCGCCGAGGCCGGCGAGCACGAGCCAGGGCCAGGCCTCGGCCATCGCTCACGGATAACAGTAGGAATCCGAAGAGCAATCGCCGCCCTGCAGGCGCACCTGATGCGGCCGGTGCGGCTTCGGCCATTTCACGAAGAACTTCGGGTCGAACCCGATGCCGCCGCCATCCTTGGCGTCGAGCTTCACCATCCAGCCGTCGAGGCCCTCGGGATAGAATTGCGGATCGATGGCGCCGTAGAGCGAATTGGTGAAGTAGACGCGCTTGCCGTCGCGGCTCACTTCCACCATTTGCGGCCCGCCGTTGAGCGGCCCGCCGTTGCCGGGATGGGCGGCGCGCGCCACGATGCCGCCGATGCGCACCTTGCCGGTGAGCTTCGGGTTCATGGGGTCGCTCACGTCGTATTGCTGCAGATCGCCGGTGCCCCAGCACGCGACATAGAGGAAGCGGTCGTCCATCGACAGATCGATGTCGGTGACCAGCGGCGGGCAGGCCTTGAAGCCCTTGAGCACCGGCGGCAGCACGTCGGGATCGGCCGGCTCGGCCGGAATCTCGATCACCTTCTTGACCGCCCACTTGTCACCGTCGCGGTACCAGGTCCAGATCGACGACGACAGGTTCTCGAGGCTGATGACGCAATTGACGAAGCCGTAGGCCTTTCGCGGATCGTGCGCGGGCCGGAGCTCGAAGACGAGCTGGTACTTGTCGCCGAAATCGATGGTCTGCACGTGCTTGCGCTTGTGCAGGTCCCAGAAATGCAGCCGCCGGCCATACTTGGCGCCGAGCAGCACCTCCGGGATGAGGCCGTCCTCGAAGGTGTCGGGCGTGCCCCATTCGCTGGTCACCATCGTGTCGTGGCCGAGATGCCACCAGGCGTCGTAGGCGAAATGCTGCGGGCCGCGGTCGATTTCCCATTGCCCGCGGATATCGAACGTTTCCGGGTCCATGAGGAAGATGCCGCCCGGGCCCTTGCCCTCGCGGTTGCCGAGCGCCGCCACATAGATGCCCTCCGGCCCGCAATGGATGGTGTGCGGCCGCGTGTAGCCGGCGCGGTCCGCCACCTCCTCGGGCTCAATGACTTTGACGATCTTCGGCTTCTTGGGGTCGGCCTTGGTGTCGAGGATGTGGATGCGCGAGGAGCGCAAGCCCGGCACCACGAGATAGCGCCGCTCCATGTGCGGGTGCGGGGCATTGGGGCAGAGACACGACGAACAGGCGTTCCAGCCGAAATGATGCAGCTCGTCGCCGGCCTTCGGCATGGCAACGGTGTTGACGATCTTCGAATAGCTGCGCGACTTGGGGTCGACATCCACCACCGCGATGCCGTCGGGCACCTTCCGGTTGGGGTCGAAGGCCGCCACATAGGCGAGCTTCTCGGGGGGCGCCTCCATGGCGAGGCGGGGCGATGGGTAGAAGCTCGGATCTGGTGTCCACGTGGCCATGGCTCACTCCTGCTACTGGGCGTCGATCGACGCTGGTAGGCTTTCACCTTATCGAAGCTGCGACAAGCGCGCGGCGCGCGATCTTTCGCGCCACGCCTTAGCATCGCATTTGACGGCCGCCTTCCCGGCCTGGATCAGACCGTCAGCTCCTTGGCGGTGATCGTGTACTTGAACGTGTCCGGGTCAAGGCAATCGAGCCGGCTGGCGACCGTCTCGGCCTGCGGATACATGAAGAAGTCGAGCACCGGTCCCTTGGCGCCCGGCAACGCCACGTCGTGCGCGAAATTGTAGGCGAGCCAGTTGCCTTCCCAGGCGCCGAACAGCACCTTGCGGGCGGCCACGACCTTGGCGTCGCCGAGGGCGAGATTGCCGGGCGGCTCCTCGAGCACCACCTTGCGCACATCCGCCGGATCGGCCGGCACCCAGCCGAGGCCGGCGATGAACACCTCGGCGCGACAGTGCTGCGCCTTGGTCACGTTGGCGGAGCCGGCGCCGAGGCTCTTGTAGCCGAACCGCGACGGCGCCACCCGCAGGCCATAGACATCGCGGGCCGGCAGGCCGGCGCCGCGCGCGAGGCCGACGAGGAGCGCATTGAGGTCGGCGCACTTGCCGCTGAGATTGCCGCTCGTCAGCATGGCGGCCACGTCGCCGACGCCGCAGCCGCGCGTCGCGGCGTTGCGGAATGTATTCTCGACGACCCACTCGTAGAGCCGGCGCGCCTTGTCGAGATCGCCCGTGGCGCCCTTGGTGATGCGCTCGGCCGTCTCCCTGACGATGCCGTCGATCGGGATCAGCGCCGTCGGGCCGGTATAGAGGGCGTGCTCGGCGTCGGGAAGCTGCGCTCCGTTGCCGGCGGTCGTGAGATCGACGTGGCGATCCTGCGTCGCAAAGCGGCTCGTCACCGCGATGCTGCCTGTGTCGTCGCCCCCGTCCCACCGGGCATGCACGAAGGCGGCGCCGTATTTCGGTTCGCGCGCCACTTCCGCCGCCTTGGCGTTGGTCTCGAAGCCCGTCTCGCCCGAGGCGAACCAGCTCGCCTCGTTGACGGACGGGACGGGAATCCAGGCTTGCACGGCGCCGGACTTGCGGGCGATCTCGACGCGGGTGACGATCTCGAAGCTGCGCCATTGGCCCGGCTTCGGCGCGAAAACGGCCTGCGCGCCGGCGCGGCCGGGCAGCGCCGTTGCGACTGCGGCCGCCGCCGCGCCCTTGAGCAGGTCCCGTCTGTCGATATGCAAGAATTCAGTCTCCGGGTTGCATGATTGCGATTGTTGGCTTGTCTCGAGGTGAACCGTCATTGCGCGAGGAGGCGCTGAGGCGCTCGGGCAACGTCGTGAGATCGACGTCGTCCCAGTTGTGATCGCCCTTGACGATGAGGCGCAGCCGCAACTGCGCGTCGAGCACGAAGGTCGTGGGCAGGATCTCGACCTCCCAGGACTTGGTCACGGTGCGCGCCTCGTCGAGGAGCACCGGGAAGTTGAGCGGCATCTTGTCGAGAAACCGCGCCACGCGCTGCGGCGGCTCGGCGACCGAGATGGCAATCACCGCCGGTCCCTTGTCGCCGCCGCGTTCGACGAGGCGTTGCAGCGTCGGCAGCTCGTCGCGGCAGGGTTCGCACCAGGTGGCGAAGAAATTGACCACCACGAGGCGGCCGCGAAATGTGTCGAGCCCGACGCGCTGGCCAGCCGTGTCATGAAGCGTAAAGGACGGCGCCTCGGCATCGCCGGCGCGCGGCACGACGCTCGTGTCGGCGGCGCGGGCAAAGCCGGTCGAGGCTGCAACCGCAAGCGCGAGGGCGGCGATACGCGCGGCCCCTGCCAAACCCCAACCCACCGATGCGCCCCGAGCCTCGGGAGCGACCCTGTTGTCCACATCCCGATAGTGCGGTCCGGCGGCGGCGTGGGTCAACAGGAATTGGGGTGGACACCCGAACGTGATGGTGGTCCCCTCGGCGGGACCGAGGAGGGCGGCATGGCCGAGGCACGGCTCAAACATTACGGCTGGGGCCGCGAGGGCGAGGATGCGACGCCCGACGAGAAGGACTTTGCGCTGTCGCGCATCAGCCAGCGCTTCGGCATCGGCGACTTTGCCGAGGTCGCGGCGCCGCGGCTCGACGACATCACGCTCAAGCCGCCACGCCTCAAGCCGCCGCAGTCGCTCGCGGGCGTCGTCACTACGGCCCACTACGACCGCGCCGCCCATACCTACGGCAAGTCGTTTCCCGAATATGTCCGCGGCCTCAACGCCGACTACGGCTCGGCGCCTGACGCGGTCGCCTATCCGAAGAGCGACGCCGACGTGGCAGCCGTTCTCGACTGGGCGGGCGGCGCGCAAGCTCTGGTAACGCCGTTCGGCGGCGGCTCGAGCGTCGTCGGCGGGGTCGAGCCGCGTCTCGACGGCTCGGGCCTCAAGGCCGCCGTCACCATCGACATGCGCGACATGGGCAAGGTGCTCGAAGTCGACAAGACATCCCGGGCCGCCCTAATCGAGGCCGGCGCCTTCGGCCCGGCGCTCGAAGCACAGCTCAAGCCCCACGATCTCACCTTGCGGCATTTTCCGCAGAGCTTCGAGTTCTCGACCTTGGGTGGCTGGATCGCGACGCGCTCGGGCGGCCACTTCGCGACGCTCTACACGCACATCGACGATCTGGTCGAGTTGCTGCGCATGGTGACCCCGAAAGGCGTGCTGGAGACGCGCCGGCTGCCCGGCTCCGGCGCCGGCCCGAGCCCCGACCGCATGCTCATCGGCTCGGAAGGCATCCTCGGCATCATCACGCGGGCGTGGATGCGCCTGCAGGACCGGCCGCGTTTCCGCGCCGGCGGCAGCGTGCGCTTCAAGGACTTCTTTGCCGCCGCACGCGCCGTGCGCGCCGTCGCGCAAGCCGGGCTCTACCCCGCCAATTGCCGCATCCTCGATCCGCAGGAGGCGCACAATACCGGCGCCAGCGACGGCTCGGCCGCCATCATGGTGCTCGCCTTCGAGTCCGGCGACCATCCGGTCGACGCCTGGATGGGACGCGCGCTTGAATGCTGCGCCGACCACGGCGGCATGCCCGAGAACGCCGAGGGCGCCGCCGCGCATCGCGAGGGCGCGGCCGGCCGCTGGCGCAACGCCTTCATCCGCATGCCGTATCTGCGCGAGTTCACCGTGGCGCGCGGCATCGTCGGCGACACGTTCGAGACGTTGATCACCTGGGAGCGTTTCGAGGCGTTCCACGACAGCATCAAGGCGGCGACCGAAGCCGCCGTCCGTCAGGCGACCGGCCGGCCGGGGCAGGTGACCTGCCGCTTCACCCATGTCTATCCGGACGGACCGGCGCCCTATTTCACCTTCAATGCCATCGGCCGGCATGGCGCGCTCATCGAGCAGTACCAGGCCATCAAGTCGGCGGCGCTCGACGCGGTCATCGCCGGCGGCGGCACCGTCACCCACCATCACGCGGTGGGGCGCGATCACCGGCCCTGGTACGATCGCCAGCGCCCGCCGCTGTTCGCCGCGGCGCTGCGCGCCGCCAAGCAGACGATGGACCCGCAGGGCCTGCTCAATCCCGGCGTGCTGATCGATCCGTGAGGAGCCGTCCGCGCAGGCGTCGCGGGCAGCTGTCATTGACCCCCCACGGGGCGGCGTGCAAGCTCCACCGCCCCGTTGGCGCTTCCAACCAAGACCTCGATGATCACCAGCCTCGACCATATCGTCATCATCGTGCGCGACCTTGCGGTCGGCATTCGCACCTACGAGACGCTGCTCGGCGTCGCCGTCGCCTGGCTCACCAAGGCCGACGGCGTCGAGACGGCGCTGTTCACGCTCGACAATATGAGCCTCGAGCTGATGGCGCCGGCCGGCGAGGGGACTGCCGCCGAGCGACTGCGCGCCGCGCTCGACCAACACGGCGAAGGCCTGGCGAGCCTCTGCCTCAGGACGGATGATCTTGCCGCCCTGCACCGGCGGCTGACGCGCCTCGATCTTGCGCCGGAGCCGATCGCCGACGCCGAGAGCGAGAATCTTCTCGACGGCAGGAGGCTCGCGTGGCGGCGCACCCGCGCCGCGACGGACAAGACCTTTGGCGTGCGCCTGTTCTTCATGGAGCGGCAGGCCGAGCGGCCGCGCTCGGCGCCGCTGTCGGCCGCGCCGATGGCCGGCCTCGACCACGTGGTCGTCGGCACGCGCCATCCCGAGCGCGCCGCCGCACTCTACGGCGCGCGCCTGAAGCTCGACATGGCGCTTGACCGCACCAATCCAGCCTGGGGCTCGCGGCTGATGTTCTTTCGTTGCGGCGATCTCATCGTCGAGATCGCGCACCGGCTGAACGACGAGCCGGGCGATGCGCCCGACAGGATGTTCGGCCTGAGCTGGCGCGCCCATGACATCGATGGCGCCCGGGCACGTCTCGCCGCCGCCGGCCTCGACGTGTCGGAGGTGCGCGACGGCCGCAAACCGGGCACGCGCGTCTTCACCGTGCGGGACGGGCATTGCGGCGTGCCGACCTTGGTCCTCAAGCCAACGCCGCCAAGAGCCCGCGCCGACCGCATGGCTGCGGCAACCGCATGACCCCACGATCGGACGGAGGCGTGAATGAGTGACGGCGGCACGGACCCCCTGCGGCGAGCTTGGCAGCACCTCGCGGTGACGCATGAGGGCGGCCTCGTCGAGGTGCATCTCAAGCGCCTCGAGGCGCGCAATGCGCTTGATCTCGCCTTCCTGCGCGAGCTCACCGAAGTGGCGCGCCTGCTGCGGCTGCGGACGGACGTCAATGCCGTCATCGTCACCGGCACGCGCGAGTATTTCAGCGCCGGCGCCGACCTGTCGGCCATCAAGCAGCGGGTCATTGCGCCGACCGTGCTGGAATCGCGCGAGATGATCATGGCAGGGCCCGATCTGTGCCGCGCCTGGGAGGAGATCGAGGCGGTCACCATCGCGGCCGTCGAGGGCTACTGCATCGGCGGCGGCTCCGCCTTGGCCATCGCCTGCGACTTCCGCATCATGGGGGAGGGCGCCTACATGCGGCTGCCGGAAGTGCCGCTCGGCATCAATATGAGCTGGCGCTCGGTGCCGCGCATCACGGCGCTGGTCGGGCCGGCGCGCGCCAAGCGCTATGTCATCTTCGGCGAGCGCATCGATGCGCGCACCTGCCTCGACTGGGGCATGGCGGACGTGGTGGCCCCGAAGGGCGAGGCGCTGGACGTGGCGCGCGAGTGGGCCCGCAAGGTCCTGGCGCTGCCGCCGCTCCCGGTGCGCATGAGCAAGGAGGCGGTCAACGTCGCGGCCAATGCATTGAACCACGCGACCTCCTTCATGGATCGCGACCAGTACCTAGTGACGACGCGCAGCAAGGACTTCAACGAGGGGGTGGCGGCGTTCTTCGAGCGGCGCGAGCCAAAATTCCGCGGCGATTGAGGACGCTTGGGTCAGCCGTCGTCCGGTCCCAGCAGCCCGTCGATGAGCTTGCGCATGGCGACGCGATTGGTTTTCAGCGCCGCCTTGGGATTCTCGGCCCGCGCGACAAGCAGCGCCAGCTCGAATAGCCCGGCGAGCAGGATGTGCGCGTAGGTCTCGACGAGCTCGGCCGGCACGCGCCCCTCAGCGGCCGCGGCCTTCACCGAGGCCTTCATCCTGCCAAAGCCGTGGCGAGCATCGATTTCGCGCCATTTCTGCCAGCCGACCACGGCCGGCGCATCGATGAGCACGATCTGGCGGATCTTCTGCTCGCCGGCGAGCTTCAGGAAAGCGTCACAGGCGACGCGTAAGCCCTCGACGGGACCGGACGCGGCGCGGGCCGCGCCGAGCAACTGCGCGATCTCGGCCTCGACCGCGTCCAGCACCGCCTCGAACAGTGCCTCCTTGCTGGGGAAGTGATGGTAGAGGGCGCCGCGGCTGAGCGACGTGGCGGCGAGCACGTCCTCGATGGACGTGGCGTCATAGCCGCGCGCCGCGAACAGCCGGGTCGCCGTCTCGAGAACATGAGCGCGGGTGGCCTGGCCGCGATCGACCTTCACAGGCATCCATCCTCCTTGACAGACCGTCAGTCGGTATGCAATAAACCGACTGACGGTCTAATACGTCGTCCCCCGGCCCGCCGCAAGCGGCCGGCCCCCGTTTTCGGCAGCAACGGTCCCATGACACGTGAAAATATGACACGCAAAATCAAGCATGCATCCACAGCCTTCGGCCGTATCGCCTACGAGGAGCGAGGCGAGGGGCCGCCGGCCCTCTTCGTGCACGGCGTCTTCCGCAACGGCTATCTGTGGCGCCACGTGATCGAGGGGGTCTCGGACCTGCGCCGCTGCATCGCCGTCGACCTCATGGCGCATGGCGGCACCGAGACGAGGGCCGACCAGGACGTGGACTTCACGGCGCAGGCCGGCATGCTCGCGACCTTTTGCGAGAGTCTCAAGCTGGATCAGGTCGACCTCGTCGCCAACGATAGCGGCGCCGGCATCGCGCAGATCTTTGCCGCCCACCATCCCGCGCGCATCCGCTCGCTCTGCCTGACCAACAGCGACACGCACGACAACTGGCCGCCGGAAGCCTTCCAGCCCACCGTCGAACTCGCCCGGCGCGGGGAGCTTGGGCCGCGCGGCCGCCAGATGCTGGCCGACATCGACTTTGCCCGAACCGTGTTCGCCCGCGCCTATCAGGATCCGACGAGCGTCTCGCCCGAGACAAACCGCATTTATCTCGAGCCGATCTACGGCAGCGAAGCGGCCATGCGCAATCTCGAGCGCTTCGTCGCCGCACAGGACTGCCGCCACACGGTGGCAGTCGAGCCGCTGCTGCGGCGGCTCACGGCGCCGACCCTCGTCGTGTGGGGGACCGACGACATCTTCTTTCCCGTGAAGTGGGCCTATTGGCTGCGCGACACCATCCCCGGCTGCAAGACGGTGATCGAGGTCGAAGGCGGGCGCCTGCTCTTCATCGAGGAGCGGCCCGAGACGCTGATCGGACTGCTGCGCGAGCATTGGCAGGCGGCGAGCGCCGCGCCCGCCGTCCGTGTCGCGTGAGGGTGCCCGCAATCCTGAAGGAAGACATCATGGTCGCCGTTGCGGAACGCGTCGCCTCAGCCAGTCTCGAGGTCGCGCATCTCTTCGACATGCGCTTTCGGCTCGGGGCGCGGCTGGAGATCGGCGCGGCGCCCGACGGCCGCCGCCTGCTGCTGCCGGCTGGCGGCGGCCGTTTCGAAGGCGCCAGGCTGCGCGGCGAGGTGCTGGCCAATGGCGGCGACTGGGCCCTGCTGCGCGCCAACGGCGACCTCTCGCTCGACATCCGCCTCGTGCTGAAGACCGATGACGGCGCGCTCATCTTCATGAACGGGGGAGGGCGCTTCGTGGCGCCGCCCGAGGTGCTGGCGCAAGCGCGCGATCCGCAGAAGCGCGAGGGCATCGATCCAGGCCGCTATTATTTCCGCACGCCGTTCCAGTTCGAGACCGGCGCCAAGGAGCATGCCTGGCTCAACGACATCGTCTGCATCGGCAAGGGCCGGCTGGTGAGCGACGGCGTCGCCTATGCGGTGTTCGCGGTGTTGTAGGGGTCGTCCCCGCGCGCCGCCGGCGGCCGCCGCGCCGACAGCGCGACCCACGCCGTCAGGGTCAGCACGCCGAGCGACACCCCGAACCACAGCGTCGTGAGCCGCATGATCAGCGTCGCGATGGCGGCGGTGGCTGGCGCCACTCCCATGGCGGCCAGGAGGCCGATCATCGTCGCCTCGAAGCCGCCGAGGCCGCCCGGCAGGAAGGTTGCGCCACCGACCAGGGTCGCGAAGGCGAAGATGACGATCAATTCGCCGGCCCCAAGCGTCAGCCCCAAGTCGCGCAGCATGAGCAGCGGCGCGAGCCCCTGGACGGTCAGGCCGGCGAGCGACGGCAGGGCGAAGAGCGGCAGCTTCCGTGGCCGGGTGACGGCGCTCAGATGCGTGAGCGTTCGGCGCACGCCGCCGACCACGCTTGCGAGGCGCGGCAGCCGCCGCTCGGCGGCAGACCAGAAATGCGACGCCGACGCGAGCCACCCGAGGACCGCGATGGCCGCCACCATGATGGCCAGCATGATGAAGGGGGCGGCGCCCGCCTTCGTGAACATCGCCGCGCCAACGACGAGGATGATGGTGAGCGCCACCGCATCGTGGAAGCGGTCCGCCACCACGAGCGACAGGCCGGCGTCCGCCGGCGTGCCGAAGGTGCGGTGGGCGGTGTAGACGCGCACCGCTTCGCCGGCCCGCCCCGGCGTCAGCGTGAACGCGAAGCCGCCGAGATAGACGAGCACATGCCACGGGATGGCGGCGGCGCGGGCGCCCGGGCCGTGCGGGTCGATGGTGCGGAACAGCATGATCCAGCGCAGCGTGCGCGCCGCGTAGTTGAAGGCGGAAGCGGCAAGCAGCAGCAGCATCGTCTCGAGGCGGATATGGGCCAGCGCGGTGCGCAGCTCGTCGGCCGCAAAGCTCCAGGCGGCGAGCCCGAAGGCGGAGGCGACGAAGACGAGGGGCAGCAGGCCCCGGACGACAACTCGTCTGACGTTGAGGCCGCCGCGCGGCGCGATGCTCATGACATGCTTATGACGGCACGGCGGCGCGCCGCCAAGGCGAGGGCATCAGCGTGGCACGAGCACCGGGCGTGGCGCCGCGAAGTGCTGCACCACCTCGGCCAGCGCCGGGCTGACGGAGCGCGACTGGTAGCCGAGCTCGCGCCGCGCCTTGGCGCTGTCGATGGGTGCCGAGCGCAGCGCCAGCCGCACGCCTTCGACCGTCGCGGCAGGCCGCCGGCCGGTGATGTGGGTGGCGACCAACTCGGCAGCGATGCCGGTGGCCAGCGCCACGAAGCCCGGCAGGCCCGGCCGCAATCGCTCGCGGCCGCACATGCGGTCGAGCGCCTCGACAAGGGCGGCGAGGGAGAAGTTCTCGCCGCCGAGAATGTAGCGCTCGCCCACCTGGCCGCGCTCGTGCGCGAGCAGCATGCCGCGGGCAACGTCGCGCACGTCGACGAGGTTCAGCGTGCAATCGAGGATGAGCGGCGGCGGGCGCCTGACCAGGAGTGACAGCATGGCGCAGGGCGGCGTGCAATTGTCGTCGCCCGGCCCGATGGGCAGCGTCGGATTGACGATGGTGACCGGAAGGCCGCGCCTTGCGGCCTCGAGCGCCGCCTGCTCGGCAAGGAACTTGGAGCGGGTATAGGGCCCCGGCATGTCGGCGAGGTTGGGCTCGCTCTGCTCGCGCGGCGGGACGTTCCTGCCCGAGAACAGGATGGCCTCCGTCGAGCAGTGGATGAAGCGTTCGACACCGCGCTCGGCGGCGGCGGCCAGCAGGCGCTCGGTGCCAAGGCGATTGACGCGGTCGTAGTCGCCCGCATGGCGCGTCCACAGATGCGGGATGGCCGCGAGATGGAACACGATGTCGACGCCGCGGATGGCGCGGCGCACCGCATCGGGGTCGAGGATGGAGCCCGCGACATATTCGACCCGCGCCGGGGCATGGGGCGGATCGATATCGAGCACCCGGACAGTGTCGCCACGCGCCAGGAGGGCGTCGACGAGGTGGCGGCCGATGAAACCCCCGCCCCCGGTTACGAGCGATGTCGCTGCCATGCCTCTTTCCAATGCTGCCCGGGGAGCCAAACGGCAGTTTCAGAGGGATTGTTCCAAGAGGCTCCCATTTGCGGGCCCTGATGGGGCCCCTAAAGCCCGGCTAACGCAGCATTCCAGGGAGGGTTGCGTGCGTATCGGGCGTCGGTTCGCGAGACGGCACGGAGGAGCATCGGGCTCGCCGGCGGTGAGCGGTGCAAGGAGGGCTGCACCGCCGGCGAGGCCCGCTACCGACCTAAAGCGGCGGGACCTCCAAGCCGCCGCGCCACACTGCTCACGACACGATGCGCATGTTCATACCGACGCGGCGTCTCGGCGCCGAGGCGGGGAGATCGCTGCGGCGGCAGCACCGGGCGCAGCGCCGCGAACTGCCGCACGACCTCGGTGAGGACCGGGATGACGGAACGGGGCTGGTAGCCGAGCTCATGCCGCGCCTTGGCGCTGTCGATGGGCGCCGAGCGGAGCGCAAGGCGGACCCCTTCCGCCGTCGCCGCCGGCGGCCGGCCGGTGATGTGCTTGGCGGCGAATTCGGCAACGATGCCCGTCGCAAGCGCCGCAAAGCCCGGCAGGGAGGCGTGGAGCCGCTCTCGGCCGCTCATGCAATCGAGGGCCTCGGCCAGGTTGGCGAACGAGAAGTTGTCGCCGCCCAGGATGTAGCGTTCGCCGACCCGGCCACGCTGCTCCGCAAGCAGCATGCCGCGCGCCACGTCGCGCACGTCGACGAGATTGAGCGTGCAGTCCAAGACGAGCGGCGGCGGGCGGGTGACGAGCAGCGCCAGCATGCCGGCCGGCGGCGTGCCATTCTCATCGCCCGGTCCGATCGGCAGCGTCGGGTTGACGACGGTGACCGGCAGACCGAGGCGGGCGGCCGCAAGCGCTGCCTCTTCGGCGAGGAATTTTGAGCGCGTGAAGGGGCCCGGCATGTCGTCGAACGAAAGGGTGCGCGCTTCGGGCGGCAGCGCGTTCTTTCGATCCGGCGAGAAGAGGATGGCTTCGGTCGAGCAGTGGATGAACCGCTTCACGCCGTATCCGGCGGCGGCGAGCAGCAACAGTTCCGTGCCGACGCGATTGACACAGTCATAGTCGCGGGGGTCGCGCGTCCAAAGATGCGGGATTCCTGCGAGGTGGAAAACGGTGTCGACGCCGTGGAGCGCGCGGCGCACCGTTTCGGGATCGAGAATGGAGCCGGCGAGATACTCGACTTGTGTCGTGGGGTCCGGCGGGCTGAGATCGAGCACCCGGACATGGTCGCCGCGTGCAATGAGGGCGTCGACGAGATGGCGGCCGATGAACCCTGCGCCACCGGTTACGAGCGTTCTTCCTGTCATAATATACCGTGCTGCCTTGGGAGCTAAACCCCGCGCAGCCGAACGGCTGGTTGAAAGCAATGTTCCGATGCACGCAGTGAGTGACGCTGTTTCCCCGGCTCTCAATCGCGAGATGCCTAACGGCTTCTTTCCAAGGCGATTAAGGTTCTTATTTTCCGGGCGCTTTCCCGCGTCAGGAGGTGGGCGCCCCAGCCCCGCTTAACCATCGTGTGGGCAGCGCGCGGGCTGGCCAGGAGCCAGACGGCGGCGGTGACGGCCGGAACCACGCTCAGCCAATCAAGCCGCGCCGGGGTGAGCTCTTCGCTGCTTTGCGCATAGTCTCCCGTCCCTGACAGCAGCCGCCAGCATTCTTGCACGAGCTTCCGGCGCGAGCCCTCGCGCATGGCGCAGCCCAGCAACGCCTGGATGGCGCAATGGGTGCGCACACCGGGGCGGCCCGGGGGTGCGGTTATCGGTGTTTCGCCGCGCGAGACATTGACAAGGATCTCGGCAAGATCGGTGCCCGCCAGGCGCGCGTTCATCGGCTCGACCAGGCGCGGATTGCAGTCGACATAAAGCGGCGTGCCGTCGGCGCCGAACATGTAGTCGACCGAGAGCGCGCCGTGCCATTTCAGATGCGCGCCGATCTCCTCGAGATGCGCCCCGACCATCGGCCGGGCGACGCTCTCCTTCAGGGCGTCGCCGCCGCCGGCCCCGGCGATGAGCTGGCGATAGGCATGCATGGCGACGAGCTTGCCGCCCACGAACACGGCCTGCGCCTTCTCGATTCCGCCGGACGCCAGATCCTGCACCAGCACCTCGTCGTCGAAAGCCTGCAGCGCTTCGAGCTCGCCGACGGCGCGCAGGAGGGCGTCGCGATCCTTGACGATCCACACGCCGCGGCTTGCCGTGCCGATGGACATTTTCAGGACACACGGCAGCGGCGCGGCGCGCGCCTCCTCGGCGCTGGTGAGGAAGCGCGTCGGCGGCTGCGGCAGACGAAGCTCGGCGAGGAGCCGCGAGAAGCCCGCCTTGTTGTGCACGCGGTCGTAGGCCTCGAAGGCGGGGAGCGCCAGCCTCACATGCGGCGTGAAGAGATGCTGAAGCTTGGCAAGCGCGAATCCCTGCTCGTGAATGGGCAGCAGCACGTCGAAGCGCTGCCGCGACACGAGATCGAGCATGAACGACAGATAGGCCTCGGGATCGGCCCCGAGGCCCGGGCAGCGATGCAAGCGGCGCACGAAGCGCGAGAAGCGGCCGATGCAATGCCGGTCCGGATCGCAGATCTCGATGTGGTGGCCGTTGAGGCCGAGCGCCGTGATGGCCTGGCGGGCCGAGGTGCTCGAACCTTCGGACAGCAGGATGCGGAGCGGCGACACGGTCATGGCGCCGCTAGGCGGCCATCGAGCGGATGCGCTCCACCACCGTGGCGGCCTCGCGCGCCGCCGCGCCGATGTCGCCGGCAAATCCCTGGCGCACCGCTCCGATGGCGAAGACGCCCGGCACCCGTGTCTCGAAACCCGCGCCGGCCACGACGCCACCGGGCCCGACCTCGCAGCAGCGCGGCGTTGAGGCCGGCGCTGCCGGCACCGATAATGATGAGCTCACGCAATAGGGCCATCCCGACCAGCAGCGTCATGCCGGCGCAAGCCCGGCCATGACGCGCGTGGTGGCTTCTACAACGCGGACGTTCCGCGCAAAAGCGGGCTTGTGGGGTGGGACGCACCGGCGATAGAGTAAGGGTCGGCGGCCGGGATGCTTGGCAGTATCCTTGACAGGATCCGTTGCCTGCGGCCGCGAACGGGAGACGATCATGCGTATCGTTAATCCGACATTCGGCATCTCCACCGACGAAAAAGAGGTGCTGAAAGGCGGCCCGGTCAACTGGCGCGAAGACGCCATCGTCATGTTCGACAATTCGAAGCCGAACGCGCGGGCGCTCCTCGAGGGCGTGCGCAACAAGCTGTCGGCGGAGCGCCGGGTCGACAACATCGCCTTCGTGTCGAAGCCGAGCGCCAGCACGCCGGCTCCTGCCGAACTCATCGACCAGGTGGTCAAGAGCCACCGCGTGGCGCTGCTGGCGCTCGCCGATTGAGGCTCCTGCTCATCGTGGAGTTTCCACGACAGCATCGAATTGGAGAAGCGCGGGGTCACCGCCGTCATCGTGGCGACCGACACGTTCAAGCCGCTGATCATGGCGCAGGCTAAAGCGCGCCGCGTGACGCCGAAGCTGGTCGTCGTCAAGCATCCGGTCGGCGGCCTCAATGCGGCCGAGCTTGCCGAGCGCATCGAGACGGCCGCCAAGGGCCTGGCGGAGCATCAGTAGCGCGCCTATTCCTTCACCCTCCCCTAGAGGGGGAGGGTCGATCGCGCGAGCGAAGCGAAGCGCGATCGGGGCGGGGTGAATGCACGCGAGATCTCGCAGTCACCCCACCCCGGCTCGAATGCTTCGCATTCTCGCCGACCCTCCCCCTCTAGGGGAGGGTGGGCGCCGGGCTCGCCGCGAGACGTCGGAAAAACAACGAACGGATGGGGCTGAGAGATGACTGACGCTGCCGACGCCGAGGTGCTCGACATCGGCGAGCTGACGCAAGAAGCCTGGATGGATTACGCCATCGCCCAGGACTGGAGCGACGGCCTGCCGCTGATGATGCCGACCGAGGACGCTGTCGAGCGCTTCCTCGCCGTGGCGCGCGGCATCAACGAACCGTTCCCGCCGATCACGCCGCGCCGCGTCGTGCCGACCCTGAAGAGCCTCGCCGCCAACGCCGTGATGGCCGGCTGCAAGCCCGAATATTTCCCGGCCGTGCTCGCCGGACTGCGCGCCGTGCTGGTGGAGGACTACAACCTGCATGGCACGCTGGCGACGACGCATCCTTGCGCCCCGATGCTGCTCATCAACGGGCCGATCCGCAAGGACATCGGCCTCAACTGCTCGAGCAACTGCTTCGGTCAGGGCTGGCGCTCCAACGCCGCGATCGGCCGCGCCCTGCAGCTCATCCTCTCCAATGTCGGGGGCGCCAAGCCGGGCGTCACCGACCGCTCCACCATGGGCAGCCCGGCGAAATACACGTTCTGCTTCGGCGAGAACGAGGAGGAGAGCCCCTGGGAGCCCTACCACGTGCGCAAGGGGTTCGCGCGCGGCGACAGCGTCGTCACCGCCATGGCGGCGGAGCCGCCCCACAACATCAACGACCACGGCTCGACCTCGGCCGAGGGCATCCTCACCACCATTGCGGGCACCATCTCGGAGGTCGGCACCAACAACATCTATGGCAAGGGGCCGTACTTCGTCGTGCTCGGGCCCGAGCATGCCGCGACGCTGCACCGCGACGGCCTCTCCATCGCCGACATCCAGCGCGAGCTGCATCATCGCTCGCGCGTGCACATCTCGCGCGTCTCCAACGAGAACCGCGCCGCCTACAAGGAGACGCGTCCGGTCGCCGACGACCACTACCATCTGGCGCCCACCCAGGACGACATCCACGTGCTGGTGGCCGGCGGTCCCGGCAAGCACTCGGCCTTCATCCCGTCCTTCGGCATGACGGCGGCCCCGTCGGTGAAGATCACCGGCGCCGCTCGCTGAGGATCTTGTGTCGCTGTCTAACAACGAACCTCGCTTTGATCCTCCCCCTCTAGGGGGAGGTGGCCGCGCGCAAGCGCGGCCGGAGGGGGTCGCATTGCTTCAACTATCGCGACCCCACCCGTCGCGCCGACGCAAGTCGGGTCTACCCGACTTGCGCATCATATTGCCGATATCGGGCAAGCCCGACATCGGATGCGGCGCGCCACCCTCCCCTAGAGGGGAGGGATCAAGGCTTCCCGACTGCTTCTGGACTAGTTCCGCTTCGAAGCGTGGATGATGTTCAACGACCTGCCCGTCTTCGACGACACGACATCGTTCGACGCTGCCCAGCGCGAGCTTGCGGCGCGCGAACTCGGCGACGGGTTGCCGCTGGTGCCGCCGACGCGCCGCCGACTCGACGCCATGCTCAACGGCGTCGCCATGCCGGACACCTCGGCCGGTGCCATGCCGCCGCTGTTCGGCGAGGTGACGGCGGCGGCCGTCGCCTACAATTGCGTGCTGGCCGGCTGCGAGCCGGCGGAGTTCAGGCTGGTGTTCGAGGCGGCCGTCGCGTGCCTCAGCCCGCAGTTCAATCTGCTCGGTGTCGAGACGACGACCGGCACGCCGGCCGTCGCCATGCTGGTGCACGGGCCCATCGCCAGGGAGCTCGGCATCAATTCCGGCACCAACTGCCTTGGCCCGGGCAACCGCGCCAACGCCACGATCGGGCGGGCGCTGCGGCTCACCTTGCTCAACATCGGTGGCGCCCGGCCGGGGGTCGCCGACATGGCCACCATGGGGCAGCCCGGCAAGTACACGTTCTGCTTCGCCGAGAGCGACGAGGCGATCATCCCGCCGCTGCATGCCCGGCGCGGCCTCGACGCGTTCGAGAGCGCGGTCACCGTGCTCGCCGTCTCGGGCACCGCCGAGCTCCTGCCGAAGGGCGACGGCGATACTCCGGAGGCCGTGCTGTGGCCGGTGGCCCTCGCCATGGCGGCCACCCAGCACCAGACGCGCAGCCTCGCGGCGGCGCGCAAGCGCGAGCAGGTTTTCGGCCTGCCACCGGAGCTGGCGCGGCTGATCGTCGGTCGCGGCTGGAGCCTCGCCGACATGTGCGCCTATCTGTTCGAGGCGGGCGAGGCGGCGAGCCGCCGCCTCGGCGCCGACGGCGAGGCGGCGGTTGATCACGCCATCGCCGAAAGCCCGGCCGCCATCTACCCGGTGGTGACGGGCGGCGCCGGACTGAAGATGTCGTACCTGCCGCTCTGGTCGGGCGGCTCGCGCATGGTGACGGCCCGGATCACCTGAGCGCGAGCCAGGCCGAGCGCGCCGGTGGTGGCCGCCTGGCGAAGCATCCGCTATATTCCGCCCATGAGCACGCATGAGCACGATCATCACGATCATGGCCACCACCATGACCACGCGCATTCCCATGACCATTCCCATGGCTCGGAGCTTTCCGAGATGGAGCTGCGGGTGCGCGCCCTCGAGACTGTCCTAGTGGACAAGGGCTATGTCGAGACCGCGGCCCTCGATCGCATCGTCGAGCTCTACGAGACCAAGATAGGCCCGCATATCGGCGCCGCCGTCATCGCCAAGGCGTGGAGCGATCCCGCCTTTCGTCAGGCCCTTCTCGATGACGCCAGCCAGGCGGTGAGCACGCTCACCGATGTCGGCCGTGTCGGCGAGCATCTCGTCGCCGTCGAGAACACGCCCTCGCGGCACAACATGGTCGTGTGCACGCTTTGCTCCTGCTATCCGTGGGACGTGCTCGGCCTGCCGCCGGTCTGGTACAAGTCGGCGGCCTATCGCTCGCGCGCCGTCAAGGAGCCGCGCGGCGTGCTCGCGGATTTCGGCGTCGAGCTTCCGGCCGACACCGAGATCCGCGTCTGGGATTCGACGGCCGAGACACGCTTCCTCGTGCTGCCGCAGCGGCCGGCCGGCACGGACGGCTGGAGCGAGGAAAGGCTCGCCACGCTGGTGACGCGCGACAGCATGATCGGCACCGGCTTGCCGAAGCGGCCGGGCGAGGCGGCGTGATGGACGGCGTCCACGACATGGGCGGCATGGACGGCTTCGGCAAGGTCGAGCCGGAGCCGAACGAGCCGACGTTTCACGCGCCATGGGAAGGCCGCGTCCTGGCGATGAGCCGGGCCATGGGGGCGATCGGCGCGTGGAACATCGACCAAAGCCGCTTTGCCATCGAGCAGCTGCCTCCGCATGTCTATCTCACGAGCTCCTACTATCGCCGCTGGTTCCTGAGGAACGCCGCGCTCGTCGAGGCGCGCGGCCTCGCCGGTCCCGATGAGCTGGCGGAGGGGCGGGCGCTCCGTCCGGCGCGCCAACCGGCCCGCAGCTTCGCGGTCGCGGACGTCGAGCGCATGATGCGCCGCGGCCAGTACGAGCGGCCCGCACAGGCCCCAGCGCGGTTCAAGATCGGCGAGCGCGTGCGCGCCAAGAACATGCATCCGCGGCTCCACACGCGGCTGCCGCGCTATGTGCGCGGGCATGTGGGCGTCATCGAGCGCCTGCATGGGGCGCATGTGTTTCCGGACGCCGTCGTGGCCGGCAAGGGCGAAGACCCGCAATGGCTCTACACCGTCTGCTTCGATGCCGTTGAGCTGTGGGGGGCGGATGCCGATCCGACCGCGAAGGTCTCCATCGACGCCTTCGAACCCTATCTCGACCATGCCTGACGAAAGCTTCGACAGGGACGCGGCCCGGCGCGCGACCGACGCCGTCCCCGGCATTCCGCGCGACGAGCTGGGTCCCGTCTTCCGCGAGCCATGGGAAGCCAAGGCCTTTGCGCTGGCCCTCGGACTTCACGCGCGGGGCCTCTTCACCTGGAACGAATGGGCTGCCGCCTTGGCCGACGAGATCAGGAAGGCGCAGGCGGCGGGCGACGCGGACCGCGGCGACACCTACTATCGCCACTGGCTCGCGACGCTGGAGCGCATGGTCGCCGGGAAGGGCGCCGCGACGCGCGAAGCCCTGAAGCAGCACCACGACGCTTGGGAGAGGGCTGCCCAGAGAACGCCCCACGGCACGCCGATCGAGCTCATGGCGGCGGACTTTCGCAGCTAGCGCATGATCGGCTGCGAGCCGCTCACTTGAACGCGGCGCGAGCCGTCGTGCCTGAGGCGTTGGTGATCTCGACGATGCCCTTCAGGTCCGGCGGAAGCCGCACCGGCGCTGCGCCCTCCAGGCGATTGTCGCCGGCCGGTTGGAGAGGAATCTTGCGCGTCGATCCGTCGATGACAATGGTCGCGGTGCCTCTGAAACCCTGCGTCGCCACCGCCTTGTCGCCGTGATCGCGCACGAAGACTTTCAGCCTCTCGCCATCGATCAGCAGCTCGACATGATAGGCGCCGGCATTTGTCTGCGGCCCGCCATTGCGGCCGACCTTGGGCGCGTGGGCATTGGCCAACGGTACGGCAACGAGCATCGCCACGAGGGTCGCGAGCACCGCGACAGGTCTGGTCGGCATCGATGATCCATCTCCCGATCACGTCTTCGGAAAATCGCGCAGCGCCGTCAACACCTCGTCGGGCCGCTCGCTCATCAGCATGTGACCGGCGCCCTTGAGGACGGAGAGGCGGGCGTTGGGGAGGGCATCGGCCAACTGGCGGCCGGAGCGCGCCGGCGTCATGAGGTCGCGCTCGCCGATGACCAAGATGGCCGGCTGGGTGACGGCGGCCGCCGCCTTGAGCCCGTCGCCATAGGCGTTGCAGGCGGCAAGATCGGCGTGCAGCACGCCTGGCGGGGCGCGCTCGAGCAGGCGGCTGCCGCCGCCCTGCATCCACAGCCCGGGCGCCAGCGAGCCGCCAAGGCCGGCGCGAAAGCCGTGTCCCCAGATCGACACCATGTCGATGGCGGCGTGGTCGTCGTTGGCGGCAGCGTTGAGGAGATCGGCCGCGACTGGCATTCCGGGCGCGGTGCCCACAAGGCCGACAGCGCTGACGCGCGCGCCATGCCGCGCCGCCGCCTCGAGCGCGACGAGCGAGCCCATGGAATGGCCGATCAGGCCGGCCTTCCCGGCGCCGGCGGCGTCGAGGAGCTTGATCGTCCAGTCGGCCATGGCAGCGATGGAGGCGAGCGGCGTCCCGGCCGAGCCCCCGTGGCCGGGAAGGTCCGGCGCCAGGACCGCAAAGCCGCGATGCGAGAACCAGCGGGCGAGCAGCGCCCACACCGTGTGGTCGAGGCCCGCGCCGTGCAGGAACACCAGGGCCGGCAGCTTGGCGTCGAAGTCGCGGCCGCCGGTGGCGACCAGGGTCTCGTTGCCGTCGACGGTGAAACGCATGGCTCAGCTCCTCTGCGAGGCGCGCAGCGCCTGCGCGAAATCGTCGATGATGTCGCTCGCCGCCTCGATGCCGACGGAGATGCGCACCAGGCCCTCGCCGATGCCGGCCCGCTCCAGCTCCGCCGCGCCCATCTGCTGATGCGTGGTGCTGGCCGGATGGATGACCAGCGTCTTGGCGTCGCCCACATTGGCGAGGTGGCTTGCGAGGCGCAGGGCCTCGATGAACTTGCGCCCGGCGAGGCGCCCGCCCTTGATGCCGCAGCTGATGATCGAGCCGGCGCCCCTGGGCAGCAACTCTTTGGCAAGGGCGTGGTCGGCGTGGCTTTCGAGGGAAGGGTGCAGCACCCATTCGACAGCGCTGTTCTTGGCGAGAAACGCCAGCACCGCGTGCGTATTGTCCATGTGGCGCTGCATGCGCACGGCGAGCGTCTCGACGCCCTGCAGCAGATGGAAGGCGTTGGTGGGCGACAGGCAGGCGCCGAAGTCGCGCAAACCCTCGGCGCGCGCCCGCATGATGAACGCCGCCGGCCCGTATTCCTCGGCGAAATCGATGCCGTGATAGCCGGCATACGGCTCGCTGAGCGTCGGGAACTTGCCCGACGCCTCGTAGTCGAAGCGGCCGCCGTCGACGATGACGCCGCCGATGGCGATGCCGTGGCCGCCGATCCACTTGGTGATCGAATGCATGACGATGTCGGCGCCGAGCTCGATTGGCTGGCTGAGATAGGGTGTGGCGAAGGTGTTGTCGATGATGAGCGGAATTCTTCGCGCCGTGCGCGATGTCGGCCACCTTGGGAATGTCGAGAACTTCGAGGCCGGGATTGCCGATCGTCTCGGCGATGATGAGTCGCGTTTCCGGCCGGATGGCCGCCTTGAAGCCGGCAAGATCGCGCGGCTTGACGAAGGTGGTGGTGATGCCGAAGCGCGGCAGCGTATGCGTCAAGAGGTTGATGGTGCCGCCATAGAGGGAGGCCGACGACACGATGTGGCCGCCTTGGCCCATCAGCGTCACGATGGCGAGATGCATGGCCGCCATGCCGCTTGCCGTGCACACCGCGCCGACGCCGTTCTCCAGCGCCGCCAGCCGTTCCTCCAACACCGCCGTCGTCGGGTTGGAGATCCGGGTGTAGATGTGGCCGGCGCGCTCGAGGTTGAACAGGGCGGCGGCATGGTCGGCGTCCTGAAAGACGTAGGACGTTGTCTGGTAGATCGGAACGGCGCGCGCCCCGGTGATCGGATCGGCGTGCTGCCCGGCATGCAGGCTCAGTGTTTCGAAAGCGGGCGGCTTCGGTCCGGCCATGATGTCCTCGTGGGTGGGCCGCCCATCTTGGGACGCCGTGCCGCGCCTGGCAATGTGGCGGCGCTTGCCGGATCGCGCCGTGACGGTGCCGGCGGTGTGTGACGTGCGTCATTGTCGCGCGCCCCTGGAGACCGTACAACCGCAGCGTACCGCGGGCCGGCGCAGCGACTTCCTGCCGCCGGCCTCTTCGGCGCGACGACGACAATCGGCGCGTCGCTCCGACCGCGAGCGACGGCCGATGTCGGCGGAGGCGAACAGGGAGACGGGACAATGGCCAAAGCATCCAAGAAAGCGACACGGAAGCCGGCCAAGAAGCGGGCGGCTTCGGCTCCCCGCCGCGCCCCCGAGATGCCGCACACCGACGATCACATCGACGGCTGCGACGTGGAATTCACCGAGGCGGAAGCCACGCCCGACGAGGATCTGCCGCCCGCGCGCGGCGGCGTGGAAGTGGTCGCCGCGAGGTCTCGCGCCCGTCGCGGCTGACGAGACCGGCGTTTCGATTGCCACAAGGCTTGGATCGCGGTTCCGAACGGAGGAGGGGGCGCTATGCCGTTTTCATTGACGTGGTTGGCAAAGGTCCTCCTGGACGCTGGCCTCAAGGTGGCCGAGCAGCCGGATTGGAAGAATCGCGGCCGCGGCGATGTCGGCACGATCCGCGGCGTCATGTGCCACCACACGGCCGGTCCCAAGAGGGGGAACATGCCGAGCCTCGGCCTGGTGACGAACGGCAGGCCGGACCTTCCCGGCCCGCTGGCGCAGCTTTGTCTTGGACGGGACGGCACCTTCTTCGTGGTGGCGGCCGGCCGCTGCAATCACGCGGGAGCCGGCAATTGGCAGGGGATCACCACCGGCAATACGAGCTTCATCGGCATCGAGGCCGAGAATACCGGCCTTGCCAACGACCTTCCGTGGCCGAGTATTCAACACGAGGCCTATGCCCGCGGCGTGGCGGCGATCCTGAAGAAGATCAGAGCCGACGCGATCATGTGCTGCGGGCACAAGGAATACCGGTTGCCTGTCGGCCTCAAGAAGGATCCGACGTTCGACATGCCTGCGTTCCGCCTGCAGGTTGCCGCCATCATGGCGGGCGCGGCGCCGGCGCCTTCCGTGATACCCGCGTCCGACGGAACCGGCCGCCCGACGCTCCGCCGTGGCGTCAAGGGACCGCTCGTCACGCAGATTCAACGGACCCTCGGCATCGCCCAGAGCGGGGAATTCGACGGCATCACGGAAGCCGCGGTGCGCGAATTCCAGCGCAACCACCACCTCGTGCCGGACGGCATTGTCGGTCCGCGCACCTGGGCGTCCATCCCGGCCTGAGCCGAAGAGCTGCGGCGCGCCCCGATTCTCGTCAGAGTCAATCGGCGCCGGCGAAATTTGATCGCGCCGGCGCGCTTGCGAACTCGCGGCGCGAACCTGGAATTACGGGCGACGGATCGTTGGACCTCACCATGCCCCGGCTGGACCCCGCCGCCCACATGGCCGCCACGTGTTGGCAGGCGCCGTTGGCCCGCCTGATCATCGCCGCCTCGCTGTTGTCGGCGACGCTGTTGATTCTCCTCGCGCCGCTGTCGTGAGCGGTCGGACTCAAACCGTGATCAACGCATAGGGCCGGCCGCTCGGCTTCTCGATTCCGGCCGCCACGTTGTAGACGGGCTGCCCGGCCGACGTGCGGCCCTCGTATTTGCCGCGATGCGCGTGGCCGTGCACCACCGCGCTCACCTTGAAGCGGTCAATGGTCTCGCCGAGGCGCGAGCAGCCGAGGAACGGCATGATCTCCAGCGGCTCGCCCTCCGCCGTCTCGGCGATGGGCGCGTAGTGCAGGACGACGATGGCGCGCCGGCTCTTGACGGTGCGCATGGCATTCTCGAGCCGCATCGCCTCGCTCATGGCTTCGGCCACAAAGGTCTTGATGGCGGGCTCGCCGAAGGCGCTCAGCATGCGCCGGCCGAAGCCGCCCGCGAAGCCCTTGACGCCCACGAAGGCGACGCCGTTCACCTCGCAGGACTGGCCATCCAGCAGTTTGACGCCGGCATTCTTCAGGATGTCTCTGACCTCGTCGGCGTGGCCCGTTTCATAGTCGTGATTGCCGAGCACGCCGATGACCGGGATAGTGCAGGCGCGCAATTCCTCGGCCAGCACTTCCGCCTGCCGCGGCGTGCCCGTGTCGGTGAGGTCGCCGCACAGGACGAGCGCGCCGGCCTCCTTGGAAGCGTCCACGAACAACTCGCGAAAGGCGTTCGGCTCGTCCTCGCGCACGTGCAGATCGCCGATGCAGGCGACCGTGAAGGGGGTGTCGTGGCTCGTCGCGTCGTCGCTCATCGTCCCGATGGCCTCACGTGGCGATGTCCGCGAAGCCCCATTGCTCGACGGCGGGCCGATAGTCGACGCTGGAGAACATGCCGCCGCGGCATACCCGCCTTTCGGACGGCGGCAGCTCGAGCTGCCGTTCAAGCCGCGCCATGAGCTCCTCAAGGAGCCAGCGCGGGATGACGTTGCGCTCGCTCGGATAGACCCAGCGGAAGGCGGTGAGCAGCCCGAGCAGAATTTCCCACGAGCCGTCCATATGCGACAAGAGCCGGCGCCAGTCGATCTCGTCGTGCTGCTTGAGGATGACGTGGATCACGTCGGAGCCGTCGAAGCGCCGCCGGTCCTGAACGAAGGCCTTCGACCATATCAGCTCGGTCGGGCTGAGCATCGGAACGGTGGTGCCGAGAATCTCGGCTTGCCGGGCCTGCGCGAACCAGTCCTCCTGCACGGGGACGGCGCCGTTGGCCGAGCCGAAGATAATGTCGATGAAGTCGTCGCCCTTGTGGACCTTGCCGATCCAGCGCTCGTCCTCGACCTTGACGGCGTAGCCGCGCTGCTTCATGCGCAGCAGCACGCGCGGAAAGATGCCAGCGGTCGTGAAAATGTCGAGGTCCTTGGTCGGACGGCCGAGCCCCGTATAGGCGTTGACGGCGTAGCCGCCTGCCACGAGGAACGGCAATCGCGCCTCGAGCAGCTCATGCAGAATCGCTGTGTAGAAGGCTTCGGCCCTGGTCGACGGGCAAGCGACCGGGCCGCTGCCGTCGAGACTGGCAGCGGAAACAGGCTTGTTGGCCGCGATCGCGCCCTGCATGCCGTTCATCCCGTCGTGTGGCTCAGGCCACGTCTTTGTCAATCAGCCACGACGGCCAAAGTTCCGGCCTTTCGCCCTCGAACGGCCACCACAATGTGGCGCTTGCGCGCCAGCCATGAGCCCCCTTCAAGGGAGCATCAAGCTTTTCTCGTTTGACTTCGGCTGGCGTCCAGCCTCTAGGCTGCGCCGGGCGGCGGTACGTCCGTGGAGCAGAGCATGAATCGATCGTATGGGTGGGTGGTCGTCGGGGCCGGCATGTTGATGACCTGCATCGGCATCGGCGCCATGTTCTCGCTCGCCGTGTTCCTGCCATCGATCGCCGAAGCCACCGGCTGGTCGCGCACCGGCATTTCGAGCGCTGTCACCCTCAACTTTCTGTTCATGGCCGGCGCCGCCCTGGCGTGGGGCGCGCTGTCCGACCGTTTCGGGACCCGCATCGTCGTGCTCATGGGCGGCGTCATCCTCGGCACCGGCCTCGTTGCGGCGAGCCGGGCCACGACGATCATCGAGTTCCAGCTCCTGTTCGGCGTGCTGGTCGGCGTGGCGGCCGGCAGCTTCTACGCTCCCATGGTGTCCGTGGCGACCGCCTGGCTCCCGCACCGCGCCAGCATCGCCGCCGCGCTTGTCTCCGCCGGCATGGGCGCGGTCTCGCTTACCGTCGTCCCGTTCGCAGGCTGGCTGCTCACCATCACCGACTGGCGCACCGCCATGCTGATCATCGGCGGTCTCTCCTGGCTGCTGGTGATCCCGGCGGCGCTCCTGGTGCGCCAGGCGCCGCAGACGGCCGCGGCCGGCCAGGCTCCGGCGCCCGGAGCGGTGGACGATTTCCCGCTCACCGCGGCGCAGGCATTGCGCACGCCGCAATTCATCGCCATCGCGCTCACGCATTTCGCCTGTTGCGCGGCGCATTCCGGGCCGCTCTTCCACATGGTCAGCTACGCCGCCTTCTGCGGCATCCCGACCATGTACGCAGTCAGCGTCTACAGCCTGGCCGGCTTGTCGGGCCTCGGCGGCCGCATCGGCCTTGGCCTGCTCGCCGACCGGCTGGGCGCCAAGCCGGTCCTGGTGGCCGGCCTCACCATGCAGGCGCTGTCCATCGGCACCTATCTCCTGGTCTCGCGGCTTGGCGAGTTCTACGCCCTGTCGATCATCTTCGGCATCGCCTATGGCGGCGTCATGCCGCTCTATGCCGTGTTGGTGCGCGACTATTTCGGGCCGCGCGTCATGGGCACGCTCTTCGGCGGCGTGACCATGGGCGCGAGCCTCGGCATGGCGTTCGGACCGGCGGCCGGCGGCCTCGTGTTCGACACCTACGGCAACTATGCTTGGCTCTATATCGGCTCGCTCACCGCCGGGCTCGGGGCCGCGGCCGTCGCGCTCACCTTCCGGCCGATCCGTTTGCCGCCGAGCGAAGGGCGGCTCGACCTGAAGCCGGCGTGATGCGCGTGCATTGACAGGCGCGGCATCCGAGGACGCGCTGCGCATCGTGACGGCCGCACTCGACGGACGTTAACGGCAAGCGGACTGGAGCAAGCTGGCGACCGGGGTCGAAGCAGCAGAAATACCCGCTTGACTTTGACGTAGGGTCAAGCCCGCAAGACACGCTCCTCGAACAAGAGGAGCTGACCCATGATGACTCGCCGTGACACTCTCGCCGGCGCGCTTGCCGCCGCGTCCACCATCGCGCTTGCCGGAGCCGCCCGCGCTCAAGGCATGGCCCGTACCGCAAGGATCAAGACGAAGGACGGAACCGAAATTCACGTCAAGGACACGGGCGGGGAAGGCCGCGCCGTGGTCATGACGCACGCCTGGCCGCTCTCGGCGGCCATCTGGGACTACCAAGCCGCGGCTCTCGCCAAATCAGGCTTGCGGGTCATCACCTATGACCGTCGCGGCTTCGGGCGCTCGTCGCAGCCGACGGCCGGCTATGACTTCGACACCTTTGCGGACGATCTCGCCGCCGTGATCGGCGAAACAGGCGTGCGCGACGCGACCCTCGTCGGCTATTCCATGGGCGGCGGCGAGGTCGTGCGTTACATCTCCCGGCACAATGGCCGCAACGTCGCCAAGGCGGGGCTGGTCGGCGCCGCCGCGCACTATCTGCTGAAGACGGACAACAATCCCGGCGGCATCGACGCTGCGGTCTTCGATGGGATCAAGCAGGGCGTGCTCGGCGACCGCAAGGCCTATCTGGCCGGCCTGCTGAAAGACGTGTTCTTCGATGCCAAGCGCCCGGCCACCAATCCCGTCAGCCCGGAGACGCTGGACGCGGCACTCGCCATGGCGCTCCAGGCGAGCGTCGCCGCCACGGCCGCCTGCGTCGATGCCTTCAGCAAGACGGATTTCCGTCCGGAGCTCGCAGCCGTCAAGATGCCGACCCTGGTGCTGCACGGCACCGCCGACATTCCCGTGCCGTTCGCCATGGGGAAGGCGACGGCCGCCGGCATCGCCAAGGCGAAACTGATCGAATACCCGGAGACGTCGCACGGCATCGTGGTCACCGAGCGCGACCGCGTCACCCGTGACCTCTTGGCATTCATCACGGCGTAGAAGCAGGAAAGCTGCCGCCGGCGTCACACCATGGCGTCGGCGAGCTCCGTCATGCTGCCGACCAGGATGTCGGGCTGATGCGGCGTCATCCCGAACGGGCGCCGCCGGCGGTCGATGAAGGCGGTGCGCATGCCGGCCGCCTTGGCGCCGATGCAGTCGAAGGCGTGGTTGGCGACGAACAGGATCTGGTCCAGGCCAAGGCCGATGAGCTCAGCCGCCTTGGTGTAGGTTGCGACATGCGGCTTGAAGGACTGCGCCTCGGCGACCGAGATCACCCGGTCGAACGGAATGCCGTGATGGGGTTTTGCCGCTTCGAGCATGTCGGGATCGCCGTTCGAGAGGACGACGAGGCGATAGCGCGTCTTGAGGCGCGTGAGCGCCTCGGGCACTTCCGGAAAGCAGCGCAGCCGCTCGATGGCGCCGACCAGGCCGCGCACCTCCTCCATGGTGTAGGCGATGCCCGCCCGCTCCAGCACATGGGCGACAGCGCGGTGGCCGATCTCCCGGTATGGCGTGTGCTCCCTGTGGAGCAGCGCGTCGATCATCGAATTCTCGAAATGCGTGCGGCGCCACCAGGTGACGAACGAATTGGGGCTGCCCGTCCAGCCCTTCGACTTCAGATAGGGGGTCGCGACCTCGGTGAGCCCTGACTGCATGTCGACCACGGTGCCGTACTGATCGAACATGCAGGCTTTGATGCTGCGCTTCAATTCGCCGGCGTCGGCCATGCCGGGCCTCCCGTGTCTTCGACCGTCGCGCCACTCAGCACGGTGCCCGCAATCCCGACCGCTTCAATGCGTGGTCCTCGTCGACCGGAAGGCCTCAGCTTGACAACGATCGCGGGCTGCCGCAACTAGACGGCCTCGACCGGGGTGCCCGCGATGAGCGGGCTGAGATGATACCCGTTGAACCTGTCTGGGTAATGCCAGCGAAGGAAGTTCCGAATGTCTCGCATCGCCTTGTTGGTTTCTCGGTCGTCGCGACGCATGTCCGCAGCCCCGCGACCCTTCCGCCGAGTACGTCGCCCCTATTGAGCTTGCCACCGGCGACGTAGGGGCGTCGCACCACGTACTCTAGCGGACATTTACCCATGCGTTTCGGATTGTTCGGCGGTGCTGCTGCACCGCGCGGGCCCAGTGGCGACGACAGCGCCAAGGGCCTCCATGATTTCGTCGAGGCTCACGTCGAGGCCGAGGCGCTCGGCTTCCACTCGAGCTTTGTCACCGAGCACCATTTCACCGGGATCGGCCAGGTCTCGGCAACCTTGACGTTGCTCGCCTGGATCGCCGCGCGAACGACGCGGCTTCGTCTCGGCACCGCCGTCCTCGTGCTTCCCTGGCACAATCCGGTCCTGCTCGCCGAGCAGGTGGCAACTCTCGATCTGCTCTCGGGTGGCCGCCTCGATCTGGGCGTCGGCAAAGGCTACCGGCACACCGAGTTCGCGGGGTTCGGCATTCCGCCGGAGGAAGCCGTGCCCCGCTTCGAGGAGGCGCTGGCGGTGCTCATGCGTGCGCTGTCGTCCGACGAGCCTTTCTCGCATCGCGGCCGTTTCTGGCACTTCAACCAGGTGCTCGTCGAGCCGCCGCCGTATCAGCGGCCGCGCCCGCCGCTATGGCTCGCAGCCGGCAGTTCGAGCTCCATCACCGCCTGCGCCCACGGCGGCCACAATCTCCTGCTCGACCAGTTTGCGTCGCCCGATGAGATCGGTGAACGCATCGCGCTCTATCGCCGCGAACTCGAAGGCGCCGGCCATGCCTTCGAGCCGATGCGAGTCGCCGTGGCGCGCAACGTCTGGGTGGCGAGCGATGCCGCCGACAGGCAGGAGGCCGTGGAGCGGCAAACGGCCGTGCATGAAAGGCTTCTTGCCATCTCGCGCGGGTCCGAAAGCCGCCCGTCTCACATCCTCGGCTATTCGGACGCACCCGGCGCCCGTGAGGCGCATTCGCTGATCGGCTCGCCCGAGGAGATAGTGGAGCAGCTTGTCGCGCTGAAGGACAAGGGCGTGGCCTACGTGCTGCTGTTCGGCCAGGGCTCGCGCGCAAATTTTCGGCGGTTCGCGGAGGAGGTCATGCCGAACCTGGAGGCCGTGTGACGCCGCTAGAACATCCCCTCAGGGCAATTCTTCTTGGTCTTCGGGCGCTCCCAGACGATGCCCGGAAAGCCCTTGAGCGGCACCAGCCGCTCGCCTGTATAGGTCCAGTCCTGCAATTCGGCGATGCCGACATGGTAGCGCGGCTGGCGTCCGGTGCGGCCTGCCAGGATGGCGCGCGGCACGTTAACCATGTGCGGCGAGTGGGCGCGCTCGTAGAACAGCGGCGTGCCGCAGCGCTGACAGAAGCTGCGCGTCGTGCGTGTCGCCGCGTCGGCGTAGCGGGCAACGTCGTCCTCGCCCTCGACGATGCGAAAGTTCTTGCGCCAGCTGCCCACATAGGTGGCGTAGGCGGCGCCATGGGCGACGCGCGTGGCGCGGGAGTGATCGTGCCAAGCCCAGCGCGCCGGATAGCCGACCTCGATGTGCACGGCGCCGCACAGGCATTGGCCGGTGGCGGTCAGCGCCTTGGCGAGCGCTTTCGATTTTACCGGCGGCGCCGAGGAGCGGGGTCGCATGCTAGTTCATAGCATCGCCGGCGATCCGTCCGAACATGCGAAAGTCATGGAAGGCTCCCTTGAACCGCGCCTTCTGGCGCAGCGTCCCCTCGTAGCGAAATCCGGATTTCTCCAGCACCCGGTCCGACGCTCCGTTGCCCGGAAGCGTCCACGCCTCGATGCGGTTCAGCCCGAAAGTCTCATGGCCGCATGCCACGGCGACGGCGGCGGCCTCGGTCATCAGACCCTTCCCCCAGAAGTCGGGGTGCAGTTCATAGCCAATCTCGCCCCACTGCCACTTCTTGTCGAACCTGTTGTAGCGGAACGCGCCGGCAAGGCGCTTGGAGGCACGATCTTCGATGATCCAGGCGCAGCCTTTGCCGGAGGCGTAGACCTTGGACATCCATCTTACCGCGCGCTCGATTTGCGCCTTGCTGGGTGTGTCCGGCCAATTCGAGAAGCGGGTAACCTCCGGTATCGAAATAAGCGCATGGAAGGCGGCGGCATCCTTGGATGTGGGGGCGCGCAACAACAGGCGCTGCGTCGACAACCGGGGGAATTTCTTGCTGGTCGGCGGCATGGCGTTCTCAAGGAATTGTCAGGGTCAATCCATCCAGCTCATGGCGCAGCTCGATCTGGCAGGCAAGACGCGACGCCTCCGTCACGTCCTCGGCGAAATCGAGGACGGCGCGTTCGTGCTCGCCGGGCGGGCCCACGCGCTGCCGCCAAGCCTCGGGGACGTGCACGTGGCAGGTGGCGCACGACATGACGCCGCCGCACTCGCCGATGATGCCGGGAACGTCCGCCCCGACGGCCGCCAGCATTGCCGAGCGGCCTTCCGGCACCGTAACGTCATGCACGGTGCCGTCGCGGGTCAGGAACCTCACCGTCACCATGGGGCTCGGCCGGCCGCTACTCGGCCGGCCGCTTCTCGGCGGGCCGCTGCTCGCCCGGCCGCTGCTCGGCGGGCCAGACCTCGTTGAGTACGTGGCTCGCCGAGGCGGCACACGGCCAGCCGGCATAGTGGGCGAGGTGGGTGATCACCGCTTCGAGCTTGGCGCGCGGCAGCCCCAGAATTCTTGAAACCCTGGAAATGCACCTGCTGCTCATTGGTCCGATTGAGCGCGATCAACGTCGCGCAGGTGATGAGCGAGCGTTCCTCGAGCGACAGCTCCTTGCCCTGCCACACCTCGCCGAACAGATAGCGTGTCGTGTATTCCCGGAGCGGACTCGCCAGCGGCCCGGCATTGGTGCGCTTGACGCCGGCGAAAAGCTTGGCGGCCAGCTCCCGGCCGGCCTTCGTGCGTTCTTCGTTGGTCATGCGGCTCTCCTCGATTTGCTGACTGTCATGGGAAAATGGCGAATGCCGAGCAGGCGGTTGTTCGGCATCCAGTCGACGTCGCCAGCGAAGCGGAAATCGTCGATGCGGGCGAGCAGCTCCTCGAGGGCGATCTTCAATTCGAGCCGCGCCAGCATCGAGCCGAGGCACACATGCACGCCGTAGCCAAAGCCGAGATGCGGATTGGGCATGCGCCGCACGTCGAACTTGAAGGGGTCGGCAAAAACGCGCTCGTCGCGGTTGGCCGACATTTCCCAGAACGTCACCTTGTCGCCGGCCTTGATCCTGTGGCCCTTGAACGCGACATCCTGCGTGGCGGTGCGCCGCTTGTAGATCGACGGCGTCGTCCAGCGGACGATCTCCTCGATGGCGCCGGGCACGGATTTCGGATCGCGCCGCACGATGTCGAGCTGGTCCGGGTGCTCCATCAGCGCCTTGAGGCCGCCGCCGATGGCGCTGCGCGTCGTCTCCGCGCCGGCCGGGAACAGGAGCTGGAAGAAGCCGAGCAGCTCCGCGTCGCTGAGCGCCCGGCTGTCGGGGCCGTCGAGCCGGGCATGAATGACGTTCGACAGAATGTCGGCTTGCGGGTTCTGCCGCTTCTTGTCGATGAGCGCCCGGCCGTAGGCGCTGACCTTGTGCTGGAACTCGGGCGCGATGATCTCCGGCGATTCGGCCGCCAGCCCGGCATCGATCCATTCGCACAATTGCGTCCGGTCTTCCTGCGGCACACCAAGCACCATGCAGATCGCCTGCAGCGGCAGCTCGCGCGCGAAGGCGGGGACGAAATCGAACGGCGCGTTCTCGGGAAAGGCGTCGATGAGGCGATGGGCGCGCTGCCGCAGACTGTCCTCGAGCTTGGCGATGGCGGCCCTTGTGAAGCCCTTGTTGACGAGGCTGCGCAGCATCTTGTGCTTGGGGTCGTCGGTGAAGACGAGGAGGGTGCCAAGCCTTTGCGTGTCGCTGAGCCCGGTGCCGCCGCCCGTCCGGCCTCCGCCGGTCTCCGAGGAGAAGAGATCGGGCTGCGTCTGAATCTCGCGCACGTCCTCGTAGCGCGTCACCACCCAGAAGCCCTCGCCATCGGGCGAGACGGCCGTCGGCTCATGCCAGAACACCGGCGCGTTGTCGCGCAGCCACGTGAAGTAAGCGTGCGGAAAGCCCTTGGCGAAGGCCCGTCCGTCGGAGAGATCCACCGCTTCTGGTTTCATCTTGCTCTTCCCAATTGGCGCTTCGGGCGCCTCAGGCGTTCTCAATGGTCGCCAGCGTCGCGTAGAACGCCTTGTCGCCGAGGCCCTCGGCGATGGCCTTATGGTAGACCGCGCTCGCCGCCTTCGTGGTCGGCATGTCGACGCCGAGGCTCTTGGCCGACTGCAAGGCCACGTCCACGTCCTTGGCGGCCAGCGACAGCTTGAAGAAGGGCTTGTCGAACTCGCGGGCGAGGAACAGCGGTATCATGCCGGCATAGGCCTTGGCCGAGCTCTTGTTCAGGATGTCGACGATGACGGCCTCGCCGATGCCGGCCTTCTTGGCGAGCGTCAGCCCTTCCTGCACGGCAATCGATGCGGCCATGACGATCTGGTTGTTGACGAGCTTGGCGACCGTGCCGGCGCCGGGTTCGCCGACATGGAAGATGTTCTCGCCGAAGGCCTTCAGGTAGGGGGTGACCGTCTCGATCGCCGCCGCCGAACCGCCGATCATGACGGCGAGTGTCCCCTTCTTGGCGCCGGCGACACCGCCCGACACAGGCGCATCGAGGAAGGTGACGCCTTTCCTGGCCGCGAGGTCATGCATGCGCCGCACGGTTTCCACCGCATTCGTCGTGAGGTCGACCACGATGGTGCCGGCCGTGGCGCTGGCGAGGATGCCGCCTTCGCCCGCCACCACCTTCTCGACATCGGCCGGACCCGGAAGCGACAGGAAAATCACCGCGCAGGAACGGGCGAGGCCGGCGAGATCCTTGGCCGCCACGGCGCCCTTCTCGACCATGCGGGCGACTGCGCTTGCGGATATGTCATGCACGGTGAGGGGGATGCCCGCCGCCACGACGCGGCTCGCCATGGGACCGCCGATGGTGCCCAGGCCAACGAAACCGACGCCCCCGGCGAGCCGTTGTCCGTCGCTCATGGCCTTCTCCACCCGCACGGTTGTCGTGCGGGAGCGAGCTTAGCCGGTTTCAGGGCCTTGTTAAGTGAGGCCGGCGAGCGTGACGCCGCAGGAACGCTGCTGCACCGGGCATCGGCTGGCGGCGCCGCTATTTCAGCCACTCACCAAAGTTGCCCGCCGGCGCGGCCGGTCGACGGGCTTGGGCGTGTCGGGGAGAGGGAAGAGGCGGTCGAGGAGCGCAAGGTCTTCGGGTACGCTCCTGTAGGCGTCGGCGTCGAGCAGGGCCGGCTTGTCTCTGCGGTCGAACAACCCGTAGGCGGCGTGGAAGCCAAGCGCGCGATAGACTTCGAACTGTTCCTCGCTGAAGAACTGGTCGCCGGTGCTCTCGTGCGGGAACAGCGAATGGCGGGCCTTGTAGTTCAGGACGTAGTCGCTCTCGTCGCCCGTCAGCGACGACTTGATGTAGACGAGAATGCCCCTGCCGCCGTCGGGATAGTCGATCTGGCCAACGGCGCAATGCGGACCGCCGGGATGCGTGACCTTGCCGTCGCGCGCAAATTCGTCAGAGACGCGCATCGTGGCGTCACGGATCTCCGGCCACGGCAGATTAATGCGCACGCCGAGATCGATGCGGGCGAAGCGCTGCAGGGCCACGAATGAACCGAAGGTCATGGCCGGGTCGGCCTCGGCATCGGCCACGACGATGACGCGGCAGCGGCGCTTCAGCAGCTCGTAAAGCCCGAGATTCTCGACGTGGCCGCCGTCGGTCACGTAGACGTTGAAGCTCGTCTCGTTCAGGTTGGCCATCAGTTCGTAGAGGAAATAGAGGCTGAAGAGCTCCTTGAGCCGATGACTTCCATTTCGGCATTGCCAGCCAGCACGGATTGCGCAGCCAGAAGCCGATGCGCACGTTGAGCAGCGCCAGGGTCGGCGTCAGCGGCCGTATCGTCTGGGCGCCCATGTTCGAGGAGGCGGCGGCAGCCGAGACCGCGATCGCCGTTCCCAGATCGAGCTCGGGAACGGCGGCTTCCATGGCTTTGGTGGAAACGTATCTTGTCGCCTCGCTGCCCACATAGTTGCGGCTGAAGAGGAAGAAGTCGGCATTGCGCCCACGCCGGTTGACGTGTCTTGAGCCCTGGATGTTTAGCGCCGTGTTGATGAGGTGATACGGCGCATGCCGCGGGCTGAGCTCGGACAGCTTGAAGCCATCGATGGCGGGCAGATCCTGGCCTAGCGGCGGCGGGGTGGTGGCCGGCTGGAACAGGAAGGCCTTGCTCAGGCGATCCCGGTAGAGCCGATGCAGCGAATTGGCGTTGGGCTTGAGGAACAGCGACGCCACCGCCAGCACCAGGAAGCCGGCGATGTAGAGCGTGGCGATCGGGTACGGCCGTCCCGGCCACAGCCGGCCGTTCTCCCCGAACAGGAAACCGGCCAGGCCGACGAGCCACCGCGGCGTGTCGTCGAGACCGGTGGGAAAGGGGCACGCCGTCATGCACTGGGCGATGCCCCACCAGGCGAGCTGGAAGAAGACGGCCCACAAGAACAGCGGCAGCACGGCCGCCGCCACATAGATGAGGGCCTTGCCGAGATAGCCGGACGCCTTGCTCGACTTGCCCGGTTCGTCGAGCATGCGCTTGATGAACGCCTGCAGCTGCGAGCCGAAGAAGGCGACGATGCCGGCGAGCGGCGCGAGCGTGACGCCGATGCGTTGCAGCCATGTGGCGACGTTGTTGCCGAAATCCGTGCCCCACACTTCCTTGAGCACGAATGGCTGCAGGTCGAAGAAGAAAACCAGCGCCAGCACCACCAGCAAATAGCCGTAGGTCCTGGTCAAGCCCGTCGGCACCTCCCGCGCGGCCACCTGCGTGCTGAGCGAGCGCCACAAGGCCCAAAACGCCAGCATGGCGAGGACCAGGAGCGCGAGATAGGTGGTGAGCACGAAATGGTTGAACGGAAAGATGTTCGGTATCGGCAGTCGCAGGAAGTCCGGCCGGTCGAGTTCGCCGAAGGTCGGATTCGACCGCACCGTGATGTAAGCGGCCAGCAGAATCCAGGGCAGCACCAGGATGATGTTGGCGACGATGCCGCGCAGATAGATGACCAGCGAGTGGATGAGGTCGGGCTTGCCGTTGGGCACCAGATAGTTCGAGTAGTTGCGGACGTGCTTGATGGATGGCGTCTCGCTCCCCTCCAGCGTGCTCTCGAACGGGAACTTGCCGTCCGACATGCTCTTCCCCGCCGTCAGCGAGGCGCCGATATAGCCGCCGCCCGAGACGGTCGACAGGTAGTCGACGCGGTCGAGCGCGTTCGTGCTGTCCATCGCCTGCTGCACGCCGAGGCAGAAGGCTGCCGACCGCACGCCGCCGCCGGAGTGGGCGAGCCCGACGGCGTTCAGAACGGGCACTTCCTTGGAAAAGCCGCCGTCGCGCGACAGCGGCCCAAGCACGGGATCGGTGGCGATCCCGCCGCGCCGCGCCAGGATGTCGGTGAGTTCGCGCTGAAAGACGGTTTGGAAGGCGACGGCTGTTGCGTCGGCCTTCTCCGATCGCTCGTTCTGCATGGCCGCCGCACCTCCGCGCAATTAGACCGCAAGGTGCCGACGATTTCAACCGCGGGGAGCATGTCGCTTTTCAAGCAGACGGGAATTGTGAAGAGAATGGCGCGCCGACGCGGTCAGCGCGGGCCATCCATCTTTGACGTTGCGCATGGGCCTATCCGAAAGCGCGTGCACTTTCTGGCGCACTTTCGGACATGCACTAGATCGGGCACTCCGTCGGGAAGCTCGGCTTGCGCTTCTCCAGGTGCGAGGCGAGCCCCTCGCGCGCCTCGGCGCCGGTGAAGCCGAGCATCTCGAAAGCCGTCGAGGCATCGAAGGTCGGGCCGGCCATGCGCAGCCAGTTGTTGAGCGCGTACTTGGTCCAGCGGATGGCGCTCTGCGCGCCGCTCGCGAGCTCGTGCGCAATCTCGAGCGCGGTCTGCTGCAGCGCGTCGTCCTCGACGCACAGCGACACCAGGCCGATGCGCTCCGCCTCTTGGCCGTTCACCGGCCGGCAGGTCAGGAGATAGTACTTCGCCTTCGCCATGCCGCACAGCAGCGGCCAGATCACGCAGGCAACGTCGCCCGCGGCAACACCAAGACGGGTATGCCCGTCGACGATCCTGGCCGACTTGCCGGCAATCGACACGTCCGCCAGGATGCCGACGACGAGGCCGGCGCCGACGGCCACGCCGTTGATGGCCGAGACGATCGGCTTGTTGCAGTTGATGACGTTGTAGACGAGGTCGCGGGCCTCCTTCCAGGTCGCCATCCGGGTCACCGGGTCGTCCAGGATCTTCTTGATCAGCTCGAAGTCCCCGCCGGCCGAGAAGGCCTTGCCGGCGCCCGTCACCACGACGACGTTGATGTCCGGGTCGGCGTCGATGTCGCGCCAGATGTGGGTGAGCTGAGTGTGGGTCTCGGCGTCGACCGAATTGTAGGTCTCGGGACGGTTGAAGGTGATCCGCAGAATTCTCTCCGCCGGACGGTCGATCCCCAGCTTCGTGTAGGCCTTGTATCTGTCGCTCATGATCGTCCTTCCTCTCTCTGCGTGCGGCCGGCGCCTCGCAGGGCGCCGACGATCTTGATCCGGTCCTTGCCGATGCGTACCCTTCCGCGTGGCGATGTGAAAGAGTGCGCCTGTCGGCTCAATACGCCGTTTCGGGGGAACACATGACCGTCACGCCGTTCTATGCGGGGATTCTGGCAATCTGGTTCTTCGTCCTGAGCATTCGCGTCGTGCGCTTGCGCCTCGGGCCGCAGGGCCCAAGCCTCGGCGATGGTGGCAACTCCGGGCTCCAGCGCCGCATCAGGGCACACGCCAACTTTGCCGAATACGTCCCGCTCGTCGTCGTGCTGATGGCTTTCATCGAGCTGAGCGGCTATCCGAAGTGGGTGGTGCACGGCCTCGGCGGCGTGCTTCTGCTGGGTCGCCTCCTGCACGGTTACGCCTTGTCCTTCAGCGCGGCCTGGGCGTTCGGACGCTCCGCCGGCATCGGACTGACCTTCCTGGCCTTGCTGAGCGCCGGCGTCGCCTGCATCACGATCGGCCTGCGGCAGGCCTTCGGCTAGCGGGCGGCGCTTCAGGCGCGGTTGAGCCGCGCCGCCTCGGCCATCACCTCGATGGCCGCCGGATCGGCGGAGCGCACCGTGAGACTCGTGGCCCCGGACTCCTCCCAGGCGCGGTAGCGCTGCTTGATGCGCGCCGGCGGACCCACCAGCGAGCTGCGATCCACCCACTCGTCCGGCACCGCGGCGGCCGCCTCGTCCTTGCGATGGGCGAGGAACAGCTCCTGGATGCGCTCGGCTGCGTCCTTGAAGCCGCGCCGGATCATCATCTCCTTGTGGAAATTCTTGTCCTTGTGGCCCATGCCGCCGACATAGAGGGCGACGCGGGGCTTCAGCTTGCCGAGCGCCTCGTTCACGTCGTCGTCCACATCGACATGCACGCTGGCATGGATCTCGAAGTTCTTGAGGCTGCGCCGGCCGTTGCTGCGCCGGAAGCCTTCCTCAAGCCACGGCAGGTATTCGGGCATGGTGCCTGGCGTGAAGCCCAGCGGCAGCCAGCCGTCGGCGATGGCGGCGGTGAGCTTCACCGTCGCTTCGTTGCCGGTGCCGAGGAATATCGGGATGTCCGGGTTCATGTGCAGGATGGACTTCAGCGGCTTGCCGACGCCCATCGCGCCTTCGCCCGTATAGGGCAGGCTAATCTCCTTGCCGTCATGCGTCACTGGCGCCTCGCGGCGGAAGATCTTGCGCATGATCTCCACGTAATCCTTCATGCGCCAGTAGGGACGGCCCCAGGGCTCACCGTACCAGCCCTCGACGATCTGCGGGCCCGACACGCCGATGCCGGCGATGAAGCGCCCGCCGCCAGCCATGGCGTCGACGGTGGCAGCCGACATCGCGGCATTGGCGGGCGAGCGCGCCGCAAGTTGCATGACGGCGGTGCCGAGCTTGATGCGCTCGGTCTTGGCCGCCAGATAGGCGAGGGGGGTCACGGCATCGGAGCCGTAGGCCTCCGCCGTCCACACCAACTCATAGCCAAGGCGCTCCGCCTGCTGCACCAGCTCCACCGGCACCTTGAGCTGCCCGGCGGAATAGCCGATCGAGAGACCAAGCTTCATGGCGCTTCTCCCTTCTGACCGCGACCCAGTGTAATGGCCGGGATGACGCTTGTCCCACGGCGACGTCCGCCCACAGGAATGAAAAGCCCGGGCGCCATGAAGGCGCCCGGGACGATTCAAAAGTGTCGTTGTCCGTGTCGGCGGCGTGCCGCCAATCGCCGTCTTACTTGTCGAGCCAGAACGTCCTCGTGCCGAGCGTCGTTGTAGATGCTGTTGTGGTGGATGGACATGTTCTTCACGTATGGGTGCCAGCAGGTCGCCGCATAGCCATGCGCGATGATCGGCCGCGCCACGTCCTCGACGAGGGCCTTCTCGACGTCCCACACCATCTGCTTGCGCTTGGTCATGTCGGTCTGCCGCGACTGCTGGGCGATCGCCGATTCCACGTCGGCGTTGCAGTATTGCGTGTAGTTGCGCTCCGACTTGCAGCTGTAGTTCTCCACCAGGGTCACGTCGGGATCGTCGACGGAGGAGCCGGTGAGGTTCAGTCCCACCTGATAGTCACGCTTCACCACGCGGTTGTACCATTGCGCGGTTTCGATCACGTCGAGCTCGCCCTCGACGTAAATGCGCTTCAGCTGGTCGAGCAGGATCACCGCCGGATCGCGGAACTCGGCGATGTTGCGCGTCGCCACCTTGACCTTGAGGGGCTTGGCGGCGCTGTAGCCGAGGCGCTCCATGATCTTGCGAGCTTCCGCCACGTTCTTGTCGAGATCAGTCCCGTAGCCGGACAAGGTGGCCAGGAACTCGGGCGGCATTCCCCAGCCGCCCTCGGGCGAGGGCAGCAAGGCGCCGCCGACCGATGCCTTGCCGTGCGCCAGGATGGTGATGAAGGCTTGGCGGTCGAGCGCCAGCGCCATGGCCTTGCGGATGTCGGGATTGTCGAAGGGCGGCGACAGGCGGTTGACGATCAGGTTTGAGGCGACACCGGTCGGCGCCATGTCACATACGGCCTTCGGCGCCTGCGATTTCACGTCGCCGAGCAGCGGCACGGTGACGTCGGCACGGTAGGTCATGTCGAACTCGCCCGCCGTGAAGGCGAGGATGCGGGTCGAGCGGTTCTCGATGATCCGCACCTCGATGGCGTCGAGATAGGGCTTGCCTTTTTTGAAGTAGTCGGGGTTGCGCACCAGGCGGATCATCTCGTTGCGCCTGAAGTCGGCGAACTTGAATGGGCCCGTGCCGACCGGCTTGGTGCGCATCTCGCGCGGCGTCACGTGGCAGGGATAGACGACCGAGTAGCCCGACGCGAGCATCATCACGAGTGACGGCTGCGGCTCCTTGAGGTTGAAGGTGACCTCGTGGTCGCCGTTGACGGTGACCTCGTCGAGATTGAACCACCAGGACTTGCGGGGGTTCTTGCGGAAATCGTCGTTCTCGGATTTGCCGATGATCAGGTGCCAAGTGCACTGCACGTCCTTGGCGGTGAACGGCTTGCCGTCGTGCCACTTGACGCCTTCGTTGAGCTTGAAGGTGAGCTTCTTGAAGCTGGCGTCCCACTCCCAGCTCTTGGCGAGGTCCGGCACGATCGTCTCGAGGCTGTTCTTGGGCTTCGTCCGATCGAACATCACGAGGTTGTTATAGACGTTGGCGAAGGGGTGGACGGACGACACCGTCGAATTCCTCGATGAGCGACGGGCCCGGCGGATTGTCGCGATGGTAGAAGCGCAGCGTTCCGCCCTGCTTCTGCGCTAGAGCCGGCGCGATCGCCGCGGACATGGAGAGCGCCAGAATGGTTGATGCCAGAACGGTCGCGGCTGTATGACGATGCACGAACGCCTCCCTTAAGTCGCTTTGTTCCCGGGATTCTTGTTGTTCTCTTTAGTCGCGCAGGAGAGCACAAGCGCCTGCCTCGATCAACTCGCGAGGTAAGCAAGGCCGAGGCGTGGACGCCGGCCTGCGGGCCTTGGTGGACGTGCCGCCAGCCCGTTACAATCAATTCAGGCTCACGGGCGCTGCCCTGCAGCTCGGCGGTGCCGAGCCACGCGCGCTTGCGCAGGCCGCGGCGTCCAGGTTCTCGCCCTACGGATGACGGCTTATGGAAATGTGGCCCGGCCGGCATCGATTTCGCCGACGAACCATTTATGGAAACCGCGCGACATCAACCATTCGATGCGGTCTCCACTCCAGAAAAGCCGTTTGCGTTCATGGGTGAGATGCTTCAGCCCCTTCAGGAAACTCGCAGTACGCTGAGAGTCGGCGACGAACACCGGATGCGATCGAATGGATTTCGACCACGCGGCGGCGGTGGGGAAACGCTGGGGGTTGAGCAGCAGGCCGAATGTGCGCATAGCCGCAAGATTGGGAAACCAGGCGCATTCCAGGACGCCGGGACTGCCGAACGGCCAGGGTTTGGGCCGCGATTGGAGCATCGCTTCGAGCCGCTCGAATACTTGATCGAGGTCCGCTTGCGCAGCTTCCAGCAACCCCGGCGGTGGGGCATCGTCGCGCTCCGCCCAATGCCAGAAGGAACAGTCGACCACGACGGTGTCGAAACGCTGGTCGCCCAGCCGCTCGAATGCGCGCGCGAGAACGCGCTCTTTGACGTCCACGGGATAGAGCGGGTGGTCGGGATATCGCTGATCGAGATACTGCAAGATGTCGCTGGAATTGACGACGGTGAGGCCGTCATCGACCAGGACAGGAACCTCGAGGCGCGGATTGAGTTTGCGCAATTCCTCACGCCGGTCGGGCGTCAGCGCGTCCACGAAGTCATAGGTCAAGCCTTTGAGTTCCAAGCCGACCGCGACCTTGCGGGCGAATGTGCTGATGGGGCTTCCATACAAACAAATCGTCATGTGTCGTCTCCTCGCAGGCTCTCGACCGCGGCTTGGCGCAACGTCTTCATTTCCCAAACAACATGGTGACACCGACAACAGTGATGGCGACGCCGGCGCCCGTCTGCACGGTCAAAGGTTCCGATTGCAGCAGCAGTGCGCTCAGCACCACAGTGAAGAGCGGGTAAGTGGCCGTAAGCGGCGCGACCAGAACGACGCTCCCGTTCGTGAGGGCGGCATACAGGCAAAGCACCGCCATCCCGTTGCTCAAGCCGACAAGGCCGAACCAAAACACGCCCTTTTGGGTGAAGCCCCGAGGCCATCCACGGTTGCGGATCGCTGAAGCAACGGCGACGACGAATGCTGACGCGGTAAAGCCGAGAAGGAGCGCGGCAAACGGATTGGGCCACAAAGCGAGGCCGGTTTTGGTAACGGGTTGCGCGATTCCACGGATCGCAGATGCCGCGACCGGCAGCGCGATAGCCCAATAGGGCCATGCGCGCGATGCGCGGGCGCCGCGCATGGAAAGCAGGATGACACCAACGACGATGACAAGAATGCCGATGAGCTGAAGCATGCGCGGTAGCTCGCCGATCAGGATGGCAGCTCCCGCTACGGCGAACAGCGGCGCCAGATTTCCGAGCGCACCGGCAGCGCCGGGACCCATGATCCGATTGGCTTCGTATGTCAGGAGCGTCACGAAGGCCGGATAGATCAGCCCAATGCCGAGAAAGATCGCCGAAGCTTCCGCGTTCCAGGCGCCGAAATCCAAAAAGACCGAGGCGATCAGCCAGAGGATGACCGTCAGCAGCGGGATGCTGACGAGAACTCCCTTCGGCCGGTCGCATGTGGCGTAAACCGAATTGAGTGAGCACCAGCGCGAGGCCGAAGAAAAAGGATGCGCCCAGCGCAAGCAGTGCCGGAAAGCGAAGCAGCGACATGGCCTAGGCCGCTGCCCCGGTTATGCCACAACGTCTTCGCCGCCTGATCGTCGCCATCTGTCGCTTCGTGCTCCCGGCCAGACGGTCGCATTGGCGCTTAGAATCTTGCAAATTTTTTCTGACTTTGCTTCATCGCCGCGCCGAATGAAAGTCGCGATCCTCGATGATTGGTTTGACACGCTCCGAACGCTGAGGTGCTTCCACAAGCTCGAAGGTCATGAGGTTGATGTCTGGACCGATCACGTCGAGGACGAGGACACCCTGGCAACCCGGCTGAGCGACGCCGATGCGTTGGTGCTCATACGCGAGCGCACCTCTATAAGGCGAACGCTTCTCGATCGGCTTCCAAAGCTCCGGCTTATTAGCCAGCGCAGCGTCTTTCCGCACATCGACATCGAAGCGTGTACGCGCAATGGCGTGGTCGTGTGCTCCAACCTGCATGTCGATTCGCCGTCTTACGCGGCGGCGGAACTAAGCTGGGCGCTTGTTCTCGCCGCCATGCGCCAAGTTCCGCGGCAAGCGGATGCATTGAAGGCTGGCCGTTGGCAAATCGGCGTTGGTCAAACACTGCGAGGTAAGGTCCTGGGCATCTATGGGTACGGACGCATTGGTTCAACAGTTGCGGGCTACGGGCGCGCATTCGGTATGGATGTCTTGGTTTGGGGCCGCGAGGACGCCCGCGATCGAGCGCTACACGACGGTTATCGTTGCGCCGCCACGAAGCAAGATTTCTTCGCGGAGTCGGAACGTCTTGAGCCTTCACATGCGCCTCGTCCCGGCGACGCGAGAAATCGTCAAGCGGTCCGACCTCACGTGCATGAAGGCGACCTCCTTGCTGGTGAACACCAGCCGTGCCGGGCTGATCGAGCCGGGCGCGCTCTTCGCTGGCCTTGTCGAGGGGCGGCCGGGATGGCCGCGCTGGATGTCTTCGACAAGGAGCCTGTTCAGTTGGGCGACGAACCATTGCTTGCTCTCGAAAACGTCGTCGCGACGCCACACATTGGCTATGTGACCAGGGATGAGTTTGAACTTCAGTTTTCGGACATTTTCGGTCAGGTCGTCGCGTACGCCAAAGGTGCGCCGATCAATGTTGTGAACCCGGCGGCGCTCCGGCGGTAATCCCTTCAGTGGCGTCAAGCGGCTGTCGGTCTCGCGGGGCAAGCATGGCCGAGGCATGGACGCGGGCCTTGGTGCACGTGCCGCCAACCCGCTACAATCAATTCAGGCTCACGGGGCCGCACTCGCCCCAGGACGGATGAACAATATTTGAACGATCGCCGTTTCTCAGTCGCCCCGATGATGGACTGGACGGATCGGCATTGCCGGTTCTTCCACCGCCTCATGACGACCCGCGCCTTGCTCTACACCGAGATGGTGACCGCCAACGCGGTGATCTTCGGCGACCGCGAGCGGCTGATCGGCTTCGATCCGAGCGAGCACCCGGTTGCCCTGCAGCTCGGAGGCGCCGAGCCAGGCGCGCTTGCGCAGGCCGCGGCGATCGGAGCCGCCCACGGCTATGACGAGATCAACCTCAATGTCGGCTGTCCGTCCGACCGCGTGCAGGGTGGCGCCTTCGGGGCCTGCCTCATGCGCGAGCCGCAGCTCGTCGGCGATTGCGTCGCCGCCATGAAGGCGAAGGTCGACGTGCCGGTGACGGTGAAGTGCCGCATCGGCGTCGACGAGCAGGACCCGGAAGCGGCTCTCGACGCCTTGACGGATGCCGTCGTCAAGGCCGGCGTCGACGCGCTCATCGTCCACGCCCGCAAGGCCTGGCTTGAGGGCCTGAGCCCGAAAGAGAACCGCGAGGTGCCGCCCCTCGACTACGCCCGTGTCTATCGCCTGAAACAGGCCTGGCCCGATCTGCCGATCATCGTCAACGGCGGCATTGGCTCCCTCGACGAGGCGAGCGAGCACCTTCGGCATGCCGGCGGCGTCATGCTCGGGCGCGCCGCCTACCAGAACCCGGAAATCCTGCTTGACGTGGACGCCCGTTTCTTCGGCCGGCGGCCGCCGCCTGACGACGCCTTCGCGGTTCTCGACAGGCTGATCCCCTATATCGAGGCGAAGCTCGCCCAAGGTGCGCGTTTGCATCAGATGACGCGGCACCTGCTCGGTCTCTTCGCCGGCCGCCCCGGCGCCCGCGCCTTCCGCCGGCATCTCGCCACCGAAACGGGCAAGCCGGGCGCCGGCGTCGAGGTGCTGCGCGCCGCGGTGGCGCATGTGGAACGCGCGGCAGGCCAAAGAGAGAGACTGGACGCTTTCGCCTGATCCGTAGGCCGGCCGAAGAGACTACAAGCCCACTTCGCTCTTCTGCGCTTCGTTCAGCAGGGGCTCGCCGGCGAGATAGCGCCTCAGATTTTCCAGAAACAGCGCATCGCCACGTGCGGGCGTGCCGCTGCCGGCATTCGAGGTGTGGGCGCTGATCCGTACCTTCGGATGCGTCCACATCCAGCTGTCGGCAGGCAGCGGTTCGGTGTTGAACACGTCGAGCACCGCGTGTGCTGGCTTGTTCTGCGCGAGCGCGCGTTGGAGGGCCGCTTCATCGACCAGCGCGCCGCGCGCGATGTTGATCAGAATCGAGCCCTCCTTCATCGCGGCAAGGAACTTGTCGTTGACCATCTGCCTGGTCTCGTCGTTCAGCGCGCTGGCCAGCACGACGACATCGGACTGCGGCAGCACCGTCGGCAGGCCCGACATGTCAATCATCTCGTCAGCGAGCGGATCGGGCGACGGCGAGCGCCTGATCACGGTGAGGTGTGGGCCGAACGGCCTCAAGCGCTTCGCAATCTCCCTGCCGATCGAGCCGAAGCCAACCAGCGTCCAGCGGGTCTGGCCGATCTCGCGAAACCGCGTGGACCGCCACTCTTTCTTTGCCTGCGCGTCGCGCTGCAGGTCGATCGGCACAATCAGGCTGAAGGCGTGGGCGATCACGTGTTCGGCGATCGGGATTGCTTGCGCGCTGCTCTTGGTGAGCCGGATACCCTTGGCCATGATCTGCTTGAACACTGGATTATCGAGCCCGGCGAACATCACCTGCACCCATTTCGGATTGTTGGCCTGTAGGAGCCGCTGCAGGAAGACCGGGACCAAGCCGGAAGCGAGCGTATCGACGCTGACCCACGCAAGATCGGGATTGGTCGCCTCCGGCGCAATCGTCTGGCCGGCGCGCTCGAAGGTTTCGGGGCTCGCGGCGGTCAAAACGTCGAGATCGGGCGCGATCTGGTCGAGCCGCGACTTGATGCGGTCGTAGGCGGACTTGGCGATGAGAAGTTGCATGATGGGTTGTTCCTGGCTGGCGCCCGGCTAGGCCAGGAGCGTCGATGTCTTCTGACTCAATGCGGTCCTGGCCGGCAAGGAGGCTGCCGGGGGCATCGCGGCGGGCGTGGTCGCCTCAGAACCGCGCGCCGGCAACATGCGCGAGCGCGGCGCCGACGCGGTAGGCGGCTTCCCGCAGGCCGCGCAGCGGTTGCGCGCGCGGCGGCGTGAACGGCAACGGCAAGTCGGGCTCGCTCGTCTTTCCGCCGATATAGGCGGCGAGCACGCGCCCGAAGGCGGTTCCCGGCGCGATGCCGCGGCCGTTATAGCCGCTAAAGCCGATGGCCTGCGGGGCCAGCATATGCAGCCGCGGCACGCCGTCACGCGTCATGCCGATCATGCCGTGCCAGGCGCTCTCGAACGTCACCTCGCCGAGCGCAGGAAAGATGTGGGCGAGGGCGCGCTTCGCATAGGCCCGGTGGACGGCGGTGCCGGCGCCGTCGAGCGCCCCGAAGCTGCCGAAGATCAGGCGCCCGGCCGCGTCGAGCCGGAACGAGGACAGCACCTGGCGCGTGTCCCAGGCGCCTTGGCGTTCCGGCAGAATGACACGCTGTAGATTGTCGGTGAGCGGCGGCGTCGCGACATTGAAATAGGGGAGGCGGAGGAGCTCGGCGCCGATCTCCGGCCACGGCCCCTGCGTATAGGCGTTGGTCGCGACGACGATCCAGTCGGCGCTGACGCTGCCGGCCGATGTGTGCACGGCCCAGCGGCTGTCGCGGCGCTCGGCGGTCACGACGGGGCTTTGCGCGAAGAGCCGCGCCCCGGCGCCGGCCGCCGCCTTGGCGAGGCCGTGCGCATAGGCGAGGGGCTGGATGGTGCCGGCGCGCAGATCGAGAAGCGCGCCTTCGAATGCGGCGCTGCCGGTCTTCGCTTGCGTTTCCTCCCGTGTGAGCAGACGGAGCGGCGCGCCGCGCGCCGTCCACTGGGCTGCGCGCCGCTCGAGCTGCGTCAGCCCGCGTCGGCCGACCGCGCAATGCAGGCTCCCGGTGCGGGTCGTCTCGCAGTCGATGGCGTGCCGCCCGATGAGATCGAAGACGAGGTCGGGTGCGTCGCCGAGGAGCGCGAGGATCCGCTCGCCATGCTCGGGCCCGAGGGTGCGAACCACGTCGTCGGGCGGCAGCCAGAGGCCGGCATTGACCAGGCCGACATTGCGGCCGGAGCCGCCAAAGCCGATGTCGGCCGCCTCCAGCACCACGACATCGGCGCCGGCCTCGGCGAGATGCAGCGCCGCCGACAGGCCCGTATAGCCGGCCCCGACCACGGCCACGTCGGCCCGCACGGCCTCGTTGAGGCGCGGGGCGGCCGGGGGAGGAGGCGTTGTTCGCGCCCAGAGGCCGCGATCGTCCTGCATGGTCGACACTAACGCGCGCAATCCATCGACGCGAGGCTTGCTCGGCCGGGAATGACACGGCAGACGTAGGCACCGCGTCACAACGACGGATGACAATGCTCGTCCTCGATGCCGAAGCCGTCCGCCGCGCCCTCGACTGGCGCCCCACGATCGCGGCGCTGCGCGCCATGTTCGAGCGCGGCTGCGTGGTGCCGCCGCGGCACCACCATTCCATCGCCGCGCCCGGCGGCGACGCGACCCTGCTGCTGATGCCCGCTTGGAGCGAGGATTTCCTCGGCGTCAAGAGCGTCAGCGTCTTCCCCGGCAACGCCGCGCGCGGCCTGCCGGCGGTCTGCGCCGCCTACATGCTGAGCGACGGGCGCACCGGCGCACCGCTCGCCGTCATCGACGGCGGCGAGCTCACCGCGCGGCGCACCGCCGCCGCATCGGCGCTGGCGGCGACGTTTCTCGCGCGCCCCGACGCGTCGCGGTTGTTGATCGTCGGCACCGGGCGTCTCGCTCCGTATCTGGCCATGGCGCATGCGGCCGTGCGGCCAATTCGGCACATCGAGATCTGGGGACGGCGCCCCCAAAGGGCGGCGGACGTCGCGTCACGTCTGCACGGCGAGGGCCTAGCGGCCGGGGCGACGACCGATCTCGCAGCCGCATTGGCGCGTGCCGACGTGGTGAGCTGCGCCACGCTGAGCGCGACCCCGCTCATCGAAGGCCGTTTGCTGCGCGAGGGCACGCATGTCGATCTCGTCGGCGGCTTCACGCCGGCAATGCGCGAGGCCGACGACGAGGCGGTCCGCCGCGCTTGCGTCTTCGTCGACACGCGCCAGGGGGCTTGCACGGAAGCCGGCGACATCGTCATGCCTCTCAAGGCAGGCGTGCTGGCGCCGGACGGCGTGCTGGCCGATCTCTTCGATCTCTGCCGCGGCCTTCACCCCGGCCGCCGGGGGCCATCGGAGATCACCCTGTTCAAGTCGGTCGGCACGGCCCTTGAGGATCTCGCTGCCGCGGCGCTGGCCTATGAGCGGGCGCGATAGACCTTCTCCCGATGGGGGAGGGGCGCGCTCACACCGGCCCGCCATTGCGCCCCCGGATGCGTCGGCGCCAGTCGCGGCCCGCGTCCGAACAGCTTGTCGCGATAGCTGCCGGGCGCGTAGTCGGTCTTGTAGAGGCCGCGCCGCTGCAGTTCCGGCACCAAGAGGTCGACGATGTCGACAAAGGTTTCCGGCATGACGGCGCAGCCGAGATTGAAGCCGTCGATGCCGGTCTCCGACATCCAGCCTTCGAGTTCGTCGGCGATGGTTGCGGGCGAGCCGACGCTGATCGGGCCGCGCCCGCCGATCGCCACCCATTCGGCGATCTCGCGCACCGTCCAGGTGCGGGCCGGGTCGGCGGAGCTGAACGATTCCACCGCCGATTGCCCGGCATTGGTTTTCACGTGCCTGAGCGGCTCGTCGAGAGCGTACTTGCTGAGGTCGATGCCCATCCAGCCCGACAGCAGGGTGAGCGACGCCGCATAATCGACGTGGTGCCGGTACTCGTCGTGCTTGCGCTTGGCGTCCGCGTCGGTCTTGCCGAGGATCAGCGTGTGCATATTGTAGATCTGCACATCGGTCGCGGCGCGGCCGGCCTCGATGGCGCTGGCGCGGATTGAGTCGACATAGCCCTTAAGGATGGTCTTGGTCGGGCCGCCGACGAACACCGCCTCGGCGTGCCGGGCCGCGAATTTGCGACCGCGGCCGGACGCCCCCGCCTGGTACAGCACCGGCGTGCGCTGCGGCGAGGGCTCGCTGAGATGCGTCGCGTCGACCGTGAAGTGGACGCCGGAATGGCGAATCTCGTGCACCTTCCCGGGGTCGGCGAAGACACCCGATGCCTTGTCGCGCTTCACCGCGTCGTCGTCCCAGCTCGCCTCCCACAGCCGGTAGCAGATGTCGGCATATTCCTCGGCGTAGTCGTAGCGCGCATCGTGATCGAGGAGCCTCTGCTGGCCGGTGGCGCGGGCGCCGCTGTCGAGATAGGAGGTGACGATGTTCCAGGCGATGCGCCCCTTGGTGAGATGATCGAGGGTCGACATGCGCCGCGCGAACGGGAACGGGTGCTCGTAGCTCACCGAGGCGGTGACCCCGAAGCCGAGATGCTCCGTCACCGCCGCCATCACCGGCACGATCAGCATGGGATCGTTCACCGGCACCTGCACGGCGTGGCGGATGGGGTGATCGCGGTTGCCTTCATAGACGTCGTAGATGCCGAGCACGTCGGCGATGAACACGCCGTCGAACTTTCCCCGCTCCAGCGTCCTGGCGAGCTCGGACCAGTGCCCGATATCGGTGTAGCGGTGCGATTGATCGCGCGGATGCGTCCACATGCCCGGCGAGATGTGGCCCACCGTGTTCATGGTGAAGGCGTTGAAGCGCATTTGCTTGGGCATGGCCGGGACTGTTTCTAGCCGCGCATCGCCGCCTTGATGGTCTCGACGCTGGCGCCGGGCGCCCGCGCCGCGCCGATGATCCTGGCTTCGTTGGCGAGCAGCTTCTCCAGCGCCGGCTTCATGGCGTCGATTACCTCGACCGGCACGACGACCGCGCCATGGCGGTCGGCATGGATCAACTCGCCGCTCTTCACCGCCATGCCGTGCACGTTCACCTCGCCGCCGAAGTCTTCGACATGCACATAGGCATGCGACGGGCCGATGGAGCCGGCCAGCATCTGGAAGCCCTCCGGAATGGCGGGAATGTCGCGGACGCTGCCGTTGGTGATGGTGCCGAGGCAGCCGAGCGCCTTGTGGACGTTGGATTGCACCTCGCCCCAGAAGGCACCGTAGCCAGGCGGATCGTCGAGGTCCTCGATCACCGCGATCGTCGGGCGCGGCTCGGCAGCCAGGTAATCGAGATAGTCGAGGCGCCGGCGCATATAGGAAGCGTCGCCCGACGCGACCGCCTCCCTCGCCTTGATGGCGACGGTCCGGGCGAAACCGATCATCGGCGCCAGGTCGGGGAAGGGGCAGTGGAGATGCTGCACCGTGTAGAAACGTCCGCGCCGCTCGGGCGCCACCATCTCGACGAGATTGCAGACGGTGGGCGTATCGACGGATTGCAGGAACGCGAACTGGTCTTTGCTGACGGTCAAACGCATGGAACGTACTTTCGAGCCCTCGTTCACAGTTTCCTAACCATAGGTGCTGCCAGAGTCTACGCGATGGCCTCCGTGGGGGTCCGCGATTGACCGGGATCAAGGCGGGAATCCCGGGCAATTGCGAGGCATGACGTGGCGGGATTTCTTCGCGCCTGAACGGCGCATGAGAGCAGCAGATGGCACTCCCCGACGAGTTCAGCTCAGGTCTTGGCATCTACGGCGTCAGCCTGGATGCAGAGGGGTTATCCCAGCGCCAGCGCGTCTGGGCCATCCTCGAGCCGCGCCTCGCCAAGGCGCTCGAAGACCATTTCCATGACACCATCGCCAGCTCGCCGTTCTACGCCAAGGTCCTGGCGGCCAACCGCGCGCCCCATGAGGCGATGATCGTCAACCACACGCGCCTTCTGTTCACGACGCCGGTCGACGAGGCATGGGTCGCGGCCGCCATCAACCGGGTGAAGACCGAGATCGACCTTGGCTACGACATGCGCGCCCGCGGCGCCGTCGTCTAGGGCATCGTGTCCGGCTTGAGCAAGGCGCTGGCCGGCACGCGCTTCATGAGCCGCCGCAAGGCGTTGGCGCTGAGCGATCTCGCCATGCGGGTGCTGCAGTTCGACGCCACCGTGGGAATTGTTCTCCACTATCAGGCGCGCGTGAACGACGCCAGGAAGAAGGGGCGGGAGCTGGCCAAGACGGTCGAGGACTTCCGCTCGGCCATCCTCGATATCCGCAAGGCGTCGCAGGATGCCATCGCGTCGGCGGCCGATGCGTCCGACAAGCTCGCGCATCTCGCCGATACCGCCGCAGCCGAGTTCAACGCGGCAGAGTTGGCTGCCAAGGGGACGGTCGTGAACGTCAACACGATCGCGGCGGCGACCCAGGAGCTGACCGCGGCGGGCGAAGCCATTGTCGGCAAGGCCGAGGAGACGGTGCTCATGGCGGAAGCGGCGGTTCGCCACGGCGCCCAGACGAACGAGGCGATCCAGTCCCTGACGATGACGGCCGATGCCATCCAGTCGATCGTCGGCGTCATCTCGGGGATCGCCGCGCACACCAACCTACTGGCCCTCAACGCGACAATCGAGGCGGCGCGCGCCGGCGAGGCCGGCAAGGGATTCGCCGTTGTGGCGTCGGAAGTGAAGCAGCTCGCTGCGCAGACCACCAAGGCGACGCGCGACATCGCCGAGAAGATCGCGCAGATCCAGGCGGCGACGCAGCGCTCCGTCGCCGAGATCACTGAGGCAAGCCTGGCCGCCGAAGCGATGTCGACGATTGCCAGGTCTGTCGCGCTTTCGGTCAACGAGCAGACGCAGGCCACTGCCGGCATCACGGCTGCCGCCTCCGAGGCCGCCGGCAATGCCCGCGCCCTTGGCCGGGCCGTCGACGTGGCGGGCGAGACGATACGCAACGCGCGCGAGGCCGCGCGGGTGTCGCTCGACTTCTCCAAGCGCGTCACGACCAACACCCGGCAGGTTGGCACGGCGATGGACGCGCTGTTCCTGGCCGTGTCGCCGGAAGGGGGCGTGAAGGAGCTGCCTCAGCTCGCGAAGGCGCCGGCGCGGATCGGGAGGTAGCAGCTTTCCCGTGCAGCACATGCCTGTATGCTACTCGCATGTCAGCCATGATTTCAGATCCGCAACGTCCCTGACGGGCTGCACCGCAAGCTCAAGTCACGCGGCGCTGGCAGGGATGTCGCTTTCCGACTTCTTGCTCAAGGAGATTCGTGAGGTGGTGGAGCGCCCAACGTTCGAGGGGATGCGTGCGAGGCACGACACTAGCGCGTCGCGCTCTTCACCGCGTCCTTGCCGCGCAAGATAAGCTGGTCGCCCCTGACCTCATAGGAGGCGAGGCGGTTCAAGAACGACATGCCGAGCAGGTTCTGCCACAAGAGGCCTGGCTTGGCGACGAGCGCGTGCACGCGGGCCTCGCTGATGCTGCCGACGGTCACACGATCGAGGATGACGGCTGCCGCCAGGGCGCGGCCGTTGGCGGTGGTGACCACCTCGACATAGCGCAGCTTGTCGACATCGATGCCGGCGGCGCGCGCCGTCTCGGAGGTGAGCACGATGGTGCTGGCCCCCGTGTCGAACAGGAAGCGGGCATTGCGGCCATTGATCGAGCCGGTGACCACGAAATCGCTGCCGCCGCGCCGGCTGACGGTGACCTCGCCGCCATCGGCGGTCTCCGTGGCACCCGGCGCGAACTCGGCGAAGAAGCGGTTCGACAGGGCGGCGATCTCGCCGCGATAGGTGTAGAGCGCGGCAACGCCGGCGAGCATCATGGCCCAGGCGACGATGCCCTGCAGCGCCTTGCTCCAGCGTCCGCGCCCCGTCTGTACCAGCCAGCTCAGGACGACCACCGACATGGCCGTCACGCCGACCAGCGCCGCCACCTCGTCAGGGGTGAAATTGCCGATCGGCGTGTCGCCTCTCACGGCGATGAGCAGGATGATGCCGATGGCAACGATGAACACGATTGCCGCGGCCATCAGCGCTGCCCCGGCTCTTTCGTGGCGGCGTCGAGCTTGGCGAGCCGCGCCGGCAGTGTCGTCATGATGGTCAGCCGTTCCTCCTCGCTGATGCGCCCCCAGCGCGCCACTTCCGGCAGCGTCCGGCCGCAGCCGAGGCAGAGGCCGCTCTGCGGCTCGATGGTGCAAACGCCGGTGCAGGGCGTGGACATGGCCATGGGAGAGGCAATGTCGGCATTCCGGCGGCTGCGATCAAGCCCCCAGCCGCGCTCGCGGTCGTCAGCCGTCGAGCCGGATATTGGCGGCCTTGATCAGCTCTGCGTTGCGCGCCGTGTCCTCGATGAGGAACTGGGTCACCTCCGCCGGCGTCTGCAACGGCACATCGACGCTGATCTGGCGCATGCGCCCCTTCATGTCGTCGGTTTTGGCGATTTCGACCACCTTGGCGTTGAGCTTGCCAATGATCTCGGCTGGAGTTCCGGCGGGGGCGCAGATCGAATACCAGCCAGGCACGTCGGCATCCTTGTAGCCAAGCTCGACCAGGGTCGGAATTTCCGGCCAGTCCGGGCTGCGTGTCGGGTAATTGATATTGAGCAGGATGAGCTTGCCTGCCTTCACGTGCGGCAACGGGTTGATCTCGTTCATCATCTGCACGTGGTTGGCGAGGAGATCGTTGAGCGAGTCGGCGCTGCCGCGATACGGCACGTGCAGGATGTCAATGCCGGCTTTCCACTTCAGCATCTCGATGCGCATGTGGGTCGATGTGCCGAGACCTGCAGAGCCGTAGCTCAGCTTGCCTGGGTTCTTCTTGGCGTAGTCGATCATCTCGTTGAACGTCTTCGGACCTGCGGCGGGATTGATGACGAACCCGGATATCAGGTCGCCCGACCCGGGCAACATGCACGAAGCTCTTGACTGGGTCGTAGCCCACCTTGCGGAGGGTCGGCAGGATGTTGAGCGGCGCGCTCGGCGTCAGCAGCAGCGTGTAGCCGTCCGCCGGGGACTTGGCGACAAGCTCCGTGCCGATCGAACCGGAGGCACCGCCGCGATGATCGAGGACGAACTGTTGGCCGAAGGCTTGGCTCAACTTCTCCGACCAGGGCCGGCCGATGAGATCGGTGGCGCCGCCCGGCGCATAGGGCAAGACGAGCTTCACGGGCCTGTCGGGCCAGCCCTGAGCCTGGGCCGACAGGCGGGTAGAATAGCCGGCCGCGACGGCCGCGCCGGCCCCTTTCAAGAAATCGCGACGACGCATTTCAAGGTCCTCCCTTATAGACGCCGGGCGCCGAGCGAGGCTCGTTCGTCGCCGCTATAATGGCGCTTCGTGCCAGTCGAACGGGCTAGTCCAGTTTCACGTTGGCCGCTTTGATCACCGCCGCGTTGCGGGCCGTGTCCTCGACCAAGAAGCTTCGCATTTCTTCCGGCGTCTGCTCCGGGACGATCACGCTGATGGCAAGCATCCTTGCCTTCATGTCGTCGGACTTGGCGATCTCGATGATCTTGGCGCTCAGCTTCTCGACGATCCCCTGGTTCGTGCTGCCGGGGGCAAAGAGGGAATACCAGATCGGCACGTCCGCATCGGGGTAGCCGGCTTCCGTCAGCGTCGGCACCTCCGGGAATTCAGGGTGGCGCTGGGCGTAGTTGATGTTGAGCAGCGCGAGCTTGCCTGCCTTGACATGCGGCAGGACGACGATCTCGTTCATCATCTGGACGTTGCCGGCGAGCAGATCGTTGAGCGCATCGGCGCTGCCCCGGTATGGAACGTGCAGGATGTCCACGCCCGCCTTGTGCTTCAGCATCTCGATGCGCAAATGCGTCGAGCTGCCGAGCCCGGCCGATCCGTAAGCGAGCTTGCCGGGATTCTTCTTGGCGTAGTCGATCGTGTCCTTAAAATTCTTCACTCCGACGGCGGGATGAATGACGAAGCCGGCGACGATGTCGCCGATGCGCGCCACCGGGCTGAAATCCTTGGCCGGTTCGTAGCTCACCTTGCGCAGGCTCGGCAGCACCGTGAGGGGGCCATTGGGCGTGAGGAGGAAGGTGTAGCCGTCGGGCGTCGACTTCGCGACGGCCTCGGTGCCGATGCCGCCGGCGGCGCCACCGCGATTGTCGATAACGAATTGCTGGCCGAAGGCCTGGCTCAGCTTCTCCGACCAGGGTCGCCCAATGGCGTCGGTTGCGCCACCTGGCGCGTAAGGCAGCACGATCTTTACGGGCCGCTCCGGCCAGCTCTGCGCCTGGGCTAAGGCGCGCGTGTAGTGGCCGGCCGCAATCGTGGCACCGGCATATTTCAGGAAATCACGGCGTCGCATATTTGGCCTCCGACTTTTCTCTGCCTGCTCCTGGGTCGCGATCTTGGCCAAGATAGCGCAGGCCGGCAAGACGGCGGCCACGGGAGAGGCCGTTCCGCCCCCATCCGGAGCCGACCACCATACTCACGGCATTCGACCACGCGCGGTTGACCGTGCGTGGCACGCCGATGCGGTCGCTATCATTCCTGAAACGCCACGTCCCGTGCCTTGCGGATATTGGGCAAGATAACCAGCACGAGCAAGATTGCCGCCATGATGAGAAAGGTGAGCGACAGGGGCCGGTCGAGGAAGATCATGGCATCGCCGCGCGCCAAGAGCATGGCGCGGCGCATGTAGAGCTCCATAAGCGGACCCAGCAAGAAGCCGAGGACGAACGGCGCCGGCTCGCAACCGACCTTTACGAACACGTAGCCGAGGAACCCGAAGAACCCGATGATCAACACCTCATCGGCGAAATTGTTGAAGCTGTAGGTGCCGATGCAGCAGAAGAACAGGATGGCGACGGCGAGCAGCCGGTAGGGCACGAGCAGCATCCTGACCCAAATGCCGATGAGCGGCAGGTTGAGCACGACCAGCATGAGGTTGCCGATCCACATGGAGGCGATCAGTCCCCAGAACAGGCCAGGCCGCTCGGCCATCACCTGGGGACCAGGCTGGATGCCGTGCATCATCAAGCCCCCGACCATGAGTGCCATCACGGCGTTCGAGGGGATGCCGAGGGTCAGCATGGGAATGAAGGACGTTTGCGCCGCCGCGTTGTTGGCCGCCTCGGGCGCCGCCACGCCTTCGATGACGCCGGTGCCGAATTTTTCCGGCGTGCGCGAGATCTTCTTCTCTACCGTGTAGGCGGCAAAAGAGCCGAGCACGGCACCGCCGCCTGGCAGCATGCCGAGGAAGCTCCCCACCAGGGTGCCGCGCAGCGCCGGCGCGAGCGAGCGCTTGATGTCCTCGCGCGTCGGAAACAGGCCGGACACCTTGCTGCTGACCAGATCGCGTCGCTCCGGATTCGTCATGTTGGAGATAATCTCGGCGACGCCGAACACTCCCATGGCGACCGGCACGAAGCCGACGCCGTCGAACAGCACGTCGATGCCGAACGTGAAGCGCAGATTTCCTGTCGTGATGTCGGTGCCTGCGAGACCGAGCAGCATGCCGAGGAAGATCATACCGATCGCCTTGACGACCGAGCCGCTGGCCAAGACGACGGCGAAGACGAGGCCAAGGATCATGAGGGAGAAATAGTCCGCCGCATGAAAGCGCTGCGCCATGGCGGTGAGGGGCGGCGCGGCCGCCGCCACGAGGACGGTCGCGAAGCAGCCAGCGAAGAACGAAGCCAGCGCCGCAATGGCCAGCGCCGGGCCGGCTCGCCCCTTGCGCGCCATCTGGTAGCCGTCGAGGCAAGTGACGACGGAACTGGATTCGCCCGGCAGATTGATCAGGATGGCCGTGGTCGATCCGCCATACTGCGCGCCGTAGTAAATGCCGGCCAGCATGATGAGCGCCCCGTCCGGCGACAGGCGATAGGTGACGGGCAGCAGCAGCGCCATGGTGGCGACGGGGCCGACCCCGGGCAGCACGCCGATCGCCGTGCCGATGAGAGCGCCCATCAGGCACCAGCCGAGATTTTTCAGCGTTAGGGCAACGGAGAAGCCGAGGCTGAGATTGCCGAAGAGATCGCCTAGCTCCATGGCCACACCTTGATGGGCATGCCGAGGAGCAGGATGAACACGCAGACGCCGAGGGCGATCATGATGGCGCCGAAGATCAAGAACTCGTTGCGCCAACGCGTTTCCGGCGTGCCGAGGCCCGTCAATGTCAGCGTCACCAGCATGGTGAACACGAGTCCCGCCCGATCGATGAGCAGCGCGAAGGCGATGATTGAGAGTGTCACCATGACGAGCGGGCGCCAGGCCCAGCGCGTCAACGGCGCCCCCTCGCGCAGGGCCGCCTGAATCCATATCAGCACACCAGTGCCCATGAGGCCCCAGGCGAGGATGCGCGGCAGCACGCCGCTTCCCGGCTGGCGCGGGATACCCATGTTGTAGTTGGCGCCGATGATGTAGGCGGCGAGCCCGACGGCGAAGAATAAGAGCCCCGCAGCGGCGTCTTGACTGACCCTGATACGCATGCCCCCCGCGTCCTTCCCGCTGACGCTCACCCCGCCTCATTCGGACCGAAGGCTATAATTGGAATTCGCAGGTTAAGCGAGCAGGCGCGCGCAGAGCTTCATGCGGCGCGGCGGGGCGGCGGACGCTCGTCCCTAACCGGCGGCAGCGCATCCATGACGCGCTCCGGCGGGAAGGTGACGATCGCCTCGGTGCCCTGCCGGACCTTGCCGATGAGCTTGAAGTTGCCACCGTGCACATCCACCAGCCCCTTGACGATCGGCAGCCCAAGGCCCGAGCCCTGCTCGGCCGTCTTGATGGCGAGGGAGCCGCGCCCGAACGACGACAGAACGATGGGGATTTCCTCTTCGGGAATGCCTGGGCCGTTGTCGCGGACGCTGAGGAACTGCTCGCGCGTCGGCGTGCAGCCGACCTTGATGGCGATCTCGCCGCCCTGCGGCGTGAACTTGATGGCGTTGGACAGGAGATTGAGCACGATCTGGCGCACGGCCCGCTCGTCCGCCCACAGTCGTGGCAGGTTTGGCTCCACCGACAGCGCCACCGTCTGGCTGCGGCTCCGGGCGCGCAGGGCCAGCATGTGGACGCAGTCCTCGACGATGCCGGCGAGCCGCACCGCCTCCTCGTTGAGCTCGTAGCGCCCCGCCTCGATGCGCGACAGATCGAGGATCTCGTTGATGAGATTGAGCAGGTGCTGGCCGCTCTCGTGGATGTCGTCGGCATATTCCTTGTAGGCCGGCGCCGTGTGGACGCCGAATATCTCGTTCTTCATCACCTCCGAGAAGCCGAGGATGGCGTTGAGCGGCGTTCTGAGTTCGTGGCTCATGGTGGCGAGGAACCGCGACTTGGCGAGGTTGGCCTCCTCGGCCCGCCGGCGCGCCTCGTCGGAATTGGCCTTCGCCTCCTCGAGTTGCGCGAACAGCGTGTCCTTCTCGGCTCGGAACTCGAGCGTCGACACGGCGCTGGAATAGAGCCGATAGGCCAGGAACACGAAGAACAGCTGCGCGCTCACCGCCATCATGATGAGGGTGAGCGACTCGATCTCCGCCGAGGGCCGGTAGAAGCCGATGATGGCGATGGAGACGGGCAAGAGGCCGGCATAGACGGCGGCCGGGATGGTGGCCGACAGCATGGCCGTCATGGCCGCCACGATCAGCAGGACGAAGAGCACGAAGACGCGCGCGCTCGGCTGGTCAGTGGCGAGCAGCACATTGACGATCAGCGCCCAGGCGGAGCCCTGGACCACCTCGGCGAAAATGAAACGGCGCCGCCAGCTGTTGAGCTTGGCGTCGTCATTGACGCGGGTGAGGAAGCGCCGGCTCAGGCCGAGCATCAGCGCGATGGCGCCGAGCACGATGGACAGCCACAAGAGGATGTTCTGCGGCCTGATCCAGATGGTGGCGGTGGCCGCGATGGCCCCCGCCAGGAGCAGCATGGCGGTGGTGGCACCCTGCTTATAGCGGGCAAAGAGGCGGATCAGCTCGTAGTCGAAGGCCCGCTGCAGGCCTGACGAGGAGGTGAGCTTCTCGCGCGCCGAGCGCACGTCGTGAGCGAGCCGCCGCCGCCGCGCCACGTCGGCAGGGTCGGGGCCCCGACCACGCTGGATCATTTCGGCGGTTAACTCACTCATGAAAACTATACGCGAGGCAGTAAGCAGCCGGAGAACTGGGCGCACGCATCCTTGCGGAAAACGGTTAATCTCCCCCTGACGCGGTGCGGAAATTCGCTGCCCTGGTCCTTTACAGAAGATTAACCGGCGGTCGTGGCCGCCCTTTCGACGGCCGCGATCTCGTGCGCGCCGGCCTCGCCCTTGCGGGCCTTGCGCTCCTGGCCATTTTGGTGCCGCGCTGGGCCGCGCCGGCGCTCACCGGCAACGCCGTCGCCATCGATGGGGACTCGCTGCGGCTGAACGACCGGGAGCTGCGGCTTGCCGGCATCGACGCCCCGGAGTTGCACCAGAAATGCGAGCGCAGCGGTCAAGCCTATTCCTGCGGCCGTGAGGCGTTGTCGGCGCTGGTTGTTAAGCTGCGGCAAGGCCAGCTGTCCTGCCGGGTGACCGACGTCGACCGCTACGGCCGCGATGTTGCCCAATGCACAGTCGACGGCCGCGATCTCAACGCCGACCTGGTCCGTGAGGGCGTGGCGCTCGCTTATGGCCGCTACGAGGCGCAGGAGGCGGAAGCGAGAAGCGCGCGGCGCGGACTTTGGGCCGGCACGTTCGAGCGCCCGGCCGATTGGCGGAGGCGACACCCGCGCGGCGATCTGAACTGAGCCGCGATCCGACGCGCCATGATCCGACGCGCCATGATCCGACGCGCCGCGATCCTCGAGAGGATCGTGTGCCACATAAAAGCCTAGCTTCACTTGCCGGCCGTCGATCGGGCGGGTGGCGTTGGCGGCGCGCATGGCGCGTGGCGCGCAGGCGGCGCAGCCGGACGCGTTCGCTGCCGCGAGGTTCACGTTCCGCTGAACACACAAGCCGGAGCTTGTGCTCAGTTTAAAATTGTTCGAAGCTTGCCCCAAAGCACGGCCGTTGCCGTGCGCGGGGGCAGGCTCTCTGCGCGGCGTGCCACCCGGAAACTTGGGGAGGCTCATTGGATGGCTAATCTCAACATCAACGGCAAGACCGTGTCCGTCGACGCGGCGAAGGACACGCCCCTCTTGTGGGTCATCCGCGAGCAGCTGCAGATGACCGGGACAAAGTTCGGCTGCGGCGCCGGCCTGTGTGGCGCCTGCACCGTGCACATCAACGGCGAAGCGGTACCTTCGTGCCAGATGACGGTCGAAGAGGCGGCCGGCAAGAAGATCGTCACCATCGAGGGGCTGCATCCGCAGGGACAGCATGTTCTGCAACAGGCCTGGATCGCCGAGCAGGTGCCGCAATGCGGCTATTGCCAGTCCGGCATGATCATGCGGGCCGCCGCGCTGCTCGCCAAGAACGACAGCCCGACCAAGGAAGAGGTCGTCGAGCATATGGATGGCAATCTCTGCCGCTGCATGACCTATACCCGCATCCAGAAGGCAGTGCTGCGCGCCGCCTCCGACATGCGCGCCCAGAAGGGAGCATGACCATGGCCAAGACGGACAAGTCCAAGATCTCCCTCGATCTGAGCCGCCGCGCCTTCGTGGTCGGTTCGGCTGCCAGCGGCCTGGTGCTCGGCTATGCGGCAGTGCCCGGCATGGCGCAGACGGCCAAGATGGCGGCCACCCCGGCCAATTTCGAGCCGAGCGTCTGGTACTCAATCGCCAAGGACGGCAAGATCACCGTCACCTGCGGTAAGGCCGAGATGGGCCAGCATGTGTCGAGCACCATGGCACAGCTCATTGCCGAGGAGCTCGAGGCCGACTGGAAGGACCTGAAGGTGGTTCTGGCCAGTAACGACCCGAAATACAACGACCCGCTGCTCGGCGCCCAGATCACCGGCGGCAGCTGGAGCACAAAGTTCAACTTCGATGCCATGAGCCGGGCTGGGGCGGCCGGCCGCATGACTCTCGTCAAGGCTGGTGCCGAGATGATGGGCGTGCCGGAGGGCGAGTGCTATGCGCGCAGTTCCCGCGTCGTGCACGGCAAGTCCAACAAGCGCGTGACCTATGCCCAGATCGTCGCAAGCGGCAAGGCCACCAAGACCTGGACGCCCGACGAGCTCAAGGCCATCAAGCTCAAGACGCGCGACCAGTACACGCTGATCGGGCAGTCTCTGCCGCAGCTCGACATTCCGGCCAAGACCAACGGCACCGCCAAGTTCGGCATCGACGCCTTCGTGCCCGGCATGGTCTACGGCAAGCTCGCCTTGCCGCCGGTGCGCTACGGCGCCACCGTCAAGTCGGTGGACGATAGTGCTGCCAAGAAGGTGCCGGGCTTCATCAAGGCCGTCACCTTGGAGGACAAGACCGGCACGACCACCGGCTGGGTGGTGGCGGTCGCCTCGACCTACAAGGCCGCCAGCGACGCGGCCGCGGCCCTGAAGATCGACTGGGATCTCGGCCCCAACGCCAACGTCTCCGACAAGACGATATTGGATGAATCCAAGAGGCTGGCGGAGGATCCGAATTCCGGGCTGCTCTTCGTCAACAACGGTGATGCCGCCGGCGCCCTCGGCAGCGCCGACAAGAAGCTGAGTGCCGTCTATACGACCAGCATCAACATCCACGCGCCGCTGGAACCGATGAATGCGCTGGCCGAGGAGAAGAACGGCATCTGGAACATCTATACCGGCAACCAGTTCGCCACCCGCACCGGGGCGATCGCCGCGGCTGCGGCGGGCGTCGAACCCACCAAGGTGGTGATGCACCAGCACTTGCTGGGCGGCGGCTTCGGCCGCCGGCTCGACGCCGACATGGTCATCCCGGCGGTGCTCGCCGCCAAGGCGGTCGGCAAGCCCGTCAAGGTGATCTATTCGCGCGAGGATGATCTCGCCTTCGACTTCACCCGGCCGCTCACCTACCAGAGCGTCCAGATGGGGCTCGACGGCGCGGGCAAGCTCATCGCCATGCAGCATGACGTGGTGGGCGCCTGGCCGACGGCGCGCTGGGGCATCCCCGACTTCCTGTCTCCGTCGGTGGACAAGAAGGGCAGCCTCGACGCGTTCACCGTCAACGGCTCCGACTTCTGGTACTCGGTGGCGAACCACAAGGTCCGCGCCATCCTCAACGAGTTGGCCCAGAAGGCGACGCCCTCCGGACAACTGCGCTCAGTGGCACCTGGTTGGACGTTCTGGGCGATCGAGAGCATGCTCGACGAAGCCGCCAAGGCGGCCGGCAAGGACCCAGTCGAGTTCCGCCTCGCCATGCTGGACGGAGCAGGCAAGAACGCGGTGGGCGCCAAACGCCTTGCCAACGCGCTGCGCACGGCGGTGGGCCGGGCCGGCTATGGCGTGAAGGCCTTGCCCAAGAACCAGGGCATCGGCGTCGCCTGCGTGTCCGCGCAGGAGCGCGACCACCCCACGTGGACGGCCTGCGCCGCCCAGGTGGAAGTCGAGCCTTCGAGCGGCGCCATCAAGGTGCACAAGCTGACCATCGCCATGGACGTGGGCACTGCCGTCAATCCCGACGGCGTGCGCGCCCAGATCGAGGGGTCGAGCCTGTGGGGCCTGTCGCTGGCCCTGTACGAGAAGGCGGTGCTGGACAAGGGTGGCCTGCAGGTCACCAACTTCAACAGCTATACGCCGCTGCGCATGAGCCAGGTGCCGGAGCTCGACATCAGCATCATTGCCAACGGCGATCCGCCGTCGGGCTGCGGTGAGCCGGCCGTCACCGTTGTGGCGCCCGCCATCGGCAACGCCGTCTTCAATGCGGTGGGCGCCCGCGTCCGCGACCTGCCGATCACGCCGGAAGGCATCAAGGCGGCCTTGAAGGCCTGAAAAATCTGACGGGCTCCGGAGCAACGCGCCGGAGCCCGCCTCTAAGCTTTGCGGCGCGCCATCGGCGCGCCGTCATTTTATCGCAAAGATTGCTTTGCTACTGCATCACTATCGCATCTCAGACACCCAACGGGAGGGGAGATCGTCGATGATCACACTGAACATCAACGGCCAATCGAAGCAGATCGAACGTCAGTCCGGACATGCCCCTCTTGTGGGCCATCCGTGACCACGCCGATCTGACGGGCACCAAGTTCGGCTGCGGCCAGGCCCTGTGCGGCGCCTGCACCGTGCACATCGACGGGCAGCCGGTGCGCTCGTGCCAAACGCCGGTTGGCTCCGTCGGCTCCGCCAAGGTCACCACCATCGAGGGTGTGTCCGGCAAGGTCGCCGAAGCCGTGCAGGCCGCTTGGCGCAATCTCGACGTCGTCCAGTGCGGCTATTGCCAGTCCGGCCAGATCATGTCGGCCATCGGTCTCTTGTCGCAGAACAAGAAGCCGGGCGATGCGGACATCGACGCCGCCATGGACGGCAACATCTGCCGCTGCGGCACATACCAGCGCATCCGCGCGGCGATCCACGAAGCCGCCAGCAAGCTCGGCTGAGGGAGGACAGAACATGTTGACCAACTCGAACAACCGCTCGTCGTCGAAGCTGTCCCGCCGCAGCGTGCTGAAGGGCTCCGCTGCCCTCTCAGGGGCTTTCGTGCTGGCCACCTTTGTGCCGTTCAAGGCATTTGCGGCCAAGTTCGGCGATCCGCCAGCCCCGAATGCCTTCCTCAAGATCGGCGCCGACAACACCGTCACCGTGATGATCAAGCACCTCGACAAGGGGCAGGGCGTCACGACGGGCCTTCCCACCATCGTGGCCGAGGAGCTCGACGCCGACTGGGCGCAGATGCGCTTCGCCTTCGCGCCGTCCAATCCCGAGTTCTACAACAACATCCTGTTCGGCCCCATCCAGGGCACGGGCGGCTCGAGCTCGATCGCCAATTCCTACGAGCAGTTGCGCAAGGCAGGTGCGGCAGCGCGGGCCATGCTGGTTGCGGCGGCGGCCGACGAGTGGAAGGTGCCGGCCTCCGAGATCACCGTCGAGAACGGCGTCATCAAGCATTCCGCTTCGGGCAAGTCGAGCCCGTTCGGGCCGCTCGCGGCCAAGGCGGCCGCGATGCCGGTGCCGCAGGACGTGAAGCTGAAGGACCCGAAGGACTTCAAGCTCATCGGTAAGCGGCTGCCGCGGCTCAACTCGCCCGACAAGACGAGCGGCAAGGCCGTCTACTCGCTGGACATCAAGCGGCCCGGCCAGCTCACCGCCGTGGTCGCCCATCCGCCGCGCTTCGGCGGCAAGGTGAAGAGCCTCGATGATGCCGCTGCCAAGAAAGTGGCCGGCGTCGTCGACGTGCTGCAAATCCCGACCGGGGTTGCGGTGCTCGCCAAGGACACCTGGTCGGCATTGAAAGGCCGCGAGGCGCTCAAGATCGAGTGGGACCTCACCGGCGCCGAGAGCCGTTCGTCGTCCGCCATCATGGCCGACTACAAGGCCAACGCGAAGAACGGCGTGCCCGCCGGCCAGCGCGGCGACGCCGGCAAGGCCCTGGCCGAGGCCGCCAAGGTGGTCGAGGCGGAGTACGAGTTCCCGTATCTCGCCCATGCGCCCATGGAGCCGCTCAATGGCACCATCGAGCCGGTGAACAACGGCACCGGCGCGGTGTTATGGGCCGGCTCGCAGTTCCAGACCATCGAGCAAGGAACCATGGCGGCGATCCTTGGCCTGAAGCCCGAGAACGTGTCCATCAACACGCTGATGGCCGGCGGCTCCTTCGGGCGACGCGCCACGACCACGGCCGACTACGTGGCGGAGACCGCCATGATCGTGAAGGCGCACGGCCTGAAGGCGCCGATCCATCTCGTGTGGACCCGCGAGGACGACACCAAGTCCGGCTACTACCGGCCGATGGTCTATCACAAGGTCCGCGCCGGCATCGACAAGGATGGCAACATCGTCGGCTGGCAGCATGCCGTCGCCGGCAAGTCGATCATGATCGGCACGCCCTTCGAAGCCGCCTATGTCAAGGACGGCGTCGATCCGTTCTCCGTGGAGGGCGTCGTCGACATGCCCTACAAGGTGCCGAACTTCGCGGCCACCTTGCTCAACACCAAGGAAGGCGTGCCGGTGCTGTGGTGGCGGTCGGTCGGCCACACCCACACAGCCCAGGTGATCGAGGGCATGATCGACGAGCTGGCACGGGCGGCCGGCAAGGATCCCGTCGAGTTCCGTCTCGGCATGCTGAAGGACCACCCCCGCCACACGGCGGTGCTCAAGCTCGCGGCCGAGAAGGCCAAATGGGGCGAGAAGCTGCCGAAAGGCAAAGGCCGCGGCGTTGCCGTGCACGAGTCCTTCCGCAGCGTCGTCGCGATGGTGACCAACGTCACCGTCGAGGCCGGCAAGGTGAAGGTCGACCGCATCGTGGCGGCGGTCGATTGCGGCACGGCCATCAACCCCGACAACGTGGTGGCGCAGGTGGAGGGCTCCATCGGCTTCACACTCTCGTCCGTCTTGCGCAACAAGATCACGCTCAAGGACGGCGAGGTGGAGCAGGGCAACTTCGATACATACGAGCCCACCCGCATGTCGGAGATGCCGAAGGTCGAGGTGCATCTGGTCGGCTCGTCGGCTCCGCCGACGGGGATCGGCGAGCCGGGGGTGCCATGCATCGCCCCCTCGATCGCCAACGCCATCTTCGACGCCACCGGCAAGCGCCTGCGCTCGCTGCCTCTCGACACGAATGCTTTGAGCGGCGCATAGCGCTTCGACTGCAGGACGGATGCCGGCTGCGGCCGGCCTGTCCCGATCCTTCGAGGGCGCCGCCTTTGGCGGCGCCCTTTTTCTTGCAAGGCCCGCCCTACATCAGGAACACGCCCTTGCCGTCGACCTGCTTGTCGAACAGCTTGTAGGCGGCCTCCGCCTCGTCGAGCGTCCAGCGGTGGGTGAAGAGCCGCTCCACGTCGACCTTGCGCTCGACCGAGAAGCGCGCGCATTCCGCCTGCACGATGTTCGAGAAGGTCCATGAGGCGACGAGCGTCATCTGCCGGCGCAGCAGGTGCGGACTGACATCGATGGTGACCTGGCCGCCTTCGCCCACGAAGCACATGGTGCCCCACACCTTGGTCGACTTGATGGCGTTGAGCCGTGCCTCGGAGTTGCTCGACGTGTCGAGGGTGAGGTCGGCATAGCGGCCATGGGTCAGATCCTTGATGGCGGCGACCGGATCGTTGGAACCCGGGTCCACGGTCTCGTCGGCTCCGAACTCCTTGGAGCGGGCGAGGCGCCTGTCGCTGATGTCGAGGGCAATCACCCGCGCCCCCATCGCCTTGGCGTATTGCGTCGCCGCCAGGCCGACCGGCCCTTGGCCGAAGATGGCGATGGTGTCGTTGCCGGACAGCTGCATGCGCCGCAGCGCCCCGTAGGCCGTGCCCGAGCCGCAGGAGACGGCGGCGCCCGCCGAGAACGACATCTCGTCGGGAAGCGGCACCAAGGTATTGGCCGGCACGCGGAGATAGCGGGCGTGCCCGCCATGCTGGTTGTTGCCGTAGACGGCCACCGGCACCTCCTGGCAGAGCTGCTGCCAGCCAGAACGGCAATGATTGCACTGGGTGCAGCCCTGGTAATGGTGGACCATCACGCGCTGGCCGACACGCCCCTCTTTCTCGCCCACTGCCAACCCGACGGCGGCCACGACGCCGCACGGCTCATGGCCGGCGATCACCGGCCCGGCATTCTGGACGATGCCGGTCGCCGCCCGCGTCTCGCCCTTCGGCCGCCGGTATTGGTGCAGATCGCTGCCGCACATGCCCGACGCCTTCATCTCGATCACCACGTCGTGGGGGCCGGGGCTCGGATCGGGAAATTCCATCAATTCGAGCTCGCGCCCCCCAGTGAAGACCACGCCACGCATGAAAACCCCCTGTCAGGAGACCGCTGTCGGGGGTGATTGTAGGGAGGGGGCCGGCGGTCTGTCGATGGCGCTGGCGTGCGCGGCGGGGCAGACGCATGAGGGCAGCCCAGGGGCCTGACATAATTGAGCCCGGCAGGAGGTGCCGTTTCGCACATCGCAAAAGCCCGGTGTGCTTTACGACACACTCATGACCCCCGAGCACTTCAAGGGCGCTGCCGGAAGGTAGCGCCCTTCCCTTAGGGGGCAGGGAGGGGCGGCTCGCGCCTTAATCGAAATCTTAAGGCGGCTCGCCCATCGTGGGAGCCAAGCGCGGCAAGTGATTCTCGATGACTCACGATTCCACATTCGAGCTTCCTGAATTGGCTCTTCAGTCGGTCCGGCACGTTGATTTTGCCTTTCGACAGGCCGATCGGCCAAGGCGAGCAACTCGCTCCGGTCGGCGGGGCGGGCAGTCGAGTGCCAGGAGTTCAACCATGCAGCTCACCGTGGTCGGCTGCGGCGACGCCTTCGGGTCGGGGGGGCGGTTCAACACCTGCTTCCTGGCCACCAGCGGCGGCAAGACCCTGGCGCTGGACTTCGGCGCCTCCTCCATGGTGGCGCTGAAGCACCACGGCATCAGCCCCAACGCCATCGACGCGGTGCTGCTGAGCCACCTGCACGGCGACCATTACGGCGCCCTGCCGTTCCTGCTCCTCGACAGCCAGTTCGACAGCCGCCGCGAAAAACCGTTGACCATCGTCGGCCCCGAGGGCACCCGGACGCGCGTGCTCGCCCTGATGGAGGCCATGTTTCCCGGTTCGTCGAAGAACAAGTGGCGCTTCCCGTTCGATATCGTCGATCTGCCCTGCCGGACCCGCCATAGCCTTGCGGGCTTCGACATCGAGACCATCGAGGTGGTGCATCCCTCGGGCGCCCCGCCGACCGGATTGCGGGTCAGCGACGGCAAGCGCATGCTCGCCTTTTCGGGCGACACCCAGTGGACCGACGCGCTGGTCGACATCGCGGTCGGCGCCGACCTCTTCATCACGGAATGCTACCGCTTCGACACGCCGGCCCCCTATCACCTCGACTTCAAGACCATCGAGGAAAACCGCGCCCGGCTGAGCGCCAAGTCGATCCTCCTCACGCATCTGGGCGCGGCCATGCTGCCCCACGTCAAGACGGCCGAGGCGGCCGGCTACCAAGTCGCGAACGACGGGATGGTCGTGAAAGTCTGAGCCTGGCCCGCGGCCGGCTTTGCCCGCGACCGGCGCTATTCGCCTTCCCAATAGCCGGCGTCCTCACCCTGGCGATGCAAGCCGCGGATCAGGGTCGGCCTGCCGTCGGCATCCTGGAACAGGCCGCCAAAGGCGATCTTGCCGGTGCGTGGATATTCGATGATGTCGGTCTCCTCGAAGGTCGACACCGCAAGGATCGTCAGGTCCTTGTCGCCTGACGTGTTCTTGAGCTGATGGGCGGTCTCCGGCCCGCCCGGCGGGCACGCGATGAAGTCTCCAACCCGCACCGGCCACGTCTCTTCGCCGACACGCAACTCCCCGTCGCCTTCGAGGACCAGGAACATCTCTTCGTTCACCCGGTGATTGTGCAGCGGGTAGGCGCATTTTCCCGGCGCGATGGCAGTGACGTTATAGCCAAGCTTCTTGGCGCCGATCCTCTGCGCCACATCGGCCTTGCGGGCCTCGAAACCCTCCGGCGGCTTCTCGTCGGGCGGAAAGCCCTTGCTCCACGGCTCGAACCGCAATTCGTCGAGATTGACGATCGGGCGAGACGCCGAATGGGACATCGGCTGTGGCTGGGCCTGGGACATCGATCGCGACACGGCCGCCTCCTTGGCTTGTCTGCTGCTCCCGAAGCAAACGATGCAATGCGCTTGCTGTTCCGCCCGCGGCTCGTCACCGACCAGAGTGGCCGCTCCGCCGCCACGTACAAGCCCTCCACATGATTCGTCTCGAACTGTCTCGGTGCTCAACGCGGCGCTGCGCCGCGCAGCCTTGCCGACGGGCGCTTCCCATCGGGCTCGCGCACGGCGTGAAGTTGCTGCGCGGCGGCCCCGCAGGAATTTGGCTGTTCACCCTCCTCGCCGAGGGGAGGGTAGCGCGCTCACCGCTCCAGTCGCGCAATGAGGCTCGACGTGTCCCAACGCTTGCCGCCCATCGCCTGCACCTCGGCATAGAACTGATCGACCAGGGCCGTGACCGGCAGCTTGGCGCCATTGCGTCGGGCTTCGGCCAGGCAGATGCCGAGGTCCTTGCGCATCCAGTCGACCGCGAAGCCGAAATCGAACTTGCCCTCGTTCATCGTCTTGTAGCGGTTCTCCATCTGCCAGGACTGCGCCGCGCCCTTGGAGATGGTGGCGACCACCTCCTCGACATTGAGGCCGGCCTTCTTGGCGAAATGGACGGCCTCTGACAGCCCCTGCACCAGCCCGGCGATGCAGATCTGGTTGACCATCTTGGTGAGCTGGCCCGAGCCGGCCGGACCGAGCAGCCGGCAGGCGCGCGCAAAGCTCATGATCACCGGCTCGGCCTTGGCGAACACCGCCGGGCCGCCGCCGCACATGACGGTGAGCTGGCCGTTCTCGGCTCCCGCCTGGCCGCCCGACACCGGCGCGTCGATGAAGCCGAAACCCTTTGCCTTGGCGGCGGCGGCGAGCTCGCGCGCCACGTCGGCCGAAGCCGTCGTGTGGTCGATGAAGATGGCGCCGGCCTTCATGCCCGCGAAGGCGCCCTCTGCCCCGAGCGCGACCTGCCGCAGGTCGTCGTCGTTGCCGACGCAGCAGAACACCATGTCCTGGCCGTTCGCTGCCGCCTTGGGGGTCGCTGCGGCGCGCCCGCCGTTCTCCTTGACCCAGCGCTCGGCCTTGGCGGCGGTGCGATTATAGACGGTGACGTTGTGGCCCTTCTGCTTCAGGTGCCGCGCCATGGGATAGCCCATGACGCCGAGGCCCAAGAACGCGACATTCAAGGACGCGGCATCCGCCATGATCTTCTCCGTTGGGTGGGCGCGGCTGTTGCCGCGGTTGGATCAATGCCTTCCATAGCGGTCGCCTGCCGCGCTGCCAAATGAGGGCGCCGCAACCGCCTATGCGTCCGCGGGGGCTGGCCGGTCCGAGCTTGGCCGCTACAATGTCCGCATGGGCAAATCCTACGACGTGATTGTCGTCGGCATCGGCGGCATGGGGTCGGCCACCTGCTGGCAGCTGGCGCGGCGCGGCCAACGCGTCCTCGGCATCGAGCGCTTCGACATCGGCCACGCCAACGGCTCGTCGCACGGCGTCAACCGCATCATCCGCCTCGCTTATTACGAGCACCCGGACTACGTGCCGTTGCTCAAGCGCGCCTACGGGGCTTGGCGGGAGACCGAAACGGCCTTCGGCGAGCAATTGCTCTACATTACCGGCTCCATCGACGCGGGGCCCGAAGGTTCGCGCGTCTTGACGGGCTCGCTCGCATCGTGCGCCGCGCACGACCTCGAGCACGAGGCGATGGACGGCGCAGCCGTCGGGCGCCGTTTCCCCGGCTGGCAATTGCCGACCGGCTACCGCGCCAATTTTCAACCGGATGGCGGCTTCGTCGCCTCGGAGCGCGCCATTAATGCCCATGTCATGCTGGCCATGGCGGCCGGCGCCGATATTCATGCCCGCGAGACGGTGACCGGCTTTGAGGTGCACGGCGGCGGCGTGCGCGTCACCACAGCGGCCGGCACCTACGAGGCCGGGCGTCTCGTCCTGTCGGCCGGCGCATGGATCGGCGATCTCGTGCCCGCGCTGCGCACGCAGGCGGTGGCCGAGCGGCAAGTTCTCGGCTGGTTCGCGCCGCGCACGCCGGCGCATTTTGCGCCCGGCGCCTTCCCGGTCGGCATCATCGAGAGCGAGCACGGTCACTATTATGTGCTGCCGCAATGGGGCCAGCCAGGCGTCAAGATCGGCCGCTACCACCACCTCAATGAAAGCGGCCACGCCGATGCGCTGTCGCGGCAGACGGGACCGGCCGACACTTTCGCGCTGCGCCGCGGCCTGCGCGCCTTCTTCCCCGATGCCGACGGGCCCGTCCTGTCGCTGCGCGCCTGCCTTTTCACCAACACGCCCGACGAGCACTTCATCATCGACACGTTGCCGGGCGTGCCGGAGGTGATCGTCGCCTCTCCCTGCTCGGGCCACGGCTTCAAGTTCGCCAGCGTCATCGGCGAGATCCTCGCCGATCTCGCGACCGGCCGCTCGCCTCCCTTCGATCTCTCGCTGTTCGGGCTCGACCGCTTGGCGGCCGCCGCTTGACGGTTCTCACCGCCGCCTGACCTGGAGCGCGCCTTGGCCTCGCCCGCCGAAAATCGCCGCGGCATCCTTGCCATGCTGGCCGGCATGGCCTCCTTCGTGGTCACTGACAGCTGCGTGAAGCTGGCCACCGCCGACTTGCCGGTGGGCGAGATCATCGCCCTGCGCGGCATCTTCTCCATTGCCTGCACGGTGGCGATCGTCGTGGCGCTGGACGAGTGGCAGTACGTCCGCGCCGCCGTCGCGCCGCTGGTCGTCGGCCGTGGCCTGCTCGAGGCCGTCGTGGCCATCACCTATATCAGCGCGCTCGCGCATCTGCCCCTCGCCAACATCACGGCCATCCTGCAGGCGGCGCCCATCATCCTGACGGTCGTCGCCGTCCTCGCCGGTATCGAGCGCGTCGGCTGGCGGCGCTGGCTCGCCATCCTGGCGGGCTTCGCGGGCGTTCTCGTCATCGTGCGGCCAGGCGTGGCGGGCTTCACCGCCTGGTCGCTGCTGGCGCTGCTGTCGACCTTGATCCTCGCCGTCCGTGATCTCGCGACGCGCCGCATCCAGGCTGCCGCGCCTTCCTCGGTCATCACGCTGGCCACGACGGTGGCGGTGGCCGTCGTCGGCCTGGTCATGAGCGCGGCCGAGACATGGCGCATGCCGACGCCGACCCAGATACTCTACGTGGCGCTTGCCGGTGTGGCGGTTTCGTTCGGCAATTTCTGCGTCGTCGTGGCCTTCCGGGGAAGCGACATCGCGGTCGTGTCGCCGTTCCGCTACAGCATCATCGTGTGGGCGATCCTGGCGGGCTTCGTGGTGTTCGGCGACCGTCCGGACCTGCCGGCCCTTGCCGGCATCCTGCTCATCGGCGGCAGCGGCTTCTACACGCTGCGGCACGAGCGCGAGCGTGCCCGTGCCGCAGCCCTCGCGGCTCAGCAGGAATAGGGCGAAACGTCCGTCGGCTGGACGCGCTTGTTTCCCCTTATGGGATCGGTTACGAGAACCCCAGGGGAACAGAAATTCCGCTTCGAGCTCGGCTCGAGACGGGAGGGGCACATGGCATTCGACCCATTGCCGCAATGGCAGTGGCGAAACTCGCGACCGGGCGTCTTCGCTTCGAAGCCGACATCGACGAGCAAGCGCTCCCGCGGAGCCCGCCAATGATGACCGGCTGGATGCTGCTGTTCTGGGTCGCCGGCGCCATGATCGTCATCCTGGTCGTCGCGCTTAACTTCTATCGCCAACTCCTGCCGCTCACCGCGCCGATCGACCGGATGAACGATTGGTTCGGCACCATCGCCAACTGGCTCGTGCTCATCGCGGCGCTGATCAGCGCCGGCAATGCCTCCATCCGCTATATCTTCAGCAACAGCTCGAACGCCTGGCTGGAAGTGCAGTGGTACATGTTCGCCGGCATGGTGCTGCTCGGCGGTGCCTACACGCTCAAGGTCAACGAGCATGTCCGCGTCGATCTCATTTATGGCTGGGTATCGGAACGCACGCGTCTGTGGATCGATCTGCTCGGCGGCGTCATCTTCCTGCTGCCCATGTGCGTCGTGCTGATCTACTTCACCTGGCCCTGGTTCATTGAATCGTTCCGCATCGGCGAAGGCTCGAACAACGCCGGGGGACTGATGCGTTGGCCGGTGAAGCTGCTCCTGCCGGTCGGCTTCACGTTGCTGGCCCTGCAAGGCCTTTCGGAAATCATCAAGCGGGCGGCCGCGCTCAACGGCGGCTACCAGCTCAAGTACAAGTACGAAACGCCCCTGCAATGATGCATCTGATCCGCGACAACATGGCGCCCCTCATGTTCGGGGGGCTCATCGTCTTCATGCTCATCGGCTACCCGGCGGCCTTCTCCCTCGCGGCCGTCGGCTTGTTCTTCGCCTTCCTCGGCATCGAGCTCGGTCTCATCCAGCCGGAATTCGTCGGCAATCTCACTTACCAGCTGTTCGGCGTGGTCTCGAACGAGCTGCTGCTGGCGATTCCGTTCTTCACCTTCATGGGCGCCATTCTGGAGAGGTGCGGGCTCGCCGAGGATCTGCTCGACTCGATCGGCCAGCTGTTCGGGCCGGTACGCGGCGGCCTCTCGTATGCGGTGATCTTCGTCGGCGCCATCCTGGGCGCCATCACCGGCACGGTGGCCGCCTCGGTCATCGCCATGGGAGTGATCTCGCTGCCGGTGATGATGCGCTACGGCTATTCGGCGCGCCACGCGACCGGCGTCATCGCCGCCTCGGGCACGATCACGCAGTTGATCCCGCCCTCGCTCGTCCTCGTCGTTCTCGCCGACCAGCTCGGCCGTTCGGTTGGCGACATGTATGCGGGCGCCATCGGCCCGAGCCTCATCCAGCTCGCCCTGTTCTGTGCCTGGGTGTTCATCGTCAGCCTCGTCTGGCCCGAGCAAGTTCCGGCGCTGCCGCCGGAGGCGCGGACGCTGCGCGGCTGGCCGTTGGTCCGCAAGGCGCTGTGGGGGATCGTCCCCTCGACCGTGCTCATCTTCCTGGTTCTCGGCACGATCTTCCTGGGGTGGGCCACGCCCACGGAAGCCGGCGCCCTCGGGGCCGTCGGCGCGCTGGTGCTGGCGGCGCTGCACGGCACGCTGAGCTGGAAGCTCGTCTATCAGGGCATGTCGACCACCATGCGCATCACCGCCCTGGTGATGTTCATCGTCATCGGCTCGCGCGTCTTCAGCCTGATCTTCCAGGGCGTGGGCGGCAAGGAGTGGATCGAGCACCTCCTGACATCGCTGCCGGGCGGACAGGTCGGCTTCCTCATCTTCGTCAACATCTTCGTGTTCGTGCTGGCCTTCTTCCTCGATTTCTTCGAGATCGCCTTCATCATCATCCCGCTCTTGGCGCCGGTGGCTTCCAAGCTCGGCATCGACCTGATCTGGTTCGGCGTGCTGATCTGCGCCAACATCCAGACGAGCTTCATGCATCCGCCTTTCGGCTTCGCGCTGTTCTACTTGCGTGGCATCGCCCCGCCGTCGATCAAGAGCACCGATATCTATTGGGGCGCCATCCCGTGGATCGGGGCGCAGATCATCCTGGTGGCGATCGTCATCTTCTGGCCGCAGTCGGTCACCTACTTCATCAGCAAGGGCAAGCAGCTCAACGAGCAGCAGATGCAGAAACAGATCGAGTCGATCACCCCGCAGAACCTCGACATCGGACCGTTGAAACTGCAGTAGGTCGGGCGTGCCTGCGCGACAAACAAAAACCCCGGCGCGAGCGCCGGGGTTTTTCTTGGTAACGGTGTGCCGCTGGAGCGATCAGCCCCTTGTGCGGGCGCGGATCATGAAGTTGTCGTAGGTGTATTCCGCCACCTGCCACCACAGGTACTCGTCGTTGCGGAACTCGGCCACGCTGTCATAGACGCGCTTGAAGTCGGCGTTCTTGGCCGAGGTCTCGGCATAGAGCTCGTTGGCCGCCTTGTAACAGGCCTCCATGACCTCTTGCGGGAAGGCCTGGATCTTGGTGCCGCCGCGGAACAGCGACTTCAGCGCCGCCGGGTTCTTGGCGTCGTATTTGGCCATCATCTCGACATTGGCGTAGCCACAGGCGGCATTGAGGATGGCCTGGTAATTCTTCGGCAGCTCGTTCCACTTCGCGAGGTTGATCATCGTGTGGAGCATCGGGCCGCCTTCCCACCAGCCGGGGTAATAATAATACTGGGCGACCTTGTGGAAGCCGAGCTTCTCGTCGTCATAGGGGCCGACCCATTCGGCCGCGTCGATGGTGCCTTTCTCGAGCGCCGGATAGATGTCGCCGCCGGCGATCTGCTGCGGCACCACACCGAGCTTCACCAGCACCTGCCCGGCGAAGCCGCCGATGCGGAACTTGAGCCCCTGGAAATCGGCAGTGGTCTTGATCTCCTTGCGGAAGAAGCCGCCCATCTGGCAACCGGTATTGCCGGCCAGCACGGCGTAGACGTTGTACTTCTTGTAGAACTCGTTCATCAGGTCGGCGCCACCGCCGAAATACCACCAAGCGTTCTGCTGGCGCGCATTGAGGCCGAACGGAATGGCGGTGCCGAACGCGAAGGTCGGGTCCTTGCCGATATAATAGTAGGACGCGGTGTGGCACATCTCGACGGTGCCGTTCTGCGCCGCGTCGAGGGCTTGCAGGCCCGGCACGATCTCACCGGACGCGAACGGCGTCACCTGGAACTTTCCGTCGGTCGCCTCGGCGCAGAATTTGGAAATGGTTTCAGCGCCGCCGAAGAGCGTATCGAGCGACTTCGGGAAGCTCGATGTGAGGCGCCATTTCACCTCCGGCAACGATTGGGCGACAGCCGGCGCGGCGACCGCGCTCGCCGCGAGCCCGAGGCCGGCGGTCTGAATGAATTGACGACGCTTCATAAGCGAAATCCTCCCTGGAATGGTTACTGCGCGCCGTTCCGAGCCGGCGGCCGACTGGCGGTCTTGAAGCAGGAATCAGGGGTGGGGCGCAACCGAAAAGGCGGGCGATTTGGCCGAATGGCTAAGGTCGGCCTACCGCCTCGGAACCGGTCGGGGCAGGTCCTCGCTCGAAAGGCTCGCCAGGAACGCGACAAGGGCGGAGCGCTCGGCGTCCGAAAGGGGCGGGCGCAGCTTCGGCGTGGCGGCCCCTAGCGCGTCGACGTGCCGAGCCAAAGTCTCGGCCAAGGTGGCAGCCGAGCCGTCGTGAAAATACGGCCCGCTCCACAGCAATTCGCGCAAAGTCGGCGTCCTGAGGGCCGACGCATCCGCAAAGCCGGTGGCTTGCACGCGATCGTCGGTGAAGCGCCAGCCCTGGTGGCACTCGGCGCAGCCGGCCTTGCCGGCAAACAGCCTGAGCCCGGCGAGCTCGGTTTCGCTCAGCGCGTCCGCCTTGCCGCCCACCCATCGATCGAAGCGCGTCGCCGGCGACACGATGGTGCGCACATAGGCGGCGAGCGCCCGGGCAATGACGCGCTCGTGAACGTCGCCGTCGCCCGGGAAGGCGTCCGTGAAGGCGCCGGCCAGGACGACATCGCGCTTCAGCCGCGCCACGATCACCGGCCATTCGCCGCCCATCTCGCGGGTATGGACGACGGGCATCAGCACCTGGTCCTCGAGGCGGATGTCGCGGCCCTCCCAGCCGAAGCGCTTGGCGAAGGCGAGGTTCCACAAGGCCGGCGTGTTGCGCTCGAGCGTGTCGCCGGCAAAGCCGACGGCCCGCTGGCGCGGGTCGGCGAAGGCAAGGCCGTGATAGTGGCAGCTCTCGCAGGCAAAGTTCTCGTCGCGCGACAGGCGCTTGTCGCGAAACAGCTTCAAGCCGAGGGCGGCGCGCTTGGCGAAGCCGGCGTCCGGCTCATCGGGCACCGGCGCGTCGAGGGGCGGGCGCGCGAAGGCGGCGCGCAAGGCGGCATCGTCGGTCGGCGATTGGGCGAGACCAGACGTTGCAATCGACAATGCAGCGGCAAGCAGCAGCGACGCCGCAAGAGAGGTGAAGTGACGTGCTTGCCGGCGCATCATTCGGCCCCATCACTCGATCACGATGCGCGGTGCCGGCCGTCCATGCCGCGCCTCGCCCTCGAGCGCCTCGCGCACCGCCGACGCCACGGCGAGAAAGGCCGCCGCGTGCGGCCCTTCCGGATCGCTGACCGTGATTGGCGCGCCGGCATCGGACTGGGCGCGGATCGGCATGGCGAGCGGCACCTCGCCGAGAAACGTGACGCCGAGGCGCTCCGCCTCGCGGCGGGCGCCGCCGTGGCCGAAAATGTCCGAGCGCTCACCGCAATGCGGGCAGATGAAGGTCGACATGTTCTCGACGATGCCGAGCACCGGCACGTCGACGCGCTTGAACATGGCGATGCCGCGGCGCGCGTCGATCAACGCCAGATCCTGGGGCGTCGAGACGATGACGGCGCCGGCGAGCGGCACCGACTGGGCCATGGTGAGCTGCGCGTCACCGGTGCCGGGCGGCATGTCGACGACGAGAACATCGAGATCGCCCCACAGCACTTCGCGCAGCATCTGCTGCAGCGCCGAGACGACCATCGGGCCGCGCCAGATCATGGCGGTATCTTCCTCGACCAGGAAGCCGATCGACATGACCCTCAGCCCGAAGGCTTCGAGCGGCCGCAAGCGCTTGCCGGCGACGAGCTCCGGTTTGTCCTTGAGGCCGAAGAGGCGCGGCATGGACGGACCGTAGATGTCGGCGTCCATGACACCCACGGCGAGGCCGAGCTTCGAGAGACCGAGCGCCAGATTTGCAGCAAGCGTCGACTTGCCGACGCCGCCCTTGCCGCTGGCCACCGCGATGATGTGCTTGACGCCGGGCACTCCGGCGCGCGCGCGGGCAGCGCTGGCGCGCGGCCCCGCCTCGCGCGGCGGCGCGACGGGCGATGCCAGCGGGCCGCCGGACGCGCGGTCGGCCGTCAGCGCGACGATGACGCTCTCGACGCCGGGCAAGGCGCGAACCGCGTCCTCGGCGGCGCGGCGCAGGGGCTCGAGGCTTGCCGATTGCGCCGCATCGACGCGAATGGCGAACGTCACCTTGCCGCCGTTGATAAGGATGTCGGTGAGCGCTCCCGATTGCGGCAGCGGCGTCTTGCGGTCAGGACCCGGAATGCTCGCCAGCCTCTGGCGGATCAAGTCTTGCGTGACCATGCTCATCCTATGGGTCCGCACTCCGAGGCGGTCAATGTGGGCGCGCTCATGCGGCACGCGCCGCCGCGCTGCCGACGGTGATCAGCCGCCCGTCACGCTCATGTGACGGCCAACCGCGGCGCGCGGACGGCGGCGGTCGATGACGAAGTCATGGCCCTTGGGCTTGCGGGCGATGGCCTCGGCGATCGCCTCGTCGAGACGTTCATTGCCCTCCGACAGGCGCAGCGGCGTCCTGAGGTCGGCGGCGTCGGTCTGCCCGAGACACATATAGAGCGTCCCCGTGCAGGTGACGCGCACGCGGTTGCAGCTCTCGCAGAAATTGTGCGTCATCGGCGTGATGAAGCCGAGGCGCCCGCCGGTCTCCTCGATGCGCACATAGCGGGCGGGCCCGCCGGTGCGGTCGGGGAGGTCGGTCAGCGTGTAGCGCTGCATCAGCCGGCTGCGCACCACCGACAGCGGCAGGAACTGGTCGAGGCGCTGCGGCTCGATCTCGCCCATCGGCATGACCTCGATCAGCGTCAGGTCGAAGCCGCGACCGTGCGCCCAGGCGACGAGGTCTTCGATCTCATCCTCGTTGACTCCCTTCAGCGCCACGGCGTTGATCTTGACGGCAAGACCGGCGGCTTCGGCCGCCGCGATGCCCTGCATGACCTGTCCGAGGTCACCCCAGCGCGTGATCGCCTTGAACTTCGCCTTGTCGAGGGTGTCGAGCGAGACGTTGACACGCCGCACACCGCAGGCGGCGAGCTCGGCCGCGTGGCGGGCGAGCTGGGTGCCGTTGGTGGTGAGCGTCAATTCGTCGAGCCGCCCGGACTTCAGATGCCGGGACAACGAGCCGAACAGGCTCATGATATTGCGGCGCACGAGCGGCTCGCCCCCGGTGATGCGCAGCTTGCGGACGCCGCGGTCCACGAAGGCCGTGCACAGCCGATCGAGCTCTTCGAGCGTCAGCAGATCGCGCTTGGGCAGGAAGTGCATGTCCTCGGCCATGCAATAGACGCAGCGCAGATCGCAGCGGTCGGTGACCGAGACGCGCAAATATGTGATGGCCCGCCCGAACGGATCGATGAGGGCAGGGGCTGCATCCAACGCGGCAGGACTGCGTACCAGACTCAAAGCGTATCCCCGGCGGTTCCTCGGCAAGATCTCAGCGGCTTCTCGAGCAATTCTGCGAGCTTCCTGAAGCGCTTCTTGAAGTTTCTTGGCAGCCAATGCTGGACCGCCCTATATGGCGGCATATAGCGCCTATATGTGACCCAGGCGACGGCAGGGTCAATCAACTTCTCGTTCCCATGACCGACAACAGCACGAACGAGCCCTGGCCGACGGAAATCAGGCTATCGCGCGACAAACGCCTGGTGACGGTGGCGTTCGAGGATGGTGAACGCTTCGAGCTGTCGGCCGAGTATCTACGGGTGATGAGCCCCTCGGCGGAGGTACGCGGCCACGCTCCGCATGAAAGGAAGACGGTCGCCGGCAAGAAGAACGTGCGGATTGCCGGCATCGAGCAGATGGGCCGCTATGCGGTGAAATTCGCCTTCGACGACGGTCACGCCAGCGGCATCTATGCCTGGGCCTATCTGCATGAGCTCGGCGCCACGGCGGCCGACAAGTGGCGCGCCTACATGGACGAGCTCAAGGCCAAGGGGCTGGCCCGCGAGTAGGGCAATTTTCCTCGGACTCGACTTAGCGTAGGATGAAATCTCAGTGATTCGCGGGGGAGTAATAACGGCCTAATTTGGGAGCCTGGAATGCTCGCCTACCTGCACCGTCATCTCGATGTGGTGGTGTTCCTGTATGCGTTCTTTGCGCTCGCGACTTTCGGCCATCTCTATCGCTTTCGCCACGCGCTGAGCCCCAGCGCGACCGGCGGCAGGGGCGCCAAGATCGCCCTCCTGGCACTCGGCTGGCCGGCATACTGGATCGTGGCGCACGGCGTCACCGAGACGCTGCGGCTGGCCACCGAGCCGGTGAGCACGGTGATCGTCAAGGAAATTGAGATCATCGGCGCAATATGGCTGCTCGGGGCGCTCTTGTTTCCGGCCTATTATATCGGCAGCTACTGGGACCAATGCGTCAGCGGGGCCTGCGGGCTCCTGGTCGGCAAGGCGTTCCTCTGGGCCGCGTTCTGGCCGGCCTATTTGCTGGTCGGATAGCAGACGATTGACTGACGGAGAACGAACGACGGAAGGCGGATTGACGATCCGTCGTCCGCCGCCTGTTGTCAGCCGTCAGCTCAGCGCACGACCACCACTTGCGTGCCGATCCTCACCCTGTCGTAGAGGTCGATAACGTCTTCGTTGGCCATGCGGATGCAGCCCGAGGAGACGGCTTGGCCGATGGTCTCCGGCTCGTTGGAGCCGTGGATGCGATAAAGCGTGCTGCCGAGATAGAGGGCGCGGGCGCCAAGGGGGTTGTCGACGCCGCCCTTCATGAACCGCGGCAGGTCGGGACGGCGCTTGAGCATCTGCGGCGGAGGCGTCCAGTCGGGCCACTCGCGCTTCTGCCCGATGCGCTGCGTGCCGGCCCACTGAAAGCCCTCGCGGCCGACGCCGATGCCGTAGCGGATCGCCTGCCCGCCAGGCAGCACGTAGTAGAGCCGCCGCTCGCCGGTATTCACGATGACGGTGCCTGGGGCGTATCTGCCGCTGAACGAGATCGTCTCGCGGGCAATCGGCGACTTGCCCATGGTCTGCGGCTGGCCGGCGCCGAAACCCTGCCGCGGCACGTCGGTGTCGATGATCTCGCGGGTCAGCGGATCGAGAAGCGCCACCGCCGGCGTGGCCGCAAGCCCCAGGGAAAGGGCCACGGCTGAGAGGATAGGACGACGCATTGTTGCCTCGAGAATGTTGCCTCGAAATGTTGCCTCGAAAGCGCGTTGGCTTCGAAACGTGTTGCTTGGCGGACGCAGCCGGCATCCGACGCAGTCACGCAAGCCGCCCCGCTGGAGGCAGTGAAAATGTTCGAAGACCAGCCGCTACGCAACGACTTCGCGGCACCATTCGGGGTAAACGATGCTGATCCCAAGATGTCGTGACCTCAGCGCAACACCGGGCGTCGCCGCAACGGGCCTCAACCACCCGCCGCGCTCAAGCCTCTGGGCGCCGCCCAGGCTTGAGCCAAGGCTTGAGCCAAGAACTGCGAGCCTCCAGATGAGGCGGTGCGGCCGGCGACGAACCGGCAAGGCAGCGCAATTGACGCCCATTTTCCAGCGCCGCATCTTGCCCGAAAACCGCTCACACTTTTCGGGATCATGCGCTAGAAGCGTTGCTTCCGGCCGGATCGGGCGCTTAGCTCAGCGGGAGAGCGTCCCCTTCACACGGGGAAGGTCGCAGGTTCAATCCCTGCAGCGCCCACCAATCATGACATGAAAGTGCCAATTGCCCCAAATTGGCGAGAGCCGCCGCGCGCCGCACCGTCGTTGCTGCTCGCTGACGCGGAAGCGATCCCGCCTCGCGATACCAGTTCCTAGTTTGATTTTCCCGGCTGACGGGGAGCCCTCGGAGAACGTACGAGTGCAGTTTCGGGGGCGTCACTATCGCCATACCAAATCGCCATCGAAACTCTTTGTTGAAGCTGATCTTTGCCCCACGGGTCGGGAATGGTGTGGTAGGAGACGGTTGTTTCGGTCTTGATGACCTCGCATTCTGGACTCTCTCTCCGCCAAACATTGACCTGCCGCTCGATGTCCCTCGCATCGGGACCGATGAACATTTTGAGTTTCATGTTTTCGTGTTCCTTCAGCTTGGCGGGGCCGCGTTGGTCACCCGCAATGGTGAGCTGTAGGCCAGCGCCGCAGACGGCGATAGGCGGGCGCTCGTGCCGTAACTCGGCCGTGGAAGGTCGATGTCACGAGTTCGGCGGGTCGAGCAGCGGGCACGGTCGCAGGTTCAATCCCTGCAGCGCCCACCATTCATGACAGAAAATTTCATGACGGAAAAATCATGGCAGCAAAATGGACAGCGGCCGGGCACAAGGTCCCGGCCGCGCATCTCGTCTCTTCGAAATTCAGGATCTCGGTAGCCGCCGTTCAGTAGCCGCCGCGATAACCACCGCCGTAATAGCCACCGCCGTATCCGCCACCATAGCCGCCGCCGCCGTAGCCGCCACCGCCGTAATACCCATAGCCGCGCTGCGGCGGGTAGTAGGCCGGCTCCTCGTAATAGTCCCGATAGTAGCGGCGCTTCGGCTTCTGCACGATGACGGGCTTCTTGACGATCACCGGCGGACCTTCCTTCACGTCCCCCGGCGGGCCTTCATTCACGGCCCCGGGCGGGCCTTCCTTGACGACGGCGCCTTCCTTGATGGGTGGCCCGCCTTCCTTGACGGGCGGCCCGCCTTCCTTGACGGCAACGGCTCCCTTGGGCGGACCGCCGCCGGGCGCGATCTTGACGACTTTCCCGCCGGGCGGCGCCTTCTCGACCACCGGGGGTCCGCCCTTGGCTGCATCCTGGACAGGCTGGCCGGCCGCACCCTGCTGCACGGCGACGCCTTGCTGGGCCGCCCCTTGCGGGGGTGCGCCTTGGCCTTGGGCTTGCTGGGCGCCGGCGCCCTGTGCGCCGCCTTGCGGCGGGGCGCCCTGTTGCGCCTGCTGCGCGGCGCCGTCCTGAGCGGCAGCGCCCTGCCCAGCCCCGGCCGGGGCTTGCGGATCCACGGAAATCTGCCGGGTCTTTTCACGCTGCTGAGCATCGGCGACGGAGCCGACCCCACACACCAATGCCAAGACGGCAAGGGCGCTCATGCAACTCGATATCCTCATGTTTTTTCTCACGTTTTTGGTGGTTCGGCGCGCCGCGAGCGAATCTCGGCCGAACCAAGTGGAGGGGCCGCGTGGGATCATCATACCACGACCGGGGAGCCCGAGTCCGCTCGTTAGGGTAGCGATGTCTCTACCGCAACTCTTTGGTCTCTTGCATGAGCCTGCGCACACTTTTCGGGATCATGCGTTAGCTCTTCTCCCACGGGCATTCGAGCTTTCGGGTCGGCCGGGCCGCCTTGATTTTCTCGATGCGGTCCACGTCGCCGGGCTGCAGATAGCGCCCCCGTTCCATGATCTCGACAGCGTATTCCTCATAGGAGAGGCCGATGCGCTCCGCCTTGTCGAGCCGGTGCAGCATCACTTCGCGCGACGGGCGCCGCCACGCCGCCCGATGCGCCCGGCGCCAATGAAAATAGGAGCCGGTCGGCCCTTCGCCCCATGCCGGGACATGCGGATCGTCGAGCGGTGGGCCGCCATTGTGACCAAGCCCGGCTCGGTCGGGTCGAGAGCGATGCGCGTCGAGATTCATTGGCCGAGCCCTATCATGGTTGGGTGAACACGCAATTCGGATGCCAATCTTGGCTACAGCGTCCGCACCATCAGCCGCGCATCGGCGCCATAGCTCGCAAGCTTCGCCCGCAGCGGCTGGTCGGCCGTGGGGCGAAAACCGAGCCTCGTCCAGAAGGCGCCCGTGTCGTTGACTGAGATGAGGGTCATCGTCGCAAAGCCCGCCGCCGTCGCGTGCGCCAGCACGGCGACGATATCGGATGCGGCGCCCGCCCGCCGCGCCGGCTCGCGCACCGCCACGTCGTGGATGTAATAGGTGTCGGCGTTGGCCGGGATGCGGTTGAGCCGCGTATTGAGCGCCGGCGGACTGGCGCGCCGCCACGGATGGCTGATCGTGTAGCCGGCAAGCGCGCGGCCGCCTTCGAGCACGAAGCAGCCGGCGGCGTAGAGCTTCAGCCGCTCGGCCAGCACGGCGGCATCCTCGGGATGCGCCAGGTGAATCTCGGCCGCAATGGCCGCAACGCGCGGCAAGTCGCTCGCCGTCAGCGGACGCCAGGGCATCATCATCAAGGATGGTCGGTGAATATCGCCGGCGAGGCAATCGTCAGGCGCGTAGCGCCTCGACGGGCGTGGCCGCTCTTTGCGCCAAGGTGCCCCGCACGGCCTCGTAGAGCTCGTCGAAATGGCTGATCACCACATCGGGCTGGAGGCGCGCCACCGGGATCTCGGTGTAGCCGAAATCGACGGCAATCACCGGCACGCCGGCCGCCCGCGCGGTGGCGATGTCGGTGCCGGAATCCCCGACCATCACGGCCGTTGCGAGATCGCCGCCGGCCCGCGCGATGGTCGCCGTGAGATGGCGCGGATCGGGCTTCTTGAACCGAAACGTGTCGCCGCCGCAGACGGCGGAGAAGCGCTCGGCGATGCCGAGCGCCCGCATCAGCGCGAGCGACAGGCTCTCGAGCTTGTTGGTGCACACCGCAAGCCGCCAACCGTCGCGCAGGAAGCGCTCGAGCGCCGCCTCGGCGCCCGGAAAGAGCCGCGTCTCGTGGGCGATATGCGCCGTGTAACGGCTGAGGAACCGCTCGTAGAGGGCATCGATGCGGGCGCTTGGCGGCGTCTCGCCGTTGGCGGCAAGGCCCCGCTCCAGGAGCGCCCGCGCGCCGGCGCCGATCATCGGGCGGATATCGTCGAGCCGGATCGGAGCCAGCCCTTCTTCGGCCAGCACGAAATTGAGCGTCGCGCCGAGATCGGGGGCGGTGTCGGCCAGCGTTCCGTCGAGATCGAGCACAAGCGTGGGGTAGGCCATTAATTCCCTCTAGCCGAAGCCAGTGCGCTGAACAATGCCGTTCAAAGCCTTACAATCGCGTCAACAATTCGCTTACCGCCGGACCCCGCCATGATCAGCTTCCGCTTCGCCGCATTCGCGTGCCTCGCCAGCCTCTTAGGCGTGTCCGCCGCGTTGCCCGCCTCGATTTACCAGTTCGTTCCGTCGCCGCAGGTCGATCTCAACCGCATTTACCGGATCGAGCGCGCCACCGGCGAGATGGCCGCCTGCCAGTACGGCCTGAAGGAAGGCACGGTAGGGGTCACGTTCTGCTATCCGGCCGGGGAGGGGGCAGGCCCGCAGGCCCCCGGCGAGTACGGCCTCATCGCCTCCAAGCACGAGCGTGAGGGCGGCATCTTCCGCGTCAATCACCGCACCGGCGAGATGAGCATCTGCTATGTCTACATCGACAAGGTGGTTTGCACCCCGCCTGCCAGATAGCCAGTGGTCAGCAATCGGCAATCGGATAGAACCAGGAGAGACGAACGTCTCTTCTGATCACTGACATCTGGTTCCTGATCCCTGACCGGAGGCGCCCATGCAGCTCAAGGACCAATCGCTTCTCGTCGAGCGCTGCCTGATCGGCGGCAAATGGGTCGGCACGCCGGCCGATCCCATCCACAATCCCGCCACCGGCGAATTGATCGCCAAGGTCCCGCATGGCGGCGCCGCCGACGCGAAGGCGGCGGTGGAGAACGCGGAGGCAGCCTTCAAGCCCTGGGCGAAGAAGACGGCCAAGGAGCGCTCGGCGATCCTGCGCAAGTGGGCCGACCTCGTCCTCGCCAATACCGACGATATCGGCCTCATCATGACGAGCGAGCAGGGCAAGCCGTTGGCCGAGGCCAAGGGCGAGGTCGCCTATGCGGCCTCGTTCATCGAGTTTTTCGCCGAGGAGGGAAAGCGCATCTACGGCGAGACCATTCCCTCGCCCTGGCCCGGCGCGCGCATCCTTGTCGCCAAGGAGCCCATCGGCGTCATGGCGGCGATCACGCCGTGGAATTTCCCCGCCGCCATGATCACGCGAAAGGTGTCGCCGGCGCTGGCGGCGGGTTGCACTGCGGTGGTCAAGCCGGCCCCCGAGACGCCACTCACCGCGCTGGCGCTTGCGGTGCTCGCCGAGCGCGCCGGCATCCCGCCGGGCGTGCTCAATGTCTTGACCGGCGACGCACCGGCCATCGGCAAGGTGATGACCGAGCATCCGGCCGTGCGCTTCGTCGGCTTCACGGGCTCAACCGAGGTGGGCAAGCTCTTGATGCGGCAAGCCTCCTCGAGCGTGAAGAAGGTCGGCCTCGAGCTCGGCGGCAACGCGCCCTTCATCGTCTTCGACGACGCCGACATCGATGCCGCCGTCGAAGGCGCCATCGCCTCGAAATTCCGCAACACCGGCCAGACCTGCGTGTGCGCCAATCGCATCTACGCCCAGGACAAGATCTATGAAGAGTTCGTCGGCAAGCTCGCCAAGAAGGTCATCGAGCTGAAGGTCGGCAACGGCGTCGAGGTGGGCGTGGTGCAGGGCCCGCTGATCACCATGGAGGCGGTCGAGAAGGTCGAGCGCCACATCAGCGATGCGCTGGCGCAGGGCGCCAAGGTGGTGGTCGGCGGCAAGCGGCACGCGCTCGGCCGCACCTTCTTCGAGCCGACCGTGCTTGCCAATGTCAGCACCAAGATGCTGATCACCAAGGAGGAGACGTTCGGCCCCGTTGCCCCGGTCTATCGCTTCAAGGACGAGGACGACGCGGTGGCCCAGGCCAACGCCACGTCCTATGGGCTCGCCGCCTATTTCTACGCCCGCGATGTCGGCCGCGTCTTTCGCGTCGCCGAGGCGCTGGAATACGGCATGGTTGGCGTCAATTCCGGCGTCATCTCCACCGAGGTCGCGCCCTTCGGCGGCGTCAAGGAGTCCGGGCTCGGCCGCGAGGGCTCCCACCACGGCATCGAGGAATTCGTCGAACTCAAATACATGCTGATCGCGGGCCTCGGCGGGTGAGCTCCGAAGACCTGAAGCGCGCTGCCGCGGCGCGTGCGATTGAGTGCGTGCGTGACGGCATGTGCATCGGACTGGGCACCGGGTCGACCGCCAAGCACTTCGTCGCGCTGCTCGGCAAGCGCGTGCGCGCCGGGCTCAAGGTCGAGGGCGTCCCGACCTCCGAGGCGACGCGCCTGCAGGCGGAGCAGGCGGGCATCGCGCTCACCAGCCTCGATCTGACGCCACGGCTCGATCTCACGGTCGACGGTGCCGACGAGATCGACGACAGGCTGCGCTTGATCAAGGGCGGCGGCGGCGCGCTCTTGCGCGAGAAGATCGTTGCCGCGGCGAGCGACCACATGATCGTGATCGCCGATCAATCCAAGCGTGTCGACATGCTGGGGCGCTTTCCGCTGCCCATCGAAGTCGTGCCGTTCGGGCTCGGCGCCACGCAACGCACCGTCGCGGCGGCCGTGGAGCGGCTTTCGCTTTCCGGCGCCATTCGCCTGCGAACGATCGATGGCGGCCGTCCTTTCGTCACAGATAGCGGGCATTTCATCCTCGATGCCGCCTTCGGCCGCATCCCCGAGCCCGAGAGGCTTGCCGACGCCTTGGCGCGCATACCCGGCGTGGTCGAGCACGGCCTTTTTCTCGGGCTCGCCGGCGGTGCCGTCCTTGCTTCCCCGGAGGGGCTCGTCGAATTGGGTCAACTCTGCTAAGAGCCGCCAAATTCCTGGAGAACGCGATGTTTCATGTCCGTACGCTGATTGCCGTCGTGGCGCTGGCCAGCCTCGCTGGCCCCGGTCAGGCGCAACAGCCCGCGCAGGGGCAGCAGCCTGCACAAGCTCAGCAATCGGCGCCGAAGACGCCCGCGCATCTGGAAGCGGCGCGCGTCGTCGTCGTGGCGTCCGGTATTTCCCGCTCGTTCGACGCCATGATCCCCGGCTTCGTGCAGCAGGTTCGCCGCGTCACGGTCACGCGCCCCGATCTGGCCAAGGATCTGGAGGAAGTGATTGCCAAGGTGTCGCCGGAGTTCGAGAAGACCAAGCAGGAGCTGATCGAGGCGGCCGCCAGGGTCTATGCGGAACGCTTGAGCGAAGCGGAGCTGAAGGAACGTCGGCGCGTTCTTCAACTCGGCGTCCGGCAAGCGTTACGTGGACGCGCAGCCTCTCGTCATCAACGACATGTACGCGCAAGTCGAGGCCTGGAGCCAGAAGACCTCCGCGGCACTGGTCGAGCGCATCCGCGCCGAGATGCGCGCACGCGGCAAGCAGTTCTGAACGGTCGTCGGGCTAGGGTTGGCGCACGAAGCCGATGGACTTCAGCGCTGCGCCGACGCGTGCCTCTTCCTGCTTGAGGAAAGCCGCGAAGGCGTCGCTCGACAGATAGGCGTCGTCCCAGCGCCGCGCCTTGAGCGCGCTTGACCAGGATGGCGAGGCGACCATCTTGTCGACGGTCCCGGACAGCGCCTTGCGCTGCTCCTCGCTGATGCCCGGCGCGGCGACGACGCCGCGCCAATTCACCACGTCAACGTCGATGCCCTGCTCCTTGAGCGTCGGGGCGTCGATGATAGCCGAACGGTCACGGCTGGTGATGCCGAGGACGCGCAGCTTGCCGGCGGCGATCAACTCGCCGAGCTCGCCGTAGTTCGACACGCCGACGGTGACTTGATTGTTGACGACCGCGGCCGCGACCTCGCCCGTGCCGATGAACGGGATGTAGTTGAGCTTCGTCGTGTCGACGCCCATCGCCTTGGCGATCAGCGCCACGATCACGTGGTCGATGCCGCCGGCGAGTCCGCCCGCCCAGCTGACCTTCACCGGATCCTTCTTCAGCGCCTCCGCCAGGTCGTTGATGTTCTGGATGGGGGATGCGGCCGGTACAACCACCACTCCCGCTTCCGCCGTCAATCGGGCAATGGGCGTCACGTCGCCAAGGGTGACGGGTGAGCGGTTGACGGCGAGCGCTCCCACCATGAACACGCCGGTGACCAGAAGCTGCTTGTCGTCGCCGCGCGAATACTTGATGAACTTCGAGAGTCCAGTGGTGCCGCCATTGCCGGGCGCGTTCACGATCTCGACGCGCTCTGCGAGCCCGGCTGACGTCAGCGCGGCCTGCATGGCATATGCAGTCTTGTCCCAGCCGCTGCCGGGCGGCGAGGGTGCTGTGATCGTAAGCGTCTGGGCCATGGCGACAGCGGCGACGCCATGTACCCCCCCAGCCACGGCGAGCCCATGCAGGAAGGCCCGCACGATCCACGCCATCGAACACCTCCCGCTCCGCAACGCGGTTCTCTCGACCGCTTACGCTAAACCGTAATGGTTAGCTTAAAATGTGCAACATGCCCCGACTTTATGACCCGGCGGCAATGACGTAGAGAGCCTGCCATGGGCGGGGCTGGAACGGCTGAATGTCGATGACCGCAAGGGGCACCGGGGCCTTTGCGGCCACCGTTCACGCCCGCCGTCTGCGCGATTGGGCTTTTCTCATTCTGGCCCTCTTGCCGGCCTTCATGGCGCTGGCCAGCCGCTCAGCCCCCACAATCGTTGCGGTTGCCGCCGGGCTTGCCGTTCTGGCTGCCCTTGTGGGTGCCGAGCGAGGCGATTTCGCGGCGGACATACGACGGCATCTGAACGGGCGCATGGGCCGCCTCGCCGGCGCATTCGTGGCGCTGGCCATCTTTTCCCTCGCCTGGAGCGCCCACACCCGCGTCACGCTCTTGGCGCTCGGCGAAGCGCTGGGCTCGGCGCTCGCCGGCTTCGCGCTCGTTGCGGCGTTGGAGCGTGTGGCGCCGCCGCGATGGTTCCTTGTGGTTGTGGCGGCGGCCTTCGCGGCTGCCGCCGTCATCGTCGTGGCCGAGCTTTCGACCGGTATGGCGCTCCGGCATCGCCTCGGCGCCGAGGCGCCGGCCCATATTTTCAATCGCACCGTGATCACGCTCCTTGTTCTCTTTTGGCCGCTCGCCATCATGTTCGTCAGGCGCGGCCTGAAGCCGGTGGCTCTCATCCTCGGCATTTTCCTGGTGATCGCCGTGCTGCGCGCACATTCGGGCGCCGCCATGCTCGGCCTTGCGGCGGCTGCCGCCGTCTACGGCCTGACACGCGTCGCGCGCGGCGTGGCGCTGGGGCTTGTCGGCACCGTACTAGCGCTCGCCCTGGTGCTGGCGCCCGTCAAAGGAGAGCTCGCCGACAGCGTCCTGCCGACACGCTTCGTCGAGCTGCTGGCGCCGGCGCATGCGCGCGACCGCATCGAGATCTGGCAGAGCTTTGGCGAGGCGATCCGCCACCGGCCGCTCATCGGCACCGGCTTCGGCACCTCGGTCGCCCTGGCCGGCGACCCTGTCGCGGCGGAAGTGCCGGGGGGCAAGCGGCGCGTCCTGCTCGGCGTCGGCCACGCGCACGATCAGGTCCTGCAAATTTGGACCGAGCTCGGTGCCATCGGCGCGCTGCTTGCCGCGGCCATGGCGGCGCTCACCATGCGTTGGTTGTGGCGGCTGCCAGCGTCGGCGCTGGCGCCGCGCCTTGCCTGCCTCACAGCCGTCACGGCGATCGCCGTCGTCGGCCATGGCGCCTGGCAGGGTTGGTGGATTGCCATCCTGGGCGTCGCCATATTGCTGTTTCGCCTCGCCGGCGACACTGAAGAGGAGCCCGCCCATGGCCGACCATGATGTCGATCTGTTCGTCATCGGCGGCGGCTCGGGCGGCGTGCGTGCCTCGCGCGTCGCCGCCAATCACGGCGCCAAGGTGATGCTGGCGGAGGAGTATCGTCTCGGCGGCACCTGTGTCATCCGCGGCTGCGTTCCCAAGAAGCTCTTCGTCTATGCCAGCCGCTACGCCGACGAGTTCGAGGACGCCGCCGGTTTCGGCTGGACCGTGCCGAGGGCCCACTTCGACTGGGCGACCCTCATCAAGAACAAGGATGCCGAGATCGCGCGGCTGGAGCGCGCCTATGGCGCCAACCTGGACAAGGCCGGCGTCGAGATCGTCAAGAGCCGCGCCTTCATCGAGGACGCCAATACCGTCCGCCTCATGCAGAGCGGCGCGCGCATCCGCGCCAAGCACATTCTCGTCGCGACCGGCGCCCAACCGTCCCTCGAGCCGCTCATCCCCGGCTGGGAAAACGCCATCACGTCCAACGACGCGTTTCACCTCGAGAAACTGCCCGAGCGCATTCTCGTCGTGGGCGGCGGCTATATTGCCGTGGAATTCGCCGGCATTTTCTCCGGGCTCGGCGTTGCCACGGCGCTCCTGCATCGCGGCGACCACGTGCTGCGCGGCTTCGACGATGATATTCGCCTCGAGCTCGAAGCTGCCTACACGAAGCGCGGCGTCGCGCTGCTGTTGAGCCGCACCGTGGAGCGCGTCGAGAAGACGGCGCGCGGCCTCCTCGCCTATCTGTCGGACGGCACGCGCCACGAGACCGACGCCATCATGGTGGCGACCGGGCGCCGGCCGAACACGATCGATCTCGGGCTGGAGAATGCCGGCGTCGAGGTCGATCCGATTGGCGCCGTCCGCGTCGACAGCATGTCGAAATCCTCCACGTCCTCGATCTATGCGGTGGGCGACGTGACCAACCGCGCCAACCTGACGCCGGTCGCCATCCGCGAGGGCCACGCCTTTGCCGACAGCGTCTTCGGGGGGGCCCCGACCGTCGTCAATCATGCGCTGATCCCCACCGCCGTGTTCTCGACCCCGGAGATCGGCACCATCGGCCTGACCGAGCTGAAGGCGCGCGAGCGCTACACGAATGTGGTGATCTACAAGACCACGTTCCGCACCATGAAGGCGACGCTATCGGGCCGCGACGAGCGCATGCTGATGAAGCTCGTGGTCGACAAGGAGACCGACAAGATGCTGGGCGTGCACATCGTCGGCGAGGGGGCCGGCGAGTTGATCCAGAGCGTCGGCATCGCCGTCACCATGGGGGCCACCAAGGCGGACTTCGACGCCACCATCGCCGTGCACCCCACCGCCGGCGAGGAACTCGTCACCATGCGCACGCCCTGGACGGTACCCGAGGGGGCGTGACCGCGAGCCTCACCGCCGCCTCTTGCGCCGCCGTTTGGCCGGCGGCGCATACCGCGCTTCGACCTCGCGCATCACCCGTGCTTCCGGCAACAGCCGTGTTCCAGCGGCGATCACCTCGGTGATGCGCCCGCGCGTGTTGCGCTTCAACGTCACGGGCTCGCCATGGCTGGCGAGCCCGGCGGCGAGCGCGATGCGGCCGGCGTTGCGCGAATGCACCGCGATCTCGCTTGCGTCGAGGAACGGATTGAAGAAGGCCGGGCCCGCCATGACGACCTTGTTGCCCATGGGCACGAGGTCAACGGCGCCCCACAGGCTCCACCAGCGGCCGGTCCAATCGCGCACCCGCCGAGACGGCGCGCCGTTCTGCCGGAACGCGCGCAGGATTTGCACCGTGCCATCGAGCCAGAAATGCGCCAGACCGTCGCTGGAATTGGTCAGCACCGAGATCGTCAGATCCTGGTCGGCCAGCACGCTGGTGCGGGTGATGAAACCCTGGAAGCCGCCGGAATGGCCGAACCAGTCCCAGCCGCCGAGCGTGCCGCTGATGATGCCCTGGCCATAATGACGCTCGATGCTGACATTGGGCTCGCGCCATTGCCGGCGCACCATTTCACGCCGGCTCGCCACTGACAGGATGCTGTTCGTCGCGCTCGGCGACAGTTGATCGAAGAAAAGCGCCAGATCATGTGCCGTCGACACCAAACCGGTGGCCGGCGCCATCGCGTTGGTCGGATTAAGGCCGGGAATGATGACCCGCCGTCCCATGAGCACACGCGCGCTATGGCCCCGCGCCATCGGCGCGGCGAGCCGGCGCGGCATGTCGGGCAACGTCTCTTCAAGGCCCACCGCGTCGACGATCTGGCGCTTGATCCACGAAACGTAGCTCTCGCCCGTCACCGCCTCCATGATGAGACCAACGAGTCCGAAACCGTGGTTGGAATATTTGAAGCGGGTATTGGCGGCGAGGACGGGGGGCTGGGCAAGCTCGGCGCGCAATTCCTCGGCGTTGAGGAACGGCCGCCGGTCGGCCCATTGGCCGGTATCGGCGCCGTCGCGCACGATGCCGGCAGAATGAGCAAGAAGCTGGCCGATGGTCACGCGGGCCACGTCGCGGTGCAGCCCCTCGACATATTGCCCGGCTTCATCGTCGAGCCTGAGACGGCGTCCTTCGCGAAGCTTCATGACGCCGGCCGCGGCAAAACTTTTGGAATGCGAGGCAACCCGGAAACGGTGTCGCGGGGTGAGCGGCAGGCCCTTCAGGGCATCGGCAAAGCCGTGGGCCTCCTCCAGCACAATGCGTCCCTTGTGCGCCACGGCGATGACGCAACCGGGTTGCTCGGTAGCCCTGACCTGGAATTCCAGCCAGCGCGGAATGTAGTCGAGCGCCGCCCCAAGCCATTTGTCCATGTTTTGCCCCCGTGCGCCCGCGCATTGACCCTTTTGCCGCCCGCCTTTGAAGCCTGTATAAGCCGCGCCTCTTTGGCTAGAATAGCAGGCCGTATGGCTGCTGGGAGTTTGAGGTCATGAGCGAGCGTTGGACGCCGTCGAGCTGGCGGGGAAAGCCCATCCAGCAGGTGCCGGCCTATCCGGATGCCCAGGCCCTTAAGGTCGTCGAGCAGCAGCTCGCCGGCTTCCCGCCGCTGGTTTTTGCCGGTGAGGCGCGCAAGCTGAAGAGCGCCCTGGCCAAGGTGGCAGGTGGCCACGCCTTCCTGCTTCAAGGCGGCGACTGCGCCGAGAGCTTCGCCGAACATTCCGCCGACAACATCCGCGACTTCTTCCGCCTCTTCCTGCAGATGGCGGTGGTGCTCACCTTCGCGGGCGCCTCGCCGGTCGTGAAGCTCGGCCGCGTTGCCGGCCAGTTCGCGAAGCCGCGCTCCGCCCCGAACGAGACCATCGAAGGCGTGGAGCTGCCGAGCTATCGCGGCGACATCATCAATGGCATCGATTTCACCAAGCAGGCGCGCACCCCCGATCCGGTGCGCCAGCTCGACGCCTACCGGCAATCGGCCGCGACGCTCAACCTTTTGCGCGCCTTCGCGACCGGCGGCTACGCCAACCTCGACAACGCCCATCGCTGGATGCTCGGCTTCGTCAAAGACAGCCCGCAATCGGGCCGTTACCAGGAGCTCGCCGACCGCATCACCGAGTCCATGGACTTCATGCGCGCCATCGGTGTCGATCCGGAGACGCATCCGGAGATGCGCACCACCGACTTCTACACCAGCCACGAGGCGCTGCTGCTCGGCTACGAGGAGGCCATGGCGCGCATCGACTCGACCACCGGCGATCCCTACGCCACGTCGGGGCACTTCATCTGGATCGGCGACCGCACGCGCCAGCCCGACCACGCCCACGTGGAATTCTTCCGCGGCATCAAGAACCCGGTCGGCATGAAATGCGGCCCCTCGCTCAAGGCCGACGAGCTGATCCGCCTCGTCGACGCGCTCAATCCCCAGAACGAACCCGGGCGCCTGACGCTGATCTGCCGCTTCGGCGCCGGCAAGGTCGGAGAACATCTGCCGGCCCTGGTTCGGGCCGTGGAGAAAGAGGGCAGGGGCGTCGTGTGGTCGTGCGATCCCATGCACGGCAACACCGTGAAGGCCGGCAATTCCAACTACAAGACGCGGCCCTTCGACCAGATTCTGTCGGAAGTGCGCGACTTCTTCGCCGTGCACCAGGCCGAGGGCACCTATGCGGGCGGCATCCATCTGGAGATGACCGGCAAGAACGTCACCGAATGCACCGGCGGCGCCCGCGCCATCACCAACGCCGATCTGCAGGACCGCTACCACACCCACTGCGATCCGCGGCTGAACGCCGAGCAGGCCCTTGAGCTCGCCTTCGTCGTGGCCGAGCTCCTGAAGCGCGAGCGCCTGGCCCGCGCCAAGCCGGCCTCCGCGGCGGCTGCGGAATAGCTGCAAGGATTGTCCGGCCCGCATCGACGCGGGCCGGGCTCGATCCTGATGCCCAAGCGAGGCCTTTCGGCGCCCGCATGAGCCCATTGGCAGGCCCAATGGCGAGCCGTTGTCAGAAAACGGCTGGTCGATTCGAGGAATCGGCCACGGCAGCGAAAGCATTCGGCGAGCCACAGCATGCGGCGCTGGGTAGTTCCATCCGGCAGGCGCGAGGCATTGAGCCTCCGCGCGACGATGAACGATGGAGCTCGAAATGGCCGCCCCGACAGCGCCAAGCCGGCGTCGCCGAACCATCCTCCTGACAGGCTTGCTCGCAGTTGGTGCCACGATTGGGACCGTGCTCGCGGTCGCCAACCCGGCCGACCCGTTTCGGGTCGCGGCGAGCTTTACGAGCCGGACCGTCTGCGCCGCGGCCTTCGTGTCGCGGCTCGATCCGGATCAAGTCTATGCGGAAACGATGTCGTCGATCCCGCTCAGCGGCCTGTTGACCTGGGCTCTCAGCTACCGGGTGGATAGGAGCAGGATGGAGGTCGTCAGCACCGTGATCGGTGGTTTCAAGGCGAGATACGTCTATCGCGACGGGCTCGGCTGCACGATGCTGGCGGACCGCAAGCCTGCCTTGCCGGTCGACCGAACCTTGTCGGCCGATCGGACGAGGGAGCCCGCACTGGAAGCGATTGCCGGGCCCGCGCTCGTCGAGCCGGCCGACGAACGGCTTCGCGCGGCACTCGATGCCGCCTTTGCCGAGCCGGAGGCTGTGCCTGTCCGGCGCACCAAGGCCATCGTCATCGTTCACGATGGGCGCGTGATTGCCGAGCGTTACGCCCCGGGGATCGGCATCGACACGCCGCTGCCGGGCTTTTCCGCAACGAAGTCCATCGTCAACGCCCTCATTGGCATTCTGGTGCGACAGGGGCGCCTTGCCGTCGACGAGCCTCCTCCCTTCAAGGCATGGCAGGACAGCGGCAGCGGATATCGCGCAGTCACCGTCGATCACCTGCTGCGCATGACGAGCGGTCTTGCGCTGGGAGACTCGCTGTCAACGACGCTCGCCAGCAGCTGGGATCCGATCAACCGCCTGCAGTTCCTCGAGCCCGATCCAGCCGCCCTGGCCCAAGGCGCCAGGCTGGAGAAAACGCCTGGCACGCACTTCGTCTACAGCGATGGCAACTACATCCTCCTCTCGCGGGGGATCCGCGACGCGGTGGGCGGAACGGCCGCCGACGTCGTGAACTTCGCCGATCGCGAGCTGTTCGGGCCGCTCGGCATGCGTCACGTCACGATGCCGTTTGACGCGACCGGCACTCCCATCGGCGCGCACGGTATGCTCGCGTCGGCACGCGACTGGGCCCGCTTTGGTCTCCTCTACCTCGACGACGGCATCGTGAGCGGAAGGCGCATCCTGCCCGAAGGGTGGACGGCCTACTCGGCTGCGCCCACCTCCGACGGCTGGGTCGGCTACGGCGCAGGCTTCTGGACAAATCGTGGCGCGAGCCGAGGCGCGCAATTTCGCACTGGGCACGGCATGCCTGCCGATGCCTATCAGGCGCAGGGGCAGTTCGGCCAATATGTCGTCGTCGTTCCGTCGAGGCGGCTCGTCGTCGTGCGGCTGGGGCAGAGCCCCTCAGGGGGCGATATCGAGGGGCTTGCGAAGCTCGTCGGTGCGACCGTTGCGGCAATCGATGCGCCGTCAGCGGGCTCGGAGCATTGCACCGAGCGTTGAATGCCGACTTTGGGCACAGTACATCAGGGGCATGGCTTCGAATTCGTTTCGCCTTGCCCTGGCGCAGCTCAACCCCATCATGGGCGACGTTGCCGGCAACCTCGCCAAGGCGCGCGCGGCCCGCGCCGAGGCGGCGCGGCTTGGCGCCGACGCCGTGATGTTCACGGAACTCTTCCTCGCCGGATATCCGCCCGAAGACCTCGTGCTGAAGCCCGCCTTCCAGGACGCCTGCCGGCTCGCCTGCGAGGAGCTGGCCCGCGACACCGCCGATGGCGGCCCTGCCGTGCTCATCGGCGTGCCGTGGGTGGAGGAGGGGCTGCTCTACAACGCCTTCGCAGTGCTCGACAAAGGCGAGGTCGAGAGCCTGCGCTTCAAGGTCGACCTGCCCAACTACGGCGTCTTCGACGAGAAGCGCGTTTTCGCCCCCGGACCCATGCCGGGCCCTGTCGTGCTGCGCGGCCTGCGTCTGGGCATTCCAGTCTGCGAGGACATCTGGGGCGACGAGGTGGTGGAATGCATCGCCGAGACCGGCGGTGAGATCCTTCTCGTGCCCAACGGCTCGCCCTATTGGCGGGGCAAGACCGACGAGCGACTCAGCATCGCCGTGGCGCGCGTCAAGGAGAGCGGCCTGCCGCTGGTCTATCTCAACCAGGTGGGCGGCCAGGACGAGCTCGTCTTCGACGGCGCCTCCTTCATCCTGCAGAGCGACGGCACGCTGGCCGGCGCGCTGCCGGCTTTCCGCGAGTCCATGGCGCTCACCGAATGGAAGCGCGACGCCGCCGGCTGGCGCTGTGTTGCCGCCCCCAAGGACGTGGTGGAGGAGGGCGAGTCCGCCGACTACGCGGCGTGTGTGCTGGGCCTGCGCGACTACGTCGACAAGAACCGCTTCCCGGGCGTCGTGCTCGGCCTTTCCGGCGGCATCGATTCCGCCCTGGTGGCCGCCATGGCGGTGGACGCGCTCGGCAAGGAGCGCGTGCATTGCCTCATGCTGCCGTATCGTTTCACCTCCAACGAAAGCCTGTCGGACGCCGCCGACTGCGCCGAGCGCCTCGGCGTGCGCTACGACATCCTGCCCATCGCCGAGGCGGTGGAGGGCATGGAGCGCGTGCTGAAGCCGCTCTTCGACGACCGACCCCGCGACATCACCGAGGAGAACATCCAGAGCCGGGCGCGCGGCACCATGCTCATGTCCGTCTCCAACAAATTCGGGCCGATGGTGGTGACCACCGGCAACAAGTCGGAAATGTCGGCAGGTTATGCCACGCTCTATGGCGACATGAACGGCGGCTTCAACCCGGTGAAGGACCTCTACAAGACGGAGGTGGCTCGCCTGGCGGAGCTGCGCAACCGCTGGAAACCCGAGGGTGCGCTCGGGCCTTGCGGGAATGGTCATTCCGGCGAACATCATCACCAAACCGCCAAGTGCGGAGCTGCGCGAAAACCAGAAGGACCAGGATTCACTGCCGCCCTACGAGGTGCTCGACGACATCCTCGAATGCCTGGTCGAGAAGGAGATGCGGGTCGCCGAGATCGTAGCCAAGGGCCACGACATCGAGACGGTCCGCAAGGTGGAGCGGCTGCTCTATCTCTCCGAGTACAAGCGCCGGCAGGCCGCACCCGGCGTCAAGGTGACCAAGAGGAGCTTTGGCCGCGACCGCCGCTATCCCATCGTCAACCGCTTCCGCGACGCCGGCACCATCCCGCCCGTCGCCCCGACGACGCGCAAGCCTCCGCCCGGCAGCCGTGGCGAGCTTGCCGACGTGTGACGTGCAGATCCGCCAGGCGCGCCTCGCCGACGCAGAGGAGATCTGCGCGGTCGTGCGGCGGTCGATCACCGAGCTGTGCGTCGCCGACCACCGCAACGATCCGAGCATCCTCGGCGCCTGGCTTGGCAACAAGTTGCCCGAGCACGTGCGTGGCTGGATTTCGGCCAATCCGGACGGCGTCTTCGTGGCCGATGATGGCAAGGGTCCGTGTGGCGTCGCCATCGTGCTGCCGAGCGGCGAAGTTGCGCTCAACTACGTATCGCCCGAGGCGCGCTTCAAGGGCGCCAGCAAGGCCCTCATGACGCGCCTCGAAACGCGCGCCCGCGATCTCGGTCTCGACCGCATCACCTTGGTGTCGACCGCAACGGCGCATCGCTTCTATCGCCGGCTTGGCTATGCCGATCTCGGCGAGACGGTGTCGGTGGGCGGCATGCCGGCCTTCAGGATGGAGAAGCGGCTGGCGCCGACGTGATCGTCCATATCGGCGTTGCCGAACAAGCGGCCCTTCGCCATAAAGCCCCATGTCCGTTCCGACCGTCCGCTTCGCGCCGTCGCCAACCGGCTTCCTGCACATCGGCAACGCGCGCTCCGCCTTGTTCAACTGGCTTCTGGCGCTGCGCACCGGTGGCACCTTCATCCTGCGCCTCGACGACACCGATCGCGAGCGCTCGAAGCCGGAATATGCGGCCGCCATCGTCGAGGATCTGACCTGGCTCGGCATTGCGCCGCACAGGATCGAGCGGCAGTCGGATCGTTTCGCCCGCTACGACGCGGTGGTCGAGACGCTGAAAGCCATGGGCCGCCTCTATCCGGCCTACGAAACACCCGACGAACTGGAGCGCCGCCGCAAACGCCAGTTGGGCCGCGGCGAGCCGCCCGTCTATGACCGTGCCGCCCTTAAGCTCAGCGGCGAGCAGCGCGCGGCCCTCGAGCGCGACGGCCGCAAGCCGCATTGGCGCTTCAAGCTCGACCGCCGCGTCGTCGCCTGGAACGATCTCTGCCGCGGCGAGAGCCGCGTCGACTGCGCCTCCCTGTCCGATCCGGTGCTGCGGCGTGAGGATGGCAGCTACCTCTACACGCTGCCCTCGGCCGTCGACGACATCGACATGGGCGTGACGCATGTCATCCGCGGCGAGGATCACGTCACCAACACGGCCGTGCAGATCGAGATCATCGAAGCGCTCGGTGGAACTGTGCCGCTGTTCGCCCACCACAATCTGCTGATCACCGCGAGCGGCGAGGGTCTGTCGAAGCGTCTCGGCCATCTCTCGCTGCGCGGCCTGCGCGAGGGCGGCCTCGAGCCCATGGCGGTGGCGTCGCTCGCCGTCCTGGTCGGCTCGGCGGAAGCGGTGAGGCCGGTGGCGAGCCTCGCCGAGCTCGCCGAGCGGCTCGACCTCGGGCATCTGTCGCGCGCTCCTGCGAAATTCGACGAGGCGGAGCTGCGCGGCCTCAACGAGAAGCTGCTGCACGCCATGCCGTATGAGGCGGCGCGCGAGAGGCTTGCGGCGCTCGGCGCCGACGGCGGCGAAGCCTTCTGGCTCGCCGTGCGAGGTAACCTTTCGCGCTTCGACGAGGTGCGCGATTGGTGGCGGGTGGTCGAGGGACCGTTGACGCCGGCCATCCTGGACGCGGGCTTCGCGCGCGACGCGGCCGCGCTCTTGCCGCCACCGCCGTGGGACGCCACCACCTGGAAGGCCTGGACCGAGGCCGTGAAGATGAAGACTGGCGCCAAGGGCAAGGCGCTGTTCATGCCGCTCAGGCTGGCGCTCACCGGTGCTGAGCACGGGCCGGAACTCGCGGTCCTGCTGCCGCTGATCGGCCCGGAGCGTGCGGCCGCGCGGCTTAACGGCGAGGCAGCTTGATCCGCGACAGCTTGACCGGCACGCCTCTCAGCGTCGAGAGACAAATAAAGGCCACACATCTTAACGTCATCTCGGCCATTTTGGCTCCTGAAATCAGTAAAGTTCCGTCACTATTCGTGAAGACGGAACAAATTCGTCGCGGCGCTGGAACAATTTTCTAATCTGATTGTCGCCGCATTTGAAGAGTTGTTTCGCGCGCCTCCAAAACAACAAGGAACGTCGTGTGAACAACTTCAGCAAGCCCTTCATGCTGTCTGCAATTACCATCGCCCTCACAATCCCTCTCACCTCGTTTGCAACTGAAGCACGCTCCAGTCAGCGCGGCGTCGCGACCTGGTACGGACCCGGCTTCGCAGGAAAGCGCACCGCCAACGGTGAGCGCTTCAATCCTCACGCCATGACAGCGGCGCATCGCACGTTGCCCTTCGGCACGCGCGTCGCCGTGACCAACGAGCGCACGGGCCGCTCCGTCGTGGTGCGCATCAACGACCGCGGTCCCTTCAACCGCGGGCTCATCATCGACTTGTCGAAAGGGTCGGCGCAGGCCATCGGCATCCTCGGCTCGGCGCCGGTGTCGCTCGTGACGCTGGATCGGACGGTGGAGAATTCGAACTCGCATCACGTCGTCCAGCGCGCCATGACGCGCTGGACGACTTTCTGTCGATGATTTCCTGACGATCGAGAAACCGCTCTACCGCGTCGGGGAGGATTGCGGCCCGACGAACATGTTGGGCGCCACGACGCGCACCTTCTGCCGCTTGCCGTCCTGGCCGGTGACCTCGACCACCTGGCCTTCGCGCTGGCCGACGGTCTTGTCCTTACCGACGTTCTGCGGCCCGATGCCGGCCAATTCCTTGCCGGCGGTCGGAACCGCTGCGGCATCGACCGGCTGTTCGGGCTCGGCATCGGCCACCGGCAGCTGCCTGCCCTGCGCGGCCTGCGCGGGAGCAGCCGGGCCCGCTTTCTTGCCCTTTGGGTCGGGGGCCTTCTTGGCCACCTCGGCCCTCGGCCGCGACAACTCTTCGGCCTTCTGGGTCGTCACCACGATGTCGGTCTTGCGGCGATCGAGCAGGTCCTCGGCGCGTTGCAGCGCGTCGACCCATTTCTCGCCCTCCTTACGGCAGCCGCAATTCGGCACGACCTGCCGCCTGTAGCGCGAGGCGTTGGCAAGCGACGTGTATGGCTGGCCCGCGGCGCTGACGCCGCGCTCGATATCGCCCTCCGGCGCCATGTAGAACACCTGCGTCTCGGCCTCGGGGCAGAGCGCCTGGCACATTTCCGGGGCGCCTTCGCGGCCGCCCGCCGGCAGCGGGAAGAAGAAGCCGTCGCAGGTCCTGACACACACGACGCGCGAGCCGCCGAGCCGGCCTTGCCCGTCGTCGACGATCGGCCCGTCGCTGGCGCGCACCTGGTTGTTGTTCTGCCCGGAGCCACCAAAAAGCTGCTCGAAGAAGTTCGGCTGCCGCGCCGTCTCCGTGTTGGTGCGGCAATACTGGCTGAGCGCCGCCTGGAGCTGCTGGCGCCGCTGCTCGGTGCCGTCCTGAAAGCCTGCCTGGCGCTGCAACTGGCCGATATTGGCTTCCATCTGACGCATGCGCTGGGCGAGACCGGAGCATTCCGCCGGCGGCTGCTGGTTGAAGAAGAGGCCGTTGCCGCTGCGGTTGCAGCCGATCTGCTGATAGTAGGCGCGCATGCGGTCGAGGTCGCCGCGCGCCCGCTGCGCGTCGGCCGACTGGCCGCCGCCCTGTCCGAGGGCGGCGAGTTCGGTCCGATAGCGATCGCATTCGGGCGTCTGGCCGAGGGCGGGATGCGAGAGCGCCGCGAGCACGGCGCCAGCCACGGCCCAAAGATGCGCCGGGCGAGGTGAAAGACGAAGGCTCATCGTGTCCTTTCGCAGGGCCCGAAGCGGGACCGAAGCAGAGTGTTCGCAAGGATATAGTGTTCGCGAGCATGACTAAAGTGTGGTTTGGCCGAAGAGGGCCTTTTCGTCCCGCGCACGCCGAAAACGGGCCTGAACGGCCCTGCCGCGACACACGAAGCCCCGGGATGGCGAAGGTTTCGCTCAACAACCATATGCGGGCCAGGGAGGCGTCCATGACCCGCACTTTGTTTCGTCTTTCGCTCCTTGCCGGCCTCGCCTTGCTTGCCGTGCAAGCGCCGGCGCGGGCGGATGGGCCCGATTTGATCTTTCGGAAGTCGACGGTGTTCAAGTTCCTGACGCCCAACGACAAGCTCGCCGTCTACGGCATCGACGACCCAGCCGTCGAGGGTGTCGCCTGCCACTACACCCTGCCGGAGAAGGGCGGCCTCAAGGGCATGATCGGGGTGGCCGAGGAAGTGTCCGACATTTCGCTCGCCTGCCGGCAGGTCGGCCCCATTCGTTTCAAGGAAAAATTCGAGCAGGGCGACGTGGTGTTGTCGGAGCGCCGGTCGCTGATCTTCAAGAAGATGCAGATCGTCCGCGGCTGCGACGTGAAGCGCAACACGCTCGTCTATCTCGTCTACTCGGACCGCCTCATCGAGGGCTAGCCGAAAAACTCCACCTCGAGTGTGCCGATCACGCCGTGGGGCAGCACGGCGGAAACGCCGAAATGCGGCGACTGGGTGAAGGGATAGCGCTGCGCTTCAATTCTGGCAGGTGATGGTCAGCACTGTGCCGCTGCCTTCGCCGGCGATCCGCGCGGCGGTGGTGCCGGTGATGTCTTCCCGGGCGACCGGGCCGAACGCCACGACGCTGTCGTATCCCTTCGCCTGACAATAGCTTTCGGCGACCGTGCGGCCGCATTCATTGCCGCTCGTCAGGCAATCGGCGATGCCGTATCCGTCATTGGGTGGGACGAGGAACGTGCCCACCTGGCCCTGCTCGGGCGGTTTCGGCGTCGGCACCAGCGCCAATGAAGAGCCGCCCACGATGAGCGACACAAGGCCAAGTCCCGCAACGATCCGGCGCATTGAGGCAACTCCCCACCCGTCCTGCCGGCATTTGTGGGGCGCCAGTTATGAAGAAACGCTAAACGATGGCGAAACGTTAAACACCGCAAGGACCAGTTGGCGGCTTTCCCTTGACGGTGTGGCCGAAGCACGGCACATATCCGCCATGGTCAAGACGGCCCCGATCTTCATCGCGATTATTGGCAGCTAGCAACAAGCGCTGGCTGGAGCCGTCTATTTCCCTTTGAAATTGAGCGATCTCCCGGCCGGCGGCCCGAGGTGATCCCATGCCTGCGACGCGCGAACGGCTCTATCTGTTCGACACGACGTTGCGCGACGGCGCGCAGACGACGGGCGTCGACTTCTCGCTCGAGGACAAGCGGCTGGTCGCCGCCATGCTCGATCGGCTTGGCGTCGATTACGTCGAGGGCGGCTATCCGGGCGCCAACCCGCTCGACACGGAGTTCTTCCGCAAAAAGCCGACCGCCAAGGCGCGCTTCACGGCCTTCGGCATGACGCGCCGCGCCGGCCGCTCGGCTGCCAACGATCCCGGCCTCGCCGCGCTCCTCGACAGCGCCGCCAACTCCATCTGCTTCGTGGCCAAGACCTGGGACTACCATGTCACCGTGGCGCTGGAGACGACCCTCGAGGACAATCTCGCGGGCATCCGCGACAGCGTGGTGCTTGCCAGGAAGCGCGGCCGCGAGGTGCTGCTCGACTGCGAGCACTTCTTCGACGGTTACAAGGCCAATCGCGACTATGCGCTCGCTTGCGCCAAGGCCGCCTACGAGGCGGGCGCGCGCTGGGTGGTGATGTGCGACACCAATGGCGGCACCCTGCCGCACGAGGTGGAGCGCATCGTCGGCGAGGTGGCCGCGGCGATCCCCGGCGATCATCTCGGCATCCACACCCATGACGACATCGGCTGCGCCGTCGCCAACACGCTGGCGGCGGTCCGCGCCGGCGCCCGTCACATCCAGGGCACGCTCAATGGCCTCGGCGAGCGCTGCGGCAACGCCAACCTCGTCACGCTGATCCCGACATTGAAGCTGAAGGGCGAGTATGCCGACCGCTTCGAGGTCGGGGTCAGCGACGAGGCGCTCGGCGCCTTGACGCAGACGTCGCGCGCCTTCGACGAGATCCTGAACCGCGGCGCCTGGGGCCACGCGCCCTATGTCGGCGCCAGCGCCTTCACCACCAAGGCCGGCATCCATGCCTCGGCCGTGCTGAAGGACCCGCGCACCTACGAGCACGTCGAGCCGCAGAGCGTCGGCAATGCCCGTCGCCTGCTCGTCTCGGACCAGGGCGGCCGATCCAACGTTCTCGCTGAGCTCGATCGCGTCGGCATAAAGCTCGACCGCAACGATCCGCGCATCAGCCGACTGCTCGAAGAGGTGAAGGACAAGGAAGCGCAGGGCTATGCCTATGAGGGCGCCGATGCCTCGTTCTTCCTGCTCGCCAAGCGCATCCTCGGCGAGGTGCCGGAATTCTTCAGCGTCGAGCGCTTCAACGTCAACGTCGAGCGGCGCTGGAATGCGGTCGGCACGCTGGTCTCGGTCGCCGAAGCCATCGTCAAGGTACGGGTCGGGCAGGAGGAGCTGATCTCGGCGGCGGAAGGCAACGGCCCGGTCAATGCGCTCGACCTCGCCTTGCGCAAGGACCTCGGCAAGTACCAGAAGCTCATCGCCGGCCTCGAGCTCGTCGACTACAAGGTGCGCATCTTCCAGGGCGGCTCGGACGCGGTGACGCGCGTGCTCATCGAGAGCGGCGACGAGAAGGGCGACCGCTGGGTGACCATCGGCGTTTCGCCCAATATCATCGATGCGTCATTCCAGGCGCTGACTGATTCCATCGTCTACAAGCTGGTGAAGAGCGGCGCCAAGGCGTAGGCGCTGCCTACGCCGCCACCACCGCTTCCGCCTCGACTTCGATGAAGGCGGACACCTGCACGACGGTGCCGGCCGGCCTAATTGCCAGGATCGGGCTCGCGGGGCTGCGGGGCGCGCTTCAGCTCGATGGCGGTGAAGCGCAGCGACGGATCCTTGCACAGATCGACCTTGCCGCCGGGGGCCTCCGAGCCATCCTCGAAGACCGCCACCACGGAATATTCGCAGCCCTTGGGGCTTCTCAGCCGGATCTTGGTGGACTTGCCCGACTGCAGACCCTGGGGAAGGCTGCCGACGATGCGCGGCTCACTTTCGGTGGTGGAGATTTCGACGCCGGCGAGCAGCAATGCGGCCTCGTTCGTCACCGTGACGACCGTGGGCAGGCTGCCGCCCCCCTTGGCTTTTTCGGCCTTCTTGGCAGGTGGCGCCGCCTGCTTTTCGGCTGTTTGGGCGCCCGCACCCGCAGACAGGACGACTAGGGCTGGTGCGACAAGCGCGACCACGATGGCAAGGCGAGCACGCAACATGGCAGTCCCCAGCGCTCGAATTGAGCTTCTGCAGGAAAGCACCGGAGGCTGGGCAAGATCAAGACGGAAAGCCGACGATCAGAAGCGTTCGCTCACAGCTTCCTGCGCCTGCGGCGTCGCCGTGCCGGTGCGCTCGGCGGCAGCTTGCAGCATCGGCAGCACGTCCTCGACGCGCTCGGCGACGAGATAACGAACCTCGATGTCGGACCGGATGAAGGCGTGCAGGCGCATATGGGCGATCAACTCGAGGAGCGGATTCCAGAAGCCCTTCTGGTTGAGCAGCAGGATCGGCTTCTTGTGGCGCCCGAGCTGCGACCAGGTGAGCTGCTCGACGAGTTCCTCCAGCGTGCCGATGCCACCCGGCAGAGCCACGAAGGCGTCGGCGCGCTCGAACATGATGCGCTTGCGCTCGTGCATGTCGGCGACGACGAGCGTCTGCTCGTTGCTGGCCGGCGGGCGCTCACGCTCCTTGAGGAAGCCCGGAATGATGCCGGTGACGTGACCGCCATGCGCGGTGACGCTCTTGGCGAGTGCGCCCATGAGGCCGAGACCGCCGCCGCCGTAGACAAGGCGAATGTCCGCCTCCGCCATGAAACGGCCGAGCGCCCGCGCCGCGACGGCGAAGTCCGGATCGCTGCCCTCGCCGGAGCCGCAATAGACGCAGACCGAGCGAATCTTGGGCTTGGGCAATTTCGACATGGAGGCGATGTGGCCGGGGCGGTCGATGGTGGTCAAGGGCGGGGACATGGGATGAGACGAGACCGATGAACGTGAACGGCAACAAAAGATGGGTCCGCACAAGCGATGTTGCGAGAGCGCCAACGCACATCATGGCCGAAAAGGCGTTCTGGCTTCGTTAAGCCGTCAGTCCCGCTTGTGCTTGCTTATGGGCATATGAAAGGGAAAACGACTGGCTTTGCGCCTCAGCTAGGCCTAAATTCGCGGTTACGCCGCTATCGATCGAGGATCCATGCTCAACCTTCGTGCCGGTTTCGTCGTTGCAGGATTGGCGGCCTTCGGCGTCGCAGCGTTGGCGTTCGGGCCGCTGCGGCAGGCCGGAATCTTCGATTTCGGGGGCCAGGCGCAACGGCCGCCAGATGCTCCACTTGCCGCCGCACGCGATGTGGCGAGCGCCGTCAAGCCGAGCGATCAAGCAGCGCTGGCCGAAAGGCCGAGTGAAAAGAAGAGCGGAGCGGATGCACAGGCGCGCCGCCCGGATCGCGACGAAACCGGCGACACTCCCGCCTTCGACGTGGTGCGTGTCGAGCCGGACGGCGATTCCGTGGTGGCCGGCCGCGCCTCGCCCGGCGCCACTGTCGAGCTCCTACGCAATGGCAAGGTGCACGATCGCACCGTCGCGGATGCGGCCGGGCTTTTCGCCATGACGCCCGAGAAGCTGCCCGAGGGCGACCATCAACTGACCTTGCGTTTCACCGCCCCCGATGGTCAGCGCAAGCTGTCGAAGGAGTCGGTCGCCGTCTCGCTGGCCCAGCGACGCAAGGAGCCGGTCATCGTGGCGCTGTCGGCGCCCGATCGCCCCACGGTCGTGCTGTCGAACCCCGACAAGTTCGAGCAACCTGGCCACCGCGTCGGCGAAAAAAGCGGCGACACGACGCGCTCGCTGCCGTCAGGGGTCGTCATCGACATCGCGGAAGGCAGCGAAGACGGCAAGCTCTTCGTAAGCGGGCGCGCCGCGCCTGATGCGACGGTACGCCTCTACCTCAACGACGGCTACCTGGCGTCCGGAGCAGCCGGAAAGGACGGCCGCCTGTCATTCTCAGTCGCCGGCGGCGTGACGCCCGGCGACTATCGCGTCCGGCTCGACCACGTCGATCCGGTGTCCGGCACTGTCAAGTCGCGCGCCGAGGTCGGTTTCAACCTGCCGGTCCGGCAGATTGCGGCCGCCCCAAGCCGGATGGCAGCCTCGGCCGACCCTGCCGGCGGCGCGGATGCCGAGACGAGAGGCCTCAAACCGGGCGGTGCTGGAGCGAGTAATGACAGGCCGGGCGTGGTGATAGCCGTGCCGGAAGTGCGCACGGCGATTGTGTCGCAAGGCGATAGCCTGTGGCGCATCAGCCAGCGCATCTACGGCGAGGGGTTGCGCTACACGGTCATCTATTCGGCCAATCACGATCAGATCCGCAACCCACACCGGATCTATCCCGGACAGACCTTCGTTCTGCCGAACCCCCAGAAGAACTGACCCAATAGCAGCGCCATGACTAACGCGCGCCGCCATGTGGCCAGCGCGGCTCGTGCTGCAAGTGCGAAGCGGCGGGCCATGGGCCCGCCCTGGGGATTTCCCGGCAAAGGCGTGCGCGGCGGCGGCTTCTCGCCTATATGAGGGACGGCGCTCCTTAAGGAATTCGATGTCTTCGACGGTCTCCGATCAAGCTTTGCCGGCCGCCGGTGCGGCAAAGGCATCGCACCTCACGGAGGCGAGCTTTGCGGTCACGGCGCGCCGTCTTGCGCCTTACATCTGGCCGCCGGCCGACAGGCCCGACCTGAAGCTGCGCATCTACCTCGCGGCCGCCCTGATCCTCGTGGCCAAGCTCGTCACCGTGCTGACGCCCTACACGTTCAAATGGGCGACCGATGCGCTCGTCGGCGTCAACGCGGGAGGGGGAGGCGACTGGAGCGCGCTGTGGGCGGCGCCGGTTGCGCTCACCGTGCTCTACGGCTTCAGCCGCGCCTTGATGGCGGTCTTGACGCAGATGCGCGACGGCGTCTTCGCCAAGGTGACGATGGCGGCGGTGCGCCGCCTGTCGCTCGAGACTTTCGCTCACATGCATCGCCTGTCGCTGCGCTTTCATCTCGAGCGCAAGACCGGCGGCCTGACCCGCGTTCTGGAGCGCGGCCGCACCGGCATCGAGGAGCTGACGCGGCTTTTCGTGCTGCAGCTCATTCCCACTCTCATCGAATTCGTGCTGGTGATAGTGGTGCTCGTCTTCCAGTTCGACTGGCGCTATGCGGCCATCGTGCTGGTGATGGTCGTGGGCTATATCGGCTTCACGTACCGGGCCACCGAGTGGCGTATCGGCATCCGCCGCCGCATGAACGACAGCGACACCGAGGCGCAGACCAAGGCCGTCGATTCGCTTCTCAATTTCGAGACGGTGAAATATTTCGGCGCCGACCGGCGCGAGACGGAGCGCTACGACCACTCGCTGGCCCGCTATGAGAAGGCGAGCACCGAGGCCTATACGTCGCTCGCCGTGCTCAATGCCGGCCAAGCAGTCATCTTCACCATCGGCTTGACGCTGGCCATGGTGCTCGCCGTTTACGACGTGCGCGCCGGCCGCACGACGGTGGGCGGCTTCGTCATGATCAATGCGCTGCTGGTTCAGCTCTTCATCCCGCTGAACTTCCTCGGCATGCTCTATCGCGAGATCAAGCAGGCGCTCATCGACATCGAGGCCATGTTCGGCGTGCTTGAACGCGACCCGGAGATCAAGGACAAGCCGGGCGCCGTGCCGCTCGAGGTGAAGGAAGGCCGCATCGTCTTCGATGACGTGCACTTCGCCTATGTGCCGGCGCGGCAGATCCTCAAGGGCGTCTCGTTCGAGGTGCCGCCCGGCAAGACGATCGCCATCGTCGGCCCGTCCGGGGCAGGAAAGTCGACCATTTCCCGATTGCTGTTCCGCTTCTACGAGCCATCGGCCGGGCGCATTCTCATCGACGGGCAGGACGTCGCCGCGGTGACGCAGGAGAGCCTGCGCGCCGCCATCGGCATGGTGCCGCAGGACACGGTACTGTTCAACGACACGATCGCCTACAACATCCGCTACGGCCGCTGGGGCGCCGACGACGAGGACATTTCCGAAGCCGGGCGCCTCGCGCAGATCGACCGGCTGATCGACTCGCTGCCGGAAGCCTATCGCACGCAGGTCGGCGAGCGCGGCTTGAAGCTGTCCGGCGGCGAGAAGCAGCGCGTCGCCATCGCCCGCACCATCCTCAAGGGCCCGCCCGTTCTCGTGCTCGACGAGGCCACCTCGGCGCTCGACAGTTTCACCGAGAAGGAGATCCAGGACGCGCTCGATCGCATCAGCCGCGGCCGCACCACGCTGGTCATCGCTCACCGTCTGTCGACTGTCGTCAATGCCGACGAGATCATCGTGCTCGACAAGGGCGTCATCGTCGAGCGCGGGACGCATCAATCGCTGCTCGATGCCGGCGGCGTCTATGCCGCGCTTTGGAACCGCCAGCGCGAAGCCGAGAAGGCGCGCGAGACCCTGAAGCGCGCCGAGGAGGAAGAGGGCGAGCGGCTCAGGGTGAGCTTGACGAGCTGAACGCCGACGCGACGGCGGCCTACCTTCCCCGAAGGCAAGGTGGCTGCCCGCAACAATGCTTGGATTCTTGGAGGCTGCTCGATGTCCGTCTACGATTCCATCCGCGAGACCATGGTGCCTATCCACAAGGAGGGCTATCCCTTCATCGTCGTCACCGCCATCCTCACCGTCGTGCTGGCACATTTGTGGTCGCCGCTCGGTTGGATCGGCGCCATCGTCACCGTGTGGATGTGCTTCTTTTTCCGCGATCCGGTGCGCGTCATTCCGGTGCGCGACGGCCTCCTCGTCGCGCCCGCCGATGGTCGCGTCAGCGCCATCGTGGCGAGCGTGCCGCCGGCGGAGCTCGACCTCGGCGACACGCCGCGCCAGCGCATCTCCATCTTCATGAACGTCTTCGACTGCCACGTGAACCGCAGCCCGGTCGGCGGGCGCGTCACGAGGCTCGTCTACACGCCCGGCCTGTTCGTCAATGCCGACCTCGACAAGGCGAGTGAGGACAACGAGCGCAGCGCCATCGTCATCGAGACCGCAGCCGCCAAGATCGGCGTCGTGCAGATCGCCGGCCTTGTGGCGCGCCGCATCGTTTCCTTCGTCAAGGAGGGCGACACGCTCGCGACCGGCGAGCGCTTCGGCCTGATACGCTTCGGCTCGCGGGTCGACGTTTATCTGCCGCCGGGAACGCTGGCGCTCGTCGGCCTCGGCCAGCGTGCCGTGGCCGGCGAGACCGTGCTGGCCGATCTCACGGCCAGCGAGCCCATGCGGCTCTATCGCAAGGATTAACAATCACTGTCATCCTCGGCGAGCCGAGGGTAGCGAGGCGAGGGAAGGGGATTCCATTGCGGTTTGCGTTTTGAATCATGGTTTCCTCCCTCGCGCGCCGCGCGCTCGACCGGCAATGAACACAAAGGCGGCAGCCTTGCGGCCGAAGGCCGCCATGCCTAATCTCAGGCTGCAATGAGCGACCTCTTTCCGCCCTTCGTGCCCGACGAGAACGAGCCGCGACGGCGGCGTTTCAAGCCCATTCCGCTGCGGCTCCTCGTGCCTAACGTCATCACGCTCTTGGCGCTGTGCCTCGGGCTCACGGCGATCCGCTTCGGCGTCGAAGGCAAGCTCGAAAACGCCGTCATCGCCATCCTGATCGCCGCCCTTCTCGACGGCGTCGACGGCCGCGTGGCGCGCTTCCTCAAGGGCACGTCGCGCTTCGGCGCCGAGCTTGATTCCTTGTCCGACTTCGTCAATTTCGGCGTCGCGCCGGCGCTGGTGCTCTACACATTCGTGTTGCGCGACCTGCAGACCGCCGGCTGGATCATCGCGCTCGTCTTTGCCATCGCGGCGGCGCTGCGGCTCGCCCGCTTCAACGTCAGCATCGACGATCCGGAGCGTCCCGAATGGCAGAAGAACTATTTTGTGGGCGTGCCGGCGCCGGCCGGCGCCACCGTCGTGCTGCTGCCCGTCTATCTGCATTTCCTCGGCCTGCCGATCGCCAGCGTTTCGATCGTCGTCGGCCTCTACGTGCTGGCCATCGCGTTCCTGATGGTGAGCCGCATTCCAACCTATGCCGGCAAGACCCTGGGCAGCCGCATTCCGCGCGAGCATGTGCTGCCGCTGTTCCTGGTCAGCGTGCTCGTCGTCGCCTTGCTGGTGAGCTTCACGTTCCTGTTCCTCACCGTCGCCACCATCGCGTATCTGACGCTGATCCCGCTCGGCGTGGCGCGCTACCGCGCCCATCAACGCGCCGACGAGGCGGTGCGCGCCGATCCCGGGCCGGCGCGAGCCAGCGCGGAGCCCGGCCGCGAGCCGTGAGGTGAGCCGCGCACGCGTCGCATCTTGCGAAAGGGCGTTCAAGACGAAAGAGGCCCCGCCGCGCGGCGGGGCCTCTCGTTCGCCAGAACGGGAATTTCAGCCTTTGTAAGTGAAGATGTTTCGATCCTTGGTCTCGGGAACGAAGAACACGCCGATCACGAAGGTCATCAGCGCGATGACCACGGGATACCAAAGGCCGTAGTAAATGTCGCCGGTCGCCGCCACCATCGCGAACGCGGTTGCCGGCAGCAGTCCGCCGAACCAGCCGTTGCCGATGTGATATGGCAGCGACATCGAGGTGTAGCGGATGCGCGTCGGGAAGAGTTCGACAAGTGCGGCCGCGATCGGGCCGTAGACGGCGGTGACGAAGAGCACGAGAACGGTCAGGATGCCGATGATGGCCAGTTTCTGGGTGCTGAAAATGTCCAGCATCTTGACGAGGTTCCAGAGACCATCCTTCGGCTCGATGGCGATCTTGACGATCTCTGCATTGCTGCCGTTGGGATAGCCGGCGGCGATGAGCGCGGCTGTCACGCTCTTGTTGAAGGCGGCCGGCGTCGCTTTCGCGGCGTCGCCCGCAAGGTTGCTGGCGTCGTAGGAGGCGATCTCCGTAGCGCCGATCTTGATGATGGCCGGCGTTCCGGGAGCGGCCTTCTCGAAGCGGTAGCTGGCGGAGAGTCTTGCCAGTGTCGCCTTGGCGATATCGCACGAGGAGGTGAACTTCGCCGTTCCGGTGGGATTGAACTGGAACGAGCAGTCGTTTGGATCGGCGACGACCACCACCTGCGTCGCCTGCTGGGCCCGGTAGAGCGCCGGGTTGGCGGTTGCCGTGAGCAGCTTGAACAGCGGGAAGAAGGTCAGCGCCGCTATGAGGCAACCACCCAAGATGATGGGCTTGCGACCAATGCGGTCAGACAGCCAACCGAAGAACAGGAAGCCGACCGTGGCGACGGTCAGCGACCAAGCAATGAGCACGTTGGCGGTGAACTGATCGACCTTGAGGATCGACTGCAGGAAGAACAGGGCATAGAACTGGCCCGTGTACCACACCACCGCCTGACCAGCCGTCAGGCCGAGCAACGCCAGCAGGGCGATTTTGGCGTTGCGCCACTGGCCGAACGCCTCTGACAGGGGCGCCTTCGATTGATTGCCGTCCGCCTTCATCTTCTTGAAGGCAGGCAACTCCTGCATTTGCAAGCGAATATAGACCGAGACGCCAAGCAGCACGATGGACACTAGGAAGGGCACGCGCCAGCCCCATTGCTGGAAGGCGGTGACCGTCTGCGTGGTGCCGTCGGCGAGCATCTGCGTGACGGCTGGATAATTGGCGTTGACGTAGATCTGTGTGAACAGGATGACGATCAGCGACAGCAAGAGACCGAGGGTCGCTGTTGTCTGGATGAAGCTGGTGTAGAAGCCGCGGCGCTTGTGGGGAGCGTGCTCAGCCACGTAGACGGCGGCACCACCATACTCGCCGCCAAGCGCCAGGCCCTGCAGCATGCGGAGCGCCAAGAGCGCAATGGGGGCGGCGACGCCAATCGTCTCGTAGCTTGGCAACAGGCCGACCAGGAACGTTGAAAGCCCCATGATCACGATGGTGATGAGGAACGTATATTTGCGGCCGGCGAGATCGCCGAGGCGTCCGAACACCAGGGCCCCGAACGGACGCACCAAGAAGCCCGCCGCAAAGGCAAGCAAGGCGAAGACGTTGCGCGTCGCTTCCGGATAGGCGCTGAAGAACTGGGCGCCGATGAGCGCCGCGAGCGAGCCGTAGAGATAGAAGTCGTACCATTCGAAAATGGTGCCCAGCGAGGAGGCCAGGATGACCTTCTTCTCCTCGCGGGTCATGGGCTGCGTCGTTTTCACGGCGACGGCGGCCGGCATCGTGCCTGTCATGCTCATTTGTGAGTTCCTTGCTGTCATCCCTCGCGGCGCAAGCGACCTCATTCGGCGGCGCGTGCTTCCCCGCGGCCCCGAAGCGACTCTCGCGCCTCAACGAGGCGAGCCTGATAGCGCGGCTCGATGCACTTCGTCGCTCGACAATTGGTCGTCGACAGAAAGTCGCCAGCCATTGGTCGTGCGACGAAGGTCTGAGGGAGACGAAATCCGGAGGGCGTGCGCGGTGGCGCGCACCCCGTCTCGAAAACCGACTGACCCGAAGGGCCGACGGTTCGGCGCCTTCACCCTCCGCGGGGCTTGATGTGCGCCCCGGCACAGCCGGCCGCGAGGCGTCGCTATATGTAAGACCCAATGGGTAGGCTGAGCATTGGCGAGCTCAAGGCGCTGTAAACGCCCCGCGTACGCTGTGGCGGTTCAACTCCGTCCCTGCCCACCATTTCCTTCCTCTTAGTCCTCAGCCACTTAGGCTCTTTCTTTTTCTTTCAAACGCGGCCACAGGCGGCTGTACCCACAATCAAGTCGCGGTGAAAGGCTGCGAACTGGGGACATTGCTTGAACACATTCGTTGCCGTAGCGTTGAGAGAGGGGGAGAACGAACCAGAGGACTTTTGCATGGAGCACCTGATCAAGGAGTTTGGTGCATGGCTTAAGCAGGGTTTTGGCTGGCTCGTCGATGTGATTGTGTTCGGATGCCTTTGGGGCATCACCCAGATCTCGCGGCTTCTTGATACGGACTTCGGCGGCGCTCCGATCGTGAAGATGTTAGTGCTTGTTCTCGTGCTCTTGCTCCTCCTCTATGCGTTCTATTGGGTGTTCGGCCGCTTCATCGCAGTGATACGATGGGCACTTGATAGGATCGCGTATGCACTAGGAGTGATTCTGTTTAGCGCGGCCGTCGTATCGGGAGTGTTCGCCAGCGCAGGACTGGTTGCGGTTGTGGCAATCTGGGTGATGAAGCAGTTGAAATAGATTCGAAAGTCCTGCGAACGCGGCAGCGGTTCAACTCCGTCCCTGCCCACCATTTCCCTCCATGTGTCGTTAAAGGCAGACGGCTGCGCCGCCACACCGAAGCCGCGCGTGTCACGGGTCCGCCGTCGTGCGACCCCAACCGGACAGCCGCAGTTCAAATCTCCGTGGCCGCGCCCCTGGGATCGGTGCCTGGCGCCCAGCCTATGCTAGCCTCCGATCCTTCGATACGGCGTCGCCCATCCGGGTCGACTGGCGCCTCATTGAAAGGCCGGCAATTTGCCTGCGGCGCGTGCGCGCCACTCACACGGCCATACTGGCGAGGATCAGCACGGCCCCGCATGGAGTTTGCCCAGCCCGGCAAGACAAGGATTTTCCATGACGACAGCGCAGAAGAACCTCGCAGCCGCCCTGACCACGGCCTTGCTTGTGTTGGTGACAGCCTCGGCAGCACTGGGGCAAGCCCGCGTGCGCGGCGGACCCCCTCCTGACGTCACGCTGTCCCAGCGGCCCTGCGGCGACTATTACGGCTCCGAGTACGGCACCGACTGCGTCGAGGGAGTGTTCGGGTCCTTAGGGCGGAACACCTGCGCCTATCGAACGGGGCCACCTTGCGGCGCAAGTCGTGTGCCTCCGAATGCGCGCTGACCAAACGGTCGCCAAGGCGTCTGCCGACGCTCATCGCAGCGACTGCAAATAATCCAGCACCGGCCGTGCCTCCTCGCCGCCCGCCTGCGCGTGGACGATGAGCGGGATGCCGTGCGGGCCGGGCGCGCTCTTCGCGGCTGGAAATGCGGTGATCGCCGCCTTGACGATGTCGAGCTTGCCGAGCATCGCGGCCGCGAAGATGTCAAGCCGAGCCCCATGATCGAGCAGGAGCGTGGCGATGTCCTTGCGGCCCACATGGGCGGCAGCGCCGAGCGCAGACTCGAAGTCGCCGCCGCCCCAGTCCCAAACGGCGTTGACGAGACGCGGTTCGCCACCCAAGAGCTCCTTCACCCGCGCAAGATCGCCATGCGACTTGGCGACGAATTCCTGCACCAGGCCGGCATCGAGCGCGGCTTTCTTGTCCATGCTTTGTGTCTCCCCGGCGGCCACCTCGACAATCAGGGCCCTTTCGATGGCCGACGTTTCGAGATAGTAGCGCGAACGATGAAGCTCGACGACGCCATTCTGCGGGAGCTCAAGGCGCGCTACGCCGAGCCGCATCGCGCCTATCATACCTGGAACCATGTCGAAGACATGCTTGGCCGTCTGCCGCCGATCGCCGGCCGTCTCAGCGATCGCGACGCCTTCCAGCTCGCCATCCTGTTTCACGATGCCGTCTATGACCCGAAGGCCGGCGACAACGAGGAGCAAAGCGCCGCCCTGATGCGCCGAGAGCTTGCCGGGCGCGTGCCGCCCACCGTCCTCGACGCGGCCGAGGCGCTGGTTCTGGCAACCAAGACGCATCAGCCTGGCGCCCATGCCGATGCGCCGTTCCTGATCGACATCGATCTCGCGATCCTTGGCGCGCCAGCGGCCGCCTTCGATGCCTACGATGCGGCGATCCGCAGGGAATATGCCCACGTCCCGGACGCCGCGTATCGGACCGGCCGCACCAAGGTGTTGCGCAGCTTCCTCGACCGCGAGCGCATCTACTTGACGGCGGCATTCGCGCCGCTCGAGGCCCGCGCCCGCGACAATCTCAAGCGGGCCATCGCACGGCTGGCGCAGTAGAGCCGCGCCCTGCTGACGCTCAAGGCACACTTCATGTTGCGGCCAAACTTCTCCATCACCCTTGCGTTGAGCATTGCAGCAGGGAGAAATTGGCATGAGCGACCACGACGTCCTGTCTGACCGGCCCTGGACTCTCGAAGCGGTGCAAGAGCTCGTTGCGCTCGCCCGCGACGGCATTCCGGCCCCCGTCATCAGCCTCAAGCTGAAGCGGTCGATCGCCACGGTTCACGCCAAGCTTGTCGAGCTCGGCGTCACCGCGGCGCAACGCGATACGCCGCCTGCCGCATAGGCGAAACAAGAAGCCGCCCCGGATGCATGATCCGAGGCGGCTGCAGCGCCAAAATGTCGGCCGTGGTACGTCTTGAAACTAGGCGGCCGTCTTCCATTGCGAACGGACATCCTTGGCGGACTTCGACAGATGCACGTGGCTGTCGACGTGGTCGACCCAGTCGGTCGGGATCATGTGATGCTTGCCGCCGGCCGCGGGTCCGCTCTTCGTCAGCTTGATCGCCAACGATCCTTCGAGGCGGTCGACGGTCCCGACGCTCTCGCCGTCCGCGGCGATTACCTCCATATGCTCCTTCACGAGATTGAGGTCTTTCATCATCTCCTCCGTTGCCGAACCTCTTGAATGAACGTTCGGCAGAGGCTTCGGTTTCCCGAAGTGTGCGGGACCTCCCTTCGGCAGGCCGATCGACAGCGGGTTCCACGGCCGGGTCGCGCCGAGATGGCCACGATGCGGGCATGGACCTTCTGGCCCGCAGGTCAAAGCAGGCCGATGGTCCGCCATTTTGTGGCCTTGCCCCTTTCGGATGAATGGACGGACGCAATGCCGTCGTGCGAAAACGACCAAATCCACCGAGAGAGGGCCGGAACGGTCGGTCGCAGTCTCGGTCGGCGACGCAAGGACGCGCCACAGGCGGAAAGTTGGCAGGAATCGCGGTGTCAGCAAGCAACAGATTCGATGCCCTGAGGCTCGAAAACCAGCTCTGCTTTGCCCTCTATGCGGCGACGCGGGCAATGACCAAGACCTACCGCGAGCGGCTGGGGCCCATGGGTCTCACCTACCCGCAGTACATTGCCTTGACCGTGCTATGGGAGAGGGACGGGCCGACGATCTCCGAGCTTGGCCGCACGCTGATGCTCGATTCCGGGACCTTGACGCCGTTGCTGAAGCGCCTTGAGGGGATGAAGCTCGTGACCCGCAAGCGGCGCTTCGAGGACGAGCGCGAGGTCGAGGTCTGGCTCACCGCGAAGGGCCTCGAGGTGCGCGAGCTGGCGCTTGGCGTTCGCGAGCATGTGGTCTGCCGTGTCGGCATGATGGAGAGCGAGATCGCCACGCTCCGGGCCGATCTCATGGACCTCATTGCGCGCGTCAGCAGCCCCGGCGGCGAGACCGCCGCCGCGCCGCGCCGCAGAGAGGATGTGGTGTCGTGAGGTGTCATTTGCACAGAGACGAGCCGTTGTCAGCGCCGGGTGGGGCAGACGGATGAATCGGACGCTGGGTGTGTGGCTTGCAAGCTTTCTTGCGCTTGCGATCGTCCCGGCTGCGGCTCACGACGACGACAAGAAGAACTCCCCTGCGGGTGAAGCAAAGACGCAGGAGGCCGACACCGGCGACATTTTCGGTTTCAGCGAGGGTGCCGATACGCCCGAGAAAGGCGCAAAGCAGGTCAGCTTCGACACCTTTTCGCGCTTCCACAAGCGCCGCTTGGTCGGCCCGGCCATGCCGTCAATGGCGATGCCGGGCGAGGAGGCCGAGGGAGAGCAGGCCGAAGCTGGCGGCGCCCTGGCCGGCAAGCCGCGCTACCGCGTGATGTCCAGCAAGCTCGCCTATCAGTATGCGCACACCGACGACCTTGCCATCGAGGTTGGACTGTTCGGCCACGCCCGAGACGTGCGCAATCTCGGCGAGGTTCCCAACAAGCGCTTCGCTGCCTTCGATGGCGGCTCGGTGTCGATCAAGTACCGCTTGATCGAAAGAACGGCGCAGAATCCGTTTGCGCTCTCGGTCCTGGTCGAGCCCCGCTACGCCAGGGTCGAGGAGAGCACCGGGCGGGGCGTCGACGCATTTCAAACCGAGGCACTGCTGATTCTCGATGTGCGCATCATCCCCGACCGCCTGTGGTTCGCGACCAATATCGGGTATGAGCCCGAACTGACCCGCTTGCGCGGCACTGGACAGATGGAGCGCGCTTCGGGCTTCACGTGGTCGAACGCGCTGACGGCGCGCGCCACCGAGAGCGCCTTCGTGGGCGCGGAGGTCCGCTATCTCGCGGCTTACGAAGGCGCGTTCCTCAACCGTTTCGCGGCAGACGCCTTTTACATCGGGCCGCTCGCAAACGTCCGCTTTTCAGACACGGCATTCTTGACCGCCGCCCTTTCGTTTCGTGTGACGGGATCGGAACCGCAGCTGCCGCCCGGCGAAATCGGCCCCGCGCAATTCCCGCGGACGCTCCTGCGCATCAAGGTCGGCGCTTCGTTCTGAGGAGTGCGTCGATTTCGGTCCCATCGCGGCATTTCGGCCGGTGAGGGCGCCGTGGGCCGGGACAGCGATCACGCCGTCGGACTGGCGACGGGCGGCGCGATCAGCGCGTTCTTGCGCCGCGCGATCAGCTGCTCGAGCCGATGTGCGGCAAGCGTTATTGCGGCGGCATCGGTTGCCGACGCCTCGCTTCTCCTGAGCGTTCTGAGCTGCGCGATGAGCAGGTTGTCGATATCGTCCTCGATCGCCTCGAGTTCGCTCGCGCTGCGCGCTTCGCGGATCCGGGCAGCAAGGCCATCCAGCAGATCGAGAGGCTCTGCCTGCGGGTGCCGGCCGAGCCCCATGAACTTCCAGGCGGCCGCCAAGGCGGACATCAGAATGCCGAGGATCATGGGACCGTAGAAGAGCTGGTTCTCGTACTTGTCGAAGAATCCCAACACCTCACCGTCGAAATAGGCCGCCGCGCCAGGATGCACCGGAATGAATGCGTCCTTGTCGGTGTTGGGGGAGGCGACGTGGGCGAGCAGCGGTTCGGAGCTGATGAAGTCCCGCCTCGTGTCCATGATGGCCTTCGCCAACGCCGTGACGGTGTCGTCGCGGAGGCTCTTTTGGGCCAGGATGTAGAGGGGAACCCGTAAGGTGGTGAGGTCGTCGTCGGGGAGCGGGGGCGATCCTCGCAGCGATCCCTTGGGAAGCTCGTAGCTCTCGTAGGCCGGTCTTGCGTTGGCGATGGCTTCGGCGGAGTCGACGGACAGAAGCTTCGGCTGGCCCTTGCCGCTTCCCTCGAAGAAACCGCGCACCATGGCTCGATACTTGTCGCTGACCGGCGCGACGACGAGAAGCGCGTTGATGGACTTGGATTTCAGCGCCTGTGCGGCGTCTGCCAGGGCCAGATCCTTGAGTTTGACCGCAGTACGGCTTGCCTGGTTGTCCGGAAAAAGCGCTTCAACAATGGGATGATTGATCTCGCCGCCAACGACGCCAACGGTCTTGCCCTTGAGATCCGAAAGCTCATCGACAGGCGAGTTGGGCGGCACCGCCAGCAGCACGACGCTGTAGGTGAGAACGACGACCGTGCGCGCGTTCGCCAGCTCCTTCGTGTCGCTGCGGGCCACGGCAAGATTGACCTGCCCGGTTGCAAGCGCTTTTGCGGCTTGCGTGGCGTCGCGGGTCTCGATCACCTTGAGCCGCACGGGCGCGCCGACCGATGCGAGCTGCGTGGCGATGGTCGACATCATCTTGACGACCTCGCCCTCCTGGGCGCCGACCGCGACGGTCAGCGTCTTCGGGACGGTGAAATAGCGATAGGTCCAGAGCCCGCAACCTATGGCGAGCAGCACCAGACCGCCGACCAGCGTCACCCTCAGCCAGCGGGGCAGCAAGATGGGCATCACGGGTCCCTCGATTTTGCCGCGGGAGACCTCCCTGTAGGCGGTGACGCCTCCGAGCGCCACCCCAGAGGCGCAGCCTCGACCCCGCGGCCGAAGCTCCTAAATGCGGTCGCGGTGCGAAATCTCCACGACACGGGCCCGCGCTGCGAGTTGCTCGATGAGCGCGTCCGCCATGGCGCGGTTCTTGGGGTCGAGATTCGCGTCCCATTCGTCGAGCAGGTAGATCGATGCGTCGGTGTGCTCGACGATCTCGCGGAGTGATCGAATCTGCCGCTCGCCCGACGAGAATCCGGTTTTCCGCTCGTCAGGCGGCTCCGGCCCGTCCTCGGCGTCGTCGGCCGCGCCGGCCTGTTGCGCAAACGCGAAGGTCAGCCGGTCGGCTGTCGGCCAGTAATAGGCCCGGTTCTTGATCCTCGTCTTGAGGGTGACGAGCAGGGTCGACTTGCCGGAGCCGTTGGGCCCGCGGACATTCACGCGTCCCGCCGTCCGCTCGTCAATGATGCGTAGCGCGTCCTCCACGGACGTGCACACATCGGAACGGTCGCCCTGCCGGAGCGTCAGCTGGTCGAATTTGATGCGCTCGTCGAATTTCGAATCCGGCTCCGGATGCATGCTCGCCACGACGCCGCTGATGCGCGTCCACACCGCGACGAGGTCATTCCACTCGGACGCCAATTGATGCACCTCGCGCGTCATCTCGATCTGGCGCGGCAAGGTTGCGGCAAGCCCGATCAGAAGGCCGGTATCGTCTGCCGCGTTGGCGGCCACGAACACCATCGTGGAGAACACGATGATCAGGCCGATGATGCCGCTCGTGGCGCTCAGTCCCTCGCGGGCGACGATCTCCTTGATCTGGGCGCGCAGGCAGTCGCGCAGCTTCACCTTGAAGCCGGCCAGCCACAGTCTGAGATTGTACCGGTTGCCGGAGAAAATGTTGTCCCAGGCCGTATAGCCGTGGGCGGTCACGCGATTGGTCATCGCCTGGTTGTTCAGATAGGCCCGCGCGACCGGCTTGCGCAGGACCCACTGCATGGTCAGCAAGACCGCGAAGACCGACGCATAGGCGACCGGCAGCACGGCATCGATTTCCATCCCCAGCACGATGGCGTTGAACACCAGGCTGAGCAACAGCTTGAGCTGCGATTCCAGCTCGTACATCAGCTGGAAGATGTCCCAGAAAGTGCCGCTGGTCAGGAACGGCTCCACCGTCTCGCGGACAGGCTTGTCGTGCAGCAGCTTGGTCTTGTTGCGGTTGTCGCGCGTGAACCGCAGCATGTAGCGGCCGAAGGCGCCAATGCCGGCCTGCTCGGCGAAGATCCAGCTCACGGCACCGACGGCATACGAGGTGGATTGCGCGCCAAGGATCCAGATGAGGTCGAGGAGAAGGAACTCCTCGTTGGCGACATTGCGGCCTGCCTGGATGACGAGATAGGTCGTGAAGGCGCCGAGCAGCGCTTCGATCACCATGAGGGTCAGCATGATGTAGAACGGCCAGCCCATCAGGAATTTTGCGAACTGCCAGCGTGTCATCGCCGAGCGGGTCGCCGACGATTGGATCATGGGCGATGCGGTCATGGCTGCGGAGCTCCCTCAGAGCTTGTCGGTCAATCAAGCTGGCGGTGAGAACAGGAAGGCCTGGTCAGCCTGCTCCCGCGCGCAAGTGCTGACAAGGACAGCGGGGGTCAGGAGATGATGCGGCTGCCGTCAACGTCACGCAACCGCGCGTTCTCGTGGCGCGCGCGAGGGACGAGCACGCGCCTGCCGCCGCGCAGGAGGCTCGAGATCACAGGCGCGGTTGCATGGGGGCCGGCCACTGGCCAAGCAGCTGCGCAGCCTATCTGCAGCGGCCGTTTGGCGGCCGCAAGATCAGCATCTGACCGCGATGTCTTGAACACCGCGAAGAAGGATCAGCGCCCCGCGGCGCTCGCCCATACCACCGGCGCCAAGGTCTGCCAGCGCGCCTCAAAGCGCGGATTGATGCTGCCGGTGATTTCACTCGGATTCACCTCAGCGGCCTGATCCGGCTCTATCGCGCTGATCTCCGCTGCCAGTTCAGGGCGGGCAGCGCTGAGATCAGCGGGGGGCTCGGGCTCACGCTTTGGCGGCAGGACGGCCTCGACGCGTGGCCAAACGAGCTCGGACTTGGCAACGGGCCGCCGGCCGGCATACCAACACTTGCGCCCGTCTATCGTGTTGTAGGACGCCGCGACGCCCGGCGGCGGCGAGGATTGACAGGTGATCACCGCCGCGGCCGGCGCGGCGGCGAACATCATACCGGTGACGATGGTCCCTAAAGCGATGCGAATCATTGGCAAACTCCTTGGAGGCAACCTGCCCGCCGAAGAGGCTTTTCTGTGACGTTCACGCGTTTTGGGGGCGGCTTATAGGTATTCGCGCCGTCTCTTGGCCTGTGGCCCCCTTACGGCCTGTTCGATATCGTCGTTCGTCACCTTGTCTTCTCAACGTCCCTCGCACGCCGTTCCCAAGTCTCCGCCATCGCGTGAAAATGCGCTTTTGCATTCGGATCGCTGGCGGCTTCTGCCCGCGCGCGACATTCCCTCGCGCGGTCACGCAGCATTTCTGCCGGGTCTTCCTTGTCCGCCTCCACGAATGCCGGCAGGTTGGCGAAAGTGGTAGCGATGCGTCGCGCCTCATCTCGCGTTAGCCGGTTCATAGCTGCGCGACGCGTCTCGTTGCCGGGATCGGGCTCGAAGTAGATGAACGCCAAGCGCTGGCCGTTGGCGTCTGTGACGACGAAGCACTCCGGATGCTCTTCAACGGACCATGGCGGCGGGAAGCGGCGGGGCATCTCACATTCTAACCATGGACCGCAAGCAGGCTATCGGGCTGTTGACCGCCTTATTGCTTGTGGGTGCTGGCCGGCATCGGCGCGCTGGCGCTCGGCGACAGCGCTGCTTGCTATCGCGGTACCGCCCCAGCCGATCGGTGGTGCGCTGGGAGGCAGGCGTCCTTGAAGTTTGAATCAGATCAAGGGTTTGGGCGATCCAATAGGCGGACTGCTTGGCGCCTGGGTGATCGCCAAGGTGGGCGTCGGCAGGGTGTCACCGGGCGCGCCTTTGGAAGCGTGTGCTAGTCAGTTGACCGGCCCCTTTGGGACCGCTCCTGTCCTTCAGCAATCAGCGCTTTTCCAAGGGCGATCGCTTGCGATGCCGACAAGCGATTAATCGGCTGTTGCGGCCCACCGATCTGAACGGCAACAAAGTCAGGTCCCTGTCCCACCCGCCAGCCGTCGACCTCATCAGAAACATCACGCTCAGAAGTGACATCAGGTTTTTCGCGTTGTCCCGTCATTCGATACATGCCGCCAGTCCCCGAACGTTCAGCATCACACCGGCGGTCACTGTCCGGAACGAAATCTCTATAGCTTGGGGGGACTGCCGCATGAGCAAAATTGCTCAGACGGGGAGGGGCGAAGTTCTACGTAGTCCGCCACCGACGCCTCCCGAACTTCCAGCAGCCGCTCAACTAGGAATCCCGCCCGCTGCGGGTCCATCGGACACTCGCCCCAAGGGCCGCGATTTCTTCCTTGCGCTCAGCAATGCGCCGCCAGCCCTCGGCCATGTCGAGGAACAAGCGCCGGTCGGCCTCCGAACGAGCCGCGTCGGCCTGCCGTAGGCACTCATCGGCGTATTTTCGAGGATCGTGCTTGTTCACACTGCGCTCCTGGCCATTAAGGCGGGAGCGCGGAAGCGTCTCTCAGCCGTCGGAGCCGGATGCGTCGCGCCGACGATCGCTTACCTTGGCCTTGAAACGCCGACCCCGCTGAGCAGAATTGGTCAAGCCGGCTCGGCGCCGAGGGCCAAGGTCGAGGCGGCCCTTTTTGCAGTTTCGGCTCGACGCGGCGCCTGTGGCTATCTCTGCAAGGCGAGAATTCCCCCGGTTGGGGTCGTTGCAGCCATGGAAATTACACAGCTTCGCCCGAATTGGACCTCAATCGCGCTTTCGGATCAAATCTGCGCGAGCTGGGGTTCGCGGCGACTTGGGGAATGCGCCATGAGGACGGGGGAAATGCGGCAGCGGGCCGCACACTGCCGCTTGCTTGCTATCAGGGATGCACAACAGCCGGAGACGGCCAAGCAGTGGATCGGCATCGCGAAGCAGTGGGACCTGCTTGCAGAAACCTCCGAAACAGGCAGCGCGCTCAGAGCAGTCGAGGGCTCCGCCGGGGGTCGTCAATCGCCCTTGGCTTCCCGACACTTCTCAGCCTCGATGAACACCGGCAACTTCGCCACATTGGCAGCGATCCGCCGGGCTTCATCTTGCGTCAGTCGGTTCATTACCGCGCGTCGGGACTCTATTGAGAGGATCGGGCTCGAAATAGACATGGGCGAGCGCTTGGCCGCTGGCGTCGGCACGCTTGATCTCGGCTATGGGCTGCCGGATTTGTAGCGTCTCGTGCTCCCCACTTACGACCGCCTGTCGCTCCTCAAAAAAGGCCCCGCGCCCGAGAAGGGTGCGAGGCCCCGCCTCCGGGCACCAGCTTGGCGGCGGGGACCCGTTAGCAAGTAACCAACGTACTCCTCGTGCGCTCCGTTTCAAGAAGTAGGTTGTAGGCGGTTGTAGTGGCGGACCCCGCAGCGCCGGCCTTAGGGGAGCACCGGCGACGGGAAGCCCTGCTGAGAGGAGAAAATGAGACTTTGCACCGGCGGAGACTTAACTGCGCTTCGGGAATGTTTGTTTCGCGCAGGTTGTAGGCGGTTGTATTAGGTGAACCCCCGCCGCTTCATTCCCGCTGCACGCTGGTGCGGGGCGTCCCCGGATATTCAGCGCCGCATGACCTTGTCCGTAGCTTCCTGTTTGTCCTGGGCTTCGGCCAAGCGAGCGAGGTCAACTGCTGCGCATCATGTGGCCGGACCACTGAGCTGCCTCGGCTCTACTGCCGCCACCCTTGCGCGACTTCTTCATCAATGGGCCTTCGGTGCGTCGCAAAAGCGGAGCCTGAGCCCGGCGAACGCCGGCGGACTTTAGCCCTTGTTTGGATTGATCAGATATTTCTCGCCAGTCGCGCGCTTGTTGTAAGCGGCGATCATTGCCGGTTGCAGCGCCTCTTGTAGCGAGATTACCTTCGCATAGTGGCTCGCGAACGTCGTCTTCAGCTCGCGCGCGACCCGCGCGCGCAGCTTGGCGACCTCAGCGCTGCCGATCTTCTGCAGGAACGGCGTCAGGAGAAATCCGCCAACGCCCCAGGCCATACCGAAGTCGCGCCCCAATTCAGTCGGCCCGAGATTCAGCCGGCCGTAGATGTAGACTTGTTTGTGCACAGTCGAGCCGTAGCGGCTGTAGGTCTTCGCGTTCAGGTTCGCGGCCGCCTCCATGCAACTGAGGATCTGGCCCGCCAGCTTGCCGCCGCCGATCGCGTCGAAGGCGATGGTCGCGCCGGTCGCCGCCAGCGCCTTCGTCAAAACCTCAATGAATGTCGGCTTTGACGAATTGCACACATGCTTTGCACCGATGCTGGTCAAAATCTTTTCCTGTTCCGCGCTGCGGACGATGTTGACGAGACTGATGCCGTCCTGCAGGCAGATCTTGTTGAGCATCTGGCCGAGATTGGACGCGGCGGCGGTGTGAACCAGGGCGGTGTGCCCCTCGCGGCGCATGGTCTCGGTCATGGCAAGTGCAGTTAGCGGATTGACGAACCAGGAGGCGCCCTCGACCGGCGTCGTGCCCTCAGGAAGCGCCTGGCAGTCGGCGGTCTTCAAGCAGCGATACTGCGCATACATGGCGCCGCCAATCATCGACACGGTCCTGCCGAGTAGCGCCTTGGCATTCGCACCCGCCTTCACGACAACGCCCGCGCCTTCGTTGCCGACCGGCAGCGATTGGTCGAGGCGCGCAGCGAGGCCCTTCAGCGTCTGTTGCGGGACGGGCGCAGTGACGATCGCGCCGTCGCCGGTGCCGGATGCGTTTGCCGCCGCCATATCGGCCGGTCCGAACAGGAGCCCGAGGTCGGACGGGTTAAGCGGCGTCGCTTCGACGCGCACGACCACTTCATCGTCCTTGGGCTCCGGCACTTTCACATTTGCGAGCGAAAGTTTGAGCTCGCCGGCCTTCGTAATCAAGGATTGCAGCTGCAATCCGGTGTCGGCGGCGTTCGCGTTCATCTAAGCCTCTCCATTGCGTCTGTTCGATCTCATTGTACTGAATTGGTTCACGGCGCTCCAGCCGGAGTGGGCGCCCTCAGCAGTTAATGCATTTTGCACCGCGATCAGGGCGGCTAGGCCAAAACGTCCGCGCTGTATGCGGGTTCGACGGCAAGTCGTGCAAAGCCGACTTGGCTGCGCTGGCAAACAGCGCGGTGTCGTTCCGATTGAACAGGAAAGAGAACTGACGCGACCGTCTTGAGATTTAAGACGTGGTTGTACTACCGACAACGACTTCGCTGATCTGGAGGATCGGGGTTAAGTCGGTGTAGTTTGGGATGTCAGCCATGATCTCCTGCGCATGAGGTCCAAAACCAGCTTGAAACGCCTCGATCGAATCGCAGAAAATGTGGCACATCCCAACGTACGTCGCGGGAGCGCCGGGAGCTCCACCCGCAAGGCCCTTATCGACAGTATAGTACTTACAGCTATCACCCATGCGGGCCTTCACGAGCGGCATGTGCCGATCTCGGTAATACTCGTGGTTGAAGCGTGCACCAGGCGTATTGGGGTACATAACGCTCACCTTGATCATGGCTCGTCCTTTGATTTAACATTTTCCCGCGTAACCGGCGGGCGCGGTCAAACCCTGCGTCAGTTTTGCGAATCCTGCAACTCCGCAGCGCAGCGGCCGCTTTTGCGCTCAGAGCTCGCCATGCGTGGATCCGCTGACCCTACATCACGGCGCCGATCTGCCACGGCACAAATTCGTTGTCACCGTATCCGAGTTCTTCGGATTTCGTAGGTGCGCCGGACGCAACCGCCAGGACTGTTTCGAAAATCTCTTTGCCCTTGTCTTCGATCGAAGTGCCGTCGAGAATGTCACCACAGTTGATGTCCATATCGTCGACCATTCGGCGATGCATTTCAGTATTTGTGGCAAGTTTGATGGACGGTGTCGGCTTACAGCCGAACGCCGAGCCCCGTCCAGTCGTGAAGCACATGACGTTGGCGCCGCCCGCTACCTGGCCGGTTGCGGCAACGGGATCGTAGCCTGGCGTGTCCATGAAGACAAAACCACTCTCGCGGACAGGCTCCGCATACTCGTATACAGCGCGTAGCGTCGTCGTGCCCCCTTTGGCAGCCGCACCAAGCGACTTCTCAAGAATTGTCGTGAGGCCGCCGGCCTTGTTGCCGGGTGCGGGATTGTTGTTCATCTCACCGCCGTTCCGGTGCGTATATTCCTCCCACCAACGAATGCGTTCAACGAGTTTCTCCCCGACCGCACGGTTCATCGCGCGGCGGGTGAGTAGGTGCTCTGCGCCGTAGATTTCTGGCGTCTCCGACAAGATCGCAGTACCGCCATGTTTGACGAGCAAATCCGCCGCCGCTCCCAGAGCCGGATTGGCCGTGATACCCGAATAGCCATCGGACCCGCCGCACTGCAGGGCAAGCACGATTTCGGAGGCGGGCCGCGGTTCGCGCCTCGCGCGTGCTGCGACGGGCAACATGGCCTTGATGCGCTCGACCCCCTCAGCCACCGTCTTTCTCGTGCCGCCGGTTGCTTGGATGGTCATGGTCTGGAAGTGATCGCCTTCCACAAGACCGTAGTGGTCCTTCATGCGGTCCATTTGGAAGACCTCGCAGCCCAACCCAACCATTAGGGCTGCCCCAAGATTGGGGTGGCTTGCGTAACCCCATTGCGTGCGGCGAAGCAGATCGAAACCCTCTCCGTAGGCCGCCATGCCACAGCCACTCCCGTGCACGAAAGCCACCACACCGTCGATCTCTGGGTGGTCTTCGAGCAGGTTTGAACTGTTGATCTCTTCGGCGATGAACTTCGCAACCGACGCCGAGCAATTCACCGATGTGAGAATGCCGATATAGTTGCGCGTCCCAGTGCGGCCGCCCGGCCGAACGAAGCCGTCGAACGTTGCGCGCAACTCGACGGGCAGCACTTCATCGTTGCGCGCCGCCTCAGCAAACCGGTAGTCGCGCGCAAAATCATGCAGCGTGACATTGTGCTCGTGCACCCAGTCGCCAGGTACGACCGCCTTCATGGCGAAACCGATGATTTGGCCAAACTTCTTGACCGGCTCTCCCTCGGCGATCGCGGCGATGGCCATCTTGTGGCCGCGCGGGACGCGCTCTCGGACCGCCACATCCGCAGCGATGGCACCCGGCGAGAGTTGGTCGATGGCAACCAGGACATTGTCTTCGGGTGATAGACGAACGGTCCGTGGTGAGGTCATGGCGAGGATCTCATTTTAGCACGCCGGCGAAGTGGGCAGCCATAGGTGAGTTCCCGGGATGAGATGCGCGCAAGCACAAACAGTCCCATGCCAAGCGGCGGGTGCAGCAAGCCTATCATCAAATTCCAGGTCGTCACCACGCCAAAATGGACGAGATCGCTGCCTACCCTGGGCGCCGCGTGGACTCGGCAAAGGAACACTGCGGAGCTACTTCCCTTGAAGCGCGAGCCATAAGCGGGCGACTGCTTCGGCAGGGGTCGACCCATGATGGGTCCCGGTTTCTCCTGTCGCGCGCCACGATTGGCCGAACCGATTTTCCATTTGATATAGCTGAGAGCTGCACGCTTCTATGAGCTCCTCCAGTGTCGGCGCGTACACTCGGTCGCCAGCGCGGACTACGAGGCTCGCCGGATCGCCGACCCAAGCTCCGGGCCCCGCCTGCGGAAACCCGGCATCGCGCAACTCCTTCGCCAACCCGTAGTCCATTTACTTGCTGGGCTTCTCGATGGCAGTGACCTCCGCCAGACCTAGTTTGCCTGCACAATTCAACGGGTGGAAGATGCCAGTTGATTTCGGGCTCGGGCGCGGGATGCAGCCAAGCGGCTCAGGTAGCCCTGTCACGAGCCTAGACGTTCGCACGGTTGGGTTCTCGCGGGACACACACCAAATTCAATGGCAGCCCAGCGTCTAATTTTTTCGCCCCTTTGCTGGTCGACCGGGCGGCGGGACGCGCAAGAGACGCATACATGGATTTCCATAGAGTGCCGGACGGGCGAGGCGGCGCTAGCTTTCGGCATGGATTGGCAAGCCCGGAGCGTGGGCAGGAGTGCTAGGCTGGACGCCGAGGCCGCGGAGCTACGCGCCCCACGGCATAAGATGGCTGGCGGAGACGGAGTCCGCCAAACCGTCATTCGTGGCCGTTCGTGGCCGTCCGAAAAGTCGTCTATTTCAGAGTGGGATAGACTTCAATTCGTCCCCTGCCGTCCATTGCCGTTCTCCGAAATCCATGCGAAATGTTGGGGTAGGAGTTGGGGTAGGGGGGTGGCATGGCACGTGCAATCGGCAAGCTCAATGCACGCAAGGTGATGGCGATCCGGCGCGAGGGACGCCATTCTGACGGGGCAGGGCTCTACCTCGTAGTGGGGCCGGGCGCGTCGCGGCGCTGGGCTTTCATTTTCCGCTGGCACGGCAAGCTCAAGGAAATGGGGCTCGGCTCACTCACGTCCGTGTCGCTCTCTGACGCGCGGTCGCGAGCCAGCGATGCCCGGAGCATCCTCGCGGGCGGTCGCAATCCCATCGAGGTTCGGCGCGCGAAAGAGGCGGCCCGGGATTCCGTTGGAACCTTCGGCGTCTTCGCTGACGAGCTGGTCAAGAACCTTTCGCACGGCTTCCGCAACGACAAGCACAAGGCGCAATGGGCCATGACATTGACGACGCACGCCGCGCCGCTGCGCAAGCTGAGACTCGATGAAATTGGCACCGATGACGTGCTCGCCGTGCTGCAACCCATCTGGCAGACGAAAAACGAAACGGCATCGCGGTTGCGGGGTCGCATCGAGCGGGTGCTTGATGCCGCACGAGCGAAGGGGCTGCGGACCGGCGAGAACCCAGCGCGCTGGCGCGGCCACTTGGACAAGCTTCTGCCCAAGCGCCAGAAGCTGGCCCGCGGCCATCATGCAGCCATGCCCTATCCGAACGTGCCGGCCTTTGTCGCCCGCTTGCGAGGCTCGGAGACCATCTCTGCCCTTGCTCTAGAGTTCCTGATCCTCACGGGGGCGCGGAGCGGGGAAGTCATGGGCGCGCGTTGGGGAGAAATCGATCGCGAGGCAAGACTTTGGATTGTGCCGGCCGCCCGCATGAAGGCAGGCCGCGAGCATCGCGTGCCGTTGACGGCGCGGGCACTCGCCATCCTCAAAGCAGCCGAGAAGGTACGCACCGGGGACTGCGTTTTCCCCGGTCAGCGGCGGGGCGAGCAGCTGTCGGTTATGGCGCTCGCCATGGCGATGCGTCGCTTGAAGGCCGACGACGTGACGGTGCACGGCTTTCGCTCCGCCTTCCGCGATTGGGCCGGCGAGGCCACCGCCTTCCCGCGGGAGGTTGCGGAGGCGGCTCTCGCGCACGTCGTCGGCGACGCTACTGAGCGCGCGTATCGGCGTGGCGACGCATTGGAAAAGCGCCGCAAGCTGATGGCCGCCTGGGCAACCTATATCGAAGCGAAGCCAGCCACAAACGTTGTTCGGCTCAGGCGAGCCTGAAGCCAATCTGTGGACCACATCTTGAGCTGGGGCGGTGAATTTATTGCGCCCCGGCGTGAATCACGTGATCCTTTCTCTCTCTGCGAACCTGGGCAATTCCCGGCGGATGATGGAGAGGAAAGCATGTCCACCCAGCCAAGTGCCCGCTCTATTGCGCCGCAAAAGTTGCAAACACCTGGACAATGTCCAAGAGAACCCGACTTCGATCTCAGGGAATTTCTCGAGGGGTACCAAAAAGATCCTACGATCGAGACTTATGTTGGGATGAGGAGGAAGCATCCTCGGCTACACCCTAACGTCGCCACAACCGGCGGGATTGAGTGGCTGTACGCGTGTGAGGAAGAGTTACAGCAGCTTGGCTTTGATCCTCAGCTTGTGGCGAGCACGCTTGATGCGGACCTTGAAGCGCAATCAGAATGCAGCTTGCGCGTGCTGGAAAAAATTGTTGAACGCAGAAGAAAGACCGCCGCTGGTGGCACTCACCTTGCAAGTCGGGGCGAAGCAATCAGCGATAAATTCATTGCCTACTTTATTGGCGTTATGTTGGACGCTCTTGACTGGAACGGCCAGATGGAAATCTCCAGTGACCTGATTGTTCTAATCAAGGAGCAACTCGGGGTCGGCTCGTCGTCCTACGAGGTCAGTGTCCGAAAAGCCGAGCAACGTAGAGAGGCCACCTTCATCGCCGCGCAGATTGTATCGGCAGGCGAAACACCAAGCTATCGGCGGATAGGCAAGTTGATGGGTGTCGAGGCGAGCACCGTAAAGCGGTGGTTCCCAGACGGCGAAATGATGCGCCTAGCAAGGAAGCTTTCAAACGAGGTCAAAAATTTGAGGGTATTGAGGCAGGACTAGACCCGTTGCGCGCGATTCCTGATGCGCAACAGCTTTGTTGCGCGCGGTTGTTCGTGCGCAACTGTAATCAGTGCGGCAAGCCTCACACCTGAGCGGACGCACCCGCGTCCGTCCTGATGTGGAAGGCTAATTGCGAATGCGCGAAAATCAGACAAGCTCAGAAGAGAAGTTCGCCTTTGGCATTGTCGACGCTGCACGTGTCGCCGGCATTGGCCGAAGTACGCTCTACGAAGCGCTCGCTGCCGGCGAGCTGAAGGCCGTGAAACTCGGGAGGCGCACGCTGATCCCGGCTGATGAATTGCGCCGCTTCATCGCCGCACTGCCTCCCGCGCGGCCGACCACCGATGCGGCCTAGGAAAAAGGCCGCACCACACCGCGCGCCGGGAGATGGCCATGGCAAAACGACATGACCGCACCGGCCGTAGCACGACGGAGCGATTCGTCGCCCTCCCGCATTACATGCTGAACTCGCAAGCGTGGCTGGCTCTCTCTCCTGGCGGTCGCTCCCTGTTAGTCGAGGTCTTGCATATCTACAATGGTGCGAACAACGGGCGCATCGGCTTGTCAGTGCGGAGAGCGGCCGAGCGCCTCAACTGCTCCAAGGATACAGCGGGACGCGTCTTCCTCGAATTGCAGCGTCTCGGGTTTCTAGAGCTTTCGATCCAAGGTGCCTTCCATCGCAAGACCTCGCACTCTAGCGAGTGGCGGCTCACGCTGCACCGCTGCGACCGCACAGGCGCGTTACCGTCAAAGGCGTTCATGCGTTGGCGACGACCGGCAAGAAAAGAAAATCGCGGTCCGATTTCAGGGACAGCCGGTCCGATTTCAGGGACAGTCGCCAATGGCCTGGACGTTCACGGACGATAGCTGTCCCTCATATCAGACCGCGAAGGCATTTTATGCATCCTTCACGGTCCGACTACAGGGACACATATAATCTACCATAGGGGAGCAGGGGTACTGACATTGAAGAAGAAGGCTAAGAAAGTTGCCGTGAACCCGCTCGCGGGCCTGCCGAAGCCAAGCGAACACGAGGCAGCCCTGATTTCGGAATCGCGGGAGCGAACGCGGGCGCGGCGGGCGCGAGTGTCGGTCAAGTGGGAGAAGCGAGACAGCAAGTCGCCGACCGTCGGCCCGCATCACAATGACGGCCAAGGGTGGCTCGCGCGCCTCGATGACGCTTTCGGAAGTCCATCGGATGCCTTTGGCATTTCGCAGTTGAACGCGCTCTGCGAATGCATTGCGGACTAAGGAAGGCGAGGTGGACAATACGGCGCTGAATGCAGCGCTTGCCGTCGTTGACGGTGTTCGGCCACGCGATGAAACGGAGGCCATGCTGGCAGGGCAAATGGCCATCACGCACTCGCTTGCGATGGATTTGCTAGGGCGCGCGCGCCGCGTGGACCAGATCAACCAGATTGATTGCGCCGGCAATCTCGCCGTGAAGCTCTTGCGGACCTACACGGCTCAGGTCGAGGCCCTGGCGAAATTGCGCCGCGGTGGTGAGCAACTGGTTCGCGTCGAGCACGTCCATGTTCATCCAGGTGGCCAAGCAATTGTCGGTAGCATCACCCACCCAAATGGCGCCCGGGGAGGGGTGTTCAATGAGAAAGACGGACAACCCGATGCACAGCCAGACACAGCCGCCCTTGTCCATGCACCTCTCAGCCCGTTGCGGAGCCAAAACACGCCGCGGGAGCCCGTGCCAGTCGCCAGCGGTGGCAGGGAAGAGGCGATGTCGAATGCACGGCGGGGCGAAGGGCTCGGGCGCGCCGTCCGGCGAGCGAAACGGTAATTACAGGCACGGCCTCTACACGGCGGAATCGGTCAGTGCCCTGCGCCGTGTCAGAGCATGGGCAAAGATCGCGAAGGCTGCCGCGGGGCAATTGTTAGGGTAGGCGACAATCCACGTCTTGAAGCTTGAGTCAGATCAATGGCTTGGGCAATTAAATAGACGGACTCCATAACCGCCATACCCCGGGGAAACCCGGCCAGTGCGGGCGGCGCGGCTATAGAAGGCGCATGGGCAGCCGAGCCGTGTGAAGTTGGGCCAATGCTCGCTGGTTGGGTGAAAGTCGCAAGCGATCAGGCTCTGGCCGCCCTGCGCGCGGGACTCGACACATTGGAGTTTGGACGAGCAGGAGATCGCCTGGGCAGGTCACGTCGCATGGATAGCATCACCACCTGACCCACGAGGGCGATTGAGTGAAGCGTAGAACTCTGCTCGTCGGAATTGGAGCCGCTCTCGGGCTCGTGAGCGGGCGTTCCTGGGCACAACGCCGGCCTCCGCGTATCGGCGCCCTGACAGTTGCCAGCAGTGCTGAGCCACCCAGCCCCCTGGCGGCGTTGCGAGCCGGCCTTGCTGAAATGGGCTACACAGAGGGTCAAAACATCATCCTTGAGTACCGTTTCGCGCGTGGCGACTATGGCGCCTTTCCTCGTTTGGTAGCGGACCTCGTCGCCTTGCCGGTTGATATCATTGTGGTTGATGGCGGCGCGGCTGTGCCACCCGCGATGGCCGCTACCAAGTCGATCCCCATTGTCATTGCCACCGCCGGGGACCCGGTCAGGCTCGGTTTTGTCACGAACCTGGCGCGACCAGGCGGCAACGTAACCGGCTTCTCGCTCGTCTCCATTGAGCTGAACCTCAAGCGGCTGGAGCTGCTGCGCGCGGCGTTCCCGGACGCCGGCGCCGTCACAGTGCTTTTCAACCCGGAGAATGCCACCGCCGTGGATGGCGTCGCTGCAATCTCTGACGCCGGTCGCACGCTTGGGATAGCGATCTCGCTGCTCGAAGCGCGGAACAACGAGGCTTTGCAGACTTTGGACGTAGGTAGCTCTAATTCGCCTTTGCTGATCGTGCCTGACGCAATGTTCTGGAATAGCCGAAAAGTCCTGATCGCGCGCATCAATGGGGGGCGCCGCCCGGCCATCTATCCTGAACGTGAATATGCGGACGACGGCGGGCTCATCGCATATGGGCCGAATGTGCCGGACAACTTCAGGAGAGCCGCCGGATATGTTGATCGCATTCTGAAGGGAACAGCGCCTGGCGAGTTGCCGATCCAACAGCCCGCAAGGTTCGACTTCGTCGTAAATCTCAAGACAGCTAAGTCGCTGGGGCTGGTCTTGCCGACCCCATTTCTCGCTCGCGCCAACGAGGTGGTCGAATGAGCGATGTTATGGTGCTCAGAGCTGCTTTGGCCGCGGGCCTGGTCGCGGCGTTGCTCATGATGGGCACGACCGGCGCCATTGCTCAGGAGGTGCGCATCCTCATCAACTTCGACGAGGTGCAGGGTGACTCGTCGGGCGGCGTGCGTCGGATCGCGCGTACCGTTGAAGCAAGGCTGCTGGGCGGTAATCGCATTGTTGATGCGGAGCAACGACAAGGTGGTGGGCGGAGGGTGGGCAGGGGCACCTCCAACGAGAGCGTGTTCGGGGACTTTCGGCCAATTGCCGGCCGCCGCGCGGTGGGCAATTGGCGCGTAGGTCCGAACAACACCTTGATGCGAACCACAGAGCGCGGCAGCGATGTGCAAACCATCACAGTGTCGCTAAGCGGGACAAACTCCTGCTCAGCTAGCGTGACAAACTCCTGCTCAGCTAGCGTGACTTACAGATTGAAGCCGGGCCGCATCTCCTTCAGACGCCGCGGCGGAGAAAGCGAGTTCATCCGCATTCACGCCGAAAACACGGCGTGCAGAATTTCCGGATGATTGGCCACAATGAGTGCCGATTTCGCAGCCTAAGACCGCTCGGCAGAAGTCTCGTCATCGCTCGAGGCTAGGGCGCAATTTTGGCACCCCACACTCTCCGATCTATTTCCGCACCGCAGCGACGCGCGCTAGTTGGTTGCGGCTTCTGATGGCGAGCGCAATGCTGCGAGACCTTGCGGAGTTCCCCCGCGCCCCCCGCGGACCGCGAGGCGGCCCCGGCGACGGGGCCATTTCTCTGTCAGCCAGCGAGACGCATCATGCGGGAGCACTTCGGGATCACCCCGCCGCGCGTCATGAACAGCGAGCGCATGCGTGATCGGGCCGTGCGTTGCAGGGCTGATGCCGAAACCATTGGCAAGGCCGCAACAAAGGCTTTGTTGATTGAGATGGCGGAGATGTGGGAGGGGTTGGCGGAGCGCTATGAGAAGCTTTGTCCCACCGACCAGGACTGGCTAGACCGGTGGACCAAGGACAAGTAGAGGCCGCCTTGGCGGCGGCCCGCTTGCGCGGCTTACTGGAACTAGGCATCGGCGAGCACGTTACTAGGCGTCGCTCGGGACGCCATATCCTTGCGCGACAACGCCAGAGCCCCTCCGCCACGCCGCAACAAAGCGGAGGGGCTTCTTCATTCGCCGCTGGCGTTCCGGCCCCCTTCTATTAGTCTTTGAGCTGGCCGCTGGCCCCCACTGTCGCACTGCTGTGGCTGGTGACCGCAGGCCAGGGCCCCTTCCCGGACGGCGCATGGTACGGGAGGGGCCTTTTTCATGGGCTACTCTCCCAGCTTAACCACCTTCACCATTTCCAGGTTTGGCTCAGGCGGCACGGCACGGCGATTGCGCGGGGCTGGGGCGGGTCGCCCGGGATTAAGTTGTTCGCGTACCCTGGGCGCCTAGGCCGGTCGTCGCCCCCAACAAGTGGCGGCCGGCCACTTCATTCGCCCTTGGCTTTGCGATACTTGTCCGCCTCAATGAACGCCGGCAGCTTCGCGACGTTGGCGGCAATCCGCCGGGCCTCGGCCACTGCGCGGTGTGGTGCGCGCGTCGCAGCCTGTGATACACTCGGCTCAGATGCGGGCGCTAACCGGCGGGAGAGGACGATGTTCTTCTACCGCCGATCTGTGAACCTTCGCTCTCAATGATGGGCGCTCTTGAGGCGGCGCCGAACGAGTGCTGAGGTGTGCGGAGTTAGAAGTGCCACGCGCATCCGATCTCAACCAGTCCAAGACCTTCGCTGATTCCATTGCCAATATCTGCAGGCTGGGCCAACGGCTCGCAGCCATTCAAACCAACGTCGTCGCCATTGAGGCGCTGCCGGTAGATGACAATGGCGAGGCTGAGGCTCTTGTGAGTGTCGGAGTCTCCTCATTGCGCATTGGCATACCGTTGCCGCGAGCGGAGATGCTGCTCGCAAAGCGGAAAGAAGTGTGCCTTGCCATCGAAGCCTTGGAATCGGAGTTCAATGAGTTCCTTAAACACGCTGCGGAGCTGACGTCTCGTTGCGAATTAGCGACGGGTCGCCGTGTCGCAACACCACGCTTTGCTGTTGATCTCAAACGTATGGAGCGTGAAATCATGGAAATGAATTCACGAGGTCCAGGGCTGGACAGCGAGCGCCTGGCTTAGAACGCTGAACCCTCGGCCCCCAACGCCCGCCAGCGGGCTCCCTAGGGCGATGGAAAGCGGCGCGACATGATACAAGCTTAGCCATGGATAGAGATAAGGCCATTGGATTGTTTGCCTCGTCACTGCTTGCCGGAATGCTGGCATGCGTCGGCACGCTTGATCTGGGCGCCTCGGGCTTGCGCTCTGGCCTTACACACTTTGGGCGCAAGTCCTGGCTGATAATGTTGGGTCGACGCCCCCGAACAGTGGTGTGCCGTGTCACGGGGGTGACAGCTGTGTTTAATCGCCGTGCCCCTGCGTCGTGGGTGTTGCGAGGGGGGCATACATGGGTTCCAACAAGAGCGCTGGCACGCGCGCGGCAGAGCCAGCGAGCGGCGGACAGGTCCCCCCGTGGCGGGGCGGGGGGACTTCTCTTCGCGCTATGACCCTGACAAACGTCGAGAAGGCGTCGGCGGTTCGCACGCCCATTCCGCCTGCGTGCTGTAAAGTGCGTGATCGGCGGGACCGATGCTAACCTTTTCTAGTCAACAAGAAGAGAGACTGGCAGCCCTCTGCATGGGCACGCGGCCTCCTGTGCTTGTCGCGACACTGTTTGTGTTAGCAGCGTTAGATGTGCTCTCGGCGACACTCATGCTTTTTCGGCTCTGAACCATTCGTCGATCTGAGCCTAGGCCCAGCCCTATCCCGATCTCAAAGAGTTGCTGACGCGGGTCACCAACGCATCCCAAGCCCGCTTCTCGTGCTCGGGATAGGTCATGTAGATGCAATGGATTTGCCGCGCGAAATTGCAACGGCTGTAGTAGATGAAGCCATCGCGCGCGCTGGAGAGCACATAGAAGCGGGGCGTCACTCGCCGATACTTCAGCATCGCGGTCGAGACCCTCAAGCGATTGCGCAGATAGGTGGCAGGACGTTCACGCAAGGGGTTCGGCAAAGTGTAGATGGCAAGCTGAGCACGACCGTCGTTGGTGCGAAATCGGTGACCTCTTCCCTGTTCCGCTGGACCAGCATCGCTTTGGAACACATCAACCGGAAAGGCGACCCGGCTCCCGGAGCTATCAACGTACTGCTTCCAGGAGGTTTGCTCCTGAGCAAAGCCCGGTTGGGTAACCGCGAGCGTGGCCAAAAGAAGTAGTGCATTCTTTGACGCTGTCATATCTGCCTCACGTCATTTGTGTCGCTACCCGCCTGCGAATTGAGTCACGGGCGGAGAACCATCACTGTCTCCAGCGGACCCGTCGTTGCCAGCACGGCCGACGATTTGGCTGCGCGGTGAGCGCAACGCCTTCCGCCGAGCTCCTCCTAGGGAGCGAGATCACGGAAGGGGCTACGTCGCCCGCCTTGCCTGGTGGCTGGAAGCCATATGGCGATCACGAAAAACTGCGTAGCGGTCGGGCCGGTTCCAGCAAGGCGAAGGGCTGCCACGCTTCGCACGAGCGGCTTTGGGCGCGCTCCCAGGACATTCACGCACTCTTAATCGGCGCTACGTAGCTTTTCGTAGTGCCCATTCCCCGTAGTTGGGCACTGAGTGGAAAGCCCTCTCCGGTCCTGCCGGAGGGGTTTTTTTCTTGCCAGCAATGCCTTTGGACAAGGGCGCAGGTGAGAGTCTTCCTCGCTAAGGAGCCTCTGCTGGGCGACCTCCCTCTTGGTCGTCACGGCATTTATGCGCCGATAGGCTCAGCGCGAGGCGCCGTCGTGACGCAACTCGACGACATCGTCGCCTGACTGCCGCGCGGAACGATTAGAGGCCCAGCAGAGGGCATGAAAAGAGCGACGCCTCAATCTGATCTTTGCCGCAATCTATGGAGCAAATGAGCGACGGACGCTGATGGTCGTCTGGCCCGCTCAGGTATAGCTGGGTAGAAGCGCACAACGGCTGGCTTAGTAGGCGGTAGCGCGACAGCGGGGCTGCCTTAGGCAAGGGTAAGCCTCCAGCTCAAGCTTTTCATCCAGTTGGCGGCGTCCCCGTTTGTGCGAGGTGAGGCAGTTCATGGTGTTCTATCTGCGGCGTGTGTTGGCCTTCGTCGGAATTGTCGCAGTCGGATTCTTGGCTTTGATATCGGAGGATCTCAACGAGTGGCTCCATCGCCCCGCGGCGGTCGGTAAGGATCCAACCACTTCGGTCGCCCGAGATTTTGACCGGACCCTATCGGCGCGAAGGCTCTTAGAGGGTGAGGCCAACCGTGTAGTCGCGCCCCGCCAACAGCATGGGACCGCAAAGCGCCAGAACGGGGAACAACAATCGGATACAGGTATTGGTGGCGACGCAAAGGCGCGCCCGTTTGACAACTCATCCGCGGAAACGAGGCATGACGCGGCCAGCGCTGAACCAGATGCCTCAGCCGTAGTGGCGCCCACGCAGGATCATGTATCGAACGTCGAAGCGCCGTCAGACGGAGGCACGGCCGACGCGGCTGCACGGCTGAAGGATTTCGAACCAGTAGATCAAACCGCCACCCTATCGAGTCCACAAGATGATGCCCGGGCTGCCAACCGCCGTTCGACATCCGAGTCTACTGAGGCGAGCTCACGGCTTGAAGACAACGCGACTAACACTGCCCTTCGCGATTCTGTCGCCGACGCGGTCGTTAGTGGCGCCGCGAATGCAGCGGCGCGGTCAAACAACGTCGCAAGTATAGAGGAACGCACCGAGAAGAGTAGCGAGCACATTCCACCGGATGACGGCGTGAAAGTGAAATCTGCGCTCGAATATACTGCACCGACGGACGTTCCCCTTGGCAATTGGGCGCTTGTTCAAGATGAACTTCCGACCCACCAGCCTGGTGATGAAGCAAATCGAGAAGCACCAGCCGGCACAGCCAATTATTCAGACGCAAAGAAGCCGGCGAGTAACGTTCTCGCAAACACCGACCTGTCTGCCGATGGTGGCGCTGCTGACGCGGCGGCGAGATTGGGCGATGTAGCGGCTCAGGAGCAGCTGCCTAACGACCAGCACAGTGAGCGCGAAATGAGAGCCGATAGTCACGGTGTGTTAGCCAGTACGGCCGACCATCCGCAAGCAGAACAGCCGCCGAGTGACTCGCTGGCAAACACCGATTTGTCGGTAGGGGGAAGCACTGAGCATGTGGCGGCGCCATCAAACAACGTGCCCACGGCCGCGAAGCCAACTGACAAGCAGGTGGAACTCGATGACGGTATAAAAGTCAAATCTGCACTTCAATATACGGCACCGATGGGGGTGCCCCTCGAAAATTCTATGCAGACGGGGGCAACTGCAAACGTGGATACGGCGCTCTCCTCGCGACAAAGCATGGACAACCAAATTCAAGGCCCGCGACTAACGATCTGATCAGTGCCGGTGTCTCGAACGCCGTGAAAACTCGGCCGGTTGCTAAGATCCGGGGTCACAACAAACCTAAGCTTGGCTCGCTTTCGTCGGCGAAATCGCGAGTGACGCAGGTGAACGCTGGCAACTTTCGCAAGCCTAGGCCACACGCACGTCACTTGGTTCACCGCCCTCCGAGTTTGGGTGAGCTCATTCTGTTGGACGAATGGGACTAGAGGCGGCGCCGTTTGGGTTTTCGGACCAGGAGCCGCGGGGTCCGCGAGGCAGGGTGGGCGCCAAGCCATCTAGAGACTCACCGGCAGGCGGTCAGTAGCGGGGGGCGCGGCGAAGGGGTTGGTTAAGAATTATCATCCATCGTTCCCTAACGGGAAGAAACTGCCACGGGTTTAGGGCTGAAGGCGATCTTTTTCTGATGATCCCACCTCCCTTTCAGGTGCGCCTCGATATCTACGCGATAGACGAGCAATGCCTCGGCGCCCGCAAGGACGTCTGGGCGCTGCTTGAGCCAAATTTCGCGGCGATCTTCGAGGGGTACCGTCAGCAGGTCATCAGCGCGGTTCCGGCCTACGCCGAGCGGATGCGCAAGCTGCCGCCTGAATATGCCCTTGAGTTGAAGGAACACGTCCGCAAACTCTTTTGCGAGCCATATGACGAGAATTGGGTGCGAGCGGCTTACGACCGCATGAAGCTGGAGATCGGCAGCGGCCAAGACATGCGCAGCCGGGCAACGCAGTGTCGCGGTCTTCTTTCTGGCTTCACGAAGCTCGTCGGCAGGCATCACCGCTTCTCAGGGCCGGCAACCGCCCGCCTCATCGAATGTGCCATGCGCGTCTTCCTGCTCGACATGGCCAATGCCGTCGCGGTTCACAACGAATTTCAGGCAAGCTCGATCAAGGCGCGCCAGCACGAACTCGAGCAAGCTATTGGCGAGTTCGAGACCTCGGTTGGGAGTGTGCGCAACACGGTCTCATCGGCCGTTTCCTCGATGAACCAAACATCGGGCGAGTTGGCTCATCTCGCGAAGGATGCGGCCTCGCAGGCACGAACCGCCATCGCGTCGGCGGGAGCCGCTGCGGATGAAGTGAGTTCTACGGCCTCTGCCACGGAGGAGTTGTCATTCAACTGCGCGCAGATGTTCGATCACGCCACTCGCGGGGCTCAGATCGCTCGCAAGGCCGTCGAAGACACCGGACGAACCAACAGCTCAGTCGCGGCGCTGGCAGAGGCGGTGCAGACGATCGGCTCGGTGGTCGGCTTGATCTCGGATATCGCAGCCCAGACCAACCTTCTTGCCCTGAATGCCACCATCGAGGCGGCCCGCGCCGGCGAGGCGGGCCGGGGCTTCTCGGTGGTCGCGTCGGAGGTCAAGTCTCTAGCCAATCAGACATCCAAGGCTACTGAGGAAATCGCCAAGCATATCGCCGCCATTCAGGACGAGACCCGGCGCGCGACCGACGACATTTCGAGCATCGGCAGCACGGTCACGTCGGTGGCGTCGCTCGCCGAGACGGTAGCCCAGGCGATCGAGGAGCAACGCACGGCGACAGCCTCAATCGCCGAGAGCGTCGGCCGGGCCCGGGAACACACGAGCATCGTAGCGAACGCTATTCGCTCCGTAGGCGATGCGATACAGAAAGCGGAGGGGAGCGCTGCCGTCGTGCTCAGCCAATCCGGCGAATTGGCAAGGCGCACAGCCGATCTCGACGGTGCCGTCGGTACGTTGCTGTCGTCGGCGACGGCGCAAGCGGCCGCCCAGGACTTCGCCGATCTTTCGAAAGCCGACGAGTTGAAGGATCGGCCTGTCTACGTCCCTAGATCGGGCACTCGGAGGTAAATTCGCGGGAGCCCGTGCCGGTCGCCAGCAGTGAGCGGGAAGAGGCGTTGCCGGATGCGCGGCGGGGCCAAGCTCGGGCGCGCCGTCTGGCGAGCGAAACGGTAATTCAAGCATGGGCGCTATACGGCCGAGTTGATGCAGACGCTTCGTCTGATCAGGGTATGGACCAAGGGCGCCAAAGCGGCTGCTGACGAAGTGGCGTGAATCTCTGCGGCGCGTTGGGGCAATTGTTGGGATACGACATCAGACAGCTCGCGAAGATCGAGTTGGAACAAGCGCTTAGCCGATCAAATTGGCGGATGACCGACCCGCCATACCCGGCCGGCGGGTTTCGCCCCGCACGGAACTCCTAATTAGGCTGCACAATGACGCGGAAGCGGTCGGCTTCGCGTACCTCGAAAGCCTCAAATGCCTTCCTCAGGGCCTCCTGCTTATCCGTGGCCTCCACGATGCCGAGCAGCTGCGTCTTTCCGCGCATAATGTATGCGCGCCACCTTCGCTTACCCCTAGGTGCCTTGCCCATGCGGACATCTTATACGTGAACTGACGTATCGGCGATAAGGGCCGTTTTCGAGACGGGTGAATGGTACGGCGCTAAGCCATTTTTGGGATTTACCGCCCCACTGCCGAGACACGTCCGGCTGACTCCTTCCTCGGCAATTGGGCATCTAGGCCGCCTTTCGATTGAGGGAGGCCTCCGCAAGCCGCGTCAGCAGCTCGTCCGTCTTCTTCTCTTCCTTAAGGGTCGCATCGAGAAGCCTGACCGCATCTTTCATGCCGAGGCTTTCAGCCCACGCCTTGAGCGTGCCGTAGCGGGAAATCTCATAGTGCTCGACCGCCTGCGCGCTGGCCAAAAGGCCTGCATCCAGCGCTTCGCTGTCCCCGAAGTCTTCCATTACCTCCTTGGCTTCATCGACGAGGCCGATGATCGCGTCGCAGGTCTTTCCGCGGGCAGGCTTGTCCAGCGCGCTGAATATCTCTTCTAGCCGCTCAACCTGAGTTTCCGTCTCATCGCAGTGCTTCTCGAAGGCGGCGCGGAGTTCTTCGGACTTCGCTTTCTTCGCCATCTTGGGAAGCGCTTTCAAGATGGCTTTCTCGGCATAGTAGATGTCCTTGAGCGTCTCATGGAACAGATCTTCGAGTGTCTTGGGGGCTGTCATCGGGAATCTCCCTTGAGTCGCGACGCAACTCAAACTGCCTTGAGTCGCGACGCAACTCAAACTGCGGCATGAATGCTTTGTTCCTTAGTTCTCTCAGACGACCGGAACCAGCACAGCCGAACGGCGTTGCCTCACGTCAACTTCAGGGAGAGCCAAGTATGCCGGACGGCAGCGACGACCTGCGCAAGAAGGAATCCGAGATCGGCGCGAGCCTCTATGAGGGCACAAGCCTAAGTGAGAAGGCGCAGCAGGCCGCCGAACGCATTTCTGACAGCTATCGTGCTGCGGGGGAGCAGGCGACAGCCGCCCGCGACTACGCCTCGTCCACCGTGAGCGACCTTGAGGCGGCGGTCCGAAAGAACCCCCTGCTTTGCGTGTTGGGGGCCCTCGGCCTCGGCGTCGTCCTCGGTAGCATGAGGCGGCGCTGACTGCCCTTTCGATCTTAGTGCTGCGGCAGCATTCTGACGACGCTGCGCAGGCTGATTGATGCGCCCCCGCCTCGCTTGCCAATTGCTTCGATACTTTGGCTGTCGATGATTGCGCCTTCCTTGACGAAATCCCGACAAGATGCGGGCGAGCACGGGCATAGGCGATCGCGGCGCCGTCATTCGGGAGATCCAGCCCTCCTCGTCAGGACGGATCCCGTTGCTCGATGACATTGAAAAAGTATCGGGTCATCGCCCTTGCCTCGCAAGGCTAACCTACGGACCGATCCCTGGGACGGCCTGCATTGAGAGGAACACAAGCCTGGCAGTACGGGGAGGGCGGACCTTGCACGGCTCGCCGCTGGCTATCATCGCCAGGCTCGCAAGACCTGCTCGGCGTCCGCCGTCTCGATCTGGATCGAATAGCGGCGATGGTAGACCTTCAGCAGCGCGTCGTGACCTTCGTCCGAGGAGCTGCAGACCGCGTCGCGCACGATAATGACACGGTAGCCAAGATCGACGGCGTCCACGACCGTCGCTAGGACGCAGACATCGGTCTCGGAGCCGGTGATGACGAGCGTATCGGCCTTTCGTTCCTTGAGGTGGGCGAGAAGCCGCGATCCAGCGAATGCCGAGTAGCGGGTCTTCTCGATCGTCGTCGCGGGCGGCACGAGCGCGCCCAACGGATCGACAAGCTCCAGCAGCCGCGGATCTATATGCTCCCTTGTCGTCTCGCGCCATCTTTCGTAGTAGCGTCGCCACATTCCCGGCATGTCTTCGGGGCGTCGGGGTCTCATGAAACGAGTGAAGATCGTCCGCTCGGGAAATAGCGAAGCGATTTCCGATACGACCGGCAGCACGCGTTCCATCCACGGCGTCGCCCACGGCCCCTCGGAGGAGAAGATGCGTTGCATATCAACGCAAAGATGCACGGCTCGCGCCGTCAGCGGCTGGGACGAAAATTCGGTGGCCATGTTTAGCGCTTCTTGGGGACGCGCCGACGTTCCCGCAGCCCGCGCATTAACTCCTCGATGAATGGGAAAGTTTCAAGCAATACGGCGGCCAGAAGCACAGTCACTACAGACCACCAAGGACGTGAAGTTTGCTTCAACCTCAGCTGAAAGTCTGGGAGCTGTCCATGAGCGGCAGGGTGAAGTACATCAGTATCGACTCGGCGATGCCCGACTCCATCGTTAGCCCTTTCGTCGCTTAGCTTACGGCGCCGAGATCATCGCGATCATCGGGTCACGCAATCTCGAATCCCATCCTAGCCCCCCGCGAGAAAGGCGAGGCTCACTGGGATCGTTTGTCCGCAACATTGTCGTGCCTCGCTGGAATCTCGACATGTTCCAGTGGAGACATAGCCGGGCCATTGAGGACTGCGCCGTCAGGCGCGAATTGCGAGCCATGGCAAGGGCAATCCCAACACTGCTCGGTCGTGTTCCAATGGATATGGCAACCGAGATGCGTACACGACGCCGAATTTGAATGAAGCCGTCCGCTCAGATCCCGACAGACGGCTAACTTGCGGAGGCCGTCGCGCAGAATGCCGCCTTCGCCCGCCTGAAGCTCATCCGCAGAAGACAGTTCACCTGGCGCAACGACTTCGGCCAAACCCGCAACAGCTGCCACGTTCTCTTTAAGGTAGTTCAAAAGGCCCTTCGGGGTCTTGCGCGAAGGTTCATAGACGGCCTCCCAAGGACTGGAACCGCTTATGATAAGATCCTTGATGAGTAAGCCCGCCAAGGCGCCATGGGTCATGCCTTGGCCAGAGTCGCCCGTTGCAATGAAGATGTTCTCGCTTCCAGGGCTTCGGCCGATGAAGCCGCAATAGTCGATCGTATCGAGAACCTGTCCTGACCATCGCGCGACTTCTCTTCCAAGGCATGGGACGAGGGCGCGGATCCAACTCTCGACTGCTTCAAAGCGAACCTCGCCATCATCCTTTTCACCAGACTTGTGATCGGCGCCGCCAACGATCAGATAGTCGACTGTTCCCGGACCGGGGTTGAGCCGAACATAGTGGTACGGGTCGGCCATATCCCAATACAGGGCATCGGAGAGCGTGCCCTGCGGCAACGTAAAGGCCATCGCGTAGGTGCGGTACGGCGCCATCTTGCTATGCAGCTCAGCCAAAGTGTTGATTGGAGAGTTGGTGGCAAACACTGCCCGGGTGGCGTCGACCGAACCGTTGGTTTCTGTGGTGATCCGTACGCCACCTCCGCGCTCCTCAATCTGCGTGACTGCGCTGTTTGAGAAAACCATGCCGCCCTTCTGACGTATCGCGGCGGCGATGCCTCTCAGGTATCGGAGAGGATGGAACGTCGCCTGGTTGGGGTAGCAAATGACTGGGCCTTTCTCAAAGCCCTGTAGAGGCACGCCTTTGACTCGCTGCGCCGCTACCCCGACCTTTCTGGCAGCCTCATACTCCTTCTCGGATTGCTCCCGGGCGTCCTTGTCACTCATGCCAAGGGCAGGGAAAAGAAAAGCATCCAGACGCCGAAAATTGCAGTCGATGTCCAACGTGCGAACGTTCTCTTCGATTCGTGCGACTGCCGCCTCTTGGCTGCGATGGAACTCGCGAGCCACGTCCTCGCCGCGTGCTTCAATCAGGGCGCTGATGCCGTCGTCGCAAACCGGCGCCAGATGTGCCGTGGTCCGCGAGGTCATCCCGCCGGCCACGAGCCCGCGATCCAAGACAATCACCTGTTGGCCGCCAGCAACGAGCTCATAGGCGATTGAGAGGCCGGCCATACCGGCGCCCACAACAACCGTGTCGCAAGTGAGCTTGTCCCGCAGAGGTGGCGCATCTGGATCGACGTCGATCGACATCCAAAGCGACGTCGTCCGCTGACTGCTGGCGTTCACGAGAGCGGTCCTCAGCTCGCCGCTTTGAGATTGACCTTCTTGGTCGCGATCCCACTGAGCTTCTTGTCGGCGGCCTTCTCCTCCTTCAATGTCCTCTCATAGAGCTTGGCCAAGGCATCGTTTCCAAGCTCCTCCGCCCACGCGATCAAGGTGCCATATCGCGTAATCTCATAGTGCTCCACCGCCTGAGCGGCAGCGAGCAACGCTGCATCAAGGACCTTTTTGTCCTCGACTTCCTTGGCCAGCGCTTCGGCCTCCTTGATGATGCCGTCGATCGCGGGACAGGACGTCGCCTTTGCTTCCTTGCCGATCATTTCGAAAGCTTGCTCAAGACGCTGAACCTGCTTCTCTGTCTCGCCGAGGTGATTGCGGAGCGCGGTGCTGAGTTCGCGGTTCGTCGCCCGGTCGATCATGTCGGGAAGCGCCTTCAGAATCTGCTTCTCGGTGTAATAGAGGTCCTGCATGACGTGCAGGAATAGATCATCCATCGTCTTGATGTCGTGGCTGAAGAGGCCCATGGCGTCGCTCCGTGCTACCAGGCTGGAGGTCGTAACGCCGCGCTTGAGCCTCGGTTCCGTATGCTCGCTCTCCCTGTTTCGGGTAGCATTCAACGGAGGCCGAATGTACCCTCGAAGATAGAGGATAGCCGCCCGGCAGAATGAGGGCTGAAAGCGCCGAGCGACCAACCTAGTCAGGCCCGCCGGCCTTGCCCGAAGTGGTGGTAACGCCAGGCATCAGGGCATCATCGAATTCCCCGACGCAACTGAGCCGGCTTCCGGGCGTTAAGCCGCAAGCAAAGGTCGGTAAATGGTCGATGAAATCCGAAGCCCAGGACCAGGCGGGTCGCTGGACTGCCTGATCATTGGGGGCGGGCCGGCCGGGCTGACGGCCGGAATTTATCTCGCGCGCTTCCGCCGCAAAGTCCTCCTTATCGACGCCGGGGCGAGCCGCGCCGCAAGGATCCCGGAGAGCCACAATCATCCGGGCTTTGCCGGGATTTCAGGGCCGGCGCTGCTGGAGGCGCTGCGCCAGCAGGCCTGTAGCTATGGGGTAGCCATCGAACGAGGGGCGGTGGAGAGTTTGCAAAAGACGCCCGAGGGTTTTGCCGCGACGTTCGGCACGACGCGCATCGTGGCCTTCCGCGTGCTCCTAGCCACGGGGCTCACCGACATCAGCCCCGATCTGCCGGGCCTCGGTCGGGCCATCGCCCATGCAGCGGTGCGCTATTGTCCCGTGTGCGACGCCTTCGAGGCGACCGATGCCAACATCGCCGTCTATGGTGTGTTGCCGGACGCAGTCACCAAGGCGCTCTTCCTCAGGACCTACAGCCGGCGCGTGACGCTGCTGCCAGTCGAGGACTTGCGCGAACAATGCCGCGAGCTCACCGAGGCCGGCGTCGTAGTGGCGCCTTCACCCGCAGCGCGCTTCTCGGAGAAGTCATCCGGAATTAGCGTCGAGCTTACGGACGGCAATCACCTGACCTTCGACGTGCTCTATCCGGCTCTGGGGTGCGAGGTTCATTCGGCCCTGGCTACGGCGCTGGGCGCCAGAAGCAACGCGATCGGCTGCCTCGAGGTCAACGAGAAGCAGCTCACGTCCGTGGATGGCCTCTACGCGGCCGGTGACGTGGTGTCGGACCTGCACCAGATCTGCGTAGCGGAGGGCCACGCCGCGATTGCCGCGACCGCCATTCACAATAGCCTGCCGCGGATCTTGCGTTGACGAGGCGCCGCGACGTTGGACCGCATGTCCGTGCCGAGGGGCGCGAGGTCAGCTGGAGCTGTCCCGGCGCTGTCGCTTCTCGATGTCCTCGACGGCGCGCATTTTGATGGCCAGGGGCAGGTCCAGGCCGGCGAGTTTCCAGCCGCCGCTCGACAGGATGAAATGCAACGCATAGGCGTCGCCGGTGGCCTGGCCGTCCGCGTCGAGGATCAGCTTGAAGCGCGAGGGGCCGGTGAATTCCGACCGCGTGAGGATGCGCAGCCCCTGTCGTAGGAAGGAGGTGAGGGGCGGCGGCGCTTGCTCCGGCCCTATCACCGTCTGCAGCAGGCTGGCGTGCGGCCGGCGGGCGGCCAGAAAATCGGAGAGGTTGGCGGGCGTGAGCAGCTCCTCGACGAAGGGGTCGGCCAGGGTCGAGCCGATGGCGACGGCGAGGCCGCGGCGGAACGGCGTCAGATCCTTGGACTTGCTGTTGCGCTCGAGATAAGTGGCGATGAGTTGCTTGGTGAGTGAGCGCCGCAATGGCACGAGGTCGACGCGCCCAGCGACGCCCTCAACGTCGCCCCGCCCCGCCGCAACGCCGAGCTCGCGCGCCGCGACGAAGGGCGAGATCACGTAGCATAGGACGACCGCGACCAGGCCGGCCGTTAAGACGACGCGCAAACGCATGGAGGCACCTCGGTGAACGCCTGCCGTGATGGGGAAAATGTCGGGCGGCAATAGGGCAGGCGTGACCTCGCGCCGCCGGCTGGTCCTCAACCATGGCGAAGCTTGAAGAAGATGATGATGCCGCAAAGGCCAAGCGTGACTCCGTTGGCGGCGACGATCGGCCACTCGCCCTTGAGGATGCCGAAGAGGAGCCACAAAACGAGACCTATCGCCAGGACGAGCAGCATCTTGAAGGAAAGATCGTGGGTGGAGCGCGTGCGCCAGACGCGTGTGACCTGGGGCAGATAGGCGCCCGTCGTGAAGAGCGCCGCGGCGTAGCCGATGATTGTGGTGGCATCCATGGGGGACTGGCTGTTGGTCTTGAACGTGAGCGAGCGCCGCCTGTTCCTTGCGTGCCGCGCGGCCGCGCCCGCGCTCAGCGCAGGGCATGAGATGCCTGTGACGGGCATGGCCGTCTTTGGATTCACGCCACGCGGGTTGACGAGCAGCGCAACAGATTGTCAGGCGTGGTGGCGAGCATGTCCGCCGACAAAGACGTTGGACCACCTCGCCGAGTGGCGGACCGACGCGGCCGACATGTGGTTTCTCCTGAGCGGTTGGAACGCGGAGCCGGCCTCGACGCCCGGCAACGCTCGCCCCCCATCGCATTCACAAGTTCGGGCCGCGCATCCGGCGGCGCTTACATGCTGGAACCTGAAAGAAGCGTTTTTGGTTGAACAGGGGTGGGGACCAAGGAGGCAGCTATGAAAAGGATAGTCGGAGCATTCGCTGCTGCTGCTTTGTTGACGGGCACGCCCGCCCTGGCAGTAGACACTCAAAACAAAGAAAATGTGGGCGTCAAGAGCGAGGAAAAAGCGGCTGGAGGATTGGGTGCTGATCACGATAAGAGCGCAACGGGAAGCACGACAACGACCGGCTCTGGAATGACGCGGCCCCCGAAGGAGCCAACCGGCGGCAGCGGCAAAGCTAGCGAGCCCGAGAAGAACCAGCTGAAATAAGCCCGTGCTCCTGGCACGCTTAAAGCATAACCCGGGCCTTGTCCGACCCACTACGTCCGGCCTGGAAATCCAGAGGCCGGTAAGCAACAGGACCAGGCAACTGCGGCGGCGCCGTTAAGAAGAGCACACGCCGCATCGTGCTTGGTTGCTAGCCCTGCTCGCTACCTTGTGCGCCAAGCCCGCGTCGGTGTGGCGGCCTTCGTAGCGCCGGTCGATGTCGTCGATGGTCTTGTCGGCGTGCTTCGGGTCGACCGCCAGCAGGATCGCGTCGAGCTTGGCTTCCAAGTCGCGCTGTGACCCGCCTCATTCTCGCGCCCTCATCAACTTTGATCGTTCGCATCCCTGAGTACGGTTCCATTGGTCAAGCCTTGTCGCAGTTTTCGGCCGAACCTAAGCGCAGTCCGAAGAAGTGCGGGAAGTGACTATGCCCGGCAGCGCACCCCTTTGCGGCGCCGAAGCCTCGGCCGCGGCGCGGGTCGCGAGAACTTCCAAGGTCACAGCGGCCCATAGCAGGTATTCCTTGATCTTCGAATCCCGGGCCACTTGATAAGCAATCGGCAGTCGGCTGCCCCGCTCAGCATCTCCTTCTTGGTCATCGGGCGGTCTCCGGCGGCCAAATGCGTGGTTGCCACCGAAGGTTCCTTTGCGCGATGCGGCTCAACTAGTGCGGCTTTGCTCCCCCACTCGCAATCCGCGACCGTCACACCTAGAGCTTCTCGACGGCCAACATCCTTCCGGCTTGCTTCGGCCTCAGCATCTGCGAGGTAATCTCGTCAGCGCCGGTGGGCACCCAAAAGTCAACTGGCAGTGGCATCGGCAACTCCGCTGCGCGGCTCAATTGAAGCGCGCGACAACTTGGAATTGAAAGCCATTTCAAAAGAACAACCCCTCCGCATTGCTGCGAAGGGGTTGTTCGAAGGGGTGCAACTCTGTGCGCGGCCTAATACGTTCCTGTCCGACAAGTCGTCCCGTACATTTCGCGTTCGCGCCGGGCCTCGTCGGCAGTGTAGGGCTTTGCGCTTGGATCGAATTTGCTCCATCCTTGCTTCTTCCATGCGGTCGTACGGTCGCGCATGTTGACGCAAGCACGGTCGAGAATCGCCTCGTAGCGTGCGCGTTCTCCATCAGGCACGTGGGCTGTCACAAGACTGCCGCCGCGCCGCACGCCTTCCGCATAGGCATGCGCGTCCTCCTCACCGACGCCAGCCTGCGTTAAGGCACCGATCAATCCACCGGCAGTGCCACCGGCCGCGGCCCCAAGAGCTGTTGAGGCCAGCCAGCCAGCGGCCACGACAGGACCGATGCCGGGGATAGCCATCAAACCTAGCCCAGCAAGAAGTCCCGCGGCTCCGCCCAACGCAGCGCCGACGCCGGCGCCGGCTGCGGCTCCCTCAGCTCGATCGTCCGTGCCGTCGCGATCACGGTCAACGCGATTTTTTGCATCCTTGCGAGAGCCGTCACCCGAGTACCAGTTGTCGGCGTTACTTGCCATGATGCTGACCTGGTCGTGGCTCAGGCCGGCAGCTTCGAGTTCCTGCACTGCCTTGCTGGCGGAGGGGTAGTCGTCAAACAGACGTGAGATAGTTGTCATTGCCGTTGTCCTTGTTGGTCCCTCGCGTTACTGCGAGATGACGTTCCCCTTGAAGTCCAAGCTGACGTTCACCGACTTGCCGCCCTTCTGGGCCTTGCCACGCCAGACGCCACCGTCGTCCTTCTTGAGATCGCTAACGTTGGCGAACCCTTCGGATTCAATTCGCGATTTGGCTTGTCCCTCAGTGAAGCTGTTTGCTCCTGTGACTGGGTTGGCGTCTTTGCTGTCAGGTGAGTTGATGGCCTTATTGCCCGGCGCGTCCTTAGCGGGCGGGCTCTGCTGTTGAGCAAGAGTGGGCCCGACGATCAACGAGGCGGCGGCGGCCAGTAGTATCGGATAGCGCATGGAAGCTCCTCCATTTTGGTTTGGTGACGAACAACAACGCGCTAACCTACAAGGTTCCGACGAGTGACCAGCGGACGTGCTTCCGTTCTGTGATGGCTCGGGTGGGCGTACCGCCGCAGGTATGAGCAGGATGCTCAACTCAACCGTCCGGCATCTCAACTCAGGCCGCGTCGGCTTTTCCTACCCTCAGACCTGACGAGTTGATGGGGCGCATCGCATCGTACCAACTCGCCGTGGCTTCCCAGATCTCCGCGGCCATCGCGAGAACCCGCCGTCGTTCCAGATCGCGGGTTACTTCTGCCAACCGGCGAAGTTCATCAGCGCGTCGAAGCATTTCGGCCTGGTCCATTCGAATCGACGAAAGCATCTCGCTGCACGGTCGGTTTCAGATAGCGCGGGCATTACTACAGATCGTGGCCGCGCCGCCGCCCTTCTCCAAAGGCAAAGGCCGCCTGGATCGTAACCCCAGCGGCCTCCTCATCCCGTAGGGACTCGCACTGCTTAGCGTGGCTCGGATTGGGAAACGGCGAAGCCCGCCGATGGTTCCGGGCAGCGTTCGACCAATGCGCAAACAGCCATCGGCACTATCGCCATCGAAGAAATCGCGCCTGCGCACGCTGGAAAGCCCGCAAGGCAATTTGGTGAAAAAATTGGTTTTGCGCATCAATTGATAATCTCGGCGTCCGTCTACCCAGCTATCCTCCCGTCACCGTCACGTGCAGCCATTCGGAGTGCCGTCGACGACGCAGCGCGATCTCTTTAGCAGGAGCCGCCTGAGCCGAAAGGTCGCCGTCTCAGCGGCAGGGCGCGCGAATCCTACCAACTTGAGCGGCGTTCATACCGCATGAAACGCATTTTCTTCGCCATCGTCGCCTTAGTCGTCGCGTTCATCGCATACAGCACTTGGCCTATCGTCTCGGCCGCCCGACTGGAAGCTGCGGTCCAGCGTGGCGATCAGCAGGAAGTGGGTGAGCGGATAGACTTCGTTGCCGTGCGGAGGTCGTTGGGCCGACAACTAGCTCGTGCTTACCTTGCCGAAAGTGGTCGCGGGATAGAATTGGGAGGATTCGGACGCTCCGCCGCGGTAGGCGCCGGCACCTTGATAGCTCAGGCGTACCTTGAAGAGATCCTTACACCGCAGAACATGCTCGCGCTATTGCGAGAAGGACGAGTGCCGAGCGCGAACGGTGTAGATCCCGCCGTCAGGCTTGACGATCGTTTGTCGGGGTTGACCCCAGCAACCACCCGTCAGTTTCTGCGCACCTACTTTTCTTCGGGCTTCAGTAACCCAATGCGCTTCGTACTTCGTGCCCGCAACTCGATCGAGACGAGCTATAGTCTAGTGTTCGCACTCCAAGGCTTTGGGTGGCGGGTTGTCGAGTTTGACCTGCCGAGCGCCATTGTCCAACAGCTCGTGCGAGAACTGACAGCGAGGCAAAGTAAGTCGCGCAGCGACGCGCGCTGAGGTGACGCGGTCGATACGGCTCGCGATCAAGCAGATGCGCGAGAATGACCAACGTGACCGTGAGGCCGCTGAAAAGCGGCGCAGCCGACCTAAGACGAAACTGTCCTAGTTCGGCCGGTGCTGCAAAGCCGCCGTTGCGAGGGTGTCGCGGATCACCGCCTCAAGAGAGTGGCTCTTTCCAGCTCCGTAAGGCCGGAGCATTTCGCGGGTAATCCTGTCGCTACCAGCGGGCACCCATTCCCGCGGCGGCGTGGCATCCACATGCCTACCTTCGATGTAGACGTGGTGTGCAATGCACGCCGCAACCAAATCCGGCGGTGTTTTCAGTCCCCGCGATAGATCGTTCAGGGTCATGGGCGTAGACGATTGCCCGACTTTGGCAATGATGCGTAGGAAGAGATAGGGGCTCGAGGCCGAGGAACGTCGTTTCAAGGTTGATCACCTCTTTTGCGCCGAGCGGCGCTGTCCGCACCGGCTGAGGTCGATCCTGCCGAAAATGAACGCAACTGCATTAACTTTTGATGGTGCTCATAGGCTTGTTGCGACTGGCGGCGCGCCCCACCCCGACCAGCCCGGGGCACTTTGGTCCGCTACTCATTTGCCCTCAAAAAACCGCCACATCCTCGTCGCACGCGAGCGCGGACTTCCTGGAATTGGCAATCAGCTCTGGTTAGGCGACGCTGGCAGGCATCTTTGCCACGGATATCAAGGACCGAGCGATCTGGTTCAGAAGCTGATCGGCGTTCTCCTCCTCCCCGAAAGCTTCTTCACGTGATGATACATGACAAGACCCCTCTTCGAGCACTCAAGTGAAAGCGGTGGAGCAATTGCGGACTATCTGAACGGTTCCTCACTATCTGCGACCGGTGTCACCATGCGTCTGGTGGCGGAAGGAGCAACGACCCGCGAGCTTCTTGGCGCGGCTGCATGAGACCTCTGTGCTGTTTGCGTCCCTTGAGTAAGCGTCTCAGCAAGCGAGACCCCGAACAAGCTAGCCGCGCAACGCAAAGGATCGCCCGGATCGTGATCCTTGAGCGACCCTCGGTCCCGTAGGACACTCCGCCCGGTGAGCGGGAGACGGTGCGCGGCACCTGATTTCAACGGGCATCGCTGTACCGGGTTCCGTCTCGGATCGCGAAGCCATGAGAGAACGCGGCCTAATCTTCTGCGGCGCTATCAATTGATGCGGCACGACCGCTCATTCTTGGTATCGTCGCGCATCATCGCAATCGAACCGCGCACTAAAGGCTAGAGACGCTTCTGCGCTCCCGCCTAAGCCAGGGAGCACGCTCATGCGCGAGCAGCGCACGCCTCAAACCCACTACCTGTTTCTGCGAATCATCGCGGTCGTATCGCAATCCAGTTGCCCCTTGACGGTGGTCGATCTCGGGAAAGCATTGAACCTTCCTCCTCAATCGGTGGCGCATTGCATTGCCCTCCACCTCTATCTTGCTCGGACACGGGCACGCGAGCTGCCAATTCCGCCGCCTGTCGACTATTGGGTTCCGGGTGCAGCGGACCCGATCAGTCGCAACATGCTCGAGCCCAGCCAGGCGGGGAAAATGCCAGTTGTCCAAGGGGCGATTTCCGCCGCGCTGGATTGGATCGTGCCAAAATTCAGAGATCGGCTCGCTTCAAATTCCTGAGGCAGGCGCACAGTATTCTTGGTGCGGCCAATGCGCTCCGCAGTTTTCCAGCGGTTTGGAGCCAGAGCTGCGGGCTGGTTCTACGAGATCAGACGGGCAGACGGGCGACGAAGGTGCTAATGAGAGTTCCCTTTTTCAGTGCTGCCGCAGCAGCGCGCCACGCCCTTCACGTGAGTTCGCCCAGGTAAGATGCGGCACACTTCCTTATGCCGACAAACCAGGCTTGGGATTGGGCGACGCCGATCTTGACGGGGAGATTGATCCAACGCGTGAGGGACGCATTTGCAGATACGAAGGGTCAAACCCCGCTCGATTTGCCAGGCCGTCCCAATTGAGCACCTTCATCTTTCCCCTATGCAACTCCACGAGCCCTTCGCGCCTGAGCTCTTGCAGGTTTCAATTCACGTGTACCGCTGAGAGGCCGAGTGCGTCGGCAATATCCGTTTGCGTCAGGGGTAACGCACAAGTAGTGTCGGTCGTCAGGCCAACGGCTTTGGCGCGCGTCCACTGCTCACAACAGAGATGAGCAATGCGGCCGGCGGCGGAGCGACGACCGAGTTCCCAGCATCCATTGACGGAAAATCGCTCCGTCAACGAGCGTCTCGCGCCAAAAAACGTCGCCAAGGCGCGGGTGTTGGCGAATCAGAGTTCGAATATTGTCGTGCGCAATGAAGGCGAGAAGACTCGGCGTAATGGTTGCGAGTGAATGGTCCATCGTATTCAGGAAGAGCCCCTGCAGGTCGGGAATATCGCCGGCGATGTGAAGAGAGAAAATCTGTCGGGCACCACTGTCAGTGTTCTTGTAGCGACAGGCAAAGCCTTGGAGGATCAGGATGCACTCGACCGGAGCATCGCCATCGCGGACAACATCCTGACGAGCTCCCACCCGACGGGGCGCCATGGGCAGCGCTATCACTGCCTCTTTCTCCTCATTGGAGAGCGGTGTGGTGCTCTCTAGTCTCCGGATGAAGAACTCTCGATGGGGTGCGTAGCGAGACATCTTACACTTCCGACAAAACGGGAGCACAGTCGATCTATGAGCGTATGCAGGTTTGGCCGATATGAATTCAGGTATTGGCTCCTGGGGCAAATGCTAGCCCCCTCTGGACCCTAGCGCAAAAGGCCGTCCCGATCGTACCCGCGGCGGCCCTTCCGTCCGTTAGGAACGACCGACCGATGCCCTGGGGCCTAGGAAGCCCGCTGGAGGAAAACCCGCGGTTCCACGCTCGGATCGACGAATGGTTCACAGCCGAAAAAGCAAGGTGTCGCCGAGAGCTAGGGAGGGGCCCGGGCTGGCTGGATGCCCGAAAGCCAGCGGGTCAGCACCGCGCGGACGCGTGAACGCGCCAAGCAAGCCGGCCCTCGCGTGCGCAGCGATGAATGCAGCCCGGGCGACCACTAACTACGCTCCTCCCCATCGAACGCCTCCGTGCACAGACTTAATAAAGTGTGATCTGGGATCTGACGCAACACCGAGCTCGCGTCCGGCCGCGGCTGGATAGCCTTTTTGGCCGGACAGCCTTGTGGCGACCGGGAAAAACTATCGTCGGTCGGGCGGTTCGGTCAAAGCGATGGCTGCCAAGCTTGCTACGATGTTGGCTGAGCCCCGGCGCGCGAAAGCTAAGGCCCCTCCCGGTCTCGCGGAAGGGGCCATGGTCGCCAGGCGTGCAAATGGGGACTGCGGATTCCTGGTGGCCGTCACCTTGCGGTCCGCAGGGGGCGGGAACGCCGCAAGGTCTCGCAGTATGGCGCTCTCCCTTAGACGCCGCCACCAACCGCAGCGCGTTGCCGCAGCGCGGGAATAGATCGGCGAGTGTGGTGCTGAGCGTCCATCAGCTCGAACGAAACCTTTGGCCAAGCTTCTGGTTCTGCCTTGGTTATGGCCATGCCCGAGCAAGAAATTATTGGCGATGCACTGGTGGGCAACGTGAAGTGGCGCGTCACCCTGAGCCACGGCCTAATCTGCTTGTGGACTGACGATGCCGATACAAGTGCCCCTCGCTATGTGTTTTCAGCGACCATACCCCTGAGGCGCTTCAGCTGGCGGTCGAGGCAGCGCGTCGCCATGCGGGGAACTCGCCGTCGCCAAGACCCATCATCGATGCGGAGAAGTACCACCAGGCCGAGGGCGAATGAAGAAGCCGCGCAAGAAGGCGGCCCCCGCCGGCGCCGAGCCCAGACGCTGGGCTGTCTACATCTTGAAGAGCAAGGCAACGTGGATCGGTTTTGTCGTTGACGCCGGCGATGAGGGAGGAGCCAGGGCGAAGGCGATCAAGGAGCTAGAGATCGGGCCGGCCGATCAGTGGCGGATTAGCGTGCGGCGGGAATAGACGCACCTCTTGCCTTTTCATTCGCTCACCTCGTCGGCGCGGAGCACGAAGCCAGCAGGGAAATCAGCTTCGCCGCCCGCCGCGAACGCCGCAAATGCCGCGACAGATAAGAGCAGTCTCTCCTCGAACAGGTTCATCGGCTGCTCACCCCGGCACAATTGACTGATTTGAGCCAGATTCGCCCAGCCAATTTATTCCGGGTTATCGGCCCGACCGAACTCTCTACGGGCTGCACCCATCTCGGACGGCCGGAAACCCTTCCCCGAGTCCTCAAGGGTCGTTTTCCTCGTCAGTAGCGGGCCCGAGAGGACCCTTGGTTTCCTTGTCTAACCAGGCCTGGCCCAGGGAGCCCAGCCGGTCGTACCGTTCAGCCGCCGCCTCCCAAATCTCAGCCGTCTGGATCAGCATTGCTTTGGAGTGACTGTCGAGCACGCTTTCGGCCCTAGCTCTACATCGTCGTGCTCGCTCTCGCATCTGATCGCTATTCATCACACGGACCGAACCGAATAGCGCGCCGGAAGTTCCTGTGAGCAAATGCAAAATCGCGCTGAGGCAATTGTCTCACGGGCGCTTGCCTAGAGCATTGACCCTGTCTGTGGCTTGGCCCATGTCGCGCAGCTACCGACGCAACATATTGGAAGAGATGCACTCGTTATCGCGGACGCCAGCACGAGCGGTGTGTTGTTGAACGTTGGCGCCTGCCAGCAGCCCGACAAAGGCAGAGACGGCGAATAGCTGGATGGCCTGCTTGCGATCCATGGCTAGAATGTAGGATGACCCGCCGTTTCCCACCGCCATGGTCCGTTGACGAGAACAAGGAAAGCTTTGTCATCAAGGATGCCGGCGGGCAGGCGTTGACCTACGTCTATTTCGAGGGCGACGAAAACGAGTCACGTCGCAGCGTCATGAACCGGCTCACGCATGACGAGGCGCGGCGCATAGCGGCCAACATCGCCAAGCTGCCGACGCTGCTAGAGGCGGACAAATACCGGAAAGCGACGGGCGAATGAGGAAATCGAGCAAGCGGATCGCATGGGGCGTGTTCTTGATTGTCGTGGCCAGCAATGCTGCGGCACAGCATCTACCTGAGTGTTGTGTTAGTCATGTTGGGGAGTTCGTGGCCGTCGCAGCCTCACTAATCGAACCGCCATTTTGAGACAAAATCGGTGCCTTCGGAATGTCGGCATTCTTGGGCTCTAGCACCGAATACCGACCGAGCGCACTGCCGAGCGGAGCTCCTCCGACGTGTAGGGTTTTCTAACGAACACGGTCGAGGGCGCTCTGAGCAGCGCGCGCACGTCGCCCTCGTTTTGGCCGCTGGCGATGATGACGGGAAGCGACGGATACATTCCCCTAATTTCGCGCACCAGCAAGTCGCCTTTGCCATCAGGCAGACCCAGGTCGATAATCACGGCATCGACGCCGCCCGGGATGAGACGCAACTTGTTCATCGCATCGGCTGCTGAGGCTGCCGTGTCCACCTTTAAACCTGCGTCTTCGAGGTATTCCACGGCCAACATTTGAATTAGAACTTCGTCCTCAACAACAAGGACACGCGCAGGCGTCGCTTTCGCGTCGAGAATGTCCCGCAGCTTCTCGCTCAGCGCGGCCTGGGTGAACGGCTTGGTCAACAGTTCTACGCCCGGATCAAGCCTCCCCTCGTGCACAATGGCATTCCGAGCATAGCCAGTGGTGAAAAGCACTTTGAGATCTGGACGCTGCTTCCGGACCTCGTCCGCCAGCTGCCTGCCGTTCATCCCACCAGGGAGCCCAATGTCCGTAAACAAGATCGAAACGTCTGGATGGCTCTCAAGAATTTTCAAGGCAGCAAGTCCCGACGGCGCTTCGAGAACAATATATCCCAGATCGCGCAGTGTATCTGTCGAATACGTCCTGACATCCTCGTCATCTTCCACGACAAGTATAGTTTCATGCCTTGTGCCACGGACGACTGGGCGAACAGTTTCCTCCGTGACCTCCTCGGCTTGCGCATGAAAGCGCGGCAGATAGATTTTCACGGTAGTTCCTTCGCCAACCTCGCTGTAAATCTTCACATGGCCACGCGATTGCTTTACGAAACCGTACACCTGAGACAGACCGAGACCAGTCCCCTGACCGATATCTTTGGTGGTGAAAAATGGATCGAACGCTCTTGCTTTCACATCGGATGGCATCCCCGTACCGTTGTCGGTTACGGCGAGCATTACATATTGGCCGGGAAGCACTTCGGCTTGGGTAGCAGCGTAGCGCTCGTCGAGATGCATATTGGCGGTTTCAACCGTGAGCTTCCCGCCGGAGCGCATTGCATCCCGCGCGTTAACGGCGAGATTTAAAACAGCTACTTCGAGTTGGTTCGGATCGGCGTGCGCCCGCCACAGTCCCCCGGCAAGGACGGTCTCGACCGACACATGCTCGCCGAGCGTTCTGCGCAATAGATCGGACATGCCGGTGACAAGGCGCCCGACATCGACGGATTTGGGATCGAGTGGCTGTTGCCGCGAGAACGCCAGCAGGCGCTGGGTGAGAGATTCACCGCGCCGCGCGCCGCGCATGGCATTTTCTACAGAACGCCGAAGGGTTCCGATATCGGGGCTGCTATCCTGCAAGTGGCGCTGGAGCGCTTCGAGGTTGCCGATCACAATTGTCAGAAGATTGTTGAAATCGTGGGCGACGCCGCCGGTAAGCTGACCTATGCCTTCCATTTTTTGAGACTGGCGCGAACGTTCCTCCATCGCCCTACGCTCAGTCAGGTCACGAGTGACCTTTGCAAATCCGATCACTTTGCCGTCGCTGCCCCGGATCGCATTGATGACGATAGACGCCCACAGCTGCGTGCCGTCCTTACGGACCCTCCAGCCTTCAGCCTCGTATTTTCCGAGTCGTTCGGCGGTGTTAAGCGCATTCCATGGTACGCCGTTCCCACGGTCCTCTTCGGTATAAAACCGGGAAAAATGTGAACCGACGGCCTCTTCGCGCGAATAGCCCTTGATCCTCTCAGCGCCGGGGTTCCAACTCACGATGGTCCCGGAGGGGTCGAGCATATAAATCGCGTAGTCTATGACCCCTTCCACGAGGATCCGAAACTGGCGCTCACTTTCTTCTAGCTTCATCACGCTGGCGGACAGCTGTTTCGCGCGTTCTTCGGCTCGGGCTTCCAACTTCCTATTAACTTCTTGAAGCTTTACTTCTGCCTCTGTTCTGGCGGCGATTTCCACCCTGCTAGTCTGGTACAGCCGGGAATTGTCGATGGCGACAGCCGCCTGGGCGGCTAGTCCCAGCAGGATTCGCTCTGCGCGGGCTGAAAAAATTCCGGGCTGCGCATGGCCGAAGAATAGACCGCCCAATACCTCTCCGCCACGAGAGTGGACCGGCACTGCGAGATAGCTGCGCACCGGCAGGTGTCCCGGTGGCATGCCATGGTAGGGGGCGCTTTTGCCGTATCGCGGGTCCGCAAGAATGTCGGCGGAACGCAGTGGGCCGGTTCCCCGGAAAGTCGGCTCAAAAATAGCCGTGTTGCGTGGCATTGGAAATTTCTCAAACGCTTCACGAGCCGCGCCGGAAAGCGTGTAAAGAGTATATGCTTCGCCGTCAGGCCGCAGAACGTTGTAAAAAAAGGCTCCAAATTCGGCGCCGCTAAGTTCAACACCAGCGTCGGTTACCCTCTGAACCAAACGTTCAAGGTCAAGCTCCGCGCCGACTGCAATTCCGGTTTGATTGAGCACTTCAAGCGCTCGCGCTTCCTCGCGCAGTTCGGCAACCCGCGCCTCCAGCGTCTCATTCACTGAAAGCAGCCGGGCCTCAAGATCCTTCCGTTCGCCGATCTCGTAACAGATTCCCCGCAGTGACAAACGTGAACTAGGTCCCGAAGAAACCTGTCCTTTTCCTGCAACCCAGTGAAATCTGCCGTCCAACCGCCGCACGCGGAACTCGACATAGAAATTACCGGTATCCTTAGCGGCCTCAATCGCGGCGCCGATCTTCGGGATGTCATCTACGAAGACAGTGCGTTGCCATTCGTCGATGTTCCAAGATACCCTTTTTTTTGGCTCAACCCCTAGAAGCTCAGCAGCCGCTCCGCCCCATCCCCACCGATGGGTCGTGAAATCGTAGTCGAAAGCGACGATCCCACCGGCGGCTTCGGCGAGCCGGATACGATTTTTAGAAAGCTCCGCGCGGGATTTACTTTCACCGACGTTCATGGACGTTTTTGTCGCTGCCTGTTCCGGTGAGAATCGCCTTGGCATCAGTCATCGCCCGCAGCTTGCCTAAGGCAATGTGTCTGGGGAGGTGATTGAAGCCGCAGGAGCTTGTAATGAGTGTCTGCCCGGGTGCGAGCCAGCGATGCACCTTGATACGCTCAACCACTTGCTCGCTGGTCTCAATATTGGGCGATTGGACATCAATGGCGCCTACCGCCAGCTGCTTCTCGCCGAGACAGCTCTCGTAGTGCGGAGTCATATCGTGCTCGATCAAAAAGCCATCGCACTCGATCTTGCTCACAAGCTCGGCTTTGTACTCACCGCGGTCGAAATACCTGTGGCCAATCTGCCCGTCATAGTCAGGTCCCACGGCGTAATTGCCCTGGCAAATGTGCACCATTACGTGAACGTCGCTGGGTAGGCCTTCGAGCGCGAGGTTGATCGCGTCAACCGCAGTTTTGACCTCTTCGTGACTTGCCGGAGTGAAGTAAGGCTCGTCGAGCTGAATATGTTTGCATCCAGCTGCTGCTAGGCGTTTCAAGTTTTGATGCAAGAGCTTCCCGAAGTCACCAATCATTCTAAACGTGTCATTGTAATATTCGTCATAAGCCACCGCTGCAAGAAGGTGCGGCCCTGTCATGGTAATTTTCACCGGCTTGTTCGCAAACGACGAAACGGTCTTGAACTCGTCCACGAGTCCCAGATCGACGTTGTCCGGTATAGGTCCTCTACAAATAGCCGCGGGGTGAAAAACATTCGGGTCATACGGCGTGATCGGCTTCGGACGCGTTTCGCCTTGGAAAGACGGGATCTTCTGCCAAAAATGATTGAGCATGGCATTGGGAGGAGCGTGTCGGTTGTGCCTGCGCCGGTGCATCTCACCACCGGTGATGAGATCGATACCGGCAATCTCCTGCTCCAGGATGGCTGCCTGCGTGGCCCGCAGCTGGGCATCCGCGAAATCGCCTTCAGCAAGTTGCCCTAACGCGACGAGTCGGTCCAACGCTTCATACCAACGCGGAACACTATGCGCGCCTACCACTGTCGTCATGTATGGTGGATAGTGCGGCATGGCCTCACGGGGCTCGTTCGGGCACATCAGGTCGGTGCATGGGAGCCTTTGGAGTGTCCGCAAGAGATCTGGCGAGTGGACTTCAACCCGCAAGGACGTGCGCTGCCGACGTCGGGAAACGGCAACGCCGGTAGCGCGCCAAAGTTCCAGCGGGCGTGAGACGAATCGCACAGTTGGTTGAGCTTTAAGATGCAACTGAGCCGGCGGTGGCACTTGAGTAAGCTCCCCAGTGACTCGACGCGAGTTGAGGCGTAGCGTTCTCCGCATCGTCGGCAGCAACGACGTTTGGGTGCGGGCCGCTGAGACGAAGTCGTGCTCCCGCCTTTAAGGACCGCCGGCTTTGCTCGTTACGCTCCAAGATTGCACCCCGCGTTCGACCCTGATGCTTCACCCTCCAAGCGACTGGCCGACGACTTCGTCGCCATGGTTCGTGATGAAATGAAACGCGACGCCGATGTCTACGGAAGCAACCGAGCGGGCGAGCCGCAGCCCGAAGAGAGAACAAGCGAAGTTGGCAATGCCACGATTTTATTTTGACCTGCGAGAAGGTCGCGCTCTCGCCACAGATGAGGAGAGGCTCGATCTCCTGGACCTAAATGCGGCCGAGACGGAGGCGATAGAATCCGCTGCGGATCTTTGTCGAGAGGGGAGCTCGGATGATGGGAAGCCGAACTTTTGCTATCGAGGTTCGACAAGACGGAATGCAACGCGTCCTGATCGTAACGGTGGCTATCGAATCCCGGTGGGTTCTTGCGGGAATGGCGGCGGCGCAGAGGCAATAGCGAACAAGTGAATAAGCCGCGCAAAGGCCGTCGGGAGATCGAGGCGATGATACTTAGGGACCTACAGAGCCTGGGGGATTGTCGCAGCGCTATTGCGGTGACGCTGTGGCGCGGGTTGGGAGGTAGCGATCCCTGGGAAGTGAGGGCCATTACGGGGGCGGGGGGTAACGTCCCATCCTCTTGCTGGTCACGGGCGCGTGCCCTCCTCTACGAGGTGCGGCAACAGCATGAAATCGTGGACGGGCCATAGAGAAGCGGCACGGGGGATTCTACGGCGGCAGGGGCCCATCGCTACCGGGGCGCCGGGCTGGGCGCCTTCTCTTTTGCCTAGGGATGGCCTCCCGGTTTGGAGCGCGACGATCCCGTGGGACTGACCGCGTGGCTGAAGATCAAGAACCCAGCGAGCGCTGCTGCTAGACGTATCGAGGAAGGTTCATGGTGACCCGACCTAATGCGCACTGCCGCCCGTAGGGGTATGTGTTGGGGTAGATGCAATGTGAGTATTGAATTACATAATTTGTTCAGACACTTATACGAGCGCATTGGCGGAGACGGAGGGGATTCGAACCCTCGATACGCCTTTTGAGCGTATAACGGTTTAGCAAACCGCCGCCTTCAGCCTCTCGGCCACGTCTCCACGCTTGAATTCCTTACGGTTTAAGCACTTGCCGGTCAACGCGCCGAGCGCACGGAGCGCGAACAGCGCGGCGAGACGTGGCACGCAAGGTGGCGCCTCGACTGAGCGAGGCAGGTCAGCTTGCTACACATCATGTGGACGGACCACGGAGTTGGCTCGGCTGTAGTGCCGCCACTCTTGCGCGACTTCTTCATCAATGGGCCTTAGGTGCGCCGCAAAACAGCCCTGCTTCGCCTACGTTACTGCAAAGCTCGACCTAAGGGGAGGGAGCTGCGGCGTGGTCTCCCCGGTCACGCCGTCAAAGAGTTGGGTACCGAGGCAACTGAAGCCCCTGCGCTTTACGAAACGCGGGGGCTTTTGCTTTTGCTTGCCTCACGCTCTGCCGGCCCGCGCTGATCGCCCATGACCCTGACGTGAAGGGAGCCGCCGCACTCGGCGCAGCAGATCGGCCACCGCCGTCTGGCACAACGCCCTTACTCGATCACCTCGTCAGCACGGTCGAGACGAAGCGAATGTGCTTGGCGCTGGAAGATCGTCGGCAAGCGGAAAGCCGCATAGACGAGCCGCAACCTAGGCTAGCATGAGCATTGACTTGCCAACGCCCGGCACTCACGTTTTGTGGTCGGAGTCGGGGGCCGAGAATGATTGCTTTGTCCGAGCGGGTTCGAGCGGTCGCGCCTCATTGGGGCGCACTTCGCGCGGTAGGGAACTCATGGCTTGTACGAGCATCGGCGATTATGCCGTTCATCGGGTACCTGATCCTCTTCAATGAGAATGTCACGCAGATTCTCGGGAGCTTCCACTTAGAGCCTCCCCCATCAGGATTCCCTGCGTTTGTCAGCACGCTTCACGGCATTCGACTGCACTTCTTGTTCTTTGGACTTGTCATTCTCGGGCTTGGTTCCACAGTCTACCAAGTGAGCTGCCCGGCGCTCATCAGGAAGTATGGTCGAGCGACTGAATACATTGCGGAAGAGCGCGGCACGTTTGCGCTTGCCACGTTGAGAAGAGCGGCAAGGGACCGAGATATCCTCTACCCGGCAAATATCCATGAGGACGATGAGAAGGCCATAATCATGCGAGGGCTCTATGTTAGCGAAGCGGAAATCAAGCCAGTGAGCCGTCTCTTCGCTGCGACCTTTTTCGTGGCAGGTCTCGGTCTCCTAGCCATACCGTCCGTCACAACCGCGCTTCTTGTGGCGCAATCTTTAGGGGTTCGTCTTTCGGCAGGTTGAAACTTACGAGATAGAAGCGAGCTCGCCGATCGCTAATTTTCGCGCCCATGGCTTCGTCCAAGCGACGCCAAGGGGAGAGCGCCGAGGGAGGGACGTGATGAACGTGATCGAGCCGCAGCGTCGCGACGAGGGCACGGCCTACGAGGTCCGTCAGCCCGCCTACAAGAGGGAGCTCGTCGCGGTCGACCGCGGCACGCCGATGGGCGAGTTGCTGCGCCGCTACTGGCATCCGGTCGGCCTCGCGTCGCACGCGACCGCCACGCCGCGGCCCGTCAAGGCGCTCGGCGAAGACCTGATCCTCTTCCGCGACGGCGCCGGCAACGCGGGCCTCGTGCACGCGCGCTGCTGTCATCGCGGCACCACGCTCTATTACGGCAAGGTCGAGGAGCGCGGCATCCGCTGCTGCTACCACGGCTGGCTGTTCGACACGCAAGGCCGTTGCCTCGAGCAGCCGTGCGAGCCGGAAGGCGGCCTCTTCCGCGAAAAAGTGCGCCAGCCCTGGTATCCGGTCGAGGAGCGCTACGGGCTCGTCTTTGCCTATATGGGGCCGCCGGACCGCAAGCCGGTGCTGCCGGCCTACGAGTGCCTCGAGGTGATGGACGAGGGCGAGTTCGTCGAGGCGGACGACTCTTCGCTCGGCGGCGGCGGGCCGGCGATCATTCCGTGCAACTGGCTGCAGCACTACGAGAACGTCGTGGACCCGTTCCACGTGCCGGTGCTGCACGCCTCGTTCTCCGGCGCGCAGTTCACGCTCGCGATGGCGTCGATGCCCAAGGTCGAGTTCTCGATGTCGGCGCGCGGCGTCACGGTGCGCTCCACGCGCAAGACGGACGACGGGAAGACGTTCTACCGCGTGACCGAGGCCGCGATCCCGACGCTGCGCGTCGTGCCCAATCCGCGCGTCGCGCAATATCGCACGCGTGGAATCGATCGGCTGGGTGCTGCCGATCGACGACACGTCGTTTCGCATCTACGTCGCGGGCCGCGTCAAACAAGCGGGCGATCTCGGCCGCATGCGCTCGACGTTCAACGGAAAATACTGGTGGGACATGACCGAGGAGGAGCACCAGCGCCACCCCGGCGACTACGAGGCGCAGGTCGGCCAGGGGGCGATCACCGTCCATTCGGAGGAGCACTTCGCGCAGAGCGACCGCGGCATTGTCATGATCCGGCGCATGCTCGCCGACCAGCTCGATGCGCTCGCGGCGGGGCGCGAACCTATCGGCGTGAGTTTTGATCCGGCCGCACCACCCGTCGTGTTCGAGGCGGGGAACTACATCCGGGAAGGTTAGGGCAGGACCGAGGGCGGCGGGGGCAGGGTGGCGTCAGCGGACTTGCAGCCATCCAATGAGAACCCGACAGCGGCATTGCCGAACGAGCCGGCGGCGAGAGCTTAGACCTTTTGAAGTCCGCATCCGAGCCATTCTAGTCTCACTCCGCGCCTGACTTCTTCTCCAACCCGCGATTTTCAACATAGCGGACCATGATCGGACGCCCGGCGATGGCGCCGCCGAGCCCAGCCGTGAACGTGAACGGCGCGCAACCACTGAGCGACGCGTTGATCGTCTTCAAATACGCATTTCGGGTATCCGCCGACGCGCCCCGCGTGACGAACGTTACGCGCGGGGGTGCGATGATCGAGCCGGACTTCCTGAAACTAAACAGCACGGACATCTGCATGCCCTCTTGTGCGGCATGCGCAGGTGGCGGCGACCAGCAGGAACGCAGCGCCGCGAACAGATCGCCGATGGTATTGAGATCGTGATCGGGCTTGCGATACCTCGCCGCTTCATGTTGCGAGGGCTGGCTCTGGATCGTCACTTGCAGGTTTTCACTGTAGGGATAGTCGATGTCGGGAAAACAGAGGCCGTGGTGAAAGGCGTTGCACGTTGATGAAATGCACGGCTTGCCTGCCAGCAAGCTGCACGGCCCATGCAAAAATCGCTTGGCAACAACGTGTCGGTGTTCACCAGCGCCTGACGATGCGGCCAACGAGGCAGCCGCGCCGACGATGATGGAATAAATGACCAGTCGTCGAAGCATGAAAAGCCCGGGCCATCTCGCTGCGGCGAGGCTTGATGCCGTCGCGCAGGCTCCTCGTAGCCAGAAAGAAGCGGCCGAGGAATGGGACATGCTGGCGCTTGCGGAGGAGGCCATACGCACTCGGGAAGCCATGGTTGAACAACACGCCGGCAACGCTGGCCGCCAGCGTGCTTCCCAGGGCTATTGCGTAAGCGTTGCGTTGTGTCCCAACGCAATGTTGCGCGCAACGTTGCACGCAACGGCAGGTACAGATCGGGAGCTAGCCGCGTCCATTCTGCTACCAAACTGAGTCCAACAGGAGCGGACAGGGACGGACCGCCGGCGGGCGGCGGCGATACGGGCGGGTGTCGGGAGGGTGCTTCAGGCCGGGCGGCGCCGGGCTTCACGCCGGGCGAGCGCGCGGGCGTGAGCGTGGGCATAGCGGCTGAGGCGATGCGGCGGGGAGGCAGCCTGGCGGGGCTGGCCGGCGCCGGCTTGCGCGGTCAAGGCCACGATGGATGCCATGGTCTGGCGCAGCAGGAACTCAATCGCCTGGGTCGGCTGGCCGGAATTGCGGAGCTGCTCATACTGCTTCTGGCGCCGACGCAACTGGACACGGGCGTGAAGCAACGCGTGGATGGGGGATGCGTCCTTGAACTGCATCGGCTCCTCCCAGGTTCGTCCTTGCATGAAGAATGCGCCGCAGGAGTTTCCGATTCATTGACAAATGTCTGCCCCCGCCGTGGGGGCCGATTGGACAAATGTCGGCCCCCGCCGTAGGGGCCGATTGGACAAATGTCTGCCCCCGCCGTGGGGGGCCGATTGGACAAATGTCCCCCCGCCGTGGGGCGATTGCCTAGGCCAGGCTAGTGTCGCGATTCCGAAATTCGCAGGTCCTGGTAGCGAACTTCAAGTTCGGCACACTAGAACAGCGGCTTGGGCTGAAAGCACAGAAGACGCTGGCAGGGCGAGCCGGGCGGCTTGATCTCGACGCCGTTGATGAAGGTCTTCTGGACGCAGACATGGGCGCTGCTCCAGTCCGGAGCGTTGCCGGTCTTGAGGTAGTGGTGCGCGAGCACCGGGCACCACTCGCCCTCGACCCGGACCTCCGTCTTGGTCGACATGACGACATCCGCGTCGGCGATCGGCCGGCAGTCGTGATTATTGCAGCAGCCGTGATCGGCCTTATTTTTCCAGTTGCTGTAATTGACGTGCTCCTGCGGTCCCTCGTGGAGCTCGTGAGCCCCGACGGGTGTCAGCAATAGCACCGCCGCCAGGGCGGCAAGCCATAGGCGCATCTTGGCCTCCGTGGAAGTTGTTCGAAATGACAGCGCAAGGTGACGCTGCCCTCGCTCCCCGTGGCGAAAGGCTCCCTGTTGGCGATCGTCTTTACTCGGCGATGCATGCCTCAAGCCTTGCACGGTTTGTGCCAACAAACCGTGCAAGCGAAGCGAGACGGCCCCGCAGGGCCCTTCAGGCCGTGTTCTTGTCGAAAGCGGCCCGTTTCGGCCCGGCATAGCCGAACAAGAACGCCGCTACCTTTCGCATCTGGATCTCCTCTGACCCTTCGGTGATGCGGTAGCGGCGGTGGTGCCGATAGATGTGCTCGAACGGCTTGTGGCGCGAATAGCCGATACCGCCGTGCACCTGCATGGCCCGGTCGGCCGCCTCGCACACCATGCGATTGCCCCAGTAATTGCACATGGACACCCGGTCGGAGATGCGCCGCTCGATCTCCGGATGCGGCATCTGGTCCATCTCCCACGCCGTCTTGCGGATCAAGAGCCGCAGCATCTCGGCCTGCGTGGCGAGCTCGACGAGCGGCCACTGGATCGCCTGATTGTCGGACAGCGGCTTCCCGAACGGCTTGCGGGCGCGGGCATACTTCACGCTCTCCTCAATGCAGAACACCGCGGCGCCGAGCGAGGAGGCGGCTTGGCGGATGCGGTTCTGGTGGACGAAGCTCTGTCCCAGGCCCAGGCCGCGCCCGACTTCGCCCCACAGCGCCTCCTCGGGCACCCACACATCGGTGAAGCTGACGCGCGGATGGTCGGTCGGCATGTTGAAGGTCCACATATACTGCTCGATCTTCACGCCGGGCGCGTCGGCGGGCACGCACAAGCAGGTGATGCCGCGCGCCTCGCCGTCATTGCCACTGGTGCGCGCGAAGAGCGCGCAGTGCGTCGCCTTGTGCATGCCGGTCGTCCACATCTTCTCGCCGTTGATCAGCCAGCCGGCCTTGCCGTCGCGGCTCTGCGGCACGGCGCGCGTCTCCATGAAGGTGGCATCGGAGCCGTGATTGGGCTCGGTCAACCCGAAGGTCGTCCTCATGCGGCCGTCCAGCAGGGGCTGCAGATAGCGCCCCTTTTGTTCCGGTGTCGCGAATTCGCTGAACATCAGCACGAAGGGGCTGTTGCCGACGATGGAATGCTCGTTCTGCAGGTCGTTGTGCAGGCCAAGGCCCTTGGCGGCGAGATGCTCGCGGATCACCGCCATCCACAGGTTGGAGCCGCCCTTGCCGCCGAGCGCCTTCGGCCAGCCGAACTTGAAATGGCCCGCCTTGTCGGCCCGCCGCTTCGCCTCGGCGAGCAGCTCCTCCCATTCGTCGCGCGGCAGGCCCCCCCTGTCCCAATCGGTGCGCGCGTATTCGCGGCGGTGATCGAAGAAGCGGATATTGTCATCCTGCTGCTCGAGCGGCTTGATCTCCGCTTCGATGAAGCGGTCGAGCTCGGCGAGATAGGCAACGAGATCCGGCGGCAGGTTGAAGTCCACGGGGGCGCTCCTCTTACTCGGGCTTCTTTTGCGCGCCAAGCGCGCGCTGGTAGCTCACATAGCGGGGCTGGTCGACGGCGAGCTTCGCCATCACCGACGCCCACAGGTGCTCCTTCACATGAGGCGAGCTCGCATCGAGCTTGCCGTCGGCGAGACGCTCGGCAAGCTCGCCGTTGAGGTCGGCAAGCGGTCCGTCATGGCCGAGGAGGGCGACAAGACGGCCATGCTCGGCCGCGTCGCTTGCCGGCGCGAGCGTGAGCTCCCGGGCGACGAGTTCCAGCGCGCTCACGGCGACGCGCATCTGGAAGGCATCGTGCCCTTCGAGCCGCGGCACGATCGTGCGCAGGAAGGCCACGACGGGCGCGAGGATCTCGGCCGGGTGCGGTGGGTCTTGCATCAGCGTTCCTCGTCCATCGGGGCCAGCAGATTGAGGAGATCGATCTCCGTCTCGGAGGTGCGTCGCGCGATCATCGGCCGTTCGACCGATCGATCGACCCCGGCGCGGAAGCGCGCGGTCGCGCTGGAGCAAATCCAGCCCCAACGCAGCGTGCCGAACACCTCCCAATAGTGAACCCGCGCGGGATCGACACGACCGCCGCCAGCGGCTTCGTAGCCCGCGAACAGGTCCTCGCGCGTGCCGAAGCCGCCGACCGGCAGGTCGACGGCGCCGAAGCGCCAAGAATTCACGCAGATCCAGGCGAGATCCTGCATCGGATCGCCGAGATGCGCCACTTCCCAGTCAAGCACGGCGCGCAACCCTTCCGGGCCGATGATCAGGTTCCCGTTGCGGAAGTCGCCGTGCAGCAGGCGTGGCGCCGCGCCGGGCGGCGGCGCATGCTCGGAAAGCCAGCGTAGCGCAAGCGCGAAGATCGGCCGCGGCCAGCGCTCGCTGTGATATGCGGCCGCAAGGCGATCGACCTGCTCGGGCGCCCACCGGGCTTGCAGGCCCGGTGCGGCGCCGGGATCGAGGGCGTGAATGCGGGCGAGCGTCTCGCCGCATTGCCGGGCGAGCCTTGGCCTCACCGCCGCGAAGGCGGCGTCGCGCACGATGCGCCCGCCAAGCGTCTCGCCCTCGACGCGGCGCATGACGAAGCCGTGGCCAACACCGTCGTCGGGCTGCAACACGTGGAGCACGGGCGGGGAGGGGACGCCGGCGGCGCCGGCAAGCTGCATCAGGCGGGCCTCGAGCTCGACCGGTATTTGTGTCTCGGACTGTGGCTGGCCAGGGGGCGAGCGGCGGAGGATCAGCGGCACGCCGCGGTCGCCGGCATCGACCGTGAAGGCCCATGTTTCCTTGCTGGCGCCGCCGGACAGACGGCGCAGATCGGCGACCGTCGATCCGCCCCCTATGATCCTGCACGCAAGCTTGCCGAGGGCGTCAGCGAGGTCTGCGTCTTCGACCGCCGGGCCGTCCATCGCGCGCCTTACTTGCCTCCCACGAAGGCCAGCGCTTCGGCGATCTCCGCCCGTCCGTTGCGCTCGCCGACGAGTTCGAGAAGCTTGCCGTACCATTGCCGCGCCTTGGCATCGTCGCCTGCCGCCTTGGCGGCGCGGGCGGCGCCGAGAAAGCCGCGGAAGCGGTTGGGCGAGGCCTTGAGGGACGCCTCGAAGGCCGCGAGCGCTTCGGCCGGCCGTTGCTGCTGCAGGAGAAGTTCGCCCAGAAGCTCGCGCATCGGCACGAGCTTGTTCTCGAGATAGATGTGCTTCTCGCGCGCATCGTCGGCGTCGGCGGCGGCCGCCATCTTGTCGTGCGCATCCTCGGCCCGGCCTTCGGCCTCGGCGATCCAGGCGTCGGCGGCGCTTGCATAGATATCGACGAGACTGGCCCAATAGGCGCCTTCCCCCTTCTGGACCGCCGGCAACAAGGCGCCGAGAACCTGCGTCTCTTGCCGCGCCTGCTTCACGTCTCGCAGCCGCGCCTGCGCGAGAGCCCGGACGAAGGCGACGTGGGCGCTCGCCACCAACTCCTCAGAGGGCGCGGCGAGGGCCGCGCCCTCTATCCAGGCGGCGCGTTCGAGCACATATCGCGCCTCGATCAGCGACGGGGACTTGCCCCGCTCTTTGAGCGCCTTGGTGCCGGCCATGACCTCTTCGTCGTCGGCAAGCTGAAGCCGCGCATAGGCGATGAAGTCGAAGCCGTGAAGGCTGCCAATGTCGCTGTCCGCGCCGTCGTGCGCCGCGTGGAGCGCCGCATGCGCCTTGCGATTAGCCTCGATCAACTCCCGCCACAGGCCGAGCATGGTGAAAATGTGGGACGGCATGTGCCGCGCATGCGGCGACGACGTCTCAAGGGCAGCGTAGCGGCGCGCCGCCAACAACGCCCGCTCGGCCAACGGCGCATAGTCATAGGCGTGGATGAGGTAGTGCGGCGCGCCCGGATGCTCCGGGTGGTCGCGCCAGATGGCTTCGAGGATAGCGCCGGCCTTCAATTGGCGCGCATAGGTCTTGTCGAACAGATCGACGGTTTCGAGGATCGCCAAGGCGTAGAAAATCCTGGCCTCGACGTCGGCTGGATAGTCCGCCGCCAGCTTTTCCATGGCGGCCTCGTAGGCCAGCGTCCGTTCGGCTTGGCTGGGAAAGTCGCGATAATAGACCGCGAGCGCGTCGATGAAGGCACGCTCGCGCGGCGTCGCCTTGAGGCGTTTTGCGCGCTCGAGCAGCGCACGCCCGCTCTTGAGCGCATCGGCGTCGAAATCGCCGCCGAGCGGGTTGCCGCGCGCCACCATGGCCCCGGCCCACCAGGCGATGGCGCAACGCTTGTCCTTCTTGGCCACGGCACGGAATGTGTCGGGGCGCGCCTCGAAGGAGTGCAACCGCGCCATTGCGGCCTGCAGGTCTTTCTGGACGCGGGCGGCGCAAGAATTCTCGAAATTGACGACGCTCTTCTCGCTCGCCGCGCCCTGCGGCAAGGCCGTCCGCGTCAACGCCATCGTGATCGCAAGCACCGCCGCGACAGCCAATGCTCGGCGCGTCCTTATGCTCATGATCAAGACCTTTGCGTTCGGGCTCGCGCCGAGTTCGCGGCGTCGTGAGGCCGCGCGATTGGACAAGCACCCGCGTCTCGGTCCACCCTAGCAGCGCCACAATGGCCGGGGGAGGGGCCGACCATGATCATTGTCCATCATTTGAACAATTCACGCTCGCAACGCGTCCTGTGGGCGCTCGAAGAGTTGGGGGTGGCTTACGTCATCAAGGCCTATCAGCGCGACGCAACCACCAACCTGGCGCCTCCCGACCTCAAGGCGATCCATCCTCTCGGCAAGTCGCCGGTCGTCGTCGACGAGGGGCGCACGATCATCGAGTCCGGCGCCATTATCCAGCACCTGCTCGACCGGCATGGCGGCGGCCGGCTGCAGCCGAAGCCGGGGACCGACGCGGCGCTTCAGTACTTGCAATGGATGCACTACGCCGAGGGGTCCGGCATGCTGCCGCTGATGCTGCTGCTCTACACCCGCCGCCTTGGCGAGGGGGGCGCGCCGCTGAAGCCGCGCATCGACAGCGAGATCGCCAACCATCTGGGCCATATCGGCAGCGCCCTCGGCGACAAGCCGTTCCTGTTGGGCTCCGATCTCACCGGCGCCGACATCCAGATCAGTTTTGTGATGGAAGTGGCGCGGGCTTTCGGCCGCTTGGCGAGCTATCCCAATCTCGACGCCTATCTGGTGCGTCTGCAGGCGCGCCCTGCCTATCGCCGCGCCCTCGAGCGCGGAGGCCCCTACAGCATGGCGGCTTGAGTTCCCGCCGTCTTGGCCGGGCTTGTCCCGGCCATCCACGCCTTCCTGGGTAGGAAAAGACGTGGAAGCCCGCGACAAGCGCGGGCATGACGCCTCCTCAGGCCGCCAGGCGCTCGCCCGGCTCCAAGGCGTCGAGAACGTCTTGCGGCACGCGGCCCAAGGCGGCGACGAGCTTCGGCTCCGGCCATCGCCTGCCTTCGAGGTCCGCCATCTGCTCCAGCACCAGGACGCCGGCGCGGTAGCGGCTCATCTTGCCGGCCGCCAGAACCGCCTGGTTGCGGTCGATGAGATTCTGGGTTCGGCCTGGGACGAGGTCCCCGTGCCGGCCGGCCGAAAAGGGCACGACGATGTAGCTGGTCATCGTCAACAGGGGCTGGTCCATGGCGATTCTCTCTGCAATTCTTGGAGAGAACATAACATGAACAATCTCGTCGAGGAAGCTCAAAATCACGTGGCGCATGGGCTTGGGCAGAATCGCGCAATTCCTCATGCACCACTGCGATCAGGATCAGCAAATCCATGATCTCCAACGAAAAACCCCTCCCGGCTTGCGCCGAGAGGGGCTGTATTTTCAGCGACGCTGTGGCGTTGCTTAGTAGCCGTAGCGATTGCAGTGCGGCTTGTTGTAGTGCGAGCGATAGCCGTAGCCCGTGTAGCCGTAGTGCGGCTGCTTCACGACAACCGGCTTCTCGACCACCACCGGCTTCTCGACGAGGACCGGCTTCTCGGCGACGACCGCCGGCTTCTCGACGACGACCGGCTTCTCCGCAACCACCGGCTTCTCGACGACGACCGACTTCTCGGCGACGACCGGCTTCTCGACGACCACCGGCTTGCCGACAACCGCCGGCTTCTCGACGACCGCCGGGGCCTGCTTGATCTCGCCCGGCTTCAGCTTCTCGACCGAACCGGTGGCCTGCTCGGCACCCGCGTCCTTCGCCGACTTAACGACGATCTGACGGGTGGCGCCGCCCTGGGCCGGGGCCTGAGCCTGCGCGGTAGCGCCGAAGGCGACCGCAAACGCGAACACACTCGCAGTGAAGATTGACTTGTTGAACATCGATGTCTCCTGGCCTTGTCTTAGGGGGCATCGGCGATGCCCTTGTTCCATGGTCAGTAGACCAGCAACCGCGCCGGCTTGCCGTGTGTCGTCACACGGGCCGCAAAAGCAGGCGGTTCCGGGCATCGGCGCGTTCATCAGCCGCTCAGGAAAGCGGCCGCTGCCTCGCGGGCAGGGGTGGCTGACCGGACGCCGGGCGCGTCCCCGGCGTTGGGGGGATTTCAGCGCCAGCGGGCCCTTACGGCCCCCCCGGCCTCGCAGCTGAAAGTCGCAGGATATGGAACCAGTCACTGCCATCGGCAAACGCCTGCCGCGTGCCGTCGCGCACGTGGCGGATGCGCTCCGCCTGACCTTCACGTCAGGGGTATCGGTAGGAGCCAACGCATGCGCGTCCGCCCGGCGGTTCGAGCACGACGCGGTCGATGATCTCGTCGGGCTCCGGCACCCAGTAGCCCTTGGGCAGCGGTATCGGCATCGCGAGGCATGTCTGGCGCTCGAGATGCACATGCAGCGCAATGCAATGCGCCACGATATCGGGAGCCATCTTCAGCTCCCCTGCAATCTCGCGCACCGACATGCCGCCCCGGCCGTTCAGCCCCACGGTCGCGACAATCTGCACAAACAAATAATGCGTCTTCGGCGTTACCACCGAATGCAATGAAACCGCCACGGCAACTCTCCCCACGCCCAGGCCGCGAGCCCCTCGCTGACCCTTCAGACCAACCCCTCCACCAGGGGTTGCCCAAAGCATGACCATTTTGTGACTGCCACGGGCTGACATCTTGGCGGCCCACAACCTAGAGCACGCATCCGTCTCAAAAGAGGCCGATGGTCCTAGTAGTAGCGGCGCCAATAGGGCGACATCGCCTCGCCCTCGCCGAGCCGGATCAGGGCGAGATTCACGCGGTCAGGGATCGGCGCCTGGACCAGCATCGCCAGCGCTTGCCGCAGCGCCACCCCGATGGCGGCGGCCTCGATGGGAACGTCCCAAAAACCGGGCGGAACGGCGATGGCGGCGACGGGCATGAATGTGTCCGCGATGACCCGATAATTGTTTAACTCACGTCAGGGCGTTTGGTTTCCGGGGCTCGGCCTTGGCCGGTCATCCGTCATTGGCGGCATTGAGCCGGTCGACCGGGATGCCGCCTTCCTGGGCGGGTCGACGCGCTTGCGCTTTCAGCGCCAGGGACAGGAGTTGGCCGGCGGCCTGCGGCCGAGAGAGGTGCCGCGCCATGGACCCGCGCGATCGGTAGAGATCGAGGGCGGCAAGCTCGAGATCGGTCAACTCGACCTCAAGCTTCTGGCCACGGTCCTCTCCGCCGTCAGACGATTTGGCCATGATGCGTAGGAACGCACCATGGCCAGAATTGTTCGTGAGCTTGGCCTTTGGCGGTCAGCGGAGCCGTCCGCCGAAGCCGCGTCCGCCGCCAAAGCTTGACGCGCGTCCCATCGACATGCCCTGGAAGCGCTGCACCGGCTGGAAGCGCTGCACCGACTGGAGGCGCTGCGCCGAGACCCCGTTGGGCTGGAAGGAGCCGCGGCTGAGGCCGGGATTGGTGATCACCCGCTTCGGGATGCTCGAAGTCTGATCGACGAAGCGCTTGGGTGTACGCACCAGGTTGGGGTCGAATGTCGGGCGCGTGCCGATGGTGACGCCTGGGCGCTTCGGCGGCTTGCCGGGGCCGGTCTCGCCCCTGCCGGGCGGCACGGGGTCGACCTTGGGCCGATCGGGAACCGGGTCGACCTTGATGGGTCGGTCGGGAATGACCTTGATCGGCCGCTCGGGGATGACGACGCGAATGGGCCGCTCGGGAATGACCTGCACCGGCCGCTCGGGCACGATCTCGACGGGCGGCTGGTTGAGCGGCTGCTGCGGCGGCAGTTCGGTGCGCTTCTGCGGGGGCTGGTTGCCGAGCGGCAGCTTCGGAGAATTGCGCTCCGGCACGCAGATCGAGGCGGTCTTCAGGTCGCCGCGGCGCGGCGCCGCAACCGTCAGGCGGCGCAGCTCGTCGGCATGCGCGCCAGGATAGAGCGCGAAGAAGGCGTCGTAAGCCTCCCGCGTGCCTTCGGTGACGGCGAACAGCCACGCGGTTTCCATCTGGCGCAGCGACAGGCCGCGGTGGATGGCGACCGAGCGCGGGTCAGCGCCCCAGGCGTCGAGGAAGATGCGATACACATCGGGCGTATCCCAGATAAGCGCCACGCGGATCGCTTCCTCGAACGCCACGGTGAGGAAGGCGGCACGCGTCGGCTTCAGCTTGCCGGCATAGGCCTCCTGCTCGATGGCCGAGCCGATCGCCTGTCCGCCCTTGGCCGGCACGAACATGAAGTTGGTGGTGAGCGAGGACGTTTCCCACGGGGTCTGGGCGCCGCTCGTCGCGTCATAGACGGCGACGCGCACGCGCTTGAACACCTGCTCGGCCGGCACGCCCGGCTCCTGCATCATCTTGAGGAACGCGGTGGTGTAGGGGCTGTGGTCGCCCGCGCCGTCCGACGCGGTGGCGCCCGGCGCGGTGGCGAACGACACCAGCGTGCCGCCCTTCGAACTCGACGCGCGCCAAACCATTCTCGCCCTTGCCGGCGCCGCGGTTCTCCACCATCGCAAGGCCCGGCGCCCAAGCGCCTGTGAAGGGGTTGTCGCGGCAGGCGTCGAGGATGACGATCTTGGTGGTCGCGCCCGTGGCGTCGAGCCGCTTCAGGATGTCAGAGAGCGACACCGCTTCCTTGGTGGCTTCGAGATCTTTGCCGAGCTTGGCGTCAACCGGCAGGATGTAATTGGAACCGTCGAGCTGCACGCCGTGGCCGGCATAGTAGACAACCGCCGTCGCGCCGGGGCCGGCTTCCTCGACCTCCTTGATGAAGTTGTCGACATCGATCTTGAGGCTCGCGGTGGTGCGATCGGTCGCCAGCGTGACGTCGAAGCCGACGGCGGCGAGCGCCTTGGCGACGGCGGTGGCGTCCTTGCTCGGGTTGGGCAGCACGGGAACGAACTGGTAGACCGAATTGCCGGCTACCAGGGCGACACGCTTGCCTTCGGCTGCGGACGCCGGAAGGGCGAGCAGCAGGAGGAGGACGGAAAGCCAGGCGCGCATGACAAGCTCCATCGGCTGGCCGTGCGGCATCGTCCGCGGCCCAGCGGCTGTTCAAAAATGGGGAAGGCGCATTACGCTAGTGGACGAGCATGCCGCACTTGGCGGGGGCAGGATGTGCCGCCCCGCACGGGACGGCGCGTTTACCGCATCGTGGCCCTTGCCCGCGCGGCGTTGTTCTCAAGGCGAGGCGAATGCTAGCATCGCGCCAGGTCAGGAGGACGGACACCCATGTTGAGGACACGTTTCACCGAAATGTTCGGCGTCGAGCACCCGATCACCCAGGGCGGCATGCAATGGGTTGGGCGGGCCGACCTCGTCGCGGGCGTCGCCAACGCGGGCGCGCTCGGTTTCATCACCGCGCTGACCCAGCCGACGCCGGAGGACCTTGAGAAAGAGGTGAAGCGCTGTCGTGGCATGACCGACAAGCCCTTCGGCGTGAACCTGACGATCCTGCCGGCCATCAAGCCGCCGCCTTATGCCGAGTATCGCCGCGCCATCATCGAGTCCGGCGTCAAAATCGTCGAGACGGCCGGCTACCGCCCCGAGGAGCACCTCGCCGACTTCAAAAAGCACGGCATCAAGGTGATCCACAAATGCACGGCCGCCCGCCACGCCGTCTCGGCGCAGAAGATGGGCGTCGACGCCATCTCCATCGACGGCTTCGAATGCGCCGGCCATCCGGGCGAGGATGACATCCCGAACCTCATCCTAATCCCGGTCACCGCCGACAAGATCAAGATTCCGATGATCGCGTCTGGTGGCTTCGGCGATGCGCGCGGCCTGGTGGCGGCGCTGGCGCTGGGCGCCGATGGCATCAACATGGGCACGCGCTTCATGGCCACCAAGGAGTCGCCCATCCACGAGAACATCAAGCAGCAGCTCGTCGCCAATGACGAGCGCGCCACCGACCTCATCTTCCGCACCATGCGCAACACTGCGCGTGTCGCCAAGAATGCCGTCAGCCAGAAGGTCGTGGCGCTCGAAAAGGAAGGCGCCAGTTTCGAGCAGGTGAAAGAGCTCGTCGCCGGCACGCGCGGGCGCGTCGTGTACCAGGAGGGCAATGCCGACCACGGCGTCTGGTCGGCCGGCCTGGTGCAGGGACTTATTCACGACATCCCCACCTGCAAGGAGCTGGTGCACCGTATCGTCCGCGAGGCGGAAGCGATCATCGCCGAGCGTCTCGGAGGCTTCATGGCGCCGCGCCGGCAGGCTGCGGAGTAGCGTTCGGGCGCGACAGCGCCCTGCTTGCCACCGCGATATGGCGTCTCTATCGTTCGCCGCAACGAACGAACAAGGCGGGTTGCGCCATCGCATTGGGAGGCCGGCCCCATGAACGACGCGCAGATGCAGGGGGGCGCGGCACTCGAGGCGCAGTGCCATCCAGGCCTCGAGCACGAGCTCGATCGTTTTTTCTCGCCGAGCTCCATCGCGCTCATCGGCGCATCGTCGGACCACACCAAAATCCGCGGGCGTCTCTTCCAGATGCTGGTGCGCAACAAGTATCCCGGCAAGCTCTTCCCGGTTAATCCAAGCTATGCGGAGCTCGCTGGGCTGAGGTGTTATCCGTCCATCAAGGCGATCGGTGAGGCCATCGATGTGGCCATCGTCGCCATTCCGGCGAAACAAGTTCTCGCCAATCTCCAGGACTGTGCCGCCGCCGGCGTCGGCCATGCCGTCATCATCTCGTCGGGATTCGCCGAGGAGGGCGGGGCCAGCGTCGACGTGCAGCGTGAGATCGCGGCGCTGGCGCGCCGCACCGGCATGCGCATCTGCGGCCCCAACGCGGAGGGCTACTACAACGAGCCCGGGCGCGTGGCCGCCACGTTCAGCCCGACCGTGGAATTCAAGGGCGACGAGCTGTCGATGGCCAACGGCCGGCGCGTCGGCGTCATCGCGCAGTCGGGCGGCATCGGCTTCTCGCTCTTGAATCGCGGCAAGGCGCTCGGTCTCAACTTCTCGCACGTGGTGAGCACGGGCAACGAGGCCGATCTCACGGCCGCCGACTTCCTGGAATTCATGGTGGCGGACGCCACCACCGACGTCATCGCCATGTTCCTGGAGAGCGTGCGCGATCCGGCCCGCTTCGTGGCCGCTGCGCGGCGTGCGGCGGAGGTCGGCAAGCCGGTCGTTGTCGCCAAGGTCGGCCAATCCGGCGCCGGCGCACGCGCGTCAGCATCGCACACCGCCAGCATGGCCGGCTGGAATGCCGCCTATGAGGCGGTCTTTGCGGCGAGCGGCTTCATCCAGGCCGCCGATGCCGACGAGCTGGTGGCCATCGCCGCCGCGTTGGCGACAATGCCCAACGCCAAGGGCAACCGCGCCGGCATCGTCACCGTGTCGGGCGGCGGTGGGGCGTGGGCCGCCGATGTCCTTTCGGCGCACGGTTTCACGCTGCCGGAATTGTCCGAGAAGCTGCAGGATGAGATCCGCACCTTCATTCCGTCATATGGCACCGCCCAGAACCCCGTAGACGTGACCGCGCAGGCGGCGCAACAGGGCGGCGTGCAGCGCGCCATCGAGCTCTTGGAGGAATCCGATGAGGTCGACGTGGTTGCTGTCGTGCTGTCGATGTCGAGCGAGACGCGCATCTCCTTCGACGTGGAGCGCGTGAAGGCGCTCGCCAAGGCGCGCCGCAAGCCGATCCTCTTCCACACCTACACGCTGCCGTCGCTCAATGCGCGCACCAAGCTCGCCGAGATCGGCCTGCCGCTGTACCCCAATCTCACGCATATCGGCACGGTCGCCAATGCGCTCTACCGGCGCGGCCAATTCAAGGCCGCGCCCGTCGCGCCCGTGCCGCGTGCCGATGCCAAGCTCGTTGCTGCGCTCAAGGCCCAGTCCGCCTTTTCCGAGCATGATGCCAAACTGTTTCTGCGCCAGGCCGGCATCCCGCTGCCGGACGAGCGCCTTGTCGCGTCGCCTGATGGCCTCGATGCGGCGATGCATGCGGTCGGCTTTCCGCTGGCGCTGAAAATCCAGTCGAAGGACATTCCGCACAAGAGCGAGGTCGGCGGCGTCAGCCTCGATATCGCCGACGCCTCCGCGGGACGCGCCGCGCACGCGTCGCTGCTTGCCGACGTGAAGGCGAAACGGCCAGACGCTTCAATCCAGGGCGTGCTCGTCAGTCCGATGGCCAAGAAGGGCACGGAGATCATCCTTGGCGTCATCCGCGATCAGGTCTTCGGCCCCATGGTGATGGTGGGCTTCGGCGGCGTCACCACCGAGCTGTTCAAGGACGTGGTCTATCGCCCGGCGCCGCTAGGCGCCGACGCGGCGCGCGCGATGTTGGATGGGCTACGCGCCGCGCCGCTGCTCAACGGTTTTCGTGGCGCGCCGGCCGCTGATGTCCCGGCGCTCGTCGACTTAATCGTCAAGCTGTCGCGGCTTGCGGCGTCGTACGCCGATCACATCGCCGAACTCGAACTCAATCCCGTGATCGTGCATCCGAAGGGGGAGGGCGTCACGGTGCTCGATGCGCTGCTGGCGCCTGTCCAATAGGCATCCGCCCGGTTGCACGGACGGGAGGGACCCAGGATGCGGCCCCCAAGTCGGGGCTGATGCTGAGCCGCGGCCTGGCATTACCGCTGCGAGGCACTGCCGAAAACACAGGCAATGTTTTTGCCTATGATTTAGGCGCTTGCCGGATCGGTGATTATTTTGTTGGCGACACCCTCTTCGTTGCGCCGCACCACGCGTCCGGCCCATTGAATCCATTAAGATTCTCAGCCTTCGCCGCTTCCGGCGGGGCTGGCACAGCCATTGCGAGTTTCCGCCGTCACAGCGCGATCAACGCGCCGGGTGGAGGTTCAAGCAATGAAGAGTGGATTGAAAAGGGTGCTGGGTACCCTGGCTCTAGCGGGCGGAGTGATGGCGGCGGCAGTCGCGCCGGCATCGGCCCAGGATACGATCAAGGTGGGCATCCTGCACTCGCTGTCGGGCACCATGGCCATCAGCGAGACGACGTTGAAAGACGTGATGCTCATGCTCATCGAGGAGCAGAACAAGAAGGGCGGTCTGCTCGGCAAGAAGCTCGAGCCGGTGGTGGTCGATCCCGCTTCCAACTGGCCGTTATTCGCCGAGAAGGCGCGCGAGCTCATCACCAAGGACAAGGTCGCGGCGGTGTTCGGCTGCTGGACCTCCGTGTCGCGCAAGTCCGTGCTCCCGGTATTCAAGGAGCTGAACTCGATCCTGTTCTACCCGGTGCAGTACGAGGGCGAGGAGAGCGAGCGCAACGTCTTCTATACCGGCGCGGCGCCCAACCAACAGGCCATTCCGGCCGTCGACTATCTGATGAAGGAAGAGAAGGTGCAGCGCTGGGTGCTGGCCGGCACCGACTACGTCTATCCGCGCACCACCAACAAGATCCTCGAGGCCTATCTCAAGGCCAAGGGCGTGAAGCCCGAGGACATCATGATCAATTACACGCCGTTCGGCCATTCCGACTGGCAGACCATCGTCTCCGACATCAAGAAGTTCGGCTCTGCCGGCAAGAAGACCGCCGTCGTGTCGACCATCAACGGCGACGCCAACGTGCCGTTCTACAAGGAGCTCGGCAACCAGGGCCTCAAGGCGACCGACATCCCGGTGGTGGCATTCTCGGTCGGTGAAGAGGAACTCGCCGGCGTCGACACCAAGCCACTGCTCGGCCACTTGGCGGCCTGGAACTACTTCCAGTCGATCAAGACGCCGGAGAACGCGGCCTTCATCGAGAAGTGGAAGGCCTTCACCAAGAACGCCAAGCGCGTCAGCAACGACCCGATGGAAGCCCACGTCGTCGGTTTCGCCATGTGGGTCAAGGCGGTCGAGAAGGTCGGCACCACGGACCCCGATAAGGTCATCGACGCGCTGCCGGGCATCCAGGCCGCCAACCTGACCGGCGGCATCTCCGAAATGCTGCCGAATCACCACATCACCAAGCCGGTGTTCATCGGCGAGATCAAGGGTGACGGCCAGTTCGACGTGGTGTGGAAGACCAGCGGCTTGGTCCCGGGCGATGCCTGGTCCAAGGAACTCGACGGCTCGAAGGACCTGGAAGCCGACTGGGTGAAGCTCAAGTGTGGCAACTACAACACCAAAACCAAGACTTGCGGCGGCGTGAAGGCGAACTAGCCTGTTGACCGGGGCGTGGGGCAGGGGGCTGGACTCCCTCGCCCCACACCTTTCTCACGCTCCGCCGTCGCCATCGCGTGGCGATCGATCTATCGTGAGCCTCGCCATGATGCGCCTTATCGCACGTCTCTGCCTCGCGGGCGTCTTGACGTTTGGCCTCGCTGTTGCGGCGCAGGCTCAGAACCTCGACGCGATCTTCGACAAGTTTCTCACCGATAGTTACAGCGACACCGACGCCGCCATAACCGCCCTCGCGGCCAGCGGCGCTCCGATCGCGCCCGTGGTGGTCGAAGCCTTGGCCGACGGCCGCCTCGGCTTCAGCGAGGCCGAAAAGCGTGTTGTCGTCACCAGCAAGGACGGAAAGTCAGTCGACGCCAAAACCGGCAGTCCGATCGCCACCATTCCCGCCGACTTGAAACCGGTGCGGCTGAACAACCGCGTACGCCGAGCTATCGAGGCGGCCACGGGCTCGTTGACCCTCTTGTCGCCCGATCCGGGCCGGCGCTTCCAGGCCGCCGAGGCGGTGTTCAAGGCGCGCGATGCGACTGCTCTGGCAACCGTCGAGCAGGCCATCGAGAAGGAGCAGTTCTCGTCGATCAAGAAGGCGCTGATCGAGGCGCGTGCCGCCATCCGGCTCACCTCGCCCGACACGTCTGACAGCGACAAGGTCGCGGCCGTCGAGATCATCGAGAAACGCGGCGACCAGGACGCGGTCGGGCTATTGCGCAGCGTGGCGGTCGGCGCGAGCCCGATCGTCAAGCTCGCGGCCGAAACGGCCATCAGCGGCATCGAGCGGCGGTTGGCACTGCTCACCAACGCGCGAGACGCCTGGTACGGCATCTCCCTCGGCTCGGTGTTGCTGCTTGCCGCCATCGGGCTTGCCATCACGTTTGGTGTCATGGGCGTCATCAACATGGCGCACGGCGAAATGGTCATGCTCGGCGCCTACACCACGTTTGTCGTGCAGGAGTTTTGCCGAGCGCACTTCCCGGAGCAACTCTACCCCAATGCGCTAGGCTGGACGTTGCCCATCGCCATCCCGCTCGCCTTCATTGTCACCGCGTTGATTGGCGTCCTCATCGAGCGAGGCATCATCCGCTTTCTCTACGCGCGGCCCCTCGACACGCTGCTCGCCACCTGGGGCGTCAGCCTCATCCTGCAGCAGGCAGTGCGGGAGCAGTTCGGTCCGAACAATCGGAACGTCGCCTCGCCATCCTATATGTCGAGCAACTTTGATCTGGGCGGCGTCTCGATCACCTATGGCCGCATGTGGATCGTGGTGTTCGCCATCGCGCTTTTCGCCGCCCTCGTCTTCGTGCTGCGCGTCACGCCATTTGGGCTCAAGATGCGTGCTGTCACGCAGAACCGGCGCATGGCGGCTGCCATGGGCATCCGCACGCCGTGGATCGACACCATGGCATTCGCGCTCGGCTCCGGCATCGCCGGCATCGCCGGCGTCGCCCTCAGCCAGATCGACAACGTCTCGCCTAATCTCGGCCAGAACTACATCATCGACTCGTTCCTCGTGGTCGTCTTCGGCGGCGTCGGCAATCTGTGGGGCACGTTGGTGGCCGCGCTCTCGCTCGGCGTCGTCAACAAATTCCTGGAGCCCTATGCCGGAGCTGTACTCGGCAAGATCGTGGTTCTCATCTTCATCATCCTGTTCATCCAGAAGCGCCCGCGCGGCCTCTTCCCGCAAAAGGGCAGGGCGGCCGAGGCATGACGCGGCGCCCGTTCATCCTCAGCATGCTCGACGGCAAAGGCACGGTCTTTCTCGCTTGCCTCGCCGCGGCGGCGATCCTCGTGCCGTTCTCGAATCTGCTTTTGCCGCCGACCTCGGCGTTGCATGTGCCGACCTATATCGTGGTGCTGCTCGGCAAGTATCTCTGCTATGCGCTGCTTGCCGTCGCGCTTGACCTGGTTTGGGGCTATTGCGGCATTCTCTCCTTGGGCCACGGCGCTTTCTTCGCGCTCGGCGGCTACACCATGGGCATGTATCTCATGCGCCAGATAGGCACGCGCGGCGTCTACGCGCATCCGGTGCTGCCCGATTTCATGGTGTTCCTGAATTGGCCGGAACTGCCGGTCTATTGGTACGGATTCAACTATTTCGCCTATGCGGCCTTCATGGTGCTGTTCGTACCAGGCCTGCTGGCTTTCGTGTTCGGCTGGTTCGCATTCAGAAGCCGCGTCACCGGCGTCTACCTGTCGATCATCACTCAGGCGCTCACTTACGCGCTCATGCTCGGCTTCTTCCGCAACAATTTCGGCTTCGGCGGCAATAACGGACTCACCGACTTCAAGGACATCCTCGGCTTCAACGTGCAGGCGCAGGGAACGCGGGCGGCGCTTTTCGCCGCCTCCGCCATCGCGCTGGCGTTGGGCTATCTGATCGCCCGTTACATGGTGGCGTCTACCTACGGCAAGGTGCTCATCGCCGTTCGCGACGCCGAAGCGCGCACGCGCTTCCTCGGCTATCGGGTCGAGCGCTACAAGCTTGTCGCCTTCACTGTCTCGGCCATGATGGCGGGCGTCGCGGGTGCTCTCTACGTTCCCCAGGTCGGCATCATCAACCCCTGGGAATTCTCGCCTGCCAACTCCATCGAGGCGGTGATCTGGGTGGCGGTTGGCGGGCGCGGCACCCTGGTCGGCGCCGCCGTCGGCGCCGTCGTCGTCAACTACGTCAAGACGCTGTTCACCAGCGGGGGCCTGTCGTGGCTCGGCGTGCCCATCGTCAACGGTCTTGCAGCACTGAACATCAGCTTCCCCAATCCGTTCGCCGCCGACAAATGGCTGTTCCTGCTGGGAGCGTTGTTCATCCTGGTGACGCTGTTCCTGCCCAAGGGCATCGTCGGCACGATCGGCACGTGGCTGCAGCGCCGGCCGCCGACGCCCGCCGCCAACGGCGTCGCCAAAGCGCAGCCGGCGGAGTAGGCGATGACCGCACCGACCCTTACCAACTCCGTGCTCTATCTCGATGGCGTCAGCGTTTCGTTCGACGGCTTCCGCGCCATCAACAACCTGTCGCTCGTTCTCGAGCCTGGGGAGATGCGCGCCATCATCGGTCCCAACGGCGCCGGCAAGACCACGATGATGGACATCATCACCGGCAAGACCAGGCCCGACGAGGGCGAGGTCTATTTCGACGGCCGCGTCGATCTCACCAAGCTCGACGAAGCCGAGATCGCCAATCTCGGCATAGGCCGCAAGTTTCAGAAGCCGACGGTGTTCGAGAGCCACACGGTCGAGGACAACATCCGCCTAGCGCTGAAGGACGAGCGTGGACCGGTCTCGGCGCTGTTCGGCACGCGCAACCGCATCGCTCGGCAGCGCATTGACAACATACTGACCAGGGTGCGCCTCATCGAGCATCGCGACCGCTATGCCGCCGACCTCTCGCACGGCCAGAAGCAATGGCTGGAGATCGGCATGCTTCTGGCCCAGGATCCTAAACTGCTCCTTGTCGACGAGCCGGTGGCCGGCATGACCGACAGCGAGACCGAGGAGACGGCGCGCCTGCTCAAGGATATCTCCCGCGACCATTCCGTCGTCGTTGTCGAGCACGACATGGCCTTCGTGCGCGACCTCGACTGCAAGGTCACGGTGCTGCACGAGGGGTCGGTGCTGGCCGAAGGCTCCATCGACGCCGTATCGTCCAACGCGCGCGTCATCGAAGTCTATCTCGGGAGGTAAGCAGCGTGCTCGCAGTCGAGACCATCGATCTCTACTACGGCGCCGCCCGGGCGTTGCGCGGCGTCTCGGTGACGGCGGAGATCGGCAAGGTCACCTGCGTGCTCGGGCGCAACGGCGTCGGCAAGTCCTCGCTCCTGCGCGCCATCGTCGGTCACCAGCCCATCTCCGGGCGGCAGCATCCGCTGGAACGGCGAGAATCTGGGGCGGCTCGCCGCCTATGAGCGCGCCAGGCGGGGCATCGCCTACGTGCCGCAGGGGCGTGAGATTTTCCCGCTGCTCAGCGTCAAGGAAAACCTGGAGACCGGCTTCGCCTCGGTGCCGCGGCAGGATCGGCACATTTCGCCCGAAATCTACGATTTGTTCCCGGTTCTGAAGGATATGCTCGGGCGGCGCGGCGGCGATCTGTCCGGCGGCCAGCAGCAGCAGCTCGCCATCGCGCGCGCCCTGGTGACGCGGCCGAAGCTTCTCGTTCTCGACGAGCCGACCGAAGGCATCCAGCCCTCGATCATCAAGGACATCGGCCGGGCCATCGATTATCTGCGCCGCAAGGGCGAGATGGCCATCCTGCTCGTCGAGCAGTATTTCGAGTTCGCCCGCGATCTGTGCGATACGTTTGCCGTCATGGAACGCGGCCAGGTCGTCGTGGCGGGCGACAAGGCGAGCATGGTCGAGAAGGATGTCCGTCAACATCTCTCCGTCTGAGATCGCGGGCCCTACGCCACTCGTCCCGGACTATGTCCGGGCCGACGGCGGCGTGCGTGTCGATTTTGCCGTGACGGCCCGCAGCACGGCGCCGGCGCGCATTGCCGAGAGCGCCGGCTACCGCGTGCGCTTCCCCAAGGGCTCCCAGAATGGCGAGGCCTGCGAGGCCGTGCTGATCAATACGGGCGGCGGCATGGCGGGCGGCGACCGCATGGTTGTCGACATGCGTCTTGCGGCTGGCGCGCAGGCCGTGGTCACCACGCAGTCGGCCGAGAAGGTCTATCGCGCCCAGCGTGCGGCGACCGAGATCACCGTCAACCTCGACCTCGCCGGCGCGAGTCGATCTCGCCTGGCTGCCGCAGGAGACGATCCTCTTCTCGCAGAGCCGGATGCGCCGCCGCGTGGACATCGCGCTCGCCCCCGATGCGTCGCTCATCTTCGTTGAAAGCGTCGTCTTCGGCCGCCTCGCCATGGGCGAAACCATGGGGCGCGGTGGCTTTGGCGACCGCTGGCGCGTGCGCCGCGACGGCGTGCTCGTGTTTGCCGAGGACGTGCGCCTCGACGGCGAAATCGACCGGCTCCTCGATCGCAAGGCCGTCGGCGACGGGGCGCGCGCCCTCGCCACGGTCCTCGTCGTGGCGCCCGACGCGGAGGCGCGCATCGACGCGGTTCGCGCCGCGCTTGCTGACGCCGCGAGTGAATGCGGCGCCAGCGGCTGGAACGGCATGCTCGTCGTCCGTTTCCTTTCACGTAGCGCGCAGGCCTTGCGCGCCGATCTCACGCGATTCCTGGAACGCCTGCGCGGCGCACCGATGCCGCGCAGCTGGCAGACCTGAGGCCGAACATGCAGCTCACCCCGCGCGAGAAGGACAAGCTCTTGGTCGCCATGGCCGCCATGGTGGCGCGCCGGCGCCTCGAGCGCGGTGTCAAGCTCAACCATCCCGAGGCGATCGCGCTGATCAGCGATTTTGTCGTCGAGGGCGCTCGCGACGGCAAGTCCGTCGCCACGCTGATGGAGGAGGGGGCCCACGTGCTGACCGCCGACCAGGTGATGGACGGGGTCGCCGAGATGATCCACGACGTGCAGGTGGAGGCGACGTTTCCCGACGGCACCAAGCTCGTCACCGTGCATAATCCGATCCGCGGCGCCTCCGGCAAGCTGGTGCCCGGCGAGGTGACGACGCAGGCAGGCGACGTGACGCTCAACGAAGGCCGCGCCACCGTCACGCTCTCCGTCGCCAATACCGGCGACCGGCCGATCCAGGTCGGATCGCACTACCATTTCTTCGAGACCAACCCGGCCCTGAAATTCGAGCGCGACAAGGCCCGCGGCATGCGCCTCAATATCGCGGCCGGCACCGCCGTGCGCTTCGAGCCGGGCCAGACGCGCGAAGTGACGCTGGTGACGCTCGCCGGCAAGCGCGAGGTCTACGGCTTCCGCCAGGCCGTCATGGGCAAGCTCTGAGGCCGCCATGGACGCAGGCACGCTCCTGGCCTTCGTTGCGACCACGGTCGTCATGGACGTTACGCCGGGCGTGGGCGTGCTCAAGGTTGTCGGCGATGCCATGGGCAACGGCTGGCGCAGAACGCAGGCGAGCGTCCTCGGCGTGTTGGCTGCCAACGGCATGTATTGCCTCATCTCGGCGCTGGGGCTGAGCGTCCTCGTGCTCGCCGTGCCGGCGCTGTTCGAGGCGCTGAAGTGGGCGGGAATTGCCTATCTTCTGTGGATCGCGATGCAGTCGGTCCGCGCGGCGCTGGCGGCGTCGGACGCGGACGTGATGGCGCAGCCGAAGGCCTCGGCAGGGCGTCTCTTCCGCTCGAGCTTCGTGGCCCAGGGCGCCAATCCGAAATCGGTGCTCTATTTCTGCGCCATCCTGCCGGCATTTGCCGGATCGGGCTCGGATGCGCCGATGTGGATCCTCGCGCTTGGCGCGCTCTCGGTCGTCCTGGAATATCCCGTGCTGTCCGCCTACGCCCTGCTCGGCAGTGGTGCGGCCAGAATGGCGACGCGCGCATCTGCGCGCCGGCTCTTCCACGCCCTCGCCGGCACGGCCATTGCCGGTTCCGCCGCCATGCTGGCGCGCACCTCGCTCCAGAACCGTTGAGGCTCGAACATGTCCGCCAAGCTCTCCCGCGCCGTCTATGCCCACATGTTCGGCCCGACAGCCGGCGACCGCGTCAAGCTCGCCGACACCGATCTCGTCATCGAGGTGGAGAAGGACTTCACCACCTACGGCGAGGAGGTGAAGTTCGGCGGCGGCAAGGTCATCCGCGACGGCATGGGCCAGAGCCAGGTCACCAACAAGGCCGGCGCCGTCGACACCGTCATCACCAACGCACTCGTCGTCGACCATTGGGGCATCGTCAAGGCCGACGTGGCCATCAAGGACGGCCGCATCGCCGGCATCGGCAAGGCCGGCAACCCGGACATCCAGCCCAATGTCGACATCATCATCGGGCCTGGCACCGAGGCGATCGCCGGTGAGGGCAAGATCCTCACCGCCGGCGGCTTCGACACGCATCTGCATTTCATCTGCCCGCAGCAGCTTGACGACGCGTTGATGGCGGGCGTCACCTCGGTGCTGGGTGGCGGCACCGGGCCTTCGGCGGGCACCAGCGCCACGACATGCACGCCGGGCCCGTGGCACATCGAGATGATGCTGCGCGCCACCGACAGCTTCCCCGTCAATCTCGGCATTTCCGGCAAAGGCAATGCCGCGCTGCCCGGTAGCCTTGTCGAGATGATCGAGGCCGGCGCCTGCTCGCTGAAGCTGCACGAGGACTGGGGGACGACGCCGGCGGCCATCGACAATTGTCTCGCCGTCGCCGACGAGCACGACATCCAGGTGATGCTTCACACCGATACGCTCAATGAGTCCGGGTTCGTCGAGGACACCATCGCGGCCTTCAAGGGCCGCACCATCCATGCCTTCCACACCGAAGGGGCGGGCGGTGGGCACGCGCCCGACATTATCCGGGTGGCGAGCCTGAAGAACGTGCTGCCCTCGTCCACCAACCCGACGCGGCCGTTCACCGTGAACACCATCGATGAGCATCTCGACATGCTCATGGTGTGCCACCACCTCGATCCGTCGATCGCCGAGGACCTGGCCTTTGCCGAGAGCCGCATCCGCAAGGAAACCATCGCGGCGGAGGACATTCTTCACGACATCGGCGCGCTGTCGATGATGTCGTCCGACAGCCAGGCCATGGGGCGCCTCGGCGAGGTCATCACCCGCACCTGGCAGACTGCCCACAAGATGAAGGTGCAGCGCGGGCGGCTGCCAGGCGAGCGCGACAACGACAACGCGCGGGTCAAACGCTACATCGCCAAATACACGATCAACCCGGCCATCGCGCACGGGGTCGCGAAGCACGTCGGCTCGGTCGAGAAGGGCAAGCTTGCCGACCTCGTCCTGTGGTCGCCGGCCTTCTTCGGCGTCAAGCCCGACATGGTCATCAAGGGCGGCGCCATCGTGGCGGCGCCCATGGGTGACCCCAACGCCTCGATCCCGACGCCGCAGCCGGTGCACTACCGGCCCATGTGGGGCGCCTTCGGCAAGGCGCGTTCGGCCACCTGCGTCACCTTCGTGTCGAAGGCGGCGGTGGAGGGCGGCGTTCGCGCCCGCCTCGGCGTCGAGAAGGAGTTCGTGGCAGTCGAGAACACCCGCGGCGGCATTTCCAAGGCCTCCATGGTGCACAACGGCGCTACGCCCGATATCAAGGTTGACCCTGAGACATACGCGGTGACGGCCGACGGCGAGCTGCTCGTCTGCGAGCCCGCAAAGGTGCTACCAATGGCACAGCGGTATTTTCTGTTTTGACGAGAGAGGCGAATGAACCGCGCCACCAGCATCGTCCGCAAGGCGGCGGTCAAGCAGGACCGCATCGTCGACCGGCTGACCCTCGACCATGAGGGCCGGCAGAAGCGGCGCGTGGCGCTGAAGGCCGATGGCGGTCTCGAACTGCTTGTTGATCTCGACAAGGCCACGGTCCTCGACGATGGCGACGCGCTGAAGCTCGACGATGGCCGGCTCGTGGAGGTCAAGGCGGCGCCCGAGCGGCTCCTGGAGGTGAGCGCCGAGAATCCGCTCAGGCTGCTGCGGGTCGCCTGGCACATCGGCAATCGCCACACGCCGGCCGAAGTGACGGCCGACGCCATCTATATCCAGGCCGACCACGTGCTAGCCGAGATGGTGCGCGGTCAGGGTTGCAGCGCAACACCGGTGACGCGACCCTTCCGCCCCGAACGCGGCGCCTACGAACATGCTGGCCACGATCATCATCACGGACACAACCATGAGCACGAGCATCATGGTCACCAGCACGGTCATGGCCACGACCCTCATGACCACGACCATCATGGCCGCGACCACCATCACCACGACCACGACGACAAGCATTGATGGCGCCGCATCTCCCGCTGATGATCTGGCTGTCGCCGGCCTTTCCGGTGGGCGCTTTCGCCTATTCGCACGGGCTCGAATGGGCGCATGAAGCTGGCGACGTTCGCGACGCGGCGACGCTCGACGCCTGGCTCACTGATCTCGTCGCGCATGGCGCGCCCCGCAATGATGCCATCCTGCTCGCCGCGGCCCACAAAGCCGCCGAGGCCGGCGACTGGCCCGAGGTGGCCCGCCTCGCCGAGCTCGCGGCCGCCCTGGCGACGAGCCGCGAGCGGCATCTCGAGACGACCCAGCAGGGCAACGCCTTCATCCAGGCGGCGCGCGCGTCGTGGCCGTGCGCGCCATTGGACAGGTTGGCGCAAGCTTGGCGCGGCGATGTCGCGTATCCGGTGGCCCTCGGCGTCGCGGCGGCAGGTCATGGCGTGCCGCTATTGGCGACGATCGAGGCATTCCTCGCGGCGTTCGTGTCGAACCTCGTGTCGGCGGCGGTGCGCCTCGGGGTCGTCGGCCAGACCGATGGCCAGCGCCTCATCGCCGCGTTGCTGCCGGCCATCGACGAGATGGCACGTTTCGCGCACGATGCGACGCTCGATGATCTCGGCGGTGCCGCCTTCCGGTCCGATCTCGCGGCGCTGCGCCACGAGACGCAATACACAAGGCTCTTCCGCTCATGACCGCCTCTCCGCACGGTCCCTTGCGCGTCGGCATCGGCGGCCCGGTGGGCTCCGGCAAGACGGCGCTCATGGAGGCGCTCTGCAAGCGTCTCGCCGGCCGCTACGACATCGCCGCCATCACCAACGACATCTACACTAAGGAAGACGCCGAGATGCTGACGCGTGTCGGCGCGCTGCCGGCGGAGCGCATCATGGGCGTGGAGACCGGCGGCTGTCCGCATACCGCCATCCGCGAGGACTGTTCCATCAACCTCGCGGCTGTTGGCACGATGCTGCGGCGTTTCCCGAAGCTCGACCTGATCCTCGTGGAATTGGGCGGCGACAATCTCGCGGCCACCTTCTCACCGGAGCTTGCCGACCTCACCGTCTATGTCATCGACGTGGCAGGCGGCGAGAAGATCCCGCGCAAGGGCGGGCCGGGCATCACCCGCTCCGACCTCCTCGTCATCAACAAGATCGATCTCGCGCCGCATGTCGGCGCGGACCTTTCAGTCATGGAGCGCGATGCCAGGATGATGCGCGGGGCGCGGCCCTTCGTCTTCACCAACATCAGGAGCGGCGAGGGGGTCGAGGACGTGGTGCGCTTCGTTGAGACGCGCGGCGGGCTTGCGGCAGCGGCTTGAGCAATGCGAGATTGAGACACGATCCGAAAGGCAGGACCATGACGTTCGATCGCCGAATTGCTGTCGCCGCCTTGGCGATGTTTGCCACGCCCGCGCTCGCCCATACCGGCCACGGCGACGTATCGACATTCCGCGACGGCCTCCTGCATCCACTCTTTGGCCTCGACCACGTGCTGGCCATGCTGGCGGTCGGCCTGTGGGCCGGCATGGTGGGCGGCCGGGCGCTCATGGCGTGGCCGGTGAGCTTCGTCATCGCCATGCTGGCGGGTGGAATTGTCGGCGTCGCGTTGCCCGCCTTGCCGATGGTCGAGCCGGCCATCGCGCTTTCCGTCGTGACGCTCGGCACCGTGGTCGCCTTCGGGTGGCGGCTGCCCGCGGTCGTGGGTGCCGCCGTCTGCGCGGCATTCGGGATCGTCCACGGCTATGCTCACGGCGCGGAGATGCCCGGCGGTCAGCCGTTCGTGTTCTATGGGGCGGGCTTCGCGCTCGCGACAGCCGCGCTGCATGGTGTCGGCATTACGCTGGCGCTGGCCGGGCAGCGCCTTGCGGGGCCGCTTGCCACGCGTGTTGCCGGCGCCCTGACGGCGGCGGGCGGCATGTGGCTCGCCGTGGCCTGAAGCGTCCGGCTGACGGAACTTGGACGCATGACGAGGCGTTGAATTGGCACTCTCGAGGGATGCGAAAGCAGTCGCTGTCATGGCGCGATTGCCATTCGGGGGTCGCGCCGGAACAGCCAACGCCCGCCTGGAAAGCCCTTCCCGGCGGGCGTCTCCTTGCCGGACGCGCCGTTGCGCAAGCTCCGGATCGTGGCGATAGTGGCGCCGACTTCAGTCCCGCCTTCGTTCTCTTGCCAGGATCCTCGCCATGAACGCACCTCAGGCTCCCGTCCCGATGTTCCTGCCCGTCGTTCAAAGCTGGCTCGACAAGCGCACCGAGGAGATCATCGATCCGGCCCTGCCCATCGTCGATCCGCATCACCATCTGTGGCAGCGGCCGGACTGGCGCTATCTGTTCGAGGACCTGCACGCAGACGCGATCAGCGGCCACAACGTGCTCAGCACGGTCTATGTGCAGGCGCGCTCCATGTATCGCCAGGACGGGCCCGAGGAGCTGCGCTCGCTCGGCGAGACTGAGTATATCAATGGCGCCGCGGCGATGAGCGCCAGCGGCGCCTTCGGCAAGCCGCAGCTTTGCGACGGCATCGTCGGCTTCATCGATCTCACGCTCGGCGACCGCGTGCCCGAGATCGCCGCCCGTCACAAGGCGGCGGCGGGCGAGCGCTTCAAGGGCATCCGCCATTCGACCGCCTACGATGATCATCCCGACGTGCGTGGCAGCGGCACCGTGTCGCCGAAGGGGCTCATGGGCCGCGAGGAATTTCGGCGCGGCTTCTCGCATCTTGCCAAGTTGGGGTTCAGCTACGACGCCTGGCTGTTCCATACGCAAATCAAGGAGCTGGCCGCCCTGGCGCGTGCCTTCCCCCACACGACCATCGTCATGGATCATTGCGGCGGGCCGCTCGGTGTCGGTCCCTATGAGGGGCATCGCGACGAGATCTTCAAGACGTGGGAAGCCGACATCCGCGACATCGCCAAGTGCCCGAACGTCAACGTCAAGCTCGGCGGCCTCGGCATGAGGATCAACGGCTTCGGCTTCGAGAAGGAGACCTTGCCGCCGTCGTCCGAGAAGATCGCCGCGACGTTCAAGCCCTACGTCGAGACCTGCATCAGATATTTCGGCCCGGAGCGGGCGATGTTCGAGAGCAATTTCCCGGTCGACAAGGGCTCGTACAGCTATGCCATCATGTGGAACGCCTTCAAGCGTCTGGCGTCCGGCGCCTCCGCCGACGAGAAGGCGAAGCTGTTCAAGGATACGGCGGCACGGGTCTACCGGCTGAAGGTCTGACGCCCGAGGGCGCATCGAGGAACGCTTCGGTCGAAGGAACGCGCGGGCAGTTATTTTCCGCGTTACTGCCTTCTGTCCTCTCACGTCCGTCTCCTGTCCTCTGTTCATTGCCTGTGTGTTGCCTGTGGACAACACCGGCCGGCCGATCGCGCGCGATCGAGATTTCGCGGTCGACGGGCGACGACAAGCCAAGCAGAAAGACATGAGGGGCTGCGGCGGAACCAGCCTTGCGTCTGCTGTCGCGCGTCATTCGTTCGTGCGTTGGGTTGTCATGCGTCGAGTGCTTGTTCTGGCAGTTCTCGGTGTGGCTTCGCTTGCGCCCGTCATGGCGCGCGCGCAGGTCACGAGCTTTCCGCCGCCCGGCCAGGCGAACTGGGGCGGCGTCTATATCGGCCTCAATGCCGGCGGCGTCTGGGGCGGCGGCGACTATCAGTTCAACCCGCAATTCAATGATCTCTTCCGAGGGCGCTCGGAGACCAATGGCACGGCGTTCATCGGCGGCGGGCAGGCCGGCTTCCGCTGGATGTCCGGCAACGTCATGGTCGGCTTCGAGACGGGCGTCCAGGCGACGCCGCTGACGCGCTCGATCACCCTCAACGACGAGCCGCCGCTCACCATCGAGCGCATCAACGTGGAGAGCCGCTGGCTCGCCACCGCGGCCCTGCAGGCGGGCGTCGTCGCCAACAATATCCTGTTCTACGGCAAGGCCGGCGGCGCGTTCGCGGACGCCACCGGCCGCGCCAATCTCTTCATCGATGCCGGCGGCGTGCCGCAGCTGCACGTCTCGCCGCCCGTCGACAAGCGGCTGGCCGGCGTCACGGTGGGGGCCGGCTTCGAGGCCTTCGTCGCGCCTGCCGTGACAGCCGGCATTGCGTATGACTACACCCACTTCTCCCGCAGCCGCTTCCTCCTCGAGGTTTTCCCGGGCGGCTTCGAGCCGGCCGACGTGACCGCCAACAATCATGCGGTGACGGCGCGCATCAACTTCCTCTTCGGCAACGGCGCGCCGTCGGCGCCGGTTCTGGCGTCCGGCGTGGTGCAGCAAGGCGGGCAGGGTCCGGGCGAGTCGGCGCAGATCGCCCCGCGCCGGCCGGTGCGCGTTGCCCAGCGGATACCGCCCAGTGTCGATGTGCGCCGTGACCGTGCCGCGGCCGAGGCGCTGCCGCCCGGCGAGCGCCGCTTCGTGCCGAACGAGGTCCTGGTGCAGCTCGCAGCCGGCGCGACACCCGCCATCGCCGACGAGGTCGGACGCGACGCTGGCCTCGTGCGGATCGCCTCGGCGGACCTCAATCTCATCGGCACGGTGCACCGCTACCGTATTCCCGACCGCCGCTCGGTTGCCGCCGTCATCGACACCCTCGAGGCCGACCGCCGCGTGGCGCTGGCGCAGCAGAACTCGCTGTTCACGCTGCAGCAGGCCGCCACCGCGGCGGCCGCCAGCTCGCCCAAGGGGCTGGCACCGCAATATGCCGTCGACAAGCTTCGCCTGCGCGACGCGCACGCGGTGGGGCGCGGCACCGGCGTCCTGGTGGCAGTCATCGACACTGGCATCGACGAGGGCCATCCGGAGCTCGTCGGCAGCGTCGCGGCGAGCTTCAACGCCGCCGACACGCCGTCCGTGCCGCAAGCGCACGGCACGGCGGTGGCCGGCATCGTCGCCGCTCACGCCGAGCTGCTCGGCGCCGCGCCGGCCGCGCGCATCCTCGCGGTGCGTGCCTTCGAAGGCCGCGACGACCGGACCCCCGGCACCGGCAACACCTTCGCGGTGCTGAAGGGGCTTGACTGGGCGCAAGGCAACGGCGCGCGGATCGCCAATCTGAGCTTCGCCGGGCCGCAGGACCGCTTGCTGTCGCAGATGCTGAAAGCCGCCCGTGACCGCGGCATGATCGTCATCGCGGCGGCCGGCAATGGCGGCCGCGCCGCCGCGCCGCTCTATCCGGCCGCCGACCCGAACGTCATCGCCGTCACCGCCACGGACGCCGACGACAAGCTTTACCGCGCCGCCAGCGTCGGCAGCCATGTCGCGTTCGCGGCGCCAGGCGTCGACATTCTCGTTGCGGCACCGTCGCGCCGCTACGACGTAACCTCCGGCACCTCCATGGCGGCCGCCTATGTGTCGGGCATCGCCGCACTCGTTCTGGAGCGCAGCCCCGGCACGAGCGCCGATCGGCTGCGGCAGGTCCTCACCGCGGCCGCCAAGGCCCCGCAAGGAACGGGCAGCCAGATTGGCGCCGGCGTGCCGGATGCGGCGCGCGCGCTGCAGTGGCTCGGGCGCTAGTTCGGGACCCCGGCACGCCCGTTGCGCCTGGGCTTTGGGCTGTGCTTTGGTGGCGTGGCGTCTTGCATCGGGCGCGCGAGGGGGAACAAATGAACCACAAACGGGTCATCGCCGCGGCGCTGTTCTCCCTCGTGGCGGCCGCGCCCGGTGCCGACGCCCAGGAGGTCACGCTCAAAGGCATTACCTCTTTTGCCGAGAAGACTTTCTATTCGCGCGGCTTCGAGAAATTTATCGACAAGGTCAACGCCGACGGCAAGGGCGTCATCCAGATCAACTACATCGGCGGCCCCAAGGCGATGCCGCCGTTCGAGGTCGGCAACGCGCTCAAGAACGGCGTCGTCGACATCGCCAACGTCACCGGCGCCTTCTACACCAACCTGATGCCGGAGGCAGATGCGTGGAAGCTCACCGAGCAGCCGATGGCGGAGCTGCGCAAGAACGGCGGCTACGACTACATGGCGGGGCTGTACGAGCAGAAGCTCAATGCCATCCTGCTCGCCCGCCATGTCGACAGCAACCCGTTCCACATCTATCTCAACAGGCCGATCAGCAAGCTCGACCTCACCGGGCTGAAGCTGCGCATCACGCCGGTCTACCGCGACTTCTTCCAGGCGCTGGGCGCCACCGTCGTGCAGACGCCGCCGGGTGACGTTTACACGGCGCTGGAACGCGGCGTCGTCGACGGCTATGGCTGGCCGATCACCGGCATCTTCGACCTCGGCTGGCACGAGAAGACCAAGTACCGCGTCGATCCGGGCTTCTACAGCGCCGAGGTCAGCATCCTCATCAACAAGGCGACCTGGGACAAGCTGACCGCGGCGCAGAGGAAGGTGATCAGCGACACCGCCGCGTGGCTCGAGGCCCAGGCGCAAGAGACCGCCAAGGAGAACGAGGCCGATATTGCCAAGCAGAAGGCGGCCGGCATCGAGGTCATCGCCTTCACCGGCGGCGAAGGCGAGGCGCTGCGCGCCAAGGCCTACGAAGCCGGCTGGGCCGGCGTCCTGAGGCAGAGCCCCGAGCACGGTGCCAAGCTGAAGGAACTCTTCGCCAAGCCCAAGTGATGTTTGGTGGGGAGCGCCGCCGCGATCCGCGGCGCCCGCGCGGCACGAGCACGGCGCTCACAGCCCGCAGAAAGGTCGAGCGATGAACCGCTTGTCGCGGGCCTTCGGTTCACTCCTCGACGGGCTGATGCGCCTCGCCTGCCTGCTTCTGTTTGCCATGACGCTGCTCATCGGCCTCGATGTGGCGAGCCGCAACACCGGTTTCGGGGGCATCCCCTGGAGCAACGAGGTCTGCGAATACATCCTCTATCTTCTCACCCTGGCGGCCGCGCCATGGCTCTTGCGCCAGGGGCAGCATATCCGCGTCGACATTCTGCTGCGGGCGCTACCGCCGCGTCTCGGCTGGTTCATCGAGTGGATCGGCGACACGGTCGGCCTCTTGTGCTCGCTCTACTTCGTTTGGTTCGGCTGGAAGGTGCTGAGCGCCAGCTATCTGGCGGGCGCGATTTCCATCAAGACGCTCGTCCTGCCGGAATGGTGGCTGCTCGTGCCGATGCCGCTGTCCTTCCTGCTGGTGACGATCGAGTTCGGCTTCCGCATGCAGCGGCTCGCCGCCGGCGAGCGGGCGCCGCGCCCCGACGCGGTCTCGGCCGCCTGAGCGATGGCCTGGGGTCTGGCGGCTCTCTTGCTCCTTGGCGGATCGACCGTGCTGCTCTTCCTCGGCATGCCGGTGGCGGTCTCCTTCGTGGCCATCAACATCGTCGGCGCCTTCCTGTTTCTCGGCGGCGAAGCGGGGCTGGCGCAGGTGGTGCGCAACAGCGTGCTCGCGGTGATGAACTTCTCGCTGACCCCCATTCCGCTCTTCATCCTCATGGGCGAGGTGCTGTTTCATACCGGCCTCGCCATCAAGGTCATCGACGGTGTCGAACGTCTCATCCGGCAGGTGCCGGGGCGTCTTGCGGTGGTGGCCGTCGTGGCCGGCACGATCTTCTCGGCCATCTCCGGCTCGACCATCGCCACCACGGCCATGCTCGGATCGCTGATGCTGCCGGTGATGCTGGCGCGTGGCTATCACCCGACCATGGCGACCGGCCCGATCATGGCCATCGGGGCCGTCGACATGTTGATTCCGCCGTCGGCGCTCACCGTGCTGCTCGGCAGCCTGTCCGGCATATCGATCTCCAAACTGCTCATCGGCGGTGTCGTGCCCGGCCTGATGCTCTCGCTCGCCTTCGTGGCCTATATCGTGGTGCGGTCGCGTCTCTCTCCACAACTCGCGCCGGCGACGCCGGTCGTGGCCCATTCCGGCTGGGAGAACTGGCGGCTGCTCGTGCTCTACGTGGTGCCGCTGGTGAGCATCTTCGCCGTCGTGGTGGGGGCCATGTCGGGCGGTCTGGCCACGCCGACCGAGTCGGCGGCACTCGGCGCGCTGGCCACCATGGCGTTGGCTGCCGTCTACCGTGTCCTGACGCGCGGAGCATTGGCGCGGGCGCTACGCGGCACGGTGGCCATTTCGGGGATGATCCTGTTCATCATCCTCGGCGCCACCACGTTCTCGCAAATCCTGAGCTTCTCCGGCGCCACCGACGGCCTGGTAGCTGCCATCCTCGGACAGGGCCTGTCGCCGCTTGCGGTGGTAGCGCTGATGATGCTGACGCTCATCTTCCTCGGCATCTTCGTCGACCAAGTGAGCATGATGCTGATCACACTGCCGGTATTCATGCCACTGGTCTTCCGCCTTGGGATCGATCCCATCTGGTTCGGCGTCCTCTTCCTCATCTGCATGCAACTAGGGCTGCTGTTGCCGCCGCACGGGCTGCTGCTCATGACCATGCGCGGTGTGGCGCCGCCGGAGGTCACCTTCGCGCACATCTTCCGTGCCGTCGTGCCCTACGTGCTCATGAGCCTCGTCCTGCTCGGCCTCATCATCGTGGCGCCGGCCATCGCCACTTGGCTACCGCGGTTGCTTATCGGATAAGTCGGCCGATAGGCGGACGCGCCGCCAGGGTCGTCAAGGATGGTTGCCTCGTTCAAGGAGTCCGAGCTCGCCGGCTGGACCGCGCGTGCGGACAGCTACGACGAATTGTTCACGCCTATTTCTGACCAGGCAGTCGCTCCGATATTGTCGGTTCTGGGCGATATTCGCGGCATGCGCGTTCTCGACGTGTGCTGCGGCGCGGGGCATCTCACGGCGGCGCTGGCCGGTCGAGGAGCCGAAGCGCAGGGGCTCGACTTCGCCTCGACGATGGTCGCCAGGGCCTCGGCCAATTACCCCGGGGTTGAGTTTCAAAAAGGCGACGCCGAGAGCCTGCCGTACGATGAAAATGCCTTTCATCACGTCGTCTGCTGCTTTGGGGTGATGCACCTTGAGCGACCGGATCAAGCGATCGCCGAGGCGCATCGCGTGCTTCGCCGCGGCGGCAAGTATGTCTTTACGCAGTGGGCCAAGGACGACGATCTCTTACGCATCGTCTCGACAGCGGTTGCCGAGCACGGCGACCGAACGATCGCGCTCCCGCCGGCGCCGCCGATGATGCGATTCAGTGACCCCGAGGAATGCCGCCGCGCTCTCGTTGCGCAGGGTTTTCATCGGGCGACGGTCGCTCGCATCGACATTGAATGGAAATCTGAGCGGGCCGAGGCTCTGCTGGAATTGATCTATGGAAGCGCCGTGCGCGCCGCGATGCTGATCGAAGCCCAGGAGCCGGCGCGTCGTGCAAGAATACATGACGCCATACTCACGACGGCCCGCGCCAGCAGCCCAGGGAGCGTCACTGTCATCCGCAGGCCAGCCGTGATGGCGTGCGCAGAAAAGCGATAATCCAACTCGATAAGCTTCAGATTCGGGATCATGCGCTAGAACTTGTAGGTCCAGCCGATCCATTCGCAGACGCCGCGGCCCATGACGGCCTCGAGATCCTTGCCCTTCAGCCAGGGCAGCTCCTCGGTGAAGAAGGTCACGCACTGACGATAGCTGCAGGGCATGCGCGTGATGTCCGTGCCCCAGAAGAAACGCTGCGGCCCGAAGGCGTCGAAAATGCGATGCAGCCCGTCCTGGATGTTGCGGAACGGATAGGCCTGCGTCGAATAATGCGGTGCGCCGGTCGCCTTGACGGCGACGTTGGGCAGCTTGGCGAGCGCCACCAGCTCGTCGAGATGGATGAAGGCCTCGGCGTCGCGGCCGTGCCGGTTCAGGCCGCAATGATCGACGATCATCTTGAGACGCGGATGGCGCTCGGCGATGGCGCGAAATTTCTTGAGGAACAGGCCGCCCATCATGGCGACCGGCAGGCCTTCCTGCTCGGCAGCCGGCCACAGCCAGTCGAGCGTGCCGTCGTCGAGCCATTTCTGCTGCTCCTCCGACAGCAAGGCCCAGCGCAGCCCCATCATGCCCGGCTGCTTGCGCCAGCCATGAATGAGCTTGCGATTTTCCGGCTTGTCGGGCGGGAACTGGCCCATGATCGCGAAGCGGTCGGGATAGGCCCGCGCCGCCTCGATGGCGAGGGCGTTCGAGTCGGGATCCCAGCTGGCGGGCGGATGGATCAGCGCGGCGTCGACGCCGGCCTCGTCCATTTCTTTGAGCAGCTCCTCGGCGGTGAACTTCGAGACCTTGCGGTGCAGCCCGGAGGGCGGCGTGACCGCCTTCGACCAGATGTGCACCTGTGCGTCGATGACTTTCATGGCTCACTCGCTCGCGTCGGGAAGGGCGCTACTCCGGCACCGCGAAACGCACCGCCGGCCGGCCCTTGAGCTCGGTCACGATGCGCTCCACGTCGGCCTGTGTAGCGTCGGCAAAGCGCACGCGATAGAGGCTGCCGGCGCGGGGCCCCTCGATGATGGAGCCCTTGAAGTGCTGCAGCAGGCGGGCGATGTCGCCGGCGCTCGCCGTGTCGTTGAAGGCAACAAGCGCGGTTGCACCGTCCGACGGCGTCGACGGGCCGGAGGCGGTCTCGTAGGTCGTGCCGCCACGCGACAGGCCGAGCTTGGCCACGAACCCGGCCTGCACGACGATCAGCAGCGCGGCTGCCGCCGTTGCCAGCGCCAAGGCGCGCGGCCGCATGCCGCCGAAAGATACGGCGAGCCACCGCCCCAGCCGGTCGAGGAGGGGTTGCGCCTTGAGCCGGCCCGGCGCCTGCGCGTCGACCTCGGCCATCACCGTCTCGAACACCCGCCGGGACGGGGCGCCCAGCGCCTCGTTGAGCGGTACCACCTCGGCCGCCTCGTCGCGGGCGAGATCGAGATCGCGGCGCAATTCCGGGTGCTTGTGCAACGCCGCCTCGACGCGCCGCATGTCGGCGGCGCTGAGCTTGCCGCTCACGAACCAGGGCAGCAGCAGCTCCAGCTCCTCCGTCGACTTATCGGTCATGGCCAACCTCGATCAATGCCAGCGTCCTTGAGCAGCTCCGACAGGCGCCGGCGCGCGTAGAACATGCGCGTCTTCACGGTGTTCTCCGGAATGGTCAGGATGGCGGCCACCTCCTCGACCGACTTCTCGTGGTAGTACACGAGATCGATGACCTCCCGGTGCTCGGCCGAGAGCTGTGTGAGGCAGCGGCGCAGGACGGCGCTTTTGCTTCCCTTCGCGGCAATCGTCTCGGGTGTGTCGGCAACGTCGGGGACGGCTTCCGCCGCCGCCTCGTCGAGCTGATCCTCTTTCTGACGTCGCATGGCCGAGAGCGCCTTGAAGCGCGCCATTGCGAGGATCCAGGTGGAGACGCTGGAGCGTCCCTCGAAGCGCCCCGCTTGCCGCCATACGTCGATGAAGACTTCGCTCACCGTGTCGTCCGCGAGAGCCGCGTTGCCGGTGAGCCGGTGCACGAAGCGATAGACCCTCACATGATGGCGCCCGAACAGGACCCGCATGGCGTCGCGGTCGCCGCTTGCCACGGCGCGGATCAAGGCCTCGTCTGATGTGACGTGCTCCAGCATTCGGTCGCAGCGAATTTCGCGAGAATCGCGACAACGGGCGCGATAATGCCATCAGATCGAGCCTTTTTCGCTTGCCTAGTCAATGCGGGCCGGCTTCCGCCGGCCCTTTCCCGTAGTCGCCGTGAGGGACCGGGAGGTTCAAACGGGGAGCAACCCCAAGGGGGAGAGGGCGGCCGCGAAGCGGCCGGGTGAGGGGCGCGCGTCGGACTACGGGCTCCGTCGTCCGTCCTCAACTAAATCCGTAGAGCGCGCGCGGATTGTCGACGAGGATCTTGCGCGACAACAACTCGTCGCCGACCCACTCGTGGAAAATGTCGACGAGATAGCCGACATCGGGGCTCAGCGGACCGAGCCGGACGTGCGGCCAGTCGGAGCCCCACAGGACGTGGCCCGGATTGGCCCCGATCAGCGCCTCGTGGAAGGGTCGCGCGTCGGCGTATTCCGGGAATTTCTTGGAGACGCGGCAGAGCGGCAGCTTCACATAGATGAGGCCGTCCCGCGCGAGTCCGCACAGGGTCTGAAAGGCCTCGTCGTCGGCGCCGCGGGCGATGTCGAACTGCCCCATATGGTCGATGCTGAGCGGCAGGTCGAGCTTGGCGAGGCGCTTGCGGTTGGCGACGATCCACTCGCACGGGGCCCAGATTTGCCCGTGCATGCCGAGATCGCGCAGGCGCGGCGCAAGTCTCTCCAGTTCCTCGAACGGGACGCTGCCCGGATAGCGTTGCCCCGTCACACGGTCGGGCACCTCGATGAAGCGGAAGCCGCGGAAACCGGCCTCCTGCATCTCCTCGAGTGCGCTATCGCCGATGTCGGCAGTGGCAAAGCCGATGCCCAGCACAGCGCCTTGAGCGCGGCCAAGCGCGTCGTTCAGGGCCGCCATGTCGGAGCCGTAGGCGGCCGCCTGCACGAGCACGCCGCGCGTAAAGCCGATCCGCTCGAGCATGGCCCGATAAGCCTCGTAGGGCGCGAGCGGCGGCCCATAGGTGCCGCCATGCAGGGCCGGATAGCGCTCGAAGGGTCCGAGCGTATGTGCATGCGTATCGCAGGCGCCAACCGGCGGGCGCCAGCGCGGCCGCGACGGCACGGCGGGAATGTCGGGCTGCTGCAGCGACTTCATGAGGGCCCCGACGACGGCCGACCTTCATAGCCGCGGACGGGGTCAATGGCGAATGACGAGTGGTCATGAGCTGATTGCGGTGTGGCGGGCGCTCACTCTCTCGAGAGCGCCGCCTGACGCGAAGCTGGTGGAATAGTTCGACGGAAAGCCGGAGAACCGGCGCTAGGCGCCGCCGGCGCGCCGGCGCAGGAGATCGAGATTGCTCTGGATGCGCGGGTCATCCGGCGCCTTGGCGATCGCCTCGTTGAGGTCGATGGAGGCCTTTTGCAGGTTGCCGCGCAGCAGATACGAATAGCCGCGATTGTTGAGGAATTCCGGCGTCGGCCCGGTGATGGCATAGGCGCGTCTATAGGCGCGGTCGGCGAGGTCGTAGCGGCGCAGCTTGTCGTAGGACGCAGCAAGCCCGAGCCAGGCCTCGGCGCTGCCGGCGTTCTTCTCGATGGCAAGGCGGAAGTGCTTCTCGGCGAGCCCGAAGCTGCCGGCGCGGTAATGCTCCTTGCCGAGGCCCAGATCGTCCTTGATTTCGTCGAGGGGCGGGGTCTGGACGGTGGAGCCGGTAACCGCTTGTCCGTCGGCTTCGACGCCGACCAGGCCGGGGGGCGTGCAACTCGCGAGAGCGATGGCGCCAGCCAGCACGAAGCCTGCGCCGAGGCGCAGGCCTAACGGGTACGCAAACATCTTTCCCTCGTCCGTCCCACTACAACGCGGTCGACATCTTGATGACAACCGGAGTCATCAAGGTAGCGATGAGGACAGGAAAGACGAAAAGAGTTAACGGAACCACAAGTTTTGCCGGGAGCGAATAAGCTTTTTCTTCAGCTCTCGACATGCGCTTGTTGCGCATCTCGTCGGAGTAAACCCGCAGCGACAGGGCAAGGCTGGTGCCGAGCTCGGCGGACTGCTGCAGCAGCGTGGCCAGCATGCTGGCCTCCTCGAGGCCGAGGCGGTCAGCCAGATGTTCAAGTGCATCCGTGAAGGTCTTGCCGGCGCGGATCTCCAGGGACGCCATGTAGAGGTTCTGGGCGAGCGACGGATAGCCCTCGACCAGCTCGCGGGCGATCCTGTCGATGGAGGCCTCGGTGCTGAGGCCGGCCTCGGCGCACACCACCATGAGGTCCATGAAGTCCGGGAAGCCTTCGCGATGCTGGGTGATGCGCTTGTTCAGGCGGCGCTTGAGCCAGAAGCTCGGCGCGAGATAGCCGGCAAGCCCGGCGCCGCCGGCCGAGATCCATATCTTGACCAGCGAGGCGTCGACGATGAAGAACGGCACGGCGATGAGGCCGGCGCAAACACCGATCACCGCCAGGCTCAGGCGCGCGGCGAAATAGACGGCCACCGCCCGCGGATCGAAGAAACCGGCCTGGATGAACTGCTTGCGCAGCAGCCGGGCTTCCTTGGTGTTGATGCCTGCAAAGCTGCCCTGCAGCCGGTCGATCCAGGCATTCATCGACGGGCGCCCGTTCGGGGCGGCCGCCATCGCGCTCGGGCCGACGCTCGCTGCGACGCGCCGGCGCACTTCCTGCCGGCTCTGCATCAGCGTCAACACCGTGACGGCGACGAGGCCGAGGCCGCTCAGTGCGAGGAGGGCGAAGATCCAGGTCTCTTCCCGGATCAGGTCCATGAGCACGGAATTGTCCATGGCGCCCTCAGATCTTGAAGTTGATCATGCGGCGCATGATGACGTTGCCGACGAACATCCAGAACAGCGCGCCGCCGAGAACGATCTTGGTGATGTGGTGACCCCAGATATCGCCGTAGAAGGCCGGCGAGATCAGGTTCACGGCCGTGAACACCACAAACGGCGTGACATTGAGAATCCACGCGGAAGCGCGGCCTTCGGCCGACAGCCCCTTGATCTTGCGCCGCATCTTGAAGCGGTCGCGGATGACCTTCGACAGGTTCTCGAGGATCTGGCTCAAATTGCCGCCCGTGGTGGCCTGGATGGCGACCGATGTGACGAAGAGCGGCAGGTCTTCCTGGCCGACCCGCTGCATCATGTTGCGCATGGCGGTCTCGAGATCGGACCCGTAGGTGATCTCGTCGGACGCGAGGCCGAACTCGGTGCCGACGGGATCGGAAAGCTCGCGCGACACCATCGAGATGGCGACCGGTACCGGGTGGCCGGCGCGCAGCGAGCGCACGATGATGTCGATGGCCTCGGGAAATTGCCCTGCGAATTTCTCGCGGCGCTTCTTGCGCAGGTATTTCAGCACCAGGATCGGCACGACCGTAATGGCCAGGATGGCGGCGCCGGCGGCCTCGAGGATCTCGCCGCGCACGAAGAAGACGCCGCCGAACACGACGACGCCGAGCCCCAGCAGCATCGGAATGATGCGCGCCGGTTGCACGACGAAGCCCGACTGGGTGATGAGGCGGTTCAGCGCCTGCAGCGGCAGCCGATAGCCGCCCTCGCTGCCGAGGCCGCGCTCGCGGCGCAGCTGCACGAGCACCTTTTCCTGGTCGCGCTCCTTGCCGGCGACGACCAGGCGGCGATTGATGTTCTGGCGATAGTCCTGCGTGTTGTGCAGCAACAGGTAGGCCGCTTCCGCCACGAGCACGGCGGCGACGGCGGCAAAGCCGTAGAAGATGTAGAGCGGGTCGAGATCGAGCCACATGTCGGCGGCTCAGAGGGGTTTCGAGGGGTCGAACATGGCGCCCGGGATGTTGATGCCCTGGGCCACGAGATCGTTGAGGAAGCGCGGCCTGACGCCGGTGGCGGCGTGATGTCCGTGCACCGTGCCGTCCGGATCGGTGCTGGTGCGGACATACTTGAAAATCTCCTGCATCTGGATGACTTCGCCTTCCATGCCGGTGATCTCCGAGACGCTCGTCACCTTGCGCTTGCCGTCGCTGAGGCGCTGCAGCTGCACGATCATGCGGATGGCGGCGGAGATCTGGCCGCGGATCGACACCTGCGTCATGGGCAGGCCGGCCATGCCGATCATCTGCTCGAGGCGCGAAATGGCCTCGCGGGGGTTGTTGGCGTGGATCGTCGCCATGGAGCCTTCGTGGCCGGTGTTCATGGCCTGCAACATGTCGAAGGCTTCTTCGCCGCGGCACTCGCCGAGGATGATGCGCTCGGGCCGCATGCGCAGCGCGTTCTTGACGAGATCGCGCTGGCGGATTTCGCCCTTGCCTTCGATGTTTGGCGGCCGCGTCTCCATGCGCGCCACGTGCGGCTGCTGCAATTGCAGTTCCGCCGCGTCCTCGATGGTGATGAGGCGTTCGGTGTGCGAGATCGACGCCGAGAGCGCGTTGAGCATCGTCGTCTTGCCCGAGCCCGTGCCGCCCGACACGATGGTCGTGATCCGCGCCTTGACGGCGGCGGTGAGCAGCTCGGCCATGGGCGGCCGGATGGCGTCGATCTCGATGAGCCGCTCGATCGACAGCTTGCTCTTGGAGAACTTGCGGATCGACACCAGGGGGCCGTCGACGCCGATGGGCCGGATGGCGCAGTTGAAGCGCGAGCCGTCGAGGAGACGTGCGTCGCAGAGCGGGCTCGATTCATCGACACGGCGGCCGACGGCCGAGACGATCTTCTGGATGATGCGCATCAGATGCGCTTCGTCCTTGAACAGCGACTGCACCGGCTCCAGCATGCCGCGGCGCTCGACGAAGATGTTGTTGTGGCCGTTGATCAGGATGTCGTTGATGGTTGGATCCTTGAGCAGCGGCTCGAGCGGCCCGAGCCCGACCATCTCGTCGATGACCTCGGACACGAAGGCATTGAGCTCCTGCGCGTTGAGCGGCAGCCGCTCGGCCACCACCCACTGGGCGATCAGCGTGTGAATTTCGCGCTTGAGATCCTGTTCCGGCAGCTTCTCCAGCGCCGCAAGGTTGAGCTCCTCGATGAGCCGCCGGTGCAGGCGCACCTTGGCGTCGAGAAGCTTCTGCGCGATGGGTGCTGGCGCCGCTTCCGGGGCCGCCGCGACGGCGACAGGCGCGGCAATGGTGGGCGGCGCCATGGAGACGCGCGGCGCATCGGCCGTCTCTGGTGTCGGCGTGGGCGCCTCAGCCTGCGGCGTTGCGCGCGCCGGCTCGGGGGCGCGCTCTTCCGTCAGAACGTGCTTCTTCGCAGAGAATCGTCCAAGCATCGACCGGTCCCGTCCGTTGATGCCCAAAGGTTACCGCGCCGCCTGTAAAGGGCCGGCTTGGCCGATCGGTCAAATTGTACGGAACCTGGAAATTTGCCGGCGTTAACGCATCGGTGCCGTCGAGCCGGCGTCAGGCGGCGGGCTTGGGAAGGATGATCTCCTTCAGGTCTTGCGAGACGTTGCTGCCGCGCTTGACCGATTCCAACGGCAAGCCGCGATCGATGGCTTCGCGCACCAGGACATAGTTGTTGGAGACCAAGCCTTCGAAGAAGCCGTCGAGCGCGCGCTCGGCGTCGGCGCGGCGCAGCCCGCTGCCGAAAATCTTGCGCGGCTCGGCCCGGTTGACGATGACCCGCGGCTTGAGCTCGGGGTAGCGGCCGGTGAGATCGCTGGCCAGGCGGCGCGCCAACCGCAGGCCCGGCACGGTCATGTCGGTCACCACATAGACACGGCTCGAGCCGACGAGCACGTGGTCGGTCCACGGCTCCCAGGAGCGCGGCAGATCGAGCACCACGTTCTGGAAGCGTGACGAGACGAGATCGAGCAGCCGCAGCACGACAGCCGGATCGATGGCCTGGCGGTCGACCGGCCGGCCGCGTGCCGCAAGCAGCGTGAGGCCCGAAGCATGCCGGCTCAGCATGACCTCGAGCAGCTGTGCGTCGAGCCGTTCGGGGAACGGCCCGATCTCGCCGAGGTCAAGACGCGACTCCAGGTCGAGGTAGTCGGCACAGGCGCCGGCCCGGAGATCGAGGTCGACGAGGCACGTTGAATTGGCGGCGTCGCGCGCCTCGTGCAGCAGGAGCATCCCTGTCTCGATGGCGAGCGTCGTGTTGCCGACGCCGCCTGCCGCCGGCAGGAAGGCCAGCACCTGGCCCTGCACCTCCGGCACGCGCGCCGTCGCCTGCAGCACGCGCAGGCACGCCTGCAGCACTTCCTTCGGCTCGACCGGCTTGCGTAGGAAATCGGCGACGCGGATTTGCAGGAACCAGCGCGCCAGGGCGTCGTCGAAAGAGTCGACGAGGACGACGACCGGCACGGCGGTGCCGAGCCGCGTCACCAGCGACTGCAAGGCGACGAAATTCTCCGGCTTGCTGGAATCGACGTTGGCGACGACGAGCACGGATTTGTCGAGCTCGGAACGGTTGGCCGCCCGCACGATGCCTTCGTTGATCAGGTTGACCTTGAGCGCCGCGATCGGCTGGAAGGCAGCCGCGATGGCGTCCAGGAACGGCCGATCGGCGCCCACAAGGGCAATCGTGGAGGCTTGCGACGTGGTTTCGTGGGACAAGGGCGTTCTAAGCGTGGAATCGGCGCGCAACGATGCCGCGTTTATACCGTATGTTCCTGAAAAATTGTTTGCGGTTTTCGGATACGGCGCCGTGCGAAATCAAGAACATAGAGCCGGATCCGCTGCAACGAAGCGAATCCGGCTCCAGCGTCCGCATCACTTGATCGGCGTGATCACGATGCCGCCGCCGGGCGCCGCGCCACCGGCGTTGCCGTCCTTCGGACCGGCCTCGTAGTACTCGATGGCCCGCGCGACGCGCCGGCCGCTCGTCGGGATATTGGTGTCGGCCGCGTATTCGGGCCATGGATCGATCATGTGAATGACCTGATTGGCCGCCACCGCGTCACCGGCTTGATACGAGATGCGATCGTGACGCGACAGGTACTCGTACTTGGCCTCCTGGCAAGCGGCCAACGTGCACAGCCCGCCGACGACAACCGCAAGGCGCGTGACGCTCGAGAGCTTACTTGGTTGCGACATGGACCGTCCCTTTCGGCAGATCGAGGAAGTGACCGGACGGCGGCACCGGCTCGGTGCCGGCCTTGCGCGCCCTGGCCACCGAGACCTCCTGCTTGCCGAGCAGGAAGCGGTCGGGATCATTGGCCGCCGCGACATTGTCGAGCGGCGTCCTGAGACGCTCGCCAGGTCGCGCCGGCTTGACGAGACGCGGCGTGACGATGATCGCGAGGTCCGTCTCCTTGCGCTCGAACGAGGTTGACGCGAACACCGTGCCGATGATCGGCACGTCGGCGAGCCACGGCAGCTGCTGGCGCGTTTCCGTGTTCATGTTCTGCAGCAGCCCCGCGATGGCGAAGCTCTGGCCGTCGCGCAGCTCGACGACGGTCGAGGCGCGGCGCACGATCAGCGCCGGCACGCTCACGCTCGCCGTGCGGACGACGTTGGTGAAGTCGAGCTGGCTGACTTCCGGCTCGATGCGCAGATTGATGATGCCATCGCGCAGCACGGTCGGCGTGAACACCAACTGCACGCCGAACTTCTTGTACTCGATGGTGATGCGGCCGAGGTCGCTCGCCACCGGGATCGGGAACTCGCCGCCCGCCAGGAAGCTCGCCTTCTCGCCCGTCATGGTGATGAGGTTCGGCTCGGCGAGACGCCGCGCCAAGCCACGTTCCTCGAGCGCCTGGACCAGCGCGTCGGCCTGCACGCCGCTCGACAGCACGCGGCCGATCAGCGCCCCGAACGGTGCGCCGGCGCCGAGCGCCAAGGTGCCGGTTCCAGAGGTTGCCGCGAGATTGAGCGCCGCCCGCGTCGGATCCTGGAAGTTCTTGCCGACGAGATCCCAGTTGACGCCGATGGCTTTGCCGGCGCTGCGCGAAGCCTCGATGAAACGAACTTCCAGCATCACCTGCTGGGGCGCCCGCACCTTCATCTCGTTGATGATCTCGGGGCCGTAGGCCTTGGCCAGCACCGCCGCATCGCTCGCCGCCACGGCGTCGCCGACCGCGCCGGTCAGCACGGTGCGGCCGTTGGCCGAGGTCACGCGGCCACCCTGGCCGGGCGCGGCCCGCTCCAGGTCGGTCGCCAGCCGCGGCGTGTCATAGGTGATCTCGACCTCGATCAGGCCGACGAGGCGCTTGCTGGCGTCGAACACCGAGACGTTGGTGGTGCCGATCTTCTTGCCCATCACGTAGAGCGAATGATCGGTGAGCGGCATCACGTCGGCGACCTCGGCGTCGCCGACCACGAGGTCAACGAAGCCAACGCTGGTGCGCAGCGTGCGCGACTTGCCGATCGGCACCTTGGCGACGCCGATCTTGTCCTGGCCGATCTCGACGATCTGGTCTCTGGGCTCCGCTCGCGCCAACGGGGCGGCCGCCAGGGAGGTCAGAACGACGAACGGCACGACGAGCGCGGCTGCGCCGGCTCGGCCCTTGCGCTGCGGACGCGATCGCCCATCAGCCGTTACGGCCCTCATAGCAAATCCCCCCATGTCCCTACTCCACTCCCCCGAACTCGTCGGATCAGCGCTTCATCGGCACGCTGTACTCTTCCCGCTTCATGGCACGCGTGACGCCGACCGTCGCCGATACCCGTGGCGGCGCTGCGTCCTTGATGGCCGACACGGGCGCTGGATCGATCGATCCCCTGAACAAGTCCTCGATCTTGACGCGCTGGGCGATCTCGAAATCCTTCTGGGCGGCGGAGCGCAGCGACAGCGACAAGGTGCCGACGGTCGAGGCCAGCGCGAGCTTCTGCGCTTGCTGCGTCGTCACTTCGAGCGTCACGGCCTTGACGACGGCGGGCTTGTCGGCGCGGTCGTCGGCAAGCTGGTCGATTGCCAGCACCCTGACGTTTTGGAGAATGAGGTCCGCGTAAGACTCCTTCTCGAGGTTGCGGGTCAAGAGCACGTCGATGCGCTCGCCCGGCAGCACGAAGCCTGCGACACCCAGCACGTCATTGACGCGCACGGTGACGGCCTTCATGCCGTCCTCGAGCACCGCGGCGAGCGATGCCCGCTGGCCCGGGCCCGTGATCTTGGCTTTCAGCACCGGCTCATTGATCTCAATCGACGAAAGCGCCACGCGGCGGCCCTGGCCGTTCAGGATGTCGCTGATGAAGCGGAACGAACCTTCGGGCAGCGCTTCGCCGACCCAGGGAATTTCGGTCAGATGGCTATGGGTGACTTCGGTGCCGAACTTGAGCGGCGTCTTGGCCACGACGATCGTCGTTTCGATTGGCTTGGCAAGGGCGGGCTCGCGCACGACGCGTTGGGCCGCCGCCTGGCGATCAAGCCAGCGCTGGCCGGCGAAGATCGCCATCACGCCGAAGGCGACCGCCAGGACAACCATGATCAAGGATTTGGAACGCACGTCCGTCCCCGCTGAAAAATTCGACCGTCCGCGAGGATTAGAGGGCCGAGAGTTCAAGCCTCCCTTAACGGCGAGGTCCGCTCGGGCGTGTTCCTTTGCGTTAAGTGTTCGTTTTCGCAATTGTAGTTAAGACAACGTAAGCACAAGCGCCTGAGAATGCTTACGTTTTCTTTGAACAATTCGCGTAGGGTCGCCCCAATGGTCCAAGAATAAGGGAGGGCGCCATGCGCACCGTAAGGATCACGGGGTCATCTTCGGGACTGGCTTTGCGGCCGGTCAATCCGTTCCACGCTTTGCCGGCTTCGCGGCTCTCGCCGCAGGCCTCGATGCTGGCGCGCGTCTCGGCGGTCACGCTTGCCGCCGCGCTCGTCAGCACGTTCGTGGTCACCGGCTCGTCGCTTGAGCCGTCGCCGGCCCTCGCCGCGGCGCTGCAACAGGGCGAAGCCGGCGCGTCAGGCAGCAAGGACCAGACGCGGGCGCCTTCGATGCTGGTGTCGGTGTCCTTCGATTTCGGGCGCTTCGAGCGCCACGCGCCGCTCCTCGCGAGCGACCTTGCCGCACGCCTGAAGCCGGTCGTCGAGGCAAAGGCTGATTGGCGGGAGACGGAGTTTGCCGCGGTCGCCGTCCTCGACGGCCGCACCCTCGATGCGGGCGGGCTGAAGATCAGGCTCGGCGGCGTCGAGCTTCCAGGCAACGATGCCATCTGCAAGACCGTCGACGGCCGCCTGGAGCGCTGCGCGACGCGCGCCGTGACCACGCTCGAACTCCAGACGCGTTGGCGTCGCGTCACCTGCCGTTACCAGATGCAAGGCCTCGACCAGGCCGTCGGCAGCTGCCGCGTCGGCGGCTCCGACCTGGCCGACCGCCTGGTGCGGGCAGGCTATGCCCGACGCGAGGCGTCGGCCGCCCTGGCGGTGGCCGCCAAGTAGCACGGCGCGAGGGATAGCGTCGGCACTGCAGAGCACGACCCGGTTCATTGAACCCGGATCGTGCTCTATGCTTTTGATTTAGCGCATGATCTCGTCCGAAAACCGCTCGCACTTTTGGCGCGCTGACACGCGCCCGGGGGAGGGGCCGGCCGGAGGAAGCGGACGCCCAGCCTTGCCTGCGGTGCGGCAATGTAGCCGGTGCACGCCAGCCGTTCGCCAATTGGAAAGGGATTGGCAACTAAGCTTCGTAGTATTGAGCGACGCCAACGAACGATGTCACAGCCGCCCGCGACGAAACTGATCTATGAGCGCCGCTTTGCCGCGACGGATCCGGAAATCGCGCACTTCGTGGAGTGGATCAGGGGGACCGAGCAGGACATCTGGCTCTACTACCTGACCGACTTGGGCTTTATGGCGCATCTCGGCAAATACCGCTCCAATTCGCCGTTTAACAATGTCGAACCGATCTTTGCCAAAGTCTTCTCGCTCATTCGGCAGGAATTCGACGAGCTGAATTTCTTCGAGATCCTGTCGTTCATGCAGGCGCTGGAAAGACACATCGCCGACAACCGCATCATCGAGAACACCTTCGACTACAGCCCTCCTGGCTGATGCCCCTTGCGGGGCGCCTTCCGCAGAATTGCTTCCGATTGCGGAAAATCAACAAGCCGGAGCTCGGATGCGAATACCTGTGATTGCGTCGCGCCCTCTGTCCATGAGGGAGCAGCCGCGGCTCCGCGGTGGACCCACGGTTCGGGCCATGCCGCCATAAGGGTTTCGTTCGCGAGCTCACCGTGCAGTTTCGTCGCCCCATCTTCCTCCTGGCCTTGGCAGCGCTGGTGCCGCTTGTCGCGTTTGCGGCCGTTCTCGGCGGCGTGCTGGTCAGGCAGCAGCAGGGGGCGATCGGGCGCGATCTCGTCGAGCGGGCCGATCGCATCGCCGCCGAAGTCGACCGTGAATTGCGCACGCAGGTCGACCTGCTTGCCGCGCTGGCGCGGCTGCCGCTCCTCGACGGCCCCGTCGACACGGCGGCCTTTGCGTCATACGCCGAACGCGTCAGGCGCGGCCAGCCGCTCTGGCTTGCCGTATCGCTCAGCGATCCGCGCGGAACCCGCCTCGTCGACGCTCCTGAGCCCATCGGCGGCCGCCAGGGCGGCGAGGTGATCGACAAGGCCTCGCATGCGCAGGTTGTCGAGGGCCGCGACCCCCTCATCGGGAGAATGCTGCGCGGATCGCGTGGCCGGCCCGCCTTCGCCATTCGCGTCTCGGTGCTCCGGGACGACAAGGTGGTCGGCGTCCTCTCGGCTGTGGTCGGCCCCGACGCGGTTCGCGACATTCTCCTCGGTGCCCGGCTTCCGCCGGGCTGGATCGGGGCCATCGTCGATGACGAGGGGCGGATCGTGGCGCGCTCGAGCGGCGCTGCCGAGCTCATCGGGGAGCCGGCAAGCGCCGCTGTCCGCGAGGCCATCGGCCGCGAGAAGTCCGGCATCTATGAAGGAAACACGCTTGAAGGCGCCCGCACGGTGACCGCCCATCGCGCCATACCAAGCGGCGGCTGGTCGGTGCATGTCGGCCTGCCGCGATCCACCTTCTACGCCCCTCTCGTTCAGTCGCTCTGGCTGCTCATCGGCGGGGCGGTCGCGGCCTTGGGGTTGTTGGCGGTCTTTGTCCTGTTGCTGGTGCGAGAGCTGCGCCTACGCGAGCGCCAGAGCGCGGCGCTGGCGGAAGCCAACAACTTCGAGGCGCTCGGGCGCATGACGGGCGGCGTGGCGCACGATTTCAACAACCTTCTGATGATCGTCATGGGCGGCGCCGACGCCATAAGGCGCCGGCGCGACAACCCCGACAAGACCGCCCAGTTCGCCGACGCCATGCTGCAGGCGGCCAAGCGCGGGCGGACCTTGACCCAGCAGCTTCTCGCCTTCGCGCGGCGCAGCACCTATTCCCCGGAGAGCTTCTTCCTTCAGGAGCGGACCTCGAGCCTCAAGTCGCTCTTGGAGCAATCGTCGCGCGGCAACATCTCCGTCCATGTCGCGGTCTCTGACGACGCCTGGCCGGTCTACGTGGACCTGACGGCACTCGAAGTCGCCCTCGTCAACCTTGCGGTCAACGCCCGCGACGCCATGCCGAAGGGCGGCAGCCTGGCGCTTGCCGCCCGCAATGTCAGCCTGACGGGCGAACGGCTTGGCGACGCCAATCTGAAGGGTGACTTCGTTGCCCTCACTTTGCGCGACACCGGCACCGGCATCCCGCCCGAGATTGTGCCGCGCATCTTCGAGCCGTTCTTTACCACCAGCAATGCCGGGCAGCGCAGCGGCCTCGGTCTCAGCCAGGTCTATGGCTTCGCCAAGCAGTCGGGCGGCGCCGTCGCGGTCGACAGCAAGCTCGGGGAAGGGGCGGCCTTCACGCTTTACCTGCCGCGGGCCGAGCAATTGCCCAAGCGCCACGCAGGGCCCGACCGCAAAAGCGACCCGCAGGCTTACGCCCGCCTGCTGCTTGTGGAGGACAATCGCGAGGTGGCGCAGGTCACCGACAGCATGCTGACCGTGGCCGGCTACAGCGTGGTTTGGGCGTCGAGCGGCGCGGCCGCCCTGGAGCTTCTCGACAAGGGCGAGGTCTTCGACGCGGTGCTGTCCGATATCGTCATGGAGGGCGACCTGTCGGGGCTGGATGTCGCTCTCCTCGTCCGCGCGCGATACCCGGCCATGCCGATCGTGCTGATGACCGGTTATAGCGAGGCGCTGGCGAAGAGCTCGTCACGCGGCTTTCCGGTTCTGTCGAAGCCCTTCACGCCCGCCGACGCCATCGTCGCCTTGCAAGCGGCGACCGAGGAGATGGTGCGAAGCGCTTGAAAGGCGCGACCGCGTAGGTCGCATTGGCGTTGCACCCTGTTGATTTCACCCGAGCCCCGGCGCCCCGGCATATTTCCGTCGCGAATGCGTGGTGAAGAGCTTGCGGTGGCAAGGGAACCGGAAGGCGGTCACGTGGGTTGCGCCTGTGGCGAAGCCTCGGGCGCCCGCGTATCGGGACAGAATCCCAGGCAAGGGGAGAACCGGACCAAGGGTGGCGATGAGCACTGTGGAGCGGGAGTGGACATGGCTGTGGGGACGGACCTGACTGAACGAAATCGGCGTGTTGCCGACCTTGCCTATCGCTTGTGGCGGGAGGAGGGATTCCCGGAAGGGCGCGATCTCGTCCATTGGCTCGAGGCTGAGCGAGTGGTCGACCAGCAACAGGCGGGCAGCCCGTGCAAGGGGTCCGCCCAGTCGGGCGGCAAGTCGCCGAACGGCGGTGCCAGCAACGGCAGGCAGTGACGCCGCAAGAGCGTTGGCCGCCCGGCGACGCCAGCTTCTGGCTTACGCCCCAACCAGGCGGCCGTAACGCTCCCGGTGATAGGCCGAGGTCCCGAATGCCGCCTCAAGCACCCGCGCGCGCTTGATGTAGAAGCCGGCATCGTGCGGATCGGTCATGCCGATGCCTCCATGCAGCTGGATCATCTCGCGGGTAAGCAGGTTGGCGAGGTCGTTGGCCGTCGCCTTAGCGAGGGAGACGAGTTGCGGCGCGTCCTCGTCCCCGGCATCGAGGGCCTGAAGTGCCGCTTCGATGGTCGGCCGCGCCAGCTGGATGTCGGCGAACATTTTGGCGGCGCGATGCTGCAACGCCTGGAAGGAGCCGATGGTCTGTCCAAATTGCACCCGCGTCTTCATGTAGGCGACGGTCGTCTCGAAGGCCTGCACCGCAAGACCGAGGGTCTCGGCCGCCACCGCCGCACAGACGCGATCGAGCACCTTGTCCAGCAGGCCGCGGCCGCCGTCCGCCTCGCCGATAACCGCCTCGCCGCCGACCACGACATCGTCGAAGGTGAGCGTCGCATAGCCGCGCGAGTCCATGAGCCGGCGGCGCTCGCGCTTCAGCCCCTTTGCGGCGGCCGGAACCAGGAAGAGGGTGATGCCCGCCGCGTCGCTGGGGCGGCCCTTGCTGCGCGCCGCCACGACGAAAATGTCGGCCGCCATGCCTTCGTGCACGAAGGTCTTGATGCCCTTCAGCGTGAAGCCGCTGCCCTTACGGTTGGCCGCGAGCGTGATCGTCTCCGGCCGATAGCGCGCCCCCTCGTCGACCGCGAGTGCTGCGACCGCCTCGCCGCCGGCGATCCTCGGCAGCCATTCCTTGCGCTGCCCCTCGCTGCCGCCAAGCGATGAGGGCGGTTGCGGCGCCAACCGCCGAGCCGATGAGCGGTGCGGCCACGAAGATTGCGGCCGAGCTCCTCGAGCACGACGCCGATGCTGGCGACGCCGAAATCCGAGCCGCCATAAGTCTCGGGGATAAGCACCCCCGTCCAGCCCATGGCGGCGATGCTCTTCAGCAATTCCGGATCGAAGCCGGTCGCGCTCTTGCTGTCGCGCAGCTTGCGCAACGCGCTGACCGGGGCGTTCTGCTTGACGCAGCCTTCGGCGCTGTCGCGCAGCATCCTTTGCTCTTCGGTCAGAAGGGCCATGATGTCTCCGCACTCCCTTACTGGTGATCGAGCAGGCCAAGCATCCGCTTGGCGATGATGTTGTTCTGGACCTCGGTCGTGCCGCTGAAGATCGTCATCGCCTTGTTGCTGAGGAAGGCGCGCGTCGTGTCGAGCTCGGCCTTGGCTTGAACTGTCGTCGCGCTTCCCAGCCGAGCCCCTGCTGGCCCCATGATCTCGATCAGCAGTTCCTCGCGCTCCTGCTGGATGCGGGCGCGGGCATTCTTGGCCACGGAGGTGAATTCGCTCGGCCCCTGGCCGGCCTTGGTCTCGTCGAGCATGCGCTGCTGCATCAGCCGCAGCGAGCGCAAGTCCATCATGTGCTTGATGATGCGCGGTGCGCAGGTCCGGGTCGGCGATGCGTCCCTTGTCGTCGACGCCGAGATATTCCTTGGCGATCTCGTCGATGGGTCGTGTGTCGCCGGCGAGTTGGCGGCGGGCGGTGTCGGTGGCGTTGCGCTCGAACTGCAGCAGCCGCTTGGCGATGGTCCAGCCGCCGTTGAGCTTGCCGACCAGGTTCTCCTTCGGCACCTTCACGTCGGTGAAGAACACCTCCGAGAACGGCGACTCGCCGGAGATGATCTTGATCGGCCGCACCTCGATGCCCGGCGTCTTCATGTCGATCAGCAGGAAGCAGATGCCTTCATGCTTGCTTTGCGGGTCGGTGCGCACCAGGCAGAAGCACCAGTCGGCATAGAGGCTGCCGGAGGTCCAGATCTTCTGGCCGTTGACCAGGTAATGGTCGCCCTTGTCCTCGGCCTTGGTCTGCAGCGCAGGCGAGATCGGAGCCGGCGCCCGGCTCCGAATAGCCCTGGCACCAGCGCATCTCGCCGCGCGAGATGCGCGTCAGGTGGATGCTGCTTCTGCTCCTCGCTGCCGTACTCGAGCAGCGTCGGGCCGAGCATCGTCGTGCCCATGCCGGTCATCGGATTGAAGGCGCCGCAATCGGCGAGTTCCTGCAGCACGATGCGCGCCTTCAGGCGTCGGCAGGCCGCCGCCGCCATACTCCTTCGGCCATCCCGGCGTGCCCCAGCCCTTGGCGACGACGCGGTCCTTCCAGAGCTTCCAATCGGCCCCGTCCGGGTAGCGCGGCTGCAGCTGGTAATATTCCTCGAACTTGTCCCTCAGCGCCGCCGGAAAGTTCTCGCCGATCCAGGCGCGCACCTCGGCACGGAAATCGTCGAGCTCTTGCGTCTCGGCGTCGGCCGTCATGCTCATGGCGTGTTCCCGCAATCGTCCTTGTGAGAGGCTGGTCTGCCCCGCTGGCTATTTCTTGTTGCCCGTGAATGTGCCCTGGCCAGCATCACCGAGCTTCACGGTGCCGCTCATCTTGGCGCCGTCGACCGAGCCCGCATATTCCACCGTTCCCTGCTGCCCACCGGCGGAGCCCTGGAAGGTGAGCTTCACCTTGTTGCCGTTGACGCTACCGGACACCGGGGCGCTGCCGAGCAGGCCGCTATAGGTGCCGCTTACCTGATTGCCTTGTTGCTTGAGCACGAATGTGGGACTGCCGGATCCCACGGACGTCTGCACCGACATCACCCATGTGCCGCTGATGTCGGCAGCCCAAGCGGGCAGGGCGGCGACCGCGGACGCCAGAGCCGCGCAAGCCGCCATGATGATATGTCTCTTCATGCGATCCTCCCTCCGCAGGTTCCTGGGTCCGCGATGCGAGCGCGACCGTAGGTATTCTGGCGCGGCGGAAGCCGCCGTGCAATGCGCCGTCACGCCAGGGCGGCTGCCTGAACCCCGAGCTCCTTCAGAAACGGCGTGGCGTGATCGATGCGGCCGGTCATGGCTTGGGAGTCGCGGCTGACGATCTGGAAGACCGACTCGGCGATGATACTCGATCGGCGTCACCCGGTCCTTGGTCTTCTCGGTGATGAGGCCGTGCAGTGCCACGCCGGGCGTGTCACCAGGCCCGGCGAGATGGCGTTGACCGAGATGTTGTCGTCGTAGACCTCGGCGGCAAGGCCGGTCGCAAAGCGCTCGAGCGCGGCCTTGCACATGCCGTAGACGGTGCCGCCGGCCGCGGCGGTTCGCATAGGGCTGCTGGGGATGGATGGCGGCGCCCGACGAGATGATGACGATGGCGCCGGCCTTCTTGGCGCGCATAGCCGGCAGGACGAGCTGGGCGAGGTGGATGGCGGCGAACACCTGCACCTCAAACATCAGTTTGAACCGCTTCTCGGGGAAGGTCTCGATCGGGCTGTAGTAGGTGACCGCGGCATTGTTGACCAGGATGTCGACAGTATCGGCCGCCGCCACCGCCTCCCTGACCAGTCGCTCGCGCTCGCTCGGATGGGCGAGATCGGCCTTGACGAAGAAGGCCTCGCCGCCAGCCCGGCGGATGCGCTCGATCGTGTCCATCAGCGTGCCGGGGAGGCGGCTTTCGTTCTGCTCAACGGTGCGCGCCGAGGCAACGACCCGCGCGCCCTCCATGGCCAGGCGCACCGCAATGGCCTCGCCGATGCCGCGGCTGGCGCCGGTGACGAGTGCCACCTTGCCCTTGAGCTTGCCGTTCGGATTGATCCGCATGCCGGACATGGTTTCCCCCGCAACGTTGTTCGTCCTCAAGGGCTAGTGCAGAACAAGGATCGTCGCAACAGCGACGCCCTGGTCGACGGCGCCATCGGCTCCTTCCGCTTGCGGAAATCGCCGCACTGTTCAATAGGGTGCTGCCTTCGGCACTCTTGCCGCGATTGGCGCCACCCACGACGAGCCATGCGCGCGCTCTTCCTGCACCAGAACTTCCCCGGTCAGTTCGTCCACGTGGTGCGCGCCTTGAGGGCCCGTGGCGACGAGGTCGTGGCCATCACCGACAAGACCAACGCGCGCCCCGACATCGTGCCGACCCGCCGCTACGCCTTCGACGGGCGGACCGCGCAGAACAGCCATCGACTGGCCGCCCACTTCGCCTTGCGCGCCGCGCGCGGCGAGACGGTGGCTGGCGAGATGCTGAAGTTGCGCGAGGAGGGCTTTGCGCCCGACATCGTCGTCGGCCATCCCGGCTGGGGCGAGACGCTGTTCGTCAAGGACGTGTGGCCCAAGACGCGGCTCGTCGTGCACGCGGAGTTCTACTACGCGGCGGAAGGCGCCGACATGAACTTCGATCCCGAATTCGGATCGAGTACCATGGACGAGCGTCTGCGCACGCGCACCAAGAACGCCGCCATGCTGGCGGCGCTCGCCGACGCCGAGTTCGGCATCGCCCCGACCGCCTGGCAGGCGAGCTGCTTCCCCAAGGAGTTGCGCGGCAAGATCGCCGTCATGCACGAGGGCATCGACACCAATCTCATCAAGCCAAACCCGGCCGCCACCATCAGGCTCGGCAAAGGCGCGCTCACCCTCAAGCCCGGCGACGAAGTCGTTACCTTCATCAACCGCAACCTCGAGCCCTATCGCGGCTATCACATCTTCATGCGCGCGCTGCCTCAGATCCTCGCGGCGCGGCCCAACGCCCATGCCGTCATTATCGGCGGCGACGATGTCTCGTACGGTGCTCGCCCGAAGAGCGGCACCTGGAAGCAAATCTACCTCGACGAGGTGAAAGTGCGACTGCCGCCCGGGCGCGTGCATTTCGTCGGCAAGGTGCCGTATCCGGTCTTCATCGAGCTGATGCAGGTCACGGCCGCGCACGTCTATCTCACCTATCCGTTCGTGCTCTCCTGGTCGATGCTGGAGGCGATGAGCGCCGGCGCCCTCGTCATCGGCTCTTCGACGCCCCCGTCACCGAAATGATCGAGGACGGCAAGAATGGAGTTCTCGTCGATTTCTTCGACGTTGAGGGCTTCGCGGCCCACACCATCGCGGCGCTTGCCGAGCCGGAAAAGTTCAAGCCGCTGCGCGCGGCGGCGCGGCAGACGATCGTCGAACGCTTCGACCTGAAGCGCGTCTGCCTGCCAAAATGGGTGAGCTTCGTCGACGCGGTGGCCAAGCAGGGGAGCGCATGAGATCGCCGTCCCCATGTGTCACGGCACGTGGACGGTGCATCCTGCCGCATTCCCGCCTTGGAACCTCGGCACATGAGCCCCGTTGAGGTTCGGGCGCACCATCCAGGAGATCATGCATGATCCGAGTTGCTCTGCTGACCATTTTCCTTGCCGTGCCGGCCGCGCAGGCTTGGGCGCAAGGGCCGGGGGGAACGCCCGACGAACAGGCAGCATGCCGCCCCGACACGCGCAAATTCTGCCGGCAAGTGAAGCCAGGCTCCGACAGCAACGTCTTCCTGTCTTGCCTGCAGGCCAACCGCACCAAGCTCAGCGCCTCGTGCCGCAAGGTGCTGGATACGCACGGCGCCTAGCCGAGGCGCGCGTCGGGAACGGGACGGGCTCGTTGTAAAGCTGGGACGCAGCCGATAGTCTGGCGCAAGGCTTGTGAGCCGACCTTGACGTCGGCGATGGGATGATCGCAGCCGAGGCGCTGCTGCCTGCCACCCGCGAAGGCCGACCGACAATGAAACTGGGCTTCCTGCTCAAATCGCCCGGCGCCACCGGCAGCCTCGACATGCCGTTTATCCTGGAGGCCGAGCGGCTCGGCTACAACTCAGCTTGGACCGGCGAAGCCTATGGCAGTGACGCGGTGACGCCGATCGCCTGGATGCTGGCGCGCACCACCAAGCTCAAGGGCGGCACCGGCATCATGCAGATGGCGGCCCGCACGCCGGCGGCTGCTGCCATGACGGCCATGACCTTGCAGGCGCTGTCGGGTGGCCGCTTCCTCTGCGGCATTGGGCCTTCGGGCCCGCAGGTGGTCGAAGGCTGGCACGGCGAGGCCTTCGGCAAGCCGCTCGCCCGCACCAAGGAATATGTGTCGATCATTCGCAGCGTCTTTGCCCGCGAGCGTCCCCTCGTTCACGAAGGCGAGCACTACCAGATTCCCTATGCGGGGCCGGGTGCCACGGGTCTTGGCAAGCCGCTCAAGACGGTCATGCATCCGAACCCCGATCTCAAAATCTACACCGCCGCCATCGCGCCGGCCGGCTTGCGAACGGCCGGCGAGGTGGCGGACGGCACGCTGCCGTTCTTCATGTCGCCCGAGAAGGCGGACCTGATCGCCGGGCCCATTCTCGAGGGAATGGCGAAGGCGCCGAAGAAGAGGAGCCTCGCCGATTTCGACATCGCGCCCTATGTGCGCATCCGCATGGGCGACGATATCGCCGCCTGCCGCGACGCGCTGCGGCCGGAATTGGCCCTCTACATCGGCGGCATGGGAGCGCGCGACAAGAACTTCTACAGCGATCTCGCGCGGCGCATGGGCTACGAGGCGGCGGCGGGAAAGATCCAGGATCTGTTTCTTTCTGGCAAGCGCCAGGAGGCGGCCGCCGCCGTGCCGGACGCGCTCATCGACGAGATGTCGCTGGTCGGCTCCGCGGCGCGCATCAAGGACCGGCTCGCCGCCTGGAAGGAACTCGCGGCAAGCGGCAAGGTGGGCACGATGCTGCTCAGCGGGGCGACGGTTGAGTCGGCGCGCGTCGTGGCTGAAGCCGTGCTGTAGGTGCAATTGCTGCGCGCTTGTCGAGCCCGAATTTTCGTTCAAGGCGACGCGTCGTGCCGTGCGTGCTGCAACAACGTTTCGCAGGCCGCGATACATGCCGCGCGAATCTTTCGTGACAGAGGGCTTGGGCCATCGTTGGCCAGCCGGTGCATCGCCGCGCCGTGCAGCATCATCAAGATGGCATAGGCGGTCTCGGTGGCGCGGTCTTCATGCACGCCGGCCTTCACGAGTTGTGCTGCGAAAACGCCAATCTCGGCATTGCAGAGTCTCGGGCGCAGCCCGTCTGAACCATCCTTCTCCATAGAGCAGCTCGTAGTCGCGCCCGTGGCGGGCGGCGAAATCGAGATGGCGCTCGCAGCTGGTTCTAAAGTCCGTTGACTTCGCCATGAAGGCGGAAAAGCGCCGGTAGGCGCGCGCCCGTAGCGCCGTCAGCAGGGTCTCGCGATCGGCGAAGTAGCTATAGACCGTCGGCGTCGTCGTGCCGGCCGTCTCCGCGACACGACGGATGCTCACGCCGGCCTCGCCGCCCTGACGCCACAATGTATCGGCCGCGTCGAGGACGCGTTGGGGCAGGGAAGGATCGGCGGCGCGCGGCATGCGGTAATTTTGTTGTTGATTAGACAGCGTAAAACTTATACAGCGTATAAGTTAAGTCAAAGTCACCTGGAAGGTATTTGCCATGCGCCTCTCTCCTCGCTTCATCGGGCCTCTGATCGCCCTGATCACCAGCGCCTTCACGTCTGTCATCATGTCGTTCGTCAGCCTCGCCATCAACTACGGCTTCCATGCCGATTTTGTCGCGCGGTGGCTCAAGGCAGCCGCCATGGGATACCTCATTCTCGTTCCCATCCTGGCTCTGCTCGTGCCCCGCGTTCAGCGCCAAGTCCTTGGCTGGGCGGGGGTTCAACAGGGCAGATGAGGCGGGGTCGGAACGCGAGGTGCGCGCCGCGGGGCCGCCTCGCCACGCGCCTCAGACCTTCGCCACCATCGCCTTCACTTCGAGCATCGCCTTGACGATATCGTCGACCGACGGCCCCGCGCCGATGAAATTGAAGTCGACCGATGTGACACCGAGCTGCTTCATCGCTTGAAAATCGCCGACGACGTCGGCGTTGCTGCCAGAGAAGAGCTGCCGCTCGCCGTCGTCGGCCTTGGCGGGCACCTGTGCGCCGTAACGTTGGATGCGAAACGCGATGGTGACGGCGGCGGGATCGCGTCCGGCCTTCTCGGTGAGCTCGCGCAGCTTGGCGGCGCCGGCGCGCAGCCGCTTCAGGGTGTTGAGCGGAAACTGCGGGTTGGTGCCGATGGGATACCAGGCGTCGCCGAGGCGTGCGGTGCGCCGCATGGCGGGGCCGCTCTCGCCGCCGACCCAGATCGGGATGCGTTTCTGGACCGGCTTCGGCGCAAAGATGATGTCCGAGAACTTGACGAAGCGCCCATCCATCCGGGGGCGGTCCTTCGTCCACAGCTCCTTGAAGGCCTCGAGATACTCGTCGGTGACGGCGCCACGGTCCGCGAAGGGCGGCAGGCCGAGGGCCTCGAACTCCTCCTTCATCCAGCCGGCGCCGATGCCGAGCATGAGCCGGCCGCCCGACAGCACGTCGATGGTCGACAGGATCTTGGCGGCGAGAACGGCGGGCCGATGCGGCACCACCATGACCGAGGTGAGGAAGCGGATCTTCAACGTCTTGGCCGCAAGATAGGCGACCGCGGTGAGCTGCTCGTGGCGCTCGCCCCGCAACGTCTTGGGGAACTCACCCGTGTCGGTGTAGGGGTAGCGCGCCCGGATGTCGGTCGGCTCGACGATGTGATCGCTGATGGTGATGTAGTCGTAGCCGATCTTCTCGCCTTCCTGGGCGAGGCGGGCCATCACGGCGGCGGTCGCCGACGGGCCGCTGATTGGCACGCTGAAACCGATCTGCATCGCGTCCTCCCGGTTGGTGACAGCCATTCGTCGAGCATACCGCGTTGTGCGCGAGGCGGTAGAGTAGCGGCGCGACCGGCGCGCAATGCTGCGCTGCTCATGCCACGTGGCGGCGTTCGTGGTCGACCGTCCTGAACGTCAGCCCTTGCGAGGGGAGGCCATCAAAGGCCGGCGCGTCATTCCGCTCTGCGGCCATGCCACGCGGCAGTCCCACCGCGGCCGTGCCGCCCTGTGCCCGGCCGCCTCGGCCCTGCGAATCGAGGCGCCGTCACGATACCGTCGATCGTCGCCCGCGGACGCCGGTAACCTTTGTGCCGACAGCCAACGCCTTGCGCGAGCCCCTGTGATCTCAATGGCTTGGCCCCCGGTCGTAGGCCCGGCGAGCCGGCGTCGGCGCCGCAATTTTCAGCGCGGCTTAAGAAACGTTAACCACCGATTACAGGGTGGGCAGGATTCAAGTTGCTGACGGTGATGGGCAATCTCCCTCGGGCGAGGAGCCGGATTAACGCCGGATTATCGCCAAGTGGGCAGGCGCGCAGCAGGACATGGCCTAGGCCCGATCTGTTACCCGCGATGCGGGCAGGAGCCGTGCCGAACACCACCTTCGTTCGCTTGACCACCTCGACATGAAGCGCATGCTCGCACAGCTCTGGTCGGCGAAGAAAACTGCGCGAAGAGCTTCTTAAGAAGCACGACAACTCGCTTGTCACAGGACAAGCGAAGCGCAGGAAGCCATGGATGACCGGCCGAATATTGCGGTGCTCACCGCCGAAGAGCGAGACCTCGTCAACGCCGCCGTCGAGGCCGTCGCCATCAAGCGCAGCTCTTTCGAACACTGGCTGACCATCGGGCACGCCCTGAAAGCACTGCGGGCTAAGGCCGAGCGATTGAAAGGTCGCAAGGTGTTCCAGCAGCTGCGAGAGCAGAACCGCCTCCGCAACGAGGTCGTCACCGACGCCCAGGCGACGAACATCTTGCGCGTACTCCAACGGCTGCCCGAGGTGGTGGCATGGCGTCTGGGTCTCACCGAGAAGCAGCGCTACCAATGGGCGGCGCCGAACACAATCTTGAAGCACTGCCCGGTCTTCAGAACGGACGCGGCACCGAGGGAGCCGAAACCGACCCTCCGCGACAGCGTCATCGAGCTGCAGAAGGAGAATGACCGACTTAAGCACCAAGTCACCGAGTTCGAGACCCGCCAGGGCGACGACCGCGCGGCGATCGATCCGAAGCGCGACACCGCTGCGGACATCGCCAAGGTCCTCGTCAGGCTAATGTCCGAGACAAAGTTCGAGATGATGGTGAAGGCGGCGCGCGAGCACTATCGCGCCAAGTGCGCGGTGCATTGAAATGAGGCACATGTGTCCCATTTCACTATTGATTCTCCCCAGTAATGGGCCCTCTCGTCGCCGCGAAGGCGGCCGAGGGCCATCACCACCAGCCAGGAGGACGAGGCAGACGCCCTCGAGGGGAGTCAGGGGCAACTTGGCCACGTGGTGAAGTTGCCCCTGCCTCGAGCAGACCACGTGGTGAGTCACTCGTTCGACCAGTCCGAGAACGTGGTGTCGGCGTTCATCGAGGCCGATCACCGTTTTGTAGAGCCAAGCTCCGCTCTCAATGCATCGATCAGACCGATGCTGCACTGAGAATACGTTTTGAACTCTTGGGCATGACTGAACGCTGCATCCTGAATCTTGACGGGCAAGTGAACGTCAAACTTGCCTGGCCCACGATTAAATCTCAAGTGAAGGTCATCTTTGCCTTTAGCCAGCTCGATGGCCGTCAGTTGGTCAAAGCCATAGATTAGGCACAAAGCCGACGGTTCCTCGCAGCGCTGCAATTCAGCTTCCTTGATGGGGCCTTGGCTCTTTGAGTACAGCGCCGCCGAATGAATTGTGAAACGCTGCAGCGACCCGTCTGGTCCCATGTCAAAACCGTGAATCTTGAAGAAGGCGCCTAGTTTACCGGGCGTCTTGATGTTCGAGCTTCCGCCGCTCACAGCAGCAAGGTTACCCTGTCGGGCGGCATTGTCCTGAAACACAATGCGATACTCAATACCGCAGACGGCCGGCTTTCCGTCAGAAGTCTGGACGAAGAAGTTGACATCACTCATGACGATCGTCTGCGCACTCGCTGCTGTTGTCAGCAAAGCGCCCAGCACAATTATGAGACGGCAAAGCATTGTTGCTCTCCTGTCACCTAGCGCTTCTCGGCCGGTGCCGCGCAGACGCCCGACTGTACGGCCATGAACGGTGCCTTGTCTGGACCATCCGCCCATATCTCGTTGATGTGGGTGAAGGGGCCACCTGCTGCTCCGACGATGTAGAGATCGCGCCAGTCGCCCAGATTGCCCTTTCCGCGAACGAGGATTGCAAGCGTCGGCGGCGGGAGAACACCCATTTCGAAAGAGACTTGAGCTTCTCGGACAGACCCCGTCGCGCCAATGATCCCTGCCTTCTGCGTCGTGTAATCGCCGCTAACCACGAAACTTGCCTTGCCTCCACGAAACGAGCAGGCCAACGAGAATGAAGAACTCCCATTGGCTGAGTACACCGGCAGTGCAGCCATTAAGAGCGGCAGCACCTTCAACAGAAGCGGGCCGGCGTTTGCCACTGTTCGTCTTCCCATCTGTTTGACCTCCAGGGTCCGCCAGAGTGTCAGCCAAATCGCATCTCTATTGAAAGGGTAGCGGCGGTGGTGGAACTGTCTTCTTGGTCACTCTCGGCCCCACCATCCCAGGGAAGAAAAGCGCAATGACCGCCTCATTGTATGGGTAGCGGTATGATCTAGGAGTGTCGTCGACGGCATTGAAGAAGAATTGCCTCCACGTGTCGAGGAACGCCGCCCGTTCCATATTGTTGAAATCGCGCGATCAGCTCTATCGGCGCTCCGGGCGGAATCACGTTGACCTGCTCAAGAAGTACTATTTCGTTCTGACCGTTCGCATTGGTTGCAACGATCTCAAGCCGTAGGCGCTCACCTTTGATTGCCGAGGTAATGTCGGCATCCGTCAATTTCACTTCACGCTGTGACTGGTTCGCGCCCCGAAAGGTGAGAGAACTAACCGTCCCATTTGGCCCCGGCGTCAGCGACAGGCCAGCTTGCCAGATGAGGGGGCCATCATCTTCGGCGGCCGCCGGGCCAGTGACAAAGCTGCCATTGACCAGCGCCCAAAGAGCTGCGCCAGCAAACAAGGACACGAAGATCCCGGTCCCGACAATGCCGATTGCCAATAAATGCCAGTTTTGCACGCCCGGCTTCCCTTCACGCCGCTGCTTGATATGCCACCAGAACAATAGAATTGCGCCGAGGAAGAGAGTCAGCACAAATGGGCCGACAATGTCGGCGATCCCCTTCAAAGCTGAACTTGCGACCTGACTACCAAGCCACGGCATGCGCTCATCATGACCGATTCCAGGCCCGCCGTCAGCGATGACGATGAGACAGGGGCATCGATGACTTCTCGCCGGGCCTCCTCGATTGCTGCGAATGAAAAAGGCCCCTCGGAAAGGGGCCCTGGCCCCCGGTCACCACCCACAGCAGTGCGGACATGGGGTCCAGCGGCCAGCCTAAAGATTAGTGCCCGCCTGCGTCATTGTCCAAAGGCATTGCGTCTCGGCTCAACTTCGCTCTAGCTCCGGCCGATGAAGAAGCCGCGCAAGAAAGACGCCGAGCCCGTCCGCTGGTCCGTCTTCATGATGCGCAGCAAGGCCACGTTGCTTGGCTCGGTCGAAGCCCTAGACGAGAAGAAGGCCTTAGCCAAGGCGATCAAGGAGCTTCACATCAGACCGGTGGATCGCTGGCGCCTCAACGTTTGGCGGGAGTGAGCAGCGCCGCTCGGCTTGTGTGCAAAATTGAGCAGAAGCCGGCTCGGCGAGACCCTAGCGTCTAACCTAGCGGTCGACGCCTCTCGGCACCCCCAGGAGGGTCAAACGTCGACGGCACTCGGGCTGAGGAGCGTCGCCCAATCCGCTCCTCAGCCCCTTTTTCGAAGTAGTTTACTCCGCCTGGCCCGCAAAGTTAGTTGAGCTATGCCCATGACATTGGCCCTGAATATCATAGGCGCCATATGCCTCTTGGCCGGCGTCTACGGCTGCACCGAGACGATGCTGATGCTAGCCGCAGTGCCGGCGGAGACGAGCGCTCGCTACGAACTGGCGGTGGCGGATGCTTGGTGGGCAGCGGCGGTCGCCATTGGCGGGTTTGCTATTGGTTCGCTCGCCCTCTTCCTCGCGCACCGTCTCACGAAACCAGATCGGATTGTTCAGGGTGTGCAATGATCCATAGGGCGCCCGCTCCCAGGGTCTGACACGCTTCCGATCAGTGCGAGGCTGAGGAGTCACGTTGCCGCGCTTGAATCACGCTCGGCCGCTATCTGCGGTGCATCGTGCAGGACCACGCTCAACAAGGAAGGATGGATTTCCAGGTGGCCGTTGTAGTCGATGAAACCCAATCTGCGAAACTTGTTCATGAAATGACTGACCCGCGAGCGCGTCGTGCCGATCATCTCGGCGAGCGTCTCCTGGCTAACCTTCGCGATGATTGGCTCAGGCCGGCCTTCCTTGCCGAAGTTGGCCAACAGAAGAAGTGCCCGAGCGAGACGCTTCTCGCTTGAATTGAACAGTTGATCGACAAGGTCCTCTTCGATCCGGATTGAACGCGCCACGATATGTGAAACGAACATCGAGGAAAAGCCAGGCTCGTCCCTCAGGACACGAATGAGGGCGGCCTTCTCAAGCCGCATGATCTTGCATTCAGTCAAAGCGGATGCCGTCGCAATGCGCCGCGGCTGACCTGCCAAACATCCTTCACCGCAAAATTCGTCCGCACCCAGTACCGCGACGACGGCTTCCTTACCTTGCTCGGAGAGCACGGTGATCTTGACTTTGCCTCTTTGAATGTAGAACACGGCGTCGGCTGGGTCGCCTTGCACGAAGAGCCCGTCGCCCTTTCGATAGTTGGATATGCTTCGGCCGCCATCTACAGTGGCGAGAAACACCGCTGGGTCGAACGAGGCCTTGCTATTCGCTTTCTTCGTCATTGCTTGGCTCGTTCTCGCATCTCGTCACTGTTCATCGAACGCAGCTCCAACCTGAGTCAATCTGACTTAATTGGGTCAGGTTCCAGGACCAAAAGGAAAACGAGTTTGGGGCACACGGCTACTTGGGCTGCGGATTTGATGCCGCGGTCCATTGGCGCCCGCGAAGCCCTCCCCGCGCGCCTCTTCCTATGCGCTGTTGCCGCTCCCGCTCGCCGGCCTCCCCCACCATGGCCTTGAAAACATTGGCGAGGCGCTTGGATGGCGTCTCCATTTGTCGCAGCATAGGTGTCGGTGCTTCGTCTGTGTCACAGCCCACCCCTTTAGCCCGCGCTTTTTGGCGGCGTCCCAACAGCGACGTTAGAGCCTAGGGGAGTTCGAAACTAAGCAATTCAGCACACAGTACCGTTCAAGGTTTGGGCAAGCTGCGAGCTGATCGAAGCATCCGAAACAAGGCCCGGGAAAACGGGGCCCCGTACAAGAAAAGGACCACAGCCGATGGCCAACAAATTTGATGAGTACCGCGCGACGGCCGAAGAGTGTCGCCAGCAAGCCCAGCGGGTTACGTTTGAGGCAGAAAAAGAGGCGTGGTTAAAGCTGGCTGGAGATTGGTTGACCCTGGCGGGACAGGCCGTGCCGCGACAGCAGCAACAGCAGCCGCAACCCCCGCCCAAAAAAGACTGATTTCAAACTGAGCACTTAGTCACGGCTAGTGTCGCGGAAGGCCAGTTAAATCTCGGCGAGGGCGCTAGCCATGGCGTCGTGCCTCCTCGATTGCTGCTAGCGGGTCGGGATCGAATCTCGAAACGCTCGCACCCAATATCTTTCTCAGCAGCCTCGCTGCCTCGTCGCTGCCAGCGGCATCGGCCCAGCAGGGCGGCGTTTCCCAGGGCTTGAGGTGAAGCGTGTTCATTTGCCGACTGAAGGCGCAGAACTCGGCGACGGGCTGCCAGGGCTCAGTGGCGAGCTTGGCGGCGATCTGTTGATGCCGGTCAGGGCTTTCGGCTCGATAGCGCTCGACGGCCAGCCTCAAGGCGGCCTTGTCATTCTTGGTCAACGGATAACGGGCTCGGCTGAGCGGCAAAGCCAGGCGTTTGGCCCGTTCAGGTCTCGAGGTCGCTGAACCGCACCGGCATGATGGGTCGAACGTCGAGGGATTCCCCAGCACTCTTGTAAACAAGCGAGAGCCGCTGTTCCTCAGCAGGCCCCAACGGCATATGTCGGCGAAAGATTGCGAGATGCTTGTCAGTCAGAGCCTTCATTGCCAGCTAGGTGCTTTGCGGCCTACTCGAAATTTCACATGAGCGCGCGCGGGTTCGCGGTGATCTGAGCACCAGTCCATATCCTACGTCTCGGTCAGCACGTCGAACAGGTCAGCCATCACGATCCCCTACGCTTCTTCCAGTCAACGCGGCGGTTCAGCGTATGAAATCCGAGGGGCGGGCCCGCCGCGCGACGCTCAGCGCTCGGTTGCGCGATTGACAGCCCCACACGCGCCTCCTATCCGTCGGCACTCTCTCGCTGAGAGTGCCGGTATACTGAAGGGGCATCAGAACCCCGAGGAGAGCGACCTGATCGCCGCCGGCCGCGGCGCCCGTGGATTGCGGCCAGGTGGTCATCGATGACAATGGCCAAGAAGATCAAGAGCCTGGTTGGAGCCTGACATCCAACCGTAGCCTTTAGGAGGAACGAACCATGGCTGCCAAAGACGTAAAATTCTCAACCGATGCTCGCGATCGGATGCTGCGAGGGGTCGAACTTCTCTCGAACGCAGTGAAGGTCACGCTTGGTCCTAAGGGCCGCAACGTTGTGCTCGACAAGTCCTTCGGCGCGCCACGAGTTACAAAGGACGGAGTCACCGTCGCGAAAGAGATCGAGCTCTCCGACAAGTTCGAGAACATGGGCGCCCAGATGGTGCGCGAGGTGGCGTCGAAGACGAGCGACACCGCAGGGGACGGCACCACGACCGCGACGGTTCTCGCAGCCTCGATCGTGCGCGAGGGCGCGAAGTCGGTCGCTGCCGGCATGAACCCAATGGACCTGAAGCGCGGCGTCGACATGGCCGTGACGGAGGTCGTGAAGGACATCGAGGCCCGGGCCAAGAAGGTGAAATCCTCCGAGGAGATCGCCCAGGTTGCCACTATCTCGTCGAATGGCGACAACTCGATCGGCCAGATGATCGCCAAAGCGATGCAGAAGGTCGGCAACGAGGGTGTCATCACGGTCGAGGAGGCGAAGACCGCCGAGACCGAACTTGACGTGGTCGAGGGGATGCAGTTCGACCGCGGCTACCTCTCTCCGTACTTCATCACCAATGCGGAGAAGATGATTGCGGAGCTCGAAGATGTCTATGTCCTGATTCACGAGAAGAAGCTGTCGTCACTGCAGGCGATGCTGCCGATCCTCGAGGCAGTGGTCCAGAGCGGCAAGCCGCTGGTCATCATCGCGGAGGATATCGAGGGCGAGGCGCTCGCAACGCTCGTGGTCAACAAGCTGCGCGGCGGCCTGAAGGTTGCGGCCGTCAAGGCGCCGGGCTTCGGCGATCGCCGCAAGGCAATGCTCGAGGACATCGCCGTCCTCACCGCCGGCCAGACGATCTCGGAAGACCTCGGCATCAAGCTCGAAAACGTGACCCTTCAGATGCTGGGTCGCGCGAAGCGGGTGCGCATCGAGAAGGAGAACACCACGATCATCGACGGCGCCGGAAAGAAGCTCGACATCCAGGCACGCATCGCCCAGATCAAGGCGCAGGTCGAGGAGACGACCTCGGATTACGACCGCGAGAAGCTCCAGGAACGTCTGGCGAAGCTCGCGGGCGGCGTCGCGGTGATCCGCGTCGGCGGCTCTACCGAGGTCGAGGTCAAGGAGAAAAAGGACCGTGTCGACGATGCCATGCACGCAACCCGCGCGGCGGTTGAGGAAGGCATCGTTGCCGGCGGCGGCGTCGCGCTCCTACGTGCGACCGCAGCCGTCAAGAAGCTGTCGAGCGACAACTCGGACGTCAGGGCTGGCATCAACATCGTCCTGAAGGCGCTGGAGGCTCCGATCCGTCAGATCGCCGAGAACGCCGGCGTTGAGGGCTCGATCGTGGTGGGCCGGGTAAAGGACAACAAGTCGCAAACCTTCGGTTTCAATGCCCAGACGGAGGAGTATGGCGACATGCTCCAAGCCGGCATCGTCGATCCGGCGAAGGTCGTCCGTGCGGCGCTGCAGGGCGCGGCGTCGGTCGCCGGCCTCCTTATCACCACCGAGGCGATGATTGCCGAGGCTCCTAAGAAGGAAGCGGGTCCGGCAATGCCGGGCGGCGGTGGGATGGGTGGCATGGGCGGTATGGACTACTAATCACGTCCGACGCGAACCGAAGATGCAGGCCCCAGGAGCAATCCGAGGCCTATCCTTATCAACGGGTGTGGCTCCGCGGAGTGACCGGTGGCTTCGACACCCGCGAGTGCGGTCTTCGACACGATGTTCGCAAGGATGCCCATGGCTCTCTCCTTGAGATTCCAATGTCACGGACGCACGGAGGCGCTGGGATGCCGCTTCGCTCTCGGCGCTGCGATCTAGTTGAGCGGGCCGGTCGTCACGCCCGTGAGAAGTCGCCCTCAGTGGGAAGCCGGCCCTCTGGGGTGTATTTGTCGACCGCCTGAGGCAGTTCCTTCGACAGCCGGGCAAGAATCTCCTCGCGTGAGAGCCCAGTTTGCTGGGACAGCGTCGCTAAGGTGTCAGTGCCGATCGCCTTCTCAAGTTGATTGGGGGCGACTTCCTTGTTTGGCCCGCGACCCACCCAAGAGTCCGCAACGTCCCCCTGACCTGCTTGTTTGAAGCGCTCGACGAGTTCACTCAGTCCCCCGCCAAGCAGACCACCGAGACCGCCGGCCGCGCCCGCACCACCCAGATTGCTTAGCAATCCGCCGAGGCCGCCCGATTGCTGACCAGCAGCTCCCCCCGGAGCGCGGGGCAATTCTGGCGCGCTGCCTTGGGCTCCGAGCAATTCGGCCAACTTGTCACGGTTTTGATAGCCAGCGACCGCCAGAAGCGCCAGCAAGGCTGTCATAGATGGAAAGCCGCGGCTCATGTCATTCTCCTGTGTTGAAAGGTAAGGATCGCGCCGAGTAGTTAGTTCCGGGGACTGCCTATCCATTCACAGGAATGCCTAGTAATAGCGTCGCCAGTAAGAGCCTGAGGATTTGGCTTGCTGTTTAAGCGCGAGCTTCAGTCGCGCCAGCGCACGCCTTATCGTTTCGGGCAACGGCTCGTAGAGGATGGAGCTCAATTTATGTAGGGTAAGTGGCAGATCGCTCATCGGTAGGGGAAAAGTGGGAGCACCGAAGCGTCTCTCAGTCACCGACCGACATTTCCGCCAGTGATATTCTAGATATGGGGCGGCTGAGACCGTATGGTGAGGGCCACCGCCAAAGGAAATACTTGCCGAAGACTCAACGACAAGCCGTTCCTGCAGTTCCCGTTCTGAAGATTGAGGGACGGTGTAACCGCATTGTAACCGAGTTAGTAGCGACCCCGGCAAGCGGGCTCTCGCGACGCGTCACGCGCACTACGCTCAACCCTTTACAGGTCAAGCTCTTCTTCGGCTTTGTCGGTTGAGGAGATTTGGAGCGGGCGAGAGCTTCGAATTCTCACCCCCATCTTGGACCGATCAATCACCTTGCGCGTTCCGCTTCCGCCCAGCAGACAGCGATGGAGCGACCAGTGGCGAGCAAGGCGACCTTCACCCCGGATGAGTGGAACAAGCTTCTTGAAAGCGTGATGATGGTGGGCATTGCCGTCACCGCAGCCGATCCGAGCGGGCTTTGGGGTCTCATGAAGGAAGGGATGACCACCGGCTGGGCGCTTGTCGAGGCGAAGAGCTCTAGCGCCAACGAACTTATCAAGGCCGTCGCTGATGGCTTTGGTGACGCGGAGGGCCGGTCCGCAGCACGCGATGGCGTTCAAGCCAAGCTCTCGGGCTCTAAGTTCCCGGAGGTAAAAGCAAAGGCGATCGCTACCATGCGCGACGCCGCGGCCATTGTGGACGCTAAGGCCCCGGGTGATGCGCCGGCATTCAAGGCCTGGCTCCAACAGATCGCGCAGAAGACCGCTGAAGCTGCGAACGAAGGTGGCTTCCTCGGGTTTGGGGGCGTACCGGTCAGCGACGCGGAGAAGGGAACGCTCGCGGAGGTCTCTGCTGCGCTCGGTATGCAGAGCCAAGCGCGATGAAGTGCTGAGGATGATGATTAAGGCGGGAACCTTAGACGTGTCTGGTCGCTTCCCTTGCCGGCCGCGCATCCAGCCCCCCAGCCCCCGCGTGGCCGTCTAGGAGCCGCTCGCGATCTCCGGTCCGAGCGGCTTTTTTTCGGGCAGCGCCTTTCTCATTGTTAACCCGCATCTCAAGAGAGAAGAAAATGCCCAGCCATTATTTCGCGGTGATAGTCTTTGTAGCTCTCCTTGGACCTGCCTACGCCCCAGCGTGGGGACGATGATCAGCGCAGCGATCGAGGGCGCGAGTGGCGAGATCGTGACGGCCAAGGAGATCGCGATAGATTCCGAGATCGTTCGAGCTATGGCGACGACCGCGAGCAGAGACATGAACGCGCCGGCGGACGTCACCGCGGAAGCTCGTTCTTCCTCCAGAGTGGAAACGCGCGCATTGTGATGAGATGCGGGGACGAGGCACTGAGGGCATGCATCGACGCTGCAACGACGTTGATGGAGAAGGCTCGGCAGCTCCCGCCAGCCGCCGAGGCTCCACAGGGAAGCCCCGCTCAACGCTAAGCACCGTCAGTCAGATTCATGCCAGGGCCTTTGAACGGGCAGTAACGAGTTTGATTTTCCCAATAGGGGTTGTCCCCGCTAGGAGGGATCAATGAGGCACTTGTTTGCGAGACTTCTCGTCATCGCGGCCGTCGGCGCGATGGCGGGCATGGCCACTGCTCAGGACGCGGATTGGAACGGATATTGGAGCGGCCTCTGGGAGGGCAAGGCGGCAACGTCAGTCACCATCCTCGATGGCCGCGTCACCAACTACACGTTCCTCGGCCGGACTCAGCGCGTGACCGACGTGACTTTTGCCGGAGACACCGTCTCGTTCAACTCCAATGAGGAGACCGGCCTAGTTACGCTCAGGCGGATCGCGCCCAACAAGGCACAAGCCGAATACGTGAATGTCGGTTCGAAGGGTACCGCCACGTTGACGAAGTTATGAGCGAAGCGGACCTCAGCAGTGGAGACGGCGATGCACTACCTAAGGGGCAAAGTTGTCATGTCGCCCCATCGGCATGAAGTCAACAAAGTACAAGGCTGATTTGGTTAGGGACAGCACCCGCTCTTGGCCTACGGCGGCTGGCAGTGCTCGGTCTGAGCCTTATCGGCTTTGACCCTTACATCCCAGAAGATTGAACGCCGTCAGCCCCGCTAGCGCTGTGCGTGGGCTTCGAAAATGCTATGATTCGGTCGGCAGCGGCGCCGATCAAAGTCGTTTGCCTTCTGCAGACGTGCCCCGGAGAGGGAATGCGATGCAGCCTAAGGAAAAGCGCCCATTCGATCCCAAGACGTTCCTCGCGAAAGTTAACGGTGGGCATAGCCTCACCACCTATCGCAAGGGTCAAGTCGTCTTTTTGCAAGGCGATCCTGCGGATTCTGTTTTCTACATTCAGACCGGCAAGACTAAGGTCACAGTCATCTCCGAGCAGGGCAAGGAAGCCGTGGTCGCGCTGCAGGGCGCGGGCGATTTCTTCGGTGAAGGCAGCCTATCGGGGCAGCTGCTGCGAGTGGCGACGGTCACGGCTTTGACCGATTGCGTGATCGCACGAATAGATAAGGCGGAGGTCCTTCGCGCCATTCATGAAGAACCCGCCTTTGCCGAGCTGTTCATCTCGCATCTTGTGGCCCGCAACGTCCGGGTGGAGGAGGACCTGGTCGATCAATTGTTCAACTCGAGCGAGAAGCGGTTGGCGCGGGTGCTTCTGCTTTTGGCAAATTTCGGCAAGGAAGGCCGGCCCGAGCAGGTGATTGCGAAAATCAGCCAGGAGACGCTGGCCGAGATGATCGGCACGACGCGTTCACGGGTCAGTCATTTCATGAACAAGTTTCGGCGGTTGGGCTTTATCAACTACAACGGCGGCATGGAAGTCCACAGCTCGCTGTTGAACGTCGTACTGCATGACAATCCCGAAATCAGATGGGCAGATCGGGAAACCGATCCCCCTCGACGTGATGAGTGCTCGCGGCGCGTGGTACGGAGATGGCAACGGTTTGCACATGTTGCAGAAGAGTGAACCACAAACCTCCGGATCTTGAACAGCGCCAGAAAGCCGCCGCCGCATCGAGGAAAGCGCTGTTGGACAAGCATCGCGCGGCGGCAGATGATCCCGCTGCCGCAGAGCGGCAGGCCGCCAGGTCAGCCGTGAGCGAGGCACGGATGCGGCGCGCTGCGGCGCGCGAAGCCGCGAAGAGGTCACATGATGCGGAACTCGCCGAACAAGCTGGGCGCGCAGCTGACCTTGCTGTGCAGACCCGACGCGAGGCGGAGAATGCTGCAGCGGCTGCATCACTCGAAAACGCTCATCGCGAGGCGGCGCTCGCTGCCGAACAAAAGACGGCCCGGGACGCTCGATACGCAGCCCGCAAAGCTGCGAAGAAGCGAGGGCGCGGCCGCTGACGGTCTGGCCGCCGTCCCGGCGTTCCGGTCGTCTTTTCCGTAACCCTCGCGAGATCAGGCGCTACCTTCGACACGCCATCGACGACACCGGTCTCGAGCTCAGGTCTTGGTCGCCGCCGATTTGGTGATTTGCGTCTCGAGCAGCTTCTGGCACTCACGCGCCAGGGGCCAGGTCATCTCGGTGCCTCCCACGGTCTTCATCAAGTCGCGCACCAATGTGTCGCGGCTGAAACCGCTCGTCGCTTGGAATCGTGCTAGGGCGCCAGCTCGCCTAAGTAGCTGCACACCTCGGCATCGCAGGTGAGTGCCGCGTAGTCAGCGAAAAAATCAGTGCGACCACGGCTGACAAAGAGGAAGCCCTGGCAGATCTCCTGCAGGATCTCCAATTGGAAGGTCGCCGTGGGGTGAAGGCACACGAAGACTAGCCGCCCCTCCGCGCGCAGTCGCCGGAAGAAGTCAAGCATGAAGCCGATGTAGCCGTCCTGCGTGTTGAACTGAGGTTCGTCAAATAGGTGCACAAGAGGATAGGCGCTGCGGGCTGGCTCGAGCGTGAATGAGGGTCGCCGTTTGCCGAAGCGCCGCACCTGGTAAGATTGGTGGTAATGTATCGCGAGGCGATCTCGTTGCCGATAGCGCACGCGCTGAATGTCCTGTCCCGCCACGACCACGTTGCCTGCCGAGGGCACGTTCGACCCGGCGATCATTTCGAATAGAGTGGTCTTGCCGGCGCCGTTCGGGCCCATGACGCCCACAATTTCCGGGTGCTCGAAAGTGCGATCAATGTTGAGCCGGAAAACAGGCGCGCGATCGAAAATGTTGCGGCGATAGATCTTAGATACACGTGCCAAATGGAGAAGTGGCGCACTCACGAAAACCCTCCCAGCAGGCGGCGCTTGAGGCTCTCATTATCGGCAAGAGCTTCTGGGTTGCCCGACCATTCGACCTGCCCGTGTGCCAGCACGACGATGCGATCCGCCACGCTGAGCGCGACTTCGGTGTTTTGCTCAACGACAATGGCCGAAACTCCGGCGGCCTTCAGCCGCTGGATCATGCGCAGGACATCGCCCACAACCTTTGGCGCAAGGCCCTGGCTCGGCTCATCGAAGAGCACGAGGCCGGGGCCGCCTAGCAATGCGCGGGCAATGGCGACCATTTGCATTTCGCCGCCCGAGAGAGTTTCAGCCTCGCGTGCCATCAAATACTTCAAGGGGGTGAAGATATCCGACACCTCGCCGAGCGACCAGGGGCGGAAGGGGCTACGCTTGATGCCAAGCGCAAGGTTCCGTGCCACCGTCAATGTCGGGCAAAGTCGCCGATCGTCCGGCACCCAGCCAATTCCTGCGCGCGCGATCTCATGCGTGGGCCGGGTCGTAATCGGGCGACCCGCAAAACGAATCTCGCCGCGTTGTGGCCGAGTGAGGCCAAGGATCGAGCGCAAGACGGTAGTCTTGCCTGCTCCGTTGGCGCCGAGCAATGCCAGCACCTCGCCCGCTCCTACCGACAGAGACACGCCAAACAGGGCCTGCGTCTCGCCGTAGAACGTGTCGATAGTCGTGACCTCAAGCATCAGTTAAGGCCCGAGGTTTGATACTTTCACCCATGGGTTTGCCTTGAGCTCAGTTGGAGTGCCGCGGGCTATGACCTGACCCCAGTGGATCACCGCGATCTCCTCGGCGAGCGCGAAGAGAAATTCCATGTCGTGCTCGATGATGACAATGGTGAGTGCGCCGCGGAGCGTCGAAATCAACTTCGCGAGCCGCGCGCGGCCGTCGCTGCCCAGCCCCGCGGTCGGCTCGTCGAGGAACAAGAGCTTGGGCCGCGAAGCAAGAGCCACTGCGATCTCAAGCGCGCGCCTCGCGCCGTAAGGCAGTGCCTTGGCGTTGTCGTCAGCGCGATCGGCGAGCGCCACTTTCGCCAGGATATCGTGGACCTCAGCTACGAGAGCGGGGTCGGAATAGGCTTGGCCGAACGCATTGCCGCCGCGCGCGCGCAGCGAAGGGAGAGCGATCGCCACGTTCTCGAATACCGTGAATTCATCGAACAAACTCATGACCTGGAAGGAGCGGGCGACGCCGAGCTGTGCGATCGCCTGTGGCGAACGGCCGGTGATGTCACGCCCTTCAAAAAGCACACGGCCGCGATCTGGCTTGTAGCGACCAGTGAGTACATTGAAACAAGTGGTCTTGCCCGCGCCATTCGGCCCCATGATGCCGGAGAGCCGCCCGGCCTGGAACGCCAAAGACACATTCTCCAACACGACGCGATCGCCAAAGCGAAGGTGCAGATCGTGAGCCTCGAATAAGGGCATGTTCACCTCACCTGCGCTTGTGGCTGCTGGCTGGCGGCGCTCGATCGGCTTGGCTTCGACCGGCCCACGGCCCCAAAAAGTCCGGCAAGGCCTTCAGGTTTGAACAGCACGAGGCTAATGAACAGCAGCCCAAACCACAGCATCCAGCTCGTCGTCAACGCGCCAATGACATCTCGCGCAAGAAGGAAGACGACTGCCCCTATCACCGGACCCCAAAAAGAGACGAGCCCGCCGCCCACCAGCGTCATCATCACGACATAGCCAGAGTAATGCAGGCTCATGACGTCGGGAAACGCCGAAGCCTGGGCCATTGCGAAAAGGCCCCCGGCCAGTCCCGAGAGGCCTGCCGAAATGATGAGCGCAGCGGCCTTATATCTCCACACCTCGTAGCCGACGAAGCGGGCGCGCGTTTCGTTCTGCTTTATGGCCTTGAGCACGCGCCCAAAAGGCGAATGCACGAGACGCCAAAGAAAGAGCGAAACGATGACGAATATGGCGAGCGCAAAGTAATAGAGGGCGACATTGTCTGTAAGGTTGACAGTTGTCGCGCCAACGCGGATTGGCGGCCGCGCGATCTTCAGGAGGCCATCCTCGCCGCCGGTGAGATTGTGTGCCTTGATGGCTATGAACCAAAACACCTGGCCGAAGGCGATGGTCATCAGTGCATAGTAAATCCCTCTTCGATGGGAGATGAAGAGCGCCACAATGGCTCCACCGGCGCCCGCGACAAGCGTTGCCGCAGTGAGACAGAGCCACAGATTTGGTGCCAAGTTGAATTGCGCCAAGCCAAACGCATAGGCGCCCAGCCCAAAGAAGGCGCCATGACCAAAGGAGGGCAGACCCGAGTGGCCTAGCACGAGGTTGTAGGCCAGCGCGTAGGTTGCCCAGATAAGAATCTCGACGCCAAGATACTGGTAGAGCCCGATGCGCTCGATCCAGAACGGCACCGTGACGAAGACAAGCCAGCTGAGCAACATCGGCACGGTGAAAGTTGGAACGCACTGTCCGCCAACCATGTCACGCCTCGAGGATGCTTTTCTTGCCAAAGAGTCCACGTGCACGGAGCGTCACCACGAGGATGAGCAGCAAATACATCGACATCAATGACCACTCCGACGCATAGGCGCCGGACAGACCCACAACCATGCCCACCAGAAGTCCGGCAATCACAGCGCCCCAAAAGCTACCGACCCCACCGAGCACAATGATAACGAACGCAGGGATGACGGCATCAACTCCCATATGCGGCCGGATGCCCCACAGCGGCGCCAGAATGACGCCAGCTATTGCGGCCAGCATGGTCCCCAGCACGAACACCCACACGCGCAGTTGCGCTAGGTCGACGCCAAGAGCCTGCACGATCTCGCTGTCGTGTGCCCCTGCCTTGACCATTGCACCAAACCGCGTGCGCTCAACGATGAGCCAAACCATCGCCATGGCAACGACAGCAAGGCCCGCTGCCCAGAAGCGATAGGCCGACCAAATGAGGTCAAGCATGATGAAGCCGCCAGACATTTCGCGCGGCACAGGCAGCGCGTAATCGCGCGTGCCCCACACTTGCCGTATGAGTTCCTCGAGCACCATGGCGACGCCGAACGTCAACAGGAGCCCATAGAGCGGATCACGGCCGTAAGTCCGCCGCATCATACGTTCGAGAACCAGTCCGAATGGCGCCACCAGAAGAGGCGCCAACAGCAGTGCTGCGGCAAACCGCCAGACGAGCGGCACAGCCGTCCAGGCTTGCAGCATTTCCGGCGGCAGTGGCAGCCACGGCGTCGTGATGGCATAGGCAAAGTAGGCGCCGAGCGCAAAGAGCGAGCCGTGCGCCAGATTGATCTGTTCCATCAATCCAAGGATCAGCATGAAACCGAGGGCGATCAGGCCGAACAACAACCCGAGGGCGATGCCATTTAGCAGATGCGGCAACAGGTTGAACACCGACATCAAGTGCGCCCCTGGTCCTGTCGGCCCGATCGCTTGGTGCGGTCAGAAATAGAACTACATCTCGTAGGTCGGCACCTCAGAGTAGGGCTTTAGTTTGCATTTGCCGGGGGCTGCGTCGTCGATGGCGAGATCGGGCTTCGTCCAGCTAATGATCTCGAAAAGGTCAGTGTTGTCCGTTGGCTTCGAGTTCCGTCGCGCCAAATAGATGGTCTGCTGCACTTGGTGCGTGTCCGGATCGATATGCGCATCGAAGTGCTGCATGCGATCAGTAGCCGACATCTTGTGGCCCTCGAGCTGCTTGATGACCGCAACGTTGTTGGTAGATCCGGCTCGTTCGATGGCGCGCAGCAGCTCGCGCGTTGCCATGTACCCGTTGTAGGAAACATTTCCCGGCACGGGAATAGGCGACTTCGGATAGGCAGTTTGCCAGCGCTTCACGAAATCACCGACGCCAGGCAGTTCAAGCTTGTGGTACCAGGTCGTACCGAAGACCCCGAAAAGCGTTTGCGGCGCTCCCCAGACATCAGGCCAGTCCTGTTGGTTATTGATCCAGGCGGCCTTGTCCTCGAGCTTCAGATCGCTGACCTGCTGGCGCAGCGCCTTGATATCGTCGCCGCCCACCGCCGTCGCCACCACGTCGGGCTTTGCCTGCTGCACTTTCAGGAGGTAGGACGCGAAGTCACGCGTATTTTGCGGCACCAGAAGGTTGTCAATGATCTGTCCACCCGCGGCCTCAACCTGGGTCTTGGTTGCAGCCGAAGTCGTGTGGCCCCAAACGTAGTCGTTCGTCAGGAGAAGCCAGCGCTTGCCAATTCTTTCAACCGCGTTGCGGACCGACGCCTTTGAGAAGTTGGTACCGTTTCCATCCCACACAAACTTGTTCCGCGAGCAGTTTTCGCCCGCCTCGCTGGGAGCGGAAGAGTTGGTGTTGAAGTAGACAATGCCGTACTTGTTGGCGACCTGGGTGATCGCGTTTGCGACGCCGGAATGCAAGGCACCGATCAAGAAGCCGCACTGTTCTTGAGCGATAAAACGCTCAGCGACGCGCGTGCCAGTCGCCGGGTTCGTCTCCGTGTCGGTCGTGATCCATTCGATCTTTCGCCCTAAAACCCCGCCCTTTGAATTGAATTCGTCAATGGCAAGACGGATGCCCAGTGCGTCATCCTGGCCGCTATTGCCATACTGACCGCTGGCATCGCAGGTGAGTCCCAGCTTTATCGGCTTCTGACCCTGAGCCCACACACGATTGTGCCGCCAGGGCCCGAAGAACGTGGTCGCACCCGCTGCTGCCGCGAGGCTGCCCGCCACGAGACCACGCCGAGAAATGCGACTCCCTTTCATTGTTTCCTCCGCTGCTGTTGCGTTCACCCGCTTTGACGCATCGCTATTTGCGCGTAGAATAGACGTTCCAGAGCGATGTGGGAAGTGAAATAAATGGATCAGGCGCCGAAATGACGGCAGCGATTCGTCCCCAACAGACCTACGATACCCTTCGCGCGGAGATTGCCCGTCGCCATGCGCGCTTCGCCGATCAACTCAAGCAGATCGGGGAATTCGCACTCGACCATCCCACCGATATGGCGCTGGGCACCGTAGCCGAGGTGGCGCAGCGCGCCGGTGTGCAACCCTCAGCCATTGTTCGCTTTGCGCGCGCACTCGGCTATGCCGGATTCACCGAGATGCAGCAGGTGTTTCGTTCTCGTCTCGTTGCTAGCGTCGGCCCGAGCTACAAGGAGCGTATCGCTGGCCTAAGGCGAGATGGACGCTTCACTCAGGGGAACGACCCCCGCACCGTACTTCAGCAATTCGTGGCCGAGGGCATGGTGTCGCTGCAAAGCCTCAAGGATGGTGTACGGGAAAAGGACCTGGCGCGCGCCATCTCACTTGTTGGTGCAGCGGAGACGATATACGTGTTGGGCCTCGGCGGGTCGTTCACAGTGGCGGCACATCTGAGCTACGTGTTGCGCAAGCTGGGCCGACGCGTTGCACTGCTCGATGGACTCGGCAGTGCTCTTGACGATCAAGCCGCTGCTGCGTCTAGCCGCGACGCAGTGGTCGCGATCAGTTTCAAAAACTACAATCCCGATACGGCGCGCATTTTTTCTCAGCTCGTAACGCGCAGGGTCCCGGCGGTTTCCATCACCGATAGCCTTCTCAGTCCCATTGTAGAGGACGCGGACGTCGTGTTCGAGATTCCGGACATGCCAGAGGCTGCACTGCGCACGATGGTGGCGCCGATGTGCCTTGCCCAGAGCCTCGCAGTGGGCTTGACGCTGTCGCTAGATTGACGACTGGCACAGTGAGCATCTAAAACAGGAGCCCCAGCATGCCAACCCGAACTCTCGAGGGCCAAGTCGCCTTGGTGACAGGAGCAGGCCGCGGCCTCGGACGAGCCTTCGCCGAAAGGCTAGCGGCTCTTGGATGCAAGATTGCTGTTCATGGAATGCGCGAAGAGGGCCCCTCCGAGTATGGCGGAAGGGAGACGCTTACGAACGTCGCGGACAGTATCGGTCGCTTGGGCAGCGTTCGAACGATGAAAATTCTAGGCGATCTCACCCGTCCAGCTGACGTCGAACGGATAGTGGATGGAGCCAGAAAAGAGCTCGGGCCCATCGATATTTTGGTGCACAATGCAGGCGGTGATATAGCCGCGGCCGGCGGAAAGCCGGAGCCCAATGATGTTGTGCACGTCAAAGAGGAAGATGTACGAGCGGTGATCGATCGCAATCTTCTGAGCACGATTTTTGTGTGTCAGCGTGTCGCACGCGACATGATCAGGCGTCGGCAGGGCCGCATTATTACGATAAGCTCTGTCGCCGCCTTCAAAGGTCGAACGAACGCCTCAATATATGCCACCGCAAAGGCTGGGGCGGTTCACTTCACGCGCTGTTTGGCCGACCAGCTGCGCCCCTACAATGTTTGCGTCAATGCAATTGCGCCGGGCGATACGCGAACGGAGCGCTTCCTCGCTACCCGCACCGTCGAGACCTCCAGGCTCGCCGAGGAGGGTTCCCTTGATCGCATCGCCATGGTGGACGAGGTGGCGAGGGTAGTAGAGTTCTTTGCGGGCCCGCTGAGCTCTTTCGTGTCTGGGCAGGTATTGCAAGTCGACGGGGCTGGGCAGTGTTGGCCCGCATAGGGCTTTTGGCGCCAAACCTGGCCTGGGGTGGCTCGCCCCGGGGGGCCTCTCCGTCTCACCAATGCCGCCGGCTGATGGATTTCTGGCGAAGCTCTATCAAGCCGGATCAGGTGACCGCCTTTTGCGGACCAGCTCGATCAGGGCGGATATGCGGCTGGGATTGTAAACAATCCATTAGGCGATAGTCCATATTCTGGACAACTCGACTTAAAGGGGCGTCAATGGCGCTGATCATGTCACTTTCCGACCGAGTTAAGCTCTTCGGGTTGGAGGGGCACTCGCAAGAGATTCGTGCGTTGGTTTCGATCGTTCGCCGGGCGATCCCGGTAGCAATTGAAGAGTGGCTGTCATTGCACCGGGCGGATCCGCGATTTCGCGACCACCTTCTTTTGATCGACCAGGGCATAATGCGGGCGGAGCAATGCCACTTGGAGGGCGTATTCAGCTATGCATTCGACGGGCGATATGAGGATAGCGTACGGCAACTGATGTCCGAATACTTCCGAGCCGGGACGTTGCCTCGAATCCACAACTTCCTCGTAAATCTCCTAGTCACGCAACTTAGCAAACAGCTCCTGTCTGAGAATTGGCGAGGCGCGCGCGGCGGCGCGAGCCAGTTTGAACTGGCGGTGCGTTGTCTTGGAATCGACCTCGGAAGTATTTCTGCGGCCGAGGCAATCGCGGTAAGAGATCTGGAAAAAGATCGGCGAGAGCTGATTGACTCAGCAATCGGGCGTTTCGAGACGTCGGTGACCTCAGCAATTCACTCGCTCACCGAAGCCTCTTCGACGTGCCGCTCCACCTCGAGCGATCTCCAGGACGTGGTAGGCACGACCTCAAAGCGTAGTTCTGAGGCGGTGGACGCTGCGACCGGAAATCTGAGGAGCACATCGCAAGTTGCCACTGCAAGTCGGGAACTCGCCAGTGCAATCGGCTCGATCAGTGAAGAGATTGCCAAGGCCCGTGCGCACGCCGCGACTGCATCTGAAGCTATTCATCGGTCAGACCGGTCAATCAATGACTTAGCAAGAACGGCGGAAAAGATTGGATCAATGGTAGGCCTAATTTCCACCATTGCAGCGCAAACAAATTTGCTAGCTCTCAATGCGACAATCGAGGCTGCCAGAGCAGGTGATGCAGGCAAGGGCTTTGCTGTTGTTGCTGCAGAGGTGAAATTGCTGGCCGCGCAGACCGCAAGAGCTACCAGCGAAATCGAAAGCTGGATAAGCGATACCCAGGACGAGACGCGTCGGGCCGTGGTTGACATACAAAAGACGGCAGAGGCAATTGAGGTGATGAACGCTGTGGCGACAACAATCGCTGGGGCCGCCGTTCAGCAGTCGAGCGCCGTTGAGGAAATGTCACGGGCTATCGACCGGTCGGCAAAGAATACGGAACGAACCACGGCGGAGATCGAAGCCGTAGCAAACGCTGTCACCAGGATCTCTGTTCGCGCAGACGACATGATCGATTCCTCGACGAGCCTTTCGCAGCTCGCTTCCGATTTATCGAGGCAAGTCGAGGTCTTCATTCAAAACGTCCGTGCTGCCTGAGCCTTCCCATAGCGTCGGCCTAGCAGCATCCAACGATTTTTGCCCTTCACCCTAGCCCTAACTGCCAAAGTTACGCGGTATGTATTTACTTACTTGACGACGCGATCGGCGGAAGCAAAGATAGCCGCGAGGGGTGCCGCCGCTTGCGGCCCGCGATCAGGAGGGGGAACGATGACCAAGCCGACACGCGCGCTTCAAGCCGCAGCTGTTGCCGCAGCGCTGCTCGTCTTTCCATTTGGCCCAGCTATAGCGCAATGGAAACCAGAGAAGCCGATCACCATCATCGTGCCGTGGCCCGCAGGAGGGTCGACCGATCAGGTGACGCGCATCGCCGCCAACGAAATCGAGAAGGTTCTGAACCAGAAGGTTGTCGTCGTAAATCAGGCGGGCGCGTCCGGGTCTATCGGTACGCGCAACGCGCTCGCCGCACCTCCTGACGGCTACACGTGGACGGCAGGAGCGGCCAAAGACATAGGCACGTACGCAGTGAGCGGCCTCCTCGATACCAAGCTCGAGGATTGGCGCTTGTATCTGACCGTCATCAACGTATCCGTGCTCGGCGCAAATCCAAACACACCTTATAAATCGGCTGCCGATCTTGTTGCAGCCATGAAGGCGAAGCCAGGGCAAGTGAGTGTTGCTACCGCGGGTGTCAACTCATCCGGCCATTCGGCGGTCGAGAGTTTCACGCGCGCTCTCGGTCTCAACTACAAGCACGTGTCGTATGACGGCGGCAATCCGGCGGTCGTTTCAACCGTATCAGGAGAGACGGAGATCACCACCCAGCTCGCCGTTGAACAGGCTGAAATGATCCGTGGCAAACGTCTCTTGCCCTTGGCCGTGCTTTCGGACAAGCCCCTTGAGCTCGAAGGCTTCGGTACCATACCGTCGATCAGCGCTGCCGCTCCAGGGTACAGGCCTGAGCCCAACTACTTCGGTATTTTCGTACCGAAGTCCGCGCCCGCTGAGGTTCACAAGGCGCTGGAAGGAATTTGGCGTGACACCATCGCCAACTCGGAGGCGCTCAAGAAATATGCCGCCAGCAAAGGCGCGCAATTCGCGCCGGTGGCCGGCGACGACGCGATCAAGGCCGCAATGCCAGCAATTCAGGCCTATGGATGGATGTTACACGAGAGCGGCAAGTCGAAAGTGTCGCCCGATACTGTCGGAATCCCCAAAATGTAGGGATGGTCCCACGGCGATGCTCATCTCAGCCGTGCGCGCCGATCGCATCGGCGGCCTGATCTGGATTGTCCTCGGGGCGGCGATCCTTGTCGGGTCATGGACCATGGATCGGCTGGAGCATCTGGGTATCCCGCCGGCCACTGCACCAGGCGTACCCACTGGTCTGCTCGGAGCTTCTTTCATCGTCTTCGGCCTCGTTCTTCTGTTGCGACGCGCCCCCTCAGTTGCACCCGAGCCCAGAGGCGCGAGTGCGGACATGAACATCGAGCCGACGCTCCATTGGCAGCGCTCATTGCTCAGCGCTGGGCTCTGCTTTTTATACGCCGGTGGCCTTCTCGGACGAGGTCTTCCCTATCAAGCACTTACGTTCAGTTTCCTCTTCTTACACCTGCTTCTCTTGGACGAGACCGACAACGTGCCAGCGAAGCCAACGATCCGTCGCACGATTGTTGCGGCATCAGTGGCAGCCGGAGTGACCATCACGGTTTCGTTGGTTTTCGAGAAGCTTTTTCTCGTTCGCTTGCCGTAAGTGGGAGTAATGCTCGACGGCCTCGCAATGTTTGGCACCGCCGTCCTCGGTTACCTGACGCCGATGTCCCTGACGCTCGCCTTCGGCGCAACCTTACTTGGCATTCTGGCCGGCTGCATGCCGGGGCTAAGCGCGACGCTCGTGATCACGCTCTTGACAACGCTGACTCTCAAACTTGATCCTAGTACGGCGATTTTGGTGCTCGTATGCGCTTACAATGGCGCGATTTACGGCGGTAGTCGTACAGCCATCCTTCTCAACATCCCCGGTACGGCTGCTAATGCTGCCGCATGTCTTGATGGCTATGCCCTAGCGCGCCGAGGCGAGGCCGGTCGCGCTATGGGCATCGCGACTGCCGGTTCGGTGCTAGGTACACTCTTCGGCCTTGTCTGTCTGGCCCTCTTCACGCCGCTATTGGGTGAGGTTGCGTTGAAGTTCGGCGCCTTTGAGTTCTTCTGGCTCGCGTTGCTCGGCGTCGTCACGTCGGGCAATCTTGTAGCCGCCGATCCACTCAAAGGGTGGCTCGCCGGCTTCCTGGGTCTCTTCGTTGCCTGTATTGGGCAAGAAGGGCTGTACGCTTTTCCGCGGTTTAGTTTTGGCAACACCGATCTTGCCGGCGGGTTTTCCCTCATCCCGGTGCTGGTCGGAGCTTTCGGATTCTCTGAAGTCTTGACGGTGATGAGCGAGCGAACTGCGCGCGCCAAGATTTGCGAGTTCGGCTCCGCAATCCCCCGCATTATGGACGTACTGCATCACTGGAAGACAATCATCCGATCCGGCGTAATTGGCGTCTGGATCGGGATCCTTCCTGGCGTTGGAGAGGACATGGCGGCGTGGTCCTCGTACGCCACGGCGAAGCGTCTGAGTCGCGAGCCCGAAAAATACGGCAATGGCTCAATAGAGGGGCTCATGGCGGCGGAGACGGGCGATAATGCCTCGGTGCCGGGGGGGATCATTCCAGCCCTAGCCCTTGCCATTCCGGGCTCGGCGCCGTGCGCTGTGTTGCTAGCCGCGATGATCATTCATGGCGTACAGCCAGGGCCCATGCTGATGGTGGAGAATCCACAATTCGTCTTCGATGTCGTCGGCATGGTGCTGTTCTCGACGCTCGGGATCCTGTTCTTTGGGCTCTTCTTTATTCGCCCGATGCTAAAGATCGTCCAGGTCCCCCGTACCCTGCTAATGCCGATCATCTTCGCACTCTGCACGATTGGCACTTTCTCGCTGGCCTCCCGGCTATTCGATGTTTGGACCATGCTGGGCTTCGGATTGCTCGTGTTTATCATGCGTCGCTTTGGCTATCCCGCAGCGCCCTTCGTGCTCGGCGTCGTCCTTGGCGACATTCTCGACAAGAATCTGAGACGCGGTCTCGTCCTGAGCGACGGCGACATCCTGCCATTCGTGACGCGTCCGTTGAGCGCCGCCCTGGCGCTTTTGGTCCTGTGGACCTTCATCACCAATGTGCCGACGATAGATCGGCTTGTGAAGGGACAGCTCCGCGCGCTGGGCGGTTACCTGTTCCGCCGGGCAAATGGGGCAAAGTGAACGATGCACGTGGCCCTTTGCAACGAAGTCCTCGGAGATATGCCCTTCGAACAGCAATGTGGTTTCGCGCGTTCGGTCGGATACGACGGTCTCGAGATTGCACCCTTCACTCTTGGCCATGACCCGCATCTCCTGACGAACGAAAAACGCGTCCAGCTCCGGCGGGCAGCAAAAAATGCTGGCATTGCTATTACCAGTCTGCACTATCTCCTGCTGACCCCCGCTGGTTTGTCCATCACAGCAGCCGATCAGCTGCTGAGGGCGCGTACTTTGGACGTGATGCGCCGGCTGTGCGACCTCGCGGCGGATCTTGGGGCAGGCATTCTCGTACATGGCTCGCCGGCGCAGCGATGTTTGGAGCAAGGCGACGAGACAGAAGGACGTAAGAGAGCGGTAGAGTGCTTCGCCGCGGTCGCCGACGCGGCGAGCGATGCTGGCGTCATGTACTTGATCGAGCCCTTGGCGCGGCCAGAAACAACATTCATCAACACCGTAGAAGAGGCTGCAGCGGTCGTTAGCGCAATCTCCAGCCCGGCGATCAAGACAATGATTGACTGCTCTGCTGCCGCTCGCAGCGAAGATGCGAGCATTCCGACCTTGTTGCGTACTTGGCTACCAACCGGGCTCGTCACACACATCCATTTGAACGATCCCAATCGCCGAGGGCCCGGAGAGGGTGAACTCCTGTTCACGCCGATCCTACAAACCCTCAAAGAGCAGGCGTATCGCGGCGTTGCTGCGATCGAACCCTTTGTCTACGACCCCGACGGGCCGGCCTGCGCTGCTCGAGCTATTGGCTACATTCGGGGCATTGAGGAGGCAGTGAGGTGAGCATGCCATCCTCCGAGGCGCGCGAAACGAATTCCCGTCGCCGCCGCTCTCGAGACAGCGCCGCAACGGCGGCATCAATTTTGGCCGCGGCGACAAAGGAGTTTGCCAGCTATGGATTCGGTGGCGGACGCATCGATCGAATTGCCGAGCGGGCCCGCGTCAATCAACGGATGATCTATCATCACTTCGAGAGCAAGCGGGGGCTTTATTTGGCGGTCCTCGAAGGTGCCTATCAGCGAGAACGATCAGCGGAGATGACGCTGAGATTGGACGAAATCGAGCCTCGGCAAGCAATGCGGGGATTGGTCGAATACACCTTCGATAGCTTCGTTAAGGACCGCACCTTCATCAAGCTACTCAACGACGAGAACCTACATAAGGCGGCGCACCTTAAGCGGTCTAGGCGAATAGCCGAGATGCATTCCCCTCTCATCGCCATTGTGCAGAACATCTTGGAGCGGGGCGCTGCGGCCGGGGTATTCCGGCGCGACGTTGATCCTCTGCAGACGTGGATCTCCATCGCGGCGGTCAGTTACTTCTACTTCTCCAATATCTACACGCTATCCGCCATCTTTCGGCGCGACTTTGACAGCACGAAGGCACGTGCATCACGGCGCAAGCACGTCGTGGACATCGTGTTATCCCACCTGAGACCGTAGAGAAGGCGAGGAGAGTACGTATGGCCGAACGACGGCTGGGAATCATCATGAACGGCGTAACGGGGCGCATGGGCACCAACCAACACCTGATACGCTCGATTCTGGCGATTAGGCAGGAGGGTGGCGTTCCACTAAACAATGGTGACCGCGTCATGCCCGACCCCATCCTCGTCGGCCGTAACGCCGAGAAGCTTGCACAGCTGGGGAGGCAGCATGGCGTAACCCGCCTCACCACCGATCTCGCCGCGGCGTTGGCCAACAACGATGACACCATCTTCTTCGATGCTGCAACGACCCAGATGCGACCCGCGTTGCTCGGAAGAGCAATAGATTCCGGCAAACATATCTATTGTGAAAAGCCAGTTGCGACAGGCTTGAAGGAAGCGCTGGCTATCGCTCGAAAGGCAAAGGCTGCGGGTGTCCGTCACGGCGTCGTTCAGGATAAGCTATTTTTGCCTGGCCTGCGCAAACTCAAGATGATGATTGAGAGCGGCTATTTCGGGCGCTTGCTGTCTGTCCGGGGTGAATTTGGCTATTGGGTCTTCGAGGGTGACCTGCAGGCGACCCAGCGGCCATCATGGAACTACCGAGCTGAGGATGGTGGCGGCATCATTCTCGACATGATCTGTCACTGGCGTTACGTCCTCGACAACATCTTCGGCGCCGTGAAATCGGTGTCGTGCATTGGTGCGACCCACATTCCTGAGCGCGTCGACGAAGGTGGCAACCGGTATAAGGCCACCGCCGACGACGCGGCCTATGCGACATTCGAGCTGGAAGGCGGGGTCATTGCGCACATCAACAGCTCTTGGTGTACTCGCGTTCGGCGCGACGATCTCGTCACATTCCATGTCGATGGCACGCACGGCTCAGCGGTTGCAACACTGAGTGACGTGTACACCCAGCATCGCATGAATACCCCTCGACCCGTGTGGAACCCTGACGTGCGGCAGAGCATCAATTTTTTTGAGAGTTGGCAGGTTGCTCCTGAGTTTGCGTCCTTCGGCAACGGGTTCAAGTTGCAGTGGGAGGCCTTCATCCGCCATGTCATGGACGGTGAGCCATACAAGTGGGACCTGTTGGAAGGCGCCAAGGGCGTGCAGCTGGTGGAGTGTGCTCACCAGAGTTGGCGCGAACGGCGCTGGGTAAACGTACCAGACCTCAGCCTATGAGAGGCACCAATGAACATCACGCTCTCCAACTTGAAGATCGCTTTGCCGCTCCCCGGCGGCAAACTGGAAACGTTCGTGCTGTCGCAACCTTGTTTCTTTCCCGAAACGGCAAAGGGCATCATGAATTGGGTAGCTTTCGCTGCCGTTCACGTGGTTGCTGATGCACGCGCGTCGGTCGACCCATGGCTTGACGTGGCCGTGGATTGGGAGCGTACGCTCGCTTACCGCGAATACCTTTACGATCTTGGCTTGGGAGTTGCTGAGGCGATGGATACAGCTCAACGCGGTATGGGGCTCGATTGGCCGACGTTGCTTGAGCTCATTCGCCGCAGTGTGAACTTGGCAAAGGCATGGGAGGCCCGAGAGGGACGTCCCGCACGCTTGGCGTCTGGCTGCGGAACGGACCAACTCGATTTACCAAATGTAAGGTCAGTCGACGAGGTGGTTCGTGCCTATGAAGAGCAGATGGCGGCCATTGAGGCAGTGGGGGGGCGCCTCATCATCATGGCAAGCCGTGCCTTGGCGCGTGTCGCCCAATCTCCGGCCGACTATGAGCGCGTTTATGATCGGGTCCTCAGACAAGCACGCGAGCCGGTGATCATTCACTGGTTAGGCGACATGTTCGATCCCGCACTGGCCGGATATTGGGGCTCCAATGACGCCGACGGCGCCATGCGCACAGCGCTGGATATCATCAACGCCCATGCGCCCAAGGTGGATGGAGTCAAGATCTCTCTTCTGGACAAGCACAAAGAAATCAGTATGCGCCGCGGCCTGGTCGAAGGTGTTCGCATGTATACTGGGGATGACTTCAACTACGCCGAGTTGATCGCGGGCGATGATGTCGGTTACAGCGACGCCCTGCTCGGCATCTTTGATGCCATCGCGCCTGCCGCTTCAGCCGCGCTGTGTGCGCTGGGCGCCGGCGACGAGGCGGGGTTTCACGACATCCTTTCGCCGACCGTGCCTCTGTCTCGACACATCTTTCAGGCGCCGACGCGCTTCTACAAAACGGGTGTCGTCTTTTTGGCATACTTGAACGGTCTGCAGGATCACTTCGTGATGGTTGGCGGCCAACAAAGCGCTCGTTCGATCGTGCATCTGTCGGAATTATTCCGGCTAGCGGATCGCGCCGGCCTCCTTCGGGATCCCAGTCTGGCGCGACGGCGAATGGCAACGGTTTTGGATCTCCACGGTCTCGGCTAATGCGTGATCTCACCGCTGACCTGAGTCATTTATCAATCAACACGGCAACGGTCCGGAAACAGCTTGCTCTGCCTGGCATCATTGAGTACTGCGCGCGACGCGAGATACGACTGATTTGCCCCTGGCGCGACCAGGTGCAAGCGGCTGGGATTCGGCAGATTTCCACGCTACTAAAGGATACCGGGATCAGATTGTCTGGATACTGCCGCGGCGGCTTCTTCCCTGCCATCGATTTAAAGGGCCTAAGGGACGCTCTCGAGGATAACCGGAGGGCGGTCGATGAAGCGAAATCGCTCGACGCGCCCTGCCTTGTGATGGTCGTAGGGTCGCTTCCTGGGGCGCTCACCGGCAAGCCAACGTCTCATAACCTGGCGCTGGCACGGCAACAGGTATTTGACGGGCTAAGCGCTACGCTGGCGTACGCACGGACAGTGGGGATGCCGCTCGCGATCGAACCTCTCCATCCGATGCAGGCCGCCGAGCGGGCCTGCGTTAACACCCTGGAACAGGCGCTCGACATATGTGATGCCCTCGATGCTGAGGCGACCGGCGAAGTCGGAGTGGCCGTCGACGCCTATCACGTATGGTGGGACCCAAAACTCGAAAGCCAACTGAGGCGTGCTGGCGCGGCGCGACTGCTTGCCTACCACGTTTGCGATTGGCTTGTGCCAACACAGGATCTTGTGAATGACCGCGGTATGATGGGGGAGGGTGTGATTGAACTCAAGAAGTTGCGTGGACTTGTTGAAGGCGGCGGCTATCGCGGTCCAGTCGAGGTCGAAATTTTCTCAGATAGATGGTGGAGCGCTCCAATCGAGGAAGTCCTGGACCAATGTGCCATACGCTACGGCACTGTAGTTTAGCGGCATCAACATTCGCGGAATGCGGCGACAATGAAAAGTCGTAAGCACGTGCGTATCGGCCTCGTGGGGGCAGGGTTCCTGGCTGAAACTCGGGCTCGTTGCTACGCAAAGGTGGCCGGGTACAACGTTGAGATCGTCGCGGTCGCAGCGCGAACTGAGGAAAACGCACGCAAATTCGCTACTCGGCATGGGGTGGCGCATGCCTGCCGGAACTTTGAAGAGTTGTTGCGGCGCCCCGACCTCGACGTCGTGGATCTTTGTATTCCGAATCACCTTCATCGTCCCGTAACTGAAGCTGCGGCGGCTGCGGGAAAACATGTAGTCTGTACCAAGCCGCTTGCAGCGTACGTTGGTCAGGATCTTTCGAGTGGTGCTGAGGACGCCCAGATCGCCGCTCAGGACCGAGAAGTGATGCGCACTGTTGCCGTGCGGGACGCCGAGGCGATGGTCGCAGCGACCGACAGAGCCGGCGTCCAACTCATGTATGGAGAAAACTGGATCTATGCACCGTCTATCCAGCGAGCAGCGGGCCTTATCGCGCGCAGTGGCGGTACAATTTTAGAGATGCGTGGGGGCGAGTGTCATAGCGGATCGCACTCGCCGTTTTCTAAATCGTGGCGGCATGCCGGTGGCGGCGCCCTCATTCGCCTCGGTGCTCATCCGATTGGCGCGATGCTCTATCTAAAGCGAGCGGAGGGCGTTGCTCGAACCGGTAAGCCGATCGAACCAGCCAGCGTTAGCGCCGAGGTGTCCGATGTCACGCGAATCTCAGCAGCGGCCGCTCGTGCGAACAGCTTCATTGCTTGCGGGTGGCAGGACGTCGAGACCTGGGCGGGGGTGCTAATCACCTTCACGGATGGATCGCGTGCGATCGCCTACGCGTCCGATGCGTTGCTGGGTGGAATGGAGAGCAAGCTCGAGGTGTTCCTCGACAACAGTCAATTCAAGTGCAATTTGAGTCCTTACAACCTTCTGCGCGCGTATACTCCCGACGCGGCGATTTTTGGCGACGCGTATGTGATGGAGAAAGTTAGCACTAGCGCTGGGTGGACTACCCCCCTTCCGGATGAGGATTGGAGCTCCGGCCATCAAGCCATGTGCCAGGACTTTACCGAGGCGGTTGCTGAGGGTAGGCCGGCTAGCGCCACCGGTCAGCTGGGAGTGGCTGTCACAAACGTGATCTATGCTGCCTACCTCGCGGCCGACACTGGACGCCGAGTTCAATCTAGCCTGAGCAGTGCACGTTAGCGTGGCGAGGTGCATGTGGCAGACGCGGGTGACCGTCGACCTCTGCTACTGGCACTCTCCCGACCTTCGTGGGTGCCGAGGACGCGTCCGTTGTTGGTGGACAAGCGGACATACGGAGAACGTGTTGCTCAGGTCCGCCTTTGACCCAAAGCGGACATCGCCATGTGGCTTTCGCGCGTTTTCTGCTAACCCTTCAGTTTTCTGCCAGCCGCTCGGCAAAAAGCACCATTGTCTTGCGATAAACGGTTGAGCGGTTCCACTCGCGCATGACCTCAAAATTTGGGGTGCCCTCCCCAAAAGCTGCTCCGATCTTCCAACCGTTGACCTTCAACAAATTGGCGGTAGATGCGAGCACATCCGGGATGCTACGCCGGAGATCCACATGGCCATCGCCGTCGTAATCGACGCCGTACTTAATGTACGAAGATGGCAGAAACTGCGTCTGGCCAAGCTCTCCAGCGTAAGCACCAATGAGGTCGCGCAACGGCAGATCACCGCGTTGGACAATTTGCAGTGCGGCAAGTAATTCACGCTGGAACAGCTCGGTGCGGCGGCAGTCATGCGCCAGCGTTGCGAGTGTGCGAACCACCGGCAGCTTGCCCATGTCGCTCGTGCCGTTGTCGCTTTCCATCGTCCAGATGGCCATGATCAGCGTCGTGGGCACGCCAAATTGGCGCTCCACGCGCGACAACAGCGCAGCATGGCGCTGCATCATTTGCCTGGCACGACTAACGCGGGCCGCAGTGACGCGCGTTGCAGCGTATGCCTCGAAGCTCTTGCGAAATGTACCGCGTTGCCGTCGGTCGAAAGCAAGTACGGCCGGATCAGACGTGACGCCGGCGAACGCGCTATTGATGATCGCGCGGGACGTGCCAGCGCTCTCAGCCTCACGCGACATCGCTGTGATGAATGCGTTGAAGTCGCCGCCGCATTGTGCCGCGAATGCGACGGTCATCAACGAAGAAAAAAGAACGGCCGTCGACGCTGCTAGTACCCGAGTGATCATTCTGCCGCCTTTGCGATGGGTGAACCAATCATTCTAGCGCGCGCTGCCCTGAATTCTCAACCGACTAGGGGGCCTAAAACCGGACCTTTGGCGACAAGCATATTGGTGGTACCGGTCCGATAGTTGACCAGCGCCACGTCCACGAGAAGACTGGTAAGAGCCAGGGCGCGAGCCGCCTGACAACGCGGAACGTCCGCTTTCGGGGATCGAGCGGACGAGAAATGCTCGCGGCGAGCCTTTCGGATCATAACCCGAAGCGGAAATTGCGCGCTCTGTTGTTTCATCGCCTTGCCGGCAATAGCAGGCCCTCCGTCTCGCTCCGTCGCTAACCCTTGCACATCGGCGGCGTACCCAGAATTTCGCGCGGCGTGCCCAATACACGCTCGGCCGCGCAGGCGATGGCCACCAGCTGCTCGTCATCGCCGCCCTTGGCGATGAACTGCAGGCCAACCGGCATGCCGACCCGATCAAGGCCCACAGGCAGGGTCGTCGCGCACAATGCCAAATAGTTCGCTGCCGCCAGATTGTGCACGAGGTTGCGATTGCGCGCCCAGATTTCTTCCGGGCCAGCCTGCTCTGTCACGATGCACGGTGTGAACATGGCTGTTGGAGCCGCGATAATGTCTACGTCATCGAAACGCGCGACAGCGCTTTTCGCTAGATCGAGCAGCCGCAAGCGACGGGTCAGATATTCACGCGCCGATAGATTCTCGGCATTCCTGAGGGCGGGCACGTTGACCGGATCGATCGTCGCAAGCCAGTCCGGCAACTCACGATCAAGAAAGGTGCGCAACTCGATCGCCGATACGCCACCTTCAACAAAGACAGCGAAAGCTTCGCGCGCCTCAGGAAATGGCTTGTCCTTGATGGCTGCCCCAGCACGGGCAAGCGAATCGATCGCCGATCGGACGACTTCGTCGATACCATTTTCGCAGCCGTCCCAGAACCAGGAATCGGCGATTCCGATGCGGATACCGTCGACGCTAGTTGGCACACGGCGCAGGAAAGCGAACCCGTCGCCGAGAAGGGGGTCGAGTGCGGCGAAACTGAATGCCGCATCCGCCGCGCTGCGTGCCAGGATGCCGGGCGTATCGAGCGTAAAGCTTAGCGGCACGACGCCCTCAGTAGACCACCGACCCTTGGTGAGCTTCAAGCCGACATTTCCCGTCATCGCGGCAGGCAAGCGCACTGAGGCAGCAGTATCGCTACCGAAGGCCAAGAGCGCCGAGCCCTCGCAGAGCGAGACGCCGGCACCGCTGGATGAGCCGCCGGGTTCGCGATGCTCCGTCGCGTCCCAGGGATTGCGCGGGCTGCCGTAATGCGCGTTGCGGCCGGTGGGGCCGAACGCGAATTCCACCATATGCGTCTTACCCATCACCGTCGCCAACTGCCGGCGCAGATTGGCGACGACCGGGCCATCAATCTCGAATTTCGGCGGCAAACGCTTGGGTGAGCCCGCATAGGTCGCAAATCCCGCGACGGCGTACAGATCCTTGATCGAGGTCGGAATGCCTTGCAAAGACCCCGCCCGTGAACCGACGGCAAAGGCAGCATCAGCGGCATCGGCGCATTTGCGTGCATGCTCCGGAGCCCATTGCGAATAGGCCATGAGCTTGGGGCCGAAATGCTCGTGGTTGGCGATCGCCTCTTCGGCGACTGCGCGCGCCTTGAGCTTGCCCTCGCCGAGCAATCTCGCAATCTCGGCCATCGGCAGCGAAAACGCATCGGCCATCGTTACCTCACCCTTGTCCGACATTCTGCGCATCGAAAAAATGAGAGGCGCAGACGGAGCAGCGTGGCCAGATCAAACTTATGCGACGGCCCAGGCGCGAAGGGAAGCTCGGGCCGAAGCGAGATGGCACCTAATTTTCTTGCAATGCCGGAGTTCTGGTTGAGGCACTTTCCCGACTTCGCCGAAGCGAGGACGTGTCCGCTATTGGTGGATAAGGGGCATACGGGAGACGTGTTGCTCAGGTCCGCCTTTGACCCGCAACGGACATCGGGCCCTCGGCCCCGTGTGTGTTGGCGATTTAGTCGGCGCCGGGGCTGCCGATGATGTTCTCGATTTCAATAACGATCAGCGCAGACAAAGGCGCTGATCAGTCTCTAGATGGTCCGGGCCGCGTTGGGACTGCTTCGGGCACTGGCTCCTCGCCTGACCGCCTGGGATTAAGGAGCCGGTAACTTAGAGGACGTAAGCTGTTATGGCACGCCACGGAAGCCTGCGACCCGGCGGTCGACGGGCGCGGGAGCGTTCCAGGGAAACCCCGGTGAGTTGGACGCGAGGCATCGCTGCACGAGTTATGCTGGCCATTGCCGCAGCAGCCCTGCCGGCGATCGCGACGACGCTGTATCTGGGCGGCACCTTCGTCAGCGTTGCCGATCGCACCTCCGCTGACGTTGAACGCGCGTTACTGGCGACCCGAGGCCTGGGCGAGCTGCGCGCGCTCGCCCTGCAAGAGCATGGGCTGGTGGAGAAACTTACGCGAGAGGCCGATCCCGCCACACTCGATCGCCACGTAGCCGACATCGAGGCTGTCGGCCGCAAGCTCGATGGACAGATAGGCAGCTTGGCGCTGGACGAGCGGCTGGTGCCTGCAAACCTTATTGCGAATTTGCGCGCCAATCGCGGCCAAATGGAAATTGCCAAGCAAAACGTCATCGAGGCTGTCAGGCACTCCTCGCTAACTCATGCCCGCGCCCAGTTCGCAGACTTCGACAACACTACTTTCGTGTTCTCCGGATTCTTGAGGTCCGTTGCAGCGAGCATCGAGGCCGGCGTCGACGAGGCTCGTCGAGACCTGAAATCCAGCGCGGCCACGGCCTGGCGAACCACTTGGTTGGCGCTTGTTTGTGCGGCGAGCGCGCTTTGCTTGGGCCTGCTGCTTGTTCGCCGCAGTCTCCTGAGGCCACTTGCCGCCGTCGCGACTGGGATGCGCCGCCTTGCTGGAACCGAGCGGAACATTGACACCACCCACTGGCCTCGGACGGGCGAACTCGGCGAAATGACACGCGCCGTTGAGCAGTTCAGGGAGGATGTCGCGACCCGCGAGCGCCTCGAGGCGCAGCGAAACTCCGATCTCCGTGCGGCCGAGGAGCGCAATCAGCGGGTCGCCAATTTGATCTCCTCGTTCAGGTCCGATGCAGAGGCGGTCATCGGCGGTCTCGACCAGGCCAGCCGCTCCTTGAACTCCAGCGCCGGCGTCATGATCGCGGCGGCGACCGAAAGCGAGAGCAAGGCTCAATTGGTGGCTGCCTCGACCGTGCAGGCGAAAACCGAAGCCGTCGCCGTCGCATTCACATCCGAAGAACTTCATACGACCATCCGCAGCATCACTGAGCAGATCAGCAACGTCAAGGCTATCGCCGGAATGGCCGACGAAGGTGCCAAGGTCGCCTGCACGGCCATCGAAACTCTGCTTGGGAGCGCGCGTTCGATCGGCGCCGTCGTCGACCTCATTGATGAGATTGCCAGTCAGACGAACCTCCTCGCGCTGAACGCCACAATCGAGGCGGCTCGCGCGGGCGAGGCGGGCCGAGGGTTCGCGGTCGTTGCCGCGGAGGTCAAGACTCTGGCCGCACAGACCGCCAAGGCAACTGAGGAAGTGACGCGCCAAATCGAGATGTTGCAGCGGACGTCCCAGGAGGGCTCGCAAGCGGTCACCGACGTTGCCTCGACCATCCTGCAGATGGATGCGATCTGTGGCGACCTGGCCGGGGTCATCGATCAACAGTCTGAAGCCACGCAAACAATCAGCCGCAACGCACAAGCAGCAGCAGCCGGCACCGCGCACGTGCTCGATGCCATCTCCGGCGTGACGAGCGCGTCGGAACGCACGCGCGATGTCTCTGACGAGGTCGGCCACGCGGCCACCGACCTTTCCCAACAAGCCGAGCGGCTCGCCGCAACCGTGCGCACCTTCCTCAGTGGACTGGCGGCCGCCTGAAGATCGCGCGCGACACCATCACGGCGCCGCGGGACCGGACGGTAGCGAATCAGGACGCGGCGACGTCAGGCCGAGATAGGCCCGCCGGATAGTCGGATTGGAGACGAGCTCTTCCGCTCGCCCCTCGCCGACGATGTGGCCAGTTTCAACGACATAGCCGCGGTCAGCGATGGCAAGGCTCTGCTTCACGTTCTGCTCGACGAGAAGAATGCCAACGCCCGCCGCGCGAATGCGTTGCAGGGACTGAAACAACTCCGTGCAGAGGAGCGGCGCCAGCCCGTGAGACGGTTCATCGAGCAGTAGCAGTTCGGGGGCTGACATTAGAGCGCGACCGATCGCCAACATCTGTTGCTCGCCTCCGCTCATCGTGAGCGCCGTTTGGCGCTGCCGCTCGGAGAGGCGGGGGAAGAGAGAGAGCACCCGCCGGCGGTTCTCCTCTTCCGCGTTGCGAGCGCGCTCGGCATAGGCGCCGAGCGACAGGTTCTCGGCCACCGTCAAATCGCCGAAGATGGCGCGCCCCTGGGGAACGAAGGCGATCCCCATTTGCACAATCTCGTGAGGCACGCGCCGCGTCAGGTCGTTGCCACGGTAGTCAATGTGGCCGTGCCGCGGACGGACGACACCAGCAATCGTTTTGAGCAGGGTCGATTTGCCAGCTCCGTTGGCGCCGAGGATTGCTACGATCTCGCGCCGCTGGGCTATGATGCTGACCTCACGTAGCGCCGCGTGCTGCCCATAGAAAACCGAGAGCTGCCGGACCTCAAGCATCGGCATTCCCCAGATAGGCGCGCACGACCTCGCGCTCGGCAAGCACGCCGTGCGGCGCCCCCTCAGCTATCAGCCGGCCAGCGTTCATGACGAGCACATGGCCGCACAAAGAACGAATGGCGTCCATCAGATGCTCGACAATGACGATCGTCAGCCCCTCCCGGTTGATCGAGCGGACCAAGTCTATTCCCGCCCGTAGCTCCCCCGGATTGAGCCCAGCAAGCCACTCATCGAGGAGGAGAAGATCGGGCTGTAGCGCCAACGCCCTGGCCAGCTCCAGCCGTTTCAGGTCGAGATAAGTGAGCCCTCCGGCGAGCGTGAATGCCTGCTCGATCAGGCCGAACTCGCGCGAGGTATGCGAGAGCTTCAGCGCGAGCTTCGTCCCCCCAGCGCGGAATGCCGCGCCATGCCACGCTGGCGAGGACGTTTTCCAGACAGGTTGTCGTCTCGAAGACGCGAACGAGCTGAAAGGTGCGGCCAACGCCGAGCCGAGCGATGCGATGTGGCGCAACGTTGGTTATGTCGCGACCGTTCAGCTGGATCGTGCCGGCGTCCGCACGCGTTGCGCCGGAAATTAGGTTGATCACGGTCGTCTTGCCCGAGCCGTTGGGGCCGATGAGACCGACGATACTGCCGCGGGGGAAGGTTGCGCTTAGAGAATTGACGGCCACGCGGCCGCCGAATGCCTTCGTAAGACCTTCGAGCCGCAACACCGCCGCCTCGGCGCCGCTCGGCGGACGCGGCCGGCGCTCGGCTGCATTCACGGGCGTCGCGGGGATCGCTGCCGGCTCCGGCTGAGCAGGCAAAAAGCGTTCCAGGAATCCGATGACCCCTTGTGGGACGAAGTACACGATCACAATGAAGACCAACCCGAGCACGATGCTGAAAGAGTTCGGAAAGTTGGCGGAGATGACGTCGAAGAGGAGGACAAGGGGCACGGCGCCGAGCAGCGGCCCATAGAGGGATCTCGCACCCCCAAGCAGGGCCATGATGACGACCTGGAAGGACACGAGGGGATTGAACGCGATGGTCGGATCGATATAGGTCCAGCGCGGCGCCATCACGGCACCGACCGCTGCCATGAAGGCGGCCGAGAGCGCGAAAAGCAGCAACTTGATACGGGTCGCGTCGATGCCGCAGTGCAGTGCTGCCGCCTCGTCGTCTCCGATCATCCGCACAGCCAAACCGAGCCGGGAGCGGGCGATACACCACCCCGCGAGAAAGACCAAAACGGCCAGCGCGAACAGCTGCCAGAAGATGAGTTCGGGAGGAATATCGAGGAAAATGTAGCGGCCTACAGAGCGCGTGACATTGACCTGATACCACGTGGCGAGTTGGCGTATGAGCTCCGCGAGGCCGAATGTGAAGATCACGAAGTAAATGCCGCTGAGCCGCAGGGTGGAGAGCCCGACGACAAGCGCAACCGCCATCGCGAGCGCGACAGCCGTCGCCAGCACCATGAGCCAGGGAAGCTTTGGGCCGAGCTCGGCCACCGTGTACGCGCCGAGGCCGAAGAAGGCGGCCGTCGCCAGCGAGATGTAGCGCGTGGCGCCCGAGAACAGCGCCCAGGCGGTGGCGAGCACAAGGAAATTGAGCACGCTGATGGCGACAGCGAGGTGGAAGCTCGAGCCGAAGACAGGCACCAGCGACAGCCCTGCGAGCACCGCAAGCACGACGATTGGCCAGAACAATGCCCTGGTCACCGCGAGCGGCTCCCGAAAAGGCCCGTCGGCCTGAGCAGGAGGACGCCGAGAAAGAGGGCGAAGTTGGCAGCAAGCGTCAGGCCGGGATCAACGAGACGCGCCACAAGGATCTCGACGAGGCCGAGGAGCAGGCCGGCAACGAGCGTGCCAAGCATGTTTCCGACCCCACCCATGATCACCACGATGAGCGCCTTCATCGTAAACTCGACGCCAAGGGCGGCGTTGAAGGTGAGAAACATGCTCGACAACACACCGGCGGCGGCGCACAGCGCGCCGCCGAGCGCGAAGGCGAAGCCGGCCAGCCGGACGACGTCAATGCCCACGAGCTGCGCCACGGCGGGATCGGTCGCGATGGCGCGCACAGCCGTGCCCTGGCGCGTGCGTGTGAGCAGCACATATAGGAACGTGGCGATGGTGACGGCAAACGCGAACGCGATGAGCCGGTTCACCGGCAAGGTCACGCCGGCGATGGATACCGGGATAAGCAGAAAGGAATAGGAATAGTACTGGCCGCCGAAAATAACGAAGGCGATGCCTTGCATAACGAAAAGCAACCCGAAAGTGGCGAGGATGGAATCGACCTCCAGTTGTTCGCGGCTCCTGGCGCGGCCGACAAGCGGCAAAAGCATGACGCGATAGAGCCCCCAGCTCGCGGCAAAGCCCGCGGGCATCACGACAAGCAGCGCCAACAGCGGATTAATCCCCCACGTGCCCGTGAAGAGGACATAGGCAAAGAAGGAGGCCCCGATGAGCACCTCGCCATAGGCGAGGTTGATGATGCGCGCCGCCCCGTATTGCAGCGTCAGCCCCATGGCGAGGAGCGCATAGAGCCCGCCAAGTATCAGTCCGGATACGATAATGTCGGCAACGAGCAACGAGCCCCCCAGCCGCGGCTATCGCCGCGATGCGCTCCTCAATTTTTAGAATTGCGATCGGCTTGGTCTTCGCCGTGGTTTGCCTTTGTTATTGAGCTTTCCAGGCCGGCTTGGGCACCATGAGCGGCTTCGCGCCTGCAAGATTGGGCGGGGCTACGCCGTAGAATTCTCCGTTCTGCCACTGCCCCGCCGCCCACACCTCCTGGAGCAGGCCGTCCTTCAGCTTCACCTTGCCGATGATCGTGTCAAAAGTGCCATTCCGGATCTCCGCCGCGACAGCGGCACGATCGATTTTGCCCACCTTCTCGATAGCCTGCTGGAGCACTTGCAAGCTCGCATAGGTAAGGGGGCTCGCCCAACGGTCCGGCTCGCGGCCGATCACTTGCGCATGCCGCTTGAAATAGTCCTTCAGCGCGGGCGCGTCGGCGTTCCAGCCGCCAATCCCCACCACTCCGTCGACATTGGCGCCGAAGCGCTGCTTATAGAGCGGAAAGGCGGTGCCCACGCCGGTGAAGAAGATTTTCGGGTTGTAGGAGAGCGTGCGCGCCGCATCCGTCAGCGCAAGTGTATCGGGCGGATAGCTGAAGGCAATGAAGACGTCCGCATTAGTTGCCATCGCATCCTTGATGAGCGACTGCATGTCTTGGGTGCCGGGCGGATACGATTTGTCGAAGGCGATCTCGAATTTGGCTTTCTTCAGGCTCTCTCGTGCGGCCGTTGCAAGCTCGATGCCGAACTGATCGGCAACCGCGATCATCGCCACCTTGGAGCCAATCTTTCCTTCGCTAACGGTCTTGGCGAGGAGATTGGCCAAGCCGTTCGAAATCTGGGCGGACGTGCCCAGCCAGAAGCTAGCGTTGTTCCAACGTCGGGCAAGCTCGGGAGCCTGATCGGTCACCGAAGTGACGGCGAGCTGAGGATAGCCAAGGCGATTGAAGGTGGGCCCGACCGCCAAATTGAGCGCCGTGCCCCACGGCGCCAGGATGAAGTCGACCTTGTCCTGGGTGGCCAGCCGCTCTACCGCCTTGACGGCTTCCTCGGCGTTGCTGCGGTCGTCGTATTCAACGACCTCAATGGGCAACTTCTTGCCGAGGCTCGACAGCATGATGCCGCCCGCATCGTTCACGTCCTTCACCCAGACCTGGTAATTGGGCAACGTGGTGATCGAAGCCCCGCCCGTATTAGGGCCAGTCTTGGAGATCGCGTAGCCTATTTTGATCGATGTCTGCGCCTGCGCGGCCGCATTACCAGTGAACCACAAAGCGGCGATCCCAGCGAGTGTCGCGAACAGCACCCTGCGTTTGCGTATGGTCATCGATTGAACCTCCCAAGACGAGGCTTGTATGCCCTTTGTGAAGCCCGTACAGACCAGTTGAGCGTAGCACCGCCGGCCGTAGAATGCAGAGATCTATTGCCGTTTTCCCGGAAAAGGAAGTCCGCGATCGGACCACCTGTCAGGCATCCAGTGCCTCCGCCGCAGGTCCGCCGAGCCACCCCGTTTACGAGTTCACGCGAGACTCCACGGTGCGCCGCCAGAACGGCCAAACCATTGAAATAGCTTGCACCCGCCGAATTGTCTGAGGAGGGCAACGAGACACCGGACTCACCGCGGGCGACCTTTCTCAGCGCCACCGCCTTCCGACTTGCAACGACGAGGCGCAGCGACATTTGGGGTAGTAGGACAGATCAATGCACCCTACCGCGATCGCCCCAGCAAGATCTTGGTACAAAGCCGTCGCGAAGCGGTCTTTCTGTTGTGCACGTCATCTCGTGGACGTCCGCTTCTGGCACTTCCCGACATTGTTTAGCGCCGAGGACGTGTCCGCTATTTGTGGACAAGCAGACGTGTCGCTTGACCTTGCACAAAGAGCCGCTTCAGCACATTGAAAGCCTCGTCCTCACGGATATGCGTTTGCGCTGGCGCCTGGCGGCAGGGTAAAATCCTGCATCCCCATGCAATCCGGCCAAGTATGAGCCCATTTAGCCTCATGTGCCTGCGAAGCTTACCCAGAAACCGCTCCTCCAAAAATTCGAAAAGCCCCCCTGGGCCCCACAGGGCCTAAGCGGGCCCATGGGGGCTACACGGTCCTCACTGGTCCCCCTGGCAACTTACCCGTGAAAGGCCCGTGGCGGGACCATGGAAGGTCAGTGTGCCCCTACGTGGTTGGAGGACACATCAAATCCCCAAAGCTACTGTATCAGAATTTTTTTGACCCCCTTTTTGGGTTACATAGCAATTTAATATTCCAACCCCTTTCTAATATTAAATCCCGCGATAGGTATAAAAGGGGGGTAAAAAAGATTCCTGATACAGTTTCACATCGAGGCACTCCATAGGTCTTCTGGTAACTTGTAGAACGGTTTAAGGGTCGACCAGCTGGCTTCGGCCTCGATCTCAAAGTTGGCCACGACTTGGCTCATGCGACGCGGGCGGGTTCTCGTAGGGTCGACGACCATGAACCGGCGCTGGGGCTCGTTGGGGAGGCGCCTTGGCTCCTTCAGTCCGGCTGCCAGGAGGGCCCGCTTCAAGGTCAGGGGCTTCTCGAGGGGGCGACTCCGGTCCTGGTTGAAGAAGGTAACCCAGACCCGCACGTCTTCGACGGCGAGGACGATCTTCTCCTGGCTGTCCCGAACCATGCCGCCAAGGTCGTAGGCCAGCTGCTGCCCTACCGACCTCGACGCCTCGATGATCTCCTTCTTCATGCTGGTCGAGGGGGCATGGTCGCCAGTGCCGACGACGAAGTCGGGATCAGCAGCCAGCCTCCCCAGATGACCACGAATGATGCCGAGGCCGTCGCCGTCTAGCCAGTCGTGGAACTCGATCCAGAACTCCTTCGGCCTCAGCTCCTCGGTGACTCGCGGGACGAGCCAGCGCCTATCCTCGTCGTCGAGGTGGAGAGCCTTCACTGAGTTGGAACAGGCGAAGGCATGGAGCCGGTTCTCGATGGTGTAAGGCTCGATGAACTTCTCGTTCACGTCGACGCTGACCTCGGTGATCTTGGCCTTCAGCTTGTCGTAGCCCTTTCGCGACTGACCGGAGTAAATTTCATGAATGACGGCCAGGCGCTTGTGGGCGATCCAGCCGTTGAAGTGAGAGTCGACGATGGTCTCCTCGGACGGAAAGGATGTGTTCCAAGGTCCGACCAGCGGCGCCAGGATGTCCTGGCCGAGCGTCGTCTTGCCGACGCCCTGAGTTCCGGAGACGAGGAGGAGGGAGTAGCGCATCCGAATGTCCGGGCGGGCGACGAGGGTGGCGACCCATCGTAAGACTTCCCGGCGATCTCCCTCGATGGGTATGAGCTGCTCCATGAAGTCGAGGAAGGGCGCTGCGTCTCCCTCGATGGGCTTGATCGTCGACGGTTGGAAGGTGTTGATGAGCCTGCGGCCGGCGTCGTGGATGAGGCCGGGCGGCTCGCCTGGCCGGTAGGCGATGCCGTCGGCCTTCGAGGAGAACTCGCGCATGAACAGCCGAGCCGTGTCCTCGGCATCGGAGAATGATCGAATGCGACCGTTGAACTTGGTCTTCGACCTGACCCGGTTGACCTGCCTGCGATGAACGAAGGCGTCGAGGTCCTCGACCCACAGCCACTCGTCGGCGAACTCCTTGCGAATCTTGAACACCGGTCGCTTGACGCCCTCGAACTCGAATGACGTCGGTAGCCCACGTCGCCGGGAATAGGCAGTCGTCGAGGGACGGGCCTCGATAGTGCTTGCCCCGCCACCAGCTCGGGCGATCCGGCCAAGGGTCGGCAAGATCGAAGTGGGCTGGGAAGTTCTCGTCGAACATCAACAGCAGCAGTGATCGCTTGAGAATCGAGGATATATCTCGCGCGGCGTTCTCGCCGCCGCCATCTCGGTCGCAGGCGATGGTGACGCGGACCTGTGGCCTGAGCTTGGTCACCGGGCTCCAGTCGACGCGCCGTGCCGAGTTGAAGCCGCCGGGCCAACCGAGGTGGACGTGTCGTTTCAAGTCTGCCGCCCAAGGATGGTCGTGGCCATCGTCCACCATCTTCTGAACGTGGCGAGCCGCCTTGGCCCCTTCATGGATCATGACCGCCATCGTCGTTGCCTTGAGGCGGTCGAGGCCGAACAGCGGCAAGAGCCCATCAGGCTCCATCATCCGCCACTCGCCATCCGACCAGAACGACCACGGCAGGTCTGGCTTGTCGCCGTCCTTGCGCCACTGGATGAAGAGGATCTTGTCGCCCGTCTGATCGCGGAAGACGACGAAGTGGGCCGGGTCGACGCCCGTCAGGAGAGGCGGCAAGCTACTCTTGGTTGCCGGGATCGATCTCGGGAAGGTGGCGCCGGCAACCTCAGCATTGATCGCCGCCTTCTCTTCCTCGGTCGGGGCGAGGCTGTCGGCATCGCAGGCAATCTTGCCGTCCCTGATGGTGATGGTCGCGACGATGTTCTTGTAGCCGTCGTCGTCCGTCTCCTCGACGACGTAGCGTCGAAAATTTTTTTGGACGGCACCGATGCGGGTGACGTAGGCTCTCAGCGCCGGCGTGTCGGGATCGGGACGAGGCACAATCACTCCTCTCCCTTCTCATCCTCGAACACCTGCGGCTTGGCGCGTCGAACCCAGAGGGCATAACCGGGCCGCGCCCCCTTGGCGCGTCGAACCCAACGTCGCCCTGTTGACGGGTAGCCGGTGTCGGCCACCCGCTCGATGGACTCGAAGTTGCCGGCGCGCTTGACTTCGAGCGTTGCGAAGCCCTTGGGCCGCTGGCGCCAGTGCTTCTCGATTCCGTCGTGCTCTTTCATCCAGAAGGTGATGGTATTGTCGCTCATCGTTTAGTCCTCTTAGAATCGTGAGGGGCCCGCAGCGTCAGCCGCGAGCCCCGGTGACGCGTCAGTCGAACGGATCGACGCCGGCCCTGCCTGTCTTCCTTGGCAGTGCGTCGCGGAAGAACTGCTGCCAGTCCCGGTGGTGATCGATGAGGTGATGAAGGGCAGTCGCCATGGACATGCCGCTCATCATCAGCAACCGGATGAACGCGATGTCGAGCTCGCTGGCCTTGTCGCGGTACTTCCTCATGACGATGACTCTAGGGTCGTCATCAGACATTGCGGCGCCCTCGCATCAATGACTCTAGGGCGCCCTCGGGAAATTCTTCGCAGGCGTAATTGAGGTGCCAGTTGGTGTCGTCTCTCATGGCCTTGAGCAAAGGGTAAACTCTCTCGTCGAGGACCTTCATGAGATCGTCAAAGTCGGCCTCCATGTCGAAGTCCGCCGCCGCAGTGCTTCAGCACTTGTAGGGCGGCCTCGACGGAGTCGACGATGGTTATGAAGTTGAGGCCCTTCTTGTAGAACTTGATCCTCCCCGCCGTTTCCTTGGCGCTGGCGAGGGCATCTTTCGCCGACTGTTTGGCGGCGATGATTGAGTCTTCAGGCATTTGATTACTCCGTGGTTCTTGGATCTGCCGGTTTAAGAACGCTCATCCGACCCCGGCTCGGACGGATTGGACAAACCCCTTGAAAGGGTAGTAGGATTCTTGTCTCTACTGTTCTTGGACAACTACTACTCAAGCCCGGCCGGTGACCTACACACTGGCCGGGCTTTTCATTTTGGCTTCGTCTTGGTCTTGGGTTTCTTGGGCGGCTCAGGCAGCAAGCGCCGGCGCGGGCGATTGGCGAGCCAGTCGTCGATCTCAGACTTCTTCCAGGCGATCTTCGTCGTTCTGCCGTTGGGCGGACCGAGCTCAAGCGCCAATGGAAATTGGCCGTTGCGCATCCACGAGAACAGGGTGCCGTATGATACCCCGAGTGCCTCGAGGACTTGTGCCTTGCTGAGGAGGTCGGAAGTGGAAGTGGATGCACCGATGCGGCGCCCAGTCACTTCGGGACGGAGAGTAGTCACGGTCCGGTGATCCCTTAAAGCGGGATGGCCGAACGGGTCCTTTGAAGAAAGCAAAAGGGCCCGCTGGCGCATCAGTGTTGCGCTCAAGCGGACCCCACGTTCGTGCGACCTATGAGGCGGTCGCAGCGGGCCTCAGTTCAATTGGCCCGGGGAAGTCGTGTCCTTGCAATCGGACAATGTACTAGCGTCTGGCCCCACCTGCGAGGCACTGTGCGACCGGCCTACTGGGCCACTGGTCCACGGAACTGGTTCTGCCCCGGGTGCCTACATCACCACAAGCGGGGTCATTGGGGATAAATTACAAAACCTGAATTGAGCTGTACACTCCTTTTTTCAGCGACCAAACTTGATGACCTTGCCACCCTTTCTGCCCAAGGCCAAGTCCAAGATGTGCTCGCCCACCGCCGTCATGATCCGCATGTCCTCGCGCTCGTAGGAATGCCGGTCGTAGACATCGGTGACATCGTTCCGAACGTGATTGGCGAGCCGGTCGAGCGCGTCCCTGCCGTGACCGAGGGCCGTCACCTTCGTCAGAAAACTTCTCCGCAAGTCGTGACTCGTGCATCTCTCGATCTTCAGCTCGCTACAGATTCGTCTCATCACCGCGTCGGCAGCTGGTGCCTTCTGGCTAAGGTGTTCGTCAACGAGAGCCAAGACGGTTTCGGTCAAGAAGACGCGATGGGTGATGCCGTTCTTGGTGCCGGGCCAACCGAGGGCCGGCACCGGCTCGCCGGGCTGGGTCCACCAAGAGCCTTGGATGTGCTCGCGACGCATGGCGGCGACCTCGCCGGGCCGGGCGCCCGTCAGCAAGATGATCTTGGCGCCCGGAGTCAGGAGCGGGAAGACGACCGGGACTTCAGGATCGGCGAGGGTGCGCTCGCAACTCTTTCTCGGATTCTTGCCGATGCCGAGGCAAGGGTTGATGGCGAGGAACGTCCTCCTCGACTCCAAAGCTGAAGACGGCCGAGGCCGACGCCATGACTTGGTTGGCGAGGATGGGCGCCGCGATCTTCCGCCGTAGGGCTTTAACGTCGGCCTTCTTGATCGACGCGGCGTCGAGCCGACCCCACTTCGGCAGGACGTAGCGGCGGACGAGTCGGTCGGCCTGCTTCCATGACTTGTTGTTCAACTTCGCGTCTTCGTTGAGGTAGCTCTCGTAGAGCTCGCCGAACGTGCCGCGATCTCTGTCGGCCATCCTGTCGCCGTGTGGATCGCCGCCCTCGGCAACGCGCAGCATGATCCGGTTGGCGAGCTTGCGGGCGTCGGCGAGGCCGACCTTGCCGATGCTGTACCAGCGAGGCCGGCCGCTGATTGAGTAGACCACCTTCCAGCGCTTGGCGCCGGATGGCGTGACGCGGAGGGCGAGGCCGCGCTGCTTGGTGTCCCAGACAACGAAAGGCTTGTCCTTGGGCTTGACGTTGTGGACATACAGGTCGGTCAGTCGCTTCTTGTTTGCCGGGGCTGCCGGCGATCCATCCTTGCGTGGTCTCGGCATGGCCATCCTCCCCAAATTAACGCCGGATTAACGCGGCGCCCTAAATGTAAATGAACAGGATTTAATACCACTGAATACAATTGTCCAATGATCAGAGTGACTTAGCTCTATTAATTCTAGATTGCCCAGGGGCGTCAATGCCAGCTTTGTTAACCACCGATTAACCTTAACGGCTTCTTATGACGTCATTGCTTCTTCAATGGAAAAACCGCCTGTGATCAGCCCCGCACGCCGCGCAAGCGCGTTCAGCTTCAAGGGAAGGTCCTTCGTCGCATTCGTTCTCGCGCCCGAACCGCCGCTGACGGAGTGGTTCGTCGCCCTCGATAGCTGGCTCGATCGTTCGCCGGGGTTCTTCGTCCGGCGTCCGGTGCTGCTCGACGCATCGAAAATGACTGCGACAACCGCCGACCTCGAGGAGCTCTTGGCCGAGCTGTCGCGGCGCGACATCCGCATTCTGGGCATAGACGGAATCGACGAGGCGACGATCGGCGCCGGCATGCCGCCCTTGGTGAGCGGCGGCCGCGAGCGGCAGGAAATCGGCGGCGAGCGCGGCGCCGCGGCGCCAAAGTCGAGCTCGCTGTTGATCGAGAATCCCGTGAGGTCGGGCCAGTCGATCGCCCATCTCAGCGGCGACGTGACGGTTCTCGGCCCCGTCGCGTCCGGCGCCGAGATCATGGCGGGCGGCTCGATCCACATTTACGGCCCGCTCAGGGGCAGGGTCATCGCCGGCTCAACGGGGGACACGCGAGCCCGCATCTTCTGCCAGAAGCTCGACGCCGAGCTCGTGGCGATCAGCGGCTACTACCGCAGCTCGGACGACATCGATGAGAGCTTTCGTGGCCGGCCGGTTCAGGCCTGGCTCGAAGGCGAGGCAATCAAGATTGCAGCGCTGAACTAAACAACAAGGGAGAAGGGGCTGACGATGGCAAACGTAATGGTGGTGACGTCCGGTAAAGGCGGCGTGGGGAAAACAACGTCAACGGCCGCACTGGGGGCGGCCTTGGCGCGGGCGGGCCAGAACGTTGTCGTAATCGATTTCGACGTGGGCTTGCGCAATCTCGACCTGGTGATGGGGGCAGAGCGCCGGGTCGTTTTCGATTTCATCAACGTCATTAATGGCGACGCCAAGCTCTCGCAGGCGCTCATCCGCGACAAGCGCGTGGACACGCTTTCCATACTTCCGGCCTCCCAGACCCGCGACAAGGATGCCCTGTCGGACGACGGCGTGGCGCGGGTGATCGGCGAGCTCAGGGAAAAGTTCGACTGGGTGATCTGCGACAGCCCCGCCGGCATCGAGCGCGGGGCCTCCCATGCCATGCGGCACGCCGATCTGGCGGTGGTGATCACCAATCCGGAGGTCTCCTCAGTGCGCGATTCCGACCGCATCATCGGGCTGCTCGAACTCGAAGACCGAGAAGGCCGAGCGGGGCGAGCGCGTCGAAAAGCACCTGTTGATCACCCGCTACGACCCGGCGCGCGCCGAGCGCGGCGAGATGCTCAAGGTCGAGGACATCCTCGAAATCCTCTCCATTCCGCTCCTCGGCGTCATCCCCGAGAGCCCCGAAGTCCTGCGCGCCTCGAATTTGGGAACCCCCGTCACCCTGAGCAACGAATTGAGCGCTCCGGCCCGCGCCTATGTCGACGCCTCGAAGCGCCTCAGGGGAGAGACCATTCCGATTGCGTTGCCGACGCAGCGCAGGAACCTGCTGGGGCGCTTGTTCTCGCGGAGAGCGGCATGAACATACTGAATATGGTGTGGCGAAAGCGTTCGGCATCGGTAGCGCGCGAGCGGCTGCAGATCCTGCTCGCGCATGAGCGCGCCTTTACCGGGCGCATCGATCTGCTGGCGACGTTGCGGGAGGAGATCCTCCTCGTCGTCAAGAAGCACGTGCCGCTCGACCCCGACAAGGTCCGCGTCAAGATGGACAAGCGCAACGGCGTCTCGACGCTCGCCGTCGACATCGAGATCGACGGCGCGCAGGGCGTTTTGCTGATGAGCGCCTGATCGCGGCAGCGCCTCCGACCTTCGAGCGACCGGCGAGCGGCACGGGAGGACCCGTGATCCGCGCGTTTTGCTGTCGCGCCGAGGCCATTTCAATAATACTTGGCCGCGCCTTGCCGCCGAGGCGGTCTACCGCCGGCATGACGTGCTGACAAATTGATGCCGTGACGTTACGCTTCCGGCCATGGGCGCGAGGAGCACAGACGCCGTCGCCGTGGCGGCGGCCTTCATGGTGATCTCGGCGACGGACATTGTCGCCGACTGCACCTGCCGGGCGCTTGGGCGCGATTTCGAGCTCGGACAGTCCGTCTGCCTGCAGACGCCGCGCGGTCCGCGGCTTGCCACCTGCGGCATGAACCTCAACAACACGTCGTGGGAGTTCTCCGACACCCCGTGCGTGTCCGCCCGCGCCGAGCCGCCCAGTGTGCTGAACTTGAAGTTCGCTACATTGCTTGGATCGGGAACCGAGCGAACTTCAAATTCAAAAAGCACACCAGAATCAATCTTTTCTAGTGTGGCTTATGATTCCGAAATTCGCCAAGCCTTCCATTGGACTTGGGCCTCCAACGATATGTGGCGAATTTCGGAATCGCCACACTAGCGCCGGCGCGGCGGCGCGGGCCGAGGTGCGGCTGTCCCGCCATTGACGACGACCCGAAGACGCACGAGCAGAAAGGACTGAGCCATGGCACTTCCACAACCCTCAGCAGCGCGCGACCAGGTCCGCGATGTCGTTCCGGCCCTCATCGATCTCACCGAGCGGGTGGTGTTCGGCGAGGTGTGGGAACGGCCCGGCCTGTCGAAGCGCGACCGCAGCCTGATCACCTGCGCGACCCTCATCGCGCTCGGCCGCGAGCGGCAGCTTGTCGGCCACCTGCAGCGCGCCCTCGATAACGGCGTCAAGCAGAGCGAGCTCAGCGAGGTCATCACGCATCTCGCATTCTACGCCGGCTGGCCCGCCGCCATGACGGCCGCGCTCGTCGCCAAGCAGGTGTTCGAGGAGAAGAAATCGCCATAGCAGCGCAACGCGCCGGCGGCCGCCCCTCACTGTGCCAACACGAAGGCGGCGATGGCCGGCACGAGCGCCGGCGCAAGCGGAAGCTGCGGCGCGTCGTAGGTCTTCAGGTTCTCGCTGCCAACTGCAAGGCTCGAGACGATCCTTCGTACGAAGCGGGGGCGTACGCGTATGACCTGGGGCTTTGCTACGAGGGACTGAGTGAATTGAGTGAGGCTCGAAACTGACGTTCGACCGGCTTTATCCGGACGTCCACACCCCGGCGACCCGATGCCGGCGTTCCTCAGCGGCCCAGGCCCGCGCCGGACGCCCACGCCAGCCTGCTGAAGCTGCCACCCCCTCAAATTATTTTTTGGGCCGCGACCCCAACGCCGGGTTTGCGCCCTCTTGTCTGGGTGAATGCGCCATGGCGGCGCGTCACAAATCGGAGCACAGAACCATGTGGTATAGGAAGAACGTTGGCGGGTGGGAGCGCGCGGCCAGGCTGATCGGCGGGGGCTTGATGCTCATCTGCGGCGTGGTTGCGCTGCACGCTTCGCCGCTCGGGCTACTGCTCAGCGGCGCGGGTGTCGTGACGCTGGTCACTGGCGTGTTCGGCTATTGCCCTGGCTGCGCCATCGCCGGGCGCGAGCCACTGAAGGGGTGACTGCCTTGGCGCGCGTATCAGACGATCTCTTGCTCGCGGCACAGTCGGGTGACCGGCACGCGCTGACACAGCTATTGGTGGCCCTGCAGCCGGACATTCGACGCTACGCCCGGCGCCAATGCCACCGCACCTCGGTTATCGAAGATGTGGTGCAAGAAGCACTCATCGTCGTGTACCGGCGCGTGGGTACGATCCGCAGTCCAGCCGCACTCGCCGGCTGGCTGCTGACTGTCATCGCGCGCCTTTGCATGCTGCCGGCGCTGATGCTGATGCGCGGAGTCGAGGAGCTTGCCAGCCTGGAAGAGTCACGCGAGCTCGCAAAGGTCGCGCCGGACGAGTTGCGCATAGACTTGGTCAATGCGATCGAGTCGCTTTCGCCGTCCCATCGCGAAGTGCTGCTACTGCGAGATCTCGAAGATCTGACGATTGGGGAAATCGCCGGGCGGCTCGGCGTGACGCGCGAAGCGGCCAAAAGCCGCCTGCGCCGCGCCCGCACACTGGTGCGCGAATACCTGCTCGGCACAAAGGACAGCGGACGAGAGAGCACATGAATTACTTTCGCGGAGTTCGGCATGTTCGGGAGCGCCTTCCTGGGCGCACACCTGATGCGCGGCGCAGCTGCAGCGGCGCTACTCGCCTGGGCCATCGTCCACCAGACCGCGCACCCCTGGTTATCCCTGGGCGCGGGCGTTGCCGCCCTCGTCGCGTTACGCGGATGCCCGATGTGCTGGACTGTGGGCCTGGTCGAGACGTACTTGGGCAGAAAGCCAAGGGGGCAGCAATGAAAGCCCGTCTGTGCATGCTCAGCATGCTACTTTTCACATCGGCCGCGGAAGCGCAGTTCGCGAGCCAAGAAGTGCATTCCTTTCAGTCGGCAAATACGGCGGCTCCCGACTTTCTCGCAGGAAAAAAGGGCACGCCCATTACGCTCGCAGGCCATCTACGCGTTCCGAAGGAGAGCGGTAAGCATCCGACGGTCGTGCTGCTGCACGGGTCTGAAGGCGTTGGTCCCTACAACGGGCCGGTGGGCGAGTGGTCACGCGTCTTGAACGAGGCCGGTTACGCAGTCTTTATTGTCGACAGCTGGTCGGGTCGTGGATTGAAGAATATTGCTGCGGAGGCGGCGAGAGTAAGCCCTATATCCCGCATACACGACTTGGTCGGGGCACTCGACGTTCTTGCAAAGAATCCCCTGGTCGACGCCTCAAAAATCGCAGTCATGGGCTTCTCGCATGGGGGGCCAGCGGCTCTTTACTCCAGCCTAGAGCGATTTGCGAAATTGTTCAGCTCGGATGTCCGCTTTGCCGCGCACATTTCAATATACGGACCCTGTAATATCACCTTCCAGCAGGATGAAGATGTCACCAAACCGGTGCTGATGTTGCACGGTGCCGCTGACGATTGGGTGCCCGCGGCTCCATGCCGTGAGTATGCATCTCGTCTCACAAAAGCAAGCAGGAACGCCCGGTACATCGAATATCCGAATGCGCACCACGCCTTCGATGCACCAGCCTGGGCACAGTTGACGAAACTTGCACAAGGTCTCTCGCCTCGCAGATGCCGTCTTGCCGAAAGCGAAGGTGGCGTCGTTCTTAATGTAGAGACGAAACAGCCGTTAGGTCCTTCCGATCCTTGTCTCGAGCGTGGTGTGACGCTGCACTACAACGAAGCGGCGACGAAGAAAGCGCACGCCGACGTCCTCGCGTTTTTGAAAAACGTGTTCGGACAGTAGTCCATCACGCACTGCGAGCTGGTCGGTGCCGAATTTGGGGTGGCCGGCAATTCGCTTCCTGGTTTCGCGAGGCCGTCGCGATTCAACGATCAGATAGTTGTTGGCGTGCGTGAGCCGGCATCTCGATGTCGGGCTGGCGCGCCAACCGTCAGCAAAGAACCGGCACATCGACACACCAAGCCAGCACGGAATCTGCCCTTGAAACGCTAACAATGAGATGGGGTAAGGTGACGATGAAGGTCAGTGCCAGCGAAAGCATCAGGGGGTGACCATGCAAAGGGTGGGTGCCGTCTTGGGCTCTGCACTATTCTTTGTGGTTGCACCGTGTGTGCTCGCAGGGCTGATCCCGTGGTGGATGACGGGCTGGGAATTTCGGCCGCCGTTCTTCGACCTGCAGGCGACGCGCGCGGTCGGGATGCTGTTGATCGCAGCCGGTCTGCCCGGGCTCATCGACTCGTTTGCGCGCTTTGCGTTGCAGGGTCTGGGTACGCCCGCGCCGATCGCACCGACGCAGAACCTCGTGGTGACGGGTCTCTATCGCTACGTGCGCAATCCTATTTGCTAAGCTATTCTTGTCGGGGCGTGGGAGCACGCAATGTCGAGAGCAATTGCCGTCTTGGGCTCCGCTCTGTTCTTCGTCATTGCGCCGTTGATGCTGGCAGGCTTCATCCCTTGGTGGGTCACGCATTGGGAATTTCGGCCCGCTTTTTTCGGCGTCGATCTAACCCGCATCCTCGGCGGTATATTGATCGTCGTCGGAGCACCGGGAATTGTGGATTTATTTGCCCGTTTTGCGCTGGACGGGCTGGGAACGCCGGCCCCGATCGCGCCGCCACAAAAGCTCGTAGTGACGGGCCTTTATCGCTACGTGCGAAATCCGATCTACATCGCGGTCGTCGCAGTCATTTTTGGTCAGGCCCTTTTGTTTGGTGACTTGCGTCTCCTCTGGTACGGCGCGCTACTCTGGCTTTTTTTTCATGTCTGGGTGGTGATGATCGAAGAACCGACGCTCGAGCAAACATTCGGCACGGAGTACGAGAGCTTTCGGACTAATGTGCCGCGCTGGAATCCGCGGTTGACCGCAAGGGGCATAGCGGAGAGTGAACCGTGAACAATTGGGTCCAACTTTCCTCGGACCACCCTCAGGTGGGACACACCTCGCGACCTATGTTGTTGATTTTATCGCGTTCTGAAAGGTGCGGTGGTGCCCAGGGGCGGAATTGAACCACCGACACCGTGATTTTCAGTCACGTGCTCTACCAACTGAGCTACCTGGGCGACCGGCGGCACGGGAAAAGCCCGCGATCCGTTGGTGGGCGGCCTTATAGAGAGCGCCCCGCGGCCTGTCCAGCATGGGCCCGATGCTGTGCAATTGCCGCAGCGGGTGCCCGGCCAAGGGGCGAATGGCGCCCTCAATGGCGCCGTCCGCTCTCCTCGCCTTCGCCGCCGTCCTCCTCGGACGGATGCTCGTCGTCCGGCTCCGCCGGCAGCGCGTAGCTGCCGGAGAGCCAGCGATGGAGGTCAACGTCGGCGCAGCGCTTCGAGCAGAAAGGCCGCCATTTGTCGTCAGACGGCTTTTCGCAGATGGGGCAGGGGCGCTTGGCGCCGGCGCCGCCGTTGCTGGGGTTGTTGCTCATAGGCCCCCAACGTTCGTCAGGCGGCCGTGTTCAGCCACGCGAGCCGCACCGGAAAGCCCTCGCCGGCAAGCAGGCTCACCGTCTCGTAGAGCGGCAGCCCGACGACGTTGGAATAGGAGCCCACGAGCTTGACCGCGAAGATGCCGGCGAGGCCCTGGATGGCATAGCCGCCCGCCTTGCCCCGCCATTCGCCCGACGCGAGATAGCTTTCCATCTCGTCGCGCGACAGGTTCTTGAACCTGAGCCGCGTCTCGACGACGCGCTCGCGGAAGGCCTCCTTGGGCGTGACCGCGATGACGGCGGTATAGACACGGTGCGTGCGCCCGGACAGCAACCTGAGGCACGCCGCCGCTTCGTCCAAAATCTCGGCCTTTGGCAGCATGCGCCGGCCCACCGCGACGACGGTATCGGCCGCCACGATATAGGCGCCTTTGAGATCTTCCCGGCGCTTGACAAGGGCGAGGGCCGCCTCCGCCTTGGCGCGCGCCAGGCGACGCACATAGTCGCGCGGCTTCTCGTTGCGCTCCGGCGTCTCGTCGATATCGGCGGGGAGCAGCTCGTCAGCCTCGATGCCAGCCTGTTGCAGAAGCGCGAAGCGGCGCGGCGAGGCCGACGCCAGCACGAGCTTTGGCCGCCACTTTTCGAGCCGCGCCTCGGGCCGTTTGCTTCTTGCGGATGCCGATCGAGCCGCCAACGGGAGCCTCCGGGGCGCTTGAGGAACGAGATGTGCGCCATTTCCACCAGAACGTCCCGTCGGTCAACACGTGGGTTGCAAACGGCCAATATCGCGAGCCGGGCCGCGGCCTCAATGCGTGCGGTCTTTTCCGCCGCCGCTCTGGACCCCGGCGATGAACTGCGCGAGCCGCTCCAGCAGATCGTGTCCAGCGAGCAGCGGCGCGTGCCCCTGGTCCGGCACCACATGGGACGTGAGCCGCGGGTGGCGCTTCGCCATCTCGTCCAGGGTCGCCTGCGAGAGGATGTCGGAATTGGCGCCGCGCAACGCCAGAACCGGCACGCCTTTCAAGCCTTCGAACAGGTGCCAGAGCGGCGGCAACGGCGCGTCGAAGTCGATCGCCTCAAGGGTCTTCATCAGCTTGGGGTCGTAGTTGAGCTCGAGGTGCTTCTTGACGAGGCGCCAGGTCCGGCGCGCCATCGTCTCCCACTCCCCCTCGCTGAGCTTGGGGAACTGCGCGTCCATCATCCGCCTCAGGATGAGGCCGCCTTCGGCATGGTCGAGCGGCATCGGCAGTTTCCCCACATAGGCGCGAATGCGCATAACCCCCTTGCCCTCGATGATGGGACCCATGTCGTTGAGGATTGCGCCCTTGACAAGGGTTGGGCGCATCGCCGCCAGCGCCATGGTGATCAGGCTGCCTCGCGAGGTGCCGACGAAAATCGCCTCGTGGATCCCGGCGGCGGTGAGCACCTGAAGCGTGTCGTCGGCCTCGACGCGAACGTCGTAGCGGCGCCAGTCGCGGCTCCATTCCGAGTTGCCGCGGCCGCGACAATCGAGTGCCAGGACGCGGCGCGGCACGCCCCCGCCGCTGGAGAGATGGAGGCCGAGCTCGTGGAAGTCGCTCGCCGTGCGCGCCAACCCCGGCAGGCAGATGACGGGCAGGGCTGCCGCGTGGGGAGACCCATAATCTCTGGCGTAGAGCTTGAGGCCGTCGGCCGCCGAGACACGAAGGTCGGAGAAGCCGGTCTCCTCGGCCACGGGCGCAGCCGCATCGCCGCTGTTGCGGGCTGTCGTCTCCTGCACGGCCTCCAGCATGTCTGCTCCGCGACCTACGTCGCATATCTAACGGCTGCTTTGCTGCGCTGCAACCAGGCGTAGTTCGGGTTACGCACTGCGGACCCTCGCTGCCGGCGGCGGCATGCCCGCGACCGACACGGAGATCCTGCGGAAGCCCTACGGCGGGATCGATCTGGCGCGCGGGGTTGCGGGACGCGCTCGTGGCGGTGCGCGCGGCGGCGAAGTGTTCAGGGTAGCCTTCGGGCCGTGGATCGGCTCAGCGGTTTCTGGCGCCGCGGCGCATGTCGCCCTCGATGAGCAAGGCCTCCTGGCCGCCGAGGCGATTGCGATAGACCTGCAGGTTCTCCATCACCCGCTGCACGTAGTTGCGCGTCTCGGAGAAGGGGATGCGCTCGACCCAGTCGATGGGGTCGATGTCGGCCGATCGCGGATCGCCATAGGCGGTGATCCACTTCTTCACGTTGCCGGAGCCGGCATTGTAGGCCGCAAAGGTCAGGATGTAGGAGCCGCGCCACTCGTCAACGAGATGCCGCAGATGATCGGCGCCGATCTTGGCGTTGTAGGACGCATCGGTGGTCAGCCGCTTGACGTCGAAGCTCAGCCCGACCTGCTTTGCGGTGCGTTTGGCGGTCGCCGGCATGAGCTGCATCAGCCCCTTGGCACCCGCATGGGAGACGGCCTTCGGGTCGAATATGCTCTCCTGGCGGGCGATGGCATAGACCATCGGCTTTTCCACCGGCTCGCCGGCGGGCGTGAATTGCGGGATGCCCATGGTCGGGAACGCCACCGCGTCGAGAGGCTGGCCCTTCTGGGTGGCCGCCTTGCCGAACAGCACCATGGTGCGGGCGTCCTTGTAGGATGCCACCAGTTCGCCAAGCGCGTCGAGATGCGAGGCGTCGAGCCGCTGCGCCAGATCGATGAGCAGCGGCAGGGCGAGATCGGCCGCTCCCGCCTCGTAGAGCAGGCGGATGCCGCGAACGGCTTCGTACTTTTCGAGCGCTTCCAGATCGCCTGGCGGCGGGCGCCGCAGCACGAACTCGCTCATGCCGAGCTTGGTGCGCGCCAATTGCCCGTAATAGGTGATGGGATATTTGCTGGCGTCGCCGTAGTGGCGTCGGGCGGCATCGCGGTTGCCGGACAATTCGGCGGCGCGGCCCTCCCAATAGGCGACGCGCGCCACCGAGATCGGCGTCTCGGCGAATTCCTTGGCCTTGGCGAAATGCGTCGCCGCCTTGCCGGCATCGTTCAGGAAGCGCAGCGCGATCCAGCCGGCATGGAACTCGGCCTCGATCTTCTTGGCTTCCGTCTCGGCGCCGTGGCCGCGCACCACGTCATAGGCCTTCTGCGGCTCGTTGGCGTCGAGCAGCTTGCGGGCGATGATGCGCCGCTCCACCCACCATTCATCGCCGTCGACCAGCACGGCTGGATCAGGCGACACCGCGGCGAGGAGCTGCACGACTTCGTCGAGCTTGTTCTTGCGGCGCAGATACAGCACCCGTGCATAGGCATACGAGGTGTCGGACTTCACCGAGTCCGGCACGGCATCGAGAAGCGCAAGGGCGTTCTTGGCCTCGTCGGCCACGGCGATGCGCGCCTTGGCGAGCGCCACATAGTCGGTACCCGCCCTGGCGGCGGCTCTCAGCGCCGCGCCATTCTCCTCCTTGAACAGCAGGCGCTCCATGCGGTTGCGGTGATCGGCCCGTGTCAGGCCGTCCTTGAACTCATCCGCGATGGCGGCTTCGAGCTCGCTGCCCATCGTGTCGTCGCGCCAAGCCGAGCGGATGAGGGCATTGGCCTCGCGCTCCTTGCTGTCCGCCTTCAAGACGCGCGCCAGCGCCACCTTGCCGGCCGCGCTGACCGGTTTCTCTTTGTCGAAAAATGCCTTGATGACCGTCTTCGGGCGCCGCTCGCGCAACAACGCCTCCTCGGCCCGCCGCCGGATCAAGGCGGCGCTCGGCCAGCGCGGATGCGCTTTCATGAAGGCTGCAATGCGCTCGAAGCCAATCGTCTTGCCGTTGGTGCGGATCGCCACCCATTCCAGCACGGCGCGCGCGCCGGGATCGGTGATCGCCGCCTCGGCGGCGTCGCCGCCCTTGATGTCGCCCTTGCGATAGAGGTCGATGAAGCGCTTGAGCGCGCTGCCGTCGGCCGGCGATGACGCCGGCGCCGCGAGGTCGAGCGGGGGCGGGCGCTTGAGGTTGCCCGTCATGTTCGGCTTGATGATTTCCTCGGCGTCGGGCGGCAGCGCGGCGAGTTGCGGGCGCACCTGTTGCGGCTCATCGGCGGCCCCGGCCTTGTCGGTCTTGTCGGGCGGCAGCGCCGCGAGCTGCTGGGACGGCTGCTGCGGCTGTGCCGCGGCCTTCGAGGCTTCAAGCGGCAGGAGGACTTTCGTCTCGTCCTGCGCGAGTTCCTGCAGGACACTACCGTCCGCCATGGCCGCGCCGGCCGAGTCGGTGCCTGTCGGGCTTCCCCGCGCGATCTCCACGGCCGTCCGATCGACGCGAGGCGGCTCGCGCAGCTCGACCACCTCCACGGTGAGAGCCACCGCCGCGACGGTTCCCATGACGCCGAAGATCGGCAGCGACCGCTTCGCCGGCCGTGACCAGAAACGCAGCAGAGATTTCAGCAAATCAGATGCCCCGCCTTGTTGACCAAGTGCCCAGCTACGCTCTCATGGGGGCGAACCCGTTTCCCAGTCTTGACCCGCCCGTCCACGAAATCCTCAAGCTCGAAATCCTCGAGCTCGATATCCACAAGCATCCCCTATGGGAGCTCCCCTTTCACGCAGCCGAAAGAGCCGCTAGAGTCGCTCAGGTAGCTTTCGGTCGCGTTACCGGCATTGATAATTCGCAGTGTCGGAACTACCCGAAGAACGGGCACTAACCCGAAGAAGTTGGGCAACAATATGCCCCGTCGCTCACTTATCCCGCTGCCCCCTGAACCGCACATTAACGGGGGTCCCAATCTCACAAGGCAGGCGCCATGACCCGACATCGCGTTTTCAAGGGCTCGATCACGGCCCTGGTGACCCCTTTCAAGGGCGGGGAGCTCGACGAGGCGGCCTTTCGGGCCCATGTCAACTGGCAGATCGAGAGCGGCACCCATGGCCTCGTGCCGGTGGGGACGACGGGCGAGAGCCCGACGCTGTCCCACGACGAGCACAAGAAGGTCGTCGAATGGTGTGTCGACGAGGCCAAGGGCAGGGTGCCGGTTATTGCCGGTGCCGGCTCCAACAATACGGCTGAGGCGCTCGATCTTGCCCGCCACGCCGAGGACGCGGGCGCCGACGCGCTGCTCGTCGTGACGCCCTACTACAACAAGCCCAACCAGGAAGGGCTCTATCAGCACTACAAGGCGATCAACGACGCCGTCGGCATTCCGATCATCATCTACAACATCCCGCCGCGCTCGGTCATCGATATGTCGGTCGACACGATGAAGCGTCTCTACGAGCTGAAGAACATCACCGGCGTCAAGGACGCCACCGCCAATATCGGCCGCGTCAGCGCGCAACGCGCCGCCATGGGCCCCGACTTCAACCAGCTCTCCGGCGAGGACAACACGGCCCTCGGCTACATGGCGCATGGCGGGCATGGCTGCATCTCCGTCAGCGCCAACGTCGCGCCGAAGCAGTGCAGCGAGTTCCAGGAAGCGTGCCTGGCCGGCCAGTTCGACAAGGCGCTGACCTACCAGGACCGTCTGATCCCGCTGCACACCAACCTGTTCGTCGAGCCCAACCCGGCGCCGGCCAAATACGCCCTGTCGGTCCTTGCCCGCATGTCGGACGAGGTGCGCCTGCCGATGGTCAAGGTCAGCGATTCCACCAAGGCGCAGGTGCGCGCCGCCATGGTGCATGCCGGCCTGATCAACGCCTAACAATCGGAGCCGACATGGCCGCCGGCGGCAAGAGTGCCGTGCGCGTTGTCGCCGACAACCGCCGGGCGCGCTTCAACTACGAGATCGTCGAGACCTACGAGGCCGGCATCGCCCTCACCGGCACCGAGGTAAAGTCGCTGCGCGGCGGCAAGGCGACGATCGCCGAATCCTATGCCGGGCCTTCCGGCAACGAGATGTTCCTATTTAACGCCTATATCCCGGAATACCTGCAGGCCAACCGCTTCAATCACGAGACGCGCCGGCCCCGGCGGCTGCTCCTGCACAAGCGGCAGATTGCCAAGCTCATCGGCGCCACGCAGCGCGAGGGCTTCACGCTCGTGCCGCTGAAAATGTATTTCAATCTGCGCGGGCGCGCCAAGGTCGAGCTCGGGCTGGGACGCGGCAAGAAACTGCACGACAAGCGCGAGACCGAGAAGAAGCGCGACTGGGAACGCGAGCGCTCGCGCCTGTTGCGCGAGAAGGGATGAGCCGCCACATCCGGTTGGCTCTTCAATCGTCTGGGGGACCCTCAAATGTCGCTATCAATCTATGATGTATCCGTGCCGGTGTTCATGCGGCGCCTGTCGAGCCTTTCGGCCATCCTCAAGAAGGCTGCCGACCACGCTGCCGCGAGAAAGATCGAGTCTGCGGCTCTGCTTACGGCGCGGCTCTATCCCGACATGTTTCATCTCACGCGTCAGGTCCAGACGACGGCCGACTTTCCAAAACTGTCACTGGCCCGTGTCGCCGGCATCGAGGCGCCGAAACAGGAGGACACGGAAACGAGCTTCGAGCAGCTCATCGGCCGGATCGAGGGCACCCTGGCGTGGCTTAACGCCATCGACCGCCGGAAGCTCGAGGAGGGCAGTGAGAAGGAAGTGACCTTTCCGGTCGGCCGCGAGCGGACCATGACGCTGCCGGCACCGGATTATCTCATGCATTTCGTCATGCCGAACTTCTATTTCCACGTCACCACCGCCTACGCCATCCTGCGCCACAACGGTGTGGAGATCGGCAAGCGCGACTTTCTTGGCGCCGCCTGATCAAGGAACGGAGGGCGAGCCCATGACCCGCAGGGCCGCACCGCACTTCGGTCTCAGCCCACAGGCCGCCGCGGCGATTTGCGCGCTCCTGCGAGTGGGCGCGGCGCTGTTCCTGTTTCACGGCGGCTTTCTCTGCCTGGAAATGCATGTGGCGGCGGAGGCGCCTCCGTCGGTGCTGGCCGCCGTGCTGGGCGACGCGGTGGTCGTGGCGAGCCTCTTCAGGCTCAGCATCGCCTTCGACACCGAGCCACGCAGCACGGTGAGCGCGCCACGGTCGACCGGGCGCGAGGCATGGGAGACGCTGCCGGGCGACATCGTCGAGGGCATGTTGGGTGCCATCGCCCTGATGGCCATGGCGCCCGGCGTGTGGGTCGTTGGCTTAGCCGTGTTGGAGGGAAAGGTCACCGATACGGGTCCATGGCATGCCGCCATGGCATTCGCGGTGGCGGCGGCGGCATTCGCCTTGAGAACTCGGCTGGAACAAGTGGCGCGGCCGCACCCAGCATGACCCGCCCGGCTGGACCAGAGGCGCCAGGACCCCGCCGCCTGCCGACGATGCTACGCCGTCCTCCAAGGAGAGTGTCTGAGAACCGTCAGTTGCCGGCGAAATCGTCCTCGCCGGCTGCGGGTCCGGCCGGCGACTGGCGGATGCCGTAGCGGCGTTCAAGCCCCCGCCGCGGCGTGCCGCCGCCGTCACGGTCGTGCCGCTCGGCGCGTTCCTCGTAATTCTGCGCCCGCTGCAGCCTCTCGGCCCGCTCGGCCGGGTCGCGGCCGATGACGTTGACCAATTGCGTGATGTCGACGAACTCGTCGGCTTGGCGGCGCAGCTCGTCGGCGATCATCGGCGGCTGGGTGGAGATGGTCGACACGACCGTCACCCTGAGGCCACGGCGCTGCAGGGCGTCCACCAGCGAGCGGAAGTCGCCGTCGCCCGAGAACAGGACTACATGGTCGACATAGGGGGCGAGCTCGAGGGCATCGATGGCGAGCTCGATGTCCATGTTCCCCTTCACCTTGCGGCGCCCCATGGAGTCGATGAACTCCTTGGTCGGCTTGGTGACGACGCGGTAGCCGTTGTAGTCGAGCCAATCGATCAGCGGTCGGATCGAGGAGTATTCCTGGTCCTCGATGAGCGCCGTGTAATAGTAGGCGCGCACCAGAATGCCTTGGCCTTGGTAGTATTTCAGCAACCGCCGATAGTCAACGTCGAAGCCGAGAGACTTGGTTGTGGCGTAGAGATTGGCCCCGTCGATGAAAACCGCAACACGTTGTTCGCTTGCCATGCAATAACTCGGCACGAGCACAGTTGAAGGTTGATTGCCTGAATTTGAGGCACTTCGACACGCAATTCCAGACGCAATGGACGGCGCGCTGCAAGGTATCGCGCGGTGGTTGCGTTCGCGTCAAGCAGACGCCGGTTGTACTCTCAGCCTGTAACTCGCTCGACTTTGTTGACGACGCGCTTGGCCTTCAGCTCGCTGATGATGTTGTTCAGGTGCTTGAGGTCCCACACCGACAGGTCGACCGTCATGTCGGTGAAATCCGGCGTGCGGCGCGCCATGGCGACGTTGTCGATATTGCCGTCGTGCTCGGCGATCACCTGGGCGATCTGCGCCAGCGTGCCCGGCTCGTTGATGGACTGCAGTGCGATGCGGGCGGGGAAGCGCTGCGGCTCGCGTCCATCAACGTCCCAACGCACGTCGAGCCAGCGGTCGAGCTCGTTCTCGAAAGCCGCGAGGGCCGGCGACTGTATCGGATAGATGGTGATGCCTTCACCGGGCGAGAGAATGCCCACGATGCGGTCGCCCGGCACGGCGCCGCCGTTGGGCGCAAAGCGCACGGGCAGGTCGCCGCCGAGGCCGCGAATGGGTATGGGCCCTGAACTGTTGGCAGCGGTCGGCACCTTGAATTTGACGGCGCGCCCACGCTTCAAGCCGAACCAGCCGGTCGCCGCCGTCGCCACCGCCTTGGCGCCCTGCTTCATGTCGTCCTGATAGTCGGGATAGATGGCCTTCACCACGTCGCCCGAGAACATCTCGCCGCGCCCGACCGCCGAAAGCACGTCTTCCACCGATTGGCGCGCCAGTCGCGGGAGCGCCGCCTTCAGTTTGTCGTCCGCGAAGGCCTTGCCGGCGCGCTCGAAGGCGCGTTCGAGAATCTGGCGGCCGAGGCCCGCATATTGACGCCTGACGGCGGCGCGCGTCGCCCGGCGGATCGCGGCCCGCGCCTTGCCGGTGGTGACCAGCGACTCCCACGCCGCCGGCGGCACTTGACCGTCGGCGCGCACGATTTCCACCTCGTCGCCGTTCTCCAATTCCGAAAGGAGCGGCGCGATGCGGCCGTTGATCTTGCAGCCCACCGCCGTGTTGCCCACGTCGGTGTGGACCGCATACGCGAAGTCGATAGGGGTGGCGCCGCGCGGCAGCGCGATGAGCCGCCCCTTGGGCGTGAAGCAGAAGACCTGGTCGTGAAACAGCTCGAGCTTGGTGTGCTCGAGGAATTCCTCCGGGCTGTCGCCCTCCGCCAGATGGTCGATGGTACGCCGCAGCCATTGATAGGCCCGGCTCTCCTTGGCCAGCGTCTCGCGGTCGCCGAGGCCCTCCTTGTAGAGCGCGTGCGCGGCGATGCCGTATTCCGCCAGGCTCTCCATGGTCTCGGTGCGGATCTGCAATTCGACCCGCTGGTGGCCCGGCCCGACGACGGTCGTGTGCAGCGACGAATAGTCGTTCTGCTTGGGCGTCGAGATGTAGTCCTTGAAGCGGCCCGGCACCATCGGCCAGGTGGTGTGCACGATGCCGAGCGCCCGATAGCAATGGTTGACGCTCTTCAGAATGATGCGGAAGCCGTAGATGTCGGAGAGCTGCTCGAAGCCCACCGACTTGCGCTGCATCTTGGTGAAGATGGAGTAGGGCGATTTGCGCCGCCCCGTGACGACAGCGGCGATGCCGCGGTCGGCAAGCCGCCCCTTGAGCTCGTTCTCGATCTGCTCGATCAGATGCTCGTTACGCTTGGCCACCTCTTCGAGGCGATGTTGAATGGTCTCGTAGGCCTCAGGCCGCATGTGCCTGAAGGCGAGATCCTCCAGTTCGTTGCGCATCTCCTGCATGCCCATGCGGCCGGCAAGAGGAGCGTAGATCTCAATCGTCTCCTCGGCGATGCGCAGCCGCTTGTCGGGCGGCATGTGACCGAGGGTGCGCATGTTGTGGAGGCGGTCGGCGAGCTTGATGAGCAGCACGCGCACGTCCGCCGCAACCGCGAGCAGGAGCTTGCGAAAGTTCTCTCCCTGCTTGGCGGCACTGGAGACGAAGTCGAGCTTCTTGATCTTGGTCAGGCCCTCGACCAGCGTGCCGATCTCGTGCCCGAACTGCTGATCGATCTCCTCGCGCGTTGCCGCCGTGTCCTCGATCGTGTCGTGCAGCACCGCCGCCACGATGGTGGCGTCGTCGAGCTTGAGCTCGGTCAGGATCGATGCCACCGCCAGGGGGTGGTTGAAATACGGGTCGCCCGAGGCCCGCGTCTGCGAGCCGTGCGCCCGCATGGCATAGACGTAGGCACGGTCGAGCAGCGCCTCGTCGGCGTTGGGGTCGTAGCTCTTGACCCGCTCGACCAGCTCATATTGACGCATCAGCGGCCGTGCGCTTGACGCCGCCCGTCCATCGTCCTGTTTGGCCAAGGATACCATCGGAAATTCAATAATATCACGATGGCGGCAAGAGCGGGCAAGGAAGAGCGCCCGGCATGGCTAAGGAAGTGATCGTCCGCGGGGCGCCAAAACAAAAAGCCCGGTGCGAAACCGGGCTTTCTTGAACTTTCCAGCTTTCGTGCCGATCAGGCTTCCTCGTCGTCGGACTCGGCGGGCGGCACAAGCCCTTCGAGCCCCCGCAGCAGGTCTTCCTCGCTCATGCGGTCGAACTCCTGCGGGACGTCGTCGCTGCTGGTGCTGCTGGCGCCCTTCATCACGCCGACGCTCTCGGGCGCCACGCTGGCAAGCCGCGGCACCGTATCTTCCTCCGGCTCATCGACCTCGACGAACTTCTGCATCGAATGGATGAGGTCTTCCTTGAGATCCTCCGGCGCAATGGTCGCGTCGGCAATCTCGCGCAACGCCACGACCGGATTCTTGTCCTTGTCGCGGTCGATGGTCAGTTGCGCGCCGGACGAGATATTGCGGGCCCGATGCGCGGCGAGCAGCACGAGCTCAAAACGATTTTCGACCTTGTCGATGCAGTCTTCGACGGTCACGCGAGCCATGGGGGCTCCTTTGGGTCGGGATGTGTCGGATTATTGGGGTGCCTACACTGCAAACCCCCATGGCGCAAGCCGCGCGGCTTGACAGGGCCTGTGGTGCGATGCCACTGCGGCGCGGCTTTCGGGGCGCGCCAAGGGACTCCAACGATGTCGGTCGCGTTTACCTTTCCCGGCCAGGGCAGCCAGGCGGTCGGCATGGGCAAGGCGCTTGCCGACAATTTCGCCGAGGCGCGCGCCGTTTTCGCCGAAGTCGACGAGGCCCTCGGCCAGAAGTTGTCCGCCCTCATGTGGGAGGGCCCCTCCGAGGAGCTGACGCTCACGGCCAATGCCCAGCCGGCACTGATGGCTGTCAGCCTCGCCACGATGCGGGTGCTGGAGGCCAAGGCCGGGCTCGACCTGAAACGTCACGCCGCCTTTGTGGCCGGCCATTCGCTCGGGGAATACTCCGCCTTGGCGGCGGCTGGCAGCCTGGGCGTGGCCGACACCGCCCGCCTGCTGCGGCTGCGTGGCGAGGCCATGCAGAAGGCGGTTCCGGTCGGGACCGGCGCCATGGCGGCGCTGCTCGGCCTCGAGCTCGAGGCCGCCAAGGCGGTCGCGGCCGAAGCTGCCCAAGGTCAGGTCTGCGATCCGGCCAACGACAATGGCGGCGGACAGGTGGTCATTTCCGGCGACAAGGCGGCGGTTGAGCGGGCCCTACCGATCGCCCAGACCAAAGGGGCCAAGCGCGCCATGATGCTGGCCGTGTCCGCCCCGTTCCATTGCGCCTTGATGCAACCCGCCGCGGACGCCATGCGGGCAGCCCTTGCGGGCGTCGTCATCAAGGCCCCGGCCGTGCCGCTGGTGGCCAACGTGCATGCATCCGCCCTCACGGAGCCGGGGGCGATCCGCGACAGCCTCGTTCGGCAGGTCACGGCCACCGTGCGCTGGCGCGAATGCGTCGCCTATATGGCCGTCAACGGAGTTGATTCATTTTATGAGATTGGGACGGGTAAGGTGCTGACGGGATTGGCGAAACGCATTGCGGCCGGTGCCCATGCGGCGGCCCTCAACACGCCCGACGACATCGCGGCCTTCAAGGTCCCGGCGTAAATCAACGAATGGGGCGCGGTCGTGTCGGCCGCTGTGCGCCCCGACGACGGAACGGAAGATGTTTGATCTCAGCGGCCGCAAGACCCTCGTCACCGGCGCGAGCGGCGGCATCGGCGGGGCCATCGCCCGCGCCTTGCATGCGCGCGGCGCCGAGGTGGCCTTGTCGGGCACGCGACGCGATGCGCTGGAGACGCTTGCGGCCGCGCTCGGTGGCCGCGTTCACGTCGTCGCCCGCCAATCTCGCCGACAAGGCGGCCGTCGAGGCGCTGGTGCCGGCCGCTGAGGCAGCGCTCGGCGGCCTCGACATCCTCGTCAACAATGCCGGGCTGACCCGCGACAATCTGTTCCTGCGCATGAAGGACGAGGAGTGGGACGAGGTCCTCGCCGTCAACCTCACGGCGGCCTTTCGGCTGATGCGGGGCGCCGTGAAGGGCATGATGCGCCGGCGCTTCGGCCGCATCGTCAATATCGGGTCCGTCGTCGGCTCGACCGGCAATCCCGGGCAGGGCAACTACGCGGCCTCCAAAGCTGGGCTGATCGGCATGTCGAAGGCGCTGGCCGCCGAGGTGGCGAGCCGCGGCATCACCGTGAACGTCATCGCGCCCGGCTTCATCGCCACGCCGATGACCGATGCGCTGAGCGACAAGCAGCGCGAGGCGATCCTCGCCAACGTGCCGGTCGGGCGGCTCGGCACGAGCGACGATATCGCGGCCGCAACCGTCTATCTCGCGTCCGCCGAGGCCGCCTACGTGACCGGCGCCACGCTGCACGTCAACGGCGGCATGGCGATGCTCTAGTGTCGCGATTCCAAAATTCGCATGATCTTGACGGATGCCTCGTAGCGATTTTTGGAATCAAAGCGACACTAGAAGAGACTGTTTCTAGTGTGCTTTTCGAATTTGAAGTTCGCGAGATAGCTGATCCAGGCAATGCAGCGAACTTCAATTCGCACTAGGCAGCGGCTGCCGCGCCTGCGACCGGCGGACGCTTTTTGAGCGCGCCTAAGGCGCGAATTCCCTTGGCTTTTGAGGGCGATCGTGCCTCTCGCCTTCGCCATTCTGGTATGTTAACAACCCCGAGGATTTCCCACTCAAGGCTTGACGCCGCGAGCGAAAACGGGCTTGCACCTTTGGACGGCCTGACCATGCGCAAGCCCGTTCAGCCTTGACACCACAACGCAGCCGCAGGGGTTGAGCAGGGCGGGTTAGAGGCCAAGCTTGCCGGCGACCATATTGAGGAAGATGAGGACGGAACGATGAGTGATATCGCCGAGCGTGTGAAGAAGATCGTCGTTGAGCACCTCGGCGTCGACGCCGAAAAGGTCACCGACAACGCCAATTTCATCGACGATCTCGGAGCCGACAGCCTCGATACGGTCGAGCTGGTGATGGCTTTCGAGGAGGAATTTCGCGTCGAGATTCCCGACGATGCGGCCGAGACCATTGTCACTGTCGGCGACGCCATCAAATTTCTCGAGAAGAACGTCAGCTCCTGAGGCGTCGTGCCCTGGCGCTTCGGAGCCCCACAGCCACTGAGCAAATTGGGGCGGTAAGCACGCAATGAGGCGGGTCGTCGTCACGGGTCTCGGCATGGTCACGCCGCTTGCATGCGGCGTCGAGCCGACCTGGAAGCGCCTCATCGAGGGAGAGAGCGGCGCTCGGCGAATCGAGAATTTCGACGTTTCCGATCTCGCATGCAAGATCGCCTGCCAGGTGCCGCGCGGCGACGGCAATGACGGCACCTTCAATGCCGATCAATGGATGGACCCCAAGGAGCAGCGCAAGGTCGATCCGTTCATTGTGTATGCGGTGGCGGCCGCCAAGCAGGCGCTCGACGACGCCGGTTGGCACCCCGAGAGCGACGACGACCAGATCGCCACCGGCGTCCTCGTCGGTTCCGGCATCGGCGGCATCGGCGGCATCTACGACGCCGCGATCACGCTGAAGGAGAAGGGGCCGCGGCGCGTGTCCCCGTTCTTCATCCCCGGTCGGCTGATCAACCTGGCGTCCGGGCACATTTCCATCGAGCACAAGCTGCGCGGCCCCAACCACGCCGTTGTCACCGCCTGCTCAACCGGCGCCCATGCCATCGGTGACGCGGCCCGTCTGATTGCGCTTGGCGACGCCAACGTCATGGTGGCGGGGGGCGCCGAATCCTCCGTTCACCGCCTCGGCATGGCCGGCTTCATCGCCTGCCGGGCACTGTCGACCGGCTTCAACGACGAGCCGCAGCGCGCCTCGCGGCCCTATGACAAGGACCGCGACGGCTTCGTGATGGGCGAGGGTGCCGGCGTCGTGGTGCTCGAGGACCTGGATCATGCCAAGGCGCGCGGTGCAAAGATCCATGCCGAGGTGATCGGCTATGGCCTGTCCGGCGACGCCTACCACATCACCTCGCCGCCCGAGGACGGCAACGGCGCCTACCGGTGCATGCAGATGGCGCTGAAGCGCGCCGGCCTCAATGCCGGCGATGTGGACTACGTCAATGCGCATGGCACCTCGACGCCGGTCGGCGACGAGATCGAGCTCAAGGCGCTGGAGCGGTTGGCCGGTAACGGCGCGGCCCAGCTGAAAATGTCGTCGACGAAGTCCGCCATCGGCCACTTGCTGGGCGCCGCCGGGGCGGTTGAGGCGATCTTCTGTGTGCTCGCGATGCGCGATGGCGTCATCCCGCCGACGCTCAATCTCGACAATCCGTCCGTCGAAACGGCCATCGACCTGGTCCCCTTGAAGGCGAAGCCCGCCGAGGTCAATGTGGCGCTGTCAAATTCGTTCGGCTTCGGGGGGACCAATGCCAGCCTGGTGTTCCGTCGCTACGATGCGTGACCACGAGCGGGTCATGAGTGACCGATAATCGTGGCGCGGTTTCGCCACATTCGGTGGTAGGGTGGGCCCGGTCTGGGGCTAGCTGGGGGGCTAAGCGGTCGTGTGGTCGGTGAGACAATGAACGATCGCTCGTACCGCAACGGCTTGCGAAGTCCCCATGGATTGATCGCACCCATGGCACCGCCCGAACCTCCACTGCGCGCGCGCCGCGGTGGGCGCATCTTCCACTTCCTCAGCGGCCTGCTGACGTTCCTGCTCATCGTCGCGGTCGGGGCGACGTTCGTCGTCTATCTTGTGCAGCGGCAATTTTCGGAGCCGGGGCCGCTTCCCGCCGACAAGGTGGTCGTCGTCAAAGGCGGCTCGCAGACGGTGGCCGCCGCGCTCGAGCGCGAGGGTGTGATTTCGCATCCGATGCTGTTCGTAATCGGTGTGCAGCTCAGCGGCGACAAGGATGCCATGAAGGCCGGCGAATACCTGTTCAAGCAGCGCGCCAGCCTCAACGAGGTGATCGACACGCTGGTGTCCGGCAAGTCGGTGCTGCATACCATCACCATCCCCGAAGGCTGGACCAGCGAGCAGGTGGCGCAGCGCCTGCGCGACAGCGACGTGCTGGTCGGCGACATCGCCGAGGTGCCGGCCGAGGGCACGCTCTTGCCCGACACCTACAAGGTGTCGCGCGGCATGGGGCGGCAACAGCTGCTGGCGCGCATGGGGCAGGAACGCGAGCGCGTCCTCGGTGAGATCTGGTCACGCCGCGCCTCCGGCCTGCCGATCAAGACACCGGAGGAATTCGTCGTCCTCGCTTCCATCGTCGAGAAAGAGACCGGGCGGGCCGATGAGCGCCCGCGCGTCGCCGGGGTGTTCATCAACCGCCTGCAGCGCAAGATGCGGCTGCAGTCCGACCCGACCATCGTCTATGGCATCGTCGGCGGCAAAGGCACCCTCGGCCGCGGCATTCTGAAGAGCGAGAAGGAAAAGGCGACGCCCTACAACACCTACGCGATCGACGGCTTGCCCCCCGGCCCCATCGCCAATCCGGGCCGCGCGGCGCTCGAGGCGGTTGCCAATCCCTCGCGCACCAAGGAACGTCTATTTCGTGGCCGACGGCACCGGCGGCCACGTCTTCGCCGAAACGCTCGATCAGCACCAGAAGAACGTCGTGAAGTGGCGCCAGATCGAAGCGGCGCGCCGCGTCGATCGCGTCGATCAGGTCGAAGTCGGCGTGGTGCCCGCCGGTGCCCAGAACGCTCCGGCCTTCGCGCCCGCCGATCAGTCCAGGAGCGATGGGATCGACCAGCAGCTGAACCAGGCCACCGGCAGCAAGGCCAAAGGCGGCGCCTCGGCTGCCGCCGGCGAGGCGCAGCCGCCCCGCCGCCCGCGGGCCTTCGACGCCTCGGAGGGCACCAAGAAGGACCCCCTGGCCAACAAGACGTTCGATCTGAACTCGCCCAAGATCGTCCCGTCGCTGAAGCAGTAGATGCTGCATTAAGCAATGGGAGGGGCCTTCCTGCGCCGGCGTCCAGCTTGTGAGGCCGCCCCTCGCACACTATGGTCGCGCCGTTTCCGGGCCACAGCCAAGCAATTCAATGACTATCGCGAGCATGACGGGTTTCGCCCGCGAAGCGGGCGCCATCGGGCGTTACCACTGGGCCTGGGAACTCAAGACGGTCAACGGCCGCGGCCTTGACGTGCGCCTGCGCGTACCGCCGGGTTACGACGCTCTCGCCGAGGAGGCGCGCCAGTCGATCGCCAAGGCACTCGGCCGCGGCACCTGTCATGCGGCTCTGACCATCGACGCTGACGAGGCGCCGATGCGGGTGCGTGTCAACGAAGCAGCTCTGGCGGGCCTCATCGAATCCCTCTCGCGTGTTGCGCTGCCCGAGGCGGTGCGGCCTCCATCCCTCGACGGTCTGCTCGGCGTCCGCGGCATCGTCGAGGTGTCGGACGAGGAGGACGAGGAGGTCCGCGCTGCGCTGACGGCAGCCATTCGCGCCGGGTTCACCAGGGCGGTTGCCGCCCTCGTGGCGGCGCGCCAGCAGGAAGGGGCAGCGCTCGCCAGCTTGCTCACCGGCCAGCTCGAGACCATCGCGCGGCTGACGGCGGCGGCCGAGACCTGTCCGGCCCGCCAGCCCGACGCCATCAGGGCGAGGCTCGCCGAGCAGGTGTCGACGCTCATCGCCACCGGCGCGAGCCTCGATCCGCAGCGCCTGCACCAGGAGGCCGTCCTCATGGCCACCAAGGCCGATATCCGTGAGGAGATCGATCGCCTCGTCGCGCACGTGGCGGCCGCCCGCTCGCTGCTGGCGAGCGGCAGGCTCGTCGGCCGCCGGCTCGATTTTCTCGCGCAGGAGTTCTCGCGCGAAGCCAACACCCTTTGTGCCAAGGCCAATGACGCGAGCCTTTCGGCCATCGGCCTCGACCTCAAGGCGGTGGTCGAGCAGTTCCGCGAGCAGGTTCAGAACGTCGAGTGACGCATGGTTGAGAAGACCGCCATAGCCCGGCGCGGCATCATCCTGATCCTGTCGTCGCCCTCCGGCGCCGGCAAGACGACATTGACGCGTCTCTTGGAGAAGCAGATCGACGTCAAGCTCTCGGTTTCGGTCACCACGCGAGCGCGGCGCCCCTCCGAGGTCCACGGCGTGCACTATCGGTTCATCGACAAGGCCGACTTCACCAAGATGCGCGAGCGCGGCGAGCTGCTCGAATCGGCCGAGGTGCACGGCAATTTCTACGGCACGCCCCTCGCACCGGTCGAGGAGGCGCTGGCCGCCGGCCAGGATGTCCTCTTCGACATCGACTGGCAGGGCACCGAGCAGGTCACCGCCAAGATGCGCGATGACGTGGTCACCATCTTCGTGCTGCCGCCGACCATGGTGGAATTGAAGGCGCGGTTGGAACGGCGCGCCGAGGACGAGCCTGCGATCATCGCCCGCCGCCTGCAGAACGCCCGCGACGAGATCGCCCGCTGGAGCCAATACGACTACATCCTGGTGAACGAGGACATCGAGCGCGCCTTTCGCAGCGTCGTCGCCATCCTCGAGGCGGAGCGGCACAAGCGCGGCCGCCAGGTCGGGCTGGGCCCGTTCGTCGAGGGGTTGCTGTCGGAGAAGACGTGAGGCTGGCCGGTCAAGAGGAGGCCGGGGCGCCCCTGGCTAGCGGCCGGCATCCAACATATTGGCGAGCGCCACGAACCCGGCCACGGGCACCGTCTCGGGCCGCTGCGTCGGGTCGAGACCTGCCGCCGCGACCAGCGCCAGCGGGTCGGGCACGAGCTGCTTGAGGCTTTGGCGCAGCATCTTTCGCCGCTGTCCGAACGCGGCCTGCGTGACCGCTTCCAGGACGGCGATGCGGCATGGTGCCGGCGCCGGCCGCGGCACGAGCCGAACGACCGCGGACGTCACCTTCGGCGGCGGCACGAAGGCTGACGGCGCCACCTCGAAGAGGATCGACGCCGTGGTGCGCCACCCCGCCAGCACGCCGAGACGGCCGTAGCTCTCCGGCCTGCTCTCGTCGGCGACGATGCGCTCGGCGACCTCGCGCTGGAACATCAAGGTGAGGCTGTCCCACCATGGCGGCCACGTCTTCTCGGTCAGCCAGCGGACGAGGAGTGCGGTGCCGGCATTGTACGGAAGATTGGCGACGATGCGCGCTGCGCCGGCGCCGAGATGCGGCCGCGGATCGACCGTCATGGCGTCGCCTTCGACGACGACGAGCCGTCCCGGATAGTGCGCCGCGATGTCGCCGAGCGCCGCAAGGCAGCGCCGGTCGCGCTCGATGGCGACGACCTTGGCGGCGCCGAGCGCCAGGAGCGCCCGCGTCAGGCCACCGGGCCCTGGCCCCACCTCCACCACCGTGACGCCGTCGAGCGGTCCCGCGGCGCGCGCGATGCGGGCGGTGAGATTGAGGTCGAACAGGAAGTTCTGACCGAGCGATTTCTTCGGTCGAAGGTCGAGCGCGCGCACCACCTCGCGCAGCGGCGGCAGGTCGTCGACCGGGCTCATCAGGTCGTAGCCGCCGCCTCGGCCGCGGCGAGCCGCGCCGCGAGCTTGAGGGCGGCGATGAGGCTGTCGGGGCGCGCGACGCCCCGCCCGGCAATGTCGAAGGCTGTGCCGTGATCGGGCGAGGTGCGCAGGAAGGGAAGGCCGAGCGTGACGTTGACGGCCTCGTCGAACGCGATGGTCTTGATCGGCACCAGCGCCTGATCGTGGTACATGGCAAGCGCCACGTCGTAGCCGGCGCGGGCGCGGGCGTGGAACAGTGTATCGGCGGGATGCGGCCCTGAGGCTTCAATGCCCTCGGCCTTGAGCGCCGCGACGGCGGGCGCGATGACGCACTTGTCTTCCTCGCCTAGCCCGCCGTCCTCGCCGGCATGCGGGTTCAGCCCCGTCAATGCGAGGCGCGGCCGCAGGAGGCCGAAACGCCGCTTCATGTCATGGGCGACGATACGCGCCGTCTCGACGATGAGATCACGGGTCAGAAGCCGCGGCACGTCGCGCAGCGGCACGTGGATTGTCACGGGCACGACGGCGAGCTCCTCGCTCCACAGCAACATCACCGGCCTGGGCGGGGCCTCGCCTTGCGGCGCGGCCAAAAATGCCAGGTATTCCGTGTGGCCCGGATGCGAAAAACCGGCGCTGTAGAGCACGCTCTTGGCGATGGGATTGGTGACGAGCGCGCCCGCCCCGCCACTCCGCACGAGATCGACGGCGCGTTCGATCGACGCGATGGTGGCCTTGGCGGACGCCGGTGCCGGATGGCCGGGCGCGCTCTCGACGTGCATGCCGAGGGGGACAACCGGCAGCGCCCGCTCGAATACCGCCGCGCTCTCGGCGGCGTCGACGGCTTCGATGGGCACCGGCAGCCCCAGCGTCGCGGCGGTGGCGCGCATGAAATCGGGATCGGTGACCACCGCGAAGGCGGGCAGGGCATGCTCGCGCCGCTTGAGCCAAGCCTTCAGCGCGATCTCGGGGCCGATGCCGGCTGGATCGCCTTGTGTCAGAGCGAGTGGTTTGCTTGTGGCGAGCCGGGGCTTGTCCCGCCTCACTGGGCGACGCCGTCCTGGGCGGCGCCGCTCAGATTTTGGCTCAAGGCCGCCTGGCCGAGCGTGCGCAGTTCGAGACGCACGAGGACCGTCTGGTTGTTGGTGCGCAGGCCCGTGGTCGGATCGTTGAAGCTCTGCGAATAGAGCACCGAGAAGGTCGTGCACTCGTCCTGGTATTGCACGCCAAGCGAGCCTGTCGTTGCTTGCCAGAGGGGCGTACGCACATAGGCCTGTGCCGGCAGCACCGAGGCCTGCAGCAGGTTGTTCAAACTCTTGGCCTCGCGGCTGAGATCGAACAGCACTGAGCCGTTGAGGCTCCAGGAGGGCGTCAGCTTCCAAATGGCGCCGGTGAGGACGCCCTCGCGAGGCTCCGGGATCGAGAGGTTGGGCTGCGCCGAATAGTGGCCGTAGACGACGGTTGCGGTGAGCGGTCCGAACGTTGTGTTGCCCTGCAACTCGATGCGCTTCAGGGCGAAGGTATGCTCGTCGAAGCGCGACCGGGCCGTGAAGGAGAACAGCGGATCAGGCGCGATATGGATGCGTCCCACATAGTCGGATGCCCGGCTTTCCAGGCCCGAATCGAGGCCGGTATTGGCAAGATCGGCGCTGAGATAGGAATTGCGCCCCGCCACTTGATAGGACTGTCCGACCAGGACATCGGCGTAGCCCTTGCTCGTGGTGATCGTATACTTGGCGCCGTAATTGGTCCTGACGCCGCCTTCGACGCGGTCGTAGCCCGAGAACTTGTTCACGTCGAAAATGGTCGCATCCGAGAACACGAGGCTCTGCGCGTCTTCGTTGGGCAGGCGGCCGGAGCGGGCTTCGTTCGGTCGGATGACGATCTGCGCGATCGGCTCGATTGTGTGCGTGCCGAGCCGTGTCGCGGTGCTGACGAACGGGAAGCGGTATTCGAGGCCGACCGCCGGCATGGCGCGCCAGAACGCGTTGTCGTCCACGCCGAAATTGGCCTGCTGCACATTCTGGAATTGCGAGAAATCAGGTTGGACCCATTTGCCGTCGGTGCGTAGCGACGCGAACGGGATCCACATCTGGCCGATCGGATCGACGAAGCTGCGCCGCCAGGAGACTTCAGCCGTGGCGCGGGAATAGCTTCCGCCAAGCCCGCGAATGGTGCAAACGTAGCGCTGGAAGACGCTGCACGTATCGTAGAGGCCGAACAAGGTGCGGTTGGGTGTCGGCACCTGCTGGAAATAGGCGGCGTCGCGCGACAGGCTGGTGACGTTGGCGTCGAAAGCCACCTCGCCACCAAGCAGTTCAGGGCCCTGGAAGCGCTTGTTGTAGTCCCAGACGGGATGCACGAGGGGCTGCTGCTTCTGCCAGTCGGCGAAGGTCAGCGGCTTGAAATAGTAGCCGCGCAAGTCGAAATAGGCGGTGTCGCTCTTGCCCGACAGATAGACGGTCGATGTAGACTCGCGGAAATAGATCGACGAGATGCTCTCGGACTTGATCTTGTAGTTCTGCAGGAACCACTTGTCGGTGATCCCCACAACGTCCCAGCCCACTTGCCAGTTCGGGTTGATGAAGAAGCGGCCAGCACTTTCGATCGAGCCGCGGAAATCCTTGTCGCGCGCCCCGAGCGCCGGCAGCCCCGGCCCGAGGGGGCCAAGGAAGGCATCCTTGTCGCGTTGCGATATGCCGGCAGCGCGGATGGTGTATTGGCCGTTGTCGAGGCGATGGCGCCACTCGGCAATGCCGAGGAACCCCTGGCGGGTCAGGAACGTCGGTGTGACCGTCAGGTCCATGTTCGGCGCGATGTTCCAGAAATACGGGATGCCGACGCCGTAGCCGAGCGCCGACGAGATGACGTAGTGCGGCGCCAGGAAGCCGCTCTTTCGCTTGACCGTCGGATCTGGGCTCGAGAAATACGGAATCCACGCCACCGGGACGCCGGCGAATTCGAGCCGCGCGTCCTCGTAGTAGATCATCCGCTCCGAATTGTTGTGAATGATGCGCGCCGCGCGCACCTGCCATAGTGGCGGCCGCTCCGGATGATCGGCGCACGGCTCGCAGGCGGTATAGGTGCCCTTCTCGAAAACCGTCGTTTCGCCGCTGGTGCGTTCCGCTCGTGGCGCGGAGAAGCGGGTCGTTACCGGCCGGCCCTGGAACGGCGCCGTTCGCTGCACACGCAGCGAATCGACGAAACCGTCCTTGAAGTCGTCGGTCAACTCGAAGCGGTCGGCAGTGGTGACCGTTCCATCGCTGTCGGTGATGCGGGCATTACCTTCCGCCAGCACGCGATTGGCGTTGCGGTCATAGACGACCCGGTCGGCCTGCAGTGTCTTGCCCTTGTAGTAGAGGTGGACGTCGCCGATGGCCGAGACCGTGTTCTTGTCGTTGTCGTAGCGGATCTCGTTGGCATCGACGAGGAGCTTGTCGGTTCCCTGGCCGGGCTGGCCGGGCTGGACGCGTCGGCTGAGGGCGTCGTTCAGGGTGGCTTGCGCCGACGCAGGGGAGGGCGCAACGGCGAGCACAAACGCCGTCGCGATCGCGCAGACTGCGATCCTGCAACGTCCCCAATCCATACTCACCTGCCGGTGCCCGCCTTCGCGGATCATTGTTACCCATCCTCCTGGTAAAGGAGGGCGAGCGTTCCGAGCAAACTACCCACCGCCGCCGGGAGCCAAGCCGCCACGTGCGGCCCAACCAGCCCCGACGCTCCGAAATCCTGCATGAGCTCTGTGGCGACATAAAGCATGAAGCCTGCCACGACGCCACCGAGGACCATGCGGGACACGCCACCTGCGCGGAAAAACCTTAAGGAAACCGATGCCGCCACGAAGACCATGGCGACCAGGAGCAGCGGCCGGGCCATCAGCACCGCCTGGTGCAGCCGGTAGCGGGTCGCGTCCAATCCGGCCCTTTCGGTCTGCTCGATCACCTCGCCGAGGCTCCAAAACGGCACCGAATTCGGCCGGCGTGAAGGACCGGCGGACCTGTTCGGGCCGCAGCGTCGTGGCCAGGAGGTAGGTGCCGAAGCTCTGCGGCTCGTCGCCGACCGACAGGACGCGGGCATCTGATAGTTCCCAATAGCCTTCATGCAGCTTGGCCTGTCGCGCCTCGATTCGCTCCCGGAAACTGCCGGCCGCGTCAAAGCCGAAAACCGTTGGCCGGATGAGGGTGGCGGTGCGCTCCAGGCCCGATTCAGCCCGAATGATGGCCTGTCCATCGATGCTGCGTTGGCGAATCCACAAATCCTTGCCGGAGGCGAATTTTGAACTCTTGGCGAAGATCCGCGCCTCGATCTCCGCCGCCTTCTGTTTCATGTAGGCCGAGACCGGGTTGTAGATCGCCACCGACAGGACGCCGACCAAGAGCGCGACGAGCACGCCCGGTTGCAGGAATTCCCAGGCCGAGACCCCGGCTGCCCGGGCAACGACGAGCTCCAGCTTGCGAGAGAGGCTGAGGAGAGCGGCGATGGCCCCGAAGAGGACCGCGAAGGGCAGGACCTGCTCGGCCACCGATGGGGCACGCAGCAGCGCCAACGAAGCCATCGTCTGAGCGGAGGCGCCTTCGGCGTCGCCGGCCCGGCGCATCAACTCGACGAAGTCGATGGTGACGATCAGGGCAAGTACCGTCCCGAACACCGCCATGATCGTGCCGAGGAAGCGTCGCGACAGATAGCGTCCGAGGGTGAAGCCGATGACCATCATGCCCCCCTCAGGCGCCGCGGCGCGAGCGTCAGCGCCAGCCCGGAGAGGCCGCGCTTCAAGCGCGCGCCGTACGCCTTGGTGCGCGGGCCCGCCATGATGACGAGGAGCGATCCAACGATTGTCGCAAGCGGCACGGCATAGACGGCATAGATCGCCGCGGGGTTGCGCGCCACCGCGCTCGATGCGGCAAAGCCGAGGATGCGGGTCAAGCCCATCACGGCGATGGCGAGCGCGATCGCCGCGCCGCGCCCCTGCCGCGTGGTGCGCGCGTCGCCGAGGGCCGCGAAGGCGATGAGCATGAAGGCGAGCGGATAGAGCGGAGCCGAAAGCCGATCGTGCAATTCGGCCCGGAAGCGATTCTGCTGCAAGCGGTAATAGCCCTCGTTCTCGTCCGGGTACAGCAGCGCCGAGGTTGGCCTCTCGCGCGGCTTGTAGACCACGTTCGAGCCGTCCTGTCCGAAGGCTGACAGATCGACGGCGTAGCGGTCGAACGCGACGATGGAGCTGTCGCGGCTGTTGGCTTCCTGGCGCTGCACCGAACCCTTTTCGAGCACCAGATAGCTCTGGCCGTTGATATCCGCCGTCTGACCGCGCTCCGCCAGGTAGATGATTGTCTTGCCCGCTTCGCGCCGGTCCTGGAGGAAGATGCCGAGCAGCGCCTGGCCGGAACGCTCGCGGTAGTGGAAGGTGATCCCCTGGTCGAGGGTGGTGAACTGGCCTTCCTTGACGATGTTGGCGACGAAGTCGGTGCGGATCTTGGTCAAGAGATCGCGCAGGCCCGCGAAGCTGTTCGGCATCAGCCACACCGTCATCCACATGACGAGCGCAAGCACCGCCGTGCCCAACAGCAGGAACGGGCGCAGCAGGCGCCCCGGCGGCACGCCTGCGGCGCTCATGACGATGAGCTCGGAATCGCCGTTGAGCTTGTTGAGCGCGTAGAGAGTGGCGACGAAGACCGCGACCGGAGCGATGACGGTGACCAATGCCGGCAGCGACAGCAGCGTCACCGTCAGGAACATGAGGAGGGTCTGGCCCTTGCCGGTCAACAGATCCATCTGCTTCAGGATCTCGGTTATCCAGATGATCAACGTCAGCGCAACGAGGCACGCCACGAAGGCGATCGCGACATTCTTCAGGATGTATCGTTCGAGAAGGCCCATCGGCGCGCTGCGTGATTCCCCCCAGGCCTCAATGGGTTGGCCCAGGCTTTCCATTGTACCGCGTGGCGGGTCACGAGGGCGGTTTCGTGGCAGCCGGCAAGGCGTTTTTCGGCCGGTGATGCTATATGACAACGCGAAAAGCCGCGGCATTTCGGGGCTTTCGGTGTCTGGTTGGGGAGTTTTGCTGGATGGCTCATCGCGTGAGGATTGACCTCAAGCCGCTCGAGCGGCCCAAGGGGGGCGATATTGTGGTGTTTGCGGGGGAGGATTTGAATGTTTCGCCCGCAACCGGCCGAATTCTGGGTCGCCGCCTCGATGAAACCATCCGCCGGGCTGCCGCCGCCGAGCGTTTCAAGGGACGTCCCAAAACGGCACTGGTGGTGAGCGCCCCCGCGCATCTGGACGGGGACCGCCTCGTGGTCATCGGCACCGGCAAGGGCGAGGAGCGAAAGAAGCTCGATTGGCTCAATCTCGGCGGCTTCATCATGAGCAAGCTCACCGCCGGCCGGGTGGCCCATATCCTCCTTGACGTGCCCGGCGAGCCGCCTTCCGACGCGTCCGCTGCCGCCGATATCGCCCTCGGCCTGACCCTGCGCGCTTATCGCTTCGACCGATACAAGACCAAGAAGAAGGACGATTCCGACGAATCGGGCGCCCCCGCCCGTATCATGCTGCATGTTTCCGACCCCTCAGACGCCCGCAAGACCATGCGCAAGCGGCTTGCCGTCGGCGGCGGCGTGCTTGCCGCGCGCGATCTCGTCAACGAGCCGCCCAATGTCCTGCATCCCGAGGAATTCGCCGAGCGCGTCAAGGCGCTGAGCAAGCTCGGCGTCGAGGTCGACATCCTCGACGAGAAGCAGATGAAAAAGCTTGGCATGCGGGCGCTGCTCGGGGTGGGGCAGGGGTCGCGGCGCGAGAGCCGGCTCGTCGTCATGCACTGGAACGGCGGCAGGCCGAGCGAGAAGCCGGTGGCCATCATCGGCAAGGGCGTCTGCTTCGACACCGGCGGCATTTCGATCAAGCCAGCCGGCGGCATGGAGGACATGAAGGGCGACATGGCCGGTGCCGCTTGTGTGGTCGGCCTCATGCAAGCGCTCGCCAGCCGCCAAGCCTCTGCCAACGTGGTCGGCACCATCGGGCTTGTCGAGAACATGCCTGATGGCGGCGCCCAGCGGCCCGGCGACATCGTCACCTCCATGTCGGGCCAGACCATCGAGATCATCAACACCGACGCGGAGGGGCGTCTGGTCCTCTGCGACGCGCTGCACTACGTGCGCGAGCGCTTCAAGCCGCAATTCATGGTCGATCTGGCGACGCTGACCGGCGCTATCATGGTGGCGCTCGGGCAGGAGCATGCCGGGCTTTTCTCCAACAACGACACGCTGGCCGATCGCCTCATCGCCGCCGGCAAGACGACGGGGGAGCTCGTCTGGCGCCTGCCGCTCGGCAAGGCCTACGACAAGCTCATCGAACTCGAAGTTCGCCGACGTGAAGAACACCGGCGGCCGCCATGCCGGCTCGATCACCGCGGCGCAATTCCTGCAGCGCTTCGTCGGCGACACGCCATGGGCGCACCTCGACATTGCCGGCACCGGCATGGGCTCGCCGCAGACCGACATCAACCGCTCGTGGGCATCCGGCTGGGGCGTTCGCCTCCTCGACCGCCTCATCAGCGACCACTACGAACACTAGCGCGCAAGCAATGACCGAGATTCTCTTCTACCACCTCGAGCGCCAGCCTCTCGAAAGGGTGCTGCCAACCTTGCTGCACAAGAGCCTCGAGCGCGGCTGGAACGTCGTCGTCGAGGTTCCCGGCGACGAGCGCCTGCAGGCGCTCGACGATCACCTATGGACCTATAGCGACGACGGCTTCCTGCCCCATGGCACCGACAACGAGCCCGATGCGGCCGGCCAGCCAGTCCTGCTCACGACCGGCGGCGCAAGACCCAACGGCGCCCAGATTCGCTTCCTCGTGGCAGGCGCCAGCTTGCCGGCCGATCCTTCCGGCTATGAACGGGTCGTTCTCATGTTCGACGGTAGTGACGATGAGGCGTTGGCCCGCGCTCGCGCCGACTGGTCGCGCGCCAAGGCGTCAGGCCTTGCGGCCACCTATTGGCAGCAAGACGAGGACGGCCGCTGGCAGAAGAAGGCGTGAGCCTGCAATGTTGCGCGCAACGTTGCGTTGGGACAGCGCGCAACACCCGCGCAACGCTTGGCGCCGGGCTTCTCAGGCGTATCGAATCCTGGAGAAAGTAACCTATATTCAAAGCCTTACGCTGACGGGGCAATTGCATGATCGCGCCTCACTGCAAAGCACGGCATAATCCGGGCGCTTTGGCCCTTTAGGACAACGTGATGCTCGTCCCAATCCGTCCGGTCTCGATGCCGTTCTTTGCCGTTGTGCTGGGCCTTGGCGTCGTGTTCGGCGCGCTCGCCCAAGAACTCCAGACAGGACCAGCAGCAGGGGCACGCCGCGCGCCCCGGCCAGCAGGGGCAGGGGTCCCAAAAACCCGATAACGCCCGCCTGCCGTCCAATTCCGTCAGCCGCCACAGCCTCGACGTGAAGGGCGCCACCCTCAACTACACGGTCACCGCCGGCGCGATTCCTCTGATGGACGGCCAGAACCGCGTCCTCGTCGAGATCGCCTACGTGGCCTATGTGGTCGACGCGTCCGAGCCCACGAACCGGCCCATCGCCTTCGCGTTCAACGGCGGCCCCGGCGCGTCTTCCGCCTACCTGCATTTCGGCGCGCTCGGCCCCAAGCGCCTCGCCTTTGGCAACCAGGGTGACGGGCCTTCGAAACCGCCGGTGCTCGCCGACAATCCCGACACTTGGCTTCCCTTCACCGATCTTGTGTTCATCGATCCGGTCGGCACTGGTTACAGCCGCTTCATCGCCGACAACGAGGCCGCACACCGCCAGTTCTGGTCGGTGGACGGCGATGCGCAGTCGCTGGCGCGCGTCGTCGCGAAATATGTGCTGAAGAACGGCCGCGTGGCCTCGCCGAAATACCTCGTCGGCGAGAGCTATGGCGGCTTCCGCTCGCCCAAGGTCGCCGCGTTGCTGGGCTCAAACGAAGGCATGGCAGTGGCGGGCCTTGTCCTCGTCTCGCCGGTGCTTGATTTCACCCTGCGCAGCGATGCCGTCGTCTCGCTGCCGTCCATCGCGGCGCGGCTGCCGTCCATGGCGGCTGCCCGGCTCGAGCGCGACGGCCAGCTCGGCCCCGCGCGGCTCGCCGAAGTCGAGCGCTACGCCGGCGGCGACTTCGTGCTCGACCTGATGAAAGGCCCGCGCGACACTGCCGCGGTGGAGCGCATCGTCGAAAGGGTCAGCGCCTTTACGGGCCTCGACCCCGCCTTCGTGCGCCAGCGGGCGGGACGCATCGACATGTGGAGCTTCTCGCGCGAGTTCCACCGCCAGAATCAGCGCGTTGGCAGCTCCTATCAACGTCTCGGTCTCCGGCTACGACCCGGCTCCGGCGGCGGCGCAGTCGCAGGCCGAGGACGCCGTCCTCGAGGCCTCGCGCGCCCCGCTGACCAGCGCCGCCATCGACTACCTCACTCGCACGCTCAACTGGAAGCCGGACGGGCCGTACCATCTGCTCAACGGCGAGGTGTCGCGGTCCTGGCGCTGGAACGCCGGCCCCCAGGCGGCCCAGGCCGTGAGCGACCTGCGGCGGCTTCTGGCCAGCGACCCCCGGGCGCAGGTGCTCGTCACCCATGGCTATACTGACCTCGTCACCCCCTACTTCGCCGCGAAGCTCCTGCTTGACCAATTGCCGGCTTTCGGCGAACAAAATCGCGTGCGTCTGGAGGTGTTCCCGGGCGGGCACATGTTCTATACCCGCGACGGATCTCGAGCCGCCTTCCGCGACAGTGTCAAGAAGCTCTTCGATGCAGCAGCCGGCTGACCGGGCAAGACGCCTCTTGCCGACGGCGCATGTTCTCGCGCTCTCGGCGGCGACCGCGCTGGCCTTCGGCATCGCGGGCTGCGCCATGGACATGGGCGGCTTCTCCTTCGTGAAGAAGAAGACAGCCGACGAGGCCGTGCCCACCAACGCAAATGTCTCCGACGCCGGTCCGCTGCTCGGCGCCGACGGCCGCTGTCCGGACGACGGCCTGCCGCGCACCGGGCCGCGCGGCATGCCGCAGAGCATCGATCTTGGCATGTCGGAATGCGAGCTCGTGCGCGTCAAAGGCCAGCCCACCGACGTGCTCATCGGCAGCGACGGCAAGGGCGGGCGCGAGGTGCAGGTGCTCTACCAGGAGCCGACCGGCAAGAAGCTCTTCCTGTTCAGCTCGAACAAGCTGACGCGGGTCGTCGACTAGCGTTCCCGCCTTACTGCTCGGCCGCTTCGATCTCGCCGGAGACTTGGAGCCAGTCCTCCTCGACCTTGGCCAGCGCCACGACGGCCTCGGCGCGCATCCTGGCCAGCTCCGCTGCCTTGGCGGGCGAGTTGCGGAAAGTGTCCGGCGCAGCCAGGGCCGCATCGACCTTGGCGATGGCGGTGGTCAGTTTCTGCATGCGCGCCTCGAGCGCTTCGGCCTGTTTGCGCAGCGGCGCCAGAGTTTCACGCTTGCCCGCCGCCTCGCGCCGCCGCTGCGTCTTGCCGCCCCGTGCTCCCGGTGCGGTCGTGTCGGCGCCCGTCTCGCCGCCGAGGACGATCTTGCGATAGTCGTCGAGGTCGCCGTCGAAGGGGCGCACCGTGCCGCCGGCGACAAGCCACAGCCGCTCGACGCAGGCCTCGACCAGGAAGCGGTCGTGGCTGATCAGCACCACAGCGCCCTCGTAGTCGTTGATGGCTTCGAGCAGCGCCTGGCGGCTGGCGATGTCGAGATGGTTGGTGGGCTCGTCGAGGATGAGAAGGTGCGGCCCCTCGAACGTGGCAAGCCCCATGAGCAGCCGCGCCTTTTCGCCGCCCGACAGCGAGGCGGCAGGCGTGTCGGCCTTCTGGCCGGGAAAACCCATCCGCGCCGCCCGCGTGCGGATCTGCAACTCCGTCCCGCCGGGCGTCAACGCCGCCACGTGCTGGTAGGGGCTCGCGGCGGGATTGAGCTCGTCGAGCTGATGCTGCGCGAAATAGGCCGCCCGCAGCTTTGCCGAGCGGCGGATATCGCCCCTGAGCGGCGCCAGCCGCCCGGACAGGAGCTTGGCAAAGGTCGACTTGCCATTGCCGTTCTGGCCAAGCAGCGCGATGCGGTCGTCGGGCGACAACGACAGGTTGAGCCGGTCCAGCACGATCGTCTCGCCATAGCCGGCCGACACGTCCTCCATGGCAATGATCGGCGGCGACAGCGGCCGCGCCGGGGTGACGAAGTTGAAGGGCAGCACCTCGGCCTCCGCCACCGGCGCGATGGGCTCCATCTTGGCAAGGCGCTTGATGCGCGACTGCGCCTGCCGGGCCTTCGAGGCCTTGGCGCGGAAACGGTCGACGAAGGCCTGGAGATGCTTGCGTTCTGCCTCCTGCTTGGCGCGCGCCGCGCTCTCCAGCGCCTGCCGCTCACGCCGCTGCCGGTCGAACGACGTGTAGCCGCCGCGATAGAGGCTGAGCCTGCCGCGATCGAGAAACAGGATGTGGTCGGCGACCGTGTCGAGCAGCTCGCGGTCGTGGCTGATGACGATGAAGGTGTGCGGATAGCGCGCCAGGAAGTCGTAGAGCCACAACGTGCCTTCGAGATCGAGATAGTTGGTCGGCTCGTCGAGGAGCAGCATGTCGGGGGCCGAGAACAGGACTGCCGCCAGCGCCACTCGCATGCGCCAGCCGCCGGAGAACGACGAGCAGGGCCTCGCCTGGGCGGCGGCCTCAAAGCCGAGCCCGTGCAGGATGGCGGCAGCCCGCGCCGGCGCCGAATGGGCGCCGATATCGACGAGGCGCGTCTCGATCTCCGCCCGCCGCATCGGGTCGGCAGTCGTCTCCGCCTCGGCGATGAGCTGGCTGCGCTCGATGTCGGCGGCAAGGACGACGTCGATCAGCGCCTCCTCGCCGCCCGGGGCCTCCTGGGCGACGCCCCCGATGCGCCGCCGCCGCGGCCGCGAGATTGTCCCGGCGTCGGGGCCGATATCGCCCTCGATCAGCCGAAACAGCGTCGTCTTGCCGGCTCCATTGGCGCCGACGAGCCCCACCCGGGCGCCGTCCGGGATGGCCGCGGTGGCGCCCTCGAGAATGATTCGCCCGCCAATACGATAGGTGAGGTCATTGATATGCAGCACGGGCCCCCCTTTTGGGACCGCAATGCGCACGATACAAGGCCTGGGGGGCGTCGTGGCCCAATGTGAGGCGTGCAACTTGACCTTCAGCGCCCCGCACTTGACCATCGCCGCCTTCCAGGTCGAATCCAAGGGGCTGTCATGACGACATTGTCGCGCGTCGCGTTCTTCAAGGAGGCCGGGGTCGACCTGACGCCCTACGAAACCCGCTCCCACTGGCGCCGCTTCGAGCAGGACGAGATCCTGGTCGACTTCGAGGACGTGTCCTCTGACGTGTATTTCCTCGTCTCCGGGGAGGTGCGCATTCTCATACGCACGCCGGCCGGCAAGGAGGTCATCCTAGCCGAAATGCGCGGCGGCCAGTTTTTCGGCGAGATGTCCGCCATCGACGGCATCAAACGGTCCGCCAACGTCACCGCGCTCACCCGCGGTGAGGTCTGTATTGTGCCGGCCACCGTTTTCAAGGAGATGGTCTTTGCCACTGCGGCCGTCGGCGACCGGCTGATGCGCCACCTCATCGGCCGTGTGCGCGAGCTCAACGCGCGGCTCATGGAGCAATCTGTCCTCGACCTGCGCCACCGCCTCTATTCGGAACTGATCCGGCTGTCGGTGCCGCGGCCGGGCCATCAGGGCGAGCGGGTGGTGACGCCGCCGCCCTATCATCACGTGCTGGCGGCCCGCATCGGCTGCCGCCGGGAGCAGGTGACGCGCGAGTTCACCGTGCTGTCGCAGGAAAAGCTCATCGAGCGCACGCGCGGCGCCCTTGTCTTGAAGAAGCCGCAGGTCCTCGAATCGCGCGTTTCAGAGGCTCTGCGCGAAGACGGCTGAGCAATTTGGTGCAATGAATATTTCGCCGGAGGCGGGCAGGGGCCGGCGCGTTGCCATCGGTGCCGCGCGTCGCAATTTCGCGCCCTGGCAGGATCCGGCCGCCGTCCCGCTCATCCGCTTCGAAGGGCTGACGAAACGCTTCGGCGCGGTGGTCGCCGTCGACGATCTCAGTCTGGACATCTTCGAGCGCGAGCTGTTCTGCCTGCTCGGCCCCTCCGGCTGCGGCAAGAGCACGTTGATGCGGCTGCTTGCTGGCTTCGAGACCCCCGATGCCGGCCGCATCCTGCTCGCCGGCGCCGACATTGGCGGCGTGCCGCCCCATGGGCGGCCGGTCAACATGATGTTCCAGTCCTACGCGCTTTTCCCGCACATGACGGTCGCCGGCAACATCGCCTTTGGGCTCCGCCAGGAGAGGATGGCCAAGGACGAGATCGCCGCGCGCGTCGAGGAGATGTTGCGCCTTGTGCAGCTCGACGATCTCGGCGGACGCCGCCCCGATCAGCTTTCCGGCGGCCAGCGCCAGCGCGTCGCCCTGGCGCGGGCGCTCGCCAAGCGCCCCAAGGTCCTGTTGCTCGACGAGCCGCTTGCCGCTCTCGACAAGAAGCTTCGCCAGGAGACGCAGTTCGAGCTGATGGACATCCAGGTGAAGCTTGGCACCACGTTCCTGGTCGTCACCCACGACCAGGATGAGGCCATGACCATGTCCAATCGCATTGGCGTCATGGATCGCGGCCGTCTCGTGCAGGTGGCGCCGCCAGGCGAAGTCTACGAAGCGCCGGCCAGCCGCTACGTCGCCGCCTTCGTGGGCGACATCAACATGTTCGAGGGCTCCGTCATGGGCCGCGAGCCGGCCGGTTGGAGCATCGCATGCCCCGGCCTCGACGCCCCGCTTGCGGTGGCGACGGACACGGCGCTCGTGCCAGGGCAATCGGTCGCCGTCGCTGTCCGGCCCGAGAAATGGGCGCTCCACCGCGCCGCGCCGCCGCCCGGCACACCGAACGTCCTCGCCGGCCAGGTGTTCGACATCGGCTATCTCGGCGACACGACGCGCTACATCGTCCGCCTCGCCGGTGGCGAAAGCGTGCGCGTCGCCGTTGCCAACGCAGCGCGCACCACGGAGCCAGCCGTCACCTGGGATGACCGTGTTCATGTCAGCTTCGCGCCCGCTTCCGGCATCGTGTTGACGTGCTAGCCATGGGCGCCCGCATCGAACCCATCGGACGACGCGTGGTGCGCGCCGCTCCATTTCTGTGGCTGGGACTGTTCTTCCTCGCGCCGTTCCTCATCGTCTTGAAAATATCGCTGTCCGACGCGGTGACGGCGCAGCCGCCCTACCGGCCGACCGTCGACTGGTCGCAGGGAATTCTCAGGCCTCGTCGAGGCGCTGAAGGGGTTCGATTTCGAGACCTTCGTGCTGCTCGCTGGCGACGACCTCTACTGGCAGTCGGGGCTTTCGTCGCTGCGCATCGCTGCCATCGCCACCTTGATCTTGCTCGGTATCGGCTACCCGGTAGCCCACGCCATGGCACAGGCGCCGGCGCGGTGGCGCCACGTGCTCCTGATGCTCGTCGTGCTGCCGTTCTGGACGAGCTTTCTGATCCGCGTCTACGCTTGGATCGGCATCTTGAAGCCCGAAGGGCTGCTCAATGCCGGCCTGATGCGCCTCGGCATCATCGACGAGCCGCTGATGATCCTCAACACGGACATCGCCGTGCTCATCGGCCTCGTCTATTCCTATCTGCCCTTCATGGTGCTGCCGCTCTTTGCCACCTTGGAGAAGCTCGACGGCACGCTCATCGAGGCGGCACAGGATCTCGGCGCGCCTCCCTGGCGCGCCTTCTGGACCATCACGGTGCCGCTGTCGTGGCCTGGCATCGTCGCCGGCTCGCTGTTGTGCTTCATCCCCATCGTCGGGGAGTTCGTCATCCCCGATCTCCTCGGCGGCTCCGAGACCTTGATGATCGGCAAGACGCTGTGGAGCGAGTTCTTCGCCAACCGCGACTGGCCGCTGGCCTCCGCTGTCGCCGTCGTGCTGCTCGTCGTCCTCGTCGGGCCGCTCGTCGCCTTCCGCGAGGTCGAGGCGCGGCGCCTGGAGCGGGCACAATGAACCGGCGCTTCTCTGCCCTCAGCGCGACGACGCTGGCCCTCGGCCTCGCCTTCCTCTACCTGCCGATTCTCATTCTCATCGTCTTCTCGTTCAACTCCTCGCGCCTCGTCACCGTGTGGGGCGGCTTCTCGACGCAATGGTACGCGGCGCTGATGCAGAACGAGCCGCTTCTCGACGCCGCCTGGATCAGCCTGCGCATTGCCTTCATCTCGGCCCTGCTGGCGACGCTGCTCGGCACGCTGGCGGCCATCGCGCTCGTGCGGCACGGCCGCTTCCGCGGCCGCGCGCTGTTCACCGGCATGATCTACGCGCCCCTCGTCATGCCGGAGGTCATCACCGGGCTTGCGCTCCTCCTCTTCTTCGTCGCCATCAATCTCGACCGGGGCTTCTGGACGGTGACCCTCGCGCACACGACTCTGACCATGTGCTTCGTCACCGTCATCGTGCAGGCGCGCCTCGTGACCTTCGACCGCGGCCTCGAGGAAGCGGCGATGGACCTCGGCGCCCCGCCGCTCAAGACCTTCCTCTTCATCACCCTGCCGCTGATCGCCCCGTCGGTCGGCGCTGGCTTCCTGCTCGCCTTCACGCTCTCCCTCGACGATCTCGTTCTTGCCAGCTTCACGTCGGGGCCTTCCTCGACGACGCTGCCCATGCGCATCTACAGCCAGGTGCGGCTTGGCGTGACGCCGGAGATCAACGCCGCCTGCACCATCCTCATAGGCGTCGTGGCGCTGGTGGTGATGCTCGCCTCGCTCATGGGCAAGCGTGGGCTCGTAGCGCGGTAGTTTATTTCTTCTGCGGTGCCTTCAGGGCCTTGATGGCGCCGGTGGGATCGTCCAACGCGGGCCCCGGCCCGCCGGAGCGCTCAATGAGGGCCGCTATGTCGAGCCCGATCGACGGCTCGTCCCAGCTGCCGACGATCTCGAACGGCATGCCGGAATCATTGGCGGCGGCTGCCGCGCTCTTTGCCGCGCCGCGCAGCTCCAACGCGCGGCCGGCGACCCGGATGTTGCCCGCAAGATTTGCCTTCAGCGTCGGCGCGGTGAGCGAAAGATCGGTGGCGGCGGCGCCGCTCGCCAGCGCGAACGTTGCGGTCAGCTGCTCGAAGGCCGTGCGGCCGCTCAGCCATTCGGCCGGGGCGGGCGGTGGTCGCTGCTCGCTACGGCGCAACACCTCGCCGACATTGAGCCCCGTCACGTCGCCCTGCTTGACCAGGACGTTGCCGCGGCCATTCAGCCCCCTCGCCAATTCCTTGAAGGACGCGCCGGCTGCCTCGAGCACGAACTGCCCATGACCGATGCCGGATATTCGCCGCCAACCGGTGGCGTCGGCGAGCGCCGGCGCCACGTCGATCCGCTCGAACGAACCCTGTAGCTTGGCCTCGACGCCCGAGGCCGTGGGCGCCAGGCTGAAGCGGCCCTTGAGCGCTCCCTTGTAGGCGGCAGCGCTGCTCAGCGCCACTTCGAGCCGCCCGTCCTTGAGGATGACGCCGCCGCCGAGCGTGCTGAGCTTGACACGCCCAACCGATGCGGAATTGGCGGAGAGCCGCAGGTCGAGATCGAAATCGGCAAACGCCGTCGTGTCGAAAGGCTCGCTGCTCCAGGTGCCGTCGTCGGCACGCGCCGGATAGAGGCGGGCGAGGAAGGCGGTCAGGTTCAAGGTCTCGGCTGCCAGCGTGCCGGACACCAGCGGACGCCCGTCGATGAGCCGGGAGGCAAGGGCGCCCTCGAAGCGGTCGCCGTCGAGCACCAGGGTCGCGGCCGGCATCGACATCGTGCGCCACGCCGCCTGGAAAGAGCCCGACAGCGCGAAGGCGCCGAGCTCGCCGATGTCAGTCTTCTCGCCGACGGCGCGCAACGTCTTGCTCAGCCCGGCGCACGTGAAGGCGAGGTCGCCCTTGATCTGGGGATCGCGCGCGCCTGGAGCCGTCAGCAGCTCGCCTTTGACGGCGAGCGAAGCCCCCGCGAAGGCGAAATCGGCGGCGATCGCTTGCGGCTCGCCGCGGAACAGCTTGTGCGGGTTGATGCCGCTTGCCTTGAAGCTGAAGGGTTCGTCGCGCCACACGAAGTTGCCGGCCATCTCCAGGCTGCGCGATTGCTGCGGCCATATCAGCACGCCATTGATATTGCGCACCACGCGGTTGATGTCGCCGTCCCTGCCGGCATGCGCGAAGGTTCCCCCCACGACCATCAACCGGCTCACGTGATGGCGGATGCCGCCGGACTTGCCGGCGTCGATCTCCTGCGCCAGGCGGTCGGCGGCGATGCGCCACACGGATGCGCCCTTCACATCGACGGCCACGATAGTCGGCTCGAGCAGCGTCGCGTCCGACAACTCGACGCGGCCGGCAATCAGCGGCAGCCACCGAAGTTCGCCCCGCATCTGCCGTGCGCGGAGCGCAACATCGCCGTCGAATGTCGTGAAGACCACGTCTTCCATCTTGACGCGCGGGACCGGCAGCAGCGCGATGGTGGTGGCACCGTCGACCTTGAGCACGAGGCCTGTCAGCGCCCTGACGCGGCCTGCGGCCTCGCGCGTCACGATGCTCGTCGATATCTGCCACGGCACCATGGCCGCCAGCAGGAACGCGATGCTGAGCAGACTTGCAAGGAACAGATAGCGACGTTTCATTTCACTGACACGGAAGGCGGATGGGCTTGCGCGACCAGTCCGCAAAGGAACGCGACCAATCCCCAAATCAGGCCGACTGCGCCGGTTATAACCTGATTTGCCCCGGATAAGACAAGCCCATCCGGCCTCTTGACCGGCATTGTTCCACCGTGCAAGGGCACTTGAGGCTGCGCCCCGTCAAATTGGCCCGCAAATTGCTGCCGCGCTACGGTTTACGGACGATCTCGCGGCTCGAGGAGGGATTTGATGAGAAAAGTCTACGCCGACGCTCGCGCCGCCATGTCCGGCCTGCTGCGCGACGGCATGACCATCATGTCCGGCGGCTTCGGGCTCTGCGGTATTCCCGACGCGCTGATCGACGCGATTCGCGAGTTCGGGCGTCAAGAATTTGACGGTCATCTCCAACAATGCCGGCGTCGACGGTGCCGGCCTTGGCCTGCTTCTGGAGTCGCGCCAGATCCGCAAGATGATCTCGTCCTATGTGGGCGAGAACAAGCTGTTCGCGCAGCAGTATCTCGCCGGCGAATTGGAGCTCGAGTTCAATCCGCAGGGCACGCTGGCCGAGCGCATCCGCGCCGGCGGCGCCGGCATCCCCGCCTTCTTCACCAAGACCGGCGTCGGCACGCTGATCGCCGAAGGCAAGGATGTGCGCGAATTCGACGGCGAGCGCTATGTGATGGAGCGCGGCCTCGTCGCCGACCTGTCCATCGTGCATGCCTGGAAGGGCGACAGCGAGGGCAATCTCGTCTACCGCAAGACGGCGCGCAACTTCAACCCGATGATGGCGACGGCCGGCAAGGTGACCGTCGCCGAGGTCGAACACCTCGTCGAGCCGGGCACGATCGATCCCGATCACATCGTCACGCCCGGCGTCTTCGTGCAACGCATCGTCAACGTGAAGAACCCGGTGAAGCGCATCGAGCAGCGTACCGTGCGCAAGCGCGCCTAGCGCATGGTCCCGAAAAGTGTGTGCGGTTTTCGGATAGGACCATGCGCCAAATGAAAGAATCTTCGCATGGTCCCGAAAAGTGTGTGCGGTTTTCGGATAGGACCATGCGCAAGAATTGAGAAGCGAAGAAGGAGCCGTCGATGGCCTGGAGCCGCGAACAGATGGCCGCCCGCGCCGCCAAGGAGCTGCGCGACGGCTTTTACGTCAACCTCGGTATCGGCATCCCGACGCTGGTGTCGAACTACATCCCGGCCGGCATGCAGGTGCAGCTGCAGAGCGAGAACGGCATGCTCGGCATGGGCCCGTTTCCATACGAGGGCGAGGAGGATGCCGACCTCATCAATGCCGGCAAGCAGACCGTCACCGAGCTGCCGACGACGAGCTATTTCTCGTCCGCCGACAGCTTCGGCATGATCCGCGGCGGCCATATCGACCTCTCGATCCTTGGCGCCATGCAGGTGGCCGAGAACGGTGACCTCGCCAATTGGATGATTCCCGGCAAGATGGTGAAGGGGATGGGCGGCGCCATGGATCTCGTGGCTGGCGTCAAGAAGGTGGTCGTGCTCATGGAGCACACCGCCAAGGACGAGAAGAAGCTCCTGAAGCGCTGCACCCTGCCGCTCACCGGTGCCGGCGTCGTCGACATGGTGATCACCGACCTCGGCGTCTTCAACATCGACAGGAAGGGCGGCGGCATGGCGCTCGTCGAACTCGCGGCGGGTGTCAGCCCCGACGAGATCAAGGCGAAGACCGAGGCGACCTATCGCGTGGCGCTGAGCTGACGGAAATCGAATCGCGGCTCGGTGGGCTTACGTGTCGGCCAACGCCGCAAGCATGCGGTCGCGGGCGGCGAAATCGCCATCCTCGTGCACCGGCTGCAGGCACACATGGGTTGCGCCGGCGTCGAAGTGGGCCCTCAGACCGCGCTTCACCGCCTCGGCGTCTCCCCACAGCACCATCGCGTCGATGAAGCGGTCGCTGCCCCCATCTGAGAGGTCCGCCTCGCTGAAGCCGAGCCGCAGCCAGTTGTTGCGGTAGTTCGGTAGCGTCATGTAGCGCGCCAGCTCCTTGCGGCCGAGGGCCCGCGCGCGGGTCACGTCCGTCTCGAGCGTGACCTTCTGCTCGACCGCCAGCCACTTCGATGGGCCGAGGATCGCCGCGGCTTGCGCCGTGTGCGCCGGCGTGACGTTGTAGGGCACGGCGCCGCGCGCGAGCTCGGCGCTCAGCGCCAGCATCTTGGGCCCCAATGCCGCGACCACGATCGGCCAGTCGTCGCTGCCCGGCTGATCCTTGGCCATGCCCTCGAGATAGGCGCGCATGGCGGGGACCGGCTTCTCGTAGCGGTGGCCGCGCAAGCCTTCGACCATCGGGATGTGGCTGACGCCAAGACCGAGGATGAACCTGTCGCCGTGGAGGCCGTTCAGCGTCGCGAGCGCGCGGCGGGCCGTGAAACTGTCGCGGGCGTAGATGCTGGCGATCGAGCTGCCGACCACGAGCCGCGTGCTGCTGGCGAGCAGGTAGGCGGCGAGCGCGATCGACTCGTAGCCACGCGATTCCGGGTACCACAATGTCGAGTACCCCGTGCGCTCGACGGTGCGCACGAAGTCGCCGAGCTGCGTCCGGTTGAGCTTGTCGGTCGCATACCAAACGCCCAAGCGTCCTGGTGTCATGCCGCGTCCTCCGTCACCGATCCCGCCGGTAGCGCGGCACGATGACCTCGTAAACGTCGGCCGCGGCGGGTCCGTCGATGATCAGTACCTCTTCGCCCGCGCGCGGCCGCTGCGGTCTTGCCGGGGGTCCGCGATCCGCAATCCGTCCGCCACGTGCCTCGCGCATCGGGCGCGGCGGCGACCGCCACAAAGGCGCCCGCGCCTTCGTCCGCTTCAGCGCGCGTTCGTCTGCGGAGCGTTCGGCCCGCCGCCGCGACGGCGGCTCCTCGGGCACGAAACTGCGCGACGCTTGCCGGCTCCTGACGGGGGACGCTTCACCGGTCTTCGATCGATTGGGCCGACGCAGCGTGCGCTCAGCGGGTGCCACGCGCTGAGCGGGCGCCACGATGGCCCGCGATTGTTCAGCACTGGCCGGTTTGTCGCCAAGCGCCGCGGCGGCGCGCGAAGGCGTCTGCTTCTTCGCGTCCGCCTTGTCGTCGCGAGCGCCCGCGTCCGTGTGCGTCTGTTTCGCGTCGCCCGCCTGCTCGCTTGCCTGGCTGAGCGAGGCGCCATTCTCGGCGCCGCCGTTCAGCGTCCCTGTCGCGTCAAGCGGCTCGACCGCCGGCGGCGGATCGAGCTCGCGCGCCGCAGCGGGTCCATCCTGGCGTGCAATTGTGGCGGGCCCCTTGTCGCCAACCACAGGCCGGCGCTCCCCTCCGGCTTCGTCGGCTCGCTTGCCGGCCGGCTTGTCGCCGCGCTCGGCACGTGCCGGCGCCTCGTTGGGCACGACGGTGGCTTGCTGACCGTCAGTCCTGGGGTCCGGCACCAAGAGCGAGCCAATGCCGACCATGCCGGCTCCCGCGATGAGCCCCAATGCCGCCAAGGCCACGTGACGCGCCACATTGCGCCCGCCGGGGGTACCACCCCCGTCGGGTCCGGCCGCGAACGAAGGCCGGCCACGTCTGCTGCCGTTGAAGCCAATCCCCATGTCCCGCGGCCCTGCCACGACGCCCCGCCGGCATCAATGGCGCACCCCGGGGACAGGCTCAAGGCAAAAAGGCTATTCGGCCGGTTCGCGCAGAGGCTGAGGCATGGCCGTGCCGGGGAACGGCTCCGGCGTGGCGACGGGGCGCCGCTTGTCCCCCTTGAGCCACGCGTCGATCTTGTCGAGGTAAACGTAGACGACCGGCGTGATGTAGAGCGTGAGAAGTTGCGAGACGACGAGGCCGCCCACCACGGCGATGCCGAGGGGTTGGCGCAGTTCCGAGCCGGCGCCGTGGCCGAGCGCGATGGGCAGCACGCCGAAGATGGCCGCGAAGGTGGTCATCATGATCGGCCGGAAGCGGATCAGCGCCGCCTCGCGGATGGCGGTGAGGGCGTCGAAGCCCTCGCGGCGGCGTTCGATGGCGAAGTCCACCATCATGATGGCGTTCTTCTTGACGATGCCGACGAGCATCAGGATGCCGATGATGGCGATCACCGACAGGTCCAAGTTGAAGGCCATCAGCGCCAACAGCGCGCCGAAGCCGGCCGCCGGCAGTCCCGACAGGATGGTGATCGGGTGGATGAAGCTCTCGTAGAGCACGCCGAGCACGATGTAGATGACGAGGACGGCGGCCATGATCAGGAGGCCCTGGCCGCGCAGCGCATCGGCGAACAATTGCGCCGAGCCGGCGAAGCTCGTGCTGATGGTGGCCGGCATGTTGACGTCGCGTTCGGCCCGCTTGATCGCCTCCACGGCTTCACCCAGCGAGACGCCGGGCGCCGTATTGAACGAGATGGTTACCGCCGGCTGCTGCGCGATGCGATAGACGGCAAGCGGCCCGACCGTCGGCGTGATCTTGGCGACCGCTTCGATGGGGATGGTCTGCCCGCTCGCCGTCTTGACCCTGAGCCGCGACAGCACCGCCGGGTCGCGCTGATAGTCGCGATCGGCCTGCATGATGATCTGGTAGTCGCTGGACGGTGTGTAGATCGTGCCGATCTGGCGCGCCCCGAAGGCATTGAACAGCGTCTGGTGTATCTGGTCGGTCGTCACGCCGACATTGGCGGCCTTCTGACGATCCACCTCGACCGTGACCTGCGGGTTCTTGAGCTGCAGGTCCATGCCGACGTCGCGCAGCTGCGGCAATTGCTGCAATCGCTCCTGCAGAAGCGGCGCCACCGCGAACAGGCTCGCCAGCTCCGGCCCCTGAAGCGCGTACTGGTACTGGGCCCGCGCCGGCCGTCCGGCGTTGAGATTGAGGTTTTGGATCGGCTGCAGGACGGTGGTGATGCCGGGAACGCTGCGGGTGAGGCGACGCAGGTCGGTGGTGATCTGCTCGATCGTGCCGCGCTCGCCGCGCGGCTTCAGCGCGATGAAGATGACGCCCTGATTGACGTTCTGAAAGCCACCGATGCTGGAATTGAGATACTCAACAGCTGGATCGGGAAAGAATGAGCTCGGCGACCCTTTTCTGGCGCTCCGCCATCGCCTCCAACGACGTGTCCGGCGGGCCCTCGGTGGCCGCCCTGAGCAGCCCCGTGTCCTCGTTGGGAAAGAAGCCCTTGGGGATGGTCGACGTAGAGGTAGCCGGTGAGCGCGATCGTGCCGAACGTGATCATCAACATCAGCAGGCGGCCCCGCAGCACCCAGCCGAGCGTCCAGCGGTAAGCGGCGAGCATGCCGTCAAAACCGGAATCGAGAATGCGCTCGACCGGGCCGGGCTTGCGATGCGGGTCATGCTCCTTGAGGAAGCGCGCGCACAGCATCGGCGTCAGCGTCAGCGACACGAAGCCCGAGACGAGGATGGCGGCCGTGATGGTGCCGGCGAACTCGCGGAAGACGCGCCCGACGACGCCGCCCATGAAGAACACCGGAATGAAAACGGCGACCAGCGACAGCGTGATCGACACGATGGTGAAGCCGATCTCGCGCGAGCCCTTGAGCGCCGCCTCGAACGGCTTCTCGCCCGCCTCGATATGGCGCACGATGTTCTCGAGCATGACGATGGCATCGTCGACGACGAAGCCCACCGCCAGCGTCAGCGCCAGGAGCGAGATGTTGTCGAGCGAATAGCCGAGCTGGTACATGATGGCGAAGGTGCCGATCAGCGAGATCGGCAGCGCGAGCGCCGGGATCATCGTCGCCGCCATGCTCTTCAGGAACAGGAAGATCACCAGCACGACGAGGACCATCGCCAGCATCAGCGAGAACTCCACGTCATGCACAGCATCGCGGATCGGGAACGGACCGGTCGATTAAGGACGCCGAGATTGACCGCCGGCGGCAGCTTGCGTCTGCGATAGGACGGCAGTTTGGCCTTGATGCTGTCGACGACCTCGACGGTGTTGGCGTCGGACTGCGCGATAGACCGCGAGCAGGATCGAGCGCGTTGCCGTTGAACCAGCTCGCCGTCTGGTCGTTCTCGACGGAGTCGACGACGCGCGCCACGTCGTTGAGGCGGATCGGCACGCCGTTGCTGGTGGCGATGATCAAGATCGGCGATATTCCGCCGGCCTGTTTCATCTGTCCGGTGGCGCCGATGGTCGATGTCTGCGTCTGGCCCATGAGCGTGCCGACCGGCGAGTTGGAGTTCGCGGCCGCGACGCCGTGCTGCACGTCGCTCGAGCGTCAGCCCGCGCGCCGACGACCGCGTCGGGGTTCGACCAGAACGCGCACCGCGTATTTCTGCGCGCCGAAGACGATGACCTGCGCGACGCCGGGAATCTGCGAGATCTGCTGCTGGAGGATGTTCTCGGCGTATTCGTTGACTTGCGACAGCGGCAGCGGTCGGCGACGACAGCGCGAGGAACAGGATCGGCTGGTCGGCCGGGTTGACCTTCCGGAAGCTCGGCGGCGTTGGCAGCTCCGCGCGGCAGGCGTCCGGCTAGCCGCGCTGATCGCCGACTGCACGTCGAGGGCGGCGCCGTCGATATTGCGGTCGAGGTCGAACTGCATGGTGATCGGAGGTCGAGCTCTGCTGCGACACCGAGATCATCGAGGTGATGCCCGAGATGGTCGCGAACTGCGCGCTCCAAGCGGGCGGCGACCGAGGACGCCATGGTCTCCGGGCTGGCGCCGGGCAGCCGCGCGCTGACATTGATGGTCGGGAAGTCGACGCGGGGCAGCGCCGCGACCGGCAGCTGCCGAAAGGCGAAGAGCCCGAAGATGACGAACGTCATCATCAGAAGCGTCGTCATCACCGGACGGCGGATGCAAAGGGCCGGGAGGTTCATAGGGTCGCCTTGCCGCTGCCCGCTCCGTCGCCCGCCTGCGGCGGCCGCTGCTCCCCGCGCGCCCCGCGCGGCGCCACGCGCGCGCCTTCGGTCAACAGCAGCTGGCCATCGGTGACCACGGTCTCGCCGCCGCTCAGCCCCGACACCACGCTTTCGCCGTCGACATCGCGGTCAACCGTTACCTGCCTGACGCGGGCAACCCCGTTTTCGATGATGAAGACGAAACTGCCGGTCTGCCCGGCCTGGATGGCTTCGCGCGGCACCGCCACCGCCTCGGACTCCATGCGCAGGATTGTGCGCACGGCGCAGAGCGCGCCAGGCCACAGGAGCTCATCCTTGTTCTCGAACATGGCGCGGATGTTGATCGTGCCGGTGGTCGCGTCGAGCGAATTGTCGATGAACGCGAAGGTACCTTCGCTGCCTTTCTCATAGCCCTGCGGCGTCGCTTCCACCTTGGCGCTGCCCGTCCGCATGGCAGTGCGGATGTCCGGCAAGTGCCGCTGCGGCACCGTGAAGGCGACATAGATCGGCGCCACCTGCACGATCGTCGCCAGCGACGGCGCCGCATCGCCGGACCGGGCAATGTTGCCCTCCTTGAGGCCGATGGCGCCAATGCGCCCGGAAATGGGCGCCTTGATCGTATAGTAGGAGAGCAGCGCCCGAATGTTGTCGATGGCCGCCTCGTCGCCCTGAACGGTGGCGGTAAGCCCGACGGTCGCCGAGCGGGTGATTTCCAGCTTCTGCCCTGAGGCGAAATCTCGCTTCGCCAACTCTTCCTGACGCGTTTGCTCGTTCTGCGCCAATTGCAGCGCGGCCCGGTCGCGGGCCAGGGTGGCTTCGGCCTGCTTCAACTGCGCCTCGATCTGGCGCGAATCGAGCTTGAACAGCACGTCGCCTTCCTTGACGATGGCGCCGTCGTTGACCAGCACCTGCATGATCTGGCTATCGACGCGCGAGCGCACGGTCACCGTCGCCATCGCTTGCACCGTGCCGATGGCGTCGAGCCGCACCGGCATCGGCTTGCGCACCGCCTTGCCGATCGTGACGGGCACGGGCGGGCGGCCTTGCGGCTGGCCCTGCTGCGGCAAGACTGCCTGTTTCTTCGGAGCGTTGCCGGTCGTGAGGTCTGGGAGGCGCCCGTTCTGAGCGAGCAGGACCGCCGCCGGGACGGCAACAGCGAGGCCGATCACGAGCGCCACCACCGCCGGCTTAGACCTGATCATCGAGTGCCCTCGAGGCATACCGCGCTCTTGCCAGGCGGCGATCTCCCGATCGCTCGCAACATGACCGTGGCGCGTTCCCCAACGCGTGGTTCTTCTTGTTCTCTAGCCCAATATAGTAAATCACTTTGCCTCCAAAAACGAAAGCGAGCCGCCTGACACCAATGATGACCGAGATTTAATGAAGTCGGGGGATGCCGGCTTGGTTACCTCTGACCCGTCCGGCATTGGCTCCGAAATCCCCCCGTCAAGGCCGATCTTTGGTGAATCGGACACCAGTTGAGGTGTTGCAACCGTCCGCGGTCGTGGCGCCCAACCCGCCCGGCTTTGGCAATCGGTCGCAGGCGGGATAGCAACGGCGGCTCCGTCGCCCCAAGGATCGCGGCATCAACCATGTCGGACAGTCCGTCTGACGGCCTCCGTGCCGCAGCCTATGCGCACTGCGCGGCCCTCGTGCGGGAGCACGATGCCGACCGGTTCTTCGCCGGCCTCTTTGCGCCGGCCGAAAGGCGTCCGCATTTGGCCGCCCTCCATGCCTTCTCGCTTGAGGTGGGGCGCGTCCGCGAGGCGGCGCGCCAGCCCGCCGCCGGCGAGATCCGCCTGGCATGGTGGCGCGATATGCTCGAAGGGGCGCCGCGCGGCGATGCGGCGGCGCACCCCGTCGCGGCGGCGCTGCTCGATACGGTGGAGCGCTTTCGCCTGCCGCGCCAGGCCCTCGTCGACCTTATCGCGGCGCGCACGTTCGATCTCTATGACGACCCGATGGCCAGCATCGCCGATCTCGAGGGCTATTGTGGCGAGACGTCCTCGGCGCTGATCCGCCTCGCGACGCTCATTCTTGCCGGAGGCGAGGATGCCGGTGGCGCCGACGCTGCCGGACATGCCGGCGTCGCCTACGCGATCGCCGGATTGCTGCGCGCCTTTCCGTGGCATGCTCGGACGGGCCAGCTCTACGTGCCCGGCGACGTGCTGGCCCACCACGATCTGTCGCGCGACGCCGTCATGGCGGGCATGTCGGGCGCCAACCTCCGCGCCGCGCTGGCCGACATGCGCGCCGTGGCGCGCCGGCATCTTTCGCGTTTCGAGGGGCTGCGTCCTTCGCTCGACCGCCGCATCATGCCGGCCTTCTTGCCGGCAGCCCTCGTGCCGCTCTACCTGAAGCGCATGGAACGGCGCGGCTACGATCCCCTCCGCTCGATCATCGCGCCGCCGCTATGGAGGCGGCAATGGGCGCTGTGGAGGGCGGCCCGGCGTTGGTCGTCCTGACTGCAATTCACTCGGCCGCTGCGCGCGCCGTTGTTGCGGCAAGCCAGGCTTCGAGGTCGGCGCGGGCCCGGTCGGTGATCGCCTTCTTCTTCGCCAGCCCTTTGGCCCTGCCACGCAGGCGCGTGCCGTTCTCGGCCTTTAGGGCGCGCGCGAGCGGCGGGAAGAGGCCGAAGTTGATGTTCATCGGTTGATATGACGGCGGCCCCTCGTCGATGGTCTCGATGTGGCCGCCGGTGATGTGGTTGAGGAGCGCGCCGAGGGCCGTCGTGGCCGGCGGCACTGCGAGATCGACACCGCGCCGCGCTGCGGCCGCGAAACGTCCCGCCAGGAGTCCGACCGCCGCGCTTTCCACGTAACCCTCGCAACCGGTGATCTGCCCGGCGAAACGCAGCCGCGGCTGCGCCTTGAGCCGTAGCCTCTCGTCGAGAAGCTTCGGCCCATTGAGATAGGTGTTGCGGTGCAGGCCGCCGAGCCGTGCGAACTCGGCCGCCTCAAGGCCCGGAATGGTGCGGAACAGCTTGACCTGCGCGGCGTGCTTCAGCTTGGTCTGGAAGCCCACCATGTTGAACAGGGTGCCGAGCGCATTGTCCTGGCGCAGCTGCACCACTGCGTAGGGCTTCTCCTGCGGCCGATGCCGGTTGGTGAGCCCGAACGGCTTCATCGGCCCGTGCCGCAGCGTCTCGCGTCCGCGTTCGGCCATGACCTCGACGGGCAGGCAGCCGTCGAAATAGGGCGTTGCCATCTCCCAGTCGCGGAACGCCGCCGTCTCGCCGCCGAGCAGACCATCCACGAAGGCCCCGTACTGCTCGCGGGTCAGCGGGCAATTGATGTAGTCGGCGCCCGTGCCGCCAGGACCCGCCTTGTCGTAACGCGACTGCAGCCAAGCCACGTCCATGTCGATCGTGTCCCGGTGCACGATGGGCGCGATCGCATCGAAAAACGCGAGCGCGCCTTGGCCTGTGAGATCGGCGACGGACGTCGCAAGGCCGGGCGAGGTGAGGGGGCCGGTGGCGATGATGACCTCGTCCCACTCGGCCGGCGGCAGGCCGTCGATCTCCTCGCGCGCGACGCTGATCAGCGGATGGCCGGCGATGGCCTGGGAGACGGCGCCCGAAAAGCCGACACGATCGACGGCGAGCGCACCACCTGCCGGCACTTGGTTCTGGTCGCCCGCCCGCATGACGAGCGAGTCGAGGCGGCGCATCTCCTGGTGCAGCAGCCCGACCGCATTGGTCGATGCGTCGTCGGACCGGAAGGAATTCGAGCAGACGAGCTCCGCCAGGCCGTCGGTTTGATGGGCGTCGGTCATGCGCACTGGCCGCATCTCGTGCAGCACGACGGGCAGGCCGGTCTCGGCGATCTGCCAGGCAGCCTCGCTGCCCGCGAGCCCGCCGCCGATGACATGAATGGCCACGATCGCAGGCTTGCCCGTCATGCCGGGTCTATGGGTACTGGGCGCATGAGCGTCAAGAAGCGCCTCGCTACGTCCAAGACGCCAAACGCCCGCCAGGGGCGGGCGTTCTTCCATTCACGAGGGCGAGGCGCTCACCGGCCGAGGCGCTAGGGCGGCGCCGGTCACCAGCTGGGCGGCCTGTGGACCGGCTATTGCCACTTCGACGCGAAGTAGAGGTCGTAGCGCGAAATGCCGAGGTCCTTGAGGTCGCGGTCGCTCATACGGGACAGATCGCGGACAGCCTGCCGGGCGCGCCGCCAGGCGCGGAACCTGGCCCAGATCGTGGATAAGATCATGACTTATCTCCTCTTCTTGCAGCCCAAAGCCTTTGGAGCTGAAACGGCAACACACTCTGTTGCAGCGCAATATCTAGGTAGTGCGTCGCACAAAGCTAGGGCATGGGCAGACAAGCTGAGTTGCGTTGGCTGCATGGCGCCGTAACGAATCGGTTAACGACCTGCGCAATGCACATGGCGGGCGGCCTTGTCGGGCGGCCCTTGTGTTGACGCACGGGCGTGCCAGAACGGCCGGTCCACAGCCCCGGAGGTTTTCCGTCATGGCCGATTTGACGCTTTATCATATGCCCCCCTCGCGCTCGATGATCGTGCGTTGGATGCTCGAGGAGGTCGGGCAGCCCTACGACGTGGCGCTGGTCAAGAGCGGCGAGACCCGCAAGCCCGCCTATCTGGCGGTCAATCCGTTCGGCAAGGTGCCGGCCCTGAAGCACGGCGATGTGGTGACGACGGAAGTCGCCGCTATCTGCTGCTATCTCGCCGACGCGTTCCCAGACGCCAAGCTTGCCATCCCGGTCGGCGACAAGCGGCGCGGGCCCTATCTCAAGTGGCTGTTCTTCGGACCGAGTTGCTTCGAGCCGGCGATGTTGGAGCGGACGATGGACCTCAAGGAGGTGCCGCGCGGCCAAGTGGGTTGGCCGCCCATCGACTCAGTCCTCGACGAGATCGGCAAGGCCGTGACCCCCGGTCCCTTCCTGATGGGCCAGCAGTTCACCGCCGCCGATGTGGTCATCGGGTCGGGGCTCGGATGGGCGATGATGATCAAGGCCATCCCGGAGCGGCCCGATCTCGTGGCTTATGTCGGGCGGGTCAACGCGCGGCCCGCCGCCCAGCGCGCCCGCGCCAAGGACCAGGAACTGATGAAGGCCGCCTGACCCATGCAGATCGACGCGCTCTTCTTCGACGTGTTCGGCACGCTGGTCGACTGGCGGGCCTCCATCGCGCGGGAGGCCGCGGCGGCCCTGCAGCCGCGTGGCCATGCCCTCGATTGGGAGGCCTTCGCGGATGCCTGGCGCGGCGAGTATCAGCCGGCCATGGAAGAGGTGCGCACGGGCAAGATCCCGTTTTCCAAGCTCGATGTGCTGCATCGCCGCAACCTGGAGCGCGTCCTCGCGCGCTTCAAGGTCACCGGTCTGGCGGAAGCCGATCTCCAGGCTCTCAATCTCGCCTGGCATCGCCTCGATGCGTGGCCAGACGTGCCGGGAGGCCTCACGCGCCTGAAGCGGCGCTTTCGCGTCGCGCCGGTGTCCAACGGCAACATTTCGCTGATGGTGGATCTCGCCCGGCGCAATGGCCTGCCCTGGGACGCCATTCTCGGCGCGGAGGTGGCGGGCGACTACAAGCCCAAGCCTCGCGTCTATCTCGCGGCCTGCGAGGCTCTCGATCTTCCGCCCGCGCGCTGCATGATGGTGGCCGCCCATTCGAGCGATCTTGCGGCCGCGGCGAAATGCGGGCTGAAGACCGCTCACGTGGCGCGGCCCGACGAGCACGGCAGGGGCCGCGGCGAGTTGAAGCCGAGCGATCCTGTTGATATCGCTGCAGCCGATCTAGGCGACCTCGCCGCGAAGCTCGGCGCCTAATCCCGAAAGCTGTCTGGCTCTCGGGTAGGATCATGCGCTAGATCGAAGGCGAGGCATCAAACAAGGGATCGAGCCATGGCCGTTGACGGAGATTGGAACATCACCATGCAGACGCCGATGGGCGAGCGCACGTCCAAGCTCGCGCTGAAGAGCGCCGGCGACGGCCTCAGCGGTACGCAAGCGGCGGACGGCAATGCGACGGATATTTTCGACGGCTCCGTCAAGGGCAACGACGTGGCGTGGAAGATCAAGATCGTCAATCCGATGCCGCTGACGCTGGAATTCACCGGCACCGTCGACGGCAATGCCATCTCGGGCCGCGTCTCGGCCGGCATGATCGGCAGCTGGACATTCGCCGGGACGCGCGCGTAGCGGCGTCGACCAGGATGCAATGTGCGCTCGCGCCGGTCGAGGCGAGGCGCTAACCAGGGATTTACCTTGTCGGTCCATTAGTTGCGGGTGAAACCTCCCGTCCGGGCCTCAATGGGCGCCAAGTGAACGCCTTGCTCGCAAAGCTGAAGAGGCTTTCGAACCCGACGACGGGACGCGAGACCCCTGCTGCTCGGCCAAGCGCGGCACCGGCCGCGGTCGTGCCGGTCGCGAGCCCGGCCGATCGTGTCGACACCAGCCTGCGCGAACTGGTCGATGTGCTCGAGCGCGACTTGAGCGCCATGATCGCCGATGTCCTGCAGGCCTGCGGCGCCGTGCACGAGGGCATCGGCGCCACCGTGACCACACTGCAGGGCATTCGTGCCCGCGGCACCGAACTGGCCAAGGGGGCGAGCAATGCTCACGAGGAGGCGGCCACGCTCGCGGCCGCCGCCGAGGAATTCTCCATCTCGTCGGCCGAGATCGGTCGCCAGGTCCGCGAGGGCGGGAGCCTGGCCGAGAAGGCGGGACTTGCCGCCACCGAGGCCACCCGCAATGTCGACGAGTTGAGAAACTCATCGGCCCAGATTGGCGATGTCGTCGGCGTCATCGCCGGCATTGCCCGGCAGACGAGCCTGCTCGCCCTCAACGCGACCATCGAGGCGGCGCGCGCCGGGCAGGCGGGTCGCGGCTTTGCAGTCGTGGCGAGCGAGGTCAAGGCGCTGTCGGTTGAGACGCAGCGCGCCACCGAGGACATCGCGCGGAAGATCGAGACGCTCCAGCAGGTTGCCGGTCAGTCGATTGTCGCGGTCCATCGCATCACCAACGTCGTCGCGTCGATGCGCGAGGTGTTTGCCGCCGTGACCCAGTCGGTCGGGCAGCAGGATGCGACCTCGACGCATCTGTCCCGCACCGCCGAGCAGTCGTCGGCGTTCATCACCCGCGTTGCCGCCGGGGCCGCCAGCATCGAAGGCGCATCCCTCGAGGCGGTCGCGCAAGGCGACCGTGTCGGCAAAGCCGGCCGCAAGGCCGCCGATCTGGCAGACAAGCTCAAGCTCGGTTTCGTCGTGTTCCTCAGGCAGTCGGCCATCGGCAACCAGCGCCGCAGCGAGCGGCTGCCGTGCGACCTTGCGGTCAGCCTCAGCCTGCCCGGCGGCGCGTATCGCTCCAGGACCGTCGATCTCTCCGAGGGCGGCATGCTGGTGCGCGCCCTCGAGAACACCAAGATCACACCGGGCAGCATTGTCGACATGGTGCTCGATGGCATCGGCCGAGGGCGGGTCAAGGTCGTGAACCAGTCGCCGGCCGGAGTGCATTGCGAGTTCGCCGATCTCGACCCCACCGTGCGTGCCGCACTCGCGGCGCGCCTGGCAGCCATCAGCGAGGAGAACCGCGAGCTCATCGGGCGTGTCATGGACGCCGCCGCGCAAGTCTCGCGCGCCATGGAGGCGGCCGTTTCGGGGGGCCGGCTCACCATGGAGGATCTCTTCGACGACGAATACGTGCCGATCGAAGGCACCGACCCGCCCCAATACATGACGCGCGCGGTGCGCGTCCTTGAGGAGATCTTGCCGCCGATCCTGGAGCGACTGTTCGCAGCCGCCAAGAACACCGCCTACGCCATCGCCATCGACCGCAACGGCTTCGTGCCGGTGCACAACACCATATATTCGCAGCCGCAGCGCAAGGGCGACGTGGCCTGGAACACCGCCAACAGCCGCAACCGCCGCATCTTCGCGACGCGCGGCTGGCCGGTCACGGCGCGCAATGTCAGGCCCTATCTGATCCAGCACAACTCCCGCGACATGGGCGACGGCACCATCCGCGTGGTCAAAGGCATCAGCTCGCCGATCCGTGTCTTCGGACGCCACTGGGGCGGCCTGACAACGGCGTATAATCTGTAGCGAAGAGTGTCATTCGCGCGCGCCAGCCGGGACTGCGTTCGCTTGGCCGCGGGCCGACATCGCGAGTCAACTCGGCGAGGGAAGCAATTGTCGGTTTTAGCCCGACGCTTCGGCGGCGGCCGCTTCCTCGCGCGGCTTCTCCCGCGCCGCCTCGGCATTCTCGTAGTGACGGATGACCGCCACCGCGGCGTCAAGATAGCTGGCCTCCGCCACAAGGCCGCGACGGCGCAGGTCGCCGGCCCAGAAGTTCAGGCATTCGGTGAGCGGTTTGCCCGAGAGATCGACACTCGCGCGCTGCGACGGAAATGGAATTGGTGCGTTCACGTGGCCCCCCAACTCGCTGACGCATGCCTCAGCAAGATTGCAGATTTCTCGCCAAAGATCATGCGCGAAATGCGCCGCTCGCGCCGCGCTGTGTCCATGCTGCATCGGCTCGCCGCGATCATGCGAATGGGGCGGCGGCCGGCATTGACAAGTCTCAATCGGGGGACGCGACTCAGGCGGCGGGCGCCGCCTCGCCCGCCTTGAGCGCGGCCACGATCTTCTTGATCAGCGTCAGCGATAAGGCCGGTCGGGCCAGCCGCCGCCGCTTGCGCCGACGCGAGCGAGCTTGCGGAGCAGCCGAGACGACAGGTCTTGAGCGGAAGAGCGTGCGCGGTTTCGAAGCAATCACGCGCGAGATCGAAGAGGGGTGCGAGGACGCCTTGCGCTAGGTTAGGCCGCGCGGGGCGCCAATTCCTGGGCGGCAGGAGGCCGGCTCGCCAGCGCGTGCAGTGCCAAGAGCGCCACGAGGTAAAGAGAGGCGGCCGGCGCAAAATAGATCACCAGCATGGCCCAGATGCTCGAGCCGTGCGCGGCAGCCGCGAAGCCGTAGAGGGAGCCCGGCACGAAGGCGAGGAGCGGCACGAAGGCGGCGCTGCGCCAGCCTCCGGAGAAGCGGAAGGGCGTTCCAGCCTGCAGCACGAAATAGGCCGGCACGCTGAGGAAGATCATGAGCCCGATGAGTTGGGAGAGGACACCGGGCGCGCCGGCGCGGCGCGTCGCCGCCTCCTGCTGAGCCTGGACCATTCGCGCGACCCACGGGGCGCGCGACGCCACGCCGGGTCCGTCATGCCAGGCGACGTTGACTGGTTTCGATACCGTGCCCAGCGGACGCCAGAGCGCGTCCCAGGCCATGACCCGGATCTCGTCGATCGCCGCGGACTCGCGGTAGGCGACCCAGGCGAGAGCCTCGCCGGCGGCAGCCGCGGCATGCGGCTGCGTTGAGCTGTGAAAGGCGCCGTCATCGACGCGCTGCCCGGCCTTGTAGCCCTCGACGCGGAAGCGGATGGGCCGGTCGCTGCGATAGGCGAGCTTGAGGCAGAGCCATTCGCCCTTGCCGAGCGTGCTGGCCAGGGCCGGGTCGCTGTTGACGAGCTGGAAGGTAGCGGCCTCGCGGCCGGACGCAGTGCCGAGCGAGGCGAGCAGCCCAAGAGAAAGGACGAGATGTCTGAGACCGCGCATGACGGACACCTTCGAGATGTCGCTAAAATGCGCCTAAACTTGCCAAGGAAGCTTTGTGCGGATCGGGGACTTGGCGGCGGGCCCGTTAGCACATCGTTAGGGCTGGGCCGCTTCCCCGCACGTGCTGGCCTCAGCCTGCCTGCGGCTGCGCCGCCCGCCGGGCGTTCGTCACGGCGTTGAGGACGATGAGGCCGACGAGATAAAGGCTGGCGACGAACGAGAACAGGATCAGCATCAGCGGCCAGATGTTCGACCCGGTCGCCAGCCCCGTCAAAGCATGGAACAGCGCCGGTATGGCGCCGATGAGCGGCACCAGTGCGGCCTTGCGCCAGCCGCCTCTCAGGCGCAGCGGCAGCGCCGCTTGCAAGATCAAGTAGGCCGGGACGCTCAGCATGATCGCCAGCCCCACGAGATCGAACAGGGGAGAAGGGGCGCCGCCCCTTTCAGGTTTCGAGACGGCTTGCTGTTGGGCCGCGCTGAGCCGCGCCGCCCATGCGCTGCGCTGCACCCCGCGGGGACCCTCCGCGCTCCACGTCGCGTCGGCGGGGACGCGCAGCGACGACAGTCGCTTCCACTTGTCGTCGAGAGCCGTGACAACGAGCGCGTCGAGGCGCGTCGGGTTGCGATAGGTGATCCACACCAGCGCTTCGCCGCTGCCGGCCGCGTAGAGCGGCGCGGGGTTGTACATGGCGGCGTCCTCGACCTTCGTGTCGCCGCGATAGCCGTCAACCCTGAAGCGGACCGGTCGTTCGCTGCGATAAGCGATCTTGATGTAGAAGGGGCTGCTGGTGACGAGGGTCGGAGAGAACGACGGATCGCTGTCGACAGCCGAGAACGCGAGCTTCTCCTGTGCCGCGGCCGGCAGGGAGAAAGCCGTCGCAACCGCACCTACGGCGAGAATTGCAAGAAGCCGTGTGTGGCGCGGCGTGGGCAATGGGAGCATCCAAGCGATGGAGCGCAGATGCTGCCCCAAACTCCCCAATGAAGCGTTGCCGTGCGGATGCTTGCACACCGGCGCCTCGTGGCGCGAGGCTCACGGCACTTGATTCAAAGGCCGCGGTTCACGGTTAGATCACGCGCAAGATCAACGCCTTAGGGCCGGAGGTTGATTGGATTTCTACGCACCCGATCAAAGGCGTATGTGCCCATGGTTGGGTAGTAGCTTGCCCCAAGTTCACCGCTGCGCGGCGTGAGACGCTACTGCAGGCGTTCCTTGCCCATCAGCACGCCGAGCGGCGTCCAATTGAAACGATAGTTGATGCCGCCCCGGATGATGTCGCCAGAGAACTCGCCGCGCGCCCCCAGAAATCCGGGCGCAATGAGGTCGCCGTAGACGAGCGTGCGGTCGCCGAGGTCGTAGTGCAGATATTCGACATTCACGGACCACGGGCCCATGCCGTATTCCAGGCCGCCGCCCAGGGCCCAGCCCCAAAGGTTCTTGCTGCGCTGGCCGAAGGGGCAGGCGCCCGGCACTCCGCACGCCACCCCGACCGCCGGATTGATCAGAGAGACCTCGGCGCGGCCGCTGGCGATGCCGCCGCTGGCATAGAGCATCACGTTGTCCCACGCATAGCCAAGGCGCGCGCGAGTGGTGCCGAAGGATTCGAGCGACAGGTCGGCGGTCGTGGTGCGGCTGCCGAAAACGGTTCCGGGTCCCACCAGGGTGACAGACGTATTGCGGCTCACGTCGCCGAAGGAATAGTCGGAGATGGTGCCGAGCACCCAATTGCCGAACTGGTAGTTCGAGCCCCATTGCACGCCGCCCAGGAAGCCGCGCGGCTCGTTGGTCAGCGACAGCGGGATGACCGTTCCCACGTCCAGGGCATACGCTCCGGTGCCGCCGATGTAGTTGATATCGCCGCCGCCCCAGGCATAGCCCGCCTGGCCGCCGATGAAGAAGCCGTACCAATTGTAGGCCGGAGCCAAGGGCGCGACAGGCGCATAGCGGGCCGACGGTAGGTCGGCTGCGAGCGTCAACCCGGTGCCGGCGAGAAAAGCAAGTCCCGCGAACGCGGCAGCGCGGAATGACGTCATCATGATACCCCCCAAATCCCAGACCCGCACTTTTACGCTAAAGGCGTTAAGACCTCGCTGCTAGTGCGCTGAAGACACACATGTCTTCACTCCGCCACGGCGGCCCCGTCCAGCACCCCCCGCAATACGTGTCGAGGGCCGCTCCTTACCACTCCACGACGCGCCGATAGAGGTGCCAGCTCGCATGGCCCAGTACCGGCACCACCACGGCGAGGCCGACGAAGAATGGCAGCGATCCGACCAGGAGAGCGGCCGCGATGATGAGGCCCCAAACCGCCATGGTCACCGGGTTGGTGACGACTGCCCGGATGGACGTGGCCACAGCCACCGCCGCGCCCACATCGCGGTCGACAAGCATGGGGAACGAGACGACGCTGATGACCAGAACGGCGAGCGCGAACAGGAAGCCGACCGCGTTGCCGACCACGATCAGCATGCGGCCGGACGCGGTGCTGAAAATGTCGCGGACGAACTCGGCAACGCCCTTCGGCGCGGCCACGCCCATGAGCGACTGATAGATCTGGTGCGCCGTCGTCACCCAGACGAGGAAGATGATGGTGAGCAGCACGGCGAGCGCCACGATCGCCGGCATGGACGGCGATCGTAGCACGTCAAAGGCGTGCTTCCATTCGACCGGCAGGCCACGCTCGCGCCGCCGGCTCATCTCATAGAGGCCGATCGCCGCCACCGGGCCGATCAGCGCAAAGCCCGCCGCCAGCGGGTAGAGCATCGGCATGAGGTCGTTGTCGAGCGTCGCGCGCGCCAGGAGAAGGCCGATGATCGGGTAGATCAGGCTGATGAAGACGACATGGCTCGGCATGGCGAGGAAATCGTCGAGGCCCTTGGCCAGCGCGATCTTGAGATCGGCGATGCCGATGCTGCGAACGGTGGGGGCGGCGATGCGCTCGTCAGCGCCGGTGATGACGTGAAATTGCGCCATAGTTAACCTCCGCGGCTCTCATGCCGCGATCGGCGATCAGACTGGCGCTCCAGCCCCGTGGCGCAAGGTTCTGGCTCGTCGAACCGCGACCTGCTGTCGAAGTCTAGCGCGATTTGCCCCCGTGGGCCAGTCGCGCCGGACGAGACGGCGGCGCGAGACAGGCGCTCGTAGCCTATTCGGCCGCTTGTGACGCCGTCTGGCGGGCGAGCGCGTCGGTAAGGAACGCGGCGATCTCGGCGCGCGACTCTTCGGCCTCCGGCACGCCGGGCGCGACGTTGAAGGCATGCCACATGCCCTCGACGACGGTGAGTTCCACCGGCACGCGAGCGCGCTTCATATTGCGATGCAGCCTGACGCAATCGCTGAGGAAGAGGTCGCGCGTGCCGGTGGTGATGAGGGTCGGCGGGAAGCCGCCACCGTAGTCGCCATAGACCGGCGACAGGAACGGCGACTTCAGGTCGGCCCCTTTGGCGTAGGCGGCGGCCGTCTTATCGAGCATGCGCTTGCGCGTCAGTCGCGCGTCGCGCCCGTCGTTGATCGCGTAGCTGTCGCCGATCAGGGTCAGGTCCGTCCACGGCGTCAAGGCCGCCAAGGCGGCCGGCAGCGGCAGGCGCTTGTCGCGCGCCGCGAGCATCAGAGCCAAGAGCAAGCCGCTGCCCGCCGATACGCCGAACGCCACGATGCGCGAGGGATCAAAGCGGCGCGTCAATTCCGCATAGGCGTTGCCGGCATCGTCGAGGGCAGCCGGATAGGGATGCTCCGGCGCCAGGCGGTAGTCGACGGAGTAGACCGGCAGCTTCAACTCGCTCGCCATCAGCATCGACGCGATGTCGAGCGCCATGCCGAAGCAATAGGCGCCGCCGTGAAGGTAGAAGGCGATGGCATCGCTAGCGAGCCTGCCCTTCGGCCGCACGATCACCATCGGCACGCCGCCGATTGTTTGCCTGTCGACGCTGTCGACGAGCGTTTCGCGCAGCCGGGCGGCCATCGGCGCCTGCTCCTCCTGACGCAGCGCCCGGTATCGCTCGGCGTCAGCCGGCGTCAGGCGATCGAACGGCTGCGGCTTGGTGATTTCGAAGAAGCGTTCGGCCTCGGGGCTGATGATCGCGCGCGGCGTGTCCGCCTTCGGCTTGATCGTCGTCCTTGATTTGGCCGCCTTGGATCTTGCCGCCTTGGGTCTTGCGGCCTTGCGTTTGGCCGCCTTGGGCTTACCCGCCTTTGATCTAATCGCGGTTGTCTTCGCCTTGGATTTTCTCATGGGCCGGCCTCACATGGGCTCCTCAATAGGACTTGGGCAGGCCGAGCGCCCGCTCGGCCACGTGCGAGAGGATCAGCTCGCGCGAGATCGGCGCGATGCGGGCGATGAGGATTTCGCGCAGATACCGCTCGACATGGTACTCGCGCGCGTAGCCCATGCCGCCGTGCGTCAGCACCGCCGTCTCGCAGGCCTCGAACCCTGCCTCGGCCGCGAGATACTTGGCGGCATTGGCCTCCACCCCGCATGCCTCGCCGGCATCGTAGAGGTCCGCCGCCTTGAGCATCATCAGGTTGGCGGCTTCGAGGTTCATCCAGCAGCGGGCGAGGGGATGTTGGATGGCCTGATTCTGGCCGATCGGCCGGTCGAAGACGATGCGCTCCTTGGCGTAGGCGGTGGCGCGCTTGAGCGCGGCGCGACCGAGCCCGACGGCCTCCGCGGCGATCAATATGCGCTCCGGATTCATGCCATGCAGGATGTAGTCGAAGCCGCGTCCTTCCTCGCCGATCCGGTCCTCGACGGGTATCTCGTAGCCATCGAAGAATATCTGGTTGGAGTCGACGGCCTTGCGGCCCATCTTGTCGATCTCCCGCACCTCCGCGCGGTTGCGGTCCAGCGCCGTGTAGAAGAGCGAGAGGCCGCCGCGCTTGTCGCGCACCTCCTCGAGCGGCGTTGTGCGGGCGAGCAGCAGCATGCGGTTGGCAACCTGGGCCGTCGAGATCCAGATTTTCTGTCCCGACACGAGGTAGCGGTCGCCCGTGCGCACCGCCTTGGTCTTGAGCTGGGTGGTGTTGAGCCCGGTATTGGGCTCCGTCACCGCAAAACAGGCGAGCTCCTTGCCGGCGATCAGCGGCGGCAGGAAACGCTGCTTCTGTTCCGCCGAGCCGAACACGACGACCGGCTGGAGACCGAAAATATTCATGTGGACCGCCGAGGCGCCGGACAGGCCGGCGCCGGACTCGGCCACCGCCTGCATCATCAAGGCCGCCTCGGTGATGCCGAGGCCACCGCCGCCATAGACGGTCGGCATGGCGATGCCGAGCCAGCCGCCTTGCGCCAGAGCCTGGTGGAACTCGGTCGGGAAGCCGCCATAGCGATCCCGTTCGAGCCAGTATTGGTCGCCGAAGCGCGAGCACAACTTCAGAATCGCCTCGCGGATTTCTTCGCGAGCGTCGCGGCTATCGGTAGCGGCGTCGCCGCGAAGGGGTTGGTTAAGAACTGTCATCCATCGCGCCTAAATGGGGAAGCAAGAAACTGCCATGGCTTCAGGGCTGAAGGCGACCTTTTTCTGATGATCCCACCTCCCTTTCTGGCTCGTCTCGACACCCGTGAAGCCCGGGGCATTTCCGGACGGCGCGCTGGGCGCTCAATGACGATCATGCGCCCGCCCGCGCCGCCCGGCGGATCAAATCCACCGCCTCCGGATTGACCAGCGCCGACAAATCGCCAGGCTCCTGGTCGAGCAGGGCCGAGCGCACGACACGGCGCATGGTCTTCATGTTACGGGTCTTCGGCAGTTGCTCGACAAACAGCACTTCGCGCGGCCGGAACGGCTTTCCGATCCGTTCCGAAACAACGTCGGAGAGCCGCTCCGCCATGGCCGCGTTGGGGGTAACGCCGGTGGCAGCGACGCAGACGCACACCACCGCCACACCCTTCAGCGGATCTGGCGCCGCGATGGCGGCGGCATCGAGCAGGTCGTCGCTTTCGAGCAGGGCACTTTCGATCTCGGCCGGGCCGACGCGCTTTCCCGCCACATTGATTGTGTCGTCGGAGCGACCGTGCACATACCAGGTGCTGTCCTCCTCCTCGACTGCCCAGTCGCCGTGCCGCCAGACGTCGGGATACATCGACCAATAGGTCTCCAAATAGCGCTCGGCATCGCGCCATAGTCCCCGCGTCAGCCCGATCGGCGGAATGGTAAAGACGAGCTCGCCCACCTCGCCGCGCGGGGCCTCGCTGCCGTCGGCCCGCAGGATGCGCACGCCCATGGCCGGGCACACCGTCGAGAAGCCGCAGGGCTTTTGCGTGTGCAGCACGGTCGATACCAGGATGCCGCCGCTGATCTCCGTGCCGCCCGAAATGTTGAGCGGCGCGGCGCGGTTCTGGCAGATATGCCGCAGGTGCCAGTCCCAGGCGTCCGGCGTCCACGGCTCGCCGGTGGACGGCACGACGCGCAGGCGGGACAGATCGAAGCCCTGCATGCCGGCCGGGTCCTGCGCCATCAACTGCCGCACCAAGGTCGGGGCGACGCCGAGATTGGTGACGCCCATCTCGGCCGCCAGGCGCAGGATGCGGAACGGATCGCCGGGGAAGCTCGGCGCTCCCTCGGCCATGACGATGGTGGCGCCCATCAGCGTCGTCACCGTGGCCACCAGCGGGCCGACGACCCAGCCCATGTCGCTCATCCACAGGTGCCGGTCGTCCGCCTTCATGTCCATGCACAGGCCGAAATCTGACGCCCCTTTGGCCAGGAAGCCGCAATGGGTGTGCACCACGCCCTTCGGCTTGCCGGTAGTGCCTGACGTGTAGACCAAGAGGCATGTCGCCTCCGCGTCCATGATTGCGGTCGGGGCCTCTGCGGGGAACCGCGCCACGAGCGTCGCCCAATCGTGATCCCGCCCGGCGGCCAGCGCCGGCCCGGTGCCGCCATGGTCGAGCACGACGACATGCTTCACGGTCGGCGCGTCGCGCAGCGCCTCGTCGACGACCGCCTTCATCGCCACCCGCCGCCCGGCCCGCCAAGTGGCGTCCACCGTGAACACCGCCGTCACGTCGGCGTCGGCGAGGCGCGTGGCGACGGCCGGGGCCGCAAAGCCCGAGAACAGCGGCACCGCGATGGCGCCGATCTTGGCGATGGCGAAGAAGGCCGCAAACGTCTCCGGCAGCATCGGCATGTAGAGCGCCACAGTGTCGCCCTCGCGGATGCCGAGTGAGCGCAGCGCCCCGGCGATGCGGCAGATCATGGCATCGAGCTCGGCGTACGAGAGCGCGCGGCGGCCGCCCTGCTCGCCCGCCCAGTCGATGGCGCATTTCCGATGCGTCGGCGTTCCGCGGTGCTTCTCGATACAGCTCACGACGAGGTTGGTGGTGCCGCCCTGGCACCATTTGACCCAGGGCGGGCCGGCGGAGCTGTCCATCACCTTGCGGTAGGGCGTGGCGAAGCGGATATCGAGCCACGTCATGGCCGCGTCCCAATACCATTCCGGGTCTTGGTCGGCGCGGCGCACGAGGTCGTCGTAGTCGGCAATGCCGTTGCGGCCCATGAAGTCGACGAGGTTGCTCGCCGCCTTGATGGCCTCGGTCGGGTGCCAGAATTCAGCCGCGCCCATTTTGCCTCATCCCATGCTCCTCCTTCCGCGACGGCCGTTTCTCGCCCGACCGCGCGGGGCCCCGAAGGCCCGTGCGGTTTCGGATAAGACCATGTGCGCCGGGAGAACGGTAGAGCACGAGCGCAGCTCGTTCAGCCGTGCAGCGGATCGAAGCAGGGTTGCGGGAGGCGGGGAAGGGGAAGGCTCGCGCGGGGGCGGCCCATCGCGCCGGATCAAGGAAAGAGGGCGGGAACGCGAGCTCTAGCCCTTCGCGCGCCGATATTCCTCGATATCCTGGCCAATGGTGTCGAACAGCCGCTGCAAAGTTTGATCGAATTCGGCACTGGTCTTCGCCAGGTTTTCCGAGAAATCGAGAACCGTGCCCACCGCCTCGTCCGTCTGACCGATGGCGTTCTCGACGGTGGCCAGCGCTTCGGCCAGCGTCTTTGCGTTGACGGCGCTTTGCGCGGCGCCTTCGGCGATGCTGCCGGTTGCGCTGGCTTGCTGGTTGACGGAAGCGGCCACCGCCTCGGCGATCTGGGCGATGTCGGAGACGTTCTTGGCGGTATCGACGATGTCGGCGACCGCCCGGCTCGTTCCCTCGCGGATAAGCGTGATTTGACGGCTGATTTCCTCGGTCGCCTTCGACGTTTGCGTGGCCAGCGACTTGACCTCTGACGCAACGACCGCAAATCCCTTTCCGGCTTCGCCGGCGCGCGCGGCTTCGATGGTGGCGTTCAGAGCCAGCAGATTGGTTTGCGAGGCGATCTGGGCGATGAGGTCGACGACGGAGCCGATCTTGCCCACCGCCTCCGACAAGGACCGGATCGTCTCGTTGGTGTGGTCGGCCTGGCTGGTGGAGCGGTTGGCGAGCTCGGCGCTGCGGTTGGCCTGGGCGTGGATTTCGTTGATCGATGACGAGAGCTCCTCCGTCGCCCCGGCCGTCATCTGGATGTGTTGAGCCGTGCCCGCGGCGGCGCCAGCGGCGTTCTGCACCTCGTCGCTCGCCGATCCCGCCAACACCTTCAGCCGCTTCGAGACGTCGCCGAGGGAGGCAATGGCGGTCATGAAGGAGGCGCGCGCGGTGTGGGAGGACGTTCGGAACTCGTTCACCACCGCCTCGAGCCCGCCATATTTGCGTTTCGCGGCGTCTGCCTCGTGACGATAGTGAAAGTTGATGGCGGTGCCCGCGTCGAATCCGAGCATGCGCACCGCGACGGTCGTCAGCCAGATGGCCTTTCGGTGCGACCACCGATGTCGCGCGGCGATCTCCTTTTGCAGACGCGACAGCACGAAGGAGTTGGTGGCCGTGCGGTAGCGCGCGTCGAGGCCGCCGGCCGCTTCCGCCTTCACCTGCGCTTCGGCTGCGGCCACCCATGCGGTGTCGAACCGGTTGCAGAAGAGCCTTCGCAGACAATCCAGCGACAGGTCCCGCCGGCGATCGCCGCTTAGGCTGTCCTTGGGGGCGACTGGCGCGAGGGGTTGGGAACCGCGGACGTGCGCGTCGAGAATGCCCCGCGCCACCGGCTCCAGGACCGCCCATACCTCGGCGCGGGCGGCGAGCGTGTCCTCGTCCACCTCGTAGAAGGCGCAGCCGACCTGCAATTCCGGCGGGATCATGAAATGAGCTGGATGTTGCCCCGTAGCATGGTCGCCCAAGACCGTTGACGAACGATTAACCAAAACGGGGCTGAGGAGGAGGGGCCGGCGGTCGGCACTCGAGGCACCACTCCGGCCGCTAGCCACGGCGCGCCGCCAGAGGTGTTGATCACCTTGCAGCAGGTCAGAGCGGCGTTGCGCTCGACGAGTTGTTCCTTCGTTCAGCCGTGCATCGTGAGGCCGCCGGAGACGGAGATCGTCTGGCCGGTGATGTAGGCCGCGTCGTCGCTGGCGAGGAACGCCACCATGCCGGCGTAGTCCCCCGGCACGCCGAGCCGCTTCATGGGGATGGCGCGTTTCAGGCCCTCGGCGATCTTGGCCCCCGCTTCGCCGCCACCCGCCACGGCGGCAAAGAGCGGCGTGTCGGTGGGGCCGGGGCACACTGTATTGAGCTGAACGTTGGCGCGCGCCATCTCGCGCGCCATCGTCTTCGTGAAGGCGATGAGGCCGCCCTTGGCGGCCGAGTAGACCGCTTCGCCGGAGGAGCCGACGCGACCGGCGTCGGACGCGATGTTGACGACGCGCCCGGCGCGGCGCGCCGCCATGCCGGGCAGCACGGCCTTGTGCAGGTGGAGCGGGCCGTTGAGGTTGATGTCGAGCACCTTCTTCCATAGGGCGAAATCGCTCTCCAGAAACGGCACGATGCGATCCCAGCCGGCGTTGTTGACGAGGATGTCGGTCGGGCCGTGTGCAGCCTCGCAGGCGGCAACGCCGCGCTCGACGGCCGCAAAGTCGGCGATGTCGACCTCCTGGGCGGTCGCCCTGCCGCCGGCCTTGGTGATGGCCGTCACCGTCTCCTGCGCGCCCGCGAGATTGAGGTCGAAGATGCCGACCGCGCAGCCCTCCTGGCCGAGGCGCAGCGCGATGGCGCGGCCGATGCCGCTCGCCCCGCCGGTCACGATGGCGTTTTTGCCCTTGAGCCCGCGCATACGCCCTCCTCGAGATCAAAGCTAAGCGCGGGCAATGCAAGCATGCTTCCCGCGGCTGCGGAAGGCCCCCGAGCCGTCACAGGCCGTTTGAGGTCGTGTGCGGCACCAGGCCGGCGCCGACTACTCCGCCGCCTCGACCCGCTTCTTGCCGGCCTTGCGCGACAGCACCTCCTTGAGGAAGCGGCCCGTGTAGCTCGCCTTCGCCTTGGCGATGTCCTCCGGCGTCCCGGCCGCCACGATGGTGCCGCCGCCGTCGCCGCCCTCCGGCCCCAGATCGATGATCCAGTCGGACGTCTTGATCACCTCGAGATTGTGCTCGATCACCACCACCGTGTTGCCCTGCTCGACGAGCTCGTGCAGCACTTCGAGCAGCTTGGCCACGTCGTGAAAGTGCAAGCCCGTCGTCGGCTCGTCGAGGATATAGAGCGTGCGGCCGGTGGCCCGCTTCGACAATTCCTTGGAGAGCTTGACGCGCTGCGCCTCGCCGCCCGACAGCGTCGTCGCCTGCTGTCCGACATGGATGTAGCCGAGGCCGACGCGGGACAGCGTCTCCATCTTGTCGCGGATCGACGGCACCGCCTTGAACAGGTCCTTGGCCTCGTCAACCGTCATGTCGAGCACGTTGGCAATGGACTTTTCGCGGTACTTCACCTCCAGCGTCTCGCGGTCGTAGCGCTTGCCCTTGCACACGTCGCAGGTGACATAAACGTCCGGCAGAAAATGCATCTCGATCTTGATGACGCCGTCGCCCTGGCAAGCCTCGCAGCGCCCACCCTTGACGTTGAACGAGAAGCGGCCGGGCTGGTAGCCGCGCGCCTTGGCCTCCGGCAGGCCGGCGAACCATTCGCGGATCGGCGTGAAGGCCCCCGTATAGGTCGCCGGGTTGGAGCGCGGCGTGCGCCCGATCGGCGACTGGTCGATGTCGATGACCTTGTCCAGCTGCTCGAGGCCCTCGATGCGGTCGAACTCCGCCGGGTGCTCGATGGCGCCGTTGAGGCGCCGCGCCGCTGCCTTGTAGAGCGTGTCGACAACGAGCGTCGACTTGCCGCCGCCCGAGACGCCGGTGATGCACGTGAAGGTGCCGAGCGGGATCTCCGCCGTCACGCTCTTCAGGTTGTTGCCGCGTGCCCCAACGAGCTTCAGCTGGCGGCCGGGGCTCGGCTTGCGGCGCTTGCCCGGAATGTCGATAGCCCGCTCGCCGGTGAGATATTGGCCGGTGAGCGAGTTGCGGTTCGACATGATGTCGCCCGGCGCGCCTTCGGCGACGATCTCGCCGCCATGCACGCCGGCCCCGGGCCCCACGTCGACGACATGGTCGGCCTGCAGGATGGCATCCTCGTCATGCTCGACGACGATCACCGTGTTGCCGAGGTCGCGCAGCCGCTTCAGCGTGGCGAGCAGCCGCTCGTTGTCGCGCTGGTGCAGGCCGATGGACGGCTCGTCCAGCACGTAGAGCACGCCGGTCAGTCCCGAGCCGATCTGCGAGGCGAGGCGGATGCGCTGGCTCTCGCCGCCCGACAACGTGCCGGAGGCGCGCGACAGGGTCAGGTATTCGAGGCCGACATCGAGCAGGAAAGTGAGCCGCTCCTTGATCTCCTTCAGCACGCGCCCGGCGATCTCGTTCTGCTTGGCGTTGAGTGATTTTGGCAGCGCCTCGAACCAGGAGCGCGCCTCGCGCACCGCAAGCTCGGTCACCTGGGCGATATGCCGGTCGGCGATCTTGACCGCCAGCGCTTCGGGCTTGAGGCGAAAACCCTTGCAGGCCTCGCACGGCGTCTCCGACATGAAGCGGCCGATCTCCTCGCGCGCCCAGTCGCTTTCCGTCTCCTTGAAGCGCCGCTCCAGGTTGCCGATGACGCCCTCGAACGGCTTCTTCACCTCGTAGGAACGCAGCCCGTCGTCATAGGCGAAGCGCACCGGCTCCTCGCCGGTGCCGTAGAGGATGACCTTCTTGCACTTGGCGGGCAGGTCCGCCCAGCGCGCCGTCACCGCGAACTTGAAGTGCTTGGCGAGCGCCTCGAGGGTCTGCCCGTAATAGGGCGAGGTGGAGCGCGACCACGGCGCCACGGCGCCGCCCCGCAAGGTCAGCGTCTCGTCCGGCACCACCAGCATCGGATCGATGCGCATTTCGTGCCCGAGACCGTCGCAGGTGGGGCAGGCGCCATAGGGGTTGTTGAACGAGAACAGCCGCGGCTCGATCTCCGGGATGGTGAAGCCGGACACCGGGCAGGCGAATCGTTGCGAGAATATGAGGCGCTTGGCCTCGCCCTTGGAATCCTTTTCGTCGGCGTATTCGATGACAGCGATGCCGTCGGCGAGCTGCAGCGCCGTCTCGAAGCTGTCGGCGAGGCGGGCGGCGATATCAGGCCTCACCACGATGCGGTCGACCACCACGTCGATGTCGTGCTTGAACTTCTTGTCAAGGGCAGGGGCCTCGGCGATCTCGTAGAACTTGCCGTCGACCTTGACGCGCTGAAAGCCCTTCTTCAGCCACTCGGCCAGTTCCTTGCGGTATTCACCCTTGCGGCCGCGCACCACCGGCGCCAACAGAAACAGCCGCGTCTTCTCCGGCAAGGCGAGCACGCGATCGACCATCTGGCTCACCGTCTGGCTCTCGATCGGCAGACCGGTGGCCGGCGAATAGGGGATGCCGACGCGCGCCCACAGCAGGCGCATATAGTCGTAGATCTCGGTGACCGTGCCGACGGTGGAGCGCGGATTGCGTGAGGTGGTCTTCTGCTCGATGGAAATGGCCGGCGACAGGCCGTCGATCTGGTCGACGTCCGGCTTCTGCATCATCTCCAGGAACTGCCGCGCATAGGCCGACAGCGACTCCACATAGCGCCGCTGCCCCTCGGCATAGATGGTGTCGAAGGCGAGCGATGACTTGCCGGAGCCCGACAGCCCCGTGAACACCACGAGCTTGTCGCGCGGCAGCACGAGGTCGACGTTCTTCAGATTGTGCTCGCGCGCCCCGCGGATGGCGATGACGCGCTGGTCGCGGGCGTTGCGGGCGGCCTTGGAGCGGTCGAACAGGTCGTCGGGGGGCGCCATGTCGGGATCCGGATCGTTCTTGCGTGCTCTTTTGCGTGCGTCGGCTTCGCACCGGCTCAGCCCCGGGCGTAACGCGTGCCCGGGTCAATATATGTCAGCGATTGTGCGACGCGGCCTTGCCTTTTGCGACTCGTCGCGATAAGAACATAAAGAGAACAAACTGCCAAGGTCTCGCCGCTGCCCAGCATCGGCTGTGGACAAGGGCGCCGCGGGGCAAGGCGGCATGGGAGTCATCGGAAGGGGCCCGCTATGATCGCGGGCCATTGCAGAGGAGGTCGGCATGGCCGGCAGCGTCAACAAGGTCATCCTGGTCGGCAATCTCGGCCGCGACCCCGAAGTGCGGCGCATGAATTCGGGCGATCCGGTCGTCAACCTTCTCGGTCGCCACGTCCGAGAGCTGGCGCGACAAGCAGACCGGCGAGCGCAAGGAGAAGACCGAGTGGCACCGGGTGGTGATCTTCAACGAGAACCTCGGCAAGGTCGCCGAGCAATATCTCAAGAAGGGCTCGAAGGTTTATATCGAGGGCCAGCTGCAGACCCGCAAGTGGACCAGGACAAGGACGGGCGTGGAGAAGTACTCCACCGAGATCGTGCTGCAGCGCTTCCGCGGCGAGCTGACCCTGCTCGACAGCCGCGGCTCCGCTCAGGGCAGCGGTGGCGGCGACGACTACGGCGGCGGTCAAGTTTCCGGCGGCCGCTCGGGCGAGTTCGGGCGCTCAGGCCCGATGGAGCGCCGTCCGGCCACGGCAGGCGCGGGCGGCCACCTCGACGACGACATCCCGTTCTAGGGGCGCTGTCATTCCGGGGCCCGCGCGACCGCTCCGGCGCGGATGTGCGCGGTCAGAACCAAATGACCCTCGCGGTCTCATGGTCCGGCGGCAAGGATTGCTGCCTGGCACTCCACCGCGCCCGCGCCGCGGGGCTTCACGTCACGACGCTCGTCGCCTTCTTCGACGAGACCGGCGAGGCGACCCGCTCGCACGGCATTTCGCGCGCCGTCATGCAGGCGCAGACCGACGCGCTGGGTCTCAGGCTCGTGGCGCCATCCGCCGCCTGGGGCGACTACGAGCGCGTCTTCAGCGAGACGATCGCCACGCTCAAAGGCGAGGGGATCATCGGTTTGGTGTTCGGCGACATCGACCTTCAGTCGCATCGCGACTGGATCGACAAGATGTGCGCCCGCCTCGGCATCGAAGCGCACCTGCCGCTGTGGCATTCACCTCGCGCTGCGCTGGCGCAGGAGATTGTCGCGCTCGGCATGAGGCCCATCATTGTCGCCACCGACGACCGGTATCTCGACGCCTCCTTCTGCGGCCGCGCTTACGACGACGATTTTCTCGCCGCATTGCCGCCTGGCGTCTGCCCGTGCGGTGAGGACGGCGAGTTCCATACTTTCGTAGCCGATGGGCCCGACTTTGGGGCGCCGGTACCCGTCGTCGTCGCCAAGGTCGAGCCGCAAGACATGACCTTCGCGGACAAGACCTATCGCTTTCATTTTGCGCGGCTGAATCTGATGACGGACGACAGACGACCGAGGACAGATTAGAACCGGTGCCGTATTCGTCCTCCGTCCTCTGTCATCCGTCGTCCGTCGTCCGTCGTCAGATTTGTCCCTCACCCTCGACACCCTCGCGGCCGTCCTGGCCGCCGCCTTCCTGCACGCGACCTGGAACGCGCTGGTGCGCGGCGGCAGCGACCCGCTGAAGACGTCCTTCGCGGTGGCCTTTGGCGGCGCGCTCCTCTGCCTGCCCGTGGCGCTCGTCCTGCCCGTGCCGGCGCCGGCAAGCTGGCCCTACCTCCTCGTCTCGGGCGTCATCCATGTCGGCTATTTCGTCGTGCTCGGTCTCGCCTATCGCAAGGCGGACCTTTCCGTCGCCTATCCGCTGATGCGCGGCGGCGCGCCGCTGTTCACCACGCTTCTCGCCATCGCTTGGCTCGGGGATCCAGTGACGACCGGCGGCCTCGTGGGCGTGGTGCTGGTGAGCCTCGGCATCGTCGGCCTGGCGGGGGAGGCCTTGTTGAAACACGGCATGACCGCCATGACCGCGCTGATCATCGCCACCATGATCGCCATCGTGGTCGCCTACACGCTGGCCGACGGGCAGGGGGCGCGGCTTTCCGGCTCGGCGGTGGGTTACATCGCCTGGCAGTTCGTCGGCACCGTCGTGCTGCTCCTTCCCGTTGCGGTCTGGCAGCTCAGGGGAGGCTTTGCCACGCTCGTGCGCGAACACGCCTGGCGTGGCCTTCTCGGCGGCGGCCTCTCGGCCGTATCGTATGGCATCGCGCTGTGGGCCATGACGCGCGCTCCCATCGGCGTCGTGGCGGCGCTGCGCGAGACGTCCGTGCTGTTTGCCATCCTGATGGGTGCCGTCTTCCTCAAGGAGCGTCTCGGCCCCGTGCGCATCGTCGCAGCACTTCTCATCGTCGGGGGAATTGCCATGATGCGGCTCGGGTGAGCTAAGATGGAGCCCATGGACGACTTCGACCTCAACGCCATGGTGGACGCCATCTCGACCTGGGCTCGCGTCGAGAGCCCGACCCATCACAAGGCTGGTGTCAACCGCATGATGGATCTGGTGGCCGGCGAGCTCGCGACGCCGCAGGTCGCCATCGAGCGTCTCGATGGCCGCGACGGCCTCGGCGACATCGTCGCGGCGCGCGCCGGCCCGCGCGCCGATCGACTCGGCGTCCTCATCCTGTCGCATCTCGACACCGTGCATCCGGTCGGCACCATCGAGGGGCCGCTGGTGGTGCGCCGCGACGAGGATCGGCTCTATGGTCCCGGCGTCTACGACATGAAGGGCGGCGCCTACCTTGCGCTGACGGCCTTCAGGCGCGTGGCGCAGCGCGGTCTGGCGCAGCTTCCCGTCACCTATCTGTTCACGCCCGACGAGGAGATCGGCAGCCCGAGCACCCGCGCCATCATCGAGGACGAAGCCCGCCGCGCTGCCTATGTGCTGGTCACAGAGCCGGCGCGCGACGGCGGCAAGGTCGTCACCGCCCGCAAGGGCGTCGGCCGCTTCACCGTGCATGTCGGCGGCCGCGCCGCCCATGCCGGCACGCGCCACAAGCACGGCCGCAGCGCCATCCGCGAGGCCGCCCAGCAGATCCTCAAGGTCGAGGCGCTCACCGACTACGAGCGCGGCATCACCACCAATGTCGGGCTGGTGTCGGGCGGCACCGCCGAGAACGTCGTGGCGCAGCACGCCTCCTTCACGGTCGATCTGCGCGTCAGGAACGCCGGCGACGGCGAACGCCTCGCCGCCGCCATCCTCGGCCTGAAGCCGATCGGCCCCGACGTGCTCGTTTCCGTCGAGGGCGGCATGAACCGGCCGCCCTACGAGAAGTCGCCGGAGACCGCCCGGCTCTTCGAGCACGCCAGGCAATGCGCGACGGGGCTCGGCATCACCCTCGACGACGTGCCGATGACCGGCGGCGGCAGCGACGGCAACTTCACCGCCGTCCTCGGCGTGCCGACCCTCGACGGCCTCGGCATCGACGGCGACGGCGCCCATACGCTGCACGAATACGCGCTGGTCTCGTCGATCCTGCCGCGCGCCCGCTTGATGCAGAGCCTGTTGCAGACGCTGCAATAGCGGCAGGATGTCATCCCCGGCGAGCCACTTAACCGCGCACGGCGAGGGAAGGGGACCCAGGAGTTCGCGGGATGGATTCCATTCCCCTCGCAAGCTTCGCTGCTCGGCCGGGAATGACATGAATCGCCCTCGGCCCGTCGTTTTACCCTGGTCTAAAATACCCCATGACCGATTCGGCCCTCCGCAAGCCTGACGAACGCGCGCTGCTCGGTGTCGAGCGCTCGGCGCTTGGCCGAGTCTGGCGTGAGCGTTGCGGCGCCGATGCGCTCACCCATGCCCTCGCCATTGCCCAGACGCATGGCGTGCCCGATATCCTGAGCCGCGTCCTGGCCGGGCGCGGCGTGCCGCTCGCGCACGTGCCGGTGTTCCTGGCGCCGAAGCTGCGCGATCTGTTGCCGGATCCCTCGCGCCTCGCCGACATGGACGCCGCCGCCCGCCGCCTTGCCGATGCGGTCGTCGCCCGCGACACGGTGGCGATCTTCGGCGATTACGACGTGGACGGCGCTTGCTCGGCAGCATTGCTTGCCGCGTTCCTGCGCCATTGCGACGTGCCTTATCTCGTCCACATCCCCGACCGCATCATCGAGGGCTATGGCCCGAATGTCGAAGCCATACGCGCCCTGAAGGAGGCTGGCGCGCGCCTACTCGTCACCGTCGATTGCGGCACCGCGAGCCATGAGCCGCTCGCCGAAGCGGCGCGTCTCGGCCTCGACACCATCGTGGCCGACCATCACCAGGCGCCCGAGGCGCTGCCGCCGGCCGTCGCCATCGTCAATCCCAACCGGCAAGACGATCTCTCCGGCCAGGGACAGCTCGCGGCGGCAGGCGTTGTGTTTCTCCTTCTCGTGGCTCTCTCGCGCGAGCTCAGGACCCGCGGCTATTGGCAGGGGCGCCGCGAGCCCGATTTGCTGGCCGATCTCGATCTCGTGGCGCTGGCGACCGTCGCCGACGTTGTGAAGCTCGAGGGCCTCAACCGCGCCTTCGTGCGCCAGGGCTTGCGCATCATGCGCCAGCGAGGGCGCCCGGGATTGCGCGCCCTCCTCGACGTGAGCAATCTGCGCGGACCGCCGGAATGCTGGCACCTCGGCTTTCTGCTCGGCCCGCGCATCAATGCCGGCGGCCGCATCGGCGACGCCGCACTCGGCGCCAAGCTGCTCCTCACAACCGACGATCTGGAGGCGGAGCGCATCGCCGCCGAGCTCGACCGGCTCAACCGTGAGCGCCAGGTCATCGAGCAGGCGGCGCTCGAAGAGGCAGTGGCGGAGACGGATGCGGCGCTGGCGCGTCAGCCCGACGCGCCCGTTCTCATTGCCACGTCGGCGGCGTGGCACCCGGGCATCCTCGGCCTCGTGGCGGCGCGGCTGAAGGAGCGCTTCCGCCGCCCCGCCTTCGCGTTAGCCCTCAATCCGGACGGCAGCGCGACGGGCTCGGGCCGCTCGGTGGCCGGCATCGATCTCGGCCGCGCCGTGCGTGCCGCCGTCGCGGCGGGCGCCGCGCTCAAGGGTGGCGGGCACGCCATGGCGGCCGGCGTGACGCTACCGGCGGGCGGCCTGCTGGCCTTCACGGCCTTCATGCGGGACAGGCTCGCTGGCGCGCCGGCCTCGGAGGAAGGCGACACGCTCTTCGTCGATGCGATCATCACGGCCGGCGGCGCGCAGGCCGCGCTAGTGACGCTCGTCGAGCAGGCCGGGCCGTTCGGGGCCGGCAGCCCCGAGCCTGTCTTCGCTTTTCCGTCGCATCTCCTCGTCGACGCGATCGAGCTGGCCGGCGGCCATCTGCGGATACGGCTCAAGAGCGGCGACGGCGCCATCATCGGCGGCATCGCCTTCCGGGCGGCGGGCCAGCCGCTCGGCGAGGCCCTGATGGCCGCGAAGGGCAGGGTGGTGCATGCCGCCGGCATTCTAGGCATCGATCGCTGGGGCGGGGCCGAGCGTGCCGACCTCAGGCTCATCGATATAGTACCGGTCACGCCTTGAAGGCGGTCCCGCCGCTGCTCCCGTTGAACAATGCAACCCGCCGGAATCGCTGCAATTTGACAAAAGACAAGGCGCCACGCCTCGGCAAGCCTATGTTAAGGGCCGTGGCTCATGGTTGCGATGGGGGCATCTTTGGGACGAGGGTGCGGTCATGGCACTGCTGAAACAGCAACTTCCGGGTCTGACCGAGCCGCGGGGGCCCGAGCATCGCAAGCATCACCGCACGCGCGCGCTGAAGGGCGCCAAGATCGTCTTCAACGGCGGCTCTTCGGTCATCGACTGCACAGTGCGCAATACGAGTTCCAGCGGCGCCTGCCTCGAGCTCGCTAGCCTCGCGGGCTTGCCGAACGAGTTCGCTCTGCGGGTCGCCAGCGACCCGACCCAGCGCCATTGCCGTGTGGCGTGGAAACGCGCCAACCGCGTCGGCGTGCAATTCATCGGCTGAATAATCGAAGTCCGGCTATCCGCGGGCGCGCTTTTTCGGCGCGGGCGCCTTGGCCTTGGCCGCAGTCGCGACCTTGCGCTTGGGCGCCGCTGCGACCTGCCGCTTGGGCGCGACCGCAACCTTCGCCTTCGCGGCGACCTTTGTGTTGGGAACGGGCCGTCGTTCTGCCTGAGCCGCCGCGGCAGCCGCGTCGGCCGCTTCCTTGGCCAGCCTCAACGCCCGCAGGCGCGCCGTATTCTCGGCGATACGCTGGTTATCCTGCTGGTAGAGTTCCCAGTTCTTGCGGTTTTCCTCGGCGTTCTTGCGGGCCTTTTCCTGCTTGGCAACGCGGTCGAAGGGCAGCTTCACGTCCATCGGCGACTCCTTTGGCACTATATATAGGGCGTTGGACGGTACTTTGCGACTGCTGACCCCGTATCGTCGTCATTTATCGTGCATTGTCAATAGTTTGATCCGGAGGTTAGCTCCGGTTGGCCGACGGTGGCCCTTAGCCCCGGCGCTTGTGGCCCAAGGCAAGGGCGAGAAGGGCGCCCCCCGTTGCGATTGCCAGCACTGCGTATGTCGGCGCGACCCCGACCGCCGCCAGGGTCAGCGTGCCGACAAGCGGCCCCAGCGCCAGCCCGGTATCGCTCCACGTCGCGTAGGCTGACATCGCCGCGATCCGGTTGCCCGGCGCACGGCGGACGGCGACGACAGGGCAGACAATGGCGAGCAACGCCCGCGATGGCAGCAGGATCGCGGCGCCGAGATAGATGTGGCCCAACGCGATCAGCGCAAGTGCGGCCGCCACCGCGCCGGCCGAGAAGGCCATCAGCTGCTCTGAATCAAATCGGTCAACAAAGACGCCGCTCGTCAAGGCCAAGGCGACGGCGATCAGCCGGTGGGCGGCGAGGAGAAGACCCGCCGCGATCAGCGCCGTCGACGCATCGGCGAGGCCCGCGAGCGTGCTCGACAAAGTGGCGGTGAAGACGCCGTCGGCGCCAAATCCGATCACGAAGAAGAAGAGATTGAGCGGGCTTGGCGACCAGCGATGGCTCGCTGCTGCGGCAGCAGTTGCGTCAGGCCCGCGCAGTGCCGGCAGCGTCAGAGCGAGCGGGATAGCGGCAAGTCCGATGACGCCGTAGATCACGAACACCTGCTGCGGCCCCACCATCGTCACCAGATAGCCGCCAGCCGCGAGCGCCAGGACTGGGCCGAGGGAGCTGACGGCCCGGTTGAGGCCCAGCCGCCAGCCTGCGCCGTGGCCGTCACCGTACGCGTAGCCCATGTTGGTCAGGTAAAGGATGCCGTAGGAGGCGCCCCACGCGAGACGCGCCACGAGCAGGATCAGGAAGCCGGTCGCGACGCCGTACGCGATGGTCGATGCTGCCGCGGCCGCGCAGGCGCCGGCCGCAAGCGCATTGGCGCCAAAGCGGCGCGACAGCGGGGCTACCCAACCGTAGCCGACGATGCGGATGACGCGATTGACCGCCAGCAGGATACCGACGGCGGCGATGTCGATGCCAAACGCCTCGGGGTACAGCGGCAGAACCACGTAGATCAGAGCATCGCCAAGCCACACCAGAGCGAGCGCTGCCGCGGCGACGACCGTGAACCGGACAGCGCTCTGCTCGCCGGGTCTCATGTATCGGCCGTCGTCAGCGCAGCACCGCAGCGATATTGCCGCCGTCGACCGTGGTCACGTCACCGGTCGTTTTCAGCGCCAGGGCCTGGCGCACGAAGGCCTGCGCCACGTCCTCGGCCTTCACCTCAAGCCCGAGCAGGTTGCCCGACATGTACTCCTTCTCGGAGACGCCGCGGGCGGCGGCGCGGGCGCGGATCATGGCGTCATCGAGAAGGCCGCTGCGGATGCGGTCCGGGTTGACGGCGTTGACGCGGATGCGCTCGCCGCCGTGCTCGAGGGCATACTGGCGGACGAGGAACAGCAGGGCGGCCTTGGCGGCTCCATAGGCGCCGAAATCCTTGCCCGGGTTCACGGCCTGTTTCGACACGTTGAACAGAAGAGCGCCACCGGTGCCCTGCAGGCGCATGACGCGCACGGCATTCTGGGCCACCGATTGATGCGCAAAGAAGTTGATCTCGAAACTGCGACGCAGAAGCTCGTCCGGCATCGTCGCCATCGCGTGCGTCGAGGCCGCGCCGGCATTCGACACGACGATGTCGACGCCGCCGAAGCGCGCGCACGCCGCGTCGAAGAGCGCCCGCACCGCCGCCGCATCAGTCACGTCGCAAGCATGCGCCAGCGCGGAGCCACCGATCGCCCGCGCGGTCTGCTCGGCCGCCGCGGCACGCAGGTCCGCGACGATGAGGTCGGCGCCTTCCGCCGCGAAGGCGGCCGCCGTGGCCCGGCCGATGGCGCCGCCGGCGCCGGTGATCAGCGCCACCTGGCCGGCGAGGCGTTTTGGCTGCGCTTTGCCAAGCTTGGCTTGCTCAAGCGACCAGTATTCGACCTCGAACATGTCGGCTTCGGCAATCGGCCGGAAGGCGCCGAGAGCTTCCGCATCGAGAATGGTCTCCGCCGCCACTTCGGCCACGTCGGCCACCACGGCGGCGTCACTGCCGCCTCGTCCGACGCCGAAGAAGCCGATGCCCGGTACGAGGACGACGGCGGGCGTGGAGTCGAGCTTCTTGCGCGCTACCGCCTGGCGGGCGTTGTGGCGCGCGAAATATTCGTCGTAATCGCGCCGGAAGGCCGCCACCGCCGCCGCCACCGCCGCGCGGAATTGGTCGAGCTGCCCGGCTGGCGGCCGCGGCACGATGAGCGGCTTGCCCTTGGTGCGGATGACGTGATCGGGCGTCACCACCCCTTGCGCGGCATAGCGGGCCGCCTCGGCGCCGCCCGCAAAGCCCATGGCGGTGTCGCCGCCGCGATGATCGAGGACGACGCGCTGCCAGTCGCCATCGCCGCGCGGCGCGGCGAGCGCGCCGCGCAATGTTGCCGCCACATCGGCGAGCGGCGCCACATCAGCCGCCGGCACGGCTGCGACGCGGCGCCGGCTCTTGCCGGCGATGTAGCGCTCCGCCGCCGTCACGAGGTCGATCATCCGCTCGTAGGCCTCGCGCGCCGTTGCCCCGAACGAGAAGATGCCGTGATTGAGCAGCACGAGCCCTTCGACATCGGAATTCCGGTCGAACACAGCGGCCGCCAGCTTGGCGAGGGCGAAGCCCGGCATGACATACGGCACATAGCCGACGCGTGCGCCGTAGACGTCGCGGCAGAGCGCGGCATTGTCGGGTTGATCGGTCAGCGCCAGCACGACGGTGGAATGCGTGTGGTCGATGAATTTGTGCGGCAGGAAGGCGTGCAGCAGCGTCTCGACCGACGGGTTGGGTGCGGCGCTGTCGAGAAGATTGAGCCGTTGCACATTGACCATCTCCTCGTCGCTGAGCGCCGCAAAGCTGCGCAGCCGTCTGAGAGGCTGAAGTCGCACCGCCGGCAGCCCCTTGGGCTCGATCGTGCCCATGTCCCAGCCACTGCCCTTGACGCACAGCACCTCGACCTCGTCGCCGAACGGGTCGCGGGCTGTCGTCTTCACCGACGTGTTGCCGCCCCCATGCAGGACGAGGCGCGGGTCCTGGCCGAGGAGGCGGGTCGTATAGACCCTGAGCCCCAGATCCTCGCCGACGCCGTCGGCGGCAAGCCGGGCCACCAAGGCCTTGGCATCGGTCTCCGACCAACGGCTCTGCATTTTTCGCCTCCCTACGTCGTTGAGGCATAAGGTTTTGCCCCGCCGAAGGCCAGCTTTCACGCCACCCTGCGGTGGCCGTGGTTCGCATGGCGCGAAATGGTTGCTAGTGTCGCGATTCCGAAATTCGCCACATATCGATGGAGTCCTCGGAGCGAATTTCGGAATCATAAGCGACACTAGAAGAGATTGATTCTAGTGTGCTTTTCGAATTTGAAGTTCGCGAGCTAGCTGATCCAGTCAACGTAGCGAACTTCAAATTCGGCACACTGGTCTAGCCGGCTTCGCGCCCCCGGCGGGCGGGATGGCAAGGGGAGGGGTTGTTGATCGGGCCATGCGCTAGGCTGGTTCTTGCGGCCGTCACGGCGGGTGCGGTGATGCTTCCCATCGGCCTCGGAGCGCAGGGCCCCGGCTCGAGCGCACCGCTCTGCATCTATGCCAGCCGATCCTACAGCGAGGGCGCCTATGTCTGTGCCCAGCGCGCCTTGATGCTGAACTGCGCGCTGGACGGCGGGCGCGCCGTCTGGAAGCCCGTGGCGGCGCCCGATCTGAGCCGGCTGTGCGTGGCGAGCGCGCAACGCGCCTTTGCGCCGCGCAGGGCGGCGCGCCGCGTCGTCGCCGCGCCCATCCAGCGCTCGGCTCCCGCCGGGTCCGCGAAGTGCTTCGTGTTCAACGGCAAGCAATATTGCGAATGACGACGGCGGCCGCCTTCCCGGCGTGTGAATAGCATTCAAGTGTGCGCACAATCACTGGTTGACCCACAGATTCCAGCCTATTGAATTGCTCAACATTCCGCGCGTTGGGCGCGCCGCGCAAATTTGCATCACGTTGATTTTCCGAGGCGAGAGATGGACAAGATTTGGGAGCAGACTCTCAAACATCTTCCAGCGGAAACGGTGCCGGCCATCCTGGCGATTGGCTTGGCCTTCTTTGGCGTCTACTACGCCAAGGGCCTCAGAAGTTATACGGATGCGTTGAGCGATCGGCTGTTTCTGACGGCCGCCGTCGTGATAGCGGCGGTGACATTGGTTCTTTGGATTCAAAGACCACGGGACGCTCCGGTTGCGAGCGACGAGCGCATTGCTCTCATTGTTCCTCGCTTTGAGCGTGATGATCAGCGGCAGCTGGAAGCGTTGTTCGCGCAACAAGTCCAGGCCGCCTTGCACTCCTTCAGCAAGGACGCCGCTGTCGTGCGGCTAGATGCCTATCTGGAGGATCGCAAGTCGGCGGAACTCACGGCCACGTCGAGAGGGGCGCTCGCCGTTCTTTACCAGCCCCGGGTGGTGCGATCCGAAGGCAAGGATGGTCGGGTCTTCATTTGCTTCAGCCTGCTCACCGTCGAACCACAGAGCTCGAAAGTTTACCCACCCAAGCCGCCCGAGTTGGACAAAGCCACCCTCGACGATCTTTCAGGCGCCCTGACCGCTGCCCTCACGCGCAGCGGCCAAAAGCTGAACGACCCGGTGGTCGCCCGAACTCGAAATCTTGGGACGGCAGGTCGCCGAGCTGGCAGCAGCGGCCTTCAAGACAAATGCGCTGATCAGAGCCCCAGCCACGCCTCGCTCCTATCGTACCAGCCGCGCGGTGGCCGTGGGGCTTGATTGGCCGCAGGAAGAGACCTTTCCCCGCCTGGCCTATGCGGCGTCCGATGCTGCGTCATTTGCCGCGAAAATTCAGACCCTGGGATTCAGGACTGAGCTCCTGACGGGAGAGAGCGCGACGCTCTCTGGTGTGCACAAGGCGCTCGACGCAGCAGCAGCGGCAACCGCTGAGGATGATCTGCTGGTGATCTACTACGCGGGGATGACCTTCCGCTCGACCGACGTTAACAAATCAGCTTCGAAACCGGTCCTCGTGCTGCCGACCTTCGACTTCCGGATCGCAGAACTTGCCAACGGGCTCACCCTCCCGGCACTCGTTGCAGGAATGGCATCTTCGGCACGCGGTGACGTGCTGATCGTCTTGGATGGTTGCCACGGGACCGTCGGTTTGGGCGACCCTGGCGGCGAGCCGGCTATCGGGACTTCCCGAACCGCGGCGCTCCAGGTCATGGCGGCTTCGCAAGACGACGAATTCGGATTGGAAATCTCCAGCCTGGGCGGTGGCGCGTTTACCCAGTTGCTTCTGAGGAAGATCGACCATCTCGCGAATTCGTCCGGCGGCGCCTCGACGAATGCCATTCTGGCTGCATTGACGCCTGAACTGTCGCTGGCAAGCAGCGGCAAGCAGCGCCCCAAGCTGGTGACGATTGCCGGATCCGGCGATATCGTCCTGCATGCCGGTGGCGTGTTGAAGAACTCGGCGACAACGCCCAAGTAACGCTGGTGCGTGAGTCCCAGGAAGGCATGGTTCGGCGTCTGTCCAGCCGCGGCCGTGCGCATCGGACACAGGGCGTCCACAATTGCGGCGATCCTGTCGCGCAACTACGCTGCCGCGAATATTCCAGCCGGATATCCCCATGACAAAGCCCATTTCTGACGATGTGGCGACGATCACCCGCATCGATGCGGTCCCGACGATTCTGGAAGTCGTTTGCCGCACCACCGGCATGGGCTTCGCGGCCGTCGCGAGAGTGACGGAGGATCGCTGGGTCGCCTGCGCCGTGCTCGACGAGATCGCGTTCGGATTGAAGCCCGGCGGCGAGCTCAAGGTCGAGACGACGATCTGCAACGAGATAAGAGCCTGCCGCCAGCCGGTCGTCATCGACCACGTCGCCGAGGACGAGGCCTATCGTGATCACCCAACTCCGGCCATGTACGGCTTTCAGAGCTATATTTCGATGCCCATCGTCGATCCGGACGGCGGTTTTTTCGGCACGCTCTGCGCCATCGATCCGCGGCCGGCCCGTCTCAAACGGCCCGAGGTCGTCCAGATGTTCCGGCTCTTCGCCGACCTCATCGCTTTCCACCTCAAGGCGCAGGAACGCATTGCGGTGAGCGAGGCGGCCTTGCTGGGTGAGCGGCAGGGCGGAGAGCTGCGCGACCAGTTCATCGCAGTGCTTGGGCACGACCTGCGCAATCCGCTTGCCGCCATCGACGCCGGCGCGCGTTTGCTGCGCAAGGAACCGTTGGGGCAGCGTGGAACCTCCATCCTCACGCTGGTGCAGAACAGCGTGACGAGGATGGCGGAGCTCATCGACAACGTGCTGGACTTCGCGCGCAGCCGTCTGGGCACCGGGGTTCTGGTCGAGCGCACCGCCAACGCACGGCTCGAGCCGATCCTTGAGCAGGTGATCGAGGAGTTTCGCGCCGCATGGCCTGACCGGATCATCGTGCGCCAGTTCTCACTGGGCGGTGAGATCGATTGCGACCGCGCCAGGGTGGCGCAACTCCTCTCCAATCTTCTGGGCAACGCCATGACCCATGGCGCGCCCGACAAGCCGGTCATCGTTCAGGCGGCGACGGCGGCCGGCTCCTTCGAGCTGGCGGTCGTCAATCAAGGCGATCCCATCCCGGCGAGCACGCGCGAGCGCCTGTTCGAGCCGTTCTTCCGCGGCAGCACGGGCGGGCGCCAGCAAGGCCTGGGGCTGGGCCTCTACATTGCGTCGGCCATTGCGCGCGCGCATGGCGGCAGGCTGGACGTGGCGTCCTCGCCCGCCGAGACGCGCTTCACCTTCCGCATGCCGCTGAAGCCTGGTGAGACAGCGACGGCCGCATCCTCTCTCGCGGCCGGCTGAGGTCGCGGCGGGTTCACGCCGCAGCCTTAGAAGAATGGCCGCAACTCGCGGTGCAGGAATTGCCGTGTGCGCGCCTGACCGGCGCTGTCGTCGCCTGTCCAGACGATGAGGGCCGCGACGAACAGCACGCTCAATTGCACCTCCTCGCGCCGGGCCTGGCGCGTCCCATATTCGGCCGGCAGGCGCGCCGCCTCGCGCAGCCAATGGATCGTCCGCGACAGGCTGAAGATCATCGGCGCCCAATGATGCGGATGCGACAGATGCAGCTTGCCCTTGAGCATCTGCGCGCTCACCTTGCGGTGTGGGGCGAGCGTGTCGAACCATTCAAGCAGGCAAATCTCGATCCGCCGCCACTCCGGTTGATCCATGAAGCCAGCCGACTTTCCTCCCGCCAGCGCCTTGAGGGCGCGCATGAACCAGGCGTCGGCGACGGCATCGAGATCGCGGTAGTGCTCCAGCATCGCGGCAGGTGATAGCGAGAGCCTGTCGGCCACGTCGTGCAGGCGCACCGCCGACCAGTGGCCCTTCTCCTCGGCGAGCGCGAGCGCCGTATCGAGGATGCGGTCTCTCAGTTCGTCTGCGCCAGCATGCGAGGTGTTGGTCATCGGCATCGCCCGAGCCGTGTAGCTATCGCTTCGCGGCCATTATACCTTGTCATGCCTCGTCCGGCACACGGCAGGGGTGGCGGGGACCGGTGCTGACCACTGCCACGCCTGGCTCGGCAATTGCGTGGAGCGGAGGCCGCCGCCCCTCTCACAGCGAGCACACAATCATGAACATCGCCGATGTCCGCGCCAAAGCTTTCGCGATGCCGCTGAACGATCCCGCCTATCCGCGCCCGCCATACCGCTTCTACAACAGGGAATTCGTCGTCATCACCTATCGCACCGACCCGCAGGTCCTGCGCGCCGTGGTGCCGGAGCCATTGGAGGTCGTCGGCGATACCGTCGCCTATGAGTTCATCCGCATGCCCGATTCCACCGGCTTCGGCGACTACACCGAAACCGGTCAGGTGATCCCCGTGCGCTTCACAACTCCTTCGGGGGAGGTGCAGGAAGGCGGCTATGTGCACGCCATGTATCTCGACGACAATTCGCCCATCGCCGGCGGGCGCGAGATCTGGGGCTTTCCGAAGAAGCTCGCGACACCGAAGCTGTCGCACGAGCAGGAGACCCTGGTCGGGACACTGCACTACGGTTCGGTCCTCTGTGCTGTCGGCACCATGGGCTACAAGCACCGCCAGGTCGATCTGGGGCCGCTGGCCAAAGCAATGGCCAAGCCCGCCTTCATGATCAAGATCATTCCGCATGTGGATTGCTCGCCGCGCATCTGCGAGTTGGTGCGCTACTATATGGAGGACGTGCATCTGAAAGGCGCCTGGTCCGGGCCGGCGGCGCTGCAACTGTTCGAGCACGCGATGTGCGACGTGGCGCGGCTCCCCGTCCATGAAGTGATCTCGGGCAGCCACTATATTGCCGACCTCACCCTTGGCCTTGGCGAGGTGGTGTACGACTATCTCTGACGGGGTCACCCCCAGGCGACGCCGAAGGGCGGGACGCCTTGGGGAGATTGGCGCGCCCAAGGGGACTCGAACCCCTGTTTTCGCCGTGAAAGGGCAACGTCCTAGACCGCTAGACGATGGGCGCGGGACGGCACATGCCGCGATGCGGCAACCCACTGCCGCAAGGCGGCGACATATAGAAGTGCGAGCCCGGCTCGGCAAGCGCCGGGCGGAATGGCTCGGCATCTTGTCGGGGCGGCGTTCTTTGCCCATTGTTGGGCGATGACCGCCATGGATCTCGACCTCGCCGCCCGCCGGCAATGCGATGAGCTGGCTCGCCTCGTCGGGGCGGCCCGCGCCGTGGTCGGCTTCACCGGGGCCGGCATCTCGACGGAGTCCGGCATCCCCGACTTCCGCTCCCCCGGTGGGCTGTGGACAAAGAACCAGCCGATCGAGTTCAGCGAGTTCGTGTCGAGCCCGACGGCGCGGCGCGAGGCCTGGCGGCGCAAGTTCGCGATGGATCCGGTCATCTCGAACGCAAAGCCGGGGCGGGGCCACATGGCGCTCTCCCGCCTCGTTGCGGCCGGCAAGATGCCCGGCGTCATCACCCAGAACATCGACAACCTGCATCAGCTGTCCGGTGTGCCGGCGGACCGGGTCGTGGAATTGCACGGCAACGGCACCTATGCGCACTGCCTCGATTGCGGCGCGCGCCGGGAGCTGGCCGAAATAAGGGCCAAGTTCGAGGAAAATGGCGAGCCGCCCGTTTGCGTCGATTGCGGCGGCATCGTCAAAAGCGCCACCATCTCGTTCGGGCAGGCAATGCCTGAGCGCGCCATGCAGCGCGCTCAGGAACTTAGCCTCAACTGCGATCTCTTCCTGGCCATCGGCTCCTCGCTTGTCGTGCAGCCGGCGGCTTGGTTTCCCGTCGTGGCCAAGGATGCAGGCGCCCGCCTCGTCATCGTCAATCGCGAGCCGACGCCGCTCGATCAGATCGCCGACCTCGTCATCAACGCCGATATTGGCACCGTGCTGTCGCCGCTCGCCCCAGCGATGTAGCAAACCGGCGAAGTAGCGGCCGGCGTTCGCCCGCCTGTGACCTTCATCGCACACCTCAAGCTTCTTGCGGGAGTTCCTGGGGGCGCCGGCGCTTTCGGGCTTTTCGGACGCCAACGCGATGCTATCTTCGCCAAGTAAATCGCGGCGGCGATTCGGCGGTGGGTAGAATGGCTGACGATTTCGGCGCGGGCGATTTTGGCCCGAAAGAGTCGGGTCCACGATCGGCCGGTCGGGGGGCTGTTGCTCGCGAGGAGCTGAAGGCCGAAGACGGCCAGCCGCTTGAGCTCGTCGAGATTTCCGGCCGTATCAAATGGTTCGATGTCGCCAAGGGCTTTGGCTTCATCGTGCCCGACAACGGCTTGTCCGACGTGCTCCTGCACGTCACCTGCTTGCGGCGCGACGGCTACCAGACAGCCAACGAGGGCGCCCACATTGTCTGCGAGGCCGTGAAGAAGGCCCGCGGCTTGCAGGCCTTCCGCATCATTTCCCTTGACGAGAGCGGCGCCGTTCACCCGGCCGACTTGCCGCCGCCGCGCACCCATGTCGCCGTGGTGCCGACCAGCGGGCTCGAACGGGCCGTTGTCAAATGGTTCAACCGTTTGAGAGGCTTCGGCTTTCTCACGCGCGGCGATAACACGCCCGACATCTTCGTTCACATGGAGACGCTGCGCCGCTATGGTCTCATGGAGCTGAAGCCGGGCCAGCAGGTGCTGGTCCGCTACGGCAATGGGCCCAAAGGGCTGATGGCGTCGGAAGTCCGGCCTGCCGACGGTGGCCATATGCCCGTCTCGCACTGAAGGCTTCCCCTTGCGTATCGTTCGTCCGTCTTTCGTTGCAACCCTTGCCTGCGCCGCCCTTTCCTTTGCCCTCTTCCTCGCGCCAGGCTCATCTCGCGCCCAGTCCCTCGAGGATCTCACCATCGTCGCCGGCGGTGGCCGGCACGTCTTCCACGTGGAGGTGGCGCGCACCGACGACGAGCGCGCCAAGGGTCTCATGGATCGCAGCCACATGCCGGAAGACCGCGGCATGCTGTTCGACTTCAAGCAGGTGACCCCCATCTCGATGTGGATGAAGAACACCGTCATGCCTCTCGACATGTTCTTCATCCGCGCCGACGGCACCGTTGCGCGGATCGCCGAGCACACCGAGCCGTTCTCGACCCGCGTCATTCCGTCGGGGGAACCGGTGCTGGCGGTGCTTGAGCTCAATGCCGGGGCGGCGGCGCGCATCGGCGCCAAAGCTGGCGATAAGGTCGAGCACCCCATGTTCGCCAAGAAATGACGCGGCTTTCGGGCGCGGTCGTGCGCCCACGCTAGACGATTGGCGCGATGGCCAAACGCGAACGCCAACCCGATGATGACGAGCAACATCGCATGACCGTGAACCTCGCGGCGATCATCCTTGCGCTTGTTGTCGTCATCGCTGGTTTTTGGCTGATCATGAATCTTCGGGACGCCGTGAAGAGCGAGGAGTGCCTGATGTTCGGATTGCGCAAATGCGCCAAGCTGGAGACACGGTGAGGGGCGGGGAGAAGAAGGCGCCGGCGCGCAGGCTGTCGGCTCGCCCGGTGCGGCGCGACAAATGACGGCACAAAGCTCCGGCCGGATCTTCTACGGCTGGTACGTCGTCCTCGCCATCGCGGCCATTCTGACGGTCGGGTCTGGCCTCACCTTCTACAATCTGTCGGTTCTGCTCGACGCCTTCGTGCGTGAGCGCGGCTTCCCGGTCTCCCTGGCGAGCGGGGCTACCGCCTGCTTCTTCGTGGCCAGCGGCCTGTCGGGCGTTCTCGCCGGCGTTCTCATGGATCGCCTCGATGCCCGCCTTGTCATCACGGTCAGCGCGACGGCCGGCGGGCTGGCACTCGCCAGCCTCGCCTACCTGACGGCGCCCTGGCAGCTCTACGCCTTCCACGTCGTTTTCGGCCTCTGCTATGGCGGCTGCGGCTTGGTGCCGACGACAACCATCGTGTCGCGCTGGTTCACGGTGCGCCGGCCGCTTGCCATGGCGGTCGCTTCCCTCGGCCTGTCGCTCGGCGGCATCGTGCTGACGCCCTTCTCGGCGCTGCTGATCCGGCATTGGGGCCTTGCCGGGGCGGCCAACTGGATCGCCCTTGCGTTCCTCGTCGGCATCGTGCCTCTCGCCGTCACGGTGGTGCGGGGGAGGCCGCAAGAGATGGGCCTCGAGCCCGACGGTGCTGCGGCGCCCGCGTCCGGCAGCCGCGCTGCCATGGGCGGCGTGCTCTTCGCCGAAGCGCGCCGGAGCCGCTTCTTTCACGCCGTGGCCCTGGCCTACGTGTTCGCATCCGGCGCCCAGGTCGGCGCCATCATGCATCTCTACCGGCTCGCTGCCGAGCGCGCCGGTCTCGACATCGCGGCGCTCGCCGTGGCGGTGCTGGCCGGAGGCAGCGTCGCGGGGCGCCTTTTGGGCGGCTTCTTGATGCAGACCGTCAAGGTGCGCACTTTCGCGCCGATCGTCATGGGCGTGCAGGGCCTGGCGCTGATCGGCATGGGGCTGGCGCCGGCGCCGGCGAGCTTCGTCGCAGCGACCGCCGTGTTCGGCCTTTCCATCGGCAATGTACTGATCCTGCAGTCGTTGCTGCTCGCCGACGCTTTCGGGGCACGCGATTATGGCCGCATCTACTCTATCAACCAGCTCATCTCCATGGTTGGCGTGGCGGGCGGGCCGGCGCTCATCGGCGTCATCTATGATGCGAGCGGTGGCTACGCACTCGCCTATGGGGCCGCCGCCATGGCCAGCATAGTGGGCGCGCTCGTCGTACTGATCGGCGGACGAATTCGACATTGAGGCGATGCGGGGTGGCGGGCGGCGCGGCGCCGCCCGGAACAATCGTCGGCACGCCCTTGTTCTCCCTAGTGAAATAGTCGTGTCAGGGAGCGAACGTTGGCCCACCGCAGCGGTCTGGCGCATCGGCTGATGCGGCCCCAGATTCTTCTGCCCATCCTGCTCGTCGCCTTCGTGGCTGTCTGGCTGACCGCCTTCCCGCTCTGGTACAGCCGCACCCCGACCGACCACGCCGGCGGCTTCAGCGGCTGGGCGTGGCTCGGCATCGACGTGGTCGTCGTCGGCTTGTTCGGCGCCACTCTCGCTTTGGCGGCTGTTCAGTGGAGGCGTGGTCGCCACAAAGACGATCCGAAGGCCAAGGCGCAAGAGGTCCGAGAGGTCCGGGAGGACCGCGAGGCGCGCCGGCCAAGTTTGTGAACCGAGAGCGCATCCCGTCAGGCAACGGGTCAACGGAGTTCGTCCGGGACCGGCCACGCGGGTCCTTCCCTCGGCTGCTCCGCGGGGATTGCGCCCTCTAGCCCGAAATCAACGACCTTGGCCGTCGCGATTGCGCGCCGCTCGCGCGCTCCGCGTCATCGTGGAGAGACCATGCACACGCTGAAGCAAGCGGCCTTCCTGCTGCGCGATCCGCGGCCGGACAAGTCGGCGGCATTCGAGGAACTCGCCGGCGCACTCGAACGGCTGGACACCGAGATCACGGCGTTGCGCATCATTGGCTATCTCGCGGCCGGTAAGCTTGCCGTCACGCCCCAGGACGTTGAGCGCCATGCCCGGGCCAACTCGCTCCTTAACGAGGGTGCGCAGAAGGAGAGGCGGGTGAGGGAGATCATGCGTTACGCGACCTCGATCCTCGGGGGCGAGATCAGAGGCCGGTCGAAATAGACGGGGCCCGGGTGGGGCGGACTTGCGCTTGCCGGCTCAAATCCCTAGACAACCCCCCTGAAACCGGCCTCGGGGCATAGCGCAGCCCGGTAGCGCATCTGCTTTGGGAGCAGAGGGTCGCAGGTTCAAATCCTGCTGCCCCGACCACTCGGCCTGACGCGATTCGACTGAGGCGAGCCGACGATGCCCGCACGGATTTACAAGCCCGCCCGCACCGCCATGCAGTCCGGCAAGGCGAGGACCAAGCAATGGCTGCTGGAGTACGAGCCGGAGAGCCGCGCCAGATCGAGCCGCTGATGGGCTGGACCTCCTCGGCCGACATGCGCAGCAGGTCAGGCTCTGGTTCGACGACCCAGGAGGAGGCGGTGGCCTATGCCGAGCGGAACGGCATCCCCTACCGGGTGGTGGAGCCGCAGGAGCCGAAGCGCCGCGGCCAAATCCTATTCCGACAATTTCACGTTTCGCGTCGGGCATGGACCATTGGACGCATGAACTCGAGAAGTCGCAGCCGGCAGCTCCATGCCGCAGACTGCTGGCCCCGTAGCTCAGCCGGATAGAGCAGCAGCCTTCTAAGCTGTAGGTCGCAGGTTCGAGTCCTGCCGGGGTCGCCATGAGACAAGTACCTAACGATTGGGGGTCGCTGCGGTTGATTTTAGCGCTCGCTGGCAACACTTTGTCGCGGGGCGCCTCGCGGCGCTGCATGTCACAGAGGGTCAACGCGCGTGAATATTGGTTTCCTGCGGCACGCTGTCTGCAGTTGCATCAAGCGAGCGACGGCATCGCGCTGTTCGACTCAGAGGAAAGCACGGCGAAAGCTTGAGCTAGCGATGAGAAACATGATTGCAATCATCGCACTCGTCTTCTGTGCGGTCAGCGCTTCGGCACAGCATGAGAATCACCTCAAATCGCCGACGATGAGAAAGTGGTACGAAGACCGCAAAGAGATGATGAAGCCAAAGCCAAAGTATCCCGTGGGCGATGCTAGAAAGATCGGCGAAGAGCGGCGCCTTTCCTACCGAGGCTACCGACACCGTGAGCTGCACGAAGAAGGCGTGATCGAGGAGTTGCTTGAGAAAACAGGCAACAACGGAAAAAACTGCTGCGATGATGTGGAGAATGGTGAATGCCGAGAATCGCAGTACGTATTTGACGAAGAGGATGGCAAGCAAAAAGTACTCGTCGACGGCTTGAAGTGCGAGATCGCTTCGTTCACGCGAGTTGTGTTTCTGGAGCGGTTCACTCGTCCGGGCAGACTTGTGGTATGTGCCGATAAGATCCGCAACAATACCCAAGGTCAGCGGATGTGCCCCGATGTGTTCTGCGTCGGGCGGACCGGGGGCTTATGAGTTTGAGGGCTCTCCCTCGGGAGGCCCTCAATTCTAGCCGCGCGGCTCTCAGGTGAATGCCCGATACACACATGCGTCAGGATGCGGGACGTTCGCGGGTCGCGCACGCATCACCTATCGGAGCCGAAACGGAAGAGCGCCCTCGCCCTCATTCGCTCGACGCTTGACGGTCATGGCGAGGGAAGATGTCGCTTCCAATGCGGGAGCTTTCCGTCAAAACTCTCGCTGTCAGGAGAAAGTCACATGCCGATACTGCAGAAGAGCCTCATGGCCAGCCTCGCGGCGGCATCGCTGCTTGCGGCAACGATGGAAGCCGCCGAAGCGCGGCGGCACTACGGTTACTATGGCTACGCGCCCACCTATTACTCCTACCGCACTTACGGCTATCGCGGCGGCTACTATGGCTCGGCATACGGCCGACGCTGCCAGCCGGAGTTCGACGGCCATGTCGGGCCGAAGACCTGCGCCTATCGGCGGTGAGGCGAAGGCTGCGCGGCGCCGACTGTTGCTCCGGAGACCCTCCGGGATGCTATAGGGCGCGTGCCGATAGCGTTGGGGGGAAGCATGAGCAAGGATTTCGATCTCGCTGGGCGCGTCGCGATCATCACCGGCGGCAATAGCGGCATCGGTCTTGGCATGGCGGCAGGCTTGGTGCGCGCGGGCTGCGGCGTGTCGATCTGGGGCCGCAATGCCGAGAAGAACGAGAAGGCGCTGGCGACGCTTGCGGCGCTTGGCGGTGGCCGGGCGGAAGCGCGTCGCTGCGACGTGACCGACCGCGCCTCGCTGGAGGAGGCCTTCGCGGCGACGCTGAAGAGTTTCGGCCGTGTCGACGGTTGCTTCGCCAATGCCGGCATCGGCGGCGGCGGGCGCCGCTCGTTCGTCGACCGCACCGAGGAGGAATGGCGGCGGATGTTCGCCACCAATCTCGACGGCGTCTTCCATGTCTTCCAGGTCGCCGCGCGCCACATGGTGGATCGTGCCGCCAGGGGCGATGCCTTCGGGCGCCTCGTCGCCACTTCGAGCCTGGCGTCGATCATGGGCACGGCGCGCAACGAGCACTATGCCTCAACCAAGGCGGCGGTGACGGCGCTGGTGCGCGCGCTGGCGGTCGAGCTGGCGCGTTACGGCATCACCGCCAACGTCATTCTGCCCGGCTGGATCAAGAGCGACATGACGGAGGGGCTGTTCGCCAACGACAAGTTCGTCGCCAACAACCTGCCGCGCATCCCGGTGCGCCGCTTCGGCGAGACGAGCGACTTCTCCGGTATCGCCGTTTATCTGATGAGCGGGCTATCATCGTATCATACCGCCGATCGCTTCGTCATCGACGGGGCCTACTCGGCCTTTTGAGACCTTGAGGCGACTAGGCGCGCTGCGCCAGCGTCCGCTCGGCCTGCGCGTTGCGCACAGCAAGGCTTCGCGCCGCCGCGATTGCGAGCGCCGCGATGACCGCGCCGGCGAACACGTCCACGAAATAGTGGCCGCCGTCGATAGGGGTCGCCGCCACCACGAGGCCGTTGACGACGACACCCGGCCATCTCAGCCACGCGACCTGCCACAGCGCCCAGCCGAGCACGATGGCGAGCGCCGCGTGATAGCTCGGGAAGGTGATGATGCCTTCCATGCCGTCGAGGGAGAGCGTCGTGAGAGTCGCCTCGCGCAGCCCCTTCAAGGGCGCCACGTGCACGAAGGCCGCCGCCGGATCGAGATTGGCGAAGTCGCTTGGCTGCAGGTTGAGATGCGCGAACATCGCGAAGGCCGGCATGGCACCCGACATGACGATCGTCACCAGGCCGGAGATCATCATGGCGACCAGGAACATGCGACACTGGGCGAGATAGCCGCCGAGCCCGAGCGCGATGATCACCACCGCCGTTTGCGGGAAGAGGCTCTGATAGGCGAGCGTGTAGAGGGTGCCGAGCCATGGGCGGTCGTTGACGAAGGCGAGATAGGCGCGCCAATCGAGGCCAAGGGCGCGATCCCAGGCGAAGAAGGCGTCGTCCCACAGCGGCCGGTTCAGCGCGCCGAGCTGATACGACAGCAGCGCTCCGAGCGCGGTGAACAGAACGAGCTGCGCCAGCGCGACGAGCGAGGCGCCGATGCGCTCCTCGCCGCGGCGGCGCCGATAATAGAGGCTGAGCAGCATGAGGCCGGAGGCGGCCAAGACGGGCCTTGCCGCGCTCGCCCAGTCCAGCGACAGGCCGAGAAGCAGGAAGCCGGCGACGACCGCCGCGCCGAGCGCGGCGAGCAAGCTCCAGATCAGATCTTCCAGCGCCTTCCCGTCGGCCATCGCGCCCTCGTGCGAGATGGCTCTAGCAAGCCGGCGTTAACTGGGAGTGTATGCGTTCCCGCGCCCGCCCTCATGCCGGCCGCCCGCGCTCTGCCTTGGCGAGGTGCCGCAGCTCCTCGGTGAGCCTCTCCTGCTCGGCCGGCCGGCCATGGAATTGCGCCGGTGTGTTCTGGAACAGTTCGATGCGCCAGATGCCATCCCCACCGCGCGATGCGACCAGACCTTGGATGGCGTTGAGGGCCGGATTGATGTCCTCCTTGCCGGGCGGGATCATGCCTGCGACGGCGCGCAGCAGCGCCGCACCGTCGCCGACTGCACGCACCTCGCGCACCTTGGCGACGAAGCGCCCGGTCGGGTGGTCCCTGAAAATCGGTGCAAGCTGCGCTTCAATCTCATCGGGCCCATTGGCGATGCTGCCGTCGAAGCCCACTTGCCCGCCTTGCGGCGTATAGAGCCTCGCCATCCCAGCGGCGTCGCGCCTGTTCCACGCGGCCAAGAGGTCGCCATGGAGGCGCGCGAGGGAATCCAAAGTGTTCGTGCTCATGCATCACCCGTGCGGGTTCCGGCCGCCCCTTCGGACATGGGGCGGAGGTCCAGACAGGCTGCAATTATAAAAAATGCGACGCTTGTTGGTAACCCACCGCTAACGCTCGCACAGCAAGCGCGTGCAGTCCTGCAACCAACCCGTACCGGCCGCGTCCAACATGTATGGACGTAGCGCTGACCCGCCTCATCCGTCTCAAGTTGCCCGCCGCCGGCGAGACTGTCGTCAACGGCATCCAGCAGGCCATTGGCCTTATCCGCCAAGATCTTTACCCTGGGGCGGAGAACGAAGGCCATTGGCTCAAGGCCGACCTGGCGTTGAGTTCGGCGCTCACCTGGGCCGACCACCGGCTGGTCGATCTGGCCACGCAGGCGGTGGAGGAAGCGCTTGCCTATGAGGGATGGCTGCGCGGCGCGGCGTCCAGCGAGCGACCCGCGTCGGTGACATCGGGGGCGCGGGACATCTACGCGGCGTTGCGCGAATGGCGGCCGGGCCATCGCCTGTTGACTATCCATGGCTAAGCCGATCCATGATCGGCCGCCGATCAACAGCCGAATGAGCCTCCCATGCGCCGCCTCGTCCTCGCCGCCTCGCTCGTGGCCGCGCTCGCGCTCCCGGCACGCGCCGCCGACATGCCGATCTTCGACGCGCACCTGCACTACAACGAGGAAGCGTTCGCCACTTTCCCCCTCGAGCGCGTGCTCGAGCTGTTCCGCAGCAACAACGTGCGCGGCATCCTCGCCAACAGCCGGCCGAATGCCGGCACCCACAAGCTGCTCGACGCGAAGGCGAGGGGCGACCTTTGGGTCGTGCCGTTCCTGCGCCCGTACAAGGTGCGAGGCGACCGGGAGACCTGGTTCAAGGACCCGCTGAACTTCGCCTTCATTGTCGAGGAGCTGCCGCGTCGCCCCTATGTGGGGATCGGCGAATTCCATCTCTCGGCCGCCGAGGCTGGCGGTGACCAGATGCGCCGCCTTGTCGATCTCGCGGTCGAGCGGGGTCTGTGGCTGCACGCGCACACCGACGAGGCCGGCATCGCGACGCTGATGCGCCACAACCCCAAGGCCAAGATTGTCTGGGCCCACACCGGCTTCGGCACCTCCGTCGAGACGGTGAGCACCATGCTGGCCGCGCATCCGTCCCTTGTCTGCGAGCTGTCCTATCGCGGCGGCATCGTCGAGGGTGGCGATCGCCTCACCGCCGCGTGGCGCGATCTTTTCACGCGCCATCCCGACCGCTTCCTCCTCGGCTCCGACACCTGGATCAACGAGCGCTGGGCGAGCTACAGCGAACTGATGCGGGGCTATCGCGCCTGGCTGGCGCAGCTCCCGCAGCCGGTCGCCGAGAAGATCGCCTACCGCAACGCTGAGGCTCTGTTCGGCCGCGGCAACTAGCGCCTGATCCCGAAAAGTGTGCGCGGCCTTCGGACAAAGTCATCGCGAAAGACGCCGCCGTGGCCAAGCTTGGCGATGTGCTGGACAGGGTCGGCCAGGCCATGTCATTCAGCGCGCGGGTGCGCCATCTCGAAAAGTGTGGGTGGGTTTCGAACAGGATCATGCGGAATATCAATGCGCGGGATCGCGAAACGTCGCCGTTTGTACAATACCTGCCTGATGCGAAGGGGGCTCCATGAATCCGGCGTTTGGGAAATTGCTGAATCTATTGGCCAGCATCGTTTCGTTCTCGATGTGCCTGTCGATATTGATGAACAGCGCCGAGGCCTCTGAGCGGGCGCTGGCGAGCCCGCCGCTCCACGCCGTGCTGTACGGCGCCCTTGCGCTTGCCACGGTCGCCTCGTGGGGCGCCATCCATCATTTCGCCAATGAGTTCCTGGCCGCCGACAAACGAGATTCGGTGCGTCGCCGCATGGACTAAGGCGTGCGGAATCCCGAAGGATCGCGCGATTCTTCGCTGAAGCGCATCATCCGGCTCGCGTCCGCTATTCGCAGAACTGCTTGCCCTGGAAGGTGAAGCAGCGCGCGCCGCTTCCGCCACCCCCTGATGGCCGCGCCGGCACGGCGCGTGCCTCCGGCTCGGCCCGCCGCGGCGGCGCCGCCGCTTGCGCTTTCGCCGGGGCCTTGGCCGGCGGTGCGACGCAGTCGCCGCCCGCCGTGAGACGTTCGCCCGCCGGGCATGTCTTGGCGACGCACACGCCGCCGCGCGCCACCTCGCGCACCGAGCACACAATGGGGCAAACGCGGCCCTGCCGGCTCTTTAGCGCGTCGAGGAAATCGTTGCTGGGCAGGTCGGGCGCCGTAAGGCTCGCATGCTTGGCAAATTCGGCCACCGAGCGCGTCGTCGCGGCACCGGTCCATTTCTCGTCGGCCTTGCCGGCGAAGCAGCCGACCCGCTTCAGCTCTTCCTGGATGGCTGCCACCAGCTTGCCGCCGGAGAGCGCCGGCGCCATCGGCTTCACGGGGACGTCCTTGGCCGCGTCCTGCGGAGGAAGTGCCGCTTCCTGCCGCGGCAGCGACGGATCGGGGCGCTCGGCACGCTCGCGCTGTTCCTTCTCCAGCACGCTCAAGCGCTCGAGCACCTGGCGGCGCTCGGTCTCGAGCTTGGCCAGTTCCTCACTGCGCTTGCGCTGGTCGAGCGCGAGCTTGTCGCGCTCCGCCTGGTCGTTGGCGATCCGCTCCTTCTCGGCCCGGTCGCGAGCCGCCAATTGGTCGGCGAGCTTGCGCCGCTCCGCCTCCAGCTTGGCGAGCTGCTCGTTTTCGCCAGCCGCACTCTTGGCCGCCTGTTCGCGCGCTGACTTTTCCCGCCCCGCCTGTTCCTGGACGAGCCTGTCGCGTTCCGCTTGCTCGCGCGCCACGCGCTCGCGCTCGCCCTTGTCACGCATGGCAAGTTCGTCAGCGGCCTTCTTGCGTTCCAGTTCGAGCCTTGCGAGCTCTTCCTTCAATTGCCGCTCGCGCTCCGCCTGTTCGCGCGCCAGCTGCTCGCGTTTGATCCCGTCGAGGCGGACGCGCGCGTCGTCGACCAGGAAGCTGTTGGGGAAGCGGGCGATGAAGTCCTGGTAGGCCTTGGAGTCGGTTGAACCGCGCAGCCTCGTCCAGGCCTGCTGATCGGTCTCCGACTTGTTGAAATAGAACTCGCCAAGCAGCGACAGCGACAGCTCCGGCGTCTGGCGGCCGCCCGTCGTGCTATTGACCGTGCGCGCCACGCGCCGGAACAGCGTCGCGACTTCAATGCCCGGCTCCTCGATCTCCTTCACCAGGGCGGCGGTAAACGGGCTGTTGCGGCCTCTTCCGTCGGCCGCCACCTGGTTGGCCTGCGTCGCGTAGGCAATCACCATTCCCTCGGTGCGGTCGATTTTGGCGAGCCCGCGCGACAGGCCGAAGTCGCGCGTCCGCGACAGCATGCGCGACAGCTTCTCGGCAAACGGGTTGTTGCGGCAGGCGTCGAGCATGAGGATGCGCACGCCCTTGGCGCGTTCCAGCGCGATGAGCACTTCCTCGAGCTTCAACATCTCGTAGGTGAAGCTGAACTCGTCCTCGAGCTTGGCGTCCACGGGCACGAGATAGTTCTGACCCTGGTACTGCAGGCCGTGGCCGGCATAGAACACCACGGCCGCGTCGGCGCCCTGGGCGATGCGCGAGAAGCGCCCCAGCGCCTGCTCCATGCTGCGTTTGGAGAGATCCTGCCCGTCCACCACCTCGAAGCCGAGGCGCCTCAGGGCTGCCGAGATGTCGGTGGCATCGTTGCGCGGATTGGCGAGGGCGGCAGTGGTCTCATAAGCGGCATTGCCGATGACAAGCGCCACCCGTCGCTCGTCCGCCGCCAAGCCGGCATTGACGAACAGGAGCAGTCCCAAAAAGGCGAATAGATAAGCAAGGGCGCGATAGCCCTTGGAGGATTCAGCCACGCTTGAATCTCCAGCCCATTCCCTGGGTGTGTCTTGCCACAAGGGCTCACCCTGGAAAAGTGTCACCGCGCAACAGGATTATGCCTGAAGTCCGCGATTTTGACCAGTCGGAAAGGAGAAAGCTTAGGGATCGAGGCTGGCGTACTCGGCCTTGGCTTTGCGCAGCTCTGCCCGCAATTGGTCCACCAGCTTGCGCAGCTTGGCGTTCTCGGCCTCGAGCTCGGCCAGGCGGCTCCCGGGGTCGGCGGCTGGCGCCTTGGCGGCCGGCTCGGCATTGAGAAAGGCCACGCCGATCTCGTCGGCGTGCCGCCAACGAACTTGGGCCCGATAGTGCGCGTCCTTGCTCGGCAGATGGAGGTCGAACACGTCGGGCAAGGGTGCAGATCCGGCGACCGCGAGCCGCGCCCCCGTCTGAGACAGGTCGCGGACCAGGCAATCGAAGGACGCTTGGCCGTTGTTGAACTGGATGCGCCCCTTGATGAAGCTTCGGCTGCGCAACGCGTTGCGTCGGTTATCCATCGTAGCCATGGCGTCTTGTTCCCAGGAAGACAATAACTCCAAAGGCTTAAGGAATTCGAACCAGTCCCGGGGCGAGTCCCTTGGCCGACCAACCGGCTCCCGCCGCGTCCGCGGGGGCGCCAAAAATGGGAAAATTTGCGGCTGGATCGGGCCCCGGGAACCTTTTGGCGGGCACAATCATCCAATGCAACGGTTTTCCGGGAGGGCCTGCATGCATACGACGGTCGAGCGCCTCAACGAGGCGGTCCAAGACGCCAGTTATGCCGGCACGGCTCCTCGCCCCAACCGTCTGGAGGTCGAGGCGGCGGTCAGGACGTTGATTCGCTGGGTTGGCGAGGATCCGGGCCGCGAGGGCTTGCGCGACACCCCGGCTCGGGTGGCGCGGGCCTTCAACGAAATATGCGAAGGCTATCTCGAGGACCCCGTCGAAATCCTGGGGCGTAGCTTCGAGGAGACGAGCGGTTACGACGAGATGATCCTGCTCCGCAACATCCCCTTTCAGTCCTGCTGCGAGCACCATCTCGCGCCGATCGAAGGCGTCGCGCATGTCGCGTATTTGCCGCGCAGCCGCGTCGTCGGCATTTCAAAGCTGGCGCGCCTGGTCGACGTTTTCGCCCGGCGCCTGCAGATTCAAGAGCGGCTGACCGCCGAGATCGCGGCCAGCATCGACAGCGTGCTTGAGCCGCGCGGCGTCGGCGTCGTCATCAAGGCGTCGCACGCCTGCATGTCGCTGCGCGGCGTCAAGAAGCATGGCGTCAGCATGGTGACTTCCCGCCTGCTCGGCAGCTTCCGCGACGATCCTGCCGTTCGGCGGGAATTTCTGGAGGCGGTGGCGTGATAGCCAAACGCGAGCTGACGCTGACGCGCCGACAGGCCGACTTCATCAGTCGGCCGGACGAGGAGCTGGTCGCCGCGACGCGCCGCGGCGAGGGCGCCGCCTTTGCGGCCATCATGCAGCGGCACAATCGCCGCCTCTATCGCGCCGCCCGCGGCATCCTGCGCAACGACGCGGAGGCCGAGGACGTGGTGCAGGAGACCTACGTGAAGGCCTACGCGGCACTCGGCGATTTTCGCGGCGCGGCGGGCCTCGCGACTTGGCTCACCCGCATCGTCATCAACGAGGCGCTGGGCCGCCTGCGGCGCCAGCGCGACACGGAGGAGCTCGATGTCCTCGATCGAGGCGGCGGCGCCGACCTGGCCCGCATCATCGCCATGCCGGGCGTGACCGTAGCGCCCGACCCGGAACAGGCGCTGGCCCGCGCCGAGATCCGCCGCGTCCTCGAGCGGGCCGTCGACCAGTTGCCGGATCCGTTCCGGCTGGTTTTCGTCCTGCGTGATGTGGAGGAGATGAGCATCGAGGAAACGGCCGCCCAGCTCGGCGTGCCCGCCGCGACGGTGAAGACGCGCCTGCACCGGGCGCGGCGCCTGCTGCGCCGGGCCTTGGATGCGCGGCTCGCGTCGGCACTCACCGATGCCTTCCCGTTCGATGGGGCGCGCTGCGCCGGCGTCACCGCCAAGGTGCTGGACCGGCTCGGCCTCGCGATCGGCCCCGTGCCGGCGACCGCGCGCTCTGCCGCGCAAGATCAGTCGCAAAATCAATAACATAGGGCGCGCTCTTCAATCGAGCGCCCCCCGCATCACGGCATCGATGAGTTGCGCGCCGCAAGCGGGGCTTCTAAGCAGCCACGATGCGTGCGCGGGAAGAGTTCGTGAACGTCCTGACGGCTACGGCGTCGCCGGCCGCCCGCCGCGCCGGCGCCGAGCGGGCGTTGCGCTTCCTCGAAGCGTCGCACACCCGCGCCGTCGTCGTGCTTCTGGCGATCTCGCTCGCCGCCTTCCTGCCGGGGTTCTTTGGCCTGCAGCCGATGGACCGCGACGAGCCGCGCTTCGCTCAGGCCTCCAAGCAAATGTTGGAGAGCGGCGACTTCGTCAACATCCGCTTTCAGGACGAGGCCCGCAACAAGAAGCCGGTCGGCATCTATTGGCTGCAGGCCGCGGTCGTTGCGGCTGCCGAGTCGGTGGGCATCCCCGAGAACCACACCACGATTGGGCTCTACCGGCTTCCCTCGCTCGTCGGCGCGCTGGCGACCGTGCTGCTGACATATTGGGCGGCCCTCGCCATGGTCACGCGGCGCGGGGCCTTCCTCGCGGCCGCCTTCATGGCGGCCTCGCTCTTGCTCGGCGCCGAGGCACGGCTCGCCAAGACCGACGCGGTGCTCACCGCCTGTTGCGTCGCCGCCATGGGTGCCTTGGCGCGGGCGTTCTTCGGCCGTGACGGCAGGGCCTCGACCGCCAATGCGCTCGTCTTCTGGGTGGCGATCGGCCTTTCCGTTCTGATCAAGGGCCCCATAGGTCCGATGATCGCCGCCTTCGCCGTTGCGGCCCTCTCGTGGCGCCAGCGCTCGGCGCGCTGGGTGATGCTGCTGCGGCCATGGCTTGGCCTCGTCATCGTGGCCCTCATCGTGGCGCCGTGGTTCGTCGCCATTGCCATCGAGACCAAGGGTGCCTTCTTCGCCGAGGCGGTCGGCAAGGACATGCTTGCCAAGGTAGGAAGCGGCCAGGAGCGCCATTGGGGCCCGCCCGGCACCTATCTCGTCCTCCTCTTCGTTACCTTCTGGCCGATCGCTACCTTTGCGGCCATCGCCGTTCCGGCGGTGTGGCGGGACAGGCGCAGCGACGTGGTGGCCTTCCTGCTCGCCTGGATCGTGCCGGCCTGGCTTCTGTTCGAGGCGGTTCCCACCAAGCTGCCGCATTATGTGCTGCCGCTCTATCCGGCCATCGCCATTCTGACGGCGCGCGCCCTCATCGCCGGTCACGTCCAGCCCGGGCGGCGAGCCGCGCGCGCAACGATACTGCTGTTGTCGTTCGTTCCGATCGCCATGCTGGCGGCGGCCGCCTTTGCAGGAATATGGCTCGGCGACGGCGTGCCATTCGTGAGTTTGCCGGTCATCGCCATCGCCGCGTTGCTTGCGCTCTTTGCGGAGTTTGTGTTTCGGCGCGGCAACGCCGTCGGCGCTTCGCTCGTCGCCGTCCTTGCGGCGGTCGTTGCCTCGATCGCGGTCTTCGGCCTGTCGCACACCATGTTTCGCTCGCTCAAGCTCTCGCCGCGGCTTGCCGAGGTGGCGCGCACCCTGGACTGCCCGGGCCCGCGCTATGCCACCGCCGGCTACCGCGAGCCGAGCCTCGTCTTCCTCGTCGGCACCGATCTCGCTTTGCTCGACGGCGCGAGCGCCGCCGCCTTTCTCGCCGCCGCGCCGTGCCGCATGACCTTCGTGGAAGCGCGCGAGGAGAAGGCCTTCGGCGATGCCCTGGTGAAAAGCGGTGCCGCGCCGACCCTGGTGACGCGCGTCATCGGCTTCAACATCAGCAACGGCCGCAGGCTCGATATCGGCGTCTATGCCAACCGGCCGTAATTTCCTCGATGCAACGCTCAACTTGCGCCATTGCCGGCCCTGACGCAGGGTGCCACCGCTCTCACGGGAAGCTTGCGTGACCATGTCTGCCAGCGCCGCGCCGCGGCTCTCCGTCGTCGTGCCGGTGAGGAACGAAGCCGGCAACGTCGCCCCGCTCGTGGCGGAGATCGAGGCGGCGTGCCGACCGCTCGGCGCCTTCGAGGTCGTCTATGTGAATGACGGCTCGACCGACGCGACGGCGCGCCAGATCATGGAACTGAGGCCTGCCCGGCCGTGGTTGCGCTGCGTCAGCCATGCGCAGTCCTGCGGACAGAGCGCCGCCGTGCGCACCGGTGTGCAAGCCGCGCGCGCTGCGATCGTCGTGACCCTCGACGGTGACGGCCAGAACGATCCAGTGTTCATTCCGAAATTGCTTGAGGCGCTCGAAGCGGCAGGCGAGGGGACCGGCCTTGCGGCTGGCCAACGCGTCGGCCGCAAGGCGACCGGCTTCAAGAAGTTCCAGTCGCGCGTCGCCAATGGCGTGCGCGGCTTCGTGCTCAAGGACGGCACCCGCGACACCGGTTGCGGCCTCAAGGCCTTCCGCCGCGAGGCCTTCTTGAGCTTGCCCTATTTCGACGCCATCCATCGCTTCCTGCCGGCGCTCATGCGCCGCGAGGGGCATGGTGTCGTCCTCGTCGACGTCGTCGACCGCCAGCGCCGCGTCGGCCAGTCGAACTACGGCCTCTTCGACCGCCTGTGGGTCGGCATCCTCGATCTCATGGGCGTGTGGTGGCTCATCCGACGCAGGAGGCGCGTGCCCTCCGTCACGGAGATGAAGTGATGCTGATCACATTGTGGGAAGACGTGGGCGGCTACTTCTACGACGTTTTCATCGCCAAGTTCGATCTCTGGCTGGCGCTCGGAATTTTCGGGCAGCTCATGTTCGCCATGCGCTTCATCGTGCAGTGGCTGGTGAGCGAGAAGGAGGGCCGCAGCGTCATTCCGCTGGCCTTCTGGTTCTTCTCCATTGGCGGCGGCGCCATCACCCTCGTCTACGGCCTCTACAAGCGCGAGCCGGTCATTATCATGGGGCAATCGCTGTCGCTGTTCATCTATGCGCGCAATCTCATGCTCATCGGCCGCGAGAAGCGGACCAAGGCGCAGACCTGAGGCTTGCCTACGTCGCCGCCCGTAGCCGTGCAAAACCTTCATCGAGGTCTGCCTTGAGGTCCTCGATGTCCTCGAGGCCGACGCTGAGCCGGAAGGTTGGCCCGCCGGGCTCCCATTTGGTCGCGGTGCGCCGCACGGTGAACGGGGCGATGAGGCTTTCATAGCCACCCCACGACGAGCCGATGCCGAACAGGGCAAGATCGTCGATCATCGCCGCGACCGCCCGCGGCCGCACCGGCCTCAGCACCACCGTGAACAGCCCGGCCGCGCCCGCGAAATCGCGCTTCCAGATCGAGTGCCCGGGGTCGCTCTCGAGCGCGGGATAGAGCACGCGCAGCACTTCCGGCCGGCCCTCGAGCCAGCGCGCCAAGTGAAGCGCCTGCCGCTCCGCCTCGCGCAGCCGCAGTTCCATCGTCCTGAGGCCGCGCAGTGCCAGGAACACGTCCTCCGGTCCCGCGCACATGGAGAACGCCTCGAACGTCTTGTGCAATTGCGGCCAGGCTCTCTCGTTGGCCGACACGAGGCCGAGCAGCAGATCGGCGTGGCCGCCGAGATATTTTGTGCCCGCGTCGATGGCGAGATCGACGCCATGCTGGTGTGCCTGGAAAAACAGCGGCGTTGCCCAAGCATTGTCCATCAGCGCGACGGCGCCGTGCGCGTGCGCCGCGGCCACGATGGCCGGGATGTCCTGCATCTCGAACGACTGCGAGCCCGGCGCCTCGGTGAACACCACCGTGGTGTTTGGACGCATCAGCGCCGCGATGCCCTCGCCGATGGTCGGGTCGTAGTAGGTCGTCGCGACACCCATGCGGGCCAGCACGTCGTCGCAGAAGTCGCGCGTCGGCCGGTAGACGGCATCCGTCATCAAGAGATGATCGCCGGCCTTCATGCAGGACATCAGCGCCAACGCCACGGCGGCGAGCCCCGAGGGGGCGAGCACCGTCCCGGCCGCGCCCGTGAGCCCGTTCCATGCCGCCTGCAGCGCCTCGGTGGTGGGTGTGCCGCTCGTGCCGTAGGTGAAGCGTCCGCGGCGGGCCATATAGGTGTCGGTGTCGGGAAACAGCACGGTCGAGCCGCGATAGATCGGCGTATTAAGGAAGCCGAACTGCTCGTCGGGATTGCGGCCGCCCAGCACGAGCTGGGTCCGCGTGCCGAGCTTCTTGATGTCGTCCGGGCCGAGCTTGCGCATGGTATTGAACCGGGTTTGGCCGGTTTGACCCGCCCGACGCAAGGCCGTCAAGGCGCCAGGCCGGCGTCTGTCACGTTGCGACCCCTCAGTCGAGGCTTGATTTGACCGGCAAACTCGCATGTGATGGCTCCAGCCAGGGGCAAGCTCAGCACGCGTCGATCGACAGTCGCGGCAAGCCGTCAAAACGGGAGAAGAAAGCATGAAATGTGCATATGCGACGATCGCCTTCATGGCGGTCATGGGCTTTGCGGCTGCCGGCACGGCCGGCACCCTCGACGATGTCAAGACGCGCGGCCAGCTATCGTGCGGCGCCAACACCGGGCTTGCCGGCTTTGGACTGCCGGACGACAAGGGCCAGTGGGCAGGCATGGACGTTGACTATTGCCGGGCGTTGGCGGCCGCCATCCTCAATGACGCGAGCAAGGTCAAGTTCGTGCCGTTGAGCGCCAAGGATCGCTTCACGGCGCTGCAGGCCAAGGAAGTCGACGTTCTCATTCGCAACACCACCTGGACCATGTCGCGCGACACGACATTGGGCATGGTGTTCACCGGCGTGAACTTCTACGACGGCCAGGGCTTCATGGTGCGCAAGAAGCTCGGCGTCGCCTCGGCGCTGGAGCTCAACGGCGCGTCGGTGTGCACGCAGCAGGGCACCACCACCGAGTTGAACCTCGCCGACTTCTTCCGCGCCAACAAGATCAAGTATGAAGTCGTCGCCTTCGCCAGCGCGACGGAGGCCATCAAGGCCTACGATTCCGCTCGCTGCGATGCCTTCACGACGGACAGTTCGGGCCTCTACGCCGAGCGCCTGCGTCTCACCAATCCCGATGAGCACGTCGTGCTGCCCGAGATCATCTCCAAGGAGCCGCTCGGCCCCGGGGTGCGCAAGGGCGACGAGCAATGGGCCGACGTTGTGAAGTGGGTCGGCTACGCGCTCTTGAATGCCGAGGAGCTCGGCGTCACCAAGGACAACGTCGAGCAGATGATGAAGTCCGAGAATCCGGAGATCAAGCGCCTGCTCGGCGTCGAGGGCAAGTTCGGCGAAGGCATCGGGCTCAGCAACGACTGGGTGGTGCGCATCGTCAAGGCGACCGGCAACTACGGCGAGATTTTCGACCGCAATGTCGGCGACAATTCGCGCCTGAAGATCAAGCGCGGCCTCAACGCGCTTTGGAACAAGGGCGGCGTGCAATACGCGCCGCCGATCCGCTAGCGAGCTCGCCGGCGGCCGGGGCGGTCGCCGGCATTCCCGCTGTCGCCACGGGGTGGGGCTGACAGATGGCTGCGGTCGAAGAAGTGAGGTCGTCGGGCGGATCGCTACTCTACGATCCGCGCGTGCGTGGCGTCGCCTACCAGGTGATCGTCGTCGCCGGCCTCGCGGCGCTCGTCTACTTTGCGGCCAGCAACGCCAAGGAGAATCTCGACCGCGCCCACATCGCCACGGGCCTCGACTTCCTGCGCCGCAACGCCGGTTTCGACATCAACCAGAGGTTCATCGAGTACAACGCCACCGTCGGCACCTATGGCCGCGCCCTCGTGGTGGGTTTGCTCAACACCCTCTATGTCGCGGCGATTGGCATCGTCCTTGCCACGATCCTCGGTTTCCTTCTCGGCGTGGCGCGCCTCTCGACCAACTGGGTGATCGCCAAGCTGGCCAGCGGCTATGTCGAGCTCGTGCGCAACGTGCCGCTCTTGTTGCAACTCTTCTTTTGGTACAACGCCGTCCTCAAGCCGCTGCCGGAACCACGAAACTCCCTCGCTGTTCCCGGCCTCACCCTCGGCCTTCCCGACCCGCTTCCATTTCTCGGGGCGTTGGCGCTCACCGCGGCCGTTTATGCGATCGTGCGGCTGGCCCGCCGGCTGGAGCCGGAGGTGGGCGTTGTCGCGAAAGCCTTTGCCGGCATCGTCGCCCTGGGCGCGCTCGTCGTCTTCGTCCGCTGGAGCGGCCTCATTCAGACGACCGAGGGCGGTATCGTCTTCCTCAACGTGCGTGGCCTGTTTCTGCCCGAGCCCTTCTTCCATTCCGCCGCCCGCTATGTTGTCGCCGTCTTCGTTCTCGGCATCATCGGCGCATTCGTCTTCTACATGTGGGCGCGCCGCGAGCAGGCTCGCACGGGGGTGCAATATCCGGTCGGCCTCATGGCGCTCGCTCTTATCGTCGTGCTTCCGGGGCTGGTATGGCTCGGCTTTTCGCTCGCCGGAAATAATCCCATCACCTTCGACTATGCCAAGCAGGGACGCTTCAATCTGACGGGCGGCCTGCAGGTGTTCCCCGAATTCGTCGCGCTCTTGATAGGCCTCGTCATGTATACGGCGGCCTTCATCGCCGAGATCGTGCGGGCCGGCATCCTGGCCGTGTCGAAGGGCCAGACGGAGGCGGCCCGTTCCCTCGGCCTGCGGGCGGGGCCGACGCTGCGCCTGGTGATCATTCCGCAGGCCATGCGGGTGATCATTCCGCCGCTCACCAACCAATATTTGAACCTCACCAAGAACTCGTCCCTTGCCGTGGCCATCGGCTATCCGGATCTGGCGCAAATCTTCATGGGCACGGTGCTCAACCAGACCGGCCAGGCCATCGAGGTGATCGGCATCACCATGGCGATCTATCTGTTCATCAGCCTGGTCACGTCGCTGGGCATGAACATCTACAATCGCCGCGTCGCCATCGTGGAGCGCTAGATGGCCCAGATCGCCGATGCCATGACAGCCACTTATGTGCGCGGCAAGCCGGCGGACAGCGCGCCGCCGCCGGCGCTTGCCGCCGGGCCGCTGGCATGGATGCGGGCCAACCTGTTCTCGTCGGTGCCCAACACCATCCTCACGGTGATCGTCACCTTTGTGCTGGTTCGCTACGCCCTGATCCCCGTCGTCGAGTTCATGTTCATCGACGCGGTATGGACCGGCAACGATCGCGAAGCCTGCCTGCCCAAGGATGGCCGCGAGGTCGGCGCCTGCTGGCCGTTCATCTGGGCGCGGCTCGGCTACTTCACCTATGGCCAATATCCGTTCGATCTGCGCTGGCGCGTCGATCTCGTGTTCTTGCTCGAGGCGCTGGGCATCGTCTGGCTCTTGGCGACGCGCCTTCCCTACAAGGGCCTCGCCGCGCTGTTCTTCTTTGTCGTCTTTCCGCTTCTTGCCTTCGGCCTGTTGACCGGCAGCAGTCCGTTCTCGTTCTACAGGGTCCTGCCGTCTTGGGCCCTCGGGCTTGTCGTGGCGGCAATGCTTGCCGCATGCATTGTCGCTGCCGTAAGGGCCACCCCGCGCCCGACACTTTTTTATCCGATCCTGATCGTTGGCGTGTTGGTGGCGCTGGCATTTCTTGAGGCGGCTCTTGCCCCTCTCGGCACGCCGACATTGCTCGGCAATCTCCTTCTCGATCTTCAGCTCGTCTTATTTCGGGTTGTGGCTGCGGTGATGCCGCTACGGCTGTTTCTGTTTGGGGCCGCCATCGGCCTGGCCGCGCTGTTTTTTCTCGCAACCACCGCCGAACGCTACGGGACGTTGCTGCCCCTGATAGGGCTGCTGCTTTTCATCCCGTTCGTGCAATCGCTCGATCTCGGTTGGCTGACACTGAGAATGCCGCACGTGCCGACCTACCTCTGGGGCGGCGTCATGGTGACGATGGTGATCTCCACCATCGGCATCGTCGTGTCGCTGCCCTTCGGGACGGTCCTGGCGCTCGGCCGGCGCTCCAAGCTGCCCTTCCTGCGCTTTGTGTGTGTGCTGTTCATCGAGGTCGTGCGCGGCGTTCCGCTCATCACCATGCTGTTCATGGCCAACCGCATGCTGCCGCTCTTCCTGTCGGAAGGCATGCAGCCGGATTCGCTGATGCGCGTCATTGTCGGCGTCGCCCTGTTCGCGTCCGCCTATATGGCCGAGGTGGTGCGCGGCGGCCTGCAGGCCATACCGCGCGGCCAGTATGAAGGCGCCATGTCGCTCGGCTTGAACTACCCGATGATGATGATCTTCATCATCCTGCCGCAGGCGCTGAAGCTCGTCATTCCCGGCATCGTCAATTCCTTCATCGGCCTGTTCAAGGACACGACGCTCGTCACCATCGTCGGCATTTTCGATTTCCTGACCACCATCCAGGTCAGCATCAACTCGCCCGACTGGGCGGCGCCGTCGACGGCCTTTACCGGCTACGCTTTTGCGGCCATTTTCTACTTCGTCTGCTGCTACGGCATGTCGCGTTACTCGCTCGCCGTCGAGCGACGCTTGGCGGCCGGCCAGCACCGATGAGCGCAGGTGATGTCATGAGCACGCCGACCGTTTCGACCGGAAGACCGCCGCACCTGAAGCCGGCGCCGCTCAAGCACGACGTCGCCATCGGCATGGCGGGCGTCAACAAGTGGTTCGGCGAGTTCCACGTGCTGCGCGACATCAATCTCGAGGTGCGGCGGGGCGAGCGCATCGTCGTGTGCGGGCCTTCGGGCTCCGGCAAGTCGACGATGATCCGCTGCATCAACCGGCTCGAGGAGCACCAGAAGGGCAGGATCGTCGTCGACGGCGTCGAGCTGACCAGCGACTTGAAGCGCATCGATGAGATCCGCCGCAACGTCGGCATGGTGTTCCAGCACTTCAACCTCTTCCCGCATCTCACCATCATCGAGAACTGCACGCTGGCTCCCATCTGGGTGCGCAAGATGGCCAAGAGAGACGCGGAAGAGGTGGCGATGCACTACCTGACGCGGGTCAAGATCCCCGAGCAGGCGCACAAGTATCCGGGCCAGCTCTCCGGCGGCCAGCAACAGCGCGTCGCCATCGCCCGCTCGCTGTGCATGTCGCCGAAGATCATGCTGTTCGACGAGCCGACCTCGGCCCTCGATCCGGAGATGGTCAAGGAGGTGCTCGACACCATGGTGTCGCTCGCCCAGGAAGGCATGACCATGATCGTCGTCACTCACGAGATGGGCTTTGCCCGCCAGGTGGCCAACCGCGTCATTTTCATGGACGCCGGCCAGATCGTCGAGATGAACACGCCGGACGCGTTCTTCTCAAACCCGCAGCACGAGCGGACCAAGCTGTTCCTCAGTCAGATACTGCACTGACCGGCGGCGCGCTTCACCCCTTCTCGACCACCGTGTCCTTGCGGCTCGCCCATTCCGCCCACGAGCCGTCATAGAGGGCCTTGGCTGGCTTGCCGACGGTCTCGAGCGCGAGAGCCAGCAGCGCGGCGGAGACGCCGGACCCGCAGGTGGTGATGATCGGCTTGTCGACGTCGACGCCCGCCTTGGCGAAGACGGCCTTGAGGTCCTCGCTCGATTTCAGCCGGCCGTCCGCTAGGATGTCGGCGAACGGCAGGTTGAGGCTGCCCGGCATGTGGCCCGACGAAAGGCCGGGGCGCGGCTCCGGCGCCTCGCCGCGGAAGCGGTCGGCGGGCCGTGCATCCACCACTTGCGCGCTCCTGTCCGCCAGCGCCTTGCGCACGTCGTCGATGCCGGCCACCACCGCGGGGCTGAAACGCGCCGTGAATTTGCGCGCCGGTCGCGGCTTTGCCTCGCCCGTCTCGACGGGCCGGCCTTCGGCGGTCCATTTCGGCAGGCCGCCGTCGAGGATCGTCACGTCGTGCGCCCCGAAGGCGCGGAACGTCCACCACACGCGCCCGGCCGCGAAGAGGCCGGCCCCGTCATAGACGACGATCTTGTCCTCGTCCGCGATGCCCATCTTGCCAACGGCAGCGGCGAAATCGTCGGCGCGCGGCAGCATGTGGGGCAGGGGGGACGATGTGTCCTTGACCGTATCGATGTCGAAGCGCAAGGCGCCGGGGATGTGGCCGGTGCGGTATTCCGCTTCCGGGTCGCGGTTCTGCGTCGGCAGGTACCAGGAGCCGTCGACGACCACGAGATTGGCGTCGCCGAGATGCTGCGCCAGCCAGTGGGTGGTGACGAAAGGTGACGACATGACCGGTCCTCAATGCACCGGCACGAGCGCGATGCGCACGCGGCGGTTCAGCTTGCCCTTCTTCTCGATGCCGGTGATCGCGACAGGCCCGATCTCGCCGGTGGCCCGCACATGCGTGCCGCCGCAGGGCTGCAGGTCGAGCCCCTCGATCTCGATGAGCCGAACCCGGCCCGTGCCCATGGGCGGCTTGACCGCCATGGTCTTCACCAGGCCCGGATTGGCGATCAGCTCCTCGTCGGTGATCCAGCGCTCCTTCACCGGCGCGTTCTTGGCGATCATGGCGTTCACCTTGGCGGCGATCTCGTCCTTGTCGAGACCGGCCTCGGGGATGTCGAAATCGAGCCGGCCCTCGCCTTCGCCGATGGCCCCGCCGGTCACCGGATAGGGCAGGGCGACCGACAGCAGGTGCAGCGCCGTATGCACGCGCATGCGCCTATAGCGCACCGCCCAATCGAGCTTTGCCTTCACTCCTTCGCCCGCCACGGGCAGCGCCGCGTCCGCGGCCGGCACATGCACGATGGAGGTGCGGTCCTCGCCGTACACGGTGGTAGCGATCGGGATGGCCGTGCCGTCGCCCCGCACGAGCTGGCCGCAATCGCCGGGCTGGCCGCCGCCCTGGGCGTAGAACACCGTGCGGTCGAGGATGATGCCGCGCCGCTCGTTGACGCCGACGACGGCGGCCGCGCATTCCGTGGCATAGGGATCGTCGCGAAAAATGAGCGCGCTTGCGGACATTGTGATCGGCTTTCCTATGGGATGGGCAAGCCTATCGCATGATCCCGAAAAATTGCAGACTTTTCGGACAGGATCAGGCGCAAAAAGATGAAGCGCCTCCCATTTTTGTCCGGTCGGAGGCGCTCAGCGGCTAGCTTCGCTGCCGCAAGCGCGGGCAGGGGAGACAAGCGCGCGCAGGGGAGACATATGACATACCGGGCCAATCCGTCTGAAGGCGTGGCGTGGGTGACGGGCGCCAGCTCCGGCATCGGCGAGGGCGTGGCGCGCGAGCTGGCGCGCCGCGGCTATACCGTCGCTGCGACCGCCCGGCGCATCGAGGCGCTCGAGGCCCTTGCCAAATCGAGCGAGGGGCTGAAGGGCCGCATCGTCGCCCATGCCGGCGACGTGACGGACGCGCAGCGCATGGCCGATGTTGTTGGCGCGATCGAACGCGTCCACGGCCCCGTCGCGCTCGCCTTCCTGAACGCCGGCGCCTATTTCGGCGATGCCGAGCGGGGCTTCGACGGCGTGAGCGTCGAGAAGACCCTCGACACCAACCTGATGGGCACGGTGCGCTGCCTCGCGCCGCTCATCGCCGCCATGAGCGGGCGTCGCAAGGGCCAGATCGCCGTCAACGCCTCCCTCGCCGGCTATATCGGCCTGCCCAATTCCGCGGCCTACGGTGCCAGCAAGGCGGCGCTCATCCGCATGGCCGAAAGCCTCAAATTCACCCTCGATCCCCTCGGCATCACCCTACAGGTGGTCAATCCGGGCTTCGTGCGCACACCCCTTACCGCCCGCAACAAGTTTCCCATGCCGTTCCTGATGGAACTGGACGATGCGGTGCGGCGCACCTGCGACGGCTTCGAGCGGGGCGGCTTCGAGATCGTCTTCCCCCGCCGCCTGGCGCTCGTGCTCAAGCTCATGCGGCTCCTGCCATATGGGCTCTATTTCCCGGTTATGGCCCGGGGAACGGGGGCGAGGGGCTGAATCCCTGCCATGGGAGCGGGTGGGGGACTTTCTCCAATTCGACCGCAAGGATCGGAGCGCTTGCGGCGCTCCCGTGGGCCATCTTGCCGTGACAAGGGCGGTTCCATCGCCCACATTCACGGGAGCTCGCCATGGACCTTTCCGCAATGGCACCTGCCACAATCACGGCCGACCTGAAGGCCGACACCCGCCGCGACGACCAGCGTTGGGACGCCATCCGGCGCCGCGACAAGGCGGCCGACGGCGCCTTCTATTATGGCGTCTTGAGCACGGGCATCTATTGCCGCCCGACCTGCGCGGCCCGCCTGCCGCGGCGCGAGAACGTGCGTTTCCATGCGACGGCTGCTGCGGCCGAGAAGGCCGGCTTCCGCGCCTGCAAGCGCTGCCGGCCCAACGAGGCCTCGGCGTCCGAGCGGCAAGCCGCCCTCGTGGCGGCCGCCTGCCGCACGATCGAGGCGGCCGACGAATTGCCGAGCCTCGACCGGCTGGCGAAGGCCGCCAATATGAGCCGCTATCACTTCCACCGCGTCTTCAAATCGGTCACCGGAGTCACCCCGAAGGCCTATGCGGACGCCGATCGCGCCCGCCGCGTCCGGGGCAAGCTTGCGCAGGCCGACACCATCACGCAGGCCTTCTACGAGGCTGGCTACAATTCCAACAGCCGCTTTTATGCCGGCGCCGGCGAGACATTCGGCATGACGCCGACCGCCTACAAGCAAGGCGGCAGCGGCGCCGTCATCCGCTTTGCGGTCGGCGAATGCGCGTTGGGCTCGATCCTGGTGGCGGCCACCAACGTCGGCGTCTGCGCGATCATGCTCGGCGACGATCCCGATCGTCTCACGCGCGATCTTCAGGACGCCTTCCCCAAGGCCGAGCTGATCGGCGGCAATCCCGCCTTCGAGCAGCTTGTCGCCAAGATCGTCGGTTTCGTCGAGGCGCCGCAGATCGGCCTCGACCTGCCGCTCGATGTGCGCGGCACCGCCTTCCAGAAGCGCGTCTGGCAGGCGCTGCGCGACATCCCGGCCGGCGCCACCGCGAGCTATTCCGACATCGCGGCCCGTATCGGTGCCCCCAAGGCGGTACGCGCCGTGGCGCAGGCTTGCGCCGCCAATACGCTCGCCGTCGCCATCCCGTGCCATCGTGTCGTGCGGCGCGACGGCGATCTCTCCGGCTATCGCTGGGGCGTTAAGCGCAAGAAGCAGCTCATCGCGCGGGAGGCCGCGTGATGAAGCCGCTGCGCAAGGAGGCCGGCCCGGCAGGGCCGGCCATTGCCGCGCGCGTCCGCGCCCTCGATTGGACTCGCCTCGGCGACAGTCTCGACCAGCACGGCAACACGATCATCTCCGGCCTCTTGTCGCCGGACGACTGCGCCGCGCTGACCGCCCTCTACGACGACGACGGCAACTTCCGCAGCCGCATCGTCATGGCGCGGCACGGTTTTGGGCGTGGCGAGTACAAGTATTTTGCCGCGCCGCTTCCCGACATTGTCGGCGAGCTGCGGACCTCGCTCTATCCGCCGCTCGCCGCTCTCGCCAACCGCTGGAACACGGCGATGGGCATCGAGGTGCGCTATCCGGACGAGCATGCGGCATTCCTGAAGCGCTGCCACGCCGCCGGCCAGACGAAGCCGACGCCGCTGCTCCTGCGCTACGGCGAGGGCGACTACAACTGCCTGCACCAGGATCTCTACGGGGAGCATGTGTTCCCGCTGCAGGTGGCGTTCCTGCTGTCGCAGCCGCGCCGCGATTTCGAAGGCGGCGAATTTGTGCTCACCGAGCAGCGCCCGCGCATGCAGTCGCGCGCCGAGGTCGTGCCGCTGGCCCAAGGCGATGGCGTCGCTTTCGCCGTGCATCACCGCCCGGTGCAGGGCACGCGCGGCGTCTACCGCGTCAACATGCGCCACGGGGTGAGCCGCCTCAGAAACGGGCGCCGCCACACGCTGGGCGTCATCTTCCACGACGCGCGGTAACTTTTCAGCGTCATGCGCGGGCTTGTCCCGCGCATCCACGCCTTCTTTCCACGACAGCGCCAAGGCGTGGATGGCCGGCACAAGGCCGGCCGTGACGATCCCACGATATTCAATTCCACCGCAAGGACCGGAGCGCTTGCGCCGCTCCTCTCTCCTATCTTCGTGTCACGACAGACGCACAACGGGAGACGACGATGCACATCACGAGCGAACCGGCCATCCTCTATTTCGGCACTCCCGTCGTGCTCGTCAGCACGACCAACGAGGATGGCTCACCCAACCTCGCGCCCATGTCGTCGGCTTTCTGGCTCGGCTGGCGCTGCATCCTCGGGTGGGGCGCGACCTCGCAGACGCCGCAGAACTTGCTGCGCACCAAGGAATGCGTCCTCAACCTGCCGTCGGCCGGCTTGGTGGGCGCCGTCAACCGCCTGGCGCTGACGACGGGATCGAACCCGGTGCCGAAGATGAAGGCGCAGCGCGGCTACCGCTACACGCCTGACAAATTCGGCATCTCGGGTCTGACGCCCGTTGCGTCCGAGACGGTTACGCCGCCGCGCGTCAAGGAGTGCGATGTGCAGATGGAGGCGGTCGTCGAAGGCGTCCACTCCATGTACGGCGACGATCCGGCGCTCGCCGGGCGCACGCTCGCCTTCGAGCTGCGCATCCAGCGGGTGCACATCGAAGAGTCGGTCCTCATGGACGGCCACGCGAACCGCGTCGATCCGGACAGGTGGCGGCCGCTGATCATGAGCTTCCAGAAGTTTTACGGCCTGGCCCCCGGCGAGCTGCACGAAGTCCACCCTCGGGCAAATTCCGGAAGCCCTGTATCGCTCGCCCGACGTGGACCGGGCGCGCGCCGTGGCGACGCTGGCCACAAGCGATGCGTAGGGCGAGGCGTGAGCGAAGGTGCGGCCCGTCACCCTCCCCCTCGACGGGAGGGTGAGCGTGCGGGAGGCACACCAATGGCAACCTCCGTGACGGCCCGCGCATCGAGCGGAAACCGCCACATCAGCGCAATGGCGAGCGCCTTGAGCAGCACCGGCACGCCGGCATAGAGCAGCGCCAGCGTCGTGAGCCCCGCCGCGCTCTTGAGGCCGCTCGCCGGATCGAACCCGAACGCCCCGAGGACCGGGAACGCAATGCCGACGGCGAGCGCCAGCGCCAGTTTGGTGGCGAGCGCCCACACAGCGAAATAGAGGCCCGATCGCTCCTCGCCCGAGCGCGCCGTGTCGAGGTCGATCACGTCCGCCTGGATCGCCGGGGGCAGAATCACGTCGGCGCCGAGCGCGAAGCCGGTGAGCATGCACACGATCGCGAACGGCATCACGTCGCCGTTTCCGAGGAAGGGCGCTGCCGCGAAGGCGGCGGTGGCCAGGATCATGCCGACGCCCCAGGCGCGATGCTTTGAGGTGCGCCGCGCCAGGAGAAACCACACCGGCACGCCGAGAATGCCGCACACGAAATAGACGACGAGCAAGATCCCGGCGGCATCCGGCGCGCCGAGCCGGTCGGCGACGAAGAACAGGAACAGCGCCGCCGGCAGGCCATTGGCGAGGCCGTTGACGAAGAAGGCCGCGAGCAGCCTGAGGAACGGCCGGTTGCGCGCCATGTGCGCGAGCCCCTGGCGCAGGTTGAGGCGCCGCCGGGTCCGCTCGATGGGCTCGGGAACGCCGGCCACAGCCATCAACGCCGCGAGCGGCAGGCCGGCCGCGACGATGATGGCGAAGGTGGTGAGCACCGCCCGCGGCCCGTCGAAGCCCAAGGCCGGCAGCAGCGCGGCAATGAGGAGCGCGAAGAGCGTGCCGGTCACCGCCATCGCCTCGCGGAAGGCGACGACGCGGGTGCGGCCGGCGTAGCTGCGCGACAGCTCTGCGCCCCACGCCATGTAGGGCACGAGGCAGGCCGTCCAGCTGATCGACAACAGGGCCCCCCAGAGCCCGAGATAGACCGCACTGACCTCGCGCGGTGGCATGAACAGGGCAACCGCGGCGAGCGCCACGATCGGCGTCGTCGCCAGCACCCAGGTCCGCCGCCGGCCGAAGCGCGGACGAAAGCGGTCGGCCAGGATGCCGGCCAATGGATCGCTCAGCGCGTCGGCGATGCGCACGACGAGCAAAGTCTGGCCGACCAGCGCGATGGGCAGCCCCGCCTGCGCATAGAAGGCCGGCACCACGACGTAGAAAGGTAGCGTGAGGATGGCGAGCGGCAACGCCGGCAGCGCATAGAAGATCAGCGAGGTGGCGGAAGGCTCTGGCGAGCCCGCGGATGACGAAGGGCGGACGGCAGATGACGGATCGAAGATGGCTGCGTCCCGTCCTCCGTCGTCCGTCGTCTGTGCTTCGTTGTTCACGCGCCCTTCGCGAACACCATCTGGCGCACGTCGATATTGCCGGCCAGGAACCCGGCCTCGCAGTAGGAGAGGTAGTACTCCCACATGCGGCGGAATTTTTCGTCGAAACCAAGCGGCACGAGCTGCGGCCAGGCGGCGAAGAAGCGCTCGCGCCACATGGCGAGCGTGCGGGCATAGTCGTGGCCGAAGACGCCTTCGGTGAGCAGCGGCACGCCGTGCTCGCGGCCGAGCCCCTTCATGATCGAGGCGGTCGGCAGCATGCCGCCCGGAAAGATGTAGTGGCGGATGAAATCGAGTTCGCCGCGATAGGCGGCGAGCGAGCTGTCCCTGATGGTGATGACCTGCAGTCCGGCGCGGCCCCCGGCCACCAGCCGGTCGCGCAGCTGCCGGAAGAACGCCTTCCAGTAAGCCTCGCCTACCGCCTCGAACATCTCGATGGAGACGATGCGGTCGTAGATGGAACGCTCGTCGCGATAGTCCTGCAGCTTCAGCGTCACCTTGTCGGCAAGTCCGGCCTTGGCGATGCGGGCCTTAGCATAGTCGAACTGCTCCTTGGAGATGGTGAGCCCGGTGACGCGGCAGCCAATCTCGCGCGCCGCAAATTCGGCAAAGCCGCCCCAGCCGCAGCCGATCTCCAGCACGCGGTGCGACGGCGTGATCCCGATCCGCTCGGCGAGCGCGCGATACTTGCGCAGCTGCGCCGACGACAGGTCATTATCGCCGCGCTCGAACATTGCCGATGAGTAGGTCATGGTGCGGTCGAGCCACGCCTCGTAGAAGCGGTTGCCGATGTCGTAGTGGGCGTGGATGTTGCGCTTGGCGCCGCGCCGTGTGTTGCGGTTGAGCAAATGCTGCACGAGCTGCCACCAGCGAATGAGCGGATGGCCCTCGAGCAGGCGGGCGATGACCGGGTGGTTGACGCAGAACAGCTGCAGGAAGCGCGTGAGATCGGGACTTTCCCAGTCGCCGTTGAGATAGCCTTCGGCGATGCCGACATCGCCGCCGCCGACGAGGCGCTTGGCGAAGTCGAGCGTCTTGACGATCATCACCGCCTGCGGACCGTCCTGTGGGCCCTCGAACAGGAGCGTGCGCCCGTCCGGCAGGCGTGTTTCCAGCCGCCCCCGCTCCAGCCGCGCCGCGAAGCGCATCGCCTGCCTCACCGCGAAGGGTAGGTCGGCCGCGACCTCGTCGACCGTTGCGAGCGTCACACGGATCGGCGCGCCAGCCGGTTGGGATTCACCGTTGAGCTCCGAGCTCGTCTGGGTCATGGCCGTCGCTCCCTGCCATCTCCAGTCATTCCGCCGCCTCGCGCATGGACGGAATATGCGCTCCCGCCGCCACGGTCTCGCGCACATAGCTGACCGGCTGCGGCGGCAGTGGACGAGGATGAAGATGCAGCCCCTTGGCCCATAATTTCAAGGCCTCCCAGTGAATGCCGGCGATCACCTTCACGGCCATCAAGGGGAGGGCGGCAAAAGCCGCCGCGAGGCTCCCCGTGGTGAGGGTGCGCCGACGGCCCGAGAACGTCGCCGCCAGGATGGGCCCCGTTCCGTCGGTCTCCAGGATGCGCACGGCGACCGTGTCGGTCGGCGGCCTCAGCCGGAAGCGGTAGCGCATCCCCATGCCGAGGAAGGGCGATACGTAGAACAGCTTGTCGCGCTCCTGCCTGAGCCCGGCCTCCCCCAGGCTCCCGGGCTCCACCGGCGCCACATAGGTGTGGCACCCGCCAAAGGTGTTGCGCACCTCGTAGACGACCCCCGCAAGCTGCCCGTCGCGGCCATATGCGTAGTAGACCGACAGCGGGTTGAAGGCGTAGCCGAAGAGGCGCGGATAGCAGAGCAGCAGCACCCGCCCGCCCGTAAGATCGATGCCGCATGGCGCAAGCAGCCGCTCGACATGGGCGCGCAGCGGCGAGCCGTCCCCCGGTCCGTGATCGTGCTCGTGGAAGCTCGCCAGGTTGAAGCGGCCGACGCAGAAGAGGGCGCTCGCCCGGCCGGCCTCTGCGAGGCGGTCGAGGTCGATGAGGATGTTGAAGACGCGATAAACGAAGCGATGGCCGACCGGTTTCAGCCGCGCGTGCATCACTTCGCCGCGATAGAGCGAGACGGCTGCGGCCGGGGGTGGGAAGAGCCCGCCGTTACCGACGCCACCCCGCGTCATGGCCGGCCTTGTGCCGGCCATCGACGCTTTTGTCTCATCGCTAGAGGCAGGCGTGGATGCCCGCGACAAGCGCGGGCATGACGATCCGTCTTCTGAGATCGCTCTCGCGATGCGTGGCAGGCGATGCATCATTCCGCCGCCTCCAGAAGACGCCGCCCGGCGAGCCGCCACGGGATGGTGGCGCCCAGCGTCTCGGCGACCGCGAGCCCGGAGCGCAGGCCGTCCTCGTGAAAGCCGTGACCGGTCCAAGCGCCGCAGAACCAGGTGCGGCGCACTCCCTGGATCGTGTCGAGCTTCCCTTGCGCGGCGAGCGCGTCGCGGTCGTATTGGGGATGGTCGTAGGCAAGGCGCGCGAAGGTCAAGTCCTGGCGCGGCGAAAATGGCGGATTGAGGCTGACGAACAGCGGACAGCGCGGATCGATGCCCTGCAGCGCGTTCATCCAGTAGGTGACGGCGACCGGCACGCGCCCGTCCTCGCCCTTGAGCACGTTCCACGACGACCAGGCGGCCCTGCGCTTGGGCATGAGGCGCGGGTCGCGGTGCAGGTAGACGTCATTGCCGGCGTAGCGGATCGGCGTCAGCACGGCACGCTCGCTTGGGCTCGCGTCGCCCAGCATGGCGAGCGCCTGGTCGGAATGCGCCGCGATGATGACCTGGTCGAAGCGACGCGCGCGGCCGCTCGCATCCTGCACGTCGACGCCGAGGTCGTGGCGCAGGATGCGCGTCACGGCGCTCTCCATGCGAGCGCGGCCGGCAAAAGGGGCAGTGAGCGCTTCCACATAGCGCCGACTGCCGCCGCTCACGGTCCGCCATTGCGGCCGGTTCCAGCTCATCAGGTGATGGTTCTCGAAAAAGGTGATGAAACTCTCGGCCGGGAAGTCGAGCATTCCGGCAATCGGCATCGACCAGATGGCGGCGCCCATCGGGATCAGATAGTCGTCGCGCAGGCGCGGCGAGAACTTGCGCAACGCGAGGTAGTCGCCGAGCGTCAGGCCGGCGAGGACCCCGGCGCGGCGATCGATGGGAGCCATGCGATTGAAGCGCCCCATCTCGGCGAGCATCTTGAGAAAGGCCGGCGACACGAGGTTGGCGCGCTGCGCGAACAGGCCGCCGAGCATGCGCTCGGTGCGGCCCGACCACTCGAAGGCCCCGCCGCGCGCCGATACCGAAAAGCTCATGTCGGAGGCTTGCGTCGGAATGCCCAGATGCGCGAACAGCGCCGTGAGATTGGGATAGTTCAGCTCGTTGTAGACGATGAAGCCGGTGTCGACGGAAATCGGCGTGCCGTCATAGTCGACGTCGACCGTGGCGCTGTGTCCGCCGAGGCGCGCCTCGCGCTCGTAGAGCGTCACCTCGTGGCGCGTCGAGGTGGTCAGCGCCCAGGCGGCAGCATTGCCCGCGATGCCGCTCCCGATGATTGCGATTCGCATGAATTCGCCCCCAGCTTACCGCTACGCTACGGCCCTGATTGGGAAAAGGTTTCAGGCCGCGGCCTGGTTTGGGGCGAACGCGAGGAGGGGGGCGAAATCGCCCCCGCGATTGGGCCGGGCGGGGGCGGCAGGGATGCGTTATGTCGGCGAACCGCAGGTCGGGAAGCTGGGAAGCCGAGACGAGCAAGGAGAATGCAGGATGGCGGCGACCAGCGCGGGACTGCTCCTCTATCGCCGAAAGCCGGCGGGGCCGGAGGTGCTGCTTGTGCATCCCGGCGGGCCCTTCTGGGCCAGGAAGGATCTCGGCGCCTGGTCAATCCCCAAAGGCCTCGTCGAGGCGGGCGAGCCGCCGCTTGAAGCCGCACGGCGCGAATTCGCCGAGGAGACCGGCTTTCGGCCCCAAGGTGAGTACCTCGACCTCGGCACCTTCAAGCAGTCAAGCGCCAAGACGGTCGTCGTCTTTGCCCTGGAGTCCGACTTCGACGTTGCGACGCTGAAAAGCAACGCCTTCACGATGGATTGGCCGCCGCGATCGGGGAAGCTCGCATCGTTCCCGGAGGTCGACCGCGCCGCGTGGTTCAATTTGCCCGAAGCACGCCGGCGCATCCTCAAGGGCCAGGTCGCCGTTCTCGAGACCCTCGAGCGGAAGATCGGCGCGTGACTGCGCCGCTCATCGCCCAGGCAGCGCGCCTGTGGTCGTGGCGTCGTCGCGCCCGTAGCGCTCGATCAGGCCGGCAATCGCATCCGGCTGCTCGTCAGGCAGATAGTGCGCGCCGTTGGCGACGACCTCCGTCGTCACCTTGGCGGCGCCGTGCGCCCGCATGGCGGCGGCGATCCGCTCGAGCAGGGGCGCGAAGGAGCTCTCGCCGGCTACCATCACGAAGGGCACGTCGATGGGGGAGGTTTGCGAGGCGTTGAATTTTTCGTTCGCCGGAATGGCGCGGTAGAAGCCGAGCCCGGCGCGAAGTTGCTCGGCGCTTGCATACGCCTTTGCGTACTGGGTCACGTCGGCGTCCCTGATGGCGCTTGGGTTGCGCGTGCCAAGCTTGAAAAACGCCTCGCGGAAATACGCGGCTTCCCGGCCGGAGATGAGGATTTCCGGCACGCGCGGCGTCTGCAGGAAGGCGAGGTGCCACAGCTTCGGGTTGACCTTCACCTCATCCCATGGGTCGAGGCCGAAAAGCGGCACGTCAATGATCATCACGCCGCGCGTCGCCTGCGGATAGAGCCGCGCCATCGCGTAGGCGACATTGCCGCCGATGTCGTGGCCGACGATGTAGGCATTGTCGAGCTTCAGCGCCTGCATCAGCCCGTGCACATCCTTGGCCATGGTGGCGACGTCGAAGCCGTCGGACGCCGCGGCGGAGCTGCCGACACTCCTCAGGTCGACGGCCACCACCGTGAACGACTTCGCGAGCTGCGGCATGATTTTGTGGAACTCGTACCAGCTCTGCGGAAAGCCGTGCAGCAAGACGATCGTTGGGCCGCTGCCGCCGCGCACGTAGTGGAGGCTCGTGCCATTGGTCTCGACGTTGGCGGAATTGAAGCCCCTCCCCACGTCGGCAACGGCGGGATCGACCTGGAGCTCCGCCCGCACCTCGGTCGGTAGCGCGGCTGGCAACGCCGCGCACGCGACCGTGAGGCTGAGACAAAGCGCTCTTAGCGTAGCGGCCCGCGCGCTCATCGCGACCTCCCTTCGTATTCGAGCTGCGGACTCCAATCCGTGCCGCGCCCTTCCGGCGTGTAGTCGAAGAAGTTCCACAATTGGTCGATGGGTCCGTTGTGGCGAAAATCCTGGCCGGGATCGGGCGGCGTGAACAGCATCTCGGTGGCGTAGAAGTGCCGGATGACGCCGTCGCGGCGGGTGAACACATTCAGCGCCGGCCATTCGCCGCCCTCTTCGTCCTCAGCGTGATAATCGCGGTTGAAGCTCGTGCCGAACGAGGAGGCGAACCTCAGGTATCGCCAGCCGCGCTCCTTGGCGGCGGCGAGGATCCGTTCGATTGGCGACTTGGCGATGACCACGAAGCTGACCCGCTGCGAGACGTGTTTTGAGGAGCCGTCGAGGCCGTCGAGCAATGCGGAGCAGGAAGGGCAGGGGCGCTCGCGCTGCGGTCCGAACATCATGCTGTAGGTGACGAGCGTGTCCTTGTCGCCAAAGAGGCCGGAGAACTTGACCGGCCTGCCGTCGCCTTCGTGGAAGCGATAATCCTCCTTGATCTTGCCGCCCGCAGGCAGTTTGCGCCGCTCTGCGGCAACCGCCTCGGCGTGCCGCCGCAGCTCGATCTCGTGGGCGAGCAGCGCGTCGCGCGCCCCCCGATATGCATCGATCTCGTTGGGGAAGCGCACGTTGTGCAGCGAGGCCGGGCGCGTGGACGATGCGGCCTTTCTGAGCTGTTGCATGGCGAGCTCCGTTTCTGAAGGGCAACTGCGCCGGTCGTCCGCGGCAGGCGGTCGGCCAAAGCCGCTTGGAGGGGGAACGCCGTTGCCATGGGCCCGTTCCGGGCGCGGCTTCGTGGCGCGAAAGACACATTCGGCCCAAATGCAACACACCGGTTAGGTCGGTGCCCGCGCGAGCCGCCTGGGGGAGCGGTGGCGCGACGCGGCCGACCGCAAGCCCGCAGAGCTCGATCAGCGGATTGTCGAGCTTGAGGCGAAGAAGCGCGTGCTGCAGCAATTGGTGAGATGCCAGTGCCCTAGTCTCGTCCACTACGCGCGCACGACGCCGGCGTAGCGGGCGGGCGCCGTCGTCCGGTCCGAGAGGCAGGATCGCAAAGCCGGTCAGCAGACTAGCGCTGCGCGAAGCCCGACTTCTGGAAACGCGCTTCCTCCTGCACGCGCGCGTTGATGCGCTGCGTGAGGTTCACGGCCTGGATGACCACCTGCGAGGAAATCTCCGTCCACGCCGCCTGCGTGTAGGCGCCGTTGTTGCGGATGGCATCGGTCGAGACTGCGACGAGCAGCATGAACATGAGCATGCGCATGGGGCACCTTTTTTGCGGCATGACGGCAACGGTGGCCGTCGGGGTGGAGCAACTTGAGGCGGTCTTACGTTGATTTTTCGGGGCTTGCGGTGCGCTCCGGCACCCGTGCGGCCGCCTTGCGCAAGGGCTCTCAACATGCTTGACGGCTTCACCGACTGCGAGATCGACACCGGCGAAACCACATCGTCCTACGCCATGCGGGGTGTGGCCCGCCGCTGCGGCCGCCAGGAATCAACGCGCTGCCGCCCGTCCGCTTCGCCGACCCGACCGTTTGATTGGCCACGGCAAATCTGATGGAATGCGGGTGACTTTTGGCCATGAGAGTGCGCGGGACGGGTCGATGCGTGCGCGTTGCTTGTCTACCGTCGTCCTGTTCGGGTTCCTGGCTCCGCTTTCCTCAACTGCGGCCATGGCCCAGAACGCCCCAATGCAACTCCACGGAAAATCGATCATCGCCACGTGGACCGAGAATTGCATGCAGCGCCCAGCCGGCAAGGGCGAATTTCGGCCGCTGAACATCCCAAACGGCCTTAGCATCTACGTATCAACTGCTGGGCGCACTTTCGTCCGTCGCAGCGCGAGCGGTCGAGGTGGCCAGGGAACGGCCTTGCGCGACAGCTTTGGCTCCGGCGCGAGCGCGGGCGGCGCACACGCCACGCAGTTTCGCGGCCGCACGTTGAACGTGACGGCCTCGTTCGTCGCCGGTGCCGCGCGCATGATCGCAATCCAGTTCGACGAGCGCTTTTCGGGCTGCACCGCGGCCGTCGTCATCGGGCGCCAAGCTGGCGGGGGCATCATCCGCATGAAGTCCTACGCGGGCGATGACCTCGAGATCCAGTCCGCCTCGGCGGGTGCCGCAACATGCGCCATCAGAGACGGCAACGTGCTCGCCGATTGATGCCGCGGCGGGGCATTGGCATCGCCAAGGCCGTTGCATGGCACCCGAACGAGATGTTGCCGGCCGTTCCGTGCTGCCCCCTTGCTAGCGGCACGATCTCTCGCGCGAGTTTTGCTTTTGTTGCCCGAGGTCGGGACCGATCCTTGACGGAACTGGCGCCGTCTGAGTGATGCGCGAAGGGTGCTGTTCTAACTGCGAAGAACGCCGTCCGAATTTTCGAGCGGGTTTTCCTGGATTTCGCAGTAGCCGAACCGTCACCGGTCCGCCGTCATTTACGGGGCGCTAAGTCGGGGTACAGCTTCCCGATTTCGATCATCATCATTGCCGCGACTGCCATAGCCTCACCAAGCGGCTGTCTGAACTCCTTTTGAAGGCCTTCGACGTGGATGTGGCTCTGGATTAGCTCGTGCAACCGGTTGAAGCTGTCGCCTATTAGCGCCAGTTCACTCGCGAAATGTTCTGCCAGCGCGCGTTCCATTCTAAATCTCTATGGTTGCGCCGATCGCATATAAACCACCAGCGGACTTCCCGGTTCGAGCGCTTGCAGTCCGGGGGTGTCCTACATGCAGGACGCGCATGGCTGAACGACAACGCAACTCGTTCTCGTCTTGAAGGCGATGCTTCGGGCGAACTTCAGGTCATCCGGATCGTCGGCAGCGGGAACCTGCTGAACCCGGCCATAGGGCCGGCACAGCCGGGGGATGCACAATTGCGGGCGGCCGCCGGATAGCGCCGGCTTGGCTCTCAACAGGAAGATGCTCCAAGCGATCGGCTCGCCCTTGGCGGGCGCCTTGCGCGATATCTTCAGCAATGCGCCTTCAATCGATCTCGAATTGGCTTAACACAGCAGCGCGCAACCCAATGAGAGGCGCTCCACCGCCGCCGCTGGCTTATCGTCCAACGCTGCCAGCGGATGTGGTGGACCAGGCCCCTTCCGCCGCGAAAACCGGGAGGGGCCTTTTGCGTTGCGACCACGCGCTCCCAATGTCATTTGATAATGCGAGGAACGCAGATCGATTTAAAGCTGTCGGGGACGCCGGTCTTAGCCCGCACGCAACCACCGGCGTGGATCAAGAGGAGGCCCCTCCGCTCGTCACCCAACAGCGGAGGGGCTTTTCATTCGCCCTTGGCCTGGCGGTACTTCTCTGCCTCGATGAACACCGGCAGCTTGGCGACGTTGGCAGCGATGCGCCGAGCCTCGTCTCGGGGTCAGCCGGTTCATGACAGCGCGGCGGCTCTCGTTGTCAGGATCGGGCTCGAAGTAGACATAGGCAAGCGCCTGCCCGCTGTTGTCCTTGATGACAAAGCTCTCGTCATTCTCATCAACGGACCAGGGCGGCGGAAAGCGGCGGGGCATCAGGAAGACAGCAGGCGCAGGAGTACGCAAGGATCAGAACCATCCGACTACCGTGGAAACCAATAGCCCGATGCCAAGTCCAATCCCCATGACGAAGAGGATTGGAAAGTAGATGTCCACTGTCGGGTTCCGCAAGTAGGCGACTTGGACGCCGTTTGTAGGCAGGGAGTACCAAAGCCCGGCCCAGGTGGCTGCTAAGACCACAATTCCAAAAACTCCAAACATGTCGCCTCTCTATCTAGTTGCCGGATGGTGACTGAGGAAATCGGCGTGGCCGAGACTACGCTAACATACGCACGGCCCCCCGTGGGCGTCTCCCTAGCCATCGAAGCCTTTTCTTTTCGACGGGTGGGGTTTGATGTGTCGCACGTGCGGCTCCTCGACACTCCAAGGTGGTGGGAAGCGTCGGGGCTTGTATGGCGGTTCACTCTGCGCGCGGGCGAACAACTATGACCCATAGGCACACAACTATAGTGAAGATCAGTGTGATGTAGCCGACCATAGAGAGCGTTGCGGGATCGTGGCATCTAAGCTGACCCTGCAAGACCGCAGCGGAGACATCGCAAAGCCCCTGACCCAGCCACTCGGCGAGATCGTCAATAAGCGAAGGCATTTGGCACTAGTGGCACTATTGGCTGGCCCCTTACTCGGGGAGGACGATTAGGCCTTTGCTGTTAAAGCGAGGCGTGATGCCGCGCGTCGCTAGTGCGGGAAGGAGGTGGGGATGTTGCCCCGGCACAATGCCGTCCCAGTTGCCCTTGCTGCGCAGGTCGCAAACCATCTCACCCCACTCCTGGATACGCCGTCCGTTGTAAATTCCGTGAGGGCCGAACCGGAAGGTTCTTTGACAAAGGAAGCATTCGCAAAAGATGGCGTCAGCATCTTCGGCATCGCGTGCGTATCTGGTCATAGGCTTATCCTTTTTGGAGTCGCCCTCAAAGGATGGATCAGCCTTGCGCGGCGGGCCAACGCACCGCCGCAGCATACGGCAGTCCGGGCGCCGTCAATCATGTGGACGGAAGCCAACCAACTCAGCGCCAACTTTGCAGATTGTTGCCAAGGGTGTTGCCAAGCGCCGTTTGTTCGCTCAGCGCCGCGGGAGAAAATCGCGGTAAGCTCTAGAGAAGATTGGCTCCCCGAGCAGGACTCGAACCTGCGACAAAGCGGTTAACAGCCGCTTGCTCTACCAGCTGAGCTATCGGGGAACGTGGGCCGTCCGATAACGCAGCCAAGGTAGGTCCGCAAGGGTCGCTCTATCAAGGGGCCGGGGGCGAAATCGCCGGGCCGGCATTGCTCCCGTCCTCGCCCATGATAAGAGACGGGCCGCCATGGCCTCGTGGCGGAGTGGCTACGCAGAGGACTGCAAATCCTTGTACCCCGGTTCGAATCCGGGCGAGGCCTCCATTAACTTTGACTAGAATTTTCCCGTCCGGGTCGACGCCGATGCCCGATCTCGCCCAAGACCTCGCTCGAGCCCGCCGCACCATGATCGACTGTCAGGTGCGCACCTTCGACGTGACGGACCTCAGGCTTTTGGACGTCATGGACGAGGTACCGCGCGAACACTTCGTGCCGGCAGACAGCCTGCCGCTCGCCTATAGCGACCAGCTCATCCGCTGCCGGGGGGAGGGCGGCGGGCGCTGGCTCCTGACGCCTATGGCGGTTGCCCGGCTGCTGCAGGCGCTGGACATCCGGCCGGGCCAGGCCGTCCTCGATGCCGGCTGCGGCGGCGGCTACACGACCGCGCTTGCGGCCAAGCTCGGCGGCCGCGTGACCGGCGTCGAGTCGGACGCGGCCCTGGCGGCCATCGCCAAGCGCGGCCTTGCCGCCCTCGGCCTCGACGCGCCGGTGGTGACCGGTGCGGTGGCCGATGGCCATGCGCCGGGGGCTCCCTACGATGCCATCCTGCTCAACGGCGCCTTCGAGGCGGCGCCCGAGACGCTCCTGGCGCAAATTGGCCCCGACGGGCGGCTGGCGGGAATCGATGCCGACGGCGGCGCCCCCAAGGCGGTGCTTATTCGCCGTGCCGGCAAGGGTTTCAGCCGCATGGCGCTGTTCGATTGCGCCGCCCCGGTCTTCGACGGGCTGCGCCGGGCGCCCAGCTTCGCGTTCTGATTGCGCCCGAGGCGGGCGCCCCCCGCAGGTGTCGCATTTTTGCGGCACTGTCCGAGCTATTCCAACCTAGACAGCCCGTTGCCGTTTGCGGCGGTGGCGCCACTCGCTATGTTGCTGGAGCGTTGGATGTCTTAACATGAAGGCTGGTCGGCGCTGATGCGCCAGAGCCGGCTCGGGGCAGGATTGGTGACAAGAGTTCGGACGACGAGTCGGACCTTGATGGTCGGCGCGCTCGCTGTCGCGGCGACGCTTGCTGGCTCGTCTTCGACCGTTGCCGAGACCATGGACGGGGCGCTGGCACGCGCCTATGTCGCTAATCCGACGCTCAATTCCCAGCGCGCCCAGGTCCGCGTCACCGACGAGACGGTGCCCATCGCCAAGGCCGGCCAGCGCCCCAAGGCCAGCGGCACCGCCGATATCGGCTTCACCGAGCTTGGCGTCCACAACGACAACGGACAGACGAGCCACACCTCGCTAAGGCCGGGCGGCGTCGGCGTGACGTTGAACCAGAATCTCTTCGACGGCCTGCGCACCCGCAACTCGACCCGGGCGGCGGAATCGCAGGTGTTCGGGGCGCGCGAAACCTTGCGCAACACCGAGCAGAACGTGCTGTTCAACGGCGCCACCTCGTACATGAATGTGCTGCGCGATTCGGCCATCCTCAGCCTGCAGCGCAACAACGTCGAGGTGCTGGCCGAGCAGTTGCGCCAGACCAAGGATCGTTTCGCCGTCGGCGAGGTGACACGCACCGACGTGGCGCAGGCGGAGGCCGCTCTGGCGGGCGGCCAGTCGCAGGTCAGCCTCGCCGAATCGAATCTCAAGACGTCCATCGCCACCTACCGCCAGAATATCGGCGACGAGCCGAAGCAGCTGTCGCCCGGCCGCTCCATCGAGAAATTCCTGCCCGCCACGCTCGATCTGGCGGTGGCGACGGCGCAGGCCGAGCACCCGGCCATCAACGCCGCGATCCATGGCGTCGACACGGCGGAGCTGCAGGTGAAGGTGGCCGAGGGGGCCCTGTTCCCGACGCTCGGCGCCTCCGCCAGCCTGACGCGGCGCTACGACGTGCAGATTCCCGGCGACTTCCGCACCACCGCCTCGGTGACGGCGCAGCTTTCGGTGCCCATCTACGAGGGCGGCGAGTTCTACGCGCGCACCCGCCAGGCCAAGGAAACGGCCGGCCAGGCGCGCATCAACGTCGACGTGACGCGCGACCAGGTGCGTGCCGCCGTTGTGTCGTCGTGGGGCTCGCTCGAAGCCGCCAAGGCGCAGATCGCCGCCGCCCAGGCGCAGGTCAACGCCAACGAGATCGCCCTGAACGGCGTGCGCGAAGAGGCCAAGGTCGGCCAGCGCACCACCCTCGACGTGCTCAATGCCCAGCAGGCGCTGCTCAATTCGCGCGTCTCGTTGATCACCGCGCAGCGCGACCGTGTCGTCGCCTCCTATTCGCTGATGTCGGCGGTCGGCAAGTTGTCCGCCCGCGTGCTCGGCCTGAGGGTCGACGAATACGACGCCAAGCGCCACTACGAGCAGGTCAAGGACAAGTGGATCGGCCTGAGGACGCCTGACGGGCGCTAGCGCATCTCGGTTCCCGTCATGCACGGCCTTGTGCCGCGCATCACGCGAAGGCGCAGATGGCCGCAAGGCCGGCCACGACGAGCGTCATCGTCCGTTTTGAATCGCCAGCGCCATTTTCCTGTGACGCTCAAGGGCGTAGGCCTGATTGCGGCTTGTCATGGCACTGACCCATGAAATACTGCCCGATGGTCGGAGTGATTCTCGGCCCGTTGCGGGCTGGAGGCGAGAGCGCGGATGAGTGCGGCAAGTCCAAAGGCTCAGGTGTCCGGCGGCGACGCCGCGAAGGCGCCGGAGCCTTCCATGGAGGAGATTCTCGCGTCGATCCGGCGCATCATTTCCGACGATCCCAATGCCGGCCGTCCCGCCGTGATCGAGGAGGAGGCGCAGGTCGCCGCGCCTCAGGACGATGATGTCCTCGATCTTGCCAAGGTGGCGAAGGATGCCACGCTCGCCGAAGAGACGCCGGCCCCCGACGACATCGCCTTTCGCGACGTCTCCGAGGCGGAGCCGATACCCGAACCTGTCAGCGAGCCGGTCATGGCCCAGTCAGCGCAGCAACCTGAGCACGTCGAGCCGTCACCCGTCGAGCCGCCGCCCAATGAGCGCATCATGTCGCCCGACACCGACGCGACGGTGACGCACGCCTTCCGCTCCCTCGCCAACACCATCCTCACCAATAATGCCCGCACGCTGGAGGACCTGGTGCGCGAGATGATGCGGCCGATGTTGAAGACCTGGCTCGACGACAATCTCCCGGCACTCGTCGAGCGTTTGGTGCGCGCCGAGATCGAGCGCGTGGCGCGCGGCGGGAGATAGCCCCGCCGAGGACGCCGAAGCGCTCCCGGGTTCCGTAACCCGTCGTCGGCCGGTGCGTCGGCTCGGCCGGGTTTGACGGTCAAAAGTTGACTCACCCGCCTTCCTTCGCTTCTTACGGCCGATGGACAAGACCTTCGAGCCCGGCGCCTTCGAGCCGCGCATTGCGGCGCTGTGGGAGGAGAGCGAGGCGTTCCGCGCCGGTCGGCCGGAGCGCCGCGCGGCGCAGCCCTATTCCATCGTCATTCCGCCGCCCAACGTCACGGGCTCGCTGCACATGGGGCATGCCCTCAACAACACGCTGCAGGACATTCTGTGTCGTTTCGAGCGCATGCGCGGCAAGGATGTGCTGTGGCAGCCGGGCACCGATCACGCCGGCATCGCCACCCAGATGGTGGTCGAGCGCCAGCTCATGGAGACCCAGCAGCCCGGCCGCCGTGCCATGGGGCGGCAGAAATTCCTCGAGCGTGTATGGGCGTGGAAGGAGGAGTCCGGCTCCACCATCGGCCGCCAGCTGCGCCGCCTCGGCGCCTCCTGCGACTGGTCGCGCGAGCGCTTCACCATGGATGAGGGCCTGTCGCGCGCCGTCCTCAAGGTCTTCGTCGATCTCCACCGGCAGGGCCTGATCTACAAGGACAAGCGCCTGGCCAATTGGGACCCGCAGTTCCAGACCGCCATCTCCGACCTCGAGGTGGAGCAGATCGAGATCAAGGGCTCCCTCTGGCACATCAACTATCCGATCGAAGGTGAGCCCGGCCGCTTCATCACCGTGGCGACGACGCGGCCCGAGACGATGCTGGGCGACACCGGCGTTGCCGTGCATCCCGAGGATCCGCGCTATCGCGATCTCGTCGGCAAGCGCGCCGTGCTGCCACTGGTGGGCCGGCCGATCCCCATCGTGGCCGACGAATATTCCGATCCCGAGAAGGGCACCGGCGCCGTGAAGATCACGCCGGCCCACGACTTCAACGATTTCGAGGTGGGGCGCCGTCACAATCTGCCGCCCGTCAACATTTTCGACGGCGAGGCGCAGCTGGCGCTCGCCGGCAACGCGGCGTTCTTGTCTGGCGCCACGCCAGGCCCGGATCTCGATGCGGTCCTCGCGCTCCACGGCCAGGACCGTTTCCATGCGCGCAAGGCCATTGTTGCGATGCTCGAAGAGCGCGGGCTTCTCGCCAAGGTCGAGCCCAACATCCATGTGGTGCCGCACGGCGACCGCTCGGGTGTCGTCATCGAGCCCTATCTCACCGATCAGTGGTACATGAACGTCAAGCCGCTGGCCGAGCGCGCGCTCGCGGCCGTCAAGGACGGCAAGACGCGCATCGTTCCGGAGCAATGCGAGAAGATCTATTTCCAGTGGCTGGAGAACATCGAGCCGTGGTGCATTTCGCGCCAGCTCTGGTGGGGACATCAGATCCCCGCCTGGTACGGGCCTGACGATCGCGTCTTCGTCGCGCTCACCGAGTCTGACGCGCTTGCCGCCGCCGAGCGCCACTATGGCCGCAAGGTCGCGCTGAAACGCGACGAGGACGTCCTCGACACCTGGTTCTCGTCGGGGCTGTGGCCGTTCTCCACTCTTGGCTGGCCGGACGTCACGCCGGAGCTTGAGCGCTACTACCCGACCAGCGTCCTCGTCACCGGCTTCGACATCATCTTCTTCTGGGTCGCGCGCATGATGATGCTCGGGCTCAACTTCACGGACGAGGCGCCGTTCCGCGAGGTCTACATCCATGGTCTCGTGCTCGACAGGCACGGCAAGAAGATGTCCAAGTCGAAGGGCAACGTCATCGATCCCCTCGTGCTCATCGACGAGTTCGGCGCCGATGCGCTGCGCTTCACCATAGCGGCGCTCGCCACGCCAGGCGGCAACATCAAGCTCAACACCGATCGGGTGAAGGGCTACCGCAATTTCGGCACCAAGCTCTGGAACGCGGTGCGCTTCACCGGCATCAACGGCTGCGTGCGCGTCGCTGGCTACGATCCGGCGAGCGCGCGCCAAACCTTGAACCGCTGGGCGCTCGGCGAGGCCGAGCGCACCATCGCCGAGGTCACGGCCGCCATCGAAGCCTACCGTTTCAGCGACGCGGCGATGGCCGCCTATCGCTTCGTCTGGAACGTCTTCTGCGACTGGTATGTGGAATTGTCGAAGCCCATCCTCGAAGGACCCGCCGGGCCCGCCAAGGACGAGACGCGCGCCACCGTCGCCTTCCTGGTCGACGAGATCGTCAAGCTCCTGCATCCGTTCATGCCCTTCATCACCGAGGAGCTGTGGGCCGTGCAGGGCGAGGCGGGGCCGCCCCGCAACGGCGTGCTTGCGCTCGCCGCCTGGCCGAAGCCTTACGGCCTCGACACTGCCGACGCCGAGGCCGAGGTCGGCTGGGTGGTGGACCTCGTGTCGGAAGTGCGCTCCGCCCGCGCCGAGACCAATGTGCCGGCCGGCGCCCAGATTCCGCTTGCCCTCGTCAATCCATCCCCCGAGGCGCGGGCGCGGGCCGAGCGCTGGGGCGAGACGATCAAGCGCCAGGCGCGCCTTACGACGATCGAGGTCGCGGCCGCCTCGCCGGTCGGCGCCGTGCAGCTCGTCGTGCGCGGCGAGGCGGCGGCGCTGCCGCTTGCCGATCTCGTCGATCTCAAGGCGGAGCGCAGCCGTCTCGAGAAGGATATCGCCAAGCTTGACGGCGAGATCGCCAAGATCGACGCCAAGCTCAACAACGAGAATTTCATCGCCAAGGCGCGCGAGGAGGCGATCGAGGAGCAGCGCGAGCGCCGCGAGGAGGCGGTGACGCGCCGCGTGAAGCTCGCCGAGGCGCTGAAGCGCCTCGGGACGGCGGGTTGAGGCGCACGCGCGGGCCGCACAAGAACTGGTGCGGCCCCGTCCGTGCTGCCTAGCGCTGCTTGCCGAAACGGATCGGCAGCAGCTTCGGCACCGTGCGCTTATACTCGAGATAGGCAGCGCCGTGCTCGCGCACGAGGTCGCGCTCCTCGAACCACAGCCCGACGAGGATGTAGATCGTCATCCCGACGCTGAGCATGAAATGTCCCGCCGTCATCGTCGGGGCCGCCCAGAACAGCAGCAAGAGGCCGAGCTGCAGCGGATGACGCACGAGCCGGTAGAGGGCCGGCTTGACGAGCGGCACCGGCGTGTAGGGCCGGCCGCGGAAGCCGAGCCACGCCTGCCGCAGCCCGAACAGGTCGAAATGGTTGATGAGGAAGCTCGCATAGAGCGCGAGCAGGAAGCCGAACAGCATGCCGCCGTAGAGTGCCGCGCGCGCCCACATGGCGTCGGCGTGCCAGACGATGGTGTCGATCGGCTGCCACAGCGCGAACAGCGCGATGAACACGATGGTCGAGGCGAGCACGAAGGTCGGCCGCTCGGCCGCTTCCGGAATGGCGCTGGTCAGACGCTGCTTGAACGAGCGGCGCGCCATCACCGAGTGCTGGATGCCGAACAGCAGCATGAGGCCGATATTGATGGCCGCCGCCGTGGCGGGCGTCGTTGCCGCCATCAGGCCGTGGTCGACCGTCGGTCCCGGTCCGATGTCGGCAAGAAAGATCGGGATATACGCGAAGGCGGCAAAGAACAGGAGATAGGCGCCGACCCCATAGGCGAGGATCAGCAGGCGAGCGCCGAGCCCTTGCGGCAGGGCGCGGCCGCCCATTTCAGAGGCAGTCATGGTCATGGCAGGTCTCCATCTGGTGCGGCTCATGTTGCCGAGCCGCTGGCGTCGTGAGACGTGACCAGTCTCAATAGCGCGGGTCGTGGCTGCGCCAGTCGACGTAGCCGCGCGTGCGCTCGTGCCGCCGCTCGTGGACGAGCGAGCGGATCTCGGTGCGGTCGACGCCGATATCGTGCAACTCGTGGTCGCTGAGCGCGGCGAGCGCCGCCACCGTGGCCCGACGCTCGGCGCGATCGTGCACGCTCACGGCAAGCCTGGTGAGGAAACGCCGCGCCTTGAGGACCGCCGCGGCGGCCGGGGAGGGGCGTCGCGTGGCCGGCTCGTGGTGGCGGCGCGAGGCGTGACGCGAGGCGTGAAGTGTGACGATGCTCATGTTTTCTTCTCCTCCAAGACTGTCGCGCCGCACGTCACGGCAATGAGTGCGGCGGCCCTTGGTTGCGAGCGGGTATATACCGAAGCCCTGTCAAATGCTTGGAGCAAACCTGAAGATATCCTGGAGAAGCCTCGAACTAACGTGATATGCCGCACACAAGCGGCGGGCCTGGTTGGAGCAGGATAGGCGGCAATGTTGTTCGAGATTGGTGAGTACACCGTCGACACAAGCCAGTATGCCATCCGCCGCGGCGGCGACTCGGTCGCCGTGGAGCCGCAGGTATTCGACCTTATCTTGCTGCTCATTCGCAATCGCGACCGCCTTGTCACCAAGGGCGAGATTTTCGAGAGGATCTGGAAGGGCCGGGCCGTCTCGGACGCCGCCTTGTCGAGCCGCGTCAAGGCCGCCCGCAAGGTGTTCGGTGATGACGGCAAGTCGCAGCGGCTGATCCGCACGCTGCATGGCCGCGGTTTCCAGTTCATCGGTGTGGTTGTCGAGCGCGAGGCCGCCGCGCGGGCGGTGCCGCCGCCCGTCCCGGCGCGCGAGCCGCGCTGCAAGGTGGCGGTGCTGCCCTTGCGCAATATCGGCGGCGGGCCGCGCCTCGACATGCTGGCCCTTGGCATCATCGAGGATGTGACGACCTATCTGGCGCGCGTGCCGGGGTTTCTGGTCATCTCGCCCTATTCGACCTTGCGCCTCGCCGATGCCGAGCCGCGCGAAGCCTCCGAGCGGCTCGCCGTCCGCTACATCGTCGATGGCAGCGTCACGGCGACCAACGAGCGCGCCCGCGTCTCCGTCCGGCTGATCGACGCCGAGGCGGGCGCCCATGTCTGGGGCGAGGAGATCGAGCGCGGTCTCGAGGAATTGTCCGACCTGTCGCGTCATTTCGCGCGCGAAATCCTGCGGCGCCTCGAGCCGGAGCTCACCCGCATCGAGCTCGCCAGGCTCAGCGCCCGCCTGCCCAAGAGCCTCGACGCCTGGTCGCTGTTTCGCCGCGCCCAGGGCACCTTGATGTTCAAGCCGTGGACCGGCGACACCTTCGCCGAGGTGGCGCGGCTTCTCGAAGAGGCCGTGGAGCGCGAGCAGCAATTCGCCCTCGGGCACGCGCTCTACGCGCTGTCGGAAGCGCTGAGCCACATGGCCGGCTTCTCCGATCAGGGCACCCGAGCGCGCGTTCTCAAGTCGGCCGAGGAGGCGCTGCGCCTCGACGAGCACTCCTCAGCCGTGCTCGGTTATGCCGGCTGCGCCATCGCCGATGTCGGCGAGCACGAGCGCGGCCTGCGCATTCTCGAGCGCGCCGTCGAGCTCGATCCGAGCAACGCGCAGGCCTGGGTGGCGCGCGGCACCGCCATGCTGGCGACCGAGGACGTGGCGCGGGCCGTCTCGTATCTGGAGCACGGCATCCGCATCAGCCCCATCGATGCGCGGCGCGCCTTCTGGGGCGCCGTGCTGGCTGTCGGCCTGTTGCGCCTCGACCGGCTCGACGATGCGCTTGAGGCGGCGCGCGCCGCGTGCCGCAGCGGCAATAACAACCACATTCCGCGCGTTGCGCTGGCGCTCGCCGCGACGCGCGCCGATCGCGCCGAGGAAGCGCGCGCCGCCATGGATGACGCTCGGCGCCTATGGCCCGACGTCTGTGGCCACAAGATGCAATGGCTCATCGGCTCCGACGGCGCCGAGCACCTGCGTGGCCACGGCCTGCTCAGTTGAAATTATGACAAGCTGCTGACGGTCGCGGCGCATCCGCGCGTCTCGTCGCCCGCCCCTTGGGAGGGCCGACGGGAATGCGGCCTGATTGTGAAATCTGTGAAATTTCGCCGGCTTTGATGCCGTGCCGCTCTGCGCGAGGCGATCGATAGTCGCAATCGTGGGTAGGCGAATCGCCGCAATCTCGGCGGTTTGGCCACAATCGTTCCCCAAACGACCGAAGCTTGGCCGCAATTTCGGCCTTGTGCGGACACGCGGCACCTTAGCCTCGACTTGGGGGCGGCACATCGCCATCGAGGTCTGTCATGCTCAACACGCAGTTCCGCGTGCTTGCGATTGCCGCAGCGTTCGTGCTTCCGCCTTCCCTTGCCGGGGCGCTCGCCAAGCCGAGCGTCGAGGTCGCTTTCGTGCTCGATACAACGGGCTCGATGGCGCCGCTCATCGAGGGCGCCAAGCGCAAGATCTGGTCGATCGCCACCGCCATAGTCGATGCCAATCCGCAAGCCGACATCCGCATGGGGCTCGTCGCCTATCGCGACATCGGCGACGAATACGTCACCAAGACCTTTCCGCTGACGCCTGACCTGCAGGACCTCTACGCCAACCTCCTCGGCCTCAAGGCGCGCGGCGGCGGCGACTGGCCGGAAAGCGTCAACGAGGCGCTCCATGTCGGCGTCAGCCAGCTTGCCTGGAACGGCAGCCCCGAGACGACGCGAATCGTCTTCCTGGTGGGCGACGCGCCCCCGCACATGGACTACCCGCAGGACACCAAATATCCGGCGGTGGTCGCCATGGCGCGCGAGCGCGGCATCATCGTCAACGCCGTGCAGGCGGGCGCGGCGCTGGACACCGAGCGTGTGTGGCGCTCCATCGCCCAGCTCGGCAACGGCCGCTACATCCCGATCCCGCAGGACGGTGGCGAGGTGGCCATCGTCGAAACGCCCTTCGACGCCGAGATTTTCGAGCTGCAGAAGGAGATCAACGGCACGGTGATCCCCTATGGGCCGCGCGCCGCGCGCGCCAAGGTCGTCGACAAGGTCCACCAGTTCGATAGCGCTCCCGCCCCGGTCGCCAACGAGTTCTCGACCTTCATGGCCAAGCGCAAGGGCGCCGGCGCGGCCGGCCGCGCCGTGACCGGCGATGGCGATCTCGTGGCCGACGTGGCCGAGGGTCGCCAGCGTCTCGATGCGCTGAAGGACGAGGAGCTTTCGGACGATCTGCGCAAGCTTGCGGCGCCGGAGCGGAAGGCCGCTATCGACAAGCAGGTGGCGCAGCGCGGCGTGCTCAACGACAGGATGCGCAATCTCGTCGCCAAGCGCGACGCCTTCGCGGCGGCCGAGCGTGCGAGGCAGCCGACAAAGCCGAGTTCGTTTGACCGCGCCGTCGCCGAGACGCTGTCGAGCCAGGTCAAGAAGTAGAGTGAGCGTACGCGTAGTGAGCAGTACGAGTTGTCGTCAGTACGCGTAAGGGTTCGCGCGAGCCTACGAGTGTTTCGCGCCATGCCTCGCAAGTCGGTCCGCCCGCTTGCGAGCTTGTAGCGGGCTCGGGCAAGCCCGGGTCGGGCGTGGTGCGGATAGGGCCGGGACCTGCGTAACGAGCTCTACGGAGTTCAGGGTCCCGGCCCGCGTTTTTCGGGAGTACCGAGGAGGGGTGACGGACCACGGAAGACGGACGGTAGGAGGTATCGCGTCTCCGTCGTTTGTGGTCTGTCGTCCGTCGGCTGATCGTCATCGCCGCCCGGCCCCGTAGCGGCCCGCGCCGCAACGGCCTGACCGCACCTCTCGAACATCGCCCTTTTCCTGATATGCAGGGGGCCGAAACCGTCCAGATCACGGGGGCGATCGAGACGCCATGCAGCTCACCGGCCGTGCCTTGGTGGCCGCCATGTGCGTCGGCCAGGTGGGCAATCTCATCCCGCATGTGGTCGTGCCGGCCATCATGGCGCAGCACCTCATGGGTCCGTGGGGGCTCGGCGCCGCCGAGGCGGGCCTCATGGCGAGCAGCTATTCGCTCGGCTACATGGTGGCCGTCCCCGTTCTCACGACGCTCACCGACCGCATCGATGCGCGGCTGATCCTGGCCGCCGGCTCGGCGCTCAGCGGTGCCGCCACCGTCGCGTTCGGACTGCTCGCCGAGGGCCTAGGGTCCGCCATGGCCCTGTGGGCGCTTGCCGGCATCGGCTTCGCCGGCGCCTATATGCCGGGCCTCAAGGCGCTCACCGACCGGCTGCCGCCAGGCGATGCCTCGCGCAGCGTCACTCTCTATACGTCGAGCTTCTCGCTCGGGGTGAGCCTGTCGTTTCTCCTCTCGCAGCTCATCGCCGACGCGTGGGGCTGGCGCGCCGCCTTCATCGTCACCGGGCTTACGCCGCTGGCGATGCTGGCGACGTGTGCGCTTCTCGCGCCGCGCGCGCCGCCCTCAACGAAGGCGCCGCTTCTCGACTTCCGTCCGGTGCTCAAGAACCGCCGGGCGATGGGGTTCATCCTTGGCTATGGCGCCCACTGCTTCGAGCTCAACGGCCTGCGTACATGGATCGTGGCGTTCTGGATCTTCGTCGCCAGCGTGCACGGCGCCGCGACCCCGCTGAGCCCCTTGGCCGCGAGCGTCATCGTGGCGCTTCTGGCGATGCCGGCCAGCATCCTCGGCAACGAGGCGGCGCTGCGCTTTCGGCGCGTGCGGGCACTCGTCTTCATCATGGTTGGCTCGGGACTCGTGGCGCTCGCCATCGGTTTCAACGCGGCGAGCACGCCCTGGCTCCTTGCCGGATTATTCGTCGTCTACGCGTTCACCGTCACGGGGGATTCCGGCGCGCTCACCTCCGGCATGGCGGCCGCCGCGGCGCCGCAATTTCGCGGCGCCACGATGGCCCTGCATTCCGCCGTGGGCGTCGGCCTCTCGGCCGTTGCCGGCTGGGCGGTGGGCGTTGCCATCGATGTGGGCGGCGGCCCCACGAGCGCCACCGGCTGGACCATGGGGTTTGCCCTGTTGGCGGTCGGCGTGCTCATGGGTCCGCTCGCGCTGCTTTGGGCGCGCGAGAGGCGATAGCGCTGGGCTTCAGCATCCAGCGACGGACAGTCTCTTTATTGCTGCCGCTTCATGTCCTCCCACCAAGCGCAGGAACTGACGCCGGTGTGGTAGTTGCCGTCGGCGACTTGGACGGGTTGGCGCAGACCCTCGCGCGCCGCCTGCGTCCGGAAGGCGCGCGCCTCGGCGAGCTGCTCGGCCGGCAGCCAGGCGCGCTCGTGGCCCCAGAGTGAGGGGCCGTGGCGCATCTCGTGCGGCTGCCACGTCGCCGGGTCGATGGAGCGGCCGCCCCAGCCGTATTCGATCATGAACTCGCTCGGGCTCTTGGCGTAGAACGACATCATGAAATCGTTGGTGTGGCGGCCGAGCGAGGTGCCGATGCGCCCGGGCTCGGCGAAGCGCCAGGTCATAGCCCTGGCCGACATCGTCGAGATTGAGAAGCTCCATCATCACGTGATGGATGCCGCTCCGCCCCGTCTCGATCATGGCGAGCGAATGGTGCCGGGAATTGACGTGGAAGAAGCAGGCCCGGAACGGCGTCTCGCAATAGTCGCTCAAGCGGAAGCCGAGCACGTCCTCGTAGAACCATCTCAGATCCTCGATGCGCGGCACATGCAGGACCACGTGCCCCATGCCGAGCGCGCCGGTGCGGAAGCCGGAGATCGGCCGGCCCGACTTGAACGGCGTCGAGGCCTGCTCGGGGCCGCAGAACGCCTCGAGGCAATTGCCGGCCGGGTCGGCGAAGCGGATCGCGGCTGTCACAGCCCGCATGGCGAGTGCATCGGCCGGCACGCGCACGGCGTCGATCTTGGCGGCGTCGAGCCGGCCCGCGAGCGCGTCGAGGGCGGCTGTGTCATCGACCTCCCAGCCAAATGTGTGCGCCGCGTCGGCCTCGCTCGAGACGATGATGCGCTGCTTGCGGTCGTCCATGCGGAATTTCAGCATGCCGGCCGTGCGCTCGACGAGTTCGAGGCCCAGGAACTGCGGGCCATAGGTCGCCCAATCGTCGAGCTTGTCGGACCGGATGCCGACATATCCAAGCGCGTTCAGCGGCATGCTGGCCTCCTTCGGGGTTGCCCGAAGCTAACGCAGAATTCCGAAGAGTTGCAGAGCCTCAGGGAAGGTCACGCGCAAAAAGTTGGTGCGCCGCGCTGCCGTGCCGAAGCTTGTGCTGCGGGCTATTTTGTCAGCGGCCACTTGGCGGCTGGTATCAGCCATTGCACCTCGGGCGCGAGCTTGCGCCAGCGCTCCTCGAAGGCGTCGATCGCGATGGTGCCGGTGATCTCGACCGAGACCGGCCGCAGCTTCGGGGCGGTGACAGGGGCGGTGACAGGGGCAATGACACGGGCGGGCCAACGCAACAGCGACTTGGACATCATGGGCCGCCCGGCATACCAGCACTTGCGGCCGTCGATGATGCGGTAGGACCAATATTCGCCGCGTTTCGATGGGAGGTCGGCTCGGCAGTCGATCGCGTGGGCGTTCGAGGTCAGGAAGACGGCGATCATGATGATACCGACTTGACTCATGTCGGTTCTCCTACTCTTGACGCCGCCAGGTTACCGAAGAGCGGGAAAATTCGCCGAAGATGTGACCGCCGTCGGGCTTTTGTTGGCAACTCCCTGTGGATTTACGGTTTGTTTCTGACAGAAGTCCGTATGTTGAGCGCATTCTCACGATGCGTGCAGAAGGGCGTGGTCACGCGGACGCGCGCCCGCCACCCGGTGTGGGACGCCGCCGCTCCGTTGTCCGTCACCCGACAATGGCGTCGTACACCACTTTGATGTTCAGGGTGACGATGATCAGCGCCACGACGGCCGCAATGGCGGTGAGCCAGCGCGGCGCGACAAGCGGCCCCATCTTGGGCCTGTCCCCCGTCAGCATGATGAGCGGGATGACGGCGAAGGGGAGTTGCAGGCCGAGGATCACCTGGCTGAGGATGAGGAGCTTTGCGGTGCCGCTCTCGCCATACGCGATGGTGACGATGGCGGCCGGCACGATGGCGATGGCGCGCGTGATGAGCCGGCGCGCCCATGGCGGCATCTTCAGATCGAGGAAGCCCTCCATGACGATCTGACCCGCCATGGTGGCGGTCACCGTCGAGTTGAGCCCGCAGCACAGGAGCGCGATGGCAAAGAGGCTCGGCGCCAAGGCCGAGCCGAGCAGCGGCGCCAGCAGCGAATGCGCTTTTTCCAGTTCCTCGACGCCGGTATTGCCCGATTTGTGAAAGCTCGCCGCCGCCAGGATGAGGATCGAGGCGTTGATGGTCAGCGCGAACATCAGCGCGATGGTGGAATCGATGGTGGCGTAGCGCACCGCCTCGCGCTTCTCGGTGAGCGTCTCGCCGTAGGCGCGCGTCTGCACGATGCCGGAATGCAGGTAGAGATTGTGCGGCATCACCGTGGCGCCGATGATGCCGAGCGCCAGATAGAGCATGTCCGGGTTGGTGAAGAGGTTGGTGGTTGGCGCGAAGCCGCGGATCACCTGGCCCCAATCGGGGTCGGCCATGGCGATCTGCACCAGGAAGCACACGGCGATGACGCCGAGCAGCGTGATGATCAGCACCTCGATCCAACGGAAGCCCTTGTTCTGCAGATAGAGGATGATGAACACGTCGGCCGCCGTGATGATGACGCCGATCTCGAGCGGGATGCCAAACAGGAGATTGAGCCCGATCGCCGTGCCGATCACCTCGGCGAGGTCGGTGGCGCAGATGGCCACCTCGGCGAGCAGCCACAGCGGATAGGAGACGGTGCGCGGAAAGGCGTCGCGGCAGGCCTGGGCCAGGTCGCGGCCGGTGGCCACCGCCAGCCGCGCGCACAGCGACTGCAGGATGATGGCCATGATGTTGGAGAGCAGCGCGATGAACAGGAGCGCGTAGCCGAACTTCGAGCCGCCGGCGAGGGACGTGGCCCAGTTGCCCGGGTCCATGTAGCCGACCGCCACCAGGTAGCCGGGGCCCAGGAAGGCGGCGGCCTTGCGGAACGAGGAGCCGCTGACGGCGATGGAGCGGTGCACCTCCGACAGCGAGGCCCGGCCGCGCTCGCGGCGCCAGGCCGTGGGCGCAGGCTTCAGCGCGTCCGTGGTGGCGTCCATCGCGGGCTCCAGCTGTAAATGCAAATCATTTGCAACTAGAGTAGGCCATGCCGCCCCCGAATGCAAGGTCGGTGTTGCAGATGGGTTCGGTGAGTCAGGGTCCAACGGACTTTTACGGTTGCAGTAACGCATCGTTGTTGCTTTCCCGCAACATTGAGAAATGAACATGGAGTTGCCGTCGTCGCGGCGAGGCCCCGCCGCGAAGCCGCCATAAACCGCGGCCACGAACAGCTACCTGCCAGGGCCTAAGACCCACAAGGGCTTGCGCTGGTTGGCGTCGAGGGGGGCTGGTCGGCGTTCCGGGTGCGTCAGCGCAATCCGGGAGCAGCAAGCTCCCTTGCGTGCCGTCAATCACACCGGCAGGAAAGTTCGCCAGTCCAGGATGGGCTGGCGGGGGAAATGTCATGGACGCGCGCACCTTCGAGAAGAAGCGACTGCCGAGCCGGCATGTCACCGAAGGTCCCGAACGCGCCCCCCACCGGTCCTACTATTACGCGATGGGTCTCACGACCCAGCAGATCCACCAGCCCTTCGTCGGTGTGGCGAGCTGCTGGAACGAGGCGGCGCCGTGCAACATCGCCCTCATGCGCCAGGCTCAGGCGGTCAAGAAGGGGGTGGCCGCCGCCGGCGGCACGCCACGGGAATTCTGCACCATCACGGTGACCGACGGCCTCGCCATGGGCCACCAGGGCATGAAGGCCTCCCTGGTGTCGCGCGAGGTCATCGCCGACTCGGTCGAGCTCACCATCCGCGGCCATGCCTATGACGCGCTCGTCGGCCTCGCCGGCTGCGACAAGTCGCTGCCCGGCATGATGATGGCCATGTGCCGGCTCAACGTGCCGGCCATCTTCATCTATGGCGGCTCCATCCTGCCCGGCAATTTCCGCGGCCAGCCGGTCACCGTCCAGGACATGTTCGAGGCGGTCGGCAAGCACTCGGTCGGCGACATGTCGGACGCCGACCTCGACGAGATCGAGCAGGTGGCCTGTCCGTCGGCGGGAGCCTGCGGAGCGCAGTTTACCGCCAACACGATGGCGACCGTCTCGGAGGCCATTGGGCTCGCGCTGCCTTATTCGGCCGGCGCCCCGGCGCCCTACGAGGTCCGCGATCGTTTCTGCACCGCCTCCGGCGAGATGATCATGGATCTCATCGCCCGCAACATTCGCCCGCGCGACATCGTCACCAGGAAGGCGCTCGAGAACGCCGCCACCGTGGTGGCGGCTTCCGGCGGCTCGACCAATGCCGGCCTCCACCTGCCGGCCATCGCGCACGAATGCGGCATCAAGTTCGACCTGTTCGACGTGGCCGAGATCTTCAAGCGCACTCCCTACATCGCCGACCTCAAGCCGGGCGGCCGCTACGTCGCCAAGGACATGTTCGAGGCAGGCGGCATCCCGCTCCTGATGAAGACACTCCTCGACCACGGCTTCCTGCACGGCGACTGCCTCACCGTTACCGGCCGCAGCATCGCCGAGAACCTCGCCAAGGTGGCCTGGAATCCCAAGCAGGACGTGGTGCGCCCCGCCAACAAGCCGATCACCGCTACCGGCGGCGTCGTGGGGCTTAAGGGCAATCTCGCGCCCGACGGCGCCATCGTGAAGGTGGCCGGCATGTCGGCTGAGGCGCAGGTGTTCTCCGGCCCGGCGCGCTGCTTCGACAACGAGGAAGCCTGCTTCCAGGCGGTGAAGACCCGCAAATACAAGGAGGGCGACGTCCTCGTCATCCGCTACGAGGGACCGCGCGGCGGTCCCGGCATGCGCGAGATGCTGTCGACGACGGCGGCGCTGACCGGCCAGGGCATGGGCGGCAAGGTGGCGCTCATCACCGACGGGCGCTTCTCGGGCGCCACGCGCGGCTTCTGCGTCGGCCATGTGGGCCCCGAGGCCGCGACCGGCGGCCCCATCGCGCTCATCAGGGACGGCGACATTATCGACATCGACGCCATCAAGGGGACGCTTTCGGTGCGTCTCTCCGATGACGAACTCAAGACGCGCCGCGCCGGCTGGAAGCCGCGCGAGACCGACTATGGCTCAGGCGCCATCTGGAAATATGCGCAATCGGTGGGCATCGCCAAGGACGGCGCCGTCACCCATCCGGGCGCCTTTGGTGAAAAGCAGGTCTATGCGGACATTTAGCGCCCTTGCTTTCGCCCTTGCACTGATCGGGGCCGCGCCGCTGATCGGCGCCGCGCCGGCGCTGGCGCTCGACCCCGTCAGGCCGTCGCCCGAGAAGGCGGCGCCCATCATCATGCCGCTGGCGCCGCTCGGCAACTTCAAGTCCGAGGCGGACGCCTTTCGGCGCGGCATCCAGACCTACAACCAGGGCGACAAGGCCGGCGCCGTGAGTGCCCTCGAATACGCCGCCACCAAGGGCCATCCCCTGGCGCTGTGGAAGCTCGGCCGCATGTATGCGGACGGCGACGGCGTGACGGCCGACGACCTCAAGGCCTTCGAATACTTCTCCAGGATCGCCGACAACCACGCCGACGAGGCGCCGGACGGTCCCAACGCGCGCTTCGTGGCGAGCGCCTTCGTGGCGCTCGGCGGCTATTTCCTCGAAGGCATTGCCAACAGCTACGTGAAGCCCAATCCAAGTCGCGCTCACGAGATGCTGCAATACGCCGCCACCTACTACGGTGACGCCGACGCCCAGTATGGTTTGGCGCGCCTCTATTTCGACGGCAAGGTCGGCTCGAAGGATCCGCGTCAGGCGGCGCGCTGGCTCAACCTCGCGGCCGAGAAGGGCCACGCGCCCTCGCAGGCGCTGCTCGGACATATCCTGGTCACCGGCCAGGGCGTGCCGCGCCAAGTGGCTCTGGGCCTGATGTGGCTGAAGCTGGCCAAGCAGTCGGCGCGGGGCAAGAAGGACACCTGGATCGTCGAGCTGCACGACAAATCTTTTGAGTCGGCGAGCGAGAATGACCGCGGCGCGGCCGACATCTTCCTCGAGCAGCACGCCCGCGGCCAGGACGCCACGACACGGGCGAGGGCCGCCGGCCGCTAAGCGCCTGCCGAGGCCCGCGACGGGCCGCTGGCCCGCGACGGGCCGCTTGACTTTGACGTCACGTCAAGCCCGACAGTGCCTGGCATCGGATCGGCCGGAGCCCACGTGTCATGTTCAGGATCGGCGAATTCTCAAGGATCGCGCGCGTCTCAGGGCGCCTCCTGCGCTACTACGACAGCATCGGCCTGTTCGGCCCCCAGCACACCGACCCCGCAACCGGCTATCGCTACTACACGGCCGCCCAGCTCGGCCTCTTGAACCGCATCCTGGCTTTGAAGGATCTCGGCCTCACGCTCGACCAGATCGCACGGCTGGTGAGCGAGCGCGTCTCCACGCAGGAGATCCGCGGCATGCTCACGCTGAAGAAGACGGAACTGGAGCGGGCGCTGAGCGAGGACGCCTCGCGCCTGCGCCATATCGAATCGCGGCTCAGGCAGATCGACGAGGACGGCGCGCTCAAAGACTACGATGTCGTCGTCAAATCGGCCGAGGCGCAATCCTATCTATCGCTGCGCGAGACCTTCCCCTCAATGAACGAGCGTAGCCGGTCGGCTCATGGAGGTGGCGCGTGCCGTCACCCGCAGGTGCCGGCGGGGGCGCGCGACGCCCTGGTGGTCGTGGCGCATTCCGATTTCGAGGATGACAGTCTCGATCTCGAGATCGGCGTCGGCCTCACGCGCGGGGTGCGCAAGGCGGTCGCGCCTTCCCGATGGCCGCAAGCTGATGCTGGGCGAGCTGCCCGGCGTCGACAAGCTCGCGACCATTGTGCGCGGTGCCAAGAACTACAACTACGACAGCCACCTCGCATTCGGGGCGCTCGGCGTGTGGATGGAAGCCAACGGCTACCAGATCAGCGGCCCGAGCCGCGAGGTGTTCCTCGACATGCCGCTGTCTGGTCCCGAGCGGGCGCGGTCATCGAGATCCAATTCCCGGTGACCGACGCGAGCTGACGCGCGCTGCGCGCCGCCTGCCGCGCAGCACCCGATGCCTGAACGCGGCCGGTCGTGCCGCGAACGGCGACGGCTTGCCTTTACTCAGCAATCAAGGAGAACAGCGATGCTGAAAATCTACGGCGTGCCCATCTCGGTCCACACGCGCAAGGCGATCGTCGCCGCACACGAAAAGAGATCCCCTACGAGAACGAGCCGGTGATCCCCTTCCACCGCCGCCGGGCTGGGACGAGCTCAGCCCCACCGGCAAGATCCCGGTCGGCCGCGACGGCGATCTCGTCTGCGCGATCAGCTCGGTGATCTGCGCCTATCTGGAACGGACCCATCCTGCGCCGCCGCTCTATCCAGCGACAACCGCGACTATGCGCAGGCATTGTGGTTCGAGGAATATGCCGACGGCACGATCTTCCGCGACGTGATGCACGGTCTGTTTTTCCAGAAGATGATCCGCCCCAACATCCTGAAGCAGCAGACCGACACGGGCGGTGGTCGATGCCATTCTGAATGGCGCCCTGCCAAAGATGTTCGGCTATCTGGACGCGGCGCGAGGCCGGCATTATCTGGCCGGGGCGCGTTCAGCATCGCCGACATCGCGCTCGATGTCGAATCTCATCAACTTCCACTATCTCGGCTTCAGCCTGGATCGACGCCGTTTTCCCAAGGCTCGCATCCTATTTCGACGAGCATCTGAAACGGCCATCCATCGTGACGGCGCTGGCCGCCGAGCAGCCGATGGCGGACGGCATGGGGCTCGACGGCGGATTCGTCGCCAATCGACTCGCGGCCTAAGGGTATAGGCCCGGAGCAAAGACGCGGGCCCGGCGTTAGCGGACAGGATGGTTCGCGAGGCCGCCGATGCTGCGAGGCGTTTGCGCGTGTTTGCTGCTTGCAACGGCGAGCTTCTCGTCCGCTATGGCGGACGAGAAGGTCACGCTGTTGCAGCTGCCGAGACTGGAGCCGTGTCGCGCCACCGTTCCGCCGCGCCTGCCGGACAAGTGGCGGGGCGTCTTTCTCATGTCGCCCTTCACCAAGGAACAGCTCGTCCTAAGCGAGATTGTTCACGACGCAGCCCTTCCTGCGACACGGGTGCGGCTCTTCGGCGTCAAGGCCGGCGCGGTCGACCTCCTGGTCGCCGGCACCAAAACTTACGCGCTCTCGACGGCGAAGGCCGGCGAGACGGTCTGCCGCGATCTTGGCGACAGCGGCTGGCGGCCACTGCCGCGCGACCTGTTGGCATCCGAGGCGCGGTGCGCCGGCTCCGCACCGCTCGGAACGGTGGGCGTCGACTGGTGGCAGATGCCCGTTACGCCGCATCCCGCTGCCGCATGGGCTTGGTTCAGCGTCTCCGATCGGTCGCCGTTCCGCTTCGTGTTTCCGTCCGCGAGCGACAGGCTGCCGCCGTTGAGCCGCTATGCAATGAGCCATCGGGTGAGCTTCGAGCCGCTGGAAGAAACTGACATCGCCGGCATCGCGTCGACGTGTGCGGCCGCGGCACGTGAGGTCGGCGAGGGTCGGCGCGCATTGGAAGATGAATTCGCCGCCCTGTCGCGCGCCGACGAGCGTGCGGACGCCGAAATCTCCCGGCTCATGCCGGCGCTGGATGCGCAATGCCCGGCGGCTTCGCCGCTGCGGTGGCCGGCGACGCTCGGAATGACCGGCATGATGACGCCGCTCGATTCCGACGAGGCGCCTTACCCGACCGAAATTCTCTACGATTGGAATGTTCGGGCGCAACGCACGCGGATCGTGGCGAACCCGAAGGCTTCGTTCGCCCATCAGGATTTGCTGTTGCTCGGAGAGCTGGGCTACACCGTCACGCACCACGAGGGACGTGAGCCCGTTTGCCGGCAGGTATTGCCCGGCGCGATCCGCCCCGACTGGCCAGCGCGCGGGCCATGTGATTGCGCGGCGGTCATCAACGGCACGACGCCGCTCTCGCCCTACGGCACGACGCGCATCCTGGCATGCCCGCTGGCCAGCCCGCGTGTCGCCTGGGCTTGGTACGCGCATTCGGGCCGGCCGACGACGTTCATGGTCACGTCACAGCTCGGTGACGAGGCAGCCGGCTTGTTCTCCGTGCTTGATTATCTCGACTGGCTGCCTGGCTATGGTGCGCCGCAGTCGGTGTTCGACAAGCCGCCGCAATGTCCGTCGATGTCGGTGTTGCGCAAGCGCGAACCGCCGGCCTCGAAGCGCTGCTTTACCTGTCACCTCGGCAGTGCGGCGTCTGAGTGACCCCATTTGACCAGGGAACGTGCTTCTACCTGATGCATTGACCTGATGAAGCAGTTGGATGGGGAGGAGCTGCATTCCAGATGGAGGAAACGCATGAGACACTTGACAGCCATCATCGCGGCCGCGGGCGTCATGGCCTTAACGGCCCCCGTCGTTGCGACCGATGCCTTGGCGGCAGGCACCCGGCATAAGGCGAAAGCGGAACGGAAGGTGGAAACAACGGGCTCGATCTCGAGCAACAAGCCGATGCGGCCTAGGAAGGACTTGGGCCAGCCCGGTTCCGGGGGACCCTCGAAGGACATGAGCAGGCGCAGTTCCTGGGGTGGCGGTTGAGCCTGAAGAACGATGGCGTCGGCGGTGAGCCGCCGACGCCTCCTGCGCGCCGCCCAGGCCTAGATCTCGACCACCGCGGTGACCGCCATTTTCTTGGCCGCGAGCTTGTTGCGCCACACCTCGTAGAGCAGTGCGAAGCGCTGGCCCTGCGGATGGCGGGCGCAGATGCCGATGCGCAGCTCCGCGTCCGGGCCGCCGTTGAGATAGGCGGCGAGTGCCAGGTCGTGCAGCATCTTGAAATCGCGCATGTCGCTTGCGACGCCCGCGCTCTCGCCAATGAGGGCATAGAGCGCCGTCGTCTGCTGGCGGCCGCGTAGCGGCGCCTCGTCGATCTGCAGGAAGGTGAAGTCCGGCGCCGCGTGCACCACGTCCTCCGACACGATGATCGGGACGCCGTATATCTTCGATGTCTGCTCGATGCGCGCCGCCGTGTTCACCGTGTCGCCGATCGCCGAATAGTCGAAGCGCCGCTGCGAGCCGACATTTCCGACACAGGCGGAGCCGGTGTTGATGCCGATGCCGACGGCGAGCGGAATGTGCGGCCGGCCGGCGGCCTGGTCGAGGGCGAGCAAGGCCTCGTCGATTGGCTCGAGCGCCGCCTGCATGGCAATGGCGCAACGCAGCGCCGCGCGCACGTGGTCGGGCATCGGCACCGGCGCGTTCCAGAAGGCCATCAATCCGTCGCCGATGAACTTGTCGAGCGTGCCCCCGAACTTAAACACTTCTTCGGCGAGCGGTGAATGAACGGCGTTGAGGAAGCTCAGCACGTCCTCGGCGCCGAGCTGCTCGGAACGGGACGTGAAGCCGCGCACGTCGGAGAACAGCACGGTGATGGGCCGTATCTCGCCGCCGAGATTGAGGCGCGAGGGATCGTTGGCCAGCGCTTCGACCAGTTGCGGCGACAGGTAGCGTCCGAAGGCCTCGCGAATGCGCCGCTTGTCGATGTCGGTGCGCCGCAGCTGGCCGACGATGGCGGCCGTGAAGCTCGTCGAGATGGCAAGGACGGGGAGGGCGGGATCGATGAGGATTTCCCGGCCCGTGAAGCCATACCAGCTGCCGCAGATGACGGCGGTAAGGATGACGAGCAGCGCTGCCGCGGCCCAGAACGGGCGCAGGAAGACGGCAATGAAGGCGGCAAGGAGACACCCAAGGATGACGACCACATTCTCGACGCCGGGCGCCCAGTCCGGCCGCGACAGCCGCGTGCCGGAGAGAATGTGCTCAAGGAACTCGGCGTGGGTGTCGACCCCCGGAACGACAGGTTCCAGCGGCGTCGCGCGGATGTCATAGAGGGCGGCGGCCGTCCCCCCGACGATCGCGATGCCGCCGTCGATTCCCTTCAGGTCGGCGCTGCCGTCGAGCACCCGCCACGCCGGGATCCGTCGCTCCGGCCGCTCGCCGGCATAGTGGACGCGCACGCTGCCGTCCCGCCCCGTCTGCAAAATGATCTCGCCGATGCGCATGACCGCGATGGCGTAGTCGCGTCCGCGGCTTTCCTCGTTGGCGCCCGCCATCTTCACCTGAATCGTGGCGCGCTCGCCCTGCACCAGCCTGAGAATCTCCAGGCCGAGGTTGGGAACGTCCTTTCCGTTGACGCAGAAGAGCGTCGGGATGGTCCGCACCACGAGGTCTCTGTCGGGAAGGAAGTTGAGCGCCCCGACACCGGTTGCCGCCTCCGCCAGGATGTCGAGCGGCGGAATGGCGCCGGAGAAATGGGCGGTGACCCGGCACGGCACGTTCATGGGATCGGCGTCGCGCAGCACCGATGTCTCACGCTTGACGATCGGAGCCTTCGCCGTTTGCGTGCTGAGCAGCTGCCCGATGACGACGGGGCGCTGCCTCAGAACGGTGGCAAGGGCGTCGTCGCCCGCCGTGAAGATGATCCCGCCCGATGCGTAGGTCCGTTCCGGCTCGGGCAGGGCGATGTCGAGCGCGATGGCCGCGGCGCCCGCCACACCCAGGCGATCGACCAGCTGCGCCACGAGTTGGCGGGGCCAGGGCCATTGGCCGTGCTTGGTGAGGGACTCCTCGTCGATGGCGATGACGCGGATGGGCAGTTCCGGATTGTAGAGGCGTGGCGAAAGACGCTGATAATTGTCGAAGACCAGATCGCGCAGGGCCTTCACAACGGGCGAGTCGAGGACGATCAGCCCATAGACAACCCCCGCCGGTACCGCAGCCGCCAGCAGCGCCGTCCTGATCCGTCTGCCCCTTTGCCCCAGCCAGCGCATTTCGCCGGCGACCTATGCCGCAAGCTCGACCGACACGGGCACGTGGTCGGACGGCTTGTCGAGCGCGCGCAGGCCCTTGTGGATGCTGACAGACTGAAGCCGGTCGGAGGCTTGCGGCGACAGCACGAGATGGTCGATGCGAATGCCGTTGTTCTTCTGGAAGGCGCCAGCCTGATAGTCCCAAAACGTGTAGTGCCCATCCTCGTCATGGCAGGCGCGCAACGCGTCGCTGAAGCCGAGATTGAGGAGGGCGCGATAGCGGGCGCGTGTTTCGGGCTGATAGAGCGCGTCGCCGACCCAGACATCAGGATTCTTGGCGTCGCGCGGTTCCGGGATGACATTGTAGTCGCCACACAGAACGAGCGCCTCCTCCTCGGCGAGACGCGCCTTGGCGTAGGTGTTGAGCCGGTCCATCCAGGCGAGCTTGTAGGTGAACTTCGCCGTGCCGATGGGATTGCCGTTGGGCAAGTAGATCGAGCCGACGCGCACGATGCTGCGCCCGAAGGGCACCACCGCCTCGATGTAGCGGGCTTGCGTATCCTCCGCGTCCCCCGGCAGGCCGCGCCGCACATCCTCGAGCGGGTGTTTCGAGATGATGGCGACGCCGTTGAAACCCTTCTGGCCGTGGACCGCGACATTGTAGCCGCGCGATTCGACCTCCAGCAGCGGGAACGCCTCGTCGAGACACTTGATCTCCTGCAGGCACAGCACGTCGGGCCGCGCCTCCTCGAGAAACTTCACTAGGTGCTCGAGGCGCTGCTTGACCGAGTTGACGTTCCAGGTGGCGATGCGCATGGGCGCCCCTTACGTGAGATCGGTCATGAGCGCGGCAACCAGGTAGCCGAGGGTGGCGGTCGCGGCGGTGAGAACCGTCCCCCACACGATATCGACAAGCGCGACCGTGGTGGAGAAGCCCCGCGCCGTGGCGAGATTGGTGAGGTCGTACGCCGCATAGGCGACGAAACCCAGCAGGGCGCCGTGAACAAGCGCCGTGCGCCACGAGCCTTGCGTCACGGCCGGCAGCATCGCGAACACGACGATGCCCCCGAGATAGATCAGGTAGAAGGCGATTGCTGCGCCCCAGCGCGGCTGAGCCAGAAGAAAATCGCCGAGCCGAGACTTGTAAAAGTCGCGCGCCGCAAGCGTCAGCCAAGCCATATCGAGTGGGAGAAAGATAATCGCGGCCGAGACATACAGAAAGACGACACGTTTCATTGGTTTGATCTTAACTGCGTTGACAGGCGATCGGCGACTTACTCACGAGGATTCGCGGCATACAGTCTAGCTTGCATATTATTGCCACAAGCGTCGGTCATCGCTCGCGCTCTTCAAGCAAAGACCGCTGTGGGCTGCCAGCGGCGTCACATGGGGGCGATTCATGCAACCGGATTTCTGGCGCGGCTTCGGCCGCGGCCAACCATGCGTCTGAGGGAGCCGCCGGCGCTCGGCTGAAGCGAAGGCGCGGCAGGCGCCGTGCGGATCCGCCGAAGAGCCCGGTCCTTCTCCCGGCCGTCGTCGCCGTTTCGGCGTTGCTGGCGTGGTCTGATGCCGCGCTCGCGCCGGTTGGGCCGGCTCAAGCCGCAATCGTCGGCGAGCCGGCGCGCGCCGTCATGGCGTCGCTCAAGGCCGCCGCCCTGTCGCACGGAGCCGGTCCCGGCGGCGCCCACATGGCCTCCGAGGCAGCGGACGACGACGACATCGCGCTCGATCTCCCCGACCTGCCGCAGCCGGTGGCGCTCGCGCCGCTCGTCAAGAAGGACAACACGTTCGACGAGGTGCTTCGCTTCGGTCCGCGCACAGTGCACCGCTGGAAGGTCGACACCATCTTGCGCGCCGCAATCGTCACCGCGACGGATCCGGTCTACCTGATGGCCCTCGCCGACAAGGAGTTCGAGCTTCTCGCCCGTCGTCAAGGCTGGCACCTCGAGCGCCGAGGGCATGTATCAGTTCATCGAGCGGACCTGGCTCAAGATGATCCACGAATTTGGTCCGCGCTACGGCCTGGCGGCCGAGGCCGCCATGATCTTCCTCGTCGACGAAAAGCCCTACGTCATGGACGACGACTTGCGCACGCGCATTCTCGGGTTCAGGCGCGACGCCTGGCTGTCGGCCGTCATGGCGGCTGAGCTGTTGAAGAAGGATCGCGAGATTGTCACCCCGAAGGTCGGGCGCACGCTCAGGCCGGCTGAGTTCTATCTCTGTCATTTTCTCGGGCCCGAGGACGCCGGCAAATTTGTCGAGCTCCTCGACAAACGCCCCGGCGAGAACGCCGCCACCACCTTTCCGGCGCCCGCCAAGGCGAATTCCAGCCTGTTTTTCGTCAAGGAGAACTACACCGAGACCGTCACCAAGACGGTGGGCAAGGGCAAGAAGAAGAAGACCATCAAGGAGACCTTCCTGCGCACCCGCATCCGCGGCCTGACCGTCGCCGAGGTCTACGGCAAGTTCGAAGTCATGATCAAAGGCCGGCTCAGCCACTACGAGCCTGTGGTCAACTACATCGGCGGCACCATGTAGACGTCCTCGCCGCCTCCGGCCGGCGGTTCCCTTTGTTTCAACAGCGAAATACGCGACGACATTTCCCGGCAATACGGCCCCTCTAGCTATGTGCGCCATCGCACATCCGCCGACGCCTCGCTCGGTTATCACATTGAGCGACGCCGCCGCACTGAGGGGACCAGTCATGAGCGCCAAGATTGCTTTCGCAGCAGCCATCTTCGCCGTGACTATGGGTCTGCTAGCCATTCCGCAGGTGACCCAGGCCGTTCCCTTCGACGGATCGTATGCAGTTTCTGTAGCTGACTGAGTTCTTCCTCCCCCTAGACCCCCAGACTTAAGGGCCCTCACGGGCCCTTTTTCTTGGCCTGAGACAGGCTTTCGGCCGCCAAGACGGGCCTGATGCCCCGACCCCTGGAAAAGAAACTTCCCTGAGCACGGCACCTAGCGCGGACTTCGCCGTTATAGGCTCGTTACAGGCGGGGGTACGAGCCATGCCATCGACCAGATCCGCGACCTTCGTGCTTCTCATGAGCCTCCTTGCCGGCGGCCCCGCCCTTGGGGCGCCGCCGTGCCAGAACACGGGCAACTTCGACACCTGGCTGCAGGACTTCAAGTCCGAGGCGGCCGAGGAAGGCATCTCGCCCAAGACGATCGCGGCAGCCCTTGCCGGGGTCTCCTACGATCCCTCCATCGTGGCCAAGGACCGGTCGCAGCGCGTCTTCCGGCAGAGCTTCGAACAGTTCTCGGGTCGCATGATCTCGCCGTACCGGCTCAAGAAGGGCCATGCGCTGATGCGGCAGCACGCCGCCACCCTCGAGAAGATCGAGCGCCAATTCGGCGTCCCGGGCGCCGTCGTCGTCGCCATCTGGGGACTGGAGACGGATTTTGGAGCCAATCGCGGCGACCTGCCGACCATCAGGGCGCTCGCTACCCTGGCCTATGATTGCCGCCGCTCGGACATGTTCCGCGCCAACCTCGTCGACGCACTGAAGATCATCGAGCGCGGCGATCTCACGCCCGCGGAAATGCGTGGCGCTTGGGCCGGAGAGCTGGGGCAGGCGCAATTCATGGCCACGTCCTACCTCAAATACGCGGTCGACTTCGACGGCGACGGCAAGCGCGACCTGCTGCACAGCTCCGCCGACGTGCTCGCCTCGACTGCCAACTACCTCAAAGGCTACGGCTGGAAGCGCGGCGCCGGATGGGGCCTGGGCGAGCTGAACTTCGCCGTGCTCAAGCAATGGAACAAGAGCGAGGTCTATGCCCGTACGGTCGGGCTGTTTGCCTCAAAGCTGGCGGACGCGCAGGACTGAGCCGGGCGGGCTCGATGCGCAGTGTGCGATGCTGCGCGACCAGACAGCCGGTCGCCCGGCGTGTCTGGTCGGTTTCTGATTGGTTATTGGCGGCAGAGCGCCCCTCAACGGCGAGGCATCTGACCGGGCGGCAGGCGATGCGTCCGGCCCGGCGCCACGCTGCGTGCTGACTGCAAGCCCATCCTCTTCTTCACGTGACCGGGCGCGTTGAACGAGGCGCCACGATGGATCGAGCCCGTCGGCTTGCGGTCGACCTTGCCGTGCCAGCCGTGCCCCCCGTGTTTGTTCATATTCTTCGCTGGCGCGGCCGTGGACGTGCCGAAGGATAGCGCCGTCGCTACGGCTGCGCAGATCACCATCTTGTGCATTTTGCTCTCCTGTCGCTCCCCAATGTGAAACGCCGTGGCTGCGCCTAGGTTCGTTCGGCGACCAACCGGGAGTTCTGAACAAATGCTGTCACTGCTGTTCAGAAGACTGTTCGCTGCGAGGTGGCACCATGCTGCGCAAGGGCGACGGAATGAGGAGGACGACCATGAAGAAACTGGTTGGCTGCGCCTTGGGCGCTGCCATGCTCGCCGGGATCGGCTTGGCCCCCGCGCAGGCCGGTGTTATCGGCCCCGTGAATGAGGCGGTGCCGGCCGAGGATGCGGCCATCACCAAGGCCACCTACTACGGCTACGGCGGCTACTATCCGGGCTACTACGGATACTATCCGCGTCGCTATCGCTATAGCTACTATCCGCGCCGCTTCTACGGCTACGGCTATTACCCGCGCCGCCACTATGGCTACCGTTATTGGTAAGCACGTGCGTGCGGCATGAAACCGGCGAAGCGGCGCGCGAGCGTCGCTTTGCTTGACGCGGTCCCTCGGCGCCGTCGACGTTTCTGCTGACAATCCCTGATCGGTCGTGTTCCGCGTTATGGCGTCTGGCGCCGTGCCTCGGCGCGGCGGGACGTGTCGCGCCCGTCGCCTGTTTCCGCGGCCCTTTTCCGGAGGCTGGCGACCCGCCGCCGAGGCTCCCGCCATCGTCTTAGCAATTGCGAAATCAACCCGGCGCAATGTGGCGGCGTCGACGGGAAGGAACATGTCCATGCGTCTCGCGCCGGTCTTCTTCGCCGTGCTCGTCTCGGCCTCGCCACTGCGGGCCGAATACGGGCTCGAACCAGGCGGCTACGCCCTGTCGAGCAGCTATTCTGACGACGGCGGCCTCTGGCGCGGCTTCGACAGCAATCAGCGCTGGGGTTGGCCGTCCTATGTGGGGGATGCCTATGGCGCCTCGAAACCGATCTATGGCACCTACGGGCTGAGCCATTCTCCCGATGGTTTCATCAAGAGCCAGGGCGACCGCCCCGTCACGATCGTGACGCGCCGGCGTCCCGATGCCGCCATGCCGTGGCAAGGCTATTACGGCGGACGCAGCTACGACTTTCCAGCCGAAGTGACGCGCCCGCGCCGCTGAGTTTTCGCCCGCGCCGCCGAACTGTGGCATCAACGGGGCATGACCAATGACAGCGGCCAGCGCGCCACGGCCTCGAAGATCGCGCTCGTCGCCATCGGGCTCGGCACCAGCACCTCCGCCCTCGACACATCGGTCAACGTGGCGTTCCCGGCCATCGTGGCGGCCTTCGACATGCCGCTCGTTGCCGTGCAATGGATCCCCATCGCCTATGTGCTGACCTATTCGAGCCTGCTGCTCGCCTTCGGTAAGCTCGGCGACCGCCTTGGACACGCGCGCATCTTCCGCCTCGGCCTCGCCGTCGGCGCCGCCGCCTTTGCGATATTGCCGCTGACGACGACCTACCCGCAGTTTCTGTTGGCGCGCGTTCTGCAAGGTCTGGGCGCCGCCCTTGTCATGTCATGCGGCCCGGCTTTGACCGCGGCGCTCTATCCCCCGGCGGAGCGTGTGCGCGCGGTTGCCGCCTACACGTTCATGTTCGGCCTCGGCATCGCCGCCGGTCCTGTGTTGGGCGGACTCCTGCTCGAGACATTCGGATGGAGCGGCGTCTTCTGGTTTCGAGCCCCCATCGCGCTCCTGGCCTTGTTGCTGATGGCGCTGCCTTTGCGCATCCCGCCCCAGGCAAGGGATGAGCACGCGCATCAGTTCGACCTCGCCGGCGCCTTCTACCTGTCGTTGGCGGTTGCGGCAGGTCTGCTCGCCTTCAGCTTGCTGCAATTTGCACGGCAGGACCCTTTGGCGCCGCTCGTCCTCGTGCTCGTGGCTCTCGTGGCCGGATGGGCCTACGCCGGCCGCGCCCGGGCGCACGGCGATCCCATCATCAACCCCACGCTGTTTCGCGAGCGACGCTTCGCCGTCATCAACGTCACGAACATTTTCGTGAATTTCACCGGCTTTGCCGCCTTCCTCATCGTGCCCTTCTACCTCCTTGGCGTCGCCCGGCTCACGGCGCTGGAGGCCGGCATGCTGATGGCCATGGCCCCGCTTGGGAACCTTGTCGGTTCGCCGGCCGCCGCCTTCCTCGTGCGGCGTATCGGACAGTGGCCAAGCTGTTTCCTCGGGCTCAGCATCGCCATTGGCGGCCTGCTGATGACCGCCGCATGGGACTCACGCCCCTCCTTTCCGCTGATCGGCGCCACGTTCCTGGTTCAGGGGCTCGGCTTCGGAATTTTCCAGGTCGCTTACATGGACCAGGTGATGGCCGGACTGCCGATCACCCAGCGCGGGGTTGCCGGCTCGCTTGCTTTCGTCACGCGGACCTTCGGCACAATCGTCAGTGCCTCCAGCATCAGCCTCGTTTTCGCCGCCCTCGGCGGCACGGGTATCGGCGGGGCGGCGGCCGGCACGGATGACTTCGTGTTCGCCTTCAGGACACTTTTCGAATTGCTCGCCGGCGGCCTCGCCGCCCTCCTCGTGCTCACCGCTCTCTTGGGACGCGCAGGCGCCGGGCGCCGGGCGCGAGCCGAGTGAGGGCGCATGTCCGAAAAGTGCGCGCGGTTTTCGGATAAGATCGTCTTCTAAAGCCCGGCGATGACGTTGCCATCCTTGACCGTGCAGCTCTTGCTGAAAATCTCCACCTCGGTCATGCGATAGACGCGACCGTCGAGACCCTGCCGCTCCGCGGGGCCGCCGGATTTTCCAAACAGCACATCGATCGTGCAGGTGCGGAAGTCGCGGCCAAAGCTCACCGTCAACTGGCCGGCGCCGCTTGCATACGCAATGGTGCCGACGAGCCGCCGGCCGTCGAATCTGATCTGCGTCGACTCGCCGTCACGGTTTTGCGTGCCGCCGGGCGCAAGGTCGGTGTGCTGCACGAGGTTCGTTCCGTGCAGGCGCCGCGAGCCCCTGGCGAACAAGCGCCCCGCCGTGCTGATGTAGAACGTCACGTCGAAGTCGAGCTGCGGTCGCACGAGCCGCCCGTCCGGATTGCGCTGCGTCACCAATGCCGACCACGTGGTCATCACCGACTTGCCCAGCGCCTGGCGCGGCGGCTCGCCAGCCGCCGCCATGCCGTGAGCCGCCAGCAACCCCGCAACTGACAGGACAATGCGTTTCATGGATGTCCCCAACCAAGATCGCCAAGTCTAGTGTCGCGATTCCAAAATTCGCAATAACCTTGATGGAGGCCCAAGTAATGGAACGCCTTCGCGAATTCTGGAATCAAAGCGACACTAGAAGAGATTGTTTCTAGAGGGAGCACAACATGGACAAGACCGTCGTCAACGTGCCGGGTCTCTCGGAGGGGTTGGCGCGCCGCAAGGTGCCGCTTTCGCCCGCCATCAAGGCCAATGGCTTTGTGTTCGTGTCGGGCTTGCCGCCGATCGATCCGGCGACCGGCGAAATTCCCCGCGCCGATATCGTGCGGCAGACGGAATTGTCGCTCGAGAACGTCAAGCGCGTTCTGGAAGCGGCGGGGTCGTCCCTCGACAAGGCCGTGATGGTGAAGGTGTTCTGCGCCAACGCCGCTTATTACGAGGCCATCAACGAGGTCTACGCCCGCTACTTCCCCAAGGATCCGCCGGCCCGCACCTTCGTGCCGGTCGCCGGCTGGCCGATGCCGTTCGACATCGAGATCGAGTGCATCGCGCTGGCGTGACCAGGCAATGGACGACAGAGGTCGGATCAGACGGCCTCTTCCGTCGTCCGGCGTCTGTCCTTCGTTGTCCGCTCCGCCAGGAAGCGCAGCAGCACGCGGTTGACCTCCTCGGCGCATTCATAGGCGACCCAGTGGCCGCCGTTCGCCACGACATGGAACGGCGCCTCGGGGTCGATGCGGCGCAGGAGTGAGGGAAGCTCGTCGACGCGGCCCCTGGCCGTGTGATCGTGGCGGCCCCAGATGCCGGCGAGCCGCGGCCGGCCGCGCGCCAGGACCTCGAACAGCGATTGTCGGCGCTGCAGGCGGCGGCCTCTGAAGCGCTGCGTGTTCAGCGTCTGGATGTTCACCGCCACGTCGTCGACGGCCCGCGGATCGAAGATCATGTGGATCTCGAGATTGCGGCGCTGCACCGCCGCGAGCTCGGCCGGATCGGTGATCTGCCGCCACGACACCATCTGGGGCCGCGTGAGGCGTTCCCCCGGAACGCCGCCCGATCCAATGAGCACCATTTGCGAGAATCTGCCCGGCACGAGAGCCGCCAGGTTGGCAGCCAGCATGCCGCCGAACGAGAATCCGGCGACCGGGATGGGCGTTGCCCCGAACAGCTGCGAGAGGCCCGCGGCCATGACGGCGGCGTGGGTCTGCATCGGCAGGGCGGAAGGCGGCCGGCCCTTCGATCCCGCAAGGTCGATATCGGAGTCCTCAGGCGACACGACCGGAAAATCCGCCGCCAGCGGATAGTCGCTCTCGCCCATGCCGGGCAGGTCGGGCGCCCACACCGAATATTGACTGGCCAGCGGCTCGATATTGCGCAGCCAGTGCATCCACGATCCCGAGCCGCCGTGGAAGAGGACCAGCGGCGGACCGTCGCCCCACTGGCGCCAGACGATGCGCCCGCGGCCGCATGGCGTCACGTGCTTGCGCGCTTTGGCCTCGAGGGCGACGATGGCTGGGTGGAGCTCGGGCGGAGGAGGGCGCATGCGTTCCAGCCGACCTACAATAGGCGGCCGATGCAGCGCAAGCCGAGGCCTTCCACATGCCGGACGAGCGTCGACGCGGCGGCGTTTGATCGGCCAAAGAGGGCCCTTCGCGCCGAGGTCGCGAAGGCCCCCAAAGCCTCACCATAAGGCATTGAAAAAGCAAGTCTAATTCATGTATCCGAATGGCCGGAAAAAGTGGCGTCCCGCCCCTGAATCGGTTACAAAAAACACGTCCAGATTCCCGACCGAGATGAGCCCGAACCGGGCTCCCGATATCCAGAGAAAATTCAGTGGCCGAAGACGATAATGACCGCCCCGGTGGTGATCTGCCGCCCACCGGCGACATCAAGCCGATTTCGCTGACCGACGAGATGCGCCGCTCGTATCTCGATTACGCCATGAGCGTGATCGTCAGCCGGGCGCTGCCGGACGCGCGCGACGGGCTGAAGCCGGTGCACCGGCGCATCCTCTGGTCCATGTACGAGAACAACAACGCGCCGGACCGGCCCTATACGAAGTGCGCGCGCATCGTCGGCAACGTCATGGGCAAGTATCACCCGCACGGCAGCGCCCCCGCCTACGAGGCGCTGGTGCGTCTGGCGCAGGACTTTTCCATGCGCTTGCCGCTCATCGACGGGCAGGGCAATTTCGGCTCCGTCGATGGTGATGCGCCGGCCGCCGAGCGCTACACCGAGGCGCGGCTCGCCCGCTCCGCCATGCCGCTGCTCGAGGACACCGACAAGGAGACGGTGGACTTCCGCCCCAACTACGACGGCCGCGAGCGCGAGCCGGTCGTGTTGCCGGCGCGCTACCCCAATCTGCTGGTCAACGGCGCCGGCGGCATCGCCGTCGGCATGGCCACCAATATCCCGCCGCACAATCTCGGCGAGGTCATCGATGCTTGCCTCGCCTATATCGAGGATCCGGCGATCTCCATCGACGATCTCATCGCCATCGTGCCCGGCCCCGATTTTCCCACCGGCGGCTCGATCCTCGGCAGGGGCGGCATCCGCTCCGCCTATCACCTCGGCCGCGGCTCCATCATTATGCGCGCCATCTCGCACATCGAGGAGCTGCGCAAGGAGCGCGAGGCGCTGATCTTCACCGAGATTCCCTATCAGGTGAACAAGGCGGTGCTGGTCGAGAGGATCGCCGAGCTGGTGCGCGAGAAGCGCGTCGAGGGCATTGCCGACCTGCGCGACGAGTCCGACCGTCAGGGCATGCGCATCGTCGTCGAGTTGAAGCGCGACGCCATGCCCGACGTGGTGCTGAACCAGCTCTATCGGTTCACGGCGCTGCAATCGACGTTCGGGGCCAACATGGTGGCGCTGAACGGCGGCCGGCCGGAGACGCTGAGCCTGAAGGACTTGATCAGGGCTTTCGTCGACTTCCGCGAGGAGGTCGTGTCGCGCCGCACCAAGTTCCTGCTCACCAAGGCACGCGACCGCGCCCACGTCCTGGTTGGTCTCGGCATCGCCGTCGCCAACCTCGACGAGGTCATCCGGCTCATCCGCGCCGCCGCCGACGCCAACGTGGCGCGTGAGGCGTTGATGGCGCGCGACTGGCCGGCGCTCGACATGGCGCCGCTCATTGCGCTCATCGACGACCCGCGTCACCGCATAGGTGCCGACGACACCTATCGCCTCTCCGAGGAGCAGGCCCGCGCCATCCTCGACCTGCGCCTGCAGCGGCTCACGGCACTTGGCCGCGACGAGGTGGCCGATGAGCTGACCACCATCGCCAACGAGATCAAGGACCTTCTCGACATCCTCGGCTCGCGGGTGCGCATCTTCACGATCGTCACCGACGAGCTCAAGGCCATCAAGGGGAGCTTTGCGACGCCGCGCCGCACGCGCATCGAGGAATGGGACGCTGACGTCGAGGACGAGGACCTCATCCAGCGCGAGGACATGGTGGTCACCGTTTCGCATGCCGGCTACATCAAGCGCGTGCCGCTCTCCAGCTACCGGGCGCAGCGGCGCGGTGGCAAGGGACGCGCCGCCATGCAGACGCGCGAGGAGGATTTCGTCACGCGCCTGTTCGTCGCCTCGACCCACACGCCGGTGCTGTTCTTCTCGTCGCGCGGCCAGGTCTACAAGGAGAAGGTGTGGCGCATGCCGCTGGCGGCGCCGCAGGCGCGCGGCAAGGCGCTCATCAACATCCTGCCGCTCGTTGAAGGCGAGCGCATCACCACCATCATGCCGCTGCCGGAGGACGAGTCCACCTGGGACACCCTCGACGTGATGTTTGCCACTGCCTCGGGCAACGTCAGGCGCAACAAGCTCTCCGACTTCGGTCAGGTGAACCGCACCGGCAAGATCGCCATGAAGCTCGACGAGGGCGATGCCATCCTCAGCGTGCAGATCTGCACCGAGGCCGACGACGTGCTGCTGACCACCGCCAACGGGCAGTGCATCCGCTTCTCGGTGCCGGACGTGCGCGTCTTCAAGGGCCGCGACTCCACCGGCGTGCGCGGTGTCGCGCTCGCCAAGGGCGATCGCGCCATCTCCATGACCATCCTGCGCCACGTCGACGCCACGGTGGACGAGCGCGCCGCCTACCTGAAGCTCGCGGCGGCCGCCCGCCGCGCCGTCAACGGCGACGCGAACGGCGAGGGCGCAGAGGAGGTGTCAGCCGACGCCGACGCTGAGGAATCGACGCGCGCCATCGAGCTCGGCCAGGAGCGCTATGCCCATCTCGGCGCCGCCGAGCAGTTCATCTTGACCGTGTCCGGCAACGGCTACGGCAAGCGCACCTCGGCCTACGAGTACCGCGTTACGGGCCGCGGCGGCAAAGGCATCGTCGCCATGGCGGTGAACAGCCGCAACGGGGCCCTTGTCGCCTCGTTCCCGGTGGAGCATTCCGACCAGATCATGCTCGTCACCAATGGCGGCCAGCTCATCCGCTGCCCGGTCGAGGACATCCGCATCGCCGGGCGCGCCACGCAGGGGGTCATCGTCTTCAACACGGCGCGGGACGAGCGCGTCGTGTCGGTGGAGCGCGTCGGCGAGGAGGCGGGCGCCGAGGAGGACGAGGCATAGGCTTCCCGGCAAGGCGGCTTGCCGGGGCGGCGGCGGCGGGCTAACCCATGCGCCCGGAACACGACAGGCGCGCCATGACCCGCACGGCCCTCTATCCCGGCTCCTTCGATCCCGTCACCAACGGGCATCTCGACATGGTGCGCGGCGCCTGCCGCATAGCCGACACGCTTGTGCTTGCCATCGGCCTGCAGGCCACCAAGGTGCCGCTGTTCAGCGCCGAGGAACGCGCCAAGATGCTCGAGGAGGAATGCGCCCCCATCGCCAAGGCCGCCAAGGTGACCATCAAGGTCATCACCTTCGACAATCTCGTGGTCGAAGCGGCCCGCAAAGCCGGCGCGACGCTGCTCATCAAGGGCCTGCGCGACGGCACCGACCTCGACTATGAGATGCAGATGGCCGGCATGAACGGCGTCATGGCGCCCGACGTACAGACCGTGTTCCTGCCGGCCTCGCCCGAGGTTCGCCACATCACGGCCACGCTGGTTCGCCAGATCGCCGCCATGGGCGGCGATGTCACGCCTTTCGTGCCGGCGGGCGTCGCCAGGCGCCTCAAAGCCAAGACGAACCGCCGCTGAGCGGCGCATATCAAGCGGAGACTTCCATGCAGCGACTGCTCCTTGCGCTTTCCCTTGCCTTTCTGCTCGTCGGCCCGGCCGTGGCGCAGACGCCGGCCGCCGATCCTGCCAACACCATCTTCCTCGACACCAAGGATGGCCGCATCGTCATCAAGCTCCGTCCCGATCTCGCCCCCAAGCATGTCGAGCAGATCAAGGCGCTCACCAAGCGCGGCTTCTATGACGGCGTCGTCTTCCATCGCGTCATCTTGGGCTTCATGGCCCAGACCGGCGATCCGACCGGCACCGGCGCCGGCGGCTCGCAGCTCCCCAACATCCCGGCCGAGTTCACGCCGACGCCGTTCAAGCGCGGCACCGTCGGCATGGCCCGTTCCAGCGAACCCAACTCGGCCAACTCGCAGTTCTTCATCATGTTCGCCGACGGGGCCAGCCTGAACAACAACTACACCGTGTTCGGCGAGGTCGTGTCCGGCATGGACGTGGTCGACAAGATCAAGAAGGGCGATTCCGCCGCCAACGGCCGCGTCACGCAGCCCGACAAGATCGTCAAGATGCAGCTTGCCGCGGACGCGAAGTGATATTGTGGCAGCGGCAGCAGGCCACGGATCAACCGCCGCCGGACACGCCCGTCTCGGCGCCGGGCTCACCGCAATGCTGGCGTGCGCCGGCTCCGCCCCGGCCACAGCGGAGGACGGCGCGCCGCTGACCCGGCTCGACCAGGTGCCGAAGGCCATCAACAAGTGCATGCGGGCGCCAGAGGGCCTCAAACTGCTCGAGGAGATGGCCATCACAGCGCGCTTCAGCCTGAAACGGGACGGTACGTTGATCGGACCACCGCGCATCACCTTCGCGACGCTGTCACCCGATACGCGCGCCCGCCAGCTGCTTACTGAGGCGACGCTTGACGCGTTAGCGCGCTGCACGCCGGTCAAACTGTCGCCTGCTTTGGGCGAAGCTGCGGCCGGCAAGATGTTCAACGTTCGCTTCACGTACAAGGGAAGCAGGGGAAAAGGAATCTGACCATGGCGAAACCCGAAGACACACTCGTTATCGAGACCACCAAGGGCCGCGTCGTCATCGCCCTTCGCCCCGACCTTGCGCCCAAGCATGTCGAGCGCCTGAGGACGCTGGCGCGGCGCAAGTTCTACGACGGCGTCGCCTTCCATCGCGTCATCGACGGCTTCATGGCGCAGACCGGCTGCCCGCACGGCACCGGCACCGGTGGCTCCGATCTGCCGAACCTCGAGGCTGAGTTCAACAGCGAGAAGCACGTGCGTGGCACATGCTCGATGGCGCGCTCCGGCAACCCCAACTCCGCCAATTCGCAGTTCTTCATCTGCTTCAACGAGGCGCCCTGGCTCGACAAGCAATATTCCGTGTGGGGTCAGGTCGTGGAAGGCATGGATGTGGTCGACAAGATCAAGAAGGGGGAGCCGGTGCGCGATCCCGATCGCATCGTGTCGATGCGGGTCGGCGATGCGGCCTAGCACGCTTTCGAGGCGCTCGAGCGCGCGTCCCTCTCCCGGTGCGGGAGAGGCGTGATGCCCACGCGCCTTTGACGTCCTGATGCGCGTCGATCTGTTCGACTTCGATCTGCCCGAGGAGCTCATCGCCCTGCGTCCCGCCGAGCCGCGCGATGCGGCCCGGCTTCTGGTCGTCATGCCAGGCGAGGCGCCGGCCGACCGCCATGTTGGCGACCTCCCGGACTTGCTGCGTCCCGGCGACGCCCTCGTCCTCAACGACACGCGGGTGATCCCGGCGCGGCTCTCCGGCATCCGGGTGCGCGGCGAGACCGTGGCGCGCATCGAGGCGACCCTGATCAAGCGCGAGGCGCCTGATTGCTGGCGCGCTTTGGTGCGGCCGGCCAAGCGCCTCGAGGTCGGCGACCGCATCCGCCTCGGCGAGGACAGCGAGAGCGCCGCCTGTCTGCTGGCCGCCCTCGACGCCGAGGTGGACGCGAAAGGCGAGGGCGGCGAGGTCACCCTGCGCTTTGCCTTCACGGGTGCCGCCCTCGACGAGGCGATCGGCAATCTCGGCGCCATGCCGCTGCCGCCCTATATCGCCGGCCGCCGGCCCGCCGATCAGCGCGACAGCGTCGACTACCAGACCGTCTATGCGCGGCGAGGAGGGCGCGGTGGCGGCGCCCACCGCCGGGCTGCATTTCACCGACGAGCTCCTTGCGCATCTCGCGGCGGCTGGGATCGGCCGTCACTTCGTCACCCTGCATGTGGGCGCCGGCACCTTCCTGCCGGTCAAGGCCGACGACACGCAGGGCCACCGCATGCACGCCGAATGGGGCGACGCTCGATGCCGCGACCGCCGCGGCGCTCAACGACGCGCGCGCCAAGGGCGGGCGCATCGTCGCGGTCGGCACCACCTCGGCTGCGGCTGCTGGAAAGCGCCGCCGCACCCGACGGACGGCTCGGTCGCCTGGACGGGCGAGACGGCTATCTTCATCACGCCGGGCTACCGCTTCCGCGCCGTCGACCTGCTGCATGACCAACTTCCACCTGCCGCGCTCGACGCTGTTCATGCTGGTCGCGGCCTTCGCGGGCCTCGACACGATGCAGGCCGCCTACGCGCATGCCATAAGGGAAGGCTATCGCTTCTACTCCTACGGCGACGCCTGCCTGCTCTATCCCGCTCGACCCGCGACGGCATGACCGAGACGTTCAGCTTCACCGTGCACCACAGCGCCGGCGCGGCACGCTGCGGCGAGATCGGCACGCCGCGCGGCATCGTGCGCACCCCCGCCTTCATGCCGGTCGGCACCGCCGGCACCGTCAAGGCGATGTATCCCGAGCAGGTGAGGGCGCTCGGCTCCGACATCGTGCTCGGCAACACCTATCACCTGATGCTGCGTCCCGGCGCCGAGCGCGTCGCCAGGCTCGGCGGCCTGCACAGGCTCATGAACTGGCCGCAGCCGATCCTCACCGATTCCGGCGGCTTCCAGGTCATGTCGCTGGCCAAGCTGCGCCGTATCGACGACGCCGCCGTCACGTTCCAGTCGCATCTCGACGGCTCGACCCACGTGCTGACGCCGGAGCGCTCGATGGAGATCCAGGCGCTGCTCGGCGCCGACATTCAGATGCAGCTCGACGAGTGCGTGAAGCTGCCTTGCAGCGACGCGGCGGCGCTGCGCGCCATGCGCCTCAGCCTCGCCTGGGCAGAGCGCTCGAAGCGCGCCTTCGGGAGCCAGCCGGGCCGGGCCCTGTTCGGCATCGTTCAGGGCGGCGCCGTCGAGGCCCTGCGCGTCGAGAGCGCGCAGAAGCTCGTCGCCATCGGCTTCGACGGCTATGCCATCGGCGGGCTCGCGGTCGGCGAGCCGCAAGCGACCATGCTTTCCGTCATCGACCTTGTGGTGCCGCATCTGCCGGCCGACGAAGCCGCGCTATCTCATGGGGGTCGGCACGCCCGACGACATCATCGAGGCGGTGAGCCGCGGCATCGACATGTTCGACTGCGTGCTGCCGACGCGGGCCGGCCGCCACGGTCTCGCCTATACGCGCTTCGGCAAGGTCAACCTGCGCAACGCCCGCCATGTCGACGATGCGGCGCCGCTCGACGCAGACTGCACCGTGCCCGGCCTCGCACCTCTACAGCCGCGCCTATCTCCACCACCTGGTCAAGGCGGGCGAGATCCTCGGCATGATGCTGCTCACCTGGAACAACCTCGCCTATTATCAGGAGCTGATGGCCGGCCTGCGCCGCGCGATTGCTGAGAACCGTCTCGAGGAATTCGCCGCCACGGCGCGCGCCAGTTGGAACAGCGACGAGAAGGGGGCTGCATAACCTGCAGGGTGCGACTATGACACTTCGCCGCCGCGAGTTCCTCTGCTTCAGCGCGAGTTCCTTTATCATGAGCGCCTATCATCGTGCGCTCTCCGCCGACGATGCGCGGCTTGCGCCCGATATCGGCGAGAAGCTCGATAGGGCCTTCGCGGCGGGGGAGCTCGCCAATCTGCATGCGGTTGTCGTGTCGCTCCGCGGCCAACGCGTGGTGGAGCGCTACTATGCTGGCGTCGACGACGCCTGGGGGCGGCCCCTCGGCGAGGTAGCGTTCACGCCCGAGACGCTGCATGACTTGCGCTCGGTATCGAAGAGCATCGTCGGCCTCGTTTATGGGATCGCGTTGGCAGATGGGAAGGTGCCCGGCCTGGACGCGCCGCTGCTCGCGCAATTTCCAGAATATCCGGATCTCGCCGCCGATCCGGCGCGCCAGAAGCTGACCATCGGCCACGTGCTGACCATGACACTCGGCACCGAGTGGGACGAGGACGTGCCGTATGCCAATCCCGCCAACAGCGAGATTGCCATGGAACAGGCGGCGGACCGCTACCGGTACGTCTTGAGCCGTCCCATCGTCGCCGAACCGGGGACGCGCTGGATCTATAGTGGCGGCGCCACGGCGCTGCTTGGGCGGCTCATCGCCAAGGGCACGCAAGTGTCGTTGCCGGATTATGTCCGTGAGAAATTGTTTGCGCCGCTCGGCATTGCGCATTTCGAATGGGCGAAGGGCGGCGAGGGCACGCCGTCGGCGGCATCGGGCCTGCGTCTGAGGCCGCGCGATCTCGCTCGCGTCGGCGAACTGTTGTTGAGCCGCGGCGAATGGGAGGGGCGCCGCGTCGTGCCTGCGAGTTGGCTCGAAGCCTCGTTCCGTCCCGCCGCCACGGTCGATCCACAACGGAACTATGGCTTGCATTGGTATATGGGGGCGGCATCTCCTTCGGCTCGCCGCCACGTCGCGAGGACTGGATCGGCGCCTTTGGCCTCGGCGGCCAGCGGCTCTGGATTATGCCGAAATTGGGCCTTGCCGTGGCCATCGCCGCCGGCAATTACGACAAGCCCGATCAGTGGCGACTGCCCTTCAGGGTGTGGCGCGATTTTGTGCTGGCGGGAATTGGCTGAGGCAATTCACGCCCTGTCGCTCTTCTGTTTCACCAGCGCGCAGCCGGCGATGAGCCATGAGCCGTCCGGCTGCTTCTCCAGCGTATAGAGCGCGAGCCAGGTGTCGCCGGCCTCGTCGGTGAACCTCACTGCCTGGATGCGGCCTTCGCCGTGGTCGCTGAGCTCGCCGAACTGCGCGTCCTTGTGGCGGTAGACCACCGCGTAGCTCTCGCGCACCATGGCCAGGAAGGTCGCCTCGTCGGGAAACAACTTCCTGATCGAGGGGGCCGCGAAGCCATAGGCCTTGGCGCTGTCGTCGCTGGCGAAGGCATCGAGCTGGCCTTGGATGAGCGCCCGGACGGCGGCCCGTTCCTGGTCATCGGCTGCGTAGAGGCCCGGCGCGGCAAGTGCCCAAAGGCCGATGGCCAGACCCAGCGTTGCAAGCATTCTGCGCATCGGCACCTCCGGCAGCACGGCGTCATTGTAGCCCAAGAATAACCTAAGACGGTACGCAGAGCGGCGGCTCCGCGTGTCGCGCCGCCGCGCACAATTGCGTGAGCGCCTGCTCCCATGCCAAGAAATTTGTCAATTCACCAAAGAGGAGCGCCGTGAAGCTGATGTCCCGAGCGACGACAGCATGATGCATGACGATGAGATTGATGTCGCCCTATCGCTCGTGAACCGGCTCGTCGCAGGACAGTTTCCGGAGTGGGCAGGACTACCCATAAGGCCAATCAACTCCGCCGGCACCGACAACGCGATTTTCAGGCTGGGCGACAACATGGCTGTGCGATTGCCTCGACGCCCTGTTGCTGCCGAACAGCTGGAGAAGGAGCACCGATGGCTGCCGGGCATCGCCCCGCAGTTACCGCTCGATGTCCCCGTTCCGCTTGCGTTGGGCATGCCCGCCGAAGGCTATCCCCTTCCTTGGTCCGTATGCCGATGGCTTGAAGGTGAGAACGCAGTGTTTGCGCCGATCGCCGATCTAAGGGAAGCGGCAACGGCACTCGCGCAGTTCGTATCTGCACTTCAAAAAATTGCCCCGACGGACGGCCCTCAGCCCGGGGCGCACAACTTCTTCCGTGGCGTGCCCTTGCGAAATAGAGATGCACAAACGCGGACTGCCATCGCAAGCTTGCATGGGATAATTGATACCGATGCGGTGATGGATGCTTGGGAAGCAGCGCTTAACGCGCCGACTTGGGACGGCCCTCCCGTGTGGCTTCACGGCGACATTCATGCGGGCAATCTACTGGTCCAACAAGGTCGTATCAGCGCTGTCATTGATTTCGGAGGTCTAGGCATTGGCGATCCCGCATGCGATCTGATGGTTGGATGGACCCTTCTATCCGCCGAGACTCGCCGACGTTTCGTTCCGCACTGTCGATTGATGATGCAACATGGGCGCGAGGGCGCGGATGGGCGCTTTCGGTTGCGTTGATCGCGCTCCCATATTACCTGCACACCAACCCTGTACTCGTCGGAATATCCCGACGCGCTATCGAAGAAGTCCTTGCCGATCACATGGCCAGTGCTCTTACACCACTCCGCGGGACAAGGCCGACGTGAAAGCCGTCTACATCGAAAGGCATGGTGGCCCTGACGTCTTGCGCTACGGCGACATGCCAGATCCCGCGCCTCAGCCGGGCGAGGTGGTGGTCGATGTGGCGGCCGCCAGCGTCAACGGCGCGGACTGGAAGGTGCGCAACGGCAAGCCCAATCCGCTCCCGCGTTTTCCGCACATCCTGGGGCGGGATTTCTCGGGCACGGTCACTGCGCTGGGCGAGGGTGTCGGCGACTTCCGTGTCGGCGAGGAGGTCTTCGGCGTCTGCGAGACGAGCCGCGAGGGCGCCTATGCCCAAAAAGTCGCCATCGCGGCCAACATCGTCGCCAGGAAGCCGCCGAGCCTGTCGCATGTCGACGCCGCCGCCTTGGGGCTCACCGGGCTCACCGCGCTGAGCGCCATCGAGGACACCATCGCGCTGAAGGCGGGCGAGACGATCCTGGTCCAGGGCGGGGCAGGCGGCGTGGCGGGCTTTGCCATCCAGCTCGCCAAGCATATCGGCGCCCGCGTCATCACCACCGCGAGCGCGGGCAACCACGACTATCTTCGTGCCCTCGGGGCCGATGAGCTCATCGACTACAATCGCGTCGACTTCACCGCCGCCATCGCCGGCTGCGATGCCGTGTTCGAAACCGTCGGCGGCGACGTGGCGACCAAGTCGTTTCAGGTGCTGAAACCTGGCGGCCGTGCCGCCTTCATCGCCTCCGGCCCGCAGCCGCCGGCGCCGCCCCGCGATGACGTGCGCGCGCTCAGGCCGCCGGTCAGGCGCAATCGCCCGCATCTCGAGCGCATCGTGCATTTGTACGAGACCGGCGCCGTCAAGCGGCCGGAAGTGACGCTCTATCGTCTCCAGGACGCGGCGGCCGCCCACAAGGTGAGCGAGGGCCGCCATCTCAGGGGCAAGCTGGTATTCGAGGTGGGGTGAGGTTCGTCCTCTAGACTTCCACTGACGGCATCTTCACCACGACGACATTGGCGATGCGCCAGTCGCCGTTGACTTCATCCATCAGGAAGAAGGCGAGCCACGGCACGCCGTGACCATCGGAAACGCGGACCGCCTGGGTGTAGCCGAAGGAGGTTTCGCGCAGATCGCCGAAGGTGATGATGCGGCCGGACGCGAGGCCCGGGAACTGCGTCTTGAAGAAGCGCAGGTAGTTCTCGCCGGTGGTGAAATGCTCTTTCAGCTTGGGCGCCACGGAGGCGAAAGCCGCGTCGGCATTGGCTTCGCGCACGGCGTCGATTTGTCGCTCGATGACGGCGCGGACGGGCTTCGTCGACCGCTCGATCTTCGAATTCCTGCTCCACCTGGAAAGCGAGAGCGATGCGGTCGCTGGCGAGCGCCGGGGATGCTGCAACAATGGCCGCGAGGATCAGGGCGGGGGCACGCATCGGAGCCGTTCCTTCAGTTCGACGTGTCAACGTCGAGGGTCAGAGTAGAAAGGTAGGCTCAGTCCCTGCGTTTCGACGTGCAATTCAGCACACGATAGAAACTGTCATCCTCGGGCGCGGTTCCGCCGCCGACGGCATGAATCTCCACTGCCATGCGGGCGGCGATCGGCAGGCGGTAGTGAAGGGGGTCCCAATAATTGGCGTCCTCCGCGTTGGTGGCGTTGAATCTTCGGAAATCGATCGCGCCGGCGCCGTGGCGGGCCGCGATTGCGGCAAGGCGCCGCTTGCATTCGGCTTCGAGGGCATCGGTCGCCGAACCGGGCACCGGCTGGCCGGACACATGGGCGGGCGGAAAGATGGCGACGACAATTGTGCGTCTCGGCACGCGCCCCAACAGCTCGTCCAGCCAGGCGAGCGCGGGGAAGCGCCAGGCGGTCCGCTCGGCGGCCGAAGGCGCAACAGCCGGCACGACGGGCGCGATGGCGCGCGGCCGGCCGCCCCAGAGGTGCCGGCGCGCCCGCTCGATGTCGTAAGCCGCCTCGGGCGGCGTGAAGACCTCGAAGCCGTCGGGCGCGATGCGCTCGCGCATCAGGCCGAGGCGGAAGCCAATGATGCGAAGGGCGATCTGAACGCTGGTAAGATTGAAGAGACCCGGCCAGTCGTTGGCGCGCCGCTCATCATAGAGCCATGGCGGGAACGGCCGGAAGGTGAGCCGCTTCGTGTCGGCATCCGCCTCGCACCAGGTGGGGTCGATGCCGAACACGAGGGCCGCTGGCTCGGGCGTATGACGCAGGAACAGCTCGGCGAGCTGCATCTGCTCCCACGGCGTTCCCGCGTTCATGGCGAGGTTGGCGAACCTTGCGCCGAACAGCCGGCCGAGCTCGCGTGGATCCAGGAGCCGGACCGTCGATGTCCCGAAGATCGCCGCATCGAAGCGGCGGCTGCGCACGATCTGCGGGTACATGTAGCGTTGGTTGATATCCATGATCGGCCCGGGCGCCGCCTTGGCCGACACGAAGATACCGTAGGGGTCGGACGCGACGACGAGCCCATAGAGCGCGGCGGCCGCCGCCACGGCCGTCACCCCGAATGTCGCAAGGAAGCGCCGCCAGCTTGACGGCGGCGCGAGGCCTGCCGGCTCGTTCACATCAATATTTGGCGGAAATGACCGTCATCGGTGTGCCGACGCGATAGGCGCAGGAATAGGCCTCGCCGACAACGAGGGACCAGTCAAAGTTGACCTTCTTGAGCAGCAGATCGGTGCCGCCGGCCGCATAGGTGCGGCTGGCCATCTGCTCGAGGACCGAGGCGAAGCCGCCTTCGGTGGCGGTCGGCGGGCTGATTTCCTGCAGGCGGACGCAGTGGACCACGTCCATGGGATGGTTCCAGACGGGGATGCTTGGGCCGGGGTGTCCGCACATAAGCGGCAGCAGGCAGGCGCCGAGGAGAATGGTCATCGCGTCGTCCGATCGTCAGAAGCCGGCGGCGCCTGGTCCCGAAAGGTGTGCTTCGGACAAGACCATGCGCCAATCGAAACTGGACCCAAGCGCCATCCCCTGGCTCAGTCAAGGGCGCCGCGAGCACACTTGCGGGATGATCGGCTCAATCCGGGGCAGCCGCCTGCCGCTCGTTCAGCGAGGCGGCGATGCTTTCGATGAACGGCTTCAGGTGGAAATTGGCGTCCGGCGCGATGGCGGTGCTCCAGCCGGCGACGGTCACCGCCTCGGCCGTTACCGGCCCGACGGCAGCCACCTGGACATGGGCGAAGGCCTCGCGCAGGGCGGCTTCCTGGCCCGACTTGGCAGCCACCTGCTTCAGCCGCTTCACCTGGGGCGAACTGGTGAAGGCGACAATGTCCACCTGCCGGCCGACGATCGCCCGGATCACCTCTTCGACGCGGCTGTCCTCGGCCCGAGACGCATAGGCGTAGCAGAGCACCGGGTCGGGCTTGGCGCCGGCCTTGGTCAGAAAGTCGACGAGCCTGGCAGGCGCGCCGGGATAGAGCTGCACGCCCACCGCGCGGCCGCTCATGTCGAGGTTCGACAGGGCCGCCACCAACCCGTCGCTGGTTGGCTCCTCGGCGGCGATGTCGGGCGCCATCCCGAGGGTGCGCAACACCCGCGTCGGCTTGGGGCCGCGGACGATCTTGCGGACGCGCCGAAGCGCGTCGAGAACCTTGTCGCGAATGCCGGCGCGCTCGGCAAAGCCGAGGAGCCGGCTCAAGCCCTCGCCAGTGAACAGGACCAGATCGTCATGGCGCCCGGCGGCGAAGCGGCCAAGCCACGCCTCGACCGGGACCGCGTCGGCCACGTCGTGAATGGCGATGAGCGGGCAACGGATCGCTACTGCCCCTTCGCGTTCCAGCATGTCGACGAACAGATCGAGCGCCCGGGTTTCGGGCACGACGATTCGGCAGCCACTCAGTCGCGCGATCATGCGGCGAGATTAGCGCAGCAAAGCCGGCGGCGCACGCGCCACCGTCGTCTCGGAGAGCGTCAGCTGGCCTTGGCCAGATCCGGTAGCGGTTGCATGCCGGACCGGGCGGTGACATCGAGCAGCGCGTCGACGGATTGGCCGATTTCGCGTGCCGAGCCCGAGAGGTTGCGCGATAGGCCGAAGGACAGCTGCGCCGCCTCCTGGGCGGACTTGAGCGTGTCTTCCATCGCATGCAAGGCTTGCGAGGCCAGTCTCGCCTTGCCGGCCGCCTCGCTGACGCGCAGCAGGATATCGTGCGTCTTGCCGGTTTGCGGGTCGAGGGTCGCCATGGCGGCCATGATCGCATCGGCGCTGCCGCCCGGCTCGCTGAGGCGCGCCACCGCGGCCGAGAATTCCTCGGTCGCCGCGACGCTGGCGGCCGCCGATTGCGCCGTTCCCCTGATGGCTTGGCTTGCCGCCTTGGCCTGATGGGCGGCGACATCGGTGAATTGCGTCAGCTTGGAGCAGGCATCGTTCATGGCGGCCGCGACAGTGTACATCATCTGTCGCGAGCTCTGCATGCTTTCGCCGAATGTCTGGATCACTTCGCTTAGCCGGCCGGCATGCGCCTTGGCGCTCTTCACCGCGGCGGCGTAGTGCAGCGTCATGGCGTTGGCGGCGTCGAGGCCGAGAACGTCCGCTGCGACCTCGGCGATCTCGAAGGCACGCTGCTTTGGCAGCGCCTCGTCGGTGCGCAGGGCTTCGTTGAAATAGCGCAGGAGGTTGCGGTTGAGTGCGCTGCGCGTGCGCATGTCGGCGTCGAAGCTGATCTCGAGGTCGACGCGCTCCTTGCCGCGGGCGATCCAGTCTTCATCGAACGGCTTTTCGAAGAGACATCGCATGTGATGAACGATGTGGCGCCGCCAATCTTCGCGGCGTCGCTCTAGCTGTGCCGCGTAGAAGGGACTGAATTTCCCGACGCACTCGGTCCAGTAACGTTCGACGAAGTCGTTGAGGCGCGGTCCTAGAATTGCCCAGGCCTCCCGCCTAAGCGCGGTCGTGTCGCGCTCCAGGTTGAAGAACTGAAGACCGATCAGGTAGGCCGACGCGAGTGGCATTCAAACGCTCTGGCGCTGCATTGCTGCAGTTTTGAGCCATTCTGCTGAGGTTTCCGTTAATCGTCGTGCGCGCGCGTCGGCGAACACGGTAAGGATGGATCAACCTCATCGCCAACCGCCCGGATGGCTGGCGAATTGCCGGGTTTGATGCCGGCCGGCGTTCTCAGCGGTGCCAGGTGGTGACGATGCGCGCCATGGGGCCGATCAGCGTGAATCCGCTCCAGCGGCTGTTTGAGGGAGCCGCAATCATCTGGTGGGCGGCCGCGATGGCGTCCTGGTCACCTCCAGCGACAAGCTCCTCGACCCCGCCGATCTCGATGCCGCGACCGATCAGATAGACACGGTAGCGCGTGCCCGACGGGGCATTGCCCGTCTCGGGGACCCGAGGAGCGGCCTCTTTGGCTGCGACAGCGGGTCGTGGCGATTCGAGGTGGCTCGGATAGACCGCCGTATGTCTTGCAGTGGCGCGCGCCTGACCCATCGGGACACCTTTATGCTACTGGCCCCTTCTGCCTAGCAGGCGCGCCGGCAATTCCCTTGATGAAAGTCAATTCCGAGCCCGCGGGGGTTGGGTCGGGGCCTGGCGCTGGAGGAGCGGGAGGCCGCACCGCTCGCCCCCTGGCGATTGTGTCGGCCCGCGGATCGATGCCATTGTCGGCGGCCGCGGCGCTGGCCGGGGAGGGGGATCATGGAAACGCTCGGACTGGGCTTTCATTTCGAGGATCTGCCCGTCGGGCGCCAATTCAAGACCATCGGCCGCACCATCACCGAGCCGGACATCGTCAATTTCGTGAACTGCACCGGCATGACGGAGGTGCTGTTTACCAACCTCGAATATCTCGCGCACGAGTCGGACATCAAAGGGCGGCTGGCGCCGGGCGCGCTGGTGTTCTGCTTCGCGGAGGGCCTTCTCATCACCTCGTCGATCCAAAAGACCGGCGTCGCCTTCCTGAACATGGAGTTCGACGTCAAGGGCCCGACTTTCGCGGGCGACACGATCCACGTCGAATGCGAGGTCGTCGAAGCGCGCCGCAGCAACAGCCGGCCCGACCGCGGGCTGGTGCGCACCCGCAACGTCGTGCGCAAGCAGGACGGCGCCGTCGCCATCGAGTACACGCCGTTGCGCATGATCAAGGCGCGCGGCGACGCCAGCTAGCCACCTCCGGCCCGTCGCCATGCCGAGAGGGCGGCCCTGTCCAGCACGGGCGGTGCCTTGACGGGCATGCGGCGCGCTTCTAGGCCTGCGGAAGCTTTGTTGGGCAACTGGGCCATGCAGCCGGCCATGAGGCTGCCGCACGGCCGCAGAGGGACGATATGGGTCGGCCTCAGCTTCCGCCGCCGGTGCCGCGACCGGCAAACGCCAAGAAGGCGCTGGCAGGCATCGTCGTCATCGACTTCACGCGCCTGATCGCCGGGCCATATGCGACGTTGTTGCTGGCGGATCTCGGCGCCGACGTCATCAAGATCGAGAATCCTGGCGGCGGCGACGACGCGCGCAGCTTGCGGCCGCCGGACCTGGGGGGCGAGAGCTCGCTCTATCTGTGGGCGAACCGCAACAAGCGCAGCATCGCGCTCGATTTGCGTTCGCCGGCCGGCAAGCAGGTGGCACTCGATCTTGCCGCCAAAGCTGACGTGGTGGTGGAGAATTTCTCTGCCGGCGTCATGGAGCGCCTCGGCCTCTCCTACGAGGCGCTGTCGAAGATCAATCCTCGCCTCATCTATTGTGCGGTCTCGGCATTTGGACGAAGCGGCGAGTTCGCGTGGCGGCCGGGCTACGATCCCGTCGCCCAGGCCGAAAGCGGCTTCCTGTCGCTGAACGGCTTCCCCGAGCACGATCCGGTACGCGTCGGATCGTCGATCATCGACATCTCGACCGCGATGATGGCCTGCAACGCCGTTCTGGCGGCGCTCGTCGCGCGCGAGCGACACGGCATCGGCCAATATGTCGAGACGGCACTGTTCGACGATGCTGTCGCCGTGACCGGCCAGTACGGCATGAACTTCCTCATGACCGGGGAAAACCAGGAGCGCTTCGGCAATGGCTCCAAGACGGCGGAGCCGGTTGGCCTCTACCACTGCAGCGACGGACCGATCTATGTCGCCTGCGCCAACGATCGGACTTTCCAGCGCCTCGTCATCGATGTGCTCGGCCTGCCGGAGCTCGCCAACCAACCCGACTACAAGACCAACGAGCGGCGCATCGCCAACGCGGCGGCTTTGACCGCCAGGCTGAAGGAGGCATTCCTCAAGGGCACGCGGCAAGCGAACCTCGAGAGGGCGCAGCGCGCCGGCGTGCCGATGGGCCTCGTGCGGAGCATCGCGGAGGGATTTACGAGCCCCGAGATCGTTGATCGCGGCGTCTTGTCGGAGATCCCGCATCCGACCGCCGGCACCGTCCCCAATATTGCAGCCCCGTTCCGCCTCGAGGGTACGCCGCTCGTCGACCCGGTGGCCGCGCCGCTGCTCGGGCAGCATCGCGACGAGATCCTTTCCGGGCTGCTCGGCTATGATCAAAAGGAGATCGACCGCCTTGCCGCCTGCGGCGCCTTCGACGGCGCCGAGCCGGCGGCTGGCGCCAAGGTCGCCACCGGCGGCAAGCGGTAGGGTAAGGCAAATTTTCGCGGCGCGCGCGTCGCAGGGAGAGACAAAGCCATGGGACCACTGGAGGGGATCAAGATCATCGAGTTCGCGGGCATCGGACCGGGGCCGTTCTGCTGCATGCTGCTCTCCGACATGGGCGCGGAAGTGGTCCGCATCGATCGCGTCGAGCCGGCCGATCTCGGCACGCCGACCGAGCCGCGCTTCAGCCTCCTGAACCGCGGGCGGCATTCGATTGCCCTCGACCTCAAGCAGCCGCAGGACGTTGCCGTCGCCAGAGCCTTGGTGGCGAAGGCGGACGCGCTGGTCGAGGGGTATCGGCCCGGCGTCATGGAGCGGCTGGGCCTCGGTCCCGACGAATGCCTGAAGGCCAATCCGCGACTGGTCTACGGCCGCATGACGGGCTGGGGCCAGGAAGGGCCATTGGCCCACGCGGCGGGCCACGACATCAACTACATCGCGCTCGTCGGCGCCTTGCACGCCATCGGTCAAAGGAACGGCCCGCCTGTCCCGCCGCTCAATCTGGTCGGCGACTTCGGCGGCGGCGCCCTCTACATGGCGTTCGGCCTCGTGTGCGGACTGCTCGAGGCGCGGAAGTCCGGCAAGGGACAGGTGATCGATGCCGCCATGGTCGATGGCGCCGCCTCGCTCATCACCAGCCTCTTCGGCGGCAGGGCGGCTGGCACCTGGATCGACGAGCGTGGCCGCAATGCGCTGAACGGTGGCGCGCACTACTACAACCCCTACGAAACGAAGGACGGCAAGTACATTTCGGTCGCGTCGATCGAGGTTCGCTTCTACCGCGAGCTGCTGGAGCGGCTCGGCCTCAAGGACGAGATCGAGACGAAGCAGAACGACAGGGCGGGCTGGGATGCGGCCAAGGAAAAGTTGACCGCCTTGTTCAAGACCAAGACCCGCGACGAGTGGTGCGAGATCCTGGAAGGCACCGATGTCTGCTTCGCGCCGGTGCTCAATCTGGACGAGGCGATGCAGCATCCCCACAACAAGGCGCGCGGCCTCTTCGTCGAGGTTGCGGGGATTCCGCAGCCGGGTCCGGCGCCGCGCTTCAGCCGCACCAAGCCGCGCGTGCAGGGGCCGCCGCCGCGGCCCGGCCAACATACGCAAGAGGTGCTTGCCCGCTGGGGCATCGCGCGCGAGGAAAGAGAGGCACCTGTCGCTCGGGCGGCGGGCTCGCAGAGGACCAGGGGCTAGTGCATGATCCCGAAAAGTGTGCGCGGTTTTCGGATAAGATCATGCATCAATCAAGACTTCTAGAGCGCGCATGCGATGGCTCCTGATCGCATCGCGCTCCAGGCCGCCAGCGCGTTTGCTTGACGCTGGCAAACGGGATGATCAAGGTTGCGGGCTCAGGCCCAATAGGGCGGCGACGGGGACGTGAAAGGAACGGCGATGTCTGGAGTGCTTGAAGGTATTCGCGTCCTCGATTTTGGCCGCTACATCGCGGCGCCGTTTTGCGCCGCCTTGCTGGCCGACATGGGCGCGGAGGTGATCCGCATCGACCGGGAAGGCGGCAACGAGGACCGTTGGCTGGTGCCGGCCACCCGCGACGGCGAGGGCTGCACCTTCCTGCAGGTCAACCGCAACAAGATGGGTGTGACGCTCGACATCACCACGCCGGAGGGCCGAGAAGCGCTCAACGCGCTCGTCGCGACGGCCGACGTGGTGGTCACCAACATGCCGAAGGAATCGCTGAAGGGCCTCGGTCTCGACTACGACTCGCTCGCCAAGATCAAGCCGGACATCATCTGCACCAACGTGTCCACCTTCGGGTCGATCGGTCGCTACCGCAACCGCTTGGGTTTCGACATGCTGGCGCAAGCCATGGCTGGGCCGATGCATCTGACCGGCGACGGCGTCACGCCGATGCGCGCCGGCGTCCCGTTCTGTGACTATGGCACGGCGCTTTGCGCGGCGCTCGGAACGCTCGCCGCCATCATCGAGAGGCAGAAGTCGGGCAAGGGCCAGCTGGTCGAGGCGGCGCTGCTGCACACGGCGCTCACCATGACGTCCGGGGCGCTCATCGAGCAATCCCTGCTCAAGACCGACCGGCGCGCGACCGTCAACCGCTCGCCGGTCTCCGGCCCCAGCGATTGCTACAAGACCAAGAACGGGTGGATTTTCCTTGCCGCCATCAGCAATCCGATTTTCAAGCGCCTGTGCAACCTGATCGGCGAAGAAGCCTGGCTCACCGATCCTCGCTTCAAGAACGATCTGGCGCGCGGCGATCACGGCGACATCCTGAGCGCGCGCATGCAGGAATGGTGCGGCGCGCGCACCAACGATCAAGCCATCGCCGAATTGGAAAAGGCCAGGGTTCCATGCGGCCCCGTGTTCGCGCCGCAGCAGGCCCTCGAGGATGCCCATATCCGCGAGGAGGGCTTCCTGCAGCCGACCGCTCACCCGCGTCTGGAGGGCCTGGCGCCGCTGGTCACGACGCCGTTCCGCCTGTCACGCACGCCGTGCACGATCGAGCGCCCAGCGCCGACCCTCGGCCAGCACAACGCCACGTACATCAAGACTCGCAAGCGCAATGTCGCCTAGCGCATGACGGCGTGGGCGCGGTGCGAGTGGACGAGATGGACATGACGCGGCCGCCGACCGCCTCGCTCGATTTGCTGTTTCGGCCGCGCTCGATTGCGGTGATCGGCGCATCCGGAACGCCGACGAAAATCGGCGGCGTGCCCATCGCGCATCTCCTGCGCTATGGCTTTCGCGGCCCGATCTATCCGGTCAATCCGGCCCACAAAGAGATCCAGGGCCTGCGCGCCTATCCCAAGGTTGCGGCCATCGGCAAGCCCGTCGATCTCGCCATCGTCGCGGTTCCCGCCGCGGGCGTGAAGGAGGCGCTTACCGAAGCTGCCGCCGCCAACGTCGGCGCCATCGTGCTGTTCTCGTCGGGCTTCGCCGAGATCGGAGAGGACGGCGCCCGCGCCCAGCACGAGATCGGGGGTCTGGCGCGCCAGAGCGGCATGCGCATCCTCGGCCCCAATTGCCTCGGCGTGATGAGCGGCGAGTCCGCCGTTTACGCCACCTTCAGCCCGACGCCCACCACCGGTATCGCGCCACAGGGCGGCATCGGGCTCGTTAGCCAGTCAGGCGCCTTCGGCGCCTTCGCGTATGCGCTGGCCCGCGACAGGAACCTTGGCCTCAGTCACTGGGTCACCACCGGCAATGAGTGCGATATCGACGTGGCCGACTGCCTCGACTGGCTCGTCGACGATCCCGCCACCAAGGTTGTCCTCGCCTATGTCGAAGGCTGCCGTGACGGGCCGCGTTTCGTCGCCGCGCTGAGAAAAGCGCGGTCCGCCGGCAAGCCGGTCGTCATCGTGAAGGTTGGGCGCACCGAACTCGGCGCCGCCGCCGCGGCGTCCCACACCGCGGCTCTCGCCGGCGCCGACGCCGTCTACGATGCGGTCTTCGAGCAATGCGGGGCCTATCGCGCCGCCACGATCACCGAGGCGTTCAACGTGGCCTATGCCGCGTCCGTCGCCGGGCTGCCGCGCGGCCGCACCATCGGCATGCTGACCGTCTCGGGCGGCGCCGGCGTGCTCATGGCCGACGCCGCCGCGAGCGCCGGGCTCGACGCGCCGCCGCTCCCCGACGCTGCGCAGAAGCAAATATTGACGCGCATTCCCTTCGCGGCGCCACGCAATCCCGTCGATGTGACCGGCCAGGTCACCAGCGACCGGGAAGTGTTGCCGCTCGCCTATTCGCTGATGCTCCGGGAAGGGAACTACGACAGCCTCGTGTCCTTCCAGGCAGCGGCGGGATTGTCGCCGCTGCGCGGTCCCGAGATGGCGCAGCAGGCATGCGACATGCGCGCCAGGTTTCCTGACCGGGTGATCGCCATTGTCAGCCTTTTCACGCCCGAGCTGCAGCGCACGCTCGATGACGCCAAGGTGCTGACCTTCGCCGATCCGAGCGAGGCGGTGCGCGCCATCGCGGCCATCGCCAACCTCGCGGCGGCGCCCGCGGCCACTCCCCCGACCGTGCGGCGGGATTCGATCAGCTTGCCGCGCGGCCCCTTGAACGAGGTCGAGGCGATGGCGTGTCTTGAGGCGGCCGGCATCCCGATGGTGCGGCGCGCGCTCGCCCGCGACAGGGACGCTGCCATGGTGGCGGCCGATACCGTCGGCTATCCCGTCGTCGCCAAGATCGTCTCGCCCGACATCCTGCACAAGACCGATGTCGGCGGTGTGCTGCTCAATCTGGCGAGCCGCGAGGCGGTCGGCGGCGCGTTCGACACGCTCATGTCGCGCGCCAAGGCGCTGCCCGAGGCGCGCCTCGACGGCGTCATGATCGCGCCCATGGTCAAGGGCGGGGTCGAGTGCATCCTCGGCATCCACCGCGATCCGGTCTTCGGCCCGGTCGTCATGTTCGGACTCGGCGGTGTTCTTGTCGAAGCCCTCCAGGATGTGAGCTTCCGGCTGGCACCCTTCGATAAGGCCGAGGCCCATCGCATGATCGACGCCATCAAGGCGCGCCGCGTGCTCGACGGCTGGCGCGGCAGCCCGCCCGCCGACCTTGACGCCCTTGCCGCCGCGCTCACCGCGCTGTCGCACTTCGCGGTCGCGGCCGGCGATCGCCTCCTCAGCGTCGACATCAACCCGTTCGTCGCCATGCCGCGCGGGCAGGGGGCGCTTGCGCTCGACGCGGTGGTGGTCACGGACGGCAAGGGCTGATCGGCCGTTTTTTCGGGTAGGATCATGCGCAATCGGGATGGAGGTCCGCCATGAAGTCGGCAATGTGCGAGCGGTTCGGCATCGAGTTTCCGTTGTTTGCCTTCAGCCATTGCCGCGACGTGGTGGCCGAGGTCAGCAAGGCCGGCGGCTTCGGGGTTTTCGGCGCCTCGCGCCTGCCGCCGGAGCTCTTGGAAGAGGAGCTGCGTTGGATCGACGATCACGTCCAGGGCAAGCCTTATGGCGTGGACGTCCTGATCCCCAACAAGCTCGAGAACAAGGACAAGTCACCGCCCGCCACCGAGCTGTGGGAGCGGATCCCGGCGGAGCACCGCGACTTTGTCACGGACCTGTTCGCGCGCCATGACATCGATGCAAGCCGCCTCTGGGAGGGTGGCATCGGCCACAATGTCGGCGACTATCTGCGCGTGTCCGGCGCCGCCAAGCTGCTCGATGTCGCCTTCGCGCATCCCATCAAGCTGATCGTCAACGCGCTTGGGGTGCCGCCGCCCATGATGTTCGAGCGGGCGCGGGCCAAGGGAATCCCGGTCGGCGCCCTGACCGGCGCGCGCGAGCACGCCGTCAAGCATGCCGAGGCAGGGGTCGACATCCTGGTCGTCGCCGGCACCGAGGCGGGCGGCCATTGCGGCGACGTGTCGACCATGGTTCTGGTGCCCGACGTGCTGCGGGCCATGGAGGCGTACCCTAAGGTTTCGGTGCTCGCAGCCGGCGGCATTGCGACCGGACGGCAGATGGCGGCCTGCATGGCCATGGGGGCGGCCGGCGCGTGGACCGGATCGGTGTGGCTCACCACGACGGAGGCGGAGACCACGCCCGTCGTGAAGGAGAAGATGCTGGCCGCCGGCTCGCGCAGCACGTCGCGCTCGCGCAGCCGCACGGGAAAGTATACGCGCCAGCTGCAGTCCGCCTGGACCGATGCCTGGTCGGCGCCGGGCAGCCCCGAGCCGCTGCCGATGCCATTGCAAGGCATGCTTCGCCGAGCCGGCCATGCGCGAGGTCAACAAGCTCGCGGCCCGCGGCCATCGCGGCGCCAAGGAACTGGCGAGCTACTATGTCGGCCAGGCGGTCGGGCTCATGGACAAGGAGCAATCGGTCCGCTCGGTGGTGTACGACTTCAAGGCCGATTTTGCCGAAGCCGTGGAGCGGTTGTCGGGCACGCTCGACGACTGACGCGAAGCAGCACCGCTGCCGCTTGGCACTGGTTCAGCAAGCGGCAATGGGAGCGGGAGGCCCGATGTATCCTGGAGTGCACGCCAAGTCCCGTCCGCAGCAACCCGCCTTCATCATGGCCGCAGAGCGGCGCGACGGTGAGCTACGCCGAGCTCGAGCGCCGCACCAACCGCCTCGCGCACCTGCTGCGCTCGCACGGCCTGAACCGCCTCGACCACTACGCGATCTTCATGGAGAACAACGAGCGCTACCTCGAATGCTGCGGCGCCGGCGAGCGCTCGGGGCTCTATTACACCTGCGTCAACTCCTACCTGACCGCGGACGAGCTCGCCTACATCCTCGACAACAGCGAGTCGAAGGTCCTGATCACCTCCGCGTCGAAGCGCGACGTCGCGCGGCAGGCGATGGCGAACTGTCCCGCGCATCGCTGCTGCCTCGTCGTCGACGGCGGCGCCGCGGACGGCGCTGCCGAAGCGTGCTCAACTTCGACGAGGCGGTCGGGCATTTCCCGACAACGCCGATCGCCGACGAATGGCTCGGCACGCCGATGCTCTACTCGTCGGGAACGACCGGTCGGCCGAAGGGCATCCTGCGGCCGCTGCCCGAGAACCCGCCGACGAAGCCGCTGCCGCTGTTCGATTTCCTGTACGAGCTGTGGCGCTACCGCGAGGCGGCATGATCTATCTCTCGCCGGCGCCGCTCTACCATTCGGCGCCGCAGGCCGGCGGTGGCGCTGACCATCCGCACGGCGGCACCGCGATCATCATGGAGCACTTCGATCCCGAGCAATACCTGGCGCTGGTCGAGCGTCATCGCGTCACGCACACCCAGCTCGTGCCGACGATGTTCAGCCGCATGCTCAAGCTGCCCGAGGAGGTGCGGCGGCGCTACGACCTGTCGTCGCTGGAGATCGCCATCCATGCGGCGGCGCCGTGCCCGGTGCCGGTGAAGGAGCAGATGATCGAATGGTGGGGGCCGATCATCCAGGAGTACTACGGCGCGACCGAGGGCCTCGGCTTCACCGCCTGCGACAGCGACCGAGTGGCTCGCCCATCGCGGCACCGTCGGCCGCGTGCTGCTCGGCGAGCTGCACATGCTCGACGACGGCATGCAGCCGGCGCCGAAGGGCGCGCCCGGCGAGCTCTGGTTCAAGACCGCGACGCCGTTCGAGTACTTCAACGATCCGGGAAGGACGCAGGCGACGCGCTCGGCCGACGGCACGATGAGCACGGTGGGCGACGTCGGCTACCTCGACGACGACGGCTTCCTCTACCTCACCGACCGCTCGACCTTCATGATCATCTCCGGCGGCGTGAACATCTATCCGCAGGAATGCGAGAACCTGCTGATCACGCATCCGCAAGGTCGCCGACGCCGCGGTGTTCGGCGTGCCCGAACGAGGACCTCGGCGAGGAAGTCAAGGCGGTGGTGCAGCCGATGCCCGGCGTCGGCCCGACGCCGGCGCTCGGCCGAGTAGCTGATCGCGTTCTGCCGCGAGCACCTCGCGCCGATGAAGTGCCCGCGCTCGCGTCGACTTCACGGACGCCGCTGCCGCGGCTGCCGACCGGCAAGCTCTACAAGCGCCTTTGCGCGACCGCTATTGGGGCGACAGGAAGAGCCGGATCGTCTGAGCCGAAACCTTCGTGGGCACCGGTTACGCGATGCGCGGCGCGCCAGCGCACAGCCCAACGCGATGATCGCTGCTACCCAACCCGATCCTGGCGCCGCCGACACGGCTATTTTGTGCTGTCTCGCCGGTGTAGCGTCATGCTGGCACATGCGACTGCAATGGCGTCGCCCTCGAGCGGAGACATTCCCGATGATCGCCACCGGTCGCGTTGGTCTTGTCGTCGCGGCCCTGCTGGTGCTTGTCGCCGGCGGGCCGCTCCATGCGCAGCAGGACGATCCGGCCGCGCTTGAGCTCAAGGTCAAGGAGCATATCGAGGCCAAGAAATTCGATGAGGCCCTGCCGCTTGCGCAACAGGCGCTGGCGAGCCGCGAGGCGGCGCTCGGTCCCGACCATCCCGATGTGGCTCGCGCGCTTGAGGATCTCGCCAAGATCAACACGGCGCAGAAGCGCGCCGCCGAGGCCGAGCCGCTCTATCGGCGGGCGCTCACGATCTACGAGAAGGCCGGCGGCCTCGAGCATCCCGATCTCGTGGCGCCGTTGAATGCCCTGGTCGACCTTCAGATTGGCGAGAACCGCCCCGCCGATGCCGAGCCGCTGGCCAAGCGCGTCTTGGCGATCCGCCAGCGGAGCCTCGATCCCGAGCATCCCGATCTCGCCGAGTCACTCAACAATCTCGCATTGATCTACTACGCCCAGGGCCGGCTCGCCGAGGCCGAGCCGCTCCTGCGCCAGGCGCTGGCGATACGCGAGAAAGCCAAGGGCCCGGAGGATGCGAGCGTCGCCGACGTTCTGCTCGGCCTTGGCGAGATCTATCGATCGCAAAACCGCTTCGCGGTGGCCGAGACTTTCTACAGACGCGCCTTGGCCATCCAGGAAAAACTGCTCGGCGCGGATAGCGTCGAACTCACCGTTCTGCTGGATAGGCTCAGCACCGTCGCCGTGTCGCAATCGCGCTACGCCGATGCCGAGGTGTTCCTGAAACGCCTCCTGGCCATTCGCGACAAGACGCTGGAACCCGATGACCCGCAGGTCGTGGCAGAGGTGACGGCGCTGGCGCGGATCCTCTACGTCCAGGGGCGGTTCGGCGACGCCGAGCCGCTCCTGAGGCGCGTCCTCGCGGCGCGCGAGAAGGCGCTCGGTCCCGATCATCCCGATGTCGCCGTTGCCTTGAGCGACGTGGCCGAGGCCGTGCGATCCCAGGGTCGCTTTGCCGACGCCGAGCCGCTCCACCAACGCGCCCTGGCTGTGCGCGAGAAGGCGCTGGGCCCCGAGCATGTCGACGTCGCGACCTCACTGTTTTTCCTGGCCGAGCTCAGCTCCGGGCAGGCTCGCTATGCCGCGGCCGAGCCGCTCTACAAGCGCTCCCTTGCCGTCATCGAGAAGGCGCTCGGCCCCGATCATGCCCTGGTCGGGGCGGTCACCAACAACTTGGCCGAGCTCTGATCGCCAGCAGAGCCGCTTCGCGGAGGCCGAGCCGCTCTACGCGCGCGCTCTCGCCGTCCGCGAGAAGACGTTCGGGCCCGATCACATCGACGTGGCGGTGACGCTGAACAATCTTGCGCTCCTCGCCACCGCGCGCGGCCGCCATGCCGAGGCCGAGAAGCTCAACGCGCGCTCGCTCACCGTCACCGAGAAGGCGTTGCGGTCCGGAGCATCCTCGCGTCGCCCTGATGCTGAGCAACGTGGCCGAGCTCTATCGGGCGCAGGGCCGCTTTGCGGAGGCCGAGCCCCTGCTGCGGCGCGCCGTGGCGATCCAGGAGAAGGCGGTCGGCCCCGACCATATCGATATCGCGACGCCGTTGAACAATCTCGCCCTCGTCAGCGGCGCCCAGGGCCGCTACGCGGAAGCCGATGGGCTGTTGCTGCGCGCGCTTGCCATCACCGAGAAGGCGTTCGGTGCCGATCATCCCAGCGTCGCCCTGACGTTGAGCAATCTCGGCGAGCTCTATCGCAACCAGGGCCGCTTGGCCGAGTCCGAGCAGCTCCACAAACGCGCGCTGGTCATTCGCGAGAATGCGGTCGGCCCCGACCACGTCGATATCGCGACGCCGTTGAACAATCTCGCCCTCGTCAACGACGCCCAGGGCCGCTACGTGGACGCCGAGGCGTTGTACAAGCGCTCCCTCGCCATCTACGAGAAGGCCCTCGGTCCCGATCATCCGAGCGTGGCGATTGCGCTGAACAATCTCGGCGAGTTTGCCCGCACCCAGGGTCGCCTCACGGACGCCGAGACGCTGCATAAGCGGGCGCTCGTCCATCCGCGAGAAGGCGCTCGATGCCGAGCACGTCGACCTGGCGCCTCTCGTTGAACAATCTCGCCCTGGTCGACATGAGCCGGGGCCGCTATGCCGCCGCCGAGGCTCCCCTCAAGCGGGCGCTGGCGATCACCGAGAAAGCGGTTGGCCCCGATCATCCCAATGTCGCAACCGCGCTCAACAACCTCGCCGAGACGTACTTGGCGCAGGGTCTCTTCGCCGAGGCCGAGCCGCTGCACAAGCGGGCGCTGGCGATCCTCGAGACGGCGCTCGGTCGCGACAACGTCACCGTCGCCCTGTCGTTGACCAATATCGCCAATGCCAGCCGCCAGCAGAACCGCTACCCCGAGGCCGAGGCGCTTCTCCAGCGCGCGCTCGCCATTCAGGAGAAGGCGCTCGGTCCCGAGCATCGCGACGTTGCCGCCGCCCTCGGCAGCCTTGCCGCGCTCTATCGCGAGCAGGCCCGCTACGCCGAGGCCGAGCCGCTCCACAAACGTGCGCTCGCGACCTTCGAGAAGGCGCTTGGACCCGACCATGTCGATGTGGCGAATTCGTTGAGCGGCTTTGCGCTCCTCTACCAGCGTCAGGATCGCTTTGCGGACGCCGAGCCCCTCTACAAGCGTTCGCTCGCCATCTACGAGAAGGCGCTCGGCCCCGACCATCCCGATCTCGCCTTGCCCCTCAACCGTCTCGCCGAGCTCTATGACGCGCAAGGACGCCATGCCGAGGCGTTGCCGTTCGTCGAGCGGAGCATCAAGACCCGCCGCGCCGTTCCGGCCGTGGCCCTTTCGGTGCTTTTCGGTGCCCACGCCAAGGGACTCGTGCCGTCCGCCAAGGCGCTGGATGACGGCCTGGAGGTCGTGCAGCGCGCCTCCCAGACCGCGGCCGCTGCCGCCGTCGTCAAGCTTGCTGTGCGCCTTGCGGCGGGCAGCGATAGCCTGGCCCGGCTGGTGCGTCGCGATCAGGACCTCGCCGCCGAGGCGGAGACGCTGGACAAGCGGCTCGTCGAGGCGGTGTCGAAAGAGCCGTCAAAACGCACGCCGGCGGCCGAGCAGGCCATCCGGCAGCGGCTCGCGTCGATCGCCCTCAGGCGCGAGTCGCTGCGCAAGGCGTTGGCCACCGACTATCCCGACTACGCGGCCCTGTCCGATCCGCCGACCGTGACCGCCAAGGAGATCGAGGCGCTGCTCAAGGACGACGAGGCGCTCGTCCTGCTGTTCCCGGGCAAGAAGGTCAGTCACGTCTTCGTGGCGGTGCGCGGCGCCTTCGAGCTCAACGAGATTCCCGTCGACGCCGCGGCCCTTTCGGACAAGATCGCCCGCCTGCGGCGTGGCCTCGACGTCGACATGGTCCTCGACGCCGCCGCTCTCTCGGCGCGCGGCAAAAGCCGCGAAATGTTCGATGTCGGGCTCGCGCACGAGCTCTATTCGACCCTGCTCGGGCCGAGCGAGCGGCGCATCAAGGACAAGAAGCATCTCATCGTCGTGCCGGTCGGCCCGCTCACCGCGCTGCCGTTCCATCTGCTGGTGACGGACAAGCCGCCATTGGCCGTGCCGTCCGTCGACGACACGGTCGGCCGAGGACTTGCCGCCTACCGCGATGCCGCCTGGCTGGTGAAGCGCCATGCCGTCACCGTGCTCCCGTCGGTCGCAAGCCTGAAGGCGCTGCGCGTTCGCTCGCGAAGGCCGCAGGGCGACGAAGCCGCTGATCGGCTTCGGCGACCCGGTGTTCGGCTCCGATCGAGCCGCTGCCGGCGGCCAGCGCGACCGCGGCGGTCAAGGCGCCGCGAGGACCCGCGCCTATTCCGACTTCTGGCGTGGCGCCGGCGTCGACCGCGGCAAGCTCGCCGATGCGCTGCCGCGGCTTGCCGGACACGCGCCGAGGAGCTGAAGGCCGTGCGCAGCCAGCTCGGCGCGCCGGCCAGCGACATTCATCTCGGCGCGACGCAAGCGAGACCAACGTGAAGCGCGTGCCGCTCGCCGACTACCGCGTCGTCTACTTCGCGACGCACGGCCTGGTCGCCGGCGACGTGAAGGACCTGGCCGAGCCATCGCTTGCGTTGACGCTTGCCCGTGAGCCGAGCGAACTCGACGACGGGCTGCTCACCGCGAGCGAGGTGGCGCAACTCAAGCTCAATGCCGATTGGGTGGTGCTGTCCGCCTGCAATACGGCGGCCGGTGACAAGCCGGGCGCGGAAGCGCTGTCGGGCCTCGCGCGCGCCTTCTTCTATGCGGGCGCCCGCGCGCTGCTGGTCTCGCACTGGGCGGTCGACTTCGAAGGCGGCGACGCGGCTCACCACGTCGACCTTCGACATCATCGAAATCCGACCCGAGCATCGGCCGCGCCGAGGCGCTGCGCCGCGCCATGCTCGCCTATCTCGACGACACGTCCGATCTTTGGAATGCCTATCCGGCCTTCTGGGGGCCGTTCTCGGTGATTGGCGAGGGCAGGTGAGGGGAGTGAACGCCGCTCACCCGAAAACACCCATGCTCACTGCGCACGGGACTGGCCTGCGCCCCGCGGTGCTGGCAGATTGACGCCTTCCGGTCTGGCGAGGTGTCCATGGATCAGTTCGCAACAATGCTTGCCGCCTTCACCAAGGCGGTGGAGGCCAATGACGGGGCCGGGCTCGCGGCGCTTTTCACCGAGGACGGCGTCTACGACGACGGCTTCTACGGCGCCCATCGCGGGCGCGCCGCCATCACCGCCATGCTGCAGCGTTTCCACGACGAGGGCCGCGACTACAAGTGGGATTTCCTCGATCCCCTCTGCGACGGCAGCAAGGGCTATTCCCGCTATTGCTTCAGCTATGCCTCGCGGCTCACCGGCCACGTCGGCCGTCCTGTCGTGTTTCGCGGCACGGCGTTCTTCACATTGCGTGACGGGCGGATCACCCACTACTCCGAGACCTTGGACAGCGGCATCGCGATGGCGCAGCTCGACTTCCCGGCCGAGCGCATCAAGCGGGCGCTGACGAAGCTGGCGAACCGCCAGAACGCCGAGGCCGAGTGCAGTGCCCACGTCACGCGCCTGCGGTCGCTGCACTGACGCGAATGTTTCGTTTGCGACAGCCACGGGCGGACGCCCGTCGGCGGCTTCGACCATCGAGAGACGGAGACGATCATGACAACCGAAGCGACAACCGCACGCAGAACCCAAAGCCGCGCCGAAACGAGCCTCGATACCGGCACGACGGACCTCCTGTGCAGCGTCGCGGACGGCGTCGCGACCATCCGCTTCAACCGGCCTGACGCCAAGAATGCCCTGTCGCCGCCGATGTCGCAGGCGCTGCAGAGGATGATCGCGAGCGCAACGACGACCCCGCCGTGCGGGTCGATCCTGCTGACCGGCGCGGGCAGCGCCTTCTGCGCTGGCGGCGACGTGAAGAACATGGGCGACCGCCGGCAGAAGCACGCAGACGCCGGACGAGCGCATCAAGGAGATGAAGCAGCGGCATCGCGGCGTCGGCGGCGGCCTCGTCACCTCGCCGAAACCGACGATTGCGGCCCTTCCTGGCGCGGCTGTCGGCGCAGGTCTCGCCATCGCGCTCTCCTGCGACATCCGCATTGCCGGCGCAGTCGGCGTTCCTGAGCGCCGGCTATTCGCGGATCGGCCTCAGCGGCGACTACGGCATCGCCTGGCTGTTGACGCGCCTTGTCGGAACGTCGCGGGCGCGTGAAATGATGTTCACGTCCGAGCGCATCGACGCGGCGCGTGCCGAGAGGCTGGGGCTCGTCAACCGCGTCGTGCCCGACGCGGAGCTTGCTTCGGCGGCCCACGCGCTCGCCATGGCGATCGCCGACGGCCCTGCCGACGCTATCCGCGCCATGAAGGAGAATCTGGACGAAGCCTCGACGGTCGACCATTTCACGGCCATCGACCGCGAAGCCGAACGCCTCGTCGCGCTGTCTGCCTCCGAGAACCACAAGGAGGCGGTGCGCGCCTTCGTCGAGAAGCGCAAGCCCGTGTTCAACCGCGCCTGAGGGAGCACCGCTCCCGTTCCCAAGCGCTACACAAACTGGACTGGATCGGCGCGGCAAGTGCTGTCTTTGTGCGGCTCGGCACAGCGATCCGCGGCCCGATGTCCTACGGGTGCGATCCTGAGCAGCGGTGTCGGCACTGAGCCGGCTATCGAGACTGCATCGCGGGACGCGGGCCATCGGGGTCCCCCGCCGAGGTAGCGATCAAATGGAAACTGGCCATCGGCTTCCATATCGCCCGGACGCACGGGCGCGATTGAACCGGCGGGTCTTCCTCGGGGACTCGGCTGCGTCGTCGCGTGGCCGTTCTCCGCACGCGCCTTCGAGGCCGTGAGGACGCCAGTGGTCGGCCTCTTGAGCAGCGTCTCCTTCGAGGCCTATGCCGAGCGGTCGCGGCCCTGCGCGACGGCCTGAAGCAGACGGGCTTCGTCGAAGGCCAGAACGCGGCGTTTGAATACCGCGCGGCGCCTGGCCAGATCGAGCGCTTGCCGGAGCTCGCGGCCGAGCTGGTGCGCCGCGGCGTCGACGTCATCATCACGCTTGGCGGCGACGCGCCTGTGCGAGCCGCCCAGGGGGCGACCGCGACCATCCCAATCGTCTTCACGACGGGCAGCGACCCGAGCGACTTCGGCCTGGTGGCCAACCTCAACAAGCCCGAAGCCAACATCACCGGCGTCAGCTTCTTCTCATGGGAGCTCGGGCCGAAGCGGCTGCAGATTTCTGCGCGAGCTGCGGCCGCAAGCCAACCGCGTCGCGTTCCTGATCGGACACTCGACGGCGGAGCCGCAGAAATACGTCGAGGAGTTCGAGGAAGCGGCGCGCAACCTGGGTGTCGAGACCGTGGCCATCCAGGCCCAGACGGAAGCGGCGATCGACGAAGCCTTCGCGGGCTTCGCGCGCCAGGGCATTGCCGGGCTCGTCGTGTCGAACGACGCCTTCCTCAACTCTTGCCGCAAGCAGATCGTGCGGCTGGCGGCGCGCCATGCGGTTCCGGCGATCTATTCATACCGCGAGCACGTCCAGGCCGGAGGCTTGATCAGCTACGGTGCCAACGTCCTCGAAATGTATCGCAAGGCGGGCATCTATGCCGGCCCGCATCCTCGGCGGCACCAAGCCCGGCAACCTGCCGGTCCTGCTGCCGACCAAATTCGAGCTGCTGGTCAATCTTGGGACCGCGCGCGCGCTTGGTCTCGAGATTTCCGAAGACGGTCATCGTCGACGAAACCTTCGAATGACGCTGCGGCGACCGCGCCTTCGTTTCCGCGGATATCCCTACTTGTCGAGAGCCGCGTAGACCATCTTCTGGAACATCGGCAGCGCCAGGCGGCCGGTCGGCCGCTGGCCCTGCATGGCGGTGACCGCCTCGGGGCCCAGCGGCATGGAGTCCTGGATCAGGTAGATCAGGATCATGTCGTTCTGCCGGGTCGGCCTGCCACCAGGTGCCGAAGGCGCCCGGCCAGCCGAAGGCGCCCGTCGCCGCCGGCGCCCATCCACTGGTGCTTCTCGGCGTCCATGATCGTCGAGACGCCCAGGCCGAAGCCCTGGCTGAGCCAGAACGGCATGCCCGAGGAACGGGATGGCCGCGCTGCGCGTCGGTGAGCCGGTTGGTGCGTCATCAGGTCGATGGTCTCGGGCTTCACCAGCCGCACGCCGTCGACCTCGCCGCGGCCGAGCATCAGCGCGGGCGAACTTCAGGTAGTCGTCGGCCGTCGAGATCAGGCCGCCGCCGCCGCCTTCGAACGGCTGGCGGCTTGTCGGCCATGCGGCAGCGAGACGTCCTTGAGCGGCCCGCCGTCGGCATGGCCTTGTAGAGCTTGGCCATGCCGGCCGCGCTTCTCCGGCGGCTGCCAGAAGCCGGTGTCGACCATGCCGAGCGGATCGAAGATGCGCCGCCTTCAGCACCTCGCCCAGCGGCTTGCCCTCGATGCGGGCGACCAGGAAGCCCAGCACGTCGGTGGCGTGGCTGTAGTGGAACCGCTCGCCCGGCGGATAGCTGAGCGGCAGCGTCGCCGAGCGCCTTCAGCCAGGCGTCGGGCGCCATCGGGTTGACGAGCGGCGAGCCCAGCTCGTCCTCGTAGGCGTGGGCGATCGGGCCCTTCGGAGGTGAAGCCGTAGGCGAGGCCGGCGCGGTGGGTCATCAGGTCCTCGACCGTGATCTCGCGTGGCGCCGGGTAGGTGTCGTCGACCGGCCCGGTGGCGTCCTTCAGCACCCGCATGTCCGGCGAGCTCCGGCAGCCACTTGGTGACCGGGTCCTCGAGCTTGAGCTTGCCTTCCTCGATCAGCATCAGGGCCGCGACCGAGGTCACCGGCTTGGTCATCGAGGCGATGCGGAACAGCGTGTCGCGCTGCATCGGCGCCTTCGGCCGCGATGTCGCGCTGGCCGATGGTGTTGACCTGCGCGATCTCGCCGTGCCGCCAGACGAGGGTGACGAAGCCCGACAAGGTGCCGTCGTCGACCTTGGCCTGCAGGGCCGCCGGGACCTGTGCGAGTGCCGTGCGATTGAAGCCATGCGATGCCTGCCCGCCGTCCATGTGCGTGTCCTCGTACTTGCCATTGTCAGACGGCCGCACGCTATCTGGTCGGATACGCCCGGCGCAAGGCGGCCGGCGGATCGCCTGGGCCTGCCATGGCACGAGAGCGGAAAATATGGGAAGAATTGGCGAGGTGGGGAGAGGCTGAATTGACAGAACCCGCGACAAGGACGAGGCCCAAACGAGAGGGCGCGTTGGCCACGCCGCCGCCGCTCACTACGGTCGTCGAGGATTGGCTGGCGCGGTTCGAAGATGCGCTGACGGAGCAGGATGGCGCGCCGCTCCAGGCGCTGTTTCATGCCGACAGCTATTGGCGCGACGTGCTGGCGTTCACCTGGGACATCCGGACGGTCGAGGGCCACGATGCCATTCGCCGTGAGCTGAAAGCCCAGGCCGGCCGCGCCCGGCCGGCCGGGTTCAGGATCGCCCGGCACCGCACCGGCCCGCGGCGCGTCACGCGCGCCGGCACGCGAGGCCATCGAGGCGATCTTCGATTTCGAGACGGCGCAGGGTCGCGGCAGCGGCGTGCTGCGGCTCGCGCCCGATGCGGATGATGGCGGCATCCTGAAAGCCTGGACGCTGCTCACCGCCCTCGATGAGATCAAGGGCACGAGGCCGAACCGGCCGGCCCATCGGACGGCAAGGCCTATTCCCGCGACTTCCGCGGCCCCAACTGGCTCGACGGGCGCAAGCAGCAGCCGTCGCCTATGCCGACCGCGACCCGGCCGTGCTCGTGGTCGGCGGCGGACAGGCCGGGCTTTCGATCGCCGCGCGCCTCAAGCAGTTGGGCATCGATACGCTGATCGTCGATCGCGAGGCGCGCATCGGCGACAACTGGCGCAATCGCTATCACGCGCTCGTCCTGCACAACCAGGTGCACGTCAACCATCTTCCGTTACATGCCGTTTCCGCCGAGCTGGCCGACCTACATCCCGAAGGACAAGCTCGCCGCCTGGTTCGAGGCCTACGTCGAAAGCCTGGAGCTCAATTACTGGACGGGCACCGAGTTCGAGAGCGGCGTCTACGACGAAGCGCAGGCGCGATGGTCCGTCGTGCTGCGGCGGACGGACGGCACGAGGCGGCAGATGCACCCGCGCCACGTCGTCATGGCGACCGGGGTGAGCGGCATTCCGAGCCTTCCCGACATTCCCACGCTGCGCAATTTCGGCGGCACGGTCCTGCACTCCAGCCAATACGCCGACGGCGAGGCCTGGAAGGGCAAGACGGCCCTCGTCGTCGGCACCGGCAACAGCGGCCACGACATCGCGCAGGACCTGCACTGCGAGCGGCGCCAAGGTCACCCTCGTTCAACGCAGCTCCGACCTTGGTCGTCAATGTCGAGCCGAGCGCGCAGTTGCCCTACGCGCTCTACAGCGAAGGACCGCCCCTCGAGGACTGCGACCTCATCACCACGTCGGTGCCGCTGGCGCTCGCGAGGAAGAGCCACATCCGCCTGACCGAGCAGGCGAAGGAGCTGGACCAGGACGCTGCTCGATGGGCTCGAGCGCGTGGGCTTCAAGCTCGATTTCGGCGACGACGGCACCGGCTGGCAGTTCAAGTACCTGACCCGCGGCGGCGGCTACTACTTCAACGTCGGCTGCTCCGATCTGATCGTCGAAGGCGAGATCGGGCTTGCGCAATTTTCCGACATCGCCGCCTTCGTGGCCGAGGGCGCGCGGATGCGCAACGGCGAGACGCTTGCGGCCGATCTGATCGTGCTGGCGACCGGCTACAAGGGCCAGGAGCATCTCGTCCGCAAGCTGTTCGGCGACGAGGTCGCCGCCCGCGTCGGCCCGATCTGGGGCTTCGGCGACGGCCAGGAGCTGCGCAACATGTTCGCGCGCACCGCGCAGCCGGGACTGTGGTTCATCGCCGGCAGCTTCGCCCAGTGCCGCATCTACTCGAAGTATCTCGGCCTGCAGATCAAGGCGTCCGAGCTCGGCCTGTTGCCTTGAGGCGGCGATGCCTCGCCGCCGTCACTTGCGTGCCCGGCCGGCGCGCGCCTTCGGCTTCTTCGACTTCTGAGGCTTGGCGCTCGCGCGCGCCCGCGCCTTGGCGGGCTTCGCGGGCGGTTTCTTGGCAGGCTTGCGCCCGCCTTTGCGGGTCCGCGATGCGCCAGCCTGCGCGGCGGCCTTGCGCTTCCCGCGCGCCGGCACGAGCCACCGCTCGAACACCTTGGCCTCAAGGGACGGCGGGTAGGCAAGTCCGTGGGCATCGAGGAAGTTGCGCACGCTTTCGCGCGGATAGCTGCCGTCGTGCATGGCAAGATCGCTTACGGCGCGCGCCACGTCTTCGGTCACGTCGCGCGCCTGACCCTTGACGGGGTTGAACTGCACCACCGCGACGATGTTGTCGACGTGGCCGTCGGCGATATCGCGAACCGTCTGATCGAACGTCGCCTCGCTGAGATCGGTGTCGATGAACGCGCGCCCCTCCGCGCCGAAGTCGGACAGGATGAGGCAGAAGTCTCGATCGAGGTTGACGTTGCTCACGCAAAACTCCAAGCGGCTCGGGCGCGTGATGTCAACGTGTCGGCGTTCGACACTAGGATCGCCCGGCGAACAGCTGATCCCTCCCCTCAAGGGGAGGGTGGCGCGCCGCTCTCGCGGCGCGACGGGTGGGTCGCGAGCGCTGCAGCAATGCTACCCCTCCGGCCGGGCTTCGCCATAGCCCGGCGCCGCCGGGCATGCTTTTTTCGAGCCAATCGCGCCAAGCGCGATTGGCTGCACCTCCCCCTAGAGGGGGGAGGATCAGCGCACCGCCGATTTAAAAAATCTGATCGTGCTCTAGCGCCGCGTGACGTTGCTGCGCTCGCGCTTCTGGGGGACGGCCTTCGTCTTCCTGCGGCTGCCGGGGAAAGCGCGCGCCGCTTGCTCCCCGAGCCTTGATGAAGCGGCCCCTGGCGTCGCGGCCGATGTCGCGGTGACCGTCGTCGCGCGACGCCACCGTGGCGGCGGATGCCATCTCGGGCAGCGCCTCGGCTTCGCTCGCCACCTCACGCGCCGGCAGGAGGCCGTCGGCCTCCGCCTCGTCAGGTGCAATCGATGTCGCGAGCTCGACCTCCGGCTCCTGCTCCTCCGTCCAGCGGCGCGGCAAGGAGATACCCCACCCGGGCGTGTAGTGAAGCGTCACGAAGCCGTTCGGGACTTCGCCTGCGTCCATCACGTCGACGCAGCAGGACAGGCTCGGATCGAGCCACATTTCCGGATGCTTGAATCCCTGCTTGTCTGCAGCGGTGACCGCGAGGTCACGCGCCTGCTCGGCAGAATACGCAGCGGCGGTTGCTGTGATCCGATTCTCGAACAGCAATCGATCAACGCCGATGGGCCAAAGTCCGTAGATACGCACGACCATGGATACTGTAGTTAACCGCGCCCCCCGTGCGAATTTGTCCTGCTTGAGCTTGCGTTGCAATCGCAACCTTTCGCTAATCTTAAACTACAGCCCGAATACGCTAATTTTTGCAGCCAAAAACGGCCCGGAATCGGCCCGATTTAGGCTTCGCGGCGGCCCTGGGCAGCGCGGCTCGCTTCACTTTTTCGTTTGTCACATTCGCCAAACCGGCCGACGGACCTGCCGGAGCGGGGGCGGCGGGGGGTGCGCGGCGCTGAAAGGGACGATGCGCCCGGCGGCTCTTGAGGGGCGGCACGCGACCCAAGCGGGGAGTTGAACGGCGCGGCGTGGTGTAGAATTTCCGCGCGACTTAGCCCTGCCGAGGCGAGTTGCGGGGCACATCCCCCTTGCCGTCCTCAGGCGGCAAGGGGTTCTCTGTGTGGCGTGATCCCGAAAGAGTGGATGCGGTTTTCGAACAAGATCATGTGCAAATGGAGAAGCTGGCGCGCGCCGGCGATTGCTCGTGATCGCATCGCACACTAGCGTTCGGGAACTGCCGCGAGCCTGGCTGGTTGGTTTGCACGCAGCGTCGAGGGAGGATCAATCATGAGAGCAATTGTCGCGACCGCCATCGTGGGGGCTGCCATCTTCGCATCGGCGGGCGCCTCGGCGCAGCAGGCCGTGCCGGATCTCTTCGGCTATCAGAGGCTGAAGGTCTGTCCCCCCGGCTACTACTATCGCGACGACGGCTTCTGCCTGCCGCAGGGCTACCGCTACGTCTATCTTCCGAGCGGCGTGCGCTACGCCCACCGCGACAACATCCACGGCTATGGCGGCGGGCGCCCCATCGCCGGCCCCGGCTGCCCGCAGGGTTGCTCGCGCTACTACATGATCAGCTTCGCCGAGCTCGAAGGCCGTCGCGCCACGGTGTTGCGGCGGGCGTATTGAGGGCGGCCCACGCGCTCGAGCTGGTTCTCACTCTCCCCGTCGCCGCGAAGGGCGGCCGCGTTGTTGGCGAGCGCCTGGCCGGCGCTGAGGGCGTATCGGGAGGAGGGTGCTGGCGACCCTCATTCCGTGCTTGTCAGGCTCAAGACGCCCCGCCATCGCCCCTGGTCTCGCTGCTTTGGGAGGTGATAATCTGGCGCTGATCCGCCCATCGAGCGGCCCTTGGAATTCGAGCCCGTTGTCAACATGAAGGCCGGCCGAGAGCGCGGTCCTTCGATGCCGAAGACCTATGCTCGCCCGCGCCGACGAGGTGATCGAATGACACGCGAGCACAAACCCATCACAGGCTCACCAAATCGCGGAGCGCAACATCGGTCCTGCGGCTTTCCGACTTCGGTCCTTACGCGCCGCGCCTCGATCGCACTCCTCGTCGGCATGGCAGCAGGCCTGCCGCGGGCGACGTGGGGGCAAGCCGCCACCCCTCTGAGGCGTGTTGCATGGCTCGGAATGGGCCGCCCAAACGAGCCCTCTGCCTATGTCGATGCGTTGCGCGCGGGCCTTAGCGACTTGGGCTGGATTGAAGGCCGGAGTCTCTCATTGAAGCTTTTCTGGGCGACCGGGCGCGACAACATGGAAGCTGCAACCCGCGACCTTCTCGCGTCAAACCCCGAAGTGATTGTCACTCAGGAGTTCATGACGCTCGCCATGCAGGCGACGAAGACGACAATACCTGTCGTCTTCGGTTTCAGCGGCGACCCGAGCGAGGTCAAGCTCGTGCAGAGCTTCGCGCGCCCGGGCACCAACATGACCGGCATGACCTATCTCGCGCTCGATCTCGTCGGCAAGCGCGTCGAGCTCTTGAAGGAATGGTTGCCGAACATCAAGCGGATCGCCACGCTGGCGCGGCCGCAGCATCCCGGTGCCGATCTGGAGCGGCAGGCATCCGAGGCGGCAGTGAAGAAGCTCGGACTCGAGCAGATCTTCTTTCCCTATACCGCGCCGTTTCTTCCGGCGCGGGACCTCAGCGAGCTCGAAAAGACCTTCCGCGCCATCGAGCAGGCGAAGTGTGACGCGCTCATCGTCTTTCCGGATGCCGCCATGGTCGAGATCAGCGAGCCGTTGGCGCACTTCGCGCTCAACGCCCGGCTGCCGTCCGTCACCGGCTGGGCGCCGCTGGCACGAAACGGCCTGCTGATGAGCTACGGCCCGAATGTGTCGGACCTCTATCGCTCGCTGGCGCGCTACGTGGACCGCATCCTGCGCGGTGCGAGCCCCGCCGAGCTGCCGGTCGAGGTGCCGACCACCTTCCAACTCGTCATCAACTTGAAGACCGCCAAGGCGCTTGGCCTCGAAGTGCCGCAATCGTTCCAGGCGCGCGCCGACGAGGTGATCGAATAGGCCCCCGCTGGCACAGAACTGACGCTGCACGGCCGAGGGGCGCCGCTGCGTTGCACAAAGCCAGCAAGTTGTACCCGGTTGTAGAATAGAAACCTGTTGGCACGCAGACGCGTTGATCCAAGCCAATGGGTGCACCCGCCGCGTGGTGCGCCGTGAGGCACGGACCCCGCTGCCCGCTCGCCAAGCAAACGGCGGGGTCCACCGGCTGCAGCCGGTGCCTCGACCCCGGGAACCTTCTCGCCTCTGCCTCATCTGACACTGCGCCCACACGAGAGCGGGCCGCATGCGCCGGACGCGCGGCGCGACCCCAACATCAGGGAGATGAGCAATGGCACAGGCTGTTCGGGCTTCGATGACGAGGCGAAGCGTGGTCGCAGGGCTGGCGCTGGTTGCCGGGCCGGTGGCTTTGGCGAGCGACGCTCACGCGCAGGCCAAGAAGGCCGCGCCGGAGAAAAGTCTCTATGAACGGCTCGGCGGCGTCTTCGCCATCGCGGCGGTGGTGGACCACTTCAGCGACGCCGTCGTGAAGAACCCCATCGTCGGCGAGAAGTCCGAGAACCCGCAGCTGCGGGAATGGCACACCAAGAACCTGGAAAGGCTGCCCGGCCTCAAGTTCATGCGGACGCTGTGGGTCTGCAAGGCTGCGGGCGGACCGTTCCAGTTCACGGCCACCAAGCCCGGCAAGAAGCCGCTCGGACTTGAGGAGGCGCACCGGAACCTCCGGATATCTCCCGCCGAATTCGACGAGGTCGCAGCGGAACTCGGACGCACCCTTGACTTCGCCAAAGTCCCGAAGCGCGAGAAGGCGGAAGTCCTGGCGGCGTTCGCTGCCCACAAAGACGAGGTTACGGCCGGTTACGTCGGCGCTAAGCGCGGCTGAACCATCGGCGGCGGTCCCGTCAAGCGCCTGGTCCAAGGCCTTTGCGCCGGGCTAAAAAAAACCAGCGCCTCCCGCCGCCAATGATCGGGGATGCGCCCTGCGAAGCGAGATCTTCGCTGGGCACCTACCAGTTCCGGTAGGCGCAAGTGTACCGAGTTATGCGCCCGAAGAGTTCCGGATCGCACCTGCGGCCGTACACCGAGCCATAGTAGGCTCGCCCGCGATAGTAGCCCGCCCCGTAGGGAGCATAGGTGTAGGCCGGCCCATACCCATAGTAGTGAGCGTATCGGTGCCGGGCTTCCGCGGCTGGGATCGCTGCCGCCATCAGCGACAGGCCGGCCGAGACAGAGATCAAGAGCGTCCGAAATGTCGTCATGGATGTTTTCTCCTTCTCCGAGAACGTATTGGTGACGCGCCCGGTTTCAAGACGAGGCACCTTCGCCGGCTTGGCGATGTTCACCGCCATGCGGCTCCGCCCGTTGATGTACATCATGGCGAAACGCGAGCCTCGCAGGGCTCGCTGACTCTCAGGCGGCCTGATGAACGCGTCGCGCCGCGAACCCGCCGAGATAGCTCAACCGTCGGCCAGGACCTGGTAGCGCTCGGCGATCGCCGAGAGCTGGCCCCAGGTCGTGTCGTCGATCTCGATGCCGTTGGCCATGCGCTCGGCCCGGGCAAGCGCGCTCGGGCTCGCCGGCCACCAGCACCGGCAGGTCCGGGTCGGCCGGCTTCGCCGATTTCACCCAGGCAACCATGGCGTCGATGTCGGCCATCATGCTGTCGCGCGGGGAAAGCCGGGCGGGGTCGATGACGATGCTCAGCATGCCGTTGATGATGCCGCGCTCGGGCGGCGTCATCGACGTCACGCTTGGCGAGCCGACGATGGCGCCGGCCAGCAGTTCGCACACCAGCGCGAGGCCAGAGCCCTTGTGCTCGCCGAACGGCAGCACGACGCCGCGCGGTTCGCTGTACATGACGGACGGGTCGGTGGTGGGCCCGCCCGCGTGATCGAGCAGCGCGCCCTCCAGCATCGGCTTGCCGGCATTGTGCGCGACGCGCACCTTTCCCATGCGCCACGCGGCTGGTGGCGAAATCGAGGAGGATCGGCGGGTTGTTGGCGGTGCCCGGGATGGCGATGCAGACCGGATTGGTCAGGAACCTGCCCTCGCGTCCGCGGAAAGGCGCCACCGGCGGCGGACCCGACGCGACGTTGACGAAGTGCAGCGCCACCATGCCGGCCCGCGCTGCGATCTCGCCATAGGTGCCGACGCGGCCGATATGGTGCGCGTTGCGCAAGCCGTTCACCGCGACGCCATGCTGCCGCGCCGCCTCGATCGCCCATTCGACCGCCTGGCGGGCGACCACCTGGCCGTAGCCGGCGCGTGCATCCCACACCGAGATCGTGCCGCGTGTCCGACACGATCTCCGGCGTCTGGTTGACCTTCAGCGTGCCGGCCTCGATGTCGCGCATATAGGCGACCAGCATGCCGACGCCGTGGCTGTCGTGGCCCGCGCAGGTTCGCCTCGACCAGATGCTCGGCAACGCTCGTGGCCTCGGCCGGCCGAGCTGCCGCCGGCCGCGACGATGCGGTTGGCAAGTGCGCGCAGCTTGGCGTGGTCGATGATCACGTCTCGCCCTCGATGAGGGCTGAGTAGAGCACAAGTCCGAAGCGGTGGGAGTACCGACCCACCTTGGCCTAGCAGGCGCATGGCCGCCGGCCGAGCGCCGCCGGCCTGGCGGCGTTGGCGTCCTGCTACGTCGACGTCGCGTCCCTGCCGTGGACACCCACCCGCTTCAAGGGCGTCGATATGAAGGTGCTCATGGAGGACAAGGAGACCGGCTTGACGACCTCGCTCGTCAGATTTGCGCCCGGCGCCACGCTGCCGGATCATGAGCACGCTACGTCGACGACATGCCGCAGCAGCGGCGGCGCGAGATCATACGTAGGCTCGGCACAGCGCCCTACGGGATAACGCGCCTTGACCACTTCCGCGCCGATCGTAGACGGCCGCGGTCGCGCGCCGAGGCTAATAGTAGTAGCGCCGGCGTCGCCAGTATCTGCGGTACACCCGCCTGTAGTACCTGCGCCGGTACCGCCTGTAAGGACGGCGGTAGTAACGCCGATAGTAGCGGCGATAGCGCCGGCGATAGCGGCGGCGATAGTACTGAGCATACTCGGTCCTGACCTCGTCGCGGTCCTCTGGACGGAGCGCGGCGGCTTCAGCGCCATCGGGGTCAGGGCCAATCGGTGACTCGAGCGGCCGCGCGTGCACCGGCGTCGCATCGGCCGCAGCAAGACCGGCGGAAGCCGCGAGCCCGCCTGCCAACCAGAGCAGGAATGTGCGTCTTTGCATGGGGACACTCCTCCCTTGCAACGGAGGAGCATTCTAACCCCCGTGCTCGCGCGTGCCAACCGTTCCTTCGAGAAGCGTTAGGCCGCAGGATCGACCGAATTTCTGAGGCGATTGGGCTCCTTTGAACGGGGCACGATTGGTTTCGGCCCAATTCGTCGCCAAGATAGAGCACCGCGGCTGGACGTTGTCGGGTCGGTCTTCGCGTGCTCTAAATTGCGCCAGGAGGATCATGCCATGGCCATGTCCACACCGGATGCCAGGAGAATCACGAGGGCCTGGCGGCGTTAGCGTCCCGCTACGTCAACGTCGCGTCTCTGCCGTGGATGCCCACCCGTTTCAAGGGCGTCGATATGAAGGTGCTCATGGAGGACAAGGAGACCGGCTTGTCGACCTCGCTCGTCAGATTTGCACCCGGCGCCACGCTGCCGGATCATGAGCACGTGGATCTGGAGCAGACCTTCGTGCTCGAAGGATCGCTGGAAGACCACGAAGGCATCGCAACCGCGGGCAACTATGTGTGGCGCCCCGCCGGCAGCCGTCACGACGCGCATGCACCCAACGGTTGTCTGACCCTCTCGTTCTTCCTGAAGCCCAACAAGTTCTTCGACGCCGGAGCAAGTTGAAGATCGCGAATCTTTTCGGCCTGATCGAGAGCCTCTGGACCCGGCGGCAATGTGACCGGTGTTGCTCAGCCGGTTGTGGCGCTCGACGGCAAGCGGCAGGCGGCATGGCGTGACCCTGTGCGCCGGGCGACCTCTTCACGTGTAACGGGCATCGCTACTCGATCACTTCATCGGCGCGGACCAACAATCCGGTTGGGAGTTGCAAATTCAGCTCCCTGGCTGCTCGAACGTTCAGGGCGAGAAGGAAACGAGTAGGCTGCTGGATTGGCAATTCGCCAGGACGCGCGCCGTTGAAGATGCGAGCAACGTAGTCGGCGGTGAGTCGCCTTAAGGCCACCAAATCGGCACCATAACCGATGACGCATCCCTGCCGTGCCATGTAGTCCCACTCGCAAATCGTCACCATCTTGTGCTGCATTGCGAGTTCGGAAAGCCTTGGCGCTTCACGGCCGAAGAAGGTCGTTGCCATCACCAGCACACCCTGAGCGCCCGCAGCCTTGAAGGCATCAAATGCCGCCAAGTAGTCGGCAGGTCCGTGCACGGTATGAGTTCTTGAGTGAGACACCGCGCTTGGCCGCGACCTCGGCGAGAAGGTCCGCGCGTTCCTGCTCAAGCGTCGGCGCTGCCAAAAAGCCCAAGACTCGTGCCTCGGGTATCGCCTCGCTCAAGAGTTCCAGGCGTTTGGCGTCTGTCTCGATTCCCTGAAAGTAGATGCCCGTGACCCGCCGCCAGGCCGCGCCAAGCTGTTCGCGAAGCCGGCCTTTACCGGGTCGTCGCCTGCGAAGGACAGCACAACAGGCGTGTTAGATGACACGTCGAGCATTGCGCGAGCAGCGCGTGATCCCACGGCGATCACGACATCGACTCGCTCCTGTTGGAGCTTCTGCGCGAGTTGCGGGAGTCTTTCCTAGGTCGCCTTCGGCAGCCAAGGATATGAGTTCGAGGTTTTGTCCCTCTACGAAACCCTGCGCCGCAAGAGCCTCGATGGCCGTCTTTCGCACCGAGCCGGGAAGACCAGCCTCGGCAGGCCCCGGTGTCAAGTAACCGAGGCGCCACTGCTCTCCTGCGCAAGCGCCGGCAACGCAGTTGCTACCGAAATCCATGCCAGTAGGGTCAGGGGTTTGATCACGTGACCTCCAACGCCATCCTATTCGCGGGCGCTCAAGGCACACAACCGGCAGTGCCGCCGGCCGTGTGCGCTACCGCACATAATCAAAGCGCTATCGGATCCACATTGAGGGCACCCACAGAGAGGGGAGGCCCCCGTGACCCCGACCGCCGAGGATAGAGACTTCGCGCAAGTCACCCACAATCACTTGGTCTGGCCCGCCTTAATCGTTGCTGCCTTCCTCGCGACGAACGTGGCCTCAGTGGTGATCTCACTCTTCTCGTTGTGACTTAGGCCCCCCGGCGGCCCCCCGGCCGACTGTTCGCCCCTCCGCTGTTCCCCGCCGCCGTCTCATGCGCTCGCTGCATCTCGGCCAACTCAATGCGCTTTCGTCCCGGCCACTGCGGGGTTGAGTAGAGCACGGGCCAGAAGTTGTGAAAGCGTTCACGGGTTGTCGGCGACTGGGCTCAGCCGCCGGACGTGTTGACCCCGAAGACGATCAGAATGACCGCCGCTGCCATGAGCATCCAGCCAGGATGACGGCCGCGCGTCGCCCAAAGGTTGCCGAGAGCGGCCAGCACGTAGAGGCTGCCGACGAAGAGGCCGGTCGCCAGCCTTGCGTCCCCCTTGAGCCAGATTGCTGCAGCCACCAAGGCGAGGCCGCCGAGAAACCAAGTGACCGTGCTGAAATGCAGGAGCAGCGGCACGATCCTTCTGATCGTACCGGAGACGCGCTTCTCAGCGCCAAAGGCTTCCTCAATCGGCCTGACCATGAGCCGCTGGACGAGGATGCCGTGACCCGCCGCCACGCAACATCCGATGATGCCGGCCGTCCCCAAGGCAGCGTCTTGCCAATTCATGCCGTGATTCACGTGGTGAGCGCGTCGGGGCTCGAACCCGAGACCTGCTGATTGTCTTCCAGTTGCAACATCATATCGAGGCCGAAGTCTCAATGCTTGAAAATACAAAGCGAAATCACTTGTGGCAGCCCGGTCAGTTGGGCAACCCAAGCGGCAAGCCGAAGGCGCTCGGCATCGGACTACGTTGGCCATTGCGGCCTTGCTGGAAGGCGAGGCCGAAGCCATTGGCCGGAAAACCATTGAGAAGGCCAAGGAAGGCGACACAAAGAACAGCAAGGTCGCGGGGTGCCAACGTGCCTTTGCGCACGGCGGCACACCGCCGGCGGGTCCATAAGGCGACATCAGCGACGGCAACCCGCCCCGCTCAAATCTCGGAGACATCCCGTGAAGACCATCATTCTCGCTCTCGCGACGGTTGCCGCTCTCGCCACTTCGGCTCAGGCCGGTGGCTATGGCCACAGCTACGGCTACAACAGCTACGGCTATTCGAACTACGGCTACTCGTACAACTACTACCGCCCCACCTACCGCACGTACACGTACTCTTACGAATATCAGCCGTCCTACAGCTACGGCTACTCGAACAGCTACGGCTACTAAGCCAATCCGGAATGTCTTCTTGACTTCGACTTCGGCCGCCCTCGAGGCGGCCGATTTCGTTTGTGTTGTGTCCATGTCTTTGCTGTCAGGGGGAGTTCGCCGCCGGACGACGCTCAGATCAGGTACTCGTGGACGGCGAAGGATGCGAGGAACAGCGCAAGCAGGGCGATGATGCCTAGCAGCAGCATCGTTAGCCCACGTTGGTCATCGCGCTCCGGACGCGGCTTAGGATCGGTTGGCATTGGCATCACGTGAACCGTCTCACGGCGCCCTAACGCTACGCCCTCCGCAACGTTCCACCGGAGACGTTGCTCGCTTCATCTCGAATCCCGTCGCCAGCTGGTCAATTCGATACAGACGGGGTCGGCGGCCGAACGCAGAAAGCTGTTCCAAGCGACAAGGGAGAAGAACAATGACGCCTGCCGCCTTCGTCAGCACGATAGGTGTACTTACTTTGGGTCTCGCTGTCGGCACATCCGCCATGGCGCAGCAGGCCCCAGATCCAAGCCGGCAAATTCGCGTAGAAGGTGCGCCCGACGCCATAAGGGGGGAGCCTGAACAGGGCAAGGTCGAGAAAGTGATTCCCGAGCAGGGGGCCGTCGTTCAGCAGGCCGCGCCGCAGGATGGCGCTGGGCAGCCGATTGGACAGGTATTGAAGCAGTCGGATGCCGAAATCGTCGTGAAGGATCGACCACCTCGTGAGCAGCCTGCTGCGCCGCCACGCTACCCGCGGTACTAACCAGCCGGGGCCGACGGGCCGCTTCTTGACTAGGGTCGGAAGGCGCGGCGCGTAGGGAAGGGGCGGGCATACAACCAGGTACGTCCAGGCGTCGCAAATTTATGGCGAGTGGAGGGTAGCGTGGGAGAAGCACCTTCACCCAGTGTCTCCCCCAATCTACCCGGTGATTGTGCCCAGTGTTTTTAGGCCCCTCCGCGCGTATCTGGGAGGCTCATCTTCGGGCGGCTGTAGGTGGGCGGCGGCTTGTTGCCGCCTGCAGCATGATTACTTCAAGGTTTCTCCGAACGATCGTCACAAAACTGACTCATGAATTTTGTTTTCGTCTGCGCAATCTCGGCAATGAATGGAGCGCCTGCTCGATGACCCGATTTTTCTTTCACGTAACAGACAACGTGACGCTGCCAGACAAGGTTGGTGTTGAGCTGCCTACCGTTGGCGAAGCCAAGCGCCACGCAGATCGAATAGAGGTCGCGGTTCGTCTCCGCATGCCGGGCGATGCTGCGCCCGTGACGGTCGAGATCACGGACGAAACCGGCGCCCTTGTTCCAAGGCAGCCGGTTGCCTTCTTGTGGGGTCAAGCGTCTTGAACCCACCGACCTCATTCTTGTGCTGACGGACAGCGCTACGAGCGCGGCAACAGTTGTGGCTTTCATCAGCGTGTTGGCGGCCCGGTCATGCATGGGCGCTTCGCCTCCCGAAGCGCTTGTCGCATGGGGCGGTTGGAGCTGCTAGCCGAGCGGCGCGGCTGAACGATTTTCCATTTCTCTCAGGAACATGCTCCATCTGAGCCAATTGGAACTCATGTGGAGCCGCGTCATGAACAGCGACGAGATGCGTGAACTAGCGAAGCAGTACAGGGCCAAGGCCGAAGCCGTCAGCGATGCCCGGGCCAAAGCCACGCTGACTGAGACGGCCGAGATTTGGGAGACGCTGGCTGAGCGGCACGACACGGTGGGCCCACTCAGCTTGATCTGGCTAGACCGAGAGACGAAGGAAAAATGACGGTCGGGGCTTCATTTCACACTCGTGCCCATTGAAAAATGTTAGCCTCGTTCCATCGTCGGCAAGGCTATCGGGCGCTGACGACTGAGAGACGCTTCAGCGCTCCCGCCAGTAAGGCAGGGGGCGCCGTGGGCGACAACCAAGAAAAGCCGGACAATTCTACTGAACCCGAGGCGACGCCATCGAAGCGGCTCGCCGACCTCCTCAAACAAATACGCAGCGACAACGACAAGCGCGACCGCGAGGCCGCCGAAAAGCGCCGGAAACCGCCCAAGACGCAGCCACCTAGCCGCCAGTGGGATTCCCAGGATGATTGCCGGTTGTCTTAAATTTCAAAACGGCACGGCGAAGACATCGAGCGTACTTTGTGCCTCTTGAGTAAGCGTCTCATTGTTTTTGCGCCCGTCACGGTTACGCTAGGCCATCGCCGGCAACGCCTCCTAGGCGCCGGCGGCTGAGAGAAGCTTCAGCGCTCGCGCCTGCATGGCAACGGGAGCGAACACCATGCCCGACCAGACTTCGCCTACACACATGCTATTTTTGCGGATCGTCGCGGCCGTCAACCAGACCGGGCCAATGACGACCGCCCAGTTGGGCGAGGTGTTAGACGTATCGCCCGCCATCGTCGCTCAATGCATCGCGCTCCACATCTACTTGGAGCGCAAGCGGGTCGCTGAAATGCCGATCCCGCCGCCGGTAGACTACTGGGTGCCAAAGCCAACCGACGCGATCAGCCGCGAGCTGCTTGAACCAAGGCACGCGGGCGAAATGTCCACGGTGGAGGCGGCTCTAAAACAGGCGCTTAGCAGCGAGCATCTCAACTAGGCGCCAGCGGTCCGGCGGCGCCGCTTGGCTAGCTTGACGGGACGGGGGTGAGCCGGCGCAATCACGGAAGGGCGCTAGCGCCCGAGGGCCCAACACTGAGCGAGGTGTTCTGTATTGCTCAGCCAAGAGGTTCGGCAAATAGCACAAGCCTACGGGCGGGGCTGAGTGGGGCTGCGAAAGGGTCCCATGCGTCCGGGCCGTGATGCTGAGGCATGCCCGAGAGTGCCGCCAGTGGGCTGGCACGCCTCGGACAGAACAGGCCAAGGCAGAGTTCCTGAAGGCCGCCGACACATGGGACCTGCTCGCCAGTGAGCCTGACCCTGGCGAGACGCCGCGCGACGGTGTTGTCGCCAACTTTGCATGCAACGCCAATAGCGACTGCGAATAGCCGCCAGCGACGACTAGGCGCTGAACTTGAAATTGTCGGCCGGCTGAATATCCAAAGCCTTGATCGCCTTCGCGATGGCTTCCTGTTCGTCGCGGGCTTCGACTGAACCCATGAATGCCGGCTTGGCCCTCAACAGAAGCTCGTGGCGGCATCGTCCCGGCGCAGTCTCGCAGCGTTCGTGCGACGCGGTTGACCGTCGGGGACGGCGTTTCGACATTTCCAGACTGCTCCGCCTGCGGCCGATTTTCCGGCCGCGACTGACAGCCTCATAATGACCCAGAGGAGGCGCGAAGACGTTGGCGGCAATCCGGGTCGGGCGCCACGACGTAGCGCGCCCCGACCGTAACAGGAGCGCGTGATGAGCGATACATTCGATGGTCGCTGCCTTTGCGGTAGCGTGCGCTTTCAAGCAACCGGCCGCCCTAAATGGGTCCGGTGGTGTCACTGTAATAGTTGCAGGCGGCACAGTGGAGCGCCTGCGTCACTCTTCGTTGCTTTCGATAACTCCGCCGTTTCAATGACGGCCGGCGAAATCAAGAAATTCAGATCCTCACCAAGTACCGAGCGCGGTTTCTGCGCGAAGTGCGGTTCAACCTTAACCTGTTCAAGTGAACGCCTCTCCAATGAGACGCACTTCCACGTGGGCACTTTCGAACGACCTGAGGAGTTTGAGCCGCGAGGCGAGTTCTTCGCGAACGAGAAGCTACCGTGCATGCAGGCGGTCGCAGTTGCCCGCTAGTGATCCAAGCAACTCGATTGGAGAGCGCGGATGACCTCGAACCTCGACAGATTTCAACGGATCGCATGGGCCTACGACATCTTGGATTTTCCCTTTGAGTATGGGCGCTATCGAAAAATCAGGCCGCAGATGTTTCGCGGCCTCTCTGGTCGCATCCTTGATGCAGGGGTCGGCACGGGCCGAAACTTCCCCTTCTACCCTCCAGGCTCTGAGGTCGTCGGAATTGACATTAGCCCGGCCATGCTGGCGCGAGCGGAGCGCAGGCGCCCAACGGCTGCAACGGGGGTCGAGCTGAGGCAGATGGACGTGATGCGTCTGGATTTCCCTGATCGCTCGTTCGACGCAGCGGTCGCGACCTTCCTGTTCTGCACTCTGCCCGACGAACTACAGGTCGATGGGATGCGCGAGTTGCGGCGCGTCGTGAAGCCGGGAGGAATCATCCGATGTCTCGAATACACGCGACCAAGCGGCGGGTTTCGTCGCTTGATGACATACCTGTGGGAGCCATGGGTGCACTGGGCCTACGGCGCTGGTTTCGACCGAGAGACCGAGAAGCACGCGCCCGAGGCGGGTCTACAATTGTTCGAGTCCCGCTTCGTTCACGACGAGCTAATCAAGCTGCTCGGGGCGAGGGCTTGAGACGGCGAGTGCGCGGTATCGCGGCCAACCGATGCGGCTGCCCTCCGGGCACGTCAACAATATTTGGCCGCTCTAGCGGCAGACCGATGCGCGCGAGAGGCGGAGCCGCCTCCCGGACAGGTCATTCGGAGAGGCAAGACCGGTTAGCCACTTGTCGAATGCGAACGACAACCTCCCGCGGGACCGGGAGGGGCCTTCTCGCTTTTGCGACTTACGCCTCCCAATGTCATTTGATAATGCGAGGAACGCAGATCGATTTAAAGCTGTCGGGGACGCCGGTCTTAGCCCGCACGCAACCACCGGCGTGGATCAAGAGGAGGCCCCTCCGCTCGTCACCCAACAGCGGAGGGGCTTTTTCATTCGCCGCGATGCCGCTCTGCCGATCCCTCACTGATCGGCCGGCCTAAATGCACCTAAGTCTGCTGTTGCACGCTGATCCGCCAGCGGTCGGCCTCTCGGATTTTGTGCTGCTCGATTGCCTTCTTCAAAGCTTCGTCGCGGTCTTTTGCCTCGACCGTTCCGAGCCATGTCAGTTTTTTGCGGAAGATGTAGACCGTCCAGCCGACGGCTTCCTTGCGCGGCTTCTTCATTTCTTCGGCGGCTCGCTCCGCGGGGCCACGCTGGTCGCCCTGAATGACGACGTGGAGCCCGGCACGACACACAGCACAGCAGATCGGCCAGCGCCTGCCCACGTAGCGCCAGTTGCGGCCAAGGCGGGCTACCAACACCGTCATTTCGATGGGGCGGAAGCCATGCCCGGCCGGGCACCAGGCGCCAACTCCGTGGTGGTTGTCGATGAGATCGCCTAGGGTCTCGATTGTTGCGCCTGGCATTCCTCAAGGGTGAGGACGCGAACGGTCAGCAACAAGTCCGGCAGCGCCATGGACCGAAAGCAAGCCATCAGACTGTTCGCCGTCTCGCTGTTTGTCGGCCTGATGGCCGGTATCGGTACGCTTGATCTCGGCTACGGCGCTGCCGGATTTGTGGTGACGTTCCTCGGCTGGGGCGGTGTGAGTTGTTGACCGAGCAGCATGGAAGACAGGTGCCGTCGCGCCGCCGTCCGTTTTGAGTTGCCCCGCGTCTCTGTCGGAAAATTTGTGTGAGGGCTTGTCAAAAGACATAGCTGAGCTCGTGACCAATGGTAGACTCTCGGTACTTCCGGTTTGGACGCGTCTCCCCCCGAGCGCGCGTCCTACTTCCCGCCGCTCGGGCCTCCGGTTCGGGCGGTTTCTTTTGGTCCAGGGTCCGAACAAACGATCGGCGTCGGTCGTTGGGTCGCCGAGGTAGAGGCGACGTTTCAATGAGTGACACGAAACGAGAGGGCCAATGGAAAGGTGAACGGGCCATCCTGATGGGGTTGATGATCGCGGCGGGCTTCTTGGCGATCGCTCTCCTTGCAACCATCGTTTTTCGCAGTTGACACCAAAGCAGTTGCCCGCTCGTTCGTGGATCCTCTATTTGCTGGGCGAGCTGTCCTTCGTGCATTCGGTCTTCTTTTCAGCCCGATTGACCTGACAGTTCCATCCGTCGCTTGCGTTCGGACCGCGCGGGCGCGGAAAAAAGCCCAGGCGACACCCACGAGAACGGCCACTAGGACCGCGACGATCGCTAAGCGCTCGACATGCTTCATGGGACGCTAACAGGAGAAGGGTGACGCGACTCGTGATGACGAGGCTAACGCTCGCCTTTGCACTTGGTCAACGATAAGTCGGGACGATCATCTGCTCAGCCAGCCGTTTCCTGATAGTGAGCAATTGATCGTAGTGCTTCACCGGGCATTGACTGGCCGTTGCTATACCTGCGGCACTGGCGCGCCGCTCCTTCGTCAAAAAAGCACCGCCTGGAAGCCCCGCCGGCCCCCGCCGGTGGGGCTCATCGTTTCGAGTTGCCGTCACGGCGCGCCGGCTTCCCGTAATTCCCCTTATCGACACAGCCGCGGATAGCACGCTGCGCGGCCGCAATCGCGTCGGTTGGTTGTGAATGGGGAGCGCGCGACGGCATCGAGCCTCACCGAGGCGAGCCCTCGCGTGCACGCCCTCCCATCCTCCTACGCTACTAAGGAGAGCTCTAAGAAAATGAACTGAATCGGTTAAGCCGAGGTTGCTAAGCCCATCGTGCGCCGTAATCGCTTCGCGATTGTCCTGCGATCCTTGCAACCAAGGGCGGTCGAGGTCTAGGCTCGCCGCCTGACCGCCTGTGACGACCGGCGACGGGCGCCGGGCGCCCGATGCGCGGTAGGTCCATAGGGGGCGTTTATGAAGAAACTGGTCGACGCTTTGCAGGGCGCCGGAGTTCCTGCGCTAGCTGCCTATTTCGAGCGTCCGGTGACCGGGCATCTGTACGAGACTTTGCAGCGGCGGGCTAACGCCTTCGAGTTCAACGGACGCTCTCTGCCGTGCTCGATCATGCCCGAGCTGACCTATGACTTGGGCGCGAGGCGCCTCAACAATCAACTTTTCTTGGCAGTCATCGACACCGGCAAGAGCAAGGAGCTGGTCGGCGAGATTTCAAGGAGATTGGGCTACAAGGCCACGCGGGAAAACACAGGTGCCGCCTTGGTGGTGGAGCGCCGCTTCTCCTACCAGCTGTCGAATAAACTGAAGAAACCCGCTTGGGCCTTTGACGAGTTCCTGCTCGTCACCAGGCTGGAAGATGGCGGGCGTGTCTCCCCTCACGTACTGACACCCACGGCCATGCGCTCCATCATCGTCCCACCCGCGAGTGAAAGAAAACTCAAGGAGGCCGCCAGCGAGTGGAACGCGATGATACCGACGTCCTCGAAACTCATTCGCGGGCTCGGCGAGGCGGCCGTGGCGTGGAACGGCAAGGAGTGGGGCCTCGTCGACGTTGTCCCGGATGGAAATCTGATCGTGGGCGGTCGCACCGTTGAAATGGGCAAGCTCGGTAAATTTCGTGCCGCCGACGTCGGGCACGCCTTGCAGGTTGGGATGGCCGGCCGGCACGGGGAATTCGACGTTCCTGGCTCGGGGCTCGTGATCCCTGGGAGCGCGCCGCGCGGCCGCGGAGGCTTTCGCGATTGGTTTATGGTGCACAGCGACGTGCCGATAGTGGTCACTTCGGATCCGGGTGACGCCGGAGGCGGCAGTGGAGGAGGTGGCGGCGGAGGCAGCCAAGGCGGCACCGACGTCACTTGGGTGTTTTCCGGCACCGGGAGCTGCGCCCGCGACTTCAGTTCGTGGCAAGCCTGCCACGCATGCTGCGACGGCATGGGACAGTCGGTGTTGGCGGTCGGATTGCCTGTCTCGCTGGCAATCGGCACGGCGGTGGCCAGCACAGCCGTCGGCGTTCCCATCGGCGTGGTAGTCGGTGCGGTGCTCGTCATTGTAACCCTCGGCATAGCCTGGGGGGTCGTCGAAGCCTGCAAGGACGCCTGTGACAATGCGTCGGGAGCGGGGGCCGGCCAGACGGCGGGCGCGGGCAGCGAGTGGATCACGTAGGTGCCCCCTCCGCTAGCCACCAGCGAGTAGCCGCCCGACGAACTAGAGCGAGCGAGCCCTAAGCGTCCTGGATCGCGATGAGAGATTGTTAAGGCGCGGCTTCTACAACCGTGGGTTCACGACGAAAACGGTACGGCCATGTCCCTCTACCGCTTCATCCTGCTTGGGCCGCGTGGCGAGACGATCGCCGACGTCGAGGCGCCGTTCAACGATGACGCGGCAGCGCAGGAGCACGCGCAGCGTTTTCTGTTCGACTGGCCCTATGAGGTTAGGCAGGGCGCCCGCGTCGTCGCGGCTGCTGCCGCCTCGAGGGCAAGGCCCGCCCGCGATCTCGGGAATTTGACCGGGAGCTTCAAAGATGAAAGCGCCCGGCCACTTGAGCGGCAGAGCTAGTAGCCGTAGCGATACCCGTATCCGTAGCTGGGCGCGTAGTTGTAGTTGTAGGCGGGATAGCCGTAGCTAGGGGCATAGTATCGCGGCGCATAGTTGTAGCTGCGGCGGTAGTACCGGCGGCGGTACTTGTAGGGATAGCCGTAGTACTGAGCCGGCATCACTGTTGAGCCAAAAGACTGGTCATCCAGTGCCGCCATAGCACCGGACGTTGCCGGAGCGGCTTTGGTTGGGCCTGCTGCCACAACCGCGAGCAAAACTGCCGTAGTCAAACCGAGTAGCTTCATGGTTTCGATCCTCTTTCTCGAGCCTGTCGACGCCTCGTCGCAAGCTATGAGGAACGGTACAGCGGCGTCTCTCAAGGTTGCCTCTAAATTTTGCCTGCAATCGTTCGCACCCAGCAACTTATTGTTTCAGGTGGCGCAGATCGCAAGCGTTTCCTCACTCGTTGCGCCGTGTCCCACTTCGCGTTGCGTGGGACGTTGCGTCGGAACAAGTCAACCGCTTCCTCGCTACGAGAACAGTGTCCGAACTTGAACGGCGCAGTGTCCTGATTCCAATCGGCCGGAACGATCTTGCCGCTCGCCTCATTGGACACAGGGGCGAGGAGTCCCATGCGCCGCGAAGATATGCTGAGGCATGCCAGGGAATGCCGGCAATGGGCGGGCACCGCACGGACAGAAAAGGCTAGACTGGCGTTCCTGAAAGACGCCGACACTTGGGAATTGCTCGCCCTACGGGATGACGACAGGGACGTGAGTGAGACACCCGGCTTTCCTGTCGGCCCGATCAAGCCCCCCGACAAGTAGCCCCCAGCGGTCAGCGCGGCACAGTGTGCTGAATTGCTCAACTACCACCCCTCCGAGGCCCTAGTGTCGCTGTTGGGCTAAAGCGCCAAAAGAGCGCGGCCTTGAGGGGAATGGCTATGACAGAAGCGAAGCAGCCGACACCTATGATGGAGAAAGAGACGCCCTCAGAGCGTCTTGCAAACCTGTTCAAGCAAATCGTTCGCGAGAACGACCACCGGGACCGCGAAAAGGCAAAGCGCGAGACGCTGCGTGCCCCTATCGGGACAAATCAAGGCAAGCCCGCTCGCGACGGGCGATAGGCGCCAGCGGGCGTTCTCAGGGTGATTTGGACAGCGCTGGAAAAGGGGCTGAGGACCCGGCGGACCGTCATCCTCAGCCCAAGCACTGCCGACAATTGAATCCTCCTGGGGGCAGAAGGAGACGGTCGGCGGCTATAGATTGCGTAGGACTCCGCCAACCTGGCTTCTGGTCAGTTTTGCTCACAACACAGAGCTATCCACAGGTAACCGCCAGCGGCACCTAGGGCGATTGCGGGCAGGCCATGGTGGCCGGTCTTCCGCCCGGGGCCCTCTTGTGGAGCAACAGGCCGGGTAGACATTGGAGGTGAGGGGTGCGTCGCGCGGCGACCCACGATCATCCGGCCTCATGGGCGCTGGGAAGTCCAAGTGAGTCCCGATAACATCGCTGGCCTCAGTTGCATGAGACGACGAGCGCATCGACCGACGAGGTGATCGAGTGAACAGGCGAAAGTTCATGGCCGGGCTTGGTGCCGGCGCGGCATGCTGGCCGATCGTGGGCCGCACGCAGCAGCCGAAAATCCCGCGGCTGGGTGTGCTCCTCTACACCTCGCCGCAAGGCGACCTGTCGCTCGAATCCCTCAAGCGCGGCCTTGCCGAGCTGGGCTATGTCGATGGCCGCAGCGTCGCAATCGAATACCGCTTTGCCGAGAGGCGGCCGGAACGGCTTCCCGGGTTGGCGCGCGAGCTCGCCGCGCTCAAGCCCGACGTGATCGTGGCGCTGGGCGGAGATGTCGCGCCATTCGCCGTGGCCGCGCCAGGGGACATTCCCATCGTTTTCGCCAGTAGCTCCGATCCCGTGCAGTCGGGCCTTGCCGCCAGTCTCGGGCGGCCAGGTGGAAAGGCCACCGGCGTCACCTTCCTGCTGGACGATCTGCCGCCAAGCGGCTCGAAATGTTCAAGGAAGCGGTGCCGCAGATCACCTCCGTGGCGTTCTTCTCCAACCCCGACCACCTGGACAACGAGCACGATGCTGCAAAGCGGGCGGCCCAGGCGCTGGGGATCGGGCTACAAGGTTACGACGTGCGAAATTCAGCCGAGTTACCCACAGCGCTCAAGGCAGCGGCCGACGCCCGCTTCGACGCGCTCTATGTCGTGTCTTCGCGCCTGATGGTCGCGAATATTCCCGCTTTCGTCGATTTTGCTGGCAAGAGTGGCGCTCCCCTCGTGGGCGGGTGGGGCGCGTGGGCGAAGGCCGGAGCGCTCATGTCCTACGGACCGAACGTCAACGACATGGTGGCTCGCGCCGCCGCACACGTTGACAGGATTCGAAGGGCGCCAAGGCGGCTGAACTGCCCATCGAGCAGCCGACGAAGTTCGATCTCATCGTCAACTTGAAGGCGGCCAAGACGTTGGGGCTGAAAATATCCGAAGGCTTCCTGCTGCGCGCCGACGAGGTGATCGAATAGTGCGCCCGGGGGCTCTACGATCCCCCGCGCCGCTTCGTGATGAGTTCGTATCCGCCGAAGCCGATGGAAGGAGTCCGGCAATTGTCCCGACTTGCCCGATTGAAGCTCGCCCGTTGCGTGCAATAATTGCGCGCAACGTCACAATGGGACACCACGCTCGGCCGCGCAACGCCGGTCGAAATGCTTCCCCAAGCAATTACCAAACCGCGCCTCTTGCGCGTGCCGCGCTCCTGCCCTGCTCGTGTTCCTATTCGCGAAGAGAGGCCAGTGGTGCCAATAGTGCCAAATGCCTTCGCCGATTGAGGACATTGCACACAAAACCGGCCAGGGATTTTGCGACCTAGCTGCGGCGGTGCTGTTCGGTCAGTTTCGGTGCCGCGATCCCGAAGCGCTCACCATGGTGGGGTATGTCGTAGGGCTCCTCGGCATCGCCGTGACCATGTGGCTCATCTTTGTGCGGCCGCGAGCAGAATGAAAAAGATGCTCTGCCGCTTCCCGCAGCATCCGGGGCCCATGTCGTCGGGTAACAACTCTCGGGTCGACGTTGAGAACGAAGGCGCAAAAGCTCCGGCTCATCGGCGCAGTGTTGTTCGTCGTTGCTTTGGTCGGCACGACTCTCGCCGTGGGTTGGGTACTGCTCAACGCTGAGTGGCCAGCGCTATGGCATTTCCCGCCGTCCTGGACCGTCGAGGAAAACGAAGAAAGCTTCGTCGTCACGGACGCCACCGGCCAGGCGCTCGCCTACGTCTATTTTCGAGGACAACGACAGCCGCCGATCAGTCATGAATCGATTGACCAGCGACGAAGCGCGGCGGATCGCGGCCAACATCGCCAAGCTGCCGGTGTTCATAGAGGCTGAGCGCTATCGGAAAGCCAAGGGCGAATGAAACAACAGCCCCTCCGTGAATGGATCAGCCGAAGGGGCTGCCTCAACGAACCCCGCTCCCGCTTGCGCCGCGTGAAAGCGGGGTCCTGCCTCCGGGATCGGGGGCAGTTTGACCCCATCGGCTTATGATTCAACTCGGCGAATCCTAGGTCGGTTGCCCATGCCAACGGAAGTGTCGCAGGGGGCGGCAAACATCGCGACGCTGCCGACTTTCATTGAGGCGGACAAGTATCGGAAGGCCAAGGAATGACACCGGACCACAACCAGCCTGGCGCTATCTCGCCGCCCGTGGGCATCGCGGTGCTCGGCACAGGCATCACGCGCATCGTCAGCTCGCTACCAGCCGCGGCGGAGGTGCTGCATGACCACTGGCCGAAGGATCAGCGCGGCGCCAGGTGGAGGGCTGCCTGCAAGGCGTGTTTAGCCGTGCACGAAGGCAAGGGGTCAATGGCAGCGCTGCGCAAGGCTTTGATTGCGGCCGCCAGCGAAGCCGACATACTGCGGAAGGCGAGCCCTGCCAAGCCATGAAGAGGCCGTGCAAGGGACGCTAAAGAGTTACCCTGCGGTACCGAACTCAACGACGACATCAGCGACACCAGCTACATCGATGATGCTCATCACGATCTGGTCGCGGCTGAGCCCAACCTCCGGATAGGATTTCCTGAGTCGGTCGGCTTCGACTGTCACCTTGATAGGAGTGTCCGCGGCACGGGCACCGTCAATTAGCTCCCCAATCTCACGTCTGATCTCGAACCGCTGGTGCAAGTCAAACGTCATCATTCACTACTCCCCTGGTGTTGCCAGACGACAACCTGTTTGCGGCGGGACGCGGGCTGCTTAGGGAATGTTTTGTGGTGGTGTAGCCGCCACGAATGCTTAGGCACGGCCGGATCATCAAACGGCTCGCGCTTGTCGTCGTTGTTCTGAGGCCGATCGCTTTCGGATCAGCGTCAGGCGGAGTAGGCGAAGGCCTCGCCGGACAGCACGAATATTGGAAGCGCTCGTTTCCAACGCGGCGCTGTTCTTTCAATGGCTTGGCTGCATTCGCGCGCTGACTCGCAGTCAGCGGGCCGAGCGCACACGAATTGAGAACGAACGGCGCGCGTAGCAGCAGCACTAGTGGCCATTTGGCGCCCTCAGCACTGGGTGGCCGATTGGTCAGTCGCGCACAATGCGGCGCGTTTAGCAGGCTTCGGAATCGCGCGTCACGGTACGGAAAGGCAAGTCTCCCAGAGCGTGCTGCAACTGGCGAATGGCATCTTCGCACTCCGCAGCGTCATAGTCTTTTGCCGAACGCTTTGTCTGAATCGACACGCCGACGGTGATCCAGGCGTTGCCTGACTTGCTGGCCTTCTCAACGGTCACACTGGTTACAAGCCCGCTCTCCATGAGAGGTTCGAGACGTCGACGAGCCTCGCTCTTGAGGCCTACGCTCGGAGTGGAACGCTGTGGGTTCACTTGCCAGATCCCTTCAGCTGCTCCGCTTCGTCAACTTGCTTGGGATCTTCATGAGCTTCTTTTTGCGGTAAGCCTTCACGTCCTCGGGCGTGTCTGAATCTCTGTTTTGAACTCGGTCGATGGCTGCGCCTGCTGCTCTCCGTGCGGTGACAGCTTGGCTCCGCCGGCTCCCGGCTGAGATATCGGTGGCGCCTAGATAGCCCTTCGCCTTCAGGTGTTCGAGGAGCAGTTTCTCGACATAAGAAGCGACCGGCCGATGATCCTCGGCGGCGGCGCTTTCTAACGCCTGCTTCACTGCGTCATCAACTCGAACCGATATGGCGGCGGTCTTCGGCATGGGTGCAATTGTGTGCAGTTGACATTCACTAGTTTGAGTCGCAATATGCACTCGTTTGCACACAGAAGCAACGGCCGCGCCAAGTGTTTGCCCACCTGACGCGGCCTAACCCTCAACATGGATGGAAGCCATGCATCAGGCTGTTCGAATTCATACCACAAGACGACTACGCGAGCGGATGGAGGCGGCCGTCGAGCGACTGATCGCCGCCATGGACTTGCTCGACGCCCATACCGAGGACCTCGAGCCCGAAGAGGACCACGGCGTAGACGACGCTGGCGAGCCAAGCCTTGGCGCCACCGCTCACGTCAATCAGGACCTCGCTTGGCGGGCGCCGCGCGTCTTTGAGACCGACCTCGAATTTGATGGTGACACCGCGGCGAGTGCCGACAGCGAGCCGTCACTAGGGTCGATCGAGCGGCAGGACCAAACAACGTGGACCGATGGGCGCAACAACGACGCCGAGGATGAGCATGACGGGGCCGAGCCATCGCTCGGCGCGCTCAATTGGGCGACGGAATTGGACGTCGTTGATCGGCACCCAGACGGCCGCGCCAAGAGCTTCGCTACAGTCGAGGGTTCGCAGTGGGATGGGCACACGGTGGAACTCAGGACCTCGAGGCCGAGCACGACGTGACGGGCCGCGAGCCCGACGAACGATAGTTGGTGATGACCCGGTGGTGACCACGGCCGCAACGAAACAGGGCAGGGGAGAACTAACGCTTTGATATTATTGGTGAGCGCGTCGGGGCTCGAACCCGAGACCTACTGATTAAAAGTCAGTTGCTCTACCAGCTGAGCTACGCGCTCTCGCCGCCGCTGATAGGGGCTCGTGCCCTTGGGGTCAACGGCTTGGGGTCAACGCCTCGCGATCAACGCCTTGGGGTCAACGCCCGGGCGTCTTTTGGGGCCGCCCTGCCGGCGGGCCGCCTGGCGCCGGCGGTCACTCCGTCGCGTAGCCCTCGAGCGCGCACACGAGCGCGGTGGCCGCCATGGCGGCGAGCAGCATGAAAATGCCGTCGCCGAAGGCCGCCAGAGACACGATGCCGCCAAGCCCGACAAGGGCGAGCACAAGACACAGGAATGCGGTGGCAACGATCCAGGCCAACATGTGAGAACTCCCCGCCGCCATGGTCGCGTGAGCCCTCACTGTGGCCACGGCGTCGGCATCCAAACGCAATCCCCGGCGGCTGGGTTCCGGGGGCCGGCGCAATTTTACGCCGTCTCGGCCGAGCGGCTTTTCAGTTGCGCCAGGAGCGCGATCAGCGCCCGGTCGGACAGCACCACGATGCGCTCCTTGGGCTTCAGCCAGCCCTGGGCGTCGTCGATGGTCTCGGCATCGACGAGCTTGGCCTCGGCAACGGCCCGCTCGGGGTCGATCTCGCCGCGCCGGCGCGGCGAGGCCGCCGGCAGCAGCGCCTCGTGCCAGGCGCGCACGTCCGGGTCGCCATGCAGGACCGCCAGCGCATCGGCGCCGTCGAAGCGCAGCTGCGCGAATTCGGCATTGAGCGCGTTGGCGCGCGCCGCGATGGCCGGTGGCTCGCGTTCCTCGGGCGTCGTCAGGAAGCCGATCTTGCGCAAGGCGAGACCCGCCGCGAGCTGGCCGCTCATCCATGAGATCGGGATGGCGAGCAGCAGGCCGACGATGGTGGGCGACATCCAGGCAAACAGCGAGGTGGCGATCATGAAGGCGGCGAGGCCGGTCAGGAGGCCCAGCGCCGCGTGCGGCCAGTGGCGGCGCACGATGTCGCGCAGCGAGATGGAACCGTCGTCGCGCCGCTGCGGGTTCCAGCCGGTGTCGCGGCCGAGCAGGATCTGGAACACGGCGCCGGACTGGATGACCATCATGATCGGCGCGAGCAGCGCCGTCAGGATGGTCTCGAGCAGGGTGGATACGGTCAGCCGCAGCGTTCCCCCCGCCATGCGCCGCTCGCGGCCGTTGGCCAGCATGACGATGAGGCCGAACAGTTTCGGGGCCAGCAGCACCCCCATGGTGAGGCCGAAGAGGAAGAGCGCGCGCTCGGCGTCGAAGCGCGGCCAGGTTGGCACCAGCGAGAACTCGCGGGTGAAATATTCGGGCCGCACGTAGCTCGCCTGCAGCACCAGCATGATGCCGACGATGAGCTGCATCAGCCACAGCGGCGAGGCGAGATAGGAGAAGATGCCGGTGGCGAAATGCTGCCGCGTCGCCCATTTCAGCCCGCGCGCCCAGACGATGCGCATGTGCTGCAGGTTGCCCTGGCACCAGCGCCGGTCGCGCTGCGCCAGATCGATGAGCGAGGGCGGGCTCTCCTCGTAGCTGCCGACGAGGCCGGGCAGCATGTAGACGCTCCAGCCGGCGCGCCGCATCAGCGCCGCCTCGACGAAGTCGTGCGACAGGATGTGGCCGCCGAAGGGCGGCTTGCCGGCAAGGTCCGGCAGGCCGCAATGGGCCGCAAAGGCGCGCGTGCGGATGATGGCGTTGTGGCCCCAATAATTGCCGTCCCGGCCCATCCAGCTCGCGAGCCCGGTGGCGATCACCGGCCCGTAGACGCGGGCGGCGAATTGCTGCACGCGGGCGAACAGCGTGTTGCGGTTGATGATCAGCGGCAGGCTCTGGATGATGCCGGCATCGGGGTCGAGCTCCATGGCCCGCGTCAGGCGCACGATGATCTCGCCGGTCATCAGGCTGTCGGCGTCGAGCACGATCACGTGGTCGTAGGCGCCGCCCCAGCGGGTGACGAAGTCGGCGATGTTGCCGGCCTTGCGGTGGGTGTTCTTCGGCCGGCGCCGGTAGTAGAGGCGGGAGTTCGGGCCGATGCGCTGGCGCAGCGCCAGGAAGGCGCGCTCCTCGGCGATCCAGATGTCGGGATCGGTGGTGTCGGAGACGATGAAATAGTCGAAGGCCGCTCCGAGCCCGGTCGCCTCGACCAACTCGCGGATGGCGGCAAGTGCTGCAAAGACGCGCGCCGTGTCCTCGTTGTAGATGGGCATGACGACCGCGGTGCGGGTGGCGAGCGTCTGAGGCAAGGGAGGTGGCCGGCGCGGCCGGCGCAAGAGCGTGAGAAAGCCGACCATCGAGCTCGTGAATGCGATGGCGATCCACGAGAAGTTGATGACGAAGAGGCCGAGCAGCGCCCATTGCAGCGCGGTGGTGCGGCTGACCGACACGACCCGGTACATTTCGAAGGCGCCGTAGGCGGTGAGCAGCGCCGCCCCGCCGAAGACGATGAGGCGCGCCGCCCACGGCGCGCGGCGCGTCTCCGGCAGCTCCGGCGTCCGCTCGGCCGTCTCGCTCCAGCGGCGCAGCGACTGCACCGGCATGTCGAGCCGCGTCTCGGGCGGCAGCGGCGGCTCGACAGCCGGCGTGGGCCGCGCCTCGACCGGGACAAGGCGTGCTACGGCGTCCATCGGTACAGCCACGTCTCGCTCATCGGCTTGCCGGCCGCCTCCAGGAGGAGCCGCAGCTCGCTGCTCTGCTCATTGCCGGGGTCGAGCTCGAAGCCGACGCGCAGGCTCTTGCGTTCAGGATAGGACCAGACGCGCACGCCCCCGACGGCGCCGACGCTCGCCGACAGCGCCGGCCTCAGTTCGACGATGGCGCGCGCATCTGCCAAGGCATCCCCGCTGAAATCGACAAAAAAGCGCCGCCGCCGCCCGGATGTTCCCTTGCCGCTGCGCGTCTGCGACACGAAGGCCAGCTTCGGCCGCTCCGGCGGCGACCAGCACCAGTACTGGCGATAGGCGAATGACACGTCCGAACCGGCCGCAAGCGGCTGGCGCGGCCGCCAATAGGCGATGACGTTATCATTGACCTCCGAGTCGGTGGGGATCTCGATGAGGTGCACGCTGCCTTCGCCCCAGTCGCCGAGCGCCTCGATCCACAGGCTTGGCCGGCGCTCGAAGCGCTGGTCGTTGTCCTCAAACGCGGCGGCGTCGCGGTCGCGCTGCAAGAGGCCGAAGCCGCGCGGATCGATGTCGAGGAAGGCGGAGATCTGCAGCGCCGTCGGATTGGCGAGCGGCCGCCAGATCCACTCGCCCTGGCCGTTGAGGATCTGCAGGCCCTTCGATTCGTAGACGCCGACGCGCACGTCGTCGGCCGCCCCGCCGCGGCTGTTCGGACCGAACAGGAACGTCGAGGTCATGCCGGCGATGCCCACATGGTCGAGGGCGACGCGCGGAAAGAGCGTCGCCTCGACATCGATGATGGTCATCTCGCCTGAACGCAGTGTGAAGCGGACGGCGCCGGTGACGCTGTCGGAATCCAGGAGGCCGTGCAGCACCAGCGCGTCGGCCCCGGGGTTTGGCCGCTCGATCCAAAAGGCACGGAAGATGGGGATTTCCTCGCCGCGCGTCTCGGCGGGCCTGAGCGTGAGGGTGCGCGCCATGACGCCGAAATTCTGGCCGCGCGAGATGGCGCGAAAGAACGTGGCGCCCTGGAAGATCGCCGCCTCCCAGGGCCGATCGACCCCGACGCCCGAAAACACGCGGAATCCCGAAAACCCGATGTCGCCGATATTGCCGGGCTGCGGCAGGCGGCCAAACTCGAATTTGGCCTTGTCGTAGGCGAGCCGCTGGATGGTGCCGTCCTCGACCGTGTAGAGCGACACCGGATTGTTGAACACGAAGCCGCGATGCAGGGGCTCGACGGCATAGCCGCGCCCTTCGCCGGCCCAGATGCGCGGCGGCAGCGCGCGGATGCCCACAAATTGCTCATAGGTGAGCCCGTTGAACGGGTCGGGAAGGGCGTTGGCGGGTGGCGCGAACGGCCGCTTGGCGAGGAGCCGCGCCAGATCGCCGATGCGCGCCTGTTCGAAGCGCTGGCCTTCGCCCAGCACCGACTGGATGGCCGTTTGCGGCAGGTTTTGGCCGCGGGCAGGCGTCGTGAGCGCTGCGGCGGTGGCCGCAAGGCCCCCCAGCACCTCGCGGCGGCTGAAACGGCCGCCAGAGGGGCCGCGGGCATGGCCGCCGGGGCCGGGTCGGATAGGTGTTTGTTGTCCGGGAGGCGTCACACGATCAACGGCAAAGGCTGAGGTTTCGCGGGGTTTTAGCATGCTGGCGGGGCGAACGGTGGCCAAGTTGCGCCTTCTCTGTGGCCTTTGTTAATGAGCCGCGGCCATCCTTTCCATCTTGTCGCTGTTGCCCGACCCTGCTCTTGCTAGGCCATGGCTAAACCCCGCGAATCCGCCCCTCCGGCCACCGTCGTCGTCCTGGCGGCGGGCGAGGGGACGCGCATGAAATCGGACCGGCCCAAGGTGCTGCACCCGGTGGCCGGCCGCAGCATGCTGGGCCATGTCCTCGAGGCCGTGAGCGCGGCCGGCCTGGCGCGCACCGCGCTGGTCGTGGGGCCGGGCCGCGACGATGTCGCGGCCGAGGCACGCCGCTTCGTGCCGGACGCCAGCATCCATGTGCAGGCCGAGCGGCTCGGCACGGCCAACGCCGTGCTGGCGGCCCGACCGGTGTTGGCCGCGCGTGCCGACGACCTTGTCGTGGCCTTTGCCGACAACCCCCTGGTCCGCCCCGAGACGTTCCGGCGCATGCGCCAGGCGCTCTCCGGCGACGTGGCGATCGCCGTGCTCGGCTTCGAGGCGGCCGACCCGACCGGCTATGGCCGCCTCATCATGGAGGGCGACCGCCTCGCCGCCATCCGCGAGGAAAAGGACGCGAGCCCGGCCGAGCGCCACGTCACGCTCTCCAATGCCGGCCTCATGGCGCTCGCCGGACGCCACGGCCTCGCCATTCTCGACCGCGTCGGCAATGCCAACGCCAAGGGCGAGTATTATCTGACCGACGCGGTGGAAATTGCCCGCTCCATGGGCCTTGCCGCGACATCGCTCGTTGTCGACGAGGAGGAAATGATGGGTGTCAACGATCGCGTGCAGCTCGCGGAAGCCGAGGACGCCATGCAGAAGCGCCTGCGCCAGGCGGCCCAGCAGGGCGGCGCCACGCTGATCGCGCCGCAGACGGTGTTCTTCAGCGCCGACACGAAAGTCGGCCGCGACGTGACCATCGAGCCGCACGTGGTTCTCGGCCCCGGCGTCGTCCTCGAGGACGGCTGCACCATAAAGTCGTTCTCGCACCTTGAAGGCGCGCGCGTGCGCGGCGGCGCTGTCATCGGTCCCTTTGCGCGGTTGCGGCCTGGCGCCGATATCGGGCGCAAGGCGCGGGTCGGCAATTTCGTCGAGGTGAAGAACGCCACCCTGGGCGACGGCGCCAAGGCCAATCACCTCGCCTATCTGGGCGACGCCACGATCGGCGCCGCCTCGAACATCGGGGCCGGCACCATCACCTGCAACTATGACGGTTTCCGCAAGCACAAGACGACGATCGGCGAGGGCGCCTTCATCGGCTCGAACTCCTCGCTCGTGGCACCGGTGAAGATCGGGGCCGGTGCCTACGTGGCGACCGGCGCGGTCGTGACCCGGGACGTGCCGGGTAACGCGCTCGCGGTGGCGCGCGCCCGCCAGGAGAACAAGGACGGCTGGGCCGAGAAGTTTCGCGACAAGTTTGGCGCCGCAAAGGACGGCGAGTCCGGCTGAACGAACGCGCTTAACGCTGGCGCGTTAATGACGGTCATTGAAAGTGATTGGCCGGCGTCGGCATCCGCCGTTAGGTGGGATTCGGGCGCTGGCGCGGCATCCGGAAATGTGCGTGTCTTTCGGTTGATTTCGGGCGCGAAGTGGAAGCGGGCGAGGGGAAGACCTCATGTGCGGTATCGTCGGGATCCTTGGGCGCAGCGCCGTTGCGCCCCTGGTCGTGGACGCCCTGAAACGCCTTGAATATCGCGGCTACAACTCCGCCGGCGTCGCCACCCTCGAGAACGGCCATCTCACGCGTCGCCGCGCCGAGGGCAAGCTGCGCAATCTCGAAATCAAGCTGACCGAAGAGCCGCTCAAGGGCGCCATCGGCATCGGCCACACCCGCTGGGCGACGCACGGGCGGCCGAACGAGACCAATGCCCATCCGCACGCCACCGATCGGCTCGCCGTCGTGCATAACGGCATCATCGAGAATTTCCGCGAGCTCAAGGACGAGCTCATCTCCCAGGGCGTCAAGTTCGAGACCGAGACCGACACCGAGGTCGTGGCGCAGCTCGTAACGCGCGAGTTGCGCAGCGGCAAGGCGCCGTCCGAGGCGGTCGCCATCGCGCTGCCGCGCCTCAAGGGCGCTTTTGCGCTCGCCTTCCTGTTCGACGGGCAGGAGGACCTGCTGATCGGCGCCCGCCATGGGGCGCCGCTGGCGGTCGGCTATGGCGACGGCGAGATGTATCTCGGCTCCGACGCGCTGGCGCTCGCTCCGTTCACCGAGGATGTGCAGTTTCTCGAGGACGGTGATTGGGCCGTGCTGTCGCGGCGCGGCGCCACCGTGCGCGACACCGCGGGCCTCGTCGTCGATCGGCCGCGCCTGCGCGTCCAGACCGGCTCTTTCCTGGCCGATCGCGGCAACTACCGCCATTTCATGGCCAAGGAGATTCACGAGCAGCCGGAGGTGGTCGGCCGCACCATCGGCCACTACATCGATCTCGCGGCCGGCCGCGTGCGCTTGCCGCTGACGCTGCCTTTCGACTTCGCCAAGCTGTCGCGCATCTCCATCGTCGCCTGCGGCACGGCCTATCTCGCGGGCCTCGTCGCCAAATACTGGTTCGAGAAGATTGCCCGCCTGGCGGTCGAAATCGACATTGCGTCAGAATTCCGCTACCGCGAGGCGCCGTTGCCGCCCGATGGCTTGGCGCTGTTCATCTCACAATCCGGCGAGACCGCCGACACCTTGGCGTCGCTGCGTTACGCCAAGGCCGAGAAGCAGCACATCCTCTCGGTCATCAACGTGCCGTCGTCGAGCATGGCGCGCGAGAGCGAGGTCGTGGCCCCGACGCTCGCCGGCCCCGAGATCGGCGTTGCCTCCACCAAGGCCTTCACCTGCCAGCTTACGGTGCTGCTGTCGCTCGCCATCGCGGCCGGCCGCGCCCGCGGCACGCTCTCCGAAAAGGACGAGGAGGCGCTCGTCGGCAAGCTCATCGGCGTCCCTGGCCTCATGGCCGAGGCGCTGAAGCGCGAGCATGATATCGAGCTTCTGGCCCGCGACCTCTCCAAGGCGCGCGACGTGCTCTATCTCGGCCGCGGCACCGCCTATCCGCTGGCCATGGAAGGGGCGCTGAAGCTCAAGGAGATTTCCTACATCCACGCCGAAGGCTACGCGGCCGGCGAGTTGAAGCACGGTCCCATCGCGCTCATCGATGAGTCGATGCCGGTCATCGTCATGGCGCCGCACGACGGCATGTTCGAGAAGACCGTCTCCAACATGCAGGAGGTGGCGGCGCGCGGCGGCAAGATCATCCTGGTGGCCGAGGAGCGCGCTGCCCGCGAGGCGGGGCTCGCCACCTTCGCCACCATCGCCATGCCGGCCATGGACCCGGTCGTCGCGCCCATCGTCTACGCCATCCCGGCCCAGCTCATCGCCTATCACACGGCGGTGTTCATGGGGAAGGACGTGGACCAGCCGCGCAATCTCGCCAAGTCCGTGACGGTTGAATGAAACTCTGAACTAGGCTGCGCCGAGGACCTTGTCCGCGGGCATGAGCGGCGCGCCTACGCGCGCCCCCTCTCCCTTTGCGGGAGAGGGTGCCTCTCGCCTTGGCGAAAGGGCGGGAGAGGGTGGACAGCCGCAATCTCGCAAAATCTATTGATGCGGGATCGCGGGCGATCGCCGTTCGCAGCGCGGTGAGACATCAGCAACCCGCCCATCCAGCGAACACTCATGGCTAGCGAACAATCGCCAAAAATTGCAAACTCGCCGGACATGAAGAGCCCGAAGGACGCACCACCCAACCCGTTGCTCGATCCCGGCTTGGCCGCGCCCATCGCCCCGCCCTCGGCGCGGGCGCGCCTGCGCACTTATTTCCTCACCGGCCTGATCATCGCCGGCCCGCTGGCGCTCACCATCTACATCACCTGGTGGTTCGTCGACCTCATCGATGGCTGGATGAAGCCCTTCGTGCCGGCCGCCTATTGGCCCGACACCTACCTGCCATTCCGGCTGCCGGGTTTCGGCCTCGTCTTCGCCTTCTTCTTCCTCACGCTGCTCGGCTTCCTCACCGCCAACCTGGTCGGGCGTACGCTGCTCGCTCTCGGCGAGACCATGTTGGCGCGCATGCCGGTGGTGCGCGGCCTCTATCGCGGCATCAAGCAGGTGTTCGAGACGCTGTTTTCGCAATCGGGCACTTCGTTCCGCAAGGTCGGCCTCGTGCAGTTCCCGTCGCCTGGCATGTGGTCCATCGTCTTCATCTCGGCGCCGGCATCCGCCGACCTCGCGTCCGATCTCCCCGAAGCGGGCGAATATGTCGGCGTCTTCATGCCATGCACGCCGAACCCGACCACCGGCTTCTTCTTCTATCTGCCGCGCCGCGACGTGGTCGACGTGCCGCTCAGCGTCGACGAAGCGGCCAAGCTCGTCATGTCGGCGGGCCTCATCCAGCCCGAGGAGCAGCAGCGCCGGCTGCAGGCGCTGGCTGCCGGCGAACGCGAGCCGGCCGACGCAGTGTAACGCTCGCGATCGTCATAGCGGCCCGTAGCCCGCAGACTTGATCCGCGGGTCGGTGCCGGCCATCCACGCCTTCAGTTTTGTGCAGGCAAGACGTTGGTGGCCGTTACAAGCGCGGCCGTGACGCCTCTGCTCAGTTACGCCGCATCTTCATGATGTCGACGGCCAATACCAATATCGCCAACGCGCCGAGGACAGCGGGGATGTAGTAGACCTGCTTGTAGGCGAGGCCCGGGAACCAGTAGCCGAAAACCGGCGAGCCGAGCCAGGCCCCGAACCAGCCGACCACCACCTTCGACGCGAACGACCAGATGCCGGGCGTCACGTAGTAATTGAGGCCGAAATGCAGGACGCCAGACACAACCACGCTGATGACGAGCAGGATGAGGAAGCTGACGAAGTCCATTCCGATCATGGTTTCCTCCCAGCGGATTGGGGAGCGGGATGATACGCGCGAACGGCTGAGTTGCACAGCGAGGACGAGGCGCCGGATGCGCGGGGTGCCGCGGCACCGACGCCCGCGCGAGACGGGTGAGCCTTCCGTCTTCACGTTCGCCGTTTTGTTGTTCGGTTCGGCGCGGCCTGCGCTCTCTTGCCCGCCACCCGGTGCGCCGCTGCCAGCGCCGCTCGCGCCCAGGCGACAAGCTCGTCGGGCTCGTCCATCACCCGCTCCGGCACGCGCCAGAAGGACAGGTCTATGGTGCAACCCTGCTTCTCGTAGTTGAGCGGCGGGGACGACTCGGCTTCCTTGAACCCCGCCCGGTTCTGGTCATCGACGCGGACGAAGAGAATATTCTCGCTCACCATCCCCAACATCACCCCGTCGCAAAAGACGCCGGTCTTGCCGAACATGCGTCGCATCGTGACGCGACCGAGCGGCATGAGCTGCTCACGCAGGAACTCGGTAAAATCATCGCTGGCGACCATGCTCAATCCTTCGCGACCCGGGTTCGTGGGGTCTAGCGCATGATCCCGAAAAGTGTGCGCGGTTTTCGGACAAGATCATGCGCAACATCAAGGAGCTAGAGCGCCGATGCGATTGGTGTTAGTCGCATCGCGCTCTAGCCCCGCGTTGCGTCTGTCAGATGTCAGCACGTAATAGACGATAGGCGAGCCATCCGAACAGCGCGATCGATGCCACCCAAATGCAGCCGATGACGATGCCGGCCGTTCGGCTAACAGGGCGGTCCTGCGCCGTTGCCCGCTCTCGATGTTCCGCCATCACCCCTGGGGGGATGAGCTTAACCACTGCGAGAATGCCAAGCGGCACAAGAATCACGTCGTCCAGATATCCGAGCCCTGGAATGAAGTCGGGGATGAGATCGATTGGCGAGAGCGCATACCCGGCGACGACGACCGCAAGGGCCTTCGCGTACCAGGGGACACGGGGGTCCCGGCTTGCCAGGTAGAGCGCGTGAACGTCGCGCTTGATGGCCCCTGCCCACTGTCTCATCCGGCTAGTGTGCCTGAATTTGAAGTTCGCTACATTGTTTGGATCGGAAATCGAGCGAACTTCAAATTCAAAAAGCACACTAGAATCAGTCTTTTCTAGTGTGGCTTATGATTCCGAAATTCGCTCCGAGCCCTCCATGATATGTGGCGAATTTCGGAATCGCCACACTAGCCATGGGGGAAACCCTACCCCGCTCTCAGCAGCCTGATCGCCTCGTCGCGCTCGAAGAGATAGAGCAGATGGCGGAGCGCCGCTCCGCGCGGCGTTGTCAGATGCGGGTCCCGCTCGAGGATGAGCCGTGCGTCGTCGCGCGCCGCCGCGATCAGGTCCTGGTCGAGGTCGGGCCGCACCAGGCGGAAGTCCGGCGCGCCCGATTGGCGCGTGCCGAGCACCTCACCGGGGCCCCGCAGCCGCAAATCCTCCTCGGCAATGCGGAAGCCGTCGTCGGTCTCGCGGATGACGTGCAGCCGCGCCTTGGCGACGGCGCCAAGCGGACCCTTGTAGAGCAGGAGGCACGTCGACTTCGCGGCGCCGCGGCCGATGCGGCCGCGCAGCTGATGCAGTTGCGCGAGGCCGAAGCGCTCGGCGTGCTCGATGACCATGACACTCGCATTGGGCACGTCGACGCCAACCTCGATGACCGTTGTGGCGACCAGGATCTGCGTCTCGCCGCGCACGAAGCCGGCCATGGTGGCGTCGCGCTCGCGCCCCGGCATCTGGCCGTGCAGCAGGCCGACGGTGTCGCCGAAGGATTTCTTCAATGCCTTGTGGCGCTCTTCCGCCGCCGCCACGTCGATCGATTCCGATTCTCCCACCAGCGGGCAGACCCAGTAGACCTGGGCGCCGCTTGTCACGGCGCGGCCAACCGCATCGGTCACTTCGGAGAGCCGTTCGAGCGGCACCGCCCGCGTGTCGATCGGCTGGCGGCCGGCCGGCTTCTCGGTGAGCAGCGACACGTCCATGTCGGCAAAGTAGGTGAGCACCAGGGTGCGCGGGATCGGCGTCGCCGTCATGATCAAGAGGTCGACGGCCTCGCCCTTGGCGCCCAGCGCAAAGCGCTGGTGCACGCCGAAGCGGTGCTGCTCGTCGACCACCGCGAGGCCGAGGTCCTTGAAGGCGACGCCCTCCTGGAACAGCGCATGCGTGCCGATCGCCATGCCGACGCGGCCGGACGCGAGGCCGTCGAGCACGGCGGCACGCTCGCCGCCTTTGTCGCGCCCGGTGAGCAGCGCCATCTCGATGCCGGCGGCGCGCGCCAGGGGCTCGAGCCGCTCGTGATGCTGGCGGGCCAGAATCTCGGTGGGCGCCATCAGGGCCGATTGCCGGCCCGCCTCCGCCACCGCCGCCATGGCGAGGAGCGCCACGATCGTCTTGCCGGCCCCCACGTCGCCCTGCAGCAGCCGCAACATGCGCTGCGGGGCGGCGAGATCGCGGCGGATGTCGGCAAGCGCCTTGCGCTGCGAGCCCGTGAGCGAGAAGGGCAGGCGGGCGACGATGGCCTTCTCGAGCGCGCCGTCGCCCGCATTGGCGCGCCCGGCGGGGCGCCGCCGGTGCGCGCGCAGCAGCGCGAGCGCCAGTTGCGTGGCCAGAAGCTCGTCGTAGGCGAGCCGCCGCCGCGCCAGGCTGTCGGGCGCCACGGCCTCGACGGTGGCCGGACGATGCAGCGCCGTGAGTGCCGTGGAAAAATCCGGGAAGCCGCGCTGCTTCAGGAAGGCCGCGTCCTGCCATTCGGGCAGCGGCTTCACCCGCTTCAGGGCTTCGCCGGCGATGCGCGCTGCATAGCGGGCCGAGAGGCCCTCTGTCAGCCCATAGATGGGCTCGATGAGCGCCGTTTCGTCAAAGCTTCGCGCGTCGAGGACGCGGTCCGGATGCACCATCTGGCGCGTGCCGTCATAGAGCTCGATGCGGCCCGACACGAAGCGCGTCTCGCCGACCGGCAGCAGGCTCTTGATGCGGTTGGGCTGGCCGTTGAAGAACACCAGCGTCACATCGCCGGTCTCGTCCTCGACCAGCACGCGATAGGGCCCGGTGCGGCGTGGCGGCGGCGGCCGGTGCGACATGACCGTCACCTCGAGCGTGACGATGGTGTCGAACGGCGCTTCGGCGATCTTTGGCCGGGCGCTACGGTCGACGACGCCGCCCGGCAGATGGAACAGGAGATCGACGACCCGCGCTGACTTGCCCGGGTCGGCGAGCAGCCGGTCGAACAATTCTTCCATGCGCGGCCCGACGCCGGTGAGCGATTTCAGCGGCGCAAAGAGCGGATCGAGCAGGGAAGGGCGCATGCGGGATTTCGCCTCGGTGATTCTGCGTGGGCTGACACCGGCGGACGGCATCGCTATATAGCGGCAAGACGCGGCCCGCGACATGGCGGGTAGCGCCGGAGACGAAATGAGCGGCCTTGAACGAACGAGCGCGGGCCTCGACCCCCGTCGCCGGCGGATTCTATTTCGAGCCTGGCATCGCGGCATGCGCGAGGTGGACCTCGTGCTGGGTCCGTTCGCGGATGCCGAGGTGGCCGCCCTGTCGGAGGCCGAGATCGACGCGCTCGAGCGGCTGATGGAAATGCCCGATCCGGAGGTGCTCGCCTGGGTGACGGGGGAGCGGCCGGTGGCGGCCGAGCACGACACGCCGCTGTGGCGGCGGCTGATGCACTTCAACGCGCAGCGCGTATCGCTCCGTTCGTGATGTGCGCGCCTCCTTCCGGATGCAAAAGGGCGCACCAATGACGCCCGCCGCACTGCGCGCCGCCGATGCGCTTACGCGCAGCGACCACCTCACCCTGTCGAGCCTGCCCGACGGTTTTGCGCCCCTCGTGCTGGCCGACCTGACGCGCGAGCTTGCCAAGCAGAGCGAGGCGGCGGCCGCGCTCATCTACGTGGCACGCGATGGTCAGCGCCTCGCCCTCGTCGAGGCGGGCCTCGCCTTCGTGGCGCCGGACGTGGAGGTGCTCAGCCTGCCGGCCTGGGACTGCCAGCCCTACGACCGGGTTTCGCCGACCAGCACCGTCACGGCGCGGCGCATGGCGACCCTGGCGCGGCTGGCGCGCACCGGTTCCTCGGCGAGCCGACCGCGCCTCCTGCTCACCACCGTCAACGCCGTGCTGCAGCGTATGCCGCCCCAGGCGCGCATCGCCACCGAGACGTTCTCGGCCGCCCCGGGCAACACCGTCGCCATGGAAGGCGTCGTCGCCTGGCTCGAGATCAACGGCTTCGCGCGCACCGGCACGGTGCGCGACACCGGCGAATACGCCGTGCGCGGCGGCATCCTCGATCTCTTCGCGCCTGGCATGCTGGCGCCGCTCCGGCTCGACTTCTTCGGCGACACGCTGGAATCGATCCGCCCCTTCGATCCCGAGACGCAGCGCTCGACCGGGCAATTGCGCTCCCTCGACCTCGTGCCGATGAGCGAGGTGAAGCTCACCACCGAGACCATCCGCCGCTTCCGCGAAGGCTACGTGAAGGCCTTTGGCGCCCCGAGCCGCGACGACACGCTCTATGCGGCAGTGAGCGAAGGCCGCCGCCACCCGGGGCTCGAGCACTGGCTGCCGCTCTTTCACGACCGCCTCGACACGCTCTTCGACTATGCGCCGGGCGTCCCCATGGTGCTCGACGCCCTCGACGAGGACGCGGCCGGCAAGCGCCTCGAGCAGATCGCCGACTATCACGAGGCGCGCCTTGACGGGCTGAAGCGCCGCGACGCCGGCGCGCCGCCCTATCATCCGCTGCCCCCGGGCGCGCTCTATCTGGCGCCCGACGAGTGGGAGCGCCGTCACACCGCCCAGGGCCTCGCCCGCCAGACGCCCTTCGCCCAGCCGGAAGGCGGCAAGGGCCTCGTCATCGATGTCGGCGCCCGCCAGGGCCGCAATTTTGCGCCCGAGCGCGCGGATGAATCCGTCAACGTCTTCGAGGCCGCCGTCGCGCATGTGCGCGCCCTCGCCGGCGCCGGCAAGCGCGTCGTGCTGGCGGCATGGTCGGAAGGCTCTCGCGAGCGCCTTGGCCACGTGCTCGCAGATCACGGCCTCAAGGGCGTAAGGCCGGTCCCTGACCTCGCCCGGGCGCTCGCGCTCCCCAGGGGTGAGCCGGCGATTGCGGTATGGAGCCTCGAGGCCGGCTTCGAGACCGACGCTCTCGCCGTCGTCGGCGAGCAGGACATTCTCGGCGACCGCCTGGTGCGCCAAGCACGCCGTGCGCGGCGCGCCCAGGACTTCATCGCCGAGGTGGCAAGCCTCACCGGCGGCGACCTCGTCGTGCATGTCGACCACGGCATCGGCCGTTTCGTCGGCCTCGCCACCCTCCAAGTGGCGGGCGCCGCCCACGATTGCCTCGAGCTGCACTATGCGGGCGGCGACAAGCTGTTCCTGCCGGTGGAGAATATCGAGCTTCTCTCGCGCTACGGCTCGGAAGACACCGAAGCCGCCCTCGACAGGCTGGGCGGCGTCGCCTGGCAGGCGCGCAAGTCGCGGCTGAAGCAGCGCCTGCGCGAGATGGCCGGCGAGCTCATCAAGATCGCCGCCGCCCGCGCCATGAAGGAGGCGCCCCGCCACGTGCCGCCGCAGGGCCTCTACGACGAGTTCGCGGCGCGCTTCCCTTACGAGGAGACCGAGGACCAGGACAACGCCATCCAGGCCGTCTTCGACGACCTGGCGGCCGGCCGGCCGATGGACCGGCTCATCTGCGGCGACGTGGGCTTCGGCAAGACCGAGGTGGCGCTACGGGCCGCCTTCGCGGTGGTGATGGCCGGCGGCCAGCAGGTGGCGCTCATCGCCCCGACCACGCTCTTGTCGCGCCAGCACACCAAGACGTTCGCCGACCGCTTCCAGGGCCTGCCGGTGAAGATCGGCCAGGCCTCGCGCTTCGTGGCGGCCGCCGACCTCAAGGCCGTCAAGGCCGGCCTCGCCGACGGCACCCTCGACATCGTCATCGGCACGCATGCGCTGCTCGGTAAGTCGATCGCCTTCAAGAATCTCGGGCTCGTCATCGTCGACGAGGAGCAGCATTTCGGCGTTGCCCACAAGGAGCGGCTGAAGGCGTTGCGCGCCGAGGTGCACGTGCTGACGCTGTCGGCGACGCCGATCCCGCGCACCTTGCAGCTCGCGCTGACCGGGGTGCGCGAATTGTCCATCATCGCGACGCCCCCGGTCGATCGCCTCGCGGTGCGCACCTTCATCTCGCCCTTCGATCCACTCGTGGTGCGCGAGGCGCTGCTGCGTGAGCGCTATCGCGGCGGCCAGTCGTTCTATGTCTGCCCGCGCATCGAGGACATCGCCGAGATCAAGCGCTTCCTCGACGAGCATGTGCCGGAGGCCAAGGTGGCGGTGGCGCATGGCCAGATGCCGTCCGGCCAGCTCGAGGACGTGATGATCGCCTTCTACGACGGCAAGTTCGACATCCTGTTGTCGACCTCCATCGTCGAGTTCGGTCTCGACATCCCGACCGCCAACACGCTGATCGTGCACCGCGCCGACATGTTCGGTCTCGCCCAGCTCTATCAGCTGCGCGGCCGCGTCGGCCGCTCCAAGACGCGCGCCTATGCGCTGTTCACCATTCCGGCCAACCGCACGCTGACCGCGACCGCCGAGAAGCGCCTCAAGGTGCTGCAATCCCTCGACACGCTGGGCGCCGGCTTCCAGCTCGCCAGCCACGATCTCGACATTCGCGGCGCCGGCAATCTGCTCGGCGAGGAGCAGTCCGGCCACATCAAGGAGGTCGGCTACGAGCTCTACCAGCAGATGCTGGAGGAGGCGGTGGCGCAGCTGCGCGCCGGCGTCGAGGAGGCGCGCGACGAGCAATGGTCGCCGTCGATCACCATCGGCACGACGGTGATGATCCCCGAGACCTACGTGCCCGACCTGCAATTGCGGCTCGGCCTCTACAAGCGCCTCTCGACCCTGGAGAGCGATGGCGAGATCGATGCCTTTGGGGCCGAGATGATCGACCGCTTCGGGTCGCTGCCCGAGGAGGTGGAGCATCTCTTGAAGCTCGTAGCCATCAAGGCGCTGTGCCGGCGCGCCAATGTCGCCAAGGTCGACGCCGGCCCCAAGGGTGCGGTCGTGTCGTTCCGCGACAATCTCTTCGCCAATCCCGAGGGGCTTGTCGCCCACGTGATGGAGCAGGGCTCGCTTGCCAAGGTGCGGCCCGACATGAGCGTCGTGTTCATCGACGATTTCGAGACGCCGGAGGCGCGACTCAAGGGCACGCAGCGGTTGTTGCGCGATCTCGTCGGGATCGCCGAGCGGAAGAAGGCTGCGTAGCGCATGATCCCGAAAAGTTGCAGACTTTTCGGACAAAGATCATGCGGAGCCAAAGACCTAAGTCGGCGTCGCGCTCTCGCGCACCGCCGTGATGCGCGGTCCCGCGCATTCCGCCACAAAGCGCGTCTTGATGAAGCCCGCCGCATTGGCCTCGCCGGTGCTGGAGTGGGCGAGGGGGCCGAGCGGCGTTCCGGCCACGGCACGGCCGCGCACCTCGATGTTGCCCGCCCGATCGATCCGGATCTCGGTCACCGGCGCCGCCACGGCGGGCGGCGCGCCGAGGCGGATGCTCGGCAAGCCTTTGGTGTCGCGGGCGCCGACCAGGAGCGCGGTTTCGCCCAAGGGCACGACGTCGATCACCGGCACCGGCGCGGCGGGCGTTGCCATCAGCGAGGCCGGCGGGCGGTGCACCAGGGTGAGGCTCTTCAGGCGGGTCAGGAGGCCGGCCTTGCGCAACAGCGGCTCCAGCCAGGCCGGCGCGACGAGATGCGCGGGCGCTCCTTCGATGATGTCGCGCAGCAAGGCTTCGCTGTCGAACACGGCGTGGGTGTTGAGGGTCGCGCCGCTCGCCAGCGCGGCCACGGGGCCCGTGGCGAGCCCGGCGAGGCTGTCGGGCGCCATGAGGCTGATGAGCCGCGCCTTCGCGGCCACGCGCGCCGTCAGCACCAGCGGCAGGGCGGCGGCGAGCAGCGCGTCGCTGTCGCGCCAGATCGGCACGATTTGCGCGCCCACCCGGTCCAAGGTGGCGAGGTTGGAATGCCCCGGTGGCAATGCGGCGGCCGTGCCGGCTTCCGCCAGCGCCGGATCGAGCGGGATGACGCCGTCCGGCACCTCGCCCCCGAAGGCGCACAGGAAGCGCAGGCCGAAGAAGCTCGCGGCCACCTCGCACAGCATCTCGGCGGGCTTCATGTCGCCGATGGCCGTTGCGGTGATGACCGCCTCCGCGCCGGTTGCCGCCACCGCGCCCACGAGTTCCTCCCGGCTCAGCGCCGGCGACATCAGGCACGGCATGAGCCCGGCCCGCTGGCAGGCGATGAGGCCGACCAGCGCATCGCTGCCGTTGGGCAGGACGATGCCGACATTGGACGACGCCGCGAGCCCGAAGGATGCAAGCAGCGCCGCGAGCCGATCGATGCGCGCCTGCGCGTCCCCGTAGGTCAAGGACAGGCCCGTCGTCCGGTCGGCAATGAGGACATCGTGTCGATGGCCCGCCAGCCGCTCGGCCAGCAGAGTGTCGAGGCGGCCTTGCGGGCGGTCCGGTGCCTCCGACGCCGGTGCGTCCAGGCTGTTGCGCATCGTCGCCGCGGTCATTTCTGCGAGCACACCCCTGAATCCGGCCGAATCGAGCGCCATGATGCGCTTTAATGGCGGTTTGCGCCACGCATCGTGGGATGCGGTCGTGCCTCTCAGTTTGAAATCTCAGGCTGACGCTTGGGCCATACGGCCATGTTGCCGCCCCCGGAGGCTCTGGATAAGGGACTGGCAACGCGCTAAAGGAGCGTCATTCAATCGCCTTATTCGGCGTCGAAGCAGCGCCTGCCGCAGCCTCGGCCCGAATGCGCTGGCCCGCTCTGGTTCCAACCGATGAGGAATGTCTTGATGCCGTCTTTCAAGCAATCGGCGCCCTTGCGCGTGGTCGCGACCGCGCTTGCGGCCGGCGCGCTTATGCTGATGCCGACGGTCGTGGCGGCCCAACAGGCGCCGGCTGGTGCCCCCCCCAAGGCGGCGCCGAAGAAGCAGCAGCCGGGCCAGCAACCGGCGCAGCAGCCAGCCCAGCAGCCCGCCCAGCAGCAGCCCGCCCAGCAACCGGCTCAGCAGCAGGCGGCGCCGGCGCCGTCCGTCGTTCAGGTGAAATCCGAGGCCTCGCAGACCGACTGGACGAAGGCCTGTGGCAAGGACCCCAGCAACAGCAAGGATATCTGCTACACGACCCGCGATTTCGTGTCGGACCAGAACGTGCCCGTCATCGCGGTTGCCGTCTACGATGTGAAGGGCGAGCCCAACAAGATGGTGCGCTTCCTGCTGCCGCTGCAATTGCTGCTGCCGCCGGGCCTGCGCGTCGGCTTCGACCAGAGCCAGCCGCTTGAAGGCCGCTATGCCATCTGCTTCCCGAACGGTTGCTTCGCCGAGGTGCCGATGAAGGAGGCCGACATCGCCGCCATGAAGAAGGCCGCCAACCTGAACGTCAGCGTCCAGAACCAGATGGGCACCGTGGTCACGTTCCAGGTGCCGCTCGCCGGTTTCGGCCAGGCCTTCGATGGGGCTCCCATCGATCCGGAGAAGCTCAAGCAGCAGCAGGAGATGCAGAAGTTGCTGCAGGAGAAGGGTCAGGAGGAGATGCAGAAGCGCAGCGGTGGTGCCCCGCCGAAGCAGTAATCCCTTCCGCCAGCCATGGAACATGAAAGCGCCGGGCACAGCCCGGCGTTTTTGCGTTCATGACGCTTTTGGTTCAAGACAATGTGTTCGCGACGATAGCGCGGGGTTCAGTTGGCGAAGCCCTGCCGCGTCCGATAGGTGCCGTCGCCGGCGCGCTCGAAGACCTCGTCGATCTGCGGATGCTTGACCGGCTCGCCCGAGGTGTCGGGCAGGAGATTCTGTTCCGACACATAGGCGATGTATTGGGTTTCGGCGTTCTCGGCGAAGAGATGGTAGAACGGCTGGTCCTTGCGCGGCCGAATCTCTTCCGGGATCGACAGCCACCATTCCTCGGTGTTGTTGAATTCCGGGTCCACGTCGAAGATCACGCCGCGGAACGGGTAGTGCTTGTGGCGCACAACCTGGCCGATCGCATACTTGGCGGCCCTCGTCTTGGGGGAAATCGACTTGGGAGGGGTCGACTTGGGGGGCGCCCGGTCACTCATGGACGGTATGTATTCCGCGGCTCCGGTGAGTGCAATCGCGGGCGAGGCCGTGCTGCCCTTAGACACTAGAACCCGTAGGCCTCGGCATATTCCGCGTCCTTGGCGGCCACAAGGCGCGCCAGATCGACGATGACTTTGGCCTGTTTCCAGGTCGCGTCGTCCTGCATCTTGCCTTCGATCATCACCGCGCCGGTACCGTCCGGCATGGCCGCCAGGATGCGCCGCGCGAAGGCGACTTCCGCCTTGTCGGGGCTGAACACCCGCTTGGCGATGTCGATCTGCGTAGGATGCAGCGACCAGGCGCCGCTGCAACCGAGCAGGAAGGCGTTGCGGAACTGCACCTCGCAGGCCTCCGTGTCGGCGATGTCGCCGAACGGCCCGTAGAAGGCCTTGATGCCGTTGGCCTGGCAGGCATCGACCATCCGCGCGATCGTGTAGTGCCAGGGGTCCTGCTGGGCGGCCGTGCGCGCCGCCGACCCCGCCGGGTCGGAGATGACGCGATAGTCGGGATGGCCGCCGCCCACCCGTGTCGTCTTCATGCCGCGCGATGCCGCAAGGTCGGCGGGCCCGAGGCTGATGCCTTGCATGCGCGGCGAGGCGGCGGCGATCTCCTCGACGTTCTTCACCCCTTCGGCCGTCTCCAGGATGGCGTGGATGAGGATCGGCCGCTTGATGGCGTGGCGCGCTTCGAGCTGCGCCAGGAACTGGTCGAGATAGTGGATGTCCCAGGCGCCTTCGACCTTGGGCAGCATCATCACTTCAAGCTTGTGGCCGGCGGCGCCGACGATCTCGGTGATGTCGTCGAGCGCCCATGGGCTGTTGAGCGCATTGACGCGCGTCCACAGTCCGGTCGAGCCGAAGTCGATGGCCTTGGCCATGGCGATGAAGCCGGCGCGTGCCGCTTCCTTGGCGTCGGCCGGGATGGCGTCCTCGAGATTGCCGAGCACCACGTCGACTTGGCCAAGGAGCTCGGGCACCTTGGCGCGCACTTTTTCCAGATGCGCCGGCACGAAGTGGATCATGCGCTCGAGCCGGATCGGCAATTCGCGCAAGGGCGCCGGCGCGCCGATGGCGAGGGGACGGAAGAAGGACCGCGGCAGCTTCATGGGCCCTGCCATAAGCGAGGCGTGCGGTGGCGTCCATAGGGCAGGCGGCCGGTTGCTCCGCTCTTCTGTCCGTTGTTAACTTCGCGCCCCTTCGCCTCGCCGGAGCGCCGCAATCGCCGATCTTCTCGCGATCCTGAACCTGGTCGCGCCGTTCTTCGGCCTCGTCGGGCTCGGCTTTGTTTGCGGACGATACTTCAAGCGTCCCGAGCCCGGCCTTGCGTGGATGCAATTCTTCATCATCTACGTCGCCTTGCCGCCGCTGTTCTTCAAGCTCATCGCCGGCACGCCGCTCGCCGAGATCGCCAACTGGGCCTTCATCGCCGGCACGACCCTGTCGACCAGCCTCGCCTTTGCGCTGGCGTTCCTGGCGGCGTTTTTCCTGTTCAAGGTCGACCTGCCGCAGGCAACGCTGCAAGGTCTGGCCGGCGCCTATTCCAACATCGGCTATATGGGACCGCCGCTGGTCATCGCCGCCCTCGGCGTCGGCGCCAGCGCGCCGGTGGCGCTCGTCTTCGTGTTCGACAACCTCCTGCTGTTCACCCTCGTGCCGATGCTCATGGCCGCCGGCGGCACCGGGCAGCGCGGCCTTGCGGGAGCGGTCTGGCACACGGCGCGCACCGTGCTCACGCATCCCTTCAACGTCGCCATCGCTGCCGGCGTGCTGGCCAGCACCTTCGAGATCACGCTGCCGGACTTTGCCAGCACCATGGTCGACTGGCTCGCCCGCGCCGCCGCGCCCTGCGCCCTGTTCAGCCTCGGCGTCATCGTGGCACTGCGGCCGCTCGAGCGCCTGCTGCCGGAGGTGCCGGTGCTGGTTAGCATCAAGCTTCTGGCCCACCCGCTCATCGTCTGGAGCGTGCTGTCGTTCATCGGCGGCTTTGCGCCGACATGGGTCTATGCCGCCGTGCTCATGGCGGCGCTGCCGCCGGCGCTGAACATCTTCGTGGTGTCGACGCAATACCGGCTCGGGATGGAGCGGGCCTCGGCCTGCATCCTGGTCGGCACCGTCACGTCGATGCTGACGCTCACCGTTTTCCTGTGGCTGATCAAGACCGGCCGCATGCCGGCGCTGCTGTTCGGATGATCGACGACGAACAGGCTCCTGCCCGTCTTCCGTCTGCTGTGTCAGCGCCCGCGCATCAACCGCGGTGCCCCAAAGCTCGGCATCACGCCCTCGCGCATGGCGAGGTGGCGCAGCGGCGGCGCGACGCGCAGCGCCAGCATGCCGAGGCCGCGCACCAGGTCGGCCGGCCACGCGTCGGTCAGCAGCGCGCGGTTGAGGCCGCTGACCACGGCGGTGCGCGAGCCGATGTCGAGCCGCCGCGCCGCCTCGTATCGCTTGAGGGTCGCGGCGCCGCCGAGGTCGGCGCCGCGCTGGCGGGCGTCGATCACAACGTCGCGCAGGGCCGCGGCGTCGCGCAGGCCGAGATTGAGTCCCTGCGCGCCGATGGGCGGAAACACGTGCGCGGCCTCGCCGATGAGCGCGAGGCGCGGCCCGATGAGCCGTTTCGCCGTCATGCCGCCGAGCGGCACGAGGCCGCGTGGGCCGTCGATCCGCATGCCGCCGAGCAGGCGGTGTGCCTGGTGCGCCGCGGCCGCGGCGAGGGCCTCGTCGTCGAGCCGCATGAGCCGCCGGGCCGCATGCGGCGTCGTCACCCACACGAGGCTCGAACGGTTGCCGGGCAGCGGCACGAGCGTGAACGGTCCGGTACGGGTGTGGAACTCGCTGGTCGCGTCGCCGTGCGGGCGCTCATGGGCGAAGAGCGCGGTGAGCGCCATTTGCGGGTAGGACCAGACTTTGGCATCGATCTTTGCCGCCTTCCTCACGATCGAGTTGCGGCCGTCGGCGCCGATGACCAGCTTGGCGCTGAGCGAGGTGCCGTCGTCGAGCCGCAGGGTCGCGGCCTCGCCGGCCGGCAGCACGTCGGTGACCATCTGGCTGAGCAGCGTCAAATGCGGCAATTGGCGCGCTTGGTCGGCGGCCAAATCGACCAGATCGGCGTTCTCGATGTTGTAACCAAAGGCCGCAAGGCCGATCTCGGCGGCATCAAAGGAAAGCGGCGGTGCGCGGAACAGGCTGTCGGTGTCGTCGATGATGCGCATCTGCGAGAAGGGCGCGGCGTGCGCCGCCATCTCGTCCCAGAGGCCGAGGGCCGACAGGAAGCGGGCCGAGCCGTCGAGCAGCGCCACGGTGCGGCCGTCGCGCGCCGTGGCCGGCCTGCCCACCAGGCACGTGGCGATGCCGTCTCGCGCCAGCGCGATGGCCGCCGTCAGCCCGGCGGCACCGGCTCCGACGATGGCAACGTCATGAGATTGTGCCATGAAGGATCGGATAGACTGCGGTTTCCCTCTGCGCTAGCCGGCATGCTGCCACACGTTCCCCTTCGCCGCCTGACGGCCAATTCAAGGGCTTGAAGTTCGATGTTTGACTGGATGTCCGATCCCACCGGCTGGGCCGCGCTGGTCACCTTGACCGTCATGGAGGTGGTGCTCGGCATCGACAACGTCGTGTTCATCTCGGTGCTGGTGGGCAAGCTGCCCGTTGAGCAGGCGGAGCGGGCGCGGCGTATCGGGCTGGCCTTGGCGCTGTTGTTCCGCGTGGCGCTGCTCTTCACGCTCACCACGATCATCGGCCTGACCAAGCCTGTCTTCACGCTCTTCGGTCAGGGGTTCTCCTGGCGCGACATGGTCCTGATCGCCGGCGGGCTCTTCCTCATCGGCAAGGCGACGCACGAGATTCACGGCGAGATCGAGGACGAGGAGAGGGGCCCCAATCCCGTCAGCGTCAAGGCGGTGTTCACCACCGCCATCGTGCAGATCGCCATCATCGACCTCGTCTTCTCCGTCGACTCCATCATCACGGCGATCGGCATGTCGGACGACATCGCCATCATGGTCATTGCCGTCATCCTCGCCATGCTGGTCATGTATTTGGCGTCGGGCGTTGTCAGCCGTTTCATCGCCGCGCATCCGACCACCAAGATGCTGGCCTTGAGCTTCCTGATCCTGATCGGCGTTTCCCTTGTCGCCGAGGGCTTCCATCTGCACTTCCCGCGCGGCTATATCTATTTCGCCATGATTTTCGCAGCGAGCGTGGAAGCCATAAACATCGCGGTTCGCCGCAAGAAGCGGAAGCAGCGCGAGCGCGGCCGCTCGCATGTGGCGTGACCCCACGCCAAACCAATCGGGAGATCAGCAATGCCGAAAGCCATTCGCGTCCATAGCCCCGGCGGCCCGGAGAAGCTCACCTACGAGGATGTGGATGTGGGCGCCCCGAAGGCCGGCGAGGTGCGGTTGCGCCAGCGCGCCATCGGGCTGAACTTCATGAACGTCTATCATCGCACCGGTCTTTATCCCAATCCGACGCCGTTTATCCCCGGCAGCGAGGGCGCCGGCGAGGTGGTGGCGGTCGGCGACGGCGTGAGCGAGCTCAAGCCCGGCGATCGTGCCGCCTATGCGGGCGCCATCGGCAGCTATGCGCAGGAGCGCAACGTTCCCGCCCGCGTTCTCGTGAAACTGCCGTCCTCGATCGACTTCGACACTGCTGCCGCCATGATGCTCAAGGGCATGACGGCGCAATATCTCCTTCGCCGCACGTTTCGCGTCGAGAAGGGCCACACCGTTCTGTTTCACGCCGCGGCCGGCGGCGTCGGCTTGATCGCCTGCCAATGGGCAAAGCATCTCGGCGCCACGGTGATCGGCACCGTCGGCTCGGCCGACAAGGTGGATCTCGCCAGGCAGCATGGCTGCGACCACGTCGTCCTCTATCGCGACGAGGACTTCGTGAAGCGCATCAAGGAGATCACCGGCGGCAAGGGCTGCGAGGTCGTGTATGACGGGGTCGGCAAGGCGACCTTTCCGGCATCGCTCGACTGCCTGAAGCCGCGCGGCTACTTCGTCAGCTTCGGGTCGGCGTCAGGGCCGATCGAGGCCTTCAACATCGGCATCTTGAACACCAAGGGCTCGCTCTTTGCCACGCGCCCCTCGCTCGGCCACTATATCGCCACGCCGCAGGACTTGGCGGCGACGGCCAAGGATCTGTTCGACGTGGTGGCGAGCGGCGCCGTCAAGATCTCCATCCACGCGCGCTACCCGCTGAAGGATGCGGTCGAGGCGCATCGCGCTCTCGAGAGCCGCGCCACCACCGGCGCCACCGTGTTGGTGCCTTAAACAAATGTCATCCCGTGCGCACCGCAGCGCACCCGCGATGCTCGAGGGCGGAACCCGCTGCTGGGCTGCGGTGCGGTGCAGACACGGGACCCATTCCGTCATGTCGGCGCATTCAGGCGTCTCATCTGCGCCCGCCTGGCCGGGATGACGGTCTGGGCCGCTACACCGCCACCCCGTGCAGGTCGTAGTCGTCGGCGCGCTCGACCTTGACGGTGACGATGTCGCCGGCACGCAGCGGCCGGCGTGACGCCACATAGACCGTGCCGTCGATCTCCGGCGCGTCCCAAGCCGATCGTCCCTTGGCGACGCTGGGTCCTGAATTCGTCGATGATGACCGGCACGCGTCGACCGACCTTGCGCTTGAGCCGGTTGGCGCTGATCGACTTCTGGGCCTTCATCAGCCGGTGCCAGCGCGCCTCCTTCACGTCCTCCGGGACGGCCGCGGCCGATGTCGTTGGCAGCCGCGCCGTTGACCGGCTCGTAGCGGAAGCAGCCGACGCGATCGAGCCTGGCGTCGCCGAGCCAGTCGAGGAGGGCCTGGAAATCATCCTCGCTCTCGCCCGGGAAGCCGACGATGAAGGTCGAGCGGATGGCGAGATCGGGACAGATGTCGCGCCAGCGCCGGATGCGCTCCAGCGTCTTGTCCTGGTGGGCGGGCCGGCGCATCGCCTTGAGCACCGCCGGCGCGGCGTGCTGGAACGGGATGTCGAGATAGGGCAGCACCTTGCCGTCGGCCATCAACGGGATCACCGCGTCGACGTGCGGATAGGGATAGACGTAGTGGAGCCTGACCCAGACGCCGAGCTCGCCGAGGGCCTGGGTCAGATCGACGAATCGCGCCGCAACGTCGCGGTCGCGCCAGCGGCTCGGCGCGTATTTCAGGTCGAGCCCATAGGCGCTCGTGTCCTGCGAGATGACGAGGAGCTCCTTGACGCCCGCCGCGACCAGCCGCTCGGCCTCGCGCAGAACCTCGCCGGCCGGGCGGCTGACAAGGTCGCCGCGCAGCTTCGGAATGATGCAGAAGCTGCAGCGATTGTTGCAGCCTTCGGAGATTTTCAGATAGGCGTAGTGGCGCGGCGTCAGCTTGATGCCCTGCGCCGGCACGAGGTCCATGCGCGGGTCGTGCGGCGGCGGCAACGCCTCGTGAACGGCCGCGACGACGCTCTCGTATTGCTGCGGCCCGGTCACGGCCAGCACCTCCGGAAAGCGTTCGCGGATCAGCTCCGGCTCGGCCCCCATGCAGCCGGTGACGATGACCTTGCCGTTCGTCTTGAGCGCCTCGCCGATGGCCGCGAGCGATTCGGCCTTGGCCGAATCGAGGAAGCCGCAGGTGTTGACGATGACCGCGTCAGCGCCCGCGTGGTTCTTGCTCAAGACGTAGCCCTCGGCGCGCAGCTGCGTGACGATTCGCTCCGAATCGACGAGCGCCTTCGGGCAGCCGAGCGAGACGAAGGAGATGCGGGCAGGGGCCTCGGTCATGCCGCGTAGATGCGACGAAGCCGGCGACTTGCCAAGGGACTTGCCAAGGGGACGTGCAAACAGGCCGAAACGGCCAAGGTTGCGACGAACAAGCCTGCGGCGAGTAAACCGGCCGCGAACAAGCCCGAAATGGAGAAGCCCGGCGGCATTGCTGCCGCCGGGCTTGATCCAGCCGATCCGCTTGAGGTCAGAACTTGTAGTTCAAGCCGACGCGGACCACCCCAAAGGCTTGCTCGTTGTCGTTGTTGAAGGCGAAGCCAGGCGGCAGGAACACCGGCACGCCGCCGACGAAGCCGACGAGACCGTTGTTGTTGTTGCCGCTGTCGAGATTGACGTAGAGGCCTTCGACCTTGAACGTCCAGTTGTTGGTGAAGGCGTATTCGAGACCGCCACCAACCACCCAGCCGGTGCGTGTATCGTCGCCACCGCAGCTGAAGCCGACGCCGCCGCAATTGCTGTTGCCGCCGCCGCCATATGCGAAGCCGCCCGTGCCATAGAGCAGGGCGCGGTCCCAAGCGAAGCCGAGGCGGCCGCGCACGGTACCCCACCATTCGAGGCCACTATTCGTGTTGGCGAACACAAAGCCGGCCGGCAGGCCTACGACAGCCACCCCGAAGGCGTTGTTGTTGTTGTTGCCAAGGTCGGCCCATTGGAGGTCGGCTTCGATACCGAACACCCAGGCTCCTGCCTGGTAGTTGTAGCCGATCTGGCCGCCGCCAGTGAACACGGCATCGTTGTTGTTGCCGACGCCGGCGACGAAGAAGTTGCCGGTGCCCGGGCCGAACGTGCCGGGCGGGATGAAGATCGAAATCGTTGTTCTCGTCTCCGAACGCCACGCCGGCATTCACGCCGATGTAGAAACCGGTCCAGGTGAAGACGGGGACAATGGGCGCAACAGGCGCGTAGCGAGCCGAGGGCAGGTCCGCCGCCATTGCGGTGCCGCCGATGGCCAATGCGCTGACTGAGGTGAGTAGCAATCTCCGGATCATGTATTGGACTCCATTCCAAAGGCGATCGACGTGATGTGTCCGCCCCCCAGCGGATTAAATCGGGTTTACCACGCGACCCCTGGGAGGTCTGTGTCTATTGGGCAACGGTCACGGCCATTGAATTCCCCATTGCGATTTTCTGGCTCAAACCCCTGGCCAAACTTAACAAACGCTAAAAGTGCGACATTGGTGCAACGTTTCATTGACCTTCGGGGCGCCAAGGCCGGCCCTGTCCCGTTCGAGGGGAGGCGAGGTGGAATTTTGTTCTCATTTTGTTCTTGACACAGGTTGCCTCTCAGGCTATGTTGGGCATACCCGGTCCCCGGAAGGGCGCGCAAGGCCTTGCGAGCCAGGTGTGGGTGACCGCAGAGAGACGGATCCACAGTGACGCGTGGCGATGTCTCGATGGCCTGCGCTGGCAACGGCGTGGGTTGGGCGGTGGCCTCAGCTCTGGCTCGCAGGCTGGAGAAGGGGCGGCCTAAGCCCGAAGCGACCCGTCCGGTTCTCCTGCCGTGAAGGGTAGGTTTGTCAGACCGCCTGCGGACTCGCGAAGTGGCCGAGGGGCGCAAGGGCGTAAGCCTCAAAACACCGTGCGCGGGAGGTCTGGGCGCTAGGCCCGGCGGCTCCTGACTGATGATTATCCCTGAGCGCTCGCGCCGTTGGCGCCCGCCGCTCGGACCTCCCGCGTGGGCCCTTCCTGAATTCGGGGCCGCACCGCTCCCGGGCTTCGGGTTCTCACGAACCGCGAAAACGAGGGCGTGTGCCGGCTGTCATCCCGGGCGAGCCGCGCCTTCGCGCGGCGGCACCCGGGACCCATTCCGTGATGCCGACGAGGACGAGCAGATGCAGAATGAAATCAGCGCAAACGGACTGGGTCCCGGCTCTTCGCGGCGCTTTTTTCTGTCGATCCGTCGCGGACTGCGCTCACGACGGATCGAAGACGCGCCGCTCAGGCCGGGATGACACCGCTTGGCCTCAGTCCTGCGTCATCCGAAACTGGCGGATGGGGTGGGATTCGAACCCACGAGGGGCTTGCACCCCTGGCGGTTTTCAAGACCGCTGCCTTCAACCACTCGGCCACCCATCCAGCAATCCCGGCAAGCACTTAGCAAAGCGCACTTAGGGACGAAAGCGATATTGCCACCCGATTGCCACCCGCGCCCTGCCGATTCGTTCCTAGTCTGTGCACGTTGCGTTGAACGCTGCTTCCAACCGTTGCGCGGCTCTATCGTCGCTATTGCTGAACAAGTGCCCGTAGACGCTCAGCGTGATTGCCGGGGAGCCGTGCCCCAGCCGGCGGCTGATTGTGAGCACGTCCAAGCCAGACTCGATGAGCTGGGATGCGTGCGTGTGGCGCTCCGTAGACGAATGGCTCCTGCCGCCTGTTCGTCAGCGCCAAAACGTCGTCCCGGATTGCGGCTAAAAGCAATACGCAAATCGAGGCCAGGAGTCGTGGGCCGCTCCTTTAGCGGTAAGGCGGTAGGCCATTAGGGTGTTTGCAATCCCTCGTCACCCCGAACAAGCTGCGGTGTCCACGCGGCAACGGGAAGGGGCACCTTGGCTGCTCGTCGAAATCACGTGCAGCACGGCTCCACCTCCCTTGCCAGGCCGGTGGCTTGCCGTGCCCGCCGCCCGCAAAATGCAACTCCGGCCGTGGGAACGAAAGCGAGACCGAGCCGGAGAATGATTGCGACCCGGGTAACTCCGGAGGACACAACAACGGCGGCGACTGACCGCCTAGGTGACGGGGTGGAGGCGCTCGTCGCCTCCACCCGGTTTTGCGTTCCCAATGACTCGTCGCCGGATGGGCTCGGAAGTGCGCATGGCTCGGAAGTGGCCCGCCGTTCACAAATGCGGATGCCACCCAGAATGCCACCCGACCCCATAGGAAGACGCTGGACGGGGCGGAGCGTCGGTTATGGACCGGGGCATCGCCCGGCGGCACTGGGGCGTCAAGCCTTGCAAACCAAATCTTGCCAGCCGCAATGTCGCCACTTAACGGTCTCTTATCGGAGGCGGCCTGAAAGTGCGCTCGGGTGGAGTTTCGCGCCGAACGTTTCGGAGCGCGAGCGGCAGAAGGGGCGGGGAGTGGCTTTGCGAGATTGGTCAGGGGCCGGGACGATGCGCGCCCCGCGCGGCGCCTTGCCGCTGCGCGCCCCGCGCGGCGCCTTGCCGCTGCGCGTGGCTGGCGCGCTCGTGATCGGCGCGCTCGCCGCCAATTGCAGCGGACCCCCGCAGCAGACGAGTAGCGTCGATCCGAAATACGGCGTTGCGCCGAGCCCGCGCGTCGTCGAGGACGGCGAACTCGTGCCCAAGGGTGGCGGCCGCGCCATGGTCGGCAAGCCCTACATGATCGCCGGACAGATCTATACGCCGGTCGTCGACCCGAACTATTCCGCCGTCGGCCAGGCGTCCTGGTACGGCGACGCCTTCCATGGCCGCCGGACAGCCAATGGCGAGGTCTTCGACAAGGAATCGATCGCCGCGGCGCATCCGACGCTGCCACTGCCGAGCTACGTCCGCGTCACCAATCTCTCCAATCGCCACTCAATGGTGGTGCGCGTCAACGACCGAGGCCCCTACCATGCCAACCGTCTCATCGACGTGTCGCAGCGGGTCGCCGAGGCCCTCGACTTCAAGCACTACGGCACGACGCGCGTGAAGGTCGAGTATCTGCGCGAGGCCTCGATCATGGGCAGCGACGACCGCAAGCTGATGGCGACGTTGCGGAGCGACGGAACACCCGCCCGGCTGCCGTCGGGCTCGCTGCTGCCGGTCATGGTCGCGGCCGCCGCTGCGGCGCCCTTGCCGCCGCAGCGCCCCTTCGACCTCGGCGGCGCGCGCGGCGCCCGCATCCCTCTCGCCCTGGGAGTGTCGGCCGACGGACCTGACAGCCGACAGGGGAGGGTGGTCGCCGCGAGCTTGCACTATGCCGCTCACGGAACCGTTCGCGATGCCGCCCTTGGCGACACGTCGCGCTTTGTCTCGGGCCCGTTCGCGGACGTGAAGCAGCAGCGCTTCGTGCGCCTCAGTGCAGCCACGGCGCCGTAGGGTTCCCGGCGGAATTGCATTCACCACGGCTGCGGCGCAAAATCGCGCCCGTGGAGGAAATTTGATGCGGCGCTTCATAAAAAACCCCGCGGCTCTGGTCATGCTGGCGGTGCTCGCTGTCGTGGCGATCGGCGCGCCAGCGGGCGCGCAGCAATCCCGGGAAGGCTTCCAGACAAGTGCGCCGCATGCGCTGCTCATGGACGCCGCGTCGAGCGCCGTGCTGTTCGAGAAGGCGGCCGACGATCTCGTGGCGCCAGCCAGCATGGTCAAGGTGATGACGGCGGCCGTGCTGTTCGAGGAGATCAAGCAGGGCCGTCTCAAGCTCACCGACGAGTTTCCAATCTCCGAGAATGCCTGGCGAAGGGGCGGGGCGCCGTCCGGCGGCTCGGCCATGTTCGCGGCGCTGAACAGCCGCGTCAAAATCGAGGATTTGATCCAAGGCCTGGTCGTGCAATCGGGCAATGACGCCGCCATTGCCATCGCCGAAGGCATCGCCGGCAACGAAGCCAATTTCGCCGGACTGATGAACAAGCGGGCGCGTGAGATCGGCCTCACCAAATCGACCTTCATGAACGCGAGCGGTCTTGCCGACGACCTGCAGCGCGTCACCGCCCGCGAGATGGCCAAGCTCGCGAAGGTGGTGATCGACACCTATCCGGATCTCTACGTCTATTTCGGCAAGCCGGAGTTCACCTGGAACAAGATCAGGCAGACCAATCGCAACCCGCTGATCGCCATGGGGCTCGGCGCCGATGGCCTCAAGACCGGCTACATCACCGACAGCGGCTTCTGCCTCGTCGGCTCGGCGGTGCAGAACGGCCAGCGTCTCATCGTCGTCGTCATGGGCCTCAAGACCGCCAAGGACCGCGAGCAGGAATCCCGCAAGCTGCTCGAATTCGGTTTCCGCGCCTTCGAGACGCGCGATCTTTTTGCCGCCAACGCGGTGGTCGGCGAGGCCAAGGTGTATGGCGGCGCCGTCGGCAGCGTGTCGCTCGTCTCCAAGGTCCCGGTGAAGGTGTTGCTGCCGCGCGGCTCCACCGACAAGCTGACGGCGCGCATCGTCTATACGGGCCCGCTCATCCCGCCCGTCGGTGCCGGCGCTGAGGTGGCAAGGCTCAGGGTGATGCGGGGCACGACGCAGGCCCTCGATCTGCCGCTCTACGCCGCAGAGGACGTGCGCCAGGGCGGCCTCGTGCGCCGCGCGCTCGATGCGGCGCTCGAGGTCGGCACCGGCTTCATCCGCCGCGCGTTCAGCAAGTCATGAGCAAGACGGGCCGAGGCAGCTTCATCACGTTCGAGGGCGGCGAGGGCGCGGGCAAGTCGACGCAGGTGCAGCGGCTGATGGCGCGCCTCGATGCAAACGGCATCAAGGCGATGGCGACGCGCGAGCCCGGCGGCTCGCCAAGGGCCGAAGAAATTCGCGCCGTCATCCTGTCGGGGAGGGCGCGCCGGCTTGGCCCCATGGCCGAAGCGCTGCTGTTCTCGGCCGCGCGGGCCGATCATCTCGACCACACCATCCGGCCGGCGCTCGCGCGCGGTGTCTGCGTTATCTGCGACCGCTTCGCCAATTCCACCCGTGCCTATCAGGGCGCCTTGGGGAACGTTGCGCCAGAGGTCCTCTCCGCGCTCGAGCGTGTCGTGATCGGCGTGACGCGACCCGATCTCACCCTCATCCTCGACGTGCCGCCGGAGCTCGGCTTGGCGCGGGCCGCCGAACGGCGCGCCCAGCGCAATGAAGCGGCGGACCGCTTCGAGGCCGAGGACGCGGCCTTCCATCGCAAGCTCCGGCACGCCTTTCGCCAGATTGCCGAGGCGGAGCCCGAACGTTGCGTTCTCATTGATGCCAGCGGCGGCCCCGATGTCGTCGAGGCGGGCATCTGGAGCGCGGTGTCGTCGCGGCTGGGTCTGCAGCACGCGGACGCCGCCACCAAGGAGCTTGTCGGTGGCCGCTGACGACCTCGACGAGCCGGACCGCTTTCCGGACACGCCGCATCCGCGCGAACGGACCGACTTCTTCGGTCACGGCGACGCTGAGCGGACTTTCCTGGAGGCCTTTCGCTCGGGGCAGCTGCATCATGCCTGGTTGCTCGGTGGGCGGGAAGGCATCGGCAAGGCGACCTTTGCGTATCGCGCCGCACGTTTCCTGCTCGCTCATCCCGATCCGCGCGCGCCTGCCGTCGCGCGCGCCGACGATCTCGCGGTCGCGGCCGAGCATCCAGCGGCGCGCAAGGTCGCTGCTCTGTCGCATCCCGATTTCGCCGTCGTGCGCCGCGGTCTGCGCAAGGACAACAAGGGCTATTCGGCGGAAATCTCCGTCGATGTGGTCCGCCGTGCGCTCGAGCTGTTTCACGCCACGGCTGGAGGAGGGGGCTATCGCGTCTGCGTCGTTGACGCCGCCGACGAGCTCAACGACAGCAGCGCCAACGCCCTCCTGAAGATGCTCGAGGAGCCGCCGCGGCGCTCCATCTTCTTCATCGTCGCCCACCGTCCGGCGCTCCTCTTGCCGACCATCCGCTCGCGTTGCCGGTTCCTCTCGTTCCGACCTCTCGAAGCGTCCGCCGTCGAGAGGGTCGTGAGGTCGCTTGGCGAGCCGTGGTCGGACAGCGATGCGGCTTCGATCGCCCGTGCCGCCGCGCTGTCGGGCGGCTCGGTGCATCGCGCCTTGTTGTTCCTCGACGACGACACCGTGGAATTGGCGGAGCGCGTGAACCGGCTGCTCGAACGGCTGCCCCAACTCGATATCGCTGCCGTCGTGGCGCTCGCCGAAAGCGTTGGCGCGCGCGGCCGTGAAGGTGACCTCGACGTTGCCATCGGGCTCGTATTCGATTGGGTGGCGGCACGCATCAAGGCCGAGGCTCAGCAGGGGGCAGGTCGCCTTGCCTCGCTAGTGGAGGTATGGGAGAAGTGCGCCCAGGCGGCGCGCGATGCTGAGGCGTACAACCTCGATCGCCGCCCCCTCGTCATCTCGATGTTCGGCGAACTTGCGGACGCCATGCGGCGCGCGCGTGCTGCTTGATCCGCCCCGGCCAAGACGGTTGAGCGCATGGCTGAACGCCCCACTTTTTTCGTCACGACGCCGATCTTCTACCCCAACGGCGTCCCTCATATCGGCCACGCCTACACGTCGCTGGTGACGGACGCGATCGCCCGCTTCAAGCGGCTCGACGGCTACGATGTGTTCTTCCTGACCGGCACCGACGAGCACGGCCTCAAGATGAAGCAGACGGCGCAGGCCGAAGGCTTGACCCCGCAGGCCCTTGCCGACCGCAACTCCGGCCGCTTCCGCGACATGATGGCGGCGCTCAACGTGTCATATGACGATTTCATTCGCACCACCGAGCCGCGCCATCGCCGTTCCTGCGAAGCGCTCTGGCAACGGATGGAGAAGGCCGGCGATATTTTCCTCGACAAATATGCCGGCTGGTATTCGGTGCGGCAGGAAGCCTATTTCGACAAGTCGGAGACGACGGTCGGCGCCGACGGCGTCAGGCGCGAGCCGCTGGGCTCGCCGGTGGAATGGACCGAGGAGGAAACATACTTCTTCCGCCTCTCGAGCTACCAGGATCGGCTGCTGGCTCACTACGAGCGCAATCCCGACTTCATCATGCCACCCGAACGGCGCAACGAGGTCGCGAGCTTCGTCAAGAGCGGTTTGAAGGATCTGTCGATCTCGCGCACGACCCTCGACTGGGGCATCAACGTGCCGGGCGCCGAGAACCACGTGATGTATGTGTGGGTGGACGCGCTCACCAACTACATCACCGCCGCCGGCTTCCCCGACGAGAACGCACCGCGCTGGCGCTACTGGCCGGCGCAGCACATCATCGGCAAGGACATCGTGCGCTTCCACGCTGTCTATTGGCCGGCCTTTCTCATGTCGGCCGGCATCGCGCTGCCGACACGCGTCTCCGCGCACGGTTTCCTGTTCAACCGTGGGGAAAAGATGTCGAAGTCGGTCGGCAACGTCGTCGATCCGTTCGAGCTGGTGCAAGCCTTCGGCGCCGACCAGGTCCGCTACTTCTTCCTGCGCGAAGTGCCGTTCGGCCAGGACGGCAGCTACAGCGTCGAGTCGATCGTCAACCGCATCAATGCCGATCTCGCCAACGATCTCGGCAACCTGGCGCAACGCTCGCTCACCATGATCGCCCGCAATTGCCAGAGCAAGCTGCCGGAAACCGGCAAGTTCACCGCCGAGGATGAGGCGCTGATCGCGGCCGCCGACGCGCTGCGCGGGAAAGCGCAGGCCGCTATGTCGACCTTCGCGTTGAACACGGTGCTCGCCGATATCTGGGCCGTGGTCTCGGAAGCCAATCGCTATTTCGCCGCTCAGCAGCCGTGGGCGTTGCGCAAGACCGATCCTGCCCGCATGGCGACGGTGCTCTACGTCACGGCCGAGGTGCTGCGCGCGGCCGGCATTCTGGCGCAGCCATTCATCCCGAAGGCTGCCGCGAAGCTTCTTGATCTCCTTGCCGTGCCGCTCGACAAGCGCAACTTCGCGGCGCTGGGGCAGGGCGGAAGGCTCCCGGTCGGCGCGAGCCTGCCTGAGCCCGCGCCAATCCTGCCCCGTTACGTCGATCCGGACGAGAAGTCGCAAGCAAAGACAGCCTGACGATGCTGGTCGACAGCCATTGCCATCTCGATCATCGCGAGCTCGCCGGCGAGACGGAAGCGATCCTGGCGCGGGCCGAGGCGGTAGGCGTCACCCGCTTGCTCACCATCTCGACGCACGTATCGCGCTTCGATACCTACCGTGCGCTGGCCGAGCGGCACGACCGCGTCTTCTTCACCATCGGCACCCATCCGCACCACGCGGCCGAGGAGCCCGACATTCCGGCAAGGCACATTGCCGCGCTGTCGGTGCATCCGCGTTGCGTAGGGATCGGTGAGGCTGGCCTCGACTACTATTACGACCGCAGCCCACGCGACATCCAGGCGCGGGTTTTCCGCACGCACATCTGCGTGGCGCGCGAGACCGGGCTGCCGCTCGTCATCCATGCGCGCGACGCCGACGCCGACATGATCGCCATCCTCCGCGAGGAAGCCCAACAGGGCGCCTTCAAGGCGGTGCTGCATTGCTTCTCGTCGGGAGCGGCGTTGGCGGAGGCCGGTATCGAGCTTGGATTCTACGTGTCGTTCTCCGGCATCTTGACATTCAAGCGGTCGGAGGAGCTGCGGCGCATCGCGGCCGCCGTGCCGATGGATCGGCTCTTGGTGGAGACGGACGCGCCGTATCTTGCGCCCGAGCCGTATCGCGGCAAGCGCAACGAGCCGGCCTACACGGTGTTCACGGCGCGCGTACTCGCAGCGCTTCGCGACGTGAGCGAAACCGAGATCGCCAGCATCACGACGGACAACTTCGCGCGCCTGTTCGCCAAGGCCGCCGTTCAGCCGGCACGCCAGGCGGTGACAGGGGCATGACCTTTGTGGTCACGATCCTCGGCTGCGGCTCGTCGGGCGGAGTACCGCGCGTCGCAGACGGCTGGGGCGCCTGCAATCCAAACAACCCCAAGAACCGCCGGCGCCGCTGCTCGATCCTCATTGAAAGGCGCGGAGCAGGCGGACGCCTGTTCGCCAAGGCCGCCGTTCAGCCGGCACGCCAGGCGGTGACAGGGGCATGACCTTTGTGGTCACGATCCTCGGCTGCGGCTCGTCGGGCGGAGTACCGCGCGTCGCAGACGGCTGGGGCGCCTGCAATCCAAACAACCCCAAGAACCGCCGGCGCCGCTGCTCGATCCTCATTGAAAGGCGCGGAGCAGGCGGACGCACCACCGTCCTGGTTGATGCCTCGCCTGACCTGCGTGAACAACTGCTCGGCGAGGACGTAAAGCACCTTGACGGCGTGCTGATCACCCACGAACACGCCGACCATGTGCACGGCATCGACGATCTGCGGCCGCTCGCCATCCATATGCGCCGGCGCATCGACGTTCTGGATGGACGCCAAGACGAGCCACTTTGTCGCAGAACGATTCGGCTATTGCTTTCGGGCTCCGGACGGCAGCGACTATCCGCCGATCTTGACCGAACATCGCATGACCGCCGGCACGCCCATGTCCGTGGACGGCGCCGGTGGAGCGCTGACGGCCTTGCCGTTCGACATGGAGCACGGCCGCGGCAGCGCGCTTGGGCTGCGGTTCGGGCGCGCGGCCTATCTGAGCGACATAAGCCAACTCCCGGTGGAAAGCCGCGCGCACGTCGAGGGCCTCGAACTCCTCATCATCGACGCGCTGCGACGGCGTCCGCATCCGACCCATTTCAGCCTCAGCGACGCGCTGAGGCTGATTGAGGAGATCAAACCGCGGCGCGCAGTCCTGACCAACATGCACACCGACCTCGATTACGATGCGCTTGCGGCGGAACTGCCGGCGCAAATCGAGCCGGCCTACGACGGCATGAAGCTCGAAGTGCCGAGCGACTAAACTTTGAGAGATTGCCCGCAAGGTCTTGGTCAGGAAGGCTTTGGCCGGCCTGAAGCTCGGTCTTTCCATATCGATTTCAAGTTAGTTCCATAATATGTCTTATGCGAATTATATGGCCTCCTTGGAGCCGGCGGCGCGCCGCAGCCGGCGTTTGCGGGCTTCGGTCATGCCCCGCCAGTGCGTATCGCTGAGCCCGGCGTCGAGGGCATAGAGAGTGTTGAGGGTGATGATCTTGCCGAACAGAAATCGCAGGCGCGCGTAGGCTTGCACCGCGCCCATTTTCCGCAGATCGGCTTCGTCACGCACGCCAATTTCGGCAAGGCGTCGGGCGGTCGCCGGGCCGAGGTTGGGAAGTTCTTCGATCGGCCGCGTCACATGTCCCTCGCCGAATGCCCAATTCGTGGCAGCTCGAGCGTCAGGGTTTGACAGGAGCGGCTATGGCCAGATTGGCGCGAGGATGTGGCCGAACAGAAGCTCGGTGAAGACGCCGAGCGCGAGCGATCCGGCGAGTCCCATCATGAAAAGCCACTGAACGATCGTGTGCGCGATCGCTGAGTGGTGGGCTTGTCCAGCTTCTTGGTGCCAGTGATCGTACTGGTCGTCGGGATTGTCGTTGATGACTCGGGCCATGGCGATGTGCCTCTCCCCATGTCAACGCTGCAACCGCTGTCGGGTTCGGCGGAATGTTCTCGCTGACGCAGCATCTGCGTGGTGAGCATATGGAAAGCGTCGTGCGCCTTCTATGCTGGACGCCACAGAGCCGCATTTAGCCGAATGCCTGGAGCCAAACGTGCGCCCGTCCCGTGACATTGCCAAGCTCGTTGAAATCATGGCTGCCTTGCGCACGCCGAAGACCGGCTGCCCTTGGGACCTCGAGCAGAGTTTTGAGACAATTGTTCCCTACACAATTGAAGAGGCCTACGAGGTGGCCGAGGCTGTTTCGCGCGGCGATCTCGCCGATCTCAAGGACGAACTCGGCGATCTTCTGCTGCAGGTCGTCTTTCACGCGCGAATGGCCGAAGAGCAGGGAGCCTTTGCGTTCCCCAACGTCGTCGAAGCGATCACGGAAAAATTGATCCGCCGCCATCCCCACGTGTTCGGTGATCGGCGCGGCATGACCGCCGCCGATGTCAAGGGATTGTGGGCTAAGATCAAAGGTGAGGAGAAGGAGAAGCGGCGTGCGAAGCGGGCGGCAGCAGGCCTTGATGCCTCACCGCCGAGTTTGCTCGATGATGTTCCGCTCGCCCTCCCCGCGCTCAGCCGTGCTGAGACGCTGCAGAGGCGTGTGGTTGCGGTGGGGTTCGACTGGCCGGACACCGCGCAGGTGATCGATAAAATTCGCGAAGAACTGGCCGAGACCGAGGTGGCGCTGAAGAAGCAGGATCGGGCCGAGCTCGCCGACGAGATCGGCGATCTGCTGTTTACCGTTGCCAATCTCGCCCGCCATGCCGGCATCGACGCCGAGGACGCGTTGCGGGCCACGAACCGCAAGTTTGAACGGCGCTTTCGCTTCGTCGAGAGCGGTCTCGCCGCGCGCGGCAAGGCGCCGGTGCAATCGAGCCTCGACGAGATGGAAGCGCTTTGGCAGGACGCCAAGGCGGCTGAACGCGAGCAGGTCAGCGCACCCGCTTCGCCCCCGGTGCGCGGCGCATGAGGCGCGGCTCCTTCTCGGGTGCGATCCGCACAGCGAGCACCTGCCGGCCTTCGGCGTCGCTGCGACGATCGAGCACCTCCGCCTCCTCGTAGAGCCAGTTCAGGGCGCCACCCTGCTTGGAGTCGAGCGTCACTCGATAGACCGCCCGGCCGCCGGCAATGCGCGTTTCGATGGCCGCCTTGAGCACATCAAGCCCCTCGCCGGTGAGAGCCGAGACAAGGATTGGCCGCGAGGCGGCCCCTCGGTTCTCGGCCAGCGTCTTGAGACGCGCCCTCTCCTCTTGATCGAGCCGATCGGCCTTGTTCCAGACCGCGATGATGCGCACGTGATCTTCCGGATTGATGCCGAGCTCGCGCATCACCGTCGATACGTCGCTTGCCTGCGCCTCGGTGTCGCCGTGCGAAACATCGCGCACATGCAGCAGCACGTGGGCAGCGATCACGTCCTCGAGGGTGGCGCGGAAGGCTGCCACCAGCATGGTGGGGAGATCCGAGATGAAGCCCACCGTATCGGACAGGACGGCCTTGGCGCCGTGCGGTAGCGTGACGAGGCGCGCCGTCGGATCGAGGGTGGCGAACAACATGTCCTCGGCCCCGACTTTTGCAGCCGTGAGCTTGTTGAACAGCGTCGACTTGCCGGCATTGGTGTAGCCCACGAGCGCGATTGTCGGATACGGCACTTTGAGCCGCCCTGCCCGGTTCAGCGCCCGCGTGCGCTTCACCTGATCGAGCTCCTTCTCGATGCGCGTGATGCGCTCCTGAATGAGGCGCCGGTCGGTTTCGATCTGCGTCTCGCCCGGACCGCCGAGAAAGCCGAAACCGCCACGCTGGCGCTCCAGATGGGTCCAGGACCGCACGAGCCGGCTCTTCTGGTAGTTCAGGTGCGCCAGCTCCACCTGCAGGGCGCCCTCCTTGGTGCGGGCTCGCCGGCCGAAGATTTCGAGGATCAGCCCCGTCCGATCGATGACCTTGGCCTTCCAGGCCCGTTCGAGGTTGCGTTGCTGTACAGGCGACAGGGCGCAGTCCATCACCACGAGGCCGGCAGCCTCGGCGGCCACCAGGCCGGCGATCTCCTCGACCTTGCCCTTCCCCAGAAAGGTGGCGGGCCGGATGGTTCCGAGATTGACCGGAAGGGCGGTGACAACGTCGAGATCGATGGCGCCGGCGAGACCCACAGCCTCTGCGAGACGGGCCTCGCTATCGCGTCCCGCGCCGCTCGCCGCGGACGGACTTGCGTAGGGGCCAACGACGAGTGAGCGTGTTCCGGATGCGACCTTGCGCTCCGGTTCGGCGCTATCGGCGCCAAGCGCCCCCTTGCGCCCTTTCGGTTCGGTCAAATCAGGCCTTCTCGGCTACCGCGCTCTCCTCGGCCGGTTCGAATAGCTGCACCGGATGCCCTGGCATGATGGTCGAGATCGCGTGCTTGTAGACGAGCTGCGAATGGCCATCCCGTCGCAAGAGGACGCAAAAATTGTCGAACCACGTCACGACACCCTGAAGCTTGACGCCATTCACGAGAAAGATCGTCAGAGGGACTTTGTTCTTACGGACGTGATTGAGAAAGGTGTCCTGTAGATTTTGCGTGCGCTCGCCCGCCATTGTTCTTTGCCCCGTGTTTACCCCGCCGGCCGCGACGGTATGACCACGTGTTTTCTCGCCCTCCCCCATCCCCTCCCCCAGGAAGGAAGGAAAGCGCAGCCGGTCGACCATATTCAAGGCTTTTCGGCGACTTAGCGCAAGCGCCGAATAGCCCTCTCGCAGGATTGTTGTCGTTAAGATTTTGCGGCTGGCTAGGAAAATTCGACCACCCGGTGGAAATTCTGGCGGAGCGTCAGCGTCAGCCGCCCCGCCTTGCCGTCGCCTATCGGCTTGCCGTCGATCCGGACCACCGGCATCACGAGAGTGGTCGCCGCCGTGATGAAGGCTTCCCGTGCCGCAAGGGCCTCCGTCAGCCGGAAGGTGCGCTCCTCCAGCTTCAACCCCTCTTGCCGCAGGAGATCGAGCAGCGTGGTGCGGGTAATCCCCCGCAGGATGCCGCTGTCGGCTGGACGGGTCACGAGGCTGCCCTCTGGTGTGACGATCCAGGCGTTGCTGGAGCCGCCCTCGGTCACGAAGCCTTGCCGATCGATGAACCAGGCCTCGCGCGCCCCCGCTTCGCGGGCGGCTTGCTTGGCGAGCACGTTCGGCAAGAGGTTCGTGCTCTTGATGTCAACCCGCTCCCAGCGATTGTCGGGGCGCGTCACGACGGCAACGCCCGCCGCGGCAATAGCGTCATTGGCGGCCCGGTCGATGGAGCGTGCGGTGACCACGAGAGTTGGCGGGATGACGCCGGCCGGGAACGGGAAGTCCCGCCGTGCCACGCCGCGCGTCACCTGCAGATAGACGAGCCCATCGTTGACGCGGTTTCGGGCCACGACCTCCCGCAGGATGACCCCCAGCGCCGGCCGGACGACGGGCCACGGTATGCGCAGCTCCTTGAGGGATCGGTCGAGCCGATCGAGATGGCGCCGCTCATCCACCAGCCGGCCGCCGAGCACCTCGCAGACTTCGTAAATGCCGTCGGCGAACTGGAAGCCGCGATCCTCCACCTGCACGCGCGCTTCCGCTAAGCTGCAATAGCGGCCGTTCACGTAGGCGATGCGGCTCACGAGCCGATGCCCAGCGACTTCAGCTTGCGATGAAGGGCGGAACGCTCCATGCCGATGAATTCGGCGGTGCGCGAGATATTGCCCGAAAAACGATTGATCTGCGCGACGAGGTACTCGCGTTCGAAAATCTCGCGCGCATCCCTGAGCGCAAGCCCCATCAGCCGCTCCCCGCCGCTGCCGGCCGGCGTTGTCGGGACCAGCGTGCCGATTTCCGAGGGCAGCATGGCGGCGTTGAGCTCGACCTCCGGATCGCCTGTGGCGAGGATCATCAGGCGCTCGACGTTGTTGCGCAGCTGGCGCACGTTGCCGGGCCAATCATGCGATTGCAGCACCGCGAGGGCGTCTTCGGCGATCTTGCGCTTGTTGAGGCCCGTCGCGGCACCGATCTGCTCCATGAAGAAGGCGATCAGCTCGGGCACGTCCTCGCGCCGCTCGGACAGCGACGGCACGCGCACCGGCACCACGTTGAGGCGGTGAAACAGGTCCTCCCGGAAGCGGCCGGCGGTGATTTCGGCTTCGAGATCGCGGCTCGTCGATGACAGGATGCGCACATCGACGTGCACGCGCGTCGTGCCGTTGACGCGCTGGAAGTTCTGGTCGACGAGGACCCGCAAGATGCGGTTCTGGGTCTCGCGCGGCATGTCGGCGACTTCGTCGAGGTAAAGGGTGCCGCCATGCGCCTCCTCGAGCGCGCCGATGCGGCGGCCCTTGCCATCCTGGGTTTCGACGCCGAACAGCTCGCTCTCCATGCTCTCCGGCGTGATCGTGGCGGCGTTGATGACGACGAACGGGCCAGAGGAGCGGGCCGAAAGAGCATGCAATGTGCGCGCCGCGAGCTCCTTGCCGGAACCGGGCGCTCCGGCAATCAGCACGCGGGCATTGGTGGGCGCGACCCGCTCGATCGTCTGCCGCAATTGATTGACGGCCGGCGAATGCCCGACAATCTTGCTGGATTGCAATGAGCGAGTGGTCAGCTCCTTGACTTCCCGCCTCAAGCGGGAGTTCTCGAGGGCCTTGTCGGCGACCAGAACCAGTCGGTCGGCCTTGAATGGCTTTTCGATGAAGTCGTAGGCGCCTTTCTTGATGGCAGAGACGGCGGTCTCGATATTGCCATGTCCGGAAATCATGACGACGGGCACGTCGGGGTGCTGGTCCTTGATCACGTCGAGGACTTGTAGGCCGTCGAGACGGCTGCCCTGCAGCCAAATGTCGAGAAAGACGAGGCTGGGACGCCGAGCCTCGATGGCGGCCAGGGCTTCGTCGGAAGTGCCGGCCGTGCGACTGCGATGGCCTTCGTCGTCGAGGATGCCTGCGACCAGCTCGCGGATGTCGGATTCGTCGTCGACGATGAGGATGTCGGCACTCATGGATGAGCCTCTTGCATTTTCTTTTGTGCCGGCGTGTGCGCCTCAGCACCGCCGTTCTTCGCGCCGTCCACCGGGAACCAGAGTCGCACCCTCGCCCCATGGCCACCATTGGCGACGGCCGGCGCGTCAAGCAGCTCGATGGCACCGCCGTGGTCTTCGAGAATTTTAGCGACGATCGGCAAACCAAGGCCGGTGCCGCCTTCGCGAGTCGTCATATAGGGTTCGAGGAGCCGCTGCCGGTGCTCGCGCGGAAAGCCCTTGCCATTGTCGGTCACCTCGATGGCGACAATCCCGCCCTCCTCTTCGCGCAGGCTCACCTCAACCACGCCCTGCCCCCGCTCAACCTCCGGCACGGCCGCGATGCCTTCGGTGGCATTCTTGATGATGTTGGTAAGGGCCTGCGATAGGAGGCGGCGGTCGAACCGCGCCGGCAGCGGCTTTGTTGGAAAACTCTCGTCGAAACGGATGTCGGGATTGCCGACGCGCAGCAGGAAAACCACCTGCCGCGCCGTCTCGACGATGTCCTCTGTCGACAACGTCGGCTTGGGCATGCGGGCAAAGGAGGAAAACTCGTCGACCATGCGCTTGATGTCGTCCACCTGGCGCACAATTGTCTCGGTGCATTGGTCGAAAACCTCGCGATCGGAGGTGATGACCTTGCCATATTTGCGGCGGATGCGCTCGGCGGAGAGCTGTATGGGGGTCAGCGGATTCTTGATCTCGTGAGCGATGCGCCGAGCTACGTCAGCCCAGGCGGAGGTGCGCTGGGCGGTGACGAGATCGGTGATGTCGTCGAGGGTGACCACGAAACCGGTGTCGCCATCGGCAGCATGCTCGGTGGTGACGCGTACGTTGAGCATGCGCTCACGGTTGTTGCGCTCGATGGCGATCTGACCCTGCACAAGGCGCTGCCGGCCGGCGCGTGCCTCTGCCATGAGCTCGGCCGCCTCCGGCAGAATGTCGTCGAAGGATGCGCCGACGAGGCCGTCGCGGGAGGCGCGCAGCAGCGTTTCCGCCGACGGGTTGACGATTGTGACACCGCCCTCCGCGTCGACGCCGATGACGCCGGCCGAGACGCCGCCCAGCACCGCTTCGGTGAAGCGGCGACGCTTGTCCATGAGATCGGCGGCCGACATCAGCCCGTCGTGCTGGCGGCGCAACTGGCCGGTCATCTTGTTGAACGTCTCGCTCAGATGGCCGAGGTCACCCTCCGAGCGCCGGCTCGGCACCTGCACATAGTAGTTGCCCGACGCCACCTGGTCGGTGGCATGAATCAACCGACGGATGGGCGCCACGAGGCGATTGGCGAAGCTCAGCCCGAACCACACCGCCGACAGCAGGACGATGAGCGCCACCAATCCGAACATCGACAGGAACACAAGCGAGATGACGAATTTCTTCTCCTCGAGGGATTCGTAGAAGGCGACGCCCTGCTCGGCGGCCGGAAGAAACGCGATGGCTTGCGGATCGACCGGCCGTGCCACGAACAGCACGATGTCGTCATAGCTCCCGAGCTGTTGCAGGGCCCGGAAGACGTTGTTGTTGCTGGGGATGAGGCAGGTCGGCGACGTGCTGCTGAGGTCGGTAAGCTCCTGCTTGCCGGGCGGGGGACGTTGTCGAGGGGCTGATTGGTGATGCGCTCGATGATGGTGCCGTCCGACTTCACAAGCATCGCTGCCGGGAAGCCGAGGAAGAAGGCGCGCGAGCGCAGGAATTCGCGGTACTTGGTGCGGTCGACGTCGAAGATGATCTTGGCGCGGTTGAGGTCGTCGGCCATCAGGCTCGCCTCGCGCCCGATGGTGCGGCACTGCTCGTCGCGGTACTCGCGGGCGATGCCGACGGTGCGGCCAATCAGGTTCTTGATCTCGCTCGCGAACCAGGGGTCGAGGCCGCGATCGAGGGTGATCGACGCAACGATGGCGACGAGGATCGCCGGGAGCGCCGCCACCAAGCTGAACAGGCCGACAAAACGCCAATGCAGCCCGGCCGCGGCGGCGCCCCGCTGACGGGCTTCACGCAGGCTCCACAATTCCCACGCCACCACGCCGATCAGCGTCATCAGGAGGAGGAAATTGAAGGCCAGCACGCCGATGACAACCTGATGGGTCGGCAGGATCGGGGTCATGCCGGCCATCACCAGGAAGGTGACGAGCGCCGAGATGAGCGCTGCCGCAACGACGGTGACGCCGACAATGCCGGACACGCGCCGCGACGGCTCTGCCACAGGCATGGCGGGAGGTTGATCCGGATTGGTCAAGGAGCCTCTAGCGGTGTCCGCGTTGGGAGCGACGCCGCTCAGTGTGGCCTGAGTGATGCGTCACCACAACAGTGTTGTTGAAATATGACAATCCCAGGGCAAGCAGGCCAGGAATTTGAGATCAAACGTCGGAAATCGAAGCGAGAAAATTGCGCTCCCGACGCCGGTAATTGCCGGTGTCGATCCCAGAGCTACCGGCCGGTGCGCATCACCTGGAGATCGAGATCGCGGATCTTCTTGCGCAGCGTGTTCCGATTGAGCCCCAGCAGCTCGGCCGCCTTGATCTGGTTGCCACGCGTGGCGGCAAGCGCGGCCCCGAGCAGCGGACCCTCCACGTCGCGCAGGATGCGGTGGTAGAGGCCAGGCGGCGGCAGGCCATCCCTAAAGCCTGCGAAGTAAGTGGCAAGATGCCGCTCGACGGCCCCTGAGAGAGCGTCGAGCTCGCTGCCAGGCGGCGCAGCCGCAATCGGCGGCGGGCCCGGATCGATCTCCGCGTCGATGATCGGTCCGGTGATGGTGTCCTGAGGGTAAAGCGCCGCCAGCCGCCGCACCAGGTTCTCGAGTTCGCGCACGTTGCCGGGCCAGCGATAGCGCTTCAGCTTCTCCATCGCCTCGGCATCGATCTGCTTGCGCGACAGACCTTCCTTCTCGACGATGTTGAAGAAATGCCGCACCAGGTCGGGAATGTCTTCGGTGCGCTCGCGCAGCGGCGGTTGTCTCAGCGGAACGACGTTGAGCCGGTAGAACAAATCCTCCCGGAACAGCCCCTGCTGGATGAGGATGCGCAGGTCCTTGTTGGTGGCCGCGATGATGCGCACGTTGGTCTTGATTGGCGTGCGACCGCCGACGGTCGTGTACTCGCCCTGCTGCAGAACGCGCAACAGGCGCGTCTGTGCCTCCATCGGCATGTCGCCGATTTCGTCGAGGAAGAGCGTCCCTCCCTCGGCTTGCTCGAAGCGGCCGGCGCTGCGCGCCGTCGCCCCCGTGAAGGCGCCCTTCTCGTGGCCGAACAGCTCCAACTCGATGAGATCGCGGGGGATGGCGGCCATGTTCACCGCGACGAAGGGTCCCCCCTTGCGCTTTCCATAATCGTGGAGCGCTCGCGCTGCCAACTCCTTGCCGGTGCCGGATTCGCCGGTGATCATCACGGTGAGATCGGTCGGCATCAGCCGCGCCAGGGCGCGGTAGATTTCCTGCATGGCGGGCGAACGGCCCACGACCGGGATGTCCTCGCCCTCGGCCGCACCAGCGCCATTGGCGGCGTGGCTGCGCGGACGGGACAAAGCGCGGCCCACAATGGACACCAGCTCCTTCAGGTCGAAGGGCTTCGGCAGGTATTCGTAGGCGCCGCGCTCGGAGGCCCGGATCGCCGTCATGAACGTGTTCTGCGCGCTCATGACGATGATGGGGAGCTCGGGCCGCAGCTTCTTGATGCGCGGCAGGAGGTCGAAGGCGTTCTCGTCCGGCATCACCACGTCGGTGATGACCAGATCGCCCTCGCCCTGTGCTACCCATCGCCACAATGTTGCTGCCTGACCGGTCGAGCGCACCTCATAACCGGCGCGCGACAAGGCCTGGTTCAACACCGTCCGGATGGCGGCGTCATCGTCAGCGACCAGGATGTGTCCGCTCGCCATGGCTGCCTCAGGCCTCCGATCCACGCCCGTCATGGGCCGTAAACATCGGCATCAACACGCGAAATGTCGTCTTGCGCGCACTGGAATCGCACTCGACGATGCCACCGTGATCGCCGACGATCTTGGCCACCAAAGCAAGACCGAGACCACTCCCCTGCGCCTTCGTTGTGACAAACGGGTCGAAAAGGTGGGGCAGAATGTCGGGCGGAACGCCCGAGCCGTTGTCACGGACACAGAATTCCAGGGGCAGGCTGACCTTGTCGGGCGAGCCCGGAACCTGGATGCGAATGCCCGGCCGAAACGCCGTGGTGAAGATGATTTCCCCGTCGATGGCCTCGGTGCCGATCGCCTCGGCGGCATTCTTGACCAGGTTGAGGAACACCTGGACGAGCTGGTCACGAACGCCGTGAACCGGCGGCAATGATGGATCGTAATCTTCGGTGAAGCGGATGTGACGGGCGAAGCCCGACTGGGCGAGGCGCTTCACGTGGTCGAGAACGCCGTGGATATTAATGGGGCTGCGCTCGGCGGGCCGCTCGTCGCCGAACAATTCCACGCGCTCCACCAGTTTCACGATGCGGTCGGCTTCGTCGCAGATCAGGCGGGTCAGTATGCGGTCGTCGTCGCCGGCCGACTGCTCAAGCAACTGGGCCGCGCCCCTGATGCCGGAGAGCGGGTTCTTGATCTCGTGCGCCAGCATTGATCCGAGCGCCGTGATGGAGCGAGCGGCGCCACGGTGGGTCAACTGCCTGTCCATTTTATCGGCAATCGTCCGTTCTTGCAGCATCAGCACGACGCTGCGGCTTTCGTCCCGCAACGGTGCGGCGAAAACATCGACGATTCGCTCCCCGCCGAGGCGCGGTGTGCTCAGGTCGACGCGATACTCGCTGACACTGGCGCCGCGGCGCCTCACCTCGTCGGTGAGCGCCAGAATGGGCGAACCGAACGGTAGGAGATGCGCGAGCCGTTCGCGGCGCATCACCGGAAAGCTTTGCTCGAAGAAGGCCTCGGCAGCAGCATTGGCGTGGTCGATGAGATCGCCATCCCCGACCACGAGGACCGGCAGCGGCAGCACGTTCAGCACCTGAGCGGAGCTGGCATCGAGCTTGGGCGCCGCCTCCATCTCGCGCCTCTGCGCCGCGCGGTCGATGTGTGGCATGGGCAGCGGCTTCATGCGGCCGCCCTCTCGAGATGCCCAGTTGGGACGTCGCCATAGAGCGCTCCGAGAAGGCGCAACACCTGGCCCGGCTCCTCGCAGGTGACAAGCTCGTGGCGACAAGCCTTGGCGAACAAGCCCCCGTGCGACGCTGCATCGCTCGCGTAGGCGGCGAGATGCTTGCGGGCGTGACGAACGCCAATCTGTGTCCCGTATAGACTGAGCATCGTCTCATAGTGCTCTGTAGCGGCTTGCGATTTGCAGAGCGGCGTTGGCTCGTTCGCGGGACGGTGCGTGACCAACGTCTGGGTAATCTGCCCGACGAGCCATGGCCGGCCCAAGGCGGCGCGCCCAACCATCACGGCGTCGGCGCCGGAAAGCGCGAGGCAGAGCCGAGCATCCGCTGCATTCTCGATGTCGCCATTGGCGACCAGCGGCACATCCGTGGCGTCCCTGACGCGGCGGATCGCCGCCCAATCAGCCCTGCCCTTGTAGAACTGCTGACGCGTCCTGCCATGGACCGTGACCATGGCAACTCCGGCGGCCGCCGCGCGGCGCGCGAGCGCCGGAGCGTTGATGGTGTCGGCGTCCCAGCCGAGGCGCATCTTGACCGTCACCGGCACGCTGACGGCAGCCACCACCGCTTCGATCAGCCCCAAGGCGTGACCGAGATCGCGCATCAACGCGGACCCCGCCCACCCGCCGGTAACCCGCCTCGCCGGGCAGCCCATGTTGATATCGATAATGTTGGCGCCTGAAGCCTCCGCGACGCGGGCCCCTTCAGCCAACCAGTACGCTTCGCAACCGGCGAGCTGCACCATATGGGGCGTCAGACCGGTGCCTTCGGCACGCAAAATGGCCTCGGCCGTGCCGTGCGCCAATTCTCGCGAGGCGACCATCTCGGAGACGACCAGGGAGGCACCGAAGCGGTGGGCAATGCGACGGAAACCCACGTCGGTCACGCCCGACATAGGCGCCAAGACGGCGCCCCTCGCAAACGGAATGGCGGAGCTGCCGCCTAATTTGTCACCACTCATCATCTTGCTCATAAATTAGACAACTTTGATTTTTGTGCAAGCGCGAAATGATCCTCATTGTCCAGCTTTGTTGCGGCTCAAGGGCCCCCGTCTTATGACCCAGGCGGCAAAGGGCGGATATCTCGAGCATGAACGAAGTCTGCGCGATCGTGGTGGCCGCCGGTCGCGGCACGCGGGCCGGCGATGGGCTGCCGAAACAGTATCGGCCCGTCGGTGGCCGACCGCTGCTTTGCCACTCCATCGCGGCCTTCCTGGCCGATCCCCGCGTCTCCTTGACCCAAACGGTCATCCATCGCGACGATGCCGCTCCCTATGAGGAAGCCGTTTCGTCGCTGAATGCGCCCGCAAAGCTGCTGTCGCCGGTTTCGGGTGGCGCGAGCCGCCAAGCCTCTGTTCGCGCCGGACTAGAATTTTTGGCCGCCCGGAGTCTCCCCGGCGAGGCAATCGTCCTGGTCCACGATGCCGCCCGCCCCTTTCTGAGCCGTGCCCTGCTCGACCGAGCCATCGCGGCGGCTGAGACGCATGGCGCGGCCGTCCCGGGGGTGGCGGTGAGCGACACGATCAAGCAGGTCGACGAAGCCGACCGCGTCGAGGCGACGCCGGACCGGGCGCGGCTGCGCGCCATCCAGACCCCGCAAGCCTTTCGCTTCGCTGTGCTGCTCGCCGCGCACCGAAGGGCGGCTGCGGCCGGCCTCGAAGCCTTCACCGACGACGGCGCCCTTGCGGAGTGGGCGGGTCTGCCTGTTTATGTCTTCCCCGGCGATGCAGGGAACCTCAAGGTGACGCAGGCCGCGGACTTCGCGGAAGCCGAACGGCGTCTTGGCGCGCAGCGGCCGATGCTTGCTCGCGTCGGGACGGGATATGACGTGCACGCCTTCAAGACGGGCGATCACATCTGGCTCGGCGGCGTGCGCATCCCCCACGACAAGGGTGTCGCCGCCCACTCGGACGGAGACGTGGTGCTGCACGCGCTCACCGACGCAGTGCTCGGTGCGCTTGCCGAGGGCGATATCGGCACGCACTTCCCGCCTAGCGACGGACGATGGAAGAACGCCCGTTCCGACACGTTCCTGGCTCACGCGGTGGCCCGCGTCACAGCGCGCGGCGGCAACATCGATCACCTCGACGCCACCGTCGTCTGTGAAGCGCCGCGCGTCGGCCCGCATCGGGAGGCCATGCGCCAGCGCATCGCCACCATTGCCGGCATCCCGCTTGCGGCGGTCTCCATCAAGGCGACGACCTCCGAGGGCTTGGGCTTCACGGGCCGCCGCGAGGGCATTGCCGCGCAGGCGACGGCGACCCTGCGGCTCCCCGCGGAGATTTGAGGTGCCGGCTGGTGACGACACCTACAAGGCCGCGGAGGCGTTGCTGGTGTTTTGTCGGGAGCGAGGGCTGCTGCTGGCGACAGCCGAATCCTCCACGGAGGACTCGTCGCCGGCGCGCTGACCGACGTGCCGGGCTCATCGGATGTGGTCGACCGCGGCTTCGTCGTCTATTCCAACGAGGCGAAGCGCGAGCTCCTCGGCGTACCCGCGCAGCTCATCGAGGCGCACGGCGCCGTGAGCGAGCCCGTGGTGCGCGCCATGGCGGAGGGAGCTCTGTCGCGTTCACGCGCCGACATCACGGTCGCTGTGACGGGCGTTGCAGGTCCTGGCGGCGGCAGCGTGGAGAAACCCGCCGGGCTCATGCACTTCGCCGCCTCACGCCGCGGTCTTGCGACGCTTCACGTCGAGCGACGTTTCGGAGACATCGGGCGCGCCGAGGTGCGCCGCCGCTCCGTGCTCGAAGCGCTCGATCTCCTCAAGCGCATGGCGCAACTGTCGCAGGCGCGTTGATTTTGCCGCCGGCCTCATTCAAGGCCTGAACCTTCGCCAAATGGCGCCGATAATGTCGGCATGATCGTCCGTCCAGGCGCTCGTCGCACTGTCGCGCCGCAAGGGCTTCCAGTCCGCTGTCGTCGGAAGCGATCCGAGGTCCTCGACGCGCCGCGCCAGCACCACGACATGGGGATCGAACTCGAGGTCCGGCCGGTCGCCGCCGAAGCGATCGCGAGTCCAGGCAACGAGGCCCTCCGCCGCTCCTGCCGCGGCCACGACCGAAGCAAGTTCCATGTTGCGGTTTGACACATGCATCACGATCAAGCCGTTGCCAGCGAGCTTCTGTGCGTAGAGCGCGATCGCCTCGCGTGTCAGAAGGTGTACAGGAATGGCGTCGGACGTGAAGGCATCGACGACGATCACATCAAAGCCTCGGTCGCGCGCGTCTGCCACGGTGAGGCGGGCATCGCCGATGACGAAGGCAGCGTCGGGCGCGCAGGCGGAGATGAAGCGGAATTTTGCCGGATGGCGTGCAATCGCCACCACGTCAGGATCGATGTCATAGAATGACCATGTCTCGCCCGCTTGCTTGAAGCAGGCGAGCGATCCTGTGCCGACGCCGACAATGGCGACGTTCGCGAGCTTGCCGCCCCTCGCCTGCCGCGCCGCCAGGATCGGTTGTGCGATGGCCCCCTCGGCATGGTAGTAGGTCGTCGGCTTCGGCGGTCCTTCGACCGGCTTGCCGTCCGGCGAACGAACGCGCACCGCACCGTGAGCAGTGGTGCCATGCATGAGCACATGGAACTGCCGATCCGGCGTCTCGACGATCTTGTGGACGCCGAAGAAGGAGCGGACAGTCTCGAGGGGACGGATTGAGACGCTGTAGGTGCCGCTGATTGCCATGGCGAGCACGACGAGAGCGACGAGACGCGCCGGCTTTCCGCCCTGCAGCATGATGACGCCGGCGAGGCCGGCCAGCCCCCATTTGTACGCGAAGGCGGTCTCCTCGGGAGGCATCCAGCCGAAACCGAGACCGGGAACGACGAGCAGGACTGTGATGCCGAGAATGAGGGCCGCCGCGCGCAACTGGCGCTTGCGGTCCGGCGCGTCCCAGAGGCCCGGCCGGCAGAGGAGCCCGGCCACGATGAGCAACGGGTATTCGATGACCGTGGAAAAGACAGCCGGGGCGAGAAGGCCTGCGAACAGACCGCCGAGCACACCGCCCAGCGACATCCACAGATAGAACTCCGTCAGCTGCGCGGCCGCCGGGCGACGGCGAACAAGCTCGCCATGGCACACCATGGCGATCGAGAAGAAGCCGGCGAGGTGCAGCGCGATGGCGATCGGCCAACTGAACCCAAGCCCGTCCAGAGACGAGATGGCAGGCAGACCAATCATGATCGGCTGCAGACGCACCATGAGCGCATGCGAGAGGATCGGCTTGCGCTGGAACGTGATGATGAAGGTGACCAGGAACAGCGCCAACGGCACGACCCAGAACAGCGGTGCCGCTGCAACGTCGGTTGAGATGTGGGCGGTCACCGCGACGAGAAGGGCCGAGGGTACGAACGCGAAGGCCGTCCACGTCGCGCGTCGGCTCCAGCCGATCTGCTCGCCTGATGCCACCACACTGGCGGCGACGCTCATGGGCTCGCGCCTGCGCACCACGAAAGCGGCCGAAAGCGCGACCGCGCCGATCAGCAAGGCAAACCCCCACGTCCACAGCCGCGCCTGCTCGGCGAGCGTTGTCAGGGGCTCGACGAGAAACGGATAGGAGACGAGCGCCAAGAGGCTGCCGACGTTCGAGGCGCCATAGAGGAAGTACGGATCGTCGCGGTGCGGATGGCCGCTTCTCGCGAACCATGCCTGCAGGAGGGGCGCGTTGGCCGCCACGGCAAAGAACGGCGGTCCGATCGAGGCGGCGAAGAGGCCGAGCAGCCACAGCGCTTGCCCCTCGCTCGGCGGCCGGCCAAACCCGCCCGCGATGCCGATGGGCAGCGCCAGGACAAGCACGGCCGCCATGACACAGATGTGGATGAGGGCGCCGTGGCGGGGCGAGAGCTTCTTGGTCAGCAGGTGCGCGTAGGCATAGCCGGCGAGCAGCGCGCTCTGGAAAAACACCATGGCGACGGACCACACGCCAGGCGACCCGCCGAGCTTCGGCAGCACCATCTTGGCGAACATGGGCTGCACGGCAAAGAGCAGCAGCGCGGACAGGAAGAGCGTTGCCGTAAATGTCCCGAGACAGAGAAGATCCTGTCGGGAGTTGGCGCGAACCTCTGAAGCAGCTGTCATGGTAATGGGGCTAGTGCTCATGGCCGGGCCCTGGCGAGAGCCCCCAAGGCTATCGAGGCGACCTTAAGGTGGGCTTACCGCCCAAGGCGCGGGAATTACAGGGCTTCACCCGGCGCCAGCTTCGCGCGGCGGCCGTAGACGGCGGCGGCCCGCGCCTCGAACGCGTCGGTGAACTTGCGGAAGGCGCGCTCAAACACCGCGCCTACGAGAAGCGCCAGTGTCCGGCTTCTGAATTCGTACGAGATGAAGAAGGAGATGATGCTGCCGCCACTCCCGTCGGGGCTGAACAGCCAGCGGTTCTCCAGATGCCGGAAGGGCCCATTGATGTAGCCCACAAGGATCTGCAGGTTGGCACGATCAAGCACGGCGCGGCTCGTGAAGCGTTCGCGGATGGCCTTGTAGCCGACGCTCATCTCGGCGACGATCACCTCAGTGCCGTCGCCGGCGGCGGTCCGTCGCAGTAATCGCATGCCCGTGCACAAGGGCAGGAATTCCGGATAGCGCTCGACATCGGCCACGAGGTCGAACATCTGCTCGGGCGTATAGGGGACCTGGCGCGTGGTCTTGAAGGACGGCATTGCCTCGACTTAGCCGCGCCCACCCGTACGAACAAGCACCACGGGACGCCGCGGTTTAGCGCACCGCGCGGCTCAGCCGCGCGGCCTTGAGCTTGGCGAAGTCCTCGCCGGCGTGATGGGACGAGCGCGTCAGTGGGCTCGCCGAGACCATCAGGAAGCCCTTGGCATAGGCGGTGGTCTCGAGGCCGGCGAATTCCTCCGGCGGCACGAAGCGGACCACCCCGTGATGCTTGCGAGTGGGCTGCAGATACTGCCCGATGGTTAGGAAGTCGACGTCGGCCGAACGCAGATCGTCCATGAGCTGCAGCACCTCGGCGCGGTCTTCCCCCAGCCCCACCATGATGCCCGACTTGGTGAAGATAGTCGGGTCGATCTCCTTGACCCGCTGCAGCAGCCGCACCGAGTGGAAGTAGCGGGCGCCTGGCCGCACGCTCAGATATTTCGACGGCACGGTCTCCAGGTTGTGGTTGAACACGTCGGGCTTGGCCGCCACAACCGCATCGAGGGCACCGTCCTTGCGTAGAAAATCTGGCGTCAGGACCTCGATCGTCGTTTGCGGCGAGTGGGCGCGGATGGCGCCGATGACGGCTGCGAAGTGCCCGGCCCCGCCATCGTCGAGATCGTCACGGTCAACTGACGTGATGACGACGTGCGACAGGCCGAGCGCCTCGACGGCGGCCGCGACCCGTGCCGGCTCGGCCGCGTCGACCGCCTGCGGCAGGCCAGTCTTGACATTGCAGAAGGCACAGGCGCGCGTGCACGTGTCACCCAGGATCATGAAGGTGGCGTGCTTCTTCTCCCAGCATTCGCCGATATTGGGGCAGCCAGCTTCTTCGCAAACGGTGACGAGATTGTTGTCGCGCACGATGCGGCTCGTGGCAGCGAACGCCGCCGAGCCCGGTGCCTTGACGCGAATCCACGGCGGCTTGCGCAGCACGGGCTGGTCCGCCCTATGTGCCTTCTCCGGGTGCCGGGGACGGGCATCTCTGTTCAACAGGTCGACGAGAACCGCCATGGATCCTATCTAGGGGGTCGGCGCCTCGCCGGCAACGATTCTGGGCCCGCTTGGTTGAGATCGCGTTGTTTTCCAGTCCTAGCTCGGCCCGGGCGCCGCGCTACGCCCGCGAATGGTGCGGTAGACGATGATCACCGCGATGGCGCCGAGGGTGGCCGAGATGAGGTTGTTCAGCTTTCCATAGACGTCGATGCCCAGAAGCCCAGCCACGAAGTTTCCCACCACGGCCCCGAGGATGCCCATGCCGATATTGGCAAAGATGCCCATACTGGCACGTGTGACCTTCTCGGCGATGTAGCCGGCGGCCGCGCCAATGAGAATGGCCCACAAGAAGGTCACGCCAGGCTGGCCAAGGGCCCCGTAGATCCGCTCTTCCATCGTCGTCCTCCTTCAGGAGCAGTCTACCTAGGCATTCCGCTTGCCCCACGCAATCAGCGGGCCCTTCTCAACCAAGAAACTCGGCGCTTTCGAGCGCCAACCGAAACTCCAGGTTTTGGAATTGCTTGAAAATACGTTCGAGCCAAGGCCGCAGGCTGAACTGCTCGACAATGGAGATGTCGGCTGTCGGCTCACGCAGCACTTCCGCCAGGCTGAGACCCGCGCGGCCCAAGAATTCGTTTCAGTACGGGATCGCAGCGCGGCACTACGAGACGCCGATGGGGCGGAAGGAGCGCGAAGGCGTCGACGGCTGCCTGACCGAGCGAAACGGCCCCCTCGTTCTGGACGGCAACCACGCCGCGCTTTGGCCATTGCCTGGCAATCTGCATGCAGGTCTCTGCGATGGTGCTGGTCTCGTCGCTGTGGAGCAGGAAAACCGGCGTGACGCCGGCGCGATGCGCTTCGGCGAAGAATTCGAGTTCCTCCGCCAGCGCGAAGAACGGCCGATAGGAAACGTGCCAAAGGTCGACGACCTTCGGAATGCCGTCTGGGACAAGGATGCGGTCGATGAGGGCCACCTGCCCTCTCGCCGTCCCGAGGTCGGCAACGGTGCAGCGCTCGCCGAAGAATCGCGGCAGGACCGGCTCGTGAGGGTTTGTATCGAACAACAGCGCGTCGTGACCGCGCGAAACGCAATAGTCTCCGAGAAGCCGCGCCGTCGTCGATTTGCCGACCCGGGCGTACGGCGAACAGACAAGGAAAATCTGCGTTGGCCGCTGCATGGCTGTTGATGTCATCCCGCCGGCACCTTGCCTTGGCGCCGACGGCTGATCATACGCCAGCAGCTTGTGCTAAGCAGCCTTTTTCGCCTTGGCCGCCACCAAGTCCGTGACCTTGATACGCTCGAACTCGGACACGACGTTGCGCATCCACGTGCGCACGTAGCCTCGCAGCACGAAAGAATTATTTCCCGGCTTGCCCTCGCTCCCCTTGTTCTCGATGAATTCCGAGAACGGCACGCCGCACAGCTCGACCTGCTCGTAGGCGAGTTCGTTGAGCTTCGGAATCGTCACGTCGACAGCGCTCTTCACCTTGTTGAAATAGGTCTTGTAGGTGGCCGGATCCCACTCGAAGAAGGTCGTGTCGTTGATGTGGTTCTTGACCAGGAAATAGTGCGCATCGTTGACGAACGGCTGCGTGGCGGCGATCTCGCTGAGGGAGGAGATCGAGGGTCCGAGGATGTGGAAAAGGCCGAGATTGTACTCCCGGTCGCGTACTGCATCGAGGAAGCCGGTGTCGCGCAGTGCCGCGAGGGTCGAGCCGAGCTGGCCGGCGCGAACGTCGACCACGGTCACCTTGAAGTCGGCAGTCTCCAAGGTGTCGATGACGCGCATCTGGTCGCTCGCCTGAGTGAGGTCGACGATCTCGGTCTGGTCCGGATGAAAGCGCTTCAAGGCGCCGCGCGGCGCCTCGGAATCGAAGGCGCGGGTGGGAATATTGCGCCCGGCGAAGAAATCGAGAAGTGCCCGGCTGATCGTGGTCTTGCCGACGCCGCCCTTGTCGGCGCCGACCAGAATGAGAGCAGGAGTCATCAATGCCTCCAAATGACGCGTTTGCTTGAGCGCCCCCCGGCGGCCCCGCAACCATCTCGGCTTATAGCATGCGATTTTTTCCTATCCAGCCCCTATTCGGAAGGGGGAGGCGGTTCACCGCGAGCGTTGCCGCGGGCGGTTCAGACGTGGATTACGCGCCCATAGGCGTCGAGCACGCTCTCGTGCATGGCTTCCGAGAGGGTCGGATGCGGAAACACGGCGTGCATCAGCTCCTCCTCCGTGGTCTCCAGGTTCATGGCGATGACGAAGCCCTGGATCAACTCCGTCACTTCGGCACCAACCAGATGGGCGCCGAGTAGCCTGCCGGTCTTCTTGTCGAAGATCGTCTTCACCAGGCCATCGGGCTCGCCGAGCGCGATGGCCTTGCCGTTGCCAAGGAAGGGAAAGCGGCCGACGCGGATGTCGTAGCCTTCCCCCTTGGCCTTGGCCTCGGTGAGACCGACGGAAGCGATCTGCGGCTGGCAATAGGTGCAACCGGGGATCATCGCCTTGTCGAGGGGATGGGCGAGGAGCCCCTTGATGGCCTCGACGCATAGCGTGCCCTCGTGCTCGGCTTTATGGGCCAGCATCGGTGGGCCGGCCACGTCGCCGATGGCGTAGATGCCGGCCACGTTGGTGCGGCCAAGGCCGTCGGTGACAATGCTGCCGCGGTCGAGCTCGATGCCGAGTTTGTCGAGGCCGAGATTCTCGACATTGCCGACGACACCGACCGCCGAGATGACGCGCTCGGCGGCAATTTGTTGCTGCGCCTTGCCGTCGTCGACGGTCGCCATGACCCCGCTTGCGCCCTTGTCGAGCTTCGTCACCTTGGCGCCGGTCAGGATCTTGATGCCCTGCTTCTCGAAACGCTTGCGGGCGTGCGCGGCGATCTCGGCGTCTTCGACCGGCAGTATCTGCGGCAGCACTTCGACGACGGTGACCTCGACGCCCATGGTCCGGTAGAACGAGGCGAACTCGATGCCGATGGCGCCGGAACCCACCACCAAGAGCGACTTCGGCATCGTGTTCGGCACCATAGCTTCGAAATAGGTCCAGATCAGCTTGCCGTCGGGCTCGAGCCCCGGCAGCACGCGCGGGCGGGCGCCAGTGGCGATGATGATGTGCTTGGCCGCATAGGTGCCCTCGCCCTTCGCGCCCTTGGGGGCCGGAACGGGCGGGCCTTGCACCGACTTTGCCGGGGCCTTGACGGCGATCTCGCCGGGCTTAGTGATCGTCGCCTCGCCCCAGATCACGTCGATCTTGTTTTTCTTCATCAGGAAGCCGACGCCGTCATTGAGACGCTTGGAAACGCCGCGCGAGCGCGCCACTACGGCCTTGGCGTCGAAGCCCGGATTGTCGGCCTTGAGGCCGAACTCCTGGGCATGGGTGATGTAGTGGAAGACCTCGGCGGAGCGCAGCAGCGCCTTGGTGGGGATGCAGCCCCAGTTGAGGCAGATGCCGCCGAGATGCTCGCGCTCGACGACGGCCGTCTTGAAGCCGAGCTGGGCGGCCCGGATGGCGGTGACATAGCCGCCGGGCCCGGCACCGATGACGATGATGTCGTACGCGTCCGGCATCTCACACCAACATCATCGCCGGGTTCTCGATGCACTGCTTGAATGCGCCGAGGAGCTCAGAACCGAGCGCCCCGTCGACAGCGCGGTGATCGGTAGACAGCGTCACCGTCATCAAGGTCGCCACGGTAGGCGCGCCATCCTTGACGATCACCCGCTTCTCACTCGCCCCGACCGCGAGGATCGTGGCGTGCGGCGGATTGATGACGGCGGCAAAATCCTTGATGCCGTACATGCCGAGATTGGACACGGCCGTCGTGCCGCCCTGGTATTCCTCGGGCTTGAGGCGCCGGTTCCTGGCGCGGGCGATGAAGTCCTTCATCTCATTCGAGATGGCCGCCAGCCCCTTGGTCTCGGCCTTGCGTACGATCGGCGTGATCAATCCGCCCGGTATGGCGACCGCGACGCCCACATCGGCGTGCGTGTGCCGCAGCATCACCGTCTCGGTCCAAGTCACGTTGGCGTTCGGCACGCGCATCATGGCGGCGGCGAGCGCCTTGATGACGAAGTCGTTGACCGACACTTTGAATGCCGGCTTGCCGTCCTTCATCGGCGCCGAAGCGTTGATGGCCTCGCGGGCCGCAAGCAGCGCGTCAACCTCGCAATCGATGGTCAGATAGAAGTGCGGGATCGTCTGCTTCGCCTCGGTGATGCGGCGGGCGACGATCTTGCGGATCGAGTCGTGGGGAATTTCCTCGTAGCTGCCAGGCTCGAACAGTTTCGCAATCTGCTGGTCGGCCATGCCGCTGACGACCGGTCGCGGCTGCGCCGGCGCCTGCGTGGGTCCCGGTCGTTGCGGCGCCCCTGCGGCGGGCATCTGGCGCGCCGTGCCGCCGCTCACGGCGCCGCGAACGTCACGCTCGATGATGCGGCCGTGCGGCCCCGAGCCGTTGATGCTGGCGAGATCGAGGTTGGCTTCGCGCGCTAGCCGACGGGCGAGCGGCGAGGCGAAGATGCGGCCCGCATCACCATCATGGCCGTTGCCGGTCGGGGTCCGCGCTCCGGCCGCTGGGCCGGCGTTGGCCGTGTTTCTCCCGACCGCCGCGGCCGCTGGTCGTTCGCCTCCCTCCGCGGGCGCGACTGGGGGGGCCGGCGGGGCTGCAGCCGCTGGGGGCGTCGCCGGCTTCGGCGCACCGGCACCGCTCGCCGCGGCAGCCTTCACGTCCTCGCCTTCCGCCGCAATGACCGCGATCGGCTGGTTGACGGGAATGTCCTGCGTGCCTTCCGCCACCAAGATCTTGGCCAGCACGCCCTCATCGACGGCTTCCATCTCCATGGTCGCCTTGTCGGTCTCGATCTCGGCGATGACGTCGCCGGATTTCACCGTGTCGCCCTCCTGCTTCAGCCACTTGGTCAGGTTGCCCTTCTCCATCGTGGGCGACAGCGCCGGCATGAGCACGTTGACGGGCATAGCGAGCTTCCTCAGTTGACCGCGTGCGTGCTGCCGGTGTCTGTGGGATCGTTCATTTCCGCCACGAAGCCGGCGCTGATCTCCGCCAGGGTGGCGGCTTCCTTTTTCTTGTCCTCCGTCGCGTAGATGCGGGCGACATGACGGGCTACGTCGGCGAGCAGGACGCCCCAGGTGGCCGGATCGTCGAAGGCCCGCCGCAGTGTCACGTGCAGGTCGCCGTCGATGATGGCCGCCCGCAGCACCTCGACGCCCCCCTTGTCGAGGGCATCGGGCGGGATGACCAATGCATCGAAAATCTGACTCATGACGTTTTCCTCTGGCGCGTCAGCGATAGGTCACGGCGCGGGCGGCGGCGATCACCTCTTCGACTTTCGGCAGCGCCAGTTTTTCGAGATTGGCGGCATAGGGCATGGGCACGTTCTTGCCGGTGACGCGCTTCACCGGCGCATCGAGGTAGTCGAAGGCTTCATCCATCAGGCGGGCGGCGATCTCGGCGCCGACCCCCGATTGCGGCCAGCCCTCCTCCACCGTGACGCATCGTCCGGTCTTCTTCACCGAGGCGATGACCGTCTCCATGTCCATGGGCCGGATGGTGCGAAGATCGATGATCTCGGCATAGATGTGCTTTTTTGCGAGCTCTTCGGCGGCCTTGAGCGCGAAGGTCATGCCGATGGACCAGGCGACGATGGTCACGTCCTTGCCGGGCCGCGCAATGCGCGCCTTGCCGATCGGCACGATGAAGTCGTCGAGCTTCGGGACCGGGAACGAGTGCCCATAGAGAATCTCATTCTCGAGGAATACCACCGGGTTGTTGTCGCGGATTGCCGCCTTGAGCAGGCCCTTGGCGTCCGAGGCCGTGTAGGGCGCCACGACCTTCAGGCCCGGCACGTGCGAGTACCAGGCCGTGAAGTCCTGGCTGTGCTGCGCGGCCACCCGGGCGGCGGCACCGTTGGGCCCGCGGAACACGACGGGACAGCCGAGCTGGCCGCCTGACATGTAGAGGGTTTTGGCGGCTGAGTTGATGATGTGGTCGATCGCCTGCATGGCGAAGTTGAAGGTCATGAACTCGACGACGGGGCGCAGCCCCGCAAACGCCGCGCCGACGCCGAGGCCGGCGAAGCCGTATTCGGTGATCGGGGTGTCGACGACACGCCGTTCGCCGAATTCCTGCAGGAGGCCTTGCGTCACCTTGTAGGCGCCCTGGTATTCGGCCACCTCCTCGCCCATGACGAAGACCGTTTCGTCCCGGCGCATCTCCTCCGCCATGGCATCGCGCAAGGCCTCGCGCACCGTCATGGTCACCATCTCGGTGCCTTCGGGAACTTCCGGCTCAGGCTCCGCGTCCGGCTGCGGCAGCTGAGCTACCGCTGACGGCGCCTTGGCGGCGGCTGGCGCCTTGCCCATGGCGGGTGGTGCAGATTCCTGCGCCTTCTGCTGGGCGGCCACCGGCTGACTGCCGCCATCCGCCTTGGCAGGTGCGGCCCGCGAGGCCGCGCTCGACACATCTTCGCCCGAGGCGGCGATCACCGCGATGGGGGTGTTGACCGCCACATGCTCCGTGCCGTCGGGCACCAGGATCTTGGCGAGGATGCCTTCGTCGACGGCCTCCACTTCCATGGTGGCCTTGTCGGTCTCGATCTCGGCGATGACGTTGCCGGATTTTACGGCGTCGCCCTCCTGCTTCAGCCACTTGGCAAGTTTGCCCTCCTCCATCGTCGGGGAGAGCGCGGGCATCAGAACATCAACCGGCATGGAGGGACTCTTGATGAGTTCAAATCGGGTGCTTCGTGGCGGGGAGAAGGCACACTACTTCAGCACATCCGTCCACAGCTCCGACGGATCAGGTTCCGGGTCGTTGGTTGCAAATTCCGACGCTTCGTTGACGACGGCGCGCACTTTCGCGTCCATCGCCTTCAACTCATCTTCGCTGAGCTTGTGCTCCTCGAGAAGTCGGCGGCGTACCTGCTCAATGGGATCGTGCTCTTCGCGCATGCGCTGCACTTCGTCGCGTGAGCGATACTTTGCCGGATCGGACATCGAATGGCCGCGATAGCGGTAGGTCTGCATCTCCAGGATGTAGGGACCCTTGCCGGAGCGCGCGAAGGCGATGGCGCGCTCGCCGGCGGTCTTGACGGCGCGCACGTCCATGCCGTCCACCTGCTCGCCCGGAATGTTGAATGAGATGCCCCGCTTGGAAAAATCGGTCTGCGCCGAGGAGCGCGCCACCGACGTCCCCATGGCGTAGCGGTTGTTTTCAATGACGTACACGACGGGCAGCTTCCAGAGCTCCGCCATGTTGAAGCTCTCGTAGACCTGTCCTTGATTGGCGGCGCCGTCGCCGAAATAGGTCAGGCAGACACTGTCCTCGCCACGATAGCGGTTGGCGAAAGCGATGCCGGAGCCGAGCGGCACCTGAGCGCCGACGATGCCGTGCCCGCCGTAGAAGTTCTTCTCCCGCGAGAACATGTGCATCGAGCCGCCCTTGCCCTTGGAGTAGCCGCCGCGGCGTCCGGTCAGCTCCGCCATGACGCCCTTGGGGTCCATCCCGGTCACCAGCATATGGCCATGGTCGCGATAGCCGGTGATCACCTGGTCGCCGTCCTTGGTGGCCATCTGCATGCCGACGACAACGGCCTCCTGGCCGATGTAAAGGTGGCAGAAGCCGCCGATCAGCCCCATGCCGTACATCTGGCCCGCCTTCTCCTCGAAGCGGCGGATGAGCAGCATCGTGCGGTAGGCGGAGAGCTCTTCATCCTTGGCGAGGGCGGGGATCGGATCGTTCTTCACGGGCTTGGACGCTTTGCGGGCGGCGACAGCCATAGAACGGCCTCCACGTATGTTTGTGCCAGATGTAACCCATGATCGGGTTCAAAGCGAGCCCAAGCTTGAGGTCGAGGTGAGCGACATCTTTTTGAATAGATAGGTGTTTTTGAAGTGAACTAGATTTCAGTTACTTGCCGCGCGACCGGACGGCGATCCCAGCATGATGACCACGTCGTTGCGGTGCACGCGACCCAACATGACGCGCGCTTGCTCTTCCAGAAGGTCGCGGTCGATCCCGCCGCCGTTCATAAGGGCGACGCGGCGCTCCCAGGTGGCGTGCTCCTCCCTGAGCGTGGAAAGCTCGGCATTGAGCATCAGCATCTGAGCCTTGAATTGGCGCTTGGCCTCAAGCCCGCGCTGTCCGTGATGGGCATTCGAAACGAAATAGGCTGCGATGCTGCCCGAGGCGGCATAGAGGGCGAGCGGCAGCAGGACGGAACGCAGGCGCTTACGGACGACCATAAGGCACCTTGCCGGAGCGTGGTTAAGGGGGCGTTAGGGACTGAGGACGGCGTCGGCAGGTGCGAAAGGAAGCCGCGGCCGGCATCAGGTCTCTCGCAGCCGTAGGCCGGAGCCGGAGATCCAGTGCGCAAATCCGATGACGGCAAACGTCACGATCAGCATGGTGACGCCGATCACGGCTATCGCGCCGACATTGCCGCTCTCGTTGAGATCGAAGATCACCACCGAGAGAACCTTGGTGTTCGACGACGACAGGATCACGGCCGCCGAAAGTTCGCGCACGACACCGACGAAGATCACGCACCATCCCGCAACCAAGCCGCCCTTCAATAGCGGAGCGGTGACGCGCCGCAGCGTAATGAGGCGCGTCGCCCCAAGAATGCGCGAGGCCTCCTCCAATTCGGGATGAAGCCCGCGAAACGCGGCGCGCATTTGCTGGAATGCCGCCGGAAGCTCGATGGTGAGAAAGGCGAAGAAGAGCACCCAGAGGGTGCCATAGAGGACAACGGGGCCGCGGGTGTAGGCGAGAAAGAGCCCAACGCCCAGGACGATCCCTGGAATGGCGAGCGGTGCGGTGGCAAGCAATTCGAGCGCCCGCCCTCCAAGGTCCTCGCGCCGTGCCGCCTGGTAGGCGATCACGAACGCCAGGGCCGTGCCGATCGAGGCTGTGGCGAGCGCGAGCACGAAGGTGTTGGTGAAGGCGCGCCTGGTCTGAGAAAACTCGACAAACACAAAGGCAAGGTGCTCCAGCGTCAAGTTGGCTGGATCGAATGGTCCCGACGGCACCTGCGAAATGGCCGCCTTCACGAGTGCCCCATAGGGCAGAAAGAGCGGAAGCGCGAGCGCCACGAGAACGACGGCCAGCAGCGGCCACCGCCACGGTCCAAGCGGCAGAAGGTGCGGGGCGCTGCTTTTGCCGCCGAGCACGGTGAAGCCGCGCCGCCCGAGAATGCGGGCCTGGAGCCACAACAGAAGGATGGTCACGAGCAAAAGCGGAACGGCGGCGGCGGCCGCAATTTGCGGCTTCGGCGGGAACTGAAACAAGGCGTAGATCTTGGTGGTCACGGTGTGAAAACCCGCTGGAATTGCGAGAATGGCGGGAGAGCCAAACAGGATCATCGCCTGCAGAAAGGCAACCAATGCGCCGGCGAGGAGCGCCGGCATTACGAGAGGAAGGGTGATCGCGAAGGCGGTGCGCCAACGGCTGGCACCGAGGATGCGGGCGGCCTCGTCGAGCTCCGCCGGAATCCGCTCGAGAGCCGTGCTGAGCACGATGAAAACGTACGGCGCGGTGTAGCAGGCCATGACGAAGACCAGGCCGGCGAACGTGTAGATGTTGAGCAGTGGCTCGCTCGCCCCCGTGAGGTCCCGCCAGATGCGATTCAGGATGCCGCTGTTCGGCGCCGCCAGGATCTCCCAGGCAATGGCACCGAGGAATGGCGGCGTCACGAAGCTTGCCGTCACCAAGACACGGACGATCTGGCGCAGCGGCAAATCAGTGCGTGCCACCAGCCATGCCAGGGGTGTTGCCGCGAGTGTCGCGAAGACCGCGACGAGAAAAGACAGGGTGAAGGTCGTAACGAGCGGCTCTTGCAGTGTGGGATCTTCGACGAGTGCGAGAAAGTTGGCGAGCGACGGGCGCCCTGCACGGTCGACGCTCGCAAGGGCCACGAGCCAGCCAATCGGCATGAGGATGAGGACGGCGAGGAACAAGCCGGTCATGCCCAGGACCGGACCGGAAATGTCGAAGCGTCGGGCCGCGGCCAAACCGGTCATCCGAACCGTCGTTCCGCGTACGGCCATCGCCTTCAGGTCTTGAAGTACAGCAGGTACCGACGTTTGACGTCTTCGACCTGTTGATCGACCGCGGCTGGATCGTCCTTCATCAGCCTTATGGCGGAGAGCGGTGTGCGACCGGGCGGCTCTTTGGCGTCCGGATGGAACGACCGCAGGCCGCCCACCTCGATGGCGAGCTGCTGGGCTTCACGCGTGAATGTCCAGGCATGGAACAGGCGCGCTGCATTCGGGTTGCTGGCATTCTTCATGACCGCGGACGGACCGATCACGAGGGGCGTGCCCTCAGTCGGGTACACGATCTCGATTGGTGCTCCGCGGGCCTTTTCAAGGAAGACGTTGTACTCGTTGCCGTCCACCATGACCGGGCGCTCGCCGGCCACGACCTTACGCGGCGGCTCGGTCGACGACTGCACCTGCATGACCTGCTGGGCGGCGAGCTTCTGGAGATATTCCCAGCCGAGCTCGCGGGCGATCTGGTATGTGGCCGTGAGGATCGTACCTGAATACCCCGGATGCGCCTTGACCATCTTGCCGCGCCACCTGGGATCGAGCAGATCCTTGAAGCCCTTTGGAGCGTCTGCCGGCTGCACAAGCGTCGTATTGTAGGCGATGACGCTGAGGCTGGCGCGCATCGGCGCATAGTGGCCTTCAGGATCGTAGGAGCCCGCAGGATAGCGCTGGGCGACCTCCTCAGGCAGAGCCGGCGCCAGCCAGCCCTCCCGCTTCCAATAAATGAAATGCGCCGCGTCCGAGCTATTGACCGTGTCGACGTTGAAGATGTTACTCGCGTATTCCTGGCCGATTTTGGAGAACTGACGCTCCGCGCCGTTCCGTTCGACTTGCACCTTTATGCCCGGATAGCGCTTCTCGAAGGCCTTCGCCAACTCCTCCGCCACTTTCACATCGATCGACGTGTAATAGACGAGCTTGCCCTCTTTGAGCGCCGCCTGTTCGAGCTCGGGCGAAATCTTGTAGATCGGGCTTTGCGCTGCCGCGCCCGCCACCAAGCCCACGAAGGTCACGAGAGACGCAAGAAGTTTGGGGATCATAGCTTGCCTCCGTTTTTCGCGGGCACCGCCCACCGGCGACGGCCCAGCCAGATCAGGGGAGCAGGGCGCCGGCGCGCCGGCGATGTCGTAGCGCCTCGGATTGCGTCGCCCTCAATCTGAGCCGGCGCGAACGGAGGCTGTCAATGCCGGCAGCCCTTTCAGCCCAATCGACGGTGGAAGCGGTTCGACGCCCGCGAAAACGGCGGGGCAATGAGCGTGTCAGCTACGCCTTCAGGGCTCCGCGCCCCGGATAGAGCGCCTGGTCGCCGAGTTCCTCCTCGATGCGCAACAGCTGGTTGTATTTCGACGTGCGGTCGGAGCGCGCCAGGGAGCCGGTCTTGATCTGCCCGCAATTGGACGCCACCGCGAGATCGGCGATCGTCGCGTCCTCGGTCTCGCCTGAACGATGCGACATGACGGCCGCGTAGCCGGCCCGGTGCGCCATGGCGATGGCCGCGAAGGTCTCGGTCAGCGTCCCGATCTGGTTGACCTTGACAAGGATGGCGTTGGCGACGCCCTTCTCGATGCCTTCCGCGAGCCGCGTCACGTTAGTGACGAACAGGTCGTCGCCGACGAGCTGGCATTTGTTGCCGATCATGTCGGTCAGGAGCTTCCAGCCATCCCAATCGTCCTCCGCGATGCCGTCTTCGATGGACAGTATCGGATAGTCGCCGACCAGCGCCGCGAGATATTTCGCCTGCGCCTTGCTGTCGCGCGTGGCGCCCTCGCCCTCGTAGACATAGGCGCCCTTCTTGAAGAACTCGGTGGCGGCGCAATCGAGCGCCAGCACCACGTCCTTGCCCGCCTTGTAGCCAGCGCTGCCGATGGCCTTCATGATGAAGTCGAGAGCGGCCTTGGCGGTCGGCAGGTTGGGCGCGAAGCCACCCTCGTCGCCGACATTGGTGTTGTGGCCGGCGCTCTTCAGTGCGCCCTTTAGTGTCTGAAAAATCTCCGCACCCATGCGCAGACCCTCGGCGAAGCTCTTGGCGCCGACCGGCATGATCATGAATTCCTGGAAGTCGATGGGGTTGTCGGCATGCACGCCGCCGTTGACGATGTTCATCATCGGCACCGGCAGCACCCGCGCCGTGGTGCCCCCCACGTAGCGATAGAGCGGCAGGCCGCTCGCTTGCGCCGCTGCCTTGGCAACGGCGAGCGACACGCCGAGGATGGCGTTGGCGCCGAGCTTCTTCTTGTTGGGCGTGCCGTCGAGGCCGATCATCGTTGCGTCGATCTTGGCCTGGTCCTCCGCATCCATGCCGCCGAGGGCGTCAAAAATATCGCGGTTGACCGCCTCGACCGCCTTGCGGACCCCCTTGCCCCCGTAGCGCTTCTTGTCGCCATCGCGCAGCTCGACAGCCTCGTGCGCACCGGTGGAGGCGCCCGACGGCACCGCGGCGCGGCCGAACGAGCCCTCCTCGAGCGTCACATCGACCTCGACCGTGGGGTTGCCGCGGCTGTCGAGGATTTCGCGCGCGACGATGTTGGTGATGGCGGTCATGCTTGGTCCCTCAAGCTCCCAAGCGCGGCGGCGACTCCGCCCTCGGCCGGGTGGGCGCCTTGTGGCGCGTCGCTGCCGACCTTGCAACCCCGGTGGACGCCCCCGCCTCTCCCCGCCTATGAAGACCCAAACTGGAAGAGCCATGCACCCCCGCGTCGCCCGCGTCCTTGCCGCGCGAAGTATCGACCGGGCCGCCTTCGTGGCGGCTTGCCGAGAGGCTGTCGCCAAAGCAGGCGACGAGGCCGAGGTCAGTCCGCGCATGCAGCTCTGCGCGGCTCTAGTGGCCGAGCCCGGAGGATCGCTGTGCGACGTGGGTGGATCGATCTCGCTCTATCTCGTCGTGCTGAAGCTGATGGGCATGGACATTACCGTCGTCGATACCCTCCCCTACCTCGACGTGGCGCATCTGCAGATCGGCGGCTTTCGTGACAAGACACTGCGGCGCCTCGAGCTCTTCGACAAGCTCGGCATCACGATCGACAGGCAGGACGTTTTTTCGGCAGCGCTGCCGACGGCCCGCTACGACGTGACATGCGCATACGAAACCATCGAGCATTTTCCGCAATCGCCGAAACCGGTGCTCGAAGGTATGGTCGCGGCGCTGAAGCCCGGCGGGCGGCTGTGCCTCTCCGTTCCCAACGTGGCGCGCGTCGAGATGCGCCTGCGGGTGCTCGGCGGACGTACGCCGCACGAGAGCTATGCCGACTATTTCATGAACGGCAACCCGTATTTCGGCCATTACCGCGAGATGACGGTGTCCGAGATGGGCTTCGTGGCCAAGGCGCTGGGGCTTACGAAGCTGCGGCTCTTCACCACCGACATGACCTACGAGAGCATGAAGCGGAAGAACCCACTGCAACGCGTCGCGCTCGCTTTCAACAACGCCACCGGCTTCACCGATTTCATCCTGCCCCCCACCATGCGCAAGCACGTGTGGCTGGAAGCCAGAAAACCGTGAGCGCCGCGAGGATAGACACATGGCCAAACGCAAACTGCAGCTCGGACAGCGCACGGTGTGGCCCGCGTCGCCGCAACAGGCGGTGCTCGACCGGGTGCCCAACCCGCATGCCGACACCCACTACCTCGCGCGTTTCACGGCGCCGGAATTCACCTGCCTCTGCCCGGTGACCGGCCAGCCGGATTTCGCCACCCTGGTGATCGACTACGTGCCGGGCAAGTGGCTACTCGAATCCAAGTCGCTGAAGCTCTATCTGGCGTCCTTCCGCAATCACGGCGGCTTCCACGAGGACACGACGGTTGGCATCGGCAAGCGGCTCGCCCAGACGCTGAAGCCGAAATTCCTGCGCATCGGCGGCTACTGGTATCCGCGTGGCGGCATCCCCATTGACGTGTTCTGGCAGACCGGCCGGCTGCCGTCGGGTGTCTGGCTGCCCGAGCAGGGAGTAGGGACGTATCGGGCGAGAGGCTAGCGGATTTTTCTTATGCATGCTGGCGCAAGCGCCGCGTCACATGGCCGAGCGCCTTGTCCTGCTCGTGGGTCGGACCGCTGTGCACCTTGGCGACCACCTCCAGCATGGCAAGCAGGTCAGTGCGCTCGCGCGCCCCGAGCTTTTCGCGCAACAGCGGGGCGAGACCATCGAGCGCCTTCTCGAAGTCCTGCACCTGCTCGGCGGCAAATTGGGCATAGAGGAAGCGCGCGGTGATCTCGCCTTCGAGATCAAGGACGCGGCGCATCTCGTCTTCGATCGCCTTTTGCTGCTCAGGGGTCAGGACGCCCCGGATGCGGCCGATCAGGATCATGAGCACGACGGCAGCGTCGCGCGCATCGTCGATAGCGCGCAGCGGCGCCATCTGCTGGCTCTCGAGCGTCTTGGCTCGCGTCTCCGCTTCGGAACGGCGTTTGCGCGCCGACGTCCATCGGTGCTCAATATATTCGAGCCCCTGCCCCCACATCAGCCAGTAAAATAGGCCCAGGAAGATTGCACCCAGGATGGCCATGATCACCGGCATGATGGGATCCTCGAAGAATGGCCCCGCGATCGGCGCGGGCGACCGCTGAGCTATGGGCGCCAACACTTACCAACGCATCGCCCGGCAGCGAAAGTATGCCGCTGCATATCAGCTTGCCGCGACCGCGTCAGGGGCGCTGAGCTTCTTCGAGCAGCCAAGCAGCGCCACCGAAAAGAACAGGACGACCACGACCACGAAGGCGGTTCGGTTGCCGAGGCTCGCAACCGCCACGTCGGTCGAAAACATTCGCGGTTCGCGAGCGTTCTGGACGAGACGTACCCTGCCTTCATCAGCGCGGCCCAGCCGCCAGAAGCTCACTTCCTGGGTGTTCTTCGAGCTATTGGTTGTGAAATCGACGGCGCAGCGATTGGCAACAAAGACCGCATAGTTCGTGCATTTCGCTTTGGTGATCTGCGCGTTCGATGCCGGAATGAACTGATCCTTGGCCTGATAGTCTCGCCATAGCCCAGGCGCGCTGTCCCAGACCAAGAAAGCCATCGCGGCGAACATGAATAATGCAGCCAGTGCCAAGCGCATCATAAGCGGCCCCTAGACGTGGAACGCCTGGATATCTGGCAGAAAAGTTTGAATTGCCCCTTGAGGAAGAAGGTGGATTCACCGGCTGGCCGGTAATCTCTGCGAAAGCTTTCAGCCTCTCGCCTTGGCCAGCTTGTCGAAGGCAACCAAGTCCCTGAGGAGGGCCTCCATTTCCTTGAGCGGTACCATGTTGGGACCGTCGGAGGGCGCTTTGTCGGGGTCCTGGTGTGTCTCGATGAATACGCCAGCAACTCCGACGGCGACCGCGGCGCGGGCCAGGACCGGCACGAAGCGCCGCTCGCCGCCCGACGAGGCCCCCTGCCCGCCCGGCTGCTGGACGGAGTGGGTCGCGTCGAAAATCACCGGCGCGCCCGTTGTCTCGGCCAGGATGGGCAGCGCGCGCATGTCGGACACCAGCGTGTTGTAGCCAAAGGAGGCGCCGCGCTCCGTCACCAGCACATTGCGGTTGCCCGTTCCGGCGGCGGTGATCTTGGCCACCACGTTACGCATGTCCCACGGCGCCAAAAATTGGCCCTTCTTGACGTTGACGACACGCCCGGTCTCTGCCGCCGCCACGACGAGGTCGGTCTGGCGGCACAGGAAAGCGGGGATCTGCAGCACGTCCACCACCTCGGCCACTGGGGTGCATTGCTCGATGCCGTGCACGTCGGTGAGCACCGGCAGGCCGAGCGTCTCGCGGACCTCCGCGAAAAACAGGGATCGCGGCCTTGAGCCCAAGGCCGCGCGCCGCCGTGAGCGACGTGCGGTTGGCCTTGTCGAACGACGTCTTGAAGACGAAGCCGATGCCGACGCGCCCGGCGATCTCCTTGAGCGCCGACGCCATTTCCAGGGCGTGGGCGCGGCTCTCCATCTGGCACGGCCCGGCGATCAGCGCCAACGGCAGCGCGTTGCCGATCGTGACCTTGGCCACCGTGACGACGGGGTTGGGCCGGAGGTCGGTGCTCGCATTCATGGGCCGCCTATAGCGGCTTCGGGGCCGCGAAGCGAGGGCGTCTTCGTCGACCAGGACGGTTAGCCGACGATGGCGTGCGGCAGAAAGCGCGACGTATTCTTGGTGATGGGGGTCTTATCTTCGCGGATGCCCATGCCAGCCGGCTCCTCGCCGACGATCCAACTGCCGATCACCGCGTAGTTGCCATCGAAATGCGGCAGCTCCACAAGCGCCTGGCGCACGAAGCCCTCCGCGCCATAAGGACCTTCGTCGGTGTCCACGACCTCGCCGCGCCGTATCAGCGTGACATTAGCGCCCTCGCGCGAATAGAGCGGCTTGCGAGCGTAGGTGGGGCCAAGCGCCGACTTGCGCGAGTCGGTCTCGAAATAGGATTGCAGCAGGTTGGGATGATTGGGCGCCAACTCCCACAGCAGAGGCAGAAGCCCCTTGTTGGATAAGATCGCCTTCCAGGCGGGCTCGATGAAGCGCGTCGGCGACTTGGGAATGGCCTTTGCAAACTCGTCAGCGAAGATCCACTCCCACGGGTACAGCTTGAAGAGGCGGGCGATCGGCCGATTGTCCAGGTCGACAAAGCGGCCGTCGCCGGAAAGTCCAATCGACTCAAGATCGATGTAGCCGGTTTCGAGGCCGGCCTGGCGGGCACAATCCTCGATATAGCCCACTGTGCCCCGGTCCTCGATCTCCCCCGACATTGCCGTCAGATGCAGCGGCTCACCTTCGCAGATGCGACCGACAGCGGCGATGAGCTTGTCGTGGATCGAATTGAACTGGTCCGCGTCCTTGGGCAGCGTGCCGTTCGCCATCGACTGCTCGAGCCAGCCCCATTGGAAATAGCCCGCCTCGTAAAGAGACGTCGGCGTGTCGGCATTGTATTCGAGCAACTTTGCTGGCCCGCGGCCGTCATAGGCGAGGTCAAAGCGCCCATAGAGACTGGGCTCGCGGCGATTGTAGCTGTTGGCGATCGTGTCCCAAGCGCTCTGTGGAATCTGCAGGCGTGCCAAAATGCTCTCGTCGCCCATGGCACGGCGGACGATCTCATAGCCCATTTCATGGAGCTCGGCGGTCGGAGCCTCAAGCGCCTCCTCGATCTCCCTTAACGTGAAGGAGTAGTAGCCTGTCTCGTCCCAGTAGGGCTCACCTCCCGGCGAGTGAAACACAAAGCCTTCGGCCTCCGCGGTCTGTCGCCAATCCGGCCGTTCGCGGCAGGCAACGCGCCGCATCGTTCAGCTCGACGACGACGAGAACGAGCGCCCGGTGGACCCGAAGCCGCCTCGCGATACCGACGACACCGAGCTGCCGCGCGACACGACGGCGGGGCTGCTCGAGCGCGAAAAACCGCTGCTCGGCACGTAGGCGCCGGAGCTGCGCGAGCTCCACCAGCTGGAGCCGCTCGAGCTGCTGCTGCCGAGATAGGAGTAGAAAGATCGGCCAGAAGACGTGTTGTAACAGGTGCCGTCGGACCGCTGCCGTTCAGGGGGACAATTATAGAGCGGCTGCACGGCGGGCCGCCCCTGCTGGTTCGACAGGGCGCGCGCGACGGCAAACCCGGCCAGCGCCGGCACGAAATACGAAGCCAAGTTGCCGCTGGCATTGCGTCCCTGCATCGTCGTGCACTTGCCGCTGCCGTAGTCCCTCTCGCAATCGTTCTGCGATTCAAAGCGCGGGGCATTGGTCTCGTGCAGGCGCAGGGCGTCGTCGTAGCCGTCCTGGCAGCCCTTGGCGTCGCGGCCGGAACTGCGGCATTCGTCGACCGAGCGGAAGGGGCTAGCCTCCGTGTCGCCGCCGGAACGGCTCAGCGCATAGATGGTCAGTCCAGCGGCCCCAAGCAGCACGAGGGAGACGGTTGTCGAGCGTTTCACGTCACCGGATCCCGTCAGGGCGCATAGGTCATCGAGGCGGCATTGATCATGCCGCCGGCGAGCGACGCGGAGCCGAGGAACAACGCAGCCGCCAGTTCGCCGGACTCGAATGCGGGTCGAGATATTGGGTATGATCAGGCGGACGAGCCAATAGATGGCGATCTGCACGATCAACGCCACAAGCCCCCATATGAGGAAGTCAACGACGCTCCCGGCCTGCGACAAAGCCTTCGACAGCGGAAACGCAAAGCCCACAAGACTGAGTCCCAGCGAGACGGCGGCCGCCGGCACGTTGTTGCGAATGAGGGCGAACTCGTTATGCGCCGTGGTCAGGTTGTAGACCGCCAGAAAGGCGGCAGTCAGGGCGAGCCCGACAACGAAATACAGCAGGAAGGCCGGCAGGCCGGCAATCGAGGCGATCACGGTCAGCTCCCCAGGACTGTTCAGGAGAATCGAATTTACCCTGCCGCCGCCTCGAAGGCGATAGCTGTCCCGAACGCGTGCGCCGGCGCCACCACCGGGCGGCCGGCCACCACGCCGAACGGGATGCCGGCATTCCTCAGCCGGTGCTGCAGCGCTTCGGTATCGCGCACCGCGACGGACAGCCCGATGAACTGTGGCTCGTCAGGCGCAATGATGCCGTACTGCGCAAAGGCCGCGCTCGGAGTGACGACGTTGACGCGAGCCCTCTCCAAGGCCACCGAGATACCGAGAGAGCTGGCGTGCAGCTCGCGCTCGCCGGTGAAGGCCGACAGGAACACATGGTGGTCGGTGGGATTGTCCGCCACCATGGCGACGGATGCCACATCGAGCGCGCCATTGGCGTGCTGCTGCAGCGCCGCATCCCAAAGGTTCTCCGGATTATGGTGCTGGCAGACAAAAAAGCCAGCCTGCGGCGCGCCTTCGTTGGTCGCGAAGGCAAGCGAAAAAGCGACATGCGTTATGCTGCCGTCGGCCCTGCGGCCACGCCGTTCGAAGAAGAACGACTTGAAATCGCCGATGCCGGCTTTGGCAAAACCGCGCGCGTCGATTTTCGCGTCGCGCGAGGTCAGAACCAGCATGGCGAAGCCGTCTCGCCGCGACAGGGTCTCACGGATGAACGCACCAAAACTGAAGTGACCCGGACGGTGCGGCCGGATTCTCGCCGGCGTGGCGACGGTCACGAGCTCCAAGAAGGTGCCTTCGAGCTGGATGAGGCGATTCTCCGTCCCCCACGGATGGCGATTGCGCGCGCCGACCATGAAACCCATGCGCTCGTAAAAGGCGCCGGCGGTATCGAGGTCGTGCACGGCGAGGACCAGATGATCGATGGCGCGGGGCATGAACTCCAGCCGGGCGGACTTCCACGCGAAAGCGGGCGCGCGCCCTGAACCTACAGCCCGCCCCAGGCGTGGCCAATGGGCTCTGCTACCCGGGCGACCTGACCCGGCGACCGATCAGTTTCGCGGCGGTGGATCGCGTTCAAAGCGACCGCGCACCGTGCTGACAGGCGCCATCCAGGCCTCGCAGCGCATCGTCCACAATTCGTAGGTCGGATTCCACAGGCTCGTGTCATCGAAGGAACCAAGGTAAAGCTCCATCTCGTGGTCGCGGCCATATTGCGAATACACAAGGCTGCCGCACTGGCGGCAGAAATGCCGCCGCCCCTTCGGGGAGCTTGCGAACTCGCCGAGGTCGCCGCCTTCGATTGTCACCGCTGCCGTGGGAAATGTGGCAAAGGCGTTGAAAGGCGCGGCGTGTGCCTTACGGCATGTCAAGCAATGGCAGAGCCCGACCCGGAGAGGCTCACCTCTGGCCTTGATAGTGACCCCGCCGCACGCGCACGAGCCCTTGTGGACGGCTCCCGACATTGCGACCTCCGTCAAATTGTCCCGCTCGCGGATGAATCGCGAAGCATGGCCCTATCTGACGGGTTTACCGGCGTCGTTCAACAGACCCAGAAGCCCCCGAGCACGAAGACCCCGGCCACAGCAGGAATATTGAGGACGTAGGACCAGAGAGTTCCAGCACGCGTCCACCGCCAACGTGCGGCGGCTCTGCGCAAGACCTGCCGGCATACGGCACCTCGGATACGACCAAGCGGCGGCCGGCCATCATACCAGCCGCGATTGCTCCACGGCGGCGCCGATGAAGCTCTTGAACAGCGGGTGCGGCTCGAACGGTCTCGATTTCAGTTCAGGATGGAACTGCACACCAATGAACCAGGGGTGATCCTCGAACTCGATCGTTTCGGGCAGCACCCCATCAGGAGACACGCCGGAGAAGCGCATGCCCTTGCCCTCCAGCCGGCCACGGTACTCCATGTTCACCTCGTAGCGATGGCGGTGGCGCTCGGAAATTTGCGTCGAACCATAGATATCTGCGATGCGGGTGCCGGCGGCGAGCTGTGCCTCGTAGGCCCCGAGCCTCATGGTGCCGCCGAGGTCGCCGCCGGCAACGCGCTTCTCGAGCGCGTTGCCACGCAGCCACTCGGTCAACAGGCCGACCACCGGCTCGGTCGTTGGCCCGAACTCCGTCGAGTTGGCGCCTTTGACGCCGGCGAGCGAGCGCGCCGCCTCGATGATCGCCATCTGCATGCCGAAGCAAATGCCAAAATATGGCACCTTGCGTTCACGCGCGAAGCCCGCCGCGCGAATTTTCCCTTCGGCACCGCGCTGGCCAAAGCCGCCGGGGACCAGGATGCCGTTGACGTGCTCCAGGAACGGGGTTGGGTCCTCGTTCTCGAACACCTCGCTCTCGATCCAATCGAGATGGACCTTCACTTGGTTGGCGATGCCGCCATGGGTCAAGGCCTCGATGAGGGACTTATAGGCATCCTTCATGCCGGTATATTTGCCGACGATGGCGATGGTCACCTCGCCTTCGGGGTTGTGGATGCGCCGCGAGATGGCCTGCCAAGGAACGATATTGGGCGGCTTGGCGCCGGTGATGCCAAAAGCATCGAGCACCTCGGTGTCGAGGCCTTCTGCATGATAGGACAAAGGCACGTCGTAGATCGACGAAACGTCGCGCGCCTCGATGACGGCGCTTTCCCGCACGTTGCAGAACAGCGAGAGCTTGCGGCGCTCCTCCTTGGGGATCGGCCTGTCGGTGCGGCAGAGCAGAATGTCAGGCTGGATGCCGATCGAGCGCAGCTCCGCCACGGAATGCTGCGTTGGCTTGGTCTTGAGCTCGCCGGCCGAGGGGATGAACGGCAGGAGTGTGAGATGGACGAAGACGGCGCTGCCGCGCGGCAGCTCCTGGCCGAGCTGGCGGATGGCCTCCAGGAACGGCAGGCCTTCGATATCGCCCACCGTGCCGCCGATCTCGACGAGCACGAAGTCGTAGCCCTCGTTGCCGGTCTTGACGAAGTCCTTGATGGCGTTGGTGACGTGCGGGATGACCTGCACAGTGCCGCCGAGGAAGTCGCCGCGACGTTCCTTGGTGATGATGTCGAGATAGATGCGCCCCGTCGTGATGTTGTCGTCGCGCGAGCAGGGCCGACCGGTAAAGCGTTCATAGTGACCGAGATCGAGATCGGTCTCGGCGCCGTCGTCGGTGACGAACACTTCGCCGTGCTGGTAGGGGCTCATCGTGCCCGGGTCGACATTGAGATAGGGATCGAGCTTGCGCAGGCGGACGCGGTAGCCCCGCGCCTGCAGCAGCGCGCCGAGGGCGGCGGACGCTAAGCCCTTTCCAAGGGAGGAGACCACGCCGCCGGTGATGAATACGTACCGCGTCATGGGCCTTTACGCGTAATTGCTTGCGGTCGATTCGGCGAGGCGATTTGTGACTTGTCCCCAATTCGCCCAGCGGTCGGCCACAAAAGAGAAGGGCCGGTTGCCCGGCCCCTTTTGACACTTGCCCTCATCGCTGCGTCGGCACCTGCGGCTCGCTCGGGCCGGAAGGCCCGGCCGGCTGGCTGCCCTGCCCCCGCTGCAGCCGTTCCAGGAGGTTGCCCGCGCCATCGGCCGGCGCCGACTGGCTTGGGCCCGCGCTATCGAGGATCGAAGTGGGCTTCCGGGTCGAACCGGCAAGCCAAGCCAGAACCATGCTGGTGAGAAAGAACCCGATGGCCAGGTACATGGTCGTGCGGGTCAGGACGTTCGCCTGGCCCCGCCCCGTCATGAAGCCTGAAACCCCGCTCGAACCGCCGCCGAGGCCGAGACCACCGCCCTCGGAACGCTGCAGCAGGACGAAGCCGACCAAAAAGATGACGATCAGCAGATGGATGACGATCAGTACGGTCTGCATGATTTCGGACCCGGCCTTCGGCGCACGCCGGAGATGACCTCGAGAATGGCCAGTGGAGTTCTGGCCGCGCCTTTAACATGGTGGCGCGGCAGATCAAAGCAACTCGGACCAAAGCGTTAGCGCCACCTTATTCCCCGCCGGGCACTGTGTTTTGAGCCGTTTTCGCGCCCGAATCCAGGGCTACAGTAAGGCTTGCGCGGAGAGCATCGGATGTCCATGTGGACAACCGTGAAACGGGGAGCTTCCAATGGCATTGCAGATAGGTGAAACGGCGCCGGATTTCGATGCGGAGACGACGCAAGGCAAGATCCGCTTCCATGAATGGCTCGGCAATTCCTGGGGTGTGATCTTCTCGCATCCGAAGGACTTCACTCCTGTCTGTACCACCGAGCTCGGCTACATGGCCAAGCTCAAACCGGAATTCGAGAAACGCAACGTCAAGGTCATCGGGCTTAGCGTCGATCCGGTAGGCAATCACGAGAAATGGGCCAATGACATCCGCGAGACACAGGGTGCGGCGCCCAACTACCCAATGATCGGCGATCCGGAACTGAAGATATCCAAGCTTTACGGCATGTTGCCGGCGAGCACGGCCGGCACGTCGGAGGGCCGCACGCCGGCCGACAACCAGACCGTGCGCACCGTCTTCGTCATTGGGCCTGACAAGAAGATCAAGCTGATGATCGCCTATCCGATGACCACCGGGCGCAATTTCGACGAGGTGCTGAGAGTGGTGGATTCGCTGCAACTCACGGCCAAGCACCGCGTCGCCACACCGGTGAACTGGAAGCTCGGCGAAGACGTGATCATCGCCGGCTCCGTCTCGGACGACGAGGCGAAGAAAATCTATCCGGCCGGCTGGAAGTCGCCCAAGCCCTACATCCGTATCGTGCCGCAACCGCGGGACTAGTGTGGCGATTCCGAAATTCGCCACGTATCGATGGAGGCCCAAATAAAGACAACTCGGCGAATTTCGGAATCATAAGCCACACTAGAAAAGATTGATTCTAGTGTGCTTTTTGAATTTGAAGTTCGCTCGGTTCGTGATCCAAGCAACGTAGCGAACTTCAAATTCAGCACACTAGGCTCGACACGACGTTTTCCGCGGACCAGGTGTCAGCGGCAAACGTCGAACCTCAATCGCGATACGCCGCCGCGATCGCGAGAAAGTCGCTTGCCAGGAGGCTCGCGCCGCCGACCAAGGCCCCATTCACGTTGGCGATCGATAGAAGCTCCCTGGCATTGGCCGGCTTGACTGAGCCGCCATAGAGGAGCCGGACCGACGAGGCGCTGCGTCCAAAGCGTGCCAGAAGTCGCTCGCGCATGAAGGTGTGAACATCTTCAACGTCCTGTGCGGTTGGCGTGAGGCCGGTGCCGATAGCCCAGACGGGCTCATAAGCGACGACGAGGCCGCCGTCGACGTCCGGGATCGAACCCTTGAGCTGACCGCCTACCACTTCCAGCGCCTTACCGGCATCACGCTCCTGGCGTGTCTCGCCGATGCAGACGATGGGCATGAGGCGCGCGCGGCGAACCGCCTTTGCCTTGGCACGGACCTGCTCATCGGTCTCACCATGCAGGGTACGGCGCTCGGAATGCCCGACGATGACGGCCGTCCCTCCCGCATCGGCAATCATCTCGGCGGAAACGTCGCCGGTGAAGGCGCCGCCGGCCTCGGCATGGCAGTCCTGCGCGCCGATCCCAACGCGCCGGCCGGCCGCCCGCGCGGCGAAATCCATGATCAGGGTAGCGGGCGGGCAAACGAGGAGGTCGACCTCCCCCTGAAGCGGCGGGTCATAGCCCCGAATGATCGCGTCCAGCGTCGCGGCCGAAGCCCGCAGCCCGTTCATCTTCCAGTTGCCAGCGACCAGCGGCCGTGGACGGCTGTCTGCCATCGATCTCTCCCATCGTCCGGCACTAGCAGAGGCATGGTACCTCCGCAATGAATGGCGCGTCGCTCGCGGCGAGCTTTCCGTGCGACAAAACAAAGCCTTGTCAGTTGTTGCGGCAACGCCAGCCGCTCAGTATTATCAGCTGCCTTCGGGCCGCTGACGCGCTGGTGAAGCGCCGGGGCCGGCATTTCGCCATTACATTTCGCCAAAACGTAGAGACCGTTTCATGCTTCAAGGGATGCGCAAGGCCGGCCAGGGCCTGATCGGCAAGATCGTTATTGCGGTCCTGTTTGGTTTTTTGATCCTCTCGTTTGCCGTTTGGGGCATCGGCGATATTTTCCGCGGCTATGGCCGCAACACTGTCGCCACGGTGGGCAAAATCGAAATCTCCTCAGATACGATGCGCAACGCTTACCAGACCGAGGTCCAAAATCTGTCGCGCCAGTTTCGCCAGCAGATCACCCCGGATCGCGCCCGCGCTTTCGGCATTGACACCCAGGTCTTCAACCGCCTGGTGAACGAGGCGGCGATCGACCAGCGCGCCAGCCGGCTCGGCCTCAACATCAGCAACGAGAAAGTGGTGCAATCGATCACCCAAGCACCCGCCTTCCAGAACCTCGCGGGCCAGTTCGACCGGGCGCGGTTCGACGATATCCTGCGGAACTACGGTTACACCGAAGCGACCTTCGTGCGAGATCAACGCGCGCAGCTCATTCGCCAGCAATTGCTGGATGCTTTGACCGGAGGCTTCGCGCCGCCCCTCGTTGTTCGCGAGGCGGCGTTCCGCCACGCCGCCGAACGGCGCAGCGCCAGTTACTTTGTCCTCCCGGCGGCGAGTGCCGGCACCATCGAGCCGCCAGACGAAGCGACGCTGAAGACGTATTTCGAGGAGCGCAAGTCGAGCTTCCGCGCGCCTGAATATCGCAAGCTCGTCGTGCTTGCCGCGACCCCAGCAACGCTCGCGAGGCCCGACGAGGTTTCCGACTCCGAGGCGCGGGAACGCTACGAGAAAGACAAGGCGAGCAAGTATGGCTCAGCCGAGAAGCGCAAGCTTCAACAGATGTCATTTGTCAGTCAGGAAGAGGCGCAGGCGGCTTCGGAGAAGCTCAAGGGCGGGGCGACGTTCGAGGACATTGCCAAAGAACGCAACCTCAATCCCAAGGACTTTGAGATCGGCACCTTGGCCAAGGCCGAGGTCATCGATCCGGCGGTGCGCGATGCCGCGTTCGCGTTGCCCCTTGGCGGCACGAGTGCGCCGGTGGCGAGCCGTTTCGGACCGGTCATTGTGCGGGTGGACGCCATCGAGCCCGAAAGCGTCAAGCCGTTCGAAGAGGTGGTGGGGGCGGTGAAACGCGACGTAGCGACCGAGAAGGCGCGCACGCGTGTGGCCGATCTTCACGACAAGATCGAAGACCAGCGGGCCGCCGCCAAATCGCTCCAGCAGATCGCGCCCGAACTCGGGCTGCCGCTGCGTTCGATCGAAGCCATCGACAAGAATGGCCACGACAAATCGGACAAGCCGATTGAGGATCTGCCAGAGCAAACTGCCCTTCTGAGGGCTGCCTTCGCGTCCGACGTTGGAGCCGACAACGAGGCGATCCGCTCGGGCGACAACGGCTATGTGTGGTTCGATGTGGCGGGCGTCGAGCCGACCCGTGACCGGGAGCTTGATGAAGTGCGCGAGGCCGTGGTTTCCGCTTGGCGATCCGATGAGACGGCGCGGCGGCTCGCCGCCAAGGCACGCGAGTTCGTTGCCCGGCTGGGCAAAGGCGAGGCCTTCGCCGCGGTTGCGGCCGACGCCGGACAGGAGGTCAAGACAGCCGACGGCCTTTCGCGAGGCGCGGCGAAGGGGGACTTGCCGGTCGAGGCCGTGACGCAGATTTTCGGCACCTTCTCGGGTAAGGCTGGAACGGTGGCCCTCGACGAAGGCGAGAACCGCGTGGTGTTCCAGGTCACGTCCGCGACGATGCCGCCATTCGACCCGAAGTCGCCTGATGTGGCGCGGTTCGATGAGCAGTTGCGGACTGGCATGATCGAGGATCTCCGTTCCGAGTATACGCGCCAGGTCCAGACTGAACTCGGCATCACCGTCAACCAGCAAGCGCTGAAGACCGCTCTGGGCGGCAGCGCAGACAACTGACCCGTCATGCTTGTCAGTCCCGCCTTCGATGGAGCCGCGGCCGCCTATGCGGCAGGGCGTCCGTGCGTTCTGACCGCGAAGCTCGTCGCCGACCTCGAAACGCCTGTGGCGGCCTACTTGAAGTTGGCGGCGCACGCCGCCGGCGGGCCGGCGTTCCTGCTGGAATCCGTCGAGGGCGGAGCGATGCGGGGCCGCTATTCTATGATCGGGCTGCGCCCCGATCTCGTCTGGCGCTGCGAGAACGGCCGCGCGGAGATCAACCGCCAAGCTCTAATCGACGCTAATGCCTTCGTGGCCGATGCGCGGCCGCCGCTCGATAGCCTGCGGGCGCTCATCGCCGAGAGCGCCATCGCGCTCTCGGCGGATCTGCCGCCCATGGCGGCCGGCGTCTTCGGCTATCTTGGCTACGACATGGTGCGGCTGATGGAGCGGTTGCCGCCGGCTAATCCTGACCGCCTGCACGTCCCTGACGCGGTGCTGGTGCGGCCTACAATCATGGCCGTTTTCAATTCCGTGCGTGACGAGCTGACGCTTGTGACCCCTGTCCGGCCTCGCCCGGGGGTCACGGCAAAGGCCGCCTATGAGGCCGGCGTCGAGCGGCTGGAGACCGCCATGGCGGCCCTCGACGAGCCCTTAGCGCATGATGCAAGAGCGGAACTCCATGGCGTCGAAATTCCGCAAGCGGTGTCCAACACCACGCCGCAGGAATTCCAAGCCATGGTGGAGAAGGCCAAGGAATATATTCGCGCCGGCGACATTTTCCAGGTCGTGCTGTCGCAGCGCTTCGAGGCGCCCTTCCCGCTTCCAGCGCTGTCGCTCTACCGGGCGCTGAGGCGCGTGAACCCCTCACCCTACTTGTGCTTCCTCGACTTCAACGACTTCCAGATCGTCTGTTCGAGCCCGGAAATCCTCGTGCGGGTGCGCGACGGCAAGGTCACCATCCGTCCGCTCGCCGGCACCAAGCCGCGCGGCGCAACGGCTGCTGAAGACGAAGCGCTGGCCGGCCAACTCCTTGCCGATCCCAAGGAGCGGGCCGAGCACCTGATGCTGTTGGATCTCGGCCGCAACGATGTCGGTCGGGTCGCCAAGATCGCCAGCGTCAAGGTGACCGACAGCTTTTTCATCGAGCGCTTCAGCCACGTCATGCACATCGTTTCGAACGTCGAGGGCGATCTCGATCGGCGTCACGACGCCCTTGCCGCGGTCGCGGCGGGATTTCCGGCCGGTACCCTTTCGGGAGCACCCAAGGTCCGCGCCATGGAGATCATCGACGAACTGGAGAAGGACAAGCGGGGCCCTTACGGCGGCTGCATCGGCTATTTCGGAGCCAATGGAGAGACCGATACATGCATCGTGCTCCGCACGGCTCTGGTAAAGGATGGCCGCATGATGGTGCAGGCCGGCGCCGGCATTGTTTACGACAGCGACCCGCCGACCGAGCAAGACGAGTGCATCAACAAGGCCAAGGCGTTGTTCCGCGCCGGCGAGGAGGCGGTTCACACGTTGGCAGCCTCCCGGCGTGGGCAGTGACAGCTTGACCCAATCGCAACCTTAGGTTTTGCTCGCCCCGGCTAGAACGGCCGGGGGGCTCAAAGTGAAGACCATGAGTATGGCGGTGCTCGCCGCGATAGCGCTTGGCGGCTGTGGCACGATCACGCGCGGGACGACGGAGCAAGTCACGTTCAATTCAGAGCCGCCGGGGGCTCGGGTCCAAACAAGCCTGGGGCACACGTGCCCAGAGACTCCCTGCACCTTTGAGATCTCGCGCAAGTCCGAGTTCATCGCGAGCTTCTCGCTGCCCGGCTACGAACCGATCCAAGTACCGGTGATCACCAAGGTGAATGGCGAAGGAGGAGCCGCCTTCGCCGGCAATTTGATCTTGGGAGGTATCGTCGGGATGGCGGCCGACGCGTCGACGGGCGCGGCCTACGACCACGAGCCCAATCCTGTGGTTGCGCAGCTGAGACCGCTTCGTCCCCTTAATGCGACGCGGCCCAAGGCGCAGCGGCAGATCGAGCGGCCAAAAGTACCGCAAGGCTGACGCAACGGCCCGGCGCTATCGTGTTTGCTTGACCAGGCGTCCTCAAGGGGGCAAACGGTGCCCCAGAACGTGTTGAGGCGCCAAGTCAGATCGTGACTCGCATTGTTATTGTCGACAATTACGACAGTTTCACCTGGAATCTCGTCCATCTCATCGGTGGACTGGGGGCCCAAGTGGACGTTCTATCGCAATGATCAAATCGGCGTCGACGATATCGCCGCCATGCGGCCCGATGGGCTTGTCCTTTCGCCAGGTCCCTGTACGCCCAACGAAGCTGGCATTTGTCTTAATCTTGTCGAGCGGCTTGGTGCCGAAATTCCGATGTTTGGCGTCTGCCTCGGTCTGCAGGCGATTGGGCAGAGCTACGGCGGCGAGGTGGTGCGGGCGCCAGTGCCGATGCACGGCAAGCTTTCCCTTGTCGAGCACAACGGCGACGGCGTCTTTCGCGGTATCAACGGCCCCTTCGAGGCAACCCGCTATCACTCCCTTGTCGTGAAACGCGAGACGTGTCCCGCCGATTTTGCCATCACGGCGCGGACCTCCGACGACCTCGTCATGGGTCTCTCGCATCGACGGCACCCCGTGCACGGCGTCCAGTTTCATCCCGAAAGCATCGCGTCAGAGCACGGCGCCACTCTCCTCAAGAATTTCCTCGATCTCGCGGCGGCCTGGAACAAGACGAAGCGCGCGCGCGCCTTCGCCTGAGGACCCGCCATGGACGCCTTCAAGCCGTACCTCGCCAAGGCCGCCACCGGTGCCTCGCTGTCGCGCGAGGAAGCCCGTTCCGCCTTCGACACGATACTGTCCGGCGAAGTGACGCCCGCCCAGGCCGGCGGGTTCCTGATGGCGTTGCGGGTGCGCGGCGAAACCGTCGACGAGATAGCCGGCGCCGTCATGGCGCTGCGCAACAAGATGCTGAAGGTCGAGGCGCCCGCCGGCGCCATGGATGTGGTCGGCACCGGCGGCGACAATCTCGGCAGCTACAACATCTCCACCTTGACTGCTCTCGTCGTCGCGGCGGCCGGCGTGCCGGTCGCCAAGCACGGCAACCGCGCCGCCTCATCGCACTCGGGAGCCGCCGATGTCTTGTCCGCGCTTGGCGTCAAGATCGGCCTCGATGCCAGGGCGGTGTCGCGGACGATCAAGGAGGCCGGGGTCGGGTTCATGTTCGCGCAGACGCATCACGCCTCCATGCGCCATGTCGGGCCAGTACGCGTTGAGCTGGGCACGCGCACCTTGTTCAATCTCATCGGACCCCTGTCCAATCCGGCCGGCGTCAGGCGTCAATTGCTCGGCGTGTTCTCGCAGTCTTGGCTGGAGCCGCTCGTCGAGGTGCTACGCACGCTCGGCTCGGAGCGCGTCTGGGCGGTGCACGGTTCTGACGGTCTCGACGAAATGACGACGACGGGCGCGACGACCGTGGTGGCGCTCGAGAACGGCACGGTGCGGCGCTTCACCGTGATGCCCGAAGACGCTGGGCTTAAGCGTGCGACGATCGACATGTTGCGGGGCGGCGACCCCCTGCACAATGCGGCCGCTTTGCGCCGCGTGCTCGACGGCGAGAAGGGCCCCTACCGGGACATTGCGGTGCTCAACGCGGCGGCTTCCCTTGTGGTCGCCGAAAAGGCCGCCGATATCCGAGAAGGCGCGACGCTCGCTGGCAACGCCCTGGACAGCGGCGCCGCCAAGGCGACGTTGGAAAAGCTGGTCACCGCCAGCAACAAGGCCTGACCATGAGCGACATCCTCGCCCGCATCGAGGCCTACAAGCGCCGCGAGATCGCTGCCGCCAAGGCTGCGACGCCGCCGGCCGAGATGGAGAGACGAGCCCAGGCCGCGGCACCGGTGCGCGGCTTCCTGGCAGCCATCCGCCGCCACCTCGATGCCGGCCGGCCGGCGCTCATCGCCGAGATCAAGAAGGCAAGCCCCTCAAAGGGGCTGATCCGCGCTGATTTCGATCCACCTGAGCTTGCCCGAGCCTATGCCCAAGGCGGCGCAAGTTGTCTTTCAGTGCTGACGGACGGTCCGTCGTTCCAGGGAAAGCCGGCCTATCTCGGCGAGGCGCGGGAAGCCTCGGGCCTACCGGTCCTGCGCAAGGATTTCATGTATGAGCCGTACCAGGTCCTTGAGGCCAGGGCCTGGGGTGCCGATTGCATCCTCGTCATCATGGCGGCCGTGAGCGATCCGGAGGCGCGCGACCTGATGCGTACGGCCGCCGATCTCGGCATGGACGTTCTGGTGGAGGTGCACGACGAAGCCGAACTCGAACGCGCGCTGATGCTCGATCCCCGCCTCGTTGGTATCAACAATCGCGATCTGCGAACCTTCGAAACCTCGCTGGCGGTGTGCGAGCGTCTGGCGCCGCGCGTGCCCAACGGTATCGCACTTGTCGGCGAGAGCGGCATTTTCACCAATGCGGACATTCGGCGCCTGACGGCGAGCGGCATCCGCACCTATCTCGTCGGCGAGAGCCTGATGCGCGAGGCTGACGTAGCAGCGGCCACCCGCGGGCTGCTCTTCGGTGAACGCACGGCGGCCTCGGCATGAAGCGGCTGACGCATCTCGACAAAAGCGGCGCCGCCCGCATGGTCGACGTGGGCGACAAGGCGGTGAGCGAGCGCGTCGCCGTTGCCGAGGGCCGCGTCGTGACGGAGGCCTCGACCGTCAAGTTGATCCGGAGCGGCGACGCCAAGAAGGGGGATGTGCTCGGCACGGCCCGCCTCGCCGGCATCATGGCCGCAAAGCGCACGCACGAATTGATCCCGCTCTGCCATCCGCTGCCGATAACCAAGATTGCCGTTGAATGCGCGCTCGATCCCAAGCTTCCCGGTGTTCGCGTGACGGCCGAAGTGAAGGTCGGCGCACGGACGGGCGTCGAGATGGAGGCGCTGACCGCTGTATCGGTCGCTTGTCTCACCATCTACGACATGGTGAAGGCGGTTGACCGCGGCATGCGCATCGAAGGCATCCGGCTGCTCCGGAAGTCGGGCGGGCGCTCGGGAATGTATGTGGCCGGGGGCGAGAAGCCGTGAGATCGCCCCCGTCGCTGACAGCCGTGGGCGACGCGCTTCAACAGGTGTTGGCGAGCGTGCACAAGCCGGTGGCGTCGGAAGAAATTCCTCTTGCCGGCGCACATTTGCGAACCCTCGCGGCGGATGTCACGGCGAGCCGCACGCAGCCCCCCTTTCCCGCTTCCGCCATGGATGGCTACGCCGTACGAGGGGCCGATCTCAGCGGCAGTCCGACCCTGAAAGTGATCGGCATGAGCGCGGCGGGGCACGGCTTCGCAGGCACTGTAGGGCCGGGTGAGGCAGTGCGCATTTTCACTGGCGCCCCCCTCCCGCAGGGAGCCGACAGCATCGTCATCCAGGAGAACACCAAGGCAGGGGACGGCGCCGTCACCATCGCGCCCCACATGACCGCTGGCCGCCACATCCGCCCTGCGGGGGTCGATTTCAACGCGGGCGACGTGCTGCTGCGCGCCGGGCATCGGCTCGACGCGCGGCGCCTCGCGCTGGCGGCGGCTGCCGGCCACGCCGCGCTGCCCGTCCGGCGGAGGCCACGCGTCGCCATCCTGGCGACCGGCGACGAATTGGTGCGCCCGGGCGAGGCCGCTGGCCCCGACCAAATTGTGGCGTCGAACAGCTATGGGGTGGCGGCCTTCGTCGAGGCGGCTGGCGGGGAAGCACACGACCTGGGGATCGCCGGCGATGATCTGGCGGAGCTGCGCGGTGTCATCGGAGAGGCCGAGGGCAAGGCCGATGTATTGGTCACGCTCGGCGGAGCTTCGGTCGGAGAGCACGATCTCGTGCAGGAGGCTCTCACCGGGGCTGGCATGACGCTCGGCTTTTGGCGCATCGCCATGCGGCCTGGCAAGCCACTGATGTTTGGCCGCCTCGGCCGCACGATCGCGCTCGGCCTACCGGGGAATCCGGTGTCGTCCATGGTCTGCGCCATTCTGTTCGTCGTGCCCCTTGTCCGCGCTCTCGTGGGAGATCCACAAGCCGGCCGGGATATTTCTGTCGCCGCGACGCTTGGAAGCGGCCTGCGCGAGAACGATGAGCGCCAGGACTATCTGCGTGCCACGCTCACGCCCGAGGGGCCGGACGGCCTGCCGGTGGCGACGCCGCTTGCCCGTCAGGACAGTTCGCTGCTGTCCGTCCTGGGCGAGGCAGATGGGCTGATCGTTCGGCCCCCGCACGCTCTCGCCTCCCAGATGGGCGAGCGGTGCCGTATCATCCGATTGGCGGATGTGGGTCGTTAGGGAGTTGCGGAACGCATCAAGAACGAGTAGCATCGTTCATGATTTGTTTCAGATTCGGCGTTAACACGATTCGCGACGAGCTGAGGGGCCCATGCTGACGCGCAAGCAACACGAACTCCTGCGTTTCATTCACGAGCGTCTCCGCGAGAGCGGCGTGCCGCCGTCCTTCGATGAAATGAAGGAGGCCCTCGACCTGAAGTCGAAGTCGGGCATCCACCGCCTCATCATTGCGCTTGAGGAACGCGGCTTCATTCGCCGCCTGCCGAATCGTGCACGCGCGCTTGAGGTGATCAAGCTTCCAGAGACCGCAGCGACCGTAGGCCAGTTGCGCGGCAAGTTCAGCCCAAGCGTCGTCCAGGGTGGGCTCGGCCGCGTGCGGCCCGTGCCGCAGGGCGGCGATCCCGAAGAGGCGCAGAAGATTGTGGCCATTCCGGTCATGGGACGTATCGCAGCCGGCACTCCGATCGAGGCCATTCAGAACCGCAGCCACACGATCTCGCTGCCGGTCGATTTCCTGGCGAGCGGGGAGCACTATGCGCTTGAGGTGCGCGGTGACTCGATGGTCGATGCTGGCATTCTGGACGGCGATACGGTCGTCGTTCGCCGGCAGGACAGCGCCAATACCGGTGACATCGTGGTCGCTCTCATAGACGACGAGGAAGCGACATTAAAACGGTTGCGCAAGCGCGGTTCATCGATCGCCCTTGAGGCCGCCAATCCGTCCTACGAGACGCGCGTTCTGGGTCCCGATCGGGTCAAGATCCAGGGCAAGCTCGTGAGCCTCGTGCGTCGTTATTGAGCGCGCTTGGAGAGCGGCAACCGGCAGTCGTGTCGGCGCGCCTTGTCCTACTGACGTAGGTCTCCTGCTTCCTCCGAGGGCGTGTCGACATTGTTCGCTGCGGACGGCTGCTCCGATGCTGGCGGTGCCGGTGAGCGTCTTGGCCGTTCCATCGGCTTCAACCAGGGCCGCGACGAATTTGGATCCCGCGCCATAGCTAGCCGGAAGCCGTCCTTTTCCACCGCGACAGCAACCGAACCCGTGCCGTTCAGCCGCTCACGATCGACGACGAGTGACGCTTTGCAGGACGGCGCACTGAGCCGCGAGATGACCACCGTCGCGCGACGGCAGTCCTCATCGAAAGCCCGCTTGTCGGTCACGAAGGAAATGGGTCGGCCGTCTGGCAGCCGCACAACGCAGCCGAGGCGGTCGCACTGGGTGTTGTTGCGTAGCGACGCATCGGTCGCCTTGCGAGCGTCGCCGTCAGCCCTGAGCCACTGCTCGGTGACGAAGCCGGAGGGCCGCCCAACAAGCGACAGCCGCCCGTCCGGACCGCGTATCGCAGCCCCTATGGCGGAACGGTCGACAAGGATGTCGGCGCGCTGCGGCGTGGCCGTGAGATAGAGGCCGAGTGCGGCGGGCACTACGGCGAGCCAGCGTAGCGCCGTGGTCCATAGCGTCACCCAAAGGATTGCAAGCACGAACAGCAGCAGCGGCAGGGTGTCGAAAGCCGGCACGAGCACCGTCGAGCGCTCGAGCGTCGCCACGCCCCTGGCGGCCGAAAGGACCGGCTCGGTGGCGAGCCCCATCAACCACCAGGCCACCCAGTCGAGGCCAAACGGATAGGCGACGACGCCAGCAACACCGAGCGGCATGATGGCGAGGGAGATGAACGGTAGCGCCAAGGCGTTGCCGAGCACGCCAAGTGGGTTCAGTGTTTGAAAGTGAAAGGCGCTGAATGGCGACGTGGCGAGCGTCGCAACGCAGGTGGCCACAATGACGCCGACAATGGCGCGCCAGACAAAGCGCAGCGCACGCAAGGTCGGCCCGAGCGGTGCCCTCCCCTCCTGTGGGCCAGGCTCGTCGCGCTCGCGCTCGCAGAACGCGATCAGCCCTGCCACCGCTGCGAAAGACATTTGAAAGCTCGGCCCAAGCAAGCTCTCCGGCTCCCGGGCGAGCACGAAGAGCGCAGCGATGGCGAGATTGCGCATGGAGAGCGCTGGGCGGTCCACGAGAATGGCGCCGAGCATGACGAGGGTCATGATCAGCGAGCGCTCGGTTGCCACCTCAGAGCCGGAGAAAACGCAATAGGCGGTCGCCCCCATCATCGCCACGATTGCGGCGATCTTCTTGATCGGCCAGCCAAGAGCCAAGACCGGAAAGAGCGCCAGGATGGCGCGAGCGGTCCAGAAGAAGGTGCCCGCCGCCAGCACCATGTGCAGGCCGGAGATGGAGACGATGTGATAGATGCCGGCTGCGCGCAACGCCTCGTTGGTTTCCTCCGTGATGAGACCGCGCTTGCCGGTGACCAACGCGGCCGCCACGGCCCCGGCCTGCCCGCCGAAGGTCTCGGCAATGCGCTTGGTCAAATGGTTGCGCGCGGCATCGATCCTGGCGTTGACGGTCAGCCGCCAGCCGGGCTCGAAAGGCGGCGTGCCGATCTTTATGGCGCCGCTGATCGAGCCGACCGCCCCGATCTGCCGGAAGAAGGCATCACGGGCGAAATCGTATCCGCCAGGGCGGGCGGGCTCAGGCGGCGGCAGGAGACGCGCGGTGGTGGTGATGAAGTCGCCGGGCTTGGCATCAGTCCGTGTCCGCAGCGTGACCCTGACGCGAGCCGGCAGCCTTGCGCTGTCCAGGCTGGCGATGGCGGTCGGGACAACAACGATGCGCGCGCCGGCCGGCCGTTCCTCGACGCTTTCGACGAAACCGCTCAACATGCCCGCGACGATCTGGGGCAGCACGGGGGCCGTCACAGCCTTCGTGCGTATCACAGCGGCACTGAAGCCACAGAACACCGCAGCGATGGCAATGGCAGCCGCCTGCAGGCGCCAGTCCCAGCGAGCCGCAACTGCTGTAGCGACGAAGAAGCCAGCCGCGGCCAGCGCCGGCCACAGCGCTGGTTCCTGGTCGGCCGCGTAGTAAAGCAGGATGCCCACCATGAAGCAGACAGGAAGCCACACGAAGAGACGCCGGCGCTCGACTTCCAAGGCGAGGAGCGCCACGAGGCGCTCGCCCAGCGTGGGTGGTGGTCGCCCCGTGCTGGCGGTCAGTGGCCTACCCAGCGCGGCGGCCCGAGATCCGGCGAGATGCTGTGCGTGGGTCACGCGGGCAATTTCAGCTTTGCGGCAGGCCCATGCTACACGACCGCTGCCTTGGGGCAAGTTTTTCGCGGGGTCTTGACGCGATGGCCTCGAATCCCCAGAGGCTCGCAATGTCCATTGACGACACGGCCCAAGGCGATGAGCGATACCGGCCATGCCCGCACAGCAATGACGAAACAGGTCGTTACCCGCTTTGCCCCCTCGCCCACGGGGTTCCTACACGTTGGGGGTGCACGCACCGCGCTGTTCAATTGGCTCTTCGCCAAACGCCACGGCGGCAAGATGTTGCTGCGTATCGAGGACACCGATCGCGAGCGTTCCACCGACGCCGCCATCAAGGCCATCCTCGATGGGCTCGAGTGGCTCGAACTGCAGTGGGACGGGCAGACCATCTACCAGTTCGCGCGGGCGGCCCGGCACCGCGAGGTCGCCGAAAGCCTCGTCGCGGCTGGGAAGGCCTATCGCTGCTATGCCACGCCGGAGGAGCTCGACGAGATGCGCGAAGCCGCCCGGCGGGAGGGCCGACCGGTTCGCTACGACGGCCGTTGGCGCGACCGCGACCCGGCTGAGGCGCCGGCTGGCGCGAGGCCGGTGATTAGGCTGCGTGCGCCGACCGAGGGCGAGACAGTCATCGAGGATCAGGTCCAAGGCCGGGTCATCTGGCAAAACAAGGATCTGGACGACCTCGTGCTGCTGCGCTCGGACGGCACGCCGACCTACATGCTGGCGGTCGTGGTCGACGATCATGACATGGGCGTCACGCACATCATTCGCGGCGATGACCACCTCACCAACGGTGCCCGACAGAAGCAAATCTACGAAGCGCTCGGCTGGGACATACCCGTGATGGCCCACCTGCCGCTGCTCCACGGGCCGGACGGCGCAAAGCTGTCAAAACGCCACGGAGCGCTAGGCGTCGAGGCCTATCGCGCCATGGGCTATCTGCCGGCAGCGCTTCGCAACTATCTCGTGCGCCTCGGATGGAGCCATGGCGACCAGGAGATATTTTCCACCGAGGAGATGATCGCTGCCTTCTCGCTGGAAAACATCGGGCGTTCCCCGGCTCGCGTTGATTTTGCCAAGCTGGCGAACCTCAACGGCCACTACATGCGGGCCAGCGATGACGCCACGCTGCTCGCGGCGCTCGAGGACATTCTCCCCGACATCGGACCCGCGCGAGGGTTGACGCCGCTCGGCCCCGAACTCAAGCAGAAGTTCCTTGCCGCCATGCCGGGCCTCAAGGAGCGCGCCAAGACCCTGATCGAACTCCTGGACGGCGCCTATTTCCTCTATGCCAAGCGCCCCCTCGAGCTGGAGGAGAAGGCAAGCGCGCTTCTGGCCAACGGCGGCCGTGAACGCCTCGTCTTGGCACTGCCGAAGCTTGAGGCTGTGAGCGCATGGTCGGCGGAGACGACGGAAGCGGTGGTCCGCGAATTCGCCGACGCCAACGGTCTCAAGTTGGGTCAGGTCGCCCAGCCCATGCGGGCGGCGCTGACGGGCCGAGCCACCTCGCCCGGGCTCTTCGACGTGATGGCCTTGCTCGGCCGCGACGAGAGCTTGGCGAGGATGCGAGACCAACTTTCCTGAGCCGGATGGGGCGCGCTTGAACCCCCCCGGCAAATACGTTACGCAAGCTGGTTAGTTTGCATTGCAACAATCGCAGGGCGTCGGCGTCATTCCGCGTGATCTTCTCGGGGCTTCCGTCTGCCAGCGAACTCCAAAGGCGATGATCCCATGAACGCCAAGACCAGTGCACTTCCCATCGATCGGGACACGAGCAGCGTCACCATCGGCAACCGAGCGACGGAACTGCCAGTCTTGCACGGCAGCATCGGACCGAGCGTCATCGACATTGCCGATCTCTACAAGGGAACAGGGACTTTCACGTACGATCCTGGCTTCACGTCGACGGCAAGCTGCAAGTCAAAGATCACCTATATCGACGGCGATGAGGGCGTGCTGCTCTACCGTGGCTATCCCATCGAGCAGATCGCCGAGCACGGCGATTTCTTGGAGACCTGTTATCTGTTGCTCTACGGCGAACTGCCCACCAAGAGCCAGAAGGCAGACTTCGACTACCGCATCACGCGCCACACTATGGTGCACGAGCAGATGATGCGTTTCTTCCAGGGTTTCCGCCGTGACGCGCATCCGATGGCCGTCATGGTCGCGTCGGTGGGCGCGCTCTCTGCCTTCTATCACGACAGCACGGACATCTCAGATCCGACGCAGCGCATGATCGCCTCCATGCGCATGATCGCCAAAATCCCGACGCTTGCCGCTATGGCCTACAAGTATTCGGTTGGCCAACCGTTCGTCTATCCCAAGAACGACCTCGACTACACCAGCAACTTCCTGCGCATGTGCTTCGCGGTTCCGTGCGAGGACTACAAGGTAAACCCCGTGCTGTCGCGGGCCCTCGACCGCATTTTCATCCTGCACGCGGACCACGAGCAAAATGCCTCGACCAATACCGTGCGCTCCGCCGGTTCGTCGGGCGCCAATCCCTTCGCCTGCATCGCGGCCGGCGTCGCCTGCCTGTGGGGTCCGGCGCATGGTGGCGCCAATGAGGCAGCGCTCAAGATGTTGATCGAGATCGGCACGCCCGATCGCATCCCCCACTTTATCGCTCGCGCCAAAGACAAGAACGATCCGTTCCGCCTCATGGGTTTCGGCCACCGCATCTACAAGAATTACGATCCGCGCGCCAAGATCATGCAGCGCACCACACATGAGGTGCTCAACGAGCTGGGCATCCGCGACGAGCCGCTCTTTGATGTGGCACGCGAGCTCGAGCACATCGCGCTGCATGATGAATATTTCATCGAGAAGAAGCTCTATCCCAACATTGACTTCTATTCAGGCATAACGCTGCGGGCGATCGGTTTCCCCACGTCCATGTTCACGGTGCTGTTCGCGGTGGCCCGGACCGTGGGTTGGATTGCTCAGTGGAAGGAGATGATCGAAGATCCGAGCCAGAAGATCAGCCGGCCGCGCCAGCTGTATACAGGCGCCGTCCGCCGCGACTACGTCACCCTCGCGCAGCGCTGAGGTGCGGTGCCGCTCAGGCGCTTCGCTCGCGCGCCGCTAGCTCGATTACGATGCTTGCGGCGCGCTGGCTCGGCGTTTCGCTCTTCGTCAGCATGAGCCCGTCCAACCGCGCCAGCGCCTGAAGCTGCGCGGCGCGCGTTGCTGTGTTGGACAGGAGGGGAATGAGCGCGGCGCCGAGCTTCTCGGGTGTGCAGTCCCACTGCAGGAGTTCCGGAATGACGTTCTCACCAAGAATGAGATTGGGCAGCACGACCGAATGGGCGTGGATGAAGAAGCGCAGCTGCTCCTCGAGCTTCGAAACCTTATAGGCAACGACCATCGGCACGCCCGAGAGCGCTAGCTCGAGCGTCACCGTGCCTGATGCGGCGAGCGCCGCATGGGCAGAGCGGAAGGCTTTCAGCTTGGCGTCTTCTCCGAGAATGATGTCCGGCTTGAGAGGCCAGCCTCTCGTGCGATCCTCAATCTCGGCCGCGAGATGCGAGACGGCTGGCAGAACGAGGCGGAAGGGGCGTGCGGCCGAGGCCCGCGCCAGAGCTTCGCCGAAGGGCTCCATCAAACGCGCAATCTCCGAGCGCCGGCTTCCAGGCAGCACCAACAGTGTCGGGGCGGCCTCGCCGATTGAAGGCCGCTCACCCGGCGCCGGCCGAAGCATTACGAGGCGCTCGACGAGGGGGTGCCCCACATAGGTGCAAGGCGGTCCGCCGAGACGCTGGTGCGCCCCAGGCTCGAAGGGCAGGAGCGCCAGAACATGATCGACATATCGGCGCATCTTGGCAGCCCTGCCCGGCCGCCATGCCCACACGCTCGGACTGACATAGTCGACGATGGGCAGTCGTGGCAGCCGCCTGCGAACGCGCCGCGCCACGCGGTGGGTGAAGTCCGGACTGTCGATAATGACAAGCACATCGGGGGCGCTGCTGACGACCCCCCCACTGTGTCGCTGATGCGCCGCAGGATCGTCGGCAACCGGCCGATAACCGCCGAGACGCCCATGACGGCGATGTCGGCCAGGGGGAAGAGGCTTGCCAGCCCCTCGCGCGCCATGGCCTCGCCTCCGACCCCCGCAAAGCCGACGTGGGACCTTCCAAGGCGCTCCCGCAGGGCCGCCATCAGCTTGGCGCCAAGCTGATCGCCTAATTCCTCGCCCGCCACGACGAAGACCTTCAGGGGCGACGCCGCACTCATGAAACCGAGCCGTCCGAAGCGTGCCCGAAGAGGAACAGTCGAAGTCGATCCGCTGCGGCGACCGTCCGCGGCTCATCGAGGATCAAGGTGGCTCCGGCCTCGACCGCAATGCCGGCAAGTCCCGCAGCCGCGGCCCGCACGACCGTGCGCGGACCTACGGCTGGAAGGTCGACCCGCAAGTCCTGACCAGCTTTGGCTCCCTTCACCAGCACCCCGCGGCGATCCTTCCCGCCTCGACCCATGAGCCGCTTTGCTCGCTTGAGCATGGCGTCGGTGCCTTCCGGTCCTTCGACGGCGATGACGCGAGACCCGACAATCACGGCGGCCTGGCCCACATCGAACGGCGAAAGGGCCGAAAGCAGCGAGAAACCACGGGCGATGGTGGTCACCGTCTCCGCTGTCGGCGCGATGGTGCCGAGCAAACCCGGCCGAGCCAGGAGTTCGGGCGCAAGCGTGCCGATCTGACCGACCGTGAAACCTCGCTCTTCCAGGAGCCGAACGACGGCACTAAGCAACCGGTCGTCACCCGACGCCATCAGTTCGGCAAGGTGCTGCCGGTTGCGGTAGGCCGAGAAGGCGCCGAGCACGGCAAGCGGATTGGGCCGGGTGACCGAGCCGGCCAGAACGACGGTGGCCGGTTTCCAATTCGCCAGAGTTGTTAGCACGCTTTCTATGTCCAGGAGATCGGCAGTGCCGTCGCTCAGCCTCCCAACGCGGCGATCGACAAAACCGCGAAACGAGAGGAGGCGCACGCTTCGACCTCGGCTTCTCAGGCTTTGATACAAGGTCAACGGTAGGTTGCCGCCGCCGGCCAGGATGGCGACGGGGCCCTCGCCTGCCGCCGCCGTCACCTCAGACCTCGTGGCTGTCGCGGGGAATGCACAACGCTCGGTCGCCGCCGGCGCGAATGAAGTCGAGAATTTCGTGGACGATCGGGTGTTTTTCGAACTCGCCTGCCACGTCCTCGACGCGCTCCTTCAGAGTCCCCTCGTCGGCAAAGAGGAGACGGTAGGCGCGACGCAGGGTGTGGATGTCGTCACGGGTAAAGCCGCGCCGCTTCAAACCGACGATGTTGAGACCCGCGAGGTGGGCGCGGTTACCGAGCGCCATGCCGTAGGGGATGAGGTCGTTCTCGACGCCCGACAGTCCGCCCACAAAGGCATGATCACCAATGCGCACGAATTGCTGTACGGCGCAGCCGCCGCCAAGGATGACATAATTGCCGATGCGGCAGTGTCCGGCCAGCATGGTGTTGTTGGCGAGAATCGAATGGTGACCCACACGGCAGTCGTGCGCCACGTGCGCGTTGGCCATGAACAGGCAATCGTCGCCAACTGCCGTCTCCATTCCGCCTCCTTCTGTCCCGGGATTCATGGTGACCCCTTCGCGGATGGTGCAGCGAGCGCCGATGCTGAGCGTCGACGATTTACCCTTGTATTTCAAGTCCTGCGGTTGATGGCCGATCGAGGCGTGCGGGAAGATGCGCGTGCCAGTGCCGATCGTTGTGCGGCCTACGACCACCGCGTGACTGATGAGCTCCACATCGTCGCCGAGCGAGACATGGCGGCCAACCATGCAAAAAGGGCCGATCGTCACGCGCGTGCCGATTTCGGCTTCGCGCTCGACGACGGCGGTCGCGTGAATTGAAGGAGCGACCGTCACTCGACCACCAGCATGGCGCTCACCTCGGCCTCGGCGACGACAATGCCATTGACCTTCGCCTCGCCGCGATACCACCACATGGTGCGCCGATTGTTGAGCTTCTTCATGTGGTACTCGACGATGTCGCCGGGCTGCACCGGCTTGCGGAACTTCGCCTTGTCGATCGTCATGAAATAGACCTCCTTGGGACGCGCCTTTTGAGCGAGCTTGGAGGCGACGCACATGGCGCCGGCGGTTTGCGCCATACCTTCGATGATCAGCACGCCTGGGAATAGTGGCCGTGTCGGAAAATGGCCCTGGAACTGCGGTTCATTGAAGGTGACATTCTTGATCCCGATACAGGAATTGTCGCCGTCGATCTCGATGATCCGGTCCACGAGAAGGAACGGATATCGGTGCGGCAAATAGGTCATGATTTTCACGATGTCGGCACTATCGAGACGCGTTGGTGCATCGCTCATCGAAGTGACTCCCGCCGAACTCCGCGACCGATCATTCGTCAGCCCTCCGCGTGATCGTTTGGCGCGCCCCCGCGCTTGCCGGTTCTCGCCCAGTTCGTGACCAGCTGCATCTCCCGGAACCATTCCCGCAGCGGTTTTGCGGGGGATCCTCCCCAGCGCACGCCAGGCGGCACATCGGATGCGACGTTGCTCGATCCGGCAATCTGCGCGCCTTGACCGATGGTCACGTGGCCGACGACACCGACTTGGCCGCCAATGACAACGAAGTCCTCCAGCGTGGCGCTGCCGGAGATGCCCACCTGCGCAACGATAACGCAGTGCCGACCGATGACCACGTTGTGGCCGATCTGCACCAAATTGTCGATCTTGGTCCCCTCGCCGATCATGGTGTCGCGACTTGCCCCGCGATCGATGGTGGTGTTGGCGCCGATCTCAACGTCGTCCTGGATGATGACGCGGCCGATCTGCGGAATCTTGAGGTGGCCGTGGATGCCCATCGCAAAGCCGAAGCCATCTTGGCCGATACGCGCGCCCGTATGGATGATGACGCCGTTCCCAAGCAGCGCGTTGCTCACCACGCTGCCCGGTCCGATGAAACAACCTCGGCCGATGCGCACGTCCGGACCGATCACGGCATTGGCCGCTATCACCGTTCCATGGCCGATTTCGGCGCGCGGGCCCACAACGGAACCGGGATCGACGACGACGCCGTCCTCGAGACGGGCCTCCGGATGCACCAGGGCTGCTGCCGCGACGCAGGTCGCTTCGAAGGAGGAGCCCGGGCGCTGCGCGCTGGGAAACATTTGCCCAAGCACTCGAGCGAAGGCACGGTAGGGATCCGGCGTCACCAGAGCGACTGTCTTCGGCGGCACCCGCGGCGCAAACCGCTTGGCAACGAAACAGGCGGCCGCCCGGGTCGAGGCGAGGGCCTCGGCATAGCGCGGGTTGTCCATATAGGCGATGTCGGAAGGGCCCGCATATTCAATGGGTGAGGCCCCACGGATCACTCGGGCGGCATCCGCGCCGGTTGGGATAGGCGCCTGCACCAGGGCGGCGATCTCGGCAATTGTGGGCGTCCCGGCTCGCGGGAAGAAAACTGGATCTGCCATCGCCCCCTTGCTGCCGCGTAACCCGCGTCAGATCAATACAGAAGGCGGTTTTTCACCGGAAGCCAAGCGGGGGCGGCCTGTAACCCCTTGGCCCGCCGCAATAAGTCAGAACTTGGCGCCGCCGGAGAAGCGGAAGGCCTGGGTCCTGTCGAGGTCTCCCTTTGAGGTGGCGATGGCGTAGTCGAAGCGGATCGGACCCATTGGCGACGCCCATAGGACGCTGGCGCCGACTGACGAGCGGATGGATTTGTCATCCTTTACGGCGACGCATTCGGGCTGCACGTTCGGATTGCCGCAATCGAATGTGCCGTTGAAGTTGAGGTCGAAGACGCGCCGTCCTTTGTAGCCGAAGAGGGTGCCAGCGTCGGCGAACACCGCCCCCCTCAGGCCGATTTCGCGCGGCAGGCCAAGGATCGGAAACTGGGCCTCGATGCTGCCCCCGATATAGGTCGTGCCGCCGATGGCGTTGGTGCGTGGGTCGCCGTTGAGGTCGCGCGGACCGATGCCACCCGACGCGAAGCCTCGCACCAGCGAGGGCCCCAGATTGAAGTGATCGATAAGCCTCAGATCGCTGCCACCGAAGCCCATGATATGTCCGGCCTGCAGCCGCGCGACGCCAACCACGTCCTCGAACCAGGGGAGTTCGTGGTAGTAGCGCATATCGGTGGCGGCCCGGAAGAAACGCGAATCTCCGCCGAGGCCTGCAATGTCCGGGCGGAAATCGGCGTAGAAGCCGTTGCGCGGTTCCTTGTTGTTGTCGAGGGTATTGTAAGCGAACGTCATCCCGACCAGCGACGTGATCGTCGAGCCGGCCGCTTCCTTGATGGCCACCGATGCTTCGCCGTCGAAGGCGCAGTTCGGGAAAAGCGCGGTGCCGTCGGGATTGAGCGCCGTGTAGCCGGGCAGCGGAACGGTGCAATCGTTGAACGGTTGCTTGAAGGTGTTCGGGACCTTGAGCCGGGTTTGGTAAAGGGAGTAGCGAACCAACGCGCCGAAATTCTCGGTGATAGAGAAGCCCGCCCGCAACGTCCCGCCGTTGACCCGCGTCTCATAGCGCCCGTAGGCCGTGTTGTCGGTAAATTTAGCGAAGAGGTCGACGCCCACGGCAAGCCGTTGGTCGAGGAAATACGGCTCTGTGAAAGAGAACTCAACGCCTCGCGATCGCTGACCCAGCGTGGAAGCGACGCGAACATAGTGACCACGACCAAGAAAGTTGGTTTCCGAGACCGACACTTCGCCGATGAAGCCGTCTTGTGTCGAGTAACCGCCACCGAGGGAGAAGGCGCCCGTCGGCTGATCTTCCACGTCGATGTTCAGAATCACACGATCAGGCGTTGAGCCGGGCTCGTTGCTGAACCGCACACGTTTGAAATAGCCGAGATTGTTGAGGCGACGCTCGGCGCGATCGATCAACACCTTGTTGTAGGCATCCCCTTCTTCGAGATCGAGTTCGCGGCGGATGACGTAGTCACGGGTGCGGATATTGCCGCGCAGCACGATCCGCTCGACGTAGACCCGCGGCCCTTCCTCCACGATGAACGTCAAGCTCACGGTGTAGGTTGCTTGATCGCGCGAGCCGGTCGGCCGAACCTGCGCGAAAGCGTAGCCTTTCGACACCACCTCGGTGGTCATCGCCGTGACCGACCGCTCCACCGCTTCTGCGTTGTAGACATCGCCGGGCGCCGTGCGCAGGTGCCGGCGCAGGCTGTCGGCCGGAATGTCGGAGATTCGCGACTCGACCTGGACGGCGCCGACGCGGTACAGCTGCCCCTCTTCGATCGTGATGGTGACGATCCAGCCCGTGCGGCCCGGGTCGAAAACGGCATTGGTCGAGACGATGTTGAAGTCGGCATAGCCGTTCTTCAGGTAGAAGCGGCGGATGAGCTCTTCGTCAGCCGCAATGCGATCAGGATCGTAAACGTCGGAGGTCTTCAAGAACGACAGAAGGTTCATTTCCGTCGTCGTCATCAGCCGGCGCAGCCGATACGCCGAGAACGAGTTGTTGCCAACAAAGTTGATTTCCCGCACGCCGGTCTTGTCGCCCTCATCGATCGTGAAGACGAGGTCGACGCGCTCATTCGGCAGCGAGACGATTCGATAGGACACCTTCGCCAAGCCGCGACCGGAACGTTTGTAGACATCGATGATGCGGTCAACGTCCGTCTGCACGGTCTGCGGATTGAAGGCACCTCGATCCTTGCTGAGCACCTCGCCCACGAGGACTTCCTTGGTCACCCGGCGATTGCCTTCGAACACGACGCGGTTGATGACCTCATTCTCGCGCACCGCCACGACGATCGCCCCGCCGGCGCCGGCCGTGACCCGCACGTCCGCGAACAGCCCCGTGCCCACGAGCTGATTTCGAATGTCGTCGAGAGACCCCGCCCCGCGGCCCGAGACGTAGGAGCGAATCGTATCGGCATCGACGCGCCGATTGCCTTGGACGATGACAGTCTGCGCTTGGGCCACGCCGATGCCGGCGAGCGCCAAGAAGGCCGAGGCCAACCAAACTCGGAGGCTCCTTGCCGCCATCGCCGAGCCGCCCGCACCAGTCAAAGCCATCAAAACTCCCCGCCCTCTGTCGTCTTTTTCTCTTCCCACGCGGGAATGGTGTCGAAAGTATGAGCCAAGGGCGCTTCTACCCATTTTGCCCCCCCCAAGCAAACGTCCAACACCTTGGAAACTGGCTTTTTTCAGGGGCGTGGCGTCAGGGTCACGATGCGCCGAAGCCAAACGAGGCTTTGAGGTGAAGAAGGTCGTTCCAGGTCACGAAAATCATCAGAAGACCCACAATCGCGAGGCCAACGCGAAACCCGTATTCCTGGACCCGTTCGCTGAGAGGTCGGCCCCTGATGGCTTCGATGAGATAGAACAGAAGGTGACCGCCATCAAGGAGCGGGATGGGCACCAGGTTGATTAGCCCAATGGAGACCGAAAGGATGGCTGCCAGGTTGATCAACCCGGACAGACCCCCGGTGTCGGCAACCTGTTTCGAGACCTGAGCGATACGAATCGGGCCGGACAATTGATCAGTGGATTCGCGGCCAGCGAAGAGCTTGGCGACGTATTCATAGGTCCGCGTGACGATGAACCAGGTATCGTGGACGCCGAAACAAATCGAATCGATGACGCCATAGGTCACGTGCTTGGATTGAACCGGCATTCCCTGAATGCCTAGCCGCCCCACACGCTTCTTGCCGGCACTGGTCGTCATCTCCTGCGGTTGGGGAATGGCGGCAAGATCGACCTTGCGGCCTTGGCGCTCCACCACGATAGAGATCCGATCGCCGGCGCGGTCGCCGACGAGCCGTTGAACATCCGTGAAGGATGCAACAGGAGACCCTTCGATGGATACGATGAGGTCGCCGGGCTCAAATCCGGCAGCCTGTGCGGCGCTGTCTGGCAGAACTCGCTCGACACGCGGAGCGATATTGTCAATGCCCAAATCGCCGATGCGTTGTCTGCCAAGCGGCGTTGCGATCTCGCGCTGCTGAGGGGTCGCCTTCAGCTCGATCCTGCGACCATCGCGCTCGATGGCCACGATGATCGGGTCCTCCGCCCGGCCGCTTACGATGCGTTGCACATCGCTAAAGCTGTCGACGGCTGAACCATCGACCGCGAGGATGACATCTCCCGGTTTGATGCCCGCCGCCTGCGCGGCGCTGTTGGGGACGACGAACTCGACCCGCGGGGCGGTAACGTTGCGGCCGAAGAAGTAGACGATAGCCGAGAAGATGACGACGGCGAGGATGAAGTTCGCAATGGGCCCCGCAGCGACAATGGCCGAGCGCTGCCCGACGGACTTGTGGTAGAAGCTGCCCTGCCTTTCCTTGTCCGACATATGCGCCATGGCGTCGAAGTCGGGCGTGCTTGCACCGTCGGCATCGCCGGCGAATTTGACGTAGCCGCCGAGCGGGATAGCGGCGATCCGCCAGTGTGTCCCGTGGCGATCCGTCCAGCCCAAAAGCTCCTGTCCGAAGCCGATGGAGAAGACCTTGACGTCGACCCCACACAAGCGGCCGATGAGGAAGTGGCCCAACTCGTGGACAAAGACCACGATGGTCAAGACGAACAAGAACGAAACCATCATACCGGCAATCCACCAGACACTGCCGGTTAGCGAAAAGAGAAAATCCAACATGTCACCTCGCCGGTCTGGCGATCCCCTCTAGCTTGCTGCCATCGCCACGCGCGGCAGGAGGTCCTCCGCCGCGCGCCTGGCATCTTCATCGACCGACAGAGCCTCTGCGACGCTGTCAGGCGCCTGCAGCCGTTTGCCGGAGAACTCATCGCAGACACGGCCTACGATCTCGGTGATCGCCGTGAAGCTGATGCGGCAATTCAAAAAGGCTCCTACCGCGATTTCGTTGGCCGCATTCAGCACGGTTGGCAGAGCGCCCCCAGCACTGAGCACAGATTGTGCCAACTTGAGTGCGGGAAAACGCGCCAAATCTGGCGGCTCGAACGTCAACGCGGCGATCGAGGCAAGATCGAGGCGGCGCACCGCGAGCTTAAGCCGGTCACCAAGACCGAGGCAGTGGCTTATGGGCACCCGCATGTCCGGCAAAGCGAGGCAAGCTGTCACTGCTCCGTCCCAAAAGGACACGAGACCGTGGACGATTGATTGCGGATGAACCACAACGTGCAATTTTTCCGATCCTAAGCCGAAAAGATGATGTGCTTCAATAAGTTCGAGGCCTTTATTCATCAAGGTCGCCGAATCGATCGTGATTTTCGCGCCCATGGAGTAGGTCGGATGGACGAGGGCATCCTCGCGCGTTGCGCGGGCAATGGCGTCGGCCGTCCACGTCCTAAAGGGGCCTCCGGATGCCGTAATGGTCATGCGCTCGACGGCTTCCGGTGGATTGCCGCCGAGAGCTTGAGCCAAGGCATTGTGCTCGGAGTCCATCGGCAGCACCGTGACGCCTTTCGCTCTGGCGTCGCGCATGAAACTGACGCCGGCCGAGACCAGCGATTCCTTGTTCGCAAGCGCGATACGGCGCCCAGCCTTCAGAGCGGCGTGGGTCGGTGCCAGCCCGGCCGTGCCGACGATGGCCGCTACGACGATGTCGCAGTCGCGGTCGACGGCCTCTATGACCGCCTGCTGGCCGGCGCCGTGAGCGATCCCTGACCCGGCCAATGCGGTGGCAAGCGCCTTGTGGGCAGCCGGCGTCGCGAGCGCGGCGAAATCGGCGCGGACCGCCTTCGCGACCTTAGCCAGCGCCTCAGCGTCGCTGCCTCCCACCACTGCGCAAACCCTGAAATCGATCAGGATGCTGCGCGATGACATCAAGCGTCGAACGGCCGATAGAGCCGGTGGCGCCCAAGAGGGTGATGTGGGTGAAACTGCTCATCGCCCGGCGTCAGCTCCCGTCATTCGGCCGTCAGTGCGGCGCGAGTAAGCAAACCAAGACCAGCGAACAAGGATACGGCCCAAAAGCCGTCTAGACGATCCATGAACCCCCCGTGCCCCGGAATGAGATTGCTGAAATCCTTCACGCCCCATCGCCGCTTGAAGGCGGATTCGCCAAGATCGCCGATCTGAGCCGCCACAGACGCGATGGCGCCGGCGGCAATGATCCTGCCGCCGTTATCTCCGCCCCAAAACGCCAAGGCCACGGCATATCCAGCGCAACTCCCGCCAACACGCCCCCGATGAACCCGGACCAAGTCTTTTTCGGACTCACCTGGGGCCACAATTTAGGTCCACCGATCCCTCGTCCCGCAAAATAGCCCGCCACATCCGTGGCCCATACGACGGCGAACATCCAGAGAATTCCGCCTAACCCCCAATGCGGGTGCTCACGCACCAATACCGGAGCGATGGCCAACACGGCCGCGTAGGCGATGCCGCAGGCGGCCCAGAGCCTTTCCCGACCGCTCGTTGACAGTGCCGCGCCGAGCGCCGCGACGGCTGCCAAGGCAAGCGCCGCGCCGACGCTCCAGAATAGCGTCACAAGGGCGACAAGGAAAACGCTGGCCGCCAGCACGATACGTAGGGCGAGCTGCGCCGATGCGCGCACGATGGTCAGCCACTCGAAGGCAACCGCAGCGCCCCCCACGCCCCACACGATCGCGAAGAACACGCCGCCAACGTAGGCGCTCGCCAAGGCGAGCAGGCCAAGCGCGACGGCTGACACGACGCGAAGGACAAGCTCGGACTGCCCTAGCGCGGAACTCAGCGGTGGCGGCGGATTGGTCACGAGGCGGCCGACTTGGTGTCGAGGCCGCCGAATCGCCGCTCGCGCTGCCGGAACTCGGTGATTGCCGCCTCCAACGCCACGCGATCGAAATCCGGCCACAGGACCGGCGTGAATACGAACTCGGCGTAAGCGGCTTGCCACAACAGGAAATTGGAAAGCCGCATTTCCCCCGACGTTCTGATGACGAGATCAGGATCGGGAATGCCACCGGTGTCGAGGCGCGACGTAACGAGATCGGCGTCAATATCCTTGGCGCTCAAGCTGCCGCCGCTGACTTCGCGGGCCAATGATTGCATCACGCGGACCAGCTCCTGACGCCCGCCATAATTGAACGCAACCACCAACGTGAGGCCGCTGTTTGGCTCCGTGAGCGCCTCCGCTTCCACCAGCAGTGCAAGAATGTCCGGCGCAAGATCGTCGCGGCCCCCGATGACTTTCACTTTGACGTTGTTCCGGTGCAGATCGGCGAGATCGTTGCGCACGAAGAGGCGCAGCAACCCCATGAGTTCGCCAACCTCGGTCGCGGGGCGACGCCAGTTCTCAGACGAAAAGCTGTAGATGGTGAGATAGCGGACGCCGAGCTCGATGGCGGCACGCACTGTCCGACGCAGGGCCTCGACGCCGCGGCGATGGCCCTCCGCGCGCGGCAAGCCGCGTCGCGCGGCCCAGCGGCCGTTGCCATCCATGATGATCGCCACGTGATTGGGCGCCCCGCCCTCTTCAGCGGCATGGGCGGGCGGTACTTCCGGCAAAGCCGTTTTTCCGGCGGCGCTCATCGGGCGCTCAGGGGCCTTCCGATCGGGCCTCGCGTCCCAGGCCCTTAGACCTGCATGATCTCTTTTTCCTTGGCTGCCAAGACCTGATCGACTTCACCGATGGCCTGATCGGTGGCCTTTTGCACTTGTTCCGCCTGGCGCGTGTGGTCGTCTTTGGCGATGGCGTGATCCTTTTCCATCTTCTTCAGAACATCGAGTCCATCGCGGCGCACATGACGGACCGCAACGCGCGCATCCTCGGCGTATTTGTGTGCAACCTTGACCATTTCCTTGCGCCGCTGTTCGCTCATTTCAGGGATGCGCAGGCGAATAACTTGTCCCTCGGTGTTGGGATTGAGGCCGAGGCTCGAATCTCGGATGGCCTTTTCGACCGCGCTGACCATGCTGCGGTCCCACACCTGCACGCTGATCAAGCGTGGCTCTGGAACGCTGACCGTCGCCACCTGATTCAGCGGCATATGCGTGCCGTAGGCGTCAACCTGGATTGGATCGAGGAGATTGGCGGAGGCGCGGCCCGTGCGAAGCCCGCCAAGATCATGTTTCAGCGACTGAATGGCGCCTTGCATGCGGCGTTTGAGGTCGTTGAGATCGAATGTTTGCGCGGCCATGAGGCATATCCGTCGAGTTGGCGACTGGTGGGACGTTGAACGCCCGAAGGAGCTGGGGTCAAGAGGCCTTGCGGGCCATGCGTGCTCAGGGGGTGACGAGGGTGGCATGCCCCTGGCCATCGAGAACATTTCCAATGGAGCCTTTCTCCAGAATTGAGAAGACGATGATGGTTAAGCCTGAGTCTCTCGCAAGCGCGAAGGCGGCGGTGTCCATGATCTTCAGATCGTTGGCGATCGCCTCGCGATGCGTGAGCCGTTCGTAACGCTTCGCGCCCGGATCCTTCTTGGGATCGGCCGAATAGACGCCGTCGACATTCGTCGCCTTGAGCAGCACCGGGCAATCGAGCTCCGCCGCCCGCAATGCTGCCGCCGTGTCGGTCGTGAAGAATGGGTTGCCCGTGCCGCCGCCGAGAATGACAACCCGCCCGTCGGCCAAATGCTCGAGGGCCCGCCGCCTGGTGTAGCTGTCGCACAGCGAGGGCATCGGCACGGCCGACATGGCCCGCGCCGGCACGCCCAGCGATGCCACCGCATGCTCGAGGGCGAGCGCGTTCATGACGGTGCCGAGCATGCCTATGGCGTCAGCCGATGGCCGATCGAGGCCCTTCGACAAGCCCTGAACACCACGGAAGAAGTTGCCGCCGCCGACCACCACAGCAATCTCGTGGCCGCCGCGGGCCGCGCTGGCGATGTCCTGGGCGATGCCGGTCAACGTCTCGCCGTTAAGTCCGGCGCCCGACGCCCCTGCCAGTGCCTCTCCGGAGAGCTTGATCAATGCCCGCTTGACCCGCATGGCCCTCCCCACTCCGGCGCTGCTGCGCTTTGCAGCTTTCAGCGACCCATATTGGCAACTTCGGTCGCGAAGTCGGGACCGTCACCCCTGTCGACCCCTTCGCCCAACTCAAAGCGCACGAAGCTCGCGATCTTCACGGGAGCGCCGCACTTGGGCTCGGCCTCCTTGAGAACTTGGGCGATGGTCTTGTTGGCGTGCTCTGGAATGACAGAGGCTTGTTCGAGCAACGTCACTTCCTTGTAGTAGGTCTTCAGCCCGCTCTCGACGATCTTGTCGAGTACGTTGGCAGGCTTGCCGGCATTCTTCTCGCGCAGAATGGCCTTCTCGCGCTCGATGCTCTCAGTCGGGATGGCGGCGGCATCGAGGGCGAGCGGATTCATGGCCGCAATGTGCTGGGCAATCTGTCGTCCCAACGTGCCGAGAAGCGTCGCATCGCCCTTGGAATCGAGCGCCACGAGGACGCCGATCTTGCCTAGCCCCTCGCTCACCGCACCATGCACGTAGGTGGCGATAAGACCCTGCTTGATCTCGCGCTTTTCAACGCGCCGCAGGGTCATGTTCTCGCCGATCGTGGCGATCAGCTCCTGCAGCCGGTCCTTGATCGTGGTCGTGCTGCCGGGAAATCGCGCCGCTTCCAGCGATGGGAGCGTGCCGTCACCCATGAGCGCGATCTTGGCGGCTTCGCGCACGAAAGCCTGGAACTGATCGTTGCGAGCCACAAAGTCAGTCTCGGAATTGACCTCTACAAGAGCCGCGCTGTGGCCCGACGATTCCGCCGCGATAAGTCCTTCTGCCGCCACGCGGCCAGCCTTCTTCGCCGCCTTGGAAAGCCCTTTCTTACGCAGCCAATCGACCGCCTGCTCGATGTCGCCGCCTGTCTCGCTGAGTGCGGACTTGCAATCCATCATGCCCGCGCCGGTCTTGTCGCGGAGCTCCTTCACCAAGGATGCGGTGATATTGGCCATGTCATCCTCTCATCGGATCGGCGGCGACCGGAGGTCGCCCCATAGGGCAAGCCCGGCGCAACACCGCCGGGCTGCCGCTCAAATCAGGTCGTCCGCCGCCTGAAGTGGCAGACGGTCGGCTTAGGCGGCATCGAGCGACGCGCGCGCCTGGGTCACCCAACCGTCGCGCTCGATTCGACCGTTGAGCTTGAGGTCGGTGTCGAGCTTCTTCGAGTCAGCCGGCTGCATGGCGGCGATTTGCCAGAAGTGGAAAATACCGGCCTCATTGAGCTTCTTTTCGAGCTGCGGACCCACGCCGTGCAGCTTGGTGAGGTCGTCGGGAGCACCCCGCGGCGCTGCAAGGATCTCGAAGGCCTCGGCCGGTGCGTCCTCGCCGGCGGCAGCCACGGGCGCCGTCGGCGGCACTTCCTCGACGATCGGCTTCTCGGCGGCGCCAAGGTCGACGCCCATGTCACCTTGGGCTCGTGAGATGCCGTCGATGGCCGCTTTGGCGGCGAGCTCGCAATAGAGCGAGATGGCGCGGCCGGCGTCGTCGTTGGCCGGGATTGGATAGGTGATGCCGTCGGGATTGCAGTTGGTGTCGACGATGGCAGCCACCGGGATGCCAAGGCGTTGCGCCTCCTTGATCGCGAGCTGCTCCTTATTCGTGTCGATGACAAAGAGCAGATCGGGTGTGCCGCCCATGTCCTTGATCCCGCCGAGCGCCCGCTCGAGCTTGTCGCGCTCGCGCGACAGCATGAGACGTTCCTTCTTGGTGAGGCCTTGGGTGCCGCCGGTAAGCATCTCGTCCACCTTGCGCAGGCGCTGGATCGAGCCCGAAATGGTCTTCCAGTTGGTCAGCATGCCTCCGAGCCAGCGGGAATTGACGAAATACTGGGCCGAGCGCTTGGCGGCGTCAGAGATCGACTCCGAAGCCTGCCGCTTGGTGCCGACGAACAGCACGCGGCCGCCTGCCGCGACCGTGTCGGAGATCGCCTGCAGTGCGCGATGCAACAGCGGCACCGTCTGGGCGAGGTCGATGATGTGGATGTTGTTGCGGGTGCCGAAAATGAAGGGGGACATTTTCGGGTTCCAGCGGTGGGACTGGTGGCCGAAATGGGCTCCAGCCTCCAACAGCTGGCGCATGGAAAAGTCAGGCAGCGCCATCGTGTTTCTCCGGTTCAAGCCGCCGCGGTGCTGTGAACCGGATCGGACAGGCCAATCAGGTCACCGGACGCCCCATTAGGTCATGAGGCAAGCTCCGCGTGTGGAATGGGCGCCATATACGGGCAAGGCCCGGCAAACGCAAGTTTGGCCATTCGCGGCCGGCAAAGCCCGCCTTCGCGCTGGCCGCCTTGTTGCACGCTGACGCGGCCCGTAGACGAATGGCGGTGAGCTGGAATTCGTCCTCGCCACTTCGCCTCGCCATCGCCGGCCTCATCGCGCTCGCGGTGGCCATGGGCATCGGCCGCTTCATCTACACCCCGATCCTCCCGTTCATGGTCGATGATCTCGGGCTAAGCCAGAGCCAGGCTGGAATTATCGCCTCGGCCAACTATGCCGGTTACCTTGCCGGCGCTGTCCTCGGGGTCTTGCCCATCGCCTTCGGAGGGCGCCGTGCCTGGGTGCTCGGCGCCCTTGTGGCGAGCACCGCAACGACCGCCATGATGGCGATGACAACTTCCGTCGCGGCATTCGTGGCGCTCCGCTTTGCGGGCGGCGTGGCCAGCGCTTTCGTGTTCGTATTCGCCGCAAGTCTCGTGCTGGACCGACCGGCGCAGGGTCGGCGCGATAGGGCCTCCGCCGTGCATTTTGCAGGGGTCGGCGTAGGCATTGCGGTCTCGGCAGTGGTCGTGACGGGGCTGGCGGCCGTGGGAGCGACTTGGCGCGAGTTGTGGCTTGGCGGCGGCGCGGTCTCTGGCCTTGCGCTTCTTGGCGTCGTCCTGCTGGTTCCGCGCGGCACGGAGGCAGCCCGGGCGGCAACGCCGCCGGCGGGACGCGAGCGAAGCGGCGACTTGGTTCGCCTTGTCGTCGCGTATGGCCTCTACGGTTTCGGCTACGTGATCAGCGCGACGTTCCTGGTTGGTCTCGTGCGGCTGACCCCGGACATGCGGGCCAGCGAGCCATTCGTGTGGCTGCTCGTCGGCCTGTCGGCGGCACCGTCCATCGCCCCATGGAACGCTCTGGCGCGGCGGCTCGGCGTGTTTCGCACCTTCGCCCTCGCATGCCTCGTCGAAGCCGCGGGCGTGGCCGCGAGCGTCTTGTGGCCGTCCATCGGGGGTGCCACCGTCGCTGCGGTCCTGCTCGGCGGCACTTTCGTGGCCATCACGGCGCTCGGCGTCGCAGGCGCACGGAGGCTGTCAGCTGCCGATCCGCGCCGGGTCATCGCCCTCATCACGGCTTCGTTTGGATTGGGCCAGATCGCCGGTCCAGCCTTTGCTGGATACATCTACGATCTCACCGGCTCGTTTCTGGCGCCCACGTTGGCCGCCGCCGGGGCGCTCTTGGTGGCGGCGACGCTAACATTCTCAATTCGCGAAAAGTGAGGAGTGAACGTGAGCGAAGGGCGGCTGCGGCCCGCTCCTACTCCAGCAGTTTGCGAGATACCCTGCTATCTCGCTTCAGTGCATCTCCACATGCACGACGCCCGGGATGGCGCGCAGCGCGCTGGCGATTTGCGGTGTCGCCGCATAGCGGCCGGGCAGCTTGACCTCCACCTCCCGCGCCCCTTCGTCGAGGATGAGCACCATGGAGACGTTGGCCTCGCCGCGCGCCGTCAGCCGCTGCGCCACGCCTTTCAGGGGCGCCTCATTACGCATGAAGACGCGCAGGCCGCGCTGATGCTTGCTCACCGCCTCTTCGAGGGGCTCCGCCGTTTGGATGCGAGCCCTCACCTCGTCGCCCTCGGCCGCCGCCTGCACGACGATGGTGACGGCGCGTCCCGGCTCGAGCAGGTCGCGATAGCGCTGCAGCCCCTCGGCGAACACGATGGCCTCGAAGTGTCCTGACTGATCGGACAATGTCACGATGCCCATTTTCGAGCCGCTCTTGGTGCGCCGCTCGGTGCGGTCGAGGACGGTGGCGGCGAGGCGGCCGGCGGAAGCGCCGTTGCGCACGGCGCGCGCAAAATCCGCCCAGCGCTGGACGCGCAGGCGCTCCAGCAAGGCTCCATATTCGTCGAGCGGGTGGCCGGAAAGGAAGAAGCCGATGGCGTCGTATTCCTTCTGTAGCCGCATGGCCGGCAGCCAGGGCTCGTATGGGGGGATGCGCAATGGCTCGGGAACCGCGCCGGCACCGCCGAAGAAATCGCTTTGGCCGTACGTCGCCGCTTCGGTGACCTGCGTCGCCAGCGCCATCATTGCTTCGACGGCGGCAGTTGCCTTTGCGCGGTCGGGCTCCAAGGCATCGAGAGCGCCGGCGGTAATCAGCGCTTCGATGGTGCGTTTGTTGATGAGGCGCGGGTTGATGCGGCGGGCAAAGTCGGCGAGGTCGCGGAACGGCCTCTCCCCGCGTACCTGCACGATCTCCTCGACAACCTGGCGGCCGACCCCCTTGATGGCGGCGAGCGCATAGCGGATCGATGAGCCGTCCTGAGCGTGGTCAACCTCGAAGGTGACGCTGGAACGGTTCACCGACGGCGGCTCGACCCGGATGTCGAGGCGCTGGGCCTCACGGCGGAATTCAGCGAGCTTCTCGGTGTTGTCGAGGTCGAGCGTCATGGAAGCCGCCAGGAACTCGACCGGATAGTTCGCCTTCAGATAGGCGGTCTGATACGTGATGAACGCGTAAGGCGCCGAATGTGACTTGTTGAAGCCGTACTCGGCGAATTTGGCGCAGGCGTCGAAGATCGTGTCGGCCGTGTCCTTGTCGGCGCCACGCTCGGTGGCGCCCGACAAAAAGCGCCCACGCTGAGCGTCCATCTCCGCCTTGATCTTCTTGCCCATGGCGCGGCGCAGGAGATCAGCTTCCGCAAGGCTGTAGCCAGCGAGATCGCGGGCGATCTGCTGCACCTGCTCCTGGTAGGTGATCACGCCATAGGTCGGCTCCAGGATGGGCTCGAGCTTCGGGTGCAGGTAGGAGATGGATTCGTGCCCGTGCTTGCGGGCGCAGTAAAGTGGGATATTCGCCATCGGCCCGGGTCGGTAGAGGGCCACAAGGGCAATCAAGTCTTCGAAGCGGTCAGCGCGCATCTCGACCAGCGCCTTGCGCATGCCGGCGCTTTCCACCTGGAAGATGCCGACCGTTTCACCGTTGGCCAGGGTGCGGAACGTTGGTTCGTCATCGAGAGGGATTTTGAGAAGGTCGATGTGAATGTCCCGCCTACGGATCAACTCGACGGCCTTGGCCAATACGGTGAGGGTCTTGAGTCCGAGGAAGTCGAACTTCACCAATCCGGCTTGCTCCACCCACTTCATGTTGAACTGGGTGACGCGCATCCCCGATTTCGGGTCTCGGTAGAGCGGCACCAGTTCGTCAAGCGGCCGATCGCCGATGACGATGCCGGCGGCATGCGTCGAGGCGTGACGATGCAGCCCTTCGAGTTTTTGAGCGATAGCCAGCATGCGGCCGACCACCGGCTCCTCGGCGGCGCCCTGCAGGCGCGGTTCGTCCTCGATAGCCTTTCGCAGCGTCACCGGGTTCGTGGGGTTTTGCGGCACGAGCTTGGTGAGCTTGTCCACCTGGCCGTATGGCATTTCGAGAACGCGTCCCACGTCACGCATGACGCCGCGCGCCAGGAGCGTCCCGAAAGTGATGATCTGCGCGACCTTTTCCTCGCCGTACCGGCTCTGCACGTAGGCGATGACTTCGTCGCGCCGGTCCTGGCAGAAATCAATGTCAAAATCCGGCATCGACACGCGATCGGGGTTGAGGAAGCGCTCGAACAGGAGCCCGAAGCGGAGCGGATCGAGGTCGGTGATGGTGAGCGAATAGGCGACAAGCGAGCCCGCGCCTGAGCCGCGGCCCGGACCAACCGGGATCCCCTGCCCCTTCGCCCACTGGATGAAGTCGGCGACGATGAGGAAATAGCCCGGGATAATTCATCCGCTCGATGACCGACAGCTCGAAATCGAGCCGGCTCGCATAGTCGCTCTCCTGCAGGCCAGGGGCCGGCCCGAGTGCCGCAAGGCGCGCGGCGAGCCCTTCGCCGGCGCGGCGGCGCAGTTCCGCCGCCTCGTCGACATCGCCCTCGCCGATGACCGTGCCAAAGCGAGGCAGAATGGGCTTGCGCGTCTGCGGCCGGAAGGCGCAGCGCATGGCGATCTCGACGGTGGACCCTAGCGCCTCGGGCAGATCAGCGAAGAGCCTCCCCATCTCGGCGCGGGACTTGAAGCCGTGCTGTGGCGTCAGCCGGCGGCGGCTCTCGTCGGATACGAGGCGGCCATCCGCGATGGCGAGGAGCGCGTCATGAGCTTCATAATCGTCGGGCTTGGCGAAATACGGCTCGTTGGCGGCCGCCAGCGGGACGCCGGCCTCATAGGCGAGCCGGATTAGCTCGGGCTCGACTTGGCGCTCCTCGTCGAGGCCGTGCCGTTGCAGCTCGACGTACAGCCGGTCGCCGAACGCCGCCACGAGCTGCTCAAACCGCGCCGTCGCGAGGTCGCGCCGTCCGTCCCGTAGCGCCGTATCGAGCGGGCCGGCTGGTCCGCCCGTCAGGGCGATCAGACCGGCCGCATTGCCCGCGAGGCTTGCCAGGCTGACGCACGTATCGTCCCCCGGGGCCATGTCGAGCCAAGCTCGGCTCGTGAGCCGCATCAGGTTGCGATAACCCTCCTCCGATGCTGCCAGGAGCACGATGGAAGGCGGCCGCCGGCCAAGGACGTTGCGGGCGGTGAGATCGACAGGCTCGAAGCGCACGCAAAGCTGCAGGCCGACGATGGGCTGCACCCCGGCGCTGGCGAGCTTGTCGGAGAATTCGAGCCCGCCGAAGAGATTATTGCTATCGGTCAGCGCCAAGGCCGGCTGCCGGTCGGCAGCCGCAAGCTTGGCCAGCACTGGGATGGTCAGCGCTCCTTCCAACAGCGAGTAGGACGAGTGGACGTGAAGATGGACGAAGCCCACGTCCTTAGGGCTGGCGCCCTGATGCTGTCGAACTCATGCGGCCTCCGCGCCGGCACTATCGGCGGCCCGTTTCAGCGGGTCGAGGTGCAGACCATACAGTGCCTGTGGATGGGCTCAGGGACCGACGATGACGCTCCAAATGCCAATCATGGCGACGAAGGAGAGAAGCGAAACGACCTCTGTGGCGACGCGGAGAAAAGTGAGCATTTTGAACCCGTGTTCTGCTGACGTCCAACTATGTTCGATATTTGTTCCGACATCAAGCCTAATCGGCTGCGGGTACTGCCCCGGACAGCACCCGGCTGCGGGTACTGGCCGCGCTCGGGCACTTGGTTAATGGGAACTAGGACACCGCTACACCGCTGGGTATGACGGCCCAGCAATCGCCTAGGACGCCCGCTGGCGGCGCTGAGAGGGGTCGTTTGGCGGCGGTGGCATCAGCGCCGATACCTGACGATGAGCCATCGATTCCCAGGCTCGGGCCGCCGCCATATACGTGTCCTTAACTCGTATATCAGTCACCTGCTCGGCTAGCTTGCGGCACCTTTTGGCTCGATTGAACAGTTCGTCCGTGTTCATGCGGCGCACTCCCGATAAGTTGGAAGCCGAGCCGGGAAGCCTTGGTTCCTTCTGAATTGCCTTAAGGTAAATTTGGGCACGGCCGCTCTTTGCACAGATGTTCTCGCAACGGGGACATCGCCTCGCAAAAGGTGCCCTTGAGGGAACAACTCACAACACCACCGTTGCGGCGAAACGTGCCACGCAACGCCCCGTGGGACGCGACGCAACAGCGATCGAGCTGCGCGCCTACTCCATGTCCGCGATCCGCCCCTCGACGATGGTGACGCGCCGGTCCATACGCTCGGCCAGATGCAGATTGTGGGTTGCGACCAGCGCCGCAAGGTTGGTCGCCCGCACCAGCGCAACAAGAGTCGAGAACACGTGGTCGGCGGTGTGCGGGTCGAGGTTGCCGGTCGGCTCATCGGCGAGGAGAAGGCGCGGCGCATTGGCGACGGCCCGCGCGATGGCGACGCGCTGCTGCTCGCCGCCCGACAGTTCCGGGGGGCGATGGTTGAGCCTTTGCCCAAGCCCCAGGAACGCGAGCAATTGCCCGGCGCGGTGGCTCGCCTCGGCTCGCGTCAAGCCGCGGATGAGCTGTGGCAGGACGACGTTCTCCACCGCCGTGAATTCCGGCAGCAAATGGTGCGCTTGATAGACAAAGCCGATCTCCGTGCGGCGTAACCCCGTCCGCGCTCGATCATCGAGGGCGCCGGTGGGTGTCCCGCCAACGAACACCTCGCCGTCGTCCGGCGGCTCGAGCAGGCCGGCGACATGCAGCAGGGTGGATTTGCCGGTGCCTGAGGGCGCAACGAGGGCGACGATCTCGCCAGGCCACAGCGCCAGATCGGCCCCCGCCAGGATTTCCAGCGTCCGGTCGCCTTGCACGTAGCGGCGATGAACGCCTCTGAGGTACAGGGCGGGCGGCGGATTGGCCATGGCTCAGCCGTAGCGCAAGGCATCGACCGGATCGAGCCGCGCTGCCTGCCAAGCAGGATAGAGCGGCGCGAGAAACGACAGGGTCAGCGCCGTTAGCACCACGGTGAACACTTCCCAGGGATTTATCTCGGCGGGAAGCCGGCTCAGGAAGTAGAACTCCGCCGGGAACAGCTCACGCTGCGTCAGTGCGGAGAGAACCCGACGGATCAATTCCACGTTCCAGGTCAAGACCAGGCCGAGCAGGAATCCCGCGATAGTGCCGACAATGCCGATCGAGGCGCCGTTAATGAAAAAGACGCGCATGACGGCAAAACGCGTCGCCCCGATGGTGCGCAGGATAGCGATGGCCGCAGTCTTGTCCTTCACCAGCATGGTCTGGCCGGAGATGATGTTGAAGGCGGCTACGATGACGATCAGGAGCAGGATCAGGAACATCACGTTCCGCTCTACCTCGAGCACCGCGAAGAATTGGCGATTGCGTTGGCGCCAATCGGAGAGGGTCAGCGGCCGGTTGGCGACCGAATCGATGGCCAGGCGCATGCTGTCCACCTTGTCGGGATTTTCGAGAAATACTTCGAGGAAGCTCACGTCCCCCTTGCGGTTGAAGAAGGCCTGCGACTCACCGAGCGGCAGATAGACGAGGCGATTGTCGAATTCCGACATACCGATCTCGAACAGCGCCACCACCGGATAGGTCTGCTGTCGCGGCTGCACGCCAAAGGGCGTGGCAGCGCCGCGAGGCGATGTGAGGGTCAGCGTGTCCCCAACATGCAGGCCGAGGGTAGTGGCCAGCCGCCGGGCGATCGCGACACCGTTCTTGCCTTCGAAATCGTCGAGTGTCCCCTCCTTCACTGTCTCGGCGACGCTGCTGATCTTGCTGATGTCCTGGCCACGCACGCCGCGCACAAGGACGCCGCTGCCGCCCGCCGGGGACGACGCAAAGGCTTCGCCCTCGACCATGGGAAGGACCATCTTGATGCCGACGAGCTTGGAGAAGCGATCGGTGAGCTCGGCATAGTCGGTGAGCGGCTTGTCGATGGGACCGATGAAGATGTGCCCATTGATGCCGACGATCTTGTTGAGGATCTCGCTGCGCATGCCATTCATCACCGCCATGACCGTGATCAGCGTCGCAACGCCCAGCATGATGCCGAGGAACGAGAAGATGGCGCTGACCGAGATGGCGCGACCGCTGCGGCGCGAGCGCAGATAGCGCGCGGCAAGCAGCCACTCGAAGCGCGCGAAGGGTTTGGTGGAGGCGGACGGCACGCTGCTCATGGCTGCACTCTGCTCTCAGCCGGCAATTCGGACGACAGCGTCCTCGATGGACAGGAGTTCGCGCTCGCCAGTCGCACGCCGCTTAAGCTCGACCTTGCCGTCCGCCAGCCCCTTGGGTCCGACAAGAACCTGCCAGGGCACGCCGATAATGTCGGCGGTGGCGAACTTGCCGCCGGCCCGCTCGTCGCGATCGTCATAAAGCACGTCGAGCCCGCGCATGGTGAGCGCCGTATAGAGGGTCGCGCAGGCCTCGCCGGTGGCGCTATCGCCGGCCTTGAGATCGAGAATCGTGGCATGGAAGGGTGTCACGGCCTCCGGCCAAACGATGCCCTGCTCGTCGTGGCTTGCCTCGATGATGGCGGCGACGAGCCGGCTCGGTCCGATGCCGTAGGAGCCCATGTGGACCGGCACCATTTCGCCGCTGGGAGTGGTTACGGTGGCTTTCATCGGTTCCGAGTATTTGGTGCCGAAGTAGAAAATATGGCCGACTTCGATGCCGCGAGCCGAAACGCGCTTGCTTTCAGGGACCGCCGCGAAGGCCTGCGCATCGTGCTTCTCGGATGTGGCGGCATAGAGCGAGGTCCATTTGTCGACGATGGCCTGCAGGCCGGGCCCATCGTTGAAATCGGTATCGGCGCCGGGAACGGGAAATCGTACGAAAATCCTCGTGGCAGAAGACCTCGCTCTCGCCGGTTGACGCCAGAATAATGAATTCGTGGCTCATGTCGCCGCCGATCGGTCCTGACTCCGCCCGCATCGGGATCGACTTCAGCCCGAGGCGCGCAAAGGTGCGCAGATAGGCGACGAACATCTTGTTGTACGAATGCCGCGGCGCCGCCTTGGTCGAGATCGAACGAATAGGCGTCCTTCATCAGGAATTCGCGCGACCGAAGAGTGCCGAAGCGCGGCCGGATCTCGTCCCTGAACTTCCACTGCATGTGGTAGAGGTTGAGCGGCAGGTCCTTGTAGGAACGCACATAAGCGCGGAAGATCTCGGTGATCATCTCCTCGTTGGTGGGGCCGAACAGCATGTCGCGCTCGTGCCTGTCCTTGATCCGCAGCATCTCTTTGCCATAAGCGTCATAGCGGCCGGATTCCCGCCACAGCTCGGCCGGCTGGATGGTCGGGCATGAGCAGCTCGACGGCGCCTGAACGGTTCTGCTCCTCACGCACGATGGCGTTGATCCTGGCCAGCACGCGAAGCCCAAGCGGAAGCCAGGCATAGATGCCGGCCGCTTCCTGCCTGATGAGGCCGGCGCGTAGCATCAGCCGGTGCGAAACAATCTCGGCTTCCTTCGGGGTCTCACGAAGGATCGGCAGGAAATAGCGACTGAGACGCATAAAAAATCCGATACTGCGACGATTCCGGGCGAGCGACACAACAACGACAGGCGCGAAAACACAAGCTTTGCCGTCATTGCGAGGCCATATCGGTCCCCATGCCGCGTCTAAGGAACGGCGCACGCGTGCATCAATTCGTCGATGACAACCTGTTCGGCTTCCGCTAAGGAAGCGAACCCGACGCTGGCGGTCCACCAAGACGGTCAGGCAGAGGTCCAGGTCTCGGGAGGAAACCTAGGTTTTCGCGAAGAGCGCCGTAGTGGCGCCGACCGCTAGCGGGGCGCGAGACTTTGGTCGAGATGACTTCTTGAAAGCAAGGCGCGAGCCTTGCTTTGTTTTTTGGAACACGAAGCACCCGTCAGGATGCCGTGCGGGCTGTCCGCGAGCACGGCGGCCTACGGCCTGCGTCCTGGCCGCCCGCCTATGCCTTCCTTGCGGCGCTGGGTCGTCACGAAGGCGACGCCGCAGGCAAGCCGCGCTGTGGTCGGGGTGGTCTCATCCAAGACGCGCCAAAAGGGCGTGATCTCACTCAGCTTGGCGCCCTGCCGATGCGCCTCGAAGGCGGCTTCGGCAACCGTCCTCAAATGGAAGCCGAGCGTGATGGGACAAGTGACCTCAGCGCCGTAACGGCGAGCGAGCTTTTTGCGCAGCGCCTTCACATCGATGCTGGCGCCAGCCGGGATCGCCCTGATGAATCGATCAACGATCTGCGTCGATGGGACCAGCATGATCTCGCCAGCCTTCATGCCGGCGACGTCCATCGGGCCGGCTTGACCTCGTGCGGCCGGCAGGAGGCCATCCGTTCAGCCCAGGATTTCGGCAACTTGCGCATCGTCCTTCCTCGCAAGAGTTCATCTGATAGGCAGGTTGATCTCGCTCAGCAAATCCGCCGGCGCAGTGTCGTGGGGATTGTTGAGATATTCTTCAAACACCGGCGCATCGGCCGCTTCCCGTCCCGAATCCGGCAGCCACCGGCCGTAGAGCCATTCATAGGCCGTCTTCATGTTCGCATACGGCCCCTTGTGGCGCAGCACCGCATACGGTCCAGCCGCAATCGCCGTATGCCGCAGCGGCGCTTCGACAGGCAGTTCGCCGCTTACAATGACCCCTGCCAAAAGGCGCAGCGCGTGCTCTGGAACGACCGAGGGGTCATCGCCATAGATGCTGACCGACCGCATGCCGGGGGCGATGAGGCTGCGCTTACCCAACCATCCGAAGAGCCTGTCGAACGCCCTACCGACCTCGAGCGGCGAGCCGATGTGCTCGACGGTGACTGCTTGCATGGCGGGAAGTGACTTGATCGCGATGTCGTACATAGGCGGTTCTCCTTGAGGCATATCCACGCGGAATTGCGTGTGACTGCCTTGATGGCGGTATTGCCCGGGCGGCATTCCGTAAGCCGCGCTGAAAACGCGCGTGAACGACTGCACGTTGGTGTAGCCGCTGCGCCGAGAAATGGCCTTGATGCTCAAGTTCGTGTTGGCGAGATCGGCCGCCGCCCGCTGCAGGCGCAGGCGCTTCACTGTCGCGGCAATCGTTTCGCTCCGCATGGCATGATAGACGCGGTGCCAGTGATAGGCCGACAGGCACGCCACATCGGCGAGCTTGGAAAGATCGATTTCCTCGTCGAGATGATCGTAAATATACGCCGTCACGCGGTTGAGACGCTCTTCGTAGTCGGCGCGGTTTGCCTTGGCGAATGTCATCAAGAGGCTCTCGCTAGCACACGCCGCAACCCTGGTCGGAGTGCCTTCAAGGCCGACATTGGCATGACGGGATTTGACGAAGTCTTGCCGACTTTCCCGAGATGGCGCGCTACAGCTCGATGAATCGCATGGCGGCGATGACGATCGCCAAGGTGGCAGCCGACACGAGGCTGGTGATCAGGGCCTTCTTGAGCAAACCCGGCGCCACGGGGGCTCCAGGGTCGGTTCCCTCTTGGACATCGCCGCTTTCGGCCTGGCTCTTGATGCCGAAGGGCAGCACGGCGAACAGCATGGTCCACCAGATCATCAGATAGAGCGCGATGGCGAACGACACAGTCATGGCGGCCGATCCGCCTCAGACCTGCTCAAGCTCCACCAAGGTGCCGTAGAAGTCCTTGGGATGCAGGAAGAGGACTGGCTTGCCGTGCGCGCCGATCCTCGGTTCGCCGCTGCCTAACACCCGCGCGCCGGTCTTCGTGAGCTGATCACGGGCAGCGATGATGTCGTTCACCTCGTAACAGACGTGGTGGATGCCACCGTCGGCGTTGCGCTCCAGGAACTTGGCGATCGGCGAATGCGGGCCGAGCGGCTCGAGCAGCTCAATCTTGGTGTTGGGCAACTCAATGAACACGGTAGTGACGCCATGGTCCGGCTGGGGCACGGCGGGCGAAACCGCGGCGCCGAGCGTTTCGCGATAGGTGCGAGCCGCAGCTGCGATATCCTTGACGGCGATGGCAACGTGGTTGAGACGCCCGATCATTCGTTCTTCCTAAAGCTCAGTTCCGGGCGCCCTACCTAGAGCAGCCGGCTCTGCCTCGCAACGCCGCGTCCTGTCTCACCCCTGCACGGAGAACCCGCCATCGACTGGAATCGCCACGCCGGTGACGAAGTCGGACGCTGAGCTTGCCAGAAAGACCGCAATGCCGGCGAGATCGGCTGGCGCACCCCATCGCCCGGCCGAAGTCCGAGATAAAATGCGCCCGTGGAGATCCGGCACCTGCGCCCGCGCTTGGCGGGTCAGATCCGTGTCGATCCAGCCAGGCAGAACGGCATTGACCTGGATATTGTCAGGGGCCCAGGCGACGGCAAGCGATCGCGTCAGCTGCACGATGGCGCCCTTGCTGGCTCCGTAGGCGGCCGCGTAGGTAACGCCGAACAGCGACAGCATCGAGCCGATATTGATGATCTTGCCGCCCCCTGCCCGCTTCATGGGTGCGTAGACCTGCTGCGACAACAAGAATGCGCCGTTCAGGTTCACGTCGAGCACCCTTGCCCACTCTTCCCGGCTTAGGTCTTCGGGGCGCTTGCGCGCCGCGACGCCCGAATTGTTTATGAGAATGTCGAGGCGGCCGAAGCGGTCGAGCGTTGCCGCGACAAGCGAGCGGCACGCGGCTTCGTCGGTGACATCGCAGGGAACAAAGTGATGCGCAGACCGTCCGCCGGTCAGCGTCGCAAGGGCGTTCTCGCTCTTCGCAGCGTCGCGCGCGGCGATGACAATGGTCGCGCCGGCCTCGGCCAAGCCCTGCGCCATGCCGAGACCAATGCCGCCGTTGCCGCCTGTGACGACGGCAACGCGGTCCTTGAGGCTGAAGAGTTGCAAGGCGCCTCGCTACGACGGGGGCCGCATCTTTTCGGCCCGCTTCTGTAGCTCACGTGGCGTCAGGTTCTCTTTGCGCGAGGCGAACCACCACACATGTCCGAACGGATCCTTCAGCTTGCCGCCGCGATCGCCGTAGAACTGGTCGGCAACCTCCGTCTCCACTTTGGCGCCGGCGTCGATGGCCCTTTTCACAAAGGTATCGACGTCCTTCACATAGACATAGAGCATCACGGGGCTGCCGCCCACCGTTTCGGGACTGAGCGACCCATGCTCCGGGAATTCGTCGCTCATCATGACGGCAGCTTTGCCGATCTTGATCTCGGCATGTCCGACCTTGCCGTCGGGCCCGCCCATCCGCATGATCTCCTTGGCGCCAAAGGCAGCCTTGTAGAAGTCGAGCGCACGCGCTGCGTCCTTGCAGCAAATATACGGAGTGGCGCCTTCTTGACCCTCGGGAATCGGTTTGACGCGTGGCTTCGCCTTGCGCGCCATTGAACCTCGTTTGCTTGCCGCCCGCTTGGTCGCGGCCTTCCGGGCTTTGCTCGTCTTCGCCATCGCGTCCTCCGGTTCATGTGGTGGGGGTCCTCGGAGCGACAGCACTCTGCAAAAAACCATCCGCCGCGTGAAGCTCAAACTTCGACCACCAGCACCTTACAGACCGGCTTCTTGCCCCAGGCGCGCTGCACCTCGGAGCGCACGGCGCGCTCGACCGCGCTTGACAGGGTATCGGGGTCGCGCCGCTTCGGCTTCGGCAAGCTGTCGATGAGATCATCAACGGCGTTGACCACCACATCGTGCATAAGGGCGCCGTTGCGGGTCCGTTCGGGCAGCCCAAGCAGCGCGATGTCCGGGTCGCCGGCGATGTCGCCGCGCTCGTCCACCCCCAAGGCGATCGTAACGATGCCGACAAAGCTGAGGCGCCGCCGTTCGGCAATCGTTGGAGCCCCAGCTTCGATCAACACTTCGCCGTCCTTGTACAACCGGCCGGACGGAACCTGATCGACAATCCCGGGTTTGCCGGGCGCCAGCTCGACGAGGTCGCCGTTCTTGGCAGTGACGACGTTCGGGACATCGTGGGCGCGCGCAAAGGCCGCATGTTCGGCAAGGTGCAGCGCCTCGCCGTGCGCGGGGATTGCAACCCGTGGGCGCGTCCATTCGTACATCGCTCGCATTTCACCCCGCCGCGGATGGCCGGAGACGTGCACGAGGTGAGTACGGTCCGTAATGACCTCGATGCCTTGGCGCACCAGATTGTTTATGACGCGGCCAACCTCCTTCTCATTGCCGGGAATGGTCCGCGACGAGAAGATGACGCGGTCACCCTGCGACAAGGCAATCTCAGGGTGGTCGTCAGCGGCGATACGCGCCAAAGCTGCCCGCGCTTCCCCCTGCGAGCCGGTCACCAGCGCTACCACCTTGTCGCGCGGCAGCTGGCCGAAAACCTCCGCCGACCGGAACGGCGGCAGCCGGTCGAGGTAGCCGCATTCAGCGGCCACCTCGATCACCCGGTCCATGCCGCGGCCGATCACGACGACCTCCCGCTTGGCGGCGACCGCGGCCTCCGCCACGGCACGGATACGCGCCACATTGGACGCGAAGGCTGTGACCGCAACTCGGCCTGGCGCTGATTTGATCAACTCCGCGAGCGAAGCCGCCACATCGCCCTCGCTCGGGCTGATGCCGTCGCGAGTGATGTTGGTGGAGTCGCACACCAGAGCCAGCACGCCCTGGTCGCCGAGCGATCGAAACCGCGCCTCGTCCGTAGGAAGGCCGGCGCGCGGCGTTGCGTCGATCTTCCAGTCACCCGTGTGCACGACGAGCCCGAGCGGCGTCCGGATGGCCAGAGCGTTGGACTCAGGGATTGAGTGGGCGACGGGAATGAACTCGACCTCGAACCTGCCGATGGTGATATGCCCGCCTTGAGGAACAACGTGCAGCGGGATTTTGGGTGCATTCGCCTCGCCGAGGCGTCGTGCTTCCAGCAACGTGGCCGCAAAGCGCGTGCAATAGACGCGGCCTCCAAGACGCGGCCAGAGGTCGACGAGGGCGCCGATATGATCCTCGTGCGCATGCGTGATGACGATGCCCGCTAGATTCTTTCGTTCTCCCTCTAAGAACCGCAGGTCTGGAAGAACGAGATCGATGCCGGGCGCCTCTTCGCCCGCGAAACTCACGCCGCAGTCAACGAGAAGCCACTGCCGCCGGTGCGGCGGACCTATTCCGTAGATGGCGGCGTTCATGCCGATTTCACCGAGCCCGCCAAGGGCCGCAAAGACGAGCGTGTCCGACTGCCCTGCCATCACGTCGGCGATCCGACGGTGGATTCGGCGCTGCCGAAGAACAGATCGCCGGCGTCGATGATCTCGCGACCGCGCTCGCCGTCGAGCAGCAGCCGGCCCGTGCAATCGAGACCTGAGAACACGCCGCGAGCGTCGCGGGTCGGCAGGCGCACCGTGATCCGTGCGCCAAGACCGCTGGCGCGCGCAAGCCAGGCGTCGCGAATCTGACCGAAGCCGTTGCCGCGATCCCATTGCTCAAGGCGTCGGCTCATAGCGACCGTTAAGGCGCGCGAGATGACGTCAATCGCGACGGGCCCCACGGCTCCGGCAAGGGAGGCGGCGGGATAGGCCATTCCGGCGGGCGCCATTGCCACGTTGACGCCGATGCCGACAATGACAGCGAAGCGACCTGTGCCGAGGAGCTGGTGGCCTTCGAGCAAGATGCCCGAGAGCTTTCCACCATCGAGCAGCAGGTCGTTGGGCCACTTGAGAGACAAGCGGGGCACCGTCAGTCCGGTCACTGATGCGGCCGCGTCATGGATCGCAAGCCCGGCAACGAAGCCGATATGCGAAGCGATCGGTGGGTCGCAGGGCGCTACGAGCAGCAGGCTCGCGAAGAGGTTGCCCGCCGGCGATATGAAGGTTCGCCCCTGGCGGCCCCTTCCCTTCGTCTGCTCGGCGGCCATGATCCACAATCGCCCCGGATCGCCAGCCTCCGCGTGCGCCAATGCCTCATCGTTTGTGGAGGGGGTCGTCGCAATCGTGATGAGACGGAAGCCCGCCGCCTCCGCCTCGGGCGCGAGACTCGGCGTCCCCGTCAACGGAGTGAATTCGCCGCGGCGGAGGCGGCGCTCAGCAACGGTGCGGGTAGCACCCAGAACAGCAGCACGACGGCGCTCGACAGGCCGAGGACGATCTTGAGCGTCAGCGGCATCGGCTCGTAGGCGCCGCGCGGCTCATCGAAATACATCAGCTTAACGATGCGCAGATAGTAGTAAGAACCAATCACGCTCGTCACGACGCCGATGACGGATAGGGTCACGTAACCCGCCTTGATGGCTGCCGCGAAGACGTAGAACTTGGCGAAGAAGCCGGCGAGCGGCGGTATGCCGGCCAACGAAAACAGCAGCATGCCGAGCAGAAAAGCCATTCCCGGCTGCGCGCTGGCAAGACCGGAAAGGTCATCGATTTCCTCGACGAGCTTGCCGTCGCGACGCATGGCGAGGATGCAGGCGAAAGTGCCGAGCGTCATGGCTAGATAGATTGACATGTAGACGAGGACACCGTTGACGCCCTCCGTCGTTCCCGACGCCAAGCCGACCAGCGCATATCCCATGTGGCCGATCGACGAATAGGCCATCAGCCGCTTGATATTGCGCTGGCCGATGGCCGCAAAGGCGCCCAGCGCCATCGACGCAATAGCGAGGAAGACGACGATCTGCACCCATTGCGAATGGATTCCCGGGAAAGCGCCGACAAAAACACGCACCGTCATCGCCATCGCGGCCATCTTCGGAGCAGCCGCCAGGAAGGCGGTTACCGGCGTCGGCGCTCCCTCGTAAACGTCCGGCGTCCACATATGGAACGGAACGGCGGATATTTTGAAAGCGAGGCCGGCTGCGATGAAGACGAGGCCGAAGATGACGCCGGCGGACTGCGGACCCTGCAGGGCGGCGGCAATTCCCTGGAACGAGACCGTACCGGCGAAACCATAGGTGAGTGAAGCGCCGTAAAGCAGCATCCCGGACGACAGCGCACCGAGGACGAAATATTTGAGGCCGGCTTCCGTGGAGCGGACATTGTCGCGGTCGAAGGCGCAAATGACGTAGATGGCGAGCGACTGCAGCTCGAGCCCGACATAGAGGGAGATGAGATCGTTGGCCGAAATCATCACCATCATGCCGAGTGTCGACAGCACGACCAGGATGGGGAACTCGAAGCGCGCGAGCTTGGCACGACGGAATTCCTCGTCGGCGAGGACGAGGGCTGCGGCAGAGCCGATGAGCGACAGCATCTTCATGAAGCGGGAGAAGCCATCGACCACAAAGGCATTGCCAAAGGCACGTGCCGTTTCAGAGGGCTGGACGGCGACGGCGACCGCGGCCAGCACGATCAGCAGAAACGAAAGAATGTTGATGCCGGGAGCCGAGCGCTCGCCCTGCATCGCACCGATGAGGATCAACACGAGCGCACCAGCCGCCAAGATGAGCTCCGGCAAGATCAGCGTCAGGGCGGGCATGCTGGCGGTCATCATGTGCCTCAGGGCGCCAGGGCAGCGGTCTTGACGGCGGCGAGCGCCGCCTGCGTCTGTTTTAGCAGCTCAGCCGTCGGCGCTGCAAAAGCGTCGAGCACCTGCGCCGGCTGGATGCCGTACCAGATGACCAGCAGCACCAGCGGCAGAAAAAAGACGATCTCGCGGACGTTGAGGTCGGGGATGGTGCGAAGGCTTTCCTTCTCGACGACCCCGAAGATGACGCGACGATAGAGCCAGAGCGCATATGCGGCCGAGAGAACGACGCCGGTGGTGGCAAGGAAGGCCACCGTGCTGTTGGCCTTGAATGCTCCCACCAGTGCCAGGAACTCCCCGACGAATCCCGTGGTCCCCGGCAGACCGACATTGGCGAGGGTGAAGATCATGAAGACCACGGCATAGAGCGGCATGCGATGCACGAGCCCGCCATAGGCGGCGATCTCACGCGTGTGCATGCGGTCGTAGATCACTCCGACGCAAAGGAACAGGGCGCCCGAGACAAGCCCGTGCGATACCATCTGGAACATGGCGCCCTGGATGCCCTGCTGCGTGAGGGTGAAAAGGCCCATGGTTACAAATCCCATATGGGCCACGGACGAATAGGCGATCAGCTTCTTGATGTCTTCTTGCATCAGCGCCACGAGGGACGTGTAGATGATGGCGACGATGGACAGCGCATAGATCAACGGCGTGAAATAGACCGATGCGTCCGGGAACATTGGGATTGAGAAGCGGATGAAGCCGTAGCCGCCCATCTTCAAGAGGATGCCGGCCAGGATGACGGAGCCGGCGGTCGGCGCCTCGACATGCGCGTCGGGCAGCCAAGTATGTACCGGCCACATCGGCATCTTGACCGCAAAGGAAGCGAAGAAGGCGAGCCACAGCCAGGTTTGCAGCGCCGGCGCGAATTTGTGCGCCAGCAGGGTCGGAATGTCAGTGGTGCCGGCGTCCCAATACATGGCCATGATGGCCAAAAGCATCAGGACCGAGCCCAGTAGTGTGTAGAGAAAGAATTTGAAAGCGGCATAGATGCGCCGCTTGCCGCCCCATACGCCGATGATCAGGAACATCGGGATGAGGCCCGCCTCGAAAAACAGGTAGAAAGCCACAAGATCGAGCGTCACAAAGACACCGATCATCGTGGTTTCGAGCACGAGGAAGGAGACGAAATATTCCTTGACGCGATGCTCGATCGACGTCCACGACGCCAGGATACAGAGCGGCATCAAGAACGCGGTGAGGACGGCGAATGGCAGCGAGAAGCCGTCGATGCCGAGCTTGAACAGAATCTTGTCGGTCAGCCAGCTGTGAGTCTCGACGAGCTGGAACTGGGCGCTGGCCGGCTCGAAGCGGCTCCAGGCGACGAGGGACAATGCCAGCGTAGCGACAGTCGCAATCAGCGCGGCCCAACGGGCATTGGAGCGCACCGCTTCGTCGTCGCCGCGCAGCGTCAGAATGAATGCAGCCCCGACGAGAGGGACGATGAGCAGGCCTGACAGAATACCAAAACCGAACATTACGGCCTCCCCGTCGCCAGATACCAAGTGACGAAGGCGGCAACACCAATCAGCATGGCAAAGGCGTAGTGGTAGAGGTAGCCGGTCTGCAAGCGCACGACGCGATTGGTGACGTCGATGACCCGTGCTGAAATACCGTCCGGCCCGAAGCCGTCGATCAGCCAGCCATCACCGCGCTTCCAGAGAAAGCGCCCCAGCCACATGGCCGGGCGCACGAACATGGCGTCATAAATCTCGTCGAAGTACCACTTGTTGTAGAGGAAGCGATAGAGCAGCGGTTGGCTCGCAGCGAGCTCAGCCGGCTTGCGCGGATCGACGACATAGAACCACGCCGCAAGCACGAGGCCGAGGAGCATCGCCACGGTCGCCGACAACTTCACCCATACCGGCACCGCGTGCATGTCGTGCAGGATGTGATTGTTCGGGCCTATGAACAGCGCGCCTTTCCAGAACGCGTCGTAGGTGTGGCCGATGAACTGCTCCTTGAAGGCGAAGCCCGCATAGAGTGCGCCCACCGCCAGTAGTGCGAGCGGCAGTAGCATGACGAGAGGGCTCTCGTGCGGCTCGTGCGCATGATGATGATCGCCATGATGATCGTGGGATGCGTGCGAATTGGTGTGTGTCCCTGCCCCGCCCCAGCGAGGCTCCTGCATGAAGGTCATGAAGAACAGCCGCCAGGAATAGAACGAGGTCATGCACGCTGCCGTGACCGTGGCGAAGAAGGCGAACTGCGCGCCCGGCGTATGTGACGCGTAAGCAGCCTCGATGATGGCATCCTTGGAGAAGAAGCCCGCAGTGCCCGGAAAGCCGGTCAGCGCGATCGTGCCGATTAGCATCATCAGCGCCGTCATCGGGATCACGCGCCCCAGCCCGCCCATGTGGCGCATGTCCTGTTCGTGGTGCATGGCATGGATGACCGAGCCGGCGCCGAGGAAGAGCAGCGCCTTGAAGAAGGCATGCGTGAAGAGATGGAATATGCCGGCTGAGTAGGCGCCCACACCGAGGGCGACGAACATGTAACCGAGCTGCGAGCAGGTTGAATAGGCGATGACGCGCTTGATGTCGTTCTGCACGAGGCCGATGGTGGCCGCGAAGAACGCCGTGATGGCGCCGATGACAGTGACGACCGTCAGGGCGGCGGGGGCGTACTCGAACAGCGGCGACAGCCGCGCCACCATGAACACGCCCGCCGTCACCATGGTGGCGGCGTGGATCAGGGCCGAGACCGGGGTGGGGCCTTCCATGGCGTCGGGCAACCAGGTGTGCAGCAGGAACTGCGCCGACTTGCCCATGGCCCCCATGAACAGGAGGAGGCAGGCGAGGTTCAGGGCGTGCCAGTCGCGGCCGAGGAAGTGAAAACTGGTCTGGGAGAAATCGGCGGCGCGGGCGAAGATCTGGTCGAAAGCGACGGAGTTGAACAGCGCGAAGACCAGGAAGATGCCCAGCGCGAAGCCGAAGTCGCCGATGCGGTTGACGATGAAGGCCTTGATGGCAGCAGCGTTTGCAGACGGCCGGTCGTACCAGAAGCCGATCAAAAGATATGACGCAAGGCCCACACCTTCCCAGCCGAAGAACATTTGGACGAGATTGTCGGCCGTAACCAGCATCAGCATGGCGAACGTGAACAGCGACAGGAAGGCGAAGAAGCGTGGCCGCGACGTATCCTCCGCCATATAGCCGATGGAATAGAGGTGAACGAGGCTCGACACCGTGTTGACGACGACGAGCATGACCACGGTGAGTGTATCGATGCGGAAGGCCCAGTCGACGACGAGGTCGCCGGAGACGAACCAGGGCGTCACCTGGATGCGGCTCGGGTTGCCATGGCCGAAACCGACCTGGCTGAAGGCATACCACGACAGCGCCGCCGAAACGAAGAGCAGAGACGTGGTGATGACCTCGCTGGCGCGCGCGCCGATGAAGCGGCCAAAGAGACCGGCGACAAGGAAGCCGACGAGCGGCAGGAAGACGATCGCCTGATACATCGGTTCCTGCTTCAGCCCTTCATGAGATTGATATCATCGACCGCAATGGAGCCGCGATTGCGGAAGAACACGACGAGGATGGCGAGCCCGATGGCTGCCTCGGCAGCCGCCACCGTGAGCACGATAAGCGCGAACACCTGGCCGACAATGTCGCCCATGAAGGCCGAGAAGGCGACAAGGTTGATATTGACGGCAAGCAGGATGAGCTCGATCGACATCAGAATGATGATGACGTTCTTTCGGTTCAGAAAAATGCCGAAGACGCCGAACGTGAACAGCACCGCGGCGACCGTCAGGTAGTGGGCAAGACCGACGACCATGAGCGTGCCCTGAGACTCTCCTGGCGGAAGGGAACCTTCCGCACTTCGACGGCCGTCGTCTTGTCACGCGCCACCTGACGATCGACGTCCTGACGCTTCACCGGCTTGTGCCTGAGCGTGAGCACGATGGCACCAATCATGGCGACGAGCAGAACAAGACCGGCACCCTGAAAGTAGAACAGATAGTCCGTGTAGAGGACGCGGCCGAGTGCAGTGGTGTTCGAGATCTGCTCGGGTGGCGGGATCGGTGCGACCGGCGTCCTCACCGCATTGGGATCGATGATGAACGAAGCTGTCACCAGGATCAGCTCGAGCAGGAAAACCACGCCGATGGTTACACCGACCGGTAGGTATTGAAGGAAGCCTTGGCGCAGCTCGGCGAAATCTACGTCGAGCATCATGACGACGAACAAGAAAAGGACGGCGACGGCGCCGACGTAGACGACAACCAGGATCATCGCCAGGAACTCGGCGCCAAGAAGCACGAACAGGCCGGCGGCGTTGACGAAGGCGAGGATCAAGAACAGCACCGAATGCACCGGGTTCCTGGCCGCGATAACCATGAAGGCCGACGCGATGGTCACAGCCGAGAACAGGTAGAAAAACAGGGCTGCCGCAGTCATTCCCCTCGCCTCACCCCTGCGCCCGACATTCCCCGGCGCTGTGCCCGTCTATAATCGTCGCAATGCATCGCAACAACCCGCCTTACCGATAGGGTGCATCCACGGTCAGGTTGCGCGCGATCTCGCGTTCCCAGCGATCGCCGTTCCGGAGCAGTTTCTCCTTGTCGTAGTAGAGCTCCTCGCGGGTCTCCACCGCGAATTCGTAGTTGGGGCCTTCGACGATGGCGTCGACGGGGCAGGCCTCCTGGCACATGCCACAATAGATGCATTTCACCATATCGATGTCGTAGCGCGTGGTGCGCCGCGTACCGTCGTTACGTCGCGGCCCGGCTTCGATCGTGATGGCCTGGGCGGGGCAGATCGCCTCGCACAGCTTGCAGGCGATGCAGCGCTCCTCGCCATTGGGGTAGCGGCGCAATGCATGCTCGCCGCGAAAGCGCGGGGACAACTGCCCCTTCTCGAAGGGGTAGTCCAACGTCGCCTTGGGCTTGAAGAAGTAGCGCATCGACAAGAAGAAGGCCGATACGAACTCCCTCAGGAACAGCGAGCGCGCCGTTTGATCGAGGGGCATCTCAACTCCATCGCGTCACGTCTTCATCGCGCGCCCAGGGAGCGGCCGATCACGTAGCCGACCACCGGGTAAACCATCACGCTCGACCAGAACAGTAGGCGGCGCACGAAAGCCACCTGCCGCTGGAATGCCTCTTTGTGCTCCGGCGCCAGCTCCTCGTCCGGCGCCGCCTTCATCCGCTTCTCTGCCACGCTACCTGCCATGAAGTACTGCAGGAAGCCGAGGGCCAGGCCGACGAGCGCGCCGATAAGCCCGGCGGTAGCGGCCGCCATCAGCGCGTCACCTCCGGCGCAAACCCCGTTACCTGCAGGAACACGGCGACCACGACGACGGCAGCCAGCGAGATGGGCAGAAACACCTTCCAACCAAGCCGCATCAACTGGTCGTAGCGATAGCGCGGCACCATGGCCTTGGCCATGGCGATCAGGAAGAAACAGAAGGTGAGCTTCAGCACGAACCAGACGACACCTGGCACCCAGGTGAAGGGTGGCAGCGCGACAGGTGCCGTCCAGCCGCCGAGGAACAGGATGGTCGCCATGGCGCACATGGTCATGATGGCCACGTACTCGCCGAGCATGAACAGCAGATACGGCGTCGACGAGTACTCCACCATGAAGCCCGCCACGAGCTCGGACTCCGCCTCGACCAGATCGAAAGGCGGCCGGTTCGTCTCGGCCATGGCCGACACCATGAAGATAACGAACATCGGCAGCAGCGGCAGCCAGTACCAGTTGAGCACTGTCAGCCACGGCAAGCCTATAAGCGTGGCAAGCCCGCGTTGCTCCTGCGCTGCCACGATGGCTCCAAGATTGAGGGAGCCCGCACAGAGCAGCACCGTGATGATGACGAAGCCGATAGACACTTCATACGACACCATTTGTGCGGCTGAGCGCAGCGCAGCGAGGAACGGATACTTGGAGTTCGACGCCCAGCCCGCCATGATCACGCCGTAGACCATCAGCGACGAGATGGCGAAAATATAGAGCACGCCGACATTGATGTTGGCGATGGCCCAGCCGGCCGAGACCGGAATGACCGCCCAGCTCGCAAGACCGAGAGTGCAGGTGACCAGCGGCGCGAGCAGGAACACGCCTTTATTGGCGCCCGCCGGAACCACCGGCTCCTTCAGCACGAACTTGAGGAGATCAGCGAACGACTGCAGTAGTCCCCACGGGCCGACAACATTGGGCCCACGCCGAAGCTGCACCGCCGCCCAGATCTTGCGGTCGGCGTAGAGGATGTAAGCAACGAAGACGAGAAGCGCGACGAGCAGCAAAACGCTCTTAGCGACGATGATGGCGACAGTGACGAGAACGTCAATGAAGTCCATCGCTTACTCCGCTGCTTCGCGCATCGGCCCAAGCCCAAGCGACGAGCATTGTGCCAAGGTGGCGGAGGCCCGCGCTACCGGGTTGGTGAGATAGAAGTCGCTGACCGGCGACACGAATGGCTCCTTGCCCGTGGTGCCGCCGAGCCCGGCGAGTTTGCGGATGTCGGCAGCATCGCCTGGCATGATCCGGTCGAGGGCCGCAAAATGTGGGTGCGCCGCATACAGCCTGCCCCGCAGCTCAGCGAGGTTGTCGAAAGGCAGCCTTCGGCCGACCACATCAGAGAGGGCGCGCAGTATGGCCCAATCCTCCCGCGCATCGCCCGGCGGGAAAGCAGCGCGGTTTGCCATTTGCACGCGCCCTTCCGTGTTCACATAGGTGCCGTACTTTTCAGTATACGCAGCGCCGGGCAGGATGACGTCGGCGCGGTTCGCGCCGCGATCGCCGTGCGTCCCCTGGTAGATCACGAAGGCACCAGGTCCCACATCGATCTCGTCGGCGCCGAGATTGTAGAGGACATCGAGGGCGCCGGTGTTCGCCATCGATGCCGCATCGAGGCCCCCTTCCCCCGGTACGAAACCGAGATCGAGGGCGCCGACGCGCGATGCAGCCGTGTGCAACACCGAGAACCCGTTCCAACCGTCCTTTACCACGCCGATAGCGACCGCCACCTTTGCAGCCAGAGAGAGAACGGCGAGGCTGTCGGGTCGGCTGAGTGCGCCCTGCCCGAGGATGAACATGGGACGCTGTGCTTTGGCGGGCGCGTGCTGCGCGAGTGCCGCGAGCGCCTCCGGGCCGGCGCCGGCGTAGTGGTAGTCATAGGTAAGATCGGCCTTCTCACCGATGACGCCGAGCGGGAACTGTCCCATTCGCCAGCGCTTGCGGATACGTGCATTGAGCACGGGGGCTTCCTTACGCGGATTGGCGCCAATGATCATCAGCGCATCAGCATCCTCGATGCCGGCAATGGTGGCGTTGAAGAGGTAGCTGGCGCGACCGTGCTTTGAATGCAGCGCGCTGCTATCCTGCCGCGCATCGATACTCTTCGAACCGACGCTCTCCATCAGCAACTTCAGAGCGAACATCTCTTCAACGGCCGCAAGATCGCCCGCGATCGCGCCGACGCGTTCGGGTCTTGCGGCCTGGAGCTTGGTGGCGATCAGCCGGAATGCCTCCTGCCACGAGGCCGCCCGCAGCCGGCCGTTCTCACGGATATAGGGCCGGTCGAGACGTTGGGTCTTCAATCCATCCCAGACGAAGCGCGTCTTGTCGGAAATCCATTCCTCGTTCACGTCCTCGTTGGTGATCGGCAAGATGCGCATCACTTCGCGGCCGCGCGCGTCAACGCGGATGGCGGAGCCGAGCGCATCCATCACGTCGATTGACTGCGTCTTGGAGAGTTCCCACGGCCGCGCCGCGAACTCGTAGGGCTTCGAGGTGAGCGCGCCGACCGGGCAAAGATCGATGACATTCGCCTGCAGCTCGGAATGCATGGCGGTTTCGAGGTAGGTGGTGATCTCCATGTCCTCGCCGCGCCCGATAGCGCCGAGGTCGCCGATGCCGGCCACTTCCGCCATGAACCGCACGCAGCGCGTACAATGAATACAGCGGTTCATCGAGGTCTTGACCAAGGGGCCGATATACTTGTCTTCGACGGCTCGCTTGTTCTCGTGATAGCGCGACGTGTCGACGCCGTAGGCCATGGCCTGGTCCTGCAGGTCGCATTCGCCGCCCTGGTCGCAGATCGGACAATCGAGCGGGTGGTTGATGAGCAGGAACTCCATCACGCCTTCACGCGCCTTCTTGACCATTGGCGAGCGCGTCATAACGACGGGCGGCTCCCCGTTGGGGCCGGGGCGCAAGTCGCGCACCGCCATGGCGCACGAAGCGACGGGTTTCGGCGGTCCGCCTTTCACCTCGACGAGACACATGCGGCAATTGCCGGCGATCGACAGGCGTTCGTGGAAGCAGAAGCGCGGGATCTCCGCGCCGGCGATCTCGCAGGCCTGCAGAAGCGTGAACTCCGCCGGGACCTCGACCTCTTTGCCGTCGACCAGAAGCTTTGGCATTCCTACTCCCGCGTCATGCCCGGCCTTGGGCCGGGCATCCACGTCTTCGTTGCTCAGGGCATGAACGGCCGAGACCGGCCCAGCCATGCCGCCGCTTTCTCACGCACATCTTGCGCTCCGCCACAACTTGACATGCGGCAACGCCTCCCAGCCGAAGGCGTCGTCGACGTCACCATGCGCCGCGAGAAGCTCGAGCTTTGCTTTCGCTTCGTCGAGCGTCGGACGGTGGCCTACAGGAACCCACCACATGACGAAGTGCGGCCCCTTCATCGGCACGAACCACTCCGGCCGGCGACCGTAGAATTGCTTGTGCACCGTCTGCCAGACGAAGCGTTCGAGGGCTTCCGCTGTCTCCCAGACCGTGAGGTTGACGATGACCAGGGGATCGTCGAAGGCGCGCACCGCCGTGGCATTGCCGCTGTCGTCCTTGAGTCGCCAGACGAAACCCGGCGACCGCTCGGCGATGCCGTTGATGCGTTCGAGATTGTTCATGAAGTCGGCGTTGCGCGGATCTTCCGCGGGATGGCGGAAGCGCGCGATGTTGAGTTCGGCAAGATGTTTCATTGTCTCACTCCGCCGCCTGCAGCACCGGCGTGGAATGCGGGTTGGCCGCATAGTCGTCGATGCGCTTCTCGATCTCGTGCCGGAAATGGCGGATAAGTCCCTGGATCGGCCAAGCCGCCGCATCACCGAGCGCGCAGATGGTATGGCCCTCTACTTGGTAGGTGACTTCCAAAAGCATATCGATCTCGCGCTTCTGCGCGCGGCCCTCTGCCATGCGCGATACAACGCGCCACATCCAGCCGGCGCCCTCTCTGCAGGGTGTGCACTGGCCGCAGCTCTCGTGCTTGTAGAAATAGGCGAGGCGCGCGATGGCCCGGATGATGTCGGTGGACTTGTCCATGACGATCACCGCCGCCGTGCCGAGGCCCGATTTCAGGTTGCGCAACGTGTCGAAGTCCATCGACGCGTCGGCAATCTGCTCGGCTGGCACGCACGGCACTGACGAACCGCCCGGGATGCAGGCAAGGAGGTTGTCAAATCCGCCCCGCACCCCACCGCAATGCCGCTCGATCAATTCGCGGAAGGAGATGCCCATCTCCTCCTCGACGTTGCACGGCTCGTTGACGTGGCCGGAGACGCAGAACAGCTTCGTGCCGGTATTGTTGGGCTTGCCTATTCCGGCAAACCAGGCGCCACCCCGCCGCAGGATGGTGCCGGCGACGGCGATCAACTCGACATTGTTGACGGTCGTCGGGCAGCCATAGAGCCCCATATTGGCCGGAAACGGTGGCTTCAGCCGCGGCATGCCCTTTTTGCCCTCGAGGCTCTCGAGCAGGGCTGTCTCCTCGCCGCAAATGTAGGCGCCGGCCCCGTGATGGACGTAAAGCTCGAAGGGGAAGTCGTGGATGTTCTTCTTGCCGATCAGTTTTGCTTCGTAAGCTTCGTCGACGGCGCGCTGCAAAGCGATTCGCTCGGCGATGTACTCGCCGCGGATATAGATGTAGCAGGCGTGCGCCCCCATGGCGAAGGAAGCGAGCAGACATCCCTCGACGAGAAGGTGTGGATCATTGCGCATGATCTCACGATCTTTGCAGGTGCCTGGCTCCAACTCGTCGGCGTTGACTACGAGATAGTGCGGGCGCCCATCCGACTGCTTGGGCATGAACGACCACTTGAGGCCTGTCGGAAAGCCCGCACCGCCCCTTCCGCGCAAGCCAGATTTCTTCATCTCGTCGACGATCCAGTCGCGGCCTTTCTCGAGGAGAAGTTTGGTGCCATCCCACGTGCCGCGCTTCTTGGCGGCCGCGAGGTCCGGCGAATGGAAGCCGTAGAGATTGGTGAAGATGCGATCGCGATCGGCGAGCATGGCCTATCCTTTTGGCTTCTTGTCGCCGGGCACGCCTTTGCGTCGACCCTCCGCCTCGGGCGAGGTCTTCGGGTCAGCCGCCGACGGTGCTGTGGTCGCGGTGGGCTCCTTGCCAGCAGCAGCGCGATGCGCCGGCGTGTCGGCGACCTGTTGTTCGCTGCGGGTCGCGGCGGGCTTCGCTGGCTCCGGCTTGGCGGCGGCTTGCGCCGCAGCTGCCGCATCGGCCGGCGCACGCAGCTTCACGTCCTCCTCCTCAAAGCGCTTGCGCCATACGCCGATCATCGAGCCGTCATAGAGGGACGGATCGACCAGCGTTTTCACGTCGCCCGCGGGCTCAGAGGCGTGGCGGCCCGTCTGCGAGCCCAGTTTTACGGCCCGCCCCCCCTTCAGATCGTCGAGGATCTTGATGAGGCCATTGGCTGTCAGGTCCTCAAAGTAGTCGGCGTTGATCTGCACCATCGGCGCATTGCAGCAGGCGCCGAGGCACTCAACTTCCATCCATGAGAAAAGGCCATCGGCTGTGACATGCCGCTCGTCGCCGATCCGTTCCTTCAGAACGTTCTTGAGGGCATCGGAACCGCAAAGCTGGCAGGGCGTCGTGCCGCAAAGCTGTATGAGATATTTTCCGACCGGCTCCAGTTGGAACATCGTGTAGAAGGTCGCGATTTCGAGCACGCGGATGTAAGGCAGGTGCAGAACCTCGGCCACATGCTCGATCGCCTTTTGCGGCACCCAGCCGCCAACCTGTTCCTGGGCTCGCCACAAGAGCGGGATGACAGCAGACGCCTGACGGCCTTCCGGGTATTTGGCGATCTCGTGGCCGGCCCACTCGGCATTGTCGGCCGAGAACGAGAAGGCCCTCGGCTGAATTTCCGGCGGCGCTAGACGGCGGACAGACATCAGCGGCGCTCCTTCGTCACGCCCAATCTTGCGCCGGCCATCGACGCGTTGGCGCTCAACAGGCATGGATGACAAGCCCGGCCACTGCAGCGTTGGAAATGCGAGCCGATCACCGGTCCACCTCCCCGAACACGATGTCCAGAGAGCCGAGAATGGCCGACACGTCCGCCAGCATATGGCCACGGCACATGTGATCCATGGCCTGGAGATGGGCAAAGCCTGGCGCGCGGATCTTGCAGCGATATGGCTTGTTTGTGCCATCGGCCACGAGATAGACGCCGAATTCGCCCTTAGGAGCCTCGACGGCGGCATACACCTCGCCAGCGGGCACGTGAAAGCCTTCCGTATAGAGCTTGAAGTGGTGGATAAGCAACTCCATCGAGCGCTTCATGTCGCTGCGCTTCGGCGGCACGATCTTGTTGTCGGGTGTCGAGACCGGGCCCTGGCCCTCGGGCGAACGCAGCTTCTCGAGACACTGCTTCATGATGCGGATCGACTGGCGCATTTCTTCCATGCGCACGCAGTAGCGATCGTAGCAATCGCCGTGGCGGCCCACCGGAATATCGAAGTCGAATTCCTCGTAGCATTCGTAGGGTTGAGCCTTGCGCAAATCCCACGGCGCGCCGGAGGCCCTCACCATCACGCCGGAGAATCCCCAGGCCCAACATTCCTCGAGCGACATGACGGAGATGTCGACGGTGCGTTGCTTGAAGATGCGGTTGCCGGTCACCAGCGTGTCGAGGTCATCGCACACCTTCAGGAACGGATCACAGAAGCTCCAGATGTCATCGATGAGATCGGGCGGCAAATCCTGGTGCACGCCGCCCGGCCGGAAGTAGTTGGCATGCATGCGCGCGCCCGAGGCGCGCTCGTAGAAGATCATCAGCTTCTCGCGCTCCTCGAAGCCCCACAGTGGCGGGGTGAGCGCGCCAACGTCCATGGCGAAGGTCGTTACGTTGAGGAGATGCGAGAGCAACCGGCCGATCTCGCAATAGAGCACGCGGATCAGCTGCCCTCGTCTCGGCACGTCGATCTGCAGCAGCTTCTCGACGGCCAGCGAGAAGGCGTGCTCCTGGTTCATCGGCGCGACATAGTCGAGCCGGTCGAAGTATGGCACCGCCTGAGGATAGGTCTTGTATTCGATGAGCTTCTCGGTGCCGCGATGGAGCAGGCCGATATGCGGATCGACGCGTTCGACCACCTCGCCGTCGAGCTCGAGCACGAGGCGCAGCACGCCGTGCGCGGCCGGGTGCTGCGGCCCGAAATTCAGTGTGAAGTTGCGCGTCTCGTGCTCGGCCATCACTGCTTCCCCGACCAATTCGTCTTGGGCACGGTCGAGCCGGGCGTTGCCTTCTCGTCGCCGGGCAGCACGTAGTCGGCGCCTTCCCATGGCGACAGGAAATCGAAGTTGCGGAATTCCTGGCGCAGCACCACGGGCTCGTAGACGACGCGCTTCTGCTCGTTGTCGTAGCGCAGCTCCACGAAGCCGGTGAGCGGGAAATCCTTGCGCAGCGGATGGCCTTCAAAGCCATAGTCCGTGAGGATGCGGCGCAAATCGGGATGGCCGGAAAACACAACGCCATAGAGGTCGTAGGTCTCGCGCTCGAACCAATTGGCGGCAGGGAAAACGGCGACCGCCGACGGCACCGGCGTTGCCGCGTCTGCCTCGACCTTGACGCGGATGCGCCGGTTATGCCTCGGCGACAGGAGGTGGTAGACGACGTCGAAGCGCTTCGCGCGCGCGGGATGATCGACCCCGCAAATGTCGATGAGACTGATGAACAGGCAAGCCGCGTCATCGCGCAGATGCGTCAGCACCGGAAGGATGGTATCGGGCGATGTCTCGACAGTCAGCTCGCCGAGCACGACGCGCGGGTTCTTGACCGCGGCCAACGCGGTGGCAAGTCCCTCACCGAAGGCAGCGAGATCTTCAGGCATTCAGCGCTCGATCGTTCCGGTGCGGCGAATCTTCTTTTGCAACAGCAGCACGCCGTAGAGCAGCGCTTCCGCGGTTGGCGGGCAGCCGGGTACGTAGATGTCGACGGGCACGATCCGGTCACAGCCGCGCACCACGGAGTAGGAATAGTGGTAGTAGCCGCCGCCATTGGCGCATGAGCCCATGGAAATGACGTAGCGCGGCTCCGGCATCTGGTCGTAGACCTTGCGCAGCGCGGGCGCCATCTTGTTGCATAGCGTGCCGGCAACGATCATCACGTCCGACTGTCGCGGCGAGGCCCGCGGCGCGAAGCCGAACCGCTCCGCGTCATAGCGCGGCATGGACATCTGCATCATCTCGACCGCGCAGCAAGCGAGCCCGAAGGTCATCCACATGAGGGAGCCGGTGCGAGCCCACTGGATGAGGTCCTCGCTCGATGTGACGAGGAAGCCCTTGTCGGCAAGTTCGCTGTTCAGGCCCTGATGGAACGGATCGTCAGCGACGAGCGGCCGGCCTGTATTCGGATCGACGAGGCCTCTGGTCCGAGGAACCGTATCGGTGATCAATCCCATTCCAGCGCTCCCTTGCGCCATTCGTAGATGAAGCCGACGGTCAGCACAGCGAGAAACGTCATCATCGACCAAAAGCCGAACCAACCTACGTCCTTGAAGGCGACGGCCCATGGAAACAGGAATGCGACCTCGAGGTCGAAGATAATGAACAGGATGGCGACGAGGTAGAAGCGCACATCGAACTTCATCCGCGCATCGTCGAAGGCATTGAACCCGCACTCGTATGCCGAGAGCTTTTCGGGATCAGGATTCGAAGGGGCGAGGACGAAAGGCGCCACCAGCAACGCCAACCCAATCGCGAGGGAGACGCCGATGAAGATAACGAGCGGCAGGTAACCGGCCAGAAGCTCTTGCATCGAACACCTCGTGAAGGCGCCTGAGGGTTCATCGAACCAACGGCGCAACGCGATCACGCGGCGAATCTCGCATGCTCTCGGCTTGCCGGCGCAACTTACTGAAAAATCCGGCAAAACAGCACATTGGAAGTGTTCGCACGTGCGACCGAGGCTTAACGCACCGCACCATACCAAGCAAGTCGTGCCTCGACGCGATATTGACCCGGTTCAAGCGGGAAGCAGCGTGGCGCAAGGCCGCAAGCTGCAGCGTTTCGGGGCGGCCTGCCCGAGGAACATGGCATGAGGCCACAACGTTGCCTTCGCTGGGGTATCCGAGGGGATGAACCAGGAGAGACGCAGATGAAGAAGATATTGTTGAGCTCGGTCGCTGTTGCTGCCCTCGCGCTCGGAACCGCCTTTGCGGTCGCCCAGCAGGGGTCGGGCACCGGCGGTGCAGGCGCAGCTGGTGGCGCCGGAGCGGCTGGCGGCGGTGCCGTGAGCCCGGGTGGTGGAACCGGCGCGGGATCCGCTGAGCGGAGGCAGAACCAGGGTAGCGAATCCGGCCAACCGGCTGGCCGCGCTCAGCAAAGCCCCGGGCAGGACAAGCCGGCCGCGGGCCGCGCTGAAGGTGCCGGGCAAGACAAGGCCGGGGGTCGCGCAGAAGGCCAGCAGCCTGCCGGCCAGAAGCAGACGGGTCAAAGCGAGAAGGGAGCCTCGGGCCAGGCCACCGGCGCGATCGGCGGGGCCGGCGTCACAGCCGAGCAGCGTACGCAGCTCAAGCAGAGCTTCAGCAGCGTCAATATCCGCCGGACCACGAACGTGAACTTCTCGATTTCAGTCGGGGCAGCTGTCCCGCGCACCGTCACGTTCTACGATCTGCCGCCGGAAATCATCCGGATCGTGCCGGCCTACCGCCGCTACAAGTATGTGGCGGTCGGCGAGGAAATCATCATCATCGATCCCGAGAGTTACGTGATCGTCGAGGTGATCCGGATCTAACGTCCGGCCTGCGAGTGTTGAGAGAAGCGCCTTTGGCGCTTCTCTTTTTTTGCGCTCCATCGACGCCTGCCTGGCCGGCCAAGAGGGTCTCTATCGCATCCAGTCGTGAGCCGATGCGGGTTGATGTCTCATGCTCCAGCGCGCGGTAGTGCTGGACGATCTCGCTGCCGAGCCGCGTCAGCGCCGCGCCGCCCCCGCGGCGTCCACCGAGCTGGGCTTCCACAAGCGGCTCACGAAACAGCCCGTTGAGCTCAGCCACGAGCAACCATGCCCGCCGATAGGACATACCCATGGCACGGCCGGCGGCAGCTATGGAGCCGTGCGAGCCGATTCCTTCCAGGAGCATGATCTTCCCAGGACCGAGCCGTCTGTCGTCCGAGAAATCAATGCGAATGGAAAGCTTTGCCATCCCCCATCATGCGTCGGGTAGCGCCGAAAGGCGAGATGAACACTGGACCGCCCGCTATGTTTGCAGGAATATACCGCTCAGGTATGATGAGCCCCCTTCAGGAGTTCCTCATGTCCCTTCATTTCTTCTTCCTGCGCCGTGCCGCGATCGTGGCTTCAGTCATCCTTGCGATTGTAACGCTGCCGGCGCGCGCCCAGGACCGCGACCTCGTCATATTCGCAGCCGCCAGTCTCAAGAATGCGCTCGACGACGCCAGCGCGCAGTGGACGCGCACGACCGGCCGAAAGGTCGCTATTTCGTATGCCGCCAGCCCGGCCCTCGCGCGCCAGATCGAGCAGGCGGCGCCCGCCGACCTCTTCATCTCGGCCGCTCTCGACTGGATGGACTATCTGGCCGATCGGAAGCTGATCCGCGAAGCAAGCCGGGTGAATCTTTTGGGCAATCGGCTCGTTCTCATCGCTCCCAAGGGGACCTCGCCGGTTGCCGTTGCGCGTGGCTTCGACCTTGCCGGTGCCTTGAAGGGCGGCAAGCTCGCCATGGCGAATGTCGACTCAGTCCCGGCCGGCAAATACGGCAAAGCATCGCTCGAGGCACTCGGTGTTTGGGATAGCGTCAAGGGCAGCCTGGCCCAAGCGGAGAACGTGCGGGCAGCGCTGCTTCTCGTTTCGCGTGGCGAGGCGCCTCTTGGCATCGTCTATAAGACCGACGCCGCGTCAGACCCAAACGTTCTCGTTGCCGGCGAGTTCCCGGAAGACACGCATCCGCCAATCGTCTATCCGGCCGCCGTGATGGCAAAATCGGCAAATGCGGACGCCGACCCCTTCTTGGCCTTCCTGCGATCGAGCGCCGCTCGCCCGTTTTTCGAGAAGCAGGGGTTCACGGTCCTCAGTGCGGCGCAAGGTAGAACATGACGTTCGAGATGCGCATGCCGTCTGATGTCGTCATGCCGACCGTGCCGCGCGCGCGCTGATGTTCGGGCCGCTCACCGCCGAAGAATGGACGGCCATCCAGTTGAGCCTCAAAGTGTCGGCGGTCGCCATGCTGGCGAGCCTGCCGTTCGGCCTCGGTATCGCCCTCGTTCTGGCGCGTGGGCGCTTCTGGGGCAGGACGCTGCTCGACGCCGTTGTACATCTGCCCCTCGTCATGCCGCCCGTCGTTACCGGCTATCTGCTCTTGCTCTGGTTCGGGCGACAAGGACCGCTCGGGCAATTCTTCGAAGCGACCTTCGGGCTCGTATTTGCTTTCCGCTGGACTGGTGCGGCGCTCGCGGCCGGCGTCATGGGCTTCCCGCTCATGGTCCGCGCCATCCGGCTATCGTTGGAGGCCATCGACCGAAGGCTTGAGGATGCCGCCGGGACCCTCGGCGCCAATCGTGCCTGGACGTTTGCCCTCGTCACGCTGCCGCTATCGCTCCCAGGCATCATCGCCGGGATGATCCTGTCGTTCGCTCGCGCCATGGGTGAGTTCGGCGCCACCATCACGTTCGTCTCGAACATTCCAGGCGAGACGCAGACGCTGCCAACAATGATCTATACCTTCACCCAGGTGCCAGGCGGCGATGCGGCAGCGCTGCGGTTGACGCTGATGTCGGTCGCGCTTGCGTTCGCCGCGCTCCTGGTGTCCGACTGGGTTGCCCGCTTCACCGGACGACGGCTCGCGGTCACATGACGCTGTCAGTGAACGTGCAGCATCGCACGGGCGACTTTTCCCTCGACGTGTCGTTTGAGACGGACGGCCACCTCGTCGCGCTCTTCGGCCGGTCGGGGGCCGGCAAGACGACGCTCGTCAACATCATAGCCGGCCTGATCGCTCCCGATCGCGGCCGCGTCGTCGCGGACGGCACGACCTTCGTGGACACCGATCAAGGTGTCTTCATTCCAAAGCACCACCGCCGCGTCGGCTATGTCTTCCAGGAGGGACGGCTCTTTCCGCACCTCACAGTGCAGCAAAACTTGCTCTTTGGACATTTTTTCACGCCAAAGGGGGATCGGTATGGTTCGCTCGGTCACGTGGTGGAGCTGCTGGGTCTCGGCACGTTTCTCGACCGGCGGCCGAGCTCGCTCTCGGGCGGCGAAAGACAACGCGTCGCGCTCGGCCGCGCGCTCTTGCGCAGCCCTCGCCTCCTGCTCATGGATGAACCCCTCGCCTCCCTCGACGATCGCCGCAAGGCGGAGATCCTCCCTTACATCGAGATGCTCCGCGACGAGGTGCGCGTGCCCATCGTCTATGTCAGCCACGCGGTGGCGGAGGTGAAGCGGCTTGCCACCACGGTCGTGGTTCTGGAGGACGGCAAGGTTGTCGCCTCGGGGCCTGCCAGCGAGACGATGCGAGATGCGTCGTTGGCTAACGCCGAACCCTAGTTGGCACAGACCGCGGCCGCATCCTACCCGGCTCGGACAACGAGCAGCTGGTGCAATTTAGACTTCGAGCGCGATCCGATTTCAGTGAAATCCGATCGCGCTCCGGGTCGCTAGCTCATTGAAAGCCGATGTAATCAGCCGGAGACGAGCGGGCAGCCGCCGTCCTTCACAGGTCGGAACGCCTCGTCACCCGAGATCGTAGTGATGAGCTTGTAGTAGTCCCACGGACCTTTGGACTCGGCCGGCTTCTTCACCTCGAAGAGATAGAGATCGTGGATCTTGCGGCCGTCGGCGCGGATCTTGCCCTTGCCGAACAGTGGGTCGTCGGTGGCCATCTCCTTCATCTTGGCGACGATCTTGCCGCCGTCCTTGCTGTCCTTCAGGGCTTCGACAGCCTTGAGATAGTGCAGCATGCCGGCATAGACGCCGGCCTGCACCATGGTGGGCATCTTGCCGCCGCTCTTCTCGGCGAAGCGCTTCGAGAACGCTCGGGTGTTGTCGTTAAGGTCCCAGTAAAATGACTCTGTCAGCACGAGACCCTGGGCGGCCTTGAGGCCGAGGGCATGCACGTCGGTCACGAACATCAGGAGGCCGGCGAGATTCTGACCACCCTGCGTGATGCCGAATTCAGATGCCTGCTTGATCGAGTTGATGGTGTCGCCGCCGGCATTGGCGAGGCCGATCACCTTGGCCTTCGAGGTCTGTGCTTGCAGCAAGAACGAGGAGAAGTCGGGGCTCGACAACGGATGACGAACCACGCCGAGCACCTTGCCGCCCGCCTGAGTGACCACGGCGCTCACGTCACGCTCGAGCGCATGTCCGAAAGCATAGTCGGCAGTGAGGAAGAACCAGGTGCTGCCCCCGGCCTTCACCATGGCGGCACCTGTGCCGTTGGCGAGAGCGACGGTGTCATAAGTCCAGTGCACGGTGTTCGGAGAGCAGCTCTTACCCGTCAGGTCGGAGCTAGCGGCGCCCGACACAAGGAACACCTTGTTCTTATCCTTGGTGATGCCGTTGACGGCGAGCGCCACCGAGGAAGTTGGCACGTCAAGGATAACGTCGACGCCATCCTGGTCGAACCATTGCCGGGCGACGGCCGAGCCTACGTCGGGCTTGTTCTGGTGGTCGGCGACGATGATCTCGACCTTCATTCCCTTTTCGGCGGCCTTGAAGTCCTCGACTGCCAGTCGGGCGGCAACGGCCGAACCTTCGCCGGAAATATCGGCGTAAAGGCCGGAGCGGTCGTTCATCACCCCTGCCTTGATTGTCGTCTGCGCAGCGGCTGGGCCGGCAAGGAGCAGCGCAACAGCCGTGCCCAACAGGGCTATGTTCAGCCGTTTGGTTCCGATGTTCATCATGTCCTCCAAAGACATAGCGTGTTTGCCTTGAACTTAGATTGGAATGCCGCCGCCGCGGCGTCAATCGAACAAAGGGCTAAGCAGCTAAGCAGGATGGCCGCATTGCTCCCGATTGCCTCAACTCACCCGATCGGCGGCCGAGCGAGTGGCAAGGTCGTGTTCCGATATGAGGCAAGCTTGCCTATCGCCGCGCGAAGAGCGCGTTGATCTCGCCGACGATGCCGCGCCGGAACAACAGCACGCACAGCACGAAGATGACGCCGAGGATGACCGGCACCGAGAAGTTGATGCTGGCCATATAGGTCTCGATCTGCGTCGCGCTCGCGCTTCCAATGACGGGTTCGAGGATGCGCGCCAGATTGCCGACCACCAGAGACGGTAGTTTCTCGCCATAGACCTCGAGGAACGAGACGATAAGCGCGCCAACCGCCGGCCCCACCATGGTGCCGATGCCGCCGACAAGCGACATGAGGATCACCTCGCCTGACATCTGCCATGTGACATCGGTGAGCGAGGCAAGCTGGAAGACGAGCGCCTTGGTGCCGCCCGCCAATCCGGCCAGCGCCGCCGAGATGACGAAGGCACCGAGCTTGTAGCGCTCCACCCGATAGCCGAGGGAGATGGCGCGCTGCTCGTTCTCGCGAATGGCCTTCAAAATGTTGCCGAATGGCGAATGCACGATGCGCCATATGGCGAACAGCCCGAAAATGAAGATGACGGCCACGAGGCCATACATGGCCATCGTGTTGCTGAGATCGATCATGCCAAACAGCTTGCCGCGCGGCACGCCCTGGATGCCGTCCTCGCCGCCCGTGAACGGCGCCTGCAGGCAGAAGAAGAAGAACATCTGCGACAAAGCGAGCGTGATCATTGCGAAGTAGATGCCTTGCCGTCGGATGGCCAGAAAACCAATGACGAGACCAAGCGCCGCCGCGAAGAGAACGCCGATGAGGATGGCGATCTCAGGGGTCACCCACTCCCAGTGCTTGACCGTGTAGGCCGTGATGTAGGCGGCACCGCCAAAGAAAGCAGCGTGGCCGAACGAGAGGAGGCCGACATAGCCGATGAGCAGGTTGAAGGCGGCTGCGAAGAGCGCGAAGCACATGACCTTCATGAGGAAGACGGGATAGACCACGAAGGGCGCGACCACCACGATCGCAACGAGCACGCCCACCAGCAAGAGCTGGATTGTGCCGTTGGCTTCACGCTCGGCTGTTGCGCTCGGGACTGCGTCGACGGTCATGTCAGTTTCTCCCGAACAAGCCCGCCGGCCGCAACAACAGCACGATGGCCATGACCACGAAGATGATGGTGGCCGACGCCTGTGGGTAGAACACCTTGGTCAATCCCTCCAGAACGCCGAGCATGTAGCCGGTGACGATGGCGCCCATGATCGAGCCCATTCCGCCTATCACCACCACTGCAAACACGACAATGATGAGGTTCGAGCCCATGAGCGGGTTGACCTGGTAGATGGGCGCGGCGAGCACACCGCCCAGCGCCGCAAGCCCAGCCCCAATGGCGTAGGTGATGGTCATCAGGCGCGGCACGTTCACGCCGAAAGCCTGCACCAAGGTGGGGTTCTCGGTGGCGGCCCGCAGATATGAGCCGAACTTGGTGCGCTCGATCAGCACCCACGTGGCGAGGCAGACGATGAGGGACGCGACAATGACCCAGGCGCGGTAGTACGGCAGCACCATGAAGCCGAGATTGACGGTACCCAGGAAGGGCTCGGGAATGCCGTAGGGTTGGCCGGTTGTGCCGTATTGGTGGCGGAACCAACCCTCGATGATAAGGGCCAAGCCGAAAGTCAGCAGAAGCCCATAGAGTGGATCGAGCCGGTAGAGCCGCGACAGCATCAACTTTTCGATCAACACGCCGACGGCTGCCACAATGAGGGGCGCGATGATGAGAGCTGGCCAATAGCCAATGCCCGCGTAGACGAGCAGCAGCCACGCGGTGAAGGCGCCCAGCATATACTGCGCGCCGTGGGCGAAGTTGATGACGTGCAGCATGCCGAAGATGACCGCGAGGCCCATACTCATGAGCGCGTAGAACGAGCCATTGATCAGCCCCAGCAGAAGCTGGCCCAACAGCGCCGGCAGCGGCACGCCGAATACGCTGGTCATCGCCTGTCCACCACGTCGGGCCTCACCTTATCAGAGACCGAGGGTCTCATGCAGCCGGTCCATGCGGCCGACGAGTTCGTTGGCCTTGAAGGTATCGACCATCTTGCCGTCCTCCATTACGTAGAAGCGATCGGCGATCCGGCGCGCGAAGCGGAAGTTCTGCTCCACGAGCAGGATGGTCATGCCCTTCTCCTTGAGAGTCCTGAGCACGTCGATGATCCGCTGCACGATGACTGGCGCCAGACCCTCGGTCGGCTCATCAAGGAGCAGGATGCGGGCGCCGGTGCGCAAGATGCGCGCCATGGCGAGCATCTGCTGCTCGCCGCCGGACAGTTTGGTACCCTGGCTGCGGCGCCGCTCCGAGAGGTTGGGAAAGAGGGTGAAAATCTCGTCGATGCTGAAACCACCCTCGGCCACTTGCGGCGGCAGCATCAGGTTTTCCATGACATCGAGGCTCGCGAAGATGCCGCGCTCCTCGGGCACATAACCGACGCCGCGGCGCGCCACGGCATGCAGCGACAAGTGCAGGATATCTTCGCCCGCGAGGTGGATGCTGCCCTGGCGCTTGCGGATGACCCCCAGGATCGCCTTCAGCGTTGTCGTCTTGCCCGCCCCGTTGCGCCCAAGCAAAGTGACCGTCTCGCCCTGTCCCACGTCGAGATCGATGCCGTGCAGCACGTGGCTGTCGCCGTACCAAGCGTTCAGCCCACGGATCGAGAGCAATGGCTCAGTCGTCATCGCTCGACCCCATATAGGCCTCACGCACCTGCGGGTTGGCGCTCACCTCGTCGTATGTGCCCTCAGCCAGGATCTCGCCCCGCTGCAGAACGGTGACGCGGTCGCACAAATCGGACACCACCGACAGATTGTGCTCGACCATGACGATGGTGCGGCCCTTGGCCATGCGCTTGATCAGCGCGCCGATGTGGCCGATCTCCTCGTGCGCCATGCCGGCCATCGGCTCGTCGAGGAGCATCACGTCCGGCTCGAGCGCAAGCGTCGTGGCCAGTTCTAGGGCGCGCCTGCGTCCGTAGGCCAGCTCCACCGCCGTCTCGTCGATGAAGTCCTGCAGACCGACGGCTTCGATGAGTGGCAGGGCGCGCCGGTCGAGCGCCGCGAGCAGCCGGTCCGATCGCCAGAACTGGGTGGCCAACCCATTCGGACGCTGCAGCGCGATGCGCACGTTGTCGCGCACCGAGAGATGCGGGAACACCGCCGAGATCTGGAACGAACGCACGAGGCCCCGTCGCGCCACGTCGGCCGGCGCCAGCCTGGTTATGTCCTCGCCCCGGTACACGATGGTCCCGCGGGTCGGTGGCAGCATTTTGGTCAGGAGATTGAAGACCGTCGTCTTGCCAGCGCCGTTGGGGCCGATGAGCGCGTGGATCGAGCCCTCCCGCACCTCGAGGTCGACGTTGTTGACGGCGATAAAGCCCTTGAACTCCTTGGTCAGGCCGCGCGCGGAAAGTACGATCGGTGCTGCAGCGCCGCCACTTTGATCCGCCCGCGATGAACCCATCATCATGCCAAGTTTGCGATTGCCGCCTCGCGCGAGCAAAAAAGTAGCTTATTGGCGCTCGCCAAGGAAGCGCCTCCCCCATCAGCCATGCCATATACTCCTGCCCGACCTATCGACAGCGGCGCTAGAAAGGACCTGCATGGTTCTTCCCCGACCGCTCAGCAGACCACAACCGCGTCCTAGCCGGCACAGCGGATATACGCAAAGCTGGTGCATTGCGCGCCACGGCACCCCTCGCCGTTGATGAGCCGGGTGCGCCATGCGCCGACGGCCTGGGCAAAGTTGAGCGCGCCCGCATAGCCGCGCGTCTGACAATAGGCGTCCGCGGCGGGTTTTCCGCACTGGGCAGAGAAATTCAGGCACCAGTCGAGGCGCACGCCGCCGATGCGCGGGTTGGCAAACGTTCTGACCGCCGCATCGGCCGACGAGACGACGAGCAGCATGACACCTGCTGCCAGAAAAAGGCGTTGCATGGTCCCCTCCCCCTGATCGCGCACAACGTCCGAAGGTATGGTGAGGCGGCGAAAGCTGCAACAGACCTTGGGCTATTCGTCGGCGCTTGAGATTGCCGGCGAGCCGCCTTAGGCAGGGACGCGAGGCTCAGGGAGGATACCGCATGGACGCGATTGCGCGCCGGCCGCTCGAGGGGATCACTGTCCTTGATTTCGGCCAGATCTATGCGGGACCTTACTGCACGTTCCTCATGGCCATGGCCGGCGCCAAGGTCATCAAGATCGAGCCGCTGAACGGCGAGAACATGCGCCGGCGCGGTGCGGTCGGTGGGGCGCTTGTGCCGTTCGCGATGATCAACTCCAACAAGGAGTTTGTGACCCTCAACCTGAAGAGCGAGCGCGGACGAGCCCTCATCGTCGACATGGTGAAGCGCGCCGACGTGGTGCTCGAGAATTTCGCGCCCGGCGTCATGGATCGCCTTGGCGTCGGGCCGAAGCAATTGCAGGCGATCAACCCGCGCCTCGTCTATGCGGCCGGCTCCGGCTACGGCTGGTCGGGCGCCTACCGCGACTATCCGGCCATGGATCTCACAGTGCAGGCTATGTCGGCGATCATGTCGACCACCGGCTTTCCGGATAAGCCACCCGTCAAGGCGGGTCCCGCCTTTTGCGACTTCCTCGCTGGCATCCACCTCTATGCCGGCATCACGACCGCGCTTTTCGAGCGTGAACGAACCGGACAAGGCCGCTTCGTCGAAGTATCAATGCTCGAGGTCTCCTACATCCCGCATGCCTCGACGCTCGGGCTTTATTTCGGCGCGGGCGAGAAAAGCCCGCCGCGCACCGGCAATCGTCACAGCGGCATGGCAGAGGCCCCCTACAACGTCTATCCGGCGGCCGACGGGTGGCTCGCCATCATCTGTGTCAGCGAAACCCACTGGCGCTCGCTGCTCACGGCGATCGGCCGCCCCGCGCTTCACGAAGATCCTCGATTCAGCTCGTTGAAGGCCCGCGTCGCGCATATCGAGGAGGTGGACGAGATGATCTCGTCGGTGACGCGCTCCATGTCGCGCGACGAGCTCTTTGCCCTTCTGATGAAACACCGGGTGCCGTGTGCGCCGGTGCGCGATATCGACGAGATGGTCAACGATCCGCACCTGCACGCACGCGGCATGCTGAAGCACGTTACGCACCCCGAGCTCGGCGAGCTCGTGCTCCCCACCTCCCCCATCCGCTACGACGGCAAGGCGCCGGACGAGCTCATCCCCAGCAAGACGCTCGGCGCCGACAACGAGGCCGTGTATCGCGACTGGCTGGGCCTCGATGCGGCGGAGCTGGCGCGCCTCAAGGCCGAGGGGGTCGTCTAGGTTATGCGGCTTCCGCGCCCCTGTACGCGTGTCTCAGGCCTTCGATGTCGATCTTGACCATGCCGAGCATGGCCTGCATGACGCGTTGCGCCTTGGCCTGATCCTTGTCGCCCAGCATCTCGGCGAGCACGCTCGGCACGATCTGCCACGAGACGCCGTAGCGATCCTTGAGCCAGCCGCATTGCTCGGTCCTGCCGCCGCGCGACAGCGCCTCCCAGAGCCTGTCCACTTCAGCCTGGTCGGTGCAATCGATATGGAACGAGACGGCATGCGTGTATTCGAAGCGCGTGCCGCCATTGAGCGCCATGAAGCGTTGGCCGGCGAGCGTGAACGCGACCACGAGAACCGTGCCGGCCTCGCCGGCCGGACCGTCGGTCACGTTCTTCTGGACATGGTCGACCCGTGAATTGGGAAGCAGCGACGTGTAGAACCGTGCGGCTTCCTCGGCTTCCCCGTCAAACCAAAGACATGGAGCGATTTTTGACATGCAGCATCTCCGTAGTTAACTAGTAAGTTAAATAAAGGCCGATCCAAGACAAGTCAATGGGTCACCGTCGGCGGAAGGCAGTTCCCGGAAACGAAAAAAGCCCCGCCCCGCTGCCTGGACGCCAAGCGCCGCAGACAGCAGAGCGGGGAGATGGGCCGCACGGGTGCGGCCCCCGCCGGCGGGAGGCGGCCGGCGGTTGTTCGACAGACGAAATGGGCGGCGCGACGCGTCGTCGACCTAGGGCCCCTTGCCCTCTTCCGGCCGGGCGAGCGCGAGAACCGCGGCTTTGCGTTTCTTGGCCGGTGGGTCGATCTGCTCCTGCATGAGGGCGATCAGGCCACGCAGTTCCCGGCGCAGCTTGCGGTCCTTGGTGTCGTTGAACACCTCGATGAGGCGCGCGATGGTATTGGCGCGCTCGGCGATGGTATCGCCGTGGTCCTGACTAGGCATGGGCCCTCCCAACGGGTCCGATGGGTGAATGCCGTGCGTCACTTGCCGGGTGGTGGCCAGAACGGCATGAGCTTGGCACCGACTGCGCCGATGACGGGGCCAGCCGCGAGCAGCGCGCCGATGATCCAGCGTGCGCCCTTGGCCTGCTGCAGGAGATCGCGCACCTCGCCGACCGTCGCGGTCAGCTTGGCGACTTCCTCCTTGAGCTCGACGATATCGTCATGCCGGCGCTCGTCTCGCGCCTCGAGGCGCGCCAAGCGTTCCGCCATGTCATGCTGGCTCATGTGTCACGCTCGCATGTCGGGACGTGGCGTCACTTGGTCAGCCGCTGGATGACGGCGCCGGCGATCCCCGAACTGCCCTGCAGCAGGAAGATCGTCGAGACGATCTCGCGCGTCATCGCCTTTTGCTCGGCCGGAACGGCCAGCACCGCGAACTGGTCGGGCCCGACGCCAAGCGTCGACAGCAGATAAATCGCGGCGTGATGAAGACCTGGCGGAATGACGAAGAGGCTCCACGCCAGCCACCAGACTGGATGCGACATGGCGGCGATCGAGAGATCGCGCCGATCCTTGCCGCGCTGGATGCCGGCCGCGATATCGGCCTTGGCGAGATCGACGGCCTGATGGTCGCGGGTGTTCTGCGCGTCGAGCTTCGCCTTGTAGCCGTCGAGCAGCCCCTTGACGATCGGACCGCCGATAAGATCGGCGGCAATCTTGCCGAGGAATGCGGGAAGCGGCATCGGCTCAGCCCTCTTTCTTCAGGCTGCGGCGGCGGGCGAGCTCGGTCACCAGCCCGACACCGAGCGTGTAGAGCCCGACCCACTTCGGCGGCACGACGGGCAACACCTGCGCGTTGACGGCCTGCAGCACGTCGACCGTCTGGGCGATCAGCTCGAGCGCCATGCCGGCGATCTGCAAGAGCCGCGCCCACGCGATGGTGAGCGAGTGGCGGAACCACACTTTGAACTTTTCGAGGACCCGCATGGCCTATTTGCCTTTCCTGAAAAATGCGGCGAGGAACGTGAGAAGCGTGACGAGGGCATGAAAAAGCCCGCGCGCGGCGGGCTGTTCACGGGTCGGCTTATGGCCGGGATCATCGGGCGGCCGCGGTCGAGGCGCGGTGCTATCCTTACTGAAGGCCGCGAGCGCCAACTCGGCCCACCTGAGGCGGCTCTCGTAGTGCTTGACCCCGGCGCGCTCGAAGGCGAGCTCGAAGGCCTTCACCTTGTCGAGGAGAGATCTGGGCTGCTTCACGGCGGCAATCGCCGCCCTCTCCGATCCCGTGAGCTCGACGAAGAGCCAGGCATAGTTCGCCTCGAGGCTCGCCGGGTCGAGATGGTTGCGCATGCAATAGGCTTCCATGGCGAGCCGGCGCGGGCCCGTCCATTGGAACAACCCCCAGCCGCCACGCGAGCCAGGCACCGTGGGGTTCAGCTCCTGCATGAGCCGGAAGCCGCCGGACTCGTGGCCGGCATTGCCCATGATGGCCGCGGCGCTGCGAGCATCTAGATCGAAGTCGGCCATCAGCTTGCGCATGAGCTCGGGCGCGTGCGTGCGGAACAGTGCGAGCTTGTCGGTCATCAGGGTCCTCGATCTTGGAAAGAAAAAAGCCGCCTAAGGGCAGCTGGAGTGGCACGCGAGAACCATCACCGGGTTCTCGGCGGCTCAGGTCGATCCCGCCGGGGGCAACGGAAATCCGACCTAACCCTCCCGATGTTGTTGCCACCTTCACGGCTGGCCGAGCAGGAGTTAGAAGCGTCGCTTGAGCAATTCTCGTCGAGGGCACCGATGATAGTAGCCGTCGCCCGCGCACACTTTCGGAGCGCAGCGAATGACCCCCGAAACCAAGCGCTGCCTGACGCTGGGTGGCGGTGGCATGCCTATTGTGTGAAGGCTCGCGAGCGCATCGCTGAACTCACCCATCCTTTAGAAATCATCCACTCCGTGCAGCGACCTGGCGCTGGCTTTGAAGCGAGAATGACGGGCGAGGCCCTTGCGGAGCATACGGCGCTTCTGGAGCGAGTGTGCGTGCAACTGTTCCCTGATTTTGTCGATCGGCTGGCGAGTTTCGCCGAGACGGAGCTGTCGGCGCCGGAGACTGTGACGGAGATCAACGGCCGCCTCGTAAGCACACCGCTCTACAATCACGTCATGCACACGCTGCGCTGCCTTTCCTTCGATCGACCGAAGCGTGTGCTTGAGATCGGCGGCGGCTATGGCGCTCCGGGGCGCGTTTGGATGACGAACGATGCGCATCGCCCTGACTTCTACGTCGATGTCGACTTCCCGGAGTCCCTGTTTTTCGCGGAAGTCTATCTACGTGCGACGATGCCACATTTGCCGATCGGCTATTTCGGCGAGGAGGCGTCAGATTTGAAGACGGGGATCTTGTTGTGTCCAATCGCGCGCCTGGGCGACCTGCTCGCCCAGCACGACTTCGATCTGATCGTCAACACCGGCTCGATGCAGGAAATGTCCGAAGCGTATGTCGAGTTCTACATGCAGGCCATCGCGCGGGCGCGGTGCGACGCCTTCTATTCAGCCAACTACTTCGCCCAGCCGATCGGCGAACTCCTGGAGAGCATGAATTTCGCAGCGCCAGTGCTACGGCCGGATTGGTCCGCCGTGGCTTCCTATTTTCACGACAGCGGGTCCCGCAGTGTCGCGGAAGTATTCTACCGCCGCATTGGCCGGCGGCGCGGTGCTGTCCGTGAGATATGGCGCCTGATTACCGCTGGCCAACCGCGTAACGGTCAAGAATTCATGGCGCTCTTCGACGCTGCCCGTCGCCTTGGCTCGCCTGGGCCACTTTCCCCTTACCGATGGATACTGTCCCACGTCACAAGAGCGACGATGAACCGGATGCCGAGCGTCCCAAAGGAGGCGCTGTTCCTCGCCCGACCCGCGAGGGACAACCGGCTTCTGAATCGCCTTGAGACGCTGGCGGCCAGCGGCCGCGATCAGATGGGCATTGTGGAGCCTGATGTGGCGAGCATCCGGCAGCGCTTGATGCAGGCCTAGTAGAGCTCGTCGACGACGCAGTAACCCGGCCCGCCCGCGCCACCGGCCGCTGGCGAACCGCCCGTCCCTAGCGCGCCTGCCGACCCTGCAGCTCCGATAGTATATTTGTACGACACCGCCGGCGAATTGATCTTGTGCCGCGTGTACGCGCCCGAGCCGCCGCCCGCGCCCGCGGCGATTGCCGCGGTCGCCGCTCCACCTCCGCCGCCCCCACCACCACCAGGTGCCGCGCCGACGGTTCCCGCCGTCGTCGCGCCACCGCCGGCGCCACCACCCTGGCCACCGCCCTGACCGCTGGAGCCCGCGTTGCCTGCTGGAGCGGGTGGCGACGCGGTTCCTGCAAACCCCACGAATTGGAGATCGCCAGTGCCCGAGACTCCTCCTGCAGCGCCGCCCGCGCCGCCGTTTGCGAGGTTCCCGCCCTGCCCACCCCCGGTGCCGCCGCCGCCCCCGTTGGACGAGAGGATCGGACCAGTGCAGGCCGTCGCGTTCGTGCCGAAGCAAGTCGTGCCTCCACTACCACCTGACGTGCCGGCGGCCGACGTGCCTGCACCCCCGCCCCCACCGCCCCCGGCACCCCAGCATTGAATATCGAGCTGGCGAGCGTTCGCTGGCGTCGTGTAGGTCGCGTTCGTGCCGCTGGTTAGACGCTGCTGCGTCGGGGCCGCAGTCGCCGCCCAGGTGGTGAACTGCCGCCAGCGGCTCGACGTGCCATCATAGCGTAGTGCCATCGACTGGGCGGCCGCGATGACGATGTCCGATCCGCCCGTGAAGCGATTGGCGGCCGCGCTCGACGCGCTCTCGTTCTTCAGCGTGAGCGAATTGGTCGCCCCGATATTAACGATGATGATGATGCGCCCGGCGGCTCCGCCAGCGAGCCCGGTGATGTTGCGGTTGGACCCGCCCCCGTCAATGCGCAGCGCGTTGGCCGTAGCAAGGTTCGTTGGGTTATAGTCGTTCTGGTCGCCGGCAAGCGCCGCTGGTGTCAAGGTGCCATCGAGGAAGAAGGCAGTCGAGAACCTGGTGCCGGCCGTGGCGTTGAAGGTCTGCTGAGCCTGCGCGGGAGCGAGCGCCAGCAGCGCCGCGAGCGCGAGGCTCGCGAGACGACGGAAGATCATGTGGTGCTCCTTAGAAGCTCAGGGTGCCGCGCATGCGGATGCGAATTTCGGCAGAGCCGCCCGAGAGGGCGAGGTTCACCTTCGCAGTGAAGACGCCCATGGGATAGGCCGCGCCGATTTTCAGGTTAATGCCGGGGGCCCACTTGTTGGCCGAGACGGACGTGCTGTAGCGGGTCTGGCTGACGGCAGGGCCGAAGGTCGTGCCGTCGAACGATATGCCATCGATCTGCAGGCCGGCCTCCAGCGTCTCATCAGCGGTCGTGTTCCTGTAGTCGATTTCGCAAGCTATCTCAGCTGCCTCCTTGATACCCTCGCTGACCCACAGGATGCTGGGTGTCGACTGAAGCCCCGAGCCCGTGAACGTCGGCAGTGTGACGAGGTCGCATTCCACGGGAAAGCGCCACAAGCTGAAATGCGAGATGCAGGGGATGCGCAGGTCGGAGTTGCCCGAGAGTATCTGAGCGACGTTGCCCGGGCCGCTCCACAACAGACCGACATAGGTGCGGCTGTTGTCCTGGACTACGCCCCCGGCAACAGTGGGCTTCACGTAGTAACCCCACTCGTTGACCGTGGGATTCCAGCCCGGGGTCGGGGGCGCGGTGTTAAGATTCGTAAGCCAAAAGTCGAGGTCGTTACTCAGGTTATTGTTACCGTCTAGGTTGACGACATAGACTGAGTAGAGCTTGTTGATCGCTAGCGCCTGGTTTGCAACGCCATGGACGAGGTTCGAGGCCGTGAAAAAACTCGACTTGGTGATCGTCGGGACTGCCGTTATCCGTGGAGCGAGGGATGACGCGTTCTGAATCATCACGCCTTGGCCATCTTCTTGCGTCAAGCTAATCGTGGTCGCGCCACTGACTTGCAGCTTCACCCGGCCGTGCCCGAACCAGGACTGCTTGAGCGCCAGGCTGTCCTTGAGATTGAAGCAGTCGTTGCCAGCATTCAGCCGGACAGTAACCTGCTTGTCCTTCTGCAGGTCGCCTGCGCCCGTGAACGATTGATCGGCCGCCCGCAGCACCTTGGCGCCGAACAGCGTGCCGTCGCCCTTGCGGATGTTGATTGTCGGCAGCGCCGCCGTCGTCGACGTGAGCTGCGGCGTGAAGGTGAACTCCATGCTGTCCACGAGGGCGAGCAGCGAGGCGTTGATCGGCGTCAGCTCGATATTGTTCGGGGCGCTGCCGGTCACCGCACACTGGATCGGCGCGCGCGGCACCATCGCGAAGGCAAGGCTGTCGCCCCCGAGCACGATCGGATCGGCGTTGGTCAGGAACCAGAGCGTCTGCGCGTTGAGCGAGCCCTGGTTGACGAACACCACGATGCCGGACGCGATGTCCGCGCTCTCGTCGAAGTCCGTGACGCGCTGCCAGGCTCCGGCTGCGGCGCCGTAGATGCCGTTTTGCGATGCCGTCGTCTGGTTCTTCACGAGGACACGGTCACCGGCCCCGACCGAGACGCCATCGATGATCTGCAGCCCAGACAGCGCGATCGTGCCGGTGGTGGTCGCGCGCGCCGGCCGCTTGATCGTCTTCGCTACCGATGCGGCGGCTTCCTGCGCGTCCTCAACGGCGGCATCGATCAGCGTCAGCACATAGTCGGAGGGGATGAGCGGCGTCCCGATGATGGTGATCGCCGGGACGATCTGGGCGGTAAGCTGGATTGTCATCCGACGACTTCATCGCGCACGGTCAAGCGGCCGTTGAACAGCTGGCAGGTCACGAGGCTGTTGGCGACGACGCAGCCCACGTCATAGACGCCAGGACTGAGCCCGCTCATGCGGGCCCGAGGGATCGCCACCGTGAAGACGCCGGCGTCGCCCGGCAGCGAGATCATGTCGCCGAGGGTGGCGGTCAGCCGGTCGGCGCCCCCCGCGTCCTGGATGGCGAAGGTGATGGCGACACCGGCGAGGTCGACATCGTCGATCTCGCCCGCCGGGCCCATGGCGCGCACGCGCACCGAGAAGATGAGGTCGGCCGCCGTCGTGCCCTCGAGGCGGGCTTGGGGAATGCTGCGTGTCATGGCGGGGCCTCAGAGCTTCATGTACCAGCCGCCCAGGAGGAACGGGCCGATGGTGGGATGCGATTGGCCGCCGCCGGTCGACGAAGTCGTCATCAGTGAGCCGGTGAAGGTCGAGGAGGCGATGTTCTGGTTGCCCGACGAGCTCGTGCCGCCGCTGCTGAATCCGAATGGCCCGCCGGCGGCGGAAAGCGAGGGGGCGCCGGGCAATGTCAGCGTAACGCTGACTGAGCCTGCCGGCGTTCCAGTGTGCGTGTGGCCGGGAATCTGCGCTTCGGTCAGCGCATGCGCCGCACTGCCGGCGGTCGAGCCAGGGGTGGTCGCTCCGCCGTTGTCGAACGTAACGCCCGAGATGACATTGGCCGGCGAGTTGCCCATGTCGTCGAGGCCGACGAGGCTGCGGCCTCGCGCGCTCGGAAGCGCGATCGTCTTGTTGGCCGCGAAGTCGGCGGACGCGGACGCGCCGCGGCCGGTCGAGACCGGGCACTGCGTGTTGGCGCAATTGGACCATAGATACGCGTAGAGGTTTGCGGTGTCGGCGTTAGCGCGCTCGCTCGCGCCCGACGTGGCCGAGCCGATGGTGCGGCCATTCATGCGCACGAAGCCCGGCACCGTGCCGGTCTGCATGAGCCATACGGTCCAGCCCGGCTGGAACACCTGCTCGGTGGAAACGGTGATGCCACCCCCGCCGCCGGCGCTCGGCGGGCTCGGATTGGCGATGCCGTCCACGTCGGAGATCACAACGCCCACCGACGTGGTGATGCGCACCCGGTAGCCGGTGCCCGTGTAGGGCACATAGACGGCCGGGAAGACGCCGTTGGCATCGGCCACGACCGGCTGCGGGTGCGGCGCCGTCTGGGCGTTGTCGGTGAACACCGTGAAGGCGGTCGTGGTGCCGGCCTGGTAGAAGAAGGCCTTGGCGCCCGCCGCCTTGTTGCCCGCCGCATTGAAGACGGGCACCGGCACGGGGTTCCAGATGGCGGAGGCGGCGTGCGCCGCGAGCGGGGCGAGCAGGAAGAGCCCCGCGGCGAGGCCGCGAAGGGATTTGATCATGGCTTTGCTTCCGATGTGAAAAAGCCGCCCGCAGGCGGCCGGTGGACTTGAGTGCGTTCGTCGCGCGGGTGCGTCAGGCTCCGTGGTCGCCCAGGGCGTCCTCGATCGATTGCTCGATCTCCCGGCGGGTCCCCTCGCGCATTGGCGCGAGGTCCAGTTCACAGCCAACGCGTTTCGCGTTGTCAAAAAACCCCGCGATCGTTAGCGTACCCGCCAAATGTGGAGAGTTTCATGGCGCGCCGGCAATTGCTTGAGCGGATTCCGCAGCCACCGGCCAAACCCCTGATCGGCAATATCCTCACGATCGGCGCCGAAGCCCCCATTCAAAGCCTCATGGGCCTCGCGCAGGAACACGGGCCCATCTTCTTTCTCGACATGCTCGGCACCCCCATTGTCGTCGTCTCCAGCTTCAAATTGGTCGACGAGCTGTCCGACGAGAAGCGCTTCGACAAGGCCGTGCGCGGGGCGCTGCGGCGCATCCGCTCCTTCGCCGGCGATGGCCTGTTCACTGCCGATACGCAAGAGCCGAACTGGGCCAAGGCGCACAATATCCTGCTGCCGACCTTCAGCCATCGATCCATGCAAGCCTACCACCCGATGATGCTCGATATTGCCGACCAGATGATGCTGAAGTGGGAACGCCTCAATCCCGACGAGGACATCGACGTTGTCCATGACATGACGGCGTTGACGCTCGACACGATCGGGCTCTGCGGCTTCGACTATCGCTTCAATTCCTTCTATCGGCGCGATAGCCACCCCTTCGTCGAGGCAATGGTTCGGTCGCTGGAAACGGTGATGAAGATAAGGGGGCTGCCTCTCGAGGAGTTGGTGACACGCGATCGACGTCGCCAGCTGCAGGCAGACGTGCGCTACATGAACGGCATGGTCGACCGGATCGTGCGCGAGCGACGCGAAAGCCCTGCCGACGATCAATCCAAGCAGGATCTGCTCGGCTTCATGCTGTCGGGCGTCGACAAGACGACAGGCGAGCGTCTCGACGACGTCAACATCCGCTTTCAGATCAACACCTTCCTGATCGCCGGGCATGAGACGACGAGCGGCATGCTGTCGTTCGCCATGTATTTCCTGCTCAATCACCCAGACGTGCTGGCGAAAGCCTACGCCGAGGTCGATGAGGTGTTCGGGACGGATCTCAGCGTCAAGCCGACATTCGCGCAGGTCAACCAGCTCACCTACGTGTCGCAGATCTTGAAGGAAACGCTACGCCTGTGGCCGACGGCTCCGGCCTATTCCGTCTATCCTTACAAAGACGAATTGCTTGCCGGCGAATACAAACTCAAGAAGCGCACCTTCATCAACATCCTGACGCCCACCCTCCACCGGGACAAGTCGGTATGGGGGCCGAATCCCGAGGTCTTCAATCCGGAAAATTTCAGCCGCGAAGCCGAGGCCACGCGTCCCGCTAATGCGTTCAAGCCGTTCGGCAACGGTCAGCGGGCATGCATCGGCCGTCAGTTCGCCATGCAGGAAGCGGCGCTCGTCGTCGGGCTCATCCTGCAGCGATTCAAGCTGATCGACCACACGCGCTACCAGTTGAAGATCAAAGAGACGTTGACGCTGAAACCGGACGGACTGCGGATAAAAGTTCGCCGTCGCACCGACTATCCGGCCGTGCAACCAAGCCCGGCCGCTGCGGCTGTGCGTGGCGCTCCGCGCCTGGCTGCTTCGGCACGTGCCGTGCCGCAACACGACACGCCGCTGCTTGTGTTGTTCGGATCCAACCTCGGCACGGCCGAGGAGCTCGCACGCCAGGTCGCCGAAGCCGGCGAGGTCTTCGGCTTCAAGACGACGCTGTCACCGCTCGACGATTGCGTCGGACGGCTGCCTAAACGCGGTGGGGTGGCCATCGTGTGCGCCTCCTACAACGGCCAGCCTCCCGACAATGCTGCGCAATTCTGCAAGTGGCTTGAAGGCGACCAAGGTGCCGATGCACTCAGTGGCGTGCGCTACGCGGTCTTCGGCTGTGGAAACCGGGATTGGGCCGCCACCTATCAGACGGTGCCGCGCTTCATCGACGACCAGCTGTCGAAATTCGGGGCGCGGCGAATTTCTGGACGCGGTGAAGGCGATGCACGCGAGGACCTGGACGGTGAGTTCCAGCGCTGGTTCGCAGCGCTCCGGCCGCTGGCAGCGCAAGAGTTCAACATCGATGTCGATCTTGTGCGCGAGCCTCCCACAGCGCCGCTCTACCAGGTCGAGATCGTCCCCAAGCCTCCTGTCAATCCGATCATTGGATCACTTGGCGCGCAGCCATTGCACGTTTTCGCCAATCGCGAACTGCAGCAGCGAACGGGTCCCGACGGGTCTGACCGCTCAACCCGCCACATTGAAGTGAAACTGCCGGTCGGCATGACATACCGGGCCGGCGATCATCTCAGTATCGTGCCGAGCAACAGCGCAGCGCTTATTGAGCGGGTGACGCGCCGGTTCGGTCTGCGCGATGATGATCATGTCCGACTCGACGCTGCCGAAGGCCGGCGGGCTTCGCTGCCGGCCGGCCAGCCGATGTCGATCCAGCGACTGCTCGGCGACTACGTCGAACTGCAGACAGTCGCTACACGCAAGCACATCCAATCGATGGCCGAGCACAGCCGCTGTCCGGTCACCAAGGCAAGTCTCATGGCCTTCGCAGAGGAAAGCGAGGAAGCGTCTGCGCGCTACAAGGCGGAGGTGTTAGGAAAGCGAAAATCGGTTCTCGATTTGCTCGAGGAGTACCCAGCCTGCGAGCTGCCGTTCAATGTCTACCTCGAAATGCTGCCGCTGATGGTGCCGCGCTACTATTCGATCTCATCGTCACCAGCACACGATGCAGGCCGCTGCAGCATCACAGTGGCAGTCGTCGAGACGCCTGCCCGCTCGGGCAACGGCATCTACCAGGGCGTCTGCTCGAACCACCTCTTGCGCCAGGGGACGGGCAGTACTGTTCACGGAGTCGTGCGCGAGACAAAGGTCGGTTTCAGGTTGCCGCAGGACTCGGCAACGCCGATCATCATGATCGGCCCCGGGACGGGCCTCGCGCCGTTCCGCGGATTTCTGCAGGAGCGAGCGGCGCTGAAGGCCAAGGGACAAGCATTGGGTCAGGCGCTCCTGTTCTTCGGTTGCCGCCACCCCAATCACGATTTCATCTATGCCGACGAGCTGAAGCGCTTCGCCGACCAAGGCATTGTCGATCTCAAGGTCGCCTTTTCGCGGCTCGACAGGCAGCGCGCCTACGTCCAGGATCTGCTGCGGGCCGAGCAAGAAAAGGTGCTTGAATTGATTGGCGCGGGTGCGGTCGTCTACGTCTGCGGCGACGGCAGTCGCATGGAGCCCGCCGTGAAGCATGAACTGACCTCCATGTACGCGGAGGCATCGGCAATCAGCCATGAACGAGCGCGGGACTGGATGGAGACGCTCATCCGGCAAAACCGGTACGTCCTCGACGTGTGGGCGGGAAGCTGACGGGCTGAGCCGCACTGCAAAAGAGAAAGGGCCCGCCAAGCGCGGGCCCTTCCAGCACGTGCACATCAGCCTAGGCCGACTGGGACGCAGTGAACGGGGCGGTCAGACCCTTGGCGCGGTCCGCGACCATCGTCGTCACGTATTCGAAGGCGTTCTTGGCGCGCGCGGCACTCACCTCGCCGCGCTCGCGCGCGTAGTCGACGTGAAGCTGGATCACCTCGTTGAACGACTTGGCGGCTGCCAGCTTCTCGACAGCAGCAAAAGCCGCGGTTGCGTCTTCGTGCGCCGCCTTGATCACATTGCGGCTGACAAGCGCCGCATCGTCGATCGAGCGCGAGAGCGCTGCCTGGATCGTGTCGGTGATCTTGCTGGCGTCAGCCTGCACCTTGGCGGCGCGCTCCTTCCCAGCCTCGGCAGCTCGCGCGACAAAGTCACGGGCGGCGGTGGGAATCTCGAAATTGCCCTGCGCATTCTTGAACGCCGTGAACAGCGTGTCGTAGGGGGCCGCAATGGCGTCGGCGACGGACTTCGTCTTCTTGGCGTCATTCTTCGGGGTGTCGGTCATTGTTTCCATCCTCTATGGAGCTATGGGATCCCCGTCCACGATTGGCCCGGGGTGACGGATATATGACACCTTTCTTGCTGCATTGCAACAACAATTGTGCAGTGCGTCAAAGAATGCGCGCAAAAAAGAATACCTTCGTCTTTAGAGCAACTTAGAAAGGACGGAGGATTCTAACCTCAGGCTGGGCGCCGCGGATCGGGGTAGAAGGCGCTGCGCCAACCGCTCCGATCGAAGGGCTTCCAATCGGTTTCCGGCTGGGCCAATCGGTCCGCCACCGCGTAGACGGCGGCAGGATGGTGGCCAAGACCGCAATGGCTACCCTGGACCTCGATATTCTCGGCCTGGGGTGCTTCCTTCTCGACGCAACACTGCCAAGCACAGACGCCGTCGCTGCGGCTATAAATGGCCGTCGCCGGCACAGGCGGCGGCTCCTCGATATTCCCGCCAAACCGCAGGTCCCGCTGGTCGACGCGCTGGCCACTGGCCAACTCGTAGATGCGCCACGCATTCGTGGCCCGCGGGTGCCCCGCGAACGGACTGCCGAGAGTAATGACCTGGCGGACCTGCTGCGGCACCAGCTTGGCGAGCTGGCGCGCATAGACGCCGCCGAGGCTCCAACCGACAATGCTGATCTTGCGTTCGTAGCGGCGATAGAGCTCGTCGAGGCGCGACATCATGTTGTCCTGGACGCCTGGGCGCAGCCCAAAATTGCGCCCCAGTCCCCAGCCGTGGACCGGATAGCCGTGGCTCTTCAGGAATGACGCGCAGCGGCCTGGTCGAGACATCGCTGGCGACGAGGCCGGGGATAACGAGCACGGGCTGGCCGTCGCCGCGCGGCGCCAGGCGCAGCAGCGGCCAAGTGGCCGCAAAGGCTCCGAGCTCGTGGAGGGCGCGCCACTCCAGAAAGAGCAGCGCCTTGGAGGGTGGCTTCAGTGCCTCAGTCGTCGCGGACATCTGATCTCCTCACGGGGGGTCATCATGGCACTACACCAGCCAAGCTTCCAAATCGCCTTAGGCATGGCAATGTAAAGTGGGGTCCATTGACAATCCGCTCAACCCCCCGAGGTTCCGGAATAGCGCGCCCTCAGATCTCCCGACCAGGACTGCCTGATTTCGGAAAGTTTCCCAGGCGCTTGCGGCGTGGTGGGACAAATTCCCCACGGCTGCGCTCGAATGACACGCTTTGCCAAGAAGGGCCAGACTGGAAGCGCCGGCGGGATCGCCCGACGGCAAAGACGCAAATCAGCGCCGTGGCGCTTTCGCCGTGGCCGGCCTATCGTGTCACCAACAGCGCCAGGGAGGGCCGCATGAAGCATCTCAGTGGGATGGACGCCACCTTCTTCCACCTCGAAACGCCTGAGATGCCGATGCACGTCGGCAGCCTTGCTCTGGTCGATCTGCCGGACGGCTACGACGGCGACTTCTACGAAGACTACAAGGCGCAAATGGCGAGCCGGCTGCACCTCGCCGAAGTGTTCCAACGCAAGCTCGCCCTGATGCCCTTCGAGCTGTCCAATCCCGTCTGGGTCGACGACGACAACGTCGATCTCGACTACCACATCCGCCGCATCATCCTGTCGAAGCCGGGCACCTTCACGCAGCTTGAGCAATACGTCGCGCGGCTGCATTCGAGCATCATGGATCGCAGCCGCCCCCTGTGGGAGTTCTATATCATCGAGGGCCTGAAGAGCGGCCAGATGGCACTCTACTCGAAGGTCCACCACGCCGCCGTCGACGGACAAGCCGGCACGGCGCTGTTCAAGGCGATGTACGACATCTCGCCCGAGCCGCGGGCCATCAAGCCGCCGCGGCGCAGATCGTCATCCGGTCAGTATCAATTGGGAGCCGCCGAACTCGTCGGCGCGGCGCTGAAGAATACTGCCGAACAATACGTCAAGCTCATCACGACCCTGCCGGAAGCCTTCAAGGCACTCACCAGTCATCTCGCTTCCCAATCTCGCTGAAACCTTGCCCAACCTTCGCCCTGGTGGCCAGGGTCTGGCGCCGAGGACCCCGCTCAATGTGTCAATCACCAACCAGCGTGCCTACGCGGCGCGACGGGTGTCGCTTGCCGATACAAAGCAGACCGCCAAGCGCATGGGCGTCACTCTCAACGACATCGTGCTTGCCGCCTGCAGCGGCGCATTGCGTCGCTATCTGGCCGAGGAAAATGCGTTGCCGAAGCAGCCCCTTATGGCGGCGGTACCGGTCAGCCTCAGGCCGGAGGGTAACACGGAGTCGAACAACCAAGTTTCAATGATGCTCGTGAGCCTGGCAACCGACATCGAGGATCCCCTCGAGCGGCTGAAGGTCATCAACGCCTCGAGCACGTCTTCGAAACAGCTGAGCGGAAATCTGAAGGCCGTCATTCCAACCGACTATCCATCATTCGGCGCGCCCTGGCTGATGAGCGGCCTTGCGACGCTGTGGGGACGCTCGCGTCTTGCCGACAACCTGCCGCCCATCGCCAACGTGGCGATTTCCAACGTGCCGGGCCCGCAGGTGCCCCTCTACATTGCCGGCGGGCAGGTGACGACATATTTCCCGGTGTCGATTCCGGGCCACAGCATCGCGCTCAACATCACTGTCCAGAGCTACAATGGTTCGCTCGACTACGGCCTCATAGCCTGTCGGCGCGCCGTTCCCGACGTGGCCGAGATCGCCGAATACGTCGTCGAGGCGCATGCCGAGCTCAATGCACTGGCGGCAAAGCTTGAGCCCGTACCGGCGAAGGATGCGAAGATAGCCGGGGGAGACGCGAAGGAAAAAGGTGCGCCCTCCCCGACTGCAAGACCCTCAAAGCGGACCATCCCGATCGTCGACCGCTCCGAGAAAGCCCCGCCTCATCGCAAAGGTGCTCCACGCCCGACACACTGAGTGAAATCGCTCAGAATGCCAGAGTGACCCCGTAGGCGTCGAGTTTCGACTGAACTTCCGCCACGTCGTGGCTCAGCAACACTATGTCGTGCTTGATGCCGTCCCGGCCTTTGACTTGGCCGCGCATCAGCGCCTCCGCGCGAAAGCCAAGACCTTCGAAGAGCGCTATGGCGCCCTGCTGGTCGACAGTCATCTGGGCGACGATCTTCTCCATTCCGAGGCGAAGGGCAAAAATGAAGCTCTCTTGAATTAACGCTCGCCCGATACCTTGCCGCGCAGCTCGCTCGAGACGACGATCCGTAGTTCGCCTACATGCGGGGACCACGACAGCGGGTCGCGAACGATCGCAGCACAGCCGACGACACGCCCGTCGAGAAAAGCGAGGATGCTGGTCATGGCGCCGCGCTCGCTCTCCTCGATCCAGGCGGCCAGCACCCTGGGTTCGCTGATGTCGCGGGGCAGGAAAAGCAGGTCGTGCGTCGGCAGTCTGCTCGAGAACGCGAGAACGGCGTCCATATCGGCCTGCGTCAGAAAGCGCAGCTCGATCTCGCCGCCATCGCAAGCGACACGCCGCGGCAAGGTTCGCTCGGGCGCCATCGTCATGCCGATCGCTCTGCGAGCCACGTGTCGACTTTCGGCCACAGCCGCTTCAGGGCATTGGCGCCGGCCACGAGACTGACATGGCCGCCTTTGAGCATAACCTCGCTCTTATCGCGCGAGCCGACGTTGGCAACGAGCGGGCGCGCCGCATCATATGGAACGATGTGGTCGTGCTCGGCCACGGCGTGCAGCACCGGTACGGTGATCTGGGAGAGATCGACGCGACGCCCGCCGAGAACGAGCTCGTTCTTGTACAGCCGGTTGTCCCACATGAGCTCTTTGGTGATCTGACGGAAATATTCTCCGGCCAGCGGCAAGGTCTCTGTCGCCCAACGATCGAACATCCGATACGACTTTACGAAGTCGTCATTCCACATGTTCTCCCAGAGCTGGATCTGTCCGGCGATACGGGTTGCCGGCCGCAACATCTCGAAAGAGCTGAAGATGAGCTCGGGTGGTACGTTGCCAAGACCGTCAACAAGGCGGTCAACGTCGAAGTAACGGCGGTCTGCCCAGGTGGCAAAGAGTTCCATGCGCGAGAAGTCGATAGGCGTCGTGAAGCAGATGAGGTTGCGCATCGGCCCGCCCTTGTGCAGCGCCGCGTAGGCGACTGACAGTACGCCGCCCATGCAGTAGCCGATCAAGGAAACGTCCGGCTCGCCGCAATCCTGTCCCACCCGACGGATGCAATCGGGTATGAAATCGAGGACGTAGTCTTCGAACTTTAGCCTCCGCTCCTCTGGGCGCGGCGCGATCCAGTCCATGAGATACACGTCGAACCCCTGCTTCAGCAGGAACTCGACGAGGCTTTGGCCTGGCGCAAGGTCGAAGATGTAGCCCTTGTTGGTTGTCGCCATCACCAGCAGAATGGGTACGCGATAGATCTCGTCCGCGAGCGGCCGATAGTGCCGAGAGATTTAGTGTGCCTCGCGAATGGATGAGGTCCTTGGGCGTCCTGCCCATTGGCGGCCCCGGTGACGCAAAATATTCAACGCCCTTGATGTTTCGCTGGAGAGCCCGGTCAATCTCCGCGGTCACACGTGCCGCGATGGTGTCTGAGGACGCGTCGCTCATTGCGGCTTCTTCGCAAGCGCGGGCTCCCCAGGGGCGCTTTTGGCAGGCGCCCTTTTTGTGCGCGGCGGCCGCGCGCTCGCCGCTGCGATGGTTGTGTGCGGATCAATTCGATCCAGGGACGCGGCGATCCGATTCAGGGTCGCTTCCATAGCGGTGAGGCGCTCGCCAATCGACACCATTTCGGCGCGGCTCGGCAGGTTCAGCGCCGTCAGATATTTTCCGATGAGATCGCCCAACGACTGCTGCAGGCCGATCGATCCGCTCGTCGCCTGGTTCATGGCCCGGTTGAACTCCGCCGAGCCCATGGCCTTGTTGGCAAGCTCGTTGACGCCCTTTTCCCACTGGCTGACCAGTTCACGCCAGATAGCCGCCGGGTCGGTCGTCGAGCGTTCTGCCATGGCGCCCTCGAGAACGGGTAACGGGCCTGCGCGGAAAAACAGAACCATTCTGTCACGTTCAGTGACGACAGCAAGGGCGGCCCGTTGTATCGCCGATCACCCTTTTGGTGGAATCTGCCGAACCGGCATATCGCGCGCGCGCTGCATTGCAACGGCTATGGCAAAGAGGATGAGGCCGAGGAACACGTTGTAGCCGATGCGCAACCCCATATCCGAGAGGCCCGGCACGTAGGCGCCGATATCGACGCCGGTAAGGGGCTTCAAGACCACGGCAAGGACAGCGGGAAACACAAGGAAGAGCCCACCCAAGGCGAAAAGGATCGTCTCGACAATCGTGTTCTTCTTGAAGAGCCAGCCTTGCGCCGCAAACGCCAACATGGCGATGCCGGCTGCGGTCTCGACGGCGATCTCTACCACGTCGATCCAATCGCCCCCCTTGGGGATCTTCAAGAGCAGCCCGATGCCTTGCGGATCAAGAACAAACACGAACGGTACGAGGAAAGCCGGCATCGTGTACTTCCAGGATTGCAGCGTCGTCTTGTAGGGATCGCCACCCGTAATCGCGGCCGCTGCAAATGGCGACAGCGCGGTCGGCGGCGAAACTTCCGACAGAACCGCGTAGTAAAAAATGAACATGTGGGCGGCGAAATCCGGCACCCCGAGCTTGATGAGTGCGGGTGCTGCGATCACCGCGCACATGATGTAGGAGGCGGTCACAGGCACGGCGAGGCCCACAATCCATACTATCGCGCCGGTGAAGATTGCGGTGAGCAACAAGCTTCCCTGCGCATAGCCGATGATGATGTCGGCGAAACGCTGCGCAAGACCGGTCAGCGTCACCACGCCCACAATGATGCCGGCGGTCGTGCAGGTCGCAGCGACATTGAGAACTCCGGTCGTACCGTCCTTCAACGCGAGGGCCAGTTTCTCGGTGGTGCGCGCGAGGCGTGGAGCGACAAGGCCGATCACTGCGGCGACAACGAGGGGTACGAAGATCACGAGCCAGCTGATGTCAACAATCATCGCCGGAATGCGGACGCCAGCGACTTTCGCCACTACGATGGCCAGCATCACGACGAGCGGCAGGGCCACCCACCAGGGCGCGATGGCGGTGTCAGTGCGCAACACCGAGACAGCGATCGCAAGCATCGTTGCCCAAAAGACGGACAGCAGCGGGGAGAAGCCGAGCATCATGAAGGCAATGATTGAGATTAGCGACCCGAAATGGAACCAGTAGGCCTTGGTGAGCCGCCAGAGTTCGCCCTTCGGTACCAGAACCTCGCTGGAGCCTCCCTGCTTGCGGGCGTCGATCTCCACCATGATCAGGATGGTAAAATAGTAGAGGACGGTCGGGATCGTCGCCATCACAATGACGTCGAAATACGGGATCTTGAGGAACTCGGCGATGAGGAACGCGGCAGCACCAAGTACAGGCGGCGAGATGATGGCGCCCAAGCCGCCGGCAGCCAGCAACCCGCCTGCCGCGTTCTTTTCGTAGCCGGATCGAGCAAGCAGCGGATAGGCGACGGCCCCGATGGTCACCGTGGTGGCGACGCCAGAACCGGACGGGCCGCCCATCAGGAACGACGAGAGCACGACGGCGCGTCCCGCGGCATTGCGCTTGCCGCCCATGGCGGCGAAGGAGAAATCGATGAAAAAATGGCCGGCACCAGACTGGTGCAGGACCGCGCCAAAAATCGTAAAAAGAATGATGAGGCTCGACGACACGTCGACCGTCGTGCCGAAGATGCCCTCCAGCGTCATGTAGAGATGCGCGACGAGGTCCTCGAACGCGAAGCCGCGATGTGTCCAGGGATGCGGCAAGCGATCGCCATAGAGGGCATAGAGAATGAATGCGATCGCGACGCCAGGCATGATGAGGCCGGTGGCACGCCGCGTGCCCTCGAGCAATAACACGATGAAGACGGCGCCAACGATCCAATCGGTGGTGGTCGGCAACGTCGCCCGGTCGCCGAAATCGGGGCCTTGCCACAGGACGTACAACATGGTGCTTCCGGCAGCCGCGGCGAGCAGATAGTCCCACCATCTGATGCGGTCTCGGAAGCGCTTCGCCATCGGAAACAGCAGGAAGCACAGCACCAGCACCATGCCGACATGAGCGGGTCGGAGCACCTGAGGGGCCACGACGTCGTAGCCGGCGTAGAGGTGGAACAGCGAGACGAAGGCCGCAAAGGCGGCGATGGCCGAGCCGACGAAACCGCCGAGGCGGTTGAAGGAGCCTTCCTCCTCTTCGATGAGTTGCTCAACGCGCTCGCGGGCGTCGGCCGGCAAGTCGGCGGTGAGCGCCGACACATGGTCGGCGCCGGCCGGCTTCGTCTCGACGGTCATCCCTCCCCCAGGATCTTTTTTAGCCGCTTGTTAGCGCCATCCTACGCGAGCGGGCGGGCCATGGACAGGGCGAAGCTGCAACTCGAAGAGGAGCGTGCCGGCTGCCCAGCATGCGCTTCCCAATCAACTCGGCAACGAAGGCTCGAAGGCTAGTCGACCTTGACGCCTTTCTCCTTGAAGTATTTCAGCGCGCCCGGGTGCCAGGCGATACCCGCGCGGTCCTGAGTCTGCCACTCCGTCTTGATGTTGAGCGCCTCCTTGTGCACGAGCGCCAAATCGTCCCGCTTCTCGAACATGATGCGCGTCAGATCGTAGGCGAGCTTCTCGTCCATGTTGGCGTTCACCGCCATGATGTTCCAGACGCTGATGCCCTTAGCGTCCGCATCCATGCCCGCATACGTCGTCTTGGGAATGACTGCTGACGCGTAGATCTTGCCGTATCTCTCGACCATCTTGCCGAGATACTGATCGTGGTCGAGAATCTTGACCTTTGTGTTGGGTGTTGTCGCGAGATCAGTGATCGACGAGGTCGGCAGACCGACGACGAAGAAGAAAGCGTCAATCTTACGGTCCTTCAGCGCATTCGCGGATTCGGCGACGCCAAGGCGTTCACGCTTGATGTCCTTGTCTTTGTCGATGCCTGCTGCCTCGAGGATGCGGAACGCGAACACTTCGGTCGCGCTGCCCGGCGAGCCGGTCGAGACGCGCTTGCCCTTCAGGTCATCAATCTTGCTGATGCCGGTACCTTCGACCGTCACGGCATGCATGTAGTTTGGGTACATCACGGCGAGCGCGCGGATTGGCAGCTTGCCGCTCGTGAACTTGTCAAGGCCATTCACCGCGTCCCAGGCAGCGTCGACTTGCGTGAAGGCGACGTCGGCCTTGCCCGATCCGATGAGCTGGAGATTGGCCACCGAGCCGCCGGTCACCTGCGCTGTGGCGGTGACGCCGGGCAGCTCCTTGCCGAGAATGTTGCCGAACCCGCCGCCGAGCGGATAGTAGACGCCGCCGGTACCTCCCGTGGCGATCGATAGCTGCTTGGGTTGCTGAGCGGCCGTCACTGAGACGCCAATGATCGTGGCGCCAAGGACAAAAAGCGTTCTGACTTTCATGAATCGAATCCTCCTACGCTGCGGCGCCTCTTCTCCGTGGGGTGCCTATTCCTCAGTCTAGTTTCATTGTGGGAGGACGCAATGCGTGAGCAATAAGGCGTCAAGAGTAACCAATTATCCAACACGATCATAGTCTTGCAGTTCTGGGACTAAGGCGGAATTGAACCAGGTAATCCAACCGACTTTTTTACCCTACCCCCACTTCCCTCCCGGCCCGAAGGCGGCGCCCTTGGCGAACGGCCCTGTGGTGCCGAACGCTTTCATGCCGATATCGGCGAGCGTCTTGCCGAGCTGCATGCTGAAATTGTAGCGATTCTCGGACGCCTTCTGGCCCGCCTGCAGGCCGGCCATGCCGATGTCGGCAATCTTACCCGTGAGCCCGGCGCGCTGGTTGGCAGCGTTGGTGACGAGGTCGGCGCGGCCCTTGCCGTACTCCATGCCGATGTCGCCGAAGCGGCTCGAAGCGTTGGCGTAGAGCGGATTGTAGCCGCCGAGCGCCGTGAGCCAGTTGTTGTAGTCCTGCGCCGCAAGCCCGGCGGCGCGCTCCTGCAGCGCGGTGAGCAGATTGCCGCTGGCGAGCTGACCCGCGGCGCTGGCGCCACGCTCGGCGGCCTGCATGGCCTCGTCGCGGGCAAAGCTATAGCCGGGGCTCGCCGTGAAGGTGGAACGGGCCCGCGCCATGCCGTCGGCGCCGTTGAGGCCGAGGCTGTCGGCATAGAGGTTGGCGCCGCGGCCGAACAGATCGATGGTCGGCCGATACGCCGCCGCGGCGCGGTCATAGCCCATGCCCAATTCGGCAAGCGAGCGCGTTTCGGCGTTGTTGACGTCGCCTTGCGCGTTCTGGAGCTGTTGCGCTCCATACATGGCGGCCAGGCGGCCGTCCCGTCCTGAAAAATATGAAGCCATGGCTTGTCCTTCTCTGCTCTCTCGGCCGTTAGGCCGCCACAGTCGTGTCGTCGCCGACCCGCCGCCACGCCACACCGTCCGCATAGACGAGCGTCCCGGTGCCGGCGCCGGCGCCCTCCCCAACCTTGCGGCCGTTCGACGCGAAGGCGATCCTTGCGGCGCTGGCGACCGGCAAAGCCGCGACCGCATAGGTCGGCACCTTGAAGGGCGTCATCTCGCTCAAGCGCAGCGCCACCTGCTGAAGCAGGAAGTACCAGTCGCTCGTCGTGAGCCCGGCCGGGTTGGCGATGGGGTGAGAGGCGTCCGGGATCAGCGGAATTTTCTCGACCGCCATCTCACGACACCATCTGTTCGTATTCCGCCTGGCCGCCGAGGCAGGCGACATAGACTGGATCGGAGACGCTGAGCCGCCACTGCCGGCCCTTCTGGCCGCTCGCGCCGACGCCGTTGAGCGAGACGGCGGTTTGGTTCTTGCCTTGCTCGCCGATCTTGCGTTGCAGCGGTGTCGAGAAGCCATAGCCGCCGTCGTCCGACCATGAGATGTCGATGGTCGGATCGGTCTCGGTCGCGTTGCCGCCAGTGGCGAAGCCGGTGCCGTTGACGAAGTTGAAGTCGGCGCGATGGCAGGCGAGCGGATTGGGAAACGTCGCCCCCTGCGTGCTCAGGATGTCGAACACGAGGGGATCGTTGGCTTCCTTGAAATAGGTCTCGTCGACCTGGAACACCTTTCCCGACGCACGATCGCCCATGAGCCACTGACCCCAGGCGTGGACCGATTGCCGCGCCCGCCAGTAGTCCAGGCCGTAGCTCTTGCGCTGGTGCCATTGGCCCGTGGTGAAGTCGTACACCCACGAGAAGCCTGTCGTGTTGAGGGCTACGCAGGCATGGCCCGCATGCATGAAGCACGATACCTCGACGAGCCCCCTGTCGGCCTCGCCGAGCGAGGCGATGGCGCGCTCCACATCCGGCGTCGAGATGCGCAGCGGGTCGTAGCCATCCAGGCGATAGACGACGTTGTCCGAGCCGACAAAGGCGAGCGAGCCGGTGAAGGCGGGCTCCCACCCCGACACCGCCGCGGTGCCAATGATGCCGACATTGCGCGAGGTGACGCGTGAGAACGGCGAGCCGGTGGCGTTGCCCGCGTTGCGCCAGACCTCAAAGCTCTCCGAGCCGAAGACCAGGAGGTTCGCGTTGAACGAGACGACGCGCAGGCCGCCGTCGGGGCGATACTCGGCGGTGAAGAAATCGAGCGGGCTGACGGTCACCGCGTTGAGGCCGGTGTTGAAGACGCGGCCGTCGCCGATGAGGAAAACGAGATAGCCGTCCTGGCCGGTGACGGCGACGGGCTGCGGCAGGTCGGGGTCGGCGAAAGCGGTGGGCGCCGATCCGGTGAACAGGTTGAAGGCGCCGTTGTCGGGGTCGACGCAGACGATGTCGGGTGTGCCGGCCTTGTTGTTGCGCGCGATGGTGACAGGGCGCGTGCCGGCGATCGCGCCGAGATTGGTTGCCGTGTAGGTCGCGCCCGCCTTGGTGACCGACCAGACGCGATTGTCGAGCACGAGGAGGAGCGTGGAGTTGACGAAGATGAAGCCACGGCAATGCGCGTCGGCGGCCGTCTCGAAGAGTTGCCTGAGGCCCGGCGCGCGCCGCCACACGACGCTGTTCAGCGCGCCGTCGCCAAGCTTTTCCACCAGAGCGTTGATGAGCCAGCCACCGTTTTCCTGGCGGCTCTTGCCGGGCGACGACGACAGGGGGAACGAGATGCCAGTCATGGAAGTCTCATTGAAAGTTCATTTCCAGCCAAGCGGGCGCAGCCCGCGAGGGGAAGGAAATTCCGGAGTTGCTGCAGCGGGGGAGCGCGAGCGGAAGGCTCGCGAGGGCGCATTAGGACGGCGTCTTCAGAAGGTCATTGCGGGTGAGGACCGCCCACATGCGATCGAGGGCATCGTTGTTGTTGGCACGATCCTGAAGAAGCTCGTCGACCTGCTTCCATGCTTCGGCCATTCGGAGGAGCCTGCGGCGGGCGCCCATCGACTCCGCCTCCAAGGCGAGGCGGACACATTCGTCGACGAGTTTGCTGGCGCCAGTCATTGCGCCAGCATTCTCGTCACCGATTAACGAGTTATGAACTCAATGGCTTAGCGACGCAGAGGTGGTGCCGTGCGGGTCGCGAAATCAGGCTGCCCTGACCTCGTCGAAGAACTGTTTCACCCTCTGCGTCAGGGCTTCGGCCGATTGAGCCAGTTCCTGCGAAGCGCCAACCATCTCCACGGCGCGTTGCGCAATGGCCGAGACTTCCCGACCCGTCGCCTCGATCTTATCGAACAGCTGCTGTGTATGCTGCTCCGAGCCAGAGACGGTGGCAGAAATCTCAGTCGCAGCCGCCTCCTGCTGCTGCACGGCCGCCGAAATCGTGTTGGACATCGCCGTCATAGCGGCAACTGTCTGGGCCGCGGTTTTCGTCTCTGAGACAACACGTAGCGCCTGATCGCGGGTTTCGTTGATCCAGCTCGCGATCTCGCCAGTGGCGCCGGAGGTCTGATTGGCCAATGCCTTCACTTCGGCGGCCACGACTGCAAAACCGCGCCCCGCCTCGCCGGCGCGCGCCGCCTCGATGGTGGCATTAAGTGCCAGCATGTTGGTCTGACCGGCGATATCAGAGATTGTCCCGACCACCGAACCGATCTTGTCAGCAGCTGCCGCCAGTCGATCGATGGACCCGCTCGTTTGCTCGATTGCGCTCGTGGCGGACGACGCCAGTGCGTTGCCGCGGCTCGCCTCCTCCGCAATGGAGCTGATCGACTTCGCCATCTCGCCGACGACCCCGGCGATCTGCGATATACTTCTCAAATTCGTGCTGGCCAGCTCACCTGCTTCCCCCGTGAAGTTGTTCGTCTTTCCGGCCACGTCGTCGAGGTCCCTTGCGGTCGATGCGAAGACGCTCGCGGCGCGCGTCAATGTGATAACCGCTTCCCTGAGTGAGGCGTCGAACCGATCGATTGCTGCCTCAACTTTGGCGCGGCGCGCTGCCTCACCTTGGAGCAGACGCGTCGATTCGGCGGCTGAAATGGTCGAAATGTCGAAGCCAATGATGCGCGTCGCTAGCCCGAGCGCGGCCGGATCATTCCCGAAGCCGAAGATGCCAGTGGCGAATCGCTGGACGAGTTGCTGCGTCAACAGATTGAGAAACAGTAAATGGGAGCGGGCCGACCCGCCCAGGGCGGCATAGTCCTTGACGAGGCGATCGGCACTCTCAGCGTAACGAGCGTCGAAAGGTCCGCTGAAAATCACGCGGGCGTGACGTTCCTCAACAGCCATCGAGGGTCGGGTCACGCTTTCCAACACTTGTTGGAAGTGGGTCAGAGCCGCATGCTTGGCGAAAAATTCGGCCTTCACGTCGGGCAGGACTGCTTCGACATGCGACAAGAGAGCCGCGACGCGCGCAACTTCATCGATCCTGTAGAGGCGGACGCGCTCTTCCAGGGACAGGATTCCGGACAATTGGGTCATATTCGAAAGTCCGCCGGGGATATTGGACGATTCTTGCTAACAGACCGTTAGTACGGGGCCCCTCCCCGCGCCGGCATGACGACGGCGCTTTAGCCGGTCGTAAAACTGAAGGCGCCGCGGCCGCCGCGCCCGAACTGCTCGACGGTGGCGGTGGCGCGCGCCGCGCGCTGGCGTGCGATGGCCCGCAGCGCCTCCTTGGCCGCCTGGTCGATGCGTGCGAGGGGCTCGCCGCGGATGGCCTGGCGGCCGAAGATCGACGCGCACTGCACGGCGACGCAGTCGGCCAGGTGGTTGAAGGCCCCCGCCTCGATGTCGTCAGGATCGGGGACGGGAAGATGTCGAGCGCCGCCAAACTCTCGAAGGTGGCGTTCATGCGCAAGGTCACGCGGTCGCTGTCCTCGGCCGAGACGGGTTGGCCGGCGGCGAGCCGGCTCAGGTTCTCGAGCACGGCGCGGATGAGATCGGTAGTGGTGAGAGGCATGGCCGGTTTCCGTGAATGTCGATGGCGCAACGTCATGCGCGCGTTCGTGTTACAGCCCGTGAGGTGAGATAGCGCCCGGCCAGAGTGTCGATCAACGACACAGAGCTGCGTTAGCTCCGCCGAGAGCGGATTGTGGGAGCCAAGGTGTTTCGAGGTTAGAAAGTGCCTCTTTCATTCTCTTCTTCAGTCTGCCTGCTAAGAGCGCCGGCAGCTCCGGCTGCCGCACCTCCCGCTAGGATCGGCGCCAGGCTGTTAAGCCGAAAGTAGTGGAATTTTTCCCTCACGAGCTTTCTAAGAATCTCTGCCATCTCCGGGGCGACTGATTTGTACCAACCTGGATCCATCAGATAACCGCGCAAATTCTCGGCAAAGTATTCAGTGGCAGCTTTTTCTACTAAGTAGCCCCGATGAACTGGTGTGTAGTCCGCTGCGCCTTTAGCGAGTTTACCTGTTGTGTCGCGATTTGGGTTGTTGAGCTCGTCATACACATGAACTCATTTCTTTGCGAGCGGAAGGTGAACGGGTAAGCTCTACCAACCGATCCCAGATGTGAGCAGCTAGCGAATGTCCGAGCTCATGGGTTTTTACCGCCTTTTCGTCGTGCGGCAACAGACCTTCCAGGTATCGCATCAGGTACGGTAGCCCATTTCGAATTTCTGTGTCCCCTAGAGCTCCGTCCAATTCGCTCGATGAGGCCTTTTTGAACCGCCTGTTGGTAGTAATCCACGCGGCAAGGTCATGGTCGCTAGGCTTGAGAGGTATGTCACGTCCACGCAACGTTTGGCGCCCTACAATTATGCCCTCATGCGGCTGCGGGAGCGGATACCCATCGATGTCGTAAAGTAGGTTCCCTCTGGCGTCAGCCTGTCCGCCGTCGGGATAGTCCTCCTCGTACCGACGCCGGACTTTTGGTGGGTGAAACAGATTAACCTCCTCGGAAGGCACTGTCGCCCCGTCGTTCGCCGATCGCTTCGCTCTGGTCATCCGGGCAGTGACCAATTTCGCCTCGGGAGATCGCCTTTCCAGAATTGCATTTACGAATGGTTGTGCCGTCCGTACCGCAGCGGTACCGACTTTTTCCACCCCCTTGATCAACACAGGTGCCGCACCGCCGACTGCCGCGCCTAACGGCGCGCCAATGGCAGCGCCGAAAGCCCTACCACTAAGATCTTCGCCTCTTCCGGCTCCGGAGATTGCGCCAAGGAGCGCGCCGAGCTTCGTGCCTTGCAGCATCCGCGCGCCTAACTTTGCCCCCGTTCCCAACGTGCCGCCCACGGGTAGCGCGAGACCTCCGACGAGGTCGCCCGCAAACGTTGTTTTAGGATACTGCTCTTCGGCTTCCTTGAAGCGGGCGCGCTCCTCGGCCACGGTCTTGTCATAGATACTGCCGCCCTGTTGACCAAAAACCGAAGGAGCAATTTTCTCAGCAGCAAGGCGAGCGGCACCGCCGACAAGATCACGAAACAGCATCTGTGGATGGAGATAGACGCCATTGATATGTCCGCCCTGCTTCGCCAGAGGGCTTGCAGCCGCTACGCCAGCCATCTCGTCGGCATGGTACAAAGACCCTGCGTGCCGAGTTGCGCGTAAAAATGCTGTCAGTGCGCCGACATCTCTCCGCGTCGCCACGTCATCGAAGGTCAGTCCTTGAGGTTTATTGGCAGGGCCGCTCACGTCAGCCTCTGTGCGCAAATCATCATCCGAGAACGCAATGCCGGCGTCGTAGAGCTTCGCTCGCACGATGTCTGGATGCCGGCCCTCGCGGATCGCCTTGCGCGCATTGAAGAGCGAGATGGCGCGCGCTGTCTCGCGCGCGATGCGCTCCTGGCGTTCGAGCGCCGCCTCAGCGCTCAATGGCACCTCGGGCGCTTGCCGCCAAACGGGACCGGGTGCGGGTCCCGCCCGGTAGGTCCGCGGAAAATCAGCGACACCGAGTTCGGTTGCCGGTTGCCGTGCCGATGTCGCGCAAGCGAACGTAGTCGCCATCCTCGAAATCGAAGAAGTCTTCCATGGTCAGTCTCACTGCATGAGATTTATAGCTGACGACAAATTGGTCGCCGGCGGTCGTCGGGAAACACGAGGAGGCGGGCCGTTTAGCGGCGCGCCTCCCCTTCGCGTGTCGCTAGGAGCCGCCGCGTATGAGCCGCTCGCCTACCGCTAATGCGCGGGTGGCGAGATCCGGGCGGCCACCTTGACGTCGTAGAAGATGTCGAGGCGACAATTGTCCAGGTCGCTCGTCCTGTCGTAATAGGAGATCAGCTTCCGAGGCTTCGTAGGTCTAGCGCGCCACGTCACCCCATTGCTCCATCGGCGCCACGAGCAGCACGAAGCCTCCGTAGTGAAGACCGTGGTCTGCGAATTCCGGTGGAGAAATTGCCGAGCGCAGGCGAGCAATCCAGAGCCCCTGATGAAGGCGCGACCTTCGCGGCACCTGGGCCGTCGGGAAGAGGTTGTAAGATTATCTCGCCTGAACCAACGCTTCCGGCCGCTTGATCTCGATCTCGACGAAGGCCATCGGCTGCTCAGAGCCGTTCATGACGTCGTGCTCGATGCCGGCCGGGCGCTGATAGGACTGTCCGGCCTTCAGCCGCACTTCAGACACCACGCCCGCCGCCTCAACCTTCATGACCGCGTCGGTGAGCATGACCACGAAGTACGGCCAGCCGTGCGTGTGCCATCCCGTCGCGGCGCCAGGCGCAAAGTCCCAGCGTGTGATGCGGACCGTCGCGTCGTCCTGCTGAACGGTGGGAACGGCGGGCGCGTCGCATTTGAACGGCATGACTGACGGCTCTACGGGACGTGGTCAATGAGATGCGAAAATGAAGGCAAGGCTTCGCCCGGCAGAAGACAATAGTTGCAGAGCGTTGCATCGTAGACCAGCATGTCGAAGTGGCGCGTCGGCGTCAGGCGACACCCAGCCGCAATCCGAAAAGTACGATAGCCCCACCGGTCGAGCAATTCGAGCAGCAGCCCATGTCGCCGACGCCGATTGTCTACCGCCGCCATGGTGGCGGGCATGTCGTCAACGGCGTCCGGCGTGAACGGCAGGATCTCGCAGATGATCCACGGGCGGTGCCGGGCGATGGAGCCCTGCAATCCCGAGAGAACATCGAGCTCAGCGCCCTCCACATCGACCTTGACGATGCCGACGGGGCCGGCAAAGAGCGGCAGCACGTCGTCACCCCGCATGACGACGATCCGACGCCGCTCGCTCCGCACGTTCCCGCCGGTCCAGAATTTGTCGACGGTGGTCGCCTGGGTATCGGTCGGGCTCGAGAAGTGGAGATCGAGAACCTTGGCCTCATTCGACAGGCCGACTGGGACGAGTGTCGCGTTTGCGAACTGATTGAGCTTGATGAGCTCATCGACGTAGAAGCAGCAAAAGACCGAGGCTTCGAAACCGACATAGGGCCGCGACGGGTCATGCGCCATGACCTTGAGCAAGGATTGTCCCATATTGGCGCCGACATCGACGACGCTGCCCTGCCTGTGCTGGAGCAGGAACCGAAGCATCTCCGCGAGTTCCGGCTCGCCGGGGTCGAGATTCTCGCCGCCGCGACCGGCGATGATGGGGATCGAGAAGCGGCGACCGTCGAGGACCACTTCCCGCGTCGAGGCGAAGTCCTCGGGCGCTGGCTTCCGGTTTCGCCTAACCGCCTTCATCGCGTGCCATACTTCCAAGCGTCATGGGCTCGGCATCTTATCAGCGCAGGCCACGGGCGCGCACTTAGCTTTGCCGCTCGACCTTGTTCTTGAGCACCCCGATCTTCTCGACTTCGAGCTCGATCGTGTCGCCGTGCTCCAAGTACTGACCTATCTCGAGGCCGCAACCGCCGCCAACTGTGCCCGAACCGATAAACTCGCCGGGCATCAGCGTCTCGTCCTTGGTCACATGGGCGATGATCTCCTCGAACGAAAACAGCATGCCCTCGCTGATGCTGCTGCAACGAACCTCGCCGTTTACCCGCGCTTCCATCCTCAGCTTATAGGGATCGCCGATCTCGTCGGGCGTGACGATCCAAGGCCCTATGACGTTGCCGCCGTCGAAGCTCTTGCCTTTGGCGGGGCCCAGCCGGCCCTCCATCTCGACGCGCTGCGCATCGCGGGCGGAGAAGTCGTTGAAGATGGTGTAGCCAAAAATATGGTTCTTTGCCCTCGAAGCCGGAATGTTCGCGCCCTTGTTCTTGGTGACGATTCCGAATTCCAGCTCGTAGTCCATGACCTGGCTGTAGCGTGGCCACTTCACCGTTGTGTTGGTGCCGCGCACGCTGAAGCGGTTGGTTATGTAGAAGATTGGAATCTTTCGGTAGATCTCAGGCAGTTCGCCGAACGGCTCCGCGTCGATCCGCGCCAGTTCCGCCAAGTCGCCCTTCGCCCGCGCGGCAAGGCGCAGTTGGCCCTTCGGCGCCTGCAGGATGTGGAGGGGGAAAGACATCCCGTCGCGCATCTGCCGGGGTTCCGGAATCGGCGCGAGAATTTCGCTCGTCGATGCATCAACCGACAGGCTGGTGTCGTCGCCCAACTTGGCAAACACGCTGCGCGCCGCGTCGAGGGCCTTCTCGCCGCTGTCGATCAGCGAAAGCATTGACGTGAAGGCAGGATTCTCGATGCCGTTGCGCTTCGCCGCGGCTGCGAGGTCGAAGACTTTCCCGTCGTTGGAATGCACGATACCGACGCGCTGGGCGCCGTTCGAACTGAATGTGGCAAGCTTCATCACGGCTTCTCCCGTCGGGCGGCCCGGCACCACCTTGGCTTCTCCGGTGAAATATACATTTTTTGGCTTTTCGTCGATAAAGTTTGCTGGTATCGCTGGGCTCAACATGACCATCGTCCAGACGCCGGTCGGCGCGGCGGTCGCAGCCGACGGTCGCACCCTCGTGGAACTCGCCTTCGAACTCGTGCGCCGCGACATCCTCATCGGCGCGCACAATCCGGACAGCAAGCTCGCCATCAGCGATCTGACGCAGCGCTACGGCATCGGCTCGACGCCGATACGCGAAGCCTTGTCGCGCCTGTCGACCCTCGGCCTCGTGCGAGCCATTGGCCAGCGGGGATTCCGCGTCACCGCGGTGAGCCGCGAGGATCTCACCGACCTCGTGCGTACCCGGCGTCTCGTCGAGATCGAAGCCCTGCGCCTGTCCATGGAACGCGGTGGTGATGAATGGGAAGGCGAGATCGTCGCGGCGCTGCATCGCTTGCGCAAATTCATCGACCGCAGCACTGCCGCTTTCCGCGAGGGTCAGGTTGAATTCGACGCCATCCACAAACACTTCCATCGGTCGTTGATCGCCGCGTGCGGATCGCCGCGACTCCTCGCCATGCAGGATACGCTCTACGACCAGATGTATCGCTATCGCCTCGTCATGATGCGTTCCTTCCCACGGCCGCGCGATCTCGACGAAGCGCATGCCCAACTCGCCGAGCGGACCGTGCGTCGGGATGTCGACGCCGCCTGCGAACTGCTTGCGAGCCACCTCGGGTCGACCCTCGTGTTCGTCTATCCCGAGGCGGAGAACGATATCGCCCACGCATCAATCAAGTCAGGGAGTAAGTCACCATGAAGCCTTGGATGGCGGCCGTTGTCGCCGCGACAGGTCTCGTTGCCCTCGCGGCCACTGGAGCGCAGTCGCAAACGCAACCGAAGATAAAAGTCGGCTACACGAACACGGGAAGCTTTGCCGGCCTCTTCATCGCCAAGGAGGAAGGCTTCTTCGCCAAGAAGGGGCTCGACGTCGAGCTGGTCCTGATAAACCTCAACTCGACCATACCGTCGGCGCTGGTCGGTGACTCCATCCAGATCGGGGGACCCACGCCATCGGTGCTCCTACAGGCGGTCGAGGGCGGTCTGGACATCGTTTCCATTGCCGGCTGCTCGGTCAATGACGCGAGCCAGAAGGAAGGCGGCGGTGTGGTGGCCCGGACCGGCGTCGATATCAAGTTGGCTAAGGATTTCGAAGGCAAGCGCGTCGGCGTGCCGGAACTCGGCGCCTACATGCACGTACTGTTCCGGCGCTGGCTCGTCGACAAGGGCGCCGATGACAAAAAAGTCAATTTCGTCGAGGTGCCGTTCGCGCAAGGCAGCGACATCTTGCGGGCCGGCAATGTCGACGCGCTGTTGACCGGCGACCCCTTCTACAGCCGCATTGTGCAATCGAAGACGGGCTATCTCGTGTCGCCCTACCTCTCCGAGATGCCCGATAACCTGTTCTCAATCTACTTCGCCTCGACGCGCGCCTGGGCTGAGAAGAACCCGGCCGCCATCAAGACATTCCGTGAAGCCATCGCCGAGGGTAACGACTTCCTTGTCAAGAACCCAGCCCGCGCTCGCGAAATCGTCGGCAAGACCATGAAGCTTCCGCCCGACGTGGTGGCAGCTATCGCGTTGCCGAAACTCAAGGTCGACGTACCGGTGAGCGATGTGAAGTATTGGATCGACACGCTTGCCGACCAGGGCGTCACCAAGACGCGCCCTGAGGCCGCACGTCTGGTTGTGGGCCCCGGCGCGTGAAAGCTGCTGTTCTGCCGACGACTCCAAGCCGGGCGCGGCGTGGCGATACGCTGATCGCGTTTCGCCACGTCTCGCTGTCGCTCGGCGGCCGCCTCATCCTCGAGGACATCGATCTCGACATGCAGCAACGCGAATTTGCCTGCGTCGTGGGTCCCTCCGGTTGCGGCAAGACCACCCTGCTGCGGCTCATTGCCGGCCTGCTGCATCCGGACAAGGGCGAGGTGATCTACAAGGACAAGGAAGTCACGACACCGGCGAGCGACATCGCGCTGATCTTCCAGGACTACAGCAAGGCACTCCTGCCGTGGCGCACCGCCTATGGCAACGTCTCCCTGGCGTTCGAGGCGCGTGGCGTGCCGAAGGCCGATCGTCCGGCCCGCATCGCGGCGCTGCTCGACAAGGTCGGCCTCGCTCCTCACGCTGACAAGTATCCAATCCAGCTGTCGGGTGGCATGCAGCAGCGGCTGCAGATCGCGCGATGCCTGGCGCAGGAGCCCTCGGTCCTGCTCATGGACGAACCGTTCGGGGCGCTCGATGCCATGACTCGACAGGTGCTACAGGACGAGGTGCTGCGCATCGTCGAAACTGGCGGAACCAGCGTCTTCTTTGTCACCCACGATCTCGAGGAGGCCATCTATCTGGGCGACCGTGTCATCGCCATGAGCCCCAATCCGGGGCGTGTCACCGAGGTGTTCGATGTACCGCTGCCGCGGCCGCGCGACCAGCTGACGACGCGTGAGCACCCGGAATTCCTGCACCTGCGACGCCAACTGTTCGACTTTATCCATGAGACCGAGGCGTGAAGGGCCTCATCGTTCCTGTCGTCCTCGTTCTGCTCGCCGAGATTTGCGCGCGCATCTTCGGTATTACCAGCGACTCGCTGGCATCTCCCTCGCAAGTGCTCGTCGCGGCCTATTCGATCGCCGCCGATGGTTCGCTCATTTGGATGACGGGACAAACGCTCTTCGCTGCCCTGGTGGGCCTCATCATTGGCGGTGGTCTCGGTCTGGTCATGGCGGTGCTGTTGGGGCTCATCCCGCCGCTGGCGCGTCTCATGCATTTCTCGGTCGAGGCATTCCGGCCCATCCCCTCGATCGCCATCTTGCCCATTGCATTGATGGTTTACGGCTTCGGCTATCGCATGGAGATTGCGATCATCGCTTTCGCGTGCTTCTGGCCCGTTCTCATCATCGCGCAGGCGGCAGTGAGCGGCATCGAGCCGCGTCTCATCGAGGTCAGCAAGGTCCTGGGACTCAAGTTTCTTGGTCGCGTCACCAAGATCGTGCTTCCGGCCGCCCTTCCCCGGCTGTTTGTCGCGTTCCGGCTTGCTGCCGCCGTTGCCCTCATCGTCGCGGTGACAGTGGAGATCGCCATGAACCCGCAGGGCCTCGGCTACGAGCTGATGGCGGCGCAGAATTCGCTCAGGCCCGAGGTGATGTTCGCCATCCTCTTGTGGATCGGACTCATCGGTTGGGGGCTGAATGCCCTTTTGCTCTTCGCACAGAACCGTCTGTTCGGATTTGCCGGCAAGCTCGAGGTGCCAAAATGAGCAGGGCCGAGCGCGCCGGCTGGTCGGCGGCGAGCGTGCTGGTGGGCCTCGCCATCATCGGGCTTTGGCAATACGTCGCTTGGCAGAAATACGTCGCGCCGGCCTTTCTGCCGGGACCTGACCGCGCCTGGCTCGCGATGGTCGAAGGTTTTGCCTCCGGCTCGCTGACCCAGCAGACCCTCGCGACCATCGAGCGCATGGCGTACGGCTGGGTCCTTGCCTCCGTGCTCGGCATCGCCGTCGGCGTGCTCATCGGTTCCTCGCGCCGGGCTCGCGAATATCTCGGCCCCAGCCTGGAATTCATCCGCCCCCTGCCCGCCTCAGCCATAATCCCGGTGGCTATCGCTTTCTTCGGCCTTACCAAGTCCATGGTGCTCGGGGTCGTCGCATTCGGCACCATCTGGCCGATGCTGCTTGCCACGATTCACGGCTTTGCGTCGGTCGAGCCACGGCTCATCGAGGTGGCGCGCGTGCTGAAGCTGTCGCGCCTCGCGTTCATCTTCAAGATTGCACTCCCCAATGCCATGCCGGATATTTTCGCCGCCATGCGCCTTGGTCTGACCATCGCGCTCATCCTGTCGGTGGTGGGCGAGATTCTCGCCTATCAAGGCGGACTCGGCTCGCACATTCTGGAGGCCTCGCGCTCGTTCCGCTCGGCTGAACTGTTCGCGGGTGTGATTCTTCTCGGCCTCATCGGGCTGGTCAGCAACCTGGTGCTGACCTTTCTCGAGGGCCGCTTCCTGCGCTGGCGGCATCCCTAGCGCGCGTCGCACGCAAGCAATGTTGTGCGCAGTGTCGAGCTATGCCAGCTATGACGGCAACGCAGTTTGGAGAGGCGCAACATGAGCGCGTTCAACGTCGTCCGCTTCCGGGTCAAGCCCGGGCGCGAGCAGGAATTTCTCGATGCCCACAAGAAGGCAAAGATCAATTGGCCCGGCTTCCAGCGCGCCAATATCATCAAGACGGGGGAGCGCACCTACTGCATCGTTTTCGAGTGGACTGACATGGAGTCGCTGGCGAAGGCGCGGTCCAACATGATCGCGCTTCTCAACTCCTTCCGCGACACGCTTGAAGATCTTGGCGGCGGTCTGGGGGTCACAGATCCAGTATCGGGTCCGGTGGTCCTCGAGCTGCCGTGCGTCGGGTAGGGTCGGAGGTCTCATTACAATCACTCGGCAAAATCACTGGAAGGAATTGGTGTCCACAATGCATATCGGGCTGATCGGGGGTATCGGACCTGCCGCGACCGAGTTCTACTACCGAGGCTTGACCGACCGGCATGCGAAGTCCGGGACGCGTCTGGAGCTGACCATCGCAAACGCCGAGGTGCGTGATCTCTCCCAGAACCTTGCGAATAAGGATGCACGGAAGCAGGCGGAGATTTTTGTGTCGTTGATAGCGAGGCTCAAGTCTGCTGGCGCACAAGCCGCTGCCATCACCTCGATGGGCGGTCACTTCTGCATCGGCGAGCTTCTGCCGATATCCCCATTGCCGATGCTCAATGGCATCCCGGAGGTCGACGCCGCCGTCAGGCGAGGTAAGTTCAAGACCGTAGGCGTTATCGGCACGCGCACAGTGATGGAGACGCAATTATATGGGGCGATCTCATCGGCCGCGGTCGTCGTCCCAACAGGCGCTGAACTCGACAAGGTCCACGAGAACTATTCGGCAATGGCGACCGCAGGCCGCGTCAACGATGCGCAGCGCAGCGTGTTTTTTGCCGCGGGCGAGCGCCTCCACCGGGAACGGGGCGCCGAGGTCGTACTGCTGGGCGGAACCGACCTCTTTCTAGCGTTCCAGGGACGGGATGCCGGCTTCCCGGTGCTTGATTGCGCCGATGTACACGTTGACGCGATCTATCAGGCATCGCTGCGGACATCGTGAAGCGATGGCGCATTTCAACCGAGTGGTGCGCTCGAGTTAGACCGAAGACGGCAGCCGGCGCGTGGACAGCTTCATCTCATCGAATTGCACGTTGACTTCGCAGTCGCTGGGCGGTGGCCACGGTCGGTCACGCAGATATGTGCTGGCTCACATCATCCCTACACGCCCGGAGGTAAGATCAACGTGAAGTAGGTCAGAGGTTGCCATGGCAGACCCCGCCGTTGATGACGGAGAGTTCGCTCAAGTCACCCACAACTTGTTCGTTTGGCCCGCTCTTGCGCTGGCGGGCTTGCTTGCGGCCAGCGTGGCCTCGACAGTATTCTCGATCTTTTGGCTCTGACGGCGCCGCGAGGCGCCGAACGGGACAAACTCGAGAGGGCAAGATGCCAGACCTTGTTGAAGCTGATCCTGTCGCCCATCCGGGTGCCGAACGCATCTCGGCAGAATTCCGCAACGGCTCGATAACCGCGGTGGGAGTCATTCTTGGCTTTTCGCTTGGCTTCCTCAATCAATGGGCGTCGAATCCGATCGCATGGAGCCGGGTGGACATTGCGGCCGCCGTCCCCATCGTTCTCGGCATCCTGTTGCAGGGGAAGGCCCTTGCGGACCTCTTGTCGGCGCGATCGCTGATGGCTCGCTCCTACAACCGCGCCAAGATGTTCTTCCTTCTCGGACTGGCGTTCGTTGGCGTCGGCGTCGCGGCTGCCATGATCCTCGATATTCTTGGTCTCGGTCCGCGAGCGCTGGTCCCCCGTTGAATGGCCGCACCTGCCGCCTCCCTGAGCTGGGTTCTTCGTCCTTCGGTCCAAGCTGGCAGCTCACGAGCCGCTGATGCGGGTGGCGAGATCCGGATAGACCGCCTTGACGCCGTAGAGGATGTCGAGGCGCCAATTGTCCAGGTCCGAGGTGCCGTCGTAGTAGGGGATCAGCCTGGCCGAGAGGCCCTTGTAGGTCTCGCGGGCCGGATTGACGGCGCCGGACGGCAGCTCCATCGGCACCATGACCAGCGCGAAGGCTTCCTTCGTGAAGATCATGTTCTGCGGATAGCCGGTCGAGGCCGTGCCGAGCACGGTGACGGCCACGTTGTCGGCGGGCGCCACCGACACTGTCTGGTAGGCGCCCGACGTGATGATGGCGGGCGCGATCGACGCTCCTTCCAGTTTGTCAAACCGGCAGACAACGAATAAATTCTGAGTTCACCTTCAGGCCAGCCACCAGATAGGAAATGTCGGCCGGGACAGAATGGAGCGGCGTATGGCCAAACTCAGATACAACAAGGACGGATTTCCGTATTGGGTCGGGCGTATGACAAAGAAGCAAGTCGAGGAGATGGAGCGACTGGACCTGACGCCAGTGGCTATAACTCGTCCTTCTCCTCCTGATGAAGAGTCAAGCCCAGACCAATCAGAGGCACCGCGACGGCGGGCAACGCCTCGCCGCGCTTCAAAGCAGCGAACAGGCCGCTGAAACCGCTGTCGTAAATAATCCGGCGGGCTCGTTGAATGTCAGACCTAATCGGCTGACTGGTGCGTGCTGCGAGTTGTTCGTCCCTCTCTAATTTCGCGAGAGCCCGCAGTCGAACTTTCGAAGATGCATCGAGAGAGGACATCGCTCGAGATGCATGCGGATTCTCGAACAGGGCCTGGAGTTGGCGTGTGGCCGCCCCCGAACCCTCTCCGGCTTGCCATGCGTTTTCAAAACCGCCGGTTCCCGTGCCGATGTCGCGCAAGCGAACGTAGTCGCCATCCTCGGGATCGAAGACGTCTTCCATCGCCAGTCTCGCTGCATAAATTCTGTAGGGTCAGCCGGCACGCCGGGCATCGGCCGTCACCGGGAACGTGAGGAGGCGCGCGGGTCCGCTGCCGGACCGCGCGCCTCCCCTTCACGTGTTGCTATGAGCTGTTCGCCTACGAGCCGCTGATGCGGGTGGCGAGATCCGGATAGACCGCCTTGACGCCGTAGAGGATGTCGAGGCGCCAATTGTCCAGGTCCGAGGTGCCGTCGTAGTAGGGGATCAGCCTGGCCGAGAGGCCCTTGTAGGTCTCGCGGGCCGGATTGACGGCGCCGGACGGCAGCTCCATCGGCACCATGACCAGCGCGAAGGCTTCCTTCGTGAAGATCATGTTCTGCGGATAGCCGGTCGACGCCGTGCCGAGCACGGTGATGGCCACGTTGTCGGCGGGTGCAGCCGACACCGTCTGATAGGCGCCCGACGTGATGATGGCGGGCGCGATCGACACGGTGGCGTTGCCGCCGCCGTCCGAAGACACGTCCGCCTGCACGGCGAACTGCTGCAGGTACGGCAGCACCGCCTTCGACACCGGGTTAACCGCAAACACGCCCGCGATAGTGAACACGTCGCCGGCCTTGAGGATGGCCGAGGAGGCCGTCCAGCCGTCGGTGACGAGGTTCTGCGTGTTGGTGTTCTTGGTCGCGAGGTAGGTCGAGGTCTGGGATGCGCCGTTGACGAGCGGCGTGCCCGCCTTGGTGCCCACCGTGTGCGTCTTGATGTTCTGCGCCGCGTAGAGGTCGACGCCGCCCACCATCGGCAGCTTCGCCTTCGTCAGGGCAGACTTGGCGATGTCGGAAGTGAACAGCCCGGAGAAATTGCCGAGCAGGCCCCAATTGTCGGCCGGCGACAGCACGCCGTTGCGGCCGGCCGTGGGCACCGCCATCTCGTCGAGGCGCTGCGGCCCCTTGGCGAAGTCGGCGAAGCTGTCGACCGTCTGGCCCGGCGTGCCGACCCAGTTCCAGACCTTGTTGTAAAGGCCCATCAGCCTCAGATCCACCGAGTTGGCGAGCTGGATCATCGCCGACTTCAGGTACTTCTCCGAGAACTGCTTGATCGACAGCGTCATGTCGGAGGACGAGAACTGCACGTCGACGCCCTCCTGGGTGTCGACCGTCACGTCGACCTTGCCCTGGATGGTGTCCTGGGGCGATGCGGTGGCGCCGGAGCGCACCGTGTAGCGCACCGGCCGGTCGATCGACACGGTGGCGCCGATCTTGTGGCCGTTCTGGCTCTTCATGAACTCGGCCTCGTAATCGCGATGCACGAGGCTGCCCATGACGAGGTTGTTGTCGAGGAGACGCAGCGCCTCCTTGACGATGAGGCTCGGGGTGAGCAGGGAGTTGGTTGCGGGCATTGTCCGCTATCCTTTCAAAGATGAATCAGCCACCGCCGGCTTCGCGCCAGCGCACGAATTCCTCCATGGACATGTCCCTGGGGTCCTTCGTGTGCGCGGCGCCGCCCCGGAGGGGCGTTTCCGGCGTCGTGGCTCGGGTTGCTCGGTTTGCGTTGGGCAGAGAGAGCCGCGTCTCCAGGCGCCCGATCTCCCTGGCAGCCGCCACGGGCGACAGGCGATTGAGGGCTTCGACACGTTCGGGGTTCTTGGCGAGGTGATAGACGATGAGCGGGCCCTTCTCGCTTTCGACGATGAGGGATTCGACCACCCGATTGACCCTGAGATCGGATGAGCCGACCACGTCCTTGTAGTCGGCCACGTTTTCGGCCAATGCGCGGGCATTGCTGTCGAACTCGTCTTGCACCGTCGCTGCGACTTCGCGGGCGATGTTCTCGCGCGCTGCGAAACGCGCCGTGACGCGTTCCTCGGCGAGGATGCGCCGCGTATCCCAGGCGTTGACTGCCCGCTGATACGCTGGCCAATCTTCGAAGTCGCGCTCCCGCGGCTCGGGCCCGATTTCGGAGACGATCTCTGCCTCGAAGGCCTGTGCCACGTGCGCGGGCGTGTTCGAAGGATCGGTCACCACTTGACGGCCGCGCAGCTCGGAGAGCTCCGCTTCGGCGCGGCGGGCGCGGTCTCGCCAGCGTTCGGCCCCGCTCTTGCGGCGTGGCCGTTGCGGCTCGTTCTGGTCGCCCTCGTCTTGGTCTAGGTTCTGCTCTCGGCTGTCCTCGCCCTCTTGTTCGCTCGTCTCTCTGTCGGCGTCCGCCTCCGCTTGGCCTAGGGCCGTCGCGGATGCATCCGCCTCGGACTGTTGCGCCAGCGCGGTCGCGTCCGGCGTCGTCACATCGTCCTGCATGTTTGGTCCTTGCTTGGGTTCAAGAAAAAGGGCCGGCGCATCCGCCAGCCCGTTCATCGACGGGGCCATCGCGCACGACGGCCGCGAGGAACGTTCTACCTGGGGAGAGGTCCCGGCCCGCCCATCGCCATGTCGGGCGGCGGTTGAACCGGCGGCATTCCGCTCGCCCCCGGCGGCGGAGGCGCCACCATCGCGCCGATTATCTTCACGAGCGCATCGAGGCTGCCGAGGCTCTGCATCACCGTCGTCGGATCGAGGGTCGGCGCGACGGACGCGATCTTGTCGGCCAGCGCCACCTTGGCGCCTTCGAGGGTGAGCGCCTTCGACTCGAGATCAAGCCGCCGGCCCTCGAGCTCCATCTGCTTGGCGGCCATTGCCGCCTGCTGCTCGGGCGCCGGCTGCGGTGGCTCGGGCGGCTCGCCGCGTTCCTGGCGAGCCCGGGCTTGCAGAGCGGGAGGCAACATCGTCTCGAGCCGCTCCTTGATCTTCTCGGCCATCGGCCAGTCCTGCATCCCGGCGAAGAGATCGAGCACCAAGGGCGCGGCGTTCGGCACCGCCTGGATGAAGGCTTGCATCATCTCGCGCGCCTCCTCGCGGCGGGTCGAGTAGCCTGGCCCTGCCTTCATGACGATGTCGTAGGAGCCGATCGTCATGTCGTGCGGATGGAACTCTGGGCTCGGCGGCAGCGGCGCGATCCCGTCGGACAGCGGCGGCTGGTTGATGGCCATGGTCTCCATGCGCCCGTCCTCGCCGACGATGCGCACCGTGCGCTCGCTGTCATAGATGTGCGGGATGAGGTCGTTGAGGATGCGCCCCGTATGCGCCACGGCGAGCGCGAAACTGTCGGGATAGTTGAACGTCCCCGTGTCACCTTGCCGCTCGCGTGCCAGGATGGCGCGGCCGGAAATCTCGTTGGAGCGTGCGCCGAGGGAGGCGTCGTAGAGCCCGGTCACCGCCTTCAGCTCCTCGGCCGCCTGCACGACCTCCTGCGCCCAGGCGCTCGATGCCATCGGCGGCGCCACGCGCTGGGGCGCGGCATTGCCGTTGGCCGGATCGGGCGTGTAGAGCAGCACCGGATGGCTCTTGGCGTTGGCTGTCTGCCACATCGCCTCGAAGGCGAGCACGTTCTTGGGCGTCGCAAGCCATGGCGCCTTGGGCTGCAGCGCCGTCGCCTCGGCCTGCGCCGAACGCATGTAATTGTAGAGCCGCTGCGGATCGCGGGCGTGGCGCACGAGGCCGTAGCGCACCACACGGCGCCCAAACTTGATCTCCTTGCCGAGCACCGGCACGACCGGAATGTAGAGCCCTGGCCATTCGGTCTCCTCGAGGACCTCGGCGCAGGTCATCAGGTAGGAGCAGACCCTGAAACTGTCGCGCTTCTCGATACGGCAGCTCTTGTGGCCTGCGGCCTGCGCGGCCTCCACTTCGGCGGTGATGGCTTCGACTCGGGCGAAGAATTCTTCCGGGCTTTCGGTGCCCATGGGGTTGGTCAGATCCTCGACCGAACCGCCAGGCAGGAGCGCGAGCGTGCGCTTCATGGGCTTCTTCGCCCAGTAGCGCGCCACGCGCACATGCTCGTCCGAGAACCAGCCGACCGGCACCTTGTAGGGCAGGCTCGAAAAGCCCTCGGCCGAGGCGTCGGGGAACTTCGCCTTGAAGGCGTCGAGCGACATGTCGACGGGCTCGAAGCACCATTGGGCATCCTCGCGCGTCGGCAGCACGCTGTCCGGGTCCCAGATGACGCCCACGCCGTCCTCCACCGGCATGATGCGCAATTCCTGGTTGAAGGTCGTGGCGCCAGCATATTCGCGCACGATTTTCCAGTGGCCGATGCCGGACGCCACCTGGCTATCGCAGCCGGCGGCATAGGCGGCCTTGGCGTCCGAACGGTTCTCGATGTAGCGAATCATGCCGGCGCGGATGTCGGCCGTCTTCGGATCGGCCTTGTCGTCCACCGGCACCACGACGATGGACGGCTTGCCCATGCGGATGTCGTTGGTCACCTGCGCGTGGAAGGTCGGCAGCCGGTTGATGGTCAAGACCGGCCGGCCGTCGGCGCGACGCTCCTGTGCCGTCTTGGCGTCCCATTGATCGTCGCCGATGGCGGCGAGGAACTTCAGGTCCTCATAGGCCTCGAGGATGTTGTCGCGGTCGCGATTGTAGCCGGCCTCGTAGCGGGCAAGCGCCGTCTTGACGAGCTCGGCGTCCTTGCGGCGTGTGGGCTCTGCGTTCGTTCTCATGGGGTCGCTCGTTTTGTGCCTGCAACGCAAGCCTTACGATTGGGGTCACGGCCAGGGGCGCGTCGAACGTCGAATGCCGATTTCGAATGGTCCCTGGGAACTTACAGCCGGCGCGGGCATTTCAACTCTCGCCGGGGAGTTGTGTTCATGACCAACGACGAGATGCTACGCCGGGCCACTGCGTGCCGCGTATTGGCCGAAGCGGCGAAGCATCGCGGCGCGCAACACCTCTTCGTAGATCTTGCCGAGACGTGGGAACGGCTGGCCTTGCGACGGCCGCTTTCCGAGATCGAGCTGGGCTCCCAGCCGACCGCAAACGACAACGTCCCTGAGCATTTCGGGGTGATTGGGGAATAGGCCCATCACCAGCCGCCGCGCCGAAAAGCAAGCGCCCGGAGCGGCGGGGGCCGTCCGGGCGCACAACTTCACAATGGGATTTATAGCCTATGCGAGCGGCCCTGTCAAGTCGGCAACAATCTTGTCGGTCAAGCATGGGCCCTCGATCTTCTCTGCCGTGTAGCCGAGGCCTCGCGTACCGTGGCGGCCAGCGAACCTCGAAGGACATGCGGAGTTTCACAAATGGTCCGGGTACGGCGTGCTGTACCTCTCGTCCCCTGCCCATTTGGAGGGATGCCCCATGATGAAATTGCCGGCATCGGGGTTTGTGAAGATGTTCTTGGCAGCGGCGCTCGCCGCCTTGGCGCCGTCGTCGCCGGCTTTGGCTCGGCAGTTACACGTCGTCGTACTCGGCGACAACAATATCAGGGGCAAAGGCGTCTCGCTGCATGATGCCTATCCCGCGCAACTCGAACGTGCCTTGCGCGCGCGGGGCGTCGACGTGACTGTTGCGAACTCGGGCCGCGACGGTGACACAACAACCGGCGTCATGGCCCGGCTCGATTTCATCGGTGCCGACCGGAACTGACGTGGCAATCATTTCGGTTGGCGTCAACAACGTCGTTATCCAAGGAGTTGCGCCGGAGACATCCAAAGCCAATGTGCGCGAAATCGCGCGTCGACTGCGCACCCGTGGAGTTGAAGTGGTGCTACTGCGGACGGGTGGAAAGTTTCAGGGCGACCTCGCAGGCAGGCCTGAATATCACGTCGAGAAAGGCTTTGGCCCGCGGCCGGGCACTACGGAATGGCACCTTACTGGACAAGGGTACGCCATCGTGGCGGCGCGTACGTTGCCGCTCGTACTCGCCGCCATCGAGAGAGTGCGGGATCGGCGCGGCGAATAGCCGAACCATCGTCGGCAAGTTCGATTGTCGCTCTGCGTCGTCGGGCGGCTGTCAGCATGTCCGTTTTTGGCCTCGCGTGCGCCTCGCGCAACAGTCACACAGCTTGACTGGTGCTACTCTCCACTTGCGCATCGTTCCGCGATAGCGATTCGCAGTTCTCCCTTAGCAACTGCCCTCGCTGCGATGAGCCGCGAGGGCTTCTTGGTGAGCAGGTCGTGGACATGCGATCCAGTGGTCGGTCCTGAGGCGGCAGCCCACACAAAATTGACCAAGCTGAAGCTGGGCATTCCGGTGCTTGTGACAATCTCATCACGCGAACTGGCAAGCTGTCGCATCCGACGAAGCCTCGCTTGCTTTGGACGCAAGCCGATTCTATTCCCCGGCGCTTCTCAACGCGCCGCTGAGGCGCATGCCCTGGGGGACCCCGATGCATCTCGATGAAAATCTTGTTCGCGAGCGCGCCTATGCGCTGTGGCTTGAGGACGGCGCCGTCGTCGGTCGTGCCGACGACTACTGGTTCAAGGCGGAACGCGAATTGTCGGCTGCGCTCGTCACGACACCGGCGCAAGCCGTCGCGGGCAGCGCGAAGCAAACCGCTCGCAAGCCGGCCGCGCCGCGCAGGCGCGTGTCGGTTCGCGCCACAACGGCTTCGCCGCTCAACTGAGCTTCTTTGTTAGGCGGCCTTCTGACAAGTTGCCCAGAAGGGAAATGGGCGCTTGGCAGACTAGGCCGCGCCGAAGCACGGACGCCGCGCGATCGCGCAACCCAAGCTTGTAAAGGAAAGGCCCTCTCTCGGGAGGCGAGAGAGGGCCTTCGGACAGCGTGCTCAAATCGGGGAATGAGCATGGGAAAGGTACGTCGCGGCGATGAACCGAGTGTTAAGGCAGTCGCCAACTCGTCCAGCCCTCGTTCCATCCGTTCATCGGTCGGAAAGGCTGCGGCTCTAGTGCTGGATTGGATAGCTCGCCACAGTCTGGAGGACCTTCTCAATGACAACCTTGCTTTCCCGCTTCGCGCACGACGAAACCGGCGCGACCGCCATCGAATACGGCCTGATCGCCGCGCTCATCGCCGTCGCCATCATCGGCGCTCTGACAGCCGTCGGCGGCAATATGAGCCGGATGTACAACAACGTTGCGGCCAAGCTCTAGGCGCGTAGAGTCCGCGAAATTTTCTAACGCGATCGGAGAGCGGGCTCTGCCTGCTCTCCTCGTTTGATCTGCCCGCGGAAGAGCGGGCGGGGCCAAAATGAAGTCAGCGGTGAGCTCACTATTCAAGCCCCGCGACCACTCGGCCAAATCGTCGCTTGAAGGCGGCGGTCAGCTTGCTACATTTGCTTCAGGTGACTGTTCCGCGTTGCGTAGCGTAGAATTGCGTAGCATCCGGGGTTGCCTAGCCCCTTCCGGCGGTCCGCCCCCCGGTCGGGGCTTTTGATTTTTTTGAGCCTTCGAAGTTCACGAATGTATCGTTGCCGTGGAGGACGAACGCAAGAAGCCTTGGAGCGCCTTGCGTTCGTGGGCAGCTAGTTGGTTTCGCAAACCTTTACCGTTTTCATCCCGGATTCGGCTTCCGTGCGAGACTTGAAGGCGATCGGCCCGACTTGCACGATGTTGGTGGTTGTGGTCGGCTTCTTGTCGACGATCGTGCATTTCTTCGTCGAGGTGTCCTGAACGACGTAGTACTCGGTCGTGGTTTGGGCCATGGCCGATCCAGCGACAGCAACCGCCAGCGCGGTGCCGATGAAGCATTTCATGAACATGTGAGTTCCCTTCTGTTTACGGCTTTACGAGCCGCATGCACCAACGTTTGGCGAAGGGAAGGGTTTCTAACCAATCGGCCGCGACTGGCGCGATGTTTGTGATCAGCGCCTTATGGCGCTCGCCCACTCCACCGGCGCAAGGATCTGCCAGCGCGCCTCGAAGCCAGAAATATTGCTGCCAGTGATTTCGACGTCGCGGATCTTGGCGGCCGGCATTGCGGGCTTGCGCTTCATCGGTTCGGCGCGGGCCACGCGGCCCCAGGTGAGCTGCGCCTTGTCAACGTGATGCTTGCCGGCATACCAGCACTTCCGGCCATCGATGAGTTGATAGGACGCGGCGACGCCGCGCGGCGCCGAGGATTTGCAAGTGGTCATCGCGTCGGCCGAAGCGATCGCGAGCACGACGCCGACAATGAGGGTGCCTATGGCGATGCGAATCATCGAACCGGCTCCCAACCCACTGAGCGTGGCTTTTCTGTGACCGGCGCGCCGCCGCGGCGTCTTGGAGATAAGCTCGCTCGATACCTATGCCTGCCCACCATGAAACTGCCGCGTGTAGTGGGCGTTGCAGCACAAGTATTAGGTCAGATAACAGAAATCGCAGATTCGACTGAACGTTCTAAGATCGTTGAAATTCACGAGTTCGATTAACGCTCTTGTCCCGCTCGCCTGGTCAACGTGCAACCTGCAAGCTTTTCAAACGTTCTCAATTGTTAGGCCAACGCTAGCGGGATACGCTCATGTTTGGAAAGTTCGTTTGCGCCGTCGTTTTGTTGAGCAGTGTCCTCGCGATGGCCCTGGGCCTTGCAGATTACACAAACTTTCCGGTTGCGCTGCTCATTGGATTATTGTTGGCCAACGGCTCTGCGGTCCTGCTTTTCGCTTATAACCTGCTCAGCGGATTGAGCTCGGCGGACCGGTTGGATATCAGGCCTTAGCTGGCGGCCCCTTAACCGAACCACGGTCGCACGGGCAAAACACCGTGAGCTGCCAAGAGAGCGAGAGAAAAGTAGCCCCTTCCGGGACGGCCGGAAGGGGCAACGTCGCCGGCTGGTGCCTGGTGGCTGGTAAGCCTTTGTGGCGACGGCTAAGTAACACGCACGATTTCCCAGAGTTCCCGGAACCGCGAACGTGGCAGTTACGTTTTTGCAGGCGGCTGATCTCTAGGGAGATGTCCCATGCCAGTAGTGCTCCTTTGGGCCGGCGTTCCGATCCTGCTTCTGGGAGGCGGATTCGTCGTCTATCGCCTCATCGGCGCCTGATCGGACGGCGCGTAAGGAATGAGGGCCCGGTTGGTTGCCGGGCCCTTTTTCTTTCTCGTCACGAGGGGCCTGTGCGACGCATCGATGCTGCACTGCCTAACGCCCCGGTGGCTTGATTGCCACCGTCGGCTCCCTGCCATCTAGCGTGCGCGCCACGCGAACGCCGAAATGGGTCATGCGTTGGTCAATTCCTGAGCTGCCGCGACTGGCAGAGCGTAGGGCTTGGGGCGCTCGGCTCCAGCCACCGCCGCGCTGGATGCGACGAGAACAATCCCCATCGAGCCACGCAACGCCATCGGACGGCGCGCCCTCATAGTTGTCGTTTGCGCAGTCTTCGACCCACTCCGCAACATTCCCGTGAACATTGTAGAGTCCCCACGGATTGGGGCCAAAGGCATCAACAGGAAGGGTTCTTCCTCGGCTCGGCTCGCGCTCCTCACAGCCGTATGTCCGGTTGGTGTTGTAGTTAGCGCGACGCGGGCCGACTGACGGGCCCCACCAAAATGCGGTACGCGTGCCAGCACGCGACACATACTCCCGCTCGGCCTCTGTCAGCAGCCGGTACGGTCGATTGGTCTTGCGCGAGAGCCACCCGACATAGGCCCTGGCTTCATCCCATCTTGCATTGATCAAGGGAAGCTGCTCTCGGCCCCACCCGGCATCCTTCGGTTCTTCATTGCCGAACACCGGCTTGCACCCGCCTTCACTGACGCAGGCATCCCATTCTGCAAAGGTGATGGCATACCGCCCGACTGCAAATCGTTTTGAGAACGTAACCTCATGCTCGGGTCGCTCGGACTTGTCGCTACCCTCCTCGGATTCGGGTGCGCCCATCGTGAATGTGCCCGCCGGTACCACGACCATTTCGGGGCACAAGGGACATTCCTTGAATACAGTTCCAGCCAGTATATCGCGTTCGGCCCGAACGGAGAGCGGCTTTGCAGCTTTCAGGAGAGGGTACGAGGCGCCCTCCGACATATGCCGATGTGTTTGAGGCTCCGTATCGAGCGTTTGGCCGACGCTTCGAGCCGAGTCATGCCTCGCACAAGGCAACTCGGCTGCCGCGAGTGGGACGACGAGTGCGAGCAGCAACCCGAGGACTGCGCTACCCCGATAAAAGAAACGCCTGAGTAAAACCGATCGGCACGCGCAGAATCGCCGCCGCCTCCAAGAACCCGCGTGATTGGCCATTCTTCGTGCGGCGTCGCGTGCGACCCCTGCCATGGAACGGCCCCTTACGTTGCATGCAGCCTGACGTAGGTGCTGCCTAGTCCGTCTCTAGGGAGAGCGGTGCGAATGTTAGCCTCGGTTGCTCGCACAATGCGTGACGGTCCTCACGCTGGCGGTGTCGGTCCTGAGGCGGCAGCCCACACAAAATTGACCAAGCTGAAGCTGGGCATTCCGGTGCTTGTGACAATCTCATCACGCGAATTGGCAAGCTGTCGCATCCGACGAAGCCTCGCTTGCTTTGGACGCAAGCCGATTCTATTCCCCGGCGCTTCTCAACGCGCCGCTGAGGCGCATGCCCTGGGGGACCCCGATGCATCTCGATGAAAATCTTGTTCGCGAGCGCGCCTGTGCGCTGTGGCTTGAGGACGGCGCCGTCGTCGGTCGTGCCGACGACTACTGGTTCAAGGCGGAACGCGAATTGTCGGCTGCGCTCGTCACGACACCGGCGCAAGCCGTCGCGGGCAGCGCGAAGCAAACCGCTCGCAAGCCGGCCGCGCCACGCAAGCGCGTGTCGGTTTGCGCCACAACGGCTTCGCCGCTCAACTGAACGGCAGGGGAATTGCCACGCTGTGGCCGGGCGGGTCTTACGGGGCGCAAGACAAGCTGGAAGCGGCATAGGAGGAAGCAAGGTCACGATTGATCAATTCTGCTCAGTGAGGTCGGCGTTTCAAGGCTAGGGTAAGTGATCGTCGGCGCGACGCATCCGCTCCGACGGCTGAGAGACGCTTCCGCGCTCCCGCCTTAATGGCCAGGAGCGCAGTGTGAACAAGCACGATCCTCGAAAATACGCCGATGAGTGCCTACGGCAGGCCGACGCGGCTCGTTCGGAGGCCGACCGGCGCTTGTTCCTCGACATGGCCGAGGGCTGGCGGCGCATTGCTGAGCGCGAGGAAGAGATCGCGGCTCTTGGGGCGAGTGTCCGATGGACCCGCAGCGGGCGGGATTCCTAGTTGAGCGGCTGCTGGAAGTTCGGGAGGCGTCGGTGGCGGACTACGTAGAACTTCGCCCCTCCCCGTCTGAGCAATTTTGCTCATGCGGCAGTCCCCCCAAGCTATAGAGATTTCGTTCCGGACAGTGACCGCCGGTGTGATGCTGAACGTTCGGGGACTGGCGGCATGTATCGAATGACGGGACAACGCGAAAAACCTGATGTCACTTCTGAGCGTGATGTTTCTGATGAGGTCGACGGCTGGCGGGTGGGACAGGGACCTGACTTTGTTGCCGTTCAGATCGGTGGGCCGCAACAGCCGATTAATCGCTTGTCGGCATCGCAAGCGATCGCCCTTGGAAAAGCGCTGATTGCTGAAGGACAGGAGCGGTCCCAAAGGGGCCGGGTCAACTGACTAGCACACGCTTCGAAGCCCCGCCCCGGCCCTCAGCGCCCGAGCCAGCTTGTGATCAATTCTGCTCACGGGCGTCGACGTTTCAAGGGTAGGATGACTGGTTGTCGGTGCGTAGCGTCCGGCTCCGACGGCTGAGAGACGCTTCCGCGCTCCCCTTTAGGGGCAACGAGCGCACTTTGAACAACCACGATCCTCGAAAATGCGCCGATGAGTGCCTTACGGCAGGCCGAAGCGCTCGTTCGAGGGCTCGGCGGGCGAGGAGGTATCGCGATGGGGTGGCAAGTACCAACCAACGAAGCACAGCGCCTCGCGGCTGTACGCTCACTGAATATCCTCGATACCGCTCCAGAAGTCGCCTTCGACGAAATCGGCGAACTGGCGGCCCAGGTGACACAGTGTCCGGTCGCCTATGTCAGCTTGATGGACGACGACCGCCTTTGGCTGAAGGCCAAGTACGGCCTACCTCCTGGCTTCAATCAGTGTCCACGCGAGATCGCGTTCTGTACGACGACAGTCTGCGGCACCGAAATGGTCGTGGCGCCGGACCTCACGCAGGATGCGCGCTTCACTGAGATCCCCTTCGTTACAGGCGAGCCGCACTTCAAATTTTATTGCGGCATGCCGCTGATCACCGCCGAAGGCTACGCACTGGGGACGTTGTGCGTCATGGATTTCGAGCCGCGTCAACTTACGTTCGAACAGACCGAGTCGGTGCGACGCCTGGCGCGCCAGGTGATGACTCAGATCGAGTTGCGCCGGAAGCTCGTCGAGCTTGATTTGACCGTGAAGGAGCTCAATCATACCAAAACGGAGATGGCCGCAGAGAAGGCGCGGACCGATGAGTTACTTCTGAATATCCTGCCCGCCACGATCGCGGAGGAGCTCAAACAGAACGGCAAGGTTCAGCCGAAACATATCCCATCGGCGAGCATTCTGTTTGCAGATTTCAAGGGATTCACGCTCTTGGCGGAGCGCACAGAACCCGTCGCTCTCATCGGGCTTCTCGATCAGTATTTCACAATGTTCGACGAGATCGTGGTTCGCCGCGGGCTAGAGAAAGTAAAGACGATTGGGGACGCCTACATGGCCGTTGCCGGCGTCCCATTGCCAAGTCGTCAGCATTCCATTGACGCCTGCCTTGCGGCATTGGAAATGCTCTCTGCCGTGGCCCGAATCAAGGCACAGCGGGAAAAAATGCGCTTGCCGTCTCTCGAACTGCGGATCGGGATTCATAATGGACCGGTCATGTCGGGCGTCGTCGGTCGACGACGGTTCACGTTTGATATCTGGGGCGACGCCGTGAATACGGCATCACTGATGGAAGCGAACAGTGCGCCAGGCCGGATCAACGTCTCACAGACAGTGGTCGGCCATGCTGGGAGGCTTTTCGAACTCGAGCCGCGAGGCAGCATTGAGGCTAAGCACGGTAGACGGTTCGATATGTTCTTCCTCGACCGATTGAGGCCGGATCTATCGCGCGATGCCGAGGGCAGAACTCCCAACGACAAGTTCGTCGCCGAATGCAACCAGCTATTGACCGGGTTCTCGGTTTACCCAGCTGCTGTCAAGGCGCATACACCACTTGACAGCATCGCCGGTGCCTAACGTCCGACCTTTTTGCGGGCGCCCGCGCCTCCGTGAATGTCGGCCTCTCATTTGCAGCGCCCGGCGCTTGGGAGACAGGCTATGCCAACAGTCGAGCAGCTGAATTCATTGTTCTCGGCGCGCACACAGACACGACAGCCATCCGTCCATTCGCGACAGTTCGGTCCGACATCCTTAAGCTGCGCGCCTGCGGACGAGACGGGCAATTTTTGCAGCGAGCGCTTGGATAGATCGGTAGCAGCCGCGGCGTTGACAGTGAACGCTGAGGCCCCTCCAACCGAGAGCGAACGAAGATGTTTGCGACTCGATGGATCAATGACTGCCCCACGGTGCTATCGGCAATTCATTCCAACGTCATCAATGAGCCTCAGCCACGATCTTGAGATGTTCTCTCGACATGATCAAATGCAATATACGGCGCGCTTCGCTTTTTGGGCGTCCAATGCATCGATGTCACTCCGGGCGCAGCGCGGCATGGGCAATTGCCGTAGTGCGGCCCGGAGCCGTTCCGCAAACGTCGGGGCTTGCTCGCCTCAACCGAGTTGGCGGAATGAATCCTCGGGTCTCGCTCGCCATGATCGCTACCTGTGCAAGGCCCCTCCCCGCCGCTTGCCCACGCAAACGGCACCCTCTCCTGCGACGAGAGAGGGGAAGAGCCCCGTTACCACCCTGCCCTCGCCACCGCCATGAATCGCTTCACGTCGAAGGCGGGCGCACGGCGCCACGGGAATGCCGCGGGGCCGCCCGGGAGCCGTTCCGCCGGGCTATTCGCACATCGGCGTGTTCCACAACCCTCGCGTTGTCTGCCATAATGTCTGCGGCCGGGGACGCTCGTTGGGTTGAAAGCTGATGCAGATCGAGAGGCGGCTTGCCGCGATCCTGGCTGCCGACGTCGTCGGCTACAGCCGACTTATGGGCCTTGACGAGGTCGGCACGATGCGTTCGCTGAAATCGCATCGCCGCGAGCTCGTCGATCCGACGATCGCCGGTCACCACGGACGCATCGTGAAGACGACGGGCGACGGCATGCTGGTTGAGTTCGGCAGCATCGTCGATGCGGTGGCCTGCGCAATCGCCGTGCAGCGCGGCATGATCGTTCGCAATGCAGCGATTGCCGCGGACAAGCGGATCGTGTTCCGCATTGGAATCAATATCGGCGACATCATCATCGACGGCGATGATATTATCGGCGACGGCGTGAACGTCGCGTCGCGTCTTGAAACATTGTGCGAGCCCGGGGGCCTTTGCATCTCGCGTGCCGCCAACGACCAGATCAGGGACAAGCTCTCGCTCTCCTTCGCCGATCTCGGCGAGCAGGTGGTCAAGAACATCTCAAGAGCCGTTGGAGTTTTCGGCCTTGGCGCCGGCGACATTGCCGCGCTGCCGGAGCACATCCTCGGCGACGACGAACGAAGGCCGCGCCATGATGCCGTCATCGAAGCTGCCACCCGGGGCGAAGAGCAGGCGATCCGGTTCTGCCGCTCCGCCGACGGCGTGCAACTGGCCTATTGCTGCGTCGGCAATGGTCCGCCCCTGGTCAAGACGGGCAACTGGATGACGCATCTCGAGAAGGACCTCGAGAGCCCGATCTGGCGTCATCTCTATCGCGACCTCGCCAGCGAGCACACGTTCGTGCGCTACGACGCACGCGGCAACGGGCTCTCGGACTGGGAGGTCGACGAGATCTCGTTCGAGACGTTCGTGCGGGATCTCGAGGCGGTCGTCGATGCCGTCGGCCTGAAGCGCTTCGCTCTTCTCGGCATCTCCCAGGGCTGCGCCGTCTCGGTCGCCTACGCGGTCCGGCATCCTGAGCGCGTGACGCATCTCATTCTCTATGGCGGCTTTGCCCAGGGCTGGAACAGGCGAAGTCTCTCTGAAGGGGAGCGGCAGCAGCAAGAGGCGATGATGACGCTCATGCGGCTGGGCTGGGGGCAGGAAAACCCAGCTTTTCGCCAGCTGTTTACGTCCCAGTTCATGCCAGGCGCCACGAAGGCGCAGGCCGATTGGTTCAATGAGCTTCAGCGAGTGTCGACGTCGCCTGAAAACGCCGTGCGCAATTTCAAGGCAAACGGCGAGGTCGATGTGACAGCCTTGTTGCCGATGATCACGATGCCGACGCTGGTGATGCATGCCCGCGATGAGACTCGCGTTCCGTTCGACGGCGGTCGACGCCTGGCCGCAGGAATCCCCAACGCCCGTTTCGTGCCTTTGCAGAGCCGCAACCACCTCATCCTCGAGGAGGAACCGGCCTATGCCCGTTTCGTCGAGGAGATTCGGTCGTTCCTCTTGAAGTAGTCTCTCTCAGTGATGGGGCCCCGTTTGGTGGCTATCTCTTCGTCAGCGCCCCTCACTATGCGGCCTCAGCAACCCCATATCAGTACCATCATCGGCGGAAGGTATTTTGCAGCCGGTGACTGAGAGACGCTTCGGTGCTCCCGCACTCTTGCAGGAGACCGCTGATGACCCGTCCTTCGTCGATCCTTTGGAACAAGATTATTCGTATCTTGCGCGAGCCGTTGCCCGAAGCCATCCAGCGCGCGCTGGCGCGGCTGAAGCTTATTGATCTGCGGAAAGTGCCCGACGCCTATTGGCGCCGCTATTACTAGCCCGGAGCTTGGCATCAGGCCGGCGGATCACTGGCGCCTGGCGCAAGCTTGCTCGGCGACGAGGCCGCTCACCACCCTGCCCTCGCGCCCGCCATGAACCGCTTCACGTCAAAGGCGGGCGCCACGGGCTCGGCGAAGGTCAGCGCCACTGCGTCCCATTCGTCCGGGCTCGGCACACCGCGGGCGCGCATATGCTCCTTGCTCTCGAGCAGGAGCCGCGTGTTCGAGTTCATACGAATAGGTCGGCCCGCAGGCGTCCGCCTGCAAACTGTCCTCGTCAGGAATGTCGGCGCCGGCGGCATCCTCGAGCCAGTCGCGCGACTTCATCCACATCTCGGCGCGACGGTTCTTCGGCCCGCCGCCGTCCGGCAGCGCCGGCTCGAAGGGCTCGCCGCCGAAATTGACGGCAGCGACGACACGGCCTTAACCCATCTCCATCAGCCGGTCATAGACGCCGGCCCCGACGCCGCCCACGTCGATGAAGACGCGCGCCGGCCCTTCCGCATCGATGACCTGCTTCAGCCAGCCGGCCGCCTGCATGGTGTCGAGCTTCTGGCGGCACTCGACGCCGAGAAGCTTGCGGCCCCGGCGGCGCGCCAAGGCATGCCGGTCCGCGCCCTTCCAGGCCGGGTCGTAGCCGACGATAAGCGGACCCGAGGCTTCGCAGGTCGTCTTGCGCGCCTGCAAAACCAGCTCCGGCTTGATGAAGCTGTCATGGCCGCTCATCTGAAAGGCTTCAGCCGCCGTCGCCGGATATTCCTGCTTGAACAAGATGGGGTCTCGCAATTCGGCGATCTTGTTGCGGCGCCAGGCCATCTGCTGGAGGTCGAGGTTGTAGAGCGTCGCATAGTCCCGCTCCTCCGCATCGAGGGCGAAGCCGGCCGGCGGCGGCACGCGATATTCGTTCTGCCAGTACCAGGGAACGAAGATGGCGATGAAGTCGCCGATACCGGCTTCGGCATCGCGCCAATGCCGGTGGAACCAGCTGCCGACGCCATGCGCGGTGGATTCCAAAATCGCTTCGGTGTGGTCGGCGCCGGCAATGGCCTGCAGGATGCCTGAGCCGTGCATCTCGGCGTGCGGCCAGAACGCCACCTCCGAGCCGTGGAAGAGCTGCAGCGTTGATGAGCGGCCGACGCCCTTGTTGCCAGCAGTGCCGACCCTGTAGCCGGAGTTGAGGCGCGGGAACCTCAGCTCTTTCGCATTGTCAACGCCTGTCCTCGCCTTGATGTCCTTGAGGCAATACAGGTGAAACCGCTCAACGATCGCGAAGAGGTTTCGCGTTGCGTCCTCGTCATGCGTCAGGATGAAGGTCTCGACGCCGGGATGCTGCGTCACGCGATGATAGAATCGCGCCGCCACATAGGTGGAGCAGCCTTGCTGGCGGCCCTTCAGGATCAGCGCTCGTACCTTGCCGATCATCGTGAGCTGCTCTTCAAGGCGCTCATGAATGTGGCGCTGAGCCTTATTGAGACAAAGCGGCGCGATGGTTCCGTCCTTGGTCCTGATCTTGAGGCACGCTGCGGCGTATTTGACGAAATCGTCACGGGCGCGACGGCGTCGCTCTTTTTCCGCCTCGCTCAGGCAAAGTTCAGTCATCGAGGACGGCCAGCGCGTCCTCGTGCGAATAGTCTTGGCCGGCGCTGTCGCTGGCGACGGCTTTGGCATGGACGTAAGGCGCGGCATTCTTGGCGAGCGTCGCGGCCGTGTCGAGCAGTGTCTCGATCCGCTTAAAGTCCCGCTCCTCGCCCCTGGCGATCTCGCGCGCCGCTTCGCCGTAGTTGAAGCGCATGATGGCGAGCATTACGTCCAACGGCGTCATGGCTTCGCCGTCCGCCGGTTCCGCGGTTGAATCCATGTGTGTATGTCCTGCTGCCAAATGACGGTTGAAAAGCGAACGCCCGGCGGCGGTGCCGTCCGGGCGTAAATCGTCACTATGGGATTTATAGCCTAGGCGAGCGGCCCTGTCAAGCCGGTAACAAAAGATTTTCCCGGCAATTACGAAAACGTGAGCGATGGCCACCTTCTTTGGCAGCCTAGCAGCATCAGCTGAGCTTCGTGATCCGCATCACCGAGGAAGGCTCGGGGACGCATAGGCGAAGCTTCTGCATGATCGGCACAAGGTGCTCAGCCTTCATGTGCGCCTGCACAGAGGCGAGGTCCCGCCAGCGCTCGATCAAGATGTAGGTCGACGTTCTCATCGGCCCGATACCACTCGTACCGAAGGCAGCCATCGTCGTTGGCGAGCGTGCTTTGCTCCGCCTGCCGCGCGAGCGCCTCGAACTCCGCCTCCATGCCCGGATTGATCCGCTGCTCTATGATGACGTCGATCATCGTGACCCCATTCCTTCCTAAAGGCCGCGGTCCGCGGCGGAAGGCGAATGAACGACAGTGCGCGCTCCGTCAAGGAGCGCGAGCGATCACAATGCTGAAAGCGGTTGTAAGGATCACACTATCTAGTTCGTATGCCTGCGAACATTGCTGGATGCGTGAGCCGTAACAGGAGCGCGATCGGAATTCACAAGTGCGCAGGCTGCGCGGCTGGCGGCGCGAGCGTAGCTTGGATCTCGATGAAGCAGCATCTGGGTGACCGCGCCGTCTATGAGGACCATCAAGCCACGAGCCAAGTCGGAATCCCGATGACCCTCGGCCGCGAGACTATCGCTGAGCCATTTCTCGAAATTGGCCTTGTGGGCGCGGGCTATCCTGATCGCCGGGTGGCCGGGGAAGTTGGCCAGCTCGCCCGTGGCGCGGACAAATCCGCATCCTTTCCATGTCGGTGATTTGGCGCATCTGCCGAGACGTCGAAACATTCGCTCAAGACGTTCGGTCACGGTCCCTTTGTCGCCTGCCCATTGTTGAAAGCGCGCAAGCGTCGGGCGATCCCTTGCGTCGAGATAGGCGGCGATCAGCTCGTCTTTCGAGCGGAAGTGATAGTACAGCGTCTTCTTGGTTATCCCAGCCTTTGCGGCGATCTCGTCGACGCTCACTGAGCGCAGCCCCTCGCTATAGAACAGCTCGTCGGCTGCCGTCAGAATGTCTTGGCGGGTGATCCTTGCATCGCGCGTCATAGGTGCGTCTTTTCGGCCCAAATGGGGTGCTGACTGGGGCGTGCCCATCGGCGCACGCCGGAAAGCAAAGTAAACCGACTAGTGAGTATCACAAGATCCCGGAATTGCCTACCTTCGCAATTGGGCTCCCGCGTCTCCTTGGCTTCAAGGGCATGATGAGGCTGCCGAATGGAGGTCGACCAATGACGATGCTTCCGACGACCAATGCTCCGACCAAGCATGCCGATGTGGCGATTCCGACCATCGCGCGACGGCTCGAGCGTTGCTACTCCGGGTCCGAATGCGCCTGGGAGCTGTTTTATCAGCCCCGCTGGGAACGAGCCAACTTCGCCACCCGCTATCATCTTGTCTATCCGGCGCTGGCCTACTTCATCCAACTGAAACAGAACCCTCGGCTTGCGAAGGATCTCCGGCCGAAGCTCGATACGATGTATCGGGGGCTTCTCGATCCGCGGTGCTGGACGTACTGGCACAGCGAGCTGAACGAGGCGAGCTGGCCGCTGCAGGAACGCAACCTGACATTTGCGGGAAGGCTCGCGACTTTCGTGGGCTTCTACATCGACGCCTTTGGTAGTCCGCCCGCCGAGCGGATCGTGCTGGAAGATCGTTCGACCACCTACTCCGAACTCTCGGAAAGCCTGTGGCACCAGATGACCGCATCTCCGACGGGGGGCGTCACGTGCTACCGCCACGAATCGATGACACAGTGCAACGCGCACTTGCTGATCAACAATGTGCTTCATGATCGGCTGTTCGGCACGCGCTACGCGGCGGCGAACGACGGCTGGCTCGAAACGCTGGAAACCAACTTGCTCACTCGTGACGCCGCCGGCGCACTCTTCTATTTCGGAACGGAGTCGGCGAGCTGCTCACCGGCCAAGCATCGTCGATCGCTTGAAATCGATATCTGGACGCTTTTCCTGATGAGCGCCGTGACACCCGACCGGACGCGGCTGTGGTTCGCCGACTGGCGCAAGAACATCCTACGCACCGGTGATGGCGCTCGCGTGGTGATCGACGCGGACGAGTTGAAGGCCGAAATCCTCCTCCACGCCGCTGGCCACAGCTTGGGCGTTCTGCCTCGCGCGGGAGCTGGGAGAGAGCGAGCTCGCCGAAGCGTTGCGCACCACACTCCTTGCCGAGGTCGAAGCGGGTTTCGAACTCGACCCACTGCTGTCGGGGCTGTATCTGCTCGGCGATTCGCTCCAACCCGACTCTTTCCGGCAGTTGGTACAGGGCTGACGCACATTCAAGTCGCGACGCAGCTGCGATCTTGTTGGCGCCACCAGGCCTCAGTAGCATGAAGACTCCTGGACCGGCGGGACCAAGGTCACCGCCGAAGCTCCTAGCTATGGAAGGTCAGAGATGGACAACGTGAACGCCCTTGTTGAACGACTGGTGTCAGCCCATGGCGAGGAAGGTATTTGCCCGACAGCCAATGACTGGCGCCGAATTTTTGAGCAGAAAGGCGCAATCCATCTTCTGAACTTGCTGAAGTTTCGACCGAGCGTCGATACGGATGGAGGCCCAGTATCGGGCGCGGAGGCTTACGGAAGATACACGTCTGGAGTTGCGCCAGCCTTTGAAGCAGTCGGGGGTCAGCGAATCTTCCGAGGCCGAGTGGGGCATATGTTCTCGTTTGGCGCTGTCCCGGGCTGGGACATCGCGGTCGTCGTGCGTTATCCATCGGCCGAAGCTCTGGCGCGGATGTGGCTCGATCCACGCTTCCTTAGCGCTCATCGCAACCGCGTCGATGGAGTAGAGCGTTCTCAGGTTTTCGTGTTTGGCGAATAGCCCATCCGACCAAGTTGTTCCGAGTCGCGACGTTCCTAGAGGGCGGGGAAAGGCCCGCGGGCGCATGATGTCGCCCGTGAGCGCTCCATCGCTTGGCTCCGGATGAGCGTGCGAGGCAGATTATCGCCTTACTCGGCGACGCCGGTCTGGATATTCACGTCTCAGTCGATCCAACGCAGGTGGGTCACAGCCCCTCGATATCGGTCATCGCCGCTGGAAAAAATGCCTCCGCTCTGTCGAGCGGAGGCAAGTGGGGGTCTAGGGAAGAGCCGTCACGAGGGACGGCCAGGCATGCTACTGCCGACTCCCCTGCCCTCGGGGTGATGTGGGTCACACAGGAACCGCCCGGCGACAGGACTCCACGCCGTGCCTGGCGCAGGCGGAGAAGGCCACGTTAAGCGCGCTTCTTTTCTCCCTTGATCGCGAATAAAGTCGCCGCAGGCTGCCAATTGCTGGGATCGGCTGACCAGACGGTTGGCAGCGCCCGGGCGTTCGGCCGCAATGGCAGGCCAGCCTGAGGTGGCGCATGGACATCCAGACGCGTCCGGACCCGGTCGCCCGTGCTCGCGCGCTCGGGGCGGAGATTGCCGCCGCGGCCGATGAGATCGAGCGCACGCGGCACATCTCCGAGGCTTTGCTAGGGCGGCTCCATGACTCTGCGATTGTTCCGCATGCTGCTGCCGCGCTCTGCGGGGGGCGATGAGACGGAGCCTGCGCTCTACGTGGCGGCGATCGAAGAGCTCGCACGGCACGACGCCTCGATCGCGTGGAACGCATTTGTGGCCAACAGTTCTGCTCTGATCGCCGCCTATCTGGAGCCCGCGGTCAATCGCGCCATCTTCGCTGATCCGCGCAGCATCGTGGCTTGGGGGCCTCCCAACGCCTCGCGCGCAAGAGCGGTAAACGATGGCTATCGCCTGACCGGCAAGTGGGATTTCGCCAGCGGCTGCCGGCAGGCTCGTTGGATGGGCGCGCACTGCCTTGTGGTCGAAACCGACGGCGCGCTCAGGCTCAATCGCTTCGGCCGGCCCACGGTCCGCACGCTCCTGTTTCCGGCAAGTGACGTGACCCTGCTCGACACCTGGCGCACGATCGGGCTGTGCGGCACGGCATCGGACTCCTATTGCGTCGACGACGTGTTCGTGTCCGAGGCGTTCAGCACCACGCGCGAGGACCCGACGCTGCGCCGTGAGCGCGGCCCGCTCTATGCCTTTACCATGCAGGGCCTCTACGCGACCGGAGTGGCCGCCGTGGCATTCGGCATCGCGCGGGCGATGGTGTCCGAGTTCATCACGCTGGCGTCTCGCAAGGCGCCGCGCGGCCTCGCCCGGCTTGCCGACAACGCCGTCGTGCAGGCCGACGTGGCCCGAGCGGAGGCGCGGCTCGGCTCGGCGCGAGCCTATCTCATCGAGACGCTCACCACGATCTATGCGCATGCCGACGACGAGGCGCCGATCGATATAGCCGACCGGGCCCGCGTGCGGCTCGCCTGCACCAACGCCATCCAAGCCGCGGCCGAGGTGGCGGACTTCGCCTACAAGGGAGCGGGCGTCGACGCGATCTTCCCGGGCAGCCCGTTCGAGCGCCGCTTCCGCGACATGCACACGCTTTCGCAGCAGATCCAGGCACGCGGCGCTCATTTCGAGTCGGTCGGCCAGATCCTGCTCGGCGTGCCGCCCGAGACGTTTTTTTAAGGCGCGAAGGTCGGCCAGACGAAGCGCCAGTCAGTCCTTTTTCGGTGTGGCGGCGGAGTGCGAGCATGCGTCCATCTCGTCCGGCGCGCCACAAGGCTATTGCCGATTTGGCGGGTTGGATAGGATTGTCGTAGCCAAGGTCGTCTGAGCGAAGGCAGCAGGTCACCTGACATGGACAAAGACTCGATCGACGTGTTGGCCCGGCGGGCCGGGCTTGCCAAGGCGCTGGCCGAATTCCCCGACGACGTCGAGGCGGCTGCAAAGCAGGCCGCCAATATCGTCGAGCAGCTCCAACGTTCGGCCGACCCCACGACCGAGCTGTGGCCAGCGATGCGCGCCGGAACAGACCGATGACATCCGAGCTGCACTGGCTGACGGCGAGTGCCGCCGCGCGCGCGATTGCGCGCAAGGAGTTGTCGCCTGTCGAGCTGACCACGGCATTGCTCGATCGCATTGAGAGGCTCGATCCGCTGCTCAATGTCTTCCTCCGATTGGACGGCACCGCTGCGCTGAGGGCCGCGCGCGTTGCCGAGAGCGAAGCGGCAGCCGGGCGGTTGCGTGGCCCGCTTCATGGCGTGCCAGTCGCCGTTAAGGACATCATCGACGTGGCCGGGTTGCCTTCCACCTGTCACTCGAAGATCCGGCAAGGCAACGTTGCAAGCAACGACGCCGTCTGCGTGCAAAAGCTGCGCAGCGCCGGCGCGATCGTGTTGGGCAAACTCTCGACCCACGAATTCGCGATCGGCGGCCCGAGCTTCGATCTGCCATGGCCGCCGGCGCGCAACCCATGGAACAGAAACCATCACCCTGGCGGATCGTCGTCAGGCTCCGGGTCTGGTGTCTCGGCCGGCCTGTTTCCGATGGCAATTGGTACCGATACCGGCGGCAGCATCCGCAATCCTGCCGGCGCCTGTGGCATCGTCGGCTTGAAGCCGAGCTATGGATTGGTCTCGCGGCGTGGGGTTTTTCCGTTGGCGTTCTCGCTCGACCATGTGGGTCCGATGACGCGCACGGTTGCGGACAACGTCCTGATGCTGGAGGCGATCGCCGGACATGATCCACTTGATCCGGGCAGCGCCAATGTGGCGCGAGGCGCTTACCGGGACACTCTCGAGAACGGAGTCCAAGGCCTGCGGATCGGGTTCATTCGCCATTTTCACGAAGTCGACATGCCTGCCGATGCGGAGACCACGACGGCGCTGGAGCAGGTCGCTCACGCCTTGCAGGCGGAAGGGGCGCAGGTCCGTGACATCAACCTGTCGGCGCTCGGCGAATTCGCCGCGGTCAACCGCGCGATACTGCAAAGCGAAGCCTGGTCAATTCATGCGAACTGGCTCAAGGAACGTCCGGCCGACTACGGCAAGCTCGCACGACGTCGCCTGATGGCGGGCGCATTCCTGAGCGCTGGTGATAGCGTGCGCGCAAGCCGGCTGCGGCTGCGGATGATCGACGAATTGGAAGCCGTGCTGCGGGACGTCGATGTTCTGCTATGCGCAAATTCGATGGACCCACCGTGCCGCATCGACGACCCGGTTGAAGTCGAGCGCACGTATCCACGCCAGGCACGCGCGCCTTTCAACCTGACGGGTCATCCGGCAATCGCGATGATGGTGGGCCTGTCGCGCGGCGGACTGCCACTCTCGGTACAGTTCGCCGGTCGGTATTTTGACGAGACGACATTGTTCAGGGTTGCCCGAACCTGGGAACGTGTTGCCGGCACCGACGCAATGCATCCACCGATCGATGAATTCGCCAACAGCGAAAAGCGCGACTAGGTTCCGGTTTAGAAAATGGCATCAGATCCGCCAGATGCAATTCGCCGCAAAGTCGGCGTTCTCAATCGCTTCGACGGTCTCGCTGCCTGGGCCGGTCGCCTGGGCGCCGCTCCTTCGGACAGTCCCGAAATAGCGCTGCAAAAGCGGCTAACCGTTCTCCTCTCCATCGGCCTCCTGCCGTTCACCGTGCTGTGGAGCGCGATCTACGTCGCCGTCGGCGTCCCGCTCTCGGGCGCCATTCCGGCGCTGTACTCGCTCGTCACGCCGATCAACACACTTATCTTCGCCTGGACGAACAACCTCAATCTCTATCGCTCGGTGCAGCTCCTGATGTTTCTCTTGTTGCCCTGGTTGCTGATGTTGAGTCTGGGCGGTTTCCGAGAGTCGAGTGTGGTGATCATATGGGCCGGCCTGTGTCCGCTGGCCGCTCTGCTGGTCGACGATTTGCGTCGCACGCTGTTGTGGATCATGGGGTTCGTCGTACTGCTGGTCATCAGCGGGATCGTGCAGCCCGACCTCAGCCCGGCGGGCCTGCCGGAGACCTTCGTCACCTGGCTTTTCGTGCTCAACGTTGGACTCATGATCGCGATCGCCTTCGCGCTGCTCTACTACTTCGTCGGCCAGCGCAATTTCTTTCAGGAACGTTCTGAGATGTTGTTGCTCAACATCCTGCCGAAGGAAATTTCCGAAGCGCTGAAGGCCGAGCATCGAACTATCGCCGCGCAGTACGACGCCGCCAGCATCCTGTTCGCCGATGTGGTCGAATTCACCCCGATGGCAGCGTCGATGACGCCATTGAGGCTGGTCGATCTTCTCAACGAGATCTTCCAGTGTTTCGATGATCTGGTCGAAAGCTATGGGCTGGAGAAGATCAAGACGATTGGCGATTGCTACATGGTGGCCTCGGGCGTGCCGCGACCCCGGCCCGATCATGCCACGGCGCTGGTCAATGTCGCTCTCGACATGCAGGCGGCCGTCGCCGGGCGAAAGTTCGGAGGCCAACAACTCGCCTTCCAAATCGGCATCAACTCCGGTCCCGTCGTGGCTGGCGTTATTGGTCGCAAGAAATTCATCTACGATCTGTGGGGCGAAGCCGTAAACACCGCGAGCCGCATGGAATCGCAGGGCCAAGCTCGAGCGGTACAGATTACGCGTCACACATACGAGCTGATCAAGGATGCGTTCGTCTGCGAGGCCAGGGGAACAATCAGGGTCAAGGGTGCCGACGCGATGGAGGTCTGGCACGTCCTGGGGCGGAAAACCGCTTAGCCCGGCCAAGTCACGTAGTTGGCACGACCCGGAAGAGTGGACTGATCGCCGACTGGGACCGCGATCGCTTCGCAATGTGCGGACGTCCGCCTATGGGCCTGCGAACTTGATGTGTTTGTCCGAACCTTTCGGTTGCTGACTCAAGGCCGTCATTTGAGGTTCGGAATCAACTTGGCGACGCCGATGCTGGTCCATGAAATCGAGTCCGTAGGAAATCAGGCCTCCGCGAACCCGTAGAGATTGCCCCCGCCGAGGCCCCCCGTTACCATCGCGCCGCTCGTCCCAATCAAGAAGCCGGCTTTAAGGGATGGGTTCGCCACGGGAGGGTTGCCATGCACAGGCGCGCGTTTCTCTTGCACTCGGCCGCGACCGCCGGCGCGCTTCTGACGGGTGCCGCCACCGCGCAGGAAGCCTATCCGGCTCGCACCATCACCATCATCAATCCGTTCCCGCCCGGCGGCGCGGCCGACGTGATCGGGCGCCCCTTCGCGGCGGCGTTGGAGCAGCTCGTCAAGCAGCCGGTGGTGGTCGAAACCAAGCAGGGTGCCGCCGGCCAGGTCGGCGCGCAGTTTGCGGCGGCCGCCAAACCCGACGGCTATACGCTGCTCATCCACCTGCCGTCGATTTCCGGCTTCGCCGAGGTCGACAAGCTTTACGGCCGCCAGGTGAAGTTCACGCGCGGCGACTTCATTCCGATCGCCCGCCTCACCGAAGGGCCTATGCTGCTGGTCGTCAACGAGGCACAGCCCTACAAGACCCTGAAAGACCTCGTGGACGACGCCAAGGCACGTCCCAACGAGATCATCTTCAGCTCCTCTGGACAGCATGGCGCGCTGCACCTGCCGACGGCCATGTTCATGAAGGCGGCGGGCATTCAAATGAAGCACTTGCCCACCAATGGCGGTGGGCCGGCGCTCACCGCGCTGCTCGGCAACAACGCGCAAGTTCTGGCCTCCTCGATTGCCGCCGCCAGCGGGCAATTGAAGGCCGGCAAGCTGCGCGCGCTCGCCTGCTTCTCGGAGAAGCGCGCTGTCGGATTCGCCGACGTGCCGACGTTTAAGGAGCTCGGCCACGACGTCACGTATTCGCTGTGGTCGGGCTTGTTCGCGCCGAAGGGCACCCCGGACGCGGTCATTGTGAAGCTGCGCGAGGACACCGGGAAGGCAGTCGCCATCGAGCAGTTCGCCAAGGCCATCGACAATATCGGCGATGTGGTGGCGTATCTCGACCAGCCTGACTTTGCGAGGTTCTGGGATGCGGATGCCAGGCGGATCGAGGATGCCGTGCACATGATCGGCAAGGTTTAGGCCGCGCCACGGGCGGCGCATGGGGGCGGCGAAGTGATCCTGCGCAGGGACCATGTCGGGGGCGGCGCCTTCGTCGTCATCGGCGCAGGGATCCTTGCGTTGAGCGTCGATCTGCCGTTCGGCACGCTGGCCTCGCCCGGCGCCGGCATGCTGCCGACGCTCGCCATCGGCCTGATGATGCTGCTTGGCCTCGTGTTACTCGCCCGGGCCGGGGAAAGCCCGCCCTTCGCGGACCTCGCCTTCGCCGATCTTCCGCATGCGCTGCGCGTCGTCATCGTCGCGGCCGTATGCGTCGCGCTCTACACCACGCTCGGCTTCGCGGCCAGCATGTCCATGATGTTGTTCGCCCTCGTCTTCGCGATCGAGCGCCGCCCCATCGTCCACGCGGCGGCCTTCAGCGCTGGTGTCACCTTGATCGCCTACCTGCTGTTCAATCGACTGCTCAAGTCGCCCCTGCCGGGCGGCGTGATCTGGTTCTGATCCCCCCTCCGTGGAAGCGACCCTCGACAGTCTGGCCCTTGGCTTCTCGGTCGCCTTCCGGCCCGATGTCCTCTTCTATGCGTTCCTCGGCTGCTTGGTCGGCACGTTGGTCGGCATTCTGCCTGGCATCGGCCCTCTCGCCGGCATCGCCATCCTGCTGCCCATCACCTACGGCCTCGATGCCACCAAGGCGGTGGTGATGCTGGCCGGCATTTATTACGGCTCGCAATACGGCGGCTCCACCACCTCGATCCTCATGCGCATCCCCGGAGAGGCCGCCTCGGTAATGACCTGTATCGACGGCTACGCCATGGCTCAGAAGGGCCGGGCGGGCGCGGCCTTGTGCATCGCCGCCGTCGGCTCGTTCATCGCCGGCACCTTCGGGGTCGTGGTGCTGACGCTGATTGCGCCGCCGCTCGCCGCTTTCGCGGTGCGCTTCGGGCCGCCTGAATACACGGCGCTGCTGGTGCTCGGCCTCGTCTTCCTCGCCTACATGTCGTCGACCTCGCTCGTTCGCACGCTACTCATGGCGAGCGTCGGGCTGCTGCTCGGCTGCATCGGCATCGACGTCATCTCCGGCCATTTCCGCTACGGCTTCGACATCAAGGAGCTGGGCGACGGTATCGGCATCGTGCCGGTGGCAGTGGGCCTCTTTGGCCTCGGCGAGATCCTGTCGCGGCCGAGCGCCACGGTGACCGAGAAGGTGGTGTCGCCGCGTTTGGCCGAGCTTCTTCCCAGCCGCGCCGAGTGGCGACAATCGGCCATGCCCATCGTGCGCGGCTCGGTGCTCGGCGTCCTCGTCGGCATCGTTCCGGGCTCGGCCCACATCATCGCGAGTTTCTTCTCGTACGCGCTGGAGAAGCGCCTCTCCAAGACCCCCGAGGCCTTCGGCAAGGGCGCGGTGGCCGGTGTCGCCGGGCCGGAGGCCGCCAACAACGCCGCCTCGACGGGCGCCTTCGTGCCGATGCTGGCGCTCGGCCTGCCGACAGGTCCGGTCATCGCTGTGCTGATGGCAGCGCTGTTGATCCACCGCGTCGTGCCGGGGCCGCAGCTCGTCAGCGATCACCCGGGCGTGTTCTGGGGCCTCATCGCCTCGATGTATGTCGGCAACCTGATGCTGCTCCTGCTCAACCTGCCGCTGGTCGGCCTCTTCGTCAGCGTCCTCAGGATCCGCTACAGCTACCTCTATCCGCTCATCATCATGTTCTCGATCGTCGGCGTCTATCAGGTGAGCGGCTCCATCGTCGATGTGTGGATCATGCTGATCATGGGAGTGGTCGGCTATGGGCTGCGCAAGCTCGATTTCGACCCGGCGCCCCTCGTGCTCGGCCTCGTCATCGCGCCCACCCTCGAGCTCAGCCTTCGCCAGTCGCTGATCATGTCGAGCGGCAATTGGACGATCTTCTTCACCCGCCCGATTTCGGCGAGCCTGATGGCGCTTACCATCCTCCTGCTTTTCTTGTCGCTCGTCTCACTTCTGGTCCGCCGGGACTGGCGCAACCGCCTCGCCGCCGCCGAGGGCGACAAGCGCTGAAGTATCGAAAATCGCGGACCTACTACCGCGACGCTGAGCGGGGCAGCCACTTCCGGCCTGGGAGGAGCTGAGCTCTTCACGTCCGAGCTTCGTGCCGCATTCAGGCCACTTCGCAAGCGGCACAAAGCTGCCAAGTCACCTGATCACGCGGAACGTCCGCTTTCGGGGGATACAGCGGGTGAGAATTGTTCGCGGCGAGCCTTTCGGCTCATGACCCTGAACGTCTATCATGAAGGGCTCGGCTTTCGTTCTTGTGCAATCCTGTCATTCGTGACGCATCTCGGGATGCGAGGCAAAGACGGGTTGGAGGGCACGGCTGGAGTCGTCATGTGGTCTCACCTGCTCGCCCTCGCCTGCGCGCTGCTCCTGCTGCCCGCCCAAGCCCTGGCCGGTGCCAAGGAGAAGGTTGCGGCGCTCGCTCCGTCGGGGCTGGTGCTCGTGATGGACGAAAAAGGCAACGAGCTGGTGGTTCAGAACGCTGACAAGCCCTTCGTCCCTGCCTCCGTCACCAAGATCGTGACCGCCTGGCTGGCGATGGAGGTCCTGGGCGGCGACTACCGCTTCGAGACCCGCTTCTACCTGGACGGCGACCGGGTGCTCTACATTCGCGGGGGCGGCGATCCCTTTCTGATCTCCGAAGAGCTGGCTCAGCTCGCGTCGGAGCTGGTCGCCGCAATCGGCAAGAAGCCGCTAAGCGGCATCGTGCTCGACGCGAGCTACTACCCCTCCGACATCCGCATCCCGGGCATCGAGGACACCGACGAGGCCTACGACGCGCTGAACTCCGCGCTCGCGGTGAACTTCAATACGATCCACGCCGTGCGCAAGGGCAAGACGGTCCGCTCCGCCGAGAAGCAGACCCCGATCACGCCGCTCGCCATCAGCCAGTTCCGGGCGCGGGGCCCCCAGGGTCGCGGTCGCATCAGCCTGACCCAGGACCCCGCGGTGGGCCTGCAATATGCCGGCGAGCTGATCGCCGCATTCATCGAGCGGGCCGGCGGCAGCGTCAAGGGCAAGATCTCGACCGGAGCCGTGCCCGAGGGCCTGGAGCCGGTCTACGTTCACCGCCAGTCGCGCACCCTTTCGGAGATCCTCGCCGGGTTGCTCCTCGGCTCGAACAACTACATCGCCAACCAGGTCTTCCTGGAGATCGGCGGGCATCGCCTGGGCGGGCCCGTCAGCCTCGAGAAGTCGCTCCAGGTCGCGAACGAGATGCTCGCCAAGCACGGCCTCGCCGAGTCCATCCATCTCGAGGAAGGCTCGGGCATCAGCCGCGGCAACCGCTTCACGGCCCGCGGCCTTGCCCAGTTGCTGCACCTCTTCGAGCCCCATGCCACCCTGCTCCGCCGCGGCGACGGCGCCCGCTTCAAGACCGGCACCTTTTCCGGCGTCCGCACCTTGGCGGGCTATGCCGACACCTCCAAGCATGGGCGCGTGCGCTTCGTGATCTCGCTCAGAAGCAACGACGGCGCGATGCGCTTCCGGCTGCTCAAAGCCATCCAGTCCGGGCTGTAGCCAGAGGCGCGCCCCCGACGCACGCCAATCTGCATCATTGACTCGCGTGACGCGTCTGCAGTTCGGCAATGCGATTGTCGGCGCGCCGCAGCCGCCGACAAAGCTCGCGGTTGATATTCTGCATCACCATCACATACGCGTGGATGTCGGCCTTGTAGCACGTGTAGAGGCTTCGGGCCGTCAGTTCGTACAGCACGGTTGGGCTCGCCGCGACGACGGTTGCTGATCGGTTCTGCATTTCGATGAGCGTCATTTCGCCGAAAAAATCACCAGGCGCGAGATCCGACACGCGAATCACGCGCCCCGAATCTCCGAGCTTGCTCACCACAAGCTCGCCGGAGTGAACAATGAACATTGAGCGCCCCGGTTCTCCTTCCGCGACGACAGGGGCACCGAGGTCGAAGCGGCGCTCGACCAGCATCGAGACCAGGAGATCGAGGCTTGCGTCTGAGAGGCCACCGAAGAAAGGCGTGGCGACCAAGAACGCTTTCAGATCAGGGGAGCTGACAGCCATCGATCGAGTATACTCCCGCTCCCGGGACGTGACAGCACCTTATCGCCTTCGACGAGCGGCGCGCCACTCGGACCGCCCGGACGGACGGGCCGTCGCCCGACGAGACAATCCGCTCTGGCGTGTTTCGAGCAACAACGCGTTAGTCGCCGCAATGTCGAACAAGCAGGGAGACTGGGCCGATCAAGTTCTTTCGCGCGCCGGGCTGTGGATGCCTGATAGGGTTACGGTTGTCGAGCAACCGCTTGGGCAGCTAGCGGCTACGCTCTCCCAGCGCTTCTGGGGACGCTGATCTCGGCTTCCGGGCGCCGCCAGTTGCTGTTTGTTGGCGACGGTGCCTTTCAGATGACGGCTCAAGAACGCGGCGCTGTCTCCGAGGAAGGCGCCTAGCCAAGCGCGTAAAGCCATGTCGCAGATTGAGAGCATCCTCAGTCGCAAGGACGCTCGACGCAATGAGCGCGGCTCTACTCGACGCTCTGAAAATCGTTCGTGCCTCCTGAACTTGCGGATCGTCCTGCGCCGTAGGCCACGTCCTTGCCCGTCCTCGGTCTCTCGTAGATGCGGGCGGCGGTCATGCTTTTTTGACAAGGCAGAGCTGCAGCGCAGGGAGGTTTGAAGGGGTCATATGCATGCTTACGTTTTGCATGCTTAGGGTTCGCCGCACCAGTTAGCGAAAGCGTTGGCGGACCGTGGAGCCCCCAGAAGCCCTCGCTGGCGGCTTTCCCTCACCCGAGCTGAGGCTAGACCATGCCTGCCGATCTCGACGATGACTTGCTGGTTCTGCTCTACGACGTTGCGCGCCAGATGCGCGCCTACGCCGACCAAGTGGCCCAGGCGCACGGCATGACACGGGCGCAGATGATCATCTTGGCGCGGCTGGAGCGGCAGCCGGACGTGTCGCAGAACGAACTCGCGGCCGTTGCCGAGGTTGCGCCGATGACCATTGCGCGCCTGGTCGATCGTCTCGAGGAGCTTGGACTCGTAAAGCGCTGCACCGATCCCAATGACCGGCGTATCTGGCGCCTGCGGTTGAGGCCGGCTGCCGCGCCCCTCCTTCGCGATATCAAGCGCCTCCGCGCCAAGCTCCACCGTGTCATGACCAAGGGCGTCGACCCCGCTGTACTGGGGGCGCTGATCGTTGGATTGCGCCAAATCAAGGAAAACGTCAGCAGCCGACGGCCCGCCGAAGCGACCTCGTAAGGAGCATCGCCATGTCGAAAGTGCAGCGAACTAGTCATCTTGCAACTCAGTCAGAGCCGCTCCTTACGCCGCCAAGTGGCGAGCGAAGCGCAACGTCCGCGGCCAGCAGGACGGTTGCGCTGTGTTCCGAGACAAGCAAGGAGCTACCGAGAAGGACGAGCCCTGCTCCAGAGCTGCCGGAGTACACCGCCGAAAAACCATTGGCGCCTGAGGAAGCGCCGCGCTCAGCGCGGCGGCCCTTGGTGCGTCGGGCGTTGTTCGCTCTGCTTCCGCTTGCGCTGGTCGCGGGCGGGTATTGGTACGTCACCGGCGGCCAAATCATGTCGACTGACGACGCTTACGTCGAGGCCGACAAGGTCGACATCTCGACCGACGTTCCAGGGATCGTGCAAGCCGTTGACATCGCGGAGAACCAGCTCGTTGGAGCTGGACAGATCCTTTACCGCCTCGATCCCCGCCAGTTCCAGGTCGGGCTAGATAACGCGAATGCCAACCTCGCGCAGACCGCGCTGGCGATCGAATTGATGAAGCGGGATTACCAGCGCATGCTAAGCGATATCGATACCGAGCAGGCGCAAGTCGAGCTCGACCAGGCCACCTACGATCGCTTCGCGACCCTTGTGAAGTCCGGAAGTATCACCAAGGCCAATTACGACCAGGCGCGCTTCACACTTCAGGCCGACAAGAGCAAAGTCGTCTCGCTGAAACAGCAGGCCGAGGTGCAACTCGCCAAGCTTGGTGGGAATCCCGACATTCCGGTAACTGAGCATCCGCAATACCTACAAGCCAAGGCGCAGGTCAATGAGGCGCAGCGCCAACTTGATCACACCATCGTAAGAGCGCCCTTCGCTGGCGTCGTCACGAACGTGCCGTCGATCACCCCAGGCAAGTATCTGCAGGCATCGACCGCTGCCTTTAATCTCGTTGCAACAGATCACGTCTGGGTTGATGCGAACCCCAAGGAAACGCAACTGACTTATGTGCAACCCGGTCAGCCAGTGACGGTGGTGGTCGACACCTATCCGGACGTGGAATGGCACGGCACGGTTGAAAGCATCAGCCCGGCGGCGGCACAAGAATTTCAGCTTCTTCCGGCTCAAAACACCAGCGGGAACTGGGTCAAGGTCGTGCAGCGAATTCCAATGCGGGTGCGCGTCGACACCAACGACAAGCGCCAACCGTCGTTGCGGGCGGGGATGAGCGTAGAAGTCGACGTCGACACCGGCCACGCGCGCGGCCTGCCGCACTTCCTGGGAGCGTTTCTTGGCGGGAGAGGTAGGAGGGCGTGATGGCCGCAGAGCGCCAAGGCGCCTCCATCAACCGCGCGGCGATCACCGCCTGCGTCAGTCTGGCCACGCTGATGCAAGCGCTCGACACGACCATTGCCAATGTCGCGCTGCCGCACATGCAAGGCAGTGTTTCGGCGAGCCAAGACCAAATCGGCTGGGTACTGACTTCGTACATCGCCGCCGCCGCGATCATGACGCCGCCGACTGGCTATCTCGCCAGCCGCTTCGGATCGAAACGACTCTTCCTTGTCGCTGTCACCGGCTTCACGGTGGCTTCGATGCTTTGCGGCCTCGCCAACTCGATCGTGGAAATCGTGCTCTTCCGCATCTTGCAAGGCATGTTCGGCGCGCCGCTCGTCCCGCTTTCGCAATCGGTCTTGCTCAGCATCTACCCCAAGGAGCGCCAGGGTTTCGCAATGGCGCTGTTCGGCCTCGGCGTGATTGCCGGTCCCATTCTCGGTCCGGTCCTCGGCGGTTGGCTGACGGACAATTACAGCTGGCGCTACGTGTTCTACATCAACCTGCCGGTTGGCGCTCTTGCCTTTCTCGGGCTGACCGTCTTTCTTCCGGAGTCGCGGCGAAATGCAAATGAGAGGCTCGATTGGTTAGGCTTCAGTACATTGAGCCTCGCGATCGGCGCCTTCCAAATTCTGCTCGATCGCGGCGAACAGCAAGACTGGTTCGGGTCCAGTGAGATTTGGATCGAAGCGATCGTCGCCGCCTCGGCCTTCTACATTTTTCTCGTCCACACGTTCACGAGCGACAAGCCGTTTGTCAGGCCGACGCTTCTCCGCGATCGAAATTTTGCCGCCGGTACTCTCTTTGTCGCGATCGTCGGTCTCACCTATTACGCCTCATTGGCGCTGCAGCCTCCTTACTTGCAAGAGCTGATGAACTATCCGGTCGTCACCGCCGGCCTCGTGCTGGGGCCTCGCGGAATCGGCACGATGGCCGCCATGCTGTTGGTCGGCCGCCTGATCGGACGGGTCGACACGCGCCTGCTTCTGGGCATTGGCCTCGGCATCACGGCCTGGGCTTTCTACGCAATGACCGGTTGGACGCCGGACGTGTCGCAGGCGGAAATCGTCTCCGTCGGCCTGGTTCAGGGTGCGGGCCTCGGCTTTCTGTTCGTCCCGCTCAGCTCGGTGACGTTGGCAACGCTGCCGCCGGAACACCGTACGGAAGGGGCAGGTCTCTACAACCTTTCACGCAACATCGGCTCGAGCGTCGGCATCTCCATCGTCAATGCCCTGCTGACGAGCAACACGCAGGTGAACCACGCCGAGATCGTAAACCACGTTACCGCGCTGAATCGGGCCTTCGAGAATCCGACAATTCGCAGTTCTGGAACCCCCTCACCGCCGCCGGTCGAGCGGCGCTCGACGCCATGATCACGCAGCAGGCGCAGATCATTGCCTACATTGACGATTACAGGCTGTTGATGCTTGCAACGCTCGCGGTCTTTCCGCTGCTCGTGGTCTTCAAGAAGCTGCCTTCGCGCGGCGGTGCGGATCAGACGTTGGCCGTCGAATGAGCGGAGCCCTTCGCATTTGACCCGAAGCGGACAAATGATTGCGCTAGGGTCCGGCGGAAACCCGAGCTGTCACAACCCACGTTGCTGCATTCAGCCTGACCCCATCGGGTCCATCGTGTGCCGCAAGCGCAGACCGCACCGCCGGTAACGTCGCGGCCCGGAGCTCGGGATTTTCCCGAAGAATCCTGCCCAGAGCTCCGACCCGCGAACAAACCGCCAGCATTGTATCGAGGTCGCCGCTTCCAACCTGCTCGTCACGGGCGGTGATCTCAATCTCCCCGAAGCCCGCTCCTTCCAGAATGCCGCGCACGCGGTCGGGGTTGGCGAACGCAAACGGGCCGGGTGCATCCGGATCATGAGCGGGCTGAGGCGGCAAATGAGCGGACGCGGCCCTGAGCGGCAGGATGTCGAGTGCGTTCTCTTCCAGCGCTCGCCAGCAGACGAAGGCCAGTCGTCCATTCGGCTTGAGGCTACGACGAATGTTGATGAACGCCGCAGTGGAGTCAGCGAAGAACATTACCCCAAACCGCGAGAAGGCAGCATCGAACGAGGCCGGTTCGAACGGAAACACCTGGGCATCCGCGTGCACGAAGCGCACTCGATCGCATCCTTTGGCCGCGCGCTGCGCGAACGCCAATACCGCGGCAGACAGATCTATCCCCACGACTATGCCGTCGGGCGCGACTGCCCGGGCAAGGTCAAGCGCGGTCTCACCGCCACCGCAACCTATGTCGAGGACACTCTCACCAGGCCGCGGTGCAAGCGCCGCCAAAGCGCGCCGACCAAGCGGAGCGAGTTGTAGTTCCAATGGCTCGCGGATCTCGGCCCATGCGCCGAGCCGTACTTCGTCTTGGCTCCGCGTGGACAGGGTACTGGTCATCATAACCCGTCGAGCGCTACTTCGCGCATTCCCAGCTCTTTATATAAGCGGACTGCTCCCGTGGGATTGTCCACCCGAACTTTCAAATCGACGTGCTTCACGCCCCGACGCCGAAACTCCCAAAATACTCTCCTCAGTAGTGCCGCCGCAATTCCGCGCCGACGCGCTCGTGGATGGACAACCAAGTCTTTGATGAATGCACTGGTCCAGCATTGGGCGACTCCGACAATGTCCTGCCGCTCATTGACCGCGAGGAAGCAAAGGTCGGGGGAAAACTCGTCGTCATCTCGAAGGCTGGGCCACCACTCTTCAAATGCCCCAATGTGGCCTCCGCCTTGAGCATAGCCGACCTCAAGTAGGCGATGAACCGTTGGCGCATCGGCAGCGACAAACGTCCGCACGCGGTAGCCCGTCGGGCAAGTCGGTGGGGCAACCGCTTCAGTTATGTCGCGTCGTAGGCGTTGCACTCTATCGTTCATGCACTTGGCCTGACGCTTCGATGGGCACGAACCTCTATCCAAGACCGCCAAGTATGAGTTGGGGGAGAGCCAGGGGCCACACAGCGCCCGAGAATTTTATCGCAGTGGCTCGCAGCTGGCTATGGCGCAAAGCTGCTGACTCAGGTGCGATCCGGGAAGGCCGCTCCCCGAAGAGCACGGCGAGCGAGAATTGCTCGCCCATGACCTGCAGCGGCTGTAGCCGCAACAGCCTATTCAATCACCTCGTCGGCGCGCAGCAACAACGATTGCGGGATGGTGAGGCCGATCGCCTTGGCGGTCTTGAGGTTGATGACCAACTCGAATTTTTCGGGTTGTTCAATCGGCAGCTCGGCGGGCTTTGCTCCCTTGAAGATCTTTTCCACATAGCCAGCGAGACGTTTCGCCTCGAAAATTCGGCTCGGCCCATAAGACAATAAACACCCGCTGGCGACCTGCTCACGCCACGACGCAATCACGGGAAGGCGTCGCTCCTGGCCATACTGGGCGATGTCGGCGGCAACAAAGGCGGTCAGCCGTGAGGCGACGACGAACAAGCTATCAGCGCCGCCGGCACTCGCTGCGCTTAATGCTGCTTCGAGATCGGCGACATCGGTTATGGGATGGGCGGTCAGCTTGATGCCGAGCAATTCAGCTCCGCGACGGGCAAACGTCAACTCGTCGTCGAGATGCAGGGGATTGAATATTACCGCAACGCGTTTTGCATCGGGTGCCACTTCTTTGAGAAGCTCCATCCGCTTGGCCGCCATTTCATCGGTTAGGTACGTGACGCCGGTAAAGTTCCTGCTCGGCCGGGCGAGAGACACAGCGATCCCCGCCCGCACGGGGTTGTCGCTGACGCCTCCGACGACGGGTATGCTGCTCTTGCTTGCCTCGAAGAGCGCATTGATGACATCACCGCCAACCCCGAGCAAAATGTCGGGCTTTTGCGCGCTGAGTTCATTGGCCAATTCCGCAAGACGTGAGGGCGCGCCATTGGCGTAGCGGTAGATGATTTCGATACTTCGGCCATCGACAAGGCCGCGCTGAGCGAGCGAGTCTCTTCACCGACCGATCGATCTGTCCAAGATTGGCATCTCCGAATACGAGCCACCCAATCCGAAAGCGGCGATCTTGGGCCGCAGCCGAGGCCGGAGCTGCCAGCAGAGCGACGAGAAACATTCGGCGATGCATCATGTCCATCACCTCGTCGACGCGCGCGAGCAGCGTAATCAACTCGCGGCGATCAAGGGTACTCCGTGCTCGCCCGCTTGGCGAACAATTCATTTGCGGCGCAGCAGAATAGCGTACGCGGTGGGGTCACGCAGGTGGAAAGGAAGGCCGGGTGGCCGCTCATGGCACGACGCCGCTTGACGTGCTCGCTTTGACCCCTTCCGCTTGTGACCCGAAGCGGCTTTACTGCGGAGTTCAACGTTGATCCGCTTCCCTCCTCTAGGCTTAGGCCGACCGCAACATCAGAAAGGCCACCGACATGCTGATCGGACTGTCCATGCCGTTGCCTGCATACACCATCGACCCGGCCTTCATGGCGCGAAACGCTGAACGACTGGGCTTCGACTCGATATGGTATGCGGAACATCCCGCCGTGCCGGTCGAGAGCGCAAGCCCGTTCCCGGCCACCGGCGGCGCCATTCCCTGGACTTATTCGCACTTCACGGACCCCTACATCGCCCTGGCGCGGGCTTCCGCAGTGACGACCAAGTTGAAGCTCGGAACCGGAATCACCCTGGTGCCGCAGCGCAATCCGTTGCTCCTCGCCAAGGAGATCGCCGCGCTGGACCTGCACAGCGGCGGCCGTTTCATTTTCGGCATCGGCACCGGGTGGCTGAAAGAGGAAGTCGAGATGTTCGGCGGTAATTTCCCGCGCCGATGGACGCAGACCCGAGAAGCGCTCGACGTGATGAAGGCGCTCTGGACACAGGACGCGGCCGAGTTTCACGGCGAATTCTTCGACTTCCCGCCGGTGCGGTCGTATCCGAAGCCGGCGCAGAAGCCGCATCCGCCCATCGTCATCGGGGGATCGGCGAAGAACGTTCTCAAGCGCATTGTCGACCACGCGGACGGCTGGCTGCCCAACCGCCTTACCCCGGCCGACCTGGAGAAAGCCCGCAAGGAGCTCGATCGACTGGCCTTGGCGGCCGGCCGCGATCCCAAGTCGATCACCATCTCGGTTTACGGGCAGGAGCCGAAGAAAGACATCGTGCGGCCGCTCTTCGATGCCGGCGCCGATCGTGTGGTCGTGCGTGCCACCCACGTCGAGACGGAAGCCGAGATGGGCGCGCAGCTGGAGCGAATGGCCGAAGCGGTGCTTTAAAGAAGGTCGCCGCTGCGCTTGGTGTATTTTTCCTCGCACGAGTCTACGTTGCACTCAGGTCTCGGCGCGCCCTGGCTCAGGCGATCGCCTTGCCGTTCGACGCCTTTCAGTCGCTGCCGCTTGCGCGTCGCCGCGGCCCAAAGCGATTTAACGTTGGCTCTCCGAGCAAGGCCTCAGATCACGCTGACACCCCGGTTGGGCAAGACCTTGGCGTTTCCTAAGCCGCTGAGCTGGGGTAAGAGTCGCAGAGTGATGGTCTCCATCCGGGACGGCTATCGCCGCTCCCCGGGGGTGTTTCGTGTCGCGGCTCCGCAGGCCGCTGCTCGTCCAAACTTTCCAGACTAGGCAAACCGAGGGCCGCTAACGCCGCCGCTAAATGCAAGGTCCTCGATCCGCAGCCGCTCCTCGTCGATCGAGGGCAACGACGCGACTTTAGTTGCGCAGCGAGAGGATTGCCACTGCAATGACACCCAGTTCCTCTCCGCCAAAGCCGATGCCATCCCGCGGCTATCTGTTCGTCATCGGCACCATCGACAAGTTCACGGAATGGACCGGCTACCTCTTCATCCTTCTGCTCATCCCCCTGATCTTCGCGAATGTGATTGAGGTTTTTGCCCGGTACGTCCTCCGGGAGCCGACGATCTGGGCCCTCGACGTGACGACGATGTCGTATGCGGCGCTGTTCATGCTGGGCGCCGCATTGGCGCTGCTCAAGGGTGCTCACGTCCGCACCGATATGCTGTGGGAAGGGTTCTCGGACCGAACCAAGGGCATGATCGACAGCTTGGCGTTCCTGCTGTTCTTCCTGCCGACGATGGTCGTACTGTTCCTGATCTCGATCGACGATTTCCTCTACTCGCTCTCGATCGACGAACGCGCCAGCTCGGGTGCGTGGACGCCGGTCTTGTGGCCGTTGCGCGGCGTCATTCCGCTCGCCGCCTTCATGCTGTTCCTGCAGGGCATCTCGGAGCTGCATGAAGAGTCTCTGGGCCTGGCGGACCGGCGAGTTCCTGACCAAGCACGAGAAGATCGAGGTCTGAGAGCCATGAGCTTCACCGAGGCCCTCGGACTGATCATGCTGCGTCGGCATGGTTGCGGTCATCTTCATCGGTTTCCCGATCTCCTTCACGCTGTTGTTTCTCGCCCTCATCTTCGGCGGGCTCGGGACTGGGGTGGGAGCAGACGTTCAATCTGGCCTATCTGCAGATCTGGGGCACGATGAAGGACGAGATCTTTCCCGCCGTGCCGCTGTTCATCTTCATGGGCTATATGACCGAGCAGGCCGGACTCATGGAGCGGCTGTTCGGGGCCCTCCGCAGCCTTCTCGCGCCGGTGCGCGGCTCGCTCTATCTGGCGGTCATCCTGACGGCGACGATCTTTGCCATGGCGACCGGCATCGTCGGCGCCGCCGTGACGGTGCTCGGCATCATGGCCGCACCGATGATGATCAAGACGGGTTACGACGCCCGCCTGTCGTCCGGTGCCATTGCCGCCGGCGGCACGCTCGGCATTCTGATCCCGCCCAGCGTCATGCTGGTGGTGATGGGCCCGGTCATGGGCGTGCCCGTCAATCTGCTCTATTCGGCGGCGTTCGGTCCCGGCTTCCTGCTCGCCGGCTGCTATGTCGCCTACACGCTCATCCGCAGCTTCATCAATCCGAAGCTCGGTCCGGCCATGACCATGGCCGAGCGCAAGTCCGCCTATGACGAGATGACCACCGAAAAGGTCGGTGCTCCCGTGGTGGCATTGGGTCTCGTCTGCCTGATGGTGATCACCTATCTGGCGGCGGACTTTGTGTTGGACCGGGCGGGCGTTCCGCGTCTTCCCGTCACCATCGGTCCGTTCAGCGTTTCGGCCCTCGCCTTGCGTGCCGGCGCTGCTGGCGGCGTGGCCCTATTTCCGCAACGCCTACTTCCGCGCCGTCGTGCTTGGCATCGCGCCGCTGAGCGCGCTGATCGGATTTACGCTGGGAACGATCGTCGGTGGCTTGGCAACGCCGACCGAGGCCGCCTCGTGCGGCGCCTTCGGTGCCGCCCTGCTGGCGCTCCTCTATGGCCGGCTCGGCGTGAAGTCGGTCACCAACGCCGCCATCGGCACGATGGTGACCTCGGCCATGGTGCTGTTTCTGGCCGTGGCCTCGAACGTGTTCGGCGCCGTCTTCACCAAGCTCGGCTACGGCGAGCCTGATCACCAACTACCTCCTCGCCGTTCCCGTCGGGGACTGGTGGAAGCTGGCGTTGATCATGGCGATTTTTTTCGTCCTGGGATGGCCGTTCGAATGGCCGGTGATCATCCTGGTGTTCCTGCCGATCGTGCTGCCGGTGATCGAGAAGCTGCAGCTCGGCCTCAGCAAGCTCGACCTGCTGATCTGGTTCGGCGCGCTGACCGCCGTCAACATGCAGACGTCATATTTGAGCCCGCCGGTTGCAATGTCGGCGTACTATCTGCGCAACGTCGTTCCGCAATGGAGCTTGGGGACGATCTACAAGGGCATGGCCGACTACATGGTCATCCAGGTGTTCGTCCTCATCGTGCTGCTGTTGTTCCCGCAGATCGCGCTGTGGCTGCCCAATGCGGTGCGGTAGCGCGCGTAGCAGAAGGGCGGCCCCGGCCGCCCTTCCATTGCGTTCGAGCGTCATGCCGTCATCATTGCTTGACCGGCCAGTAGTGGTCCGCCTGCAATGCGTAGGGCGGGAACATGAAGCGCTTGGCCGGCACGACCTTCGCGGCATAGGCCCTCTGAGACTCGTAGACCTTCTTGAAGAACGGGTTCTTCGCGGCTTCCGCCGCGGCAAACTCGTCCCAGGTCTTGAGGAAGGCCTTGTTGACCTCGGGCGGCGTCGTCAGCAGCTTCACGCCGTGCTTCTCCACGAACTCGGCGATGGCGTCGGCGTTCTGCCGCTGGAAGCTCGCCCACCAGCGCAGGAAGGTCTCCGACGTGGCCGACTTGATGGCTTCCTTGTTCTGCTCCGGCAGGCTGTCCCAGACGTCCTTGTTGATCGCGAGCTCGGCCACCGAGGCGCTCTCGTGCATGCCGGGCGTGTAGTGGTACTTCCAAACCGTGTGCAGTCCGAGGCGCAGATCCTCGACGCCGCCCACCCACTCGGCGCAGTCGATGGTGCCGCGCTCGGCGGCAGGCAGGATCTCGCCGCCGGGCATGTTGACGACGGCCATGCCCATCTTGGCATAGAGCTGGGAGACGATGCCGGTCTGGCGGCACTTCATGCCCTTGAAGTCGGCGAGGTCCTTGATCGGCCGCTTGAACCAGCCGAGCGCCTGCGGGCTCGGCGGAATGCTCGGAAAGGCGACCAGATTGAGCTTCAGCTCCTTCTGATAGAACTCGTTCCACAGCTCGAGGCCGCCGCCCTCGTAGACCCAGCCGATGAAGTCGACCGCATCCATGCCGAAGATGCCGGCCGGCGTATTGGCAAAGAGCGTCGCGGTGACGCTCTTGCCGTACCACCAGTAGGAGATGCCATAGGCGCCATCGATCACCTTCTTGTGCGTGGCATCCAGGATCTCGAAGGGCGGGACGACCGCGCCGCCCGGCAGCGCATCGATCTTGAGATTGCCGCCGGTCAGCTTGTCGACCCGATCGGCGAAGAACTTGAAGGCATCCTGCGTGGTGGACGATGGCGGCACCGCCGACTGCATCTTGAGGGTTCGAGGCTGCTGGGCGAGCGCCGTGCCGGCGAACGCCAATGTGGCGGAGACTGCCGCGACCACAGCCACTCTCGATAAGCGAATTGATCTTCATTGGGTGTCTTCCTCCCTTTGCGCGCACAGGCGAGCCATGGCGTCCCGCCCGCGAGCAAGCCTACCGCGGCTGAGGTGTCTTCAGCCAGAGCAACTCTGTGAGAATCCTAACGACGCTCAATGGGGGAGATCCGCCTTATGCACCCGGCGTGCACCACGGCTAAGGAGGCCAATGGCTGCTTTATTGCGCACTCATCAAGATCCCGGCCCGCTGTAACCCGCGCTATCATGACAGCTTACGGGAGCGGGAGGTGACATCCCCCCTCCTCCTGGTCCCGGGCGCGTGCGCTCCTCCACGAGGTGCGGCAACAACATGAAGTCGTGGACGGGCCGTAACGCGGTCCCTTCCTCGGCAACGTCATAGCGGAATTGGGTTCTCGTCACGCCGCCCGGACCTTGCCGAAGAAGGCTTTCACTTCTTCGGTAAGTGTCTTCGCCTCTGCCGACAAGGCCGCCGTCCAGACCGCGATTTCGGACGCGACGGCGGTGCTGTCATTGGTGGCGGTTTCGACGCTGCCGATTTCGGCAAGCGTTTGTGTGGTATTCGACGCCGTGACGAGAACGCTCCGCGAGATCGCGGCAGTCGCCGTCGACTGCCCTTCCACAGCCGCTGCAATTTCCCGCACGGTGCCGGCCAATGCGGTAATCGTCTCGGTAATCGTCGATAGATCGCCGACGGAACTCCTTGTCGCCTGCTCCATCGCCATGACTTGCGCAGCGATGTCATTGGTCGCCTGCGACGTTTGGCTGGCCAGGGCCTTCACTTCCGCTGCGACAACCGAAAACCCGCGGCCAGCTTCGCCGGCGCGCGCCGCTTCTATGGTTGCGTTGAGGGCCAGCATGTTGGTCTGCGAGGCGATATCCGCGATCAAGCCGGCCACAGCACTGACGCGCTCCGTCGCCTCGATGAGAAACTGGATCGAGGTACGCGTCCGTTCGGCGTCGCCGACGGCGGAGCCCGCGATCTCGACGCCGCCAGAGGCTCGCCCCGCGATCTCATTGATCGATTTCGACAGGTGTTCGGTGGCAGAGGCTGTCGCCAATACGCTCTTCTTGGTTTCGGAGGCGACGGCGGATACCGCAGCGATGCGGGAGCACGTTTCCTCGGTCCTTTCATGCATCATTTGTGATGTTGTGCTGAGCGATCCCGAGAACGTCCTGGATGGACCCAATGACCTTTCCGATCACGCCGCTGAATGCGTCGATAGCTGCGTCGATGGCTTGGCTGCGCCGGCTTGCAGCGTTCGCGACGAGCTCGTCATGCGCCGCGGCCGTCATCGAGAGATCGCAGGCAAGCGCCTTGGCAATGACCTTGGCGCTCCCAATCCCCGACGAGAACCATTGCTTTTTTTCGACAGCCGAGAGAGCCGCCTGGCCCACAATGCTGCTGGCATGCATGCGCGCGCGGATCCCGAGGCCGATTGCCGTCTCTTGCCGCACCGTCTCGTGCAGCGACGAAAGGTAGGCCCCCTCAAAGGGCTCTCGGAACAGCTGTTCAAAATGGTGGATTTCCAGCCTTCGAAGCAGGGCTCCATGCTCGCCAAAGGCCATTGCCGTAAAGGGCAGCTGTGATCCGAGCTTAATGAACTCGTCGATCGCCGGGACGATCTCGGGCTGAATAAGCGGCCAGAGGCTGGTGAGGCGGGCGCGGGCGTCATCGTCGATGGCGTAGTGTGCAAGCCTTGCCTTGAAACGGATGGCCTCGTCGAAGTCGGTCATGGCGGTCAGGCGCGCCATGGCCGCGAACGCGGTCCGGCGGCGGCTGTTGCAGGCCGCCTCGGACCTCGGGTCACCGGATGTCCATGAAGGCGCGCTGGGTCGCCCGCTCGGACAACTCCTTCAGAAGATCCCTGACGGCAGCGTCGAGCTCCGCCGCCTCGCGGGACAGCTTGCTCGACACGGCAAGAACCGACTTGGCGGCTTCCAAGGTCTGAACGTTGGTGCCTTCGACGGTGCGCAGAGATTCTGCCACTGTCATGGAGCTCGCGGCAGCGGCCTGCACGGAGCCGGCGATCTGCGAGGTGGCAGCAGCTTGGCTGTCGACGGATTGAGCGACACCAGAGGCGACCCCCGATATTTCGGCGACGTGCCGCTCGGCCTCGCCGATTTTGGACACGGAGATGGAGGTCGCTTGCCTGATCAAGGAGATCAGGCGTGCGATATCCTCGGTGGCCTTTGTGCTTTGATTGGCAAGGGCCTTCACCTCGGCGGCAACGACCGCGAAGCCTTTGCCGGCGGCGCCAGCGCGAGCGGCTTCGATCGTCGCATTCAAGGCGAGAAGGTTCGTCTGCGCCGCGATCGCCGAAATCTCGCCGACGAAGGAGCTGATCTCCTCCACGGCCTTCGACAGGGTCGAAATCAATTCACTGCTTTCATGGGCCTGCGCGAGCGCCTGCTTGGCCAAGCCTGCACTTTTCTCAGCGCGCCGTGAAATATCCTCGATGGCAGCAGAAAGCTGCTCGGTGGCGGCGGCCGTCGAGGTGACGCTTTGTGCAGAGCTGTCCGCCGAGCTGGTGGCGGCCTCGGCTGCGGAACTCGCCTCCTCGGCAAAACCGGTGAGTTGTCCGGCGGTCGTCCCGAGCAACGCTGTGAGCTGATTGAGGGATTTGCCGATATTCTGCATTCGCCCTTCGAATTCCGCGATGGCCCGGTCGAGAGCCTCCAGGCGCGGCTTATCTTCATCAACCTCCAGTTGTCGGTGAAAGAACAGAGCGTGGGCGACATCGAGCAGGAAGAATTCGACTGGCGACCTCGACGAGATGCGCCGCCTTTCTGCCCGAGAGAGGAAAGGCGCGCCCTATCTCCCTGGACAGGTTCGTCAGAAGGACTCGGCAAATCGAGCCGCGCGAGCGCGCGTCCATGCCCATGGCGATTTCGAGCTCGGCCCGGCGCCGACAATCGGCCACCCACGCCTCGTCGAAAGGCCGCTCAAACAGCTTGGGCGTGAATTCCTCGGCGATCTGGCCCCTGGCGGGATGCAAGCGTTGTGCGTATTCAGGCGCTACGCGCGCCGTCAGCGCTAGCTGATCGGCGAGTGAATCCTTCAGAATCGGCTTGAGCAGCTTCCAAAGAACCGCCTTGGTGGCTTCCGTGGAGGGATCGTCCAAGCCGTAATATCTGAGGCGGACAAGGGCGTCGTTCGGTAGGGGCATCGGCAACTCGGCTCCCCGGAAATGCTAGTCTGGCTTGGTTAACGACTGGTCACCGCGGCCCTGAGGCTCATCGCGGCCCCGGTAGGGGGGGCGTGAAACGACTTCTCGGATACTTGCCGGTCATATGAGCGGCGCAACCTAGCCATCTCTTCGATCCCCTTCTGTCAGCGGCCGACGTAACGAACAGCTTCAGCCAGCACTCAATGCGACTTGATGAGACACCACGCGCCGCGCTTTCGTCGAGCAGGCTCCCATCGCCTGCCTGCCCGATTTCAGGTTGACCCACGAGTTTGCCGTATTTTGGCGGAAGCCTATGATCTAGCGAGACGGAGTGGACCGATGCAGCAATGGAAGCGCAGGGCGGTTTTGGCCGCCTTCTCATCCTTTTTTATGGCCGGCGTCGGGGGCCGCGCACTTCCGGCGACCGCCAATCCGCCGCCGGCTGGACGGCGCATCGCGCTCGCCGGCTATGATCCGGTAGCCTATTTCAACGAGGGGCAGCCGCAGAAGGGCTCGGAGGCATTCTGGTTCGCCTTCGACGACGCGGTTTATCTGTTCAAGAACGTCGACAATCGCGACACGTTCGCAAAGGACCCCGACCGCTACGCTCCGCAATATGCCGGCTTCTGCGCCGGCGGGGTGTCCAAGGGCTACAAGACCGAACCCGACCCTGAAGCGTGGGCGATCCTCAATGGCAGGCTGTTCGTCTTCCAGTTCAAGGATCGCGTGCCGATGTTCAAGCAGGACACTGCCTTTATCGGCAAGGCCGACACAAACTGGCCGGACCTCAAGGACGCGCCCATCCGGTAGGCGGCTGCCGTCACAAGCCGGCGCGCTGCAGGGCGGCGAGGAGCTTCTCCCGGTGCGACGAATTGCGAAAGAGCGTGCCGAAGGTGGCTTGATCGAAGAACGGGTTTTGTCGGCGGACCTCGGCTACCGCGCGTTTGGCGTCCTCCTCCCGGCCGGCATCAGCATAGATGGCGGCCAACATGGCGTGGATGAACTGGTTGCCATCCTGGCGCGCCACGGTACGCTCGAAGACCTGGGCGGCACGCGCAAGCTCGCCTTGTAGGAAATAGGCCGCCCCGAGGGCGAACAAATCCTGGCTCGGCAACTTGGGATCGAGCTCGGCCGCCATTTCAAGCATCCTGCGCGCCTCACCGATCTCGCCGCTCCACAGCAGCGCATCGCCGAGGCCTGCATACGTCTCTGGGTCACTCGGGTTCAGCGCGAGCGCATGGCGCAGCGCCTCAAGGGCGCGGTCGTACTCCCCGAGCCGCGACAGGATCTTGCCAAGTAGCGCCTGGGCGGCAGGGTTGAACTCATCGATACCGACAGCCTTGCGCGCGTGGCCCTCCGCCCGCCGCAAGGTGCCGGCGGGATCGGGCGTCCAGCCGAGATGCACGGCCACAAGATCGACCCGGCCCAGCCCTACATAGGCGGGCGCATAATTAGGATCGAGCTCCACAGCGCGCTCGAACATCATGCGGGCGTTGGAGGTGGCCGTGCGCGTCAACCGCGAGAGCAGGTCGCGGCCGCGGAGCACAAGATCGTACGCCTCCAGGCTCGCGGGTGGCTTGGCTGCAACTCGCGTCTGTTCGACATTTGTGACTCGCACCGCTAGCGCGCCGGTGATCTTGCGAGCAATGTCGTCCTGCACGGCGATCACCTGGTCGGCGCCACTGTCGTACTGGTCGGCCCAGATGAGAGAACCGTCACGGGCGTCGGCGAGCCGCACGGAGATGCGCAGCCGGTCGCCGCTGCGCCGCAGACTCCCCTCGGCGAGATAGCGCACGTTGAGACGCGCAATTTCATCGCGGCTCGGAGCCCTGCCCTTGTAGGCGGCCACGGTCTTGGGGGCGAGGACCGTGATATCGGGAAAGCGAGCGAGGGCGCTCGTGATGTCCTCGTTAAGGCCGTCAGCGAAATAGTCGTCTTTCGTCGGATCGAGGGTCGTGAATGGCAGCACCGCGATGGAGATGCGCCGCGGCGTGGTCGCCGGCTCGGTTACCTGAGGCGGCACAGGCGCCGAACTCATTCCCGTCCACCACCAGGCGGCCGCGACGGCAGTAAGGGCGAGCGCAAAGGCGCCGCCTGCCACAAACACGCGCTTACCTGCGCTTGCCGATCCCTGCCAAGCGACGGGAACGGGCGAGAGAGCCGCCTCCAAAAAGCCGTTGGCGCGCGTGTCGCCAGGCTCGACCTCCGCCACGCGGGCGGCGAACAGATAGCCGCGCCGCGCCACGGTCTTCAGGATGCCGGGGGCTTCAGCGCCGAGCGCCGCGCGGATGTCGCTGATGCACTGAACGAGGGAATTCTCGGTGACGAAGACGTTGGGCCACACCGCCGTCATCAGCTCGTCCTTCGAAACCACCCGGCCGTGGTGGCGTGCCACGTAAAGGAGAACGTCGAAGGCTTTCGGTCGCAGAGGCAGCGCGCCGGCGGGCCCGGTGAGGCTCGCCCTGTTGGGGTCGAGGCTGAAGCCGCTGAAACGCAGGATATTCTCGGCAGCAACAGGCACGATTGAGCGCTCAGGCTAGAAAGGCGGCATGCAGCCCGCCTATCAGGATTATTTCACCGATCTTTCACGACGGCCAGCCCCGGCGTGGGGTAGGCCTCCCGCCTAAGCGGCACCCCCTGCCGCCGTTTTTGGGAGAGCAAGATGTCACGACGGTTCGTTAAGGCCGCGCCCGTGCTGGTGCTGCTCATGGCACCGGCCGCGGGGCACGCGGACGTGATCACGGATTGGAACGCCAAAGGAGAGGCTATCGGCCTCGAGAAGCGTCTTCAGCCGCCGGTCAACGCCCGCGCGATGGCCATGACGCATGTGGCGATGTTCGAGGCGGTTAACGCCATCACCCGGCGCTACACGCCATATCGGCTGACGCTCACGGCGGACCGCAACGCCGCGCCCGAGGCCGCGGCGGCGGTCGCCGCACACGGTGTGCTGGCCGCTCTCTTCCCTGACCAGCAGTCAAGCCTCAACTCCACGCTGAAGGCGTCGCTCGCGCCGTTGGCTGACGGCGACGCAAAGACGAAGGGCATCGAAGTCGGCCAGAAGGCCGCTGCTGGCATCCTGGCGCTGCGCGCCAATGACGGTCTCGACCGGCCTGAGAGCTATCGGCCGATCACTGCCGCCGGCGCCTATGTGCCCGCGGTTATCCCAGTGAGCAGCACTGTTGGCCAAATGACGCCATGGGTGATGGCTTCCGGGGCGCAATTCCGACCGGCGGAGCCGCCAACTCTCACCTCCACCACGTGGACAGAGGACCTGAATGAGATCCGCGAGATTGGCGGCAGGAACTCGACAAAACGCAGCGCAGAACAGACCGAAATTGGCCGCTTTTGGGTGGCCACCGGGCCGCATTGCTGGCAGCCCATTGTGCGACAGCTCGCCGCCGCCAAGAAGCTCGACATCACCGATAGCGCACGGCTGTTCGCTCTCGTCGGCATGGCGACGTCGGACGCCTTTGTGGCGGTGTTCGAGGCCAAGTACCACCACAATTTGTGGCGGCCGCTGACCGCCATCCGCAATGCCGACATCACTGGCAATCCCGGCACCCCGCGCGATGCCTCGTGGTTGCCGCTCGTCGATACGCCGATGCACCCGGAATATCCGTGCGCCCACTGCATCAGCTCGAGCGCCGCCGCCAACGTCATGCGGCTGGTGCTCGGTGACGAGTTGCCGGAATTCTCAATGACAAGCCCGGCGCTCCCCGGCGTCACTCGACACTGGACAAAGCTTGCGGATTATTCGGACGAGGTGTCGAACGCGCGCATCTATGGCGGCATCCACTATCGCTTCTCCACCATTGTGGCGAAGGACATGGGCCTCAAGATTGCCGAACTCGCGGTGAAGACACAGCTCGCGCCCAGCGCAACCGCGTCGACACGATGAGGCGCTGGGGTGATCCTCAAACGACAACATGAGTGCGGCCGCCCGAGCAGCAGCCGCACATCTTTGTGCGCTTGCACCTGTTCAGGATCGTCTCGGTGACGGCCTCGCGCCGGAACCTGCGTCGATGCCGCTCCGTTAGCGTACAGGAGGGCCGACCATGCCGCCTCGCAAGACGATCAAGCCCCGCAAGGGTGACACGCGCTATGTCCGCACCGATGCCAAGGGACGGTTCACAAAGGACCAAGTGAGCAAACGAAAGTCCTTGGCGTCCGACCGGAGGCGGAAATCAAAGACGGTCGCGAAGAAGGGCTATGGGGATCGCGGCGATCAGAAGTCGTGCTGAATCACCCTCCTCTGCCAACTTGGCCCGTGCTGAAGCTCATCCGGCGAGCAGACGACGTGAGGACGACGAGATGAAACCATCAAAGACGGCACTGCTTCTCGTGGCCGCGCTCGGGTTAACTCAGCCAGGCTTTGCTCAGGAGCAAACCTCGTGGACGCAATACGCGGATAGGTCCGGGACCCGGGTCGCCTTTCCGGTTGACGTGTTCCCCAGCGACGCTGGTCCAGCGGAACAGGGAAGAGGTCAGCGATTTCGCACCAACGACGGTCGTGCGCAGCTTGCCATCTATACTTTGGTGAACCCCTTGCGTGAGAGTCCTGCCACCTATCTGCGCAATCGTTTGAGGGTATCGAGCGCGATGCTGACGTATCGGCGAGTGACGCCCCGCTTCTACGTGCTCTCGAGCGCGCGGGATGGCTTCATCTACTACAGCCGTTGCAATTTCGCGCGGCAAATCCATTGCATTTACATGACGTATCCGGAGCATGAGAAGCGCGCTTGGGATGCGTTGGTGACTCGCGTCAGCAACTCTTTGAGATCCGGGTAAGTCTGCAAGATTCTTGCGACAAAAACTTTTGGCGCGATCGGGTTCGCCGGCGCCATATGCTTCCTCATCGCGTGGACCTTCTCGACGGGCAGGTCAGGGATCGGCGGAGCGTTTGATAACGCTTAAGCGTCCATCGCCCTCGAGGTGGGCCACCTTCACCTGGTTTAGGTCCTCAACGCCTTCTTCCCGAAGCTGACTCATCAGTTCTTCGTGTCCGAGCATCTCAGCGCGAAGGTTTTTGTCCAAGACCTTTCCGTTCTCGACGAGCTTGAGCGGCGGTGCCTTGAGAATTGATCGCAATTGCGGAAAGCGCCAGGCCAGCCAGTCGATCGCGTAGTCCCAGCCGACGATGGTAAGCACCAGCACCACGCCCTCCGTGATGGAGCGGTATTCGGCCCCGAGGGCATTCTGGGCCGCGTCAGCGACCAAGACGATCACCAAAAGGTCAGCCGGTCCAAAATGCCCGGCCTGCCGCCGGCCGAGGAAGCGAAGGATGCCAAAAAGCACCAGATACATGAGGGAACCACGCAACACGATCTCGATTAGCGCCGTGGCTGGGACGAACATCGCCTCCCAATCCACCGTCAACAACTTGTCCATACAAGGCTCCTTCGTAGCGCTCCCGGGACTCCGGCGGGAACAAAAGCTCCAACCGCGGAACAGAAAAGGCCGCGCCCCGTTTCGTAGACCGCACCCCTGCGGTGCTCACTCCAAGCGGGAACGGCACATGGGCATCCTCTGGACAATCATCATTGGCTTTATCGCCGGCGTCATCGCGAAGTTCATCATGCCGGGCAAGAACGAGCCCTCGGGCTTCATCCTGACCACCATTCTGGGGATTGTCGGAGCCTTCGTGGCGACCTGGCTCGGCCAAGCGCTCGGATGGTATCGGGCTGGTGAAGGGGCCGGTCTCTTGGGCGCCGTCGTCGGCGCCATCATCGTGCTGTTCGTTTGGGGGATGATCGCGGCCCGCAGCTCGCGCGTTTAGCGGCCGATCGCCCACACGGCGATCCCTGAAACCCATCTTAGACGGAGCTTTGCAATGAGCCGGGGATTCCCCTCCATGACAGCCCTGTTGGGGCTTCTCGCCATCGCCGGTTATCAAAACCGGGACAAACTTGCTGAACTGCTTCGCGGCGCGACGGCGAACGCCGGTGCTGCCCCAGGCCCGTCGGGGCAGCAGGGCGATCTCGGCGGGCTCCTTGGCAATCTGGGCGCCGGCGGCATCGGCGGCATGCTCAACAACGGCCTCAGGGAATTGGTGGACCGCTTCAAGCAGAGCGGACACGGCGATATTGCGGATTCCTGGGTCAGCCGCGGTCCCAACAAGGAGCTTGCTCCGAGCGAACTTGAACGAGCCATCGGCACCGACACATTGGCAACGCTGTCGCAGCAAACGGGATTGTCGCGGGAAGAGATCGTCGCGCGACTGTCGAAAGAGTTGCCGCCTGCGGTGGACAAGTACACCCCCGAAGGCAGGTTGCCCGCATAGGCTGCAAGGGGTGGAATCGCAGCGCTATCGGCACAGGCCCCTCTCCATAGACAGGCCTGATCGGCATCAATATCAGCCGTCAACGTGACTGCTGCCCCGATTGGCCGGCCTGTCCGGGCCCTGGTTGGCCCGACGCTCCCGTCTGGCCGCCGCCCTGAACGGACAGGTTATTGCCGCCACCGGACCGGTTGGTCGAAACGGCACCCAACTTGCTCGAAGTCACCCGAGCCATCAAAAAAGCCGGGCGATCGCGTTCGAAAAGGTCCGCCGAAAGACTGTTGGCGGCAGTTCGAACCTCGCGGGATGCGCCGAGTTTGCCGACACTCTCGCGCCCGCCGCAATCGTGCCGCGGTTTTGTCCTCGCCTTTGATGCTGATTCGCATTCTCCTTCGGACGGGACAGCGCAGATGCATGAGAGGCCAAGCCAGTCAGACTTGTCTCCCGAATGGCGTCAAACAATTGCCGCTAACTGGCAGCGCATGCTCCCTCACATGCACAGGGGTTTGGAGCGCATCGAGCAGCGCCTCAATTCAGAGGATGATCCGAATACTCGACATGAACTTGAGCAGGAAATCGCCCGACGCCGCGACAAACTTCGCGAGGCAGAGGCAGCAATTCAGACCGCCATGGCTGGCACGCACGCAGAATGCCAGGCGCGCAAGACCGAGTCGGCGGCCGCCCATGGCATCGCCGCAGAGCCGGCCGCCGGACGGCCTCAGGGTCCGATACAGGAAGCCGCAGCACAGGGGCGAACGGTGTTCGCAGAAAGCCGCCGACAAACTTCCGAGGTGAAGAGCATGCCTCGCTCGTTGATTGCGCGTTCCTTGGCGCTTGCTGCCGACCGCGCGCGAGCAATTGCTGGAACGCGAATGGCCCGGCCACAATGAATGTCAGGTTGAATGCCCGGCGCCCCGATTCCTTTGCGTTCGGCGCGCCTCGAAGCACCTACACCTACACCGTGACTGCGCGCTGGCGCTCGCTCGTGGTGACTAGTGATAAATATCGCACATCGCAACTCATCCAACTGGTGCATCTTGGTCCGATGGCCAGGGACGAAATGTTGCAGCGAGCTGAACACTGTCGCCTAGCGGCTGACGCCGCGGGCAATTCGGACGCCAAGCTGGCTCTCTTGAAGGCTGCACTCACGTGGCGAACTCTGGCCGCCGAGCGGCAAGCTATAGAAGCGTTTGAAAAGATGCTCAGTAGCCGAAAGCCCGCGTCGCTTCCGGCGCTCGCTGAGCAAAATCCGGCGCCCTAGCCGCGTTCTGCTGGTCGAGCAATTCTATCCCTCGTGCGCGTCCTCCGCATGAGCTGGCGCCAACCAAGTTTGATCGCTGGTGGTGTTGCGAACGTCCAGCATGCCCGCCATGATTCAGAGGTGGCTCAGGACCAAACAATGCGAGCGTCGCCCGTGGGTACTAACTGGCGGCGACGGTCCTGGCCAGCCTCACGTGGCAGCGTTCGCCACGACTGAATAGGGGAAACGACAGGACGAATTGAAGAGCTATGATCGTGGCCGCCCTGTCTCGCCTGCGCGGGAGATAGCCCAAGGCGATCGATGAGCTTGAGAACAGGCCGGCCAGAGAGCGCCCGTTTACGTCACCCGGGCCAAACCACAGGATCAGCCCGACGATCATGGATCGATTGGCCTAAAAGAAGGCCGTTGATCATGAGTTAAGCGCGTTGAGTCGCAGACTGTGCTGAGCAAGCAGGTTCGCAAAGCTCGTGGAGGCACGCGGCCTCTGTACGACAAAACCTTCACTCGCGTAGCGGCACAACTTGAGTCGCAAGCCACGCACTGAGATACCTAAGAGCTTCGCTGCACGGGTTCTGTTGCCACCGCAATGATGGAGAGTGGTGAGAACATGCGCGCGTTCAACGTCGGCGACCGTTGGCCACATGAAAATAGGCTCCCGTCGTATCCCCGCAGCCCACCCCGCCGCGAGCAATAGTTCAGCGCGCTTTCTCAGGTGTTAATGCGGCGTGGCGGAGCGTGGTCAAAAGTAAGGCGTTTTCGTGCATTGCTCGGCGCGCGAAGGTCGCTGGTGCGGTTTTTTGGCGTGTCGGCCTGAATACATCCGATTTGATCTGTCGCTCGGCCGTCGCGGGCCCCCTGTAACGAGGGGTGAATTTGTCTTGGTTGGAGGCAGGCGCCCCTCCTGTCCGTTGGCAGCGGCCGGTCGGCTCTTCAAACTCGCCAAACAATCGGACCCCCGGTAGCTTGCGTTGGCGAGGCGGCTCGGGCTGCCCGAGGAGGAAAGATGACGGAGTTCAATCAGCGCACAATCGAGGCGAACGGATTGCGAGTTCACCTGACAGAAGCGGGCGACGGTCCGCTGGTGGTTCTTTGCCATGGCTTCCCCGAGTCATGGTACTCCTGGCGCCATCAGCTCCGGGCCCTGGCAGAGGCTGGATTCCACGTAGTTGCGCCAGACATGCGCGGCTACGGTCGCACCGATGCGCCCGCGGAGATTGAGAAATACACCATGCTCCACATGGTCGGCGACATGGTCGGTGTCGTCGACGCCTTGGGCGCCGAACAGGCGGTCATCGCTGGCCATGACTGGGGGGCCCCGATCGCGTGGCACTCCGCGCTCCTTAGGCCCGACCGATTCCGGGCGGTCATCGGACTGAGCGTGCCGTATCGGCCACGTGGCCCGGTTCCACCGACAACACTGATGCCGCAGAACGATGAGGCGCTGTTTTACCAACTCTACTTCCAGAAACCCGGGGTCGCGGAGGCCGAACTTGAGAGCGACCCTCGCGCGGCCATCTGCAACCTGCTCTACGCCGCGTCGGGTGATGCCCCGCGTGACGAGAGTCGTGGGGCGCTCCCTCTTGGAATGGTGTCTCGGCGCGGCGGCTTTCTCAGCAACTTGCAATCGCCAGCCTCCCTTCCCAGCTGGCTTACGGAAGCCGACCTCGATTTTTACGCGGGCGAGTTCGCGCGAACGGGCTTTCGCGGCGGATTGAACTGGTATCGCAACATTGACCGGAACTGGGAGCTTCTGGCCCCTCTCGCGGGGGCCCGTGTCACGGTCCCTGCCATTTACGTCGCCGGGGATCGCGATCTCGTTGTAGGTTTTCGCGGTGCGAGCGAACTGATCGCAAACCTAAAGAGCTTTGTGCCTGAGCTGCGTCGGACACTCATGCTTCCTAGATGCGGCCACTGAACTCAGCAGGAGCGGCCCCAGGAAGTAAACGCTGCCATGATTGAGTTTCTGCGCAGTCTTCACTGAGCCGCGTCGGGACAGCTCAACGGCCTGATGGCTTCGCAGTTGGGTTGTCCGCGACAGGTTCCTAATCCAGCACCTCGACAATGCGGCGAGTGCGCGGATCGACGAGAACTGTGCGGCCCTTGACAGTCGTCTGCACGTAGCCGCGCTCGTCCCGTTGGCCGTGCAGGGCAAAGCGCTCGCCGCGCCGCTGCGGGACGATCTCGCCGGCCCTCAAATCCTGGGGCCGTGACGGTTCTTGCGCCGCGTTGGCGGCCGGCGCCGTTGCACCGGTCACGAGGCCGGCGATCCCGCCGACGATCGCGGTCAGCGGGTTGGCGACCGCGATACTGTCAGCGCTCTGCGCCAGAGCGGCCGGCGATGCCAGGATTGACCCGGCAATAGCAGCGCTGATGGCCAACGTTCTCATGCGTGCCTCCTTCGATCCCTGCATGAAGAACGTGCGCGCGAGCGCGACGTTCCTCTGCGGCCGCGCTCAAGGCATGTCCTAAACGCGTCTCAATTTGGGGCGTCCGCGGCGGCACGGCAATTGCGCGAGGGGGAGGATGGATGCCGTCGCGGCCTACATCGCGTGTTTCTTGGCCTCTCGGCTCGGCGTAGCCGAGGAATGCGGTGTCCCGCCTTGGCGCGAATTGCGCGAGCAGGGTTACCGGGCCGCCGTCTTCTGTGCCGTGGTGAAGGAAGCGAGCGCGGAGGACGCGGCCCAATTGTGCCTGCGCGGCCACCCTTGCGAGCGGGTTGCCGTCCACCGCAACGGCCGCATCATGTTTCTGTGCACCGCGGAGCAGCCGTCGTCATGACGAGCGCTCTGCCAAGCAATGACATCCGATCCGCGACCGGGGCTGCAATCCGATGCCAGTCGATCGGCACTCGACGATGAGCGAGGCGCGCGCCTTCGCTGAGGAGTGCCTCCGCCTGGCTGATCGGGCCAGGACGCTTGTGGACCGTTCCATCCTGATCAGAATGGCCAGGGCCTGGATCGAGGCTGCCGAACGGGACGAGACCGCGGCCGGCTCCGTGGCGGCCGATATCGCGCCTGCGAACGGTCAAAGCGCCTTGCGCCGCAATCCGGCTGCCGCGCCCCGACGCGGCAAGGAACGCGCCACCGCTCGACAGCGCCACAACCTCGCGGGCCGTATCATCTTCAACAACGGCCGTTCGAGCTTTGACTGTATCGTGCGCGATATCTCGCAAGAGGGCGCGCGGCTTGCCGTTGCACATCCGCCGTCGGTTCCGGAGGAATTCGAGCTTACGCTGGCCGGCCAAGCGAAGAGGACGCGTGCTGAGATCCGCTGGCGACGCGCCGACACGATCGGCATCTCGTTCGCCAAGGCCGGCGCGTCCCCCGAACGCTGAACGCCTCGCCCGCGTCGCGGTAACCCTCAGCCGGCACGCAGCCCCTCAGGCGTGGTGGATCGGCTGTCGCCCTCCTTACCGCGCAGGTGACGGACGCAGCCATCCCTGCATGTCGAAGGCGTGTTCCAGCGTGTACGTGGCCATCTGCACAAAGTGGGATGTCGGCTTAGCCATGGCGCGGCTCAGCGCGAAGTCGGCGATGAGCCAATGCCCCTCCCCCCACCGGGCGCAATTGGATACCCGCAAAACGTCGAGGGCCTCGCCCACCGTGAGGATTGCCGTCGTCTCGCCGTCCGGCGGCTGGAAGCTGATGATCCGGCTAAGCGCCACGTCAATGTGCTGACGCGCCAGTTCACCCTCGCGAGCTGTCATGGCGATCGGGTCCATTCCTCCGTCCTCCCAAGGAGAGGTTACGCCCCTCGCCCGCTAAGATGCGTTTAAGCGTCGGCGTGACATTTGAGGCATTTCGTATCCGCGCATTTGTTCAATGCGCCCGGTGTTAGGTGCACGCGCCGGTTGAAGAGAGCTGTGCGCCCTCAATCGCACTCGCGTCCGCTCTCCCCTATGGCCAAGCCGTTCCACAACGCTTCCTGTCCAGGCTGTTCATCTGCGGTTGCCTGTCGGTGGCGCATGGTCGGCGCGCGCCTGACGAATAGGCGTTTGAAAGTCGGGAGACACAGATGAAATCGATGGTCCTCGCGGCAGCGTTGCTCGTGGCGCTGACGGCGCCCTCTTTTGCTCAGACGTCATGCAAGGCGCAGGCGACCGAGAAGAAGCTCGCCGGCGCCGCTCTGACGAGCTTCATGAAGAAATGTCAGGGGGATGCGCAGAAGGCTTGCAACACATCCGCGACCGACAAAAAGCTGGCGGGTGCGGCCAAGACAAGCTTCACCAAGAAATGCGTGGCGGACGCAACCGGCTGATGCGCATCAACAACGAGTGAGACGACGTGCGATTGCGTCGGGGCGCCGCGTCAGTCAGCGCGGCTCCTCGCGCATTTCGCCCGGCATATGCGCTTCGGGCCCTCCGAGAGCCGCCTCGGCCTTGCGCAGGACGTCGCGGCGCCGGGCAATCTCCACCTCGAGCTTGAAGCGCACGTGGACATCCTGTTCGGCCTCGAACTGCTGCTGCAGTCTTTCCACGCGCCGCCGCACGTGGGGCAGCATGCGCCGCCAGCCATCGGCAATGGAACGTCGCCACTCGTCCGACAACGTCGGACTTGCCGTTGATCCCGGTCCGGGACTCAGCTTGGAACTATCGTCGAACGCGACCATTGGCGTCGGGATAGAGCGAGGCCACTGTCCTCACAACGCCCTTCCGCGTGCACGGCCGCGTTCCGACAACCGCGCTCGCGCGAACGCACTGAAGTGGCCTGCATCTCCGGGCACCTCGCACACGTTTCCTCACCCCGCCCTCACCCGGCCTTTCTCCGGTCCCGTCGCGCCCCAATACGACGCAAGCGTGGCCAGGGCGTCGCGGACGCGTCGGGCAATGTAGCGTTCGGGATCGCGTCCGCCCCAACGGGGCGCTTCTGCCTCAAGGCTCAGACCTTGGCCGACGATGCGGGTGAGCAGCGGAAAGTCGATTTTCCCCAGCGCGCCGGCCAGCGCGTCAAGCTCACGGCGCCCGGCCACGACGGCGTCGGTCAACGGGTCGACCGGGAAACCGCCGTCCACCCTTGTCTTCGACAGGTCGATCGCGGCCGGGCCGCCGATCTCGGCCTTCTGCCACAAGCGCTGAAAGCGGCGGCCCGCTGTCATCTGGGCGGCGTCGATCTTTCCGCGCGCCCACCAATGCGTGATGACATCATGGCGCGCGTTGATTGTGACCGCGATCTTGTGGCCCGGATCGAAGGGATCGGGCACGGTGATCGGCATCCTGCGGCCGCTGGCGAGGTGGGTGACGACGCTCGCCGGTTCGTATCGTTCTTCATGTCCAGGGACGAGAGCGGGCGCCGCGATCTTCGGCCTGTTCCCTTTCGCCCTGTTGGCAGTTCGCTTGGCCAAAGCTGCATCTCCTGTGTCATCTGCGCGGGCGGCGCTCCTACATTCGTCTCGACGCCAGGCGCATGGTCATCAGTCTTCTGAAGCTGGTCTTGTAAGCTTCGGGACGTGCGGTGCATGAAGATCCATGCCCGCCTCGTCACCCTCGTCGGCAAAGAGAGCTGCCGGGGAGCCGCAACAACTGAAGAGTGCAGGTCCGTGGAAGGGTCGTGCCCCAGCGCCCGCCGGAATCGACAACTCGCCATGGCCGTGACGAAAGCCGGCGCGTTTGAGATCGACGAGCATCAATGCCGACGCCACGATCAAGGCATGCCGATCCTCGATGCGGGCCGGCAGCCCAGCGCCATAGGCGCGATAGCGCCGTCCTCCGGTCCGGATTGTCCGCCTCAAGACCCGCCCTCGTAGCATGCTGTCTCATGTAGTACTGAAGTCCTATATATGCCATATCGGCAATATTCGAGTCAAGAAAAAGTTGTCATCCTGGCTGACGACAGGAGTCCTGTTTTGAGTTACCTTTATGGCATGCCAGCTCGAATCGGACCAAAAAAGCCAGTCAGGATCTTCTTGCGCGAGTGGCGGGAGCATCTAGGGCTCACCCAGGACAGACTCGGCGCGCGAATTGGGACGGACGGCGTGGACAAGGGGACCATCTCTCGATGGGAGAGCGCGGATCGCGTCCCAACGTCCGAAGTCATGGCCGCCTACGCCGAGGCCCTCGGTGTCCCGGTGCCTCATCTCTACCGCCTCCCGTCAAGCGGCCAAAGCTTGGACGAGCTCGCTGCAGACTTATCGCCGCAAGACGTCCAGAAGGTCATTCGCTTTATCGAGAAGGTTAAGCGGGCCGCCTGAGCGGCCCGATCTTCCAGTCGGAAGCCTCTTTCGCTGTTGCCTTATTGACATCAATAGGAAAATGGTCTATCCTCCGCAGACTGTTCTGACGGAGCGTTCTTGCCCTGCCCTTCTGCCGCCGAGATCTACGATTGCCGCGACATGTTCGTTGTCGATCTCAACGCCGCTATCTCGCGCATCATCGACCTTTGCGACGAGCCCCAGGCACGGGATGAAACGGCCGTCCTTCTGCGCATAGCCGACGAACGGCTCGGCGCCCTTTGCCGCCTCCTCGCTCGCGCTTCGGCCGTAGCGCCCGAGGACGCGCCCAGCCTCGACGGCCTCGAGGCCGAACTGCGTAACGCCGCCGTCCGGCACGCGGATTCCGTCGCGGCCGATCGAGCCGACTACGTTCGCAAGCTGCGTCTTGAGGCGGCAGAGTAGCACCCGAGCACCGAGAAGAGCGTGCCTTCACGCGTTGCCGGCTGCTCGCGACAGGATCGATTGAGCACGTACAAACCGCTGAAGGCCGCGTCATCCGACCCGGCCCTTGAAAAAGCCGATCGCGCCGTCCCGCGTCGCGCCGCTTCAACGCCATCACCTACGCACCAAAGCATTTGCGCCACAACGCCACGCGGCTAGACTTGGGCTCGGCCCGGCCCGCTCCGCTGGCTCGCGCCGAAGGAGGAACCCCCCAATGACAAACGTCGCGCAAAGCCTGTCACACATCGACGAAACGCTCCGCCGCGCAGCGGATGCGAAAGAGGTTGCAGGCGTCGTCGCCGTTGCGGCGACAGACAAGGAGAGCATCTACCAGGGCGCCTTTGGCAAGCGGGACCTTGCCAAGGACGATCCAATGACGGTCGATAGCGTGTTCTGGATCGCGTCGATGACCAAGGCGATCACCTGCACGGCAGCGCTGCAACAGATCGAGCTCGGCAAGCTCACGCTCGATGATCCGATCGGCAAGCTTCTCCCCGACCTTGCAGCACCGCAAATCCTGGAAGGCTTCGACGCAAATGGCTCGCCCAAGTTGCGTCCGGCCAAGCGACCGATCACGCTGCGCCACCTCATGACCCATACTGCCGGCTTCTGCTACGACATCTGGAACGCGGACATGGGCCGCTACATGGAGCAGGCCGGCATTCCAGGCATCGTCTCCTGCGAGAACAAGGCGCTCACCACACCGCTCATCGCCGAACCTGGCGACAAGTGGGAGTACGGCATCAATATCGACTTCGTCGGCAAGGCTGTGGAAGCGGCGAGCGGCCGCCGGCTCGGCGACTACCTGAAGGACAACATATTTGCGCCGCTCGGCATGAAGGACACCGGCTTCAAGCTCGGTGACGCGCAGCGCGCCCGCCTCGTCGGCATGCACGCACGTGGGCCCGACGGTTCCCTCGCCTCGATCCCCTTTGAGGTGCCCCAGGAGCCCGAATTCGACATGGGCGGGGGCGGCCTCTATGGCACGGCGCCGGACTATCTGCGTTTCGTGCGCGCGCTATTGAACGGCGGCACTCTCGACGGCAACCGCATCCTTAAGGGCGAGACGGTTCAACTCATGCGTCAGAACCACATCGGCGATCTCAATGTCGGGCGGCTCAACACCGCGCTCCCGCCGTACTCCAACGATGTCGATCTCTATCCCGAACAGGACAAGAAATGGGGCCTGAGCTTCCTTATCAACACACAACGCACGGCCCAAGGCCGGAGCCCCGGCAGCCTTGCTTGGGCCGGGCTCGCCAACACCTATTTCTGGGTCGACCCCACCCTTAATGTCGGCGGCGTCATCCTGACACAGCTCTTGCCCTTCGCGGACGGCAAAGTGCTCGAGCTGTTCGGCAAGTTCGAGAGCGGCGTCTATGCCGGGCTTGCCGGCGCGCGCGCCGCTGCCTGAAGTCCGTGAGCCCGCCTCGCGTTGCGGCGATTGGCAACGCGAGGCGCCCTTGGCCGCACCACGCAACGGCCCGCGCAATCTCTCAAGGCGTGCTGAGGCCTGGATGGCGTCAGAGCCCTCGCAGTTGATGCTTCAGCACCTTCCCGGTCGCATTGTGCGGGAGTGCCTCGAGCAAACGCACATCCTTTGGCACCTTGTAGCGGGCCAGCTGACTGCCGCAATGGCCGAGAATTGCCGCCTCGTCGAGATTGCTGCCGGGCTTCAGCACCACGAATGCGCGCCCGACTTCGCCCCATTTTTCGTGCGCAACGCCCACCACCGCGTTCTCCAGAACGCCGTTTAGCTGGTAGATGACGTTCTCGACCTCGACCGGATAGACGTTCTCGCCACCCGAGATGAACATGTCCTTCCAGCGATCGACGATGTAGAAGTATCCATCCTCATCCTGTCGGGCCGCATCGCCGGTATGGAACCAGCCATCGGCCGTGAACGCCTGGGCGTTGGCCTCAGGACGGTTCCAGTAGCCGGGCATGACATTGGGGCCGCGGATGAGCAACTCGCCGGTTTCGCCGCGCCCCACTTCATTGCCTTCGGGGTCGCAAATCTTGAGCCGCACATAGAGTGGCGGCAAGCCGGACGAGCCCACTTTCTTCAGGGCCATTTCTCCCGACAGCAACAGTCCCATTGGACCGGTCTCGGTCATGCCCCACCCTTGCTGCAGCTTGATGCCCTTTGCTCCGTAGGTCTCGATGAGGGCCTCTGGCGCAGCAGCGCCTCCGACGCCGATACAGGCAATGTGCGAAAAATCCGCTGTCGCAAAGCCTGGTTCCTGCGCCAGCATCAGGAAGTTGGTCGGCACGCCGAGCAGATGCGTGAGACCGAGCGCCTTGTCGGTGAGCAGATGCAAGAAGTGTCCCGGATCGAAGGTCCGCATCACCACATTGGTCCCGCCGGTGTGAAAGGTCGGGTTGCCGTAGACATTGAGGCCGCCGGTATGAAACGTCGGAAGAAACACCAGATTCTTGGTCCCCGGCGTGAGACCGACCGTCATGGCGCAATGCACTGAGTTGAACACGCACATACGGTAGGTAATCCGCGCCCCCTTCGGGCGCCCCGTGGTGCCGGACGTGTACATGATGGTCCAGGTGTCATCGAGATCGAGCGTCGGCGGCTCGAGGTCACCGGTGGCCGAGGCAATTCCCGCCTCATAGTCGCTCGACTTGCCGTTGGCGAGGGTCGCGGCATGCGGGACGGCCGCGAGGCGGCAGACATCGCGCGCCATGTCGCCAAACTCGACGCCGTGCACGAGGACGGAGGGCGTCGCGTCCTTGCATATGAATTCCAGCTCGGGCACCGCGAGCCGCCAGTTGAGGGGCAGGAAGATGGCGCCGAGCCGTCGGCAGGCGAACTGCAGCTCGAAGACGTCGGTGTCGTTGTGTGACAGCACGGCGATACGATCGCCCTGCTTCACACCAAAGCTCGCCCGAAGCCACAGCGCTACGCGCTGCACGCGCCGGTCAAGCTGCTCATAGGTGAAGCGGCGATTGGAGGCGAGGTCGTGGGACGCCTCCGCCCATGGCGCAAAGCGCGCATGATGCGCGATCCAGTCTTCGGCTGGGATGCCCGAGGTCATGCGTTCCTCGCCTTGTGTGCAGTGATCCGTCCCCAAGATGCGAGACCCGCGGCTCAGACGCAAGCCGGAAGCGGCTTTCTGCGGCATGCCTTGGCAGCGTGCCGCCGGCTCAGCATACTTGCGGGCATGCCGCTCCCCTCGTCGCTCGGCGCCCTCGTCGCTTCCGCGCCGCCGGAACACCCGGCGCTCGCACATGCGCGAGGCACCCTCACCTACGGCATGCTTTCGGCAGAAAGTGCCCGCCTGGCAGGCGGTCTCGCCTCGCTTGGAATCGCGGCAGGCGATCGCGTTGGCTTGTGGCTGCCCAACCAGCCGGAATGGCTGACCCTCTATCTGGCCCTGGCGCGTCTTGGCGCCATCGCGGTTGCGATCAACACACGGTTTCGCAGCTCGGAAGTGGCCGACATCGTGGAACGATCGGGCTGTCGCGCGCTTGCCGTCGATCCGTCATTCCGGCGGATCGACTTCGCCGGCATTCTCGAGCAAGCCGATCCCGCTGCGTTCGACCGCCTGGAGACGGTGATCCTTTGTGGCGAAGGAGAAGAGAGCGGGGAGGAGAGCGCCCGCACGCTACCGCACAAGCGGCGCATCACTTATGCGGCCCTTGCGGGCTCTGCGCCCCGTGTCGAAGCTCGCGGCGCGCTTGCCTCACCTTCGGCCATCTTCACCACCTCGGGCACGACCAAGGCGCCGAAGTTCGTCCTGCACACACAGCGCAGCATCGTGGCACACGCCAACGATGTCGTCGATCCGTTCATGTTCCGCCGCACCAGCGTGCTGCAAGCGCTGCCCTTTTGCGGTGTGTTCGGCTTTACCCAGGCGATGGGTGCTCTGGCCGGTCATTCGACGCTGGTGCTGCAGCCCGCTTGGGATGCTGAGGAAGCAGCCCTGCTCCTCGATCGCCACCGGATTACCGCCTTCAACGGTACCGACGCCATGGTTGCGGGGCTTCTCGATGTCGCCGGCGACGCGGCGTTGGCGCGCATCCCGTTCTCAGGCTATGCCGCCTTCGACCCGGCGCTGGGCGACCTCGTGGCGCGCGCCGAGACGCGCGGCCTGAAGCTCATCGGACTCTATGGCATGAGCGAGATTCAGGCTCTGTTTGCCCGGCGCCACGAAGACGAAGCCAGGCCCAGGCGGGCGCTGCCCGGCGGTCTGCCGGTTTCACCTCTCGCCCGGGTGCGCGTGCGCGATCCCGACAGCGGCCGACTGATGGGCGTCAACGAAAGCGGTGAGCTTGAGGTTTCAGGGCCGAGCTTGATGAAGGAGTATTTTGGAAACGAAGCCGCCACGGCGGCCGCCATGACGGAGGACGGTTTCGTCCGCACCGGGGATCTCGGCCGGCTGCTCGATGACGGCAGTTTTGTGTTCGAGACACGCATGGGCGATGTGCTGCGTCTCTCGGGATTCCTCGTGGCGCCAGCCGAGATCGAAGCATTTCTGCAGCGCCATCCTGCCATCGAAGGCGCTCAAGTCGTCGGAGTTTCGACGCCGGCAGGCGTCAAGCCAGTCGCCTTTGTCACGGTGAGGAATGGCGCTCGCCTTGACGAGGCGGCCGCCAAGTCCCATTGCGAGACCGGGCTCGCGCGCTACAAGGTTCCGGCTCGCATCATTGCCGTCGACGCCTTCCCGACAACGCCCAGCCCCAACGGCATCAAGATCCAGAAGGCCAAGTTGCGCGAGACCGCCGCAAGCATCCTGGCGGGAGCGGCGTGAGACAGACCGCTCCCGCCGTGCTCGGCTATTGGACGGCGTCGGCTCCGGCCTTCGCGACCATGCCGTCCTGATCGGCTGTCACCCCAGACACTCCTATGGCGCCGATGATCTTGCCGCCGACCATCAGCGGCAGGCCGCCGTCAATCGCAGACGCTGCACGCAAATTCAGCGAACGTAGCCCCGCCCCGCCGCCGGCCACCGCGTCCTGGAAGGCCTTCGTCGGACGCCGGTAAATCGCCGATGACACGGCCTTGTCGACCGCCACCTGTACGCTGCCGGTCTGCGTATTCTCCATCTTCTCGAACGCGACCAGGAAACCGTGGTTGTCCACGATGGCGATGGCGACTGGCCAATTGTTCTTCGTCGCCTCCGCCTGCCCGGCCGCGATGGCCTTCTTGGCCTGTTGCAACGTTACGTCCGGCCCGTATTGCGGGACTTGGGCTGTCGCCCCTGAAACCAGGAGCACCAACAAGCTCAACCCCGCGATCATTCCCTTCATGTGTTTCCTCCACTTTGTTTACGAGAGCACCGACCACTATAGCGAAGGTCGCAGGACGGGCTCCGACGGGCTTTGTCACAAGCTTGCGAGCTGTTTTGATCTTGCGCGTCAGGACCCCCGCACGCTTGAGTTGTACCCCTAACCGGAACCGGGTCAGTAGCCTGAACGTTGAACGTCCAGCATCAACATCTCAGGAGGTTTCCATGAGACGGACGCTCATTGTCGGCGCCCTCCTTGTGGGCGGCCTGTTCGCCGGCACTTCGGCATCGGCCATGCCGATTGCGCCGATGCCGTCTGCCGACAACAACGTGGAAAAGGCCCGGCTGGTCTGCAACGCCTGGGGCCGCTGCTGGCATACGCGCCGTTACGGGTACTATGGCTACTACGGCCCGCGTCGCTACTATGGTCCGGGCTGGGGATACTACGGCCCGCGCTATTATGGGCCTGGCATCACTTTCAGCTTCGGTCCCCGATACGGCTACTGGTAGGCCGACCACTTCCGGCTCACACAACTACGTCTGCGGCCCCTCTCCCTTGGAGAGGGGCTTTTTTGTTTGTGCCCCGCGATGCGCTCGCCAAAGGGGCGCGAATTCGAATCCTTGGAATCGCAAAGGCGCTAGTGAGCGCCCTCACATACAGCCCGCGACGCAGGCGGCATCATCCGTCCAGATGACGCTTTCGCGGGCCGGGTGGATCAACACTCCTGGCCGTCATCGACCCGAGGCACCCCCAGGAGGATCATCGTGGGCGATTTCAGCAATCCAGTACGAAACCCGTGCGACAATTGAAGCTCGATTGGAGCAGGCCCGGCAGATGCGCGCAATCCACAGGCCCGGTCTCGCCGCCTATTGGCCATTTGGTCTGTATCTCTGCGTCGCTGCGCTTGTCCTCGTCGGAGCGTCGATCAACGCGGCACTAAATCGGCCGGACGGGATTGCGGATCAGGGCACGACGGCGGCGTTGCGCCGAGATGCGCCGGACGGCCAGCGGGCCACGCGTCGTGCTGCCATGCGCACCGAACCGATGGGTGGGAGTGCCGGGATTTCGCAGGCCTCAGCCGTCCTCGATCCTGAAGAGGCGCGGCGGCGGCTCTGCACTACGGCCGAGAGCTGCGAGGATATCGCGCTCCCCCGTCGATCGGAGAGGGCGTGGCGCGATTGCGAAGTTGCCGACCGCTCCGTAGCTGCCGGGTCGAGCGGGGATCACCCCGCGACACTCGGCAACCGCTGGAAATAGTGGCGGGCGCGATGGGACTCGAACCCGCGGTCTCCGGCGTGACAGCACAGCACTTCACTCTCCATCAAAGGTAAGTTCCGAAGATCGCAGCCCCAGGGGTGTTCCAGAACGGTCAAAGTCGGAACACCCTGCGTCGCGCTCCACTTTACATCGCCGATCCAATTTGCACCTCATCAGCATCAGCAAACGGCCATAATCCATCATTAGCGAATACGGTCTGGGGCAAACCCGCAAGCAAGCTGCTGACTCCCTTTCCAAGCGAGGGCGATATTCTTTTCGAAGGCAAGTGGCGGGGTTCGTTGCCGCGTCGTAGTCCGCGACCTCTGAAGTGTCGCGGTGTGTTCGTGCGTGAGGAGGGTAGTCACATGTGTTCAATCCGCATCCGCAGGTGGGCCGCCGGAGTCACGCGACGAGCGGGTTCATCAATCTCCCCCTGATCGGTCTGGCTTCTTGCGCACGATCCCATCCGGAATCGCGCAAAGGCTTTCAGATCATCGCTAGCGACGACCGTCGAACGGTCGGCGGCGGTGACTGCCGTCTCACCGAGCGATCGCACTGACCACGAGGGGCGTGATGAGTCGCCGCGCCAACCCAAGGACCGATCTCGGCACCATCGTCCTGCACTGGGCTCTGGTCGCCCTGCTGTCGGTTAGCGTCGTCACCGGCTTGCGGATTGCCACCGTTTCACCGTTCGACTTCGCATGGCTGAATTGGCTCGACGGCGTCCTGCCTACGTCGATCGTGTGGAGCGCGCACATGCCGGCGGCGGTCGCACTCTTTGCTCTGGCGCTTGCCTACGCAATCTACCTTCGCCGGGCTGGCCTCGCGCGTCGCATTCTTCCCGACCGCGTCCGCTTGATGGGCATCGCCCGCGCCGGTCCGGCCAGGTGGAGTGGGATCAACGTTATTCTGACTTGGCTTCTCCTGCTGACGCTACTGGCACAGCTTGCGAGCGGGTTCTTGATGTACCTTGGTCATGGTGGCGCCGTCGTCGAGCTGCACCGCTTCGGCACTTGGGTCCTTATCGTGGGCTCGGTCGGACACATCGCGGCACATTTGGCCGTTGGCGGCGCGGGCCAGCTCATGCGCATATTTCGGCCCGGCCCGCTGCCGCTGCCACCACCCCCACTCAATTCATTCGAAGCTGTGGCCGGCAGGGAACGACTTGTCGGACGCCCCTTTCCAGCTGACCGGCGCCCCAGTGCCGGGCCGCCGAAAGAACCGCGATCTCAAGCTCGCCACCTGAAGCCGCGGGATGTCACGCTCAACGCGCATCCGCTTGCCGTGGCGATGGGCGTCGGCGTCATCGGCGCGACCATGGTGACAATCGTCGACCAGGCGGCGATGCGAGATCAACTCGATATCCGTCGCATCACAGCATCCGAAGCGCCAGTACTCGACGGCGATCTTTCCGACGCTATCTGGAGATTGGCCCGCCCCATAGCGGTGTTGACCAACCAGGGTGCCAACTTTGGCGGAGAAAGCGCATCCGAAGTCCAGATCCGCGCCGTGCATGATGGCACGACGGCGTATTTCTCCTTTGTTTGGAGCGATCCGACGAGATCCCTGAAGCATCTTCCTCTCATCAAGAGAAAGGATGGCTGGTACGTCGTTCAAGGCAACTACGACCTGGCAGACGAGCATGAATACTACGAGGACAAATTTTCCGTCATGCTCACGACCAGTGGAGCGCTACTGGCGGGCGATCGGACCTTTCATGCCGGCCGGGCGCCGCTCGAAGGCAAGCCGATGTCCCCTTCCGGACGCGGCCTGCACTACACCACGGATGGTGGAATCGTCGATGTTTGGCAGTGGCATGCGACCCGCGGCGGTCTGCTGGGCTTCGTCGATGACGGACATTTCGGACCACCGGCCGAGCCGAGCAAAGACGAGGCCGAGGGACGCAGACCTTACAAGGGTGGGTTCGCGCCAGATCCCGGCACGGCAAATTTCGAAGACAACTTCGAACTACCAGGCCCCAGTGGCTATGGCAGCCTAATTCAGCCGAAGCGGCTCCCCAAGGATTGGTGGTCGACGTGGTCCGCCATGGGACGGTTCGACGTCAATCCAGATGTCGGCGAGAGCGATGGCGCCAGATGGTGGATGACTGAAGACGAGACGGTTCCATATTCGCCAAGGCTCGACGCTCTGTTTTCGGTCAACACCGTGATCCCCGGCGTGATCATCAAGGGCGCGTATTCCGGCGACCGCGCCGATGTTCGCTGCGCGGCACGGTGGGCGGCAGGACGCTGGGCAATCGAGGTCGCACGTCGCCTCGACACGGGAAGTCCCAATGACGTCCGGATTGCCAGCGGCGTGTTCATGCGCGTCGCCGCTTTCGACCATTCCCAAATCCGCCACACGCGACATATCCGACCAATTCGGCTCGAGGTGCAATGAAATGCGTAAGACCCATCAAGTCACGGTCAATGGCGAGCAGTTCCTGGCCCGGCACGGCGACTTGCTCCTGGATGCCGCGCTCATGAATGGCATTCACATTCCGCACGACTGCCGTGTTGGCTACTGCGGAAGCTGCTGCGTGCGCGTTGTTGCCGGCGAACTGTTTGGCGAAGGGGATGAGCAGGAGGTAAAAGCCTGCCAATGTCGAAGTCATTTCCGACGTCGAAATCGAAGTCGAAATCGAAGACCTGCCCGAGCTCGCGGTGACGGACGGACGCGTAGCCGCGTTGAAACCTCTCGCGCCCGACATTGTCGAGCTTTGCATCGACCCTCAAGAGTCCGTCGAGTACCTGCCTGGTCAGTACCTCCAGGTTCAGTTCCGGAGGTTCGCCACCCGATGCTACAGTCCCACCGTTTCATTGGACCGTTCCGACGACGACGGCACGATCCACCTCCACGTGAGACGGATCCCAGGCGGGCACGTTTCCGCGGCGCTCGGCACCGCCATCGAAAAAGGACACCGGGTGAAGCTCAAGGGACCGTTCGGTTCCGCCTATTTCAGGAGCGGCCTCGATAACCGTTTGGTCCTGGTTGCGGGCGGGACGGGATTCGCGCCGATCTGGTCGATTGCCGCAGCGGCCATGCGTGAAAACCCCAAGCGGGAGGTCATCCTGGTCGTCGGCGCTCGCTCGCTCGCTTCGCTCTACATGATCCCGGCGCTTTGGCGGCTCGCGGCCTGCCCGAACGTCACCATCATTCCGGTCACGGACGTCGAGGAGCCGACGACTCCCGTCATTCGCGCGGGGTCGCCTGTCGGCTACCTGCCCCCGCTCAACGCGCATGACGTCGTCTATGCTGCTGGCCCCTCGCCTCTTGTCGAGCGGATCACGGCCGTAGCCAAGGCGGCCGGCGCACGGTGGTATGCGGACGCATTTGTGCCGAGCGGCGGGGGCGAGGATGGCTTGCTGGCGCGGGCGACGAGCTGGCTTCGAGGCGACTCACAGATACAGTCGCCGGCGGCGCGTACGCGCGCGGTTCTCGATGCTGCGCTGGTTGACGGTTCGCGCGCGTCGCCGAGCAACGCGCTGCACTCCTAGCGATATTTGGAGAAATGCGTCCAGCAACGCTCGGCGCGGTGCCGGAAGAACAGCAAGGGCGGGGAAGATCCCCGCCCTTGTCGCACGATGCAGTCTCACGTCACTCTCGTTCCGCCAGCCCCAAACAGCACCCTACATATTGTGATGGCCGCCGTCGCTTCCCCCATTCGGCAGGATGCCGTCGTCTTCGAGCTGGAAGTGCACGCCCGCCGGCAACGTATCAATGCGCTCGTATGCGCCGTAGACGGTCTGGTCAGTGACAATATCACTCGCCTTGACGAGGTTGCCGTAGACGGTGATCGTGCCGAGCGGATCCTCGTCGTGCGCGCCAGCCGCACCCTGCTGGCTGATGACCGTGATCACGCTGTAGTCGTTCCTGCCATCGCCATTGCTGTCGAGATGTTGGATCGACTTGACTTCGCCCGTATGAGCGGAGAGCTCGATCTTGTCGCCCTGGGCGCGATTGAAGTCGCGGATCACATCGTTGCCGAACCCATCCACCCAATGGTCGTGAACGTTGTTGTTTTCGCCCGTCACCCCAACCCAGTCGATGGTCCCGTCATCGTTGACATGTTTGGCGACGATCTCATCTTTGGCATTGACCTGGAGCTCGAAGCGGAACGTGTCGGCACCGGCCCCGCCGACCATCGTGTCGTTGACGGCGGTGAAGGCTGCCGTTTCCTTGGCGTAGATCTGCGTTGTTCCATTTTGCGCCGCTACCATTTCGCCGGAATCGGAGCGGCTGAGCAGCACGTCGTTGCCACGGCCACCATCCATCCGGTCGGCACCGAACCCGCCGATCAGCAGGTCGGCGCCGCTGCCACCGCTGAGGTTGTCATTGCCGGACCCGCCCCAGACTTTGTCGTCACCGGTGCCGCCATTCAGAACATCGTTACCGGCCATGCCCGCAAGAGCGTCCGCACTGGCCCCGGCGTAGAGAACGTTGTTGCCGGTCGTACCGTTCAAGTGATCGTGCTCGGCGCTACCGCCCATCAATTGCGCCATGTAGTCATTCAAGAAATCCTCGAAGCGACTGCTCTTGAACAGCCCTGCCCAGTTAAATCGATACATCGCTTCACCCCATCGGTTGACTTGCCTCACGCAACGCATTTCGCTCCGGGAGGATCCGAGGCGAAAACTCCTCCCGCGCGTCGCAAGAAAGAGTTCTGATTGGGCCGACAGCACGACCGTGGCGCGGCAAACGTTCTGCCAAGCTGCGGCGCTTTTGCGACCGTGATGAAAAGTCGACGAGCCGAAACCGTCGCGCACTCCACGCGTAGCGACGCGAAGATGTTCTCTATTTCAGTTGTGCAAGCCAAGCGAGCCGAGTTCGAGCGGCGACCGCCGCCTCACTCCTCTGGCGACGATGCTCTATCGACGAAGCGTTGACGATTGTTCCTCGAACGGCGCTCGGACGCTACCGGCGCGAGCTCCGCGATCGATTGAACGATCGACGGCAGCAAGACCGGGGTGAATGGGTCGACGCCCGATCGTCCGGTCGGAAGCGGGCGGACTTGGCCAAGGCACGTCAACTGCTGCTGTGAATCGGAAATGCGACGACATTGCTCAATGGTCATGCCCTGGTATTGCGCGAATCCGGGCAGAGAAGATGCGACAACCGCGACTGTGACGATCAACACACGCATGAGCGCCTCCCGAACGCAACGCGACTCAAGCACAAACGGGCGCCACGCCGTGCGGCGCTCGCAGAAAAAGAACGGAAGCGTGACTCCTCCAGCAATGTCGAGGTGAGCGGGTAACTACGCCGACAGCAGGACCGAGCCGCGGCAAACCCGTTGCCGACCTGCGGCGATTTTAAGAACGCGTTCGTTTTGTGGCTTCGACTTTGGAGCGGCTTGCCGCACAAGCGCCTTCAGGTCTCCGCAGAGTTCGGCAAATTGTTGCGCTCACCCTTCCGTCGGCGAACGTTTGATCCTCCCATATGCTTTCTCTCGCTCATCGTCGCGAGGCAGCCGCAGAATGACCGAGGACAATCGAGGCGTGGGTAGGGGCGAACATGGCGCAACGTGCGGGGGAAGCATTGTGATCGATTGCAAAGAGACTTTTTGACATGCTTGCGCCTTCGCCAGTCGTCAACGTTGGGGCTCCGGGCGACGAAGTCCTTACCGCGCTTACGCGCTGCCGCCCGGCGTTTATGGGCATTGCCGTATTTTCCGCTTGCGTGAATCTGCTCGGCCTAACGGGCTCGCTCTACATGCTGCAAGTATCGGATCGGGTTTTGGCCAGCCGCAGCATCTCGACGCTTGTCTTCCTTTCGATGCTGGCATTGGCGGCATACCTCCTCCTCGGCGTGCTGGACGCTCTTCGCAGTCGCATGCTGGCGCGCGTCGGCGCAAAGTTCAGCGAATCGCTGATGGATCGAGTCTACGTCGCAGGCGCCGCGATGGCGCTCAATGGAATGCGCCCCGCCGTCGCGACCCAGGCCATTCGCGACCTGGATCAGGTCCAGAAATTTTTGTCCGGCTCCGGTCCGACGGCCATGTTCGACATGCCCTTCATGCCCATCTTTTTCATCGTCGCTTACATGATGCATCCGGTATTGGGCTGGCTCATCATCGTTGGCGGCCTGGTCATCGTTGTGCTTACGGTTCTGACGGATCTGCGCACTCGCGCTCCTACGATGGCGGCGACATACAGCGGCGCTGCTCGGCATGTGATCGCCGAGGCGAGTTTCCGAAACGCCGAAGCTCTCAAGGCCATGGGGATGATGCGTGTCTTTACGCGGATCTTCACCGACGCCAATGCGCGTTATGCAGCTCACGGTCTCGAGGCCAGCGATGCAGCCAGCGGCATCGGCTCGCTGGCCAAGGTATTCCGCGCCGTGCTGCAGTCGGCGGTGCTTGGCGTTGGAGCCTACCTGGCGATCATCGGCGAGGTCTCAATGGGGGCGATGATTGCCGCATCGATCCTCACCGCCCGCGCGCTCGCGCCTATCGAAGTGGCGGTGGCCAACTGGCGCGGCTTCGTTGCGTCGCGTCAAGGATTTGGCCGACTCCGCACCCTGCTCTCGGCGCAGAAGCAGCCGGAATGCATGCTGGCGCTTCCAGCCCCCGAGCTCAGGCTCTCGCTCGATGGTGTCTATGTCACCGCGCCCGGCCAATTGAAACCAATCGTCCAAGGCGTTTCCTTCGAGCTCGAAGCCGGACAGGGCCTTGCAATCATCGGGCCGAGCGCCGCAGGGAAATCGACCCTTGCACGCGCCCTCATCGGCGTTTGGCCGGCCGCCAGGGGAAAGGTATGCCTCGATGGCGCCCCCGTCGATCAATGGGACGGCGACAAGCTCGGTGCACACATCGGCTATCTGCCTCAGGGTGTGGAGCTGTTCGACGGCACGGTTGCCGCGAACATCGCTCGTTTCGCCCCCGATGCAGGCGCCGACGTCATCATCCAAGCGGCCCGCGACGCTGCGGCACACGACATGATCCTGGGCTTGCCACAAGGCTACGAAACCCGCGTCGGCGATGATGGCGCGGCGCTATCGGGGGGTCAGCGTCAGCGGATCGGTTTGGCACGCGCGCTCTACGGAAATCCGTTCATTGTTGTGCTGGACGAGCCGAACTCGAACCTCGACTCTGAGGGTGAGGACGCGCTCGTCGATGCAATTCTAAGCGTGCGTCGACGGCGCGGCATCGTCGTCGTGGTGACGCACCGCCCGACGGCTCTCGCCGGGGTGGACCTCGTTGCCGTGATGATCGCTGGGAGGCTACAGGCCTTCGGTCAGAAAAAGGAGGTCATGCAACGAATGACGCCGCACGGACGCCAGCACCCGTCCGTAGCGGAGGAGCCGGTACGAGAGACAGCCTAGGGGGCAGAGCAGAATGGACCGTCGAACATCTGTGCATCAGCCATCGCCGCGGCGCAATCCCGCGAACGAAGCCTTCAGAGGACTTTCTGCTCGAGGCCTATCGGGAAAGGGAGGCGCGCCTGCGCGGCAGGATCATGCTGACGCATGAGCCCCCTGACGCAGCCAGGGCGAGCGCGTCGCCTCGGCACCCGCTTCACGCCGGAGGCTTGCTCCGCAACGGCGATCTATGCGGAACCGAGCCCCCTCGCCTTCGCGTCGAGCCGCGTTTGCAGGAATTGGATATCCGCGGCAGTGACGACACCCCCGCTCCCTTGAATCCCAATTCAATCGGCAGCAACGACGCAAACCGCGATATGGAGCGGGACAAACACCATCTCGCGGTTTTGCGCCCCGAAGTTACAGCCCTCGTGAAGTCTGTGATCACCGCCACGACGAAACTTCCCGCCGTCGCACGAAACGTCGTGGAGGTTTTTGTCCCGTCTCGCGACAAGGAACCCAGTCACGACGTTGCGCTGCAGCGTCTCTGGCGCCGTGGCCTCACGTTCATCGCCGTCTTTGGCGGCACGCTGGGCTTCTGGTCGATTGCGACCACGATGTCGAGCGCCGTGATTGGTCCCGGCCAGTTCGTCGTGGATGGCAGCGTCAAGAAGGTTCAACACCCGACCGGTGGGGTTGTTAGCCAGCTGTTGGTGCGCGAAGGCGACCAAGTCTCGGAAGGCGACCTCCTCATTCGGCTGGATGAGACTGTTACCCGCGCCAATCTTCAGGTCATCTCTAGACAGCTCGACGAGCTTGTCGGCCGCAAAGCTCGACTTGAAGCCGAGCGGGACGGGCAACGCGAAATCGAAGTCCCGCCCGAATTGTCCGGTCGACTGGCTGATCCTGAAGTTACCCGCATCGTCGCCGCTGAACGCAAGCTATTCCAAGCAAGGCGATCCGCCCGTGAAGGTCATGGCGCCCAGCTCGCCAAGCGGATCGTTCAACTTCAGAATGAGGGCCTCGGTTTGCGCTCTCAGCTGGAAGCGAATGCGGGAGAAGCGCAGCTCATTGTCGAGGAATTGAAAGGGGTCCGCGAGCTTTATGCAAAGCAGTTGATCCCCCTGGTGCGACTGAACGGGCTCGAACGCCAAGCCGTCAATCTCACAGGACAGAAGGGGCAGCTCACGGCTGCGTTCGCGCAAACGGAGGGCAAAATATCCGAGATCGAGTTGCAGATCCTGCAGATTGGCGAGGAGCTCCGTGCCGAGACCCAGAAGGAGCTGCGTGAGGTCCAGGGGAAGATCGCTGAACTGTCGGAGAGGCGCGTCGCCGCCGATGACCAGCTCAAGCGTGTCGAGCTTCGCGCTCCGAGCTCCGGCAAGGTCCATCAGCTCACCGTCCATACGGTCGGCGGGGTCATCACGGCAGCGGAGCCCGCCATGGTCATCGTCCCGACCAAGGAAGAGCTTATCGTGGAAGCGAGGGTGACGCCGCAGGATCGAGATCAGCTTCGACTTGGACAGCATGTGATGGTGCGCGTGCACACGACCAATCAAAGGAATACGCCGCAACTCAACGGCACTTTGACGCGCATCGCGGCCGATGTTTCCAAGGAGCCGAATACGCCGGCGCCGTTCTACGGCGTTTGGGTCAGCGTCGCGAGCGCCGAGCTCGCCCGCCTCCGGAACGTCAGCATCACGGCCGGCATGCAGGCGGACGTGTTCATCGAAGCGGGTTCTCGCTCGCCGCTCAACTACCTGCTCCGACCGCTGACCGACCAGATGTCTCGAGCATTCAGGGAGCGCTGATGACAAAAGCGGGGTCCAATTCGCGCTGGCAAATGAGCTGAGCCCGCTTGTGGACAAGGCTGCCGAGTGACCTGACCACGCGCGACGTTCTGCTTTTGGGGATGGAGCGAGCGCCAACGTAGCTTGCGGCGGGCGCGAACAGATCAGGCCGCCGGCGACCACCTCGCGTGCTGCCACCCGGCCCATGACGACAATACGAAACGCTCTCTGGGTCGGCTTCTGACAAAATTGCAGAACTGAATAGCCGTGCACCGCCGGTCCGCCACTAGCGGAGAGGCAGACGCGCATGAGACCCTCCACCAAGGTTCGCTTTGGTCAAAGACTCGTGCAGTCCAAGGATATCGCGGGGCGCCCAGACCCCACAGCTTGCAGCCGCGCCTTTTCCGGCTAGAGAACTGAGGAGGCGTTGGCTAGTCTGTTGCAGATCGGCTGAGACCAGCTGGACAACCAAAGGGCAGTCATGCGCGGGCATCTTGATTTCACGCCGTTGCTGCCGACCGGGTTGCCGGCGCCTGCTGCAAAGTGGACGGGTTCCCCGAGATACAATTTCACCGGTGGGAACAACGATCCGGACCAGGTTCCCGTCGATGGTCTCATCAAGGCTGCCGTCGAGGTGCTCAGGCGGGAAGGTAGAACGCTCGCGAATTACGGGCTGGCAAGCGGACCCCAAGGTTACATACCGCTTCGCGAATTCATCGTCGGCAAGCTGCGACGCGACGCCGGAATCTGTTGCAGTATCGAAGACGTCCTGATCGTATCCGGCTCCCTTCAAGCGCTCGATCTTGTCAACGGCGCACTGCTTGCTCCCGGGGATACAGTCATTGTTGAGCAAGAAACCTACCAAGGTGTCCTAACGAGGCTCTCTCGGCTTGGCGTCAAGGCAGTTGGCATCCCCCTCGACCACGATGGGATGCGTACGGACGCGCTTGCCGCGGCACTACCTGAACTCAGGGCGCGTCGCATTCAACCAAAATACATCTACACAATTCCGACCGTGCAGAATCCCACTGGCACCATCATGACGGAACAGCGGCGACAGGAACTGCTGAGCCTTTCCGAACAGCACGGCGTACCGATCTTTGAGGATGATTGCTATGCGGATCTGATTTGGGATCGCCGTCGGCCGCCGGCTCTTTATGCCCTAAGCAACAGTAGCAACGTCATCTACATTGGCTCATTCTCAAAGTCGATCGCGCCGGCTTTGCGTGTCGGATACATCGTTGCACCCTGGCAGCTGCTTTCGCATATTCTCGCTCTGAAGATTGATGCTGGTTCCGGGGCGCTTGAACAGATGGTGCTTGCCGAGTTTTGCGCGCCTCACTTTGCGGAGCATGTCCCGAGATTAACGACGAAGCTACGCGCCAAGCTGGATGTCTTGCTAAGCGCGCTGGACGAGCAGTTCGGCACGGCCGCTGAGTTCGAGGTTCCGAGGGGTGGTATTTTCCTCTGGGTGCGGCTGCCTGATGCGGTGGATACCCTGAAGTTGTACCAAGCAGCCCTGGACGCTGGCGTCGCCATAAACCCAGGGGCGGAGTGGTCGACGGACAAGACTCACAGCAAAAGCCGCATGCGTCTTTGTTTTGCGAATCCGACCGTTGCGGAGATTCGTGAAGGCATTTCCGTGCTTGCTGAGGTGTGTCGCAGGGAGTTTGGAGTGCCGGCCCGCATTGCAAATGTGGCAAAGGACTGATCGAGTGAACGCTGCGCGCTTCAGTCTCTCAAGACCTAGTGGTCCGCCAACGAGGGTGATCAAATGAACAGGCGGCAGATCACTGCATTCATCGCATGGTTCCTTGCGGGATCAGCCGGAAGAGTTCGCTTCGCCTCAGCGCAAACACACAAGCGCTATCGTCTCGGTTGGCTTTCCGGCGGGCCGAGCGGGATAAGCGAAAACCTCGATTTTCTCAAGCAAACTTTGGATAAGCTAGGTTGGAGGCTTGGGGACAACCTGGAGATTGAAGAGCGCCACGCGCAGGGCGACGCTTTTCGTCTTCCTCGTTTGGCAGCAGAAATTGTTGCGACTCGTCCTGACGTAATTGGTTGCACTGGCATAACGGAAGCCAGAGCGCTTCAAGCCGAGACTGCGAAAATCCCTATCGTGTTCATGCAAATTGCTGTTGATCCAGTCATCGCTGGTCTCGTCGAAAATATTACTCGACCGGGCCGGAACATTACAGGCTTCCTGCAAGCTCCTCAGCTTCTGTCAGGCAAGCGGTTGGAGATTATCACGGAGCTTCTGGGACGCCGGCCTCGTCGGCTGGCGTATATTCTTAACCCAACGAATGTCGGCGTGGCCCCCCTTTGGGCAGACGCAGCAGAGGCGGCTGCAGGCATGGGCGCCGACATCCAACGTGTTGAGGTCGGTGCTCAGGCAAAACTACCGGACGTCATTGCGAGCCTAAGGGACTGCGATGCCTTGATCGTGCACTATGATTTCCTGCTCGTTGGATTCCGCGAACAGCTGGCAGAGCTTGCAGCCCGCCATCGCCTACCGGTTATGTATGAGCATCGGCTTTACGTTGTCGCAGGGGGGCTGATGTCCTACGGCCCGGATATCCGGGAGAACTATCGCAACGGTGCTTCCTACATTGACCGTCTTCTCAAGGGTGCTGATCCAAAGGATTTGCCGGTCGTGCAGGCGAGCCGGTTTGAACTTGTGGTGAACCTCAAGACTGCCCAAGCACTCGGCCTGACCCTCCCACCCGCCCTGCTCGCCCGCGCCGACGAGGTTATTGAATGAACAGGCGGGAGGTCTGTTCTACCGCCGGCGGCAGCGCCGCGACGATGGCCAGAATGACTGAACCTCAACCATGCGATGGGCGACACGCAACGTCGCCATCTTGCGGAGCATCATGGAGGCCGGTCAGCGGGGGTGCACAAATGACCCACGCCGCGCAAGCCCTTGAAATAATGGCGGGAGCGACGGAACTCGAACCCGCGGCCTCCGGCGTGACAGGCCGGCGCTCTAACCAACTGAGCTACGCCCCCGCATGGCGGCGCCTCATCCGCCGGGACCGGGCTGGCTTAACGGCGCCGCCGCTTGCCTGTCAAGCTGAGGCGACGCATTCGGCAACGTTCCCCGGATTGGCGACGACTAAACGTCGATCATGCGGGTGATTTGCGGCCGGCCGTCGAAACAGGCGCCCATCTTCGGGCCGATCGTCTTCATGTGTTCGGTAGCTCGGTGGGCATCAAGAGCGGCCTGGTCAGCGTACCGCTCCATGAAGTGGTAGGTGAGCGGCGGTTCGCCCTTGAACAGGACATAGAGCCGGCAACCCTTCTCCTTCGCTGTGACCTCGGCCAGCAGCTGCTTGGCGGCGTCGACAAATTCCTGTTCCTTGCCGTCCTTGAGCTTGATGGTGACAAACAGGCCTATCATGAGCTCCTCCGGGGATCAGGGGTTCGGAAGACCGCGTCGCCAAACCATCGCCGCGCAGGTCCGTTGACGGTTGAAGCCGATCGGATGTCCGCTACCGCAGCACAACCACCTTGGTGCCGATCCTCACCCGATCGTAGAGGTCGACCACATCGCGGTTGGTCATGCGGATGCAGCCCGACGACACCGCTTGGCCAATGGTCTCCGGCTCGTTGGAACCGTGGATGCGGTAGAGGCTCGATCCCAGGTAGATGGCACGGGCGCCCAGCGGATTGTCGATGCCGCCCTTCATGTAACGCGGCAAATCGGGTCGTCGCCTCAGCATCTGATCAGGCGGCGCGCCAGTCGGGCCATTCGCGCTTCAGGCTGACCGTCTTGGTGCCTCCCCACGTGAAACCGTCGCGCCCCACTCCCACCGCATACTGAACAGCGCGGCCGCCGCCGAGCACGTAGTAGAGCCGCCGCTGGCTGGTCGAGATCACCACCGTGCCGGGGGCGTATCTGTCGAGCCGGACCACCGCGCGCGTGGACGGGGAGCCGCCCATGCGGAAGAATTCGAACAGCCCGCTCAAGGGGTTTTGGGCCGGGGCCTGATTTCGCGCTGCCGTTGCCGGAAACGCGAACAGAAACGCACTTACAAACGCAACACCAGCAATCGCTCTGCGCATGAGTTCCCCATTTCCCCCCGCCCTAGGCTCGCGCAGAGCGGGGCTCGAGGTCAAGGGAAGACTCGGGCGAAAGAGGCGAGCGCCCGTTACCGGGGCTTACAATTCGACCACGACGTATTGTTGGTCGACGCTCACCTGGAAGGTTTCGGCCACATAGGGCCCCTCCATGACGGCGCGGCCGGCCGCTACGTCAACGTCGTAGGTTTTGGTCCTGATGCGAGCGGGCTCGCAGTAGGATTTGCCCGTGCGCACGTCGAACTCCCAGCCGTGCCAGGGGCAGCGCAGGATCTCGCCGGGACGTGAATAGCGGTACTTTCCGGGTTCGTCCGCTTGCACGAGGCCGATCAGACGGCCTTCACAAAGACTGCCGCCTTGGTGGGGGCACCGGTCGAGGATGCCGAAGAACTCGCCGTTGATATTGAACACGGCGATCGGCCTGCCCGCCACTTCCACGCGCTTGCGGCTACCGGGCGGCAGCTCGGCGAGCGCCGCCACGATGTGCTTGGCCATCAAGCGAGCCCATAGACCTTTGCGGCGTTGTCGAAGAAGAATTGGCGGCGCCTGACGTCGTCGAGGGGCACCGGCAGCGCACGTTCCGGATCGTCAAAATCCCAATGCGGATAATCGGTCGCGAACAGCAGACGGTCCCAACCGATCCATTCGATGCTGTCGATGAGGTGCCGCCGCGGCTCCGGCTCTTCGATGGGCTGCGTCGTCACCCACACGTGCTCACGGATGTATTCGGACGGCGGGCGCTTCACGTGAGGTAGCTCGTCCCGCATCCGAGCCCACACTTTGTCGAGCCGCCACGCGAGGGGGGCAAGCCAAGCGAAGCCGGCCTCGACGAGGATCAGCTTGAGCTGCGGGAAGCGCTCGAACACGCCCTCCATCACGACGCTCGAGAGCACCGACTGGGAGGCTTGGGCATGGCCCACCATCTCCTCGATGTAATAGGAAGGCCAGCCGCCGGCGGTGATCGGATAGCCGCCATACCCAAAGGCGTGTACCGCGACGGGCAACCCGGCATCCTGGGCCGCTTCGAAGATCGGCCAATAGCGGCGCTGGCCGAACGGATCGCCGGTGCGGCTCAGGGTCAGCACCTGGGCGAAGTTCGGATCGCCCGCGCGGCGCGCGATCTCCGCGGCCGAAGCCACGCCGTCCTCATAGTTGACCAGCACGGAGCCCTTGAGCCGAGGCTCCTTCGAGGTCCATTCGGCGATCTGCCAATCGTTCACTGCGGCGCATAGCGCGTTGGAGAAGTCGGCGTTTTGGATTCCCTGGCCGCTGCGCAGCGGATTGAGGATGCCGAGCTGCACATTGTATCGGTCAAGGTGCTGTGCCTGCATGAACGCCAGGTCGGACCCGGGTTTGCCGCCCCCGGGTGGATAGGTGTCGCGCCGGGAAGCGTCCGGCTGGCCCTTCGGATAGGCGGGGCCGCTCAGGAAGCCCTGGCGAGCGACGGTGCCGTAGGTCTCGAAATGCCGTTGCCAGCGGGTTTCGAGGAAAGGGTAGAAGTCTTTCTCGATGGATTTGACCGCCGGGTGGATGTCGCAGTCGGCAATCGCCGTCTTCGAGGCAGTCGGTGCGGACGTGAGTTTCCGGTCGCGAACTTGGACGTTCATGACACCGTCTCCACGTTGAGCCGTCCATAGGTGGCGGCTGGATTCTCTACCATGATCTTGCGCTTGAGTGCCTCCGGCAAGCCCTTCGGCAGCACATCCATGCCGTCAAATTGCCAGTGGGGGTAGTCGGTCGAGAACAGGATCAATTCGTCCGATCCGAGGTGCTCGAAGAGCCTCGTGAGCTGTTCCGCCTCCGGGGGCGCATCGACCGGCTGCAACGTCAGCCGCACGCGCTCGCGGACGATATCGATAGGTGGCCGGTCAACCCAGGGGATCTCCATGCGCAGGCCCCGCCAATACTTCGTCAGGCGCCACAAATAGGCGGCGAGCCAGGTGAAACCCGAACTCGATAAGCACAACGCGCAGGTCCGGGAATTTGTTGAAGACCCCCTCACATACAAGGCTGGTGAGGGCCGACTGGAATGCAGTGGCTTGCGACGCATAGTCCTCGCTAAGATAACTTGGCCAGCCAACCGGTGTCACCGGATGCCGGTAGCTCGAACCGGCATGAATGCCGATCGGCAGTTTGAGCCGCTGTGCGGTCTCGTAGATGGGCCAATGCTGCCGCCGGCCGAGCGGCGTCTCGCCCGACACCATGAGCAAGACCTGCACGAAGCGCCGGTCGGAGGCGCAGCGCTCGATCTCGGCGACGGCGAGTTCGGGGCTCTGCACCGGCACGACGATAGAGGCGGCGAGCCGTCCGTCGCTGTCGAGCCATTCGCGACGCACCCACTCGTTGATCGCACGGCAGAAGCCCGCCCCCATATCCTCGCTGAAGATGAGATGGGCGCCATAGAGCGGGTTCAGGATGCCGCGCGCCAGGCCGAAAGCATCGAGCGCCTCCCGCCCCATCGCCTCGACGTTCCATACCGGCTTTGCCCCCCTTGCGGCGCCAGTCAGGTCGCGACGAGAGCGGTGCATTGAGCGGATAGCCGATCGAGTTCCAGCTCATGCACGCCGCGCTGGACTACCATGTCCCGCCAATGGTCCTCCAGGTAAGGCAAAAGCGCCCGAAGATTGGGAACGACGGGATGCAGATCGCAATCGATGGCACCCGCTTCGGTTTGCCCACGCGACGGCGGCCGGGCGTCCGTAATGTCCATTTCACGGCCTCGGACGGCGATGGCGCTGCTTGCGCTGCCTTGGCGCTACACTACAACACGCCGCGAGCAGAAACACGGGGTCAGCTATGCGCGAGATTGCGAACGGACTTCGCTTTCCGGAGGGGCCCATCGCGATGCCGGACGGCTCGGTCGTTCTGGTCGAGATCGCGAAGGGCGCCCTCACCCGCGTATCACCCGATGGCAAGAAGACCGTCATCGCGCAGCCGGGGGGCGGCCCGAACGGCGCCGCCATCGGACCGGACGGGCGCTGCTACATTTGCAACAACGGCGGGTTCGAATGGCGGGAGGATCAGCACGGGCTGAGACCGACCTTGCCGGCCAAGGACTACGCCGGCGGGCGCATCGAGGCTGTGGACCTTGCGACCGGCACTGTCGACGTTCTCTATCGCGAGAGCGACATGCATCGGCTGAACGGGCCCAACGATCTCGTTTTTGACGCGCATGGCGGCTTTTACTTCACTGATCTCGGCAAGACCCGCGACCGCGACATGGATCGCGGCGCCGTCTGCTACGCCAGGGCGGACGGCAGTTTCATTCGCGAGATCGCCTTTCCGATGCTGACGCCGAACGGCATTGGGCTGTCGCCAGGCGGTGCCACCCTCTACGTCGCCGAGAGTACGACGGCACGGCTCTGGGCTTTCGAGCTCGCCGGCCCTGGCGAAGTCAAGCGAGCCCCCTCGCCCTCATACGCCGGCGGCCGGCTCGTGACCGCCATGACGGAATTCTGCAGCTTCAACTCGCTTGCCGTCGATAGCGCCGGCAATGTCTGCATAGCCACGATCACCAAGGGCGGCATCACGGTCATCTCGCCTGACGGCAGAAGCGTGCGCCATGTGCCAATGCCTGATCGTGCCACCACCAACATCTGCTTCGGCGGGCCCGATCTGAAGACGGCTTTCATCACCCTCTCGACCAGCGGTCGACTGGTCTCCATGGAATGGGAGCGACCCGGCGCCAAACTGAACTACCTGAACACCTAGCGCTTGATCCGGAAGGGTGTCGGCGGGCTGCATGTGATCACGCCACGCCAAGACGTGGAGTCTGACAGGCGCAGCGAGCGGGCGGCTTACTTCAGGCGCGGGCGCGACCACGCTAGAAAAATGATGCTGAAAGCTGCAACGAACATCAGGACGTATCCCGTATTCTGCAGCGCCACCATATTGCCGCAAAGCAAGCCGCCGGGAACGACGCTTCCTGCCGCGTGACAGAACGTACGCCCGATTTCCAGCGCGATGTCGCTCATCGAACGCCCCGTAGGGCAACAGGCCGATTGCTACGCGAACCGGAACATCCCGTGCCCGGACGCGCCATCCTAGCGCATCGAGCCGCGGGACGGACGCGGTTTTTAGATAAGATTGTCCGTAAGGTAAAAACCAAGAGCGCGGATGCGATCGATCCCCGCTCCCGGTTGGGGCAACAACTGCCTCGACGGCCTAATGCACGCGCTTTCCTGCGATGGCATCGGCCAGCGCCTGATATTCCTGGCAGTTTGTGCCACAAACACCGGCGAGCCGCCGCAGCAGCCCTTGCGCCTCGTCGAGCTTGCCCATTTCCACGTGCCATTCGCCGAAATACTCGAGCGCGCCACGGTGATCCGGGTCTAATGCCAGCGCGTTTTGGTAGTGGGTCCGCGCTTCCTCCATACGGCCCATCTTGCGGTTGGCGTAGCCAAGATAGTTCTCAACATCGGGCGAATTCGCGGCCTCGAGGCTGACGAATGTGGCGATTGCCGTCTCATAGTGACCGTCTTGCACATGGCTGACGGCCAAGCGGTAAAGGTCGCGCCATTCCGAGCGATTCTCCCGCTTCTTCTTTCGCGCCTTCGTCTCATCGCCCAACTCTGGGGCAACCTGCTGTTGGCCGGGGCGCTGCTGGGGCTGGTTCAGGCTGCGCTGCGGCTGATTGAACGTCTGAGGCTGGGGATCCATGCTGAGGCTTCCGGCTGCAAGAGCTGAGCCGGGGATTCCCACGATCAGGGTTAAGGCAAACGGCGTGAGGTTTCGGAGCATCTGCTTCCCCTAAAATCGCTGCAAGCAATCACGGCATCAATGCCGCTACGGCCCGGCTAGTCGCTTCCCGCCCGAACCAGATACGGCGGCGGTGACGGGCCAGTTTCAATATTCAGACCGAATGTTTCGCTTCCGTATCGCCGGCGCAAGGGGGCACCGCGTCACAACTTCGTGCCACAACGGTCAACCGCCTTGAATGTCCTTGTTTCAGGGCGTCAAGCGACCGCGGCCGCGGAAACGAAGCGTTTGACGACCAGCTCTCCTGCAGACGCTATTCACCCGCGGCGCTTCGGTGCACCGCAACCGTCCGGCGTGGACGTTTACGGCCCGTATTCACGACGGCGGTTTCGAGGCCTGCCTGATGTGGCTGCCCCCGTTTGCCCCACATATAGGCGAGCCGCAGCAGCTGCAGGCGATTGCTCGGATCACGGCAGGATCGCGCGAGCCGCAGGTATTCCGCTGCATGAGCCAACCGTTGATTTGCATTCATGCGAGACCTCGGCCGTGAACCTGTCTGTAAACTCGGCCAAGTCTACGTTGTTCCGCCCCCGAGGAGACTGCCGGGGCTCGACGCCGGCCGATTTCCTTAAAAAATCGACTTGAACTGACTTAGGCGCAAATGTGGCATTCCATATCAACGCTTGGCTTGCAGTCCCAGCGCATCTTGGGGGTGGCGAACTGGTGAGGCGAATCCATGCGGCCCTACACACTCTTCCTCCTCGACCACGAAGGCGCCATCGCGCTTTCCGAAACGTCAAATTTCGAGAGCGACGAGAGCGTCCTCGCATACGCTCGCGAACTCCGTTGGCCATGGGCCTACGAAATTTGGACGCAAAGCCGCTTCGTCATGGAGGCGAGACCGTGCACCCATGTTCGAGAGGTCGAAGCGGCTTAGTTCGGTCGCAGGTTTGGTGGGCGGTGACGGGCTCGAACCGCCGACCCTCTCGGTGTAAACGAGATGCTCTACCAGCTGAGCTAACCGCCCCCGGCTGGGCGCGACGGACCCATGCCCAGATCAACCCCGCTTTACGGCAGGCATACCCTGAAGCGCAAGGCGCAGCCGCTGCCCGGGATCGATATCCGGGGCCGGGGCGCGGGTGGCGCCCTGCCCGCGCCCTCTAAGGACCGATATCAGACCTTGTTGTTGACGGCGTCCTTCAAGCCTTGGCCGGCCTTGAACTTGGGCGACTTGGAAGCCGGAACAGCAACCTGCTCACCGGTGCGCGGGTTGCGCGCCATGCCTGCGGCGCGGTCAGCGACCACGAAGGTGCCGAAACCCACAAGCTTCACCTCTTCGCCCTTCTTCAGCGCGTCAGTGATCACGGCGAGCGCGGCCTCGATGATGTCGCCAGCCTGGGTGCGGCTCGTGCTCGTCTTCTCCGCTACCGTCGCAACGAGATCGCCTTTGTTCATGTTTTCTGTCCTCCTCGTTTGAACGGCCGTCGGGCCGCGAATCGTGAACCACACTTGCTGAGCCGAAGGCGCCCGTGTGACCCGAACTCTATTGGGGCGCAAGCCCGAATTGGCGCCTTGCAGGGGAATTGCAAGGGCTTGGAAAGCTCGAAAAGACCAGCGAGAACCGACCGGATTGCAAGAAAAAGGCCCTCCGGCGAGTTCTCCGAAGGGCCTAAGCTCTGGCTTGAGTATAGCGCCTCAATGCGCGATGACCCCGGCTTCCTCCTCGGTGCCGCCTTGTTGCGCCGATGACGGCTTGACGGGCTCGATAGGCTCTTCCCAGGAGATCGGCTTGGGCTGTCGCATCAGCGCATGCGGCACCACTTGGTCCATGCGTGAGACGGGAATGATTTCCATGCCGTTCTTCACGCTGGCCGGGATGTCCACCAGGTCCTTGGCGTTCTCCTCCGGGATCAGCACTGTCTTCATGCCGCCGCGCAGCGCGGCGAGCAGCTTTTCCTTCAAACCGCCGATCGGCAACACGCGACCGCGCAACGTCACTTCGCCGGTCATGGCGATGTCTCGTTTCACCGGGATGCCGGTTAGCACCGACACGATGGCGGTCGCCATGGCGATGCCCGCCGACGGGCCGTCCTTGGGTGTCGCGCCTTCCGGAACGTGCACGTGGATGTCACGCTTATCGAAGAGCGGCGGCTCGACGCCGAACTCCACCGCGCGCGAGCGCACATAGGAGGCGGCAGCCGAGATCGACTCCCTCATCACGTCCTTGAGGTTGCCGGTCACCGTCATGCGGCCCTTGCCGGGCATCATGACACCTTCGATGGTGAGCAGTTCGCCGCCGACTTCCGTCCAGGCGAGGCCGGTGACCACTCCCACCTGATCTTCTGCCTCCACCTCGCCGTACCGGAACTTCGGCACGCCGAGATAGTCAGAGACGTTCTTGTCGGTGACGACGATCTTCTTCTTCTTGGTGAGGATGATCTCCTTCACCGCCTTGCGGATCAGGTTGGACAATTCGCGCTCAAGATTGCGCACGCCCGCTTCCCGCGTATAGCGGCGGACGAGCGTCAACAGACCCTCGTCGTCGATCGACCATTCCTTGCCGTCGAGGCCATGCTTCTTGATCGCATCCGGAATGAGATGCCGGCGGGCGATCTCGGCCTTCTCGTCTTCGGTGTAGCCGGCAATGCGGATCACCTCCATGCGGTCAAGCAGCGCCGGCGGAATGTTCAGGGTGTTGGCCGTGGTGATGAACATCACGTTTGAGAGGTCGTAGTCGACCTCGAGATAATGGTCATTGAAGGCGTGGTTCTGCTCGGGATCGAGCACCTCGAGTAACGCCGATGAGGGATCGCCGCGGAAATCCATTCCCATCTTGTCGATTTCGTCGAGCAGGATGAGCGGATTGTTGGTCTTTGCCTTGCGCATCGACTGGATGATCTTGCCTGGCAGCGAGCCGATGTAGGTGCGCCGGTGACCGCGGATCTCAGCTTCGTCGCGCACGCCGCCCAGCGACATGCGCACGAACTCACGGCCGGTGGCCCGGGCGATCGACTTGCCGAGCGAGGTCTTGCCGACGCCGGGTGGGCCCACGAGGCACAGGATCGGCCCGGTGAGCTTGTTGGCCCGCTGCTGCACGGCAAGGTACTCGACGATGCGGTCCTTGACCTTCTCGAGGCCATAATGGTCGTCGTCGAGGATCTTCTGCGCGGCGTTGAGATCCTTCTTGATCTTCGAGCGCTTGCCCCATGGAATGCCGAGCAGCCAGTCGAGGTAGTTGCGGACCACCGTGGCTTCCGCCGACATGGGTGACATCTGGCGTAGCTTCTTCACCTCGCCGACGGCCTTGTCGCGAGCTTCCTTCGACATCTTGATGGAAGTGATTTTCTCCTCGAGCTCGGCCAGCTCATCGCGACCATCCTCGTCGCCGAGCTCCTTCTGGATGGCCTTCATCTGCTCGTTGAGATAGTACTCGCGCTGCGTCTTCTCCATCTGACGCTTGACGCGCGTGCGGATGCGCTTCTCCACCTGCAGGACGGATATCTCGCTTTCCATCATGCCGAGGATCATCTCCAGCCGCTCTGACACGACTGTCTTTTCGAGGATGGCCTGCTTGTCGGTGATCTTCACGGCGAGATGCGTTGCCACGGTGTCGGCGAGCTTCGAAGGTTCCTCGATCTGGCCGACCGCTGCGACGACCTCAGGCGACACTTTCTTGTTGAGCTTCACATAGCTTTCGAATTCGGTGATGACCGAGCGCGCCAACGCTTCGGTCTCGACCTGGTTACCCGGAGATTCGGCGAGCGCCTCGGCATTGGCCTCGTAGAATTCGTCCGAGCGCGTGTAGTCGTGGACTTTGGCGCGGCTGGCACCCTCAACCAGCACCTTGACGGTGCCGTCGGGCAGTTTGAGCAACTGCAGCACGCTGGCCAGCGTGCCAATCTTGTGAATGGCGTTGGTGGCGGGGTCGTCGTCGGTGGCGTTCATCTGCGTCGCCAGCAGGATGTGGCGATCGCTCTTTACGACCTCCTCAAGGGCGCGGATGGATTTCTCGCGGCCGACGAAAAGCGGCACGATCATGTGTGGGAAAACGACGATGTCGCGCAGCGGCAGAACCGGATAGGTCGAGACGGTGCCGGGCTGCGCCGGCTGACGAGGCTTCATGGTGGTCATCGGACCCTTGCCCTTTCATTTGCGTCCGCGGCCCCCTGAAAGGCAAACCGTCGGGCGGTTGCCGGGGCCCGGACGGGCCTTACCGGCACGCTGTCCCGCACCTCGCGACGAGCATGCGGAATCACGCGAGAAGGTAAAATGGCGAGTGATGTCAGGAGTTTCAAGCGGATCGGCCGGAAAGCGGACGGCTGTGGCGCGATCTCAACAGCTATCAAGGGCCTTGGTTGGGACCTTGGCCAAGTCTGCGGTCGCCTGGATATGGCGCCGCCCACGACCTCACGCGCTGCTCGCTTCGGCCTTGTCAGCGTAGATGAAGAGCGGCCTGGCCTTGCCGTCCACCACTTCGGGCCCGATCACGATCTGCTCGACGCCGTCAAGGCCTGGCAGCTCGTACATCGTCTCGAGCAGGATGCCTTCCATGATTGAGCGCAGGCCGCGCGCTCCCGTCTTGCGCTCGATGGCCTTTCTGGCGATCAGCGTCAAAGCATCGTCGTGGAAGGTGAGCTCGGTGTCCTCCATCTCGAACAGGCGCTGATATTGCTTGACCAACGCGTTCTTTGGCTCTTGCAGGATGCGCTTCAGGGCCGTCTCGTCGAGGTCCTCGAGCGTGGCGATGACCGGCAGACGGCCGACGAATTCCGGGATCAGGCCAAACTTGAGCAAATCCTCCGGCTCAACGTCACGGAAAATCTCGCCGGTGCGGCGATCTTCTGGCGAATGCACGGTCGCGCCAAAGCCGATCGACGTGCCCTTGCCGCGCGCCGTGATGATGCGCTCGAGACCTGCAAAGGCGCCGCCACAGATGAAGAGGATGTTGGTGGTGTCGACTTGCAGGAATTCCTGCTGCGGGTGCTTGCGGCCGCCCTGCGGGGGCACGGACGCCACGGTGCCTTCCATGATCTTGAGCAGCGCCTGCTGCACGCCCTCACCTGACACGTCGCGGGTAATGGACGGGTTGTCGGACTTGCGCGAGATCTTGTCGATCTCGTCGATATAGACGATGCCGCGCTGCGCCCGCTCGACATTGTAGTCGGAGGCTTGCAGCAGCTTCAGGATGATGTTCTCCACGTCCTCGCCGACGTAGCCGGCTTCCGTCAGCGTTGTCGCATCGGCCATCGTGAAAGGCACGTCGAGGATGCGCGCCAGCGTCTGTGCGAGGAAAGTCTTGCCCGATCCGGTAGGACCAACCAGCAGGATATTCGACTTGGCGAGCTCAACGTCGTTGTGCTTCGTCGCGTGGTTGAGGCGCTTATAGTGATTGTGCACCGCGACCGACAGCACCTTCTTGGCGTGATCCTGGCCGATCACGTAGTCGTCGAGAACCTTGCGGATCTCTTTCGGCGTCGGCACGCCGTCACGTGACTTCACCAGCGAGGACTTGGATTCCTCGCGGATGATGTCCATGCACAGCTCGACGCATTCGTCGCAGATGAAGACCGTGGGGCCGGCGATGAGCTTGCGGACTTCGTGCTGGCTCTTGCCGCAGAAGGAGCAGTAGAGCGTACTCTTGCTTTCGCTACCGCTGGCCTTGCTCATGGCTTGTCTCCGTCTGGGGGCCCGTGTTCAAGCGAACAAGACCCCCACCCTGCTCATATAGGCTTGCGCCTAAGAAAGCGTAATCCGGATCGGCAAACACGCAATCGACATCCGACCCCATGATTCCGCACTAATCCTCATGCAAACACGCGGCCAGATCATGATCAATGGGAGGGGGACCGCATGACGCAGCCTGGAAGCCCCCAGCCCCCGGTTTTTGCGGGATAATCAGGCCTCGGCTTCGGGGCGTTTGGCCAAAACTTGATCGATCAGCCCGAACGCCCTGGATTCTTCCGCCGTCATGAAATGATCCCGATCGAGCGTTTTTTCAATTGTCTCATAGTCCCTTCCGGTATGTTTGACGTAGATATCGTTGAGGCGGCGCTTCATTTTTAGGATGTCTTCGGCATGACGCTGGATATCCGAAGCTTGGCCTTGGAACCCCCCTGATGGCTGATGGACCATGATGCGGGCATTTGGCAGGGCAAAACGCTGCCCTGGCTTGCCGGCGCACAGCAGAAGGGAGCCCATCGAGGCCGCTTGGCCGACACAGAGGGTCGAGACCGGGCAGCGGATGAACTGCATCGTGTCATAGACTGAAAGTCCAGAAGTGACGACGCCACCTGGTGAATTGATGTAGAAGGAAATCTCCTTCTTCGGGTTTTCGGCCTCCAGGAAGAGGAGTTGGGCCACGATCAGGGACGCCGTATGGTCTTCCACTGGTCCCGTCAGGAAGATGATGCGTTCGCGCAACAGCCGTGAATAAATGTCGAAAGCGCGCTCGCCGCGGTTCGAGGTCTCGATGACCATCGGCACGAGAGCGTTGTTGTAGATCTCGATCGGATCGCGCATAGCCCTGCATACCTCATTGGCCGCCAGCTCGGCCTTGCTATCAAATCACCCGCCTCCGGCCAGATACGGACCTTGAAAGACTTTGTCGCGGGCCGCAACGCGGCCCCCTCAAATGATGACCAGCGCCCGTGGGCGCAAGACCGGGCCTAGGATTTCGCGGCCTCGGCCTCGCCCCCCGCATCTTCATCGGCAAACAGCGCCTCCTTGCTGACCTTCTTGTCGGCGACCTTCATTTGGCCGAGCAAGTTGTCGACGACCTTCTCCTCGAAGATGGGAGCGCGAATTTCGGCAAGCGCCTGGGGATTCTTGCGGTAGTAGTCCCAGATGACCTTTTCCTGGCCCGGGAACTGCCGCGCCCGCTCGACGATGGCTCGGGTCACCTCCTCGTCGGTAATCTTCACGCCGGCGCGCTCGCCAACTTCCGCCAACACCAGACCGAGTCGCACCCGCCTTTCGGCGATGCGTCGATAGTCCTCGCGAGCCTTTTCCTCGGTGGTCTTCTCGTCCGCGAAGGTCTTCTGGTTGCGGCCCATTTCTTCGATCATCCCCGACCAGATGCTTTCGAACTCCTTCTCGACCAGCGACGGCGGCAGCTCGAAATCGTAGGCCTTGTCGAGAGCGTCGAGCAGTCCCTTCTTCAACTTGCGTCGCGACTGCACCGCGAAATCGCGCCCAAGGCGCTCTCGCAGCGCCGTCTTCAGCCCCTCGAGATTCTCCAGCCCGAAGGCCTTGGCGAGGTCGTCATCGATTTTGGCGTCACCCGGGGCTTCGACCTTCTTCACATTGACGTCGAACTCAGCGGCCTTTCCGGCCAACTGCTGCGCCGTGTAGTTCTCCGGAAAGGTCACTTTGACAAGGCGCTGGTCGCTCGCCTTCGCGCCCACGAGCTGATCCTCAAAACCCGGGATGAACTGGCCGGCGCCGAGCTCAATCTGCACGTCCGTGCCGGCGCCGCCCTCGAAGGGCGTGCCGTCGATCTTGCCGGCAAAGTCGATGGTAAGCCGATCGCCGGTCGCCGCCGCTTCTTCCTTGGCCGAAAAGGGGCGGTTCTGCTTGGCCATGCGCTCGAGTCCTTCCTGGAGCTCGGCGTCGGAAATCTCCGTGACTTCACGCGTGAGCGACACTCCAGACAGGTCGGCAAGCTGAAAGCTCGGCAGCACTTCCAGCGCCACCGTGTAGGAAAGGTCGGCCTTGGCGTTCATCACCGCCTCGACCTCATCCTTTGCCTCGGGAAACGTGATGTGCGGCTCAAGCGCGAGTTTGAGCTTGTTGTCTTCGACGATTTTTTGGTTGGCCTCGTTCACGACGTTCTGAACGACGTCGGCCATCACCGCGCGGCCATAGACGCGGCGCAGATGCGCCACCGGCACCTTGCCGGGCCGGAAGCCGTTGATGCGCACTTTGTCCTTGAGGTCCGCGAGATTGGTCTCGAGCTTCGCTTCGAGCTCGGCGGCCGGCACGACCACCTTGAACTCACGCTTCAGACCTTCGGAGTTGGTTTGCGTCGCCTGCATGGTCAAACTCTGAAACTTCTTGCGTTCGGAAATCCGGCTACGCCGAGGCCTTAGTCGGATTGCGGCTGTCGAATGGCGGCTGGTGCGGGCGGAGGGATTTGAACCCCCACGACTTTCGTCACTGGAACCTAAATCCAGCGCGTCTACCAGTTCCGCCACGCCCGCGTGAAGCCGCGGACAAGCCGCCGCCCCGGTCGGGACGCGGGCTCTATATCATGGCCCCCCGCCCCTGCGAAAGAAAGTTGGGATATGCCATCCTCGCCCATCCCGCCCATTGATCCTGCCGCAGCCGAGGAGGCGTTCATGAGAGTCCGTGTCTGGGCCAGCGTCTCGAGCGTCTTTTGACGGACATGATCCGCCACATCAAATCCGACCGCCGCGCCGTTCTACGCGGCATCGCCGTCAGCATCGTCGCGTTGCCCGCGGCAGCGCGGGCACAGGGCCAGCCGACAAGTCCGGCTATGCTCATGCAGGCCGCTCCCGCGGCCCGCACTCTGAAGGCGAACGCAAAGCAGGCGGCGGTCTTCGCCTATAATGGGGCATTGCCTGGCCCGCCGATCAAGGTCCTCCGCGGCGAGGAATTCGGCCTTACCCTGCGCAACGACCTCAGCCAGCCAACAACGGTGCATTGGCATGGCGTGCGGGTGCCCAACGCCATGGACGGGGTGGCCGGCTTGACGCAGCACCCCGTCCCGCCAGGGGCAGCCTTCGATGTCCGCTTCACGCCGAAGGATGCCGGCACCTATTGGTATCGGCCCCTCGTGCCGCACCTTGCCGCCGAACAGACGGAACGTGGACTTTACGGTCTCTTCCTCGTCGAGGATGAAAAACCCCTGCCCTTCGATCAGGACGTGGCGCTGATCGTCGACGACATTCTGCTCGATGCCGAAGGTCAGATCGGTGCGAGCTTCGGTAGCCCCAAGGAAACCGCCCTTCTCGGCCGGCTCGGCAACACTCTCGTTGTCAACGGCCATGAAGGGCCGGAAACCCTGCGGGCGAGGCCCGGCAGCCGCCTACGCGTGCGGACGCTCAATGCCGCCAACGCACGCTCCTTCGTATTGAAATCGGAGGGCTTGAAACTTGCCGTGCTCGCCGTGGACGGTCAGCCGACGGAGGCTTTCCGGCCGGCGCGCGGCGAGATCTCGCTGCTGCCCGGCAGCCGCGTGGATGTCGCCGTCGATGTCCCGCGCGAACCGGGCTCGAAGGGCACGCTCATCGCAGGTCCTGGAATGCCGGTCCTCGCCGTCGAGGCCGAGGGCGATCCCTCCGCCCATTCCGAGGGACCATTCACGTCGCTTCCCCGCAATGACCTGCCCATGGCCATCGAGCTCCAGAAGGCGCGCCGCGCCGATCTCGCAATCGAGGGTGGGCTGGATCCCAAAACCATCCCGCAGGACGGCCCCCTGTCTGTGCCAGACCCGGCTCGTATCTGGAGCTTCAACGGCGTCTCTTGGCCCGACGCCGCAACAAGGCCTGTCCTCTCGGTGAAATCCGGAACGCCCGTTTCGTTGGGTCTCGTCAACAAGACCCCCTTCCTGCAGGTGATCCACATTCATGGGCACCATGTGCGCCTCCTGCACCAGCTCGACGACGGCTGGGAGCCCTATTGGCTTGACACTGTCCCGGTGCCCCCGCGCGCCACGGCGCGCATCGCCTTCGTGGCCGACAATCCTGGTCGCTGGATGATCGGTTCGGCGATCCTCGAGCGGTTGGCGACGGGGCTCGCAGCGTGGTTCGAGGTCACGTGATGGCGGCGGCCCCGATCGCCATGGCGGCAGGCGCGGCCGAAACCGTCACCCGGCTGCTGGATCTCTTTGCCGGCGGCAGCACGCTTCCGGCGCTCGCCGAGACAGGCTCGGGTGAGCGCTTCGTCTTGAAGCTCAGGGCGACGGCGTCGGGCACCCGCTCGCTGGCGACCGAGCTTTTGGGCAACCGGATCGCGGCACAGCTCGGCTTGAAGGTGCCGACCGTGCGGCCGCTCTTCGTGCCAGCCGAGCTACCATGGGAAATCGGGACCGACGCCTTCGACGAAACGCTCCAGCGTAGCGCGGGCTGGAATCTGGGCGTCGCCTTTCTGGCCGACGCGGCGCCCGTCTCGATCGCCGAGGTCGCGAGCCTGTCACCGCCCTTCGTTGCGGTGCTGGCGACAGTCGACGACCTGTTGCAGAACGTCGACCGCACCGAGAAAAACCGGAACCTGCTGCGGGGCGCCGACGGTGCCATCTACGCCATCGATTTCGGCGGCTGCCTGTTCTTCCAGCGTATCATCGCGCGGCGCACGCCATATCGCTTCGGACTGCCGGGCAACCATCTTCTGGCAGGTCGGGCGGAAGGATCGGCCGGGGAGCGAGAGGCTGTCGACCCCGACCGGGTCGCCGACAGCGCCGATGGGCTGCCTGAGGAATGGCTGGATGGGACCGGCATGACGCCGGCAGAGCTCAAGTCGCGCTTGCGGGACTACGCGACGGCGTACCGGCAAGGGGCCGCCTAGAGTGGGCTTCAGGCTTCGGCGATGAGTTTACGCAGGACAGCTGGGAGCGCTTCGGGGAGGTCCTCTGCGATGAGCCCCGGCCCGACGCTGCGGCCGGCTTCGCCGTGCAACCAGACCGCGGCACAGGCTGCCTCGAAGGCCGGCATCCCCTGCGCCACGAATCCGGCCGTCATTCCGGCCAGGACGTCGCCCGATCCGGCACTCGCAAGATAGGGAGTGGTATTCTCGTTGATGGCAGCCCGGCCGTCAGGGGCAGCCACGACCGTGTCAGCCCCCTTGAGGATGACGACGGCGCCGCTCCGTTCGGCGCCGCATCGGGCCCGCTCGACCTTCGAGGCCGTGTCGACAAACACCTGTCCGCTGAACAGGCGAGAGAACTCGCCCTCGTGAGGCGTCAGGATCACGGGAGCCGGTTGGGCGGAGTCGACGACCTGCCACAGCCCAGGGAGGTTGCCCGCAAAGCTGGTCAGCGCATCGGCATCGATGATGGTGGCGCGCCTGGCGGCGCACGAAACCTCAACCGTCCGCTCGGTCTCGCGCCCGATGCCGGCGCCCGGACCGACGACGACCGCGTTGAAACGCGGGTCTGACAGAAGGTCGCTGAAGCCCGCAGCGCCATCGATCTGCTTCACCATGATTGCGGTGAGCTGCGAGGCGTTGACAGCGAGGGCATCTGGCGGTGAGGCAACGGTGACGAGCCCCGCGCCCGCTCGCAAGGCGCCGCGTGCGGCGAGCCGCGCCGCGCCCGTGGAGCCAACGCCGCCGGACACGATCACGGCGTGGCCCCGGTTGTATTTGTGGCCGGCAAGGCTCGGGATCGGCAGCGCATGGCGCCACAGGGCTGGATCGTTGACCCACACCTTGCATCCGACACCGGCAATCACAGCGTCGCCAATGCCGATGTCCGCCACCTCCATCTCACCGCAATGGAGCCGGCCCGGAAGCAGCACATGGCCGGGCTTCCTGCGCACGAACGTGACGGTATGGAGCGCCTTGATTGCTGCGCCGCGCACTTGGCCACTGTCGGCGTCGATACCGGAAGGGACATCCACGGCCACAACCGGCCGGCTGCTGGCGTTGACACGCTCGATGAGCGCATGGGCCATCCCCTCCATATCGCGGGCGAGGCCGGCGCCGAAGAGCGCATCGACGATTACGTCGGCTTCGCCGACGGCGGCGAAATCCGGAACGCCGACCGGGCCGGTCCAGTCGCCTGCCGCGGCAGCCGCCTCGCCCTTCAAGCCCTCCCGTGTCCCGAGTAGCGCGAGTTCGACCTCAAAACCGCGCCCGGCAAGGACCCGCGCAGCCACAAAGCCGTCGCCGCCATTGTTGCCCGGTCCACAAAGGACGAGGACGCGAGCCTCGCGACCTGCTGATCGGGCCACTCGGTCCGCAACCGCTCGGCCGGCCCGCTCCATGAGAGCACGGCCGGGCGTGCCGGTCGCGATGGCCGAGACCTCGGCCGCTCGCATTTCGGCGGTGCTGAGAAGCTCGAGCATGTGGCCCCGTTCAACAACCCTGGCCGCAGCGCGCTCCAAAGACAAGGCGCGACCTCTGCCTGCCAATTGTCCTGGTCGGCCGGGGCGAGCTCCCCTATGCGAAATTCTGACTATTCTTTATGCTGATTTCTGCTTATCTCTTGTGCAAATCCCACCGACAGCAGGGCAATTCAGGCGTGGCACGGCCAATGCCATGATGCTAAGAGCCCGGAACGTGGGCAGGAAAATGGGCCGATTGGGGGGCCTCCTCATGAAGAAAATCGAGGCGATCATCAAGCCCTTCAAGCTCGACGAGGTGAAGGAGGCGCTTCAGGACGTCGGTCTGCAGGGCATCACGGTGATCGAGGCCAAGGGTTTCGGCCGCCAGAAGGGCCACACTGAGCTCTATCGCGGCGCCGAATACGTGGTCGACTTCCTGCCCAAGGTGAAACTCGAGATCGTTCTCGGCGACGACATGGTCGAGCGGGCGGTCGAGGCCATTCGCAAGGCGGCTCAAACGGGGCGCATCGGCGATGGCAAGATTTTTGTATCCAGCGTCGAAGAAGCGATCCGCATCCGGACCGGCGAAACCGGTCTCGATGCGGTCTGACGTTTCCCTGACGCCAATCCCCCGGCTGACGGCAACATCCATCCGAAGAGGAATTGAGTGATGAAGAGCGCCAAGGACGTGCTCAAGGCGATCAAGGATCAGGACGTCAAGTACGTCGATCTTCGGTTCACCGACCCGCGGGGCAAATGGCAGCATGTGACCTTCGATCAAACCCTGATCGAAGAGGAGACTTTCGCCGAGGGATTGATGTTCGACGGCTCGTCCATCGCCGGCTGGAAGGCGATCAACGAGTTCGGACATGACGCTGATGCCGGATCCGGCAACCGCCTGTATCGATCCGTTCTATTCAGCTTCGACTTTGTCGATCGTGTGTGACGTGCTGGAGCCGACCACCGGCGAGGCTTACAACCGCGATCCGCGCGGCATCGCCAAGAAGGCCGAAGCCTATCTCAAGTCGACGAAGGTCGGCGACACGGCGTTCTTCGGTCCGGAAGCCGAATTCTTCATCTTCGACGACGTGCGCTTCAAGGCGGATCCATACAATACCGGCTTTGTGCTCGAACTCGAGCGAACTGCCGACCAACATGGACACCGACTACGAGGGCGGCAATCTCGGTCACCGCGTGCGCACCAAGGGCGGCTATTTTCCGGTGCCACCCGTCGACAGCGCGCAGGATATGCGCGGCGAGATGCTGGCGGCCATGGCTGCCATGGGCGTCAAGGTTGAGAAGCACCACCACGAGGTGGCATCGGCCCAGCACGAGCTCGGCATGAAGTTCGATACTCTGACGCTGATGGCCGACCAGATGCAGATCTACAAGTACTGCATCCACAACGTCGCCCAGAGCTATGGCAAGACCGCCACTTTCATGCCCAAGCCCGTCTACGGCGACAATGGCTCTGGCATGCACGTGCACCAATCCATCTGGAAGGGTGGCAAGCCGGTGTTCGCCGGCAACAAGTATTCTGACTTGTCGCAGGAGTGCCTCAACTACATCGGCGGCATCATCAAGCACGCCAAGGCCCTCAACGCTTTCACCAATCCGCTGACCAACTCCTACAAGCGGCTGGTGCCGGGCTACGAAGCGCCGGTGCTGCTCGCCTACTCGGCGCGCAATCGCTCCGCCTCATGCCGTATCCCGTGGACCACGAACCCAAAGGCCAAGCGCGTCGAGGTGCGTTTCCCCGATCCGGGCGCCAACCCGTACCTGGCTTTCGCGGCCATGCTGATGGCCGGTCTCGACGGCATCGCCAACAAGATCGATCCCGGCGAGGCCATGGACAAGGACCTCTACGACTTGCCGCCGCGCGAGCTGAAGAAGATCCCGACCGTCTGCGGCTCGCTGCGTGAGGCCCTCGACAGCCTGCGTAAGGACAACGCCTTCCTCAAGGTCGGCGGCGTCTTCAACGACGACTTCATCGAAAGCTATATCGAGCTCAAGATGACCGAGGTGGAGCGTTTCGAGATGACGCCGCACCCGGTCGAGTTCGACATGTACTATTCGGTGTGAGCCAAGCGCCGGGCGCGACCTGCGAGGGCGGATTGACGGGGCGCTTCGGCGCCCCGTTGTTCGTTGCACGACCAAGGCTGCCATTCTGGCTCTTGGCTTAATATCCCCTCTTCCAGTCGACGACGTTTCGAAGCGGCCGGCCGTCGATGAAGGCTCGCAGGTTCTCACAAAACACGTTGATGCCGCCGTGCCGATCCTGGTCGCTGGCTGCTGAGACGTGCGGCGTGATCAGCACGCGCGGATCGGACCAGAGGCGCGTCGGCGGCGCGCGCTCGAACTCACCGACATAAACGTCGAGAGCTGCGCCGCGCAGATGGTCTCGTGCGAGGGCATCGGCGAGCGCGTCCTCGTCGACGATCTCGCCGCGCGCGACGTTGACGAGCACGCTCCCCGCCTTCATGGCGGCGAACCGCTTGGCATCGAAGAGACGGTTGGTCTCGGGCGTCCATTGGCAGGCGATCACCACGAATTCGCTTTCAGCGAGATAATCATCGAGATCCCCGGGGCCGCCGAGTTTTGCGAATCCCGGCGGCAGGGTCGCGTCACGGCGTGGCTCGCGTCGCGTGCCGAGGACGCGCATGCCGAGCGCTGCGCAGAGCCTGCCGACCTCTAGGCCAATGCCACCGGCCCCGACGACGCACACCGTCTTGCCGCCCGCTTGGACCGGCCGGTAACTCCAGTGCGCGAAGGTGCCGGCGGTGCGGTCGACACCCGTGCGATGGAAGCCCTTGGCGAAATGCAGGATACCCGCCACGGCGTACTCGGCGATAGCAAGTGAATTGGCGAAGCCACGCGAGGTGGTGACGAGCACATCCGAACCCCAGAGGTCCCCAAGCCGCAGATTGCTGGCCCCGGCCGGCCGCTGGTGGAGCCATCGCAGCCGCGTTGCACGTGAGCGCAGATCGAGGGGAAACGGCCAGCCCGCGAGCACGACGTCCGCCGCCGCAAGAAGCCGGTCGCGTTCCGCGCGAGTTCCCGAGCCGACGGCGTCCGGCGCCAGATAGCGTGCCGAAGTATATGCGGGCCACGTTTCCCGGATCTCGCCGGCGAACCAACCGCCCGCATCCGTGAACTGGATCGCCGGATCGACCGCCTCGATCCTCGCCCGGTCCGGCCGGCTCACGGGCACGATGCTGAGGACGTTGATCCTTTGCATGTCTGAGGGGTCCGCCGCCGGGCGCCTCGCCGGCCGGCAAACGTTTCTCACGACCGGCTGCAGCACGCAAAGGCGATACGGCCGCGCCCGACCTTCTGACTACCGTCGTGATGTTCGCGTTCAGGGCCCGAATGCCACCGCATGCATGATGCGGCCAGGCACGAAGGTGAACAGCCCGGCGATCACCAGCGCGCCAGTGAACAGTCCGATCATGGTCAAGGCATGCCCTCTGACGCGGCCCCGGCGAGCGAAGTAGACACCGGCCGGCAGCATGAGCAACGTCAGGATTGCCAGGAGATGGATGGGGCTCCATGGCCCGAAGAGTCGGATTTCCTGGATCCAGAACGAGGAGCCAGCCACGACAACCATGAACGACACCCAGGTCCAGCCCATGAAACGGTGTGGACCAGTTCCCTTGGGCAGTAGGAGCTGCGCGACGCCGAGGGCGAACGCCGCCATGGCCGCGAAGGCGTGCACCACAATGACGGGTGAGGCGGCGAAGAGGGGTGCGAGACTCATAATGCGGCTCCCAAATGTATGTTGACACTGTAAAGATAATTTAGACATTGTCAAGATAAGACTGAGAATGCACTGTTCGCGATCCCGCTGCGAAGGAGGGGGACAATGCCGCGGAGTTCCATAGCCAAGCGGCCGGAACGCTATCACCACGGCAACCTGCGGCAGGCGTTGCTGGCGGCCGCCGAGGGCATTCTGGCGCGCGAGGGTCTCGGCGCCCTCACCCTTCGGGCCGCCGCCCGGGAGGCCGGCGTTTCGCACGCTGCCCCTGCGCACCATTTCGGCGACCTCAGGGGATTGCTCACCGAGCTCGCAGCTGCAGGCTTTGACCGCCTGGTCGAGCGCGTCCAAGGAGCAGCGCGCGATGGCGGTGCCGATGCTCGCTCCCATATGGGGCGCGCCTATATCGCCTTCGCGCGGGAGAACCCTGCCCTCTTCCAGCTCATGTTCCGCTCGCACACGCTCGATCAGTCATCCCCCCGCCTAAGGGAGGCCGCGATTGGCGCCTTCTCGTCGTTTGCCGGCAAGTTCGGCTCCAACTCGACGACGGACGACCAGAAGTCAGTCGCCACGGCGGCAGCGGTCGCCCGGGCCTGGTCGTTGGTCCATGGCTTCGCTTTCCTCTCCATCGATGGCCGGCTGAAACCGCTCTTGCAAATGGCGGGAGGCGTATCGGAGGATGATTTGCTCGACGCAATGTTGTTCGGCGTGCCCCCTCCCCGTCCGCAACCTTAAGCTGGCAAGTCGAATTAGCACGCGAGGCGTGAGCGAGTTCGAGCCTGAACGAGGGCGCCATGGATGAGATGTTCGACGTTGCCTTGCGTCTTGTGGCCGCGGCGCTCGTTGGAATGGTGATCGGCCTTAACCGCGACCTCAGGGGGAAGCCTGCCGGAATGCGGACCCTTGGCCTCGTGGCCTTGGCCTCGGCCATCGTCTCAGTCGCCACGACGCACCTGGATGGCATGGCAAACAACCCGGATGCCATGAGCCGTGTCGTACAAGGCATCATTCAGGGTATCATGGCGGGCGTCGGCTTCATCGGCGCCGGGGTCATCCTGCATGACCGCGAGGCGCTCACCGTCACCAACCTGACGACTGCCGCTGCCGTCTGGATCACAGCGGCGTTGGGCATCGCCTGTGCCCTCGCCGCTTGGCGCATCGTCGGCCTTGGGGTCCTGATCACCCTTGTCGTGTTGGCCATCGGTGGCCCGACTGAACGGCTGTTCCACCGTCTGCTAAAAATGCCGCAGAATCCCAACGACCTGCGGTGAGACGCAGAGCTAAAGCCGTCATGCTGAACGGCGTCACTTCACCGCGGCGTTGCCGCCATCTGCGAAGAGCGCGGAACCGGTGACGAAACTCGCCATCGAGCTGGCGAGAAAAAGTGCGGCGGCTGCAATTTCGTCGGGCTGAGCGATCCGTTTCATCGCGTGCAGGCCGGCAGCCCAATCCTTAGCGCTCTGATCGCCTGCCATCTCGGTATCGACCCCGCCGGGCAGCAGTGCATTTGCCCTGATGCCTTGGGCCGCATAGTCGGCGGTTATGCCTTTCACCAACCCCATCAGCGCTGCCTTTGAGGCGCCGTAGGCAGCCATGCCCGGAAGTCCGGACGCTTGTGCCCACGAAGCTCGACGTGAAAACGATCGAACCGCCGTCGCGATTGAGCATCGCAGGGATCTGGCAACGGGCGCCAAGGAAGGCAGCGGTCAAGTTGGTCGCCAGCGTTTCCTGCCATTCCTCCGGGGTGATCTCGGCCAGCGGCTTAAGAGGGCCGACAGTGCCGGCATTGTTGATCGCAACGTCGAGCCCACCGAACTCCCTTACGGCGACCTCGACCAGTTGCTCGTGGGTTTCAGGATGGCCGATGTCTCCCACCACGACCTGAGCACGACCGCCATTTCCGCGAACTGCGTCGGCAACTTCATCGAGCCGGGCCTTACGCCGGGCGGTCAGCACGACGGCAGCGCCTTGCGCCGCGAACATCAGGGCCGTGGAGCGTCCGATACCCGACGATGCGCCGGTAACGATGGCGACCTTGTCTTCAAGTGCAGTCATATGCCGAACTCCCATCGTCCCTCGTTCGGAGCATATTTCGCTGGCCTCCTTGCAACGACCCGTTTCTTGCGGCCAAAGGCTGTTGCTTGCTCGCCACTCCAGCAGGTGTGTCGGGCATCGCGAATTGCAAACGGCCGGGAACCGATGCCGCGACCGGGACGAGCCGGGCGCGTCCGCTCTCTGCGTCGGTGCTCTAGAACCAGGAGAACGCGACGATTGCCAAGGCCGCGATGCCGCCGGCAACGATCCACCAGCGCAAGAAGTCGACTGGTTGTGGCTTTACCACCCGCGCGGTTGCCGCCACGATCGCTTCCGGATCACAGACGAAGGCCTGTCCCGCCGACAGGGCGATACGGTTGAGGCGCGCCATTTCGCCAACCTGCCTTTCGAGCGTCACGGGATCAGCCATCGTTCTAGCCCTCGGTGAGTTGGTCCCATCATCGGGCAGTAGGCGTTAATGCCCCCTCAATCGGTTGTTCTCCGTGCAATGCAGCATCGGGGGGCTGGGTTCCACCAAGACACCGTGGACCGAAATGTAATTCACCTCGCATTCAGCAGGCTAAGAGCCCATAATGTTCCAGCGCGGCTGCGTCGGTGTCCGCCGACGCGAATTCAGGTGTCACAGCTGGGGAGGACACGATGCGCGTGCTATCGGCTTTTCTGTTGCTGCTTTGGACAACGGCCAGCGCGACCGCACAGGCGGACGCGGGCAAGCGCATCGCGCTGGTTGTCGGGCAGTCCGCGTACACGTCAGTCGTGGCGCTGCCGAATCCGGCCCGCGACGCGGCCGCCGTCAGCGACGCCCTCGAGAAGTCGGGCTTCAAGGTGCAACGGGCGACCGATCGCTCGCTCGCCACGCTGAAGGCCGACATCGACGCCTTTGTGAAGGCCGTGCAGCAGGCGGGGCCCGGGGCCACCGCCCTCTTCTTCTATGGCGGCCACGGTCTGCAGCGTGACGGCGTCAACTATCTGCTGCCCGTCGAGGCCAAGATTGGCAAAGGCGAGGAACTGCCAGGTCAGGCAATTCCACTGTCCGACATTTTGAGACGCCTCGACGCGACGGGCGCCGCCACCAAGATCGTTATTCTCGACGCCTGCCGCGACAATCCGTGGGTGCAAACGGCGCCTGAGCTTGCACGCGGTCTCGCCATGGTGCTGACCGCCGACAACGCGGCGCCACCGCCGAAGGGCGAGTCCGGCCTCGCCCGCATCGAGGCGCGAAGCGGCACCTTCGTGGCCTTCTCCACCTCGCCGGGCGCCACGGCCTCGGATGGCAGCAGTGAAAACAGCCCCTACGCGGCAGCGTTGCTGAAGCTGATCCCGGAGCCTGGACTCGCCATCGAGCAGGTGTTCAAGCGGGTGCGCATGTCGGTGCACGACGCGACGAGTGGCGTCCAGACGCCTTGGGAGACTTCGTCATTGACCACCAACTTCGTTTTTATTCCAGGCACCCCGCTCGCGGATTCGGGCGCGGACGCGAAGATCTTCGCGAAAGAGCGGCCGACGCGATCCACCTTCGTCGCCCTCGGTGCTGACGATGCCTATCAACTCGCCGTCGTCTGGGACACGCCGGACATCTATCGCATCTTCGTTGATGTTTACGGCAGCGATACGCGAGCACTTGCGGTGCATCGCAGCCTTTCGCTGCGCCAGCAGGAGATGAGCTGGGCGGAGGCGGTGCGCGAGAATTCCTTCGAAGGCTATGCCGCCTTCCTGAGGCTCTATCCTGACTCGCCGCACACCCTCGAGGCCCAACGCCTGCAGGTCAGCGCGCCGCGCCGCAACCTGACCACGGCGTCGCTGTGCCTGCCCGGCCAGAACAACTCGCCGGTGGTCCCTCTCGGCAAGCAACGGCGGGCCGAGCCGCCGGCCAAGAAGGTGAAGCCGCCGACCAAGCTCGCCGCAAAGCCACGGCGTGTGCGTGAGCCCGTCGAGGAGGTCGAGGAAGCGCCACCCCCGCGGCGCCGGCGGCCGCCCACGGAGGAGGTCGTCGAGCGTCAGCCTTCCGGTCCTTCGGCCGAGGAGGTCATCGGCACCGGCATCGCGATCGGCATCGGCATCGGCGGCATGCGCGGTGGCGGCGGCGGACGACGCGTGCCCAGTTCACCGTCACAACATCATTAGTGACCGGGGCTCGCGAGGGGGACGCCCTGACCGGTTGAGGTCAGGGCGCGTTTCCTCTGGTACGAAGGCATTTTTTGGCCGCGAGAGCGTGTGACGGCGTTTGCCGCCGTCTTGATACCGCGAGAGCGTTTGACGGCGTTTACCGCCGTCGTGGCATATTGCGACCCATGCGAATCAAACCTCGGGCCGGCCGGAAAAGCCCCGATACCGGCGATCTGTTCAATACGCCCGCCACGCGGCACGCGCCGACGCGCGGCAAGGCTGGCGGTAAGGGTGCCGCCAAGGCGGTAGCCCGCCACGCGCCACGCGCCAACAGCCGCAGCGGCGTTGGCGAGAGCGGCTACACGGCCGCCCACATCGAGGTGCTCGAGGGTCTGGAGCCGGTGCGCCGCCGTCCTGGCATGTATATCGGCGGCACCGACGAGAAGGCGCTCCATCATCTGTTCGCCGAAGTGATCGACAATGCCATGGACGAGGCGGTGGCCGGGCACGCCAGCTTCATCGAGGTAGAGTTCGAGGATACCGGTTACCTGAGGGTCACCGACAACGGTCGCGGCATTCCAGTCGAGCCGCATCCGAAATTCCCGCGCAAGTCGGCGCTCGAAGTGATCATGACGACCCTGCACGCCGGCGGCAAGTTCGACAGCAAGGTGTACGAGACGTCCGGTGGCCTGCACGGCGTCGGTGTTTCCGTCGTCAACGCGCTCTCCGAGAAGCTCGAAATCGAGGTCGCGCGCGATCAGAGGCTTTATCGTCAGACCTATTCGCGCGGACACGCCCAGGGCCCGGTCAAGGAAGTGGGCAAGGCCCCCAATCGGCGCGGCACCACCGTGCGCTTCAAGCCTGACCCAAAAATCTTCGGCGACAAGCTGCACTTCAATCCGCGCCGCGTCTTCAAGATGGCCCGCTCCAAGGCTTACTTGTTCGGCGGCGTCGAGATTCGTTGGCACTGTGCCCCTTCTGTCGCCGAATCCGCCGAAGGTGTGCCGGCCGAGGCCCGTTTCCGCTTTCCGGGCGGTCTCAAGGATTATCTCGCCAAGGAGATTGACGGCGCGGTTCTGGTGTCCGAGCAGATCTTTGCCGGCAAGCTCGACAAGCCGGGCGGCCATGGGTCGCTGGAATGGGCCATCGCCTGGCTGGCAAACGCCGACGGCTTCATCTCTTCCTACTGCAACACCATCCCGACGCAGGAAGGCGGCACACACGAAGCGGGTCTGCGCGTGGCGCTGCTGCGCGGCCTGCGCGACCATGCCGATCGCATTGGGCAAAGCAAACGTGCCGCACAGGTGACGGCCGACGACATCATGACGTCGTGTGGCGCCATGCTGTCCGTCTTCATACGTGAGCCGGAGTTCCAGGGTCAGACCAAAGACAGGCTGGCGACTGCGGAGGCAACGCGCATCGTCGAGGGCGCCGTACGCGACGCCTTCGATCACTGGCTTGCGGCAGCGCCGCAACAAGCCACCAAGCTGCTCGACTGGACCATCGAGCGTGCCGAGGAACGCATAAGGCGCCGAGCCGAGAAGGACGTGGCGCGCAAGAGCGCCACGCGCAAGCTGCGCCTGCCCGGCAAGCTCGCCGATTGCAGCAATGCCGGTGCGGCTGGCTCAGAGCTGTTCATCGTCGAAGGCGACAGCGCCGGCGGCAGCGCCAAGCAGGCGCGCGACCGTCAGACGCAGGCCGTGCTGCCGTTACGGGAAAGATTCTCAATGTCGCGTCCGCCGGCAAGGACAAGCTGGCGCAGAACCAGCAGCTCGCCGATCTCGTCCAGGCGCTGGGCGCCGGTACTGGCGGCCAATATCGCGACAACGACCTGCGCTACGAGAAGGTCATCATAATGACCGATGCGGACGTGGACGGCGCCCACATCGCGTCGCTGCTCATCACCTTCTTCTACCGGCAGATGAGGGACCTCATCCACCAGGGTCACCTGTTCCTGGCCGTGCCACCGCTCTACAAACTGAGCCAGGGCGGCAAGGTGGTGTATGCCCGCGACGATGCGGACCGCGCGCGGCTCATGGAGAAGGACTTCAAGGGCAAGGGGAAGGTCGAGGTGAGCCGCTTCAAGGGGCTTGGGGAGATGCTGGCCGGCCAGCTGAAGGAGACCACGATGGACCCGAAGAAGCGCACCCTTTTGCAGGTGCGGGTCATCGAGGATGCGGATGATGCGGTCGAGCGTCTCATGGGCAACAAGCCGGAAGCGCGCTTCGCCTTCATTCAGGAGCGGGCCGCCTTCGCCAAGGAGCTCGATATCTGAGATAAACCTGTCCGACCCGTGAGGCGGACAGCATGGACGGCAAGGACCCCAACAAGGCGGTCGAGACAACGCCGCGTCCGCGCGACGCGCACCGTCGCGAATACGAGCGTCGCGTCAACCGCGTCCTCGACCACATCCGCACCCATCTCGGTGCGGAGCTGACGTTGGAGCGACTGGCTTCTGTCGCCGCTTTCTCGCCGTTCCACTTCCACCGCGTGTTCATCGCCGTCACTGGCGAGACCTTGAACGATTTCGTGCGGCGTGTGCGGGTGGAGCGCGCCGCGAGCGCGCTGACCATCCGGCGCGACCTGCCCGTCACCGAGGTGGCGCTCAGCTTCGGCTTCTCCTCGGCTGCCACCTTCGCGCGCGCCTTCAAGGCGCATTTCGGCATGAGCGCCAGCCAGTGGCGCGCCGGCGGCTTCGAGCGCTGGTCGGCGGCCGTCACGCAGAATCGCAATCCCGGCAAAGCCGATGGCAAGCGCGGCAAAGCAAGCGGCGGCGCAGCGTGGCAGGATCGATCCCGACAACAGGAGATCGCCGCCATGCAGATTACGGTCAGGGAGCTGCCCACCGTCCGCGTCGCCTATCTGCGCAATGTCGGGCCGTACGGCGCGCACGGCATTCCCGGGCTGTGGGTGCGCCTGCACCAATGGATGGCGCCGCGGGGATTGGAGCGCGACGACACGATCACGCTCGGCGTGGCGCACGACGATCCGCGCGTCGTGGCGCCGGCGAAGTGCCGCTACGACGCTTGCGTCGTCGTGCCCGACGATTTCCGCGACGATACGATCGACTTCAAACATATCGAGGGCGGCCGGCACGCCACCACGCCGTTCGTCGGCACAGCCGAAGAAATCAATGCGGCGTGGGACCGCTTCTACCGCGAATGGCTGCCGACGAGCGGCTTCGAACCCGCCGACCGGCTCTGCTTCGAGCTGCACCACGGCGATGCGCGCGTGCCGGGTGAGCCGGAGCGCTTTCGCTGCGAGCTCTGTCTGCCGATCCGCCCGCTTTAGCGGCACTCGAAATCTTGAACGCAGGGGACATGACAATGTCGCGACTGAACAGACGTGAGTTGATCGCCGGCGGCGTCACCGCCATCGCCATGACGCGCACGCAACTCGCCGTGGCACAGCAGGCCACCGCCAAGGAGGCCGGCATGGAATTCAAGACCGCACGCGAACAAGCCGCAGCCCTCGCCAACCGCAAGATCTCGGCCGTCGAGCTCCTCGAGCAATCGATCGCCCGCATCGAGAAATTCGACGGCAAGCTCAACGCCGTCGTGGTGCGCGACTTCGAGCGGGCGCGGGCGGCGGCGCGGGAGGCCGACGCGGCGCTGGCGCGCGGCGAACGGCGGCCGCTGCTGGGTGTGCCGATGACCGTGAAGGAGTCGTTCAATGTCGCGGGATTGCCGACCACTTGGGGCATACCGGCGGGCAAGGATTTCCGCGCATCCGCCGACGCGCTGGCGGTGGAGCGCCTCAAGGCCGCCGGCCCCATTGTATTGGGCAAGACCAACGTGCCATTCGTGCTCGGCGACTTCCAGAGCTACAACGACATCTACGGCACCACCAACAACCCATGGGACTTGACGCGCACGCCGGGCGGATCGTCTGGCGGTGCGGCAGCGTCGCTCGCGGCCGGCTTTGTTTCGCTCGAGATCGGCTCCGACATCGGTGGGTCGCTCCGCAACCCCGCGCATTTCTGTGGCATCTTCGCTCACAAGCCGAGCTTCGGATTGCTCCCGGCTCGTGGGCACGCGCCGCCGGGGGCCCAACCCGTCCCCTATGAAGTGGACCTCGCGGTCATCGGCCCCATGGCACGAAGCGTGGGCGATCTTGCTCTTGCGCTCGATGTGCTCGCGGGCCCCGATGAGCCGCAGGCCATAGCCTATCGACTCGCCTTGCCGGCCGCTCGCCAGAAAGACCTCAAGAGCTTTCGCGTTCTCGTCATCGACGAACATCCGCTTCTGCCGATTTCCCGCGACGTGCATACGGCGCTCGATCGCTTCGTTGAGAACGTCGGAAAGACCGGCGCCAAGGTTTCGCGCACGAGCCCTCTCGTTCCCGATCTCGCCTTGCAGGGTCGAATCTATACCAGGCTCCTGCTGTCGGTGTTCGGCACCGACTTGCCTGAAAGCGTCTACGCGCGTTTCCAGGACGCCGCGAAGTCAGTCCCGGCGACGGATACGAGTCTGCCGTCGGAGCGCGTCCGTGGCCTCGTCCTCAATCATCGCGATTGGATGAGGGCCGATCGTGCGCGCGCCAGCCTTGCTCAGCGATGGCGCGAACTCTTCCGCGAGTTTGACGTGGTGCTCTGTCCCATCATGCCGACCGCGGCCTTCCCCCACGATCATTCCGACATGGCAACGCGGCGGCTTTCGATTGACGACAAGAGCGTGCCTTATTCAGATCAGGCGATCTTGGCGGGCATCGCCACACTGACGGGCCTGCCGGCGACCGCCATGCCCATCGGGCTCTCGCGCGAAGGCCTTCCGATTGGCGTCCAGATCGTCGGCCCCTATCTTGAAGACCGCACGCCGCTCGCCTTCGCGGCGCTCGCGGAGGAGGCCTTCGGCGGCTTCAAGGCGCCACCCGGCTACCAGTGATTATAAAGCTTTAACTATGAGCGGGCATGCTCTGTCCCATTGCCAGGGGAACGACATGCTTCAGCGCATCTTCGGCGACGGCAACGTTGCGATCGTGATGGCGAAGGTAGCTGCCGCCATCGCCTTTGTGTCGCTGCTCTCCGTCAACTGGTTGTCACACACGGTCGCCACCTACGAGGCCGACAGGGAGCGTCTCTCCAGGCTCGCGGGAAATGTGTCGCGCCAGAAGGCCGACCCGGCGACCACCGGTTCGCTGACCAGGCGCGTTGAGGCCCTTCAGCTTGATCCCTGCTCGGTGGCGCGCCGGAACTAGTCCAAGTTCAGCCTGCGCCATGCCAGAACCTGAAAGCATGGGCCACCTCCGACGCCTCCGTTGACTTTGGCGTCAATCGCGCTTAGGTGCGCCTCGACGCTGTGCCTTTACGGCTGCATGGCCTTGGTCGATGCAGCGCTCCTTGGCAGCTGAACAGCAGCCGGCAGACGTTCTCTAGGTTTTCATGTCATTTTCCGACCTCGGGCTCAGTCCCAAAGTTCTCCAATCTGTCGAATTGTCGGGCTATCGCGAGCCGACGCCCATTCAGACTCAAGCCATTCCGCACGTGCTGGCTCGCCGTGATGTGCTTGGCATCGCCCAGACCGGCACCGGCAAGACGGCCGCCTTCACGCTGCCAATGCTCACCTTGCTTGAGACGGGCCGCGCCCGGGCGCGCATGCCCCGAACTCTCATTCTCGAGCCAACCCGCGAGCTCGCCGCGCAGGTCGAGGAGAGCTTCGTCAAGTACGGCGTCAACCACAAGCTCAACGTGGCGTTGCTTATTGGGGGCGTCTCGTTCGGGGATCAAGATGTCAAGATCACCCGCGGCGTCGACGTGTTGATTGCCACCCCTGGTCGCCTGCTCGACCATTTCGAGCGCGGCAAGCTCCTGCTCACCGGGATCGAGATTCTCGTCATTGACGAGGCAGACCGGATGCTCGACATGGGTTTCATACCCGACATCGAGCGCATCTGCCGCCTCGTGCCGTTCACGCGCCAGACGCTGTTCTTTTCGGCGACCATGCCACCGGAAATCCAGCGTCTCGTCGACAACTTCCTGCACAATCCCGTCCAGGTGGAAGTGGCAAGGCCCGCGACTGCCGCGGCTTCGATCGTGCAGCGGCTCGTCGCCTCAGGCGGCAAGCCCGAGGAAAAACGCGCCACGCTCCGGCGGATCATCCGCGAAGCCAAAGACATCAAGAACGGCATCATTTTCTGCAATCGCAAGCGTGACCTTGCCATCGTGCATCGCTCTCTCGAGCGCCACGGATTTCAGCATCGCCGCCCTGCATGGCGACATGGATCAGCGGTCACGTATGCAGGCTCTGGACCGCTTCCGCACCAACGAGGTGCAATTGCTTATTGCCAGCGATGTGGCCGCCCGTGGCCTCGATATTCCTGACGTGAGCCACATCTTCAATTTTGACGTCCCGCATCACCCCGAGGACTACATTCATCGCATCGGCCGTACCGGTCGCGCCGGGCGCGCAGGTACCGCTTTGATGATGGTCACGTCTGCCGACGATCGCGCGTTGGCTGCCATACAGAAGCTCACGGGCTTGACCATTGACTGGCTCGGACCGTCGGTCAGAGATGGCGGGGGTGCCTCGCCAACCGAGGATCAACCCCGGCGGCGTGGCCGCGAGCGCGATCGGCCTGCACGTGGGCATGGCCGGCCACGAGCGGATCGCTCCCCGAAGGCAGAGGCAGCGGAACCCCGCCCGCCGCGCCCGACTGAGAGGGCTGAAAGCCGTGCTCCGCTTGAACGTCGTCCGCCGCAGCGGCTCCCGGAGCGCACCGGCGACGAGGGTTCCGTCGGGCTTGGTAACCATGTTCCGGCCTTCCTGCTGCGGCCGACCCGCCTGCCCAAGCCGGAACCCGTCGAAGAACCCTAGCGCGCCCGGTATTCCCGACCGATATGGGTCGTCGGAAAGAAACATCCGCCAAATCAAAAAGTTAGAAGAGGGACGCGATCGAATCCGATCGCCTCCCGCGCGCAAAGAGCCACGGTGGCGCTTCGGCTTAACGAAGGTTCAATAGACCCCGTGTAGGAGGGCGCTGTTGGGGTGACTTTCGATGAGCTCGGTAGAACACTCAGAGCGCATCTTTCAGCTTGCAGAACGCGCATTCGCGGCGATGAAGACACATCGCTCTCCGGCGTATCCGCGCAGCTATGAGGTTTGGTTCTGCTACGTGTCCGGCCAGCATACGGAACTCCGTGCGGCCGTCGACAAGGTTCTCGGCGAAAAGGGTGAGGTTGGTGGCGACGATATCGACGCCATCTATGACACCTACCTGTCGCCCAACCGCTTTTCCGCTCACGCCGAGCGCACCAGTGCGGGCGTGCTGTCGGAAATCGATCATGTCATGCAGATGATGGATCTCGCGGTCGGCAACACAACTCGTTACGGCGAGTTGCTGGCCACGCTGTCCAACGACTTGTCGGCGAACGTCGATCGCAATCGCGTACGTCAAGTTGTGGAGGATCTGGTGCTGGCGACCCGCGACGCGGCCGGCACCAATGCCACCCTCGAGGCAAGGCTCAAGGAATCAAAGCAGGAAATCGGAACCCTGCGCGAAACGCTGGAAAGCGTTCGCATCGAAGCTCTGACCGACCCGCTTACCGGCCTTGGCAACCGGCGCCACGCCGACGAATGCCTGGCCATCTCGGTCGACGACGCGCTGGTGGAACGGCGGCCGTTGTCGCTGATCCTGATCGACCTCGACTACTTCCATCTCTTCAACGACGCATGGGGCCACCTCACGGGCGATCAGGTGCTGCGCCTCGTGGCGCAGACCATCCGCCACAAGACAAGGGCCAGTGCGACTCTGGCGCGCTTCGGCGGCGAGGAATTCCTCGTCATATTGCCGGATGCCGACCTCAAGTCCGCCCACAACACCGCCGAACAGATTCGACAAGCGGTGCTGAACCGCGAATTGATCAAGCGCTCGACCGGCGAATTGCTCGGACGCATCACGCTCTCGCTCGGCGTGGCCGAGCTGCGTCGCGGCGATACGGCGGTGGCGTTGTTGGAGCGTACCGATCTTTGCCTGCGCACTGCCAAGCGGCTTGGCCGCAACCGAACCGTCGACGATTCCGAGGACGCAGTCCTCGAAAACCTTTCCGACGTAGCCTGAAATTTCAAAGCTAATCTAGAATTCGCCAGCGAGCCTCGCGAGCCTTCCGGCGTGCGCGATCACCTGCCCTCATTGGGGTGAGGCAGCAGCCGGGCTGGCAGGCGTGATGGCGACCGACTTACCGCAGCCGCAGGCCGACGTTCTGGTTTGGATTGTTGAACACGAAGCCCGACGACAACCTGTCGACCCTGTAATCCATCTCGGTGCCCAGCAAGAACAGCACCGCCTTTGGGTCGACAAGCAGCTTCACGCCGCGATCCTCGACGACCTCATCGCGTGGGTCGACGGCTTCGGCATACGCCAAAGTATATTCCATGCCAGCGCAGCCACCATTTTTCACGCCGACCCGCACCCCGGCGATGGGCTGCTCTGCCTTCGCCATGATGTCCTTGATCCGCGCCGCAGCGGCGTCGGTCAGTGACACGACCTTGAACTGGGGGCGGGGCAAACCCATTCTCGGCTCTCCAGGGGCGGACAACGCCCACAAGCTTGTCTGCAACAGATAATCATTCCGTTAGCCCCGGTCGAGAGGGCGTAAGCGCGCAATTGCGACGCGGCGGGCAAAAGATGCCCTCCCCCTCCCCTTGGCGTGCCGCTCAGGGCCGAATACGCCAGATTCCGGGGTCCTTCGCGGCTGGCGTGGGTCCGCCAGAACCCATGGTGCAAGTGGCTCAATAGACCGCCCACAGACCTGGCGTGGCGAGTTCAAGAAGGTGCCCGTCCGGATCGCGAAAATAGATGCTCTTGCCGCCTTTCGGCCAGTCGGTGCGACCTTCGATCTCGACGGCGTGAGCTGCGAGGTGCTTCTCCCATACGGGAAGATCGGCCGCCGCCACTGCAAATGCCATGTGCAGGGGGCCGTGTCCGTCATGAGGCGGGATCGTGCCGCCGGGAAGCGTCACCGTCTCGAGCGTCGCGCCGCGTTGGAAGATGAGCAGCACGCTCTTGCCGCCTGCCGCATAGGCGCGAAAGCGGCTGTCGCTCACCAAGGGCTTCAAGGCGAGGACCGTTTCGTAGAATTTTTGGGCGCGATCCAGGTCGTCGACGTAAAGGGCCGTCTCAAGAACGCCGTCGAGCCCGGGCACGGGTTCACCACATGTCGAGGGCGACGCGCGCTTCGTCGGACATGCGGCTTTGGTCCCAGGGCGGGTCGAACACCATGTTCACTTTGGCGCTGGCGACGCCAGGCACGGCCGAGACGGCATTCTCCACCCAGCCGGGCATCTCGCCGGCCACGGGGCAGGCCGGGGCGGTGAGCGTCATGTCGACCAAGACATTGCGGTCTTCGTCGATCTCGACGCGATAGATAAGGCCGAGTTCATAGATGTCGGCGGGGATTTCCGGGTCATAGACCGTCTTGAGCGCCGCAACGATGCTGTCGGTGAGCCGTTCGGCTTCTTCCGGCGGCAGCCCCGCGGGCGTCTCCACGTCCGGAGCATTGGGTTTTAGTTCGGCCGTCTCGTTCAAGGCTTGCTCCTCTTAGGCGAACAGCCGTTCGGCCTTCACCAAGGCTTCCGCCAGTTTATCCACCTCGTCGAGGGTATTATAGAGGCCAAATGAGGCCCGGCAGGTTGAGGTGGTGCCGAAACGCGCCAGGAGCGGCATGGCACAGTGCGTGCCGGCCCTGACGGCGACGCCAGCCCGGTCGATGACGGTGGCTACGTCATGGGCATGCGCCCCTTTCATCTCGAACGACAGGATAGCGCCCTTGCCCTTTGCCCGGCCGATGATGCGCAGCGAGTTCATGGCCCCAAGCCGCTCATGCGCATAGGCCGAAAGCCGGTCCTCATGGGCCCGAATGGCATCACGGCCCACCCGGGTCACGTAGTTTAGAGCGGCGCCCAACCCAATGGCCTCGACGATGGGCGGCGTGCCTGCCTCGAATTTGTGCGGCGCCTCGTTGTAGGTGACGCCATCAACGGTAACGGCCTCGATCATTTCGCCGCCACCGTTGAAGGGCGGCATTTTTTCGAGCCATTGCTTCTTGGCGTAAAGAACACCAATGCCGGTCGGCCCGTATACCTTGTGACCGGTGAACACGTAGAAGTCGGCGTCGAGATCGCGCACATCGGGCGCCAGATGCACGGCGCCCTGGCTGCCGTCGACCAGCACCGGAATGCCGCGCGCATGGGCGATGCGAATGATGTCCTTGATGGGCGTCACGGTGCCCAGCACGTTGGACATGTGGGTGACGGCGACAATCTTGGTACGCGCGGTCAGCAGCTTCTCGAAATCGTCGAGCGAGAACTCACCTTCATCGTCGACCGGCGCCCATTTGAGAACGGCGCCCTTGCGTTCGCGGTGGAAGTGCCATGGGACGATGTTGGAATGGTGCTCCATGATCGACAGCACGATCTCGTCGCCGGCGCCGATCGCCATGCGGCCGAAGCTGTCGGCGACGAGATTGATGGCCTCGGTCGCCGAGCGCGTGAAGATGATCTCCGACGGGGAAGCGGCATTGAGGAAGTGCCGCACACTTTCGCGAGACCCCTCATAGGCCTCGGTCGCCGCATTGGCCATGAAATGCAGGCCGCGGTGCACATTCGAGTAGCCGGTTTCCATGGTGCGCACCATGGCATCGATGACAGCGCGCGGTTTCTGGGCGGAGGCGGCATTGTCGAGATAGACGAGCGGCTGGCCATAGACCTTCTGGGCAAGAATCGGAAAGTCCGCCCGGATCATCTCGAGATCGTACGTCTTGGTCGGTGCGTTCACGCTTGCATCCTCGTCGGCGGGCGTAAGGCCAACTACGCCTTGGCCCGCGCTCGCAGCCATTCTTCGGCGATGCCGTTTAGCGCCTCGCGCAGCTGCTCGTGCTCGACAAGCTCCATCGCCTCGCCCAGAAAGGCCTGGACCATAAGCGCCTCGGCCTCGGACCGCGGCAGGCCGCGCGCCATCAGATAGAACAGGAGGTCATCGTCGAGGGCGCCGCAGGTGGCGCCGTGAGCGCACTGCACGTCGTCGGCAAAGATCTCGAGTTCGGGCTTGTTGTTCATCGTGCCGGCTTCCGACAGGAGGACGGCGGCGGACATCATGCGTCCATCGGATTTCTGCGCTTTCGGGCGAACGATGATCTTGCCCTGGAAGACGCCAGTTGCCTCATCGTCGATGATGGTCCTGAACAGCTCGCGGCTGTTACAGGCGGGAACGGCGTGATCCACGACCAGCGTCGTGTCGGCGTGCTGCTCGCCCTTGATCATGGTGGCGCCATTGACGTTGGCGGCAGCGCCTTCACCGGCAAATGTGAGAAACACTTGGTGGCGGCTCGCACTCGCGCCCGTCGTCACGTTGAGCGACTTGAGATTGGCGCCGGCACCAAGCTTGACGGCGAGCGTCGACAGGGCGAGCGCCCTTGCGCCCTCGCGGTTCAGCCGCACATGCGTCACCTGCGCCCCGTCACCGCCGATGATCTCGACCACGCCATTGCTCTGATAGGCGACGTCGTCTGGCCCCTCGTGCGTCTCGACGAGGGTGACAGATGCCCCCTCCTCCATGACGACAAGAACGCGTGGCGACGTCGCGAAGGCCGTCGCGCCGCGGTTGATGAAACGAAGCAGCAGCGGTTTCGCCGCGCCGATGTCGCCGGCGACACGAATCACAGCGCCATCGGCCATGAATGCCGTGTTGAGAGCATAGGCGGTGTTGGTGTGCGCGGCGGCAATGCTGCCCATTGCCTGAAGCGCGGCATCGCCCTTGGCCAGCGCCTCGGCCAGCGGCACGACGGAGACCCCCGCCGGCAACCTCGCGAGGTCGGACGCACGCGGAACGCAATGACCGTTGATGAAAGTGAGTCGCGCGGCCTCGACTGGGACCGGCAGCGCGGCCTTCAGTGCGGTCTCGACGTCGTCACGCGAGGGCTGTTCCGCCAGCGGCGGCGCCTCGCGCATCAGGGCGCGCAAGTCGGTGTATTTCCAGTCCTCGACCCGCCGATGCGGCAAGCCCGAGCCTTGGACAAGCGCAAACGCCTCTTCGCGCTGGCGAAGCACATCGGCAGCGCCGGGCAACGCGCTCTTCAGCGCAGCGAAGCGCTCCAGAAGCGCCGCCTCGGCGGCTGTGCGCATCGGTGCGACAGGCGTGTTCATGCCGCGGCCTGCTGATGATAGTCCGCATAGCCGTTCCGCTCGAGCTCGAGCGCCAGCTCCTTGTCGCCGGAGCGCACGATCTTGCCATTGGCCATCACGTGCACGCTGTCGGGCACGATGTGGTTGAGGAGCCGCTGGTAGTGCGTGATGACCAGGAAGGCGCGCTTCGGGTTGCGCAAGGCATTGACGCCCTCAGCTACCACCCTGAGCGCATCGATATCGAGGCCGGAATCGGTCTCGTCGAGGATGCAGAAGCGCGGCTCGAGCAGCGCCATCTGCAGGATTTCCATGCGCTTCTTCTCGCCGCCCGAGAAACCGACATTGAGCGCCCGCTTCAACATGTCCTGCGGAATTTTGAGTTTGTCGGCCGCGGCGCGCACGCGGCGCATGAAGTCGGGAGTCGACAGCTCGCCTTCACCACGCGCCTTGCGTTGCGCGTTCAGCGCCGCCTTCAGGAATGTCATGGTGCCGACGCCGGGAATCTCCAGCGGATACTGGAAGGCGAGGAAGAGCCCGCGCGTCGCTCGCTCAAACGGCTCGAGCGCCAGGATGTCCTCGCCATCGAGGGTCACCTCGCCGTCGAGGATGTTATAGTCGCTCTTGCCGGCGACGACGTAGGAGAGCGTCGATTTGCCGGAGCCGTTCGGCCCCATGATGGCCGCCACCTCGCCCGCCTTCACGGTGAGGTTGAGACCATTGAGGATGCGCTTGTCCTCGACTTCGACAACGAGATTCTTGATTTCGAGCATCGATGTTTCTTCTCAATGAGCGGCGAATGGTCGCCTAGCCGACACTGCCTTCGAGCGAGATAGCGATCAGCTTCTGCGCCTCGACGGCAAATTCCATGGGCAGGTGCTGCAGCACGTCCTTGACGAAGCCATTGACGATCAGCGCCACGGCGTCCTCTTGCGAAAGTCCCCGCTGCAGGCAGTAGAACAGCTGGTCGTCGGAGATTTTGGACGTTGTCGCCTCGTGCTCGAACACCGCGGAAGCATTCTTCGATTCGATATAGGGCACGGTATGTGCGCCGCACTTGTCGCCGATCAGCAGCAAATCGCAGTTGGTGAAGTTGCGCGCCCCGCTGGCCCGGCGATGCGCCGAGACGAGCCCGCGATAGGTGTTCTGCGAGCGGCCGGCCGCGATGCCTTTGGAGATGATGCGACTCGAGGTGTTCTTGCCGAGGTGCAGCATCTTGGTGCCGCTGTCGACCTGCTGACGGCCATTCGAGATGGCGATCGAGTAGAATTCCCCCTGGCTTCCGTCCCCGCGCAGGATGCAGGACGGATATTTCCAGGTGATGGCAGAGCCGGTCTCCACCTGCGTCCAGGAGATGTGCGAGCGCGCGCCGCGGCAGTCGCCGCGCTTGGTGACGAAGTTGTAGACCCCGCCCTTGCCTTCCTTGTCGCCGGGATACCAGTTCTGCACTGTCGAGTACTTGATCTCGGCATCATCGAGGGCAATCAGCTCGACGACGGCGGCATGCAACTGGTTCTCGTCGCGTTGCGGCGCCGTGCAGCCTTCCAGATAGCTTACATACGAGCCCTTTTCGGCGATGATCAGCGTGCGCTCGAACTGGCCTGTCTTCTTCTCGTTGATGCGGAAATAGGTCGACAGCTCCATCGGGCAGCGCACGCCCTCCGGCACATAGACGAACGAGCCGTCGGTGAAGACCGCCGAATTGAGCGTGGCGAAGAAATTGTCGGTCACCGGCACCACCGAGCCGAGATACTTCTTCACCAGGTCGGAATGCTCGCGGATGGCTTCGGAGATCGAGCAGAAGATGACACCGGCCTTGGCCAACTCGGCCTTGAACGTGGTTGCAACCGAGACCGAATCGAAAACCGCGTCGACAGCGACCCGCGATGTCTTCACGCCGGCGAGGATTTCCTGCTCCCGCAGCGGGATGCCGAGTTTCTCGTAGGTCTTGAGAATCTCAGGATCGACCTCGTCGAGGGTCCTTGGTGCGGCGTTCATTTTTGGCGCCGCGTAATAGTAGAGGTCCTGGTAGTCGATTGGGGGATGGTCGACGCGAGCCCATGTCGGCTCGCGCATGGTGACCCAGCGCCGGAAGGCATCGAGCCGCCAGTCGGTCATCCATTTCGGCTCGTCCTTCTTGGCCGAGATGAAGCGAACGATATCTTCGTTCAGGCCCTTTGGGGCCTTGTCCATCTCGATAAGCGTCTCGAAGCCGTATTTGTATTGGTCGACGTCAATTGATCTGACACGCTCGACCGTATCCTGCACAGCAGGCATTCATCTCCTCCTCTCACGGTTTCAAGGACCGTGGACAAGCTGCGGGTCAAGCGGCGTGTTGCCCGACCCTCCTCATATGTAATGCGTGCAGAGCCCTTTCTAAGGCTTGCGCGAAGCTCATCACGTCTTCCTCGCGCGTATTCCAGCCTGAACTGATGCGGATCGCGCAGCTTGCGACATCGTGCGGCACGTCCATTGCGTCGAGCACATGCGAGCGGCGCACTTTGCCTGACGAACAGGCAGAGCCTGACGAGACGGCAATACCGTCAAGGTCAAGGCGCATCAAGAGCGTCTCGGCTTTGATGCCCGGCACCGCGAAGGCTGTCGTATTCGCGAGCCGCTCGACCGCCGCGCCAAAGATCGTCGCGTCGCGCGCGAGGCGCAGGATGTCGGCTTCGAGCTTGGCGCGCAGCGCGGCGAGGCGCGTCGTGAATGCCTCGAGCTCGGCGGCGGCCGAAGCGGCAGCGGCGCCAAATCCGACGATGCCGGCCACGTTCTCGGTGCCGCCACGCCAGCCGCGTTCCTGGCCACCGCCGCGCAGCAGCTTCCCCTCGAGCTGTACCCCCTCTTTCAGCACAATGGCGCCGACCCCTGCGGGGCCACCGAGCTTGTGGGCCGAGAGGGTCAGCGCATCGACCCCGGCTTCAGCCATGTCGAGCCGGATCTTGCCGGCCGCCTGCACGGCATCCGTGTGAAGGAGGCCGCCAGCCGCATGCGTCAATCGAGCAGCCTCGGCGATGGGCTGGATCACGCCAGTCTCGTTGTTGGCGGCTTGGATCGACACCAGCGCCTGAGGCCCATTCGCCAGCCGGCTTTCCAGATGTGCGAGATCGACAAGGCCCTCACGACTGACGGGCAGTGTCTCAACCGCCTCCGGCTCGAAGCGATTCCCATGCAGCACGCAGACATGCTCCGTCGCAGACACAAGGCAACGCCGTGGTCCCGTCGCATTGCCGCGATGCAGTGTCGGGCTGAGCACTGTGTTTGCGGCTTCGGTTCCGCCGCTTGTGAAGACCACATCGCGGGCTCTGGCGCCCACCAGAGCGGCAACCTTCTCGCGGGCCTCCTCGACCATGGCGCGGACGGCTCGGCCCTCGGCATGGACCGACGAGGGGTTGCCTGAGACCTCAAGCGCCCTCGCCACGGCGGCAGCGACCGCGGGCCTCGCGGGCGCGGTAGCGTTGTAATCGAGATAAACGCGCTGGCCTGTCATCGTTCCCGAACGCCATCCTTGCAATCGACCCCCCGTGGCATGCTAAAGAGCCGGCATGCCAAAGATCGACCGTCCTCTGCAGCCCAAGCGCGCGCGTCGCACAACTTGAAGTTGCAGATTAGAATAATTATAACACCGATTTAGAGGCCATTGCCGGGTGAAGTCAAGGCGCGCCGGACGCGTGGTATGCGCCGCCGGCCCAAACCGAGTAGCCGATGCCTGAAGTCATCTTCACTGGTCCCGCCGGACGCCTTGAGGGGCGCTACCAGCCTTCGAAGCACAAGGGGGGACCCATCGCGATCGTGCTGCATCCGCACCCGCAATTCGGCGGCACGATGAATAACCAGATCGTCTACAACCTCTATTACATGTTCGCGAACCGCGGCTTCTCGGTGCTGCGCTTCAATTTCCGCGGTGTGGGGCGCAGCCAGGGCTCCTTCGACCATGGTCAAGGCGAGCTTTCCGATGCCGCGGCGGCGCTCGACTGGGTGCAGTCGGTCAATCCGGAGGCCCGCACGTGCTGGATCGCCGGCATTTCCTTCGGCTCCTGGATCGGCATGCAGCTCTTGATGCGCCGGCCGGAGATCGAGGGCTTCATCTCCATCGCCGCAATGGCCAATCGCTACGACTTCTCGTTTCTGGCGCCCTGCCCATCGTCCGGCCTCTTCGTTCATGGCTCCGAAGACCGCGTGGCGCCAGTCAAAGAGGTGGTCAGCGTCATCGAGAAGGTGAAGACCCAGCGCGGCATCCAGATCGAGCACGCTACCGTCCAGGGCGCCAACCACTTTTTCGACGGCAAGGTCGACGAGTTGATGGAGACGGTGAACACCTATCTCGACAAGCGCCTCGGCCCATCGCCGAAAGAGAATGCCGCCTAACCAGGCTCGGCACCAAAAGCACGCGGAGCGCTATGGTCTTGCGACCACGCCGCCTGAAAGCGGCTCCATGACACCTGTCGTGGACGGCAAGGTGATGGGCATCCCCTTCAGGCTACGAACCGCGAGATAGGCGAAAGCCTGGGCCTCGAGCTCGGCGGAAGACCAGCCCACCGCATCGGCGGTGACGACCTCCACTCCGAGAGATTGCCTGAGCAGCCTCAGCAGCTCGCTGTTCCTGGCTCCGCCGCCGCTCACGATCCAGCGGTGCGGCCGGGTTAGCGCGAACTCCGCCGCGCGCGCGACGGCGCGGGCCGTGAAGGCGGCAAGTGTCGCAGCCCCATCCTCGGTCGTCTGGTCGCCGACCACGCGGTGCGAGAACCAGTTGCGATCGAGCGATTTCGGCGGCCGGCGCTGAAAGAACGGATGCGCCAGGAGCCAAGTCAGCAGCGCCTCATCGGGCCGGCCGCGCGCCGCGACAAGGCCATCCCGGTCGAAAGGCTCCCCGGTCCGCTCGACCAGCCAATCGTCGATGAGCGCGTTGCCGGGTCCGGTATCGAAGGCAACGAGCGATCCATCTTCGGCCACGAAGGTGACGTTGGCGACGCCGCCGATATTGAGCACGGCGGCTGGCAACTCGACTTTGGACCGGGCGAGGAGCGCTCGGTGGAAGATCGGCACCAGTGGCGCCCCCTGCCCGCCCGCCGCCACGTCGGCGGCACGAAAGTCGTGGACGACCGGAACACCACAACGGCGCGCCAGGGCAGCGCCGTCGCCAATCTGAACGGTCAACTTTTCCTTTGGCCGATGCAGGACCGTCTGGCCGTGAAAGCCGACGACGTCGACCGCCGGCACGTCCTGCTCGCTCAAGAACCGCTCGATTGCCTCTGCGTGGGCTCGCGTGACCAACTGCTCAGCCTCGGCCAATTTGCCTGGACGGTCGCTGCGGCGGGCGATCTGGGTGGCATCCGCGAGCGCCGCTCGAAGCAGCGCCCGTTCTTCCGGCAAATAGGCGCGATACCCGGTCGGCCCCAGCCTTTCGACATGCTCTCCGTCGGTCTCGATCAGGGCGACATCGACCCCGTCGAGCGAGGTGCCGCTCATGAGGCCGATGGCGCGCAGGGTGGTCACGTGGGCGTCCTCGTTTTCGTCTGCTTCCGGTGCTATGGAGCGCGATAGGCCACTATCACGCCGGGCCGCGCCCTGTCCCTAGCAGCGAGGACGCGCCCGATCGAGGACGCCGACGGGAAATATCCATGAGCGTGCCAACATCCGAATTCCTGCACACGCTGACCGAGCGTGGCTTCATCCATCAATGTTCGGACCTTGCCGGTCTTGATGCCAAGGCCCGTGCCAACGAGGTCGTCGCCTATATCGGCTTCGACTGCACGGCCCCTTCCCTGCACGTCGGCTCGCTGGTGCAGATCATGATGCTGCACTGGCTGCAAAAGACCGGGCAGAAGCCCATCACGCTCATGGGCGGTGGCACCACCCGCGTCGGCGATCCATCCGGCAAGGACGAGAGCCGGAAACTGCTCAGCTATGAGGAAATCGAAGCGAACAAGAATAGCATCAAGACCATCTTCGAACGCTTTATGACGTTCGGCAGCGGCAAGACCGACGCCATCATGGTCGACAACGCCGACTGGCTGGCGCCGCTCAACTACATCGATTTCCTGCGCGATGTCGGCCGGCACTTCTCGGTGAACCGCATGCTCAGCTTCGACAGCGTCAAGCTGCGGCTCGAGCGGGAGCACGAACTGTCGTTCCTCGAGTTCAACTACATGGTGCTGCAGGCCTACGATTTCGTCGAGCTGTTCAGGCGCCTTGGCTGCATGCTGCAGATGGGCGGCTCGGACCAATGGGGCAACATCGTCAACGGCATCGATCTCGGCCGTCGCATGGGCACGGCGCAACTCTATGCTCTCACTTCGCCCCTCATCACGACTTCGTCCGGCGCCAAGATGGGCAAGACCGCCGCCGGCGCGGTGTGGCTCAAGCCCGATGTTCTGAGCCCTTACGAGTATTGGCAGTATTGGCGCAACGTCGATGATGCCGACGTTGGGCGCTTCCTCAAGCTGTTCACGTTGCTACCGCTTGACGAGATCAAGCGGCTGGAAGCGCTCGACGGCAACGAAATCAATGAGGCCAAGAAGACGCTGGCGACAGAGGCAACCGCCCTTCTCCACGGGCGCGAGGCAGCCAAGCAGGCTGAGGAAACGGCGAGGCGCACCTTCGAAGAGCACGCGCTGGCCGAAAACCTGCCGAGCGTCGACATCGCCGCCGAGGCGCTGGAAAAGGGCCTGGGTGTGCTCAGCGCCTTCGTCGAGGCGGGCCTCGTCAACTCGACGAGCGAGGCGCGGCGTCAAATCAAGGGCGGCGGCCTGAAGGTGAACGATGTGGCCGTTGCCGATGAGCGCGCCGTCCTCACGTCCAAGGACCTGCTCCAGGGCGTCGTGAAGCTGTCCTTCGGCCGCAAGCGGCACGTTCTGCTCAAGCCGGCGAAACCCTGAGGCTGGCGTTCTTCGGAAGCGCGGTCAGCTAGCGATCGAAGGTGCCGTTGCGGCCGCTGCGCCGCTCCGGTTGCGTCTGGGGCCAGTCGCGCGACGGTGGGCTCTGGGTGAAGATATCGAAAAACTTCCTCACCACGCCGGGCGCGATGGCCGAGATGGGATTGATCGTCAAGGTCGGGGCGCTGGCCGATCCGCCGATGCGGAAGCTCACCGCAAAAATGCCCTCGTCACGCTGTCCCGTCAGCAGTGGACCGACAAGCGGCAGCTTGCCCCAGACATTGTTCAAGGCGTAGGCCGGCACGAAGGTGCCGGCGAGGTCGGCACGATCGCGCGCGAAGTCCACATAGCCGTCGAGCTTGATACCGATCTGGTTGCCCCAGATGATTCCGTCGCGCACCTCGAAGCGGCCGGCGCTACGCACGAAGGAGGCCCGCAAGGTGGTGAACGGCACGTTCTCGCTGTCGACACGCGCGGCGACTGCTCTCTCGTCGAAGCCGGGGGTCCCCGCGGGGGGCTGCTGCGTGAGCAGCCGTTGCAGTGCGGGCTCGTTGCGGAGGGCGAAATTTTGTACCTCCAGCATGCCGAGCTGCACCGGCTCGTTCGGCGTTATGCTGAGCACGAGCTCGCCGCCGCTCATGCGTCGATAGACGTCCGCAAAGCGCAGGAAGGCGCCGCCGTCGTCGCTCTGCACGATAACCTGGCTCGCCTGACCGACGCGATGCGCGATCTGGGCCGCCACCTGCGCGCGTCCGAAGCGACCGGCAACGTTCACGGCTCGGAGCTCCGAGCCGCGCCGAGACATTTTGACAGTCGCGTTGGTCATCGCCTCGTCATTGTAGCCCGCGAGGATGTTGGCGCTGAGATCGAGATCGAAATCCTTGCTGTCGTTCGCTTCTTTTGTCTTCACATCCGCGCCGGTGCTGAAGGCCCGCAGGAACGGGCGGGCGTCGACGACATTGCCCTTGACGTTGACGCGATAGGCGCCCTCGGCGCGGTCAAGCTCGACGCGCATGTCGTCGCCCGGTGACAGCTTGAACGAGGAAAGCCGTGCCGCCTCGAGTTCTCCGCTCGCTGACAGCTCCACATTCCCCTTCACCAGCACGCCGCTGCCATCGAGCACGAAGTCCTCGAGTTGCGAGCCTCCCTCCCGACGGCTGTTGAGGAAAAAGGCCGCGCGTCCCGGTTTCCCGGCCGGCTTGCTCCAGCCCGGCAGCAAATCTTCGACCTTCGCTCTCGCGAGATCCACTTCGACGCGTGGACCACGGTTTTCCACTTTGACCAGCGGCGTGATCACCTTGACGGACACGGGGCCAGTAAGCTGCCTGCCGAACGACAGGTTGCGGCTGGCGCGAGCTGCTTCGTCGAGCACCGTCGTGATGATCGCCTCGCCGGAGCCGGTGGGAACCGGTTGCCTCAGCTCGATCGCCGTGGTCAGTCCCGCGACCTTGCCGTCGCCCTTGAGCGACAGCATCGTGCCGTCGAGCGATAGCGCAAGGTTGGCATTTTCGAGTTCGATCCTTGCCGACGAGGCCGTCAACGCCGAGGCCGCTGAGGCCGCCTTTGGCGCCGACTTGAATGTCGGCCATCTTGATGCCGGCATAGAGCGGCAAGGTCACCGAGACGCGCAGATCCGCATTGCCCTTGACCGCGGCCGGGTCGATATCGACCGGCGCCAGGGCACGCAGGCTTTCGCTGCCGAGCAGGCCCACGAAAGCGTCGGCACCGCCCGCCAGCCTGAAATTCACGATCCCGGGCGGCCGCTTCTGAGCCGTATCGGCGACGGCAAGCGATCCGTTGCTCAGCCCCAGTGAGCGCCCGGCGGCCAGCGGCACGACGGCTTGCGGCACCAGCACCTTTGCGGTGCGGCCGGTGGTTGAGCCGGTGACGATGGCCTTTCTGAGCGGCGGCAACCCGTCGGCAAAGTTGAGCTCGACGTTGGATAGGGCGAATTCTGTTTTGCCGACGCCGTCGGACAAGGGCTGGCCGGCCTGCGACCTTTCCAGGTCATCGGCCCCGACGTTCATGTTCACCGTGAAATTTTCGACAATCCCTTCCCTCAGATGGGCGATGAGGTAGTCGCGCACGTTGCGGCCCGCGAAGCTCGGCCAGAAGCGCAGCACCGGCCGGGCCGCCGAACGTGCCCCCGCGACGGCGATACGCATTCCTCCCTGATCTGCATCAGTGCCCAAGGAGGCGGTGAGCCCAAGACCATAGTCCGAACCGGAGATCTCGAAGCGCTCGACCAGCGCGCCGCCGCCATCGACGCCGACCATCTGGAACTCGATGCGTTCAACCGCGATCGGTTTCTCGGTGGGAGTGAGTGGCGACATGACGGCGTTCCCGCCGGTCAAAGCGAGGCGCCATGCGCCGCCCGGACCACTGGCGTCGAGCCGGCCGTTCACGGCTATGTGCGTGCCACCGGCGCGCACCGACGCTTCCTTCACCACGATGGCGCCGAAGGCGGGGTCCCACGCGGTAAGCAGCTTCACCCCATCCACATCGATGGGGTTCATATCCGGATCCGTCGAGTGGATCACCGCCGAGCCGCCGTTGATCTCCGCATCGAGCGACGCCAGCTCTCCGCCTGGCGCGCTGGCAATGCGCACGACGCCGGACAGCGGCATGTCGGTCGTTGCAAGCGACTTCGACTTGCCGGCAAGCACCAGCAGGTCCGACACCGGCACGTTGTTGAATTTCAGCGCCGCGATGCGGCCGCCGCCGCCGCGCCTGGCGACGGTGCCCTCCACCGCCCACCGGCCCTTGCTGCCGGTGAGCTCGAAGCTGACGTGGCGCACGTTGTCACGCGGTCGCTGGAAACCGAGCTTCACGTCGCTGAAGGCAAAGCGTGGCGCGCCGGCATCGTCGACCAATGTGAGGCGGGCATTCTCTATCGTTGCCTCATCGAGTGTCCCAACGAGGCCGTCCGTCGCCGTGAGCAGTTCGAGCAGCGAGGCAGCCGCGACACCAAGCGCCGCCGGTCCACCTCTTGCGCGCTCGGCCTCGCCGGCATCGGCTTTCAACTTGACGCTTCCCGGTGAGGCCTTGACGGGCTCGCTCGTCGCCCCTGCCGTGAGCGCCAGCGAGCCGTCCTTGGCCACGGCCACCTTGAGATCAAGGCCCGAGAATGCAATGGAGCGCGCCCTCACGCTGCCGACCAGCAGCTTGCCGACATCGAGCGCCACGACGACGCGAGGCGCTTGCAGTACGCTCAACCCTTCAGGATTCTTGATCTCGACGCCGGACATGCGTAACGCCGGCCGCCACCCGGCGTTCTCGATGGCAACTTCGGCGATTCCCACACCCCAGGAGCGGCCGAGCAGCCCGCCAAGCTCCCGCTTCACCTGTTCGGAATCGATGACCACGGGTCCCATGGCGAGGCGGAGCGCGACGGCCCCGATGGCGAGCCCGGAAAGCCCGACAATTCCGGCTAGCGCCCCAGCCGCCACCTGCCAGGCACGCAGCGGCCGCCGCGGGCGCGCGGTGGCTGGTCCGCCCAACCCACCTCTGCGCCGCAACCTCACCCGTTGCCGTGGCGATCCCATGCTTGCCATAAGCTTCAGTCTCGCGCCCTGTCGCAGCAGGGGAAAGCTGGTTTTTCGTTTTCGGCGAATTTGCCCACGCGACCCCCGCCCTCGCTTTAATGGGTCGCCACTGAAACAACAGCGCTGACAATCGGTCGAAAGGAAGGCAAATGGTTCTCAAACCTGGCGAAATGGCACCCGCCTTCGACCTTGTGGCCGACGGTAGCGGTCGTCTGCGGCTCGCCGATCTGAGGGGCCGCAAGGTCGTTGTCTACTTCTATCCCAAGGACGATACTAGTGGGTGCACCAAAGAAGCCATAGATTTCAATGTCTTGAGGAAGGATTTCGAAGCCGCCGACACGGCCGTTATCGGCGTCTCGGCCGACAGCGTCAAAAGTCACGACCGATTCAAGGAAAAGCACGGGCTCGAGCTTCGCCTTGCGTCCGATCCCGAGAAAACCACGCTTGGCGCCTATGGCGTCTGGGTCGAGAAGAGCATGTACGGCCGCAAGTACATGGGCATTGAGCGCACCACGGTCCTCATTGACCGGACGGGCAAGATCGCGGCCGTTTGGGCCAAGGTGAAGGTGCCGGGTCATGCGCACGCGGTTCTCGAGGCAGCCAAAGCACTGTAGCCGCCGGCACCCTAGCGGGGACACGTTTGCAATTGCTTAACCCTAATGAAGGGTTTCACCCTCGACGGGTGGGGCCTGGAACGAGCAGGATTTTTCGCCGCGTAAGGCCATCCACGCGACCTCATTCTGCGCCGGCATTTGCAATTGCTTAACCCTAACGGATTGTAATCGGCTGAGGTTTAGGCACGGATTCCATCGATGGTCCAGTTGGCTGGCGTATCCCCGGCAAAGCGGCGCTCGGGACCGGCGTCCCATTTCTCCCTTTCGCGGTACGTTGCGTTGGCGGCCGCCTGCATCGTGGCCCTTGTGGCCGCTTGGGCCGGCGCAGTGACCTTGCTGCTGCTGTTCAGGGACGACTTCGTCTCGACCCTCGTGGCACGGCAGACCGAGATGCAATACGCCTACGAGGATCGACTCGGCGCCCTGCGCGCCCGTGTCGACCGTCTCACCAGCCGACAGTTGCTCGAGCAGGACGGCGTGGAAGTCCGCATGGCCGAGCTGCTCTCGCGTCAGGTGGAGCTGGAGACCCGGCACTCGATCATCGCCACCATCGCCGAGCAAGCGCGTCTGCCGGCCGCGCTGGCGAGAGGCCGCAAGCCTGACGCGAGTGCCGGCGGCGCCGTCGGCGGACCTGAAATCCCCTCCCCGATCCAGCAGAGATCACACAAGCCGTCACTTCTCGTTGATGCGCCGGACGCGGTCGTTCCCGTCGAGAAGTCGGCGCCGCGCGCCGACGCGCCGACGCGGAAGGAACGCAACATCGAGGACAAGCTCAGCAGCGCCGATCGCACGATGCGCGGCCTGGAGGTCTCCCAGCTCGCTGCCGTGGGCGAGCTTGCCGAGACCGCCAAGAGCGATGCCGTCCGCCTCCAATCCATCGCTTCCGACGTGGGCCTAGGACCCGTGAAGGCCGCCGCTGGCGGACCGTTCGTACCAATCAAGCTGGACCCGAAGGCTGGCCCCTTCGAGCAGAAGGTTGACGCCCTCCAGGCGGCCGTCGTCAGCCTGTTGCGGGCCCGCGGCTTGGTGGACAAATTGCCCCTGGGGCGGCCGATGCGCGGCGAGATGGAGATCACCAGCAGCTTCGGGGTGCGCCCGGATCCTTTCACCCGTCGCCCGGCAATGCATACCGGCCTCGACATGCGGGCCGACGCGGGTGCGCCCGTGCGCGCAGCCGGTCCTGGCCTGGTGACGACGGCCGAATACAGCGGCGGCTACGGCAATATGGTCGAGATCGATCACGGCAATGGCGTCGTCACGCGCTACGGCCACCTGCTGTCTATCGCCGTCGAGGAGGGCCAGAAGGTTCAGGCCGGCTTCGTGGTGGGCCGTGTTGGAGCGACTGGCCGTGCCACCGGCCCGCACCTCCACTATGAGACCCGCCTTGAGGGCGATCCGGTGGACCCGCAGCGTTTTCTCAAGGCCGGCGCCAGGCTCAGCCTTCTGGATTGACGCCCCTCTATTGTTAGGCCGCCGCGGCAACAGCGCCCGGTTCGCTCCCCGTCGCGAATGCGAATCCCTCGTCGGCCCAGCCAGTCATCCCGCCGATCATCACCTTCACCGGTAGCCCGAGCCGCGCTAGCCGCAGCGCCGCACGATCGGTGCCATTGCAGTGCGGGCCGGCGCAATAGACGACGAACAGCGTGGCGGCGGGCCATTCGGCCATGCGCGTCGCGGTCATTTTGCCGTGCGGCAGGTTGATCGCGCCGGGCACATGGCGCTGGGCATAGAGTTGCGGGCCGCGTACGTCGATGAGCACGAAGCCCTGAGCTCCGCGGCGCATGGCATCGTGCACGTCCCAGCAATCGGTCTCGAAGGCGAGCCGTCGCGCATAGTGCTCAGCCACCAGGTCGGGCGCGGCGGCCGAGATTTCGGTCACGGCATTTGGCATGAGGCGGCTCTCCTCGGTTGAAACCGGACGATGCCACCTGCCCCTACCCCTTGCGAGCGGCACGAACGACGACTAACGTCAAGATCATGCCAAAGCCTCGCGGACCTGCCGACCGAAAACCCAACCGCCGCGTCGTCGTTGTTGCCTATGACGGGCTTGCGACCTTCGAGTTCGGCATCGCGGTGGAGGTGTTCGGCCTCGCCCGGCCCGAGATGGGACCGGATTGGTACACGTTCGCGGTGGCGGCGGCCGAGCCGGGCGCGCTGCGCGCGACCGGCGGTATCCGCATCCTCGTCGACGGCGGCCTTGAGCTTCTCGAGGACGCCAGCACGATCGTCTTTCCCGGCTGGCGCACACAGGACCCCGTGCCCCCTGCCCTCGTCGCGGCGGTGCGCAAGGTCGCGGCGCGCGGCGCGCGGCTGATGTCGATCTGCTCCGGCGCCTTCATCTTGGCGGCGGCGGGCCTGCTCGCCGGCAAGCGCGCCACGACGCATTGGCGCTATGCCGAAATGCTGGGGGCGCAATATCCCGACATCCGCATCGCCCCGGACGTGCTCTATGTCGACGAGGGCCGGGTGCTCACCTCGGCGGGCAGCGCCGCCGGCATCGATCTCTGCCTGCACGTCGTGCGTCAGGATTTTGGGCCGGAAGCCGCCAACCACGTAGCGCGCCGCCTCGTGGTGCCAGCGCACCGCGACGGCGGCCAGGCGCAGTTCGTCGAGCGGCCGGTGCCGCCGGTGCGCGAGGGAGCCCGGCTCGGGCCGCTTCTCGACCGCATGCGCGGCCGGCTTGGCGAGCCGCAGGCCATCGCGACCCTGGCGACCGAGGCCGGCATGAGCGTGCGCACCTTCCTGCGCCGCTTCAAGGCGGCGACCGGCACAACGCCAGGCGAATGGCTCGTCGGCGAGCGGCTCACCCGGGCCCGCGAGTTGCTCGAGAGCTCCGCCTCCTCCCTCGACGACATCGCGTTTGCGTGTGGTTTTGGCTCGCTCGCCACCATGCGGCACCACTTTCGCGAACGGCTCGGCACCAGCCCCGGCGCCTACCGGCGGCAGTTTGGGGCGTCCGCGGCGTGATCGATGTTCTCTTTATGTTCCACGTGAAACATCCCCGGCGCTCGGAGCGGGCGAGGTTCCGGGTCACCGTTGGGGGCGCCGCCTCGATCGTGCAGACCACATCGCGAGCCACCACGAACTTGGCGACGGCAGGCTCGCCGGTGGTCAAGCGGTTGTAACGGTACTCCGTGTGGCCGGGCTTCAGGTTGTAGCCGACGGCGGCGGTGCACGACTGGCCCGACACGGTAACGAGAATCGCCCGCTCGTAGGATTCGTGGGTGGTGATGTTGATCAGCCGGTTGGGGCCGGCCACCCGCCAAGTCTCGTTCTTCTGCTGTCCCCCGAGCTTCAACGTCAGCGGCGACACACGTTGCGTCTTGCCGCTGGTGCGGCCTTCATTGTGCTGCAGCGCGCCGCCCGCGCCCAACCTCACCTCGAGCCGCGCCGTTGTGCGGGTGACGTTCGGGTACGGCAGGATGCGGTCGATGATCTCGACATAGGTGATGCGGATGATGACGTCGTCGGCCGCGGCGGGACTTGGCAAGCCCACGAGACCAACAGACGCGACGAAGCACAATCGGACAGCGGCGGGGCGCGCGTCACGGCGCCGGCGCTCCATCCGTGAACGGCCCGCGCGCACCTCCGCTACTCCACGTCCTCGACCTTGTCGGGGCCTCCGCCATAGACGCGCTGCGCCAGCGCCGCCTCCATGAATGGGTCGAGCTCGCCGTCGAGCACGTCCTGCGGGCTCGTCGAGGTGACGCCGGTGCGCAGGTCCTTCACCAGCTGATAGGGCTGCAGCACGTAGGAGCGGATCTGGTGGCCCCAGCCGATGTCGGTCTTCGAGGCGGCCGCTGCCGTCGCCTTCTCCTCGCGCTTCTTCAATTCAGCCTCGTAGAGACGGGCGCGCAGCATCGACCAGGCGGTGGCGCGGTTCTTGTGCTGCGAGCGCTCGCCCTGGCAGGCGACCACGATGCCTGTGGGCAGATGCGTGATGCGCACCGCTGAATCCGTCGTGTTGACGTGCTGGCCGCCGGCACCTGACGAACGATAGGTGTCGATGCGGCAGTCGGATCTCCTTCACATCGATATTGATGCGGTCGTCGACGACCGGATAAACCCATACCGACGCAAAGCTCGTGTGGCGGCGCGCGTTCGAGTTCGAACGGCGAGATGCGGACCAGCCGGTGCACGCCGGATTCGGTCTTGAGCCAGCCGTAGGCATTGTGCCCCTTGATCACCAAGGTTGCCCCCTTGATGCCGGCCTCCTCGCCGTCGGCCACGTCCATCACCTCGACCTTGAACTTGTTGCGCTCGCCCCAGCGCGAATACATCCGCATCAGCATCTGAGTCCAATCCTGGCTCTCCGTCCCGCCGGCGCCGGAATGCACCTCCACATAGCTGTCGTTTTGGTCGGCTTCGCCCGAGAGCAGCGTCTCCACCTGGCGCTTGGCCGACTCCTGCTCCAGCGCCCGGATGACCGCCTCGCCCTCCGCCACGGAGGCTTGATCGTTCTCGCTCTCGCCGAGGCCGATCAAGGTCACAGCGTCGTCGAGCTCGCGTTCAAGCCTCTCGACCGCCGTAAGCTGGCTCTCCAACGCGGTCCGCTCACGCATGATCTTCTGCGCGGCGCCGCTGTCGTTCCAGAGGTTCGGGTCCTCGGCCTGCCGGTTCAGCTCGGCAAGCCGCTTCTTCGCCTTGTCGAAGTCAAAGATGCCTCCTCAGCAGCACGATCGACTGCTTGACGGCATCGGCCATCGTTTGGATTTCAGCGCGCATGTCCGCTCGTCTGGAAGGTGTCCGGCGCCGCCGATGTGCGACCGCCGCTGCCTTATATCGGCCTTCGCCGAGAAATCACCAGAGGCCACCGCTCCCGAACGGACGCCTCTCCTGCGTGAACTCTCCTTGCGACGCCGCGCTGCTCTCGAAGCCACCGGCAAACGAGTTGTCAGGCGGCGCGGTGCCGGGCTTGAACGCCTCCATGATGGAGCCGGCCCCTCCGCTCGCGCGCATGCCCGAGGCTCGGTCCACCATGATCAGCTTGATGCCGGGCGGCACGCGGAACGGCGTCGCTGGCTTGTCCTTGAGCGCCATGGTCATGAAGTCACGGAAGATCGGCACCGCCAGTTGGCCACCCGTGGCGGTCGAGCCGAGCGACGCCGGCTTGTCGTAGCCGAGGAAGACTCCCACCGCGAGGTCCGGCGAAAAGCCGACGAACCACACGTCCTTGGCCTCGTTGGTCGTGCCCGTCTTCCCCGCGAGCGGCTTGCCCACCACCTTGAGGCCGGTGGCCGTGCCCCGCTGCACGACACCTTCAAGGATCGAGGTGATCTGGTAGGCGGTGAACGGGTCGAGCACCTGGTCGCGCTTGTCCATGAGCTTGGGCTCTTTTTGCTCGGCCCATCTCTCCGCGTCGCAGCTCTCGCACGCGCGCTCGTCGTGCCGGTAGATGGTGCGGCCCCAACGATCCTGAATGCGGTCGATGAGCGTCGGCTTGATGCGCTTGCCGCCATTGACGAACATGGAGTAGGCGGCGGTCTGGCGCATGACGGTCGTCTCGCCAGCCCCAAGAGCCATCGGCAGCAGCGGCAGCATGTCGTCGTAGGCACCGAGGCGCTTGGCGTACTCGACCACGAGCGGCATGCCGACATCGCGAGCGAGCCGCACCGTCATCAGGTTCTTCGACTGCTCGATCCCGTAGCGCAGCGTGCGCGGCCCCGTCGATTTGCCGTCATAGTTGGACGGCGTCCAGGACTCGCCACCTGGCGTCTCGATGGTGATTGGCGCGTCGAGGACGATGCTCGAAGGCGTATAGCCGTTGTCCAGGGCTGCCGCGTAGACAATGGGCTTGAACGACGATCCGGGTTGGCGCTGCGCTTGGGTAGCGCGATTGAATTCGCTCTGGTCGAACGAGAAGCCGCCCACCATCGCGAAGACACGCCCGGTATTGGGGTCCATGACGACGATGGCGCCGGATATCTCCGGGATCTGCCGCAGCCGGAACTGACCGGGCTTGCCGTCCATCGGTTCCACATAGACCACGTCGCCAACGCTCAGCGCCTGCGAGACCTTTGGCTTGCGCGTCCACTTGATGCCGTCCATCTCGATAGTGCCGGTCTCGCGTTCGGTGACGAGCTGGCCGGTAATGTCCTTCTTGGGCTGCAGGCCGATCTTGGCCGCCTTCTCGCCGCTTTCGAGCACGAGCGCGACCCGCCACGGCTGGATGTCGCCGAGGGCCGGCACTTCGGCAAGCGCCCCGCCCCATTCGCGTCCCGCGAGGTTCACCTTTTGCACGACGCCGTGCCACCCCTTGTTTTCGTCGAACCGCACCAGCCCATCCACGAGCGCCTTGCGGGCCATGGTCTGCATGGCGGGGTCGAGGGTCGTGCGTACCGACAGGCCACCCTCATAGAGTTTGCGCTCGCCGTAGCGCTCGGCGATTTCGCGGCGGACTTCCTCGGCGAAATAGCCGGCCACCAAATTGTGCGGCGAGAGCACGCGCGGCGAAACCCCGAGTGGCTGCTGCTTGGCCGCATCGGCGTCGACCTTGGCGATGTAGCCATTGTCGACCATACGATCGATGACGTAGTCGCGCCGCTCCACCGCCTTTTGGCGTCGCCGGAACGGATGCAGCTCGCTCGGCGCCTTCGGCAGCGCCGCCAGATAGGCGGCCTCGGCGATGGTCAATTCATGCACCGACTTGCCGTAATAGTTCAGCGCCGCAGCCGCGATGCCGTAGTTGGACAGGCCGAGATAGATCTCGTTGAGGTAGAGCTCGAGGATCTTGTCCTTGGTGTAGGTGTTCTCGATGCGGATGGCCAGGAGCGCTTCCTTGATCTTGCGCTCGAAGGTCTGCTCGCTGCTGAGCAGGAAGTTCTTGGCGACCTGCTGGGTGATGGATGACCCGCCCTGCAGGCGCGTGCCCCTGTCGGCCTTGAAGTAGTTCTTTCCCGCCCGCAGCGTGCCCTCGATGTCGATGCCGTTGTGCCTGTAGAAGTTCTTGTCCTCGGCCGACAGGAAGGCGGCGACGACCAGCTTGGGCACGGCCTGGATGGGCAGGAAGAGCCGCCGCTCCTTGTAGTGCTCGGCCAGGATGGCGCCGTCGCCGGCATGCACGCGGGTCATCACCGGCGGCTCGTAGTTTTTCAGCTGCGAATAGTCCGGCAGGTCCTGCGAGTACTTGCTGATGAAGACGCCGGCAACCGCGGCCACGATGATGAACACCACCGTCCCAGCCGCGAATGCGAAGCCCACAAACCGCAGAAGAATTCGCGCCATGATGTCGAAGGCCTGTTCCCGCCATCCGCCTAGCGAAAGCGGATCGCACCATACCTCACAAACGCCTCGCTAGTCCGGCGTCTGCCCCACCCCTCAACAGGCCAGTGCTTACACGCTGAATTCGACGCAAGGCCAGAGATGGGGAAGCTGCGCCGGCTCTATGGAGAAACTGCGGCACGGGCGCGCGTTGCCCCGCGTCCTGCAAGATAGCGCTCGATGGCGCTTGCCATGGCGTCGCTGGTGCGGTCGCGCCAGGCGTCCGAGGCCAACAGATTGGCGTCCTTGGCGCTCGACAAATAACCGAGCTCTACAAGAACCGACGGAACGTCCGGCGCTTTGAGGACCCGGAATCCGGCCGAGCGATGAGGGTTTTTGTTGAGCTTGACCACGCTGCCGAGGTCGCCGACCAGGGATTTGGCGAATTGCGCCGAAAACGTCCGTGTCTCGCGCTTGGTCAAATCCATCAGGATTCCGGCCACCTCTTCCGGGTCGTCGCGGGAATCCACGCCGGCGACAGCGTCTGACAGGTTTTCTTTGTCGGCGAGCTTTGCCGCCTCCTCGTCAGTGGCGAATTCCGAGCCCGTATAGATGGTTGCTCCGCGCACTTCCGGGCTGACGGACAGGATATCGGCGTGGATTGAGACGAACAGCGCCGCCTTAGCCTCCCGGGCAAGCCGCACCCGGTCGGGCAGGCTGATGAAGGAATTGTCGGCTCTGGTCATGAGAACGCGATATTTTCCAGCGCTTTCCAGCCGTTCCTTGAGCCGCTCAGCGAAGCTGAAGACCAAATTCTTCTCGACCAAACCTGACGCCGTCACCGCCCCCAGGTCGACGCCGCCGTGACCTGGGTCGATGACGATGACGGGGCGATCATCGGCGCTGGTCGCCGCTATGACCTGTGCGGCCGGCTTGGCATCTCCCATCGCATCGGTCGGCGGCAGCATCGGCTTCACGGCTGCCTGATGATAGGCGGCACGTTCGGCGCGGACGAGATCAATGACCAGCTTTGGCAGCCCCTCGCCGGTCGGGGCGACGGTCGCCACCCTGACAATGAGAGCGGGCTCGTTGAGATCGATGACAACCCGCGAGCGGCCCTGGGCAAAAAGACCATAGCGATATGAGGCGACGATGCCCGCCCCAACTCGACCGGATTGGGGTGGCAGCTGGAAATTCACCTCAGGGAGATCGATGATGACCCGGTCGGGGCGCTCGAGCAGGAACGCCTTGGCCTGAACGGCTCGAGTCAAAGAGAAGCTGAGGCTTGCCCGCTTGGCGTCGGCCACCATATCGACCGAGAACGCGACGGTCGACAATCCGAGCTGACCCGGCGTTTCAGCGGTAGCCGCTCCGGAGGCGGCCAAGCCCAGCATGAGCGGGACGCAAAGCAGCCTCAGGCGCAGCCGCGCTGGCGGTTGCCCTGCCGGCCCTGTCGATGCCCTGCGGCGGAAAGTCATCGCGCGTCCGCCTTTCGTCCCTGATCTCTTTAGGAGATAGGGCGGGTGTGGTTAACACATCGTTAGGACTCCAGGCGCGGTTGTGGACATACCGTTGCGGACCGGCAACATTCGCCCTTGCCAAGGACCAATGTGCCTTTGTAATGAGCGGGGACCTGCTTTGGCGCTTACGCGTCGTGTGATTCCGGCCGCGCCCGCCAGTTCGCCCGCCAAGCTGCGAGGGAATTCCCTCCGGTTATGTTGCGCGGCGCGGCTTGAGCGCGGTTGGAGAGCCGAGCGCCGCTGACGGTGACCGCAGGGCTGCGCCCCTTTCCCCGCAGCCTGACGCGTGCCGATGTTCGGTGTCGCGTGACAGAAAGGATCGGAAAGTCGATGAGCGCTTCCCGACTATCGGCTCCGCCCTTGCCGCCGCCAGCTGCGGTGAGGCGTGCCGGGCGCTGTCGCTTTTCATCCTCTTCCCCGACCGGCGTCGCCACGTGCGACGCCCTGATTCGCCGCGCGCCGGGAGCCATCCTCGCCACGAGGATGGGAATCCGGGCGCGCCTCAAAGTTACGAGAGTTCATCATGGCCAACAAAATGCTTATCGATGCCTCCCACCCGGAAGAGACACGGGTCGTGGTGGTTCGTGGACAGCGCGTCGAAGAATTTGATTTCGAATCGGCCAGCCGTCGGCAGCTGCGCGGCAATATCTATCTCGCCAAGGTCACGCGGGTCGAACCGTCGTTGCAAGCCGCTTTCGTCGAGTACGGCGGCAACCGGCATGGCTTCCTGGCCTTCAGCGAAATCCATCCGGATTACTATCAAATCCCGGTCGCAGATCGGCAGGCGCTGCTCGAAGAGGAAGCCCGCGCCGAGCGGGACGCGGAACGTGACGAGGAGAGAGCCGCCCGACGCCGTGCCGAGCGCGAGAAGACCCGCAGTCGCCGCGGCGACGAGACGCTGAAGAGCAATGTCGAGGAGGTGGTAGCAGGCAGCGCTGGCGAATCGGCCCCTGGCGAGGCCGGCGGCGACGGTGACCCGGCCGTCGAGGCCGCGCAAGACAACGAGCTTGGCGAAGCAATTCCCGAGCGTGCCGTTGAAGTCAGCGACGCCGACCGCGAGCGGGTGAACGAGAACATCGACAAGGCCCTCAATGACGGCGACACGGCGACCGGTGCCCCGGACGGCGACAACCCCGCGCCGGAGGCGCGGGCCGAGGTCGAGGTCGAGGTCGAGGATGGCAGGGGCGAGTTCCACACCGAGGCGGCGGACGATGCCAATGCTGGGGCGGCCGGCGACGGCGAGACGCACGAGGCAGGCGACGCTGAGGGCGAAAGCGGCACCCCCAACGGCGAGGCGGAAGACAGCGAATCCGCCATCGAGCAGGTGGGGGGCACCGACGCGTTGGAGGAAGTACCGGAGCGGCGACACCGCCCTCTGCGCCGGCAGTACAAGATTCAGGAGGTCATCAAACGCCGCCAGATCCTGCTCGTGCAGGTCGTCAAGGAGGAACGCGGCAACAAGGGTGCGGCCCTCACGACCTATCTGTCGCTCGCCGGCCGCTACTCGGTGCTCATGCCCAACACGGCACGCGGTGGCGGCATCTCGCGCAAGATCACCAGCACCGCTGACCGCAAGCGCTTGAAGGAATTGGCCCAGGAGCTCGAGGTGCCGGCCGGCATGGGCATCATCCTGAGAACCGCGGGCGCGTCCCGCACCAAAGCAGAGGTGAAGCGCGATTTCGAGTATCTGCTGCGGCTGTGGGAGAGCGTGCGCGAGCTGACATTGAATTCGAGCGCCCCCGCCCTCGTTTATGAGGAAGGCTCACTGATCAAGCGGGCCATCCGCGATCTCTACAACAAGGATATCGACGAGATTCAGGTTGCCGGCGACGACGGCTATCGCGAGGCCAGGGAATTCATGCGCATGCTCATGCCGAGCCATGCCAAGGCCATTCGCCTCTACAAAGACACCCAGCCCCTCTTCACGCATTTCGGTGTCGAGCCCCAGCTCGATGCCATGTTCTCCAACCAGGTGACGCTCAAGTCGGGCGGCTACATCGTCATCAACCCGACCGAAGCGCTCGTCTCCATCGACGTGAATTCCGGCCGCGCCACGCGCGAGCACAACATCGAGGACACGGCGCTGAAGACCAACCTGGAAGCTGCCGAGGAGATTGCCAGGCAGCTCAGGCTGCGGGATCTTGCCGGCCTTATCGTGATCGACTTCATCGACATGGAGGAGCGCCGCAACAATCGCTCGGTCGAGAAGCGCTTGAAGGACTGCCTGAAGAACGATCGTGCCCGCATCCAGGTGGGCTCGATTTCCGCCTTCGGTCTCCTGGAGATGTCACGCCAGCGCATTCGCACCGGCGTCCTCGAAAGCTCGAGCGTTCCCTGCCCGCATTGCGGCGGCTCGGGATCTATGCGCTCCACCCCCTCCATCGCGCTGCATGTGCTGCGCTCGCTTGAAGACACGCTGATAAAGAGCGCCACCCACGATCTCACGGTGAGAACCCGTACCGAGGTGGCACTCTACATTCTCAATCAGAAGCGCCTGCATTTGCGTGACCTGGAAAGCCGTTTCGGCGTTGCGATCGCCATTTTGGCGGACGACACAATTCTCGGCAGCAGCCACTTCGCGCTGCAGCGGGGCGAGCTCGCCGCCCGCGAACGCGCCGGCTCTCAGAGCGGTGTGCGCCTCGAGACCGTTCTGCCGGCCGAGGCCGTCGTGGCCGAGGCTGAAGAGGTCGAGGTGGAAGACGCCGATGCCGAGCCCGGCGAACGTCAAGCGGAAGGCGACGAGGGGCGACGGCGCCGCAGGCGGCGGCGGCGGCGTGGACGTGGCGACGAGCGTGGCCCGCCCGTTGCCGGCGAGGCGCCGGAGCAGATCGCTCAGGGCGACGACGATGGCGACGAGGGCCGTGTAGCCGGGGCAGTCGAGCGAGATCAGCCACGCGAAACGGAAAGCGAGGCCAGTGGGCGCCGCCGTCGCCGCGGCAGGCGCGGCGGTCGACGCAATCGCCGCGAGTTTGGCGAACCCTCGGTCGCAGAGGCAGCGACCGCGGACGACGTTGCGCCCGACATCGGCGGCGCCAGCGACGACATGTTTGAACCCGTCGCTGCGGCGCCGGGCGTCGCCGACGAAAGCTACGCCAGCGTGGCGGAGGAGAGCCACCACGGTGCGCCGGACGAGGCACCCGCGGTCGCGGAGGCCGCTGATCGGCATCAGGTAGAGCCGACGCCCGATCAACGCGCGACAGAACAGCCGCAAGAATTGACCGAAGCACGGTCGATCGAGGTCGCGCAGCCGGCAGCCGATCATCGGGAACTTCAGCCGGCACCTGTGCCCGAGCGTAGCGCCGAACTGCAGCCAGTCGAAACACCCGTCGTTGAGGCAGACCCAAATCGGCCGAAGCGCAGCGGCTGGTGGGCAAGGGCGCGCGCCAACGCCCGCGAAAGCTGAAACTGCGGCCGCCACGACGGCTCCGATCCGGCGCGCCCTCAGCGCGTCGGTGGTGCGTGGCTTGAGCGCAGGGGCCGCTCTTCCATGAGCAGGATCGTCACGAAGGCGACAGCAAGGGCGAAAGCTGCCGCCGCAAACACGTAGGCGAATAGCCCGGCCATCTCGGCATCCGCCGGCAGAAGCCCCGTCTTGATCGCTTGGCGTGACAGCCCGCCAGCCGAACCGCCAAGGACGATGGCGCCGAACACGGCGACCGCGAAGGCGCCGCTCAGCTGACGGAAGAAGTTGGTCGTGGCCGTGGCAGTGCCGAGCTGATGCGTCGGCACGACGTTCTGAACGGAAACCAGCGTGACGGGAAGTGTCGTGCCAATCCCAAAACTGATGATGAGCAAGAGCACCTCGATCAGCCAGATAGGCAGTCCGGCCGGCGCGAGGGCGAGGACTGACATGGCGGCCGTGGCTATCGCCAGGCTGACAAGGGTCGGCCGCTTGTAGCGGGCCAACCGCATCATCATGCGCCCCGCGAATATGGCGCCGCTGACCGTGCCGACCATGAGCGGGATGAGCGCCAATCCGGCCCCGCTCGCCGACAGGCCGATCACCAGTTCGAAATAGATCGGAATGAAAACCACCAGCCCAAAGAAGATTCCCATGGTGCAACTGGTGGCCGCCATCGCGTAGATGACGAGGGGGTTGGCCAGGACCTCGAGCGGCACGAGAGGCTCGGGCGCCGTGCGCAGCCTGACGGCGAAGAGTGCGCCGAGGATAGCGGCCGAGGCGACAAGGCCGAGGATGGGCGGTGAAAGCCATGGATAGCGCCCCCCGCCCCACGACAGCGCCAGCAGGAAGGCGATCGTCGATGCCATGAGCAGTGCCGCCCCGACGAAGTCGAGCTTGTGGGGACGCTCGTGGCGCGGCATCGCCTTGAGCCGCGTATTGCACATGAGGAGAGCGGCGGCGCCGAGCGGAACGTTGATCCAGAAGATCAGCGGCCAGCTCAGATGCTCGGCGACAAAGCCGCCGATCACCGGCCCCACGACGCTCGCCACCGCGAACACACCGGAGAAGTAGGCCTGGTAGCGGCCGCGCTCGCGGGGCGGCACGAGATCGGCGAGTGTGGTCTGCGCGAGCGAGATCAGGCCGCCGCCGCCGAGCCCCTGGAAGGCGCGCGCCACGATGAGGGCGGGCATCGACGGCGCCAGCGCCGCACCGATCGATCCGAGAGCCGAGATCGCGACGGCCACAAGGATCATGACGCGGCGGCCATAGATGTCGGCGGCCTTGCCATAGAGCGGCGTCACGGCGGTGCCGGTGATCATGTAGATGGTCACCACCCATGGCAGCAGCGCAATGTCGCCGAGCGAGCGGCCAATGGTCGGGAGCGCGGTGGCCACCGTCGTCTGGTCGAGGGCGCCGATGAACATGGCGAAAGTGACGGCAAGCAGGATCGAGCGGATCTCGCTGTGGCTCAGGACGACGGGCGTTGCGGCGGGAGCGTTCATGCTGCCTTTGGACGACGGGGATGCGCGTCCCGTTCCGGCGGGTAAGTCTTCCTCCTTAGCGTCCAAGCCCCGTCAGACAATCGATTAGCCTTGCGTTCGGTGAAGGAAGCTCTTCAGCCTGCGCATGGCTTCGGCGCAGGCGTCGTTCGAGCCGGCGAAGCACAGACGCAGAAAACGATGACCGCGCTCGGCATCGAAATCGAGGCCTGGCGTTGCCGCCACTCCCGTCTCGGCCAAGAGCCGTTGGCAGAAGGCCAGGGAGTCGTTGGTGAAGCGGCTGGCGTCGGCATAAACGTAGAAGGCACCGTCGACGGGAGCCGTCGCGAAGCCAAGATGCGGCAGTTCCTCGAGCAGCAGGCTGCGGTTCTTGGCATAGCCGGCCTTGACGGCTTCGAGTTCGTCGACCGCCTCAAAGGCTGCTTCGGCCGCCACCTGGCTGAGGAAGGGAGCCGAGATATAGAGGTTCTGGGCGAGGCGCTCCACTTGGCGGACAAGCTCCGGCGGCACGACCAGCCAACCGATGCGCCAGCCGGTCATGCAGTAATATTTCGAGAACGAGTTGACGATGATGGCACTCTCATCAAAGGCGAGCGCCGTCGCCGCAGGCTCGTCATAAGTGAGGCCGTGATAGATTTCGTCGGAGATGAGCCACAGCCCGTGTCGGCGGGCCACCTCGGCGACATCGGCGAGCGCCGCGCGCGTCATCATCGTCCCGGTCGGATTGGCCGGGCTCATCGCCAGCACTCCCTGGAGTGGCGCGGCCCCGTGGAGTTGATCGACCTCCGTGCCGGTCATGGCCCACCGGTCTTGTTCGCCGGTTGGGATGGGGACGGCCTCGATGCCGAGCGCGCCAAGGATGTTGCGATAGGCCGGGTAGCCTGGCGCCGTGATGGCGACGCGCGCCCCCGGCTCGAACAGCGCAAGGAAGGCCAGGATGAATCCGGCCGAGGAGCCTGTGGTCACCACCACCCGCTCGGCCGCGACAGCAATGCCATAGGTGTCGTGGTAGTGCCGGGCGATGCGCTCGCGCAGTTGCGGCAGGCCGAGCGCTTCGGTGTAGCCGATCTGGCCGTGCACGAGCGCCACCCGCGCCGCTTCCAGCGCGCGACGGGGCGCCGGCGCCGAAGGCTGGCCCACTTCCATATGGATCACGTCGCCGCCCTGCCTTTCTTTCGCCTTGGCGGCGGCTAAGACATCCATGGCCAGGAACGGCGCCACCGCCGCAGCACGTGCGGAAACGAGGCGCTTGCTTGGCTTTTCGGCGGACGGGTTTCGCATAGTGGCCCGAGACACCGTTACAGGCCCGCCGGTTCGGGCACAACCGCTTGCGAACTGTTGAAAAAACCCGTGATTTGACTGATCCGGTTCAGCGCCCCTAACACTGTCGAGCAATGACAATGCCCCCTCGCCTGTCTGCCGCGTCGCAAGGCCTCAGCCGTTCCGCCCTCGTGGCGGCACTGAGCCTGAGCGTCGCCGCCCTGCCGCTGCCGGCCGCCGCCCAGAACAAGGGCCCGGCGTTTATCCGCGATGCCGAGATCGAACAGCTCATGCGCGACTATCTGGAGCCGGTCGCCAAGGCAGCCAGCCTGCGCACTGGCTCGGTCAAGGTCGTGCTGATCGGCGCGCGCCCGTTCAATGCTTTCGTGGCCGACGGCAAGCACATCTTCATGAACACCGGCGCGCTCATCGACGCCAAAACTCCCAACGAGATCATCGGCGTCCTCGCGCACGAGAGCGGCCACATCGCCGGCGGGCATCTGGTGCGCCTGCGCGAGCAGTTGAAGAACGCCCAGATTATGGCGGCCGCCGCGATGGTCCTGGGCGGCGCTGCCGCCATCGGCGGCGCCCGCGCCGGGGTGGGTGAAGCGGGTACGGGCGGCATGGGTGTCGCGGTCGGCGGCCAGGAGATCGCCAAGCGCAGCATGCTCGCCTACCAGCGCAGCGAAGAGCAGGCGGCCGATCGGGCCGCCGTGCGCTATCTCGAAGCCACGCAGCAATCGCCGCAGGGCCTGCTGACGCTCTTCCGCCGCTTCAACGACGACGCCATGTTCAAGACCGCGTCGATCGACCCCTATCTGCAGAGCCATCCGCTGCCGCAGGAGCGCATGTCGAATCTCGCGACGCTGGTGCAGCAGAGCCGCTTTCGCGACGCCAAGGATCCGCCGACGCTGGTGCAGCGACACGAGATGGCGCGCGCCAAGCTCTATCGGATTCTTGGAGCGGCCCACGACGGTGTTGACCAAGTATCCGGCGAGCGACCGCTCGGGCCCCGCGCGCTACGCGCGTGCCATCTCCGCCTTCAAGAATGCCCGCTCGCAGGAGGGGCTTGCAGGGATCGACGAGCTCTTGCGCGAGCAGCCGCAGAATCCGTATTTCTGGGAGCTCAAGGGTCAGATGCTGCTGGAAACCGGCAAGGCCAAGGAGTCGCTCGAGCCGCTGCGCAAGGCGGTGTCGCTGTCGCCCAATTCCGGCCTGATCCGCGCCATGCTGGGCCGGGCGCTGGTGGCGACGGGGAATGCCGCGCTCAACGACGAAGCATTGCGCGAACTCGCCAATGCCGCCCAGCGCGAGCCCGACAGCGCCGACGCCTATCGCGACCTCGCCACTGTCTATGCGCGCAAGGGCGACATCGGCATGGCCGAACTCAGCGCCGCCCAGTCATTCTTCAATTCGGGACAATGGAGCGAGGCGGCAAGCCAAGCCACCCGCGCCATGTCTCGCCTGGCCAAGGGGTCTCCAGGCTGGATCAAGGCCGAGGACATCGTCAACTACAGGCCACCACGACCCAATACGTGAGGCGGCCCTCGCTTCCAACAAGGAACATTTTGATGAAACTCACCCGTTGGCTTGGCGCGCTCGCCTTCGCTGCGCTCGCGTCATCCGGCTTCGCGCAGGCAGCGGAATTCACGCCCGAGCAGAAGGGCGCGATCGAAGGCATCATCCGCGAGTATCTGCTCAAGAACCCGGATATTTTGCAGGAGGCGCTCGGCGAGCTGGAACGTCGTCAGCAGGAGACGCAGCGCAGCGCCCAGCGCGAGGCGCTGGAGAGCGAGAAACAGACCCTGTTCAATTCTCCCAACGATGCCGTAATCGGCAATCAGAAGGGCAACGCCACCCTCGTCGTGTTCTTCGACTACAACTGCCCCTACTGCAAGAAAGCGGCGAGTGATTTGGACGAGTTGGTCAAGTCCGACCCCAACCTGCGCGTCGTGCTCAAGGAGTTCCCTGTCGTCCGCCCGCCCAACTCATTCGAGGTGGCGCGCATCGCGTTGGCCGCACGCGAGCAGCTGAAGGACGACAAGTATCTCGAATTCCACATGCGGCTGATGAGCGGCAAGGGACTGGTCAACAAGGAGCGCGCCATCGAGGCCGCCAAGGAGATGAAGCTTGACGTGGCGAGGCTCACCAAGGACATGGAGGCCGAGGCCATTCGCTTGACGATCCAGAACACGGTCCGGCTTGGCGACAAGCTCGGCATCACCGGCACGCCCAGTTTCGTCGTCGGAGACGCGGTTATTTCGGGCGCTGTGGGGAACGAGCCCCTGCGACAGGCGCTCGCGGCGGTGCGGGCTTGCGGCAGGGCCACCTGCTGAACGAATCATTTCTGGCTCGCGGGCCTTTGCCGGCATCGCTCGGACAAACCAATGGTCCCGAATAGCGTGCGCGGTTCCGGGGAAAATCCTGCGCCGACCAAACGGTTGGAGCCAGGATGCGATTGCGTGCAATCGCATCGTGCTCTATGAGCGCCCGGTGGGTGCGCTTTGCCCCGGGAAAACCGCGTTCGACAGCTGTTAGCCGGTCATGACAAGCGTGCACGTCCTCAACGGGCCGAATCTCAACCTGCTTGGCACGCGCGAGCCTGCCACCTACGGTGCCGCGACCCTCGCTGACATCGAGAAGCGTTTGCAGGCGCGTGCCAAGGTGCTGGCGATCGAGCTTGTCTTCAAGCAGTCGAATATCGAAGGCGAACTCGTCAACTTCATCCAGGCGGCTGGCCTTGCCGGCGCCGGCATCATCCTCAACGCCGGCGCCTACACGCACACCTCGGTAGCGCTGCGCGACGCCATCAAGGCGGTCGATGCGTTGGCCATCGAGGTGCATCTGTCGAACGTTCACGCGCGCGAGGCCTTTCGCCACCAGTCCCACATTGCGCCCGTCGCCCAAGGCGTCATCTGCGGCTTCGGCCCGATGAGCTACGAGCTGGCCCTCGACGCCATCGTGCCGTTGCTCAAGGCGCGCGACAAACAGCCCCGCTCATGAACGCCAAGGTGGAAGAGACATTGCCCGGCAAGCCAAAGGACAAAACCGAGAAGTTCGTCGATCCTGATGTCGTGCGCGAACTGGCGCGGTTGCTTGTCGAGACCGATCTCGCCGAGATCGAAGTGGAGAAGGGCGGCACGCGCATTCGCGTGTCCCGCCAAGTCAGCGCAGTGGCGGTGCCGGTACAGCCCGTTGCTGTCGGGGGCGCGGGCGCCGCCGTCGCCCAACAGCAGACGGCACCGATCTCTGCAGCGGCCGCGCCGGCCAAGCCCGCCGACCACCCGGGCGCTGTCACGTCCCCGATGGTGGGCACGGTTTATCTCCGGCCTTCTCCAGAGTCCGCGACCTTCGTCGATATCGGTAGCAAGGTGGCGGCGGGCGACAAGCTGCTGCTCATCGAGGCCATGAAGACGTTCAACGACATCGTGGCGCCGCGCGCCGGCACGGTGACGGCCATTCTCGTAGAGGACGGCCAACCCGTCGAATATGGCGAGCCGCTGCTCGTGATCGAGTAGCAGGATGTTCGACAAGATCCTCATCGCCAATCGTGGGGAGGTGGCGCTGCGCATCCTGCGCGCCGCCAAGGAGCTCGGCATCGCTACTGTCGCGGTGCACTCGACCGCCGACGCCAACGCCATGCATGTACGGCTTGCCGACGAGAGCGTCTGCATCGGCCCGCCGCCGGCACGCGAGAGCTATCTCAACATCCCGGCGCTGATCGCCGCCTGCGAAATCACCGGTGCCGATGCCGTGCATCCCGGCTACGGCTTTCTATCGGAGAATGCCCGCTTCGCCGAGGTGCTCGAGGAGCATGGCATTGCCTTCATCGGGCCGACGCCGGAGCATATCCGCCTCATGGGCGACAAGATCGCCGCCAAGCGCACCGCCAAGGAGCTGGGCATCCCCTGCGTGCCAGGCTCCGACGGCGGCGTGAACGACGACGACAGCGCCAAGCGCATCGCCGCCGACATCGGTTACCCTGTACTCGTCAAGGCTGCGGCAGGCGGCGGCGGCCGCGGCATGAAGGTTGCGCAATCCGAGGGCGAGCTGCATGGCGCCATGGCGACGGCCCGCGCCGAGGCCAAGGCCGCCTTCGGCGACGACACCGTCTACCTCGAGAAATATCTGATGAAGCCGCGCCACATCGAGATCCAGGTTCTCGGCGACGGGCAGGGCGACGCCATTCATCTCGGCGAACGCGACTGCTCGCTGCAGCGGCGGCACCAGAAGGTGTGGGAGGAGGCACCCTCCCCTGCGTTGAACGCCTCCGAGCGCGAGCAAATCGGTGGCGTCGTCGCCGCGGCGATGAAGACCCTGCGCTATCTCGGCGCCGGCACCGTCGAGTTCCTCTACGAGAACGGCGCCTTCTACTTCATCGAGATGAACACGCGCATCCAGGTCGAGCATCCGGTGACCGAGATGATCACCGGCATCGACCTCGTCAACGAGCAGATCAGGATAGCCGCCGGCTCCGCCCTGTCGCTGACCCAAAAAGAGGTGACCATCGAAGGCCACGCCATCGAGTGCCGCATAAACGCCGAGCATCCCTCCACCTTCCGGCCTTCGCCCGGCTCGATCACCTACTTTCATCCCCCCGGCGGCCTCGGGGTGCGCGTCGACAGCGCCGTTTACCAAGGCTACCGCATCCCGCCGCACTACGATTCCCTCGTCGGCAAGCTCATCGTGCATGGTCGCACGCGCACCGAATGCATGATGCGGCTGCGCCGCTCGCTCGACGAGTTCGTCGTCGATGGCGTCGACACGACATTGCCGCTGTTCCGCACCTTGGTGCGTAACTCGGACATCCAGAACGGGCTCTATGACATCCACTGGCTGGAGAATTTCCTGGCCGACGGCGGCATGGACAGCCCGGACAGCCGATGACGGCTTGAGAGAAGTCCGTCGCATTCTTCTGTTCTCTCTCGGTCGCCGTCTGGTATCTTGATGGCCATGAGCCGCCGCGACCGCGTCGAGATTACCCCGGACATTCTGCTCAAGGCCTATGCCTGCGGCATCTTCCCGATGGCCGAGAGCGCCGACGATCCGGGCCTGTTCTGGGTCGAGCCGAAGGAGCGCGGCGTCATCCCGCTCGACACCTTCCACGTGCCACGCCGCCTGGCGCGAACCGTCCTCCAGGGCGACTACGAGATCCGAATCGACACGGCTTTCGATGCGGTGATCGAGGGCTGCGCGCAGCCCAAGCGGGACCGCGAGAAGACCTGGATCAACAGCCGCATCCGGCGGCTCTATGGCGAGCTCTTCGATCTCGGCCACTGCCACACGGTCGAAGCCTGGCGCGGCGGCGAGCTTCTCGGCGGCCTTTACGGCGTCAGCCTCGGCGCGGCCTTCTTCGGCGAGAGTATGTTTCATCGTGAAGCAGATGCTTCGAAGGTGGCGCTGGTGCATCTCGTCGCCCGCCTCAGGATTGGCGGCTTCCGCCTCCTCGACACGCAATTCGTGACGCCTCACCTCACCCAGTTCGGCGCTGTCGAAATGTCGCGCAAGGCCTACCAGGCGGTTCTCGCCGAAGCCGTGGCCGAGAGCGCCGATTGGTGGGCGTGGGAACGCGGCCGCCGGGTCACGGGCGCTGAGGCGCTGGCCACGATCTCAGCCTAGCCTATCGCCCGCCACCAAAGAGCTGTTCGAAGAAGTTCGGCTGCCGTCGCGGCTGCGCCGGTGGGGGCGGCTCGCGAACGACGGCGCGCTCGTCGTTGGGGAAGAAGCGCTGGCGCGGACCAGCCTGACCGGGCTGGCCCGGCTGCCCGGGTTGCCCCTGCAGGCCCGCTTGCCCCGGCTGGTTCGCCTGCTGGCGCCGCTGCTGTTGCTGGCGCTGCTGCGCGGTTGCCGCATCCTTCTTGAGCTGCTCGTCGGCCGGATCGACTTCCTTCGCCTCGACGATGATCTCGGTGCCGCCTTTGCATTCGGTCAGCCACAGGTCGTAGACGGGATGCTCGATGCCGTGCAGGCCGGGGCTCGAGGCGAACATCCAGCCGCCGAAAATGCGCTTGTGCTCGTTGGTGAACGTCACCTCTTCGACCTCGACAAAGGCCGTCGTGTTGGGCGCCTCGGTTTGCGGGCGGCTGAAGCAGCTGCGGGTCGTCAGCTGCAGCGCACCGAACTGCACGGTCTCGTCGACGGCCACCTCGAAAGCGATGATGCGGCCGGTGATCTTGTCGAGCCCGGAAAACACGGCCGTCGGGTTCTTGATCTTGTCGGCGGCGGCCGGCCCGACGATGGCCGCGACACCGATGCCGAAGGCGAGAATCGCCGCAGCCCGTCTTGAGAGAGCCATGCCATCCGTCTCGAAAGCCGCCGCCAGGACAGGCGTTAACACGCGAACCATGTTTGAAAAAGGGCGAAATGGCCTGCATTTCCCCACCTGCGAGGTAATTGCTGCCAACCCAACGCTTGAGTATGCCTGCCCCTGACCGAACGGAGCACCCATGGACATCGCCGCCTTATCGCAGAAATCCCTGCCGCCCTTTGCCAAGCTCCTCGGCCTCACCATTGTCGAGGCCACGCCAGAACGGGTGGTGGGCGAGCTCCTGGTGCGGGAGGAATTGTCGAATGGCGGCGGCGCGCTGCATGGCGGGGCCGCCATATCGATCGCCGACACGCTCGGCGCCGTCGCCACCATGATCAATCTCCAAGGCCAGGGCCGCACCGCCACCATGGAATCGAAGACGAATTTCGTCGCCCCCGGGGTCGTCGGCAGCGTGGTTCGGGCCGAAACCACACCGATCCATCGCGGCAAGCGCACGCATGTCTGGCAGACCCGCATCACGACGCCGGAGGGCAAGCTCGTCGCCCTGGTCACGCAGACCCAGATGGTGCTGTGACCTTGAGCGGGGCGCTTCGCACGGCTCCGCTTGCGCTCGAAAAAATTGACGGCGGGCGGAACATCCCTGGCCCCCGGCGGTTTTGTAAGCACGCCGGGGTTTTCCAGCCCCCCAGCCCAGCCCCGGCCCAATAGCCCCCTTCCGGAAACGGAAGGGGGCGTTTTCTTTTGTGCGAATGACCCTTACGCCAGAGCTCCGGCTTTGTTCATCCCGGAGGGACGCGTGTGCGGCCTCATCGATCACCTCGACTTGACCGTAAAGGACCCGTGGGCTTCGCGGCCGTTCTATGAGGCGGTGCTTGGCCATATGGGTTACACGCATATCCGCGAAGATGCGCGCGGCTTCGATTTCGACTTGCCGCGTGCGACCGGGACCGGTTGGGCCGCGTCCATCGGGCTCATGCAGGCGAAGGGCGCCGGCGCGGATCGCCCCCACGACCGCTTTTCGCCCGGTCTCCACCACGTTGCCTTTTCGGCCCGCGATCGCGCCGATGTCGAGGCTCTCTATCGCCTGCTGCTCCGCATCGGCGCCACCGTCCTCGATGCCCCTGCCGAATACCCGCAATACGGGGAAGGCTACTACGCCGTGTTCTTCGCCGACCCGGACGGCCTGAAGCTCGAATTCGTGCACCGGCCGTGAGCCGACGATGAGCCGCATCAGCCGCTGATCACCCGGCAGGTCATGGCCGCGATATCGACGCGGCTCGCGAAGCTCGGGCCGCGGCGGCCGGGGATGAGATAGGTGCTCGAACCGGGCTTCAGCCGAAACTCGGACTGGGCCGCGCAGGTCTTCGCCCCGTCGGTAGTCAGCGTGATGGTGAACACATGGGTGGGCGGCTCGAAGGTGCGCACCAAGGTGCGGCTGTCGCGCACCGTCCACGTGACCGGTCCCGACTCCATGCCTTCGCTCAGCCGCGCATCGCCCTCGGTCGTAAGGCTGACCTTGCCGCGCGGATTGCGCCGCACGAAGCGCTCGCTGACGCGGTTGCCGCTGTGCAGCGTGACCTCGAGGTTGGTGCTGAAATGCGACACGCGCTCCTGCGGCGCCACGATCTGGCTCTGGCCACTCCAACTCACCAGGAATTTCACGGTCTGCGCGCTGGCCGGGGTCGCAGTCGCAACCAACGCGGCCGCGGCAAACCATCTCAACGGCGGCGCCAATCCCCGCATGAGCCAGCCCTCGTTGCGTTCATCGATCAGCCCGGCGTCCAGGGCGTGTAGTCGCCGGTGGCCGGCGGCCGCTCGCCCGACTTGAGCGTCGAGCCCGAGGGCCGATAGGCCCGATCGGTGCCGGTATAATTCGGGTGATAGGCCAGCTGCCATTCGTACGGCCGGTAGCTCTCCTCGGAGGGCGCTTTGGCGACCGTGTTGTGCAGCCATCCCGACCAGCCGGGCGGCACCTTCGAGGCCTCGGCCAGGCCGTTGTAGATGACCCAGCGGCGCTCCACCCCGATGGTCGGGTCCTTGCCGGGCCGGCGGTAATACTTGTTGCCGAACTCGTCGCTGCCGACGTAGTCGCCGTAGAGGCGCGTCCACAGCTGCGTGCCGAAGGTCTGGCCGTTCCACCAGGTGAAGAATTTCAGGAAGAAGTTTTTCAAGCGTCCATTCCCTTCGAAGCGGCCGGACTATGGCGTTCCGGTCCGCGGGTGTCCAGCGACGAGGCGCGAATGTCTCGCCTGTCGTCATTCCCGCCTCCACACCATGGCGAAGCTGATCGGCCAATTGAGGTAGGGCCGCCATTTCGGCTTGGTCTTCAGCCACTCCTCGTCGATGACGCACTCGCGGAACTCGACGAGAGAGAGCCCGGCGGCGCGGCCGGCGCCGAAGTGATCGGCGAGGAGATGGATGTGCGTCTCGATGGTGATGGCCTCGCCGCCGGGGCGGTGAAAATGCGTCGGCATGCCGTTCATGATGAAGAACGGATGGTAGCCGATGAGCAGGAAGCGGCCCGCCGGCTCTAACAGCCGCGCTGCTTCCAGATAGACGGGTCCAAGCTCGGCGATGTGCTCGTCGGCAAGCGACAGCGTCACGAGGTCGTAGGCGGCGCTCGCAAGCCCGGTTGCCGCCACGTCGGCCACCCGCAGAGAGCGATAGACGCCCTTCTTGTCGGCGAGTGCCAGCATCTCGGGCGTGATGTCGACGCCGTCGATGGCCGCGACACCCTGGCGCGCCATGAATGCGCCGGTGCGCCCGGTGCCGCAGGCGAGGTCGGCGGCTGTGCGGACATCGGACCACGCAACGAGACCCGGGATGGCAAGCAGCGGCTCGTCGAGTTCGACGGCCACCGTGTCCTCATAGCTCGGCGCCCATTCGCCATAGCCGATGCGCGCCCCGACCACGGGATAGCGGCGTTTGTCGAAGGGTGCGAAGTCCATGCTCACCTCAAGACGCCGTCGAGCGCCGGCAGGCTGATGAGGCCGGCCGCGGCGATGAGCGCGTAGCAGATTTTTCGGAACGTCGCCTCGCTGGCGAGGTGGAACATGTGCGCGCCGACGAAGAGGGCCGCGCCATAGACCGGCCCGACCACGAGGGCGAGACCGAAGACGTTGAGTGTCAGCAGGCCGCCCACCGTGTATGAGACGGCCGAGATGACGGTCGACAGCGCAAAGTAGAGCACGATGTTGGCGCGCACGATGTTGGCCGTGAGCGTGGCGCCGAGCCAATAGGCGACGATCGGCGGGCCGCCGACCTGCGCCACTCCGGCCATGAAGCCGGCCACGCCGCCAACCGCCACGGTGAGCGGCGCGACCGGCTTGCCGCTGTAGCGCCAGCCCGAGGCGAGCAGCACGACGCATACGAGCACGGCGGCCGACACGCCCCAGCGCAGCGCCGTCGCATCGAGCCGCGTCAGCACGAAGACGCCGAGCGGCACGCCCACGAGGGCGCCGAGCAGCATGGTGCCGACCTCGCGCCGGTTGGCCCGCCGCCAGGCGTCCGGCACGAGGCCGAGAGCGGCGATACCATCGATAACGAGAAGCAGCGGTGCTGCCAGGATGGGGCTGATGGTGGCGGCGGCGAGCGGCACGAAGATGAGCGCCGCCCCGAAGCCCGAGAAGCCGCGCGACAGCCCCGCCACCGCGGCCGAGATCAGCAGCGCGGCGAGCGTTGGCCAGGTGAGGGATTGCAGGAGGGTGAAGATGGCGGTCTCTCGTCAGGCGACGATGAAGGAGGATGGGCGACGGAACGGCGTCGTCGGGGCCGAGCGTACCGCAGCGCCCACCCTCCCCTCGAGGGGGAGGGTCGATTGTTCGGCGCGTGAGCAACGAACAATCGGGGTGGGGTGACTTTCGAGTAGATCTCGTCTCTCACCCCACCCCGATGCTCCTTCGCGTCGCTCAGGATCATCGACCCTCCCCCAGGCTAGTCGGGCCCCCACCCCGTCTCGAACGCTTCGCGTTCTCGCCAACCCTCCCCCTCGAGGGGAGGGTGAAGAGGCGCCGCCTCGCATCAGCGTCTCGCATCAAGCCACACCCTCCCGTTTTCGCGGTTCGTGAGAACCCGAAGCCTGGGAGCGGTGCGGCCCCGAATTCAGGAAGGGCCCACGCGGGAGGTCCGAGCGGCGGGCGCCAACGGCGCGAGCGCTCAGGGATAATCATCAGTCAGGAGCCGCCGGGCCTAGCGCCCAGACCTCCCGCGCACGGTGTTTTGAGGCTTACGCCCTTGCGCCCCTCGGCCACTTCGCGAGTCCGCAGGCGGTCTGACAAACCTACCCTTCACGGCAGGGAACCGGACGGGTCGCTTCGGGCTTAGGCCGCCCCTTCTCCAGCCTGCACGCCAGAGCTGAGGCCACCGCCCAACCCACGCTGTTTCCAGCGCAGGCCATCGAGACATCGCCACGCGTCACCGTGGATCCGTCTCTCTGCGGTCACCCACACTTGGCTCGCAAGGCCTTGCGCGCCCTTCCGGGGACCGGGTAGGCCCAACATAGCCTGAGAGGCAACTCGTGTCAAGAACAAAGCGAGAACATTCTCGCGTCTTTCGTGGGCGCCACGCGCGCCCACCCTCCCATCCGATGTCGGCAGAGCCGACATCGGCACAACAATGGGCAAGTCGGGCAGGCCCGACTTGCCTGGGGGAGGGTCGGCGCGAACGCGCAAGCGTTCGAGCCGGGGTGGGGTGATCTCGTCGAGAATCTCGCAAGCACACCCCACCCCGATCGCGCTCGCTTCGCTCGCTGCGATCGACCCTCCCCCTCAAGGGGGAGGGTGAAGCGCCCCCGCATTCCCCGTCATCCACAGGGGTCGTTCCCCGTGATCCACAGGGTGAGGTGAGTCGCCCTCCCCGCCTCGGCGGGGCAGGATCGGCGGTCCAGGAAAGCCTTGGAGGGGCGTGGAAAAGTACCCCGTTAAGCTTTTCTTAACGACCCGGAAACACTATATCTAGTGTTCCGGTCGCTTGCCGTGCACCACAGCTTGGGCACGGCAAACGTCCCAGGACATGTCCAAGACACGTCCAGGATACGTCCGGGACGCGACCGGGAAACGAGCAGAACGAGGGTGTGGAGGAACAAACATGGAGGCTGCCGATGGTCGTTGACCGCCTGCCAAGACTTCACACTAGCCTCGATTCTTGTGACGCCGATGTGTCCCCCGTCGGGGATCGGCATCACCTCCATCACCGACGCGCGACATGGCGGCCCGGGCGCTTCCGCTTTGGGCAACGAGGGGCCGTGTCCCGCTGACGGAATCGTTTTGTAGGGAGTTCAGCCGGCCCGTGGCGAATTTCGGAATCGCCACCTAGACCGGACTGGTGACAAACTCTGGCCGGCTCTTGCCGGCCGGGCAAACGTGGGGCGACGCGGGCGGACACCGGAGTCGCGGGGCAACGGAGCTGACTGATGCGGATCGAGCGGCGCTACACCAAGGCGGATCAATCCCCCTACGCGGCCATCGCGTTCCACAAGACCACGAGCGAGATCCGCAACCCGGACGGCTCCATCGTCTTCAAGCTCGACGGCATCGAGGTGCCGGAGGCGTGGAGCCAGGTGGCCGCCGACGTGCTGGCGCAGAAATATTTCCGCAAGGCCGGCGTGCCGACGCGGCTGAAGCGCGTCGAAGAGAACGACGTCCCCTCCTTCCTGTGGCGCTCGGTGCCGGACGAGAAGGCCCTCGCCAAGCTGCCGCAGAGCGAGCACACCGCGTCGGAGATTTCCTCCAAGCAGGTGTTCGACCGCCTCGCCGGCTGCTGGACCTATTGGGGCTGGAAGGGCGGCTACTTCTCGTCCGAGGAGGACGCGCGCGCCTTCTTCGACGAGCTGCGCTACATGCTGGCCGCCCAGATGGTGGCGCCCAACTCGCCGCAATGGTTCAACACCGGCCTGCACTGGGCCTACGGCATCGACGGCCCGAGCCAGGGCCACTTCTACGTCGACTTCAAGACCGGCGAGCTGACCTCGTCGGAGTCCGCCTACGAGCACCCGCAGCCGCACGCCTGCTTCATCCAGTCGGTGTCCGACGACCTCGTCAACGACGGCGGCATCATGGACCTGTGGGTGCGCGAGGCGCGCCTGTTCAAATACGGCTCCGGCACCGGCTCCAACTTCTCGCTGCTGCGCGGCGAGGGCGAGAAGCTGTCGGGCGGCGGCCGCTCCTCCGGCCTCATGTCGTTCCTGAAGATCGGCGACCGCGCCGCCGGCGCCATCAAGTCGGGCGGCACGACGCGCCGCGCCGCCAAGATGGTGGTGGTCGATGTCGACCACCCGGACATCGAGACCTACATCGACTGGAAGGTGAAGGAGGAGCAGAAGGTCGCGGCCCTTGTTACCGGCTCCAAGATCGTCAAGCGGCACATGAAGGCGGTGATGAAGGCCTGCGTGAACTGCCAGGCCGACGGCGACGCCTGCTTCGATCCCGACAAGAACCCGGTCCTGAAGCGCGAGATCCGTCTCGCCCGCCGGGCGCTCGTGCCCGACAATTACATCAAGCGCGTCATCCAGTTCGCGCGCCAGGGCTACAAGAAGATCTCCTTCGATACTTACGACACCGACTGGGATTCTGACGCCTATCTCACCGTCTCGGGCCAGAACTCCAACAATTCCGTCTCGCTCAGCGACGCCTTCCTCAACGCTGTCGAGAAAGACGCCGACTGGAACCTCACCTTCCGCAAGGACGGCAGGACCGCCAAGACGCTGAAGGCGCGGGACCTGTGGGAGAAGATCGGCTACGCCGCCTGGGCGTCGGCCGACCCGGGGCTGCACTTCAACACGACGATGAACGACTGGCACACCTGCCCGGCGGACGGAAAGATCCGCGCCTCCAATCCGTGCTCGGAATACATGTTCCTCGACGACACGGCCTGCAATCTCGCGTCCGCCAACCTGCTGCAGTTCTACGACCGCGACGGCAAGCGCTTCGACGCGGCGTCCTACGAGCATGCCTGCCGGCTGTGGACGACCGTGCTCGAGATTTCCGTGCTGATGGCGCAGTTCCCGTCGCGCGAGATCGCCCGCCTGTCCTACGAGTTCCGCACGCTGGGCCTCGGCTACGCCAATATCGGCGGGCTGATCATGACCATGGGCCTGCCGTATGACTTAAAGGAGGCGCAGGCGCTGTGCGGCGCGCTGACCGCCATCATGACCGGCACGGCCTACGCCACCTCGGCCGAAATGGCGGCCGAGCGCGGCCCCTTCCCCGGCTATGCCCGCAACGCCGACGCCATGCTGCGCGTCATCCGCAACCATGCCCGCGCCGCCAGCGGCATCGCGTCGGGCTACGACGGCCTGTCGGTCAACCCGGTGCCTCTCGACCATGCCTCGCTGGAGAAGCTCGGCACCACCGGCAAGACCTTGGGTGAGCATGCGCGTGCCGCCTGGACCAAGGCGCTGCAACTCGGCGAACGGCACGGCTACCGCAACGCCCAGGCGACCGTCATTGCGCCGACCGGCACGATCGGCCTCGTCATGGACTGCGACACTACCGGCATCGAGCCCGACTTCGCGCTGGTGAAGTTCAAGAAGCTGGCCGGCGGCGGCTATTTCAAGATCATCAACCGCGCCGTGCCGGACGCGCTGCGCGTCCTCGGCTACCGGGAAGCCGAGATCGCCGAGATCGAGGCCTATGCGGTGGGCCACGGCTCCCTCGCCCAGGCTCCATCCATCAACCACACGACCTTGAAGGCCAAGGGCTTCACCGAGGAGGCCATCGCGGCCCTCGACAAGGCGCTGCCGTCGGCCTTCGACATCAAGTTCGTGTTCAACAAATGGACGGTGGGCGAGGAGTTTTTGCGCGAGACGCTGAAGGTGCCGGCCGAAGCCTTGGCCGATCCGGCCTTCGATCTTCTCGTGGCGCTGGGATTCTCCAAACAAGACATCGAGGCCGCCAATATCCACGTCTGCGGCGCCATGACGCTCGAAGGCGCGCCGCACCTGAAAGCCGAGCACCTGCCGGTGTTCGACTGCGCCAATGCGTGCGGACGCATCGGCAAGCGCTACCTGTCGGTGGAGAGCCACATCCGCATGATGGCGGCCGCGCAGCCGTTCATCTCCGGCGCCATCTCCAAGACCATCAACATGCAGAACGACGCCACGGTCGAGGACTGCAAGGCGGCCTATCTCCTGTCCTGGCGCCTGGCCCTGAAGGCCAACGCCCTCTACCGCGACGGCTCGAAGCTGTCGCAGCCCTTGAACGCGGCCCTCATCGCCGACGATGACGACGAGGTCGAGGATGCGGTGGACGCGCTCTTGGCGCAGCCGACCGCCGCCAAGACCGCCCAGGTGGCCGAGCGCATCGTCGAGAAGGTCATCGAACGCGTCGAGCGCATCCGCGAGCGTGAAAAGCTGCCGGCGCGGCGCACCGGCTATACCCAGAAGGCCATCGTCGGCGGCCACAAGGTCTACCTGCACACCGGCGAATATTCCGACGGGCGGCTCGGCGAGATCTTCATCGACATGCACAAGGAGGGTGCGGCCTTCCGGGCGATGATGAACAATTTTGCCATCGCGGTGTCGCTCGGCCTGCAATACGGCGTGCCGCTGGAAGAGTTCGTCGAGGCCTTCACGTTCACGCGCTTCGAGCCGGCCGGCTTCGTGCAGGGCAACCAGTCGATCAAGAACGCCACCTCGATCCTCGACTACGTGTTCCGCGAGCTCGCCGTCAGCTATCTCGGCCGCCACGACCTCGCCCATGTCGATCCCTCGCAGATCGGCTACGACGTGCTGGGCGGCGGGGTGGCCGAGGACAAGACGCCGGACCAGCCGGCGCCGCCGGCCCCTGCCCTCTCGTCGTCCGGCTTCGTGCGCGGCCGACGGCCGCTGGTTTCCGTTGCCGGAGGCTCGGCTGATCCCTCCCCTTCAGGGGAGGGTGGCGCGAAGCGCCGGGTGGGGTCTGACGGCGGCTCAGGCGGCCAAGGGGGTGACGTTGTCGCCTTCGGGTCGCATGGCGCCACAGCGCTGAAGAGCGCGCCGGCCCTCTACGAGGAGCGGGAGGTCGGCGAGGCGGAACTGGCGAAGCTCACCTTCGCGGCGCCGCTTGCGGCCGAGGACGGATACGCGCAGCCCTCGCGGGTGACGACGGAGCGGCGCATGGAAGCGCTGATGAAGGGCTACCAGGGCGACGCCTGCGGCGAGTGCGGGAATTTCACGCTCGTCAGGAACGGAACGTGCCTCAAGTGCGACACGTGCGGATCGACGACGGGGTGTAGTTAGTCTCAGCTTCGGCAATCGATCCTGTCTAGTTCGTAAGCGAGAATAACGCAGCGCACTACAAAGTGCGCTGCACTTCTATTGTTAAAGTACGACAATGCGCCTCTCTTTTCAAAAAGCTCACAAATCAATTAACGAATTTCCCGACGTCGATTTGCCGGACTTGACGATCGTTACCGGAGCGAACGGAAGCGGAAAGACGCACTTACTCCAAGCCATTTCCAATGGATTTGTGACGGTTGATGGCATAGGAGATGCCGCAGGGCAAATCCGGCTGGCTGAACGGCAACTTCGGGTAGATGACGGCGGCGGCCCCTTCGATATTTATTCGGAGCGGCAAAACCAGCAGCGGGTAATCGAACTTTTCGAGAACTCTGCTCGGCAACGGCGTCTTGAAGTGGCCGAGGTGGCACGCCGCGCGGGAATTCCCGCGGGCCGCTGCCACGAGCTGGCGTTTCTCTCCGGCGCAACTGAGGCACAGCTTGAGAAACTAGTAGGCGATCGGAAACGAGCGATAGCAGCGAAGCAAGAAATTTCCTCGGCACTTGAGTCGGCGTCCCAACAAGTGTTCCAACATCCGCAGCTTCCATCTCACCGCCAATTTATCGAGGCAGCTGCGGTGACGTTCGGCGTCCCGTCTATTGCGCTGACGAGCGATATGCTCTCCTCAGAGGACGTTGTAACTTGGGGGCAAGTGGGGTTCCTCAACCAGTCGTTCTCGCGTCTATTTGCGATTTATCGAAATCGGAAGCTCAGAAACAAGTTCAAAAGATTTTTACAATCTGAAGGCGAATTTGTTGAAGCATTGTCGGATGAGGAATTCATTCGACAGTACAACATTCCCCCTTGGGACTTCGTCAACACGGCACTCCGGGACGTGGGCCTTGATTTCGAAGTAGATTTCCCAGACCCAAATACTGACAAAGACCGTTATCAAGCAAAGTTGACCAAACGTGCAACCGGGCACGAAGTTCGTTTCGGCGATCTTTCGTCGGGTGAGCAGATCATATTTGCGCTTGCTACAATCATCTACTATTCACTTGACCGCCGACAGATCGTAACATTCCCAAAATTGGTGTTGCTAGATGAAGTTGATGCCTCGCTGCATCCTTCAATGTCACGCGCTCTTCTTCGTGTCCTCAGCCAAACTCTGGTTGACGAGCATAAGATCAAAGTAATTCTCACAACGCATTCGCCGTCCACAGTTGCGATTGCGCCCGAGGAATCGTTGTTTGCAATGACATCCCAGGAGCCTGGGCTTAAAACAATCTCCAAGGCCCAGGCTTTAAACCTTCTGACGGATGGAGTGCCAACACTATCAATTTCCTTTGAAGGGCGAAGGCAGGTTTTTGTTGAAAGTCCGTATGACGCAGAAATCCTCAGCGGACTCTACCAAGTCACCAAGCAAAACCTCAACTCTGAGCGGTCGCTTGAATTCATTCACACCGCTCCGCAGGCATCTGTTCATCACAATACCGGTCGGGAGGTCGTTAAGCGGATGGTTGCCGAGTTGAGCGAAGCGGGAAACTCATCCGTATTCGGACTGATCGATTGGGATGGCAAGAACAGGTCAGAGGGCCGCGTAACTGTTCTCGCTGCGGGTCGACGCAATGGTCTGGAAAATGTTCTGCTTGATCCCTTAGTGATCGGTGCATTGCTCGCGCGGCTCCCCGCCAACAAGACACATTGGCCCGAGGTCGGTCTAGCTCAGTCCGACACCTACACATCGTTTCTTCAGTTCCCGCCCGCGAGGCTTCAAGTCATCGTCGATGGTGTAGAAGCGATCCTCTCAAACGAAGCGTCACCACTCAAAATTGAATGTCGTTACTTGGGAGGATTTACGCTTAATATCGCAAAGACCTTCTTGGAGATGGATGATCACAAGGTTGCGCAGAGAATCCTTGAAGCCTTTCCCCAACTCCAGGAAATTTCCAAAGGACAAGACACAAAGCTTGTGCTTGCTGCAGCTACGACCGTTCTCAGCGAAAAGCCCGACTATATCCCGGAGGACCTCGTCGACGCTTTTCGCGCGCTGCTTGATGCTCCCGCGCACCCAACCCGTTAGGTACGCAAGCCGGATTCGACGCGCCATCGCCGGTCCATCCGCTGCGCGCTGCGGCGCGCACGAGAGGACCACGGTGGGAGGAACACCACCTGCCCCACCCCTCAATACTCCGCATAGATCTCGATGAGGTTGTCCTCCGGGTCGCGGAAGAACAGGGTGCGGTGGCGCCAGTCCGGCAGGTCGGTCGGGCCCCGCAGGATGGGCGCACCCTTGGCGACTCGGCGTAGCGGAGAACAATCAGGCGGCGGACGTTCGCAGCGGCGTCGTGCGGACAAACGACAAGTGACCGCAGCACCCCGCGATTTATGCCGGCAGGACGATCACCTTCGTCTTGACCGGCGTTCGTTCATAGAGGTCGATCATATCCTGAGTGAGGAGGCCGGTGCAGCCGCTCGTAAGGTTGGTCCCGATCGTTTCGGGGACGCTGCTGCTGTAGATCGTGTAGAGCGTGTAGACGCCGTTTTGATAGAGATAGAGCGTGCGGGCGCCGAGCGGATTGTCCGGACCTCCCGGCATGCCGCCGGCAAATTTGGCCGTCTCCGGCTGGCGCTTGATCATCTCCTTGGGCGGGGTCCAGGTCGGCCATTCCGCCTTTCGCCCGACATAAGCCTCACCGCTCCATAGGAAACCTTCACGGCCGACATTGGCGCCGTAACGGGTGGCGTTTCCGTCACCTTGGATGCGGTAAACATAGTAATTGCCGGGATCGACGATGATCGTACCGGGCGCTTCCTTGGAGTCGTAGCGAACTGTTCGTCGAAAATATTTCGGATTGACCTTGCTGATGTCCACCGCGGGGATCGGGAAGTTCTTGTCGGGCACGGGCCCGTAGAGCGCCGCCGCCTGCATATCGTCGGTTGTCGCGCAACCGGCTAACCCAAGCGCGCCGAAACTTGCGGCGGAGCCGAGCAGAAACGACCGGCGGCTCAGACGTTCCGACCGAAGCCCAGGCGGAGTTCCCGCCTCCATTTTGCCGGCGTCGGCGATCTCACCATCCATGATCATGATTTTGGAGTCTCCCGTGTCCTGTCCTCCGACCAGAGAATACTCCGGCATATATCCGCATAACCTCTTAACTGAGCTGAGATTGCCGTCACAGGGCTCGATCGGCAAGCGGCCGACCTCGCCTGCCCCCGATGAGAAGCCGCCCAATTCGCACTTTTGTTTTTGAGTGACAAAAATGGCGCGCCCGAAAGGGCATGAACTCCTCGTGCTCGACGACGGACCGGGCGGCGGGAAGCGCCTCGGCGTGCAGTAGGCTCGCCAAGCTAGGTGCCGACGCGGCTAACGGCCAAGTGTTGGTGCCAGTGTGGGTGGTCTACGGTGTCGTGTACAAAAGTCATGTTTCACAATTACTTATATCCGACAGCGGCTCCCGCAAGGGGAGAGGGTTTCGCGCACGACCGCCGCGCTGAAACTCCGTCACCTCGCTGCCACTTGCCCAAAGCCCCGCCTCAATACTTCGCCTCGGGCCTCCCGCAGACAGGCGGTGACACTCCTATTTTTTCTTGAACTCAAACAGTTCAATCAGATTGCCCGATGGATCTTCCAGGAGCCTCGCGCGACCGGCCCCAGCCTCGCTGATGTCTCCTCTGAATTTGGCCCCACCAGCCTTCAACCGGCCGATGAGACCGTCTACGTCTTTCGTAATAATCATGAACCGGTTCCATCCACCAGGCTCCGGATTGCCGCCAGCCGTTCCTCCACTGCCCGCCCCCGGGGCACTCAAGTAGAGCGTCAGATCATCACGAATGAGCGCTGCGAACTTACCAGGATTGTGCATGTCCACCGAGAACTCGAGTTTATCGCGATAGAATTCGACCGATCTATCCATGTCCGTCACAATGTATCGGATCGATGCCATTGTCCGCGCTCCGTCTTCATCGCACAGATGGATTCAACGCACCGATCTGCGTCGTGTTTCAACGGGCGGCGTTTTCGGGCGGGCGGAGCCGACGAGCGTTGCGGACAATTCGATCCGACACGGCTCTTTTGGGACGAGTGAACCGGACAGCCGGTGGGCAACACGACGGCCGGCTCCCCTCAATACTCCGCATAGATCTCGATGAGGTTGTCCTCCGGGTCGCGGAAGAACAGGGTGCGGTGGCGCCAGTCCGGCAGGTCGGTCGGGCCCCGCAGGATGGGCACGCCCTTGGCGAGGAGTTCCGCGTGGCAGGCATCGACGACCGGCGGCGGCACCCGGAAGGCAAGCTGCACGGCGGCTGAGCCAGGCAGCGCCTGGCCGTCATCGAACAGGCTCCAGCCGCGCGGCCGCAGCGTCAACAGCGTGGCGCCGACCCGGAAGCTGACCCAGTTCTCCCGCTCGGTCTCGATGGGAAAGCCCATCACGTCGCTGTAGAAGGCGCGCGTCTCCGCCAGCTTGCTGCACAGGAGGATCGCATAGTCGAAACTGCCGATGCCGCCGAGGCTCACTGCCCTGCTCCCGCTCTGTCCGCCGGCGCGATGTGCCAGCGCGCCGCCGCCTTGCCAAGGCCCTTCTCCTGCCCGACATAGCTACAATCCCCTCACGGGCCAACAGAACCAGGGAGTCCGCCCATGCCCACATCCGTCAAGCAACTGCTCGAAGCCGCCAACGCCGCCGTGCCGAAGATCACGCCCGCGCAAGCCAAGGAGATGATCGCCAAGGGCAACACGCTCGTCGTCGACGTGCGCGACGCCGCCGAGGTGGCGGCGAGCGGCAAGGTGCAGGGCGCGGTCAACGTGTCGCGCGGCCTCTTGGAATTCCGCGCCGACCCGGACGCGCCCACCCACGACAAGTCCTTCGCCAAGGACAAGACGGTGATCGTCTATTGCGCCTCCGGCGGCCGCTCGGCGCTGAGCGGCAAGACGCTCAAGGACATGGGCTACGGCAACGTGCACAATCTCGGCGCCTTCAAGGACTGGGCCGAGAGCGGCGGGGCGATCGACAAGCCGGGGACGTGAGACGGCGGCCCGTGATGCCGTTTGGCTTGCTCGGCGCCTGATCCCTCCCCTCAAGGGGAGGGTGGCGCGCCGCCCTTGCGGCGCGCCGGGTGGGGTCGCGAATGTTCGACCAATGCGACCCCCTCCGTCCGCGCGCTACGCGCGCGGCCACCTCCCCCTAGAGGGGGAGGATCAGCGCGCCCAGCGAGTCGACAGAAGACACCCCGCTCGTATGCCGACGCGAGGGTTTCGCGCGTCAGCGCTTCGTCTTGTCGCCAACTTCGACTTGCTTCGTCGCAATCCACACCACCTGCCGCGCGCCGCCGGCCCGCACCCGCGTCTCGTCGACCGCAAAGCCCGTCTGGCGCAGCCGCGCGGTGAAATTTTTGTCCGGCGCCGTCGACCAGACGGCGAGCACGCCGCGCTCGCGTAGCGCCGCCCGCGCCGCGTGCAGGCCGCCCACGTCGTAGAGGCCGTCATTGGCCGCCCGCGTCAGCCCGGCCGGGCCGTTGTCGACATCGAGCAGGATGGCGTCATAGGCCGACGCGGCGGCGCCGATCAGGCGGCCGACATCGGCGTCGTGAAGGGTGACGCGCCGGTCGTCGAGGCAGGCGCCGAACACCTCCGCCATCGGGCCCCGCGCCCAGGCGACGACCGCCGGCACCAGCTCGGCCACTTCGATCGCCGCATCAGGCGGCAGCGCGGCGAGCGCGGCCCGCAGCGTAAAACCCATGCCAAGGCCGCCGATCAAGATGCGGGGCTTCGGGCGGTCTTGAAGGCGCGCGCAGGCGAGCCGCGCCAGCGCCTCCTCGGAGCCCGAGCGGCGGCTGTTCATCAGCTCGCTCTGGCCGAGCCGGATGGAGAATTCGGCGCCGCGCCGCATCAGGCGCAGCTCGCCGCCGCCCGGGATCTTCGCCGTGTCGATGTGGGACCAAGGGATCACGGGCGCCTCGCCGCGAGCCGTATAGCACGGCCGTCATCCTCCCTGCGGAGGAAGGTCAGCGCGCAACCAGGGTTGATAAAGGGGAGCTAGTAGTACCGGCGCCAGTATTTGTCGTCGCTCACCCGGACGGGCTGCGGCTTCAGCTCAGGGGATCGCGCCACAGCCCGCAGGAGCTTGGCCAGCGATTGCGCCAGCTGGTCGCCGACCGCAAGGGCGGCGGACACGTCGCGGCTGAAATCGGTCGCCTTCTTGTGGCGGCGCATGGGACGGCTCCCTGTCACGGCGACGACAGTACGAGCCGGGCGCTAAACAACCCTTTGAACGAATCAGGATTCCTCGGACGTAGCGTTAAGATTCAGGAAACGTACGGGGCCACCCTCTCCCATAGGGAGAGGGTGCCGAGCGAAGCGAGGCGGGTGAGGGGTTACGTTGCGTTTTGAGAGACCCCTCCCCTCATCCGGCTGCTTCGCAGCCACCTTCTCCCTATGGGAGAAGGAAGACCGCCCAGCGCCTCGCCCTCCCCCTCACCGTGCCTCGTCCTCGTAGGTGTAGGAAAAGTCACAGTGGCTGGCGCCCTGCATGATGGTCTGCGTGCGCGTCAGCTTGAGCCGCTTGTCGTAGCCCTCGCAGAAGGTGCCGTCGCGCTGGCACGACAGGAGATGGCCGATGTCGCCAAGCCCCATGTCGCGATACATCTCGGCGTAGCGGCAGCGGGTGACGTGGAAGACGTAAGCCGTGTCGCTCTGCTCCTTCACCTCGGTGGTGAGCGCGCCGCCCATCTTCCACAGGTCCTGTCGGGCGATGAAGGTCTGCATCGACGTCTTGCCGCCCACGTCGGCGGCGAATTTCGCCGCCTGCTCCATGGACGAGCGGCGCACCGCGTCGGCGATGGTCTGCCTGGCCGCCGCCTCGCCGTGGCTCTCCTTCAGCGTGTCGTAGACGTGCTTGAGGATCGCCGCCTCGATGCGCCGGCGCTCGAGCATGGGAATGACGAGGGTGTCGGGCGCGGGGTCGGTCATGGGAGGCTCCAGGGCTGCCGTCAGCCCTAGCCTAGCCCCGCCCCCCGATGACGACAATTCCTCCGCGCCCGCGCTCGTCGCGGGCATCCACGTCTTCCTTGATACTGACAAGGCGTGGATGGCCGGCGAGACTTGAAGACGGCTTCGCTGCCGCTCGCCTATGCCCCGGCCATGACGGGCTTTGAGGCCTTAGCAGCCGATCGAGCCGGCCGGGCACGTTGAGCCGGTGATGCCGCCGGGCCGCAAGGTGTCACGCTGCTGCTGTTGGATCTGCTGCTGTTGCTGCAAGTTCTGGTTCTGCAACTGTTGCAGCTGTTGCTGTTGCTGCGCCTGCAGGCGCTGGGTCGTGCCGCGGTTCACGTCGCGCGCCTGCCCCTCGGCGGCCGCCGCGGCATCGAGTTGGCGCTGGGCCCGCGACTGAGCGAGCGCCTGTGGCGCGCCAGCCGCGAGAATGGCGCAGGCAAGCGCCAGCCTGGTGGCCGTCGCGAGGGTGAGGGTCGTCTGTTTCATGGCGGTCTCCTGGGTCCTTGGGTCAACCCAGGGGCGCGGCGTCGGTTCCCGCGTCATGGCCGCCACGCGCGCGCGGCATGACGCTGGCGCTCACACCTTGAAGCGCGGATCGAGGAAATCCCTGAGGCTGTCGCCGAACAGGTTGAAGGCGAAGACGGCCAAGCTGATCATGGCGCCGGGAAAGAGGATCATCCACGGCGCCTCGCGGTAGAAGTCGGCGGCGTTGCCGGCGAGCATCAGGCCCCAGGCGGCGGTGGGCTCGGTGACGCCGAGCCCGAGGAAGGACAGCGACGCCTCCGCCAGGATCGCCTGGGCGATGAAGGCGGTGAGCATGATGAGATACGGCGCGACAACGTTCGGCGCCATGTGGCGGAAGATGATGCGCGTGTGCGAATAGCCGGCGGTGCGCGCCGCGTCGACATAGGGCATGACGCGCACCGACAGCGCGGCGGCGCGCACGACGCGAGCGACGCGCGGAATGATCGGGATGGCGATGGCGACGATGAGGTTGACGTCGATGCCGACGAGCACCGACTTGCGCAGCGCCGCCACGACGACAAGGGCCAGCACGATGAGCGGAAAGGCGAGCAGGATGTCGACGACGCGCTGGATCCAGTCGTCGATCTTGCCGCCGAAATAGGCCGACGCGATGCCGAGCACGGCCCCGATGGTCGAGCCCACGAACGACGACGTGAAGCCGATCACCAGGGCGGTGCGCGAGCCGTAGATCAGCCGCGAGCAGATGTCGCGGCCATAGGCGTCGGTGCCGCACCAATGGTCCCACGACGGCGCCGCCAGCAGCGAGGCGAAATCGATCTGCAGCGGATCGTAGGGCGCCACCAGCGGCGAGAAGATGCCGGCCAGCATCATGACGACGATGACGACGAGGCTCACGGCGCCGAGCGGCTGCTGGCGCGCGAATTCGAGGATGGCGCTCGGGCGGCGCGCGGCGGCGGTGGGAAGCGGCGCGACGAGGCTCATGTGCCATACCTGATGCGCGGATCGAACACGGCATAGAGCAGGTCGATCATGAGGTTGATCATGACGTAGAAGGCGGCGATCAGCATCACCATGCCCTGGATCAGCGTGAAGTCGTTGCGCGACACGCTCTGCACGAAGAGCTGGCCGATGCCGTTCAAGTTGAACACCTGCTCGGTGACCACAAGGCCGCCGATCAGGAAGGTGAATTCGAGCCCGATGACGGTGATGGCCGGCAACAGCGCGTTGCGCAGCGCGTGCCGCGAGATGACGAGCCGCTCGAACACGCCCTTGGCGCGCGCCGTGCGCACGTAGTCCTCGCTCAAGACTTCGAGCAGCGACGAGCGGATCATGCGCGCCACCACGGCGCAGTAGCGGTAGCCGACGGCGAGCGCCGGCCAGATGAGCTGCTTCAGGTTGGCGAGCGGGTCGACATAGATCGGCGTGAAGGTGATCGGCGGCAGCCAGTTGAAGAAGGCGAGCAAGGTCAGCACGATCAGCATGCCGAACCAGAACGAGGGGATCGACAGGCCGCCGATGGTGACGATGCGCACGAAATAGTCGAGCCAGGTGTCGCGGAACAGGGCCGCGATGGTGCCGAGCGGGATGGCGATGATGACGGCGATGAGGGTGGCCATGATGGCCACCTGCAGCGACAGTTCGAGCCGCGTGGCGATCTCCTCGACGACCGGCCGCTCGGTCCACATGGAGCGGCCGAAGTCGAAGCGCGCCATGCCGATCATCCAGTCGGCGAACTGGGCGACGAGCGGCTTGTCGAGGCCGAGGCGCTTGCGCTCGAGCTCGATGGTCTCCTGCGAGACGGTGCCGCCGTCGCCGCGCAACTTGATCTCCACCACGTCGCCCGGGACGATGCGCAGCATGAAGAAGACGAGCACGGCCACCCCGATGAGGGTCGGGATCATCATGAGGACGCGGTTTATCGTGTAGCGGAGCATGTCAGGCGCCCTCGCCCGTCATGGCCGGCCTTGTGCCGGCCATCCACGCCCTCGCGAATGGCCAGGAAGGCGTGGATGCCCGCGACAAGCGCGGGCATGACGGCTGCTGATGGTCCTCACGCATTGAGCCACACCTCGCCGAGATCGGCCCCGAGATTGTGGCTCGGCGACATCTTCCAGCCCATCACCACCTTGTGGCTCGGCACGATGCGGTGCCACCAGAGCAGCGGCTGCTGATAGGCCTGTTCGAACAGCCGCTTCTCGAACTGGCGGATCAGCGCCTTGCGCTTCTCGGTGTCGCGCTCGCGCAGATGCGCGTCGTAGAGCTTGTCGAGCTCGGGATCGTTGGAGCGCGAGCGGTTCTCGGGCGCCCGGCTGAGCGACAGATACTTGGCAAGCCCGAGACTTCGAATCGTCCATGAACAGGTTGGAGAAGTCGATGGCCACGTCGTGGTTGCCGGCGTTCATGGTGGCGAGATAGGGGCCGGTGTCGGACTGCTTGTGCTCGACCTCCACCCCGATCTGCCGCCACTGGTCGACGAGGAAGATGCCGGCCGGCGTGTACGGCATGGCGAGGTTGCGGTTCCAGAGCACGAATTTGAGGTTGGGAACGCCCGCCTCGGCGAGCAGCTTCTTGGCCTCGGCCCGCGAGGCACTGATATCCTTGGCGAAGCCCGGCAGCTTGACGAGCTCGGCCTCGGGCGTGGCGAACGGCGAGCCGGGCCGAATGACGCCGCCAACCGACCGCAAGGTCGAGATTCGCGCCAGCCCCTGGCTGCCGCCCCAGCGGTCGATGGCGAGCAGCAGGGCGCGGCGCACGCGCACGTCGTCGAACGGCTTCTTCTCGACGTTGAAGGCGACGAGCAGGTTGAGCGTCCAGCTCGATTCCTCGATGCGCACCTTGTCGCCCATGGCTTGCACCAGCCGGTCACGCTCGGCTGGCGAGATGCCGCGGAACTCGGCCAGTACCTGCCCGCCCTGCAGGGCGTTGAGCATGGCGGCGGCCTGCAGCGTGAAGATGCCCTTCCACTCGTCGAGGTGCGGCAGGCCTTGCTTGAAATAGGCGGCGTTCTTCTTGCCGCTGACGTGGCTGCCCTTGACGTGCTCGACGAAGGTGAACGGCCCGGTGCCGTTGATCTTGGTGCGCGGTGCGGCCGGATCGGCCGCCAGGTCCTTGGCCGCGTAGACGAAGTTCCACGGCGACGCGAAATGCTCGAGCATCGAGGCGTTGAGGTTTTTCATCTTGAAGACGACGGTGAGCGGATCGGGCGTCTCGATCGTGTCGATGTCGCCGAACGTTGCCCTCCGGGTCGACACGACGCCGGCCGGTGGGTTGCGCAGGCGCTCATAAGTTGCCTTCACGTCGGCGGACGTGAGCGGCGTGCCGTCATGGAACTTGACGTTGGGCTGAAGCTTGAACGTGTAGCTCATGAGGTCGGGCGCCACGGTCCACGATTGCGCCAGATCGCCCTCGACCTCCGGGAACTTGGCGAGATTGAAGCGCAGCAGCGTCGAGTAGAACGGCGCCGCGAAATGCAAGGTCGCATAGGTGTCGCTGGCATGGGCGTCGTAGTGCGGCGTCTCGGCGCTGATGGCGAACACGAGCGCGCCGCCCTTCTTGGGCGATTGCGCCTGGGCGGCCATGTCCCAATGGACGCCGCCGGCGCCGAGCGCCATCGCGCCGGCCATGTGCTTGAGAACGGTGCGTCGTGTGGTCATGTGAGTCTCCTCCTTGACGATCAGATTTTTATGCAGGCCGCAAAATGTCCCGGCTGCTTCTCCTCGAGCGGCGGGACAACCTCGCGGCATTCCTGGCTGGCCAGCGGGCAACGGGTATTGAACACGCATCCGCTCGGCGGCGCGAGGTGGCTCGGCAACTCACCCGTGATGAGCCGCGGCGCGCGCGCCTTCTCGACAGTGGGGTCCGGCACCGGTGCCGCATCAAGCAGCACCTTGGTGTAGGGGTGCAGCGGCGCGCGGTAGAGCCTGTCGCGGTCGGTGATCTCCATGATGCGCCCGAAGTACATCACCACCACCCGCATGGCGATGTGGCGCACCACCGCGAGGTCGTGGGCGATGAACAGGTAGGCGAGGCCGAGGCGGCGCTGCAGATCTTCGAGCAGGTTGATGATCTGGCCCTGGATCGACACGTCGAGCGCCGAGACGGCCTCGTCGCAGACGATGAAGGACGGCTCCATGGCGAGCGCGCGGGCGATGCCGACCCGCTGGCGCTGACCTCCCGAGAGCTGGTGGGGGTAGCGCTCGACGAGCTCGGGCCTCAGCCCGACCTGGCCGAGCAATTCCTCGACGCGCGCTGCCACCTGCCCGTCAGGCACGAGCTTGTAGACACCAAGCGGCTCGCCAACGATCTGGCCGACCGTCATGCGCGGATTGAGCGACGAATACGGGTCCTGGAAGATGACCTGGATCTTGCGGCGCACCTCGTGCATCTCGCTCGGTGATGCGGTGAGCAGATTGACGCCCCCGAAGGTGATGTCGCCGGCCGTCGGCTGCTCGAGGCGCAGGATGAGCCGGCCGACCGTGGTCTTGCCGCATCCCGACTCGCCGACGAGGCCGAGCGTCTCGCCGGGACGGATTGAGAAGCTCACGTCCTCGACGGCGCGCACCGTGGCATTCCGGCTGCGCAGCTTGCCGCGCACCTGAAAATGCTTGGTCAGCCCCTTCACCTCGAGCAGCGCTTCGCTGCGCTGCAGCGCATCGCCATCCCCGCTGGCGTGCGGCGCCGCCCAGGCAATCTTTCCGGCGGCGATCTCGGCATGGCGGTGGCAGCGCGACAAGGCGCCGGTGTCGGTCGCAACGAGCGGCGGCTCCTCGCTGCAGATGGCGATGCGGAACGGGCAACGCGGCGCGAAGCGGCAGCCGGGTGGCGCCTCGGCGAGATTGGGCACCAGCCCCTCGATGGCCTCGAGCTTCACGCCGCGCGGCCGATCGAGACGCGGCACCGAGCGCAACAGCCCCATGGAATAGGGATGGCGCGGACGGTGGAACACGGCCTCCGCCCTGCCCTCTTCGACCATGCGCGCCGCGTACATGACGATGACGCGGTCGGCGTAGCGGGCGACGACCCCGAGATTGTGGGTGATGACGATGAGCGCGATGTCGAGCTTGCGCGACAGGTCCTTCATCAGTTCGAGGATCTGCGCCTGGATGGTGACGTTGAGCGCCGTGGTCGGTTCGTCGGCGATGATCAGCTTGGGATTGCAGGCAAGCCCGATGGCGATCATGACGCGCTGGCGCATGCCGCCGGAGAACTGGTGCGGATACTGATCAAGGCGGCCGGCCGCATCGGTGATGCCGACGAGCTGCAGAAGCTCGATGGCACGGCTGCGCGCCTCCGTCGCGCTCATACCGAGATGGATGGTCAGCGGCTCGGTGATCTGCAGCCCGATGGTCAGCAGCGGGTTGAGCGAGGTCATCGGCTCCTGGAAGATCATGGACACGTCACGGCCGCGTAGCCGGCGCATGCCCTCGTCGTCGAGATCGAGCAGGCGCTTGCCGTCAAAGACGATGCGTCCCCTGGTGCGCGAGGTGAGCCGCGGCAGGAGCCGCATGATGGCGAGCGCCGACACCGACTTGCCGGAGCCCGATTCGCCAACGATGGCGACGGTCTCGCCGCGCGCGACGTGGAAGCTCAGGCCCTCGACCGCGCGCACGATGCCGCGCGACGTTTCGAAATGAACGTGCAGATCCTCGACCTCGAGCAATCGCGTCGAGGCCTGGACCCCTTGAGACGGGACCAGCAGTTGCGCTTCCACCCTAGGCTCGGTTGTTTTTCGTTCTTGTGCCAGACATTTATAGCCCACTCTTCAACGGCCGTAAGCCTCGACCATAGGCGAAGGTAAAGCATCGACGATGATGTGATGGGAGGCGGTGCCGGCGGCCGTTCTCTTGACAAGGCTCCCGCGCCATGGCCCAAGGTCACGCATGGCCTTCGCTCGCCACACCTCGCGCTGCAAAAAAGCCCCGCTCACGGGGCCGTAGATCCTTCGCGCGCGCAGCAACGCTACCGCAACAGATCAGCAACGACCCCGCCGGTTTCGACGGGGTTTTCTGGCTGTCCCCGTCTCCGGCTTCACAGGAGACACTGCGATGCAACACGCTCATTCCGTCCCGCAAGGCGTCTGGCTGCCACTCGTCACGCCATTCCGCGACGGCGAGATCGACGAGGCCTCCACCCGCCGCCTCGTCAGGCATTACGCATCTAAGCCGGTTGACGGTTTCATTCTCGCGGCCACGACCGGCGAAGGTCTGACGCTCGACGAAGCTGAGGCTGAGCGTTTGACAGCCCTTTGCCGCGGCGAGCTCGAAGCGGCGGGGCGGCGCCTGCCGCTTTATCTCGGCCTATCGGGCAGCGACACCCGCGAGGGCATCAAGGCGCTGGCGCGGACGGTGCATTGGCCGATCGACGGCTACCTCATCGTCTGCCCGTACTACACGCGCCCGTCGCAGGAGGGGCTCTACCGCCACTTCACGGCGCTTGCCGACGCGACCGGCCGGCCGATCCTGCTTTACAACATCCCGTACCGCACCGGCATCAACCTCGGCAACGAGACGATGCTGCGGCTCGCCCAGCACCGCAGCATCGTCGGCGTCAAGGATTGCTGCGCGGACGCGGCGCAGTCCTTCAACCTCATGCGCGATCGCCCGGCGGGATTTGCCGTGCTGACCGGCGAGGATGCGCTGTTCTACAACGCCCTCACCCAGGGCGCCGACGGCGGCATCCTGGCGGCGGCTCATGTCGCGACGGGGAGTTTCGCGGCGGTGCGCAACCGCCTCCTGCAAGGCGATCAGCCAGGCGCTCTCGCCGACTGGCGTGCGCTCGTCGAATTGCCACGGCTCCTGTTTGCCGAGCCGAGCCCGGCGCCGATCAAGCATTGGCTGTGGCGCGTGGGACTGATCGACAGTCCGGAGGTGCGCCTGCCAATGGCGCCGGTGAGCGAGGCTCTCGCGGCGCGCATCGACGGGGAGATTGCGCGCACAACGCAGGACCCAGTGCCGGCCGAAGCCGGCCGCTGGCGCGCTGCTGCGGCCGTCCAAGGCTGAGCGCATGCGCATCACCGGCCTCGACCACCTGACGGTGACCGTCACCGTGAAGCGGATGATCAAGTCGACGCTCGCCTACTACCGCTTCTGACCCTGAAGCGGACATTTCAGCGACCGCGCCCCGCGGCTCCTTGTGGCCCACCAGGTGGGTCTCGCTATCAGCGGGAGTCATCAGCTGTCCTCATGCGAAGCTAAGTTTCATCGGCAAACGGTTCGAAGTTGCGCCACCACTGTGTCGATCTCCAATTCTGTCGTGGTGCGGCCGAGGCTGAAGCGGATCGCGCCCATGCCGACGTTCTCAGAAACGGCCATGGCGGCGAGCACTGGCGAAAGCTCGACCCGACCGGAATGGCAAGCCGAACCCGTCGAGGCCGCAACGCCCGTAAGGCGTTCCAAGATGGCGCCGCCGTCGCGCCCCACGAACGAGACGTTGAGAGTGTTGGGGAGGCGAAGTGTAGGATGCCCGTTCAGCACGACGCCTTCGCCGAACGCAGCGCGCAGGCTATCCCAGAGGCGGTCACGAAGCCTTTCGATTTCGGGTAGCGTGCCCAGGCGCGCCGCCAGCGCGCATGCGGCACCAAGCCCAGTGGTCAGGAGGGCACTTTCCGTGCCGGCGCGGCGCCCTCCCTCATGACCGCCCCCGTGGATCAATGGTTCCAGCCGCACCCCTTGGCGCATATAGAGGGCGCCCACCCCCTTGGGTGCATAGAGCTTGTGGCCGGCGATGGTGAGGAAGTCGACGCCGAGATCATCGACTCTGACGGGAATTTTTCCGAGCGTCTGAGCGGCGTCCGTATGCATGAGGGCGCCATTCGCGCCGGCTATTTGCGCGATCGCGGCGATCGGCTGAATCGTGCCGACCTCGTTGTTGGCGTGCATGACGCTCACGACAGCCGTGCGGGCTGTAATGGCGCGACCCACGTCGCTGAGGTCGACGAGACCGGTGCGGTCGACCGGCGCATACGTCATTCGCGCGCCACGCCGTTCAAGGAATCGGCACGGCTCCAAGGTCGCGGGATGCTCGATGGTCGTCGTGACGATGTGGTCGCGGCCATGTTCCCGGCCAGCGAGGAACGCGCCCTTGATCGCTTGATTGCTCGCCTCCGAGCCGCCGCCCGTGAAGACGATCTCGGCAGGCATCGCGCCGATCAGCGCCGCGACCTCCCTGCGTGCCTTCTCCAGCGCTGCCTTTGCGGGCACCGCCGCCCAATGCAGGCTCGACGGATTTCCGTACCCTTCGTTGAGAAGCGGCCGCATGGCGGCCGCGACCTCCGGCGCAATGGGCGTGCTGGCGTTGAAGTCGAGATAGATCAGCGTCATGGCTTCAAGGCACCAGCGTCTGTGTGTCTCCAACGTCGCGAGCACGCATCCGCCTGACAAGTCGTGGAAGCACGGCGACTGCGGCGAGCAGCAGCGCGAGTGCAAGGCGCGGCGACGGCGACGAATGTTCATGGCGGCTCGCCTTCCCGACGGCCGAGCGGGTAGCGGCCGGCGTCGCCACGGAATGGCTGGAGCAGCATGCGGTCGAGCCGCAGCTCGGCGGGGTCGCGGAACTCCTCGATGCCGATCGTCATGCCCTCGTGGCCGGCCTGCCGGCTGCGCCCGATAGGTGCCGAACAGGCGGTCCCACCAGGGCAGGTTGAAGCCGAAGTTGCTGTTGGTCTCGCGGCACACGATCGAGTGGTGCACCCGATGCATGTCGGGCGTGACGACCATCCAGCGCAGGACGCGGTCGAGCCGCTGCGGCAGGCGGACGTTGCCGTGGTTGAACATCGAGGTGGCGTTGAGCAGCACCTCGAAGATCAGCACGGCCATCGCGGGCGCGCCGAGCGCCGCCACGACGCCGAACTTGATGACCATCGACAGCAGGATCTCGATCGGGTGGAAGCGCAGCCCGGTGGTGACGTCGAATTCGAGATCGGCATGATGCATGCGGTGCAGCCGCCACAGAGCCGGCACCGCATGGAACAGCACGTGCTGAAGATAGATCGCGAGGTCGAGGACGATCGACCGAGCGAGACGATCGCGATCCAGCGCGGGGACGCGCGACCGCATTGAAGCAGACCCCAGCCGCGCTTCCTGCGGCGACAAGGGCCAGCGCCGACGGCCGCGGTGGGAAAAAGGAGTCCGGACGAGCAGCGTGTCGACCACGACCACGCCCAGATTGCCCGGCCATCGCCAAGCCGCGTCCGATCGCCTGCGCCGGCGTGGCAGCCAGCAGCTCCCAAATCGCCATCGCGACGAAGACGGCGGCGAAGGCGCCAGCCGGATCAGGGCTCGTAGGAGAGGACGACGTCTTGCCATGGATCAGCCTGGTCGCCGGCTTGACAATCGCTCATCTGTATACATTCAATTAATTCTCTTGAATAATGTAAGATACGACCGATGTCAAGCAGCCCAAACGGGCCCTGTTCGTCCAGTTCGCCGCCGTCGCCAAGTCGATCGCGCACATGCATCGGCTCGAGCTCCTGGAGCACTTGGCCCAGGGCGAGCGCAGCGTCGAGGTGCTCGCCGAGCGGCGGGCCTGTCGATCGCCAACGCCTCGCAGCACCTGCAGCAGATGCGGCGCGCCGGGATCGTGGCGGCGCGGCGAGATGGCAAGTTCGTCTTCTATCAGCTGGCCGACGATGCCGTGCTCGATCTCGTGGCCGCGCTGCGGCGCGTCGCGGAGCGAAACAACGGCCGAGGTCGAGCGTCTCATCCGAAGCTACTTCGATGATCGCGAAGCCTGGAAGCGGTGTCGCGGCAGAGCTCCTGAAGCAAATGCGGGACGGCAAGGTGACCGTTCTCGACATGCGGCCGGCGGATGAGTTCGCGTCGGCCATCTGCCCGGCGCCGTGAATATCTCGTTGCGGGAGCTTGAGACGCGCCTCGCGGAGTTCGATCCAGCGCAGGAGATCGTGGCCTATTGCCGTGGGCCTTACTGCGTCCTGTCCTATGAAGCGGTTGCGAAGCTTCGCGCGCGGGGCTTCAACGTGCGGCGATGGAAGATGGCTTTCCAGAGTGGCGCGCCGCCGGGCTGCCGGTCGTCACCGGCAGTGCATGACGACCAATGCAAAGGAGGCGGACTATGAACGTCGAAACGAATGCCTGATGTGGTCGTTGATGCGGAAGCTCTGCGCGAGGAGGTTAAGGGCAAGTATCGCGAAGTCGCGACCAATCCTCACGGAACATTTCATTTCCACACCGGGCGCTATCTCGCGCATCGCCTCGGATACGACAACGACCTGGTCGGATCGCTGCCGGATGTGGCGGTCGAGTCGTTCGCAGGCGTAGCCAACCCCTTTGCGCTTCGGCCGCTCGCTTCAGGCGAACGTGTCGTCGATGTCGGCTCAGGCGCCGGCTTCGACTCGTTTGTGGCGGCCAGGCAGGTCGGCCCGAGCGGGCAAGTTGTGGGCGTCGATATGACGGCCGAGATGCTGGCCAAGGCGCGATCGACAGCCAGCGCGCTAAACCTAAATCACGTCGAGTTTCGCGAAGGACTGGCTGAGAAAATACCCGTGGACGACGCCTGGGCGGACGTTGTTATCAGCAACGGTGTCATCAACCTGTGCGCCGACAAGCACGCAGTCCTTTCGGAAATCAATCGCCTACTGTGGCCGGGCGGCCACCTGCAGTTTGCCGATATCGCCAACGGGCAGCCGGTCCCCGAAGCAGCGATGCGCAACATCGATCTTTGGACAGCTTAAATCGCCGGTGGTCTGCCGTGTGCAGCCTGGAAGCAAATGCTGGAAGAGATCGGTTTCATCGATGTCACGATTGGTCCGCCCATTTGATACTTTTGGCGGCGCTTAGGGCGGTAGCCAAATGCTCGCAGGTTCGAGGTCTTCGGCTATTCATTCATGGCTCGCAAGCCAATCTAGCCGCGGCGATTTCCCGTCCACCCAGACGGCGCCAAGAGACTGGTGCCGCCTCGGTCCGGGCTGCGGGCTGGCCCGACATGAGTCTCGTTACTTCGGCAGAGAGTAACAAGTGGACGCTATGAACGAGACGGACTTACCCCTTCTCCAATCGAAGCTCTATGATGCGCAGTCCGTCTTCCGGCCGGAGAATTTTCTGCGCGAGGCGCGCCGGCAGAAGCGGCTCGCCGCTGCGGCCGTCCCGGAAGTCTGTGTTCTCGATCCCGATGGCGATCTTGTGCGTCACCTGCGCGCGGCGGGGCGGGCGAAACCCGATGCGGGCTGGGCTTGCTACCACACGGAACTCTTTATCTTTGAAGAGCGGGGCGAGACCTTCGGCCTCGTTGGGTGTGCGGTCGGTGCTCCCTTCGCGGTCCTGGTGGCCGAGCAGCTTTTCGCGTCTGGTTGCAGGCTGCTCGTCAGCGTTACGTCATCGAGGCAGATTATTGCCAGCGGGCCCACACCTTACTTTGTGCTGATCGAGCGGGCGCTGCGCGACGAGGGCACGAGCTACCACGCTGCCACCCGCGCCGTTCGCCGAGGCGGACCCCGATCTTGTCAGCATCGTCCGCGTCGGGCTTTGCGGGGGCGTCCACCACGCTTCATCGCGGTGCGACCTGGACCACGGATGCACCCTTTCGCGAGACGCAGGCCGCCATCACGATGGCACAAGACAGGGAACTCCTTGCCGTTGAGATGGAGGCGGCCGCCCTCTATGCGTTTGCACAAGCACGCGGGCGTGCGGTCGTGTGCTTTGCGCACGTCACCAACACTATGGCGCAAGCCGAAGGCGATTTCGACAAGGGCGACGCGGAGGGGGCAACCGATGCGCTTGAAGTCGTCTGCACCGCCACTCGCTCTTGGCGGGGGTCAACTCGGTGAAGCCGCCCGATCCAACAGCGTTCATCTATGAGCGTAAGCTCAACTTTGTCGCGCGCTTCTGGGTGAAATCACCCACCTTCGTCGCAGTCGCCATTTGGGGCTTGGCCGATGCGCCGGTTGGACGTTTCCTTCATAGAATCTCGCGTGAAGGCGTCGTCTTGAAAATGGAGCAAGAAGATGACCGAAGGATTTAGCGGCCGCTGTCTTTGCGGCGCCGTTCAGTTTCGTGCGGCGGGAAGCCCAAAATGGGTCCGGTGGTGCCATTGCGAGAGCTGCAGGAGGCACAGCGGCGCGCCCGCGTCGGTGTTTGTGTCGTTCGAGAATTCGGCGGTCACAGTTACCAGCGGAGAGATCACGAAATTCACCTCTCGAAGGGAGTTCGAGAGAGGGTCTGCTCGGCGCCGCGGCTCGACACTCACATGCTCGAATGAGCGCCTCCCTACCGAGACCCACTATTACGTCGGCGCGTTTGCGGAGGCTGCAGAGTTGGAGCCGAAGGGCGAATTCTTCGCGGACGAACGGCTTCCCTGGATGCACCCGTGATAGTCCAGAGCAGCGACTTCTCGTTACCTTCGCGCGCGTCCCTCGGACATGAAGGTCATCGGCTCAGGGCCTGCCATGCTGCGGCCGTCCTAGGCTGAGCGCATGCGCATCGCCGGCCTCGACCACCTGACGGTAACCGTCCACGCGGCGTCCGATCTTGGTCATCCCGTGCGCCGCAGCACCGAGCCCTTGCATCCCGGCTGCAGGCTGGGCGGTGGTGCGGCATCGCGTTGCGATCGATTTTCCTCTCGCGGCCGAGAGGTCCGCATTGGAGGGTGAAGCGGACGATTGAAATCGACGCTCGCCTACTACCGCTTCCGACCCTGAGCGGACATTCGCACACCCCTGACGGGGCTATGTCTCCGCTACGGTCGGCCGTCAGCATGCCAGCGGGACGAGACCACGTCAAACCAACTTAATTTGCTTTGCAAACTCGCCGTTCCCGGGCGATTTGGCGTCGTCTCAACGAACGAGGGGGTATTGATGGCCAATCCTGACACCGACGAATGCCGCTGATGACGCCGATCCGGAGCGGGCGGCTCCGAACATCTGGGACACGACACCCGAAAACCAGGCGCCGACCTTCCGCAACCAGGACCAGGTCTGGCCGGTGCGCGTCATCCGGCGCGGCGACGCGGTGCGGCCGCTCCCACCGCACGCCCGTTCGCTCGCGGACCTGACCTTTGAGGTGGGCGGGGTGCGCCTCGGCCTCAGCGACTACATGGCCCGCCGCCGCACGGCCGGGCTGCTGATCCTGAAGCACGGCGAGATCGCGCTGGAGCGCTACGGCATGGGCAACGGCCCGGAGAGCCGGTGGACCAGCTTCTCGACCGCGAAGTCGATCACCGCGACGCTCGTCGGGGCTGCGCTCCACGATGGCGCGATCGGCAGCCTTGACGATCGCTGCGAGCAATACCTGCCGCGGCTGCGCGGCTCGGCTTACGAGGGCGTCACGATCCGTAATCTCCTGCGGATGTGCTCCGGCGTGGCCTGGCGCGAGGAAAACGATGCAGACGGACGCTCAGACGTCTTTCGCCTGGGCAGGGCCATGGTGAGCCGGCGGCCAGGCTCCGTCCTCGACCTCCTGTGCGAACTGCCGCGCGCTCAGCCGCAGGGCGTCGTCTTCAACTATTCGACCGGCGAGAGCTGCCTGATTGGCGCGCTGGTCGCGGCCGCCACGGGCCGGCCGTTGGCCGACTACTGCGCCGAGAAGATCTGGGGACCTGCCGGCATGGAGGCCGACGGGTATTGGCAACTCGAGTCCGAAGACGGCCTGGAGCTGGGCGGGCTTGGCGTCAGCGCGCGCCTGCGCGACTTCGGCCGCTTCGGCCAGCTGGTGCTGGAGGACGGCGAAGCGTTCAGTGGCCGGCGGGTGCTGCCGCCCGGCTGGCGCGATCTCGCCGGACAGCCCGACAGCGCGGCCACCGGCTTCGGTCGGCTCATGCCCGGTTCGCCGGCGGGATACGGCTACCACTGGTGGGCGGTGCCGCCCTTGCCGGGCGGCGTCAACAACGGCGCCTTTTCGGCGAGAGGCGCCTATGGCCAGATCATCTTCGTCAATCCGACCGAGCAGGTGGTCGTTGCAATCCAGAGCGCGTGGCGTCAGCCTCAGGACAGCGACGCCGAGCTCGAAATCGTCGCGATGATCAGAGCTGCGGTGCGCGCGCTGCGAACGGAGCCAGCGTCGTAGGCCCCGGAGCGGCGACTTCCCTCGCTACCCTGGCCGATCTGCGTCAGCACGACGCGCGGCGGCGACGAAAAGCAGCGCGCGGCTCATCTCGATCTGGCTGCACCGGGAGTCACTCAAGTCATCGATGGCAGAGCGCTCCGCCGTTCTGCGGGAAGCTCGGCAAGCAGCCAGCTCTTGAAGAGTTGCAGCGCGCGGTTGCGCCGGGCAGCCCGGCGGATGGACCAGCCAATAGCTCCCGGGCGGATGACTCGATCGGAAACGGACGGCAGATCGCGCCTGACGCTCGCGCTCGGCGATGAACAGATTCCATGCCGAGCGCGACCCCGCCCCTGCTCGGCCGCCTGGATGGCGGCCACGAAACTGTCGACCGCGATGGTCGCGGACGGCTCGAGTTCTGGCACGCCCGGCGCGCTCCAGCCATTGCGGCCAGGCCGCTGGAAACGTCGTGACATGAATGAGCACGGCGCGGCCGAGGTCCCGCGGCTCGCGAAGTCTCAGACGGCGCACCAGCGACCGGCGTCGCGATCGGCGTCGCTCGGATGTCGGCGAGAGTGCATGCGACACCAATCCCTCAAAGAGCCGTCGCCGACGCTGATGCCGGCATCGAAGGCCTCGACGTCGAAATCGACGGCATGGCTGGAGGTCTCGATCGCAAGATCGATATCCGGATGCTTCGCGACGAAACCGAGCGAGCCGAGGTATCAGCCATGCCGAGGCAAACAGCGGAAACACCTTCAGCTTCAGCCTTTGCCGCCCCGGGCGGCGCCGGCCGGCAGGCGCGGCGCGCGCGAGCTCGGCAAAAGCGCGGCCGGTCGCCGCCGCGAGCGCCTTTCCCTGCGGCGTTGGATGAACGGCGCGATGGCGTGCGTAAGAACAGCGCGATGCCAAGCGGCTGTTCGAGATTTCGAATGCGATGGCTGACGGCGGAGGCGCTGAGATTGAGCGCATGCGCGGTCGCTTTGAAACTGCCGGAGCGGACCGCGACGTCGAAAGCCTGCAGCGCCAGAATCGCGCGGGCTTGAGCGTTGCGGCGGCGATCTTCGGCTGTCGCCGACCGCAGGCGCCGGGCGCGATCGGCGTCTCTTCCGGCTCGGTTCATGCGCTTCATGCGGCCAGTCTAGGACGCGCCGACAATCAGTCCGCTGTCTAGCCGCCTTCGGATGAATATCGTTCATCCGAAGGCCGCCGGTTTCTCTTGCCGCGCACAGCTGCAGCGGGAGATGCTTCGGTCAGCAATCGAGGAACGGCAGCGGGCCGGCCGATCATCGGAAGTGACAATGCCGGAAGATGTCGTGAAGTACGCCAAGTCCGGAGCGGTCGCCACGATCACGCTGAACCGGCCCGAAAAGCACAATGCGCTCCGCGACCGAGATGGCCCTCGGCATCGAGGAGCGCTGACGGACCGCCAACCGGGACAACGAGGTCAAGGTCATCATCCTTGAAGGCGCCGGCGACAGCTTTTGCGCGGGCTTCGATTTCTCCAACGGCTGGAACACCATCAGGTGTTCAGGGAGGACGGCTACGACCCCGGCATGGACGTCTCATGCCTCGCCAATGCCTACACCGGCGGGATTCCGATCTACATGGGGATGTGGCGCGGCCTGAAGCCGACGATCGCCAAGGTGCACGGCTAGTGCCTCGGCGCCGGCTCGGAAATGGCGCTGTGCGCCGACCTCGTCGTCGCCTCGGACGATGCGCGCTTCGGCACGCCGTATGCGCGCGTTTGGGGCTGCCACCTCAGCGGCATGTGGATTTACCGCCTGGGCCTTGCCAAAGCGAAATACTACGCTCTGACCGGCGAGTGGGTCAGCGGCAAGGAGGCGGCCGGGATCGAGCTGATCAACTTCTCCTGTCCGCTGGAGGAACTCGACGACCGCGTCGCGCGCTGGCGGCAAAACTGGCCAAAATTCCGCTGACGCAGCTCGCGGCGATGAAGCTCATCGTCAATCAGGCCTACGACAATATGGGCCTGCAGAGCACGCAGATCCTCGGGCCGATCCTCGACGGCGCCATGCGCAACACGCCCGAAGGCCGCGCCTTCGTGCGCCTTGCCGCCAGCAGGGCGTCAGGCGCGGCGGTGGCCGAGCGGGACGGCCCGTTCGGCGATTACAGTCAGGGGCGCGCCGAGGAACAGCCGCGCAAACGCAGCAAACTGCGGCTGCGAGCCAAACTTCAGAGCATCGGGAGGAAAGAATGACCGCAGGACTGGCCGACGATCCCACCGTGATCGCGCGCCTGCTGGATCACATCGACCACAAGACCACCGACCTGAGCGAAGGCGTCTGGCGTGAGCCCGTCGAGCACTACACCTCGCAGGAGCGGTTCGAGGCCGAGATCAAGCGGGTGCTGCGGCGCACGCCGACGCCGTTCTGTCCGTCGGCCGCGTTGCCCGAGGTCGGCTCCTACGTGGCGCGCGACGCGGCGCTGACGCCGATCGTCGCCATGCGCGGCAGGGACGGCATGGTTCGCGCGTTCCGCAACGCCTGCCGCCATCGCGGCGTGCAGCTCGTCGACGGGGCGGGCTGCAAGAAGGCGCTGACCTGCCGCTATCACGCCTGGACCTACGGCCTCGACGGGCAGTTGCGCGGCGTGCCGCACGAGCACGGCTTTCCCGGGCTCGACAAGAGCAAGCATGGCTCGTGCCGGTCGCGACGGTCGAGAAGCACGGCATGGTGTTCGTCACGCAGGACGGGCAGAGCGCGACCGAGCCGAGGATCGACGTCGTGCCCGACTACTTCGGTCCCGAATGGCGATTGCTCTCGACGGCGGAGACAGAGTTCGACTTCAACTGGAAGATCTTCGTCGAGGCCTGCTCGAGGGCTATCACATCCGCTCGACGCACGCCGACACGTTCTATCCCCGGCAATACGACAACATCAATGTCGTCGAGTTCTTCGGGCGCAACAGCCGCGTCAGCTATCCCTATCGCAGCATCGAAAAGCTGCGCGACGTGCCGCCGGCCGAGCGCAAGGCCGGCGGCGCGCTGACCCAGCTCAACCATCTGTTTCCGAACGTGTCGGTGGCGACGTTCCCGACCCACATGACGCATGGCGGTGATCGAACCGCTCGCCGTCGATCGCACGCGCCTGATCACCTACACGCTGTCGGATCGCGACGAAGCGACGAGGCCGTCAAGAAGGCGCAGGGACTTCGTCACGGCGGGTACCGCGGAGGACCGGGAAATGGCCGAGCGCCATCCAGCGCGGACTTGCGACCGGCGCCAACGACGTCTTCACCTTCGGCCTGTTCGAGGGCGCGAGCCGGCATTTTCACCGAAACCTGGCGGCTATGATAGAGAGGAGTCTTGATGTCCTTCGTGCACCGGCATGCGGCCGTGAATGCGTGGACGCCAGCCGCACGGCGCTGACCGTGCTCGGCATCTGCTTCGTGCTGCCGTGCTCGGCGGCGGCGGCAACGAGACCTTTCCGGTCTTCCTGCTGCCGATCTCGACGACGTTCGGCTTTGATCGTGCCGAGGTCGTTCGATCTATTCGCTGGCGGCGTTGTCGTCTGGCCTTGCCTTGCCATTCGTCGGACGATTGTTCGATCGCTACGGGCCCGCGCGCGGTCTATGGCCTTGGCCTCCTGCTGCTTGGCGGCAGTTTTCGTTGCTGCGCTTGCGCAGACGCTGTGGCAGTTCAGCTTCATCCGGTATGCCGCGGGCCTCGGCGGCGCATGTCTCGGCAATGTCGCCAGTGCGCTGTTGCTCGGCCGCTGGTTCGGCCGGCGGCTGCCGACGGCGATGTCGATCGTGTTCGCGGCGGACGGGGTCGGGTACGTTCGTCTGGCTCCCGCTGTCGCAGGTTCTGATCGACGCGTACGGCTGGCGCGGCGCGTACCAGGTTCTCGGCGTCGCATTGCTGCTGCTGGCGTCCCGCTCGTCCTGTTGCCGTGGCAGCGGCTCGCGGTGGGCTCCGGCGAGGTGAGTGCCGGGGCAGTCGCTGATGTGGTCGAGAAGGTTGGACCCTCGCACCGCGTGCGCCATCGCGCTTTCTGGGGTTGTTCTGCGACATATTTCTTCACCGCCGTCGGCATGTTCTGCTGTCGGTGCAGGTCGTCGCCTATCTGGTCGAAGCGGGATTTCCGCCGTTGCAGGCCGCGACCGCATGGGGCTTCAGCGGCGTCTTCTGGCCGTCGGCATGGTCACGGTCAGCCTGCTCGACGGCCTGCTCGGCGAGCGCGGCGCTGGTGACTTCTCAAGCTAGGGCCGCTTCGACGGCAGGCATCGTCATGCTCTGGTTGCTGCGAACCTGGCCGAGCCTGTGGCTGCTTGCGGGCTTCCTGATCTGTTTCGGCAGCACCATCGGTTCGCGCGCTCCGCTGATATCGGCGACGGCGATGAGCATTTTTCGCGGCGAACGCGTCGGCACCATTTTTGGAGCCATCACCCTCGGCAGCGGCCTTGGCGGCAGCGCTCGGCTCCTGGAGCGGGGGCCTCATCCACGACTGGACCAACAGCTACGACCTGGTGATCGTCTTCGCGCTAATCAACGTGCTGCTCGGGGATGGCGCCGTTCCTGCTTGGTTGCCGGCGCTGCGCCGCTGACGTTGCTTGGCCGCTCGGATTGGCGCCGCGCCGTCGGTCCGCTAGGCTTGAGGCATGCGCATCACCGGTCTCGACCATCTGACGCTCACGGTGACGGACGTTGCCGGCACCTGCGCCTTCTATCGCCGCGTCCTCGACATGGAGGCGCGGGAGGAGCGGCCGGGAAAATGGTCGCTGCATTTCGGCGACCACAAGATCAGCCTGCAGGATGCTGGCGCCCTGCCGATCATCGCCCGCGACATGAGCCCGGGCATGGGTAATTTCTGCGTGCTGACCGACACGCCCATGGCGGACGTCATCTCGCGCCTGAAGCGCGAGGGCGTCGCGATCGTCGACGGGCCGGGCGAGCGGTCCGGCGCCATCGGGACGCTGCTGTCGGTCTATTTCAAGGACCCCGACGGCAATCTCGTCGAGGTGAGCAATCGCCTCTAGCGCCAGTCGCGGTTCGCGTGGCTGGCGTTCCCCACTCTGCGGGCCCGATTGCGAACGCGAATTAACACGCGAGTCAGCGAGAGAATTTTCGTTGGGAGTGCTGTTGCCAACCAGGAATGTATGATCACATTCTACACTTGGTAGGCCCAAACGGGCCTTCGATCGGTCCCACGCACATGCCCAAGTTCCTTCGCATCGGAGTCCATCAGTCGAACGTTTCCGGATACACGTCAAAGGCATGGTGGGTTCGCCGGGTTGGCTCGACGGTTTCCCTGAAGTGGGGCGCCGTCGAGGTCGATGGCGTGGGAGATGGGCGAAAGGTTATTGGACGCTTCCACCGCAGGCGAAAACAATTCGTTGCGGCACGGCGGAGCGGCCAAAGACTATAAAAAAGCCGCAATCGCACGGCGACGCAGCCATCGCGATGAGCCGCTGGCCGGAAATATTGCTATCCGGCGCCGACCTGCCAATCGTGGCGCCGAGCTCGAACAGACGCTCGCCACGATCCTGGATGTCGATATCGTCCGGTCCACCGAAAAAGCCGCGCGGCTCGGCGATGCGCGCTGGACACAGGTGATAAATCACTATTACGCCGCCGTCCGCAGAGAGCTGAAGACTTTGCGCGGAAAGAAGTCGTAACGACGGGAGACGGGCTGCTCGCGACGTTCGATGCGCCGGCTGCCGGGATCCGTTGCGCGACCGCAATCCGCGAGGCAGTGCGCACGCTCGGGCTGGAGATCAGGGTCGGGCTGCACGCGGGCGAATACAAGGTGAGCGGGGCTGACGTGATCGGTCTCGCGTTTCAATCGGCGCGCGCGTCGCCGCGAAAGCACGTGCCGGCGAAGTCCTGGTCTCGCGCGCGGTCAAGGATCTGATGTCGGAGTCCGGAATCCGCTTTAGGGATCGCGGCGCTCATCAACTCAAAGGCGTGCCGAAGCGATGGCGCCTGTACCGGGTCGAACATTGAGGTGTCCTGCAAAAGTGGACATCCGATCCGCTCAAACTGCCCGTACGTGGCCAGCGGACCAGAAGCTCGAATCCGGGTTTCGTGGCTTGGTCTGGGTCGACGGCGGGACGTTTCAGATGGCACTGGACTCGGGCCTTAGGCGCCAGCACGGTGGATATCGACCAAGTTAATCACACCGAGTTTTGACTTAGTTGGGCGTGCTCGTCGCCCTGCTGGTCCGCTCGTTCGGCTGCGGGCGGCCCATTCTGAGCCGCCCGCCATGACAGGTCTCGATCTTATCTACTTGGCCATTGCCGCCTGGCCGCCTCGATTTTCGCTTTCACGGCATCGAGGTTGAAGCTCGCGCCCTTCTGCATCGGCGGGAACTCGATCGCAGTCATGGCCAGCTTCTCCACCTCCTGCTGGACAAACACAAAGCGCCAGAATTCGTACTTGAACCAGTCGAAGTATTGCTGCGCCCCGTCTTTGGTCCCGCTGTCGGGCCAGCCCGTGCGCTCGAACGGATCGAGGCGAAGGTTGGTCATGTAGGGCACGTCAGGCTTGGTCTTGTCACCGAGCCAGCCGCCAGGCTGGTCGATGAAACGATACTTGTAGTCATCGATGCGCACGGCGCCCAGTTCGCTTTCGCCGAAGTACCAGATTTCGTGGCGGTTCGACGGGCCCTTGCCGGTGATCATGTCCATCTGGTTGTAGCCGTCCAGATGCACCTTGTAGGTGCGGTCGCCGATCTGCTTGCCCTTCTTCAGCTCCTCGACGATGTTCGGGTTGCCGGCGGCGGCCAGGAACGTCGGGAACCAGTCGAGCCCGGAGATGATGCCGTTCTCGACCTTGCCCGCCGGCACCTTGCCCGGCCAGCGGATCATCGCCGGCGCGCGGAAGCCGCCTTCCATGACCGTGCCCTTGCTCTGCGCGAACGGCGTCTGTCCGCCGTCGGGCCAGGTGAAGACCTCGGTGCCGTTGTCGGTGGTGAAGACGACGATGGTGTTGTCGTCGACGCCCATGTCCTTGAGCTTCTTCATCACGATGCCGACGTCGTCGTCGAGCTGCGCCATGCCGGCTTCATGGATGGACCAGCCGTTCTTCGAGTTGCGCAGTCGCCTGGTACTTCGGCGACAGATGCGTGACGATGTGCATGCGCGTCGGATTGAGCCAGAGGAAGAACGGCTTGTTGTCGGCCTTGGCCTTGTCGATGAACTTGAAGGCCAGGTCGCGGATTTCGTCGTCCACGGTTTCCATCCGCTTGGGATAGAGCGTTCCGGCGTCCTCGATCCTCTGCTTGCCGACCTTGCCCCAGCGCGGATCGACGGTCGGGTCGTCGACGTCGGTCGCCCACGAGTGGACCATGTTGCGCGGACCGACTGTGTTCAGCAGCTCCTGCGGATAGCCGGGGTGCGCAGGGTCTTCCATCGCGTCGAGGTGATAGAGGTAGCCGAAGAACTCGTCGAAGCCGTGCACCGTCGGCAGAAACTCGTTCTTGTCGCCGAGGTGGTTCTTGCCGAACTGGCCGGTGGCGTAGCCCATCGCCTTTGAGTGCGGTGGCGATCGTCACGGCCTCCGCCGGCAGGCCGGTGGGTGCGCCGGCCTGGCCGACCGTGGTCATGCCGGTGCGGATCGGCAGCTCGCCGGTGATGAAGTTGGCGCGGCCCGCCGTGCAACTCGCCTCGGCGTAGTAGTCGGTGAACAGCATGCCCTCGGCGGCGAGCTTGTCGAGGTTGGGCGTGCGTCCCGCCATCATGCCGCGGTGATAGGCGCCGATGTTCCAGATGCCGATGTCGTCGCCCATGATGACGACGATGTTCGGCCGCTGGCCGGACGGCGCCGGCTGCGCCTGCGCCGGGCTTGGCAGCTGACGGCCGGCAGCAGAGCGGCGAGCAGCGAGCTGCCACTCAGCAGCAGATCGCGTCGTTTCAATCCGCCGCCCGATCGCGGCGCATCGACGTGGAATCTCCAGGCGGAGCTTACTGACTCATAACGTGCTCCTCTCTGTAGTGATGCTCGATTCTGTTCGCCTGATGCATCGAAAACCGACATGGCTTGTGGACGTATCGACCGGCTCCGCATGACGCGCGGCCGGACGAGCCGACCGCGCGCGGCGAACTCCCATTCGGCCTCGGTCGGCAGCTCCTTGCCGACCCACGAAGCCAGCGCGTCGGAGTATGCGACATGTACAACAGGATGATCATCGAGGCCGCGAAGGTCGACGGGATGGTCGGGGGATTGAAGACGAGAGAACCCGCCTTCAGCATGTGCGGCAGCGCCCCCCGATAGTCCTTCGGGTCGGACGGAGTTTCGGCAAAGCTGACGTGGCCGGTCGCTTTGACGAAGCGTCGGAATTGGCAATTCGTCATCGGCGTGCGGTCGATCCAGAAGCCATCAACCGTTACGCGATGCGCGGGCGCCTCTTCTGGATAGTGCCGATCGGAGATCATCTGAAACGTCCCGCCGTCGACCCAGACCATGTCTTCAAGTTGGACCTGGGACGGTTCGCCGGCGGCGCCAAGTACCTGCGTAGTTCACTCAAGACGGCTTCATGCTCAGTAATGTTTCGTGGCGCAGCACGACCAATTCCGCTAAGCTTTATGCCGAGCTGAAGGACCAGCACGCGACATGCTTCCCAAGTAGTTTGTATTAATAAGTGACGGTCCGCTTGACCTTGTGGGCTAGCCACTTACCGTTTGAGGACGGAGCTTGGTCCAAATCGCAGGTCAGGACTTGCCGGAATAATGAGTACAGCTCCTCGGGGCGAAAATTGCGGGCATCTGGAAGTCCGGTTCTGGCACTTCTCGAACGTTGTGTGACGCCCGACTTAAGTCTGCTAAGGCGCCGAATACAGAACGTCAGCCAGCGATACCGACAGGTACGCACTTGTGAGTACGCGCCCTAGAACAGCGGCTGCCACCGATCGTTAGACGGTGTAATTGGTGCGCGGCTCGATCTGCGTCAGCACGACGCGCGGCTCAGGATCGAGAGTGCCGGCGATCTCGCGCACGATCTTAATGCCCGGCGACCTCGCTCGGCGCTATGTTTACGCCCGCAAGGGCCGCGGGCCGCCAGCCTCAATGATGTCCTCCTCCACCTTAACGGACTCGGGCTCGTCCGCTTCGAGGTCGGTCTCCTGGTTGAGACGCCGATGCAACCGTCCTTCATCAAGCGCGCCTTCCCACTTCGCGACCACGATCGTCGCAACGCAGTTACCGACAAGGTTGGTGAGCGCGCGGGCTTCCGACATGAACCGATCGATCCCGAGAATCAGCGCCATGCTGGCGACCGGAATAGTCCCCACGGATGCAAGCGTGGCCGCAAGCACGATGAAGCCGGAGCCCGTCACTCCGGCCGCGCCCTTGGAGGTCAGCAACAGCACGCCGATTATGCCGAGCTGCTGCATGAGGGTCAGGTCGGTGTTGGTGGCTTGGGCGAGGAAGACCGCCGCCATGGTAAGGTAGATGCACGTACCGTCGAGATTGAACGAGTATCCGGTCGGAACAACGAGGCCGACGACGGACTTGTCGGCGCCGAGATTTTCCATCTTCACGATCACCCGCGGCAGCACCGACTCGGACGAGGAGGTGCCGAGCACGATGAGTAGCTCCTCCTTGATGTAGCTGATCAGTTTGAAGATCGAGAAGCCGCACAAGGCCGCGATCCCGCCGAGCACGACGAAGATGAAGATCAGGCATGTCGCGTAGAACGACATCATGAAGTTGCCGAGCGAAAGCAGCGTCGCCACACCATACTTGCCGATAGTGAACGCCATCGCACCGAAAGCCCCGACCGGCGCAAACTTCATGATGATGCCGACGATGCGGAAGAAGACATGGGCAACCACATCGATGAGCCGCAGCACGGTTTCGCCTCGCTCGCCGAGCATCTGCAGGCCGAAGGCGAAAAGCAGAGCGAAAAACAGCACCTGGAGAATCTCGCCTGTCGCGAAGGCGCCGACGACCGTCGACGGGATGATATCCATGAGGAAGCCGACGGTGCTTTGATCCTTTGCTTTCGTCGTGAAGGCAGTGATCGACTTGGTGTCGACCGTCGAGAGGTCGACATTCATGCCGACGCCCGGCTGCCAGAGATTGATCACCACGAGGCCGACGATGAGGGCGAGCGTCGTCACGACCTCGAAATAGATGAGCGCCTTGAGGCCGACGCGTCCCACCTTCTTCATGTCCTTCATGCTGGCAATGCCGTGCACAACGGTAACGAATATGATGGGCGCGATGATCATCTTGATGAGCTTGATGAATGCATCGCCTAACGGCTTCATCTCCTGACCGATCGAGGGGTAGAAGTGCCCCAGCAGGACCCCGCACACGATGGCGATGAGGACCTGAACGTAAAGATGCTGATACCACTTGCCGGGGTGCGCGACCGCCGGCGCTGTCGTTGTGGTCGCTGCCATGTTGGTTCCTCCCAAGCCTGGATCACGCACCCGACGTTGTCGCAACCGCCGTCGAGGCCGTCCGAACGGCGTGAGCGTTTCTCACGCCTATCGCTCAATCGCCGCGTTCGACGCCGACAGCCGAATTGTTATGGTACCAACGGCTTGCGCCATTGTGGAAGGGCAGGAAGGTGTTGCGGGTGAAGTTCTGCGGTACCGTTGAGGCGGCCGAACGATGAACATCGATCATTTCGTCGTTGCTGGCGAAGACTGAACTAACGATCGCGTAGACAAGGTCATCCGGCAGGTCCTTGTGGGCCACCGCGAAGTTGTAGAGTCCCACCGTTGGGTAGTCGCGTTTCAGCGAGGGATAAGTCCCTGCCGGGACAATCACCGGCCCAGTTCCGGCATGGCGAGGCGCAATCCCACGATCTGCGCCTGGCTCAGGGGCAAGTATCGGACCCTTCCCTTGGCCTTTGCCTCAAGATCGGAGAAAGAAGGGAACGGAATACCAGCCGCCACCCCCAGCCCGTCGAGCGTGCCGGCGTGGACCCGATCAGCCAAGTCCGCCCATTCGCCGTAGACAAATTCCGCGTCGAGCTTCAAGTCCTTGAAGAAGTCCGGCATGTAGGCTGCGGCTGTGCCACCGCGCGGGCCGATCCCGACTTGCTTGCCGGATAATCCGCCGATCGACTGTATGCCTGATTGCTCGAGAACCATGAACTGCATGGGCGTGTCGTACATCGGGAACATGGCGCGCATGGAGCGCGCCTGCTTGCCGCTCCAGCTTCCAGTGCCGTTCCAGGCCTGGAGCGCGACCCCGAGCGTGACGAAGGCGATCTGGACTTCTCCCGATTCGAGCAGGGCGATGTTGTCCGCCGGGCCCTCGGTTGGCCGCATGGCGACGGGAAGGTTGAGGGTGCGCGTGAGAATGCGTGCGAGACCCTCGCCGTAGACGAAATATGTGCCGCCTGGCGACGCGGTCGCGATGGTCAGGGACGCCGGCCAGTGGGCCTCCTGGGCGAGCGTCGCACCCGGTGCGATCGCCGCGAGAACGAGGAGCACGATGGCGCGAAGGCTCGATACCGACATGCTGGGTGTCCCCGCTTGCCGTCGCTCAGAGGCGGCGATGCCACACCCTGGCACGTGGCGTGCGAACTGCAAGCTGAAACCAAAGCCGGGGCCGCACCTTTCTTTGTTGGTGTTGGCACGGAGTTGGTGTTGGCACGCAGGGTCGCCCGTGGACGACATCAAGGCAGTGCCTGCAGGTGGCGCACCGGCCGACCGGAGGCGGCTGCATTCGCAGCGTGAACGATGGCGTTCGTATCGATGCCGTGGTGGCGATAGAGATCGGCGATGGTGCCGGTCTGACCGAAGTGCTCGACGCCAAGCGCCTTGGTGCGATGGCCACGGACGGCTCCAAGCCACGCGAGCGTCGCTGGATGGCCGTCGAGCACGGTCACCAGACCGCAATCGCGCGACAGCGGTCGAAGCAGCCGCTCGATATGGCTCATCGCGCCCCGATTGCCGCGCTGGCGCGCGCGTTCGGCGGCCTGCCATCCAGCATTGAGGCGATCGGCAGAGGTGATAGCGAGGAGGCCGACGTCGCGGCGATCCTCCGCAACCAGGCCGACTGCCGCTATGGCCTCTGGCGCCACGGCACCCTGATAGGCGATCAGGACCTCAGCGTTGGGACCGGGTTCGCGCAGCCAATAGGCGCCATTGACGATGTCGCCTGCCAGCTCGGCGGTCATCGTCCGCCGTGGCTGCTCGATCTGGCGGGTTGAAAGACGCAGATAGACCGAGCCACCTGTCTCGTCGCGCAACCAAGTGCTCTCAGCTGCCTCACCTTCACCATCGCGCTGCAAGTATTCGAAGCTCCAGCGCAGAATGATGCTGAGCTCGTCGACGAAGGCGGGTTCAAACGCGGCGATCCACCAACCCCCCCGCCCCCCACTTACTTCACCTCCACCCCCAACAACCCATCTCACAAAAAAACAGCCATATCTCCCTGCCTATCCATCCTAACGATCCTCTCTCCGGCCCACGCCCCTCGACCCCTCCCCCTCACGCCGCCCCTCGCCCGCACGCAACCCCCCCCTCCTCCCCCTCTCTCCCCTCTCCCCTCCCCCGTCCCCTCCTGCCCCCTATGTCCACCACGCAACCATCACATCATCCACACCTCCCCCACCCCCCCTTCACCTCGCCCCCCCGCTTATCACACTCCCCCCCCCCGCCTTCCCCTCCACACCACCCCCCCCCCCTTCACACCACCTCATCCCTCCATCTCCTCATCATCCCTGCCACCCTTCGCCCCCCCCTGACACCGCCCCTTCTGCTTTTCCCGCCTCAAGTAGATGGCCCCCGCCCAACATCCCCACATTGCCCCCCAGAACCGCACACCTCACCTTCGCCAACAGATAATGGTTTTCCTCTACTAGCGTGACTTCCTACTACACGCTTCTGTTTCCATTCCTCTCCTCCGGACGCGCCGTTGAGTGGGCCGTAGTAGAGCCATTCGAAGTTCTTGTCCGCGGCGATGCCGTCGGCACCGACTTTGATGACGACGGGCTTGCCGTCCTTTCCAGGCACGGTGAGGATCTTCCCGTCGACGGTAATGGGGCGATCCTCGGGAAGAGTGCTGACATGACCTTGCAACAGCCGGCGCACAGCGCCCGTATCCATGTCGACGACAACGAGTGCAGCTTTTGATCCGTCACCGCCCGGGCCGATCCCTTCATCCGCTATGTAGAACTTGCGGTTCTTGGTATCGACGACGAAGTCGTTGTGCTGCGACTCGGGAAGCGATGCGGGTGCCGGTAGGTAGTAGATGCGATGGAGCCGGTCCGCTTTCGTGTCCCATCCGACGATCTTGGGCGTGAGCGGCGTGCGCTGCCCCATGTCCAGCATCCATACAATCCCGTTCTCGTCGCCGCGCAGCCCGAGGACACTGTCGAGATAATGGTCAGTGCCGGGTCGCGGCGTGTTCCAGGCTGCGTTGGGGAACGGCTTGAAGCTCTTGCGGTCGGGATTGAGCTCAGCGACCCTGATGTCGGGCGAAAAGAACGGATGGTGGCTGTAGATCACGCGATTGTCCGGCGTAAACGTGATGTTGCCGACCGACTGCGGTACCGATGCGAAGAGCTCGGCTGTCACCATCTTGTCCTCCTGCTGCGCCAAGGCAAGAGAAGCGGCGGCAAGAGTAAGGGCGAACGCTCCAAGCATAGCTTTGGCAAGCGCATTTGATTTCCTCCCGTTTGTGACATCTGCTCTGGGCTTTCAAAAATTGCGACGGCCTTCGGCCGGCATCCCAGCTTCAAAATCCTTCAAGGACGATTTTGCCCTTGGCAGTCCCAGTCTCGAGAAGGGCGTGAGCCCGCTTGAGGTTCGCCGCGTTGATCTTCCCGAAGTTCTGGGCAAGCGTGGTTCTCAGCCGGCCCTCGTCCAGGAGCGCCGACACCGGCCAGCAGCTCATGCTGCTTTGCCATGTCCGCCGTCTTGAAGATCGAGCGGGTAAACATGAGCTCCCAGTGCAGCGAGACACTCTTTCGCTTGAGCTTGCGCACATCGATCAGGTCTGGGTCGTCGATAAGCGCAAACCGTCCCTGCGGAGCAATCAACTCGACGATCTCATCGAAGTGCTTATCGGTCTGCGTCGTGGACAACACAAAAGCCGGAGCACCGATCCCAAGGGCGCTCACCTGAGGCGCCAAAGGCCTACCGTGATCCAGCACATGGTGGGCGCCAAGGGCCTTCACCCAGGCACGGGTCTCCTCTCGCGATGCCGTCGCGATCACGACAAGGTTGGTCAGTTGCCTGGCAAGCTGGACCGCCATGGAGCCGACGCCGCCGGCGCCACCAACAATCAGGAGGGCGTTGCTCGCGCCGGGTACTGGCTTGCGAACATCAAGGCGATCAAAGAGTGTCTCCCAGGCGGTGATCGCCGTCAGCGGGACAGCGGCTGCCTCCGCATGTGAGAGGGAGCGCGGCTTGGGGCCGACGAGCCGTTCGTCGACCAGGTGAAATTCAGCGTTCGTCCCCTGACGATCGATGGCGCCGGCGTAGAAGACGGCGTCGCCGCGGTCAAACAGGGTCACTTCGGGTCCGACCGCCTCGACGATTCCTGATGCATCCCAGCCTAGAACACGGGGCGAGCCGTTCTGCGGCTCGGATCGCAGGCGCATCTTGGCATCAACCGGATTGACGGAAATCGCCATCACGCGAACCAGCAGATCGCGGCCGCTCGGCGAAGGACGCGGCAGCTCGATGTCCGATGAGCGATGCCTCGTCCTGGATTGGCAACGACTGCTGGTAGCCGACCGCCTTCACCGAGTGCGCTCTTTCTCGCGAATTGCGATTGTGCGGAGCGGAAAGTACGCTACATACGAAGTCAGGCAATACGCACAAAGTGGGCCGGTAGTATCACGGAGGATACCTAGCAATGCTCAAGACGAAGAAGCGCTATGATTGCGCAGCGGGGTGCCCGGTCGAAGCTGACGCTCGATCTTGTCGGGGGGAAATGGAAGGGCGTGATCGTCTATCACTTGCTGGACACAACGCTGCGGTTCAACGAGCTGAGGCGCAGGTTGCCGACGGCGACCCAGCGGATGCTGACCCGTCAGCTTCGTGAGTTGGAGGAGTGCGGGCTGGTCCACCGGGAGATCTTTCCGCAGGTGCCGCCGCGGGTCGACTACTCGCTGACCGAGGAGGGCCGTTCGCTTGCTCCCATCATTCTGGCGATGCACGATTGGGGCACACGGCGTCTCAAGCGTCAGCAGAAGAGTTCTGGAGTACGGGCGCAGCCCCGTGGCCAGAGAGCTGCGGCCGCGCGTCAGGCGTCTGCGCGCCATGGTGGCTAACCATGTTCTTCAAGACGCACAAGACAAGGCCGAACTGCGCAACGGTCTCCTCGAGCTCCCCGACAATGTGCGAGCGCTGCAAAATTGACCAAGACGCTCTGAGACCGCAAGGGCTGGATGCCCACACGGGCGACGTCTGCTGTTGGCACGAAGCTGCCGCGTCACTTGGCAACGCAAAACGCCTGCTATTGGAGATAGAGCAGTAGAGAATTGGCTCGCGGCGAGCCTTTCGGCGAGCGACCCTGAACGGACATTGGCATCGCCGAACTGAACCAATAGGGTGCTGCTCGCAAGGGGCTCGCGTTCATGAAACGGCGTGATTTCATTTGTCTTGTTTTCGGTGCTGCGTCGTGGCTGTCCGCGGCGCGCGCGCAATCGAAAACATATCGCGTCGCATTTCTTGCGCTGGAGCCAGGCGGATGACTTTCCGGTTGTGGCACGAAGCTGACTTGATGGGCACTCGCGTCGAGCCTTTCAGCTTTTGACCCGATTCGGAACTCGCAATCGCGATGCAGCAAATGCCCGAGCACCCTGTGCGAGATCATCTGATATCCTGGTCTCGTCATCGTGGATGAGGGGGTCGAATGAGGCGGCGGGAGTTCATTGCGCTTGTTGGTGGTGCGATCGCGTGCCCCATGGGTGTGCGTGCACAGCAGCAGGCGGGAAAGGTGCCTCGGATAGGTTATCTTGGGGTGACGTCCCCTTCCGATAGGCCGCCCCTGCTCGACGCGTTCCGGCAAGGGCTGCGCGAGCTCGGGTGGGTTGAGGGCCAGAATATTGTCATCGACTATCGATATCGCGGAGGGTCGGCTCGACCGGCTGCCCGACTTGCGGCCGAGCTGGTCCGGCTCAAGGTGGACATCATCGTATCGTTGGGGACGCAAGGAGTGACGGCAGCCAAGAACGCCACCGAGACGATCCCCATCGTCATGATTGCCGTTCGCGATCCTGTTGGCACCGGGCTCATCGCGAGCCTCGCGCGCCCGGGCGGGAACGTCACAGGGGTGTCCGGCTACGCCGGCCTGGAAAGCGTCGCCAAACAACTGGAGCTGCTCAAGGAGACCGTCCCCAAGATCCGCCGTGTGGCCATCCTCTCGAACCCGACCAATGCGTACCACCAGCTCGCGATAAGAGAAGTGAACGTCGCGGCCCGGTCGTTGGGAGTGCAGCTTCAACTCCTGGAGGCTCGAGGTCCGAACGAGTTCGACGGCGCATTCGCGGCGATGGCCAAAGAGCGCGTGGGAGCCCTCCTCGTACTGTCAGATGTGATATTCAGCTCCCACGGAACACGGCTCGCAGACCTCGCAGCCAGGAGCCGCCTGCCGGCAGCATACGCCGTCAGGGAGAGTGTGGAGGCCGGGGGTCTCATGTCTTACGGGCCGAGCTTTCTCGATCTCTACCGGCGCAGCGCCACGTACGTGGACAAGATCCTGAAGGGCGCCAAGCCCGCCGACCTACCCGTCGAGCAGCCGACGAAGTTCGAGCTGGTGATCAATCTCAAGGCCGCCAAAGCGCTTGGTCTCGAAGTGCCGCCTCTCCTCATCGCACAGGCTGATGAGCTGATTGAGTGAGTTCCACGCCTTCTGTTCACGCAGCTTGTTGCGCATGCTCAGGGCCGTTGTTGGCACGTCTCGGACGTGGTGTGACGCCCGACCCAAGTCTGCCAAGACGCCGAATACGGACGTGAGCCAGCGATACCGGCAAGTACGGACTTACGAGTGTGCACCCTAAAACGGCGGCTGCCAGCGGTCGTAGAGGGTGCAATTGGTGCGCGGCTCGATCTGCGTCAGCACGACGCGCGGCTCAGGATCGAGAGTGCCAGCGATCTCGCGCACGATCTTGGTGCGGACAAGAGCGGCGAACTGGTTCTTGTCGCGCACCGGCACCATGAAGGCGCCGATACCGCCGATGACGCAGTCGCGATAATACTGGTCGAGGTTCTCGAGGTCCCAGGGGCCGCTGGGACGCTTCAGCATGAGCGGAAGACCATTGATGGTGATGCCCTTCTCGACGGCCTCGTCGCGCGCCAAGGTCACCGCACGGCCCTGGTTGTTGGGCCCGTCGCCCGACACGTCGATGACGCGCCGCGTCGGGTTCACGTCGGCCTCGCCGAGGAGCTGCGTGGCGTATTCGATGGCCGAGGAGATCGAGGTGCGCGGCCCGCGCCGGTTCGACGCCTTCTCGAGGCGGTCGGCAAAGCTCGCGGCGCTCTCCGGCCCGTCGATCACCGTCCAGGGAATGACCACGCGCTGATTGAGGATGCCGGCCCAGTCCATGTAGATGACGGCGATCTTGCCGAGCATGCCCTTGCGGATGGCGTCGTGCACCTGCGGCGAGCGGAAGGCCTGCACGAAGCCTTCGCGCTGCAGCGCCTGCTCGTCGAGGTCCATCGAGTTGGACACATCGACCGCGATGACGAGGGCGAGATCGACGTCCTCGCCGGCCCGCACGGGAAGCGGCTGAAGGGCCACGAGGGCGAACAGAAGAGCAATGGCGAGGCGACGCATGGGGATCTCCGCGTGCAGTTTGACATGGCGGGCGCCAAAGCCAAACCGCCCCCGCAAATCCCGGCTTGCCGCCAATTCGCCCCCCTCGCCTCGCCGGCCGTTTTGCATAGAATGCGCAGAGGGAGATGCCGATGCTCGAACGCCTCAAGGACGCTGTAAACGGCAATCCGACGCTCTTGCGGCGCGGCCGCACTTGCACGGCGCGTCTTCTCGTGGAAATGGGCGATGAGAGCTACATCGTCGATATCCGCGAGGGCCGCGTCGAGGCGGTGACCAAGGGACCGTTCACAGGGCCGTCGTGGACCTTCGCGCTCCGGGCATCGCGCCGGGATTGGGACGAGTTCTTCAAGCCTGTCCCGAAGCCTGGCTATCAGGACATATTCGGCTTGGCGAAACGCAAGTTGATGCGCATCGAAGGCGACCTCCATCCCCTCATGGCGCACCTTCTCTATTTCAAGGAGGCCCTCGCCTCGCTGAGACAGGAGGCGCGCGCATGAAGCCGAACTTCGAGCCGATCGTGGGCCGCTACCTTGCCATCGATCTCGGCAGCCGTCCGCACCGTCTCTATGTGGAGGAAGCGGGCCAAGGCACCCCCCTTCTCTGCCTGCACACCGCCGGCTCCGACAGCCGCCAATATCGCGCCCTGATGAACGACCCGCGCGTCACGCGGGACTACCGCGTCATCGCCTTCGACATGCCATGGCATGGCAAGTCCTCGCCGCCGGGCGGCTGGCAGGACGAGGAATACCGGCTGACGACCGAAGCCTATGTGTCGATGGTCCTCGCCGTCATGGCGGCGCTCGGCCTCGACCGGCCGGTGGTCATGGGTTGCTCGATCGGCGGCCGCGTCATCCTGCATCTCGCCCTCGACCATGCGGAAAAATTCCATGCCATCATCGGGCTGGAATCGGCCGCCCACACCGAAGCCTATTACGATCTCACATGGGCGCACCGCGGCGACGTGCATGGCGGCGAGGTGGCGGCCGGCCTGGTCAGCGGCCTTATCGCGCCGACGGCGCCGGCCGAGGCGCGCTGGGAAACCCTCTGGCACTACATGCAGAGCGGCCCGGGCGTGTTCAAGGGCGATCTCTATTTCTACACCAAGGATGGCGACATCCGCGACCGCGTCGGCAATATCGACACGCGCCGCTGTCCGCTCTTCCTGCTCACCGGCGAGTATGATTTCTCCTGCACGACGGAAGCCACCCTCGAGCTCGGACGGCGCATCAAGGGGGCCGAGGTCGAGATCATGGCGGGGCTCGGCCACTTCCCGATGAGCGAGGACCCGGCAAGGTTCCTCGACTATTTGCGGCCGGTGCTCGACCGCATCCGCGAAAGCGTTGCCCGGGTCGCCTGAACAGCGGCCGCGCCCTCACAGCACCTTGCGGTACTGGATGAAGCCGGGGAGGTCGGCGATGCGGTCATAGAGCAGGCGCGCGGTGGCGTTGGAGTCCTGGGTGAGCCAGTAGACGCGGCTCGCGCCGGCCTCGCGGGCGCGGTCATAGACCGCCTCGATGAGGGCGCGGCCCACGCCCTTGCCGCGCAGATCGCCCAGCGTGAACAGATCCTGCAGATAGCAGTACGGCCCCTCGGTCCAGGTCGAGGCATGGAAGAGATAGTGCACGATGCCGACGAGCTTGCCGTCCGCATGGGCGCCGAGCCCGTGCATGGGCACCAGCGGATCGTGCAGGCGCCGCCAGGTGAGGTCGTACATCTTGGGCGGCTGGCTCGTCTTGTAGAAATCGAGATAGCCGCGCCACAGGGGCTCCCACTCAGCGCGCTCGCTTTCAGCGAGGGGACGGACGGCGATGCTGGGCATCGTTAGAGCTCCACACCGATCAATCCAGATGAAACTTGGCGAGCTCGCGGTGCTCGGCGGAGATCTTGCGCACCGTGCCGGTGGCCGAGCGATAGACGATGGTCTCGGTCTCGATCACGTCGTGGCCGAAGCGGACGCCTGACAGCAGCGCCCCGTCGGTGACGCCGGTGGCGGCCACGATCACGTCGCCGGACGCCATGTCGCGCATGTCGTATTTCTTGTTGGGGTCCTTGACGCCCATCTCGGCGGCACGCTTGCGCTTGTCGTCGCTGTCGAGCACGAGCCGCGTCTGCATCTGACCGCCGACGCAGCGCAGCGCCGCCGCCGCCAGCACGCCTTCGGGGGCGCCGCCGATGCCAAGATAGATGTCGATGCCGGTCTGCTGCGGCATGGTGGTGAAGATGACGCCCGCCACGTCGCCGTCGGTGATCAGTCGGACGGCGGCGCCGGTGCGGCGCACCGCGGCGATCATGTCGGCATGCCGCGGCCGGTCGAGGATCAGCGCCGTGATCTCGGCCGGCTTGACGTTCTTGGCCTTGGCGAGGGAGCGAATGTTCTCTTCCGGCTTGGCGTCGAGGTCGATGACGCCGGCCGGATAGCCGGGCCCGACGGCGATCTTCTGCATGTAGACGTCGGGCGCATTGAGCAGCGTGCCGGCCTCCGCCATGGCCATGACCGCGATGGAGCCCGGCATGTCCTTGGCGCACAGGGTCGTGCCCTCGAGCGGATCGACCGCGATGTCGACCTTCGGGCCCTTGCGGTTGCCCACCTCCTCGCCGATGAACAGCATCGGTGCCTCGTCGCGCTCGCCCTCGCCAATGACGACGCGGCCGTCGATGGAGAGCTTGTTCAATTCGCGCCGCATGGCGTCGACCGCCGCCTGGTCGGCGGATTTCTCGTTGCCGCGCCCGCGCCAGCGTGCCGAAGCGACGGCGGCGCGCTCGGTGACGCGCACCAGCTCGAGCGTCAGGATGCGCTCAATGAGTTGTCCCGGATGGACGGTGACTTCGACCATGGACGACGGCCTCCCTGTTGCCGGCTCTTCTTTATTCGCGCTCGATGCGGATAACCTGCGGCTGCTCCTCGACGAAGCCGTCGGCGATGACCTTGTCGAGGGCGGCGCGCAGCGCCGCCTCGGTGGTCGCATAGGTGATGAGCACAACCGGCACCGGCGCGCCGGAACGCCCCGAGGGGTCACGCTTAGCGGCGGCCTCGGAGCGGTGCTGCACGATCGACTTCGAGCGAGATGTCGGCCTCCGCCATGCGGGTGACGATCGAGGCCGCAGCACCTGGCCGGTCGAAGGCAGTGACGCGCACGTAATAGCCGCCCTCGTGGCGCTGCATCGCCGCGCGCGTCAACGGATCGAGACGCGCCACCGGCTTGCCGAAGGGCGGCCCGAAGGCGCCCCGCGCGATGTCGGCGATGTCGGCCACCACGGCAGAGGCGGTGGCGTCGCCGCCGGCGCCCGGCCCGACGAGGGTCAATTCGCGCACCGCGTCGGCGTCGATGGTGACCGCGTTGGTGACGCCCATGACCTGCGCGATGGCGGAGGATTTCGGCACCATGGTCGGGTGCACGCGCTGCTCGATGCCGGTCTTGGTGCGCTCAGCGACGCCGAGCAGCTTTATGCGGTAGCCGAGTTCGCTCGCCATCTTCAGGTCAAGCGGCGCAATGGCGCTGATGCCCTCCACATGCACGGCCTCGGCGTCGAGCGCGACCCCGAATGCGAGGCTCGTGAGCAGCGCAAGCTTGTGGGCAGTGTCGAAGCCGCCCACGTCGAAGGTGGGGTCGGCCTCGGCATAGCCGAGGCGCTGCGCGTCGGCGAGGCAATCGGCGAAGGCGAGTCCCTCCTCTTCCATGCGCGACAGGATGTAGTTGCAGGTGCCGTTGAGGATGCCGTAGATGCGCGTGATGGCGTTGCCCGAGAGCGACTCGCGCAGCGCCTTGATGACCGGGATGCCGCCGGCGGCCGCCGCCTCGAAGGCGAGCGCCACGCCCTTGTCCTCGGCGGCCCGCGCCAGTTCAAGGCCGTGCCTAGCAAGCAGCGCCTTGTTGGCGGTGACCACGTGCTTGCCGGCCTTGAGCGCCGCCTCGACGGTGGCCTTGGCGGGGCCTTCCTCGCCGCCGATCAGCTCGACGACGCAATCGACCTCATCGGCCTTGGCGAGGGCGACGGGCTCATCGAACCAGCGATAGCGCGAAAGATCGATGCCGCGGTCCTTGCCCTTGGTCCGGGACGAGACCGCCGTCACCCTGACGGCCCGGCCGCAGCGGGCGGCGAGCGCATTCTCCTGGCGGGCGAGAAGCCGGACCACGGAGGTCCCGACCGTGCCGACGCCGGCTACTCCGATGCGAAAGGGAGCGTTCATGCCGACGCGGGATGGCACGGCGGCCCTTGCCGGTCAATGAAACAAGCAGGAGGCGATTGATCTATTCGCCCATTCCAACGCGCGGCAAGACCGGATTGTGACAGGCAGCACTGAAGGCCAGTTAATGACAGCTACCTAAGGCAGCGCCGTATTGTGCACGCGCGGGATTGGCGGCACGATGGCACTCGGAAGAACCGTGCCGACCTGATTGGACCTCCAGACTGCCGACCAAAAGATCTCGCCCGCTATGAATTTCGCACCCATACTCCTCCTGCTTTGCGCAGTCTCAGCCTCGACGCCAGCCCTCGCGTTCGATGACAAGTCCTTCTGCGACGTGCTTACGAAGTATGCCGAAAGAGAGAGGGTCGACTCTGGCAAGATGTTGGACAAATTCACCAGGTACGACGGAATGGCGGTCTTATGTGGGAACCGAACAGTCGTATACTACAAGTTCCTGACTGTTGAAGCATCCGCTCTTCGAGCCGGTTGGAAGGAGAGGAAGCAACGACAATGGAACGAAATCCACTGCAAGAATGAGGTCTGGGTAGAAGCCGTCAAGGCTGGGTGGGAAGTGGCAACGACGATCACAACTGTGGACGGAACTCAGGTCTATCTAGCCGCAGAGTGCAAATGATCGCGGACTTGTAACGGCATCATTCAATTCAGATGCGCCCGCAAAAAGGCCCGCGTCCGCGCAAACGCGTCCTCGCGCGCCGCCGGATCGGCGCCGATGCGATGGCCGAAATAGATGGACGGCGGCAAGATGCCGTCGAAGGCGTGCAGGGCGCCGGGATAGACCTTGAGCTGCACGCCCGATTGCCGGCCCGCGAAGTCGACGCAGCGCGGTGCCGGCGTCCAATCGTCGGCATCGCCGATCAGAATGAGGGTCGGCGTCGCGAGGCCGCCGGAAGCCGGGCAATAGGGATAGAAGGCGACGGAGGCCCGGAACGGGCCGTTCGCTTGGGCGACCGCCAAGGCGCCGCCTCCGCCATGCGAAAAGCCGATGACGGCCACCTGCCCTGGCGTCACGTCAGGCCGTGCCAAGAGCAACTTTGCCGCCTCGACGGCGTCGGCGCCACGGGCAACGGCCGGCACCAGCCGGCCCTGGTTGCAGACATTGGTCAGCCCGCGGGGACGGAAGCTGTCGACGACGGCCGCGTGATAGCCCCAGCCGGCGACCCGCCTCGCCCAGCGGTGCATGTGGGCCGCGATGCCGTTGCAGCCGTGGAGGAGCAGAACGACGGGGGCGCGGGTCTTGCCCTCGGCCCGATAAAACGCGATGAGCGCGCCGCTGTTCGGATCGCCGACGCTGTCGGGCTTGTAGGTTTGCGCCTGCGAGCCCGCGGCGGAGAGCAGCAGAAGCAACACCGCCCAGGCAGCGGCGCTGCGGCGATGGCCGCGTCTGCGCGGGGACGGGTCAGCCGCCTTCACCCCCGCGCCTGCTGCAGCGGGATGACATTGTGCAGGGTCTTGTCGGCGCCGTCGAAGAAGCGGCGGATGTTGCGCGCCGCCTGGCGGATGCGCTGCTCGTTCTCGACGAGCGCGATGCGCACGAAATCGTCGCCGTGCTCGCCGAAGGCGACACCGGGCGCCACCGCCGTGTCGGCCTTCTCGACAAGCAGCTTCGAGAACTCGACGCTGCCAAGCGGCCGGAAGCGCTCCGGGATCGGCACCCAGGCGAACATCGAGGCGGACGGCGACGGGATGGGCCAGCCGGCTTTGCCGAAACTGTCGACGAGGGCGTCGCGGCGCCTTTTGTAGGTGGCGCGCATGTCGCGAATGCAGTCGTCGGGGCCGTTGAGCGCCGCGGTGGCGGCGACCTGGATCGGCGTATAGGCGCCGTAGTCGAGATACGACTTCACCCGCGCCAGCGCCGCCAAGAGCCGCTCATTGCCGACCGCAAAGCCGATGCGCCAGCCGGCCATCGAGAAGGTCTTGGACATGGAGGTGAACTCCACCGTCACGTCGACGGCGCCGGGCACCTGCAGCACGGACGGCGGCGGCGCGCGGTCGTCGAAATAGACCTCGGCATAGGCGAGGTCCGACAGGAGGATGAGTTCGTGCTTCTTCGCGAAGGCGACGAGGTCCCGGTAGAAATCGAGGGACGCCACATAGGCGGTGGGATTGGACGGATAGCAGACGACGAGCGCGATCGGCTTGGGGATCGAGTGCACGACGGCGCGCTCAAGGGCCGGAAAGAATTGCGGCGTCGGCTCGGCCGGGAGGGAGCGGATGGCCCCGCCTGCCATCAGGAAGCCGAAGGCGTGGATCGGATAGCTCGGGTTCGGCACCAGCACCACGTCGCCGGGCGCCGTGATGGCCTGCGCCATGTTGGCGAAGCCCTCCTTCGAGCCGAGGGTGGTGACCACCTGGCTCTCGGGGTTGAGGCGGACGCCGAAACGCCGCTCGTAATAGGCCGCCTGCGCCTTGCGCAGGCCGGTGATGCCCTTGGAGGCGGAATAGCGGTCGGTGCGGGGCTTGCCGGCCGTCTCGGCGAGCTTCTCGATGACGTGGCGCGGGGCCGGCATATCGGGATTGCCCATGCCGAGGTCGATGATGTCGGCGCCGCGGGCGCGCGCCTGGGCCTTGATGCGGTTCACCTGCTCGAAGACGTAGGGCGGGAGGCGCTTGATGCGGTGGAAGTCCGTCATGAAAGGCTATCCGGGGGCAAGGTTGTCCACAGGCTTGGTCGCGGGCGGCACGATGATCCAAATCGCTTCGGCGTCAACAGTTTAGCACAAGGCTTAGGTGGTTCGGCAGGGCTTTTCGCCGATTTGCCCTGTCGGCCGGCTCATTCGCTCTTCATTCGCTCTTGGCGGCCGCCTCGCCTGCCGCCTTGGCGCGGGCGCCGGCCTGCTCGTTGGTGGCCCGGACCTTTTCGAGCCTTTCCTCCAGCACCTTCACGTCGGCGGCGCTGCGCGCCTCGGTCGGCCGCTTCGGCTGCTCGCGCACCACCGGCATGTATTCGACCTGGTCGCGGCGCTTCTCCTTCACGAAGGCGGCCGGCTCGGTCTGCTTGGTGGCAAAGCCCGTGGCGCTGACGGCGTCCCGGACAGAGTTGCCGTCCGACGCGCAGGCGGCGAGGCCGAGCGCCAGCCCTGCGCTCACGGCATAGGGTCTGGCTGCCGCGATGGCATTAATGATGCGAAGCATCGTGACGCCGTGTCTTCCCATCGCCATTGTCATAGGATTGGATTGGGGACCGGCCTCGACGAATCCGCCCGTCCCCAGTCGAAACGCCATGGTGAGCCTTTTCGGTCGCTAAGGGGTTAATATGTCGAAAATCGGGACCACCCGCCAGGCGCGGCACGAGGAACCCAAGATGCGCGATGCTCCACCGCGCCCCGGCCTTGACGGGGACCGGCCGCGGCCCGCCCGCAAGCCCCGGGCCCCCAAGGCCGCGCCGGCGGCGCCCAAGGTCGCGCCACCGAAGGACGTGCTGCCGAAGGTGGCGGTGCAAGCCACGGCGCCTGGGGCCAAGGATGGGACCAAGGACAGCGGTGCCGCGGCAGCGCCGGGCGCCGATGGCACCGGGCCAGGCACGAGCGACGCCCATGCCGAGCTTCCGGATTTCGAGGCCCTGTCGCGCAACACCGCCCGCTTCGTCGAGCAGGTCGGCAAGGCGGCGGCCGCCTACATGAAGCCCCTCGAGGAGCGCCGGGCGCCGGGCGGCTTCGCGGACGAGGCCGCCGAGATGGTCAAGACGCTTGGCAAGGTGGCCGAGCACTGGATGGCCGATCCCGAACGCGCCATCCATGCGCAAACCCAGCTCACCACGGGTTTCGTCGCCCTGTGGGCCGAGACCCTGAAGAGGATGCAGGGCGAGAAGGCGGAGCCGGTGGCGACCCCCGATCCGCGCGACAAGCGTTTCGCCGATCCCGATTGGAGCGCCAACCCCTATTTCGACTTCATCAAGCAGGCCTACCTGCTGACGACGCGGTGGGCTTCCGACCTCGTCGACAAGGCCGACGGCATCGATCCGCATACGCGCGACAAGGCCCGCTTCTACGTCAAGCAGCTTGCCGGCGCTCTTGCGCCCTCCAATTTCGTGCCGACCAATCCAGAGCTGCTGCGCGACACGCTGCGCGAGAACGGCGCCAATCTCGTGCGCGGCATGCAGATGCTGGCCGAGGACATCGAGGCCGGCCACGGCGAGCTGCGCCTGCGCCAGACCGACCCGAGCAAGTTCGCGGTCGGCGTCAATATCGCCGTGACGCCCGGCAAGGTCGTCTTCCGCAACGACCTCATCGAGCTCATTCAATACGCGCCGACCACCGAGACGGTGCTGAAGCGCCCGCTGCTCATCGTGCCGCCGTGGATCAACAAGTACTACGTGCTCGACCTCAACAAGGAGAAGTCGTTCATCGCCTGGGCCGTCGATCAGGGCCTCACGATCTTCGTCATCTCCTGGATCAATCCGGTGGAACGGCACGCCGATAAGGACTGGGACGCCTATATGCGCGAGGGCATTTTCGCGGCCCTCGACGCGGTCGAGGCGGCGACGGGCGAGAAGAAAGTCACCGCCATCGGCTATTGCGTCGGCGGCACGCTGCTTGCCGTCGCCATGGCCTATATGGCGGCCAAGCGCGACAAGCGCATCGACAGCACCACCTTCTTCACCGCTCAGGTGGACTTCACCCATTCCGGCGATCTGCAGGTGTTCGTCGACGAGGAGCAGCTCAAGACGCTGGACGAGAGGATGAGGGCCAAGGGCTATCTCGAAGGCTCCAGCATGGCGACGGCCTTTAACATGCTGCGGCCGAACGACCTGATCTGGCCCTACGTGGTCAACAACTATCTCAAGGGACAGGCGCCCTTCCCGTTCGACCTGCTCTATTGGAATTCCGATTCCACGCGCCTGCCGGCCGCCAACCACGCCTTCTATCTGCGCCATTGCTATCTCGAGAACTCGTTGAGCCGCGGCGTCATGGACATCGACGGCGTCACGCTCGATCTGACGAAGATCAAGACGCCGATCTACAACCTCGCGACGCGCGAGGATCACATCGCCCCGGCCCGCTCGGTGCTGAAAGGCTCGGCGCTGTTCGGCGGCCCGGTGACCTTCGTGCTTGCGGGATCGGGTCACATCGCCGGCGTCGTCAACCCGCCCTACAAGCCGAAGTACCAGTATTGGACCGGCGGCAAGGCCGGAGGGACGCTCGAAGAATGGCTGGCCTCCGCCAAGGAGAATCCGGGCTCCTGGTGGCCGCACTGGTTCCAATGGGTCGAGGCGCAGGACAAGGCGCGCGTTCCCGCCCGCGAGCCCGGCAAGGGCAAGCTCAAGGCGCTGTGCGACGCGCCGGGCACCTACGTGAAGGAACGATCGTAGCCGGGTTGCGGGGGGCGGATGCGTCGGTCACGGATGTGTGGTCTGGCGGTGCCGTCTTTCGGGCGGCATGCACGACGTTGCCCGCCGTGGCGCCAGGGCGCCCGGCGCTGCGACGTTTCGCGTCAAGTCCGTCGCGACAGGCGAGGAGCTGGAGTTGCGCACCCGGTGCCCACCCTGATGACGTGCAAGGTGCATGATGGCAATGTGGCTGGCGCCATAGACCAAGCTGACGATGGAGGGGGGATGCCCTACAAAACTGTCCTGGCAATGGCAGTGGCGCTGTTCCCTGCCACCGCGGTCGCGCAGAGCGCTCTCCCGCCGGCGCTGCGCGGCAAGTCGTTCGTGCTGAACTGGACGGACCAGCGCATGGCGAGGATTGTCGGCGTCAAGGGAGGCTTCTACGATGTCAGCATCCCTATCAAGCTCGAACTCTACATGGGCACGAAGGGCAGCGTCTTTGCGCGGGCGTCTACACCGTGGGGCCATGCGGCGCAGGAGCGTGTCGGGCTGGGGCAGACCGCCGAGCAGCCGGCAGCGGCGGGCAAACTGGTCGGCCGCACGGCCTACCTGACGCAAGCGCTCATCCGGGGTGCCGTGAACATCCGCGTCGACTTCGATGAGAGCTTCTCCCGGTGCACGCTGGTGTCGGTTGTCTTCGGCAGGCCGCCGAGCGGCGAATACGTTCGCCTCAAGTCCGCCTTGAGCGGGGCCGAGATCGAAGTCGAGTCGTCCGTGCCTACGCGCATGAGCTGCACCGTGCAGGAAGGCAACGTGCTCCCACGATAGTAAGTCAACCCTTAAACCGGCTTCGGCGGCAGATACGGCGCTGGCGGCAGCGCGATGCGGTCGCATCCGCTCCATGGCAAGTCGATCGTCGCGACCTGGGTCGAGGATCGGGTCCAGCGCGTCGAAGGCCAGCCGGACTTGTGCCGCGCCGCGTCCCGCAGGGGCTGAGCATCTATGTCAGCACCGAGGGGCGCTTCTTCTCGCGACGGACATCCGCGACCCCGAGCGGCCGCCGCTCCGGCAAGCGCGAGGGCGTCGGCGAGATCGGCAAATCAACCACCGGCGGCCTGCGCCTGGCGCAGTTCAGCGGCCGCACGCTGACCTTCACGTCCCTGCTGGTCGGCGCCGCCCGCAACATCACCATCACGTTCGACGAGGGCTTCTCGAGCTGCCGCACATCGGTGGTCGTCGGCCGGGAGCCCGGCGCGACCGTCATCCGGTTGAAAGGCATCGCCACGGGCGACAACCTCGAGATCCAGTCGCTGACGCCAACGCAGGAGACCTGTGCTGTCCAGAGCGGCAACGTCTTCGCCGAATGAACACGCGGCTTCGACTTTAGCCTTGTCAGGGCCTTTCAACAACCAAAGGTTGAGAAGCCAGAAGCCTGCCTCACTGTTGAAAGCGATTAAAGCGACCTTAAGGCCTCAAGGAGCATTCTCCTCGTTCTCATTGGGGGAAACGCGAGCATGAGTGCACGAGCAGCCATCGCAATTGTCATCGCGGCTGGCATGGCGTTTGGCCAATCCGCGCAAGCCGGCGAATGGGCGACGAAAGACGAAGCCCAAGCCATGGTGAAGAAGGCCGTCGTCTTCATCGACGCCCACGGGATCGACAAGGCCTACGGCGAGATCACCAACAAGAAAGGCGCTTTCACCGATCGTGACTTGTACGTGGTCGTCTACCGGCTGGACGGACGGGTCATGGCGCATGGCGCCAACGAGAAACTGGTCGGTAAAGACATGATTGACGCCACCGATGTGGACGGCAAGGCCTTCGTCAAGGAACGCGTAGAGCTGGCGCGCAAGGTGCCGAACTTTTGGCAGGACTACAAGTTCGTCAACCCAGTGACCAAGAAGATCGAACCCAAGCAGATGTATTGCGAAGGGGTTGGCGACACCGCCGTGTGCGCAGGTGTGTACAAGTTCTAACGCCGTGAGCAGCAGCGCGCCGAGCGCAGCGGGCAGCTAACTCGTTCGGGAGGGAACGTGCGCGGCAGGTTCTCAAATCTCCGGGTGCGCTGGAAGATCCTTCTGACGCCGGCTCTCCTGATCGGCGTTCTGCTTGTGCTCGGCGGCTATGCCCTCGTCAGCCAGCGGGCCAGCCAAGCTCTCGTCGAGCGCCTGGTCAGCGGGCCCGTGTTGCAGGCGGAAGCCGTGGCGGATTTCAACACCGAATTGTGGGCGGCCCACGTCCGGCTCTATCGTCTCACCGCCACCGCCGCAAACGAATCCGACGAGAAGAAGATCAAGGCCGCTGCCGCGATCGCATCGGCCAAGTTGAAGGATTTGCCGGAAAAGCTGAAGCGACTAGAGACAGTGGGGACACCGGACGCGAAGACCTCCCAACTCCTCGAGAAGCTGATGTCGGCTCTGGCGGCCTACGCCAAGCAGGGCGGGAACGTCGTCGAGATGGCGGACACCGACGCCGGGGCCGCCCTCATGTTCATGATCGGGGCGGAGCGGTCTTTCGATCACATCGACAAGCTTGCCGACGACATGACAGATAGCATCAAGGAATTCCGCGATCAGGAGATTGCTCGCGCCAACATGCATCTCGAACGCCAGGGCGTCGTTCTGGCCACGTCGGTATCGCTTGCCATCTTGATTGCTTGTCTCGCTGCATTGCTGATCGGCGGCGGCATCTCGAGACCTATCGTTGCCGTTGCCAACAGTATCGAGCGCATCTCGGCCGGCGATCTTAACGCTTCGGTTCCTGCCACTCAGCGGTCGGATGAGATCGGCACAATCGCAAATGCCGTCCTCGCACTCAAGCAGTCGAGCGTCGATGCGGCGCGGCTGCGTCGCGAGCAGGATGAAGCCAAAATGCGCTCCGAAGACGAACGTCGGGCCCTGTTGAGTGAGTTGGCATCGGAGTTCGAGCGGCGCGTCAAGCGCGTCGTCGATGCCGTATCGCAGGCGGCCCTGGCAGTCAGCAGCAACGCTGATCAGGTGGTCAGCATTGCGCAGCAGGCTGGGACCAGCACCGGGACGGCCGCAGCAGCTGCACGCTCGAATTCCGAGAGCATGCGGGCCATCGCCACCGCGTCAGACCAAATGCTCCAATCGGTGAACGAGATCTCCCGCCAAGTGGTCGTTGCGCACGACATTTCCTCTGCCGCGGTCGCGCATGCAAGCCGCTCCGGCGAGATTGCCCGGTCGCTCACCGAAGCCACGCGTCGCATCGAGGAAGTGGTCGCGCTCATCAGCGGCATTGCCGCACAAACCAACCTCTTGGCTCTCAACGCCACCATCGAGGCGGCGCGGGCTGGTGAGGCGGGCCGCGGATTCGCCGTCGTGGCGTCGGAGGTCAAGACATTGGCGGCCCAGTCGGCAAAGTCGACTGAGGAGATCCAAATTCAAGTGTCGACCATCCAGATGGCGACGGCAGAGGCGGTGAAGCTGATCGAGACAATCGCGACGGTGATTCGCGATGTTTCCGGTATCTCCTCACAAGTCGCCGGCGCGGTGACACAACAAGGCGCCGTTACCCGGGAGATCGTTGCAAACATCGAATCGTCATCGGGAGCCACCGTGCGAATGGCCGCGGATGTGTCCGACCTCGATACGGCGGTGGCCGAGACGGGACGCGCGTCGACCAGCATGCGGGGCGCCGCAAACGAGCTGATGGATCAGGCGAAAGAGCTCAATGCCGCAGCGGACAAGTTCTTGGCGGAGCTGCGAGCCGCCTAACGAGAGTGGACGCATCGGGACGCCTGAGAAACTCAAAGGCGTGCGCCGCGCCACCGTGTCAGACCGCCTTCTGGAAGCGACTAGGCGAGCCGTCGGGAGCACTGGAAGCTGGAGCCTCGCCGACGGTGAGCACCCTAGACAGGCTTGAGCGGCCAGTGCGGGGCCGGTGGCAGGACGATTCGGATCGTGTCGCCGGGCATCACCTCGCCGCCTTTCAGCACGATGCTCATGATGCCGGCCTTGCGCACGAGCTGGCCGTCCGCGTCCTTGTCCAGCACCGCCGCCATGAGGCCCGGCTGGAATCGGTCGAGCTGGACGCAGGGGTTGCGCAAGCCGGTCACCTCGACGACCGCCAGATCGCCGAGGCGCAGCCGCGTGCCGGTCGGCAGGGCGAGGAGATCGATGCCGCGTGTCGTGATGTTCTCGCCCATGTCCCCGGCCGCGACGGCAAAGCCGGCGCGCTCCAGCTCCTCGTGGAGCTCGGCGTGGATCAGGTGGACCTGGCGTAAATTCGGTTGCGTCGGGTCGCGCGCCACGCGCGAGCGGTGCTTGACCGTCACTCCCATGTGGGCGTCGCCTTCGACGCCGAGTCCGGCCAGCAGACGTATGAAAGCGTCGGGAGCCTTGTTGAACGTATGCCGGGGGCCGCGGCTGACGGCCACCACGACGGCGCCTGTGCGCACATCCATGGAATCGGTGCCCTCCTGCGGCAGGCCTATGCGCGACCTGGCCGTCACCCTCAAGCCATGGCGCTTGCGGCAAACCGCCATGGGCGTCTAATCATGGACGTCCAATCAAGAGTGTCTGGTGTTGCAGCAAGCGTTGGGAGGAACAGACCATGAAGCTGGTGCGCTACGGAAATCCTGGCCAGGAGAAGCCCGGGCTCGTCGACGGCGACGGCACGATCCGCGACCTTTCGAACGTGGTGCCCGACATCAACGGTGCCATGCTGCGCACGGGCGGGCTCGACAAGATCCGCGGGACCAAGGCCAAGTCGCTGCCGGCGGTGGCCGCCGGCACCCGCCTCGGGCCCTGCATCGGTGACGTGCGCCATTTCATCGCCATCGGGCTCAACTACGCCGATCATGCCAAAGAAGCGGGCATGCCGGTCCCGAAGGAGCCCATCGTCTTCTCCAAGGCCACGTCCTGCATCGTCGGACCGAACGACAACGTCATGATCCCCAAGTCGTCGCAGAAATGCGACTGGGAGCTGGAGCTTGCCGTCATCATCGGCCGCCGCGCCTCCTACGTGGCGGCCAACGAGGCGCTGTCCTACGTGGCCGGCTACTGCATCTGCAACGACGTGTCGGAGCGGGAGTGGCAGCAGGAGCGCGGCGGCCAATGGATCAAGGGCAAGAGCGCCCCCACCTTCGGGCCGCTCGGGCCATGGTTCGTCACCGCCGACGAGATCCCCGACCCGCAGAACCTCGGCATGTCGCTGCTGCTCAACGGCAAGCGCCAGCAGTCAGGGTCCACCAAGACGATGATCTTCGGCGTCGAGCACCTCGTCTCATACGTATCGCACTTCATGCTTCTGGAGCCGGGTGACGTGATCACCACCGGCACGCCGCCAGGCGTTGGCTCGGGCATGAAGCCGCAACAATTCCTGAAGCCAGGCGACACGATGGAGCTCGCCATCGACGGCCTGGGCACGCAGCGCCAAAGCGTCGTCGCCTGGAGCGGCTGATCCCGACGACGCTGCCGCGACATCAACCAGCCAGTCAAGCACGCGAGGCAAACCCATGCCGCTTCCGGATGTGGATGCGACGAGCCCAAAATATCTGCGCGACAAATACGCCATCGTCGGCGTCGGCGAGACCGAGTACATGCGCGGCTCGGGCCGCACCACCCGCGCCCTCGGCACGACGGCCATCCGCAACGCCGTCACCGACGCCGGCCTCAAGCCGTCGGACATCGACGGCATGCTCAGCTACCAGTCCGGCAACTCGACCTTCTCGACCGCGATGGCCGGCGATCTCGGCATGCGGCTCAACTTCTTCATGGATGTGTTTGGCGGCGGCTCCTCGACCGAGGCGCTGATCGGCATCGCCATCGGGGTCATGGAAGCCGGCATGTGCAAGGCGGTGGTGATCTTCCGGGCCATGAACGGCCACAGCCAGGTGCGCATCGGCGGCACCGGCGCGCGCGCCGCCGTGCCGGTGGTCGGTGACATGCTGCACAACCGCGCTTATGGCTGGCAGAGCGCCGGCCAGATGTTCGCCCCAACTTTCCTGCGCCACATGCACGACTACGGCACCAAGCCCGAGCAGGTGGCGATGGTGAAGGTCATTCACAGCGAGCACGCCTCCAGCAATCCGAAGGCCTATTACAAGAAGCGCGTCAGCGTCGACGAGGTGATCAACAGCCGCATGATCTGCAAGCCGCTGCATCTCCTCGATTGCTGCGTCGAGACCGACAACGCCAACGCCATCGTGGTGACGCGGGCCGAGCGCGCCAAGGACTGCCGGCATCATCCGGTGCTCATCCGCGGTGTCGTCGGGCGCTGCAACAAGCCGCGCCTCGACATGCACTACCAGCACGGCCCGATCTCGACGGTGGCCGGCCACTACGCCAAGGACATCCTGTGGCCGAATGCCGGCGTCGGCCCGGAGGATATCGACCTGACCGGCTCCTACGACGCCTTCACGTTCACCACCATGCTGCAGCTCGAGGATTACGGCTTCTGCAAAAAGGGCGAAGGCGGCCAGTATGTCAGCGACGGCACCATGCGGCTCGGCGGCCGGCGCCCCAACAACACCTCGGGCGGCCACCTCTGCGAGGGTTACACGCACGGCATGAACATGGTGATCGAGAACGTCCGCCAGCTGCGCCACGACGTGGACGATTCCTGCCCGGTCGGCCCGGACGGCAAGCGCCGGCACACACACGACTACCGCGAGGGCGGCTGCCGCCAGGTAAAGGATTGCGAGGTCAGCGCCAATCTCGGCTGGGCCATGCCGGGCACCGGCTCGGCCATGGTCATGCGGCGCGGTTAAGGCAGGAGCAGTTCATGACCATCCAAGGCAACTATATCGGCATGGCGCTCGAGGTCAGCGACCTCGACGTGGAGAACGTCGAATATTTCCGCCACTGCGCCGCGCACGACTATCACCTGCAGCGCTGCGACGACTGCGCCCTTGTCCGCTATCCGCCGACTACCGCCTGCCCGTGGTGCGCCAGTCCCAAGTCGAGCTGGGTGGCGGTCGAGGCCAAGGGCACGGTGCACTCCTACGTGGAGGTCCATCACGCCATCCAGCCGGCCTTCAAGTCGAAGCTTCCCTACATGATCCTGCTCGTCGACCTCGACACCCAGAAGGGCAAGCCGAGCGAGCATGAGGCGCTGCGCGTCGTCGGCAATCTCTGCGACAACGAAGGGCGAGCTGGCAGCGGCCGACGTGGTCAAGAAGGTCGGCATCGGCACCCGCGTCAACATGGTGTTCGCCGACGTGGCACCGGGACTGTCGATCCCGCACTGGACGATCGACGAGGCGGCGAAGCAGCCCGCCAACCCCTGGCGCTACCCGGACTAAGGGGCGCACACTAGAGGGCGGACGCGCGCCTGCCCTCCCCGGCCGGCCGTCGGCGCCACGCACGTTCAACGCGGGAGAACGACCCGATGCCAGAACAGATCGCGGTTGTCGGCATGGGACAGATGGGCTCCGGCATGGCCGGGCGCCTGCGCGACAGCGGCTACGACGTGGTGGGCTACGACATCAGCGCCGAGGCGCGCGCCCGGCTCGCGCGCGACGGCTTTCACATGGCTTCCAGCATCGCGGAGGCGCTGGCGGGGCGCAAGACCGTGCTGTCGAGCCTGCCCGACCCCAAGGCCGTGCGCGACGCCTGGCTCGGCGATGGCGGTATCGTCGCCCATGCCGAAACGGGCACCTTGTGCATCGAGCTCAGCACCATCGACCCCCAGACCATGCGCGATGCCGCCGAGGCCGCCTCAGCGCGCGGCCTTGCGGTCATCGATTGTCCGGTGAGCGGCAGCCCGGCCGAGGCCGGCGCCGGCAAGCTCGTGCTCATCGTCGGCGGCGACAAGAACGACGTCGCCCGCGCCGAACCGTTGCTGAAGGTTCTGGGCACCGACTGGAAGCACACCGGCCCCGCCGGCACCGCCAAGGTGGTCAAGCTCGTCAACAACATGATGGCGATGGGCAACGTCCTGGTGGCGGCCGAAGCGTTCGCGCTGGGCGTGGCGGCCGGCGTCGAGCCGGCGAAGCTCTACGAGGTCCTGTCGGTGAGCGGCGGGCGCTCGCACCATTTCACCAAACGCTTCCCCAACGCGCTGAAGGGCGACTTCAGCCCCGGCTTCAAGATGGAGCTCGGCGAAAAGGACCTGGCGCTCGCCGTCGACCTCGGCCGCAGCATGCGCCTGCCGACGCCGACCGCCTCGGCGGTGCGCGAGCTCTATGCGCTTGCCCTGGCGGAGGGCTTTCGCGGCCAGGACATCGTCGCGTTGCTCGCCATGTATCAGCGCTGGGCGCAATCGAACAGCAACGCCAAGACCTGACCGGCAGGAGGACCGCATGACGTATCTGTTGGCCAGCGCGCTGCCGCAGGAAGCTGCCGGGCTCCGCCTGCGCAAGCTCCTGCAACGCCCCGGCATCCTGCGCATGCCCGGCGCCTATAATGGGCTCGCGGCCCGGCAGGCCAAGGCGGCGGGGTTCGAGGCGCTCTACCTGTCGGGTGGAGCAATGTCGGCCTCGATGGGCCTTCCCGATCTCGGCGTCATGACCTTGGAGGACGTGTGCGTCTTCGTGCGGCAGGTGTCGCGCGCCGCACAGCTCCCCGTCCTTGTCGACGGCGACACGGGGTTCGGCGAGGCCTTGAACGTCATGCACATGGTGCGCGCCTTCGAGGACGCGGGCGCCGCGGCCGTCCAGATCGAGGACCAGCAGCTGCCGAAGAAATGCGGCCACCTCAACGACAAGAAGCTCGTGCGGCCGGACGAGATGGCGGCGAAGATCGCCGCCGCCGCCAAGGCGCGCCGGCATCTCTACATCGTGGCGCGCACCGATGCGGCCGAAAGCGAAGGCCTGCCCGGCGCCATCGCGCGGGCGCGGCTCTATATGGAAGCCGGCGCCGACGCCATCTTCCCCGAGGCGCTGCACGACGCGGACGCCTTCCGGACATTTGCAGAGGCCGTCAAGGCGCCGCTCCTCGCCAACATGACGGAATTCGGCCGCAGCCCCGCCGTCACGGCGGATGAATTGCAGGCGCTCGGCTACAAAATGGTGATCTGGCCGGTGAGCGCGCTGCGCATGGCCGCCAAGGCGCACGCCGACCTCTATGCCGGCATCGTCCGCGACGGCGGCACGCATCGCTTCCTCGAGCGCATGCAGACGCGAGCCGAGCTCTACGAGACGATCGGCTATCACGACTTCGAAGCGCTCGACTCCTCCATTGTCGCCTCGGTGGTCCCCGAGACGCCGCGCCAGGCCGCCAAACGCTAGCTGTTTCTACGGCGCGCGGCGCTCTGTCCGGCAAGCCGACCGAACACGGCGCCCGACATGAGCCCGGCGCCGCCGAGATAGTTGCCGTAGAAGATGCCGCCGACCAGCTCGCCCGCCGCATACAGCCCGGGAATGGGCCGGTCGCTTCAGGTCCAGCACCTCGCCGAGATCGTTGATGCGCAGGCCGCCGAACGTGAAGGTGATGCCGCAGGTCACGACGAAGCCGCTATAGGGCGGCTAGTCGATCGGCAGCGCCCAGTTGGATTTCGGCGGCGAGATGCCCTTCGTCTTCTTGCCGTCGAGGATCGCCGGGTTGTAATCGCCCGGCTGGCAGGCGGCGTTGAACTCGCGCACGGTTCGCACGAGGCCTTCGACATCGATATCGAGCTTCCTGCGCCAGCTCCTCGATGCGTGTTGGCTTCCGCCTTGGTCACCTGCTTGATGCGGTACTCGTCGCGCACCATGCCGATGGTCTTGGCGTCGAAGATCTGCACCGCAGCGCGCTGCGGCTGCTTCATGATCTCGCGGCCGTACTTGGCGTAGGTGTGGTTGCGATAGTCGGCGCCCTCGTCGACGAAGCGCTCGCCCTGCATGTTGACGACGATGCCGATCGGGTAGGAGTGCTTCTGGAAATTGTCGAGGACGACGCGATCGCCGAAGGGCGGCGCGCTGATGTCCCAGGCACGGCATGGCAGGTGGACCAGCCGCCGAAGGGCTGGGCGCCGATGTCGAGCGCGGCGCGGATGCCGTCGCCGGTGTTGTGGCGCGTGCCGCGCACCCGGCACAGCTCCCAGCCCGGCCCGAGATAGCGCACGCGCATCTCCGGATTGGCCTCGAAGCCGCCGCAGGCCAGCACAACGGCGCGCGCGTGCACGTCCTCGAAGCCGTCGGGTCCCTTGACCGTGACGCCGGTGACGGCGCCGCGCCGGTCCTGGATGCAGGCGCACCAGGCCCGTGTCGTAGCGGATCTCGATGCCGATGCGCTCCGCGGCCTTGATGAGCTGGTCGACGAGGCCCATAGCCGCCGCCGACCGCCTCGATGTTCACCCCGCCGTAGAAGTGGTGCTTGCCGTCGACCTTGTAGGACTGGCGGCCGAACATCGGGATGAAGCGCACGCTTCTGGCTGCGCATCCAGCGCATGGTCTCGCGCGACCGGCCGATCAGGATCTCGGCCAGCTCGTCGTCGGAATTGTCCTCGGTCACCCGCATCAGGTCGTCGAAGAACGTCTTTTTCGGCAGCGGCGGCAGCACGATCTGATCGGCTTCGGCCGGGTGACAGGTCGTCGAGAATGTCCTTGCGCAGATCCGTCGAGCCCGTCGTGCACGAAGCGGAAGCCGCCGGCGGTGAACAGCGAGTTGCCGCCGCGCTCCTCGAGCGGCGCCTTCTCCAGCATCAGCACCGTGGCGCCCTGCTCTGCCGCCGACAGCGCCGCGCAGATCGCCGCATTGCCGGCCCCGACCACGATGACGTCGTAGATGGCGGATTGCTTGGCGGTGGCGTCACCCATCGCGTTCCTCCTACGGCGCCCGGTAAAGGACGTTGCCTTCGAAGAGGCGCCTGGCGCTGCGATAGACGGCGCCGTACTCGGCCTTCATGGCGGCTGCCGACGCGCCAGCCACGACGCTGGCATCTACCAGCGTCACGCCCGATGGGTGTGCGATACGCAGCGGGCCGGTCACGGCGCCGGCGGCTTGATGCGCCACGCTGCCCGGCACGCGCGCCGCGACGGCGAGGCAAATTGACCCCGTGATCGGCACGGCACGATGCGGCTGGCCGACCGACAACATGCGGATCAAGATGTCCGCGTCGCCGGCCGCAAGCTCGCGCCCCGACAAGGCACGGGCCGGGCGCGGCCCACACAGCATGGCGACTTTCGGGACGCTGGCGATGCGCGCCGCTGCCTCGAGGTCGGGCGCGATGCCCATGGCGACGGAGGCAGCGCAGCGGATCGCCTCCATCGCGCCGAGGAAGGCGCGGTCATTGTCGAGCACGTCCGGCAGTTCGGTGCCGCGCTTGCCGATCGCGGCGGCGTCCACGAAGACGCACGGATTGGCAGCGTCGACGCAAGACGCCTCGATGGTGCCGAGCCCCGGAACGCTGAGGCGATCGCGCACCTGTCCCGTGGGCAGGAGCTTGCCCGTCTTGGCGCCGCCGGGATCGAGAAATTCCAGCTTTATCGGTGCTGACTTGCCGGCGATGCCGTCGATTTCCAGGTCGCCGTTGGCGGCCAACAGGCCATCCTCTACGGGGAAGCGCGCCACAATGATCTTTGAGGTGTTGGTGTTGTGGATGCGCACCATCGCGTCGCCGTTGCGCGGCGCGGGGATGAGCCCTTCTTCGACAGCGAACGGCCCGATGGCCGACGACATGTTTCCGCAATTGCCGCTGTAGTCGACGGAAGCCTCGCGGACGGCGATCTGCGCGAAGGTGTAGTCGACGTCGGCATCCGGCCGGCTCGGCGGCCCAACGACGCACACCTTCGATAGCGATGAGATGCCGCCGCCCATGCCATCGAGCTGGCGGCCGCTCGGATCGGGCGAGCCTATCACCTGCAGGAAGATCGGGTCCCAGCTCTTGCGATTGGCCGGGAGATCGCTCTGCAGGAACATGACGGCCTTGGACGTGCCGCCGCGCATGAAGGCCGCCTTGAGGCGCAGGTTTGGCATTTGCTTCTCCGGGCCCGCGACGCGCTGCCCCGGGCCGCAACGCAGCGAGGCAATCCACCGGGTTTTGTCGATCCTGGCGCGGCTGAAATCAAGGCGCCTGCGCGCATAGATGCGTTCCGTGGCGGCTGATTGCCTAACGGGATCGCCTCCCCTAAGACGAAACGACTTCAATGGCGACGCCAGTCCGCGCGGCAAGCGGAGCAAACCGGGAAGAGACGTGCCGAGATGAGTAAACGAACGCTGCGCGGCAAGACCGCCATCGTCGGCATCGGCGAGACGACCTACTACCGGCACGGCAAGGCGCCCGACCCGGAATTCAAGCTCGCGCTGATGGCCATCCTGGCGGCCTGCCAGGATGCCGGCATCAACCCGCACGACATCGACGGCTTCGCGTCCTACTCCAACGACCGCAACGATCCGCCGCGCCTTGCCGCGGCGCTCGGCTGCAGAGAGCTGCGCTTCTCCAACATGCAATGGGGTGGCGGTGGCGGCGGCGGCTCGGCTGCCGTCGCCAATGCGGCCGCTGCCGTCGCGGGCGGCCTCGCTGATTGCGTCGTCGTCTATCGCTCCCTGGCGCAAGGGCAGTTCGCGCGCTTCGGCCGCAGCGCCGCGGTGAAGACGGTCTCCGGCGAGGGCGCGCTGTCGGTGCCGTATGGGTCGATGACGCCGGCACAGCGCTATTCGATGAAGGCCATGCGCTTCATGCACGAGCATGGCGTCAGGCAGGAGGCGCTTCGCGCCATCGCGCTCGCCTCCTATCACCATGCGCAGAACAATCCCGCCGCCGTGATGCATGGCCGGCCGCTCGACGAAGCGAAATACGATGCCTCGCGCTGGATCGCCGAACCGCATCACCTCTACGATTGCTGCCAGGAGAACGACGGCGCCGCCGCGCTCATCGTCATGCCGGCCGAGCGCGCCAAGGACCTGAAGCAGACGCCCGCCTACCTCATCGGCGCCGCCGCCGGAGCGGGCTATCGCGCCGCTGCTTCCGCCGCCAACACGCCGGACTATGGCAGCTCGCATTTCACGACGGTGGCGCCGCATCTCTACGCCATGGCGGGCGTCAAGCCGCAGGATGTGAACGTCGTGCAGTGCTACGAGAACTTCACCGGCGGCGTGCTCATGAGCCTCGTCGAGCACGGGCTGTTCGCGGCCGAGGAGGCGAACGACGTGCTGAAACTGCCGAACCTGATCGCGCCGGACGGCCGACTGCCCCTCAACACGAGCGGCGGCAACCTCGCGGAGTGCTACATGCACGGCCTCGAGCTGCAGACGGAGGCGGTGCGGCAGCTGCGCGGCTCGTCCTGCAACCAGGTGAAGGGTGCCGACGTGGCGCTCGTCGTCGCCGGCCCGATGGTCGTGCCGGTGTCGACGCTGATCTACGGCTCGGAGGCGACGCTGCAATGAGTGCCACGGGATCCTATCTGCCCGACGGGCTGCCGATCCCGGTGCCGGAGCCGGACGGCCTCAGCGAGCCGCACTGGTCGGGGCTGCGGCGCGGCGAGCTCCTCGTCCAGCGCTGCAAGGCCTGCCGCGCGTGGCGCTGGGGCCCGGAATGGATCTGCCACGCCTGCCATTCCTTCGAGACCGAATGGGCGAAGGTGGAGCCGCAGGGAACGATCTTCAGCTGGACGCGGGTGTGGCACCCGACCCATCCGGCCCTCAACGAGCGCGGCCCCTATGTCGTCGTGGTGGTCGAACTGCCGCAAGCCGGCAATGTCAGAGTGATCGGCAACCTCGTCGGCGACGCGCATCAGCCGGTGGGGATCGGCGCCAAGGTCAAGGGCGTGTTCGAGCAGCATGACACGGCCGATCCGCCCTATGGGCTGCTGCATTGGCGGACGACGGACGGCTGAGGAGGACGGACGATGCCAAGTGCCCCTTCCCGCGTGGGCAGGAAGGGGCATTGGCGACCGGTGCTCGCTGGGGGGCAACGATATGCACCGGAGCGAATCTCAAACCACAAGCGCCCGTTCGGGTTCCGCTTGCCGGTCCTCGATTCTCACCGGCGCAGCCTACTCGCTGGCCGGCGGGATCGGCCATCCGTCCCACGCAGGCCGGGCCTGCATAGCTTGCGCATCACCGAGGCGGCGGGCACGCCCGAGGCGCGGCTGCTTCCCTATGCCGCCTGCTGGCAGCCCTTGGCCTTCAGCTTGCGCGTCGCCGAGGGCGGAAACTTGGCGAGCTTGTCGGCCGGCCGGATCGGGCGGCGCAAGAGTTCGCCGCCGCAATTCGGGCAGCGGCCCTTCAGCACACCCTCGGCGCACGTGACGCAGAAGGTACATTCGAACGAGCAGATCACCGCCTCACGGCTGGCGGGCGGCAGGTCACGGTCGCAGCATTCGCAGTTGGGGCGCAGTTCGAGCATGGACGATCTCGCGATGGTCGGAGGACAGAATCATTGTCCTCCATCGGTCCCGGCCGTCAAGCCAACGCGTCCCATCGATAACGCGCATCCGGCTCGCGCTCCTCGTTGCCCCCACCGTCTGTCTTCTCGACGAGTCGGAAGCCGCGCCTCTCGTAGAAGGACCGCGCCGGTTGGTTGCACTGGAAGGTCCACAGCTCCAGCGTCGGCTCCCGCTCCTTGGCGATAGCCAGCAGCATGCTGCCGCGGCCCCGGCGCTGCGATGCCGGCGCCACATAGAGATGATCGATCCAGCCTCGCCGAAACGCGATGAAGCCCTCGATCTCGTCGGCCACGGCAAGCCACACGCTCGTTGCTGGAATGACCTTGTCGATGAAGAACGTCAGATCCTCGGCCGGCGTGTGCCTGTCGGGCGAAATGGGGCAGCGCGGCGTTGAAAGCTGCGCGGTGGATGGCGGCAACGGCCGGCGCGTCCCTGACGGTAGCCCGCCGCAGCTTCACGGTGCCTTCGAAGACTTCGATCACCCGCATCGCCTCGGCCACTTCGAGATCGCCCGGCTTGAGCGAGCCCGCGAGCCCCGCGATGGTGCCGAGCCGGTCCGCCGCCGGACGGTTCTGGCTCATCTTCCATTTGCCTTCGAGCCGCTCGACCCTGAATCTCAGCCCGACGATGGCGCGCATCATCTGCGCCACATAGGTGTCGGGCGCGTCCGACACCGCCCAGGGCTCCTGACGGTCCGCTTCGTTCAGGTCAGTGAGATCGTTGAGATGCGCGAGGAGTGCGTCTGGATCGTCGACGCGTTCCAGCGTGCCGTGGGCGTGCACGGTGACATAGTTCCAGGTCGGCACGACCTTTCCGTGCTCGCGCTTGGCCTCGTAGAAGCTCGGCGACACATAGGCGTGCGGTCCCTGGAAGATGGCAACCGACGGCAGCGGCCGATCGAGGCCGGCCCAGTGGTCGTTGGGGCGTGCCACGTGGCCCTCGAGCCGCAGCGCATCGCCCTCGCCCTTCAGCACCAGAGGCAGATGCGTAACCTTGATGCCGTCTTGTGCCGGCGTCACCAGGACGGCGAATTTTATGTCGCGGATCGCCGCCGCCAGCACGTCCGGCCGCTCCTCGCGATAGTGGACGGGGTTGTACATGGTCGTGCTTCCTCAGCGTCATGCCCGCGCTTGTCGCGGGCATCCACGACTTGCGTGGCGGGTCCAAAGGCGTGGATGGCCGGGACAAGCCCGGCCACGACGATGGACAGCTACTCCAATCCCAGCATCAGCCGCATGTTCTGCACCGCAGCGCCGGACGCGCCCTTCCCGAGATTGTCGAGGCGCGCCACGAGCACGGCCTGGCGGTGCTTGTCGCTCGAAAAGACATAGAGCTCGAGCTTGTTGGTCTCGTTCAGCGCCTCAGGCTCGAGGCGACCGCTCTTGGCCGCGGCATCGTCGAGGGGCATGACCGACACATAGGCGCTATCGGCGTAGCGCTTCATGAGCGCCGCGTGCAGGTCGGCGCCGCCCGGCTTGCCGGTGAGCGTGTCGAGATGCAGCGGCACCGACACCAGCATGCCCTGCCGGTAATTGCCGACCGACGGCACGAAGATCGGCCGCCGCGTCAGCTTGGCGTAGTGTTGCGTCTCAGGCAGGTGCTTGTGCTCGAAGCCGAGGCCGTAGAGCTCGAAGGACGGCGCCGTGCCGCCCTCGAAATCGGCGATCATCGACTTGCCGCCGCCGGAATAGCCGCTCACCGCGTTGATGGTGACCGGATAGTCGGCCGGCATCAGGCCGGCATCGACGAGCGGCCGGATAAGCGCCACGGCACCGGTCGGATAGCAGCCGGGATTGGATACCTTCTTGGCGGCGCAGATCTTTGCGGCCTGATCGGGCACTAGCTCGGGGAAGCCGTAGGTCCAGCCGGATGCGACGCGATGCGCCGTGGACGCATCGAGCACCTTCGGGGCCGACGCGCCCATCGTGTCGACGACCGCGACGGTCTCGCGCGCCGCCTCGTCCGGCAGGCACAGGATGACCAGATCGACCTCTTCCAGCAGCGCGCGCTTGGCGGCCGGGTCCTTGCGCTTTTCCGGCGCGATGCTCTTGACCGCCACGTCGCTCAGCTGGTTGAGGCGCTCGCGGATGCCGAGCCCGGTCGTGCCAGCTTCGCCGTCGATGAAGACGGCGGGCTTGGCGGCGGCAACCTGGCCTTTCGGCCGCTTGGTGTCGGACACGAGGGTCATGGGCGTTCCTTTGGCGGGGTCCTTCAACTCGCGGGCCCGCGGGGCGGGCATGATGGCAACTCGGGGGATGACGGCAGTTCAGGCACAAAAAAACCGCGCTTTCGGCGCGGCTCGCGGACGACGGTCAGGCGTGCGTCATCGCGGTCGCGCCGGGGCGGCGGCTTTCGGGCGTCGGGCTGCAAGGCGCTTCGTCATGGGCGGTCATATGCGCGCGACGGGGGCGGTTGTCAATGCTCCGCCGGCATGGCCGCATGTGCTGCATCAATTGCTGTCTCGGCACCGGTTTTGCCGTAACATCGTTGAAACACTCGGCAAAAACGATGGAGGAAACGATGACCCGGACACATAGCCGCCGCAACGTCCTGGCCGGCGGCGCGGCTACCGGCGCGGCCCTTGCGCTTGGGCTTCGCCCGGCCAGTGCGCAAACCTGGCCGAGCCGGCCCGTAACGGTGATCTGTCCGTGGGGTGCGGGCGGCGGCACGGACGCGACGGCGCGGATCGTCGCCGCGGTGCTGGAGAAGGAGCTGAAGCAGCCGTTCAACGTCATCAACCGCACCGGCGGCTCGGGCGTTGTCGGGCACGCGGCCATCGCCACCGCGGCGGCAGACGGGCACACGCTCGGCATCATCACCGTCGAAATATCGATGATGCATTGGCAGGGCCTCACCGAGTTCAAGCCCGACAGCTACACGCCCTTGGCGCTCATGAACGAGGACCCGCCCGGCATCCAGGTCAACGCCTCGAGCCCCTACAAGGACGTGAAGGAGCTGGCCGACGCCATCAAGGCGGCGCCGCCCGGGAAGCTCAAGGCATCCGGTACGGGGCAAGGCGGCATCTGGCATCTCGCGCTCGTCGGGTGGCTCACCGCGATGGGGCTGAAGCCGGACCACGTCGCCTGGGTGCCACTCAATGGTGCCGCGCCCGCGATGCAGGATCTGGCAGCCGGAGGCCTCGACCTCGTGACCTGCTCGGTGCCGGAGGCCCGCGCCATGATCGAGGCCGGCAAGGCCCGCAGCCTCGCGGTCATGTCGACTGAGCGCAATCCCGCCTTCAAGGACGTGCCGACCCTCAAGGAGGCAATGGGGATCGACTACACGACGGGCGCTTGGCGGGGCTTTGCAGGGCCGAAGGGTCTCAGCCCCGAACACGCCGCGGCCATGACGGCGGCGCTCAAGAAGGTGAACGAGGCGCCTGAGTTCCGCGAGTTCATGGCCAATCGTGGCTTCGGGGTGAAATGGGCCGACGGTGCGGGCTTCGCCAAATTCATGGATGACGGCAACACCGCGATGGGCGTCGCCATGAAGGCCGCCGGCCTCGCCAAGGGGTGACGCGCGAAGATCTGAGTTGAGAGGCGGGCCGAAGCGCCGACAACGGACGCTTTCGGCTTGGCGCCATCCCGAAGCGGGCATTGTCCCTCGATGCGGCTATCCGATCGCGTAACGGGCTCATTCCTCATTCTGCTTGGGGCGGCGGCCGCCTATGGCGGGTCACGCCTGCCGCCAGTTCCAGGTCAGCAGGTCGGGCCCAACGTCTTCCCTCTCGTCGTCGGCTTGGGGCTATGCCTGTGCGGCGGCTTGATCGCCGTCGGGGTCGGGCGGCATTTCGAGGAGGAGGCGGAGGCCGACCTCACCGCCCACGCTGACGTGGCCGCGACCCAGCCGGTGAGTTTCTGGCGCGGCCTGATGGCGCTCGTGCCGCCGGCCCTCCTGCTCTTCTACGTCCTGTCCGTCGACCGGCTCGGCTTTCTCGTCAGCGCCGCCACGATCGTGTTTGTCGCCGCGCTCGCCCTCGGGGGACGTCTGCGCCTGGCCGTTCCGGTCGCCATCGGGGGACCGCTCTTCGTGCATCTGGTTTTCTCGAAGCTGTTGCGCGTGCCGCTGCCCTCCGGCCTCGTCGCCCCGCCCTGGTGAGGTCCATGAGCAACGTCGCGCGCCCGCATATGAGCACCCGATGAGCACGCTTATCGAAGCCGTCCGGATGGTGCTCCAGACCGAGGTGCTGATCGCCATCCTGCTGTCGTCAATCTACGGCCTCGTTGTCGGTTCGCTGCCGGGCCTTTCGGCCACCATGGCGACGGCGCTCCTGGTGCCGGTGACGTTCTACCTCTCGCCCATCGCGGCGGTCGCCACCATCATCTCGGCGTCCGCGATGGCGATCTTCTCGGGCGACATTCCCGGCGCACTCCTGCGCATCCCTGGCACGCCTGCGTCCGCCGCCTACACCGACGAGGCCTACGCGATGACGCGAAAAGGCCAGCCGGAGCTCGCGCTCGGCATAGGCCTCTGGTTCAGCGCGCTTGGCGGTATCGCCGGCACCCTATCGCTGATGCTGCTCGCGCCGCCGCTCGCCGACATGGCTCTCAATTTCTCGACCTTCGAATATTTCTGGCTGGCCTTTCTCGGGCTGATGTGCGCGACGCTGGTGGCGCGCTCTTCGCCGGTCAAGGCGATCGCCAGCATGCTCATCGGACTGCTCGTCTCCTGCATCGGCATCGAGAACCCCGCCGGGGCGGCGCGTTTCACCTTCGGCTTCACGAACCTTCTCGGGGGCATCGAGCCGATCCCTGCCCTCGTCGGCGTGTTTGCCGTCTCCGAAGTCATGCGCGCCATGGTGACGGCCGAACCGCCAAAGCTCCCGTACCGGCGCTTCGGCAGCATCCTCAAGGGTCAGCTCGCGCTAACCCGGAAATACGTGAAGCCGCAGGTGCGCGGCAACATCGTCGGCATCATCATCGGCGTGCTTCCGGGCGCCGGCGCCGACATGGCCGCCTGGGTCAGCTACTCGATGTCGAAGCGCTTCTCGAAAGAACCGGAGAAATTCGGCACCGGGCATCCCGAGGGCCTCATCGAGGCCGGCGCCAGCAACAATGCGAGCCTCGCGTCCGGCTGGGTGCCGGCGCTGCTGTTCGGCATCCCCGGCGACACCATCACGGCCATCGCCATCGGCGTGCTGTACATGAAGGGGCTCAATCCCGGCCCGACGCTGTTCACCGAACGCGCGTCGAGCATGTACGCGCTCTACATCATCTTCATCCTGGCCAACATCATCATGATCCCGCTCGGCATCGTCATGATCCGCGCTGCCAGTCGCGTGCTGCGCGCGCCGCGCGCCTCGGTCATGCCGCTTATCGTGCTGTTGTGCGCGGTCGGCGCCTTCGCCACCGGCAACAATCTCTTCGCGGTCATCACCGTGGCAGCTTTCGGCATCATCGGCTTCGTGATGGAGCGCAACGGCTATCCGGTCGCCGCCATGGTGCTCGGCATCGTCATGGGCACGATGGTCGAGCAGAATTTCGTCACCTCCATCATCAAGTCGGACGGCAGCATCTGGCCGTTCTTCAGCCGCCCGGTTGCCGCCATCCTCGCCGCCATGACCATCGCGGCGCTGCTATGGCCGGTGGGCGTCTGGGCGCAGAATTTGTTGCGCCCGCACCTAGCGCGGAAGGCGGCAAGCTAGCCTTACCGTCGGCGCGTCCACCTTGGCGCCTGCCCACGCGGATCAGCGTGCGATCGCTCTGCAACGGTGGCGCCTGAAAAGCGCATCCTACCGGCGAGCCGCAATGTGGTCGGCCAAGGCGGCTGCATCGTCGCCGACCCCCGACAGGAAGGACGAGGTCCTTTTGGTCAGCCATTGCAGGCCCAGAAAGTAGAGACCCGGGACTTCGGCGACGCCCCGGTGGTGACGCGGTTCCCCGTCGGCGTCGAGCACCGGCATGTCGATCCAGCTGTAGTCATAGCCGTAGCCTGTCGCCCAGATGACCGAGCGGATGCCCGCGGCTTCGAGGTCGAGGCGCCGTGTGGGATGGGTCACGCATGCCGGCACAGGCAGCCTCGGGCGGTCGGCCGCCTCCTCCGGCATGTCGAGCCCGTGCCGGGCGACATGCGCATCCGCCGCCTCGATGAAGCCGAAATAGGCTTCGTCTCCGTAGGCGAGGCTCTGCGCCAGGTCGTCGGCAAACTCCACCATGCCGTCGCGCGCCGCGACCAGCTTGCCCAACAGGGCGACACCGCGTGCCGCGATCTGCCGGAAGTCGATGGTGTAGCCGCCATGGGCCCCGGTGATGAGCGGCAGCGAGCGATCCGGTCCGCGCTGTTCCGATGGGGTCTTGTCGAGGCCGAGGGCCACAAGCCACCAGACGAGATCGCGGCCGCGATAGCGGCGCGGCAGCCGGCGATGTTGGCCGACGGAAAGATAGACGCGGCGGCCGGCGTCAACGAGCTCTTCGGTGATCTGCGTGCCGGAAGCGCCGGCGCCGACAACCAGCACGGCTCCCGGCGGAAGCTGGCCGGGCGCCTTGTAGGCGTTAGCGTGGACCTGAAAGACGGCCGCATCCGGCAGCAACATGTCGGGCATGACAGGCCGCTGGTACGGTCCCGTCGCCACGACAACGTTGTCCGCTTCGATCCGGCCTGCGCTCGTGTCGGCCAGGAGGCCGCCGCGCCCATCGCGGCGCCGCAGGCGTGTCACCGCCACGCCGCAGCGAATAGGCGTTGCCAGGAATCCCGCATAGGCGGTCAGGTAGTCGACAATCTCCTGGCTTGTGGCGAATGCGTGGGGATCGGCATGAGGAAAAGGAAAGCCCGGGAGCTGCACCGACCAGTTCGGAAACTGGAAGCGCAGGCCGTCCCAGCGCTCGCTGCGCCAGCGCTCGGCGATGCGATGACGCTCGAGCACGAGATGCGGACAGCCGCGCTCGTGGAGCATGTGGCTCATCACCAGACCCGACTGGCCGCCGCCGACGATCAGGGTGTCGATATGCTCGTTGAGCATGGCTCGATCATCGCCAGGCAAACACCGGCTGCTCGAGGTCGGCCACCCGCGTCGTGCGGCCAGCGATGAGCTCGCGGAACTGGAACACGAGGGCGGCGGTCGGCGCGTGCACCTTGGCGCCGGCCATGCGGATGCGGATCAGCGTGCGGTCGCTCTGCGGGATGGTGAAGAATTCGACGCGATCCGGTTCGGCGATGGAGGCGAGCTTGACGTAGTGCACCTTCGCGACCTCCTTGGGGTTCGGCGTCAGCATCGGGTCATGGCCCCCCCACACCACGACCGGCGTGATGAGATAGCCCGAGCGCGTCGGATAGTCGTCGAGGAGCCCGAGCACATCTTCGGCGTTGCACTTCAGACCCATCTCCTCCTCGAGCTCGCGCAGCGCCGCCTCGATGGCCGTCTCGCCCTCGTCGCAGCGCCCACCCGGCAGCGCAAACTGTCCGCCATGCGACGAGAGCCGGCTGGTGCGCCGGGTTAGCACGAAGGCCGTCTCGCCCTCGCGCTCGACAACCGTCAGGGCGACGGCGGCATGCTTGAGGCTCGGCACCACCTGGTCCATGGCGATGCGGGGAAAGGTGCTGCACAGGCGCTGCAGCTCGTCGCGATTGAGCCGCATGCCTCAGTGTCCCGCCTTCTCGGCGAGCATCTGCATGTAGTGCTGCACGATGCCGGCGGCCGCGATGGCCGTGATGTCGGCGTGGTCGTAAGGCGGCGACACCTCCACCACGTCCATGCCGCGCCAATCGAGGCCGCGCACCGCCCACAGCGCCATGAGCGCGTCCACCGCAACGAGCCCGCCGGTGACCGGCGTGCCGGTGCCGGGCGCGAAGGCGGGATCGAGGGCGTCGATGTCGAAGGTGAGATAGGCGGGCGTCTCGCCGACGCGCGCCATGATGCGCTCGGCAATGCCGGCTGGCCCAAGGCTGCGCGCCTCGTAGGCGTCGATGATCTCGATGCCGAAATCGTCGGGCGCCACGGTGCGCACGCCGATCTGGATGGAATGCGCCGGATCGATCAACGCCTCCATCTCGGCGCGTGTCACGAAGGTGCCATGCGAGATCTTGCTGCCGTCGTCCTCCCACGTGTCCTGGTGGGCATCGAACTGGACGAGGGCCAGCGGTCCGTGCATGGCGACATGCGCTCTCAGCAGCGGCAGGGTGACGAAGTGATCGCCGCCCAGGGTGACGAGATGGCAGCCCTCCTCGAGGATGGCGCGCGCCTGCCGCTCGATGGCGGCCGGGATCTTGGCGACATGGTTGTAGTCGATGAAACAGTCGCCGTAGTCGATGACGCTCATCACCGCGTAGGGGTCGAGGCCGGAGGGGAATTGCGGGTCGCCGTCGAAGATGGCGGAGGCGCGGCGAATGGCCTGCGGGCCAAAGCGCGCGCCCGGCCGGTTGGACATCGAGGAGTCGAACGGCACCCCCCACACCACCGCGTCGACGCCTTCGAGCTCGCGCGAATAGCGCCGGCGCATGAACGACAGCGCGCCCGAGAAGGTCGGTTCCATCGATCCGCCCTTGAGCGGGCCCAGAAAGGCGTTGTCGGTCGGGCTCGGATCGTCGGCCAAGGCGTGCTCCTGGCGCGAACATACCGGCCGGGGGCGGATGAGCAAGCCGCGGCCCCTTTCATTGCGCCGGCCGCCTCCCCACATGCGAGGCGCAAGGACGACCTCGCATTCCCCGAACATGGCCGGGACGACCCGCAAGCTTGAGGTGCCGCCATGGCGTGGATCGCCCTTTTCGTCGCCGGCCTGTTCGAGGTCGCCTGGGCCGTCGGGCTCAAATACACGGACGGGTTCTCGCGTCCCCTCCCCTCGCTGCTCACCGCGCTCAGCATGATCGTCAGCCTCGGGTTGCTCGGCCTGGCGCTGAAGTCGCTGCCGGTGGGGACGGCCTACGCGGTGTGGACCGGCATCGGCACGATCGGGACGGCCGCCCTCGGCGTCGTGCTATTCGCCGAGCCGGCGACGGCGCTGCGGCTTGCGTGCATCGGGCTCATCGTGGCGGGGATCATCGGCCTGAAGCTCGCGACGTGACGCGCCTTCGTCTCAGCGGATCATGGCCCCAATTCATCAGCGAATAGCGCCAGCGTGCCCGGGTCACGTCGCCGCGCGGACGCTGCGCCAGGTGGCGCTTCACGTAGCCGACGACCTTGCGCATATGCGCGTAGTCGGCGTCGGTGAGCGCTGTCTTGTTCTTGCGCAGGATGGCGACGATGCGCCTGCCCGACTGGCGCCCGACCGACTCGGTCTCGCCGCGGCGGACGAAGCCGACCGCCTTGCTGGCGTCGGTCCGGAGCCACTTCTCGATGGCCCCCGGCGTCATGTTGACGGCCTGGCGGAAAGCCTTGTGGACGGCGGGATGGTTGAGGGGGGTCATCGCGAGGACTGGGCGGTCATCCCGGCCGAAGCGATGCGCAGCATCGCGGAGAGTCGGGACCCATTCCGCGATCTCGACAACTGGAAATGTTCGGAATGGGTCCCGGGTCTCGCTCGCATTTTGCGCATGATCTCATCCGAAAAGTCTGCAACTTTTCGGGATCATGCGCCGCCGCTCGCTCGCCCGGGATGACGCGCGGGACTGCCTCTCTGCCGAAGATTACCGCTTCGAGAACTGGAACGAGCGGCGGGCCTTCTTGCGGCCGTACTTCTTGCGCTCGACGACGCGGCTGTCGCGGGTGAGGAAGCCCTCTTTCTTCAGCACCGTGCGCAGCTCCGGCTCGAAATAGGTGAGCGCCTTGGAGAGGCCGTGGCGCACCGCGCCCGCCTGGCCCGAGAGGCCGCCGCCGTCGACCGACACCGTCACGTCGTACTGGCCGACGCGGTTGGTCAGCACCAGCGGCTGCTGCAGGATCATGCGCAGCACCGGCCGGGCGAAATAGACGTCGAGCGCCCGCTTGTTGACGACGATCTGGCCGGCACCCCGCTTGATCCAGACGCGCGCCGTTGCGTCCTTACGCTTGCCGGTGGCGTAGGCGCGGCCCTGCTTGTCGACCTTCTTCTCGTGCTTTGGGGCGTCGGTCGGAGCCGTGGCTCCAGGGGGCGCCTTGAGGTCGGAGAGGCTCTGGAGGGTCTCGGCCATCAGGCGGTCCTCGCATTCTTACGGTTCATGGCGGCGATATCGAGGGGCTTCGGCTGCTGCGCCTCGTGCGGATGCTTGTCGCCCTTGTAGACGCGCAGATTGCTGAGCTGCTGGCGGCCGAGCGGCGTGCGCGGCAGCATGCGCTCCACGGCCTTCTCGACGATGCGCTCCGGGAACTTGCCCTCGAGGATGGAGCGCGCCGAGCGCTCCTTGATGCCGCCGATATAGCCCGTGTGGTGGTGGTAGACCTTCTGCTCGCGCTTGCGGCCGGTGAACACCACCTTGTCGGCGTTGATGACGACGACGTTGTCGCCGCAATCGACATGCGGCGTGAAGGTGGGCTTGTGCTTGCCGCGCAGGCGCAGCGCAACGAGGGTGGCGAGCCGCCCGACGATGAGACCGTCGGCGTTAATCAGCACCCACTTCTTGTCCACCTCGGCGGCCTTCGCCGAATAGGTTTTCATGGTCTTGGTCCGCATTTCCGCTGGAGGTCCGGGCGTGTAGCCGAAGCCGGAGGCGCGGTCAACCACCATTCGGTCTGGACCGCCGGATCAAGCCTAGCGTTTTCAATAAATTAGACTATACGGTACTATAATACCGCGATGTCTTCTGCCGATCGTCCCGGCTGGCCGCGCGACGACCCCACGGGGCGCCTGCAAACGCGGGTGGCCAGCCCGCAAGACCCGCCAGGGTCCACCATTTCTTAAAAATCCAGGCGCATCGTGGCCGCCGGAAAAGAGTTCGCAATGCCCCTCTCCCGCTCGTGGCAGTACGGCCTCGACATGTACGAGATCGACGGCGCAATCCTCGCGGCGCGGCCGGAGGCATGGCGAGAGCTCGCCCCGATCCTGCACGGCGCCCTCGACCGGCATTTCGCCAAGGTCGAGAAGTTCACGCCCTTCCATATCGATCTCGTGACCGAGAAGGAGCGGCTGTGGCGCGACATCAATATCCGTTTCACCCAGAAGCTGTTCCTCAATCCGTTTGACGAGCAGTTCATCGCCGACGCCAAGGAGCGCGTGCGTCTCGAAATCGAGCTCGGCATGGATCTGCGCACGCGTGGCTCGGTCGCGCAGTCCATCATCACCCATTTCCAGGAGAGTCTCGGCCGCCGCAGCCGCTGGACATGGCGGCACGCCTTCAGCGTGCTCGACGTGGTGACCCGCATCCTCATGCTCGATGCCGCCCAGGCAGTGGCGTTGCACTATCAAGCAGCCACGCGCAAGGCTGCCGAGGAGGGTAACGAACTCGGCCAGGCGATCGGCGAGTTCGGTACGTCCCTCGATAGCATTCGCAAGAACTCCAGACTCGGCTGTGAAGGCGCTCGAGAGCAACGCGCAAGAGTTGACCTCGCTGGCCAGCGCGGCAACGGCGCAGACCGCCAGGGCGGCGAAAGCGGCCGAGGATACCGCCGCCAACACGGGCACCATCGCTTCGTCGTCCGAGTTGTTGATGGCATCCATCAGAAACATACATTCGCAGGTCGGCACCGGGACCGCCAAAGCGAGCCAGGCGGTCGAGCAAGCAGAACGCTCCAACCTCACCATCAAGGCGTTGTCAGAGGCCGTCGAACGGATCGGGTCCGTGGTCGACTTCATCGCCGGCGTGGCCGGGCAGACGAACCTCCTGGCCCTCAACGCCACCATCGAGGCGGCGCGGGCGGGTGCGGCCGGCCGCGGCTTTGCGGTCGTGGCCGCCGAGGTCAAGGGCCTCGCGGCGCAGACCTCCCAGGCCACGGGGGAAATCAGCCGGCAGATTGCAGCCGTGCGCCAAGAAACCTTGCGCTCGGCGGACGAGATCCGTGCCACCAGCGCGGTCATCGGCGAGATCGCCACGCTGGCACAATCCCTGGTGGTTGGCGTCGAAGAGCAGGCTCAGGCCTGTCATCACATCGCGGCAGCCTCGAGCGGCGCGGCCGAAAACGCCGCGACGGTGGCGGCCGCTCTGGAGACAATGGAAGACACCGTGCTCCGCAGCAAAGAGGCGGCCGAGCTCGCCTCCTCACTGTCGAAGCAGATCACCGACCGCGCCACCCTGGTGGTCGGCGCTTCAAATCAGTTGTTCTCGATAGCCTCGCGCCACGAGGGCGTCAGAAAGTTCTATGACATGACGAAGCGGCGGGACAACGACTAGCGTTCCGTGCGCCCCCGAGCTCGGCCACACGCCTCTAGCCCGCGATAAGCTTCGCTCTCACGTCTTGGGCGGTGGCGTGCGCGACGAGGTCGGGCATGCCGTCGGAGCGGATCGCCACCTCGCCCACCGCCAAGGAACGGCCGAGCTTCAAAAGCGTGCAGTCGCCGATCAGATCGGCCGGCCCGGCCTTGCGCATGAAGTTGAAGCTGAGATTGGTTGTCACCGCGAGGCCGACCGGCCCGATATTGGCGAGAACCGCCACATAGAGCGCGACGTCGGCCAGCGCCATGATGGTGGGGCCGGAAACGGTCCCCCCGGGCCTCAACTGGCCCTCGTCGTATTTGCAGCGCATGCGCGCGCTGAGCGGGCCCACTGCCTCGACCGAAAAGGCGCTGTTGAGCTGCGGAAAGTCGCGCGCCAGGAAGGCCGTAACCTCGGCGGCCGTCATGACCGGCTGTTTGGGACGCTTATCTCCATGCATAGGTAGCGGTTGCAGCACATGCCCGGTCGTCCGACAATAGCCTCGCCAACAAGGATCAGGGAGAATCGGGATGGCCGTTCAGGCAAGGCGCGAGGCGGCGGCACCGCCATTGCTGCGCGCCGACGAAGCCGGCATCGCCACCCTCACCCTCAACCGCCCGGAGACCCGCAACCCCCTGTCGGAGGCCATGCTCGATGCGCTCAGCGCCGAGCTCGACGGCATCGCGGCCGACGAGGGCGTGCGCGCCGTCATCATCGCGGCCAACGGCCCGGCCTTCTCGGCCGGCCACGACCTCAAGGAGATGACCGCGCGCTTCGCCGACGCCGATGGCGGCCGCGCCTACTATGCCGACATCATGGACCGCTGTTCGGTCATGATGCAGAAGATCGTCAACCTGCCGCAGCCGGTCATCGCCGCCGTCGAAGGCGTTGCCAGCGCCGCGGGCTGCCAGCTCGTTGCCACCTGTGATCTCGCTGTCGCCGGCGCTGACGCGCGCTTTGCCACGCCTGGCGTCGATATCGGTCTCTTCTGCTCGACCCCCATGGTGGCGCTGTCGCGCAACGTGGCGCCCAAGCACGCCATGGAGATGCTGCTCACCGGCGAGATGATCTCGGCCGCCGAGGCCCATCGCATCGGCCTCGTCAACCGCGTCGTGCCGAAGGGTGGCGCCCTCGCCGGGGCGCGCCGCCTTGCCGCGACCGTCGCGGCCAAATCGGCCCTGATCGTGACGATCGGCAAGCGTGCCTTCCACGCCCAGCAGCATTTGCCGCTGGCCGAGGCCTACGCGCATTGCTCGCGCGTCATGGTCGAGAACATGCTGACGCGCGACGCACAGGAAGGCATTGGCGCCTTCGTCGAAAAGCGCCAGCCCACATGGGAAGACCGTTGAGCGGATGAATCACGAGACTTACCCCGACGACTACATCCGCGGCATCCTGAAGGGCGTGAAGACCATTGCGCTGGTCGGCGCCTCGCCCAATCCGGTGCGGCCGAGCTTCATCGTCTTCAAGTATCTCACCGAGCGCGGCTATGACGTGATCCCGGTCAATCCCGGGCTCGCCGGCCAGACCATCCTGGGCAAGCAAGTCTATGCGCGGCTCGCCGACATCCCCCGCCCCGTCGAGATGGTGGAGATCTTCCGCAACTCGCAGGCCGCCGCCGGCATCACCGACGAGGCGCTCGCGCTTCGTCCGCAGCCGAAGGTGCTGTGGATGCAGCTCACGGTGCGCAACGATGCCGCCGCCACCAAGGCGGAAGCGGCCGGCCTCAAGGTGGTGATGAACCGCTGCCCGAAGATCGAGTACGGCCGGCTCTCCGGCGAGATTTCCTGGCAGGGCGTCAACTCGCGTATCCTCTCGGCCAAAAAGCCCGCCATGGCCGGCAAGGGCTTCCAGAAGCTCACCATCGACCGGCCAGGCCTGAAGCGGACGTCGCAGACTTGAGGTGATGGCGATGGCGGATTCTCAGCGTCACGTGCCTGATCGCCGGCGGCGGCCCGGCCGGCATGATGGCGGGCTTCCTGCTCGCCCGCGCCGGCGTTGACGTCATGGTGCTCGAGAAGCACGCCGACTTCCTGCGCGACTTTCGCGGCGACACCATCCACCCCTCCACTCTCGACGTGATGCACGACCTCGACCTCCTCGACGAGCTGTTGACGCTGCCGCACCAGAAAGTCGAGACGCTCTCCGGCAGGGTCGGCGGCGAGCCCTTGCCGCTCGCCGATTTCCGCCACGTGCCGACGCACGCCAAATTCATGGTGCTGATGCCGCAATGGGACTTTCTCGATTTCCTGGCGCGGCAGGGAGCGCGCTATCCGAGCTTCCGGCTCATGATGAACACCAAGGCCAAGGCGCTGATCGAGGCGGACGGCCGCGTCATCGGCGTTCGCGCCAGGACGCCGGACGGACCCATGACGGTGATGGCCGACCTGGTCATCGGCGCCGACGGCCGCCGCTCCGATCTGCGCGACGCCTCCGGCCTCAAGGTCGAGGATCTCGGCGCGCCCATGGACGTGCTGTGGTTCCGGCTGTCGCGCAAGCCTGGCGATCCCGACAATACCGGCGGCTACATCGAGGCGGGCCGCATCTTCGTCATGCTCAATCGCGGCGACTATTGGCAATGTGCCTTCGTCATCGCCAAAGGCTCGCTCGAGACGCTCAAGGCCGCCGGCCTGCCCGCCTTGAAGGAGGAGATCGTCGGGCTCGCGCCATTCCTGCACGACCGCGTCGGCGAGATTGCGGCCTGGGAAGACCTGAAGCTGCTCACCGTCGCGGTCGATCGCCTGACGCGCTGGCATCGGCCGGGCCTGCTGTTCATCGGCGACGCGGCGCACGCCATGTCGCCCATCGGCGGTGTCGGCATCAACCTCGCCATCCAGGACGCGGTGGCGGCCGCCAACATCCTGGCCGTGCCGCTGCGGCAGAAGGCGGTGACCGACGCGCATCTGGCGGCGGTGGAAAAGCGCCGGATGTGGCCGACCCGCGTCATTCAATTCATGCAGACGACGGTGCAGAAGCGGCTCATCTCGCGCGTGCTGGCGAGCCGCGGCAAGATCACCCCGCCCGGCTTCCTGAAGCTGTTCCAGCGCTACCCGGTCCTGCGGCGCCTCCCCGCCTGGCTGATCGGTGTCGGCGTGCGGCCCGAGCATGTGCGCTCGCCGCACGTCTTCACGGCGCGTGAGTGCGAGGTGCTTTCGAAGCCCTAGTCAGGCGACTACCAAACCTCGCCGAAGGGCCGGACCTCGGTCAGGAACGACCAAGCCGATTGCGGCTGGTGCGCGACGTGCCAAACCTCGTCAGCGATCGCTGCCGGCTGGATGAAGAAGCTATCGGGTTTGTCCTTGTACCGCTCGCGCGCCCACGGGACATCGATGACCGCGTCGATCAGCAGATAGGCGACGTGGACGCCCTTAGGGCCCATCGCACGCGCAATGGACTCCGCAAGGATTCGCTGCGCAGCCTTGGTAGGTGCAAAGCCCGCAAAGTTGGCGCGGCCGCGCACGGCGGATGTGTTGCCCGTGCAGATCAGTGCACCGCCTTCTCCTGTCGCCATCCGAGGCGACGCCCAACGCGCCAGGTGGAAAAGTGCCATGACGTTGACCTGAAAGTTTCGTTCTAGGACCTCAGGCGCAACATCGAGGAAGCTGCCGAAGGCGCCGCCGACCGCGTTGTGGATGACGACCTTTGGCACGCCCGCCTCGGCCTCGATCGCCGCGAGGGTGGCTTGCAGCGCGGCGGGATTGGCAACGTCGCACGGCTTTGCAAAGGCATCTGGAAGCTCGCGGTCCAGTTCCGAGAGCCGCGTCTCATTGCGGGCCAGCATGGCGACACGATAGCCGCCGCCATGGAAGCGGCGAACGAGGGCCGTGCCGGTGCCCGGCCCGACGCCGGTGATGATGGCGAGCGGCTTCATGCGGCCGCCTTCGCCAGGCTGGCGCGCACAAATTCGAGTCGGTCGTTGCCGAAGAACATCTGCTCGCCCACGAAGAAGGTGGGTGCGCCGAACAAGCCGCGCGCCACGGCGGCGGTCGTGGCCTCGTCGAGGGCGCGATCGGTGTCCGGCGCATCGATGAGCGGCTTGACCGCGCCGGCATCGACGCCGGCATCTGCCAGCACCTTGGCGATCTCATCCGCCGAGCGCAGCGGCTGCGGCGTGCCCCAATTGGCCTTGAAGATCGCCGCCGTCGCCGCGGCCATCGCACCAACCTTGCCGGCCGCCAGCGTCGCCCGGAGCAGCCGGCGGCCATCGGTTTCGCCGGCGAGCGGGTTGCGCTGGAAGGGAACGCCGTAGCGCGCCGCCCACCGTCCCAGATCCTCGCGGAGGTAGCGGCTCTTCGGCTTGCAGAGGACGCTCGTCGGCACGTTCTCGACCTGCTTCATGAGACTGAGGATGTCGAACGGGTGGTACGTCACGGCCGCGCCCAGCCGCTCGAGCTGCGAATGCGCCAGGTAGCTGTAGGGGCTGCGGTAATCGAAATAGAAATCGAGTGCTTTCATCACATCACCTCCCTCAATCACCTTTCGTCGCATTGGCCGGTGCAAGACACGCTCAATATTCAACCCGCAAAGCAGGTGTAGAAGGGCGTCCCATCCTCCTGGTTGACCTTCCCAGCGTCTGAGAGCGACACCGTCAGGCGCCTGTGAAGCGGGCCTCGCGCCGATCGACGAAAGACTTGATGCCTTCCGCAGCATCGGCAGTATTCAGCACGCGCTCGCGGATGCGAGGCACGAAGGCGATCGCCGCTTCCTCACCCGCCTCAGTGAAGGCGCGCGCGGCCTCCTTGGTGACCTGGATTCCGAGTGGCGCGTTGCGGGCAATGATCCGCGCGATCTCCATGGCGCGGTCGATCTGCCGGCCCGCCGGAACGACCTCCTGCACCAAGCCGATGCGATAAGCCTCCTGAGCGGAAAACTCATCGCACTGCATCAGGTGATACATGGCGTTCCCCCAGCCGGCGCGGCCGATGTAACGGAAATGCGCACCGCCCAGCGGCGCGATGCCGCGCTTTGCCTCCATCTGACAAAAGCGGCAACCATCGGCGGCAACGACGATGTCGCCTGCCAGCATCATCTCGATGCCAACAGTGAAGACGATGCCCTGCACGGCGGTGACGACGGGCTTGCGGCACCGGTTTGCGAGGCCAAACGGGTCAATATTGCCCTCGGGCCGCGGCGTGCGCGTGGCGTTCGGCCCAAAGAACTTCGGCATATCAAGCCCGGCGGTGAAATTGTCGCCCTCCGCACAAAGAACGCCGACCCAAAGATCGGCGTCGCGATCGAGCAGCGTGAAAGCATCCGACAGCTGCTCCATCATCTCGGGGCTGAAGGCATTCTTCTTGGCCGGGTTATTGATGACGATTCTTCAGTATGCGGTCGTGGCGTTCATGCTCGACACGCCCCTCCATCGCCGCGCTCGACATCCGCTCCTCCCCCGCTTCCCCGCCCCTGCTGCGGCAGCGCGCTGCAGAAGGCTGCGCCGGCCATCTTGCGGCGAGTACGCCAATTCTGCATGATGCTCGTCATCCAGATAAATGACGTATATCATCCAGAGCGTCAAGAGCGACTCGGCGAAGGCAGGGCCATGGGCCATTCACAGGCGGAAAAGGCGCGGAACCGCGAGCGGATTTTGAGAGAAGCCGCGGCGCAGATCAGGGAGAGCGGGCTGGAGTCAATCAGCGTCGCCGGGCTGATGCACCGCGCAAATCTCACGCACGGAGGCTTCTACGGCCACTTCGCCTCCCGATCCGATCTGCTCGCCGAGGCACTCAAGCGAGCCCTCGTGGAGGGCGAGGCCGCCGCGCGCGCGTCGCTTGAACCCGACAAGCCGCGCACTTTCTCGGCAATGCTGCTGAACTATTTGAGCCGAACGCACCGTGACGCCCGCAAGACGGGTTGCGCCATTCCGGCGCTCGCGTCCGAACGTCGGCCGAGCGGACAAGCGCTCCCGCACCATCATGGGAGAACACGTGGAGAGCTATATCGCGCGTGTGGCGAGCGCCCTCGACCAGGAGGACGACAGCAAGGCCATCGTCGCGGTGAGCGCCATGGTCGGCGCCCTGGCGCTGGCGCGGGTGATGACGGATCCGAGGCGCTCCGATGCCATTCTGCGGGTCATGCGGGATCACCTGATCGCACTGGCGGACGAGGGCCGGGTTTAAAAGGCCGTCGTTTCGTCGTCAGGCGCGGGGGAGCCATGGCATCGTCCGACCAAGGCGCCGCGGGCCCCCGGGGCCCTAAGGTTTGACGCCCTCCCCTGGCGCCCCTAAAGCAACCCGTCCCTGTTGAGGAGCAGCTGATGGCCGACCGTGAGCCTGGTTTCAACACCCTTGCCATCCATGCCGGCGCGCAGCCCGATCCGGCCACCGGCGCGCGCGCCACGCCGATCTACCAGACCACGTCCTTCGTGTTCGACGATGTCGACCACGCCGCTTCGCTGTTCGGCCTGCAGGCTTTCGGCAACATCTACACCCGCATCGGCAACCCGACCAACGCGGTGCTCGAGGAGCGCGTCGCGGCGCTCGAAGGTGGCACTGGCGCGCTCGCCGTGGCATCCGGCCACGCCGCCGAGTTCCTGGTCATGCACGCGCTGTTGCAGCCGGGCGACGAGTTCATCGCCGCGCGCAAGCTCTATGGCGGCTCCATCAACCAGTTCAATCACTCCTACAAGAACTTCAACTGGAACGTCGTCTGGGCGGAGACCGACGACCCGTCGAACTTCGAGCGAGCCCTGTCGCCCCGCACCAAGGCGATCTTCGTCGAGTCCATCGCCAATCCGGGCGGCGTCATCGTCGACATCGAGGCCATCGCCAAGGTGGCCAAGAAGGCCAACGTGCCGCTCATCGTCGACAACACCATGGCCACCCCCTATCTGTGGCGGCCCTTCGAGCACGGCGCCGACATCATCGTGCATTCGGCCACCAAGTTCCTGGGCGGCCATGGCAACTCCATCGGCGGCGTCATCGTTGACGGCGGCAAGTTCAATTGGATTGGCGACGACCGCTATCCGATGCTGTCGAAGCCGCGCCCGGAATATGGCGGCATGGTGCTGGGCGAGACCTTCGGCAATTTCGCCTTCGCCATCGCCACCCGCGTGCTCGGCCTGCGCGACATGGGCCCGGCTTTGTCGCCTTTCAACGCCTTCCTGATCCTCACCGGCATCGAGACTCTGCCGCTCAGGATGCAGCGCCAGTCGGACTCGACCCTGACGGTGGCGCGGCATCTGGAGACGCACAAAGCCATTTCATGGGTGAGCTATCCTGGGCTGCCGTCGGACAAGTACCATGCACTCGCCAAGAGATACGTGCCCAAGGGCGCCGGCGCGGTCTTCACCTTCGGCCTCAAGGGCGGCTACGACGCCGGCATCAAGCTGGTATCGAATCTGCAGCTCTTCTCCCACCTCGCCAATATCGGCGACACCCGCTCCCTCGTCATCCATCCCGCCTCGACCACGCACCGCCAGCTCACCGACGAGCAGCGGACGCAGGCCGGCGCGGGCTCGGAAGTGGTGCGCCTGTCGATCGGCCTCGAGGATCCCGAAGATCTCATCGCCGACCTCGACCAGGCGCTGGCTGAGACTTGAGCGTGATGCGATTGAGAAGCAAGCACTGGCGCGCTCTAGATCCTCTGATTTTGTGCATGAATTTTGTCCGAAAACCGCGCACACCTTTCGGGATCATGCACTAGCGCTTCCGCTCGCCACAAAGTTGCCGGCGGCACACCATCGGGCCGCCGCGCGTTTGTCGTATGAAAAGCGGGAGCGCGGGGCGCCCAGAATGATAGGAGACGACACGATGCGCGTCATGGTTATCGTCAAGGCCACGAAGGACAGTGAAGCGGGCATGATGCCCACGACCGAGATGTTCGAGGCCATGGGCAAGTACAACGAGGAACTGGTCAAGGCCGGGATCATGCTGGCCGGCGATGGCCTGCATCCGTCATCCAAGGGCAAGCGCGTGGCCTTCGACGGCGCCAAGCGCACCGTCAAGGACGGACCCTTCGCGGCGACGAGCGAGCTGATCGCCGGCTTCTGGATCTGGCAAGTCAAGGACATTGCCGAGGCCGTTGAGTGGGTGAAGCGCTGCCCCAATCCGATGCCCGGCCCGAGCGAGATCGAGATTCGGCCGTTCTATGAGGCTGCGGATTTCGGCGACGCCTTGACGCCCGAACTCGTCGAGCAGGAGAACCGCTTGCGCCAAAAGATCGCCGGCCGTTAGGCGGCCGCATCGCGGGCGACAGAAGAGACCCAAGGCCGCAGACAAGATCGCTCAGATCGGGGCGATCGAGCGGAATTTCGGAGGATGGTCGTTGTCGCGGCGTGGCGGCGTCTGCGCCAGGATGTCGATCAGCCGCGCGCGCGTGCTGCGCGGATCGATGACATCGTCGACACCGAAGCCTTCGGCCGCCTTGACCGCAACCGTCTCGGCGCGCGTCGCGGCGATCATCTCCTGGCGCCGCGCTGTCGGGTCGGGCGCCTTCAGATACTCCTTGCGGAACGCCACGTCGATGGCGCCCTCGATTGACATGGCGCAGATCTGCGCCGACGGCCACGCGAAGCAGGCATCGGCGTCAAACGAGCGGCCGCCGGCCATGGCGAGATAGCCGAGGCCGAAGCCCTTGCGCACGATGATCGAGATGCGCGGGACAGTCGCATGACCCCATTCATGGAGGAGCTTGGCGCTGCGACGTCCGAGCGTCGTTCGTTCTGCCGGCGAGCCGATGAGGAAGCCCGGCACGTCAATGAGCGAGATCAGCGGCAACCCGAAGGCGTCGCAGAGCGCGATGAAATGCGCTCCCTTGTCACACGTATTGGCGTCGAGGATGCCGCCGACGCGCAGCGGCTGGTTGGCGATGAAGCCGACGGGGCGACCAGCGAGCCGCGCGAAGCTCGTAAGGATGTTGCCGGCAAAGGTCGGCTTCAGCTCGAATACACTGCCGTCGTCCGCAATGGCTGCGATGATCTTGCGCATGTCGTAGGAGCGCCGCAACGATGCGGGGAGAATGTCGAGGAGCGCTCGGTCGGCGCCCTCAGGCGCATCGGCGACGGTGTCGAGCGGCAGCGGCGCGCGCGCATTGCCGGGAAGAAATGAGAGAAAGCGCCGCGCCGCAGCGAAGGCCTCGTGCTCGCTTGCGACGCCGAGGTCCGCCAGCCCTTGCTTGTCGACTTGCATTGGCGCGCCGCCGAGCCCCTCGGTGTCGATCTCCTCGCCTGTGCCTGCCTTGACGAGCGCGGGTCCGGCAAGCCCCATCGAGGAAAGGCCGCGGACCATCACGACGAACTCGGCGAGGCCCGCATAGTTCGTCGGCGCCGCAAAGCCGGCGCCGAGGACGAGCGCGACCATCGGGATCCAGCCGGACGCGCGGGCCATGTCGTGGAACATGGAGTTGGCATTGGCGAAATACCGTGAGTTCTGACCGTCCTGGATGCGATGGCCGCCGCCGTCCAAAAGCATGACGAGCGGCATGCCGCGACGAATGGCGATCTTGAGAATGCGCTGGGTCTTGACGCTGCCGAGCCTGCCGACGCTGCCGCCGAAGACGCTGAAGTCCTGGGACATGACAGCGACCGGCCGACCGTCGATGCGCGCCGTGCCGATCACCACGCCATCGGCCGGAGCGCGCTCGCGCGCCAGCCCGCCACCAGGGACGGTCTCGACAGCCACGAGCCCGCCGATCTCCGCAAAGCTGCCGCGATCGACGAGCTCCTCGATGCGCTGTCGTGCACTGAGCCGCCCGCGCTCGTTCAGGCGCTGCATAACATCCGCCCGCGCGGCGTCGAAGATCTTTGCGCGCTCCGTTTCGACAGTGGCAAGCAGATCGCGCAGCGAAGGGTCGGCACCGCTCATCGTCGTCTCCATCGTTGCATCACGGAATGGATCGTGGACTGGTCAGTGACGTCATTCCTTCGGACCACGCGCATCGGAATTGTCCACCGCGCGGGACTGTCGCGCCTCCCGCGAATGGCTGTCGTCCGTCGCGCGCCACAGGGGCAGCGTCAAGAGCAAGGCGAGAAGGCCTTCGACGCCGATGATGACGATGGCGAGCTTGGCGCCCAAGGCCTCGGCCAGCAGGCCGATCTGCAGGAAGCCGATCGGCCCGACGCCGATGCAAACCGACAACAGCCCCAGCATCCGGGCTCGCATCGCGGGCACGACGGAACGATAGATGAGCGTGGATTGCATGACGGCAAAAAATGCGCTGCTCACTCCCGCCGCGAGCAGAAACGCGCCGGCGAGAGCCGGCTGTGACATGAGTGCAAAGCCAATCAGCAGCAACTGGAAGATCGCAACCGAGCCGACATAAAGGGCGTGGTAGTGGGCCGGCCGCGCGAAGAAGATCACCGACACGGCGCCGATCATCGCGCCGAGACCGTCCATGCTCGAGAGCACGCCGACGCCTTCGGGGCCGAGCCGCAGGTCGTCCTTGCCGATGACAGGGATGAGACTGTAGAACGGCCAACCGCAGATATTGAAGATGGCCGTCACCGCATAGAAGCCGGAGAGGCGACGGCTGGCGCGCACTTCGCGCAGGCTCTCGCCGATGCGGCCCAGCATCGACACGGCCGCGACCGGCGCCACCTGGTTGCGATAGCGCAGACCGAACACCGCACCGATGGCGACCAGATAGAGGACAACGCTCAAAACGAAGACCGCCTGGATGCCGGCGGTGGCGAGCAGCACGCCGCCGAGAACGGGTCCCAACATGCGGCTCGCATTGCTGGCGCCGGCGTCCAGCGCCATGGCGGTCGCCATGCGCTCGACGCCGACGATTTCGCCGATCATGATCCGGCGTAGCGACATGTCCGTCGCCCAGACCGCCCCGTTGATGAAGCAAGACACGGCGAGATGCCAAATTTCGAGCCGGCCCGCGAGCGACAGCGCCGCCATCGCGGCCGAGGTCACGAGCGTCAGCAGGAGAACGACAATCAGCGCCAGCCTGCGGTCGACCCAGTCGGTGGCAGCGCCCGCAAAGGCGCCAAACAGCGCCATCGGCAGGATGCGCAGCAACGTCAGCATGGTGACGATGAAGGCAGAGCCGGTGACCTGGTAGGCGTAGATGCCCACCACGAGAAGCTCGATCCAGCGCACCGCGAACATCACGAGGCCGACGAGCCACAGCCGCCAGAAGTCGGCCTGTGGCGGCAGTCGCGAGTGTCGGTCGGGTGGACTCTGTCTTGTGTCGTTCTCGGTCACGTTCCTCAGTCTTGTCTCCGCCCCTCATGCGCCAGTCGCCCTGCTTAGCAGCCTTGAACAGAGCGCGGGTAGAGGCGAGACCGCGGGGCTTCTGCTTGACAATGCTCCTTTCGGACGGAACGGCCACGATATAGCCTTCAGACGTGGAGACTGTTGGGGGCGAGAAACGAAATCAGGAGGACACGCCATGGAACTCGGCTATTTCGCGATGCCTTCGCATCCGCCGGAATGCGGCTTGAAGGAAGGCCACGACTGGGACCTGCAGGTCCTGCGCTGGCTCGACGAGCTCGGCTACCAGGAAGCCTGGATCGGCGAGCACCACACCGCCCCCTGGGAGCCGCATCCCGCGCCTGACCTCCTCGTGGTCGAGGGCTTCCGTCAAACCAAGAACCTCCGCATCGGCCCGGGCGGATTTCTGCTGCCGTATCACCATCCGGCTGAGCTCGCGAACCGCATCGCGATGCTCGATCACCTGTCCGGCGGCCGCTTGAACTTCGGCGTTGCCGCCAGCGGCCTGCCCAGCGACTGGGCGATGTTCAATGTCGACGGCATGGCGGGACAGAACCGCGATATGACGCGGGAGTCGCTCGAGATCATCCTGCGGCTGTGGTCCGAGGACGCGCCGTTCACCCACAAGGGCAAATTCTGGACGGTGAACAAGCCCGAGACGATGTTCGGCTTCCTCAAGCCGCATCTGAAGCCGCTGCAGGCGCCGCACCCGCCGATCGGCGTGGCAGGCTTGAACAAGAGCTCGGACACCCTGAAGCTCGCGGGCGAGCACGGCTACATTCCCATGAGTCTCAACCTCAATCCGGGTTACGTCGCGGCGCACTGGGAATCGGTGGAGGCCGGCGCGGCGAAGACCGGCCGCAAGCCCAATCGCCAGGATTGGCGGATGGTGCGCGAGGTCTTCGTCGCCGACACCGACGCCGAGGCCATGAAGCTGTCGGTCGGCGACATGATGGGCCGCATGATGACCGAGTATTTCCTGCCGTTGCTGGAGCAATTCGGCTTCAAGGACTTCCTCAAGCACGCCCCTGATGTGCCGGACAGCGACGTGACGGCGGACTACTGCGCCAAGCACAACTGGATCGTCGGCTCGCCGGCGACCTGTGCGGAGAAGCTCGAGGCCATCTACCGCGAGGTCGGCGGCTTCGGCGCGCTCCTGGTGTTCGGCTTCGACTACAAGCACAAGCCGGAAGCCTGGCACAATTCGCTGCGGCTCTTGAAGAACGAGGTCATGCCGCGCCTCAAGCACCTCGGACCAAATCTGGAGCGCGCTGCCTGAACGATGTCTCACGAGCGCGGAATGGCGGTCGCCATTCCGCGTTTTCTCGACGGCTGCCTCAATGCGCCACGATGCGCACGGGCAGCTCGCGGATGCCGCGGATGAAGTTCGAGTAGAGGCGCCGCGGCGGGCCCATCACCTCGATGTCGAGGTCACGCGCGAGGATCTCTTCCCACAGGATGCGCAGCTGCAAGTCCGCCAGCCGGTCGCCGACGCAACGATGGATGCCGGCGCCATACGAGAGATGCTGCCGGGGTTTGGCGCGGTCGACGATGAAGGCCTCGGGGTTGTCGATGACGCTCTCGTCGCGATTGCCCGAGACGTACCACATCACCACCTTGTCGCCCTCGCGGATCTGCCGGCCGGCAAGCTCGGCGTCGCGGCTCGCCGTGCGGCGCATGTGGATGACCGGCGTCTGATAGCGGATGGTCTCCGCCACGAGGCTCGGCACGAGGCTGGGATTGGCTCTCAGCTTGGCAAGCTCGCCGGGATTTTCGGACAGCGCCAGTAGACCGCCCGACATCGAGTTGCGTGTCGTGTCATTGCCGCCGACGATGAGAAGCCCCATGTTGCCGACGAATTCCCGGTCGGGCATGTCGCGCGTCTCCTCGCCATGCGCCATCATGGAGATGAGATCGAATTTCAGCGGCGCCTTGGCACGCTCGTTCCACAGATTCTTGAAGTACTCGCCCATGCGCATAAGCTCGGCAAAGCGCTCCTCCTCGGTGCGCATGATGGCGTCCGGCGCCTTGACGTTGCAGACGGCGACATCCGACCAGTAGGTGAGCTTGCGCCGCTCCTCCCACGGGAAGTCGAAGAGCGTCGCCAGCATCATCGTGGTCAATTCGATGGAGACCTTGTCGACCCAGTCGAAGGTTTCGTTGCGCGGTAGGCCATCGAGCACGGCGCGGGTTCGCTCCCTGATGGTGACCTCGTAGCTCGCAAGCGCGTTGGGGGCCGCGACCGGCGCCACCGTCTTGCGCTGCGCCGTATGGCGCGGCTGGTCCATGCGGATGAAGTTGGGCAGCCTCACGGAGGCGGGCTGATCGATGACTTGGATGCCGCCGAGCTCGGAGGAATAGGTGGCGTGGTCGAGCTCCACCGCCATGATGTCGGAGTAGCGCGTCACCGACCAATAGGGGCCGTAGGCGCTCTCCGGACAGTAGTGGACCGGGTCCTCGCGGCGCAGGCGCGCGAAGAGCGGTTGCCACTCGTCGTTCTGGTAGAGCGCAGGGTCGGAGACGTCGATCGACGCCAGCGGTTGCGGCGCGCCATCGCGCTCAGCCAGGGCTGCGTTCGTCACGGTCTTCCTCCTCGATGCGGGCCGGCTCCGGCACTTGTCTTTGGCGGACGATAATCCGGAATGGCGGCGCGGCAAGAGGCCTTGGCTGCATAGGTGGGCGCCGCCGCGCAACTTGACGGTCCAGGCCCGGCCGATAACGTGTCTCTCGCCAAGTATGCGCCTCGCCGCTCCACGCAGCACGCCATGACCCTCCCTCTCGACAAGGTCCTGAGAACTGGCGTGCAGACCCTGTTGCGGCGCACGGAGCCGGCGGGTGCGCCGTGGACACCGACCCTCGACGATCTCGTGAAGAGCGTAGAGCAGGTCGACCGGCTTGGCTTCAATTCTCTCTGGTGCGGCGACCACATCGCCTTCACGATCCCGTTCCTCGACCCCTTCATCCAGATTGCGCAGGCCGCCGCCGTCAGCCGGCGGCTGACCTTCGGCACCGCCGTCTACCTGCTGCCGTTGCGTCACCCCACGCCGGTCGCCAAGCAGGTGGCCACCCTCGACCACCTGACCGGCGGGCGTTTCATCTTCGGCGTCGGCATCGGTGGCGAGTTCCCGAAGGAATACGAGAGTTGCGGCGTGCCCATCAAGGAGCGCGGCGCGCGTCTTGGCGAAGCGATTGAAGTCATTCGCAAGCTGTGGACTGGCGAGAAAGTCTCGCACAACGGTCGCTTCCATCGCTTCGAGGACGTATGCATGACGCCGACGCCTCTGCAGCCCGGCGGACCGCCGATCTGGTGCGGCGGTCGCTCCGAGGCAGCGCTGCGGCGCGCCGCGCGCCTTGCCGACGGCTGGTACTCCTACGCCGTATCGCCGCAGATGTTCGCCAAGGGACTGCTGACGATCGAGGCTGCCGCCGAAGAGGCCGGGCGCCGCCTCGAGCGATTTGGCACGGCGCATCTCGTCTTCACGCGCATCGACGACAGCTACGAGCGCGCCCTCGACACTGCCGCCGACGCGCTCAGCTTCCGCTATGCCATGAACATGCGTCCAGCCACCGAGCGCTATGGGGCGATCGGCACCCCTGGCCAGGTCGCCGAGAAGGTGCGGGAATTTCACGCCGCCGGGGTTCGGCACCTTTGCTTCGACATCGTCGGGCCCCATGAGCAGCGCGGCGCGCAACTCGAGCGGCTCGCGGCAGAGGTCCGGCCGCTCATCAAGGACTTGATCACCTAGGGAGCAAGAGAGGGATCAGCGTGACAGGCGCCGTGCATTGCGCCGCACGCGCGTGCGGTATTTCCTGACGGCGGCGCGAGGGCCCTCGCCGAGCCCGGCGCCAACCACGACGTTGGCGCCGACCACGCCCTTCTCGACGACCATGCGCACGGCTTCCGCATTGGCGGCGGCCCCACCCTGGGCCAAACGAGTGAGGCGCAGCAGCATGACGCGCTGCGCCTCCAATGCGAGAAGGCCGGCCTCGAAGGACAGCTTCCACCAGATCATGCCCGCCTCTTTCGCCCCCTCGCCCGCCTGTCAGCTCAGCCTGGCGCCGCCCCTTGCGTGTTCACGTAGACCGCATAGATGGACTGGCTCGCCGCCATGAACAGCCGGTTGCGCTTCGGCCCGCCGAAGCAGACGTTGCCGCAGATTTCCGGCAGGCGGATGCGGCCGATGAGCTTGCCGGCGGGGTTGTAGACGGTGACGCCGCTGTAGCCGAGCGCCCGGCCAGCATTGCTCGAGCACCAGACGTTGCCGTCGACATCACAGCGCACGCCGTCGGGACCACACTTCACGCCATCGACCATGAAGTCGCTGAACAGCTTTCCGTTCGACAGCTTGTTGTCGGCGCCCACGTCGAACACGTGCATATCGCCTTTGCCACCGGCGCCCGTGTCGCCCGGGCCCTTGCCGGTGCTCGCAACGTAGAGCCTCTTGTAGTCCGGCGAGAAGCAGAGCCCGTTGGGATCAGGAACCTGATCCTCGGTCACGACGAGGTCGACGCGGCCGCTCGGGTCGATGCGGTAGCAGTTGGTCGGCAGCTCTCGCTTGGCATCGCCGATCCCCGCCGGCTGGCCGAGCTTCGGCTTCAGGCGCCCGGCGGCGTTGCTCGGGCCACCGGCCGCATCGGGGGCGCCCTCATAGAGCTGGCCGCCATAGGGCGGGTCGGTGAACCAGTAGCTGCCGTCCGGATGCGGCACGACATCGTTGGGTGAGTTGAGCCGCTTGCCGTTGTAGCTGTCGGCCAGCACCGTCACCGAGCCGTCGAGCTCGTAGCGCACGACGCGGCGCGTCAGGTGCTCGCACGACAGCTGCCGGCCCTGGAAATCGAAGCTGTTGCCGTTGCTGTTGTTGGACGGGTAGCGCAGCACGCTCACGTGCCCGTCCTCCTCGAGCCAGCGCAATTGCCGGTTGTTGGGAATGTCGCTCCAGACGAGATAGCGGCCTTGCGCGTTCCAGGCGGGGCCCTCCGACCAGAGCGCTCCGGTCCACAGCCGCTGGATGGCGCTGTTGGGCTGCGCGTAGCCGTTGAAGACCGGATCGACGGCGAGCACGTCCGGATCGGTGAAATAGGTGGTGGGGGCGCCACGCCGGCTGAAGTCGCGCGGCGGATTGGTAACGACGCTTGCCGGGTTTCCCGCTCCGGAAGGCGCCTGGGCGTAGACCTTGTGCGAAGCCAGCGCGACGGCGCCGGCCCCCATTGTCGCCATCACCGCCCGCCGGGACAGCGTGCCCCGAATATCCCTGTTGAACGTATCCTGCCTACCCATGAGTTCCTCCTTCTTGAGAGGTTGAACGCCCATGGGACTATCGGCCATTGTGGGTCGAAATGCGGCCGGCCGCGCCTCCGCGCCTGCCGGGCGTTGGGAGATGGTATCGGCGTCGTGCTAGGCGCCGCCGACCACATGGCGGCCGGAGGGCGTCTGCTCGACCTCGAGCGCAATGCCATAGAGCCGGCTCAGCCGCTGCGCCGTCAGCATCGCGGCGGCCGGCCCCATCTCGAACGGGCCGCGCGGTCCAAGCAGCGCGACGCAGTCGGCGATGGCGAAGGCCTGCTCGGGCTCGTGCGTCGAGACCAGGATGGCGCGGCCGTCGCCGGCCAGCGCCCGGACCTTGTCGAGGACGAGAATGCGGTTGGCGAGGTCGAGACTGGCGGTCGGCTCGTCCATGACGACGATTCCGGCCTGCTGCGCCAACGCCCGTGCGATCAGGACGAGCTGCCGCTGGCCGCCGGAAATGCGCGTTGAATCCCTCTCGGCAAGAGCGGCGATGCCGAGCGCGTCGAGCGCCGCCGCGGCGATGTCGAAATCCGCCCGGCGCGGTTGGCCGAAGGGGCCGAGATAGGCGGTGCGCCCCATGACCACGAGATCGAGGACGGTGTAGGTGAAGTCGGGTGGCGAGGCCTGCGGCACGTAGCCGAGCTGACGCGCGACGGCGGCGCGGGAGAGGCCGGCGAGATCAGCGCCGCCAATCTCGATCGTTCCGGCGAGCGCCGGGATCAAGCCGAGCAGCGTCTTGAACAGCGTCGTCTTGCCGACGCCGTTCGGCCCGAGCAGGCACGTGATGGTGCCCGGCTTCAGGGCGAGATCGATGCCGCCTGCCACCGCGGTGCCGCCGTAGCCGACGGTGAGGCCGCGGGCGTCGAGCATGGCGACGGTCATGGCGGCCGCCTCCGGCGCTCCCGCGCCAGGAGCCACACGAAGACGGGACCGCCGACCACCGCGGTCAAGACACCGAGCGGGATCTCGATGCGGGCGGCGGTGCGGGCGAGCGTATCGATCGCCACCATGAAGGCGGCGCCGAGCAGGATGGCGGCCGGCAGCATGCGGTCGAAACGCGGGCCGATCAGCAGCCGGGCCATGTGCGGCACCATGAGCCCGACCCAGCCGATGACGCCCGAGATGGCGACGACGCTCGCCGTGATCAGCGTCGCCCCGGCGATGGCGATGGCGCGCAGCCGCCCGACATCGACGCCGAGCGCCCGGGCTTCGTCGTCGCCGAGCGACATGACGCCGATGCGCCAGCGCAGGAGGACGAGCGGCACGAGGCCGGCAAGCACGACGGGCGCGATGGCGGCCACGTCCGCCGCCTTGGCGCCCGCGAGGCTCCCGAGCAGCCAGAAGGTGATGGCGGGAAGCTGATCGTAGGGATCGGCCAGGACCTTGACGAGGGAGATCGCCGCCCCCGCGAGCGCACCGACGACGATGCCCGACAGCACGAGGACCAGAAGCTGCCCGCCGGAGCGCAGCGCATGGCCGAGCGCGATGACCACCGCGACTGTCAGCAGGCCGGCCCCGAAGCCGAGAAACTGGATGGCCGCCACCGGCAGGCCGAGCAGGATGCCGACCACCGCGCCAAGCGCCGCGCCGGTCGAGACGCCGAGGATATCGGGCGAGACAAGCGGGTTGCGGAAGAGCGTCTGATAGGTGGCGCCGGCGGCTGCCAGCGCCGCCCCCACCAGCGCCGCGGCGATAATCCGCGGGAGGCGGATGTTGAAGAGGATGATGTCGACGGTCGCGGCATCGGCGTAGCGGCAGCAGCGGCCCACAAGGGCCGCCGCCACGTCGAGAGGCGCGATGCGATAGGGCCCGACGCCGGCGGCCACGAGCACCGCCGCAACGAGCAGCGCGGCCAGCAGAGCGAGGATGGTGGCGGTGCGCACGCCGGTGCTCAGTGCCCTGCCCCGTCGAGTAAGCCATCGAGGTCCGGGTCGGTGAGTTCCACCTGATAGAACAGGCGGTAGAAGCCGCGAACCTCGTCGCGGAGCTTACCAGGAGCCTCGCCGGGATAGAGCGTGTGCAGCAGCCAGGTGAGCCCGACGAGGCGGTTGACCGACGGCGGCGCATCGATGAAGCCATACGGCAGACCCGGCGCCAGGAAGACGCGGCCGGCCGCAACTGCCGGCACGGACTGCCAGGTGGGCTTGGCTGCGACTCCGGCCTTGAAGCTGCGATCAAGCGTCACGATGGCGTCGGGCGCCCAGGCGATCACCTGCTCGGGCGAGGCCGTGACGATGCCGCCCTTCTCCCGCAGACCCTCGACGACATTGACGGCGCCGACCCGCTCGATGATCTCGGTATTGATGGAACCGCGCGAGCCGGTCTCTAGCCCGTCCGCCCCGCGTGCCAGGTAGACGCGGGGACGCTTCGACGCCGGAACGACCGCAACGACGCGGTCGACTGCCGCGAATGTGTCCTCGGCGGCGCGCGCCAGCGTCTCGGCACGCTCGCGCACACCGAGGATGTCGCCGAGCAGCCTGAGCGCGGCTGGCGTGTTGTCGAAGCGGCCGTCGATGAGCAGGTAGGGAATCCCGGTCTGGGCCTGGACGCGATCGGCGAGCGACCGATAGGTGTCGGTAAGCGTGCCGAAGTCGATGATGACGTCGGGCTTGGCGGCGATGAGACGCTCGAGATTGAGCGTGTCGCCGCGCCCGGTGAGACGGCCGAGCTCGGGCAACTCGCGCATGGCCGGCAGCAGGAACGGCTTCTCGGCGTCACGTGGCGCCCGCACCCAGCCGATCATGGTCTGCGGTCCCAGCACATAGAGCAAGGTCGAGGCCGGCGGCCCGGCCGCGAAGACGCGCCCAATGCGGTCGGGAACCTCGACGCGCCGGCCGGCCGAATCCGTGACGGTGCGCGCCAGCGCCGGCGCGCTCGCCAGGACGGCCAGACCGACGAGAAGCGCGAGGGCGCGACGGCGGATCATGGCTGTCAGCCGTCGACGCCAACCAACACGTCGGAGGCCTTGATGATGGCTGTCGCCGCCTGCCCCTTGGCCAGTTTCAGTTCCTCGACGGCCTCGTTGGTGATCGACGCTGTCACAACCGCGCCGCTACCGATATCGATGCGCACATGCGACGTGGTGGCGCCCTTTACGATCCCCACAATCGTTCCCGTGAGCTGGTTGCGGGCGCTGAGCTTCATCGGCGTCCTCCTCTTGCGCGCGATAGCGCTATATCCGCACGACTATAACGCCTTGCGCGCCGCCGCACCATGGGCGCAAGAACGCATGATGAGTGGGGCCGCTGCATCGGCAAGCACCACGGGAGCCGGCTTTATTCCGTCGCACTTTTCGTGCAGAGATAGCCCATCAAACAATCAAAACCTGTCCGCCAGCACCTGAGAAGCGAGGAAACACATGGTCAACCGCATGCAATTCTACATTGACGGCGCCTGGGTCGACCCGGCCGTCAAGAAGTCGATCCCCGTGGTCAATCCGGCCACCGAAGAGGCCATGTATGACGTGGCCGTCGGCTCCAAGGCCGACGTAGACAAGGCCGTCACCGCCGCCCGCCGCGCCTTCGAGACGTTCTCGCAGACGAGCCGCGAGGAGCGCGTGGCCCTGCTCACCAAGATCGTCGACATCTACAAGGCGCGCATGAAGGACATCGGCGCGGCCGTCTCCGACGAGATGGGGGCACCGCTGCCCATGGCCGAGCGGGCCCAGGCGGGAGCCGGGCTCGGCCACCTGATGTCGACCCTCGACGTGCTCAAGAACTACCAGTTCGAGGAGCAGATGGGGTCGGCCGTCGTGGTGCGCGAGCCGGTCGGCGTCATCGGCATGATCACGCCCTGGAACTGGCCGCTCAACCAGATCACCTGCAAGGTCGCCCCGGCGCTGGCGGCGGGCTGCACCATGGTCCTCAAGCCGTCCGAGTTCACGCCCAGCTCGGCGCTGATCTTCGCCGAGATCCTGCATGAGGCGGGCGTACCGAAAGGCGTGTTCAACCTGGTCAACGGTCTCGGACCGGAGGTCGGGGTCGCCATGAGCGAGCACCCCGGCATCGACATGATCTCGTTCACCGGCTCGACCCGCGCCGGCATCGATGTCGCCAAGCGCGCCGCCCCGACCGTCAAGCGCGTCAGCCAGGAGCTCGGCGGCAAGTCGCCGAACATCATTCTCGAAGACGCCGACTTCAACAAGGCGGTGGCCGGCGGCGTGGCGCACGTCTTCAACAATTCCGGCCAGTCGTGCAACGCCCCGACCCGGATGATCGTGCCGGCCGCGAAGATGAAGGAGATCGCCGCCATCGCCAAGGGCGTCGCCCAGAAGACCAAGGCCGGCGACCCGCGTAGCGCCGACACCAATATCGGCCCGGTCGTGTCGCGCATCCAGTGGGACAAGATCCAGGGGCTGATCAAGAAGGGCATCGAAGAGGGCGCCACGCTGGTCGAGGGCGGCCTCGGCCTGCCGGAGGGCGTCAACAAGGGCTTCTATGTCCGCCCGACGGTGTTCGCCGACGTGACCAACGACATGACCATCGCGCGCGAGGAGATCTTCGGGCCGGTCATTGCCATCATGGGCGCCAAGGACGAGGCCGACGCGGTGAGGATCGCCAACGACACGCCCTATGGGCTTGCTGGCTACGTGTCGGCCGGCAGCGTCGAGCGGGCCCGCAAGGTCGGCCGCCAGCTGCGTGCCGGCAACGTCAACCTCAACGGCGTTCCCAACGAACGCACCGCGCCGTTCGGCGGCTACAAGCAGTCCGGCAACGGCCGCGAATGGGGCAAGTTCGGATTGGAAGAGTATCTCGAGGTGAAGGCCATCGCCGGCTTCAATGCCGCCTGAGCCGAGTTCACAACGTCTGAAATGCAGAGGGGCGCCATTGGCGCCCCTTTTCGTTACGCCGTGATCGAAGGGCCTCAGGCAACCTTGCGGATCGGCAGGCTGCGGACGATGAGCTGCTCGCGGCTGGGTGTCGGGATGAGGTTGCGGACGGTCGGCGCGAAGCCAAAGACGCGACGCGGCTCGATGGTCGCCACTGCGATTGCCGTCGTGGTCGCGCCGATGTGAAAACCGGTCGGATGGACGATCGTCACCATGACAGCCTCCTGGCCCGAAGCCACAACAACGGTGCGGCCACGGGTCCATCATCACCATTGGGCGGCGGCTATCGGTGCGCTAGCGCACATAGCGGGACGAACCGGCAAAAGCCCTAGACGCGGCGGGAAGCCGGCATTCCTGGGGCGATGAGCTGCCAGTGGACCGTGGCGGCGACCAGCACAACGACGGCAAGCCCTTGATGGGCAAGGGCCGCCCACAGCGGCACGACCAGCAAGAGCGTCGCGATCCCGAGCGCCGCCTGCGCCACGATCAAGGCGAGGACGGCGCCGGCCAGCGCCGCGGTGCGCGCTCCCGCCTGGCCGCGCACGGCCGCAACGGCATGCGCCGCCGCAAACACAACGAGCAGATAAGCACCAGCGCGATGCTCAAGCTGTACCGTGACCATGGTCTCGAGGAGGTTCAGCCACCATGGCGTCAGCGGCAAGAGCGTGTTGACCGGCGGCACGAGCGCGTCCCCCATGCGCGGCCAGGTGTTGTAGATGAGGCCCGCGTGATGACCGGCGACCAGCGCGCCAAGGGCGATCTGCAGAAGCACGAGCCCGACCAGCACCGCGGCCGCGAGCCGCAGGCCGGCCGGCGCCGGCTGGCGTCCGCCCCCGAGGCCGATCGCGACCGCCAGCACGGCGACCAGGAGGCCGCAGGCGAGCACGAGATGCGCCATGAGCTTGACGGGCGCCACGGCGACCATGTCGGGTGCGAGGCCTGATCTCACCATGATCCAGCCAACGGCGCCCTGCAGGCCGCCCAAGACGCCGATGGCCATGAGCACGACCATGAGGCGGCCGCGCACCCTCCCCTGCGCGATGAAGATGAGCAGCGGCACCAGATAGACGACGCCGATCAAGCGGCCGAGGAAGCGATGCCCCCACTCCCAGAGATAGATCGTCTTGAACTCGGCGAGCGTCATGCCCTTGTTGATCAGCGCATATTGCGGGGTCGCCCGATATTTCTCGAACTCGACGTTCCACGCGCTGTCCGTGAGCGGCGGCACGGTGCCGGTGACCGGCGCCCATTCGGTGATCGACAGGCCGGAGCCGGTGAGCCGCGTTGCGCCGCCGATCAGCACCATGGCGACGATGAGGGCGGCGACGGCGAACAGCCACCGGCGCACCGGTCGCAAGGCCGGCGCCGGGCGCGCCGACGCTGCGGTCGCATCGAGGGTGGCAATCGTCATCGGGCGGCTGCAGGGTGTCGCGGCAAAAAATCCGCTCGACACATAGTCGCCGCGGCGCGTAGGAGCAACGCGCGCATGGCCGCAGCCGCGCGCGTCGCCACCGTTTCAGGAGATCGGGATGCCGCGCCGCCGGCGCAAGCTCATTGGTGCCCTCGTGTTGATCGTCTTCGTGTGCGTCTATGCCCTCGTCGTCATGGCGCTGGTGCAGGGCCGCATCCAGGCGGCGCCGAAACTGGCGCAGACCGCCTTCTATATCGTGCTCGGCCTCGCCTGGATCGTGCCGGTGCTGCCGCTGATCCGCTGGATGGAGCGCGCCGACTGACACCTGCGTCATGGCCGGCCCGCAGCCCGCGGACTTGATCCGCGGGTCAGTGCCGGCCATCCACGACTTTTTCGGGCGACGCAGCACCGTTTGCCATTCGTCATCAGTTTGTGATGCAAATCGCGCACGCCGTTGCCGCGTGACCTACGACAGCGGCACAGACGAAGACCCGCAATCGCGATTCGTTCGGACCATCTTTTTGTCCGACGTGCATCTTGGCACCCGCGGCTGCAAGGCCGACCTGCTGCTCGACTTCCTGAAGCACCACGACGCCGACACCCTCTATCTCGTCGGCGACATCATCGACGGCTGGCGGCTGAAGGCGGGCTGGTACTGGCCGCAGGCCCAGAACGACGTGGTGCAGAAGCTGCTGCGCAAGGTCCGCAAGGGCACGCGCCTCATCTACGTGCCGGGCAACCACGACGAGTTCCTGCGCGACTATGTGGGCCATAATTTCGGCGGCATCGAGCTCGCTGAGACGGCCATCCATCACGGCGCCGACGGCCGCCGCTACCTGGTGATCCACGGCGATCATTTCGATCTCGTCGTGCGCAACGCCAAATGGCTCGCGCTCCTCGGCGACTGGGCTTACGAAGCGGCGTTGGTCGTCAACACGCATTTCAACACGGTGCGGCGCCGGCTCGGCTTCCCTTACTGGTCGCTCTCAGCCTGGGCGAAGCTACGCGTCAAGAACGCCGTGAACTTCATCGGCCGGTTCGAGGAGATCCTAGCGGCCGAGGCGCACCGCCAGGCGGCCGACGGGGTGATCTGCGGCCACATTCATCACGCGGCGCTGCGCGACCTCGCGGGCGTCCGCTATATCAACACCGGCGACTGGGTCGAAAGCTGCACGGCCGTCATCGAGCATCATGACGGGCGCTTCGAGATCGTGCGCTGGGCCGACGATGTGGAGCGGATGGCTGCCGGCCAACCAGCAGCAGCGGCGCCCCTCTCGGCGCCCCTCGAAGAGGTCGCCTGAGCGCGGCATCGGAATCGTTCGCCAAGCATGATCCGCCGTCGACGCCGGCGGCCCATTGCCACCCACGACAATCGACGTGACGGTTCCGTGACGCACGCGCGCCGCGCCGACACGCAAGCGTCACACGGGCGAACGCCGCCTGTCACACATTTGAGACAGAAAATCGCAAACCTGACGCATGGAGATTCGGAATCGACGCAGCCCGTCGGTTCTCTCGACAACAGATCGGACAACGCAATGCGCGTTCTCGTCGCCACCGACACATGGCATCCGCAGGTCAACGGCGTTGTCCGCACGCTCTCGTCGCTCGCTGCCGCTGCCCGCCGCCTCGGTGTCGATGTTCACTTCCTGACCGGCGAAGGATTTGCGTCGCTGCCGCTCCCGACCTATCCGGGGCTGCGGCTCGCCCTGCCCGGTCGGCGAGAGATTGCCCGGCGCATCGAAGCCTGCCGTCCCGACGCCATTCACCTGGCGACCGAGGGGCCGATCGGCTACACGGTCCGCGCCTACTGCGTGCGCAACGGCCTGCCGTTCACCAGCTGCTTCGCGACGCGCTTCCCGGAATACATCGCCGCCCGCTTTCCCGTCCCGGAAGCGTGGAGCTATGCGGCGCTGCGCGCGTTCCACAAGCTTGCGACCCTCACCATGGTGTCGACGCCGTCGCTGATGGCCGAGCTGAGAGGTCGCGGCTTCGAGAACCTCGCCATGTGGACGCGCGGCGTCGACACGGAGTTGTTTCGGCCGGACGGCGCGGCTCGTCTCGACCTGCCGCGGCCGATCTTCATGAACGTCGGCCGCATCGCGGTCGAAAAGAACCTCGAAGCGTTTCTGTCCCTCGACCTCCCCGGCACCAAGGTGGTCATCGGCGACGGTCCGCAGGAGAACGAGCTCAAGCGGAAATTTCCTGAGGCGCGGTTCCTGGGCCTCATGGAGGGCAAGACCCTCGCCGCTCACATCGCGGCAGCCGGCGTCTTCGTCTTCCCGAGCCTCACCGACACGTTCGGCGTCGTGCAGCTCGAGGCGCTGGCCTGCGGCGTGCCGGTCGCCGCCTTTCCGGTGACGGGGCCGCGCGACGTGATCGGCGACGCCCCGGTTGGCGCCCTCGATCGCGACCTGCACCGCGCCTGCCTGCGCGCGCTCGCCGTGTCGCGGCACGACTGCCGCGCCTTCGCGCTTCGCCACTCCTGGGAGACGAGCGCCCGGCAATTCATCGGCCATGTCGCCCCGATCGCCGTCGGCCACTCGCGTACCCGGCGCCCGGCGCTGCGCATCGAAGCGGCGCATGGCTAGATCTCAGTTGGCAATGATGGAGCAAGCCTGATGCAAGCCACAAGCGGCGCGATTGCCGTCGAGCTCGACAAGGAAGCCGTCGAAAAGGCGTACGACAAATGGGCTCCCGTCTATGATTTCGTCTTCGGGCCGGTGTTCGAGCGCGGCCGGCGCGCCGCCATCGCGGCGGCGGAGCGCATCGGCGGGCGTATCCTCGAGGTCGGCGTCGGCACCGGCATATCGTTGCCTGATTATTCGCGCGCCAACCGCATCTTCGGCGTCGACATTTCCGGGCCGATGCTGCGCAAGGCCCAGGAACGGGTGGACGAGCTCGGGCTCAGGAACGTCGAGGGGCTGGCGATCATGGATGCCGCCGCCCTCTCCCTTCCGGACGCCTCCTTCGACGTGGTGGTGGCGCAGTACGTGGTGACCGCCGTCGCCGACCCGGAGGCGGCGCTCGACGAATTTGCCCGCGTGCTGAAGCCCGGCGGCGAGATCGTGCTGTTGAGCCGCGTCGGCGCCGAAGCCGGCGTGCGCCGCAACCTCGAGCGTTGGCTGGCGCCGGTGGCGCGCCGCCTCGGCTGGCGGACGGAGTTCGATTTCGGCCGCTACGCGCGCTGGGCCGAGCGCAGCCGCGGCATTCGCCTGATCGAGCGACGACCCATGCCGCCGCTCGGTCACTTTGCGCTGATCCGCTTCGGGAAGCTGACTGCCGGCGCGACCGGCAACGGCTCCCATGCGGGCCGCTGAACAATTCAAACGCAAACCAAGGGGCTCGATATGACCGACTTTCTCGAAGCGCTCAGAGTGCAACGCTGGGACGACCACCGCTACTATCACCACAGCCGCATCAATCAGGCTTTGCATCTGGTGAGCGCCGCGAGCTTCCTCGCCGCCTACGTGCTGGTCTTCGTCGACCCGGTGGCCGCCGTGCTGATTGGCTGGCTGCTTGCCATGACCAGCCGCCAGATCGGGCACTTCTTCTTCGAGCCGCGCGGCTATGACCGCATCAATCGCGCCACGCACGAGCACAAGGAGGCCATCAAGGTCGGCTACAACCTGCAGCGCAAGGTCGTGCTCATGACCATCTGGGTGCTGTCGCCGCTGCTGCTCCTCGTCGATCCGACCGCCTTCGGCGTCTTCGCGCCGCATGCCACGCCGGGCGAGCTCATCCGCCACGTGGCGCAGATCTGGATCACCGTGGCCGTCGGTGGCCTGTTGTTCCGCACAGTGCAGCTGTTCTTCATCAAGGACGTGCAGACCGGCCTCGTGTGGATGACGAAGATCCTCACCGACCCCTTCCATGACATCAAGCTCTACTGGAAGGCGCCGCTTCACATCTGGCGCGGCGAGCTCATCGAGCCCGAAGCGCGCGAGCGCCACGCTTAACTCCGGACCAGCGCTTGAGCACGCCCGACAGCGCTGTCCCGCTCACCCGCCTCGGCTACGCCTCGGCACCCTCTCCCGCCATGGGAGAGGGTTGCCCGCGTTACGGCCTCGCAGGAGTCTCGGGCGCGCGGTTCACTCCTGGATGGAGGAATTTCGCCTCAGCGCCGCGAAAAGCGCTGCGCGATGACCTCACGCAGGATGCGGCGCTTGATCGAGCCGTTGCTCGCGCCCGGCGGACACCACCAGAAGCCGTCGTCGCGCATGGCGGTCGCGGCGGCCACGAAGCGGTCCGCCACCGCCTCGAAATCGGCCTCGCTGTAGTTGAGGCTGAAGATCAACCGCCCGGTGCCGACCCAGCTCAGGGCCAGGCCCTCGGCGCGCAGATAGAACTGCAGCATCCAATTGTAGCGCGACGGCGCGCTGTAGTTCACCGTCCAGATGGACGACAGGTTTGCGATGCGCACCGGCACCCCTGCCGAACTCGAGCCGCCGGTTGAGCCGTTCCGCCCGGCCGCTCCACGCCGCATCGAGGCCGTCATACAGCGTCGCCGTGCCCTGGCTATCGAGACGGCGCAGGAACTCCGCCATGGTCGCCATGACGTAAGGATGCGCGTTGAAGGTGCCGCGCGCCAGGCACACGTCGAGCGGCCGCTCGCCGCGGAACCGCTTCATCAGGTCGGCGCGGCCACACACGACGCCGATGGGCCAGCCGCCGGCGACCGTTTTGCCGTACGTCACCATGTCGGCCTTGACACCAAAATATTCTTGCGCGCCGCCGCGCGCGAGACGAAAGCCGGTGAACACCTCGTCGAAGATGAGCACGATGCCGCGCTCGCTGCACACCGCTCGCAGCTCCTTGAGCCATGCGGCGTAGCTGTCCCTGTCGACGTGGGACTGCCGCGCGCCGTCGATGAGCGCCGAATCGGCCGGCGGGCTGGCATTCGGGTGCATGGCCTGCAGCGGGTTGACCAGCACGCAGGCGATATCGCGGCGCCGGCGCAGAACCGCAAGCGTCCTCTGCGACATGTCGCTCAACGTGTAGGTGTCGCGCGCCGGCAGCGGATTGCCGATGCCCGGCTGCACGTCGCCCCACCAGCCGTGATAGGCGCCGCAGAAGCGCACCAGGCGCGGGCGGCGCGTGTGATAGCGCGCGAGCCGCACCGCTTGCATGACCGCCTCGGTGCCGGACATGTGGAAGGAGACTTCGTCGAGCCCGGATATCTCTTTCAGGTAGCGCGCGTTCTCGGCAATCGCCGGATGGAGGGCACCAAGCACCGGGCCAAGATCGGCAACGGCCCGGGCCCCATCCGCCATGGCGTCCTTGTAGAAGTCGTAGCCGAGCAGGTTCACGCCATACGAGCCCGCGACATCGTAGAAGCGATTGTCGTCGAGATCGGTCAGCATGACGCCGGAGGAGGCTTTGAAGAAGCTCCCGCCCTTCAGATGATGGCGCACGAAAGGGCTGAATTGGAACGGCACGCGGTAGGCGCCTGTGAATTGCAGATCGGAGACCGAGCCGGCCACCTCCTCGGTCAGCGCCGCCGTCTTGGCGAAACGGGCCCGATAGAGGCCGGCGAGCCGCGCGAAGCCCGCCTGTCGACGCGCGACGACATCGTCCGGCGCATCGTCAACGCGGAAAATCTGCGCCTCGTCATAGGCGTAGAACGGCACCAGCGCCGCGATGCGGCGCGACAGCCTGGAATGGCCGCCGAGGGACCGATGCTTGGCCTTCGACAGATCAAGGCGGGTCTTGGCCTTGGCAATCGTGGTGACGAGCGCCGACGCGCCAAGTGCGTAGAGAGCAAGGGTGGTGAGCCGCGAATCCATGGTTGCGGAGCCTGTCGGGCGAAAGTTGCGGGTTGATGACAATGAGGTCGCTCATGGCCCGGATCACCTTGCAGGAGGACCTCAACTTCCTGCTGACCAACCGCATTCCCCGGCGCTTCGCGACCCAGTTCATGGGCTGGTTCAGCCGCATCGAGCAGCCGCTGGTGCGCGACCTGTCGATGGCGGTGTGGCGCCTCTTCGCCGATCTCGACCTCAGCGATGCCAAGACGACCGACTTCAAGAGCCTGCACGACTGCTTCACGCGCGAACTGAAGGATGGCGCCCGACCCCTCGCCCACGAGCCTCGCGTGCTCGTCAGTCCCTGCGACGCCATCGTCGGCGCCCTTGGGTCCGTGGTTGGCGACGAGGCCCTGCAGATCAAGGGCTTTCCCTATTCGTTGCACGACCTCTTCGGGAGCGGCGATCTCGCCCGTCTTCACATGGGCGGCACCTATGTGACGTTGCGGCTCACCTCCAGCATGTATCATCGCTTCCATGCGCCCCACGATTGCCGCGTCGAGGAGGTGATCTATATTTCGGGCGACACCTGGAACGTCAATCCGATCGCGCTGAAGCGCATCGAGAAGCTGTTTTGCAAAAACGAGCGCGCCGTCATCCGCACGCGGCTCAGAGACGGCGGGCACCTGTTGACCCTGGTGCCGGTGGCCGCGATCCTGGTGGCGAGCATGCGTTTCAAGTTCCTCGAGACGCCGCTCAACGCGGCGCATAAGGGCGCGCGGCGCTTCGCCTGCGATGCCGAGTTCCGCAAGGGCGACGAGATGGGGCGCTTCGAGCACGGCTCGACCATCGTGCTCTTCGCGCCGAAGGGCTTTGTGCCAAGCACCAATGTCGTCGAAGGATCGGCGATCCGCATGGGTGAGCCGCTGCTGCGGCTGCCGCCTACTTGGCCACCAGGCTCGGCAGCCAGAGCGACAGCGCCGGGATGTAGGTGACGAGCAGCAGCACGATCACCATCGGCACGTAGAAGATCAGGATGCTGCGCGACACCGCCTCCATGCTGACGCGGCCGATGGCGCAACCCACCACCATGGTGGGCCCGACCGGCGGCGTCAGCAGGCCGATGCCGAGATTGAGGATCATGATGATGCCGAAATGCACCGGGTCGATGCCGAAGGCCTTGATGACCGGCAGGAAGATCGGCGTGCAGATGAGCAGCATCGGCGCCAGATCCATGAAGGTGCCGAGCACGAGAAGCAGGATGTTGATGTAGAGCAGGAACATGTACTTGTCGCTGGAAATGTCGATGAAGAACTTCGTCGCCATCGCCGGCACCTGCATGATGGCCATCATGTAGCCGAAGGCGATGGAGAAGCCGATCATGATCATCACCATGCCGACGGTGCGCACGACACGCCCGATCAGCTTCGGCAGCTCGCTCCATTTGCAGTCGCGATAGACGAACATCGTCACCAGGAAGGCGTAGATGCAGGCCACGGCCCCCGACTCCGTCGGCGTGAAAATTCCCGACAGGATGCCCCCCAGGATGATGGCGATGGTGACCAGTCCCCAGATGGCGTCCACCGCGATCCACAGCGCCTGCCGCAGTGGCACGACCTCGCCCTTGGGGTAGTTCTCGCGGTGCGAGATGATCAGCACCAGCACGATGAGCGACAGCCCGAGCAGCAGCGCCGGAATGACGCCGCCCATGAATAGGTGCGCCACCGAGATGGTGCCGCCGGCGGCGATCGAGTAGATGATCATGTTGTGCGACGGCGGCACGAGCAGCGGCTGCAGCGAGCCGGAAATGGTGACGTTGACGGCGAACAGGCGCGGATAGCCGTTCTTGATCATCTGCGGGATCATCACGGAGCCGACGGCGGCGGTGTCGGCCACCGACGAGCCCGAGATGCAGCCGAACATGGTGGAGGCGACGATGTTGACCAGCGCCATGCCGCCGCGGATGAAGCCGACGAACACCTTGGCGAGGTTGACGAGGCGTTCGGCCATGCCGCCCACCGCCATGATGGCGCCGGTCAGGATGAAGAACGGGATGGCCAGCAGCGAGAAGCCGCTCATGCCGCCTGACACTTTCAGCATCACGGCTTCGAGCGGCAACCCCATGTAGAGCGCCGCCATGATGGCTGCGAGCCCGAGCGCATAGGCTACCGGCATGCCCATCAGGCAGACGATCGAGAAGCCGCCAATGAGGATGAGGACTTCCATTGCTGCCGCCTTGCCCTACTCGGTCGCCAGCTGGCTCATCGTCTCGGGCTCGGGCTCGACGAAGAACTTCCGCTTCAGCAGCCGCTCGATGACGAACAAGGCAGTGAGCGCACCGCCAATCGGGATGGGCAGATAGGCGACGCCGACCGCAAGGAGCGGAAATTCCGCCGTGCTCTGGAACCACGTCGTCTGGCAGAGCTTCACGCCCCAGATCAGCATGAACAGGTTGGTGGCCAGCATCAGGACTTCGAGGATCCAGCCGAGCACGGATTTGGCCGGCTCGTGCAACAGGGCCGGCAGGACACCGACGCCGATGTGCAGGTACTCGCGGTAGCACACGACCGCCGACAGGAACGACACGACGATCATCAAGAGGGTGGCGAGCGGCTCCGGCCACGAGGCGGCGCTGTTCAGCGCATAGCGGCAGAAGACGCCGTAAGGAACGATCAGCACGATGACCACGAGAGAGGCGCCGGCGACAAAGACACAGGCCCGGTGGACCTCGTCCATGGCGGCGATGTAGCGGGCCTTGAGGGTCATCGATGGGCTCCGTGAGGCGCCACCGTCATGCGCGGGGCTTGTCCCCGCGCAACCACGTCTTGCCTGATGGACGGTTTGAAAGTCGCGGGTGGCCGGGACAAGCCGTGACGTTACGCTACTTCACGTCCTGCACCCGCTTGATAAGCTCGGCGTGCTGGGCGGCATACTTGTCCCACACCGGCTTCACCGCATCCTGAAAGGCCTTCTTGTCGGCGACCTTGGTGACCTCGATGCCCGCCTCCTTCATCTCCTTCATGGATTTCTCTTCCATGGCGTACCAGAGGAGACGCTGTTCCTGCTGTGCCTCCTTGGCGAGCTTCAAGATCAGGTCCTGATCGTCCTTGCTGAGGCCGCCCCATGTCCGCTTCGAGAACACCAGGATCTCGGGGATGATCAGGTGCTCGGTCATAGCGTAGTGCTTGGCGTAGCGAAAATGCTGGCCGGTGACATAGGACGGAGGATTGTTCTCGGCACCGTCGACGACGCCGGTCTGCATGGCGTTGACGAGCTGGTCGAAGCCCATGGCGACGCCATTGCCGCCGAGCGCGTTCATGGTGTCGACGAACAGTGGGTTGCCCATCATGCGGATCTTGAGCCCCTTGAGGTCGGCGAGCGTGGTGATCGGCTTCTTGCTGTTGTAGACGTTGCGCGAGCCGGCGTTCATCCAGCACAGCCCGATGAGCCCGGCGGTCGGGTGGTCGGTGAGCTTCTGCAGAAGCTCGGCGCCGATCGGCCCATCGATGACCTTCTCCATGTGGGCACCGTCGCGGAAGACGAACGGCAGATTGAAGACGTTGAGCTCCGGCACCAAGGGTCCCATGGGGCCGACGCTGATGCGGGCGATGGCCAGCGCGCCGACCTGCGCCTGCTCGATCATCTCCTTCTCGCCGCCGAGCTGCATTGACGGATACATCTGGATGCTGAGCCGCCCGCTGGTCGCGGCCTCGAGCTTCTTGCCCATGCGTTCCACCGCTTCGACGGTCGGATAACCGAGCGGATGCACGTCGGTGGCCTTCAGCACCAGCTTCTGCTGGGCTGCGGCCATGGAGCCAAGGCCGCCCGTCACGGCGGCAGCCGCCGAGGCGGCGCCAAACTTGATGAGCTCACGGCGATCCATCTCAAGTCTCCCTGTTGCTGATTGCTTTTCTCGCCAAGCGAGGCGTTGATCCGCGTTCCCCAGGCTGCTAGGCCATCATATCATATGATGACCTCAGGGATACGCGCCATGTCAAGCCCGAGCCTCAAGGCCGTCACCCGCGGCAAGCTGCATGGGCTGCGGCCGCTCACCGCGCCGCGGAGCCTGACGCGCGAGCTCACCGAACGCATCGCCGCCGATATCGGCAGCGGCCAGTTGAAGCCGGGCGCCCGGCTGCCGACCGAGCAGGAGATGATCGTCGCGACCGGCGTCAGCCGCACCGTGGTGCGCGAGGCGGTGGCGGCGCTACGCGCCGAGGGGCTCGTGGTGACGCGCCAGGGCCTTGGCGCCTTCGTGGCCGAGAATGCGCGCCGCCCCTTCCGCATTCGCTTCGACGAACTGAACACCTTGAAAGAGGTGCTGCACGTCATGGAGATGCGCACCGGAATCGAGATCGAAGCTGCGGGCCTTGCGGCCGAGCGGGCGACCCCGGCCGACACGCGCAAGGTCGCCGCCGCGTTCGCGGCCATCAACGCGGCCATCGCGCGCGGCGAGACCGCGGTCGACGAGGACTTCGCCTTCCACTGCGCCATCGCGGCCGCCACCGCCAATCCGCAGTTCCTGGGCTTCCTGGAATATCTCGGCCGCTTCATCATCCCGCGGCGGACCATCGAGACGCCCGACCGCCGCCCCTATCTGGAGCAAATCCAGCGCGAGCACCGCGACATCATGGCTGCCATCGAGTCGCGCGCCGTTGGCCGCGCCCGCGCCGCCATGCGCCAGCACCTGCTCAAGAGCCGCAAACGCTACCAGCGCCTGGCGGCCGAGCTCAACCACAAGTAAAGCACACTAGTGTGGCGATTCCGAAATTCGCCGCACATCGATGGAGGCTTCGGAGCGAATTTCGGAATCACAAGCCACACTAGAAAAGACTAATTCTAGTGTGCTTTTTTGAATTTGAAGTTCGCGCGGCTCGCGATCCAAACAACGTAGCGAACTTTAGATTCAGCACACTGGGCAACAGCCATGCAGAGAGTTCTGGTCACCGGCGCTTCCGGCGGCATCGGCACCCGGCTGAGGACGCTGCTCAAGGGCGTCTATCCGGACATCCGCTGGAGCGACATGAAGCCGCTGCCGCAGGCGAGGAATGACGAGACCTTCGTCAAGGCGGACCTGACCGATCTCGCCGCGGTCGAGCGGGCGGTCGAGGGCGTCGACGGCATCGTGCATCTCGGCGGCTTCTCGGTGGAGGGGCCGTGGGAGACCATCCTCAACGCCAACATCATCGGCTGCCACAACCTGTTCGAGGCCGCCCGCCGCAAGCGCGTCAAGCGCGTGGTGTTCGCCTCCTCGAACCACGTGGTCGGCTTCTACCCGCGCCGGCGCAAGATCGGCGTCGACGCGCCGGTCAGGCCCGACAGCCGCTATGGGGTGAGCAAGGCCTTCGGCGAGGCGTTGGCGGCGCTCTACGCCTACAAGCACGGGCTGCGCGTCACCTCGCTGCGCATCGGCAATGTCGCCGACGAGCCTGTCGACAAGCGCCGCCTGTCGATCTGGATCGATCCGCGCGACCTCGTGCAGCTCATCCGCATCGGGCTCGAGCATCCCGACATCCGCTGCGAGATCTTCTACGGCGTCTCCGACAACGACACGAGTTGGTGGGACAATGCCGATGCCTTCCGCTTCGGCTATCGGCCTGTCGGCAAGGCAGAGGATCACCGCGCCGCGGCGCTCGCCGCTCAGGCGCAGCTGCCGCCCGATCCGATCGGCGACTGGTACCAGGGCGGCACCTTCTGCAGCGACGAATTCGACGAGGGGGTGGCTGCGTCACCGGACTAAGGTGAACTCGCAATGCGATGTTGCCGGTCACCTCGCCAGTTTGACGGCCGGCGCGTGCTGCGCTTCCAGCCGGTTGGCATGACGGTGGACGAGCCGCCACTCGCCGGCTTCGTGGCGGAAGATGTGGGTCACGCGATTTGACCATCCGGTCACGCCTTCCACGCCGGCGACACGCTGGTTCTCGTACGTCTCGATGTCGGTGACATAGAACATCTCCGGCGTGATGACGGTCGAGATGTTGTCGTGACGGACGGTTCCGCCACGGAACTGCGTGCCCGCCCATTCCCAACGCTCGGATACCGCCTCCCACCCCTTCTCATAGCCGCCCCAGCCGTAGAAGCTGGTCGCGTCCACCGTGTGCGCGTAAAGGTTCTTGATCGCCGAAACGTCGCCGTTGGCGACCTTGGCCATCGCCGCGTGCAGGCGTGCGATCGTCTCGCGCGCTGATGCTTCGAGTTCAGCATTGCTCATGCGAGGCTCCCAACAACGCGGCGTCAGCCGACATTCACCTGCCGCCCGCGGTTCCAGATCAGGAACGGCACGCCCGAGAGCAGCGCCCGAAATGCCTCGTCGGTCTGATAGTGGCCGTTCACCGAGACCCGCGGCAGCGCCATGAGATGGGCGGCGTGGCCCGCAAAGACGTGGCCGGGCCGCGTCGTCACCGCCGACGTGTAGCCGATCGCGGCCGCCATCTCGAACTCGCGCCCTCCCGCCGACAGCCGGTCGCCGACAGGATAGGCGAAGTGCCGTACCGGCCGCCCGATCACCCGCTCGATGATGGTCTTGGACTCCGCCATTTCATGAGCGGCGAAAATCTCGTTCTGCTTGGCGAGCATTGGGTGGGTCAGCGTATGCGCGCCGATGCTCACCCCGGGCTCGTTGGCCACCCTGCGGATGCCGTCCCAGTCGAGGCAGAGGTTTTGCACGAGGGCGCGGCCATCGACCCCAGCCTCATCCGCGAGCTCGGCGACGGCCGAGCGCAGGCGATCCTCCGGGCCCTTGCGCAGCCGCCAATAGATCGCTTCGTAGGCCGCCGCCTTTGCGGCGTCGGTGTCGGTGATGAGCCGCAACTGGTCGTCGCCAACCCCGACATCGACCCGGTCGAGGGCACGGATCGCTTCTTCGAGCTCCAGCCACCACAGGGACGCGGTGCGCGTCGCAAACCCTGTCGTCACGAACATCGTCCACGGCACGCCGTGGCGCTTCAGGATCGGCAGCGCGTAGTCGACATTGTCGCGGTAACCATCGTCGAAGGTTACCGCCACGAACGGCGCCTCAGCTTCGCCGGCGCCGGTGCGCGCCACGGCCTCGTCGAGACTTACCGGCTCGAAGCCTTCCTCCTGCGCCACGGTCAGCGCCGCGTCAAGAAAGTCCGGCGTCACTTCGAGGAGCCGGTTGGGAGCAAAACCGCGCGGTTCCCAAGGCCGCACATGGTGAAGCATGAGGATGACGCCGATGCCGCGGGCGCGGCCGGCGAGCCGCCGATCGGCGCCGCTGCGCACGATGCCCGCCATACCCCAGCGGATGACGCGTTCCCTTAACGACATAGGCATTCCGGGGCTGTGGCTCTCGGATCCATGTGCTTTTCTTGTAACACTTCCTTGAGGATCGTCATGGAGCGTACGCGCGCCTGTTTTACAGCCGGCCTGGGGAGGATGGTTTGGTCGCCTTGTCGCATACGACCGATTTGCGTCGGCACGCAACGGCGGAAGACGCCCGTGGGCCGAGCATCGCCCGCGTCAGCGTGTACGAGACACTGGCCGACGCGGAGCCGGTATGGCGGCAGTTCGAGGACGGTGGCCTCTCGACCCCTTATCAGCGCTTTGAGTGGACGATCGACTTCGCCGAGACCGTCGGCCGGGCCGAGGGCGCGCGAATCCTCGCGGTTTGCGGCCAGGACGAGCGCGGCGTCCCTGCGGTGCTGCTGCCGCTGGCGCTCAACCGGTCGCGCGGGCTGCGCATCGCCACGATGGTCGGTGGCAAGCACGCCAACTATCACATGCCGCTCTACGCCGCCGACGCGACCGACATGGACGCGGCCGCCGTCAAGCGCTTTCTGCGCCTTGCAGCCCAGGCGGTGGGCGGCCTCGACGCCTTCGCGTTCACCAATCAGCCGGTCGAATGGCAGGGGGCGCCCAATCCCTTCGCGCGGCTTTCCGCGCAGCCGAGCCCGAGCAACGGCTACAAGCTGGAATTGAACTTCGACTGCTCAAAGACGATCGAGCGCATCCTCAGCGGCGAGTCGCGCAAGAAGCTCCGCAAGAAGGAGAAGCGGCTTTCCGAGATCGGCACCCTCGCCTATTCCAGAGCGTCGACCTCTGCCGAGGTGGCGGCGGTGCTCGACGCCTTCTTCGCCCAGAAGGCAATGCGATTCGAAGGCACCGGCATCGACAATCCCTTTGCCGATCCGGCCACCGCCGGCTTCGTGCGCCGCGCCTGCCTCGACGGCATCGAGAAGGGCGCCCCGCCCATCGAGCTTTATGCGCTGCGCGCCGGCGACAAGATCATCGCCACGTTCGCGGGTGCCGCCGACGGCCGGCGCTTCTGCGGCATGTTCAACTCCTTCGACATGAGCCCGGACGTGTCGCGCTGGAGCCCTGGCGACCTCTTGCTCATCGAGCTGATCCGCATGCAGTGCCAGCGCGGTCTCACGACCTTCGACCTCGGCGTCGGCGAGGCCCGCTACAAGGAAATGTTCTGCGACAGCGTCGAGGAGCTGGTTGACGCGTATGTGCCGGCGACCCTCAAGGGCAGCGTCTACGCGAATGCCATCGCCGCGTCGCGGGCCGCCAAGCGCTGGGTCAAGCGCACGCCGTGGGCCTGGCAACTCGCCCGCTTCGCCCGTGCCCGCCAGGCCGGCATCTGAGCATTCTCAGACTGAAAAGTTGAAATCCGTCGCAAGTCGATTGACGGGACGTTCTCAGGCGGCAGCCGTGAGGCCGTCGGCGCCGGCAAGCGCCACGACGACCTGCGGCGTGCCCAAGGCCTTGAGCGCCTCGGAGACTTGCGCCGCGCTGCCGTCCTCCTTGTCCGACGGACGGGCGGCCACGACGGCGCCTTCGACGCGCGGCGCAAGCAGCGGCGCGAATTCCGCCCGCCGGTCCCCCGCCACCATCAGGAACACCCAATCATAGGTTTGGTCGAGGGCCGCCAAGGCAAGCTCGACCATGTCGGCGGCGTCTTTCAGCACGGCCTGATCGTGCGTGCCCGGCGCCATGATGTGCAGTCGCGACCCCGTCTCGCGCTCGATGATCTCGGCAAAGGAGGCCTTGGCGGCCACGAGATCCGAGAGGCCGAGCCGGTTCGGCGAAATGGCATCGTCGGCCACGGAAACGAGAATCACCCGCTCGTTGCGGGCGAGATGGCGAGCCAGCCCGCGCGCCGTCGCCAAGACGCCATGGCCGTGCACCGCTTCGGTGATGAGGACGCGGCGGCCGCGGCCATCCTCGCGTGCCGGCGGCAGTTCCGCGGCAAGCTTGGCATAGGCGCTCGACAGAGTGGCACCTGCCCCCACGGGCACCACGGCCGCGTCGGCCGGCAGACCCTGGTCGGCGAGGTCGAGGGCCGGCAGATCCGCCGCCCGCATTTGCCGGCCGGTGTCGACCGCCCGGTCGGCTGCCGCCTCGTCGAGGCCGGGCGGTCCGGCCGCTCGGCGGGCGTGGGCTGCTCCGTTGCCGGCGGTTGGGATGGCGTCGAGAGGCATCGGCGGAGGCGCCGCGATGGCGCGGCCCGACAACAGCTCGCGGGTCACCACGACCGCGCATGCCGAGATGAAGGACGCGAGCGCCGCCAAGACGACGATCGGCATCTTCTTGGGGAAGGTCGGAATGGTCGGCGCAATGGCGCGCGACAGGATGCGCGCATCCGCCGGCAGCGCGTTCTCGGCATCGCGGGCAGCCGCCTCGCGATACTTGCCCTGGTAGGATTCGAGCTGGTCGCGCACCACCTTGGCGTCGCGCTCCAGCGCGTTCAGCTGCGGCTCCAGCTCGTTGGACTTGGCCACCAGCTTACGCAGCGCCTCGGTCTCGTTGAGGATGCTGTCGACCCGGTCGCCGGCGATCTTGGCGTCGTTCTCAAGGGTGCGGACGATGCGCTTCGCCTCGTCGCCGATCTGACGGTCGAGGTCGGCAATCTGGGCGTTGAGCTCCTTGATGCGCGGATGCTCTGCCAAGAGGGTGCGCAATTCCAGCGCCAGCTGGCCGCGCAGCGTCACTGACTGTTCCTTGAGCCGGCGCACCAGCTCGTTGTTGGAGACGTCGGGGACGTCGAGCACCCGGTTGCCCTTGAACGCCTCGCGCAGGATCCTCGCCTTGGCCTCCGCGTCGGCACGCGCGGTGCGCGCCGCGGCGAGCTGCGCCGACAGCTCCGTCAATTGCTGCTCGAGCAGGTTGCCGGTGGCTCCACGCGGCAGGCCCTTGTCGCGACGGAAATCGCCGACCTTCTTCTCGGCGTCCTCGACGCGCTTGCGCAGCGGCTCGATGACGGTGGCGTAGAAATCGGACGCCGAGCGCGCCGAGTCCTTCTTGGCCGCCTCCTCCATCTCCAGGTAGAGGGAGGCGATGATATTGGTCATGTCGGCGGCGAGCTGCGGATCGCGCGAGGAGAACTCGACCGACACGACGCGCGACTTGCCGACGACGTAGACCAAAAGCCGGTCGTAGTAGGTCTCGAGCACGCGATCGTCGACCGGCCGGTCGGCTGGATTCTTCGTCAGCCCGAACGTCACCAGGAGCCGGCTGAGCGGCCCCATGCTGCCGGCCACAGGATCGAATTCCGGATTGCCGACGAGCTTGCCCTTCTCGATCGCCCGGCGCGCGAGATCCCGCGACATGATCACCTGGATCTGGCTCTGCACCGCCTCGGCATCGAAGCTCCGCTCCGTCTCGCGGTCGCTGGCGTCAATGCGCGTGAACTTGCCGCGGTCCTGGAGGATGAGCTTCGCCTCGCCCGAATAGCGCGGCGTCACGAGGTTGACGGCGACGAACGAACCGACGAGCGCCACGAGGGTGATGCCGACGATCCACTTCGCGCGGCGCCGCAGTGCGCTCCAAATCTGCTGCAGATCGATCTCGCCCGACTCGGCCGGTGCAGAAGCGAATTTGTCGAATGGCGGCTGCGGCATGAACCCCGACCTCACAGAACCCCTGAAGCGAGTTTGGCGGTACATGACGGATGCCATGATTATGGTTGCCGGCGCGTTAAGGCGGGCTGCCCCAGGCCGATCGATGCCCGGGCCGGTCGACCCGAGGCCGGGTCGATTAATCTTTATTAACCATAAGCGGGCTATCGAAGGTCACCTCGCGGGAACCTCGATGCTCAAGCTCGCCCGGCCCTTGCTGCTGTTGATCGCGCTCCTCGCCCTTAGCGCCTGTGCGACGGCCCCGCCTGCCGTCTTCACGGGAAGCATCAACGCGCCCTACACCCTCGCCAGCGGCGACAAGCTCAGGGTCATCGTCTTCGGCCAGGACAACCTCTCCAACATCTACGCCGTCGATGGCGGCGGCCGCATCTATCTGCCGCTCATCGGCGACGTGCCGGTCAGCGGCCGCTCCACCCAGGATGTCGCCAAGGAGATCGAAGACAAGCTCCGCAAGGGCTACGTGCGGGAGCCTAAGGTCACCGTCGAGGTCGATACGTATCGACCATTTTTCGTTCTCGGCGAGGTCACCAATGCCGGGCAGTTCCCCTACGTGAACGGCATGACCGTGCAGACCGCCGCCGCCATCGCGGGCGGCTTCTCGCCGCGCGCCGCCAAGGACCATGCCGAGCTCACGCGCGTCATAAACGGACGGCCGGTTACCGCCACCGTGCCGATCACCTATCCAGTGCGGCCCGGCGACACCGTCGTCATCAAGGAGCGTTTTTTCTGATGCATGCGCCCGCCTCGAGCGTCGCCGAGCAAGCCTCCATGACCTCGGACGCTCCGCAGCGGCCGCTGCGCATCGTGCACATTTTCCGCGCGCCCGTCGGCGGGCTCTTCCGCCATGTGCGCGACGTGGCCCGCGAGCAGGCAGCGCGCGGTCAGGAGGTGGGCATTTTCTGCGACGCCTCTACGGGGGGCGAGGCCGCCGCCAGCCTCCTCGACGCGCTCAGGCCGTCCCTCGCCCTCGGCGTCGTGCGCGTGCCGATGAGCCGCTATCCCGACTGGAGGGACCTCAAGGCCTTCAAGGCCGCGTCCCGCCACTTTCACGCCGTGGCGCCCGACGTGATCCACGGACACGGCTCGAAAGGCGGCGTCTATGGCCGGCTGCCCGCCTTCTTCGAGGGGCGCAGCCGGGCTGTTCGGGTCTACACGCCCCATGGCGGCAGCTTCAACTACAAGCCCGGCACGCTGATCCACAAGCTCTACATGGCGGCCGAGCGGCTGATGGAACGGCGCACCGATCTCTTCCTGTTCGAGAGCCAGTACATCGCTGGGCGCTTCCGCGCCCATGTGGGCGAGACCGACAAGCTCGTGCGTACCGCGTTGAACGGCATCGCCGAGGACGAATTCGCGCCCGTCGCCCACGCCCCCGATGCCTACGACATTGTGCATGTCGGGGAGCTGCGCATGGCCAAGGGTATCGACACGCTGATCGACGCCATCGCCCGCATTCGCGACAAGGGCGGCCGTCGCGTGTCGGCACTGATCGTCGGTTCGGGACCGGACGAGGCCTTTTTGAAGCGCCTTGCGGCAACGCGCGGCGTCGCCGAAAGCGTGGCATTCATCGGCCCCTCCCCCATCCGGACAGTGCTCGCCAGAGGCCGCATCATGGTGGTGTCGTCCCGTACCGAGTCCCTGCCCTATGTCATCCTGGAGGCAGCCGCGGCGCTCCAGCCGCTGGTCTCGACCAATGTGGGTGGCATCGGCGAGATTTTCGGCCCCTATGCCGACCGGCTTATTCCCGCCGATGATGTCGACCACCTGGGCCGCGCCATCACCGCGATGCTGGACAAGCCGGCTGCCGACCGCGACCGAGAAGCGGCCGAGCTCGGCGCCTTCGTCAACGGCCGTTTCTCGCTGAAGCGGATGGTCGACGACGTGATGGGCGCCTACCGCGAGGCGCTCGCGGCCCGCGCCAGCGCATGATGCCCGAAGCCTGCAACTTTTCAGGCAAGACGACGCGCCGCAAGAGGTGGGTCTCGTGGGCTGCGTTAAGCCTTCCGTGATCCTTTGCCGTTAAGGGCTTGGTAAGCGTCAACGCGCCACCGGTCGGTCTGCCGGGCGGGGAAATGACCATGACTAGTCCCGATCTACGCGATCCTTGGCGGGCGTCGGCCGTTGCCGATGCGATCCCCGGCGCGGCCGAGCGCCGCCAGCCGGCACCACCCCTCGCCGAGCGCATCGTCACGATGCCGGCCAAGCCGACGCTGTCGCCCGTGGTGCTGGCCGGCGTCGTGCGCCTCATTGAATTCGCCCTCGTGGTCCTCGTCGGCGTCGCGCTGCATTGGCTCTATCTGCCCGACAGCGTGCCGCGCGGCTGGGCCTATACCATCACCATCCCGTGCATGGCGGCGCTGACGGTCGTCGCCTTCCAGGCCGTCGATGCCTATCACACAGCCGCCTTCCGCTCGCCGCTGCCGCAGGTGCTGCGCATCTTCGGCGCCTGGTCGATGATCTTCCTCATGTTGCTGGCGGCCGTCTTCTTCAGCAAACGCGGCGAGACGTTCTCGCGCGTGTGGCTTGCCGGCTGGTTCATGCTCGGCCTTGCCACGATCATCGTCGAGCGGCTGCTGTTGATGGTTCTCGTCCGTGGGCTGACGCGCGCCGGACGGCTCGATCGCCGCACCGCCATCGTCGGAGGCGGCAACTCCGCCGAAAGCCTGGTGCATGCCCTTGCCGCGCAACGCAATACGGGCATGCGCATCTGTGGCATCTTCGACGATCGCAACGAGGACCGCTCGCCCGACGTGGTGGCCGGCTTTCCGAAGCTCGGCTCCGTCGACGACCTCGTCGAGTTCGCCCGCTCCACACAGCTCGATCTCGTCATCTTCACGCTGCCGATCTCGGCGGAAAGCCGCATCCTGCAGATGCTGCGCAAGCTGTGGGTGCTGCCCATCGATATCCGGCTCGCCGCTCATATGAGCCGCCTCAGGCTCAGGCCGCGCAGCTACTCCTATATCGGCGCCGTGCCGGTGCTCGACGTGTTCGACAAGCCGATCGCCGACTGGGACTTGGTGCTGAAATGGCTGTTCGACCGGATCGTCGGCTTCCTGCTTCTGCTCGCACTGTCGCCGATCTTCCTCGTCACGGCCGTCGCCATAAAGCTCGACTCGAAGGGGCCGGTCTTCTTCCGCCAGAAGCGCTACGGCTTCAACAACGAGCTCGTCGAGGTGTTCAAGTTCCGCTCCATGTATGTGGAACAGACCGACGCCACGGCCGCAAAGCTGGTGACCAAGGATGATCCTCGGGTCACCCGCGTCGGCCGCTTCATCCGCAAGACCTCGATCGACGAGCTGCCGCAATTGCTCAACGTGGTGCTGAAGGGTGATCTGTCGCTCGTCGGGCCGCGTCCGCACGCCATCCACGCCAAGGCCGAGAACCGCTTCTACGAAAAGGTGGTCGACGGCTACTTCGCCCGCCACAAGGTGAAGCCTGGAATCACCGGCTGGGCCCAGATCAACGGCTGGCGCGGCGAGACCGATACGGAAGACAAGATCCAGCGCCGCGTCGAGCACGATCTCTACTATATCGAGAACTGGTCGCTGTTCCTCGACGTCTACATCCTGTTCCGGACGCCGTTCTCGCTGCTCAAGTCGGAGAACGCCTATTGAGCGCCGCCGCTGACGCAGGCGGCGCCGGGCGGCCGCTGCGCCTGCCGCTGAGGCCACTGCAGCGTGCCGCGTTGTGGCTGCTCGTCTTCAGCGGCGGCTTCGTCATCGTCGAGCCCTCGCCCTACGAAGTGGCATTCGCGGCGGCAGCGTTGCTCTTCGCGCTGACCGGCCTTCGCTTCGGCGTGCGGCTGGCACCGCTGCTCATCCTGCTCGTGCTGTTCAATCTCGGCGGCGCCTTGGCCCTCGTGCCCTACGTCAATGAGCAGCCGAGCGTCATGTTCACGGCCATCTCGGTCTACATGATGCTGACGACGCTGTTCTATGCCGCGCTGGTGGCCGACGACACGCTGGCACGGCTCGAGCTCATCCGCTCGGCCTATATCGCGTCGGCCTTCGTGGTCAGCATCGTGGCCATCCTCGGCTATTTCGACGTGGCCGGCCTCGGCGACTATTTCTCGCTCTACAATCGCGCCTCCGGCACGTTCAAGGACCCGAACGTGCTGGGCCCATTCCTGGTCCTGCCGATCGTCTATGTGATGCAGGCGGTCATGGCCGGCCGAACCGGCATGCTGAAGGCCTTGGCGATCGCCGGTCCGCCGCTCTTTGCGCTGTTCCTCACCTTCTCTCGCGGCGCCTGGGTCCATATCGTCGCCTCGGTGGCCATGCTGATGCTGCTCACCTTCGTGACGAGCCGCAATGTCCGGGAGCGTGGCCGCATCGTCGTCGTGGCGGCGGCGGCGTCGATTGTGATGGTGCTCCTCCTCGCAGCCGCGCTGTCCGTTGACGCCATCCGCACCGTCTTCGAGGTCAGGGCCAGCCTCGAACAAGACTACGACCTGGGCGTCGGCGGCCGGTTCGGCAGCCAGCTGCGCGCCATACCGCTTCTGCTCGAGTTGCCGAACGGTTTCGGCCCGCTGAAATTCCGCGCCCACTTCCCCGAGGATCCGCACAGCGTCTACGTCAATGCGTTCGCATCCTACGGATGGCTCGGCGGGCTCTCCTACGCCGCACTCATCCTCTGCACGTGGGTCATCGGCTGGCGCGCCGTCATGACGCGAAGCCCGTTCCAGGGCCACGCCATCGCCATCTGGGCGACGCTCAGCATCGTGACGCTCCAGGGGTTCCAGATCGACACCGACCACTGGCGGCACTTCTACCTGCTGCTGGGCCTGATGTGGGGACTTGGCGCGATCCTGCTGGGACGTCACGATGGCGCGCGCCCGGCCGCTCGTGCCACGGCGCGAGAGCGCGCGCCACTCCCCTGAACAGGCTAGAGCTTCAGCGCGAGATCGGTCCCTGCGGTGCGCGGGTCCAGAGCCCCGCTGGCGATGTCGGACATGATCAAATGCCGGGTGCGCGCCTTGAAGGCGCCCCATGTGCCGATCTCGCCGCCGCAGCCGCTGCAGGAAACGGTGGCGCTGTCGCCCAGTCTTTCGGGCAGCACGATGGCAGGCGATCCACAGGCCTGACACGCAAAGTTCGAAAGCAAGGCAAAGCCGCTCATTCCCGAGGTCCTCCAGCTTGGCGGGTCCAGCGAAACGCCAGCACGAGCGTTCGGGTTCCATCGTGCCCAGCCTGACGATCTGGTCTTGCACGAACATAGCGAACCCGCCCGGCTTCGCCGGGCGGGTTCAACGTGGAGCGGCGGGAATGACTAGTAACGCGTGCCGGGACCGCAGGTCCGCGCGCCCACATGGCCGTCGAGTTCCGGCTGGCACCAGCGGTTGTAGCCGGAGCGGTAATAGCCGTAGGCCGGCGCGTAGCCGTCGTCGTAGCTCACATAGCCTGGCTCATAGGCATACCCGTAGGCAGGTGCGTACCCATAGGCCGGAGCGTAGCTGTAGCCGCTGTAGTACGGGCTGCCGTAATAGCCGTAGGCCGGCCGCGAGGCGGCAATGGCGCCCAGCGTCAGCCCCGCCGCGGCGGCGCCGATGCCGATGGCCGCCGCCCGGTTGCCGCGCCAGCGCGCCTCCGCCGGGGCAACCGTCGCTGCGGCGAGCGCCGCCGTGGCGACCCCGGCAACGAAAATTTTCCTCAAAGCCGACATGTGTGTCTCCTGCAAATGATGGCCTTGAGAGACAAACCCCGGCGCGCCGCGCCGGTTCCGCAGCCGACGGCGGCCGGATTTCCGGATGGCGCGCGAATCGAGGGGCAGGACGCCGCTACTTGCGGACGATCACGTAGGAATAGGTGGTCATGGCGCGCCAATTCAAGCGGGCGGCCAGCGCATTGAACCCGGCATCCACCTCGCGCAGTCCCGGCAGACGCTTGAAGTAGCGGTGACCCCAGAACGGCAGCACGACCACCTCGCGAAAGCCGACGGCTTCGAGCAGGGTGCGATGGGAGGTGTCGTCGCCGAAGCAGCGGTCATAGACGGCGGGAAATTTCGGATCTCCGCCGTCGTCGGCGCGCTCCGGATAGACGCGCTTCAAGAGGCCGCTCGACAGCCTCTCCGGCATGATGTGGTTCATGAGGAACGGCAACGCATAGAGCGTCGGGAAGAACGCCAGGGCCACCCCGCCGGGGGCGAGCAGCGTGTGGATGTTGCGCCAGGCCTGCGCCACGTCCGCGATATGCTCGAACACCATGCGTGAGAACATGAGATCATAGCGCCCGCCGCCGATGCCGGCGGTCGTGAGATCGCCGGCCACGTCGAAACAGGCAGTGGCGAATCCGCCGGGTGCCCGATCCAGCTCGCGCTGGGAAATGTCGTTGATGGTGAGCGCGGCCCGCAGCGAGGAGACCTCGCCGGCCGTCAAGAGCGGGTCGCGGCCGCCGCCGATCTCGCACAGGCGCGTGAGACGGAGATCACGCGCCAGCGTCATGACTGTGGGCTTGTAGCTGTCCCACGCCCAATCGGAGTGCCAATGCGGCGCAAGCCTGTCGATCACCCCCTGTAGCGGCGGGGATTCGACGGTCGGTCTATCGACCATTCGCAAGAATGTTGCGAGCGCGTGAGCCATGCGGGCCTCTAGTGTGCCGAATTTGAAGTTCGCAACGTTGGCTGGAGCAGCTGCCTCGCGAACTTCAAACCAGCCCCTCATGTCCCAAGAAATGGGGGCGCAACTCAATGCAATCTTACCGATGTCGTTAATGCTGGCGCCGCTAACGCGAGGCCGGCTGGGCGGCCGCGTCGTGGGAGGCTATGCGCCCTGCTCGCCGGGGCGGACCTGACCAGAAAGCAAGGGCCGCTGTCCAAACAGGCGAACGAGATAGCCTGTGCGGTCTTGGCCAGCATTCTTGTTGCCCGGAGGGCCCGCGAGCCGGCGCCACCAAGGGCGGGAGCGGAACTCGGCGAGCTCGGCAATTCGCGCCTCATATTCCTCGGCGAGGCCCCTGAATCCTGAGAGAACCTTCTCGGCCCGCGCCCGCTCGTCGGCCAGGGCTGAGTCCTCCGGCTTCGGCAGCGCCGCAGTCAGGCGCGTCACCTGGTCCCGCCACTGGTCGCGGGACTGGCGAACCTCGCCGAGCAGCTCCTTCACGCCTGCCAGCTCGGCCTCCATGGCGGCGAGCCGCGAGGCCGCTTCAGCCGTTGCGGCAGCTGTTGCGTCGTGTCCCATTTCGCGTTGCGCGGAACGTTCCGCCGCAACCGGCGAATAGACGCGGAAGAGCTCGGCGGGGTCTATCGCAAAGCCGCCCTCGTCCGTCCTGGCGGCCGACATCCTGCCGGTCTTGATCGCTCGGAAGATCGTCGACTTGCTCACGCCGGTCTGTAGGGCGGCTTCTCGAAGGCTAAGCGTCGCCATTGCGTCGGTGTCCCGCGAATCTTCCTTCAGAGTGTGCGGCCAATATGGTGAAGGCCGGGTTAACGCCGGGCCGACGCGGGTCGCGCGGTTAAGGGACCGGTTGGGGCGCCGTAGATCGAGGGAACTGCGGCGGAACGTCATTCACGGATCCGACGGCATCGACCGCAACGGAAGGCAAATGGCTTGGCTCAGCGCGGAGGCACACCGCCGGGAGAACAGGGCGGGCCGGTGCGATAGGCGCAGACGTGCCGCTTGAGGCCCTCGAATCTCGTCTCCACGCATTCATAGCTGTACTCGGAGCCGTAGTAGGCCCCGCACGGCCGCTGGGCCACTGAGAAGTTCTCAGGGCCATGGGCGCGCTGCGCTTGCGCAGGCGTCGCCGCGGCGGCCAGCAGCAGCGCAGAGGCGGCCGCTCGGACATTCGTCCAACGTGCTGTCATGAACCGTCTCCCTCCAGGGACGCGCCAAGTGCCCGTCAAGTGCGCCTGTCCTGGGGGCGTCGCCGCGTGGGCCATTCGCACCCTTATCTAGGGCCGAAATGCCCGATGCCAAGCCCGGTGAGGCGCTGCGCGGAAATCCTTCGGTTCGTCAGGGCCCCGCTCCTCGCCCCATGAGATAGGGCTGGAGCGCCGCCTGGATGAAGGCATGGACGGGCGTGTCGATGCCGGCTTGTCGGCCCAGCCGGACCACCGCGCCGCTGAGGTCGTTGAGCTCGAGGCGACGGCCGTTTTCGAGATCGTGCAGCATCGAGGCCTTCATCGTCGCCGGCAGGTTGCGCGCGAAGGCGGTTTGCCGTTCGATCGTGTCCTTCGACAGCGCCGCGCACTTTGCCATGCCGACGCGCGCCGCCTCCTCAAGCGCCGCCTGGAAGAGGCTGGCGCAGAGCGGGTCGGCGAGGATCGGACCGACCGGCAGCCGGGTCAGGCCTGTCATGCCACTCAGCGTGGCAATCATGACGAACTTGTCCCAGATCTGCGCGTCGATGTCGGGAACGGCGGTGACTTTCAAGCCGGCCCCGTTGAGGGTGCGGGCCATCGCCTCGCAGCGATCCGACAGGCCACCCGCCCGCTCACCCAGCGAGAACTCGGCGAAGGGGCCGTTGTGACGCACGACGCCGGGAACCTCGACGGCGGCCGGGATGCGCGCCACGCCGCCGATGACACGATCAGCGCCCACGATTGCGGCGATTCGATCCCAGGCGTCGACGCCGTTCTGGAACGACACGACGGCGGTCTCTTCGCCAAGCATCGGACCAAGCGCGCTGGCGGCAGCCTCCGTGTCGTAGAGCTTGACCAGGAACACGATGAGATCGACGACGCCAATGTCGCGGGGATCGGCGCTCGCCACCACGTCCTTGACATGCAGGTTGCCGAGAGGGCTCTCGATCTTCAGGCCCCTGGTCCGCAAGGCATCGAGCATGGCGCCGCGGGCCACGAAGCGCACGTCGCGATTAGCGGCCAGGGCCCGGCCTCCGACATAGAGCCCGAGAGCGCCCGAACCCATGATGGCGATCCGCATCGGCAGCTCCTGGCGGCGTACGGTCACGCCGCGCCCGGTGATGCGTCTGGCCTTGGCCCAAACCGGCCGCCGATGCAAGCCGCCCCGGTGCGGAGCGGATTTCCCTCAGCGCATTGCTGTGCGAGCTTCTTTTGCTGCATTGGATTGGCTGCCTAGGCGATCCGCAATCAGTGGCCGCCCTCCAACCCCGCAAGAAACGCTGATTTTGCATCGGTCCATAGACTGAGAGGAACCCCGATGGTGTCTGTCAGACCAGAGCTCCCGGAGCGTGCGCCTCGCGCGCAAGGCGAGCCGACGGCGCTCGACGGTTTGCTGGTGGTCGATTTCACCAGGGTGGTGGCAGGCCCGGCTTGCACACAGACGCTTGCCGACTTCGGCGCCGAAGTCATCAAGATCGAGAACCCGGACGGCGGCGATGACACGCGCTTCTACGACCACGCCGAGCTCGGCGGCGAGAGCGCCGCCTTCGTGAGCCTCAACCGCAACAAGCGCGGCATTGCCCTCGACCTGACAAATCCGGCGGCGCGCGAGGTCGCACGCGAGCTGATCGCCAAGGCCAACGTCGTGGTGGAGAATTTCTCCGGCGGCGTCATGAAGAAATTCGGGCTCGATTATGCGTCGGTGGCGCCGACCAATCCGCGCCTCATCTACTGCTCGATCTCGGCCTATGGACGCGAGGGGGCATTCGCGTTGCGTCCTGGCTTCGATCCGATCACGCAGGCCGAAAGCGGCTTCATGTCGCTGAACGGATTTGCGGATGGGCCGCCCTTGCGCACCGGGCCGCCGATCGTCGACCTCGCAACCGGCATGTCGGCCTGTAACGCCATCCTGCTCGCGCTTCTGGCGCGGGACCGGCTCGGCCGCGGCCAGCATGTCGAGGTTGCCTTGTTCGACATCGCCATGGCGATGACCAGCTTCTACGGAACGGCCTACCTGATGAGCGGCCAGAACCCGGGCCGGTTCGGCAATTCGCCCAACGGCTCTCCGACCGTCGGCGTTTACGAAGCCTCCGACGGCCCGCTCTACATGGCCTGCGGCAACGACCGCCTCGTTCGCCGCCTCCTCGCCGAGGTGTTCGAGAGGCCCGACTTGCTCGAAGATTCGAGATTCGCATCGCGCAAGGCACGCTCGGCTCACAAGGAGGAGCTGCGCGCCATCATCGCTGGCGTCTTCAAGGGCGATATCCTCGAAACCTGGATCGCGAAGATGAAGAACGCCAATGTCCCGGTCGGCTATGTGCGCACGGTCGAGCAGGCGTTCAATGCCCCCGAGGCGCGCCAACGCCGGCGCCTGAGCCGGATTCCGCACCCGACTGCCGGCTTTATTCCGAATATCGAACCGCCGATCAAGATGAGCGGCACCCCGAGCCTGGATCCCGTCGCCGCGCCGCTCCTGGGTGAGCACACGAAGGAGGTGTTGCGGGCGACGCTGGCCTGTGACGAGCGCCGTCTGTCGACGCTGGCCGAGGCGGGAGCCTTCGGGAAAGCGACAGGCAAGGGCTGAACGGCGCCCCTTACCGCGGCGCGAAGTGCTGTCACGACCAGCACGGCGCCTCGCTGACGTTGGCGCCAGCCCGCTCCTTCCCTGGCTCGGCACGTTCCGCCGCACCGGCCCTTGAGGAGACGCCCGTCTCGGCTACAACGACGCCATCGCGCCCTATGACGAGTCTTACCGATGCAGTTCGACACCAAGATCGCCGTCGTGATCCGCACCGATCTCGAAGCATGGCAGAAGCTCAACGTCGCCGCCTTCCTGGCTGGCGGCATTGCCGCGAGCTTTCCGCCCTGCATCGGCGAGCCTTACGAGGACGCGTCGGGGACGCAATATCTGTCGCTTATCGGCCAGCCGATCCTGATCTACGCCGCCGACCGCGCCGGCCTGTCGCGGGCCCTGGAGCGGGCCTTGGCGCGCGGCCTGAAGCCCGCCCTCTACACCGAGGACATGTTTGCGACGACGCACGACGCCGCCAACCGCGCCGTCGTGAAGGCCGTCGAGCGGGCCAGCCTCAATCTCGTCGGCCTCGCCATTCGCGCCGACCGCAAGCTCGTCGACAAGACCGTCGACGGCCTGAAATTTCACACCTGAGGCGCTCAGAGGAAGCGGGAAGCGCCCTCACCGCGGCGCGAACGTGTAGCGGAAGGTGCAGCGCGGCGCGCCCTGCATGATGGTCTGCGCGCGCTCGAAGCTCACCTCACCGGCACCGGCCGCCACGATGTCGACATCGGTCTCGCAGACCAGGAGAGCCCCGAGCTCCGGTTCGCCGAGCGCCCGAAAGAACTCGGCGAAGCGGCAGCGCGTCACGTCGAATTCGAGCGCCTCCTTGTCCTGGCGGCGCATCTCGTATTCGACCTCCCGCTCGGTGACCTCACCCAACGCGGTGTGCAGGGTCGCCCATTTGCGCCGCCCACTGCCCTCGATGCTCTCGCCAATCGCCCCGAAGAGCTGCCGCGACCAGTCGCGCAGCGCCTCCCTGACAATGGCGTCCGCCTTCTCCTTTCCCAATTCGGCACGCAGCGCTTTGAGCACCGGCACCAGGACCTGCGCCTGGATGCGCGTCTTGTCGAGGAGCGACAGGTTGGGTTCGACCATGTAGTCGTCAAGCACACTCATGACGTCTCCCTTGGATGGATTGTAACAAGCTCGCCACTTTGAGGCCGATCGGAGCGGCTTCGCTCGGATCTTGTCGGACGATCAGGTGCTCGCCAGGGCGGTTGGTCGGAGTGGCGAGATTTGAACTCGCGACCCCTAGTCCCCCAGACTAGTGCGCTAACCGGGCTGCGCTACACTCCGACGCTGCGGGTTATAGAGTTCCGATGCGGCCCGTGCAACGCGGCGCACCCTACGAGCACGCGGGCGGCCTCTATGAGGTCTGGTCGCCCGGATCGCGGTCCTGCCGCGCCAGCGTCAGGATGCGCTTGCACTCGGCAAGCTCGGCCATCACCACCTGCAGGCGGCGGCGCTCATCCGACGTGATGCTGGGGTCGGGGCTAGGCGCCGCCGCTGCAATATGGGCCTTGCGGCCGTTGCGCGACGACGGCTCAGCATCGCGCGCCAAGGCGGGAGCGGCGCCGGCCGGTCGGTCGAGAGGCTCGGGTGACGGCAACACCTCGTCGTCTTCGCGGATGTCCTCGTCGTCGGTGTCTTCAACGTCCGGCGTCTGCGGTTGCGGCGCGCCTTCACGCCATGCCGCCTGCACGAAGCGCACCCCCTCCTCCTTCAGGATGCGCTGCACACCCTTGATGGTATAGCCCTCGCCGTAGAGCAGATGGCGGATGCCCTTCAAGAGCTCGACATCGTCGGGCCGATAGTAGCGCCGCCCGCCGCCACGCTTCAGCGGCTTGATCTGCGCGAAGCGCGTTTCCCAGAAGCGCAGCACGTGTTGTGGAATGTCGAGGTCGTCAGCGACCTCACTGATGGTGCGAAAGGCATCGGGACTCTTATCCACCGATCCACGCTCCGCAACTTTTGCGACTCGCAGCTTGCAACTCTACTCTACGCCCGTTCGTCCTCGTCTGGAACGTCCTGGCCGTTGATGCGCGCCTTGAGCACATTGGACGGCTTGAACACCATGACCCGGCGCGGCTCGATGGGCACCTCGACGCCGGTCTTGGGGTTGCGCCCAATACGCTGGCCCTTCTCGCGCACGACGAAGGAGCCGAAAGACGAAAGCTTCACGGTTTGACCGCGGGCGAGACAGTCGCACATTTCCGACAGGACCAGCTCGACGAGCGACGCCAATTCAGTCCGCGACAGCCCGACCTTCTGGTAGACCGCTTCGCACAAATCCGCGCGCGTGATCGTTCGCCCTGTCATCCCTCAACCGCGCCCCTTCTTCTTGACTGTGATGAAAGCAAACGTTGCGCGCGAGTCAACAGGCGATACAGCCATCAACCAAAATAAATTGATGCGAGGAGAGCGGGTTACGGCGAAGTGCTGAAACGCGGGTGGCGCAGCCTTCAGGGTCTCACCAGCGGATCAGCGCGCTTCCCCAGGTGAAGCCGCCGCCCATCGCCTCGATGAGCACCAGATCACCGTCCTTGATGCGGCCGTCACGGCGCGCCTCGGCAAGCGCCAGGGGGATCGAGGCGGCCGAGGTGTTGCCGTGGTGGTCGACCGTCACCACCACCTTGTCGCGCGCAATGCCGAGCTTGTCGGCGCTGGCGTCGATGATCCGCTTATTGGCCTGGTGGGGCACGAACCACTGGATATCGTCGGCCGTCGTGCCGGTGGCCGCAAAGGCGTCCTCGATCACGTCGGTGATCATGCCGACGGCATGACGGAACACTTCCTTCCCTTCCATGCGCAGGTGCCCGACCGTCTTGGTGGAGCCCGGCCCGCCATCGACGAAGAGCTTGGCGCGATGCCGCCCGTCGGAGCGCAGGTGCGAGGTGAGCACGCCGCGGTCGGCGAGCGTGCCGTCGCCCTCCTGCGCCTCGAGCACGATGGCGCCGGCGCCGTCGCCAAACAGCACGCAGGTGGTGCGGTCCTCCCAATCGAGAATGCGCGAGAACGTCTCGGCGCCGATCACCAAGGCGCGCTTGTGCGAACCGGAGGTGAGGAACTTGTCGGCCGTCGCCACCGCGAACACGAAGCCGGAGCACACCGCCTGCAGGTCGAAGGCGACGCCATGGGTGATGCCGAGGCCGGCCTGAATCTGCGTGGCAGTCGCCGGGAAGGTGTAGTCCGGCGTCGAGGTCGCGCAGACGATGAGGTCGATGTCGGCCGCGCCAAGCCCGGCATCGGCGAGCGCCCCCTCGGCCGCCTTGAGCCCGAGCATCGAGGTGGTCTCGCCGTCGGCGGCGATGTGGCGCTGCTGGATGCCCGTGCGCTGCACAATCCACGCGTCGGATGTCTCCACCGCCCGCTCGAGCTCGGCATTCTTGACGGCCCGCGCCGGCAGGAACGAGCCCGAGCCACGCACGACGGAACGCAAACGCTTTGCCAATGGAAATCCCTTCAGGCCGGTCCCGGCGCCAGCGGCGACCCGGACTGCGTCACCATTTCGCGAATCTTGGCCACCAGCTCGTAGCGGGCCATGTCATAGGCGAGATCGATAGCGCTGGCGAATGCCGCGGCATCCGCCCCGCCATGGCTCTTGATGACCACCCCCTCCAAGCCAAGCACGACGGCGCCGTTGGCGCGGCCGGGGTCCATCTTCTCCCTGAGCGCCGCAAAGGCGGCGCGCGCGAAGAGGTAGCCGATGCGGGCCATGAGGGTCCGCGACAGGGCGCTGCGCAAATAGGCCATGATCTGCTTGGCCGTGCCCTCGGCGGTCTTGAGTGCGATATTGCCCGTGAACCCTTCGGTCACCACCACGTCTACGGTGCCCTTGCCGATGTCGTCGCCCTCGACGAAGCCGTAGTAGTTAGGTGAGGGAAGTTGCCGTCCCGCAGGATGCGCCCCGCGTCCTTGACCGGCTCGATGCCCTTGATCTCCTCGACGCCGATATTGAGCAGGCCGACCGTCGGCCGATCGACATCGAAGACGATGCGCGCCATGGCCGAGCCCATGATGGCGAGATCGACCAGGTGTCGCGCGTCGGCCCCGATGGTGGCGCCGATGTCGAGCACGATGCTCTCGCCGCGCACCGTCGGCCAAATGCCGGCCAGCGCCGGGCGATCGATCTCGCCCATGCGCTTCAGGCAGAGCCGCGCCATGGCGCCGAGCGCGCCGGTATTGCCGGCCGACACGACAGCGTCGGCGGCCCCGGTCTTGGCCGCGTCGAGGGCCATCCACATCGACGACTTGTAGCGCCCCCTGCGCAGCGCCTGGCTCGGCTTGTCGTCCATGCGCACCATCACCTCGGTGTGGCGCACTTCCGTCACCGCCTTGACCTTGGGATGCGCGTCGAGGAGCGGCGCGATGACCGCCTGGTCCCCGGTCATGACGAAGCGCACGTCCGGCCGCCGTTCCAGCGCCAAGGCGGCGGCAGGAACGACAACGGCGGCCCCGTGGTCGCCGCCCATGGCGTCAAGCGCGATCCTGACAGAGCGAGCCATGGCTTAGAGGGTCGTCTTCCCGGGGACGGCGGCGAGCGCGTGAGCCCGAAAAGTTGCAGACTTTTCGGAGAAGATCATGCGCCAAATCCAAGGGCTGGGGCGCGCATCCGATCCCATCCAGTCGGACGGCGCTTGAACCGCGGCGGACAATAGCGCCTCGGCCCTATCCCGCAACACCTTTTGGCCACCGCAATCGGGCCGCATTCATCGCTTTCCGGAAAGGTCGGCCTTCAGGCGGCCCAGGGCCGCGAAGGGCGACGCTTCCGGTTGCTCGTCGCTCTCGTACGCGAAGGACACACCGGGCCGGCGCGGATAAGGATCGAGGCCGAGCGCCAGGAACTCCGCCGTCAGCGCCCCAAGGTCGATCTTGCCGTCGACGATGTCGTCGGGCAGGTCGCGTCCCAGCGACAACTCGGTCTGGCGGTGGGCCGTATCGGCGGCCGGAGACGGCTCGGCGAATGTCACGTCGACGCTTTCGCCGACTTCCGCGTCGAAGGCCTCGAGGGTCACGACGCAGATCTGGCGAACGCTGGCGTCGATGCGGCCGACGACCTTGAGCCGGCGCGGCGAGCCTGTGACCAAAAACCGTCCGGTGAGCGCGTGCACCGCCGGCAGGGCCAAAAGCCGCGCCAGGGCGTCGCGCTCCTCGGGGTTGGCCTCGACGGTCACGTCCAGGCCATCCGGCGACACGTCGTCGACGCCGACCAGGCGATGCAGCGGCTGCTCTCGCTTTGGCTGTCTGTGTTTCACGGCGCCGTCCCCTCGATGGAGGCTGGATCTGGAAACAGGTGCGTTTCGCCAAGGATATCTTCAAGCGGCAAGGCGGCAAGGAGACGTTCACCCGCCAGGGCGTAGGCGGCAAGGCGTTCGCCTGCGCCGCCGACGACGCCGCTCTTGCCGATGGCTGCGGCGAGGCTTTGCGGATCGGCCGCATTGAAGGCGGCCTCATAGGCCGGAGACTCGCCCGTAAAACGCCTGCGCCAGAGATTTCATGCGTTTGGGGACCGAAATATCCCCGACCCCCATCTCGCGAAGCGACCGGTCGAGCTCGCGAAAGGTCAGGTCGACAAGCTCCTGGGCGATGTCGGCGGCAGGCGCCGGCAAGCTCTTCAGCCGCCGCAACACCAGAATCAGGTGCAGCGACAGGGCCTCGAAGCGCCCTTCGCCGCTGTCCGGCACCCCATAGGCGTCGTAGAGCGCCTCGGCACGAGCCGCAGAGATGATGCGCCGATAGAGACCATCGACCGCCGCTTCGGGCCGTTTGCGGCGTAAAAGATCGAAAATCATGGACCAAGCGGTGCCTTGCCGCTGCCTTGCCAAAGCCACGAGTGCGGGTTAGGGCATCGCCCCGCACGGGAGCAAGCATCGAATTGTCGCTGCGGCTTGTTCCAGCGTCAGGCTGAGGGGGAATTCATTGCACTCGTCTGTGAAGCGGACTCTGGCGGCCGCCTGTCTTGCGCTTACGGTCTCAACCATGCTCGGAGGCTGCGCCAACGAGATCATCACCCACGGCTATGTGCTCGACGAGAAGGCGCTCGGCGACGTGACACCGGGCACCAGCGTCGACAAGGTCCTGTCGGTGCTCGGGACGCCCTCGACCGTCTCAACAGTCGGCAACAAGACCTTCTACTATATCAGCCAGCTGTCGACACGCCGCGTTCAGTTCCTGGAGCCGCGCATCACCGACCAGCGCGTGCTGGCCGTCTATTTCGACAAGAACTTCAAGGTCGAGCGCGTCGCCAATTACGGCATGCAGGACGGCCAAGTGTTCGACTTCATCAGCCGCAAGACGCCGTCGAGCGGCCAGGAACGGAGCCTCATCTCGCAGCTCTTCCAGGGCGGCGCGAAGTTCAATCCGCCCGGCGGCGGCTCATAGACGGCAGGAGATGGGAAGCAAAGGCCGCGGTCTCGACCGCGGCCTTTTTGTTTGCCTCGTCGTCAGCCCTTGAAGTGCGCCAGGACCGCCAGGAGCAGCAGGGCGATGATGTTGGTGATCTTGATGGCCGGGTTCACCGCGGGGCCGGCGGTGTCCTTGTAGGGATCGCCGACCGTGTCGCCGGTCACCGCCGCCTTGTGGGCCTCCGAGCCCTTTTGGTGAACGGTGCCGTCCTTGTCGGTGAAGCCGTCCTCGAATCGCTTCTTGGCGTTGTCCCAGGCGCCGCCGCCTGACGTCATCGAGATGGCGACAAACAGACCGGTGACGATGACGCCGAGCAGCATGGCGCCGACGGCCGCGAAGGCGTTGCTCTTGCCGGCGATGGCGTTGATCACGAAGTAGAGCACGATCGGCGCGAGCACCGGCAGCAGCGACGGCACCACCATCTCCTTGATGGCGGCGCGGGTCAGCATGTCGACGGCACGGCCATAGTCGGGCCGGTCCTTGCCCTGCATGATGCCGGGCTTCTCGCGGAACTGCCGCCGCACCTCCTCGACCACCGATCCGGCCGCGCGGCCGACAGCCGTCATGGCGATGCCGCCGAACAGGAAGGGGATGAGGCCGCCGATAGAGCAGGCCAACCACCACGTAGGGGTTGGACAGTCCGAAATCGACGGCGACGCCGCGGAAGTAAGGGAACTGCGCGGCGTTGGCCGTGAAGTATTTCAGGTCCTCGCTATAGGCGGCGAAGAGAACGAGCGCGCCGAGGCCGGCGGACCCGATGGCGTAGCCCTTGGTGACCGCCTTGGTGGTGTTGCCGACCGCGTCGAGAGCGTCGGTAGACTTGCGCACCTCCTTTGGCAGGCCCGACATTTCGGCGATGCCGCCGGCATTGTCGGTGACCGGCCCGAAGGCGTCGAGGGCCACCACCATGCCGGCAAGACCGAGCATGGTCGTCACCGCGATGGCGATGCCGAACAGGCCCGCCAGATTGTAGGACACGATGATGCCCGCCACGATGACGATGGTGGGCAGTGCTGTCGCCTCGAGCGAGACGGCGAGGCCCTGGATGACGTTGGTGCCGTGGCCGGTGACAGAAGCCTGGGCGATGGAGGTGACCGGCCTGTAGGTGGTGCCCGTATAGTACTCGGTGATCCAGACGATAAGGCCGGTGACCACGAGGCCGACGAGGCCGCAATAGAACAGGTTCATGCCGGTGATGGTCACGACGCCGGCCCGCCCGATCGAACCCCAGCCGAGGACGAGGTGGGTAGCCAACGCCAGGCCGCCCACCGACAGGACGGCGCTCGCCACGAAGCCCTTGTAGAGGGCGCCCATGATCGACTGGTTGGAGCCGAGGCGCACGAAGTAGGTGCCGACGATCGAGGTGACGATACAGGCCGCACAGATGGCCAGCGGATAGAGCATCACCTTGCCGAGCATCTCGGGCTGGCCGCCGAAGAAGATGGCGCCGAGCACCATGGTGGCGACGACGGTCACCGCATAGGTCTCGAACAGGTCGGCCGCCATGCCGGCGCAGTCGCCGACATTGTCACCGACGTTGTCGGCGATGGTGGCGGGATTGCGCGGATCGTCTTCAGGAATGCCGGCCTCGACCTTGCCGACGAGGTCGCCGCCCACGTCGGCGCCCTTCGTGAAGATGCCGCCGCCCAGACGGGCGAAGATGGAGATCAGCGAGGCGCCGAAGCCGAGCGCCACGAGAGCGTCGATGACGACGCGGTCGTTGGGCGCGAGCTTCATGCCCTGCGTCAGGATCGCGTAATAGGCGGCGACGCCGAGCAGCGCGAGGCCGGCAACCAGCATGCCGGTGACCGCACCGGACTTAAAGGCGATGTCGAGGCCGCCGGCCAGCGACTGGGACGCGGCCTGCGCCGTGCGCACATTGGCGCGTACCGAGACGTTCATGCCGATGAAGCCGGCCGCTCCCGACAGGATGGCGCCGATGAGGAAGCCGACCGCGACCGTCGCGCCAAGGAAATACCAGATGACCGCGAACAGGACGACGCCGACGATGGCGATGGTCGTATATTGGCGGCGCAGATACGCCTGGGCGCCCTCACGGATGGCGCCGGCGATCTCCTGCATGCGCTGGCTGCCCTGGTCGGAGGCCATCACCGCGCGGGTGGTGACCGCGCCATAGACGATCGACAACGCGCCGAGCGCGATGATGATGAGCAATTCGGTCATTTCCTGTCGTCCCTGATCATTGGTCGGGACGGCCGCCCACAAGGCCTTGATCGCCTCATTGTCTGATGCCGCACCGTCCTCGAGCCCCGGTCGAGGCGCGCCCTCACTGCCAAAATTCCGACCCGAACGCAAACGCGGCGTTTTGGCCGTTTTCGGCAGCTTCGGCGGCCGCCGACAACCCTGCCAAGCGATAGCGAGGCGAACTCCTGCAGAGCGGCGGCCGCCCAGGTTCGTTGAAGCGGAGTTCAGAAATGCTGGAAGGACGGCTGGGCGAATTGACGCTTCCCGGATCGATCGAAGAAATCGGGCTCACCGGCACCGGTGACGACCGTGCCGATGCGCGACAAGGCGATGCCGGCTCCAGCGGCCGCCCGCTCCATGTCGTGGAAATTGTCCGGCGCCAAGGTCATGACGATCTCGTAGTCGTCACCACCCGTGAAGGCCACGTCTCTCAAGCCCGGGTCGACCGCGAAGGCGGCGCGCGCCGCCTCGCTGGTCGGGACTGTGTCCAGATCGACCTTCGCCGACACGACCGAGGCTTTGAGCAGCTTGGTCAGGTCCCCGGCGAGGCCGTCCGACACGTCCATGGCGGCGCTGGCAAGGCGTTGCACCGCTGTGGCGACCTCGATGCGCGGCTGCGGCGTCAGATAGCGGCCGAGCAGGGCCTTCTTGTGCGTCTCGGAGAGCCGCTCGAGCGTGACGTTGCCGCGGCGCAGCAGCAGCCCGAGGGCGGCATCGCCGATGCTGCCGGTCACCGCCACGACGTGGCCGACGCGCGCTCCCGAGCGCTTCACCATGCGGCCCGCCGGCACCGAGCCGATGGCGGTGATCGAGATGGTCAGCGGGCCGGGGGTGCGCGTCGTGTCGCCGCCAAGCAGCGGCGCGCGATAGTAGGCGGCATCGGTCCGCAGGCCCTCGGCGAAGTCGGCGAGCCACGCCTCGCTCCAATCGGCGGGCAGCACCAGGGCGAGCAAGAAGCCCAGCGGCTGCGCGCCCTTGGCGGCAAGATCGGAAATATTGACCCGCAACGCCTTCCTGGCCACGTCGGCGGCGGCATCGTCCGGGAAGAAGTGCACGCCCGCCACCAGCGCATCGGCGGTGACGACGAGGTCATGACCGTAGGGCGGCGCCATCTTGGCGGCGTCGTCGGCGAGGCGGAAGCTTCCCTCGCCGGCGATGGGCGCGAAGAATTTGGCGATCAGCTCGTCTTCGGTGAGGGGTGGAGGCGGCATGGCAATGTCAGCGAGACTAGGCCCGCTTCTCCAATTCGTCGCCGCGCGTCTCGCGCGCCACCGCGTCGAGCACGGCATTGACGAGGCCCGGCTCGTCTTCGCCATAGAAGGCGCGCGTCACGTCGACATATTCGGAGATGGCGGCACGCGCCGGAACGTCGCGGCGGAAGAGGATCTCATAGGCGCCGGCGCGCAGCACCGCGCGCAACACGGCCTCGACGCGCTTCAGCGGCCAGCCTGCGCGAACGCCGCATCGACGCGGCGGTCGATTACCGTCTGCTCGCGGACGACGCCGGCGAGAATGTCGCGGAAGAAGGCCGCCTCGGCCGGACGGAACGACACGCCCTCGATCTCGCGGCCGATCCAGATGCGCCTCGAACTCGGCCATCGCTTCCGCCACGCCCTTGCCGGCGATGTCCATCTGGTAGAGCGCCTGCACGGCGGCGAGGCGGGCGGCGCTGCGCTTCTCGCCCCGTGCCATGATCAACCTTTGCCGGCGAGCCGGCGCCTCAGAGCGACGAGCGTCAGCGCCGCCTCGGCCGCGCCGCCCCCCTTGTTCAAGTCCGACACGCGGGCGCGCGCCAGTGCCTGCTCTTCGGTGTTGACGGTCAGGATGCCGTTGCCGACCGGAAGGGCGCGCGCCACCGAAATGTCCATCAGGGCGCGCGCGCTCTCCCCCGCCACGATGTCGTAGTGGCCCGTGTCGCCGCGGATGACGCAGCCGAGCGCCACTGCCGCCTCGTAGGGCCGGCGACGGGACTTGGCCGCATCGAGCGCGATCACGATAGCGGCCGGAACTTCGAGTGCGCCCGGCACCGTCACCACGTCGAAGACGGCGCCGGCCGCCTCGAGCGCCGCCGTGGCGCCGGCGAGCAGCTCATTGGCAATCTCGTCATAGTAGCGCGCTTCGACGACGAGCACCCGCGCGCCTTCGCGGGAGCTCGTCCTCGATCTGGGCTTCGACGCCGTCTTGGCCTTGCCGCGACGCTGGATCATGCTCCGCTCTTGCCGACGCCGTCTTCTGTCCGGCGACGGCTCGCGTCAGTAGCCCTTGGCTTGGGCCTCGGCAAGCCGTGCCGCATAGCGCGCCATCAGATCGACTTCCAGGTTGAGGCGATCGCCGGCCCGGCGCGCGCCCCAGGTCGTGACGGCGAGCGTGTGCGGGATAATGAGCACGGTGAACGTGTGGTCCTCGACCGTGTTGACCGTGAGCGAGGCGCCATCGAGGGCACAGAGCCCTTGGCGGCGATGAAGCGCGCCACCTCGCGCGGCGCCGCGATGACGAAACGGGCCGTCGCGGTGCCCTCCCCGTCCGTGACCTCCTCGCGCCCGACGATGCTGGCGATGCCGTCGACATGGCCGGTGACGATATGGCCGCCGAGCTCGTCACCGATCTTCAGCGAGCGTTCGAGGTTGAGTTGCGTGCCGACGCGCCAGTCACCCGCCGTCGTGCGCTCCAAGGTCTCGGCAGCGCAATCGACATCGAACCAGGCGCCGTTGTCGCGCGGTCCGACGCCGGTGACGGTCAGGCATGGGCCCGAACAGGCGATCGAGGCGCCGAGCGCGATGGTCGCGGCATCGTATTCCGTGGATCCTGAAGCCGCCGCAGCGAGCCCTGCGAGATCCTCGACCGCCGCGACCTGGCCGATGTCGGTGACGATACCGGTGAACATCTAGCTCGGCCTCTCGTATAGCTCGAATGTGTCGTCGCCTGACCGCATCGTGTCCCAGGCCGTCATGCGGGCCGCGTCACCGAGGAGGCGCGCGAGGGCCGGGCCAAGCGCCGGCACGCCGGCCGCGCCGAGCGGCGTCGGCCTGGTCGACCAGCACCAGTTCGTCGACGAGATCGGCGCCCGCCAATGCGTCAGCGAGGACGGGGCCGCCTTCGCAGAAGACGCGGGTGATGCCGCGCGAGGCGAGCAGCGTCAACGTCGCCGCCAGATCGAGCCGGCCCGCTCCGTCCGTTGCGACCCGCAGCACCTCGACACCGGCGGCGCCGAGCGTCGCCTCCTTGTCTTGCGCCGCGGTCATGCCGGTGACGATCCAGGTCGGGACAGCGCGTGCAGCCGTGACCAGCTTCGCGGTGGGTGGCGTGCGAAGGCGGCTGTCGAGCACGACACGGACAGGCGAACGGCGCTCCAGGCCGGGCAGCCGCACGGTCAATTGCGGATCATCGGCGAGAACCGTGCCGACGCCGACCATGATGGCGTCGGCGTGCAGGCGCATCAGATGCACTTGTGCGTTGGCCGCCTCGCCGGTGATGATGAGCCGCGGCCCCCTCAAGGGCGCCGCAAAGCCGTCGGCGGTCCGCGCCAGCTTGAGCGTGACGGCCGGGCGGCCTTGTGTCACCCGCGACGACATGGCCGCGATGAGCGCGCTGCGCCTCGCGCCCCAAGACGCCATTCTCGACGGCAAGGCCGGCGGCGGTCAGGCGCCGCAGCCCCTCGCCTGCCACGCGCGGATTGGGATCTTCGCAGCGCGCTGACCACGCGCCTGACGCCAGCCGCGACCACCGCGTCACAGCAGGGCGGCGTCTTGCCGTGGTGGGAGCACGGCTCGAGCGTCACGTAGAGCGTCGCACCTTGCGCCAGCGTCCCGGCGGCGGCCAGCGCCTGCGTCTCGGCGTGCGGCCGACCGCCAGGCTGCGTCGTGCCCCGTCCCACGACGATCGGGCCGTCGGGGGTCTCGCGCACGAGGATGGCGCCGACGGCGGGGTTCGGCCACGTGCGGCCGAGGTTGCGGTTGCCGAGCGCAAGGGCCTCGCGCATGAAGCGGCGGTCGACGGCGGGATCGGGCGACGGATCGCGCGTCGGCATTGCGGCGCGCCCGGCCGGAAGCGGGCGTCATCCCCCGCGCGCGGCGCCGCGCGTGAGGGCGCCTTCCTCGGCCGTCAGCTCGCCGATGATCTCCTCGAAGTCCTTGGCCTCGCGGAAGTTGCGATAGACAGAAGCGAACCGCACATAGGCCACGTCGTCGAGATTCTTCAGGCCTTCCATGACGAGCTCGCCGATGCGCTCGCTCGGCACCTCGCCCTCACCGCTCATTCCAGTTGCCGCACGATGCCATTGATCATGCGCTCGACCCGCTCGGGATCGACGGCGCGCTTGCGCAACGCGATCTCCACCGAGCGCAGGAGCTTGTCGCGATCAAAGGGCACGCGCCGGCCCGGAGCGCTTGACGATCATGATCTCCCGAGCTGCACGCGCTCGAACGTCGTGAAGCGGCCGCCGCAATCCGGGCAGATGCGGCGACGCCGGATGGCCGCCGAATTGTCAGTGGGGCGGGAATCCTTCACCTGTGTGTCGAGGCTGCCGCAATAGGGGCAACGCATCTAGGTTCACCTCCCCCGTCAATGGGTTACGCGTAGATCGGGAATCTCTTTGTCAACTCGTTGGCGCGCGCCTTGGCGGCGGTTTCAGTGGGACCATTGCCTGCTTCGCCCGATTTGGCGAGCCCATCCAGGACCTCGACCATGAGTTCGCCGACACGCTTGAATTCGGCCACGCCGAAGCCGCGCGTCGTGCAGGCCGGGGTGCCGAGACGGATGCCGGAGGTGATGGTCGGCTTTTCCGGATCGAACGGCACGCCGTTCTTGTTGCAGGTGATGTGGGCGCGCCCCAGCGTCGCCTCGGCGGCTTTGCCGGTGAGCTTCTTCGGCCGCAGGTCGACAAGCATCAGGTGGTTGTCGGTGCCGCCCGCCACGATGGCATAGCCGCCCGCCGCGATGGTGGCGGCAAGCGCCTTGGCGTTCTCGACAACGGCACGGGCATAGAGCTTGAACTCGGGCCTGAGCGCCTCGCCGAGCGCCACCGCCTTGGCGGCGATCACATGCATCAGCGGCCCGCCCTGCAGCCCAGGGAAGACCGCCGAATTGATCTTCTTGGCGATCTCCTCGTCGTTGGTAAGCACCATGCCGCCGCGCGGCCCGCGCAGGGTCTTGTGCGTGGTGGTGGACACGACGTGGGCGTGCGGGAACGGCGAGGGATGCGCGCCTCCCGCCACGAGGCCGGCGAAATGCGCCATGTCGACGAACAGATAGGCTCCCACCGCATCGCAGATCTGGCGGAAGCGGGCAAAGTCCCAGTTGCGCGAATAGGCCGAGCCGCCGGCGACGATCAGCTTCGGCTTGTGTTCGCGAGCCAGGCGCTCGACCTCGTCCATGTCGATGCGCTGGTCCTCAGGACGCACCGAGTAGCTCACCACCTTGAACCATTTGCCCGACATGTTGACCGGCGAGCCGTGGGTGAGATGGCCGCCGGCCGCGAGATCGAGACCCATGAAGGTGTCGCCGGGCTTCATCAGCGCCATGAAGACGGCCTGATTGGCCTGGCTGCCCGAATTGGGCTGCACGTTGGCGAACTTGCAATCGAACAGCCGGCAAGCACGCTCGATGGCGAGATCCTCGGCGATGTCGATGAATTGGCAGCCGCCGTAGTAACGCCGGCGCGAATAGCCTTCGGCGTATTTGTTGGTCATCACCGAGCCCTGCGCCTCGAGCACCGCGCGGGAGACGATATTTTCCGAAGCGATGAGCTCGATCTCGTCGCGCTGCCGTCCGAGCTCCAGCTCGATGGCGCGGGCGATGTCCGGGTCGGCGTCGGCGAGCGAGGCCGAGAAGAAGGAGTTGGAGAGATGGGCCTTGGCTTCGCTGGCGCTCATGTCAGATGCCTGGATTCGTGCCTGAAATAGGTTTGCGGCCTCGAAAAACGGGGTTCCCGACGGCGCCGCTGACCTACGAGATATAGGGGCTATTAGAGCAAGCCTCTACGAGCAGTCCTAGCACGCACCGGAATACGCGCCAATATGGCTGATTTCAGCCCTGAAAACGTTTGGGGATTTCGAACGCCTCAGCGTTCAGCGCGTCTTGGGCGCCTGCTCTTCTTCCATGGCGGCCGCCATGGCGGCGGCACCAAAGCCGTCGCGGTTGTAGATATCGTCACGGAATTGGATCAGCCCGTCGGGGGTGGCCCAGGCGGTGACATAGACCCAGTAGACCGGCACCGGTTGTGCGAGCTTGGCGTCCAGACGTTGGCCGGAATCGATGGCCGCCTCGATCTGCTCGCGGCTCCAGCCAGGCGTGTCCTTGAGCAGCCAGCCGACATAGTCGCGTACGTTCTGGATGCGAACGCAGCCCGAGGACACGAAGCGGAAGTCGTCGCCGAAAATGCCCTTGGCGGGCGTGTCGTGCATGTAGACGCCGTGCGGATTGGGAATATTGATGCGCACGAAGCCCATCGAGTTCACGTCGGCACCCGGATCCTGGCGAAACATGTAGCGGGTCGCTTCGTCGGAGCGCCAATTGACCTGCTCCGGCTGCAGCTCGTCGCCCTTCGGCGAATAGATGCGGATCTTGTTGACCGTCAGATAGGTCGGATCGGCCTGCATCTTGGGGATCAGATCCTTGCGGATGATCGAGGCCGGCACGGTCCAGAACGGATTGAAGTTCACCTCGGTGATCTTGGCGTTCATGACCGGCGACTGGCGGTCGATCTTGCCGACGCCGGCGGCGTGGCGCGTCACCACCTGCCCGTTCTCCACCGTCTCGACGAGGGCGGCCGGGATGTTCACGATGACGTGGCGCGCTCCGAGATTGCCGGAGAAGGCCTTCACCCGCACCAGGTTCATCTCGAGCTGCTTCAGCCGGATATCGGCCGAGATGTTCATGGCCGTCGCGGTGGCGGCGTTGAGAAAACCCGTCGTATTGAGGCCATGGCGCGCCTGGAAGCGCCGGACGGATCCTTGCACGTAGGAATCGAAGATGTCGGCAGCACCCCCGCTCGGCTCGAGGTCGCCCGACTGGATGAGACGGCGGCGCAACGCCACCACTTCAGGGCCGCGCGAGCCGAGCTTCAGCCGCGCTGCGGGACTGACCGGTTCCCAGCCGCCGCGGGCGGCAATGTCGCGATAACGCTCGATGGCCTGCTCGGTCGCCTCGGCGGAATGCGCGGAAAGCGTCGGCGTCGACGAACGGGCCACCAAGTTGCGCGACGCCGCGTCGTAGGACTGGGTCCATTCAGCCTGGCTGGACACCGCCTGCGCGAAAGCCGGCGATGTGGCGACAACGACCCCCAAAAGCAGGGTTGATGCCGAAAAACACAGGCGAAGCTTCGGACTCACCAGCATGGTCCTCGATTATCAGGTTCGGTCCGGGGTTGAAAGTCTGGCTCAGGCTGAGCCAACAAGGCTCAGTCATGGAGCCGCGCAGCCCCCGGGGCGCCAACTCGCACATAGCCGGCTCAAGGTTAACCAACCATGAGCAGTCCGGCGTTTTTGTGGCGCCGCACCATTGCGTGCGCGCGATGTCGCGCCGCGCCCTTGGGCGGGAGATCGTGCGCAAAGCGAAGAGCCCGATGCGGCGGAACCGCATCGGGCTCGAACTCTAAGGTAAGATTGGAGGCCCGGTCTTAGAGGCGGTAGCGGATCTGGTCCGTCCAGTAGCGCTCGAGGCGCATCAGCGCCTGGTTGAGGCGCTTGAAGTCGTCGGCGGTGATGCCGCCGATCGGCTCGATGGTGCGAACGTGCTTCTCATAGAGGCCGGTGACCATCTCGTGCACCTCCTTGCCTTTCGGCGTGAGGCTGATGCGAACCGAGCGGCGGTCCACGCGCGAGCGGGCGTGATGGAGGTAGCCCATCTCGACCAGCTTCTTGACGTTGTAGGAGACGTTGGAGCCGAGATAGTAGCCGCGGGTACGCAGCTCACTCGCGGTCAGTTCCTTGTCGCCAATGTTGTAGAGCAGCAGCGCCTGGACGCTGTTGACATCGTCGCGGCCGCGCCGCTCGAACTCGTCCTTGATCACGTCGAGGAGGCGGCGATGCAGCCGCTCCACCAGGGTCAAGGCTTCGAGATAAAGCGGCCGCACTTCCGCGTTGGCCGCCGGCGTGGCCTCAGCGGCCACCGCTTTTACTGCAGACTTCATTGTACGCCCCACCGTTGTTACGGATCAGCCGGATTCCCGGTCCGATTGAAAAGCACCATACAGGCGCCAAATGAAGACGAGTTTAAACAACAGTCTGAACGATCAATTGAGTGTTTCGCTGAAATTGGACGCTCAATTTACATGAGGTTTACCATGCGCCAGCCAAGCCGTTGCTACGCAAGGCTTTCAGAATTCGCTGCGACTCCCGTTAGGCGCGGAAAGGATTAAAGGCGAATATTACCTGTGCGATCGAGACAACCGATCGTTGACGCGTGTCTGCTTCCCGCTATTCCGCCTCTTCGTGCGCCGCGAGCCACGACAGCGAGAGATAGATCGCCACGAGGCACGCGAAGAGCGCGACGGTGAGGCCACTGCCGGCCACCGCGGCCGGAAAGAAGATCACCAATATGAGGCGGCTCATCAGCGCGAGCAGCCACATGACACCGCCCCACGTGGAGGTCAGCCACAGGCCGATGGCGGCCACGAGATCGATCACCGCGAAATAGACGACCACCGACTGCGCCGAGAGCGTGCGCTGGTCGAAAGGCACGAGCGCGGTGGCGACCCCGAGAATGTCGGCCCACGCCACCAGTCCCATGATGAGCCAAACGATCGCCATCGTGCGCAGGAACCATACGAGGATGCGGCTCCACGGCGCTGCCGACAGGATGGCCGAGCGCAACGGGACCGGCTCATCCGCTTCCTCGCCCTCGCGGGAGATCGGGTTCGGCGTCACCATCGGAGCCTCACTAGCCTGCCCTCACGGCAATGCAAGCTCCAATGCAAGCTCCCTGTCGAGCGGCGCGAAGTAGGCAGCGACCGCATCCTCGCTCACATCGCCGATGGCCGACGGCTGCCAGGCCGGCGCTTGGTCCTTGTCGACGATCGCCGCGCGCACACCCTCGTAGAAGTCGTGGCCGAGAACGATGCGCGAGACGATGCGGAACTCCACCCGCATGGCCTCCTCGAACGACAGCGCGCCGCCCCGGCGCATCTGCTCGAGCGCGACGGCGAGGCTTGTGGGCGATTTCGCCGCCATCGTGGTGGCGGCTTCGGCCGCGAAGGCCGAACCTTTGACCATGGCGGCTTCGAGCGACGAGACGATGTCGGAGACGCGGTCGCCTGAAAAGCCCGCGTCGATCGCAAGGCGATTGCTTTCGAGCGAGCCCGCCTTCGGGGTTGTCGCGTGGGCGGCGAGCACCTGATCGACAGGTTCGCCGGCCATCAGCGCCTCGGCGATGTCGACAAAGGCGCCGGACTTTGCCGCGTGCGTGGCGAGCCCAAGGGCGAGCGCATCCCCCTGCCCGACCCGCGCGCCGGTGAGCGCCAGATAGGTGCCGACCTTGCCGGGCAACCGTGGCAGCGCGTAGGTCGCACCGACGTCGGGGAAGAAGCCGATGCCCACCTCCGGCATGGCGAAGGTGTAGCGCTCGCCGGCAACGCGATGGCTGCCGTGCAGCGACAGGCCGACACCGCCGCCCATGACCATGCCGTCGACCAGCGCCACATAAGGCTTCGGATACCGCTTGATGCGGACGTTGAGCGGATATTCCTCGCGCCAGAACTGCAGCGCCTCATCCACGCGTCCGGCGCGGCCGAGATCGTAAAGATGGCGGATATCGCCGCCGGCACAGAAAGCGCGCTCCCCGGCCGCCGTGACCACGACGCATTTGACCGCCGGATCGCGCTCCCAGGCGTCGAGGGCCGGGCGCAGCACCCGCACCATGTCGAGCGTGAGCGCATTGAGGGCTTTTGGGCGGTTCAGCCGCACGACACCGGCCACGCCACGCCGCTCGCAGTAGATTTCCGGCTCGCTCACGCTGTCTCCATCCGGCCAACCGTCCGGACATTGCGGAGACGGCCGCTGCCCGTCAACGCGGCCTGTGACCACGCGCACCCCTTTCTGGACATTGTTCCGGTATGATAGAGGCTCGGCCAATCGTCCCCGCGGCGACGCCGGAGGAGGACCCGAGGAGGAGCCTATGACGTCACCTGTCATCCGGCCTTTCGACCGCCCGGTGGCGCGGCCGTCCGAGGCCCAGCGTCTCGATCTCACGCATCGCCCCCGCCGCAACCGCAAGTCGGAGTGGGCGCGCCGGCTGGTTCGCGAAAACGTCATCACCGCCAACGACCTCATCTGGCCGCTCTTCGTCGTCGAAGGCGAGCGCACCCGCGTGCCCGTCGCATCGATGCCGGGCGTCGAGCGGCTGACCGTCGATGAGGCGGTCCATGAGGCCGAGCGCGCCGCGGCCCTCGACATCCCCGCCATCGCGCTGTTCCCCTACACCGATCCGGCGCTGAAGGACGAGGCCGGCAGCGAGGCGCTGAACAGCCGCAATCTCATCTGCCGCACGGTGCGGGCCATCAAGGCGGCGGTGCCGCAGGTCGGCGTGCTCACCGATGTCGCGCTTGACCCCTATACCAGCCACGGCCACGACGGGCTCGTCGCCGACGGGCGCATCCTCAACGACGAGACGGTCGCCGTGCTCGTCGAGCAGGCGCTGCTGCAGGCGGCGGCGGGTGCCGACATCATCGCCCCGTCCGACATGATGGACGGCCGTGTCGGTGCCATCCGCACCGCCCTGGACAAAGCGGGCTTCCAGGATGTGCAGATCATGGCCTACGCCGCCAAATATGCATCGGCCTTCTATGGCCCCTTCCGTGACGCGGTCGGCTCCGGCGCGGTGCTCACCGGCGACAAGCGCACCTACCAGATGGACCCCGCCAATGGCGACGAAGCGCTGCGCGAAGTGGCGCTCGACCTCGAGGAGGGCGCCGACATGGTCATGGTGAAGCCAGGCATGCCCTATCTCGACGTGGTGCGGCGCGTGAAGGACACCTTCCAGGTGCCGACCTTCGCCTACCAGGTGTCGGGCGAGTACGCGATGATCGAGGCCGCCCATCGCGCCGGCTTCCTCGACGGCGACAAGGCCATGATGGAAAGCCTGCTCGCCTTCAAGCGCGCCGGCGCCGATGGCGTACTCACTTATTTCGCCGCGCGAGTGGCGGAGAAGCTCAAGAACCGGTAGCCGGACGACAGAAGGCAGACGACAGAAGACCGCATTCTCTGTCGTCCGTCCTGCGTCGTCCGCTAGTGCAGCTGCGGCTTCTTGAAAAAGCCGCGGCGGTCGCTCGACGTGACGCTGACCGGCATTCTCTGTCCGTCGCGGGAGATGGTGAGCGGCACCTCGACTCCGGCTTCGCCGAGCGACCAGATCTGGCGGAAGAAACCGGCGAGGTCCTTGATCTCGACGCCGCCGACGGCGAGGACCAGGTCTCCGGTGCGCAGCTCCGATTTCTGCGCCGGGCCGCCATTTGCAAAACCGACGAGCACGACCTGGTTATCCATTTCGGTCGCGTAGAGGCCGAGCCACGGCCGCGACGGCCGATTGGGCCGGCCGAGGGTGCGCAAGTCGTTGATGATCGGCTTCAAGAGGTCGATCGGAACCACCATGTTGAGCTGGCGGCCCTCGCGGCCCTGCTGGAATTGCAGCGATCCGATGCCGACGAGTTCCCCCTTGGAGTCGATGAGGCCCGTGCCGCCCCAATGCGGGTGCGCCGGCGCCGTGAACAGGGCCTCCTCCAGCACGTATTCCCAGTAGCCGGCGAATTCCTGCTTGGCGACTATGCGGGCCGCGACGGAGTTGTTGCGGCCTCCCGCACCGGCCATGACGACGCGATTGCCGAGGTCCACCTCCTGCGAGCGTCCAAGCGGGAGGGATGGAATATCGATCCGCGCCAAGGGCTGCACGAGACCAAAGCCGCTCTCGTAGTCGTAGCCGAGCAGATGCCCCGGGACCGCGCCGCCGCTGCTGAGCGCCAGCCAGATGGTCTCGGCCTCCATCACGAGATAGCCGATGGTGAGGACGACGCCGTCCTCGATGAGCACGCCGTGCCCGAGCCGCTCGGTGCCGAGCGTCTGCGCGGTGAAGGCTTCCTCGGGAACCAAGGCACGCAGTCCGACGACGGTGCTCAGCGCCCGGTCGAGGTCAAAGCCGTAATCCTGCGGCTTCGGCCGCGCCGCCGGCGGCACGTTCCAATCGCTGGTGGACGCCATGGCAGACTCGTCCTGTTCAACGGCGAATTGTACCCGACAAGGGGGATGGGGTGACAAGCGGCTTTCGTGCAACGCCCCGGCCAAACTGTTCGCCCACGGCCAAGCATTGCTACAGTCCGCCGATGCGCCGCACCGTCCTTGTCCTTGCCCTTGCATCGACCATCGCGCTCGCCGGCTGCGGTGCGATCGTCGACGCCGAGCAGGCACGCATTTGTCGCACCGCCATCCCGCCGCTCAATCCCGACGGGGCGGAGCTGCGGATCGCGCGCACGACGGCAGGCTCGCTGCCCGGCAGCATCCGGATTGAGTACAGCGTTCGCAGCCCACGGCTCGAAGGCCGGCGCACCATCGTGTGCCTCTTCGCGGCCGAAGGCCTCGATCAGCAGAAATCGGTGATCACCGGCATTGCCACCGAACGGGGACCACTGCCTGAGGCCTCGTTCTATTTCTTACGCCGCTTCTATCTCAATGCGCCCGGCGAGCCGCCGCCCGATCCCGGCGCCGCCGACCTGGGCGCCAACGTGCCGAGCCTGCCGCACGAGGCCGCTTACGGGCTGCAGCAGGCGCTTGCGGCGCTTCCGGCGATGGCAATTTATGGCCTGCTCGCGGCGTCCTACGCGCTGATCTTCGGGCTTGTCGGACGCATCAACCTGGCGTTCGGCGCCTTCGCGGCACTTGGCGGCTCGGCCGCGACGGTGACGATCCTCGGCATGCTGGCCCTCGGCATCTCGGCGCCGATCCCCGGCCTCCTCGCCGGCTTGGTCGGCGCGGTCTTTGCCTCAGCCCTTCACGGCGCCGTCGCCGCGCGCCTTGCCGTCTCGCCGTTCCGCATGGCGACGGGGCAACCGGCGCTCATTGCCAGTGTCGGCCTCTATCTGGCGCTGTCGGAGTACTTGCGCCTGGCCCAAGGGGCGACGGGCCGCTGGATCCCTCCCGTCGCCAACGCGCCGCTGCCGGTGGCGCGGGCCGGCGACTTCGTCGTCACCATCACGCCCATGGCGCTTGCCGTCACCACCGCCGGCTTTGCGGCGGCGGCGGCCATCGTGGCAACGCTGCGGTTCACCCGCTTCGGTCGCGCTTGGCGCGCTTGTGCGGATGATCCCAGGGCGGCGGCCCTGTTTGGTATCGACGAGGGTCGCCTGCTCGGCCGGACCTTCGTCATGGCCTGCGGGGCGGCCGGGATCGCCGGCTTCATCATGGTGGCCCATTATGGCGGCCTCGGCTTCGCGGCCGGCTTCAATCTCGGCCTCAAGGCCCTCGTGGCGGCCGTCCTCGGGGGCATCGGGTCGGTGCCGGGGGCTTTTCTGGGCGGCGTGCTTATTGCCCTTTGCGAGGCGCTGTGGTCGGCGGCGCTGCCCATCGAGGGCCGCAACGTCGCCATTTTCAGCTTGATCGCACTTCTCATGCTCTTCCGGCCGACCGGCCTCCTTGGCTTCGAGCCGCCGATCTGGCGCTAGCGAACCCAACTGCGGCCGGCGCGTTCAGAGCCTAGAACCTCGCAAGCGCTCTTTGCATCACCATATGGGGGGCGAGCCACGAGGGCTCGGGAGACGCTCATCATGTCCGACACCATGGCGCCGATGGCCTGGCGCACCGAAGGCGTGCTGTTCAGCCGCTTCTTCGCCTATCTGGTCGACCTCGTCATCATCGGCTTCTGGTGCGTGGCGATAAGCGTCTTGGCGTTCTTCCTGGGCTTCCTCACCTTCGGTCTCGCCTGGATTCTCTACGCCGCGGCGTTTGCTGTGCTCGTGCCGGGAATCGGCCTCATCTACAGCGCCGTCACCGTGGGCGGCTACATGCAGTCGACCATCGGCATGCGGTTCATGGGACTGCGCGTGGTCAGCACCGGAGGGGGCCGGGTGGACCGGCTGACGGCCGCGGTGCACGCCCTCTTTTTCTATGTGGCGGCCGGGACCTTCGTCCTGTGGCTGCTCGACGTTATTGTCGGCTTCATCAACGAGAATCGGCGCATGCTGCACGACATTCTTTGTGGCGTGGCGGTAGTCAGAAGCTAGCGTGGGAGCCAAAATGCGCACGCTTCGGGCAAGAATTGCGCGCAAGATCAAGACGGTGCACAGACATGGCGCTTGAGGCGCCGGCCCCCGATGCTATCTTGACGCGTGCCGGCCCTCCGGGCCGGCGCCCCCTCTGGTGAGAGCGTGACCAACCAGCCGCGTGACGCACCGCAATTCTACCTCACCGCCCCCTCGCCGTGCCCCTATCTGCCCGGCCAGGAGGAGCGGAAGGTTTTCACGCATCTGGTCGGCAAGCGCGCGCCGGAGATCAACGACATCCTGACCCAGGGCGGCTTCCGCCGCTCACAGACCATCGCCTACCGGCCGGCCTGCGAAGGGTGCCGCGCCTGCGTGTCGGTGCGCGTCGTCGTCAACCAGTTCGCGCCCTCGCGCAGCTTCCGGCGCATCATGAAGGAGAACGACGACCTCATCGGCAGCATGGGACCGGCGACGCCGACCTCGGACCAATATTCGCTGTTCCGCCGCTATCTCGATGCCCGCCACGCCGAAGGCGGCATGGCCGACATGACCGTGCTCGACTACGCCATGATGGTGGAAGACACGCACGTCACCACCCGCCTCGTCGAGTATCGCCGGCGGGGGCCCGACACCGCCATCAACGGCAAGGGGCGCGGCGCGCTGCTTGCCGTCTCGCTCACCGACATCCTGTCGGACGGCCTCTCCATGGTTTATTCGTTCTACGCGCCGGAGGCGGAGCGGCGCAGCCTCGGCTCCTTCCTCATCCTCGACCACATCGCCAAGGCCCGGGCACTCGGCCTGCCCTACGTCTATCTGGGTTATTGGGTCGAGGGCTCCCGCAAGATGGCCTACAAGGCGCGCTTCCGCCCGCAGCAGCGTCTCACCACGCACGGCTGGGAACGGTTCGAGTAGCCCCCTACCCGGCGGGCTTGGCTACGCTCTGCCCGCCTGGCCGCGAACTGACCACACGCATCAGCACGATCATCGTCAGCAGCGTCGCGACATAGGCGACGAGCTGCAACTCGGTTGGACGCTCGACATAGCCCACGAGGGTCTGCAGCAGCCGGCCCGTGAGGCTCGATTCCGACAACCAGGCGGAAGTGTCCCACAGGACCGTGTCGAGGCCCTCGACGGCTCCCGCCGCCGTCAGGAAGGCCATGGCCTGCGCGGCCATGCCGGCGGCCAAGAGCGCAATGAGCGCGCCGGTGACCCGGAACAGGTGTCGCGTCGGGACCACAAGGAGGCCCCAATAGCCAAGCGCCGAGACAGCCGCGGCAAGCGTGAGGCCCAGCGCGCCGCCGCCGGCGATCTCAAGGGCGCCGGCCTCGGTCGAGACCGCCATGCCGTAGAGAAACAGCACGACTTCGGCGCCTTCGCGCAACACCGCGAGCCCGACCACGATGGCCAGCGCGGCGAGCGGGCGCTGCCCCGTCGCCACGCCGCGGCCGACCGCCTGCATCTGGGCGGCGAGCTCACGCCCGTGCCGCGCCATCCAGACATTGTGCCAAATCAACATGACGACGGCCGTGAGCAGCACGAAGGCGTTCAACAGTTCCTGGCCCGAGCCGTGGAAGGCGCTCGATATGGCGCCCGCGAAGGCTGCCACGACGCAGGAGCCTGCGATGCCGGCCGCAATTCCGATGGTCACCCACCAGCCGCGGCGACCCACGCCACGTGTCGCCGCGAGCACGATGCCGACAACCAGGCCCGCCTCGATGACTTCGCGAAAGACGATGACGAGGGCGCCCAGCATAGTTGCGCTACTCGACCACGATGACGCCCTTGGCGGTGTTCTCATGGAACTCGCCGACGAACTCGTAGCGGCCCGGCTTCAGCGCCCGCAGCCGCACGGTGCCCTCGGACTTGCCGGCGATGACCTTCTCGATCTTCAGTGCCCGCGATTCGAATTCTTCCGCGGTGGGGTCGAGGTTCTTGATCGTGATGATCACCGCCTTGTCGGCCGGCACCCGCAGCTCCGCCGGCTCGAACTTGTGGTCCTTGATGGTGAGCACCAGCGCCTCTTGCGCGACGACCGCGCTCGGGACGATTGCTGTGGCGATGAGCAGCTGAAACTTCGCGGAACGCAGCATGCTCAACCCTTCTCCTTGCTCGGGAATGTGAACGTCCAGGTTTCGGCGAAGGGTTGCCACCACGCCGGCACGCCGGTCGCCTTGTCGACATGGCGCAGGAAGCCGGTGCTCGATGGCGGCTCGAAGCGATAGGTCAGCTTGTATTCACCCGCGCCGTCGAACTTCACGTTGGTGGCGTAGTGCGGCCCGTCCTTGGCAATCATCGGCAGGAGTTTGCCGGACGCCTTGAAGCGCGAACCGACCTTCTCGAGCGTGTAGCCGATCGTGAGGTTCGGAATCCAGGCATCCTCGGCAAAGCCATGCGCCTCCTCCTTCGCGGCGTGCACATCGACCTCGATGTGCACGATGCCGTCGCCGTGAGCGTGGTTTCCTTCCATCTCGATGCCGAGCAGATACGCCGGCACGATCTGCATGCCGTTCTTGACGACCGGCTCGCCGATGTAGAATTCCGCCCCTTGCGCCGTGCCAGCTTGCGCGACACTCACTGCGAGAGTGATCGCTGGAAAAATCCGTGACATCATCTTCATCTTCCTCGTTGCGCGCATTTACGCAGCCGTGATCGGCGACGCAATACACCGGCCCCAACATTAGATTTGTAATGGTTCGAAACTGGCGGCGGCGAGCAGCGCGATCACTCAGCCATCATCGTGTCGAGGAAGGTTTCCGGATCGGTGCAGAACTCGCGCATCAGCCGGAAGGGGTCGGTCTCGCGCAAGGTCGTCAGCTCAAATCCAGAAGGCGTCAGCCGCAGCAGCCGCGCATCCGGAAAGCCCATGAGGATCGGCGAGTGCGTGGCCATGATGATCTGGCAGACGCCGAGCTCGCGCATCCGCCGCAGCAGCTTGAGGAACTCGATCTGGCGGGTGGGCGACAACGCCGATTCCGGCTCGTCGAAAATGTAGATGCCTTGGCGCAGGCAGCGCTCCTCGAAGAAGGCGAGGAAGCCTTCGCCATGCGACATGTCGAGCCAATCAGGCGGCGGCCCGCCGAACGGATCGTCCTTTGCGGCATCGATCATGTAGCGGGTCAGACCAAAGAAGGTCTCGGCGCGAAAGAAGTAGCCGCGCGTCACCTTCGGCAGCCACACGAGCTTCAGCGCACGCGCCAGGCTTGCTTGTCCACCGACGTGCCGAGCGCGTGCCCCGTTGAGCCGCCCGCCAGCCCGAAGCCGGCGCCGGCCGCGATGCCTTCGAGCAGCGTCGATTTGCCGACGCCGTTCTCGCCGACGATGATGGTCACAGCGTCGTCGAATTCGATCTCGAACGACTTCTCCCGGAACAGCGGCAGGCAGAACGGATAGGCCTCCCAGCGCGTCACGCGCTCGGGCACCAGCTCGACGTGGCGCAAGTAGGGGGCAGGCAGCCTGACGTCGCGCCGTTTGCGCATCGATGCATGTCCTTCGCTTGGTGGCCGGTGCCGCACAGGCTATGCCATGGCCGCAGTGTCGAAGCAGATGACCGCCAGCACAACCGCCCCCGGGATATCGCCTGCGGGCAAGGTTAAGCCCTTCGCTCCCCCTCGCCTCACCGTCGTCGATGTGGCGCGGGGCATCGCCGTGGCCGCGATGATTGTCTACCACGCGTCCTGGGACCTGCAGTTCCTGAAGCTGGCGCCCATCAACGTCATCGGCGAGCCGGCTTGGCGCAGCTTCGCCATTGTGATTGCCAGCTCGTTCCTGGCGCTGGTCGGCGTAAGTCTCGTGCTAGCGACGCAAGACGGCCTTGCGCCGAGGGCATTCCTGCGGCGGCTCATCATCGTCGCCGCGGCGGCGGGCGGCGTGACGCTCGCCACGTATCTCGCCATGCCGGACCGCTTCATCTTCTTCGGCATCCTGCATTGCATCGCGGTGTCGAGCGTGCTGGCCCTGCCGCTGGTCGCGGCACCGATCTGGCTCGTGGCGCTCGTTGCCGCCGCCGTCGCGCTCGCGCCGCTCTTCGTGGCCACCCCCATCTTCGATCACCCGGCGCTGCTGTGGGTCGGTCTCGGCACCACGCATCCGGCCACCAACGACTACGAGCCGATCTTTCCGTGGCTGGCGCCGGTGCTTCTCGGCGTCGCCGTCGCGCGGCTCGCCCTTCACGTGCGCGGCCCCGATTGGTGGACGTCCATTCGACCGAAGGATCCTCTCTCGCGCCTCCTCGCGTTCGTGGGCCGCCACAGCCTCATCGTCTATCTCACGCACCAGCTCGTCCTTTTCGGGACCCTGTGGCTCGCGCTGCAGGTGACGGGGCCGAGCGCTGCCGCCGAGCGCATGCCGATCCTGAACAATTGCGTGGCCTCCTGTCGCGACAGCGGTGGCCACCCTGGAAGCTGCCGCATTTCCTGCCGCTGCTCCGTCGAGGCCGTGAAGCGGTCCGGCCTTTGGCCGCGGATCGTCGCCAACCGCCTCTCGGCAACCGAGCGGCTCGAGGTGAGCGCCCTCGTGCACGAGTGCCGGGCGCAGGCCGAGCCTTAGCCCGGCCCGAACTTGTTGCTCTTGGGAAAGCCCTTCGGCGGCAGGCGGCCGGCCTCGGCGCGATTGCCGACCCAGTCCCTGAGGTCGGTCGCCAGCACCGTCCAGGTGCGCCCTGAACTGTCGATCCAGGTGAGCCCCTCCTTGAGGGTGAACACCCGCGCATCCGAGACGCCGCCCTCGCGGTAGCGCTGCAGCCTCACCCCCTTGCCGCGGGACATTTCCGGCACCTGGGCGCGGGGGAAGACCAAGAGCTTGCGGTTCTGGCCGACGAGAGCCACGTGGTCGCCCGTCGCTGGAACACAGACCGCGGTCTGGACCTTGTCGCCGACATTCATCACCTGCTTGCCCTTGCGCGTATTGGCGACGATGTCGTCGGCTGGCGCCACGAAGCCGCGTCCGTCGGACGCCACGATGAGCAGCTTTTCGCTCGGCTTATAGGGAAAGGCCGCGACGATATCGGCCCCCTCCTCCACGTCCACCATGAGCCTGATGGGATCGCCAAAGCCGCGCCCGCCTGGCAGCTTACCGGCATCGAGCGTGAACGCCTTGCCGTTGCCGGCGACGACGAGGACCTTGGCGGTCGTCTCGGTGTGGAACGATGTCTTGAGCGCGTCGTCGCCCTTGAATTGCAGCGTGTCGAGTTCGGTGACGTGGCCCTTCAGCGCCCTGATCCAGCCCTTCTGCGAGACGACGACGGTGACCGGCTCGCGCTCGACCATTGCCTCGATGCCCTCAACGTCGACCGCCTCGGGCGCTTCGCCGAAGGTGGTGCGCCGCCGGCCGAGCTTGGTGTCGGGCCCGAACGTCTTGCGCACCTCGCGGATCTCCCAGGCGACGGTGCGCCATTGCTTGTCGGCGGAGGCAAGCAGGCCCTCGATGTCACCCTTCTCGGCCTTCAGCTCCTTCTGTTCGCGCTTGAGCTCCATCTCCTCGAGCTTGCGCAATTGGCGCAGCCGCGTGTCGAGGATGGCGTTGGCCTGCATCTCGCTGAGCTTGAAGACGCGCATCAATTCCGTCTTCGGCTCGTCGTGTTCGCGGATGATTTTGATCACCCGGTCGAGGTCGAGATAGATGATCAGCAGGCCGGCCAGGATCTCGAGCCGCTTCTCGATGACACCGAGGCGATAGCGCGAGCGCCGCTGCAGGACGACGCGCCGATGGTCGAGCCATTCGCGCAGCACCTCGGCGAGGCTGAGCACGCGCGGCACCTGGCCCGAGGTCAGCACGTTGAGATTGAGCGGGATGCGGCTTTCGAGCTCGGTGGAGCGGAACAGCGACTCCATCAACACGGTCGGGTCGACGGTGCGCGAACGCGGCTCGAGCACGATGCGCACGTCCTCGGCCAACTCGTCGCGCACGTCGGCGAGCAGCGGCAGCTTGCGATCCTGCAGAAGCTCGGCCATGCGCTCGATCAGCCGCGCCTTCGGCACCATGTAGGGGATCTCGGTGACGATGATCGCCCACGTGCCGCGGCCCTGATCTTCCTTGCTCCAGCGGGCACGCACCCGGAAAGAGCCGCGTCCCGTGCGATAGGCCTCGGCGATGCTGTCTTTCGGATCGACGACCACGCCCCCGGTTGGGAAATCCGGCCCCTTCACGAATTGCAGGAGATCGTCCGTCTTCGCCTTCTTGTGCGAAATCATGTGCAGCGCCGCGTCGCACAGCTCGGCGGCATTGTGCGGCGGGATCGAGGTCGCCATGCCGACGGCGATGCCCTGCGAGCCGTTGGCCAGGAGATTGGGGAAGGCTGCCGGCAGGACGAGGGGCTCTTCGGTCGTGCCATCGTAATTGGGGCGAAAATCAACGGCATCCTCGTCGATGCCCTGCAGCAAGAGCCGCGCCACCTCCGTCATGCGCGCTTCGGTGTAGCGGTGGGCGGCGGCGGTATCGCCGTCGACATTGCCGAAATTACCTTGGCCGTCGACGAGCGGGTAGCGGGACGAAAAGTCTTGCGCCAAGCGGACGAGAGCGTCGTAGATCGCCTGATCGCCATGCGGGTGGAACGATCCCATCACGTCGCCGACGATCTTGGCCGATTTCTTGAACGCGGCGCCGGGGTCAAGTCGCAACAAGCGCATGCCGAAGAGGATGCGCCGGTGCACCGGCTTCAGCCCGTCGCGCACGTCCGGCAGCGCGCGGTGCATGATGGTGGAGAGCGCGTAGGCAAGATAACGCTCCTCGAGCGCGCTCTTCAGGTCAACGTTCTCGATTCCCTCGCCCGACGGCGGATCGACTGGCTTGCCCATTTTATCCTCCCGCAGCGCAGCGGTATCCAAGCGCCTGAGTCGCCGCAAGAACCCGAAAGCATGGCAAATGCAGGCCTCTAAGCCCGCAATTCCACAAGCTTTTCAACCCATTCACCTTTTAAGAAAAAAACCGTCCAGCCCCTCCCTCGCATGGGTGAGCCGTGCTAAGGTGATTTTGGGCGCGGCAGGTTCAAACACTCCCACGCGGGGAAACACATGCGGACACTTCTTGTTGCAGCGGCGCTAATGCTCATGCCCGGCATTGCGTCGGCTCAATACTACGGCGGTGGCGGCTATGGTGGCGGCTACGGCGGCGGTTACGGCGGTGGATATGGTGGCGGCTACGGCTACTACCAGCCACGTTACCGCAAGCAGTGCTACTATGAGCGCTACTACGTGAACGACTACTACGGTGGTCACTACGAACGCCGTTACGTCTGTCGTAACGTCGCTTACTAATCTGCCCGCGCAAGCGGTTTCGAGGGGCTGGACCAGAAATGGCCCAGCCCCTTCGCTTTGGCGCGTTCAACTTGTGACACGTCCCAGCATGCCGATGAGCGCGGCGCGCGCATCGGGCAGCGATAGCCCGCGCGGCTCGAAGACGTCCTTCATCAGGAAGTGGCCGGTCAGCGCGAAGGCGGCGCGGATCTCGTCGGTGGTGGGCTCGCGATCGGCGAAGCCGTCGCGCAGGAACGGCGGCAGCGCGAAGAGCTTGTCGCGGTAAGGCTCCCCTGCCCCGGCGGACACGGCGCGGCCCGACTTCGGCGACACATAGATGAGCTGTTGCGTGGCACCCGTGGCGGCGCAACTCGTGAGATCGAGCCCGAAGCCGAGCTCGCCAAGCATGGCCAGCTCGAACCGCACCAGGAGAGCAGGCGCCAGAGCGGTATCGTCGAGGTGCTCCGTCATCACTGTCAGCGCCTCGAACAGCGCCGGATGCGGATCGCGCTCCGGCAGCAGCCGCAGCAAAGCCGCCACGACACCGAGCCCATTGAGCGCCACAGGCGAAGCCATGAAACGCGCCGCACGCAGGGCCGTGCCCTCCACCGTGTAGTGGCCGAGATGCTCGTCGAGGCGCGCCCGCCATACGAGGCTCACCGAGTTGCCGGCCTGCAGAATTGGCTGACGGCGCAGTGAGCGGCCGCCGCGCACCAGGCCCAGATGGCGCCCATGGGCGCGCGTCATCGTCTCGAGGATGACGGAGGTCTCCCCGTGACGGCGCGAGCCAAGGATGATCGCCTCATCGTGCCATTGCATCGGCCGACCCGCTAGTGTGCCGAATTTGAAGTTCGCTCCATTGACTGGATCAGCTGACTCGCGAACTTCAAATTCGAAAAGCACACTAGAATCAACTTCTTCTAGTGTCGCTTCTGATTCCGAAATTCGCTACGAGACCTCCATCAAGATCAAGCGAATTTCGGGATCGCGACACTAGCTCTCAGGCGGTGATCTTCCAGACGCCGCTCGCCGACGCGACCGGACGGTCGCCCACCGCCAACACGCCGCGCGCGAACACCATGGAGCGCGTCACCCGCACCACCTCGCACGGCAGCTCGACAAACTCGCCGATGGCCACCGGCGCCAGGAACTGGCAGTCGAAGCTGGCGGTGACGCCGCGCTTGCCGGACGCCTGGTACGAAGCGACGCCGAGCGCCCGGTCGGCGAACGTCATCAACATACCGCCTTGAACAACCTTGCGCCGGTTCTCGTGCTTGGGCTGCGCCAGGAAGCCGAACACCAAGGTGGGTCCGCGACCGCGCATCCACAACGGCCCGACATAGTCGATGAAGCCCTCGTCGGGGTGGCGCTCCCAGCCGGCGGCGGCGGGGTCGAACGGAGTGGGTGGCGAGGCGCGATCCATGCCCGAAATTAGGCGAAGCGGAAATGCCTTTCCATCTCCTTCTTCACATCGGTCATGTGCGTGAAATATTGCAGGAACGTGCCGTTGTAGTTGCCGTCCTGCCGGCGCTGGTCCTCGCCTTCGAAATTGTAGTAGCCGGGCGTGCATTCCTTGTTGCGGTTGGTCTTGCCGCGGTTCCTGATCACCTCGTCGACCCACCATTGCTCCGTGTCCGGGGTGGCATCGATGGTCGCGTGGCCATGCCGGCGGACATAGTCGATGCAGTCGGCGATGTGGTCGCCCTGCGTCTGCAGGATGAAGGTCAGGTTGAACTGGAACGAGGCCTGATAGCCGCCCATCACGAACAGGTTCGGATAGCCGTGCGAGTGGATGCCGAACACGGTGCGCATGCCGCTCGGCGTACTTATCGTTGAGCTCCAGCCCGTTCTCGCCGCGGATCTCGTTGTAGATGCCGGTGATCTGCACGTCGAAGCCGGTGGCGTAGATCAGCACGTCGAGCGGATATTCGCGTCCCTCGAAACACCGGACCCGCTCGCTGATCTCGGTGATGCCTTTGCCATTGGTGTCCACCAGGTGCACATTGGGGCGGTTGAAGGCCGGCAGGTAGTCGTCGTCGTAGCACGGCCGCTTGCAGCGATGCATGTACCAGGGCTTCAGCGCCTCTGCGGTGGCCTTGTCCTTGACGATCTCGTCGACGCGCTCGTGGATGCGCATCATGTGCTCGATGTTCTGGTTTTCCTGACGCCGGATCTTTTCTTCGCGCGGCAGGGCGGCCAGTTCCGTCTTCTCCTGCTCGGTCAGGACACGCCCGCGCATGTGCTTTTCGAGCCGTTCGCGTCTGCCAGCCCGGATTCAGGTTGGCGGCCCATTCCGGATCGGTCGGGATGTCGTCGCGAACGTCGATCGCCGAGGGCGTGCGTTGGAAGACGTAGAGTTCCTTGCGCCGCCCTGGCGACGCGCGGAATGATCTGCACCGCCGAGGCGCCGGTGCCGATGATGCCGACCACTTTGTCCTGCAGGCCCGAGAGGTCGCGCTTGCGTGTAGGCGTAGTCGAAGCGCGACGAGTGGAAGGAATGCCCCTTGAAGCGCTCCATGCCCTCGATCCTCGACAGCTTCGGCTTCGACAGCGTGCCGTTGGCGCAGATCACGAACCGCGCCGACATCGTGTCGCCGCGATCGGTGCCGATGCGCCAGAGCTTCGCTTTCGCGTCCCAGACGGTGGAGGTGACCGTCGTCTGGAACACGGCCAGATCGTAGAGCTCGTAGCGGCGAGCGATCGCCTGGCAGTGCGCGAAGATTTCCGGCCCCTTGGCGTAGAAGCTCGGAGGCACGTAGCTCATTTCGTCGAGCAGCGGCAGGTAATCGTAGGACGACACATCGCACGCGACGCCCGGATAGCGGTTCCAGTACCAGGTGCCGCCGACATCGCCGCCGCGCTCGACGATGCGGATGCTCTCAACGCCCTTCTCGCGCAGCCGCGCCGCCGTCAGCAGGGCCGAGAAGCCGCCGCCGATGAACAGGCACTCCACCGTGTCGGTGATCGGCGCGCGCGGTGCAGGCGCTGCCGACATGGGGATCGATCTCGTAATTGGCGAGTTCGCCGGTCACCATCGAGGTCCGCGATGTATTGCGAGCGGCCTTCCGGCCGGTAGCTCAGGCGCACATCGCGCGCCTCTGCGAACTTCTGCTTGATGTCGATCATAGTATTCCTGCGGCTTCTCGGTGGGCCTCAGCGGGTCGAACACCACGCGGCCCGGCACCGCATTCATCTCCCTGACCCTCGACGGCGGCGCCTTTTCTGCTGCGTCCGACATGCGAACTTTTCCCATCCTCTGGTGAGTGAGTCCTCTCGTCGTATCTAGCGCCACTCAGGCGGGATGCGAAGGCGTTTTGCAGTATCACGCGCTAGTGTGCCGAATTTGAAGTTCGCTAAATTGACTGGATCAGCTGCCTCGCGAACTTCAAATCCGAAAAGCACACTAGAAACAATCTCTTCTAGTGTCGCTTTGATTCCAAAATTCGCTACGAGGCCTCCATCAAGATCATGCGAATTTTGGAATCGCGACACTAGTCGTTCGGAAACTCAAGACCCATCTCGCGGTAGCGCTCCGGATCATCGCCCCACTTCTCGCGCACCTTGACGAAGAGAAACAGGTGCACCTTGACGTCGGCCGCCTCGGCGATCTCGGCGCGTGCTGCCTGGCCGATCGCCTTGATGGTCTGCCCGCCCTTGCCGAGCACGATCTTGCGCTGGCTCTGGCGCTCCACATAGATCGTCTGCGCGATGCGCACCGAGCCGTCGCGCTGTTCCTTCCACTCCTCGGTCTCGACCGTCGAAGCGTAGGGCAATTCGTCGTGCAGGCGCTCGAAGAGCTTTTCGCGGGTGATCTCGGCGGCGAGCTGACGCAAGGGAGCATCGGCGATCTGGTCTTCCGGATAGAGCCACGGTCCCGCCGGCATGCTGGCCGCCAGCGCCGTTTTCAAGTCGCCTACCCCGTCGCCGCTGGCCGCCGCCACCATGAAGGTCGCCTCGAACTTGTGGCGACCGTTGAGCGCGCCGGCCTGTTCCAGCAAGGCGGGGCGAGCCACGAGGTCGATCTTGTTGAGGATGAGAATGGCGGGGCGCTTCAGCAGCGGCAGCTGGCTGAGGATGGCCTCGCTCTCCTCATCAAGGCCGCGTTTGGCGTCGATGAGCAGCGCCACCACATCGGCGTCGCCAGCGCCGGCCCACGCCGAGGTGACCATGGCTCTGTCGAGGCGGCGCTTGGGGCGAAAGATACCCGGCGTGTCCACGAAGACGATCTGGGCGGCGCCTTCCACCGCGATGCCGCGCACCAGGGTACGCGTGGTCTGCACCTTGCGGGAAACGATCGACACCTTGGTGCCGACAAGCGCGTTGATCAGCGTCGACTTGCCGACATTCGGCGCCCCGATCAGCGCCACGAAGCCACAGCGCGTGTCGCCTTTGCCCGGGTCAGCCACCGGCACCCGCCCAGACGCCCTCGCGCCGCAGCAGCAGCTCAGCGGCGGCCTGTTCGGCGCTGCGGCGCGAATTGCCGGTGGCAGCCTCGGGCGCCAAACCCTCGACGGTCACCGCGATGCGGAATTCCGGTGCATGGTCCGGCCCGCTGCGGTCGACGATGGCGTAGATCGGCGGCGGCAGGCCGCGGCCCTGCACCCACTCCTGCAGTGCTGACTTCGGATCCCGGTCCGGCGACCCGGCGGCGCTGAGGCGCGGTCCGAAGGCTGCCTCGATGACGTCCCGGGCGGCGGCATAGCCGCCGTCGAGGAAGATGGCGCCGACGATCGCCTCGCAAACGTCGCCGAGGATCGCCCGGCTCGAAGCGCCGGCCGCCGCCACCTGGCCGGGAGCGAGGCGCACGTGCCGCCCCACGCCCCACACCAGCGCCACCTCGGCGCAAGCGTCCTTGCGCACCAAGGCGGCGAGACGCCGCGACAGCTCGCCCTCCTCCGCCTTCGGGAAGCCGGCGATCAGCAGCTCGGCCACGACGAGGCCAAGCACCCGATCGCCGAGGAATTCCAGCCGCTGGTACGACTTGTTGCGTCCGCCCTTGTTGGCAACGACGCTGACATGGGTCAGAGCCTGCTCGAGCAGTCCCCTCTTCTTGAAGCGATAGCGGATCGCATCTTCGAGAAGACCAAGCTTGGGGCGGCGCGCCATTGGCCCTACTTCACCGTCGTGAAGATGCGGCTCCAGCGCACCGTCCACGGCCATTCCCATATTTTCCATAGCGAGGCGTGCTCATCGATGGAGAAAAAGATGACCTCGGCGCGTCCGACCAGGTTTTCGAAAGGCACCAGTCCGACCACTGCTTCGTCGCGGCTGTCGGCGGAATTGTCGCGGTTGTCGCCCATCATGAAGAGGAAGCCAGGTGGAACTTGATAGTCTTGCGTGTCGTCCCATTGGCCCGTGTCGCCGTCGATCTCAATGATGGGGTGGACGACGCCGTTAGGCAGCGTCTCCCGATATTGCGGCACCGCGACCTCGCGTCCGAAGCGGTCCTCCGTGCGGTAATCCGCAATGCGCTCGCGTTTCACCGGCTGGCCGTTGATATGCAGGACACCTTTGACCACCCGCACCTTGTCACCGGGCAGGCCGATCACCCGCTTGATGAAAACGCTCGACGTGTCCTTCGGCAGCTTGAACACGGCGATGTCGCCACGTTTGGGCTCCGACGCGAAGATACGACCGGAGAAGAGCGGCGGATTGAGGGGAATGGAATAGCGGGAGTAGCCATACGAATATTTGGACGCGAACAGGTAGTCGCCGATCAGCAAGGTCGGGATCAGCGATCCCGATGGGATGTTGAACGGCTGGAACAGGACCGTCTGGAAGACGAGAGCGAGCAACAAGGCCTGAACCACGACCTTGATGGTTTCAAAGAGACCGCCTTCGGTTTTCTTGCGGCTTGCTTCGCTCTCGGTCCGCGCCATCCGGCCTCACCTCCGGGCGAGCGCCGGCGACGGGCTTGCTCGGCGATCCGGCTCGTCGTCAGCGCCTTGCGACGCATCGGGATGCTGGCGGCGCCCCATCGGCCCTACTTCACCGTGGAGAAGATCCGGCTCCAGCGCACGGTCCAAGGCCATTCCCAGAGCTTCCACACGGAGGCATTCTCATCGATGGAGAAGAAGATGATCTCGGCCCTGCCGACCAGGTTCTCGAACGGCACCATGCCGACCTGCGCCTCGTCGCGGCTGTCAGTGGAATTGTCGCGGTTGTCGCCCATCATGAAATAGAAGCCGGGCGGCACCAGATACTCGTAGGTGTTATCCCAATAGCTGGTATCGCCATTGATCTCGATGATGCGATGGCTAACGCCGTTGGGCAGCGTCTCCTGGTATTGCGGCACCGCGACCTCGCGCCGCCAACTGTCGGTGGTTTGGTAGTCCTCGATGCGCTCGCGCTTCACAGGCTGGCCGTTGATGTGGAGGACGCCGCTGACGACGCGGATCTTGTCGCCCGGCAGGCCGATGACGCGCTTGATGTAGTCGGTGGAGCCGTCCTTGGGCAGCTTGAACACGGCGATATCGCCGCGCTTCGGCTCGGACGCGAGGATGCGGCCGGAGAAGATCGGCGGGCTGAACGGGATGGAATGGCGCGAATAGCCGTAGGAATATTTGGAGACGAACAGATAGTCGCCAATCAGCAAGGTTGGGATCAGCGACCCGGACGGGATGTTGAAGGGCTGGAAGAGGACAGTACGCACCACCAGCGCGATGAGCAGAGCCTGGATGATGACCTTGATGGTTTCATAGACGCCACCCTCGGAACGATCCTTACGGCTCACTTGCACTCCTATGCGCGCCATCCGTCCTCTCTTCCCCGGCTGCGGCCGGCTGCGCCCATGCGCGGTCTAACCCAATAGGGCAAGGCTCGCAACGCACGGGACAATCCATCACCCCCGCGCCGATCGTTCGGCGCGGGCCTCGATCACCACGAAAGCCTGCGCCACCGGCGGATCGTCGGTGAGCGACACATGCACGACGGCCTCGTAGCCTTCAGGTGTAATGGCTTTGAGGCGATTCAATGCCCCGCCGCTGAGCCGCATGGTCGGGCGGCCGCCCGGCAGGTTGACCACTTCCATGTCGCGCCAGAAGACTCCACCCCGCATGCCGGTGCCCAGCGACTTGGCACAGGCCTCCTTGGCGGCGAAGCGACGAGCGTAGGAGGCAGCGCGCGTAGCGCGCCGGTCGCTGCGGGCGCGCTCGCCCGCCGTGAACAGGCGATGGGTGAAGCGCTCGCCGAAACGGGCGAGCGATCGCTCGATACGCCGGATATCGCAGAGATCGGAGCCGATGCCGAGAATCATGAACCTGTCATAGCGCGCGGTGTCGGGAACAAGGAACCAAAACGAAAGGGCGCCCGGCCGGACGCCCCTTCAGTGCTCACGCTAGCCAATGGCGCGGACGGGATCGTCCCGTTTGGGTCAAGTCCCCGCCGCAGGTGATCAGGCTTGGCGGGGTGGCACGCACCTTGAGGCGATGATGCCCGCCACCCATTAACCACCGGTAAATTGGTTAAAATGCCATCGATCAGGGTCTTCCCCCGGCCACCGCCTCGCGGAAGAACACACCCGCCACCGCTCCCGCCACCGTCGGCACCAAGAGGAACAGCCAGACCTGTTTCAAAGCCTCGCCGCCAACGAACACGGCGGGTCCAAGGCTGCGGGCCGGATTCACCGAGAGGCCGGTGACGTTGATGAAGGGAAAATGCAGGGCAAACAGCGTAAGCCCGATGATAAGGCCCGCAACCTGCAGATTCAGCGTCGGATTGGTGGACGCAAGGATCACATAGATGAAGATGAAGGTGGCCAGAAATTCGACGATGACGGCCGCCATGAGCCCGTATTTGCCGAGGTAGTTCTCGCCCCAGCCGTTCTGGCCGAGGCCGGCCGTGGCAACGTCATAGCCGGCGAGCTTACCTTTCAGGATGAGCACCAGGAGCCCGGCTCCGATAATGCCGCCGATGAGCTGGGCGACGATGTAGCCCCCCGCCTCTGCCCACGACATGCGCCCGGCGGTCGCCATCGCCACGCTGACTGCGGGATTGATATGGCAGCCCGAAATCGGGCCGATGGCGTAGGCCATCGCAGTCACCGCCAAGCCGAAGCTGAAGGCAATGCCGATGACATTGACTGCTGTAGCGCCGGTGGCGCCGGTTCCGATCGCGACCGCCCCGCAACCGACCAAAATGAGCACGGCCGTGCCGAAGCATTCCGCCAAGTATCTCGACATTCCTTGGTTCATCGTCGCCTCCCTCTCACGATCAAATTCGTAACGAGCCGGCGCAAGCTTGGCTAGCGCGCGATCCGCATGCGCTCTTCTCGAGCACGATCCGATCTCGCTGAGACCGGATCGTGCTCTATATCTTTGATTTGGCGCATGATCTCATCCGAAAACCGCACACACTTTTCGGGATCATGCGCTAACGCGGGCGCTGTTGCTGGACGTGCGCCACGCCGCGGCCCTCGTCCATTGCGGCGCGCATCTCCCTCACCGCCGCATCGAGACCGACGAAGATCGCCTCCCCGACGATGAAATGGCCGATATTCAGCTCGGCGAGCTCGGGGATGGCGGCGACCGGCTTCACGGAAGCGGTGGTGAGGCCGTGACCGGCATGGACCTCGAGACCGAGGGACGCGCCATGGGCGGCCGCCCGCTCGAGGCGACGGAGCTCGCGCTTGATCTTGGCCTCGTCGCCCTCGAGGAAGGCGTGGCAGAAGCTGCCCGTATGCAGTTCGACGACGGGAACGCCGAGCTCGACGGCCGCGTCCATGACGGCCGTTTCCGCTTCCACGAAGAGCGAAACGCGGATGCCGGCCTCACCGAGGCGATCGACCACCGGTTTCAGCCGGTTGTGCCGACCGACGATGGCCAAGCCGCCCTCGGTGGTCACCTCCTCGCGCCGCTCGGGGACCAGGCAGGCGGCATGCGGCTTGATGCGCAGCGCAATGGCGATCATCTCGGGGGTCGCGGCGAGCTCGAAATTCAAGGGCACGCCGAGCTCGGCCTTGAGCCGCACCATGTCGTCATCGCGGATATGGCGGCGATCCTCCCGGAGATGGGCGGTGATGCCGTCGGCGCCCGCCGCCACAGCAATTTCGGCGGCCCGCATCGGGTCGGGATGCAGGCCGCCCCGCGCATTGCGCACCGTCGCCACGTGATCGATGTTGACGCCCAGCCGCAGGTGCCGGGTCGGATCGGGTTGGGTCATGCTCGTCGTCCGCCGCCGCGCCCGTCGTTTACGCGAAACGTCCCCTCCACGCCAGAAAGGCCAAGTCGGCGCTTCCGCCCGTGGATTCCATGATGATCGAAAGGCATCGCGGAACGCCTCCTAGGTCGCGATGCGTATTGGTGATCAGTCCCCGCCAGCTCAGGTCAAGTGAAGCGGCGGCTTTTGCGGTTCGTAGAATGTTGAAATACTGTCGGGTGGGGACTGATTCGTTGGCGGGCGGCTGATTACATGTTGAGCGACGATCTCAATGCATTGCAGCACCAGGGCATCATCTGCGAATGGCAGATGAGCCGTGAGCTGCAAAGCCTGCCTGGCGGTTTTTCCGAAGTCGTCGACGTGGTGAAGGTCACCATACCTTCGCAGGTTACGACCGAGCAGCTCGCGAACGTCTGCGATGTGCTTGACCGATACCAGCGGATCAAAGCATTCCGGCGCGCCGCCATAGCATTCGTCGAAGGCGTGCCCTTGTCACGGCTCACGGGCGCGCGCGCCGTCTAGCTGGCATTCCCGCGCCCGCCCCTCGCCTACCCCCGCCCGCAGCATCGGCCAAGAAGTGGTGGCTTCGGCGCGCCGCTCTTGCCATAAGGCGGTCGCTCATTCGCAGGGGGAGAATGTTCGATGGGAGAGACGATCCAGCTACGCGCCGGGGACGGCTTCACGCTTGGCGCCTACAAGGCCGCCCCGAAGGGCAAGGCGAAGGGCGGCATCGTCGTCATCCAGGAGATTTTCGGCGTCAACAACCATATCCGCAGGGTGGCCGACGGCTTCGCGGCCGACGGTTATCTCGCCATCGCGCCGGCCTTCTATGACCGCATCAGCCCGGGCGTCGAGACCGGATACAGCCCCGAGGACATCCAGAAGGGCTTCGGCTTCCGGCAGAAAGCCGGCACCGACACGGCGCTGATGGATATCGACGCGGCCCGCAAGGCGGCGTCCGAGGGCGGTAAGGTCGGCGTCGTCGGCTATTGCTGGGGCGGCTTCCTGTCCTGGTGTTCGGGCTCGCGGCTGACCGGGTTTTCGGGCGCCGTCGTCTATTACGGCGGCGGCATCGGCGGCGTGGCGGGGGAGACGCCGAAGTGCCCCGTGCTCGCCCATTTCGGCGAGCGCGACCAGCACATCCCGTTGACCAACGTCGACAAGCTTCGGCCCCACAAGAACGTCGAAGTGCACGTTTACGCCGCCGACCACGGCTTCAATTGCGACGAGCGCGGCTCCTACGACAAGGCGAGCGCCGAGATGGCACGGCAGCGGACCCTGGCGTTCTTCGGCAAGGTCTTGGGCTGACGACCGTCCGAGGCTTCCGGAAGCATGCCCAAGGCTTGCTATGGGGCGGCAAATGCCGTAACTCGCGCCTTCGCGTTCGCTCCGGCCAGGGGCTGAACGGACGGCGCCTCGGCTTGCGAGCCAACTTGCAAGCCAAGGCGCAGGGCCTGAGGGCCTGTCGTCCCGTGTCCCTGCCTTCGACCCCTCGCTCGGGCCTCAACAGGCTCGAAGGGCTTGGCGCCGGCGGAACGCCGCAACGATGGAGAAAGGCCCGTCATGCCTCTTTACGAACACGTCGTCCTGGCGCGCCAGGACGCGACCGCGCAGCAGGTGGAGGCTCTTGTCGAGCAATACAAGGGTGTCATCGAAGCCGGCGGCGGCAAGGTGACCAAGACCGAGATGTGGGGCGTCAAGTCCCTCGCGTTCCGCATCAAGAAGAACCGCAAGGCGCATTTCGCCTTCCTGAACGTCGACGCGCCTCCCGCCGCGCTCACCGAGGTGGAGCGCCAGGAGCGCATCAACGAGGACGTGCTGCGCTTCATGACCATCCGCGTCGAGGAGCATGAAGAAGGCCCCTCGGCCATGATGCAGAAGCGCGACCGCGACGAGCGGCGCGAGCGCGAAGGCTTTGGCGGCGGCTTCGGTGGCGGCGGTTTTGGCGGCGGCGGCCGCTTCGACCGTGACAGGGGGGATCGCGGTGATCGCGGCGACCGCCCGCGCCGTGATCGCCCGCGCGAGGCTGAAGCCGACGCCCCCGCCGCAACGGAGGAGAGCTGATCATGGCCGCTCCTGCCTCTCCGCGCCGACCGTTCTTCCGCCGCCGCAAGACCTGCCCGTTCTCCGGCGCCGGCGCGCCAAAGATCGACTACAAGGACACGCGCTTGCTGTCCCGCTACATTTCCGAGCGGGGCAAGATCGTGCCCTCGCGCATCACCGCGGTTTCGGCCAAGAAGCAACGCGAACTGGCGCAAGCCATCAAGCGCGCCCGCTTCCTCGGTCTTCTGCCCTACGTGATCCGCTGATGCGATGACTTCCCGCCCTTGGCGGGCGACTTCGACACGTGCTGGGGTGGGCTTGACCCGCCCCTAACCCTGCGGAAAGGCAGCGGGACAGCGACGATGATCAAGCTGATCTTCATTGGCGCCGGCGCCGGTCTCGTCTCGACGTTGCTTGCGGCGACGATCGTGACGGGCTCAGCCATCAGCCTCTTGCTGACTCTCTTGATCCCATTGCCGCTGATGATCGTGGCGCTTGGCTGGCATCCGCTGGTCGGCCTGCTCGGCGGCGTCCTTGCGTGCCTCGTGCTGAGCCTCGTCTTCCACGACGGCGTGGCGGTGATCTTCGCCGTCACCATCGTCGTGCCTGCGTGGCTCTTGTCGCAGCTTTTCCTGCTGCCGCGAGCCGCGGGCGATGGTGGGCAGCCGCCGCGATGGCTTGATCCAGGCGTCGTGCTTATCGCGGCCGCGCTTTATGCCGTGCTCATCACGCTCATCGGCGCCCTGGACATAAACACCGACTATGGCGAGTTCAGGCAGACGCTTGTCGCCCAGTCCGAGCGGACATTGCGCCTGGTCTTCGGTATGTCAAAGGACGGGCCGCTCAGGGCGCCCGATGGCCGCGACATCTCGGCTGGCGATGTCTCAGCCTTCGCGGCGCAGCTGGCGAGCATCATCCCGTTCGCGGTGGTCACGGTCTTCACCATCACGTACGCGTTGAGCGGTTGGCTCGCCACGCGCGTCGTCCATAAATCAGGCCTGCTGCGCCGGCCGCTCCCCACCCTCTCCGACCTTGCCCTGCCGCGCGGCACCGCCATCCTGCTCGGCTTGGCGTTCCTCGCCAGCCTGCTTCCCGGCTTTGCGGGCTTCGTGGCCCGTCTGACCGCCTCCAATCTCCTGTTCGCCTTCATGCTGCTCGGCTTTGCCGTGCTGCACAGCCTGACGCGTGGCTTCGGCGGCCGCGGCCTGGTTCTGACGATCACCTGGCTCACAACCCTCCTCGTCGGTTTCACCGGCGTGCTGGTCGCCGGCCTCGGTCTCGTCGAGCAGGTCTTCGGCCTGCGCGCCCGCCAAGCCCGGCGTCGTGGTCCGCCCTCTCCCCCTAACCCCACGTGATTTTCTCGAGACCCGAAAGGACCAATCCATGGAAGTGATCCTGCTCGAACGCGTCGCGAAGCTCGGCCAGATGGGCGACACCGTGCGTGTCAAGGACGGCTTTGCGCGCAACTTCCTCTTGCCGCGCGGCAAGGCGCTGCGCGCCACCAAGGAAAACAAGGAACGCTTCGAGAAGGAGCGCACCCAGCTCGAGGCGCGCAATCTCGATGCCAAGAAAGAGGCCGATGCCGTGGCCGCCAAGCTCGACGGCAAGAGCTTCATGATCATCCGCCAGGCCGGTGAATCGGGCTCCCTCTATGGCTCGGTGGCGAGCCGCGACATCGCCGAGGCGTTGACGCAGGGCGGTTTCAGCGTCAATCGCCAACAGATCGCGCTGAACCATCCGATCAAGGCGCTGGGTCTGCATACCGTTCCGATCACACTCCACCCCGAAGTCGAAGCGAAGGTCACCATCAACGTGGCGCGCAGCCCCGATGAGGCCGAACGCCAGGCTCGCGGCGAGCAGATCGTCGTCAAGGCCGAGGACAATCTCGGCGATCTCGGCCTCGAAGTGGGCGCCGCCCTCGCCGATGCCGCCGGCCAGCCGGAAACCTAGAGGGCACATGCTCTCGATGGAGGAGTGACGGTACGGTTGCGTCCGTTGAAATTCTCGCGGATCACTTCCATAATTTCGGGGATGCGGCACGACATGGATCGCGAGGGCGTCCCATGCGCTGGTTGCTGCGTACGGTGCTTGGCGGGTTGATCCGTCATGGCCGCCTCGAGGTGGTTCCCTGGAATGGCCCGCCGTTCACGGTTGGCGACGGCAGCGGTCCGCCACTGCGGCTGATCCTCACCGACCGCCGCGCTGCGCTGCGCCTCATTGCCCACCCCGACCTCGCCTTCGGCGAGCTCTACATGGACGGCCGGCTGCGCGTGGAGGGGGGCGACATCGCAGCCATGCTCGCGCTTTTCCTGGAGAACACGGCCAACGGCGTCGTCGTGCCGTGGCCGGCTCACGTCGTTCGCTTCTGGCGCCTGCTCATTCGACGCATCGCCCAACACAATGCGGGCGCGCGTGCGCAGCGCAACGTCGCTCACCACTACGACCTCGACGGCCGCCTCTATTCGCTGTTCCTCGACGCCGACCGGCAATATTCCTGCGCCTATTTCGAGACGCCCGATCAGGGCCTCGACGAGGCGCAGCTCGCCAAGAAGCGCCATATCGCCGCCAAGCTTCTGGTCGAGCCCGGGACGCGGATCCTCGATATCGGGTCAGGCTGGGGCGGTCTCGCGCTTTATCTCGCGGAGCGGGCCGGCGCCGACGTGACCGGCATCACGCTCTCGGAGGAGCAGCTCGCCGTGGCGCGGGGCCGGGGGAGCGAGCGGGGGCTGGAACGGCCGCCGCAATTCCGCCTCCAGGACTACCGCGCCGTGGACGAGACCTTCGACCGCATCGTCTCGGTGGGGATGTTCGAGCATGTGGGCGTTGGCTTCTACCGCAAGTTCTTCAGGCATGTGGCGAAGCTGCTGACCGACGACGGCGTCATGCTGCTGCATTCGATCGGCCGCACTGAAGGACCGGCAGCGACGAGCCCATGGACCGCCAAATACATCTTCCCGGGCGGCTATATTCCGGCACTGTCGGAAGTGGTCACGGCCATCGAGAAATCCGGGCTCGTCATCACCGACATCGAGATCCTGCGCCTGCACTATGCCGAGACGGTGAAGGCTTGGCGCCAGCGTTTCCATGCGCGGCGCGAGGAGGTGCTGGCGCTCTATGACGAACGCTTCTTCCGCATGTGGGATTTTTACCTCGCCGGCTCCGAGATGTCGTTCCGCTTCAACGGCATGATGGTGATGCAGATCCAGATCGCCAAGCGTCACGGCACGGTGCCGCTCACCCGCGATTACATCGCCGAGCGCGAGCGCCGACTGCGCTTGGCCGAAGGCCGTCGCGCCAACCTGCGGCTGGCCGGCGAGTAGGCGGCGGCCGAACAGCGCTGCAACAGTCAAGGCCTTGCACGCAGCGCCGGCGGCGGCGCTCACCGATGGCTCTCAACAGAAATGAATTTCAGCCGCCGCGCCAATCGCTTGCAGGCCGCGCCGGTTGACAGTCCTGTGCACTGAACTGTATGTTCCCGCTTTGTTCATATGGGCGATTCTGCCCTACACGGCAGTGCCGTTAGGTCGCGGACCAACCTTCAAACGGGCCAACCTTCAAACGGGCCAATCTCAAACGGACCGCCGCAACGATGACCGCCTCGAACGTCGTCGCCCTCAAGGGCGACAAGGACTATCGCCAGCAGCCGCACAACATCGACGCCGAGCAGGCGCTGCTGGGCGCCATCCTCATCAACAACGACGCCTTCTATCGCGTGTCCGACTTCCTGGAGGGGTCGCACTTCCAGGACGGCCGCCACAAGCTGATCTACGAGACGACAGCCAGCCTCATCAAGCAGGGCAAGATCGCCACCCCCATCACGCTGAAGACCTTCCTCGGCGACGCCGACATCGACGGGCTGACCGTTTCGCAATATCTGGCGCGCCTTGCCGCCGAGGCGACCACGGTCATCAACGCCGAGCACTATGGACGCGCCATCTACGACCTGGCGCTGCGCCGGGCGCTCATCGGCATCGGCGAGGACATGGTCAACGTCGCCTATGATGCGCCGGTCGAGTCCTCGCCCCGCGACCAGATCGAGGAAGCTGAACGCAAGCTCTATGAGCTGGCCGAGACAGGGCGCTACGACGGCGGGTTCCAACGCTTCTCGGAGGCCTTGACCACCGCCATCGACATGGCGGCCAACGCCTACAAGCGGGACGGCAAGTTGTCGGGGACCCCGACCGGGCTCACCGATCTAGACCGCATGATGGGCGGGCTGCAGCGCTCCGACCTCATCATCGTTGCCGGCCGCCCCGGCATGGGCAAGACCTCGCTCGCCACCAACATGGCCTTCAACATCGCCAAGCTCTACGAGGGCGAGCGGCAGCCGGACGGCGCGATCGCGACGGCAAACGGCGGCATCGTCGGCTTCTTCTCGCTCGAAATGTCGGCGGAGCAGCTCGCCACCCGCATCATTTCCGAGCAGTCGGGCATTGCCTCCTACAAGATCCGCCGCGGCGACATCCGCGAGGACGACTTCGTCCGCATCACCGAGGTGGCGCGCGAGATGCAGACCATGCCGCTCTACATCGACCAGACCGGCGGCATCTCGATTGCGCAGCTTGCCGCCCGGGCGCGGCGGCTCAAGCGCCAGCGCGGCCTCGACGTGCTGATGGTCGACTATATCCAGCTGCTCTCCGGCTCGGCCCGGCGCCAGGAAAACCGCGTCCAGGAGGTGACCGAGATCACCACGGGGCTCAAGGCCCTCGCCAAGGAGCTCAACGTGCCTATCGTGGCCCTGTCGCAATTGTCGCGTCAGGTCGAGCAGCGCGACGACAAGCGGCCGCAATTGTCGGACCTGCGCGAATCCGGCTCCATCGAGCAGGACGCCGACGTTGTCATGTTCGTCTTCCGCGAGGAGTATTATCTGAAGAACAGGGAGCCGCGGGCCGGCACGGAAGAGCACTTCAAGTGGCAGACGGAGATGGAGCAGGCGCACGGCAAGGCCGAGATCATCGTCGGCAAGCAGCGCCATGGACCGACAGGGACAGTGCCCCTCGCCTTCCAGGCCGATGTGACGCGCTTCTCCAACCTGGCGCAGGACGATCATCTGCCCGCGCGGAGGTGAACGCTTGAACCTCTCCACGCAGGAGGACCGTGCCGCGCCGACGGGAGACGGCCACGAAGCCGAGGCTGGCGCCGTGCTGACCATCGACCTCGGCGCCCTCGCAAGCAATTGGCGCCGGCTCGGCTCGGCGAGCGGCAGCGCCGAATGCGCTGCCGTCGTCAAGGCCGACGGCTATGGCATCGGCCTCGAGCCCGCCGTCGAGGCGCTGGCGACCGCCGGCTGCCGCACCTTCTTCGTGGCGCATCTGTCCGAGGCGGCGCGGGCCCGCAAGGCCGCCGCCGACGCCACGATCTACGTGCTCAACGGCCTCTTGCCCGGCACCGCGCCGGCCTATGTGCTCGACAACCTGCGGCCGATCCTCGGCTCGCCGATGGAAATCGGCGAATGGGCAAAGCTCTGCCGCGACCTGGGCCGGCCGCTTGCCGCCGCCATCCACGTCGACACCGGCATGAACCGCCTTGGCCTCGGGCCTCAGGAGGCCGCGACTTTCGCCGCCGACGCGGCGCCGCGCCGGGCCTTCACCATGAGCCTGTTGATGAGCCACTTCGCTTCGAGCGAGGTGATGGCCGACCCCGCCAATGCGCGGCAGATCGCGACCTTCGAGCGCGTCCGCGCGCTCTTTCCCGGCGTCCCGGCTTCGCTCTGCAATTCGTCGGGGATTTTCCTGCCCGAGCGCCCGCATCTCGACATGGTGCGGCCCGGCTATGCGCTCTATGGCGGCAACCCCACACCCGGCGCGCCAAATCCCATGCGGGCCGTCGTCCGGCTCGAGGCGCGCGTCATCCAGGTGCGCGACATCGAGGCAGGCGAGACGGTCGGCTACAATTGCCAATGGACCTCCCCCCGCGCCTGCCGCATCGCCGTCTTGTCGGTCGGCTATGCTGACGGCTTTCCACGCGCCGCCTCGGCCACCGACGCCAAGTCCGGCGGCGTCGCCATCGTGGCCGGGCAGCGCTGCCCCTTTGCCGGCCGCGTCTCGATGGATCTCATCACCGTCGACGTGACCGATGTGCCGGCCGGTGCCGTTGGGCGCGGCGACCTTGTCACCCTTGTCGGCGACGATCTTGAGGTCGACGAGGTCGGCAGCCGCGCCGGCACCATCGGCTACGAAGTGCTCACCGGCCTCGGCCGCCGCTATGCCCGCCGCTATGTGAGGCCCTGAGGGCCATGGCCAAGCACGCCCCGCTCTACGCCTGCCAGAGCTGCGGCGCCGTCTATAATCGCTGGCAGGGCAAATGCGACGCCTGCAACGCCTGGAACACGCTGGTCGAGGAGGCGGCTGCCGCACCCGTCCAGGGCGCCACGCGTACCCGCGCCAAGGCACGCGTCTTCGCGCTTGAAGACCTCAAGGGCAAGAGCAGCGAAGCCCCTCGCCTTCCCTCCGGCATCGCCGAGCTTGACCGGGTCATCGGTGGCGGCTTCGTGCCGGGCTCGGTGATCCTGATCGGCGGCGATCCCGGCATCGGCAAGTCAACGCTCTTGATCCAGGTTTGCGCAACGCTGGCGCGGGGCAAGCACCGCGTCGCCTATATTTCGGGCGAGGAGGCGACCGCGCAAGTGCGGCTGCGGGCCGAGCGCCTCGGGCTGAGCGACGCCCATGTCGAGCTCGCGGTCGAGACCAACGTCGAGGACATCATCGCCACGCTGAGCGAGGGCCGGCCGCCGCGCCTCGCCGTGGTCGATTCCATCCAGACCATGTGGACCGGCCTCATCGAGGCGGCGCCCGGCACGGTGACGCAGGTCCGCGGCAGCGCCCAGGCTTTCATCCGCTTCGCCAAGACGACGGGAACGACCATCGTCCTCGTCGGCCACGTCACCAAGGACGGGCAGATCGCCGGCCCGCGCGTGGTCGAGCACATGGTCGACGCGGTCGTCTCCTTCGAGGGGGATCCGGGCCATCACTTCCGCATTCTGCGCGCCGTCAAGAACCGCTTCGGGCCGACGCATGAGATCGGCGTGTTCGAGATGACCGGGCGCGGCCTGGTCGAGGTCGCCAATCCCTCGGCCCTCTTCCTCGCCGGGCGCGACAAGGCGGCGCCCGGTACGGCCGTGCTTGCCGCCATGGAAGGAACGCGGCCGCTTCTGGTCGAGGTTCAAGCGCTCGTTGCGCCCTCCGCGCTGAGCATGCCGCGGCGAGCGGTGGTCGGCTGGGACCAGAGCCGGCTGTCCACCGTCCTTGCGGTCCTCGAGGCGCATGGCGGCATTCGGCTGGCCGCCCACGACGTCTACCTCAACATTGCCGGCGGTCTCAGGATCACCGAGCCCGCCGCCGATCTGGCGGCAGCCGCCGCGTTGGTGTCCTCCCTGAGCGGCACGCCACTTCCGTCCGACATGGTTTATTTCGGCGAGATCGGTCTTTCCGGTGCCATCCGTCCCGTCGCCCAGATGCCGGCGCGGCTGAAGGAGGCGGCCAAGCTCGGCTTTTCGCAGGCGATTGCGCCGCCAAGCGGCGCCGATGGCGGCGGGACCGCGCCGCTCGTTGTCAATGGCGTGACGCACATCGCCGATCTTGTGGCCGGCATCGCGTCCGAGATGCCGCGAAACCGCCGGCTGCGACGCTCGGAAGGATGACGGGGCTGCAATCGCAAGCTATACACAGCCCGCGCGGCCAGCTTTGCGAGTCACGGTTCTGAGCAGGGTTCTCCCTCTATGCCTGTTCCTCTCCTCGATCTGATCGTCCTTGGCGTCGTTGTCATATCGGCGCTGCTGGCGGCGGTGCGCGGCTTCACGCGCGAAATCCTCGCCATCGCGTCCTGGGTCGCGGCTGCGGTCGCCGCCCTGCTGCTGCACCAGCGGCTGATGCCCATCGTCCAGGAACACATCTCCAATCAGACCGTCGCCCAGGTGGTCGCCATCGCGGCGATCTTCCTGGTCACGCTCGTGGTGGTCTCCTTCATTACCGTGCGGCTTTCGGATTTCGTCCTCGACAGCCGCATCGGGGCCCTCGACCGCACCCTCGGCTTCCTGTTCGGCGCGGCGCGCGGCCTGCTGATCTGCGTCATCGGCTTCCTGTTCTACAATTGGCTGCTGCCGGAGAAGCTACAGCCGGAATGGACGCGTAACGCCAAGTCAAAGCCGTTCTTGCAGGCGACCGGCGATCAGATCATGGCCATGTTGCCGGACGACCCTGAAAGCACCATCTTGAAAAGGTTCAAGAAACAGAAGCTCGACGGCGGCGGCGAGGAACCGGCGGATAGTGGCGACAGCTCGCCGAAATCCACCGGGAATAACCCGCAGCGGCCTGGGAATCGGACGTGAAACATGGTGGGGAACGCTTGGCGGGCGCCTTGATCGAACACGGAACCCATCAATGAACGATCCCGGCAAGCTCGATCCAGCGCATCCGGATTGGGCCGATCTCGACGGCGACACCCTGCGCGAGGAATGCGGGCTGTTCGGCATATTCGGCCATCCCGACGCGGCCGCCATCACGGCCCTCGGCCTGCACGCGCTCCAGCACCGCGGCCAGGAGGCGGCCGGCATCGTCACCTATGACGGCCAGCGCTTCCATTCCGAGCGGCGGCTCGGCCTCGTCGGCGACGGTTTTTCGCGGCGCGACGTGATCGAGCGCCTGCAAGGCTCCATGGCGGTCGGCCATGTGCGCTATTCGACCACCGGCGAGACGATCCTGCGCAACGTGCAGCCGCTCTTCGCAGAGCTCGAGGGCGGCGGCTTCGCCATCGGGCATAACGGCAACCTCACCAACGGCCTGACCTTGCGGCGCCAGCTCGTGCGCGATGGCGCGCTCTGCCAATCGACCAGCGACACCGAGGTCATCCTGCATCTCGTCGCGCAAAGCCGCCGCAACCGTTTCATCGACCGCTTCATCGACGCGCTGCGCTATCTCGAGGGCGCCTATTCGTTCGTCGGCCTCACCAACAAGAAGCTCATCGGCGTGCGCGATCCGCTCGGCATCCGGCCTCTGGTGTTGGGCGAGCTCGACGGCCACTACATCCTCACCTCGGAGACCTGCGCCCTCGACATCATCGGCGCGCGTTTCATCCGTGACGTGGAGAACGGCGAGATCGTCGTCGTCGACGAAAACGGCCTTGAATCGATGAAGCCGTTCCCGCCGCAACGGCTGCAGCCCTGCATTTTCGAGTACGTTTATTTCGCCCGCCCCAACTCCATGGTGAACGGGCGCAATGTGTACGAGGTCAGGAAGCGCATGGGCGCCGAGCTCGCCCGCGAGGCGCCGGCCGATGCCGATGTCGTGGTGCCAGTGCCCGACAGCGGCGTCCCGGCCGCCATCGGTTACGCCCAGACCTGCGGCTTGCCCTACGAGCTCGGCATCATCCGCAACCACTATGTGGGCCGCACCTTCATCGAGCCATCGCAGTCGATCCGCGAGCTCGGCGTGCGCATGAAGCATTCGGCCAATCGCGGTGCCGTTTCCGGCAAGCGCATCGTGCTCGTCGACGACAGCATCGTACGCGGCACCACTTCCGGGAAGATCGTGCGCATGATGCGCAATGCCGGCGCGCGCGAGGTTCACTTCCGCGTCGCCAGCCCGCCCATCACTCATCCCGACTACTACGGCATCGACACGCCCGAGCGCGAGAAGTTGCTCGCGGCCACCCACACGCTGGAGCAGATGCGCGAGTTCATCGGCGCCGATAGCCTCGCCTTCCTGTCGGTGGACGGCATCTATCGCGCCACAGGCTACGAGAAGCGCGATCCCATCCGGCCGCAATTCACCGATCACTGCTTCACCGGCGATTACCCGACGCCGCTGACCGACGTGGTCGGCGACGCGCCGCGGCAACTCTCGCTGCTGGCCGAGGCCGGCTAGTGTGCCGAACTTGAAGTTCGCTACGTTGACTGGATCAGCTGCCACGCGAACGTCAAGTTCGAAAAGCACACTAGAATCAATCTCTTCTCGTGTCTCTTATGATTCCGAAATTCGCTTCGAGGACTCCCTCGATATGTGGCGAATTTCGGAATCGCGACACTAGGCCTTCGGAGCCGGCCCGGCCGTGTCGAAGCCGCTCGCCCATCGTCTTGCCGTCGTGACCGGAGCTTCGCGCGGTATCGGCCGCGCCGTCGCTCTGGAGCTCGCCCGGCAAGGCGCCCACATCATCGCCCTCGCGCGCACGCCCGGGGGGCTCGAAGAGCTCGACGACGCCATCAAGGCGGCGGGCTCCACCGCCACCCTCGTTCCAGTTGATCTCAAGGACTTCGAGGCCCTCGATCGGCTCGGCGGCGCGCTGCACGAGCGCTGGGGCAAGCTCGATGTGTTGATCGCCAACGCGGGCGTGCTGGGCCCTGTGTCGCCGCTCGCGCATGTCGAGCCGCCGGCCTGGCAGGACGTGATCAACGTCAACGTCACGGCGAACTGGCGGCTGATCCGCTCGCTCGATCCGCTGCTTCGGCGCTCCGAGGCGGGACGCGTCATCGTCCTGAGCTCGGGCGCGGCCCACAAGTGCGACGCCTATGTGGGCCCGTACTCGGTCTCCAAGGCTGCCGTGGAGGCACTGGCCCGCACCTACGCGGCCGAGACGGCGGCAACCAACGTCAAGGTGATGATCTTCAGCCCCGGCCCCACGCGCACGCGCATGCGCGCCTCGCTGCGGCCCGGCGAGGATCCGATGACGCTGAAGACGCCCGAGGACATCGCGCCCGAGATCGCACGCCTGGCGCTGCCATCATGGACCGACAGCGGCCTCATCTACGACTGGGGGCAGCACCGGGCCCTGACGCCGCAGCCGCCGGCCTGATCTACTTGCGCTTCTTCTTGTCGAACGGATTGCCGCCGGTGCGCAACGCCACGCGGATGGGAACCCCCGGCAGCTCGAAGGCGCCACGCAGTCCGTTGACGAGATAGCGCGTATAGGATTTCGGCAGCGCTTCGAGCTGGTTGCCGAACAGCGCAAAGGACGGCGGTCGCGCCTTCACTTGCGTCATGTAGCGGATCTTGATGCGCCGTCCCGAAACGGCGGGCGGCGGATTGTTTTCGAGAGCGTGCTCGAGCCACTCGTTGAGCTTGGCGGTGGGCACGCGGCGGCTCCACACGGCATGCGTCTCGACGAGCGCCTGCATCATCTTGTCGATGCCCTCGCCGGAAAGCCCCGAGACGGGGACGACCGGCACGCCCCTGACCTGCGGCAACAGGCGGTCGGCTTCCTCGCGCAGCGACTTCAAGAGGCCCTGCCGATCGGCGACAAGGTCCCACTTGTTCAACGCGATCACCTGCGCCCTGCCCTCGCGCTCGATAAGATCGACGATGGTGAGATCCTGCTTCTCGAACGGCACCGTCGCGTCGAGCAGCACGATGACCACCTCCGCGAAGCGCACTGCATTGAGCGCGTCGGCAACGGAGAGCTTCTCGAGCTTGTCAACGACGCGGGCGCGCTTGCGCAGCCCTGCGGTATCAAAAAGCCGGAAGCGATGCTCGCGCCATTGCCAATCGAGTGCAATGGCGTCGCGCGTGATGCCCGCTTCCGGGCCGGTGAGCAGTCGCTCCGCTCCGATCATGCGATTGATCAGCGTCGACTTGCCGGCATTCGGCCGCCCGACGACAGCGACCTGGACGGGGCGCGCGGCGTCTTGCGCGACATCCGGCGTCGTCCGCGACAAGATGGCCGCGAGAGCATCGTAGAGATCGGCGAGGCCTTCTCCATGCTCCGCCGAAAACGGCACTGGATCGCCGAAGCCGAGCGCGAACGCCTCGTAGGCGCCGTCGAGGCCCCGATTTCCCTCCACCTTGTTGGCGAGGAGCACGACCGGCTTGCCGGCGCGCCGCACGATGTCGGCGAAATGCCGGTCCGACGGCGTGACGCCGGCGCGCGCGTCGACGACGAAGAGAACCGCGTCGGCGTCCGCAATGGCAGTTTCAGTCTGGGCGAGCATGCGCCCTTGCAGCGTCGCCGGATCGGCTTCCTCGAGGCCCGCCGTGTCGACGACCCGGAAGGCGAGCGTGCCGAGCTGCGCCTCTCCTTCACGCCGGTCGCGGGTCACCCCCGGCCGATCGTCCACGAGCGCAAGGCGCCGTCCGACAAGGCGGTTGAACAAGGTCGACTTGCCGACATTGGGCCGGCCCACAATGGCAACCGTCGCGAGGGCCATCGCGCATTCCGGCGCGGTGCTATTGTGTCGAGGTTTGCGTCACCGGTCCGGCCCGCACCAGCGCAAGGTAACCTTGCGTGCGCTGGCGAAGCTGCGGTGGCGCGGCGGGATCGACGATGATGCGGTCAAACCAGCGGCCGGCACCCTCAAAGTCCCCCGCCTTCAGGGCCGACAATCCCAAGAACTCGCGCGCCGAATGGCGCCAGGCGTTGGTCGGCTGCGTCAGCGGCTCGGCGCGGGCTGCTACTTCCTTCACGTCGCCACCCCGCTCGGAGACCAGCATGGCGGCGCGCAGCCGAGCCAAGTCCCGCAAGGTCGGGTCGAGGCCCGCATCGCTGGCAATCGCATCGAAAGCGGCAATGCCGGCTGCCGCGTCGCGCTTGCCGACCTCGCCCGCAAGCGTCAGGCGCGCCAACACGCGATAGCCGGACGGCGCATCGGTGACCATGGCCTGGAGCGTCTTTTCGGCCTCGTCGGGCTTGCCGTCCTTTGAGAGCTTCACCGCCTCCTCGAGGCGCGCCCCCATCGCGGCGGCCCTCTCGTCCTCTAAATGGCTCCAATAGCGCCAGCCGCCGACCGCCAGGACGAGCACCACCGCGCCGGCGACAATGTAGTTGCCAAAGCGCTTCCATAGGGCCTCGATCCGGGCGCGCCTAAGGTCCTCTTCGACTTCGCGAAAAATATCGGTCATGGCTCGGCTGGGCGATCCTATTTGGCCCCGTCGCTACCATGACGGCCTGCCGAAAGCGAGCCGGCACCGTCAGCCTGGCAGCGCGCTGACCCCGATGATGAGCGGGTGCAAGAACCACACAATGATCCCAAACGCCGCCACCCCGGCGATGACCGCGATCGTGTCGTTGCGGCTCCATCCCGGCGGGATGGTGACCGTGACGCCGCGGCGCTTGAGGGCGATGCGATCCACGACGCTGTAGGCCAGGAAGGCTATGAAAACGAGCATGGAGCCCAGGTCACCGTTGGCCAGCAGGTGAGCCAGCGCCCAGATTTTCACCGCCGCGAGCATCGGATGCTGCACCCGCCGCTTGATCTCGCCCGGCAGGTAGGCGGCCACGAGCAGGATCATGGCCGGGATCATGAGCACGAAAGCCACGTCCCGCGTCCATCGCGGCGGGTCCCAGATGGGAACGTAGCCTGCCGCCCGATAGCTGCCGAAACCCCAGACGATCAGGATAAGGCCAACGAGCGACACGAGCGAATAGAGACCGCGGTAGGGACCTGCGCCCAATCGCTCGATCAGGAGCGCGCGATTGCCCCGTGCCATGGCGAAGGCGTGGCCCGCAAAGAACACGATCAGCCCAACGATCAGGATCGCCATTGCCGCCCCCGTTTGCGGCCATCGTGCCACGGGGCGCCGGGCCGCGAAAGCCGCCGGACGCCGCTCAGGCCGACAAGGCGATGGGAATATCGAGGACGTTGCGCAGCGCTTCCGCCAACTGGCGGCGATTGTAGGGCTTGCGCAGCAGTGGGTCCTTCAGAAGCTCGCGATGGCGCGAAAAGACGTCCTCGGAATAGCCGGACGTGAAGAGGATCTTGAGATCGGGGCGCAATGAGCGCGCCAACTCGGCCAGCTCCGCGCCGCTCATACCTTCTGGCAGCACCACGTCGGTGAACAGGAGCGCGATGCACTCGTCCTCGCCGAGTTTCTCGAGCGCCGCTGCACCCGTGGCCGCCTCGACCACATCGTAGCCGAAGCCCCTAAGCTGCGAGGACACGTAGCGGCGCACGTCACGCTCGTCCTCGACCACCAGGATGCGTTCGCGCCCCTTGGCCACCTTCCGGGCCTTGTCGCGTGTTGCCGCCTTGCCGGACGCCAATTGTCCGCGCGGCAGGATCAGCGTCACCATGGTGCCCTCGCCGACAATGCTCTTGATGACCACGTGACCGCTCGATTGCTGGGCAAAACCATGCACCATCGCGAGTCCGAGGCCGGTTCCTTTGCCGGGATCCTTCGTCGTGTAGAACGGCTCGAAGGCGCGTTCGAGGACCGCCGGCGGCATGCCCACACCGCTGTCGATGACGGTCACGGCCGGATATGAGCCTGGTGTCAGGACGCCCCCGAAGTCGCCCGCCGCTACCGTGATCTCGTGGGTCTTGAGGAGAGCACGCCGCCGTCGGGCATGGCGTCGCGCGCGTTGACGATCAGGTTGAGCAGCGCCGTTTCGAGCTGCGAGCGGTCGGCGACGGCGATCGGCCGCGCCGCGTGAAGCACGATTTGCAGCGTGATGTCCTCGATGATCGTGCGGCGGGACATCTCGGCCATGCCCTCGATGATGGTGTTGAGGTCGAGTGACTTCGGACGCGAGCGTCTGCCGGCGCCCGAACGACAGCAGCCGCTGCGTCAGCTCGGCTCCACGCGCGGCAGCGCTCTGGATCATGGACGCAAGCGTGCGCAACTCGTCGTCGCCCAGGTCCTCGACCAGAAGCTCGGAGTTGCCGACGATGACCGTGAGCAGATTGTTGAAGTCGTGGGCGATGCCGCCGGTCAGCGCGCCGATGGCTTCCATCTTCTGCGCCTGCCTGAGCTGTGCCTCGAGCTGGTACTGCTCGGTCACGTCCGCCTGAACGCCGACCCAGTGGGTCATGTGGCCGGAATCGTCGCGCAACGCCGAAACCGTCAGGTCGGTCCAGAACGCCGAATGGTCCTTGCGATAGCAGAGCGTGCGGCCGCGATAGACAGCGCCCTTCTCCAGGACAGCGCGGATCTCGCGCATCACCGCGACATCGGGTTCGGGTCCGAGCAGGAACGAGCTGGTACGGCCGACCGCCTCGGCCGGCAGGAAGCCCGTGAGGCGTTCGAAGGCCGGATTGACGTAGACAATGGTGTCGTTCGCGTCACCAATGATAACAGCATCGCCGATGCCGTCGAGGCATCGCTCTCGCAGCTCGAGCGCCGCTTCGGCTCGCTTCTGCCGCGTCACGTTCCTGGTGACGCCGCGATAGCCTTTGAAGACGCCATCCTCGTCGAAGATCGGCGCCGCGCTCGTCGACATCCAGCCTGGATTCTGGCCGAGAATGGTCGGCAGCACCAAGTCGCGGAAGGGCTCTCGTTTCTTGAACAGGTCGAGCTGCCGGTGCCACGCCGCCGATGTCCGGTCGACCGAAAGCGTCTCCAGCCGGTTCTTGCCGACGAGCTCGGCCGCCGGCCGGCCAAACATCATGCCTTCGCGTGTTTGGATGAAGGTGTAGCAGAAGTTCTCGTCGGTCTCCCAGATCCAATCGGCGCTCAGATTGGCGAACGCCCTGAAACGCTCCTCATGGTTCCGCAGCTCGGTCTTGCGATTGCGCTCGGCCTTCAGGCCCGGTCGTTGGCCCTGCTTTGAGGCGGGCGCCCGGCGGGAGCCTGGTGCCCGCTTGCGACGGGCCGGCTTTGCCCTGCCTTGAGGCCGATTCCCCGACATGGGCAGCGATCCTTCGAAGTCGTTAACTAATCCGCGCTCGCTCAGGTTGCCGCAAACGCGTCAAGAAACCCTTTCATGGCTTTGCTCCGCCTCATACAGCCGCTTGAGACCGAAAAGCAGCCGCCCAAGACGGAAAAAGCCCTAGGATGCACCGAAATGAAATCTCAACGCTTTCCTGCCTAAATCGGCAGGACCTGGCAACGAGGTCGCCGAATGGGCTCGCCACTGGCGGCAGATAGTGACGCGGACGAGATGGGCCGGCCGGGCCCGTCGCGTGTGCCCAGGCTTGCCGCCATCGTCGACGACGAGAGCGGCGTGCGCGCCTATCTGGCGGCCGTCATCAAGAAGATGGGTCTCCAGCCCGTGGAGGCCGCTTCCCCCGAGGAAGTCCTGAAGATCGTCGAGCGCGACGAGAACGCACTCGTCCTCCTCGACTTGTCGCTGGGACGCAGCGACGGCGTGCTGGTGCTCGAGGAGCTCGCGGCTCACAAGTTCACAGGCTCCGTCATCCTCATCAGCGGCCACGATCAGGTCATCCTCGACCAGGTGAACAGCATCGGGCGGCGGCTCAAGCTCACGATGCTGCCGCCGCTCAAGAAGCCGTTCAAGCCCGACGCCCTGAGGCAGATCGTGCGCGATGCCGCGCTGATGCCAACCGAAGGCCCGGTCAAGCTCGACGTGCTCAAGGCTCTCAAACAGAACCGCGTCGAGCTCTACTACCAGCCGAAGATCGATCTTCGCAGCCTCGCCCCGATCGGTGCGGAAGCGCAGATTGTCGTCAACGACCCCACGCATGGCGTCGTTGGCGAGGACCGCCTCAGCGATCTCAGCCAGGAGGAACGTGCTGCCCTGACGATGTTCAGCCTGCGGCGCGCCATCAAGGACTGGGAGAAGCTGGCGGCCGACAGCGTCGTGCTGCGCCTCGCCGTCAACGTGCCGTCGGCCAATCTTCTCAACAGCGAGCTCATCGAAATCATCCGCCGCGGGCGGCCCGACGACCCACGCTGGCCGGGCCTCATCCTCGAAATTCCGGAACGCAGCATTCCGGCAGACACGGCCGAGATGCAGGACGCCCTCCTCCGCCTCAAGCTGCACAATGTCGACATTGCCATCGACGACGTGGAAATGAAAAACGACAACTATCTGAAGCTGCGGAACACCCGTCTTGCGGAACTGAAGCTGCACCGCCGCTACAGCGACGGTTGCGCGTCGCACCGCGACCACATGACCGTCTGCCGCGCTGTCGTTGAGCTTGGGTCCCGGCTGAAAGTGCCGGTTGTCGCGCAAGGCATCGAGACGGCCGCCGACCAGAAGGCCCTTGAACGGGCCGGCTACCATGCGGCGCAGGGCAACGTCCTCGCCGTTGCGGCAAACGTCAGCGAGTTCAAGCGCTTCATGCGCACGACCTACCTGACGCAAGCAGCACCAGCCCGGGGCTGATCGGCTAACCGATCATTCCGCTCGCGGCAAAGCCAGTCCCGGACGACGCCCCCACCTCTTTGTGGTTCGCCTTCAGATGCTCCGTTGCGCGGCGTTCCAATGCCGCTCAAGATTGGCGATGAGCGCCGGGCTGAAATGGCAAAAAGCCTGCTCGCGCGCGTAGTTCGCCATGTAGCGGCGGAAGAGTGTCGATAGGCTCCTGCCCGACCCGAAAAGCGCGCCGATTGCCGACGGCGCTGACGGCGCCGGAGCTTGTGAGCCCGGCGATGACGCGGTCGAGCGCTTCGTCCATCTCGCCAGCCGGCACGATCTCGTCGCAGATCATTCGCCCCTCCGGACTGTCGCACATCAGGCGCCGTTCGTATTGGATGGCCTGGCGGGCGATGCGGTCGCCCACGAAACGCGGCAGGCGCAGATTGGCGACGCCTGGGATGATGCCTTCCTTGCGGGCCGGCAACGTCATGAAGGCGTCGTGCGCCGCAACGACGAAGTCCATGGTCAAGAGCGCCTGGCAGTGGCCGCCGATGGCAAAGGTCTCGACAGCGGCGATCCACGGCTTCTCGATGCCCGTGCCATTCACGTCGTCCGGCAGCGCCTCGGGACGGGCGACACCGCGCAGGAACTTGTGCACGAGGCCCATGTCGCGCCGCATGAACCAGACGAACGGGATCATGCCGCGATAAAGGTGCGTGAGGTTGATGCCGGCGCCGAAGATGCGCCGCCCGGCATATTTCGGGTTCTCGACGACGCCGCCGCGGAAGATGGCGATCTCGCTTGCCGGGTCGAGGATGGCCACGTCGACGACGATTTCCTCGGCGTCGAGGGTCGCATCGTCCTCGGCGTTGAGATAGCGAGGATTGAGCAGAGTGAACTCGACCGCCCTGCCGCGCCGCTCGAGCCGCGCCGCCTTGAGGTCGAGGACCCCGCGCTTCTCGAATTCGGCAAGGGCGTCGCCGCTTTCGGCCCGCGGCAGCAGCATGGCATGGCACAGATGCAGGCCGGCGCGCTCGTCGGCCAGAACGCGCGAAAGGAACAGGCCCTGATCGATCTCGACGCCGTCCTTGTCGCCCTGCTTCTCGCCGGCCTCGGCGGCGACGGCCTCGCGGCTCGGCGCCAGTCCCGGCACGGCCGAGGCCGCCTCGAACACGAGATCCTCGAGCCTGACGAAGCGCGTGCGGGATTTGGTCAGGAGGTCATAGATCGCGACCGCGTGCGCTTTCAGGAAGATGTCGCGGTGACGGCGGCCGGCCTCGAGCAGCGCCGCCGCCGCGACCGCCTCGGCGCCGTTGCGCTGCGGCTTCTTGGGAAGCCGCGCCAGGAGCGCCTGCGTCCCTTTCCAATAGGCACTGTAGGCGCCACGATCACCGGACAGGTCTGATGTCCCGCGCGGCGCCGCGCCATGCCATGACTTGATCTCGCCCTCAGGCAAACCGGCCTGCCGTAGCTGATCCCGCATCGACGCGTCGAAGGCATTCATGGCTGGCCTCGTCAATTTCTCGGACGCAGATCGCGCACGCGCTTGGCCTTGCCCTGCGAGCGCTCGATCGTGTGCGGCGCCACGATGCGGGCTTCGACCGTCACACCCGCATAGGCCTTGATCAGCCGCTCGACGCTCACGGGCGAGGGCCACGACCTCGTCAGGCGAGGATCGCGAGGCCGCCTCGGGGCGCATCTCCACTTCGAGCGCCAGTTCGTCGAGCCGGTGCTCGCGCCTGACCTCGAGCACATAGTGCGGCGCGAGCCGGCTCTCGCCCATCAGGATCGTCTCGATCTGGCTGGGAAAGACATTGACGCCGCGGATGATGAGCATGTCGTCGCTGCGGCCCTTGATACGGCCGATGCGGCGCATGGGCCGCGCCGTCCCCGGATGGAGCGCCGTCACGTCGCGGGTGCGATAGCGAATGAGCGGCATGGCCTCGCGCGTCAGCGTGGTGATGACCAATTCACCGGTCTCGCCGTCCGGCAGGCGCACGCCGGTCTGCGGGTCGATGATCTCCGGCAGGAAGTGATCCTCCCAGATGGTCTGCCCGTCCTTGGTCTCGGCGATCTCCTGGCCCACACCGGGGCCCATCATCTCCGACAACCCGTAATGATCGAGAGCGTTGAGGCCGAGCCGCGCCTCGATTTCCGCGCGCATGCCTTCCGACCAGGGTTCGGCGCCAAAGATGCCGATCCTCAATCCCGCCTCGCGCGGCGAGACGCCTTGTCGCTCGAACTCGTCGGCGATGACCAGCGCATAGGACGGCGTCGCCACCAGGAAATCCGGCTTGAAGTCGCAGATGAGCTGCACGTGCCGCTCCGTCGAGCCGGCGGCTGCCGGAATGACGGCCGCGCCGAGCCACTCGGCACCATAGTGGAAGCCGAGGCCGCCAGTGAACAAACCATAGCCATAGGCATTGTGGACCTTGTCGCTGGAGCGGCCGCCGGCAGCCCGGATGGAGCGGCCCATGAGCGACGACCAAGTCTCGATATCGCCACGCGTATATCCGACGACCGTCGGCTTCCCCGTCGTGCCGCTCGACGCGTGAATGCGCACGATGTCGTCCATCGGCACCGCGAACATGCCGAAGGGGTAGTTGCGCCGCAGATCGTCCTTGCCGGTAAGCGGCAGGCGCGTCACGTCGTCGAGACACGTGATGTCGTCGGGATGCAGGCCGGCGCCGTCGAGCGCGCTCTTGTAGTGCGGCACCTTGGCGTAGGCGCGGGAGAGCGTGTCCTTGAGGCGCGAGAGTTGCAGCGCCTCGATCTCGTCGCGGCTCGCCCGCTCGATGGGCTCGATCTGGTCCCGCGCGCCCATCGCTGCCTACTCGGCGGCATTGCTGAGCGGCGGCGGCTGCAATCTCTCGATGGCTTCCACGACATCGAGAAGCCGGCGCCCGTCGGGATCGGCCAGCGCCGCAAGCCGTGCTTGCATGATGCTGTCGGCGAAGTGCTGCGCCGGCAGCTTTCCGGCCAGCATGGGCTCGATCACCCGCGCCGCGATCAGCGCCCAGTTGTGCTGGCCGCGCTTGTAGGTGTCGCCGTAGCCTTTCACCAGATTTGCCGTCAACACGACTTGGTGGGCCGCGGCGGGGTCCTGCTGCAAGGCCCGCGCCACGAGGGCGAGCCAGCGCTCGACCCATTCCCGCTCCTGCGCATATTTCAGCGAACGCAACCGGAAGCGCCGCAACAAGGCAAGCAGCTTCAGCAGCACCGGCCCGGCGATGCCGGTGGTGCGGATGCGCATCGGCAAGGCGGCATTCGACCAGCCGCGCCGTTCGACGAAGGCGAGGATGCGGCGCGCGACCCCGGCCGGCAGGACACCGAAAAGCTCTTCCGGTCCGGGCTTCAGGAATTCGGTAATGTGGACGATATCGTTGGCGCCGGGTCGCCCTTCCGAGCGCACGCGCCTGATGCGCGCCTCGGCAAGCTTCAACTGCGCCACCCGTACCGTGTCCTCGACGCTCATGCGTACCGCAAGGAGCCGCGCCAGCTCGCGCAGGAAGGCGGCGCTTGCGCCCGGCTTGCCGACGAACCGGTTAAGCCGCGCCACGTAGAGCTGCGCGAAACTCTCGTCTTGGTAGTCGGTCAGGCGCCGCGCGCCCTCGGCCACGACGGCGGCCACGTCGGCCGGCAATCCGGGCGGAACGGCGCCGGTGGCCGGCGCCGCCATTTTCGTCTGCGCGGCCGCAGCTGGCCGCTCGCCTGCCTCGCCGACACGCAAGCCCGCCTCGAAGCCGCGCAGGTTCGGCTCCGTCGCCTTGCCCTCCTGGCGGATCGCCTCGCGGAAGCTCTCGGCCGGAATGGGCAGCGCCTTCGACGCCGCCAGCGCCCCCATCAGGACGGCGTTGAGCGGGCTTCGCACGCTCTCGGCGAGCTCCGCCATGTCGGCGAGCACATGCTGGCGGGAAAACTTGCGCGCGGCGGCGACGATGCGCTCGACATCGAAGCGACCGTCGCTCATGGCGCTCTTCTCGGCCACGGTGAACATGCGGTGCGTGGAACCGATCAGGAATGTCCGGTCGGGCGTGACGTAGCCCGACTGGATGGCGCGTCCGGTCTCCAGGAGCTCGCTCGCGACCACCACATCCACCTGCCCAGGCGCCGGATTGAGCGAGAGGATGGGACGGGACGCACCCGAGGCCGGCACAATCTCGATATAGTAGGTTGTGGCGCCGGTGCGCTGGGCGACGCCTGGAATAGACACACGCTGCGCCGTGTAGCCGGCGGCCACAGCCGCGTTGGTCAGCCACGCCGCAAGGACGCCACCACCCTCGCCGCCGAGCGCTGCGATGAGGATCCTATGCGGGGCCGTGCTGCTCATTCCGCTGGCGCCAGCGCGCTTGCCGCCGCCGGACGCCCCGACACCAGCCGCAGCACGGCGTCGGCCATGCGGCGGTAGACGCGATCGCGCCACGACGGATTCCTGATCACGTCGATCTGTGCGAATGACGGGCAGAGCTGCGCGGCATGCGCGATCTCGCCGCACAGGCCGCAGCCGACGCAGTCATTGTTGACATGCGCGACCGGGTCGGTGCGCAGCGGATCCTCGTTGGGCTTGACGGTCAGCGAGGGGCAGCCCGACAGGCGGATGCAGGAATGGTCGCCGGTGCACACGTCCGGATCGACCCAGAAGCGCGTCGTCACCACGCGCTCGCCCTTGGCGACGGCTTCCGCCGTGGCCGGGCGCACCCGCCGCTGCCGCGCCAGCTGGCATTCGCCATCCGCGATGATGACCTTGAGGCCCTTCTCCTTGGTCGACATGGCGTCCTTCAGGGTCGCCAGCACGCCGGCAACGCCATAGGTCCTGACCCGCTTGATCCACGAGACGCCGACGGAGCGCAGCACCTTCTCGATATCGAGGGCGCTGCCGCGGCTGTCCTCCCTTGGCAGCGAGGACGGTATGTCCTGCTGTCCGGTGGCGCTCGAATAGCCGTTGTTCATGATGACAAGGACGGAATCGTCCTTGTTGAAGACGGCTCCGGCCACGCCGGTGATCAGCCCGTTGTGCCAGAAGCCGCCGTCGCCCATGACGCTGATGGGCCGCTTACGCTGCGTGCCTGACACGGCGGCCGCGGAAGCGAGCGACATGCCGTAGCCGAGGATCGAGTTGCCTTGGTCGAAGGGCGGCAGCGTGGCGAAGGAGTGACAGCCGATATCGACCGCCACGTGCACGGGTCCCGTCTCCTGCTTCATGAGCTTCATGGCCGAGAACACGGGCCGCTCGGGGCATCCGGTGCAGAAGGTCGGCGGCCGCAGCGGCAACGGCTCGACAAGCGTCTCGCGAACCGCTTTTGCGGTGGCGTCCTGCGCGGCGATCCAGGCGGCGAGCGGCGCGTGGGCGACGCTGTTCTTGGCGAAGAAGCCGGCGAGCCCCTTGGCCACGACCATGGGCGTATATTCGCCCGCCATAGGCAGCACGTCCTTGCCGTGCAGACGCGTCTGCAGGTCGGCCTTGCGGAGCATCTGGCCGATGGCCTGTTCGAGGAAGTCAGGCTGCCCCTCCTCGATGACGAGCACGGCCTTCTTGGTGGCGCAGAACCTGACGATCTCGTCCGGCACCAACGGATGCGTGACGTTGAGCACCAGCGTCGGGATGGCGGCATTTCCGAATGCATCCGAGAGCGCCGCAGTCTCCAGGCGCCCATTGAGGGTGTTGAACAAACCGCCCTGGACGATGATGCCGACATCGCCCTCGCTCGGGCCGAAGTGCTCGTTGAGCTTGTGCGCGAGGATGAAGCGCTCCGCCGCCGGCAGCCGGCGGCTGAACTTGTCGGCCTCCTGCGTGAATGTTGCCGGTGGGTGGCTGATGCGCGCGTAGTCGAAGTCGGCCGGCCGCTCGAAGCGGCGCGCCATTGAATTCTTGGCCGCGACGTTGTCGCGCGCCGCGAAGCTGCCGAAGACATGGCAAGCGCGAATGCGCAGCTCCATCATCACCGGCGTGCTCGACGCCTCCGACAATTCGAAGCCCTTTTCCACGAGCCGCACGATGGTGGGCAGGTCCGGCCGCGGATCGAGGAGCCACATCGACGACTTCACCGCGAAGGCGTGGCTGCGCTCCTGGATGACGCTGGCGCCCTCGCCGTAGTCCTCGCCGAGGATGATGAGCGCGCCGCCCATGACCCCCGGCGATGCGAGGTTGGACAACGCATCGGCCGCCACATTGGTGCCGACGATGGACTTCCACGTCACCGCCCCGCGGATCGGGTAGGAGATCGAGGCGCCCAGCATGGCGGCGGCGGCGGCCTCGTTGGTGCAGGTCTCGACCTGGACGCCGAGCTCAGCCAAAAGATCCTCGGCCTGGACCAGGACGTTGACCAAGTGGCTGACCGGGGCACCCTGGTAGCCGCCGACATAGGAGACGCCGGATTGCAGGAGCGCCTTGGTGACGGCGAGGATGCCCTCGCCATGGAACGTCTCGCCGTCGCCGAGCCTGAGGCTCTCGATCTCGCGCTTGAAGGATAGTTCGGCCATTTCGAGGTTGTAACGCCCTTGACTCTCGCGGATGCCGGCAGTCTAGCGCGGAACGGCGAGAGGGTCGACCGGGTCGGCCATCCGGAGGGCGGCCGGGACGGTTTTGCCGGCCCGACCTGGACCGGGACCTTGTCATCGGGCAGACAGGCCATGGCCTGCAGCGCAGGAAGGAAGACAATTCGCATACCGCCGAGCCGGAGGACGCAACTTGGCGATCGACAGTCCCACATCGCACATCTTCTTCTCGCAGCGCCTGCGCTTGCACTACGTCGATTGGGGCAATACCGCCGCGCCGCCGCTGATCCTGGTGCACGGCGGGCGCGACCATTGCCGCAACTGGGATTGGGTGGCGCGCGCTTTGCGGCCCAAGTGGCACATCATCGCGCCGGATCTGCGCGGCCATGGCGACAGTCAGTGGTCCATCGACGATGCCTATGGGCCGGCCAACATGATCTATGACCTGGCCCAGCTCATTCATCAGCAGCATCTGGCGCCCGTCTCCATTATCGCGCATTCGTGGGGCGCAGCCATCTCCCTCGAATATGCCGGCATCTTCCCCGAGAACGTCAGAAAGCTCGTCGCCATCGAAGGTCTCGGCCTGGGGCGCACCACCGATCGCAACTGGGACATCGCCGAAAGGTTGCGGGAATGGGTCAACGACGAGCGCGAGCTCTCCGGGCGCATGCCCCGCCGCTATCGGGCGCTCGAAGACGCCATCGCGCGCATGCAGGAGGCCAACCGTCATCTGTCGCCGGAACAGGCGCGCTATCTCACACAGCATGGCGTCTATCAGAACGAGGACGGGACCTATAGTTGGAAGTTCGACAACTACGTCCGTTCACGCCCCCCGATCCGGCTCACTCGCGACGAGGTCCACTCGTTGCGCGGCAACATCACCTGCCCGGTGCTGCTCGTGCACGGCAAGGAGAGCTGGGCCGCGAATCCTGACGAGGTCGGCATCACCAAGCAGTTCCGCGACGCGCGCGTCGCCTCCTTCGAGGAGGCCGGCCACTGGGTCCACCATGACCAGCTCGAAAAATTCCTCGCCTGCGTCCAAGACTTTCTCTGATCGGTCCCTTCCGCCCAAGCGGCTAGCGGCGCAGGAATCAGGGTCGCGTTGACCCTCGGGAAGCCCTGTGGAAGGTTTGGAACTGCTCGCCCCTTCGAAGCGACGTTACCTACCGCATTGCACCATCATGGCCACGCCAAAGGCTCCCGAACTCCAATTCGCCTGTCGTCTCGACGTGGCGATCGCGCCCCCGAGGGAAATCGGAGAGATCGGCTGGGGCTATCGCCGCATCATCGACATCATTGGCGGGCGCGTCGCGGGCCCCAAGCTCAACGGCCGCATCCAACCCGGCGGCGCCGATTTCCAGATCATCCGACCTGGCGGGCTGACCGAACTGCATGCCCGCTATGCCCTCGAGCTCGACGACGGCGCCCTCGTGTACGTGGAAAATACCGGGCTGCGCTTCGGACCCGCAGCGGAGCTCGAGAAAATCAGGCGCGGCGAAGCCGCCGACCACAGCCAAATCTACTTTCGCTCGGCGCCGCGCTTCGAGACGGCCAAGCCCGATCATCGCTGGCTGATGGAGCATCTCTTCGTCGCCTCGGGCGTGCGCCGCCCCGACGGTGTCGAGATCACTGTCTTTCAGGTTCTCTAGCGAAACATCAACACGAGGAAATCCCATGAAATGGATCGCAACGATCGGCATCGTCTCGGCTCTCGTGCTGCCGACCGGCGCTGGCGCGCAGGACAAGCCCGTGCATCTCAAGCTGTCGCATTGGGTACCGCCCACGCACCCCCTGCAGAAGGCCATTGAGGACTGGGGCGCATCGGTCCAGAAGGCTTCCAACGGCACCATCACCTACACGGTGTTTCCGGCCCAGCAGCTCGGCAAGGCCTTCGACCATTACGACATGGCGCGCGATGGCATCGCCGACGTGACCTACATCAATCCGGGCTACCAACCTGGACGTTTCCCGATCATCGCAGCGGGCGAGCTGCCGTTCCTGATGACCACCGGCAAGGGCGGCACCAAGGCACTCGACGCCTGGTATCGGAAATATGCGGCGAGCGAGATGAAGGACGTGACGTTCTGCTTCGCGTTCGTGCACGATCCGGGTGCCTTTCATTCGCGCACCAAGAAGATCATGGTGCCCGATGACATCAAAGGCATGAAGATCAGGCCGCCGCACGCCACCTTCTCGGCCTTCGTCACGCAGCTCGGCGGCACCAACGTTCCGGCCGCTGCGCCCGAAACGCGCGATATCCTCGAGAAAGGCATCGCCGACGCGCTCGCCTTCCCGTGGGGCTCGGTGTTGTTGTTCGGCATCGACAAGGTGGTGAAGTACCACATGGAAGTGCCGCTCTACGCGACGACCTTCGCGTGGGTGATGCACAAGAAGACCTACGACGGCATGTCGGCGGCGCAAAAGAAGGTCATTGACGACCATTGCACCACCGAATGGGCCGACCGCGCCGCCTCGCCATGGGCCGACTTCGAGCACGAGGGCATCGCCAAGTTGAAGGCCGACAAGAACCGCGAAGTCTACACCATCTCAAACGAGCAGCTCGCCCTGTGGAAGAAGGCGGCCGAGCCCCTCTCCAAGGCCTGGGCGGAGAACGCCGCCAAGACCGGCATCAATGCCGAGGCGGCGCTCAAGGAGCTGAAGGACGAGCTGACGCGGCAGAACGCCGCCTACTAGGTTCTCGTGAAAACTGGTCCGCAGTGCATCGCTGCGGACCGCCACCATGGGTAAACGAGGGCGGCTACCGAAATGGGGGATCGTCCAGCGCAGTCGGGCGCGGCCGTGCCGGCCGCCATGGTGCCGAAGAACGGCATGGACCGCTTCATCGACGCCATCGAGATCACGGCGGCAATCTTCGTCGGCATCGTGGCGCTCAACGTCTTCGCGACCGTGGTGGCCGCGAACATCTTCCGCACCAACATCCCCGACAGCCATCGCTTTGGGGAATTGCTCCTCGGCGTCCTGATCTTCTGGGGCATTGCCGCCACGAGCTATCGCGGCGCGCACATTACGGTCGATCTGCTGTGGGCCAATGTCGGCCCGAAGGCCAAGCGTGCCATCGACGTATTTGCGACCCTTGTGCTGCTTGGCGTTGTCGCCACGCAGACCGCGACGCTCTTCGACAAGGTCGTGGTCACCCGTGACGCGCATATCCTGACCCCGGACCTGCGCCTGCCGGAATGGTTGTTCTTCGCGCTTGCCTGGATCGGAGACGTTTCCGCCGTCCTCCTCATCGCCATTCGCGCTTATCGGCTGATTTTTCAACCCGAGCGCATGGCCTCCGGCGTGGTCGCCAAAGCGGTGGAGTGATGGCGTGATCGCCTCGATCCCGATCTCCGTTTTGGGCCTGGAACTCGATCTCAGCCCGGACGCAATCGCCGTTATCGGCTTCATCGTGCTGTTCGTCCTGATGCTGCTGCGCGTGCCCGTCGGCATGGCCATGGGCCTTGTCGGCGTGACCGGCTTTGGTTGCATCGTCGGCAGCGGGCCGGCACTGAAGATGGTGGGCCACACCACAATGCGCACGGTGACCGATTACAACTTCGCCGTCGTGCCGCTGTTCCTGCTCATGGGCGCCTTCGCGTCAACGTCGGGCATGAGCCGCGAGCTGTTCCGCGCCGCCAATGCGTTTGTCGGTCACCTGCGCGGCGGCCTCGGCATCGCCACCATCGCGGCCTGCGGCGGCTTTGCGGCCATTTGCGGCTCCTCAGTCGCCACCGCCGCGACCTTCTCGCGCGTCGCCTATCCCGAGATGCGCGCGCACAACTATCCCGCTTCGTTCGCCACCGGGGTGATCGCGGCGGGCGGGACGCTCGGCATCATGATCCCGCCGTCGACCGTCTTCGCCGTCTACGGGCTCATCACCGACCAGGACGTGGGCAAGCTGTTCGTCGCCGGCATCCTGCCCGGCATCCTCGCGGTCGCCATGTACATGGCGACCATCACCATCATCGGCCATCTGAGGCCGGGCCACCTGCCGGCCGGCGAGCGCGCTCCCTGGGGCGAGCGCCTCATGGCGCTGCGCGACGTCTGGGCGACACTGCTCCTCTTCGGCTTCGTCATCGGCGGCATCTATGGCGGCTGGTTCACAGCCACGCAGGCGGCCGGCATGGGAGCGGTCGGCGCCTTCTTGATCGGCCTCGTCCGCGGCAGATTGTCTGGCGGGGACATCCTGCGCTCCCTGCTCGAGGCGACGCGCACCGCCGCGGCCGTGTTCACCATCCTGATCGGCGCCATCCTGTTCGGCTACTTCCTGACGGTGACGCAGACGCCGCAGAAGATCACCGCCTTCCTGACCGGGCTCGGCCTCGGCCCCTACGGCATCCTGATGCTGATCCTGCTCATGTATCTGGTGCTCGGCTGCCTGATGGATGCGTTGGCGATGATCATCCTCACGGTGCCGATCATCTTCCCGGTCATCAGCGCGCTCGGCTTCGATCCCATCTGGTTCGGGGTCATTATCGTCATGACGGTGGAGCTCGGTCTCATCCACCCGCCGGTCGGTATGAACATTTTCGTCATCAAGAGTGTCGTGGAGGACGTGAAGATCTCGACAATCTTCTATGGCGTTCTGCCCTTCATCGTCACCGACCTGCTGCGTCTGGCGATCCTCATCGCCTTCCCGATCATCGCGCTGTGGCTACCGCAGCAGATGTGAGCGCGCCCCTGCCAACCCAAGGGCCTCTGCGCAGACGCGTGGGGGTTGGCCGCGCGAAGAACATGCGGCCAAAATGGTTGCCGACGAGATCGGCCCTGTAGCCGAGATCGGCATGGATGAGATCGTCCCACAGATAGGCGGTCTCGTGCTCGAGCACGAAGCCGTCGGCGAGCACGTCCTTGACGACGCGGCGATTGCCGTCGTCCTGGAACTCCAGCACCACGAGCTCGGTGCGGGAGAGGTCCATGTGGCGGAGGATCTCGCCCTCGGCGCCCTCGACATCGAGCTTGACGATGTCGGCAGGCGGCAATTTCGCCGGATGCAGTCCGGTGACCGGGAAGGTCTGCTCCGGCTTGATGGCCGCGAAGGTGCGCTTCATGGCCTCGGCGACACCCGCCTCCCCGTCCCCTACGTAGCGTGCGAACAACGTCAGCTTGCTGCCGTCGCTCGGATACACGGCAACGTTGTTGGCGTGGATGTTGGGAAAGCGGGCCACGTTGCGCGCCAGGATATCGAACGTGCCGGGATGCGGCTCGTAGGCGTGGATGGTGCTCGCCGGCCAGCGCATGTTGGCCCACAGCGAGAACGAGCCGACATTGGCGCCGAGGTCGAGGATGGTGAGGCCCTCGCCGAAGAAGCCGGCCTCGTACTCGCCGCCGAGCACCTCGGCCACCGTGGCGCACATCGGCTCGGGCACCTCCATGGCGACCGGCACCTGCGCGCCGACAATCTGCAGACTGGACGTGATCGTCATTGAAATGCCCCGCGTGCCCGCCTCGATACTACATGCTCGGTTTGCTGTATGGATAGCGGCACGTGTTGGCGGCTACGAGGTAACCATGCCCCTGATCGATGCGTCCGGCGTCAAGCTTCATGTCGAGGACACCGGCCGCGGCGACCCCATCGTCTTCGTGCACGAATATGGCTCGGACCTGCGCGAATGGGAGACGCAGGTCCGCCACTTCTCCCGCTCGTACCGCTGTATTGCCTACAACGCCCGCGGCTATCCGCCCTCCGAGGTGCCGGACGACCTCGCCCGCTACGGCTGGGAGTTCGCCCGCGACGACATCGCGGCCGTCATGCGCGGCCTGTCCATCGACAAGGCCCATATCGTCGGGCTCAGCATGGGCGGCTATGCGGCGCTGCAATTCGCCATCACCTATCCCGCAATGGCTCGCTCCGTCGTGGCGGCCGGGGCCGGCTCGGGCTCTCCCAAGGGCGAGCTGGAGCAATGGCGGCAACAATGCGCAGCGCGGGCGGCCGCCATCCCGGCCGAGGGCATGGCCAAGTTTGCCGAAGAGACCGGCCACGGGCCGACCCGCATCCAGCTCAAGCGCAAGGACCCGCGCGGCTGGGAGGAATTCATGGTGCATCTGCGCGGGCATTCGCCCGCCGGCATGGCCAACACGATGGCGCGCTATCAGGGGCTCAGGCCCTCGCTCCTCGATTTCGGCGATCAGCTCGCACGCCTGACGATGCCGGTGCTGCTCGTTGTCGGCGACGAGGACGAGCCTTGTCTCGACATCAACCTGTTCCTGAAGCGCACCATACGCACCGCCGGCCTGTGGTTCCTTCCCAACACCGGGCATGCGGTCAACCTCGAGGAGCCCGCCGCCTTCAACGCCGTGGTGCAGGACTTCCTGGGCGCCGTCGAAGGCGGGCGCTGGCGGCGCAAGGCGAGCTAGCCAGGCATCATCCCCGAACGTATGAGCGGTTCCGATCGCGCCCTAAGCGCGGCGGGCGAGCTTCGGCAGCGGCTTCTCGCCTTCCGGGATCGGCACCTCGGCGATGTTGAGGGTCATCGACACCACCGTGTAGTAGCCGTGCACGGCGATCAGATCGATGACCCCGTGCTCGCCAAATTTCTCGGCCGTGGCCTTGAAGGTCTTGTCCGAAACCTGCTTGTCGCGCAGCAGCTCAACGCTGAAGTCGTAGACGATGCGCTCGTCCTCGGCCATGTCGCGGGGCCGGCGTCCGGCCGCGATGGCGTCGCAGATTTTGGGCGACAGGCCTGCCTGGATGGCGAGGCGCCGATGCGCCCACCACTCGAACTGCGCCGTCCAGTTGCGCGCCGTCATCAGGATGGCGAGCTCGTTGAGCCGCGGCGGTATCGACGATTTGAAGCGCACATATTCGCCGACCTTCTGCATGCGGTCGGCGGCATTGGGGCTCCGGAGCCAGGCATTGAACGGCCCGCGCATGCCGCCGCGCGGCCCCGACCTGATCTCGTCGGCGACGCGCCGCTGGTCGTCGGTCATCTGCTCGGGCGAGAGTTCCGGGAACCGCTCTTCCCGCGGCGCCGTGACGCGCGGCTTCGATGTCCGCGGACCCGCCCTCGCCTTCGCCGAGCGGGCCGACTTCGTCTTCGTGCGCTTCATGTGTTCCCCTCTTGCCTCATGCTGCTGCGCCTGCCAGATCAAGACCGCTGCCCGCACGTTGCGAAAAAGGAGTTCATGATGCCCTTTGTCAAGGCCAACGGAATCGACATCGCCTACGAGGAGACAGGGGAAAGCCGAGCCCCCGCCATCCTGCTGATCATGGGCCTTGGCACCCAGCTTATCGCCTGGCCGGATGTCTTCTGCGAGGGTCTCGCCAAGCGCGGCTTCCGGGTCATCCGTTTCGACAATCGCGATGTGGGCCTCTCCACGAAGATCGAGGGCGGCCCGCCGGTTGACATTGGCGCGGCGTTCGCCAACCTGATGGCCGGCAAGCCCGTCGTCGCCCCCTACAAGCTCGCCGACATGGCCAAGGACGCGGTCGGGCTGCTGGACGCCCTCGGCATCGCCCAGGCGCATGTGGTCGGCGTCTCGATGGGCGGCATGGTCGGCCAGCTCGTCGCCGCCGATTTCCCGCAGCGCACGCGCAGCCTAGTGTCGATCATGTCGAGCAGCGGTGATCGAAGCCTGCCACCAGGAAAGCCGGAAGCCATGGCGGTGCTCGTTGCGCCGCGCCCGGACAGCAAGGATCGCGAGGCGCTCATCAAGCACACGATGAACTTGCTGCGGGTGATCGGCAGCCCCGGCTACCCGGCGGAGGAAGCGGAACTGCGCACCAGGGTCGAGCGCAGCATTGACCGCTCGTCCTATGCGGCCGGATTGGCCCGGCAGCTCGTCGCCATTCTCGCCTCGGGCAGTCGCGTCGAGGCGCTGAAGCGCATCGGCGCGCCATCGCTGGTCATCCATGGCGCCAACGATCCGCTGGTGCCGACCGAAGCCGGCCGCCACACGGCGGCGCAAATCCCCGGCGCAAAGCTCGAGATCGTCCCCGGCATGGGGCACGATCTGCCGATACCGCTCGTGCCGCGCCTCGTCGAGCTCATCGCCACGCATTGCGGCGCCGCCGACCGGCTCAAGATGGCGTCCTGATCCTGCTCAGCGCCGGCGTGGATCGAGCGCGTCGCGCAGGCCGTCGCCGAGCAGATTGAACGACAGCACGGTGACGAAGATGGCGAGGCCCGGCCAGATCGCCATCCAGGGCGCATTGCTGAGAAAGCGCTGGGCCGAGTTCAGCATGCTGCCCCACGATGGCGCCGGCGGCTGCTGACCGAGCCCGAGGAACGACAGGGCGGCCTCGGCGATGATGGCCGTGGCAATGGACAGCGTCGCCTGCACCAAAAGCGCCGGCAGGATGTTGGGCAAGATGTGCACGCAGGCGATACGCCAGCGCGGATTGCCGACGGCGCGCGCCGCCTCCACGTAGTCCTCCACCTTGACCGCCATCACCTGCCCGCGCGTCAGGCGCACGAAGATCGGCGTCGTGGCGATGCCGATGGCGATCATGGCGTTGCCGAGGCTGGGGCCCAGGAAGGCGGCGAGCGCGATGGCCAGGATCAGGAATGGGCAGGCCAGCATGGCATCGGTGATACGGCCGATCAGGCCATCCACGAAGCCGCCGACATAGCCGGCGATGAGGCCGAACGGCACACCGATGCCGAGCGCAATGCCGACCGAGATCAGCCCGGCCATCAGCGAGGCGCGGGTTCCGAAAATCACCCGCGCCAGGACGTCCCGCCCGACCTCGTCGGTGCCGAACCAATGCAGCCCCGACGGCGGCTTGCGCACCGTCGTCCAGCTCTGCGCGATGGGATCGTATGGGGAGACGAATGGCGCAAAGGCCGCGCAAAAGACGAACAAGGCGATGACAAGGAGCCCGAAGACGGCGCCGCGGCGTCGCAACAGCCGCCTTGCGGCCCGCCGGACCGGGCTGTCGACGGCCTCGCCTGCCGCGATGGCGCCGTAGGTCGCCTCCGCCATGTCAGGTCCTCAACCGTGGATTGGCCAGGATGTACAGCACGTCGGCCAGGAGATTGAGCGCGATATAGGTCGTGGCTGTCACCAGCACGACGCCCTGCACCACCGCGTAGTCGCGGTTGAACACGGAATCGACGATGAGCTTGCCGAAGCCGGGAATGGAAAAAATCTGCTCGGTGAGCACGGCGCCGGAGAGCAGCGTGCCGAGCTCCAGCGCGCCGAGCGTGATGACCGGGGTGAGCGCGTTGCGCATGGCGTGCTTGAGGATGACCGATCGCTCGAGCAGGCCCTTGGCGCGGGCGGTGCGTACATAGTCGCTGTCCAGCACCTGCAGCATGGCGCTGCGCGTATGGCGCATCAGGATCGCCGCGATCGCGTTGCCCAGCACAAAGGCCGGCATGATGGTGGCCGCGATGCTGCCCCAAAAGTCCTCGGATGGGCGCACGTAGCCCGAGGCCGGAAGCCAGCCGAGCTTCACCGAGAACAGGAAGATCAGCATGATGCCGAGCCAGAAATTCGGCGTCGAGATGCCCCACAGCGCAAAGGCGTTGGCGGCATAGTCCCAAGCCGTGTCCTTCTTGACCGCCGAAATCACCCCCGCCGTGATGCCGATGCCGAACGCGATGACGATGGCCATGAGCGCCAGCTGGATGGTCACCGGCAGCTTCTGGAGGATGAGGTCACGCACCGGCACATGGATGCGCATCGACTCGCCGAGATCGCCGGTCAGCACGCCTTTGATCCAGTAGACGTACTGGACCGGCAGCGGCTGATCGAGCCGGTACTTGGCGCGTATTTGCGCGATGACCGCGGGGTCGCGCTCCTCCCCCGCCATGGTGACGGCAGGATCGCCGGGCAGGAGCTGCTGCAACGAGAAGATGAGCACCGACACGAAGAACAATGTCGGCACCAGCTGCAGCAGGCGCCTCGCTAGGAAGGTCAGCATCTGTCCTTGCGGCCCGTCACTTCATCTTCAAGCCGATGACGCGCACCAGTCCGTCCGGCATCTGCCGATAGCCTTCGAGACGCGCGCTGTGCGCGATGAGCACGCGGCGGTGATAGAGATAGACGATCGGGTTCTCGTCGAGGACGAGCTTGGTCAGCTTTTCGTAGATGGCCTTGCGCTGCCCCGCGTCGGCGACCGCCCGCGATTGATCGAGCAGCGCGTCGGCGTCCGGGTTGCAGAGGGCCGCATAGTTCTGTGGCGCCTTGCACTTGTGGAACACATAGGCGTTGCCGTCCGGATCGGGGCGTCCGCTCCAGGCCAGGACGAAGGCCTGGAAACCGCCCTCCTCGGCCTGCTTGAGCGACGTTGCAAACTCGGTGACCCGGATCTTGATATCGAAGCCGGCTTCCGCCGCCATGTTCTGCAGCATCTCGGCGACGGCCTGCGTCTCGGCCCCCTTCGGCACCATGAGGTCGACCGGAACAGGCGTTGCGACGCCGGCCTCCTTGAGCAAGGCCTTGGCCTTGGCGAGGTCACGCTTCGGCACCGGAAAGCTCTTCTGGTAGTAGGGATGCTCCGGATTGATCCATTGGTTGCCGGGCACGAATTCACCGTTGAACACGACCTGGTTCAGCGCGTCGCGGTCGATCGCCAGGCTCAGGGCCTGCCGCACCTTGGCGGATTTGCTGAGCGCTCCCCCCGTCTTGTCGTTGCCGACATTGAGCGTCAGCCCCTGGTAGCCGAGCTCCACCACCGTGGCGAGCTTGAGCTTGCTGTCGCCGCGCACCTCCTTGATGTCGGTGGCGAGGAGCCGCTCCAGAAGGTCGAGGCCGCCTGATTTCAGGTTGGCGAGCCGGACGGTCGCGTCGACGATCGGCAGATAGGTGATGCGGTCGATGTGGACGTTGTCCTTGTTCCAGTAGTCGGCGAACTTCTCGACGATGATGCGGTCCTGCTGCACGCGTTCCACGAACCTGTAGGGACCGGCGCAGACCGGCTTCAGCCCGAACCTGTCCCCGGCTTCGGTGGCCGCCTTCGGCGACACCATCATGCCGGCGCGGTCGGTGAGCTGCATGATCAGCGGCGAGAAGGGCGTCTTCAGCCTGAGGCGGATGGTCAGGGGATCAACCACGTCGACGGCCTCGACGACGGTGAGCTCCGGTTTGCGGAACGAGCCCTGCATGGTCAGGTGCCGGTCGAAGGAGAACTTCGCCGCCGCGGCGTCGAGCGGCTCGCCGTCGTGGAATTTCACGCCAGGCCGCAGCTTGATGATCACGGTCTTGCCGTCATCCAGGGTCTCGTGCGACAGCGCCAGTTGCGGCACGACATTCAGCTTTTCGTCGATGTCGAAGAGCTTGTCGCACAGCGACGCGAAGACGATGCGCCCCACATAGGTGCGCGCCAAGGTGGGATCGAGGACGTCCGGGTCTTCGGCAAGGCCGATGCGCAATTGCGTCTGGGCAATCGCCGTTGTGCCCATGAGGGCGAGGACGGCCGCCATGGCCGCCAAGCGAAAGCTCTTCATGGAAGTCCCCTCGTTCAGCCGGAACCGGACCGCCCGGCATCCGTCACTATATCAACACCGCCGCGCCCCTGCCCATCCGTCCGCGCCGTGAAGGCGGCGATCAATTTTTCCAGCCCTGGCGGCGGCCGGTCGAGGTCGCGGGCCGTCGCCTCCGGCGGCAATTCCCGCCAGCGATGGCAGGCGACGGCCTCGTCGTTGTGTTCTCCGGCAAGCGCCGGCGCCTCCATGCGGCATCGCTCCACCGCATACGGGCAGCGAGTGTGGAACCGGCAGCCCGGCGGCGGATGAAGGACGCTGGGCATCTCGCCTTCGAGGATGACGCGGTCGCGGCGATGACGCGGCGAAGGTATCGGGATCGCCGCCAGCAATGCCCGGGTGTAGGGATGCCGCGGAGCAGCAAAGAGACGATCGGCCGGCCCTGTCTCGACGATGCGGCCGAAATTCATCACCGCGACACGATCGGCGATGTGCTTCACCACCGCAAGATCGTGGGAAATGAACAGGTAGGCGAGACCGAAGCGCCGCTGCAGGTCGCGCAGCAGGTTCAGGATCTGCGCCCGGATCGACACATCGAGCGCCGACACGGGCTCATCGCAGACGATGAGCCTCGGCTCGACGGCGAGCGCGCGGGCGATGGCGATACGCTGGCGCTGTCCGCCGGAGAATTCGTGCGGATAGCGGCGGGCAAAGCGCGGCTCGAGGCCCACGAGGTGCAGCAATTCGGCGACACGGTCCCGCCGCCGCGCGGGCGGCACGACGCCATGCAGCGCCAGCGGCTCGGTGAGGATTTCGCTCACCGTCATGCGCGGGTTGAGGGATCCGTAGGGGTCCTGGAAGACGAGCTGCGCGTGCCGCCGGAAGGCCCGCAGGCTGGCTTCTCTCAAGGCGAAGATGTTCACCCCCTCGAAGCGCACGACGCCCGACGACGGCTCGATCAGACGCAGCACGAGCCGGCCGAGCGTCGATTTTCCCGACCCTGACTCGCCGACAAGCGCCAGCGTCTCGCCGGCCTTGAGCGTGAAGCCGACATTGTCGACCGCGTTGACGCTGGCGCGCGGCAGACCGAGCAGCGAGCGGCGCACCACGAAATGCTTGGTCAGCCCCTCGGCCTCGAGCAGCGCGGTCATGCCAGCCCCCTGAGCGGCGCGCGGATGCAGCGCGACCAGTGGCCGGGGCCGACCGGGGCGAGCGGCGGCCGCGTCAGGCGGCACGCTTCTACCGCGAAAGGGCAGCGCGGCACGAAGCGGCAGCCCTGGGGCAATTCCGCCATGTTGGGGACGACGCCCTCGATAGTCGCCAGGCTCTCGCTGCGCCGGTCGAGGCGCGGGATGGCACCCAACAGCCCGACGGTATAGGGATGCTCCGGCTGCTCGAAGAGGCGCGCCGTTGCGCCGCGCTCGACGATCTCGCCAGCATACATGACCGCCACCTCCTCGCATACTTCGGCCACGACGCCGAGGTCGTGGGTGATCAGGATGATCGCCGCCCCGGATGCGGCCTTCAGCTCGCGCATCAGTTCGAGCATCTGCGCCTGGATGGTCACGTCGAGGGCTGTGGTGGGTTCGTCCGCGATGAGCAGTTCGGGATCGCAGGCGAGCGCCATGGCGATCATGACGCGCTGGCGCATGCCGCCCGACAGCCGGTGCGGAAAGTCGCCAAAGCGCGCTTCCGGCGAGGGGATGCGCACCCGCCGCAGCAGCTCGATGGCGCGGCGGCGCGCCTCGGCGCGGCCGAGACCGCGATGGCGCATCAGGACCTCGACGATCTGCTCGCCCACTGTGTAGGACGGGTTGAGCGATGTCATCGGCTCCTGGAAAATCATGGCGAGCCTGTCGCCCCGCAATTCGCTCAGCTGACGATCGCTCAGGCCGAGGAGTTCCGTCTCGTCGAGATGCACGCTGCCCGTGACCGCCGCCGCCCCCTTCGGCAGAAGGCCCATGATTGCGAGCGCGGTGACCGTCTTGCCGCAACCGGATTCCCCGAGAATCCCGAGCGTGGCGCCGCGCTCCACCGTCAGATCGATGCTGTCGACGGCATGCACGGACCTGCCGTCCTCGCCGTGGAACAGCACGCGCAGATTTTCGATGGCCAGAAGCGGCGCCGGGCTCACGCCGGCCGTTCCTGCGCGGCGTCAGCTTCCGCCGCGGCTTCAGCCGCCGCGATGCCAGCCTCGATGACGGCGCGGTCGGTGACGCCGGCGGGATCGCGGCGGCTCGGGATGAAACGCGAGAACGGCACGAAGCGCTCGCGGCTCACCGCCTCGAGGCGCTCGAGCTCGGCGAGCGGATCAACATGGTCGTCGACCCGCAGGCTGAGATCGGGCCAGTCCTCCTCACCCTGGATGACGAGGGCCGCCGATTGCTTGCCGCGCTTGTCGCCGCCCGCTTGCTCGCCGGCCTTGAGTGCCGCGATGAGCCGGCGCGCCAACGGCAGGCCGGCGCTCGCCTGGTAGACCTCGAGCGTGTCGGCGATGACGGCCGGCCCGGCCAGCATGTTGCCGGCAACCGAGAACGTCCGGAGCCAACACATGGCCGCACCAATCGACGCAGCTCGCTCCCGTATGGGCGGCGATCCGCCCTTGCGCGTCGATGACGTGGAGCTGCCGGTGGTCGCGGCCGGCGTCGGCGGTGGTCAGCGTCCCAACCACCTCGTCAGCGGACCGCCCCTCGCCGAGCAGCGCGATGCCGTTGCGGCCGTAGAACGGATTGATCAAGGCCTGCGTGGCCACGGCGCCGACGCCGGCGCGCGTGTGCGGCAAGAGATGGCCGACGGCGAAGAAGCGCGTGGCAACCGCGATGGCGAACCGCTTCGTCTTGGCGTCGCGGACGATGATCGACCAGGTCATCGGCGCTCTCCTGCGCCTAGCGCCCGACCGCGTAGCCCTGCATGCCGCGTGGATTGGCGGCGGCCCGGCGGCGCTTGCCGTCGCGCGAGGCGGCGGTGAGGCGCCCCTCCGACCAGTCGCCACCAACCTCGACGACATGGCCGCGCCGCTTCAACTCTTCCGTGGTGGCCTTGGGGACGCGCCCCTCCAGGACCAGCACGCCGGGGCGCGCCGTGCGCGGCCAGAACGACGACAGGAAGTGCTCGCTGTGCCATGCGGGGGCGTCGATGGCCTCCTGCAGGTTCATGCCGGCATGCACGTGGCGCAGGAAGAACTGGGTGATCCACTGGTCCTGCTGGTCGCCGCCGGGCGAGCCCCAGGCGAGATATGGCTCCCCGTCACGCAGCGCCATGGTCGGGGTCAGCGTGGAGCGCGGCCGTTTTCCCGGCATCAGCGCCGAGGGATGCTTCTCGTCGAGCCAGAACATCTGCGCCCGCGAGCCGAGGCAGAAGCCGAGTTCCGGGAATCACTGGCGAGGATTGCAGCCAGCCGCCGGATGGCGTCGACGACACCATGTTGCCGGCCTGGTCGATGATGTCGAAATGCACCGTGTCGCCGCGCGACACGCCGAGGCGGCCGACCGTCGGCTCCCCGACGCCCGCCCGCGCGAGCGCCGGCTCGTCCTCGTCGTCATGGGTCCAGACCGGCTTGCCGACCGTGGGCTCCCCTGCCCCCGCCGCCCGGCCGCGCACGGAGCTCGACAGACGGATTTCGACCCGCCCTCCGAAGCCGTCGATGGTCCCTGGCCGCAATTCGAGCGAGGCGCGCTCGCCGACGAGCTTGCGGCGCGCGTCGTTGTAGTCCTTCGACAGCAGGGTCGCGATCGGCACGTCGACAAAGACCGGGTCGCCATAGAACGTGTCGCGATCCGCGAAGGCAAGCTTGGCGCATTCGACTTGCAGATGGATGAAGTCGGGCCCTTGCGGGTCGAGGCGATCGAGGTCGAAGCCCTTGAGCAGCGCGAGCGTCTGCAGGGCGGCGAGCCCCTGTGTCCAGGGGCCGGCCTTGAGCACCCGGAAGCGGCCATAGTCATAGGAGATCGGCGCCTCGACGCTCGCCTGCCAGGCCGCCATGTCGGCACCCGTCAGGACCCCGCGGTGGCGACGCCCGGAGGAGTCCATCACCTCCTGCGTACGGCAGAAGCGGTCGATGGCCTCGGCCACGAAGCCCTGCGACCAGGCCTTGCGCGCCCGTTCGATTTCCGCCTCGCGGCTGCCGCCGCCGCTCTCGGCCTCGCGCAGGATGCGCGCATAGGTGTCGGCGAGGACGGGATTGGACAGCATGCTGCCCGGCTTTGGCGGGCGGCCTCCCGGAAGATAGACGGCGGCCGAGGTCGGCCAATGCGCCTTGAACAGGTCCTCGACCATCTCGATGGTCTTGGTGATGCGCTCGACGACCGGATAGCCGTGGCGGGCGTAGGAGATGGCTGGTCCCAGCACGTCGGCCAGGCGCACCGTGCCGTAGTCACGCAACAGCGTCATCCAGGTGTCGAACGTGCCGGGGATGCAGGCCGCCAGCAGTCCGGTGCCGGGCACCAGATCGAGGCCAAGCCCGCGATAATGGGCGATGGTGGCGCCGGCCGGCGCCGGCCCCTGCCCGCAGATCACCTCGGTTCTGCCGCGCCTGACATCGTGCACGATAACGGGCACATCGCCGCCAGGGCCGTTGAGATGCGGCTCCACCACCTGCAAGGTGAAGGCGGTCGCCACCGCCGCGTCGAAGGCGTTGCCGCCCTTTTCCAGCATCCCCATGCCGACCGCGCTGGCGATCCAATGGGTCGAGGCCACCACCCCGAACGTGCCGTCGATCTCGGGGCGCGTGGTGAAATCGCCAAGCTTGAATGACATGTGAAATGCTCCGGAACGTGCTCACTTGAGCACACTTGCGGTGCGGTACCAACAGGGGTGGGACTCTCCAGCCCTCAGAGAGGAACCCTCTTCGCTCAGGCTGCGGGCGGGTTGAGGGCCTCATTGCTGCGCTGTGCTCGTTTTGCGCTTGCTGTTCCGCTCGTCCCGTCGAACAATCCAAGACGCCAGGGGGGATATCTATGGGACTGAGGGTCAAAAGCTCGCAGGATTTCTGGACGGGCCTGGGGTTCGTCGTCTTCGGTACGGCAACCGCCATCCTGTCCACCAAGTACCCGTTGGGTACAACCTCGCGCATGGGTCCCGGCTACTTTCCGCTGCTGCTCGGCGCCTTGCTGACGGGGCTTGGTGTCATCATCGTCGCGCGCTCGCTGGCAAGCGAGGCTGGCGGGAATGTCGGCCGCATCCATCTCTGGCTTGCGTTGCGATTGCTCCTGTCGATTGCCGCCTTCGCGGTCCTCCTCAATCCTTTCGGATTGTTCGTTGCGTCGTTCGTCGCCGTTCTCGTCGCAGCCTGGGCAGGCCCGGAGTTTCGTCTCCTCGAGGGCATCGTCATCGCCGCGGGGCTGTCGTTGGCTTCGTGGCTGATATTCGTGCTGGGGTTGAAGCAGCCAATCCCCGTTTGGCCGTGGTTCCTATAGCGCGAGCTGGTCATGGATCTGTTCTCCAACCTCGCGCTGGGACTGGCGACCGCCGTGTCCCTGCAAAACCTTGTCTATTGCTTCGCCGGCGTACTCCTCGGCACATTGATCGGCGTGCTGCCCGGCATCGGACCTGTCGCCACGATCTCTCTGCTGCTGCCGGTGACCTATGGCATCGAGCCCACCGGTGCGCTCATCATGCTGGCCGGAATCTATTACGGCGCGCAATATGGCGGCTCGACTACCTCGATCCTCATCAATCTGCCCGGCGAAATCTCCTCGGTGGTCACATGTATCGACGGCCACCAAATGGCCCGTCGGGGGCGTGCCGGCACGGCGCTCGCCACCGCCGCGATCGCATCATTCGTCGCGGGCACGTTCGCGACCGTGCTCTGTGCCATCATGGCGGGACCCCTCGCCAAGGTGGCGAGCCAGTTCGGCCCGGCAGAATACTTCTCGCTCATGGTGCTCGGCTTGATCGGCGCAGTGGTGCTGGCCAACGTGTCAATCGTCCGCGCCATCGGCATGGTCATCGTCGGCCTGATTCTGGGACTGGTCGGCAGCGACGTGAACAGCGGCACGCTGCGTTTCACCTTCGGCATCTACGAATTGTTCGACGGTATCGGCATTGTGGCGATTGCCATCGGCGTGTTCGCGGTCTCCGAAATCGTCAGCAACCTTGAGTCCAAGGAGAAGCGCGAAGTCTTCACCAAGAAAATCGAAAATTTGTTTCCGACGCGCGCCGATCTCAGGGCATCAGCAATGCCTATCGTGCGCGGCACCGCCATCGGCTCAGCGCTCGGCATCCTGCCGGCCGGTGGTGCCGTAATCTCCTCGTTCGCGTCCTACGCGGTCGAGAAGCGCGTCGCCCGCGACCCCTCACGCTTCGGCAAGGGGGCGATCGAAGGCGTGGCGGGGCCCGAGGCGGCGAACAACGCGGGCGCGCAGACCTCGTTCATTCCGATGCTGACCCTCGGCATCCCGTCCAACGTGGTGATGGCGCTGATGATCGGCGCCATGCTGCTGCACAACATCCAGCCCGGCCCCCAGGTCATGGTGAAGCAGCCGGCGCTGTTCTGGGGCCTCATCGCCAGCATGTGGATCGGCAATCTGATGCTGGTGGTGCTCAATCTGCCGCTGGTCGGCCTCTGGGTGAAGCTGCTGTCGATCCCCTACCGCATCCTCTACCCCGCCATCGTCCTGTTCTGCTGTATCGGCGTCTACACTGTCGCTAGCAGCACTTTCGACGTGTTGATGGCGGTGGGTTTCGGACTTTTTGGCTACCTTCTGGTCAAGGTGGGCTGTGAGCCGGCACCCATGTTGCTCGGCTTCGTGCTCGGCCCGATGATGGAGGAATATTTCCGCCGCGCGCTTCAGATTGAGCGCGGGAACTTTATGGTCTTTCTGGAGCGACCCATCAGTGCCGTGTTGCTTGTCCTCGCCGCCGCCATGTTGGCGTCGCTGGCACTCCCGGCCCTCAACCGAGCTCGCGTGAAGGCGGTCAGCGAAGGGGAAAAACCTGGCGCATAATCTCGAAAATGTTGAGCGATCTTGGACGTGGTTGTGCACAACAAGCGACAACAGCGCACCCGTCCCGCTCAACACGGTTGGATCGCGCTCAGCCGAGAGACCGCACCGGAGTTGCGGGGAGAATGCCCTATTGGGGGGTCAAGCCGAGGCTGGTGACCAGCTCGATCCAGATCGGCTTCTCCTGTTCGTATCTCTTCTGGAATTCGACGTGCCCTATGGCAGCCTCGTCCACCCCGAAGGACTCGAGCAGCTTCTGAATGCGCTCGGTCTTGCCCGCCTCCACCATCAGGTCGGACAGTCTCTCGACAATGTCCTTCGGCATTCCGGCTGGACCGACGAGACAGACAAAGCCACTCACGTCGGCGAGCTTAGTCTTTACCCCGAGGTCTGAGATCGATTTCACATTGGGCAGCTTCTTGCTGGTGCCCGGCCAGGTCGCGACGGCGAGGCCGGTGCCGGAATCGAGAATGGCGTTTGCAGCCTGATAGCTGCCGAGCGCCGACTGAATGACCCCTGCATTGAAGTCCTGCCACATGGGCGTTTCGCCCCTGTAGTGGACGATTTCGACGGTCAGTCCGTAAATTCGATTGAACTCTGCCATGATGATGTGGGCGGCCGAACCCGCCGCATAGGTGCCGTGGCTCGCCTTGTTGGCCTTGGCCCAGGCAACGTATTCATCAAGCGTCTTCACTCCCGTCGACTTGTGCACGACGAACGGCAGGGCACCCGCCGACATGTGCGAGATGAGCACAAAGTCCTTGTCGGCGTCGTATGGCAGCGACTTGTAGAGGACCCGGTTCATGATCATCGTCGTGGAGATCGTGAACATCAGGGTGTAGCCGTCGGCAGGCGCCGCCTTGACGGCCTGCGCGCCAATGCTGCCGCTCGCGCCGGCCTTGTTTTCAACGAGCACCGGCTGGCCGACCTTTTGCGAGATGTACTCGCCATAGGCGCGGGCGAAGAGATCCGTAGAGCCCCCCGGCGGGTAGCCGACGATGATCTTAATGGGCTTCGTGGGCCAAGCCTGGGCATGGGCACTGCCGACGAAGGGCGCGGCAACAGCCGAGGCAACGCCGCCCACGACAACTTGACGGCGAGTGTAGCGATACGACATGGACAAATCCTCCACGCCCTGACGGCCGGGTTAAACCGTTTCTGGGGGCTCTTGCTGATGCTATGCGCAGACCGAAGGGCCCTCAAGGCCAAGAGCGTCCATGAGACGCCTGGGCGCTCGCGAAATGGTGATCTCTACAGGCAAACGATGCGAGAACGGGCGCGATTTTGCCTTGCGGTCGGCGATTCCAGAGACCATTATGGCGTCGTAGGCTGCGTCGGCGGCCACTTGGTTCTCGGCCATCAAGACCCCTTCAGGAGGAAGCGAAATGACTTGGGAAACACCAATCGTCGAAGAAATCTGCGTCGGCATGGAAGTGACGAGCTACGAGTTGGCCGACCTTCCCCCGCCCGAGTTCTGATAGCGGAGCCCTTTCGGGCTCCCCTTCCACCGCCTTAGCCCGTGCGGGCCATAGTTCTGGGTTCGGCGGCGGGCGGTGGCGTTCCACAATGGAATTGCCATTGCGCTGTGTGCCGGCTCGCCTGGGCCGGCGATTCGCGCGTAAAGGCTCGCACGCAGTCGAGCTTGGCGGTCTCGGCGGATGACCGGCATTGGTTGATCGTTAACGCCTCGCCCGACATTCGCCAGCAGATTGCCGCCACACCGCCGCTGCAGCCTGACCCCCAAGGCGCCTCCCGACACTCCCCCATCGCCGCGGTGCTGCTCACCAACGGCGACATCGACCATGTCGGAGGCCTCTTGAGTCTCAGGGAGGGCCAGGCCTTCGCGCTTTTCGCATCGCGAACGACGCATGCCGCGCTCGGCGGCAATCCGGTCTTCGGCGTGCTGGACCAGGCTTTTGTGAGACGCGAAATCGTCGCCCTCGAGCAGCCTTTCGAGCCGCTTCCCGGCCTGCGCGTCGAGCTCTTTGCCGTGCCCGGCAAGGCGCCGCTATGGCTCGAGGACGAGCAGCCGCGGATCGGCGACGCGACCGAGAGCACCGTCGGTGTCCTGCTCACGGCGGGCGGTCGCCGCATCGCCTACGTACCGGGCTGCGCCGCCATGAGCGATGCGGTGATGAGCCGGCTCGCCGGCGCCGACGTGCTCCTCTTCGACGGCACCCTGTGGAGCGACGACGAGATGATCGCGCCGGCGTCGGCGAGAAAGACCGGCCGGCGCATGGGCCACATGCCGATCTCGGGCGACCGACGGCTCGCTCGAGGCATTGGCATCGCTCACCGCGCGTCGCCGCGTCTTCATTCACATCAACAACACCAACCCGGTCCTTATCGAGGGCTCGCCGCAGCGGCAGGCGGCCGAGCGCGCAGGTTGGGAAATCGGCCACGACGGAATGGAGTTCGCATCTGTGAAGATTGCGCCGACGCCGGACGGAGCTGGAGGCGGACGCTGCGTGGCATCGGCGCGCGACGCTACCACAACCTGCATCCGTTCCATCGCCTCCTGCACGGCGGCAAGCTGACCCGCGACCAGGTGCGCGCCTGGGCGCTCAACCGCTACTACTACCAGGCGATGATCCCGATCAAGGACGCCGCGGTCCTGGCGCGGATGACCGATCCGGCGCTGCGCCGCGATGTGGCGCCAGCGCATCATCGACCACGACGGCGACCGACGAAGGCGACGGCGGCATCGAGCGCTGGCTCAAGCTCACCGACGGCCTCGACTTCCCGCGCCCCTATGTCACCTCGACGCGCGGCATCCTGCCGGCGACGCGCTTCGCGGTGGAGGCCTATGTGCATTTCGTGCCGCGACAAGTCGCTGCTGGAGGCCGATCGCCTCCTCGCTGACCGAGATGTTCTCGCCCAACATCATCTCCGAGCGCGTCGCCGGCATGCTGGCGGGCTACGACTTCATCTCGCGCGAGACGCTGGCCTATTTCGACAAGCGCCTGATCGCAGGCGCCGCGCGACTGCCGACTTCGCCCTCGACTACGTCAAGCAGCATGCCACGACGCCGGAGGCGCAGCACGCCGTCGTTGCGATGCGCTCAACTTCAAGTGCGACGTGCTGTGGTCGCAGCTCGATGCCCTGCACCACGCCTATGTCGAGCCGGGCCACTGCCGCCCGGCGCCTGGGCTGCCCGGCGCGGAGCGCGCGACATGAGCGGCACGTGACCCGCGACGACGTGCCGCGCCTGCCGCGCGGCGTGCGGCTGCGTTTCGACGCGGTGCGCAAGCTCACGTGCTGCTCGCGCCCGAGCGCGCCTTCGAGCCTCGACGAGACGGCCGTCGCCGTGCTACAACTCGTCGATGGACAGCGCTAGCGTCGGCGACATCGTCGACGACGCTCGGCCGGCGAGTTCGACGCGACCTGCGCGGCGACGTCGAGAGCGGACGTTATCGCCATGCTCGACGATCTCGTCGGCCAAGCGGGTGGTGGAGCGGTGAACGGCCGCCTGTCGAGCCCGCCCGCTGCCGATCGGCCTCCTGGCCGAGCTGACCCATCGCTGCCCGCTGCGCTGCCCCTATTGCTCCAACCCGCTCGAGCTCGACCGCCGCTCGGCGGAGCTCGATACCGCCGTCTGGACGCGCGTCTTCAGCGAGGCGGCAGCGCTCGGCGTCCTGCACGTCCACCTCTCCGGCGGCGAGCCGACGGCGCGCGCCGACATCGTCGAGCTGACAGCGCACTGCGCCGGGCTCGGCCTTTATACCAACCTCATCACCTCCGGGGTCGGCAGGCCGCGCGCGAGAAGCTCGAGGCTCTGCCGCGGCGGGCCTCGACCACGTCCAGCTTTCGGTGCAGGCAGCCGAGGCGGCCGGCGCAGATCGCATCGCCGGCCTCGACGGCGCCCACGCGGCCAAGCTCGCCTTCGCCACCGTGTCGTCGCAGCTCGGCCTGCCGCTCACCCTCAACGCCGTCATCCATCGCGGCAATGTCGGCGAGGTCGCGCCAGCTCATCGCACTTGCCGTCGAGTTGGGCGCGCAGCCGCCTCGAGATCGCCCACACGCAGTATTACGGCTGGGGCCTGCGTCAACCGCGCCGCCCTGATGCCGGCCCGCGCCGATGTCGAACGCTCGATTGCGGTGGTCGAGGAGGCACGCCGGCGCCTCGACGGCCGTCTCGTCATCGACTCGTGGTGCCGGACTACTACGCCCGCTACCCGAAGGCCTGCATGGGCGGCTGGGGGCGGCGCACCATGAACGTCACGCCCTCGGGCAAGGTGCTGCCGTGCCATGCAGCCGAGACCATCCCCGGGCTTGACTTTCTGGTCGGTGCGCGAGCACTCCCTCGCCGACATCTGGTATCGCTCGCCGGCCTTCAACGCCTTCCGCGGCACGGACTGGATGCCGGAGCCTTGCCGCAGCTGCGAGCGCAAGGAGCGCGACTGGGGCGGCTGCCGCTGCCAGGCGATGGCGCTGCTCGGCGACGCGGCGTCGACCGATCCGGCCTGCGCCAAGTCGCCCTTCCACGCCCGCATCGAGGCCATGGCGCAAGCGGAATCCGCAGCGGAGCCCCCGACCTATCACTATCGCGCTATCGGCGCGGCGGTACCCGTAGGTTGAACCAGTCGTCGCGCGGCTCGGCGAACCGACAACGAGGACCTCGCGCACGTCCTGGCGCAGTTCCGGCTCTGACGCTCCCTCACATCTCGGCCAGGTCCGCCAAGCTGACATTGTCGCTGACGAACGGCTCTCGCGGCGCCACATAGGTTAGGCCGCTTGCCTCGGCCATCGCCTTCAGCTCGCCCTTCTCTGCCATGTCGGCGATCGCGCGGCTGGCACCCTCGATCAGGTCGGCTTTCTCGGCGAGGCCCACGAAACCCATGTTGGGCCCGACCCGATGATAGTATCCGGTCGCCTTGAGGCGCGTCGCCGGATGCTTTGCCCGGAACGCATCGAAACGCCGGAGATTGATCAACGTCGCGTCGAACTCGCCGGCGTCCAGGCGTGGCAACGGGTCCTCGCGGCCCGGCACCAAGTGCGTGATGTGCTCCACCAGCCGGCCATCCCTGAATTTCATCAGGATGGCGTCAGCGAGCGTGCTGGCTTCCACTGCGATCTTCAACCCATCGAGGTCGGCCAAGCCATTCACCGGCTTGGTGACGGCCGGGCCAACGACGACCGTGAGCGGCGCGCGGTTATAGGGCCGCGTCGGCACGAGCTCGCCAAGAGCGACACGGCGGCGTCGGTCGGCTGCCTTGGCGCCGGCGAAATCGGCCATCTTGCCTGTCGCCACGCGCGGCTTGCCGAGGCTGCCCTTGATCAGCGGATAACCCGCCACGAGGTCACAGCGCCCGTCCGACAGCAGGGTGTTGGCCTCGATGGTCAGGCTGCTGTCGGCCTCGAGCTTGGTCTCGAACCACTGAACCGCAAGGCGTCGGTCGAGCCGCTTGGCGATGGCCTCAGCGACCTTGAAGTCGAAGCCGCTCCCGTCTTTGCCTTTGCGTTCCGAATAGAGGGGAATGTCCTCGTTGAGGCAGACCCGTAGCGTCTCCTGTGCCGCCGCCGGCAACGCCAGCGCAACAAGCGCCGCAATACGCATCGTCAAACGAGCGGGCCAACGCATCACTTGCCCCTCGTCAAGACGTAAGCCCATAGATCGTCGATCTGGCCGGTCGAAAGCTTGTCACCCCAGGGCGGCATATTCTTCTTCCCCTTGATGATCGACTCGGAAAAGCGCGTCTTTTCCCCCTCGGGGAATTTGCGCAGGTCGTAGGCCACGGTGCCGGGCGTGACCATGTTGTAACCATGGCACCTGCCGCAATGCTGCCCGTAGAGCGACTTGCCCTTTTGCGCGTCCTGCGCTTGAGCAACCGCCGCGGTGCCGACGATCACCGCGCCGAACAACGCGGCCAAAAGTAAATGCGTCCTCATTCCCGCCGTTCCAAACGAAAGGGCGGCCCAGCGAGGGCCGCCCTCCCTTGTTCGATCGATCTATTCCTTCGGTAGTCCAAAGACCCAGAGCGATCCACCGGGCGGAACCGTCGCGAGACGCTCGTCGCCCGAGAACAGCGCATAGACGCCGCCGATGCCGCTGGTCACCGCGACATACTGCGCGCCATCCTGTTCCCAAGTGATCGGCTGGCCTTCAATGCCGGAACCAGCCTTGAACGACCACAGCTTCTTGCCCGTGTCCGCATCAAAGGCCTCGAACTCTCCGGTCAGCTGGCCACTGAACACGACGTTGCCGGCCGTCGCGAGCACGCCGGAGAAGCGCGGGATATCGCTCGGCGCTTCCCACTTGGTCTTGCCGGTCATCGGATCGATGGCCTTCAGATAGCCGCGTGGCTCATTCGGATACCAGGACCAAAGACCGCCGCTCAGATCGATGCCCAGCCACATTTCGCCCATCTTCCATTCTTGCGGAATGGCCTTGTAGATGCCCGCGAAATTCAGCGTGTTGGCAAAAGCGACGTTCTTGGTCGGATCGTAGGCAATCGGCTGCCAGTTCTTGCCGCCGAGGATCGACGGCTCGACGATCACCTGTTCGCCGGCACGGGCTTTCGTTGAGATATCCGTTTCGACGGGACGGCCCGTCTTTAGATCGATGCTAGACGCCCAATTGACCTTGTTGATGTACTTGTTGGCAGCAAGCAACTTCCCGTTGGTTCGATCGAGGACGTAGAAGAAGCCGTTGCGGTTGGCTTGCATGAGAACCTTGGTCGGCCGTCCTTCGATGTTCATCGTGGCCAGCACGTTCTCGGCGACCGCGTCGTAGTCGAACGGATCGTTCGGCGAGAACTGGTAGTGCCACTTGATCTTGCCGGTCTTCGGCTCAAGGGCCAGCACCGAGCACGTGTAGAGATTGTCTCCCTTGCGCACCGCAGCGTTGAACGGTCCGGGATTGCCGATGCCCCAATAGACGGTGTTCAATTCCGGATCGTAGGAGCCGGTGATCCATGTCGAGCCGCCGCCGAGCTTGGCCGTGTCGCCCGGCCAGGTATCGCCGCCAGGCTCGCCCTGGAGCGGAATCGAGTGCGTCCGCCACAGCCGTTTGCCGGTGTTGGGATCCCAGCCGTCGATGAAGCCGCGGGTGCCGTATTCGGCGCCGGAAATGCCGGTGATGATGACCCCGTCGGCGACGAGCGGCGCCACCGTCATCGAATAGCCTTCCTTGTACTCGGCGGCCTTGGACTTCCAAAGTTCCTTGCCGGTCTTCGCGTCCAGCGCCTGGACTTGCGCGTCAAGGGTCGTGCGGAAGAGCTTACCATCGGCGATCGCCACGCCGCGATTGATGATGCCGCAGCACACGATAGGGGGCACGTCGGCCGGGTACTCGACCTTTGTCTTCCAAAGCTGCGTGCCGGTCTTGGCATCGATTGCCATAGTGGCGGCATGCGTGGTGATGTAGATAATGCCGTTGTGGACGATCGGCTGCGACTCCTCGGCCCTGTTGTCGTCGAGGCTGTAGTTCCAGAGCGGAACCAACTTCCTGACGTTGTCCTTGTTGATCTGGGTCAGCTTGCTGTAGCGCTGCAAGTCGTAACCCATGCCATAGTTCAGCACGTTCTTCGTGTCGGCCTGGCCCTTCGCCAGGTCGGCCGCAGATTGCGCGTGCGCGGCAAACGGCAACAATGCCGTCATGGTGGCAGCCAAGAGCGTCCGTCTCATGCAGTCCTCCCCCTGGGGTTCGCAGCCATTGACTTAAAGAAGCGGGTCTTGCGTGCTGAGCGCGCCCTTCTCGATGTCGGCGCCGCCGACCGGGTCCACCAACGAGGCGGGCCGGCGGGCTGGCCGGGGCGCTGGACGCGGCATCTCCTCCACCGTTGTTTTTCACCGTTGTTTTTCGCTACGAGCGGCTTTGGCCGAGAGTTGCGGGCTTTTGGCAGCGATGTCAATGCACGTGGCTTGGCATCGGCCACGTGCGAACCCTGCGCCTGTCTCCTTGCCGATCAAAAATCCGTGCTCGGCCTCCCGGTGGTCACCCCCGCGAGGCCAGCGTCACCTTCAGCCCGTCCCGCGGGAAAGGGATCGGCCACATGGACCAACTCGGCCGATAGCCTTGCGTGACGCGCACCTCCTGCCGCCCGAGGAAATGCCAGGCGAAGCACTTGGCCTGCATGTAGGCGAAGTGGAGGCCGAGGCACATGTGCGCACCCCCGCCGAAGGGCACGTAGGCGAACTTGTGCCGTTGCCGCGACGCGCTATCGGTGAAGCGCTGCGGATCGAAGCGGTCGGGCTCAGGCCAGACGTCCGGCATATGATGCGTGAAGATGACGTTGACGCTCACCCCGGTGCCGGCCGGGATGCGGAAGCCCTTGAACTCGAACTCGCGCACGGCGCGGCGCGGCATCGACGGGACCGGCGGCGTCATGCGCATGGCCTCCTTGAAGGCCATCTCGGTAACAGTGAGCTTGTCGAGGAGGTCGTAGCTCAAAGGCTCTCCAGGCTTCAGCCCGAGCGTCCCCAGTTCCTCGCGCACCTTCGCCTGCCACTCCGGGTGGCTGGCGAGGCGGTAGACGAACGACGTGAGCGAGGAGGTCAACGTGTCGTGCGCCGCCATCATCAGGAAGCTCATGTGGTCGATGATGTCCTGGACGGTCAGCAGCGAGCCGTCCTCGTGTGTGGCCCGGCAGAGTTGCGAGAACAGATCCTCTCCACCCCTCTCCCGGCGCAGCGGAATTTGGCGCGTGAAATACTCGACGATCGCCTCGCGGCCCTTGACGCCACGATACATCTTGGTCCCCGGCACCGGCTTGCGCACCACCGAGATCGAGGCCGCCACCATGGAGATGAAGGCGCGCTTGATCCTGTCCACCTCCGGCCCGAGCTCCTCGCCGAGGAACGAGGTCGCCGCCAGATCGAGCGTCAGCTGTTTGATGGCCGGATAGAAAGCAAACTCCTGCTCGCGCCGCCAGCTCGCGATGCCTCTCGCGATGCCGGCGTTGAGCTGCGCGAGATAGGACTGCATCGGCCCGGCCTTGAAGGCGATCGACAGCGCCCGCCGGTGCAGCCGGTGCTCGTCGAAATCGAGCAGCATCAGGCCGCGCGGGAACAGGAGGCCGAGAATGGGTTCCCAGCCATGTGTCGAGGAGAACAGCTTCTGGGTATCGAACAGGACCAGCTCGTTGGCCTCCGGCCCGAGCATGTTGATCGCGGTCTCGCCGAAAACCCTGTTGCGGTAGACGAGGCCGTAACGCGCAGCCATCCCTTCGGCAAAGGCCTTGGGGTCGGCCAGCACCTTGAGCGTGTTTCCGACGAGAGGCCAGCCCTCGTCGCCGGGAATATGCGCCAGCGCCGCACGGGGCGGCGGCTGCGTCGCTAGCCCTGAGCTGGCGGCACGATCGAGGGCGAGCACCGACATCGAGACACTCCGCGAGATGACACTCCGCTAGGCAAAGACCTCCGGCGGCACGTCCCGTGCCGACGGCACCACGTAGCCATAGCGCATATTGCTGCGCTCCGGACCATTCCTCTCATAGGCGTCCTTCAACGCCGCGAAGCGGTCGGTCCGCACGGCGCCGCGTTGCTCGCGCTTGAGCCCATAGAGCCGCGCATTGTTGTCGCCGAAAATGGCCGTCTTGACCGGCCCGTCGGCCGCGCCAAGGGGCGCGAAGCCGTGCTTCTTCTGCATGTCATCGGGAATCTCGAGCCGCCGCAGCCCCTCGATCTGCCATTGCGGCGAGCCGGTCCACACCGCGTCGGTGCCCCAGTTGACGTGATCGGCACCGAGACCCTTGATCAGCGTGCCCATGAGCGCCGCGCATACGCGCGGCTGGGCGATCAAGGTCGTGGCGAAGAGCTGGCCCACGTCGCCGTAGACATTGGTGACGCCGTATTGCGCGGGGATGTCGGCGAGATCGCTCGTCCAGGCGATGCGGCCGGTGCGCGCGAATTCGGCGAGCGCCGCCGCCGGGTCGCCGCCGACATGGCGATAGGCCGAATGGTAGATGATGAAGTTGAGCTGCGGCCAATCCTTTGCCGCTTGGCCGACATCGGCCACGTCCGCGTAGCCGCGTAGATTGGGGAAGCGCTTCTCCACCGACGGCGAGAACAGGCCCTTGTGCACGCAGACATTCTTGATGCCGGCCTTGAGCATCAGTTCGTAGCCCTTGTAGGCCACCTTCTCGTCGTCCATGCGCCAGGGGTAGACGCTGAGCTCCTTGTGGGTGTTGTCGCCCACCGTGTAGCCCTTGACGGAATCCGGCTTGAGCTCGAGCGCCGCCTGCAGTTTTTCCAGCCAGCCCGGCCGCCCCGGCGTGAAGATGGCGTGCGTGTAGAGGCGCTTGGAGCCGGCCTCCTTGTTCACCTTGTCGCGCGCTTCCGCCATTTGCTCGTTGGTGAGGAACCAGTCGTGCTCGACTTCCGACGGGGCGGAGGAAATCAGCGCGATCTTGGTGTCGCTGTCGAGGAAAATTTCCTTCAGGTAGTTTCCGTATTTCAGATCCTCGATCGTCTGATCCTTGTCGCCGATCTGCTTGTTCCAGCCGGCTTTGCCGACTGCGGCGCGCATGTTGACGAAGCCCTGGAGCCGCGTGTCGTCGCGCAGGAAATGCGTGTGCATGTCCATGATGAATTGGTCTTTCAGCGTGCTCGCCCGCTCCTGTGCCATGGCCGGGGTGGCGGCTTCCGCCTTGCTCACCGCGAACAGCGGCCCATAGACCTCGTTCATGGCAACGAACGACGCCGCCATGCCGGCCGCCGTCTGGAAGAAGCGGCGGCGGTCGATGCCTTGGCGTCCCCCGAGATCGTCAGCCATGGCGTTGAGCCGCGCCTCGACCTCCCGCTGCTTCTCGTTCTGCGGATCCGGGTAGTACTCGTCACTCGCCACGATCTGCGTCGGAATCGGCGTGTGTTGGGCCAGAAGCTCCGACGGCATCAGCGCGGCGAGTTCCTCGTCGCTCAGCATTCCGCTCATGGGACACCTCTTCGGTTTGCCCAGACTCTAACCCTCGCGGGTGGGCCGCTCAACGGCCACGGAGGCCTGCTCGACGAGGGGCGATGACATTTTTTCGACGATGGCCTCGACGATCGCCGCTGGCTCGTCCGCGATAGACACGACGATGGCGCCTTCGTCATCGCCCGGCTCTTCCAGCGCGGTGAATTGGCTATCGAGGAGACTTGCCGGCATGTAATGACCTTGCCGCGCCGCTATGCGGCGGCCAATCAGTTCCTTGTCACCCTGGAGATACACCAGGCACACGTCGGGGCGCGCACCGCGCAGCATGGCACGATAGGAGCGCTTCAGCGCCGAGCAGGCGACGACGCCGTGCCGCCCGGCGGCGTGCTGCTCATCGATCCAGGCGGCTATCGCCTCGAGCCAGGGCGCTCGGTCATCGTCGTTGAGCGCGATGCCCGCCCGCATCTTCTCGACATTGGCCTTCGGATGGAATTCGTCGCCATCACGGAATTCGAAGCCGAGCCGCTCGGCAAGCGCCTTGCCGATCGTGGTCTTGCCGGAACCGGACACGCCCATGACGATGATCGCATGCGGCAGCTGCGTCGTCTCCCGCGTTCCTCCCTGCGCCATAGCCATCGTTCCAAAGCTATCCTTGCCGACCCCCACGATAACGCTTCTCGGCCGCTCTCGTCCCTCGGACTTTATGACTCCGGCACACTTTCGGAAGAAGGCATTTTGATCGTATATCGGCGGCAAGCGCACCCAGAGCGCCACTGATCGCAAAGACGGGAGAACGCATGTTTGAAGGCAACCGTGTCACCGCCCATACGCGATCGCGCTATCCGATCTTCCAGTCCCCCATGACGTGGATCGCCCGGGCGCCGCTGGTGTCGGCCGTGTCGGCGGCCGGCGCCATGGGCCTGCTGGAAAGCTCGGCGCGGGACCTGTCGATGACGACACGCGAGTTCGCCGCCATCCGGGCCGCGACCAATCAGCCGTTCGGCGTCAATCTGCCCGTGCGCTTCCTGCAGGGCGATCCCAAGGAGGAGCGGGCCATCATCGACTGGCTGCTCTCCCAGGGAATCCATTTCGCCACAACGTCGGCGGGCGACCCGGGACGCTATGTCGGCATTTTGAAGGGCGCCGGCGTCACCGTCTATCATGCGACTGCCAATCTCCGCGGTGCGCTCAAGGCGGTGGATGCGGGCGTCGACGGCTTGATCGTCGAAGGCGCGGAGAGCGCCGGCCTACGCAATCCCGACGAGATCCATAGCTTTGCCCTGCTGCAGGCCGTCCGTGAGAAGGTCGACGTTCCAATCGTCGCCGCCGGCAGTATTGTCGACGGCCGCGGCATGGCGGCCGCCTTCGCCCTCGGCGCCGAAGGCGTGACCATGGGAACACGCTTCGTCGCCTCCCTCGAAAGCCCGGTCCACCAGAACTACAAGAAGGCCATCGTGGCGGCGCCGATTACCGGCACGATCATGACCGACAACCCGCCGCGCGCCCGTTCGCGCGGGCTGCGCACGCCCTACTCGGAAGCCGTCGCCGCCGGCAAGCAGGAACGGCACCCGCCGATGGCGACGCTCGAAATGCTGTATATCAACGGCGACGTCGACAATACCTCCGGGTCCGCTGGCGAGAGCGCCGGGCTGATCCATGAGATCAAGTCCGTCCGACAGATCGTCGACGATACGATCACCGGCTTCTGGCGCGAGCTTGATCGGCTCGCGGCGCTGCGCCCGACGAGGGCCGAAGATCGCAAGCGCGAGCCGGCCGCGAGCCACGCCTGATCCGCATCGCGGAATCGGTGATGGTGTTAGGCCGCCTGCTGGGCGACCGTCGGCCCGTCGCCGGCCACCGTCGTGCGGCGCATGTCGCGCGGCTGTGACTGGTCGTAGCGCCGCACCCGATGCATCGTCTGCCTGTTGTCCCACATAACGAGATCGTGCAGCGTCCATTTGTGCACGTAGACGAATTGCGGCTGCGTCGCGTGCTCGAGGAGATCGCGCAGCAGCAAGCGCGCTTCCGGGACCGGCATGCCGAGGATGCTGCCGGCATGCGACGACAGGTAGAGCGAATTGCGGCCGGTGACCGGGTGCGTGCGCACCAGCCGCTGGCGCGCCACCGAGAAGCCGCGTCTTTCCTCCTCGGTCGGCTCGAACCCGAGGGCGCCGCGCGACACGAGCAGCGAATGCTCGCAGACCAGATCATCGATCTCCTGTTTGGTTTCGGCGTCGAGGGCATCGTAGGCCGCCCGCACATCGGCGAATTCGGTGTTGCCGCCCTTCGGATTCACGATGCGAGCTGACAGGATCGAGTACTTGGCCGGCACCGGCTTGAACGAGCTGTCGGAATGCCAGAGCGAGTTGCCGAGGCCGAACAGCCGTTGGCGGTCGTCGCGGGCATAGGGCCTGCCATGCTTGTCGAGATTGCCGACATCGTTCATGCCGGTGACGAGGCGCACTTCCTCCGGCTTCAGCACGGAGACATTGCGGGCTTCCTCGATTGCGCCGAAATTGCGCGTGAACGCCATCTGCTGCTCGTCAGTGAGCTTCTGGTCGTGGAAGATGAGCACGCCATGCTTGTCCATGCCGGCGTCGATGGCGGCGACCTCGTCCCGCGTCAAGGGCTTCGCCACGTTGACGCCGGAGACCTCGCCCACGAAGTCGCCCTGTAGCGGTCGGATGTTGATGGGCATCGTCGCTCTCCCTTGACTGTCGTCGATCCGGCGCGTTCGCGCCGGTTTTGAGCCCCAGTATAGGAACGAGGAACGACTTTGCAACGCGCCCGGCCGCCTACCGCCGTAGGCGGAACAGCGACGTCAGCGCCGCGGCCACATACGTGAAGGCGGCGGCCGAGAGGATGTGGCGCGCCGCTCCGAGCCGCTCCGGCGGCACGAAGCCACCTTGCTTGAGGACAGTGAGCGCCCGGTTGAAGCTCGCATCGAACTCGACCGGCAGGGTCACGAGGTGGAGTGCGGCGGCCGTCAGGTTCATGAGGGCTGCAGCTCCCACGCCGAGCAGCAGCCCCGCCGGATGGCGGACGATGATCGCGATGGCGGGCGAGGCGGCAATGAACAGGGTGCCTACCACGTGCACATAATGCGCCACGTCGGCGAGCCTGGTGCGCACCCGCAGCGGCTCGTAGCCGGTGGCATCCTGCATGGCATGGCCGACCTCGTGAGCCGCCACGACGATAGCGGTCAGCGACTTGGCGTGAAAATTCTCGGTCGACAGGCGCACCGCCTTGGCGAGCGGGTGATAGTGGTCGCCGCGCTCGGTCTCCTCGACCTTCACCTCGTTCAATTTCATCTGGTCGAGCAGGAAGCGGGCAAACGCGCCGCCGGTCCACGCCAGACCCTGATTATGGTCGGCGTAGCGCCGCATCACCGTCAGCACCCAGAGCTGCGGGGCAAGGAACAAAACGACGAAGAGGACAGCCAGGATAATCGGCATCGGCGGCAACCGGCTTACGGGCGCGGGGGAAGCTACCCCACCTGCCTTACGGAAGTCTTGAAGCGATGCCGGAGGCCGCCGCGCCTTCGGGGCTTACCCCATGGCGCTTCTCGCAGCCATCGGCGTCACGTCCACTCTTACCTTGAGCTCCTGCTTGCCGGAGCCCACGATGACACCGTCGATCGGCGACACATCGCTGTAATCGCGTCCGACCGCCAGCGCGATATGGTCGTTGCCGACCCGCATGTCGTTGGTCGGGTCGAGGTCGATCCAGCCTGCGGCCTCGCCGCACCATACCGACACCCAGGCATGCGTCGCGTCGGCGCCTTCGAGCCGCGCTTTGCCGGGCGGCGGGACGGTGCGAATGTAGCCGCTCACATAGGCCGCCGGCAGGCCGAGGCCACGCAGGCAGGCGATCATGATGTGGGCAAAATCCTGACAGACGCCACGCCGCTTTTCGAAAGCTTCCACGAGAGGCGTCGACACGGCGGTCGACTTCGGCTCATACGCGAACTCCCGCTTGATCTGGCGCATGAGATCGGTTGCGCCGTCGAGAACGGCGCGCCCCGGCGGAAAGAATGCCTTTCCATAGGCCGTCAACGGCGCGGCGACTTCGACGAGACGGCTCGGATAGAGGTAATGCGCGGGCGAGGTGGCGTCGATCGCGTCCCGCGCCAGCGCCTCGTCCCTCGCCTCTTCCCAGGCCGGCGTTGGCTGCGCCTGCGGCAACGGCTGGGTCAGCTCCACCTCGGAACTCGCCTCGATGGTGAACGCCGTGTGCGGCGTCTCGATGGTGATGGATGTGACGCGGGTGCCGAAGAAGTTCGTCCGCTCGGTGACCTTGGCCGGTGCCGGCGTGATGGTGATGCGGCTTGCGAGGACGCTCTGGCCCGGGACGTCGCGGGGCTGGAGCCGCAGCGTGCATCGCGCGAAGGTGACGGGCACCTCGTACGCGTAGGTCGTGACGTGGCGGATATGATAGGTCACATGCTGGGCCGGATCAGCCGAGGCCCGTGAGGCGGTCCTGGCGCGCCTCGTTCGGGCCCTGCAAGAAATAGCGCGCCGCGATCTCGTTCGCCAGCGCCATCAGCTTCAGCTCGAAGGCGAGCAGCTTTGCGTTGTCGAGGCTCTCGGCCGCCTCGGTCGAGATCTCTGTCGCGAGGTTGATGATGAGCCGGCGCGGCGTCTCCAGCATGCCGTCCTCGCGCAGCGACGGCAGCATTTCGAGATGTTTGTCCATGGCCTCGACCTGGAAGGCCACGGAGCGCGGGTTGAACGGATCGAGCGCCACCATGTCGCGGACCGGCGCCAGCGCTGGCCCGACGAGATAGCGCGAGCGATACGTGATCTGAGAATCGATCAGGTCGAGGAGAACGTCGAGGTCGTCGACTGTAGCGTCGTCGGACGCGAATTGACGGCCAAAGCGGGTCGTGTTGATGCCGCGCTCGATGCGTCGCCCGATATCGAGGAAGCGCCAGCCGGCGACCCGGTTCATGTTTTCCTGCGAGAGACCCGATAGCGCCGCAATGACGCGCAGCGCCCGGTCGGCGCGCCCGAACAGCTCCGGCTCCGAAGCGGTTCGTGTCGCCGGCTGGCCAAGACGGCCTTCGAGCTCGGCCAGAAACTGCCAGGTGTCGGCCGACAGGCGCTCGCGAATCCCCGAGGCGGCACGCCGCGCCGCCTTGACGATGGAGACCGCCGAGCCGTAGTGCGCCGCCTCGTGCAGGGCGATGGCGGCATCGGCGGCCGGCACGTCGCCGCCCTCGCGGGGCACCGCACCCCATGCGACGAGAATGCGCCGCAGCCGCTCGACGGCGGGGCGGGCGGCGCCAGACGCCGACACCGCACCGGCACCTGGCGTTGCGCCGGTGGAAGGCGCGTCGATGAGGCTGCTGCAAAGCGCCCGCACCACGCGCAACGTCGCCTCGACACGCTCCAGGTAGCGTCCGAGCCAGAAGAGGTTGTCGGCGGCGCGGCTCGGCAGGTTGCCGAGGACCCTGCGGATCTTCACCGTCTCCGTTGTGGGCAGCAGCGTCGTCAACTGAACCGGTTTCTCGGCCAGCACCCACACATCGGCCGAGCGCACGCCTTCTCCCATCGAGACGGCGCGCGCATCGAGGCGGTCCGAGACGCGGCAGAAGCCGCCCGGCATGATCTTCCAGCCTTCCGGCGTCGCCGCCGCGAACACGCGCAGCGTGAATGGCCTCGGCTCGAGACGCCCCTCCTCCCAGGCCGGCATGGTCGACAGCCGCACCACCTCCTGGCCGACGAAATCCATCGGCCGGTCGTTGATCGCAGCCACCAGCCTGGCACGACCATCGGGATCGAGGTGGGAGCCGAGGGTCGGCTTGCCGTTGCGCAATGCCGACAGCGGCTGCCCGAAGGCACTGGCAATGGTGAGGCGACTGAGATTGTCGAGCACCATCTGCCGCTCGCGGGGCTGCCCGCACCACCATGTGGCGATGTTGGGCATGAGCAGATCCTCGCCGAGCAGGCGGCGGCTGAGCGCCGGCAGGAAGCCGAGGAGCGCCGGCGCCTCGACGAGCCCGGTGCCCGGCATGTTGGCGACTGCAACGCCCTTGCGCCGCAAGGCTTCGAGGAGGCCGGGCACGCCGAGCCGCGACGCGGCGTTGAGCTCAAGCGGATCGACGAAATCGGAGTCGACGCGGCGCCAGATCACGTCGGCACGCTTGGGACCCGCGATGGTGCGGACATTGACCCGGTTTTCGTGCGCGACGAGATCGTCGCCCTCGACCAGCACGAACCCCAGATAGCGGGCAAGATAGGCTTGCTCGAAATAGGTCTCGCTGTGCGGCCCGGAGGTGAGCAGGCAGATGCGCGGCTCGGTCCGTACCGAAGCGGCAGTGAGGCCGGACCGCAGCGCGGCGAAGAACGGCGCCAGCCGTTCGACGTTCATCTCCTGATAGAGGCTTGGAAAAGCGCGCGAGAGCACGAGCCGGTTCTCGAGCGCATAGCCGGCCCCCGAGGGGGCCTGCGCGCGGTCGCCGAGCACCCACCAGCGGCCGTCCGGCCCGCGCCCGAGATCGGCGGCGTAAAGATGGAGGTAGCGCCCGCCAGGCGGGGCAACGCCGTGCAGCGGACGCAAGAACTCGGCGCTGCCGGTGACGGCGGAAGCCGGCAGCGCGCCGTCACGCACGAGATGTCCTTCACCGTAGAGATCCGCCAGGATCTGCTCGAGAAGCGTCACGCGCTGCGCGATGCCGCGTTCGATATCCCGCCACTCGCTTTCGGAAACAAGCAACGGCAGGTGGCTGATCGGCCAGCTGCGCTCGCTGGTCTCACCGTAGATGCGGTAGGAAATCCCCGCCTCGCGAATGTGCCGGTCGGCGGCGCCGAAACGCTGTGCGATCTCGTCGGGCGCCAGATCGCCGAGGAGCGCAAGCAACCGCGTCCAGTGGCCGCGCGGCTTGCCGTCCGGCCCGACATACTCGTCCGGAATGCCGGGCAGTGGCCGGTAGTCGCCGATCCAGGCCGACAACCGCTCACGGACCGCCCGCTCATTGTCCGGTTCGGCGCGCGCATGCATGCGGTCACCGACCAAGGGGAGACCGCAGATCGAGCGTCATTGGAAACTCCCCCGCCCTTTCCTCAGCCGGAATGCTCACGCGGCCCGGACTGTGCCCGTGATTCTGGAATCGCGCGAGGCGGCGGGCTTCCGCCTCGTAGGAATTCACAGGAAAAGTCTCATAGTGGCGGCCGCCCGGATGCGCCACATGGTAGACGCAGCCGCCGAGCGAGCGGCTGTTCCAGAGGTCAATGACATCGAAGGTGAGCGGCGCGTGCACCGGAATGGTCGGATGCAGGCCGGACGGCGGCTTCCAGGCCTTGAAGCGGACGCCGCCCACCGCCTCCCCGGCCGTTCCGGTGCTGGCGAGCGGCACGCGCCGGCCATTGCAGCTGACGATGTGACGCCCGGCGACGAGGCCGGTGGCCTTGACCTCCAGGCGTTCCACCGAGCTGTCGACATAGCGCACCGTGCCGCCCGCCGCCCCCTCCTCGCCCATCACATGCCATGGCTCGAGGGCCTGGCGGAGCTCGAGCGTCACGCCACTATGCTCGATCCTGCCGTAGACCGGGAACCGGAACTCGCGCTGCGCCTCGAACCAGGTGGCCTCGAACGGATAGCCGGCGCCGTCGAGGTCGCGCAGCACCGAAAGGAAGTCGTCCCACACGAAATGCGGCAGCATGAACCGGTCATGCAAGCTCGTTCCCCAACGGACGAAATTGCCCTCCTGCGGCTCGCGCCAGAACCAAGCGACGAGCCCGCGCAGCAGCAATTGCTGGGCAAGGCTCATGCGGGCATCGGGCGGCATCTCGAAGGCCCGGAACTCGATCAGTCCGAGCCGCCCTGCCGGCCCGTCGGGCGAATAGAGCTTGTCGATGCAGATTTCCGAGCGATGGGTATTGCCGGTCACGTCGACAAGCAGATTGCGGAACAGGCGATCGACGAGCCACGGCACCTTGCCGTCGCCGGCACGCGGCACGTGCGCGAGCGCGATCTCGAGCTCATAGAGACCGTCGTGACGCGCCTCGTCGATGCGCGGCGCCTGGCTAGTGGGGCCGATGAAGAGGCCCGAGAACAGGTAGGACAGCGCCGGATGCCGCTGCCAATAGAGCACGAGGCTCTTCAACAGATCCGGCCGGCGCAGGAAAGGCGAGTCGGCGGGCTTGGCGCCGCCAAGCACGACGTGGTTGCCGCCGCCGGTGCCAGTGTGGCGTCCATCGACCATGAATTTCTCGGCTCCGAGGCGGGCCTGGCGCGCCTCCTCGTAGACGGCCGTCGTGGTGGCCACTGCCTCCTTCCATGACACGGCCGGGTGGATGTTGACCTCGATCACCCCGGGATCGGGCGTCACCTTAATGACGTTGAGGCGCGGGTCGTCCGGGGGCGTGTAGCCCTCGATGCGCACCTTGAGGTCGCCGGCCTCGGCCGTCGCTTCGATAGTGGCGAGAAGCTCGAGATAGTCTTCGAGCCGCTCCACCGGCGGCATGAAGACGTGGAGGACACCGTCGCGTGGCTCCACGCTGAGCGCCGTGCGCACCGCGCCCTCGATCAGGTGCTGCTCCACCACGCCCTGCTGCACCGTTGCCGGCGCAGACGGCGCACGCATGAACGCCTGCGCATAGTCCGGGAGCGGCTCGCGCTCCTCGAGCGGATCCTGCGGGATGACGTGCGGATAGGCCTCCGGCGAAACGTGCGGCAGCGAACCGAGCGGCAGGCGCAGACCAACGGGCGAGTCGCCGGGCACCAGAAAAAGCTGACCGCGGCGCAACCGCCATTTCTCGCTGATCCAGCTGCGTTCCGCCTGCGCGTTCCAGCGCTGCAGCGGCAGCACGAAGGCGGTGGGCTGCGTCAGGCCGCGCGTGAAGGCGCGCACCATGCGCGCCCGCTCTTCCGGATTCTCGATCTTCGGGTCGTGCGGATCGACGTTGTCGGGGAGCCCTCCCTCCTTCACCATCCAATGGGCGGCGTCCTCGTAGGCCGGCATGACGTGGTCGGTGTCGACACCGAGGCGCTCGGCGATATCTGCCGCGAATTTTTCCGCCGCCTCGATGCCGGCCACCTGCGGCTCGCCGGATGGCGTCTCGCGGGCGATGCGATCCGGGTTGCGCCACACGCTCTTGCCGTCCTTGCGCCAATAGAGCCCGAAGGCCCAGCGCGGCAGGCTCTCGCCGGGGTACCACTTGCCCTGGCCGAAATGGATGACGCCACCCGCCGCGAAGCGCTTCTCGAGGCGGCGCGCCAGATTGTCAGCGAGGGGGCGCTTCGTCGCCCCCACGGCGGCGATGTTCCACTCGGGCTCCTCGACATGATCGAGGGACACAAAGGTCGGCTCGCCGCCCATGGTGAGGCGCACGTCCTGCGCCGCAAGATCGCAATCGACACGCTCGCCGAGCGCATCGAGCTTGCGCCAAGCCTCGTCGAGAAACGGATTGGTGACGCGGACCGCCTCGTGGATGCGCTCGATGTGCATCTCGAAGCCGAACTCGACATTGGCGGGCTCGGTGGCCCCAGTGATGGGCGCGGCCGAGCGATAATGGGGCGCCGCAACGAGAGGCAGATGGCCCTCGGCGCAGAACATGCCGGATGTGGCGTCAAGCCCGATCCAGCCGGCGCCCGGCACATAGACTTCCGCCCATGCGTGCAGGTCGGTGAAGTCCTGCTGCGTTCCCTTGGGGCCTTCGAGGGGATCGATGTCGGCCTTGAGCTGGATGAGGTAGCCGGACACGAAGCGCGACGCGAGACCGAGATGGCGCAGCACCTGCACCAGGAGCCAGGCGCTGTCGCGGCACGATCCGGACCCCAGCAGCAACGTCTCTTCGGGTTCCTGGACGCCGGGCTCCATGCGGATCACGTATTGCACCTGCCGATTGAGGCGCAGGTTGAGGTCGACGAGGAACGTCGCGGTGTTGGTCGACGCTTTCGGCAGTTCGGCCAGGAACCGGGCGAGCGCGGGACCGGCCTCCTCGCGCACGAGGTAGGCGGCGAGCTCGGCCTTCAGTTCGTCCGGATAGGTGAACGGGAATGTCTCCGCATAAGGCTCGACGAAGAAGTCGAACGGATTGACGACGGCGATCTCCGCTGTGAGGTCCACCTCGATCTTCAGCTCGCTGGCCGGCTCGGGAAAGACGAGCCGCGCCGACCAATTGGCCAGCGGGTCCTGCTGCCAGTTCACGAAATGCGTCGCCGGCGTCACCTTCAGCGAATAGCTGGCGATTTTCGTGCGGCAATGCGGCGCCGGGCGCAGGCGCACGACCTGCGGGCCAAGCGCGACGGACCGGTCGTACTTGTACCGCATGACATGATGGAGGGCGACGAGCGTGGCCAACGGTTTCCTCTCTTCCCGCCGAGACTGGGGCGCAGTGAACCAGACGGGGGTGAAAGAGCAAGAATTGTGCAAAGCCTTGCCGGCCTTGGGGTCCGGGGTGTCCTAGGCATCGTCCGGCGCCCCTACCCTCGCCTTCAGCGCCGCAGCCACCGCCTTGAGGTCCTGGCCTGCGGCGCGACGGCCAGGCACGCCCGTGCGGGCACTGCGGATCAGGTCGTGCACGAAGGCGAGCTTGATGATGGCCGGCGGCGACAGCACGAACGGGTAGAGATCGGGCTGGCCCATGCTGCGGTTCAGTGAGTTGACCGCGAAGGTCACCGGCAGCCAGGCGGCGATGAGCCCCTCGAGCTCCTCGGCGCGATGCGGATCGAAGGGGGCCGCGAAATCGACATTGGCGGACGGCACGCCCACGCCTTCGTATTTCGGCCGCACCTTGAGGCCGAAGGCGCTCGCCGTCTCCAGCGTGTCGACGATGTGCATGTAGTGCGCCCACGTCTCGGCGAAATCCTCCCAGGGGTGGACGCTCGCATAGCCGGTGATGAAGTGGTCCCGCCAATCCACCGGCGGCCCATTGGCGTAGTGCGCCTTGAGCGCCTCACCATAGTCGGCGCGCTCGTCCCCGAACAGGGCGCGGAAGCGGGCGAGCGCCGGCCCGTCGCGGACGAGCCGGTCCCAGTAATAGTGCCCGATCTCGTGGCGCAGATGGCCGATGAGCGTGCGGTAAGGCTCACGCATATTGCGCCTGCGGCGCTCGCGCTCCGCATCGTCGGCTTCCGCAAGGCTGATGGTGATCAGCCCACGCTCGTGACCGCTGAGGATGGTGGGCGGCTGCGGCTGCCCCTCGGCCGGGTCGGCGAGGAAGTCGAAGGCGAGCCCTTCGGGGTCCTCGGCGCTTGTGGCGAGCGGCAGGCCGAGCTTCAAGAGCGTGTAGAAGAAGCGCCGCTTCGCAAGCTCGAGCCGCCGCCAGCGCGCCACGTTCTCGGCCTGCGACAGATCGGGGATGGTGCGGTTGTGGCGGCAGGCGGCGCAGAACGCCTCCCCCGAGGCGGCCGGCACGAGCCAGTTGCAGGCTTCGTAGGCGGCGTTGGCGCAGAACCGGTAGCGCCCCTCAGGGGCCGCCAGCGCCTGCCATTCGTTGCCCGCGGGCTCCAGCGCGCTGACCGTCTGGCTCTCCTGCAGGAAGCCGAGACGCCGCCCGCAACCCTGGCAGAGGTTGTTCTCGAAATAGAGCGGCTGGGCGCAGTGCTGGCATTGGAAGATGTTCATGGGGTGAGCGGGGAACCCGGAGGCGGACATAAAGTTGCAACGGCATCAGCATGCTCCCGCGGGCGTGCTTTCGCCAAACGCGGCCGGCATCGGGGAATGAGGCGGGACCGCCCTAGCCTCTCCCGAACAGCGCGCGCCGTCGCGCCAGGCTCTCCGGCCGCCAAACCGTCTTTAACTCGTAGTAGGCGTCGAAAGCCGGCACGCCATCCGGCAAACGGACCCATGGCTGCTTCGAGCGGACATAGATGTGGACGTCGGGCTCGAGTGCGGTCGGATCGTCGAGGGTTCCGACGCGCACGAACCGCAGCGCCGACATGCCGCCATAGTTCGCCCACACCGCCGTCCCGCATTGCGTGCAGCGAAAGATGTCGTGCGGCTTGCCGCTGTCGGTCGGCATCCGTGACGGCTTCGTCTCGCCGCACAGCTCCTCGACGCGGTCGGCTTCGATCAGCGCGTTGATGACAAAGGCGCTGCCGGTCTGCCGCTGGCAGTCCTTGCAGTGGCAGCAATGCACCACCATCGGCTCGGATTTGAGTGCAAAGCGCACCGCGCCGCACGCACACCCGCCCGGATATTCGCGCATGGGTCCACCTCCCTTCGATCACCGCGACCCTTCCATACCTCTCGTGCGGCTCAAAATTGTCAGGATGCGAGATCACGGCGCGTGACGTCCGTCCGGCTTGTGGCCCTTGCAGCCTCAGCCCGGAGCCTATGCTTCGCTGGGGATTGCCGCGTAGGATGGCGGGTGTGATCTGAAAACCAAATCGGCGGGAGGGACGCGTGAGCAAGGTCGACGGCGCCACCTTGATGGCGAAGAGCCTGAAGCAGCAGGGCGTTGAGTACATGTTCGGGATCGTCGGCTTTCCGGTGCAGCCGATCGCCGCCGCCGCCCAGAAGGCCGGCATCAAGTATGTCGGCATGCGCAACGAGCAGTCGGCCTCCTATGCCGCGCAGGCCGCCGGCTATCTCACCGGCCGCCCGGGCGCCTGCCTCACCGTCTCGGGTCCCGGCGTCGTGCACGGTCTCGCCGGCCTGGCCAACGCGCAGCAGAATTGCTGGCCGATGATCATGATCGGCGGCGCCTCGCCCACCTACCAGAACGCCATGGGCGGCTTCCAGGAGGAGCGGCAGGTGCAGATCGCCGCCGCCGTTCTGCAAGTTCGCGCACGCCGTTGAGCACACCCACCGCATCCCCTTCTACGTCGAGCTCGCCGTTCGCCAAGCGATCTATGGCCGCCCCGGCGCCGCCTATCTCGACATGCCCGACGACATCATCAGGGGCGAGGTGGACGAGGAGAAGGTCGCCGTCCCCCCGCCATGCCCGGCGCCGCCCCGCATGGTGGCGCTGCCGGAGGACATCGACAGGGCGCTTGAACGCCTTGCAATCGGCGGAGCGACCGCTGGTCATCGTCGGCAAGGGCATGGCCTGGTCGCGGGCCGAGGACGAGGTGCGCGCCTTCATCGAGCGCACGCGCCTGCCCTTCCTCGCCTCGCCGATGGGCAAGGGCGTTCTGGACGACAACCATCCGCTGTCGGTCGGCGCGGCGCGCAGCCACGCGCTGAAGGAGGCCGACGTGATCTTCCTGATGGGCGCGCGGCTCAACTGGATCATGCATTACGGCCTGCCGCCGCGCTTCAACAGGAAAGTGCGCGTCATCCAGCTCGACATCTCGCCCGAGGCCATCGGCAACAACGTGCCGACCGAGGTGGCGCTGGTCGGCGACGGCAAGGCAATCGTCGGCCAGCTCAACAAGGCGCTCGAGCACCGGCAGTGGTTCTATCCCTCCGACACGGCCTGGCGGGCAGCCATCACCAAGCAGGCGGCCGACAACGCCAAGGCCATCCAGCCGATGATCGACGACAATGCTGCGCCGACCAACTACTACCGGGCCCTGAAGGACATCCGCGCCTGGGCGCCTGAGAACGCCGTGATCATCGGCGAGGGTGCCAACACGATGGACATCGGCCGCACCCAGCTCCCCAATGCGTCCCCGCGTCTGCGCCTCGATGCCGGCAGCTACGGCACCATGGGTATCGGCATGGGCTTCGCCATCGCGGCCGCGGTGGTGCACGCCGACCGCCCGGTCATCTCCGTGTCGGGCGATTCCGCCCTCGGCTTCTCGGGCATGGAGATCGAGACCGCCTGCCGCTACAAGCTGCCCGTCAAGGTGGTGGTGCTGAACAACGGCGGCATCGGCAGGGGCATCGATGCCTTGCCGGACGAGCGCTTCACCTCGCCGCCCGGCTCGCTCACCGTCGGCGCCCGCTACGACCGCATGATGGAGGCCTTCGGCGGCAAGGGCTGGTACATCGAGGACCCCAAGCACCTGCGCGGCGCCCTCGACGAGGCGATGGATTTCGACGGCCCGGCGCTGGTCAATGTCAAGCTGCATCCCTCGGCCGGCCGCAAGCCGCAGGAATTCGGCTGGCTCACGACCTGAGGAGCGACGCCCATGCACGACAAGGTCCCGAAACAGGACATCGCGGCCGCCACCGCGCCCGCGCTGGCGGGCGTCAAGGTTCTCGACCTCACGCAGTTCGAGGCCGGTCCCTCCTGCACCGAGGCGCTCGCCTGGCTCGGCGCCGATGTGGTCAAGGTGGAGGAGCCAAATCGCGGCGAGCCGGGGCGCTGGGGAGGAACCGACCGGCCCGACGCCGACAGCCACTATTTCATCTACTTCAACCTCAACAAGCGCAGCATCACCTGCAACCTCAAGAGCGAGGACGGCAAGGCGCTGCTGACGCGGCTGATCGCCAAGGCCGACGTGCTCATCGAGAATTTGGCGCCCGGCACCTTCGCGCGGCTCGGCTTCGACTACGGCCGGCTCAGCGCCATTAATCCGCGCCTGATCTTCGCGCAGGTGAAGGGCTTCGCGCCCGACAGCCCGCACGCCAATTACCTGTCCTTCGACATGATCGCCCAGGCGATGGGCGGCACCATGGGGGTGAACGGCTTCCCGGACGGTCCGCCCATCCGGCCGGGCGCCACAATCGGCGACACCGGCACCGGCATGCTGTGCGCCATGGGCATCCTGGCGGCGCTCTATCAGCGGGTGGCGACGGGCCGCGGCCAGCACATCCAGATCGCCATGCGCGACGCCATGCTGAACTATTGCCGCACGCCGATGAGCCGCCAGGCGTCGCGCAACGAGGCGGTGCCGCGCGGCGGCAACAGCATCGGCGGCATGGCGCCGGCCGGACTCTACAAATGCGCGCCGGGCGGGCTCGACGACTGGGCCTACATTTTCTGCTCGCGCGCCAACGAGGACCATTGGCGCCGCCTGGTGCGCGCCATCGGCCGCGAGGATCTCCTCGACGATCCGCGCATGAAGGACGGCCCCACCCGCGGCGCGAACGCGTCGGCCGTCGATGCGGCGATCACCGAATGGACCTCCAAGCGCACCAAGCAGGAGGTGACGGCGATCATCGCCGGGGCCGGCGTGCCGTGCGGCGCCGTGCTCACCACCCTCGAATTGCTCAACGATCCCGACCTCATTGCCCGCGGCATGGTGCAGACCATCGAGCATCCGGTGCGCGGCCCGGTGACGGTGTCGGGCTGGCCGCTGGTGATGTCGGACAGCAAGGTGCCGCTCAAATGCGCGCCGGTGCATGGGGCCGACAACGAGGCGATCTACGGCGAGTGGCTCGGCTGCTCGGCCGGCGAGGTGAAGGACCTGCGGCGCGCCAAGGCGATTTGAGGGGAGCACCTCCGGCCGTCATGCCCGCGCTTGTCGCGGGCATCCACGACTTGCTTGCCGCGATAGGCCAAGGCGTGGATGGCCGGCACGAGGCCGGCCATGACGGCGGTCGTTCAGCCACACCTTCCCGTTTTCGCGGTTCGTGAGAACCCGAAGCATGGGAGCGGTGCGGCCCGGAATTCAGGAAGGGCCGACGCGGGAGGTCCGAGCGGCGGGCGCCAACGGCGCGAGCGCTCAGAAAGGTAGTTCGGTCAGGAAGCCGCCGGGCCTAGCGCCCAGACCTCCCGCGCACGGTGTTTTGAGGCTTACGCCCTTGCGCCCCTCGGCCACTTCGCGAGTCCGCAGGCGGTCTGACAAACCTACCCTTCACGGCAGGGAACCGGACGGGTCGCTTCGGGCTTAGGCCGCCCCTTCTCCAGCCTGCGAGCCAGAGCTGAGGCCACCGCCCAACCCACGCCGTTTCCGGCGCAGGCCATCGAGACATCGCCACGCGTCACCGTGGGTCCGTCTCTCTGCGGTCACCCACACTTGGCTCGCAAGGCCTTGCGCGCCCTTCCGGGAACCGGGTAATGAGAATATGCCAGCAATAGGAATTATTGTCAAGAACAAAATGAGAACATTTTTGTTTCAGCTGTCATGGCCGGGCTTGTCCCGGCCATCCACGCCTTGCTCTACTTGGCTATGGGCGGCTGGATCTACATCATGACCAATCGGCGCGACGGCGTCCTCTATGTCGGCGTCACGAGCGACCTGTCGCGTCGGACCTGGGAGCATCGCGAGGGCCTGATCAAGGGCTTCACCAAACGCTACGGGCTGAAGCGGCTCGTCTACTACGAGCACTATCCCGACATTCGTGACGCGATTCAGCGAGAGAAGAACATGAAGCACTGGCCCCGCGCCTGGAAGGCCCGGCTCATCAATGGCTTCAATCCCGAATGGGCCGACCTCTACGAGACCTTGGCTTGACCCACCGCCAGGTCTCGGAAGGAAGGCGTGGATGGCCGGGACAAGCCCGGCCATGACGCGGGAGAGGCTTCATCACCGGAGAAAGAGGAGCAACACCATGAGCGGCCTTCTCGACGGACACATCGCGGCGGTGACCGGCGGCGCCTCGGGCATCGGCCAGGCGATCGCCCAGGGCTTCGCCCGGGAGGGCGCGCGCGTCGTCGTCCTCGACATCAACGAGGCGGCCGCGGCCGCCACCGCCAAGTCGATCGAAGCCGCCGGCGGCAAGGCCGCGAGCTTCCCGTTCGACGTGACGCAGCGCGACGCCTGCCGCAAGCGCGCAGCCGAGATCGGCGAGGCGGTCGGTGAGGTCTCGATCCTCGTGAACAATGCCGGCATCAACCGCCGCAACGCCATCACGGCCGATACGGACGCGGTGGTGAAGGACTGGCAGGACATCATGGCCATTAATCTCGACGGCGTCTTCAACACGACGCTCGCCTTCCTGCCGCAGCTGCGGGCGCGAAAGGGCCGCATCATCAATATCGGCTCGATCCAGTCCTTCGTGCACGTGCGCACGCCGAACTCGCCGGCCTACACGACCTCCAAGCACGGCGTGCTCGGCTTCACCCGGGCGCTCGCCCAGAACCTCGGCAAGGACGGGGTCAGGGTGAACGCCATCGGGCCCGGCCTCATCGAGACGCCGCTCAATGCCGAAGTGCGCGCCACCAATCCCGAGCTCGTGAAGATCTTCATGGACCACACGCCGCTCGGCCGCGCCGGCAAGCCGGACGACATCGTCGGCCCCGCCCTGTTCCTCGCGTCCGACCTGTCGGCCTATGTGACCGGCTCGATCGTCATGGCGGACGGCGGCTATCGGGCGATCTAGCGACTGTCGTCACGCGCCCTGCCCTCGTGCATAGTCGCGTCTCTGGAGAGCATCGGAGAATGGGAATGAGGACACGCCTGGGGCTTGCGCTTGCCATCGTGCTCGCCTGCGCCACAAGTGCGCCGCGGGCCGAGCCGCAGTTCAAGCCGCATCCCACCGAGCGCGTCACCGCCGAGCAATGGCAGCAATATCGCGACGAGGTGGAGGCGGTGGCCGGCGCCTCGCGCCGCGAGGAGCCGGAGCAGCGCCTCGTCACCTATGCCACGAACGAGAACCTGTACATCGCCTTCACGGCGCCCGGCCATCCGGCCCATCCCGCCTGGATCACCCGGCGCTTCGTCACCGAGGACGGCAAGCTCAACCTGGCGCAGATCGGCTATTTCGCCGGCAGCGAGCCGGCCTTTGCCGAACTCTTCCGCCAGTACCAGGAACTGAACAAGCAGATGATCGCCGCCATGACGGCGGAGCAGCCGCCAGTCAGCGACGCGGCAACCGGCCTTGCGGTGAAGCCGCCGGCCGGCTTTGCGGCCCGCGCCGTTGACCAGCCGGCCGGACAGGCGGGCATCCTCGTCTCCACCACGTCGGGGACGCCGGTGCAGTGCTACGTGCATTTCGAGGCGATGACGGCTTTCGCCGGCCTGTCGCAGGAGGCCATCAACGCGGCGGGCGCCGACCTCAACAATTATCGCGCCGGCATGCAGGCGGTCTACGACATCAAGGACGTGACGGCCTTCACGCATGACGGCGTGCAGGGCGGCGCCATCGACGGCGTGCGCAAGGCCGCGCCCAACGCGCCCGCCAACCTCCCGAGCCTGCTCTTCGTGTTCTATACGGGCAAGGGCCGCACCAGCGTCGAGTGCCAGTCGGCGGCGGAAGCCTTTCCGCACCTGCGCGGCTCATTCGAGCAGGTGGCGCGGGCGGTGACGCTGCCGCGGTAGTGCATGATCCCGAAAAGTGTGGGCGGTTTTCGGTTAAGATCATGCACAAAATCAAGACTTTAGAGCGCGCATGCGACTACTCCTAATCGCATCGTGCTCTAGGTCCCGCGCAGCCTCCCGCCATGACGGCCGACACCCCCGACATCCGCCAAATTCTGGAATACCGGATCGACAGGACGCTCGCCAAGGGCGTCCCCTACGCGCTCTGGCTCATCCTCCTCGGCCTCTTCGGCCTGGCCATCGAGGACGAGACGCCGGCCGACATCGCCTTCGCCAGCTTCATCGTCATCACGGCGGGCGGCGGCTGGATCGCATGGGCGATCGTGCGGCGTCTGCGGCCGGGCAAGCCCCTCTTCGTGCTCTCGCCGCAGGGCGTGCACTATCGCTTCGCCGCGGTGAAGCACGTGCTGGTGCCGTGGCGCGAGATCGAAGGCCTCGACACGATCGACATCACGCTGCGCGTCTGGCTTCGCTATACGCGCGAGGTGGTGTTCCACGACGTGACCGTCATCCTGGTGCCGAAGGCGTTCTACGACGCCCACGTCCACCTCGACTCGCTCTTCATGCGCGGCCCCTATTGGGGCGGCACCTTCGTGCCGAAGGGCGACGTTGTGCAGATGGCGCTCCACCACGAGAGCGTCTCGGTCGACCGGGAGACGCTGCGCGCCGCCGTGGAAGCGCGCTGGCGGGCCTTTCGCGGCGCCGCGGCAGGTGCGGCGGGCGACGGCAAGACGGCGCCGCCGCCGCGGCGGCTGGTGCCGGCCGTCAGGAGCATGCTCGGCCGACGCGAGGGCGCGCCCCCGCCGCCCCCCGGCATCCCGGCCCCGCAGGAGCGGGCCAGGACCTGGCCCGCCTGGGAGGCGGCCAAGATCGCCGTGCCGCTCGTCGGCATCGCGGTCGTGCTGGGGAACCTCCTCGGTGTCTGGGCGACGAAGGGGCAGATCGCCGCCCGCGAGGCGCGGGAGAAGTGGGCGCAGGAGGAGCAGCGCCGGGACGAGGAGCAGCGGGCGCTCGACGAGAAGCTGCGGCAGATCCGCAAGAATTTGGACGACACCTTGCGGAATTTTGACCGGCGCCGCTGAGCGGGGGCGGGCGGTTAGGGCCGGTGGGATGCTACGCGCGTCATGCCCGCGCTTGTCGCGGGCATCCACGACTTCCTGCCTGATCGAAGGCGTGGATGGCCGGGACCGATCCCCGGATCAAGTCCGGGGACGGCCATGACGAACAGAGAGCCGGGGGCAGCACCCCCCTCACCCGCCCGCCCTCGAGGGAGAGGGTGCGTGCGCTTGCGCACGCCGCTCACGGCCCCGCCCAGCCTCCCCCTGTGGCCGGTGTGCGCGCCCGCACAGACACCCGCCTCGCCGTCCGATTGCATGGGGGATCAGTAAACCTCCCGATCTGGGGCGGAGGAGGATGTCCTATGTTCGACGCATTCGACTTGGCGATCGCTTTGGGCGTCTGCGCCCTCTACACGATTGGCAGCCTGTGGCTCATCCACCTCGGCCGCGACTGGGGTTGATCGGGCTTGCGCCAGCATGCTGGCTCGCCGTGGGCGTGCGTAAGGCTCGGGTCATCCCGTGCGCATCGCAGCACGCGCGACACAATCGCAGGTGTGTGAACGCGTGGTGCGATGCAGACACGGGACGCCATGGCATCCGCCGCCCCGTGCAACCGATCTCGGGCTCGCCCGAGATCGGCTCATCTCATGCGTAAGTCGGGCAAGCCCGACTTACGGTGCCGCACCGCAGCCCGGCATCAAGCCCAAGCGATGGGGGTCACGCTTGCGCTGCGGCGCGCACGGGGTGACCAAGAGTGGTGGTGAACGTCCCTTGGGGCCATCCGGAGCAGCAGACCACCCCGGTGCGACCGAAGCGCCGCTAGTGCTACTGAGAGCTACGGCCGACCAATTCGGACCGACTCCGGCAAGATGCGAACGGTGAGAAGTGACGGCCTGACGATGCCGCAGCAGCGTCGCGAAAAGCCGCGCCATCCACCCCAGCCGCCGGCGCCATCGAGCAAAGAAGAGAGAGGCTACCGCGCCTTGGCGAGCTGGGCGGGGACGTTGGCCGTCGCGGGCGTCGGCGTGGGTCCCGTCATATTGACGGCCGCCCCGATGACGATGGCGAGAGCGATGCCGGCATAGAGCGCCAGGGGCGAGAAGGCAGCGAGCCCCGGCAGACCACTGCCGCGCAACCGTTCCGCCCGCGCGACCTGCGTCGCGATGGCCTCACGCGTCTCGTACATCGTCGCTGCATCGCTCATGGGGTTCTCCTGCCCGCTGATCCCAGTGCGCGTGTTGTGGAACACATCGTCGGGGGTCGTCTGTGCGGCGGCGCACATTACGACTGGCGCGACGCTGTCGCGGGGCATTCCGATGCGAGCACAAGAAGCGGAGCGCGCCGGCGCGCCCCACCCCCTAAGTCTTGGCCATCAGCAATCGCACGGAAGGGACCGCAAGATGAGCAAGGAACAGGACAACAAGGCCATCGTCGGCCGCTGGTTCACGGAATTCTGGGGCGAGACATGCAATCTCGGCGTCGTCGACGACCTTGCCGCCCCCGACATGCTGCTCAAATATTCGCTGCACGAGCCGCGCCGCGGCCGCGACGACATCAAGGCGTTCATGACCGACTTCCGCCGCGCCTTCCCGGACCTGAAATTCTGGGGCACTGCCGATCTCATCGCCGAGGGCGATTATGTGGTCGGCCGTTGGGAAGGCGGCGGCACCCACAAGGGCCCGGCCTTCAGCGACTTCCTGATGGGCGCGCTGCCGCCGGCCAGCGGCCGCAAGATGCATTTCACCGGCACGACGGTGCTGCGGCTCAAGGGCGGCAAGATCGTCGAGGAGATCGGCCTCGACGACGGCGTCACCGCGCTGCAGCAGCTCGGGCTGATGAAGGCGGCGTGAGGCCCCGGCGGGCAGCTGTCGATGTCGCTACGCCAGTCGTTGGTCGAGCCGCTGGCCGCGCTGATCCTCCCCCTCTAGGGGGAGGTGGCCGCGCTGAAAAGCGCGGCCGGAGGGGGTCGCATTGGTCGAACATTCGCGACCCCCCCGGCTCAGCGCGCGTTGCGCGCTGGAGCCACCCTCCCCTGAAGGGGAGGGATCAGTCCGCTCAAAACGTGGCGCCAGATACGTGAATCTCGTCGCGCAAGGGGATTGGGAGCACGCCCCTCACCGCCACGGCTCGACGAGAATCTTCGTGTGCCGCTCCGGGTTGGCGAGGTCGGCGAAGGCGCCCGCCACGCCGTCGAGCCCGACCTTGCCGGTGATGAGCGCCCCGGCGTCGACCGCGCCGTCGGCGATGAGCGTAAGCGCGCTCGCGAACTCGGCCGGCGTGTAGCCGAGGACGTATTGCACGGCGAGCTCCTTGACGATGCCGAGCATCGGCTCGGCGCGGTCGCTCTCCATGCACACGCCGACAACGACGATGCGGGCATCGCGCGGCGCGCCCTCGAACACCTGCTGGATGATGCCGGGCACGCCGACGCATTCGAAGATGAGCGCCGGCTTGAGCGCCGGTAGCCACGCCTGCATGGGCGGTCGCGCCGCTTTCTCCGCCTCCGTCATGGCGGCATGCGCGGCCCAGGTCGCGAACGGCGCCGCGACAGCCGGGTCGACGACGATGTCGGCCCCCATCGTCGCAGCAAGCGCCCGACGGCCCGGCGAGAAGTCGGCCGCGACGATCGGCGCCAGGCCCTTCAGCCTGAGCCCGACGATGACCGCGAGCCCGACGGGGCCGCAGCCGATGACCAGCGGCACCTCGCCGCCGCGCACGGCCGCCTTCTCGACGGCGTGCAGGCCGACGGCGAGCGGCTCGGTGAGGGCCGCATGCTCGGGCGCAAGCCCGTTCGGCACCGGGATGAGCAGCGCCTCGCAGAGCAGCATGCGCTCGGCATAGCCGCCGACATTGTCGTTGGAATAGCCGATGCCGGTGGGACCGGCGGCGGACATCAGCGCCGGGATCGAGGTGACGCGGGTGCCGGGCTTGAGCCGCCTGTCGGTCGCCGGGCCATGGTCGACCACCTCGCAGCAGAATTCGTGGCCCATGACGATGTCGCGCTTGAGATCCATCGGTCTGCGGCCGGGGATGTGGCGGGCGAGATCGGCCATGCGGCGGGCGTGCTTGGCCGCATGCAGGTCGGAGCCGCAGATGCCGCAGGCGAGCGTCCGGACCAGCACCTGGCCGGCGCCCGGCACCGGCTCCGGCACCTCGCCGGTGACGATGGCCCCGTTCCTGAAGATGGCTGCGCGCATGGCGGGTCACTCTCCTCGACGCTGCCGCGCAACCTCTAGCCGCGAATGAAAGCCAGCAGGTCGGCGTTGATGGTGTCGGCCTGCGTCGTCGGCATGCCGTGCGGGAAGCCCTTGTAGGTTTTCAGCGTGCCGTTCTTCAAGAGCTTCGCCGACAGCGGCGCGGAATCGGCATAGGGCACGATCTGGTCGTCGTCGCCGTGCATCACCAGCACCGGCACGTTGATCTTCCTCAGATCGTCGCTGAAGTCGGTCTGCGAGAAGGCGACGATGCCGTCATAGTGCGCCTTGGCGCCGCCCATCATGCCCTGACGCCACCAGTTCAAGATCACCGCCTGCGAGACTTTCGCGCCCGGCCGGTTGAAGCCATAGAACGGGCCGGCCGGCAGATCGTAATAGAACTGGGAACGGTTGGCGGCGAGCTGCGCCTGCAGTCCGTCAAACACCTCCTTGGGCAGGCCGCCCGGATTGGCCGCCGTCTTCAGCATCAGCGGCGGCACCGCGCTGACGATCGCCGCCTTCGCCACCCGGCTTTCGCCGTGGCGCGCGATGTAATGCACCACCTCGCCGCCGCCGGTGGAGTGGCCGACATGCACGGCATCCTTCAGGTCGAGATGCGCGGTCAGCGCCGCGAGATCGTCGGCGTAGTGATCCATGTCATGGCCGCCGCCGGTCTGGGTGGAACGACCGTGGCCGCGCCGGTCATGGGCGATCACCCGAAAGCCCTTGCCGAGGAAGAACAGCATCTGCGCGTCCCAGTCGTCCGCCGACAGCGGCCAGCCGTGGCTGAACACGATGGGGCGACCGGCGCCCCAGTCCTTGTAGAAAATCTCGACGCCGTCCTTGGTGGCGATCGTCGGCATGGCCTGACCTTTCGCTGATGGAACGCCCCCCAGCGGCCCCGGCATCCGGTGACGCTAGCGTGACATCGGGCGGCCGGCGAGACGGGCGGCGAGGGATTTCACACAGGGCACACGTGCTTCTTAGGACTGAAACAGGGCCGAAACCCGGCGATTGGCCGATATTCCTGCCGTAATTAACCGCGCCGGCTAACCACGCGGCGCGACCGAACGACCGCAACGGCCGCCGTCGGCGAGTAGATGTTGCGCCAGGAGAAGCTCAAGCTAGGGTCATCAGCCAATGTTGGTCCCCACCGGGGACGGGGGTTGCATTCGCGTCAGTTGACGTATTGCATCGCCGATGTGGTATTGACTGACCGGTTGCTTTGACGGCCGCGTCCTCAGCGTATCGATAGCGCATCGACTTGGAGGCAATACGCTGAAGGTTGGCCGACGAAGAGCGTGGGGATGCGATCGCCTCTGTCCTGCGGCGGAGACTGATCGGCGGTTGCGAGACTGAATTCTGGGGGTTCATCGGAGAGTAGGAGTAATCAATGCAGGACGCATCCGATAATAGTCGCTTCAAGACCTTTGCCGATTCCGTCAGCATCATCAGCAAGCTCGGACAACGGCTCGCCGGACTTCAAAACGATGTCGCGGCCATCGAGTCGCTGCCGGTCGACGCCAACGGCGACGCCGAAGCCTCGGTGAGCATCGGCACCACCGGGGCCGCGCGCGTCGAGCTGCGGCTGCCGCCCTCGGCGATGCTGCTGGTCAAGCGCGAAGAGGTAAGCCGCGCCATCGACGAGCTGAAGTCCGAGTTCAACGAGATCCTCGACCACGCGAGCGAACTGGCCCTGCGCTGCAAGCCCGAGCCGGTGGCGCCGATGGCGCCGCGCATCGCCGCCGATGTCGACGTGCTCGAGCGCATGGAGCGCGAGATGAAGGAACTGGAGCGGGCGGCAGGGCCGCAGCGCGGCTCCTATCCCTCGCTCGCCACCGAGACGCCGCCCCCGCCGCCATCGCGGGTGCGTGGCGGCTCGCCGCGCCTGCGTGACATGGTGTTCAACCGCCGCCCGGCGGTGGCCGCCGAATAGCCGCGCCGACCCCCTACTCCCACGCGATGGTGCCGGGGGGCTTCGAGGTCACGTCGTAGGTGACGCGGTTGATGCCGCGCACCTCGTTGATGATGCGGGTGGCGACGCGGCCGATGCAGGCCGCCTCGAAGGGGTAGCGCCCCCGGGGCTGCTTCGGCCAAACGCGAAATCAGTGATCGTGCGACTGGCGTTCAGCCCAGACAGCCAGCCAGTTCTTCGTCGCTGGGGAACCGACCCGCCGCTTTCTTCGAGAACGCAAGCCGGCCGTCGACGCTGACTTCGAAGACGCCACCGCCGGATCGGCGGAGACTGACTTCCGCCGAGGGTCGCAGCTTGAGGACGAGTTCCCGCGCCGCACGGGCGCGCGGCTCATATCCTCACTTGCCGCAATATTCGATCTCGATCTTCATGAATTGAACCTCGCGACTCCATCGCGCGGCCACCCTACCAAAAGACCATGGCGACCGGTAGGCATCCTTGGCTCGACACGATCTCGTGCATGGCCCGCGGGCCGAATCCAGCCAGATCACTCATGCCGCGCCAAGCCAGCGGCGGGCGGGGGCAGCGCGCCTCCCCTACTCCCACTCGATCGTTCCGGGCGGCTTGGACGTCACGTCACTCAGCCCCAACGGTTGGCGTTCTTCGGGAACCCCGGGCGCTGCACGCGCACCACACAGAATCGCTGGCCGGTCGGCGCCTCCATCACGACCCAGCGCTCCAGGCGTCTTGCGACCCTAGCCCCAAGCTGTTCGAGCCGCGCGACCTCCGCGGGGATGTCGTCGGTTTCGATGTCGAGGTGGACCCGGCTCTCGTGGTCCACCCGCTGGATCTGCACGATCGGCTCGTCGGGCGGGGTCTCCAGCATCCGATAGCCGCCACGGGTCCCTGGGTGGCCGGGATCGACCGGCCGACCGAGCGCTTCGGCCCAGAAAGCGGCCGCCGCGTCCACATCATCGGTCTTGCAGTCGATCAGCACGGCGCAGAGGCGGGATTGATGCACGTCGGTCACTCCCACTCGATCGTCCCGGGCGGCTTCGACGTCACGTCGTAAGTGACGCGATTGATGCCGCGCACCTCGTTGATGATGCGGGTGGCGACGCGGCCGATGAAGGCCGTGTCGAAGGGGTAGAAGTCGGCCGTCATGCCGTCGATGGAGGTGACGGCGCGCAGCGCGCAGACATAGTCGTAGGTGCGGTCGTCCCCCATGACGCCCACCGTGCGCACCGGCAACAGCACCGCAAACGCCTGCCAGATGTCGTCGTAGAGGCCGGCGCGGCGGATCTCCTCGAGATAGATGGCGTCGGCCTTGCGCAGGATGTCGAGCCTCTCCTTGGTGATGCCGCCGGGGCAGCGGATGGCGAGGCCCGGCCCCGGGAACGGGTGGCGGCTCACGAACTTCTCGGGCAGGCCGAGCTCGCGCCCCAGCACCCTGACCTCGTCCTTGAAGAGTTCGCGCAGCGGCTCGACGAGCTTCATGTTCATGCGCTCGGGCAGGCCGCCGACATTGTGGTGGCTCTTGATGGTCACCGACGGCCCGCCGGTGAACGACACGCTCTCGATCACGTCCGGATAGAGCGTGCCCTGGGCGAGGAAGTCGGCGCCGCCGAGCTTCCTGGCCTCCCGTTCGAACACGTCGATGAACAGCTTGCCGATGATCTTGCGCTTCTGCTCGGGGTCGGTGACGCCTTCCAGCGCCTCGAGGAAGAGCCGCTCGGCCTCCACGTGCAGGAGCGGGATGTTGTAGCTCTCCTTGAACAGCGTCACGACCTGTTCGGCCTCGCCGGCGCGGAGCAGGCCGTGATCGACGAACACGCAGACGAGCTGCTCGGCCACCGCCTCGTGGATGAGCACGGCCGCCACGGCGCTGTCGACGCCGCCCGAGAGGCCGCAGATGACGCGGCCCTCGCCCACCTGGGCCCGGATGCGCGCCACCGCCTCGGCCCGGAAGGCCCGCATGGTCCAGTCGCCTGTGGCGCCGACGATCTTGCGCACGAAGTTGCGCAAGAGCGCCGCTCCATGCGGGGTGTGCACGACCTCGGGGTGGAACTGCACGGCAAAGAAGCGCCGGCGCGGATCGGCCACCGCCGCGAAGGGGGCGTTCTCGGAAACGCCGATGACTTCAAAACCCTTGGGCAGGCGGGTGACGCGGTCGCCGTGGCTCATCCACACCGGATAGCGCTCGCCCTTGGTCCACACGCCTTCGAACAGCGCGCTGTCGGCGATGACCTCGACCTCGGCGCGGCCGAACTCGCGATGGTGCCCACCCTCGACCTCGCCGCCGAGCTGGGCGGCCATGGCCTGCTCGCCGTAGCAGATGCCGAGGACGGGGACGCCCGCCTCGAAGATGGCTGCCGGTGCGCGGGGCGTCGTGTCATCGGTGACCGAGGCGGGGCCGCCCGACAGGATGACGCCCTTGGGCTTCATGGCCGCAAAGGCCTCGGCCGCCTTGTTGAAGGGCACGATCTCGGAATAGACGCCCTCCTCGCGCACGCGCCGTGCGATGAGCTGCGTCACCTGACTGCCGAAGTCGACGATGAGGATCTTGTCGTGCTGGGCCGCGTCGGTGGCCGGCACGGAGTCCTGGGCGGGGGCTGGCTTGGGGTGATGCTTGGCTTGGTTTTTGGCTTGGGCTTCCATATCCCGGATTATGCCATGACGGGGGCGCCTGCAACGCGGTGCGACGACTTATCCAAGCCTTGGCTGGCGCCGCAAGCTTACCCTCCCCTCGAGGGGGAGGGTCGATGATCCTGAGCAAGCGAAGGATCATCGGGGTGGGGTGGGAAACACGATTCCTCCGAATGAATCACCCCACCCCGGCTCGAACGCTGACGCGTTCGCGCCGACCCTCCCCCAGGCAAGTCGGGCCTGCCCGACTTGCCCATTATTGTGCCGATGTCGGCTCTGCCGACATCGGATGGGGAGGGTGATCGCGCGTGGCCTCATGCGCGCCCTACCCTACCCCTGTGAGCTTGGCGGTCTCGGCCCACAGCCGGTCGGCCGCGATGTCGTTCTCGGCATTGCGGTCGGGCCGGGTCAGGCGGCAGTCCTGAAAATAGCCGCCCGTGGCGCCCCCCGCCTCCGGCGCCGACGCCAGATAGATGAGCGTCTCGGCCCCGGCCGCCGGCTTCCTGGCGGCGATGAATTTTGCCGCCCGCACCGCATAGGCGAACCAGCCGCCCGCCTCGTCGCCGAAGCGGGTGGCGATGAAGCCCGGATGCAGGCAGGTGGCGCTGACCCCGGTGCCGGAGAGCCGCTTGGCGAGCACGCGGGTGAACAGGATGTTGGCGAGCTTGGAGCGCTTGTAGGCGGTGTAGGCCGAGTAGCCGTCCGCCGATTGCAGGTCGGCGAAATCGAGCTTGGCGCCGCGATGGGCATCCGACGCGGTCGAGACGATGCGGGCCGGCGCCGCCGCTTTCACATTGTCGAGCAGGCCGTTGGTCAGCACGAAATAGGCGAGATGGTTGACCGCGAAGGTGCGCTCGAAGCCGTCGTCGGTCACCTGGCGGCTGCCGAAGATGGCGCCGGCATTGTTGACGAGCACGTCAATGCGCGGCTCGGCCGCCGCGATCTCCGCGGTCACGCGTTTCATGTCGGCGAGCCGCGACAGGTCGGCGAGGTGGACGCTGTGCCGGCCCGCAGCAGGCGGCTTCAGCTTCTGGAGCAGCGCATCGGCACGGGCCTTGTCGCGCGCCACGATGACGAGGCGGGCGCCCATCTCGGCGAGGCGCTCGGCCGCGACGGCGCCGATGCCGGACGTGGCGCCGGTGATGACGATGACCTTGCCTTGCATGGGCGGCCCCCTCCTGACCCTCCCCTTGAGGGGGAGGGTCGATGTTCCCGAGCAAAGCGAGGGAGCATCGGGGTGGGGTGACGGCGAGATCGCGATCGTTCACCCCACCCCGATCAGCTCGCTGCGCTCGCTGATCGACCCTCCCCCTCAAGGGGAGGGCAAACGCGCCTCGACATCACGCTGATTGGTCCGGCATTCCGCCGCCCACCCTAAACCAGAATCACGAAAACGGCACCGCGCCGATCACCGCCACATAGAAGCCGTCGGTGCCGGTGCGCAGCGGCGTCAGCTGCCAGCCGTGCCCGGTCTTGAGCACCGCATCGGCCAGGTGCCGGCCGGCATCGATCTCCTCCACCGGCAGGACGACAAAGCCCTCGTGGCGCTTCAAGAAGCCAGCCACCGCCTCGTCGTTCTCCTCGGCGAGCAGCGAGCAGGTCACGTAGACGATGCGCCCGCCGGGCTTGGCGAGCCGCGCGGCGCGGTCGAGCACCACCGTCTGGTCCTTGATGCGCTCGACCAGCGCGCCGGGGCGCAGCCGCCACTTGGCGTCGGGGTTGCGCCGCCACGTGCCGCAGCCGGTGCACGGCGCGTCGACAAAGATGCAGTCGACCTTGCCCTCGAGGTCGGCGAGCGGATCGGGACCGCCCGGCGCCCAGCGGCCCTTCGGCGCCCTGACCTGGATGTTGTGGGCGCCCGAGCGGGTGATGCGGTCATAGATCGGCTGCAAGCGCCGCGCGTCGATGTCGGTGGCGAAGATCTGCCCCCTGCCCTGCATGAGCGGCGGCCAGCGCCAGCGTCTTGCCGCCGGCCCCGGCGCAGAGGTCCACCACCTGCTCGCCCGAATGCACCTCGGCGAACAGGCAGGCGAGCTGCGAGCCCTCGTCCTGCACCTCGAACCAGCCCTTGGCGAAGGCCGCCTCCGCCTGAAGGGCCGGGCCGCGCCCGTCCTCGCCGAGCGGGAAGCGAAGGCCGAGCGGCGACCAGGGCGTCTCGGCGGGATTGAGATGGGCGAGCGTCTCCTGCACCTTTTGGCGCGTCGTCTTCAGATCGTTGGCGCGGACATCGAGGGGCGCGCGGGCCGCCAGCGCCTGCATCTCGATGACGAGATCGTCGCCGAGCATGCGTGACAGGCCGGGCGTCAGCCATTCGGGGAAGTCCCCGCGCCACGTGCGGCGGCGCCGCCGACAGATCGGGCTTCTCCAAGGCCGCGCGCTCGTCGTCGCTGAGCGGGTCCGGCGCAAACCGTTCGCCTGAAAACAGCGCCGCCGACGGCCGCCGCATCGAGCCCGCGCGCCAGGCGCAGCGTGCCGAGCATGACGGCGCGCGGCGTCGGCGCGCCCATGACCCACGCGCTCGACGCCTTGCGGCGCAGGGCGTCGTACACGAGGCTGGCGATGGCGGCGCGATCCTTGGAGCCGGCGAAGCGGTGCGCGAGCCCCCAATCCTTCAGCGCATCGGCCGCCGGCCGGCGGCGCGCCTCGATGTCGCCGAGAACTTCGATGGCCGCCGAGATACGGGCAGCGGCAATCATCACAGACCGGTGAGGACCTGCAGCGCGAAAATGATCCACATGACCAGCAGCACGACAGCGCCGAGCAGGAACACGCGAAAGCGCGTCGGTACATGGTTGGATGTCACGTGGACATAAGCGTGCGCAACGCGTGCCAGCACGAACAGCCAGCTCAGGACGACGAACAGCAGGTCGGCCTTCTGGAAGATGATGGCCAGCGGCACGAGGGCGAAATAGAGCACCGGGAACTCGAACTGGTTCCTCAGCGCGTTGGCCACCTGCGTCGGTCGCGCCGGCCAATTGGGCTCATTGAGAGCGGTGTCGGCGACCCGCGCCTCGCGGCGCTTCAATGCACCCAAGCGGAGATAACCCATCCAGAACATCAGGAAGAACGTGAGCCCGACCTGGACGAAGGCCGGGATGACGGCCGCCACGCGCATCATGTCGCTGTTCTCCTAAAGGTTGACGCCCCTGACGGCACCGACGCCATCGATCGCCAAGAGCGCAACGTGGCCGACCAGCGCCATCACCGCAAGGAAATTGATCATGAAGACGCGGCCGCGCAGGGGCACGTCGTCGGTCAGCGTCTGCACGAGCGTATGGATGACGCGGCCGGCGACGAATATCCAGGCTGCCACGAGATCGACGAGCGTCACCCGGTCGAGGGCGACGAGCAGCGCCACGAGAGCGAAGAACAGCGTCGGCAGCTCGAATTGATTGGCGAGATTGCGAGTGATGCGGGCGATGGGCGCCGGCTCGTCGCGGCCGAGCGCGAATGAGGCGTATGCCACCTCGCCGCGCTTCACCGCCGCGGATCGCGCCGCCGTCAGCCAGGCGTAGAGAAAGACCGTCCAGCCGACCTGCGCCAAAAGCGGCCAGAGGATCGACGTGGCCGCCCTCATATGCCGGTCGGATAGTTCGGGCTTTCGCGCGTGACGATCACGTCGTGCACGTGGCTCTCGCGCAGGCCGGCATTGGTGATGCGCACGAATTCCGCCTTGGCGCGCAGGTCGGCGAGCGAGGTGGCGCCGACATACCCCATGGCGGCGCGAGGCCGCCGGCCAGTTGGTGCAGGACGTTGGAGACGACGCCCTTGTAGGCCACCTGCCCCTCGACGCCTTCCGGCACCAGCTTCATGGCGTCCTTGATGTCCTGCTGGAAGTAGCGGTCGGCGGAGCCGCGCGCCATGGCGCCCACCGAGCCCATGCCGCGATAGGCCTTGTAGGAGCGGCCCTGGTAGAGGAAGACCTCGCCGGGGCTTTCCTCGGTGCCGGCCAGCAGCGAGCCGATCATGGCGCATTCGGCTCCCGCCGCCAGCGCCTTGGCGAGGTCGCCGGAATATTTGATGCCGCCGTCGGCGATCACCGGCACGTTCTGGGCCTTGGCGGCGCCGACCGCATCCATGATGGCGGTGAGCTGCGGCACGCCGACGCCGGCGACGATGCGCGTCGTGCAGATGGTTCCGGGCCCGATGCCGACCTTGACCGCGTCGGCGCCGGCGTCGATCAGCGCCTTGGTGCCGTCCGCCGTCGCCACGTTGCCGGCGACGATCTGCACGGCGTTGGACATTTTCTTGATGCGGTTGACGGTGTCGAGCACGCGCTTGGAATGGCCGTGCGCGGTGTCGACGACGATCACGTCGCAGCCGGCGTCGATCAGCGCCTCGGAGCGGCGGAACCCCGCCTCCCCGGTCGTCGTCGCCGCCGCCACCCTGAGCCGCCCGTGCTCGTCCTTGGCGGCGTTGGGATAGGTGATCTGCTTCTCGATGTCCTTGACGGTGATCAGACCGATGCAGCGGTAGCGGTCGTCGACGACGAGCAGCTTCTCGATGCGATGCTGGTGCAGGAGGCGCTTGGCCTCGTCCTGGCTCACCCCTTCGCGCACGGTGATCAGGCGATCCTTGGTCATCAGCTCGGAGACGGGCTGTCTGAGATTGGTGGCGAAGCGCACGTCGCGGTTGGTGAGGATGCCGACCAGCTTGCCGTTCTCGCTGCCTTTCTCGACGACCGGGATGCCCGAGATGGTGTGCTGCTTCATGAGCTCGAAGGCATCCCGCAGGGTCGCGTCGGGATGGATGGTGACCGGGTTTACGACCATGCCGGACTCGAATTTTTTGACCAGGCGAACCTCGGCAGCCTGCTGCACGGGATCGAGGTTGAGATGAATGACCCCGAGACCGCCGTTCTGCGCCATGGCGATGGCCATGCGCGACTCCGTCACCGTGTCCATGGCCGAGGCGATGATCGGCAGGTTCAACAAGATCGTCTTGGTGAGGCGGGTGTGGATGTCCACCTCGCTGGGCATCACCTCGGAGGCGCCGGGAAGCAACAGGACATCGTCGAAGGTGAGCCCTTCGCGAAGAGAGCCGCCATTTGGTTTGGGCATGTCAACTTCCGATTCTCGGCGTAAAGCCCGCCGTCTAAAAGGAAACCGCCCCGGCAGGGGCGATGTTGACGGCTGGCCTTAGCACGGCCGGGCGCCGGGAGCAAAGCGCTCGTGCGGGGCAGCTTCAGGGGACCTGTGCATAGCCACAAAGCCTGCCCGAGAGCCGCCCTTGCCGGCGGACTCGGCCGTGCTAGACCGGGCCGAAACCGAGCCATTTTCCGACAAAGGGCCGATATCCAGTGCAGCGCGCGGTCCTCGTGCCCCTCATCGTGGCCTCGGCGCTCTTCATGGAGAATGCCGATTCGGCCCTGGTGGCGGTGGCCCTGCCGTCCATCGCCCAAAGCCTCGACGAGAACCCGGTGGCGCTGAAGCTGGCGCTCACCTCCTATTTCGTGAGCGTCGCCATCTTCATCCCGATCAGCGGTTGGATGGCCGACAAGCTCGGCGCCCGCACCGTCTTCCGCCTGTCGATGCTGGTCTTCGTGCTGGGCTCGCTCTTGTGCGCCGCCTCGAACTCGCTCCTCGCCTTCGTGGGGGCGCGCTTCCTGCAGGGCATCGGCGGCGCCATGATGGTGCCGGTCGGGCGGCTGATCGTGCTGCGCAGCGTGCCGAAATCCGAGCTGGTCACGGCGCTGACCTTCCTGACCATCCCCGCCATGATGGGGCCCATGGTGGGCCCGCTCATCGGCGGCTTCCTCACCACCTATTTGGACTGGCGCTGGATCTTCTTCGTCAACGTCCCGTTCGCGGCTCTCGGCATCGTGCTGGCGACGATCCACATCGACAATATCCGCGACGAGGAGGTGCCACCCCTCGACGTGGCCGGCTTCCTGCTGGTCGGAACGGGCCTTGCCTTCCTGATGCTCGGGCTGGCGACCGGCGGCCGCTTCCTCCTCCCCGCGGAAGGCTCGCTCGGTTGCATCGTCGCCGGCGGTATCGCCCTCGCCCTCTACGTGCTGCACGCGCGTCGCACGCCGAGCCCGGTCATGAAGCTGTCGCTGCTCGGCATCCACACATTCCGGGCGAGCGTGATGGGCGGCTTCCTGTTCCGGGTCGGCGTCGGCGCAACCCCTTTCCTCATGCCGCTGATGCTGCAGGTCGGCTTCGGGCTGACGGCCTTCCAGTCCGGCGTCATCACCTTTGCGGGCAGCATCGGCGCCATCGCCAGCCGCATCGGCATCTCGCGGCTCTTCCGCCGTTTCGGCTTCAAGACCATCCTCATCCTGTCAGGCATCACCGGCGGCGCCTTCATCGCGGTGAGCGGCTTCTTCACGCCAGGGACGCCGCACTGGTTCATCTCGCTCGTGCTGCTCGTCGGCGGCTTCCTGCGCTCGATCCAGTTCGCCGGCCTCTTCGCCATCGGCTATGCCGATGTCAGCAGCCGCGACATGGGCTACGCCACGAGCCTGTCGAGCGTCTCGCAGCAGCTGGCCCTCAGTCTCGGGGTCGCGATCGGCGGCGCCGTGCTACAATACACGCTGAACTGGCACGGCGACGCGGTGGCGACGGCGGACGACTTCTGGCCGGCCTTCCTCACCGTCGGCCTGGTGTCGGCGGCCGCGGTCCTCTTCGCCATCCATTTGCCGCCCGACGCCGGCGCCGAGGTGTCGGGACATCGCCGGGCAGACGACGAAAGACAGACGACAGAGACCCGAGGGACGACGACGGAAAGCCGTTGAAGGTCCGCGGCCCAAAAGCCGTTGAGAGTCCGTGGCCCAGACGTCTCTGCAGCCGACGTGGAGACGGATGCACGAAGATCGGCTATCCGTCCTCTGTCACCAATCCTTCACCCAGCCGGGTTCCGTGCCGCGCAACGTCCTTGTCCCGCTGATCGTCGCCTGCGCGCTGTTCATGCAGAACACCGACTCCACCGTCATCGCGACGGCCCTGCCGGTGATCGCCCGCAGCATCGGCGAGGATCCCATCGCGCTGAAGCTGGCGCTGACCTCCTATCTCGTCAGCCTTGCGGTGTTCATTCCGATCAGCGGCTGGATGGCCGACAAGCTCGGCGCGCGCACCGTGTTCCGCGCCTCCATCGCCGTGTTCCTGGTCGGCTCGGTGCTCTGCGCCCTGTCGACGTCGCTCGTCGCCTTCGTGGGCGCCCGCTTCTTCCAGGGCATGGGCGCCGCCATGATGGTGCCGGTCGGCCGCCTCGTGCTCCTGCGCAGCGTGCCCAAGTCCGAGATGGTGCGCGCCTTCGCGCTGCTCGCCATGCCGGCCACCGTCGGGCCGGTCTTCGGCCCCATGCTCGGCGGCTTCATCGCCACCTATTTCGACTGGCGCTTGATCTTCCTCATCAACATCCCGTTCGGCATCCTCGGCATCGTGCTGGCCACCGCCTTCATCGAGAACGTCCGGGAGGAAGACGTGGCGCCGTTCGATCTCACCGGTTTCGTCCTCGTGGGTGCCGGCCTCGCCGTCCTGATGCTCGGCCTCGCCACCGGCGGGCGCTATCTCGTGGCCATCGAGGGATCGGCCGCCTGCATCGCGGTCGGCGCCGCGCTCATCTGGCTCTATCTGCGGCACGCGCGGCGGGTCGCGACGCCAGTGCTCAAGCTGACGCTCTTGAAAATTCCGACGATGAAGGCCGGCGTCATCGGCGGCTCGCTGTTCCGCATCGCCGTCGGCGCCACGCCATTTCTGTTGCCGCTGATGTTCCAGGTCGGCTTCGGCATGAGCGCCTGGGAGTCGGGCCTCCTGACCTTCGCGACGGCGGCCGGCGCCCTCTTCATCCGCACGCTCAGCGCCAAGATCCTGCGCCGCTTCGGCTTCCGGGCCGTGCTCACCGTCAACGGCATCATCGCGCTCGTCTTCATCGTCGCCATGGGCCTGTTCACGCCGGCGACGCCGCACCTCGTCATCCTGCTCATCCTGTTCATCGGCGGCGGCTTCCGGGCGCTGGAGCTCACGTCGCTCAACACGATCAGCTATGCCGACGTGGACAACAAGGACATGAGCTACGCCACGAGCCTCACCGGCGTGGCGCAACAATTGTCGCTGAGCCTCGGGGTGGCGCTCGGCGCCTTCGCGCTGGAGACCGGCATGGCGCTCAACGGCCATGCCGATCCCCAGGCCGCCGATTTCTGGCCGGCCTTCGTGATCCTCGGACTGATCTCGGCCACGTCGCTCTATTTCGTGCTGAGGCTGCCGCCCGACGCGGGCGCCGAGGTGTCAGGCCACGCCATCAGCGCCCGCAAGGCGACGGCCGCGGCCGTGCAGGACAACAGCCCGCCCGGCCAGTGACGTCGGGGCCGTCCCGCCATTGCAGGACGACCCGCGATCCACGCCGGGAGATCAGATGGCGTTCTTCCCCATCTGCTCGGCGATGTAGTCGGCCTGGCGAATGGCGAGGCTGACGATGGTCAAGGTCGGGTTCTCGGCGCCGCCGGTCGTGAACTGGCTTCCATCCGAGATGAACAGGTTCTTGATGTCGTGAGTCTGGCCGAACTTGTTGCAGACGCCGTCGCGTGGGTTCTCCGACATCCGGCACGTGCCGAGATTGTGCGTCGAAGGATATGGCGGCGTCGGGAACACCCGCGTGGCGCCGACCGCCTCGTAGACGGCGCCGCCCGCCTTGTAGGCGTGGTTGCGCATGGCGACGTCATTGGGATGATCGTCGAAATGCACGCTCGCCACCGGCAGGCCCCATTTGTCCTTGGCGGCCGGGTCGAGCGTGATGCGATTGCTCTCCTGCGGCATGTCCTCGCCGACCAGCCACATGCCCGCCATGTTCTCGTAGCCGTCCACCGCGCTCGTGAACTCGCGCCCCCACGCGCCGGGATCGAGGAAGGCCGCGAGGAAGGGGAGCCCGAGAGACAATGTTTCCAGCTCGTAGCCGCCGGCGAAGCCGCGCTTGGGATCGTGCACCGACTCGTCGGTGACGATTCCCGCCATGGTCGTTCCGCGCCACATGCGCACCGGCCGGTCGAACACCGCGTAGACCGATCCGGTCATGTGCCGCATGTAGTTGCGGCCGACCTGGCCGGACGAATTGGCAAGTCCATTGGGGAACTTGCTCGATTGAGAGAGCATCAGCAGCCGCGGCGTCTCGAGCGAGTTGCCGGCGACGCAGACGGCGCGTGCTTTCTGCCGTTGCTGCTTGCCGTCCTTGTCGAAATAAACGACGCCGGTGACTTTGCCGGCCGCGTCGTGCTCGATCTGCGCGACGTGAGCCTGCGGACGGACCTCCAGCTTCCCGGTCGCCTCGCCCTTGGGGATCTCGGTGTAGAGCGTCGACCATTTGGCGCCCGACAGGCATCCCTGGAAACAGAAGCCGATCTGCTGGCAGGCGCCGCGTCCGTCGCGCGGCTCCGAATTGATCGCCATGCGGCCTGAATGGACCCCCTTGTAGCCGACCTTGGCGGCGCCGGCGGCCATCACCTTGAAGTTGTTGTTGCCGGGCAGACCGGGAATGCCGTTGGTGCGGGTCACGCCCAACTTGTCCTCGGCCTTTGCGTAGTAGGGCGCGAGCTCTTGAAGCGTGATCGGCCAGTCGAGCAGGTTGGCGCCCTTGAGCTCCCCATAGGTGCTTCGCGCCTTGAACTCGTGCTCCTGGAAGCGCAGCGACGCGCCTGCCCAATGCACGGTCGAGCCGCCGACCGCCTTGACGATCCAGGCCGGGATGTTCGGAAAATCCCGGTGCACGCGCCAGGAGCCCGACGTCGTGCGCATGTCGGTCCAGGCGAGCTGCATGAAGCTTTCCCATTCGTCATTGACGAAGTCGCCGATCTCGAAGCGCTTGCCGGCCTCCAGCACGACGACCTTGACGTTCTTTTGCGCGAGCTCGTTTGCAAGAGTGCCGCCGCCGGCACCCGAGCCGATGATGACGACGACCGAGTCGTCGTTCAGATCATATTTCGCAACCATGTCACTTCCCCGTCATGTCCGCCGTTACAGCCAGGCGATGTCGTCGAAACCGCTCTTGATGTAGCCGCCTCTCGAGGCCGACTCCCCCTCGTAGCCGAACATCGGCCACACTTCCTTTTGGTTATAGAGGGTGGCGATGAGCCCGCCGCGGACATCCTGGAAGAACGGCTCGCTCTGCATCTGCCGCAGCACCGCGACGCGTTCCGCTTCCCAACCCACGTCGACATAGGCGACGCCGTGCTGCTTGCGAGCCAGCGCGTCGAGTTGGGCAACCCCCTGCTCGACCATCGTCCTGGCCTTGGGATCGGTGCCCGCCTTCTCGTCATAGCCCTTCATTGCGACAGCGTAGAAACGATCGGCCACGCGATCGTGCGGATAGACGTCGCGCGCCATCTTGATCAGCGTCCGCATGGTCTCGGGCTTCAAATTCTTGACCTCGAGACCCCACGCCTCGCCCGTGTGAATGACCGCGGCACCGGAAACAATGAGCGCGGTCCCGACCCCGGCAAGAAACTGCCGCCGATCGAGTGCGGTTGCCCGTCTTTGATCCATTGTCGTTTCCTCCCTCTCGGTGAACCTCGATGCATGCTTGTCAGCGATACCGTCCATGCTTTTGCATAACCTCGATCTTGTAGCCGTCGGGGTCCTGCACGAAGAAAAAGCGGGCCATCCGGGTGCCCTCGTGCATGAAGTCCTTGATCGGCCCGGGCTGCACGCCTTCCTTGCCGAGCCTCGTGTGCTCGGCGTCGAGATCGTCGACAACGACCGCCAGATGCCCGTAGCCGTCGCCGAGCGCGTACGGCGCCGTACGCCCATGATTGACGGTCAACTCGAGTTCGAAATCGGAGTCTCGGCCGCGCAGGTAGACAAGGGTGAAATCGTCGAAGGCAAAGCGATCGGCAACGCCGAGACCAAAGGCACGGCTGTAGAAGTCGGTCGAACGCGATTTATCGAGAACCCGCACCATCGCGTGCACCGTCTTGGCCATGGGATCCCCCAGGACATCCGTCGCGCAGCGGCCTCACGCGCTGATCACCCGGCATTTGAACGGCCGATGGCGACGCGCCTCGAGGCAACGAGGCTACGCCTTCGCCGAACGCCCGGGGTAGTAGCGCCCTACTACATCGCGTGGGCGTTCGGACGGCTCGATCGGGTGCCGAGCCCGGCTTCGGCCGGCACTGGCCGGCCGGTTGCACGCCTGTCTTGGAGCTGGCCGAGATAGGTGAGGCAGACGCAACGCAGCAGCGACGTGAAATTGCCGGTCTCGCCTCCAAGCTCCAGCACTTCATCGTGGAGCGTCGTCACGAATTTCGGCAGGCTGAGGCTCTGGGAGGCGGCGACTTCTTCGAGAATGGTCCAGAACGCGGCTTCAAGCCGAATGGAGGTGGAATGGCCTCCGAGGCGGATCGAACGGGTCTTGTACGAATAGGTCTCCGGCGACTGGCCGGCAAAGATGCGGCACATGTGTTCCTCCCCGTGCTGCAGAGCAAGCGCGACGGCTTGGCGATTGATGTTATCTGCTTTTGCGCAAGAGGGAATCGGAATGAGGAAACGGATGCGCTGAACCACCGCCCCTCAGCGGACGACGTGGTCCTTCATCACCTCCGGCCTGAATGCGAGGCCGTGACCCGGGCGTTCCGGGGCGCGGATCGTGCCGTCGACGACCGGCACCGGCTCGACCCACAGATCGTCCAGAGCCCCATATGCTCGAGCCAGATGCCGTTGGGGATGGAGGCGAGCAGATGCACGTTGAGCTCCGGGAAGAGATGCGGCGCAATGGTCATGCCCCAGGTGTCGGCGACGGCCGCGAGCTTGCGCAACTCCGTCAGTCCGCCGCGCATCGGGTCCGGCTGCAGGATCGGCAGCCGCGGGTTTTCGAGGAACGGCTTGAGGTCGGCGCGGCCGAAATGCGTCTCGCCGCCGACCACGCGCATGTCGAGAGCCTCGGCGATGCGCAGATAGCCGGCATAGTCGTCGGCCAAGCACCGGCTCCTCGAGCCAGTAGACGTCGTAGTCCTCGAATTTGCGCCCCATGGTGATGGCCACGTCGGCGCTCCAGCCCATATTGACGTCGATCATGATGTCGATGTCCGGCCCGACCGCGTCGCGCATGCGGCGCACATTGTCGTGATCGGTGCGCAAGTCGCCGACATGCGCCACCTGCATCTTGATGGCCTTGAAGCCCTGGGCGACGAAGTGCTTCGCCTTGGCGATCATGCCGTCGCCGCGCGAACCGCGGAAGCAGCCGCTGCCGTAGGTGGGGATGTCACGGCGGTAGTGGCCCCACAGCCGATGCAGCGGCAGGCCGGCGCCCTTTCCCACCACGTCCCACAAGGCGATGTCGATCGCCGACTGCGCCATCATGGTGACGCCGCCCCGCCCGCTGGTCAGCGTCGAGCGCCACAGATCATGCCAGATCGCCTCGATGTCGGTGGCGTCGCGGCCGATGACCCGCGGCGCCATCGCCTCGCCGATGCAGGTGCCGATGGTGCCCTGCAGCGAGGTGTTCAGCAGGTGCAGATAACCCATGCCGGCAAGGCCCGAGGCAGTGACCACCTCCACGACGATCAGGTCCCGCATCGGCCCAAGCGCGTGCCCGGCGAGCCAGGGATCGTCCGCCCATGGCAGCCGCAGCAAGGTGGTACGGACCTCGCGAATTGTCAGGTCGGTCATTTTTCTTTCTCCCAATCGGCGCGGGCTTCGGCAGGTTTGGCTTGATCGGCCATCGATACTTGGCGACTGATAGCACCTGCCTTCGTGCAAGAGGAGAACGCGGGATGGAGATGCGGACCTTCGGTCGGAGCGGGATGAAGATCTCGATCCTGGGTTTCGGGTGTGGCGCGGTCGGCGGCCTGATGGTCCGCGGCACCCCCACTGACCAGGAACGGGCCGTGGCTCGGGCGCTGGACGCCGGGGTGAACTACTTCGACACCGCGGTGCAGTACGGGAACGGGGAGTTGGAGAAGAATTCTTGGCCGCGTCCTGAAGAAGCTGAAGCCCGCCAACGTCGTCGTCGGCACCAAGGTGCGCCTGTCCTCCTCCGAGCTCGGCCGTATCGGCGCTGCGGTGGCCAAATCGCTGGACGGGAGCCTCGAGCGATTGGGCGCAGAACGGGTGGACATCTTCCATCTGCACAATCCCATCACCGTCAGCGGCAGCGAGGGATCGCTCAGCGCAAGCCAGGTGCTCGACGATGTCGTGCCCGCCTTCGAAAAATTGCGTCAGCAGGGGAAGACGCGTTTCCTTGGGCTCACCGCCATCGGCGACACCGCGGCGCTCAAGCAAGTGATCGACGCCCGCGTCTTCGACAGCGCGCAGGTGGTCTGCAACATGCTGAACCCGTCGGCCGCCGCTCCCCTTCCGGCGAACTATCCGGCGCACGACTACGGCAGGCTGTTCGACCATACGCAGGCGGCGGGCGTCGGCGTGGTCGGCATCCGCGTGCTGGCCGGCGGCGCGCTGTCCGGCTCGGCTGAACGCGACCCGATCGCCAGTCCGCCCCCGGAGCCGATCGGCTCCGGCAGCAGCTACGACGTCGATCTCGAGCAAGCGCGCCGCCTCATGCCGCTCGTGGAAGAGGGATTTGCCGCGAGCCTGGCCGAAGCCGCCACGCGCTTTGCCATCTCGCAGCCGGCGATGGGCACCATCCTGGTCGGAATGGCGACCCCGCAACAGTTCGAGCAGTCGTTAGCGGCGGTGCAAAAGGGCCCTCTGCCGCAGGCCGCGCTGGAGCGGCTGGCGGCCCTGCAGCGAGGCTTCGTCACCGAGCGGCGCTGACGTTCCGAGCGAACCTGCCAAGAGCCGGCGCGGCCGCGTGTCCGATGGTGGCGCGACGTTGACCTGATGTGATCGCTTCGAGCGTTTCAGCTTCTCACCCGGAGCGGGCGTTCCATCCCAATGCAACTGCCAGGTGCGTGCGGTTTGGGTTGTAGCGGGTTGTGCAGGGTGTGATCAATATTGCTCAGACAGCGCCATGCGCGTCCGGTGACATGCAGACGGCGTCTCGAGGGGTCAAGCGCGCCGCGCTGTAACACAGCCAGCCTACAGTTTGGCACGTTGCGCGCGTGCCGAACGGTCTCAGAGAGCTTGAACCAATGTGCCGACCAAGGCGGACAGGTTTCGATTTGGGCTGCCTCCAGCAGACAGGTGCCGACTGCCCTGCCGATCAAACAAAGGAAAGACCATGGACCGCCGCCAATTTGTAGCAGGCGCGAGCGTTGGGGTCGCCGCCTCCGCTTCTGCCTTTCCGATGCCGGCAATCGCCCAGGGCGTGCGCGAGCTCAAGATGGTCACGATCTGGCCGAAAACCCTGCCCGGTCTCCAGTCGTCAGCCGAGCGGGTTGCGCAGTCCATCGCCGCGCTTTCGGGCGGACGGCTGCAAGTCAAGGTGTTCGCCGCCGGTCAGATGGTCGGCGCCTTTGAGTTGTTCGATGCTGTGTCGTCGGGGCTTGCCGACATGTACCACGCGTCGGAAATCACCTGGGCCGGTCGCTCCCCCGCATATTCCTACTTCTGCAACGTTCCATTCGGCTTTACGGCCAACGAGCTCAACGCGTGGATCTACCATGGTGGCGGTCAGGCGTTGTGGGACGAACTCAGCGCAGGGTTCGGGCTCAAGCCGTTCTTGTGCGGCAATACCGGTCCACAGATGGGCGGTTGGTTCACCAAGGAGCTGACCGGGATCGAGTCCTACAAAGGCCTGCGCTATCGGATGCCCGGCATTGGCGGCGAGGTCCTGCGGCGGCTTGGTGCTATCGTGGTCAATGTGCCGGCGGGCGAAATCATCCGATCCCTGCAATCGGGCGCCATCGACGCAAGCGAATTTGCCGGACCCTGGGTGGACACCGCCTTGGGACTGCACAAGGCAGCCAAGTATTACTACTACCCCGGCTTTCACGAGCCGGGAGCAGGGATATCCTTAGCGGTAAACAAGAAATTGTGGGACAGCTTTGGCAGCACGGAGCGCAGCATCGTCGAGACGGCGGCGGCGGCCGAGAACGCCAATTCATACGCGGAATTCACCGCGAACGACGCCATCGCGCTCCAGCAAATTGCCAAAAATCCGGATATCGAGATCCGCAAATTGGACGACTTAATTCTGCAATCTCTGGGCAAGGTCAGCGGCGAGGTTCTCATCGAAACCGCCGGCAAGGACGACCTCACGCGTCGGATCTACGAGAGCTTCATGAAGTTCCGGACGACGGCCGTGCGATGGGGAGAAATTTCGGAACGCGCGTTTCTCAACGCACGCGCGCTGCCATATCCATTCGGCTGATCATGGCGACGGGCCGCGGGTCTTGCCACCGTCGGGCCATGGCGCGGACATGAGCCTGGTGAGATCCAGCCGGTCAGCACCGTTCCTCGGCCCGAGAGTGAGGACCTGGATACCGTCACGGCTCGGCGTGGCGAACCGGCTGTTGCTCGCCTTCCTTGGGATCAGCGGCTTGGCAGTCGTCGGCGCGGCCGTCGCGATCCTCTCCTTCCGCGATATCGGCCACGCTCTCGACCGCATCACGGCAAGGCGCGTGCCCGCCGCCCTGGCCTCGGTGGAAGTATCGCGACAGGCCGAACGGATTGTTTCGGCCGCGCCGGCCCTGCTTTCTGCTGCCACGCCCGCAGATCATGCCGAGAGTTCGCGGAAGATCGGTGCCGAGATGCAGCAGCTTGCCGCGCTGCTGGAAGGCCTTGAGGATCGCGGCGCCGACACCGTTGCGCTTGGCGCAATGCGATCGGCAGTCAGCCGTCTCCAAATCAATCTTGCTTCACTCGACAAGTTGGTCGTCGATCGCATGATCGTGGGCGCACTAAGGCGAGGCCATCTGAGCAACGCGCTCACTGTCCATAGCGAGGGTCAAAACCTGTTGACCCCTTGGCTCCAAGTCGTCGACGGCGAGATCTTACAGGCACGCAGGGCGATCGACGACGCCAGGCTCGGCGCCAACGAACGGGCTACGGCCGGCAGCCGCCTGGCCGGCTCGACGGCATCGCATCGCGCCCTGCAGCGCGTGCAGTTCCTGATCACCTCCGCAAGCGACAGGCTGCAGCAAATTTCGGCAACGGAGGATTTCGACAGCGTCCGTGTGCAGGTGTTCCGTATCCAGCAATCCCTGCGCGAGATCAAAGAGTTAACGACTGGCCTCGATTCGAGATTGCAGCCGCTCTTGATCGGCAAGCTCGACGAATTCCGTAACCTCACCGAGGGGGTCAACAGTATTCCGGAGCTGCGGTTGCAGGAGCTCGCTATCGTGACCCAGGCGACGCGCAATCTGACCGAGAACACTGCGCTTGCAGAAAACCTTACCCGGGCGGCAGACAGCCTGGTCTCGATTGCCAAGCGCGATATCGCGCAGGCCAATGATGAAGCGCTGGCGGTTCAACGGTTGAGCTCGATCATCCTGATCGCCGCTGTGGTGCTCAGCCTGCTAAGTTCCCTCGTGATCGTCTGGCTCTATGTCGGGCGCAGCATTGTCTCGCGGTTGACCGCGCTCAGCCGCAGCATGTTGGCGATTGCCGAGGGCAATCTTGCGGCCAACGTACCGACTGGCGGCAGCGATGAGATCGCCGAGATGGGAGGGGTTGTCGAGATCTTGCGCAAGAACACGCTCGAACGAAACGAACTGCTTATCGAGAGGGCACAAGCGGCTGACCGGCTCGAGAGGCAAGTCGAGCAGCGCACCAACGAGCTGGCCCGATCGATCGAGGAGCTGCGCGCGCTCGGTGACGTTAGCCAGGCAGTCAACTCAACGATCGATCTGCAGACTGTACTGTCCACGATCATCGCCAAGGCGGTCCAAATTTCAGGCACCGAAGCCGGCACGATCTATGCGTTCGATGAGGCAAGCCAGGAATTCCAGCTGCGCGCCAGCTACGGCATGGATGAGGAGCTGGTCACAGCAATTACAGACCGCAACGTCCGCATGGGTGAGACACTGATAGGTCGCGCAGCGATGCAGCGCAGGCCGGTGCAGGTTGCCGACGCCAAGCACGAATCCGCGTCGCCCGTCCTCGACATCATCATACGCGCCGGGTTCCGTGCGCTGTTAGCGGTCCCGCTTCTTGGCGCAAATCGGATCGTTGGAGCGCTCGTGGTCCGTCGCAAGGAGCCGGGCGAATTTCCACAAAGCATTGTCAATCTGCTGCAGACCTTCGGCGCACAATCGGTGCTGGCCATCCAGAATGCGCGTCTCTTCGATGAGGTACAGTCACGCACGCGCGAACTGGCAAGGTCGCTGGAGGGTTTACGGACCACGCAGGATCGCCTCGTCCAGACCGAGAAGCTCGCCTCGCTTGGCCAATTGACGGCCGGCATCGCGCACGAGATCAAGAACCCGCTCAACTTCGTGAACAATTTTTCGGCTGTTTCGGTCGAGCTTGTCGACGAATTGCGCGAGGCCCTTGCCGGGGCCGGCCTTGACAAAACGCTACGAGCCGAGATCGGCGAGATTGCCGATATGCTGCAAGGCAATCTCTCCAAAATCGTCCAGCACGGAACGCGCGCCAACTCGATTGTCAAGAATATGCTTCTGCACTCGCGCGAAGGCTCCGGCGAACGACGGCCTGTCGACGTGAACAGCATCGTCGAGGAGAGCCTCAATCTCGCCTACCACGGCGCCCGCGCCGAGAAGCGCGGCTTCAACATCACCCTGGCGCGATCCTACGATCCGGGCGCCGGCGAGGCCGATCTCTTTCCGCAGGAGATTACGCGCGTGCTCCTCAACTTGATCTCCAACGGCTTCTACGCAGCGACCAACCGGAAGCATCAGGCAAACTGCGGCGCGACCTTCGAGCCGACATTGACGGCCGGGACCAAGGACCTGGGCGACCGCGTCGAGGTTCGTATCCGCGACAATGGCACCGGGATCGCACCGGAGGTCCGGGAGAGAATTTTCAGCCCGTTCTTCACCACCAAACCTGCTGGCGAGGGCACCGGGCTTGGGCTGTCGATCAGCTATGACATCGTGGTAAAGCAGCATGCCGGGTCGATCGAGGTCGACTCGCAACCGGGCGAGTTCACCGAATTCAGGATTGTCTTGCCACGCGTCAGCTTGCAGCCCACGGGAGGGCGAGCGTGAAACACCTTGTCTTGGTCGTCGATGATGAGCCGGACGTCGAGATGCTGTTTCGGCAGCAGTTTCGTCGCGAGTTGCGGGCCGGCGCGTTCAACATGGACTTCGCCCAGTCCGGCGACAGCGCTTTGACCCGCATTCAGGATGAGGACACAGAGTCGCTCATCCTCATCCTGTCCGACATCAACATGCCGGGCATGACGGGTCTGGAGCTGCTGCCCAAGGCGAAGGCCGTCAGGCCAGACGTGCCGGTGATCATGATCACCGCCTATGGCGATCCCGAAACAAAGCGCAAGGCCCTTGAAGGCGGAGCCGATGCGCTGATGACCAAACCGATCGATTTCGTGACGTTGCGAGGCGAGATCGAGACGCGTGTCGGACGAGTCGCATGAGGGCCCGCATATTGGTCGTCGACGACGAGCCCGATCTTGAGACACTGATGTTGCAAAAATTTCGACGGCAGATTCAAGACGGCTCAGTCAGCTTCGTGTTTGCCCGCGACGGTGTCGAGGCCCTGTCGATGCTGCGAGAGAACAGCGACATCGACATGGTCGTGAGCGACATCAACATGCCGCGCATGGACGGCTTGACGCTGCTGCAGACCCTGCAGGAGAACGGCGACCGGGTTTCGACCATCATCGTCTCTGCCTATGGCGACATGGCCAACATCCGCACGGCAATGAATCGCGGGGCGTTCGATTTCCTGACCAAGCCCATCGATTTTCTCGATCTCGAGGCCACCATCGCCAAAACGACCCGGCACGTGGAGGTGCTGCGCGAATCCAGCCGCCGCCAGACAGAAGCCGAACGCGCCTATGCCTCCCTGTCTCGCTACTTCTCGCCCAACCTCGCGGGAAGGCTCGCCGGCGAAGCAGGCTCCGTCGATCTCGGAGGCCAGCGCCGCGACATCGCAACGCTGTTCACAGACATCACCAGCTTCACGACATTGGCGGAGACGCTCGAACCAGACGTGCTTGGCCCGCTTCTCAACGCCTACCTTGTGGGTATGACCGACATTGTGTTCGCCCATGACGGAACCGTCGCCAAGATCGTTGGCGATGGATTGCATGTCTTGTTCGGCGCCCCGGGTGAACAGCCCGACCATGCCGCTAGGGCCATCGCATGCGCCTTAGCGCTGGATGAATACGCACAGTCGTTCCGTGAGCAATGGCGGCAGAACGGCATCGCGATAGGAATCACGCGAGTGGGCGTCCATGCCGGGCCGGCGATCGTCGGAAATTTCGGTGGCGGTCGCTTTTTCGACTATACGGCCTACGGCGACACGATCAACGTCTCGGCCCGACTTGAGGGGGCGAACAAGCAGCTCGGCACGCGCATCTGCGTCAGCGCCACCCTGGCGGCCATGGTTTGCGACTTCAAGGGCCGCCCGGTAGGAGATCTCGTGCTCAGAGGCAGAACGGAGGCCTTGCCTGCCTTCGAGCCAATGGGGGCCGAAGCGTTCGCAGACGCCCTGACGCAAGATTATCTAGCGGCCTTCGACAAGATGGAGAAAGGCGACGCCGGCGCCATTGGCGCCTTTGCGGCACTGGTGGGCAAGCGGCCGCAAGATCCGCTCAGCGGCTTCCACTTGAAGCGCTTGCTGAACGGCGCGTCAGGCGCGCGGATGGTGATGAACTAGCCGGCAACGTAGAGCGCTCGCCAGAGGCTTCGTCAACGAGCGGCACTAAATCTGCGAGCGAGCCGCGCTCACGTGTTCGCGCGCTCCGCGCCCCGAAACCCCCGTCGCCAGCACGTAGAACTCGGCACTTGCTGAGGCTCAGCTTTGACTGTCGATCGTCAGGGCTCGCCTAAGAGCGGCACGAGGCTGATTGCGATCACGAGGGCCAACACCGGCAGAATGTCGAGCGGATTGACCACGACGCCCCTCCTTATTGCCTCGGTGCCGCAAACGGCCCAGGTGAGACCAAGGGGCCGTGCAGGCGCTCGACTTCGACGAGCCAAGTGGCGGTCTTCAACAGTCCCTCGCGCCCCAGCCAAGTTGCCCTGCCCCAGTGCGTCGTCAGCAGGGAACGTGCTTTGTCGAGGAACTCGACCGGCCCCTCGCGTTCGCGACTCAGCCGGGCGATCTCTTCCATGAGGCGCGCCCGACTGGCCATGACGGCGACGGCAGGCTGAGCCGACAGAGGCTTGTGCCGACGGTCGGCTCCACGCGCGCGGTCGGTCCGCTTTCGGTTGGGCACCTATCCTCCAGAAGGCCACGGCCTTCGCTGCGAGAGAACAGGTGCAATCTAGGAATCGAGAACATAACTTATGCGGAAATACGAGAGGTCGCCGCGTAAATTTCGCATAAACATCCGCGTCATCGCTCGTTATGCGCGATGTCGCCAGAGTGATCGAGACGGTAGCCGACACCGAGCTCGGTGACGAGGATTCGTGGGCGCATCGGCTCCTTCTCGATCTTCTGACGCAGCTTGCGAATGAAGATGCGCAGATAGTGGACATCGCGTGTGTGTCCCGCGCCCCAAACCTCCCGCAGGAGGTGCTCGTGCGTCACGACGTTGCCGCCGTGCCGCGCGAGCAACTGCAGCAGCCGATACTCCTTGGGCGAGAGCTGCAGCGGCGCACCATTGAGTGAGACGCTACGTGTTGCGAGATCAATGGAGATCGGCCCCGCGCTGATCACTGGCTCGCCGCTTGTGCCGCGCTCGTGCCGTCGCATGGTAGCCCGCGCCCGCGCCAGAAGCTCGGCCATGCCGAACGGTTTCACGACGTAGTCATCGGCGCCCAACTCGAGCAGCCGGACCTTCTCGGCCTCGCGCGACCTCACCGATAGCACGATGATTGGAACCTGCGACCATTCGCGCACTCGCCTGACCAGTTCGGCGCCATCGAGGTCGGGCAGGCCGAGGTCGACAATGACGAGATCGACGGGCGACAGCGTCAGGTTGCGCAGGCCATCGTTGCAGTTCTCCGCTTCAATGACCGCGAAGCCGTCGAGTTCAAATCCGGCGCGCAGAAAGCGCCTTATCTGCACTTCGTCGTCAATGATGAGCGCCACCGGCGGCGGGTTACTCATCGGCCGACTCCGGAACCGACGGCGCTGCCGGCAAGGCGATCGTGAACACCGTACCGCGATTTTTCCCTTCGCTCGATGCGCCGACGCGGCCGCCTGAAGCGGTGACAAATGCTTTGGCGATCCACAGGCCGAGGCCCGAACCCGGCACCTTCTCGCGAACGTCGCTCCCGCGGTAGAAACGATCCCAGATGCGCAACAGCTCCTCAGCATTGAGGCCGCGGCCTCCATCCTTGACAGATATGATGACGTCGCCGTTGCCGCGCCGCGCGTCGATGTCGATACGCGAACCGGGTGCTGAATATTTTGCGGCGTTGTCGATGAGTTGAGTCAGCGCCCGCTCGATCATCACCGGGTCGACCCGCGTCAAGGGCAGCAACTCCTCGATTGTGACCTTGACATCGTGCCGGGCGAGCAAGCGCGACGCGCGTGCCAGCGCCGCATTCACAATGTCGTTGGGGTCTATCCAATCGGCTCGCGGCTCGAGACGTTCATGGCTGATGCGCGTCGCGTCGAGCAGGTTCTCGATCTCGGAATTGAGGCGCTCAGCCGCATCGTGCACGGCGCTGGCGAGCTCCGTGAACTGTGCATTGCCGGCGGCGCGGGCTGCTTGGGTAAGCACGGTCGCCGACCCCACGACGGTCGCAAGCGGCGTCTTGAGCTCGTGCGAGACAGAATCGATCAACGCTTCGCGCAAGCGCTCCGCCTCGGCGCGAAATCTTGGCTTGCCGCGACTGATCAGCAAGCTGGCCTGTGATCGCCGCGACAAAGATGAACAGGATAATGTCGGCAAGATGCTCGGGATTGTAGACACGAAAGTCGTAGATCGGAGGATAGAAGAAAAAAGCCGCAACACCGATGCCTGCGACCGCCGCGATCAGGGCCGGCCCGATGCCCCAGCGTCGCGCAGCAACGATGACGGGGATGAGATAGATGATCGTGACGGTCTGGAGCTCCCAAACCCGGGAGAAAGCGAGCAAGCCAGCGGTCAGGAGGCCGACGAGGGCAAGCGAAATGGCAACGGCATAGACTTGCTCGCGCCAACGCGTGTCAACTCGACGCGTCCGCTCATGCGCCCAGTCGAACGCGATGGTGCTGCTCCTTTCCGAACTGTGCGTCCACGGCCTCACCCAGCGCATGCCTATCTCGTTCGATGAAGGGTGCTTTCATGCCTTCCTACAACGTCGACGCGGATTCTTCGTCCTACACGCCAGAATCCCCGCCGGTCACAGCGCTCCAAGTTTATCGAAAAAACATAGCTGCGACAGCGCCTTGCTGACGTGAATAAGCCCTTTTGACTAAGACCAGTGGTTAGAAGACAGCCGGCCATGACGGCGCAATGCTTCCCTGACGCGGAGTCCATGATTCCGCGCAAAAAATCACGGGAGCAACGCCATGGTCAACGTCGCAGTTAGGGCAACCCGCAGTGAGGGTGCAGCGCCTTCAATTCCGAAGAACTTCCGGACCGTGATCATCGCCGCGGCGGTGGGGAACGTCATCGAGTGGTATGACTTCTATATTTTCGGGAGTTTGGCGGCGATCTTGTCGGTCAAGTTCTTTGAGCAGTCCCATCCGGTCGCGGCTCTGCTGAGCACCATCGCGCTGTTCACCGCCGGTTTCTTGATCCGTCCACTGGGGGCATTCCTCTTCGGATGGATGGGCGACAAGGTAGGCCGCAAGTACACCTTCCTCCTTACGCTCACCGGTATGGGACTTGGGACCGGGTGTATCGGGCTGATCCCGACCTATGCCGATATCGGTTTGACGGCGGCATTCATCCTCTTTGGCCTGCGGATGGTCCAGGGCCTGTGCCTGGGCGGCGAGTATGGCGGCGCCATCACATATGTCGCCGAGCACGTGGAGGACCAACACCGCGGCTTCTACACCGGCTGGCTGCAGACCTCCCCGACGCTCGGCATCGTCGTGTCGCTCGCCGTGATCATCGCGACGCGCACGTACTTTGGCGAGGCCGCGTTCAACGCCTGGGCGTGGCGCGTTCCCTTCCTGGTGTCCTTCCTGATGGTGGCGATCGCCATTTACATTCGGCTGCAGCTGCAGGAGACGCCGATTTTCGAGGAGATCAAGGCCAAGGGCCAGATGACCAAGAACCCTTGGCGGGAGGCCTTCCTCAGCTCGAACATCAAGTACATCCTGATCGCCACCGTCGTGCTGATTGGGCAGGGCGTGGTTTGGTACAGCGGCCAGTTCTGGGCACTGTACTTCCTGCAGCAGGTGTCGAAGGTGGATGCGCTGACCTCCGCCTACATCGTGGGGGCCGCGTTGCTCCTTGCAACGCCGAGCTTGATCTTCTTTGGCTGGCTGTCCGACAAGATCGGCCGCAAGCCGGTGATCCTGGGCGGCATGTTGCTCGCGTCGCTCACCTACTACCCGCTGTATCTGTGGCTGGGATCGGTCACGCAGCCTGGCAACATCAACTATCCGGTCGCCGTCTTCATCATCTTCATCCTCGTTTGCTATGTGGGGATGGTCTACGGGCCGGTCGGTGCATTCCTGGCGGAATTCTTCCCGAGCCGGATCCGCTACACGTCGGTGTCGGTGCCGTATCACATCGGCAACGGCTGGGGCGGCGGGCTAGTGCCGTTCATCACCTCGGCGGCCTTCGCGGCCACGGGCAGTATCGGCTACGCGTTGCTCTACCCGATCCTGGTGCCGGCAGTGTGCTTCATTATCGCCGTCGTCCTGATGCCCGAGACGCGCAAGATAAGCATCTGGAAGCCGGCCGAGGTCCGAGCCTAACACGCAACTCAGGTGCGGGGCCGCTCAGCCCCGCACGATGCGTCCCGCGCCGCGAAATCCCGTCGCCAGCACGTAGAGCTCGGCGGAATCGGCGCGGCTCGCCGCCGGCTTGAGGTGCCGCACGGTGGCGAAGTCGCGCTTCAGGTCGGCGAGCAGCGTGTGCTCGGTGCCACCTTGCAGCACCTTGGCCAGGAAGGCGCCGCCCGGCGCCAGCACCTCGCGGGCAAAGTCGAGCGCCGCCTCGGCAAGCCCCATGATTTTGAGGTGATCGGTCTTCTTGTGGCCGGTGGCGTTGGCGGCCATGTCCGACAGCACCACGTCGGCGCCGCCGCCCAGCATGTCCGTGAGACGCGCCGGCGCCTTCGCGTCGAGGAAATCCATGGTGATAGTTTCAACGCCGGGCAGCGGCGCGACCTCGAGGAGATCGATGCCGACGACCTTGCCACGCCCGGCCGCGCTGCCGACGCGGTTGGCCGCCACCTGCGACCAGCCGCCCGGCGCCGAGCCCAGATCGACGACGCGCTGCCCCGGCTTCAAGACATGGTGCTTGTCGTCGATCTCGATGAGCTTGAAGGCGGCGCGCGAGCGCCAGCCTTCGCGCTTGGCGCGCGCCACGTAAGGGTCGTTGAGCTGGCGCTCGAGCCAGCGCTGCGAGGCCGGCGTGCGCTTCTTGGCCGTCTTGACGCGGACCCTGAGGGAGCGCGAGCCGCCGCCCTTCGGCTTCACGCCTCCCGGCCTCGCTGCAGCACGCCATCCTCGCGCATGAGCGACAGCAGAATCCCCTCGCGCAGGCCGCGGTCGGCGATGCGCAGCCGCGGGCTCGGAAACGCCTGGCGGATGGCCTCGAGGATGGCGCAGCCCGCCAGCACCAGATCGGCGCGCTCGCGCCCGATGCAGGGATTTGCGACGCGCTGCGCATAGCCCGTCTCGAGCAGGCCGTCGAGCACGGTGCTCACGTCCGCATCGGACATCCACAACCCATCGACCCGCTGCCGCTCGTAGCGCTTGAGATCGAGATGCACGCCGGCAATCGTCGTCACCGTGCCCGAGGTCCCCAGGAGGTGGAAGTTCTCGACGCTGGCGCCCGCCACGTCGGCTGCAAACGGCCGCAACAGGTCCGCCACCTCGTCCACCATGGCGTCGTAGGTGGCGCGCGGCACGTCGACGCCGCCATGGCGCTCGGCGAGATTCACCACGCCCACCGGCAGCGACGACCAGGCGCGGATGCGCGAGCACGGGTCGCGGGTTGCCGCGATATCCGGGCCGTCGAGCCAGGCGATCTCGGTGGAGCCGCCGCCGATATCGAAGAGAACGACGCCGCCCGCATCCGGATGCGCCAGCGAGGCGCAGCCACCCACTGCCAGGAAGGCCTCCGTCTGGCGGTCGACAACCTCGAGCCTCAGTCCCGTCTCGGCGGCGACGCGGTCGATGAAGTCGCTGCCGTTCGTGGCCGAGCGGCACGCCTCGGTGGCAATCAACCGGGCCCGGGTGACGCCCCGGCCCTGCATCTTGTTGTGACAGATTCTGAGGGCCACGATGGTGCGGGCGATGGCGGTCTCGTTCAGCCGCTGCGTCGCGCCGAGACCCTCGCCGAGCCGCACGATGCGCGAAAAGGCGTCGACGACGCGAAAGGCTTGATGCGTGGGATGCGCGATAAGCAGCCGGCAATTGTTGGTGCCGAGATCGAGCGCAGCATAGACGTGGCCGTTTCGCGTCGGCCGCCGGTTGGGCGCCGACGGCGCGGTGCGCGGCGCCGCGTTGGGCGCCCCGCCCAGGAGCGCGACGGAAGCCGCGCTCGGCCCGCCATGGGTCCCGTCCGCCCGGCCTTCGCCGATGGCGGCCCGATCGTCACTCGTCACCGACGAAATCCTTGCGGCCAAGGCTCACGGCCCGGCGCGTTGAATGAACGTTTCGGGGGAAAAGTAACAGCGTCGTGAAGCGGCGACCAGGGGGATGGCTCACCTTTTGCGCCCCCGACACCCCGCCCCGCCGAACGCGGGCCGAAGCGGCGTGCCCAATCTGGCGTCAGCTGGCAGGCGCTCCGGTACGCGGCGCCGGCCGCACCAAGCCGCCGACCTGAACGAAGGGTCGCGGCTTGTTGATGATTTCGTCGAGCCGCGCCCACAGCGCCTTCGGCGAGAACGGCTTTACCAGGATCTCGTTGACCCCGACCGCGATGGCCCGGTCGATGATGAACTTCTGCGGCTGCGAGATCATCGCCACGATGGGGACGGTGGGGGCCGGCGACGTGGATGGCGTTCTCGCCAGCCTGACGAATTCCTCACCGCTGAGGATCGGCAAGTCCCAATCGAGGACGACGAGATCGGGCCTCAACTCGGACAACAGGCTCAGCGCCTCCGCACCGTCGGGCGCCTCGGAGATGCGGCGCAGGCCGACCCGCGCCAGCATGTCTCGCACGACCCGACGCAGGTACGAATTGTCGTCGACCACGAGGACCGAAAGGTCAGGAAACAGGGGAGTGTCCATGGACGCGCACTCTGATCACCCCGGTTCTAGCCGTTAAGGCTTGCGGCTTCCCTAACGCCGGTCGTGGCGCCCTCACCCCTTGACGTCGGCACCCGGGCAATTCATAGTCTGAACAGTAATAAGCCTGCTTATCATATGGTAAGTAAAGGATTAGCGGTGGTCGACGAGCTCCCGAAGCGAACTTTAGGTTTCCTTCTCAATGACGTGGCGCGGCTGATGCGCAAGCGCTTCCAGCAGCGCGCCCGCCGCCTTGGGCTCACCCGAGCGCAATGGCAGGTGCTCGCCAATCTCAACCGTCACGAAGGCATCCAGCAGAGCGGCCTCGCCGACGTTCTCGACATCGAGCCCATCACGCTCGTTCGCATTCTCGACCGCCTGCAGGCCGCCGGCATGATCGAGCGCCGCCCGCACCCGGCCGATCGCCGCGCCTGGCAGCTCTACCTGACGCCACAGGCACAGCCGGTGCTGCGCGAGATCCGCGCCATCGGCGCCATCGTGCGCGAGGAAACGCTGGCCGGCATTCCGGCCGCCCAGCGCGAGCAGCTCCTCGATACGCTCGAGGCCATGAAGGAAAACCTGCTGCGCCCCATCGACGACGAAGAGCCGGAGGCGCGCCATGGCTAGTCCGGCACGCAAGAAAATCGACGAGCCCGACAGGCAGGATGCGGATGTCGGCGACAAGACGGTTCCGCGCCTGCGCGAGCCGGCCGCCAAGCCGGTCCGCACGGAGCCGGCGGCCGGGGCCCCTGCCCCCGCCCCGCAGCGCAAGGCCCGCCGGCGCATCCTGCTGGTCGCCGGACCGCTCGCGGTCGCCGCCGCCTCGCTCTACATTTTCCTTGCCGGCGGACGTTACGTGTCCACCGACAACGCCTATGTGCGGGCCGACAAGCTCCTCCTCACCACCGACGTGTCGGGCGTGGTCCGCGAGATCAAGGTGCGCGAGAACGATCGCGTCACCGCCGGGCAGGAGCTGTTCAAGCTCGACGACGAGCCGTACCGCATCGCGCTCGACGGCGCCAAGGCGCAGCTCGGCACCGTGCGCGTGCAGATCGAGACGCTGCGCGTGACCTATCAGCAGAACCTGGCACAGGTGACGCAGGCCAAGACCACTGCCGACTATTATGAACGCACGCATCAGCGCCAGACGGACCTCGCCAAGCGCCAGATCGCCTCGCAAGCCACCCTCGATCAGGTTCGGCATGACTGGGACAGCGCCCGCGACCGCGTCGTGACGGCCGAACGGCAGGCCGACGCCACCCTCGCCCAGCTCGGCGGCATCGTCGACGCCCCTCTCGAAAGCGATCCGCGCTACCAGCAAGCCAAGGCCCAGGTCGACAAGGCCGAGCGCGACGTTCGCCGCGCCAGCGTCGTCGCGCCGGGCGCCGGCATCGTCACCAATGTCAACGCGCTGCAAGTCGGCCAGTACCTGCAGGCCGGCCAGGCCGCGTTCAGCCTGGTGGCCGACGGTCACGTGTGGATCGAGGCCAACCCCAAGGAGACCGACCTCACGCACGTAAAGATCGGCGACCCCGCGACCGTCACGGTGGACAGCTACCCCAATCGCGTGTGGAGCGCCAAGGTGGCTAGCATCAGCCCGGCAACCTCGGCCGAGTTCTCGGTGCTGCCGCCTCAGAACGCCTCCGCCAACTGGATCAAGGTGGTGCAGCGAGTTCCCGTGCGGCTACGCGTCGAGGTTCCGCCCGACGCGCCGCCGCTCAGGGCCGGCATGAGCGTGACGGCGGAGATCGACACCGGCCACCGCCGCACCTTGCGCGATCTGTTCGCCCGCTTCGGCCTCTAGTCCCATGATACCGACCGACGCCCCGCATCGTCGGGCCATCACGGCCTCGGTGATGCTGGCCGTCATCCTGCAGTCGATCGACGTCACCATCGCCAACGTGGCGCTGCCGCAGATGCAGGGCTCGCTGTCGGCCACCCAGGACCAGATCCACTGGGTGCTGACCTCCTACGTGGTGGCTTCCGCCATCATGATGCCGATCACCGGCTATCTGGCGACGCGTTTCGGCCGCAAGCGCGTGTTCCTGACGGTGGTCGTCGGCTTCGTGCTCTCGTCGGTCTTCGTCGGCATCGCTACGAGCCTTCCGGAGATCGTGCTCTACCGCTTCATCCAGGGGCTCTTCGGCGCGCCGCTCGTTCCCCTCACCCAGTCGATCATGCTCGACATGAACCCCGGCGGCCGCCGCGGCCCGGCCATGGCGATCTTCGGCATGGGCATCATGGTCGGCCCCATCATGGGGCCGTTTCTCGGCGGCTGGCTGACCGAGACCTATAGCTGGCGCTTCGTGTTCTACATCAATGTGCCGATCGGGCTCGTCGCCTTCCTCGGGCTGTGGACGTTCTTGCCGGAGACGACGATCGAGCGCGACCGCCGCTTCGATTGGTTCGGCTTCGGCGCCTTGAGTTTCGCCATCGCCGCCCTGCAATTCGTTCTCGACCGCGGCCACGACCTCGACTGGTTCAGCTCGAACCAGATCATCGCGGCGACGGTGCTCGGCGGCGTGGCCGTGTATCTGTTCGTGGTGCATCTTACAACCACCAAGGAACGCTCCTTCATCGACAGGCACATTTTCGACGATCGCAACTTCGTCATCGGCCTTCTGTTGGTCGCGGTCGTCGGCCTCAACCTGTTGGCCTCGGTCGTGCTGATCACCCCCTACATGCAGAACCTGATGGGATACCCGGTCATGACGGCCGGCGAGGTCCTGGCGACGCGCGGCCTCGGCACCATGGCGGCCATGTTCGTCGTCGGCCGCCTCATCGATCGCATGGACCCGCGCCTCTTGATCTTCTTCGGCTTCAGCCTGTCTGTCGTGTTCATGTGGGAGAGCTCGACGTTCACGCCGCAGGTTTCCCAGCAACAGCTCATCACGAACGGGCTGCTGCAGGGCTTCGCCCTCGGCTTCTGTTTCGTGCCGCTCAGCACGCTCACTTTCGCGACCTTGGCGCCGGACGTGCGCACCCAGGGCACGTCGCTCTACGGGCTGATGCGCAATCTCGGCCAGAGCGTCGGCGTCGCCGTCGTCGTGTTCCTGTTCGGCCGCAGTGCGCAGGCCAACCAGTGGGCCATCTCCGAGTCCATCACGCCCTTCAACGACGCGCTTCGGTACTTCGCCAAGGACCACTGGAACATGGCGACCACCGCCGGCCGCGCCGCGCTCAATCACGAGGTGACGCGGCAGGCGGAAGTCATCGCCTATAGCAACGACTTCACCATCCTGATGTATTTCCTGATCGCGACGATGCCGCTGATCTTCCTGCTGCGTCGCCCCGAGCGGCCACCGCCGATCCCCGAGCCGGAGACCGCCACCGCCGGCGCCTGACGGCGGACAACCTCTCAGGGCCGCGGTAACCGGTCCATGAACGCCTGCAGGCTCGGGGCCCACAGGGCCGCGTCGAAGCCGGACGCCAAATGTCCCTTTTCGCTCTTCAGCTCGAAGTAGGTGGCGTCGACGCCGGCCGCCTTCAGCTTCTCCATGACGCCGGGCCCTATGGTGGCCGGAAACAGCTTGTCGGTCGTGGACAGCCCGTAGAGCAGCTTCGCCTTGATCTTCTTGAGCTCCGCCTCGACGCCGAAGCGGACGGCGGCGCGGCGCAGCACGACCAGCGAATGGCCGTCGAAGACCCGCGCCCAACCCTCGGCCAGCTTGCGGACGGCTTTGTCACGCTCGGCGCGGTCGGGAATGGCGGCGGCGAGCTGTTCCTGCATGCCGTAGCCGTTGAGCGTGGCGATACGCATCTCGACCATCGTCTTGCCGATGCCGCCGTTCTCGTAGTAGCGGCCGTCATTCCAGTTGGGGTCCTTGGCGAGCGACGCGATCAGGTCGTCGACGAGGCTCTCGTCGCCGCGCCCCTGGGGCGAGCTCACCGCCACCACGACGCCATCCATGAACTCGGGATGGGTCACGGCCCATTGGAACGACTGATAGCCGCCGAAGGACGGGCCAGCCACCATGACGAGGTGCTTGACGCCGAGCGTATCGAGCAGGCGCTTCTGCATCGACACCATGTCCTTGAGGGTGATCACCGGAAACTCAGGGCCATAGGGCTTTCCGGTGCGCGGATCGAGGCTCTTGGGGCCAGATGAGCCATACGAAGAGCCGGGCATGTTCGACGACACGACGTAGAAGCGCCCGGTGTCGATGGGCCGCCCCGACCCGATCAGCTCGTCCCACCAGCCCGGTGTCGTCTCGTCATGGCCCGCCGCCGCCTTTCCGGGCGCATAGCGGCCGCCGGCATGGTGGCTCGACGAATAGCCATGGCAGAGCAGGATGGCATTGCGGCCGTCGGGGCGCAGGACCCCGTAGGTCTCGTAGGCGAGCTGCGCCTGCGGCAACGTCGCGCCGCTCTCGAGGCGCACATCGCCCAACACGAGAATCTTGCTTTCCACCGGCGCCATGCCGGGGCGTGCCGACGCTGCCGTCGAGGGCGAGACTGCGGCTGCCGAACCTGCTGCACTGACTGCCATCGTCACCTCCCTGTGAGCGCGAGGCACTCTATGAGGGGGCCGTGCGCGGCTCAAGCGGCAAGACGGATTCGTCGCGGTCTGGCAAAGTGCGCCCGGAAACGGGATCGTCAGAGACACGTTCGGGTGCCGCTGACGCCAGGGGGAGGACATCGATGCGCGTGCTGCTGACGGGGGCCGCCGGCTTGATCGGCTCGGCGGTGGCGGCGCGGCTGCACGCCGCCGGGCACGAGATCGTCGCCGTGATGCATTCCAGCTCGGCCGTCGCCGAGGCCCTCGTCGTCGACCGGCGTGTCATCCTCGACATGGCAAGGGCCACGCGACCCGAGGACTGGCGGCCCCATCTCCAGCGCGTCGACGTGGTGGTCAACTGCGCCGGCGTGCTCCAGGACAGCCCCCGCAATTCCACGGCAGGCGTTCACCTGCATGGCACCTCGGCACTGTTCAGGGCCTGCGTCGACGCCAAGGTGAAACGCATCATCCATGTCTCGGCCATTGGCGCCGATCAGGACGCGCCCACCGCCTTCTCGCAGACCAAGCACGCCGCCGACGCGGCGCTGATGTCGCTCGACATCGACTGGGTCATCCTGCACCCGTCCATGGTGCTGGGCCGCGGCGCCCATGGCGGCAGCGCGCTGCTTCGCGGCCTGGCGGCGCTTCCGGTTCTCCCCGTCGTGCCCGACACGCAGCCGCTGCAGGTGGTGCATCTCGACGATCTCGTTGCCACCATCATGTTCTTTCTCAACCCGGCCGCGCCGGCCCGGCAGGCTCTGCAGATCGTCGGGCCGGAACGCTATTCGCTGACCGACCTCGTGCAGCTCTTTCGCCGCTGGCTCGGGTGGCGTCCTGTGGGCAATGTCCGCATGCCGCCATGGCTCGCGACATCGCTGTTCCGGCTCGGCGACGCGGTGAGCCTGCTCGGCTGGCGCCCGCCGGTCCGCAGCACGGTGCAGCGCGAGATTGCCCGCGGCAGCGTCGGCGATCCAGGCCAATGGACGCGGCTGACCGGCATCAAGCCGCGCGCCCTGCCGGCCGCGCTGGCGGCGGAGCCGGCTTCCGTGCAGGAGCGCTGGTTCGCGCGGCTCTATCTGCTGAAGCCGCTCGTCTTCGGCGTGCTGGTGCTGTTCTGGATCGGCACCGGCCTCGTCACCCTCGGGCCGGGATGGGAGATCGGCAAGGTCCTGATGCGCGAGGCAGGCGTTCGCGAGCCGCTGGCATTGTTCACGATGATCGCCGGCTCGCTCGCCGACATCGTGATCGGCATTGGCATCGCCTTCCGGCGTACGGCACGCCTTGCGCTGCATGCGGCCATCGCACTGTCGCTTGCCTACGCCATCATCGGCACGGTTCTGTTGCCTCGCCTGTGGGCGGACCCGGTCGGCCCCATGTGGAAAATCTGCCCGATCATCGTGCTCCTGATGGTGGCGCTCGCCATCCGCGAGGAGCGTTGATGCTCTATGGGCTGCTGAAATACCTGCATGTCATCGGCGCCGCAGTCCTCCTCGGTACCGGCGCCGGCATCGCCCTCTTCATGCTTCTGGCCCACCGCACCGGCAACGTCATCGTCATCGCGCACGTGGCCCGCATGGTGGTTTTCGCCGACTTCGTCTTCACCACGACGGCTGTCGTCCTGCAGCCGATCACCGGCGTGCTGCTCGTCCTCTATCTCGGCTATTCGCTGCGCGAGGGTTGGATCGCCCTGTCGCTGCTGCTTTACGTCTTCACGGGCGCCTTCTGGGTGCCGGTCGTGCTCATGCAGATGCGCATGCGCGACCTGGCGGCGGCCGCCTTGGCAGCCGAGGCGCCGCTGCCTGCGGAATATCACCGGCTGTTCCGGCGCTGGTTTCATTTCGGCTTTCCAGCCTTCGCGGCCGTCGCCGCCATCTTCTGGCTGATGATCATGAAGCCGGACCTGGCCACGCTGCTCGGTGCCGCCCCCTGAACGCCGGTCGAATTCTCGCTGAGACGCCGCTTGCTTGAGTTGCGTCGTTGATCCAGGATGACGTTGTCTGGATCGATCGCCCGGCACGACAGCGCGGCGAGTATCGATGCCTCGGCTGAGCGCACCCTTTGCAATTTCCGCCCTGCTCCTCAGCGGGCACGTGACGGCGCGCGCGGATTGCGCGGAGCTGATCCAGAACTACCGTGCTACGAAGCAGCAACTTGCGTCGCCGCAGCTCAACGCGTATCTCGCGCGCGCAGCGCGGGAGGGATGCCTCTCCCTCGTGGCTGAACTCCTGAGCGAGGGCGCGACGGTCGCCGGCCGGGGGCGGCTAGGTGATACCGCGCTACATCATGCGGCAAGGGCCGCCGAGCCGGAGGTGGTTGCATATCTGCTTGCTCAAGGCGCCGACATTGAGCAACGCAAGCTCAACGGTGAAACCCCGCTCACGATCGCCATTCAATTCAATCGCTCACGCACGGCCATGTTGTTGCTCGACCGGGGCGCCGATCCGAATGCACCCGGAAAATCCGAAGCCTCGCCGTTGATCGTCGCGGCATACTCCAGGAACGAACAAATCGTTCGGGAGCTCTTGAGCCGCGGAGCCAACAAGGACACGGCAGACAAAACGGGCAAGACCGCGATCATATACGCGGCAGGACTCGGCCTTGGGACTGTCGTCGAGCAGTTGATCGCTACAGGTGTTTCCGTGAATGCACGTTATGGAAACGAGCTGACCGTTCTCATGTGGGCGGCCGGCCACTCGGATGACGTGCGCGATGAGGCGGCCTTGGAGACCGTGCAGCTCCTCGTCTCAAAGGGGGCGCGCTTGGACAACGTCGACAATCGCGGGCGATCTGCCATCATGATCGCGGCCGAGCTCGGCCACGCCGGTATTGTGGCGTTCCTGCGTGGAGCTGGCGCCACCACGACGCTTCGAGATCTTGCGGGCGCCACGGCCCTCGATCTTGCCGCCAATGACACCGTCCGCAACAAGCTAACGGGTGAATAACGCACCGCGTTCCGACCTGGGCGCCAGTAGACGCCGAGCGCGTCCAACTCGCGAGCCGTCAGGGGCTCATCCGCACCGGTCCGACCGGCACCTTTTGCAAGCCCAGCGTTGCGGGCGAGCACCCTTTCACGATTGACGGGGATCGTGCCGAGCACCCTTGCCGCGAGGTGAGTGAGGGGTGCGATCTCGTCACCCAGCGTCGCCCGAGGAGAACCCTGACTTACCGCAGTCCCGCCAGGAATTCGGCGAGCGCCGTGATGTCCTCGTCCGATGCTGCCCGCATCAGTGAGGTCATGCCGGGGTTGTTGGCGCGCTCTCCGTTGCGAATTTCGATCATCGACTTTTCGAGATATTCTCGCGTCTGCCCGGCGAGCCGTGGATTTGTGCTATCACCCAGATAGTTGGACTGGTGACATGACGTGCAGGCGAGCGCCACATTCGCGCGCGCTGCCTTCGCGGAGACCTCACGGTCAGCAGCGGGCTGAGGGTTCCAGGGCCATGGCTTCTTGGCATAGTATTCCGCGAGTCTGAGGAGGTCGCTACGGTCGAGCGCCTCGACGATCGCTTTCATCTGCTCGTTGGCGCGCGTACCCTTGCTGTAGTCGCGCAGCTGAAGGTAAGTGTATCCCGCGTGCTGGCCCCAAAGAATAGGGATCGTCTTGTCGTCGGGCATGCCTTTTTCGCCGTGGCACGCGTCGCAAAGCTGCACCTTCTCATCGAACGTTTGGCCAACGACCGTCTGTGTCATCGCAGCGAGAAACGAGAAGAATAGCGCACAGGCTGCCGCTCGAGAATCTACGTTTCGCACACGGATCCTTCGGAGGTTTATGTCACGCCCAGCGCTCGGGGTGACGGAGCCAATCGAGCTCCGCTACCCTTTGCGCGTGCAATCGCCGATCTCTAATCGGCGACGGTAAACGCGATGATCGAGTTGCCGCGCTTGTAGTCGATCTGGGTGTTGCCCCCCGCCCCGACCACGATGTACTGCCTGCCGTCGATCGAATAGGACGATGGCGGCGCGTTGACGCCGGCGCCTGCCTGGAACTTCCACAGCACGGAACCAGTCTCGGCATCGTAAGCCTTGAATTGGCCATTCGCTTCACCGGTGAACACCAGCCCGCCGGCTGTCGACAGCACCCCGCCGATCATCGGCTGAGGCGTCTTGACCTGCCACCGGATTTTTCCGGTGTTGTAATCGACGGCTGTTACGTTACCCCACTGCTCTTCCTCCGGGATCACCTTGAAGGCGCCACCAAGCCAGAGCTTGCCCTGCGGATAAGGCGAACTTTCGACGTGATACGTCATTGGCTGGTGAAGGTTGATCGCGTATGTGAGGCCGAGCGTGGGATTGATGGCCATCGGCGACCATTCCACGCCGCCATTCGCGCCTGGCAGCATCCTGGCCCCCGTCTTGGTCGGCAGCACCCACATGTTCTCCTGGGGCACCATCGCCTCGGAGAAGCGGATCAGGCTGCAGTCCTTGGCGTCGTGCACGTAGACGTGCCCGGTCTTGCCAGCGTGCAGCACGCCTTTGATCGGCTTGCCATCCGCGCCAGCCACCGAAGTGATGATCGCCGGGCTGACCGCGTCGAGGTCCCAAACGTCATGGGCGATGTATTGGAAGTGACAGACGTAGCTGCCATCGTCCAAGTTCACCGACACCAGGGAATTTGTGTAAAGGTTGTCGCCAGGGCGCAACGATCCATCGAGATCGGGCGACGGATTGCCGACCAAGAAATAGATCCGGTTTGTTTCGAGATCGACGGCCGGATTCTGCCAAACGCCACCGCCGAGCGTCTTGTAGGGATCGCCGGTCTTCGCGAGCTGTGCCTTCTCGGCGGCGATGTCGCGATGCATGTCGCGCCCGGTCGCATCTTTCGTCGCCCACACTCCGACCGAGTTCTCCGGGATGGTATAGAACGTCCAGAGCAGTTTGCCCGTCTTGGAATCGAAGGCCTTTACGAACCCGCGAATTCCGTATTCGCCGCCATTGGTCCCTATGAGGACTTTGCCGTTTGCGACCGTCGGCGCCATCGTTTCGGAATAGCCGAGCTCGGGATCGGCAATCTGCGTCTCCCACACAAGTTTGCCGGTCTTGGCGTCGAGCGCCAGAATCTTTGAATCAAGCGTCGCCATGTAGACGAGGTCGCCGTAGACGGCGACGCCACGATTGTTGGGGCCGCAGCAGTAGACAATCACAGGACCCATCTTGTGCTTGTAGTGCCAGAGCTCCTCGCCGGTCCGCGCATCAATCGCGTAGACATGATTGAACGACGTTGTGACGAACATGACGCCATTGACGACGATCGGCGACGTTTCGAACTCTCCTTGACCTCGGTCTGGAAAATCCAGGCGGGCCTCAACTTGCCAACATTGCCAACATTGATCTGCCTGTTCGGATAGAACCGTGTCTGGTTGTAGTTAGCGTTGGTATGCAGGAAATTGTTACCGTCGCCGCCGGCGCGGTTGAGGAGGTCCTGGGTGACGGTGGACATGTCGCCGAATTTGCTCGCCGGCTTTACTTCTTGGGCTGCAAGCATGGAGGCGCTGCACAAGCCGATAGTCAGGACCGCCCCTGCACCCAAGGTCGCTCTCAGGATTCCTCGCATCCGACCCTCCCACATTTGACGTCCAGCTCATCGTCTGGACGCTCCAGTAACCGCACACGTTACTCCCGTTCACGATCGGCTGGAAGGGTTCGGCCAATCGGTCGCTTCAAAGTTGAACGACGTTGTGTTTGGTCACGGACAAGATATGCTCAAGGAGAGTTGCATTCCGAAATTCGTCTTCTGAAGAGCTTCTTCGAAATCATGAGCCGCGGACCCCGCCGTGTCCTCTGGAGATGCTCACGAGATCCCGAATGCCGGCGCGCGGGACGACTGATCACTGGCTAGATCGCCGCAGCTTTGTTGGCGCCGCACTTGCTGCCGCTGCAACAGCTCACGGCTCGCGAGCCGGTGCCACCGACCGGCCCTTTGAGTTGCGTCTCATCTTTCGCGATGACGCCCGGCCTATCCCGATCGCCCCAGATTTTGTCGGCCTGAGCTACAAGTCGGCCGTGCTGGAGAGCGCCGACTACTTCAACCCGAACAATCGCTCGGTTGTCGGGCTAGTACGCACACTCTCCTCGCCTGGCGTGCTTCGCGTCGGCGGCAACACCAGTGAGCGCACCTTCTGGCAGGGCTCGGAGGCATCGCGTCCTCCACCGGATGCTCATGTGATCCGCCCTGTTGCCATCGACAAGCTCGCGGAGTTCCTTGCCGAGATCGACTGGCGCCTCATTTGGGGCCTGAACCTCGCGCGTGGCACGCCCGAGCGAGCAGCCGAAGAAGCAGAATATGTTGCTCGCGCGCTCGGGCCGCGGCTTCTCGCTTTCCAGATCGGCAACGAGCCTGATCTCTTCAGCCATTTCGGCGCGCGAGCGCGTGACTACGATGCGGCCGCTTACCTTTCTGAGATGCGCACGTTCTGGGCCGCGGTCCGCGACCGTGTCCCCGGCGCGGCGCTTGCAGGGCCGGCGATCGCTTCCGAGGCCAGCTGGATTTCTGCTTTCGCGCAAGCGGCGCCTGAAGGGCTGGTGCTCTTGACGCGCCACTATTATGGCGACGGACCGGCGCGGGCGCCCTATGTGAGCATGGAAAGGCTGTTTGCGTCAGCACCAGCGGCAAAGTTGATGCTCGCTGGGGTACAGACTGCCGCGCGCGCTCACGACCTGCCGTACCGGCTCGCGGAAACCAACTCGATATTCTCCGAGGGGCACCCCGGCGTGAGCGACGCGTTCGGGGCGGCGCTCTGGGGGCTGGAGCTCATGTTTCAGGCCGTGGAGGCTGGTGCCGCCGGTATCAATTTTCACGCAGGCGATGCCAAGTTCTACACGCCGGTCGGACCCGGCCAGGATGGCAGGCACAGCACGCGCGCGCTCTATTACGGGATCCTGATGTTTGCCGAAGCCTGCCGCGGCGGGGGTGTGCTGGTTCCCGTCCGCCTCGACCCCGATGATAAAGACTTCGTGGCGTATGTGGTTCGCGCCACCGGCAACGCGCTGCGGCTTTGCCTTATCAACAAGAGCTTCACGCGTCCGGCCCACGTGCGGCTCCCGCGCGCCTCGCCCCATGCGTCAGCGTCGATGCTCCGGCTCATCGCGCCCTCCGTTGATGCGAAGGCCGGCATCACGCTTGGCGGTGGAGCGGTCGACGATGTCGGAGCCTGGTCTCCGACCATTGTCGAAGCTTTGCCCGACGCAGGTGATCTCATCGTCGAAGTCTCCGCTGCGAGTGCGGCCCTGGTCGACCTGATACGGCGTTGACAGCATGGATCTATGAACACACGGCTTTAGTGCCGGACCATGCTGCCGATGATCAGGCCGACCCCGAGGGCGGCAAGAACCGACACGAGCGGGTTGCGCCGCACCGTCTGCTCGATGTCGTTGGTGAGCGAGGAGGCGTAGTCTCGCGCCGCCATCGCCCGGTCGGTCGCCAACTCGTAGGCATCCGAGACGGTCTCGGCCATTTGCTGCGCCCGGCCACTGACGCCCGAGCCCTCGTAGAGGCTGGCGCCGATGTCGGAGGCCTTCTTGCGCAGGTTGTCGCCATTCTCGGCCATGTCTCTCTCCAATTCCGGAAGGTCGCTTGAAGCTGCTGATCAACGCCGGCTTGCTGCCGAGGTTCCGTCGATTTGTGACAGGCGCCCAGCGCTCACTGCCGCGGTGTGCCGGGCGACCTCGAATAGACGGCGAGCCCGGCCATGAGGCAGGCGGCGATCGCCAGAAAGACGGCCCGGAAGGCGATTTCCGGCAGCACGCCCCCGGAGGGCACGAACGCGCCGATCACCGCGCCGGTCGCTGCCGGGAGAAGAACCAGGCCGAGAATGAGGGCCATGTTGACAGTGGTCACGCCGCGTCCGGCAAGCCGATCACTGAACAGCGCCCGTCCCTGAGCGACGATGACCACGTTGTAGGCGGCCACGAAGCACAGTGTCACCATCAGGCCGACCGCGAGCCAAAGCGGCGGCCGACGGATGAGGCCGAGTGCCGCCAGGACGGCAATCGTGAGGAGCCCACCCACCACGATGACGCGCTTGCGGCTTCCCAACAGGCGATCGAGCGGCCCGTAGCAGAGGATGCCGAGAATCTGCGCCACCCCCATGGCGAGAATGACGTTGCCGCGCGCCATGGCGCCGAGACCGTGGACGTCATTCAGATAGGGACCTGCCCACACGCCAAGGACCGTCACCATGCTCGCATAGGCGACCGTTTGGATGGCGAGGACGGGGACGAGGCCTGGCGTGCGCCATACCTCGGTCAGGCCCCTCAGGACGTCACCGACACTCTCAGGTTCGGCCCCGCTTGGCGGCCGATCCGGCGGCTGCTCCCGCACGTACGCGTATACGAGCACCGCCGCGACAATCGTGACGACGGCCAGTGCCAGAAAGGCGTTGCGCCAGCCGATCGTCGCCTCCGCGAGGGCGAGCGGTGTGGCCGCGAACAACGTGCCGAGGTTGCTTGCCGCATAGGTCCAGCTCAACACGGTGCCGAGCCGCTCGCGCGGGAACCAGCGTGAGCACAGGAAGACCGCGGCCATGAAGTTGGCGGCGCAGCCGACGCCGATGACGGCGCGGGCCGCGATCAATCCGGCGGCGCCGTCCGCCCAGGCGACCAGCACCGCGCCGCCGGCGGCCGCCACCGACAGGACGGCAAGGGTCACGCGCGCTCCATACCGGTCAAAGGCGATGCCCACCGGAATCTGCATGACGAACAGCGCAGCGAAGAAGGCCCCGCCCGCCCAGGCGAGCTGCTGGGCACTCAGTCCAAGGTCGCGCATCAGCTCGGGGCCAATGACGCTGTTGGACACGCGGTAGAACTGGCTAAGGCACATGAGCGCAACGAGCAGGACGAGCAACGTCGCCCGCCGCAGGCCCGGAGCCGTCGGCACCGCGTCGTGTTGCATGTCGAGGCGAGAAGACATGAGGGCCGATGTCCCGGCGTTTGCGTTGAGGAGACTACCCCGCGCCAGCCGGCGATGCTTCGGTTCGGGCCGAAGCATTTCGGCCCCGGCGGTCGCCCTCGGTCGACGGCTCGCTGTCTACGTTCTTGATTTTGCGCGTGATCTCATCCGAAAACCGCGCACTTTTCGGGATCATGCGCTAGAATGCCGGCGCGCGGCATAGTCGGAGCCACGGCATGATTTTCAGGCAGCTGTTCGATCAGACGTCTCGGCACCTACAGCTACGTCCTCGCCAGCCGGCGAGGCGGCGAGGCGCTGATCATCGATCCGGTGCTGGAGAAGGTGGACCGCTACCTGCAGCTCTTCCACGAGCTCGACCTGCGCCTGGTGAAGGCCGTCGACACGCATATCCACGCCGATCACGTCACTGGGCTTGGCGCACTGCGCGACCGCACCCAATGCATCACCGTGATGGGCGAGAAGAGCCGCGTCGATGTAGTGTCCATGCGGGTCAGCGAGGGCGACAAGGTCGACATCGAGGGCCTGTCCCTCGACGTGCTCTACACGCCCGGCCACACCGACGACAGCTACAGCTTCCTCCTGCCCGACCGGGTGTTCACCGGCGACACGCTCTTGATCCGCGGCACCGGACGCACCGACTTCCAGAACGGCGATCCCCGCGCCCAATACGAATCGCTGTTCGGCAAGCTCCTGAAACTGCCCGACGCGACGATGGTCTTTCCGGCCCACGACTACAAAGGCGACACCGTCTCGACCATCGGCGAGGAGAAGGCCTTCAATCCTCGGCTGAAGGTGAAATCGGTGGATGAGTATGTCGACCTCATGAACGGCCTCAATCTGCCGAACCCGAAAATGATGGACGTGGCGGTGCCGGCCAACATGCGCATCGGCCTTCACCAGGAGGAGGTGGCGCGCCGCGGCTGGTCGGTGAGCGCCAAGGACGCGATGGCGCTGGTGGGCCGCGCCGACGTGGTGCTGGTCGATCTGCGCGAGCCCCGCGAGCGGGAGAAGCACGGCAGCATTCCGGGCTCGCTCAACGCGCCCTATCCCGATCTGCGGCGCAACGTCTGCCGCGGCGGCATGCTGCACGAGCTCGCCGCCGCCACCGGCAAGCACCTCGTCTTCTACTGCGCCTTTGGTGAGCGCTCGGCCATGGCCGTGCAGGCGGCCCAGGATTCCGGCCTCGCCTCGGCGCGGCACATCGAAGGCGGCCTCGATGCATGGCGAAAGGCCGACGGACCGCTGGCGCGCTAGCCGCTATTGCCCGGCAGGGAGGAATCGCGCAGCAAGCGCGCGTCGCAAATCTCCGAGGGGGGCCCGTCTTCAGCAGAAAACTGCGGAGTGCGGTCTCGCATGGCGGCGGAACGATGCTCGTTTAAACTGTGTTCGGTGCGTGCCCGCCGGCTGGCTTGATCACCCTCGCCCGGCAGCGGAGGCAAGCGTGGATTGGCGCCCTCGCCCGCACCGGAATCTCCTCGCGTTCAGAATGCTCACACCGTTGGATCAGGCCGGCACGAACGCCGTGACCTCGATTTCCACCTTGGCGCGCTGATCGACGAGCTCGGAAATGTAGAGCAGCGTCGAAGGCGGGAAATTGCGCCCCAGCGTTTCCCGCCAGGCGGCGCCGATGCCGGCGCCCGCCGCCTCGAAATCCTTGCGGCTGGTAATGAACCAGCTGAGCCGCACGATGTGCTCGGGCCCAGCATTCGCCTCCTTGAGCAGGCGCACGATGCGCCGCAGGGCGGCGCGGACTTGCGCGGCCATGTCGCCGTCATAGTCGCCCGCCTCGTTGCCGCCCGTCTGGCCGGCAAGCACGACCCAGCGTCCGGGCCCGTCGAACGAGAAGCCATGCGAAAAGCCGCGCGGGCGCGACCACTCGGAAGGTTGCAGCGTCTGCATGCGATGTCTCCGACAATGCCGCACTTGAGCACGGCGGGCGCCGCGTGAGAACCCCGCATCAATGGCGGGCCTACGGAGCCGCCTGCAGGATGTCGACCGGCTGGTCCTGGGCCTCGTCGAAGACGCCGGCCGTCAGCGGGCCGCCAAAGCCCGTGCCGGTGTCGAGATTGGCGCGGTTGGCACGAATGTCGGGCACGCCGTCGCGGCGGGGCGTGTGGCCATGGACGACATACTTGCCGAAATCGCCAGCCGCGCTGAGGAACGGCTCGCGAATCCACAGCTTGTCCTTCTCGCTCTGCTTGGCGAGAGACACGCCGGGGCGGACGCCGGCATGCACGTAGTAGCGGCGGCCCGCCTCGTGATGCGTCGGCAGCGAACGGCACCAATCGACGACATCGGCCGGCATGTCGCGGACGCCGCGCACGCCGTAAGAGTCTAAGCGTCGTATCCCCGCCATTGGCCAGCCACCATTCCTCTTGGCGCGGATCGTCACGGGCGACGACGAGCAGCCATTCGTGATTGCCCATGAGGCAGGTCACGCGGTCACGCGCCCGGCCTTGCAGCTCGCGCAAGCGCGCCAGCACGGCGGCGCTGTCGGGGCCGCGGTCGATGTAGTCGCCGAGAAAGACGAACCGATGCGCGCGCCCAGCCGCATGGGCGGCGATCCGGTCCAGGAGTGGAGCCAGCAGCGCCTGCCGCCCATGGATGTCGCCGATGGCGTAGGTCAGGGTCATGCCAGCCCGTCGATCAGATCAGTTGCGTGAGTGAGATGGGCTCACTCCGCCGCCGCGCTGGCCACCTGCGCGCTCTCGAGGGCTGCCGCGACGGCCTGGTCCAGGTTTTCGAGCCAGATGAATTCGAGCCGGTCGCGCGCATCCTTGGGGATCTCCTCGAAATCACGGCGATTGCGGGCCGGCAGCATGACACGGGTGAGGCCGGCCCCGGCGGCGGCCACCACCTTCTCCTTGATGCCGCCCACAGGCAAGACCAGCCCCCGCAGCGAGATTTCGCCGGTCATCGCCGTATCGCTGCGCGCCGTGCGGTTGGTCAAGAGCGACACGAGTGCCGTGTACATGGCGACCCCGGCGCTCGGTCCATCCTTCGGCGTTGCCCCGGCCGGGACATGAATGTGGATGTCGTTCTTCTCGAACAGCCCCGGATCGATGCCAAGGCTCGGTGCCCGGCTTTTCACCAGGGTCAGGGCCGCCTGAGCGCTCTCGCGCATCACGTCGCCGAGCTGGCCGGTGAGGATCAACGTGCCTCTGCCCGGCGCGCGCGACGCCTCGATGAACAGGATATCGCCACCGACCGGCGTCCAGGCCAGGCCCGTGGCGACGCCCGGGACGCTGGTGCGCATCGCCACCTCGTTCTCGAAGCGTGGCGCCCCGAGCACGGTTGCGAGATCATCGACGCCCGATGCGCTCATGCGCGGCGCTGCCTTCCGCAATGCGCATGGCGGCGTGCCGCAACGCCCTGCCGATCTCCCGCTCGAGGTTGCGCACGCCCGCCTCCCGCGTGTAGCCGCGGATGATCTGGCGCAAGGCGTCCTCGTCGATCTCCACCTGCTCGGCGCTCAGGCCATTGGCTTCGAGCTGCCGGCGCATGAGATAGCGCTTGGCGATTTCCAGCTTCTCGCTCTCGGTATAGCCGGCGAGGCTGATGATCTCCATGCGATCGCGCAACGGCCCCGGGATGGTGTCGAGCATGTTGGCCGTGGTGATGAAGACCACGCGCGACAGATCGAACGGCACGCCGAGGTAGTTGTCGCGGAAGGTGCGCGTTCTGCTCGGGGTCGAGGACCTCGAGCATGGCGGCCGACGGGTCGCCCTGGAAGCCGCGCCCCATCTTGTCGATCTCGTCGAGCATCATCACGCAATTGCGGGCGCCGGCCTTCTTGATGGCCTGGATGATGTTGCCCGGCAGCGCCCCGATATAGGTGCGCCGGTGGCCGCGGATCTCGGCTTCGTCGTGGACGCCGCCGAGGCTGACGCGGCCGAAGGGACGCGCCATGGCGCGGGCGATCGACTGGCCGAGCGACGTCTTGCCGACGCCCGGCGGGCCGACGAAGCAGAGGATCGGCGCCTTGCCGTGCGGCGCGAGCTTTCTGACCGCCAGATATTCGATGATCCGCGTCTTGACCTTGTCGAGGCCGTAGTGGTCCTCGTCCAGGATGCGGCGCGCCTTGGCGATGTCGATCGGCGCCTCGTCGGGCAGGCTCCACGGCAGCTCGACGAGCCAATCGAGATAGGTGCGGACCATGCCCGCCTCGGCGGCGGCTTCCGGCATGCGCTCGTAGCGGCGCAATTCCTTGCGCGCCTGCGCCTCGACCTCGGGGGGCATCTTGGCCTTGGCGATGGCCTCGTTCAGCTCGGCGATCTCCTGGCTGCGGTTGTCTCCCTCGCCGAGCTGACGCTGGATCGTTGCCATCTGCTCGCGCAGGATCGCCTCGCGCTGGCGCTCGTCGAAGGTCGCCTTGGTCTGGCGGCCGATCTCGTTGGTCAGGCGCAAGACCTCGATGCGCTCGGCGAGGAGCCGCGACACCCTATCGAGCCGCGGCGCGAGGTCGACGGTCTCGAGGATGGCCTGCTTGTCCTCGGGCTTCACGTCGAGGTAACCGGCCGCCAGATCGGCGAGCGCGCCGGGGGAATCGGCCGCCTGGATGGCGGCTATCAATTCCTGCGGCGCCTGCGGCAGAAGCTGCACCGCTTCCAGCGCCTGCCGCTGCAGGTTGATGAAGCGCGCCTCGATGTCCGGCGTGCGCGCGTCCGGTTCCGCAATATAGAGGACGCGCGCCACCGGGAACGGCGTGCCGGGCAGGAAGTCCTGGATGCGCATGCGCTGGACGCCCTGGCACACCACGTGGTGGGTGCCGTCGGGCGCTGTCATGTAGCGCAGGATGTTGGCCACGGTGCCCATGCGGTAGAGAGCCTCCGGGCCCGGATCCTCGATCTCGGGGTCCCGCTGCATGACCACGCCGACAGGCCGCTGCTGCTTCACCGCCTCCTGCACGGCGGCGATCGACTTCGGCCGGCCGATCGCGAAGGGGGCGATGAGCCCCGGAAACAGGACCATCTGGCGGACCGGCAGCAGGATCAGCGCGTCGGAGGGGAGCGACACCATCTCGCTCGGCCCCGTTGCGGCCGCCGTCGCGGCCGGCTTCTCCCTGCCCGGACCTTGGGAATCGGCAAGCACGGTCATGGATTCCCTCCGGCGCCTTGATCAGGCTGAAGCCAACGCAGCCGTTCGCCGCGAACCGGCGCACCGTGTAGCGGCCCGGCGGCAAGGCGATGCGCCTCTCGAAGCGGCCTTGCGGCAGCTCGAGGCGGTGAATCATGGCATTGCGCAGCTCCGGCGGCAGCATGCGCCGGCCGGCCACGATCAGCACACCATCGTCGATCACGGCCTCGACCTGATCGGGGTCGACCCCCGGCAGCGCCACGAGAACCAGCACCTCGCGATCGGTCTCCAGCACGTCGACGGGTGGCTCCCAGGACGGCTCGTGCCGCAACGCCGAGGCGTGCAGCCTGAAGAACTGCCGATGCATCCGCTCGGCGCGGGCAAGGCTTTCGATGGCTTGCGACAGCATCCAGTTGGCTGGGTCGGGGGGCATCGCGGGTCCTCGTGCCGAAGCGGCACTGCTCCCGGGAGAAATAGTGTCGATCGGCGGGGAAAAAAGGCCAAGGGATGCAGCCGCCTGCTCAAGCTCCGTTCCGCGCAGGCGCGTCGCCGCGTGCCGGGCGGAAGCGGGCTGCCCGACGATCTCGCGTCTCGGAAGCTGAGAGGTCGAGTGGTTAGCCGCCGCGGGCCCCGGCGCGTTGCGGTCGGCGTTCCCGCCTGGCGCCCTGCAGCGGCAGCACCTCGCCGATCGCCTCTGACAGGCGCCCGAGATCGAACGGCTTGTGCACCAGCGGGAAGCCCTCGTGCACGGCGTTCTGGGCCTTGTCGCTGTAGCCGGAGGTCAACAGGACCGGCAGTCCGGGATGGTTCTGGCGCACCATTCGGGCAAGCTCGAGGCCCCCGACGCTGCCCGGCATAAGGATGTCGGAGAAGACGAGATCGAAGGAGCGGCCCGATTTCAGCTTGTCGAGCGCGTCGGCGCCGCTGGAGCTGCGTTCGACCGCATAGCCGAGCTGCTCGAGATAGTCTGACGAAACGGCCGCGACCTCTTCATTGTCCTCGACGACGAGCACCGTTCCCGCTCCCTCGTGGCGCGGCGTGACGGCCGGCGCCTCGCGGCGCTCGCGCTGCCCGATTTCGCTGATCTGCGGCAGCAGGATGCTCACCGTGGTGCCGCGGCCGGGCGTGCTGTGGATGAACGCCGCCCCACCCGATTGGCGCGCAAAGCCGTAGACCTGGCTCAGCCCAAGGCCGGTTCCGCGCGCCCCCTTCGTGGTGAAGAAGGGGTCGAAGACGCGCGCCAGCGTTTCGGCCGGGATGCCGATGCCGGTATCCTTCATTTCGACGACCGCGAAGTCGCCGCGCAGCCCATCGAATTCCAGCTCGCCGGCGAGCCTCACCTTGCGCAGCGACAGCTGCAGAACGCCGCCGCCAGGCATCGCGTCGCGCGCATTGACGCCGAGATTGAGCAGCGCGAGCTCGAGCTCGCCGACATCGACATGCACCGGGCAAGGCCCGTCGCTGGCAAACGCCCTGATCTCGATGTCGCCGCGCAGCGACCGCCGCAGCATCTCGCTCACGTCAGGCAGCATGTCGACCAGATCGACGGCCTTGCTCTCGAGCGTCTGGCGCCGGGCAAAGGACAGCAGATGGCTGGTCAGCGTCTGGCCCCGCTTGACCGCCGTGACAATCATGTCCAGCGGCCGCTTGGCGCCGGGGTCATGAACTGTCCGGCGTAGCCTTTCCGTCGCGCCGCTCACCACCATGAGCAGATTGTTGAAATCGTGCGCGACACCGCCGGTGAGCTTGCCGACCGCCTCGAGGCGTTGCGACTGCACCAGCGCCGCCTCGGCCCTCTTGCGCGTGGTGACATCGATCAGCCCGCCGAGGATGTGGAGCGTGCCGTCGCACTGCAGTTGCCCCCGCGCCGAGTGCAGCACGTCGAGCACCTCGCCCGACTTGCGCACGAACTGGCATTCGAATTCGTGGATCTCGCCGCCTCGCTGCAGGCTTGGCAATGCGGCATGCTCGTGGCGATGCTGCGATTCCGCCGTCATGAAGTCCGTCAGGCGTGCGCCGATCGCCTCCTCGCGTCGAAAGCCGAGCAAGCCGAGCCATGCCTCGCTGACATAGGCGATGCGCGCGTCGGACCCGAGCGAATGCAGCGGCAGCGGCGTCTCGCGGTAGAGCCGGCGCATCTGCTCTTCCCTTTCGCGCAGCAGCACCGCCTCGCGCTCGGCCAAGATGGCGAAGCGCTTATCGAACAAGGAGGCAATGAGCGACAGCGTCAGGATCAGGAAGGTGATCGCTGCGACCGACACGGCGAGACTGGTTTGCGCGAGGCTGGCGGCGGCGCCGTGTGCCGCACCGTGAGCGGCGTGGCTGCCGGCATGCGTGGTGAAGCTGGCGGCCGCCATGCCGGTATAGTGCATGCCCGAGATGGCAAAGCCCATAATGATCGCCGCCAGCACGCGCTGCCAGTTCGCCGAATTGCGAAACGACAGCCATAGCGCGGTGATGGAAGCCGCGATGGCGATGAACACCGAAAGGCCGACATATAGCGGGTCGTAACTCAGCTCGGCGCCCACATGCATCGCCGCCATGCCCGTATAGTGCATGCCGACGATGCCGGTGCCCATGAACAGGCCGGCCAGCGCCAGTTGCAGCATGGTCGCCCGGCGCGTGCCGATGATATAGAAGCCGGCCCCGGTCACCCCGATGGCGATGATCAGCGACAGAAAGGTGAGCCCGACACCGAAGCTGACAGCCATCGGCATCAGGAAGGCCAGCATGGCGATGAAGTGCATCGACCAGATGCCGCCACCCATGGCGATGGCGGCGGTCGCAAGCCACGCGGTGCGCGTCAAGCCGTGCGAGACGCGGATGCGGCCGCCGAGATCCAGCGCCGTGTACGACGCCAGGGAAGCGACGACGATGGACAGCGTGACAAGGTAAGAATCATACGAGCCGGCGACTATCATGGGCGGCTTCTATGTTTCGCAATGCCGCCCAAAGCTTGGCGGGACCCGGACCCTGCAATGGATCGGTTTCCGACCCGTTAATGACAAGGCCGTGTTTTCCGATATCGCGTGTTCGCGCAAACTACCGAAAAGTGTGCGCGGTTTTCAGTAAAGATGTTGCGTCAAATCGCGGATTTCCAAATCGTGAGCGACACTCGATAACATTGAGTTGAGTCCGCTTCAAATTCACCAGACTGGATTTGGATCAGCGCGCGGCGCGGCGCTGCTTCTCGACGAGCAAGGCCAGGAACTTGCGGCCTTGCTCGACGAGGTCCGGCGGTAGGCCGGCAAGCTGCTCGGCCTCGAACGCCGCCGCCCGCGCGCTGATGGCCTCGCGGGAGCGGCGGCCTTGCTCGGTCAGCCGCAAGAGCCCGTCCGCGTCGCGAGTGACATAGGCGCGCTCGACGAGATCGGCGATGGCGTCTTCGGCGTCGCGTTCGCCCAGATAGAGCTCGCGCGTCAGCGAGCCGAGCGCGAGGGGCGCGTCATAGAGGCTGACCAGGACCCTGGTCTGGGCAAGGGTGAGCCCTTCGGCCTGGCGATGCTCCTCGAATCGCGTCGACAGATGAAAGTGGGCCCGAAACAAGAGCGTCATCAGCGCGCTGGCGCGTGGCGCCGTGCCGGCGGCATCCCGCGCCGGCTCGCTCGCGGTCTTGGTGCCGGGATGATCCTCGACAATGCCGTAGCGCCCCTGCAGGAACAGCAGCGCCTTTCCCTCGAAGCGGGCGAAATGCTCCACCTGGCCGACGATGATGAGGTGGTCGCCGCCCTCGTAGCTGGCGAAGCGCCGGCACTCGATGGCCGCAACGACGCCGTCGAGGACGGGCGCGCCGGTGCGGCCCGTCGACCACGGGATGCCGGTGAACTTGTCGGTGCTGAGGCTCGAGAAGCGCTGCGAGACGCCGATCTGATCGACGGCCAGCACGTTGATGACGAAATGCGTCGCCGCTTCGAACGCAGCGAAGCTGCGCGACTGCTTGCTGATCGACCACAGCACCAATGGCGGATCAAGCGACAGCGAGGTGAAGGAGTTCGCCGTGACGCCGACGCGCTGGTCGCCGACCTGGGCGGTGATGACGGTGACGCCGGTGGCGAATTCCCCAAGGCACTGCCGGAAGGCGCGCTCGTCGAACGGCGGAAGCGTCTCGACGCCAGCGAGCGTGCCTCGTGCCTCTCCCATCATGGGCTCCTTGGACGCAGGGCCTCGTGCCGGCCGATGCCGATACCCTATGTAACTCTTTGGCAGGAACAAGGGGATGCCGGAGACCGGATGACGGACGAGGGATGACAAACGATAAAACGTAGCGTCATCCCGGCCGTAGCGGCGCGTCTTCGATCCGTCGCGAGCGCAGTCCCGCGCTTGTCGCGGGCATCCACGTCTTGCTTCCGTATCGGAAGGCGTGGATGGCCGGGACAAGCCCGGCCATGACGCGGGGAAATCACGGAATGGGTCCCGGGTCTCGTTCGCTTCGCTCTCTCGCCCGGGATGACCTTTGTGTGAGGCCACACCCTCTCGTTTTCGCGGTTCCACGGAACCCGAAGCATGGGAGCGGTGCGGCCCCGAATTCAGGAAGGGCCGACGCGGGAGGTCCGAGCGGCGGGCGCCAACGGCGCGAGCGCTCAGTAGAATGAGTTCAGTCAGGAAGCCGCCGGGCCAAACGCCCAGACCTCCCGCGCACGGTGTTCTTTGGCTTACGCCCTTGCGCCCCTCGGCCACTTCGCAAGTCCGCAGGCGGTCTGACAAACCTACCCTTCACGGCAGGGAACCGGACGGGTCGCTTCGGGCTTAGGCCGCCCCTTCTCCAGCCTGCGAGCCAGAGCTGAGGCCACCGCCCAACCCGCGCTGTTGCCAGCGCAAGCCATCGAGACATCGCCACGCGTCACCGTGGGTCCGTCTCTCTGCGGTCACCCACACTTGGCTCGCAAGGCCTTGCGCGCCCTTCCGGGGACCGGGTATGCCCAACATAGCCTGAGAGGCAACCTGTGTCAAGAACAAAATGAGAACATTCTTTGAGACCCATCCCTCGTCATGGCCGCGCTTGTCGCGGCCATCCACGTCTTCCTTGCTCAGGGGGTGAAGGCGTGGATGGCCGGCACAAGGCCGGCCATGACCTGAAGAGGAATGGGCCTGATCCGCGCCCCTCACTCGCTCGGGATGAAACTTGGCGCAGCGCCATGTGCGCCAGCGCTCTCGAACGAAGCCTAGCCCCCGAGCCGGCGTGTCGCGCCGCACCGCGCCGGGTCAGCGGCTGGTGCATAAGGGGACATCAGCGACGGCAACCCGCCCCGCTCAAACATCGGAGACTACCCGTGAAGACCATCATTCTCGCTCTCGCGACGGTTGCCGCTCTCGCCACTTCGGCTCAGGCTGGTGGCTATGGCTACGGCTACAACAGCTACGGCTACAACAGCTACGGCTACAACACCTACTCGTACAACTACTACCGTCCGACCTATAAGCGCTACTACAACTACTACACCCCGTCTTACAGCTACGGGTACTCCTACGGCTACTAAGCCAATCCGATTGGCTTTGATCTCGGCCGCCCGCGAGGGCGGCCGATTTCCGTTTTGGGACGCGCGCCGCCGTGGCCGGTCCCGCGATCGACCGTCCGGCGCTTCGCGCGGCGGCAGCGAAAAGCTCAGCGCGCGCCTTCGAGGGTAAAGCCGAGCTTCAGGGTCACCTGATAGTGCCCGACGGCCTTGTCGACGACATGCCCGCGGATCTGCGTGACCTCAAACCAGCGGATGTCGCGCAGGGTCGCCGAGGCGCGACCGAGGGCATTGTTGACCGCCCCCTCGATGCTGTCGGCCGACGAGCCGACGATCTCGACGATTTTGTAGACGTGGTCGCTCATGGTCCCTCCCCTTCGTGCCTTGAGACGCCGGCCGCGTCAGCGCCGCGAGCCGGACGACAGACGCCGGAGCGCCGAGGACCGATATATACGGCTGCGCCATAGAGATTGATCCAGGCACGTTGCCCAAAAAATCAGGGACGAGGGGTCGCCGGCCGGCGTGAGCGGGGCCGGCGACCACGGCGCGAGCTGTGGGGTCGGCCTCCGCGCCATTGCGTGCCGACACCCCTCGACGGCACCGCCGCCCATTTTTGCCGCAACGATGTCGGCGCGACGACCTTTGAAGGACTGCCCAAGCCTTGGTATCGTCATTTCCGGCTCGGGTGCGGGGGCGCCTGGCCGGAAGGACAAATCGGCAGATGGTGGGGAACGCCGAAGGCACGTTGGCGCCGCGCCTGCAATGCAAGCATTGTGGCTTCGCCATCGAGGCCACAGCGCATTTCTGCGGCGGTTGCGGTCGGGCGGCGGCGCTGCAGGCGCCCGTCGGCCATCACGCCTTGTCGTTCCTGCAATCCAACGTGCCGGCCGGTCTGAGCGAGCGCGTGCTGCGGGCCGGCAACTCGATGATCGGCGAGCGCAAGCACGTCACCGTGCTGTTCGCCGACGTGGGCGGCTCGACCGCGCTGATCGATCAGCTCGATCCGGAAGACGCGCTCGAAGTCCTCGGCCCGGTCCTGAAGCTGCTCATGGATGCCGTCCACCAGCAGGACGGGCTGGTGAATCAGACGCGCGGCGACGGCATCATGGCGCTGTTCGGCGCCCCCATCGCTAGCGAGGACCACGCCGTGCAGGCCTGCCGCGCCGCGCTCGCCATGCGCGGCGCCATCGCCGAGCACAACCGCCAGCGCGACAGCAACATCGCCATCCGGGTCGGCATGAATTCGGGTGAGGTCGTGGTCCACTCGATCGGCAGCGATCTGATGATGAACTACGACGCGGTGGGCAAGACCGTTCATCTCGCGGCCCGCATGGAGGAGATGGCCGGAACCGGCGGCGTCCTGATGACGCAGAGCACATACGACCTGGCGCGCGGCTTCGTCTCGGCGCTGCCGCGCGGCAAAGCGCAGCTCAAGGGCGTTTCGGAGCCTGTCGAGACGTTCCAGCTCTCCGAGATGCAGCCGCAGACGCGATGGCAGGTCCGCTCATCCCGCGGCCTGCGCCCCATTGTCGGCCGCGATGTCGAGCTCGATGCGATACAGAAGGCGCTGGACATCGCCGCGTCCGGCAGAGGCCAGGCGTTGGCGGTGGTCGGCGCCGCCGGCTTGGGAAAGTCGCGGCTGGTCCACGATTTCATCGCCAGCCTCGCCAACGACTGGCTGTTGATCGAGACGGCCGGCGCCTCGCAGCAGACCCGGTCGGGCTATTATCCGATCGCCAATCTCATTCGCAGCCTGTTCGGGGTGCGCCCGACGGACGACCACGCGACCATCGCGCATCGCGTCGCCGACGGCATCGAACGCATGGACCAGCTCTACGCGCCGTTCCTGCCGGCGGTTCTGTCGCTGCTCGATCTCAACAGCGACGACCGCGAGTGGAAACGGCTCGAGCCGTCGGAACGGCGCTACCAGGTGATGGAGGCGATCAAGACGCTGACGCTGCGCCAGGCCCACGCGACGCCGCTGGTGATTCTGGTGGAGGACGTGCATTGGGTCGATGCCGAGAGCCGCCTCGTGCTTCAGAATCTCGTCGCCGCCATCGGCCAGGCGCGCATCCTGCTGCTCGTCACGCAACGGCCGGAAGCGGTTTGGACCGAGCAGGCGTTCACCCGCCTCGAACTGTCGCCCCTCAGCGAGGCGGCGTCGCAACAGCTTCTCGGCCCGCTGATGGGCGATCACATCAGCCTGGTGGGCATCAAGCGGCGCATTCTCGCCCAGGCGGGGGGCAACGCGCTGTTCCTCGAGGAGCTGGTACAGGCGCTGAGCGACGGCGCCGTTCTCGAAGGGCCGCCGGGCCAATACCGTCTCGGCAGGGCCATCGAGAAGATCGACATGCCGCAGACGGTGCATTCGGTGCTGGCCGCCCGCATCGACCTTCTCGATGCCCGCCCCAAGGCGTTGCTGCAGACCTCCGCGGTCATCGGCAAGGACGTTCCGCTTGCGCTGCTGGCGGGCATGACGGGCGTTGCGGCCGCCGACCTGGCGCGGGAGCTCGAAACGCTCGAGACGGCCGACTTTCTCTACAAGGCGCGTGCAACCGGTGGCGCCGATTATTCCTTCAAGCACGAGCTGACCCGCGAAGTGGCCTACAGCACCATGCTGCTCGGCACCCGGCGCGAGTTGCACGCCAAGGCCGTCGAGGTGATCGAGACGCAATTCGCCGATCGGCTCAACGAATACATCGACCGGCTCGCCGATCATGCCTTCCTGGCCGCGCTTTGGGGCAAGGCGATCCCGTACCAGCAGCGCAGCTGCCTGCGTGCGGTGCGCAGCGGCGCCAACCACAACGCCATCAGCATCTACGAGCGGGCCATCGAGACGTTCGCGCACCTGCCGCCGTCGCAGGAGAAGATGAAAGCGGAAATCGACTTCCGGCTGATCGTCATCCTGGCGCTTGAGCCGCTCGGCCAGCACCGGCGTATCGCCGAGGTCCTGCGCGAGGCGCGCGGCATCGCCGACGGCTCGCAGGACGCCTGGCGCAGCGCCGCCGTGAATTGCCAGCTAGCCGTCGCCCACTGGCGGCTTGGCGAGCATGATGCAGCGCTGGCGGCGGGCGAAGCGGCCTTTGAGATGGCCGACAAGGTGCAGGACCCGACCCTCATCTTCGCGGCGCTGCACAACATCGGCATGGTCCATCACGAGACCGGCGCGTTCACCAAATCCGTCGAGCTCCATGAGCGGTGCCTCAAGCTGGAAACACCGGAGCTCGACCGCAAGCAGGCCGGCTGGGCGGCCTTTCCAAGCGTTGTCTTGCGCGCCTTCCTGGTCGACTCGCTGACCGAGCTCGGCGAATTTGAGCGCGCCGACAAATTCGCCCTCGAGGCCAGCGCGCGAGCCGAAAAGGCCGATCACGCCTACTCGCGCGCCAACATCAATCACGTGCTGGCGAAGCTGCGGGTCGTGCAAGGGCGGCACGAGGAGGCGTTGTCGTTCCTGAAGCGCAGCTGGCAGACCTGCCTCGATCTCGAAATGGTTCAGATGTACCCCGTCTTCGCCTCGCGGATGGGCGACGCGCATCTGGCTGCCGGCGACGTGGCGGCGGCGCTCGAGATTCTCGACACGCCCGAGAAGCTCGACGTGCCGCTTGCCGAGCACACCTTCGGCTGGCGCTTCCTGTTTCTGACGCAGGGCCGCGCGCTGCTCGCGGCCGGCCGTCACGCGGACGCGAAGGCGGTAGGCGAGCGGGCTCTCGGGCTCGCCGATGCGCGCGGTGAGCCGCCGCAGCGCGCCTATGCGATGAAGCTTCTCGGCGACATCGCCGCAAGCCGCGGCGACAATGCTGTCGCGGCAAAGCACATCGCGACGGCGCTGGCCATCGCCGAAAGCTGCGCCATGCGCCCCCTCGCGGCGCAATGCCGTGACGCCTTGGCGAGGGTGAAGGTGGGGTAGACCGGGACGCTTTTGGATCGAGCGCGACGGCGATCTTGATCCTCCCCCTAAGGGGGAGGTGGCCGCGCGAAAGCGCGGCCGGAGGGGGTCGCGCTGTGGCAAGGCGCGCGACCCCACCCGTCGCGCCGTCGCAAGTCGGGTCTACCCGACTTGCGCATTGTGATGCCGATGTCGGGCAGGCCCGACATCGGGTGCGGCGCGGTGATGCCGATGTCGGGCAGGCCCGACATCGGGTGCGGCGCGCCACCCTCCCCTAAGGGGAGGGATCAGCTGTCCGCCCATCAAGCCAATGTCATCACGCTTTAGCTCAGGACGCGGCCAGGGCCTCGACGGCCTTGATGCCCGGCAGGAAGAAATAGGCGCCGCCCCGCACCCTGACGAACGGCCTTTGCCGCTCGACATGGATATTGACCGGCCGGCTCGGGATCGTGACCACGCCGCCCGTATCGGGATAGTGGCTGAGCGGATCGGTGCCGGCCTGCAACCCGCCGAAATGCGGGTTGTTCAGCCACGAATGCTGGATCATCTCGAACTGGCCGGCGATGTCGGCGTTGAGGCAGATGAAATGCATGCCCCGCGTGCCTTCCTCGGGCGCCGCCGCGGCACCGTTCAACGGCTCGCCGTAGGGCCGGCCGCGCCTGATGATGCGGTGCATCTTGGAGAGACGCAGCGCCGTGTCCGGGTCCGTCGTGCCCGCCATGCTGTCGCGCGGATTGGCGCGGCGAATATGAGCGCCGATGGGGCAGCCGAAGCCGGCGCGGTCGTCGAAGTGATAGAGGAAGTCGTTCGTCTGCTTGTTGGCGTGGGCGTGCATCAACGGCTTGCCGCTCTGCTCGCGGCCGAGCAGCTTGCTCGTCACCCAATCCTTCGACTTGGGGTCGGCGCGGCCGAACACCTGGCGGCACACCGTGCCGACGAATTCCTCGAAGGCGCGCACGTCCTGCTCGAGGTGGCGAAACACCAGGTAGGTGCCGTTACGCCAAAGATTGCGCTTGCCGCGCGACCCTCGCGGCGCGGTGACGCGAAAGCCGCGCTCGTTCTCGTAACCGAGGACGAATTCGCCGGGCTTGACCACGTTGATGTGCTGGTCCCTCGGGCTACGCGCCTTGGCTGCCGGACTGCCCTCGATCAAGGGTTGGGAAAGCCCGTCGCTGTAGCCAAAATGCTCCTTGTTGCCCTCGAGAATGCGGCCATGCATGAGCCGCCCGACGGGTTCGGCCGCCGGCTGCATCAAGCCCACCTCTTCGTTGAGCAATGAATCGAGAGCAACAGGGCTGTCGGCGTAAAGCATCAGCATGCCGTCGATGTCGTTGCCGCCGTTCCAACCGCCCCACTCCCAATGTTCCGGCGAGCTCGATCCCACGTCGCCCAACAGATTCGAACGCCGCGGCACGGCGTCGCGAGGCTCCGGCGCCGGCGCCATGCCCTCCAAGAACTCCGACGAGAAGGTGGCGAGCTCGTCGCCGGCGACGTTGAGCTTGGTGAAGGCGGTGGCGGTCAGGGCGAGGTTGACGGCGCGCATGCCGGAGCCGTTGGCCTGCTTCAGCTCGCGCAGCGACCTCGGCATCGCGCCATTGCGGGCGTGTGCTGCGGCGTGGCGATCGTCATGCGACCCGACCCGCATCAGGCGCGGCGCCAGATCCCCGAGCCATGCCTTGGCCTGCGCCCCGCTCCCGTCGCGCAAGCGCCACAGCACATAGGCGGAATACGGCAGCTTCGGGTAACCGGACGAGACGATGCCCTGCACGTCGTGCCATTCGACCTTTTCCATCGCCCCTCTCCTCACAGGCGCTGCAAAATCGCGTCGGTCTCGGCGAGGCTCGATGCGTCGATTAACGACTGCCGCGCCGCCGTGTTGTCGTTGATGTTCGTGACGCTCAGCGTCGGGTAGGCGCTGTACCAGGCGAGCGTCTCGACCTGGCTCTGCCGGACGTAGGCCTTGAACGGCCTCTCGCGTTGCGCCCCGCCCCAGATGAGAAAGTTGGTCAGCGGGAACGTATATTTGTGCTCTTGGACGGTCTTGTCGTCCCGGACGGACACGAAGGTGTTGGTCCAAATCGCATTCAAACCCTTCACGGCCGTCATGTCGATGAACTCGTTCAAATAGCTCTCCCAGGCGCCTCCGTAATTGTCGAGGAACAGGAGCTTTCGCCCGCGATCGACGAGCACCCAGCGGGCCGACAGAATTGTCGGAATGCCCCCGAGGTCGCCGCGGTTGAACCAGAAGCGGGCGAGCAGGTTGATGGCGAACAGCGTCAGGCGCAGCATCACCGCCCGCACCGGACCGGGCTTCACGCGGGTGAGGCTCGCCAGATGATTCTGGAAGCGGTTGATGCCGCCCTCCTCGCGGTCGTACTTTCGGGCGTTGATGCCGGCCCGCGCGATGAGCTCTTCCGGCGTCCGGTAGCGCCATCGGTCGGCGATCTCGAGGGCCCTCACGATCATCATGGCCGCGATGACGAGCGCGTAGACGACAAACACGCCGATCAAGGCCCAGAAGACCACGACAAGGCAGCCGTAGATGAGCTCGCCCGCCAGGATCACGGGCTCGCTCTCGAGGCGAAACTGGATGTGACGGGCAATCCGCTGCACCGCCAGAAGCGCAACCATCAACATTGCGAAATTCAAGACGTTCGAGCCCGAGACGCCGCGCCGTCTTGGCCATCATCCCCGGCCGCCAGAACTCGCCCACCAGCTTCAAGGAATTGGCGAAGTAGGCCAGCACGGCGAAGATCAGACCCAAGACCGCAAGATAACGCAGCGTGGCGAGCAGTCCCGGTGCCGGCAGCCGCGAAGCCAGCGACAAGGCCGTGAAGCCGATCAGGAAGGCGACGAGCGCAACGCGCATGGCCTTGAAGAGGTGCAAGGGAAAGCGCAGCCAGAAGGTCTGCTTGTGCGGATCGCGGCTCACCTGCGACAGGATGAGCTCGACGATGCGCGCAACGAGCCAAACCCCGACCAACGAAATCAGCACCGAGCCGACCGGTGACAGCAGCGCCGACTTCACAAACGCCATGTCGGCGAGCCAGCCGGGCAGGCCCGCGAGGATGTAAGGTCCGACCTGCTGGAGCACCCCGAACCATTCGGCGATCGCCGACCTGAGCGACAGGGGCCCGAGGCCGAGAATGAAATAGCTGGCCAGCGCGCCAACCGTGCAGACGAAGAGCAACGCCGCCGCCCCCGCCGCCCCAGCGATAGCCGGACGGAAGGAGACCTCCCACGGCACCCGGACGGGTTCCTCGGCCCAGCGGTTCTCCGGCCGACCCTTGATGTAGTCGCGCCGCATGGTGTCGAGAACGCCCGGCGGGCGCGGCGGCAACCCCGCGCCGTGCCAGCGCGCCGACAGATACGACACGAGGCCGCTGCGCAACGTGTTTTCCCGCTCGACTTGGGCGACCGTCCGCCCCGGGCTGCCGGTGAAGAAGATGTTGGCGCCCATGTCGTGAGTGACGAGGTATTCCTTGACGAGCTCCGGGGTGGCGAGACCGGAGGCGGGATAGCCGACACACAGGTTATAGACATCGTCCATGCCGCGACTGGCGACACCCAGCAGCTCGCGCAGGAAATCGTCGCGCGCCCCGTCGAAGGTCGCCTCGAAGACGAGCTGCGGATCCTCCTCGTCATCGAGAATGAGGAAGCTGCAGAAATGCAGGCCCTTGATGGCGTCGAAGCGGAACCTGGGTTCGCACTGCAAGGTCCCGTCGGCGGCGATGGACGAAGGGTTGGCGTACCGGCGCAGATAGGTCCGGCACTCCTCGACGCGCTCGGGGATCAGCGGCGTTATGATGGTCGTGTAGGACGGCGTCATGGCTGCACCTGCCACGGCTTGAAGGTGAGAACGAGCCTGCACGGAACCGGCCCCTCGTAACCGACCCGCCCCTTCCTGCCCGACGCGCGCTTGAGGCCGGTAAGCACGACCAGGGCGCGCACCACCTCGGCCAGCACCACGTCGGCGATGTAGCGACCGAAGCAGGTGCGCTTGCCGTCCCCGAAATGCAGATAGTCGTCGAGCGAGCGTGTGGTCCGGAACCGCCACGGCGAGCGGAACTTGCTCCGATCGAACATGGCGGCCAACGGCGACGCGAGGACGCGTGAGCCGGCGTAAATGCAGCGCGCCCGCTTCTCGCGCAGCGCAATGGTCGTGTCGCGCGGGCAGCCGCGCACGAGGAGCGGCAGCATCGGCCGCAGGCGCAGCGCCTCGTAGACGATCTGGCGGAACTGCTGCTGCGCGTCCTTGTCGCGATCGAGCCGCGGCACAAGAGCGGCGGCCTGGCGCACGGCATGCTTGCGGCCAACGAGCTGATCGACGGTGTGCGCAATGGCCCGCACGATCGTGGCGCCGCCGGTTGCGACCAGTCCCATCAGATAGCGGCGAATCCAATCGTCGGTGAACCAGGCGGGATGGTCCGGGGATTGCACTGAAATCGCACGCTTGCGCACCAGGCGGCTGAGCAGGTCGTGATCGTCCGCTGCGGGAGCGCCATCCCTGATAGCGGCGTGCTTTGCCGCGATCAGGCCGTCGATATGGTTGCTCAGCGCAAACATGCCGTCCCGCGACGCGGCCCATGTCTTGGAGCCGACCGGCGGATTGACCATGATGATGCCGGCGAGGTTGCGCATGATGGCTGCCATCGCGACCTCGTCCCCGCGGACCGGCGGAATGCCGAAATAGGTTCTGGCCATCTCGACGACGACGGGCTCGGCCAGCCCGCTCACCACGTCGATCGTGCCGTTCGCGGCGTCGGCAAGAAGCTGACCGGACCGGCCGGCCACCATGGCCTTCAGCGCTGCCGCGTCCTGCGCCCCCCTGACGGCGCTCTGCAGGAGCGCCCGTTCGCGCTCGTGTTGCTCGCGCCAATCGACGGTCATCAGGAACGACCCCCACGGCATTCCCGGCTCGATCACCTCGCCAAGCGGGAAATCGTCGAAGCGCTCGAGAACCTCGCGAACGTCGTGGGCCTTGGTGAGGATGACCGTGTTTCCGACGACGGCGATGGGACGCAGGCGCCGCAGCAGCGCGAAGAACAGCTTGAGCGGCAGGAGATGCGACAGGAAATAGCTCTTCACCCGGTAGCCCAGCATCTGCGCCGCAAGCCGGAACGTGCCAACCCACGCCGCCGGCCGATCCAATGTCGGGAGCCGTCGGGCCGGCATGCCGCCGATGCCGGCATGGCGTGACGGCTCGGCCGTCGCCGGTTCTGGAGAACCCGAGTGCATGTCACCCCCCAGTGACTGACGCGAATAATCGCGGCCCGGGCGCACCGGTGGCTGAGCCCCATCCACGGACGAGCGCGGCCGAACCCGGCGCAGACTAGCACCTTCGGTCTGCAATACCATCGGAGCCCCTCTGAGCAGGGCCTGACCCGATGGCGCGCAAAGACTTCGGCAATGGATGCGATGCGCCTCGCACCCCGAGACTGGACGTGGCGGATCAGGCCAGCGGGGCATTGCGCCCCAGCGTCTAGGGTAAGCCCGGTTGGCGCGGGCTTTGGTGAGCGGCGTCACACAAGCGGGCGCCCGGCCGGGCGCCCGCGCCAGGCGGGCTCACGGCGTCGGGACGCGGCCTCGCTCAGTAGTCGAGCTTTGGATACCAATCGCGCCCGCGGCCCTCGGGCGTCGTGTCCAGCACCGTCCAAAGCGGCGCGAAGTCGGGGGCGCCGCGCGGATCCTGGCCGGGATCGACCGTCGTGCCGGTCATCTCGCCCGACCAGAAGTGCCGGATGGTTCCGTCGCGCCGGGTGAAGACGTTGAAGGCCGGAATCTCGGTGCCGTCGGGCAGGAGGCCGAAATAGTCGCGCGAATAGGCGCCGTTGAGATCGCTGTAGAGGCGGAGGTTCTTCCAGCCGCGTTCGCGTTTCCAGCCGATCAGCCTGTCGATCGGCGAGCGCGCGATGACGACGAGGGAAATGCGCTGGCCGATATCGGCGGCGTTGCCTTCAAAGCCGCCGAGCACGTTCGTGCACATCGGACAGGGGCGCGGGCGCTCCGGCCCGAACATGTAGCTGTAGGCCGCAAGCGTGTCCTTGTCGCCGAACAGTCCGGCGAAATCCGTGGGGCCGTCCTCGCCCTCGAAACGATAGTCGCCGCTCACCTCACCGCCCGGCGGCAACGCCTGGCGTTGCTCGGCGACGCGCGCGATATGACGCCGCAATTCGATCTCTTCGGCGAGAAGCGCGGTGCGGGCCTTGCGATAGGTGGCGCTCTCGTGGGGCATCCGCACGGAATTGTTGCGCGCCAATTGGGCGGCCGGCGCGAGCTTTGGGGTCTTTGCGTCCATGTGAGGTCCTCCGCTTCAAGCTATAAGCGCCGGGTGGGGATCAAGGTATAAGCGCCGGTGGGGATCAAGTGTTCCGGCGGGGGCTTGGCGCTGGACCGCTGGAAAATTCCGCAGCCGCTTTGTTCCATGCCGAGAGCTTCCTCACCAGCGTTGTATCGGGAGATGTCGTGACACCGCGCCTCGGCTACCTGCTGCCCACCCGCGAGGAGACGATGGCCGGCCGGCCCGAGGCGCGGCCGCTGCTCGATCTCGCGGAGCGCGCCGCCTCGCTCGGCTTCGAACTCCATCTGGGTCGGCAACTCGCTCCTGGCGCGCCCGCGCCACGATCCCCTGACCCTGCTCGCCGCCGTTGCGGCGCGCGTGCCGCGCGTCGAGTTGGGAACCGCGGTGCTGCTGCCGGCGCTGCGCAACCCCGTTGTCCTCGCCCAGCAGGTGGCGACGCTCGACCAGATTTCCGAGGGTCGCATCATCCTCGGCGTCGGCATTGCGGCCGACCGTCCCAACATTCGCGCCGAGTTCGCGGCCGCCGGCGTGCCGTTCGAGAAGCGGGTCGGCCGCCTGCTCGAAGGCCTGCGCCTCTGCCGTGCCCTGTGGAGCGGCGAGCCGGTCGACTGGGACGGGCGCTGGAAGATCGAAGGCGGCGTTCTCGCGCCGAGGCCGCATCGCCCGGGCGGGCCGCCGATCTGGAGCGCCGGATCGCAGCCCGCGAGCCTCGAGCGCGTCGGCCACCACTTCGACGGCTGGCTGCCGAACGACCCGGACGCAACGCGCTGGCAAGCGCAATGGGCCGAGGCCCGCGTTATCGCGGCGCGTTCAGGGCGCGATCCGGACGCCTTGACCGGGGCGATGTACCTGACGGCCGCCATCGACGACGATGCCGGCCGCGCCAACGCGCGGCTCGACCACTATCTCGAGCAATACTATGGGCAAGCGGCGGCTGCGATACGGGCGCGCCAGATCTGCTATGCGGGCCCCGCCGAAGGCTTCGCGGCACTGATGCAGGGCTACGCGGCGGCGGGCGCCAGCCATCTCGTCCTGCGCTTTGCCGGCGACCACGAGCGGCATCTCGGCCTGCTCGGCAGCCTTCGCGCGAAGCTGTGATGCGATTGGGTGCAATTGCGGGGGCGCGGCCCGCCGGCTCGCTCAGTCTCCCGGAGCCCCCGCAACGGCGAGCGCGTCGCCGGCCGGCTGCGTCAGGATGCGCTCCATCGCTTCGATCACCTTGCGCGCCGAGCGGCGGTCGATGACTACGAAATCGTCGTCTGGCCACTCCCCTTGCCGGCGAATGACGAGGTTGGCGTCGCGATCGGTATAGACCGCGATCGCATCCTGTCGCGGCACCACGAGAACACTCGGATCGTCCCACTCAAAGCCGTCAGCCATGACTGTCTCCTGTGCGGGAATCAGTGGTGCTATAATGCCACGACTGTGGCGCGCCAGATACAAAAGTCGTATCTGTGCACGCTATTCACAGCGCGCCCGCTGCCCTGAAGGCCGAGCTCGGACTCGGCCGCGGCACGGTGCATGAGCGCCATGTGAGCTCAACCCGGCGCTTGCAGCTCAAGCGAGCGGCACGCCGTCCAATCACATGAGTTCAGAAATCACACATGCCGGTGGATGACCGCGGGCGCCGCAGAAGCGCCAGCACAACAATACTTTCTCGCCACAATTGGCCTCAAACTTTGCCATGCACGCGGCCTTTTGATTCCGCCCTGAGGTTCATGTGCAATGCCCCTCCCGGGTGCCGCCTGGGAGGGGCTCCCTGGGGGAGGTTTGGTCATGGATCGCCAGTTGGCTTCGAGCGCCTTCGCTGTCGCGTTACTCGTCGGGCTGCTCGTGGCCGTCGCCACGTTCGACGTTGGTTACGGCCTCGCCGCGTTCATGGTCGCCCTCCTCGGCGTCGGCGGCTACGAGGCTTTCTTTGGTAGGCAAGCTCGATCCTGATGTTCCCCTTCGCGAGCCGGTCCGCATCGGCAACCGCTTTCCGGCGGTCATTCGACCGCTGACGACGGTCCGGCATCTGCTCGCCTTCGCGCATGTCCAGGCGGAACGGGAGGACGGCGGCGCCTCCGACTGGCAGCGCGTCTACGAGGAGCTGCTGGCTGCGCAGACGCCCCTCGACCTGACAATGGCGGTCGCCCATTTCAAGGCGACGGCCGACGACCGGCGATGGCTGGGGGTCTAGGCGGGCGATCGCTTCCAATTAAGACGGCACGCTCGTCGCACAGCAGTCATTGCGTTAACGATTGCGGGCGCAGTGTCGGCCCGCTCACCAAGAGCCTCTCGTCGGCGACCCCGTGCTTTGCTCCCCGCAAAGGCGGCCGGAAGCCATTGGGCGCCCCTCGCCCCGTGCTGGGGAGAGTGGCCAGGGCTGACGTCGGGGAAACGGGCGCACAGCACCTCCGCCGCTGCGGCCGGCCATCACGACGGCGGAGCTCACAAAAGGAGCACGCGATGTGGATACAATTGACGCTCGCCATGGCCGGCAAGCCGACATACCTGAACGTCGAGCGCGTGACGCATTTCACCACGTCGACGGGCGGCGGCACGCAGCTCGTTTTCTCCGACAGCCATTCGGTGCAAGTCAAGGAAACTCCCGCCCAGGTGCTTGGCATTCTGGCGAGCCTCGACGTGAAGGGCATGGCGTCCTGAGCGGGCCGCCATCCGCCATTGTTGCACCATCCGTTCCCTTCGAACGGATGCGCTGACGGCGAGGCGAAACGGCTAACTAGCAGCCGCGATGTTGGGACCTTGCTCGACGGGCACCACGCTCACGACGTAGAGCTCGCCGAGAACGCAATCCGGAAGCTAGGGACTCGGAACCCCATGAGTGACTGACGGCATCTGCGACGATGCGGTTGCCTGAAGGCGGAAGCGCTGGACCAATGCGTAAACCGCAGGGATGACCACTAGCGTCAACACCGTGGACGAGATCATTCCGCCAATCATCGGGACGGCGATGCGCTGCATAATTTCGGAGCCTGCGCCTGTGCTCCACATGATCGGCAGCAGACCCGCAATGATGGCCGTGACAGTCATCATCTTGGGACGGACCCGCTCGACCGCCCCTTGAATCACCGCCTCATAAACATCGCTGCCCCCGAGTTCTCGCCCTTCCCGCGCCCTCCTGGCCGCGATTTCGGCCATTGCGTGGTTCAGATAGATCAGCATGACGACCCCCGTCTGAGCAGCGACACCTGCAAGCGCAATAAAGCCGACTGCGACGGCAACCGACATGTTGAACCCGAGCCACCACATGAGCCATACGCCGCCAATTACGGCGAACGGCAGCGACAGCATCACGATAAAGGTTTCGGTGAGCGTGCGAAAATTCAGGTAGAGCAGCAAGAAGATCAGCAGCAATGTCAGCGGCACAACGATCTTGAGCCGAGCTTCCGCGCGTTGCAGGTACTCGAATTGGCCGCTCCAGGTGACATAGTATCCCGGCGGGAACTGCACCTTCTCGGCTACCGCGCGCCGCGCCTCGTTGACGTAGCCTCCGAGATCGCGGTCGCGAATGTCCACGAAGACATAGGCCGCAAGCTGCCCATTCTCCGTGCGGATGGACGTTGCACCGCGCGTCAGCTTGACCGTCGCCACCTCGCCCAGCGGCACCGTCCCACCGCCGGTCATTGGCACCAGGACATCGCGTAGGATGGCGTCCGGATCACTGCGCAAGTCGCGCGGATAGCGAATATTCACGTCATATCGCTCTCGGCCTTCCACCGTGGTCGTTGCCGACTGGCCCCCAAGGGCCATCCCCAGAACGTCCTGGACGTCCGAAACCATGAGCCCGTAGCGGGTAAGAGCGGAGCGATCGGGGATTATCTCCAGGTAGTACCCTCCAGCAATCCGCTCAGCATAGGCACTTGTCGTTCCCTCGACGGTCTTCACGGCAGCTTCAACCTGCCGCGAAAGCCTCTCGATTTCCGCAAGCTCCTTGCCAATCACCTTAATGCCGACTGGAGTGCGGATGCCGGTAGCCAACATGTCGATGCGCGCCTTGATGGGCATTGTCCAAGCGTTGGAGACGCCAGGAAATTGAAGTGCCTTGTCCATTTCGGCAATCAACGCTTCGAGTCGTGAAGTCCGGCACGCCATTCCGACTTTGGCTTGAGATTGATGACCGTTTCCATCATCTCCATCGGCGCGGGATCGGTCGCGGTGCCCGCTCGGCCCGCCTTGCCAAACACCGATATCACCTCTGGAAAAGTCTTTATGATGCGGTCCTGCATTTGCAGGAGCTCAGCCGCCTTGGTGACGGACAAGCCCGGCAGCGTCGTCGGCATGTACATCAACGTGCCTTCGTCAAGGCTCGGCATGAACTCGGTGCCGATTTTTGCCGCGGGCCAGGCCGTGGCCGCCAGCAATATCGCGGCGATGGCGACAGTGGCGACTTTGGCGCGCAGCACTGCCCGAATGAGCGGTCGGTATAACGCGATAAGAAGCCGAGAGATGACGTTACGCCGTTCAGGCACGATCCTGCCCCGCACAAAGATAACCATCAGGGCTGGCACGAGGGTTATCGACAAGAGCGCCGCCGCAGCCATGGCAAACGTCTTCGTGAAGGCCAGCGGGCCAAACAGCCGTCCTTCCTGCGCCTCCAGTGTGAAAATCGGTAAGAACGAGACCGTAATCACAAGCAAGCTGAAGAAGAGCGCGGGACCGACCTCCGTTGCCGCTTTGATGAGGATGTCCACGCGGGGCGTGTTGGGCGCCGCCCTCTCCAAGTGCTTGTGGGCGTTCTCGATCATCACGATGGCGGCGTCGACCATTGCCCCGATGGCGATGGCAATGCCGCCCAAGCTCATGATGTTCGAACCTATCCCCAATGCTCTCATGGCCGCGAAAGCGACGAGCACACCGACGGGAAGCATCAGGATTGCCACCAGCGCGCTACGAGCGTGAAGCAGAAAGACGAAACAAACGAGAGCGACGATGGCGCTCTCCTCGAGGAGCGTTCGATTCAGAGTAGCAATCGCCGCTTCAATAAGTTGTGAGCGGTCATAGACCGGCACGATCTCCGTGCCCGCCGGCAGAGCGCTCGCAATTTCCGACAGTCGAACCTTGATGTTCTCGATCACGTTCAACGCGTTCGCGCCGAAGCGCTGCAACGCGATTCCGCTCGCGACCTCACCCTCACCATTCAGCTCGGTGATGCCGCGTCGCTCGTCCGGTCCAAGCTCGATCCGAGCGACATCGCGCAGCAGGATCGGAGTGCCGCCATCGACCTTGAGCACAGCCTGCTCGAGGTCCTTGAGGCTGTTGATATAGCCCCGGCCGCGAACCATGAACTCGAATTCGGAAAGCTCGACCGTTCGGCCTCCCACATCCATGTTGCTGCCGCGGACGACCTCCCGGACCTTGGAAAGCGGGATGTTCAACGCGCGGAGGCGGCTTGGTTCGACCACGACGTTGTATTGCTTGACAAAGCCGCCAACGCTCGCAACCTCCGCCACACCTTCCGCCTTGGCGGCAGCATAGCGAATGGTCCAGTCCTGAAGTGATCTCAACTCCGCAAGGGACAGGTTCTTCGCGACAACCGCGTATTGGTAAACCCAGCCGACGCCAGTAGCGTCGGGGCCGAGTGTCGGCGAAACGCCGGCGGGAAGCTTTCGAGCCGCGGTGTTGAGGTACTCCAGCACGCGAGAGCGCGCCCAGTACACGTCGGTCCCGTCATCAAAGATGATGTAGACGAAAGAAACGCCGAAGAACGAAAAGCCCCTCACCACTTTCGAGCGTGGCACGGTGAGCATGGCGCTGCTTAGCGGGTAGGTGACTTGATCCTCAACGACCTGGGGAGCCTGGCCTGGGTACTCTGTGAAAACGATGACCTGGACGTTGGACAGATCCGGAATGGCGTCGAGCGGCAAGGTTCGAAGTGCGTAGACACCGGCTGCGATGGCAAACACCGTGCCGGTGATGACAAGAACGAGATTGCGGGACGACCATGCAATGAGGCGGCCGATCACTGCGGTCTCTCCCCTTCGGTCAAGGAGCGGAGCGCCGCCTTGAGATTGCTTTCGGCATCGATGAGGAAATTCGCCGACACCACGACAGCTTCGTGCTCTTTGATTTCCTCGCGGACCTCGACAAAACCGTCACCGCGTTGTCCGAGATTGACAACCCGCGGCTCGAAGCGACCCTCGCCCTTTTCAACGAGGACAATCTGACGTGTCCCGCTGTCGATCACCGCGTTTGTGGGCACCACCAAGACAGGCGCTCCCCCGCCAGACTGTATCTCGACATCCGCATACATTTCTGGCCGCAAAGCGCCATTAGGGTTCGGCAACTCAATGCGGATACGACCCGTCCGAGTCGTCTCATTTAGATGCGGATAGATCAGAGCGACCTTGCCCACCAGTGGTTGGCTTGGCGTGCCGCGCACACGAACCGACACAGGCTGGCCCTCGCGGACCAAATGAAGGTCGCGCTCGGCAATGTCGGCGAGGACCCAAACCACCGAATGATCAACGATACGGAACAGGACGTCGCCCGGCATGGCCCGCATCCCGTCGCTTACGTTGCGCTCGACCACCGCACCATCGCGCGGCACGGGCTGGGTGATCACCAGGGGAGCAATGCGGGTGCGCTCGATCTCAGCAAGCACCTCTCGCGGAACGTTCAGGTTTTCAAGTCTTCGTCGAGCTCCTTCAAGTGCCTGTTGATCGGAGCCTGATCGGATCACGGATGCATACTGAGCGGCGGCCGCCGAGACCTCCGGAGAGTAGAAGCGAAACAGAGGCTGGCCCTTTCGCACATGATCGCCCGTGGTCACCGGCTCGACCGTTTCGATGAAGCCGGTCGCGCGTAACGAGACGACAGCAACCCGCCTCTCGTCTTGCTTTATCGATGCGGGTGCCCGCACCAGCTGAGTCAAAACGCGGCGTTCAACGAGGGCGGACTGAACGCCGGTGCGCTGGACCTTGCCCGGTGTAAGCTGAACCGAGTCATCGTCATGAGCCGCATCGCCCTCGTGCACGGCGATATAGTCCATTCCCATGCCGTCCTTCTTCGGAACAGGGGAGATGTCAGGCAGGCCCATGGGATTGCGGTAGTAGAGAACCCGCTTCGAAGGCGAGCCGGCTGCCGGCCCTTGCTCTGCATCAAAACGCACGTCTTCGCCTGCGCGGACAGCAACGAAGGCCCGACCGTCGGCGAGGCTCTTCGGCTCCAATGAGTAAGCCGGCCGCCCATCCGGATGACGGTAATAGACCACCGGTTCCGAAGACGTTGTGGTGTCGTTCTTGGCCGGATGCGGCAGGCCGGCTCGGCCAACCCACCAGCCTCCCGCCGCCGCGACCGTAACGATCGCGACAACGAGAACAATGCGTCCGGGTTTCAAGGGTTGGCCCTGAGAAGCAGCTTACCTTCGACGGTGCCGCTCTCCCCCTGAACCTTTGCCGCCAACGAAAGCAGCCAGCCGCCAGCCATCGTCAGTCTTGTCTTGAAGCGATAGACTCCCGGCTCAAGCGACGAGAGCGGTTCCAGAGGCGCCGTCATGGCCGCCATCTTGTCAGGCGACATATCAATGCGCTTGGCAAAGATCACAGCGTCGGGCACGGCCGCGCTGCTCCGCTTGTCAATGAGCCGGACGCCTATGACGGCTTCGCCTTGTTTCAGCTCCTTGTCGACCAGTTGAAACTCGTAATTCGTCGCTTGAGCGAAGGCGCCAGATGAATCGATGCACGCCAGCATCAGCGCCCCAAAAAGGGCGCGAAGAAACAAGGGGGACATTTCTGCATTTTCCCAATTCGTTGACGGTTGGTCGAGCGCATCGCCTTACGATCGACGGCGCGCAGGGACTTGTCAGGAATCAGGCGCGAGGAGGTCGCTCAGGCGGAGGCCGAGCTAGAAGATGGGCAGGCGTGTCACTGGCCAGGCAATAGCGAAGCGTTCCGACGGGCGCTAAGAATCGCGATGCGACAGGAGCGAGGGCCGCCAATGGCTGTGCGGCACACATCGGCATTGCGCACGACTTGCAGTCCGGAGGCACGTCCTTCGGGCAGCAGGGCATCTCTTCCATTGGCAGGCCGCTGTCCGCCATCCCATTGCCGTGATCGAGTGTCACCGCAGCGGACGGATGGCTGGCCTTAGCCATGGCCACGTTCGGGGAAGCGAAGGGTGCGCTGACGAGCCCCAACACCGCGAGCGTGGCCAGGGTCCTGCAGAGCGCTGCCAGAAGAGACATGGCGCCTAGGATGTCACAACCGGACAGCGGCACAAGGTGTCGGCCATCACATGAGCGTGCGAACCGGATTCGAAGTGAACTCACCACGCTTCGCGCTGGGAAGGATCGGGAACGCGAGTTGCAAGCGGCAGAGCTGCTCCGTATGCGTTCGATAAGATTTCCTAATGTTTTCAATTGGCTGTGGGACTGCTTCCAACCCCGACTGGCGGCGTTCGGAGCCCGGTTTGTTTGAAGGCGCGGCAAGCGCCATGTTACCCTTGTGTGGTCTTTCGCCGCCCGAGTTTGCGAGGAGAATCCCATGCGCAAGGCCGCCCTTGCTGTTGCTCTTGTCGCCTTGGCGTTTCCGGGAACCATCGTCGCTCAGACCGAACATGTGCTGGTGCAGCCCGACAAGTTGCAATGGGGCCCGCAGCCTCCAGCGCTGCCGGCGGGCGGAGAGATTGCGCTGGTGAGCGGCGACCCCGAAAAGCCTGTCCCCTACGTCGTGCGCGCCAGGCTCCCTGCGGGATACAAGATTCCTGCGCACATCCATCCCGCCGACGAGCACCTGACGGTCATCACCGGCAGCATGCATGTCGGCATGGGCACCAAGCTCGACGAGACAACGGGCGAGAAGGTGGCGGCCGGCGGCTACGTCCTCATGCCGAAGGGCATGCCGCACTATCTCTGGATTTCCGAACCGACGGTGCTGCAAGTGCACGGCATCGGGCCGATCGAGTTCAAGTATGTCGACCCCGCCGACGACCCGCGCATCAAATGACAAGCGGCCGCGGGGCGAGGCGAAACGGCGAGCTCACTTGCGTTTGCAGGCGCTGCGGAACTTCCGGCGCTCCTTGCCGTGCAGCTTTTGCTTGTCTGCCTCGGCCGAGCACTCCTTCGACTTGGCGGCTTTCTGTTCGGCCGTGAGGGTGGGCTTCGCCGCCCGGCCGCTCTTGGCTGGCGTCTGGGAAAGCCCGCTCACGGAGCTCGACAACACGATCGCGACGACAATCAGGGCCGGTGCAAAAATCCGCATTGGAGACCTCTCATGGATCAACGATCGCGAAGGATCGGGCTGTATCGGGGGATGACACTCACTGACCCCAAATGCCGGCCTGCTGGCCCCTAGAGTCAAGCGGGTGCACCGTCGCGCCGCCCGAACAGGCCAAGACAGGCACAGCTCTCGGCCGAAAACCGGTGCGCCGCGACCAGGCGATTGCCTGAGGTGCGACCGGGTTTTCGGCCGAGGCCGCAGACCCAGAAAGCTCAACGTCGATGCTATGCGCTGCCTAGGCCGATTGCCTCGGCTTCTGTAAACACATGATCAAGATGGCGGAGAGCGAACGACTGATGACCATGCACCAGTGGACTGCCAGACATTGGATCGCGGCCGCGGCGATCGCGATCCTGGCCGTTCTGGCATTCAGCCTGATGTGGGCCTGAGGGGTCGAGGTAAAGTCCCCGCCCCCGTGGGCGGCTGGCGCATCGCGTCGCTGCCGCCTCAAGTCCGCCTGTCGCAGCACAACGAAGGAGTGGAACAATGGACATCAAGCGCGCCGGCTCGCAGCCTTCCCGTCAGGGACCGCCGGACTATTTCACCGGCACGGTCCGGCTTGAGCCGCTGTTCCAGGCGCCGCAGCCGGCGCGCGTTGCCGGCGCCAGCGTCACCTTCGAGCCCGGCGCCCGCACCGCCTGGCATACCCATCCGCTCGGCCAGACCCTGATCGTCACGGCGGGATTGGGCTGGGCGCAGCGCGAGGGCGGACCGGTGGAGGAGATCCGGCCCGGCGACGTCGTCTGGTTTGCGCCCGGCGAGAAGCACTGGCACGGAGCTGCGCCGACGACGGCCATGACGCATATCGCCGTTCAGGAGGGGCTCGACGGCAAGACGGTCGACTGGATGGAGAAGGTGAGCGAGGCGCAATACCGGCGCTGAGCGCAGGCGGACGGCCCGTCGGATCGGAACGTCGACAATTTGAATCAATTTGCGCCGTTAACGCCTTCGTTCAAATTGTAATGTCTGCGGTCAGACATTCGGCATTTCAATTAAGGATTGGTCAATAGGCCGGGCGCGAGTTTGGCTGTCCAATGAGGACAGTCATGCTCAGCACAGCCCTTCGAGCCGTCGCAAGGTCCTTCGCGGCCAACCGCAGCGGCGCCACGATGGCCGTCTTCGCCATCAGTCTCGGCGCTCTCTCGGCCGCCGTTGGGGCGGCGGTCGAATACGCCTCGCTTGCCAATCGCCGCGCGACGCTGCAGGTGGCGGCCGATAGCGCCGCCCTCGCCGCCGCCACCGAGCTCAGCGTCGCCGCCACCAGCGACGAGCGCATCGATGCTGTCGCCAAGTCGGTCGCCTACATCAAGCTCTACGAGAACGGCGTCGTCGGCCCGAACCAAGCCGCCGTCGTCGCCAAAGTGATCGACGAGCGCACCGCCGTCAGTGTCACGATCGGCGAGAACGTGCCGAGCGTGGTGGGCCGCCTCATGAACCGGTCCTCGACCGATCTCGGCGCCAAGGCCGTGGCGCGCGTCGCGGGCCGAACGCGGCTGTGCCTGCTCGGTCTCGCCACGAGCCACCCGAGCGTCGTCCATTTCGAGAAGGACGCCCGCATCACCGCGCAAGGCTGCGCCATCTATTCCAACTCCAAGAATGCCAAGGGTATGGTCGGCGAACAGAACGCCAGAGCCACCGCCTCGCTGATCTGCTCGGCGGGCGGTTTCTCGGGCAACCGGGCGCAACTGTCGCCATCGCCCACCACCGACTGCCCCGTCCTCGCCGATCCGCTGCAGTCGCAGCAGGCGCCTCCCGTCGGCCATTGCGGCCTCCTCTCGTTCGGCAAGGTCATCAAGGGCGGCGCCGTCTCGCTTGCGCCCGGCACCTATTGCGGCGGCCTGACCATCACTAAGGGCGCGCAGGTGACGCTGCAGAAGGACGGCATCTACGTCTTCAATAACGGCCCGCTCATCGTCGAGGAGAACAGCTCGCTTTTCGGCACCAATGTCGGGCTCTATTTTACGGGCGACCGCGCTGGCCTGCGTTTCGACACCGACACGACCATCAGCCTCACGGCGCCACGCAGCGGCATCATGGCGGGCATCCTCATGTTCGACGATCGCCACGTCGGCACTCCAATCATTCCCTTGCTCGGCCTCAATCTGCCGGTGCCGTCACTGCCGCTCGGCGTCAACCTCCGGCAATACCGCATCATCAGCGACGATGCGCGCATGCTGCTCGGCACCATCTACCTTCCCGGCGGCCGGCTCGTCATCGACAGCAAGAAGCCGGTCGCCGACCGCTCCGCCTATACGGTGATCGTCGCCAGTCGGGTCGAGCTCTTCGAAGGACCGAACCTCTATCTCAACACCGACTACGCATCGACCGACATCCCGTTGCCGAAGGGCGTCGGACCGCAGGGGCAGGTCTCCTTGGTCAAATAGAACGAATTGATTCACGTGATGATGAAAAAAATGAACAGACACACGATCCTCGTCGTCGATGACGACCCTCTGCAATGCGCCATCGCGGCCACGCATCTGGAGTCCGCCGGATATGATGTCGATGCGGCCATCGACGGACTTGACGGCTGGCAACAGCTCAGGAGCGGTGTTTTTGATGCGGTCCTGCTCGACCTCGACATGCCGCGGCTGAGCGGCCCTGAGTTGATTGCGCGCATCAAGGCGGATGCCGAGCTGAGAAACCTGCCCATCCTCATCGTCAGCGGGCGCAAGGATTTCGAGTCGGTCGAAGCGGCGTTCGCCGGCGGTGCTTTCGTGTTCTGCCCGAAGCCCGTCAACTGGTCCTTGCTGAAGATGCAGCTCAATCAGGCCCTCGAGGAGGTACGTCTGCGGAAGGCCGGCTATCTGGGCGGATTTGCGCTCGCGAGCTAGTGTGCCGAATTTGAAGTTCGCTAACGTTGACCGAATCAGCGGGCTCGCGAAATTCAAATTTGAAACGCGACACTAGCCGGCACTCTTGCGCCTACGGGGCCAGCACCGCCTCGGACGCTACGGTCTTGTGGATTGCCGAGCGTGGGACGCGCCGGCAGCGGGCTCAGGCGGCGCTTTCGTGTACAATTGGCGCGCGCGATTCGTGACGAGCGCATCGCGCATTTTCTACCTCCCCGGTTGACTTCACCCCTCGCAGCTCTTCTGCGGCGAGGGGCCCTTCTCTGGACAGGCGCGAGCTATATTCCCGCGGCACCCGCGGCTGCCCCAGCCGCTCCGGCCGCGGCCCCAGCTGCGCCAGCGGCCGCACCGGCGGCCGCGCCTGCCGCACCGGCGGCTGCACCGGCGGCCGCTCCTGCAGCGTCGGCGGCTGCATCTGCGGCCGCTGCTGCGGCGCTGGCGGCTGCATCCGCGGCGGCGGCTGCGGCGCTGGCGGCTGCAGCTGCGGCGGCCCCAGCAGCGCCAGCGGCTCCTGCGGCAGCTGAACCGGCCGCGCCAGCAGCGGCATTCCCGACGCCGACGCCGCCGGTCACACCATTGCCGACGCCGCCGGGCGCAGCGATGCCGAGACCCAACGCCCCTGGGCGCCCTAGAACAAAGATGGTGGGGGGACCCGCACTGAGGGCATGGAAATCACCGCCCAGCAAACATGGCGTGCCATCGTCATTGACCCGTCCATTCCGTCTCACAGAAGCCGTGCACCCCGCATCGCGCCATTGGCCAAAGGCGCGCACCTGCTCTCCGACGGGTGAGATGGGACGCGCTGCCGAGATCCGGCCTGTCCGTCTTGGGCTGTTCGCAGCCACGCCGAGGCGACCGCCGGGGGGCACCGTGGCTCCCCTCACCGCGCCCGCGCGGCCGATTTGCCGCTTCGTGACATCGGCGCCCTTAGCCCCAACACGCTCACGCAAGACGGGCCTGACCGCCTCTTTGACACCGACGCGAGGGCTGATGGGCGTCTCAGCCCAAGCCTCGCCGGATATGGCCGGGCTGTACTGAAGCGCGGATTTCGCCTTCACACTCTCGTCCGTCTCGGGGCGTTCGGCCTTCTTCGCCGGCTCCTCGGTGACCGTGACGTTGCCCGCGCGGGCTGCCGCGTCCGCCGCGCCTCCGTCGGCCGGCGCTTCGACCTTTACGGTCGCGTCCGTTGCCGGCTTCTCGACCTCGGCAGGCTCGGCACGGCGCTCCACCTCCGGGGCGCTCTCCTCAACTGCGCGCTTCGCATCCGGGGCGCTCTCCTCAACCGCGCGCTTTGCATCCGGGGCGCTCTCCTCAACCGCGTCGGCAGCCGCGCCACCATCGGCGGGTGCGACCGGCGGCTTGTCCGCTCCAACCTGGGCGAGCCTGAGGTTTCGAACACCAGCGCGTGCGCCGATGGTTGCTTGATCCTAAATCTCGATCACGTTCGCCGCTCCGGCGGCAGATTTGAGATCGCCCGCCACCGCAAGGAAGCCGACGACAGCAACCGGCAGAGCGAGCAGGCCGTATCTTCGATCCAACGCCATTTACTGCCTCCACTTTGGGGCAACGGAACGCCGCAACTCTGAACGAAGCTTGAGCTAGAATGTTCCATATTGGGCCCCCGCGACCCGGGGTCCTGAGCCGGTCTAGTGTGCCGAATTTGAAGTGCGCCACGTTGACTGGATCAGCTGGCTTCGCGAACTTCAAATTCGAAAAGCACACTGGAATCAATCTCTTCTAGTGTCGCTTATGATTCCGAAATTCGCTCCGAGCCCTCCATCACGACCATGCGAATTCGGAATCGCGACACTAGCCTCACGCAACCCGCGGTTGCCGGCTGGCGCGCATTTCGTCGCTGGGCTTTACGTCCTGCGAGCGGCTGTAGATGGCGACGGCGACGATCAGCACCATGGTGAGCACGCCGAACAGCGTCCGGTATGCGGTCTCAGTGCGGGCGCCATCGGCCAGCGGCTCGAAGGCGCCGACGATGATGCCGGAGAGCGTCTGCATGCAGGCGACGCCGAGCATCACGGAGGTGTTCATCGTCGCCATGCCGCGCCCGATCAGCCGGTCCGGGAACATGCCGCGGCCGTGCGTCATCACCATGGTGCTGGCGGCGGTGAAGAAGCCCATGCCGATGATGGCCCCGATGGGCACCCAGATCGGCGGGTGGGCGGCGAGCGCCAGGACGGCGAGGATGGCGACAGTCACCAAGGTGCCGCCGATGGCGATCAATTTGCGCGTGTCCAAGAGACGGTCCAGGGGGCCGAAGGCGAGCATGCCGAGCTGATAGGCGACGACGGCGGCGAGCAGGACGTTGCCGGCCGCGATGGGGCTCAGCCCATGCACCTCGCGCAGATACGGACCGCCCCACAGCCCCTGCACCGTGAAGGTGCAGGCATAGTTGCAAAAGTTCATCGTCAGGATGGGCGCCAAGCGCGGGTTGCGCAGCACCTCCATCAGGCCCTGCAGCATCTGGCGAGGCGACTCCGGGATGCGGGCGAGGAAAGGATGGCCGGGCGGCGCGTCGCGCACCACGAGCCAAACGGCGACAGCGGCGAGGGCGACGAAGACGACGACGGCACCGAACACGGCGCGCCAGCCAATGGCCTCGGAGGCCCAGGCCAGCGGCGTGGTGGCGGCCAGGTTGCCGAGCAAGCCGATGGACATGACCATGGCGGTGAGCGTCGAGAAGCGGTCCGGCGGGAACCAGCGGGAGATCACCACCATGCTGCCAATGAGCATGGCGCCGAAGCCGGCGCCCATCAGCACGCGGCCGGTGAGCAGGATCGGCCAGCTCAGCGCCAGCGTGAAGATGACGCCGCCAATGGTGGCGAGGATGAGCATGCCGACCACGGTGCGGCGCGGGCCGAAATGGTCGAACAGGAAGCCACACGGGATCTGCATGGCCGCGAAGCCGAAGAAGAACGCCCCTGTGAGCGCGCCGAGCGCTTCCGGCCCGATGGTCAGGTCGCGCATCAGGTCGAGGCCGATGGTGACGTTGGAGGCGCGGAAGAAATGACTGGCCACATAGGCGGTGGCCAATGTCATGACGATGATGAGGCCCCGGCGGTCGGGGAAAGAACGCCGCTCGGTGGACCGCATCGAGGGAGGGAATGTTCCGCGTGTCTTGTTGAAGCTTGCTCGGCAGGCGTTCGCAGTGGCAGAGCCTATGCGGCCTTGGCGTGCCGTTCAAGGTTGGACGCTGCCGGCTTGAGCGGCGTCTTCATCGACGCGGCGGGGCCCTAACCCGCGCGGCCGGGCACGGCGGACCGGTCCGATAGGCGCAGGTGTGGCGCCCTACTCTGCCGTCCATGCCGGGTCGGCAGTAGGTCCCGTATTCCGAGCCATAATAGTCGCCGCAGGGAGGTTGCCCGCCTGTGAAATCGGTAGGACCGGCTTGGCCGAGCGCCGGAGGCGCGATGAGCAGCATCATCGCTGCGGCGGATGCAAGGCTCTTCTGCAATGCCGTCATGGATCGGTCCTTTTGTCCGTGCGGCGCCTCCCCGCGTTCGCCTGGGCCAAGTCAAGCAAGCGCTACGTCATGGCGTCAATGGCGATCCGCTTGCGTGGCCTGCCACCGGCTATTCGCGGCTGCGATACAGAATGTCCGCGATCGCCATCACGGCCGCGATCGCCACGAACGCAAAAATGATCCCCATGGCGACCTGCTCGCCCATCGTCGTCCGCCCCAAATCAGCCCCGGCCACTATCGCCACCTTTGATTAACGAGTTCGGATCATTCTGTAGCCGCTCTCCTAAGTAGCGTGGACGGGAGGGCGTGCGCGCGATGGCTCGCCTCGGATCAGGGCTAGAAGCCGTCGCGCGCTCCCACGCTCCTTCGACTTCCGATCCTTCTCCGCCTCGGTGAACACCGGCAGCCTTGCGACGCTGGGCGGCGATGCGCCGCGCACGCGCGTCAAAAGACGTGGCTTTGAAATTCTAGAGCGTCGGTATGACTTGATTGAGCCAGCCATCCGCGGCGTTCTTCACCCACTCCAGGCCTAGCCTGCGCTGCAGATTGACCCCGTCTGGCCGCAACAAGCGGACGTGGGGATGGACGAAGCTATCGGGAATTAGACAAAAGCCGAGCCCGGCCGCGACCATCGCCAGTGCTCGGCCGTCGCTGTCGGTGCGCGCGATGACGCGAGGCCGAACTTTCCACTGGTCGAGAATTCGCGAGGCGGACTGCAGTTGCTCGCAATGCACCCGGACAATGAGCGGCTGGCCGCTCAGGATCTCCGGCGATATGCGTCCGCGGGGATAGGCGCGCGAGGAGACCGCGAGCGCTTGCCGATCGGTCGCCAGCTCGTGTTGCCGATGGCCTCGCTCCGGTGTCGCCAGATGGGTCAGGACGACATCGTAGCGACCATTTGCAAGCCGCTGCCTCAGCTTGGCAAGCGACGCATCCTCCATCTGCCACGTCCTTGCCGGATCGAACGCCTTAAGTCGCGTGAGCGTTGCGGTGACAAGCGCGGGCGGCAAGGTCGGCAACAGCCCGATCCTGAGGCGCTTGCCCGGCTGTCGGTCCCGCGAGCCCGCCTTCAGCCGCTCGCTGTCCCTGAGGATTGAGCGCGCGATTTCGAGCGCGTCCAATCCCCTTGTCGTCAAGCTGATGCCGCGGGCCTCCCGCTCGAAGAGCGCGAAACCCAGCTCTGCTTCGAGCCCGGCAATTGCAGCCGATAGCGTCGGTTGCGTGACAAAGGCCAGCTTGGCGCCGGCGCTGAAACTGCCCGCATCCGCGACAGCGATGAAATAGCGAATCTGCTTGAGGTCCATCTATAGGTTTTATCTATATGTCCGTATCGGTGCAATTGGGATTGTCGGTTGTCCGAGCAGCATTGAATATTTGACGGCGCCAAGCAACGGACGAGTTTGCCATGGACCATTCCAAGCAAGTCGCGATCCTGCAAGAATTGATGTCGCACATCGAGGCAGGCACGACGGCGCGAACGGCCGAAGTCCGCTGGAACCGCAGCGACGTGTATGCGTCGCAAGAGCGGCTGGCGCTCGAGAAAGAGCGGCTCTTCGATGTCTATCCCTTGGTTGCCGGATTAAGCGGCGACGTTGCCGAACCGGGATCGTTCATCGCCCAGGATGCGGCGGGCACACCCTTCATTCTCACGCGAGGCCACGACGGAAAGGTGCGGGCTTTTCTGAACGCGTGCCGACACCGCGGCACCCGTCTCATCGATCAGGAACGCGGCCGGGCTCTGCGCTTCTCATGCCCGTTTCATGCCTGGACTTACGATCTCGAGGGCAAGCTGATCGGCCTTCCCAAGAAGGAGAGTTTTGGCGCGTTCGACCACGACAGTCACAGCTTGGTGTCGCTGCCGGTCACGGAAAAATACGGGATCATCTGGATCAAGACGAAGCCTGGTCCGGCCTTCGAGATCGACGACTATCTTTCCGGACTCGGCCCAGAACTCGCCGGCTGGAGCTTCGGTCGGCAATTCTCGTTTGACGCATGCGCGATGCCGACGAAGATGAACTGGAAGCTTGCGAACGACACGTTCGGCGAAACATATCACTTCGCTATCCTGCATCGGAACACGTTGGCGGCGATCTATCACAGCAACGTCACATCCTATGAGACGTTTGCCAGAAACCACCGGATGGTGTTCGCGGCGCGCTCCATCCACGAACTGCAAGACGCGCCCGAGCGCGAATGGCGACTGCGGCCGCATTCGACGATCGCCTATTACTTCTTCCCGAACACCCAGCTCCTCGTCTCGCGCCAGAACATTTCGATGTATCGCATCTTCCCGGACCCTGCCCGACCCGATCGAAGTCTTGTCTACCAATCCGTCTATCTCGAAGCTGAACCGGCGACCGAGAGCGAGAAGGCGGTCGGCGAGGCGGCGCTCAAACGCCTGAAGGCGGTGATCATCGAAGAGGACTTCGCCGTCGCGGAGAAGTCGCAGGCGGCCCTCTCGTCTGGCCTGATCACCGAGGTCGCCTACGGGCGCAATGAACCGGCGCTGCACCACTACCACCGCACATTTGAAGAGGCACTGGCGCACCCCGTATGACGAAGTCCTCGCTTTTCAAACTGGTCGAGGCGGTCACCTCTGCTCCGGGATACACCCGCAACGTCGGAACCCGCGTTCTCGCGGCGGAAGCCGGCTATGTCGAGCTGGCGCTCGACCGACGGCCCGACCTCCTGCAGGTCAACGACTTTTTTCATGGCGGCGTCATAGCCGGTCTTGCCGATCACGCGGCTGGCGGCGCGGTCACCACGGCGATGCCAAAGGATCGGTTCGCGGTGACGGTGTGCCTTCAGGTCAATTTTCTTGCCCCAGCCAACGGTGAGACGCTCATTGCGCGCGCCAAGGCCATTCAGGCAGGAAGCACGATCGGCGTGGCGCAGGTCAACGTCGTGTCGCTGGCCGGCGGCGTTGAGACACCGTGCGCGGTCGCGACGGTGACGTTGCGCGCCGTGGACATGCCATCGAGGGTTGCCGCGGCTAAGGGTTCGCCCCCGTAGCGAGAACCAGCCCCGGGCTCGGTCGCTGGCTAATGTTCTTGTGGCGCGGCGCCCGATACCCGTTGCCGCCGATCGGTTACCCTCGCACGCCTCGATGGTGAGCGCGCAACTAAATGGGACCCCGCCGGCGGCTACTCAGGGTCAGCGTGGGTATTGGCCTCAAAAATGTCGACTAAGCGGGCGCTCGGCACACCGTCAGGGTCTGGGTCACGAGCGAGCACTTCCCAAATCTCGGCTGCCTTCAGGAAACCGAGCTTGGCCTCATGGGTCGTAGCTGTGCCGGCCCACTGGCGACACTCCCTGGCATGCCTCAGCTTGTCCTCCCGAAGCATTCGACCTCTTCACGGTCCTCGCCCCCTTGGGGGACCCGCTACAACCCTAAGCCTTTGGGAAAGGATCGACTGAGCAATTTAGGACACTCGTCCCGAAATTCGGCCCCTCTTCGGCGTTGCCTAACGCCGGACCTTTTTCCCGACGCGCGCCCGCGCCTCGCTAACTCTGACGCTGCCACGGCTCCGGTGGACTTTCCTGCGGGGTTGCTTGGATCGCCGCTTCGCGACGGCTGCAGACTTCCGGTCGCGAGGCCGAAGAGATTGCGGCCTCATTACCTTTGTCTTCGTCGCGACCTTTGTGTTTGTCTCGGTCGCCAACGGCGTTGGCCGGGGATCATGCTCGGGCCTAAACGGGCGGAAAGGCAACGTCCAAATTTTCAACAAGTCGATCGCCAGCGCCTGCGGACCCCTGAACCAAAGGCTCAACCAAGTTTCGGTCATTTATCCTCCGAGGAGAGGTCAACGCCACGAGCAGGTGGACGTTCCGGCTGCCAGTGACGCAGGCAGCCGCACAGACCTTCCTCGTAGCGACCGACTGACAGACGCGACCCCCGACATAGGGACTCTTGCGTTCTACTCGGCGATGGGCCGTGGCCGAGCTCAGCCGCCGAGTCCTGTCGCAACGGCCTGCCTTAACGAAGGTTAGTGCGCCCCCAGGCCTTTGGCATAATATGCCCCGCAACTGTCACGCCGCCTCACAATTTCGAGCCGGTGACCGCTCCGGAGGAACATGTAGCACCGTCGCGTTGTTGTGGCTCGCCATGCAGGTACGCCGCACAAATTCAGCCGCCACATCAGCCCCCCGCCTGATCGAGCGTTGGCGCGTTGGGCACGCGTTTGACGAGCAGCTTGTTGCCATTCAACTGGATGATCCCGATGGCGAAGTGCTGTTGATGTCCCCATCCCAAGCTCTGGCGCTGGGTCAGGCGCTGGTGGCCGAAGGCGAAACACTTTCCAACCAAATGAGAACCCCCACGCCTCGTGGAGCGGGGGATTCCATCAATTCATCGCACCAGCGCGTTGGGCTGAATGCCAGCGACCGCCCGACGCCTCCTCGTGGACCGGGCCGACGTCGAACGGATGGTGGCAGAGCGACGGAGGGCTAGATCATTGCAGTGACCGGCAACTGCCCCGCCATCGTTCGGCCCCTATGCGGTGGTCGCTCGGCACACAGACTTCGGGAACCGAGGGATCGCGGACACGTTGCTTCCCTCGACACAGACTTATCGCACGATCGCAATTGACGACCAGCAACTCGCCGCATGGGGAGAACGATTTCTTGCCTGTCGAAAGCCACGAGGATCTCTCGCAGTGGAGCGCGCATTCCACCCCTCCCCTTCGCTTCGCCGCATGGTGGGCAAGATATGCGCCCCGGGGAAAGAGCTGGGTGCCGCGTCGGATCGGACGCTGGTTTCCAAAGCACCTGAAGAGCTATCTTCCCACCAAGCATGGTGCAAGACTGGCGATCGAGCCATCCAGCCTCGACGTGTACACGCATCTTCTTGCTCACGGCAGAACGTGGGACGAGCATGTTTTTCAGACCTGTCGGTCGCTGCTCTCGCCTGGCCAGACGTTCTATGACATTGGTGCCAATGTTGGCGCGATGTCGATCGAGATGGCCAATATCTTCCAGGACGGCGTCAACGTCGTCGCTTTCGAACCTCTGCCTGCGCTCAGCCGCAGCGTCGCTCTATCCGCCCGACTGAACAAGTTCCAGCGAGTCGTGGTGTTCAACGTCATGGTCGGAGATCGCGAAGGGGAGACCGAACTTTATGTGGGCTCGCATAGCATCCACTCTTCGGCGATACCGCGAGAGAAACGCTCCAAGGCCATTGCGCGGAGGGTCACGACCATAGACAGGATGGTTGCCGCCGGTGAGATCCCACCTCCCAACGTCATCAAGATCGATGTTGAGGGCGGCGAGCTGGCTGCATTCAGAGGCGCAGAAAAGACCATTCGCACCTATCGGCCTCATATCGTTTTCGAGTCGGATGCGAATATAAATCGCTTTGGCTACACCAGGCGCGATTTGATCGAGTTGCTCACGAGCTTCTGTCAATACCAATTCTTCCTGATTCCACAGACCGGCGGCGCCCTTGTGCCGCTAAGCCATGCTGGAACGCGAGACGTGGAAATCAGCGATCTTCTGGCGAAGGCAGTCCGCTAGGAGAGGCGTCGAAGCATCGCTGATGCCGGCGGCGTTGAGACCCCGTGCGCGGTCGCGACGGTGACGTTGCGCGCCGTGGACATGCCAGCAAGGCTTGTCGCGGCTGAGGGCGCGCCCTCGTAGCGGACCCATGAGACTGGCAACAGCTGTGGATTAGCCGGGCGCGCGGGCACTCGCGGAGTTCGCTTTCGTGCTAGCGGTTCTACTGGTGACGTGATTCGCGGGAACTGGGGCAATTCGATGAGGCGGTTGATCTCGTTTGAGGCTGCAGAACTCTACCTCGAGCGCGCCCTTATTTACGCGATGCTCGCGATCGTCATCTGTGGCGGGGGCTACTACCTGGCCGCCGGGTTCGTCCGCTGACCGGGCTCCTGCCACGGCGCCCCCGACGGAAAAACTCCTACGCTTTCATCTGGTGGTGACGATCATCGAAGGAGTCGTACACCGACACGAATCGGTCTGGGTGTAAGCGTGTCAGCCTCTCGGCCTCCTTCAACGCCTCCTTGAACTCGTTGAAGGCACCTTGCCTCTGCGTGCCCATGAATACGCAAAAGGAGTCGACTGGACTGACGTTCAACTGATCCATGACGTGATCTCGAAACGCGAGGGCTTCTCGCCTCAGGCCGCAAATCTATCCGCCATCGCGCGTCAATGTTGTGCGCTGGTGCACGGCGATCAGCTTTGAGCCGCCGGCTTGCGTGGCTTTTCGCCTCAGACCTTCGGCTGGTGCGAAGCGGCTGGACATCCTCTACCGCTCTGGGATCGCGAAATAGTTGCCGTCGTGGACGGTGCAACTGACGGACGGAAACGTTATCGAAACAAATTCCACCGGCTTGCCGCCGAACGTCCGGACGATCGGCGCTCCCTTTGATTTGCCCAAGACGATGCTGGTCGCGCAAGTTCGGAAACTGCCGTCGAACCGCGTCGTCCACTGCGCCGCGCCGCTTATCATTCCCAAGGTGCCTACGAGGCGATCTCGCTCGAACGTCGTTTGAAACGGTTCCCCCCGCCCACTGCGTTGCTCGCCGGGCGCGAGCTCAGCCTTGCCCGTTCCCGCCCCGGCGCGCGCCGCCCGCACGAACAGGCGCCCCGCGGAGCTGACGTAAGTTGCGTGCTCGTACTTGGTTTGCTGATTGTGGATACGTCCATCACGGGTCTTGGCGGCCGTCTCGACGGTCACGGCGATAACAACCGTCTTGCCATGCAATGCTTGCGGCGCGGGGCCTGCCGCCGCGGACTTCGGCGCACCTACGCCGATCAGGATCGGGATGACCGCGACGGCGGCGGCCTTCCAGAACGTGCGGGCAGGCTCAATGATCATCGCTCAGGGTGGCCGCGAACGACACCGCGATTCGGAGTGCAAACCAAAAACGGGCCGCTGTCACGCACTGTTCGAAAGATTGCGACGACAATCTCGCCTTCCAAGGGATCGGGCTCACCTACAACGGCTTTCAGCTCCTTTCCATTGTGGCGGTAGTAGATCGCGTAGCAGCGCTGATCACGGACCGGCCCCATGTGCTTCGGCATGTGCTCAGAGACCGATCGATACACCTTCTCCGCTTCCTGAGCGTCTGATGCGGCGGGAACGAAGAACTTCATGGGCTCACCATATTGCGATCCATGTCGCGAGCGTGTTGCGTGGAGCCGCCGCCATCTTCCGAAAACCGTTGGAAATCAATGGGAGCATGTTGCAGTCGGACGCGACACGAGAGCTAAGGCGGTCGGTTGCTCGACGGTCCATAAGTCTCTGCGATATATCCGAAATCAACTGGCTGGGGGACTAGGATTCGAACCTAGACTGGCGGAGTCAGAGTTCGCTGTCCTACCGTTAGACGATCCCCCAAACAGGATCAAACACTTAGGCCGCAAAGTTTTCAGAAATTTACATCGCAGTTTTCAGATACGTTCAGTTGGCGTTCCGGTCAAGGTGCTGACATCGCGCGCCGGTCAATCACTTCACCGCCATCAACCACGGCGCGCTCATATCCGGCTTGTCAAAGCAGGGCTGCCTCGGCCGGAGTCCGAACCTTAAGATGTCCAAGCGCCACGACCGCTATCTCTCGAACTTCGGACATTCGCGAGACGACATCCGAGGTCCGCTGAGTGCCAAGAGTCGGACATAGCGTCGAGCTATTCGATCACCTCGTCGGCGCGCTGCTGGAGATGCAAAGGCACTTCGAGGCCGAGCGTCTTGGCGGTCTTGAGGTTGATCACCAGTTCGTACTTTGTCGGCGCCTGCACCGGCAGGTCGGCCGGCTTCTCGCCCTTGAGGATGCGATCGGTATAGGTCGCCGCGCGCCGAAAATTATCGGGCGGGTCATTTCCGTAGGACAGCAGGCCGCCAACTTCCGTGAACTGATGGAAAGGATAGACCGCGGGAATACGGTAGCGCGTGGCCAGCGTTGTGATCTCCACGCGATGGTTGGACAGGAAAATATCCGCCATCGCGACCAGACCGCCGTTTGGGTCGCGCGCCAGTGCGCTAAAGACGGCTTCGAACTCGGACGGGCTGTGAACAGGTGCAGCGATCGCCTCTACTGCGAGGGACCGGGCGCTGGCCTCGAATGAGCCGAGGTAATCGGCATAGGGCGCTGTTGCCGGATTGAACAGGAAGGCGGCCCGATTGACGTTCGGCGCGATCTCCTTGAGCAGGTTCAGCCACTTGCCGGCCATCGTCGGCTCGAAAAGAATAAAACCGGTGACGTTGCCGCCCGGCCGCGGAAAGTTCGTGACGAAGCGGCTGCCGACCGGATCGGCAACGTTCGCGAAAATGATGGGGATGGTGCGCGTTTGTTGCAGCATCGCCGCAGTGGTGGGTGTGTTTTGCGTAAGAATGAGGTCGGGCTGCAGCGCGACGAGTTCCTTCGCGAATTGTTGCATCGCCTCCACGTCAGCCGCTGCCCAGCGAGTGTCGATCCGGATGTTGCGGCCCTCCGTCCACCCGAGCTTCTGGAGTCCCTCCCAGAACGCCGCCACCCAGGCCTGTCCTTCCCGGTCACTCTCGGCATATGCCATCAGCACGCCGATCCGCCGCATCCGCTCGGGCTGCTGCGCGCGCGCGGTGAGCGGCAAGGCGAGCGTGCCGCCCAGAAGGGTGATGAACTCGCGCCTCTGCATACGCCCCCGTAAGGACCACGCCTTGTGGAATTGCCAAATCCTAGCACGTGTGACCACCGGGCGGTGTATCACAAAGCGCCCACAATCGAGCGCCCATTTCTCAATAGATGCGACGTCCGTTGTGGGCCAGGAAGGAAATGGCTGAATTATTCGATCACCTCGTCGGCGCGGGCGAGCAACGCCGGGGGCAGGGTCAGGGCGAATGCTTTTGCCGTCTTCTGGTTGATCAGGAGTTCAAATTTGGTCGCCTGATAAATCGGAATGTCACCCGGTTTGGCACCTTTCAGGATTTTGTGCACGTCATCGGCCAACCGCCTGAACAGCTCCGAGAGATCGAGGGCATAACCCATCAGCGCGCCGGCTTCGACGTAATCGCGGTACGGACATATCGTCGGCAAGCGTTTTTTCACGGCGAGCTCGGCGATGAGCTGGCGGTTGGCGTAAAGGTCGCCCTCTCCGCTCACCAGCACCGCGTCCGGCCGTTGCTCCGCTATCGCATCGAAGACGCGCTCAATCTCCGAGGGTTTCCCCTCCTGCGGGAAGACAAAAGCCAGCGAAATTCCCAAACGCGCGGCGGCATCCCGCAAGACTTGCCCCACAGACCCTTCCCATCCGCCGCGCATCCCCAGGAATACGGCCTTCTGCATCGAAGGAATGGCTTCTTTCAAGAACTCCAGCCGCTTGCCCCAGATCTCGATGCCGGCATCAAGCGTGATGCCGGTGAGGTTGCCGCCGGGCCGGTGCAGGTTGGTCACCAGTCCCGCCTGCAGCGGATCCAGCATGAAAGCAACAATCGGTATCGTACCGGTTGCCGCCTTGAACACGGTCACGACGGGATTCGTTCCGGTGACGATCACATCCGGGTTGCGGGTCACGATTTCACGGGCCACTTCGGCATAACGGTCGTGACGTCCCTCGGCCCAGTAGCGTTCGATGATCAGACTTTGTCCTTCCACGTAACCCAAACGGCGCAACTCGCCGAAAAAGGCGCGCCATGCGCTGCCCCCGCCCGTTTCAGTCAGGAGCGCGGGCGGGATTGCCGGATGGAACATCGCCATCCGCGGCGGTCTCGCCGCTTGCTGCGCGCGCGCCGCCAACGGCATCGCCGCCGCTCCGCCAAGTGTCGCGATGAACTCGCGTCGTTTCCATTGATGGAAATTCATGGATAAGCCCACCACCCTTGGATCCTCTTCCAAGATACACAAATGGAAGCATCGGTCAGCAAGTTATCGGGATGAGCAAGGCCTGCCTGGGGTCAAACGCGTTTGAACTCGCCCTGCGCGACGACAGGATCGGCTTGGAAGCTGACGTGACGCCAAGGCTTTCGAGCAGCATGGCGCACGCTGGTCACCCTCTGAAACGGAGGTGTAAGACCATGCAAGAACTAACGAACCCAACCCCAACCAAACGCTCTCCTTGGAACAAAGGCAAGCTTACCGGTGCAAAGCCGCCGTTGCGGCCCAAGCACGTCTGGTCGATCCGGACCAAGATCCAAGTCGAAGGACGAACGCGCGACTTGGCAATGTTCAATTTGGCCATCGACAGTAAGTTGCGCGGTTGCGATGTCGTCGCCATCAAGGTTGAGGATGTAGCTCCGCGGGGGTACGCAGTTGATCGTGCGGTAGTGCGCCAGAAGAAGACTGGGCTGCCGGTCAAATTCGAATTGACGGAGCCGACCCGACAAGCAATCGATGACTATCTGAAAGCTGCCGGCAAGCAGCCCGGCGAATTTCTGTTCGCTGGTCGGCGTAGTCCCGAGCGGGGCCTGACGACAAGACAATATGCACGGCTCTTATCCGAGTGGATTGCCAACATCGGACTTGATCCGAAGCTCTACGGGACCCACTCACTCCGCCGCACCAAGGCCACCTTAATCTACCGGCGGACAGGGAACCTGAGAGCTGTGCAACTTCTTCTCGGCCACACCAAAATCGAGAGCACCGCCAGATATCTCGGCATCGAGGTCGACGATGCTCTCGCCATAGCGGAGCAAGTTGACGTTCTGAATTGTGCGGGCAGAACGGACATGTTCTGCCCAACCACGGGTTCGTGCCAGCGGTCATGCATCACCTGCAATCACGCCGCGAAAATTCATTGCGTTCGACTGGTGGCGGTGTAGCCTCGAGGAGTAGCGCGAAGGAGGATCCCGATGACGCCGTGGGAGATCAAGGCCAAGGAATTCGCCAACTGCAACTGCGCCTATGGGTGTCCGTGCCAGTTCAACGCGCTGCCGACCAACGGCTACTGCGAGGCGGCCGTGGCCATGGAGATCGAGCAAGGCCACTACGGCGACGTCAAGCTCGATGGCCTGCGCATCGGCGGCATCTATCAGTGGCCGGGCGCGGTGCACGAGGGCCGCGGCAAATGCCAGCCGTTCGTCGACGAGCGCGCCGACGCCAAGCAGCGCGAGGCGCTGCTCAAGATCATGACGGGCCAGGATACGGCTCCGATGGCGACCATGTTCGCCGTCTACTTCTCGACGCTGGAGAAGGTCTACGATCCGATCTTCGCGCCGATCGAGTTCGAGGTGGACGTCGAGGCGCGCAAGGGCCGATACGTTGTCGCCGGCCTGATCGAGAGCCAGCGGCGAGCCGATCAAGAACCCGGTGACCGGAGCGGAGACCCGGGCGCGTATCGATCTGCCGGACGGCTTCGAATACGAGATCGCCGAGATCGGCAGCGGCACCACCAAGACGCAGGGCAACGTCATCCTCGATCTGAAGGCCAGCTACGGCCAGTTCGCCCACCTGCACCTCAACAACCACGGCGTGGTGCGGCACCGCACGGCCTGAGATGCCGGCCGAAGACACATCGCTGACCGAGAGCGTGCTGCGGCGCGACCGCTGGATCGTGCTCGCCGGTCTCGTCGCGATCACGGCTCTGTCGTGGGCGTACATTCATGGCGGGGCCGGCATGGGCATGTCGGCTGGCACATGACCATCGTCTCGCTGTTTCCGCATCGCATGGCCGAGCATGCCGATGGCCCAATGGCATGGCATGTCGATGCAGCCCGGCATGTGGTCGGCAGGCTACTGGCTCGTCGTGCTCGCATGTGGTGGGTGATGATGATCGCGATGATGACGCCGAGCGCGGCGCCGATGATCCTGCTCTATGCGCGCGCCACCCGGCACGCCCAGGCCACAGGTCAGCTGCAGCAAGGCGCCGTGCCGACCGCAGCATTCGCCGGCGGCTATCTGATGGTATGGCTGGGCTTCTCGCTGCTTGCGGCCGCGCTGCAATGGGCGCTCGAAAGGATCGGGGCTCGTATCCGCCGTGATGATGGCGTCGACCAGCGCGGGCGTGTCGGCCGCCATCCTGATCGCCGCGGGCCTCTACCAGCTCTCCCCCTTGAAGCATGTGTGCTTGAGGCATGTCGCGCTCCCGCGGAGTTTCTTTCGCGCCATTGGCGGCCCGGTGCGTCGGGTGCCCTGCGCATGGGGCTGGAGCACGGCGCATTCTGCGTAGGCTGCTGCTGGATACTCATGGCGTTGCTGTTCGTGGGTGGGATCATGAATGTGCTTTGGATCGCCGCTCTTGCGATCTTGGTGCTCTTGGAGAAGGTCGCACCACATGGCGCGTGGCTTTCGCGGGCCACAGGTGTCGTGCTGCTGGCGTGGGGCGCAACGACGCTGGTCGTGTAGCCGTTTCCGAAAACTCGTGATCGAAAGCGGGCCACAACCGCTTCCGTGTTCGGTCATAAGCGGAAAGGCTCGCCGCGGGCAGCTCTGGTCCGCTCTATCCCCGATAGCCGACGTTTCCCGCGTTGTCGAGTAACTCGGCGGCTTTTGTGCCAAAAGCAGACATCCTGACCGATCCAGCCGTGCCGGATTGCCGCCTTGATCGTGAGAAAGCGGATCCACCACGGTTTATGATGGCGGTGTCTTAGCGGTAGAGACCGCTGGAGCATTTCTGGCGAGCAGTGCACAAGGCCCAATCGTTTTCGATCACCGCTCGTGAACCGCTAGGAAATCCCACCGACGACTTCCGGCGCCGGCAATTCCGCTGCGGAAGACTTGCAGCCGACAAGCAGCCAGGTGGGCATGCTGCCCTTACCCTTGATGTCGATCGTTCCGCGCGCTTCGAGCGCGAATTCATCCTTGAGGCGAAGGTAGGTCGCTTCGGAAACCTGAATTTGGCCGGCGACGCCGGTCGTTTCCATGCGCGCCGCGACATTCACCGTGTCGCCCCATATGTCGTAGAAGAACTTGCTGGTTCCGACGACGCCAGCCGTCACCGCGCCACTGCTAACGCCGATGCGCATCGGCACGCTGCGGCCGTGCGGGTCGCGCAGATCCGCTGCCGCATCGCGCATCGCCAGCGCTAGTCTTGCCAGCGCGGCAGCGTGATCCGGACGCGGCGACGGGCACGCCGCTCACCACCATGTATAAATCGCCAGTTGTCTTGATCTTCTCGAGCGCATGGCGCTCGACCAGCCGGTCGAAGTCGCTGAAGACGCGATTGAGGAACTTCACCAAGTCGTCGGGATCGGTGTCGCTGGCGCTGGCCGTATAGCCGGCCATGTCTGCGAACAGGACCGAGGCCTCGTCGTACCTGTCGGCGATCACCGCTCCGTCATGGCGCTTGAGCCGCTCGGCGATCTTGGTCGGCAGAATGTTCACGAGCAACCGCTCCGATCTTTCGTGCTCGCGCTCCGCAGCAGCCTCCGCCCGCGCGGTCTCGAGCAGCGCGTAGGATACGAGGAGCAGCAGGCTTCCGCAGCTGAGGACGGCATTCGTTACAAGAGTCGTGACGATCAGCCAGCGCGGCAGCAGGCCGGTGTCATCGGGGACCATCAGCTGCAGGGCGATCAGCAGAACCACCGCAACCGCTCCGGAGGCTGTGGTGATGGCGACGTGCTCGGCGCCGAGATAGGTCACGGTGAGCACCACGGCGAGCAGAAAGTAGAACTGAATGCCGGCGTCGGTGCCGATCAGGCAAGTGAAGGCGAGCATTTCCAAATAGAACAGGACGATGGTGGCAACCGGTCCCACCCGAGGGTCCAGGCGATGGAGCAGCGGGACGCACGCGAAGAACAGCATCCCGACCGTGTGTACGAGAGCCAGCCACCATAACCGCGGGAAATCGGGGAGCGGCGACACGACGGCAAAAAAGACACTGGCTGCCGCGGCGATCCGGGTGCCGATGTTGAGCGTCCGCAGCCGCCGCGCCACGTTCTCGGGATAGCGCTCGGTGCCGAAGTGGATGTCCCAAATGAAGCGCAAGGGGGGCCGTCGGTTTTTCTCTGCCTTCAGGATCGGGCGCGCGCCACGCAAGTCAAGCAACCCAGCCGCGCGGAGCAGCCTAGAGGAAAAAGCCGTGAAAGGCGCGTCACCTGCTCCTTGCCAGCCGAGGCAATACAATG
>CAWEWH010000008.1:0-451858 GCA_963812775.1 uncultured Alphaproteobacteria bacterium
AGGCTTCGATCTCGAACAGCATGCCGTCCGCGAGGCTGAGCGACAGCCCGTGATGGATCGAGCGCTTGGCCTGGCGCACCGAGATGGGCGCATTGCGGCTGATGGTCGTTGCCGTCTCCAGCGCCTCGGCGAGGAGGGTCTGCGGCTCGCACACACGGTTGACCATGCCCCATTGCTGCGCCTCCTCGGCGGTGAACGGCTTGCCGGTGAGGATCAGCTCCTTGGCGCGCCGCTCGCCACGGCGCGCGGCAAGGTCTGGGTGCCGCCGGCCCCCGGCATGATGCCTATGGTCACCTCGGTGAGCGCGAAGCGAGCGCCCTTTGCGGCATAGACGAAGTCGCAGCCGAGCGCGATTTCGAGTCCGCCCGCATAGGCGGCGCCGTTGACGGCCGCGATCACCGGCATCGGCGTGTCGATCACCGTCTTGATCATGCGCTCATAGATGAGGTGCTGGGCCTGCCACTGCGCGTCGGTCATGCCGTTGCGCTCCTTGAGATCGCCGCCAGCGCAGAAGGCGCGCTCTCCAGCGCCGGTGACGACAACCGCCCGGCAATGATCGGGTCGGCGAAGAGCGCGCCGAACACCTCGAGGAGGTCGAGGCCCATCTGCGTGTTCATGGCGTTGGCGGCGGCGGGCCGGTTTAGCGTCACCTGCAGCACGCCTGGCGTCGGCTCGCCGAGGAGAATGGTATCGTAACGCTCACGCATGGAGGAACCTTGGACGGCGCGAATGCGACGCGCCATCTCTGAGTGGCAGGGGCGCGAAACCCCGTCAACCGTGGCTGTCATTCCCACAATACGCCCTCCGTCATGGCCAGGCTTGTCCCGGCCATCCGCGTCTTTGTCCTTCCGCAAAGCCAAGGCGTGGAATTCTTTTCCCGCGCTGCATTCGAGGCACGCAGCGTGCCGATTGACAAATCCCCTTGCCAATTTCCGGCGCGGCCTATCTCTAGTGTGGCGATTCCGAAATTTCGGAATCATAAGCCACACTAGAAAAGATTGATTCTAGTGTGCTTTTTGAATTTGAAGTTCGCTCGGTGCCTGATCCAAACAATGTAGCGAACTTCAAATTCAGCACACTGGTCGGCCGCAACCCCGAGGCCTTATGCGCACGCCCCTGAGCCCGCAAGCGCTGTCGCCCGCCCCATCGACGCTCGTGCTCTACGGCGTCCATGTCGTGACGTGGTTCGTGAGCTTCGGCATTCTCTCCACCTTCCTGCCCGGCTATGCCGCGACGGTGCTTGGCGCCAATGCCGGCGAGCTGGGGCTGCTGCAGGGCGCGTTCTATATGCCGAGCCTCGCCTTGCTGCTGGTCGGCGGCGTGCTGGCCGACCGTTACGACAAGCGCCTTCTCATGGGCCTGAGCCTCGTGGCCGCCGCCGTCACGGCGGCGCTCGCCGCCGCGTCGCTGACACGGCTTCCCCAATTTGCCGTCCTCTTGGGGCTCGGCCTCGGCCTCGGCGCGGTCAACGCCTTCCTTAATCCCTCGCGCGACGGCATGATTCCGCACCTGGTCTCGCCGACAGCACTGCCGCGCACCGTCGCGGCGCTCCTCGGCCTGCAGATAACGGGCCAGATCGTCGGCATAGCTCTCGCCGGGCAGCTCGATCTCATCGGCCCGCGCGCCCTGCTCACCATCCAGGCCGCGGTCCTCGCGGCCGGCGCCGTCGTCGTGCCGTTCTTGCCGCGCGCCGTCGTGGTGCGCGACATGGCCGCGCCTGAGAGCCTCTTCGCGGTCGTGCAGCAGACGCTGACCGTGCCGTTTCGCGTCTCGCGCGCCATGACGGCCGCCATGCTGTCGAGCGCCGCCACTGGCGTCATTTTCGTCGGCTCCTTTCTGGTCATCGTCCCCGAGCTCGTGCTGAAGACGCATGGGCTCAAGACCGCCGAGCTGTCGATCGCCATCATCGCCTTCACGCTCGGCACCCTCGCATCGCTGCTCGTCCTCGTCGTCACCAAAGGGTGGAGCGCCGCGCCTGGCCGCTTTCTCATCGCCGCCATCGTGGCGGGGGCCGGCGTCCTCGTCGCCCTGCCGCTGGCGCCGAGCTTCGGCGCGCTCCTCGCCGCCATGCTGTGCTGGGGAGCGCTGGCCGGCGTCGTCATGACCACCGGCCGCACCCTGGTGCAGCTTCTCGCCCCTGACGAGACGCGTGGCCGCTGCCTCGCCATGTTTCAGCTCGGTTTCTTCGGCGGCCCGCCCATCGGCACTCTGGCGATGGGGCTTGCGCTCACGCATCTGAAGCCGGTCATCGCCGCCGCCATTTTCGCCGCCGCCGCCCTCGTGACGGCCGCAGCCCTCGTGCTCGGCTCGGACCTGTGGTCGAAGATCACCGATCTCAAGGCGCGCGCGGCGTAGTTGCAGACATAGAGACGTGGATGCGAGGGACGAGCCCGCGCATGACGCTGGAGAAATCTCGCTAAAACGCCGCGACCTTATTCAGGTCGGCCACGAAGTGCGCGTATTCGCGCTCCTTGTCGGCCTCCTCGACGCGCAGCAGATAGGACGGGTGCACGGTGATGAAGCCCGTGGTCTTGTCATCGATGGCGATGGGGTGGCCGCGATTGGCGCCGATCGGCATCGCCTTGCCGAACACGCCGATCACCGCCGTCGCCCCCATGGCCACGACGATCTCCGGCCGGATGGCCGCGAGCTCGCCTTCGAGCCAGCGGTGGCAAGCGCGGATCTCGCTCGTCACCGGTTTCTTGTGCAGGCGGAATTTGCCGCGCGGCTCGAACTTGAAATGCTTCACCGCATTGGTGACGAAAAGCTTGCGCCGCTCGATGCCGGCGTCGGCGAGCGCCCTGTCGAGGGCCGCCCGGCGGGCCCGACGAAGGGCCTGCCTTCGAGGTCCTCATTGTCGCCCGGCTGTTCGCCCACCAGCATGAGGCGGGCGTTCTGCGGACCTTCGCCGAACACCGTCTGCGTGGCGTTCTTGTAGAGCGGGCAGGCGCGGCAATGCGCCGCCTCCTTGCGCAGGTCCTCGAGGCTTGGGGCGAAGAGATCGGCGGTCTGAGCCGCGGTGCTGCGCTTTGCCATCGTGCCTTGCTTCATCTCGTGCGGCCGTCGCAATTGAGGCGCCGCGGCCTCGATCATGCCGTCGATGGCGCGGCGCGCGCGCCTGAGCGGATCGTTGATTGCCACATCAATGAGAGGCGGTGCCGATGGTTCCGGGCCGCGATCCAAGTCGATCCTCGCCGCTTCGTGAATCCGTATTGACTTGCCAAGGCAATGTTCTTATTTTGTTCTATCTGGTCAACCGGGCCAGGTCAATCGACCAACGACGGCACATGCCGTTGATCGAGCGAGCGACGTGACGGATGTCGACACTCGGAACGCGACTGCTCACAGCCGCCATGGAGGCGCCCGCCGTCGCCCGCCGCAAGGTCGATCCCAAGACCTGCCGCGTGTGCGTGCCGGCCGACGTCGACGCCCGCGCCATCCGCAGGAAGCTCGGCCTGTCGCAGGATGCCTTCGCGGCCCGCTTCGGCATTCCGGTGGCGACGTTACGCGACTGGGAGCAGCGCCGCCGTCGGCCCGAGGGGTCGGGGCGGGCGCTCCTCACCATCATCGACCGCGAGCCCGAGGCCGCGGCCCGCGCCCTGACGCAGCGCTGAGGACGCCCATGAGCGTCGCGGCCCATCAGCTGTTCCGCCGGGCGGGCGAGGTATTGAAATGCGCCTATTGCGACCGCCAGCTGCACGTCACCACCGCGCGAAACGACTTGCGGGCCACCCGCGATCATATGCATCCGCGCCATCTCGGCGGCACAAAATGCGTGTGGTCCTGCATCGCCTGTAACCAGCTCAAGGGTGGCATGACGCTCGAGGCTTGGCAGGCCTTCATGGCCGACAACCCGCGCTGGTGGACGCAGTTCGCGCCCAAGCAGAAGCGCCGCAAGCGCCTCGCCCCGAAGAAGAGATCGCCGCCGGTCGAGGCTGCGTCCGCAAAGCCAAGGTCCGTCGCGCCAAAGCCCGCGCCAAAGCCCGCGCCGCCGCCGGCGCCGACGGTTAGTTCAGACGCGCCCGGCGGTCCGCCTGAAGCCGGATCGGCTGGACCCGCTCCTGCCAGACGTGGCAAGCCCCGCGTTTGGATTCGCCGTCGCAAGCCGCAGGGCATTGTGCCGCCCGGCGAGCCGGGTGAGGGCGTGTCGCCGCAACAGTCGAACGCGATCGAGACCGCTCGACAGCCCGTCAGGCGCAAGCGAAATTGGGCCCGCCGCCAGGCGCTGCGATTGGCGGCGGCGCAGCAGGGGAGCGAGGCATGATCCGCGTTGGCATCGGCGGCTGGACCTTCGAGCCCTGGCGCGGCACCTTCTATCCCAAGGGCCTGACGCAAGCGCGCGAGCTCGAATATGCGGCCTCCAAGCTCACCGCCATCGAGGTCAACGGCACCTTCTACGGCACCATCAAGCGCGACAGCTTCCGGCGCTGGCACGACGAGACGCCGGACGATTTCGTCTTCTCCCTGAAGGCGCCACGTTTCGCCACCAACCGAAAAGTTCTCGGCGAGGCGGCGCCGTCCATCGAGCGCTTCTTCGGCAGCGGCGTCATGGATCTGAAGAACAAGCTCGGGCCGATCCTCTGGCAGTTTGCGCCGACCAAGAAATTCGACGCAGAAGATTTCGCCGCCTTCATCGCGCTCCTGCCGCGCACCATCGACGGCAGCGCCATCCGCCATGCGCTCGAAGTGCGCAATGCGAGCTTCGCGGCAGCCGACTTTGTCGATCTCGCCCGCGACAAGAATGTCGCCATCGTGTTCGCCGACCACGACAAGTATCCGATGATCGCCGACGTGACGGCCGACTTCGTGTACGGGCGCCTGCAGCGCACCATCGAGAGCGAGCCGACCGGCTATTCCAAGGCCGCCATCAAGAAGTGGGCGGCGCAAGCCAAGACCTGGGCGGAAGGCGGCGCCCCGAAAGAGTTCCCCCTCGTGGCCGCGGCGGCGCCGAAGAGGCAGCGCGACGTCTTCGCCTTCATGATCAGCGGCGCCAAGGTGCGGGCGCCTGCCGCCGCAATCGCGCTGATCGAGGCGCTGAAGGCGTGACTGTCCTGCCATGACCGTTTACGTCGACGACGCCATCTGGGATTTTTCCGGCCTCAAATGGTGCCATCTCCTGGCCGACGACACTGACGAGCTGCACCGCTTCGCCGCTCACCTCGGCATCCGTCGTGTTTCGTATCAGGGCCCGCCCAGGACGGCGATCCCGCACTACGATCTGACCGGCTTCGAGCGCGCCCGCGCCATCTCGCTCGGCGCCCGGATGTGCACGCGCCAAGAGATCGTCGCCGTGGTGCGCCGCGTGAGGGTGCGCGGCGGCCGCGCGGCGAGGGGCGTTTCAGGCCTCCGATAGGGTCGGAATTCTCGATACGTCGACGTTGCGCTCGGCGTGCCAGAGATCGTGCGCGGCCTGCATCCTCACCCATGAAGGCCAAACGAGTCATGCGCGTGGCGCGTCCGAGCGCGCGACCCAGGCGGCCGATTGACTTAGGCACCCCAGGAGAGCCATACTAGAACAAATAGGGAACATGCATCAAGGATTTTCGTTGAGTTTCAAATGCCTAGCCGCGCCGCCCCTCTCCCTGCGAACCCCGCGCCGAGCCCCGACGTAGCCGCGCTGCGGCGCGACGTGGCCCTTCTCGAGGGCCCCGGCCGGCTGCGTCAGGCGGGTGACCGCAAAGCGCTTTTCGCCCTCGGGCACGGCGAGGCCGATGCCCGTCTCGGCGGCGGCCTCAGACACGCCGCCCTGCACGAGGTCTATGCGGCGGCCGATGCGGATGGCGTCTCAGCCGCGGGCTTTGCGGCGGCGCTCGCCGCCCGTGCGTCCGCGGCCCTTCGCGCCGAAAAGCGCGCGCCCCTCGTCTGGATCCGGCACGATCTCGCCGCCTGCGAATGGGGCGAGGTCTTCGCCCCCGGCCTCGCCGAATGGGGCCTCGATCCTGACCGTCTCGTCGTCGTCAAGGTGGCGCACGCCGCCGACACGCTGAAGGCCGCCAACGAGGCGCTCGCTTGTACCGCCCTCGGCGCCGTCGTCATCGAGAGCGCCGGCGCGTCTTCCGTCTACGACCTCACCGCGAGCCGCCGCCTCGTGCTCGCCGCCGAGCGCGGCGTCACCGCCATCGCCCTGCGGCTCGGCGCCAAGCCGAAGCCGAGCGCCGCCATGACGCGCTGGCTGGTGCGCGCCGCGCCCTCGCGCCCCAAACTTGCCGGCCATCTCGGCCAGCCGCGTTTCGATGCCGCCCTGGTGCGCAGCCGCAACGGCGCCCAGGGACGCTGGATCATGGAGTGGGACAGTGATGCGTATCTCTTCCGCGCCGGACACACCGACGTCGCGGCCGCTACCGCCGCGGCAGTCGCCGCCGCGGCGCCTTCTCGCCCTCTACCTGCCGCGCCTCACCACCGACCGCATCAGGCGGGAGCGCCTCTGCGCCAAGCCGGATGATCGGCCGGACGATGCGCGACGTGAAGCTCGCGACACGCCACCCCTCGTCGTCGTCGCCAAGCTCGCCAATGCGCTGCGGCTCACGGCGCTCGACGATCGCGCCGCCGCAGGCCTGGAGCCCGGCATGGCGCTCACCGATGCGCGCGCCATCGTGCCGCGCCTCGACGTGGTGGCGCATGACGAGGAGGCCGACCGGCGCCTCCTCGCCGCCCTCGCCGATTGGGGCGAGCGCTTCACGCCCTTCGTGGCGCTCGATCCGCCCGGCGGCCTCATCCTCGACATCACCGGCTGCGCCCATCTCGTCGGCGGCGAGGCGGCGCTGCGCGACATCGTCGTGGCGCGCCTTGCGGCGCAGGGCCTCGCGGCGCGCGCCGCCATCGCCGGCACGCAGCGCGCCGCGCGTGCGCTGAGCCGCTTCACCGCAGGCGCCATCGTGCCGCCCGGCGCCGAGCCGCAGGCCGTGGCCGCCCTTCCGGTCGCCGCCCTCGACACCGATGCGGAAACCGTCCGCGCCCTTGGGCGCGCCGGCCTCTATCGCGTCGGCGACGTGGCGGCCCGTCCGCGCGCGCCCCTCGTTGCCCGTTTCGGGGCCTCGCTTGCGGCAGCCCTCGACCAGATCACCGGCCGCACGGATGTGCCGCTCTCGCCGCGCCGGCCGCCGCCGCTCTTTGCCGTTGCGCGCATTTTTCCCGACCCCGTCGCTGATCACGCCACGGTCTTCGCGACGCTGGAGAGTCTCGCGGCCGATCTCGCCGCCATCCTCGAACAGGACGGCAAGGGCGGGCGCCTGTTCGAGGCGTCGTTCTTCCGCGCCGACGGGGCGCTGCGCCGCATCGCGGCCGAGACTGGCCTGCCGTTGCGCGATCCCGCCGTCATGGTGCGGCTGTTCCGCGAGCGCCTCGAGGCGCTGGCCGATCCCCTCGATCCCGGTTTCGGCTTCGATCTCATCCGCCTTGCGGCCGTGGACGTGGCGCCGCTCGAGGTGGCCGCAATCAGCTTCGATAGCGAGGTGCGCGATGCCCATGCGGTGGCCGCCCTCATCGACCGGCTCGGCGCCCGCTTCGGACCGCGCCGCGTCGTGCGGCTTCTGGCCCAGGACACCCACATTCCGGAAGCCTCCGCCATCGCGGCACCCGCCGCCCGCAACGCGCCGACGCCGTTCGGCTGGGCGCCGCTCAGCCAAGCGGACGAGCCGCCGGCGCGGCCGCTGCGCCTCTTCACGCCGCCCGAGCCCGTCGAGGCGATCGCCGAGGTGCCAGACGGACCGCCGGCGCGCTTTCGCTGGCGCCGCGCCTGGCATGAGGTGGTGAGAGCCGAAGGCCCCGAGCGCATCGCCATGGAATGGTGGCGCATCGGCGGCGCCGCGCTCACCCGCGACTACTTTCGCGTCGAGGACGGCGACGGCCGCCGCTTCTGGCTATTTCGCGACGGGCTCTTCGGCCGCGAGACGAGCTCGCCGCGCTGGTTCATGCACGGGTTGTTCGCATGAGCGACAATCTCCTCGCCTTCCCGCGCGAGCCAAAAGTCCCGAGCGAAGACGGCCCGCCGTCACCCGCCTATGCCGAGCTTGCCGTCACCAGCAACTTCTCGTTCCTCAACGGCGCCTCGCGGCCGGAGGAGCTCGTCATCACCGCCGCGCTTTACAGCATGGCGGCGGTCGGCATCGCCGACCGCAACACGCTGGCCGGCGTGGTGCGTGCCTTCACGGCGCTCGATCATCCCGACCTGCCGCCCAAAAAGCCGAAGCTCCTCGTCGGCGCCCGTCTCGTCTTCACCGACGGCACCCCCGACATCGTCGCCTATCCGCAGGATCGCGCCGCCTATGGCCGGCTCTGCCGCCTTCTCAGCGACGGCAAGCTGCGCGCCAAGAAGGGCGAGTGCCATCTCACCATGCTGGACCTCGTCGCCTATGCCGACGGGCAGTTGCTCATCGTCATGCCGCCGCGCCGTTTCCATGCCAACGCCGTGCGGCGCACCCTCGACACCCTGAGCGGGGTGAGGCGAGGGGCGGTGTGGCTCGGCGCCTCCATGCTCTATGGCGGCGATGACCGCCGCCGCCTGGCGCGCCTTGCGGCGCTTGCCGACGACGCCCAAGTGCCGCTCATCGCCACCAACGACGTGCTCTATCACGATCCGGCCCGGCGCCCGCTGCAGGACGTGGTCACCTGCATCCGCGAGCATCTCACCATCGAGTCCGCCGGCCGGCGGCTGGAGATGAATGCCGAGCGGCACATGAAGCCGCCCGACGAGATGGCCCGCCTGTTCCACGAGGCGCCCGAGGCGCTGGCCGAGACGGTGCGGCTCGCCGCGCGTGTCGGCTTCTCCCTCGATCAGCTGAAATACTCGTATCCCGACGAGCCGGTGCCGCCGGGCTCGACGCCGCAGCAGCATCTCGAGCATCTCACCTGGGCGGGCGCCGCCGAGAAATATCCCGAGGGCCTTGATGACAAGGTGCGCGCCACCCTCGTCAAGGAACTGGCGCTGATCGCCGAGCTCGACATCGCGCCCTATTTCCTCACCGTGCACGACATCGTGCGCTTTGCCCGCTCCAAGGACATCCTCTGCCAGGGGCGCGGCTCGGCCGCCAATTCCGCCGTCTGCTACGTGCTCGGCGTCACTGCCGTCGATCCCACCAAGGTCGATCTGCTGTTCGACCGCTTCATCTCAACCGAGCGGCGCGAGCCCCCCGACATCGACGTCGATTTCGAGCACGAGCGGCGCGAGGAGGTGATCCAGTACGTCTACGCGCGCTACGGCCGCCACCGCGCCGGCATCGCTGCCACCGTCATCACCTATCGGCCGAGGAGCGCCATCCGCGAGGTCGGCAAGGCGCTCGGCCTCACCGAGGACGTGACGGCGGCGCTCGCCCGCACCGTGTGGGGCGGCGAGGAGGACGACGTGCCCGACAGGCATGTGCGCCAGGCCGGGCTCGATCCCGACAATCCGGTGATCCGCCGCGCCGTGGCGCTGGCCGAGGAACTGATGGGTTTCCCGCGTCATCTGTCGCAGCATGTCGGCGGCTTCGTGCTGACGAGAGACCGCCTCGACGAGATGGTGCCGGTCGGCAACGCCGCCATGGACGACCGCACCTTCATCGAATGGGACAAGGACGACATCGACGCCTTGCGCATGATGAAGGTCGACGTGCTGGCGCTCGGCATGCTCACCTGCATCCGCAAGGCCTTCGACCTCATCGCCCGCCATGGCGGGCCGCGACTCACGCTCGCCGACGTGATGCTCACCGAGGACGAGCCGAGCGGGCGGGCCGTCTACGCCATGCTGTCGGAGGGCGACAGCCTCGGCGTCTTCCAGGTGGAGAGCCGCGCCCAGATGAACATGCTGCCGCGGCTCAGGCCGCAGAACTTCTACGACCTCGTCATCGAGGTGGCGATCGTCCGCCCTGGCCCCATCCAGGGCGACATGGTGCATCCTTATCTGCGCCGCCGGCAGAAGCTCGACGACGTCGCGTATCCCTCGCCGTCGCCCGAGCACGGTCCTGCCGACGAACTCGTCGGCGTCCTCGGCCGCACCCTCGGCGTGCCGCTCTTCCAGGAGCAGGCCATGAGCCTCGCCATGGTGGCGGCCAAATTCACCCCCGAGGAAGCCAATCGTCTGCGCCGCGCCATGGCCACCTTCCGGCACGTCGGCACCATCCACACGTTTCGCGACAAGCTCGTCGACGGCATGGTGGTGCGCGGCTACGCGCGCGATTTCGCCGAGCGCTGCTTCAAGCAGATCGAGGGTTTCGGCAATTACGGCTTTCCCGAAAGCCACGCCGCGAGCTTCGCCGGCCTCGTCTATGTGTCATCGTGGATAAAATGCCACCATCCGGCGGCCTTCGCGTGCGCGCTCTTGAACGCGCAGCCGATGGGCTTTTACGCGCCGGCCCAGATCGTGCGCGACGCGCGCGAGCACGGCGTTACGGTGCTGCCCGTCGACGTGAATGTCAGCCAGTGGGACAACACGCTGGAGGTTGTTGCGAGTTCACATACGGCGCCAACCCTCTCCCATCGGGAGAGGGTGCCGCCGAAGGCGGCGGGTGAGGGGCGCGAACCTCAAGAGATCGTAACCCCTCATCCGACCGCAAGAGCGGCCACCTTCTCCCCATGGGAGAAGGAACGCGCGCATCCGCGCGCGGAAGAAACCCTCGCTCTCCGCCTCGGCTTCCGCCAGGTCGGGAGCCTCAGCGAGGATGCGCTGAAGCCCCTCGTCGCGCGCCGCCAGGACGGTTACGGCGATCTCGAAGCCCTGGCGCGCCGCTCCGGCCTCGCCAAGCGGCATCTGCTCGTCCTTGCCGATGCCGATGCCCTGCGGTCGCTGGGGCTCAGCCGCCGCGACGGCCTGTGGGCGGTCAGGCGTCTCCCCGACGACAAGCCACTGCCGCTCTTTGCCGCCGCCGACGCCAACGAGCTCGGCGCTGATGCGGCCGTGGCGCTGCCCTTAATGGCGCGCTCCGAAGAGGTGGTGGCCGACTATCAGACCTTGCGCCTGTCGCTGAAGGGGCATCCCGTCGAGTTTCTCCGCGCCCGCCTCGCGCGCGAGCGGGTGCTCGCCTGCCGCGACGTGGCGGACGTCAAGGACGGCAGCTTCGTGCGCGCCGCCGGCGTCGTCCTGGTGCGCCAGCGGCCCGGCAGCGCCTCCGGCGTCATCTTCATGACGCTCGAGGACGAGACCGGCATCGTCAACGTCGTCGTCTGGCCGGCCGTCATGAAGCGCTACCGCCGCGAGGTCATGGGCTCGCGCCTCATCGTCATCGAAGGCCGCATCCAGAAGAGCCCCGAAGGCGTCGTGCATCTCGTGGCCCAGCGCCTTATCGACCGCACCCGCGATCTGGCGCTGCTTTCAACGCACCCGTCGGACTTCGCCGTGCCGCAATCGCGCGCCGACGAGGTGCGCCATCCCGGCCACGATCAGCGCGAGGACGCGCGCCCCCATCACCGCCATCCCCGCGACGTGCGCATCCTGCCGAAGTCGCGGGATTTTCATTGAACGGGGCTACGCCGCCCTTCGCTCCAGCACGCGAGCGAGCCGCCGCACCGCTTCCTCGATGTCGGCGCGCTTGCGCAGGAAGCACAGCCGGAAGAAGGCCTCGCCGCCCACCCCGAAGGCGGTGCCGGGCGCCACCCCGACATTGGCCTCGTCGACGAGATCGAGCGCGTAGCGACGCGTGTCGCGCACGCCGTCGATACTGAAGAACAGGTAGAACGAGCCCTGCGGCGGCGCGAAGCTGACGGCACCGGTCGCCGCAAGGCCCTGGCAGATGATGTCGCGGCCAGCCTTGGCGCGGGCGATCTGCTCGGCGACGAACGCTTCGCCGTGATCGAGCGCCGCGATGCCGGCGCGCTGCATGAAGACGGCGACCCCGGAGGTGGAATACTGCACCAGGTTCTCGACGGTCTCGCCGAGCGCCGGATCGCATTCGATCCAGCCGACGCGCCAGCCGGTCATCGCCCAGTTCTTCGAGAAGGTCTGAATGAAGATGACGCGGTCGCCCTCCTCCATCACGTCGCGGAACGACGGCGCAACAGGGCTGCCGTCGTAGACGAAGCGGCCGTAGATCTCGTCGGCGATGATCCACAGGCCGTGGCGGCGCGCCAGATCGAGCACCGCCTTGAGATCGTCATGGCTCGCCACCCAGCCGGTCGGGTTGGCCGGTGAGTTGACGAGGATGGCGTGCGTCTTGTTGCCGACCGCCGCCTTGATGCGGTCCATGTCGAGTGTCCAGCCGTTCGGCGAGAAATGCATCGGCACGTCCACAGCCCGCGCCCCGGCGATGCCGGCCGCCGCCGCAAGGTTGGGCCAGGCCGGCGAGGGCACGATGACCTCGTCGCCGTTGCCGGCAACGATGCGGCTCGCCGTCTGCAGCGCGTGCATTCCCGAGCCGGTGACGAAGAAGCGCTCGCTCGACACCGGCTTGCCATAGAGGCGCGTGATGTAGCGCGCCAAGGCCTCGCGCAGCTTAGGAATGCCGCGCTGCCAGGTGTAGAACGTGTCGCCCTCCTCGAGGGCTTGCGCGGCCTCGCGACGGATGAAGTCCGGCGTGACGAGATCGCCTTCGCCCACATAGAGCGGGATCAACCCCTCGCGGCCGCGGGCATGAAACGCCACCTCGACGATGCCGCTCGGCGGCGCCTCGCGCGCTTCGCGCCGCACGAAGGAGGTGAGATCCGTCATCGAGCCTCCGTTGACTAGGGTCACCGCCTCATAGCAGCTGGACGGCCGCCCGCCTATCAAACCTGGCGATCCTCCGGATCAGATTTCGTGAAGCGGCGACCTACTCGGCCGCCTCGGGCGGCAACTCCGGCGCCTTGCCGAAGGTGGCGCGCGCCGCCGCCGCCCAGCGCTGCTGGCCTTGCTTCTGCAGCTCGGTCGCCTTGCCCTCCTCGGCCAGCAGCCGGCTCATGGCTTTGAACACCGGGATGTCGGCGTCGGCCGGCGCTTTCATGAAGGTCTTGCGCGCCATGGCCTTGGCGATATAGGGCTCGAGCTCGGCCATCTTGCGCCGCTGATGCGCGGCCTCGCGCGCCTTGAATTCCGGCAGCACCTCCTGGCCGAACAGCTTCAGCGCCTCGCAGATGTGCTCGTGCGTGTTGCGGCCGCTCTGCTGGATGAAGGCCACCTGGTCGACGCCCGTGGCCTCGAAGGCGGCGAGATGCCGGCGCAGATCGTCCGGCGTGCCGATGCCGCGTCCCGGGCCGGCGCCGTCGGGCAGCGCGCTCTTGGCCTTCTCGAAATTCGCCCAGATGTCGGTGCGGCCCGGCCTGTGCTCGCCGAACACGTAGTGATGCGCCAGCGCATAGCCGAAGAAGCGGAAGCCGTCGCCGCCGCGCCGGCGCGCCTCCTCGCGGTCATGGTGCACGGAGAAGCCCGTCACCATGGCGATGTTGGGGTTCACCGCATGCCCGATCGGCACGCACTCCTCCTTGAAGATGCGGTAATAGTCGTCGACCCATTGCTTGGCTTCGGTCGGGTCGATGAACGCGAAGGTCAGCGCGCCGATGCCGAGGCGCGCCGCAAGCTTGATGGTCTCGCGGTTCGAGCAGGCGACCCACACGGGCGGATGCGGCTTCTGCAGCGGCTTCGGCACGACGTTGCGGCACGGCATGTCGAAGTATTGGCCGTTGAATCCGGGATAGGGATTCATCACCATCATGTTGAGGCACTGCTCGAGCCCCTCGCGCCACATGTCGCGCTTCGCGGCGAACGGCACGCCGAAGCCGCCCATCTCCATCAGCGAGGCCGACTCGCCGGTGCCGAATTCCACCCGGCCGTTGGACACGAGATCGAGCGCCGCGATGCGCTCGGCGACGCGGGCTGGATGGTTGTAATTTGGCGGCATCAGCACGATGCCGTGGCCGAGGCGGATGGTCTTGGTGCGCTGCGAGCAGGCCGCCAGGAACACCTCGGGTGCCGGCGAGTGCGAATACTCCTCGAGGAAGTGATGCTCGACCTCCCAGGCGTAGTCGATGCCGAGCTTATCGGCGAGCTCAACCTGGTCGAGGGCCTGTTGATAGAGCCGGTGCTCGTCGCCGTCGTTCCAGGGGCGCGGCAGCTGATGCTCGTAGAATAGACCGAATTTCATGGCGTTGTTCCGAGCGTGTGTGGGCCAGCTTTAGCGCATGATCCCGAAAAGTGTGAGCGGTTTTCGGACAAGATCATGCGCCAGATCAAGCGCATGGACACCGTGGGGCAAGGCTCAGGCGCGCCGCGCCAGGAGATCGCGGATCTCGGTGAGCAGTTTTACATCCGCGGGCGCCTCGGGGGTCTTCTGCGGCTCGTCCTTGGCGCGCATGCGGTTGATGCCCTTGACGACGAGGAACAGCACCCAGGCGACGATGAGGAAGTTGACCGCCACGGTGATGAACTTGCCGTAGCCCAGCACCGCTCCCTGCTTCTTGGCCTCATCGTACGAGATGGCTGTGACGGTCTTGCTGAGGCGCAAGAAATAGTTGGAGAAGTCGAGGTCGCCGAAGAGCCAGCCGATGAGCGGCATGAACAGGTCGCTGACGACGGACGTGACGATGCCGCCGAACGCCGCCCCGATGATGACCCCGATGGCCAGGTCGACGACGTTGCCCTTGACGGCGAATTTGCGGAATTCCTCGAGCATGGCGGACCCCTCTGTTTCTACAGGCAACAACGGGCGCGGCTAGCGGCCCGCCCTGTCGTCGATCGGGAGAAACTTAGGACTTGCACGACGGCGAGCCAAGCCATCAGGCTGCACAGCAATGACGCTTGATCAAGCCGTGGCGTTTCTCGTCTTTGCGCTCGTCGCCGCCATCACGCCGGGGCCGAGCAACACGATGATCGTCGCGACCGGATCGGCGGTGGGCATATGGCGCGGCTTGCCGTGCCTGCTCGGCTCGTCGGTCGGCATGGGCACGCTGCTGTTCTGCAGCGCGCTCGGTCTCGGTCAGCTGGTCATCGGCCACCCCATGGTCCTCAAGGCGCTCAACTGGTGCGGCGCTGCCTTCCTGCTCTGGCTCGCCTGGAAGATCGCCACAGCAGGGCGCGCATCCGAGACGGCCGCCTCGAAGCCGGTAGGCTTCGTGGGCGCAGCCCTGTTCCAGTGGGTCAATCCGAAGGGCTGGCTCGTTGCCGTCGGCGCGGCCGGCACCTACCTGCAGGCAGCAGCCGACAATCCATTGGCTCAGGCGCTAGCCTTCGGCGTGCTGTTCTTCGTGGCGGCTTTCCCCAGCGGCCTCACCTGGCTCCTGCTCGGCGCCCTGCTGCAACGGCTGCTACGCGACGATCGTAGCCGGCGCATCTTCAACATCGTCATGGGATTGGCACTTGCGGCTTCGGTGGCGATGATTTTCCGATAATCATCGCCCCGTGCGCTGCCGTCGTGCCCACGCGCAAGACGCCACCCGCGCTACGCCGCCTGCTTCGCCTGCTCGGCCTTGGGCTGGTCGTAGAAGCTCGTGCCCTCCTTGGCCATCTTGGCGAGCAGCCGGGTCGGCTTGAAGCGCTCGCCATACTTCTTCTGCAGACTTCTTGGCGAGCGCCACGAAGGCCTTGGCGCCCATGCCGTCGATGTAGGAGAGCGTGCCGCCGGTGTAGGGCGCGAAGCCGAAGCCGAGGATCGAGCCGACATCGGCCTCGCGCGGATCGGTGACCACGCCTCTCCTCGAAGCTGCGCGCCGCTTCGAGCGCCTGCGATGACGAGGAAGCGCTGCTTCAGCTCCTCGACGTCGAGCGCGTCGGGATCGAGCTTGGTCTTCTGCAGATCTCGGCGAGGCCCGGCCAGAGGCGCTTCTTGCCGCTCTCCGGATAGTCGTAGAAGCCCTTGCCGTTCTTGCGGCCGAGGCGGCCGCGCTTCACCACCATGCTCGTCGAGCAGCTGCTCCTGCGTCGGGATCGACCGCGTCTGGCGCCGACCTGCTCCTTGGTCGCCTGCAGGATCTTCAGGCGAGGTCGATCGCCACCTCGTCGTTGAGCGACAGCGGGCCCGACCGGCATGCCGGCCATCCTGCGCGACGTTCTCGATCATCGCCGGCGGCACGCCTTCGATGAGCATCAGATGGCCTTCGCGCATATAGGCGCCGACGCAGCGGTTGGCGTAGAAGCCGCGCGAGTCGTTGACGACGATCGGCGTCTTCCTGATGGCCCGCACGTAGTCGAGCGCCGCGGCGAGCGCCTCGTCGCCGGTCTTCTTGCCCATGATGATCTCGACCAGCATCATGCGCTCGACCGGCGAGAAGAAGTGGATGCCGATGAAGTTCTTCGGGCCGCGCGAAGCTCTGCGCGAGGAGGTGATCGGCAGCGTCGAGGTGTTGGAGCGCGAAGATCGCGTCCTTGCCGATGACGGCTTCGCGCCTTGCGATCGCGTCGGCCTTCACTGCGCGGTCCTCGAACACCGCCTCGATGACGAGATCGACGCCCTTCGAGGTCGGCATAGTCGGCGGTGGGCTTGATGCGGGCGAGCAGCGCCTCGCGTCGCCTCCGGCTTGGCGCGGCCGCGCCGGATCTGGCCGGAGATCAGCTTGTCGGAATGCGCCTTGCCCTTCTCCGCCGATTCCTGGTCGCGGTCGATGAGCACGACGTCGATGCCGGCCTGCGCCGACACGTAGGCGATGCCCGCGCCCATGAAGCCGGCGCCGATGACGCCGATCTTCTCGAGCTGCGTCGGCGGCACGTCCGGCGGCCGCCGCGCGCCCTTGTTCAGCTCCTGCATGGAGACGAACAGCGAGCGGATCATCGCCTTCGCTTCCTTCGTCTGCAGGATCTTGGCGAAGTAGCGGCTCTCGACCTTGCAGCGCCGCGTCGATCGGCAGCTGCAGGCCCTCGAACACCGACTGCAGGATCGCTTGCGCGGCCGGGTAGTTGTCGTAGGTCTCCTTGCGGTAGATGGCGTTGGCGGCCGGCCAGATCTGCATGCCGCCCGGCGTGAACACGCGTGCCGCCCGGCAGCTTGAAAGCCTGTCCTCGTCCCAGGGCGCCTTGGCGCTGCCGCCGCCCTTGATCCAGTCCTTGGCCGCCTCGACGATGTCGTCGCGCGGCGACGAGCGCGTCGACGAGCTTCATGCCCTTGCGCCATCGGCCGACTTGACGCTGCTCGCCCTTGAACAGCATTCAGCGCGTCCTGGGCGTCGGACAGGCGCGGCACGCGCTGCGTGCCGCCGCCGCCGGGGAAAAGCCCGACCTTGACCTCCGGCAGGCCGACGCGCGGTCTTCTCGTCGTCGCCGCGACGCGGCCGTGGCAGGCGAGCGCGAGCTCGAAGCCGCCGCCCGAGCGCGAGTGCCGTTGATGCGGCCGCGAACGGCTTGCCGCAGGTCTCGAGCTTGCGGAAGATGCAGCGAGCCCTTGCGGATCTCCTCGAACAGCGTAACGCTTGGCTGCCGTCTCGCCCTTCGCCTTCACGGCTTGCCGTACTCGCCGCCGATGCCCTGGAGCATGGTGAGGTCGGCGCCGCCGGAGAAGTCGTCCTTGCCGGAGGCGATGACGGCGCCCTTGACGGCCGGCGTCGGCGGCGATCTTGTCGACGATCGCCGTTCGAGCTCGCTCCATCATCTCGATGGTGAACACGTTCATCGAGCGGCCGGGCATGTCCCAGGTGACGATGGCGATGCCGTCGGCGTCGGTCTCGAAGCGGAAATTCTTGAGGTTCATTCCATCCTCCCGGGAAGAGCAAGGCGCTGCGCGCCACGGCGTGTCTGCGATCAATCTGCTCAATGACGATGCGCCCGCGCAGGGCGGGCGCATCGCGGCGCGCGTCAGACCCGCTCGATGATGGTCGCGGTGCCCATGCCGGCGCCGATGCAGAGCGTGACGAGCGCCGTCTGCTTGTCGGTGCGCTCCAGCTCGTCGAGCACGGTGCCGAGGATCATCGCGCCGGTGGCGCCGAGCGGATGGCCCATGGCGATGGCGCCGCCGTTGACGTTGATCTTGTCGCGCGGTCGAGGTCGAAGGCCTGCATGTAGCGCAGCACCACCGAGGCGAAGGCCTCGTTGATCTCGAAGAGGTCGATGTCGGCGAGCTTCATGCCTGGCCTTCTTCAGCAGCTTCTCGGTCACGTCGACCGGCCCGGTCAGCATGATGCGCCGGCTCGGAGCCGATATTGGCGAAGGCGCGGATGCGCGCGCGCGGCTTCAGGCCCGCCGCCTTGCCGGCCTTCTTGGAGCCGATGAGCACGGCCGCGGCGCCGTCGACGATGCCGGACGAATTGCCGGCGTGGTGCACGTGCTCGACGCTCTCGACGTCCGGATGGGCTTGCGATGGCCACCGCGTCGAAGCCGCGCCATCTCGCCCATCTGCACGAAGGACGGCTTCAGCGCGCCGAGCGATTGCATGTCGGTCTCCGGCCGCATGTGCTCGTCGCGGTCGAGCAGCGTCAGGCCGTTGATGTCCTTCACCGGCACGACCGAATTCTTGAAGCGGCCCTCGTTCCAGGCCTTGGCGGCGCGCTTCTGGCTCTCCACCGCATAGGCGTCGACATCGTCGCGCGAGAAGCCGTACTTGGTGGCGATGAGGTCGGCCGAGATGCCCTGCGGCATGAAGTAGGACGGGATCGCGACCGCCGGATCGATCGGCCAGGCGCCGCCCGAGGCGCCGATGCCGACGCGGCTCATCGATTCGACGCCGCCGCCGATGGTCATCTCGTCCTGGCCGGACATGACCTTGGCGGCCGCGATGTTGACCGCGTCGAGGCCCGAGGCGCAGAAGCGGTTGATCTGCATGCCCGGCACGTGGTTGCCGTAGTCGGCCGCGAGCACCGCGGCGCGGGCGATGTCGCCGCCTGCCTCGCCGACCGGATCGACGCAGCCGAGGACGATGTCGTCGACGAGCTCGGTGTCGAGGTCGTTGCGGTCGCGGATGGCTTCGAGCGCCGTGGCGGCGAGCTTGAGCGTCGGGACCTCGTGCAGCGAGCCGTCTGCTTTGCCGCGGCCGCGCGGCGTGCGGACATGGTCGTAGATGAAGGCGTCGGACATTCCTCGTCCTCCTTGTCGCGCCGCTCAGGCCTCGGCGTCGGGAGCTGCAAGCTCGTCGATCTTGGCGATGCCGCGGCGCTGCATCAGCTCGTCGCTGGTATGCTCCGGGTTCGCCAACGCGGCCTTGGTCCATTCGAGCCGCGCCTCGACGCCCCATTGGTCGGCGGGCGGCGCGGCGTTGGGGTCGTCGAGGCTGCCGATCGTCACCGCGATGCGATCGAAGCCGTCGAACTGGTATGTAAGAGGCGTGCCGCAATTTTCACAGAAGCCGCGCGTGGCGTGGCTCGAGCTGCGGAAGCTCTTGGGCCGGCCCTTGCTCCATTCGATGTCGGCGAGCGCCACGCCGGTCAGCGCCATGAACGGCCCGCCGGCGGCCTTCTGGCACATGCGGCAATGGCAGATGCTGGGGCGGGTCGGGGCGGCGGTGAGCCGGTAGCGGACGGCGCCGCATTGGCAGCCGCCGCTCCATCGGCGGTTCGCGCTTTCGACATGCGCCCGAGTATATCCCTGCTGGCCGGCCTGCCGAGATGAAAAATCAGAAGGCCTCGGCCGGCAATGTCATCATCGTGTCGGCGCCGGACGAGATGCGGGCGAGGTGCGCCGCCGGTCTCCGGCAGCATGCGCTCCATGAAGAACTTGGCCGTCGTCAGCTTGGCGTCCATCTTGGGACCGACGCCGTTGCCCTCCCGCCGCTTCGCGAGCGCCGCCTTGGCCATCTGCGCCCACATATAGCCGAGCGCCACCAGGCCGAAGAGGTGCATGTAGTCGTAGGAGGCGGCTCCGGCATTGTCGGGCTTGGCGAGGCCGTTCTGCATGAGCCAGGCGGTCGCCTGCTGCAGGTGGCCGAGCGCCGCCTCGAGCGGCTTGAGGTAGGGCTTCAGCGCCTCGTCGCCGCCGTTCTCCTTGATGAAGGCGCCGACCTCGGCGAACAGGGCGATGATGGCGCGGCCGCCGTCGCGCGGCAGCTTGCGGCCGACGAGGTCGAGCGCCTGGATGCCGTTGGCGCCCTCGTAGATCATGGCGATGCGCGCGTCGCGCACGAACTGCTCCATGCCGTGCTCGGCGATGTAGCCGTGGCCGCCGAACACCTGCTGCGCCTTGACCGCGTTGTCGAAGCCGACATCGGTGAACACGCCCTTCAGCACCGGCGTCATCAGGCCGAGCAGGTCGTCGGCCGCCTGGTGTGCCGCCTTGTCGCCGCTTCTGTGCGCCACGTCGCTCTTCAGCGCCGTCCACAGCATCAAGGCCCTGGCCGCCTCGTTGAACGCCTTGATCGACAGAAGATTGCGGCGGACATCGGGGTGCACGATGATCGGGTCGGCGGGGCCGTTCGGGTTCTTCGGCCCGCTGATGGAGCGGCCCTGCAGGCGCTCCTTGGCGTAGGTCACGGCGTTCTGGTAGGCGACCTCCGACTGCGACAGGCCCTGGATGGCAACCCCGAGCCGCGCCTCGTTCATCATCACGAACATGGCGTTGAGCCCCTTGTGCTCCTCGCCGACGAGCCAGCCCGCGGCATTGTCGTAGTTCATGACGCAGGTGGAATTGGCGTGGATGCCCATCTTATGCTCGATGGAGCCGCAGGCGACGCCGTTCCGGGCGCCGAGCGAGCCATCGGCCTTGACCAGGAATTTCGGCACCACGAACAGCGAGATGCCCTTGATGCCGGCTGGCGCCCCTTCGATGCGCGCCAGCACGAGATGGATGATGTTGTCGGCGAGGTCGTGCTCGCCCGCCGAGATGAAGATCTTGGTGCCGCTGATCTTGTAGGAGCCGTCGGCCTGCTTCACGGCCTTGGTCTTCAAGAGGCCGAGATCGGTGCCGCAATGCGGTTCGGTCAGGTTCATGGTGCCCGACCATTCGCCGGCGATCATCTTGGGCAGGTAGGTCTTCTTCAGCTCGTCGGAGGCGTGCGTTGACAGCGCCGCCGATCGCGCCCGATGGTGAGGCCCGGATACATGGCGAACGCCATGTTGGCCGAGGCCGACGAACTCGTTCATGATCGCGGCGATCGTGTAGGGCAGGCCCTGGCCGCCATATTCCGGGTCGGCCGCGAGCCCGAACCAGCCGCCTTGCGCATAGGCCTTGTAGGCGTCCTTGAAGCCGGTCGGCGTGGTGACGCTGCCGTCGGGGTGCCGCTTGCAGCCTTCGAGATCGCCGACGCGGTTCAGCGGCTGCAGCACCTCCTCGCAGAGCTTGGCGGCCTCGTTGAGGATCGCCTCGATCACGTCCGGAGAGGCGTCGGCAAAGCCCGGCAGGTTGTTGTAGCGCTCGACATTGAAGACGTCCTTGAGCAGGAAGAGGGCGTCCTCCACCGGGGCCTTATACGTGGGCATCGGGCTTTCTCCCAAAATGACGGCTCGGCGCACGATCCCGAAAAGTCGGCGACTTTGCGGAGAAGGTCACGGGTCACGTCCAGGTTTCGGCGTCTGATCCGCGATGAACTCGTGGAGGAAACACCTGCGGCCGGCCGTGGCAAAGCTGTTGGCGCGAGATAGTTCACATATAAACTATTTTTCGGGAAAGGCAATGCCCTGGCTCCGGCTCGGGCCCGAAATGCTCTCCAATCGTTGCCGGAACCTGTCCGCCCGCCAACAGCGTTAAGGGCTTCTTTACCATAGTTGATGAAATGTCAGCGTCGGCGGCTTGGGGCTGTGGGGCGTTGATCGAGCATTCGGCCTCGCGCCGCCGCCGCAATCGACACGATTGCGGGCTCCTTAAGGCTGTGAGCTGAGCCATGCGGCAGAACGTTCAACGGGGCATCAGGATGCGAGGCGGCGACACCGACCAGAGGGGGAGCATGCGCCGCCCCACGCGCACGCCGGACCAGTGGCTCGACGATTTCGTGACCGAGCTGGAAGCTCGCAACGGCGATGGCCGCCGCAACGGCGACAGCCGTCATGGTGACAGCCGTCACGACGGCCGTCTTGGCAGCGCCAGCATTGCCGCCCAGCGCCTCAGCAACATCACGCAGCGCCGCGACGCCGCTCTCCCGCTCGCCGATCGCGACGCGGGACGCAGCCACGAACGCGGCCGTGGCCAGACCCCGATTCTCGATGCCGTCGCGGCGCTGCTGCGCGAGACGCAGGACAATACGGGCCACCGGCCGCCGCCCTTGGGCGCGCGCTTGCATGTGAGCGAGCGCCTGGCCGAGCTCGCCGCCAGCATTCGCGCCCGCAAGGACGCCGAGCACAACGCCGCCACGACCGCCGCCGCCGTTTCTGCGGTCGAGGATGCGCGTCGGCAGTCGCGCCGCGACAGCGAGGCGGCGGAGCGCGCCGAGCACATCATGGAAGCGCTGCGCATGGACGTGAGCGCCATCGCCGACAGGCTCGAGGGCCTGAAGCCCCGTGATCATGCTTCCGAGCTGGCGACGATCGAGGCCTCACTCGACCGTCTCGCCGGCCGTGACGAGATCGCGGCCCTCGAGCAGTCGATCATTGCTCTCGCAGAGCAGCTCGAGCAGCTCGCTGGCGCCAATCCGGCGGGCGCCCATGAGCTGGAGCTGACCGCCATCCGCGACCGCCTCGAGCATCTGGCCGATCTCGTCATGCGTCACCGCGACAGCATCGCCGACAGCGAGGCGACGACGCTTGCCTTCGGCAAGCGCCTCGACCTCATCTCGCACAAGCTCGACATCCTGACGAAGTCGCACACCCTCGACATCGCCAATCAGCTCGACATTGTCGCCGAGCGCCTCGACGAGCTGGCGGCGCTGCCGTCGCGCGCCGAGGACGGCCGTCTGGCCATCGATCAGCTGTCGCGCAAGCTCGACCGGCTGGCGCCCGCGCAGGCTGAGGCCGCCGACCACATCGCCGCCAAGCTCGATCAGCTTGCCGCGCGCGTCCACAACCAGACGCAGCTCAACACCACGGTACTCGAGGGCCAGATCCAGGCACTGGCCGAGCACATCGACGCCGCCCAGCGCGACGAGACGATCGCCGCCGACCTCGGCCTCGCCATCGACGAGCTGTCGCGCAAGCTCGACCATGTGCTGCCGGGCCAGGCACACCTCGCGAGCGGCATTGCCGAGCGCATCGATCAGCTTGCGGCCGCCATCCGCGTGCAGAAGGTCGAGGGCCTCGGCGGCCTCGAACGCCAGCTGGGCACGCTCTCGCAAAGCGTCGAGGCGGCGCGCCGCGACAGCGCCGATGCGGCCGAGCTCGGCAAGGCCATCGAGGGCCTGACGCGCAAGATCGACCAGGCGCTGCCGCCGCAAGCCGCGCTGGTCACCCTCATCGCCGAACGCCTCGACAGGCTTGGGATGCTGGTCAAGAGCCAGAACCTCAAGAATTCCGTGGCCCTCGAGCAGCAGATCCGCGCGCTCGCCGACAAGATCGATGCCACCGGCCGCGGCGACATCAATGCCGCCGAGCTCAGCCGCGCCATCGCGGGCCTCGCCGGCAAGATCGACACGGCGCTGGAAGCGACCGCCAACCAGTCAGCCCAGCGCCTCGCCGGCGGCATCAACGGCCGGCTCGATGAGCTTGCCACCCTCGTCAAGGCGGCCGGCCAGGGGCCGCACAACGATCATGTCGAGAAGGCCATCCGCGCCCTTTCGGACCGCATCGACGCGGCGCATCTCGGGGCCGGAGGCAATTCCGATCTCACGCCGATCATGGAAAGCCTGTTCCGCAAGATCGACGAGGCGGTGACGAAGCCGGCGCAGATTTCGGGCAGTCTGCATCAGCGCCTGGACGATCTCGCCGCCATGTTGGCGCGCCACCATCAGGGGCAGAGGCAGAATGCCGGCGCGGTCGAGGAGCGCATCCGTCTCCTGGCCGATCAGATCGGCGCCATCAAGACCAGCCATCTCAATGCCGGCGCCCTGACGGCGCTCGAGCGCCAGATTGCCGATCTCGCGGCACGCATCGAGGAGACCGGCGCCCACAATGCGAGCCATCTCAGCGCCGGCGCCTTGACGGCGCTCGAGCGCCAGATCGCCGCTCTCGCGGCACGCATCGAGGAGATGCGTGCGGGCAGCGGGCTCGGTGACGACATCGCCGGCACGCTCAAGGCGCTGGAGCGCACGATCGGCGGCCTCAGCGGCCATTTCACCGCGCTGCGCGACGACGCCACCCGCATGGCCGAGCGGGCGGCGCGCCGAGCGGTGAGCGAGACGCTGGCGGCACTGCCGCAGGCCAAGCCGGCAAGCGACGCCTCGGAGCCGCGCGAGCGCGGCTCCTTCGAGGCGATGCAGGACACGTTGAAGCACGCCGCCGATCAGCTCGGCCCGACCGAAGCGCACGATGCTGCCGCGGCCCCGCCGCCGCGCGTCGCCGCCAAGCTTGGAGCCAATCTCGGAGCCATGAGTGCGGCAAAGGACGAGGCCCGTCCGGCGACCGCCGGCGAAGCCTTGGCGCGCGCTGCCGCCCGGATGGCGGCCGCCAAGGCCGCTGCCGCCGGGGCCGCTGCCGCCGGGGCCGCTGCCGCCGGCAGGACGCCGCCGCCGATACCGAGGCTCAAGCCCCAGATCACGCCCAAGATCACGCCCAAGACGACGCCGAGCAGCGCCGACGAGGAGCGCGACACAGTGCCCGCCGGGCTCGGCCCCTTCGACGCCCCCGCCAGGCCGGCAGTGCTCAAACCGCTGCCGAGCCAGGCGAGCGTCGACCGCAACGACGTGAAGGCGAATTTCATCGCCGCGGCGCGCCGCGCCGCGCAGGCAGCCCAGGGTGCAGCTGGCGAAGCCTCGCCCCCCATCATCCCGGCCCGCGAGCGGCTCGAGATGGTGGCGCAAGAGGCGGAAGCAAAGCGTCCGCCGCTGAAGCGCCGCTCCGGGCCGGTCCGTCGCAACGTCGCCCTCATGGCGGCCGCCGCGCTGGTGGTGGCGGTCGGTGCGGCCCGGCTCATGGGCGATTTTTCGACGCTGCCGCTCCTCGGCGACGGCGCCTCCGCACCGCGCGATGTGGCCATCGACCTCGGCGGCCAGCAAAAGACGGATGACAAGAGCGCAGACAAGAGCGACCAGAAGGCCGACAAGACAGCGGCGCGCCGCGACGTGCCGGCCAATCCGTTTTCCGATACGCCGGACCAGACCGGCTCGCTCACCACCCGGTCCGTGTCGCGCTTCACCGCCAGCGACGCGGCCGCCGACCCGAAAGGCACGCAGGTCGCCCTCGGCGGCAAGGCCGAGGCGGCGACGAGCCGCATCGAACGCGTCGAGACCATCGCCGGCTTGAAGGAGATGCAGACGGCGCCCGAGCTCTCGGGCCTGCGCCAGGCGGCGCTCGCCGGCGACCCGAATGCCGTCTACGAGCTCGGCGCGCGCATTGCCGACGGCCGCGGCTTGACGCGTGACGTGGGCCTCGCGGCCCGGCTGCTGGAAAGGGCGGCCGAGCATGGCTCGGCGCCGGCCCAGTATCGGCTCGCCGGTCTCTACGAGAAGGGCATGGGCGTGACGCGCGATCCGGCGCAGGCGCGCAAATGGTACGAGCGCGCCGCCGAGCAGGGCAACGCCAAGGCCATGCACAACCTCGCCGTGCTGCTGGCCGAGGGCAGCAACGGCAAGCCCGACTACGCGGTGGCGGTGGAGTGGTTCCGCCGGGGTGCCGAGCACGGCATTCGCGACAGCCAGTACAACCTCGCCATCCTGTTGGCGCGCGGCCTCGGCACCGGCCAGAACTTGCCGCAGTCCTACATGTGGTTCGCAATCGCGGCGGGGCAGGGCGACGAGGACGCCGGCAAGAAGCGCGACGAGGTGGCAAGCCGCCTCTCAGCCACCGATCTCAAGGGCGCCAAGGCGATGGTCGACGAGTGGAAGCCGAAGCCGCTGAACTCGACGGTCAACGAGGTCTCCCTGCCGGTCGGCACGTTTGACGCGGTGAGCGCGCTGCCGATCAAGCCGACCGTCCCTGCCCCGAAGGACAAGGCTGCCAAGGGGCAGAAGATCTGAGCCTCGGCGATGGCCGCGAAGCGGCCGGTTGAGCAGCTAGGTGGGTCGGGCACGGCGAAAACCGCCTCGACCTATCCTGGTGACTCGTCGAGCGCCGTCGGAGGGGAAACCCAGCCGATCTGCCTCGGCTCACGATTCACGTCCGTCGCCAACCTAATTCACCCCCCTTTCAGGTTTCTGGCACTATTCCTGTATCCGTCAGTCCGCCGGGTGGGCTTAAGTCAGCAGGAGCCGCGGTGCAGATCTATCTGCCCATCGCCGACATGCCGGTGAACATGCTGCTGCTGCTGGCGCTGGGCGCGGCGGTCGGCTTCATCTCGGGCATGTTCGGCATCGGCGGCGGCTTCCTGATGACGCCGCTCTTGATCTTCATCGGTATTCCGCCCGCCTACGCGGTGGCCACCCAGGTCGCTCAGATCGCCGCCTCCTCGACCACCGGCGTCCTTTCCTACTGGCGGCGCGGGGCGCTCGACTTCAAGCTTGGTGCCGTGCTCATTGCCGGCGGCATGGCTGGCACCATCCTGGGCGTGCTGTTCTTCAATGCCATGCGCCGCCTCGGCCAGCTCGAGCTGGTCATTGTCATTTCCTATGTGAGCCTGTTCGGCGTCATCGGCACGCTCATCCTGCTCGAGAGCCTGCGCGCCATCTGGGACAAGTATCGCGGCATCGTGCGCACGCCGCGCCGCGGCGGCGAGCACGCCTGGTATCTCGGCCTGCCGCTGAGAATGCGCTTCCCGCGCTCGAAGCTCTACGGCTCGATCATCCCCATCGTCGGCATGGCGATCGCCATCGGCTTTGCGGGCGCGGTGCTCGGCATCGGCGGCGGCTTCATCATCGTGCCGGCCCTCATCTACCTGTTCCGCATTCCCGCCACCGTCGTGGTCGGCACGTCGCTGTTCCAGATCCTCTTCACCATGCTGGCCGCCACCGTCCTGCACGCCGTCACCAACCAGTCGGTCGACATCGTGCTGGCGCTGCTCTTGATCATCGGCGGCGTCTTCGGTGCCCAGTTCGGCGCCCATGCCGGCCAGCGCCTGCAGGGCGAGGCCTTCCGGCTGCTCTTGGCGCTGCTCATCCTGGCGGTCGGCGTGCGCTTTGCGGTGGAGATCATCGTGCGGCCCAAGGAGCCGTTCTCGCTCACCGTGCTGGAGGCGAACGAATGAGCCGTCTCTTCGCCCTGGTGCTGATACTGGCGCCGCAGCTCGCCGCCGCCGAGACCCTCGTCACCACGCTGTCGACCCAGCGCGTCGCCATCACCTCGACCTATACGGGGAGCGAGATCGGCATCTTTGGCGTCATCGAGCGAGACCAGCAGACCGGCACCCGCGTCAAGCCCTACGACATCGTGATCAGCGCGCGCGGCCCGCGCCGCACTACCATCGTGCGCCAGAAGGAGGAGGTCGGCCCCGTCTGGATCAACCGCACCCAGCGCCGCTTCATCAACCTGCCGGTGTTCCTGACGGTGCTGGCCACGCGGCCCCTCGACGAGGTGGCCGACCAGCGCACGCGCCAGCGCCTGCGGCTCGGCGTCGACGCGGTGCTCACCCCGATTGGGCTCGACATCGAGTTCGATTCGCCCGAGGCGCGTTTCCGCGAGGCGCTGCTGCGGCTGAAAACCGCCGACGGCCTCTTTGCCGAGAACGCCAGGGGCATCACGTTCCTCGCCCCCAACGTCTTCACGGGCACCATTCCGCTGCCGGCCACCGCGCCGGTCGGCGTCTACGATGTCGAGGTGGCGCTCTTCCACGACGGCGTGCAGCTTGCCCGCCACACGCTGACCTTCGAGGTGATCAAGACCGGCTTCGAGCAGGCGGTGGTGGATTCGGCCCACCGCCACACCTGGCTCTATGGCCTCGCGGCCGGCGCCATGGCACTCGCCTTCGGCTGGTTCGCCAGCGTGATTTTCCGACGCGACTGAACGACACCACAAAGTCTCAGGGCGGCGGAGCGCGTCGACCTTTGCATCCATTGTCCACTTGTCGTGAGGGGCCCGCGGTGGCAAGGCAGGGCAGCCTTTGCAAGGGAGACGGGACCGATGGAAGATGGGAGCAGTTTCGCGCGTTTCGGCAGCGGTCGGGATGTTCGCCGCGTCGAGGACGAGACCCTGGTCAAAGGGGGAGGCTTGTTCACCGACGATGCGGCAGCGCCCGGTGAGCTCCATCTCTGCTTCCTGCGCTCAAGCAAGGCCCATGCACGCATCGTCTCGATCGACACGGACGCCGCGCGGGCGACCCCTGGGGTGGTCGCCATCATCACCGCCAAGGACCTCCGCGATGCCAATGTGAAGCCCATTGCCACCGCCCCGATGTTCCAGCGCCCCGACGGCTCGCCTGCCGTCACGCCGGCCCGGCCGGCGCTGGCCCATGATGCCGTGCGCTTCGTCGGCGAGGCGTTGGCAGCGGTGGTCGCCACGACGCGCGTTGGGGCGCGGTCTGCGGCGGAGGCCATCGCGGTGACCTACGCCGATCTGCCCGCTGTCGCCGGCGTGGCTGAGGCGACGGCGGCGGGCGCCGCGGCGGTGTGGCCGGAGGTGGCCGACAATATCGCGGCCGAGATGCGTCACGGCGATGCCGCCGCCACCCAGGCAGCTTTCGCCAAGGCGGCCCATGTGGTCGCCCTCGATCTCGTCAATCAACGCCTGGTGCCGGCCTCGATGGAGCCGCGCTCGTCGCTGGCGTCTGCCGACCCCGCCAGCGGCCGCCTGACGGTGCGCATCAGCAGCCAGATGCCGTCCGGCGTGCGTGACGCGCTGGCCGATGCCCTCGGCCTTTCGCCGGGAGACATCCGCGTCGTCGTGGGCGACGTGGGCGGAGGCTTCGGCATGAAGACCGGCGTCTATCCCGAAGACATCGTGGTGGCGTTTGCGGCGAAGAAGCTGGGACGGCCGGTCAAATGGGCGGCCGACCGCATCGAGGAGTTTCTGTCGGCGAGCCATGGCCGCGACCTATCGAGCCGCGCCGAGCTCGCGCTTGACCGACGGGGGCGCGTGCTGGCGCTCAAGATCCGAAGCCTCGCCAACGTGGGCGCCTATGGCAGCACGGCCGGAATCATCATCCAGACCTTGATCGGGCCATGGGTGTCGACCAGCGTCTATGACATCAAGCATATCGACATCACCGTGCAGGCGATCCTCACCAACACGACGCCGACCGGTCCCTACCGCGGCGCCGGCCGCCCCGAGGCGATCTACATTATCGAGCGGCTCATGGATGCGGCGGCCCGCAAGCTGAAGCTCGATCCGGCCGAGATCAGGCGCCGCAACATGATCCGTCCACAGCAGATGCCCTACACGAATCCCATGGGGCAGACCTACGACAGCGGGCAGTTCGAGAAGGTGCTCGACCAGGCGCTCGCGCTTGGCGACTGGAACGGGTTCAATGCGCGCTGGAAGCAGTCCAAGGCGGCCGGCCGGCTGCGCGGGCGTGGCCTGACGACATTCCTCGAATGGACGAGCGGCAACGATTTTCAGGAGCGGGTCACAGTCGCGGTCTCCGGCACTGGCGACATCGAGATATTCACTGCCACCCAGGCCATGGGCCAGGGGATCGTCACGTCCTATGCGCAGCTCGCCGTCGATATTTTCCAAGTGCCGATCGAAAAGATCCGCATCGTGCAGGGGGACACCGATCGCGGAACGGGGTTCGGGAGCGCCGGGTCACGCTCGCTCTTCACGGGCGGATCCGCCATCAAGGTTGCGGCGGAAGAGACCATCAAGACCGCCAAGAACCTCGCCTCCGAGGTGCTTGAAACGGCAGCAGCCGACATCGAGTACCGGGAAGGCGTCTTTGCGGTCGCCGGCACCGATCGCCGCGTCGACCTGTTCGAGGTGGCGGCGCGCCAGCCGGAGAAGCGCATCTTCGTCGAAATGACCAATGCGGTCGCCGGCCCGAGCTGGCCAAACGGGAGCCACATCTGCGAGGTGGAGATCGATCCCCAGACCGGCGTCGTCGAAATCCTCTCCTACACGTCGGTCAACGATGTCGGACGTGCCGTCAATCCGATGATCGTGCGTGGGCAGCTCGATGGCGGCGCCATGCAGGGAATCGGGCAGGCGCTCTGCGAGCACGCGCAGTTCGACGGGTCGGGCCAGGTAATGACCGCGAGCTTCATGGACTACACGATGCCGCGCGCCGACCTCGTCGGCAAGTTCACGACCGAGCTCGATCAATCGACACCCTGCCTGACCAATCCGTTGGGCGTGAAGGGCGTCGGCGAGCTCGGCACCATCGGCGCCACTCCGACCGTCGTCAATGCTGTGCTCGACGCGCTGGCCCGTGCCGGCCGGGCGTCGATGGTGGACGCGATTCAGATGCCGCTGACCCCGTCGCGCATCTGGCAGGCGCTGCGCGCATGATCCCGAAAAGTGCGCGCGGTTTTCGGACAAGATCATGCGCTAGCAAGAGCGCATGATCCCGAGAAGTGCGCGATGGACGAAGGCGGCCGGTGAGGGGCTGGATCTCGGGAGAAGAATCGCAGCCCCTCGACCGGCCGCAAGAGCGGCCACCTTGTCCACCGATCTCGTGAGGCCAGATTCGACGAGGAGGTGGGAAAGGTGGGACGCCCGTACTACTCGGGTTGGGTGCTCAGCGCGCCAGCGCCGGGGACGCGGCGACCTGCATCGCCTGGTGGGTGCTGTCCGAGCCAACGGTCGGCAGCGTCACAACCGCAACGGCGGTGCCGAGCGCCAGCATGGTGACCAGCGCGAGCGACAGCTTGAACTGGCGTTCGGCTTCCTGCCGGCTGAAGGCCGGGGCGGCCGCCTGAGCCTCCCGGAAGTCGCTCAAACGGATCGGATCGCTCGTGGTCATTGCCGTTCCCCTGTCGGCGGGTCTCAGGCCACCGGTACAAGGGCTGCGTTTCGCCGTTATTGCGCGCGCGTGAAATATTGTTTCCACAAACCAGTCGACGGCGGACAGACGGCGGAAAGATTGGCCGTCCGTCGTCTCGTCTGTCGTCCGGCTACGGCCAGAACGCCTGTCCGAAGCGCTCGCCGAACACCATCTCCTCGACGGGGCGGCGCGACAACGGGCCGTGGCCGCGGCCCACCGGATAGCCGACGGGAATGAAGGCCGCCGTCGCCCACGGTTCCGGGAGCGCGAGCAGCGGCCTGATGTCCGCTTCGTTGCGGCAGAGCAGCGTCGTCAGCACGCAGCCGAGGCCTTCCGCCCGGCACGCCAGCAGCAGGTTCTGCACCGCCGGATAGATCGAGCCGCCGCCCACGACCGACGGGCGCCCGAGCGCGGCATCGGTGATGGCAAGCCCGCGCGGATCGAAGCAGACCACGAAGACCACCGGCGCCTCGCCGAAATGCGCCGCCAGATAGTCGCCGGCGGCGTAGAGCCCTTCGGCCTTCTGGCGCGTCGCCTCCGGCGCGTCCTTGAGGGCGGCGCGGCCGGCCGCCGCGTAGGCGCGCCATTGCGGCTCGTAGAGGGCGGCAAAGGCCTGTTTTGTCGCGGGATCGCGCACCGCAATGATGCGCCAGGCTTGGCGATTGCCGCCGCTTGGTCCGAACGTCGCCGCTTCCAGCACGCGCCGCAGCACGTCGTCGGCGATGGGGTCTGGCCGCAACCGGCGCACCGCCCGGGTGGTGCGCATCGCCTCGTAAAGTCCCATTTCGGGCATCGCTCGCTCCCCGCCAACCATCCGAGGCGCGAACGCTAGCCGGTCGGACGCCCGTGGTGCAATGGGCTGCCTCCGATGCCTGTCCTCCGTCCGCCGTCAATCCGGCAGCAGCATCCCCTCGGCAATGGTGAACACCCGCTCGGTGCCGAGCACGTGGGCGGTGATGCCGTCCGGGAACAGTGGCCTGAAGGCGCTGTCGCAGACATTGAGGCCGCCCGCATAGGCGCCGAAGGCCGGCAGCACGCAGCGCTTGCCGGCGACCGCAAAGCAGCGCCGGCGCACCGAGCGGCCGCGCAGGCGAATGCGCGCCACCGGATGCAGATGTCCGGCGACTTCCGCCGCGCCGCCGCCCTTCGCCTCGTGCCGAAACACCACGCCCTGATGCACGAGGGTGTCGACGACGCGGCCGCCCAGCACCCTGGGCACGACGGGATCGTGATTGCCGGTGACCCAGATCCAGTCGCGGCCGCGCTGCAATTCGCCGAGCGTCGCGAGATCGCCGCGGTCGAGGCGCTCGTCGGCGCGCCGGTCATGCAGGCTGTCGCCGAGGGCGATCACCGTCTCGGGCGCATAGCGGGCAACGAGCAGCGCCAGCGCCTTGAGCGTGCTGCGCGTGTCGTAGGGCGGCAACAGCACGCCGCGCTCGGCGAAGGCCGAGCCCTTCTCGAAATGCAGGTCGGCCACGACAAGCAGCCGCTCGCCCGGGTGATAGAGCGCCCCGGCCGGATCGGCCACGAAGCCGAGCGCCCCGATGGTGATGCTGCCGGCTTGCGGCTCGGCGGCTTGCGCCCGCACGTTCACGCCAGAACCTCCTGCATCAGGGCAGCTTCCGCCTCCGCCAGGATGGCGTCGGCGGCCTCGCCGAAAACCGCTTCGCGGCCGATCTCGAGGATGACCGAGATCGACAGCGGCGATACCCGATCAAGCTCCTTGTGCACGATTCGACCCCTGATGCGCGAGAGCATTTGTGCCACCCGCTTCAGATCGAGCAGCCCCGTGGCGGCATCGGCACGGGCGGCCTTGAGCAGCACGTGATCGGGCTCGTGCCGCCTCAGCACATCATAGACCAGGTCCGTCGACATGGTGACCTGCCGGCGCGTCTTCTCGGCACCGGGATGGCGCCGCTCGATGAGCCCGGCGATGATGGCGCAGGTGCGGAAGGTGCGCTTCATCAGGGCCGAGTTCGTCGAGCCAGGCCTCCAGGTCGTCGCCCAGCATGTCCTCGCCGAACAGCTCGCCGAGTTTCAGCCGTCCCGAGGAGATTTCCCGGCCGAGATCGGCAAGCCCGTAGGTGGCAAGCCCATAATCGTTGGCCACGAAGCCGAGCGGCTTCAACCTGGCGCGCTCCAGCCGCCGCGTCAGCAGCATGCCAAGGGTGCGGTGGGCGAGGCGGCCTTCGAACGGATAGGCCACGAGATAGAACCGCCCGGAGCGCTCGAATGTCTCGACCAGCATCTCGCCGCGCCCCGGGATGACCGACTTCTGCCGCTGCAGCGACAGCCAGCCGGCGACTTCCGTGGGCAGGCGGCGCCATTCGGCCGGATCGGCGATCATGGCCCGCACCCGCTCGGCGAGGAACGTCGAGAGCGGGAACTTGCCCCCGTCATAGGACGGCACCATGGGGTCGGGGCTTGCGGCGCGCGTCACCAGCGCCTCGTTGCCGACGATCCCCTCGAAGCGCAGCACCTCGCCCGCGAACGCGAACGTGTCGCCGACGCTCATCGTCTCGGCGAAATATTCCTCGATCTCGCCGAGCACGCGCCCGCCCATGATGACGCCACCGCCGCTCCTGCTCTTGCCGCGGGCGCGGCCGAGCCGCACCTTCACCATCACCGCCTCGACGATGGTGCCGACATTCATGCGATATTGCTGGGCGATGCGCCGGTTGGTCACGCGCCAGCGCCCGTCCGGCCCCTGCTGGATCTTGGCGAAGCGGTCGTAGGTGCGCAGCGCATAGCCGCCGGTCGCCACGAAATTGAGCGCGGCGTCGAACTCCTGGCGCGTCAGGCCGGCATAGGGTGCCGCGCCGCGCACTTCCGCGAACAGCTGGTCAGCCTCGAAGGCTTCCGCGCACGCGACGCCGAGCACGTGCTGCGCGAGAACGTCGAGCGCCCCGACGCGCGCCTCCGGCGTGTCCTGCGCGGCTGCCGCCACCGCGTCGAGGGCGGCGCGGCATTCCAGCATCTCGAAGCGGTTCGACGGCACGAGATACGCCTTCGAGGGCTCGTCGAGCCGGTGATTGGCGCGGCCGATGCGCTGCATTAGCCGGCTCGCGCCTTTCGGCGCCCCGAGATTGACCACGAGGTCCACGTCGCCCCAGTCGATGCCGAGGTCGAGGGTCGAGGTGCAGACGACGGCGCGCAGCCGCCCCTCGGCCATGGCGGCCTCGACCTTGCGCCGCTGCGCCACGTCGAGCGAGCCGTGATGCAGCGCGATGGCGAGATTGTCGTCGTTGAGCTTCCACAATTCGTGAAACGCGAACTCCGCCTGCATGCGCGTGTTGACGAACACCAGGGTCGTCTTGTGGGCGGCAATCGCCGCGTACACTTCGTGCATGGCGTGCACGGTTGTGTGGCCGGCGATCGGCAGCGCGGCGGCCGTCTCGAGCACGCCGATATGCGGCCTGGCGCCGCCCTCGGTGACCACGAGGTCGGCGGCCCCGGCGCGCGCGTCGAGATAGCGGCAGAGCGCCTCCGGCTCGCGCACGGTGGCCGAGAGACCGACCGCGGTGAGATGCGGCGACAACCGATAGAGCCGCGCCAGATCGAGCGCCAAGAGATCGCCGCGCTTCGAGGTGACCAGCGAATGCAGCTCGTCGACGATGACCCGCTTCAGTCCGCTGAAGAGGGCCGTGGCCTCGCGGTGCGCCAGGAGCAGCGCCAGTTGCTCGGGCGTCGTCAGCAGAATGTCGGGCGGCCGCTCGACTTGCCTCTGGCGCCGGTGCGGCGGCGTGTCGCCGGTGCGTGCCTCGACCTTGACGGGCAGCGCCATCTCGGTGACGGGCGCATCGAGGTTGCGGGCGATGTCGACGGCGAGCGCCTTGAGCGGCGAGATGTAGAGGGTGTGCAGCCGCCGCGACTGGCCGAAGGCGGGAGGTTTCATGCCCGCCAGCTCGATGAGGCTCGGCAGGAAGCCAGCCAGCGTCTTGCCGGCGCCGGTCGGTGCAACAAGCAGCACCGACCTGCCGGCCTCGGCCTTCTCGATCAGCGCCAGCTGGTGGTGGCGTGGGCTCCAGCCGCGCGATCGGAACCAGGCGTCGAAGCGCGCCGGCAGCGGCGAGGGAGTCTTGGCGTGGCGGGCCTGTGGCACGGTTCGAGAGGTCGCCCGCAGTACACGTCCCGTCAAGCCTTGACGAGCACGCAGACGCGTCCGGCCACCGGCGCGCCGCGGTCGAGCCGTGTCATGGCCGGCTCCAGGATGGCCACGGCGAACCCGTGCCGCGTTGCGGCGTCACGCAGATACGCGTCGCCATGCTGATAGCGTCGATCGTCCCCGACAATGACGCCGTCGCCGTCATGCGATTGCACCGTGAAGGCGAAGCGGCCGTGCGGCGCGAGCGCGCGGGCCGCTGCCGCGAGGACGGCCGCGAGCTCGCCGACATAGACGAAGACGTCCGCCGCCAGGACGAGATCGGCCGCGCCGGCCGCCTCGCCGTCGAGGAACGCCGCGATGCCGGCGACCGCGAGCCGGTCGTAGATCGCCTTGGCGCGGGCGTGCTCGATCATGGCGGGCGAGAGGTCGCAGCCTGCAAGATGCTCCACATGCGCACGGATCGCCGCGCCCATGAGGCCGGTGCCGCAGCCGAGATCGAGGGCGCAGGCAAAATGCAAGGGCTGCTGCCGCTCGGACCGTCCACGCTCGAGCGCCGCCACGATGACCTCGGGTGCCCGATACGCAAGCTCCTCCTTGAGATGCGCCTCGAAGCGCGGCGCGTAGTCGTCGAAGAGCGCGCGCACAAAGGCCTCCGACATGGCGCCGGCGGGAGGGCGCGCGCCGAGCCGCGCCAGCTCGAGGCCCGTGCCGAGCGCGTCCTCAGCATCGTGCGCAAGCGCACGTTCGAACGCCACGACCGCGGGCCCGTGCGCGCCGAGCGCCGTCCGCGCCTTGCCGAGCAGCTGCCAGGCGGGCGCGAAATGCTCGACCCGCGCCAGGGTCTGCTCGCAGAGATCCGCTGCGGCCGCGGGGTCGCCCGCCGCCAACGCTGCCTCGGCCCAGCCGTAGCGGCGGTCGGCCAGGAGATCGCCGGAGGACCGGATGTGACGGTTAACGTTCATCGCCCCCGATAGGCGGCCACTTTTTCCCGTCGTCAACCTTCAGGAGATCCAGCGGCCCGCACTCGGCCGTGCTCTCGCGCACCGCGGGCTTGGCCGTGATGCGCGACACTGGGTTTACTGCCGACTTGAATCGGCAAGCACCAGAGAGTGGAACAGGAGACTACGATGAAGACCCTTCTCGCCGGAATCGCCGCCCTCGCCATCTTCGGCGCGGTTGGCACCACGTCGGCCTCGGCCGGCTACTATGGCTATGGCCACGGCTATGGCTATCGTCACTATCATTGCTACTGGGTCAAGAAGCCGGTCTACGGCTACTATGGCTACGGCTGGCGCCGGGTGCGCGTTTGCGGCTACTAAGCCCAACGCCTCCGACGTGATTTGAGGGCCTCGCACCTGGTGCGGGGCCCTTCGCTTTTCAGCGCCTGCCGGCTCGCGGCTGAATCTGCGCGTGCCGCGCCGCACCGCCGGCTTGGCCGGCCTGCGGCATAGTCCGGGACTTCGCCGATCCTACGATCACGTGACGTATCGCGGTGTCCGCGTTGCGGCTAAGCGATCTCCGCAGATCGTAATTGAAGGGGCCTCGCACGTCGTGCGGGGCCCTTTCTCTTTTCGGTAGGGCAGAAGCCACTATGTTGGGGCCATGCGCCCCAGCGATGTCCTGAAGTTAACCCCCGCCGGCCTCTGCTGCCCCCTCGGCGATTTTCACATCGATCCGACCCGGCCCGTCGGCCGCGCGCTGATCACCCACGGCCATTCCGATCACGCCCGCGCCGGCCACGGTGCGGTGCTCGCCACCAAGGAGACGCTCGGCCTCATGGGGGTGCGCTACGGCGAAGGTTTCGCCGGCACGACGCAGGCGGCCGCCTATGGCGAGACCATCGACATGGGTGAGGTACGGGTCACTTTCTGTCCGGCCGGGCACGTGCTGGGCTCCGCCCAGATCCTGATCGAGACCAAACTCGGCAACGCCGGCAAGCCGCTGCGCATCGTCGCGTCCGGTGACTACAAGCGCGCCGCCGACCCGACCTGCGCGCCGTTCCAGCCGATGCCGTGCGATGTCTTCATCACCGAGGCGACCTTCGGTCTGCCGGTGTTCCGCCATCCCGACGCCGCCTCCGAGATCGACAAGCTGATGCAGTCGGTGAAGCTGTTTCCCGAGCGCACGCATGTCGTCGGCGCCTATGCGCTCGGCAAGGCGCAACGCCTCGTCGCGCTCCTGCGCGCCGCCGGCTATGGCGAGCCGATCTACATTCACGGCGCCATGGAGCGCCTCACGCAGTTCTACCAGGAGAACGGCGTTCCGCTCGGCGACATCCGCAAGGTCGTGGCCGGCGCGCGTGGAAAGCTCGGCGGCGCCATCGTCCTCTGCCCGCCGAGCGCCACGCAGGATCTCTGGGCGCGGCGCTTTTCCGATCCCGTCACCTCGTTCGCCTCAGGCTGGATGCGGGTGAGGGCGCGGGCGCGCCAGCAGGGCGCCGAGCTGCCGCTGATCATCTCCGACCATGCCGACTGGCAAGAGCTCACCACCACCATCCTCGACACCGGCGCCAGCGAGGTCTGGGTGACGCACGGCGAGGAAGACGCCCTCGTGCACTGGTGCACGCTGAACGGCATCGCCGCGCGCCCGCTGCATCTTCTCGGCTACGGCGACGAGGAGGCGAATGACGCGGCCGCCGATCCGGCCGTCGCGGCGGAAGGCGAGCCATGAACAGGTTCGCCGAGCTGCTCGATCGCCTGGCCTACGAGCCGCGGCGCAACGCCAAGATCCGGCTGATGGCCGACTATTTCCGCACCACGCCCGATCCGGAACGCGGCTTCGCGCTCGCCGCCATGACGGGCGCGCTCTCCTTCGCCAACGCCAAGCCGGGCCTGATCCGCAACCTCATTGCCGAGCGCACCGACCCGGTGCTGTTTGCGCTCTCATATGACTATGTCGGCGACCTCTCCGAGACGGTGGCGCTCATGTGGCCGGTGAGCGAGGGCAGCAATCATCCGCCGCCCCCCTCGCTGGCCGAGGTGGTCGAGGCGCTGACCGCCACCATGAAGCCCGATCTGCCGCATCTGCTCGCCCGCTGGCTCGACGGCCTCGACGAGACGGGCCGCTGGGCGCTCTTGAAGCTGGTCACCGGCAATCTGCGCATCGGCGTCTCCGCGCGCCTTGCCAAGACCGCGGTCGCCGAGATGGGCGGCGTCGAGGTCAATGCCGTCGAGGAAGTCTGGCACGGTCTCGAGCCGCCCTACGAGGCGCTGTTCGCCTGGGTGGCGGGCCACGGCGGGCGTCCGGAATCCCGCGACGTGGCGCCGTTCCGCCCGCCGATGCTGTCGCATCCGCTGGAAGAGGAGGATTTCGACAAGCTCGATCCCGCCGACTTCGTGGCGGAATGGAAGTGGGACGGCATTCGCGTTCAGGCGGTCGCCGGCCTGCGTCCCAACGGGCGTCCCCTGGTGCGGCTCTATTCGCGTACCGGCGAGGACATTGCGCCGGCCTTCCCCGATCTCGTCGAGACGATTGCCGACAACAAGGACTTCCGCGGCGCCATCGACGGCGAGCTTCTGGTGCTGCGAGACGGGCGCGTGCAGAGCTTCAACGTCCTGCAGCAGCGGCTCAACCGCAAGACCGTCACGCCGAAGCTCGCCGCCGATTTTCCGGCCCACATCCGCGCCTACGATCTCCTGGCCGAGGGCGACGAGGACCTGCGCGCCTTGCCGTTCGTCGAGCGCCGCCGGCGGCTCGAGGATTTCGTCGCGCGGCTCGACAGCCGCAGATTCGATGTCTCGCCGCTGGTGCCGTTCGGGTCATGGCACGAGCTGACCGCGGCGCGCGCCGATCCGGGGGCGGCCGGCGCCGCCCACGATGCCGACGCAGTCGAGGGCTGCATGCTGAAGCGCCGCGACAGCCCCTATGTGCCCGGCCGTCCCAAGGGGCTGTGGTTCAAGTGGAAGCGCGACCCCTATCTCGTCGACGCGGTGCTCATGTACGCGCAACGCGGTCACGGCAAGCGCTCTTCCTACTATTCCGACTACACGTTCGGTGTGTGGCGGGACGGTCCCGACGGTCTCGAACTCGTTCCCGTCGGCAAGGCCTATTTCGGCTTTACCGACGAGGAGCTCATCAAGCTCGACCGCTTCGTCCGCAAGCGCACCGTCAATCGCTTTGGGCCGGTGCGTGAGGTAGAGCACAGCGAAGACTCCGGCCTCGTTCTCGAAGTGGCCTTCGAGGGGCTGGCGCGCTCGACGCGCCACAAATCCGGCGTCGCCATGCGCTTCCCGCGCATCAGCCGCATTCGTTGGGACAAGCCGCCGCGCGAGGCCGACCGCATCGAGCTTCTGGAGCGCCTGCTCGCTGGCATCGAGACGCGCGGCGAGACCAAGGCCGACGCGCCGTCAGCCGTCGGCTGAGGTGGCCGGCGGGTCCGCGGCTTTGTCTGCCTCCCGGGCCTGCTTTGCCCAGCGCTTGCGTTTCGGCTTTGCCGGCGTCTCGGCAGCCTGTTCGCTGGTCGCGCCGGCGTCAGCCGGGCTCGCAGCCGCCGTCGCCGGGCGCGGCTTGCGCAAGTCGGCCAGAAGCGGCGCCGAAAGCCCCGAGGCGGCGAGCACGATGACGCCGATCACGCCACCTGCCAGCCCGGCGGCGGCCGGCGGTGAGCCGCGGATCGGATCGAAGGCGCTGCCGAAGAGGTGCATCGCCGCAACCGCCGTGCCGGCCGCCATGCCGAGCGCCGCCGAGACGCCGCCGAAACGCATGATCGTGCTCAGGAGCAGCACCGGCGCAAGGCCTGCCGCCGCGAGCGCCAGCGACCACATGACGAGGTTGCCGGCCGTGATGCCGCCCTCGGTCGCAAGTCGGCTCGCGCCGAGGATGATCGCGGCGACCATCAGGCGCGCCAGGATGAGCTGTCGCGAGGCGGCCGAGCGCGGCGCCAGGAAGGGCCTCTGAATGTCGTTGGACAGTGAGTTGGCCATGGCGAACGCGAAGGCGACGGCGGCTGCCAGCATGGCGCCGATCGCCGCCGCCGCCATGAGGTTGGCGCCGACCGCGGCGTTGCTCGTGAGCGTCGCGCGCTCGAAGCTCACCACCGGGATCAAAAAGGCCACGAGCACGACGATGACCGCCGCCCAACGTCCGGCGCGGCGCGCCTCCTGCGGCGAGACGGCGGACGCGAAGCGCTGGCAAATCGGCGGCAGCGCCGCAGTCCCGAGCATGGCGGCAGCCGCGAGCAGCAAGGCGTCCTCGCTGTCCGCCACCGTCGAGACACGGACGTACGAGCCGCCGGGATTGCCCCAGACGAGGAGGATGAAGGCCACGCCGGCGGCGATCACCACCGCGGCCCCGGCCGTGAGATTGGCGGCGGTGAGGCCGCGCAGGCCGCCGAACACGCTGGCGCACAGGAGTACGGCAACGCAGGCCCGCATGGCGGCAGCCGGGCTCACCGCCAGCGCCCGCGCCAAGTCGAGGCTGACGGCGTTGATGAGCGCGACGACAACCGGCAGGCAGGCCAGCAGCGTGACCAATGCGGCCGTGAGCCGGGCGAGCCTCCCGTGGCGGCGTCCGAACAGCTCGGCGATGGTCGATACGCCCGCCATGCGCATCGCCGGCGCCACCATGATCCCGGCGGCGAAGAGCCCGATCGCCGCCCCGATGCCGACGACGACCTGATGGTCGCCGGCGACCGCAAGACCGAGCGCGATCGTGGCGATGACAACGGTGTTGGCGGGCAGCGGTACCGAACGGCCGGCGGCATCGAACTCGGCGAACAGCATGGTGCGCTTGGCGACGCCCATCGCCGCGAAGGCGATGAGCAGCGGCCCGAACACCAGCGGCGGAATGAGGCTCCCGGGCAGCCCGACGCGCTCGAGGATGGCCAGCAGGCTGAGAAAGGCCGTAAAGGCGATGAGACCGCCGGTCCACACGACACCGAGGCGCCGGGTAACCTCGGGCCTGAGGGGCGCGGTCGCGTCGAGCATTCCGATCCTCGCGGGTTATGGCGCGGCTTGTGCCGGTCGTGATACACGAGCCGCAGGAATTGCGCACCGTCCCGGAGGACGGAAGGGGGAACGCGCTTGAGCGCCGAGCATGCGATAACGATCATCGTGGCCGATGATCATCCGCTGTTTCGCGGCGCGTTGCGTCAGGCGGTCGCGGGCCTGATCCCCGGCGCTGCCGTCGCGGAGGCAGGCAACTTCGACGAGACGACGGCCGCCATCGCGGCGGTTGGCGATCCCGATCTGATCCTGCTCGATCTGACGATGCCGGGCGCGCAGGGATTCTCCGGCCTCATGTATTTGAGAGCTCAGCATCCGAGCATTCCGGTGGTCGTCGTCTCGGCCAACGACGATCCCGCCGTGATCCGGCGCTGCATCGAGTTCGGGGCGGCCGGCTATATTCCGAAATCCCTCGGCGTCGACGCCATGGGGGCGGCGCTGCGGCGAGTGCTGGGCGGCGACACCTGGACGCCGCCCGATGTCGATCTCTCGGCGCCCGGCGACCGCGAGACGGCCGAGCTCGTGAAGCGGCTTGGGCGGCTGACGCCGCAGCAGGTGCGGGTGCTGATGATGCTGTCGGGGGGCTTGCTCAACAAGCAGATCGCCTACGAGCTCAGCGTCTCGGAGGCGACGGTGAAGGCGCATGTCTCGGCCATCCTGCAGAAGCTCGGCGTCGAGAGCCGCACGCAGGCGGTCATCGCCGCCGCCAAGATCGCCAAGGGGCAATGGACGAGCGCTCCCCTCGAATGACAAGCTCAATCGCGGTGATTCACGATGGCTGACGGACAAGTCAATCGCTTTCTCGGCGGCTCGCTCTCCTCGACATTGGTCAAGCTGCTCTTCCTGTCGCTCATTGTCGGCGCCTTCATGGCGTTCCTCGACCTGACGCCCTGGGGACTGATCGAGAGCTTTGTCGACTTCATCCGCCGTGTCTTCGGCAGCGGCTTTGCGGCGGTGCGCGAGGTCGGCCGCTGGCTGCTCTTCGGCGCCGTCATCGTCGTGCCGTTGTGGCTGCTGAGCCGCTTGCTGCGGAGGTGACGGGCGTGACCTCGCCGCCCGAGCCAAAGCCCGACCTTGCCTCCCTGACGGGCATCGCCTTGACGCGCGAGGCGCTCAACGACGATGCCTTGCGCGAGCAGCTGCAGGCCTACCTGCCGGCCGGCACGCGCTTCTTCACCGACGAGGAGCACCGGGCGGGCATCGATGCCATGCTGAGAGAGCGCGATGCGGCCGAGGACGTTCTGGGTGTTCGGCTACGGCTCGCTCATCTGGAACCCTGTCGTCGACCATGTCGAGCGCCGCGCTGGCACCATCAACGGCTTCCATCGCCGCTTCTGCTTGTGGGCACCGCTCGGCCGCGGCACCCCCAAGCAGCCGTCGCTGACGCTCGGTCTCGATCGGGGTGGGCGCTGCCGCGGCGTCGCCTTCCGGATCGAGGCGGCTCGCGCCCGTGAGGAACTGCTGCTGCTCTGGCGGCGCGAAATGTTGACCGGCGCCTATGTGCCGCGCTGGATCGACGTTGCGACCGCAACCGAGCCGGTGCGGGCCGTCGCCTTCGTCATCAATCGCGGCCATCGCGGCTATGCCGGCCGCCTCCCCGAGGCGGACGTGGTGTCCTGTCTTGCGATGGCGCGCGGCTTTCTCGGCACCAGCGCCGAATATCTCGACCACACCATCGCGGCGCTTGAGGAATTCGGTATCGACGATCCGGCACTGAGGCGGCTGCAGCGGCGCGTCAAGGCCTTCGTGCCCGCGCCTGTGACCGATGCAATCAAAACGATTGATTAGGCATCCGGCCGCAGCGAGGCTAACTCCTCATTCAAATGACATCGGCTGACCCCATCGCCCCGCAGGCCGGCCGTCGCATCGAGGCGACGAATCGCCGCGTCGTCGTCCTCGCCGTGCCGATGATGCTGTCGCATGTCACCGAGCCGCTGCTCGGTCTCGTTGACGCCGTGGTCATCGGCCGCCTCGGTGACGCCGCGCTCCTCGGCGCCGTAGCGCTCGGCGCGGTGATTTTCGATTTCCTGTTCTGGGCCTTCGGCGCCTTGCGCCTCGGTACGGCGGGACTGACCGCGCAGGCCTATGGCGCCGGCGACGATCCGGAGGTCGAGGTGGCGCTCGCCCGCGCGCTTGTGGTCGGGGCGCTTTGCGGCGTTGCGCTCGTCGCCCTGCAGGCCCCCATCATGACGGTGACCTTCGCGCTTGTCGGCGCCAGCGATGCCGTCACCGAGGCGACCCGCACCTATATGGCGATCCGCATCTGGGGGGCGCCCTTCGCGCTCGCCAACTTCGCCATCCTCGGCTCGGTGATCGGGCGCGCCCGCACCGATCTCGGCCTCCTCCTGCAGGTGGTCATCAACGCCGTCAACATGGTCCTGGCCGTGGTGCTGGTGCTGGGCTTCGGGTTCGGCATCGCCGGCGCTGCCTTTGCGACCCTGGCGGCCGAGGTCGTCGGCGTCGCCCTCGGTCTCGTCGTGCTGGCGCGCCTCGGCGCCCGCCCGTGGACGGCGGCGCGCGCCGAGGTCTTCGACGGCGCCGCCATGCGCCGCACGCTCGCGGTCAACACCGACATCATGATCCGCACCGTGGCGCTGAGCTTCGCGTTCGCCTTCTTCACCTCGCAGGGCGCGCGCGCCGGAGACACGACGCTCGCCGCCAACGCCGTCCTGTACAACATGTTCATGATCGGCGCCTTCTTCCTCGATGGCTTCGCCACCGCTGCCGAGCAGCTTTGCGGCCAGGCGCTCGGCGCCCGTGACGAGCGCGGCTTCCGGCGTGTCGTCGTTCTGGCACTCGGCTGGAGCCTCGTGGTCGGCGCCGCCGTATCGGCGATCTTCCTTGCCGGCGGCGAGATGTTCGTCGACTTCGTCTCGACCAATGAAGGCGTGCGCGCCGAGGCGAGGGCCTTCCTCGTCTTCGCCGCCTTGACGCCGCTCGCCGGCGCCGCCGCCTTCGCGTATGACGGCATCTACACGGGGGCCACCTGGACGGCTGCCATGCGCAACCTGATGCTGATTGCGCTCGCGCTGTTCCTCGGTCTGGTTTGGCTGCTGGCGCCGAAGGGCAATGCCGGATTGTGGACCGCGCTGCTGATCTTCCTGGCCGTCCGCGGCACCGGCCAGGCGCTGCTCTATCGGCGCCTGACGCGCCGCGCCTTCGCGTCAGCCTGACGCCTTAGCGTCAGCCTGATTTGCCCGCCTGGCGGGCGATGTGTGCCGCGTCGCGGCCGACGATATCGGTGAGCCGGGCGATGTTGCGCCGCTGCAGGCGTTCGACGAGGCCCTGCTTGATGGCGGCGACGAGGCCAGGCCCGTGGAAGACGAGGGCCGTGTAGAGCTGGACGAGGGAGGCGCCGGCCAACAGCTTCGTCCAGGCCGCATCGGCGGAATCGATGCCGCCGACCCCGATGAGCGGGAAGGCCCCTTCGACCCGCCTGTAGGTTTCGGCCAGCATGCGCGTCGACGAGGAAAACAACGGCCTCCCCGAAAGGCCGCCGGTCTCGGCCGCGCCGGCCTTGTCGACGAGGGTCGATGGCCGCGCCAACGTGGTGTTGGCGACGACGAGCCCGTCGACGCCGCGCCGGCGCGCCACGGCCACGATGGCGTCGAGCTCCTGGAGCGACACGTCCGGGGCGATCTTGAGGAGCACCGGCTTTCGCCCGTGCGTCGCCGCCGCGTCGCGTGCCGCGAGAACGCGCGCCAAGAGATCGTCGAGCGCCGTCTCCTGTTGCAGATCGCGCAAGCCGGGCGTGTTCGGTGACGACACGTTGACGTTGAAATAGCTGGCATAGGGCGCCAAGGCGGTGATGCCGGCGGCGTAGTCGGCGATGCGGTCGCGGGCGTCCTTGTTGGCTCCGATATTGACGCCGACGATGCCGCTGCCGCGCCGGCGCGCCAGGCGCGCCGCGGCGGCCTCGTGGCCGTCATTGTTGAAGCCGAGGCGGTTCACCACGGCCTCGTCGGCGGTCAGCCTGAAGACGCGCGGGCGCGGATTGCCCGCCTGCGGCCGCGGCGTGATGGTCCCGATCTCGACGAAGCCGAAGCCCAACCCCAGCATTGCGCCCGGCACCTCGGCATTCTTGTCGAAGCCGGCCGCAAGGCCGATGGGATTGGGGAAGGCGAGGCCGAAGGCGCTGACCGCAAGGCGTGGATCGTCGGCCGGTGAGGCCGAGGCCGGTGTCCAGGCCATCGCCGTGACGGTGAGGCGGTGCGCTGTCTCCGCCTCGAGGCGCGCGAGGAGCGGCCGCGCGAGGCCGGCCAGGAGGCTGATCACGCCACGAGCTCCGGAAAGGCGTGGCCGCCGTCGGCGCCGAGCGGCAACGGCTCGACCCAGCGCACGGCCGTCAACGGCAGCACATCGTAGAGGTGCGGGAAGAGATCGCCGTCGCGCGAGGGCTCGTAGCGCAGCTTGTGCCCGAGGGCATCGGCATCGACCGCGACCAGCACGAGATCGGCCTGGCCGGCGAAGTGCCGCCGCGCCGTCTCCTTCACCTGCGCGGTGGTGGAAAAGTGGATGAAGCCGTCGGCAACATCGACGCCGGCGCCATGAAACACGCCGTGCTTCGCGGCTGCCTGCCAAACGCCGCGCGGACAGATTTTATAGATCAGTGGCAAGACCGCTCCCGTCCCTGCCGCCAGGGTGTACGGGTAGGAGCCCGTCCCCGCAATGCCGTTGGCTTTGGTTCTGGGGGTTGCCTTCCGCGTCGCAGGGCAATAAATCCTAGTATGTCTTTCCGCCTGCCCCCCGGACCCACCATGCTCTCCCACTCGCAGCTTTGGGCCGCCATCGACGGCCTTGCCGAACGCCACGACCTCACCGCGTCCGGCCTGGCGCGCAAGGCGGGGCTCGATTCCACCACCTTCAATCCTTCGAAGCGGGTCAGTCCGGAAGGCCGCCAGCGCTGGCCGTCGACTGAATCGGTGTCCAAGATTCTCACCGCCACCAACACGCCCATTGAGGAGTTCGTCGCTCTGATCACCAAGTCGCGCCCGCCCAAGCGCATGATCCCGTTGCTGGGCTTGGCGCAGGCCGGCAAGGGTCGCTTTTTCGACAGCGAGGGGCTGCCCAGCGGCCAGGGCTGGGACGAGGTGGCGTTTCCCGATATCGCGGACGAGCAGGCCTATGCGCTCGAGATCAGCGGCGATTCCATGCTGCCGCTCTATCGCAACGGCGACATCATCATCGTGTCGCCCAATGCCCAGACCCGGCGCGGCGACCGCGTCGTCGTGCGCATCGTCAACGGCGAGGTGACCGTCAAGGAGCTGAAGCGCAGGACCGCCAAAAACATCGAGCTGCGCGCCATCAATCCCTCGCATCAGGATCGTGTCGTGCCGGCCGCTGACGTTACCTGGATCGCCCGCGTCATCTGGTCGGCCCAATAGCGCGATCCCGAAAAGCGAGCGCTGTTTCTGAGAGCGCATGTGACGCGGGGGCGCTGGCTCAACGGCGATTGACGTAGAGCCAGAACGGCACGGCGTGGAGGAGCGCGAGCGCCAGCGAGGTGGCGAGCATCGCCTCCTGCGACCTGATGCTGTGCCACAGATAAATGTTGAGGCCGACCCAGGCGATGGTAAGCGCCACGGCGACGACGTGGATCATTGCGACTCCGCTTCACGCGTGGTCGACATGGGGCGGGAGAGGCGCCGCCACAAGCGGCGCTGGCGATCACACAGGGGGCTTGCGCCCGTCGAGAAACGCCTGGTGCTCGGCTATCAACGCGCCCGACAGCGCCTTGGCGATCAGCGCGCGCGTCTCGTTGATGCCGTAGACGGCGACGAAGGAGCCGAAGCGCGGGCCGCGCTCCTCGCCGAGCAGGATCTGGTAGAGCGTGTTGAACCAGGCGTTAGAAACGCCTGGCCGCTCGGGTGTCGCGCCCTTGGCCTTGGGGTCCTGGAAGCGCGGAATCGATCGCGCCACGTCATAGACCACCTCCTGGATGGCCTCGGCGCTGGCGTCTACGGGCATGGCGTAGAGCCGGGCCGACAGGGTCTCGAGCGCCGCGCGCTCCTCGGCGTCGGCGGCGCGATAGCGCTTGGCCGGCTTCACGAAGTCCTTGAAGTAGCGGATGGCGTAGCTGACGAGCGCGTCGAGCCGCGGGTGGTTCTCGGGCGACGCGCTCGGCGCATAGCGGCGGAGGAAGCCCCACAGCACGTCCTTCGACTCCGCGTTGGCCACGCCGACGAGATTGAGCAACAGCATGAACGAGATTTGCGAGCGGCCGGTATTGGTATCGATGGTCTCCGGCGCCGGCGGTTCGCCGGTATGGATGTGCCAGACGGGATTGCTGAGCCGCTGCTTCAGGTCCTGACGCTGATAGGCTTCCAGGTGGGTCTGGTATTCGTCCACGTGGCGCGGGATCACATCGAAATAGAGCCGCTTGGCCTCACGCGGCTTCAAGTACATGAACAGCGCGAGACTCTCGGGCGTGCCGTAGCTGAGCCACTCGTCGATGGTCAGGCCGTTGCCGAGCGACTTTGAAATCTTGCGGCCCTCCTCGTCGAGGAAGAGCTCGTAGTTGAAGCCCTCGGGCGGCTCGGCGCCGAGGGCGCGGGCGATCTGTCCGGACAGCCTGACGGAATCGATGAGATCCTTGCCGGCCATTTCATAGTCGACGCCGAGCGCCACCCAGCGCATGGCGAAATCCGGCTTCCACTGCAGCTTGGCATGGCCGCCGGTCACCGGCGTCTCGAAGCGCTCGCCGCTCGCCGGATCGCGCCACACCAAGGTGCCGGCATCGGGCTTCACCTCGTCGATGGGCACTTCCATGACGTGGCCGGTCTTGGGGTGAATGGGCAGGAACGGCGAGTAGGTCTTGGCCCGCTCCTCGCGCAGCGACGGCAGCATGATGGCCATCACTTCCTCGAAGCGATGCAGCATGGCAAGCAGCGTCTCGTCGAAGCGGCCGGCCTTGTAGCATTCCGTCGACGATTGGAACTCGTAGTCGAATTCGAAACGGTCGAGGAAGGCCCGCAGCCGCGCATTGTTGTGATGCGCGAAGCTCTCGTGCGTGCCGAACGGATCGGGCACCTGCGTCAAGGGCTTCTTCAGGTGCTGCGTCAGCATCTCGCGATTGGGCACATTGTCGGGCACCTTGCGCAGCCCGTCCATGTCGTCCGAGAAGGCGACGAGCCGTGTCGGCACCCCGTCTTCGGTGAGCGCCCGGAAGGCATGCCGCACCATCGAGGTGCGGGCCACCTCGCCGAAGGTGCCAATGTGCGGCAGGCCGGATGGTCCGTAGCCGGTCTCGAACAGCGCCTCGCGCTTGCCCGAACGCTCGAGGCGCGCAACGAGCTTGCGCGCCTCCTCGAACGGCCAGGCTGAGGACGCCCGAGCGGCTTCCGGGAGCGAGCCGTCGGGCGACTGAGGGGCGGGGGAGGGACGGGCCATTGCCGACCTATGGCGGCTGCGGGCCCAAGAATCAACGATCGATCAGCAATCGGTCACCAATCGGTCAACGCTTCAGTAGAAGCTCAGCGGAAAATAGCGCAGATACAGCTCGGTATAGACGCCGTCGTCCCAGAGCTTCTGGAGCGCGTAGTCGAGGGCCCGGCGCAGTGCCTCGTCCTCGCGCCGCACGATGAAGCCGACGCCCTCGCCGAAATAGCGGATGGACAAATATGGGCCGCCCGTAAAGGCGCAGCATTCGGCCGCGTCGACGCCGCCGAGCCAGACCGCCAGGGTCAAGCCGTCGGCGAAGAGATAGTCGATCTCGGCGCGCCGCAGCGCTGCCCGGGCGGCGGCGAAATCGAGGAAGCGTCGGCGGTCGGCCTTGGGGAAGAAGTCGCCGAGATAGGCCTCGTGCGCCGAATTGCCGACGACGCCGACGCTCCGGCCGGCGAGCGATGTCGGGCTCGGCTCCGGCAGGCTCGCCCCCTTGCGGGCGGCAAAGCGCGCCGGCATGCGGTGGTAGGGATTGGTGACCGCGAAGCGCTCGCGCAGCTGCGCCGTCGTCGGGATGGCGGCCGCGATGGCGTCGCCGCGCCCCTCCGCCAGGGCCTCGAGCAGTGTCTCGAAGCGGCGCACCTGGATGGTGCAGGCGACGGCGAGCTTGTCGCAGGCCGCCTGGGCGAGATCGACCGAGAAGCCGGTCGGCGTGCCGTCGCCGCGCGCGAAATGCATAGGCGGATATTCATCGTCGGTGAGAAAGCGGATGACGCGCACGGCGCTGAGGTCGGGCCGCTCCGGGCGCGCGCCGGGGTCCCAGAAATTAGGGATGAAAACGTTCTCGGCCGCCCACGCCGCACCGGCGAGCACCGCCATTGCGAGCCCGATCGTGACGCGGACATTCCACAGCAACGTGATGACGGTTCGCCGCATCGCGAACCTATGCGTCGCCCACCGGTCTTGGGTCAAGCCGCACTACAGGTAGCGGCCGAGTTCCTTGACCGCCTCCTGCGGCGGCCGCTTGACGTTGAACGAACCGACGAAATTGCCGCGCTTGTCCATCAGGTAGACGAGGGCTGTGTGATCCATCGTGTAGCCGCCGTCCTTGAGCGGCACCTTGCGGGAATAGGCGCGGTAGGCCTTGGCGACGCGATCGATCTCGTCCCCGTTGCCGGTCAGGCCGACGATGTGCGGATCGAAGCTCGAGAGATAGCTCTTTAGCGCCTCGGGCGTGTCGCGCTCCGGGTCGACGGTGATGAAGGCGACGCGCAGCTTGTCGGCACTGCCGCCGAGCGCGCGCAACACCTCGGACACCTCATAGAGCGTCGTCGGACAGATTTCGGGGCAATGAGTGAAGCCGAAGAACACCAGGAATGGCGCGCCCGCGAAGTCCCTGTCGCTCACCCTGCGGCCGTCCTGGTTGGTGAGCGCGAAGGGCCCGCCGATGCCGCCGACCGATCGCTCGCCCGGCCCCGCCACGACGAAGAGCGCCGCCGTCAGCGCGACAAGGCCGACCAGGAAGGCGGCCGCCGGCAGGATCAATCGCTTCTTGTCGGTCGCGTTCATGTGTCAGAAACAGGCCTGGACGGCGCTCACCAGATAGGCGGCGAAAACCGACTCGCTCTGCTTTGCCCACAGCAGCAGGCCGGCCAGCGCCAGCATGGTGATGCCGGCAACCGTGAGCGCCACACCCGCCCGCGACGACGGGCTCTGCGCCGCGGTTGCCGGTTCCATATGAGCGTCTGTCATCGGGTCGCTTGGTGCGTCTTGTCCGACACAAATATAAGCGACAGCGCCGGCAAATGCGACGGCCGCCTGAGGTTGCCGGGTGGCGCCGTTCCTGCGACAACATATCCATCCCCCGAACAGCCCCTTTCGCAGGTCTGCCCGAAAGTCCGTCTCATGAACGAACAATTTGACGCCGATGCCATCTCCGCGCTGAAATTCGCGGTCGGCCAGCCGGTCCCGCGCAGCGAGGATCCGACCCTGGTGCGCGGCGCTGGCCGCTATACCGACGACGTGAACCTGCCCGGCCAGGCCTATGCGGCCATGGTGCGCAGCCCCGTTGCCCATGGCGTCATCCGCGGCATCGACACGACGGCGGCCCGCGCAATGCCGGGCGTGCTGGCTGTCTATGTCGCCGCTGACCTTGAGGCCGCCGGTTACGGGGCCTTCCCCAACGTGGTCGCGCTCAAGAACCGCGACGGCTCCGACATGCGCAAGCCCCAGCGCCGCGCGCTGGCTGGCGATCGCGTGCGCTTCGTCGGCGACCCCGTGGCGTGTGTGGTGGCGGCGATCGAGGCGCAAGCGCGGGACGCGGCCGAGGCCGTGAAGCTCGACATCGAGGCATTGCCGGCCGTCATCACGCCCGAGGAGGCGCTACGGCCCGGCGCGCCGCAGATCTACGACAACGTTCCCGGCAACGTGGTGCTCGACTTCCATTCCGGCGACAGCGCCAAGACGGAAGCAGCCTTCGCCAAGGCCGGCCACGTGGTGAAGCTCGACATCGTCAGCAATCGCATCGCCATCAGCGCCATGGAGCCGCGCGCCGCCATCGCAGCCTATGACGCGGCGAGCGAGCGATTCACGTTTCATGTCGGCGGCCAGGGCGTGTTCGGCGCCAAGAACTTGTTGTCAAAAATCATCCTCAACATTCCGCCGGAGAAGATCCGCGTCGTCACCGGCCATGTCGGCGGCTCCTTCGGCATGAAGAGCGCCGTCTATCCGGAATATGTCTGCATCCTGCACGCGGCGCGCGCCCTCGGCCGGCCGGTGAAGTGGACCGCCTCGCGGCTCGAGAGCTTCCTGTCCGACAGCCACGGCCGCGAAGTCGCCGTGCGCGCCGAGTTGGCGCTCGACCCCAAGGGCAAGTTCCTTGCCTTGCGGGTCCTCGGCGAGGCGAATGTCGGCGCCTATCTCAACTGGGTGTCGCCGGGCTTTGGCACCTCCAACCTCGCCAAGAACGCCGTCGGCGTCTACCGCACGCCGGTGGTCGAGGTCGGCATCCGCGCCGTGGTCACCAACACGACACTCATGGGCGCCTATCGCGGCGCCGGCCGCCCCGAGGCCAACTACATCATGGAGCGGCTGATAGAGACGGCCGCCGCCGAGATGGGCATCGACAGCGTCGTGCTGCGCCGGCGCAACCACATCCGACCGAGCGAGATCCCCTACGCGACCCCGGTGGGCACCACCTATGACAGCGGCCATTTCGCCACCGTGTTGGCGCGGGCGCTCGAGGCCGCCGACTGGGACGGCTTCAAGGCCCGCAAGCGTGAGAGCAGGAAGCGCGGCAAGCTGCGCGGGCGCGGCATCGGCCAATATCTCGAGGCGACGGCCCCGGCCAACAACGAGCTCGGCGACATCCGCTTCAACCCCGACGGCACCGTCACCATCCGCACCGGCACGCTCGATTTTGGCCAGGGCCACGCCACGCCGTTCGCGCAGGTGCTCGCCATGAAGCTCGGCGTGCCATTCGAGAAGATCCGCCTCATCCAGGGCGACAGCGACGAGCTCCTGGCCGGCGGCGGCACCGGCGGCTCGAAGTCCATGATGATGAGCGGCACCGCCATCGCCGAGGCGGCCGACAAGGTCATCGAGCAGGGCCGCAAGATCGCCGCCATCGCGCTCGAGGCGAGCGCCGGCGACATCGGCTTCGGCAAGGGCCGCTTCACCATCGTCGGCACCGATCGCGGCATCGACATCATGGAGCTGGCGGCGCGTCTCAATGCCGGCTTCAAGCCGCCCGCCGACGCGCCGCAATCGCTGGACGTGAAGCACGTCTCGCAAGGCGCGCCGACGACCTTTCCGAACGGCTGCCATATCGCCGAGGTCGAGGTCGATCCGGAGACAGGCGCGGTGGAGGTGGTGCGCTACACCACCGTCAACGATTTCGGCGTCATCGTGAACCCGATGTTGGTGGCCGGCCAGGTGCATGGCGGCGTGGTGCAGGGTATCGGCCAGGCGCTGATGGAGCACGTCGTCTATGACGAAGGCGGCCAGCCGGTCAGCGCCTCGTATCAGGATTATGCGCTGCCGCGCGCCATCGACTCGCCCTTGGTGCCCTTCGAGAGCGAGCCCTCTCCCGCCACCACCAACCCGCTTGGCGTCAAGGGCTGCGGCGAAGCAGGTTGCGCCGGCGCCCTGCCGGCGGTGATGAACGCCCTTGTGGATGCGCTGCGCGAACGCGGCATCGCCCACATCAACATGCCGGCGACGCCGCAGCGCGTGTGGCAAGCCCTGCAGGCAGCGGGCGCCAAGAGCTAGTATGGCGGCTGCGCTCACCAAAGGCGCTTGACGGCCAAGGCGATTGCCCGCCCGGCGGTCGCTGCATATGGTGCGCCCGGCAGGCAGGGACCCACCATGGCGCGCAACATCGACTACTATTTCACCGTTCTCTCTCCGTGGGCCTATATCGGCCACGTGCCGTTCATGGAGATCGCGCGTCGGCATGGCGCGCGCGTCATCTACAAGCCGGTGCCGCTCGCGGAAGTGTTTGCCGAGACCGGCGGCCTGCCGCTCCCCAAGCGTTCCCCGGTGCGCCAGCGCTACCGCTGGATGGAGCTGCAGCGCTGGCGGGCCAAGCGCGGCCTCAATTTCAACCTCAAGCCGAAAAACTGGCCGTGCGATCCCGGCCTCGCCGACCGCTTCGTCATCGCGACGGTGGCGGCCGGCCAAGATCCCGACAAGTTCTTGCGCGCCGCCTTCGCGGGCATCTGGGAGACGGACCTCAATCTCGCGGACGAGAACACCATCGCCGCGCTCGGCCGCGACGCCGGCCTCGACGCGCCGGCGCTGCTCAGCGCCGCCAAGCAGCCAGCCGCGGCCGCCACCTATCAGAAGAACCGCGACGAGGCGATCGCGGCAGGGGCCTTCGGCTCGCCGGCCTTCGTCATCGACGGCGAGGTGTTCTGGGGCCAGGACCGGCTGGAATTCGTCGACGACATGCTGAAGAGCGGGCGCCAAGCCTACGCGGCGCTCGCCTGACAGCTCGGCTCCAACGACAAGGACCGCAAGATGCAGACGCGCGCCGCCGTAGCCTGGGAGGCGGGCAAGCCGCTCTCCGTCGAGACCATCACCCTCGAGGGGCCGCGGGCCGGCGAGGTGCTGATCGAGGTGAAGGCGACGGGCGTCTGCCACACCGACGCCTACACGCTCTCCGGCGCCGACGCGGAAGGGCTATTCCCGGCCATCCTCGGGCACGAAGGCGCCGGCATCGTCCGTGAGGTCGGAGCCGGCGTCACGACCGTGAAGCCGGGCGACCATGTCATCCCGCTCTACACGCCGGAATGCCGGCAATGCAAAACCTGCTTGTCGCGCCGGTCCAATCTCTGCACCGCCATCCGCGCCACGCAGGGCAAGGGCGTGATGCCTGACGGCACGAGCCGCTTCACCTGTGACAGCGGCGGCAACAAGCCGCTCTTCCACTATATGGGCTGCTCGACCTTCGCGAACTTCACGGTGCTGCCGGAGATCGCCCTCGCCAAGGTGCGCGAGGACGCGCCCTTCGACAAGATCTGCTACATCGGCTGCGGCGTGACGACCGGCGTCGGCGCGGTGATGTACACCGCCAAGGTGTGGCCAGGCGCCAATGTTGCGGTGTTCGGCCTCGGCGGCATCGGCCTCAACGTCATTCAGGGCGCCCGCCTGGTCGGCGCCGACAAGATCATCGGCATCGACATCAATCCGGGAAAGCGCGCCATGGCCGAGAAGTTCGGCATGACGCACTTCATCGATCCGCGCGTGGCCGGCAAGGACAAGATCGTCCAGGCCGTCGTCGACCTCACCGGCGGCGGCGCCGATTTCTCCTTCGATGCCACCGGCAACGTCGAGGTCATGCGCCAGGCGCTCGAATGCTGCCACCGCGGCTGGGGCGAGAGCATCATCATCGGCGTCGCGGAGGCGGGGAAGGAGATCGCCACGCGTCCGTTCCAGCTCGTCACCGGGCGTGTCTGGCGTGGCACTGCCTTCGGAGGAGCCAGGGGTCGCACCGATGTGCCGAGGATCGTCGACTGGTACATGGAGGGGAAGATCAATATCGACGACCTGATCACCCACACCATGCCGCTCGCCGACATTAACAAGGCGTTCGATCTGATGCACGCTGGCACCTCGATCCGCTCGGTGGTTGTTTATTGAGTCGCACGAGCGAACCATCCTTGGCCTGGCTCGTTGAAACGGGATGACGGACATCCCGAACGTCCAGGCGCAAGCGATCCTCGCGAGCGCCTCCGACGCGGTCATCGCGGCCGACCGCGACGGCGTCATCCGCTTCTGGAATCCAGGTGCCGAGCGCATCTTCGGCTATTCGCGCCAGGAGGCGCTTGGCCAGTCCCTTGATATCATCATCCCGGAACGGCTGCGCAAGCGCCACTGGGACGGCTACGCCCAGGTCATCGCGACGGGCAAGAGCCGCTATGGGGCGGGCGACGTTCTCGCGGTTCCGGCCGTCACCAAGGACGGCGCGGGCATCTCGGTGGAGTTCACCATCGCGCCGCTCACTGACGGGCCGCGGCTCGTCGGGCTCGTGGCCGTCATGCGCGACGTGACGGCGCGCTTCAACGAGCTGCGCGACCTCAGGCGCAAGCTCGCGGAGGCGAAGGGTTGAGGCCCCGTTAAGCCTGGTCGGAGACGCCGACCCGGTGGCGATAGACCATCTCCCAGCCCTTCCAGCCGTTGAAGAGCAGGAGCAGGACCGTGGCCAGCGACAGCCAGATCCCGTACGGGAACACGCCGGCGGCCGCGCCGGTGCGGTAGCGGATCCACCAATTGATCAGAGCCATCACGACGGCCGCCAGGTTGCCGATCATGTGCTGCCAGGCGTCACTGAGGTTGCGGATGCGCGCCTCGCTGAAGAAGTCGGTGAAGCCGAACAAGGCCGCCGCCAGCGCCGTGACCACGCCGGCGCCAAGCAGCCACATCGACACTGTCGCCCAAACGGCATCGGCGGTTGACCAGAACACCAGATCGGTCACCAGGGCCGAGACCAGGAACGCGACAGGAAACGGAATAAGCATCGGGTGGATGGGATGGCCCGCGATGCTCGCGGTGCTGCGCGGATTTTCGGTCGCCATGGCGTCCTCCTAAGGAAGGCCGGCGCCTCACGCGCGAGGCCCGGTCGCCTGTCAGATGCGATAGAGGCCGGAAGGTTCCCGCGGCCGGCCGCCGTCGTCCCAGGCAGCGGAAGGCCGAACCATCGCGGATGGCGAGCGTTCAGTTCAAAGGGCTGGCGAATGGCCCTCTTTCGGCAAGCACGGAGAACCGCGATGGCACCTTCAGCCATGGACGTTACGCCGAGGATTGCGCGCATCTGGCGCGGCCGCACCACGTCGGCGAAGGCCGACGCCTATGCGAAGTACCTCTACGAGCACGGCATCAAGCCACTCGAGGCGAAGGCGCTCGGCGTGCAGCTCTTCCGCGAGGATCGGGAGGGCGAGAGCGAATTCGTGACCGTCTCGTACTGGGAAAGCGTCGAGGCCATGTCGCGCTTTGCCGGCCGCGACCCGAGGCGCATCCATCACCTGGAGCGCGATGCCGAATTCCTGATCGAGCTGCCGAAGGCCGTGCAGATCCTCAATATCGTGGCGAGCCACGGCCACTACGAGGCGGAGCGGCGGCCGCAGGCGGCATAGCTCACTACTCCGCCGCAATCCGCGTCGCCCGCCATTGCGCCAAGAGTGCCCTGAGCGCCGCAGGCTTCAGCGGTTTGTTGAGCACGTGCACGCCCTTGGCGAGGGCAGCGTCGCGCACGGCGGGCGAGCGGTCGGCCGTCAACAGGATGGCGGGCAGATCGCGCCCGAGCTTCCACCGCAGCGCGACGACGGCGTCGAGGCCGTCACCCTCGTCGAGGTGGTAGTCGGCGATGATGACATCAGGCGGCTCGGCCGCGCCGCGCAAGGCCGCCAGCGCCTCATGCGCACTCGCCGCGGCAAGAACCGTGCAGCCCCAGCCGGAGAGCAGCACGCGCATGCCCTCGACGATCGAGGGCTCGTTGTCGATGGCGAGCACGCGCAGGCCCGCCAGCGGCGCCGCGCGTGTTGGTGCGACGCTGACCGGTGGCGCGGCGGCGGGCAGTGGGGCCGCCGTTGGCAGCTCAACCGCGAAGGTCGAGCCCTTGCCGACGATCGAGCGCAGCGTCACCTCGTGATCGAGAACGCGGGCGATGCGCTCGACGATGGAAAGGCCGAGGCCGAGCCCACGCGCCGCCTTGACGCCCTGGTCGAGGCGGCGGAATTCCTCGAACACCAGGCGCTGTTGCGAGCGCGGAATGCCGGGGCCCGTGTCCCACACCTCGATCCTGATGCGGCCGCGGCGGCGGCGGCAGCCGACCAGCACGCGGCCCTTGGGGGTGTACTTCACGGCGTTGGAGACGAGGTTCTGCAAGAGCCGGCGCAGCAGGCGCCGGTCCGAGCGGACGGTGAGCGACGACGGCACGAAGATGAGCTCGAGCTCCTTCTCGGCCGCCATGGGGCCGAAGTCGCGCTGCATCTGCCGCAACAGCTCGTCAATGCGGAAGGTGGACAGTTCCGCCTTGAGTGCTCCGGTATCGAGACGGGAAATGTCGAGGAGCGCGGTGAGGATCTCCTCCACCGCATCGAGGGAAAGGTCGATGTTCTCGGCCAAGGTCGGCTCGCCCTTGGCGCGGTCGCGCTCGACGAGCGAGGTGGCATAGAGGCGCGCGGCATTGAGCGGCTGCAGGATGTCGTGGCTGGCGGCGGCCAGGAAACGCGTCTTCGACACGTTGGCCTCCTCGGCCTCGCCCTTGGCGTGGGTCAGCGCCTCGTTGAGCTGCGTCAGCTCCTCGGTGCGCTCGGCGACGCGGCGCTCCAGCGTCTCATTGGCGCGCTCCAACGCCTCCTCGGCCTCCACCGTCTCGGTGATGTCCGTATAGGTGGTGACGAGGCCGCCGTCCGGCAGCCGGTTGGAGCGGATGTCGATGACGCGGCCGGTGGGATAGAAGCGCAGGCGCACGGGCTCGGTATGCTGCGTGAAGCTCTCGAGGCGGGACGCGATGAGCGCTTCCCGGTTGCCGGGCCCATAGGAGCCGCGCTCGGCATTGAAGGCGACGATCTCGTCGAGGCCGATGCCGACATGCACGACATCCTGCGGCAGCTCGTAGAGATCGAGAAAGGCGCGGTTCCAGGCGATCAGCCGGAATTCCTTGTCGAACACGGTGATGCCCTGGCGAGCATGATCGAGAGCGTTCTGCAAGATGTCGCGGTTGTATTGGATGGCGGCGGAGGCATCGTCGAGGAGCTTCAGGGCGGCGCGGCCGGAAACGTCGCCCCGCCGCAGCAGCAGCGACAGCACGAGGCGTGACGAGGCGGCGCCGATGGCCGAGGCCAGAAGATGCTCGGCGAAGCGCACCGCTCCGATATCGGCCTCGCGTCCGCCTTCGAACGGCATGCCGCGTTCGCGCGCGAACACGTCGAAGGCGCGGATGGCGCGATCCTCGCCGAGGTAGCGGGCAACGGTGGCCCGCAGATCCTCGAAGGTGACGGGCGACCGGCGCAACCTCAAACCCTGGGCGATAGGCGTGCGGTCGGCGGCGACGAAGACATCGGCTTGCAGCCGCTCCATCGTGTTGGGGGCGCGCAGAAACGAGAAGCCGACATAGAAGGCGACATTGAGCGACAGGCTGACGAGGACGCCGTGGCTCAAGGTCGAGAATTTGAGGCCGAACAAGGCCGTCGGCTTCAGTGCCGCGAGCCCGAAGGGGCCGAGATTGACGAGGTCGCGCCAGAAGCCATCGGCTGCGATGTTGGGCAACAGCAGCGTGTAGACCCACACCGCAAGGCCCGCCGTGAGGCCGGCGACGGCGCCGAGCGCCGTGCCGCGCCGCCACAAGAGGCCGCCGATGAAGGCGGGGGCGATCTGGGCGATGGCCGCGAACGACAACAGGCCGATGGCGGCGAGCGCCGCGTCGGCGGCGGCACGGTAATAGATATAGGCGAGCAGGATCACCGCCACGATGGCGACGCGCCGGACCATCAGCACGAAGCGGCCGATATCGCCCTGGCGGCCCATCTGCTGCGGCGGCGCGGCACCGCTCGACAGGCCGCGGCGGCGCAGCACGAACGGCATGACGAGGTCGTTGGAGATCATGATGGCGAGCGCCACCGACTCGACGATGACCATGGCGGTGGCGGCCGAGAGACCGCCGATAAAGGCGATCATCGCCATCAAGCTCGCGTTGGCCCGCAGCGGCAATTGCAGCACCGTCATGTCGCGGTCGATGCTGCCGGCCGGGAACAGTGCTTCGCCGGCAAGCGCCAGCGGAATGACGAAGAGATTGATGGCCACGAGATAGAGCGGAAACATCCAGCCGGCGCGCTTTACGTCGGCGACGTTGCGGTTCTCGACCACCGTCATGTGGAACTGGCGCGGCAAGAGCAGCGCGGCCGAGCTCGACAGCACGATCAAGGTTATGAAGCCGCCGAGCGAGGAGGTGCGCTCGAGGAACGGCGTGCTGTGCGGCGTGGCGGCAGCGCGCCCAACAAGGTCGGCGAGACCGTCGAACATATAGAAGGTGACGAAGAGCCCGACCGCCAAGAAGGCGACGAGCTTCACCACCAATTCCACCGCGATGGCGAGGACGAGCCCGTCCTGGTGCTCGGTGGCGTCGATGTGGCGCGTGCCGAAGGCCACCGAGAACAGCGCCAGCACGATGGCCACGATGAGGGCGAGATCGGCGAAAGTCGGGACGGTTGCCGTGAAGACGCCGAGATTGGCGGCGTCGAGGAAGACGGTGAGCGACGACGCGACGGCTTTCAATTGTAGCGCGATGTAGGGGACGACGCCGACCACGGTGATGAGGCACACGACGGCGGCGACACGGTCGTTCTTGCCGTAGCGGGCGGCGACGAAGTCGGCGATGGAGTTGATGTTCTGCGCCTTGGCGAGGCGCACGATGCGCGACACGACCGGGTAGCCGAGGCCGATGACCAGGATGGGGCCGAGATAGATGGCGAGGAAATCGAGGCCCGAGCGGCTGGCTAGGCCGACCGAGCCGAAGAATGTCCACGACGTGCAGTACACGGCGAGCGCCAGGGCATAGATGGTGGCGCGCCAGCGGCCGTCCATGAGGGAGCGGCCGGAGCGGTCGCCAGCGTGCGCGATGGCGAACAGCGCGAAGAGATAGACCAGTGCCGAGAGAACGATCGCCCAGCCGGGCAGCATCGGGACTTCCCCTGTGACCGGGCCATCCTAACGTGCGGACTGGCGCCGGGCCATGGCCGGGAACCCCTCTGGCGGTCGCCCAGAGCCGCGGTGAAGGCCCCTGGCAAGCGGCGCCAGGGCGGCGAGCAGGCATGGTCCGGTGGCGACCCGCCTCTAAAGGCCAAGCACCGCCTTGGCGATGATGTTGCGCTGCACCTCGCTGGAGCCGGCGTAGATGGTGGCGGCGCGGAGGTTCAGGTAGCGCGGCATGGCGGTGGTGGCGTCGTCGGGCACGATGCTCGCCGTATTGCGCCCCGGGGTGAGCGCTTCAGGTTCGAAGGGTACCGCCTCAAGACTGATCAGCTCGACGGCGAGCTCCGTGAGCTTCTGGATGATCTCGGAGCCGCGCAGCTTGATCATCGAGGACGCCGCGCTTCCCGGGCTCTGCCCCATGCTGAGCGCGGAGATCAGCCGCAACTCCTGGAATTCCAGCGCCTTGATCTGCACCTCGAGGTCGGTGATGCGCTGGCGGAATCTCGGGTCGTCCCATAGCGGGGTGCCGGTGTCGCTTCGCGACCGCGCCAGCTTCTTCAGGTCGTCGAGCTGCGGCACAAGGCGCGCCGTATAGGGATCGCCGCCGCGCTCGAATTCGAGCAGGTACTTGGCGACCGTCCAGCCCTTGTTCTCGTCTCCGAGCCGGTGCGCCTTGGGGATGCGCACGTTGTCGAGGAACACCTGGTTCACCTCGTGCTCTCCCGAGATCAGGATGATCGGCGCGACAGTGATCTGCGGGCAGCGGAAGTTCTCGATCAGCACGAAGGTGATACCCTCCTGCGGCTTGCCGGCATTGGACGTGCGCACCAGGGCGAACATGCTGGTGGCGTTGTGCGCATAGGTCGTCCACATCTTGCTGCCGTTGATGACATAGTCATCGCCGTCGCTCGCCGCTTTGGTCTGCAGCGAGGCGAGGTCGGAGCCCGAGCCCGGTTCCGAATAGCCCTGGCACCAGAGGTCCTCGCCGCTGAGGATGCGCGGCAGGTAGCGGGCCTTCTGTTCCGGCGTGCCGAAGCGCATGATCACCGGCCCCACCATGCGGATGCCCTGGTTGAAAAAGCGCGGCGCTCGCGCGCGGCCGACCTCCAGCTGGAAGATGTAGCGCTGGATCTGCGTCCAGCCAGGGCCGCCATGTTCCTTCGGCCAGCCGGGCGCCCCCCACCCGCGCTCGTAGAGGAGCTTGTGCCAGCGCAGCGCCAGCTTCAGGTCGCTATAGGTGCGCGTCGATTTGTTGCCCGCTTCGCGCAGATCGGGCGCCAGGTTCCCGTCGATGAAGGCGCGCACCTCCTCGCGGAAGGCGGCGTCCTCTTTGCTGAGAGCGAGCTGCATGGAGCGTCCTGAACGGGCTTCAAGAGACGTGCCGCCAGACTCTCATAGACTTCAACAAACTCCAAATCGTCAGACCATCTTGTTTCGGCGCGCCGAGGGAGATGGGTGTGCTTTGATGCGCCAAGGCGCGCGCGTTGGTCCGCAGTGCGGACGGCACGCGCGAGCCGGCACTCTGCAAGGGACGGCATGGCGTGCGATGTCCTGGGGCAGCGCCACCATCTCGGCCTCATGCGACGAGGCCCCGAAGCGCACGCGAGCATTGCCGGCGGCTTGGCGAATCCGCAAGCCGTGCCATAAGGGGCGATCACGCTTGCGGTGTGGGAACGCCATCCATGCGGCTCGAGACCGGGGGAAGATCCGAGCTGCTGCGCCGCATCGCCTTCACGCTCTGCGCGCTCGTCGTCTACCGCGCCGCGACGCTGGTTCCGTTGCCAGGCATCAACCCGCTGGCATGGGCGGAGCTTGTGAAATCCCAAGCGGGCGGGGTTCTCGGACAAGCCAGCGCCCTCTCCGGCGGCGCGGTCAGCCGCTTGGCCATCGTCTCGCTCGGCATCCTGCCGTTCATCTCGGCCGCCGTTCTCGTCCAGCTCGCCGGCATCTTGTCCACCTCGTTGAGGGAATTCAGCCGACAGGGACGCCACGGACGCGCCATCATCGACCGCACGACCCGCGTCCTTGCCGTCTTCCTGGCGGCCATCCAGGCCTATGCCGTCGCGGTAGGGCTCGAAGGTGTCGGCGGCGTTGTCAGCGAGCCGGGCGCTCTGTTCCGCGTGTCGACAGTGCTCACCCTTGTCGCCGGAACCATGCTCGTTGTCTGGCTCGCCGACCAGATCACCTTGCGTGGCATCGGCAACGGGCTTGCGCTCATCCTCTTCACCGCCGTCGTCGTCGAGATACCGAGCGCCGCCATCGAGACTCTCGCATTGAGTCAAAGCGGCTTCCTTTCAGGGCGGCACATCGCCGCCGCGGTGGCGTTCTGCGTCGCAATCGTCGTCCTAGCCGTGGTCATGGAGCGGGCCGAGCATTCCATCGCAATCCGCTACCGCAAGCCGGGCGTCGCCGACCCATCGGGAACAATGCCGTCTCGTCTCCGGGTGAAGCTCAATCCCGCCGGCATCATACCGGTGATCCTGGCGACGTGGAGCGGGCTGATTGTCCTCACGCTATTGAGCTTCGTCGATGGCCCGGCTTGGCTCATGTCCATCGTGGCTCAATTCGGTTACGGCCGCCCCGTCTATTGGTCGCTCTACAGCCTGCTCATCTTTCTCTTTGTCTTCTTCTATACGGCGTTTCTCCTCGATCCGCAGCGGATCGCGGGAGACATCGCGAGGCGCGGCGGAGCCATCGAAGAGGCAGCATCGGTCGGAGACACGGCGCAGCGGCTCGACCACGCCGTCTCGCGCGCGACCTTCATGGGAGCCGCCTACCTGACCATCGTGTGCGTCGTGCCCGAGATGGTGATCCGCTATTTGGATATGCCGTTCTACGTCGGCGGGATGTCGCTGCTGATCGTCGTCTGCACGGTCCTCGACGTTGTCGATCGGGTGCGCGCCGAGCGCGCGAGGTAGGCCTGCCGCGCCAACGTGAGGATCGAGCCTCACGCCGCCTTGCGCTTGTGCTCCAGCGCGGCGCGGATGAGCGGCATGCGATCGTTGCCGAAATACATGTCGTCCTTGTCGACGAAGATGGTGGGCGAGCCATAGCCGCCGCGCGCCATCACTTCGTCGGTGTTGGCCTTCAGCTGGTCCTTGATGCCCTGCTGGGCGATGCCGGCGAAGAAGCGCGCCTCATCGATGCCGACCTTGCGGCAGATGTCGGCCAGGACCTCGTCCTTGGAGATATCCTTGTCGTCGCCCCAATAGGCTTCGAAGGTGGCGCGCGCCAAGGGCACGAGCTTGCCGTCCGGCTCGACCAGGATGCAGCCGCGCATCGCCTTGACGCTGTTCACGGGGAACACTGTCGGCCGGTGCTTGATGCGCAGGCCCGCGACCCGCGCCCAGTCGCCGAGGTCCTTCTTGGCGTAGGCCTGCTTGGCCGGCACCGGTTTCTCGCGCGAATTGTAGACGCTCGGATTGATGGTGTTGAAGATGCCGCCCACCAGGATCGGGCGATAGCGGATGTCCTCGCCGAACTCCCGCGCCAGGGGTTGGAGATTGTGGAACGCCAGATACGTCCACGGACTCGAACAGTCGAAGAAGAACTCGATCATCGTTGCACACTCGCTGCCGTCTGGCCGAAGAGGATTTTCTTGGCGTCGTCGCTCATGCCCGATGAGGTGCGGCCGCGCCAGTCCTTGCCGACCGCCATGCCCCGCTCGACGCCGGGCCGCACCCGCATGGTGGCAAACCAGCGCTTCACGTTCGGGAACCTGTCGATGTCGACCTGCTGGGCCTTGTGGGTGACGACCCAGGGGAACGAGGCCATGTCGGCGATGGAATAGTCGCCCGCGACCCAGGCGCCGGTCCTGGCAAGCTGCGCATCGAGCACACCATAGAGCCGGTCGGTTTCGTCGCCGTAGCGCTTGATCGCATAGGGGATCTTCTCGGGCGCATAGAGCTTGAAATGGCCGTTCTGGCCAAGCATCGGGCCGAGCCCGCCCATCTGCCACATCACCCATTGGATGACGCTGAAGCGGCCGCGCAAGTCCTTCGGCAGGAACTTCCCCGTCTTCTCGGCGAGATAGATGAGAATGGCGCCCGTCTCGAACACGGCGACCGGCTCGCCGCCGCCCGGCGGATCGTGATCGATCATGGCCGGCATGCGGTTGTTGGGACTGATCTTGAGGAAGTCAGGCTTGAACTGATCGCCCTTGCCGATATTCACCGGCACGAGCGAGTACGGGAGGCTGCACTCCTCCAGCATGATGCTGATCTTCCAGCCGTTCGGCGTCGGCCAATAATGGAGCTCGATCATCGGGTCGCCTCGTGCGCGTCAGGCCGCCAGGTCGGGATCGGCGAAGTTCGGCGCGCGCTTGGCGAGGCTGGCTGCCACCGCCTCGCGCTGGTTGGCGCTGCCGATGAGCCCAGCCTGCTCCTTGGCCTCGGCCTTGAGTCCCGACGCCACATCGGACGTGACGGCGGCATTCAGCAGCCGCTTGGCGGCCCGCACCGCGTCAGGATTCTTGCCGGCGATGTCGCGCGCTACCTCGAGCGCCTCGGCGCGCGGATCGGCGCATAGCCGCGTGGCGAAGCCGTACTTGAAGGCTTCCTCGCCCGAGAACATGCGGCCCGTATAGGTCAGCTCGCGCACGATATCCTCACGCACCAGATGCCGCATGAGCTGCGTGCCGGCCATGTCGGGGATGAGACCCCACTTGATCTCCAGCACCGCCAGCCGCGCATCGGGCGTGACGAAGCGCATGTCGGCGCCGAGCATCAGCTGGAAGCCGCCCCCCAGCGCGACGCCGTGCACGGCGGCGATCACCGGCACGGGAATCTCGCGCCACACCCACACGGCCTGCTGGGCGCGGTTGGCGACCCCTTGGGTGCGGCTCAGCAGGCGCTCTTGCGTGGCGCCGGTGGGCTGGCCGGCCGCCATGCTGGCGAAGCGGCCCATGTCGAGGCCGGCGCAGAAGGCGCGGCCCTCGCCGGAGAGGACGACGGCGCGCAAGCCCGCCATGCTCTTGAGCTTCTCGCCTGTCGCCACCAGCGCTTCGAACATGGCATCATCGAGGGCGTTCATTTTGTCGGCGCGCGTCAGCCGCACGTCGGCGACGCCAGCCTCGAGGTTGATCGAGATGCGGTCGGTCATGGGAATACTCCCTTGCTAGACGCGTAGCGGATATCAGTGCGGCCGGGAAGGCATCGGAGGCATCCCCGGCGAGCCGCTTTCGGAGCGCGCGCGGCCATTTTCGACGATCGTCAAGCGCTCCTCGCCGCCCGGTCCTTGGCGTTCTGGGCCATGATGGAGTCGCGCGCCGCCTGCCATTGCGCGTCGCTCCATTGGCGTAGCTCGTAGAAATTGCCGCCGGTGGCGAGCGCCTGGGCGCCGTCCATGGCGATGGTCTCGCCGGTGAGCCAGCGGCAGCCGTCCGACAACAGGAAGGTGGCGAGGTTCTGCAACTCCTCCATGGTGCCGGCCCGCCCCATCGGGTTGCGCGAGGCGGTGCGCTCCCCCGGCGTCTCGCCGGGATTGAGGCGCTTGCTCATGCCCTCGGTCGGGATTTCCCCGGGCGCGATGGCGTTGAGCCGGATGCCGTGCGGTCCCCATTCGGTGGCCAGCGACATGGTCATGGCGTGGATGGCTGCCTTGCTCATCGCCGACGGCACCACGAAGGGGCCGCCGTTCCTGAGCCAGGTGACCACGATGGACACGACGTTGCCTGGCTGCTTGCCGGCGATCCAGCGCCGCCCCACCGCGTGCGTGACGTAGAAGGTGCCATGCATGACGATATTCGCGACAGCATCGAAACCGCGCGGCGACAGGTCCTGCGTGCGCGAGATGAAATTGCCGGCGGCATTGTTGACGAGGTCGGTCAACGGGCCATTGGCGAAGATCTCCTCCACCATGGCGTCGACGCCCGCCGCGTCGCGGATATCGACGCCGTAGCCCATGACTCGACCGCCGTGCGTGTCCATCAATTCCTTGGCGGTGGCGTCGACTACCGCCTTGCGGCGGCCGCAGATGTAGATGTCGGCACCGAGGGAGAGAAACTTCTCGGCCATGGCCCTGCCGAGGCCGGTGCCGCCGCCGGTGACGAGAATGCGCTTGCCCTGAAATAATCTGTCCTTGAACATGGCGGCCTCCCGGTTCTTATCGGCGCTTGCCATTGGCCACGGGGCGGGGCTTCATGGCAAGTCAGGACAGGATGAGCAAAATGCAAACCGAGCGAGCCAATCTGGACCCCAAGGGTGGGACCAAGGTGAATTTCGAACGCGTCAAGCTGGATATGGAAGAGCAGGTGGCCGTCCTGAAGTTCAACCACCCGGAGGTGTTGAACGCCGTCTCGGCCGAGATGCTCGGCGGCCTGAAGGACGCCCTCGATTTCGTCGAGGACCAAAGCGGCGCGCGCTGCCTGGTGATCACCGGCGAGGGCCGCGCCTTCTGCGCCGGCGCCAACCTGCAGGGCCGCGGCCAGCAGGGCAATCGCCGCGATCCAGGCGCCACCCTGGAGACAGGCTACCACCCGATCCTGCGCCGACTGCGCAATCTGCCCATGCCGATCGTCACCGCCGTCAACGGGACGGCGGCCGGCGTCGGCATGAGCTTCGCGCTTATGGGCGACATGGTGCTGGTGGCGCGCTCGGCCTATTTCCTGCAGGCTTTTCGCCGCATCGGCCTGGTGCCGGACGGCGGCTCCACCTGGATCCTGCCGCGCCTCGTCGGCCGCGCCCGCGCCATGGAACTGTCGCTCATGGGCGAGCGGCTGCCGGCCGAGACGGCGCTGCAATGGGGACTGATCAACCGCGTCTATGACGACGCGGCCCTGATGGACGAGGCGATGAAGCTGGCGCGCGATCTCGCCAACGGCCCGACCGTGGCGCTGAGCCTCATCCGCCGCCTCTATTGGGAGAGCCCCGAGAATTCCTACGAGCAGCAGCTCGATCTGGAGCGGCAATCGCAGAAGATCGCCGGCAACAGCGAGGATGCGCGCGAAGGCGTCACCGCCTTCCTCGAGAAGCGCCCGGCGCAGTTCAAGGGACGGTGATCATGGAGGCGCCAGCCGGCCACGCCCTCAACGCCGACCAGGTCGCCTATTGGAACGGCACCGGCGGGCGGCATTGGACCGAGCGCCAAGCCTCGCAGGACGCCATGCTGGCGCCCGTCGCCGACCTGCTCATCGCTCGCGCCAGGCCGGCGGCGGGCGAGCGCGTCATCGACGTGGGCTGCGGCTGTGGCGCCACCACCATCGCTCTCGCCGCCAAGGTCGGGCCCAAGGGGCACGTGCTCGGCGTCGACATCTCGGCCCCCATGCTGGCGCGGGCGCGCACGCTCGCCCCGCCGAATGCGCCGCTTGAGTTCGTCCTCGCTGACGCCACGGTGCATGGCTTCGAGCCCGAAAAATTCGATCTCCTCGCCTCGCGCTTCGGCGTCATGTTCTTCGCCGAGCCGGCGGTGTCGTTCGCCAATCTGCGCACGGCCCTGAAGCCGGGGGCGCGCGTCGCCTTCGCGTGCTGGTGCGAGCCGCGCGACAATCCCTGGATCATGACGCCGCTGCAGGCCGTCTATAAGCACGTGCCGCGCCCGCCTCGGCCGGGTCCCGATGGAGCCGGGTCCGTTCTCGTTCGCGTCGGAGGAGCGCGTGCGCGGCATCCTCACAGCGGCGGGCTTCGCCGAGGTGGCGATGCAGCCGCAAAACATCTCCCTCGACATCGCGGCGGGCGGCGGCCTCGAGGCCGGCGTCGACACGGCGCTCAGCGTGGGGCCGGCCGCCCGCGCGCTGCAGGATCAGCCACGCGAGGTCATCGAGGCGGCGCGCGTCTCCGTGCGCGAGGTGCTGGCGCCGCTCGTCAAAGGCGACGGCATCCTGCTGCCCGCCTCGTTCTGGATCGTGACGGCGCGCGCGCCCTGAACAACTCGCGGCTTCGGTCGCGGGCGCTCGTGAGCCTATCAGATCTTGAACCATGCCGTGGCGCTGTCATAGAAGAAGCGCTCATGCAGGATGCGGTCCCCGCTCCACCGCTGCAACGCGACCTCTTCCAGCCTTGTGACCGCGTCGTTGTTGTCGATCCTGTCAAATGTCCATCTTATCGCGACGTTGTCTCCATCCACGAGGATCACCTCCGGCTGGTGCGTGTGCATTCGTTTGATCCGGCTCAACGCTCGCTCCTCGTGTGCGGCTAGCACGTCGCGTCCGCGCCGCGGCTCATGGCGATTTTCCTGCATCGTCGCATTCTCGTGATAAAAATCCTTGATCGCGCGGACATGGTCGCCGGACACCACGACAGAAACGAACTCGGTAACGCGGGCGCGATCAGGCATCGCAAGGTTTCCTTTCATTGGTGGAGCGGGATGCTCGTGCTCGATCTTGAATCCTGCACGGGCGATGGCACGATACGACCTCGACGTGCTATGCACCACCCAGATGGGCCCGGAGGTTGGGCCGTGGGCAGCAGGGGGCGCACGAAATGTCGACCGTCATCGTGGGCGGCGCTGGCTTCATCGGCCGTCGCCTTATTCCGCTTCTCCTTGCACGCGGCGAGAGCGTCGTGTGCTTCGACATCAATGTCACCGGCGCGAGCACCTTCGGCGACGGCGTCAAGCTCGTGCGTGGCGACGTGACCCAGTTCGACGATGTGATGGCGGCGGTGGCCGAGGCAAAGCCTGAACGCCTCGTCAATTTATCCTATCATATCGGCAGCGACCTGCCGCCGCATATCGCCACGAAGCTCAATGTCCTCGGCATGGACAATTGTTTCGAGGCGGCGCGCCTTTGCGGTGTCAAGCACACGATGTACGCAAGCTCGCTTGCGGTGAACGGTCAGCAGCGGCACTTCGGCGAACGCCCCCTCACCGAGGACGACTTCCGTCACGGCGACTACCAGTATGCCGTCTGCAAGATTTTCAACGAATGGCAGGCCAAGGATTACCGCGACAAGTACGGCATGATCATCACCGGCCTGCGTCCCGCCAACGTCACGGGTCCCGATAAGCTCCGCGGCTCGGTCGATCACGTCAACTGCATCGTCCAGCCGGCACGCGGCAAATCCGTCACGTTCCCGCATCGCGACGCCATGCGCTGCCCGATCCATGTCGAGGACATCGCCGAAGTGTTCGCGCGCCTGATCATGGCCGAAAAGCCCAAGCACGCCATCTACAATTCCGGCGGCCACGCGATCAGCCTCGGCGACCTTGCCGCCATGGTGCGCGAGTTCCTGCCCGACGCCGACATCCGCTTCGAGCGCGACAGCGGCGGCCGCGAGATATCCGGCAACTTCCTGATCGACAACACCCGGCTCGTCGAGGAGTTCGCCGTGCAATACGCGCCCTTCCGCAGCCGGGTGCTGGAAATCATCAACGACATCCGCCGCGAGGAGGGGAAGCCGCCGATCGGCGATCGCACGGCGGCGGCGCCGAGGGCGGCGCGCGGCTGAACGGCCCGTTTCAGATGTCGATGCCGTAGTGCTCCGCGCCGGCCGACTTGAAATTCTGCGTGAGCTCACCGGCGCGTCGGAAGGCTTTGACCGTATCGCCCGCCGACAGGGCGACCGTCGTGGTGATGTCGGTGAGGCTGCCTCCCGCGGCGGCCGCGAGCACCGCCGATATCATCGTCGGCTCGTCGGGAGCTTCCGCGATGATGAGCCAGTCGTATCGCCCGAGCGTCAGATACCACCCGATGAGGCGCGCACCGGCTGCGTTGAACAGCTCGGTGACGGCTTCCGATCGATCTTCGGGTTTTGCGGTCATCCCCTTGATGGCACGAGCCGTATATCGGCCTTGACAGATATAGATCGTCATCCTGGTCCTCCCGCGTACGGAGCCAGGGGGATGATGCGCTTGCGCCCAGGCGCGCGCAACGGCCCGCGCCCTGCCGTCGTCCGCCATATGATCCGCCACATGATGCCACATGAGCAAAATGCGGCAGGGGACGCGCGAATTCGTTTGCGCCCGAAAGCTAAATTACCCTAACGTTTTGGACAACGCCGCCGGGGGCGCGAGCCCGGCCGCGGCTGGTTGATCTCGCGCACGAAGAAGCGCGAGGCACGAGGCAAATGAACTTCGATTTTTCCGACGACCTGAAGATGCTGCGCCAGGAGGCCAAGAAATTCCTCACCGAGCGCTCGCCGCCGGCGGCGGCGCGGCGCATCCTCGAAGGCCCCGAGCCTTACGACAAGGCGCTCTTCGACGAGATGGCCAAGATGGGTTGGACGGGCGCCGCGATCCCCGAGGAATTCGGCGGCGCCGGGCTCGGTCATCTGGCGCTTTGCGTGCTGGCCGAGGAAATCGGTTATGCGGTCGCCCCGGTGCCGTTCTCGTCGTCCGTCTATCTCGCCACCGAAGCGCTGCTTCTCGCCGGCAGCAACGAGCAGAAGAAGAAGTGGTTGCCGAAGCTCGCCTCCGGCGAAGTCATCGGCACCCTCGCCATGGCGGAAGTGCCGCCGGTCTCCGACCCGCGCCGGCTGCGCACCACGGTCGACGGCGGCAAGGTGAACGGCACCAAGGTGCCCGTGCCGGACGGCGACGTGGCCGATATTGCGGTCGTGGTCGGGCGCTCCGATCGTGGCGTCAGCCTCGGGCTCGTCGACCTCAAGGGCGCGGGCGTCAAGCGCGAAGCCGTCACCACGGTCGATCCGACGCGCTCGCATGCCCGCGTCAGTTTCGACAACGCCGCCGCCGAGCCGCTCGGCGCGCCGGCCGACGGCCAGGCGCTCTTGCGCAAGCTGCTCGATCGTGCCGCCGTGCTCATCGCCTTCGAGCAGGTGGGCGGCGCCCAGGCGGCCCTCGACATGGCCTGCAATTATGCCCGCGAGCGCTATGCCTTCGGGCGTCCCATCGGCTCGTTCCAGGCCATCAAGCACAAGCTCGCCGACATCTATGTGTCGACGGAGCTGGCGCGCTCCAACGCCTATTACGGCGCCTGGGCGCTGTCGACTGACGCCAAGGAGCTGCCCATCGCCGCGAGCGCGGCGCGCGCCTCTGCCAGCGACGCCTACTGGCACGCCGCCAAGGAGAACATCCAGACGCATGGCGGCATGGGCTACACGTGGCAGTTCGACTGCCAGTTCTACTTCCGCCGCGCCAAGCTCTTGGCGTTGTCGCTGGGCAGCGCGCGTGAATGGAAAGACCGGCTGATCAGCGAGCTCGAGACGCAGAACCGGGCCGCCGCCTGAGGAGGGCACGATGGATTTTGACGACACTCCCGAGGAAGCCGTGTACCGGGCCAAGGCGCGTGCCTTTCTCGACGCCAACGCCAAGCGCGAGGTCGGCGTCGTGCAGGGCTACCGCGCCGGCCACGACAAGCCCGACGCGCTGAAGTGCGCCAAGGATTGGCAGGCCAGGAAGGCTGCCGCCGGCTATGCCGGCATCACCTTGCCGAAGGAATGGGGCGGCCAGGCGGGCACGGCTATCGAGCAGGTCATCTTCAACCAGGAAGAGGCCAACTACGACGTCCCGCGCGGTTTCTTCACCATCGGCATCGGCATGTGCCTGCCCACCATCGGCACGTGGGGTACACAGGCCCAGCGCGACAGCCACATCCCCAAAATGCTCACCGCCGAGGAGGTGTGGTGCCAGCTCTTCTCGGAGCCGGCCGGCGGCTCCGATCTCGCGGCGTTGCGCACGCGTGCCGTTCGCGACGGCGACGAATGGGTCGTCAACGGCTCGAAAATCTGGACCTCCGGCGCCCATTACAGCGACTGGGGCATCCTCGTGGCGCGCACGGACCCCAACGTTCCGAAGCATGAGGGTCTGACCTTCTTCTTCCTGTCGATGAAGTCTCCAGGCATCGAGATCAGGCCGATCAAGCAGATGTCGGGGGCATCGAACTTCAACGAGGTGTTCTTCACCGACGTGCGCATCCCGGACAGCCAGCGGCTCGGGCCCGTGGGCGCCGGCTGGAAGGTGGCCATCACCACCCTCATGAACGAGCGCACGGTGGCGGGTGGTGCCGGGCCCACGGCTGAAGATCTGCTCGAACTCGCCCGCCACATCGAGCTCGAGGATGGGCCGGCCATCAAGAACAAGGCGGTGCGCGAGAAGATCGCCGACTGGTATCTCAAGTATCAGGGGCTGAAGTTCACGAAATTCCGCTCCATGACGTCGCTGTCGCGGGGCGACACGCCAGGTCCCGAGGCCTCGATCGGCAAGCTGGTCAGCGCCCCCATGACGCAGGACATCGCCGCCTATGCGCTTGATCTCTACGGCATGTCGGGCTCCATCATGAACGGCGACGACATGCCCATGAGGGACGTGTTCCAGGAGGCGCTGCTCTATTCGCCCGGCATGCGCATCGCCGGCGGCACCGACGAGGTGATGCGCAACATCATCGCCGAGCGCGTGCTGAAGCTGCCGCAGGATGCGCGCGTCGACAAAGGCATTCCCTTCAAGGACGTGCCGACGGGACCGCGCCAGTAGGGGTCTTCACCCTTCCCCCGAGGGGAGTGTGAAGAACAGAGAGGCCAGGAACATGGACTTCGAAGATACCGCCCAAGAGGCAAAATTTCGTGCCGAGGTGCGCGCCTTCCTCGACGCCAACGCCAAGCGCAAGGATGCGTCCGCCGTGACCGGTTATCGCGCCGGCCACGACCGTCCGGAGGCCCTGACGCGCGCCAAGGAGTGGCAGGCCAAGAAGAGCAAGGCCGGCTATGCCGGCATCACCTTGCCGAAGGAATGGGGTGGCCAGGGCGGCACGCCCATCCAGCAGGTGATTTTCGACCAGGAAGAGCAGAACTACCAGGTGCCCCGCGGCTTCTTCGACATCGGCATCGGCATGTGCGTGCCAACCATCGGCACCTGGGGCACTCAGGCTCAGCGCGACCGGCACATCCCCGCGACCTTGTCGGCCGCCGAGGTGTGGTGCCAGCTCTTCTCGGAACCGGCCGGCGGCTCCGATCTCGCTGCGCTACGCACCCGCGCCGTCCGCGACGGTGACGAGTGGGTCGTCAACGGCTCGAAAATCTGGACGTCGGGTGCTCACTACAGCGACTGGGGCATTCTCGTCACGCGCACCGACCCCAACGTGCCCAAGCACGCCGGCCTCACCTTCTTCTTCCTGTCGATGAAGTCGCCCGGTATCGAGATCAGGCCGATCAAGCAGATGTCGGGGGCGTCCAACTTCAACGAGGTGTTCTTCACCGACGTGCGCATTCCCGATAGCCAGCGGCTCGGCCCGGTCGGGGCCGGCTGGAAGGTGTCGATCACGACGCTCATGAACGAGCGCTTCACTGTCGGCGGCTTCGGGCCTGACGCCTCGGACCTCTTCGAGCTTGCCCGGCACGTGGAACTCGAGGACGGGCCGGCAATCAGGAACAAGGCCGTACGCGACAAGATCGCCGACTGGTACCTCAAGCATCAGGGTCTGAAATACACGAAGTTCCGCACCATGACGGCGCTGTCGAAAGGCGCGACGCCCGGACCGGAGGCGTCGATCGGCAAGCTGGTCTCCGCCCCGGCCATGCAGGACATCGCCGCCTACGCGCTCGATCTCATGGGCATGTCGGGCGCCTTGATCGAGACCGACGAGATGCCCATGAGCGACGTGTTTCAGCAGGCGGTGCTCTACTCGCCGGCCTTGCGCATCGCCGGCGGCACCGACGAGGTCATGCGCAACATCATCGCCGAGCGCGTGCTCAAGCTGCCGCAGGACGCGCGCGTCGACAAAGGCATCCCGTTCAAGGATGTGCCGACCGGCCCGCGGTGACCCGCGCCCGTTTTCTGTTCAGCGAGGCAACATGACAACTCACATCTACGGCCGCCTGACTTCGGACATCGCCGGCGCCGCGCGCGAGGCAAAGGAGTTCGAGGAGCTGGGATTCGACGGCGTGGCCAGCGCCGAGACGGCGCACGATCCCTTCTTTCCGCTCCTCATCGCTGCCGAGCATACCAAGCGACTCCGCTTGGAGACGGGCGTGGCCATCGCGTTTGCGCGCACGCCCATGACCATGGCGAACTTGGCGCATGATCTGAACGCCTTCTCGAAGGGCCGCTTCACGCTCGGCATCGGCTCGCAGATCAAGACCCATATCGAGCGGCGCTTCGGCATGCCGTGGTCGCATCCGGCGCGGCGCATGCGCGAGTTCATCGAGGCCACGAAGGCCATCTTCGCCACCTGGTACAAGGGCGAGAAGCTCGAGTTCAAGGGCGAGTTCTACAGTCATACGTTGATGACGCCCTTTTTTGCGCCGACCGACACCGAGCACGGACCGCCACCGATCTCGCTCGCCGCCGTCGGGCCGCTGATGACGCAGGCGGCAGGCGCAGTGGCCGATATGCTGTCGGTCCATGGCTTCACCACCGAAGCCTATCTGCGCAATACGACGCTGCCGCATGTGCGCACCGGCGAGGACAGCACCGGGCGTCCGGCCGGCAGCTGCCGGCTTCATCTCGGCCCCTTCATCGTGACCGGCACGAACGAGAAGGGCTTCAAGGAGGCGCGCCGCGTCGCGGCCGATCGCATCGCCTTCTATGCCTCGACACCGGCCTATCGCGGCGTCCTCGAGGCGCATGGTTGGGGCGACCTGCAGCCGCTCTTGCAGGGCATGACGCGGCAGGGCCGTTGGGCGGAGATGGGCGCGCAGATCACCGATGAGATGGTGAAAACCTTCGCCGTGGTGGGCGAGGTTCGTGACATCGGGCCGGAGATCTGGAAGCGCTACGGCGACATCGTCGCCGATTTCGGCCTGTCGAGCACGACGGTCGACCGCGCCACCCTGGCTGAGATCGGCGCCGATTTGCGGGCGCTGGCGGCGGGCGCGGCGCCGAAGCAGAAGGCCGCAGGCTAACGAAGACGGCTGTCATCCCGGCGCGCGAGGAACGCCCCTCGCTTGCGGGAGCCAGTCGCACTGCAGCGGAACCATATCCCTCCCCCTTGCAGGGAGGGTGATGCGCTCACTCCTCCTTGTATCCGTATTCCGGCGTGTCCTTGTCGTTGCCGTAATATTTGTACGGCAGGAATTTGCCGTGCATGGTGATCTTGACGCGGTCGCCCTTGGGATTGGGCAGACGCTCCATCTGCATGTCGAAATCGATGGCCGACATGATGCCGTCGCCGAACTCTTCCTGGATCAATTCCTTCCAGGTGGTGCCGTAGACCTGCACGAGCTCGTAGAAGCGATAGATCAGCGGATCGGTCGGCGGGCCGGGCGGCAGTGATCCGCGATAGGGCGCCTCGTTGAGCAGCGCCTCCTCGCTCTTGCTCAGCCCGAACAGTTTTGCGGCGCGCTTGGCCTGCGGCTTGGTCAGCTTCATCTGCCCAAGACATGCGGCGCTGATCAGGATCGGCGAATAGCCGCCGATCTGCTTGGCGATCTCGGCCCAGGTCAGGCCCTTCTCCCGCTTGATGTCGAGAATCTTCTCGGTGAGGTCTGTCCGCTGCATGGATGCTCTCTCCTTGCGTCTTGGCGTTGACGGATTGGTTCATCAGGACGCGGCGAGCTTCAGCCGCGGCATCTCGGCCTCCGCGGCCTTGCCCAAAACCTGGAGCCCCGCCTGTCCCGGCCGGACGGCCGGCGGATGCCGGCGATCGAATCCCGGCGGCGGCGCGTCGCGGAATGTGCGGCTGCGCGTGACCAGGAAATCGATGAGGTGGTTGCGGATGGCGTAGTAGTCCGGGTGGTGGTGGAAATCGTCGCGCCGCCGGTCCGCCGGCAGCGGATTGACCACCATCTCGGCGATCATGGCGCCGGGCCCGTTGGTCATCAGGAGGATGCGGTCGGCGAGGAATATCGCCTCGTCAACGTCGTGGGTGATCATGAACACTGTCTGGCCTGTGTCGCGGCAGATGCGCCGCGCTTCTTCCTGCAGCGTGCCGCGGGTGAGCGCATCAAGCGCCGAGAACGGCTCGTCCATGAGCAGGATTTTCGGCTCGATGGACAGCGCCCGGGCGATGCCGACGCGCTGCTTCATGCCGCCCGAGAGCGCGGCCGGGTGCTTTGCCTCGGAGCCGGAGAGACCAACCTTGGCGATGGCGGCCTGGGCACGCCGATGCACCTCGTCGCGCTTGGCCTTGCGCCAGCGCGACGACACCGCGTAGGCGACGTTGCCGAGCACCGTGCGCCACGGCAACAGCGCGTGGCCCTGGAAGATGACGGCGCGGTCGAGGCTCGGCCCCTCGATGGCCTGGCCGTCGACCACGACGACGCCCTCGCTCGGCGCGTCGAGGCCGGCCAGGATGTTGAGCACCGTCGTCTTGCCGCAGCCGGAATGGCCGATGACGCACACGAACTCGCCGCGCGCCATCGAGAACCAAAGATCCTCGAACACGGCCACCGGCTGGCCACCCGGCGACGGAAAGCGCTTGGCGATGCCCTCGATGGAGATGAACTTGGTGCTCATTGCCGCGGCCTATTCCGGATAGGTCACGAGGCGGGCGAAGCGCGCCAGCGCCTGGTCGAGCAACATGCCGACAAGGCCGATCACCAGGATCGAGGTGATGACGTTGGTGATCGAGAGGTTGTTCCACTCGTTCCATACGAAGTAGCCGATGCCGGTGCCGCCAACCAGCATCTCGGCTGCCACGATGACCAGCCAGGCGATGCCGATGGAGATGCGCATGCCGGTGACGATGGTCGGCGCCGCGGCCGGCAGGATGACCGTGAAGGCGCGCCTGATCGGCCCGACCTCCAGCGTGCGCGCCACGTTGAGCCACTCGCGCCGCACGCTTGCCACCCCGAAGGCCGTGTTGATGAGCATCGGCCACAACGAGCAAATGAAGATGACGAAGATCGACGAGATGCTGGAATCCTTGATGGTGTAGAGCGCCAGCGGCATCCAGGCGAGAGGCGACACCGGCTTCATCACCTGGATGAACGGATCGAGCGCCCGGCTCATCAGCGGCGACATGCCGATGAGGAAGCCGATGGGGATCGCCACCAGGACGGCGATGAGGTAGCCGATGGCAACGCGGCCGACCGAATAGGCAAGTTGAATGCCGATGCCCTTGTCGTTGGCGCCTTTGACGTAGAACGGGTCCTTGACGTGGCCCCAGATGGTGGCCGCCACGTCGACGGGCCCGGGCATTGCCGACTTGCCCTGCGTGGCGGTGGCGCCCATGAGCTTGGCGTATTCCGGGTCGACCTTCATGGCGGTGCCGCCGCCCGAGACGCCGATCTGCCAGGCGGTCAGAAACACCACGAGCAACATGAGCGAGACGAGGCTCGCCCGGAAGGCCAGCGATCGCGCCATGGTCAGACCCGCTTGATCGCGAAGCTCTTGAGATATTCGTCGGGCTTCGAGGGATCGAAGGGCTTGCCCATCACCGAGAAGGATTTCGACGTGGTGGTGGGCGGCGTCAGTCCCGCCTCCTTCATGAGCTTGGCCGCATCGGTGGCGAGGAACACCTGCTGGGCCACCGCCTTGTAGTCCACGTCGCCCTTGATCTGGCCCCAGCGCTTCATCTGAGTGAGGATCCAGATGGCGAACAACTCCCACGGGAAGGGATCGAAGTCGATGCGGTTGGGGTCCTTGCGGATGTTGCCGAGCCCGTCCGCGAAGGTGCCGGTGAGCACCTGCTCGACCACGGTGGGCGGCTGGTTGAGATAGTTGGCCGGCGCGATCGCCTCGGCGATCTGCTTGCGGTTCTCCTGCTTGGTTGCAAAGGCGGTGGCTTCGATGATCGACTTCAGGAGCGCCGCGTAGGTGTTGGGCATCTGAGTGACGAACTCCCGCGATGCCGCAAAGGCGCAGCACGGGTGCCCGTCCCAGATCTCCTTCGACAACGTGTGGATGAAGCCGACGCCGTCATAGACGGCGCGCTGGTTGACCGGGTCGGGCGCCAGGAAGCCGTCGATATTGTCGGCCCTGAGATTGGCCACCATCTCGGGCGGCGGCACGGCACGGATCTGCACGTCGGTATCCGGATCGATGCCGTGCTCGGCGAGGTAGTAGCGCAAGAGATAGTTGTGCATCGAGTAGTCGAACGGCACCGCGAACTTGAATCCCTTCCAGCCCTTGGGGTCGCGCTTGTCCTTGTGCCGGATGGCGAGCGTGATGGCCTGGCCGTTGATGTTCTCGACCGCCGGCATGGTGTACGGAATGGCGTTGGAACCGACGCCCAGCGAGATGGCGAGCGGCATCGGCGACAGCATGTGGGCGGCGTCGTATTCCTTGTTCAGCGTCTTGTCGCGGATCACCGCCCATCCCGCCGTCTTCACCACTTCGACGTTGAGACCCTGCTTGGAGTAGAAGCCCATGGGGGCCGCCATGATGATCGGTGTCGCGCAGGTGATGGGGATGAAGCCGACCTTGAGGTCCTTCTTCTCGAGTGCGGCACCCTGCGCGAAGGCGTCGGTCACGCCGCGCAGCGGCAGGAACTGCGATATGGCGGCGAGCGCCGTCGATGCGCCGACCGTCTTCAGCAAAGCGCGCCGTGTTGCATCCTGCGGGAAGAGGGCGCGCATGACCGCGCCGTTGACCACGCCCTCAAATCGCCGGTCCTCGCTCGCAACCGCCTCGGCCACGAACTTTGCTCGCGCCTCGCCGTCGTGTTCGGCCTGCGAGCCATGCAGGCCGCACGGACAGGAGCGGCCGAGCGGCCGGCCCGCGGCAAATGCGTCGTCGAACGTGGACATGGACAGCTTCCCCTATGTTTGTTGAGGCGAGGGGGAGCAACGGCTGTGCCAATGTGTGCACGACGCGATCATTGCGGCCGGCTGCCAAAGGACTGAGCAGCCAGAACGGCTTAGCCGCACCGGCGGCGCGGACGGCGCCTAAAACTCAAGCACCTTTGGGTAAATTGTATGCAAGATTCGGTTCCGCAAGCCGCCTTTGAGGGGGAGCGAATGGCGGCCCGAAAACTCGCGAACCGCCTTAGATTTTCTTCCCGTCCGGCCCGAACTGCTTCAGGAAGGCGATCACGTCCTCGATCTCCTTCTCGTCCTTGAGGCCCGGGAACACCATCTTGGTGCCCGGCATCTTGGCGCGAGGATCCTTGATGTAGTCGCGGAACGTCGCCTCGCTCCAGGTGATGTCGGAATTCTTGTTGGCCTGCGAATAGGCGAAGCCGGGGATGGTGCCGGCCTTGCGGCCGAACAAGCCGTTGAGCGGCGGCCCCGCGAAGGCCTTCGCGTTCTCGCCGACCTGATGGCACGGGCGGCATTTGGCGTAGGCCTTCTCGCCGGCCGCCGCGTCCTGGGAGGTGGCCGTTTGCGGCCATGCCGCGAGGGCAAGCAACAAAGCCCCGGTCAAGCAACGCATCGCAATTCTCCTCATGAACCCAGCCGGGCTGCCCATGCCACGGGCAGCGCCGGGCTGCAACTGCCCGCCAGATGCGCCGATGGCCTCATTGGGGTAAGGTCTGGGCGAGGTCGCGGACCTCGCCAGCACTGAGACAACCCGATGACGGCTCTTGCCTTTCCGCCCCCGAAGGCGGCGACCCTCGAGCGGCGCGCCGAGATCGTGGCGGCACTTGCCGCTCTCGTGCCGCCCGAGGCCCTGATCGTCAGCGAGGATGAGCGCCGCGCCTTCGAGACCGATGGCTTCACCGCCTACCGGCGCATGCCGCTTGCCGTCGTGCTGCCCTCGACGACGGCCGAGGTCGCGGCGATCCTCAGATATTGCCACGCCAACGGTGTCGTCGTCGTGCCACGCGGCGCCGGCACTTCGCTGTCCGGCGGCGCCATTCCGCAGGAAGACGCCATCGTGATCGGCATCGCCAAGATGAACCGCGTGCTTGCCGTCGACTTCGCCAATCGGACGGCCCGCGTCGAGGCGGGCATCACCAATCTCGCCATCTCGGGCGCCGTCGCACATGCGGGCTTCTTCTACGCGCCAGATCCCTCGAGCCAGCTCGCCTGCACCATCGCCGGCAACGTGGCGATGAATTCCGGCGGCGCCCATTGCCTGAAATACGGCGTCACCACCAACAACCTCCTCGGCGTCACCATGGTGCTGGTCGACGGCACCGTGGTCGAGATCGGCAGCGAGGCCCTCGACAGCCCCGGCTACGATCTCCTCGGGCTGATCACCGGCTCGGAAGGCCAGCTCGGCATCGTCACCGAGGCCACGGTGCGCATTCTGCGCCAGGCCGAGGGCGCCCGCCCTGTGCTGCTCGGCTTCGACGACAGCGCCACGGCCGGCGCCTGCGTGGCCGCCATCATCGCGGCCGGCATCATTCCTGTCGCCATCGAGTTCATGGATCGTCCGGCCATCAAGATCTGCGAGGATTTCGCCCATGCGGGCTATCCGCTCGATGTGGACGCCATGCTGATCGTCGAGGTGGAAGGCTCGCCGGCCGAGATCGACGACATGCTGTCCCGTATCGTCGCCATCGCGGCGCCGTTCAAGCCGAAGACCGTGAAGGTGTCCCAGTCAGAAGCCGAGAGCGCCGCCATCTGGAAGGGCCGCAAGTCAGCCTTCGGCGCCATGGGACGCATCTCCGACTATCTGTGCATGGACGGCGTCATCCCCACCGGCCAGTTGCCGCTGGCGCTGACGCGCATCGCCGACATCTGCGCCCGTCACGGCCTCGGAGTCGCCAACATCTTCCACGCCGGCGACGGTAATCTGCACCCGCTCATCACCTATGATGTGAACAAGCCGGGCGAGCTTGAGAAAGCCGAGGCGGCGGGCGCCGAGATCCTGAAGCTCTGTGTCGAACTGGGCGGCTGCCTCACCGGCGAGCACGGCGTCGGCATCGAGAAGCGCGACCTCATGCGCCATCAATTCGGCGAAGCCGATCTTGGCCAGCAGATGCGCGTGCGCGGCGTCTTCGATCCGCAATGGCTGCTCAATCCCGCAAAAGTGTTTCCCCTCGATGGCCGGACGCCGGCGCGGTGAAGGTGCTTCAGCCGACATCGGAGCTGGAAGCCGTCGCCATGATCACCGAGGCGGCCGCGCGTCGCATGCCGCTCTCCATCGCGTCGGGTGGCAGCAAGGCGAGCCTTGGCCGGCCGGCGCAAAGCGAGGCGACGCTCAGCGCAACGGGCCTGTCGGGCGTCACGCTCTACGAGCCGGGCGAGCTGGTCATCGCCGCGGCTGCCGGCACGCCGCTCGCCGAGGTGGAGCGCACGCTCGCCGCGAGGGGCCAGGAACTGCCGTTCGAGCCCATGGATTGGCGTGCACTGCTCGGCCACGACGGTCCGCCGACCATCGGCGGCGTGGTGGCCAGCAACAGCGCCGGCCCGCGCCGCATTCAGGCCGGCTCCTGCCGCGATGGCTTGATCGGCGTCAGGTTCATCAATGGCCGCGGTGAGGCCGTGAAGTCGGGCGGCCGCGTCATGAAGAACGTCACCGGCCTCGACCTGGTGAAGGTCATGGCCGGTTCGTGGGGCACGCTCGGATTTCTCACCGCGGCGACGTTCAAGGTGCTGCCCAAGCCGGAGCAGGTCGCCACGCTCGTGCTTACCGGCCTTGACGATGCCCGCGCTGTCGAAGCCTTGACGTTGGCGCTGGCCTCGCCTTTCGAGGTGACGGGCGCCGCGCACCTGCCGGGCGCTGACGCCGCGCCGGCCCGCACGCTGGTCCGTCTGCAGGGGTTCGAGGCTTCCGTCGCCTACCGGCTCGGTGAGCTGCAAAAGCATCTCGCCGCCTTCGGCGCGGTCGAGCGGATGCCGCGACGGGAAGCCGACGAGCTTTGGCGGAAGGTACGCGATGCGATGCCGCTTGCAGAGCCGCGCGCCGATGCGGTGTGGCGAATCTCGGTGGCGCCCACCAAGGGGCCGGCGGTTGTGGCGGCGGTCCGCCGGATATTTGCCGCGCGCTGGTTCTACGATTGGGGCGGCGGCCTCGTTTGGATCGCCGTTGCGGCCAGCCGCGATGCGGGCGCTTCCGTTGTCCGCGGCGCGGTGGCCGAGGCGAGAGGTCACGCGACGCTGGTCCGCGCGCCGGCCGAGGTGCGCGCCGTCGTCGATGTGTTCGAGCCGCTGGCGGAGCCGCTGATGCGGCTGAGCCGCGGCATCAAGGAGGCTTTCGATCCCGCCGGTATTTTCGAGCCCGGCCGCATGTATGCCGGGATCTAGCGATGCAGACGAACTTCCGCCCCGAGCAGCTCGCCGATCCGCACATGGAGACGTCGGAGCGCATCCTGCGCTCCTGCGTGCATTGCGGATTCTGCACGGCGACCTGCCCCACCTATTTACTGCTCGGCGACGAGCTCGATAGCCCGCGCGGCCGCATCTATCTGATGAAGGACATGCTGGAATCGGGAAAGCCGGCCACGCCCGAGGTTGTGAAGCATGTCGACCGCTGCCTTTCGTGCCTCGCCTGCATGACCACCTGTCCGTCGGGCGTGCACTACATGCATCTCGTCGATCACGGCCGCGCCTATATCGAGGCGACCTATCGGCGGCCCTGGCATGACCGGCTGATGCGCACGCTCATCGCCCGCATCCTGCCCTATCGCGGGCGCTTCCGCGCCGCCCTCGTCTTGGCGCGGCTCACGCGGCCGCTCGCCCCGCTGCTGCGGCGCCTGCCCTTCGTGGGACGCCGTCTCGGGGCGATGCTCGATCTGGCGCCGCGGGCAGCGCTGCCGCGCCTTGCGGAGACGCCGGTCCTGAAGCCCGCCGGCTCTCGCAAGGGCCGCGTTGCGCTGCTCAGCGGCTGCGCCCAGCCGGTGCTGGCGCCGGACATCAACGCGGCGGCCATCCGTGTCCTCACCGGCCGCGGCATCGAGGTTGCGCTGCCGGAAGGTGAGGGCTGCTGCGGCGCCCTCGTCCATCACATGGGCCGCGAGGCCGAGGCGCTGGCAATGGCCCGCCGCAACATCGACGCCTGGACGGCGGAGATCGAGCGCGGCCTCGACGCAATCCTGATCACCGCCTCAGGCTGCGGCACGACCATCAAGGATTACGGATTCATGTTTCGCGACGATCCGGCCTACGCCGCCAAGGCGGAGCGGGTCTCGGCATTGACCAAGGATATTTCCGAGTACCTCGCGGCCGAAGCCGTGGTACCGGCGCGTCCCACCGGACAGGTCGTCGCCTATCACTCCGCCTGCTCCATGCAGCACGGGCAACAGATCGGTCCCGAACCGAAGATGCTGCTGCGCCAAGCCGGGTTCATCGTGAAGGATGTGCCGGAGGGGCATGTCTGCTGCGGCTCGGCCGGCACCTACAATCTGCTGCAGCCAGAACTGGCGGCGCGGCTGCGCGACCGCAAGGTGGCCAACATCGCGACAACCGGAGCGGCGATCATCGCCACCGGAAACATCGGCTGCATCACACAGATCGCCAGCGCGAGCGACATTCCGGTCGTCCACACGGTGGAGCTGCTGGATTGGGCCACCGGCGGTCCGCTGCCGCGCGCCTTTGCGGGGCATGAGCCCGCACCGCGACGAGCCGACGGGCCGGCATCTGAGGCGGAGCGGACAGTCGCGACATGAAAAAACCGCGTGCGGCAAGGCCACACGCGGTTCGGCGAAAAGTCCGAAATCGAACCGGCGATGCCGGCACGAAAAAAGACTTGCGCGTCGCTTAGAGCGACGCCGGCGCCTTACTTCTTCTTCTTCTTGGCGGTCTTCTTCTTCGTAGCCTTCTTCGCGGTCTTCTTTTTCGCAGCTTTAGCCATGTTGAGCTCTCTCCAATGGTTTCGAGATTGCGAACAGGAGCTTGATCGAGCGGACAGCGCGAGCGACGGGCGTCGCTTCGGGGTCCGGTCGATGCCGTTGCCTCAAGTCCGGCCCCGCAGCTTGCGGGCCCGAGATAACGACAACGACGACGCCAACAATTTCTCCTTCAGCTCCTGCCAGCCATTCGCGGTTGTGCGAACATTGGTAAATTAACACATATGGCATGAATATCCAAATCACCCTGCAAGGAAGCCAAGGCTTCCGAGGGGCAATGACTTGTCAACGAACGCGTTCATCAAGTATTAAATTGGCTGTTATTGCGCCGAACACTTTGTCAAGCACAGAATAGTACGATGAAATACTTGCGCCTTGCAGCAACGATTGGCTGACCCGCAACTGCTAGAGGCATCGACATCGCGAATCACAAAATGTGGGGCAGTATTTTGTCATAACAGGGCACATATTTACTGCGGATTCGACCATCGCTCCCGCCCCGAGACGACGCGCGCGAAGTATAAATTCTTTGCAACGAACCTGCTGTGGACAAGTGCGAGGATCGTTTTTGCGCGCGTCGTCGTGTCGTCGCGTCGACAAAGAATCGCATCAGCGCTGATTCGCAAGGCGCGTCGTCACGACGCGATCACGCGCACAACGTCATCGCGCGGCGTCCATCACGTTCGAAGATGTGTCGGTCGCCCGCAGCGCGTGTCGCTCTCTGCCTCCGTCGCGCCTTGCCGCCGCGAGACGCGTGGCGGGATGACAAAGCCGAGGTGCCTTCCTATGTCGTATCGGGAGCGACGGCCGGTGCCGCCGGCATGAACGAGGAGGGATGGCCCATGAATTCGCAGGAACGCGACGTCATCAGCGGCATCTTCGAGCGCTTGAGGTCGGTCGCCGACGCACCGCGCGATCCGGAAGCGGAGCGCTTCATCGCCGAGCTCGTGGCGCGCCAACCCTACGCGCCTTACGCCATGGCCCAAGCCATCTACGTCCAGGAGCAGGCGCTCAAGGAGCTCAACGACAAGGTGCGCGATCTGGAAGCGCAGCTGAAGGCGGCAGGCGGCGGCGAGCAGCGCGGCTTCCTGGGCTCCTTGTTCGGGGCCGGGACATCGGAGCAGGCGCCGACGCCGGCGCAAACCTCGCGCACCAGCGTGCCGCAAGCCGGCATGGGCACCGCTCCGCAATACGGATCGGCTCCAGGCTCGAGCGTGCCGCAACAATTCCCGCCCGTCGATCAGCCGGCCGGTGGTGGCGGGTTTCTGCAGGGCGCGTTGGCGGCTGCTGCCGGCGTAGCCGGCGGTGCCCTGCTCTATCAGGGATTGAAGGGGTTGCTCGGCGGCGGCGACGAGCAGCGCGCTGCCCATCGTTTCGGCGACACCGGACGGGCGAGCGATGATCGGGCAAGCGGTTTCGGCGATCCCGACAATTTCCTGCGCAATGCCTCGCATGCGCACGACGGCGAGGACAACGGCGGCAGCGATGACAGCCTCGACTTCGACCTGGGCGGCGACGACGACCTAGCTTGATCGAACGAACGACGGCCGGCGGGCCACAGAGCGCCTCGCGCTCCTCCCTTCTCGGTCAGCCGTCCTCCGTCGTCCTATGTGACGACCACCTTGGTGCCGACCTTGACGCGCTCATAGAGATCGAGCACGTCGTCGTTGAGCATGCGAATGCAGCCCGACGAGACGTTCTGGCCGATCGTGTGCGGCTCATTGGTGCCGTGGATGCGGTAGAGCGATGAGCCGAGATAGAGCGCGCGGGCGCCGAGCGGATTGTCGGGACCCCCCGCCATGTGGAGCGGCAGATCCGGGCGTCGCTTGCGCATCTCCGCCGGTGGCCGCCAATCGGGCCATTCGCGCTTCATGCTGACCGACTGCACGCCGCGCCAAGTGAAGCCTTCGCGGCCGACGCCGATGCCATAGCGGATGGCCTGTCCGCCACCTTGCACGAGGTAGAGAAATTTGTTGTCGGTGTCGATCACGATGGTGCCGGCGCCTTCCTTGCCGGCATAGGCGACCGATTGGCGGCGAAAGTGCGCGGGAATCTCGCGGACCGCCGGGAGCAGCTCGTTCGTCGGCTGACGTGCGGCATGGGCGTGGCGGCCGAAGGGATCGGAGCCAGGCGCGTTGAACCCCGGCGGGCCAAAGCCGCCGCGATGGAAGGGGCCGGGGCCGGGATCGCGGCCCGTCATGAGCATCTCGATGAAGCCGCCGCCGAAATCGCCGGCCGCGGCGTGCTGGCGGGAGCCTGCCGGACCTGGCTCGGCATTGGCCGTCGGTGAACCCAACGCCGACAAGACGAGAATGGCGACTGAGATGAGGGTGATGTGTTTCATGTCCGACCTACGCAACTGCGTCGACAACTGGTCGCCACCTTGCCGGAGGGGGACAATCAAATGGTGAATTGAACGTAGGGATCGCCGCGCAAAGCCCTGGCGTGCCGGAAACCTCCGATTATGGTTATCGGGCTCTGAGCATTCATCGTTAAGCCCTCGTTAAGTCGCTTATTGAGTGCGTAAGGGCGTCGCTTCGTGCGATTACGGCTGACATATTTAGTTTATGTCAAAGTTTTCCCACCACGATAGCGTCTCCTGCGGAACTGCACCCATGACGACGAGCCGGACTGCCTATCGCATCGAAAGAATGGACGGGCTCCTGAAGCCTGCCGCTTCGGCGCACCAACTCGGCAAGATGAACGGGGCGACCGATCCGCGTCTCGATGCGGTCATCGCCGGCCTGCAGGAGTTGAAGCAGCTTATCGGTCCGGCGCAGCGCCAGGCGACGGACGTCATCGAAGCCTACCGGACCCAGCTCCAGGAGATATTCGAGCTCAAGCTTGAGTTCGATCGCATGAAGGAGGCGATCGAAAGCACAAAGGCCCAGCTCGCCGCCATCCGTCGCCTGGAGAGCGAAGGACGCGGCATGCGCCGGGTCAACAGCGAGCTCGACGAGGTCGTCGTCGACACGGAACGGGCGACAACGTCCATCCTGTCGGCGACCGAGGCGATCGAGGCGCAGGTGCGGTCCCTCCGCGCTGGCATGGGCGACGCAACCGACCAGGCGCGCGCCGACATCGTGCTGCAGAAGGTGGTTGAGCTCTACGAGTTCGTGCAATTTTCATGACGTGACCGGGCAGCGCATCGCCAAGATCGTCGGCGTGCTCATATTTCTCGAGGAACGGCTGCAGACGGTGATCGATGCGTGGGCCGGGCTCGATGCCTTCCGCGGATTTCAGAACGTCGCGCCCGCAGCCGCCCTCGTCGCGGCTCCCGTCGTCCCAGGCCCGAAGCACGAGGAACTGCTGCACGGACCGCGCTTGGCCATCGACAGCGGGCATGCCTCCCAGGACGACATCGACGCGATGTTCGGCTGACCTGAATTGGGCTCGAGAAAATTCGATGCCCTGGCGACGTCCCAAAACGTCTAGGCGGCGCGCTCGGCTCGGCCGGGCCCCAGACGCCTGCGCAGCTCATCGCGCAGTCCGGCGACGTTGAAGGCCGCCACGATCAGCGCGAAGATGGCGACGCCCGCCACAATCAGCAACGGCAAGACCAGCACTGCCGGCTCATGATGACGGAAGGGAGCGAGCGCCCCCATCATCACCGCCGCCGCGCCCACGATTATGGCAACGTCGCGCAGCGGCAGGGAGAAACGCGTGCGCAGACTAGCCAGCGTGAACAAGGTGGCGAGCGCCGCCAGCATGGCGCCGCTCTGCGCCAGCGCGAAGCCGTCCGCTCCGAAGCGCGGCGGCAGCGCGACGGCGAGGGCGGCGTTGACGGCAAGGCCGACCAACGAGGCCGCTACCGCCGGCCCGGTGCCTTTGGCCAGTTGGAAGACGGGGTTCAGCGCATACTGGATGATCGCAAAGGCGAATAGACCGGGCATGAGAAGGGTCGTGTAGGTCGCGAAGGATCCACGAAACGCTGCCGGCACGATCACCGCTTCGAACGACGGCAGAACGAGCCAATAGCCCGCCGCGGTTGGCAGCAGAAAGGCGAGGACCACGACGGCGTTGCGATTGATCTGATGCTCAGCCTTTTCCCGGCCATGCAACTCGTCGGTCCTGACCGCGATCTGGAACAACAGGATATCGAGGGCCGAGCCGGCGACGGCGAACATCCTGACGCCGAGATCGGCCGCCAGCGAGAAGCGACCCGCCTCGGCATAGCCATAGAGAGCGGCCACCGCCGTGCGATTGATGAACGGCAAGAGCGTGTAGATCGTCACCGCGACGACGATGGGCATGCCGTAGCGCAGGAAGGTGAGCGCCAGCCGAGCGTCGGCGCTGCGCCACATGTTGCGCCCCGTCGACCCGTCATCGGCGAGCGCCCGTCGCGTGACCAGGAGGGCGGCGGCGACGCTGAGACACGTGCCGACAAGCACGATGCTCGCGCTCTGGAACAGGAAGGCCCCGCCGACCATCAGAACGAAGGCCATCACATTCTTGACGATGACGATGAGCGCGTAGACGCGCTCCTGGAAGCGGGCACGCGCCAAGGCGGCGTGGTAGTCGAAAAGACCGCTGCATACGCCGGCGCCCGTCGCCGCGGCCGCCAGTGCCGCCGGCAGGCGGAAATCCACCCCTGCCACGATGGCGACCGCGAGCAGCGACACGAGGCCGAGGGAGATCGACGCCACCAACGTATCGAGCGTGGCACGCACCCTCGGCTCTTCGCGGCCGGTGCGCTCCGAGTAGAACCGCGCCGCCGAGAGCCGCAACCAATCGAGAAATGTCGCGTTCAAGACGGTCGCAATAGCTGCCGCAATCGCGTAGCGGCCGAACTCCTCGGGTCCCAGGAACTTGGCGACCAGCAGGCCGAGCACGAAGTTGAGCCCGGCATTGATGAAGAAGGTGAGGACGATGGTCATGACGGCGCGCCGCCCCGACGGGCACACGGCCCCGAAAAGTGTGCACGGCTTCCGGACGGCATCATGCGCAAATCAAAGGGCTAGAGGACGATTGCAATTCTTAGTCGCCTCGTCCTCTAGCGCATCGGGCCAAACAATGTCTTACGATGTCGGGCCACTGTCTTCGCCATTATCCATGTTCATCAAGCCTGTTTCGTTGGCCAACGGCCCGGCCGGGCCGCTTCTGCGGCCGGTGACGGCGCTTCTCCTATGAGTGAGGACAGGAGCGGCGCCGTCGTGCGCGCTATCCTGGCCATCGCCGTTCTCTCGGCGATGGACGCGATCGTCAAGGATGTCTCCTTGCGCTATCCGACGTTTCAGGTTGCCTTCATGCGCTTCGCGCTTGGCGGCCTGTGCGTGGTTGGCTGGGCCGCTTGGCAGCGGCCCGGATGGCCATCGCGCGAAACGATGATTGCCAATTCGCTCCGCAGCCTGCTCGTCGTGGTCACCGGGACGGCGTTCTTTTATTCCCTCGCGCGGCTGCCCATGGCCGAGGCCTTCGCGCTTTCCTTCCTGGCGCCGATCTTCATGGCGGTCCTTGCGGTTCTGGCGCTCGGCGAGCGGCTCGACCGCCGCATCGTCGGCGGCTTGGCGGCCGGCCTCGCCGGCATGCTCGTCATGGTGGTTGCACCAGGAGCCTCGCCGGCGGAGCGCGCGTGGGACGGCATCGCCGCAGCATTGCTCTGCGCGCTGACCTACGCTGTCTCCATGGTGCTGCTCAGGGCGCGGGCGACGCGCGACCGCATCGAGATCATCTTGCTGTTTCAGACCGTCGGCCCGGCCCTCATCATGGCTCTGCCGGCCGCCAGCGTGTGGATGCCCCTTCAAGCCGCGGACCTGCCGCCGTTTGTGGCCATCGGCATCATGGGAACGACAGGCCAGATCCTCTTCGCCCAGGCCTTCGCGCGCGCCCCCGCTTCGGCGCTGGCGCCGCTCGAATACACCTCGCTCGTTTGGGCGGTGGCGTTCGGCTACGGGTTCTTCGGCGAAGTGCCGAGCGTCGCGATGTTCGCCGGTTCAGCGCTCATTATCGCCGGCTCGTTTCTCGCGGCGCGGCGCTGAACCATCAGCGGCCCTTGCCGAGCGTCATGATCATGCAGGTCTCGGTGCCATGCGCGAGGAGCTTGCCGTTGGCATCGAGGAGGCGACCTTCGGAGGTGGCGATGGTCTGGCCGCGATGGATGACGACACCCTCGCAGCGCACCTTGCCGGTGCTCGGCAGGATCGGCCGCACCATGTTCACCTTCATCTCCACCGTCGTGTAGGCTTGGCGAGCCTCGAGCGTCGTGTGCACGGCGCAGCCCATGGCTGAGTTGAGGATGGCGCCGGTCCAGCCGCCGTGCACCGTGCCGAGGGGGTTGAGGAAGGCGGCTGACGGCACGCCTTCAAACACCACCTTCCCGACCTCCGCCTCGACGAGGTAGATGCTGGTCGTCTGGCTGAAGGGCGGGTTGGGATGCCGGCGCTCGATCAGGCCCCGCAGCAGATCGATGCCCTTTTCGGTGAGCAGGACCTCGCGCGGCACGACGCCGTGGTTCAGCGCATCCATTGCGGCCTCCAATGTGTAGATACACACCTAGGAAGAGGCCGCCAAGCCGTCAAGGCGGATCAGGCGGCCTCGAGAGCCGCCTTGCGCAGCGCGCGCAAATGCTGACGGGTCGCGTCCCACTCGGCTGGCCCAAGCCGCGACTCGATCCTGGCTTGCGCCTTCTTCCAAAGTGGAACGGCTGCCGCGATGGCCTTTTGACCCTTTGGCGTCATCGCGTAGGCCACCGCCCGGCCGGTTCCGCCCCGCGGGGTGATGAAGCCGGCGTCTTTGAGGAGTTGCAGGTTTCGCGTCAGCGTCGTGCGTTCGAACGCCAGCCGCTCGGCCAAATCACTGATCGACCCCCCGATACCCATATCGATGGCCGCCAAGAGTGCGAACTGGGTGATTTTCAGCCCGATCGGCCTGAGCGCCTCGTCATAGGCACGCGTCACCGCCCGTGCCGTCATGCGGATATGAAGACAGGCGCAATTCTGGGGGATGTCCACCAAAACCGTCATGCGCCGACGATGGGGAGCTAGGCCGCGTCCGTCAAGTGAGCCGCCGAGGGGGTAGTGGATTCGGGCTGTCTTGCCATCGCGGCCCGAACCCCTTGACTCGGCCAAGGCCGGGACCTATGTCCGGGGCGCCTTAGCACTCGCCGTGGGGGAGTGCTAACAGCGATTTCCACAAGAGGCGCTTGCCTTAACACCAACCTGAAGCGCCCGCCAGGGTGCCAAAGAGAGGAAAACATCACATGAAATTCCGTCCATTGCACGACCGCGTGGTCGTTCGCCGGCTGGAAAGCGAAGAGAAGACCAAGGGCGGCATCATCATTCCCGACACCGCCAAGGAGAAGCCGCAAGAGGGCGAGATCGTCGCCGTCGGTCCGGGCGGCCGCGACGAAAACGGCAAGCTCATTCCCATCGACGTGAAGCCGGGCGACCGCGTCCTTTTCGGCAAGTGGTCGGGCACCGAGGTCAAGATCGACGGCGAAGAGCTCCTCATCATGAAGGAGTCCGACATCATGGGCGTCCTCGAGGGGACGGTCGCCAAGAAGAAGGCCGCCTGATCGGCCGATAGATCCCGACATGAAACACGAGACATTGGAGTAGGCACATATGGCTGCCAAAGACGTGAAATTCTCTGCCGACGCCCGCGAGAAGATGCTGCGCGGCGTCGACATCCTGGCCAACGCCGTAAAAGTGACGCTCGGCCCGAAGGGCCGCAACGTGGTGCTGGAGAAGTCCTTCGGCGCACCGCGCGTCACCAAGGACGGCGTCACCGTCGCCAAGGAGATCGAGCTCGCCGACAAGTTCGAGAATATGGGCGCCCAGATGGTGCGCGAAGTGGCCTCGAAGACCAATGACGTGGCTGGCGACGGCACGACGACTGCGACCGTGCTCGCGCAGGCAATCGTGCGCGAAGGCGCCAAGTCGGTCGCGGCCGGCATGAACCCCATGGATCTGAAGCGCGGCATCGATCTCGCCGTCGCCGAGGCCGTGAAGGACATCGCCTCGCGCTCCAAGAAGGTGAAGGATTCGGCCGAGATCGCCCAGGTCGGCTCGATCGCCGCTAACGGCGACACGTTCATCGGCCAGCAGATCGCCAACGCCATGCAGAAGGTGGGTAACGAGGGCGTCATCACGGTCGAGGAGGCCAAGAGCCTCGAGACCGAGGTCGACATCGTCGAGGGGATGCAGTTCGACCGCGGTTATCTCTCGCCGTACTTCATCACTAACGCCGAGAAGATGGTGGCCGAGCTCGACGAGCCCTATGTCCTGATCCACGAGAAGAAGCTCTCTTCGTTGCAGGCCATGCTGCCGGTGCTCGAGGCCGTGGTGCAGACGGGCAAGCCGCTGCTCATCATCGCCGAGGACGTCGAGGGCGAGGCGCTCGCCACGCTCGTTGTCAACAAGCTGCGCGGCGGCTTGAAGGTCGCGGCCGTCAAGGCCCCGGGCTTCGGCGATCGGCGCAAGGCCATGCTCGAGGACATCGCCGTGCTCACCGCCGGCCAGATGATCTCCGAAGACCTCGGCATCAAGCTCGAGAGCGTGACGCTGCAGATGCTCGGCCGCGCCAAGAAGGTGCGTATCGAGAAGGAGAACACGACGATCATCGACGGCGCCGGCAAGCGCAAGGACATCGATGCGCGTGTCACCCAGATCAAGCAGCAGATCGAGGAGACGACCTCCGACTATGACAAGGAGAAGCTGCAGGAGCGGCTCGCCAAGCTGGCGGGCGGCGTTGCGGTCATCCGCGTCGGCGGCGCCACCGAGATCGAAGTGAAAGAGAAGAAGGACCGCGTCGATGATGCCTTGAACGCCACTCGCGCGGCGGTTGAGGAAGGCATCGTGCCGGGCGGCGGCGTCGCGCTGCTGCGCGCCAAGGCGGCGGTCGCCAAGCTGAAGTCCGACAATCCGGATATCACCGCCGGCATCCAGATCGTCTTGAAGGCGCTGGAATTGCCGCTGCGCCAGATCGCCGAGAACTCGGGCGTCGAAGGCTCCATCGTCGTCGGCAAGATCAGCGAGAGCAAGTCGGCCAATTTCGGCTTCAACGCGCAGACGGAAGAGTATGCCGATCTGATCCAAGCCGGCATCGTCGACCCCGCGAAGGTGGTGCGCACGGCGCTGCAGGATGCCGCCTCGGTTGCCGGCCTTCTCATCACCACTGAGGCGATGGTGGCCGAACTGCCGAAGAAGGAATCCGCTCCGGCCATGCCGGGCGGCGGCGGCATGGGCGGCATGGACTTCTAAGTCTCGCGCCTTAACGCAACAATCGAAGGGCCGCCGGGAATCCGGCGGCCCTTCTGTTTGTGGCTCACGTCTCCTGCGGCGTCTTCAGCCGCACGAGCTTCGTCAGCAGCGCATCGAAGCCGCCGGCCTCGCCGGCGTGCAGGTCGATACGGCCCACCTTCTCCACCAGGCGCTCGAGCGACTTCGAGCTCCTTGAGGCGGAGCAGCAGCGGGTTCTCGTCCATGAGCTTGGCGGTGTTGAGCAGCGAACGGGTCGCCGCCGTCTCCTCATGGCGACGGATCAGGTTGGCCTTCGCCGTCCGCTCCGCCTCCACCACCTTGTTGACCAGCTCACGGATCTCGCCCGGCAGGATCACATCCTTGACGCCGAGCTCCGTCACCTCGATGCCGGTGTCGGCGATGCGCTCGCGCACGAAGGCGCGCAGCTCATCGTCGACCGCCGACTTGGCCGACAGCACCTCGTCGAGCGTGCGTGCTGCCACCGCCTCGCGGATGGCGAACTGCACGAGCCGGTACAGCCAGCCGTCGAGGTCGGCCACCACACTCACGGCCTTCTCCGGATCGACGATCCGGCGGAACGCGGTGAGCGTCACGCGCAGCGCGATGCGATCCTTGGTCAGCATCTCCTGGGCGGTGATCTCCACCGCCTGCGGACGCAGATCGAGCCGCTTCACCTCGACCTTGCGGCCGACCGTCCAGTAGGCGTGGCGGCCCGGCATGAGCCGCGTCACCAACCGGCCCTCGACGTAGAGCAGGCCCGCCTCGTGGTTCTCGACCACCGTCTCGGCCACGTAGGCCGTGAGCTTGCGGTCGATCATCGCAAGGTGGCGCGGCTCGACCGTCGGGTCGGCCGTCACGTCGATGCGCTCGACCTCCACCTTGGTGGCGACCTTCCAGAACACGCGCGTCTGCCACGGCGCCATGAGGTGCAGCGGGCGGCCATCGAGGCGCACGATGGCGAGCTCGTTGGCGCCCGTCTCCACCGCCTCGAACAGCTCGGCCGCCAGGTCCGGCCGCGCCGCCTTGATCACCGCGTAGCGGTCGGCCGGGAACTCTGTCCGCACCACGGCGAACGTCTCGACATTCAGCGCCCGCAGCGGGTCGAACAGCCGGTGCCGGCCCGGAGCGAGCACGCCGTCCAGGCGACCGTTCTTCATCACCAGGGCGCGCTCGCCGTCCTTCACCGTCACGGCCAGTGTCAGGATGTAACGCGTCATGACACATCTCCTTCTTGGCCCGCGGCGATCTGCTGCCGCGCGGCCGGCTTCGTTGAGGCCAAGGACGTGAGGTCCCGGACGCGTCTCCCCTTAGAGACGGCGGGCCTGGGCTTGAGCTCGCACCATGACAGGCGTGCGCGCACGCACCGCGCCGAAGCGCGGTGGCACGAACGCTCAACCTGCCATGCGCGCGGGCGGTATCCGCCCCGGCGCAGAGCCGGCATTTAGGTGTCTGGTACGGACGAGGAGCGAAGGGCTCGACGGCCGGACCGCGACTGAAGCGCGCGTCCGGTCCCCCTTCAGGTGGAATTCAGCTTAAGAGGCTGAACCGGAGCGTAGAGCGGGAATCGAACCCGCGACCCGATGATTGGCAGTCATCTGCTCTGACCAACTGAGCTATCCTCGCGTTAGGTCGAGTTTCACCTCGACGTGACCTTTCTCAGCGGAACACGAAACCACAGTGCGGCCCGCGCCAGCCGGGACAGGCGAGCCCGGACCCGAGGCTGAGCAAGGGAGCGGGCTTATGATCCCGCGCGCACGAAAAGGCAAGGGGGTTCGCAAGATTTTTTTGAGCCGCCCCGCGTTCACGATGAGCAAACGTTCATTATTTGACTCCGTCAACTAATTGCGCTGAAGCTGCCAAGCCAGGGAGGCAATCATGCGCCGGTCAAACCGTAAGCTCGCCCCGCGCCCCAAGGCCACCGATGCCGCCGTGGTCGCGGTACGAAAATTCAGCCGCTTCTATACGCGTCGCTTGCGCATCGTCGGCGACAACTATCTCGGCAGCGACTTGTCGCTGACCGAAGGTCGCGTCCTCTATGAGCTGTGCAACCGCGAGGCACCGAGCGCCCGCGATATCGGCCGCGACCTCGGCCTCGATGCGGCATATCTCAGCCGCATCCTGGCGCGCTTCGTGCGCCGCCGGCTCATCAGGCGCGAGCCATCGCCCGACGATCGCCGCGAGAATCGCATCGCCGTGACAGCGGCCGGCCGCCGTCTCTTCGCCACCCTTGACCGGCGCTCGAGCGACGAGGTCGGCGCCTTGATCGCGACGCTTGGCAGCGGTGACCGCGAGCGGCTGGTCGGCGCGCTCAATACGATCGAAGCGCTGCTTGGTACGGGCGACGCCAAGAACTATCGCCTGCGCGGCCCGCGCGTCGGCGACATCGGCTGGGTGATCGAGGCGCATGGACGCATCTATGCGCAGGAATTTGGCTGGGACGAGCGTTTCGAGGCGCTGGCAGCGGAGATCGCCGCCGCCTTCGTCAAGAATTTCGATGCGGCACGCGAGCGCTGCTGGATCGCCGAGATAAACGGATTGCGCGCCGGCTGCGTCTTCCTCGCCGATGCGGGCGACGGCGTGGCCAAGCTGCGCCTCCTCATCGTCGAGCCGTGGGCCCGCGGATCGGGTCTGGGCCGCCGCCTTGTCGACGAGGTGATCGGCTTTGCAAAAGAGGCCGGCTATCGCAAGCTGACGCTGTGGACGCAGCAGAACCTGGAGGCGGCGCGCCGCATCTATGCGGCGGCGGGTTTCCGCAAGACCCATGAGGAACCGTACACCGGCATCGGCCGCGACCTCGTCAGCGAGACTTGGGATCTCGAGCTTTGACCTGCCCTTACGACCCGGCGCCCCGTTCCTCGCGCAAGGTCATGACGAAGTCGTAGATCAGCAGCGCCATCACGGCGACCACGATGATGATCAGCGGCAGCGCCTTCACCCACCACAGCATGATGCCGAGAAAGCCGAGCACCATAGCAATGCCGATGATCCCCGTGATCAATGTCATCACACCCTGCCTTTCTTGCCGGCTGTCTCGTTGGGCCGGGCAGGTGCCCGCTTGGTCCTGGAGCGCGCACCGCTCTTCAGATTCTTGACCAGCCAATGGGCGGTGCGCAAGAGCCTTGCATCATTGCCGCGCCTGCCGACGAGCTGCGCGCCGATGGGCATTCCTGATTGCCCCTCGAGCAGCGGTAGGGACACCGCTGGGGTGCCAAGATAGGTCCAGATCGTGCAGAAGACGGGGTTGCCCGTCGAACTCGAGGCCACGCGGCGCCTCGCCCGGCGCCGCCGGCGTGAGGATGGCGTCGTACTCGTCAAAGATGGGATCGAGCGCCGCGTAGAGTCGCTCCCGGCTCGCCACGGCCGTCAGGTAGTCGACGGCCCGTGCCTGGCGTCCGCGCTCGATCAGCTGCCGCAGACGGGAGCTGAGCTGCTCGCCGCCCTTCTCGTAGTCGCGGTGGAGATTGTGCGCCATCTCCACTTCCATAACGGTGCGGTGCATGTCGATGGCGGCCGCGAAGCTTTCCCCGACCTCCACTTCGCTCGCCTTGTCGCTAAGAGCCGCGACAAGCTCGGGAAACGCCTTTGCGGCGTCCTGTTCGACGTGCGTCCAGGCCGGCGACTTGACGAAGGCGAAACGCGGCGGCAGCGGCGGCGCCGCGATGGCCACGCTCGCCAGCGGCGGGCGCGCCAGCGGCCGCGTGTCGGCGTCGTCCTCGTCGAAACCCGCCAGCGTCTCGGCCAGCAGCGCCGCGTCCTCGACGCTGCGCGTGAACGTGCCGACGTGATCGAGCGTGCGTGACAGAATGAGCGCGCCGCTGCGCGGGATGAGGCCATGGGTCGGTTTGAAGCCGACGACGCCGCAGAAGGCCGCCGGCCGGATCACCGAGCCGTTGGTCTGCGAGCCGATGGCGCCAGGCACCATGAAGGCCGCCACGGCCGCCGCCGAGCCGCTCGACGATCCCCCGGGCGTGCGGGCCGGATCGTGCGGGTTCTTCGTCTTGCCGGGATGGAAGTAGGCGTATTCGGTGGTCACCGTCTTGCCGATGATCACCGCTCCCGCGGCGCGCAGGCGCGCCACGGCGGCGGCATCGCGCCGCGGCGTGCGGCCGGCCCATAGCGGCGAGCCGAGCTCAGTCGGCATGTCACCGGTGTTGAAAATATCCTTCACGCCGACTGGCACGCCATGCAGCGGCCCCGTCGCCTTGCCGTGCCTGCGCCAATCGTCGGCGGCTTCGGCCTGGCGCATGGCGTGCTCGGGATCGAGGAAGGCCCACGCCTCGATGTCGGCATCGACCTCGCGGATGCGCGCGAGGCAATCGCCGACGAGCTCGACGGAGGTGATGCGTCCCTCGCGGATGTCCGTTGCCGCCTGTGCGAGGCCGAGGGCCGAGAAGCTCATACGGAACGTCCCGGTGCGCGTGCCACGTTAGCTAGCGCGGCGTGTAAAGGTAGTCCGGCAGCCACAGCGCGATCTGCGGGAAGATGTAGACGAGCGCCATGGTCGCGAACACCATGAACACGAACGGCAGCGCCCCGCTGAAGATGTCGGTGAGCTTGACGTGCGGCGGCGCCACGCCCTTGAGGTAGAAGGCCGCCATGGCGACCGGTGGCGTGTTGAAGGCGGTCTGCGTGTTCAGCGCCACCAGGATGCCGAAGAAGATCGGATTGATGCCGAAGTCGTCGAGCAATGGCAGGAAGATCGGCACGAAGATGATGATGATCTCGGTCCATTCGAGCGGCCAGCCGAGCAGGAAGATGATCACCTGGGTGAGCAGCAGGAACATTGTCGGCGAGAGGTTCAGCGCCAGGATGAACTGCTCGACGAGCCCCTGCCCGCCGAGCAGCGCAAACACCGACGAGAACGTCCACGAGCCGATGAACAGGTAGCACACCATCGCGGTGGCGCGGACGGTGAGGTAGACCGATTCCTTCAGCATCTCGAAATTCAGCGCCCGATAGGCCGCTGCCAGCACGATGCTGCCGAGCGCTCCGATCCCCGCCGCTTCCGACGGCGTCGCCAACCCGAACAGAATTGCCCCGAGCACCGAGACGATGAGAATGGCGAGCGGAAAGAACGAGGTGAGCAGCGCCCAAGCGACCTCGGTGAAAGGGATGTCGGTCTGCTCGCGCGGCAGCTTCGGCGCCAGCGCTGGGTTCAGCGTGGTGCGGACCACGACATAGAGAATGTAGAAGCCGGTGAGCAGGAAGCCCGGCAGAAACGCCGCCGCGTAAAGCTTGACCGCCGAAACGCCGGCCGTGGCCGCGTAGACGATGAGCAGGATGCTCGGGGGAATGAGGATGCCGAGGCAGCCGCCGGCGCACACGACGCCGGCCGAGAGCTTCACGTCATAGCCGGCGCGCAGCATCGCCGGGAAGGCCAGCAGCCCCATCAGCGTCACAACTGCCCCGACGATGCCGGTCGCCGTGGCGAACATGGCGCAGGTGACCAGTGTCGCAACAGCAAGCGCGCCCGGGACATTCTTCATCGAAATCTGCAGCGAGTGAAATAATCGATCGAGGATGTTGGCGCGTTCGACCAGATAGCCCATGAACAAGAACAGCGGTACCGCGACCAGCACGTCGTTCAACGTCACCTCGAAGGTCTTCTGCACGAGCAGGGTGAAGACGCGGTTCTGGAAGAGTTCCTGGCCGGGCGTGTAGTAGGCGTAGAAGCCGAAGCCCACGCCCATCGCGATCAGCGTGAAGGCGATGGGGAATCCCAGCATGATGATGAAGATGAAGAGGACCAGCATCGACATGCCAACTTGCGCGTCGGTCATGCTCCGGTCTCCTTGTGGCCCGGCAGCGGCTTGGCTTCATTAAGCTCGGCCAAATGCTGCTTCTCGCGGATAACGACCGATTCGGTCTCCTCCACGTCGTGCAGCCGCTGCGGCCAGTAGCCCTGACGGATGCACAGCACGCAGCGGATGATCTCCGCGATCCCCTGCAGCAGGAGGAAGAAGCCGGTGAGCGGGATGAGAGCCTTGAGCGGAAACACCGGCACGCCGGCCGGGCTGAAGATGCTCACTTCGCGGAAGCGCACCGACATCTCGGCGAAGTTCCAACCGGCATAGATCCATGCGCCGACCGCCGGCAGGAAGAAGATGATGTAGAGGACCAAGTCCACCGAGGCCTGCACGCGGGGCCGCCAGAACCGGTAGAGCACGTCGCCGCGCACGTGGTTGTTGCGGGAGAGAGCGTAGGCGCCGGCCATCAGGAACATGGCGCCGTAGTTGATGTAGCTGAAATCGAACGCCCACGTGGTCGGGGCGCGCAGGGCATAGCGGACGAAAACCTCGTAGCTGATGCCGAGCGTCAGCACCAGGATCAGCCAGGCAAACGCCTTGCCGACCCAAGTGCTGAGCGAGTTGATGAAATAGAGGAAGCGAGTCATTCGTCGTTGAACCGCGGACGTGCCGCATTGCCCCCACAAAGGTCGGGCGGCGTGGTTGCTCGCCGCCCTCCCGAAGTCATTACCACACGCCTTCCGGCGCTGACGCTAGCTCTTCAACACCCCTGGGAAGTGGTGATCGAAGGCACCGCGATAGTCGGTGGCGTTGTTCATGCCGTAGTAGACGACCCGCCGCACCCATTCCTTCTGCGAGTCCATGACTTTCTTCATGAAGGGGTCGGTGCCGAGCTGGGCAATGAGCCCGTCCCAGGCCTTGATCTGCGCCGCGAACACATCCTTCGGCGTGCGCTGGACGTTGACCTTGTCCTTGGTGATGAGCTCCTGCAGGTCCTTGGAATAGTAGTCCATGGCCTTCCACTCGTTGGCGGACGACACCGCTTCGGCGCCGTATTGCAGGATGGCCTGCAGCTCCTTCGGCAGCGCGTTGAACTTCGTGCGATTGAACATGATCTCGAAGTACTCGGTCGCCTGATGGTGCGATCCCATCATGTAGTTCTTGGCCACGTCCTGGGCGCCGAATCTCCGGTCCGAGGTCGGGTTGTTGAACTCGAAGCCGTCGATGACGCCGCGCTCCATGGCTGGCACGATCTCGCCGCCGGGAAGCTGCGCCACCGCAAGCCCCATGGCCTGCATCAAGTCGGCCGCGAGACCCACCGTGCGGTACTTGAGGCCGTTGAGGTCCGCCGCGCTGTTGATCGGCTTCTTGAACCAGCCGAGCGGCTGCGTCGGCATCGGCATGACGAAGAAGCTCTTGATGTTGACCTTCATGATCTGGGTCTGCAGCTCCTCAAAGAGCGCATAGCCGCCACCGTTGTGAATCCAGCCGAGGCCCTCGTTGGCGTTGAAGCCGAACACCGGCCCGGTGCCGAACAGCGAGGCCGCCTTGTGCTTGCCGTACCAGTAGACGGTGACCGTGTGGGCGGCGTCGATCTGGCCGCCGTGGACGCCGTCGAACACCTGGAACGGATGCACCACGGCGCCGCCGACCAGATAGTCGATCTTCAGCCGCCCGCTCGCCATGGTGTTGACGCGCTCGACGTAGTCCATCGCCATCTCGTTGAACACGTCCTTGGCGCCCCACGAGCCCTGCATCCTCAGGGTGGCGGTCTGGGCGCGCGAGATTTGCGGCATCGCAATCGTTGCAGCAGCGGCAACGCCGCCCGTCGCGAGGAATCGCCGACGGCTCGTCGATGTCGCGTCAGTGCGCGTCTTGGTCATGGTTCCTCTCCCTATTCGTGGCGGCTCTCGAGGCCGCTCGCTCGTTGACCTGACCAGCCCTGGTCAGAGTCGATTGTCACAGTGTGGCGAAACTGGCCGCGTTCCACAAGGATTCTTGGAGGCCGCCAACTCGTTCCTTTGGCCTAATACGCCGGCGACGGAGCGATCGTCCGCCCTGGGACTTGGACTATTCTGGTTGCGGCATGGATGGCCACACACAAAAAATTGACCGGCCGACCGTCTCAAGCATCGACGGCATACAATCGCGGCGTGCCGCCGCGGTAATCGCGGAAGCGCTTCAGCGTCTTAAGGTCCGCGCGGCCTGGGTCGCGAAGGATTTGCGGCGCGCCGTTGAGCTCCATGGTGGTGCGCTCCGGCAACCCGTACGGGCGCCAGCTGGGCAGCGCAGCATTGTTCGGATCGCCGGTGCGCGCGAAGGCGAGCCATGTCGCCATCATCGTGTCCATCAGCGCCGCCCGATCGGGACCGCTGCCTGTGGTGGGAACGGCGATGTCGATGGTGCCGAACACGTACGGGATCTCAACCGTGTGCGGCGACTTGAGAACGCCGCCGAGGATCGGCGTGCGCCAGGTGAAGAGATAGGCGTAGGCCGGGGCGCCGCCCTGGGCGGCCTTGCGTTCGGCGAGCCCGACGGCGGTGCCGCGATACATGCGGTCGCTCGCCATGGCGATGAGGATATCGGCCGGCGAGTCGCCGGGCCGGCGCGCGCGGTACTCGGCGATGGCGTCGCGGACGCTTGCCGCATCGGCGCCGAGGAAACGCACCAGGCGGCGCTCGACCTGCTGTTCGCTGAGGTCGAAGTTGCCCATGTCGGGCAACAGGAAGAACGTCGCCTCCGTGTCGGTGGAGCCGACCAAGAGGGGCACGTCGGGGGATTCATCGGCGGCGCCGAGATCGAACGGCTGATGCGGCAGCGCGCGCCCGTCGACCACCGGGAAGAAGTCGTCGTAGCCACCGTTGGCCGCAATGGCGGCCGTCATGGCGGTGAGCAACGCGCCGGCCGGCACCGTGGCCAGCGCCTCTGGTCCTTTGCCGGCGAGGCCGAGCTCGCTCATCAACCGACGCGACGCTGCGAGCGCCACGCCAGGGGTCGGCATGCCGAGCGCCGATGACGCGCTCTGGGCGATGGCCTTGTGAAACAGCCCCTTGGCGGCCGGCATGTTCATGAGCAGCGCCACCTTGGTGGCACCCCCGGACTGGCCGAAGATGGTGACGTTCCCGGGGTCGCCGCCGAAGCTCGCGATGTTGGTTTTGACCCATTGCAACGCCGCCACGAGGTCGAGCATGCCGGCATTGCCGCTGTCGGCGAAGCGCTCGTCGCCATCGCCGAAATATGCGTACCCGAAGGCGTTGAGGCGATGGTTGACCGACACGACGACCACGTCGCCATGCCCGGCCAGGATGGTGCCGTCGATGGCCGGGCCGCTGCCGGAGCCGACCGCGAGCGCGCCGCCATGCAGCCACACCATCACCGGCCGCCGCGCCCCGTCGAGGCCGGGCGTGAACACGTTGGCCACCAGGCAATCCTCGCCGATCGGCACGGCGCGGCGCGTCCAGGCGAAGATCGGATGCGGCGGCGTCACCACCTGCGGCGCCGTCGGCCCGTAGTCGATCGCCTCGCGCACGCCGCTCCATGGCGCGAGCGGCCGCGGCGGGCGGAAGCGGTTCGCGCCACCTGTCGTCGCGCCGTACGGGATGCCTTTGAATATGTGGATGCCCTCGCGCACCACGCCGCGCACGCGCCCGCCGGTCGTCTCGGCGATGGTGGTGTCGGCGAGGTCGAGGGCTTGGGCTGTGGCCATGGCGGGCTCCCGTGGGTGGCGGACCTGGCGATTGTAGTCTTGCGCGATGACGGGCGACAGAGGACATGCGCGGTGTCGTCCCGGCCGAGCGAGCGGCGGCCACGCGCGCCACCCTCCCCATCCGATGTCGGCAGAGCCGACATCGGCACCACAATGGGCAAGTCGGGCAGGCCCGACTTGCCTGGGGGAGGGTCGGCGAGAATGCGAAGCATTCGAGCCGGGGTGGGGTGATCACCGAAGCAGATCTCGTTTCTCACCCCACCCCGATCGCGCTTCGCTGCGCTCGCTGCGATCGACCCTTCCCCTCAAAGGGGAGGGTGAAGGAAGAGGCCACACCCTCCCGTTTTCGCGGTTCGTGAGAACCCGAAGCCTGGGAGCGGTGCGGCCCGAATTCAGGAAGGGCCCACGCGGGAGGTCCGAGCGGCGGGCGCCAACGGCGCGAGCGCTCAGAAGAACGTAGTCATTTCAGGAGCCGCCGGGCCAAGCGCCCAGACCTCCCGCGCACGGTGTTTTGTGGCCAGTACGCTTGACGAGATCGCGCGTTGCCTCCCGCAACCGTCCACGGCGTTGACGTGCCGCTTCTCCCGGCAGAGGGCCGGGTCGATCCGTAAAGCGCCTTAGCCGCCCCGTCTCCCGTCTGCGAACGGGCGTTGGAGCCACCGCCCAACCCGCACTGGCGTGTCCCTCGCGGGCCACCAGCACTGGCCATTGAGACATCGCCCACGCGTCACCGCGGGTCCTGCCTCGCCGTCGTCACCCACACCTGGCTCGCAAGGCCTTGCGCGCCCTTCCGGGGACGTGGTGATCTCAACATAGCCTGAGAGGCAACCTGAGTCAAGCTTTGTTTCTCCAGCAGAGACATAATTCTCCGGGCGCCATGGCGGGGCTGCCCCCGGCCATCCACGCTGGCGGGGCGCCGTCGCCAGAAGCTACCGCCCGAAAATGCCCTTGAAGAACTGGGCCACGGAATTGCGCTTCTTCTTGCGCGCCAGCTCGGCGGCGTCCTTCACCCAGGCAATCTGCACCACCTTGCGCTCGCCGGTGAACGGCCGGTGGCCGTGCCAGGATTTGTCGGAGCGCAGGAAGCCGAACACCGTGCCCATGGTGGGCGGCACTTCCATCGCGTAGGGCTCGAAGTGATCCTCGTCGTAGAGCACGCGCAGGCGGCCGCCGTCGTCCTTGCTCCAGTCGTCGTTCATGTAGACCAGCATGGTCATGACCTTGGACGGCCCGTCGGTGTGGATGGCGCCGTACTTGGTCTGCGAGCGCTTCATGATGGTGGTGAGGCGCGGATAAGGGTGCAGGTCCTTGCCGAACTTCTTCGACAATTCCTCGGTCAGCTCCTCGCCTTCGAGTTCCTCGATGAGCGTCTTGAAGCGACCCTTGAGATCGACCTCGTCGACCGTGAGGTAGCCGGGCTTGGCGATACTCGGAAAATCGCGCTTCAAATCTTCGATAGCGTCCCTTCTGAGAAAGCCGCTGCCGAGGAAGAAATCATAGGGCTCCCGCGACAAGGCGGCGCCGCGGATGGCCTGCGGTTCGAGGAGCGTGAGCGCCATCATTATCTCCTTGATCGGCCGGCATATAGCGCCGCCCGGGAGGGCGAAACAAGGGTGGTCAAGGGCGGCCTTTTCGGGCAGAAGTCGCCAAGATGTCGCCAAGATGCCGCCACGACGGCCATGACATGACGGCCATTGACATGACGCCGGCTCGCATCGACAGCCTCGGGCTGGCGTAAGCGCGGCAGAACCCACGGAGACCCAGGTGAAAGAACGCAGCGGAATCTTGACACTGGCGCTCGTCGTTGCCGCCTTTTCGATTGTCGCTCTTCTTGTCTCCGCCTTCGCCGCGAAATCCCTGCCGCTCTACGTGTCGGTGAGCGGCCTCGCTCTGGCCGGCATCCTCTATGCCGCGCGCGGCATCTCGCCCTATGTGCGCGTCTTCATCATCATGTACGCGTTCGGTTACCTCGGAATGGGGACCCTGGGGCTGCTCTCGGCGCTGGGCTGGCTGCCGGCCATCGTCGAGGCGATGCGACCGCCGGATTTCTCCGCCACGGCGGCGGCGGTCTTCGCCGCGATCGTCTACGGCGTCTCGTTCCTGCCGGTCATTCGCCGCATCACCGATATGGCCGATCCCTACTATCAATCCGACGAGCCGGCGACGCGCGCCACGGGCGCCTTCAAGTGGATGGGCAACACTGAAGGGCAGATCGGCCAACGTCTCGTCGCCCTGTCGATCTTCATCAGCTTTGCCCAGGTGGCGATGAACATCAGGGTCAATCTCTGGTACCGCGACCTGTTCAACGCGCTCCAAGACAAGAACGCCGACGCCTTCTGGTATCAGCTCCTCGGCGTCTTCGTGCCCCTCGCCACGGTGTGGATCATCATTGGCGTCTATGACGTGTTCGTCGATTATTCGCTGTGGATCCGCTGGCGCGCCTGGCTGACCAAGAAGACGTATGGGCGCTGGCTCGGCCACGGCACGCACTATCGCGTTTCGCTGGCCGGCGACGGCACCGACAATCCCGACCAGCGCATCCAATACGACATCAATCAATTCGTGCAGCAGACGATGAGTTTCTCGATCCGCCTCATGTCTCAGGCGGCGACGCTGGTGTCGTTCATCGTCATCCTGTGGGGGCTGTCACGCGACTTCATCATCCCGGGCACGGATTCCGTCATTCCCGGGCTGCTTGTCTGGATGGTCATCGCCTGGGCGCTCATGGGTACCTGGCTGACGCACCTCATCGGCCGCAAGCTCATCGCCCTCGATTTTCATCAGGAGCAAGTCGAGGCCGATTTCCGTTTCTCGCTGGCGCGCTTGCGCGAATATACCGAGCAGGTGGCGCTGCTGCGCGGCGAGCGGGCGGAGGAGGCGCGGCTCGGCCACAGCTTCAGCGCCATCATCGCCAACTTCCTGCAGATCATCAACCGACGCATGAAGATCACCGCCTTCACGGGCGGCTACAACCAGTCCAGCGTCGTCTTCCCCTACATCCTGGCCGCGCCCTCGTTCTTCCTCGGCAAGATCACCCTCGGCGTGTTCCAGCAGACGGCGTCGGCCTTCAATCGGGTTGACACGGCGCTGTCGTTCTTCGTCAACGCCTACACGTCGCTCGCCGCCTACAAGGCGACGACCGAGCGCCTCGCCACGTTCAACGAGTCGATGCGGCGCGCCGAAAGCCTCGCCGGCGGCGGGGCGGGCGTGGCCATCAAGGATCACCGCGCCGGCGACGTGGTCATCGAGAACCTGAAGCTCGCCGTGCCCGACGGCCGCACCATCGTGCGGGCCGACGAACTCATCTTGCGCGGCGGCGAGAGCGCCCTGCTGACCGGCCCGTCTGGCTCGGGCAAGTCGACGCTGTTCCGGGCGCTTGCCGGCATCTGGCCGTATGCGTCGGGTGACGTGCGGGTGCCGGGCGGCAAGGACGTGATGCTGGTCCCGCAGCGGCCCTATCTGCCGACAGGGTCGCTGCGCACGGCGCTCGCCTATCCCGGCGTCGAGATGCAATATCCCGACGCGGAGATCCGTGGCGCGCTCGATGCGGTCGGCCTTGGCCAGCTCGCCGACAGCCTCGACGTCCACGACAATTGGGGACAGCGGCTGTCGGGCGGCGAGCAGCAGCGCGTCGCCATCGTGCGCGCGCTTCTCGCCAAGCCCGAATGGCTGTTCCTCGATGAATCCACCGCCTCCCTCGACGACGAGATGGAGGAGCAGGTCTACGCCACGCTGCGCCAGCGCTTGCCGGGCACCACCATCGTGTCCATCGGTCACCGCGCGACCCTGAAGCGGCTGCATCAGCGGCGCATCGAGATGCGGCCGTCGGCCGACGGCACCTTCGCGCCGGCCGACGCCAAGCAGGCGGTGCCGGCCTAGCGGAAAGAGGACTACAGGTAACGACAGCATTCGCGGTCCGCCGTCGTCCGCTACCCCGTCTGCTGGCTCGAGCTCGGAACCATGCTGTGGCGGCTCAACGGCAGTGCGGTGAGGCCGCAGCGTCAGGGATGAACCCCTATGAAATATCTCAGCTTGGCCGTCGGCCTGTTCGCTGTCCTCGCCCTCGTGTTCGGGGTGTACGGCGAGGACGGATTCGTCATCGCCCTCGGCGTCGCTGCCGCCATCTGCGCGGCCACGACCTATCTGTCGCAGGCCATGTCGAGCTTCCTCAAAATCTTTGCGGCCATTTTCGCCGTCGAGACGGTGCTGTTCGGTGCCGCCTTTCTTCTGGGCAAGACCCCGTACTGGCCGGAAGGCTACGACGCCTATCTGATCCCCGAGTCGCTGCCCCTGACCATCGCCCTGTTCGGCATCCTGGTCTACGCCGTCTCCCACATTCCGGTCATCAAGGCGATGACGCGCATCGCCGACCTTTACTACGACAGCGACGAGATCGGTCGTGCGCGGCTTCTTCCCGGCTTCGAGTTCCAGGCCCTGGAGCGGCGCATCGCCGCCGCCATGGTGGTGTTCGTGGTGCTCGTGAACCAGGCGCAGGTGGCGATCAACGTCCGGCTCTCCTTCTTCAACCGCGACTGGTTCAACGCCATCCAGGACAAGCGCCAGGACGATTTCTGGCAATTGCTGATCTGGGTCTTCACCCCCTTGGCCTTCATCTATGTGGCGAGCGCTGTCGTCGAGTTCGTCGTCCAGTCGATGCTCGTCATCCGCTGGCGCCGCTGGCTCACCGACTACTATGTGACACGCTGGCAGTCGGCAGGTGTGCACTATCGCATGGGACTGGCCGACGGCGGCGCCGACAATCCGGACCAGCGCATCGCCGAGGACGTGAACCGTTTCATCGCCGGCGGCACCTCGTCGGCCGCTTCCGGCTACGGCATCTACTCATATTCGATCCTGCTCATCTCGACCCTGAGCTCGCTCGTGTCGTTCTCGATCATCCTGTGGACGCTGTCGGGCAACTACGAGGTGCCGTTCATCAACAGGCCGGTTCCCGGATTCCTGTTCTGGGTCGCGCTCGTCTATGCGGTCATCGGCACGCTCGTCACCCATCTGATCGGCCGGCCGCTGGTGCGTCTCTATTTCGCGCGCCAGCGCTACGAAGCCGACTTCCGCTTCTCGCTGGTGCGGCTCAGGGAATATGCCGAGCAGATCGCGCTGATGCGCGGCGAGCCGACCGAGCGCGCCACTTTGCGCCAGCGTTTCGGCGGCGTGATCCGCAACTATGTCGACATCGTGCGGCGGCGGAAATGGCTGCTGTTCTTCACCAACATATACGGGCAGATCAGTCCGATTATTCCCTACGTGTTCACGGCGCCGTTCTACTTCGCCGACAAGATCCAGCTCGGCGTCATGACGCAAACGGCGAGCGCCTTCGCGCGCGTCGACGAGTCGCTGAACTTCTTCGTCACTTATTACGTCGAGCTGGCCGACTTCAAATCCGTGCTCGACCGGCTCACGTCGTTCGACAATGCCATCGAGCGGGGCAGGGCGCTTGGCGCCACGCCGCCGCGCATCGACATCGCCGAGCTGAAGGATGACAACCTGCATATCGAGGACCTCGATCTGAGGCTGCCGCAGGGAACGAGCATCGTCACCATTCCCTCGCTCACCCTGCGGCCCGGCGAGACCACCTTGGTGACCGGTCCATCGGGCTCGGGCAAATCGACGCTGTTTCGCGCGCTCGCCGGCATCTGGCCGTTCGGCGAGGGCCGTGTCACGACGCCGGCCGGCAAGAGCCTCATGCTCCTGCCGCAGCGGCCATACATTCCCGTCGGCACGCTGCGCGGGGCCATCGCCTATCCGTCGGAGCCGAGCACCTATGACGACGGCGCCGTCACGCAGGCGTTGATCGCCGCGCGCCTGCCGCAGCTGATTGGCCGGCTCGACGAGGAGGCGCAATGGGCCCAGATGCTGTCCCTCGGCGAGCAGCAACGCGTCGCCATTGCGCGCGCGCTCCTCGCCAAGCCCGATTGGCTGTTCCTCGACGAGGCGACGGCGGCCCTCGACGAGGATCTGGAGGAGGATGTCTACAAGCTCTTGGCCGAGCGCCTGCCCAAGACGACGATCGTCTCCATCGGCCACCGATCGACGCTGCGCGCCTTCCACACGCGGCGCATCGAGATGCGTCCGGAGCCGGGCGGCGGCTTTTCGCCGACCGATGCGCGCGGGACGGTCTGCCGGCGTGTACGGGACCGGCTAGATCGACCGGTCGAACACGATCTCGCCGTTCGGGCCTTTGAACACCAGGCGGCCGGCCACGAGGTCCCATTTCTGCGCCGTGCGCAGCGCCGTCAGGAACGCCGTCTCGGTGTCCATCAGCTCCTTGGCGCAGCTGCGCTTGGTGAAGGTGATCGGCCCGACCACGATGCCCTGCTGCTTCAGCGGGTAGGCGACCGCCGTGTAGGCGTTGCAGCCGCCGAAGCCACGGGCGCGGAACTGCTTGTCGAGGGTGAAGCCTGGTTTCTCGGCGCTGGTGAACGGCTTGCCGTTGAGGCTGACGGCCACATAGGTATTGCCGAGCGGGAACTGCTTGTCATCTTTCTTGGAAGGCGGCGGGGTGGAATCTCGGGGCCCTTGTTCTCCTGTTCCTTGGGGAAACCCTTCTGCGCATCGGCCGGCAGCGCCAGCGCGACGGCCAGGAGAGCCGGCAAGACAGAGATGAGAATTCGGCTCGCGATCATGGCAAGTGCCTCTACCCACGGCACTCTACGAAATGAGGCCCCCGTCCGGCAACGGTGCGATAGGCCGCGAGCGTGGCAATTCGGGGGCGGGGGCATTGCGGCGTCGTGCCTGCGCTTGTCGACGCAACACCGGCTCTATCGGGAATTTCCCAGCCGTCGGAACAGCCGCTCGCTCAACGCATCGTTGCGGCGGAACGCATAATCGAGCTGGCGCACGCTGACCCCCTCGGCGCCGGCTCCCGTCAGCGCCTCCACGAGGCCGAACACGCCCTCGAGCGGGCAGATCAGCGCCACAGCGCCGTCCGCAGCCGGCGCACCCGGCGAGGGGCGGGCGGCGAATTTTGCCGCAAGTGCCCCAACTTGATTTGCCCCGAGATTCGGCGCCCGCGCCGTGACCTCGCGGGTGGTGCGCGCCTCTTCCTCGGCCGCGATGCGTGCCAGGATGGCGGCCGCGGCCTGCCGGGCGGTGTCGCTCCAGCAGGCCTTCAGGGAGGCCACGAGATTGGCCTGCGACTTCAGGATGGTGCCGTCGTCCAGCACCTTGAGGCCGTTGGCCGCCAGCGTCGCCCCGGTGGTGGTGATGTCGACGATGATCTCGGCCGCGCCGGTGGCGGGCGCGCCTTCCGTCGCCCCGAGGCTTTCGACGATGCGATAATCGGCAAGCCCGTGCTGGGCGAAGAAGCGCCGCGTCAGGTTCACGTATTTGGTGGCGACCCGCATCTTGGTGCCGTGGCGGGCGCGCATGTCGGCCGCCACCTCGTCGAGATCGTCCATCGTTCTCACATCGATCCAGGCCTGCGGCACGGCGACCACGACGTTGGCCTGGCCGAAGCCGAGCGGCGTCAGGAGCTCGACACTCGTCTCGGCGGCGGCGATCTTCTCGCGCACCAGGTCCTCGCCGGTGACGCCGATATGCACCGAGCCCGTCGCCAATTGCCCGACGATCTCGGCGGCCGACACGAACAGCACCTCGACGCCCTCGAGGCCGGCGACCGCGCCGCGATAGTCGCGGGCGCCGCCCGGCTGCACGAGGTCGAGGCCGGCGCGGGCGAAGAAATGCGCCGCGTTCTCCTGCAGCCGCCCTTTTGACGGCACGGCAAGGACGAGCTTGGCGCCACCGCCGTTGCTGGACATGCTCATGCGCTGCCCTCGAAGCGCTCGAGCCACAGCGAGCAGCCGACCGCCGGGACCGGCCGCGACGCGCCGAGGCGGGCGATAAGGCCGTCATAGCGGCCGCCGCCGGCAACGGCCCGCTCGTCGGCTGTCGGCGGTCGGTGCATCTCGAAGATGAAGCCGGTATAGTAGTCGAGATTGCGCGCGAAGCTCGCCGAGAAGTCGAGCTCGCCGACATTGATGTCGCGTGCCGCCATGAAGCCGGTGCGCGCCTCGAAGGCATCGACCACCTGGTCGAGATCGAGCTTGGCTTCCGTTGCGAGACCGCGCACGGCCAGCGCCACGGTGTCGGGGTCGCCGTTGATGGCGAGATAGCGTTCGAGCACGGCGCGCGCCTCGTCGCCGACCGCACCCGAGCGGCGCGCCGCGCGCTTCAGGAACCGCTCGGCGATCTCGCCGGCGGTGCGGCCGCCGACGCGGCTGATGCCCGCGATGGCGAGCACGTCCTCGACGAAGGCATGCGCCGCCTTCTCGTTCTTGCCGTCGATGGCGGCGAGCAGCCCGGCATAGTCGCCGCTGCGCGTCGGCCGGCGCCGGCGCGGGCGCGGCGTCGAATTTCGGCAGGCCCCTGCCGCGCACGATGCGGCGCGTGAGCCGGCGCTTGCGTCGGGGCGTCGAGGCCGAGCTGGTCGATGAGGCGATCGAGAATGCGCCATGTCGCCGATCGCGATCGACGGCGCGGTCAGGCCCATGAGCGCCGCCGCCTCGATGGCGAGCGACAGCACCTCGGCGTCGGCAGCGTCGGCGTCGATGCGGCCGATGGACTCGATGCCGGCCTGCGCGAACTCGCCGGTCTCGCCCGAGCGCAGCCGGAACACCGGTCCGGCGTAGCTGCAAGGCCGCGACGCGCTCCGACCTCGTGCGCGGGCGAGGTAATGGCGGCAGACCGGAATGGTGTATTCCGGCCGCAGGCACAGCTCCTGGCCGTCGGCCTCCTCGGTGATGAAGAGGCGCCGGCGGATGTCCTCGCCGGAGAGGTCGAGGAACACGTCGGCGGGCTGCAGCACGGGCGGCTCGAGCGCGCGCGTAGCCGTCGCGCGAAAAGAGCGCGATCAGGGGCTCCGTCATGTCGGTCGCGGCCACGATAAACTCCGTCGCCTCGTCGTCCTAACAGCCGTTGGTTCGGATTTTCGACGCTTTTGAGCCGCCACAGTGCATTGGGTGACACGTCAGCACGTGAACGGACTGCTCAGGGCCGCGCGGCGGGAGAAAAGGATTGGTTAAAGCTTGGCGTGCCGGGACAGCACTTTCCACACGGCGTCGAGGAGATGCTCCTCCGCCGACCGCGAACTGCGCCTCCGCCTGCTTCTGGCGGTGGTCGTCGCGGTCCTTGCCGCAGCGCCGCGAGCTCGGCCCCGAGGATGAGATCCTTAACGGTGACCTGATTCCTGGCCTTCTCGTCCGACCCCTGGATGACGGCGCAGACCGCGCCGCGCCGGTCGGCATATTTCATCTGCGCCCTGAAGCCGGACGTCGCCGAGATACATCTCGGCGCGGACCAGCGGGTTGCTGGCGGGGCCGCGCATGTCGCGCAGCTGCGTGACCATCTTCTGGTAGTCGCCGATGCGGCGCCGTTATCCATGACGGTGACGACGACGAGCGGCCGCAGCGTCTCGCCGCGTGACCAACGGCGAGCTCACCGCCTTCAGCGCCGCGACGAGGCGCGACACGCCGATGGAGAAGCCGGTGGCCGGCACGTCCTCGCCGCGGAAGCGGCCGACGAGGCCGTCATAGCGCCCGCCGCCGCCGACCGAGCCGAAGCGCACCGGGCGGCCGTCGTCGTTCGTCACCGCGAAGGTGAGCTCGGCCTCGTAGACCGGGCCGGTGTAGTATTCGAGGCCGCGGACGACGGAGGGGTCGACTGACGACGCGGTCGCCGTAGCCGGCGGCCTGCGACCAGCGTCGCCGATCTCGCGCAGCTCGGCGCACGCCTTCGATCCGGTCGCAGAGCTGACGTCATCGCGCCAGCGTCGAAATTCGCGAGCGCCGTCCGCTCGAGCTCGCGCTGCACTTGTCGCGACGCTCTGTCCTCGACCCGAGCCGGTGAAATGCAGGACCCGAGTCGATAGCCTGACTCGGCCGCTCAGCCCCGCGCCCTTCGTGAAGTCGCCGCTTTCGTCCTTGCGGCCCTCGCCGAGCAGCAGCTCGCACGCCCTCGACCCGAGCCGGTCGAGCTTGTCGATCGCGCGCAGCACGGTCGAGCCGCTGGCCGGCCTTCTCCGCGCCCGCCAAGGCCGATCGCCTCCATCACGCCGTCGAGCACTTTTCGGTTGTTGACCTTGATGACGTAGTCGCCGCGCTTGATGCCGAGCCGCTCCAAGCGTGTCGGCCGCCATCATGCACATCTCGGCGTCGGCCGCGACGGAGGACGCGCCGACCGTGTCGGCGTCGAACTGCATGAACTGGCGGAAGCGGCCGGGGCCCGGCTTCTCGTTGCGGAACACGCAGCCGGCGCGATAGCTGCGATAGGGCTTGGGCAGCGGCGTCGAAATTCTCGGCGACGTAGCGGGCGAGCGGCGCGGTCAGGTCGTAGCGCAGCGACAGCCACTGCTCGTCGTCGTCCTGGAACGAGAACACGCCCTCGTCGGGGCGGTCCTGGTCGGGCAGGAACTTGCCGAGCGCGTCGGTGTATTCGACGAACGGCGTCTCCACGCGCCTCGAAGCCGTAGCGCTCATAGGTGTCGCGGATGGCGACAAGCATGCGCTCGGTGGCCGCGATGTCCTCTGCCTCGCGGTCCATGAAGCCGCGCGGCAGCCGCGCCTTGGGCTTGTTGGTCTTGTCCGGCTTCTGCTGTTGCGACATGGCGCGGCATAGCAAGCCGGGCGCCAGAAGTCAGTAATCAGCGATGAGAAAAGGTCGGAATTCCGCCGTCGGCTATGGGCGCGCGCCTGCGCTCGGAGGCCGGTCGGCCTCCGATTGCCGTCACGGCTCGCCGATTGCTGGAATCAGATCAGCTGGATGTTGCCGGCGGCCTGCTTGCCGCGCTCGGTGACGATCTCGTACTTGATCTTCTGTCCCTCCCGCAGGGGCGGGATGCCGGCGCGCTCGAGCGCGCTGATATGGACGAAACGTCCTTCGAGCCGTCATCGGGCTGAATGAATCCATAGCCCTTTTGGGTGTTGAAGAACTTTACAGTGCCCTGCGCCACAATGGCCTCCATGAAGTGAGCAGGTGCGCCTCCCGCATCTGCTTCCGCCGTCAAATTGTCGGACGGCGGCCGACAATCGCAGTTTTTGGGGAGTGACTTGTAGCGCGGCCCCAAGAGGGAAGCGGCAGAGCAAGGCAGCCAAAAAACCTGATCGAGCAAAACCTGAAGCCGAACCGGTCGAATGTCAATAATGTCGCAGGCACAAGGGTTGAGCAGCGCCGACCATGCTCGCAATCGGTTCAATTTGCTGCGAGTTTTCGGCGCTCTTCAAGGCCGCCTTCGGCGGGTGGCTACCCCCGGCAACGCGCCGGCGCAGCCCATGCCCGCAGGGCCAGGCGCTGGCCTTGCGTCAGTCCGGCGAGGCTGCCGGGTTCACGCGACGGCCGTGATGAGCCGCTTCAGTTTGTCGGCGATCTCGCCCATGTCGCTTTCGCTGACGATCAAGGGCGGCGACAGGGCCAGGGTATCGCCGGCGATGCGCACCATGATGCCTTCCTCGTGGAAGCCCTTCTCCATGGCCGCGTAGCCGCGTTTGCCCGGCGCATCCTTGATGGGCGCGAGGTCGATGCCGGCCGTCAGCCCGACGGTGCGCACGTCAAGAACACCCGGCAGGCCGGCGACCCCGTGGATGGCGTCGGCCCACACTTCCTCGAAGGCGCGGGCGCGCGCGAAGAGGTCCTCCTGGCGATAGAGGTCGAGGGTCGCGAGCCCCGCCGCGCAGGCGAGGGGATGGGCCGAATAGGTGTAGCCGTGGAACAATTCGATGACGTGGTCCGGGCCTTTCATGAAGGCGTCGTGGATGGACTTGCGCACGATGACGCCGCCCATCGGCACGCTGCCGGAGGTGACGCCCTTGGCGAAGGTGATCATGTCGGGCACCACGCCGTAGCGCTCCGCCGCGAACGCAAAGCCAAGTCGCCCGAAGCCGGTGATGACCTCGTCGAAGACGAGCAGGATGCCGTGCTTGTCGCAGATGGCGCGCAGGCGCTCGAGATAGCCCTTGGGCGGCGGCAGCACGCCGGTCGATCCGGCCACCGGCTCGACGATGACGGCCGCGATGGTGGAGGCGTCGTGCAGCGCGACCATGCGCTCCAGCTCGTCGGCGAGGTGGCCGCCCCATTCCGGCTCGCCGCGGCTGAAGGCCTGTTCGTCGCGATTGTAGGTGGCCGGCAGATGGTCGACGCCGGCCAGCAGCGAGCCGAAGAATTTGCGGTTGTTGACGATGCCGCCCACCGACGTGCCGCCGAAGCCGACGCCGTGATAGCCGCGCTCGCGGCCAATGAGCCGCGTCTTCGACCCCTTGCCGGAAATGTTCCAGTAGGCGAGTGCGATCTTCAGCGCCGTGTCGACGGCCTCCGAGCCTGAGTTCGAGAAGAAGACGTGGTCGAGATCGCCAGGTGCCAGCGCCGCGACGCGCGCCGCAAGCGCGAAGGCCTTGGGGTGCCCGAACTGGAACACGGGCGCGAAATCGAGTTCGCCGGCCTGCTGCTGGATGGCGCGCACGATGGGGTCGCGGTTGTGCCCGGCGTTGCAGCACCACAGGCCTGCTGATGCGTCGAGGATCTTGCGGCCGTCCGGCGTGAAGTAGTGCATGTCCTTGGCGCCGGCGATGAGCCGCGGGTTCTTCTTGAAGGCGCGGTTGGGGGTAAACGGCAGCCAGAAGGCTTCGAGATCGTTGGGAACGGCCGCCGGAGCCTGGCGGCGTTGATCGTGCGCGAGGGACATGTCTCAAACCTTCCGCAATGCCTGAAGCGACCATCATCTAGCACGGACCCCGGCCGCAGTGACATGCGGCAGGATCGGACCTGCAACAGAATCGATACGGGACATCTGTGGGCGCGATGCCGGGGCGGCAATGGCGTCCAGGCCGGTTTGGCGTCAGAATCGGAGCCTGAATTCGCGGCGACGCGAAGGCGGAGGCGAGGGACGGCATTGGCGCACATTTCGGGTGACCGGCGGGCGGGGCGGGGCAGGCGCCGCACGATCCTCGCTATCCTGGCCGGCATCCTCGCATGCGCGAGCGCGACCGTCCTGGTCGGGGCCTGGCAAGCGGCCTGGGGCGCGGCCGCCGCCCTCGGGCTTGCGCTTCTGGCCGCCTTGGCGGCCGGCGCCGCCATCCCCAGGGCGCGGCCGGCCGCGCCCGCGCCGCGCAACACCCGCGCCGAGGACGACGCCATGCTGGCGGCCCTCGACGAGGTGCTGCAGCGGCTCGGCACCGTGGAAGCCCGCATTGCCGCGGTGGAGCGCCACGGCACCGCCAGCACGCGCAACAATCTGAGCGAGCTGACGGCCGAGATCGGGCTCCTCGGGGGCCTGATGAAGGATATTGCCGAGACGGTTGCCGCCCACGACGAGCATCTCGGCGGCAAGCCCGCCGCCGGCGACAAGCCCGGGCCCGCCGAGGCGCCAGCCGAGACGCGCGAGCCGGTTCGACACTTGGCCGAAAGTCCGGAGGCTGCCGCCCCCGCGCTCGTCAAGGCTGAGGAGGCGGCGCCACCACCCTTCAAGGCCGAGCCTGTGCCGGCCGTCGCGGCGGCGGTGACGACCGCCGAGGCCGACGGCGCCGAGCAGGGGCTGTTCGAGCAGCCTCATGAGGCGGGCCCGGCGCGAGAGCCGCAGCCGCAAGTGGCGGCGCACGACAGTGCCCGGGAAAATGCGGTCCTCGCCGCCATCAGTGCCGATCGGATCGAAATTCACCTGCAGCCCGTGGTCACCCTGCCGCAGCGCAAGGTGAGGCTCTACGAGGCGCTGGGCCGCGTGCGTCTCGACGCCTTCGAGCTTCTGGCGCCGGCCGAGTTTCTCGGGCTCGCCGAGCGGCGCGGCATGTCGGCGTCCCTCGACGAGCGCATCGTCACCCGCACGCTGAAAATCGCCAGGTACCTCTCGCGCGGCGGCGCCGCCTCCGTCGCCTGCAATATCTCGCCCGTCGCTGTGGCGCAACCGGGCTTCCTGCGCGTGCTGCTGCGGCTCGCCGAGAGCGACGCCGAGACCATCGCGCGGCTGATCTTCGAGTTGCCGCAGCGCGCCTTCCGCACCCTGGATGCCGAACGCTCCGGCGCCCTTGCGTCCCTGGTCGACAAGGGCGTGCGCCTCTCCATGGACCGCGTCCAGGACTTGCGCCTCGACCCGGTGCTGCTCGCCGACAAGGGCGTGCGCTTCGTGAAAATCCCAGCCGCCATGCTGCTCGGCGACGGCGCCGGCGTGGCGGCCGAAATTCATCCCGCCGACATCCCGGCCATGCTCAAGCGCGCCGACATCGCGCTCATTGCCGAGAAAGTGGAGAGCGAGGCGACGGTGGCCGAGCTCCTCGATCTCGACGTGCCGCTGGCGCAGGGTTTTCTGTTCGGCGCGCCGCGTCCGGTGAGGGCCGAGGTCTATGCGCCGGGCGCCGCCGCGGGCACCAGGGCGGCCGGCGCCGCAAGGCCCGCCGCCGAGGCGCCGTCCGAGCCCGCGTCTGCGCCGGCACCTTCCGACCGGCGGCCCTTCCGCGCCTTCCTGCGCCGCGCCGGCGCTTGACATCGCGGCTGCGATCGGCGACGGCGCCTCGCCATGCCTGAGCCATCATCGACAAGCGTGCCGGCGCTCGCCGGCCTCGCGGCCGTCGCCGACCAGTTCGATCTCATCATCTGCGATGTGTGGGGCGTCGTGCACAACGGCCGGCGCGCCTATCCGGCCGCCTGCGCGGCGCTCGAGCGTTTTCGGCAGAAGGGCGGCACCGTCATCATGGTGTCCAACGCGCCGCGTCCCGCCGACCGCGTCGCCGCCATGATCGAACGGCTGGGCGGCGACCCTGCCGCCTACGACGACATCGTCTCGTCGGGCGATCTCACCCGCATGGAGGTGACGGCGCGGCCCGGCCAAGCTGTCTTTCATATCGGGCCGGAGCGCGACCAGCCCATCTATGCCGGCCTCGATGTCCGCTTCGTCGGGCCGGCCGACGCCGCCTACATCGTGTGCACGGGCTTCGATGACGACGAGACGCAGACGCCGGAGGACTACCGCGGCGCGTTGGAGATCGCCGCGGCACGCGGCCTCACGATGATCTGCGCCAATCCCGACCTCGTGGTCGAGCGCGGCGAGAAGCTCATTCCCTGCGCCGGCGCCATCGCCGCCTTCTACGAGACGCTCGGCGGCGCCGTCATCTATGCCGGCAAGCCGCACGCGCCGGTCTACGAGGAGACGCTGCGGCGCGCCGCCAAGCTGCGCGGCGCCGCCGTTGCGCACAATCGGGTGCTGGCCATCGGCGACGCCTTGCGCACGGACGTGGCTGGCGCCGCCGCTATGGGCTTTCCGTGCCTGTTCGTGGCGCGCGGCATCCACGCCCACGAGCTCGGCCTCGCCGACGGTCCCCTCGATGCGGCGCGCATCGCGACCTGGGCCGGGAGGCAGCAGCCGCGCCCCTGGGCGGTGATCGAGACGCTGGTGTGGTGATCTGGGTCCGATGACCTTCGCGGCCCGCGCCCTCGACTTCTACCGCCGTCTGAAGCTCACCGCCCGCCTGCCGGCCGGCATCGCGCTGCTCAACCCCTACGCCGAGCCCGCCACCATGGCGCTGGTCGAGAAATTCCTGTTCGCCTTCTTCAGCGACGAGCGGCCGCGCACGCTCGTGCTCGGCATCAATCCAGGACGCTTCGGCGGCGGCACCACCGGCATCGCCTTCACCGATCCGGTGGCGCTCGAGGCGTCCTGCGGCATCGACAACGATCTTCTGAAGCGGCGCGAGCTGTCGTCGGAATTCGTCTACCGCGTCGTCGCCGCTTGCGGTGGGCCCCAGCAATTCTTCGGCGGCGTCTATCTCTCGGCGCTCTGCCCCTTTGGCTTCACGCGGGCCGGCAACAATTTCAACTTCTATGACGACCCCGCTTTGCTGAAGGCGGTGCGTCCGTTCATCGTCGAGACGCTTCAGGCGCAGATCGCCTTCGGGGCGCGGCGCGACGTGGCCATCATCCTCGGCACCGGCAAGAACAAGCGCGTCATCGACGAGCTCAACACCGAGCACGGCTTCTTCGCGCGCATCGAGGCGCTGGAGCATCCCCGCTTCATCATGCAGTATCGGCGCCGGCAGCTCGACGCCTATGTGGCGCGCTATCGAGAGGCATTTTCAGCGGCGCTCGCGGTCGAACACGGATCGCAGGACGGTCGGACGCGATCCTGAGGCGGCTCGCGATCGAATGCGTCGACACAGTTCGTGAACCTGGCCTTGCGCCAAACAAGTCGGTCACGGAACCGTCGCAGGATTGGGCCGTTGCAATAGCATGATGCGGCGTGTCCTAAGGGACAAAGGGGTCGCCCAGGGTCACGATCCGGGTGGCCCTTTGCTTTTTCGGCTTGTCGATAGGCTCGCGCTTGCCCGGATCCTGCGGCTTGCGGCGCTATGCGCGCGAAGCACCGACCCAGGCGGCCTGGAACACGGCCGTGACGTTCCTATATTCACCTGTATCTCGGCTTTATCCAGGCGCCCTGTCTCGCGGTCGTGGGTGCTCCGCATGAGCTTCGAGCACGCATAAATCGACCTTACGCCAGCTTGAAGACGCACTACCTTTTCCTTCGCATCTTCGCGGTTGTCGGCCAGGCCCGGCGGCCAATCAGCGTGGAGCAGATTGCCGGAAAGCTGAACGTCGCGCCCGACGTGGTGGCGCACTGCATCGGCTTGCACCTCTACCTGGACAGGACGCATCAGGAGCGCCTGACACTGCCCGTTGCCGCGGATTATTGGGTGCCGGGGCCGAGCCAGCCGATCAGCCGCGAGCTGCTCGACCCGAAAAGCGCTGGCGCCATGGCCATCGTCGACGCGGTGCTGAAGCGAGCCGCTCAGCAGAGCTGAGTGTCCGAACCTCGATCCGAGAGATGCGGTTGCCTTCAGGCAATTTGTGTTATGACAGGGCACTGCCTCAAAAAAGTGTTGTCGAACAAGAAATCACGCCGTGATGAGGGTTTCGACCAAGACAAACGTTGGACGTTCAATTGCAGGTTCTCGTCCGTGACAACAATATCGACCAAGCTATGCGGGTGCTGAAGAAGAAGATGCAACGGGAGGGCATCTTCAGGGAGTTGAAGCGCCGCAAGGCCTACGAGAAACCATCCGAGCGAAAGGCGCGGGAAAAAGGCGAGGCGATCCGTCGCGCCCGCAAGCTCGCCCGCAAGAAGGCCCAGCGCGAGGGATTGTTGCCGGCGCCCAAGCGACCGGAACGCACCCGTCCTGGCGCAGGTCCGGCAAGGCCGGGCGCCTTCCGCGGGCCGCCGCGCGAAGGCGGCAGCAGCTTCGGCTGAGCGCATCGCGCTGCGCCGCGTCCTGCGGCGATCTCGTCCTTGGCAATCTCGCCGACGATTTCCTAGGGGTTGCAATCCTTCAATTGGCGCATGGCGGTTTGTGCGTCGTCTTTCGTTCGATGCACGGTGCCGTTGCCGACAACGATCAACGGCGCCCCCCTCGGTCCCGCCGGGTCGATGCCAGCAGCGCCCCTCAAAAGTGAGCAATAGTGCTCAGAGGGAGCAGCCTCGCTTGTGCTATGATGAAGCATCACCGGCAACGAACCGAGGCGCCGGTGGCTGAGAGACGCTTCTGCGCTCCCGCCTGCGGAGAGCGCATGCGCACCCAATCACCTTGTCCTGTTTTGTCTTGAAGCGCCCCTTTGTCCCTCTGCGAGGACCTGGGCGCTTGGCTTGCACGGGCAGCCGGTGCATTGGACGCGACATGTCGGCCGTTCACTGGGTGCCGGACCGGCGGCGCGCATAAGCCTTAGTCCGAACAACCAGCAAGGGAGGATGACATGAAATTTCCTGCAGAGTTCAAACCCGCCGTGTGGGGCGCCATAGGCGGCGCGGCGCTGACGATGATCGTCGGATTCGGCTTCGGCGGCTGGACCACCGCCAGCTCGGCGGATCGGGAGGCTGGCCAACGCGTCCAGGCGGCCGTCGTGAGCGCGCTCGCGCCGATCTGCGCCGACCGCTTCCTGCAACAAGTCAACGTTGCGGCAAGCCTCGCCGAGCTCAACAAGGCGAATTCGTGGGACCGCGACACCGTCGTCACGAAGAGCGGCTTCGCCACGATGCCGGGAAGCAAGGACGCGACCTTTGGCGTGGCGCGTGCTTGTGCCGAGATCCTAGCAAAGTCGAAGATTTAGCCGAAGTCCAGCGGGTATGCGCGGCGGCCAGCGCGGCTGCATCGAGCGCCCTTGTCTCCCGGCGCACCATCATCGCGCTGGTGGCTATGTCGCGAACCCTATGATACCAGTGGCCGCTCAGGCTCTTGAGGTTGGCTCGCCATTGTGACGCTGAGTTTTCCCAATCACAGCCGCGCCTATGACGCGACGCGTCGTGCCGTCCAATTCTGGGGGCACGATACCTCCATGGAACGATCGTTCTTTGTGACGGCTGATGCCCTGATGAAAGTCGACCCTCACGCCTCCGCGGACGAGGCAGGGCTGCTGCACGCCTTCGACGTTAACCGTGATCGGATTTGCGCGGCCGCCGCCAGGGTCTATGCGCGTGGGCCGCGCGGTTCCTATGAAGTGGCACTACCGGATTTCTGAGACTCTCGAACGCTGGCGGGAGGGTGGCCTTATGCTATTCCTGTCTTGTCATCACCGCGGACCCTCCATCCACCGCTCAACCTGAGACCGATTTCGTGAAAGAGACCAAACAGCGCTTCGCGCGCAAGCCTTCGAAAAAGTCAGCACCCGTCAAGCGCGTCTCGCTGTCGACCGAGGAACAGCAGGCCTACGAGACCTTGGCGCAGGAACGCGGCAAACGAGAGAGCGACTACAGCCGCCACCTGCCGCGCGACGCCAAGACCAGATAGGTCGGTGCGCTTGGCTATAGGCGCCATGCCCAAGGGGCGCACGATGACCGACAAGACGATCGATCTCGACAGTCACCGCGGCATGGTCGCCCAGAAGGCGACTGACCTTCGGCGCCTGCTCGCCGACGTGGCTGCCGATCGCGAAGCGCTGCGCACGCGCCAAGACGAACTCGAGACGCAGCTGATTGCCTCGCCAGCCGAAAACTGGCACGACGCCGCCGCGAAGGCGCGCTACCTGCTGAACCTTTTCGCCGCCTCGCTGGCGGCCGAGGATCCGCGCAGGCAGAAGCTGATCGCCGCGGTTATCGCGGACTTCGAGCGGCTCTCGCACGAGAGCGATGACGGCGGCCAGCCGCACGCGTGACGTGGCCTGCGCCGTTACTTTTGTTGACGCGGATCGGTCAAAGGCGTACGAGAGCGCGTTCAAGTTTTTCGGCCTGCCTTGCCGCTCGGTCCCTTGGGATCGCCTTCCAAGACACCCAAAAACTCGGATCGTCGGCCTGACGCGCTTTGTGGCGCGGCAGAACGCGCCTTCGTGCGCACAACCAAGGAGGCCAGCATGGCTCAAGGTACGGTTAAGTTCTTCAATATGCAGAAGGGGTTCGGTTTCATCCAGCCGAACGACGGCTCCAAGGACGTATTCGTGCATATCAGCGCGCTCGAGCGCGCCGGCATTCCGATGCTGAGCGAGGGCCAGAAGGTGCAGTTCCAAGTGGTCAGCGAGCGCGGCAAGCAGGCCGCGAGCGACATCGAGCTGATCTGACCGGCGCCTCTGAAATGCCCGGCATGTCCCGGCCGCCGGGACATGCCGGTCGCTTGCTGGAGGACACGATGACCCACAAGTTCAACGTCGGGCAGTCGGTGGTGTTTGCCGGCATGCCGTCGCAGTTGCGGCCGAACGGTCAGTTCCAGATCATCCGGCAATTGCCTCCCGACATGCGCGGCGAGCCGCTCTACCGCATCAAGACGGCGGGCGAGAGCTATGAGCGCATGGTGCGCGAAAGCCAGATCAAGCGCAGCTAGAGCACGTCCGGCTTATCGTCGCGGGAGAGCCGCCCAGGGGGCGTTCCGCATTGGCCAGATCGTGTCTCCCGCAGGCTTCATCGCCGCCATCCCGCCGCTCTCGTTGTTCTTCCTCATGCAGCAGCATTTCATCGCCGGCCTGACGCTGGGCGGTGGAGGAGTGGCAGCGGGGCAATCGCGGCGAGGCGCGCCAGCGCTACTAGCAATGCAGATAAGTCGGGTCGAACTCGGCGCGCCGTTGCAGGCCGCCCCAGTCGACAATGGTGACGAGCCCATCGCGGATGCGGATCAGCCCCTCGCGCTTCAGTTTCTGAATGCTGCGGTTCACCTGCACGAGCGACAGGCCGAGGGCGTCGCCGAGCTCCTGCTGGGTCAACGACAGCTGGAAGCTGTTGGAGGTGGTCAGGCCGGCTGTGCGGAAGCGATGGAACAGCTCGCACAGGAGATGTGCCGTGCGCCCCGCCGCCGGGCGGCCGCCGACCACGACGATCCATTCGCGGAACACCGCCGCGTCGACCAAAGTGTCACGCCAGAACGTCTGGCCGATGCGCGGGAAGCGGGCGATCAACTCGCGCACGCGCTCGTGGCGGATCAGCGCCACCTTGCTCGGCAGCAGCGTCGCCAGACCATGATCCATGATCTTCAGGTGCAGGCTCTGCAGATCGGGGATATCGCCCGGCAGGTGAAACGACAGGATCTGTCGCCGGCCGCTCGCCAGCATCTTGTAGCGGCAGGCAAAGCCGTCGAGCAGGATGGCGCACTCGGTCGGGATGTCGCCCTCGCGCACCACGTCCTCGTCGGCATCGAAGTCCTTCAGCGTCACCGGCAGCGCCGTGATGGCGGCCCGCTCCTCGCGGGCGAGCGGTCCCACCTGGCTGAGCTTGCGGGCGAGAACGTCGATCTCGGCCAGTCGTGCATGCATGGTGCCAATACCTTCAACGCCCGAGCTCGAGGCCCGGCTTCCGATGGATGAGCCGGAACGGTACGCAATTGTTCCAGGAATTGTTCCGAAGGCGCGGTCACCGACCCGCGGCGTCTCTGGAACCACGGCAGTTTCGCGTCGTTCCCTCACCGGGGAGGCCCGAGGAGCGACAAATGCCCCGGTATTTCTTCCATCTCCGGGAAGCCGACGCGACCAGCAAGGACGAGGAAGGGCGGGAGCTTCCCGACGAGGCCACCGCTCGCCGGCAGGCCGCCGAAGCCGCCCGGGAGCTCGCCGCCCAGGCGGTGCTCGAAGGCGAGGTCATCAATCGCCAATGCGTCGAGGTCATCGACGGCTCCGGCAAGCACGTGACCACCGCCATGCTGCGGGATGCGGTGCGGCTCGCGCCGCAGCAACGATAGCCATAGCCACGTCAACCATCGTGCTCATGCCGGCGTATGTCTTTTGACATACGCAATCGGTGCGCGAGCCCTTAGAGCAGATCGCCGCCGCGCGCTTCGATGAGGCGTGGCTCTCGGCAATGGCGATCGGGACAAGCGTTGTGACAGTGCGCGGCAAGAACGGCTCGAAGGCCTATCATCTCTTTCTCGACATCGTCGCCGCCGTGGCGCGCTCGCCGGACGGCTTGACGGTGCGCGAGATCGGCCGCGTGCTCGATCTGCAGCCCGAGCTTGTCGCGCATTGCATCGCGGTGCATTTCTATCTCGAGACGCGGCCGCGCGAGCCGATCCCGATACCGACGCCAGCCGATTACCGCGTGCCCGGTCTCGATGAGCGAATCGACCGCGCGCGGCTCGAAATCCTGGGCATCGGATCTTGCCGGCCGCGGCGGCGACGAGCCGCGCGGCAACGGCCGTCGGCAGCACTGAGCCAACGCATGGATGCGCCGTTGCCGCGGCGGCCCATGCGTCGGGCCGCTCCTTTCGCATCGATGCGATTGGGAACCTTCGCGGGCCTGTCGCCATTTTTCAGTGGTCCTTGACCGTTCCGGCATGCGACGCCGCCAGCGAAGGAGAGCGACATGGCAAAGTACTCCCGCGCAGCCTCGAAGACCGTCGAGAGCGCCATGCGCCGGCGCAAGAAGGGAACGCTGAAGAGCGGCCGGAGCGGCAAGACGGTGAAGAGCCGCAAGCAGGCAATCGCCATCGGGCTCTCAGAGGCGCGGCGCAAGGGCAAGAAGGTGCCGGCGCGGCGGCGTTCGAGCCGCCCGTCGGCGCGGCGCGCCACCCGCAAGTCGACGCGCACCTCGGCCCGGAGGTCGAGCCGCCGATAGGCACGGCGCGTCCCGCAAACGAAAAGGCCGGCGCTGAGGCCGGCCTTTCGAAAATCCCGTTGATGCTGGGGCTAGTGTGCCGAACTTGAAGTTCGCTACATTGCCTGGATCAGCTAGCTCGCGAACTTCAAATTCGAAAAGCACACTAGAAACAATCTCTTCTAGTGTCGCTTTGATTCCAAAATTCGCTACGAGGCCTCCATCAAGATCATGCGAATTTTGGAATCGCGACACTAGCCGCCGCACACCGCTTCGATCTTCGCCTTCAGGGTCTGCGCGTTGAAGGGCTTGACGATGTAATTGTTCACGCCGGCCTTCTTGGCGGCGATGACGTTCTCGGTCTTCGATTCCGCCGTCACCATGATGAAGGGCACGCTGCGCAGCCCTTCGTCGGTGCGCACCTGCCGCAAGAGCTCGTAGCCCGTCATCGGCTCCATGTTCCAGTCGGAGATGACGAGCGAGTACTTCTTCTCTTTCATCTTGGCCAGCGCGCTCGATCCGTCGGGCGCATCGTCCACGTCTTCGAATCCAAGCTGTTTCAAGAGATTGCGGATGATCCGAACCATGGTCTGGTAGTCATCGACCACGAGGATCGGCATCGACAGATCAAGAGCCATGATTCGCTCCGCTCGCACCGAAAGTCGGCCGGCGCGTCCCTGAAATGAGGCGCGCTCGCGCCTTACCCACCGGGCCACGTTATAAAAAGGCCGTTTCGAAGCAGTTAATGGGACCTGCCGCAACAGTGTATGGTGACTTTTGCGTATTGATCGGTCCGCCGCTACGGCACCCTGAGGCCGTTGCAAGTGTGACAGTTCCGCGATTCGCCTGTCGTTGAGGCGGCATTGGATCAAGTTTCGCACCGTGAGCGACACTGTAAAAGGCTTGATTCTCGTGTGCTTTTTGAATTTGAAGCTCGCCGGACGCCAATCGATGGCTTGGCGGACCTCAGATTCAGCCCGCTAGCCCCGGCAAATCGGTCATAAGGGCGGGGTCCACCGGAGCAGAACCGCGACATGTTGCGCACCTATGCCTTCGAAGATCTCAGCATCGGCATGCGCGAGACCCTGATGCGGACGGTGATGGAAAGCGACGTAACCAGCTTCGCCAGCGTCACCGGCGACAACAACCCGATCCACCTCGACGAGCGCTATGCCGCCGGCACCCGCTTTGGCCAGCGCATCGCCCACGGCATGTTCACGGCCGGCCTGATTTCGGCGGTGATCGGCACAAAATTGCCGGGCCCGGGGGCCGTCTACCTGTCGCAGACCTTGCAATTCCTGGCCCCGGTGCGCATCGGCGACGTGGTGACGGCTTCGGCCGAGATCGTCGAGCTCGTGGCGGAGAAGCGCCGCGCGCGGCTGTTCTGCGACTGCGTCATGGACGGCAAGCCGGTGCTCGAAGGGGAGGCCTGGGTGATGGTGCCCGGCCGCAAGTCGCGCGCTTGACCCGGTCATGGCTTGTTGTCAGTTACCGCCCGGCCGCGTCGCGGCTCATCCAGCCTTGAATGACTAGCAGCGAGATGGCCGAGCCCAGCAGCGAGATGGCCGAGCCCTTGGAAAAACGTCACGGTGGCGACCGCTTCTTGGTCGCGCGCCTCGACGCCCCCTTGCCCGTCGGGCTCGAGCGGCCGGTCATCGCCATCGGCAATTTCGACGGGCTGCACAGCGGTCATCGCGCCGTCATCACGGCCGCCCAGACGCTTGCCGCAAACCTCGGCCGGCCGGCGGCCGTGCTCACCTTCGAGCCGCATCCGCGCACCTTCTTCCGCCCCGCCGAACCTGTCTTCCGCCTGACGCCGCAGCCCGTGCAGGCGACCATCCTGGCGCGCTGGAATCTCGACGGCATGATCGTCGGCACCTTCGACGCGGCGATGGCCGGCACCACGGCTGAGGCCTTCATCGAAGGTCTGCTTGTGGCGCGGCTCGGCATCGCCGGAATAGCGATCGGCCACGACTTCCATTTCGGCAAAGCCCGCGGCGGCTCGCCGGCGCTGCTGTCGGAGCGCGGCCGCGGCCTTGGCTTCCCGGTCGTCGTGGTGAGCCCGGTGACCGATCACGCCACGCCCGTCTCGTCGAGCCGCGTGCGCGCCGCGCTGGAGGCAGGCGAGGTGGCCCATGCCAACGAGCTGCTTGGTTATCGCTGGTTCGTGCAGGGCCGCGTGCACCACGGCGCCAAGCGCGGGCGCGCGCTCGGCTTTCCCACCGCCAATGTGCGGCTCCCCGACGATTGCCGCCTGCGGCACGGCATCTATGCGGTGCGCATCGCCGTCGGCGACGCCGTTCATGATGGCGTGGCGAGCTTCGGCCGGCGCCCCACCTTCGACAACGGCGCGCCGCTGCTCGAAGTCTTCATTTTCCACTTCGATGCCGACATCTACGACCGGGACGTGGCGGTGGAGTTCTGCGGCTTCGTCAGGGGCGAGGAGCGGTTTGATTCGGCCGACGCGCTCATCGCACGGATGCACCGCGACAGCGCCGAGGCGCGCCGGCTGCTTGCTGCGCTGCCGGCCGCGCCGCCCTCGCTGATCGGCTAGAGCGCGCGCCACCCGCAAGGGTAAACCGGCGTTAGCAAATGGCTGCCCTGTCGAGGCAGTTGCGGCGATGGGCGCCGGGTTCCTTAACCCCGAATTAGCACGCCCACGCCAATATGCTGAAAATTTGATTGAGCAATGGGCGCGTATCGCGATCACGGATGACAATTCGGGGAAAGCTGGCCCTCCTGGCCGTCTTGCTGTTCACCGCTGGAACGCTGCTGGCGGCGGCGCTTGGCCTATGGGCCATGCGCAAGGCGACGAATGAAGGGAATCGCGCCCGCATCGACGGACAGGCGGCACAGCTCGCCGAAGACCTCAAGGTCATGACCCAGCGCATGGCCAAGAACCTCGCGATCGTCGAACGCCAAGTCACGGTCGGAACGTTCTTCGGCGGCGACCAGCTACAGCGCACCATCCTGGCGCTCGACATGCTGGCCCATCTCAAACGTGTCGACGGCGCCGTCAGCACATTGTCGTTCACCAACGAGAGGGGAGTTGTCGTGGCCCGCGGCCATGATCCCGGCCGGCTCGGCGACGATCTCGGCGACGAGGTCCTGAGCGAGGCCCTCAGCAAGGTCAACACGGTCACCGCGCTCCGCTTCGGGACCCGTTCGGGTAAGCTCTTGTTCCTGGCCGCCATGCCGATGCGCGATCAGGACAAGACGGTCGGCGCGGTTCTCGTTGGGGCGGAACTGAGCGAGGCCCTGCTCAGGGGCATCAAGGAGCGCACGCATCTCGATCTCGCCTTCATCGTCAAGGGCGAGGTGGTGCATTCCACCCTGCCGGACGCCATGGCGCCGCTCATCAAGTCGGCGATGCCGGCGCGGATCCCGGGCGAGCCCGAGCGGCTCGCCGACGACGTAGATCACCCGCTCAAGCCTCTGACGTTCGACGGCAAGGCCTACCTGACACGCTACATCGCCGTGAAGCCTGGCGATGCCGGCTCGGCGGTGATCATCGGCCTCTTCCTCGACCGGGCCGACACGATAACCGCCGAGGGCGCCTTCTTCGACTTCATTGTCCTCGGGCTCATCTTCATCGCCCTGGTCATGGTGCCATCCATCGTGCTCGTCACCGGCCGCGCGGTGAAGCCGCTGCAGCGCCTCGAAGCGTCCATCCAAGGCATGGCCGACGGCGTGCTGCACACGCCGATCGATTTCGGCAGGCGCAGCGACGAGATCGGCCGCATCGTCACCGCGCTCGAAAGCATGCGCCAGTCGCTGGCCCGCGGCAAGGACAACGAGCGCGAGGCGCAGGTGGCGCGCGAAACCTCCAACCGCGAGCGCAAGGCGCTGGTGACACGCATCTCGAGCGAGCTCGACAAGACCGTCTCCTCGACCCTCGGCGAGATCACCGGCGCCATCTCGACGGTGCGCTCCAGCGCCGAGCTGATGCGCGGCGCCGCCGACACCGCGACAAGCCAGGTCGGGGCGGCGCAGCAGGCGTCCGAATCGGCGGCCCGCAACATCGAGGCGGTCGGGGCGGCGGCCGAGGAGCTGTCGCAGGCCATCACCGCCATCGACCAGCAGGTCACGCATGGCCTCACCGTCACCGGCAACGCCGTGCGCAAGGTCGGCGAGACGCGCGTCCTCGTCGGCGCGCTCGAATTCCTCGGGCGCCAAGATCGGCGAGGTGGTGACGCTGATCTCGGCCATCGCGGCGCAGACCAATCTGCTTGCGCTCAACGCCACCATCGAGGCGGCGCGCGCCGGCGAGGCGGGCCGCGGCTTTGCGGTCGTGGCCTCGGAGGTCAAGAGCCTTGCCTCCCAGACGGCTCGCGCCACCGGCGAGATCTCCACCCAGATCGCCGCCATGCAGGACGCCAACGGCAAGGCCGTCAAAGCCATCGCCGACATCGGCGAGACGGTCGCGGCCATCGAGACGATGGCCAGCGGCATCGCCGCCTCGATCGGTCAGCAGACCGCCGCCACCGCCGAGATGGCGCAGGCCGTCACCTCCGCCGTGTCGTATTCGGCGGCGTCGCGCGACGCCATCAAGGTGCTGGGCGAGACGGCCGAGCGGACGGCCGCGGGCACCGCCACCGTGGTGAGCGAGGCGGACGGACTCTACAATCGGGCGCGCGACTTGGAGCAGAGCGCCAAGCGCTATGTCGGCGATCTCAGCGCCGCCTGACCGGCTTTATTCGCCGTCGCCCCTTTGCTATAACGGCTCACCATGGCCCAGACACGCGCGCGCCCGTCGATAGGACGAATTAAAGGCCCGGCCTCCGCTTGAGCGGCGGCCGGGAGCCTTGCCTTGCGGCAACTTGAGTCCCTCACGGCGTTTACTTGATCGTCCGGCCGTTCCATGTCACGGCCTGACCTTTGAACATGGCGCAGGATCTTGTCCGAAAACCGCTCACGCTTTTCGGGATCATGCGCTGGACGGGCCCATTCATGACCGATCTCTCCACTCCGGCGGCGAAAGCACGCGACTATTCGCAGACGCTGTTCCTGCCCGCCACCGATTTCCCGATGAAGGCCAGCCTGCCGCAGCGCGAGCCCGAATTGCTCAAGCGTTGGCAGGATCTCGGCCTCTACGGCCGCTTGCGCCAGGCCGCCAAGGGCAAGCCGCGCTTCATCCTCCACGACGGCCCGCCCTACGCCAACGGCAACCTCCATCTCGGCACGGCGCTCAACAAGATCCTGAAGGACATCGTCGTGCGCTCGCAGCAGATGCTCGGCCACGACGCCAATTACGTGCCGGGCTGGGACTGCCACGGCCTGCCTATCGAATGGAAGATCGAGGAGGAATATCGCGCCAAGGGCCGCGACAAGGACGCGGTGCCGATCATCGAGTTCCGCCGCGAATGCCGCGCCTTCGCCGATCACTGGATCGGCGTGCAGCGCGAGGAGTTCCGCCGCCTCGGCGTCGAAGGCGATTGGGCGCATCCCTACACCACCATGGCGTTCGCGGCGGAGGCGCAGATCGTCCGCGAACTGATGAAGTTCGCCATGACCGACCAGCTCTATCGCGGCTCCAAGCCTGTCATGTGGTCGGTGGTCGAGCGCACCGCCCTTGCCGAGGCTGAGGTCGAATACAAGGAGCGCGTCTCGCCCACCGTGTTCGTCAAGTTCCCGATCGCCGGCGGTCGCGAGCCTTCGCTGCAGGGGGCGGCGGTGGTCATCTGGACGACGACGCCGTGGACCATTCCGGCCAACCGCGCCATCGTTTATTCCAACGACCTCCCCTACGGACTCTACGAGGTCACGGCCGCGCCCGCCGACAACTGGGCCAAGGCGGGCGACCGCTATGTCTTGTGCGACAAGCTTGCCGAGGGCGTCTTCAAGGCCGCGCGAGTCGAGACGTTCAAGCGGCTCGGCGACGTGCCCCCCGGGACCCTTGCCGGCGTCATGGCGCGCCATCCCCTGGCCGGCAAGGGCTACGACTTTTCGGTGCCGCTCATCGCCGCCGATTACGTGACCGACGACGCCGGCACCGGTTTCGTGCACACCGCGCCCGGCCACGGCGCCGACGACTACACGACCTTCATCAAGCATCGCGAGACCTTCACGCTGGCCGGCCCGCCGGACGTGCCGCACACCGTCGGGCCCGACGGCGCCTATTACAGCGATGTGCCGCTCTTCGCCGGCGCCCGCGTCATCGACGACGAGGGCAAGGACGGCGACGCCAACGAAAAGGTCATCGCAGCACTCGCGGCTGCCGGCATGCTCGTGTCCCGCGGCAGGCTGCGCCACGACTATCCGCATTCGTGGCGCTCCAAGGCGCCGGTGATCTTTCGCAACACGCCGCAATGGTTCATCGCCATGGACAAGGACATCAGGTCCATGTCGGGCGGCGTCAAGCAAGGCGACACGCTGCGCCATCGCGCGCTCACCGCCATCGCCGAGACGACATGGGTGCCCGGCAGCGGCGAGAACCGCATGCGCGGCATGATCGAGAACCGCCCGGACTGGGTGGTGTCGCGCCAGCGCGCCTGGGGCGTGCCGATCGCCGTCTTCGTCGACAAGAAGACCGGCGAGGTGCTCAAGGACGACAAGGTCAATCAACGCATCGCCGAGGCGTTCGAGCGCGAGGGCGCCGACGCCTGGTTCGCCGATATCGATGGCGCGCGCTTCCTGAAGCCTGAGTATGCGCCGGCCGACTTCGAGAAGGTCGACGACATCCTCGACGTGTGGTTCGACTCGGGTTCCACGCACGCCTTCACCCTCGAGGTGCGCGACGATCTCAAGGTCAAGCGGCGGCCGCGCGGCGGGCCGCTCACGTCCAGGAAGGCGACGGACCACGTCATGTATCTTGAGGGCTCCGACCAGCACCGCGGCTGGTTCCAGTCGTCGCTGCTCGAAAGCTGCGGCACGCGCGGCCACGCGCCCTTCGACATCGTGCTGACGCACGGCTTCATCCTCGACGAGAAGGGCGTCGACAAGATGTCCAAGTCGAAGGGCAACGTCATCTCGCCGCAGGAGGTGGCCTCCAAGCAAGGCGCAGACATCCTGCGGCTCTGGGTCGGCGCTTCCGACTTCTCGGACGACATCCGCTTCGGCCCTGAAGTGCTCAAGACCTTTGCCGACACCTATCGCAAGCTGCGCAACACGCTGCGCTGGCTGCTTGGCTCGCTGCATCATTTCGACGGCCACGACCAGGTCCTGGCCGAGAAGATGCCGGAGCTGGAGCGCCTGATGTTGCACCGCCTCGCCGTGCTCGACGGGCAGGTGCGCGAAGCCTATGCGGCCTTCGACTACAAGCGCGTCGTCGCCTTGCTGACGGCCTTCATGACCGGCGAGCTCTCCGCCTTCTATGTCGACGTGCGCAAGGACGCGCTCTACTGCGATCCGTGGTCGAGCGTGAAGCGGCGCAGCGCGCTCACCGTCATCGACCAGACCTTCCGCTGCCTTGTTCCGTGGCTCGCGCCCATCCTCGCCTTCACGGCCGAGGAGGCGTGGCTCGCGCGCTTCCCCTCGCCGCATGGCTCCGTGCATGTCGAGGAGTTTCCTACCGTGCCGGCAACCTGGCGGGACGACAAGCTTGCCGACAAGTGGGCGCTGATCCGCAGGGTGCGCCGTGCGGTCACCGGCGCGCTCGAGATCGAGCGGGCGCAGAAGCGCATCGGCTCGAGCCTCGAGGCGGCACCCATCGTCTATCTCGACGATGCCGCACTCGTCGCGGCCCTGAAGGGCATCGACTTCGCCGAGGTGTGCATCACGTCGGGCATGACGATCGAGAGCGGGCCGGGGCCCGCCACCGCGTTCCGGCTCGAGGACGTGAAGGGCGTTGCCGTGGTGCCGGCGCTCGCCGAGGGCCGCAAATGCGCCCGCTCGTGGAAAATCTCGCCCGACGTTGGCAAGGACGCGGAGTATCCGGATCTGACGCCGCGCGACGCCGACGCGATGCGCGAATGGCGCGCCCGCACCGCCTCATGACGATGCCGGCGCATCGGCTTGGCGCGCTGATGCTGGCGATGACGCTGGCGCTCGATCAGGCGAGCAAGCTGTGGCTCATGCTGGTCGTTGACATTGCCGCCGTGCAGCCGATCCGGCTCGCGCCGTTCCTGGAGATCATCGTCGTCTGGAACCGCGGCATTTCCTATGGCCTCTTCCAGCAGGAGAGCCAATTGGGGCGCTGGTTGCTGATCGTCGGCTCGGCGGTGGCTGCGGTCGCGCTCTCGATCTGGATGGCGCGGACGCGACGGCGGCTGCTCGCGGTGTCGCTGGGCCTCATCGCCGGCGGGGCGATCGGCAATGCCATCGACCGCATCGTCTGGGGGGCGGTGTTCGACTTCGTGCATTTCCACGTCGGCAGCTTCAGCTGGTATGTCTTCAATGTGGCCGACACGGCCATCGTTGCCGGAGTTGTCGGTCTTCTGTATGACTCGCTTGTCGGCGAGCGGGGCGGACGGACGATGGCCGACCGCCAGAAGCTGTAAGGGCGGGCGCGAGCGCCTGAATCGCCTCATATTCGCCGCAACGACAGGCTCTTAGACCAAAGCGGCCGCTCTACGCGGCCAAGTCTCTGCGCTGCCATGGCATGGGGTTGATCGATGAATCGTCGCGCGAACCGGCATTTCCTGGCACTGACTGGCTTGGTGACGGCCTTCTCGACCGTTTCCGGCCTGGCCGTCGCCCAGGACGAGTCCTTCGCCCGCAAGGCCCTGAGCACCATCGGCATCATTGCACCCGAGCAGGCGCCGATCGACTACAAGGAGCGGGCCCCCCTCGTCGTGCCGCCGAAATTCGCCCTGCCGCCGCCCCAGGAGCGTTTGGCCGGCCGCGGTGGCGCCTGGCCCACCGACCCCAACCTGCGGCCGGAGACCCCTGAGCAGATCGCCGAGGAGAAGGCGGAGATCGAAGCGCGGGGGGCGGGCGAGGACGGCACCCATGTCCCGACGGTCAGTCGGCGCAAACGCGGCGGTGCCGCCAGTCCGAACTCGGGCCTTGCTGGTATTGTGAGCGAAGCCAGCGCCGGCATGTCCAGAAAGGACAGCGGGCGGCGGCGCGTGACCGGCGACGGCCTCGATGGAACGCACATTTCGGCCGACCAGGAAATCGACCCGGACAAGGACAAGCCCAAGCTCGCCACCGGGCCGGAACCGGAGCGCCGCGGGCTGACAGAGCCGCCGAGGGGCTATCGAGAACCTCCCAAGGTCAACGGCGTCGTGGTCGAGGCCAAACCGGAGGCCAAAAACCCGTTCTGGGACCCGCTCGGGTTGTTCGCGAAGAAAAATTAGCCCCGGCTCTTGCCCGGCAAGGGTCTCTCGTCCCATCTTGGCGTCTACCCGCTGCGGAGTGCCGCGCGGCTTTGATTCCTATAAACCCGAGACGCCCGACATGCTCGATAGCGCCAGCAATGGCTTGAAGACGGGCGCGGCTGAGCCCGCCCAGCGGCCCGCCGCCGGACCCAACGTGTCGCATTTTTCGCTCGCCAACGAGCTTGAGGTGGTGGTCATTCCCGACCGGCGCGCGCCGGTCGTCACCCACATGGTCTGGTATCGCAACGGCTCGGCCGACGATCCGGTCGGCAAGTCCGGCATCGCGCATTTCCTCGAGCACCTGATGTTCAAGGGAACGGCCAAGCATCCGGCCGGCGAGTTCTCCGATGTCGTCGCCGCCCTCGGCGGCCAGGAGAATGCCTTCACGTCCTACGACTACACGGCCTACTTCCAGCGCGTCGCCAAGGAGCATCTGGCCACCATGATGGAGTTCGAGGCCGACCGCATGACCGGCCTCGCCTTCGACGACGACGTGGTGGCGCCGGAGCGCGACGTGGTCATCGAGGAGCGCCGCATGCGCACCGACAGCGACCCCGACGAGATTCTCGGCGAGGCGATGTCGTCGGCGCTGTTCACCCATCACCCGTACGGCAAGCCGATCATCGGCTGGATGCACGAGATCGAGGGCCTGACGCGCGAGGACGCGCTCACCTATTACCGGCGCTTCTATGCGCCCGCCAACGCCATCCTGGTCGTGTCGGGCGACGTGAGCGCCGACGAGGTGCGGGCGCTCGCCGAGCGCACCTATGGAGCAATTCCCGGCGCCGGCAAGCGACCGGAGCGCCGGCGCCCCCTCGAGCCCGACCCGAAGGCGGCGCGCCGCATCACCGTCACCGACGTGAAGGTCGAGCAGCCGCTGCTGCGCCAGATGTTCCTGGCACCGTCGGTGATCACCGCCAAGGGACGCGACGCCTTCGCGCTCGACATCCTGGCCGAGATCGTCGGCGGTGGCACCACCTCGCAGCTCTACCGCGACCTCGTCCTCGACAAGGAGATCGCGGTGTCGGTGGGCGCCTGGTACATGGGCAGCGCCGTCGACGCGTCGCGCTTTGGCATCTACGGCGCCCCCAACGAGGGCGTCTCGCTCGAGGATTTCGAGGCCGCCATCGGGGCGTGCGTGGGCGGCTTCCTGGCGCGCGGCATCGGCGAGGAGGAATTCGCCCGTGCCAAGACGCGGCTGATCGCCGAGATGCTCTATGCGCAGGACAGCCAGTCGACGCTGGCGCGCGTCTATGGCTCGGCGCTCGCCATCGGCGAAACCATCGAGGACGTGCGCGCCTGGCCCGAGCGCATCGAGGCGGTGACGCCTGAGGACGTCATCGCGGCGGGGCGCGCCGTGCTCGATCCGCGCCGCGCGGTGACCGGCTATCTCCTGCCGGAGGCAGGGCCGGCCGCAGCGGGACCACGCCCATGACCATCGTCGCCAAGCCCGCCCGCGCCTCGCCCACCACCGTCGAACGGGTGGTTTCGCCGGGCGGCATCGAAGCTTGGCTCGTCGAGGAGCATACCGTCCCCCTCGTCGCCATGGAGTTCGCGTTCCTGGGCGGCGCCTCACAGGATCCCTCCGACAAGGCGGGCGTGGCGCATCTCACGTCGGGTGCGCTCGACGAAGGCGCCGGCCCGCTCGACTCCGACGCCTTCCAGACGCGCCTCGCCGACCGCGCCATCGAGCTCAATTTCGATGCCGACCGCGACACCTTGCGCGGCTCGCTGAAGACGCTCGTCAAGCATGCCGACGAGGCCTTCGAGCTCACCCGGCTGGCGGTGACCGAGGCGCGCTTCGACGCCTCCGCCGTCGAGCGCGTGCGCTCCCAGATCCTCGCTGGGCTCAGGCACGAGGCGCAGAATCCCGAGAGCCTCTCGGCCCGCGCCTTCTATGCCCACGCCTTTCCGGGCCACCCGTACGGCCATCCGGTGCGCGGCACCATCGACAGCATCTCGGGGATCGGCCGCGAGGATCTCGTGCGCTACCGCGACGCCAAGCTGTCGCGCGGCAATCTGCGGATCTCCGTGGTCGGCGCCATCGACGCCGCCGCCCTCGGGCGTGCGCTCGATCAGATTTTCGGCGCCTTGCCGGCCGCCCCGCAACTGGCGCCGGTGCCGCCGGTCGTCGCCGCCGGCTTGGGCAAGAGCGTCGTCATCGATGTCGACGTGCCGCAATCGGTGGTGCGCTTCGGCTGCAACGGCATCGCCCGGCTCGATGCCGACTACATACCGGGCTACGTGATCAACCACATCCTGGGCGGCGGCGTATTCACGGCGCGGCTGTTCCGCGAGGTGCGCGAGAAGCGCGGACTTGCCTATGGCATTTCCACCTCGCTGGTGCCGATGCGGCACGCCGCCATCCTGGCGGGCGGCACCGCTACCAAGAACGAGCGCGTGGCCGAGTCGATTTCGGTCATCAAGGAGGAGATCCGCCGCCTCGCCGCCGAGGGCCCGGAGGCCGAGGAGCTGAGACTCGCCAAGCAATATCTCATCGGCTCCTACGCGCTGCATTTCGACACTTCGACCAAGATCGCGAGCCAGCTCTTGCAGATTGCCGTCGAGGGCCTCGGCATCGACTATGTCGACCGCCGCAACGCGCTTGTCGACGCGGTGACACCGGAGGACGCGCGGCGCGTGGCCAAGCGTCTCCTCGGCGAGGGCGAACTGCTGATCGTCGTGGCCGGCAAGCCGGTGGGCGTGAGCTAGTCGTGGCCGGCAAGCCGGTCGGGGTAAGCTAGGCCGCCGCCGGCACGCGCCGGCCAGACCCGAAGCCGCCCGAGCGCAGCATCAGGAACAGCACGATCGAGAAATTGAGCAGGTTCCAGAGGACGCCGTTGGCGAAGGCGAGGCGATACGACGAGGTGAGATCGAAGATCACCCCCGACAGCCAGCCGCCGAGCGCCATGCCGACGACCGTCGCCATGATCACCGTGCCGAGGCGGGTGCCGGCCTCGCGCGGCGAGAAATATTCGCGGATGATGATGGCGTAGCTCGGCACGATGCCGCCCTGGAACAGGCCGAACAGGGCCGACACGACATAAAGCGAGCTGAGCCCGTTGAAGACGAGGTAGAAGCAGAGCGCGACGGCCTGCAGCACCGAGCCGAGCATCAAGGCGGCGAGGCCGCCGAAGCGGTCGGCGAAGAAGCCCGAGCTGATGCGGCCGATGACGCCGGCCGCCATCATGACCGACAGCATCTCGGCACCGCGCGCCACGCCGTAGCCGAGCTCGCCGCAATAGGCGACGATGTGCACCTGCGGCATCGACATGGCGACACAGCAGCCGACGCCGGCCACCGCGAGCAGGCCCTGCAGCATGCCGGGCTTGAGGCCGAGCGTGGCGGGCGAGGCGTGGGTCGCGGCGCCGTCCGCGCCGGTGTCGTGCAGAACGGCGCGGCGGCGCAGCACCAGCGCCAGCGGCAGCATGGTGACGACCACGACGGCGCCGATGCCGATATACGTGGCGCGCCAGCCGGCGGTCTCGATGAAGTGCTGCACGATGGGCGGCCAGAACGCCCCGGCGAAGTAGTTGCCGGAGGCGCACAGCGCCACCGCGATGCCGCGCCGGCGCGTGAACCACAGCGAGATGTCGGCGACGAGTGGCGCGAAGGTGGCCGAGCAGCCAAGCCCGATGAGCACGCCGTGCGCGATGGCATACTGCCAATAGGCTTGAGCGAGCCCGGTCGTGAGATAGCCGAGCCCCAGCACGAGCGCGCCCGCCATCACCGGCAGCATGATGCCGAAACGGTCCGAGAAGCGGCCGACGAGGATGCCGCCCACCCCGAAGCCGAGCATCGTCCAGGTGAACGGCAGCGAGGCCAGCGCCCGGCTCAGGCCGAACTCGGCCTCCACGGCCGGCAGCGCCACCTGGTACGACCACATGCCGACGCCGCCGATGGTCGACAGCAGCACGGCAACCGCAAGACGCCACCAGGCATAGGCGGTCTCGACCTCGTGCGCGAGCCGCGGCAGCTCGGTTTTGACATGCGTGTTCACGGGCAGGCGTTCCTTCGAGATCGGGGCGGGACCCTAGCACCGGCGGCCGCCCCGCTGATACGCGCGGGCGGCGCCCCACCCCTGTTCTAGGCGCGCTTGCCGCCACCCACGAATGACGAATGCTGATGGTCGCCATCAGCGCCGCTTGCCTCCCGTGTCTGCGTCGCACCACGCGAAGGGCGTGCTGCGCCGGGCACGGGATGACGAGGGTGATCCGCCCATGACGATCCCGTGAAACTCTGCGATGCTGGCGCATGATCCCGAAAAGTGTGGGCGGTTTTCGGATAAGATCATGCGCAAGATCATGGGCATGATCCCGAAAAGTGTGCGCGGTTTCGGATAGGATCATGCGCAAAAGCGCGCGGGGGGACAGGATGGGCGGCACGGTCGAACTGCCGACATGGTTCGTGGTTCTCGCCGCCATCCTGGCCGCCATCGGGCTGTTCGACCGGCTCCTGGTGCCGACTGTGCGCTTCATGCTGCGCCGGCGCATCAACGAGGCCATCGACGAGCTCAACACGCGGCTTCGCCTGCGCATCCAGCCGTTCAAGCTGGCGCGCCGCGACGGGCTCATCGACCGCATCGTCTTCGACCAGGAGGTGATGCGGGCCGCCGAAGCCCGCGCCGATGAAACCGGCGCGCCGCGCGCCGTCGTCATGGAGAAGGTCAAGGCCTATGCGCGCGAGATCGTGCCGAGCTTCTCGGCCTATACCTATTTCAAGTTCGGCACACGCGCCGCCCGCTTCCTGTCGCGGCTGCTGTACCGGGTCCGCCTCGGCTACATGAACGACGAGGCGCTGCGTGAGGTCGATCCCGATTCGGCCGTCGTCTTCGTCATCAACCATCGCTCCAACATGGACTACGTGCTGGTGACCTATCTGGCGGCCGGCAGCTCGGCCCTGTCGTACGCGGTCGGCGAGTGGGCGCGCGTCGTCTTCCTGCAATCGATGATCCGCTCCATGGGCGCCTATTTCGTGCGCCGCGATTCCTCCGATCCGCTCTATCGGCGCGTGCTCGCCCGCTACGTGCAGCTGGCCACCGCCGAGGGCGTCACGCAGGCGGTGTTTCCCGAGGGCGGCTTGACGCGCGACGGGGCGCTGCGGGCGCCGAAGCTCGGCCTCCTCGCCTATATCGTGGGCCGCTTCGACCCGCGCGGCGAGCGCGACGTGGTATTCATTCCGGTCGGCCTCAACTACGACCGGGTCATCGAGGACCGCAACCTGACGAAGTCGATCGCCAGGGAGGCGGGCGTGTCCTACGCGCGCTTCGGGCTGAAGGCGGTCGCCGCCTATGTGGCGCAGTCGCTGTGGCTCAAGCTCACCGGCCGCTGGTATCGCTTCGGCTATGCCAGCGTCTCGTTCGGCGAGCCGGTGTCGCTGCGCCGCTATCTCGACGAGCACGGGCTCGACTTGCGCGCCCTTCCCGAGGAGCGGCGCTTCGCGGCGATCGCCGATCTCGGCCGCCTGCTCATGGACAGGATCGGCGCCGTCGTGCCGGTGCTGCCGGTGGCGCTCGTCGCCACCGTTTTCGAGCGCGCCGCCGGCGAGGCGCTGACGCTCATCGACATCAAGGGCCGCGCCGCCGCCCTCATCGAGGAGCTGAAGGGCCGGCACGCGCACATCCACGTGCCGCGCCAGGATCTCGACTACGCCATCGAGTCCGGCCTGCGCATGCTGACCCTGCGCCGTCTCGTCGAGGACGCCGACGGCCTCTATCGCGCCATCCCGCGCGAGGCGGTGCTCGTGCGCTACTATGCCAATTCCATCGCCCATCATTTCTTGGGCTCCGCCGGACGCGTGGGCGCGGCGGCCGCAGCAGGCGCGAACCTTTCAGCGCCCGCCGCATCCAATTCGTAGGAGCCATCCGGCGCCCAGCGAAACTCATCTGCGGTCGCCGTCGACGCATCTTGCTGGGCCAGCGCATTCGTCGGCTCGTGGCACAAAGCTGCCGATTCAGTTGGCAACGCGGGACGTTTGCTTTCTGGGACGGAGCGGACGCGAATTGCTCGCGGCGAGCCTTTCGCCCCAAGCCGACATGCGAGTTCAGATGTCTGGGCGCGAATTGGCGACTGAACCCTATTCCGCTGGTCGCGATTTCCTGATTTGATCGTCGGCATTACAAGCCGACGTTGACGTGATCCAGCGCTTCGGGGAGGGCTCGATGCGACGGCGCGATTTCATAAAAGTGATCGCTGGCTCAGGTGCGGCGTGGCCGCTCGTGGCGCGCGCGCAGCAGCCGGAGCGGACGCGGCGCATCGGAATACGTCGCGTCGGCTTACTCACCCCCTCGGATTCGGCTGGTCGGCGCCGCTCGCTCGTTCAGGCGCTCGAAAGCCTCGGGTATCGTGAAGGTCAGAACCTCGTGCTGGAAGTGCGCTCGGCCGACGGCCGGCTGGACCGGCTGCCGGCCCTCGCTGAAGAACTGATTGGTGTCGGCATCGAGCTCATCGTCGCAGTGAATTCTCCCGGCACTCAGGCCGCCATCGCAACCGGTACAAAAGTCCCAATCGTGATGGCGCTCGTGGGCGATCCGGTTGGAACCGGGTTCGTGCAAAGCCTGGGTCGACCTGGCGGGACCGTTACGGGGGTATCAAACGCCGCAGGTGACATCGGGGCGAAGCGGCTTGGGTTGCTGAAGGAAGCGATCCCCACCGCGCGGCGCATTGCGGTATTCACGCACCCGGACGATCCAGTTGCCGCAGTTCAGATTCGCCAGATCGAGACCGCGGCCGGCCCGCTCGGCGTCGAGCTTAGAATCTTTCCCGTTGTGGCTTCGCGAGAGGACATAGAGCGAGCCGTGGCGGCTGCCGTTGATTGGCGGGGCGACGCGGCGCTCCGCATTCTGGCACAGACCGCTCCCGAGTTGAGCAAGTTTCAAGCTGAGTTGCTGCTCAAGCACCGCATGCCGGCGATGGTCGGTGCTCGGGTAGAGGTAGAAAACGGTGGGCTGATGACCTACTTCGCCGATGTTTCGGAGCATTGGACAAATGTCGGCCGGTACGTGGATCGCATTCTGGGAGGTGCCGTCCCCGGCGAGCTACCGGTGATTCAGCCGACCAAGTTCCAGCTCATTTTGAATCTCAAGACGGCGCGTGCGCTTGGGCTGACGTTCCCACAGTCGATCTTGGCGCGCGCCGACGAGGTGATCGAATAAACACCGCAGTGTGCGTGGCACAAAGCTGCCGATTCAGTCGGCAACGCGGAACGTCTGCTTTCTGGGATGGAGCGGACGAGAATTGCTCGCGGCGAGCCTTTCGGCTCATGACCCAAAGCGGACATCTCCAGGCGATTCTTCGGCCGGGACTGGCTCCGTGTGCTATCAGTGCTTATGACTTCATCATCTAAACAAGGGCAGCCTGTCGTCGAACAGCGACCCAGCGATAATCAATCCGACGACCTGACCAGCCGCGCGCTCCGCCTGCGCATTCGACAGCAGGAACTTCTGGCCGAGCTCGGGGTCCTGGCTCTGCAAGGCACAAGCTTCATAGGCATGCTCAATCACACGGCTCGTATGACGGCCGAAGGGTTGAGCGCGGAATACTGCAAGGTGCTGGAATACCTTCCGACCGAGAACCGGCTTCTTGTTCGGGCGGGGGTTGGCTGGGGTGAAGGCGTTGTAGGCTCGGCGACTGTGGGGGCCGATCTGGCCTCGCCCGCGGGCTATGCTTTGGCAACAGGCAAGCCTGTTATTTCAAATCACCTCGAAAACGAGCAGCGCTTCAGGACCCCGGAGCTGCTCGTCGAGCACGGCATTCGCCGTGCGATGAATGTTATCTTGCAAGGCGACGGCTCACCATTCGGCGTGCTCGAAGTGGACAGCAAATCCGAAGGCGAATTTGGCGAGCATGACATAGCCTTCCTACAAGGCGCCGCCAATATTCTTGGAATGGCGATTGAACAACAGCAATATCAGCGCAAATTGCAAGCCGCTCTTGATCGTCATCAGGTGCTGCTCAAAGAAGTCAATCACCGCGTCAAGAATAGCCTGCAAGTGGTTTCCGGCATGCTTCAACTGCAAGCGCATGCGGTCGGCGATTCCGAACTCAGCGAGCGCCTCAACGAGGCATCTGCTCGCATTATGGCGGTTGGCCGCGCCTACGACCGCCTCGCCTATCATGCCGATTATGAGAATATAGATCTGGCCGCATATGTGCGGGAAGTCATCGAGGACCTGGAAGCTGTGGTCGCTCCGTGCAAAATTCAGCTGGAGGCGCCCGAGGCGATTCAGTTTGCGGCGGATCGCGCCATTCTCGTGGTGCTTGTCATCAATGAACTTATCTCAAATGCGGGAAAATATGCTTATCCCGACGGCGCTGAGGGAGTGATCTGGGTGCGACTCGTTCGAATGGAAACGAAGTCTGTCTTAGTATCGGTGCGCGACGAGGGTGTTGGTTTGCCCGCCGACTTTAATCCGACGACGAGCAAGCGGCTCGGCACGCGCCTCATCAATGCCCTATCAAAGCAATTGGACGCTGAATTGACACGCCCATTTTCCGCCATCGGCACAAATTTTACGCTGCTTGTCCCCTTACAGAAGCCCCTGGCTGGCTAATCGCCGCTCGTTGGTGGCTGTGTAATACCATCAGCTTGTCGGTTAGTGGCACAAAGCTGCCGAGTCACATGACAACGCGGAACGTCCGTTTTGAGGGATTGAACGAACGAGAATTGCTCGCGGCGAGCCTTTCAGCTCATGACCCAAAGCCCGCATTTGGGGTGAAGCGGACGCTTGAGCCGGCGCTCGCCTGCCACCACTTCTGACCCAAAGCGGACCTTAGCCCAGTTCCAGGCGCGACCTTAAAGCCTGTCAGTCGAAAGCACTCCGTCGTCGCCTCCGTCCTCTTGAAGATACGCGATGCACGATCCTGCGCGTCGCCGCTCATGCGTCGCAGGCGTTCGACCTCACCCGGGCCCGGGAGGTTGCGACGACTTATCTTTTCTCGAACGTCTCAGAGGCTGGAGGCGCTCACCGCCATGAGCCAAGCCTGCCCGGACGCCTTGAATGTCGCCAAGCTGGCCGCACTGCTGGAAGCGAAGCGCCTCAGCAATTGTGGCTATTCGGTAACAATGTTCCCCAAAGCACAACGGCACTGCTTGAGCCTTCGACGCGGGCCAACAGGTACAGTAGCGTCAAAGCTTGTACTGCGCCCGCTCGTAGAGTGGCGTGTTTCGGGGCTGACATGAGTCAAGATCAGTTCCGCGAGGGTCCCTCGCGAGCCGTGGTTGAAACCGATTCCGAAATACTCGTTCGCGCGTCCGTCAACAGCTTGGCGTCGCAAGTCGTGCGCGAGGGTTCGGGCCGGCCCAGCAGCAGGATGTTCGAGAAAAGCCGCGCGGCTGCACGATTGGCAAGCGGATTTCTTCCGGGTTTGCGCGCCCATCTTCTTGCGACCACTGCCCTCGCGCTGACGGGCCTGCCTACCGCCGCGCAGACGACAAACTTTATCCCGACCAGCTCGGGCTCTTGGTTTGCCGCGGCAAATTGGAGCGCCGGCGTCCCGAGGGCGGGCACCCAACAGACCAACGTATCCAGTGGCGGCACAGCGCTAATCTCTGGGGCCCCCGCATTTGGTGGGTCCTCCCTCCTCATATCGAACGGTAGCACCGTTACCATTCAACCTGGCGGCAGCTTGACCATGTCGCTAAACGGGCTGATCACGCTTAATGGTGGTACCTTGCGTTCAACAACGGACGCGACATTCGATAATGTCCAATTTGTTCTCGGCTCGAGCTCGACCTTCAGCGCAGCGGCCGGGCAGTCGCTCACACTCGGCGTCGGCGGCGGCCCCCCCACTTCAGCAGTTTGGATTTGCGTGGGGGTGGCAGCCTAGTCTTCGGCTCAGCATCGGACACGGGTACTGTCAATCTTGGCAGCAATTTCGTCAACTTCGATGCCTCGCCCTATACCGTCGCCGTGAATGGGGGGCTCTTGCGGGGTATCTCCGCCGCCCTCGGATTCGTTACCGTACACGCTGAACGTACCTTTGTGGCCGCGGGAGCAACACTCGATTTCAGCGGGATCCTGTTTTTCTCAATTATACCACAGGGAATAAGCAATCTTCTTGGAGCGGGCAAAGTCATCATTCAAGGGCCCTTTCCACTGAAGATTCAGGCCGGCGATTTTTCGGGGACCATTTCGGGAGACGCTGGTCTGTTTCGCACCAATCTCAATTTCGTGCCGGGCCTCGGCAATGTGCTTACACTTTCCGGCAACAACACCTACACCGGACCCACAACAGTCGACGGCGGTTCGCTGATCGTGAACGGAGTCATCGTTTCGGACACCACCGTGAATAACTTGGGACTTCTCGGGGGAACTGGTGTCGTGAAAGACGTTTTTGTCGGCAGCCTCGGAGTTCTTTCCCCGGGCAACCTCGGCGCTATCGGAACATTGAAATCGACGGGACTGGTTCAGTTTTCTCAGAATTCAGTGTTCGGCGTTGAGGTGAATGCCGCCAGGGGATCCGACCGACTGAACACGGTGAAAGCAAATCTCGCCGGGCGGGTTGCAGTCGTGCCCCAAACTGGAACCTACCAGGCAGTGACGCGCTATCTCATTCTCTCCGCGTCAGACCCACTGCACAGCACGTTCTCGAGCGTCACAAGCAGCGCCTCGTTCCTCGCACCCTCGCTGACCTACGATGCAAACAACGTTTTTTTGACGCTCACGAGAATACCGATCGGCGCCCAGGCAAGAACCGCCAACGAGCTTGCGGTGGGCGCGGCGCTGGATCAGTTTCCGACCGACGATCCAGTCTTCCTCGCCGTCGCCGCGCTGCCGGGCGGCGAGCAACGATGGGGCGCCTTCGACGCGCTCTCGGGTGAGGTGCATGCCTCGACCCAAAGCGCCCTTATCGATGAGAGCCGGTACATGCGCCAGGCGATGCTGAACCGCCTCCGCACCGCCAACTTTGCCGAGGCCACCGGCACCCTCGGGGCGCTGGCGCTCGGTGGGCCGGCGACCTTCGCGGCGCTTGCCGGCGACAACGAGCGCTACACGGCCGACATGCCGGCTCCGGTCATGGTGTCGCCGATCCGCCGTGCCATCGGCATGTGGGCGCACGGCTACGGGGCCTGGGGCAATCTTGGCGGCAACCTCAATGCCGCCAACGTGGACCGCCGCACCGGCGGCTTCGCGGCCGGCGTCGACACCGGGTCCTTCGCCCTCGGCCCCTTCAACGTCACGCGGCTCGGCATTGCCGGCGGCTACTCGCAATCAGAGATCGACGTGAAGGCGCGCGCTAGCTCCGCCCACATCGAGACCGGCCACGTAGGCGCCTATTGGTCGACGAACCTGCTCGGCCTCAACTTCCGGTCGGGTGCCGCGCTAGCGCTGCATTCCATCGACACGAGCCGCTTCATAGCCTTCCCGGGCTTTACCGACACGGCGCGCGCTACCTACGACGGCTGGACGGCGCAGAGTTTCTCCGAGGTCGCTTACGGCTTCTCGGCGGGGCCCGTCGCGGTTGAGCCCTTCGCGGGCTTGGCGAGTGTATGGGTCAAGACCGATGCCATCCGCGAGCTCGGCGGACCAGCGGCATTGGCCGGCCGCAGCGAGAGCACGGACGCGACATACTCGACGGTCGGCGCGCGCCTAGCGGTCACCGGCATGCTGGGTAGCATGAGCGTCACGGCGCGTGGCACGCTCGCCTGGCAGCACGCCTTCGGCGACATCACGCCGGACCGGCTCCTTGCCTTCCAGTCGAACGCTACTGCGTTCGGCATCCACGGCGTGCCCATCGCCCGCGACGCACTGCTTGCCGAGGCAGGCCTTGATCTGCGAATCACCACGAACGCGGTCCTTGGCGTGACGTATTCGGGACAGCTCGCTCACAACGTTCAGGACCACGCGGTCAAGGGAACCCTCGCGATCCGGTTCTGACAATTCTCCGGGGCGCCGCACGAACCGGCGCCACCTCGCGGGCGACGCGGGATCGAAGGTCCGCTCCTGGCACTCTCCCGACCTCCGCGGGAGGGGGCGCGCACCGACAAACATCCGGCCAAGTTGGCACAAAGTTCGATGGGTCGCGCCGCGACGAGCGCGCCCGTGTCCCTTGCGTCCCCTTACCGCCGGAACTGCTTCACGTCCGAGCGCGAACCGTCCTGGAAGACGATCTGCGCCGAGACCGAGCGCGTCGCCGGCGCCACCTTCATGTAGGGAGTGAAGGTGCCCGGCAGCGCGTGCGGGTTCTTCTCGTCGCAGGGCGGCAGCGGCACCACCTGGTCGGGCGTCGTCTTGTCGAGGCCGATGCGCAGCTCCTTGATGGCGCAGCGATACGACACGAGCGTCGTGTAGTAGAGCAGCACGCCGTTGAAGTCGCGAAACGACAGCCAGCTCCCGGAGATCATGTTGATGGTCCGCATCTGCTCGCGCACCAAGGCCGAGGTCGGCTCGAACGCGATGGCGAAGGGACCAACCTGCACGCCCGCCGGATCGGTGTAGCGCACATAGACGGTGCCCGAGGGCGTGTCGCCGTCGAGCTCGAAGGAGGGGTTGGGCATGCGCCGGCCGGTGCGCTGGTCGAGGACGTCGAGCACGCCCGTCTCCTTGAACGGGCCGCCCTCGCCGAAGCGCCAGGCGATGGCGGTCGCCGCCTCCGGCAGCGAGATGTTGCCGTGCCAGCCGGCATTGGAGCGCGTGAAGCTGACGAGGGGCGCGTTGACGACCGGGTTGTTGTCGGCGCCGGGCGGCGCCAGGATGCGCTGCACGTTCTGCTGCGGCGGCAGCGCCGCCACCTTCTGGCGCGGCTGCGCCACGGGCTCGATCACCTCTTTGCCGTCGCCCGGCTTGAGGATGAGGTCGCCGACGATCTGGTCGTAATAGGCCGGTGTCTGGTCGTGCTTGACGCTGAGCGCCAGCTGCTTGACCTCGGCCTGCGTGCGCTTGGCCACCTGCACCATGGAGAGGCCGGGCGTGCCGAGCTGCTTGATGAAGTTGCGGGTGAACACCGAGTTCCTGTCGCCGTCGGTGTCGGACAGGCGGTCGAGCGCCTGCTGCTTGGTGCCGGCCGAATAGATGACGAAGACGCCCTCCGGCGCCTGCATGGCAGCAAGCCCCGCCGAGCCGCCGAGGGCGCGCGTGCCGGCCCGCTCGAAGGGATTGTTGCGGCAGGCGTCGAGCGCCAGGATGATGGTGCCGGCGCCGCGCGCCTGCATGCGCTCGACGAGGCGGTCGACCGCGAAGGAGGCGTCGCGCACTAGTTCCTCCTGGCCGAAGGTGGCGGCCGGCACGTCGACCGGCAGCAGATAATTGAGGCCGCGGATCTCGTAGCCGTGGCCGGCGAAGAAGAAGAAGGCCACGTCGCCCGCCTCGATGAGGCGGTCAAGGGCGCCTAGCGCCTCGTTCATGACGCGCTGGCTGGCATTCTCGGCAACCACCACCTGGAAGCCGAGCCCCTTGAGCGTCTCGCCCACCGCCTTGGCGTCGCTGATGGCCTTCTGCAGCGCCGGCACGTTCTTGTAGCCGTCGTTGCCGATGACCAGCGCCACGCGCTTTGCCGCCGCCGCCGGCGTCGCCGCCAGCAGGCCGAAGGCCATCAGCATGAGCGCAAAGCTCCGCACCAGGCCGTAGATCGAATGCATGGATATCCCCCTTCGCCGCAGTGTCCGGCGCGCCGCCGACGCGGGCGCGATGATGCCATGGGGCGGCGGCCTAGAACAGCGGGGGCTTGCGGGCTCGCCCGCGCGGTCGACATTTCCTCACAAAAACGTGGGGCAGCAATTCTTAACGCATTGGCAAACCTCCTCTCCTAGGGTCGCAGCCTTGGGGGTCGTTCGGCGCGCATGGCAATTTCCTCGGCCTATCAGCTTGGTCTGGGCATGTACGGCCTGGACAGCGACACCAGCGCGGCGCGAGGCGAGGTGTGGCGGCTGCTCGAGCCGCAAGTGGACGCATTTATCGATCGCTACCTCGACAACGTGCTCGCCTTCACGCCCGAATATCACGGCACGATCCAGGCGCACGGCACGGAATTCCGCGCCATGATTCGCAAATATACCGAGCGGCTGTTCGTGCGGCCTTTCGACGAAGCCTGGATCAACGACATAAAGACGCGCGTCGAGGAGGAAGCGGCGCTCGGCCTCGACATGCGCACGCGCGGCGTCATCTCCAAATACCTGCTCACCGGCCTGCAGCAGCTCGTGGGCGGGCGCCTGAGCGTCAACAAGCGCCGGGCCATGCGCATCGTCGACATGGCGACGCGCGTCCTGCTGCTCGACGAGGCCAACGCCGTAGCCCTTCATTACAACGCCCAGGCCAAGGCGGCGAAACTGCGCGACAGCCGCCTCGGCAGCGCTATCGAGGCCTTCGGCCAGGCCATCGGCAGCATCCGCAGCTCGATGACCGACGCCGCCGCCTCGCTGAAGGACACCTCCAACGACCTCACCGGAGCGGCGGGCCAAGCCCTCGACCAGGTGCAGACGGCAAGCCGCGCCGCCCAGGACAGCGCCGGCAACGTCAACATCATGGCGGCCGCCACCGAGGAGCTCACCTCCTCCATCGCCGAGATCGGCGAGCAGGCTGAGGGCAGCGCCGGCATGGTGCAGGAGGCGGTGGTGCATGTCGACCGCAGCCAGGGCACGGCGCGGCTGTTGTCGGAGGCGGTGGAGAAGATCGGCTCCGTTGCCGGCTTCATCAGCCAGGTGGCGGCCCATACCAACCTCCTGGCGCTCAATGCCACCATCGAGGCGGCGCGGGCCGGCGAGGCCGGGCGCGGCTTTGCGGTTGTGGCCGCCGAGGTCAAGACTCTTGCCGCACAAATCTCCAAGGCCACGCAGGACATCGCCAAGCAGATCGACGTGATCCAGCAGGCAACGCGCCAGTCGGTGGACGACATCGAGGGCACGCGCCAGATCATCGCCGCGCTCGCCGGGCGGGCGGCCGCCGTCGCCGCCTCGGTCAGCGAGCAGACCAGCGCCACCTCGAGCATTGCCGAGGGCGCCAGCAACGCCGCCCTCAATGCCGCAACCGTGTCCGAGGCGCTGAAGGCGGTGGACATCACCGTCGCCAGGACGCGGGTGGCGGCCGAGGCTGCGCTCAATTTCTGGCGTGACCTGTCGGAGCGCACGGCCGAGATCGGCGGCGCCGTGGACCGGCTGTTCGAGGCTGCCGCCGAGGACAAGATCAGCAAGCTCTCGGCGCTGGCGTCGCGCGGCTTCACGGCGCCGGCCACCAGAGCGGTGGTGAGCGGAACGTGAAGCGCCCGTCTACGCTTTATGACGTTTTGCCACTACAATGGGCCGCATCCCGGCATCGTGCGGGGCTCTGGAGGGGGGCGCCCTGGAGGGCACCATGTGGAATTTGGCGGACATCATGCAGGCGGCGCAGGGCGGGCAAGCCATGATGAATCTCGCCCAGCAATTCGGCCTGTCGCAGGCCCAGACGCAGCGTGCGGTGGAGGCGCTGCTGCCGGCCTTCTCGCTCGGCCTGCAGCGCCAGGCCCAGACGGCCACTACCTTCGCGTCCATGCTCGGCCTGATGAGCACCGGCAAGTTCGTGCCCTTCTTCGAGCAGCAGACAAAGGTGGCCGAGGCGGACACGCAGGGCGGCGCCGTCATCGACCAGCTCTTCGGCTCCCCGGAGATCAGCCGGCAGGTGGCCGCCCACGCCGCCGTGCTGTCGGGCGTTCCCACCGAAGTGCTGGTACGCATGCAGCCGATTCTGGCGGCCATGATCATGGGCGGCCTGTTCAAGACCGCCATGGAGAGCGGCCTCGGCTCGCTGTTCGCGCAGATGAACGAGACCATGCAGAAGGCTGGCATGCCCGGCATGCCGGGCATGCCGGGCTTGGGGGCGCCCGCTGAGGCGAAGCCCGAGAGCGAGACGCATGCCGGCCCCGCGGGCGACATTTTCGCGCCCCTGCTCGGCCCCATGTTCACGGGCTTCTTCGGCAAGCCCGAGGCGGCGGACGGCGCCAAGCCCAGCAAGGCCACCGACCACACAATCGCCGATCCGGCCCAGCAAGGCCTCGCGCAGCTGAGCCGCCTCTTCGAGGCCGGCAGCCAGGTGCAGCGCGACTACGTCGAGACCATGCAGAAGATTTTCGACCGCATGTCGGGCGACAAGGCCTAGACACTTCCGATCGAATCGCGGCGCGCCCACCCTTTCCTGCAAGGGGGGAGGTTTCGCGCACAGCCCTCTCGGTGAAACTCCATCAGCTTGAAGCGGCGAGCGATCGGCCTGTCATTCGAGGCGAGGAATCAGAAAGAGGTTCCTCATTCGAAACGAAAAAGGCCGCCCGCATCGCGGAGCGATGGACGGGCGGCCGGAGGCGCGCAGCGGGAGGGGCGGGCCGCGGGCCTCAATGTCGGGCTTTCAACGAAGCCTCAAATGTACCGCGCCACGACGGGCTTTCTCTCGGCGTTGGCCGTTGCGGCCTGTCGCTGGCGCAAGCGCGTCAGCGACTGCGCCCATCGTTCGGCGGCGCGCTGGTTCAGCACCGATGACGGATCGCATCGCCAGGGCTGGCCGAGCGCCGCGTCGACGTCGGCGCGGGTGAGACCGATGTCGCGCAACATGTGCTCGTCGAAGCGTGCAAGCTCGGCCACGTCACGGCGCGCCTTGAGCATGCGGGCGAGCGTTGCGACGGCCGCAAGGGTGAGCCTGCCGGCGCGGCGGATGATCGAATTGCCGCCGAACGGGACGGTGACGGGGATCGCGCGACTGGTCATGGGAGGCTCCTTCGGTATCAAGTTTTGTTGAGGCGCAAATAGCCACTGCCCGCAAAAACCTTTGCGGTTCATGGTGTTGGCTCTCACTGCTGGCAATATGCCTCTTGTCGATGGATCATTGAAACGAATACTTCTTATTGCTATCATCACCGGCAGTGATGGGACCTGAACCCACAATGCCAGGGAGCGCGCCATGCCGCATTTGCTCGACATCGATCAATTGAAGACCTTCGTGGCCATCGCCGACACCGGCTCTTTCACGCGAGCCGCCGATGTCGTGCACAAGACCCAGTCGGCGGTGTCGATGCAGATGAAGCGCCTCGAGGAGCGGCTCGGGCGACCGGTGTTCGAGCGCGACGGCCGCCTGTCGAAGCTCAGCGAGGACGGCGAGAAGCTCCTCGACTATGCGCGGCGCATCGTGCGGCTCAATCTCGAATGCCTCGCCACTTTCGGCGACGTCGATCTCACCGGCCGTGTGCGGCTCGGCGTGCCGGACGACTATGCCGACCGCTACCTGCCGGAAATCCTGGCGCGCTTCTCGCGCTCCAATCCGCGCGTCGAGGTCACCGTGGTGTGCGAGCCGACCCCGATGCTGTCGGAGCGCGTGCATGCCGGCGATCTCGATCTCGCCATCATCACGCATGTCGAGGCCAAGGGTTACGTGTCGGAGATCGTGCGCGTCGAGCAATTGCTGTGGATCACCTCGACGCGCCATTGTGTGCACGAGGAGACGCCGTTGCCCCTGGCGCTGGGGCGGCCCACATGCAACTGGCGCCAGAGCGCCACCGAGGCCATGGAGCGCATCAACCGTCCCTTCCGCGTGCTCTATTCGAGCTGGAACTCCAACGCTGTCGGCGCCGCCGTCCTGGCCGGCCTCGCCGTCTCAGTGCTGCCGGAGAGCGCCGTCCGCCAGGGCATGCGGGTGCTCGGTTCCTCCGACGGCTTTCCGCCGCTGCCGTCGTGCAATATCGGCCTGATGCGCAACCGCCACGAGCCGACGGCTCTCGCCGAGGCGCTGGCCGGTCACATCGTTCAGAGCCTGGACAACCTGTCGGGAACGCGCCGTCTGGCGGCCGCCGAATGACCAACACGGTGCTGCAGCGAGATGTCTTTTCGATGAGTTGCTGGGCGCGTTGATCCTCCCCCTTCAGGGGGAGGTCCGCCGCGAAGGCGGCGGGGAGGGATCAAGGTGCCAACTGCGTACAGAACGCAGCACGCACTACATGCTGTTGCTGACGTTGGAGAAGATGTTGGACAGCCGCGGCCCCATGAGCAGCAGCCCGGCGATGATCGCCATGGCGATGGAGGCCGCGATGAGCGCGTATTCGATCGCCGTTCCACCGGTCTCGTCGTTCCAGAATTTGCGCAGCATGAGTGGCTCCGTAGCGGCCCGCATATTGGACCGGTCCCCCTCAGCGGAGCGTTAACTGGTTACCGCAAGGACGAGCCTGCACGGGCCGCTATTCCAGCGGCGTGAAGGAAGCGTAAAGGCGGTGCAAGAAATCGAGCGATTTAGCCGTGGAAGAGATGCAGGGCGATCAGCCCGCAGGCACAAAGGCCGAAAATCAGCGAAGCCAGCACGCCGTAGAACGGCAATTGGCCGTCGTCGCTATGATCGGCCGGATGGTCTGCCATGTCGCCTCCGCGGGTCTGTTGTCGGAATTGCCGGCCGCCATGGTGTCGCGAACCGCGCGCGCCCGCAAGGGGTCGCCCGCGCTAGCCGTCCTGCGTGGCCAGGAGATCGTCGAGATCGAGGCGGCGGGTGAACATGGCAAGCGCCCCGTCCTTGCCGCGCGGCCATTCGGCGGGCGGTCGGTCGCGACAGAGCTCGACCCCGTTCTGATCCGGATCGCGCAGATAGAGCGCCTCGCTCACCCCGTGATCGCTCGCCCCGTCGAGGGGGATGCCGGCCGCCATCAGCCGGCGCAGCGCATCGGCGAGCGCCACCCGCGTCGGATAGAGGATGGCGAGGTGGAAGAGGCCGGTGGTGCCCGCCGCCGGCGGGCTGCCGCCGCGGCTTTCCCAGGTGTTGAGGCCGATGTGATGATGATAGCCGCCGGCCGCGATGAAGGCCGCCTCGTTGCCATAGCGCTGCTTCAGCGTAAAGCCGAGCACGCCGCAATAGAAGCCGAGCGCCCGGTCGAGGTCGGCGACCTTGAGATGCACGTGGCCGATGCGCACGCCGGTATCGACGGGACGCGGCGTCAGCGTCGTGTCGGGGCTGCGGGCGTCGGAAGCGGTTGCATTCGTCATGTGAGCCTCAACGATTTATTGGCCGCCGAACAATCGCTTGATGGCGAGCAGCGGGGAGGCGGAGAAGCTCCACTGCCCGCCGTCGCCGCTCCCGGCCTTGGAAGCGCCCTTGGAAGCGCTCTCGGCAGCGCGCTTCGCGGCGCCCTTGGGTGTCTTCGGGGCCGGCTCCGCCACAGGCTGCGCTCGCTCCGGCTGCGCATAATAGCGCAGCGGCGGCCCCTGCGGCATGGGCGCCGCCAGCACCATGGCCCAGTAGATCTGCCCGTTGCGGCCGCGCGCGCTGGCGACGCCGACGCGCGTCGCCCCGTCCATCAACAGATTGGCGCGGTGACCGTCGGAGCCCTTCCATCCCGCCATGGCCTCGGCGAAGTTGGCATAGCCTTCGCCGAGATTCTCGCCGGCGCGCACGAAGCGGAAGCCGGATTGGCGCAGGCGCCCGTAGAACTCGCCGCCGACCGAATGCGACATCTGGCCGGCCCGCGCCATGGCGGCCGCCTGGTTCGCGGCCATGCGGGTGAGCGCCGCGTCGGGCTTCACCGCGGTGAGCCCGTTGGCGAGCCGATACTGCGAGACGGCGCCCGCATGCGACGGCGCCGCCACCGCGGCGGGCGCCGATGCCGCAACACCGATGAGCACCGACAAGGCTGCAAGGCTTGACCGCCACGTGTCCATCGTGTCCGGATCCGCTCTCAATAGGCGAGCTCGCGAAAGGCCGGGTCGACGGTCTTCTTCCAGGCGCCGGAATATTTGGCGGCGAGATCCTCGGCCGCCGTGCGGCCGCGCGCCACGATCTCCTCGACGGGCGCCAGATAGACGGTCTCGTCGCGGCCGAGCGCGTCGATATGGGCGCGCCGCGCCAGCCCGCGCGACGACAGCAAGAGCGCGTCGCGCGCCACGTCGCGCACCGTGCGATTGCCGATCACCGCGTTGAGTCCTTCGCGCGGGACCTTGTCGCGCAGCGCCTGCCGATCCGCTCTGCTCCAGGTCTTGACCAGATCCCAGGCGCCGTCGAGCGCCGCCTCGTCGTAGAGGAGGCCGGTCCAGAAGGCGGAGAGCGCCGCGATGCGCTCGGTCGGCCCCACGTCGGCGCCGCGCATTTCGAGGTAGCGCTTCAGCCGGACCTCCGGAAACAGCGTCGACAGGTGGTTGGCCCAGTCCGACAGGGTGGCGCGCTCGCCGGGAAGCTGCGCGAGCTTGCCGTCCATCAGGTCGCGAAAGGAGGCGCCGGCGACGTCGTGATAGGTGGAGCCGCGCTTGACGAAATACATGGGCACGTCGAGGGCGTAGTCGACGTAGCGCTCGAAGCCCATGCCGTCCTCGAACGCGAAGGGCAGCATGCCGGAGCGCGCCTTGTCGGTGTCGCGCCAGATTTCCGAGCGCATCGAGACGAAGCCGTTGAGCTTGCCTTCGGTGAACGGCGAGTTGGCGAACATGGCGGTGGCGACGGGCTGCAGCGCCAGCGACACGCGCAGCTTCTTGACCATGTCGGCTTCCGAGCCGAAGTCGAGATTGACCTGCACGGTGGCGGTGCGGAACATCATGTCGAGGCCCCGCGTGCCGACCTTGGGCATGTAGTTGCGCATGATCTCGTAGCGGCGCTTGGGCATGAACGGCGTCTCGTCGCGCGTCCATTTCGGGCTCATGCCGATGCGCCAGGAAGCCGATGCCGAGCGGCCGGGCGACCTCCTTGACCTGCGCCAGATGCGCACTGGTCTCGCTCGCCGTGTCGTGCATCGTCTCGACCGGGGCGCCGGAGAGCTCGAACTGGCCGCCCGGCTCGAGCGAGATGGCGCCGCCGCCGGTCACGTCATAAAGACCGATCGGATGGTCGCCCTCGAGGATCGGCTCCCAGCCGAGCAGGTGCTCCATGCCCTCGAGAAGCGCCCGGATGCCGCGCCGGCCCTCGTAGGGCACCGGCGACAGGTCCTCGACGTAGAACGGGATCTTCTCGTGCTCGGTGCCGATGCGCCATTGCGGCTTGGGCTTCACGCCCTGCGCGATCCAGTCCACGAGTTCGCGCTGCGAGCCGATCGGCGTCGAATCCGACACATCGCGGGCCATTCAGGGACTTCCACTCGGCGTTTTGAGCCCGGCGAGGCGGGAGGCGAAGACGGTTCTGCCCTAGATAGGTGGGTCTTGGGCGGCCTGCAACGTGGGGTTTTCCGGGGGGCGCAAAGCCTGCCGCGAAACGCTTGCCGCCAAGGTTCGCGGTCAGACGGCCACGGTTTCCTCGGCGATCCAGTCGACCACTTCGACAAGGGCGCTCTTGCGGTCGAGGCCGCGCCCGCGTGCCGCCCGGTAGAGCGCCATCTGCCGGTCGGCGCTGGTGCCGCGCGCCACGATGGCGCGGGCTGACGCGACCTCGGCCTCGCAGCCAAGGGCGCGCGTGTCATCGGCCAGCGCGGCGATCACCGCATCGAGCGCATCGGCGACGCTTTTTGCCTGCCGGGTCGGCTCGTCGACGAAGAAGGAATGCACGCCGTAGCGCTGCGCCCGCCACACATTCTCGCCCGCAATGGCGCGCGACACGCCGCCGATCGACGCATGCAGGTCCGGATTGCGATCGAGGTGGCGCACCAGGGCGCGGAAGAGCGCCGTGACCGCGATGGCGTCGTCGAGGCTCGTGCACATGTCGGCGATGCGCAGCTCCAAGGTCGGATGCTTCAGCGACGGCCTGAGCGCCCACCACACGAAGCTCGCATTCTCGATGGCGCCCGCACCCGTCAGGGTATCGACGTAGCGCTCATATTCGGCCGCGTCGGCAAACAGCTCCGGCAGGCCGGTGCGCGGCATTTCGCGGTAGGCGGCGAGCCGATAGCCGAGGAGGCCGGTGGGATGCGCCTGCCAGAACGGCGAGGAGGTAGAGAGCGCGAGAATGAGCGGCAGGAACGGGATCATGCGGTTCATGATGTCGACGCGCTTCTCGAGCGCCACCTCCACATGCACGTGCATGCCGCACACGATGTTGCGGCTGCCGAGCATGCGCAGGTCGTCGAGCAGCTTCTCGTAGCGGGGCGCGTCGGTGATGGTCTGCTCGGCCCAGGCGGCGATCGGGTGCGTCGAGGCGGCGAGCAGCAAGAGGCCGTGGGCGCGGGCGATGCGGGCAAGCTCTACCCGCATCTCGGCGAGGCGGGCGCGGGCGGCCGCGAAATCCGCGAAGGGCGCGGACGCGACCTCGATCTGGCTCTGCAGCATCTCCTGCTGCACCTCGTCCGGGAAAGCCTTGCGGCAGGCGGCGAGGAAGCGCTTGGAGAGGCGCCGGCGCGTACCGCGGGTGGCGGCGTCGGCCAGGAAATATTCCTCTTCGATGCCGAAGCTGTAGTCGGCCATGCGTCCTCTGGGGGTCGAGGGGGCGGAGCTGAGAGCTTGAGCGGAGCCATCCAGCCTGCAGCGAACGGTGGAAAGGAATGGTTTGTTCCGATTACGGGAACCGCCAGTCGCCCAGCGTCGCCTGCACGAGGGCCAGCGCCGCGACGGCCGCCGTGTCGGCCCGCATGACGCGCGGGCCAAGCGACAGGCGTACGACGCGCGGGACCGCTGCCAGCGCCTTGCGTTCGGGCTCGGAGAAGCCGCCCTCCGGGCCGATCAGCACTGCGAGCGGCCCTGGCGACGCGGCCCTCATCGCCGCGAGCGGATCGGCCTGCGGCGCCTCCTCGTCGCAGAAGACGAGGGTGCGCCCCGCCTCGAGCCGCGTCAGCGCTGTCTCGAGCGGCTCCTCGACGGCGATTTCCGGCACAGTGAGGAGCCCGCATTGCTCCGCCGCCTCGACCGCGTTGGCGTGCATGCGGTCGAGATTGACGCGGGTCACCTGCGTCCGCTCGGTGATGACCGGCATGAGGCGGCTCGCTCCCATCTCGACGGCCTTCTGCACCATGTAGTCGAGGCGCGCATGTTTCAGCGGCGCGAAGAGGTAGTGCAGATCGGGCCCGAAACGCTGCGGCCGGGTCTGGCGCTCCGGGCTCAATGCCGCGTCCTTGCGGGTGGGCAGCCGCAGGGCGGCGAGCCACTCGCCGTCGCGGCCGTTGAAGGCGAGCACCGGATCGCCCGCCTTGAGCCGCAACACATGGGTGAGGTAGTGGGCCTGGGCGCGCTCGAGCGCCACAGCCGCCCCCGCTTCAAGGGAAGCGGCGACGAAAAGGCGCGGGGCTTGGCGGTGGTCTTGGCGGTGGTCTGGAGCGGGCACCTTTGTCCTCGCCAATGGCGGCCATCGACAAGACGGCGCAAAAGCCGCCACAATTGGGCGTCATGGAAGCGTCGTCCACAGCGGGCATCGGCCCGGGACTTGGCGTAGCGCGAGGTCGGTAAATTTGCTAGGATTCTGCCCGAAAAAGAGGCCCTGAGGGGAACGGCCGCCGAGCGGGCTCAAGCCGGCGGAGGGGAATTAATGAGGCTTTTGCGATGAAATGGTCCCCAATAGGGGCGGTCTTTGCGCTTGGCGGCGCTGCGGCCATCGGCCTGGCAAGTTGGCACCTGCTCGTCGCGCCCGCTGGCGCGCAACAGCAGCCGGCGCAGCAGCAGCCGGCGCAGCAGCAACAGGCGGCTCCGCCGGCGCAGCAAGGCGCCGCGAATCAGTCGCTCGGGCTGCGTCAGGGCCAGGACCCGTTCGCGGCTCAGGCGCAGCAGCAATCGGCCCCCGCCCAGCAGCCGTTGCAGAATCCGTTCGCGGTTCCGGCGCGGAACTCCTTTGCGCCCACGCAATCGCAGCAGGCGGCACAGCCGCCAGCGATGCAGCAGCAGGCGGCGCCGCAGCAAGCCGTCCAGAACCCGTTCGCGGTTCAGCCGGCCAACCGGCCCGCCGTGTCCGGGCAACAGAGCAACCCTGGCTGCGAGAAGCTTGTCACGCTCTTGACCTCGCGCCGCGAGATGATGGGCAAGATCAACGAGACCGCCAAGGAGAAGAAGAAGCTCGACGCGCAGATGGCCTGCGGCTTGTTCACCAGGCTCACCGCCAATGGCAACGAGACGGTGAAATGGATGACCACCCACAAGGACTGGTGCGGCGTCCCTGACCAGCTCATCGCCAACCTCAAGACCGACAACGAGAAGGTCTCGAACTTCCGCGGCCAGGCCTGCAAGGCCGCCGCGCAGATCGACGAGATGAAGAAGAACGGCGGCCAGGCGGGACAGGGCGGGCTGCTCGGCGGCAACGGGCTGTCCGGCGAGATGAAGATCCCGTCCGGCGCGCTGTAGCGCCGAACCGTGGTCGCGCCGCGCGGCAACCCGACGGCCAAACTCGAACAACGCGTCCCCGATGCGCCGGCCGGCAATTGGGTCGACGCCTACGCGCCCGCCGCGCTGCGTCCGTATTTCCGCCTGGCGCGTCTCGACCGCCCCATCGGCTCCTGGCTGCTCCTCTTGCCGTGCTGGTGGTCGGCGGCGCTCGGCGCCATCGCGGCGCGAGACCGCCCCTCGCTCGCGCATCTCGCGCTCTTCGCGCTCGGCGCCGTCGCCATGCGGGGCGCCGGCTCTACCTACAACGACATCGTCGACCGCGACCTCGACGCCAAGGTGGAGCGCACCCGCGCCCGCCCCTTGCCGTCAGGCCAAGTGAGCGTCGCCCAGGCGCTCGCCTTCCTCGCCCTGCAAGGTCTCGTCGGCCTTGCCGTGCTCGTGCAGTTCAACGCCTTCACCATCGCGCTCGGCTTCGGCTCGCTCGTCATCGTTGCCGCCTATCCGTTCATGAAACGGCTGATGGCCATGCCGCAACTCGTGCTCGGCCTCGCCTTCGCGTGGGGCGGGCTCATGGGCTTTGCGGCCCATGCCGGCCACCTCGGCGCTCCCGCCTATCTGATCTACGCGGCCGCCATCGTCTGGACCGTCGGCTACGACACCGTCTACGCCATGCAGGATCTCGAGGACGATCCCATGGCGGGCATCAAGTCGTCGGCGCGCTTGTTCGGGGCGCGCGCCAGGACCGCGGTCGGCGTCTTCTTCGCGACGACCGTGCTGCTCACTCTCCTGGGGCTCGTCGCCGCCAAGGCCGGCCCGCTCGCCTATGGCGGGCTCGGTCTCTTCGCGCTGCATCTCGCCTGGCAAGTGAGGCGCATCGACGCGAGCGACCCCAAGGGCGCGCTGATGCTGTTCCGCTCCAACCGCGACGCGGGCCTGCTCTTGTTTGCGGGATTGTTGCTCGACGCGCTGTTGGGCAGCCGCTGATCGCGGCGCGAGCTGATCGCGACGCTAGTCGCGCGCTGAAATTTCGCGGCCGCGCCACACGGTCGGCCGGTCGGGCAGGCGCGTCGTCTTGCGCCGCGCCAGGAAGCGCGGCCGCCGGCCGGCCAGCAGGGCATAGCGGCGGCGGATGCGGATGGGGCCGAGCTGCAGGCGGCCGACCTGCGGATAGGGCCGCTCGAGCGTGCCGTCCTCGCGCTCCAGGACGAGCGGCAGTCCGGCCGCGAGGCCGAAGGCCCGCCAGACCGCGACGATCTCGTCGGCGTCGAACACGCCGATCGACAAGCCGCGGGCGGGATCGGCATGCACGAGCACGAGCTCGAAGTCGGAGGCCGACGCGCAAAGTCGCACCGCCACACCTTCGAACAGCGACATGGCGGTAGGCGTGATGATTGACGCGCGCCGCGCCTGCGCAGTCGCGGAAAGGCTGTGACGGCCTGACGGGCACGCGTCGTTTGCCGCGCGATCCATGATGCCGGAGAAGGACCGCGTGCGGTCCTCTCCGGCAGGTGGCATGGCACCTGCCATTCGTCTGTCGCCTCTGTAACGCTCCCGCGCGGCCCTCTTCGGGGTCCTGCGCATGTCCGCCATCCTGCCGCAGCAAAGGCGCCTTGGGGCTTAACGGCTATCGTTAAAAAGGCCTTTTGAATGAGCTTTCATTTTCCATCCTCAACGAAGTCTTGCGCGGGTTGCCGAGCCTTGCCGCGTGCCGTTGCACAGCGTAGAAACGCCGCAAATCATTCGACCCCGAGAGGACATGCTCGCCATCTCCCGCGACCAGCGCATCGATCTCCACCCCCAGCTCAAGCTGGCCGAGCTCAAGCAAGTGGTGCGCGACGCGGGACAACTGGCGGAAAGCTTTTTCCGGTCCGGCGCGCAAACCTCAGCGCGCATCTTCTCGAAGAGCGGCGGCTCGCCGGTGACCGAGGCGGATCTTTCGGTCGACGAATTCCTCAAGCAAAGCCTGTCGCGACTGTTGCCGGATTGCGCCTGGCTGTCGGAGGAGACGGCCGACGATCTGGCCCGCATCGGAAAGCGCGACGTATGGGTGGTCGATCCCATCGACGGCACCCGCGCCTTCCTGAGCGGTGATCCCAACTGGTCGGTCTCGGTGGCGCTGGTCTCGGGCGGACGGCCGATTGTCGGCATGGTGTTCGCGCCGACGCTCGATCAATTCTATGAGGCCGCGTCGGGGACGGGCGCCCGGCTCAACGGCACGGGCCTCAAGGCCTCGGCCGTCGAGCGGCTCGCCGGCGCCCGCGTCGCCGGCCCAAAACCACTCATCGACCGGCTGGAGCGCCAAAGCGGCCCCGTGGTGCTCAGGCTTCCAAAGGTGCCGTCGCTGGCGTTGCGCTTGGCGCGCGTGGCAGCCGGCGACATCGACGCCGGCCTCGTGTCGGAGACGGCGCGGGACTGGGACATCGCTGCCGCCGACCTCATCGTGGCGGAGGCGGGCGGAAGGCTGACGACGCTCGCGGGCAAGCCGCCCGTCTACAATCAACGCGAGACGGCGCACGGCGTCCTGGTGTCGGCCGGCCCCGTTCTGCACGACGCGCTGCTGCGTGCCTTGGCGGCAAGTGCGGGCTGATTTCCGCTCGGGCACGATGCGATTTCATTGAAATCGTGTCGTGCTCCAATGCTTTCTGATTTACGCATGATCTCTTCCGAAACGGCGGACACGCTTCGGGATCATGCTTCTTGAAGGCGCATGATCTTTTCCGAAAACCGCGGACACTTTTCAGGATCATGCGCAGGAACGAGGACGTCATGGCCAGGGAACCCGGCTCAAGGCAATTGCTGCATCTCGTCTTCGGCGGCGAGCTCGAGAAACTCGACGGCATGGAATTCAAGGATCTGTCGAAGCTCGACATCGTCGGCATCTACCCCAACTATGCCACCGCCTACGCGGCCTGGAAGGGCAAGGCGCAATCGAGCGTCGACAACGCGCATATGCGCTATTTCGTCGTGCATCTTCATCGCCTGCTCGATCCCGACGCCACCACGAAATCGTGACGGCGCCGGCCATCTCATCCGAAAACCGCTCACACTTTTCGGGATCATGCGCTAGCGTATCGGGTTGGTGCATGATCTTCTTCGAAACAGCGCGCAGCTGTCGGGATCATGCGCGAGGGGCACGAGCGCGAGGTGACGTTTCGTCCATGAGGGGTTCGCGGCAAGCGCGCGGGCGCACGACGCCGTCGGGCTGGGTTGCGTGTTGGGGCGCGCACTCGCCTCCATGCGCCGTCATGCGCGCCGTCATGTGCGCGGTCTTGGCGGAGCCTGGCGCATGAAGCGGCCTGGGGCGCTGCTCAACATCTACCGTTCGGGCACGGCGCTGCTCGAGCCGGCCGCGAGGGCCGCGCTGGTGCTGCGGCGCCGCCGCGGCAAAGAGGACGAGGCGCGGCTCCCCGAGCGGCGCGGCTACGCCGGGCTGCGAAGGCCGGACGGGCGCCTTGCCTGGCTGCATGGCGCCTCCGTCGGCGAGACGGTGTCGATCCTGCCGGTGGTCGAGCGGCTGACGCGGCGCGGCTTCTCGGTCCTCGTCACCTCCGGCACGCTGACCTCCGCCAACCTCTTGATGCGGCGGCTGCCGCCCGGCGCCTTCCACCAATTCGTGCCGGTCGACGTGCCGCGCTACATGCGCCGCTTCCTCGATCACTGGCAGCCCGATCTCGCGTTGGTGGCGGAATCGGAAATCTGGCCCAACATGATCCTCGAGCTGGAGCAGCGCGGCGTTCCGCTGATCCTCGTCAACGGGCGCCTGTCGGAGCGCTCCTTCCGGCGCTGGCAGTTTCTGCCCAAGACGGCGCGGGCGCTGCTCGAGCGCATCGATCTGTGCCTGACGCAGACGCCAGCCGATGCCGAGCGCCTGGTGCGGCTCGGCGCGCCGCGCGTCAATGTCGCCGGCAATCTGAAATTCGACGCGCCGACGCCCCCCGCCGACGCGGCGGCGGTCGCCACCCTGTCGGGCGTCTTGAGCGGGCGGCCGCTGTGGATCGCCGCCAGCACCCACGGCGCCGAGGACGAGATCGTCTGCGCGGTGCATCGCGCCCTGGTCAAGCGCTACCCCCGGCTCATCACCGTCATCGCGCCGCGCCATCCCGAGCGCGGCGGCCAGATCGCCGCCATCGCCAAGGCCGAGCGGCTGCGGCCGCTGCAACGTTCGACCAACGAATTGCCCAATTGGACGACCGACATCTACGTGGCCGACACGATGGGCGAGCTCGGCCTCTTCTTCCGCCTGGCGCCGGTGGTCTTCATGGGCGGCTCGCTGGTGCCGGTCGGCGGCCACAATCCCATCGAGCCGGCAAAGCTCGGCTCGGCCATCCTGCACGGCCCGCACGTGCACAATTTCGCCGACGTGTATGCCGCCTTCGACCGCGTCGACGGCGCGCTGCCGGTGTCGGACGCCGAGACCTTGGCGCTGGCGCTGTCGGCGCTGATGAAGGATCCGGCGCGGGTGCGCGACATGGCGCGGGCCGCCGCCACCGTTGTCGAGGAGCACGGCGGCGCCCTCGACCGGACCTTTCAAGCGATAGAGCCGTATATCGTGCAGATGGACCTGGAGGCGCGCTGATGCGCGCCCCGGATTTCTGGTGGCGCGAGACGCCGAGCCTCGTGGCGCGGCTGTTGTGGCCGGCCGGCGTCCTCTATGGCGCGGTGACCGCCTATCGCATGGGCCGGGCGCGCGCCCAGGCGCCGGTGCCGGTGATCTGCGTCGGCAATTTCGTCGCCGGTGGCGCCGGCAAGACGCCGACGGCGTTGGCGGTCGCAAAACTCTTGGCGGCGATCGGCGAGAAGCCGGCCTTTTTGAGCCGCGGCCATGGCGGACGCCTCGCCGGGCCCGTGGCGGTCGACGCCAAGCGCCACACCGCCGTCGAGGTGGGCGACGAGCCACTGCTGCTCGCCCGCAAGGCGCTGACCGTGGTGGCGCGCCGCCGTCCCGCCGGCGCGGCGCTCGCGGCCGAGCTCGGCGCCAGCGTCATCGTCATGGACGACGGGCTGCAGAACCCGTCTCTCAACAAGGATCTGGCGCTCGCCGTCGTCGACGGCACGACCGGCGCCGGCAATGGCCTTGCGGTTCCGGCGGGGCCGCTGCGCGCCCCGCTCAGGCAGCAATTGCGGCGCGTCCACGCCGTGGTGGTGGTGGGGCCGGGCGCGGCCGGCGAGCGCGTGGCCGCCACCGCGGCGGCGGCGGGCGTGCCGGTCATCAAGGCCAACCTGGTGGCGGCCGCCATCCCGGCCGCGTCGCTGCGCGGCAAGCGCGTGCTCGCCTTCGCGGGCATCGGCCAGCCGCAGAAGTTCTTCGCCACGCTGGCGCAGGCCGGCGCCGTCGTGGCCGACAAGATGACGTTTGCCGATCATCACACCTTCAGTGACGCGGACGTGCGGCGCATTCTCGATCGCGCCGACGACAAGGGGCTCGTCCCGGTGACCACCGAGAAGGACGCGGCGCGGATGACAAAGCAGCCCAACGCCAAGCTGCTCGCCGCCCGCACCGAGGTGCTGCCGGTGTCGCTCTATTTCGATCACGACGACGAGGTGCGCGCCGTCATCGCCGCGGCGCTGGCGCGCTGGCGCAAGCTCAGCGGCTTCAGGCATGCGGATGCAGCGGCGCGCTGAGTCTGGTTAGACTTGCGTCGTCATGGCCGGCCTTGTGCCGGCCATCCACGCCTTCCGTTCGCCGCCATGAAGACGTGGATGGCCGCGACAAGCGCGGCCATGACGGGAGTGAAGCGCCGAGCGCTCGTTATTTCGCGCCTGTGCGCGCCTTGAGCCCGAGGCTCTTGAGCACCGCCTCCGGCGACGCATAGGCTTCCTGGCGCTCGACGCTCCAGTAGCGCAGCTCCTCGAGCGGGATCACCGTGCCGGTGACGGCGCAGCGCACATAGGAGCCCGGCCTGACGATGCGGTATTCCACCGGGCGATATTCGAGCAGCGCCTCGCCCTGGCCGAATCCCGATCTCTCGTGCCGATTCATGTATCCTGATCCTGCTAGCGTCTCACGTTCCCGCCCGACTCAAGCGTCATAGACCAGCGGGCAGGCAAAGGCCAAGGATGAACGACATGCAGCGACTTCTTGTTGCAGCATCGGCGCTGATTGGCGCCGTTTTCATGTTCTCGAGCGGCGGTGCCGTGCGGGCCGGCGCCGAGACGGTGACGTTTCCGGGCGCCGGCGTGATGCTGAGCGCCGTGCTCTACCGTCCGGCCGGCAGCGGACCGTTTCCGGCTGTCGTGGCGCTGCATGGTTGCGGCGGCCCCAACGACCGCGGCGGCGCGCTCGGCGCCCGCCACGCCGACTGGGCCGAGCGGCTCGTCGCGGCGGGCTTCATGGTGCTGTTCCCGGATTCGTTCGGCTCGCGCGGCGCCGGCTCCCAGTGCTCGACCCGCGAGCGCGCCATACGCCCGCGGCTCGAGCGGGCCGGCGACGTGCTGGCCGCCAAGGCTTATCTGCAAGGCCGCTCCGACGTGAAGGCGGCGGCCATGTCGCTTCTCGGCTGGTCGCACGGCGGCTCCACCGTGCTCTACGCCGTGACCGGTGCGCGGCCGGCCGACGGCAAGCCCGACTTCGCCAAGGCGGTCGCCTTCTATCCCGGCTGCCGCGTGCCGTTGCAGCGCGGCCTGTGGACGGCGCGGCTGCCGCTACTCATCCTCATCGGCGAGGCCGACGATTGGACAGCGGCGGCGCCGTGCCGGGAGCTCGCGCAGAACGCCAAGGCGGCCGGCGCGCCGGTGTCGATCGTCGTCTATGCCGGCGCCTATCACGGCTTCGATTCGCCCAACAGCCCGCTGCGCGAGCGTCGCGGCCTCGCCTTCACGGCAAACAAGACGGGCGTCGCCCATCAGGGCACCGATCCGGCCGGGCGCGCCGACGCCATCGCGCGCGTGCCGGCGTTTCTTGCGAGGTAGCTCTCAGCGCGGCAAGCGGCTAAACCAAAAGACATTATGCGTTAGCTGTCGAACAGGCTGCCCTGGCCGGGCGGCACGAAGCCGCGGCGTTTCTTGGCCGCCTTGCCGGCCGCGCCCGCCGGCACGTCGCCGTCGGCGAACTGGATGACGAGCGGCATGCCGGGCGTGACGGCCGCGGCGGTGCGGATCGGCCGGTCGCGCTGATCGCGCACCAGCGCAAAGCCGCGCGCCAGCACGCCCTCGTAGCTCAGCGAGCGCAGCATCTGCTCGAGCGCGTCGAGACGATGGCCGCGCCGTTCGCGCCCAGCCTTCCAGCAGGCGCGCAACTGCTCGCCGGCCCGGCCGATGCGTTGCGCCGCCGCCGCGAGGCGGGCGCGCTCGAACTCGACGCGGCCGGCGCGCGCCTGGGTGAGGCGGGCCGCGACATCGTCGAAGCCGCGCCGCCTGTCGCGGCCCAGGCGCCGCAGCAGATCGCGCGACAGGCGCGACGACCAGCCGTGATAGAGCGTGCGCCGCGTGCGCAATTCGGCGCGCGGCGAATGCGCCGCGAGCGTCGCGGCCGCCACGTCGAGGCGCTGGCGCGGCAGCGCCAGGACTGTTTCGCGGCCCGGCAGGACGCGGACAAGCGCGCGCAGGTCGGCGCGGCGGCGGTCGCGCAGGCGCTGCACGGCGCCCACTTCGCGGCGCGCCAGATTGGCCACCTGCGCCACGAGCTCGGCCCGCACCGGCACCACTTTCTCGGCGGCACCCGTGGGGGTGGGGCAGCGCAGATCAGCCGCGTGATCGATGAGCGTCCAGTCGGTCTCGTGGCCGACGGCGGCGACCAGCGGGATGGTGCTCGCCGCCGCGGCCCTGACGACGATCTCCTCGTTGAAGCTCCACAGGTCTTCCAGCGAGCCGCCGCCGCGCGCCACGATGAGCACATCGGGCCGCGGGATTGCGCCGCCCAGCGGCAGGGCATTGAAGCCCGCGATGGCGGCCGCGACCTCCGCCGCCGACGTGTCGCCCTGCACGCGCACGCCCCACACGAGGACGCGGCGCGGGAAGCGGTCGGCGAGGCGATGCAGGATGTCGCGGATGACGGCGCCGGTCGGGGAGGTGATGACGCCGATCACCTCCGGCAGGAACGGCAGCGGCCGCTTCCTCGCCTCATCGAACAGGCCCTCGGCCGCGAGCTTGCGGCGGCGCTCCTCGAGGATGGCCATGAGCGCGCCGAGGCCGGCCGGCTCGATCGTGTCGATGACGATCTGGTATTTCGACGAGCCCGGGAAGGTGGTGATGCGCCCCGTGGCGATGACCTCGAGGCCTTCCTGCGGCTTGATCTTCAGCCGCTGGAAGGTCGTGCGCCAGATCACCGCCTCGATCTTGGCGGTCTCGTCCTTGAGCGCGAAGTAGCAATGGCCGGACGAGTGGGGGCCGCGGAAGCCGGAAATCTCGCCGCGCAGGCGCACATGCCCGAAGGCATCCTCGAGGGTGCGTTTCAGCGCGCCGGCAAGGCCCGAGACGGTCCATTCCTGGAGGTTGGAGGCCTCGCGGGCAGCCGCCGCCGTCTGATTCCCGTTGCTCATGCGCCGAACCTACCCGTAGCCGGCGCCGCCGGGAACGCCGGCATCGCCGCAGGGGAACGACCCGGGCGAAGGGCTTGCGCGGTCAATTGATCGATGCTATAAATGACTGTCCAGTCAGTCATTAGCTATGACCCGAGCAACGTCAGACCCCACCGCAAAGAGGCCGAAGCCCCAGAAGCCGGCCGAGAAGCCGGCCCGTTCCCGCGCCCGCAGCGAGGCGGATCGGGAGGCCAAGCGCCGGCTCATCCTCGATGCCGCCCTCGACGTGTTCTCGGAGAGGGGTTTCGCGGACGCGCGGCTCGACGACGTGGCGGCCCGGGCCGGCGTCGCCAAGGGCACCGTCTACCTCTACGTGCCGTCCAAGGAGGCCCTGTTCGAGGAGCTGGTGCGCACCGGCATCGCCGCGCCCGTCCAGGAGATGCAGGCCCGCGTGCTCGCCTCCGACATGCCGACCGAGGCGCTGCTGCGCATGCTGTTCGGCTTCGTGCTGCGCGAGGTCCTTGGCACCCGGCGCCGCGAGATCGCCCGCCTCGTGCTCAGCGAGGCCACGCGCTTTCCCGACATCGCCGCGCTCTACCATCGCGAGGTGGTGAGCCGCGGCCTTTCGCTGCTGCGCCACATCGCCGAGCGCGCCAGAGCGCGGGGCGAATTCGCGTCCGACGAGATCGCCCGCTTTCCGCATCTCGTCTTCGCGCCGGCGCTCCTGGCGCTCGTCTGGAAGACGCTGTTCGAGCGCTTCGACCCGCTTGACGCCGAGGCCATGCTCGACGCGCACGTGACGATCATCATGCGCGCCATGCGGGCGGCCGCGAGGACGGCGCCATGAAGCGCGCGCGCATCATCCTCGCCATCCTCGTGCTCACCACCGCGGCGGTCGCGGGCGGCTGGTGGTACTGGGGCGGCGGCAGCAGTCCCGGCGGCGGCTCGCTGCAGGGCTATGTCGAGGGCAACTTCATCTATCTCGCGGCCGAGGACGGCGGGCGCATCGCGCGCCTCGATGTCGAGTCGGGCGACGAGGTCCGCGCCGGCCAAGCCGTCGGCGAGCTCGAATCGTCCATGCAGGTGGCGCAGCGCGACGAGGCGGCGGCGCGTCTCGGCCAGGCCCGCGCCACCCTGGAGAACCTGAAGGCGGCGCAGCAGCGGCCGGAGCAGATCGCCGTGCTCAAGTCGCAGGAGGAGCGCGCCCGCGCCAATCTCGACCTGTCGCGCGCCGAGCTCGACCGTCAGCAGGATCTCTTCAAGCGCGGCGTCAGCGCCAAGGCGCGCCTCGACCAGGCGCAGAGCGCTTTCGAGCGCGACAAGGCCGCCTTGGGTGAGGCGGGCAGGCAGATCGAGGCGGCACTGCTCGCCGGCCGCGCCGCCGAGATCGATGCCGCCGACGCGATGGTGCGCGCCGCCGAAGCGGCCCTGCAGCAGGCCGAGGTGCGCCTCGCCAAGCGCCGGCTTGTGGCGCCGGCGGACGCGCATGTCCAGGACGTCTACTTCCGCGCCGGCGAGGTGGTGAGTGCCGGCCAGCCCATCCTGGCGCTGTTGCCGCCCGGCAACCTCCGCTTCCGCTTCTACGTGCCCGAGCCGCTCCTGTCACAGGTGACGGTCGGCCGCGGCGTCACCGTGACGTGCGATCGCTGCGCGCCGCTTGCCGCCACCATCTCGTTCGTGTCGCGGGACGCGGAGTTCACCCCGCCGGTGATCTTCAGCGAGCAGGAGCGCGCCAAGCTCGTCTTCCGCGTCGAGGCGCGGCCGCGCGGCGAGACGCGGCTGCCGGTCGGCTTGCCGGTGAGCGTCAGCCTCGAGGTGCCCGACACGGTGGCGGCCAAATGAGCGCCGCCCCCGCAGCGGCGGCGGCGGCGCGGACGGCGGCCGGCCCCGACATCGTCATCGACGTTGAGGGGCTCACCAAGTCGTTTGGCGGCCGCACCGTCGTCAAGGACCTCACCATGCAGGTGCGCCGCGGGCTCATCTACGGCTTCCTCGGCCCCAACGGCAGCGGCAAGACGACGACCATCCGCATGCTGTGCGGCCTGCTGACGCCGGACGCCGGCCGTGGCACCTGCCTCGGCTTCGACATCCTGACCCAGTCCTGGGAGATCAAGCGCCACGTCGGCTACATGACGCAGCGCTTCTCGCTCTACGCCGATCTCACCATCCGCGAGAATCTCGAATTCGTCGCCCGCCTTTATGGCTTGCCGCGCCCGGCTGCGGCGGCGGCCGACGCCATCCGCCGCCTCGGCCTCGACAATCGCGCCGATCAGCTGGCCGGCGAGTTGTCGGGCGGCTGGAAGCAGCGCCTGGCGCTCGGCGCCTGCATCCTGCCGAAGCCCGAGCTCCTGCTCCTCGACGAGCCGACCGCCGGCGTCGACCCGAAGGCGCGGCGCGATTTCTGGGACGAGATCCATGCGCTCGCCCATGCCGGCATGACGGTGCTCGTCTCGACCCACTACATGGACGAGGCCGAGCGCTGCCACGAGATCGCCTATATCGCGTACGGCCGCCTCCTGGCGCAGGGTTCGGTCGACGAGGTGGTGAAGAACGCGCATCTCGCCACCTGGACGGTCACCGGGCCTGCGCTCGCCGAATTAGCCGGGACGTTGAAGACGCTGGACGGCGTCGACATGGTGGCGCCGTTCGGCAACGCACTGCATGTGAGCGGCCGCGACACCGCCCGCCTCGATGCGGCGACGCGCGAGCTGCGCGCGCGCGGACCGCAGACCTGGACACCCGGCGAGCCGACCCTTGAGGACGTGTTCATCACCCTCATGGCCGAGGCCGAGGACAACTTCCAATGAGTGCCGCGCCGCCCACCGCCGCTCGCTCGCCGCAGATTCCCGGCGCCTTGCGGCGCATCTACGCCACCTTCGTCAAGGAGCTGATCCAGCTCAGGCGCGACCGCATCACCTTCGCGACCATGATCTTCATCCCGGTGTTCCAGCTTCTGCTGTTCGGCTACGCCATCAACACCGATCCCAAGCATCTGCCCACCGCTGTCCTGTTGCAGGACGACAGCGCCTTCACGCGCTCCTTCCTCTCCGCCATGCGGGCGAGCGATTATTTCGACGTGGTACGGCGCGCCGCAAGCGAGGCCGAGCTCGACAGCCTCCTGCTCTCCGGCACCGTGCAGTTCGGCGTGCAGATCCCGGCGAATTTCGGCCGCGACGTGATGCGCGGCGACCGGCCGGCGCTGCTCGTCGTCGCCGACGCCACCGATCCGGTGGCCACCGGCGGCGCCGTCTCGGCCTTGCAGGGGCTCACCGCGCACGTCTTCGATCGCGAGCTCGTCGGCCCGGCGGCGCGGCTCAAAGTCGGGCAGCAGCCCTTCGAGCTGCGCGTGCATCGCCGCTACAACCCGACCGGCGAGACACAGCTCAACATCGTGCCCGGCCTCATGGGCACCATCCTGACGCTGACCATGCTGATCTTCACGGCGCTGTCGGTGACCCGCGAGATCGAGCGCGGCACCATGGAGAGCCTGCTCGCCATGCCGATCCGCCCGGTGGAGATCATGCTCGGCAAGATCGCGCCCTACGTGCTGATCGGCGGCATCCAGATGACGCTGATCCTCACGCTGGCGCATTTTCTGTTCGCGGTGCCGGTGGTCGGCAGCCTCGCGCTGCTTGTGGCGCTGACGCTCCTGTTCATCGTCGCCATGCTGTCGGTGGGCTACACCTTCTCGACGGTGGCGACGACGCAGCTCCAGGCCATGCAGATGTCGTTCTTCTTCTTCCTGCCCAACATCCTCCTGTCGGGCTTCATGTTCCCGTTCCGCGGCATGCCGGCCTGGGCGCAATATGTCGGCGAGGTCCTGCCGCTGACGCATTACCTGCGCATCGTGCGCGGCATCATGCTCAAGGGCGCCGCCTTTGCCGACCTCAACACCGACGTCCTCGCCATGGCGGCCTTCACGCTCTTCGCCATGGGGGTGGCGGTGGCACGTTTCCGCCAGACGCTGGACTGAGGCGATTTGCGATTCTCGCCGGCGGCGGCTAGGACGCACACGATATGAAAATTCTGCTCATCGGCTCCGGCGGACGCGAGCACGCGCTCGCCTGGAAAATCTCGGCGAGCCCGCTCTGCGATGCTCTCGTCATTGCGCCCGGCAATGCCGGCACGGCGGCATGCGGCGAGAACGTACCGGTGGACATCACCGACCACGCCGCCGTGGTGGCGCTGGCGCGCGCGGCGAAAATCGACTTCGCGGTCGTCGGCCCGGACGCGCCGATCGCCGCCGGGCTTGGCGACGACCTGCGGGCCGCCGGCTTCAAGACCTTCGCGCCGAGTGCGGCGGCGGCGCGGCTCGAGAGCTCCAAGGCCTTCACCAAGGAGTTCTGCCGCGCGCACGGCATCCCGACCGGAGCCTTTGCGCGCTTCACCGATCCCGCGGCGGCGCGCGCCCACATCTACGAAAAGGGCGCCCCCATCGTAGTCAAGGCCGACGGCCTGGCGCTCGGCAAGGGCGTGGTGGTGGCGCAGACAGTCGAAGAAGCGGAAGGCGCCGTCGCCATGATGTTCTCGGGGGCCTTCGGGCGGGCCGGCGAGGAAGTGGTGGTCGAGGAATATCTCGACGGCGAGGAGATGAGCTTCTTCGCGCTCAGCGACGGCACCACCGCCATCCCGTTCGGCACCGCCCAGGACCATAAGCGCGCCCATGACGGCGACATCGGCCCCAACACCGGCGGCATGGGCGCCTATTCGCCCGCCCCGATGGTCACGCCGGCGCTGGAGCGGCAGATCATGGACACCTTCATTCTGCCGACGGTGCGCGGCATGCGGGCGCGCGGCACGCCGTTCGTCGGCGTGCTCTATCTCGGGCTGATGATGACGGCCGGCGGACCCAAGCTCATCGAGTACAATGCCCGCTTCGGTGACCCGGAAACCCAGGCGCTGATGGTGCGCATGAAGACCGATCTCGTGGCCGCGCTGCTGGCGGCCTGCGACGGCGTGCTCAAGGATTTCGACGTGCGCTGGTGGGACGAGGCGGCGCTCACCGTCGTCATGGCCACCAAAGGCTATCCCGGCGTCGTGAAGAACGGCTCGCAGATCAAGGGTATCGAGGTGGCCGAGAAGCGCGGCGACCACATCACCGTGTTCCACGCCGCCACCAGGCGCGATGGTCCGCGGCTTCTTGCGAACGGTGGCCGCGTCCTCAACATCACGGCCACCGGCAAGAACGTGGCGGAGGCGCAGCGCCGCGCCTACGCGGCCGTGGACGCGATCGACTGGCCGGAGGGTTTTTGCCGCCGTGACATCGGCTGGCGGGCGCTGAAGCGGGAGGACGGAGCATGACAGACCTCGCCGATCTCTATCCCGGCTTTGCCTCGCACTGGATCGACACCGAGGCGGGACGCATCTTTGCCCGCTCTGGCGGCGCAGGTCCGCCGCTCGTCCTGCTGCACGGCTTCCCGCAGACAAACGTCTGCTTCCATCGCGTCGCGCCGCGCCTCGCCGAGCGCTTCAGCCTCGTCGCCATGGATCTGCGCGGCTATGGCTGGTCGTCGGCCCCGAAGGGTGACGGCGGCCGCGACACCTATACGAAGCGCGCCATGGGGCGCGATGTGGTGGCCGTCATGGAGACGCTCGGCCATGTGCGCTTCCGCCTCGCCGGCCACGACCGCGGTGCCCGCGTCGGCTATCGCCTGGCGCTGGATCATCCCGGCCGCATCGACAAGCTCGTGCTGCTCGACATCGTCCCCACCTTGACGATGTGGCAGCGCATCTCGCAGGGCCTGCAGCCCGCCGCCCATTGGGATTTTCTGGCGCGGCCGGCGCCCCAGCCCGAGAACGACATCCTCCGCGATCCGGTTGCCTATTTCGACAAGCTGCTGACGCAGTGGTCGAAGGACGGCAAGCCGGTCTTCGATCCGCGCGCGCTCGCCCATTACCGGGCGAGCTGCAACGAGCCGAGCCGCATCCACGCCTTCTGCGAGGACTACCGGGCCGGCAAGACCACCGATCGCGCCCAGGACGAGGCCGACGTTAAGGCCGGCAAGCGTATCGATTGTCCCGTGCAGGTGATCTGGAGCAGCGCCTATCTCGGCGCCCGCGGCATGAGCCCGCTCGAGGTCTGGCGCTCGACGTTCGCGCCGCACGCCGTCGGCGCCGCCGTGGAGAGCGGGCATTTCGTGGCCGAGGAGGCGCCGGACGCGACGCTCGCCGCCATGCTGCAGTTCCTATGAGATCGAAGGAGCGGCGATGATTTTTCGCGACGCCACCCGGGCCGATCTGCCGACAATCGTGCAGATGCTGGCCGGCGATCAGCTCGGCGCCACCCGCGAGACGGTGTCGGAGCCGCTGGCCGACGCCTATGTGGCGGCCTTCGAGCGCATCGAGGCGGACGCCAACAACCGCCTCATCGTCGCCGACGATGACGGCCGCGTCGTCGGCTGCCTGCAGCTCACCTATATCCCGGGCTTGAGTTTTTCGGGCGGCGTCCGCGCCGAGATCGAGGGCGTGCGCGTGCATCAGCGCGTGCGCGGCCAGGGCGTCGGCCACAAGATGATCGGCTGGGCGATCGACGAAGCGCGCCGCCACGGCTGCCGTCTCGTGCAGCTCACCACCAACACTGTGCGCAAGGACGCGCAGCGCTTCTACCAGGACCTCGGCTTCGTCGCCTCGCATGTGGGCATGAAGCTCGATCTGCGGGGTAGCTGACGCGATGCTCGTGCGCGTTCTTCCCTCTCCCCTTGCGGGAGAGGGTGGCGGTCGCGTAAAGCGACCGCCGGGTGAGGGGTGGACAGCAACACTGTCAATTGCTTTGGCGACAGGGAGAATGTGATCAATCGAGATTGGATCGTGTTGATCACCCCTCTCCCGCCTCGGCTTCGCCGAGGCACCCTCTCCCGCAAGGGGAGAGGGGGTCCCGCGCGACGGCCTCGGCTCGCTACTCCCTTCGCTCCCTGAAAAACTCCCTGAGCAACGCCGCCGCTTCTGTCTCACAGATGCCGCCATAGACTTCCGGCGCGTGATGGCAGGTGGGCGAGGCGAAGAAGCGCACGCCGTTCTCCACCGCGCCGCCCTTGGGATCGGGGGCGCCAAAATAGAGGCGGCGCAGGCGCGCGAACGAGATGGCGGCGGCGCACATGGCGCAGGGCTCGAGCGTCACGTAGAGATCGCAGCCGCCGAGCCGCTCGCTGCCGAGGGCGGCGGCGGCAGCCCTGATGGCCAAGAGTTCGGCATGCGCCGTCGGGTCGGCGAGCTCACGCGGCCGGTTGCCGGCCGCCGCCACGACGGCGCCGTCACGCACGACGACGGCGCCGACCGGCACCTCGCCGCGCCGGCCCGCCTGCCGCGCTTCCTCGAGCGCCATCTCCATGGGGGCGATCTGTCCTTCAGGCATCCGTCCTCGCTTCTTGCGGCGCACTTTGCTATCACGCCGCATGGCCGACAATAAGGACGAGAACCGCGAGCGCATCGCCAAGGTCATGGCGCGAGCAGGCGTCGCCTCGCGGCGCGACGCCGAGGCGCTGATCGCCGAGGGCCGGGTGAGCGTGAACGGCGGCACGGTGCGCACGCCCGCCGTGCTGGTCGGGCCGCGCGACCGCATCGCGGTGGACGGCGTGCCGATCGGCCCGAAGGAACGCACGCGCCTGTGGCTCTACCACAAGCCCGTGGGCCTGGTGACGACGGAACATGACCCGGAAGGCCGTCCCACCGTCTTCGACAATCTGCCGCCGGCCCTGCCGCGCGTCGTCTCCATCGGCCGCCTCGACATCAACACCGAAGGGCTGTTGCTGCTCACCAATGACGGCGGCCTGGCGCGCGTGCTGGCGCATCCCGAGACCGGCTGGCTGCGGCGCTACCGGGTGCGCGCCTTCGGCGAGGTGACGGTCGAGGAGTTGAAGCCGCTGATCAACGGCATCACGCTCGACGGCATGCACTACGGCCCCATCGAGGCGGCCATCGAGCGCCCGCAGGGCGACAATGTCTGGCTGACGATCGGCCTGCGCGAAGGCAAGAACCGCGAGGTCAAACGCATCCTCGAGCATCTTGGCCTGACGGTGAACCGGCTGATCCGCGTCTCCTTCGGGCCGTTCGTGCTCGGCGATCTTGCCGAGGGCACGGTCGAGGAGGTACGCACCCGCGTGCTGAAGGATCAGCTCGGCGTCGAGCTGGCGCAACGTGCCGGCGTCGATTTCGACGCGGCCCCGCGCCCGGCGCGCGTGAGCCGGCCGCGTGAGCCGTTGGCGCGGGACAAGCGCGAAGCCCGACACGCGCCCGCACGCCAGGAGCCGCGCGCCGCCTCCGGCCCGCATGCCGCCTGGCGCGATGCCGAAGCGGAAGCGGTGCGCCCGCATGGCGGCAAGCGCCCGCGGCGCGGCGAGGACCCGCGGGCGGCGCGCAGCGCCAGCGCCGAGCGCACCCATCAACGGGCCGGCCGCGTCAGCGGCCCAAAGGGGCGGGGCGTGCTGGTCGAGCGCATCGTCGGGGCGCCGAAGGAAGACGCGCGCAGCCGGTCCGACAGAGGCTTGCGGCGCCATGCGGCGCATAGCCCCTTACCCGCGAAGAGCGACGATCAGCGGCGCGAGTTTCGCGGCAAACGCCCCGGCCAGGAGCGCGGCGAGCGGCCGGAGCGTCCGTGGCGGGAGAAGCAGCCGTGGAAGCCGCGAGGGCCCATGCGCGACGGCGAGCAAAAGCCGTTTCGCAAGGGACGCGGCGACGACGTGCGTGGCGAGCGGGGCGGTGAGCGCCCGCGTGACGGCGGCAAGCCGTGGCAGAAGCCGCGCGAGCGCGCCGATGAGGCGCGGCCCGCGAAGCGGCCGTGGAGCGCCAAGGGCCCGCGGCGTGACGGCGAGCAACGGCCGTTTCGCAAGGGGCGCGGCGACGACGCGCGGGGCGAGCGGCCGCGCGCCGGCGGCAAGCCGTGGCAGAAACCGCGCGGCGATGGGCCACGTTCAGATCGACCGCGTTCCGACCGCCCGCACGCGGACAGACCTCGCCCGGACGGACCTCGGCCGGACGGATCGCGCCGGGGCGGCGATCGGCCCCGCGGCTCAGGCGGGCCGCGCAGCCCGCGGCGCCCGGATGGCCCGCGGCGCCCGGATGGCCCGCGGCGCCCGGATGGCCCGCGGCGGCCGGATGGGCCGCGACGGCCGGATGGGCCGCGGCGGCCGGATGGGCCGCGGCGCTGATGCGCATCGTCGCCGGGCGCTTCAAGGGCCGCGCGCTCGTCGGCCCCAAATCGAACACCATCCGCCCCACCTCCGACCGCTTGCGCGAGGCGATCTTCAACGTGCTCATGCACGCCTACGGCGATCCGCTCGGCGGCGCCCGCGTGCTCGATCTGTTTGCCGGCACCGGCGCCATGGGGCTCGAGGCGATCTCGCGCGGCGCCGCCTTCGCGCTCCTCGTCGACGATGGTGCCGAGGCGCGCTCGCTGATCCGCGCCAATGTCGAGGCGCTGGGCGCCGGCGGCTTGACGCGCGTCTTCCGCCGCGACGCCACCAGGCTCGGGACGGCAAAACCCGTCGAGCCGTTCGGCCTCGTGTTCTGCGATCCGCCTTATGACAAGGGCCTTGCGGCGGCGGCGCTCGCGTCAGCCCGCGATGGCGGCTGGCTGCTGCCCGACGCGCTCCTCGTGGTCGAGGAAGCAATGGGCGCCTTCACGCCGCCCGGCGGCTTCGCGGAGCTGGAGCGGCGCGACTACGGCGACACGCAGGTGACGCTGTTGCGGCACGTCAGCGCTTGAGCCTCATCGCCGCCCGAACAGGCGCTCGATGTCGGCGAGCTTCAGTTCCACGTAAGTGGGCCGGCCGTGGTTGCACTGGCCCGACATGGGCGTCGATTCCATCTCGCGCAAGAGCGCGTTCATCTCCTCGGGCTTGAGGCGCCGACCGGACCGTACGGAGCCGTGGCACGCCATGCTGGACAGCACCGCGTCGAGCCTGTCGTCGAGGCCGCTCGTGTCGCCCCACTCGGTCAGCGCGTCGGCTACGTCGGCGACGAGCCGCTTGAGATCGCCGCCGGCCAGCGCCGCCGGCGCCTCGCGCACCACGACGGCACCGGGCCCGAAGCTTTCGACCACGAGGCCGAGCTCCCTGAGCCGCTCCGCCTCGCCGACAAGGCGGTCGGCTTCGCTCGGGTCGAGCTCCACGACTTCCGGCACCAGAAGGATCTGCCGGGCGATGCCGGACGCGGCGCGCTCGGCCTTGAGCCGCTCGTAGACGAGGCGCTCATGTGCCGCGTGCTGGTCGACGATGACGATGCCGTCCTGCGTCTGCGCCACGATGTAGTTCTCGTGCAGCTGCGCGCGGGCGGCACCGAGCGGCTGCGCCAGCTCTTGCCGTTCGGGCGGCGCCCCATTGGCGCGCGCGTCGGCTGACGGCACGTCGAGCGCCGCGTATGCCGCCTGCGGCTCTTCGTGAAGGCCGTGCGGCGCCTGCCAGTCGCGGGAAAGCCCGTTCCAGCGCGCCGGCTGCGCCGGGCGATGCCCGAGCCCCGGCCGCAGGGAGGCGAGCGTGCGAGTGCCGCCGGTGCTCGAGGCGCGATGGCCGGCCTGCGCGATCGCTTCTTTGAGGGCCCCCACCACGAGGCCGCGCACCAGGCCGGGGTCGCGGAAGCGCACCTCCGTCTTGGCCGGATGCACGTTCACGTCGACGGCGGCCGGCGGGCAGCGGATGTTGAGCGCCAGCGCCGGATGCCGGTCGGACGGCAGCACGTCCGCGTAGGCGCCGCGCACGGCCCCGAACAAGAGCTTGTCGCGCACCGGGCGGCCGTTGACCATCATGTGCACGTGGGCGGCGGTGCCGCGGTGATAGGTGGGCAGCGCCACAAAGCCGGTGAGCCCGATGCCCTCGCGCTCCGCCGCGATGGCGACGGCATTGGGCGCGAAGTCCGCGCCGAGCAATTGCGTCAGCCGGTTGAGCACGGCGTCGGCGCCGTCGCCCTCGGGCATGACGTCGACGGGAGCGAGGTGGTCGCCGGCGAGCGTGAAGCGCACCTTCGGGTGCGCGATGGCGAGGCGCTTCACGGCCTCGGCCACCGCCTGCGCCTCGGCGCGATCCGACTTCAGGAATTTGAGCCGCGCGGGCGTCGCCGAGAACAAGTCCATGACCTCGACGCGCGTACCGACACCGGCGGCCGCCGGTTTCACCGCGCCCTTGCGGCCGCCGTCGACGAGGATGATCCAGCCGTTCGCGTCCTCGGGCCGGCGCGTCGTGATGGCAAGCCGCGCCACGGCGCCGATCGACGGCAGTGCCTCGCCGCGAAAGCCGAGGGTGTCGATGGCGAGGAGGTCGCCGCCGGGCAGCTTGGAGGTGGCGTGACGCTCGACCGCAAGCTCGAGATCATCCCGCGACATTCCGGCGCCGTCGTCGCTGACGCGGATGAGGCGGCGCCCGCCCGCTTCGATCACCACCTCGATGGCGCGGGCACCGGCGTCGAGAGCGTTCTCAACGAGCTCCTTGACGGCCGCGGCCGGCCGCTCGACCACCTCGCCGGCGGCGATGCGGTCGACAAGCACGGGATCGAGGCGGCGGACGGGCATGCGGGTCTCTCGGGCGAAGCAGGGCGCAGGATAGCGCGTCAGGCGGGGAGGCGCACGCCGTCATGGCCGGCCTTGTGCCGGCCATCCACGCCTTTGCTTTGCCCTACAGGAAGACGTGGATGCCCGCGACAAGCGCGGGCATGACGCCGTGAAGGGACTACGCGTAATTGAAGCTGACACTGATCCGCTTCGACTTGGCGCGGTTGAGGGGCACCTCGTGGCGCAGCCAGCTTTCCCACAGGATGACCTCGCCGGCGGCCGGCGAGAGCGTGACGAATTGCGGATTTGACCCGTCAGGGGCCTTGCGGGCCGGCGCCGCCATCATCAGGGGAAGCCGCGGGTCCTCGAGCTTAAGCGCACTCGCCCCTTTGGGCAGCACCACATAATAGGTGCCGCTGATGGCCGAATGCGGGTGGATGTGGCCGCTATGCGTGCCGCCCGGATCGAGGACGTTGACCCACAGCGAATCGAGCTTGAGCTTGCGGCGGCCAAGCTCGAAGCCAAGGTCCTTGGCGAAGGCCATGACGTGGCGGTCGAGCGCCTTGACCAGCGCGGCAAAGACGGGTGAGCGCCACGGCAGGTCGTCGAGCGACGCGTAGGACGTGTAGCCGGGATAGAAATTGTCGCGGCTCCAGGCGCGGCCGGCCGCGTCGTCCTGCGCGATCGAGCGGCAGGCCGCTTCGATGTCGCGGTTGAGGGTGCCGCCGTCGTCCACGAGCGCTGCGCGGTAGACCTTGGTCGGAAAGAGCGTGTCGATGCTCGCCATTTCTCTCACGTCGCGGCCGGCTGGTTGAGACGGCCGACCGCCCAAAATGCCACCACGGCGGCGGCCGCGCCGAACAGCAGCGATCCAAGCAGGACGCCCACCATCATTCCCTCCACGCCCCCAAGTCTCGCGCCGACGATCGCGAACGGCAGCGTGCCGAGCAAGGTGCGCCCCCAGTTGAACAGTGTCGAATAGAGCGGAAGGCCGAGATTGTTGAAAGCGGCGCTCGCGACGAACATGCCGCCGAGGAACAGCCAGATCGGGCCGCTGACGATGAGGAAGAACACGATGAGCTCGCCGGTTGCGGTCCCCGAGACGTTGAAGACCAGCGGCACGAGGTTGCGGACGATCAGCAGCGCCATCCAGGCCACCGCCGCATAGAGGCTGGTGAAGATCAGCGAGTCGCGCAGGGTTTCTCGCAAACGGTCGTAGCGCGCCGCGCCCCAATTCTGGCCGAAGATCGGACCCACCGCGCCGGACAGCGCGATGAGGCCGCAGAAGGCAAGCGGCGTGACGCGGTCGATGATGGCGATGGCGGCCAGCGCCGCGTTGCCGAAACGCGCCGAGATGCTCATCAGGACGAGGTTGGCGGCCGGTGCGGCGAGATTGGCCAGGATGGCGGGCACCGCGATGGCATACATCGGCTTTGCGTCGGCCAGCACGGCGCCGAGCCGCGGCATCGCCACCAGGCCGTGCACATGGACGGCACCCCAGAAGCCGAGCACCAGGAAGGCGAGGCGCGCGATGACGAACGAGATGGCGGCGCCGTCGGTGCCGAGCTTCAACCCGAAGATGAGGATCGGATCGACGATGGCGGTGAGGATGGCGCCCGCCAGGGTCACGAACATGGCGCGTCGCGCGTCGCCCGCCGCCCGCATGACGGTCTGCAGCGCCATGGCGAAGCCCATGATGAAGTTGCTGGGCAGCACGATCAGCAGGAAACGGCGCGCCACCTGGTGCGCCTCGCCGGTGGCGCCGAGCAGGTCGAGCAGCGGATCGAGAAACGGCAGCACACCGAAGCCCAGCGCCCCGGTCGTGAGGCCCATCAGCACAGCCGTGGAGGCGGCAAGCCGGCGGGCCTTCTCGACGTCGCGTTGGCCGAGCGCCCGCGACACCAGGGCGCCGACGGCGGTGACGAGGCCGATGCTCACCGAGATGGTGACGAACAGCAGGACGGTCGCGAAGCCGACGCCCGCCGTCCATTCGGTGCGCCCGAGCCACGAGACATAGAGCAGCGACAGCAGATCGACGACGAAGATCGAAAGCAGGCCGACCGCCGCCGCCGACGTCATGGAGACGACATGGCGCATGGTCGAGCCCTGCGTGAATTTGGGCGACCCGTAGGCTGGCGGAGCGCTCACATCCGCTCTCCCTCGTCGCCAACGATATCGCGGGTCTCCTGCGACAGGGCCTGTGAGCGCGCCTTCGGCTCGGTGAGCGGCTGCGGCTTGACCGACGTGCCGCGCAACAGGTCGGCGCCACCCATGAGACCTTCCGTCTTCTGCATGACGAGGCGCGCCTCGTCGCGCTTGCGCACGTCCTCGGTGGCGGCTTCGGCCTGCTCGGCGGGAACGCCGAGGCCCTCGAGCGTCGCCCGCCCGAAGGCGAGGGACGAGTGGAACAATTCCCGCACGATATGGTCGGCGTCCATCTGCATCAGCTCAAGCGCGTGGCGGCGATCGAAGGCCCGCACATGCGTGCGCGTTTGCGGGAACTCGGCATGCAGCAGCTCGACGATGCGCGTCGCCGTCTCGGCATTCTCGACGCAGACGCAGACGACGCGCGCCCGCGCGGCGCCGGCGGCGCGCAGCACGTCGAGACGGGTGCCGTCGCCATAGTAGATCTTGAAGCCGAAGCGCGAGGCGGCGCGGATCTGCTCGATGTCGTGATCGATGACGGTCACGTCGATCCCCTCGCTGAGCAGGATCTGGTTCACCACCTGGCCGAAGCGTCCGAAACCGATGACGATGACGCTCGCCGGCTCGGCGCCGGAAAAATCGGCTGCCGCCGGCTCGGCGCCGGGGGGCGGCGAGAAGAAGGCGAGCAGCGCGTCGAGCCAGCGCGAAGCCAGCGGCGCGAACAGCATCGACAGCGCCGCAAGCGCGGTGACGAGCTGCGTCCATTGACGCGACAGGAGGCCAAGATCGCCGGCCACCGGCAGCAGCACGAAGGCGAACTCGCCGGCCGTTGCAAGCAGCGCGCCGGCGCGCAGCGCGTCGCGCCATTGCGAACCGGAGACGCGCGCCAGGAGCGCCGCGATGGCGATCTTGCCGAAGACCAGCAGCGGCGTCGCCAGCGCCAGGAGCAGCGCGTGGCGCTTCACCAAGGCGAGGTCGAGCGACATGCCGACGCTCATGAAGAAGAGGCCGAGCAAGAGGCCGCGAAACGGCTCGATGTCGGCCTCGAGCTGATGGCGGAAATTCGATTCGGCCAGCAGCAGACCGGCCATGAAGGCGCCCATGGCCATCGACAGGCCGACGCGGTCCATGAGGACGGCGGCGCCGAGCACGACGAGAAGTGCGGCGGCCGTCATCACCTCGCGGGCGCCGCTCGCGGCAAGCGCCCGGAAGGCCGGATTGAGCACGAAGCGGCCGACCACCACGACGGCCACGATGGCCGCGATGGCCTTGCCGGCCGCGATGAGCGGCTCGATGAGCGAATCGCCGGTCAGCATACCGGCGCTGGCGAGAAGCGGCGTCAGCGCCAGCATCGGCACGATGGCGAGGTCCTGGAACAGCAGCACCGCGAAGGTGCGCGTCCCGTAGGCCGCATGCAGGTCGCCGCGCTCCTGCAGGATCTGCAGCGCGATGGCGGTGGCGGAGAGCGCGAGCGCCGCGCCGGTCACGATGGCGCCGCGCGGCGGCAGGCCGACGAGCGAGCCGGCGGCCGCGATGACGAGGCCGGTGACGAGAAGCTGCGCAAGGCCGAGGCCGAAAATGTCACGCCGCATGGAGATCAGGCGCGAGACCTTGAGCTCAAGCCCGACGATGAACAGGAGCAGCACGACGCCAAGCTCGGCCACGCCGCGCACCGTCTCCGGCTCGGCGAAGAAGCGCAGGCCTGACGGGCCGATGACGATGCCGGCCACCAGATAGCCGAGGACGGCCCCGAGCCCCAGGAGCCGGAACAGCGGCACGGCCACCACGGCCGCCCCGCAGAACACCAGGATGGGCGCCAGGAAACTGGCGTGTGAGGCGGCTTCAGCCATTCGGGGCCGTCGGGCGGAACATGGGTGAGGGGAATCGAGGCCGATATGGGTATTCCTTAACGGCTTGGCCAAAGTTCCGCGAGGCTCGCCGCTGCAGGGGGATGGCGCGATCACGTCCTTGACAGGGCCAGGGGGCTCCCGCACATCAGCGCTAGTGCGGCAATTCCGAAATTCGCCTCAAACTGATGGAGGGCTCGGAGCGAATTTCGAAATCATAAGCCGCACTCGAAAAGCTTGATTCTAGTGCGCTTTTTTGAATTTGAAGTTCGCTCGGAAGGCGATCCAATGTTTTGGCGAACTTCAAATTCAGCGCACTAGTCCCGGATTGGACCTGAGACCGAGCCCGAATGAGCGAAAAACCGCCCCTTGACGTGCTGATGTGCGCCCCGCGCGGCTTCTGCGCCGGAGTGGTGCGGGCGATCGACGTGGTCGAGCGGGCGCTCGCCATCTACGGCGAGCCCGTCTATGTGCGCCACGAGATCGTCCACAACAAGTACGTGGTCGAGAGCCTGCGGCGGAAGGGCGCGATCTTCGTCGAGGAGCTCGTCGGAGGTGCCCGACACCGAGGCGCCGGTCATCTTCTCGGCGCACGGCGTGCCGAAGGCGGTGCTCGACGAAGCCGGCCAGCGCCGCTTCTTCGCCATCGACGCCACCTGCCCGCTGGTCACCAAGGTGCATCGCGAGGCCGCCATTCACCACCGCCGCGGCCGGCACGTCGTCCTCGTCGGCCATGCCGGCCACCCGGAAGTGGTCGGCACGCTCGGGCCAGTTGCCGGCGGGCTCCATCACCCTGGTCGAGACGCTGGAGGACGTGGCGCGGCTCACGCCGCCCGATCCCGACCAACCTCGCCTACGTGACGCAGACGACGCTCTCGGTCGAGGACACCCGCGACATGGTCGAGGCGCTCAAGGCGCGCTTCCCGGACATCAGCGGCCCGCACAAGGAAGACATCTGCTACGCCACCACCAACCGCCAGGAGGCGGTGAAGCAGGTGGCGCCGCAGGTCGACGCGATGATCGTCGTCGGCTCGCCCAACTCGTCGAACTCGCAGCGCCTGCGCGAGGTGGCGGAGCGCTCGGGCTGTCCGGTGGCGCGGCTCTACCTGCAGGCGCGCGAGATCGACTGGAACATCTTCGGCAACATCCGCCGCCTCGGGCTCACCGCCGGTGCGTCGGCCCCGGAGGTGCTCGTCGAGGAAATCATCGACGCCTTCGCGGCGCGCTTCTCGGTGAGCGTCGAGACCGTTTCCACGTCCGACGAGCACGTGTCGTTCCCGCTGCCGCGGGCCCTGCGCGGGCTCGCTGCGGAGTAGCGCGTGGCCGTCTACACCGAGGTCTCGGACGAGGAGCTCACCGAGTTTCTCGCCAGCTACGACATCGGCGAATTGCGCTCCGCCAAGGGCATCGCCGAAGGGGTGGAGAACTCGAACTACCTGCTCCACACCAGCTCGGGCTCGTTCTTCCTGACGCTCTACGAGAAGCGGGTGCGGGAGGACGACCTGCCGTTCTTCCTGCGGCTCATCGAATATCTCGCCCGCCAGGGCATCGACTGCCCGCAGCCGGTACGCGACCGCGAGGGCCGGGCGCTGCGCCGCCTCGCCGGCCGTCCCGCCGCCATCGTCACCTTCCTCGAAGGCCTGTCGATCCGGCGTCCGACGCCGAAGCATTGCGGCGCGCCTTGGCGAAGCCTTGGCCAAGCTGCATGTGGCGGGCGCGCGCTTCGAGCTGCAGCGCAAGAACACGCTGTCGGTCGAGGCGTGGCGGCCGTTGCTTCAGGCGGCCGGCGCGCGCGCCGACCAGGTGGCGCCGGGGCTTCACGGGCGCGCCCAGGCCGCACTCGCCGACGTCAGCGAAACTGGCCGAAGGCGCTGCCGTCCGGGATCATCCATGCCGACCTCTTCACCGACAACGTGTTCTTCATCGGCGACCGGCTGTCGGGCCTCATCGACTTCTATTTCGCCTGCACGGATGCCTTTGCGTACGATCTCGCCATCTGTCTCAGCGCCTGGTGCTTCGAGGCCGACGGCTCCTTCAACCTCACCAAGGGCCAGGCGCTGATCGGTGCCTACGAAGAGGTGCGGCGGCTGAGCGGAGAGGAGGTCGCGGCGCTGCCGCTCCTGTGCCAGGGCGCGGCGCTGCGCTTCATGCTGACGCGCCTCGTCGACTGGCTCGACGTGCCGCCGGGCGCGCTGGTGAAGCCCAAGGATCCGCTCGAATACGACAGGAAGCTCGGCTTCCATCGCCGCGTCACCGACGCGGCCGAATACGGCCTGGTGCGCCATGGCCAAGGCTAAAGTCAAGACATCCGCCGCGGGCGAGGCCGGCCGCGTCACTGTCTTCACCGACGGCGCCTGCTCGGGCAATCCCGGCCCCGGCGGCTGGGGCGCGCTGCTCCTCTACAACGGCACCGAGAAGGAGCTCATGGGCGGCGAGCCGCTCACCACCAACAATCGCATGGAGATGATGGCGGCCATCATGGCGCTCGAGGCGCTGAAGCGGCCGTGCCGGGTCGACGTGTGGACCGACTCGCAATATCTGCGCGGCGGCATCACCGAGTGGCTCAAGGGCTGGAAGCTGCGCGGCTGGAAGACCGCCGACAAGAAGCCGGTCAAGAACGAGGATCTGTGGCGCCGTCTCGACGCGGCGCGCTCACCCCACGAGGTCGCGTGGCACTGGGTGCGGGGCCACGCCGGCCACGCCGAGAACGAGCGGGTCGACGGGCTGGCGCGGGCCGGCATGGCCGCCTTCAAGCCCGCCAAGCTGAAACCTGCTGTGGCGAAGCCGGACGAGGAATGACGTCGAGGCGGCCTAGGCGGCGAGCGGCGGCCGGCGGCGGTGGAAGTCCGTCGCCTCTTGGAACGCGAACCCGGCGCGGAACAGCAGGTCCTCGCGCATGTGCGGTGCCACGAGCTGGAAGCCAACGGGCAGGCCGGTTTCGGTGAAGCCGCCCGGCAGGGTGATAGTCGGATGGCCGCTCATGTCGAAGGGCGCCGTGTAGCGCAGCATGGTCCGCCCGATTTCGGGCGCCGTGCCGCGTGTCGCCATCCTGGCTTCGGTCGGTGCCGCATACGCCAAGACGGGAACCAGGAGAAGATCGATGGTCTCGAAGAGCGCCTGGACGCGCCCACGGAAGTCGTTCCGCCGCAGCGCGATCTTCTGATAGTCGAGGCCACTCACGGCGCGGCCGGCGTCGAGAAGCCCGGCGAGCAGCGGCCCATAGTCACTGCGCCGCGATGGAAACGTCGCTTCATGGGCGACAGCGGCCTCGACACCACAGAGAACGCGCCAATCGATGTTGATCTGAGCCGGGTCGGGAAAGCGCACCGGGCGCGGTTCCATCCCGAGTGAGGTCAGTGTGTCGAGGGCCGCCTCGACGGTGCGGCTCACTGGCGCTTCGACGTCCTCGCTGTTCCAGCATTGATCGATGCCGAGCCGCAAGCCGCGAATGCTGTCTTTGATCGCGGCGAGATAGTCGGGCACCGGATCGAGCCCCGCGGTCGGATCGGCGTCGTCGCGGCCCGCGATGGCGCCGAGCATCGCGGCGGCATCGATGGCACTTCGTGTCATCGGCCCGATGTGATCCAAGGTTGCTGCGAGCTCGAAGACGCCGTAACGGCTGACGCGCCCCCAGGTGGGCTTCAGTCCCGTGAGCCCGTTCGCATTTGATGGAAAACGGATCGAGCCGCCGGTGTCGCTGCCGAGGGAGCCGTAGCAGAGCCCGGCGGCGGTGGCGACGCCGGAGCCGCTCGACGAAACACCCGTCCAGTGCGCCGCGTCCCAGGGATTGACCGGCAGCGTGATAGCGGGATGGTGCAGGCCATAGGCGCCCTCGGTGAGCTGCGTCTTGCCGAGGATGATGGCGCCCGCCTCGCGCAGGCGCCGCACCACGGTGGCATCCTCGCCCGGCTTGAAATCGCGGTGGATCGTCGTGCCGGCGGCGGTCGGCACGCCCTTCGTCCAGCACAGGTCCTTCACGGCAATCGGCGCCCCATGCAGGGGCCCGCGGATGTCGCCGCGGCCGATCTCCGCTTCGGCCCGCCGCGCGTCGGCGAGCGCAGAATCGGCCATCACCAGGGCGTAGCTCTTCAGCGCGCCGTCAAGCCTTTCAATGCGCTGGAGTTGCGCACGCGTCACCTCGACCGGCGAGAGCTGCTTGGCATGCAGGCGGCGCGTCAGCTCGGTGAGATCGAGGTAGCAGGGGTCCGTGTCAGATGTCGCGGGCCTCGGTTCTCTCGCGTTCTGCGCCCGCCGCTCGGCCATCGGCAAGCCCCTAGAGCTGCGTGAGGATGGTGTCGGCGCCTGACACCTCCGCCTTGCCCGGCGCATCGCCGGTGTTGAGCTTCTCGACTTTGCCGTCCTTGACGATCATCGAGTAGCGGGCCGAGCGCACGCCGAGGCCGGCCCCCGACAGGTCGGCGACGAGGCCGAGCGCCTTTGCGAAGTCACCGCTGCCGTCGGCGATGAACTCGATCTTGCCGTCGCAGCCGGAGGCTTTCACCCATTCGTTCATGACAAAGACGTCGTTGACCGCCGTGACGATGACGGCGTCGATGCCCTTTGAGCGAATCTTGTCGAAGTTGGTCACGAAGCCCGGCATGTGGTTCTTGTGACAGGTGGGCGTGAAGGCGCCGGGGACCGCGAACAGCACGACCCGGCGGCCCTTGAACACCTCCTCGGTCGTCCGCGGCTGCACGCCTTCGGCCGTCATGGTCCGAAACGTCGCCTGCGGCAGTTGATCCCCCACTTTGATGGTCATGCGTCTTTCCTCACTGTCACGCGATAATGGCGGGTGATCTAGCGCGCCAGGGGCTTCACGTCGAGGCTGGTCTTGACCTCGACGGCCGCATCGCCGCTGACCACGGTCAGCGTCACCGGCAGGTCCTCGGCCGGGAGCTCCTTGGGGCGGTCGTCGATGGGCAGGCGGGCCACGATGTCGCCGCCCGCGCCTGGCTGCAATTGCGGCTTGCCGAACAGCCACAGGCCCGGCGCCTCGGCGAAGACATCCGCGACAGACGCGTCGGCGCCTGACTTGATGACGGCAACGAGGGCGCCGTGCCCCTCGGCCGGCTCGGCTCGCACCGCCGTCACCGTCAGGCCTGCGGCCGCAGCCCCAAGGGCGGCGGTGAGCGGCACGCGCCGTTCGGCCGCCTCGATGATGCGCCGCGCCGCCGCATCGGAGCCGCGCGGAACCGCAAGGCTCAACGCGGCTTCCACCGGAATGCACAGCTTCTCACACACCGCATAGTTGAGCTTGAGTTCGAGGCGGGCGGGCTTGCCGGGATCCTTCACGGTGACGGTGAGCGGAAAGGCGACGCCGCTGTCATAGCCGATCGAGAAGCCGGCGCCGTCGGCAAAGCGGATCGGCGCCGGATAGCGCACCTCGACGCGCGCCACATTGTCGGATGCCGACCAGTCGAACACCGGCGGCACGCCGGCGTCGCCCGGTGTGCGCCAGTACGTCTTGAACTTCGGATCGAGCTTTATTTCCAAGGCAGCGCGTGCGGTGCCGGCGCCCGCCTCGACACCCTCGGCCAGCAGGCGCACGGCCGACTTCTGGCCCGTCGCCCAGGCGGAGACGCCAGGCGTCTGTGCCTCAACCGGATGGGCGCCGGCTGCCGCGAGGAATGCCGCAATTGCGGCCGCCTGCCGGATTTTGCGGCACGAAAGGGGCAAACTGAACCGATTCATGATTCTGCAATACCCTCCCGCCACGCTGGTGTGCCGAATTTGAAGTTCGCTACATTTACTAGGATCAGCTGCCTCGCGAACTTCAAATTCGAAAAGCACACTAGAATCAACCTTTTCTAGTGTCGCCCATGATTCCGAAATTCGCTCCCAGGCCTCCATCAATATGTGGCGAATTTCGGAATCGCGACACTAGGGGCGAGCCACGATGATGTGAGGCGCGACCGAAAGCCACCCCCGAACGGTTTGAAAATCGCGTCCGGCGCCATAGCATGTCGAAGGGGCCCGAGCGGGAACGTGCGGGAACGCGAATGCCAGCAACGCGCGCCGAAGACGACAAGGAATTTCCGTCGCTCGACGGGCAGCTGCTCGTGGCCATGCCGGGCATGGCCGACGAGCGCTTCTCGCGCTCCGTCATCTACATGTGCGCCCATGCCGAGAGCGGCGCCATGGGGTTGATCGTCAACAAGCCCCTCGACGACTTGAAGCTTGCCGATCTCTTCATCCAGCTCGAGGTCATCGCCCCGGCCGACGCCATTCGGCTGCCGGAGGGCGCCAGCCGGCTGCGCCTCCTGCGCGGCGGTCCGGTGGAGAAGACGCGCGGCTTCGTGCTGCATTCTCGCGACTACGTCATCGACAATTCCACCATGCGCTTCGAGCACGGCATCTGCCTCACCTCGACCATCGACATCCTGCGGGCCATCGCCAAGGGCGAGGGGCCGCAGAATGCGCTGTTGGCACTCGGCTATGCCGGCTGGGGCGCCGGGCAGCTGGAGATGGAAATCCGCGCCAACGGCTGGCTCGTGTGCCCGGCGACGCCCGGCCTGATCTTCGACGATCCGCCCGAGACCAAGTACGAGCGGGCGCTGCGCACCCTCGGCATCGATCCGGCCATGCTGTCGGGAGACGCGGGGCACGCGTGAGCTACTCGGCCGCCTCCGGCGTCGAGCCGACGAGGCGGCGCGCCTCGTAGGAGCTCATCGGCTCGCCGAAGGCGAAACCCTGCGCGTACTCGCAGCCGAGCTGATAGAGCTCGATGGCGTCGGACTCGTTCTCGGCGCCCTCCGCCACCACGTCCATGCCGAGGTCGTGGGCGAGCGCCACCATGGAGCGCAGGATCACCGGCCGCGCCCCGCTGCCGTTCTGGCGCACGAACGACTGATCGATCTTGATGGTGTCGAAGGGGAAGCGCTGCAGATAGGACAGCGACGAATAGCCAGTGCCGAAATCATCGAGCGACAGGCCGGCGCCGAGCTCCTTGATGCGGGTGAGGATTTGCGCGGCGTATTCCGGATTCTCCATCACCAGGCTCTCGGTGATCTCGAGCTTGAGCGAGCCCGGCGCCACCGCCGTGCGCGTCAGGACCGACTTCACGTCGTTCAAAAGATCGTGACGCAGGAGCTGGCGGCTCGACACGTTGACGCTGGCGAAAATGGGCGGGTCGACATCGAGCGCGCTCTGCCATGCGGCGAGCTCGCGTGCCGTCCGCTCCAGCACGAACATGCCGAGATTGACGATGAGCCCGGTCTCCTCGGCGATGGCGATGAAATCCTGCGGCTTCAGCCGCCCGTGGCGGGGATGGTCCCACCTGACCAGCGCCTCGAAGCCCGCCACCGTGCGGTCCTCGAGGCGGACGATGGGCTGGAAGTAGACCTTGAGCTCGTTGCGCTCGAGCGCCCGCCGCAAGTCGCTCTCCAGCGTCAGCCGGTCGCTGCGCTGGCCGCGCATGGTCGGCCGGAACACCTCGGTGCGGTCGCCGCCCTGGCGCTTGGCGTACACCATGGCGACCTCGGCGTTGCGCAGCATCTCGTCGCCCATGATCTGGGCGTTGGGATCGAACAGCGCGATGCCGATCGAGGCGGTGATGAACACCTCGCGGTCGCCGAACATCACCGGCGTGGTGAGCGCGCGGCGGGCCAGATCCGCGAAGGCGGTGATCTGCGTCGGCTCCTGCTCGGAGAGCAGGATGATGGCGAACTCGTCGCCGGCGATGCGCGCCACCGAGTCCTGCAGCTTGAGCAGGCGCACGAGGCGGCGCGCCAGGGTCAGCAGCACGGAATTGCCAGCCGCGAAGCCGAGCGACTCGTTCGACCTGCTTGAAGCGGTCGAGGTCGATGATGAGCACCGTCGGCCGCAGCGCCTCGTCGCGGCGGGCATAGTTGAGCGCCGCCTCGAGGCGGTCGCGCAGCAGCTGGCGGTTCGGCAGCCCGGTGAGATTGTCGCGCACCGCGTCGTGCAGCAGCCGCTCCTCGGTGGTCTTGGCGCTGGTCACGTCGGCCAGCGTGCCGACCACCCGCACCACCTCGCCGTCCGAGCCGATGACCGGCCGCGCCTTGAGCTGGAACCAGTAATAGTGGCCGTGTGAGGAGCGCAGGCGAAACTCGGTGACGATGCGGCCGCGGCGCTGCTCGAGCACGGCGTCCAGCGTGGCGCGGTAGCGGTCGCGGTCGGACGGATGGATGAGGTCCTGCCAGTCGGCGGCGCCGCCCTCCAGCGTGCCACGCTTCAGCGACAATTGCTGCTCGACTTCCGGGCTCACCGCGATGCGGTCGGCCACCACGTCCCAGTCGAACACCACGTCGCCGGAGCCGATCAGCGCCAGCGCCTTGCGCTCGGTGTCGCTGACCAGGCCCTGCGCAAGCGCGCCGCCCGCAAAGGCGTGCTGCATGACCGTGAAGCCGATGAGCATGACGATGAGCACGAGGCCGCCGATCAGCGCCGGCGGCACGAGGTCGCGTGTCAGGGAGCCGGTGACCGTGAAGCTCGCCGCCACCACCCAGACGAGCAGCAGGAACCAAGTGGGGATGAGCATCACGGCGCGGTCGTAGCCGTGGCTGGCGAGATGCAGCACCAGCGCGAAGCCGATGGCGGCGACCGCCGCGATCGAGATGCGCGCCACGCCGGCGGCGACCGGCGCGTCGAACACGGCAAGGCCGATGAGCGCGCCGAGGAAGATGAGCCAGCCGGCCGTCACGTGGCTGTAGCGCACGTGCCAGCGGTTGAGATTGAGATAGGCGAACAGGAAGACGAGCAGGGTGGCGCCGAGCACCGTCTCGGCGCCGGCGCGGTAGACGCGGTCGGCCCCCGTGGTGATCGGGAAGATGCGCTGGATGAAGCCGAAATCGATGCACGCATAGGCGAGCACCGCCCAGGCCAGCGCCGCCGCCGCCGGGAAGATGACCGCGCCCTTGACCACGAACACGATGGTCAGGAAGAGCGCGAGCAAGCCCGATATGCCGATGATGATGCCCTTGTAGAGGGTGAGGCCGTTGATCTTCTGCTTATAGGCCTCCGGCTGCCACAGATAGAATTGCGGCAGGTTGGGCGAGCGCAGCTCCGCCACGAACGTCACCGTCGCGCCGGGGTTGAGCGTGATGGCGAACACGTCGGCGTCGGGGCTGTCCTCGCGCTCGGGCGTGTACGGCCCCTCGCTCGGCGTGATCTCGACGATGCGCGAGGTGCCGAGATCGGGCCACACGACGCCCGAGCCGATGAGCCGGTAATACGGCGCAACGAGCAGCCGTTCGATCTGCTCGTCGGTGCCGTTCGACAGCGCAAAGACGATCCAGCGGCCGACGCCGCCGCCGCCCTCGCGCGCCTTGATCGCCATGCGCCGCACGATGCCGTCGGCACCGGGCGCCGTGGATATCTGCAGCACGTCGCCTTCCGAGCGGTGGCGTTCGACGATGCCGGTGAGATCGATGGCCGGGGCGTTGAGCGTCACCCGCACCGCCTCCACCGCCCAGGCCTGCGACAGGCAGGCCGCGATCGCGAGGCTGGCGATCAGTGCGGAGATGGTGCGGCGGACGAGATGCAACGAGTTGATCTCTATGTGTGAAATCGGGCGCAACAAGCCCTGCCAGAGTGCTACCGGCTGGGGGCCGCAAGGGCAAGTTTTCCGCCCTGGGAGCATCGGCTTAGACGCCGGGATCGTCCTTCAGGCGCGCGTAGAGGACATGATCCTGCCAGGCGCCGGCGATGCAAAGATAGCGGCGGGCATAACCCTCGCGGATGAACCCGGCTTTTTCGAGGAGCCGGATGGACGCCTGGTTGGACGGCAGGCAGGCGGCCTCGATTCGCCTGAGCCCGAGGTCCTGGAAGGCGAATCGGTTGGCGATCTTCACGGCGGCCGTCATGGTGCCGCGCCCTGCATGGCGTTCGCCCATCCAGTAGCCGAGCGTGCAGGCCTGGGCGACGCCACGGCGCACCAGTCCCAGCGTCAGGCCGCCGACCAGGGCCTCGTCCTTCTGGCGAAACACAAACATGGGATAGGCGCTGTCGGTGTGGATCTCCTCGGCATAGCGGCGGATGCGGCGGCGAAAGGCCGGCCGCGTCAGGTCGTCGCTCGGCCACAGCGGTTCCCACGGCTCGAGAAATGCGCGGCTCGCCGCCCGCAACGTCGCCCAGGCGTCGTAGTCGCTCATCTGCGGCGCCCTGAGAATCAATCCTTCGGCCCGAATGATCGGGAAATTGTCGGCCGGCGATGTCAGACGGAACAGGGCCACCGCGTCACCTTACTGGCTCATGCCGCCGCGCCCTTCACGGCGCGGGCATGCGTGCGAATGAACGTCTCAACGCGCCCTTGGTTGCTCGGCAGGACGGTGAAGCGCTCGGGCCGCTCGAGAAGATCGGCGAGATGGGCGGGAAGCTTCGGGCGCTTGCCCGTGGCCTTGGCGACGGCATCGGCGAACTTGGCCGGATGCGCCGTGCCGATGGCCACCATGGGGGTCGTCGGATCGCGTTTCAGCGCGCGCCGCGCCGCCGCGACCCCGACCGCGGTATGCGGATCGAGAACGTAACCGGACGCCGCGTGTGTGGCGCGGATTTCCTGCTCGGCCTCCTCTTCAAGGACGCGCTCGCCGTTGAAGTCCTGGCGCATGGCGGCGAGCGCCGGCGCGTCGACGCCGAAGGCGCCGCCCTGCGCGAGCGAGCCCATGAGGCGGCGGACGGCGGCAGCGTCGCGCCCATGGGCGTCGAACAAGAGACGCTCGAAGTTCGACGAGACCTGGATGTCCATCGAGGGCGACGCGGTGGGCACCACGGTCTTCACCTCGTAGCGGCCGCTCGCCAGCGTGCGTACCAGGATGTCGTTGACGTTGGCGGCAACCGCGAGATTGGCGATCGGCAAGCCCATGCGCTTGGCCACATAGCCCGAAAACACGTCGCCGAAATTTCCCGTCGGCACCGCAAACGACACCGCCCGGTGCGGCGCGCCCAGCGCCACCGCGGCCGTGAAATAGTAGACGACCTGCGGCACGATGCGCGCCCAGTTGATGGAATTGACGCCCGACAGGCCGATCTCGTCGCGAAAGGCGTGATGATTGAACAGGCCCTTGAGCAGCGCCTGGCAATCGTCGAACGTGCCCTCGATGGCGAGCGCGTGCACGTTGGCGGCGTCGACGCAGGTCATCTGGCGGCGCTGCACCTCGCTGATGCGGCCGTGCGGATAGAGGATGAACACGTCGACCTGCTTCAGGCCGCCGAAGGCCGCGATGGCGGCCGAGCCGGTATCGCCCGACGTGGCACCCACGATGGTGGCGCGTTGGCCGCGCTGCGTCAGCAGATGATCCATGAGCCGGGCGAGCAGCTGCATGGCCACGTCCTTGAAGGCGAGGGTCGGGCCATGGAACAGCTCGAGCAGGAAAAGATTGTCGTCGAGCTGAGTCGAGCGGCGCCACCGCCGGATGCCGGAAGCCCGCATAGGCATCGCGGATGGCGGCCGCGAGGATCGGCTCGCCGATGTCGCGGTCGACCAGGGCGCCGATGATGCTCGTCGCGACCTCGGCATAGGGCTTGCCGGCAAAGGCCGCGATGGTGTCACGCTGCAGCAGCGGCCAGCGCTCCGGCACGTAGAGGCCGCCGTCGCGCGCCAGCCCCGTCAGCAGAGCGTCGGAAAAGCTGAGCGCGGGCGCTTCCCCGCGGGTCGAGACATGCAGCACGGCGATCCTCGCAGGGTCGAACATTAGGATCGGCGGAGAACCGGCACAAGCTATTCCGACGGCGTGCGGCTCTTGCGCGCCTCGTCGAGCGAGATGACGCCGGGCGGCAGCGAGCGGCGCAACTGCACGCCAACGGCGTCGAGACGGCGCCATTTCACGTCGGCATGGAAGTACTGGCCCTTCGCCGGCACGTGGAGATCGAACGTCTCCGGCAATTCCCGCGTGTCGGCAAGCGCGAGGCGCGCACCGGATTCCGATGTGTTGCGCAGAATGCAATCGAGGGTCGCGTAGCGCGACGCGAAGGCGATCTGGCCGCCCAGGAAGCTCTTGCGGCGAAGTTCGCTGCGATTCTCCTGCATGGTCTTCCCCTGTCTTGTTGTTTCATGTCTTGGGGCGCGTCCCGGCGCCGTTGCAATCATGACAGGATTCAACTTGAAGGGCCGGCTTAACCTGTTGTTAACCCTACCCGCGCCCCGGCCGCAGGGTCCTGAAGACGAAAACCGCGAAAACCCCCACCAAGGTGGCCGCCAGGCAGAACCAGGTGAGGGCATATTCCAGGTGGTTGTTGGGGAATCTGACGACGGTCAGCCCGCCCTTGGGCCACGGGGAGGCCGGATTGGCGTCGGCGTCGATGAGGAAGGGCGCGGCGCGCTCGAGCCTCGCGGCGGCCGCGATGGCTTTGGCGTCGCGGCTGAACCACTGGCCGGCCGCAGGGTCGTCCTTGGGCACGAACCAGCCGCGCTCCTGGCTCCCCCGCACGAGACCCGTGATGGTGACCTCGCCTTGCGGTTGGCTGCCGGGGCGCTTGTCCGGTTCGGTGAATTCCGGCGGCACGAAGCCGCGATTGACGATGACCACCGCGCCATCGGGGAGCCTGAGCGGCGTCAGCACGAAGAAGCCGCTGACGACGTTGCCGCGCGTGTCGCGCGGCGCGTTGCCGTGAACCAGCGTCTCCTTGTCGTTGAGGAACGTGCCCGTCAGCCGCACGCGGCGATATTCGTCAGCCGCCGGTGTCCAGCGCGGCCAGTCGGGTTCGGCGGCGATGCGGCCGGGCACGGCATGCACGCGCGCCTCGATGAGCGCCACGAGCGCGCTCTTCCAGAGCAGGCGTTCGAGCTGCCAGAAGCCGAGCCCCATGAGCACGACGATGCCGATGACGGTCATGGCGGCCGGCAGGAGAAGCGCCCGCCACCGCGGCGGTGCCGCGCCAGCCGGGCGGCCGCTTGCTTTCGTGTCGGCGTTCATCCCGGTGTCCGCCGTCCCTCCTCGGCCTTGTGGACGTATTGCAGTGCAATCATCACGCCCTTGAAGGGCCGCAACAGGCCGAGGCTGACGACGAGCGCAATGGGCAGCGTCGTCACGAGATGCACCCAGAAGGCCGGCTCATAGGCGACCTCCAGCCACAGCGCGAAGCCGACAATCAGGAAGCCGCCGATCAGCATGATGAACACCGCCGGACCGTCGGCCGAGTCGGCGAACGAGAAGTCGAGCCCGCAGGCGCTGCAGGCCGGCGCCACGCCGATGAAGCCGGAAAACAGCTTGCCCTTGCCGCAGCGTGGGCAGCGTCCGGCAAGGCCGGTGCGGATGGGCGGCTGCGGCGGATACGCCTCGGCCATGGCGTCCTCCTGAAACGACAGGGGGCGGCTCGCGCCGCCCCCGAGGTTAGACGCGTGGCATTTCGCTTAGTGCCCGCCGGCCAGGACGGCGGCGCCCCATTGCGACCCCCACACATAGATGCACACGAACAGGAACAGCCACACCACGTCGACGAAGTGCCAGTACCAGGCGGCGAACTCGAAGCCGAGATGCTGGGTGGGCTTGAAGTCGCCCATATAGGCGCGCAGCAGGCACACGGCCAGGAAGATGGTGCCGATGATGACGTGGAAGCCGTGAAAGCCCGTCGCCATGAAGAAGGTGGCGCCGTAGATGCTGCCGCCGAACGAGAAGCCGGCATGCGAATATTCGTAGGCCTGCACCCCGGTGAACAGCAGGCCGAGCGCGATGGTCAGCCACAGCCCCTGCTTCAGCCCTTCGCGATCGTTGTGCAGGAGCGCGTGATGCGCCCAGGTGACGGTGGTGCCTGAGGTGAGCAGGATCAGCGTGTTGAGCAGCGGCAGATGCCAGGGATCGAACACGTTCGATGCCCTTCGGCGGCCAATGGCCGCCGGTGAGCTCGGTGCGCTGGAATTGCGCCGCCTCGCCGGGGAAGAGGCTCGCGTCGAAGAAGGCCCAGAACCAGGCGACGAAGAACATCACCTCCGAGGCGATGAACATGATCATGCCGTAGCGGTGGTGGAGTTGCACCACGCGCGTATGGGCATGCTCGACCTGCGCCTCGTGCACCACGTCTACCCACCACGAGGCCATGACGTAGAGGACGCCCAGCGCGCCGGCGCCGAGGAGATAGGGGCCGAGCTTGAGCCCGCCGATCGCCAGACCCTTCATGGTCATGATGGCGCCCACCGCCAGCATGAAGGCGAAGATGGCGCCGATGACCGGCCAGGGGCTCGGATTGACGAGATGGTAATCGTGGTTCGGGTTGGCGTGGGCGTCGGCCATCTCAGTCTCTCCGGTCGTTCAGCGATCTATAGCGTCACAGCTTCGGCTTGTCCGCCGGGTTTGCGGTCGCAGCGACGGGCTGCCCGTCCCTGGCGGGGAAGACGGTGTAGGACAGGGTGATGGAATGGAGCCGTCTTCAGCTCCGGCTGCTCGTCGAGCGCCGGGTCGATATAGAACACGACCGGCGCGTCGATGCTTTCGCCCGGCTTGAGCGTCGTCTCGGCGAAGCAGAAGCACTGGATCTTGACGAAATAGCCGCCCACCTGCGCCGGCTCGACATTGAACGTGGCGATGCCGGTGGCCGGACGGTTTGATGGATTGCTGATGCGGTAGAAGACCGTCTGGGTCTCGCCGAGCCTCGCCTTGATCTCGCCGGTCTCGGGGCTGAAGCGCCACGGCGAGCCGGGCCCGACATTGGCATCGAAGCGCACGAAGACGCTGCGCTCGCCGGTCCGCGCCGAAGGGCCGCTGCCGACAAGCGGCGTGCCGGCAAAGCCGGTCGCCTGGCAGAACAGGCGATAGAGCGGCACGGCCGCGAAGCTGAGCCCGACCATGCCGATGGCGATGCTGACGCACGCGATGGTGGTCGTGCGCTTGGCACTCGGGCTCCGGTGCGGGGATGGCGGCTGAACGGTCATGGGTGGGCCTTCACAGCGGCCGATTGAGGACGTTGCTGCCGAGCTTGGCCACAGGTGACGACGTAGAACAGGAGAACCAGCGCGCCCAGCACGAGCGCCAGCGCGATGTTGCGCTGCCGCCGGCGCCGCATCTCCTGCGGCGTGAGCACGATGCGCTCGTCCTGGCGCTGCGCCATCACGTCAACGATCCCCGCCAAGCGCCGACGCCCAGCACGTGCTCGACCAGGAGCGCCGCGAACAGCACGAAGAGATAAAGGATCGAGAAGCCGAAGAGCTGCCGCGCCGCCCGCATGCCCGCCTCGCCGTGGCGGCGGGCGAAGACGCGCACCGCAAGCCCCGATCATGGCAAGCCCGGCGAGCGCCGCGACGGCGCCATAGAGCGGTCCGGCGAAGCCGAGGAGGGCGGGCGCGAGGCCGCACGGCACGAGGACGAGCGTGTAGCCGAGAATCTGCCGGCGCGTCGCGTCGGGGCCGGCGACATTGGGCAGCATGGGGATGCCGGCGCGCGCGTAGTCGGACGACCTGACCAGCGCCAGCGCCCAGAAATGCGGCGGCGTCCACAGGAAGATGATGAGCGCCAGGACGGCCGTCTCGAGGCCGACGCTGCCGGTCACCGCTGCCTCGCCGATCATCGGCGGGAAGGCGCCGGCGGCGCCGCCGATGACGATGTTCTGGGCCGTCGCGCGCTTCAGCCACATCGAGTAGATGACGGCGTAGAAGAAGATCGTGAAGGCGAGGAAGGCCGCCGCAAAGGCGTTGCTGGCGAGATAGAGAAACGACCACGGAGCCGACGGCCAGCGTCAGGCCGAAGGCCAGCGCCTCGCCGGGTGCGATGCGGCCGGCCGGGATCGGCCGCCGGCAGGTGCGTGTCATGCGCGCGTCGATGTCGGCATCCCACCACATGTTGAGCGCGCCCGAGGCGCCGGCCCCGACCGCGATCGCGATGAGCGACGCGCAGGCGAGCACGGGATGCAGATGGCCGTGCGCCACCACCATGCCGACCAGCGCCGTGAACACGACGAGCGACATGACCCGCGGCTTGAGCAGGGTCACGAAATCGCCGGCCTCGGCGGTCGAGACGGCGGGCCTGGCGACGGGCGCCGTGCCCGCCCTGTCAGCCATGCCTTCGGCGCATCATCGTCATGTCGATCGCTCGTTGGCGAAGCCCCGGCCGCGGCGAGGGCTTCGAATTCATGGCTACGCTCAGTGGTCGGAGCCGGTGATGCGCGGCAAAGTGTTGAACTGGTGGAAGGGCGGCGGCGACGACAGCGTCCATTCCAGCGTCGTCGCGCCTTCGCCCCATGGGCTGTCGGCCGCCTGCTGCTTGCGCGCGAAGGCGGTGAAGATGCCGTAGAAGAAGACGACGAGCCCGAAGGCGAAGAGATAGGCGCCGAGCGAGGCGACGAGGTGCCAGCCGGCATAAGCGGCCGGGTAATCCACGTAGTGGCGCGGCATGCCGGCGAGGCCCAGGAAGTGCATCGGGAAGAACAGCACGTTGGAGCCGATGAAGGCGATCCAGAAATGCGTCTTGCCGATCCAGTCCGGGATGATGTAGCCGGTCATCTTCGGGAACCAGTAGTACCAGCCGGCGAAAATGCCGAACACGGCGCCGAGCGACAGCACGTAGTGGAAATGCGCCACCACGTAGTAGGTGTCGTGGAGCTCGCGATCGACGCCGGCATTGGCGAGGACGACGCCGGTGACGCCGCCCACCGTGAACAGGAAGATGAAGCCGATGCGCCCACAGCATCGGCGCCGCCAGGCGGATCGAGCCGCCCCACATGGTGGCGATCCACGAGAAGATCTTCACGCCGGTCGGCACGGCGATGACCATGGTGGCGAACACGAAATAGCGCTGCGTGTCGAGCGACAGGCCGACCGTGTACATGTGGTGCGCCCACACGACGAAGCCGACGCCGCCGATGGCCACCATGGCATAGGCCATGCCGAGATAGCCGAAGATCGGCTTGCGCGAGAACGTCGCCACGATGTGGCTGACGATGCCGAAGGCCGGCAGGATCATGATGTAGACTTCGGGATGGCCGAAGAACCAGAACAGGTGCTGGAACAGGATCGGATCGCCGCCGCCGGCCGGATCGAAGAACGTCGTGCCGAAATTGCGGTCGGTCAGCAGCATGGTGATGGCGCCGGCCAGCACCGGCAGCGCCAGGAGCAGGAGGCCGGCCGTCACCAGGATCGACCAGGCGAACAGCGGCATCTTGTGCAGCGTCATGCCGGGGGCGCGCATGTTGAGGATGGTGACGATGAAGTTGATCGCCCCGAGGATCGAGCCGGCGCCGGCCGTGTGCAGCGCCAGGATGCCGAAATCGACGGCCGGGCCGGGATGGCCCGACGTTGAGAGCGGCGGATAGACGGTCCAGCCGGTGCCGGCTCCGTCGGTGTTGGCGCCGGGCACGAACATCGACGTGAACAGCAGGAGGAAGCCGCCCGTCGTCAGCCAGAACGACAGGTTGTTCATGCGCGGGAAGGCCATGTCGGGCGCGCCGATCATCAGCGGCACGAACCAGTTGCCGAAGCCGCCGATGAGCGCCGGCATGATGACGAAGAACACCATGATCAGGCCGTGGCCGGTGACCACGACGTTGTAGGCCTGGCCGTTGGCGAAAATCTGCAGGTCCGGCTGCCTGCAGCTCGATGCGCATCAGGATCGACAGGAAGGCGCCGACGATGCCGGCGCCCAGCGCGAACAGGAGATAGAGCGTGCCGATGTCCTTGTGGTTGGTGGAGAACAGCCAGCGGCGCAGGCCACGCGGCGTGCCGTGGGCGTGGTCGTCGGCGTGGGCGGCGTGGGTCGAAGCCATGGGCAGCTCCTCGATCGTCTTTCGCGTCAGCGGGCGGTCGTCTCGCCGCCCGCCACCCTGACCGGGGCGGGATCGGACGCTGCGAACTTCTTCTTCGCGTCGGCGAGCCAGGCGGCGTAGGCGGCCTCGCTGACGACGCGGATGTTGATGGGCATGTAGGCGTGCTGGTCGCCGCAGATCTGCGAGCATTGGCCGTGGAAGATGCCTTCCTTCTCGGCTTTGAACCAGGTCTCGTTGAGCCGGCCCGGCACGGCGTCGAGCTTAAGCCCGAAGGCCGGCATCGGCGAAGCGCATGGATCACGTCGGTCGACGGTGACCTGAACCTTCACGATCTTGTTGATCGGGACGACCATCGGCTCGTCGGCGCTGAGCAGCCAGGTCTGGCCGGCCTTGAGCTTGTCCCTGTCGATCAGCTTCGACGCGAAGGTGAAGCCTTCGTCAGCCGCGACCGGCGACTTCTGGGCAGGGTCCGCCTTGGCGCCACCCTGGTCGGACGGATAGGTGTACGACCAGTACCACTGGCTGCCTGTCGCCTTCACGACCACGTCCGCCTTGCGGGATGACGAGCTGCTCCTTGAGGATGCGGAAGGACGGAATGGCGATGACGACGAGGATCAGCACCGGGATGACCGTCCAGGCGACTTCGAGCAGCGAGTTGTGCGTCGTCCTGGTCGGCACCGGATTGCGCGTCTCGTTGAAGCGCACCATCACGTAGATGAGCAAGCCGAGGACGAAGAGGGTGATGATCGTGATGATCCACAGCAGGAAGTCATGGAACGAGTGGACCGCCTCGGCGCCTTGGCTCGCCAATTCCTGCAGGCCGAGCTGCCAGGGCTTTGGCGCCCCGAGCTGCGCCAGGGCCTCGCCGGCCGTCGTGTGAATCAGTGCGGCGGAAGCCGCCAGCGTCGCAAAAATCCGAAAGCGAAAAGCCGCGAATTGCATCCTCGTCCAGAGCCCCCGTGTCTCTCTGCATGACGGGGTACACGCCAAGCCCGCTCTCGTGCGGTCCCCCAACTTGGCTCACGCCGCACCCGCCATCGTGGAGGCTGAAAGACCACAATGGCGGGCAGCGTGCAACTTGGCGCGAAGAGGCGTTTGTGCGGCATATAAGCGCGAGAGTTTCGCGCCGCAAAGCCAAGCGCCGCCTAGCGTTTCGCGCCGCGCGCGGCGGCTGTTCTTGACAGCTCCGGCGCGCCATGATCCGACACCAAGCGTGCCCCTGGGGGACGGGGCTTGCGCCCGATTCGGACCAATGGACATGGCCATCGTCGAGCGTGCCGCCGGCCGCCGCAGCGCTGAGCGCCTCGCGAGGGCCGCCTTCGCGGCTTTGAGTATCGTGCTCCCGGCGACACGCGCCGCTTCCCAGGAGGCGCCCAAGGCGCCCGACGCCAAGGTCGAAGCTGCGGGAAAGTCGTTCGGCGACTGGCGGCTGCGCTGCGAGGTGCCGTCCGGCTCGACGGGCGAGCAATGCGCCCTGATGCAGACCATCGTTGCCGAGGATCACCCCGATCTGACGCTGATCGTCGCCGTGCGCCTGGTCGGCGGCAAGCTGAGGCTTCTGCGCGTCGTGACGCCGCTCGGCGTGCTGCTGCTGCGCGGCCTCGGGCTGAAGATCGACGCGACCGACATGGGCAAGGCGAGCTTCACCCGCTGCCTGGCCGACGGCTGCGTCGCCGACGTCGAAATGGATGACACCTTGGCCGATTTGCTTAAAAAAGGCCAAGTCGCAACGTTCATCATCTTCCGGACCCCCGAGGAGGGGATCGGCATACCGGTGTCCCTGCAGGGTTTCGGCGATGGCATGGAGGCGTTGCGCTGACAGCGGTAGACTGAGCCAACAGAGGATCGACCCAGTCATGCGTACGAGATCGATACGCGCATCATCCAAGGCCGCAGCCGCGCTCAAGGCCGCAGCCGCGCTCGCCTTGTGGGCGGCGGTCGCTGGCACAGGGGCCGCAAAGGCGGATTTCCTCGACGACCTTGCCTCGCCCTTCAAGCGAATGTTCCAATCGGCGCCTCCGACCGCCATCGTCTCCACCAAGACGACCGAGGACAACAACGTCGATTGCCGCGTCGAGGTCATCAACGGCGCGGCGGCGGTGCGCGTCTATGCCGGGGCTGCCGGTGACAGCGGCGCGCTGCGCCACCAGATTTCCATCGCCGACGCGGCGAGCGAGTGCACGCTGACGCCGGCAGGCAACATCGTGGCGCGTGTCGGCATCGCCGGCCGCGCCTTGCTCGGCCCCGCCGGTGCCGCCGGCACCTTCACGGCGCCCGTCACGCTTCTGGTGAAGCGCGGCGAAGCGGTTGTGGCGCGCCGCGTCCGCCCCGTTTCGGTGGCCATCCCGCCGACCGGCCAGCAGGCCGCCTTCTCGTTCGTCGAGGAGGGCATCGCCGTGCCGCCGGGATCGGGCGACCTCAGCATCGAGGCCGGCATCGGCACCTTGCCGGGCGGGCCGGACGACAAGCAGCAGGCCAAGAAGAAGCGCCGTTGATAAGGCCTCAAGGCCACGCTTCGCCCGATTGACTTCGGGGCTCGACCCCCTATCACTTGACGATAGCCGTCGATCCCCGCGGAAGAGACCGGGTCCTGGACCCGGCGCCGAAGGCGCAACCGCCCCGGAAACGCTCAGGCCGAAGGACCGCGCGGGAGCTGGCACTCTGGAAAGCGGCGGACGCCGTTGTCGCGCCCACCGACGGGGGTAACCTGGGCACGCTACGGACCCTCGAGCGCCGCCTGGGGAAATCTCTCAGGTCCCGGGACAGAGGGGGCGCGGGAAGCGGGCCGAGGGGCTCGATTCGCGCGTCCGCTCGACCCGAGGGCCCCGATGGCTGACCCGACCGCCGACGAGCCGCTCAAGACGACGCCGCTCCATGGCCGCCACGTCGCGGCTCGGCGCCCGCATGGTGCCGTTCGCCGGCTACGACATGCCGGTGCAGTACCCGACCGGCATCATCGCCGAGCACAACTGGACGCGCGCGCGCGCCGGCCTCTTCGACGTCTCGCATATGGGCCAGGCGTTTCTCGTCGGCCCCGATCATCGCGACGCACGGCGCTGGCGCGCTCGAGGCCCTGGTGCCGGCCGACATCCTCGACCTCGAGCCCGGCCGGCAGCGCTACTCGCAGCTCCTCAACGAGGACGGCGGCATCCTCGACGACCTGATGGTCAGCCGCCCGGCCGAGGCCGGCCGACGACGGCAGCGCTCATGCTCGTCGTCAACGCCGCCTGCAAGGACGCCGACTTCGCATCATCTCGAGATCAACCTGCCGGACAGCGTGAAGCTCGAGCGCGCCGACGACCGCGCGCTGCTCGCCTGCAGGGACCGCGGCGCGGCGGCCGTGCTGGCGCGCCACGCGCCGGGCGTCGCGGCGATGGCCTTCATGGACGCGCGCGCCGATCGACGGTGGCGGCATCGCGGCGCACGTCTCGCGCTCCGGCTACACCGGCGAGGACGGCTACGAGATTTCCGTCGCCGGCCGACGCGCGGCCGCCGAGCTCTGGGACGCGCTCGCTCGCCGAGCCGGACGTGAAGCCGATCGGCCTCGGCGCGCGCGATTCGCTGCGGCTCGAGGCCGGGCTGTGCCTCTACGGCCACGACATCGACGCGACGACCTCGCCGGTCGAGGCGGGCCTCGGCCTGGTCGATCCAGAAGCGGCGGCGCGAGGAGGGCGGCTTTCCGGGCGCAGCGCGCATCCGCGCGAGATCGCCGACGGCACGCTCGCGCCTGCGCGTCGGCCTGAAGCCCGAGGGCCGCGCGCCGGCCCGCGAGGGCGCCGGCATCCTCGACGCGGCCGGCGAGCTCGTCGGCGACGGTCACCTCCGGCGGCTTCGGGCCGACGCGTCGGCGGCCCCGTCGCCATGGGCTATGTGGCGCGCGACTTCGCCGCCGTCGGCACGCCGCTCGAGCCTCGTCGTGCGCGACAAGCCGATCGCCGCCGAAGTCGTGCCGATGCCTTTCGCGCCGCACCGCTACAAACGCTGACGCGTGACCGCAACACCGGAGGCAGCGATGACCATCCGCTACACCAAGGACCACGAATACATCCGCCTCGAAGGCGACACCGGCGTCGTCGGCATCACCGACTACGCCCAGCAGCAGCTCGGCGACGTGGTGTTCGTCGAGCTGCCGGAGGTCGGCAAGGTCGCGTCGCCAAGGGCGCGCGAGGCCGCCGTCGTCGAGAGCGTCAAGGCGGCGAGCGAGGTCTATGCGCCGGTCTCCGGCGAGGTCGTCGCGGTCAACGCCGAGCTCGAGGGCAGCGCCCGCCGCCGTCAACGAGGACCCGTCGGCAAGGGCTGGTTCCTGAAGCTCAAGGTCAAGAACCCGGCCGAGCTCGACGACCTCATGACCGAAGATCAGTACGTCGAATTCCTCAAGACGATCGCCTGACTGAAGCCTGCATTCGAGATCTGGAGCCGACGATGCGCTACCTGCCCCTCTCCGACGCCGACCGCGGCGAGATGCTGGCGCGCATCGGCGTCGCATCGCATCGACGAGCTGTTCGCCGACGTCCCGCCGAAGATGCGCTGCTCAAGGGCTCGCTCGACCTGCCGCGCGCGCAAGGGCGAGCTCGAGGTCGAGCGCATGCTCGGCCGCCATGGCGGCCAAGAACATCGCCGCCGCCTCGGTGCCGTTCTTCGTCGGCGCCGGCGCCTACAAGCACCACGTGCCGGCGACCGTCGACCACCTCATCCAGCGCTCCGAGTTCCTGACCAGCTACACGCCCTACCAGCCGGAGATCGCCCAGGGCACGCTGCAATATCTGTTCGAGTTCCAGACCCAGGTCGCGGCGCTCACCGGCATGGAGGTCGCCAACGCCTCGATGTATGACGGCTCGACCGGCACGCGCCGAGGCGGTGCTGATGGCGCATCGGCGTCACCAAGCGCCGCAAGGCGGTGCTCTCCGGCGGGCTGCATCCGCACTACGCGCGAGGTGGTGCGCACCCTCTCGCGCATGGCCGGCGACGAGGTCGTGACGCCTGCGCGCCCGACGTCGACGGCGGGCGAGGACCTCATCGCCGCGATCGACGACACGCGTCTCCTGCGTCGTCGTGCAGACGCCCGACGTCTTCGGCAATCTGCGCGATCTCGCGGCCGATCGCCGAGAAGGCCCACAAGCACGGCGCGCTGCTCGTCGCCGTCGTTCACCGAGGCCGTGTCGCTCGGCCTCGTCGACGCCGCCCGGCGCGATGGGCGCCGACATCGTCGTCGGCGAGGGCCAGTCGATCGGCAACGCGCTGATCTTCGGCGGCCCCTATGTCGGCCTCTTCGCCACGCGCGCAGAAATTCGTGCGCCAGATGCCGGGCCGGCTCTGCGGCGAGACCGTCGATGCCGACGGCCGGCGCGGCTTCGTGCTGACGCTGTCGACGCGCGAGCAGCACATCCGCCGCGAGAAGGCGACGTCGAACATCTGCACCAATTCGGGCCTCTGCGTGCTCGCCTTCACCATCCACATGACGCTGCTCGGCGAGGCGGGCCTGCGGCGGCTCGCGCGAATCAACCACGCCAACGCCGTGAAGCTCGCCGACGCGCTCGCAGCCGGTGCCGGGCGTCGAGGTCGCTCAACGACGACCTTCTTCAACGAGTTCACGCTGCAGCTGCCGAAGCCCGCCGCGCGCGGTCGTCGAGGCGCTGGCCGAGCAAGGGCGTGCTCGGCGGCGTGCCGGTCTCGCGGCTCCTGCCGGGCGCCGGGCTCGACGATCTGCTCATCGTCGCCTCCACCGAGGTGAACACCGACGAGGACCGCGCCGCCTTCGTCGCCGCGCCTGAAGGAGGTGCTGTGATGCTGAACCGTCAGGGCCGCCCCACCGACGCCGCGGCGCCGGCGACATCGACGGCGCACGCGACCTTCACCGGCAACCGCGCGCTGATGCAGGAGGAGCCGCTGCTCTTCGAGATCGGCGACGTCGAGACGACCGGCGTCGATCTCGACGAGCCCGGCGCCGTTCACGCCGCGCCTCGGCGAGCTCGCGCGCAAGGAGCCGCATCGGCCTGCCCGGCCTCTCCGAGCCCGAGACGATGCGCCACTACGTGCGCCTGTCGCAGAAGAACTACGCCATCGACACCGGGCTCTTCCCGCTCGGCTCCTGCACCATGAAGCACAATCCGCGCCTCAACGAGAAGATGGCGCGGCTGCCCGGCTTCGGCGACATCCATCCGCTGCAGCCGGTCTCCACCGTGCAGGGCGCGCTCGAGCTGATGCACGAGCTGGCGCGCTGGCTGCTGACGCTCACCGGCATGCCGGCCGTGGCGCTGTCGCCCAAGGCCGGCGCGCACGGCGAGCTCTGCGGCATGATGGCGATCAAGGCCGCGATCGCGGCCAAGGGCGAGGGCGCGACCGCGCACGTCGTGCTGGTGCCGGAATCGGCGCACGGCACCAACCCGGCCACCGCCGCGCTCATCGGCTTCACCGTGAAGTCGGTGCCGGCGCGCGCCGACGGCACCGTGCATGTCGACGACGTGAAGGCGCTGCTCGGCCCCGACGTCGCCGCGATCATGCTGACCAACCCCAACACCTGCGGCCTGTTCGAGCCGGAGGTCGTCGAGATCGCCGCCGCCGTGCACGCGGCCGGCGCCTACTTCTACTGCGACGGCGCCAACTTCAACGCCATCGTCGGCAAGGCGCGGCCCGGCGACCTCGGCGTCGACGCCATGCACATCAACCTGCACAAGACCTTCTCGACGCCGCATGGCGGCGGCGGGCCGGGCGCCGGCCCGGTGGTGCTGTCGGAGCGCCTGGCGCCGTTCGCGCCGCTGCCCTTCGTGCGCCGCGACGGCGAGCGCTTCGCGCTCGTCGAGCATGCGCAGGACGCCGACGGCGCAGCCGTTCGGCCGCATCACCGCCTTCCACGGCCAGATGGGCATGTTCGTGCGCGCCCTCGCCTACATGCTGTCGCACGGCGCGCGACGGCATGCGGCAGGCGTCGGAGGACGCGGTGCTCAACGCCAACTACATCCGCGCCGGCCTCGCCGACCTGATGTCGCTGCCCTTCGGCGACCAGCCCTGCATGCACGAGGTCGCTGTTCGACGATCGCCTGGCTCAAGGACACCGGCGTCACCACGCTCGACTTCGCCAAGGCGATGATCGACGAGGGCTACCACCCGATGACGATGTATTTCCCGCTCGTCGTGCACGGCGCCATGCTGATCGAGCCGACGGAATCGGAATCGAAGGCCTCGCTCGACCTGTTCATCGCGACGCTGCGCGACCTCGCCCTCGCGGCGAAGCGCGGCGAGACGCGAGCGCTTCACCGGCGCGCCCTATCACGCGCCGCGCCGCCGCCTCGACGAGACGCGCGCCGCCCGCCAGCCGGTGCTGCGCTGGACGCCGCCGCGCGCCGCTCGCCGAGGCGGCGGAGTAGGCGGCGGCTGCCCAAGTCAGGCTGTCAAACGGCGTTGTCCTTGACCCAGCGCGCCACATCCGCGTGGGTGCCGAACCAAACGTCGCCCTTGCTCTTGGCGTGGCGGATGAGCTCATCGATGATCCAGATGCGCGAGCGGTAGCCGATGACGTGCGGATGGCAGGTGAGCTGGAACAGCCCGCCGTCTCGCATGAGCCGTGTCGAATTCCCGCCGGAAGATGTCGAACACGTCGGTGGGCGGCGTGTAGGGCCTGAAGCGACTGGTGGCGGTGCATCCAGAAATACACCGCATCGTCACGCACCCATTCCACCGGCACTTCGACGATGCCGGTGGGCTTGCCCTCGAACAAGAGCTCGTAGCAGTCCTCGTCGGCCATCAGCGAGGAATCGTAGAGGAGGCCGAGCTCCTGCTCGATCTTCAGCGTCGAGGGGCTGAAGTCCCACGAGGGCGTGCGCAGTCCGACCGGACGCACGCCGGTGATCGTCTCCAGGGCCTCGGCGGCGCGGAACATGAGGTCGCGTTCCGCCTCATAGGGCAGCACCGAGTTGAGCTCGTGGATCCAGCCGTGGATGCCGATCTCGTGGCCGGCAGCGACCAGCGCCCGCTGCTCGTCCGGATAGGTCAGCGCGGCGACCGCCGGGACGTAGAAACTGGCGGGCACGCCGTGCCGCTCGAGCAGCCTGGCGATGCGCGGCACGCCGACGCGGGCACCATACTGGCCCCATGACAGGCGGCCGATCGACTTGCCGCCGTCGCGCAGCTCGTTGGTCTCATGGTCGCTGTCGAACGAGAGCGCCACGGCGCAGCGCGCGCCGCCCGGCCAGGCGGCAGGCCGCAGCGCCCGGCCGGCGCGGACATAATCAATGGTCTTGCGCCAACGCGCCTCGGGCCATTGCCAGGGTTCTTGCGGTTCGCTCATCGGCCTGAGGGCAATGCGGGCTCGCGCAGGTGGACGACGGAAGGGTAGCGACTTTTCCGCCGTTGGTCTCCTGGCGTCGATGGTCGCTCAGTTCAGCTTCGCCTTCACCTCGGCGACGCCCTTGGCCAGCAGGTCGGCGCCGGCCGGGCCCTTCATGCTCTCACGCAGCACGATCTCGGCGGCGCGCACGGCGGCGTCTGCCGCCACCGACCGCACCTCGGCCAGCGCCTGCGTCTCCGCCTGCCCGATCTTGGCTTCCGCCGCGGCGGTGCGGCGGGCCACGAAATCGTTGAGCCGCTGATGCGCCTCCTTGGCGATGCGCTCGGCCTCTTCCTCGGCGCTCGCCACGATGGCGGCGGCCTCGGCCTGCGCCATGCCGCGCTTCTTCTCGTACTCGGCCACCATGGCCTCCGCCTCCCGCCGCAGGCGCGTGGCCTCCTCCAATTCCGCGGCGATGCGCTTGGCGCGCTCGTCGAGGCTGCCGGTGATCAGCCGCACGAGACCCATATAGAGGGCGAGCCCGACGAAGACGACGAAGCCGACCGCCACCCAGAATTCCGGCTCTCTCCAGGTCCACATGGGCTCAGCCTTTCGTCGCGGCTCTGACGGCGCTGGCGAGCGCGCTCGCCTGCGCCGCCCGCCCGGTCAGGCGTTCGACGATGACGGCGGCCGCATCGGCGGCGATGCTCTCGACATTGGCCATGGCGCTCTTCTTGGTGGCGGCGATCTGCTGCTCGGCCGCATGGAGCTTGGCGCTGAGGTCGCTTTCCACCGCCTTGCGCTTGGCATCGGCCTCGGCCGTCAGCTTGTCGCGCGTCTGCTGCGCGATGGCCTGGGCGTTCTTGCGCGCGTCGGCGAGCGCCGTCTCGTAGGCGGCCTGCGCGTCGTCGGCCGCCTTCTTGCTCGCCGCCGCCGTCGCGATGTCCTTGGCGATGCGCTTGTGCCGGTCCTCGATGACGCCGCCGAGGCGCGGCAGCGCCACCCGCGACAAGAACAGGTAGAGCAGCCCGAAGGTCAGCGCGAGCCACACGAGCTGACTGGGGAAAGTCTCGCTCTGGAACGGCGGGAAGGGCGGCTTACCGCCCGTCTCCGTGTGGCCCGTTGCCCCTGTTGTGGTGATCGCCATGGCGGTCTCCTGGGCCGGCGCGCCCGTCAGATCGCGAACAGCAGGAGCAGCGCGATGAGCAGCGAGAAGATGCCCAGCGCTTCCGTCAGCGCGAAGCCGAGCAGCAGCGTGCCGCGCTGGCCGTCGGCGGCCGAGGGATTGCGCAAGGCGCCGAGCAGGAACTGCCCGAACAGGTTGCCGAGGCCGACGGCGGTGCCCGCCATGCCGATGCAGGCAAGGCCCGCACCGATGTATTTGGCGGCGTTCATTGTAGCGACGGGATCCATGGTCGAGCTCCTGCTGGGTCTTGGGTCCGGGGTTCAGCTAGTGATGCGGATGCAGTGCATCGTTGAGGTAGAGGACGGTGAGCACGGCGAACACGTAGGCCTGCAGCACCGCCACGAGAACTTCGAGCGCGGTGAGCGCGATGACGATGAACAGCGGCAGCGGCGCCAGCGCCGCCCAGGCGCCCGCCGCCAGCAGCGTCGCCACGAAGCCGGCGAACAGCTTCAGCGCCATGTGGCCGCCCAGCATGTTGGCGAACAGACGCACCGACAGGCTGATCGGCCGCGTCAGGAACGACAGGAACTCGATGACGACGAGCAGCGGCAGCAGCCAGACCGGCACGTTGGACGGCACGAACAGGCCGAGGAAGCCGAAGCCATTCTTGATGAAGCCGTAGACGATGACGGTGCCGATCACCAGGATGGCCAGCGCCCCGGTGACGACGATGTGGCTGGTCACCGTGAAGCCGCCGGGCATCATGCCGAGCAGGTTGGCGAGCAGCACGAAGGTGAACAGCGAGAATACCAGCGGAAAGAACTTCATGCCCTCGTGGCCGGCCGATTCTCGCACCGTCCCGGCCACGAACTCGTAGAGCAGCTCGGCCATCGATTGCAGCCGCCCCGGCACCAGCGAGCGCGAGCGCGTCGCCATGGTGAAGAACAGGATGATGACGCCGACGCCGATGACCATGAACAGCGCCGAGTTGGTGAAGGCGATCTCGAACTTGCCGATCTTGAAGAGCGGCGGCGTCAGGTTGGTGATCGCGAACTGATGGATCGGATCGGCCATCGTTCAATGAGCTCCTCGTCCTTCGCCATCTTGGCGGAAAAAGGCCCCGCCGGCTTCATTCAAGGCCGCCGCAGATCGTCGATCTTGCGCACCGCCCTTGTCTTCACGAACCCGGATGCGCGCAGCACGTTGAAGATGCCGGCCGCGAAACCAAGCAGAAAAAAAACGATAATCCCCCACGGCGAGGTGCCGAGGAAGCGATCGATCACCCACCCGATGACGCCGCCGCCGATGATGCCGGCGACGAACTCGCTCGACAGACGCAACGCCTGGCCGAGCGAACTGCCGTCGGGCCGCGCGCCTTGCGTCTCGCCTGCACCGTCGCGCGGATGCCCCTGCTCGGCGAGCCGATCACGGAGCGAATCCAGACGACGGTCAAAGTCGGAGCCTGCTTGCCCCGGTCCGGCTTTGCCGTGAGGGGATGCCTTGCCGAGCTTGCCGCCGTCATTGGTGTCGTCATGGATCATGAGATCACCAATGAGCACCGAATGAAGATCGACGGCAACAGGGAGGGCGCAAAACAGAGGCGGCGCATGACCGATCTCCGCGAGAGCGAAAACTTCAACGGCAAAACGCCACGCAACCTGCCGCCGAAATCACCACCCCCGTGGGACGCGGCGCACCATAGTGACGGGGTCTAGGTGTGTCAAGAATACGGCACCAGCACTTAAGTGGCTGCCGCGTTTCGCTTTTCTTGCGTTGGATGAGCGGCGCGGCGCGGCGTCGCGGAAGCCCGCGACGGCCGCCTCAGCTCGCCTCGCGGATGCGCTCGGCGCCCTCCAGATCGACCGAGACGAGCTGCGAGACGCCCCGCTCCGCCATGGTGACGCCGAACAGCCGGTCCATGCGCGCCATGGTGATCGGATTGTGGGTGATGACCACGAAGCGCGTCTCGCTCTGCTTCACCATCTCGACGAGCAGATCGCAGTAGCGCTCGACATTGGCGTCGTCGAGGGGCGCGTCGACCTCGTCGAGCACGCAGATGGGCGACGGGTTGGTGAGGAAGACCGCGAAGATGAGCGCGGTCGCGGTCAGCGCCTGCTCGCCGCCGGACAGAAGCGTCATCACCTGCGTCTTCTTGCCTGGCGGGCGGGCGAAGATTTCGAGGCCCGCCTCGAGCGGGTCGTCGGAATCGACGAGCTTCAGTTCCGCCATGCCGCCGCCGAACAGCGTCGTGAACAGCCGCTGGAAATGCCCATTGACCACCTCGAAGGCGGCAAGCAGCCGCTCGCGGCCCTCGCGGTTCAGGTTGCCGATGGCCTGGCGCAGGCGGCGGATGGCTTCCGTCAGGTCGTCGTGCTCGCGCGTCATCGATTGGGACTTGGCCATCACCTCGGCCAGCTCCTCGTCGGCCCGCAGGTTGACGGCCCCGAGCCGCTCGCGCTCGGCGCGCAGGCTGCCGAGCCGCTCCTCCACCTTGCCCACGTCGGGGAGCGGCATGCCGGGCTCAAGCCCGGCATGGGCGTAGAGCCCCTCGGGATTGGTGCCGATGCCGTCGGCGATGGCGCGGCTCATCTCCTCGAGCCGGTGCTTGGTGGCTTCCAGGCGCGCTTCCGTGCCGGCGCGCGCCTCGCGGGCTTGCGACAGCCCGTCGAGGGCGTCACGGGCGGCGCGATCGGCCACGGCTTGCGCGGTTTCGCCTTCGGCGAGCCGGTCGGCCGCCGCGCGGCGCTTCACTTCAGCGATCTCGATCTCGGCCACGAGGGCGCGCCGGCGCTCCGCGAAGGCGGCCGGCGCCTCGGCGAGCTGGCTCTGCTCGGCGCGGGCCGCCGCAAGGCGCGCCTCCATGTCCTGGCGCGCGGCCTCCGAGCGCGCCGACCGCTCGCCCCAGGCGGTGATGTCGGCCGCGACGACGTCGCGGCGACGTGCTTTCGCCTCCGCCTCGCGCAGCAGGTTCTGCAGCGTGCCGCGCGCTTCCGAGGCGCCGACGCGCTGCTCGGCGACGTGCGTGCGCAATTCGGCGAGATCGCGTTCCAGCTCCGCCGGCGGGAACAGCTCCTCCAGCGCCCGCGCCGCGGCCGCCGCCTTGTCGGTGGCTTCCGCCTCGCTGACGGTGACGCGGCTCAGGCCTTCGCTCAGCGCCGAGCGCCGTGAAGCGGCATCGGCGGCGGCGCGTTCGGCAGCCGCAAGCTGCTGGCGCGCCTCGTCGAGGCTGCGGCGCGTCGCGCGCGCTGCCTCAAGGGCCGCGCTCTCGCGCTGCGACGCTTCGCGGATCGCCGCGTGCGCCGCATCGGCCTCGGCCTTGATGTGCTCGGCTTCGGCACGCGCCGCCTGGGCGTCGCGTTCGAGGTCGCCGAGCCGGTTGCGCTCGGCAAGCCGTCGCGCCGCGGCGGACGGCGCCTCGGCGGCGGCCGTGTAGCCGTCCCAGCGCCACACGTCGCCCTGCCGCGACACCAGCCGCTGCCCCGGCACGAGCAGCGTGCGCAGCCGCTCGCCGTCGCCGCGCTCGACGATGCCGATCTGTCTCAGGCGCCGCAGCAATGCCGGCGGCGCGATCACCACCGAGGCCATGGTCTCGACGCCTTCGGGAAGGGCCGGGTCGTTCTCGGCGGAGGTCTCGCGCCAATGCGCCGGCGCCTCGGCGTCGGTCGAGGCATCGAGATCGTCCCCGAAGGCGGCGCCGAGCGCCATCTCGTAGCCCTTGGCGACAGTGATGACATCGAGCATGACCGGCCAGGTGGCGCCGGCCGGCGCCGCGAACAACTTGGCGAGGGTGCGGGCCTCCGTCTCCAGCGCGCCGGCCGCCCGCTCGGCCCGCGCAAGGGCGCTGCGCGAAGCGGTCTCGCGCTCGCGGGCCTCGGTGAGCGCCGTGCGCGCCGCGTTCACCGCCTCTTCGGCGATCACCGCCTGCCGCTCGGCGCCGGACATGTCGGCCCGCAGCGCCTCGAGGTCGGGCAAGGGCTCGCCGGCCAGCTCGGCGAGATCGCGCTCGATGGCCTCGCGCTCGGCGGCGAGACGCCCGGCGCGCTCGCCCTCTTCGCGGTTGCTGCGTTCGAGCGCGGCGCGCCGCGCGTTGAGATCGAAGAGCCGGCCCTGCACGTCCGCGAGGTTGGTTTCCGTCGCGGCCAGCACGCCCTCGATGGTCGTCACCTGCGCCCGGGCGGCGGCCTCCGCGGCGACCGCATCCTCGCCCTGCGCCAGTTCCGCCTGCTCGGCCGCGAGGCGCGCGATGGTGGCGGCGGCATCGCTCATCAGCGCCAGCTCGCGCGCGATGTCCTTCTCGGTCTCGGCCACGCGCCGCTCGAGCTCGGCCATGCGCTCGCGCATGCGCCGCTCCTCCGCGTCGAGCTGGCTCAAGGCGGCGTTGAGGCGTTGCAAGGCAGCCGCCGCATGCGCCTCGCTGTCGCGCAGCGCCGGCAGCGCGGCGGCGGCGACGGCCTGCTGGCGCGCCGCCTCGGCCTGCACCTGGGTGCGGTCGGCGACGGCGCGGATGTCGGCTTCCAGCGCCCGCTCGGCTTGCGCCGCCTGATCGCGGGCGTGGCTGTAGCCGATGAGCAGCTGCTGCGCTTCGAGCCGCCGGATCTCGGCCGAGACGTTCTTGTAGCGGGTCGCCTGCCGGCCCTGGCGCTTCAGGCTGTCGGCCTGCGCCTCGATCTCCTTCATCACCACCTGCAGGCGACCGAGATTGTCCTCGGCGGCCTTGAGCCGCAGCTCCGCCTCGTGGCGGCGGGCATGCAGGCCGGCGATGCCGGCGGCGTCTTCGAGAATGCGGCGGCGCGCCTGCGGCTTGGCCGCGATGATCTCGCCGATCTGCCCCTGCCGCACGAGGGCCGGCGAGCGGGCGCCGGTCGCCGCGTCGGCAAACAGCAGCTGCACATCGCGGGCGCGCACCTCGCGCCCGTTGATGCGATAGGTGGAGCCTTCTTCACGCTCGATGTGGCGGGAGACTTCCAGCGTCTCCCGGTCGTTGAAGGCGGCCGGCGCCTTGCGGTCGGAATTGTCGATGACCAACGCCACGTCGGCGGTGTTGCGCGCCGGGCGGGCGCCGGAGCCGGCGAAGATCACGTCGTCCATGCCGGAGGCGCGCATGGACTTGAACGAGCTCTCGCCCATCACCCAACGCAACGCCTCGACCAGGTTGGACTTGCCGCAGCCATTGGGCCCGACGACGCCGGTGAGCCCGGGCTCGATCAGGACCTCGGTGGGCTCGACGAAGGATTTGAAGCCGGTGATCTTCAGGCGGGTCAGCTTCATGACCGCGCCTCGTCAGAGATCGGCAAAGGAATGCAGGGTGCCGCTGCGCCGTCAGCTCCCCAACAGCGGCTCAAGAATCTTGTCCAGTTCATCGACCTTGGGCACCCCACGCTGAAATCTTGCCGTTGATGAAGAAGGTCGGGGTCGAGCTGACCTCGAACTTCTCGTTCGCCCGCTTCATCACCGCCGTCACGCCTGCATAAATCTGTTGATTCTTCAAGCACGTCTCGGCGCGCTCTTGCGTGAAACCGGCCTGTTTCACGAGCTGGAACAAGGCCTCGAGGGGCTTCTTGACGAAGGCCCATTCCGCCTGTTTCTCGAACAGGAGGTCGACGATATCGTAGTATTTGTCGTTGCCGGCGCAGCGCGCCAGCATGAAGCCCGCCGCCGCGAGATCGTCGAGCGGGAACTCGCGCAGGATGAAGCGCACCTTGCCGGTGTCGATATATTTGGACTTCAGCGTCGGAAAGACGGTCTTGTGGAATTCGGCGCAGTGCGAGCAGGTGAGCGACGCGTATTCGATGATCGTCACCTTGGCGTCGGGCGGGCCGAGCGCCACGTCGCCGAGCGGCCCAGCCTGGGCCAGATCCTCGGGATTGACGGTCTTCTGCGCCCATGCGTCCGACGGGAGGCCAAGGCCACCGTAGGCCGTGAGAGCGCCGCCGAGCGCCAAAAGCGCGGTGGCGCGGCGCCGGGTGATCTTGGCTGTGGTCATGAGGTCTCCTCGCGGCCGGGCCGCCTCCGAAACGGGCTGTGCGACCATAAACGCCACCGCAATTGTGGCAAGACAAGCGCCGTTCACGCCTTCTTGGGCGCGGTCTTGGTGTCGGCCGGGGCCGTGTCGGCCAGGACCGCGTCGCCGAGCCGCACCAGGGCGTCTCGCAGAGATTCGTCGCCGATTCCCGCCACCCGCTGGCGGACAAGTGCTGCTTGCGCTGGATCGGGCGGGGCCGCCGCCTGGCGCGGCGCGGCGGGGCGCCGCACGGGGCCCTGGCGCAAGCTGAGCCGCCCGATGCAGCGCCAGCCGAAATAGGTGTTGACCCGCTCGACCACGATGGGCGCCGCGTGCTGCAGCTCAAGCGCGAAGGCACCGGTGACCCGGACCACGAGGGTAGCCGGCTCACGGCGCTCATCGCGCACCCCGCGCGGCCAGGCGATGCGCAGCGGCTCGGTGTGGACGGCGAGGCGCTCGCCGACGATGTCGGTCCAGGCGGTGATGATGTCGGAGGCCGCGAAGCCTTGCGCCGCGAGGGCCGGACCGAGGCAGCGGTCGATGAATTCGGCGACAGGCTTGGCGCGGGCCATGCAAAAACCGGGACGGGACAATGTTGCGGGAGGCTCACCGCAACCTAGGCGAGTTCGAGCCGGTCTCGCTAGATCAGCATGATGCTGTCTCCAGTTGCCGGGTCCGACGACGCAACGCCAACGGTCCCGTCCGCGGCGCTGCTCGACTGGTACGACCGCCACCGTCGCGCCCTGCCGTGGCGCGCCAAGCCGGGCGAGCGCGCGGATCCCTATCGCGTCTGGCTGTCGGAGATCATGCTGCAGCAGACGACTGTCAAAGCCGTTGCACCGTATTACCGGCGATTCCTCGACCGCTTTCCGAACGTCGCGGCGTTGGCCGCAGCTGACGCCGAAGAGGTCATGCGGGCCTGGGCGGGTCTCGGCTACTACTCGCGCGCCCGCCACCTGCACGCCTGTTCCAAGCAGGTGGCGCGTTGCGGCGGCACGTTCCCCGACACGGAGGAGGCGTTGCGCGCGCTGCCCGGCGTCGGCCCCTACACGGCCGCCGCCATCGCGGCCATTGCGTTCGACCGCAAGGCGGCGGCGGTGGACGGCAACGTGGAACGGGTCGTGGCACGGCTCTTCGCCATCGAGGCGCCGCTGCCGAAGTCGAAGCCGGCGATCCGCGCCCACGCCGCGGCATTGGTGCCCGAGAAGCGCGCCGGCGATTTCGCGCAGGCGCTGATGGATCTCGGCGCCACCATCTGCACACCGAAGCGTCCGGCTTGCGCGCTCTGCCCCTGGTCGGGCGGATGCCGTGCCCGCGCTATGGGGCTGCAGGACGTGCTGCCGCGCCGCGCGCCCAAGGCGGAAGGGACGCTGCGCAGAGGGGCTGCCTTCGTGGCCATCAAGCCTGACGGTGCCGTCCTGTTGCGCACGCGCCCCGCCAAGGGCTTGCTCGGCGGCATGGCGGAAGTGCCGGGAAGCGCATGGAGCCCAGCCTTCAGCGCAGACGAGGCCTGCGAGGCGGCGCCTGTCACAGCGCGCTGGGTTCGGCTACCGGGCGTCGTGCGCCACACCTTCACGCATTTTCCCCTTGAGCTCACGGTGTTCATGGCCCGTGTGCCGCAAGGAGTGCGCGCGCCCGCCGCCTGCCGCTGGGCACCGGCCGCCGGGCTCGCCGGCGAGGCGCTGCCGAGCCTCATGCGCAAGGTGCTGGCGCATGCGCGCGCCGGTGGGCGTTCCCCCGCATGAGCCGTCCCGCGCCGCGGCCGGGCGAGCTGCTCGTCGACGTGGAGGACGCGCCGCCGCCGTCGCTTCCCATCCGGCATCCGGTGCTGATCGCGCTGGCGCTCGTCCTCGTCGGCCTCAACCTGCGGCCGGCCTTGACGACGCTCGGCCCGGTGCTGCCGGAGATGATCCGCGATCTTGCGGTGTCGCCGGCCCTCGTCGGCGCCCTGACGACGGTGCCGGTGTTGTGCCTCGGGGTCTTCGGCCTGGTGGCGCCGGGCCTGGCGCGACGCCTCGGCACGGAGCGCGCCGTGCTCGGCGTGCTCGTCTTGCTGGCGGCCGGCATCGGCCTGCGTGTCGTGCCGGTCTATGCCGCCCAGCTTGCCGCCGCGGTGATCGCCGGTGCCGGCATCGGCATCATCGGCGTGCTGCTGCCCGGCCTGGTGAAGCGGGATTTCCCTGGTCACGCTGGGCTGATGATGGGCGTCTACACCATGGCGCTGTGCGCCGGCGCCTCGCTGGCCGCCGGCGTCGCCGTGCCGATTGCCGAGATGACGGGCGGCTGGCCGATGGCGCTGGCCGTGTGGGCCATCCCGCCCCTCATCGCCGCCCTGGTGTGGGGGCCGCTGCTCGGCGGCACGCCGCCCGCCCGCGGCGGGACAGCACCCACCGTACCGTCTCTCCTGCGCGATCCGCTCGCCTGGCAGGTGACACTCTATATGGGTCTGCAATCGTCGCTGGCCTACATCGTGTTCGGCTGGCTCGCGCCGATGTTGCGCGACCGCGGTTTCGATCCGCTCACCGCCGGCGCCATCGTGTCTGTGTCCATCCTGGTGCAGGTCCTGTCGGCGCTCGTGGCGCCGATCCTCGCCGGCCGTGCCCGCCATCAGGCCGGCGTAGGCCTCGCGATGCTGGCCTCGACCATCGTCGGGCTGCTCGGCTCACTCTATGCGCCGCCCGCGACGGTCTGGCTCTGGGCGATCCTGCTCGGCATCGGCCAGGGCGGCAATTTCGGCGTGGCGCTCACCGTCATCGTGCTGCGCTCGCGCGACCAGCACGTGGCGGCGCGCCTCTCCAGCATGGCGCAGAGCGGCGGCTACACCATCGCGGCGCTCGGACCGTTCCTCGTGGGGCTCACCCACCAGCTCAGCGGCGGCTGGGATGTTGCAGCGGTTCTGTGCGTGGGGCTGACGATGGCCGCCGCAATTTGTTGCGTGCTGGCCGGACGTCGCGGCACGTCGGCGAGGCACGCGGCTAGTGTGCCGAACTTGAAATTCGCTACGAGACCTCCATCAAGATCAAGCGAATTTCGGAATCGCGACACTAGCGTGAGTCCCTCCGCCAAGTTCACTTGTCGCGATACGGTATCTCCGCGCGCGACGTCGTGCGCCTTCTCCACACCCGTAGGTCAGTCATGGCTTTTATGGTCGCCGCAAGGACCAGCGCGCAGAGGGCTGCCTTCGACACCGTCTCCATCGCCCCCTCAATCAGCATGCCATGGACCACACTCGCTCCGACGATCACCACCGCGAGGACGGTATGAGCGATGCGCCACGTTCGCGGGTCCAGTCCCAATCGCCAGCGGAGTGAAGCCAAAAGCGCGACGGCGAAGATTGCCCACATGGCGATCACGCCCCAGGCGGAGAACGGCGTCGGCGATGCGAAGAGAAGGGCGTCAATCATGTCCGGCGGATTGGTGATCCAAAGGCCCCCGACGTGAATCACCACCGCGATGACCAGCGCGCCTCCGATCCAGCGATGCGCGCGCCGCCTGCGATGCGGCGACGGTCCCGGCAAGTATCCGCCGATCATCATCGGCTGAACGAGCATGAGACCCAGTGCGACAATCCCTGCGAATCCGGCCGCTATGTAGATCGGATTGCGCCACGCGATGCAGCGGGCTCGCCACTGCAGCGGCGATCGGCACGCAAACAGCGCACGCAAGGGCGGCCCAGATCAGGGTCACCCGGGCCACTCTCATGGCCTTTGTTCCCAACTCGGTCAGACCGGCTGAAGGACGAAGTGCGCCTCGAGGCTGGTGTCTTTTGCGCTCCGCATCAGCGGACGCAGAAAGACGGTTTGGAATTCACCACTGTCATAGGCGAGGTGACCATGCGGTTGGCCAAAGATGGGAACGATCTGCGGCATCTCAAGACGGAACTTCCCGTTCGCGTCAGTGAGCGTGGCCCCATGACTCTGCGGGTCTCGCTCCTGCCCTTCGGTCGTGTGCGCCCAAATCTGGATGCGCTGCCCGGCAAGCGGAGCCCCGTCGCTTGCGCGGCGCACGGTGCCGCGTCATCCAGAAGCCACCGCCGCCGATCCGATCCACGATCGGCGCGCCCTTGCGGTAGTTGTTGGCCCCGCCCGGCATCGAACGGGTCGGTGCGAGGCCTTGCGCGCGGGCGGGCAACAGGGGCGCCGAAACCCCGGTCGCTACCACGGAGCCGCCAGCAACGAGAAGCCTACGGCGGTTGAGCACGACGGTCGTCATGTAAGTGCCTCCCAGGGAGCGTGCAGTTGGCCGATAGAACGCATCAGGCGCGATACGCTCAAAATATAGCGCTTCTGCGACCATTTGCCAGCTAAGGGAGGAAAGCAGAGCGATAGGCGCCGGCCGCTTCCGCCTTGGCAGGGTAATAGGTCGGGGGCGATCAAACCAAATCGACGTTGCGCTCTGTCGCGTTCGGATTCCACCGACCGATGGTATCGCGCGACGCTCCCATCGTGTCTCTCGATGGGTTAGCCGGCCGGATAGGCGGCGCGGTAATCTGACCGCATCGTGTCGATGGGCACGAGCCGGCCCCTGCGGCTCGCGTGCCAGAAGGTCCAGCCGTTGCAGGCCGGCAGCCCTTGCGCGAGCGCTCCGACCTTGTGGATCGACCCCACCATCTGGCCGAGCGCCAAGGTGCCGTCGGCCCGTACGATGGCGCTGTGGCGGGCCTTCTCGTCGCTCAAGGTCTCGCCGGGCGCGATCAAGCCCGCCTCGACCACCGACAGGAAGGCGACACGCGGCTCGGTGCGCCGCGCCGGCGCCGCCATGAAGGCCACCGCATCGACCGGCGTCACGGCGGCGATGCGCCGCTCGGCGGCGGCGGCGTAGATCGGATCGCGCTCGATGCCGACGAAGTGCCGGCCGAGCTTCTTGGCGACGGCCCCGGTGGTGCCGCTGCCGAAGAACGGATCGAGCACCACGTCGCCGGGATTGCTGGCGGCGAGCAGGATGCGGGCGATCAGCGCCTCGGGCTTTTGCGTCGGGTGCACCTTGCGGCCGCCGCCGTCCTTGAGCCGCTCCTCGCCGGTGCACAGCGGAATGAACCAGTCCGAGCGCATCTGGCTGTCGTCGTTGCCGCCCTTCAGCGCCTCGTAGTGGAAGGTGTAGCGCTTGGCGGCCGCGTCGCGCGCCGCCCAGATCAGCGTCTCGTGCGCGTTGGTGAAGCGCCGGCCGCGGAAGTTTGGCATCGGGTTCACCTTGCGCCAGACGATGTCGTTGAGGATCCAGAAGCCGAGATCCTGCAGGATCGAGCCGACCCGGAAGATGTTGTGATAGGAGCCGATCACCCAGAAGCTGGCATCGGGCTTCATGACGCGCCGGCAGGCCATCAGCCAGGCGCGGGTGAAATTGTCGTAGTCGGCGAAGCTCGAGAACTTGTCCCAGTCGTCGTCGACGGCATCGACGAGACTGTTGTCGGGGCGCGTCAACGTGCCTTCGAGCTGCAGATTGTACGGCGGATCGGCAAACACGAGATCGACGCTGGCGGCCGGCAGCCTGCCCAGCGCGGCGATGCAGTCGCCGACGACGATGCGGTCGATTTTTTCGAGAGGCGAGGCGGGCGCGCGGCCCGTCCGAGGCGCCGACGCGGTCGGCCCGGTACGCGAGACCTTGATCCGGGCGACGGCGCCGGCGGCCCCGGTACGCGAGGTACCCATGGTGCCGAAACCGGTGACGCAACTGATGCTCGGATCATGCGTGAGGTCGGTAAAAACCGCGTTGATAGCGTTGGCGGCCGCCGTCTCGTTTTGGGGCTGCAAATTTTGCCGGGAGCGCGGGCGCGCGCACGAAAAGATGAACGAGATGTTGCGCGCCGCGCCGTCGCGGCACTTCTCGCCGCGCTAGGCACGATCCGTTTCATTCGAAACGGGTGCGTGCTCTACGCAGTTGATTTTGCGCATGATCTCATCCGAAAACCGCACACACTTTTCGGGATCATGCGCTAGGCGCCGATCAGATCGCCCATCTCGTCATCCACCTCTTCCGCGTCGATCCGGAAGGGCGAGAAGGTCATGCGATGATAGGGGCAGGGGCCGTGCGCCGCGATGGCGGCGCGGTGCTCGGGCGTGGCGTAGCCGACATGGCGCGAGAAACCGTAGGCCGGATAGTGCGCGCACAGCCGCTGCATCAACCGGTCGCGCACCACCTTGGCGACGATGGAGGCGGCAGCAATCGACATGACGATGGCGTCGCCCTTGATGACGGCTTCGACTTCGCACGCCACGTCGGGCCGGTCGCGGCCGTCGACCAGCGCGAAGGCCGGCGTCAGCGGCAGCGCGTTGAGCGCCCGGCGCATGGCGAGCAGCGAGGCGCGGCGGATGTCGGTGGCGTCGATGTCGCGGGCCGGCACCGACGCGACGCTGACCGTGGCGTTCTTGACGATGCGCTCGTAGAGCACGGCGCGGGTTTCGGCATCGAGGGCCTTGGAATCGTCGAGGCCGCGCGGCACGCGCCGGGGGTCGAGCACGACGGCGGCCGCAACCACTGGCCCGGCGAGCGGGCCTCGTCCCACCTCGTCGATGCCGACGACCGGCCACACGCCGCGCCGGCGCAAGCGCCGTTCGCGGTCGAAGCTCGGGCCCGACGGCAGATCGAGGGGGAGCGAATCGGTCTCGGTGCGCGCCATGCCGGCAGCTTGCCGGCTTTGGGCGCGATCTCAAGCCTTCAGTCGGGCAGGACGACCTCGCCCTGTTCATTCAGTGGAAAGAACGGATTGAAGGCCACTTCCCATGGATGCCCGTCCGGATCGGCGAAATAGCCCGTGAAGCCGCCCCAGAACACCTTCTGGCCGGGCTTCAGAATTCGGGCGCCGGCCTTGGCGGCGTCGAGCAGCGCACGCTCCACGTCGGCCTCGCTCCCCACATTTATGGCCAGCGTGAAGCCGCCGAAGCCCGGCGCGGTGTTGTCGAGCTTGGCGTCTTCCGCAAGCGCCGCACGCGCGAACAACCCCAGCACGACGTTGTCGAGCGCGAAGAAGGAGACGGTGTCGGTGCCGGCTTGCTGTGAGCGGCGCCAGCCGAGCCGCTCGTAGAAGGCGGTGCTGGCCTTGAGGTCGGTGACGCCGAGCGTCACCAGGTTGATGCGCGATGGAATAGCCATGGTCTTTTCGCTTTGTTCAGAAAAGGCTCAGCTGCGCTTTCTCAACCGCCGGCTTGGCGAAGAGATCGCTTCGGAGCTTCGTGCGGACCTTGTTGAAGCCGATGCGCTCGGCCGCCACCTCGAAGCGCCGGCCGATCATCCACGCATAGGGTCCGGTCCCGACCATGCGCTCGCCCCAGTTCGCCACGTATTCCTTGCCGCCACGCGTCGACTTGATGAGCGCGAAGACATGCTTGGCTCGGTCGGGAAAGTTGGTTTCGAGCCAGTCCCGCAACAGCTCCTTGAGCTCGAGCGGCAGGCGCAGCATCACATAGCCGGCGTCGCGCGCGCCGGCCTCGTAGGCGGCCTCGAGGATGCGCTCAATCTCGGCATCGTTGATGGCCGGCACGATGGGCGCCACCATGACAGCGGTCGGAATGCCGGCGCTCGCGAGAGCGCGGATCGTCTCCAGCCGCTTCGGCGGCGTCGCCGCGCGCGGCTCCATGGTGCGGGCGATGCGGCGGTCGAGCGTTGTCACCGAAACGGCCACCTTGGCGAGGCCGCGCGCCGCCATCGACGAGAGGATGTCGATGTCGCGCTGAACGAGCGCCGACTTGGTGACGATGCCGACCGGGTGGTTGAAACGGTCGAGCACTTCCAGCACCTGGCGCATGATGCGGTATTTCTTCTCGATCGGCTGATACGGGTCGGTGTTGGTGCCGATCGCCAAGGTGCGCGGCTCGTAGTTGGTGGCCGAGAGTTCTTTCTCCAGGAGCGCGGCCGCGTCGGGCTTGGCGAACAGCTTCGATCTCGAAATCGAGCCCCGGCGACAAGCCCATATAGGCGTGCGTCGGCCGCGCGAAACAGTAGACGCAGCCGTGCTCGCAGCCGCGATAGGGATTGAGCGAGCGGTCGAACGAGATGTCGGGCGAGTTGTTGGTGGTGATGATCTTGCGCGGCCGCTCGATCGTCACCTCGGTCTTGAACGGCGGCAGATCCTCGAGCACGCCCCAGCCGTCGTCCTCCGGATGCCGGTGCGTCGGCTCGAAGCGCGCCAGGGGATTGCTGACGGCGCCGCGGCCGCGCCGTCTTTCCGGATCGATCTGCGTGCCGATATGCGCGAACGGATCGGTTGGCGCGATCTTGAGGCTCGCCAAAACGGCGTCTCGCCCGCTGTTTTTTTGCGCGAGCTTGCCGGCTCGCTTTTCCTGACGCGCCATGATCCCGTCTTTCTAGAACATAACGAGAACATGGCATCGCGCGCGGCCGAAATCAAGCCGCGCCCGGCGGCCGCGCCAGGCTTCGAGCGGTCAGATTTAGAGGAGGGGAATCAGCCGCTTAGCGGACGACAGGCACGGGCGGGGGCGGCTTCTCGCACACATAGGTGAATTCGAAATTGAGCGACATCGGCTCGGCCTCGCTCATGATGCGGCATTTGGGGCCGAGATGCTTCTCGGCCGCCATCCTGGCCCGGACCGGCAGCGGCACCGCGTTCTTGCCGCAGGCCCGATAATAGGCCTCGCTGGCGAGATACGGGGTCACCAGGATCGAGGTCGTGGCCGGGCGGTTGTACACCATGTAGCCGTCGTCGCAGCTGAGCGTGATCGAGACCATCGGCTCGCGCATATACTCGAGCGCGGTCGGCACGCAGCCCGCCGCCGCGGCGGCGCCCGCGACAATGGCCGTCCGTATGAGACGCGTCCTCATCGCTGCACGATCAATCATCGCGGTCGGGAGAGGTCAAGGCGCGACCGCCCGGCGCTGGCACGATCGCGAGGCCTGTGTGACTTTATGGATCGGGCGCAACCGCTGGGAAATCTGGCGAAGCCATGGCCTTTGCGGCTAGGTGGCTGAGCGATGATCACCGCCATCATCCTGGCCGACAACGACATCGAGGCGCTGGGCGCCACCCTTGCGGCGCTGGTGCCGGCCGTGGCGCGCGGCGTTCTGCGCGACGCCGTCGTCCTCGACGCCTCATCCGGCAAGGACGTTGCCGTCATCGCCGACGCCGCCGGCACCGCCTACCGGCGGGTCGTCGATGGGCGCGATCCCTGGCGGCTCGGCGCCGAGCACGGCCGCGGCAACTGGTTCCTGCTTCTCGAAGCCGGCGACGTTCCCGATCCCGCCTGGATCGCCGAGGCCGAGCGCTTTCTCCTCGTCGCCGGCCCGCCCGGCGCCCGCGTCATGCGCGCCGCCGTGCTGAAGCGTTCCGGCCACGGCATCGCCGGCCTGGCGCATCGCCTGACGCGGCAATTGTGGTGGCGCTTCAGGCCGACGCGCGGCGTGCTCTGCCCACGCGCCGCATTGACGCAGGCCGGGCCGGTACGGCTGCGGCTCGAGCGTCTGCGCGCCGATCTGCACCGCGTCGCGTCGAAGCGCTGATTCTCCTGGACGGGATCGGTCCGAACAGCCGCGCGCCCGCGTCGCGATCGCGCTCAGTTCTTGCGTTTCAGATGCTCGTCGAGGCGCGGCATGATCTCGACGAAGTTGCAGGGCCGATGCCGGTAGTCGAGCTGTTGCGCCAGGATGCCGTCCCAGGCGTCCTTGCAGGCGCCGGGCGAGCCGGGCAGCACGAACACGAAGGTCTTGCCGATCAGCCCCGCGGTTGCCCGCGACTGGATGGTCGAGGTGCCGATCTTGTCGAACGAGATGCTGTGGAAGACCGCCGAGAAACCTTCCATGCGCTTGTCGAACATCGGCTCGATGGTGTCGGGCGTCACGTCGCGGCCGGTGAAGCCGGTGCCGCCGGTTGTGATGATGACGTCGATGGCCGGGTCCTTCACCCAGGTCTCGATCCTGGCGCGGATGCGGTCCTTGTCGTCGGGAACCACGGCCCGCTCGCTGAGCCGATGTCCCGCCTTGCTGAGCCGTTCCACCAGCGTGTCGCCGGAGCGGTCGTCGGTGAGCCCGCGCGTATCCGAAACGGTGAGCACCGCAATCGTCAGCGGCACGAAGGCGCGCGTCTCGTCGCCGGCCACTGCGTCTATTCCCCGACGCTCGCCGTGCGGTCCGACGGGCGCTTGAAGGTGTCGCAAGCCGTGACTTGCGCTGACTTCATTCCGATCTGCATGGCACGTACGCGCTGCGCCGATGAGCCGTGCGTGAAGCTGTCAGGAACCACATAACCCTGGGATTGTTTCTGCAGCCGGTCGTCGCCGATGGCTTCCGCCGCCTTGATGGCGGCCTCGATGTCGCCCTCCTGCAGGAATTTGAATTTCTCGTTGCTCCTTGTCGCCCATACGCCGGCCAGGCAGTCCGCCATCAGCTCGACGCGCACCGAGAGCTGGTTGTTCTGCACTTCGGACAATCCGCGGCGTGCCTTCTCGACCTTGCCAATGACGCCGAGCAGGTTCTGCACGTGATGGCCGACCTCGTGGGCGAGCACGTAGGCATAGGCGAACTCGCCGGAGACGCGGAACTTCTGCTTCATCTCCTTGAAGAACGAGATGTCGAGATAGATGGTCTTGTCGCGCGGGCAGTAGAACGGTCCCATGGCCGATTGCGCGGTGCCGCAGCCGGAGCGCGTCGCGCCCGAGAACACGACCATGCGCGGGTTCTGGTACTGGACGCTCATCTGCTCGGGCAGCACCACCTTCCACACGTCCTCGGTGTTGCCGAGGATGGCGCGCACGAAGCGGATGTCGCGGTCGCCGGACGTGTCGGCGCGTTCGCCGGGCTCCGCGCTGGGCTCGCGCCCCGGCCCCGGCTGGCGCGGCGGCCGCCGCGACGCATCCTCGTCGAAGGGCTGCTCGAACTGCCCGCCGCCGCCCTGGATGTCCTGCACCATGCCGATGAGCTGGCGCGGATCGATGCCGACCACCCAGCCGACGATGCCGAGGATCAGGATGGTGCCGATGCCGAGGCCGCCGCGGCCGCCGGGCATCGAAAAGCCGCCGCCACCACCGCCGAAGCCGCCGTCGTCGCCGCTGCCGCGCCGGTCTTCCACGTTCTCGGATTGGCGAAAATCATCCCAGCGCATGGACTCCTCCTCGATGATGTCGGTTCAACGCCAGCGCCTCTGCTTTGTTCATGTCTAGATTGCGACGCGCGGCGGCGCAATCGGGTCGGCGCTGCGCCACCTACTTTACGCCGATCCCGGACGTTCTTTCGGTCAATGGTAGCCCTCGCCTTCGCCAAGCCGGCCGCGAAAGGTCCAATAGCTGAAAGCCGTATAGCCGAGGATCAACGGCAGGAGCACGAGGGTGCCCACCAGCATGAAGAGTTGCGAGGCGGGTGCCGCGGCCGCCTGCCACACGTCGAGCGACGGCGGCACCAGATACGGGAAGGTCGAGATGGCGAGCCCGGCATAGCACAACAGGAAAATGCCGATCGTGGCGAAGAACGGCAGCGCGGTGGCGCCGCGTTGCAGCCCGCGCCAGGCCGCGAAGCCAAGGAGCGCGGTAGCGGCGGGCAACAGCCACAGCACGTAGATGTTCGGCGCCGAAAACCAGCGCGCCGCGATGCGCGGGAACTCGAGCGGCGTCCACACGCTGACCGCCGCCGCCGCGACGCCGACGGCGATCAGGAACGGCACGATCAGGCGGCGCGCATGCTCGGCCGTCGCGCCGTGGGTGCGCATGACGAGCCACGTGGCGCCGAGCAGGCCGTAGCCGGCCACTAGGCCCGCCCCGCAGAGCAGCGGGAAGGGCGCCAGCCAGTCGAACGAGCCGCCCGCGAATTCACCGTTCTCGACCCGGATGCCGATGAGAAGATGGCCGAGGATGACGCCTTGCATGAAAGCGGCCACGATGGAGCCGCCGATGAACGCCATGTCCCAGACGCGGTGGTTGGGCTTGGCCACGAAGCGGAACTCGAACGACACGCCGCGGAAGATCAGCGCCAGCAGCATGACGATGACCGGCAGATAGAGCGCCGGCATGATGATGGCGTAGGCCCTGGGGAACGCCACCCACAGGCCGCCGCCGCCCAGCACCAGCCAGGTCTCGTTGCCGTCCCAGAACGGCGCCACCGTGTTCATCATCTGGTCGCGGATGCGTTCGCTCTTGGTGGTCGGAAACAGGATGCCGATGCCGAGATCGAAGCCGTCGAGGATGACGTAGAGCGCCACCGCTGTGGCGATGATGCCGGCCCAGATGACGGGAAGCCAATATTCCATGGGTCAGCTCGCCGGTTGCACCGCGTCCGCGGCGGCCGACAGCGGGCTTGTCGGCGTGCCGTGCGGCTCCGCCGTCGCGGCCTCGTCGGGGCCGCGGTTCACGAGGCGGTTGATGTAGAGGATGCCGGTGCCGAACACCGCCGCGTAGACGACGACGAACAGCGCCAGCGTGATGGCGACTGTCGCGGCTGCCACCGGCGAGCGCGCCTCCGCCGTGCGCAAGATGCCGGCGGCGATCCACGGCTGGCGGCCGATCTCGGTGACGAACCAGCCGGCCACGATGGCCGTGAAGCCGAGCGGCCAGGCCCACGACGCCGCCGTGAGCCAGGCGCGGTTGACGAACAAGGTGCCGCGCCACCACAGCACGCCGCCCGCGAGCGAGAGCGCGATGATGAGGAGCCCGATGCCGACCATGACGCGGAAGGCGAAGAACACCGGTGGCACCGGCGGGCGGTTCTCGGGCGCGAAAGCCTTGAGGCCCGGATAGATGCCGTTCCAATCGTGCAGGATGATGAAGCTGCCGAGTTGCGGGATGGCGATCTCGAAATCGTTGCGCTCGGCCTTGTCGTTCGGCCAGGCGAAGAGCACGAGCGGCGCCACCTCGTGGGCCGGCCAGTGCGCCTCGATGGCGGCGAGCTTGGCCGGCTGGTACTTCGCGGTCTGCAGCCCATGGAAGTCGCCGATCACCGCCTGCGCCGGGGCCAGCACCAGCGCCATGCCGAGCCCCATGCGGATCATGGTGCGCGACTGGTCTTCGAAGCGGCCTCTGAGCAGATGCCGGGCGCCCACCGCCATCACCACGATCGCCGTGGTCAGGTAGGCGGCCACCACCATATGGGCGAAGCGCAGCGGAAATGTCGGGTTGAAAATGATGGCCAGCCAATCGAGCGGAAAGGCGATGCCGTCGCGCATCTCGTGGCCCGTCGGAAACTGCATCCAGCTGTTGGCGGCGAGAATCCAGAAGGCCGACAGCAGCGTGCCGACCGCCACGACGAGCGCCGACACGAAGTGCAGCCAGGCCGGCACGCGGTTCCAGCCGAACAGCAGGACGCCGAGGAAGGTCGCCTCCAGGAAGAAGGCGGTCAGCACCTCGTAGCCGATGAGGGGACCGACGACGTTGCCGACCACCACCGAGAAGCGGCTCCAATTGGTGCCGAACTGATAGGACAGCACGATGCCCGACACGACGCCCATGGCGAACGAGATGGCGAAGATCTTCGTCCAGTAGCGCGCCAGCCGCCGGTAGCGCTCGTCCTTGGTCCAGAGATAGCGGGCGAGCAGCGTGGCGATGAAGGCCGACAGGCCGATGGTGAAGGCCGGGAAGATGATGTGCCAGGTGATGGTGAAGCCGAACTGGATGCGCGCCAGGAGCGTTGCGTCGAGTTCCATCGCCGTCTCCGCCAGTCGTCGGAAGCGCCACACTAGAAATAGGCGGCCATGACGCCGCTGTCATCCAGGGCGCTCTGTCGCGCCCCCGGTCAACCTGTCTGCTGGTCGAGAAGCGCCTTCTTCAGAGCGCGAAAATCCCGCCAGGCGAGCCGCTTCTGCAGCGGCTGGCGCAAGAGATAGGCCGGGTGCAGGGTGGCGAGCGCCTTCACGGTCCGCGTGCCGGTGTCATAGGTGAACCACTTGCCGCGCGAGCGCAGGATCCCTTCCTTGATGCCGAGCAGCGCCTGGGCGGAGGGCGCCCCCAGGCACACGATGACGTCGGGATCGCAGAGCTCGATCTGCCGGTCGATGAACGGCCGGCAGATGGCCGCCTCCTGCGGCGTCGGCGTGCGGTTGCCGGGCGGCCGCCAGGGCACGAGATTGGCGATGTAGACCTTGGTGCGGTCGAGCCCGATGGCCATCAGCATGCGGTCGAGGAGCTGGCCGGAGCGGCCGACGAAGGGCAGCCCGGCGCGGTCCTCTTCGGCGCCCGGCGCCTCGCCCACGAACATGACGGCCGCCTCGGGGTTGCCGTCCGCGAAGCAGAGGTTCTTGGCTGTCTGCTTCAGTGCGCAGCCCTCGAAGTTCGTCAGCAGGGCCTTGAGCTCGTCGAGCGTCCTGGCCTCGCGGGCCTTGGCGCGGGCGGCAAGGGCCGCATCGTCGGCGCTGGCGGCGGCCGTGAAGGCGGGCCGGCTCGCCGTCGCCGGTGGCAAGCGCGCCGGCAGGATGGTGGCCGTCGCGGCGCTGTCGGGTGCGCGTGCCGGGGCTCGCTCGCGCGCGCTTTCGGCAAAGCGGTCGTGCGGCGTCTCGTCGAGCGCGACATCGACGCCGGCCTCGACGTAGAATTCGACAAGCGCCTCGAACGCCGCGCGGTCCTGCGACATCTGCATCAATCCATTCTATTCGCCTGCTCTTGTGCCGCAAACTGGAATGGTTCAAACGTGGCCCAAAGCCGCGGACGACGCGATGCCTGCCGCCGAGGTCACGCCGCAGGAGAGGCCGCGCATGGGAGAGAGAGATGGCTGACCTGCCGGAACGCGAGGGCATGGACTACGACGTCGTGGTTGTCGGCGCCGGTCCGGCCGGTCTCGCGGCCGCCATTCATCTCAAGCAAAAGAATCCCGACATTTCCGTCGTGCTGCTCGAGAAGGGCTCGGAGGTCGGCGCGCATATTCTGTCCGGCGCCGTCGTCGATCCCATCGGCCTCGACCGCCTCATGCCCGATTGGCGCGACGATGCCGAGCGCCCGCTGAAGACGGCGGTGACCGAGGATCGCTTCTACTATCTCGGCCCCGCCGGCGGCATCCGGCTGCCGAATTTCATGATGCCGCCGCTGATGAGCAATCACGGCAATTTCGTCGGCTCCCTCGCCAACGTGACGCGCTACCTCGCCACCAAGGCCGAAGCGCTCGGCGTCGAAATCTATCCGGGCTTTGCGGCCGTCGAGGTCTTGTTCGACGACAGCGGCGCGGTGCGCGGCGTTGCCACCGGCGACATGGGCGTGGCGCGCGACGGCGCGCCGAAATCCGAATTCGCCCGCGGCATGGAGCTGCGCGGCAAGTACACGCTTTTCGCCGAGGGTGCGCGCGGCAGCCTGAGCAAGGAGCTGATCAAGCGCTTCGGGCTTGCCGAGGGCCGCGACCCGCAAAAATACGGCATCGGCCTGAAAGAGCTGTGGCAGGTGGCGCCGGAGAAATTCAAGGCCGGCCTTATCCAGCACACGTTCGGCTGGCCGCTCGACAACATGACCGGCGGCGGCTCCTTCCTCTACCATTTCGAGGACAACTACGTCGTCGTCGGTTTCGTGGTGCACCTCAACTATTCCAACCCGACCTTGTCGCCCTTCGACGAGTTCCAGCGCTTCAAGACGCACCCCTTCATCCGCGACACGTTCGCGGGCGGCAAGCGCCTCTCCTATGGCGCCCGCGCCATCACCGAGGGCGGCTGGCAGTCGGTGCCGAAGCTCGTCTTCCCGGGCGGCGCCCTCATTGGTTGCGCGGCGGGGTTCATCAACCTGCCGCGCATCAAGGGCTCGCACAACGCCATCCTGTCAGGAATGCTGGCGGCCACGCACGTGGCCGAGGCGCTCGCCGCCGGGCGCGCCAACGACGTGCTCTCCGCCTACGAGGCCGCCTGGCAGGGGAGCGACATCGGCCGCGACTTGAAGCGCGTGCGCAACGTCAAGCCGCTGTGGTCGCGCTTCGGCACGCTGGGCGGCGTCATGCTCGGCGGCTTCGACATGTGGCTGAACCAGCTCTTCGGCTTCTCGCTGTTCGGCACGCTGAAGCACGGCAAGCCCGACCACGCCACCTTGAAGCCGATCGATCAGGTGAAGGTGCTCACCTATCCCAAGCCCGACGGCGTGCTCACCTTCGACAAGCTCTCCTCGGTGTTCATCTCCAACACCAACCACGAGGAGAACCAGCCGGTTCACTTGAAGCTCACCGACCCGGCCATCCCCATCAAGGAGAACCTGCCGCTCTACGGCGAGCCGGCGCGGCTCTACTGTCCCGCTGCCGTCTACGAGGTGGTGTACGCCGACGAGGCGGCCAAGACCGACCCGCGCTTTGTCATCAACGCGCAGAACTGCGTCCACTGCAAAACCTGCGACATCAAGGACCCGGCCCAGAACATCACCTGGGTGCCGCCGGAGGGCGGCGGCGGACCGAATTATCCGAACATGTGAGGCTGCGGCGAGACGCTGTCGTTGGAGGAGGAGACACCATGAAGCTTGTACCCTCGTTTCTCCTGACCCTGCTCGCCATCGCACCATCCGTGGGACTGGCTCAGCAACCGAGCGCGCCGACGAGCGCAGCGCGCAACGATTATTCCGATCCGGCCACGTGGCTCTGCCGACCCGGCCGCACCGATGCCTGTTCGGTCGATCAGGACGTCACCGTGGTGGCCGCCGACGGCAGCACGAGCAAGGTTGCCTTCAAGCCCGCCACCAACCCGCCGATCGACTGCTTCTACGTCTATCCGACCGTGTCCAACGACCCGACGCCGAACAGCGACATGGAGGCGGGGCCGGAGGAGCGCCGCGCCATCACGCAGCAATTCGCGCGCTTTGCGGAGAAGTGCCGGCCTTTCGCGCCGCTCTATCGTCAGGTGACGCTCGCTGTCATCCGGGCTGCTGCCACAGGGCAGCCGATGACGCCCGATCGCGAGCTTGCGTATCAGGACGTGCGCGACGCCTGGAACCACTATCTCGCGCACGACAATGGCGGCCGCGGCGTCGTCCTCATCGGCCACTCGCAGGGCTCGGGCGCGCTGATGCGGCTCATTCGTGACGAGATCGAGGGCAAGCCAGCGGCTCGCCAGCTTGTCTCGGCCATCCTGGCCGGCACCAATGTACCGGTGGCGGCCGGGTCCGATGTGGGCGGTGCCTTCAAGTCGACACCGCTCTGTCGCGCGCCCGACCAGACCGGCTGCGTCATCGCCTTCGCGTCGTTCCGGGCGAGCGCGCCACCGCCCGGCAACTCACGTTTCGGCCGCGTTGCGCAGCCGGGTATGACTGCAGCCTGCACCAATCCCGCGGCGCTTGCCGGCGGCGTTGCCGAGCTCGATGCCGTTCTTGCGTCGGGCACCGCCGCGATCAGCACGTTCGTTGCAGCTCCGAAGCCATGGACCAAGGCTGGTGCCGCCATCGATACGCCGTTCGTCAAGGTGCCGGGATTGCTCAGCGCCGAATGCGTCGTCAATGACGGCTTCAGCTATTTGACCATTAACGTCAGGCCCGATGCAGCCGGCGCGCGGACCGACGACATCGCCGGCAACGTCGTCGTGAGCGGAGGTGTGCTTGCCGACTGGGGCTTGCATCTCATCGACATGCATCTGACGATGGGCAATCTGCTTAGCCTCGTCAACTCGCAATCGAAGGCGTGGCTGGCGAAGGTGCGGTGATTAACGGATGGGCAGCGTCGCCACCTCTTGCGGCGACCTGGAATCTTGCCCCTCGACCGCAAAACCGCCATGGTGCGCGCCTTGATTTGGCCCCGCGGCGGACGGCGCCGCTGACCGACAGGCGAGCTCAGGTGAAACCATTGAATTTGCTGCGCTCTTCCGGCGCTCTCGTGGTCGTGGCCGGGATGGCCGGGATCTTCGTGGCGTACCCCGCTTTGGCGACGCGCTCCGCCACCAATCCCGCCAAGCCCGTGATCGCCGTGGCCGCCGAAAGCGTCGAAGGCAATTACCTGGCAGCGGTCGTGGCCGGCGCCGCCCGCGACACGGATGCCGCAGCCACCTATTTCCGCGAGGCCTTGAGGGGCGACCCTCTCAATGCCGAGTTGATGGAACGCGGCTTCGTGGCCTTCCTGGCCAACGGCAGCATGCCGGAGGCATTCAAGGCCGCCGAGCAGCTCATCGCCCGCGAGAAGAACAACGGCCTTGCGCATCTGGCGCTCGGCGTGCGCGACCTGAAGCTGAAGCAGTACGTCAAAGCCCGCACGCATCTCGTGCAGGGCGGGCGCGGCCGCGCCGCCGACATCACCGCCACGCTGCTCACCGCCTGGTCGTGGGCCGGCACCAACGATCTCGCCAAGGCAACCGAGACCATCGACCGTCTCAAGGGTGAAAATGCCTTCAATGTCTTTCGCGGCTATCACGCCGGGCTCATCGCGCTGGTCGCCGGCAAGCTCGACGATGCGGGCACGCAACTGAAGGGCATCTACGAGCAGGAGAAGACGACGTTGCGCGTCGTCGATGCCTATGCCCGCTTCCAGTCGCGGCGCGGCAATACCGACGCGGCGCTCGCCGCCTACGCGGGCTTCGACGCCGTGGCGCCGCGCCATCCCATCGTGCGCGACGCCATGGAGCAGTTGAAGCAGGGCAAGACGCTCGACCCGATGGTGTCGAGCGTGCAGCAGGGCGCCGCCGAAGTGCTCTACGGCCTGGGCTCGGCCGGCAACCAGCAGGGCGACGAGCTTGCCGCCATGATCTATCTGCGCTTGGCGCTGCATCTCGACCCGCAGCACGCCATGGCCATGGTGACGCTGGGCGACATCCTCGAGCGGCTGAAGCAGCACGAGCGCGCCATCGAGGTCTACAACCTCGTGCCCAAGACATCGCCGGTGCGTGCCAGCTCCGAGATCCAGATCGGCCTCAGCCTCGAGATTCTCAATCGCGGCGAGGAAGCCGTGAAGCAGCTCGAGCAGCTCATCGCCGAACATCCCACCGACATCGATGCCCTGGTGGCGCTCGGTAATGTCTATCGCTCGCGCAAGAAGTATCCCGAATCAGCCGACACCTACACCAAGGCTCTCGCCGTGCTTGGCGAGCCGACGCCGCGCGCCAATTGGACGCTGCTGTATTTCCGCGGCATCGCCTTCGAGCGCTCCAAGCAATGGCCGAAGGCGGAAGCCGACTTCAAGCGGGCGCTGGAACTGGCGCCGAACTCGCAGGCGCGCGAGCGCGCCGTCGTGCTCAATTATCTCGGCTATTCCTGGGTCGATCAGGGCGCCAATCTGGACGAGGGCTTCCAGATGCTGAAACAAGCGGTCGATCTCAGGCCGCGCGACGGCTACATCGTCGACAGTCTCGGCTGGGCCTATTATCGCCTCGCCCGTTACGACGACGCGGTGCGCGAGCTTGAAAAGGCCATCGATCTCAAGCCGTCCGACCCGACCATCAACGACCATCTCGGCGACGCCTATTGGAAAGTCGGCCGCCGGCTGGAGGCCAAGTTCCAGTGGAATCACGCCCGCGACCTCAGTCCCGAGCCGGAGGATCTCGAAAAGATCCTGAAGAAGATCGAGTTCGGCATGGTCGAGGAGGCGCCCGCCGCCGTCGGCGGCGCCGAGAAAGAGCAGAAGGACGGTGGCTGAGCCCTTTGCGCCGGCTCACCCGCCGGCGTGAGAGGGCGCGGCCTCGATGCGCCTCGTCGAACGCGCTCCCGCCAAGGTCAATCTGACGCTCCACGTCCTCGGCCGGCGGCCGGATGGCTATCATGAGCTCGAAAGCCTCGTCGCCTTCGCGGGCGCCGGCGACACGCTGAGCCTCGCGCCGGGCGAGGCGCTGTCGCTTTCAGTCGACGGACCGACCGCCGGCGCGACAGGACCTGAGAACGACAACCTCGTCCTCAAGGCCGCCCGCGCTCTCGCCGAGCGCGTCGCGTCGCTTGAGCTCGGCGCCTTCCGCCTCGTCAAGCGCCTTCCGGTGGCGGCCGGCCTCGGCGGCGGCTCGTCCGACGCCGCCGCGGCGTTGCGGCTCCTGGGGCGGCTCAACGGTTTACCCGCCGCGCATGCCGCACTGGTCGAAGCGGCGCGCGCCACCGGCGCCGACGTACCTGTGTGCCTCGATCCGCGGGCCCGCGTCATGCGCGGCATCGGCGACGTGCTGGGTCCGCCACTCGACTTGCCGCCGCTCTATTGCGTGCTGGTCAATCCCGGCGTGCCGGTCGCGACCGCCGACGTGTTCCGCGCGCTCGCGATGCGGCCGCTTGTTCCAAAAGATGCAACGGTTGATCCCTCCCCTCCAGGGGAGGGTGGACGCGAGCTCTTGCGAGCGGCCGGGTGGGGTCGCGAGCCTTCGCACGATGCGACCCCCTCCGCCCGGGCTTCGCCCGGGCACCTCCCCCTCGAGGGGGAGGATCAGCGCATCCCGCGCTGGAGGACCGGAAAAGACTTGCTCGATGTTCTGGCGCGGGCCCGCAACGATCTCGAAGCCCCCGCCTTGGCGCTCGCGCCGGCGATCGGCGAAGCGCTGGGCGCGCTGCGCGCCTCGGCCGGCTGCCGCCTGGCGCGCATGTCCGGCTCCGGCGCCACCGTGTTTGGCATCTATGACGACGGCCGCGCCGCGGCCGTGGCGCGGCGCGGCATTCTCACGGCGCGGCCGAGCTGGTGGGTGAAGGCGACGGTGCTGCACTGACGCATGATCCCGAAAAGTGTGCGCGGTTTTCGGACAAGATCATGCGCGAGATCATGACGCATGATCCCGAAAAGTGTGCGCGGTTTTCGGACAAGATCATGCGCGAGATCATGACGCATGATCCCGAAAAGTGTGCGCGGTTTTCGGACAAGATCATGCGCGAGATCATGACGCATGATCTCGAAAAGTGTGCGCGGTTTTCGGACAAGATCATGCGCGAGATAACGAGTGGCGCGGCTCAGGCACTCCGAACAGCGGTCTCAGCCAGGCGACCCGGCGGACTGCTTCGTAGCCAAGGCCGCACGCCACCGCCGTCGCCGCGATAATGGCCGTCGCCTCGACGCCGATCGACAGATTGAGCGGCTTCAGCCAATGCGCCAACGCGATGATTGCTGTCTGGTGGATGATGTAATAGGCGAACACCGCGTCCGCGAGATAGGCACGCCCCCGGGGGTTCCAGCCGGACAGGAAGCGGCGGCCGAAGCCGAGGATGGCCAGGATGGCGCACCATTGGTCAATGCCGTAGAGGAGGGCGCGCAACGCCCGCAACGCGTCGTTCGCCGGCAGGCCGCGTAACACCATGAATCCCGCATAGGCGGCGACCGCCGCTGCCAGCGCCACGTAGCGCAGGCGCTCGATGGTGGTCCAGACGCTGTGGCCTCGCGCCAACAGAAAGCCGAGCGCGAAGGCAAAGAAGAACACAGCATGCGCGTACCAGTCGCCGATGAGCGCATGGGTGACGGGAAAGTGCGGCGCCACAACCACGCGAAGGACGCCAAGGAGGAGCGCCGGCGCGACGAGGATGAGCGTAGCGGGCGCGCAATCGAGTTGCCGCTCGAGGCGCGCGACCAAACCCGGTGCGAACGCGAGCGCAGCCGCCGCCACCATGGTGTAGGCGAAGAGATAGACGACGAACCACAGATGGTTCCAGGTGGGCAAGACAAGCCCGGTATCGGCGCCCGTCGGCGTCTTGAATGTGGTCAGGGCGAGATAGTGCCGGGCGTAGAAATCGAGGAAGCTGCCGTCGAAGCCGTATTTCTCGGCCACTTCGAAGAAGGGTTGCGGCGCCACGACCACCAACATGCCGAACACGAGGGGCACGAGCAGGCGGCTCGCGCGCCGTTTGGCCAGGGTGCCGGGGGCGAATTTCTGCGCCATGAAGCGCGTCGCCGCCCCCGAGACGAGGAAAAGGAGCGCCAGCCGCCAGGGATTGAGGGCCAGCATGAAGGCTTCGAGGGCAGGGCCGGCGGGCGTGCTCTTCACGTGAAAGTTCCAGGGCACGTACAGCATGCCGACGTGATAAAGAATGAGCAGCCCGAAGGCGCCGATGCGGATCCAGTCGAGGTCGCAGCGGCGACCTGAGGCGGCGGTGGATTGGCCGAGCGCGGCGGCAACGTGGCAGTCGGCAACGTGGATGTTCATGGTCATCTCCCTTCCCGAGGCGAGGAAATCCCCTGCGGCCGACCGCGTCGAGATGGCGCGGGACGAGGACGAGCCGGCGCGGGACGAGGCGAAGGCGCCTGGGACGAGCGGTGGACGGGCGGGGACGAGCGGCGAAGCCGCGTGGCGCCTCAGCATTTCGCCGGGCCGGACCTACGCGCCCGTAGCCATCGGCACGGTCGCCACCTGCGCCGTCAATGCCGCCTCGGTTCCCCAGGATGCCGCCCGGTACGGTGTCAACATCGCCTTCTGGAAGCCGCTCGTCTGGGAGTTCACGTCGGGCGCCATGGTGCTCGCCTTGATGCCGCTCATACGCTTCGGCGTCGTGCGCTCCCGCCGTGCCGACATGAGCCTTGCGCAGATCGTCGGCCTGCATGTTGCGCTGCTCGTCGCCTTCTTCGTCGTCCATGTCGCCGGCATGGTGGCGCTGCGCCATCTTTTCTATGCGGCGATCGGCGCCGGAAGCTATGATTTCGGCTTCACGGCGGGCAATCTCCTCTACGAGTTCCGCAAGGACGTGCTGACCTATGGGTTGATCGCCGCCGTGTTCTGGCTTGCCGAGCGGCAAATGGACAGGGTGCCGGCCGCTGCCGTTACCGCGGCGCCGGCGGGCGGTCTGTGGCTGAAGGACGGCACCATCTCGATTCGCCTCGATCCCGCCGACATCACCTGGGTGGCGTCGGCCGGCAACTACGTTGAATATGCGCTGGCAAGCGGCAAGCGCCACCTGGTGCGCGGCACCTTGCAGGCCGAAGAAGAACGGCTGAAGCCGAACGGCCTGCGACGCATCCATCGCCAGCGCCTTGTCAATGCCGCGCGGGTGAGGCGCGTGGCGACGCGGCCCTCGGGAGACTTCGACGTGGAACTCGATACCGGCGAGACGCTCGCCGGCAGCCGCCGCTATCGCAACGCCGTGGAGGGCCTGTGAGCTACCGCTCTTCCGGCGGCTTCAGGTGCCGGAACTGGAAGAGCAGCAGCACGTCGTAGATGATCTTCAGCACGCCGGCGATGATGAGCGGCCAGCCCTTGAACGCGAAGCCGATCAGCGCCCCCGACAGTGCCGGGCTCAGTGCTGCCGCAAGGCTGCGCGGCACCGAGGTGACGCTGGCGGCGGCCGCCCGCTCGGCCGGCGTCACCACCGCCATGACGTAGGAGGAGCGGGCCGGCACGTCCATCTGGGACAGCGCCGAGCGCACCAAGAGGAGCGCGAGCACCATGGGCAGGCTCGGCGCCAGCGCCGCGAGGATCAGCGCGATGCTCGACGGGATATGCGTGAACACCATGGTGTTGACGAGGCCGACGCGCTGCGACAGCCACGCCGCCACCGGGAACGACAGTGCCGCCAGCAGCCCGGTCCAGAAGAAGAAGACGCTGGCGGCGGCAAGCGACATGTCGAAGCGCTCGAACAGCCACAGCACCAGCAGCGATTGCACGATGAAGCCGCCGGCCAGCGCGTCGAGGCTGAACAGGGCGGCGAGCTTGTAGACGATGGTGCGCGACGGTCCGAGCGCTGCCGCCGGCGCGTCGGGGGCCGGCGGCCGTCGCGGCAGGCGCGCATAGACGAGGCCGCCGATGATGCCGATGACGCCGTAGAGCACGAACATGGCCTTGAGGCTTGTCAGCTGTCCGAAGCCCGCGCCGACCAGGAGCTCGGGCAGCGCCGCCGCCAGCGCGCCCAGCGCCGCCGCCAGCGTCCCGGCGAGGCTGTAGCGGGCGAAGATCTTGGTGCGCTCGCTGTCGCCGACCTCGCGCGCCAGGGCGGCGTGCTCCAGCGGCACGAAGACGCTGACATTGCCGGCCGACGGGTTGATGGTGCCGACAAGCGCGATGACGAGGAGCGGCGCGAAATCATTGACGGCCGCAAACGCCATGCCGGTCGCCACGGCCAGGAAGGCAGCGGCGAGCAGCAGCTGGCGATAGTCGAAGCGCACGCCGAGAAAGCCGACCGCCAGCGTCAGCATCGCCGAGCCGAACAGCGCGATTGTGGCGATGACGCCCACCTGGAACGTCGTGAAGCCCAGCGCCAGGAGATAGACCGGCAGGAGCACGGACACGAAGCCGTCGGCGAAATCGCGCAACGCGCGGGCGGCGAACAGATAGGTTGTCGGATGCAGGCCGCGCGCGGCGCCTGCTGCGGCCGGAGCGAGCTGCCTGTCACTATGCGGTGCGTCCATGCGCGGTGCGTCCATGCTGCCTCCGCGCCGGCGCTGCGGCCACGCGTTGTAGCAGAGCTTGGACGCCATCCATCCAAGGTGATGCGTCTTGAGCGGGAGCCTGCGATACCCCGCGCTGGCAGGCTAGCAGCCCTGGCCCGCTCGTCGCAAGCCCGGCGACGGGCGGCCAGCCGCGCTCAATTATACTTGCGCAATTCGATGCGACCGATCTGGTCGCGGTGCACTTCATCCGGCCCATCGAAGATGCGCAGCGTGCGCGCCAACGCGTAGGTGCGAGCGAGCCCGAAGTCTTCCGAAACGCCGGCACCTCCGTGCGCCTGGATCGCCATGTCGGCGACCCGCGACAGCATGGCGGGGACCGCCACCTTGATCATGGCGATCTCGGTACGCGCGACCTTGTTGCCGACCGTATCCATCATGTAGGCCGCCTTGAGCACCAAGAGCCGCGCTTGCTCGATCATGATGCGCGCCTCGGCAATGCGCTCCAACGTCACCGATTGCTCGGCCAGCGGCTTGCCGAACGCGACGCGCGACTTCACCCGTTTGCACATCTGCTCCAGCGTGCGTTCCGCCGCCCCGATGGCGCGCATGCAATGATGGATGCGTCCTGGTCCGAGCCGGCCCTGGGCGATCTCGAAGCCGCGCCCCTCGCCGAGCAGGATGTTGGAGACCGGGACCCGCACATTGTCGAATGTCATCTCCGCATGGCCATGCGGGGCGTCGTCGTAGCCGAACACCGAAAGTGTCCGCTCGATTTTGACGCCCGGCGCATCGCGCGGCACCAGGACCATCGACTGCTGCTTGTGCCGTTCCGGATCCCTCGGGTCGCTCTTGCCCATGAAGATGATGATCTTGCAGCGCGGGTCGGGAGCGCCGGTTGTCCACCATTTGCGACCGTTGAGCACGTAATGGCTGCCATCGCGTACGATGCTGCTTTCGATGTTGGTGGCGTCGGACGAGGCGACACCCGGCTCGGTCATGGCGAAGGCCGAGCGGATCTTGCCGTCGAGCAGCGGTTGCAGCCACTCCTTCTTCTGCGCCGCGCTGCCGTAGAGGACCAGCGTCTCCATGTTGCCGGTGTCGGGGGCGGAGCAATTGAAGGTCTCCGGGGCGATCGGCGATCGGCCCATGATCTCGCATAGCGGCGCGTATTCGAGATTTGTGAGGCCGGCGCCGTGATCGCCGGGCAGAAACAGGTTCCATAGCCCCTCGGCTCTGGCCTTTTGCTTCAGCTCCTCGATCAGCGCCGACGGTTGCCAGCGATCGCCCGCCGCGATTTCTTCGTTATGGCGGCGCTCGTTGGGATAGATGTGGCGATCTATGAAGTCGCCGAGCTTGTCCTGCAGTGCCTTCACCTTGTCGCTGAATGCGAAATCCATTGCGTCCTCACGTCGCTGAGCGACCAGCCTGTTGACGCTGTCCTACGTCCTGATGGAAAATGAATGAAATGAACTCTCGCTATAGGCGATCATGAAAACAGTTCATGTGGCCCGCACGGATCTTAACCTCCTTGTCGTGCTTGATGCCATCGCCAGTGAAGGTGGCGTCACGCGCGCCGGCGAGAAGCTCAATCTGACCCAATCGGCGGTCAGTCACGCCCTGGCGCGGCTGCGAGACATTCTCGACGATCCGCTCTTCGTGCGCCAAGGCCACACCTTGCGGCCAACGCCGCTGACGCGAGCCATCGTCGAGCCGTTACGGCAGAATCTTCAATCGCTCGGAAAGCTTTTCACAGAAGCCGGCGGCTTCGATCCGGCCAAAAGCACGACACGGTTCACCGTCAGCCTGCGCGATCCGCTGGAGGCCCTGGTGTTGCCACCGCTGATGGCTAGCCTCACCAAGGCGGCGCCGGGGGTCGATGTGCGCACGACGCAGGTCCGTCGCCGCAACGTCGAGGACGCTTTGGCAGCGGGCAGTCTCGACCTTGCCATCGACGTGGCGCTGCCGCTTTCCGGTGCGGTGCATCGGCAGCTGGTAACGACAGGTCCGCTCGTTGTCATCGCCCGCAAAGGCCATCCGGCGCTCCGCCGCGGCCTCACGCTGGCCAGCTATGTCGGCCAGCAGCACGTCATGGTCACGTCGCGTCGCCGCGGGCCGGGCCTCGAGGACATTGCCCTGAGCGAACAGGGTCGCACGCGCCGCATCCGCCTGCGGTGTCGCAACTACTTCGCGGCGTTACGTGTCGTCGCCGAGACCGATCTTCTGCTCACCATGCCGGGCCGGCAGGCCGCGGTCCTCAACGCTTCTTTCGGCAATCAAATTTTGCCTTTGCCGGTCAAGACCCCGCGCCTCGATCTGTTCCTCTACTGGCACACAACCACCGATCGCGATCCGGCGAACCGCTGGCTGCGCGGCCTCGTGCGCCAGGCATTCGAGGGCACGCGGCAACGGCGGTGAGGCCGTGGTCACTGTGGAGCTAGTGTGCCCTGGCGATGCAGAAGTCGACCGTCTCGAGCAGCGCCCGCTTCATCTCGCTCTCCGGGAAGATGGCGAGGCCATCGCGCGCCATGGCGCCATAGTGGCGGGCCCGCTCCACCGTGTCCTCGATGGCCCGGTGGCGGCGCATGATGGCCAACGCGGTCTCGACATCGCCATCGCGGACACTCCCCTCCTCGAGGGTGCGACGCCAGAATGTGCGCTCCTCCTCCGAGCCGCGGCGGAACGACAGGACGACGGGCAGCGTGATCTTGCCTTCGCGGAAATCGTCGCCGACGTTCTTGCCCAGCGTCGCCGAAGCGCCGCCGTAATCGAGCGCGTCGTCGACGAGCTGGAAGGCGATGCCGAGATTCATGCCGTAGCTGCGGCAGGCGGCCTGGGCGGCCTTGTCGCCCCCGGCCAGGATCGGCCCGACCTCGCAGGCGGCCGCGAACAAGGCCGCCGTCTTGGAGCGGATCACCGCCAGATAGTCGTCCTCGGTGGTCGCCGTGTTCTTGGCGGCGGAGAGCTGCATCACCTCGCCCTCGGCGATGATGGCGGCGGCGTTGGCGAGCACTTCGAGAGCGCCAAGCGAGCCCACCTCGACCATCATCTTGAAGGCCTGGCCGAGCAGGAAATCGCCGACCAGCACGCTCGCCTCGTTGCCCCACAGCATGCGCGCCGCAAGCTTGCCGCGCCGCATGTCGCTCTCGTCGACAACGTCGTCGTGCAACAGCGTTGCCGTGTGCATGAACTCGACACTGGCGGCGAGCTTGATGTGGCCGTTGCCCGCATAGCCGCACAGGCCCGAGGCCGCGAGGGTCAGCATGGGGCGCAGCCGCTTGCCGCCCGAGGCGATGAGGTGGTTGGCGACCTCCGGGATCATGGTCACGTCGGAGCCGGTGCGCGACACGATCATGCGGTTGACCGCCTGCATGTCGCTCGCCAGCAGGCTGGCCAGGTGCTCGACCGACGGCCGGGGGGTCGCCCGCCCCTCGAGCCGGTCTTCAAGGGAAAGAACCACGCCCACGCTCGCGCCTCCCGCCTTGGGGCTCCATTTATCCATGCACTGCCCACGTTGCCCGCTTGCAACGCCCGCAGCAACATGCCCTGTTGCCGCAAGCGTCAACCGGCCCGAATCCCTTGCTGTTTCATGGTCGAGCTCATCAGGACCAACGACCTCGTGCTCATCGGCCTGGTGGAATCGCTGCTGGCCGAGGCCGGGGTCGGCTGCTTCGTGGCCGATGCACATATGAGCGCGCTCGAAGGGTCCATTGGCGCCTTTCCGCGGCGCATTTTGGTGGCGGAGGACCAGTCGTCCCAGGCCCGACGCATCCTTGTCGACGCGGGGCTTGAGGCGGAGCTCAGGGGCCCGCCATGACGACGAAGCCGCGGCGCCCCAAGGCCGCCGGCAGAGCCGCGGCCAGACAGACCCCGCGGCCGGCCGAAAGGCCGCCGCCGCGGCCCGACCCCAAGCTCGCGGCCGATGTCGTCGAGGATCGGCTGCTGTCGGGCGCGCTCACCGTCCGCCAGTTGAAACGCGGCCACAAGGCGGGAACCGATGCGGTGCTCCTCGCGTCCGCCGTACCGGCGCTCGAGGGCCGCCGCGTCGTCGATCTGGGAGCGGGCGTGGGGACGGTCGGCCTTATCCTGGCGGCGCGCTTCCCCCGTGCCCGCGTCACCCTCGTCGACAACGACGCCCGCCTCGTCGGTCTCGCGGAGGACAATATTCTGATCAACGGCTTTCAGCGCCGCGTCGGCGCCATCGCGGCCGATGTCTTCGCCTCCCCGGCGCAGCGGCGCGCCCGCGGTCTCCTGCCCGAAAGCTTCGACTGTGTGGTCACCAACCCGCCCTGGCTCGACGGCCGACGCTTTCGCGTCTCCCCCGACAAGGGCAAGGCGTCGGCGCATGTGCTGGAAGGCGGCACCCTCGACGACTGGCTCAAGACGGCGGCCGATTTGCTGGTGCCGCGCGGCGACCTGATGGTGGTCTATCGGGCCGACGGCCTACCGTTGTTGCTTGCCGCCATGGCCGGGCGCTTCGGCGGCATCGTGCTGCGGCCGGTGCAGCCGCGCGAAGACAGACTTGCCACGCGCATCATCATCCACGCCGTGAAAGGCAGCCGCTCGCCGCTCGCCATCGCGTCGCCGCTCGTCCTGCACGACGAGGACAACCGCTTCACGCCGGAGGCGGAAGCAATCCATCGCGACGCCGGCGGGATGCACACGGACGACGGCTGACAGACGACGGATGACTTTCCGTCGCCTGTCTTCCGTGATCTGTCGTCAGATCAATAGTAGCGGTGCAGCGGCGGGTGATGCGGCCGGTGATAGCGGTGGGCGCGCGGATAGTAGGGTGGCGCCGCCTCGTTGTAGTAGGCCGTCGGATATTGGTTGCGGTGATAGACCACCGCCGGCGCCTGATGGGCGTGGCCATGTCCGTGATAGTGGGCGGCGTAGGTGATGGCGCGGCACCCGCAGCCGGCCGAGGCCGACATCGGGAGCACCGCGAGCCCGAAGGCGGCAGCGGCGCCAAGAATTTTTACGGCTGAACGCAAACGCATGGTCGTCTCCCAGTAACGCGGCCCGATGAAGCCACGCTTCCTCTCCGCGAACTGTGAGCGATATAACTCAAAATGAAACGAGCGGAGCCAGTGGCTCCGCTCGATCTGCCGTTAGGCTTAATTGTTGCGCGGGTTCAGTAGCGGCGCCAGCAGACCCGACGCGGTCCGTAATAGGTGTAGCGGATGCGGCAGACGTAACGCGGCCGGTAATAGCCGCGATAGCCGTAGCGGCGACGGTAGTAATACTGGGCCGGTTGGACGAGGCCCGGCATCACGTTCTCCTGTGCCGGCACGGAGGCGCCGGCGAGCGCCGGGGCGGCCACGGCCGTCGAGGTGGTGAGAGGCGCTCCCAGGATCAACGCGGCGAGGGCCGCGAGGGCGATTGCAGCAAACTTCATGAAGATTCCTCCGGATGATAAGCTTTTGGACAGCCTGCCGACGCCTCCCAAGCCCCGCGACGGAACGCTGCTAGTCCAACTTATGCGTGGGAACCTGAACGAACGCTGTCAGTCTTCGCTTGTGAGGTGTTAAGCGCGCGATTATTTAGCGTAAATGGCGGCTGAATCCCTCGCTTTTCGCCTGTCGAAACCGCTGAAATGGTTGCTGCCGCGCCGCTTCAGGGCGGACAAGCCTGTCGTCGCCGTGGTTCGCCTGGCGGGCGTCATCGGCGCCGCCTCGCCGTTCCGGTCCGGCCTGACGCTCACGGGCCTGGCCGGCACCTTGGAGGCGGCCTTCAAGACGAGCCGCGCCAAGGCGGTGGCACTCATCGTCAATTCGCCAGGCGGCTCGGCCGTGCAATCGCATCTGATCTTTGCGCGCATCCGCGCCCTCGCCGAAGAGCACGAACTGCCTGTCTATGCCTTTGCGGAGGATGCCGCCGCCTCGGGCGGCTACATGATCGCCGCGGCGGCCGACGAGATCTACGCCGATCCCTCGTCCATCGTCGGCTCCATCGGCGTGGTGGCGGCCGGCTTCGGCTTCGACCGGCTCATCGCCCGCTTCGGCATCGATCGCCGCGTCTATACGGCTGGCGACGACAAGGTCATCCTCGACCCTTTCCAGCCGGAAAAGCCGGACGACGTGGATCGGCTGAAGCGCATCCAGGGCGTCGTGCACACGCATTTCATCGAGTTGGTGAAGCGCCGCCGCGGCGACCGCCTCAAAGCCGACGACAGCGACATTTTCAATGGCGCCTTCTGGTCGGGCCGCGAGGCTGCCGATCTCGGCCTCATCGACGGCACCGGCGACGTGCGCGCCGTCATGCGCGAACGCTACGGCAAGGACGTGGTCCTCAAGGTGGTGGAGAAGTCGCGCAGCTTCTTCTTGCGGCGGCTGTTCAGCACGAAAGCGTCAGTGCAGCTCGATGCTGGCGCCCTTGTCGCCTCGCTGGAGGAGCGGGCGCTGTGGGGGCGCTACGGGCTCTAGTGTCGCGATTCCAAAATTCGCATGATCTTGACGGAAGCCTCGTAGCGAATTTCAAGTTCGGCACACTAGCCCTGGCGCTGTGGAGAAATTCTGCAGCCCTGCTCGCCATAGCCGCCATAGATGACACGCACCGGCTTGCAGTTCTTCGCCGGCGGCACGGCAGCCTCCTCGGCGGCTTGCGCCGCGGGCTCGGCGCCGGCGTTGCGCGCCAGGACGGCGCCCTGGCCCAGCATCGCAAGGCCGGCCAGCACGTCCACCGCGACGGCCGCGGCGACAAGCGCCCAACGCTTCTTGGCGAGAATCTTCCGCCTGCGCATCTGACGGCTCCGGTGCGGCGGGGCCGCGTTCGAGGCGCGCACCCAATGCACGGCCGCCATCCTTAACGGCGTGTGGCCGGGCACGCGGCCGGGCGCGGCTTGACTTGCTCCGACACCACACCGAGAAAGCGGTTTCGAGAGGATTAATGAGCACAGCCGAAAAACTCGATCCGACCCGCTCGTTCCAGGGCCTGATCCTGACGCTGCAGCGCTTCTGGGCGGAGCGCGGCTGCGTCATCCTGCAGCCTTACGACATGGAGGTGGGAGCCGGCACCTTCCACCCGGCCACGACGCTGAGGGCGCTGGGCCCGAAACCGTGGAACGCCGCCTATGTGCAGCCCTCGCGTCGCCCCAAGGACGGCCGCTATGGCGAGAATCCCAATCGCCTGCAGCACTACTACCAATTCCAGGTGATCCTGAAGCCGAACCCCCCCGACATCCAGGACCTCTATCTCAAATCGCTCTATGCCATCGGCATCGACCCGACGCTGCACGACATCCGTTTCGTCGAGGACGACTGGGAGAGCCCGACCCTCGGGGCCTGGGGGCTCGGCTGGGAATGCTGGTGTGACGGTATGGAAGTGTCGCAGTTCACCTACTTCCAGCAGGTGGCCGGCTTCGAATGCGCGCCGGTGTCCGGCGAGCTGACCTATGGGCTCGAGCGCCTTGCCTGCTACTTGCAGAACAAGGAGCGCATCATGGATCTCAATTTCAACGGCGGCGACGGCGCCGAGCGCGTATCCTATGCGGACGTGTTCCTGCAGTCGGAGCAAGAGTTTTCACGCTACAATTTCGAATATGCCGACACCGACATGCTGTTCCGGCACTTCAAGGACGCCGAGGCCGAATGCCGGCGCCTCATCGAGGTCGGCGCGCCTGCCGCCGGCGGCAACGATACGCGGCATCGCCTGGCGCTGCCCGCCTACGACCAATGCATCAAGGCGAGTCATGTCTTCAATCTGCTCGACGCGCGCGGCGTCATCTCGGTGACCGAGCGGCAGAGCTACATCCTGCGGGTGCGCGAGCTGGCCAAGGCCTGCGGCGCCGCCTGGCTGAAGACGGAAGGTGGGGGCGCCGCCCTTGCTTGAGCCCTACACCGGCGATGCGGCGCCCGCCGAATCGCGTATCGTGCAGTTTCAGCCGCGCACGCTGCACGTATCGGCCCGCACACAAAGGACCGCCGCGCTGGCCATGGCGTATCTGCGCATCGATGCGCGCCTCGATCCGCTCGACTATGTCGGACATCCGGCCCACGACGTGTTGGTCAGGTTTCGATCCTCGCTCAGCTCGTTCCCGGTCTGGCTCAACGACGGCGACGTGGGCGAGCCTCCGTTCCCTTGGGCCTTCGGCACGCTGACGATGGGGCGCGACAGCTCCTTCTGCCTGCTGCCGCGGGCATTGGCCGACCCGCTGGTGCACCGCCTCTTGCCCTTCTTCGCGACGGCCGGCGAGCGGCTGACGCTCTTTCTCGCATGCGTGCCGATCGCCGTGGCCGAGGAGGCGGTGCGCTTCGCGGTCAGCGGCTTCGAGCTCGGCACGCAGCCCGCCCGCGTCGGCTAGCGCACGATCATGTTCTCGCGCGCGGCACGAAAGTGGTGCAGATTGAGCGCGCCAAGGGGAGCGAGAGATGAACGAGCGCATGATCGCCCAGCGGGAGCCGTTCCCGATCGAGGTGGAGGCCGGCAAGACCTATTTCTGGTGCGCCTGCGGGCGCTCGCAGAAGCAGCCGTTCTGCGACGGCTCCCACAAGGTCACGGCCATCACGCCGATCGCCTACAAGGCCGAGAAGGCCGGCACGCTCTATTTCTGCGGCTGCAAGGCCTCCAAGGGCGAGCCGCTCTGCGACGGCACGCACAAGACGCTGTGACAGGCCCACCGCTCCGGTCTTAAGGGTTTTCGGAGCGACCCGCCCCGACCTCGACACCCGCGGCGTCGGGCATTATGGCTCGCACGCCCACCCACGCGAAGCGCGCGATGCCCGATCTCCTGCTCGAATTGTTCTCCGAGGAAATCCCCGCCCGCATGCAGCGCCGCGCGGCCGAGGATCTGCGCAAGCTCGTCACCGATGCCCTGGTGGAGCGCGGCTTCCTTTACGAGGGCGCCAAGGCCTTTGCGACGCCGCGCCGTCTGGCGCTCAACGTCGTCGGCCTGCCGGCCAAGGGCAAGGACGTGCGCGAGGAGCGGCGCGGCCCGCGCGTCGGCTCCCCCGCCAAGGCCGTCGAGGGCTTCTTGAAGAGCGCCGGGCTGAAGTCCCTCGACGAAGCCAAGGTCGAGAAGGACAAAGACCCAAAGAAGGGCGAGTTCTACGTCGCGCTCATCGAGCGGCCCGGCCGCGCCACCGCCGACGTGCTGGCCGAGATCCTGCCGGGCATCATCCGCGCCTTCCCGTGGCCGAAATCCATGCGCTGGGGCACGGCCTCCGCCGAGGCTGGCGCGCTCGCTTGGGTGAGGCCGCTGCACGCCATCGTCGCCAGCTTCGGGCCGGAGACCGAGGAGCCGGACGTCGTCCGTTTTGCCGTCGACAGCATCGCGTCGGGCGACACGACCTTCGGGCATCGCTTCATGGCGCCGCGCGCCATCAAGGTGCGCCGCTTCGACGATTACGCGACGGCGCTCACCGGCGCGAAGGTCGTGCTCGATGCCGACCGCCGCAAGGACATCATCCTCACCGAGGCCAAGAACCTCGCCTTTGCGCGCGGCCTCGATCTTGTCGAGGACGAGGGGCTCCTGGAGGAGGTGGCCGGCCTGGTGGAGTGGCCGGTGGTGCTGGTCGGCGAGTTCGAGGCGGAGTTCCTGGCCATCCCGCCGGAAGTCATCCGCGCCACCATCCGGGCCAACCAGAAATGCTTCGTGCTGAAGAAGCCCGACGGCACGCTCGCCAACCAGTTCATCCTCGTCGCCAACATCGAGGCGCGCGACGGCGGCAAGGCGATCGCCGCCGGCAATGCCCGCGTGGTGCGCGCCCGCCTCGCCGACGCCCGGCATTTCTGGAACACCGATCTCGCGCCGCTGCCGGATTATCGTGACCGCAATCTCAAGCCCCTTGACCAGCGCCTCGAGAAGCTGAAGGCGGCCAACATCGTCTTCCACGAGAAGCTCGGCACGCAGGGTGCGCGCATCGAGCGCATCGCCGCGCTGGCGCGGACGCTCGCGCCCATCGTCGGTGCCGACCCGGACAAGGTCGAGCGCGCCGCCCATCTCGCCAAGGCCGATCTCGTCTCCGAGATGGTCGGCGAGTTCCCGGAGCTGCAGGGCCTGATGGGCCGCTATTATGCTGAGCGCCAGGGCGAGGATGCGTCAGTCGCGGCCGCCGTCGAGGAGCACTACAAGCCGCAGGGACCGGGCGACCGCGTGCCGACCGATCCGGTGTCGGTCGCTGTGGCGCTCGCCGACAAGCTCGACACGCTCGTCGGCTTCTGGGCCATCGACGAGAAGCCGACCGGCTCCAAGGACCCGTATGCGCTGCGGCGCGCCGCGCTGGGCGTGATCAGGCTGGTGCTGGAGAACGGCATTCGCTGCGGCTTGCTCGCGGTGTTCAACACGCATCGCGGCGATCTTGGCCCTGTCGCGCAGGACCTGATGTCCTTCTTCGCTGATCGCCTCAAGGTCTATCTGCGCGACCAGGGCGCCCGCCACGACCTCATCGACGCTGTGTTCGCGCTGGAGGGTCAGGACGATCTCTTGATGATCGTCCACCGCGTCGAGGCGCTTGGCCGCTTCCTCGACAGCGACGACGGCAAGAATCTGCTCGTCGGCACCAAGCGCGCCGTGAATATTCTGCGCATCGAGGAGAAGAAGGACGGTCGCTCCTTCGACGGGGCGCCGAAGCCGGACCTGTTCAAAGAGGGCGAGGAGCGCGCCCTTGCGGCCGCCCTCGATTCGGCACGCGCCGCGGCCGGCGCCGCCATCGCCAAGGAAGACTTCGAAGCCGCCATGGCGGCCTTGGCGAGATTGCGCGCCCCGGTCGACGCCTTCTTCGACAAGGTGACCGTCAACGCCGACGACAAGGCCTTGCGCGAGAACCGCTTGAAGCTGCTCTCCGCTATCCGCGACGCCACCCGGCAAGTGGCTGATTTCTCGAAAATCGAGGGATGAAAGGCGCGAAGCTCCGCGCGATCCTTTGCCACTAGGAACCAGAAACCGACTGCCGCGTTTGCAGGTCACGTCCATTCCTGCGGGCAAAGGGAGCTTCCCCATGGCATCGAACACTTACGGCAATGCCGGTCTCGGCAATTCCGCCGCCAAGGCTGGCGAAGAGCTGCGCAGCGCCGCCAGCAAGGCGGGCGAGGACCTGCGCAAGGGCGCCTCTGAGATCGGCGCCAGCGTTGAGGCGGCGAGCGGCGACATCGCGGCCGACCTGCGCATGCTGAAGGAGGACATCGCCCGGCTCACCGAGACCGTGGCGTCCATCGCGGCGAGCCGTGGCCAGCAGGCCGCCTCCCGCGTCACCGACAGCCTGCGCCACGTCACCGACGGTGTGACCGAGACGGCGACCAGCGCCTATACGGCCGGGGCCGAGATCGCCAGCGCCGCCAAGACCCACGCCACCTCCTTCGCCGGTGATGTCGAGGCAACCGTGCGCCGCAATCCGCTCGGCACCGTGCTGGCCGCCCTTGGCCTCGGCATGCTGGTCGGCATGATGACGCGGAGCCGCTGATGCTCGCCTCCCTCTACGCGGCCGCTTCCGACGAGATGGCGTCGATGAAGCGGCGCATGCTGCGCCTGCTGATCGGCGCGCTGCTGGCCGTCGCCGCCCTCATCGTCGTGCTCGTTGCCGCGCTCAGGGCGTTGTTCATCTGGGCGACCGAGATGTGGGGTCCGATGTACGGCAATCTCGCGGTGGCCGGCGGCGCCCTCGTCGTCGCCATCATCGCGGTCGTCATCGCGGCCATGGGTCGGCGGCGCCGGCACAAAGTGGAGCATGCGGCCCGCGATGCCAGGGTGCAGGCCTACGACACCGCCCGCGCCCTCGGCGAGCAGGTCTCCAACACGCTGACCGGGCGCACCGGTCCCCTGCATTCCCGCAAGGGCCTGACCAACGCCGTTCTCGGCGCCATCGTCATCGGGGTGTTGCTGGGCCGCCGCTTCTAGCTCGGGATTTTCTGTTAGCGTTTCGTGCCGGCCCGTTGCGGCCGGCACTGTTGCGAATGGAGGCACCCATGAATCTTCACCTGCAGCTGCAACCGCTGCTGGCCTTGATCTGCGGCATTCTCATCCTGGTGATGCCGCGCCTGCTCAACTTCATCGTCGCGGTCTATCTGATCATTGTCGGCGTCGTCGGCGTCTTTGGTATCCGCGCCTAACGCCGAATTTACCTGCAACTGCTAGCATTTGCGGCGTCGGAACCCAGGCCCGGCGGCGTTGCCTTTTCATGTGGGATGCGCCAAGCCTCCGTCCCAAGCCTCGGGTTTCCCCCGGGAAAAAGCGAGTCGGATGATGGCGAAGTGGGTTTACACCTTCGGCGGCGGCAAGGCCGAGGGTCAGTCGGCCATGAAGAACCTGCTTGGAGGCAAGGGCGCCAACCTCGCCGAGATGGCCAATCTCGGCTTGCCGGTGCCCCCCGGCTTCACCATCACGACGGACGTTTGCACCTACTACTACGAGCATAGCGAGAGCTACCCGGCCGACCTCACGGCGGAGGTCGAGGCGGCGCTGCTCGCCACCGGGCGGGTTGCCGGCAAGATGTTCGGCAACGAAGCCGATCCGCTGCTCGTCTCGGTGCGTTCGGGCGCGCGCGCCTCCATGCCCGGCATGATGGACACGGTGCTCAATCTCGGCCTCAACGACAAGACGGTCGAGGCAATCGCCAAGGCGTCCGGCGACGCCCGTTTCGCCTATGACAGCTATCGCCGCTTCATCACAATGTATTCCGATGTGGTGCTCGGCATCGAGCATCACCACTTCGAAGACGCGCTCGAAGAGTACAAGGAGCGCAAGGCCTATTCCCTCGACACCGATCTCGGCGCCGACGACTGGAAGCAGCTTATCGGCCGCTACAAGGCGATCGTCGAGAAGGAGCTCGGCAAGCCGTTTCCGCAGGATCCGAAAGAGCAGCTCTGGGGCGCCATCGGCGCCGTGTTCGGCTCGTGGATGAATGCCCGCGCCAAAAAATACCGCGAGCTGCACGCCATCCCGGCGAGCTGGGGCACCGCCGTCAACGTCCAAGCCATGGTGTTCGGCAATCGCGGCGAAACGTCCGCCACCGGCGTCGCATTCACGCGCAACCCGTCGACCGGCGAGAAGGAGCTTTACGGCGAATTCCTCATCAACGCCCAAGGCGAGGACGTGGTGGCCGGCATCCGCACGCCCCAGGATATCACCGAGAAGGCCCGCATCGCCTCCAGGTCCAACAAGCCGTCGATGGAAGCGGCGATGTCGCAGGCCTATGCGGAGCTGGTGCGCATCTACGGAGTGCTCGAGGAGCACTACCGCGACATGCAGGACATGGAGTTCACCGTCGAGAACGGCAAGCTGTGGATGCTGCAGACGCGCAACGGCAAGCGCACCGCCAAGGCCGCGCTGCGCATCGCCGTCGACCTCGCGGCCGAGGGCCTGATCAGCGAGGAGGAGGCGGTGTCGCGCGTCGAGCCCGCCGCCCTCGACCAGCTCCTGCACCCGACCATCGATCCCAAGGCGCACCGAAAGATCCTAGCCACCGGCCTGCCGGCCTCGCCCGGTGCCGCCTGCGGCGAGATCGTGTTCTCGTCCAATGACGCCGAGGAGGCCAAGAAGAATGGCCGCAAGGTTATCCTGGTGCGCGTCGAGACCTCGCCAGAAGACATCCACGGCATGCATGCCGCGGAAGGCATCCTCACCACGCGCGGCGGTATGACGTCCCACGCGGCCGTCGTCGCCCGCGGCATGGGCAAGCCGTGCGTCTCCGGCGCCGGCACGATCCGCGTCGACTACAGCATGCAGACCCTCAACGCCGCCGGCGCCGTCCTGAAGAAAGGTGACGTCATCACCATCGACGGATCCAGCGGCCAGGTGCTGCAAGGCCAAGTGCGGATGCAGGAGCCGGAGCTTTCCGGCGAGTTCGCCACCCTGATGGGCTGGGCCGATCGCGTGCGGCGCATGAAGGTGCGCGCCAATGCCGAGACACCGCTCGACGCCAAGACGGCGCGCAACTTTGGCGCCGAGGGCATCGGGCTCTGTCGCACCGAGCATATGTTCTTCGATGGCGAGCGCATCGTCGCGATGCGCGAGATGATCCTCGCCGACGACGAGAAGGGCCGCCGCGCCGCCCTCGCCAAGCTGCTCCCCATGCAGCGCTCCGATTTCGCAGCGCTGTTCAAGCTGATGCAGGGGCTGCCCGTCACCATCCGCCTGCTCGATCCGCCGCTGCACGAGTTCCTGCCGCACACCGACGCCGAGGTGGCCGAGGTGAGCAAGGCCATGGGCGCCGACCCGGCCAAGCTGAAACGGCGCGCCGAGGAGCTGCACGAATTCAACCCGATGCTCGGCTTCCGTGGCTGCCGTCTCGGCATCGCCTATCCGGAGATCGTCGAGATGCAGGCCCGCGCCATTTTCGAAGCGGCGCTCGATGCGGCGGTCGAGACCGGCGCGCCCGTGACACCGGAAGTCATGGTGCCGCTGGTCATGGGCAAGCAGGAGCTCGATCTGATCAAGGCACGCATCGACGCCATGGCGGCGGCGGTCATGAAGGAGCGCGGCAAGACCATCACCTATCAGGTCGGCACGATGATCGAGCTGCCACGCGCCTGCTTGCGCGCCCAGGAGATCGCCGAGAGCGCCGAGTTCTTCTCCTTCGGCACCAACGACCTCACCCAGACGACGCTCGGCATCAGCCGCGACGATGCCGGCCGCTTCCTTGGCGCCTACACGTCGGCCGGCATCCTGTCGACGGACCCGTTCGTCAGCATCGACCGGGACGGGGTCGGCGAATTGGTCAAGCTCGCCATCGCGCGCGGCCGCAAGGCGCGCAACTCCTTGAAGCTCGGCATCTGCGGCGAGCATGGGGGCGACCCGGCCTCGGTGGCCTTCTGCGAGGAGGCAGGTCTCGACTACGTGTCGTGCTCGCCCTACCGGGTGCCCATCGCGCGGCTCGCCGCCGCCCAGGCGGCATTGGCGGGCCGCAGGACCGACGCGGAACGACAGACGACGGATTGAGCCGTTTCCGCCGCTGTCGTCCCGTCCGCTGTCGTCCGAAAGCCACAACCCGTTAATCCTGTTTGCCGATTCCGATCGCGCCTTGCGGCTCTTAACCCTCCCGAAACCCTACGCTTCGATAGTCGGGTGAGGACGGTGGATCAGCCTCGGCTGTGGCAGATCGGCAACGATCGCCCGGCGCCTGATCCGCAGGGGTTCAGTTGCGTATGCGTATGCGTCGGTCGAGCTTGGGGTTCGTGTGCGCCACCGTGGCGCCGTGGGCGCTCGCCGCTGGCGTGCTCGTGTCGTTCACGGCGACCGCGAGCCAGGATGCCGATCGCGGCCTCAGCGCCGTGCCGTTCCCGCCGAAATCGTCCAGCCTGCCGGAGCAACGTCTGCTCGTGCCGCCGGCGCACGATCTCGCCGCCCAGGCGCTGCACCTGCCCGTATTGGGGCTCGACCGCATCGTCACCGCGAGCCTCGGGGCTGCCGATCCGGCGCCCTACGATCCGGCCGCCGAAGGGTGGCCTCCCAAGAGCGATCTCAAGAAATCGGCGCGGGGCGTATATCCGGAGGTGGTGCGTGAGCGCAAGGGCGATCCCCTGATTGAGCTGCGGCCGACGCTCAGCCGCCAAGGCTTGAGCCGCTTCGCCCGCGGCTCCGCCGCCAACATGCGCGCCATGGTGTTCCGCGACGACGAAGTGGCGCAGCCGGCCGCCGTGCTGCTGCAGGGCGTGCTCGAGCTCGGCGACGCCAAGTCGAAATTCGAGCCGTGGGAAGACGAGACGATCACCTTGCGGGCGACCGCCCCCATGTCGCCGAGCTCGGGCAAGTACAGCGCCATGACCTACGATTCGAGCCGGCCACCCAACGCGCTCGACGGCGGCACGCCGTCGGTACCGCGCGCCGTGTCGCTCGCCTCCATCACGCCCGCGGAAGCCGACGCCACCCCCGTGGAGATCGCCGCCGCACCCGTGTCGCCCGGCGGCAAGCTCGGCGGCGGCACAACGATCGCCAAGAGCGACGACGGGCGTCCGCAATACGCCTCTCTCATCGACCCGCAGAAGATGAGCCAGGAGCAGCGCTGTCTCGCCGAGGCCATCTATTTCGAGGCCCGCAACGAGCCGGAGACTGGCCAAGCCGCCGTGGCGCAGGTGGTGCTGAACCGGGTGAAGAGCGGGCTCTATCCGAAGTCGGTTTGCGGCGTCGTCTACCAGAACCGCCACCGCTACATGGCCTGCCAGTTCTCCTTCGCGTGCGAAGGCAAGTCGCTGCGCATCAGCGAAGCCACCCCTTGGGCGACCGCCGTGCGCGTGGCGCGCGAGGTCACCGACGGCAAGACCTATCTGGCCGACGTGGGCGGTGCCACGCACTATCACGCCGACTACGTGCGCCCGCACTGGTCGCGCAAGCTGAAGAAGATGGACGTGATCGGCCGCCACATCTTCTACAAGCTGAAGCCCGGACAGACGTAACAAGGACCATCGAGCGGCACTCGGTCATCAGAGAACCTCCGACGACCGACGCCTGATTGCTGGCTACTGAAGAATGCGCACCACCCGCCGGCTCGACGGCTCGACGAAGACGATGCGATTGTCGCCGGCGCGGAAATACGAATACGACCGCAGCAGCGGCACCTCGGTCGAGAGCTCGTTCTCAACCTGATAGAGCTCCACCGACGGCGGAATGACGCTGCCGACGCGGATCGTCTCCGTCGCCGGCGCGGCCACCACACGCTCCTCGACGATATAGCGGCGCACCACCACTTCCTGGTCCGGGGTCAGCGCCAGGCTGCCGGTGGCGCCGATGTCCGGGCTCTCGGCGGCGCCGCCCGGCCCGCGCTCGACGATGACTGGCGTCTCGCGCCGCTCGATGACCACTTGCGCAAAGGCCGGCGCCGCGCCGGTCACGATGGCAATGGTGCACAACAGGATCCGCTTCATGAAGGTCCTCCCTGGCAAGCTCCGCTTGGCTCTGATCGGGGAACGTGCGCCCGCAGCGAGGGTTCCGCCTTTACCTTAACGCGCTGATTTGTTTGCTCTTGCACGCCATCGCGCGTTTGGTCGGAGGAATCCGAACCACAAGGTGTCCGACAATGCTGAAGTTGCGTCTTTGCTTGGCCGCGGGAGTGGCCGCATTCGTCACGATGGCCGCCGGCAGCGCCAACGCCGATTGCTGCGCCACCTACACGTCGAGCTTCATCGCTCCACGGCACACCATCACCATCGAGCCGGTGCTGGTGAAGGAACCGCACTATGTGTGTTGCGGCGTGTCGCCCGGCGTCGTCGAGTACCGCCCGACGTTCCGCACGCCGCGCGTCGGCGTCATCACTTACGAGCGCGGGCCCGGCCACTATCAGCTCGTGCCAGGTTTCTATTACTAGCGCCTGATCCGTCAGAGGCCCGCGGCTGACGCGACGCGATATGCGCCGCGCCTTCCGGCGCGGCCGCGCCTACCCTCCGAGGTAAATCTCGAGCTTGTCGAGGGCGCCGCTCCAGCCGGTGTTGTGGCGGTCGCGCGCCGCCTCGTCGAAGAACTGCTCGTGCACGAGCGTCAACAGCGTGCCCTCGCCATCGGGCTTGAGCAGCACACTCACCAGGGACTGCCGTTCCTGCAGCGTGCGCCACATCCAGGTGAAGACGAGCTTGGCGTCCGGCTCGACCTCGCGATAGACGCCGCTCACGTCGTGCTCTTCGCCGTCCGGCGTTCGGAACACCATGCGGAAGCGCCCGCCGACGCGCACTTGCGTCTCGGCGCTGATGTTCTGCGCGCCCTCAGGTCCCCACCAGCGGACGACCTGCCGGGGATCGGTCCAGGCCGCATAGACACGGCCCGGCGGCGCCTTGAGCCGGCGCTTGATGGTGAGGCTCGGCTTGGTCACTTGCCGGCGAGATCGACCACGACCTTGAAGCCGCCATAGGACATGCGCTTCGCGTCGAACGGCATGGCCTTCGGGTCCATCATCTTGGCGAGGCGCTTGTCCTTCATCACCTTGGCGTTGACACGGTCGCGGTGGGCGCGGGACTTGTAGACGATCCACGAGAACACCGGCGTTTCGCCGGGCTTCAGCTTCATGCCGCGCGGAAACGGCAGCCCGAACTGGGACTTGAGGTCGTCGCCGACGCACTCGCGGTATTCCAGCGCGCCATGCTCGCGCCACACCTTGCCGGCTTTCAGCGACATGCTGCGATAGGCCTTGAGGTTCTTCTTCGGCAGCGGCAGCAGAAATCCATCGACGTAGGCCATGTCTTCGCTCCTGGGTTGTCATCGGCAGATGGGGGCGCCGGCGGCTGGCCGCCAGCGCGGCCGCGGCCACAGTGTGGCTTGGGCTATTTGCGGCGCGGCTGCCTGCGCGCCGTGGCGGCCTTGCGGCGGCTGGCCTTCGGCGGCGCAGCCGGCGGCGCGGGCTCGGACTCCAGGAACGCCGCGAGACGGTCGAGCCCCTCCGCCCAGAAGCGCTCGTAGCGGGCGAGCCAGTCTGTTGCTTCCTTGAGGGGCGTCGCCTCGAGCCGGCACGGCCGCCATTGCGCCTCCCGTCCGCGGGTGATCAGCCCGGCGCCTTCGAGCACTTTTAGGTGCTTGGAGATGGCCGGCAGGCTCATGGCGAAGGGGGCGGCGAGCTCGGTCACGGGCGCCTCGCCGGACGTGAGCCGCGCCAGGATGGCGCGGCGGGTGGGATCGGCAAGCGCCGCGAAAGTGGAACTGAGCCGGTCGGACGACGGCAGGGGCATGTGGGGAACCGCTTTGTTACATAACCGATAAGTTAAGTAACAAGCAGGCGGCCGTCAAGATGCCGGCGCGGCGGCGCGCCGATCGGTCAACTGATCACGACATCGAGCCCGAGATCGAGCACCGGCGCCGAGTGGGTGAGGGCGCCGACCGAGATCATGTCGACGCCGCTCTCGGCGATGGCCCGCACCGTCTCCAAGCGTGACGCCGCCGGACGCCTCGGTCTTGACGCGGTTGCCGGCGCGGCGCACCGCCTCGCGCAGCATATCGGGCTTCATGTTGTCGAGGAGCACGATGTCGGCGCCCGCCGCGATCGCCTCGTCGAGCTGGGCGAGCGTGTCGACCTCGATCTCGATCACCACCATGTGGCCGGCGGCGTGCTTTGCGGCCTTGAGCGCCGCCTTGACGCCGCCTGCCACCGCGATGTGGTTGTCCTTGATCAGGATGGCGTCGTCGAGGCCGTAGCGGTGGTTCATGCCGCCGCCGCAGCGCACCGCGATACTTCTCGAAGGCCCGCAGGTCGGGCGTCGTCTTGCGGGTGTCGCACGATGCGCGCCGATGTGTGCGCCACCGCCGCCACGTAGCGCGACGTGAGCGTGGCGATGCCGGAGAGGCGGCCGAGGAAGTTGAGCGCCACGCGCTCGGCCGAGAGGATCGCGCGCGCGTCGCCGCCGACCTCGGCCACGACGCTGCCGGCCGCCACCGTGGCGCCGTCGTCGACCGCCGCCTTGAAGCGATGCCGGGGTCGATCTGCCGGAAGGCTTCGCGCGCCAGCGGCAGGCCGGCGATGATGCCGGGCTCGCGCGCCGCGATGACGGCCTTGGCCTTGCGCCCGGCCGGCACGCAGGCCAGCGACGTGAGGTCGCCGGCGCGTCCGAGATCTTCCTCGAGCGCGCGGCGCACCGCATCCTGCACGAGAAGCGGATTGAGAGAGCTGCTCATCGCTGCGCCGTCCGGCGCTGTGGCGTTGCGCCGTTGCCGCCGGCGATGGCCTCGGCGTCGGCGAGCGTCATGCATGGTGCGGCGGGCTTGCGCCGGATCGGGCTCGGGATGATCGAAGCGGTAGTGGCCGCCGCGGCTTTCGGTGCGCGCCAGCGCCGCCGTCGCGATGATCAGCGCCGTCGTCGCCATGTTGAGCAAGGCGGCATTGCCGGCTCCGTCGCGCAGCGCCGCGATGATGGTGACGGCGCGCGCGCCAGGCCTTCGAGCATCGCGAACGACGCCCACGTCGCGCTGCATGGTCTCGCGCAGGAGCGCGATGGCCGGGGCGTTGCGCGCCGCATCGTCGGCGGTCTGCGGCACGTAGGCGCCGCTGAGCTTCGGCGGGCCCGTGTCGTCGAGGCGCCTTGAGATCGGCCGCGATGCGGGCCCCGAACACCACCGCCTCGAGCAGCGAGTTGGAGGCGAGCCGGTTGGCGCCGTGCACGCCCGTCGAGGCGACCTCGCCGGCAGCCCACAGGCCGGCGAGCGAGGTCTTGCCGCGCGCGTCCGTCATGACGCCGCCCATGTGATAGTGCTCGGCCGGCGCCACCGGGATGAGATCGGTGACCGGGTCGATGCCGGCCGCGAGCGGCATGCCGCATAGACGGTCGGGAAGCGCTCGGGGAATGCCGCCCCGATGGCGGCGCGCGCGTCGAGAAAAGCGCCACGCCCGGCCGTGATCTCGGCGAAGACGCCGCGTGCCACGACGTCGCGCGGCGCGAGCTCCGCGTCCGGATGGATGGCGCGCATGAAGCGCTCGCCCTTGCCGTTGACCAGGACAGCGCCGTCGCCGCGCAGGGCCTCGGTGGCGAGCGGGGCCGGGTCGCGCCCGATGGCGATGGCGGTCGGATGGAACTGCACGAATTCCGGATCGGCGATCACCGCGCCGGCCCGCGCCGCCATGCGCGACGCCGGTACCCTTGGCCTCGGGCGGATTGGTGGTCAGCGGCGTAGAGGTTGCCGGCGCCGCCGGTGGCCAGCACGACTGCGTTCGCGGTGAACACATGCACCTCGCGCGGATCGCCGGCCGCGTGCGCGACGACCCCGACGACGCGCCCGTCGCGGACGATGAGCTCGTCGGCCACCTCGCCCTCGAGGACGGTGACGGACGGGGTGCGCCGCACATGCGCGACGAGCGCTTCCATGATGGCCTTGCCGGCGCGTGTCGCCCTTGACCCGCACGATGCGCCGCTCCGAATGCGCCGCCTCGCGCGACTGCACGAGATGGCCTTCGAGGTCCTTGTCGAAGGGCACGCCGTAGGCGAGGAGGTCGTCGACGCAGGCGCGCGCCTCCCGAGCCATGCCGAGCACCACGTCGCGTGTCGACGATGCCGGCGCCGGCCTCACCGTGTCGTCGGTGTGCTTCTCCGGGCTGTCGCCTTCCGAGAGCGCGGCCGCAATGCCGCCTTGCGCCCAGGCCGACGATGCGCCTTGGCCGATCGGCGCCGCCGCCAGCACGGTGACCGGCTTCGGCGCGAGCTTCAGGGCGGTGAAAAGTCCCGCGAGGCCGCCGCCGACGATGAGGATGGGGTGGTGGGACATCGCTGGAACCGTGCCGGCTTTCTTCGCCCTCCCCCCGAAGGGGAGGGTCGATCATCGAGCGAAAGCGAGATGATCGGGGTGGGGTCGGTGGGGCTCATCACCCCACCTGTCTCGAACGCTCCGCGTTCTCGCGACTTCGCCTCAGCTCTTCAAATTCACCATCCGCTCCACCGAGCGCCGCGCACGCTCGGCAATGACGGGATCGATGACGATCTCCTCGCGCATGAAGACCAGGCTGTCGAGAATCTTCGGCAGCGTGATGCGCTTCATGTGCGGGCAGAGATTGCACGGCCGCACGAACTCGACGTCCGGTCGTCTCCGCCGCCACGTTGTCGGCCATGGAGCACTCGGTCACCATGACGACGCGCTTCGGCTTCTCGCGCTTGACCCAATCGATCATGTGCGCGGTCGAGCCGGTGAAGTCGGCCTCGGCGATCACGTCGGGCGGGCATTCCGGATGCGCGATGATCTGGATCGACGGGTCGCTGTCGCGATAGCGGCGCAGCTCCTCGCCGGTGAAGCGCTCGTGCACCTCGCAGGCGCCATGCCAGGCGATGATCTTCACGTTGGTCTTGCGCGGCCACGTAATTGGCGAGATAGCGGTCCGGCAGGAAGATCACGGTGTCGCTGCCGAGGCTCTCCACCACCTGGACGGCGTTGGACGACGTGCAGCAGATGTCGACTTCCGCCTTCACGTCGGCGGAGGTGTTGACGTAGGCGACGATCGGCACGCCGGGATAGCGCTCGCGCAACAGCCGCACATCGGCGCCGGTGATGGAGGCGGCGAGCGAGCAGCCGGCCTTCAGGTCGGGGATCAGCACGGTTTTGTCGGGATTGAGCAGCTTCGAGGTCTCGGCCATGAAGTGCACGCCGCACTGGACGATGACGTCGGCGTCGGTCTTGGCCGCGAGCTTGGCGAGCTGCAGGCGAGTCGCCGACCACGTCGGCGACGCCGTGGAAGATTTCCGGCGTCTGATAATTGTGCGCCAGGATGACGGCGTTGCGTTCCTTCTTGAGCGCGTTGATGGCCTTCACGTAGGGCGCGAAGAACGGCCACTCCACCGGCGGGATGACGCTCTTGACCTTCTCGTAGATGTGCGCGGTGGCGCGCTCGACCTCGGGGGCCCAACTGAGGTCCGGCATCGGCAACGGCCGGAAGCCGCGTGCCAGCACGGCCGGCGGAATCGCGAGGCCGGCGGGGCGGATGCCTGATGGGACGAAACCGGTCATTGTATCCTCCCTTATGCTCCAGATGAGCATATATGGGGTCTAAAGAAGGCCGGACAAGTCCCCTGCCCGGCCTATGCTCTTCCTGAGCATAAGTATAATAACACCGGCGTCGGGGCTTGGCTAGAGGGCAAACGGGGGACCGCGAGCGGGATGGGCATGCTTGCCTTGCGGGCGCCGCATGGCTCGCCATCGGCGATTTGCGCCAGCATTCAAGCGCAGTAAGCCGCGATCAGATTTCATCGATGCCATGAGACAGATTTAATTGTCGTTTGCGCCGGGCGAGCTATGTCCGCTGCACGGAGCCAGCATGGTCGATGGTCCCACGACGAGGTGTCGCGCCTGAAGCGCGGCGCGTGTCACCGGAACTCATCGTGGTGGCGCGCTGCCTCATCACCCTTGTCGCCTTTGGCCCGCGCGCCGCCATCAACCTGCCGATCCGCGAGCAGCCCGTCGAGCGGGCGCTGCCGCGGGCAGCATGACGACACGACCCGTGGCAATCGACATCCGCTTCGCCACGCCAAGCGACGTGCCGACATTGGCGCATGAACCAGGCCCTGCTCCGCGACGAGGGTCATCGCTGCCCAATGACCTTGCCGGAGCTCGAAACGCGCATGGCAGCCTTTCTCGCCGGCGCCTATCAGGCGGCGTTGTTCCGGCGCGGCGACGCCACGGTCGGCTATGCATTGTGGCGAACGGAAGAGGAGTGGGTTTACTTGCGCCAGATGTTCGTCATCCCCGAAGCCCGCCGGCAGGGCATCGCGAGCGCAGCGTTCAATTGGCTCGTCGCCAATGCCGGCTGGGAGCGCAGCCACGTGCGTCTCGAAGTGCTTGTTGGCAACCATCGTGCCATCGCCTTCTGGCGCACGCTCGGCTTCACCGACTACGCCGTCACCATGGAGCGGCCCTTGGAGAAATGACAAATGGCTTGCCGCGTCGGCCGCGGCACGCCACAAGGCGGCCGTGGCAGTGCGGAGAGATGTGATGGCGAAGTTCAAGGCGCTCGTGGTGACCAAGGCCGAGCAGGGCCAGAGCGTCGCCGCGCAGGATTTCGACGAGGCCGACCTCATGGACGGCGACGTGACGGTGCGCGTCACGCATTCCACCGTGAACTACAAGGATGGTCTTGCGCTCACCGGCAAGGCGCCGGTGGTGCGCCGTTTTCCGATGATCCCCGGCATCGATTTCGCCGGCATCGTCGAGGCCTCGAGCCACGCCGATTTCAAGGCCGGCGACAACGTTGTCCTCAACGGCTGGGGACTCGGCGAGACGCATTTCGGCGGCTACGCCCAGAAGGCACGCGTCAAGGGTGACTGGCTGGTGCCGCTGCCACAGGGCCTCACGGCGGCGGACGCGATGGCCATCGGCACCGCCGGCTATACCGCGATGCTCAGCGTGCTGGCGCTGGAACGCCATGGCGCAAAGCCCGCTGACGGCCCGGCCGTCGTCACCGGGGCGGCGGGCGGCGTCGGCTCGGTCGCCATCGCGCTCCTCGCCAAGTTGGGCTGGCATGTCATCGCCTCGACCGGGCGGCCCGCCGAGGCCGACTATCTGAAGGGTCTCGGCGCTGCCGAGATCATCGCGCGCGCCGATCTAGCGGGCCCGGCGCGGCCGATCGCCAAGGAGCGCTGGGCGGCGGGCGTCGATTCCGTCGGCTCGCACACCCTCGCCAATCTCCTGTCGATGACGAAATACGGCGGCGCCATCGCGGCCTGCGGTCTTGCCGGCGGCATGGACCTGCCGTCGTCGGTGGCGCCGTTCATCCTGCGCGGCGTTTCGCTGCTCGGCATCGACAGCGTCATGGCGCCGAAGCCGGCGCGCCTTAATGCATGGTCGCGTCTTGCCCGCGATCTCGACAAACACAAACTGGCGCAGATGACCCAGACCATTCCCTTCGACGCGCTGCCGGGCGCGGCCCGTGACATCCTCGACGGCAAGGTGCGCGGGCGTCTGGTCGTGGCTATTCCCTGAACGAGCGCGAACATTGCCGTTCATTCCGCATTCAAGCCTTGAGGCGCGAGATCCCACGGGGCCTGTTCGTGGAGGAGACAATGCGCATTCGTATCTTGCTGGCGGCCGCGGTGTTCGGGCTGCTGTCCTGGGGTCCGGCCGGTGCCGCACCTGCGACGCAGGGCGCCGCCGCCGTGCCGGCCATCGCCCATGACGCCAACCTGATCGAGGTGAAGCACGGTTGGAAGCATCGCCATTGGCGCCATCATCGCTGGCACCACCGGCACTATGGTTGGCGCCGCCATCACCATGTCCGGCATTATGGCTGGTATCGCGGCCGTCACTACGGATGGTACAAGCGGCACCATCGTCATCACCGCTGGCATCGGTACACCTGGTACTGAGCCCGCTGCAAAATTCGATGAGAGTGAAGGCCGGATCGGCGAAGACGATCCGGCCTTTTTGCTTTTTGCCGCACTCAACAAATCGTGCGTTGGCGAGGCCGCGGCGCGCCTCTAGGTTCCGCCTCGCTGCGGCGTTCGCCGCACGCTTTCAGCCCCATGGGGAGATCGGCAAATGGCAAAGGTCCTCGTGCTCTATTATTCGTCCTACGGCCATATCGAGCAGATGGCGCATGCGGCGGCTGAGGGCGCCCGCGCCGCCGGCGCCGAGGTCGACTTGAAGCGTGTCCCCGAGACGGTGCCGGCCGAGATCGCTCAGAAGATGGGCTTCAAGCTCGACCAGAAGGCGCTGATCGCGACGCCTGATGAACTCGCCAATTACGACGCCATCATCTTCGGAACGCCGACGCGCTTCGGCAACATGGCCGGCCAGATGAAGAACTTTCTCGATCAGACCGGCGGCCTTTGGCAGCAGGGCAAGCTCGTCGGCAAGGTCGGCTCGGTGATGTCGTCGAGCGCCACGCAGCATGGCGGCCAGGAATCGACGATCCTGACCTTCCACCCCGTGCTGCTGCACCAGGGCATGATCATCGTCGGCCTGCCTTATGCCTTCGCGGGCCAGATGGGCCTCGAGGAGATCAAGGGCGGCTCGCCCTATGGCGCCTCGACCATCGCGGGCGCTGACGGTTCGCGACAGCCTTCCGCCGTCGAGCTGGACGCGGCAAAATTCCAGGGTCGCCACGTGGCGCAGATCGCCGCCAAGCTGGCGGGCAAATAGGCGTCGCGCGCGGTCTTCCTCAGCTCTCCTTGTGCCGGTGATAGTGCCGCTGCGCCTTGGCGCGGTTGCCGCATGAGCTCATGTCGCACCAGCGCCGCGTCCCCGTCTTGCTGTTGTCGACGAACAGCCACAGGCATTTTTCGTTGGCGCATTGACGGATGCGCCGCCCTTCGGCCGCCAGCATGAGATCGGCGGCCGACCAGAGCACCGGCGCCAGGAGATCCGGCACCGCAAGCTTGAGATTGCCGACGCGCCAGCCGTAGCGGCCCTCGGCGTGGGCGAGGGTGGTGCGCTGCGCCGCCGCCGCCAGCGCCTTCCTGAGCGTCGCGAAATCCGCATCGCCGACCGCGCTGCCGGCCGCCACGGCGCTGAACAGCCGATAGATCGTCTCGCGCATGGCGATGGCGTCGGCGAACACCCGCGCCGCTTCGCTGCGCTGCCGATGCGCGGCGGTCCGCGGGCCCTTGAGGCCGGATGCGGCGATCCCCGCCGAGCCCTCGAGCCAGGCAAAGAGCCTGTCGAGATCGCCAAGCGCCTCGGCCGGCGTCTCGCTGCCGCGCCACGACAGCGTGTTGGCGAAGCCGAGGCAGAGATCGTCGCGCGGTGCGCTGATCAGCATGGCGTCCACGCCTACTGCGATTCTGGCGACTGCCCCATCCTAACCACCAAGAGGGTTGACAGGTGGGGCGGTGTGGTGTTCGATATAACCGTCAAGCAGGTTATATAGCCCTACGCGCCCGCAAGGAGAAGACCCATGTTCAATCACGTCTCGATCGGTGTCCGCGATCTCGCCAAGACGCTGCGCTTCTACGATGCGGCCCTGAAGCCGCTTGGCTACACGCGGCTCAGCACCTCCGACGGATCGCTCGGCTACGGCCGCGACGGGGTCGGGCTATGGATCAGCGTCACCGACCGGCCGGTTCCGGCGGATGACAAATCCGGCCTGCATTTCTGTTTTGACGCGCCGGCGCGCAAGGATGTCGATCAGTTCCATGCCGCGGCGCTCAAGGCCGGCGGCCGCGACAACGGCAAGCCGGGCCTGCGCCCCGACTACGACGCCAACTACTACGCCGCCTTCGTGATCGATCCCGACGGCTACCGGATCGAGGCGTTCTGCGGCAAGTCGGCTTGAGTGCCGCGATGGCGCAAGCTAGCGGGCAGGCGGGCGCGGCGCCGCTGCGCGCCGCAGGCGGTCGTTGATCGCTTCGCCGAGCCGATCGTGCGGGATGGGTGACACCGCGATGGCCGACGGCTTGGCGGCGTCGAGGCGGCGCAGGAAATCGAACAGGTTGGCGGCGGCCTCGACGAGGTCGCCGCTTTCGCTGAGATTGAGCGTGGCGCGGGCATTGCCAAGCGACGCCGGCAGGTGCCCTGCGAACAAGAGCACCGCTTCCCCCAGCCCGACGGTCGTCACCTCGAGGCGGACCGGCGCGCGTGGCGCGTAGTGCGAGGCGAGCATGCCGGGCGCCGACGGCTTTTCGACCTCTTCGACCCCTTCGGCATCGACGAGCGGCGCGCCGAGGGCCGCCGCGATGTCGGCGCGCGCAATGCCGCCTGGCCGCAGCAGCCGTGCCACACCGTCAAGGCAAGCCACGATCGTCGACTCGATCCCCAGCGCCGTTGGCCCGCCGTCGAGGATCGCCGCGATGCGGCCGTCGAGATCGGCCGTCACGTGATCGGCCGCGGTGGCGCTCACCCGGCCGGAGCGGTTGGCGGAGGGAGCCGCGAGCGGCATGCCGACGCGCGCCAAGAGCGCGTGCGCGAGCCGATGCGAAGGGACGCGCAGCGCCACCGTATCGAGGCCGGCGCGGGCAAGCGCGCAGACGCGGCCGGCCGAGGCGCGCGGCAGGACGAGGGTCAGCGGGCCGGGCCAGAAGGCGGCCGCCAGCTTGAGCGCGTTTGCGTCGAAGTCGCCTTCGCGGCGCGCCGCCGCGAGATCGACGACATGCGAGATCAGCGGGTTGAACGCCGGCCGCGCCTTGGCCGCGAAAATGCCCGCGACGGCGCGTGCGTCGGTGGCGTCGGCACCGAGCCCGTAGACTGTTTCGGTCGGAAAGGCCACGAGCTCGCCCGCCCTGAGGAAGCCCGCGGCCTTGTCGAGGCCTTCTGCATCAGGGCGCAGGCGCTGCGTCGCGCGGCGTTCGCCGTCTGCAATTGACCCTCGATCGTTCACGTCTAAAGTGCCTCGCGAAGCGGCGGCTTTACGCCCGTTCTCGCTCGCCCGTCAATCGACGATGCCGACACCAGGGCTCGCCGTCGCGTTCAAGAGAGCCTGCCAAGAGGACCTGCCATGACCTATCGTGCCCCGGTGGACGAGATGCTGTTCACGATCCGCCACGTGGCGGGCTTCGACCGTGCCGTCTCCGACGGGCTCTACGCCGACCTGACACCCGATCTTCTCGCCTCGGTGCTCGAAGAGGCGGGGAAGTTCGCCACGGATAGGATCGCGCAGCTCAACCGCGGCGCCGACCAGCACGGCGCCAAGCTTGCCGACGGCAAGGTCACGACGCCGCCTGGCTTCAAGGACACCTACAAGGCGTGGGCCGAGGCCGGCTGGGGCTCCCTCGCCGGACCCGTGGAGTGGGGCGGCCAGGGCCTGCCGATGCTCGTTCAGGCGGCCTGCATCGAGATGTGGAACGCCGCCTGCATGGCGTTCGCGCTGAACCCGGTGCTCACGGCCGGCGCCATCGACGCGCTTGCCGCGCACGCCAGCGAGGAACTGCGGCGGCGCTACCTGACGAAGCTCGTCAGCGGCGAATGGACCGGCACCATGAATCTCGACGGAGTCGCAGGCCGGCTCCGATCTCACCGCGTTGCGCACGCGCGCCGAGCCGCGGGGCGACGGCAGCTATCGCATCACGGGCCAGAAGATCTTCATCACCTACGGCGAGCACGATGCCGCCGACAACATCCTGCATCTCGTCTTGGGGCGGCTGCCCGACGCGCCCGCCGGCACGCGCGGCATCTCGCTGTTCCTGGTGCCGAAATTCCTCGTCAACGACGACGGCACGCTTGGCGCGCGCAACGACGTCCACTGCGCTTCCATCGAGCACAAGCTCGGCATCCACGGCTCGCCTACCTGCGTCATGGTCTATGGCGACAAGGACGGCGCCGTCGGCTATCTCGTGGGCGAGGAGAACCGCGGCCTCGCCTGCATGTTCACCATGATGAACAGCGCCCGCCTCGCCGTCGGCCTGCAGGGCGTCGCCATCGCCGAGCGCGCCTTCCAGCAGGCGCTCGCCTATGCCAACGAACGCCGTCAGGGCCGCGCCTCCGATCGCGCCGGCGAGGGCATGAGTCCCATCGTGGCGCACCCGGACGTGCAGCGCATGCTGCTCACCATGAAGTCGTGCGCGGGCGCGGCGCGCGCCATCTGCTACCGCACGGCCGCCGCCATCGACCGCGGCCATCTCGGCCGCGATGCCGACGAGAAGCGGCGCGCCACCGAGCTTGCCTCGCTCTTGACCCCGGTCGCCAAGGCCTTCTCGACCGACATCGGCGTCGAGGTCGCCTCGATCGGCGTCCAGGTGCACGGCGGCATGGGGTTCATCGAGGAAACGGGTGCCGCCCAGCACCTGCGCGATGCGCGCATCGCGCCGATCTACGAGGGCACCAACGGCATCCAGGCCATCGATCTCGTCATGCGCAAGCTGACGCTGTCGGGCGGCGAGACCATCCGTGCCGTCATCGCCGGCCAGCGCAAGACCGCGAGCCGCGCGCTGGCGGCCGACATGCCGGAGCTTGGCAGCGTGCCGGCGCGGCTGCGCGAATGCGCCGAGAGCCTCGACAAGGCGACGAGCTTCATGCTCAAGACGCTCTCCGGCAACGCCCACGACGATGCGCTGGCCGGTGCCGCGCCGTATCTGCGCCTCTTCGGATTGGCCGAAGGGCTCGCCGGTCTCACCGAGGCGGCGCTCGCCGCCCAGGCGTTGCGCGCCAAGGGCGACACGAGCCCCGCCCACCCGGCGCGCATCGCCCTTGCCCGGTTCTTCGCCGAGAACATTGCCACTGGCGCCGCCGGCCTCGAGCAGGCGGTGACGGCGGGCGCCGCCTCCGTCAACGACGCGCCGCTGGCGCTGGCGAGCTGAGGGCCGGTGATGTCGCTCAGCGGCAAGACGTTGTTCGTCACCGGCGGCTCGCGCGGCATCGGCCTCGCCATCGGCCTGCGCGCCGCGCGCGACGGCGCCAACGTGGCGATCGCCGCCAAGACCACCGAGCCGCACCCCAAGCTGCCGGGCACCATCTACACGGCCGCCGAAGAGATCGAGGCGGCCGGCGGCAAGGCACTGCCGCTCGTCGTCGATGTTCGCGACGAGGCGGCGGTGAAGAGCGCCATCGACAAGACGGCCGAGACCTTTGGCAGCCTCGACATCGTCGTCAACAATGCCAGCGCCATCCAGCTCGACGTCGACCGCCGCGACCGACATGAGACGTTTTGATCTCATGCACCAGATCAACACGCGCGGCACGTTCATGGTGTCGAAATACGCCATCCCGCATCTCGCCAAGGCGGCCAACCCGCATATCCTCATGCTGTCGCCGCCCCTCGACATGAAGGAGCAATGGTTCGCGCCCCATCTCGCCTACACGATGGCCAAATTCGGCATGAGCCTCTGCGTTCTGGGGCTTGCCGGCGAGCTGCGGCCGCAGGGCATCGCCGTCAATGCGCTATGGCCCCGCACCACCATCGCGACGGCGGCTGTCAAGAACCTGCTCGGCGGCGACGCCCTGATGCGGGCGAGCCGCACCCCGGACATCATGGCGGACGCCGCCTATGTCGTCTTCAACAAGCCAGCGCGAAGTTTCTCGGGAAAATTCCTGATCGACGACCTGGTGCTGAGCGAAGCCGGGGTGACGGACTTCGAGCGCTACCGGGTCGATCCGTCGCGCGACCTGCAGCCGGATTTCTTCGTTCCCGACGACATTCCGCCCGCGGCCGGCGCGGTGCGTTGACGATCCGCGCGACTTGCGCCAAGAGCAGGCGCCCCAGAGCCGGAAGCCCTCATGCTGCTCGTTCACAAATTCGCCGCCGACGAGGCATCGAGCGCGGGGCGCTGCGAGCGCCGCGAGATCGGCCCGGCGGAGAAAATCCCGCCAGGCACGGTCTGGATCGACCTCGTCAATCCGAGCCGCGAGGAGGACAAGCGCGTCGAGCAGCATCTCGGCATCTCGATCCCGACGCGCGAGGACATGCAGGATATCGAGCCCTCCGAGCTGCTATATGCCGAAAATGGCGCCCGCTACATGACGACACGGCTGCTCGTCCATGCCGAGACCGACCCCACCATGACGAGCGCCACCTTCATCGTGAAGGACAACACCCTGGTGACGGTGCGCTACGAGGATCCAAAGGCCTTCGTGATGTTTGCGGCGCGCGCCGCCAAGCCCGGCGGCACCGGCCCGACCGCCGAGGCGGTTCTTGCCGGTCTCATCGAGACGATCATCGACCGCGCCGCCGAGGTGCTGCAGCAGACGGCCGAGCGCATCGACGCCATATCCCGCGCGGTCTTCGAGAAGCGTCCGTCCGGCCAACGGCGCAGCGCCGACTACCAGGAGACGCTGCGTTCGCTGGGGCGCTTCGGCGACCTCATCTCGAAGGCGCGCGAGAGCCTCGTGTCGATCGAGCGGGTGCTGCTGTTCCTGTCGGTGAGCTATCGGGCGACGCGCGTTCCCGTCGAGCTGCGCGACCAGGTGCGCACCACCTTGCGCGACCTGCAATCGCTGGAGGAGCATGCCAGCTTCCAGTCGAGCAAGATCTCGTTCCTGCTCGACGCCACCCTCGGGCTCGTCAATCTCGAGCAGAACAACATCATCAAGCTGTTCTCGGTGATGGCGGTGGTGTTCATGCCGCCGACGCTCGTCGCGTCGATCTACGGCATGAACTTCAGGCACATGCCCGAGCTCGATTGGAGCTTCGGCTATCCGGCAGCGATCGTGGGGATGGTCGTGGCGGCGGTGGCGCCCTATGTCTTTTTTCGCTGGAAGCGCTGGCTCTAGCGCGTGACCCCAGAGCTTGGGCGGTTCTCGGACGGGATCGTGCGCAGATCGAAAACCCAGGGCGATCACGCCCGGAGCCTTCAAGCCCCCTGCACCTGCATCACGCGTCGGATCGCGGCCTCGAGCTCGTCCTTGACGAAGGGCTTGTGCAACGTCGTGAACGTGCGCCAGCGGCCCGTCGGACCTTCCGCCATATGCGGTCCATAGCCGGTCGCAAACAGGAACGGGATGCCGCGGCGGTTCAGGATCGCGGCCGCCGGATAGCTCATTTGACCATTCAGATTGATGTCGACCAGCGCCACGTCGGCGAGGGTTTCGCGCGCCTTCGATTCGGCTTCCTTGAGATCGGCCGCCGTCTCGATCGCGCCGGCGCCAAGCTCCTGCAGCATGTCCTGCAACAGCATGGTGACCATGATTTCGTCCTCGATGACGAGGATGCATCGGTCCCTGAGAAGCTTGCTGTCCGCCATTGTGGCGAGAGTGTGGGCGCAGCACGCTATGGTGGCAAGCGGCAAGGCGTACATTACCGCAAGTATGTGGGCGACCGGGAGGATTTGCCGCTAAACCCCCGCCGATCCGCTTCGGTCCTAGCCCATTGGCACCGCAAATCAGCTCAAGCTGTGCCGCACCGAACTCACAACAGCACGCCGGGATTGAACAGACCTTGGGGGTCGAGCGTGCGCTTCAACGAGCGCATCAGGTCGAGGGCCACGGCATCCTTCACGTCCGGCAACAGATGGCGCTTGAGGCGGCCGATACCATGTTCGGCCGAGATCGAGCCGCCGTGCCTGTCGACGATGGCGTGCACGAGGTCGTTGATCTCGTGCCAGCGCGCCAGGAAGGCGTCCTTGTCGGCGCCGACCGGCTGGCTGACATTGTAGTGGACGTTGCCGTCGCCGAGGTGACCGAAGGGGATCGGCCGCGCCCCGGGGATGAGCCGTTCCACCGCCAACGTCGCTTCGTCGATGAAGGCCGGCACGCGCGCCACCGGCACCGAGATGTCGTGCTTGATGGAGCCGCCCTCGTGGCGCTGCACTTCGGCCAGCGCCTCGCGCAGCTTCCACAGGGCCGTGCGCTGCTCAAGCGATTGCGCGACGGCCGCGTCGGTCACGAGCCCGGCCTCCACGGCCTCCGCCAGCAGGCCGTCGAGCATGGCCTCGCGGCCGGCGGCTTGTGAGGAGACCTCCACCAGCACGTACCAAGGCGCTGGCGCGGCCAGCGGGTCGCGCGTTCCCGGCGCGTGCCGCAGCACGAATTCGAGCCCGCGCCGCGGCATGAACTCGAAGGCCGTGAGCGTGCCGCCGGAATGCGCCTTGGCGAGCGCCAGGAAATCGAGGGCGGCCCGCACCGAGGGCGTCGCACACAACGCGGTGGCGCGCGCGCGGGGCCGCGGATAGAGCTTCAGCACCGCCGCCGTCACGACGCCGAGCGTTCCCTCCGAACCGATGAACAGGCTCTTCAGGTCATAGCCGGTATTGTCCTTGCGCAGCTTGTTGAGGCCGCGCCAGATGCGGCTGTCGGCCAGCACCACTTCGAGGCCGAGCACGAGGTCGCGCATATTGCCGTAGGCGATGACGGCGGTGCCGCCGGCATTGGTGGCGATGTTGCCGCCGATGGTGCAGGAGCCCTCCGAGCCCAGCGACAGCGGGAACAGGCGGTCGGCCGCCTCGGCGGCGTCCTGTGCCTGTTTGAGCGTGGCGCCCGCCTCGATGGTCATGGTGTCGGTGAGCGCGTCGATGTCGCGGACCCGGTCGAGGCGCGTCAGCGCGAGCACGATGGCGGCGCGCTCTCCCATGGGAATCTGGCCGCCGACGAGGCCCGTGTTGCCGCCCTGCGGCACGATCGCGACCCCCGCCTCGCGCGCGACAGCGATCACCGCGGCCACCTCCTCGGTGGTGCCGGGCTTCACCACGGCTGTCGCGGTGCCGTGATAGAGATCGCGCTCCTCCTTGAGGTGCGGCGCCATGGCGTCGGGCGCCGTCAGCACGTAACGCGCCCCGACGGCTGCCGCGAGCTTGGCGACAAGGCCCGCCGTCGAGGAAGCGTCTGCGTCCACAGCGTCCATCTATGCCCTCAGTCTCGGCCCGCGAAGCCAGGCCAGGATGGGGCCGCCGTCAGGACTGTCAAATTCATATTGCGCTTTGTGGTTATCATGAATTCCGATGCCTTGGACGCGCCTTGGCCCGCTTGCCATTGGCGCGCCGGAAGACGCCGACCAGCTCGACATGGGCCGAATAGCGGAACTGGTCGACCGGCGTCACCTCTTCGAGGCGAAAGCCGGCGGCGACGAGGATCTTGGCATCGCGCGCGAAAGTGCCGGCGTCGCACGAGACCGCCACTATGGTCGCAACTTGCGAGGCAGCAATCTGCCGGGCCTGCGCCTCGGCGCCGGCGCGGGGCGGATCGAACACTACGGCGTCGAAGCCGTTGAGCTCGGCCGCCAGCAGCGGCCGCCGGAAGAGGTCGCGGCTCTCGGCTGTCACCGGCTTCAGACCTTGCGTGTGGCGGGCGGCGCGCGTCAGCGCCGCGACGGCAGCCGCGTCATTGTCGAGGGCGTTGACCTGTGCGCGCTCGGCGAGGCGCAGCGTCAGCGGCCCGCAGCCGGCAAACAGATCGGCGATGCGCTTGGCGCCCCCCACGGCTGACATGACGAGGCGCGCCAGCGTCTCCTCGCCAAGCGCGGTGGCCTGCAGGAAGCCGCCGGGCGGCGGCACGACCTCGGCGCGGCCCATCGCGATGCGCGGCGGCTGTCGCTCGACCAGGATGTCGCCATGCAGGGCGAGGCGCGCCAGGCCGAGGCGCGCCGCCGCGGCGACCAGTGCCTCGCGTGCTTCATTTCCGACGGGACCATGCCCGCGAATGTCGGCGTCGAGCCCGCCCATCGTCGCGGTGAGCTGGATGTCGAGGGGCTTGCGGCCCGCGAGTGCGCGCGCCAGCCCGAGCGCCACTTGCGGTGCCTCCTGCAGGCCGGGCGCCAGGATGGGGCAGCGTTCGATGGCCACGAGATCGTGACTGCGCGCCGCCATGAAGCCGACCGCGACGGCGCCGTCGACGACACGCGCGTGCAGGACGACGCGGCGGCGGCCCTCGCCGTGCGCGTCGATCAGTGGCGCGAGCGAGGTCTCGATGCCGGCGCGCTCGAGGGCGCCGGCCACGAGGGACGTTTTCCAGGCGCGATAGCTCGCTTCGTCCATGTGCTGGGCGACGCAGCCACCGCAGCGCCCGAAATAGGGCGAGATGGGCGCGACGCGCGCCCGCGACGGCGTCTCGACGGCAACGAGCGTCCCGCGCTCGCCGACGATCTCCACAAGCACGGCCTCGCCCGGCAGCGCGAACGGCACGAAGACGGGGCCGGCGGGCGTCTGCGCAATGCCGTCGCCGCGCGCCCCCAGCCGGTCGATGATGAGTCGCGAAGCCAGATGGACCTCCAGGCGCCGGGTTTTACAAAACTTTACACGCCGTACAAACGGCTGAAAATGAACGCTCTCATAGCTGTCCTCTCACGACAGGGGAGCCGGCGATGGGCATGCGCAGCCAATCCGCGTCGGCCGGGATCGAGCTGAGACAACAAGCGCCACAGGGTCACGGCGGCTTTCGGCACGCCGGCGACCTCGACGCCATGGACGAGTGGCCTGAATTGAACTGGCCGGGGGCGATCATGACCAAGCTGCTGCCGCCGATCCTTGTGGTGATCGCCGTGGCGCTCATGCTTGCGCTGTACGTGATTGCGCCTGGGCCGCGAACTCATGCCGTGGCCGTTCAACCTCGCCGGAGGCCTTCTCGCTGCGACCGGCCTTACGATCGCTGCGGCAACGGCACGGCGTTTTGCCAGGATCGGTACGAATATCCGCACTTTCGACGAGCCGGGGACACTCGTCAGCGACGGCCTCTTCGCCTATTCGCGCAATCCCATCTATCTCGGTTTCGTGCTATTCCTTGGCGGGTTCGCGGTGACGCTCGGCACGCTGTCGCCGCTTCTCGTCGCCGTCGCGTTCGCGCTCATCACCGACCGCTGGTACATCCGCTTCGAGGAGGCCGCCATGGCCGCCAAGTTCGGCGAGGCGTATCTGCGCTACAAGCAGACGGTGCGGCGCTGGATCTAAACCGATCGTGCAGCGATCAAGAACTCGTGGTTGCCGTCACGGCCGAGGATCGGCGACGGCACCATGCCGAGGACGGAAAGCCCAAGGCCCGTGAGGCAGGCGGCGATCTCGTCGCAAACAGCCGCCTGCACGGCCGCGTCCCTGACGATGCCCTTCTTGAGGTGCGCCCGGCCGGCCTCGAATTGCGGCTTCGTCAGCGCCACGATATGTGCGCCTTTCGCGCAAAGCCGCGCCACGGGAGGCAGCACGAGCGTCAGCGAGATGAAGCTCACGTCGACGACCGCGATGTCGACGGCCGGAACGTCGCCGGGAGCGAGCGCTCGCACGTCAACACCTTCACGCGAGATGACGCGCGCATCACTTTTGAGGCGCACATCGAGCTGATCGTGGCCGACATCGATGGCATGGACCTGAGCGGCGCCGCGCTCCAAGAGCACATGCGTGAAGCCGCCGGTCGAGGCACCAACGTCGAGGCAGATTTTTCCGGACGGATCGATGCCGAAGGCATCGAGGGCTGCCGTGAGCTTGACGCCGCCGCGCGATACCCACGGATGCGGCCGCGCGGCCACAATGAGCGCACCTTCGCCCAAGCGCTCAGACGGCTTGCGGACGGGCTTGCCATCGGCGCTGACTAGGCCGGCCGCGATCGCCTCCTGGGCCTTGGCGCGGCTCTCGAAAAAGCCCCGCTCCACCAGAGAGATATCGGCGCGTCGCGAAACCATGGAGCGCCCTACCATGGGAGCGCCGGGCCGCAAAGGAGGGCCGGGTCGCGGGGTGGCGTCGCAAATCCCGACGAAACCCATGGTAGGTTTCGCGCGTATGAGCCTTGCGCCTGAATTCGACGCCGCCATACGAAGGGAGGACACCATGTTGGCCACCAGCCGCCGCCAATTCATCGCCGGAGTAACTGCCGCCGCCGCGAGCACCGCCGCCGCGAGCCTTACGGTCGGACGCGCCTACGCGCAGGCACCGAGCGGGCCCTTCAAGCTCGACCCGCTGCCTTATCCGGCCAGCAAGAACGAGCCGCACATCGACACCATGACCATGGAAATCCACCATGGCCGTCATCACCAGGCCTTCGTCACCAACCTCAACAACATGGCGGCCCAGAACGGCGAGGTCGCCAAGATGCCGCTGCCCGACATGCTGGCCAAGCTCAACGAGCTGCCGGAGGCGGTACGCGCCACGGTGCGCAATTCCGGCGGCGGCCACGCCAATCACACCATGTTCTGGCAGATCATGGGCGGCTCGGGCGGCGAGCCGTCGGGCGACCTCAAGGCCGCCATCGATCGCGACCTCGGCGGGCCGGCGAAGTTCCAGGAGGACTTCAACGCCGCGGGCGGCCGCGTCTTCGGCTCCGGCTGGGTGTTCGTCACCGTCACCAAGGACGGCAAGCTCGCCATGGTCAGCAAGCCAAACCAGGACTCGCCCCTGGCGGACGGCGCCCGCGTGCTCATGGGCAACGACGTGTGGGAGCACGCCTATTATCTGAAATACCAGAACCGCCGGCCCGACTATCTCAAGGCGTGGTGGAACGTGCTCGACTGGGGAAAGATCGGCGAGCGCTACGCCGCCGCCAAGGCCGGCACGCTCGCAGTCTGAGGACGGACGGCAGAGCACAGGCAACGGATGACAGAGTGCGCGGGGCAGACTATCTGTCCACCGTCTCTGTCGTCCGTCGTCTGACAATGCCGAAAGTCGAAACGTCCACGCCGCCGAACACGCCGACGCCCATCGGTCCCTATAGCCACGTCGCCAAGGCGGGCTCCTTCATCACCATCGGCGGCACGGCGGGGTTCGATCCCGCGACGGGGGAGCTCGCCGGCCCCGACGTTGCGTCGCAGACCAGGCGCATCCTGCAATCATTCGAGACGATGCTGGCGAGCGTCGGCTCCGATCTCGACCACGTCATGCACGTCAACGTGTTCCTCAAGGACATCGGCGATTTTGAGCCCATGAACGCCGCCTATATGGACATCATGGGTGAGCGGCGGCCTGCCCGCACCGTCATCGGCGTCGATGCGCTGCCCAAGCCTGGCATTCTTCTGACGATGAATCTGACCGCTGTGACGCGCGAACTCGGACAAAGGATGACAGGCGACGAAGGACGGATCGAGCCTCTGTCCTCGCCGTCGGTCGTCTGATCAGGCACGCTTCGCCTTGACGGCCGCCTCGCGGCCGAGGGCCTCGAACACCTTGCGCACGATGCCGGCGGCGTCGAGACCGGCCTGCGCATACATGCGCTCGGGCTTGTCCTGATCGACGAACGCATCGGGCATCACCAGCGAACGCACCTTGAGGCCCTGGTCGAGAAGACCGTTCTCCGCGTAAGCCTGCAGCACATAGGAGCCGAAGCCGCCGATGGAAGCTTCCTCGACGGTGAGCACCACTTCGTGCTCGCGCGCGAGGCGCAGCATGAGATCGACGTCGAGCGGCTTTGCGAAACGGGCATCCGCCACCGTGGTGGAGAGCCCGCGCGCCTCGAGGTCTTCGGCCGCCCTGAGGCAATCGCCAAGCCGCGTGCCGAACGAGATGAGCGCGATGCGCGTGCCTTCGCGGACGATGCGGCCGCGACCGATCTCGAGCGGCACGCCCACGTCGGGCATTTCGAGGCCGACGCCTTCGCCACGCGGGAAGCGGAAGGCAAGCGGGCCTTCGTCATAGGCCGCCGCCGTCGCCACCATGTGGACGAGCTCGGCCTCGTCGGCCGCTGCCATGACCACGAAACCCGGCAGGCAGCCGAGATAGGTCACGTCGAAGGAGCCCGCATGAGTGGGACCGTCGGCGCCGACGAAGCCGGCGCGATCGAGCGCGAAGCGCACCGGCAGCTTCTGGATGGCGATGTCGTGCACCACCTGATCGTAAGCGCGCTGCAGGAAGGTCGAGTAGATGGCGCAGAACGGCTTCAGCCCTTCCGTCGCAAGGCCGCCCGCGAAGGTGACGGCATGCTGCTCGGCGATGCCGACATCGAAGGTCCGGTGGGGGAACTCCTTCTCGAACAGATCGACGCCGGTGCCGGACGGCATGGCGGCCGTGATAGCCACGATGCGGTCGTCCTTCTTGGCCTCCTTGATGAGCGACTGCGCGAACACCTTCGTGTAAGCCGGCGCGTTGGCCTTCGGCTTTGCCTGCGCGCCCGTCACCACGTCGAAAGTGACGACGCCGTGATACTTGTCGGCCGACGCTTCCGCCGGCGCGTAGCCCTTGCCCTTCTGCGTCACCACGTGGACCAGGATGGGCCCGGCTTCCGACGCCTTGACGTTCTTCAGCACCGGCAACAGGTGGTCGAGGTTGTGGCCGTCGATGGGCCCCACATAGAAGAAGCCGAGCTCCTCGAACATTGTGCCGCCGGTCCAGAAGCCGCGCGCGAATTCCTCGGTGCGCCGCGCCTTCTCGTAGAAGAATTTCGGCAGCCGCTTGGCGAGCTGCTTGCCGATCTCGCGCAGCGAGCGATAGGTGCCGCCTGAGACGAGCCGCGCCAGATAGGCCGACATGGCGCCGACCGGCGGCGCAATGGACATGTCGTTGTCGTTGAGCACGACGATCAGCCGCTCGCCGCGGGCGCCGGCATTGTTCATGGCCTCATAGGCCATGCCGGCCGACATGGCGCCGTCGCCGATCACGGCGATGACATTGCGCTTGTCGCCCTTCAGGTCGCGGGCCACCGCCATGCCGAGAGCGGCCGAGATCGATGTCGAGGAATGTGCCGCGCCGAACGGGTCGTAGTCGCTCTCCGCCCGCTTGGTGAAGCCGGACAGGCCGTTGCCCTGCCGCAAGGTACGGATGCGTCCACGACGCCCGGTCAAAATCTTGTGCGGATAGGCTTGGTGGCCCACATCCCAGACAAGGCGGTCATGCGGCGTGTTGAAGACGTGGTGGAGCGCGACCGTGAGCTCGACGACGCCGAGGCCGGCGCCGAGATGGCCGCCGGTGACCGAGACCGCGTCGATGGTCTCGGCGCGCAATTCCTCGGCCAGCTGCCGAAGCTTGTCTTCCGGAAGCGCTCTCAGATCGTGGGGGGTGTGGATGGTATCGAGGAGGGGCGTGGAGACCGGCACAGTTGTTCCCTTCACGAAGACTACTGGTCGTGCTCGACCCGCCCGACCGCCGTCCGGCAGGCCAAAAGGACATAAGCGCTCAGGAAGCAACCGTCAAAGGGCCAAACCGGCGCATTTCCCTTAAGGTTTCGGTCACGGAACGAAAGCGGCGCCCCTTACGAGGGTCAACGGCCTTCCACGTCCAAAGGTTCAGTTCCCTTTGGCTTGCCGTCCGCCCCCAGGGAGATTTTCTCGATACGCGCCTCGGCTTTCTTCAAAAGCGCGTCGCAATGGGCCTTCAGCGCCTCGCCGCGCTCGTAGATGGCGATGGACTCCTCCAAATCGACCTTGCCTTCCTCGAGCCTGCGCACGATGGCTTCGAGCTCGGCCAGGGCCTTCTCGAACGAGAGCGAAGCAATGTCGTCATTGGCCGCGGCCATGTGAACCTCTTGCAGCGTGTGGCGACTTATCGCGCCCCCGCCGGACGCTGACAACCCATGACGCAAGAGCGCTAGCTCGGGCTGACCGGCGCATCGGCAGCGGGCCGCGGCCCCCGCCGGAACAACAAGCGCTGGTACAGGAGCCCGATGCCGAGCAGCGCGATGCCGAGCCCGATGAACGACAGCGCCCGCATGATGCCTTCGAGATTGGCGAGATCGATGAGGAACACCTTCAGCACCGCTGCGAAAATGTAGGCGGCCGACAAGAGCCGAGCGGGCCGGTTGTTGCGCATGAGCCCGTAGAGCAAGAGCACGACACCGACGAGGATGAGCGCGATGGAATAGGTCCACAATTCCGCTTCGCTCGTCGTGCGGCCAAGATAGATCACGTCGCCTTTGAACAGGCGGCGAATCTCCATGATCATGTAGAGGAACTGCAAGATGAGCGCGAGACCGGCCGCCGCGTTGACATACCAACGCGGCCGCGTCGGGCGCGCGTACCAGGCGAGCGCGGTGGCGAGCAGCGCCGGCAGCAGATAGGCGATGAGCAGCGTGTTGAAGATCGCGCCCCCCTCGACCGGCTCATAGCGGTTGAAGAGCGGGTTGTACGCGAACCCGAGACCGATGATGCAGGCCAGCAAGGTCACGGCCCCAAAGGCAAGCGACGCGACGCCGTAGACGGGATCGGGCCGCTGCCCGTCGAGGCGTACCATGGCGATTGAGAAGGCCAGCCCCACTGCTGCGAAGAGGCCGGATTCCACATGTCCGGTCGCCGGGCTGAACGGGTCGCCGCCGTTGAGCGCATGGCGGATCTCGAAGAAGGCGAGCAGCGCCGCAAACAAGATGGCGAGGCTTTCGCAGAGCTGCGTGACGCGGTCGCGCCCATCGCGGGCCAGGAGTTGCGCGGCGACCCAGAAGCTCACGGCCGGCACGCCGTAACCCCACAGCAGCCAGTTGAAGATGGGCGTCGTGCCGAGCTCGCCTTGGGTGGTGATGATCGGATTCCAGGCAATGCGGCCGAGGATGAGCAAGCCGATGGCGCCGACGACGTAGCGCAGTATGGGAATGCGCACGCTAAGCGCCACCCAGGCGGTGCCCAGCGCCGCGAGCCCGAAGGCGACCGTGAGCATGCCCTTGTCGAGCGCGAAGGTGAGGCCAAGCGCCAGCGCCGCAATGGCGGAAGAAGCGGTGGCGCCGAGCCCGATACGGATGGCCGATGAGGTTTGGTCGTCCTCCTTGCGGAAGACGCCGACCGCGAACACGAAGATCAGCGCGAGTGCCGCGGCGGCCGCCGCGAAGGGCAGGCTCTTCTCGAAATTGGCAATGCGCCAATAGGCGACGACCAGGATGGCGAGCGGCCCCACCGTGGCCGCGATGGCGTAGGCGCCGGCGAGCTCGATGGCGAGCTCGCGCCCGCGCAGCAGACGTTGCAGCGTCGTGGCCAGGATAGCGAGCGCCGCGACAACCGCGAAGGTGATGTAGAGCGAAACCGCGTCCGGCAGCGGCGTGCCCGCCGGGCTAGGCAGCACGGCTGGGGTTTCTCTCAACGCCTCGCCGATCACCGGCCAGAGAGCGAGCGTCGCAGCCGCGACGGCGGCCGCGAGGGCGGTCGCGGCGGCGGCCGGCGCGAAGGCAAGACCGACCGCGAGATGGATGGCGACGAGGATTGCGGCGAACAGGCCGCGCCCGCCGCCATCGGCGATGAGATCAACGGTCGGCACGGCGAGCGCCGCAAAGCCCGCCAGCACCAGCGAGGCGAAGCGGTCGAAGCGCGCCGCCGCATCGGGCGTGCCGCGATGCGGATCGGCGACCAGGAAGACTGCCGCAAGCAAGGTCTGGACGATAACGTGCGTCATCGCCGCCGCGGCGGTGCGCGATCCCCAGTCGAGGAACGGCAAGCCCCAGGCGATGGCGCCGACCGCCGCCGCGATAGCGAGCCAGCGCCACAGACGCAGCCGCGCCAGCGCGTAGGCGACGAGGACCACGAAGGCGAGGTAGACCGTAAGCTCGAAGGATGGCGGCTGGCCGGTGGCGAAGAGGATCGGATTGACGAGCGCGCCCACGAGACCGAGGGCGGCGAGCGCCGGCCCATGCAGGGCCGATGCGAACATGGTGAGCACGGCGATGAGGCCGAGCAAGATGAAGGCGGGGGCAGGGCCGATCAAGCCGTAGAGCGCATAGGCGCCGTAGCCGGTGGCAAACGCTGTCGACGTGCCGGCCGCCGTCAGCACGCCCGGGATATAGGCCGACGGAATGCCGGCCAGGTCCTGCGCCTGCTCGCGCCGGCGAAACCATTCGCCCGCCGCGATGAGCGCGAGCGCGAAGAGCCCGCCCATGATGACGCGGGCGAGCGGGCCGAAATAGCCCTGCTCGATCGAATATTTGATGAGGAAGATGCCGCCCAGCGCCAGCGCCAGGCCGCCGCCCCACACCGCCCAGCGCGTCCCGAGCTGCTCTTCGAAGCCTGGCCCTGGAGGCGGCGCGGCGCCCGCGGGAGGCCTTGGCTGCTCGCGCAGAGGCTCCTCGGGTGCCGCCGCGTCGGCGCCTTCGACCACCGGCTCGGCCGGCTCCTCGGCGTCCGCCGCTTCAGCCTTCTCGTCGATCGGCACATCGAGCGGTTTCTCGGGCACAGGCTCCGCCCTCGCGGGCGCAACAGCGGGGGCGGCACCGCCTGCGCCGGCGTCGAGGCGCGCAATGTCTCGCGCCAGCGCTACGAGGCGCTGGTCGACGGCGGCGTGGAGCTGCAGGAAGCGCTTCTCGAGCACCTCGGTGCGCGTGCGCAGATTGAGGGCCATGATGAAGCCGACGAACCCAAGGATCGGGATCAACAGCAGCGCCAGCCCGATGACAACCAGACCTTCCACGATTCAGCCCCCAGCGTCGGCTGGACCTTAAGCGCGAATCAGACGCTGGCGCAAAGTCTCAGGTCCGCCGGCCGACCCGAAGCCCCGGCGCTGGCCGCTCCTGCACGACCTCGCCGCGGAAGCGGAACAGCGCCGCCGGGCGCCCGAGCGTGCGGGCGCTGTCGCCAGTCGGCTCGACGAGCGCGGCCGCTTCCACGAGGCGGCGGAAGTTCTGCTTGTGCAGATGGCGGCCGGAAATCGCCTCGACGGTGGTCTGCAGCGTCGTCAGCGTGAAGGTGGGCGGCAAGAGCTCGAAGACGACCGGCCGATATTTCAGCTTGCCGCGCAGCCGGCCGATGGCCGTTGCCAGGATGCGGCGATGGTCGAAGCGCATCGGCTCGCCGAGGGCGGGCAGCTTGCCGCGCACGCGGGCCGCCTCGCGCCCGTCCCGCGCCGCCTCGACGACGAGCCCGGCCTCGTAGAGCAGCTCGAAGCGCTCCAGCACCTTCTCCTCGTCCCACACGCTGCCTTCGAGGCCGAACATCAATCTGAGCCGCTCGCGCCGCGTCACTCCCATGCGCGGGCGATGCTCGCGGTCGGCCGCCACGTCGTTTGCCCAGCGCTCGAGGGCCGGCAGGATAACGGCGTCGAGGATGGCCGGCCGGCCGGAGCGCCAGTCTTCCCACGGGAAGAAGTTGTACCAGGGGCGGAAGCTCGCGGTCTTCGGCAACTCGCCCATGGCCGGGCCCATGCGGGTCAGCGCCAGGTAGCCCACCGAGACCACATGCGGCCCGACGTCGCCGGGCTCTGCATGGCGACCGCGGTCACCAAACGTGTAGAGCTGCTCCACATAGCCGATGGCAAGACGCGTCTGCTCCGCCACCCATTCGCGCAGGCCGATCTCGAACGTCCGATGCAGCAGCGGGTTGAAGGTGCCAAACGGCAAGCCGGGCGTATCGTCGTCCTCGCCGCGCGACAGGAGGATGAGCGGCTCATGCTTCTCCACCGCCACGATGGCAGCCGCGAGGCCGATCTCGATGGGCGTCGAGTTGGTCGCGCCGTGCCGCAACGTGCCTTGCAGCGATGCCGGCGCCGACGGCGCGACGATTTTTTGACTGCCTTTGGCCATGGGCGGGGAGCATGCTCAATCGAACGGCAGGTGAAAAGGCTCGCCCTCATACGCCAAGGCCCCCATGCCGATGGCCGCGATGGCCGCCCGCATGCGGCCGCCGCGTCCGAGCAGGGCATCCGCCGTCTCGATGAGCCGGCCGTTGGGCGTGGCGCTCGGCGAGGCGGCGCGCAGCCGCTGCGCAAGCCGCATCTCGTCGGCGCGCGGGAACAGCGCGCAGGCGCTGATATAGGCGGCGGCGGTGGAGCGGCTGATGCCGGCATAGCAGTGGATGACGAGCGGCTTCGCCCGGTCCCAGCGCTGCACAAAATCGATGAGCGCCGCAACGTGCTCCTCTCCCGGCAGGATGGCGCCGTCGAGCGGCGCGGTGATGTCGTGGATGCCAATGAACAGGTGCCGCTCAGGCGCGATGCAGGCCGGGCGCGGCACGGGCGTATCGGCGTTGATCAGCGTCACCATGTGGCTGGCGCCCGTCATGGTGACGGTCTCGGCGAGACGGGCGAGGGAACAGACGTGCAGTGTGGGCATCGGCTTTTCTTCCGCAATGGCCGCGGCAAAGGTCGGGCGCTACTTCGTTAACGTATGGCGCGATTCTTACTCTCTGCTTGCGGCTGTGCTGAAAACAGCACCTCGAACCGCTCAAGATAGCGCTTCTCGGCCGTCTCGGCGCTCCACGACTTCAGGAACGGGTCGATCGAGCGCGGCAAGGCTTCCGGCGGGCCGAAGAATTTCAGCGCTTCCTCGCGCGAGAAGCCGGCGAGCCGCGTCGCCTCGAGGAAGGCGGCGATGCGGTCGGCGCGCTTGGTGAGGCGTTTCACCGTCGCCGGCGCCTCGGCCGGCAGGCCGAAACGCAGATGGATCGCCGCGAGCAGGCGCCGCTCGACGCTCTTGTAGTCGCCGCCGATGACCGCCTTGAAGGGCGAGATCATGTCGCCGATCACATATTCGGGCGCATCGTGCAGCAGGATCGTCAGGCTGACGCGCGTGGTGATGGCCGGCTCAAGCGCCGTCGCGATGGCGTCGACGAGGAGGCAATGCTGCGCCACCGAGAAGATGGTCGGTCCCTCGGTCTGGCCGTTCCAGCGCGCCACCCGCGCCAGGCCGTGGGCGATGTCCTCGATCTCCACGTCGAGGGGCGAGGGGTCGAGGAGGTCGAGGCGGCGCCCCGACAGCATCCGCTGCCAGGCGCGCGGCGGCGTCTCGCGGGCCGGCATCAGCGTCTGCCGGCGCGGCCCAGCGCAGCGCACTCCTCGTGGCGGCAGCAGCCGACGAGGTGGTCGTTGACCATGCCGACCGCCTGCATGAAGGCGTACACGATGGTCGGGCCGCAGAAGCCGAAGCCTGCTTCCTTCAGCGCCTTCGACATTTTTCGCGACGTCTCGCTCTCCACCGGGATGTCCTTGCGCGCAAGCACCTTTTTCTGCTGCATCTTGCCGCCGGCGATGTCCCACAGGAAGCCCGAGAAGCCCTGCCGCTCCTGGATGGCGAGATAGGCGCGGGCGCTCTTCACCGTGCTCTCGATCTTCTGCCGGTTGCGGATGATGCCCTCGTCCTGCATCAGCGCCTCGACCTTGCGCGAATTGAAGCGAGCGATCGTCTCGGGCTCGAAGCCCGCGAAGGCGCGGCGGAAATTGTCGCGCTTGCGCAGGATGGTGATCCACGACAGCCCGGCCTGGAAGCCGTCGAGAATGAGCTTCTCGAACAGCGCCCGGTCGTCGTATTCCGGCACGCCCCATTCCGTGTCGTGATAGGCGACGTAGAGCGGATCGGTGCCCGGCCAGTAGCAGCGGGTCTTGCCGTCGGGATGCTTGATCAGATCCTGCATCACGCGCTCGCCTTGGTGCCGTGGTCCTCGCCCGGGAAGGGAAAGCGCGCCCAGGCGGGCTTCTCGAGCCTCAGCGCCAGGCCGCCGGCTGTCAGCGAATGCCCGGCCTTCAGCGCGTCGGCGACGCGATCGAGGCGAAGCAGCGCGAGCCCGCGCCCCTGCGCGGCCGAGCCGAGCTTGCCCATGACGCGGTCGCCCGCCGTCACGTCGATGCCGTCGGGCGGCACGAAACCATCGACGAACACCACCGGCACGATGCGCGTGCGCGCCGTGCCGCGGTGCTCCATGCGCGAGACGACCTCCTGGCCGACATAGCAGCCCTTGTCGAAATCGATGCCGCCCAACTGGTCCATGTCGGCCTCGTGCGGGAAGGCGTCGCCGTAGACGAAATCCTTGCCGCCCTCGGGCACGCCGGGCGCGATGCGGTGCGCGTGATAGGCATCGTAGGCCTCGAGGCCAAAGGCCTCGGCAGGAGCGCGGTCGGCGATGATGCGCTCGCCCATCGGCGCGGTGCGCGGATCGACGAAGGCGATCTCGTCGTGGTGGCGCGTCGCGTGGCCGCCCCAGCGCGCCGCCACCGCCAGCGTCTCCGACAGGTCCTCGACCGTCACCTTGGCGCGCAGCTTGTAGAAGCCGAGCCGCTTCGCGAGGTCCGGCACCAGGGCGCGCGGTGTATCGAGCAGGAAGCCGCCGTCCGAATCCTCGGGCGCTGCCACGATGAGAAGTCGAACAGGATCTTGCCCTGCGGCGACAGCAGCGCCGCGAAGCACGCTTGGCCGGGGCCGAGCTTCTCGACGTCGGAGGTGACGAGTCCCTGCAGGAAGCTCGTCGCGTCCTCGCCGCCGACATGGACGACGCCGCGATCGGGCAGATGGGCGGCGCGGCATTCCTGTCACTCCTTGCCTCGGCGGCCTTGCTGACATAAGCCGCCCGTCGAGCCCTCTCAAGTCCGGAATACGCGATGGCCGAGACCTTCGATCTCCTGCTCAAGGGCGGCACGGTCGTCAACCAGGACGGCGCGGGTCCGCGCGACGTCGGCGTGCGGGCCGGAAGCATCGTGGCCATCGGCGATCTTGCGGCAGCGAGCGCCGGCGAGGTCGTCGACTGCAGCGGCCTGCACGATCCTGCCCGGCGTCATCGACACGCAGGTGCATTTCCGCGAGCCCGGCCTCGAGCACAAGGAGGATCTCGAATCCGGCTCGCGCGCCGCGGTGATGGGCGGCGTCACCGCCGTCTTCGAGATGCCCAACACCGAGCCGCAGACCACATCGGCAGGCGCGCTCGCCGACAAGGTGCGGCGCGCGACCGGCCGCATGCATTGCGACTTCGCCTTCTGGGTCGGCGGCACGCACGAGAATGTCGACGAATTGCCGGAGCTCGAGCGCCTGCCCGGCGCCGCCGGCATCAAGGTGTTCATGGGCTCCTCCACCGGCTCGCTGCTCGTCGAGGACGATGCGGGCGTGGCGGCCATGCTGTCGCGGACGCGCCGGCGCGCCGCCTTCCATTCCGAGGACGAGCCCTTGCTGCGCGAACGCCGCGGGCTGCGGGTGCCGGGCGATCCGTCCTCGCATCCGGTGTGGCGCTCCGCCGAGGTGGCGCTCACCTGCACGCAGCGTCTCGTGCGCATCGCCCGCGAGCCGGGCGCGCGCATCCACGTGCTCCACATCTCGACGGCCGAGGAGATGCGCTTCCTCGCCGGCCACAAGGACGTGGCCTCCGTCGAGGTGACGCCGCACCATCTGACGCTCGTCGCGCCCGACTGCTACCGGCGCCTCGGCACCTACGCGCAGATGAACCCGCCGGTGCGCGACGCGGCGCATCGCGACGGCGTCTGGTGGGGCGTCGCGCAGGGCGTCGCCGACATCCTCGGCTCCGACCACGCGCCGCACACGCGCGCCGAGAAGGACAAGGCCTATCCCGACACGCCCTCCGGCATGACCGGCGTGCAGACGCTGGTGCCGATCATGCTCGATCATGTGAATGCCGGCCGGCTGACGCTGGCGCGTTTCGTCGACATGACGAGCGCCGGCCCGGCGCGGCTCTTCGGCATCGCCCGCAAGGGCCGCATCGCGGTCGGCTACGACGCCGACTTCACCATCGTCGACCTGAAGCGCCGCGCCACCATCACCAACCAGTGGATCGCCTCGAAAGCCGGCTGGACGCCCTATGACGGGGTCAGCGTCACGGGCTGGCCGGTCGGCACCATCGTGCGCGGGCGCCGCGTGATGTGGGAGGGCGCCCTCGTCACGCCGAGCGCAGGCGCGCCGGTGCGGTTCGTCGAGACGCTGCGTGCCTGAGTGAGTTTTCGAATTAGTGCCGCGGTCCGGTCGTGAAGCCGCCGGAGCGAATCTTTTCCGGCAGGCGCTCGGCGAAGCTCGCCACCGCGTCCTCGCCGTAAGTGGCGATGAGCTCGCGGAACGCCGCGAACAAGGCCGCATGCGCCATGCAGTCGCCGTCGAGGCCGTCGAGCTGCGCTTCCGCAAAGGCTTCCGACAGATAGGTGAGCGCCGCCCGCTTCTCCTCGGTGGCTTCGATGGCTTCGATCGACACGGGTTCTTGCATGGTTGTTGTTCCGGCCACGCGAGCAGGCACGCCATCGGAGCGATGCGTGCAATTTTCCGACAATAGCGTCCTGTTCCGGGAGCGCCAGCCGCTTTGTTTCAAGGAAGTTAACAGAGTCCCGGACGTCTTTGATAAACTGCTGGCCTTACAGGCATTTCCGGTTGAAACGGTGCGTCTCCTCAACCGCCGAAGCGTCCCGAAATGGCACGCGCCAGGCGGCTGCCCTCCGCCAGATAGCGCTCGATGGCGAGATTTGCCGAGGGCGTGCAGCGCCGGTAGGTGGTCGAATAGTTGCGGAAGCCCTTGTTGTAGGCCCCCGCCAGCCGCTCCTTGCGGGCGCGGCTCGCGGCCTCCGCGTCGATGAGCGCCGTCATGCGGGTGCGCCACTCGCCCTGATCGTCCGCCTCGCAGAGCGAGCGCAGGAAGGCGAGGGAGCCCATGATTTCCGAGAGCCTGAGCAGATCCTTCTCATAGGGCGGTGGCGGCTCGTCCTTCTCGGGCTGCTCGATTTTGGCCTCTTCGATCTTCTTGGTGTCGGGCGGCGGCAGCGACACCTTCTTCTTCTTGGGGCGGTGCAATTGCTGCGGCGGCGGCTCGAATTGCGGCTGCGCCGGGCGCTGGAAGAAGAAGAACGGCGATTGCGCAAGCGCGCTCGGGGCGGCAAGCGCCAGCGGCAACGCGACGCCGGCCGCGACGGCTGCGATCAAAAGGCTCGTGTGGCAATTCCGAAATTCGCCACGTATCGATGGAGGCCCAAATATTGGCGACTCGGCGAATTTCGAAATCATAGCCACACAGAAAAGATTCGATTCTAGTGCGCTTTTTGAAATTTGAAGTTCGCTCGGTGCGTGATCCAAACAACGTGGCGAACTTCAAATTCAGCGCACTAGTGCGAACCCACGTCATGTCAAGCTCCAGCCGCCAGCGCGGCGGCCCGCGCCACGATATCGGCGAGGCCGTCGGTGGTGGCAAGCGTCCCGAGCGCCGCCGGCTCGGCCCACATCACGTCGAGCGCCTCCTCGCCGGCGCGCGGCTCGCCGGCAAGCCACCGCGCCGCGAAGGCCGCGACGACAAAGTGATGCTTGATCGTGTCGGCTTCGTGGACGATGACCTCGGCGTGGCCGGCAAAGCCGACGATCTCGGCCGCGACGCCGACCTCCTCCATCAGTTCGCGCAGCGCCGCGGCTTCGAGCCGCTCGCCCGGCTCGACGAGCCCGCCCGGCAGGCTCCACACGGCCGCGAGCGGCGGCCGGGCGCGCTGCGCCAGAAGCACGCGGCCACGACGGAACACGGCGCAGCTCGCGGCGAGCAAGGGACGGGCCGGGAAGGCCCGCTCGAGGCTCGCCGTGGTGGCGGCGGGCGCGCGCGTGCTCACACGTGCTGGCCGCCGTTGATGTGCAATTCCGCGCCGTTCACGTAGGACGAGGCTTCCGTGCACAGGAAGTAGATGGCCTTGGCGACCTCGTCCGGCTGGCCGAGGCGGCGCATGGGAATGTGCTCGATCAGCTTCTCGGTGCCGGGCGACAGGATGGAGGTGTCGATCTCGCCCGGCGAGATGGCGTTGACGCGGATGCCGAGCGGGCCGAAATCCGCCGCCATCTCGCGGGTCAGCGATTCCAGCGCCGCCTTCGAGGTGGCGTAGGCGGCGCCCGCGAAGGGATGCACGCGCGAGCCGGCAATGGACGAGATGTTCACCACTGAGCCTTTGGCGCGCTTCAATTCCTCGATGAGGCCGCGCGCCAGCATGATGGGCGCGAAGAAATTCACCTGGAAAATGTGCTGCCAATCCTCGAGCGAGGTGTCGATGGCCCCGAGACGGCCGCCCTCCGGTCCCTTGGGCGAGATCGCCGCGTTGTTGACCAGGGCATGCAGCTGGCCGCCCTCCGGCACGAGGCGGCGCTTCACCTCGGCGATAGCGTCGCGGGTGCTGTCGGAATCGCCGAGATCGACCTGGATGTGGTCCTCGGGCCCCATCTCCCACGGGCACTCTTCCGGAAAGGCGTGGCGCGAGCAGGTGATGACGCGGAAGCCGGCGGCCGAGAAGCGCTTCACCGTGGCGTGGCCGATGCCGCGGCTGGCGCCGGTGAGCAGCATGACGCGGCGCGGGGCATTGGAGAGAGGCACGGGGCACGCTCGTGGGGTTTGAGGGTCAGTCTCTTATGTAGGTCACCACAGGGCGCCGGTCCATTTGCTGCAATGGCGCACCTTCGGGTGGGTGACCTTTATGTCATCCCGGCCGCAGCGGCGCGGCGCGGCCAGGTGGAAGCAAGAGCGGCACGCGTCCTCGTTTTCGCGGTCCCTGAGAACCCGAAGCCTGGGAGGCGGTGCCGCCCAAGAATCCCTAGAGGATAAGGGAAGGGCGTGCGGGAGGTCCGAGCCGCCGCGCCGGACAGCGCGAGCGCTCAAAAAATGTGTGTTCAAGGAGCCGTCCGAGCTTGAAGCCCGGACCTCCCGCACGCGATGGGTTACGGCCGTATGGCTCTCACAATCCCGGCAGGTGCGTCCCCCGCAGGCGGCTGACGAGACCGCCTGTCCGGCCGCTATGCCGGATGATGCTTCGAGCTTCGCCGCCTTGCTCCAGTGTGCGAAACCTTCACAAGGCCATCGCCTAGCCTCGCGTCACGCGTCCGTTGCCGGCCGCACGACGCAACGCCCAGGTCAGCGTCCCACGTGTCACGTGGGTTGCCTTCCTGCCGTCGCCCCGCCATGACGCCTCATGAGCGCGCCCTTCTGGGGACGGTATGATGAGAATGTATCCCATAGCAGGACTTGTGTCGAGAACAAAGTGAGAACATTCTCACAACCCAGAAACGACGCCGCTGGCGGCCTCCTCAGCCCGCGAGCTTCGTCTCCACCAGCCTGATCCAGTACGACGTGCCGTAGACGATCGCCTCGTCGTTGAAATTGTAGGCCGGGTTATGCAGCCCCGCCGACGGGCCGTTGCCCACCGAGATGAAGGCGCCGGGCCGCGCCTCCAGCATGAAGGCGAAATCCTCAGCCCCCATCACCGGCGGCGCCTCGCTGACGTTGTCGCGGCCGACGATTTCCGCCGCCACCCGCGCCGCGTCCTCGCTCTCCTGCAGGTGGTTGACGAGCACCGGATAGAATCGCGAATAGGTGAGCGTGATGCGCGCGCCGGTGGCCTGCGCGACAGCCGCGGCAACCTCTTGCATGCGCCGCTCGACGAGGTCGCGCACCTCGCCGTTGAGCGTGCGCACCGTGCCGTGCAGTGAAGCCGTCTGCGCAATGATGTTGCGCGCCTGGCCGGCGTTGAACTGGCAGATGGAGATCACCGCCGCGTCCAACGGATCGACGTTGCGCGCGACGATCGACTGCAGGGCGTTGACCAGCTGCACGCCGGCCATGAGCGGATCGACGCCCCGGTGCGGATAGGCGGCATGGCAGCCAACCCCTTCGATCTCGATGTCGACGCGATCGGCCGCCGCCATCGCCGGGCCGGGCCTGATCGAGAAGCTGCCCAGCGGCAGGGTCGGCGAGTTGTGCATGCCGTACACCTGATCGATGGCGAAGCGCTCCATCAAGCCGTCGTCCAGCATGGCGGCGGCGCCGGCGCCGTTCTCCTCGGCCGGCTGGAAGATGACGACGGCGTTGCCGGCGAAGTTGCGCGTCTCGGCGAGATAGCGCGCCGCGCCGAGCAGCATGGCGGTGTGGCCGTCGTGGCCGCAGGCGTGCATCTTGCCGGGCACCGTGGAGCGATACGGCACGTCGGTCGCTTCCTCGAGGGGCAGCGCGTCCATGTCGGCGCGCAGCGCGATGGTGCGCACGCCGCTGCCGTTCCCCGCCCGCTGGCCGCGGATCAGCCCGACGACGCCGGTGCGGCCGATGCCGGCCACCACCTCGTCGCAGCCGAATTCCCTGAGCCGCTCGGCGACGAAGCCGGCGGTGCGGTGCTCTTCGTATCCGAGCTCCGGGTGAGCGTGAATATCCTGCCGCCAGGCGGCGATATCGGGCTGCAGGTCGGCGACGCGGTTGACGATGGGCATGATGTATTCCGGCGATCCGGTGGTTGCGAGATGTGAAGCCCACGCTAGAGCATGATCCGCCTACGCGGAAGGTTGCCTGACGAAACCTGTGCGCGTCATGCCCGCGCGCGTCGCGGGCATGACAGCTTTCGCCCGTGCTAGCCTGCGGCATGGCCGACGATTTTCGCACCGCGCGCCTCGTGCAAATACTGCGCGCCGATCCCGACGTGATGCACGTGCTCACGACGCTGCGCGCCCTTGCTCTGCCCGACTGGCGGCTGGTGTCGGGCGCCATCTATCAGAGCGTCTGGAACGTGCTCACCGGCAAGCCGCGCGGCCACGGCATCAAGGATTGGGATGTCGCCTATTTCGACGGCCGCGATCTTTCCTGGGAGGCGGAGGACGCGGTGATCAGGCGCGTCGCGGCGGCGTTCGGCAATTGGCCGGGCCGCGTCGAGGTACGCAACCAGGCGCGCGTGCATCTGTGGTTCGAAAACCGTTTCGGCACGCCCTATGCGCCGCTCGGCGCAACCGACGAAAGCTTCGTCCGCTATGCCTCCATCGCGCATGCGGTCGGCGTGCGGCTCAAGGGCGACGATCGGCTCGACATCGTCGCGCCCTTCGGGCTCGACGATCTCTTCGCCATGCGGGTCCGTCCCAACCGCGTCCTCGGCAACGGGCCGAGCCACGACGAGAAGGCGCGCCGCTTCAAGGCACTGTGGCCCGAGGTGACGGGCGAATTGTGGGATGGCACGGCGCTGGGAAGCGATGCCGAAGGCGCGCTTGCGTCTCTGACTTCGGGAAGTTGAACTCGAAGCGCTGCGGCGGGAGTGCGGCATTTCCCCCTCTCCCGGCCGGCTCCGCCGGCCACCCTCTCCCGCAAGGGGAGAGGGAGGGCGCGCGTTATGTTTTTCCGCTAAGGATGGAACGGCGCCGCTCACGCACGCCGAACACAAGACGGATCATCGCCATGCCTCAACTCGATCTCAGCCGCTCGCTTGCGGGCCGTGTCGCCCTCGTGACCGGGGCGGGCAGCGGCATGGGCCGGGCCACCGCCAAAATCCTCGCGGAGGTGGGCGCCCGCGTCGCGGTGACCGACCTGAACGAGGAAGGAGCCCAGAAGGTCGCCGAGGACATTCGCGCCTCGGGCGGCGACGCCCGCGCCTGGCGCCTCGACGTGAGCGATGCGGGCTCCATCGGCGAGGTCGTGCCGGACATCGCCGCCAAGCTCGGCGGCCTCGACGTCCTCGTCAACAATGCCGGCATCTCGATCCGCCGCAAGCTCGACGATCCCGACTATGACGCCGGCTGGGACAAGGCGGTCGCCGTCATGCTCACCGGCACGCAGCGCATGGTGCGCGCCTGTCTGCCGCATCTGCGCCGCTCAAACGCGGCGCGCATCGTCAACATCGCGTCCACCGAGGCGCTCGGCGCCACCGCCTATGCGAGCCCCTATTCGGCGGCCAAGACCGGCGTCACCGGGCTGACGCGCTCGCTCGCCGTCGAGCTCGGCCGCGACGCCATCACGGTGAACTGCATTTGCCCCGGCCCGATCCGCACGCCGATGACCGAGCGGTTCTCCGAGGACGAGAAGGCCCTCTATGCCAAGCGCCGCATCGCGCTCGGCCGCTACGGCGAGCCGGAAGAGGTGGCGCACATCACCGTGAGCCTCTGCCTGCCGGCCGCCTCCTTCATCACCGGCGCGGTGATCCCGGTCGACGGCGGGCTGATGGCCAGGAATGCGTGAACGCGAACGCTCGTTGTTGGTCTTCGAAGCGGTTAGGCGGGACCCCTCTCCCCTTGCGGGAGAGGGTGGCGGGCGGAGCCCGCCGGGAGAGGGGTGAGTCCTTTTGCGCTTCCTATCTGCACTATGACTCCTCAATTCCACGATGCGCTCGGCCGACAGTGAGAGACTTCGACGTTGAATGTTTTGCGATGCGGAGGCTGTCCACCCCTCTCCCGCCGCTTGCTGACGCAAGCGTCACCCTCTCCCGCAAGGGGAGAGGGTGACGCGCCCCGCCGCTTCGTGCTGGTGGGTGGCAGAGCCGACGCGGTGACGCTACAAGCAACCATCATCACGAGATCGGAGATCCGCAGTGGAACGCCTTGCCGTCGCCGCCCAAAGCCCGAGCGACACGTCGGACAGCCAGGTTCTCGCGAAGCTGCTCAGCGGGCGCTACAGCTGCCGCGGCTTCAGGCCAGATCCAGTGCCGGCCGAGACGATCGCGCGCATGTTCGAACTGGCGCAGCTCTCCGCCTCCTGGTGCAACGTGCAGCCCTGGCAAATCGTGGTGACGCGGCCGCCGGCCACTGACGCCTTTCGCGGCGCGCTCCTCGATCATCTGAAGAGCAACGGCGCCGACCAGTCGGATCTGCCTTATCCCGGCGGCTACTACGGCAAATACCTCGAGCGCCGCCGCGAATGCGGCTGGCAGCTCTACGAAAGCGTCGGCATCGCGCGCGGCGACCGCGCCGCCTCGACCAAGCAGGCCTTCGACAATTTCCGGCTGTTCGGGGCGCCGCACGTGCTCATCATGACGACCGAGAAAGAGCTCGGCGTCTACGGGGTTCTCGATTGCGGCGTCTATCTCGGCAGCCTGATGCTGGCCGCTCAGAGCCTCGGCATCGCCACCATCGCGCAGGCGGCGCTCGCCCGCTGCTCGCCCTTCCTGCACACCTATTTCGATATTCCCGACACGCGCCAGGTCGTCTGCGGCATGTCGTTCGGCTACGCCGACGAGGGCCACAAGGCCAACGGCTTTCGCACGCGCCGGGCGGATCTGGCCGAGGCGATCACCGTGGTCGAGTAAACGAGCAAGACACGCGTCGCCCGCTACGGATAGAGCCGCTCCTTCGCCCACGCTTTGTCGGGCGCGGCGCGGCGGAAGACGATGCGGTCGTGCAGGCGAAACGGCCGGTCGTGCCAGAACTCGATGACGCGCGGCGTGAGCCGATAGCCGAGCCAGTGCGGCGGGCGCGGCACGGCTGAGCCTTCCGGATATTTCGTCTCGTAGTCCTTGACGCGCGCCTCGAGCGTGGCGCGGGCATCGAGGACGCGCGACTGGTCGCTCGCCCAGGCGCCGATGCGGGCGCCATAGGGGCGGGTCGCATAATAGGCATCGGATTCCGCCTCGCTCACCCGCTCGATTGTGCCGCGCGCCCTGACCTGCCGGTTGAGCGACTTCCAGTAGAAGGCGATGGCCGCTCGCTTGGCGGCGTCGAGCTCGCAGCCCTTGGCGCTTTCGGAGTTGGTGTAGAACACGAAGCCTTGGGCATCGAAGCCCTTCATCAGCACGATGCGGACATTGGGCATGCCGTCGGCGTCGATGGTGGCCAGCGCCATGGCGGTCGGGTCCCGCGGCTCGCCCTTCACCGCATCGTCGAACCACGCCTGGAACAGCGCCCAGGGGTCGGTCGCTCCCGAGAAGTCACCGGATGTTAAGGGGTTCACGGCTTTACTCCAGGCTGGGACTTTGGGTGGCCGCTCCAGTGGGCGTCTTGCAGTTGCGTTGGTCTTATAGGGGAGGGGCGCCGGCTCATGAAGGGCGCGCGTCCCGCTTTGTCTTGGCGGCCGTGCTGATTGCCGCCATCCCGCTCGCCGGCTGCGGCATGTCGTTTCCCATCTCCTCCCTGGTGAGCGACCAGGAGCCGACCGGCTCCGTCGCGAAACCGCCGTCGCCTCTGTCGCCGGAGCTCACCGGCGAGGACTGGCGCCGCGCCAAGGGGGCGCTCGCCATCGCGCTCGATCCGGTCGGCAACGGCTCGAGCGCCACCTGGCACAACCCCGACACCGGCATGAAGGGCTCGTTCATCCCGGTCGGCCAGCCGTTCGTGAATTCCGACGAGGTCTGCCGCGCCTTCATCGCCGAGCTGAACGGCCAGCGCCTGGAAAGCACGCTGCAAGGCACCGCCTGCCGGCCGAGCGGCCGGGACTGGGCCATCAAGGACATCAAGCCGTGGAAGAAGCCGGCCTAGCGCGCGATCCGATTTCTTTGAAATCGGATCGCGCGCTATGTTTTTTTGATCTGGCGCATGATCTTATCCGAAAACCGCTCACACTTTTCGGGATCATACGCAGGCACGGTCCTCCCGCGTTGCAACAGGGCAACACTGGCCCCATATGAGCGACAAGATGGGCGCCGCCGAGGCAGCGCCCGGGGAGCTATTGTCCATGCGTGACCCTTACATGGTTCTGGGAGTGTCCCGCTCGGCGAGCGAAGGCGAGATCAAGAAGGCTTTCCGCAAGCTCGCCAAGGCCTGGCACCCCGATCAGAACAAGGACCCGAAGGCCAAGGAGCGCTTCGCCGAAGCCAACGCCGCCTACGAGATCCTCGGCGACAAGGACAAGCGCGGCCAGTTCGACCGCGGCGAGATCGACGCCGAGGGCAAGCCGCGTTTCGCGGGCTTCGAGGGTTTTGGCGCCGGCCGCGGCGATCCCCGCGAGGCTGGCTACGAGACCTTCCATTTCGGCTTCGGCCAGGGCGGACCCTTCGCGGGGCGCGCGCGCGGCCAGCAATTCGACCCGCAGGACCTTTTCACCAACCTGTTCGGCGAGGGCATGCGCAACGCCCGCCGTGGCGGCGCCGGGGCCGGCGGCGCCCCGGCCGGCCAGGACGTGTCGGCGACCCTCGTCATCAGCCTCGAAGAGGCGATCCACGGCGGCATGCGGCGCCTGCAGCTCTCCACCGGCCGCGAGGTGGATGTCACCATCCCGACCGGCGTCGGCGACGGCAAGGTCATCCGCCTCAAGGGCCTCGGCGAGCCGAGCCCGTTCGGCGGCGAGCCCGGCGACGTGCTGCTCACCGTCAAGATCGCCTCGCATGACCGCTTCACGGCCGAGGGCAAGAACTTGCGCACGCGCTTTCCGGTCAAGCTGGAGGATGCGGTGCTCGGCGGCAAGGTGCGCATCCCGACGCTCGACGGCACCGTCGAGATGACCATTCCGCCGATGACCTCGAGCGGCAGGAACTTTCGTCTGCGCGGCAAGGGCCTGCCCGCCAAGGACGGGGCGGGCGACCTGATCGCCACCGTCGACGTCGTGCTGCCCGAGAAGCCGGACCCCGAGCTCGAGGCGCTGATGCGCCAGCGCAAGGCCGCCACTGCCGAGAAGCAGAAGACTTAAGTCCGCCAGCATCATCCGGCAGCACCTTGACTCTCTTAAGGAGGGTGAGGCGCGGCCGCGAGACCGTCTTCAATCTCTCCGAGAGTGTGGGACGCGGCGGCAAGACCCCGTGTCGACTCTCTTCAAAAGGGTGAGGAGCGGACCGATCGCCAATCCACCTCGCCACGCAACGTTGCGCGCCCGTTCCGCGTCCCCTGCGCGTCCTCAATTCGGTCCTCAATCCGGTCCTCAATGCGGTCCTTGGCGCTTCCACCGTGAACCGGTGTAGCATCGCGGCCGGAGGGTCCATGCCGATGATGAGGCGCGTGTCGCTGGCTGCGGTGCTGCTGCTCATGTCGGCGAGCGCGGCCGACGCGCAGCAGCGGCGCATCATCCTCAAGAAGGAGCCGCGCGAGGGCTCGATCCGCGCCGGCCGTTCGGTCCTCGTCGACGACGGCACCTGTCCGGTGGGACAGATCAAGCAGGTGACGTTCGGCCGCCAGCCGGACGGGTCGCGGCGCAAGCGCGTGTGTGTGGAGCGGCGGTAGCGCCTTTCGTCATGCCCGCGCTTGTCGCGGGCATCCACGCCTTGCTTGGCAAAGAAGACAAAGACGTGGATGGCCGGCACAAGGCCGGCCATGACGACTAAATCTCACACCAACCCCAGCTTCTCCGCCAGGCCGATGCGCTGCAGCTTGCCGGTCGCGCCCAGCGGAATCTGCTCGAGGAACACGATCTTGCGCGGCACCTTGAAGGCGCGCGAGCCGCTGCGCAGCGAAGTCGCGCAGCTCCTTCTCGTAGGCCGCATTGCCCTCCGCGCAGCACGACGGCGGCGGCGACTTCCTCGCCGAGCTTGTCGTGCGGCATCGCGAAGACCACCACCTGCAGCACCGCCGGGTGGTCCATCAGGACCTCGTCGACCTCGCGCGGCGAGATCTTCTCGCCGCCGCGGTTGATGATCTCCTTCAGCCGGCCGGTGAGGCTGACGTAGCGCTCGGCGTCCATCACGCCCTGGTCGCCGGTGCGGAACCAGCCGTTGGTGAAGGCCTCGGCATTGGCCTTGGGGTTGTTCTCGTAGCCCCTGGTGACGTTGTCGCCGCGGATGACGATCTCGCCCGATCTCGCCGGGCGGCAGCAGCTCGCCGTCCTCGCCCATGATGGCGATCTCGGGCCCGGCGGCGATGCCGACCGACGCCCGGCTTGCGCGCCCCGCGCAGCGGATTGGACGCCATCTGGTGCGAGGCTTCCGTCATGCCGTAGGACTCGATCACCGGCGCGCCGAAGGTGGCCTCGAGCTTCGGCGATCACCTGCGGCGGCATCGACGAGGACGAGGAGCGCACGAAGCGCAGCGGATGGCGCGCGATGATGTCGCTGGTTGCCGCTCGCGCGCGTCAGGATCGCCTGGTGCATGGTCGGCACCGCCGTGTACCAGGTCGGCTTCGCCTCATCCATCCAGGCGAAGAACCGCAGCGCATTGAAGCCCGGCGTGCAGAACACGCGCCCGCCGGCCGACAGCGGCGCCAGCACGCCGGCCATCAGCCCGTGGATGTGGAACAGCGGCATGATGTTGAGGCCGCGATCGTTCGCCGTGAAGCGCCAGCGTCTCGGCGATGTTGCCGGCCGAGACGCTGACATTGCGCTGCGACAGCGGCACGATCTTCGGCCGCGACGTCGTGCCGGAGGTGTGCAGGATCAGCGCGATGTCGTCGGCCTCGGCATAGCCCGGCCGCGCAGCTCTCCGCGGCGCCCGTCCGCAGCGTGAGCGAGAACGCGCCGGCGCCCTGCTGCGTGCTCGGGCGTGCAGCGTACGAGACTGATGCCGAGCTTCTTCGCGACCGTCACGGCGGGCGAGTTGCTGCCCGCTTCGACGACCAGCGCCTTGGCCTTGATGTCCGACAGGTAGAATTCGAACTCGTCGGCCTTGTAGGTCGGGGTTGAGCGGCGCTGCGGTGGCGCCGGACGCGATGGCCGACGAAGGCGGTCGCCATGTCGGGCCCGTTCGGCAGCACGATGCGCGACGCGGTCGCTGCGGCCGATGCCGAAGCCGTTGAGCGAGCGCGATCGTCTCGTCGACCAGCGCGCGCAAGCCGCCATAGGTGAGCGCCGCCCGTGCCCGGCGCGGCGATGCGCGGTGGCGTCGTCGGCGCCTGCCGACATCAGCTGGCGAAGGGTTGAGCTTCTGGCCATGGTTGTTCATCTCATCGAGCGTAGGCGAGGATCAGGCTTGGCGACGCGCAGCCGGCCGTGCTGGTCGGACAGCGTCTTGCTCAGCAGCTTGACCAGGGCGTAGGCGGCGTCGAGATGCGGCGTCGGCACGTCGGCGATGCGGCCGAGCTCGATCACCGAGCCGATCAGCGCATCGGCCTCGACCGGCGCGGCCGGCCTCGATGTCCTGCAGCATCGACGTCTTGTGCGGGCCGACCGCCTCGCCGCCGGCGATGCGCTTCTCGATCGGAATGCGGAAGCGGATGCCGAGCGCTTCGCCGACGGCCTGCGCCTCGCGCATCATGTCGGCGACGAGCGCCGCGCGTCAGCGGATAGCGGCAGAGGTCTTCGAAGCGTCGCGTGGGTCAGCGCGCTGACCGGATTGAAGCTGAGGTTGCCCCACAGCTTCGTCCAGATCTCGGCGCGGATGTCGGACACGACGGGCGCCTTGAAGCCGGCCTTCGTCAGCGTCTCCGAAACCTGCCTTGATGCGCGGCGTACTCGAGTGTTGTCGATCTCCGACAGCGAGAAGCGGTTGCCCTCGATGTGCTTGATGACGCCGGGCTGCGATGATCTCGGCGGCCGGATAGACGACGCAGGCGAGCACGCGCTCGAGCGGCAGGTTGGCCGCGATGACGCCGCCGGGATCGACGCTTTCGAGCTGGCGGCCTTCGTAGGGGCCGCCGTGCTTGAAGAAATACCACCACGGAATGCCGTTCTGCGCGGTGAGCACCATGGTGTCGGGCCTGTAGAGCGCCGGCAGGTCGCCGACGACGGCGGCGACCTGATGCGCCTTCATGCCGAGGACGACGAGATCCTGCGGGCCGGCCTCGGCGATCTTGTCGGTGGCCGCGAGCTTGGCGACGGTCTCGGTCCCGCCTTCCTCGACGAGCTTCAGCCCATGGGCGCGGATGGCCGCGAGATGGGGCCCGCGCGCGATCACGGTCACCTGCTCGCCGGCCCGGCTGAGCTTGGCGGCCAAGAGGCCGCCGATGGCGCCCGCGCCGACGACGCAAATCTTCATCGCCTCATTCTCCGTGTCATCCCCGGTGAGACCGCGCGCAGGCCGGGCGAGGGAAGGGGATCGAGTTCTTACGAGTCGCGCCCCGGTCGCTCGAGCGCCTCGTAGACGCGCTTGGCGATGCGCATCAGCCGTTCGCGGTCGGCGGGTCCCGACAGCGCGTAGGCGGCTTGCGCGTCCACCCAATAGAAGGCGGCGCTGCCGGCATTCTGCGCGTAGCGGAATGACGTTTCCGGGCCGCCGGCCTTGGTGCAGAAGAGCGTCAGCCGTTCGCCCCTGGCATTCTCGAACATCAGCAGCGCGGCCGGGCCGTCGTCCGTCGACAAGAGCCGCCCGCCGAGCAGCGAGAAACCCTCGGGGCGCAGGTCAGGCGCCTTGATCTTGTAGTCGAGCCGCTTCGACAGCCATTGCACGAGATGCGCTTCGTCGGCGGCGCCCACCTCGACGGGGTGGCGCACCTCGGCCGTGAAGGTCCGGTGCGCCGCGAGCGCCCGCGAGGCCAGCGCCTCGGCGCCCGACACGATGGCCGGAACGGGTCGGCGGTCGAGGGACAAGAGCCCGAGCATGATCAGCGCGCCGCTGCCGAGGCCGGCCGCGAATGCGAGCAGCGCGATGGCGATGGCCCGCGGCCGGGCTCGCGCGCTCGCCCGCCGGCCGGCGAGACGAAACGGCGACAGCCGCAGCGGCACGGATTCGCTCAACACGGGATCGAAGGTGCCGTGCAGCAGGCTCGATTGCTGGCGCCATTCCGCCACCCGCGCGCTGTCCTCGAGGTGGCGGGCAAGATGCGCCTCGACCGCGGCGAGCTTGGCGGCCGGCAGCGAGCCGTCCGCATAGGCGTGCAGGTCGCTCTCGGCAATGTCGGAAGGCCGGCCCTTCATTTGACCACTCGCAGATGCGCGCCGGCCGGCTTGCCGGTGTCGAGGGCATTCCTGAAGGCGGCGCGGGCCCGCGACAGGCGCGACATCACCGTGCCGACCGGCACCGCAAGCGCGCGCGCACAATCGGCATAGCTCAAGCCTTCGAGCGCCACGAGCAGCAAGACCTCGCGCTGCTCGGTGCTGATGCTCTCCAGCGCCCGGGTGATGTCGCGGCTCTCGCCGTTGGTGCTGGGCGTCGGATGCGCCGCGTCGATCGCCTCGATGCCGTCATGGGGCGCGCGCCGCACGAGCGAGCGCAGCCGATTGCGGTTCAGGTTGGTGAGGATGGTGAACAGCCAGACGCGCAGATTGCCGCCGCGCCAGCGCAGCTCGGCGTCGAGCGCTCTGAGCAGGGTCTCTTGCACGAGGTCGTCGGCCACGTCGCGGTTGCGGGCGAGCGCCCGCGCATAGCGGCGCAAGTGCGGGATATGCTCTTCCAATTCGTTGCGCAGCATGAGCTCACCGGGCAGGCTCGGGGAGCCGCCAATGTGGCCCAGCAACGGCCATGCTGCCAAGAGCCAAGAGGCATGCCGTGACCGCATGACCGTCTCGCCATTCCAGGTGCATCGGCTCGCCTGCATTGCCGGCTCGGATCGCCTCGAAGTTCCGATCCATAGACACCGTGGCGGGCGCGCCTATTCCTGCTTTCGTCCCATTCCCGGCTGGGCTAAGGATGCCCATCCCAGCATGGCGGCGGCGCCCAAGGCTGATCCGAACACAATGGCAAACGTTCAAACGTCCTCGGCGCTCATGGCCGGCAAGCGCGGGCTTATCATGGGCCTCGCCAACAACCGCTCCCTCGCCTGGGGCATCGCCAAGGCGGTGCGTGCCCATGGCGCCGATCTGGCGCTGACCTACCAGGGCGACGCCTTGAAGAAGCGCGTCGAGCCGCTGGCTGCCGAGCTCGGCGCGCATGTGGTGGGCCATTGCGACGTGACCGACACAGAGACGCATGGACGCCGTCTTCGCGGCGGTCGAGCGCCTGTGGGGCGGCCTCGATTTCCTCGTCCACGCCATCGCCTTCTCCGACAAGGACGAGCTCGACGGCCGCTACGTCGACACCAGCGAGGAGAATTTCAGCCGCACCATGCTGATCTCGGTGCTATTCGCTGGTACGGCCTGACGCGCAGCGCGCCGAGAAGCTGATGCGGCCGGGCGGCTCGATCCTGACGCTCACCTATTACGGCGCCGAGAAGTGGATGCCGCACTACAACGTCATGGGGGTCGCCAAGGCGGCGCTCGAAGTCGAGCGTGCGCTATCTGGCGGTCGATCTCGGCACCGCCGGCGTCCGCGTCAACGCCATCTCGGCCGGCCCGATCAAGACGCTCGCCTCCTCCGGCATCGGCGACTTGCGCTACATCATCAGGTGGAACGAGGTGAACTCGCCGCTGCGCCGCATCGGTCACCATCGAGGAGGTGGGGGACGCCGGCGTCTATTTCTTGTCCGACCTGTCGCGGGGCGTCACCGGCGAGGTGCAACATGTCGATGCCGGCTATCACGTCGTCGGCATGAAGCATCCCGAGGCGCCCGACATTTCCATCGTCAACGAGTGACCGGGCTGGGTGGCAGCGCCGTCGCAACGACCCACCATCTACTTCCTCCGGCACGGCGAGACCGACTGGAACGCCGCCGGGCGCCTGCAGGGCCAATTGGACCTGCCGCTCAATGCCGTGGGCGAGCGCCAGGCCGCCGACGCGGCGGTCATCCTCAAGGGCCTCGCGGCGACATCCGTGGCGGCGCTCGACTATGTGGCGAGCCCTCTGGTGCGGGCGCGGCGCACCATGGAGATCGCCCGCGCCGCCATGGCGCTGCCGCCCGACGGCTACCGGGTCGACGAGCGGCTCAAGGAAATGTCCTTCGGCACCTGGGAAGGCCTCACCCTGAAGGAGGTCCGGCAGCGCTGGCCGGCGGACTTCGCGGCGCGCGAGAACGGCAAATGGTGCTATGCGACGCCAGGCGGCGAAAGCTATGCCGACCTCGCGGCGCGGGTCAGCGCAACGGTCGAAACGTTGCAGCGGGACACGGTGATGGTGGCGCATGGCGGCGTCGCGCGGGTGTTGCTGGCGCTCCTGGCCGGTCTGGCGCCCGAGGCGGCGCTACGCTGCCCGATCTGGCAGGGACGCGTCCTGGTGCTCCGCGACGGTGCCTTTGCGTGGTCTCGCTTGACGCCCGCAAGTGCCGCCCCGCCGCCCAGCTGAGTGAGGGCGGCGGCGAAGCTCATCCACGCCATCGCGTCGACGCTCCAACGTCTTGATCCTGCGCATGATCTCGTCGCCAAAAGGGCGGCTGCTTTTCGGCAACAGGCGTCAATGCGATGTGGCTGAAATTTCTGTGGAAAAGAGCGTTCATCGCCGGTTCAGTCACTACCCCCCATAAGTCAGCCTGAGCTGAAGTAAAATCAGCCTGGTCGTCGGTGCGGGAAGGGCCCAGCGCCGGCGGCACGAAACGAGGGGGGCGTCTACCCGACCATCGCGACCATCGGGTCTCGCGTGCACTTGCGCGTGGTCGGGAGCGTTTGCGCCTTCACGGGGGCGGGAGCGTTTGGATGAACAGATTGGTGAGTGATCGCGATTTGGAGGCAGCGGTCCGCGCAACGGCGGAGGCGGCCGTCCTTCGCGGCGCGTTGCGTCCCGATCTCGTTCGTGACGAAGTGCTCGCCGAATTGTTCGCCACCACCGCCGCGGCCCGCGGCTATCGTATCGCCTACGTGGCCGAGGGCGGGGTGTGGACCTATGCGCAGGTTCACGCGGCAAGCGATTCCATCGCCCGCGGCCTGACGCGCGCCGGCATCGGGCCCGGCGACGTGGTCGGCCTATGGATGCCGCGCAGCGTCGAGCTGCTCATCGCCCAGATCGCCATCACCAAGTCGGGCGCCGCCTGGCTGCCCTTCGATGCCGAAGCGCCCGTCGAGCGCATCGCGCACCTGCCTTGCCGACGCCGCCGCCAAGGCGCTCCTGACCGACGAAGCCTCCCGCGGCAAGGCCGCCGCCGCCAAGCGGCCGGTCCTGACCAGCGCCGATCTCGACGATCCGACCGACATGACGCCGCTCGATCCGCGCGGCGCCGGCCTCACCGCCGATCATCCCGCCTACCTCATCTACACCTCCGGCTCGACCGGCGCGCCGAAGGGCATCGTCATCACGCATCGCAACATCTGCCATTTCCTGCGCTCCGCCAACGAGGTCTACGGCCTGCAGCGCGGACGACGTGATGTTCCAGGGCGCCTCCGTCGCCTTCGATCTGTCGATGGAGGAGATCTGGGTGCCCTATCTGGTCGGGCGCGACGCTGTTCGTCGCCACGCCCCGCGATGATCGGCGACGTCGAGCGCCTGCCCGACATCCTGCGCGAAGCCGGCGTCACCGTGCTCGACACCGTGCCGACGCTGCTCGCCATGCTGCCGCGCGACGTTCCGTCGCGTGCGCCTCATCCTCGCTCGGCGGCGAGGCGCTTGCCGCCGGCGCTGGTCGAGCGCTGGGCGAAGCCGGGCCGGCGCTTCTTCAACACCTAGGGCCCGACCGAGGCGACGGTCGTCGCGACGGCCGCCGAGGTGCGCGCCGGGCGAGCCGGTCACCATCGGCCGGCCGATCCCGAACTACAGCTGCTACGTCGTCGACGACGAGTCTCAACGTCGCTGCCGCCCGGCGTGCCAGGGCGAGCTGCTCATCGGCGGCCCCGGCGTCGCCAACGGGCTATCTCGGCCGCGCCGAGCTGACGGCCGAGAAATTCATCGCCAATCCGTTCCCGAGCGACGGCAGCGACCCGATCCTCTACCGCTCGGGCGACGCCGTCAGCCTCGACGCGGACGGCAACATCGTCTTCCACGGCCGCATCGACGACCAGGTCAAGATCCGCGGCTTCCGCGTCGAGCTCGGCGAGATCGAGACCAAGCTCGCGCGCGCTGCCGGGCGTCGCGCAGGCCGCCGTGGTGCTGCGCCAGGACGACGGCATCGACCGGCTCGTCGCCTTCCTCGTGCTCGAACGGCCGGCGTCGCGATCGACCGGGCGGCGCTGCGCGCTGACGCTGCGCGAGCGAGCTGCCGCCCTACATGATCCCGTCGCATTTCGAGATCGTCGAGACGCTGCCGCGGCTGACCTCCGGCAAGGTCGACCGCAAGGCGCTGCGCGCTCGCCGAGCTCGACCGCCGCCGACGCGCCGGCGAGCAGGAGGACGCCGCGCAACGACGACCGAGGCGGCGCTGCTCGACGGCCGCCAAGCGCGTCTTCGGCGGCCAGGCGCATCGCGCTTCGAGGCCGACTTCTTCACCGATCTCGGCGGCCATTCGCTGCTCGCCGCGCGCTTCGTCTCGGCCGTGCGCGAGACGCCGGCGCTCGCCATCGATCACGCTGCAGGACGTCTACGCGCGCGCGCAGCCTGCGCGCGCATCGGCGCGCGGCTCGACGCGGCAAGCGGCGGCGCGGCGGCCGCGCCGCCGCGCGATCTGTCGTTCGCGCCGCCGCCGCTGCATGCGCCGCTTCCTCTGCGGCCTCGCCCAGGCCGCGGCGCTGCCGTTCATCCTCGGCGCTGACGACGGCGCAGTGGCTCGGCATCTTCGTCACCTACATGCTGCTCGTCGGGCGAGGACTACCGGCTTCGGCGCCGAGCTGTCGATCCTGCTCGGCGTCTACGTCGCCATCAACGTCGGTGACGGCGTCGTCGCCATCGCGGCTAAATGGCTGATCCTCGGCCGCACCAAGCCCGGCCGCTATCCGCTCTGGGGCGTCTACTATTTCCGCTGGTGGCTGTCGCAGCGCCTGCTCGGCCGCTCGTCCACATCAAATGGCTGCAGGGCTCGCCGGTGATGCGCTTCTACCTGCGCGCGCTCGGCGCCCAGGTCGGCCGCGACGCGATCATCGCCGAGATCGATGCGCGGCGCGATCGACCTCGTCTCGATCGGCGACCGCGTGCACGCCATCGGCGGCAAGGTCAAGTTCGCCAACGCCGAGGTCGATCGGCAACGAGCTCGTCATCGGCACGATCGACATCGGCGACGACGCCTATGTCGGCACCTCCTGCGTCATCGGCCATGACGTCGTCATCGGCGACGAGCGCCGAGCTCGGCGACCTCACCGCCGATCGCGCCGGACACGCGCGTCGGCGACGCCGAGATCTGGGACGGCTCGCCCGGCCGCAAGGTCGGCACGCGTCGATGTCGCGGCGCTGCCCGCAGCCGGCCGACGCGCCGGCCGCGTCGCGCAAGAGCTGTCTCGGCCTCGTCTATCGCACCGCGCTGCTCGTGCTTGCCGCCGGTCGAGCCTGCTGCCGATCTTCCCGGCCTTCTACCTGTTCGACCAGATCGACGAGCATCGCTCGCGACCTTCGCGCAGGTGAGCTACCTCTGGTATCTGCCGCTGCTCGCCTGGCCGACCGCGCATGTGCCTGATCGCCGCCACGGTGCTGCTCATCGCCGCCGTGCGCTGGCTCGTCCTGCCGCGCGTCCGCGAGGGCACCTATTCGATCTACAGCGGCTTCTACGTGCGCAAATGGATCGTGGCGCTGGCGACCGAGGTGACGCTCGAGACGCTGTCCTCGCTCTACGCCACCGTCTACATGCGCGCCTGGTACCGGCTGATGGGCGCCAAGATCGGCAAGGGCGCGGAGATCTCCACGCAATCTCGCCGGCCGCTACGACCTCACCGACATCGGCGAGAAGAGCTTCATCGCCGACGAGGTGGTGCTCGGCGACGAGGAAGTGCGCCGCGGCTAGATGACCTTGCGCAAGGTGGAGACCGGGGGCGCGCGTCTTCGTCGGCAACGACGCGGTGGTGCCGCCCGGCGCCATCATCCCGGAAGGGGCGCTCATCGGCATCAAGTCGAAGCCGCCCGCCAACGAGGCGCTCTCGGCCGGCGACACCTGGTTCGGCTCCCCGCCGATGCAAGCTGCCGACCCGCCAGAAGGTCGCCGGCATCTCGGCCAACTGGACCTACGAGCCGTCGCGCTGGCGCCGCGCCGGCCGCATGCTGTTCGAGGCCTTCACACCGTCGTTGCCGACGATGCTGTTCATCACCTGCGGCACCATCGCGGTCGAGATCTCTGCGCGCCGTCGATTCTGCACCGCCAATTTCGCCCGTGCTCATCCCGCTGTTCATCGCGCTCGCCGTCGCCATCTCGCTGGTGATGACCTTCACGGTGGCGAGCGATGAAGTGGCTGCTCATGGGCGTCTACAAGCCGGTCATGAAGCCGATGTGGTCGTGGTGGGCGATGCGCACCGAGGCGGTGGCCGTGCTCTATTGGGGGCTCGCCGGCAAGGTGCTGCTCGATCACCTGCGCGGCACGCCCATGCCTGCCCTGGACGCTGCGCCTGTTCGGCGCCCAGCTTCGGCAAGGGCGTCTACATGGACACCACCGACATCACCGAGTTCGACTGCGTCAAGGTCGGCGACTTCGTCAGCATCAACTCGCTCGCCGCCCTGCAGACGCATCTCTACGAGGACCGCGTCATGAAGGTCGGCCGCATCGATGCTCGGCAACGGCGTCACCATCGGGGCCGGCGCGACCGTCCTCTACGACACTCGCGTCGGCGACTATGCGCGTCTCGGCCCGCTCACCCTCGTCATGAAGGGCGAGGAAATCCCGCCCAACAGCGAATGGGCCGGCGCGCCGGCCGAGCCGGTGCGCGTCGCCGCGGCCGCGGCCGCGCACCCCGTCGCGCTGAGGGTCGCCGCCTAGGGCGCCATGCAACCGGAGCAGCCGCCCGCGCCGTCGGCGCGCGGCTCCCATCCGTCTTTCTGACTATTGGCGCGGCGCGCAAAGGTGTTAGTGTCTGCCATCCTCATCCGAGGACAGGGCCGTCAGAGCGCCCGCGGCGATGGAAGTATCGCTGCATTAAGAACGCTCCTCCGGCCCGCAGACGCGGAGGAAACGCGATGACTTCTGAGAATTCACGCACGATCACGCGCCGGCGCCTTCTCGCCACGACGGCGGCCAGCACGGCCTTGATCGCCATGCCTTATGTCCGCGGCGCCCATGCGGCCGGCAAGCTGTCGGTCGGCCTGTGGGACCATTGGGTGCCCGGCGCCAACGACGTGTCGCGGAAAATCATCGAGGAATGGGGCGAGAAGGAGAAGGTCAACGTCCAGATCGACTACATCACCTCGCAGGGCGAGAAGCTCAGGCTGACCATGGCGGCCGAGGCGCAAGCCAAGAGCGGCCACGATCTCCTGAACGCCGGCAGCGTCTGGGACACCCAGGCCTATGCCGAACTGCTCGAGCCCATGAACGACATCATGGAGCCGCTGATCAAGCAGAACGGCGCGGTCAATCCAACTGTGGAATATCTCGGCCGTTCCGGCGACAAGTGGCTCGCTGTTCCAGGCACGATTGGCAGCCAGATCAAGGGCCCGTGCTCGCGCATCGACCTGTTGAAAAAGCATGCCGGCATCGACATCCAGGCCATGTATCCGGCCGGCGGCCCGCCAAACGCCGATAACTGGAACCTCGACACGTTCCTGAAGGCCGCCGAAGCCTGTCAGAAGGCCGGTTTTCCGTTCGGCATCGGTCTCGGCACGACGTTCCGACTCGGTCGATTCCGCTGGCGCCTTCTTCCACGCCTTCGGAGCCGTGCTGGTCGACAAGAACTCGAAGATAACGGTCAAGTCCGACGCGGTGCGCCAGGCGCTCGACTACTACAAGAAGCTCGCGAGTTTCATGCCCTCCGAAATCCCGGCATGGAACGACTCCGACAACAACAAGATGCTGATCCAAGGCAAAGCCTCGCTCATCATGAATCCACCGAGCGCCTGGGCGGTGGCCAAACGTGACGCGCCCCAGGTCGCCGAGCAATGCTGGACCCATGGGTTCCCGACGGGTCCCAAGGGACGTTTCGCGCCGTTCCTTCCCTTCTTTTTGTGCACCTGGGCGTTCGGCAAGAACAAGTCGGCGGTCAAGAGCCTCCTCGTCCACCTGTCGCAGCCGGCAAACGTCGAGCGACTGGTGGCGGCGAGCGGCGGCTACGATATCCCCTCGTTTGCCAACCTGAGCACTCTCAAGGTCTGGGCCGAGGTGGAGCCGCCGAAAGGCACGCTCTATCACTACCCGAACCCCCACAACCATCAGGTCCTGTCGATCGCCGCGAGTGAGGCGCCGCCCAAGATCGCCCACCAGATCTACACGCAGGCGATCATGACCAAGATGGTCGTGCGCCACATGCAGGGCGAGTCGATGGAGAAGACGCTCTCGTGGGCCGAGAGCGAGCTCGAAGGCATGATGCGCTCGTGAAGCAATGCGGCGGGCTGTTCGCGGCAAGTCGCGACGGCCCGCCCCGCTGCCTTGGATCGTGAGGAGGATTGAATGGCCAATGTGGTGATGGAAGGCGTCGTTCTTCCGCGCCCGACAGCCAGGCGATCGGGGCTGCGCCGCATGATGCAGCGCAAGTCGACGATCGCCTTCTTGATGACGCTGCCGCTCATCCTGCTCATCGCGCTCCTCGTCGCTTACCCGGCCTTTTACTCGGTTCAATTGGCGACCCTGAACAAGTCGATGCAGCGCTTCGTCGGCTTCGGCAATTTCGAGTTTCTGTTCAAGCGCGAGACGTTCTGGATGGTGGTGCGCCAGTCCTGCGTCTTCGCCATCACGGCGGTGATCTTCAAAGCGCTCATCGGCTTCATCGTCGCACATTTCGTCCACAACATTCCGGCCAAGGGGCAGCGCAAGTGGCGCGGCATGCTGCTCGTGCCCTGGGTCATCCCGCCGGCCATGTCGACGCTCGCCTGGCTATGGCTCTTCGATCCCTCCTACAGCGCCTTCAACTGGCTTCTCGCCCTCATGGGCATCGATCCAATCGCTTGGACCGGCCAGACCAATTGGGCGCGCTTCTCGGTGATCCTGGTCAATATCTGGGTCGGCGCGCCGTTCTTCATGATCATGTACCTGGCGGCGCTGAAATCGGTGCCCGAGCAGCTTTATGAGGCCGCCGCCATCGACGGCGCCAATTGGTGGCAGCGCATGTGGTTCGTGACCTTGCCGATGATGCGCAACATCATCGCCATCACGGCGCTGTTCTCGCTGATCGTCACCTTCGCCAATTTCGACATCGTGCGCATCCTCACCAACGGCGGTCCTGGCGACAGCACGCACGTCTTCGCCACCTGGGCGTTCTCGCTCGGCATCCTGAGCGCCGACATTCCGCTCGGTGCCTCAATCTCGCTGTTCATGGTGCCGATCCTTGCCGTTGCCGCCTTCTTCATCCTGCGCGACATCACGCGAAGGGGGAACGAAGCGTCATGACCGCCGTGACCATGACCCACCAGAAGGGCGCGCCGACGCGGTCTCGCTACGGCAGCATGAGCCGGGATCGGCGCTGGGCCTTGCGCTGGTCGTATTTCTTCCTCGTGCTGTTCGCGATCTTTTTCCTGACGCCGCCCATCTACATGTTCATCACCTCGCTGAAATCGAGCGCGGAGATTTCGGCCGCCGCCAACCCCTGGTGGGTCTCGCATCCCACCTTGAGCAACTACGCCGAGCTGCTCGGTTCCTCTCAATACCTCATGTTTTTCCGCAACTCGGCAATCGTCTCGATCTGCGTCGTGACCATCACCATGCTGATCAGCGTGCCGGCCGCCTTCGCCCTGTCGCGCATGCGCTTCTGGGGCTCCGCCACGCTCGCGACGGGCGTGTTCCTGACCTACCTGATCCCCGATACGCTGCTGTTCCTGCCGCTCTTCAAGATGTTCGCGGTCTTCCACGACTGGACCGGCATCCAGCTGATCAATCGCTGGTGGGTGCTGCTTCTGCTCTATCCGACTTTGTCGGTCCCGTTTTGCACCTGGATCATGATCGGCTACTTCGCCTCGATCCCCAAGGAGCTTGACGAGGCGGCGCTCATGGACGGCGCCAACTACCGTCAGATCCTGTTCAAGGTCTTCATCCCGGTGGCGCTGCCCGGGCTGATCGCGGCCACCATTTTCGCCTTCACGGTGAGCTGGGCGCAGTTCCTCTACCCGCTCGCTTTCACGACATCGACCGACCAGCTCGTGCTGCCGGTCGGCATCGTGACGACGCTGATCAAGGGCGACGTATTTAATTGGGGCCAGATCATGACCGGCGCATTGCTCGGCGCCGCGCCGCCGCTCATCATCTACGCCTTCCTGATGGACTACTACATCGCCGGCCTGACAGCCGGCGCGACGAAGGGCTGACAGTACAATGGCGCAGGTATCGCTCCGCAAGGTGGTAAAAACCTACGACAAGACGGAGGCGGTGTGCGGCATCGACCTCGACATCGCCGATCATGAATTCGTCGTCCTGGTCGGCCCGTCGGGCTGCGGCAAGTCGACGACGTTGCGCATGATCGCCGGGCTCGAAGACATCACCGGCGGCGAGATCACGGTGGATGGCGAGGTGGTCAACGACGTGCCGCCGCGCGACCGCGACATGGCCATGGTGTTCCAGAACTATGCGCTCTATCCGCACATGACCGTCTACGACAACATGTCGTTCGGGCTGCGACTGAAGCACTTCCCGAAGGCCGAGATCTCGCGTCGCGTCGGTGAAGCGGCGCGCATCCTCGACATCACCGAGTTGCTCGACCGCAAGCCGCGCCAGCTCTCCGGCGGCCAGCGCCAGCGCGTCGCCATGGGCCGCGCCATCGTGCGCGATCCCAAGGTCTTCCTGTTCGACGAGCCGCTCAGCAATCTTGACGCCAAGCTGCGCGTGCAAATGCGCACCGAGATCAAGCGCGTGCACCAGAAGGTGCGCACCACGACCGTCTACGTCACCCACGACCAGGTCGAGGCCATGACGCTCGCCGATCGCGTCGTGGTCATGAACCGCGGCATCATCGAGCAGATCGGCACGCCCAACGACCTCTACCACAACCCGACGACACGCTTCGTGGCGGGCTTCATCGGTTCGCCGGCCATGAATTTCGTCCCTTGCGAATTGTCAGGCGCCAATGGCGGCATGCGGGTCAAGGTGGGTGGCATCGCGCTGCCGGTGCCGCCCGAGCGCGCCGCCCGCTACGGCGCCCACGCCGGCAAGGCGGGCCTCGTCTTGGGCCTGCGCCCGGAGCACCTGACCGAGATCAAGACGGACGGCGACGGCCAGCTCGCGCCCTTCGAAGCGGCCATCGAGGTGGTCGAGCCGATGGGCATGGAGACCCTGGTGTTCTTCCGCTTCGGCAGCACCGAGGTCTGCGGCCGCGTCAACCCCGACGCGCCCGCCAAGGTCGGCGCGCCCATGCGGCTGTGCGCCCACATGCGCCACATGCACCTCATCGACGAAGCCTCCGGCCGCGTGCTGTAGCGGAACCATCCGCTCGGCATCACCCTGGATCCGCAACATCGCCCATTGATCGCCGCCACCGCGGTCATAGATCAGGCGGCAGCCAGGCTTCAGCCGGAAGGATTCGAAAATGCGCAAAGCCGTCATCAGCGGCGTCGGGCCGGACCGCGGCCTCGGCGCGCAACTGGCGCGGCGCTTCGCCCGCGAGGGGCTTCACGTCTTCGTCGCCGGCCGCACGCAGGCAAAGCTCGAGGCCGTGGTGGCCGACATCAAGGCGGCGGGCGGCGCGGCGACTGCAGTGGTGGCCGACGCCACCAACGAGGCTGAGACGGCGGCGCTGTTCGAACGGGTGGGCGAGGGGCTCGAGCTTGCCGTCTACAACACCGGCAACAACACCCCCGGCCGCATCCTCGACATGGAGGCGGCCTACTTCGAGGAAAGCTGGCGCACCGCCTGCTTCGGCGGCTTCCTGTTCGGGCGCGAGGCCTTGCGGCGCATGCTCACCCAAGGTGCCGATGCCGATCCCGGCCGCAGCCGCGGCACGATTCTGTTCACCGGCGCCAGCGCCTCGCTGCGCGGCCGGTCGGGTTTTGGCGCCTTCAATTCCGCCAAGGGGGCGCTGCGCAATCTTGCTCAAGCCATGGCCAAGGAATACGGGCCCGACGGCATCCATGTGGGCCACGTCGTGGTGGACGGCGGCATCGGCGGCGAGAAGCTGCTTACCCGCCTGCCGGATGCGGCAAGCCGCCTCGCCGACGGGCGCCTGATCGGCATCGAGGGCATCGTCGACACCTTCGTGTTTCTCTACCGCCAGCCGCGTAACGCCTGGTCGTTCGAGATCGACGTGCGCACCTCGAAGGAAACGTGGTAGGGGGCGGGCGATCGTCGTCGCCCGAGCTGTCGGTAACCGCGTGCGATAGCACCGTTTGACCGGCCCCCCGCTTGTCCTTATGGACCGTGGCGGATCAAGCCACTGGCGCCGCGATGTCGCACAACACCTTCGGCCATCTCTTCCGCGTCACCACCTTCGGCGAGAGCCACGGGGTGGCGATCGGCTGCATTGTCGACGGCTGTCCGCCGCGCATTCCCCTCACCGAGGCCGACATCCAGGTCGATCTCGATCGCCGCAAGCCCGGCCAGTCGCGCTTCACCACGCAGCGGCGCGAGTCCGACACCGTGAAAATCCTGTCCGGCGTCTTCGCCGACGAGGCGAGCGGCCGCCAGGTCACCACCGGCACGCCGATCGCGCTCGTCATCGAGAACGAGGACCAACGCTCCAAGGACTACAACGACATCAAGGACAAGTATCGCCCGGGCCACGCCGACTTCACCTACGAGGTGAAATACGGTTTGCGCGATTATCGCGGCGGCGGCCGCGCCTCGGCGCGCGAGACGGCAAGCCGTGTGGCGGCTGGGGCGGTGGCCCGCAAGGTGCTCGCCGGCGTCGTGGTCCGCGGCGCGCTCGTGCAGATGGGGCCGCACAAGATCGCGCGCGACAACTGGGACTGGGCCGAAGTGGCGAACAATCCCTTCTTCTGTCCCGATGCCAAGGCGGCGCAGCGCTTCGAGACCTATCTCGACGACATCCGCAAGCAGGGATCATCGATCGGCGCGGTGCTGGAGATCGTCGCCGAGAATGTGCCGGCCGGTCTCGGCGCGCCGATCTACGGCAAGCTCGACGCCGATCTCGCGGCCGCCATGATGAGCATCAACGCCGTGAAAGGCGTCGAGATCGGCGCCGGCTTTCACGCCGCAACCCTGACCGGCGAGGCCAACGCCGACGAGATGCGCCTCGGTAACGACGGCAAGCCGCTCTTCCTCTCCAACAATGCCGGCGGCATTCTGGGCGGCATCTCGACCGGCCAGGCCATCGTGGCGCGCTTTGCCGTGAAGCCCACCTCCTCGATCCTCAATCCGCGGCTGACGGTGGACCGCCACGGCGGCGAGACCGACATCGTCACCAAGGGGCGTCACGACCCCTGCGTCGGCATCCGCGCCGTGCCGGTGGGGGAGGCCATGATGGCCTGCGTGCTGGCCGACCACTTCCTGCGCCACCGCGGGCAGGTGGGCGAGGCCGCCGACTGGCCCTTTCAGAGGCGCTAAAGTCCGCCAGATGAGCGGAGATCCCGTTTTAGTTTGACTAAAACCAGCCTCAAGCCTAGGCTTGGGGCATGAAGCTGACCGATTGGATCGAGCGAAAGGGCGTTTCCCGGCAGGATTTCGCCCGCCGCATTGGCGTCACACCGGGCGCCGTCACCCAGCTCTGCAACAACCAGGCAGCATGGCTGTCGCGCGGGACGGCCGAAATGATCCTGCGCGCCACGTCCGGGGCGGTGACGCCGAACGATTTCATGGTTGTCGGCACCGCCGTCCCATTGAGGGAGACCTACGTGTCCCAGAGCATCAACGAAGCCATCGAGGCGTTTGCCCGTGGCGAGATCGTCATCGTCACCGACGACGACGATCGCGAGAACGAGGGCGATCTCGTCTGCGCGGCGTCGCTGTGCACGCCCGAGAAGATGGCCTTCATCATCCGCAACACCTGCGGCATCGTCTGCGCGCCCATCACGGCCGAGCAGGCGCGGCGCCTGCATCTCGACCCCATGGTCGCCTCCAACGAGGCGCCGCTCGGCACCGCCTTCACGGTCTCCGTCGACGTGCGCCACGGCCTCACCACCGGCATCTCGGCCGAGCAGCGCACCAACACGGTGCGCGCGCTTGCCAACAACAACATGGGCGCCGCCGACTTCGTGCGCCCCGGCCACGTCTTCCCACTCATCAGCAAGGACGGCGGCGTGCTCATGCGCTCCGGCCACACCGAGGCGGCCGTCGATCTCTGCCGCCTCGCCGGCATGCCCGAGGTCGGCGTCATCTGCGAGCTCGCCAACGACGACGGCACGGTGATGAAGGGGCCGCAGATCGACGCCTTCGCCGAAAAGCACAAGCTCAAGCGCATCTCGGTGGCCGATCTCATTTCCTACCGCCAGGCGCGCGAGCAGCTCGTCGAGTGTGTCGCCACCTTCCCGGTGAAGACCGAGTTCGGCGACCTTGTCGGCCACGCCTACATGACGCCCTTCGACAGCGTGCAGCACTTCGCCTTCGTGCTCGGCGCCATCAGCGACGGCAAGCGGATTCCGGCGCGCCTGCACCGCGCCCACGTGGTCAAGGACATTTTCGGCGGCGGCAACGCCATCCGCCTGGCGCTCCGGCGCTTCGCCCAGGAGGGCCGCGGCGTCCTCGTCTATCTGCGCGACGGCGCGGCCGGCGTGCCGGTGCAGCCGCAAGGTCCCGACGACGAGAAGAGCGCCGAGGCGCTGCGCTCGCGGCAATGGCGCGAGATCGGGCTTGGCGCGCAGATCCTCAGGGACCTCGGCGTCGTCTCGATCATCAACCTCGCCTCGACGCCGCGCGCCTATGTGGGGCTCACCGGTTTCGGCATCGAGATCGTGTCGACCGAGCCGCTGGTCACGGCGAACGGCGGGCGACAGACGGCGGAGAAACGCTGACCGATTGTTTCGGTCCTCTAGGCAAACCGCGCTTGCGCCCGCGCCTTCGCCTTGGCGGCCTCCACCTCGCGGTCGCGCGGCGGCCCGTGGCTGACGAGGCTGCCGAGAAGCTGGTGCGCGATGCGCGTCACCTCCTCGACGGCGCGGTTGAAGGCCGCCTCGTTGGCCTTCGAGGGATGCGTCGAGCCGGAGAGCTTGCGCACGAATTGCAGCGCCGAGGCGTGGATCTCGTCGTGCGTGGCCGGCGGCTCGAAATTATGAAGCGTCTTGATGTTGCGGCACACGGGGGCTGTCCTCCAGTTTCTTGCACAAGATAAGGATTGCCCGCAGCGTCGCACAGGGGCGCGAGGGCCGGCAAGCCGCTGGCTTGTCGGCATCGCTTGAGCTTGGTCGCGGCCTGCTCTACGCCGCCTGTATGAGCCTCGACCTGCAAGCCGCCATCGCGGCGCACCACGACGCGGTCGCCCGCGATCTCGAGCGGCTCAACCTGCCGCCGTTGAACTGGCCGGCCGCCGTCACGGCGCCGGACGGCAGCCCGGCGCTGGACGTGGCCGTCGTGGGAGCCGGCATGCTCGGCATCGCGGCCGCCGCCGGGCTGATCTTCAAGGGCGTGCACAACATCGCGGTGTTCGATCGCGCCGCCGCCGGCCGCGAAGGACCGTGGACGACCTACGCGCGCATGGAGACGCTGCGCTCGCCAAAGCATCTCACCGGCCCGGCGCGTGGCATCCCGTCGCTCACCTTCCGCGCCTGGTACGAGGCGCAGCACGGCAGCGCCGCCTGGGATAGCCTCTACAAGGCGAGCAACGCCACGTGGATGGACTATCTCGTGTGGCTGCGGGCGGTGCTGTCGCTGCCGGTCGAGAACGGCGTCGAGGTGACGGGCTTTGCGTTCGAGTCCGGCCTCGTGCGGCTCGCGCTGCGGCGCCCCGATGGGCCGGGCACAGCGTGGACGCGCCGCCTCGTCTTCGCCACCGGCCGCGACGGCGCCGGCGGGCTCAACCTGCCGGATTTCGTCGCCCGCGATCTGTGGCCCGACCTTGCGGCCCACACGAGCGAGCCCATCGACTTCGCGCGCCTTGCGGGCAAGTCGGTGGCGATCCTCGGTGCGGGCGCCTCGGCATGGGACAACGCCGCCACGGCACTCGAAGCCGGCGCCGCGCGCGTCGACATGCATGCGCGACGAATAGCGCTGCCGCAGGTCAACAAGTCGCGGGGCTCCGCCCACCAGGGCTACTTCCTCGGCTGGGGCGCGCTCAGCGACGCCGAGCGCTGGGCGCTCACCGTCTACATGGAGGACCTCGACGCGCCGCCGCCGCACGAATCGGTGCATCGCGTCATCAAGCATCCGGGCTTTTGCCTGCATCTTGCGGCGCCGATCTTCTCCGCGCGGCGCGCCAATGCGCGCGTCGAGTATCGCGTCGGCGAGGTACCCGCGCCGCGCCACGCCGACTTGCTCATCGTCGCAACGGGCTTCCGCGTCGATCTTGCGCAGCAGCCGGAATTCGCGCCGCACGCGCCGCACATTGCCACATGGGGCGACCGCTACACGCCGCCCGTGGAGCTGCGTCGTCCAGACCTCGCGCGCTATCCCTATCTCGGGCCCGGCTTCGAGCTCGTCGAGAGCGTGCCCGGCGCCTGCCCGTGGCTCGGCCGCGTGTCGCTGTTCAACTACGGCGCCCATCTCAGCCACCGTGCGCTTTCCGGCGACGTGCCGGGCGTCGATGCCGGCGCCGACCGCCTCACGCATGCGCTTGCCGCAGCGTTGTTCCGCGAGGACCTCGCCGAGCATCGCGCCCGGCTCGAGGCGTTCGCCGAGCCCGAACTTCAAGGCACGCCGTTCTTCGCGCCGGAGGCGTTCGGGTGATGTCTTGGCTGTCATCCCGGGCGAACGCGCGTAGCGCATGAGACCCGGGACCCAGCATCGTCACCTCCACCAAGTCGTTTGTGTCGACATCACGGAATGGGTCCCGGCTCTCGCTCGCTTTCTTGCGCATGATCCTTAGCCGAAAAGTCTGCAACTTTTCGGGATCATGCGCCGCTGCGCTCGGCCGGGATGACAACCGGTCGGTGCCCAAAACTTAGTCACATCGGAGCGATTGCATACATCATGGTGACGGTTCAATGGGCAGCGCGACGCGATGCCCTCCCGGCCAACTGGAATCACTGACGGAATCGTCTGGCATGTCGCTTGCTCGGCCGCCCCCGTCGCGTTGCGAATTCGTGAGGGGCCATGTCAAAGATTTTCCATCCAACTCGTCGTCATGTTGTGCTCGGCGCCGGCGCCACGGCACTTGCGGGCACGATCGGGCTGCCACGCCCGGCCTTCGCCAAGGACCTGGTGATCGGCTTCATCTATGTCGGTCCCAAGGACGACTACGGCTACAACCAGGCCCACGCCGAGGGCGCCGCCGCCATCAAGGGCATGCCCGGCGTCAAGCTCCTCGAGGAGGAGAAGGTCGCCGAGACCATCGATGTGCAAAAGACCATGCAGAGCATGATCGAGCTCGACGGCGCGCCGCTCTTCTTCCCGACGAGCTTCGGCTATTTCGACCCGCACATGCTGCAAGATGGCCGAGAAGTACAAGCAGGTGCAGTTCCGCCATTGCGGCGGCCTGTGGGACAAGGCCAAGCACCCGACCAATACCGGCTCCTATTTCGGCTATATCGGCATGGGGCAGTATCTCAACGGCATCGTCGCCGGCCACACCAGCAAGACCAAGAAGCTCGGCTTCGTGGCCGCCAAGCCGATCCCGCAGGTGCTGCTCAACATCAACAGCTTCACGCTGGGCGCCCGCTCCGTCGATCCGTCGATCACCGCGCAGGTGATCTTCACCGGCGACTGGTCGATGGCCGTCAAGGAGGCGGAAGCCACCAACAGCCTCATCGACAGCGGCGCCGACGTCATCACCTGCCACGTCGACGGACCGAAGGTCGTGGTCGAGACGGCGGAGCGGCGCGGCGTCTACACCTGCGGCTATCATGCCAACCAGGCGAAGCTCGCGCCCAAGGGCTACCTCACCGGCGCCGAATGGAACTGGGCCACGGTCTACAAGGGCTTCGTCGAGAAGGCGCAGAAGGGCGAGCCGCTGGCGAACTTCGTGCGCGGCGGCCTCGCCGAGGGCTTCGTCAAGATGTCGCCCTACGGGCCGGCCGTCTCCGAAGCGGCCCGCAAGCAGGCCGACGCCGTCAAGGCCGAGATGCTCAAGGGCGGCTTCTCGGTCATCAAGGGCCCGCTCAAGGACAACAAGGGCAACACCGATCGTGGCGGCCGGCACGGCACACCTGGAGACCGCCATCGAGCTCGAAGTCGATGAACTATCTCGTCGAAGGCGTGGTCGGCGCCATCTGGCGTGACATGACGATGTCCGCGAGCCTCGCCAGGGCCGCAAGCGGGTCGTGCGGGCGCGTATCGCCCGCCGCGCCGGCGGACGACCGCTGGTATCGCTGTCGCCGTCCGCTCGAAGCCGTGCTGGTGCCGGCCGTGGCGCTCGTGCTCGCGGCCGCCGGCTTCTCGCTGTTCCTCCTCTTCCTCGGCAAGTCGCCGGGCGACTTCTTCGCGCTTGTCTGGCGCGGCGCCTTCGGCAGCTGGTTCTCGCTGCAGAACACGCTGCAGCGCGCCGCGCCGCTGCTGCTGACCGCGCTCTGCGTCGCGCTGCCGGCGCAGCTCGGCCTCGTCATCATCGGCGGCGAGGGCGCGGTGGTGCTCGGCGGCCTTGCGGCCGCGGTCACCGGCTCTGCCGCTGCTCGGCCTGCCGCGCGCTTGCCGGTGCAGATTGCCATGGCGCTTGCCGGCATGGCGGTCGGCGGCGCCTGGATCGGCCTCGCCGGCTGGCTGCAGGCACGGCGCGGCGTCAACGAGACCATCGCCAGCCTGCTGCTCGCCTATATCGCCATCGCCATCTTGAATCATCTGCGTCGAGGGGCCGCTGCGCGATCCCGCGAGCCTCAACAAGCCCTCGACCACGGCATCGGCGACGCCGACCATGCTCGGCACCATGCCCGGCATGGATGTGCATCCGGGCCTCGCTGGTCGGCATCGTCGCCTGCCTCGCCTTCTGGGTCCTGATCGACCGCACCACCTTCGGCTTCGCCGCGCCGCATCACCGGCGGCAACCTGCGCGCCGCGCAGATCCAGGGCCTGCCGGTCGGCCGCCTGATCGTCATCGCCTGCGTGCTCGGCGGCGCCTGCGCCGGGCTTGCCGGCATGGTCGAGGTGGCGGCCGTGCACGGCCGCGCCAATGCCTCGCTGGCCGCCGGCTACGGCTATGCCGGCATCCTCGTCGCCTTCCTCGCGCGCCACAACCCGCTGGCCATCATGCCCGATGGCGATGCTGCTCGGCGGCATCGCGCGCGGCCGGCGGCCTGATCCAGCGGCGCATGGGCATGCCCGACGCGACCGTGCTGGTGCTGCAGGGCATCATCTTCGTCGTCCTGCTGGCCAGCGAGACGCTCTACGGCCGCTTCGCGTTCTTCCAGCCGCGGAAGCCGTCGATGATGCGATGGATCTCGGCGCCTTCACGGTCCTGCATCGCCATGCTGGCCGGCGCCATCCGCGTCTCGACGCCCTTCCTGTTCGTCAGCCTCGGCGAGTGCCTGACCGAGAAGGCGGGCCGCATCAATCTCGGCCACGAGGGCATGCTCGTGCTCGGCGCCATGGTCGGCCTACGCCGTCTCCTACCAGACCGGCAATCCCTGGCTCGGCGTGCTGGCCGCCGCGACGGTCGGCGCGGCATGCTCGGCGCGCTGCACGGCTGTCATCTGCAAGCTGCCGCGCGTCAACGACATCGCCATCGGCATCGCCATGATGCTGGCCGGCACCGGCCTCGCCTTCTTCTTCGGCAAGCCCTACATCCAGCCGCTCGGCGCCGCATCTTGCCGACCATCCCGCTCGGCTTCTGGTCGGCGATCGCCGCAGATCCGCAGCGCGCTCGAGGTCAGCCCGCTGTTCTTCCTCGGCATCGCGGCTGGCCGTCGCCATGGCCTGGGCGTTCCGCAACACGCGCGCCGGGCCTCACCGTGCGCATCGTCGGCGACAGCGGCGAGCGCCGCGCGCGCCATGGGCCTCGACGGTCGACCTGGTGCGCTTCCTCGCCACCGCGGCCGGCGGCTTCCTTGCCGGCATCGGCGGCGCCTTCCTGTCGCTCTACTATCCCGGCAGCTGGAACGAGGGCCTGTCGTCCGGGCCAGGGCCTGATGGCGGTGGCGCTGGTGATCTTCGCGCGCTGGGACCCGCTGCGCCTGCATCGCCGCCGCGCTGCTCTTCGGCGCCGCCGGCGCGCTCGGCCCGTCGCTGCAGACCGTCGGCATCACCCAGGGCTACTACTTCTTCAACGCCGCGCCCTACGTCCTGACGCTGCTCATGATGCTGGTCGTCGGTGGCGCCGGGGCGCTCGCTGAAGGGCGTGCCGGGCGAACTGTCGATCGTGCGATGAGAATAGGAGGGAGACGCAATGAGCGGACTTGGCGGCCTGAACAAATCGCCGAACGGCGTCGTCATCGGCCTCGTGCAGCTGCAACTGCCGGTCGTCGTGACGCCAGCCGATCTCGCGCGCCAGACGCAGAACGATCGTCGCCATGGTCGGCAAGGCGCGGCGCAACCTGCCGACGATGGACCTCGTCGTCTTCCCCGAATACGCGCTGCACGGCCTGTCGATGGACACCAACCCGGCCATCATGTGCGCGCTCGACGGGCCGGAGGTCGCGGCCTTCAAGCAGGCCTGCGCCGACAACCGCATCTGGGGCTGCTTCTCGATCATGGAGCTCAACCCCGGCGGCAACCCCTACAATTCCGGCCTGATCATCGACGACAAGGGCGAGCATCAAGCTCTACTACCGCAAGCTGCATCCCTGGGTGCCGGTCGAGCCGTGGGAGCCGGGCGATCTCGGCATCCCGGTGATCGACGGGCCGAAGGGCGCCAAGCTCGCGCTCATCATCTGCCATGACGGCATGTTCCCCGAGATGGCGCGCGAATGCGCCTACAAGGGCGCCGAGATCATGCTGCGCACCGCCGGCTACACCGCGCCGATCCGCGAGCTCCTGGCGCTTCACCAACCAGTCGAACGCCTTCTGCAACCTGATGGTGACCGCCAATGTCTGCATGTGCGGCTCGGACGGCACCTTCGATTCCATGGGCGAAGGCATGATCGTCAATTTCGACGGCACCATCATGGCGCACGGCACGAGCGGGCGCGCCGACGAGATCATCACCGCCGAGGTGCGGCCCGACCTCGTGCGCGAGGCGCGCGCGCACTGGGGCGTCGAGAACAACATCTACCAGCTCGGCCATCGCGGCTTCACCGCCGTCGCGGGCGGCGCGCAGGATTGCCCCTACACCTTCATGCAGGACCTCGTGGCCGGCCGCTACCGCCTGCCCTGGGAGGACGAGGTCAAGGTCACCGACGGCACGTCCTGCGGCTTGCCGAAGCCGACGCGCCGCTATCGGCGGCGCGCTCAAGGAGGCCGCCGAATGAGCAGGCCGCACGATCGCCGACGCCGCTCGCCTGCCGGGCGAGCGCTTCGTCCACGCCGACCCCTATCGCCTGGCCCTTCGACGGCGACCTCACGGCCGGACAACACGGCGCTCATCGTCATCGACATGCAGACCGACTTCTGCGGGCCGGGCGGCTATGTCGACGCGATGGGCTACGACCTGTCGCTGACGCGCGCGCCGATCGAGCCGATCCGCAAGCGTGCTGGCGGCCATGCGCGCCAAGGGCTATCACGTCATCCACACCCGCGAGGGGCATCGGCCCGATCTCGCCGACCTGCCCGCCAACAAGCGCTGGCGCTCGCAGCGCATCGGCGCCGGCATCGGCGACCCCGGCCCCTGCGGGCGCATCCTGGTGCGCGGCGAGCCGGGCTGGGAGATCATCCCGGAACTCGCGCCGCTTGCCAGGCGAGGCCATCATCGACAAGCCCGGCAAGGGCTCCTTCTGCGCCACCGACCTCGAGCTGATCCTGCGCACCCGCGGCATCCGCAACATCGTGCTCACCGGCATCACCACCGATGTCTGCGTGCACACCACGATGCGCGAGGCCAACGACCGCGGCTTCGAATGCGTGCTGCTCGAGGATTGCTGCGGCGCCACCGACCGCGGCAACCACCTCGCCGCGATCAAGATGATCAAGATGCAGGGCGGCGTGTTCGGCGCGGTGAGCTCGAGCGACGCCCTCGTGGCGGCCCTGCCGTGACGCGCGTCCCGCGCGCCGTCGCATCGAAGCCATCGGCATGACCAAGCGCTTCGGCGCCTTCACGGCGCTCGACGACGTCTCGCTGAAGGTCGGGCCGGCGAGCGTCCACGCCCTGCTCGGCGAGAACGGCGCCGGCAAGTCGACGCTGGTGAAGTGCCTGCTCGGCTTCTACCGCGCCGACGAGCGGCAGCTTCCTCATCGACGACCGCGAGGTGGCGATCGCCAATCCCGCACGATGCCGACGCGCCTCGGCCTCGGCATGGTCTACCAGCACTTCACGCTGGTGCCGTCGATGACGGCGGCCGAGAACCTGGTGATGGCGCGCGCCGACGTGCCGGCGGTCATCGACTGGGGGCAAGGAGCGCGAGCGCCTCGCCGCCTTCATGGACACGCATGCCGTTCCAGCGTGCCGCTCGACGTGCCGGTCAGCGGCGCTCGCGGCCGGCGAGCGGCAGAAGGCCGAGATCCTGAAGCAGCTCTATCTCGACCGCCGCTTGCTGGTGCTCGACGAGCCGACCTCGATCTGACGCCGCAGGAGGCCGAGGAGGTGCTCGGGCTGGTGCGCGGCCTGGCGTCGGCCGGCGACATCACCGTCATCATCATCACCCACAAGCTCAAGGAGGTGGCGGCCTTCGCCGACGACGTGACCGTGCTTGCGGCGCGGCAAGATGGTCGGCGGCGGCGCCGCCGCGTCCGCTGTCATCGCGGCGATCTGACGGCGCTGATGATCGGCGAGGCGGCCGCCCCGGCGCCCGTCCGCCGGCTGGGCGAGGCGGACGACCGAGCCGCGTCTCGCCGTGCGCGGCTTGCGCACCGAAGGCGACCAGGGCCGCCCCGGTCTCGACATCGCCGAGCTCGTCGTGCGCCCGCGCGAGATCGTCGGCGTCGCCGGCGTCTCCGGCAACGGCCAGCGCGATCTCGTCGAGGTGCTGGGCGGCCAGCGCCCGCCGGCCGCCGGTTCCATCGCGGTCGGCGGCGCGCCTTACGCGGCGCGGCGCGAGGACGCCTTTCGCCGCAAAGTGCGGCTGCTGCCCGAGGAGCCGCTGCGCAACGGCTGCGTGGCCGCGCATGTCGGTGATCGACAATCTCAGCCTGCGCCGCTTCGACAGGCGCCGCGACGGGCGCCATCGCGCCTGGCTCGACCGGCGCGACATGGCGGCGCGGGCGCGACGCGATGATCGAGGCGCTTTCGCATCCGCGTGCCCGCCGCCGACGCGCCGATCGCCACGCTGTCGGGCGGCAACGTGCAGCGCGCCGTGCTCGCCCGCGAGCTCGACGGCGACGTCGACCTGCTGGTCGTCGCCAATCCCTGCTTCGGCCTCGACGTGAAGGCGGTCAGCGAGATCCGCGCCCGCATCATGGCGGCCCGCAACGCCGGCGCGGCGGTGCTGCTGGTCTCCGAGGACCTCGACGAGATTCTGGAATTGGCGGACCGCATCTTGGTCATGCGCGACGGCCGCATCGTGCACGAGACGCGCGGGCGAGGGCGCCGAGGCGCACGCCATCGGCAGCCACATGGTGGGACGGGCGTGACTAGCCGTGCATCAGCGCGGTGACGTGGCCCGCGACCGATGCAGCGAGCCCTTCGAGATCGTAGCCGCCTTCGAGCAGCGACAGCAGGCGGCCGTTGGCGTGGCGGTCGGCCAGCTCCATGAGCTGGCGCGTCGCCCAGACGAAATCCGCCTCGGTGAGGTTAAGGTCGGCGAGGGGATCGCGCCAATGCGCGTCGAACCCAGCTGAGATGACGATCAGCTCGGGCGCAAAGGCGTCGAGGCGCGGCAGGATCAGCGATTGGAACGCCGCGCGGAAGGCATCGCCGCCGTCGCCGGCCGCGAGCGGCGCGTTGACGATGGTGTCGTGCTCGCCGCGTTCGCTGGCCGCACCGGTGCCGGGATAGAGCGGCATCTCGTGCGTCGAGCAATAGAGCACGGAGGCATCGGCCCAGAAGATCGCCTGCGTGCCGTTGCCGTGATGCACGTCCCAGTCGACGATGGCGACGCGCTTCAGGCCGTGCACGGCCTGCGCATGACGCGCCGCGATGGCCGCGCTGTTGAAGAAGCAGAAGCCCATCGCCCGCGCCGCCTCCGCATGGTGGCCGGGCGGGCGCACCGCGCAGAAGCCGTTGCCGGCCTTGCCGGTAACAATCTCGTCGACCGCCAAGGTGGCGCCGCCGACGGCCCGCAGCACCGCCTCGAAGGTGCCGGGCGACATGGCCGTGTCGGCATCGATGCGCACGAGCCCCTGCTTCGGGATGGCTTCCTCGATGGCCTTGACGAAGCGTTCCGGGTGGACGCGCACGATCGCCTCGCGGCTGCCGGCCGGCGCGGCGCGGCGGTCGAGGAGCGCAAAGCTCTCGGCCTCGAGGACCGCCTCGATGGCCCGCAGCCGGTCGGGCCGTTCCGGGTGGCCGGCGGGCGTCAGATGTTCGAGGCAGGCGGGATGGGAGATGAACAGCGTCGTCACGAAGCACCTTACCTAGTGTCGCAACCGCAAGGCCGCCTGTCGATGGTTCTGTGCGCGGCTCTGTGGTCGAGCGGCCACAACAGGCCTGCCCTGCGCCGCCTGCGGGCTCGAGCCGTTGTCTTGGCGGCCACGTTCGCATAGACGGAAACGCGGCCGATTTGTGGGGGCCGACCACGGGGGCTTCCGGCTGATGGGCCGAACATCACGAATTCTTGCGGCCCTTTCGGCCATGGCTGTGCTGGCCGGCTGCAACACCTACGAGGTTTTTCCGGACCCCAACGTCTCCGCCCGGGACGCGCAGTGGATGGCGATGATCCGCGACCATGAGCCGGAAGTCGGCCACCTGCGCTACATGCTCAATGACGATACCGGCGAGGCGCCCGGCACCATCGTGGTCGACACGCGCGCGAAATACCTGTCCTACGTGCTGCCCAACCGGAAGATGGTCCGCTACGGCGTGGCGGTGGGCGGCGAGGCCTTCGGCTGGACCGGCGTGGCGCGGGTGGCGCGCAAGTCGGAATGGCCGGACTGGTCGCCGCCGGCCGAGATGAAGGAGCGCTGGCCACACGTGCATCCGGTGAAGGGCGGTCCCGACAGTCCGCTCGGCGCCCGCGCCCTTTACCTGTTCGATGGCAATCGCGACACGCTCTATCGCATCCACGGCACCAACGAGCCGGAGACCATCGGCCGCGCCGTGTCGTCCGGCTGCATCCGCATGCGCAACATCGACATGATCGACCTTTACAACCGCGTGGCGCTCAACACGCGGGTGATCGTGCGGTAGGGCTGCGCCGGCGTCATGCCCGCGCTCGTCGCGAACATCCACGTCTTCTATCGACTGAATCCACAAAGGCGTGGATGGCCGGCACTGACCCGCGGATCAAGTCCGCGGGCTACGGGCCGGCCATGACGAACGCCCGTCAGTCGACGAACTTGTCCTTGCGCAGGAGCGGCGGCAGCTCCCTGACCACGTCCTGATGACGCGGCGTGGACCGGCGCTGCATGGCGGCCGCTGCCACGGCCTGGATGCCGATGGCGCGAAAAACCGGGACTTCCGGCAGAACTTTCAAAGGTTGACGCGGCTGGACGCGCCGTTCGGCGGTGTTGTTTCTGGACATCATCTTGAGCTTTGCGTTTCTGTTCTTTGCTTCACTTGAGCTTGGCGGCGTTTCCTCTTTGCCTTGCTCGTTAAGTAGGCATCGACCGGGTCACCGGCTTGACGAGAACATGGAGAAATCGAGGCATTTAGGCTGGCACGATCATTGCCGGCCGTCGCCGATATCTTTGTGCGATCTTATTAACGCGCCGTTAACTGCGGGCGACTTGATGCGAATCAAGTCGCCGGCCTTGTGGCTATGCCCGGCCGGCGCGCCTCAGGGCTCCGTCGCGCTGAAGGCCGGCTCCTCCGCCAATCTCTTGGTCAGCGCGCGCAGGCACGGCGTCTTTGCGTCCGTGTCGATCCCGAGACCGACGCGGGCCAGACGCTCGGCCACAAAAGCCGTCACGTCGGCCTGCGTCAGCCGCCCGAGCAGCAGGTAGGGCCGATCGGCGCCGAGCATCGCGTCGACCGCCGCGAGCGCCTCGCTCATCTGCGCGGTGCAATCGTCGATCCACGGCTGGTGCAGCTTCTCGGGCGGATGATGGTTGCGCGCGTAGGCGCCCTGGAGCCCCTTGTCGCAGGCGCCCATCATGAGGGCCGCCACCTTCAGAACGGCGCGGCGGTCGGCGCCGGCGGCCGGCGTCAGCGCGCGCTCGCGACCATGCAGCTCATCGAGATGGTCGATGATGGCGCCGCTGTCGACCAACGCCTCGCCGTTGTCGAGCACGAGCGCCGGGATGCGGCCGAGCGGATTGATGGCGCGCACCTCGGCGCGGTTGCCGAAACCCGACAGCGGACGTTGTTCGAACGGCATGCCGTAGATTTTCAGTGTGATCGCCACGCGCCGCGTATACGGCGAGCGGTTGACGCCGATGAGCAGCATGCGCGGTCAGGCCGCCTGCGTCTGGCTCGTGGTGGCGAGCCATTCCTGCGTGCGATCGAGAGCGCGGCCGAGACGATCGAACATCAGGTCGATTTCCTGCTCGCGGATGATCAGCGGCGGGCACACGGCGATGGAATCGATGAGGTTGCGGACGATCAGCCCGTCCTCCTGCGCGTAGGCGCTGCATTTGGCGCCGACGAAACGCTTGGGATCGAAGGAGCGCTTCGACGCCTTGTCGGCGACGATCTCGACCGCGCCGACGAGGCCAAGACAGCGCGCCTCGCCGATGAGCGGGTGATCGGCGAGCGCCGTCAGCCTCTTGCGGAACAACGGCGCGACGCGCTGAACGTGCTCGACGATCTTGTCGCGGGCGTAAATCTCGAGCGTCTTCAGCGCCACCGCGGTCGCCACCGGGTGGCCCGAATAAGTGAAGCCGTGCCCGAAGGTGCCGATCTTGCGGCTCTCGACCAGCATGGCCTGGTACATCATCTCGGGAATCATCACCGCCCCGATGGGCACATAGGCCGACGACAGCGCTTTCGCGACCGAGATGGTGTCGGGCTTCATGCCGACGGCGGTTGAGCCGAACATCGTGCCGAGGCGCCCGAAGCCGCAGATCACCTCGTCGGCAATGCACAGCACGTCGTGCTTGGCGAGCACCGCCTGGATCTTTGGGAAGTAGGTGGCGGGCGGCACGATGACGCCGCCGGCCCCCATCACCGGCTCGGCGATGAAGGCCGCCACCGTGTCGGGGCCTTCGCGCTCGATCATCTCGTCGAGCTCGGCCGCAAGGCGGGTGGAGAAATCCTCCTCCGACTCGCCGGCCTGCGCAAAGCGGTAGTGATGCGGGCAGGAGGTGTGCAGGATGCCGGCGATGGGCAAATCAAAATCGAGATGATTGGCCGGTAGCCCGGTGAGCGACGCCGACGCCACGGTGACGCCGTGATAGCCCTTGAGCCGGCCGATGATCTTCTTCTTCTTCGGGCGGCCCAGCGCGTTGTTGTAATACCAGACGAGCTTCACCTGGCTGTCATTGGCCTCCGAGCCCGACGAGCAGAAGAAGATCTTGGAGATCGGCACCGGCGCGATCTCCTTGAGCTTCTCGGCGAGCTCAATGGCCGGGTCGTGGCTCTTGCCGCCGAAAATATGCGTGAAGGGCAGCTTGGTCATCTGGGCGCGCGCCGCCTCCACGAGCTCGGCATTGCCGTAGCCCAGCGCCGTGCACCACAGCCCGGCCATGCCCTCGAGATAGGGCTTGCCGGCCGTGTCGTAGAGGAACACGCCCTCGCCGCGCTCGAGCACGAGCGGCCCGGTCTCGCGGAAGGTGGCGAGATTTGTGTAGGGATGGACGAGAGTTTCGATGTCACGAACGGCGAGATTGGACAGCACGGAAGCCTCCGGGTTGCCGCGATGCTACCTGCTGCGGGCCGCGCCGGGAAGGCGGCCGGCCATGCCGGGCGCGCACAGGGGCTCAATGGTGGGGGCCTAGCGCACCGCCTAGCGCGCAGCTTTGACGGTCGCGTCCGGCTTCACGGGCTCGCGCGGCGCGCTCGCAGTGACCGTCTCGTCGGGCGGCGGCGTCCATTGGCAGAGGCGATGCCCGCCACGGCGCTGCGCCAGGTCGAGATGCACGTGGTTGTCATGATAGCCGTCCGAGCCGGGGCCCAGCACGGTGGTGAAGCGGGCGCAGGCGCGGTCGCGCCACGTCTCCGCCAGGGGCCGCGACATGGCCTTGGGGTCGACCGCGATGACGCGCTTGTCGGCGAGGACGACGGCGCGGATGTCGATCGCATTGCCGTGGCCGTGCTCGCTGATCTTGGCGCCGACGACGCGGTTGCGGCCGCGGCACTCATAGGCTGCCGCCGTCTCGACCTTGACGAGCGTGCTGCCGGCCACAACGGCAAGCGCTGCAAGATCGTTGCGCACATGCGCTGCCGCCGCTTCAGCCATGGTGCAACGCATCACCGGCGCCGGCACCAGCGGCACCTTGCGGCCATCTTCGAGCACCACCGCATCGAGCCGCACCGGCTCGCCGACACGGCATTCCATGGGTTCGAGGATAGGATCGAGAAGCTTCGCTACCACATTGGGATCGTTGACGATCCGCACGCAGGCCGCATCGTTGCTCGGTTCATCCACCACGCGCGGCGGCGGTTCCTCGGCGCCGGCGGGACGGCGCGGCGGCAGCGGCAACTCGGGACGCAACGCCGCCAGCCGCGGAAATTCCGGCGGCCGTTGCGGCGGCAATGGTGCGGCCGTTGCGGTGCCGGTGAGAGCGATCGCAAACGCGAAGGCGCGAAAGGCTGGCGCGGCTCTCAACCGATGGATTCGGCCATGGCGTGGGCGCGCGTCCGCCGCCGCGATTCCGGCAGCGGCGGCAGCTTGGCGCGCCTCAGATCCTCGGTGACCGACCATAGCCATGCATGGAAGTAACGCATCTTGGGGGTGTCACGATCCGTGGGCCGGCAGACAAAATAATAGTCGCCGGTGGTCTCCAGTGCGCCTGGCACCGCAAGAACAAGGCGGCCGGCCGACATGGCGGGCGCAATGAGCGGGAATGGCGCCAGAAGCAGGCCGTGCCCGGCCTCCGCGCCCTGGATGGCGTGCGCCAGAGTCTCCATGCGCACGCGCCGCCCCGTGCGCACGTGGTTGGGCGCATAAACCGAGAACCAAACCTTCCAGGCACTGGACACCGGCCGATAATCGATGGTGGGGGCGGCCGCCACGGCCTCGAGATCGGGCGGGTCGCCGAGGCGGCCGATGAGCGAAGGCGCGCCGACCGCGATGGTGCGCGACACGAACAGCCGCTCGGCGTGCAGGTCGTTCCAGCGGCCGCTGCCGTAGCGGATGCCGCAATCGACCGGTTCGCGGTCGAAGTCGACGGAGTTGGAATTGGCATCGAGGTGCAGCTTGAAGCCGGGATGGGCGCGCTCGAACGCTTCGATGTGGTCGATCAGTGCCGTCGTTGCAAAATAGGGCGCCGCCGAGACGCGCACAATGCGGTTGTCGCGCGATCCCTTCATCGCCTCGAGGCCGCGGACGACCTCGGCCTGGGCGCGCTGCACATAGGGCAGCAAAATCTCGCCCGCGGCGCTCAGCTCGACGCCGCGCGGCGTGCGGCGAAACAGGCTCGCCTTCAGTGAATGTTCGAGGCCGCGGATCTGATGGCTGATGGCCGAGGGCGTGACGCGCAGCTCGGCGGCGGCGCGCTTGAAGCTGCCGTGACGGGCGACGGCTTCGAAGGCGTGAAGGGCGACGGCGCGGGGCAGGGGCGAGCGGGCCATGGCGGTTGCGGCACGAGGACGGGATCAGAGGGCGAGGTGAATTTTGCTCACCTCGTTTCATAGCCTTTCCGTTTGGCTTTGGCGAGGGGCGCGGCTTCATTCCGCCATGCCGGTCTCGCATGCCAAGCCGCGCCGATCCGGCAATCGCGCTGGGCGACTTTGGCCTCGACGAGATCGCGCAATTCGGGTTGGTTCGTTGGGCTATCGGCGGCACGGCGACGACGGCCGGCACACCAGGGATGGAGGTTTTGATGCGCAAGGACAGCGACGAAGTGCTCATCGAACGCGACGGGCCCGTCACCATCGTGGCGATTGACCGGCCGGACCGCCGCAACGCGGTGGACGGCGCAACGGCGCGGCGTCTTTTCGATGCCTTCCGGGCCTTTGACGCCGACGACAGCGCCGCCGTCGCCGTGCTGACCGGCACCAACGGCGCCTTCTGCGCCGGCGCCGACCTGAAGAAGGTGGCCGAGGGCGATCCGGAGAAGCGCCGGGAGCGCGGCGGCCTCAACACCATCGCGCCCATGGGGCCGTCGCGACTGCGATTGTCGAAGCCGGTGATCGCCGCCGTCGAGGGCTACGCGGTGGCCGGCGGCATGGAGCTGGCGCTGTGGGCCGACCTGCGCGTCATGGCCGAGGACGCCACCTTCGGCATCTTCTGCCGCAGATTCGGCGTGCCGCTCATCGACGGCGGCACCGTGCGCCTGCCGCGCCTCATCGGCCATTCGCGCGCCATGGATCTCATCCTCACCGGCCGGCCGGTCGGCGCCAGGGAGGCGCTCGAGTTTGGCCTCGCCAATCGCGTGGTCCCAAGGGGCCAAGCCCGTGCCGCCGCGGTGGCCCTCGGCCACGAGCTGTCGCGCCTGCCGCAGACGTGCCTGCGCAACGACCGGCTCTCGATGCTTGAGCAATGGGGCTTGAGCGAGGAGGCGGCTCTCGACAACGAGATGCGCATCGGGCTGACGACGCTGGCGTCCGGCGAGACGTTGGCCGGCGCCAAGCGTTTCGCCGCCGGCGCCGGACGGCATGGCTCGTTCCGCGACATCGGTTGACGGCTACGATCCTTCGCCGACCACCAAGAACTTGCGGGATAGCGGCTCTCGCTGCGCCGCCCGTTCCGGAAATCCCTTTCCTTTGCCCCGATGGCCGCTAAGGTTGCGCCGACATTCGGGGAGGCTTCCATTCGGCCTGACATCGCTCCGCGGGTTGCGGCCATTGGCTTGATCGTTGTCGCCTTCCTGGCGAGCCTCGCTCCCGCCCTTGCCGACAAGCGTGTCGCGCTGGTCGTCGGCAACGCCGCCTATCGCAACATCCCGCGTCTCGACAATCCCGCCAACGACGCCAAGCTGATGGCCGAGACGCTGCGCGGTTTGGGCTTCACGCTCGTCGGCGGCAAGGCTCAGCTCGATCTCGACAAAGCCGGGTTCGACAACGCGGTGCAGAATTTCAGCAACAACGTCCAGGGCGCCGACGTGGCGCTCTTCTATTACGCCGGCCATGGCGTGCAGGTGCGCGGCGCCAACTACCTGGTGCCGGTCGCCGCAAACCCGGTGCGCGAAGCCAACGTCTTCTTGCAGATGGTCGACATCGCCCTGGTGTTGAGCCAGATGGAAGGCTCCGGCACCAAGCTCAACCTCGTCATCCTCGACGCTTGCCGCAACAACCCCTTCGGCGGGCGGGGGCTGCGCTCGTCTGACGGCGGGCTCGCGCAGATGCGCGCCCCGGAAGGCACGCTGATATCGTTCGCGACGCAGCCGGGCAACGTGGCGCTGGACGGGCGCGACGGCAACAGTCCCTACACCAAGGCGCTGGCCGCCACGCTGAGAAAGCCGGGGCTCGGCATCTTCGACGCCTTCAACGAGGTTGGGCTCACCGTCAAGGGAGCGACGGGCAACGCGCAACAGCCATGGCTGTCGAGTTCACCTATTGCCGGAAGCTTCTACTTCACGCCGCCGGTGGCCGCGCTGGCGACGGCGCCTTCCGGGCCTTCGGCCGATGAGATCGCATGGGACTTCGTGAAGGACAGCCAGGACGCCGCCCAACTGCGCCGCTTCATCGAGCAGTATCCATTAAGCTCCCGGCGGGGCGAGGCCCTCTCGCGTCTCGGCGCACTGGCGCAAAAGGTCGCGGCGCGGCCGGCAAGCGAACCGAACGTGCCGGCAGGCTCCCGCCGCCTCGTGGTCAACTTTGACGGGATCGATGCCCGCGGCCGCGACACCGGCGTCGCCGAGAATATCCTGTCGGACTATCTCGCGCGTTTCGGTGTCACGCTCACCCCTCAGGGATCGACGCGCGTCGCCGTGTTCGACGACCGCGACGTTCTATGGCGGCGTCGCCGTCAAGGCAGCGTCGGGATCGAGCGTTTTCTTGCAGCAGGGCGGGCAGCCAGCCAGCTACACGCTCAACTTTGCAATGCCGCTGAAGGCGATCAGCTTGCAGCGCGTCAAGCTCGTCGCCGGGCCGAGCGGCATCACCCATCCAACCTGGAAAGCGGTTGCCCAGGACGCGACTGGCAAGACAGTGGCGACGGTCGGCGAAGAGGAGCTTCGCAGCATGTCCGACATCGCTGCAAAGACGTTGGCGCTATCGGGTCCGGGAATCAGGAAACTGGTGATTACCGGCGATCATCGGGGATTTGCGGCGTTCTCCAATGCCGTCTTCGAGAGTTTCGTGCTGACCACCGAGTAGACGGAAGTCTCTTCCCGTCGCGGCTCCTTGATTTTGCGCATGATCTTGTCCGAAAACCGCGCACACTTTCGGGATCATGCACTACGATCCTTCGCCGACCACCATGAACGGTCCCCAGAAGGCGGGATGGGCGGCCAGCGGTTCCGACGTGTCCTCCATGTGGGCGATCATGGCGCGGCGCAGCGCCTCGGCGCGGCCGACCTTCGCGTCGGCCGCCATCGCCGCGAACGCCGTGGTGGTGAGCCGCGTCGCCGAGACCGACGCCACTGCCCAGTGCGAGACGAGCAGCGCCCGCGCGCCCGCATAGAAGAAGGAGCGCGCCAAGCCCGACAGCGCCTCCGCGCCGGGCTTCTCGCCGGCCGCCGTGTTGCACGCCGAGAGCACGACCCAGTCGGCATTGAGGCGGAGCTGCGCCACCTCGCTCGCCGTCAACAGGCCGTCGTCCACCGCGCTTGGCGTCTCGGGCAAGGTGAGGGCGAGCGACGGCTCAGCGACGCCCTTGATGTCGCCGGCCACCAGGCCGTGCGTGGCGAAATAGACGATGCGGTAGTCGGCGAGCGGCAGGCGTTTCAGCGTCGCTTCGGCGGCCTCGCCCTTGAGATGGATGTCGCTCGCCGCGGCGCCGACCTTCGCGGCGATCGCCTTCAATTCGTCGGCGGTGTCGGGAAGCTGCGGCAGCGCCTCGGCGAGCTTGGTGCGGTCGACGCCGGCGCCGCGCCAGAAATCGGCGTAGGCGCGCGTCGCGTTCCTGGCGCCGCCCGCCGGTGCGCTCGGCTGCGGCGCGAACACGGGATCGCCGAAGCCGACGAGCGGCTTCGTGCCGCGATCCGCCTTGAGCGCGACGCGCAGCGCCTTCAGCGACGCGACCGACGGCAGCACGCTCACCGCGTGGCGCCGCAGCAGCCACGACGCGGCCCGATAGGCGGCCAGATCCTTGTCAGGCGAAACACCGGTCGGCTTGTCGGTGACGAGCAGGTGGAACGGCAGCGCCGTCAACGGCCCGGCCGGCACGACCGCGAGATTGGCCTTGTCCCTGATCGCCGCCTCGACCGGCTGCAGCAGCGTCACATAGAGGTCATGCGCGAGCGTCAGGTCGAAGAGCTGCGGCTTGGCGGCCGTCGCCTCCTCGACCGTCAGGCCCTTGCGGAAGGCCGCCACCTTTCCGGCGAGCGCCTCGGCGCCGAGCGGGATCTTCTGCCAGTCGAGGCCGTCACGGGTGAGCGCAAAGACGAAGGATTCATCCTCGCCCACCGCAAAGGTGACCAGCGCCTCGGTGCCGGCGAGCAGGCCCTTGGCGTCGTCGGGGGAAAGCGGCTGCGGTCCGGTCAGCGCCGCGAAGTCCGGGAACTCTTTCGCGAGACGCGCCTTGGCACTCGCCAGCCGCTCGGCGATGCGCGCCATCTCGTCGCGCAGCGCGGCAAGCTTGCCGGCATTGTCGCGCGCCTCGGCCCCGCTCAGCTCGGCGGCCAGCGCCTTGTCGCGGTCGCGCCAGAGCGTGTTGAGATCCTGCGCCTCGCGCACCAAGGCGGCGAGCTTGTCGCTCCCGGCCGCGAAACGCACGCTCGTCTGCTGCAGCGCCGCGGCGGCGGCGGACTGGTTGGCCCACTGGGCCATGGCGAAGGCCTCGGCCGCCAGCGAGGCGGCCGGCTCGAGGCGCTTCTCGCTTGCCTGCCACAGACGCGCGGCGCGCCGCCGGTAGAGCTTCGCCCGCTCCTCGGTGGCACGCGCATCGGAGGCCGCGGCGGTGTCGGCGATGAGGATGTCGGTCGCCTTGCGCGACAATGCCAGCGCCTTGCCGGCGTCGCCTTCCGCGGCGCTTGCGCCGGCGAGATTGTCGAGGATGAGCGCCGTCTGCGGATGCCGTGGCCCAAGGAATTCCTCCGCCAGCGCCAAGGCGCGGGCATGCGCGTTGGCCGCTTCCTCCGGGTGGCCGGCGGCGGCCAGCGCCACTCCGGCATTGGTGAGCGGCGGGATCATGTCGGGATGGCTCTTGCCGATGGAGCCCTCGAAGATCTTCAAGGTGCGCTCGTAGAGCCGCGCCGCCTCGACGTGGCGTCCCTGCGAACGGTACTCGATCGCCAGATTGTTGAGGGCGCGGCCCACCGCCACGTGATTGGGGCCGAGGTTCTGCTCGCGCATGGCGACGACGCGGCGGTAAAGCTCCTCCGCCTCCTTGTGGCGCTTTTGCGCGGCGTAAAGATTGGCGATGTTGTTGAGGCTCTCGGCGATCTCGGGGTGCTTCGGGCCCAGCGCCTGCTCGCGGATGGCGAGAGACCGCTTGAGCAGCCCCTCGGCCTCCTCGTAGCGCTCGCCGGCGCGATAGATGCCGGCCAGGTTGTTGAGCGTATCGGCGACGCTCGGATGGTTGGCGCCGCGCGCCTTCTCGATGATGGCGAGGGCCCGCTGATACATGCGCTCGGCCTCCGCCGTGCGGCCCTGCTTCTCGTACACGATGCCGACATTATTGATGAGCAGCGCCACGTTGGGATGCTCGGCGCCCTGCACCTCGATGACGATGGGAAGCGCCTTGCCGTAGAGCGTCTCGGCCTCGCGATAGCGGCCCTCCGCCTCGCGCAGCACCGCGAGATTGTGCAGCGTGCCGGCCATGAGTTTCTTCGCGCCGGTCTTTTCCGCCACCGCCAGCACGCGGGCGAACAGCTCGCCGGCCTCGCCGTAGCGCTGCTGGCCGCGATAGACCGCCGCGAGGTTGCTCAGCGTCTCCAACACCTCGCGGCCCTCGGCCCCCTGGTCGCGCTCGTAGATGGCGAGCGCCCGCTTGAACAGCGCCTCGGCCTCGCTGTGGCGGGCGAGCCGCCAGTTGACCACCGCGAGATTGTTGAGCTTTGGCGCGAGCTGCGAATGGCTCGATCCCAGCGACCGTTCAGTGATGGCCAGCGCCTTGCGCAGCGTCTGCTCGGTGTCGCGATAGCGGCCGAGCTGCTCGTACACGATGGCGAGGTTGTTGAGCGCGGTTGCGACGTTGGCGTGCGTTGGCCCCAGCGCCTTCTCCAGGATGGCGATGGAACTCTTGTAGTGCGCCTCCGCTTCGGCGTGGCGGTTAAGCTCGCGCAAGGCATTGCCGAGCAGGAAGAGGGCGCGCGCATATTCGGCGCTCTGCGCGCCGGATCGCCCCTTGACGGCGGCTTCGAACTTCTGCGCCTCGGCGAGGGCCGCGGCGCGGTCGCCCATCGCCTCGAAATGCTGATAGCGCTTCTCGATGGCTTCGATAGTTGTCTGCGCGGCGGCCGGCAAGACGGCGAGCGCGATCGCCAGAAGCGCCGCCATGAAGGTGTGCTGACGCGAGCCGGTCATGTTGCCTATCTCTTCATCGCCATGGTCGCCTCAAACGCGGACGGCATATTAGTGACCCGGGCACCTGTGCGATACCCTTTCGCCACAGGGGTATGGTTGGCTTGCGTCCTAAGCCCTCAACTTTTCCCATAGCGCCTGCGCGCCGAGCTGGGGCGGCCCGCGGCCTTGCGTCTCCGCGTCGTGCACCAGCGCGACGATGCGCCGGTTGAGGGGCGCGTCCCGGCCGTGCTGCCCGGCGAGCCGCACGATCTCGCCGTTCAGATAGTCAACCTCCGTTACGCGCCGGCGCACGAGATCGTCATGCATGGAGGAGCGTGCCTCGGGGTCGACCTTCAGCTCGCGCGCGCCGCGACCCGGAACAGCGGCGTCGGCAGCCGCAGCAGGAACGGAAAGTGGCGCGGCGGCAGCGGCCCGAGCTTGGCGAGCGTGATGCCGGCCGTGTCGAGGACGCCGAGCGCCTCTTCGATCAGCGCCGCGAGAATGCGTCGGAAGTCCGCCGACAGGAGCATGTCTCGCGTCGGCGCCCCCGACAGCGCGCTCACCGCATTGCCGAGGTTGACGATGAGCTTCGCCCATTGCTGCGCCGCGATGTCGTGGGACAGCCCCGCTTCGAAGCCGCAGGCGGCGAGGCGCTCCACCAAGGCGGCGAGGCGGCCGTCGGGCGCCGCTTCGATGACGATGGGCCCCGTGGTGGCCCGGAAGAACTCGCCCGCGCCCTTGTGCACGACGTTGAAGCCGACGACGCCGGCGAGCACGATGCGGCGCGCCAGCGCCTCGCGGAGCACGTCGGCATTGCGCACGCCGTTCTGCAGGCTGATGACGATGGCGCCTTGCGGCAGGACGGCGGCCAGCGCCGCGCCCGCCTCCCGGGTCTGCCCGCTCTTTACGCAACAGAGCGCGATGTCGCGGTCGGCCAGCCCGGACGCATCGGTCGCAACCTTGACACGCTCTTTCGGCAGCGCAGCCGCATCGCCGCCAAGATCGCGCAGCGTCAGCCCGTGCTCCGACATTTCGTCGCTGAGGCGCTGGCGCGCCACGAACGCCACATCGAGCCCGCTCGCCGCCAGGCGGCCGCCGACATAGCAGCCGATGGCGCCGGCGCCGAAGACGGCGAGCCTGAGGCCGCCGCTATCTGCCGGAGGGGTCACGCCGGGCCATCGTCCATTTCGTGACGACGCGGAAATACCACTTCATGCCGAAGTACCAAAGCACGCCGATGATCGCGCCTCCGATGGACCAGATGATCACTTTCGCCACGCTTGGACCGGTCCACCAAATCATGGCCAGCGTCCACGTCACGGCGAAGAAGATCGATGCGGGTAGCAACCGGTTTGCCCCATTCATCGTTCGACGCTCCGTAGCCGGTTTGTGCCGCACCGGTTGTGGCGCGATGATCCGGAGATTGGCGATAAGTGTCAAATTTTCATGAGGCTATCGCACCCTCGGAGCCGCTATCTGCGCCACCGCCTCGCTCATCAGCTTGGTCACCGTGAGGATGGCGCGCGATGACGCCTCGGCCCTGGCCAGGATCAGCGCACCCTCGAGGGAGGCGGCGATCCAGGCGGCGAGGTCACGGGCACGGGCCGCCGGGATGCCGTCGCGGCGGAGCGCCGCCGCCATCACGTCCTGCCAGGCGCCGTAGCCGTCCTCGCAGGCGAGCCGCAGGCTTTCGACGCTCGGCGCCATCTCCAGCGTCACCGCCGTGATGGGCGAGCCGTCGCGGAACTTCGACTGCTCCATCCATTGGGCGAGCGTCCGGCCGACGCGCCGCACGGCCTGCGCGGTGCTGGGTGCGGCGGCGACGATCTCCTCGACGGTGGCGACGAACAGGTCGGCGCCGCGTTTGACGGCTGCGGCCGCCAATTCTTCCTTGCCGCCCGGGAAGTAGTAGTAGAGCGAGCCCTTGGGCGCGCCGCTCTTGTCGAGGATCTCGTTGAGGCCGACGGCCGCGTATCCGCGGCGTGAGAACAGCCGCATGGCCATGTCGACGATGCGTTCGCGCGCCGTCAGCGCCTGCGCCATGACTGTCTCCTCCTCGCCCGCATCATTCCGGCCATGACGCAGGCGTCTTGCCGGCTGCCACAACCGCTATATAATGACTGGTCTATATATAGAGGATCGTCACATGAGTGAAGCAGGCAGCGCCGGGCGCGCTCCGCCGGCCGGGTTCAAGCCGTCCGCCCGCAGCAGCAACTTCCTCGAGACCGTCGGCCCGCTCTACGAGAGGGAGCTGCAGGGCGACTACCGCATCGGCCTCTTTGTCGACGAGCGCCACATCAACAACCGTGGCTTCTGCCACGGCGCCCTCATGGCGCTGCTCGCCGACGTGCATCTCGGCCGCCTGTGCGCGCTCTCGGCCACGCCGCGTCTCAATGTCATCACCAGCAACCTGACGCTCGCCTTCTTGTCGACGGCGCGCCAGGGAGCCTGGCTCGAGGCGACGGGCGCCATCGACCGCGTCGGCAAGGCGCTGGCGCATTCGTCCGGAATGGTGCTGGCTGACGGCGTGCCGGTGCTGCGCGCCACCGGCACCTTCGCGGTCGTCGCCGTGCCGGCCGGGAAGGCGGCCTAGAGCACGATTTGATCTCATTGAAACCGGATCGTGCTCTAGGTTTTTTTTGATTTGGCGCATGATCTTATCCGAAAACCGCTCACACTTTTCGGGATCATGCGCGAGCGCCTGCACCGCGCTCAGGCCACGTCCGCAGCGAAGGGCGGATTGATGACGATCGACGGCAGGTCGTCGAAGCGCACGTCCTCGGCCGGCGGCGTCCAGGTCGCAAATTCGCGCGGATGGATGAATTCGTCCCGGAACCACGGATACTTGCGCGGGTCGAACTGGTCCTTCAGCCAGTCGATGAACAGGGCGATGCGCGGCATCGACCGGACATCAGGATGATAGGTGAGCCAGATGTCGATCTCGTTGCGCCGGTCGATATCGATCGGCACCACAGTGGCGCCGAGCGGTCCCGCATAGGTCGGCAGGAGGCCGATCCCCAGGCCCATCTCGACGGCATAATAATGCGCCGTCGACGCGTTGGTGCGCAATGCCACGAGACCGTCGAGACTGAGGCCCGGCCCGAGGAATTTCTGCAGCACGCCATGGTCCGCCTGAACGCTCGTCTGATCGATGAGCTTGTGGTTGACGAGCTCATCAACGCTCGACGGCGCGCCATAGGTGTCGATGTAGCGCGGCGCCGCGAAGGGATAGGCGTGGATGCGGCCGATCTTCTTGACCATGAGCTCAGGGTTCTTGGGGCGGACCAGCTGCACCGCCACGTCGCATTCGTGGCGCATCACGTCGGTTATCTCCATCGAGCATTTCAGATCGACGACGGTGAACGGATTGGTGCGGTTGAATTCGGCGAGGCGGCCCATCAGCCAGAACGTTCCCAGGCCTTCGGTGATGGCGCAGCGCACCAAGCCGCGGCTCGAAATGTCCCTGTCCAGGTAGGCGCGCAGTGAATGCGATGCCTGCTCCATCTGCTCGGCGGCCACCAAGGCGTCGACGCCTTCGCGGGTCAGCGACACTCCCTCGGGGACACGGTTGAACAGCCGCACGCCGAGGTCGGATTCCAGCCGCTCCATGCGCCGGGTGAGGGTCGAGGAGGCGAGACCCATCGCGAGGGCCGCCTTGCGGAAGCTTGCATGCCTCGCGGTCGCCGCAAACAGACGCAGGTCGTCCCACGAGACCCGGTCAAGAACGAGCTTGGTCTGCTCCATTTTTGCAGCGCCCTGCTGTGAAGATGGGGGCATGGAAAACCGCCTTTCGTCGCTAAACTAAGGGGAAATCAACACAAAGCAACAGCCGGCCGGTTGTGGCTTCGGAGAACCATGTCCAAAAATGGAGCGCTCTTACGCCGACACGTGCCGCTGGCCCCAGGCTGGCCGGCGCCGCAATTGGCGGCGATGGCTCCGAAGCTGGTGGTCCGGAAGGCCAGAAGGGGTGAAGTGCCCGCCCTTCTCGAGGCGGCGCGCTTGGCGATCGGGGTCGACCTCGCGCCCTTGGCGACGGTCCTTGGGGTCTTCGACCATGATCCAGACACGATATGGGCCTTCGAGCGCCAGGGTCGCCTGCTGGGGGCTGCAGCCTTCCTCCATTTGTCGCGGCACGGGGTGAAATCCCTTCTCGACGGGGACCTGGACCCATCCTCCCCTGGAGCCGAGTTCCTGGCGCCGCCATCCGCGGCGCCGGCCGGCGTCTATTTCTGGAGCATTTACGGCACGGTAGCCGGCACTGCCGGTCGGATTTTCACTGTCCTGCAGCAACCGCGCTTTGCGCGGGCCGACCTCTGGGCCGTCCCTCTGACTCAGAGCGGCAGACGCTTCTTCACAAACCGAGGATTCACGCCATTTCCGGCCGCTCGGGCCAATATGTTCTGCTATCGCCGCGTATCGAGCAAAGCGACGCTTGTCGGAACCGGAGACACACCATGAGTAGAACGTTCGGCAATCGCGAATTCAGAATCGAGGTGGCCCGTTCGCTGAATGACCTGATGAAGGTCGCGGCACTACGCGCTGCCGTCTACATGGCCGAGCAGGCCTGTCCCTACGACGAGGAGTTCGACGGCAACGACTTCTGCGCCATGCACTTCGTCGGCTATCTCGGGGGCGAGCCGGCCGGCTGCCTGCGCGCCAGGTTCTTCGCCGATTTCTGCAAGCTCGAACGGCTCGCCGTGCGCCATGAGTTCCGCCGCTCGACCCTCGCCTTCGACCTGGTGCGGGCCGGCATGCAGATGGCCCGCAGGAAGGGCTACGCGCGCATCTATGGCCACGCGCAGGACAGGCTGGTGCCGTTCTGGAAGCGCTTCGGCGCCCGGCCCCTCGGGCCCGGCCGCAAGCTCAGCTTCAGCGATTTCGACTACACCGAGATGGTCATCGATTTGGCGCCTGACCCGGAGGCCATCCGGCTCGGCGCCGATCCTTACGTCATCGTGAGGCCGGAGGGCGCCTGGGACGAGCCCGGCATCCTGGAGAAATCCGCGAACCGTCCGGCCACCTCTCCGTTGCGGGAGCTTGCGGCATGACCAACGTCGTCCGTGCCGCCGATCGGTTTCGCCGGCGCACGCAACTCCTGCTGCTGCTCGATCTGCAATATGAGCACCTCGCGGGGCACTTGCGCCACCGCGTCATTGACGCCGAGCGGGTCTTGCGCGCCTGCACACGCCTGCTCGAAGCGGCCCGCCACAATGGCATCCGCGTCGCCCATGCGCGCCACGTCGCCGCCATGGGCGGCCGCGACCGCTCGCCGGGGCTTGCCTGGATCGAGGGCTGTCGGCCGCTCGCCAACGAGATGGTGTGCGATCACGTGGCCCCGTCGTGCTACTCGAACCCGGTCTTCGCCGGCGTCATCGAGCATCTCTATCAGCCGCAGCTGTTCCTGGCCGGCTTCGGCCTCAACGAAACCGGGCTCGCCACCGCCATCGACGGCTTCAGCCGCCGCCACACGCTGACCCTCGTTCACGACGCAAGCGCCTGCCACGGCGCCGGCGCCCGGGTCGGCCATCGGGCCGTTTGCGATCTCGTCGGCCAGTTCAGCAACATGGCGGGCGTCGAGGCCACGCTCGCCGACTTCAGCCATCACTCGAGGCACGAAAGGTACGCGCCATGGAAACCCGCGATCTCGACCTAATCGCCGAGTACTGCGCCGAGGCCCGTCGCCTGGCGAACGCGCGTGGCGACAGGATCCTGAGCTATTTTCTGAGCATGGCGTTGGCCGACGCGCGCGATGCGCGCAAGCGGGAGGGCGCGGCAGCCGCCCATCCGGCGCGCGCCGCAGCCGTGGAGCCTGAGAGCCTTACGAGAAAATCACCGAGCTCGCGGACGTGGAGGTCACCGTCGCCCGCTTCAGCCATCATGCCAGACACAGAAGGTATGCGTCATGGAAACTCGCGATCTCGACTTGATCGCTGAATACTGCATCGAGGCGCAGCGCCTGGCCAATGCACGCGGCGACAAGCTGCTGAGCTATTTCCTGGGCATGGCGCTGGCGGCCGCGCGTGACGCAAAGAAGCGAAAGGGGGGCGGCGGTGGGGGCGGCCGCGCCGGCCGCGCCCGGCGGCGTCGCTAGCGTGGCGATTCCGAATTCAGCGCACTAGGCCTTGTCGGCGAGGGCCGCAGCGATGCGCACGATCGACTGACGCAATTTTTCGTCCTCGATTGCCGCGAAGGCCCTGACCAGGATCATGCCTTCGTCAACCTCAGCATGAAGGGCAGGGACGTCAGCGGCACGCGAGCGCGCCCGCCGGCTCATGCCGCGTCGCGGCTTCGGATTTTTCGACATGGTCACTCAGCAAAGGTTGCGAGCTGTTCCCGTGCCGCATAAGCGCCAGCTCATGAACTCACCCAAGAGTGCCACCAGACGTTGCATCACTTCAAGGTTTTTCGCGCAATTGCCGCGAAGATTGTAGTGGGTTGCCTCATGATTTGTTGACGCGATTGCACACAAGGCGGCATTTTCTTCAAAGTGTAAGCACTTGCGGATCGCGGCGTGCCGCCGCCCAAATGGTGAGCGAAAGGCGAATCCGGCTGGATTCCAGCGCTGCAAATGAATATGTCCCGCCATTGGACGGTTGGAGAACTGCCTACACGAAAAATTTAGGCGGGGCAGCGCCGGCATTCGAGGAGTTTCCGTGGGACAATTCGGCATTGGACAAGCGGTTCGCCGCAAGGAAGACGTTCGCTTCATCACCGGCACGGGCCGTTTCACCGACGACATTCACCTCGACGGCGAGGCGCACGCCTATTTCCTGCGCTCCCCACATGCCCACGCGCGCATCCGCGCCATCGACACCGCTGCCGCCAAGGCGGCGCCGGGCGTGCTCGCCGTCCTGACGCATGCCGATGTCGCGGCGGCCGGCCTCGGCCCGATCAAATGCTCGACGCCGTTCCTCAGGAACCGCGACGGCTCGCCCTATCTCAATCCCGGCCGGCCGCAGCTCGCCACCGGCAAGGTCCGCCATGTGGGCGATCCCGTCGCCATGGTGGTGGCCGGCACGCTCGCTCAGGCCAAGGATGCCGCCGAGCTGATCGAGGTGGCCTACGAGCCTTTGCCGGTGGTCACTGATCCGCTCGCCGCGGTGAAGCCAGGCGCGCCGCTGCTCTACGACGACGTGCCGAACAATATCCCGCTCGACTGGCAATTCGGCGACGAGGCCGCCACCACCGCCGCCTTCGCAAAGGCCGACAAGGTGGTGAAGCTCGATCTTGCCATCAACCGCATCGTCGTCGCGTCGCTGGAACCGCGCGGCGCCGTCGCGGCGTACGATCGCGCGACGGAGCGCTACACCGTCCACATGGGCTCGCAGGGCGCCTTCGGGGCCCGCGGCCACTTGGCGCGCGGCCTCAACGTCGAGCCCGCGAAGGTGCGCGTCATCACCTCGGACGTCGGCGGCGGCTTCGGCATGAAGGGCTTCGACTTCCCCGAGCACACGCTCGCTGCCTTCGCGTCGAAGCAGATTGGGCGGCCGGTGCGCTGGGCGTCCGAGCGTCAGGAGGCCTTTCTCAGCGACACGCAGGGGCGCGAGCAGCATGTCGCGGCCGAGCTCGCCCTCGACAAGGATGGCAAGTTCCTCGCCGTGCGCGCCGAGACGCACGCCAATGTCGGCGCCTATCTGTCGTTCTTCAGCCTCGCCATCCCGACGGTGGCGGGCTTTCGCCTGCTCACCGGCGCCTACCGCATCCCGGCCGCCTTCGTGCGCGTCAGGGCGGTGGTCACCAACACGGTATGGGTCGACGCCTATCGCGGCGCCGGCCGGCCGGAAGTGTCCTACATCGTCGAGCGTCTCGTCGACGCGGCGGCGCGCGCGACAGGGATGTCGGCCACCGCCATCCGTCGCAAGAACTTCGTCCCCAAATCGGCGATGCCGTATCAGACGCCGATGATCGTCGCCTACGACAGCGGCGACTTCCGCGCCACCATGGACAAGGCTCTCGAGGCCGCCGACTGGAATAGTGCCGGGACGCGTCGCCGCGAGGCCAAGCGGCGCGGCAAGCTCCACGGCGCCGGTCTCTCCTACTACATGGAGGTCACCGCCAACACTCCGCAGGAACTGGCCGACATCAAGTTCCGCGCCGACGGCCGTGTCATCATGGGGGTCGGCACCGGCCCGTCTGGCCAAGGCCACGAGACCGCCTTCGCGCAAATCCTCGAGGATCGTCTCGGCATTCCCTTCGACAAGATCGACTTTGTCTTCGGCGACACCGATCAGTTGAAGTCGGGCGGCGGCACCGGCGGCGCTAAATCGTTGATGCTGGCCGGCACGGCCCTCGTCGACGTGTCCGAGAAGATCATCGTCAAGGGCAAGAAGCTGGCCGGCCATTTCCTCGAAGCCGCCGCCAGCGACATCGACTTCCGCGACGGCACCTTCGCCATTGCCGGCACCGACCGGTCGATCTTCATCATGGATCTCGCCAAGCGCGCGCTCGAGGCCAAGAACCTGCCGCCCGATCTCGCCGGCGGCCTCGACGAGGTCGGCAAGAGCACCACCGACAAGAACACCTTTCCCAACGGCTGCCACATCTGCGAGGTCGAGATCGATCCGCAGACCGGCCAGACGCAGGTGGTGCGCTACACGGTCGTCGACGATTTCGGCGCCGTGGTAAATCCGCTGATCCTCAAGGGCCAGATGCACGGCGGCATCGCCCAAGGCATCGGCCAGGCGCTGCTCGAGCACGCCCATTATGACGACGGCGGCCAGCTCGTGACCGCCTCGTTCCAGGACTACGCCATGCCGCGGGCGCTCGACCTGCCGGATTTGGCCCTCGACTTCAACAACGTGCCGTGCCGGACCAACGTGCTTGGCATCAAGGGTGCCGGCGAGGCCGGCACCGTCGGCGCCCTCGGGGCCGTCATGAACGCCGTCGTCGACGCGCTCTCGCCGCTCGGCATCGCGCATATCGACATGCCGGCCTCACCGTCGCGGGTGTGGCGCGCCATCCAGCGCGCCAACGGCAAGGGCGCCTAGCGAAGGAGGACGTCCTACTCCTCGTCCTTCTTGCCGAACGTCTCGCGCAGCTTGTCCTTGGCGCCGCCGAAGGCGTTCTGCACCTTGCCGGCCGCCTTGTCGGCTTTGCCTTCCGTCTGCAGCTTCTTGTCGCCCAGCACCTTGCCGGCGGCGTCCTTCACGGCGCCCTTTGCCTGCTTGGCCGAGCCTTCCACACGATCCTTGTCCATGATGTCCTCCAAATTGATGGTCGGGTCAGATCAACGCCGCAGGCCGCGGAAAGGATCGTGTGCGAGATCAAAAAGTTGGATAGGGCACGATCCGGTTTGGATCTGCCCTAGTGTGCTGAATTTGAAGTTCGCTACATTGTTTGGATCAAGGACCGAGCGAACTTCAAATTCAAAAAGCACACTAGAATCAACCTTTTCTAGTGTGGCTTATGATTCCGAAATTCGCCGAGTCGTCTATTATTTGGACCTCCATCGATATGTGGCGAATTTCGGAATCGCCACACTAGACGAACAGATAGGCCGGCCAGAACGGCGTCCATATGAGCGCCTTGGCGACAATGCCGAGGGAGCAATCCCACGTTTCGCACGTCTCCCAGTGCCGCGCGATGTAGAAGGCCGGAAAGAACAAGGCGCCGAGGCACCAGACGGCCCCGGCAGCAACCGTCACCGGCTCGACCGTCTCCAGCGACGCCTTGAGCGGCGCGATCGCCGTCCGCACGGACGCCTCGACTCCATAGATGACGAGCCAATAGACCGGCCAGGCGAGGGCGGCGAGGCAATAGACAGCGCGATGGCGCAGATCGGACCTTCCGTGCCGCCAAAGATGGCCGAATGTGGCGACGCCAACGAAACCGTAGGCGAGGAGAAGGGCGCCGCCGTAGCCTGGCATCCATGCGAGCATGTTTGATGATGTACAACTACGGATAGGTTTCGGTAAGGGGCCTTCTTCCCCTTGTGCGCAGCCGCGGCTTGGCGCCCGCGGCGGCGTGGTGTCGCGGCCGGGCGCTGCGGCGGGCCCCGGTGTGGCATTCCGGCCGCGGCCAAGCTGCGACACAGAGACGAGGCCATCGATGAGCCCATCGGGGCCTTATCAAACAGTGATTCGGCCCTTACATTGCGCGGACCATCAACAACCGGAAGGAGGTGATCCAGTGTCTCATTGTCTTTCTCCGCGGTTCTCCGCGTGCGTGACCTGGATCGTGGCTGAAGGGGACCTCCTCTAAAGCTTCATCCGCGCCGCCGGCGCCGATCGAAAGACCGTGCGCGGTCTTTGGATGGTCGAGCGCCGATCAACGCGACGCATCGGTCCCGCGGGACCGCGGTACGACAATGGAAGGGCTGCCCTCGCGGGCAGCCCTTCTTCTTTGAGGTGGTTACATTTTGGGGTGGTTACATTGAGCCGCTGAGGACGACATGCCGCCCGAGATCGAGATCCTCGTCGATGCCGATGCCTGTCCGGTGAAGGACGAGATCTACCGCGTCGCCGACCGGCATGGCATCAAGGTCTTCGTCGTGGCGAACCAGTTCATGCGTGTGCCGCGCGATCCAAAGATCGAGCTCGTCGTCGTGGGCAAGGGGTTCGACGCTGCCGACGACTGGATCGCGGCGCGCGCCAGCCCGTCCACCATTGTGGTGACCACCGACACGCCGCTTGCCGACCGCTGCGTGAAGGCCGGGGCCGCCGTCATCGCGCCCAACGGCAGAGCTTTCACGCAGGACTCCATCGGCATGGCGCTTGCGATGCGCGATCTCATGCAGGATTTGCGCGCCACCGGCGAGGTCACCAGCGGCCCCGCCGCCTTTTCACCGCGCGACCGCTCGGCCTTCCTCGCCGCCCTCGACCTGGCCGTGCGGCGGGTCATCAAGGCGGGCGGCTGATCGCGCCCCAAATCTTGCTTTCGCGCACACTCTTGGGATCATGCGCGTCAGCGGCGGCCTTCGCCCACGATGGAGAATGGTCCCCAGAACGCCGGATAGGCGTTTCGCTCCTCGCTCGTGTCGTCCATGTAGGCGAGCATGGCCCGCTGCAGCGCTTCGGCGCGCCCGAGCGTCGGATCGGCCTTGATGATGTCGAACGTCGACGTGGTGAGACGCGTGGCGGCGTCGGACGCCACCGCCCAGTGTGAAACGAGGAGGGCGCGCGCCCCTGAATAGAAGAACGCCCGCGTCAGGCCGGACAGCGCCTCGGCGCCTGGCTTGTCGCCCGCGATGGTGTTGCAGGCCGACAGCACGACCCAATCGGCGTTGAGTTTCAGCTGTGCCACCTCGCTCGCGGTGAGCAGCCCGTCGTCCTGCGTCGTCGGCTGCTTCGGCATGGTGAGCGCCAGCGACGGCTCGCCCAAACCCTTGACATCGCCGGCCACGAGGCCATGCGTGGCAAAGTAGACGACGCGGTAATCCGCGAGCGGGCGGCGTTTCACCTCCGCCTCCGTCGCGTCGGCGCCGAGCACCACGTCGCTTGCCGGAGCGCCGAGCTTCTGCGCCACGGCTTTGAGCTCGTCGGCCGTGTCGGCGAGGCGCGGCAAGGCGGCGCCGAGCTGCGCGCGGTCGACGCCCGAGCCGCGCCAGAATTCCGAATAGGAGCGGGTGACCGACTTCGCTGCTCCGCGCGTCACCGCGGCGGGCTGGGAATCGCTGAACACCGGGTCCCCGAAGCCGACCATCGCCTTGGCGGCGGCGGTTCGTCCCGCGAAACCGCGCAGCGCCTTCAGGCTTTCGACCGACGGCAGCACCGAGACCGCGTGTCTCCGCAGCAGCCAGCCGACCTTACGGTAGGTGCCGAGATCGTTGGCGGCAATGACCGGCGGCGGCTCCATGACGAGGAGATGCGCCGGCAGTGCCGTCAGCGCGTCGGTGGGCACGACGATGAGATGCTTCTTGCCCTTGAGCACGCCTTCGACCGGGCCGAGAAGCGTGCCGTAGAGCTCATGCGACAACGCTGCATCGAAGAGCTGCGGCTTGCCCGCCTCGATGGATTTTATCAACGCGTCCACGTCGAGCCCGCGCCGGAAAGCGGCGATCTTCTGCTCCAATGCATCGGAGGTGAGCGGTATGACGCGCCATTCGAGACGCTCGCGCGACAGCGCGAACACGAAGGTCTCATTCGTCGCCACAAGCCAGAAGACCAGCGCTTCATCGGAGCCGAGCTGCGACTGCAGCTCCGCCGAAGTCATCGGCTTCGGACTGGCAAGCGCCGCAAAGTCCGGGAACTGCGCTTCGATGCGCGCCGAGACGGTGGCAAGCCGCTGCGTGGCCTCGGCGATCTGCTGGCGGATCGCCTGCGTCAGCACGTTGCCGTTGGCGCCGGTCGCCTGTGACAGGGCCTCCACCAGGGCCTGGTCCTTGCTGGCAAGCAGCGCCACCAGATCCTGCCGCTCGCGCACGAGATCGCCCAGCGCGCCGCCGCCCGAGGCGAAGCGCAAGCCCATCTGCCGCACGGCGGCCGCGGCCCGCGATTGGCTGGCCCATTGCGCGGTCTCGAAGGCCTCGCGGCCGAGCGCGGCGGCGGCGCCTGGGTCCTTCGCGGCTGCCGCCGCGAGTGCGCTGACATGGCGCTGAAAATGCACGGCGCTCTGCTCGACGGTGCGGTCGGTGGTTCCTCTTTGCTGGGCTCCCTCCGCTTGTGCGAGCGCCAGGACACCGGCCGTCACCTTGCGGGACATCTCGAGCGCCGCCGTCGCGTCTCCCCGCTTCGCGATGATTCCGGCAAGGTTGCTGAGCGCACGGAGCGTATCTTCGTGGCGGCCCCCGAGCGCCTTGTCCTTGATCTCATAGGCCCGTCTGAAGTGCTTCTCGGCCTCGTCGTAGCGGCCTTTGTCGGTATAGAGGCGCCCAAAAACCAAGTGGATCTGGCCGAGGTCGACGTGATCCGCGCCCAGCCGCTTTTCGATGATGGCCTTGGCGCGGTTCAGCTCGGTCTCGGCGTCGTCGTAGCGTTTGAGCTTGAGGTAGACATGAGCGAGATTGCCAGTCGTGCTGCCGATGTTCGAATGATCGGATCCCCCCGACTTTTCGTAGGCGGCGATTGAGCGCTTGTAGAGTGCGGCTGCTTCGTCAAAGCGGTCGAGCTCGTAGCAGACGTTGCCCAGATTGTTGAGCGTCGTGCCCAGTCGGCCGCTGGTCGCGCCAAACACTTTCTCTTCGATCGCCAGCGAGCGGCGCAACAACGCCTCCGATTCAGCATATTGCCCAAGGGCAGTGTAGATGACCGCCAGGTTGATCATCGCTTTCGCGACATCTTGGTGATTGGACCCGCGCGCGCGCTCGAAGATGGCAACAGCCCGTTTTCTGATCTCCGACGCCTCCTCGAGACGGCCTTGTCCCACATAGGCAGACGCCAGGTTGTCGAGCGCCTGCGCTACGTCGGTGTGGTTGGCGCCAAGGGACTGTTCGCGGATGGCCAGGATCTGCTTGTGCAGCTTCTCGGCGGCGTTGTAGCGGCCCTGGTCGTGGTACACGTTCGCCAGGTTGTTGTAGGTGTTGATAAGGTACGGATGATTGCGGCGCAGCACCCGCTCGTAGATCGGTGCGGCACGAACGAAGAGCTTCTCCGCCTGGTCGTACTGACCGAGCTTTTGATACACGCGCGCTACGAAATGCAGCGTGTGGCCGACCGATTCGTCGTTCTCACCAAGATTTGCGAGCCTCAACTCCAACGCCTGCTTGAAGGCGTCCTCGGCATCGGCGAGACGGCCCAGATTGGCGTAGGCGCTGCCGACGAGCATCAAGGCGACGGCATACTTGTCGTGCCGTGACCCCAACCGGGCGACGATCGCCACTTGGTAGGCCTGTGCCGCTTCGAGCGCTTCCTGGTACGCCTCGGCGTCCAGGAGCTGCTGGATCGCGCGCTCGACGGCCTGGTTGTTGGCGCTGGAGGCGCGCCGGGCGGTTGCTGGCGCCGCCACCGCGACAAGCGCGAGGACGAGCCCCGCCGCCAACGCGGCGTGCCAAATTCGTCTGATTGTGCTCACGGCGGTGCCGTCCCCGAAAGATTGATAGATTCGTCGGCGGCCATCATGGGCAACCTGAAGCGTGCCAGCAAGCGCCGGCACGACGCCGTCAATGGCGGCATCTGCCTGCTGCGGCGCGGGCGAGGCGTCCCGTCGCCGCTTCCGGCAGTCGACCAAAGCGGTCATCATGAGGACGGCGTCCGCCCTACCGGTATGCGCCGCCGCCGTGGATGTCGACCACCGCGCCGCTCATGTAGCTCGCCCGCTCGGATGCCAGGAACACCACCATGTTGGCGATCTCCTCCGGCGTCGCCGGCCGCCCAAACGGCAGGTTCTTCAACGTCTCCTGCCAGCGCTCCGCATTGCCGAGACTGGCCTCCGCACGCCGCCGCGCCAGCGACACCAGCCGGTCGGTGGCGGTGGCCGGCGGGTTGAGCGCCACGACGCGCACATTGTGGTCGACGCTGCGACTGCCCATGGCGCGCGTGAAGGCCGTCAAGCCGGCATTGGCAGTGGAGCCGGCCACGTAGTCGAAGGTCGGCCTGACGCCCGCCATGCCGAGCACGTTGACGATGACGCCGGCGCGGCGCTCGCGCATCTTGGCGAAATAGACCCGCGTCAGGTTGACATAGCCGAAGACCTTGAGTTCCCAGGCCTCGCGCCACTTGGCCTCGTCGATGGTGGCGATGTCGCCGCCCGGAATGGCGCCGGCATTGTTGACAAGGATGTCAACGTCCGGATGCCGCGCAAACAGCGCTTCGGCGCTGCCGCGCGCCGCCAGATCCATGGCCTCGATGCCGACCGGCACGTTGTGACGCGCGCGGATCGCCTCGCGCGCCTTCCCCAGCGTCTCGGCCGTGCGCGACACAAGGATCACTTCCGCCCCCTCGGCCGCAAAGCCGTGCGCGGCGGCAAGCCCGATGCCCTTCGAGCCGCCGGTGACGAGGACGCGCTTGCCGGTGAGATTGAGATCCATCTGGTTTGTCCTCGCTCGCGGTCGAGGCCGCGAAGTTCATGACGCCGGTGGGGAAACGCAAGGCCGTCGATCGCCGGCGCGATACCCACCGCTAGCCTTTCGTCGTATGATCGGGGTTAGATTGCCGCCTCAGTCTTCGCGTCGAAGACGTGAAGCCTGGAAGGGCGTATGGCAACGCGCAGCTTGTCGCGCACCTTCACCCGCGCGGTCGGCTCGACGCTCGCCACCATGACACTCTCGCCGACCTTCATATCGAGCAGGATTTCCGAGCCGAGTTGTTCGATCACCTCGATTACAGCATCGAAGCACGGGTGGTCGAGATCGGCGGAGCCGGCCACGGTGAGGTCCTCCGGGCGCACGCCGAGTGTGACTTCGTGTCCGATATGGCCGCGCAGGCGCTGCGCGGTCTCGTCCGGCAGCTTGATGCGCAAGCCGGAGTTCTGGGCGATCAGCGATCCGTTTGCCTCGGTCACTGTAACGGCAGCGAAATTCATGGCCGGGGAGCCAATGAAGCCGGCGACGAACTTGTTGGCGGGCTGATTGTACAGCTCGAGTGGCTCCCCCACCTGCTGCACCACACCGTCCTTCATGACGACGACCCGGTCACCCAGCGTCATGGCCTCGACTTGATCGTGGGTAACGTAAATGGCGGTGGTGCCGAGACGCAGATGCAGCTTCTTGAGCTCAACGCGCATCTGCACGCGCAGCTTAGCATCGAGGTTCGACAGGGGCTCGTCGAACAGGAACACGCGAGGATGGCGCACGATGGCACGGCCTAACGCCACGCGCTGGCGCTGGCCGCCAGAAAGCTGGCGCGGCTTGCGCTTTAGCAATTCGCCGATGCCGAGGATGTCGGCCGCCTCCCGCACGCGCTTGTCAATCTCGGGCTTTTCGAATTTGCGCATCTTCAGGCCGAACGCCATGTTGTCGTATACGCTCATGTGCGGGTAGAGCGCGTAGTTCTGGAACACCATGGCAATGTCGCGGTCCATGGGCGCCAGTTCATTGATCACGTTGCCGTCGATCGAGATATCGCCGGAGCTGATCGCTTCAAGCCCGGCGATCATCCTGAGCGTCGTCGTCTTGCCGCAGCCGGAAGGACCGACGAACACCACGAACTCCTTGTCGCGGATCTGCAGATTGACGTTCTTGACAGCGTGCACGCTGTCGTAGAATTTGTTGATCCCCTTGAGGACGACCTGTCCCATTCGCTCCCACCCGCCTCCCAACGGCCTATGCGCATTCCGCATGCGCGCTTTCCAACCCCGATGGGGTGCTGTCAGCCCTTCACCGATCCGGTCAATCCTGCGACGTAGTGCTCGACGAAAAACGAATAGGCGATTGCAACCGGGATCGATCCGAGCAGGGCGCCAGCCATCAACGGTCCCCAGAAGAATACATCGCCGCGGATCAGCTCCGATGTGACGCCGACTGGCACGGTCTTCTGCTCAGGCGAGGACAGGAAGACAAGTGCATAGATGAACTCGTTCCACGACAGCGTGAAAGCGAAGATACCAGCCGACAGGATGCCCGGGATCGCCACAGGGATGACGATGTAGAGCATCGCCTGCCAGCGCGCGGCGCCGTCAATGCGTGCGCATTCCTCGAGCTCTTTGGGCACTGCCTTGAAGTAACCCATCATGAGCCAGGTGCAGAACGGAATAAGAAAGGTCGGATAGGTCAGAATCAGTGACCATGGCGTGTCGCCCAGCCGATAGTTGCGGATGATCTCGGCCAGCGGAATGAACAGCAGCGTCTGGGGCACCAGATAGGTGATGAAGATGCCGGTGCCGAGGCTTCCTGCAAATGGAAAGTTCAGCCGCGACAGAGCATAGCCGGCGAACACGCCACACACGAGCGAGATCGCAGTCGACGCGAGCGCGATGAACATCGTGTTCCACAGCCACGACGCAAACAGTGTCTCCTCGAGCAGGTATCTGACGTGGTCCCAGGTCGGTTTCCAGGTCCAGAACGGATTGTAGTTGATCGAATTCCAGGGTCGGTAGAGCTCGCCATCCGGCCGCACCGAAGTGATCATCATCCAGTAGAACGGGAACAGCAGGAAAAGCAGGAACAGCGCCATCGGGACATAGAAGAACACCAATTTTCGCCACCTTGCGCCTTCGATCATGGCTCAGCGGACCTCTACGCGGCGGATGTAGAGAAGTTGGATGATGACGACCAGAAACAGGATCGGAAACATGGCGAGCGCGATGGCGGCGCCCTCACTCAAAAGGCCGGTACCGATGGCGATCTGATAGGCGTAGGTGGCGAACAGGTGCGTTGCGTTGGCCGGTCCGCCGCCTGTCATCACAAAGACGATCTGGAAGTCGGCGAACGTCTGAATCACCGAGAACAGCACCACGACCATGGTCACAGGCAGCAGCAGCGGCCAGGTGATGTGCCAGAACCGCTGCCACGGCTTGGCGCCGTCTATGGCGGCGGCCTCGTTGAGTTCGGGACTGATGGTCTGCAGCCCGGCGAGCAGGCTGATGGCGAAGAACGGCACCCCGCGCCAGATGTTGACGATGATGATCGAGATCATGGCGAGGTCTGGATCGCCCAGCCAATTGATCCGACCGGTGATCAAGCCGAGATGGTAGAGAAGCCAATTGAGAACGCTAAAAGTCGGGTCGAACATCCACTTCCAGGCGAAAGTCGAGAGCACGGTTGGGATGATGAAGGGCAGCAGGATGAAAGCACGGGTGAAAGCCTTGCCGCGGAAATTGCGGTTGAGCAGCATGGCCAACCACAATCCGAGCGCCAGCTTGAAGACCGTGGTCACGCCGGTATAGACGAACGTGTTGTAGACGGAGGTGCGAAAGATCCCGTCACCGAAGATCTTATAGAAGTTGGCGAGCCCGACGAAGTCGCCGGGCACTCCCACGCGCGTGTCGGTCACCGATAGCAGGATGCCGCGCACGAACGGATAGGCGATGAACATACCGAGCAGCACCAGGGTCGGCACCAGCAGGACGAATGCGAGCCAACGCTCGTCCTCGAGCAGCCGGAGCCTGGGCCGCGGCGCCTGTGGCATGTAAACTCGGGTTTCAGCGATCGCCATTTCGCTTAACCTCGATGCGCGCGCCAGTTAGCGCGCCATGGGAAGCTTTGGGACTGTCCCCACACCACGCGGTTGAACCCCAGCCCCGGATCGCGCCGGCTCCCAGCGGAGACGGCGCGACCAATCAAACCCTGCGCGGCCGCTACCGTGCAGCCGCCTGCGCCGCTACGCGTACGCATTCAAACGTAGATCTTCTTCAGCTCGCTTTCAGCCCACTTGGCGGCGTCTTCCGGCGGCATGCCTTGCACAGCCTTCGCGTACATATCGGTCACGATGTACTTGGAGAGCGTCTCCGCCGCCTTCGCGTTCGCTGGGCCGGCGAAGCCTGGTGTGCGTGCGAGCTTTCCGGCGATCTTATAGGGCTCCATGACCGGATCCTCGGTCCACACCTTGTGCTTTTCCCACTCGGGGGTGCATGGCGTGGCGAAGCCCTTCTGCGACACGAACCACTTCTCGTACACGGGCTTGGAGTGCGCCCAGCGCAGGAAGTCCTTGGCGGCCTTCTCGTTCTTCGAGTAAGTCGGCAGCACATGCGAGTGGTAGGTGTGCATGGAGAACTGGCCGGCCGGCCCCTTGGGCAGTGGCGCGTGCAAGATGTCGGTTTTCAGCTGCGCGCCCTTCTCGCTGATGTACTTGTCGGGATTGCGCAGCGACTCGATGTAGATCGAGGCGCCGTTGAGCGTCGCCGAAATGGTCTGCGAAAGGAACGCGCGGTTGTTGTTGGTGTCGTCCCAGGCAAGGCCGCCCTCGTCGTGCGCGTCCTTCCAGAAGGCGGTCATAAACTTGACCGAGTCCACCGTCTCCTTGCTGTTTATAACCACCTTGCCGCCTTCATCGACTTCCTTTCCGCCCCAAGACCACAAGTAGGGGTAGCTGAAGGTCGGGGCATCGCCGAACGTGTGGCCGAGCGTCTGACCGATCGGGCGGCCCTTGGCTTTGAGCGCCTTGCCGACCTCGCGGTACTTCTCCCAGGTGTCCGGGAAGGAGGAGGCGCCAACCTCTTCGAACCACGATTTACGATAGGCAATCATGCCGCCGATGACGGCCCACGGCATCGATAGCCACTTCTTGCCGTCGTTCGAGTTGGCCTTGACGAGCGCGTAGTGGGCCCCCTCGGCCTTGGCGAGCGGCTCCACCAAGTCCGTCATATCCACGCAACTCGCCGCGTAGAGTTGCGGATGGTTGTTGTTGAGCATGATCAGGTCCGGACCAGAGCCCGACTGGATGGCGGAGGTGATACGCGGCTGCAGATCGTTGGCGTTCACTGTCTCGAAGTTGATCTTGATGCCCAGCGCCTTCTCGGCTTCGGGCAGCATTTCGCGCCGCAGCAACTGATCGGAAGCCGGCACGAAGTCATTCCAACGCAGCCAATGTACCGTCGCGCCCTGTGCAAAAGCGGGCGCGCGGCCAGTGGCCAGGATACCAGCCATGCCGCCTACGAGCGCGGTGCCGCCCTTGAGGACGTTACGTCGAGTTACCGTCGTCATGTATTCCTCCCTTGTGATGCCCTTCGGCCGGTCTGACGCTGGCTTGGAGTCCCTTTCAGTCTATCACGCTTACGTGGATCAACGCACGCGCATGATGATAGCTTCCGCGCCCTCCGCCGCAAAGCCTTGCGCCGCCGCAAGCCCGATGCCCTTCGAGCCGCGCACGGCGGCTATCTCAACGACAAGGATGACAAGGTCATCTCAATTCGTCCGAGACCGCCAAGGCGCTGGAATACGTCAAGGCCCACCGACAACAAGACCGTGCCGGTGGCCATCGTCAGCGAGTTCGTCGACGGCGACATCTACCGCTGGGGTTCGCTCATGGCGGGCGCCCTGGTCGGCTCGCTGCCCCTGATCATCCTCTATTCGTTCTTCGTCGAGCACTATGTCTCGGCCATGACCGGCGCCGTGAAGGAATAGCAACCGGCTCGTTCGGTAACCATGCGCGAGCCTTCTGCCCGTTCTCGGCGCCGTTACCTCGCCCTCGCGTCCTCTCACGCTTGCGTGAGACGCAACCTTGCCGCGAAACCCCGCCGCTTGCTCCCTCGTATTGAGGCCAAACGGGGAGTTTTGTCATGCGCCTGCGCCCGACTGCCGGCGCCGATGAAGATTTCGCCGCTCTGACGCGGCCGCGCTTTTCGACCTTTGTGGCCATCGGCGTATTTTTTCTTGTGGCTCAAATCGCCTGCGTGATCGTGGCCCTGCTGACGCTGCGCACACCCGATGTCGAAATGACGACCGGCTATGGAATAGATCAGGCGCAGGAGATAAGCGCCGATCCCGGAACCGTGGGCAGTTTTCTGCCCGACCGCGCCCAGGACGACGACCACGAATGAGGTGCTGCCCGACGGCATCGCGTCCCGCGCAGCTTCCCGCACGACGCACGGGCGGTGCTTGCGGGGCGCGTATGGCATGCGCGAAGCGTTCTCATTCCGGCAATCCGGCAACCTTGAGGCCTTCGAGATACATCTGCCGCGGCCCGGCATCGCGGTAGGCGGTGAAGCGCACCGAGCGGGTGAGGGTGGAGCTTGGGTCGATGGCGAGCAGGTCCTTCACCGCCTGGCGCGCCTCCGGAACCCGGCCTGCCTGCGCAAGCGCGACGGCAAGGAAACGGTGCGACGATGTCAGATTCGGGTTGTTGCTGATCGATTTCCTGAGCCAACGGACCGCGGTGGCGAAGTCGCCCAGGAACATGTGCGCGCTGCCCATGCCGCTCTGATAGGCGTACATGACGGGATCGGCGGGGCTCAGCCGCATGGCGCGCGCGAAATGCTCGATGGCCGTCTTGAACTCGCTGACCCAGCACTGGATGAAGGCGCTGCGCGACCAGGCGGTGGCCGAGTTCGGGTTGAGCCTGATCGACGTGCCGGCCCATTCGAGCGCGGCGTCGTAGTCCTTCTCCATCAAGGCGACCACCATGGCGGCGAGGCTCAGCACCTGCGGATCGTCCGGGTCGAGGGCGACGGCCTTGCGGGCCAGCGCACAGGTCTCGGCGATGAATTCCGGCGGGCTGCTGAAGGCGCCGAGGATGAACTGCCGCTCGCGGCATGCCGCCATCGTCGCGTAGGCGAGCGCATAGGCGGGATCGATCCCGACGGCCTGTCCCAAATGCTCGAGCGCCGCGACGCAGTCGCGGGCGCTAGCCCGGTCGAGGTGCGGCAAGGCGCGCAGATAGTAGTCGTAAGCGTCGAGATTGGCCGGCGGCTTGCGCCGCGCCCGGTCGATCTCGGCGCCGCGCAGCTTCGGCTCGATGGCGCCCGCCACGCTCTCGGCCACCCAGTCCTGTAGCTCGAAAATCTGCTCGGCCTTGCTTGTCAGCGTCTCGGCCCAGATGTGGCTGCCGGTGGTACCGTCGATGAGCTGCGCGGTGACGCGAATCTGGCCGCTGGACTTGCGCACGCTGCCTTCGAGCACGTAGCGCACGCCGAGCTCGCGGCTGACCTGGCGCACATCGACGTCGCGCCCCTTGTAGGTGAAGCTGGTGTTGCGGGCGATGACGAAGAACCAGCGCATCTTGGCAAGGGCCGTGATGATCTCCTCGACGAGACCGTCGACGAGGTAGTCTTCCTGCGGATCGCCGGTCATGTTGGCGAAGGGCAGAACGGCAAGCGAGGGGCGCGGCGGCATCGTCAATCGTTCCGAGAGCAGATCGCGCCCGAAGGAGCGCTGCTCCGGCTCCCAGTGCCACACCCGCACAGGGCGGCGCATATTGTGGAGGTTGTGCGTGCCGCCCTGCTCGAACTGCGCATCGATCTTGCCGGCCACTGCCTCATAGACGGCCTGCGACAGGCAGATACCTTGCGGCCGTGACAGCGCTTCGAGACGCGCCGCGACGTTGACGTCGTGACCGTAGATTTCGTTGCCGATCTCGGTGATCTCGCCGAGATTGATGCCCATGCGGAACGCCAGATGCGGGGGCTCGACGCGTTCCGCCATGGCCCGCTGGATATCGATGCCGCAGCTGACGGCGTTCGATGCGCTGCCGAATTCAGCAAAAAAGCCGTCTCCCATGGTGCGGATGAGGCGGCCCGAATGTCGCTCCAGACTCGGCACGACCAGCGATTGGCGCAGCCCCTCGACGGCCGCGAGCGTTCGCGTCTCGTCGTCCTCGACGAGGGACGAATAGCCGACGATGTCGGCAAACATCGCGCAGGACAGCCTGCGTATGGCGGCTGCCTCGGTCACTGCCGTTCAGACCCCAACCGTCTTGACCACAACCGTTCTGACCGTGGGACGAGCCGGCCGGGCCTGCCGCCCCCGCGGCGCCGATTCTCGCCGCGATCCTATCGCACAGGCCATGCTGGCTGTCAGCCTCCGGCTTTTCATGGCATATCCGCCGTGGTCTATGGCATATCCGCCGTGGTCTAGTGCCCGTACGCTGCAAGGATGGGGGGATCGAATGCTGAAGGCCATGGATCGGCCGGAGTTTCTGAAGCGGCTCAATAGCCACTTCACCGAGGACACAATCCGTGCGACCGCCCGGCGCATTGCCAAGCTGCCGGCTGGCGCCGAGCTCGGCCGTTTCAGCGAGTTGCTGGGCATCATCCCGCAATCGGCGCTCGCGACCTGGCACGCCCAAACGGGACGCGTGCCGGTGTTGATGGCGCGCGCCCTGGCGAGCGGCATCCGCGAGCACCTGAAGTCGATCAATGAAAGCAAGGGCTCGCGCTATGCCGGCCCCAAGGCGCTGCGCTTCAACATCATCGATGGACCCGCCTTTGGGCTGCGCATTGCGCAACAGCCGAAATTCACGAAGATCACCATCGTGATGCGCAACAAGCCTTTCAAGAAGTAGCCGCCGCTCACCGTTCCCCGGCAGCGACGACGGCCGGCCGCGCGCCGCGTGTGCCGGGCGCCGGTCGATCGGCCGATACGGCAGGCCCCTGGTCACGACCACCAGAAGGACAGAACGACGGCCGCCACGCTCAGGATGGCCAGCACGCCGAGCCCGATGGTCGCAAAGGTGAAGACCTGGTCGGCGCCGCTGCGCGCCGGCCGGGTCTCCTCCTCGCCTGCGGAATTCTCCGCGAGAAAAACCGCCCGCACGTCCCGTCCTGACTGCATGATCGTGTCTCCCGTTCACGATGCGCGGGAGTGTGGCCCGAATGCGCCCCGACGGGTGTGAGGCGTGTCACCCTGTTTGGGTAAATGCGCGGGCCAAAGGCCATGAAGGCCTTTGCCGGCTTGCCTTTCCGGCGCCTTCGGGCTTCATGGCGGGGCACAACTCCCCACAACCGGCAGCGCGGGGCAGCATGGCTGACGAGGCGGCAGGCGACGGCAAACGCGCCATCCTGGCCCGGCACGCGTTTTTCCGGGATCTGCCGGCCGCTGCCCTCGACCGGCTGGCCCAGAGGACCCGCATCGCCACCTGCGCGGCCGGCGCCCGTGTCTTCAGCAAGGGCGACGGCAGCCAAGAGCTCGTCGCCGTGCTCGAGGGCGTCGTCAAGATCAGCACCGGGTCGGCTGAAGGGCGCGAGGTCGTCTTCCGCCTCGTCGGCAGCGACGAGGTGTTCGGCGAGCTTTCCCTTGCCGACAACAAGCCGCGCGCCGCCGACGCCACCGCGATGACCGCCTGTCGCCTGTGCCTCGTCGACTGTCGCGATCTCATTCCGGCCATCATGGAGGAGCCTTTGATCGGCATGAAGCTGCTCGCCCTGGTGGCCGGGCGGCTGCGCGATACGACCCGGCAGGCGCTCACCACAGCGAGGCGCGCGCATGGCTGACGAGGCGACAAGCGACGGCAAGCGAGCCATCCTGGCCCGGCACGAGTTCTTCCGCGACCTGCCCGCCGCCACCCTCGACCGGCTGGCGCTCAGGGCCCGCAGCGCCACCTACGCGGCCGGCGCCCGCATCTTCAGCAAGGGCGACGAGGGTCACGGGCTGCTTGCGGTGCTGGAAGGCGTCGTCAAGATCAGTGCTGTTTCCGACGAGGGCCGCGAGATCGTGCTGAACCTCATCGGTGCCGGCGAAGTGTTCGGCGAAATCGCGCTCGCCGACAGCGAACCGCGCACCGCCGACGCCATGGCGCTTACCGCCTGCCGGCTCTGCGTGCTCGACCGCCGAGACTTCGTGCCGATCATCATGGACGACCCGAAGATCGCGCTGAAGCTGGTTGCCGTGCTGGCCGGACGGCTGCGCAAGACCACGCAGCAGGTTGAGGACCTGTCCTTCGAGGCCTCGCCGGTGCGCATGGCGCGCGCCCTCTTCCGCCTTGCCGAGGTGCAGGCGACGCTGAACGACGATCAGCCGCGCATCGTCATCACCCAACGCTCCCTCGGCGAAACGGTGGGCCTGTCGCGCGAGAGCACCAACCGGCTGTTGCGCGAATGGGAGGACCGCGGCCTTATCGACATCGGCCGGGCCGCCGTGGTCATCAGGGCCAAGGCGCGGCTCAACAAGATGGTGCGCGGCGAGGCGGGATGACCGCAGTCGCCTCGGTGTGGCCGCCCCAAGCCGCAGGGCGCGCCAGAATGACGCTCACGATTCACCGCGCTCACCGCGCCAGCCAATAGGAGGACGTCGCCTTGATCTACGAATTGCGCATCTACCACACCCTGCCGGGCCGCATGCCCAACCTCTTGAGGCGCTTCCAGGACCACACGCTGAAGCTCTGGGACAAGCACGGCATTCGCCAGGCCGGCTTCTGGACGGTCGCCATCGGCAGCGCCAGCACCGACCTCTATTACCTGCTCGCCTGGGAGTCGCTGGCCGAGCGCGAGAAGAAGTGGGGCGTGTTCATGACCGATCCGGACTGGCTGAAGGCGCGCGGCGAATCCGAGAAGGACGGTCCGATCCTCGCCTCGGTCGACAACCTCATCCTGCAGCCGACGGCGTTCTCGTCGGTGAAGTGACGGCGACCTACAGATAGCTCAGCCACCAGTCGCGGCGCCGCCCCTTGAGCGCCGCGAAAGCGCGGCACACAGGATAGAGCAGGCCCACCACGATCGCGGTGACGCCATAGATGGCCGGCAGCGACAAGCCGTAGTGAGCGGGCGGCCGCCCGCCGGCGCCCGTGAGCCATGCGGCCTCCCCCGCCGTGGCGAGCGCGAAGCCGGCCGCCAGCACATGGATGAGATAGATGTGCGCCACGTAGAAGAAGAACGGCACGCGCCCAAACACGATGAGGAAGTCGGCCAGCCGTCCGCGCGCCTGTTCGAAGGCGGCGAGGGCGAGAAGTCCCGGACCAAGGGTCATCATCAGGTAGAGGAGGGAGGGCGGATATTTCTCGCAATTGATGAAAGCGAGCAGTGTCGCCGTGACCGTCGGCTGCGGCCGCCACGGCACCGGATCGCCATAGAGGTTCGCGGCGCGCAGCGCGACGAAGCCGACGGTCAGCAGCGCGCCGAGCCCGAGTAGCCAGCGCCGGCGCGTTGCGGGTTCGGCGAGGAAGAGGGGGCCGGGCGCATAGCCGGCCGCCATGACGCCGATCCACGGCACGAGCGGATAGAACACGTAGATGCCGAAGTCGGGAGACGGCCGCAGCAATCCCTGCTGGTGCAGGATGGTCCACAGCGGCGCGAGCGCGCCGAGGTCGGCGGCCTTGACGCCGTCGAAGAGATTATGGCCGGCGATCAGCGTGACCGCGAATGCCGCGATGACGGGCCGCGGCAGGAACGCCAGGGCGGCCAGCACCAGCATTCCCGCGCCAATCGCCCAGATCACCTGCGCGACGAAAAACGTGAACGACAAGTCGAAGGTCCAGCCGAAGCGCAGCACCGTGAACTCGATGACGATGAGCCACAGCCCGCGCGTCGCGAGGAAGCGGGCGAGCGCGCCGCGTCCATGCGCGGCGCCAAAGAGGAACGCCGACGTGCCGGCCAGCAAGATGAACAGCGGCGCGCAGAAATGCGTGATCCAGCGCGTCATGAACAGCGCCGGGTCGGTCACGTCGCGCACGTTCACGCCGGCCGGCTCGAAGAAATGGCGCGTGTGGTCGAGCGCCATCAGCACCATGATGAGGCCGCGCACGAGATCGATGGCGGCGAGGCGCGGGCGGGGCGTTGATGCGTCTTGTGTGTCGGTCACAGCACGATTCGACGCTCCCGACCGTCAACCGGCCGCGGCCGGTACCGCCGCCAGCATCCGGCGCGCGAAGGCCGCGCCGTCCTTCAGGCCCAGTTCGTAGGCGGCGCAAATGCCGTCCGGCTCGTCGATGGAGAACTGTCGCACGCCGATGGCCGCCGACGGCTGCACATAGGTGCGGTTTGCGACTTCGGGCAGGACGCCATAGCGCCGCGTCAGGAGAACGAGCGTCTTGCGGCCCGCCGCTTCCAGCGCCAGCAGCGGCTCGACCGGCACGTTGTCGACGAGGCCGCCGTCGAGCGCGGGACGCGCGCCGACGCGGCCGACAGGCATGAAGGGCGGCACCGATGCGCTGGCCGTGATCACGGCCGCGAGCTCGTCCGGACTGTTGAGGTCGCGCACAGAAATGAATTCCGGTCGAAAGCCGAGGCGGCGGCCGGTCCGCGGATGCACCGGCGCCCGCCACTTCTTCTCGATCTGGTAGCCGCCGATGCCGAGCGGAATGGCAAGCGTCAGTGGCAGCAGGCGCGGCGGCCGCGACACGGCGACGACGAGCTCCGGCCCGCGCTTCAGGCGCTCGAGCTCGGCGGCGCCGAACGTCTCAAGCATCAGCGCGCGAAACAGCTCGCCCACCGGAAACGGCGACTGTCGCTTCATCAGGCGCCGCCACTCGATGTTGCGCAGGCCCGATCGGCAGGCGGCCTCGACCTGCGTCTTGACGGCGGCCCCGAGGCCGAGCAACGCCAGGCACGCCTGGAAGGCGCCGGCGCTGACGCCGACGATGCGCTCCGGCTCGAGCCCCAAGGGTGCGGCGGCCGCCTGCCAAAAGCCGTTCTGCCAGTAGCAGCGGTTGCCGCCGCCCGCGAAGACGATGCCCGCGAACATGGCCGCTACGCTTCTCCACCGGCCGGCCCGTCGCGGCCGCGCAGGATGTCCCGCCAAGCCAGAATGGCCCGTTCGAGGTGCAGCATGTCGGCATCGGGGAGCTGGCCCAGCGTCTCGGCCACATAGGCGCGCTGGGCTGCCATGCCCTTCTCGGCGAGCGCGCGGCCCTTCGCCGTCAGGAACAGTGCGTGGGAGCGTCGGTCGTTGGCAAGCGCCCGGCGTTCCACCAATCCCATCCCGACGAGGCGGTCGACAAGGCCGGAGACGTTTCCCTTGGTGACATAGAGCCGCGTGGCGAGCTCCTGCTGGCTGACCCCCTGCTGCTCGGTGAGCGTCGAGAGCAGATCGAACTGCGGTATCGAAAGTCCAGTCGCCTTCAGGCGGGCCGCCATCTCGGTCGACAGCCGCTTCTCGAGGCGCAAGAATTGTAGCCAGACGCGAAACGCGTCGGCCTCAAGGGTAGCGGCGGCGGTTTTCTTGTCCTGTCCCTTCATGGCTCCGCGACATATAGTTCACATCGAAACTATCGCAAAATCTTGAATCGCGCGAGACATTTGCGTTTAGTAGGCCGCGAAGGCGCCGGAATGGCTGCCACGGGAGGCATGACATGCAAGGCTTGATGCAGGACTGGCCGCTTCTGATCCACAAGGTCATCGATCACGCGGCACAGCAGCATGGCAATCGCGAAGTGGTGACCCGCTCCATCGAGGGTCCCATCCATCGCACCAACTATCGCGAAATTCGCACCCGCGCCCTGAAGGTGGCACAACGTCTTGCCAAGGACGGCATCGGCGTTGGCGACCGCGTGGCGACGCTGGCCTGGAACACCTGGCGGCACCTCGAGACCTGGTACGGCATCACCGGCGTCGGCGCCATCTACCACACGGTCAATCCGCGCCTCTTCGAGGACCAGATCGTCTACATCGTCAATCACGCCGAAGACCGGGTGATGTTCCTCGACCTGACCTTCGTGCCGCTCATCGAGAAGCTGCAGGATCAGTTGAAGACGGTGGAGCGGTTCATCGTGCTGACCGATCAGGCGCACATGCCGCAGACCAAGCTGCGCAACGCGGTCGCCTATGAGGTCGTGGATCGCCGAGGTCGACGGCGATTTCCGCTGGGCGAGCTTCGACGAGAACACGGCGGCGGGCATGTGCTACACGTCGGGCACGACCGGCAACCCCAAGGGCGTGCTCTATTCGCACCGCTCCAACGTCTTGCACTCGCTGGTCTGCGTGGGGCCCGACGCCTTCGATCTCGGAGCGCAGTCGGTGGTTCTGCCCATCGTGCCGCTGTTCCATGCCAACGGCTGGTCGCTGGCCTTCTCGGCCCCGATGGCCGGCGCCAAGCTGGTCATGCCGGGCGCCAAGCTCGACGGGCTTTCGGTCTACGAGCTGCTGGAGGGCGAGAAGGTGACGACCTCGGCGGCGGTGCCGACCGTGTGGCTCATGCTGCTGCAGCACCTGGAGGCCAAGAACCTGAAGCTGCCGACCTCAAGCGCGTGCTCATCGGCGGCTCCGCCTGCCCGCGCGCCATGATCGAGAAGTTCGAGGAGATCTACGAGGTGACCGTCGTGCATGCCTGGGGCATGACCGAGATGAGCCCGGTCGGGACCATCTGCAGCATCAAGCCGGACTACGGCGTGCAGAAGCGCGAGGCGCTGTTCGACCTGAAGTCGAAGCAGGGCTCGGCCGCCTTCACGGTCGAGATGAAGATCATCGACGATGCCGGCAAGGAGCTGCCGCGGGACGGCAAGACCTTCGGCCGCCTGGTGGTGCGCGGGGCCGGCGTCGCCAAGTCCTACTTCAAGGGCGAGGGCGGCAACATCCTCGACAAGGACGGCTTCTTCGACACCGGCGACGTGGCGACCATCGACGCCTACGGCACCATGCAGATCACCGACCGCGCCAAGGACGTGATCAAGTCGGGCGGCGAGTGGATCTCTTCCATCGACATCGAGAACATGGCGGTCGGCCATCCCGACGTGGCCGAGGCCGCGGTGATCGGCGTGTTGCATCCCAAATGGGACGAGCGGCCGCTGCTCGTCATCGTCCCCAAGGAAGGCAAGCGGCCCAGCAAGGGCGACATCCTGCAAATTCATGGAGGGCAAGATCGCCAAGTGGTGGATGCCCGACGACGTGGTGTTCGTCGACGCGATCCCGCACACCGCGACCGGCAAGATCCTCAAGACGGCGCTGCGCGACCAGTTCAAGGCCTATCGCTTCCCAACCGTCGCGGCCTGACGGAACGGCGGCCGCCTGCCGATCGGGCGGCCGCCACCCTATCGCGCCAACGGGGTCCGCTCCCATGCTGAAGCTTGGCCGCTCTTCCGCCCGCCGCGCCTGGACGATCGGCAGTGGCAAGCCTTGAAGGGGATCTGTAAAGCGTAGCGATGCGTCGCCTTGTCGTTGAAGAGCCGATCACCCGCCCGGCCATCTGGAGCCGGAGATTTGCGCTGTTCGCGGCGGCCGTGGCGGCCATTGGGGTCGCTCTGGTGCGCACCGGCCAGGTGGAGCTCTCGGCCGGCTTTGCGGTGCTGGCCGCCGGTCTTGCCATTGCGTTCGCGGCCTTGGTGCTGGCCATCACGGCCTTCGTGCTGATCTGGATCGACGGGCGGCGGGGCCTCGTCCTGGCGGCGTGGGGGTTCCTGCTGTCGGTCGCCGTGCTGGGCTGGCCCGGCTTCCTTGCCGCCAAGGCGGTCTATTTCCCGCAGCTCAACGACATCACGACCGACATCGACGACCCTCCGGCCTTCTCGCGCTCGCGCGAGGCGCTCAGGGAGCGCGGCGACCGCGCCCTGCCCGACGTCCCGGCGGCAACGCGGGCACAGCAGCGCGACGCCTATCCGCGCGTCACGCCGCTTTTCCTCGAGCTCGAGCCCGAGGACGCCTTCGATGCCGTGCGCCGCGCCGCCGACGAGCTCGGCTGGAAGGTGCTCGACAGCGCCAAGCCCGGCGGCCGCACCGGCATCGGCCGGCTCGACGCGGTCCACCGCACCTTCCTGTTCGGCTTTGCCGACGACATCACCGTGCGCTTGAAGCCGCGCGCGCAGGGCACGCGCATCGACGTGCGCTCGGTGTCGCGCATCGGCCGCCATGACTTCGGCACCAATGCCGAGCGCATCGTCAAGTTCCTCGAAGAGATCTACGCCCAGGCGACGACGCGCTGAGGTGCCGCATTCGCGGCGCGCTTCCGTCACGGCGACGGCTCACCCTGCCGGCCGAAACGCGCCGTCGATCCGCGGCGCACCGTCGGTGGTCACGAGGCCGCGCTCCACCAGGTCCTCGAGATGGGCAAGGACCGACATGCCGGCGGCCGCGTGCAGGTTCTGCGGCACGCCCTCATAGAGCTTCGGCACGATGACGCGAATATTGGTGTCGCCGGCCTTGAGCCGGCCGAGGATCGCCGCCTCCCGTTGCCGCCGGTGGTTGATCAGTGCGCGCACGTAGCGGCGCGGATCCTTCACCGGTCCGCCATGGCCCGGCCAGTAGCGCGCCTCATCGCGCCCCTTCAGCTTCTCCAGCGATTGCATGTACTGGCGCATGGAGCCGCCAGGCGGGCCGACGACCGAGGTCGACCACGCCATGACGTGATCGCCGGAGAACAGCACGTTCTCCTCGGGCAACGCAAAAGCCGTGTGGTTGGCCGCGTGGCCCGGCGTCTCGATCGCCACCAGGCGGAAGCCGGCGCCGTCGAGGACGTCGCCCTCGCGCATCTCCCGATCCGGCCGGTAGTCGGTGTCGCCGCCTCCTTCCATCGCCGTCTCGCCCGGAGCCAGCGGCCGGGCGGTGCGATGCGGCCCGCAACCGGCGATGACCGCCCCGGTTGCCGCCTTCACGGCCGCCGCCGCCGGCGAATGGTCGCGATGCGTGTGGGTGACGACGATGTGAGTGACCGTCTCGTTCTTCACCGCCGCCAGCAGCGCCGCCACGTGCGCGGGGTCGTCGGGGCCCGGATCGATGATGGCGACCTTGCCGCGCCCGACGATGTAGCTGCAGGTGCCCTTGAACGTGAAGGCGCTCGGATTGTTGCAGATGACGCGCCGGATGAGGGGGGAGAGCTCGCTCACCTCGCCGGCTGACGCATCGAGATCGCGGTCGAATGTTATGTCGTCAGCCATGGGGTCGAGCTTCCCGCGCGTGTACGATGGATGATTGTCGAGCGCGTCCGTCAGAGACCGGACGTGAGCGAGACGGGCGTCGCGGCTTCGGCGGGGCGCCCGTCATGCTGGTCGGGTCCCTTCGGCAGGTATTCCGGCACCAGCGCGCTGAGCGCCGTCTTGACAGCGTCCTCGTCGCGCTTGGCGACGGCCTTTTCCAGATTGCCGAAACGCATCGTCATCATCTTGAGCTCGCCCGTCTGGGCGTTGGTCGCCCTGACCCCCGGTATCGCCGTCTCGGCGAGCTTCTCGCCGCTATATTCGAGGGGCTCGGTCAGGCGCTCGCCCGGTCTGAGCCCGGTGAACACGATGGGGATGTCGCGATCCGGTTCGAAGCCGGAAAGCCGGATCATGCGCCGCGCCAATTCGACGATTTTCACCGGCCGGCCCATGTCGAGCACGAAAGTTGGCGAGCGATCCGGCGACTTGACGCCGAGCGCCGACGACATGAGCACCAGCGTCACCGCCTCGCTGATGGTCATGAAGTAGCGCTCGATGTCGGGATGCGTGACGGTGATCGGTCCGCCCTGCTTCAATTGCTCGGTGAACAGGGGAATGACGGAGCCGTTGGAGCCGAGCACGTTGCCGAACCGCACCGTGAGGAAGCGCGTCCCGGCGCCGGCGAGCCCGCTCTCCTGATCGCACGAGGCCCAGTAGAGCTCGCCCGCCCGCTTGGTGGCGCCGAGCACCGAAACCGGGTTGACGGCCTTGTCGGTGGAGATGAAGACGGCGCAGATGGCCTTGACGTCGCGCGCCGCGTCGGCGACGTGCCGCGTGCCCACCGCGTTGATCTGGGCGCCGGCCACCGTGTGGTTCTCGACGATGTCGACATGCTTCAGGGCCGCCGCGTGGAAGACGAGATCGGGCCGGAACTTCTCGAAGACCTCGAAGATCTCCTTGCGGTCCACCACATTGGCCAGGATCTGCGCCGTCGCCAGCTTGGGGTGCGCCACCGCCATCTCGCGGAAGATCGTGTAGAGCGCCAGTTCCGAATGGTCGAGCAAGATGAGCTCGGCCGGCTCCATGGCGGCGATCTGCCGGCAGAGCTCCGAGCCGATGGAGCCGCCGGCGCCGGTGACGATGACCTTCCGCTTCGCGACGAGTTCGCGCAGCGGCGCGAGATCGATGTTGCGCGTCGAGCGCCCGAGCAGGTCCTCGATCGACACCGGCGCGAGCTGCAATGTTTCCGCCGACATGTCGACGCTGGCCAGCGTATCGAAGGGCCGCACGGCCGAGAGGCCTTTGCGCTGCGCCTCGCCCAGAAGCGTTTCGATGTCGGGATTGCTCAGGCTGCCGCGGGTGACGATCAGGCGCTTCGGCTCGATGTGCTTGGCGTGGAGCTGATCGAGCACTTTTTCCAGGTCCATGTAGGCGCCGACCACCGGCGTGTCCTGAATGCGGGCACCGATGTCACGGGCACGCGGCGCCAGGAGGCCGACCACCTCCATGGGCAGCACCGTGTCGCGCTGCAGCCGGCGGATGAGCGTCTCGGCCTCGTCGTCGATGCCGGCGACGAGGACGGGAATGCGGTAGATGCCCTGAAAGGCCTTGCGGTCGCGCTTGCGCGTGCGCAGCGTGCGATAGAGTGTGCGCGGCGCGGCAAGGAAGAGGATTTCGACGAACCAAAAGATGCCGGGCACGGTGCGGGGCACGAAGATGGCGCCGCCCGACAGAAACTGGATGGCGATGAGGACGGCCGTCAGTGTGCTCGACGCGATGACGATCTTCTTCAGATCGGAGAGCGAGACGAATTTCCACGGCGAGCGGTCGAGGCGCAGCATCCAGAAGCACACCGCCGCCGCGGGGATGAGCACGATACAGACCGAGGTCGTCTCCTCCAGCCGCTCGCTCATGCCATAGGCGCCGAGGCGCAACAGGAAGCTCACGAAAACCGCAAAGGCGGTTGCCGCAAGATCGAAACAGACGACGATGAGGCGACGATAGCTCAATTGCTTGGGTCCGTCGGATCCTCAGGCCGAAGCCTGGCGCGGCCGAAAGAGATTCACGCCTCCGCACAGGCTCCTAACCCATTCTCTCGCCAGGGGCTAGTGTGCCGAATTTGAAGTTCGCTACATTGACTGGATCAGCGGCCTCGCGAGCTTCAAATCCGAAAAGAACACTGGAATCAATCTCTTCTAGTGTCGCTTATGATTCGGAAATTCGCCAAGCCCGCCATTATTTATTTGGGCCTCCATCGATATGTGGCGAATTCCGGAAATTGCGACACTAGGGCCTAACTGCCCGTCATCCCGGCCGAGCGATACGAGAGCCGCAAACCATTCTGCAGCAGCGACGAATACGCGCTCATTTGCACAGGATCTTTTCCGAAAAGTCTCCCAACTTCGGGATCGTGGGCCTTCGCGCTCGCCGAATACATCGGTGCTAACGCCCGTAATCGTCGGATATGCGGATGATGTCGTCTTCTTCGAGATAGGAACCGACCTGGACCTCGATCAGTTCGAGCGGGATCAAGCCCGGATTCTCGAGCCGATGCACGGCGCCGATCGGAATGTAAGTCGATTGGTTCTCGTGCACGATCTGCACCTTGTCGTTGATGGTCACCTGGGCGGTGCCGCGCACCACGACCCAATGCTCGGAGCGATGATAGTGCTTCTGCAAGGAGAGCCGCCCGCCCGGTTTGACGGTGATGCGTTTCACCTGATAGCGCTCGCCGGCATCCTTGCCCTCATAGTGTCCCCAAGGACGCAGCATGCGCGGAAGCGCGGCGGCCTCGGGGCGCTTGTCGGCCTGGAGACGCTCCACGAGCTTGCGCACGTCCTGGGCGCGCGTCATGGGGGCCACCAGCACCGCGTCGCCGGTTTCCACCACGATGACGTTGTCCATGCCGATCACCGTCACCAAGGCGCGCTCCGACCGCAGCACCGAATTGAAAGTGTCGGCTGTGACAACGCGGCCGCGCGTGGCGTTGCCGTCCTGGTCGCGCTGCGAGGCGGTCCACACGGCGTCCCAGGCGCCGATATCCGACCAGTCGAGATCGACCGGCAGGACTGCGGCGCGCTCGGTCGCTTCCATGATGGCGCGATCGAAGGAGATTTGCGGCGAGGCCGCGAAGGCCGTCGGGTCGAGGCGCAGGAAGGCGCCATCGGTCTTGGCGTCGCGCACCGAGGCGGCGACCGCCGCCATGATGGCCGGCTGGCGCGCTTGAAACTCGTCTTTGAGGGTGTCGGCGCGTCCGACGAACATGCCGCCATTCCAGAGGTAGCCCTCGGCGATGTAGCGCTCGGCTGCGGCGCGATCCGGCTTCTCCACGAACTGCTCGGCCCGCAGCACATCCAACGTCTGGTTGAGCCGCGGGCCTGGCCGGATATAGCCATAGGCGGTCGAGGGCTCGCGCGGCTTGATGCCGAGCGTCACGATATAGCCTTGCTCGGCTGCGGCGGCGGCTTCTCCCACGGCATCCATGAAAGCGGCGGGCTTGCCGATGTGGTGGTCGGACGGGAAGAGGGCGATGACGCAATCACCATGCCGGCTCAGCGCGAAGCTCGTAGCCGCCGCGATGGCCGCGCCTGTGTCGCGGCGGACTGGCTCCAGCAGGATATCGCCCTCGAGGCCGGCACGGTCGAGCTCCTCCAGGACGAGGAAGCGCAGCGCCTCGTTGGTGATGACGATGGGCCTCGAATCGGCCGCCGCGCCGACCGGCGTGAGGCGATCGAGCGTGGCACGGAAGATCGACTGCTTGCCGTCGAGGGACAGGAACGGCTTGGGGAAATGATCGCGCGATTCCGGCCAAAGACGCGTGCCGGCGCCGCCGCAGAGGATGACAGGAACAAGCTTCGGCATGCTACGCCTTGAGGAGAGCCGACCGGCCCCTCAATAGCCGATCTCGCCGGTCGAGCGTACCCCCTGACGCCGAGGTTGCGCCACGAATGGCGGGCCTAGTGTGCTGAATTTGAAGTTCGCTCCGAGGCCTCCATCGATAAGTGCCGAATTTTCGGAATCGCCGCACTAGTGCGCGCGTGGTAAGCCGCCAGGGCTTGCCCCCACTTTCGCGGGCCGATCCTCGGAATTCTCCAATCCTATTCAAATGCCGGACAGCCCGACAATCTCCGTCGTGACGCCCGTGCTGAACCGGCACGACACCATTGGCGCGGCCATCGACAGCGTCGCCAAGCAGTCGCTGCTTCCCCTCGAGCACATCGTCGTCGACGGTGGCTCCCGCGACGGCACGCTCGAAGCGCTGGCCGGCTATCCGCATCTCGATGTCTCGACGGGGCCGGACGCCGGAATCTACGACGGCTTGAACAAGGCGATCGCCAGGGCGCGCGGCGATCTCGTCGTGCATCTCAATGCCGACGACCTTCTCGCGCCCGGCGCCCTCGCCACGGTGGCCGAGGCGGCGCGCAAGAATCCGGGGACGGACGTGTTCTGTGGCGGCGCGGTGCTGGTCGACATGACGGGAGCCCGTGTCGGCGACTTCACGGCGCCACGCTTCCGTCAGAGCGAATTCGACACGTTCCTGCTCGGCTCGCCCATCATCAACGCGCGTGTCTTTCGCCGCAGCGTCTACGCGCGCGTTGGCTCCTACGATGTCCGCTTCCCGCTGGTCGCCGACCGCGACTTCCTCGTTCGCACGCGCCTCGCCGGCATAGCGGCCGCCGAGCTCGACGCGACGCTTTACGTCTACCGGCAGCATCCGGCCTCCGCGACATTCGATGCCGGCAATCGCAACGCCGCAGCCATGTCCGAGCAGTTCCTGCAACTCGCGGCATATTGGCTCAGCCGCGCCGACGCACCGGCGACGCTCCGCCGGGCCTGCGAGGTGCGTTATGGACGCAGCGTCATCACGCTGGCCCGCCTCGCCAGGGCCCGCGGCGGCCGCCGCGACGCGCTGCTCTTCGCCCCCGACGGCCGCCTCTCGCCGGCGCCCGCATCCTACGCCCTGATGGCAGTGTTGGCGTGGCTTCGAAACTCCCCCTATGCGCGGCCATGATCGGCGTGGGCGGCGTCGCCTCGAACGCCGCCTCCGGCTTGACTTCCGCACGCCTGTCGCGCACGCGTCCGAAAGGCCCGCTCTCAGAGGCGCCGAGGGCTGACGAGATGGCGACGGAAGGAAACCTCGACAGCAAATATTATCAGGCCATGACGCCTCGTTCCCTGGGCGAGCGGCTCGCTGTCGCGGCTCGGGATCGAATCTACGGCGATTTCCTGGCGCATTGCCGCCCACTGGCAGCCGACAAGATTCTCGATGTCGGCGTGTCGGACGTGATCAATGACGCCGCCAACGTGCTTGAGCGGCACTATCCCCATCGCGCCAACATCACGGCGGCAGGCTTGGGAGAGGCGAGGGAATTCAAGGCCGCCTTTCCGAGCGTGGGCTACACGCGAATCGAAGCCAACAAGCCGCTCCCTTTCGCGGATGCGGCGTTCGACATCGCCGCGTCGAACGCCGTGCTCGAGCATGTGGGCAGCCGCGCGAACCAGGAGCTCTTTGTCAGGGAAATGCTGCGGGTCGCGAGGCGCGTCTTCATCAGCGTTCCGAACCGCTTCTTCCCGATCGAGCATCACACCGCCATTCCGCTGTTGCACTTCTGGAAGGGCAGCTTCGTCGCGGCTTGCCGCTGGCTCGCCAAGGACGAATGGGCGGACGAAAAGAACCTCATCCTCATGTCACGGGAACGGCTCGACAACCTGCTTCCGCCCGACGCCGAAGGCTACGTGAGGTATACCGGCGTCCCGCTCGGGCCTTTCAGCTCCAACCTTTTTCTGCTGGCCAGTCGCCGCGCGGCGTCCGCAACGCCGATCGATCGCCAATGACCCAGGCCTCGAAAGGCATCAGCGCCGCTCAACGTGCCAGGGGACGTGCCGAAGGGCGTGCCAAACATCGTGCCAAGAAGCGCGCCGTGGCCACGGGTTAGCCCGCGATGGTTTTCAGCAGCATCGTCTTCCTGTTCTATTTCCTGCCGCTGTTCTTGCTGTGCTTCGTCGCCAGCCGCTTCAGCAAGAACGTGCTCCTGGTCTTCAGCCTCCTGTTCTACGCCTGGGGCGAGCCGGTCTTCGTTCTCCTCGTCGCCTTGATGATCGCCGTCAACCATTGGCTCGGCCTCGCCATCGAGCGCGGCCACGCGGCCGGCAATGCGCGCTCCTGGGTGACGGCCGGCATCGTCGTCAATCTCATACCGCTTGCCGTCTTCAAGTATGGCGCCTTTCTGCTCGACATCCTGCTTGCCCTCGGCGGGCCGCTGGCGATCAAGCTATTCGGCTTTGCGCGCTATCAGACAGGCTTCAGCCAACTCGCGTTGCCCCTCGGCATCTCGTTCTACACGTTCCACGCTCTGTCATATCTAATCGACGTTTACCGCAGGGACGTTCAGGCCGAGCGCAGCATCCGCGACCTTGCCGTCTACATCCTCATGTTCCCGCAGCTCATCGCCGGGCCGATCATCCGCTACAAGACCATCGCCGGTGAGCTGCACCATCCGGTGATCACCGCCGACCGCGCCGCCCTCGGCATCAAGATCTTCGTCATCGGGCTCGCCCAGAAGGTGCTCATCGCCAACACGGTGGCGACAAGTGCCGACGCCATCTTCGCGTTGCCGGCGGGCGAGCTCTCTGCGCCGCTCGCCTGGCTCGGCATCGTCTGTTACACGCTGCAGATCTACTATGATTTCGGTGGCTATTCGCTGATGGCCATCGGCCTCGGCTTCTTCATCGGCTTCACCTATCCGATCAATTTCAACTACCCGTACATTGCCACGTCGATGACCGACTTCTGGCGGCGTTGGCACATCTCGCTGTCGTCGTGGTTCCGCGACTATGTCTACATTCCGCTCGGCGGCAATCGGCTCTCGCGCGCCAGGACCTACGTCAATCTCTGGGTCGTGTTCCTGCTCTGCGGCCTGTGGCATGGCGCGGCCTGGAACTTCGTCGTCTGGGGGGCGGCGCATGGCGCGCTCCTCGTCCTCGAGCGCTCGCCCTTCGGCACGCTGCTCGAGCGGCTGCCGGCGCCCCTGCGCCACGCCTACGTGCTCGTCGCCGTCATGGTCACCTGGGTGCTGTTCCGTGCCGACACGCTGCCCGCCGCGGCCTCTTATCTCGCCGCCATGTTCGGCGCCGGCGCCGGCGCCGCGGCCGGCCCGCCGCTCGATCGTTTCCTTGGCGCCGATGTTGTCGTGGCGATGGCTGTCGGGATTGCCGTTGCCGGCCCCGCCGCCGGCCGCCTAGCCGGCGGGCTCGGTGCCTCCTTGCGGCTCGGCGACATCCATGTCGGCCGGCTTGCCGGGCTTGCCACCTTGTTTGCCCTCGTGACACTGAGTCTCGCGGGCGGCGCCTACAATCCGTTCATCTATTTCCGCTTCTGAGGGCCTCCATGTCGCAGCTGATCGAGAGCGAAGCAGGCGCGAGCGGCGGCAGGCGAGGCCGCGACAGCTGGCTGCTGATTGTCGTCTTCGCGGTTCTTCTGCTTGTTCCGGCCACTGCGCAACTCGTCGGTCTCGGCGCGGGCTCCGGCGAGAATCGCGTTCTTGCCGAGGCGCCGCGCTTCACCGTGAAGCAGATCAAGAATTTCTCGAAGGCCGCCGACGCCTATGTCAACGACCGCTTCGGCCTGCGTCAGCAGCTCGTCCAGATGAACAGCCGCCTGCGCTATCGGCTCGGCGTCAGCAGCAACAAGGACGTGGTCATCGGGCGCGGCGGGTGGCTTTTCTACACCGATCACAAGCTGATGGAGCAGCACACCGGCGCCAACGTGTTCACGCCGGCCGAGCTCGAGAACTGGGTCGCACGGATGGAGGCGGCGCGCGACTGGCTGGCACGCCGCGGGGTCTCTTTCTACGTCATGGTCGTGCCGGACAAGAACAGCGTCTACCCGGAGAACCTGCCGCAATATCCCCGCCGGCCCGGTACCGTGACGCGCTTCGATCAGCTCGCCGAACGGCTCGGCCGCTCCAGCCTCGAGTTCATCGATCCGCGCGCCGCGCTCATCAAGGCGAAGGCCGCCGGGGCCGAGATCTACATTCCCGGCGACACGCATTGGACCGAGCGCGGCGCCTTCATCGCCTACGACTTGTTGATGGACCGCGTCCGCGTCCGCTATCCCGGCATTCAGGCCTTGACCCTCGACGGCTTCAAGTCGAGCCACGGCGCGCCGATGGCGAGCGACCTCGCCCGCCTCTTGGGCCTGGAAGGGGAGCTTGCCTACACGGTCGAGCGGCTGACGCCGCTCAAGGCCTCGCATCAGGTCAAGCCCATGGCCGTGACCAACCGCCCGGGCTGGCCCTGGGCGTTGAACGAGATCGACAACGATCTCGAGGATCGGCCGCGCCTCCTCGTCTACGGCGACTCATTCACGAGCTACGTGCTCGGCCCCCACTTTCTCTACGAGACCTTCCGCGACCCGGTCTACACGAACCACCACGGCGGCACGCTCAATCTCGCCCTCGTCGACGAGTTCAAGCCGGATATTGTCGTGATGCAGATGGCGGAGCGCTATCTCTACCTTGTGCCGCAGGCACCGGTCGGAGCGGCCGCGCAGAAGCCGTAACGCCACCTATGGGACGTCATTCTGCGGCGCCGGGAACGAGAGATAGTGCATGCGTTTGGCCTCGCGCCGGCCGCGCGTCACCGTGTCCAGGATCAGGCCGCTCATCAACAAAAGCAGGCTGATGATGGTGAGGCCGATGACCAGGACTGCCGTCGGCAGGCGCGGCACGAGACCAGTTTCGAGATAGGTGACCGCTAGGGGGAAAGCCAACCCCAGGGCAACCGCAAAGACGAGCGCGCCGATGATGCCGAAAAACTTGAGCGGCTGCTCCTCCTTCATGAGCAGCATGATGACCGAGAGGATGCGGATGCCGTCGCGCACGGTGTTGAGCTTGCTGGCCGAGCCGGCTGGACGCTCCTTGTAGGGCGCCACGATCTCGGCGATCGGCACGCCGAGCTCCATGGCGTGAATGGTCAGCTCCACCTCGATCTCGAAGCCCTTCGACAGCGCCGGAAAGGACTTCACGAAGCGCCGCGACATGGCGCGGTAACCCGACAGGACGTCCGTGCAGGCGTTGCCAAAAATCGCCTTGACCACGCCGGTCAGCATGCGGTTGCCGAAACGATGGCCGGGCCGGTAGGCATGCTTCTCAGCCGCCTCGCGCGTCGCGCTCGCCATGTCGACGCGCTCGGTGAGGATTGGCGCAATGAGCCGGTCGACGCTTGCTGCGTCATAGGTGTCGTCGCCGTCGACCAGCACATAGATGTCGGCCTCGACGTCTGCGAACATGCGCCTGACGACGTTGCCCTTGCCCTGGCGCGGCTCCCTGCGGCAGATGGCACCGGCCGCCGCCGCGACCTCAAGCGTCCGGTCCTTCGAATTGTTGTCGTAGATGTAGATCGCGGCGTCCGGCAGCTTGTCGCGGAAGTCTTGCACCACCTTGCCGATGGCGACCTCCTCGTTGTAGCAGGGAATGAGGATCGCGATGGAGGGTGCGAGCCCCGATCGAGGCCATGCGCCTTGCGAGCCAAGCTGGGTCGGGCGAACGTGCATGTGAGTAGGATCACTCGGGGAGCGGCTGCTTTGCGGCCGTCTTATCACTGCCGCCCCTTCGAGGAAACCAGTCTCCGCATCGGTCGGTTCTAGGGGCGGACGGCCTTGCCTTGAGCCCGCGCTTCACGGCCCTGACGTCCGTTGTGGCGCCCAGCGCTTCAGCGTCGACGTGAAGCGCGTTATGACTTGAACGAGCCCCTGCCACCCGCAGCGCCGAGCATGCTGACCGCCTTTTCCGACTGGTACGCCTCAAGCCAAGCGCCGGCCGTTGCCGGCTTTCGCGGGTTCCTGCGGCGCCATCTCATGCTGCGGCGCGCCGCGCAAATGGTCCTTGCAACGGCGCGCATCGTCGCCTCCGGGGCCCGGACCTTGTCGGGCCTTCGGCGCGCGATTCTCGACCGGCTTTGGCCAGAGCGCCTGAGGCTGCGCGCGGTCATGGCGGCGCGCTCCACGGGAGGCAGGATCTCCGTGGCAGGGCTGGTGCGGATGCTGGACGCCATGCCGCGGCGGGCGCGCGTCCTGTGCATCGGCGGCCCGCTCGAAATCGAGCAAGTCGGCATTGTCGCACGCTGCAAGAGAGCGGTGGTGACCGGCGCGGCGCCGACGGCGTCTGGTGCCCACAGCGACGCGGCGCGGCGCCAAATGTTCGACATCGTTGTTCTCGTGCCACCCTCCGCGGCGGCTCAAGAGATTTCGGACCTGCGGCGGCAATTTGCCGGTTCGCCGCGTCTCATTTGCTTCGATGCTGGCGAGCTCGAGCCACAAGCGGCCGCGATCACTTTGCCCCCGCCTCGCGCTGACGGCGAGCCGACGCGCATCGTGCTTCTCAACGACGGGGGTTTTCATGGCGGTGCCGGGGTGGCGGCGAAACGGCAGGTGGCTTCGTTCCTGCTCAACGGCTGGAACGTCGCGATTCTGGCGTGGTCGCTCAAGGGAACTAGTGACAAGCTTGCGGTGACCGGCCGTCGGGATCTCGACGGGCGCGTGGGCCTCCACACCGAAAGGCGCGCCCATTGGACGCAAGGCTTGACGCCGCATCAGATTGCCGAGGCGCTGACCGAGAAGGTCGTCTCTCTCGATCCCGATGCGGTCATCGTCGAAAACATCCACGGCGCCGAATGGCCCATTGAGATCGTCGCGTGCCTCAGGCAAGCGGGGCTGCGCGTGAGCGTCTATATGCACGATTGCTACTGGGTGACGGGGCGTTGCGCCTATGCCGGGCCCTGCACGCTCTTTCGAAGCGGGTGCGACGCCTCTTGTCCGACTCCGAACGAATATCCGGCCCTGCCGCCAAGGCTGATCGCCGAGGCATGGCGGCTGCGTGGCGACGCCTTCACGGGGCCGCAGGCTGTTCCGCTGATCGCCAACAGCAGTTGGACCCGCGACTTTGCTGTTCAGCGCTTCGGCGCGAGCGCCCACACCGCGGTGATTCATCTGGGCCTGGATCATCGGCTGTTCGCGCCCATCGACAAGGCCGCGGCCCGCGACCTGCTCGGCCTGCCGCACGACAAGACGATCGTGCTCATGGGGGCGGTCAATCTCGCCGAGCGGCGGAAGGGTGGCCCGCTGTTTCGCAGTCTTTGCGAGCGGCTGAGCGATGACGACGGTGTCGCCACAGTGCTGTTTGGACGCAGTTCGGGACGCCACGGGGCGCGCTCGCTCGGGACGGTGGAAGACGAAAGGCTGATGCCCTTCATCTACAGCGCGGCCGACATCTTCGTGAGCACCGCCGTCGAAGAGGCGTTCGGGCAGACGCTCCTCGAAGCAGCGGCCTGCGGGGTGCCGGTGGTGGCGTTGAACGTCGGTGGCGTCAAGGACGTCGTCCGCCACGGGGAAACCGGGCTCCTGGTCGACGACCTCTCGGGCGCGGACCTGCTGGCGAGCGTCGAGATGCTCATCGCCGATCCTCAACTGCGCGACAGGCTCGGGCGGGGCGGCCGCGCGCACGTCGAGCAGGCCCTCACCCTTGAGCATCAGGCGCGAGCATGGTCGGCCTACTTCGACCGTGAGCGCGAAGCCCGGCGCGGCGCGAATACGTCGACGCGCGCCCAGAGGTAGGTCACGTCGAATCGACGACCTGAAGCGGCTATGCTAGCAGCCGCCGTCCCTCGGCATTGGAGACGCTCAATGCGGCCGTGGCTTCGCAAGACGCACCACGCACTGGAAGAGCTGTTCGCCGACAAGCCGATCGTGCTGGTCGATGTCGGCGCATCGGGCGATCCCCCCGCCGATTGGCGAACGATCTCGGCGATGTCGACCTTCCTTGGATTTGACCCGGATATGCGCGAGCTGAAGGATGACAACTCCTTCGATTTTCACCGCTTCATCATGGTCAACAAGGCGGTGCTTGATTCCAACGAGCCGTTCATGGAGCTTTACCTGACCGCCGAGCCGCATTGCTCGAGCGTGCTCAAGCCCAACGCCGCCAATCTGACGAACTACGATTGCGACCACCTCTTCGAGGTGGTGGGAAAGGCCCGAGTAGCGGCGACGCGGCTCGACGCGGCGCTCCGCAGCCAGGGAATTGCATACGTGGATTGGCTCAAGCTCGACACGCAGGGCAAGGATCTGGACATATATGGAAGCCTCGATGAGCCGACGCGGGCGCGTCTGCTTGCTGTCGACATCGAGCCCGGCATCATCGACTTCTACGAAGGTGAGAATACTTTTGCACCGGCTCACGCGCACCTCATCGGCGAAAATTTCTGGCTGGCGCGCCTGCATGTCCAGCACGCTTCGCGCATCAAGCGCTCCACGCGTGAAGTGCTGAAGACGCGAGGCATTGAAGTTGCGCGGCTTCCCGGGAGCCCCACGGCGCTCGAGGCGACGTACTTTCGTTCGTTGGAGCAGCTTGCCTCCGTCGAGGCCGGTCTGAGGGAGCATGCCTGTCTTTGGCTCTTCGCCATGCTGAGCGACAGAAGTTCCTTTGCGCTCGACGTTGTCGTTGCGGTGATCGAGAAATTCGACAAGCAGCTTGGCGAATTGCTGCTTGTGGAAACGCTCTCTGAAATTCGGTCGCCGCGCAGAAAGCTAGCAGGACTCACGAATTTTTTTGCTCGTAAGGTCAATCGGCTGTTCGGCCAGGATTGACAAAGCGACGCACATCCGGACACCGTTGCTGTCACACCTGGGGGTGATATCCAGCGCCGCTATTGGCAGAATAGGTCTGCCTCACCGGGAGCGGAGCAATAGAGGTTCATGGTCGCAGGCTTTTTGGATCGGTTCTTTGTGAGGCCTACTCCCGTTGCCGCGCGATTTCGCGGCTTGATCAGACAACACCCTATCGTCGCCGGCTTTGCGCGCGGAGTCCTCCAAGCCGGGCGCGGATTGTTGTCCATCTTGACCACGTCACACTGGCGCGTCGAACCCAGCGTGAAGCTTCAGGCCGTCATGGCGGCTCGCGGGCTCGGAGGTTGCATCGGAACGTTCGACCTCGCGCGATCGTGGGACTTTTGCCGGCGAGGCAGGCGCACCCTTTGCTTCGCCGGGCCACTCGAGTTGAAGCAAATCGAGACGATCCTGCGCGCCAAGCGCGTTCGGCGCATCGTGCGATGTACAAGCGCTGCGGAAGCGCGCGAATTGACGGCGCGCTTGGATCGATTCGACAGGGTCGTTATCGCGGCGCATCCCGAGGTGGCCGGTATTGCCGGGGAGTGGGAAAGCGCAATTCTGGATGCGTCAAAGCTGCTGGTGCTCCGCGAGGTTGAGGACCAAAGTCTTCGTCGCGTGAATCTCGCCAATTCCGATGACGCATGCTCGATGCCTCGGTTGGACAACGCCTCGGTGGATCTCGCGCGGAAGCTCCGCAATGGCGAAAGTCTTACGATCGTGTGCGTAAACGACGTGGGATTCCAATACGGAGCCGGAATAGCTATGCGCCGGCAGGCAGCCTCCTTTCTGCTAAACGGCTGGCGGGTTGGGATTGTGGCGTGGTCGCCGGGCCCAGCAACTCAGCCACCTCACTTGCCGGGTTGCGATACTGAAAAAAATTGGCTCGGCGTTCGCGGGCTCGATAAGATGCATGGTGGCGGTGCATCGGACGAGCAAATCCTTTCTGCGGTTGTGTCAACCGTGAGTTCATTGTCGCCGGACGTGATCATTGTGGAAAATATTCACGGGGCCGGCTGGCCGTTGGCCCTTGTCCCTGCGTTTGCGAAGCTAGCCCCGACGGCTGTCTATATGCACGACTGCTACTGGGTGACGGGGCGCTGCGCTCACGCTGGTTCCTGCGAGCTCTACAAAACGGGCTGCGATGCGAGGTGTCCGACAGCCCAAATGTACCCGCCTCTTGCGCCCGACAAGATTGCCCCGGCCTGGATGCTGCGTGGTGACATTTTCGGCGGGCCCGGCGGCATGCCGCTTATCGCCAACAGCAGCTGGACGCAAGATTACGTGAGAAAACGTTTTGGTGACCTCGCGCGCACCGAGGTCGTGCATCTCGGTCTCGATCATCAAGCTCTTTGCACCGATCCCCAAAAGGCTGGCGCGCGAGCTTCTAGGCGTGCCGCAGGACAAGACGGTCATTCTCCTGGGGTCGGTCAACATGCGCGACAGCTATAAGGGTGGCCCGTTGCTGGAAGAGCTGCATCAGGCGCTCATCGCGCGAGAGGACGTGGCCGTCGTTCTTTTCGGGCAATCATCGGAGCGAATGACTGCGACGAAGGCTTTCGGCCTTGTCCGGGACGAGCGCCTGATGCCGTTCATCTACAGCGCCGCTGATATTTTTGTCAGTGCGTCGACGGCCGAGTTGTTCGGTCAGACATTGCTTGAGGCGTCTGCTTGCGGTGTCCCAGTCGTCGCGTTCGATGTCGGCGGTGTCAGGGACGCTGATCGTCGACGGCGAGACCGGCATGCTTGTCGATCCACGCGGTAACGAAAAGCTCCTGACCGCCGTAGACCGGCTGATCGGCGATCCGGCAACGCGTGAGCGGCTCGGCCGCGCCGGCAGAGCTCGGGTCGAGCAGCCATTTCACGTTGGAACGTCAAGCCGATGCCTGGATCGACTGCCTCAAGCGCTTGTGGTAGCCGATAGGGCTCCGCATTGCGCGACGTCGATCCCTCTGGCATGCCGACGAAATCCGACAAGGCACCACCTGCCCGGACGCACGCCCTTGACGCTTCGGTCGAGTTTCCCCATGACCGAGGCTCGCGCCGATGACAGTTGAACAGAAGAACGACGAAGTCGCTGGGCTCGTTGCCGAGGTGACGGAGCTCAGGAACCGCGCGCTCGTGCAGGCGAAAGAGCTCGCGATCATGAGGTGGGAGATCGCGTCCTTGATGCGCGCCCACCCAATGCTCGGTCGCGTCAACGAGGTCAAGAGCTTCCTCAAGCGCCGCTTTCCGGCGCAATTGGACCGCGCCATGCGAATGCGCCGCGCGGCCGGTGATCTGTTTAGAAGCCTGCGCCATGCCGCGCCGGAGGCAGCGAGCGGCAGCCATGCGACACGCCATGCCGATCTCGATCTCCCGCTCCCGATCCTGGTGGCGGACCGCGGCGTCGGTGCCGAACAGGTTGCGGCAGCGGCTGCTCGCCGAGGCGCGAAACCATCAGCCTCCTGCCTGCGGCCGGATTTCCCAACTCGCTTCCGATGGCGATCGAGGGCGAACCCCCATTGCGCGGCCCGGCGCCCGGCAGCCTGGTCGAATGGCTGGCATCGGATCCAGGCAAGTTGCGCGGCATCGGCACCATCGCGGTGAATGCCGGCGATGAGATCAGCCTTGCCTTGCTGCGCGGACGAATGCACGCCGGCCAGACCCTCGTGCTTGGTCAATCGAGCGGCGCCACCGCTGCATGCGTGAGCGAGCTCGGCGAGCCGGCGCGACGGGACGCCGACTTGTCCATTTATCCACGCCTGCCCGACGACTGGCTTGATCCCCTCGACGCGGTGGGCACGCCCAACCCCGAGCTCGTCGCGAAACGGCGATGGCCGAAAATCTCCGTCGTCATGGTGAGCTTCAACCAAGCCGATTTTCTCGAGGAGGGGCTGCGCTCGGTTCTCGATCAGAACTATCCCAACTTGGAGTTCCTCGTCGTCGACGGACAATCGACGGACGGCAGCATCGACATTCTCGAGCGCTATCGCGCACGCCTCGCTTTCCTCCTCGTCGAGCCCGACCGCGGGCAGGCGGACGGGCTAAACAAGGGCTTCGCCCGTGCGACGGGCGACATCCTCACCTGGGTCAACAGCGACGACCTGTTGGAGCCGGGCGCGCTGTTCCGTGTCGCCCAGGTCTTCACGCAGACAAATGTGGACATGGTGGTGGGCGGCTGCCTGCAGATCGGGCGGACGCGCGCCGAGATCATCCGCCGTCATCATACCAAGCTGCCGTTCGGCGTCCCGGTGCCACTGCCGCTCGGCCTCTTGCTGGAGCTCGATCGTTTCTGGTTTGCGGCCGCCTTCTTCTATCAGCCGGAGGTGTTCTTCACGCGCGACATCTGGCTGCGCAGCGGCGGCAGGCTTCGTGCCGATCTCAACTACGTGCTCGACTATGATCTGTGGGTACGTATGGCCGCCGCCGGCGCCACCATCTTCCACATCCCCGAATTCCTGGCATGCAGCCGCACGCATGAGCAGCAGAAGACGACAGTCGGCATGCCGTACCTACCTGAAGTGCAGCGCCTGTTGCGCGAATATGCGAGCCGCCTGGTGCGGCCGCCCGCCTGAGCATCGTGCCGCTTCTCGCCATCATCTACTTCGGCCTGCTCGGCGGTCTGCTGGCCTATGGCGCGCGCTCGCCGCATCTGCCGCGCCGCGCCACGCTGCTCGCCGTATTTCTGCTGGGCTGGGCCGACCTGATCCTCACCGCGCAGATCCTATCGCTGCTTGGTGCCCTCAACGTCTTCAGCGCCTACGTCGCCCTGTCGTTGGCCATTGCGGCGCTCATGGCCTTGGCGCTGCGGCGCATGCCGCTCGAGCGACCGCTCGCCGTCGCGGAGTTTCCGTCGCCGTTCAGTCCGCGCCTTGCCGCTTGGCTCGTCTTCTTTTTCGTCATCAGCGGCGCCATGGTGCTCCTGGCCAACCTCGTGATGGCGTATGGGTTGCTGCCGGCCAACCCTGACAGCGCCGTCTATCGCTTCCCCCGCGTCTACTGGTACTTTGGCGCCGGCTCGCTGCAGCATTTCAGCAACGTCGCCGATCCGCGCGCGGTCTATTATCCGTTCAACGGCGCGTTGGCGTATCTGCCGCTCGTGCATTTCCAGTTGGGGCCGCGCAGCTTCTCCATCCTGTCGCTCGCCTGCTGGACGATGATCGGGCTCACCACCTATCTGTTCGCCCGCAACCTCGGCGGCCCGCGGCTCGCCGCCGTGGCGACGGCGTGGGTCGTGTGCCTTTCGCCAAACATTCTCGTGCAGGCTCTCTCGACCAATGACGAGATCATCGCGGCGACGCCCTTGCTCATCGGCCTGTTCTTCCTGCACCGGTGGTATCTCGGTCGCCAGCGCCGCGACGCGGTGATCGGCGCCATCGGCCTCGGCATCAGCGCCGGCACCAAGCTGCACATCTCGTTCTACTGGCCGCTTCTCGTTCTGATCGGCGTCGCGCTCATCGTGCACCACCGCTCGGTGCTGCGCGAGATGCGCGCCTGGCTCGATCTCAAAGGCATGGTGACGCTCGCCGCCACCTCTCTTCTGGTCATCGTCTTCGCCTTCAGCTTCATGGCCTACAATGTCCGCGCCACAGGCCACTTGATGACTTGGGATCTCAGCGCCCAGCTCTTGAACACGCCTTTCAGCCTGCGCGCTGCGCTTCAAACGATCGGCATCTACATCTCGCAAGTGGCGCTGAGCCCAATTGCCGACCTGCATCTCGCCACCGATTCCTCATTGCGGGCCCGCCACTATTCCGGCTTCAACGAGCTCTTTGCGCCGCTGTTCCGTTGGGTCGACAACGGCCCGCAATTCGTCTCGGTCGGCTATCGCTTCGTCGGTCCCGTGGGCAGCGAGGCCGTGGCCTTCAATGAGCAGACCCTGTTCATCGGCTTCACCTGGATCATCGCGCTGCTCGCGGGCTTACGGCTCTGCCGCCGTTGGAACGGCGGCGATCTGCTGTGGGGGCGCTTTCACCTCGCTTCGCTGCCGATCTGGTTCCTGAGCTTCGCGGCGGCCACCCGCTATATCGAAGGCTTCACCGTCTATCTCGGCTACGCCACGATCGTGGCCGGCCCGGCGCTGGTTTACGCCTTCGCGCCATTTCACCGCCGTTGGCTCGAGCGCCTCCGCTGGGGCGCCGCGATGTTCGTCGTGGCAACGCAGTGCTTCTTCGCGGCTGCCGTCCTGCTGACCAGCAGCCCGCGCAATCTGACGGCGCTGGCGCGCGCCGAGGCGTTGCCGCTGTCGCGCGGCTTCACCGTCGGTGCCGACGTGCAGACAGAAATTAGCCGCGCCAGAAGCGGCGTGACACACCACTCGTTTGTTTGGGGCCAGCCCTATTGGCCGCTGATGGCCTACCATCCGGGCATCAGACAATTCCTCGGCGCCAGCCCTCAGGTCGGCAGAACTCCGCCGGATGATGATCCGTCCGAGAAAGACGCGGCAGCCTTGCGTTACAGCCGCTATGTGCTGATGCCGCCTCCAGGCGATCCGACGCTGCATGTCTATCCGATCCGCCAATGGCCGGCCTGGGGCTATGCGGTGTTGCGCATTCCCGACAAGGCGACGCCTGGCTTGACGCTGGTCGGGAACGTGATGTTCGCCCTCGGGCCGGAATGGCTGTTCGCCGCCGGCAACGGCGTGGAGGCGCGCCATCCCGGCCGCGACCGATATATCGGCTTTCACTTCTACGAGGTGTCGAACTTTGGCCACGACCCCAAGCCCATCCTGCAGATCGCCCAGCTGGTGTTCGGGCTCGGCGCCGCGGACAGGCTCGACTATCGCTATGAGCTAAAGGTCGACGGCAATCTCATCGACAAGACCGAGTGGCAGCGAGTGCCTCTGGCGCAGCTCAGCACCAAAGGTCTTTCGGCCGACAACGGCGTGCTCACCATCTTCGTGCGCAACAACAATGCCGGCGGCACGGTCGCCTCGACGCAGGTGAAGCTGCGGGCCATGAAGTCAGCCCGAGCCGCCGCCCTAGCCGGCGCTCACGCCATCTTGCCCAGCACGCAGAAATGCCCGGCGAAGGGCAGCGGCTTCTCGAAGCGGTACCTGTCGCCCATGCGGGCGACGAACTGGTCGACGGCGAGTTGCGCCCCTTCCGAGAAGAACCCGTAGTCATCGACGACGATGCGCCCGCCGGCCGGCATGCGCGTGTCGAGGAATTCGAGCGCGTCCTTGATGGGCTCGTAGAAGTCGAAGTCGACATACGCGAAAGCAACCTTGGCCGGCAACTCGCCGCCGCGGATCTGATCCTTCACCCAGCCCTTCTTGACCTTGGTGCGCGCGCGCGGAAAGCCGATGGCGTCGAGCTTGCCGAGCACTTCCGATTCCGGCGACGCCATGGTGCCCCTGTAGGCCGCCATCGAGCCGAGATTGAAAATGTCGTGGATAAGCTTGTCTTCGGGACCGGGCGCCGGCAGGCCCTCGAAACTGTCGAACAGCCAAAGATGCCGCTCGCTCGTCATGATCTCGGAGCCGATGAGGCGGGACGTCGCGCCTTGCGCGACGCCGAACTCGCACACATCGCCATCGACCTTCAGGCCCTCGTGCAGGTTGCGGACGATGTAGATGGCTTCGCCGATCGTGGTGCCGATCAGATCATTGAGCAGCTTGGCTCGCTCGGGATGGCGCGGCAGATCGGGAAACACGAACTTGCGGTAGAGCTCCTCGATCTCGACCGCGTCCTGGCGGTGGATATCGCGCATGGCCTGGCAGAATCTGAGCTCGTTCAGGACGCGATGATAATTCTGCTCCGGGGCCGCTGGCGCCGAGGGATCGCTGCTGCGCGGCAGCGGCACCAACGCATAGCCCATGCGCTGCAGCGTCGCGCGGATGAGCTTCTTGGGGAGGGGATGCATGGCGCGGTTGGTAACAAAAGGGGTCGGGGCGCCGCAATTAATGCGGGTCCCAAACGCGACCGGAGATGAGGACGGCGCCGGCATTGGCGCCGATGCACGCGGGGCGGCTGACATGGCCCACCATTCGTCGAGCAGGGACGCGTCCTCAGCGGGCAGCCGAGCCGGCTCTGCAGATAACACATTGTTATTGTTGATATTATTCACAAATCGTTAACGTCCGTTGACGTTCATGGCGTGAACACGCTACAAGCGTTCACGCCATGAACAAGTTGGCACTGCGTAGGGCTGAGGGTAGGGGCGCAGCATTGTCCGGCATCATCCAACGCGAAGACGAGAACCCGCGCATCATGCTCGGGCTCCTCGAATCGGTCGAGCGTGACGGCGGCCAGACGCAGCGGCATCTGGCGTCCGAGCTCGGCATCGCCCTCGGCCTCGTCAACGCCTATCTGAAGCGCTGCATCAAGAAGGGCCTGGTCAAGGTCGGCGAGGCGCCGGCCCGTCGCTACGCCTACTACCTGACGCCGCAGGGCTTCGCCGAGAAATCGCGCCTCACCGTCGAGTACTTGACCTATTCGTTCTCGCTGTTTCGGCGCGCGCGCGCCGACTACGCGGCGTTGCTGGCGACGGCCGAGGCGCGCGGCTTCAAGAGGATCGTGCTGGCGGGCGTGTCGGATCTCGCCGAGATCGCCGCCATCTGCGCCATGGATCACGGCGCCGAGATCGTCGCCATCGTCGACGCCGAGGCGACGGCAGCCCGTTTCGTCGGGCGGCCTGTCGTGCCGTCATTCGGGCAGGTTCCCGGCGAATTCGATGCCGTCCTGGTGACGGACGTGAAGACGGCGCGGGAGACCCATGCGGCACTGTTGACGAAGTTCGGCGCCGATCGGGTTCTCGTGCCGCCGCTGCTGGGGCTATCGGCCCCCGGCAACGGCCGGGTGGAGGTCAGCCAATGACCTGCCCCGGGCCGAGCTGGTATGTCGTGCAGACCCAGCCCCACAGCGAGATGAAGGCGTGCTCGCATCTGCTGCGGCAGGGCTTCGGCGTCTACCTGCCGCGCTATCTCAAGCGCCGCCGTCATGCGCGCCGCATCGAAACAGTGCCGGCGCCGCTCTTTCCCCGTTACATGTTCGTATCGTTCGACATCGCCGTGCAGCGCTGGCGCTCGATCCGCTCGACCGTCGGCATCTCGGCCCTCGTCGGCCAGAACGACAGCCCGACCATCGTTCCCGACAACATTGTCGAGGGGCTGCGGTGCCGCGAGGACGAAGCCGGCTTCGTCAAGCTGGAGTGGCGGCCGCGCTTTGCGCCAGGCGACAAGGTGCGCATCATCGAAGGCGTGTTTGAAGCCTGCCTCGGCCTTTTCGAAGGCGTGGCCGACAGGGAACGCGTCGCCATTCTTCTCGAGCTGCTCGGCCGCAAGGTGCGGGTGGTTCTCGACCAGGAGCTGGTGGCCGCCGCCTAGCTTGGCAGCCCGCCGGCTCCTCCGTCTCCTCGGGTGAAGCGATTCACCCGAAGTGCGGTAGCGTGGAAAATCCACTATCCTCCGAGAAACAGCGACATGCCGGCTGAGGAACTTCTCTCGCTGAAGGGCAAGCGCATCTTCGTCGCCGGTCATCGCGGCATGGTGGGATCGGCCATCGTTCGCCGCCTCGCCTCGGAAGACTGCGAGACCTTGACCGTCGATCGCCGCAAGGTGGATCTCACCCGCCAGGCGGACACCGAGAGCTACATCGCCGACGTCAAGCCCGACGTCGTCGTGCTTGCCGCCGCCAGAGTTGGCGGCATCGCCGCCAACAACGCGCTGCCGGTCGATTTTCTCAGCGACAATCTTGCCATTGCCCGGAACGTCATCGCCGCCGCGCACGAGGCGGGAGTGCGCAAGCTCCTCTTCCTCGGCTCCTCGTGCATCTACCCAAAACTGGCGCCACAGCCGATGCGCGAGGAGGCGCTGCTCACCGGGCCGCTCGAGCCCACCAACGAATGGTATGCGGTCGCCAAGATCGCCGGCATCAAGCTGTGCGAGGCCTATCGGCAGCAATACGGCGACGACTTCGTCTCGGTGATGCCGAGCAACCTCTACGGTCCCGGCGACAACTATCACCCGGAGCACAGCCACGTGCCGGCAGCGCTGATCCGGCGCATGCATGAAGCCAAGCGCGCCGCCGCCCCGCAGGTCACCGTTTGGGGAACCGGCACGCCTAGGCGCGAATTCCTCTACGTCGACGATCTCGCCGATGCGTCGGTGTTCGTCCTCAAGCACTATTCCGCCGCCGGCTTTCTCAATGTCGGCACCGGCGAGGACGTGACCATCGCCGAGTTTGCCCGCGCCGTCGCCGACACCGTCGGCTACGAGGGCCGTTTCGTGTTCGACACAACGAGGCCCGACGGCGCGCCCCGCAAGCTGCTCGACGTATCCAAGCTCAAGTCGCTCGGCTGGCAGGCCAAGACCGATCTGCGCTCCGGTCTCGTGGCCGCGTACGCCGACTTCCTCGCCAATTCCGGCTCATTGCGGGCCGCCTGAGAATGACCGAAAAAGTTGCCTTGATCACCGGCGTCACCGGCCAGGACGGCGCCTATCTGTCCGAGTTCCTGTTGAACAAGGGCTACGTCGTGCACGGGCTGAAGCGGCGGTCATCGTCGTTCAACAGCGCCCGCATCGATCATCTCTATGCCGATCCGCACCTGCCGAACGTGCGCTTCTTCATGCACTACGGCGACATGACGGATTCAACCAACCTGATCCGCATCATCCAGGAGACGCGCCCGAGCGAGATCTACAATCTCGCCGCCCAGAGCCACGTGCACGTCTCGTTCGAGACGCCGGAATATACGGCGAACTCCGACGCGTTGGGCCCGCTGCGGATGCTCGAAGCCATCCGCATCCTCGGCATGAAGGACAGCGTGCGCTTCTATCAGGCCTCGACGTCCGAGCTCTACGGGCTCGTGCAGGAGACGCCGCAGCGCGAGACGACGCCGTTCTATCCGCGCAGTCCCTACGCGGTGGCCAAGCTCTACGGCTACTGGATTACCGTGAACTACCGCGAGGCCTACGGCATGCACGCCTCGAACGGCATTCTCTTCAACCACGAAAGCCCGATCCGCGGCGAGACGTTCGTCACGCGCAAGATCACGCGGGCGGTGGCGGGCATCTACCACGGCCTGCAGGACCGCCTCTATCTCGGCAATCTCGACGCCAAGCGCGACTGGGGCCATGCCCGCGACTATGTCGAAGGCATGTGGCTGATCCTGCAGCAGGAGCGGCCGGACGACTATGTCCTGGCGACCGGCGAGAGCTATTCGGTTCGCGAATTCGTCGAGCGCGCTTTTCGCCAGGTCGGCCGCCCGATCGTCTGGTCGGGCGAGGGCATCGAGGAGAAGGGCCTCGACAAGGCGAGCGGGCGCGTCATCGTCGAGGTCGATCCGCGCTACTTCCGTCCCACCGAGGTCGATCTCCTTATCGGTGATGCTTCCAAGGCGCGCAAGAAGCTCGGCTGGCAGAAGCAGACGAGCTTCGACGCTCTGATCAAGGAAATGATCGAAGCTGACCTCAACGCCGTCGCCCGCGACGGCAACAGGTGGACGCGGCATGAGTAGCCTCACGGCGCCGCGATACCTCTTTGGGAGTTTTCGTTAGCCTGATGTGTGGCATCGCAGGGTTCCTGTCGCATCGACTCGTTGGCGAAGACGTGCTGGGCCGCATGGTAAGCGCGCTGATGCATCGCGGTCCGGACGCCGACGGTTACTTCCGGGACAGCTCTTACGCGGTCGGCATGCGGCGTCTCGCCATCGTTGACCTCGCCCACGGCGACCAACCTCTCTATGGCGAGGGCGGCCAAGTCGTGCTGATCTACAACGGCGAGATCTACAACTATCCCGAGCTGCGGCGTGAGCTCGAGGGGAAGGGGCATCGCTTCCGGACCAATTGCGACGGCGAGGTCATCTGTCATCTTTACGCGCACCACGGCGAAGACCTGTTCGAGCGCCTGGATGGCATGTTTGCGGCAGCGCTGTGGATCAAGGTTGAGCGCAAGCTTCTGCTGGCACGCGATCTGCCAGGCGAAAAGCCGCTCTACTACGCCGAGCTTGGGAACGACGAAGTTGCCTTCGCGTCCGAGATATCGGCGCTCAAGCAATTTCCCGGCCTCGACCTTACCCTCGATCGGCAAGCCATCTGGGACTTTCCGACCTTCCTGTGGGTGCCTGAGCCCGCCACGATCTATCGCGGCATCAAGGCGTTGCCGCGCGGCCATTTGCTCAGCGTGACACCGGCCGGAATGCGGCTGCGCCGTTATGAAAACCGCTTCAACCGGACGCCGCTGTTGGCCGCGGACAACGCCGCGACGTTGAGCGAAACGAAGCGGGTCGTTGAGGCGGCCGTGAAGAGCAGGCTCCTATCGGACGTTCCTGTCGGCAGCTTTCTGAGCGGCGGCCTCGACAGCTCGATTGTCGCCACAGTGGCGGCTGCGGAATTGCCGTCCCTCGACACCTTCAGTGTTGGTTTCGACGATGTCGACGATCCCTATCACGGGCGGGCTGACGAATCGGCCGCCGCAGCGGCGACGGCCCGTGTCATCGGCGCTCGCCACCATCCCATCCGTGTCTCCGCGAAAAGCTTCCGCAATGAGCTCGACACCTTCTGCCGGCACGGCGATCAGCCCTTCGCCGTCTCGTCGGGGCTTGGCATCCTGGCCGTCGCCAAGGCGGCACAGGAAGCCGGCATCAAGGTGCTGCTCTCGGGCGATGGTGCCGATGAATGTTTTGGGGGCTATTCGTGGTACTCGCATCTCGACGCTGTGCATCGTAACGGCGCAACGGTGCGACCTGGCGTCCTCTCTTTCCAGAACTTCGGCATCGCATTGCCGCAGCGTCTCGCGGCTATTGCCGCAATGCCGGCGTCGCAAAAGGCTTGGGCCTGGCACTACTACGCGCACGAGGACGAGAAGAAAGGGCTGTTCGCTGGCGGCTTCGGCGAAGGGCTCGGCAGCTCGCTGCGCCACTTTGCTGCTTTCCGCGCCGATCCGGCGTGGCAGCCAATCGACTTCATCGCCCAGGACCGCGACTTCTACTTCCCCAATGAGATGTTGCGGAAGGTTGACCGCATGACAATGGCCTACTCGGTGGAAGGCCGCGTACCGTTCGCCGCGCCTGCCATCCTCGCGCATGCCGACAAGCTGCGCTATCGCGACATGGTCGCCCCAGACGGCACCTTGAAGACGGTGCTGCGGCAGGCCTTCGCCGATCGCCTGCCGGCGGAGGTCGTGGCCCGGCCCAAACATGGCTTCAACGTCCCCATCGACCATTGGCTCAAGCACGAGTGGTCCGATCTTGTGGACGAGACGTTTTCACCCAACTCGGCGCTGTCGGCATCGGGCATCGCAGCACCTGGAGCGGGGCAGGTAGCTCGCGCGATGCTCAATGACACCGAGCGGCTCAACGGACACACGATCTTCTGCATGATCATGCTCAACCGCTGGCTGGAGCAGGAGCGGCATGGAAATCATCGCTGAGATCGGCCAGAACCACAACGGCGACATGGATCTGGCGCGACGCCTCATACGCGAGGTCAAGGCCGCCGGCGCCTCGGTGGCGAAGTTCCAGGTGTATAGCGCGCGCGCACTCTTCCCGAAGGAAGGGAACGAGTGGTTCGACTACAATTGCAAGACCGAGCTCAGTCGCGCCGATGTCGAGACACTCGCCGGCGAATGCGAGAAGGCCGGCATCGAGTTCATGGCGTCTGTCTTCGACGTGGAGCGCATCCGCTGGCTCGAAGCCGTGGGCATGCGCCGCTACAAGATTGCCTCACGTTCCGTCAGGGACCGCGCCCTGGTTGAGGCCGTCGCCGCGACGGGAAAGCGCATGATCGTGGCGCTGGGCATGTGGGACGAGCCGCATTTTCCCAACATCGCCGCCTCCGGTGGCGTCGACTTCCTCTACTGCATTTCCAAGTATCCGACGCCGCTCTCCGACCTGAACTTCGGCGGCGTCGACTTCGGCCGCTACGCCGGCTTCAGCGATCATACGATCGGCATCGAGGCGCCCATGGCAGCATTGGCGCGGGGCGCCCGCATCGTCGAGAAGCACTTCACGCTCGACAAGGGACTTTACGGTCCCGATCACGCCGGCAGCATGACCCCCGAGGAGCTGGTCGCGCTCTGCCGTTTCCGCGACAGCCTGCGGCAGATGCTCTGAATGAGCGAACCGCGCATCACCGTCTACGTGCCGTCGCGCAACTATGGCCGCTTTCTCGGCGATGCCGTCGAAAGCGTGCTGCGTCAAAGCGTCGATGATTGGGAGCTGATGATCATTGACGACGGCTCCTCCGACGAAACAGCGGAGGTGATGAATCTTTACCGCGGCCACCCGCGGGTTTCGCTGCATCGTACCGAGGGAATCGGCCTCGCGGCGGTCTCGAACTTCGCCTTGGCGCGAGCGCGCGGCCGTTACGTCATCCGCCTCGATGGCGACGACGTCTTTGACGAAAACATCCTGCTCGTGCTCGGCAACGTTCTCGACCGCGATGGCAAGCTGGCCCTCGTCTTCCCAGACTACTTCCTGGTCGATCCGTTTGGACAGATTTTCGCGCAAGAGCGGCGCCAACGGCTTTATTCGGCGAATCACAGCTTCGATTTACCGCCGAACGGCGCTTGCACGCTAGTGCGCGCTTCGATCCTCAAGGAGGTCGGAGGCTACCGCGAGGACGTGCGAGCCCAGGATGGACTCGATCTCTGGACGAAGGTCTCGTCGCGGTACAAATGCGCCAACGTCAATCTGCCACTTTTCTACTACCGCCGTCACGGCTCCAATCTTACGACCGATTCGCAGCGCATCATCAACGCGCGGCGGCAGATCAAGAAGGATGCCGTTAGCGAACGTCTTGCCGCGCTTCGGCCCGTCATAGCAGTCGTCCCCTGCCGGCGGAATTTCGACTTCGTTCCGGACCTCTGGAAGCAGGAGCTTGGCGACAAGTCGCTTCTGGAGCGCGACATCGACGTGTGCGTCTCCTCGGAGCTGTTCGATCACATCGTCGTCACTTGCGACAATCCGGAGGCCGCAGCGGTCGTCGAGGGATACGACGACCCGCGCGTGCGTTTTTGGCTGCGCGACCCGCAGAGCACCATCCGTTCGGCCAGCATCGTCTCGACGCTCGAGGCCGTTGCGCAGGAGCTCGATGCTACGCTCAACGGCATGACGGTTCTGCGCTACATGCAGACCCCTTTCGTGACTGTAGCCACCTTGGAGGAAGCGGTCACGACCCTCGCCATGAACGATGCGGATTCGACGAATGGAGTCGAAGAGATCACGAGCCAAGTGCTGCGCCGGACGCCGTACGGCGTCGAGGTTGTGAACCGTCGCGGCGAGCTGCGCTCCGACTTCGATGTCATCTATCGGGATGTTCAAACTTGCGTGGCGACGCGAAATCGCAATCTTCCCAGCGGATCGCTGATGGGGCGTTCGACAGTCAGTTTCATTGTCTCAGCCGCCGAGTGCTTCTTCATTGATTCCGAACACAAGCTGCGCATCGCCCGCCTGATGGCAACGGACGTGAGTTGATGGAAGCCAAAGTAGGCGTGATCGTCGCCGCCCGCTCCACGTCAAGCCGGCTACCTGGCAAGGCGCTGTTGCCGCTCAACCGAGTGGGGATGGTGCAGTTCCTCCTGCGGCGCCTCAAGCCACTGCAGCGTGCCTCGTTGGTGTTCGCGACGACGCGGCTCGCGGCCGACGACGCCCTCGCCGCAAGTGTCGAACGGGAAGGCGTACCCGTCTATCGCGGCGAGAACGAGGACGTGGTTGCGCGCTATGTCGCAGCCGCCGCGCATTTCGGCTTCGACACGGTAGCGCGCGTCACCGGCGATTGCCCGTTCGTCGATGCGGAGCTTGTCGATTGGTGCATCGAGCAGACGACCGCTTTCGACCGCTTCGATCTTGCGACGACGAAGGGCCGTTTCCCGGTGGGGCTCGACGTCGAGATCTATGCGGCCGAGCGAATGGCCAAGCTGCATCGCTCCGCGAGAATGTCGGTGGCGCATCGCGAGCACCTCACTCTCTTCTTCTACGACCATCGCGACGAGTTCATTGTGCGCGTCCTCGAGCCGCGCACCGATTGGCCGGCCACTGGACGGCAATTCACCGTCGACACGCCGGACGACTACACCAAGGCGCAGGCCGTCGTCGCCAAGCTCGGCTGCGGCGACTTTTCCGTCCGTGACCTCCTGGCATCGGCGCCATGACGCGCATCGGTATCATCGATTGCGGCATAAGCAATGTGGGCTCGGTCCACAATGCCTTCGACTTTCTCGGCTTCGAGTCCGTGCTCGTGAAAGACTCCAGAAGCGCTCCGTGGACTGAGCCATCTCGTGTTGCCCGGGGATGGCAGTTTTCCGACGGGCATGGCGCGGTTGCGGAAGAATGGGCTGGGCGATGCAATTGCCGACGCCGCTCATCGCGGAACGCCGTTGCTCGGCATTTGTCTCGGCATGCAGATGCTGGCTGAAGAGGGCGAGGAATTCGAGATGACGCGCGGACTGGCGTTGACCTGCGGACGCATTGTGAGAATGACCCCGCAGGACCCCGCCTTGCCAGTGCCGCAAGTGGGATGGAACGACGTGGAGTTCCTTCGGGAGACGCGCTTGAGCGCCGGCCTGGGGGATCGCGCCACCTTCTACTTCATGCAGAGCTATGCGTTCGCCGACCCAAGCGCCTCTGCTGTGGCGGGCGTTTGCGACTATGGCGGCACTGTCGTATCGATCATCGAGCAGGGCCACGTTTTCGGGGTACAGTTCCACCCGGAAAAGAGCCAGCGCGCCGGCCTCGCGGTGTTGGCCAACTTCGCCAAGTTTGACGCAGTGTAACGACGTGTCTGCCACCGCTCAATTTTCCTCTCAATTCAGGCGCCGAGTCGATCACGCCGCAAGCGAGTTCTCGTCCGTCCCCACCTCTGGATTAGGAGCGCATCTGCGGGTGCAGGCCGGTCTCGCGCTTCTCGTTGCTCTAGAGGACCTATGCCACAGGCTGGACGACGATCCCTCGGTTCCGCTCGAATTGGCGGTCGACCGCGTTGCGCAACTCCCCAAGATCTTCGAAGCGGCGTTCCCCCATTCCGGCAGCAGCGACGACGAGCGTCCCGCGCCGGTTGATCAGGCAGATCCGACCGCGTTTCTTTTTGAAACGGCTTGGACCCAATACGACGAACGCACGTTCGATCACTCAGTCGGGCTTGTGCAAGCTCGGTTGCTTCTCAGCGGCTTCGACAAAAACTATTTCCAAGGAAAGATTTGTTTCGACGGCGGCTGTGGTACCGGGCGGCTTGCCGTCGCGATGGCGCGGGCTGGCGCTGCGAAAGTAGTTGCCATTGACGCCGGAAAGGCTTCGCTGGATTATCTGCGCACGGTGTGTAAGCGCTACCGCCTCGACCAGATCGAGATCATTCGTGGCAACGTCACGGACCTTCAAAATTTCGCGACCGACAGCTTTGACTTTGTTGCCTCAAATGGCGTGCTACATCATACAAGCGCGCCGAGAAAGGGCCTCGCTGAGCATTTGCGCATTACACGACCAGGTGGTGTCTTCTGGGTTTATCTGTATGGCGCCGATGGACTGTATTGGCAAACATACGATGAGTTCCGCTTTCTATTGGACGGAGTCAGCGTTCGTCTCATTGCTGACATCCTCTCCAGCATGCGGATCAGGAAGGGGCTAATCTACACTTATTTGGACAACTTGCTCGCACCGCGTGTCTACTTCCGGCTGCAGGAAGTTTTGGATCTTCTTAGCCGGAGCGCGGACTTCACATACAGGCATGCGCGTGGTTCGGGGCCAATAGACGACACGGCGGCGCTGCTGGCGACCCGCTGGGGCCGTCAAATTTTCGGCCCGGATGGTGAAATTCGCATTGTCGTGAACAAGACCTCGAACCACAGACCTCCGACATCGCTGTGAACGGGCCCGCTCAAGAAGCGCTGGAGATCGCGCTGGTTACGCAGATGCGGGCGGGCACACATTATTTTTGTGGCGCACTGAGGGTGGCGCTGGAGGCCGTGATTTTACGCCCGGCGGCTGGCGCCTACGCGACGATGGATGACGAATACATCAAGAGGGGTCTCCATTCGGACAGCAATATTGAGTTGCCGGCGCCGATAGCCAACCGGCGAGTCTTCTTCAGCCACTACTACCACCCTCAATGGAAGGATCTCGAAATTCCTCGGGTCTATCTCGTCGGCTTTCCCCTCGACAGCTTTTACTCAGATGGGGTCGTCGCTGCCGCGCAGAGCTACGATCCAAGTCCGAGCGGGCCGCGGTCGGGCTCCTATGTGCTGAGATACAACAGTCCAGAGTGGAATCGGCTGTCTGCGCGCATGAGGGAAAATGCCGATTGGCTAAGGGAAATCCAAGCCGACACGGCAGCGCTCGTCGTACGCTACGAGGACTTGTTTGTGGCCTTCGAGGCGACTGCCGCACGGATTTCAGAGTTTCTTCATGGGTTCAAGAATCCGTTGCCGCGGCCCGTAAGAAATCCTCGGCGCATGTATTGGACGCGGGACTATCTGAGCTGTCTGGACGCTAGAGCATTCGGAGAATTGCGGGCGATTTTCGCGGACGCGATCGACCACTACTTCCCAGAAAGATCTGCTTCGATGCGAGATAGCCTGTGAACGAGTTGTCGCGTTTGGAATCGGAAACTATCTTTTCCGTTAGGGAAGCGTACGCGAAGGTTTCGCCGCTCGCGATGCTGTGGTCGATGGGCAAAGACAGCAATGCGATGCTCTGGGCCATTCGCAAGGCGTTCTACGGACGGGTCCCGTTCCCGGTGCTTCTTCTCGACACGGGCAATGAGCTGCAGGAGGTTTACGAATTTCGCGACCGCTATGTCAGGGAGTGGCGGCTTGACTACATCAACGTCGTTTGTCCCCCTACAGAGAGCACCGATACCGCGCTTCCTCCCGCTGCCCGGGCTGCGGCGAGGAAGACGCTCGGCCTCAAGCAGGCGATTTCCCAGCATGGCTTTCGCGGCATTTTTCTGGGCATTCGGCGCGATGAGCAGTCCGTCCGCGCCAAGGAGCGCATCTTCAGCCCTCGCAGCGAGGAGGGTGATTGGGAGATCCGCGATCAACCGCCGGAATTTTGGAATCAGTTCTGCACCGAAATTCCGCCGAGGACGCACGTTCGTATCCATCCAATATTGAATTGGAGTGAGCTAGACATCTGGCGCTATACGCAACGCGAGCGCATACCGGTCGTCCCGTTGTACTTCTCGCGAAATGGACAGCGATACCGTTCTCTCGGCGAAAAGGACATCACCTTCCCAATCGCGTCGCCTGCGAGCACCGTGGATGAAATCATCGCCGAGCTCGAACGAACGAATACGCCGGAAAGAGCCGGCCGTGCGATGGATCATGAAACGGAAGACGCCTTCGAGCGTCTCCGGCAAGCCGGCTATATGTGACTTCCCAATGCACGGAAATCAAGCCATCCAGTCTGCTCTCGAGAGTCCGCTCAAGATCGTTGTTGTCGGGCACGTCGATCACGGCAAGTCCACGGTCATCGGACAGCTGCTTCGATCCACGGGTTCGATTCCCGAACAAAGGCTCGCCGAAGTTGAGAAGGCGGCGAGAGTACGCGGTATGCAGACGGAGTGGTCGTTTCTCCTAGAATTCGCTGAAAGCAGAGCGGGACCAGGCGGTGACCATCGAGACCACCGAAATCCGCTTCAGGGAGCGCGATCGGGAATACATCATCATCGATGCGCCGGGCCATCGGGAGTTCGTTCGCAACATGATCACCGGCGCGGCCAGGAGCGACGCGGCGCTACTTGTCCTGGCCGCCGACGAAGGAATTCGTCAGCAGTCGAAACTGCACGCTCGGCTGCTAAGAATGCTGGGCGTCGCACAGCTCGTAGTCCTGGTGAACAAGATGGACCGCGTTAGCTATTCGAAAGAGCGGTTCGACGAACTCTCCGGCGAGATCGAGGAGTACTTGAGCACTGTAGGTCTTCGCGCTCGGCACATCATCCCGATCTCCGCCAGCGCAGGCGACAATTTCGTCGAGAGCGCCGAGGCGATGAGTTGGTACCGCGGTCCGCACATCCTCTCTGCCTTGAAGGTCTTCTCGGCGCATGGCCACGAGACAACCCTGCCGCTCCGGTTGCCAGTGCAGGATGTCTACTTCTTCGGCGGGCGTCGGATCATCGTCGGCCGCATCGAGACGGGTGTTCTGAGGGCGGGCGATAAGGTCTTGATCTCGCCTTCTAACGAGCAGGGGAGGGTCGCGACGATTGAGGTCTGGCCGCCTGCGAGCGCTCCGGACCGATGCGGGCCCGGGGAAGCGGTTGGTTTCACGCTCGAGGACGAAGCCTTCATTGAACGAGGCGCCATCATCAGCCATCCCGAGAACCCGCCGGCGCTCAGCGATGTGTTTCGCGGTCAGGTGTTTTGGCTAGGGCGACAGCCCGCGCTGCTGGGCAAGGACTACCAGCTTAAGCTCGCCACTCAGGAGGCGACGGGTCGGATTCAGTCCATCGAGACGGTGCTCGGGACAACCGGCGTGACTCACTGTTCCATCGACAGCATAGATCGCAACGAGGTTGCCGAAGTCGTCATTCGCGCACGCAAGGTCATCGCCCTCGACCCTCATCATTACATCCAAAGGACCGGGCGCTTCGTCCTTCTCCACGACGGCGAAGTTGTCGGTGGCGGCATTGCGTCGATGGAAGGCTTTCCAGATCAACGGACGATTTTGGCAAAGCCCGGCAGCAATTTCGCCGTTGGGCACAAAGTTACCCTCGACGCTCGCCAGAGAAAAAATGGCCACGGCGGCGGCGTGCTTTGGCTTACCGGCTTATCTGGCGCGGGGAAATCCACGCTGGCCATGGCCGTCGAGCAAACGCTGTTCGCTCGCGGCGCACAGGTTTACGTCCTCGATGGCGACAATGTTCGCAGCGGGCTCAGCGCCGATCTCGGATTCTCGCCTGAAGATCGGGCGGAGAATATTCGGCGGGTGGCAGAAACTGCTGCGTTGTTTGCGGACGCCGGGATGATCGTCATCGTGGCGATGATCTCTCCGTACCGATCCGACAGGGACCGCATCCGTACGAAGTTGGGCCGGCTCTTCCATGAAATCTACGTCAGGGCCAGTCTCGAAACTTGTGAGAAGCGAGATCCAAAAGGGCTCTATCGCCGAGCCCGCGCCGGCGAACTGCCGCAGTTCACTGGCGTTTCGGCGCCATACGAGCCCCCAGAGTCGCCGGATTTGATCGTCGACACGACGAACCAGGACGCCGAAGCCTGCATCAGGCAGTTGGTGTCCTACATCGAGGACACGATGGCCATCAAATGACTGCGCTAGCAAAGTCGACCCTGGTCAATGGCCGCGGCATGATCGCGGAATTCCTGAGGCGCATCTTGGCCCCTGGCTATTGGCGTTGGTCGTCCGCAGATTCGGCGGAGAGCTTAAGGCGCCTCACCGATGGGGGCGAGGGCGTTGTGGTCTTCTTCGCCCCCGAAGCAGGGGTCGGGCCGCACTTTGCCGCTCACTGCTTGATCGCCCGAACGCTTCAGCAGCAGGGGCAGCGGGTGTTGGTTATTCAGTGCCACGATGTATACCCGCGTTGCGTGGTCATGGACAGCCAAGTTCTCCCACAAGACTTTTCAGACCAGCAACGCGGACAGATTTGTGATGCCTGCAATTCTGCTTCGCACCAGATGACAAAAGCGTACGGGCTGCCGGCATTCGAGCTTGGGCAGGTGGTCGATAAGGAGATCATTCACAAGGTGGAGGAACTCCTGTCGCGCCTTCCCGACGACCTCTCATCCTTCGAGCACAACGGCATTCGTTTTGGGATGATCTGTGGCGCCGAAGCGGCGACCGCATTCAAGACGACCGACATCGCGGGGGTCGACCCGAACGTCCGCGCTCTTCTGCTCTTGTACCTGCGGGGTGCGTTGCTCAGCTATTTCGCCATGCAGCGGATATTGCGGGCGATCAGGGTCACTCGCGTCGTGCACTTCAACGAATACGCCATACTACTGGCCGCCGCGCTAGCCGCCCGTGAGGCGGGTATTCCAACTACCAATATGTCGATGGCGAGCATGCGAGGTGTGGACCGGCGGCGGATCGTGTTAATGGATGACAGCCTGGCGATTGCGAGCTTTCGCAGGCGACTTGGCGTGTGGTCGAAATGGCGCGACCTGCCGCTGCCTTCGCCGACGGTCGCTGTGATTGGCGACGATTGCATCTACCGCATGACCAGCAGCTCGGCGTTCGTGTACTCGCCGGCGCGCCAGGGGAATGTGAGCCGTCTCATTGCTGAACTCGGGCTAGAGCCTGAGCGCAAGCTGCTTTTGGCATTCACCAGCAGCTTGGACGAGATATCCGCGAACAACCAATATCTTGAGGCGCTACGTCTCGAGCCGTTTCCAAGCGAACAGCCGTTCGCGGACCAAATCGAGTGGCTTGGCGCGCTCGCAAAGCATGTCAGTGAAAGCGAAGACCTTCAGCTGGTCATTCGCATTCATCCGCGAGAAGGCTCAAACCACCGCGAGAAGATTTCCTCCCGACACCTCGAAACGCTGCGTCAACACTTCTCAAACCCACCACGGCACGTGAAGGTCGTGTGGCCTGGCGCCGACGTTTCAAGTTACGATTTGATGGAAATCGCCGATGTCGGCTTAAGTGCATGGAGCTCGACCGCTTTGGAGATGGCCCGGCTGGGCGTGCCGGTAGTAGTCGCATTCGACCGCCACACGCCATTTCCGCTTGGCAACGTCGTCACCTGGGCGCCCGACAAGGCGGGGTATTTTCGCTGTCTCGACGAAGCCCTTCGGGCGCCGCCGTCGCTCGACCGGGTGCGCTACACATACCGGTGGTACAATTTGCGAATTCTGGGCTGCTCAGTGGACGTTAGCGACGTCGTGCCAACCTCGGACTTTGCTGAGCTGCCGCGCTTCAAATTACCGGACGCAGCGACGCTCATCAAAGAGATTCTCATCGATCACAAGGACAGCCTTGAGGTGTCCCACGAAGGGCTTCTGGAGGCTCAGCACGGGGATTCCGACGCCGTCGAAAAGGCGGCGATCGCTAAGCAGTTGCGGCGTTGCGTTTGGTTTCTGTTCACTGGCGAGGATCGAACCGGCGACTTCACGCTACGGTACGTGAAGGCTGAAGGTCATCAAACGGCTTTCGAGGACTGCGATGCGACGGCGATCGATCACGGCACCCACGTTGAGTTTCGCGCGGGCAAAGACGTGTTTCGTCGCCGGTCGCCGATGGGATCGCGCTTGGCATCACTAGCGGCAACGTGCTGAGTGCGCCCCACCTCAAACGTCACCAGCAACACGGGCGATCGAATGAACAAACCTTTCGTCGAAATCACCAACAGGGCCCCGCTGTTTCCCGACTTTGCCGAGGCGTGGCGATATCGCTGGATGGCTCTGGCGCTGGCGCGCCGCAACATTATGACGCGCTACACGCAGACAATTCTTGGCCCGGGATGGTTCGTCATTCAGCCGATCATGCTCACCGGCATTCTTGCGCTCGTGATGGGCAGCATCCTTGGGGCGCCGTCGGACGGCATGCCGTACCTGCTGTTCGCTGGCACGGGAGCGGTGCTGTGGACGACCTTCAATCGCTCCATTGCCGAGATCACTACGTCGCTCGCGGCAACCGGCTACATCTTCAGCAAGGTGTTTTTTCCACGCCTGCTGGTTCCGGTCGCCGCGCTGCTGACGGCGGCGGTGGACTTCACGCCGGTCTATGCCTTGCTGATTGGCTTAGTCCTCGCGTATGGACTCTTCCCGGGTTGGCCGATCTTGTTCTTTCCCGCCTTCGCTCTGATGACCCTGGCGCTGGCGTTCGCGATCGGGCTCTGGCTTACCGTTTTTGACTCCTACTACCGCGACGTGCGCCTGTCGGTGCCCTTCTTGCTGCAGTTCGTCTTCTACCTTTCGCCGGTCATCTACGCCGCGTCCGCAATCCCGTCGAGCTTCAGGTTGTTCTTCAGCCTCAACCCGCTCACCGGCCTGCTTAACGGTTTTCGCTGGTCTCTGGTCGCCGGCGCGCCGCCGCCCTCCCTGTTTGAGGTCGAGTGGGTCGTCGGCCTGACGCTGGTGACCTTGGTGGGCGGGCTGATGGTTTTCGCGCGCTTCGAGCCCGTCGTCGTGGACCGCATCTGATGGCCAACACCGCAATCACCGTTGAGGGGCTCGGCAAGCGGTTCCTCCTGGGCGAGGACACGTCCCACCATCGTCTCGCCGATGTACTGTTCCCTTGGCGGCGCGGCGCTGCGGGCAGCGAGTTTTGGGCCCTGCGTGACATCTCGTTCAAGGTCGAGGAGGGCGAGTCGATCGGCATCGTCGGCCGCAATGGTGCCGGCAAGAGTACGCTGCTCAAGGTGCTCTCCCGTATCACCGCACCGACTGAGGGGCGCGTCACCGTGCGTGGCCGCGTCGGCACGCTGCTTGAAGCCGGCACCGGCTTCCACCCCGAGCTTTCGGGCCGCGACAACATCTTCCTGAGCGGCGCCATCCTTGGCCTGCGGCCAAGAGAGATCCGGGCACGCTTCGAAGAGATCGTCGAGTTCGCCGAAGTGGAAAAGTTCATCGACACTCCGGTCAAGCGCTATTCTTCGGGCATGCAGGTTCGCCTGGCCTTTGCGGTGGCACTCTACCTGGATCCGGAGATCCTCATCGTCGACGAGGTCCTGTCGGTGGGCGATCTCGGGTTTCAGCGCAAATCGGTAAGCCGTATGCGCGAGGCGACCGACAAGGAGGGGCGCACGGTCCTGTTCGTGAGCCACAGCCTCGACGCGGTGAGGAAGTCTTGCCAGCGCGTCATCGTCCTGGAACAGGGGCGGATCACGTTTTCCGGCTCGACAGACGATGGCCTCGATTTTTACAGAGACACGATTCCGATGGCGCCAGAGGCAATCAAGGACATCGGGCTGAAGGGACGTCTTGCTAGGACGAGCGGGGCCGTCCGTTTTGTGAAGACGGAAGTGCTCGATGGCGACAACCAGACAAAATGGTCGTTCAGCACCGGCGAAACGGCGCAGTTCCGCTTCGAGTACGAGGTGCACAAGCCCGTTTCCGATTTGATGTTTATCTTCCGGCTCCTCGCACCGAAAGATGATCTCGGTGGAGGCGAGGGCTTGATCGTCACCAACATCCGCGAGATCGTCAGCCGCAAGCCGCTGTCGGTCGGATATCGAGGTGGGTTCGAGATCGTGCTGCCGAACCTGAAGCTGAGACCGGGCGATCTCTCTCTCTATCTGCACTTGGGGTCGGCTGACGACCGGACATCGTTCGATGTTGTGGATTCCAATGTCGGGGTACCCAATCTGCGGATCAAGTCTGGCTCCGCTTCCGAGCGTCTGGGTTTGGTCTCATTGGACTACCGGTTCCGTTCGATTGACGTAGAGGCGCCCGCGGAACCGAGCGTGTCGTATTCGGGCCGGTGATGGACGCGGATTTGTGCGCGGTGAAATTGCAGTTTTGCGCAACGCGCGGGGCATGTCTTGCGTGACCATTGGTTACTTCGGCCCCGGTACGAGGTTGATCGGATTGCCGACGCGTTTGCCCTTCTCGCTCTTCCAGAACCGTGACAGCTGCTTCCGCTTCGATGATCAAGACCGCTTATCGCGCCTTAAGAAGGGTGCTACCGACAAAGCTGGCGCAGCGGCTGCAGGCCGGCGCGCGCCGCGCCGCGCCGACCTTGCTTCGCCTCGGCTTGGTCGGCGGCGACGATGGAGCGGACATGAAGGCTCCGGCTAGTGGCGGCAAGCATCCTTATGAGCATGTCAGGCGCGAGATCTTACTGAGCCTGAGGCAGTATATTGGCAACTCCCCTGAGCAGTTGCTACAGGTCAGGGCTGCGCGACAAGTCATTGCCAGGGAGCGCGCCAGAGCGCTCCTAGACAATGGCGAGCTGAGAAAGGTGACAGCGCCGGCGGTGCACGTGGCGCACAACACGGTCGATTACAATATCGATGGCGCGCGAACTGCCGCCGATCTAGATCGACCCGCCATCATGACAAACGTGGTGACGGGTATCGAGCGCATTCGCCAGCATGTCGGCAAGCTTGACGTGCTGGCAATCGGGCCGCGCTCGGAGATCGAGATCTTTGCATTGATGGGTGCCGGCTTCAGCGCCGAGCGCATCCGCGCAGTCGACCTCTTCTCCTACTCGCCCTATGTCGACGTTGGCGACATGCACGATCTGCCATACCCGGCCAACGCTTTCGATGTTGTGCTTCTCGGCTGGGTCTTGTCCTATAGCAAGGACCAGTCCGTTGTCGCCCGCGAGCTTCTGCGCGTGTGCCGGGACGGAGCCATCATTGTGATGGCAGGGGACTACAGCGACGACGCCAGCGTGGGGTCGACTTTCAAGAAGGAAGCAACACACATGCAGAGCTGCGAGCAGCTGCTTGCCCTCTTTCCGAACCATGTCGGTCGCGTCTATTTTCGCCATGATCCGGAGCCGGAGCATAACGTCGCCATGGTGATGACTGTATTCGAGGTGAGGAAGCCATGAGCCTTGCAGAATCAATCGTGCGCTCGGCACGAGCCGCCAAGCGTCGTGCCGGAACATTGGTGGGCCGAACCGCCTCTGGCGTCCAGTGGCGCACCGCAACGCTGCAGGGCCGAGCCAAGGAAGTTGGCAGCGTCCTTGGCGGGCTTGTCGACTACTACCGTCACGGCGACGTGACGCTCGACGCGCGCAGCTCGTTGTTGCGGCTGCATTGTGAAACCAACGGCCGCTTCACGGATCGGCTCGCCACGTTGGTCCGCTTGGCGCGGCCGGCGCGCCGGCCATCACCGGTCTCCGGCTTCCTCGGCCAGCTTTCGGTCGACGAACAGCGCTCGATCGCCGCCGCTGTTGCGCGTGATGGCTTCTACAAGTTCGATCGCCTCCTTCCTGGCGTGCTCTGCGACGAGATAGAGCGGTTCGCGGCGCGAACGCCGACGACGGTGGAGGGGCGCGGCCGGGCACCCGAGGAGCGCGTCGTATTTGACGCAGCCCATCCTATATCGAAGACCTATCGCGTGGTCGAGGAGGACGTGATCGGCAATCCGGCCATGCAGCAGCTCATGGCTGACCCTACATTTTTGGCGATCGCGGAGGTTTACCTCAGGACGCACCCCATCCTGTCGATGATGAACCTTTGGTGGTCCGCCGCCTACGGTGACCAACCGGGTGGTGCCGCAGCGCAAGAATTTCACTTCGATTTCGATCCGCCACCCATTTGGCTCCTGTTCTTTGTCTATCTCTCCGACGTTGGAGCCGAGAATGGACCACACGTGTTTGTTCGCGGCTCACATGTCGCCGCCGATCCCGCTGCGGGCCCGTTGCGCGCTCGCGGCTATGTGAGGATTCCGGACGACGACATCGCCGCCGCGTACGGCCAAGACAGCATTGTCGAACTGCGCGGCAAGCGCGGCACGGTCCTAGCAGTGGATACCCGCGGGTTTCACAAGGGCAAGATGCTCACTAAGGGGCAGCGCCTGATGGCGCAGCTGACCTATTCCTGCCCTCCCTTTAGCGGCGCACATAGCCGCAAACTGAAGCTGCAGGGCGACGTTCATCCGTCGTTGGCCACCGCCATGGCCGCCACGCCGCGCGTGTTTGACAAGTATCGATGATCTACTGTCGCCGCTGTGTCATGCCGTCGACGCGGCCGGGCCTTCGGCTCGACGCTGAGGGCGTATGCAATGCCTGCCGATGGCACGAGCAGAAGAAGACGGCAATAAATTGGGTAGACCGCCGGCAGGAGCTGCAACGCATCGCCGACGAAGCAAAGCGCGCCAGCAGCGGCAAATCATGGCATTGCGTCGTCGGGGTGAGTGGCGGCAAGGACAGCACCTGGCAGGCTATGTATGTGCGCGACGAGCTCGGTCTCAACCCCTTGCTTGTCCAATTCGCCAGCTCCGACGGAACCGACCTTGGACGTCGCAACCTCGAGAATCTCGTCGAGCTCGGCTTCACGTTGATCAGCCTACAGCCAAATCCGCGCGTCGCACGCCGGCTCTGCCGCAAGTCGTTCTACAGCTACGGCAACATCGTAAAGTATTCCGAGCACGCGCTGTTCACGGCGCCTTTCAGGATAGCCATCGACTACGGCATACCGCTGGTCTTCTTCGGCGAGAACCCAGCGCTCGAAGCCGGCGACCGCAACACCAACCGGCCCGGTTGGGATGCAACCGGCATCAAGTTCAACAACACGCTTGGCGGGCAGGGCATCGAGATTTGGCTGGGGGACGGCATCGAGGAGAACGATCTCTTGCCGTACGTGTTTCCCAGCGACGATGAGATGGCGCGCTGGGGCGGGCGCGGCATTTTCATGGGATATTTCGTCGACTGGGCCGGCTGGGAGAACGCCGCCTTCGCCATCGCCCGCGGCCTTGAATGCATCGAGGCGGAGCCCCGAGACATCGGCATACCCTATCTGCACAACTCGCTCGATTCCAATCACGGCGGCATCGTCAATTCCATGATCAAGCATGCCAAGTTTGGCTTCGGCCACACCACGGAATTTGCGAGCTACGATCTGCGCGGCGGCCGAATCACCCGTGCCGAGGCGATTCGCCTGGTCAGGGAACTCGACGGCCGTTGCCATCCGAGATTCATCCAGGACTATTGCGATTGGATAGAGATTGCGCCCCATGAATTTTGGGAGGTGGTGGACCGCTTCCGCGGCGACATGTGGCGCCGCGTCGGCAATGGGTGGCACCTGACCGATCCGATCTGGGAGCAGGAACTCGCTGCCGACGGCGTGGCGCTCGAGACGTTGATCGCGCGGATTGATCCTCGCCGGTCTATAGGGCAGGCGGCATGATCGAAGGCTGCCGGCGTTGTCTGTATGCGGCGAAGCATCCTCTCGGAATCACCTTCGACGCGGAAGGGATCTGCAGCGGGTGCCGGATCCACGAGGAGAAGGACAGTCTGGATTGGGTGGAGCGCGAGCAGCGCCTCAAGCGCCTTTTTGCCGGCTACCGCGGCCGAACGCGCGGCCGGCATGACTGCATCGTGCCGATAACGGGAGCGCGCGACTCCTTCTTCATCGTTCACCTGGTGCGCAAGGTCTATGGACTCAATCCGCTTCTGGTCGCCTACAACCGGCACTACAATTCTCGCGCCGGCATACACAACGTCGCGCGCCTGCGCACCGTCTTCGGTTGCGATATCGTCACGCTTACTTTGGCGCCCGAACTAGTCAAGCGCGTGATGCGTGCGACGTTGCGCAAGCGAGGCAGCTTCCATTGGCACGTGCTTGCCGGACATAGTGTCTTTCCGGTTCAAACCGCAGTCCGGCTCAAGATCCCGCTCATTGTTTGGGGAGCGCACCAGGGGCTCGAGCAGGTTGGGATGTTCTCCCATCTTGACGAGGTCGAGATGACCCGCCGCTATCGCCGCGAGCATGATCTGATGGGTCTTGAGGCGGAAGAGCTGGCCGGCGAAGAAGGATTGGCGGAGCGAGACGTTAAGTCGTTCGTCTATCCTGCTGACGCCGATTTGGCCGGAACGGGCGTCCGTGGCATCTATCTCGGCAACTACATCCGTTGGGACACCAAGGCGCAGCATGAAGCCATGCTGCCGCTCTATGACTACTACACGGGCCCTCTGGCGCGCACCTTCGACACCTACAATGACGTCGACGACTTGCACTATGCTGGCGCCCACGACCTCATCAAAGTCCTTAAGCATGGCTTCGGCAAGGCCACCGACGATGCCTGCCGCGAAATCCGCTATGGCCGGTTGACTCGCGAAGACGGAATCCGGCTTGCAGCAAGTTATTCGACGAGTTCGTCCCGGTGATCTCGCCGGGCTGGCTGCTTTCCTGGGAATGGGCGAGGGCGAGATAATCTCCCTCGTTCAGCCACACCGCGCGGGCGAGCCGCAAAGCCTCCCGTATGTCGGGGGAGCATGCAGCGTCTCGACCCGTACCCGCCTTGCCGTGACATGCGCCTTCCGCACCAACGTGCCGGCCGACTTCACCGGTGATCCGCAGGACAGGCAATTGCTGACGCGGGGATATGCCAGAGAATAATGCGCGGGTCATCGCGACGATCGAAGCCAGGATGGCGGCGACGCGCCTCCCGGGGAAGGTGATGCTGCCGCTTGCCGGTGCGCCTATGCTCCAGCGCCTCGTCGAGCGGCTGCGGTTGAGCCGACGGGTTGACGAAGTCATTGTAGCGACAACGATCAGCCCGCCGGACAGCATCATCGCCGATCTCTGCAGCCGCATCGGCTGCCGTGTCCACCGCGGCTCGGTGGAGGACGTCACGACGCGACTGCTGGAAGCCGCCAAACGCGCCAACGTCATCGTGCAGATCACCGGCGACTGTCCGCTGGTTGACCCGAAGCATGTCGATAAGACCGTGCAGCTGATGCTGGAGGAGAACGCCGACTACGCGAGCAATAGCCTGAATGGTTGCACTTTTCCTCTCGGTCTTGACGTGCGCTGCTTCACCAAGGCGGCCCTGCTGCGCTCCGCGGAGTTGAGCAACGACCCGGTCGACCGCGTTCATGGAAGCTATTTCATACACCGCCATCCGGAGCTGTTCCGGCTCGTTGGCTGGGTGGCGCCGGAAGAGTTCCATTGGCCGGAACTGCGGCTGACCGTCGACGAACCAGCCGACTACGAGCTCGTACGGCGCATCTTTGAATCATTGCACCCGTCGCGCCCCGACTTTGGCGCGTATGATGTGATCAAGCTGCTGCGAGGCAAGCCTGACTGGGCGAACCTCAACCTCGCTGTGCGCCAAAAGGCGCCGGCTGAGCGATGATCGAATCCCGATGCTGACCACCTACTCGAAACCACCGACGGACGTGGCAATTCACACGGCGCGGCTTATCGGCGACAATGCTGAGTTGCTGAAAATCCAGACGCGCATAGCGCGCGCCTTGAGCGGACGGCCCGAGCGCGACTGTTGCGTCCTGTGCAGCGAAGCGATCGCGTCGGCTCCCCGATTTTCACACAGACAGGTCCCCTATCGCGTGTGCCAGACGTGCGGGCATCTGCAATGCGCCCTGTTGGCGCCGGCCGGCTATCCATACGAAGAGCAAGATTTTTCCAGCATCTACAGACCGCTCGACCAGGCGGCCTTCGCGGACCGCACCGCGCGGATCCATACGCCCAAGCTGCAGTGGGCGCTGCAGGCGGGGCTCGCTGCGGGCCTAGGCGATCTTGGCAGACGGCACTGGATCGAGCTGGGAAGCGGTGCTGGCAACTTCATTGACGCGTTGCGGAAGGCGGGGGTCGACCAGGCGCTCGGACTAGAAGCAGAACCGCGAACTCGTGGAGCAGGCCGTCCTGCGGCTTGGCGCGCCGCTCGTCAAAGCGTTCGAGGGGTCACTCGCTGAGGCCATGGCGACACATCCCGCTGACGTTTACGCAGCATGGTTCGTGCTGGAACATTGCTTCGACCTTCCAGCGTTGCTTGCTGCCTTGCGTCAGCGCCCAAGTGGCACTCTGTTCGTCTTTTCGGTGCCGACGCTCGGATTGGCTAGCCTTCTGGAATTTGCCTTCCCAGGCCACTATGCGCGCAGCCTCGACAGCGTGCTGCACCTTCAGCTCTTCACCGACCGTTCGATTCGCTACGCTATGGACATGGCCGGTTACGACATCGCCGCCGAATGGATATTCGGTCAGGACGCCGACGATCTTTATCGCGCCGTCACGGTTCAGATGGCTCAGCTTGATCCCTTTGCGGCACTACGCACGGACGTCGGTCGCCTACTCGCGGCCGTCCCTGCCATCCAGGAGGCTGTCGATCGTTCCCGCCTTGCCGATTCACGCCACGTCATGGCCGTTCGCCGATGAGCAGAGAATTGCGTGCTGCCGTCGTCGGCGCCGGAAGGATCGGCGCGCGGCTCGATAGACCCGGAGATGTCGATCCGCTCACGCATGCCGGTGGCTACGTTGCGGCGGGCTTCACCCTCGCAGCCCTGGTCGATGTCGATGCCTCGGCGCGCAGTGACGCCAAGCGGTGGCGTTGTGCGGTCTATGATGATTTCGACGAGATGATGCGGGCCGAGTCGCCTGAAGTTTTGAGCTTCGCGGTGCCGGCGAGCGCTCGTCCCGCGCTGATGCGCCGGGCTTTGAACTATCGCCTTCGCGCCCTCGTGGCCGAGAAGCCCCTGGCGCCGACGCTGCAGGAAGCGCGCGACATCGCGCGCCACTGCGAGCGGGCCGGCGTTCCAGTGCTGGTGAACTACTCGCGGCGCTTCGTGCCGCTGTGGCAGACCTTGCGGGGAACGACGGCGATGGCCGCGACGGTCCGCTACGCCAAAGGCCTCTTGCACAACGGCACGCATGCCCTCGATCTTTGCCATATGCTGTTCGGTCAATGCCTCGCGGCGCAATCTCTCGAGTGCAAGCAAGACCATTGGCCCGAGGATCCGACTGTCTCTGCCTTCTTGTCATTCGAACGCTGTCCGGCGGTGTTCTTTCAAGCCATGGACGAGCGCTGCTTTACGCTGTTCGAGGTCGACATCGTCGCGCCGACGTGGCGTATCGTTGTCGATGGCGACGGCCGCCGCGTCAGGCGCTACGAATTGCGAGACAACGCGGGCATCCCGCCTGGCCGGCGTCTCGTTGAAGTGAGGGTCGAGGACACCGGAGCCGGTTCGGCGATGCTGAATCTGATGCAGCACGTGAGACAGGTCATCGACGGCGCCCCTCCCGAGTGCTCCACGCAAGATGCCATCGCTGCCCAACAGCTCGCCGAACGGATCGTCGCATGAGGGAAACGACGGCACGCGCATGGCGCGCCTTGCTCGCCGACTACCGAAACGTATGCGTCTATACCGCCGACCCCGGCGGTCACGCGATGGTGCGTGAGCTTGTGCCGTTGCTTCGCGACATGGACCGACTTGGTGAGTGGTTCGCGGAAGGATGGTCGGCGGGCCAATTACCCCAATGCCGGTCGGGCGCGGAAGTTCCAGCCGCGCTGGCGACCGACGACGCGCTCTTGCTGGGCTCGCAGGTCAACTACGAGCGCACGCATGCCATACTCCGTGACTGCCAAGCACTGGGTGTGACGACGATTTTCCTTTTCGATCACTGGAAGAACTATTCCAAGCATTTCGGTGCTGGGCCGTTGCCGGATGTCGTTGTCGTGCCCGACGACGACGCCAGGACCGAGCTGATAGCCGAGTATGGAGGGACAGTCGCTAGGCGCGTTCGCATTCTGCCTCACCTTGCCATCGAAGCGTCGGTAGATCGGATCAGATCGCTCAATATTCCGGTCGAATCGGGGACGGTCGCGATGCTGCTTGACCCGACAGAAGCCGCAGACAACCTCGGCTATGACTGGCGTCGCGAACTTCACGCCGCCGCCGACCAGGCCGCGGCGAGCGCGTTCGCCCGTCTTTTGGTGAAGCCGCATCCCCGACAGGATCCGGCCGTCGTGCAGCGGGAGTTGACGTTGCTTGCCGGAAACGGCGTCGCCACGGTTTTGTATGGGGGCGAGACTGAGCGTCTGATCGCGGTCGCCCAGGAGGTTTGGGGTATGACAACCGTTGCCCTCAATATTGCGCTCGGCGCCGGAAAGCGCATCCGTAGCTTCCAGATCGGCCGGAACGCGGCGGGCGTGCGCGCCTCGAACCGCCAGATCGAACCTTATGTCGTCAGCTAGCGGGCAGTCATGATGACCAAGCGTCTCGCAATTCAAGGTGGTTCCGCGGCTGTGCGCCGGCCGTTGCAGCCATTTACAGGTATTGGCGCCCACGAGCGCGCAGCGGTGCTGCGTTTCCTGGATGGCGGTGCGCCGCTCTCCGGCTTTCATGGCAGCCCGCGGCCGACGTTCTTCGGAGGGGCTGAGGTGCGCGCGTTTGAGAGCGCATGGTCGGCCCGCTTCGGGGTCGCTCATGCGGTCGCAGTCAATTCGGCAACGTCTGGCCTCATCGCCGCCATGGGGGCGATCGGCATTGGCCCGGGCGACGAGGTCATTACCTCGCCTTACACGATGAGTGCCAGCGCCGTTGCACCTCTTTTCTACGGCGGCATCCCCGCCTTCGCTGACATCGAGCCAAATTATTTCTGCCTCGATGTTCAGGCGGTCGAGCGGGCTATCACGGCGAGGACCCGCGCCATCCTCGCGGTCAACATCTTCGGTCATCCATCTGAGCTTGCACGGCTGCGCGCGCTTGCGGATGCCAACGGTCTTTACCTCGTCGAGGATAACGCACAGGCCGTGCTCGCCGAGGAAGACGGCCGTCTTGCCGGCACGGTAGGCCACGTCGGCATCTACAGCCTCAACATCCACAAGCATATCCAAACCGGCGAAGGCGGCGTCTGCGTCACGGCAGACCCAGAACTCGCGAAGCGGCTGCAGCTCATCCGCAATCACGGCGAAAATGTCGTTGATTGGCTCGACGTTCAGGACCTCACAAACCTAGTCGGCTTCAACATCCGAATGACGGAGATGTCGGCCGCGGTCGGTCGGGCGCAGCTCGAGCGCGTGGATGAACTCGTCGACCGCGCAGAAAGCATCGCGCGGCGCCTGACTGCGGGTACATCGGATCTCGTCGGGTTCACGCCGCCGGCAGTGCGCAGCGGCTGTCGCCACAACTACTTCATGTGGAGCTGCAAGGTCGATCCGGTGGCCCTCGGCACGACGCGCGCAGCTTTCGCAGCCGCTCTGACCGCCGAGGGCGTGCCGAATGCCGAAGGATATGTCCGCCCCGTCTATCAACTACCTTTGTTCCAGCGGCGCATCGCCATCGGACGAGAGGGCTTCCCCTTCACCCAAAGCAACCGCTCCTACCCAAAGGGCCTGTGTCCCGTCGTCGAGGCTATGCACGAGACGCATGTGTTGCAGTTTCAACCCGTGTCATGGGACGCGGATGACGAGCAGGTAGACATGCTCATCGAGGCGATCCGCAAGGTGCACCGGGCGGCGGGACATTTGAGCCGGGCGGCGGAGTAGGGCGAACATGCGCCTTCCTGCGGATGAGACACGTGCGCTACCATAGAGTGATACCGGTGCTGCTGTTCGATGATGGCTCGATTTATCGCAGTCAGCAATTCGCGCGGCACTATCGCATCGGCGATCCGCTCACGCAGCTCGAACGTTACAAGGCGTGGGATGTGGACGAGATCGTCTATCTCGACATGAACAAGACCGCGGGCGGCAAGTCGCTTATCGAGTTTCTCCCGGCCATCGCCAGGAATTGTTTTGCGCCGCTCGCCGTTGGCGGTGGTATACGCAATCTCGAAGACATTCACGTGCGCCTGGAAGGAGGTGCAGACCGCGTGGTCGTGAACTCGGCAGCTGTGCGAGATCCGGGTTTTGTCAGCGCAGCAGCGCGCCGCTATGGCGAGCAGGCCATTATCGTTTCCATCGATGCTCGGCGGCGGCCGGACGGAATCCATGAAGTCGTCATTGACAGCGGCCGCACGCCGATCGGAGTTGAAGCAAGTGCCTGGGCGGTCGAAATCGCGTCACGGGGCGCAGGTGAGATTTTTCATCAACTCCATCGACCGCGACGGCATGGGAACCGGCTATGACCTCGATTTGGTCCGCGGCCTCGCCGCGCGTGTGTCGATACCGGTCATTGCTTGCGGCGGCGTGGGCACGTTTGAGCATTTCGCTCCAGCGATCGTCGATGCTGGCGCCGCATCGGCCGCGGCCGCCAACATCTTCTGCTTCACGGAGCTGAGCTATCTCACGGCGAAGCAGGCGCTTTGGTCCGCTGGCGTCCCCGTGCGCTGCAGCAGCGTTCCTGAACGTAAGATGCGCCCGGCGCGCAGTGGCTGACCGGGCTATGGCACGAAGCGGGGTACTTGCAGCGGATCGTCTGGAGTTGCGCTCCTTCGATGAGTCGTTGCTAACCGATCGGTATGTGTCTTGGCTAAATGACGAGGGCACGGTGCGCTACAGCCAGCAGCGGCATCGCGCCCACACATTGGCATCATGTCGTGCGTATGCACTATCGTTCAATGATAGCCCTCATTTCTTCTGGGCCATCCGCACTTACGATCCCGTCAGTCACGTGGGCAATCTCACGGCAACGGTCGATCCGATCAATCGCGTTGCTGACCTAGCGATTCTCATCGGCGATCCTGCAGCTCGCGGGAAAGGCTATGGATTGGAGGCGTGGCGGCGAGCCTGTCGCTTTCTGCTTGCGGAGGCCGCGCATGCGTAAGGTGACGGCAGGGACGATGGTCGTGAACGAGCCCGATGCTACGCATTATGCGCGCCTGCGACATGCGCGAGGAGGGGCGCCGCGTTCGACATTTGCTATTCGAAGGACGAGAAGTCGATGTCGTCCTGTCGGCGCTCTTCGCCGAGACGTCCTCCACCTCGGAACGAGGCCAACGACAGCATGACCCGCGCCCGACGCGGCATCGTTCTGGCCGGCGGCAGCGGCACGCGGTTGGCGCCGAGCACGACGGCGTTCAGCAAGCAGCTCCTGCCGATCTACGACAAGCCGATGATCTACTATCCGGTATCGGTGCTGATGCTTGCGGATATCCGCGAGATCCTGCTCATCTCGACGCCGCGCGATCTGCCGCTCTATCGCGAGCTGCTCGGCGATGGCGCGCGAGTTCGGCGTCGAGTTCCGCTACGCCGAGCAGCGCGCGCCCAACGGCTTGGCGGAGGCCTTCATCATCGGCGCCGATTTCGTGGCGGGGTACCCCTCGGCGCTGGTATTGGGCGACAACGTTTTCTTCGGCCAGGGATTCGCCGACTACCTGGACAATGCCCAACGTCGCCGCGACGGCGCCACGGTTTTCAGTTACCCCGTGCACGACCCCTCACGCTTCGGGATCGTCGAATTCAATGCGTCCGGGCTCGCCCTCTCCATCGAGGAGAAGCCCGCCCAGCCGCGCAGCAACCAAGCGGTGACCGGTCTCTACTTTTACGATGAGCAGGTGGTCGATATCGCCCGCAGCATCAAGCCTTCGGCACGCGGCGAGCTGGAAGTCACCGACATCAACCTTCACTACCTCCAGCGTGGACAGTTGCATGTCGAGCAGCTGGGCCGCGGTTTCGCCTGGCTGGACACCGGGACGTTTGCGGCCTTGCTCGACGCCGCCAACTTCGTGGCGACCCTGCAGCGTCGCCAGGGACTGCAGATTGCCTGCCTCGAGGAGATCGCCTTTCGCAAGGGATGGTTGTCGGCGGACGATCTTGCGCGGCGGGCGGCGTTGCTGCGCAACAGCGACTATGGTTCCTACCTCCAGCAGTTGGCGATCAACGGTTACTGAATCGAACCGCCGGAGATGATTTTTTGTACCCTGTTCGACCGCGCGTACCTGCCGCACGGTCTTTCACTCTATCAATCGCTCGAGCGTGCCTGCAAAGGCCGTTTCGTCCTGCATGTCCTCTGCATGGACGACTTCACGGCCAGTGTATTGCGCGAGCTCGAACTGCCTCAGGTCCGTGTGGTCGAGCTCACCGACATCGAGGACGAGGCCTTGCGCGCCGCCCGCGGCAACCGCAGCGTCGGCGAATTCTGCTGGACTTGCACGTCGCCGCTGCTTCTGCATGTGCTTGATAGGGTCGCGCCCGGTGAGATCATCAGCTATGTCGATGCCGACATCCGTTTTTTCAGCGATCCCTCTGTCGTCCACGCCGAGCTCGGTGGAGGAAGTATCTTCGTCCACGAGCACGGCTTTGCCCCCGAGCACGCAGCATCTCATGCGGGAAGCTGGCCAATTCAACGTCGGCCTTGTGGCGTTCCGAAACAACGAGGAGGGCCGTGCTTGCTTGGAGCGATGGAAGGCCCAATGTCTGGTGGAGTGCCGCTTCGACCCGGCGGCGGGAAAATGCGGCGACCAGAATTATTTGGATGAATGGCCCGCGCGCTATCGCGGTCTCGTCATCTCCGCGAATCCGGGGGTCGGCTTGGCGCCGTGGAACATCGGCAAGTATCGCATCGGACGACGGTGCGACGTGGTCACGGTCGATGATCGTCCCATCGTATTTTATCACTATCACTCGTTGAAGATGCTGCGTCCGCGATGGGGCGTAAGCCCGCTCGCAATGGCGACCGGAGCCTACACGCTCAGCGAGGTGGTGATCTCTTCGCTCTACGCGCCTTACGCCAGGGAGCTGTGGGCGGCGCTTCGCCGTGCCGAGACCAGCGGCGCTGGTCGAAGGCTCCAGCCCCGGCTCGCCGGAGGATTGACGCCGTTGCCGCTCCTCTATTCTCAGTTGCTCGATCACCAACTGCTGTTCATGTTCCGTGGTATCCGCATGCGCACGCCGCGGCCGATCGTCAAGCTGCTGTACGGCCTTTGAAAAGCTGCACTAGGATCCCGTTGCCGGAGTTCCGCGACCACCGCGGCCGTCTTTTGGCGGCGGAGACCGGGCCGCATGTGCCCTTTGGGGTGCAACGCATTTTTGCCATCTACGACGTCCCCGCGGGGCTTGCGCGGGGCGGACACGCGCACCGCAGGCAGGAGCAGTTTCTGATCATGCTGGCGGGCTCGTGCAAGATCACCGCCGAGAGTGCCGACAGTTCGTCGGAGGAAGGCTTGGTCGCGCCGACTGAGGGGCTTTATGTCCCGGCCGGCGTGTGGCTCGAGCTGCGCGACTTTTCGCCAGGCGCCATATGCCTCGTCCTCGCGTCCGGTCCGTTCGACGAAGCCGACTACATTCGTGACTACGGCGAGTTCAAGGCCGGCATGGCGTCGGCCGGTCCGGCTCGGCGCGGCGGTGCTGGAGGCCAACCGTCATGACGGCCCTGCGGTCGCTCTATGTTCGCTACCTTCGCGGCACGGCGCTCGGCGATGCGGCGCGCGCCACCTACCACGGACTGCGCCACCTGCGAGAGCGTGAACCTGCAAGCACACCACGCCTGTCGTTGCGCTATCGGATGAAACTGTTCGCTCACCGAACCGCCTATGTCGGGCGGTACGTCGCGGAGCGCGGGCAGCGCGGCGTTGCTTGGTTGATAAACTCGCGCGAGAGCGCGAACTTCACCTACGATCTCACGCCGCGCAACGAAGCGCATCTGGCCGAGATTCTGTCGGTTGTCAGCGGCCTACCCTCGATGCAACTCGCCGGATACATTCGTGAGATCAACGAGGATCAGCAACTCAAGCGAACCATTCTGGAGCGGGTTACAGCGCTCGGTCCGCACAGCGGTATCGATCCGATCGCCCGCTTCGGCCGCCGCGTCGGTTGGTACGCGCTGGCACGCGCGTTGAAGCCCGGCGTCATCGTCGAGACGGGGGTGGAGAAGGGGTTGGGCGCCACGGTGCTGTGCTGCGCCTTGCTGCGCAACGCGCAGGAGGGACGGCCGGGCCGCTACTTCGGCACGGACATCGATCGCGGGGCGGGGGCTTTGTGGGGAGACCCTTACTACTCCGTTGGCACCATCCTGTATGGCGACTCGATCGAATCCCTGATGCGCCTAGACGGCCCGATCGATCTTTTCATCAACGACAGCGATCATTCCGCCGACTATGAGGCGCGGGAGTATGGCGTCATCGCGCCGAAGCTTTCGCCCAACGCCGTGGTCATCGGCGACAACGCGCATGTGACCGACGCGCTTCTGCGCTTTTCGAGGGAGCACGGGCGCCGCTTTCTGTTCTTCCGCGAGGACCCGGCCGATCATTGGTATCCAGGGGCTGGAATTGGCCTCTCGTTCTGATCACCAATCCCGCCCGAGCCGCGCCGTGATCCATCTCAAGGGTGTGTTGAAACCATTGCTGCCACCGTTTGTCGTCTCAGCGCTGCGTCGAGCTTGGCCTGCAGCACCAGCGCGCACACTGCAGGAGCCACTCGGTACGAGCGAGCCGCCCCACTGGGAGATGGTGCCGGACACCGAATCGACATGGACTGCGGGAGAAGGCTGGGCCCATGCATCCATCGCACAAACGCAGGAGTCCAAGTGGGGGGCGTTCATGGCCGCCGCCGCTAGCCCCCGGCCCTTGGGCCAGTCCCATGAAGGGTCGTGCGCCACGCCTCCAAACGTCGCCAGCCACAACACTATCATGAGCTTTGGCTACGTGCTTGGGCGTGTCGCCGAAGGCCGACCGAGCATCAGTGTCTTGGATTGGGGCGGCGGCCTAGGGCACTACTATGTCTACTCGCGAGTGCTCATGCCAAACCTTGTCTGCGACTACGTCGTCAAGGATCTGCCCGGCACATGCGCGGCTGGACGCCGGCTTCTTCCCAATGTGACGTTCACAAGCGAAGCGGACGTCGCCTTTTCCCGTCGGTACGATCTTGTCTTTGCCAGTAGCTCAATGCATTACTCGCGGGATCCCTACAGGCTTCTCGGTAGCTTGTGCGCAAGTGCCGACAAGTGGCTGATGATCACCCGCACGCCGATCATCGAGCATCACGACGATTTTGTTGTCGTGCAGCGGCCGCATGTTTATGGATACTTGTCGGAGTACCCCGGCTGGTTCATGAACAGGAAGCGGCTGCTGACCCACGTGGCGAGTCAAGGCTTCGTACTCGAGCGCGAGTTTGTGGTGGGCGAGGCAGCGCACGTTCCCAACGCGCCGGAGGATGCGCAGTACGCTGGATTCCTGTTCCGGCGGCCGAGCTGCTAGGCCAAGATTACTTGCCGCAATCCGTTATGGTTCTCTCATTTCGTTCGTTGCTTCGTGAGATCGGGTTCTTGTCTGTCCTGCGCCCTCTCAACGGATGCATCCGCCGTTTTTCAGCGTTGACGCACAAGATGCAGCACGACCTAGAGTGGACCATTCACCCTTCTCCGGAATGGTACGACACGTACCTCGGACAGCACTATTCCTGGAAAGCGGACAATCTCCCCTGGGTCTGGGATCGAGGCGTCTTCAGCGCATTTGCAATGCCGCAGGGTGCTCGCGTCCTCGATTTGTGCTGCGGCGGCGGCTTCTTTACGCGGCATTTCTATGCAGGGCGAGCAGCTCAAGTGCTGGGTGTCGATTTCGATCGGAGGGCCATTGCGCATGCGCGCCGATACAATGCAGCGCCCAATATCCAATTTGACGTCGTCGATGTGCGTGCGGGCGTGCCGCCGGGTCCGTTCGATCACGTGGTTTGGGACGCCGCAATCGAACATTTTACGCCACAGGAAATCGATCGCGTGATACGCGCGCTACGCAATCAGATGACGCCGACCGCGATGCTGACTGGTTACACGATTTAAGAGCGCTCCGACCATGCCAAACAGCACACCGAGCACGAGTATGAATTCTCCTCCAAAGAGGATCTAGCGCGCTTCCTGACGCCGCACTTCCGCAACGTGCTCGTCTTCGAGACTATTTATCCGCAACGCCACAACCTGCATTTTGTCGCCTCCGACGCGGCGCTGCCTTTCGATCCAGAATGGCCACATGCATTTCGAAGCCGAGCTGCCTCATCAGGCGGCCTCGCGTCTGTTGGCTGACAACGGTCGGCCCGGGACATGCGCTTCGTCATCGTCACGCATTGCTACGGCGAGTTTCTCGATTGGCTGTATCGCCAGTCGCCGCATCTCGCCGCGGCGCCGTTTGCATCGCAACGCGCCGCCTATCATGCGACGCTGTTCGGCTCGGCGGACTTCTATGTCGAGGGGCTGCGCGCGGCGGGACACGATGTGGAGGAATTCGTCGTCAACAACGCCCACGCCCAACGCGCTTGGCTGCGCGAGCACGGAGCTTCGGAGGCCGGGCGCGAAGAATGTCAGCCCGCCGCCGCTGGATTCCTTGGCAGTCTCAAGCAGCGGGTCAGGCGCTGGCTCGCGCCCTCCGCCGCAGGTCAGGTCGGTTACGGGCACGAGGCGTCGTTCCGGGACCTGGTCGCGCAATTGCAGGAGCTGCGACCGAACGTCGTCTACAACCAATCGGTCTTTGCGTTCGGCAATGCCGAGCTCGACGAGGTGAAGCGATACTGCGGCCGTCTCGCCGGCGAACACGCTGCAACCGTCCTGCCGGACCACATCGACTATGGCCGGTACGATCTTATCGTCTCGTCGTTTCCGCCGACGCTCGACTGGCTGCGAGCCCGCGGGGCCCGGGTCGCGCTCAACCAACTCGCCTTCGATCCGCGCGTTCTCACCTCCATCCCGGACGTGCCGCGCGACATCCGCCTCAGCTTCGTTGGCAGCTTCTTTGCAGTGCACCGCAGCCGGCTTGGCCTGCTCGAGGCGGTGGCGGCGCAGGTGCCGGACATTTCCGTCAACGGCAACGTGGCCATCGACATCGAACCGTCCTCGCCCCTCGCCGGCAAGATCGGGCCCCCGCTTTGGGGCCGCGATATGTTCACACTGCTCGCGCGCTCGCAGATCACGCTCAATCATCACGGTGACGTTCCGCCCTTCGCCAACAACATGCGGCTCTTTGAAGCGACCGGCATGGGATGCCTCCTGGTGACCGATCACAAGGACAATCTCGGCGAGATGTTCGAGCCGGACAAGGAGGTGGTCAGCTATCGCGATGCGGGCGAATGCCGCGACAAGGTCCGCTACTATCTCGACGATCGTCATGCCACCGAGCGTCAGCGCATCATGGCGGCGGGACGGCGTCGCACCCTGCGCGACCACACCTACGATGCCAGAATGAAGCACTTGGCCGAGCTGATCGAGGCGCTCTGATGGCCGCCATTGCGGCGCGGCTGAAATCCGTCGCCAACCTGCTGCTGCCGCCTTTTGTGACGAACGCGCTCCGGCAACTGGCGCGCCGCGCCAACGCGACGGGGCCGCGGGACGCGGGCTTGGCGCTCTCCGACGCGACAAGGACGGAGCGCCGATACTGGGGGCTCGACGAGCTCGATCGCAAGATCGAAAAATACCTTAACTATCAGGGTGGCTACTACGTCGAGCTCGGCGCTAACAACGGAAGGCTCTCGTCGAACACGCTCTACTATGAGCGCCACAAGAGCTGGCGCGGCATCCTCGTGGAGCCGGCCCCGAACCTCTTCCTCGAGTGCCGCAAGAACAGGTCGGATCGAAACCATATCGTGTGTGCAGCCTGCGTATCGTTCGACTACCCGGCTGAGTTCGTGAAGATCCTCTATTCGGACAGCATGTCGGTGTCGCTCGATGTCGATTCCGACATCCCCGATCCCGCCGCCCATGCGGAGCTCGGGCGACAATTCCTGCGCGGCGGCGAGACCGTTTTCACTTTCGGCGCCCTGGCCCGCACTCTCGACTCGATCCTTCGCGAGGCGAACGCCCCACGCGTCATCGATTTCCTCAGCCTCGACGTGGAAGGATCCGAGCTCGATGTCCTGAAGGGCATCGACCACGAGGAGTTCAGGTTCCGCTACATGCTCATCGAATGCCGGGACGTTGCGAGATTGCAGGCCTTCCTAAGGCCCCTGCGCTATGAGCTCCTCGAGCGCTTCAACGACCATGACCACCTCTTCGCGTCTGCTCCCGAAGGAACGCCATCGTCATGAACGCAGGCGAGGGCGGGCGTCCCGTGCCGGTGGCAGACCCGGCGGCCGACCACGCGCATCTGCGCCAGGAGATCCTTGCGGCCATGGCGCGCGTTTTCGAACTCGGGCACCTACATTCTCGGCCCCGAGGTCGATGCGTTTGAACGCAGCTTCGCGGCGCGTTGTGGCGCCCTCGGGGCCGTTGGCGTCGGCAGCGGCACTGATGCTCTCGTGCTGGGGTTGCTCGCGGCCGGGGTCGGGAGTGGCGACGAGGTGGTTACCGTGTCGCATACCGCCGGTGCGACGGTCGCGGCCATCCGCATGATCGACGCGGTGCCGGTGCTCGTCGATATCGACCCCGAGACGTACTGTCTCGACCCCGGCTCGCTGCAAGGGGCACTCTCGCCGCGCACGAAGGCGGTGCTGCCGGTGCATCTTTACGGCCATCCCGCCGATCTCGACGCCATAGGCGCCTTCGCGGGCGAGCACGGCTTGGCACTGATCGAGGACGTTGCCCAAGCGGAGGAAGCGTCCATCGGCGAAAGGCCGCTCGGCACGATCGGCGACATCGGCTGCTTCAGTTTCTATCCAACCAAGAATCTCGGTGCCATCGGCGACGGCGGCCTTGCCACGGCGAGGCGCCAGGACACCATTGAGCGACTTCGTCTCCTCCGAACCTACGGCTGGAGCCGTCCGCAATTTGCCAGCATTCCCGGCGGGCGTTGCTCGCGCCTCGACGAGCTTCAGGCGGCCATGTTGAGCGTCAAACTCCGGCACATCGGCACGGCGGTCGAGCAGCGTCGCGCTATCGCCGCGCGCTACAACGCGGCTTTCGCCGATCTGCCCTTGACCCTGCCGGTCGAGAGACCAGGCTGTCGCCACGTCTATCACCTCTACGTGGTGCGCACCGACGTGCGGGCGGCGTTGGCCCAGCATCTTCACCGCACCGGCATCGCGACAGGCATCCACTATCCCCACGCCGTTCATCGCCAACCGGGATTGGCGGCTCACGCGCGTGTTGCCGGCAGCATGACGGCCACCGAGGAGATCGGCGGCAAGATCTTGAGCCTGCCCATGTTTTCGAGCCTTTCGGCGGCGGCGCAAGAGCGGGTGATAGACGGCGTCCGCGCCTTCTTCGAGAAGCGCTCGGTCGACGACCTGCCGGCAGACCGGCACGGTGTCGCTGAGCGGCGCTCATCATGACGCACGCGCGGCGCATCGCGGTCATTGGCCTCGGCTATGTCGGACTGCCGGTGGCCGTGGCCTTTGCCCGCTCGGGCGTCCCCGTCATCGGCTTCGACATCGATGCTGGCCGCATCGCCGAGCTGAAGGCAGGACATGACCGCACGCGCGAGGTTGAGAACAAGGAGCTTCGCCAAGCGAACCTGATCCTGACCGATGTCGCAGCTGCACTTCGCCAAGCCGACTTCTTCATCGTCACGGTGCCGACACCCATCGACGCGTCGCGTCGTCCGGATCTCACCGCCATGCTCGACGGCATCGCGCAGCGTGGCTGAGGCGCTGAAGCGCGGCGACATCGTCGTTTACGAGTCGACCGTCTTTCCCGGAGCCATCGAAGAGGAATGCGTGCCCGTGCTTGAAACGGTGTCAGGGCTCGCTGCGGGGCGGGATTTCTCCGTCGGCTATTCGCCCGAGCGCATCAATCCCGGCGACAAGGTGCATCGCTTCGAAAGCATTACCAAAGTCGTGTCCGCTCAAGACGAAGCGACGCTCGACACCATCGCCGGCGTCTACGGCTCGGTGGTGCGGGCCGGCATCCATCGTGCCCCCTCCATCAAGGTGGCGGAGGCCGCCAAGGTGATCGAGAACACGCAGCGCGATCTCAACATCGCCTTTATGAACGAGCTATCGGCCATCTGTCATGTGCTCGGCCTCGACACCGGCGATGTGATCGAGGCAGCCAAGACCAAGTGGAACTTCCTGCCGTTCTATCCGGGCTTGGTGGGCGGCCACTGTATCGGCGTCGATCCCTATTATCTGACCCATCGCGCCGAGAAGGCGGGCTACCATCCGGAGGTCATCCTCGCGGGCCGGCGCATCAACGATGGGGTCGGCTCGCGCGTCGCCCACGAGTGCATCCGCCAGCTTCTGCGGCGGGGCCGCGGCGAGGCCGTGGTTACCGTGCTTGGGCTGGCCTTCAAGGAGAACGTGCCGGATATCCGCAACTCCAAGGTGGTTGATATCGTGCGCGAGCTGCGCGGTTTCGGCGTCAGCGTCCAGGTGCACGATCCGCTCGCCTCAGCCGAGGAAGCGGCGCACCACTACGACATCGTCTTGAGCGACGCGCGCGACCTCAAGCCGGCCGACGCCGTCATCATGGCGGTCGCGCACGACGATTATGTCTCCGGCGGCTGGCCTTTGGTCGTCGGCTTGCTCAAGGGGCGCGCCGGCGTCGTGCTCGACGTGAGGGCTCGCCTCGATCGCCTCAGCAAGCCACCTGCCGTGGAGCTGTGGCGGCTCTAGCCACGGTCAGACTAGATCGCCGTGTGCTGGTAAAAATATGCCGATGCGCGGCTCGTCTAGCAATAGCGGTTGCAAGCTTGGCTCTGCTGTCGCGTGGAGGCTTTCTGGATCGCTGAAGGTGACGAGGGCCACAGGTTCTGCGGCAATGTAAAGCGGTTCCTCCGAGAGCGGGCTTGCAGGGTAGTCCACACCTGGGTCAGCGTGCATTGCATCCGGGCGGAAAAAGATGCCGTCAGATCCTAGAGGCACGAACGCGACGGGCCCGCCGCGCGCGACTGTCAATGCTGGATCCTGAATCGCAAGGGCCGCATTCGCCCACAGATCGGTCGGAATAATTGCGTCAGCGCCGTTTCCAAGAAACACCGGTAACTCGTCGAGACGCAACGCTCCGTCGTCAGAAATATCACCGGGCGAAACTGACGGGAGTTCAAGATTGTCAAAGACGTGCTGGTCCTGCGAGTCACTTACACTGTCCCCTGGGAAAGATTCGGCGACGTTGTAAGGGGGGAACTCCGAGGAAGGGCTCGCAGAGGGGTCCACAACTAGGTCAGTATTCATCAACCGTGCGACGCCTTCGGCGGACAACGTTGGAGCAACGACGATGCTATCGGATTCCATCGGTACGGACACGATGTGCCCGTCCCGAGCCACTGATAGTGCTTCATCTTGAATCCACGAGGTCGCACCACTTATCGGGTCAATCGAAACAACTGCCTCGGTGGTGCTTCCAAGAAAAATCGGTATCTCGTCGAGATGCAACTCTCGCTCGCCAGAATGGTCCTCGGGCCAAGTTGATGGGTTGCCGAGATTGATGGTTTGGTCGGAGAAGCGCAGGTTCTCGATGTTGCGCAACGTGTCGGTGCCGTCGCGATTGGCCGTGAGGTCGATGACAGTGACGGTTCCGGTGGCGTTATCGAGGACAATGTCATACTGGGCCCGGCTGCCGACGAAGTAGGCCGTGTCGGTGCCGGTGCCACCATCGAGATTGTCGTTGCCGCCACTGCCCTTGAGCAGATCGTTGCCGCCAAGTCCGTTCAGGGTGTCGGCATTCGCTCCACCAACCAGAGACGTCGTTGCCGGCCGTGGGGGACACGCCCGAACCCTGGCCTTGTGTGGGACTCTCTGCTGTGACGTGTCCGTTGTTTAGATTGGTCGTTGTGAAGTGATTGCCGTTGCCGGACGTGTCGGTGCCTAGGGCACCTGACGCGAAGGTGAGATGATAACCCTGCGCTCCGTAGCTGCCCGCATAGGCCGTCGGCAGCCATTGGCCGCTACTGTTGCTACCCAGCGCTGTGGCATTGACGGCTTGGCCGTCAATGAACTGCACGTCCGCCAGATTGCCGTTGAGGTAGTTGGGCGAGCCGTTGCCGGCCTCGAAGCCAAGATACCGGCCGGCACCGCTGTTGACCGTGCCGTTGCTGTTCTGTGCCGGATTGATCTCGGTCGATAGCGACGTGACCTGCTGGCCATTGACGAACAGCTTGACGCGGTCCCCCGCTGCTGCCTGCGTCGTGTCGTAGGCCAACACCACGTGGTACCAGCTCGAGGTCGAGGCGAACGACTGGCTCGACTTCTCGTAGGCGCCATAGCTGCCAGTCGCTGCGTTGTAGTCGTAGAACTCCAGCTGATTGCTGCCATTGAACCGCAAGCTCGCTAGCCTCAAGCTGGAGCCGCTCCCCGATGTCTCGGTGAACAGGTCCATCGGTGAGCCGCCGGCTGCATCGAGCTTGACCCAGCCGCTCCACGTCCAGGTCTTCTGATTGCCCGCCGGACCCGTGTCGGACAGATACGTCTGTTGCCCGGGGGTCAGCTGCAGCGATTGCGGCACCTGATAGCCGCCTTCACCGACCCCAACCGTCACGGTATTGGTGTGCGAGAGCCCGAAGCTGTCAGTGACCCGGAACTGGAAGCTGTCACTGCCGTTGTAGCCGGCGCTCGGCGTGTACGTGAAGGTGCCATCCGGGTTGATCGCGGCAGTGCCGTGTGCAGCCTGCCCAGCCAACGCGAAGCTCAGCGCCCCTTGCCCTCCCGTTGCCGTAAGCTGCCACAGCGGCGTTCCCTGACCGACAGGTGTCTGAACAGAACTCGCCATCGCCTGCGGCCAAGTTGATGGGTTGCCGAGATTGATGGTTTGGTCGGAGAAGCGCAGGTTCTCGATGTTGCGCAACGTGTCGGTGCCGTCGCGATTGGCCGTGAGGTCGATGACAGTGACGGTTCCGGTGGCGTTATCGAGGACAATGTCATACTGGGCCCGGCTGCCGACGAAGTAGGCCGTGTCGGTGCCGGTGCCACCATCGAGATTGTCGTTGCCGCCACTGCCCTTGAGCAGATCGTTGCCGCCAAGTCCGTTCAGGGTGTCGGCATTCGCTCCACCAACCAAGACGTTGTTGCCGGCCGTGGGGGACACGCCCGAACCCTGGCCTTGTGTGGGACTCTCTGCTGTGACGTGTCCGTTGTTTAGATTGGTCGTTGTGAAGTGATTGCCGTTGCCGGACGTGTCGGTGCCTAGGGCACCTGACGCGAAGGTGAGATGATAACCCTGCGCTCCGTAGCTGCCCGCATAGGCCGTCGGCAGCCATTGGCCGCTACTGTTGCTACCCAGCGCTGTGGCATTGACGGCTTGGCCGTCAATGAACTGCACGTCCGCCAGATTGCCGTTGAGGTAGTTGGGCGAGCCGTTGCCGGCCTCGAAGCCAAGATACCGGCCGGCACCGCTGTTGACCGTGCCGTTGCTGTTCTGTGCCGGATTGATCTCGGTCGATAGCGACGTGACCTGCTGGCCATTGACGAACAGCTTGACGCGGTCCCCCGCTGCTGCCTGCGTCGTGTCGTAGGCCAACACCACGTGGTACCAGCTCGAGGTCGAGGCGAACGACTGGCTCGACTTCTCGTAGGCGCCATAGCTGCCAGTCGCTGCGTTGTAGTCGTAGAACTCCAGCTGATTGCTGCCATTGAACCGCAAGCTCGCTAGCCTCAAGCTGGAGCCGCTCCCCGATGTCTCGGTGAACAGGTCCATCGGTGAGCCGCCGGCTGCATCGAGCTTGACCCAGCCGCTCCACGTCCAGGTCTTCTGATTGCCCGCCGGACCCGTGTCGGACAGATACGTCTGTTGCCCGGGGGTCAGCTGCAGCGATTGCGGCACCTGATAGCCGCCTTCACCGACCCCAACCGTCACGGTATTGGTGTGCGAGAGCCCGAAGCTGTCAGTGACCCGGAACTGGAAGCTGTCACTGCCGTTGTAGCCGGCGCTCGGCGTGTACGTGAAGGTGCCATCCGGGTTGATCGCGGCAGTGCCGTGTGCAGCCTGCCCAGCCAACGCGAAGCTCAGCGCCCCTTGCCCTCCCGTTGCCGTAAGCTGCCACAGCGGCGTTCCCTGACCGACAGGTGTCTGAACAGAACTCGCCATCGCCTGCGGCCAAGTTGATGGGTTGCCGAGATTGATGGTTTGGTCGGAGAAGCGCAGGTTCTCGATGTTGCGCAACGTGTCGGTGCCGTCGCGATTGGCCGTGAGGTCGATGACAGTGACGGTTCCGGTGGCGTTATCGAGGACAATGTCATACTGGGCCCGGCTGCCGACGAAGTAGGCCGTGTCGGTGCCGGTGCCACCATCGAGATTGTCGTTGCCGCCACTGCCCTTGAGCAGATCGTTGCCGCCAAGTCCGTTCAGGGTGTCGGCATTCGCTCCACCAACCAAGACGTTGTTGCCGGCCGTGGGGGACACGCCCGAACCCTGGCCTTGTGTGGGACTCTCTGCTGTGACGTGTCCGTTGTTTAGATTGGTCGTTGTGAAGTGATTGCCGTTGCCGGACGTGTCGGTGCCTAGGGCACCTGACGCGAAGGTGAGATGATAACCCTGCGCTCCGTAGCTGCCCGCATAGGCCGTCGGCAGCCATTGGCCGCTACTGTTGCTACCCAGCGCTGTGGCATTGACGGCTTGGCCGTCAATGAACTGCACGTCCGCCAGATTGCCGTTGAGGTAGTTGGGCGAGCCGTTGCCGGCCTCGAAGCCAAGATACCGGCCGGCACCGCTGTTGACCGTGCCGTTGCTGTTCTGTGCCGGATTGATCTCGGTCGATAGCGACGTGACCTGCTGGCCATTGACGAACAGCTTGACGCGGTCCCCCGCTGCTGCCTGCGTCGTGTCGTAGGCCAACACCACGTGGTACCAGCTCGAGGTCGAGGCGAACGACTGGCTCGACTTCTCGTAGGCGCCATAGCTGCCAGTCGCTGCGTTGTAGTCGTAGAACTCCAGCTGATTGCTGCCATTGAACCGCAAGCTCGCTAGCCTCAAGCTGGAGCCGCTCCCCGATGTCTCGGTGAACAGGTCCATCGGTGAGCCGCCGGCTGCATCGAGCTTGACCCAGCCGCTCCACGTCCAGGTCTTCTGATTGCCCGCCGGACCCGTGTCGGACAGATACGTCTGTTGCCCGGGGGTCAGCTGCAGCGATTGCGGCACCTGATAGCCGCCACCCTCGCCGACTTGGACGCCAATTGTAGCGGTCGATGTTGCGCCAAACGCATCTGTAACCCGAAACTGGAAGCTGTCGCTGCCGTTGTAGCCAGCGCTCGGCGTGTACGTGAAGGTGCCATCCGGGTTGATCGCGGCAGTGCCGTGTGCAGCCTGCCCAGCCAACGCGAAGCTCAGCGCCCCTTGCCCTCCCGATGCCGTAAGCTGCCACAGCGGCGTTCCCTGACCGGCAGGTGTCTGAACAGAACTCGGTATTGCTTGTGGGGGGTTGATAAAAACATCGATTGACACCGTCTGGTCGAAGAACCGAACAAACTCAACATTGCGCAGAGTATCGGAACCATCCCGATTGTTAATAGTATCTATCACAGTCAGGGTTGCGGTGGATTGATTGTATTGGAAAACGTATTGGCCGAACGAACCCGTGAAGTTAACGGTGTCGCTATTGGCGCCTCCGTCGATTGCATCATTGGCGGCACCCCCGGTCAGGGTATCATTACCCTCAAGCCCGTTGAGGCTGTCACTGCCGCCGTTGCCGGTCAGCAAATTGGCCGCTGTGTTGCCGGTGAGCGTGTCGTTGCCGGTACCCCCAATGGCGTTTTCGACGAGCGAGGCAGTGTTGTTGTTGTAGAGCAGCGCGTTGGCAATATTGCCAGCAGCCATGTGCGCGCCAGCGCCGTCCGGTCCGTTTCGCCCAAGATCCGCCCGCTGCGCACTCGAAGCCGTCGTCCAGGCGCCTGGCCTAAGGTCGACGATCAGATTGGTCGTATAGTTGGAGAAGTCGTAGGTATCGTTTCCGCCGCCATCCCATACGGTCAAAAAGATGCGGTTGCCGCCCGGCGCCCCTTGCCCAGCGCCATTGATGAACATTTCCCCCGTAGTCGGGCTCCAGGTATAGATCGTGTTGCCGCTGTTGGTGTTGTAATTGGCGCCGTAGAGATACTGGATTGCCGCGATGTCGTCCTGCATCAACGACTGCGGCGCACCCCATGTCTCATACGTGTAGCCATTTAGTGGAGCCCCAGCATAGCTCCTGTAGGTCATCACCGAATACTCAAGCGAATCGTGCTGAGCTGGTAACGCCCCGTACGGGTTGCCTGCGTCGTGCCCGTGCATGAGGCCGAGCGCATGCCCGATCTCATGCAAGAATGTGTGTGCAGCGTAGTTGCCCTTTAGCGGGCTGTTGTAGGTCCCCTGATGGTACCAGGAGTTGCCGCCCCAAGGACCTGTCGACGGCAAATAGGCCCAAGCCGTGGACGGAACGTTGCTTTGGGCGAAACGCAAGTCGGCATGCTGAGTTGATGATTCGGTGCGCTGATTGAATGATAGGTTCGACACCGCTGCGTACTGGGCCAGAGCGGCGAGCACAAAGCTTTGCTGGGCTGCGTTAAGCGGTGCAAAACTGCCTGTTTCGTTGCTCGGAGCGCCGTTCGATTCATAGAAGGAGGCGCTCGTTGGAAAGCTAAAGCTGAGGTTGAGGACGGCCCACTTTACGTTAAAGAGGACGCCGTCGATGTCCTGGTTGCCGCTGGGGCCAACGGATGTCGTAGCGGGCATAGTGGAAACCCCCAGCAAGCTTGGTCTTGAGTTCCGGGCTCCAAGGCAGGGTCCGCCAAGTTCGCGACCCGTCTCCGCCCAGCTCAGTATTCCTAAGCAAAAGCATCAAACGCGTTAAGAAAACGGGACAAACTGCACGACTTTCTCAGCCTAGGCAGTGTCCCCCGGAGTACCCCAAATTGTCCTTTCGCGCCAGCCCCAGATTAAGGTAAGCCGTTGATCTTGTAGCATTCCTCGAATTTCAGATACTTAGTTTTCGGTCTCGTCTCTTGCCTAGATTCCGACCGCACGGCTTGCTCGCGATCGGCGCGACTACCTGAAGCTCCGTCGCCGCCATGGCCCATCTTTTCGTACCTCGCCAGCGAGCCGCTTTGCCTTAGCAATTAGCTTCTGGTCCAGCGCGGTCTTTGATGCATTGCAAGCCAAGCAGAGCGGCTGGAGATTCTTGGCGTCGTCCTTCCCGCCAAGCTCCAGCGCAATGAGGTGGTCGTAGACGTATTGGGCCCGGCAGATGAGCAGGGCATTGCAGCTTGCACACCACACGAACCGGCGTAGCAACTCGAGCTCTCGTTGAGCACCGATCGGCTGCCTTTCCGCGATCTGAACCTTTTCCTGCGATGCGATGGGCAGGCGATATGCCTTTGGCTTGATCATTTTAGTCCCCCTTCGCCGCATGAGGGGCGACTGCGTTGAGCGACACTGTCGCGGTGGTCACGCCTTTGCTGGTGGCACCCTTTCGCTGCGGCGGTATGGCGAGGGGTGGCTTCGAAACGATGGGCGGAAGTGCATTTTGGCCAACTCTCGGGCGAACCAGGGGTCGACTTCGGACAAGATGCTCTCCTCTGGCGCTTTTCGATCCGCGCGCGGCAATATCGCGCTCTCGTTCGTTCGTTGTGCCGGCTCCGTCGTTATCCTCGTCGGCCGCAACCCCGAGCAAGGCACATAAGGCGTACCGTTTCGCATAAGTGAGGGCGCTCCCCATCCGTTGATGGTCAACGTGGACCGCACATACCGGGTATTCGCATTCGACCCACTGGCCAGAGGAATGCATCAACCTGGTGCGGACGAAGATATGCCCCCCCTCGACGAACGTAGGTTGAAGAACAGCGAGCTTGTTTTTCGAAAGCACGGGGAGGACCCCCTTCAGCACATTCGCGAGGTCGGCGTATTTGTACGCTCGCGAACCATTTCCGCGACTTGGTACCGCGTCGGGAAGATGTCCGGTCCGATTCTTTTCGATGATCGGAAACTCGCCTTGGGCGGCAGCCAACGCCGCCGCAAGTTCATTGACCGCGTCAGAGGCGGCAACAGAGGAAGTGTGCGTCACGCTGCCCTCCTTCGAAGCGCCTTATCCAAATCAAACAGCTGCCGCATCATCTTGAAGGCGTCCCACGCCTCGTCGAGGTTAGGATAGAAGTGATGTGAGAAGTCGCCGTTCTCCTTGGAGAACCGACACAGATGAAAGCCTCCACTGATCGGATGGTCTGGATAGTTCTCCTCCCATAGAGCGCGATAGGCCGCGAGTTGAACGAGATAGTCTGAATAGATCGCGTTGGAGGTCTTCCAGTCGATGAGAACAAGGCTCCCTTCGAATGAGCCGATCGCGTCCAACGTCCCTCCGAACTCGAACTCCGTGCTCACAAGGGAAACCTCGCAGTGCAGAAACTCGATTCGAGTCGATTCGTTCCCAAGCGAGGTAGGCGTCAAAACCGGCGCGGGCCTTTGCGATCAGCTCCTGATCAACCGGCAGCTGCGGCTTCCAAGGTTGCGCGCGAAGGCGTGCCTCCACCATTTGGTGGGCAATCGTCCCGGCTGCCGCGGCCTGCCTTCGACTTTCACGATAGTCCCGACCTTCTATCCCCTCATTCCAGGCCCAGTGGATCAAAGCGCCGGAGTCCTTGAAACGGGAAAGCACCGTGGTCACAGACGGTAGGCGCTTGCCTGCCTTGCTTCGATAGATGCGTGCGGCCATGTCAACCTCTCATGTCTAAAAACGATGTATATGTCTATTTTAGACAGATAGCATTGTCAATCGAATTTCGATATTTTCGCTTTGAATGGGGACCAGCGTGATCTCACCAGCGCAATGCAGGGCCGCGCGAGCTATGTTGGACTGGAGCCAACAGGAGCTCGCGGAAAGAGCTGGCGTAGGCGTTGTTACCGTTCGTCAGCTCGAGACCGCAGCCCACGAGCCGCGCAGATCGACATTGGAGGTTGTTCGCCGCTGCTTAGAGTCTGCGGGAGTGGAGTTCATCGCCGAGAACGGCGGTGGCCCCGGTGTTCGTCTGAGAAAGCGACCGCGGGCGAGCAATAGGTAGTCACTACGCCTTCGTGGAACACGATGCCGAGGTGTTCATGGCGCTCGAGGTCACCGTCATCATTCCTACCTACGCGCGGCCGCAAAAGACGAGGCGGGCTATCCGCTCGGTCCTGCGTCAGGCTGAGGTGGCTGCCGAGGTAGTCGTTGTGGACGACGCCTCGCCGCAGCCGTTTGTCCTGCCTGAGGATTTGAGGGATCGCGTCCGACTCGTAAGGCTAGACGCGAACATCGGGCCAGCTGGGGCACGTAATGCGGGCGTGTCGGCTGCCTCGGCCGCATTCCTGGGATTCCTAAACTTCGGACGACTTTTACCTCCCTAACACGTTAGCAGGCCGTCTTAAGATTCTGCGTGAGCGAACAGAGAATTCGATTCCGACACTTCTTGCGAGCACGGTGTGGCGGTGGACGCCGGGGAGGGCGGTGCAGGAGTTCCGACCGCTCGAAACGAACCGGCTTGGAGATTTTGCGGGCGGTTGCTGGTACTTCCCCGGTTCAACCAGCCTTATGTCGCGAGGCACGTGGGAGGCCGTTGGTGCTCTTGATGCAAGAGTTCGCCGCCTCGAAGATCTCGATTGGGGCGTGCGCCTCGGCCTCGCGGGGGGAAGACTAAGTGTTACGGATCAGCCGGCCGCAGTTATAGAGCGCTCTTCGCCAGCGCCTCTCGCGACCGTCACCGCCGCAACCGATGTCTTGCTAAGGCTCTACGGAAAGGGCGGCCAACACCGCCTGGGCAAGCCCGAATTGTCCCGATTGCTGGCCTATCTTGAGCTTGAGAAAGCGCGATCAGCGCTTTCCGAAGGCCGCTTTGCCACGTTTGCGACTAGCATGCTGCGTTCCCTTGCGCACCAACCGCGCATCACTTTGCACCAACGCCAATGGTGGGTCTCGCGGAAAGGAACCGCCTCGGAGCTTGCCGCGATCGAAGACTTTGCGGAATCACTTCAGCGAACAGATTGAATGAAGAATTCCCTCCGCCTCGAACGCTTCCACGGCTGAAGCAACGATGTGGAGCTGTCGATAGACGCACAAGACATCTTGAATTGACCCTTCCCACCGCTGCGCCGATCATATGTCCAGCTGAAAAAAAGCAGATGCGAGGCGTCCATGAAGTTGTTCATCGCTGGAACCTTAGCAACGGTCCTCCTACTCGCTGGCTGCGATTATTCGCCGGGGCCTGCCGGTCCTCAAGGACCTCCCGGTCCTCAAGGGCCGATTGGGCCGCAAGGGTCTCAGGGATCTCAAGGGCCGCAGGGCTCACAAGGGCCGCAAGGCCCGAAAGGAGACAGGGGCGAGCCCGGAACGGCAGGAGGGGGAGGACTCCGGCTGGTCAAACAAGAGAACTGTGGAGATCAATGCCGCGCCAGCTGCGATAAGGGAGAACTGACTGTGAGCGCGTATTGCTACGCTTCACGAGGAAGCAGTGTGGCCGCGAGCACCGTCACGTACCAAGTTCTCGGCGACGCTAGCGGGGAACTGCAGGCAACGTGTAGTGATGCTACCGCAGGCAACGTCGCCGTGTTGTGCGCAAAGCAATGAGGAAGTAACACCGGACGTATGTGACGTCGCGCGCTGCGGCGGAGCCGCTGTCTCTCAGGAGGCCGCGGCTCTTTGTTGCAGGAAAGGGGTCGAGGCGGGGCAGACAACAGGAGATCTCGGATCGTCGCGGGCTTAGACTCCCGTGCCGTCTAGGTGAGGTCCTCTGGCGGGAGAATGAAACGGACCCCAAGTGGTATCAGAAGCCCCACAGCGCACATACCAACAAACAGGATTGGGGGCAGTGGATGTCCGAGAGTCGCGGCAAAGATCGCCAACGCCGCGACAAATGCGACGGTGCCCACAGTTGTTGCAAGTGCAACCTTCAACTTGCTCACGCGAATCAGTTGCCAAACCCGAATCAAGAGCTTCTTATGTGGCAGAATCGAGGCCGTGCCCCAGAGCCGACCATCTCAGAGGAAACTCCGCGACAAGCCGGAGACGCTGGCGGTCGGGCGGCCGATGGGTAGGCGGCTTTTGATTTTTCCGATGCACGACGCGAACGTGGCGCTACACGCCTTTGAGGCGGAACAGAAATCCCGGAAAAGAATCGACGAAGGTCCACGCCAGCCGGTAGTCGCGATGGGCTACGAGAAAGCTTTCGCGGCTCATCTCGGTGACGGAATGTCGAATTTTGCGGTCAACGAATTCCGCTGGGAGTGGGCCTGGCCCGTTCTCAGATAGGAGAGACGTTTGTAAGTGGTGGCGCGGCTTGCCAGCGGATAAAGCGAGTTTTGCCCAAAACATCACGGGGGCGTTGAGGGCGGAAAGTTGGTCAACCGCCACTTTCGGATCTTGCGTGTATTGGATTGCTCCGATCGAATGGACTAGGTCCACGCGGCCGAGCCAGTCGACTGCAGCGCCGATCTCCGAGAACCAGCGCAGGGAGTCAGTTGTCAGCTTCTCGGCCTTCTTCAGTGCCAGGGGAATTTCAACGATCGCCCATCGTAGTTGAACTTCGGGAAGGCCAAGGCGCGCCACACGATGATGAAGTCCAAACGCGCCGCCGAAATCCAGGACATGGATGGGGGGTTGCCGAACGAGGGCAGCCATGCCAACCGCGAGGAGTGTCCTGTCGAGGCCAGCACCCGCAGGCATCGCGAGAATGTCGCGATCGGACAATGCCTCGGTCTTAGCAAACACTACATCCACCAACGCTTCGTCGTCGTAGCCCCGGGCCCCTGCATCTCGCTTGAACATGAACACAAGTCGATAGCACGCCGGACATCATCGGCAACTCATGAATGGGTGTAGTGGCAAATTATCGCGCGGCGCCGGCTCACCGTGGTCGACGTGCGAACACTCTTGGAGCCGCGCCTGGCTAAAGCCGGCTCAAATGCTTGGATGCTTCCATTGTTTGGCTGTTTGCGCGCGTCACCGTCTTTCGCTTGAATTTACCCGCAACGCCAATTCTCGTACAAACTGTTGAACAATGGCCGTCGGCAACTCGAATTCGACTAGCCGCCACCCAAGGCCCTGAAGTGCGAACACCAGGCCGTAGCTGGCATTCGCGGGTTTTGAATTGCCTGCACGAACAACGAAATGCATCGGGCTGCTGAAGCCTGATGAAAAGAAAATGCTAAGAAACTCACCCGTCATGGGATGGAGTTTGGGTAGATGACTGTCAATCGTAGTAGCTTGACCTAAATTGTTGGCACTTGGCACGCGACCTTCTCGCAACATCGCGAGCACGTTTTGGGGTGTCAGGATTTCCTCAAGGTACGCCTGCGCCATCAAAGTTCCGGCGCCAATCGCAGCTGACCGTCCGAGGCCGCCTAGCTCTTTCCCACGGCCGCTTTCCTCCAGGTAAGCGCGAGCAACCTGTCGCCCAAGTGACCTTCGCAAGGCAATAAAATCTATTCGGTCGTTCACTTCCTGCTGATCACCACGCTGGATCGCTGATCCGAGTTGGGCGGCAGAGACGAGTGGCCAACTACGGTAGGCGAGGAACACGGCAACGACAGCGATTGCGGCAAAGAGGATGCGCTTCATCTCGTTGAAACGCGGCGCAAGCCTGCAATGTTCGTAGTAGTCGTGCCCTGCGACGAACTTTGACCAGACGGTCGCCCTTCGTTGATTGCCCATGCCGGCACAAGAAGTTGGAACGGTCACCGCCGCGAGGGGGAGCCGCCGCCTAATCACTCTCCACGGGCATCTGATGCACTTTCGTCCAGTTGCGCCAGGCTGAACCTACGCGCTAGAGTTCTGCGCCATGGGAGCCTTCGTCAGAGACCAGGCTGACTGGCTGCTTGCGGCGTACGGGTTCTTTGCCGTAATCACGTTGGGACATTTCTGGCGGTGGGGCAGCGCTCCCGTGAAGCGCCTTCCACTCTACGTAGTCATCGCGCTCGTCTGGCCCCTTTATTGGATCGTGGTCCACGGTGTGAACGAGACCGTGAGGCTGGCGTGCGCGCCACTGCAAACCGCACTCACATCAATCGCTGTCCCTGTGGTGCCTGAGATCATTGGGCTCGCTTGGCTTCTAGGAGCTGTATTTTTCCCGGCTTTTTATATCGGTAGGCATTGGCACTCGTGCGGTGATGCGTGGTGCTGGGTGTCTTTGGTGGGTAAGTCGTTGGTGTGGGCGCCGTTCTGGCCGTCATACATCTTCATCTAAGTGCCTGCCCTTTGGGCAGCGTGAATCCCAGCGACGGAGAAGCTTGGTGGGATGGAATTCGGGTTGGTGAGGTCACTATCTTATACAGTCGGTCGAGTCCAAACCAACTTGCTCGCGCTTAGCGCGACGAGTTGGCGCGACGGAGACGTCCAGTGAACCGACAGCCAATCGTGGGCCAAAAGACCAAGCTTGGTATCGCGCTGTGGGGCACGCAACCAATCCAGAGGCTCATAGAGCAAGTTCAGATCGCGGAGCGGCTCGGACTTGAGAGCGTATGGGTCATAGACTCGCAACTGCTCTGTCGAGACATTTTTGTGACCCTCACAGCCTGTCTGGCGAGTACCTCGCGCATCTCCTTGGCAACGGGCGTCACCAACCCCCGCACGCGCCATGTCAGCGCGACGGCAAGCGCGATTGCCACTCTGGCGGAGATGTTTCCCGGCCGTGTGTTGGCCGGCGTCGGAACCGGCTTCAGCTCACTGCGGACGGTTGGCATGGCCGCCGCGAGGGTAACGCAATTGGAGAGATTCGTGGTGGACTTGAAAGTGCTTCTGCGCAACGACAGCGTCGAGTTCGAGAACGGCGTGCGGGGAGGAATAACGTGGCTTGAGCGTCCGTGTGCCGTTCCGATCGTGGTCGCTGCGTCGGGGCCGAAGATCTCGCGAATGGCCGCGGCGATCGCCGACGGGGCCATTCTCCTGCTGGGCATTGCGCCCGATTTGCTCGCCAGGGGAATCGGGTGGCTCAAGGACGGCGCCCAAGATGCCGGGCGTGATCTCGACGAGTTTACAGTCACATGTTGGACGCCCCTGGGAATCGGCGCCACCTCGGCAGCCGGGCGCGACGAAGTTCGCGCACGGGTTGCCTCCGCCATCATGCAGACTAATCCCGATTGGTTTGAAAGTGAGGAACGGGAGGCCATTGAGCGGCTGAGGGCGTCGTACCAGGACTACCAACATGCCTCATCGCGGCCCGACCACGCGGCTCTCGTGTCCGATCGCATGGTGGAGCGTTACGCAATCGCCGGAGATGCGGTCGAAGTGTCGGAGCGTTTGGCGGAGCTTTTGGCGCGTCCAGGCTTGGATCGTATTGTGCTAACCCCCCAGGGAGGCACCACGTCATTGGATGCGGTTCTCGGCGCCCTCGAGAACAGTGTGCTGCCCGAGACTCGGTGATGTGGTCGACCAGTTGTGAGGACTCCTCCAGCTCTCGTGAGGAAGGAGACGAGTTCAGCCCCCCGATATGCCCAGCTCCTCGCTATCCGGTGGGCAACTTCAGGACTCTTCATGCTCCGGGTAAGTCTAGCTTGGTGTCTTTATGAGACCGTGCGCCGCCATTAGCAGCCACGTGCGATGCACTATGTCGTTACGGTTAGGCTGCTCTTCGAGCAGTTGCCCAATCTCCAGCCACGTCTTGGCCATATCCAGCAGCTTTCGGCGACGAGAGACATTTTCGGCTTCAAGGGCAAGGCAAACACAGTTATCCGCGAGCTTGCTGGGGGTATGCATCCGTCAGCCTATGCTGCGTCGAATTAAGACGATGTTATTTGAATTGAAAACTCACGGGGCCTTTCGGTGACAAACGGGAAATTTTGGATACCGATCAGGAAAACCGTGACGACCAATGTCTGCTTTGGGTCAAACGCGGAGCTGAGCAACGCGTCTGGCGTATGTCCGTTTGTCCACCAATGGCGGACGCGTCCTCGGCATCCGCGAAGGTCGGGAGAGTGCCAATAGCGGAAGTTGCGGACCCCCACGAGCAGACCACCCCGATGATCCGCTCTTCCGGTTTGAGCCATGCGCTTTCGCGATGGGTCGAGAGTTTCACGCGAGCGGTAGAGACACACGACCTCGAGGCTCGATTGGCAGACTCGAGGAGGCAACGCGGACATGAATCGCGGCCTGATAAATCGCTTTCAGCGCATTGAGTCCGAGAGAGAAGGGCGGGCTGGAGCGTTGTGTCATCTGCCCGATACCGCAGGGGGAGTCGGTGCATGACGGTTGGGAAAGTGATCTGCCGATGACTGCAGAAGAGTGAGAGGCAATGTTCTGTCATGCTTCGCGCTCTTGAATCTCGAATTTTGAGGCGTGAAGCAAGGCGCCGTCTGGGCTGATAGCTTGTTCTTCCTCGCCTGGGACGGACCGAGGCTGAAGCGTGGGCGACGGTTGCGGCCATGAGGGCGAGCGGCCGCCTCGGCGAGGAGGACATCACGATAGCGCTCAAATGGCCCGCACCCCCGATGATCTGCCGCCTTCGCGATGGGTTGAGGTGGGCAACTTGCGGCGAGACGAGGACCACGCCATCAGCGCCGAAATCGAGCGTTTGTTCGCTGGGATTCCCCCCGAGAGGGATCCATGCAACGAGCCGCCAAGCCTGGAGAGGTTGGTCCTAGATTTTGGTTTGAGAGCCCCGTACGCTGAGGGTTCACAAGCCAGTGACTCTCAATGCCGCAACATGCTCGTCGATCGCCTGGCCTGGACACACTGCGCGGGAGCGCCGTTCTCGCCGTGTTGTGTTGGCACTATCTAAACAACACGAGTGTCTTGCGAACTCCCGCCCTGAACTTCCTTCAGGATCTGACTTCACTGCTGTTCTTCGGGGTCGACCTGTTCTTCGTACTCTCAGGGTTTTTAATTGGTAGCTCCCTGCTCACGACAAGGGATTCCCCTGATTATTTCCGCCCATACTTCGTACGCCGTTTGGCCAGGATCCTGCCGCTGTACTTTTTGTGGCTTGCCGCATTTCTCGTCATGTACGGCCTCGGCAGCCGCTGGCGCGGGGCGTTTCCATGGCTTCTGGAGCTCGATGGCATTCCCTTGCTGTCCTACTTCACCTTCACTCAGAATTTCTATGCTCTGGCCTCATGGGGCCCAGCGTGGCTTTCGGTGACATGGACTCTCGCAATCGAGATGCAATTTTACGTTTTGGCCGCGGTCGTGATCTATTTGGTTCCGGTACGCTATGTCGCCCTTCTCTGCCTCGCCGTCATCGTAGCGGTCGAGGTCATGCGGCAGGCCGGCGTCTTCGTCGATCAAGCGGCGATTGTAATGACGCCATCTCGGCTTGACGCGCCTTTCATGGGCGTACTGTGTGCGGCACTCTGGCGTGTGCATGTCGTGCGAGAATTTGTGGTTCGCAATAGTACGTCGCTGAGAGCAGCGGCCGTCGGGCTCATTGTCGGTTACTACGTATACGCCGTTTTCGACGGGATGCCGCTGCCGCTGTCAGGTTTCGCCCATAACTCAATCTTGTGCGGTTTCGCGACGCTCGCGTTCGCTGCGTCAGGCGCCGCTGCTGCGCCTGTTGTGCGCTTCGTGCGTTGGTGCGGAGTGCGGTGTTACGGGATCTACCTTTTCCACGTCGGGCTACTCGGACTTGCATCGCATGTCCTCTTCAGACTACCGCCAAATTGGTTTGCCCCGGGAATCGCGTGGCCCGCGGTAGGGCTCGCAACAGTTCTGACTTTTTTGCTCGCGTGGGCGAGCTGGCGCTATTTCGAGAAGCCAATCATTGACTACGCAAACGCATGGGCCCGTCGTCGGGCGGATTTGACGCCGAACACGAAAGAAGACGTCCTGCGTTGTCAGGCCGAAGCCTTAAGTGGCCTCAATCTCCCGACGTTACAATGCGCGGGCGCAGCGGCGGCGCAAACGGGCCGGGTACGTCTGACAGAGGGGCGAGTTGAAGGCCCGACGTTTTGATCATTTCATTGATGTCTTGCTCCATACGCTTGAGATCGTCCGCAAAGTGTCGTCCGACGACAGGTGCAGTCGCCCGACGGTTGCAGCGGGCCACCAAGCTCACACCGTGATCGAGAATCTGATTGAACTCTGACTTCAACGCTTCCACGATGCGGAATACGTCCTCGTGCTTCGTGACAAGCATGGCAGTCGGTGACACCCGCAGGCCAATATGCAACGAGAGGGACTTGGCGACGCTTACGAGAACCTCTGCATCACCATTGTCGTCAAGCGGGAGGATCTCGATCGCTGCGACATCAGCTTCAAGAGCGGCCAGCCGTTCAGCCAGCTCACGGATGGTCGCCACGTAATCGGCGAAGGTCTTGACTTGTCCATGATCGGGCGTGTGCGGCATTGCTAACTCCTGCTACCGCCAACAACTAGTATTCGGCCAGCCCAATCCGCATCAATCCGCATTGAGCCTCTCGAGTCAATTCTGTCCGGTCCGGAGCCGTCGCGATTCCCCGTCATCGGTGGCATGGCACGGCTGATAGAAAGGTGGCCGCAACTCCGTTCTGTCATTCGGTCGTGCAGATCCACCTCGCCGAAAGGGGAACTAACCGTCCCTGCCACGGCTTAGGTTATCCAGGATCTCTTTCTTATACCCCTCAAACCGTGCGCGCTTAGCGCGCTCTGTGTCATGTGCGATGCTGATTTGTTTGTTCTCGCCTTCCTTCTTGCCCAAGAGTTCGAACACATATCTTACAGCGCCCAAGTCACTCTTAAGCGCCCTACGGACCAGGTCCCGTGCAAGGGCAGCATCAGCTCGCATCTTGAAATTCTTCTTCCCTGGTTCCTTGGCCTCGATGAGACGGGCAGCTTCCTTTCGAATGACTTCATCAAGCGAGGGCGTTGTGGAGTTACGCTTTCACTTGGGTTTCCAGACACCCCCTTTTTGAACTGAGTGTGCCTGGGCGGACTTCGATAGCCAACCGCGCTTTGATCTGAGTCAGCCATTATGAGAACCTCCAATCGCCTGTGCGTCAGGCGTGGTTTTGGGTCCGAATCTCTCGAGTAGCTCGGGGATGAATGCGAAAGGTCGCTCACCGTTAGGGCGGTCAGGTTTCAGCGGCGGGATTTCGAGCGGCGGATCGCTAGCCAAGATGAATGAAACGAGCTGCTTTCGGGCGCGGCCGTCTCCCTCAATGGCGAGATTGAACTGCCTTCGAACAATGGCCTCCAGAACTGTGATGACCTCGCCACTCTTGAGGCGAACCGAGCGGTTGAGCTCAGCGTAAATCAGGTCGAGGAAGCGTGGGGGCTTTGTGGTCCTCGGCCTCCCGCGGGAGTTGCCCGACTTTCCCTTTCTGAACTTCGTTGTACCGGGTGGACGCCCATAGCCGACGGTCGTCCGCGCCGTCGGTTCTCTGCGGTGACATTGACTTGATCTCCCCAGTGACTCCGCCATTCGTTGCCGCAAGAACGCGCGGCCTCGCGTTGTACAAATGTCTCGCTTGTGCTGGCGAGCCGGGCCCCGCTTCCGCAATATGCTTGGTATCGGCGAACGATGAGATCGCAGAAACGTGCCTCGTTCTCCAGGAGTCGCGCCGTGCGCCCGGTCTTTTGCGCGGCGATCAGCGTGGTGCCTAGGCCACCGAACACATCGACAACGAGCCCTGAGCCGTTGTGCTGTCGCTTATCGCGTCCGCTACCAGTGCCGTCGGGACAATGCCTGGGAAAGTAGGTATTCCATGTGGATCCTTGAGACGGGCATCTTTCCCCGCGTCGGGATATTCCCAAACGTTAGATCGGGCCGGTGTTGGTCCTGAGCCCTTGGGAGAGCTCGCAGCCCGAGCGCCATTGCTGAAGATGAAAAATAGCGAATGGTCGGAGTTGTAGAGGGCGCCGGGCAGGCCACGACCATGCTTCCAAACGCATAGATCTCGAGGATCACCAAACAAATCTCTACCGGCCTCGAGGAGATCACTGTAATTGGGCCAATCCGTTCCGAGGAAAATGAGCGCTCCCTCCTGACAGTTTCCTTGTGCATTGCCCAATGAGGCTTGCAGGAAATCGCGATAGTCCCCGGCGTTCATTTTTTGCACTTCTTTAAGAAGGGCAGGGGCGGGAGACTGGACCGGCCGTTGCGGTCTATGGAGGCGCTCTGGAGGCATGGCGAAGATGGCGTCAGCTAATTCGTTGCCCATTAGCTTACCGACCTGCAACGAATCTCGCGGATCGCCGCAGAGCAATCGGTGCCTGCCGAGAACCCACACGTCACCGGGTCGTGTTACGGCTTGATCTTCGAGAGCTGGAAGAGTGTCTTCGTGTTGCTTCTCCCGGCCCCGCTTCGTGCGTGGGACTCGAGCAAGGCATCGATGTCATCAAGGTTGAATCCGGTGAACTTGATGTCAAAACCTTCTTTGGCGAGCTCATCGAGTTCACTGCCGAGGAGCTTGCGATCCCAGGAACTCGATCGTTCCGAGTTGGTTGTCGGCGATGATGTAGGCGCGGCGCTCCGCCTCGCTCAGATGTGAGAGGCATAGTGTCGGCACGACGGACAGACCAAGAAGCTTCGCTGCTTGCAAGCGGGCGTGACCTGCAAGGATGCCGCCGCGAGCATCGATCAAAATTGGAGTGGTGAAGCCATAGCGCTGAATACTGTCGGCGATGGCGCGTACTTGCGACTTGGTGTGCTTGCGCGGATTTCTCCGATCGTTCGTTAGCGATTCGGGCGATCGCATTTGGATGTCTTGCATTTCACTTTCTCGGTTCATCGCGCGTCCCGCGGATTGGGCATCCTGAAACGCGCACGGTTGATCGCCCGCGCGACGTGCGGGGCGGGGACGACTGACAGTCGGGTGGACTTGGAACGCCGCGGCGCTTCGGCGGCGTGAACGCGCCTGGGGAGCGTACGCCTTGCCGGGCTTCAAAAAGAAAACGCCCGGTGCTCAGCGCCGGGCGCAATCTCTCCAAGATGGCGATTTCTCAGTGTTGCGTGCAGCACGAGTCAAGGGCCCCCCGACAAAACTCCGAGCAAAACAGCGCGAGATGTTGCCAGCTCTGCGCGACTCAGAAACTCTCGAACGCGATGGCGGAAGCAACTCCAACAGAGAGGGAAGAAATCGCCGATGGTCCGGTGGTGCAGCCGCGCCGTCCGCGCCGGCGAGGGCAAAAGCCACGCAGTCCCTCGCGCCGACGCGAGCTAGCGAGGCCTCTCAATCGCCAACTCGCTCCGGCTATCCAGGCGAAAACGCAAAGCTCAAGATCAGCGCGGGACATCTTGGGGCGCGAGCGGCAGCTCAATCGTATCAATGAAGACGAGTTTCGCGCCGGCCGAAACTTCGAACAACTCCTGGAAACAGCGCAGTCGGTGGGCGTCAATCCACTGGCGCGGATCAGGGAGCGGGGATTCGGAGGCACTTCCAGCGTCGATCGGGCGGCTCTGGGACTAGTCAAAGCGAAGAAAGCGATTTAACTGGAGACGTGGCTGAGGCGATGCCTTAGCTCCGCAGACATCCAGCTCGTCCTACTGGTCTTGCAACAGCGGCTAAGCTTCAAACAAGTCGCGACGTTGGGTGGGAATGCCGGTCGGGCCGCCATAAGTTACGTGGCTACTCGCTTCAGACGAGCGCTTCGAAGCCTTGTTGAGGGCGAGCACCTGGCGGATTGAACTGTATTCCCTGCGTGACGAAAAAGATCCCTGCGCCGTCCAGAGAGATTCCCCTGTTCTTGCGAAATCGATCGCTCGTCGATCTCACTGATTTCCCTGCGCAAAGTGACACTCAAGCGCCCGTCCAGGGCCTTGTTTAATGCCGCATTCCCTGCAAATTCCCTGTTAGCAGGGAATTCTGCGACCCGCGGCATTTCTGGTGGCGAGTCTCCAAAAGGACGGCTGTCAGCGAGTGGGATCCCGACGACGCACAGGCTTGGGACAGCCAGACGACCAACTATGATGCCAACTGGAATCCGCTCATGAAGGTCAGCAACTGGGACGACGGCACCCACTACGTGACCACCTGGAACGGCGGCTCCAGCACCACGCTCCACTACGACGCGGCCTGGAACCTCATCGCCTGATTCCTCGCAAAGCCGCGCGCTTTCGGGTGCATTGCGTTAGGCGCTGCAGCGCGCGATCGGCTGAAACCACGAAGGGCGGCGACCGCCGCTCTTGTCAGAGCGCCTGCCCGCCCCCTGCCGGACATGGCCACGCCGCCTTGAGGGCCGCAAAGGCCAGGAGCCGGACCTCTCGGTGCCGGTCACCGGGATTGTCGGTCATGAATTTCAACAGAATGTCGAGCGCCTGCTCCAGGGTGGCACCGCGCGGCTGGCAATAGGCTTGCCTCTGCTTTGTCAGTGAGGCCTGCACGTGCGCACCATCGAGCACGCCTTTCACATACATGATGCAGATCTGCTTCTGCTGCGTGCCGGCGCGACAAAAATCGAAGAACGAGTTGCCGTTCGCCAGATTGAGAACCTGGTTGCGAACCTGGGGCTGCGCCTTGCCTTGCGGCTGCGTGGGCGGCTGCTCCTGCTTCTGCTCGGGAGGCGCAGCCTGCTCCTGCGCCGCCCCGGTCGCCGGCATGAGCAACCCCCCGAGAAGCAGCGTAACGTGAATGAGGCGCATGCGGATCCGGCTGTCGTGGGCCACGGGAAACCCTATGCTAGCTCCTTGTCGCCTTTCTGTCGCTTCCCTTCCATGTTCCCCGGCCTGCATGAACCCCCGCGAGGGCCGCCGGTCGGCTCTCCGGAGCCGCATGTACCCGCCGAGCCTTGCAGCCACCGACGCGGCGGATCGGCAAGCCCGATTGAATGAAGAGGGCCGCGTGCGAGCGCCAGAAGGTGTCTGGCCGCAGGCGGACGAGCAGCTGCTGGCGGCGATCTTTGAAATGGCAATCCGAGGCCGAACTGCCCGCATGCGGCCGCGGGGAGCGCGCGACGGCAATAAGCCTCACCTCAGCGAAGCTGGCCATCGCGCGCACGCCCTCCCGTCCCCACGCTACTAAGGAGAGCGTTAGAACCATGGCGCTAAGTTGTTAATCAAAGGTGTGAGACAAAGGGGGTCAGGCCGATTTTCCCGCGGGCGACAATGAGCGAGCACCTTGCCATAGTGATCATATTTGGCTTCGTGGCTGTCGCAGCGGTGATGGTGGCAATTAATGTTCTCTACCGCAGCTTTGACTAGCGAATGAAGAAGCCGGGTAATGTTGAGGAGCCCGAGCTAAGACTGACGTAGTGCCGACCCTGGGAGCCGCCTAGAACGAGCCCGAGCAGCTGGGCGCTCCTTAAGCCTCTCCTTAAGTGGCCGTCGAGGCAGCTGCTCTTCGCGATCCACTCGCGTGTTGTTGTTGATCATCTGCCTGAAGAGGTTTGCGAGCCTCTTTGCCGGCGTCTCGGGTTTGCTGGGCTGTTTGGCCATGTAGCCCCCTGTACTCATTCAGCCAGTCTTGCCGCTAAGTGGTTGCGTGTCGATCAGTTCCGTCGGACCCGGCCATGCGCGGCGCCTCTCCCATGTGACGGCTACGGTCGCATGAATGCAAGCACCCGGCGGTTGTCGTTTACCGCCGTGGCCACGAAGCAGCTCGATCAAGGAGGGCCTTCTTTGGTACATCGCGGGCCTCGTAGGCGGATGTCACCTTAGATGATCTACGGTGCGATTCATCAGCCAGGACCTCGGGTCGCGCGACTCATTATGAGCCGAAGTGGTCACCAAAGGTAGGCGAGTCCGGGCGCGCCGAGCCGACACCGCTAGGGCTCGATCTGCCCTCGAGTGAGCGAACACTCACTTCGTGAAAACGTTGCGCGATGTCGATATCCCGGTCTGATCCACGATAGGGTTGCGACGCACTTGCCGCCTCTCATCGTAAACGTCGCAAGATTGGCCTGGATGGCGCCGCCGCTCTGACCAACAAGTCGATGCATGGCTAGGTTGCCGCGCAACGTCCAGGTCTGCTCGATCTGCATGCTGACGCCCTCCAGCTGCAGCTTCGTCAGATGGGGCTTATTCAATCGCAACAGGAAGTCACCCGTCCCCACCTTTGCCCCGTAGTCGAAGACGTTACCTTTCGTACCGAAGTAAACGTGTACAAGGCGCTGACCAGACTGTGCCTCTTCGCAGTCATTCTCGGATTTGCAGGCTTGGGACGTAAAGCCGAAGACCGCCTTAAGTGTGTGACCAACGAAAAGGCTTTCGGCAGCACCAAGAGCAGTCGGCGCGCCAATGGCGACGACAGCGAGCGACGCAACTTTGAAACGGCGGGGGAGCGTCATGCTGCGAGCGCGTCCTCGCGCTCCCCCCTCGCCACTATCTTGAGCAGCTCATTCGGGAGCGGCCTCTGCAACGTAAGGGCCTGGTCCACGGGAGCCGTGAGCCACTGTTCGTACTCCTCGTCGGTCGTCAAAATAACCGGCATGGCTTTCGCGTGGATGGGACGCACGAGCTCGTTCGGCGCGCAAGTGAGGAATGAGAACAGCAGGTGCTCGCGCGTCTCCCGGGACTTGTCCCTCTCGCGGAGGCCGGTCCACGGCCGCCAGATTCAGCAAAGGCGAATGGCGGTCGGCTTTCGTCAATTGCAAACGAATGCGTCACCTTCGGCCGGCTGTCGGTCCACTCGCAGAACGATGTTGCCGGGACTAAGCAGCGCCACTCGGGCTTCAGCCAGTCGGCCCAGTAGCTGGATGTGGTGTTGCGCACGTTGGTGACGTGCTGCGACTGCGGCAGTGCCGGAGGTGGCGGGAAACCCCAGCGCATCATCTCTAGGACGCGTTCGCCATTGTGCGTGCGCACGACAGGCGCCAAGTGGTCAGGAAAGATGCCAGGCAATGGCGGCATGTTGCCCGTCCGGTCGCGCGCCACTCGAAACAGGTCGCGGACGGCGTCCTGATTCTTTGTCATCGCATAGAGATTGCACATGGCTTGATCCGTCGGCGCGAATGTTCTTCATTCGTTCCAACACAGGACGTCCTCATGGTCAACCAGTTCGCCGCCACCGATGCAGCCTACAGCTGGTCGCCCGCCGCGTTGAGAAGGGCGAGGCCGCACTGGCTGACTGGTTACCGGTAGGGGAAGCCCACGGAACTGGTTACCTGCTTGAATCATTTCAGTTAGCTCACGTTGGGGAACGAGTTTATGGCGATAGACGAGATGCTGCGCCGGGCCGAAGAGTGTCGCGAATTGGCCGGAAGGGCGCGGATCTGGGAACCATGATTATGCTGCTGGAGACAGCCAAGGCCTGGGGAACCTCGCCCGGCAACGCGAATTGAGTGGCCTGGACGCCGCGAACGCCATCATTGCCGACGCAGCCGAGGGGCAGGCTAAACCTGTCTCCCGGTTAGCCTCAAATCTCGCTGACGCCTGATCCCTGCTCGTCCGCGGGCACGGCCTCAAGCGCCTCCCGCCTGAACCATGCTGACCATCATCGGCAACCACGAGCCTCGCCTGCGCGACGTGGACGAAGCAATCTCGGCGGCGGTTCAATCTCATCCCGTTTAGCCGCAAGCCCGCTAACCCGGACCGCGAACTGGAGACCAAGCTACGCGGCGAGGCCGCTGGCATCCTCCGCTGGATGATTGAGGGTGTCTGGATTGGCCGGGCCGGGAGTTGCGGGGCCCGCGCTCACCACCGCCGCATTAGGCAATGCAACAATGCTGTTGGACGAAAATGAAAAGCCCCGACCGGGGGGCGGACCGCCGGCGGGGCTAGGCAACCCCGGATGCTACGCAAGGCTACGCAACGCTACGCAACGCGGAACAGTCACCTGAGGCCAATGTAGCGAGCGGGACGGGGCCTTCAAGCGACATCTTGGCCTTCCGCGAAGACGTGCGACGGCAGGCTGCCGCATACGCACAGCGCCCACGGGTGCCCCACCTAGCGCGGGTTGCGGCCGAGGTGGCGATGACGACAACCATATTGAGCGGGCGCTGAGCGTGGCCGCCGGGCACCACGCGCCGCACGGGGATGCGCACCAACTAGCTCGCCAACGATGGTGGTTCTGCGCATCGGCCGACTTGGGCGCGCGACACGCGAACGCCCGGCCGCATCAAGGTTGCGCCATTTGGCTGGCGAGAGCCGCCGCTAACCAATGGTGCGAGTTCGGACAGCAGCCCAATTGGTTGTGACCGCCCAGACACACATCATTTTAATCGCGGCAATACCCAGCCCCAGTGTTGCGCGGCCAAAGCTCATCGCTTCAAGGATGGGCTGGCCGTTAAAAGCACGAGCCAGGAATGAGGCGGACGGGTCCCCTCCGTGGCGGGGCGGAGGGGGATTCTCATTGGAGGATTGCCGCACGGCATCCTTAGTAGCCACCAGGGCGCCGGTCTGTGAAATCAAAAGGCTTAGCGCATGGGCGTTTGGCGCCGGGGGACGCGCCCGGAGTTTCATTCGGCGAGTGATTGGCTAAGCCGCTCGTGGTCAACAGGTCCGAACGCCTTTGCTTCGTCCTAGTGTGACGCGAAACAGGCGAGCTTCTGCCGGTCTTTTCGCGAGCAAGCATATCTTGACTTTCAGCAATCAGAGCCCGGCCGAGCGCCATTGCCTCTGAGGGGCGCAGCAGGAACACGGGCGGGGTCTGGCTTCCAACTTGGACGGCGACGGCTCGATCGGCCTTTCCCATGCGCCAAGTCTCGACGGACTTCGGCGCGACGTTCCGATTCTGCGTTATTTTCATCATCGACAACAACACCCGACCCGTCGCGCGCTCGTCTCTTTAGCTTGGCAAAACAGTTGTCAGGAAAATGACGAGGGTCTCACTCGCCGCATGAAAGATTTGGTAGGAAACCATCGCCAGAATGCAGATCCAAAGTGGCGTGAAAGCGATCGACCCGCAAATCAACAAAACAGGAAAACTGGGCAAGTGCGGTTTATGCCGTTCGGGCTTCGGCGGCGCGAATTGCTCGAGCATGTTCACGTCAACTTCTTCTTTAGAGGCCAATGAACTACCTCGCCAGTGCAAGCATTGCGAACCAAACGAACACGCCGAGCCAGAGCGCGCCACCAATGCCCAAGAGGATCAGCAACGAGACGCGCCAGTGCTGATTGAGATCGGATTGGCCCTGGGGCCCCCAGTTCCGATCATTTTTGTCCCGCATTGAGGCTTCGCTCCTCCAAACGCGAGGAGACTTCGGCAGCCCTCGGTGCCACAAGCTCGGGCTGAACAGGCCAGCGGCGTGGGCGCCTGGTTCTTGGCTGGCAGTTAATAGCGTGCCAAGGCATCACGTCGCGCACGAATGTCGATTACTATCATTTACAATCGAACAAGCCACCAGAGCAGATAAAGGATGGCGACCACGAAAGCTGCGGTGATTAAGTACAGCGCCAAACCAGACAGGTCCAGTTCCCATCGCCGCATCAGTTCTTTGCTCCCCACTCGGGCTTCGTGTTGCAGCCCAAAGAAAACCCTCCCGCACGGTTGACGTGTGCGGGAAGGGCAAGGAGACGCATACGGGGACGCGCGCGCCAAGAGGGAGGCTAACGTTCGGTTGGTCGGTCGGTCAAGTTTAGTGAATTAGCCTTACCTAGAAGTAGCAAGTAAGTCGGCCGCCGAAGCGGCTAGCACCCCGACTGCTGGTCAGATTTCACACGCTCTGACGTTAGCGGCGCTTACGAATGGTGCATGGTGCCATGCGCCTCAGTACTCTTGGATTGCTATCCAAGTTCCATGCTTACGCGCCTACGATCCGCCATCCGTATGCTGAACTGTTTGATAGCTGTTTTGATCGCTTGAGCGCGGTCCCTTGCTTCGACAGTCCCGAGGAGAACCATCCGTCCGCGCGTGAAGTAAACTTTCCAGCGAACCGGTCTCTCTCGCGACTTTGTCATTCGCGGGATCCCTCATACCGCGGCGCTCTTTCCCGGTATCAGCATTGCACCACAAGCCCCCGCGGAGCCTAATTTAATTGCGTGCGTGTTTTAGCAGCTGCTCATTTGCCCGCGCCTAATACCTGCTCCACGGCTTGCATGACGGGAATTTTGAAGTTTTTCTCCTGATAGCAGAAGTTTTGCAACTTGCTTAGGTTTGCTTCGAAATTCTGCAGGTCCATGACGTGGTTGTCTCGTTTCACATTGTAGTAGCCGCTCAACCAAGCGCCTACCAATCTTGGGGCAGCGATCTTGGAACGGACGTATTGGTCACAAGTGATCTTCGCGACATCAACCGTAACCTGCGCCTGCGCAGCCGATGCAAAGCAGAAGACTAGTCCCGAGACAATGATAATTCGACGCATGATTTGCCTCCTGTTGAGCATTTCAAGGTGCAGTCCGAACGGAAGGATCATAGTGATGGTAGCGTATGGTCGAGACATATACCGCACGTCTCAATTTGACCGGTTATCTGCCTGATGCTCCATCACGACCAGAAAGAAAAACATTGTTGTCTAGTAAAACACCCGCCTCGCGCGTTGCAGCTTTCTCTCCTTCGCACAGTGTGAAGCAAGAAGCTCAGGCAGCTTCAGCCAGGCGTGTCGCTTTGGACACGCTGGCGAGCATTCCACAACTGGCCACATCGCTGGACGAATCCTGCCACAATTGATCCCAAGCTTCGTCGGCGCCGACCTATAAATCCGCCCGATAGTCGGCGCAACGCCCTCTCGGGCACGCGGCGCCCGGAGGGACTGATGCGAGAGTCGAATAGAGACGACGATCGTCATGGAGGGATAAGAGCAGTCGCGCTTGGAGTGTTTACTGGGCTTCTGATCGTCGTGGTGACCCAGGATATGGGGTACGGGTTGATCGCCTCGGTGGCGGTGTTCCTGGGCGTCGGTGGCTACGAGGTTTTACTTGGCAGGCAAATTCGATTTGATTTACCTCTTCGTGAACCGGTTCGCATCAGCAACCGCTATCCTATGTCCATGCGACGGCTGACAACGATCGGGCACTTGCTGGCTTTTGCGCACAGCCATGCCAAAAAGCAGGCAGGCGACTCCTCTGACTGGCACCGTGTGTATGAAGAATTGTTGCGGGCTAAGACGCCGCTGGACGTGACGATGGCCGTTGCTCACTTCAAGGCCGCCGCGGATAACCGAAAATGGTTGGGTGGATGATCTTCGAGCTTGTCGGCTAGCCAACGACAGCAAATGGAGCTCGACGCCGAGCGCGTTACAGTTCTCGCGCATGGCCGCCCCTCGCACCCACTTCACGCATTCCGACCGCTTCAGCGGGAAGGGGCGGCACGCAAAAAAAACTCTTCTGCTAGGGAGCTAAAAAAGGAAGGAGTTTGCCGCCCCTCAGTAACCCGGTTCACGTCGATGGTGATCCTTCTAAATATTTCGACAAGCTCTGCCTCTTCCTGGGAATGCTTTAGAAAGGCATCTGCAAACGGGCTGACCCCGTTGGCGCCATCCTCGGCAGCATTCCCCGTTGAGGTGGAGTAGCCGATAAAAATATCTCGGCCGAGTGCTGGCTCGATGGGACCTGTCGATGTCGATTGTCGGTCGTCCATTTTGGGCGCAAAAGGATTGTACCGATTGCAGTCCAGAAGAAAAATGTTCGCCTTCTTTGCCTTGGCGTGACCGAACAACATCGCTAAGCCTGGCGCTGTTGATAAGGCGGCGTTTCTCCCGCCAATGGCGTGTCCGTCGAAATAAGGAAATTTTCGCTGCCAATCTGGTAGCCATGGCCCGTAAAATAGAAGAGCGCCACGTCTGCATCACGCACTGACGCCGCGAATTCTAAAATCGCGTCGTTCAACGATTGCTTGTTCAAATCGACAGCGATGGTCGCCTCATAGCCAAGCCGTTTCAATGCCTCGCCAATCCGGGCAGCTTCGTTGGGAGGGTTAGGCAGCGTCGGCAGCGCGTCGTAGCTACCGTTGCCGATCACGAGAGCAATCCGTCTGTTTGCGAAGGCTGGATCCACTGCCAGGAGGGCGGCCAGGAGCGCAAACGCCAGATTCAGTGCAAGGCGATTTGGCAACATCCATTCCCCCCATTAGCTCACATCAAGCACGCTCGTTCTGGTGCAGCTCTGTCTAACGGAAGAACACAAGGCGCCTAAATCAAGGCTGCCCGGGCTGTTGGCGGCCATCCTTCGGCCAGCGCGCTCACCGTGTTCTGGGACCGTTGCCGCACTAGCCCCGCGCAGCGGTCCAGAGGCCTCAGGATCGGTAGCGCTGCCCGCCGCCTGCCCGCCGGTTTCAGGATCCTCGGCGACGCCCAGGCAAGGCTCTGGCCTCGAATGCCGCTGCTCACGCAAGGGCTGTGCCGCCCTCAGCTGCTGCCCGACCCACCGGGACCCCCTAACGCATCAATTCGGCTTGGCGACGTGCTTGGTCGCTATCGAACTTCCAGGCCACGCCCCGACCTGCGAATGGCCCAATCAGAACGTAAAATCTACTGCCGCGGCAGCGTAACCGCCCGGTCCTTCGTCCCTCTGGTTCAGCCATCCCCCAGAAATCGTAATCTTGGCAGGGCCTGCAGCTAAGGCCTGTGACATGCGCGCCTACACGAACCTGGTCAGTCCGGTCGTTGCCTAAAGTTCCGATTTCAGGGCCGATGAAGACCTGGTT
>CAWEWH010000009.1:0-771449 GCA_963812775.1 uncultured Alphaproteobacteria bacterium
GTTTAATTTTCGGCGTTTAGCCCGATGCGAGTTTATGGCCTGTATGTCGTTCATACCGTTCATAAACTCGCAGCCATCCTTCTTGGTATGGTCGATCATGGTTATAACACCAGCGATTGACCAATTTAACAACCATCTTCCTGCATGGCAAAATCTCTTTTTCCAATTCATTGATCCAAGACGTATCTTCCATTCTACCTTTCCTGATATTAAAAAGTAATTTCTTGTCTGGGCAACACTATTCTTCCTGCCTTAATCCAGCTTCGCAGGGTTGAGTACGGTACGTTATGCTTACGTGCTAACGTTGCCACAAATTCACGATGAAACATCTGCTAGTTCCTTTCCAAAAAAGTAGTTTGTCAATTTCACTGCATTATAATAGCAACATCCAAATATTTTTTGTAACATTTTTCTGGCATTTCTGGTATCCTGGTGCAAGCCAAGGACGTTACTTGGCAAAGCAGCGACTTTCTACTCGGAGTATTGAAGATGATTGACAGAGAATTGTTTATTCAGCAGATTGCCCAATGGGTGGTTCGGCCAGCAATGAAATGACAGACGGCGAATTGCAAATGTTGTGGTTGAGGCTTGCACCCTCTTCTTATGCAGATGACGCCAAAGAAAAGTCAAAAAACTAAATTGTTCGTCTTCTACCTGATTATAAACACTTGTTTATAATCAGGTACTTATATAACCGACTGTTAAATCAATTTAACGTCCCGTTATAATCGGATAATACCACTTCGATTGCTCAATCCAATCCGATCTATGCTCAACAGTGCCATCATCAAAAACCCAGACTATATGATCCGATGCCAGCACAAAAATATGTGAATAATTTTCGGCGTCCACCTAGATGAAGTACAACTCTCTCACGGTGATCCTGCCAAGTTGTAAGATCAGCCCTCTTTGCCGCTTGTTCTTTTGTCATATCACGAAACATCAAAACTAAAGCTGATAATCTCCTGCGGACTTGGCACCAGGGGCAGCCGAACTCACCTACCTGGAATTGCATAACCATATGTGATCCGAAATTACCAGTCGTGCTGGTAGAACCAGACAATGCCAACGGACTGCCTGACGTAAACGTAAACAAGTCTACAGGATCATCGTCTAACGAAGGGTAAGACGAAGTATCTAGCTCATCGCCTGTTCCGGTGCTTCCAGTAGCTTGCACATAGCTGGTATGCAGAATAGCCATACAAATCAACGTCTGTACCGAAGGTATTTGAACCATCCATATAAAACTTGATGTTGTTAATAAGGGTGGTTGGTGCAACGGTACACTTCAGCCTGAAAGTTGCCCAATACGAATAATTCAATCCACTTGTTGGAATTGAAACAGGGTTAGCTGTGCTGTTCGTGCTATGAGCATCCGAAGCATCAATGCGGCTGTTGGTACTCGTTACGTTGGTGTGAGTCGGGCCTGTTGAAGTTAGCCTCTCGATTACGATGGTCGCCATTTATATTTTCTCCTTAGTGTTCTTCTTCCAGTATTTAGGCCGCAGGTAATCTTTCTTCATCGCCTTTACCTGTTGAAACATTGCTTCCCGTTGTTCAAGCGTTTCCTTCGGCAAGCAGCAATGTTGCCCATTCGCCCAACGAGCGTAAATCGGCTTTGACTCTTGCAGGTCGATAACCATTTGTGCTTGATCTTTCTTGATTGCCAGGAACCCGATGATGTCACGTAGAAAGTTCAAGGCCTTCACGTTTGACACACGCCAAACATACATCGTTACTGTTCTACCTGTCGTATTAGTATGAATCGCCCCACCCCACCGCTCGATGAGAAAGTCAATTGCCCTACCGTCGTTTTGACTAACAAACGCCGTACCGTAATAGACAATACTTCGTTGCCTATTCCTTGCCGTTGCCTCTTTAACAATCCTGATACAACCGTCGGAATCCATAACTCCAGCGGCGTATGCCTTATCCATTTCTGTAGGTGTAATTATTGCATCCATACCTTAACATAGTAAGGCGACAGTAATAATTACTAACAGTAGCCACAAAAATTATAGTGGTGTTACAGTCAAAGTCGCAGGGTAGCCGTCACAGTCGGCAACTCCTGGCATCGTATCTTCCGTTGAGAATACATTCTCTCCCTCACAATCAAATGCCGTGCAATACCAAACTGGTGCAACCGAAACAATCTGGCTGTAGATCGACCACACGCCAGCACCGTTATATTGCATTCTCCATACGGGCTGCTCCGATCCTGAGTGACAGCCGATAGCAGTTTCGAGAGTCTCGAAGTTACAGCCAGTAGTGTGCACTAATACAAAAGCCCCATTCATGGCATCACATGATTCATCGCAAGCATTCGGAACAATTCCCTCTACTTCTAACAGCCAATATAGGCTTATCACAATAACCACAGTCGCTTGTGTGGTTAGATTCAAGGTAAGTATCAATGTTGCCTGTTACAGTGTCTAGGCTGCTAGCACCAAACGGTTTTTCGGCTCCAGCGCTTAACAATGAGCACGCTACGGTCCTGCCCGAGTTCGCGCCGGGGTGTCAGCGACATGACCAGGCGACGGTTCTCCAACCAGGGCAAGCGATGATCGCTCCGCGTTGAAGTCATCGATCACCGGCACCAACGCCTCCTGGCCCGCGAACGGGTCCAGGTAGCACGATCAACGCCTCGGGCGTCTCGTACAACTGTCCCGGCCGGTTGAAGAACTTCCGCCGCAGCGTCCGCACGTGGCCGCCGACATGGTCCGCCCCCAGCGCCGCCGCCAGGTCCGCCACCGCGTTGTACACCAACGCCACCAGCCAGCCGATCATCTGCAACGGGCCGCGCTGGAAGCGCGGCCGCTGCCGGTCGGGGCTCTCCTTGTCGTAGCCGCACGGCACCGCATCCAGGAACTCGTCATGCACCCCCACCCGATAGGCCTGCTCGTGGTGCTGCCGCGCCCGGAACATCGTCAACACGTCCTGCGGGCTCCGCCGCACTGGTCGTGAACAGCGGATGCCAGCGGTCCTTCTTCGGCCCGGGCACCACCTCCCGGCAGACGATCGTCCGCACCGCCTGCTCCGGCGCTCTCGCCCTTGAGCACCGTCTGCGTCTCGGCCAGGCGGATCTCCTTGGGCGGGGCGCCGACGCACGACGCCCGGCTCCTCGATCGAGCACGAACAGGCCGCTGGGCAGTTGCTTCCAGTGCCGCACCCGGTGCGGGTAGCGGCAGGCCCGCAGGGTGACGTCCAGGTTGGCGGTGTTGCTCGGCCAGGTCCCACAAGGCCCGCACGCCGGCGTCCGACTTGCCCGCGCCGGCGTCGAACAGGGCATGCAAGCATGCGCGGCCGGCCCTGACGCAACATCTGCTGGACCAGCGGCACCGCCAGCGTCGTGCAAGCCCCAGTTCCCCGGCGTGGCCCGCACCGCCAGGAAGCGGCCGCTGGACCAGGTCGTAGCTGTAGAACAGTTTCTCGCAACGCATGTACTTGTTGCGGGTGGTGACGTAGCCCTTGCCGATGTGGAACTTGCGCGTCCAGCGCGGGATGGTGTGCTCGTCGAAGCTGACCAGGGCGTCCTCGCCGTGCGAGCAGGTGCCAGGGGCTGGTGCGGCGGCAGAAGGCATCGACCTCGTACCAGGGCAGGTGCCGCCGCCAGCCGCCGACGCGTGTGCCGCGACGGGCAGCGGCGGCCGCCGGTCAGCAGGGCGAAGCCGGGGTCTTCCATCTCGTCGAGATGGAAGATGCGTTCCAGGCCGACGACCAGGGCGAAGACGCTGGTCAACAGGCCCTGCCGCAAGCGAGCCGTAGTCGTCGCGCGAAACAGTGCTCGGGCCGTGGCCAGCCAGTCCAGGGCTGGCCGCATCAGCAGGAACGCGCCCGCGTACTGCGTCCGCGTCGAGAAAAAGGGGGAGCGCGGCAGCGGCACGGGCTGGCCGGCGGCACGGTGTCGGCGGGCGGCGGCGTCGGCCGGCGGCGCGGCTCGCGGCGTGGCCGGCACGGTGGCGCGGTGGCCTCGGCGCCGCGTGGCCCGATCGAGGCCGAACTTCTTGAGGAACTGGTGCAAGGCCACCGTGGAGACGCGGACGCCGAAGGTGCGCTCGATGAAGTCGAGATGTCGTAGCGGCGTGGCGTCGGGATGGGTCAGGAGGAACTCGGCGATGGGGCCGGCATAGCGCGGCAGGAGCTTGCCGTAGGGCCGGCCGGCCATGCGGTGGTGGGCCTGCTGGATCGCCTCCTTGGAGGAGAGGCCTTGCTGGCGCGAGGCGGTGGGCCGGCTGATGCCGAGCAGGCGAGCGATCTGGGCGACCTTGAGGCCGGAGTCGCAGTGGAGCAGGAAATGGCCGAGCAGGCGGCGTGGAGTAGTAGTCGTCGCCGCAGCGCTGGCGGAAGGCGAAGGCGGCCTGCAACACGCCGCGTTGCTCGGCCGTCAAGCGAGCTTCGGAAATACTGCGTGGGTCAGCCATCGTGCCAAACCAACCCGTGGTCGCCATCGAGAACTCCTTCCAGCTATAGGACCGCACCGGCAAGTAGTATAGTCCGTAGCGACCAGAAGTTAACCGTCAAGACCCAAAAAACCGTTTGGTGCTAGTGCCAAGGTAGGTATCAACCGTGGTCCACGGTGAGAACGTAGGATTGATAAAGGTATCCACCGTTGCCCCTACGCTATCTCTGTTCTTTATGTAAGTATCAATTCCAGTCGCCACGACTGCCACACCCTTGAGCAGCGTATCCACCGTACAAGTCTTCAAAAGTGTAATTCCCAAGGATCGTATCAACCGTCTATGGAGCAAAGGGATTGAACGGCGGTTTAATGAACGTATCCACTGTTGCCGTCTTAATACCTGGGCTTGCAATCTTCAAATAAGTATCCACCGTAGTTGAAGGAAAACAACAACTTCCACCCAAAGTAACATAAACATCATAACAGTTATCCAAATTGATTGGTCCAAAAACCAAAGTATTAGGTGGACTTGACAGAGTAGTATCAGGTTTGAATGTACCAAGGGCATCATCTAAGTTCCCAATCACGCCAAGAATTTCGTGGTGTGACAGAAAACCGATGGAATGGATTGATACTATATCCTGTCCACGCACCTAAAGGATTCCAAGCTAAACAGGGATGACCTTCGCAGGGCAATCCCGCAACTGGTGTGACTACTAATTCAGGCGGCGTTACTCCACATAATCCAGAGCCAATCAAGGTAAGTGTATTCGAGGTTGTACAATCAAAATCGTTGCCGTCGATGTACCATTGAGCAACATTGTTGTGCCATGTACCACCGCAAAATTCAAACTTATTGTAGGTCACACCAGCCGTAATAATTGGTGGAGCACCACCGAGTATCAATTTCACTCCGTTCAATTCGCCGTACCAGCAAATGCCAGTAAATTGATTGCCACCGATAATCGGGAGTAAATAACCAGATGTCCACAAACTATTAGGCTCAATAAACCAAGCAGACGGAGCATCAGTACAATACCCCTGGCAATTAGGACCACTGCCACTAGCCGATTGGTAGGTAAGACAAATATCATTAGGCAGGTCGAGTCAGGCAAAATGAAAGTGTCGACAGTCGCCCACACTGGTAAGCCTGCAACGACAACAGGCTCGATGAACGTATCGACCGTTGCCCACTCAACTTGGTTCTCGATTGTTCCAAGGCAGCACCATCGAGGACACCGTAGAACGTTCACGCCATCCAAGCAGCCTTGGTTAATACCAATGTAGGTTTGACCTATTTTCAAATCAGCCAGATTGCTGATGGGAGCAGCATAAACTAAGTCGTCAGAAAACACACCACTAGCAACGTCGGCAATATTAACAACGACACGAGGAATATAAAAACAAGCCAAGACTGTTGACTACAGGAGCACCCTGTACCATCAAAAATTCAACAGGGCTCTTATAGGTAGGCACAAGGAAAACTTGTCTATCAGGATCACGATGAATAGCAAGGTAGGTATCGACGGCAGATGCAACAGGGGCTTGCCCAAAGTCGGTCAATGGTGCTCGTGTACTCACGGCGACAAGCTGACGGTCGTCTTCAACGAGAAGACCGGCAGCCAGCAGTCGAAGTTGGACGTTCAGGGCTCGAAGCTGACGGCCGTCAGCCTCGGCATCGGCACGGCCGTCAACGGCACGGCCACGACCGGTCAGTTCAACATCCAGGACGACACCGATCTCGCCACGACCGCCAACACGCTGACCAGCGCGCTGAATTCGCTGCAGTCCCTGTCCTCGACCTTCGGTGCCAACCTGTCGGTCGTGCAGACCCGCCAGGAGTTCACCAAGAGCCTGGTCAACACGCTGACCATCGGCGCCGACAACCTCACTAACGCCGACACCAACGAGGAAGGCGCCAACCTCATCGCCCTCCAGACCCGTCAGGCGCTGGCCACCACGGCCCTGTCGCTCGCCGCGCAGGCCGACCAGGCGGTGCTCAAGCTCTTCTGAGGCTCGCAACACCAACGTCTCGCCCACAAGAACTGGCGGGCGAAACCAAAACGGCGGGGGTTTCCCCCGCCGTTTTTGTTTGCGCGGTACCCCAACAGGCCGGATTAACCGTTCATTAGGGATAACAAATCATTATCAGCGCGAGAGTTGACCCCAGTGACTGAGGACCCTTGCGCATGTCCGACATCGTTCTTTCTGCCGGCATCCGGCAAAATCTCTTGGCGTTGCAGAATACAACGTCGCTGCTGCAGAAGACCGAAAACCGTCTATCTACAGGCAAGAAGGTCAACTCCGCCCTCGACAACCCGGTCAACTTCTTCACCGCCGCCTCGCTCAACAACCGTTCCACGGTCCTCTCCGGGCTCCTCGACGGCATCTCCAACGCCACCCAGACCATCACCGCCGCCTCGACGGCGCTGACCAGCATCAGCAAGCTCGTCCAGTCGCTGCAATCGACCATCACCCAGGCCCAGAACGACGCCGCCCAGAACCGCCCGACCAAGGCCGGCACCGCCCTGTCGACGGTCGCCGAAACCGTGCTTACCGGCAAAGGCCTCAGGGACACGACGCTCGCCAAGAAGCTCGTGGACGACAACGGCGCCACCGCCAACACGGCGACGGCCACCTACCAGGGTAACCTCGGCATCGCTTCGGCCACCAACATCGCCCTCGAGATCAAGGCCGGCACCATCACCTATGACGTGCAGCTGACGCCGGCGACCGCCACCGTCCAGGATCTGGTCAACGCCATCAATGCCTCCGGCATCGCCACCGCCAACGTCGACGACGCCGGCAAGCTCAACGTGACGGGCGTCGGCTCCTCGACATTGCAGATCGGCCTGGGCTCCGGCGCCTCCGCGGCCGCAGCCATCACCGATGCGCAGGCCGGCACGCTGAACCCAAGCCTCGGCCTTCTCGCCACCGACTACACGACCGGCCTCACCGCGACCGGCAATTCCGCCGTTCGCGCCGCTCTGGTGGCGCAGTTCAACACCCTCGCCTCGCAAATCGACCAGCTCGCCCAGGATGCCGGCTTCAACGGCAAGAACCTGCTCAACGGCGACAAGCTGACGGTGGTCTTCAACGAGAAGACCGGCACGCAGCAGACCAAGCTCGACATCCAGGGCTCCAAGATCACCGCCACGAGCCTCGGCATCGAGGTGGCGGTCAATGGCACCGCCGTAGCGGGCCAATTCAACATTCAGGATGACGCCGCTCTCAACACCGAAGCCGCCATTCTCACCAACGTCCTGACCTCGATTCAGTCGACGTCCTCGACGCTCGGCGCCAACCTGTCGATCGTGCAGACGCGCCAGGATTTCATCAAGCAGCTGATCAACACCTTGATCATCGGCGCCGACAACCTGGTCAATGCCGACACCAATGAGGAAGGCGCCAACCTGGTCGCCTTGCAGACGCGCCAGGCGCTATCGACCACCGCGCTGTCGCTGGCCACCCAGGCCGACCAGAGCGTGCTGCAGCTCTTCCGCTAGGCGGCCCGCCCTCGCAGCCCTCCAGGACGGAGACGCATCAATGGCCCTCAAGGTCGAGCTCAAGCCGAGCGAGCGCATCATCATCGGCACTGTCATCGTCCGCAACGACGACCAGCGCACGCGCCTGTTCATCGAAGGCGAGGCGCCGATCCTGCGCGAGAAGGACATCCTCACGCCGAAAACGGCCGATACGCCGGCCAAGAAAGTCTATCTGGCGCTGCAATTGATGTATCTGACGCAAGACATCCATAAGCATCACAAGATGTACTTCGAGCTGGCGCAGGAGTTCCTGGCCGCGGCGCCCAGCGCGCTGACGCTGGTTGCGGAGATCAATAACCGCATCTTAAACGACGAGCTCTATAAGGCCTTGAAGGCCGCCAAGAGGCTGATTGTCTACGAAGGGGAGCTGATCGCTCATGCAACACGCGGCGAACGCGTACGCAAAGGTCGCAAAGACGACCCAATCGGGACGGGAGCTTGAAGCCGCCGTCCTGATGAACGCGGCTACCCGCCTGCAAGGCATCCGCGAGAACTGGGACAAGCGGCAAGGCGAGCTCGGCGACGCTCTCACCTACAATCGTAAGCTCTGGACCGTCCTCGTCACCTCGGTGACGCGGCCGGAGAATCCGCTGCCGCAGCCGATCAAGCACAACATCATGACGCTCGGCATGTTCATCTTCAGCCACACCCTCGACGTGTTGATCGAGCCGAAGCCCGAGCGGCTCGGTGTCCTGATCAACATCAATCGCGAGCTGGCGGCCGGCCTGCGCGCCAGCGACGCGGCCTAGTCCTTCCCGTTTGCGCGCCGCATGCGCAGTCCTGGCTTACAGATAATTCGTGAGCGACAATTGCGACAGGATCGCCGTTGTCTGGTAGCTCGCCTGCAGCCGCGTCTGCAGCGCCAGGATGGCGGCGGCCACCTGCTCGCTCGAAGCGTTCTCGACATCGTCGACCCCGCTCTGCAGCAATGACGCGGTGGTCTTGTTGCGCTCTTTGGCATTGCCGATGGTCGCCGTGGCGAGCGCCAGTTCCGTTGCGATCTCCTCGACCGACTGCGTGCCGTTCGGGAAGCTGAGCTTGGTGTTCACTCGATCCGACACCGCCGCGTAGGTCGGCTCACTGTTCGGATCGGTGGCCGAGAAGGTCAGCGATGCCAGGATGCCGAACTGGGCGAGCATGTCGCGGAAGGCTTGCTCGTTCGCCTGCGATCCGGTCGCCACCGTTTGCGTCACGTCGACCCGCACTGGTGCCGTGCCACGCGCCGTCACCGACGTATCGTCACCCTTGTACCAGATGACCGTGTTGGCGGCAGTGCCGGCGATCGTCGTCGTCGCCGTGTCGAACGGCGGGCCATTGACGCGCAGCGGCGGATTGCTGAGCGAGCCGGCGAAGAAATCCGCAGCCGCCACTTCGGCCGAGGCGGCCTTGAGCGAGGTTGCCGCGAGCTTGCCGACCTCCGTCTGCAACAGCGCCGCGAGGTTGGCGGCGGTGGCGTTGGGGGTCGGACCGATCTGGAAGGCCTTCTCGGCGCTCAACGGATTGATGGTCGTGCGGGCCACGAGGTCGAGCCTCTCCTGCGTGCCGTCGGGCAGATTGAGCACGACATGCACCGCGTCGCCGTCGGAAGGCTGCAGCGTCACGTCGAAGGCGGCGCTCGCCGGCGGCCCCGCCGCATAGGTGGCCGTGATGTTGCCGCCGTCCGCCGAGGCGCCGGCGATCTTGAAGCCGAACGGCAAGCCGGCCAGCTGTTCGGCCAGCGTCACGTTGGCGGCGACGTTGGTCAGGTTGAGGCGGCCGAGGCCGTTGGCGCCGAAGTCGGCCTGGGTGCGTTCGCTGATGAGCCGTTTCAGGCCGGCATGCGTCGTGTCGCCCTCGAGGATGAGCTCGTAGCTCTCCACCGGCTTGGTGTCGGTGGCACGGCCCGAGAAGATGTAGCGCCCCGCAACATCGCTGTTGAGGATGTCGATCATCTCCTTGAGGCTTTCCTGGCCGATGCGCTGACCGATCGTCAGCCCGTCGGTGCCGGGCGTGAAGTCCGATTGCAGTGCCGTTGCCTTGCCGTCGCGCGCCAGCTTGGCGATGGATTCGAGGCTCTGGTTCATCAGCGACAGGCGCACATTGGCGCTTTGGATGTTGTTCTGGAATCCCTCGATCGTGGCGAGGCGCGCCCGGAAGTCGAGGGCGATGCGGCGGCCAAAGCCGAGGCCGCCGAAGCTCTCCGATTTCTTGCCGGTCGAAAGCTGCCGCTGCAGATCTTCGAGCTGCGCGCGCAGGCTGACGAACATGTTGCCCGTCGTGCGTGACGAGATCAGACCCGGGCCAAACGCATCGATGCTCATCCTTCAACTCCTGTTATAGTCTGAGCAGCAGGTCCATCATCTCTTTCGTCGCCGTGATCACACGCGCATTGGCCGCGTAGGCCGTCTGCAAGGTGACAAGGTTCGCCAGCTCGCGGTCGACGTTGACGCCGGCCATCTCGGCAAAACGCTGTTGCAGCGACGCCAGAACGATGCTCTGGCCCTCGTTCAGGCTCTCCGCGTTTTGCGCGTTGGCGCCCTGCGTCTCGACGATGCGCCGGGCGAAATCGGTGACCGTGCCGCCATACGGCGCGGCGGTGCCGCCGATGCCGCTTTCCGGCGCGAACAGGCGGCTGCCGGTGGTCAGCGCATCGAGCAGATGCTGCGGTCGGCTCGGATCGCCGGCGAGTGTCGTAGCCGCGAAGGCGACGAGCTTCGATGGATCGGCGGTGAGCGCCGGATTCAGCACGATGCGTTGCGCGAAGCCGAGCGTCTGAGGTCCGCCCTCGAACGAGCCCGTGAACGGCGCGCCGTTGAGGCCGCCGTCGACGAAGAACGGCAGCTGGACATTGCCGCTCTGCAATGTCGTGACGGTGATCTTGGCCGAAAGCCCGGTCACGTCGGTGGTGTTGCCGGCGCCGTCGTCGACGATACGGATCGTGCTGCCGCCCGGATTGCTTGCCACGAGGTCGGCGCCGAGCGACGTGAAGGCCGACTGCATCTGGGTCGCGGCCGCCGCGAAGCCGCCGCTGAACGAAATGCCGAACACCCGGTCGTTGGGGTCGGCCGTCGCCGTGTTGGCGAGCGGCAGCTGGCTCGGGTCTTCGACGCGAACGAAGGACACGCGGTGGGGCGTGCCGGCCGGTGTGTCGATATAGTCGAGGGTGATGACGTTGCCGTTCTGCAGGCCGGTCAGGTCGACGTCGAAGCCGGCCGGCGGGCCGGCCACATTGGTTCCCGCCTGCGTGCGGTCGGAGAGCGCGCCGGCGAGTGCGGCGGCAAGCTGGTCGAGCTGCACCTGCGCCTGCACGAGAGTCTTGTCGCGCAGCTCGACGAGGCCAGCTATCTCGCCGGAGCGGATAAGGTTGGTGGCGAGGATGTCGAGGCTGCCTCCGGAGGCGTCCACAACCGTGATGGTGCCGACGGTGCGCTTGGTCGGGTCCTTGTCGTAGAGTGACTGCGGCCCGAGGCTGTTGCGCGCGTCGAAGTTCAGCCTCACCGAGGCGACGCCGTCGAACAGCGCCAAGCCGCCGATGGTGACGATGCTGATGGAACCGTTGTCGAGCAGCGTGGTGCGCACATCGAACAGCTTCGACAGGCCGTCGACGATCTGGTCGCGCTGGTCGAGCAGCGCTGCGCTGTTGGTGTTGCCGCCCAGGATGCGGTCGTTCACCTGCTGCAGCTGCGCCAACAGATCGTTGGCCTGGCGCACGTTGCTGGCGATCGCCTGCTCGGCATTCGTGCGCATCGTCTGAATTTGCTGCGACAGCCCGTTGAGCTGGGCGGCGAGGTTCGAGGCCCCGGCCAGCGCCGCCGTGCGCGTCGTGAACGAGCTCGGGTCGTTGACGAGGCCCTGCAGCGACTGCGTGAAGTTGTTCAGGGTCGTGTCGAGCGCCGATTCGCTGCCCGGCGCACCGAACAGCAGGTCGAGCTGCGACATGTAGTTGGCCCTGATATCTGTATAGGCGGCGCCGGCGTTTTCCAACCTGAGCTGACGCTGCACGAGGACGTCGAGCATGCGCTGCACGGCGCCGGTCCTGACGCCTGTCGTGGTGTTGCCGGATACTTCCTGCGACAGCGGCAGCGTGCGCCGTGTGTAGCCGACCGAGTCGGCATTGGCGATGTTCTGCGACGTGATGTCGACGCCGGCCTGCGTGGCCCTGAGCCCGCTCAACGCCGACTGCAATGCCTGCATTACGCCCATTGTCGCCTCGCTACGCTGTGCTTATCGAAAGCCGCCCGCGCTCCTCACCGGATGATGTTGATCACGTCCTGCAGCATCTGCTGCGCCGTCGTCATCACGCGCGTATTGGCCGAGTAGGCCTGCTGGGTGATGATGAGCTTGGCGAATTCGTCGGCGATGTCGGTATTGGAGCCCTCCACCGAGCCGCCGATCAGCGTGGCGCTGTTGAGGCCGTAGATCGGCTGGCCCGATTCCAACGTCTGCCCGAAGGCGCCGCCATTGAGGCGCTTCAGCGAGTTGGGGGCGCTGAAATTGGCGATGGAGATTTCGGCGAGCGCGACAACTTGGCCGTTGGTGTAACTGCCGGAGATGCGTCCGCCGCTGGTGATGGAGATCGAGTTGAGCTGGCCGGACGCGAAGCCGTCCTGGCGCACCGTTGAGGCGTTCACCTGTCCGTTCGGGTCGGCGAACTGCGTCAGCCCGGTGCCGCCGAAGGCGATGTCGACGGAGCCGACCGTCGTGCCGTTCACCGCCAGGGCCGGGATGTTGATGGTCTGGGCGGAAGTGAGCTGGCCCGATGAGCTGAAGGTCACGTCACTGCCGACGTTGCGCCACGCGACCTGGGCGCCCGTCGCATTGGCGTTCTCGAGATAGAACAGGTTCCAGGTATCGGTTCCGCCATAGGTGGTGGCGTCGATCTTGGCCCAGCGCAGCTGCAGGCTGACCGGAGCGCCCACGTCGTTGTAGACGGTGAGCGCGCCGCCCGAGATCGACTCGTTGAGGAAGACGTTCACGTCGGTAGCCACCACCGTGTTGCTGCCGCCGGTCGTGGGATCGGTGCCGAAGTCGGCCGGGTCGAGCAGTTCCGATTGCGGCACGGCCTGATCGGCATTGCCGGTCTTCGGGAAGCTCGCCAGGTTGGCGTTGTAGGTGACGATGTTGGTCTTCTGCGCCGGAATCGGGACGTTGGAGAGCTGAATGACGCCGGAGGCGGAGCCGAGCACTTGGCCGGTCACCGGGTCGATTGACGAGCCCTTGAGGTAGAAGCCGGCGCCGTTGACCAGGAAGCCGTCCTTGTCGAGCTGGAAGTCACCGGCCCGCGTGTAGATGTCGACGCCTGAGAACACCGGCACGTTGTTGGCGAAGCCGTTGGAGGCTTGCACCACGAAGAAGCCCTGGCCCGAAATGGCGATATTGGTGCCCACCCCGGTCGACTGCAGATTTCCCTGCAAGGTATTGGTGCCGCGGGAGAAGGCCGCGACCGAGCCCGCAACGGCCTGGCGCGGCGGCAATTCCGGCAGGAGGTCGATGAAACCGGTGTCGACCCGCTTGAAGCCAACCGTCTGCGAATTGGCGATGTTGCCCGACACATTTTCGAGCGCGTAGGACTGCGCCTGCAGGCCCGACACGGCCGTCAGCATGGCACCGAAAACACCCATTACCAGCCTCCTTGACCGCCGCTTCAGTGGCCGGCGGACACACAAACCCGGAGAAGGCCTGCGCAACCTCCATGCCAACGGAAAAGCCTGAAGAATCCTTGATTTGATTAGGCTCGATTCGCCCCAACCGGGCCGAAATGGCCGGGCCGACAGGGCCCCCAGGCAAGTTCTGCCGGGCCGAGGAACGCCCCGAGGGCGGCCGCATTTGTCGTTGGTTGCAAGCGAGCGGGAGGATGCCCATGCTTTTCGGCCAAGCCGCCTTCATGACCGCAGCCTTGTTCGCCGGCGCGGCCTTCTATGTCAGCGCCGTCGAGCATCCGGCCCGGATGACCCTCGACCCCAAGAGCGCGCTTACCCAATGGAAACCCAGCTACGAGCGTGGCGCCGTGATGCAGGCGAGCCTCGCGGCGATCTCCGGCGGGCTTGGTCTGCTGGCGGCCTGGATGGCCCGGGATTGGCGCTGGCTCGTCGGCGCTGCCCTTATCCTGGCGCCGTGGCCCTACACGATGCTCGGCATCATGCCGACCAACCGCCTCCTGAAGGCGGCGGCCCCCGACAGCGCCGGGGCCGAGACCCGCGCCAAGCTTGAGACGTGGGGTCGCCTGCATGCCGGCCGGACCGCCCTCGGTGTAGCCGCCATGCTCGCCTATCTGTGGGCGCTGAACTGACGCCAGCCGAAACCATGCGCAAACAGCTTGAGGCCGCGCCGCTAACCCCCTCGGCCGACTCACGATCTTGCGGCGACCGCGCCCCGGCTCATCAGCCTCCCGCGTCCAAGCCGGGGGCGAGCTCTCCGGCATCGCCGGGAACAGCGCTGAGCCCATGCCTGCTGCGCTGATGCAATTGCAGCAGCGCGTCGATCATCTGGTTCGGCATCGGCTGTTTCAGCGATATGTCGAGTTCCTGCCGCAGCTCGCCCGCGAGCCCGGCGGCTGTGGCCGAAACATCGAACAGGCCTACTGACAGCCTCGGCTCTTGCATGACGTTGCTCGGACGGTTGCGCTTGCCTCTGCGGCTTGTAACGAAGACATCGGCCGCGGGTTCGGCGCGAGCGGCGCCTCTTGCGGCTTAGAGTTTCCGAGGCGTTACCGCCAATGCCCAAATGAGTGGAGTGACTTCGATGCGAGACCTCAAGAACGCCGTGGCCCTCGTCACCGGCGCGAGCCGCGGCATCGGCAAGGGCATCGCGTGTGCCTTGGCGCGCGCCGGCGCCCACGTGGCGGTGAACTATGTCAGCCGCGCCGATGACGCGGCCGCGGTGGTCGCCGAGATCGCCGCCCTGGGCTCCAAGGCGATCGCGGTCAGGGCCGACGTGTCCCGGTCAGGGGAGGTCGACAAGCTGGTGGCCGAGGTGAAGGCCGGACTCGGTCCAATCTCCATCCTGGTGAACAATGCCGGCATCCTTGGCACCCTCGACCCCGACGAAATCGACGAAGCCGAATGGGACAAGGTGATCGACACCAACCTGAAGTCGGCCTTCCTGGTGACCCGGGCGGCGCTGCCGCAGATGCTCGGCCGGCCGTGGGGCAGCATCCTCAACCTGTCGTCGGTGGCGGCCCAGACGGGCGGCGCCACGGGGCTGCACTATGCCGTCTCGAAAGCCGGCCTGATCGGCCTCACGCATTCCTATGCCAGGCAGCTGTTCGCCAAGGGCATCAACGTCAACGCCATCGCGCCGGCCCTCGTCGAGACCGACATGGTCACGTCCGGCCTGCGCGCCGATCCGCGGCGCATTCCCATCGGCCGTTTCGGCACGCTCGAGGAAGCGGGCGAGACAGCGGTCTTGCTTGTGCGCAACGGCTACATGACCGGCCAGACCCTCAACCTCAACGGCGGCCTCCATATGAGTTCGTGAACGTGGGCGATAGATTCACTGCTCCCGCCGCAGCCCCCTCGCCCATGCCTCCGCCCAGCCCGTCAGCGGTGCGATGGCGGCGGTGAGATCGGCTCCAAGCGGCGTGAGACCGTAGCCGTCGCGTGCCGCGACAAGGCCGGCCCCGCGCATCTCCTTGAGGCGCGCGTTCACTGTCGCCGGATTGAGTTCGGCGGCCGCCACCAGGGCCCGAAAGGTCAGCCGCCGGCCCTCGCGCAATTCCCAAACGATACGCAGCGCGCCACGCCGGCCCAACAGATCGAGGGCCGCCATGATGGGCCGCCCTGTTCGCGATCCGCGGACCGCTTGGCCGGGCCTCGGCTGCCGCGCCATGGTCGCTCCTTGCTATGTTTTCCATAGCCGCTATGTTTCCCATAGCAACATGGGAGCGTTCTTCATGCAATCGCGCATCCGGCCGCAAGAACCGCCCTACGCGCCCTCCGTGCAGGAGCGGCTCGATCGGCTTACCCCGCCCGGCGCCATTCCGCTCTTACTGTTCAGGGTCATGGCCCGCGACGAGCGCCTCGCATCGCGGTTCTTTGGAGGGGGGCTCTTGGATCCCGGTCACCTGACGTTACGAGAGCGCGAGATTGTCATTCTTCGCACCTGCGCCCGCCACGGCTCGGAATACGAATGGGGCGTCCACGTCTCGTATTTCGCCGCAAGGGCGAAATTCACCGAGCAGCAAGTCCAGGCAACCGTGACGGGCGACGCCAAGGACGCGGTCTGGTCCCCACGCGAGGCGCTGTTGCTCCGGCTTGCCGACGCCTTGGCGGCGAGCACGCGCATCGACGATAGCCTATGGCAATCCTTGCACGCCGAGTTTTCCGAAGAAGCGTTACTCGAGCTTTTGCTGCTGACCGGCTTCTACCGGACCGTCAGCACGCTCACAAATAGCCTCGAGCTCGCCCTTGAGGAGAAGGCTGCACGCTTCCCGCACGCTGCTGAATCACGGACGCAAGTACGCCGCTGAAGGTGCTGCGGCGATTCAAGAATGCGAGTTTCACGTCTCGCCGGCGTTGCGCTCGAACAGGCTGCCAGCCACGTCGGCGATCAGCGGCGGCTCGATCGCGTGGAACGGCAGCGGCCGGCACACTGCCATCGCGGCCAGCCCGACGCGGGCCGTGAGGACGCCGTTGAGCACCCCCTCGCCGAGGCGCGCCGAGACGCGCGCCGCAAGGCCGAGCCCCATCACCTGCTGCAGCAGGCTGTCGCCCGCCGCCATGCCGCCGGTGAGCGCGAGGTGGCCGAGCACGTTGCGGGCGAGCCGCAGGAAGCCGAAAAATCCCGGCCGGCCGCCATAGATAGCGGCCAGGCGGCGGATCAGCCGGAACGCCGCATAGAGCACGAAGCCCACATCGACGAGGGCGCGGGGGCTGACGGCGGTCACCAGTGACACCTGCTTGGCTGCATTGGCGACGGCGCGCTTGGCCGCGGCATCGAGGGGTCGCATCAGCTCCCGCTCGGCAATGGCGACCCGGTCGGAGGCATCGATGATGGTGCTGCCGAGGCCAGCGAGGACTTCCCGGGCGCGGGCGGTTTCGGGGCGCGTGCCGTAAAGGACGACGAGGTCGGCCACGAGCCCGCGCGCCATCGCATCGTCTTGCCGGGCGATGGCGTCCGCAGCCCGCGCCCTGAGGCGCTCGATCTTGCGTTCCCGCAGCATGCCGAGGGTTTCCCGGCCGAGCAAGACCAGGAAGGCGACAAGGGTCAGCGCCGCGAGCCCCGCCGCCACCCAGCCGAGCGCCGGGTAGAGGGCAAAAAGGGAGAAGATGAGGTTCTCGACCCACAGTCCGAGCCCAAGCACCACGAGGCCCCCGAGGGCGGAGAGGAAAATGCCGCCCCACGGCGCCCGCCGGCGTTCCCGCGCCACCGGCACGGCGGCCGGTTCCTCGATGGTGCCGGCCTCGGGCACGACGGCGACGCGGCTCGCCTGCTCGTCACCGAGCGCCACGTCCGGATCGTCGAGGCGAAAGGCGCGTGGCGTCTTCATTTGAGCCGGTCTCCGAGCAGGAATTCGAGCGCCCGGTCGAGGCGGATATGAGGCAGGACCGCCGCTCTGCCGGCCACGTCGGTCGCCGGCCGCGGCGGACGAAAGCGCGGGAACCTGAGCGAGCCGGGCGGCACCGCGCCCTCGAAGATGGCCTTTGGGTCCTCGGGCAGTTCGCCTGGGAACACCGCCGCGTCGGTGTCGCCGTCGAAGCTCTCCCCGCCGATCGTCTCGCCGGCTTCCGGGGTGCCGGTGATGGCCGCAAGCCTCATCCCGTGCTCGCGCACGCTTGCTTCCCGCGTCGCCCGGACCGACGCCAACGCGACGGTCGCCACCTTGGCGCCCGCCCCTTCGGTCCGGCGCACCGCCCGGTCGACCAGGAGCCGCAACACGGCTTCGAGCCGCTGATGCCCGGACTGGTGCAGATGGTCGGCCTTGGTGGCGGCGAACAGAACCTTGTCGATTCGCGGCCGGAACAATCGCGAGATCAGGCTGTTGCGGCCCGCCCGGAAGGCCAGCAGCACGCGGTCGAGCGCCGTTTCGAGATCGGCCAGGGCCTGGGGACCCCCGTCGAGGGCGGCCAGCACATCGACGAGGACGATCTGCCGGTCGAGGCGGGCGAAGTGCTCGCGGAAGAACGGCCGCACCACGTGGGCGCGATAGGCCTCGAAACGCCGCTCCATCAGCGCCCCGAGGCTGCCGGGCACGATGGGCTCGTCGGGCTTGAGAGCGAGGGGCGCGAAGGTCAGCGCCGGCGAACCCTTGAGGTCGCCGGGCATCAGGAAGCGGCCGGGCGGCATGGTGGCGATCCGCTCCGGATGCGCCCGGAGATCGGCGAGATAGGCACGGAACATCTCGCTCACCTCCCCCGCCCGCCCCTCGTCGGCTGGATCGGCGGCAGCAAGGCCCTCGAGGGCGCGGTGCCAGCCAGCCGCCGCCGCAGCCCGATCGGGCCTGCGGCTCGCCGCGATGATTTCCGCCGACCAGTCGCGGAAGCTCACGTCCATCAGGGAGAGGTCGAGCAGCCACTCGCCGGGATAGTCCACGAGATCGAGGTCGAGGGTCGCCGGTCCCTTGCGCCAGCCGGTTGCCCGCTCGTAGTCGATCTCGATGCGCAGTTCGGCGATGCGCTTGGTGGATTCCGGCCAGCGGCGGGCCTCGAGGGCCGCCATGTGCTCCTCGTAGGGGAAGCGCGGCACGGCATCGTCGGGCTGCGGCACGAGCCGCGCCCTGCGGATGCGCCCCTCGGCGGCGGCCCGGAACACCGGCAGCGGCGTCACCTCGAGGAGATGGTGCACGAGCGCGGCGGTGAACACGGTCTTGCCGGAACGCGTGAGGCCGGTGACGCCGAGCCGCACCGTCGGCCGCACCGTGCCCGCCGCGTAGTCGGCGAGACTTCGCAGGGCATCGACGGTATCGGCGAGGACAGGGGTCACGCGCGGCCTTCAATCGTCGTCGCCGCCGAGCATGCGCGGCGTGACGAAACGGTCGAGGCGGCCGTCATGGGGGTTCACCGCGCTCCAGGTGTCGACGGCGAAATCGATGACGGCGAGCGCGGCCGTCGGGAACTTCTGCTTCAGGCGGGCAAAGGCGTAGCGGTCGCCGTGCCCGATCAGCTCCACCGCCAGATCCTCGAAGCCGGGATTGTGGCCGACCACCATCAGGGTCTTCACCGTCGTCTTTGCGCCGCGAACCACCGCCAGGATGTCTTCCGGCTCTGCCTCGTAGAGGCGCGGCTCGCTCACCTGTTTCACCGTCTCCTTGAACGCCGGCGCCACGAGCGCCCATGTTTCGCGGGCGCGCCGCGCCGGCGACACCATCGCGCAATCGGGCACCAGGTGCTCAGCCGCCATATAGGCGCCCATCATGGGAGCGGCCTTTTCGCCCCGTTTGGCGAGGGGGCGCTCGATATCGGTGAGTCGATCGGACCAGTCCGATTTGGCATGGCGAAGCAGCATGAGGCGGCGCATTGCCGCAAGCTACCGCATGATCTCCCAAAAGTTGCAGACTTTTCGGACAGGATTCATGCCGCGTCGAGGCACGGAGCCCATGCGGGCCTCATCCTGCAGGCGCGGAGAAATCCTGCGAAAGCCCCGTGTATGGCAGCGCACGTGGCGCCGTGTGCTCGCCCACACTGTTTCGGGGCTTGTCTTCCCTATAAGATGTGTGATCGGGGCAGGAAGCCAATGACCCACAGACGTTCGATGCTCAAAGAGACGCTTCTGGTCGCACTGGTGCTTGGCACCGTCGCAGCCGGCGCCCCCGCTTTGGCTGCGGAGGACGATGTCGCCACGCTTGGCAAGCTCTGCCAGGAGGCCGCCCAGGCCCCCGACCCGACCGAAGGCATTCAGGCCTGCACGAAACTGCTTGAGCCCGGTCGCACCGGCATCAAACCGGCGGCGGTCTACAGCAATCGCGGCGCCGGCTGGTCGGCCGCCAAGCGCTTCGACCTGGCGATCGAGGACTTCAACAACGCCATCCAGCGCGATCCCAAGAACATTCCTGCCTACACCAACCGCGGCATTGCCCGGTGGAGCCGGGGCGAGCTGGAGCAGGCGATCGCCGACTTCGGCGACGCCATCAATCTCAACCCGAAATTCGCTTTCGCCTATCTGGCGCGTGGCACGGCGCTGACCGACAAGGGCGAGTTCGATCTCGCCATCCGCGATTTCGACAAGGCGATCGGCATCGATCCGAAGATGGTGGCCGCCTACAAGGGGCGCGGCAGCGCCCGCTACCGCAAGGGCGACCTCGATCGCGCCGCCGCCGATTTCAACCAGCTGGTGCGCCTGCAGCCGCAGAACGCCGACAGCTTCAACGACCGCGCGCAAGTCTTCCTCGCCAGGGGCGATCTCGACAAGGCGCTCGCCGACTACAGCGACGCCATCAAGCTGCAGCCGGACTACTGGCGCGGCTACAGCAGCCGCGGCGAGGCGTTCCGCATCAAGGGCGACTTTGACAAGGCGCTCGCCGACCATGACGAGGCCATCCGGCTCGATCCGAAGTCGACGGATGCCTACAACAACCGCGGCCTGACATGGATGTCGAAGGGCGACGTTGACCGTGCCATCGCCGACTTCGGCGAGGCGATCCTCCTCAATCCCGGCTACGGCTATGCCTATGGCAACCGCGGCGAAGCCTACCGGCTCAAGGGCGACCTCACCAAGTCTTTGGCCGACCTCGACAAGGCCATCTCGTTGACGGCCAAGTCGTCGCTGCAGCTCTGCCGTCGCGGCGACACGCTGCGGCACGGCGGTGACTTCGATCGCGCGCTCGGCGACTACGCCGAGGCGTTGCGCATGTCGCCGGCGGCCATCTGCGCCTTCACGGGCAAAGGGCTCGTCGCCGAGGCCAAGGGTGAGCTCGCCGGTGCGCGCGCCGAGTTCGAGCGCGCCGCCGCCGTCGAAGCCTGGCGCGATCCTGATCCGACCACCGCCCGCCAGGTGCAGGTGCTGGCCCAGACCCGCCTCGCGGCCGTCAAGACGGCCCTGGCTGAGCAAGCCAAGCTTGCCGCCCAGGAGGCCGCCAAGATTGCCAAGGCGAACGAGCCGAAAGAGGCGGTGCTGCCGCCCATCGATCCGGGCCGTCGCGTGGCGCTGGTGATCGGCAATTCGGCCTATTTCAACACTGAGGTGCTGCCCAATCCCCGCCGCGACGCCGAGAGCATCGCGGATGCCTTCCGCCGCATCGGCTTCCAGCAGGTCATCCTGCAGAAGGACCTGACGCGCGAGAAGCTGACCAACACCCTCCAGGACTTCTCCCGCGTCGCCGCCACCGCCGACTGGGCTGTCATCTACTATGCCGGCCATGGGCTCGAGGTGGAGGGCAAGAACTACATGATCCCCATCGACGCCAAGCTCGCCGTCGATACCGATGTCACCTTCGAGGGCGTGGCGCTGGACCAGGTCATGACCTCGGTCAACCGGGCCAAGAAGCTGCGCCTCGTCATGCTCGACGCCTGCCGCGACAATCCCTTTGCCAAGTCGATGACCCGCTCGACCGGCGAGGCGACGCGCAACATCAACCGCGGGCTTGCGGCCATCGAGCCGGACGGCGCCACCCTTGTCGTCTACGCGGCCAAGGCCGGGCAGCTCGCCCTCGACGGCAGCGGGCGCGGCAACAGCCCCTTCGTGTCGGCCTTCCTGCGCAATCTGGAGAAGCCGCGGGTCGAGATCAGGAAGCTGTTCGACCTCGTGCGCGATGACGTGATGGAAGCCACCAGCAACCGCCAGCAGCCCTTCACCTACGGGTCCGTGCCGGGCCGCGAAGACTACTTCATGGTGACCAAGTAGGAACCGCGCTTCGCTCGACCCTCCTCCGCTCCCTGCGTTACCCATCGCCGCCTGAGCAACAACCGCCCGCGCGTGCGTCCTCGCACGTGACCCGCGCGCGCGGCCTCGAACGCCCGCGCCATAGGTGCGGGTTTGTGCCCGTCAGCACCCCGTTCGAACCTCCTCTACGTTACGCAGGTGGTGCTTGGGGAGTTTCGCATGGGCGCACATTTTTTCGATCGCACCTCGATATGCCGCTACGGGCTGACGCTGTGGTTCGCCGCGGCAGCCCTGCCGTGCTGGGCGCAAGAGCGCGGCACCGCGAACTTGGGCAGCCTTTGCGAGACAGCAGCCCAACAGCCCGACCGCGGCATCGCAGCGTGCACGCGCCTGCTCAGCTCCCGTCGCGCCGAGGTCGACCTTGCCGCGGTCTACACCAATCGGGGCATCGGCTTCTCGGCCAAGAAGCTCTTCGACAAGGCGATCGCCGATTTCGACGAAGCCATTCGCCGAGACCCTCAGAACGTTTCGGCCTATGCCAATCGCGGCGTCGCCCATTGGAGCAAGGGCGAAGCCGACCTCGCCTTGTCCGACTTCGGGGCGGCGACAAGCCTCAACCCAGCGCTTGCCTTCGGGTACATGGCGCGCGGCACGTTGCTCAGCGACAAAGGTGAGCTCGATCTCGCCATTGGCGACTTCGACAAAGCCATCGCCAACGAGCCTGATTTCACCGCGGCCTATCGCGGACGCGGCATCGCGCGATACCGGAAAGGCGAATTCGATCTTGCAATCGCTGACTTCGATCAGCTGGTTCGGCTCGACCCGCAGAACCCGGAAGCCTTCGACAGCCGCGCGCAGGCTCTGGCCGCCAGGGGCGAGTTGGACAAGGCCCTCACGGACTATTCCGCGGCCATCCGGCTGCAACCCACAAACGCGCGGCTGCTTGCCGGCCGCGGCGAGGTGTTTCGCATCAAGGGCGACTTCCAGCGGGCGCTGGCCGACCAGAACGAGGCGATCCGGCTCGATCCCAAGTCGCCTGACGCCTTCAACGATCGCGGTCTCACCTTGCTTTCGAAGGGCGCCATAGATCGCGCCATCGCGGACTTCAACGCGGCGATCTCCATGGATGCCGGCTATGGCTACGCCTATCTCAATCGCGGCGAAGCCTTTCGCTTCAAGGGTGACTTCTCGCGATCCCTGGCGGACCTCGACAAGGCGCTTTCCATCATTGGGACCTCGTCGATCCAGCTCTGCCGTCGCGGGGATACGTTCCGGCACGCCGGTCAGTTCGACCGCGCCGCAGGCGACTACGAAGAGGCGCTGCGCATTTCGCCGACCGCCATCTGTGCCGTCATCGGCAAGGGGCTGCTCGCGGAGGCCAAGGGCGAGCTGGCCACCGCCCGTTCTGAGTTTCAGCGAGCGGTGTCCATTCCCGCCGAGCACGATCCCGAACCCACCGTGGCGAGGGAAACCCAAGCCCTTGCGTCCGCCCGCCTCGCGCTCCTGAAGACCGGCGAGGCAACGCAAGCAACGCGGGCTGCCGTGGCCCAGGGTGCTTCGAGCATCGCCGCCAATGCCGACAACAAGGCGCAAGTGCCTCTCCTCAACGGGGAGAAGCGGGTGGCGCTGGTAATCGGCAATGCCGCATACCTCAATCTGGACGTGCTGCCCAACCCGCGCCGCGACGCCGAGAGCGTCGCCGCCGCTTTGCGCCGCGTCGGCTTTCAGTCGGTCAGCCTTCAGAAGGACACGACGCGGGAGGAGTTGATCAAGGCGTTGCGCGACTTCGGCGCGCTTGCCCGTACGGCGGACTGGGCCGTGGTCTACTATGTCGGCCACGGCCTGCAGATCGCCGGGCAGAACTACCTCGTTCCCGTCGATGCCACGCTGGAGAATCAGGCCGAGATTCGTCGCGACGCGGTGTTGCTGGACAACGTCATGGCGTCGGTCGGCTCTGCCAAGAAGCTGCGGCTCGTGATGATCGATGCAGGCCGCGACAATCTCGGCGCGCCGGCGGGCACCGAAGCTGCCCGGAACGTCGGGCTTGGAGCCATCGAGCCCGATAGCCCGATGCTTGTTGTCTATGCCGCCAAGGCCGGCCAGTTCGCCCTCGACGGCAGCGATCGCGGCAACAGCCCCTTCGTGTCGGCCTTCCTGCGCAACCTCGAGAAGCCGCGGGTGGAGATCAGGAAGCTGTTCGATCTCGTGCGCGATGACGTGATGGGAGCGACCGGCAACCGCCAGCAGCCCTTCACCTACGGCTCCGTGCCGGGCCGCGAAGACTACTTCATGGTGACCAAGTAGCGCGCCTGGTCATGGGCGGCCGGAAAAAGCAAAACGCGGATGCGATCGGCTGATGGCATCCGCGTTGATGCAAAGCTGCGCGCCGATTAGAACTGGACGCGGACGCCGCCGCGGCCGCCATAGCCCCACAGATCCTCGCCGCCCCGCACGTTGCCTTCGACAAAGGCCTGCACGCCATTCTTGAAGTCGAAGTTGACGTTGAGGATGCCCATGCCGCGGATCTTGCCCTCGTCATCCGGGAGGATGACCCCGCCGGCCGTCGAGGTGAACGGGCCGACCGCGCTGTTGAGCACGCCGCCGGTGATCGACACATCGCTGTAGGCCAGGCCGGTGACGCTCGGCGTGACGATGACGTTGCCGTTATCGATGTTGGCGCCGATCTTGGCGCCGCCCTGCACGCGCCACACCTCGCCGTCGTCCAGTCCGAACAGCAAGCCAGCGCCGCTCGCATAGTCGCTGCGGATGTAGCGGAAGCCCACCGTCGGCTCGATGAAGGCGATCGGCGAGATCATGATGCGGTAGTTGAGGTTGCCTTGGACGGTGTAGTTCACGAAGTCGGTCTGGGCCGAACCGGTGTTGAGGAACGTGTTCCCAGTGTTGAAGACTTGCAACTCGGCCCAGCTCTGCGTCAGGTCGAGAAAGTCGGCCTTGAAGGTGATGTCGCCCGAGAAGGCGCCGTTGAAATAAGTTGCGAAAACGCCGACCGACGGACCCTCGACGCGGGCGCGCAGATTGGTCTGGTTCCGGAACTGGATGTTCTGCTCCATGTAGCCGCCCAGGGCGCCGATGATCAGGCCGTCACCGGGGCGCGCGACGTTCCGGAAGGTCAGGTCGAGGCCGCCGATAACGCCCCAAGTCTCGGTTCTGGTGTTGAGGCTCAGGAAGGCCGGCGCCAAATCCGGGCCGCCAGCCAGCCCGCCAAGGCCGGCGCCAATGACGCCGACGCCGCCCGCAGGCGTGATGATCGAGCCCGAGCGGCGCTCATAGTCGCCGAAGGCCTGCGCCCAGATCGCCGGACGCACCGGCTCGATGACGGGAGCCGCCACCATCCGCTCGGACGGGTCCGACTTGAACACCGGTCCGGAAGGAGCCCGAGCCGGGGCCCGCGCGGCCTTCTTGCCCTTTCCTGCCGGCGCCGCCGCCCGCGGCGGTGCGGCCTGCTGGCGGGCGATGGGCTGGCAGCTTCCGCCGAACTCGTTGCGTGCCGGCCGGGCAACGCTCCGCTTCCTCTGTGCGACGGGTGCTGATGGCCTCGGCGGTCTTCTGGTCCGATTGCTGTGTCACCGATTGGGTGACCTGGTTGAGGGATTGGCTCGACAGCGCGGCGGCCGAAAAGGCGCCTTCACCGGCGTTGTCGGTGCAGAACCCATTCTGAAGGACGAAGCCTGGGCGATTGCAGAAGGCGCTCTGCGCCGAAGCCGGCGACACCGAGCCGATTGCGGCCGCCAACAGGACGGCGCCCGCCAACGCCCGCGACATGGCTAAGCCCACGAATTCACTGCGCATTGAACTGACCCCCACCGGCCGGATTCGACAGGCCTTTTTTCTACCGAAAGCCGGCGCCAAAGGCTGTCACCTATTAGCCACTGTGAAGCCCGAATTGCGCGCGGGATCGTGTGCATTCCGGTAAATTCTGGCCAACTTTCGCGCAGGGTGCTTGGGATGAGTGCGATGACAGCCTGCCCCGTCACGGCGAAACGGTCCAAATGGGCGCCGATCTCAATCCTTGGTTGCGCATTCGCGGTGTCGGCCGCGACCGCCGCCGCTGCCTCCTGCAATGGCGTTGACGCCATTGCGCTGCTTCGCGCCTCCGACGCCGGGTTCATACGCTCGATCGAGGAGGAAAGTGGCCGGCTGCCGTTTGGCCGGGGCAAGCTGTTCCGGCTGACGCGGGAGGGGCGCCCGCCGTCCTGGGTCTACGGCACGACTCATCTCGCCGACCCGCGGGTGACCAAGTTCTCGACCGCGACCCTCGACGCCATCGGCGCCGCCACCAAGGTGGGGCTGGAGCTCAAGACGCCGAGCCGGCCCCTTGAGGACCTCGACAACAACCTAGTGGCGAACGCCATTCTGAACGCCGGCGAAGAGACGTTCGACAAGCTCCTGTCTCCCGCCGAGCAGGCGCGTCTCTCCACCGCCTTGAAGGCCCACGGCGTCTCGATTGCGACGGCAAGGAGACTGCGCCCGTCGAATTCTCGCCATCATCATCGCCACCCCCGCCTGCGCCACCGGAGCCTCGAAGGACGGCAAGGGGACCGATGCGATCATCGAGCGAATGGCCAAGGAACAGGGCAAGCCCGTCATCGGGCTGGAGACCACGATCGAGCAGCTCGAGACCTTCACCGAATTTTCCGGCGCCGTGCAGGGTGCTTTCCTCAAAGCCATGGTGGGCTTGCTCGAGCAATCTGAGAATTTGCTCGAAGCCTTGGTGACCCTGCATCTCGGCGGTCAGTCGGCCTTTGCGCTCACCTGGACGCGGCGGCCCTCGCCCCTCCCCGGCCTTGACGTGCGTATTCCGCCCGAAATCTACGGCGCCGTCATCGACAAGCGCAACGCCCGCCTCTTTGCGCGCGCCTTGCCGTTGCTGGAGGGTGGCGGCGCCTTCGTGGCGGTGGGCATGCTGCATCTGCCCGGCGAGCAAGGCCTGCTTCGCTTGTTCGAAAAGGCGGGTTACAGGGTTGAGACGGTCGAGTGACGCGACCTGCCGCCATCGCCTCGCGCCGCGGTCGTTCATGACGGCCCTGCTTCGCAACCATCCAACTTAGCTAAGGCACCGATCCATGAGCGACATCATCCTGCATCACTATGCCGGCTCTCCGTTTGCCGAAAAGGTGCGCGTCGCGTTGGGAATGAAGCAACTCGCCTGGAAGTCGGTCGACATCCCCAACATCATGCCGAAACCCGACCTGATGCCGTTGACTGGCGGCTATCGCAAGACGCCGGTCATGCAGGTCGGCGCCGACATTTATTGTGACACCCAGCTCATCACCATGGAGCTCGAGCGGCGTGCCCCCTCCCCACCCCTGCTGCCAAAGGGCCAGGAAGGCGAGGCCCGCGCCATCGCCATGTGGATCGACCGCAATATTTTCTGGGCCGCCGTCGGCGTGGTGATGGGCGTCATTGGCCACACCCTTCCGGACGCCTTCAAGAAGGACCGCGGGGAGTTCTCCGGGCGCTCGTTTGATGCGCAGAAGCTCAAGGCCGCCGCCCCGCTCGCGCTCAGCCAGGTCTATGCGCACCTCTCCTTCGCCGAGACGATGCTGGCCGACGGCCGCAAGTTCCTGCTCGGCGGCGAGCCGACCTTGGCGGATTGCGCGCTCTACAATCCGGTCTGGTTCATCCGCGAACGGGTTGGGCCGGGCACCAGTCCGCTCGACCGGCTGCCCAGGATCGCCGCGTGGGCGGAGCGCGTGAAGGCCTTGGGCCACGGCAAGCGCGGCGATTTGCCGGCGGTCGAAGCGCTGGCGGTCGCCAAGGCGGCGAAGCCCGCCGCCACCAGCGTCGATCCGCAGGACCCCGGCGGCCTGAAGCCCGGACAGAAGGTCAGCATCATGCCCGACGACACCGGCAAGGTGCCGGTCACTGGCGAGCTGGTTGGCCTTGCGATGGACCGCATCTCGATCGCCCGCAGCGACCCGCGGGCTGGCGATGTGGTCGTGCATTTCCCCCGCGCCGGCTTTGTGGTTACGCCCCTATAGCGACGCTTCGCCGGCCAGCACCTCGACGCAGGTGCCGCCGACGCTGGCGCGGATGACGCCGCCTGCGCGCCACGCCTCCGCCAGCAAGAGACTCGGCCGGCCCATCTCGACGCCCTGGACGATGTCGTAGCGGCACCGCTCATGGGTCGTCTTCGACAGCAGGAGCGCCGCAAGCGGCGTCGCGGCGCTGCCGGTCGCGGCGTCCTCGATGGTGCCCGACAGCGGTGAGAACAGGCGGGCGCGCAGCTTGCCCGTGCTGCCCGCATCCGACACACGGGCATAAAGATAGATGGGCAAGCGCCCCGGACCCAGCGCCGTGAAGGACTGATGCGCCTGCCGGAAGCGCGCGAGATCGGGGGCGGCGCGCGTCAGCGCCGGACCGGTCACTTCGGCCACCACGAAGGAATTGCCGACGGAGGCCATGACCGGCGGGTGCGTGGCCGTCACGACATCGGCCGGCGACAGGCTGGCGCAGCCCGCCAGGAGGTCGATGGGCATTTCAGGTCCGAGCGACAACGGCTGCGGCGCGTCGATGGTGACCAGTCGATCGGCGCCGAACCGCACTTCGACGAGGCCGGCGATCTCCTCGAAGCGCAACCTGTCGCTCTTGACGCGGCCGAGGCTCGCCAACACCCAGCCGGTACCGACATTGGGGTGGCCGGCGAACGGCATTTCCGCCACGCGGTTGAAGATGCGCACGCGCGCGTCGTTGGCCGGGTCGGAGGGCGGCAGGACGAAGGTCGTCTCACTGAGATTGAACTCGGTGGCGAGCGACTGCATCTCGGCGTCGGACATGCCCGCAGCGTCCGGGAAGACGGCAAGCGGATTGCCGCCGAAGCGACGGTCGGTGAACACGTCAACGGTGATGAACGCGTAGCGGCGCATGCTGCCCGCGTAGGTGCGGACTCCCTGTCAGATCATGCGCGAGGCAAGGACCTCATCGCCCCTCGCGCCTTGCCATAAAAGCCAGCTTCTCGAACAGGCTCACGTCCTGCTCGTTCTTGAGCAGCGCGCCGTGCAGCGGCGGGATGAGCTTGCGCGGATCGCGCTCGCGCAGCATTTCCGGACCGATGTCCTCGGCCATGAGCAGCTTCAGCCAATCGATGCAGCTCGGACGTCGACGGCTTCTTCTTCAGGCCTTGCACCTCGCGGATCTCGAAGAAGATGCGCAGCGCCTCCTCGACCAGGCGCCGCTTGATGCCCGGATAATGGACGTCGACGATGGCCTTCATGGTCTCGACATCGGGGAAGCGGATGTAGTGGAAGAAGCAGCGGCGCAGGAATGCGTCCGGCAGCTCCTTCTCGTTGTTCGAGGTGATGACCACGATCGGCCGCTGCTCGCGCCTTGATCGTCTCGCTGGTCTCGTAGACGAAGAATTCCATGCGATCGAGCTCGAGCAGGAGGTCGTTGGGGAACTCGATGTCGGCCTTGTCGATCTCGTCGATCAGCAGCACCGGGCGCTCGCGGGCTGTCGAACGCGTCCCACAGCTTGCCGCGCTTGATGTAGTTCTTGATGTCGGAGACGCGCGCGTCGCCGAGCTGGCTGTCGCGCAGGCGGCTCACCGCGTCGTACTCGTAGAGGCCCTGCATGCGCCTTGGTGGTCGACTTGATGTGCCAGGTGATCAGCGGCGCGCCGATGGCCTTGGCGATCTCCTCGGCCAGGACGGTCTTGCCGGTGCCGGGCTCGCCCTTGACCAGCAGCGGCCGCTCCAGGGCGATCGAGGCGTTGACGGCGACCTTGAGGTCTTCGGTCGCGACGTAGTTGTCGGTGCCTTGAAATCGCATGCTCGGTCCCTTGATTGCGGCCGGGACCGTAAGGAGCCGGCGTGCCCCTGGCAAGCCGGCGGCATGCATGTTCGGCAGGCGGAACGCGCGGGGCGCGCCAGGGCTAGCGCATGATCCCGAAAAGTGTGCGCGGTTTTCGGATGAGATCATGCGCCAAATCAAGAAACTAGAGCGCAGCGGCCGCAACTTGCCCTTCGACACGAAGCCCAGCGGCAAGCCGTCCCTCGCAACGAGCGTCCATTCGCCGTCGCTGCGCATGAAAGTGAGTCGCGTCCCCGGCGACAGGCTTCGGGCCGCGTCGCGTCGGCGGTGGGCTGCACGAACAGCTCGGCGCCGTCGCTCGCCACATGCGCGGGTCGCTCAGCCCCACCACCTGCCCTCCCACGCTCATCGAGCAAAACAGAAAGGCCGCGCGTGTTAAGAGCGGGCCGCTCAACCTTCGCCATCCCGCGGCCGCGCGGGGGGAAGGCCTGAATGACCTTGGATCTTGCGGCTTCCATCCTGCCGCTCTTCACGCTCACGGCGCTGCTCATCGAGCTGACGCCCGGTCCGAACATGGCCTATCTCGCGACGCTCGCCCTCGATCGCGATCGCGCCGTGGCGATGGCGGCGGTGGCGGGCGTGGCGCTGGGACTTGCCGTTGTCGGCACGCTGGCGGCGCTCGGCGTCGCGGCCGCCATCGAGCAATCGACCCTGCTCTATCAAGCCTTGCGCTGGCTCGGCGTCGGCTACCTGTTGTGGCTCGCCGCAACCGGTTTCTTTTCCAACGCCGAAGCAAGCAGCGAGGATGTGGCCGCCGGCATGGCAAGCGGGTTTGCGCGCGGCCTTGTGGCCAATCTGCTTAATCCGAAGGCGGCCGTCTTCTATGTCTCCGTGCTGCCGAATTTTGTTCGCACCGACGCCGGCCACGTCACGAGCCAGACGCTGCTTCTCGGCGCCGTCTACGTGACGGTCGCGACCGCCGTTCACACGGCGATCGTCCTCGCCGCCGGCGCGCTGCGGCCCGTCCTCGTCAGGCCCGACACCCGCAAGACGGTGCGGCGCGTCCTGTCGGTGGCGCTTGCCGGCATCGCCGTCTGGTTCGCCGTGGTTACCAGAAGGTAAAGCCCTATAGCCACGTGCCGTGTCCAAAGTTTAATTTGAAAGCCGGCGCGCCCGCCCCCATCTTGGGCCGGCGCGGCCTGACCCCGGAGGATCCCCATGCGGACCCTTGTCCTGGCCGTTCTCGCCCTCCTGTCGCTGGGCGGCACCATTGCCGGCCTCGCGCAGACGCAGCAATCGCCGCGCGAGCGCGGCGACGCCTTCGACCTGATGATCGGCGTCGGCGATGGCCGCGAGGGCAACGGGCGCTTTGCGTTCACCGATGCCGACCGCGCCGCCTTCTTCGAGGCGCGCCTCGCGGCCATGAAGATCGGGCTTAGGCTCACCGAGGAGCAGGACAAGCTGTGGCCGACCGTCGAGGCGGCGTTGCGCGAGACGATGCGCGCCCGCGCCGAGCTCGCGGCCAAGTGGCGCGCCGGCCGCCGCCCCGCGACGGGGCCCGCCGACCCGGTCTTCGAGCTGCGTCAGCGCGCCGAACGGGCGGGCGAGATCGCCGCCCATATGCGCAAGCTCGCCGATGCGCTTGAGCCGCTCTACGAGTTCCTCGATCAGGCGCAGAAGCGGCGCTTTGCCGTGCTGCTGCCGGCCGGTGCCGGCCGCATCGCGCGGCTCGGCGGCTGGGACGATTTCGACGGCGATCGCGACTGGCGCTCCGAGCCCGAGGGCGAGCCGCGGCGCTGACGACAGGCCCGATCAGAGCCTTGTCTTCACGCCGAGAGACAAGAGAACCGTCTCGGCGTCGGCCGAAGCGCTGGGCTTGCGAAAATAGAGCACGTTGCCGGAGAGACCGTCGAGCAGCTTCGTGGGGCCCGAGGCCTGACCGTAACCCTGGTATTCCGCTCGCCCCGTGAAGGATATGGAATTGTTGTACTGGTACTCGGCCCCGAGGCTGGCCGCGAAGAATGTCGTCGGCCGGAAGTCTTCCTTGAAAAGAATGACGCGCTGCGCGTGGTAGTCCTTGTCATGCCCGTAGGCCCAGGGACTGGCGATGATTTCGCCGGTGAACGTGAAGGCGCCCATCTTGTGGATGACGCCGAGGCCCGCGTAGGGCGTCGACCACCATTGCTGGTAGGCGATGCCGAGCTCGCCCGGCGTGAACGTGCCGACCGTGTCGTAGAAATTGAAAGTCGAGTAGATGAAGGAGCCGCCGTAGGCATTCCACTTCATCGTCATGTAGCGGTAGCCGCCGATCGCCGTGAACACCAGGTCCTCGTCCTCGTACCAGCGATAGGCGGCGCTGACGTCGCCCTGCCAGGCTTTGGCCATCTGGGTGTCGGGGTGGTGCGACCAGTGCGTCCAGCTGTTGAAGCCGAAATAGCCAGCCAACCAATCGTAGTCGTCCATCGTGGTGCTCGAGTTCACGTGGATCCAGCCGCGCGCCCTCAGCGTCAGCCCGTCGATGGGAGTGACCGCCATGCGGCCGCCGACCACGAAGGCGTTGTCGATGCGCCAGTTGAGCTGGCTGAGCTTGTCCTGGCTGAAGGGCGCGTTGCTGACATATTCGCGCCCCTGCCCGGTGAGGTAGCCGCCGAACGCCTCGATCGTCATCCGCTCCGTCCGCAGCAAGGTGGCGGCGTCGCCTTTGAACAGATCGGCGGCCGTACCGGCGCCAGGGACGAGAATGGCGATGCCGATGAGCACCGCAAGAAAGGGCCGCTTCGAGCACATGGGCTTAGCCGGGTCACGCTGTTGCATTCTCCCCGACAGTTAACGATCATGGTTAATTACGGCTTAATGGTCACCCCCGTTCCGTTCGCTATCGTCTGTGGTCCGACCGCAGGCGACAAATGCAAGTCGACACACTAAATAGGCCCTCATGTTCCTGAACTTCTTCACCGAGCTGCGCGCCGCCAAGGTCCCCGTCACGCTGCGGGAATATCTCACCCTCCTCGAGGGTCTCGATGCCGACCTCGCCGAGAAGAAGGTCGAGGACTTCTACTATCTGTCGCGCACCTGCCTGGTGAAGGACGAGCGCAACCTCGACAAGTTCGATAAGGTTTTCGGCCACGTCTTCAAGGGTCTTGAGAACATGACCCAGGCGCTGGACCAGGCCGAGATCCCCCAGGAATGGCTGCGCCGGCTGGCCGAGAAATATCTCACAGAGGAAGAGAAGAAGCAGATCGAAGCGCTTGGCTGGGAAAAGCTTTTTGAGACCCTCAAGGGTCGCCTCAAGGAGCAGCGCGATCGCCATCAGGGCGGCAGCAAATGGATCGGCACCGCCGGCACCTCGCCCTTCGGCGCCTTCGGCTACAACCCCGAAGGCATCCGCATCGGCCAGGACAAGAACCGCAACTTCTCCGCCGTGAAGGTATGGGACAAGCGCGAGTTCAAGGACCTCGACGACACCGTCGAGCTCGGCATCCGCAACATCAAGATCGCGCTGCGCCGTCTGCGCAAGTTCGCGCGGACTGGTGCCGCCGAGGAGCTCGACCTCGACGAGACCATCCACGAGACGGCCCACAAAGGCTATCTCGACGTGAAGCTCAGGCCGGAGCGGCGCAACGCGGTCAAGGTGCTGCTGCTCCTCGACATCGGCGGCTCTATGGACTGGCACGTGGAGCGCGCCGAGGAGCTGTTCTCCGCTGCCCGTTCGGAGTTCAAGCACTTCGAGCACTACTACTTCCACAACTGCCTCTATGAGCGCGTGTGGAAGAACAACAGGCGTCGCTTCGAGGAAGTCACCCCGACGCACGACATCATCCGTACCTTCCCGGCCGATTACCGGGTCGTCTTTGTCGGCGACGCCTCGATGAGCCCCTACGAGATCACGATGCCGGGCGGCTCGGTCGAGCACTGGAACGAGGAGCCGGGGCACGTGTGGCTCGAGCGCATGCTCAATCACTTCCACAAGAGCATCTGGCTGAATCCGGTCCCCGAGGCGCACTGGGGCTACACGCACTCGATCGGCGTCTTCCGGCAGATCTTCAACGACCGCATGTATCCGCTGACCATCGAGGGCCTCGACCGCGGCATGCGCGAACTGACGCGGTGACTGACGGCGCGCTCAGCTACCGGCATCGTCCAAAGGCCACCTCCGGCGAGATCGGCTTCCGCATCGACGGCGACGGGCTCGCGGTCGACACGCTCTATCAACGCTACCGGCTGCCCTTCGACCAGGCCCGGCGCATCCTCCTCACCTTCGAGATGGGCCCGCTCGGCCGCCGCATTTTCCGGCTGACGCTCAGGCTGCGCGACGGCCGTAAGGTGAGCCTGACCAACGTCACCTGGCACGGTTTTGGCGACACGACGCGCCAGGACGAGGCCTATCGCACCTTCGCGTCCGCGCTCATCGCCGCCGCCGCGGGCGCCAGCCCCGACTGCCGCCTCGAGGGTGGCAGGCGCCTGCCGGTCTGGTTCGCCATGGTGGTGGTGGTCGCTTTTACGCTCGTTGGCCTTGCGGTCTTCGCGGGCCGCGCTCTCGTGCTCGGAGCGCCGGGTGCTGCCGCGGTTGGCCTTGCCGTTCTTGCCCTGACGGCCTGGCAGATCACGCCGCTCGTTGTGCGCAACCGGCCGCGCACCTTTACGCCGGACGCGATCCCCCCCGACCTGATGCCGTGACGGACGACAGAGGACAGATTTTCCTTCCCGCCCTCTGTCCGCGTGCTTACGCCCTCACCACCAGGACCGAGCAGGTGGCGTGGCGCACGATGGTCGAGGCGTTGGAGCCGAGCAGATAGGTGGCCATGGCCGGCCGGTGCGAGCCCATGATGACGAGATCGGCGCCCGTCTTGGTCACCTCGTCGAGCACCTCATTGTAGATGGAACCGAGACGGACGACGCTCGATACGCGCTCCGCCGGCAGCTTGATGTCGGCCGCCACCTCGGCGAGCCTGGCTTCGAACAGCGCCTGTTGCTGCGTGTCGAAATCCGGCGGCACGAACTCCATGAAGGTGATCGGCAGAATTGAGCGCACGTAGATGAGGCGCACCTTGCCGTCCCACGTCTTGGCGAATTCAACCGCCTTGTCGATGGCGGGCTTGGCCACATCGACCTCCGCCAGATCGACCGGCACGATGATGCTCTTGAACATGACGCCCCCACTCGCGGCCATACGGCTTGTGCTGCTCATAGCCGAAATCGCGGCCCGGCGCATGGGTTCCATGACATGGCATCATTTGACCCCCGCGACCGCGAGGCCTATTGCGAGCCGATGATGCATGCGCCCGGCCAACCGACCCGAATGAACCGCCTCGCCGCCTCCCCGGTGGCGTTCCTGATGACCATCGCGTTCATCAATTGGCTGGGCTACGCCGCCTGGGCGGCGCTGTTCAACAACTTCGCCAAGGAGGCGGCGGGCTTCACCGGTCTCGAAATCGGCCTCGTCCAGTCGGTGCGCGAGATCCCCGGCTTCCTGGCCTTCACGGCCATCGCGCTTTTCCTCGTCATGCGCGAGCAGACGCTGGCCTATGCGAGCCTCCTGCTGCTCGGCGTCGGCGTCGCCATCACCGGTCTGTTTCCGTCAACTCTCGGCCTCGTCGTCACCACGCTCGTGATGTCGCTGGGCTTCCACTATATGGAGACCGCCAATCAGGCGCTGCAATTGCAGCTTCTGTCGAAGGCCGAAGCTCCGGCGGCGCTCGGCCGCATCGCCGGCGCCAATGCGGTGGCGCAATTCATCGCCTACGGTTCCATCGCCGGCGTCTGGCTCTTGTGGAAGCCAAGCTACGAGATGCTGTTCGGCGTCGCCGGCACCGCCTCGATCGTTGTCGCGCTCGCCGCCATCCTGTTCTTCCGCAAGTTCGACGGCGCCGTGCCGCAGCACAAAGGCTTCATTCTGCGCAAGCGCTACTGGCTCTATTATGCGCTGACTTTCATGAGCGGCGCGCGCCGGCAGATCTTCATGGCCTTCGCGGCCTTTCTTCTGGTCGAGCGCTTCGGCTACCAGGTGACCGGCATCGCGCTCCTTTTCCTGGGCACCTGCCTCATCAACGTCGTGGCGGCCCCGCAGCTCGGCTCGCTGGTCGGGCGCATCGGCGAGCGCGCCACCATCATCCTCGAGAACGTATCGCTGATCGCCGTCTTCCTCGGCTATGCCTTCCTCAAGGACCCGTGGATCGTCGGCGCGTTGTGGATCCTCGACGGGGTGTTCTTCAACCTGATCATCGCGCAGCGCACCTATTTCCAGAAGATCGCCGCCCCCGCCGACATCGCGCCCACCTCGGCGGTCGCCTTCACCATCAACCACATTGCCGCGGTGGTCATCCCGGTGAGCTTCGGCTTCATCTGGATCTGGAACCCCGCGGCCGTGTTCGTCATCGGCGCCACGCTCGCCTGCGGCTCGCTTATCCTTGCATTCCTCGTGCCGCGGCATCCCGCCATGGGGCACGAGACGACATTCCAGGCGCCGCGTCCGGCGCCGGCGGAGTGAGCGCGCCGCGTTCGCTGCGCGGCCCCCGCGCTACGCCTGCTTGCGCGGCGTCCGCACCACCAGCCCGTCGAGATCGGGCCTCACCTTGATCTGGCACGAGAGGCGTGAGCTCGGCTTCACCTCGAAGGCGAAGTCGAGCATGTCCTCTTCCATGGGCTCCGGCTTGCCGACCGCCTCGGTCCACGCCTCGTCGACATAGACGTGGCAGGTGGCGCAGGCGCAGGCCCCGCCGCATTCCGCCTCGATGCCCGGGATGGAATTGCGCACGGCGTTCTCCATCACCGTCGTGCCCACCTCCGCCTCGACGCTGCGGGCGGTGTCGGCATCATCAATGTAGGTGATCTTGGGCATAGAGGCGGGCTCCGGCGGATGGCGGAGCCTCCATAGCGCATGATCCCGAAAAGTGTGAGCGGTTTTCCGATCGCATCATGCGCCAAATGAGCCCGCATGATCCCGAAAAGTGTGAGCAATTTTCGGACAGGATCGTGCGTCAAAAACGCGTGCGATGATCGGGTCCTAGGGTCCTACCCGCGCGCCGCGGCGCCCTCGTCCTTCGTCGCGACGCCGATGATGGCGGCGATCGCCGCGTGTGCGGCTGCGACGGCGGCCGACAATCTCGCGACCTCCTGCCGCAAGCGATCCGGTGGCGCGGCGGCCGCCGTCTCGACGGCCTCGGCCTGCTGGGCCACCGCGAAAGCGCCGATGGCGACGGCCGCACCCTTGAGAGTGTGGGCGGCATCGCGGCGGCGGTTCACCGCCCCCTCCCCGGCGATGAGATCGAGCAGCTTGGCCGACTGCGTCAGGAACAGGCCCATCAGCTCGTGCGCCAGGGCTTCGTCGTTCATGGTCTGGCGGCGCAAATGCTCCCGGTCGATGGCTATGGAGCCGCCCTCCGGGGGGCCGTCGTTGACCATATTGGCTGGCAATTCGCGTTCCCCGAATACTCACGACCTGCAGCTTGTCCACAAGCCACCTTACCGGTCGAGGCTATGGTTACAGCGTGCATGAATACTTGAGAAAGCCATACGGGCCATGACTTTGCCTGCCCGCGGCCGCCTTCCCACTCCGTTATGGTAAAAAAGGCGTTAACGAAATTCTTAATCAACCGGGAGTTCGGGTTTCCAAGCCCCGGCCGGGAGACTAGACTTCATCTTGGTAAATGGCGGGCATTCGATCGGGGTGCGGGGTCTGTACAAGACCTTAATCCGGCTGCAATCCGCGGCGACAAGCCGCCGTGGGCGCTCGCCATGCGTGGCGTGAGTGAGGCGGCAATATGGCCAAAGAGAATAAGCTCAAGGACCCGACGGAGATCGCTCTGTCGGCCATCGAGCAGGCGCTGAATCTGGGGCACGACAAGCCGGCCACCGCAGCGGGCACGGGGGCCGATCGCGACGCTCGCTTGCCCGATGTCGGCGAAGGCGTCTTTCCTCCGCCTCCCCCGGCGCGGCCCGATGGGCGCAGCGATGTGCGGCCGCGGGCGCCGATCCCGCCGCCCCGCCCCAGCGGCCCCCGCAACGCGGGAGCGCCGGCGCAGGCTCACCAGGTCGCCGCGCCGCCGCCGCGCCCGGCCCGTCCCGAGCCGCCGTCGCGCGAGCGCGCCGTCGCCGCCCCCGATCCGACCCGTGTTGCCAACGACGACCGCGAGAGCGTCGGCGCGCTCTTGCAGGCGCTGCAGATCCGCCCCTCGCGCCTGCCCTATATCGTTGCCGGTATCTTGTCGGTGGGCTGGCTCGCGCTTGCCGCCACCCTCGTCTATCCGCGCCTCGTTCCGGAGGAGGGCCTTGCCGCAGGCAGCGCCACGCCGCTGGTGCTCTTCGGCCTCGCCGCGCTGGCGCCGGTCGTCTTCTTCTTCGTCGTCGCGGCGCTCTACGCGCGCGCTCATGAGATCCGCCTCGTCTCCCGCGCCCTGATGCAGGTGGCCGTGCGCCTGGCGCAGCCCGAGACACTGGCAGCCGAATCGGTGATGACGCTGTCGCAGGCCGTGCGCCGCGAGATGGCCGCCATGGGCGACGGCGTCGAGCGCGCCTTGGCGCGCGCCACCGAGCTCGAATCATTGGTCCGCACCGAAATCTCGACCCTCGAACGCTGTTACTCTGACAACGAGATTCGCATCCGTTCCCTCGTCGATGAGCTCGCGGCGCAGCGCGAAGCCATCGTCACCAACGCCGAGCGCGTGCGCTCGTCGATCGAGGGCGCCCACCAGAACATCGCCCAGGATCTGAGCGCCGCCAGCCACACCATCGCCGAGGCCGTCGCCGCCGCCGGCTCGCACGTGACCAACTCGCTGGCCACCAAGGGCGAGCAGATCACCATCGCGCTCGGCAAGGCCGGCGACCGCATGATCGACGAGATCACCACGCGCGGCTTCGACCTGGTCGAGCGGCTCACCACCACCAGCGAGGACGTGACCGCCACCCTCGCCCAGAAGTCGCAGGCCATCACCGCCTCCCTCGCCACCACCGGCGAGGTACTGACCCGCGGCCTCAACGAGGGCGCCGAGTTCGTCACCCGCAAGCTGGCCGAGACCGGCTCGAGCGTCGCCGAATCGCTGGCCCTGCGTGCCAACGAGGTGAACGAAACGCTGAAGACGACCGGCGAATCGCTCACCATCTCCATCGGCCAGCGCGGCCAGGAAGTCAGCCAGCGCATCGAGGAGGCCGGCCGCGACATCGCCGACATCATCGCCTCGCGCGGCGGCAGCCTCGCCGACAAGCTGGTCGAGACCGTGGACCGCATCTACGAGACCGTCACCGTGCATGGCCAGACGCTCGAGGAGAGCCTGGCCACCACCGGCACGCGCCTTGCCGGCCTGATCGACGACCGCACTGCCACCGCCAAGACCATCTTCGAGGAGAGCGTCGAGCGGCTGTCGGAGGATCTGCGCAACCAGACGACCGAGATCCGCGAGGCGCTGGCCGGTCACACCGGCGAGGCGCGCGATCTCATTGCCGGCACCGGCAAGGAAGTGGTCATCGCCATCGCTCAGCAGGCCTCGCGCGTCAACGAAGCGCTCGGCCAGAGCGGCACCAAGCTCGCCACGACCATCGAGCAGCAGGGCAAGAACGTCGACCAGATCCTCGGCAACCGTCTCGCCGCCTTCGACGAGGCGGTCGTGGTGCGGGCCGGCGGCCTGGTCGAGAAGCTCTCGAGCCACGTCAACAGCTTCACCGACATGGTCGGAGCGAGCCTCAACGCCATGGAGAAGGTGGTCGGCTCGCGCGGCGACGAGCTGGTGCAGCGCCTGTCGGAGCGCTCCAAGGAGGCGGCCGCCCTCATGGAGCGCCACTCCAGCGAGGCCGCCGCCCTCATGGAGCGGCAGATCGGTGAGTTCGAGCAGCGCTCGGCTGCCAAGAGCGCCGAGATCGCCACCTCCCTCGATACGCTCATCAAGGGCATCGACCAGAATCTCGGCGCCCGCGCCACCGCCCTCAACGAGGCGCTGGTCGTGCGTTCGGTGGAAATCGCCCGAGTGCTCGCCGAAGGCGGCCAGGAGGTCACCAAGGCGCTGGCCGCCAAGGCCGACGAGATCGGCAGCGTCGTGCTGGCCAAGAGCGCCGAGCTCACCAACGTGCTGAGCGCCAAGGCCGAGGAAATTCAGGCGACCCTGGGCGGCCGCGCCAGCGAGATCGCCAGCATCCTTTCCACTCGCGCCGAAGAGGTGAACAAGACCCTCGGCGGCCGGGCGCTGGAGATCGCCGAGACCCTCGACCAGCGCGTGGCGAGCTTCGAGGAGAAGGTGGTCAACCGCCTCGACAGCGTCAGCACCACCCTCGACGACCGCGGCCGCGGCATCGTCGCGGCCCTTGGCGGGCGCATGGAAGAGATCACTGCGCTGCTCGACGACAAGGGCTTGGCGCTGGTCAGCGCCCTTGGCGGCAAGGGCGAGGGCCTGGCCCGCGAGCTGGCCACGGCCGCCGACGCGGTCATCGCAACGCTGGAGAGCATCAGCGGCAAGTTCGACGAGCGCCACACCGCGCTGGTCAGTTCCATGAACCAGCGCTCCGGCGAGCTGTCGGGCGTCTTCGACGAGAAGAGAGCCCAGATCGTCGGCGCTCTCACGGAGCGGGGCGAAGCCATCGCCCGCGATGTGGCCGCCGTCGGCGAGGCGGTGGTGCGCACGCTGGAGTCGCGCGGCTCCTCCATCGTCGATGCGGTGCGCGATCGCGGCGACGAGCTCACCTCGATGTTCACCCGCTCGAGCGAGGCGTTGCGCGACGCGGTCAAGAACGCGGCGAGCGAATCGATTCTGGCGCTGGTGTCGACCAACGAGAAGCTGAAGAGCGAAATCCCGCTGGTGCTCGAGCGGCTGGGCGAGGCCAACAAGCTGCTCGGCCAGATCAGCGGCTCGGCGACCGACAACCTCGCCAGCATCGAGCATAATCTCACCACCCAGGTGAAGCAGCTCGACGGCGCCTTGCGCTTCATGTCGGAAGAGACCATCAAGGCCTCGACCCAGATCGCCGGCCAAGTGGACACCTTGCGAGACATCGCCAAGGACACCATCGGCGACGCCGCGGCACTCGCAGCGCGGCTCGGCGAGCACGGCTCGCTGCTCACCTCGGTGACCGACAATCAGGTCGCCGCCATCAGCACGACGCTCGACAAGCTGGAGCGCGTCGAGGGCCGCATCGGCGCCGCTCTCAACGAGCGCCGCAGCACGCTGGAGCAGCTGACGCATCTGGTGCGCGAGAAGACCGACGACATCGGGGAATTGACCAGCGCCTTCTCGACCCTGATGGACAGCTCCTTCACCAATGCCGAGGAGCGCGCCCACAAGATCGGCAACCTCTTGTCGGCAAGCGCCAGCGCCACCACCAAGGCCATCAGCGAGCAGTTCGAGCTGATTAGGAGCGCCAGCGGCCGCGAGCGCGAGGAAACCGCCGTCGCCCTGCGTGAGGCCTACCAGCAGGTGCTCGGCCAGATGGGCGAGGCCCTCGGCCAGGCGACGGATCGCTTCCGCGAGGCCGCCGGCGAGATGCGCGCCATGACGGCCGACATCCAGCAGGAGCTGGAGACGACGCGCGGGGAGCTGCGCCGCGGCCTCCTCGATATCCCCAAGGAGACGCAGGAATCCACCGCCGCCATGCGCCGCGTGGTTGCCGACCAGATCAAGGCGCTCAACGAGTTGACCGAGATCGTCTCGCGCTCCGGCCGCGCCTACGACGTGGCGGAAGCCGATGCGCGCCGCGGCGAGGCGCGCGTCGCCGCGGTCGCCGCCGGCCCGGCGCCGGCGCGTGCCGCCGCCGGGATCGCGCGCCAAGGGCCGGCGCAGCCGCGCGTCGCCGAGCCGTCGCCGCGTCCCATGGTGGTGCCCAAGCGCGAGGAGCCCCCTGCCCCCCCGCCGCCGGCTCAACGTGACGGCGGCCCGCAGAAGTCCGGCTGGCTCTCCGATCTCCTGGTGCGCGCCTCCCGCGATGAGGACGAGGAGGCCGGCAAGGCTGCGGGGCGCGAAGAGCGTCCTGTCAATTCCATCGAGCTGCTCAACTCGTTGTCGGTCGATATCGCCCGCATGATCGATCACGACGCCGCCGTCGAGCTCTGGGACCGCTACAAGCGCGGCGAGCGCAAGGTCTTCACCCGCCGCCTCTACACGCTGCAGGGCCAGCAGACCTTCGAGGAGGTACGTCGCAAATACCGTGGCGACGCCGAGTTCCGCGAGACCGTCGACCGCTATGTCGACGAGTTCGAGCGGCTGCTCGGCGAGGTCGCCCGCAACGACCGCGACTCCATGGTCGCCAAGACCTACCTCACGTCGGAAACCGGCAAGGTCTACACCATGCTGGCGCATGCCACCGGCCGCTTCGACTGAGATCACAGCGCACAGGCGGCAAGGCGCGGGACGCTCCCGCGCCTTTTTGTTTGGAGCACGGGGCGTTTGTGCGCCGCCCTTGCCCCTGCTCGTTCTAGTCTTGGGCCGCCGTCGAGGCGCCGGGGCGCCGCGGCCGCGGTCTGCAACCTAGCGACTTGTCACGCAGCAGCTGCGGAAGAATGCCCGTGTAGACGTTACCCGCCATCACCGCGTCCCCTCTCGTGGTGAAATGCACGACATCGATGAAGAGATCTTCGTCATAGCGTCCGCGCAGGCCGTCGCTGGTATCGACAAATGCGATACCGCGCTCCCTCGCCAATCCCGCGAACAAGGCATTCTGAATCTGAATTCTCCGCGTGATAGCGCGAACGTCGGTCCAAGGTCTCGTGTAGAAGCGGATGGCCTCGTCCGGACTGGTCGGCTCAACGGCTGTGTTGAAACCGAGAAACACGAGCAGATATCCCAGGCGTTCAGATTGTTGGGCGAGCTGCTGCATATCGGTGAACAGCTTGCCTCGACGCGCTTGTGCGACGAGTCCCTCGGTGTCGTCGTAAAAGTCCGCCACGAGGCGATACACGCTGCTGACGATCCCGTTCGCGGTGAGAACAGCTGCCCGATGCGCGTACCACCATGTCCGGCTCGCTTTACTGGCATCGAGAGCCGGCAGCGCGGGCAGCGGGGCGATCTGCGGTTCAAAACCGAGGTCGGCAGAAGAGTTCCAACCAAAATACGACAGAACCATATCGGGCTGAAGCCATGCAAAGTCCCTCTCGATCCGGTCGACCGCATGCCGCACGTGATGGGCATTCACGCCACCATTGATGACGTGGATGGGGCGTGCACATGTGAGGTTGGAAGAGATGAGCTTCTGCAGCACCGATGACCATGGGCGACTGTCAGGGAACAACGACTGTCCAAAACGTCGCAGAATCGCCGATGGTCACGATGCGATACGCGTCTCCCTTCTTGTCCGGGAAATCGTCGCCCCGATAGCCCTTGTTGTTCAGTGCGACATGCCCTCTGTAGAACGAGGTCTGCGCTCCCGGGCGCGGCACAAGGGGAGCGTTGGCGTCTTCTCGTTCGAACAGAATGGGCTGAACTCTCAGGACCTCCGCGACAAAGAAATTCCACCACTGGGCGAAAGCTTGCGGATTCGCCCTTGCTTGCTTGAATGAATAGACGGCCGTCGGCGAGTTCGATGGCGCGTCTTTTTGCGCCGTGGCCCAGGGGAGCAAAAAAGGCATCGACAAAATCGAGACAGCCGCACAGAGCCCGATCAGAAGCGCGACACCCGGCCTGTCTGGTCCCGCGCCGATGCCGGCAAGTGCGGCGACTGCAAGCAGAACAAGCGCCGCAATGAGTGCTACGTCGCGATCAATCGGAAAAACCTTGATCACAATCCCATAGAGGAACGGGCTTGACAGCAACGGCAGCCACGCAGCGCTCCATGGGCCTGCGGTGATAAGGCGTGATTTCATGCGCTCGCCTAGAATCGAAAGTAGATGAAGGGCTGCACTCTTTCCAATTGGCTCATGGCGTAGACACCAAGCATGACGACCAGAGCTACATCGGGGACCCTGAGGCGCCAAACCAGCGTTCGGGCCCATCCGACAACCCTATCCGATCTGCTGTAGATCACAGGGCGGAAGAGCCGTACGAATTGTTGCGTGTTCGGAAGCGCATTCACGATCAAGAGCAATGCGCCCGCCAATCCTAACGCGCTCAAATACGAATTTCCGAGAAGACCTTCCGGCAACGCGATCTCGGAGGTAAATCCGTGGACCCCAATCATCCCGCTGTAGATTATGGCCGCCTGATCCATCGAGCTGCTCCGGAACAGAACCCAAGCCACCACGACCGCCAGAAACGTCAAGGCGCGTGACGCGATCAGCGCGCTCATCCCGCCGCCGGCCGCCTCCCAACCCCGCCAATCGCGCCAGAGATGCGCAATCACCAGGTAGAGGCCGTGCAAGGCCCCCCAGACCACGAACGTCCACGCCGCCCCGTGCCATAGCCCGCCCAGGACCATCGTCAGCAGCAGATTTCGGTATCTGCTCTCGCGTCCGCCGAGAGGAATGTAGAGGTAGTCGCGTAGAAAGCTGGAAAGCGTGATGTGCCACCGGCGCCAGAAGTCGATGATGCTGGTCGCCTTGAACGGCGACGCGAAGTTTTCGGGAAACTTGACGTTGAACAGACGCGCCAGCCCAATCGCCATGTCCGAATAGCCCGAGAAATCGAAATAGATGACGAACGAGAACAGCAAAGCCGCAAGCCACGCTTCCACGAACCCGATTGAAACTCCATCAGCGGATGCTTGAAAGATCGGGTCGACATAGCCTGCGGCGGTGTCGGCAAAGACCACCTTCTTGAAAAGCCCGATCATGATGATCGCGATGCCGGACGCAATGTTGGCAATCTTCGGCGACAGAATGTCTGGGGTGCTTAGCTGGCGGACCAGATCCTCGTGGCGAACGATCGGCCCGGCAATCAGATGAGGGAAGAAAGCCAAGTAAGAGGCGTATTGCAGAGAACGAATAGCGCTCCGCGCGACCTTTGTAGCTGTCGACGAGATAGGCAATTTGCTGGAAGGTGTAGAACGAGATGGCAAGCGGAAGGACGATCGATCCGACGTTGACGAATATCCCGCTCGCGCTCCAGAGCGTCGAGGCAAAAAAACCCGCGTACTTGAAGTAGCCTAGTAGCAGGAGATTGAAGGCTATTCCGGATACGACGGCCGCGAGCCGCAGCCTATCTCCGAACCATGGCTGACGGCCGTTGCAGCACAGTCCAAACGCATAGTTCACAGCGATCGACACGATTAGGATCCACGTAAAGCTGGCCCTGGTGTAGCCGTGAAAGACGAGTGACGCGCAAATGATCCAAATCAGAGCTACCGAATGACCGGCAATTCGGCCGAACGCGAAAAAGCCGAACAACGAAATGGGCAAAAAGACGAGCAGAAATTCGAAGGAATTGAAAAGCATCGTTCCCTAATAGTACCGTTCCCCTGCCGCGCGCTTGTACGGCTCCCTTTTCCCCTGGTCACGATGCTCAGGAATGCTGCTCGACCAGAAGCATCAATGCACGGCAAACCGCTCCCGCCCCAGGATCTTCTGTTTGCTCGCTACCGATCCCTTGAGCAGCCACCCCGTGCTGTGCCGGCCATCTGCGAGGATGGCTGCAGTCAGTCGGCAATACAAGCGACGATCGCCCGCCTGACCGGCTTCATGCGGCTCCGGCACCCTCGCGAACAAACGCCGCGCGGCTCGTATGGCGGCGAACCACTCGAGTAGTCTCGAGACGCAAGGCTGGCCCATGGCTTGATCGGAACAAGTGTTGGACTTCGCGATTGATGCGAGAGAGCGGCGCTCGTTAGCGTCGCCTGCGCGCATGAATAGGGCAGGCCCGTGAGCACAATCGCTTACCGCACGATCGCCACGCTGGCCTGCGCGTTGCTGGTGGTTGTGGGCATGATTGCTGGGTCTAGCCGAGCGAGCGCCCAGGACCTGTTCTCGATGATCTTTGGCGGCAGCCAGCGTCACTACAGACCGATGCCGCCATGGGAAGCGCGCATGAGGCCGCGTGTCAGGCGCGCCAAGCCGGTCGTCACCGAACCCCATGGCGCGGCTGCTGCGGACGCCTACAAGGTCGATCCCGCCGACATGGGCACGCTCAAGATGTTCCTCTCCGACAAGACGCTGGCGCGCGGCGACATCGTCGTCACCTCGAGCGGCTTCAAGGTCTTCCGCGGCTCGCGCAGTTTCCCCTATTCGCCGTCCGACTTCGCGCCGCTCGAGGCGGCCAACGTGCGCAACCTCGCCCAGCTCAAGGCGCTGGAAGCCACCCTCTCGGTCGCTCACACCGCCTTGCGCGACCCCGAGCCGAAGGTGGAGAAGAAGCGCCGCCGATGAACGCGAAGCTTGACGCGGGCTGGCGCTGCTTGTGAGATGCCGCGGCCATCGTGCCGATCGAGCCTGCATGCTTCGACCGTTTGCCATCCTCCTCGTCGCCGCCGCAATGGCGGCACCCGCCACATCCGTGTCGGCGCAGGATTTGTTCTCGCTGCTGTTCGGGACGTCGCCGCCGCACTACGGCCAACGGCCGGCACACTTGCAGGAACCGTCGCAGCGGCCGCGCGAGCCCCGCTCCGCCGGCTACGATCCTGTGCTCGGCAGCAGCAGCCTGGACTATGGCATCGCCGGGGCCCGTGGCGGCCGGGACCCCCTCTACAGCGCCGACCCTGCCGACCAAGGCCTGTTGAAGATGTTCTTGACCGACCGGACGCTGGCGCGGGGCGATATTGTCGTCACCCGAAGCGGCTTCAGGGTTTTTCGCGGCTCCGGCTCATTCCCCTATACGCCGGCCGATTTTGTGCCGCTGCAAGCCACCAATCTCCGCAACCTCGCGCAGCTGATGGAGCTGGAAGCGACCCTTGCTCCGCCTCTTCGGTCGGACAAGACGCAGGAGCAGCCGACGTCGAACGACGCCCGCGCGCCGCGGCAGTCGCAATAGTCCTGGCAGCCCAGACCTAGGCGGCCCGCACTTCCGCCAGGAAGCGCTCGACCTCGCGGTTGAGCATGCGCGAGCGCTCCGAGAGCGCATTGGCGGCGTTGAGCACGGTGTCGGCCACGTGGCCGGTCTCGTTGGCGGCGTTGGCCACATCGCCCATGTTTTGCGACACGTCGCGGGTGCCGCCGGCGGCAGCGCCGGCGCTGCGGGCGATTTCCTGCGTCACCGACCGCTGCTGGTGCACGGCAGCCGTCGCCACGTGCGAAATCTCGTCGAGCCGCGCCACGGTGCCGGCCACGGTCTGCATGGCGGCAACGACGCGCGATGTCGTCTCCTCGATCGTGTGGATCTGGCGGGTGATGTCCTCGGTGGCGCGCCCGGTCTGGGTGGCGAGGCTCTTCACTTCCGAGGCCACGACCGCAAAGCCGCGTCCCGCTTCGCCGGCGCGCGCCGCCTCGATGGTGGCGTTGAGCGCCAGCAGGTTGGTCTGCGCGGCGATGCTGCGGATGAGATTGCTGACCTCGCTGATCTGGTCGATGGAGGCGGCGAGCTCGCCCACCGTGTTGGAAATTTCCTTCGCCTGGCCGGCCGCCTCACGGGCCACCGTTGCCGACTGGCGCACCTGCTCGGAAATATGCTCGACCGAGCGCGCCATTTCCTCAGCCGCCATGGCGACGTTGGTGACGTTAGAGGTGGCTTGCCTCGAGGCACCCGCCGCGACCTCCGCCTTGTCGCGGTTGCGGCCGGCGGTTTCGGTCATGGCGCGGGCCGAGCTGTCCATGGCCTTGGAGGCCTTCTCCAGCGCGTCGACCGTATCGGACACGGCCCCTTCGAACTGGCGCGTCGCCGCCTCGATCTGCTGCCGGCGCTCCTCTGCCTGTCGTGCCCGCTCAACTTCGCTCTGGCGCGCGGCTGCCGCCTCGTCGGTCGCTTGCCGAAACACGACGAGGGTGCGCGCCATGTCGGCGATTTCGTCCTCGCCGTCCTCCGGGATGACGGCGTTCGTGTCGCCCGCCGCCAGTTGCCGCATCGCGCCGCTGAGCAGTCCGAGGCGCCGCGCGATGTTGCGGCCCACATAGAGCCAGGCGATCAGGGCCCCGGCCGCCAAGGCGGCGATCGACAGGGCGACGAGCAGGATCTGGCCGGAGCGGATCTGGTAGAGGGCTTTCGCGGAGACGGTCTCGGCGGTGGCACGATGGGTCTCGACGAGATCGTCGACGGCGCGCTTCAGCTTCACGGCCTCTTCCTGCGTCGCCGTGAAAGCAAGCTGCGCCTCCTGCGCCTTTCGCAGCTCCTCTGCGCGCAAGCCGACGATGCTGTCGCTGACGTGCACGAAGGCCAGCCGCTCGTAGAGCCTCGGCAGTTCCTTGACGAGGTTGGCGTCGAGCAACGCCCAGAGGTTGGCCTCGATCCTGCGGCGCGCCGAGTTGGAGGTGTCGCGCAGCGGCCGCAGCCGCGCCGTCTCCGTGACGAGCGAGGCCTCCATCAGCACGCCGACCAGCAGGTTCGTCTCCGCCTGGATTTCGAGAAGCTGCCGCTGCGATTCGACGGCATTCCTGAGCGCCGTCTTGTTGGTGCTCGCCAGCGTCTTCGTCATCAGCTCGAAATTCGCGTCGTCGAGCACCGGCACGATCGCATCGAGCAAATCCTCGTGCGCCTTGCGGATCGACAAGGCCTGCGCCTGGCGCCGTCCGGTGAACGATATGCGCTGGGCGACGGCCTGGTTCAGGGCCGCGAGCCGCTGCCCCATGTTGAGGCGCGGCGTGTCGATTGCCATGCTCTTGGCGTCGTCGAGCGCCCGCAGGCGATCGATGCGCTGCGCCAGATTGGCCGTTTGGCTGGCGAGGCTGTCGGCCACCGACTTGCGCCGGCGCTCATCATGCGCCTCCATGAGGCGCGGCACGGCGGCGATGAGCGCGCTCGTCTCCTCGGCGAGCCGCAGCGACTCGACAGTGGCCACGAGGTTGCGGGACACGATGGCCGTCGTCGTGCCGCCGATGGCGGTGAACGCATAGAGGCCGACCAGCGCGCACACCACCGTCATGACGGCGCAGAAGCCGAATGCCAGGTTGAGGCGGGCGCGGATCGTTTTGACCTGCAAGCCTGAGCCAGGCGCGCGGCGCGACCCGGAAAACGTGAGCAAGGGGTTGGGCGCCACGGAAACTCCTCTGCGACACGCCTAGCGATCGGCGAGTTTGGTCAAATATCTGATGGCCTTGAATGAGCCGTTGGCGGTGAGAATTGTGAAAAAGACGGCGTCGGAGCCCTGGTTTCGGCCTGGGCCGTAGCTCAGCGTCACGCCACCCACATTGATGGGAGCCGACGCGATGGCGTCAATGAGCGCCTCGCGCGTCGGTTCGCCAGATATCCGTCTCAGCCCCTCGACGACAACGCGCCCGACCATGTAACCCTCGAGGGAGACGAAGCCCGGCTGCGCCTTCGCGTCGACGGCAGTGATCGCCGCCTGGTAGGCGGCCACCAGCGGCAGCGACGTGTCCCACGGAAATGGCACCACCTGGCTGACGATGACCCCCTCGCCCTGGTTGCCGAGCTCCTCGGCGAGAGAATTCGAGCCGACGAACGAGATGGCGACGAAGACTGCGTCGAGATTGACCTGGCGGGCGGTCTTGATGAACGCGGCGATCGGCTTGTACGGGCCCACCGTCACCACGGCCTGCGGCGACGCCTTCATGATGTCGAGCAGCGCCGATTTCACGGCCGTCGTGTTGCGCTTGAAGGCGCCGGACGCGACCAGCGTCATTTTGCGCTTGGCCATGGCGATCTTGACGCCTTCGAGGCCGGCCAACCCGAAGGCGTCGTCCTGATAGAGGATGGCGATGCGGCTGACATCGAGATCGTTGGTCAGGTGCTCGATCCAGGCCTCGGTCTCCTGGTAGTAGGAGGCGCGCACGTTGACGATGTAGCGGTTGTAGGGGGCGCGCAGGAATTCGGCGCCGGTGAACGGCCCGATGAACGGCACCTTGGCGTCCGTCGCGATCGGTTGCGCGGCACTCGAGGTCGGCGTGCCGACCGGCCCCACGAGGGCGAACACCTTGTCGTCGGCAAGAATGCTTTTGGTGGCCGCGATGGTGCGCTCGGGCTCATAGCCGTCGTCGGCGGACTTCAGTTCGAGCCTGCGGCCATTGATGCCGCCGCTGCGGTTCGCCTCGGCAAAGGCCGCGAGGATGCCTTCGCGCATGCCCTGCCCGAGCGCCTTGGCGGGCCCCTCGAGGGCCGCGACCTGGCCGAAGACAATCCGGTCGTTGAATACGCCGTCCTCGGCACGAGCTGAGGTGCCAACGAGACCGAGTACAAGCGCCGCAAGGATCATCAACGGGTGACGCACCATCGCCGCAGCCTTTCGAGTGTCGCGACGTTCCCCGTTCGCGGCGCGAGATGCTTCGCGCCCCCGCACGATCGCATGCGGCGCTTAACGGCTATTTAATATACTTGTCGAGCGAACGCGCAGCGTGGCGCCGACGCGACGCTTGACCGCGATACGGACGCGAAAATTGCGATCGGCCCGTGCTCTAGACGCCTCTTGCGCCTGTCGCCCAGCGCACGATCTCGGTCATGACCTGCGAGGAGGCCTGGTCGAGGGCGCGGGCCGCCGCCGGACCGTCCGCGGAGCCGGCCGGTACGCGCGCCGCAAAGACGCGCGCTGCATTCACCCGCCCGAAGGCGGTGACGAGCTTGGCGGAGACTTCCACCAGCGCCTCCCCGCTGGCGCCCTCGATCTGAAAGGAGCGGATCTCGGTGACCAGCGATGTGTTGGCGATGATGCCGCCGCCCGGCCGCCCGACGCCGGTGCGCTTGGCGTTCTCGAACGTCTCGATCAGCCGCGTCTGGAACAGGCGCGGCAGCTTGTCGACCCATTGCGCGCCGCCGAGATAGCTGATGGTGCCGGCCTGATCCTTGACGACGACGCGGTCGCTGTCGAAGGCCTGCACGACGATCGGCTCGTTGACGGTGAGTTGCGTATAGGCTGTCCCGGTCGGTCCCACATCGCGCGGCGCGTAGAGATCGAAGGTGGGCAGCGAGGCGTTGCCGCCCCCGCAGGCGCCGAGCATCACGCCGGCCAGCGCCAGCGCCGCGGCTCTCAGCGCCGGCTTCAGAAAGGATCGGCGCTCTCCGCCGTTTTGACCAATGGAAGAAGACGCCAACACGTGTTGCCTCACCGACGCTCCGGAATCTTCGATTGTCCGCCCAGGATGAACTGCTGCGGGTTGCGCTCGACGCTCTGCAGCACGCGGTTGAACTGCAACAGCGTGCGGCGGCCGTCATTGGCCAACGCCTCGTATTCGCGCAAGCCCGCATTTGCGAAGCGGGTCAGCCCGGCCGAGATTTCCGCCGTGCGCTTGTCGAGGTTGTCGGCCAGCACCTTGATGGCTTCCGCCGCGTCGGAAATCTTGCCGAACGCGCCCTTGCCGTCGTCCGACGACAGGAAGCCGGAGGCGGCTTTCATCAAGCCTTCAACCTGATCGGCGGCGCGGTCGAGCTTCCCCGACAGGGACGCCAGGTGCTTGATGGTGTCCTCGACGTCGCCGCTCGACGTGCCGAGGGCGCCGACGAACTTGTCGGTGTTGTCGAGGATGTGGGCGAGCTTCTTCTTGTCGATCGACTTGGAGAGATCCTCGAGTTCGGTGGCGAGGCGATCGATCTTCACGGCCGCGCCGCTGACGCTGGCGAGTAACTGGTTGACGCCGTCGGCATTGTCGCCGAGCGCCTTGGAGAACTTGTTGATGTTGGTGACCGTGTCGTTGATCGGCGCCCGGTTGTCATCGATGAGCTTCGACACCTTGACCATCACGTCGTCGGCGCGCGAGCCGATATTCTGGATGGTGGCGAGGATGTCCTGGAAGCCGGAGCGCTCGGCCACGATGATCGGGGCCTCGCCCGGCCGGCTTTCGAGCTTTGGCGCGCCGGGATCGCCGCCGGCGAGCGCGATGGTGGCGACGCCCGACAGCATCTGCACTTCCAGCGTCGCCTTGGTGTCGCGCTTGATCGGCGTGTTGCGGTCGACCTCGATGATCGCCATGACCGCCTTGGGGTCCTCGGGCACGAGCGCGATGCCTCTCACCTCGCCGACACGCAGGCCGTTGAACAGGACCGAGTTGCCGACATTGAGGCCGGCCACCGAACCGGCGAAGACGACCCGGTACTGGTCGCGCTTGGTGCCGGCGTCGCGGCCGCTGAACCAGTAGACGAAGCCGAATCCCGCCACCAGCACGGCAAGCGTGAAGAGCCCGATGAGAGCGTAGTTGGCGCGGGTTTCCATACGTCCCCAGTCCTCAGGCCATCGCCGCCCGCGCCCGCTTGCCGTGGAAATACGACTTCAGCCACGGATGGTTCGATGCAAGCATCGTGTCGATGGTGCCAGCCGCAATCACTCTACCCTCGGCCAGCGCGGCAATGCGATCGCAGACCGTATAGAGGCTGTCGAGGTCATGGGTTACCATAAAAACCGTAAGTCCCAAAGTGTGTTGCAGCGTCGCGATGAGGTCGTCGAACTCGGCCGAGCCGATCGGGTCGAGGCCTGACGTCGGCTCGTCAAGAAATACGATTTCCGGATCAAGGGCGAGCGCCCGCGCCAGCGAGGCCCGCTTGATCATGCCGCCCGACAGATCCGATGGCAGTTTGTCGGCCGCATCGGGCTTGAGACCCACCATCTCGATCTTGAGCATGGCCAATTCGTCGAGGAGGCGCTCCGACAGGTTCAAGTATTCCCGCATCGGCACCTGAACGTTCTGCTTGACGGTCAGCGACGAGAACAGGGCGCCGAACTGGAACAGCACGCCCCAGCGCTGCTCGATGGCCCGGCGGGCGGTCGGCGAGAGCTTGTCGAGATCCTCTCCGAACACCTCGATGGTGCCGGAACGCTTGGGGATAAGTCCGAGCACGGTGCGGGTGAGGACCGATTTCCCCTGCCCCGAGCCGCCCACGAAGCCGAGAATCTCGCCGCGATACACGTCGAGGCTGAGATTTTTCATGATGGTTTTCGACCCGAAACCCACCTCAAGGTCGCGCACCCGGATGACCACTTCCCGTTCGTCCGGGTTGCTCAGGTCGAGGCCGTTGCCGCTCGTCATGAATGCCTCGGCTCAATACCGGATCGCCGCGAAGAACATGGCAAAGAGCCCGTCCACGACGATCACCATGAAGATCGACTTCACCACCGACGAGGTGACCTGCCGGCCGAGCGATTCCGCCGAACCCTGCACCGCGAGCCCCTCGAGCGAGGCGATAAGCCCGATGACCAGGGCCATGAACGGCGCCTTGATGAGCCCCACCATGAAGCTCGGCAGGGAAATGGCTTGCTGCAGGCGCAGCAAGTAGGATTCCGGGCTGATGCCGCCGTAGATCCAGGCGACGAGGCCGCCCCCGAACAAGGCCGCCATGGACGAGATGAAGGTCAAGATCGGCAGGCCGATGACCAGCGCGAGGATGCGTGGCAGGACAAGCACTTCCACCGGATCGAGGCCCATGACGCGCAGCGCGTCGATCTCCTCGCGCATCTTCATGGAGCCGATTTCGGCCGTGAAGGCCGAGCCGGAGCGGCCGGCAATCATGATCGAGGTCAGGAGCACGCCCAATTCGCGCAGCGTCAGGATGCCCACCAGATTGACCACGAAGGCCGTTGCGCCGAAGCGTTGCAGTTGGAAAATGCCCTGTTGCGCAACGATGCAGCCGACCAGGAACGAGATCAGCGCGATGATGGGCACGCCCCGGAACGCCACGAGCTCGAGCTGATGCACGAGGGAGGCAAAGCGGAAGCGGCGTGGCACCAGGATGACGCGGATCAGGGCCGCCATGACCTCGCCGAGGAAGCTCGTGCCCTTGGCAACGTCCCGGCCGGCATTGACCATGCTTTCGCCGATCTCGGCCAGAAAATCGACAATGCCGGACCTCTTCCGCGTCGGCTGCTTCTGGAAGCCCCGATAGGCGACCTCGTCGAGCAGGATGCGGTGCTCGGCGCGGGCGCCGACGAAATCCGCCTGCATGCCCTGCCCGCCAAGCTCATGCCGGGTGCGGTCAAGGACCCAGGCGCCAAGCGTGTCGAGCCGTTCGACCCGCGACAGGTCGATGATGACCCGCTGCGCCCGTCCGACCGCCTCGAGCACCGCCGCCACTTCCTGCTCGACGGCCGGCGCCCGTTCGGCCGTCCAGCGTCCGCCCAGCGCAACGCTGACCTCGTCGCCGTGGTGGTTGGTCTCGGCAATGGGATCCATGCCCGAACTTATAGCAACAAAATGCAGCGAGACGCGCGACCTCTTGTAGTCTCGTCACACGCATGGCTCGACGTGTGGGCCGCCGCGCAGCCACAAATCGAAACATGAATCGAAGTCTCAGCCTCGCCGTCGAGCGCTTTCCGATTGCTGGCCATTTCACCATCGCGCGCGGCTCGCGCACCGAGGCTGTGGTCGTCGTCGCGACCATCGCCGAAAGTGGCCGGCATGGGCGCGGCGAATGCGTGCCCTACGCGCGCTATGGCGAGAGCATCGAGAGCGTCGCGGCCCAGATCGAGCAGGTCCGCGCCGGGATCGAATCGGGTGCGGACCGCAGGCTGCTGGCCCGGCTTCTGCCGCCAGGTGCGGCCCGCAACGCCCTCGATTGCGCCCTGTGGGATCTCGAAGCCAAGCTGGCCGGAGTCCCTGCTCATGTCGTCGCCGGGATCGACCGCCTGAGCCCCGCCACCACCGCCTTCACCATCAGCCTGGCCGCGCCGGACGCCATGGCGGAGGCTGCCCGTGCGGCCGCCGACCGCCCCATCCTCAAAATCAAGCTTGGGGCGCCGCAGGGCGATGGGCAGCGCATCGCGGCGATCCGGGCGGCGGTCCCGGACGCCACCCTGCTGGTCGACGCCAACGAAGGCTGGACGCCGGACAACTGCCGCGAAAACCTCGCCGCGTGCGCGGATGCCGGCGTCGTCCTCGTCGAGCAGCCTTTGCGGGAGGGCTCCGAGCCCTGGCTCATTCACAATCCTTCGCCGGTCCCCCTCTACGCCGACGAGAGCGTGCACGGCCTCGACAGCCTGGAGCGCCTCGCCCGGCAAGGCGCCTTCTCGGGGGTCAACATCAAGCTCGACAAGGCGGGCGGTCTGACCGAGGCCCTTGCCATGGTGGAGGCGGCTGCGGCGCGGGGCTTCGGCATCATGGTCGGCTGCATGGTGGGCACATCGCTTGCCATGGCGCCCGCCATGCTGCTGACGCCGCGCGCCAGCTTCGTCGACCTCGATGGCCCTCTGCTCCTGGCCGAGGATCGGCCGGACGGCTTGACCTACAAAGGTAGCCTCATCATGCCGCCGCGGCCGTCTCTTTGGGGGTAAAGCACCGGTTTTTCGACCACGAGGGCCGAAAACCGGTGACTTAAAGGACGCCTGATCGGTGTAAGGGAGAATTTAGACACTTAGGGGTAGCGTGCGGCCCGAATCGACATTCGGCCCCGGCGCTTGCCAAGGCCCCATAAGTCAATCATGAGCCGCTCGACCTCCCTGACGCCGCTGAGCGAACACGACTACGAGACGATCGAGACCGCGGTGATGGAAACGTCGCGCGGCCGCTGGTTTTTGGCCGAGTTCGCTCGCCGCAACCGGGTCGCCGACACCGGCCAGGTGCTCGAAGCAATCGGCCGGCTCGAGCGCTTCGTGGCCGGCGAGCGCACCGCCCAGGACATCGAGCGTGTCCGCTACGAGCTCGTCGAGATGGCCGACGCCATCACCCGCACCAAGAGCGAGATCGCCATCTTGCGGCCCGCCGAAGGCGTGCAGAGCCGTTTCGAGGAAGCCACCGAGGCCCTCGACGGCATCGTGCGCACCACCGAGCGCGCCACCTCCGACATTCTCGAAGCAGCCGAGCAGATCCAGGAAGCCGCCTGGACCCTGCGCGAGCTCAATTCCGCCAACGTCGACATGTGCGACGAGCTCGACCGCCGCGCCACTGACATCTACACCGCCTGCTCGTTCCAGGACATCACGGCGCAACGCACCACCAAGGTGGTGCACGTGCTGCGCTATCTGGAAGGGCGCATCAACGCGATGATCGACCTGTGGAGCCAGCCCGGCACATCTGCCGCCAAAGAGGCGCCGGCGCCCCTCCAGGCCCCGGCCCTCAACACCGGCGGCCTGACCCAGGACGACGTGGACATCGTCATCTGCGAGGAGCAGGCCGATTTCGGCTTGGACTACGCCTACGCCACCGGCGCGCGCCAGCAACTCGTCGACGACGACCTGGTGTTCGTCGAGAAGAAGGCCTCCGCGGCGGCCAGGGCCGATGACCTCGAAGCGCAGCCGAGCGAGCCCGCCCCCGGGCTCTCCGACGCCGAGCGCCGCAACATCTTCTCCGCCGTCGACGCCCTGAGTGCCGCCGAAAAGCTCCGCCGCTTCAGCTAGCGCGTCGTTCCCGGCTCGCCGTCAGGCGAGCCCGGAAATCCCACACCATCGGCATTCCGGCTCCTCGCTGACACGCGCCCGCGATGCCGCGCCTCTTGCGCATGGCTCCGCATCCGGCGACAACCTCGCTGAACGGGAGGAGAAAGCCATGGATCTTGGCATTGCCGGCCGCAAGGCGATCGTGTGCGCCTCGAGCAAGGGGCTCGGGCGGGGCTGCGCCGAGGCGCTGGCGGAGGCGGGCTGCGAACTCGTCCTCAATGCCCGCGACGCCACGGTGCTGGAAGCCACCGCCGGCATCATCCGCCAGGCGAGCGGCGCCAAGGTCACGGCGGTGGCCGGCGACATCGCCAAGCCCGACGTTCAGCGGGCGGTGCTTGCCGCCTGTCCGGCCCCCGACATCCTCGTCAACAACAACGGCGGCCCGCCGCCCAAGAGCTTCCGCGAGCTCGACCGCGAGGCCGTCACGGCCGGCCTCGTCAACAACATGATCACCCCCATCGAGCTCGTCCGCGCCGTCATCGACGGCATGGCCGAGCGCGGCTTTGGGCGCATCGTCAACATCACCTCCGCGTCCGTGCTGACGCCGATCGCCGGCCTCAACGTCTCGTCAGGCGCGCGCGCCGGGCTCACCGCCTTCCTGTCCGGCGTCGCCCGCGAAGTGGCCGCCAAGGGCGTCACCATCAACAACATCCTGCCCGGCCCCTTCGACACCGACCGCATCAAGTCGACCATGGAGAAGGCCGCCGCCCAGCAGGGCAAGAGCGTCGAGGAGCTGAAGCGCCTGCGCACCGCCGAGAATCCCATGCGCCGCTTCGGCACGGCAGACGAGTTCGGCAAGCTCTGCGCCTTCCTGTGCAGCGTCCATGCCGGCTACATCACCGGCCAGAATTTTCTCATGGACGGCGGCGCCTTCCGCGGCACGTTCTAGCGGGGCTGCCGTCACGGCCGCTTCTGCGCCGGCGATTTCATGTCGATGCCGCACTCCGCCGCGAACCGGTTCATTTGGCCGATGCTTCGCGTGAGCTGAGCAAAGCCCATCGTGGTTTTGAGGATGTCGCGCAGCGGCCTGCCTGCCTCTGAAGACAGGAACCCACTGATCTGCTGCGCCTCTTCCTGCGTGACCTCGTCGGAGAACAGAACGACGCCGTCGAAATTCAGGGGGCGACGCAAGCGCGATCCAAGACCTGTCCCTGCAGCAACGCGTTTGCTGCGTTCGGCGACCCCGATGGCAAATTTCTTGCCCGCCGGCGTCGCCAGGAACCGTAGCATCGGCTCGGCGCGCTCGGTCGTCGGCGCGCTGGCGCGAATGATCGGCACGAGCTCCGCCGCAAGACGGGCATCGGTCGCCTTGCCGTCGACACAAGCCTTGAGGCCCGCGAGATGGGCGCGGCCGGCGGCGCTCGGCGTGACGTTGGCATTCAGCGCTTCGCGCTCGGCACTCACCAAGCCAATGGCTCGAACCAGCGCAAGCGAAGATTCATCCTGAGCCGCGGCAACCGGGCTGAGCAGCAAGATAGCTGCAACGCTGCCGAGGCGGATTGTTTCTCTGAGACACCATGTCCTCATGGCGCTCCTTATAGGCAACCCCGAAGCGCCGGTCGGTCGAGACGCTGCGATATCCGCTCCGCCCTGCCGGCGGCGGTGCGACCTTGCCGCGGCCCGCTTGCATTCGCGCCGAGGCGCCTGTTCTGTGTAAGGGTCGAATCGGATCCTCCGCAAAGCCTCCGTGCACCCCCTCCGCGGCATCGTCCTCAAGCTGCTCGCCACCCTCGCCTTCACCACCATGTCGGCGGCAATCAAGGAGCTTGCGCTGCTGCACTATCCGACCGGCGAGATGGTCTTCTGCCGCTCGATCTTCGCGCTCCTGCCGCTCATGTTCTGGCTCGGCTTTCGCGGCGAGATCGGCGGCATGTACCGCACCCGCCATTTTCGCCGGCACGTTTCACGCGCCGTCATCGGCGGCGCCTCCATGTTCTGCTTCTTCGCGGCCCTCGCCTATATCGCGCTGCCCGACGCCACCGCCATCGGTTACACCGTACCGCTCATCACCGTGGTGCTGGCCGCCCTCGTGCTCAAGGAGAGGGTGCGCGCCTATCGCTGGAGCGCCGTCGGCATCGGCTTCATCGGCGTCGCCATCATGCTGTCGCCCTATCTGGCCGGCGGCAGCCTGGCCAAGGGCGCAAGCGGCGCCGAGATCGGTGTCGCCTTGGCGCTCGGCAACTGCTTGCTCGCGGCCACCGCCATGGTGCAGGTGCGCCAGATGATCGTGGAGGGCGAGTTCGAGCGGCGCCATCGTGTTCTACTTCCAGCTCCTGGTGTCGGTCTTCGCCCTCGTCACCCTGTTCGGCGGCTGGAAGTTCCCCGATCTCTACGGCGCCGCCCTGCTCTTCTCCATCGGTATCCTGGGCGGCATCGGCCAGATCCTGCTCGTCAGCAGCTATCGGCACGCCGATGCCTCGCTGCTCGCACCCTTCGACTACACCAGCATGATCTGGGCGCTCATTTTCGGCTACGTCCTGTTCGGCGAGATACCCCTCCCGGCCGTGCTGATTGGCGCCACGATCGTCATCGCGTCCGGCCTCTTCGTCGTGCTGCGCGAACACCGCCTGGCTGTGGCGGCCCGGGCCAAGGCCAGAGAGCCGACACCATCTGCCTAGCTTGCTTTTCCCGTCCCGGACGCTTAATTCCAGGACATCTCCTTGGGGTGCCCCCGGCGATCGAGCGCTGGATCGACGCGGGCTGAGAGGCGAACGCCAACCCATCGAACCTGACCCGGGTCATGCCGGCGGAGGAAAGCGAGATGGCGAGAACCAGCCGCAAAGTCGCGACACGCACGCCTCCGGCCGAGCCGATCTTGTCCGAGCCGATCTCGTCCGAGGCGATCGCCGCGCTCATCGGCGTGCTGCGCCGGCGCTCGCCGCGCGTGCACTCCCTCACCAACATCGTGGCGCAGAATTTCACCGCCAATGTCCTCCTGGCGGCCGGCGCCATCCCCTCAATGACGATCGCGCCCGACGAGGTGGCCGCCTTCGCGGCCCGCAGCGACGCGCTGAACATCAACATCGGCACCCTCGATGCCACGCTGCGCAAATCCATCCCGCGCGCCATCGCGTCGGCCCGTAAGAACCGCAAGCCGTGGGCCTTCGATCCGGTGCTCATCGACCGCTCGCCGCCGCGGCTGAAATTCGCCCGCAGCATCCTGGCGAGCGGCCCCACCATCCTGCGCGCCAACCGCACCGAGTTTCGCGCCCTCGCGGGCGTCGACGCCGATGAGGCGGCGATTGCCGCCTTCGCGGAGAAACACGGCTGCGTCGTCGCCATCACGGGCGAGGTCGATCTCGTGGCTGATGCGACGCGTCTCGTGGCGCTCGCCAACGGCCATCCGTTGATGGGCCAGGTCACCGCCGTCGGCTGCGCTGCAACCGCGCTGATTGCCGCCTTCGCGGCGGTCGCGGACGATGCGTTGCTGGCGACGCTTGCCGGCCTTGCCATGATCGGCATTGCCGGCGAGCTGGCCGGCGAAACCGCCAACGGGCCCGGCAGCTTTGCGGTCGCGCTCCTCGACGCCCTCCACGCCGTCGATGCCGCGACCTTGGCGCGTCGCCTGCGACTGACCCCATGAGCGCGCCTCCTCCCGATCTGCGCCTCTATGTGCTGCTCGATGCCGGCCGCACCGAGCGCGCCGCCTTGCCCGACCTGGCGCGCGCCACCGTGGCGGGCGGCGCCACGCTCCTGCAATATCGCGACAAGCGCGCCGAGACGCGCGCGCTCCTCGACACCGCCCGCGCCATCCTGGCGGCGGTCGACGGCAAGGTGCCGCTCCTCGTCAACGACCGCGTTGACGTGGCGCTCGCCGCGAGCGCCGACGGCGTGCATCTCGGCCAGGACGACATGACCGCCGAGGATGCCCGCCGCCTCTTGGGCCCCGACGCAATCATCGGCGTCTCGGCGACGCGCGACGCGCATGTGCGCGCCCTTGCGGCCGCCCCTGTCGACTATGCCTGCGTCGGCGCCGTCTTCGTGACGACGAGCAAGGACGACGCCGAGACGCCCATCGGTCTCAACGGCCTCGCCCGTCTTGTCGCCTTGGCGCGAAAGCTCAACCCCAGGCTTCCGGTCGGCGCCATCTCGGGCATCGACGGCACCAATGCCTCGGGCGTCATCGGCGCCGGCGCCGACGGCATCGCGGTCATCTCCGCCGTCAGCGACGCGCCCGACCCCATGGCGGCGACGCGTGCGCTGCGCTCCACTATCGACCGCGCCCTCGCCGCGCGCGGCGCCGGAGGACCACGATGACCATCGCGCTCACCATCGCCGGCTCCGACAGCGGCGGCGGCGCCGGCATCCAGGCCGATCTCAAGACCTTCTCGGCGCTCGGCGTCTATGGCGCCAGCGTGGTGACCGCGCTCACCGCCCAGAACACGCGCGGCGTCACCGCCATCCACGATGTCCCGCCGGATTTCGTCAGCCAGCAGATCGACGCCGTGCTGGCCGACCTCAAGGTCGATGCGGTGAAGATCGGCATGCTGTCGCGCCCGGCCACCATCGCGGCGGTCGGCCAAGGGTCTTGCCGCCTTCAAGGGCCCGGTCGTCCTCGATCCCGTCATGGTGGCGGCGAGCGGCGACCGCCTCCTCGTTCCCGAGGCCGTCGCCGCCCTGAAGCAGGAGCTGATCCCCCTCGCGTCGCTCATCACGCCGAACCTGCCGGAAGCCGCTGCCCTCCTCGAGGAGCCGCTCGCCGCCGACGAGGAGGCGATGACCGTCCAGGGCCGCATGCTTGTGCGGCAAGGCGCCAAGGCGGTGCTGGTGAAGGGCGGCCACGCAACCGGCGAGGACAGCGTCGACATCCTGGTCACGGCCGAGAAAGTTCGCCGCTATGCGGCCCGCCGCGTGGCCACGCAGAACACCCATGGCACCGGCTGCACCTTGTCGTCCGCCATCGCCGCCTTCCTGGCCCGCGGCCTCAGCGCCGAGAGCGCCATTGCCGAGGCCAAGGACTACCTGACCGGCGGCCATCGCGGCCGCCGACGGCCTCGAGGTCGGCCACGGTCACGGACCCGTTCACCATTTTCACCGCTGGTGGCCATCATGAACCGCACCTGACCGCTCCGCCCTCTGCCGTCGCGGCCGCAGCCCTCGCGGCTCCCGCCGTCGCCCGCGCGCAGACGCCCGTGCAGCTGGCGCATGGTGACCTCCTGGCCGAGAACCTGCCCGGCCCCGGCGTCTCGGCGCGTCGCGTCTGACCGAGCGCATCGCCGCCATGAGCGGCGGCCGGCTCGCGGTCGAGCTTTTCGCGGCCGGCGAGATCGTGCCGGCCTTCGAGGTGTTCGACGCGGTGGCGCGAGGCGCTGCCGAGATGGGCCACACGGCCGCCTTCTATTGGCAAGGCAAGCTGCCGGGCGCCGTCTATCTTCACCACCGTGCCGTTCGGCTTGAGCCCGATCGAGCATCTCGCCTGGATCGAGCTCGGCGGCGGCCAGGCGCTGTGGGACGAGCTCTATCGCGCCGTCGGGGTCGCGCGGCTTCCTGGCCGGCAACACCGGCGTCAGATGGGCGGCTGGTTCCGCAAGGAGATCGCGCGATCTCGATGACCTCAAGGGCCTGCGCATCCGCGTGCAGGGGCCGGGCGGCGAGGTGTTTCGCCGCCTCGGCGCCACGCCGGTGGCCGTGCCGCCCGGCGAGATCACCGCGAGCCTGAGAGTCGGGCGCCATCGACGCCGTCGAGTTCCTGGCGCCGTCGAGCGATCTCGCGTCCGGCTTCCACCGCGCCACGTCATTCTACTACGCGCCCGGCTTCAACAAGCCCAACGGCGCCGGCGAATGCCTGGTGTCGCTGAAGGCCTACGAGGCGCTGGCGCCCGACCTTCGGGCCATCGTGGCGGAAGCCTGCTTCGCCGAGCATGCGGCGGCTCTTGCCGAGGCCGAGCGCCTCAACGCCGAGGCGCTCACCGCGCTCACCGGCCGCTACAACGTCAAGGTGATGACCTTCCCGGACACGGTGCTGAAGGGCGCGCGTGAGGCGGCCACCGAGACGCTGGCCGAGGTGGCCCGCTCCTCTCCGCTTGCCGGGCGCATCGCCGAGAGCTACGCCGCCGCCAAGGAGCGCGGCAAGGCCTGGGGGGCGCTGCAATCGGGCATGAACGCGGCGCTGGCGCGCATCTGAACGGGCCTGTCGCAGCCCCGCGACCGGTCATTGTGTGCGCGGCGCATGTGCCATGATGGGGAACAGACCGGGCCCCAGGCGGCCGGCCCGCGACATTTGTGAGGCCGGACACATGCCGGCCGGGCCCGCTCTTGCCCCCTGACCCAACCCTGGCATCCTGATGTTCTGTTGGGTCGAGGAGCGAGACAGCCGATGCATGTCGATCAACTCGGACGGCGCGATTTCATCACGCTGCTCGGCGGCGCCGCTGTCGCGTGGCCATTTGCGGCGCGTGCGCAGCAGCCGGGGATGCCGGTGATCGGCTATCTCGGTCCAAGTTCGCCTGCCGCGTTCGCGAGCCGCGTCAAGGCCTTCCGCGAAGGTCTCGACGAAGCCGGCTATGCCGAGGGTCGAAACGTTGCCATCGAGTTTCGCTGGGCGGAAGGCCGGCACGATCGGCTGCCGGCCTTAGCGGCGGAACTGGCAAGCCGCAAGGTGGCGGTGATTGTCGCGCCCGGCGGCGCGCCTGCGGCGCTTGCCGCAAAGTCGGCCACCACGACGATCCCGATCGTCTTCGAGATGGGGGCCGACCCGATCGCCATCGGGCTGGTCGGCAATCTGAGCCGGCCGGAAGGCAACCTCACCGGCATCTCGAGCCTGAACGTGGAGGTGACGCCGAAGCGGCTCGAGCTTCTGCACGAGCTGTCGCTCACCGTCCCGGTGGTCGCGGTTCTCGTCAACCCGACCAGTCCCACCGCCGCCTCACAGGTGAAGAGCCTCGAGGAGCCGGCCCGCGCGCTGGGCTTGCAGCTCCACATGCTGCACGCCAGCGCCGAACGGGACTTCGACGCCACCTTCGAGACCCTGCGCCAGCTGCGGCCGGGCGGGCTGGTGATCGCCTCCGACACCTTCTTCGCCACGCACAGTGAGCGGCTTGCCGACTTGACCATCCGCCACGCGCTGCCGGCGATCCACCAGTCCCGCGACTTCGCGGTGGCCGGCGGCCTGATGAGCTACGGCGGCAGCTTCGTGGAGTTGCACCGTCAGGCCGGCATCTACACCGGGCGCATCATCAAGGGCGACAAGCCTGCCGATCTGTCGATCCAGCAGGTCACCAAGGTCGAGCTGTTCATCAACCTCAAGGCCGCCAAGACGCTGGGCGTCACCTTTCCGCGCCTGCTCCTCGGTCGGGCCGATCAGATCATCGATTGAGGGTGGCGATTTCCGCTCCTTGCGCTTCGCCAGATCCCGATCTGAGCACTACACCCGCTGCGCCCGCGGTCGGCCGAAGAGGCCGTAAGGGCGTGCCAGCAGCATGCCGACGAGGGCGAGCGAGGATGCGAGCACGCCGCAACCTCCCCCAAGATACGGATCGAGGTAGCCGGTCGCCAGGCTCTCCAGCACACCGATGAGCACGGCGGCCGTCATCGTCCCGGCGATGCTGTCCAGCCCCCCGATGATGACGATGGGAAAAATCTTGATGCCGATCAGCGCCGCGCCGACCTTGCCGCCCGCGACCGAGCTCCACAGCGTTCCGGCCACCACGCAGATGGCGCCCGTCAGGCACCACACGATCAACAGATGACGGTCGATGTTGATCCCGACCGCCATGGCCATCTGCGGGTCGTCGGCGATGGCGCGGAGCGCGACGCCGGTCCGGCTGTGCTGATAGAGCCAGGCGACGAAGCCGATCGCGACCAGCGAGATCAACGCCGCAATCAGTTTATCGCCCGGCACGACGAGACCCATGATCGCAAGTGATTCCGCTTGTATCGGCAGCGGAACGCCGCCCGCCACCTCGGTGGGGGCCATGCCGGCCAGCCCGCGCAGCAGCGCGCCGACGCCGAGCGTAACCATGAGAGCCGATATCGGCGGCCGCCCGATCAGGCGCTTCAGCACCAGCCGGCTGAAAAGCTCGGCGACGACGAACATGCCGCCACAGGCAAAGATCATCGCTCCAGCAACATCGAGTCCCGAGCGCGTTGAGGCCGGCGGCGATCAGCAGCGAACCCAGCATCAGCCACTCGCCAATGGCAAAATTTATCAGCCGAAACGCCTTATAGACGACAACGAAGGCCAGCGCGATCAGCGCATAGACGGCGCCCGCCAGGGTCCCCTCGACGATCAACTGGAAGAAGAAGAGCACAGACTGCGATCCAACCTCACGACGTTTCGCCGCGGAAATGGGCCGGCTTGCCCGTCGTCCACACTTCTCCCCAGTGCTGGCCGCCACCGTCGACGGTCAGCGTCTCGCCGGTGACGAAGTTTCCGGAGGGCCCGGCGAGATAGGCGCAGGCCTCGGCCACGTCCCACGCGGTGCCGGCCCGCATCATCGGGTTCGATCGCGGATAGGCCGAGCGCGCCTCCGGCGTGTAGACCTTCCAGCCTTCGGTCTCGATGACGCCGGGCGCCACGCAGTTGACGCGGATGTTCAGCGGCGCCCATTCGACGGCCACGCTGCGCGACAGGGCGACGACGCCGGCGCGCGCGGCGATCGAATGCGCCACGCCATAGACGCCGTGCGTCGTCACCGCCACGATGTTGATGATGTTGCCGGGCTGCTTGGCGTCGCGCCAGCGCTGCGCCGCCGCCTGCATCATGTACCAAGTGCCGTTGAGGTTGGTGTTGATGACGGCGTTCCAGCCTTTGACGGAAAAATCGATTGCCGCTTGCGGAAACTGCCCGCCGGCGCAGTTGACCAGGCAATCGACGCCCCCCTGGGCCGTCCAGGCGGCATCGAACAGCGCCGCGACGGCGTCCAGGTCCCTGATGTCGGTGACGTGCGCGGAGGCCTTCAGCTTGCGGCGGGCCAGGCTCGTCGCGAGCGCGTCGAGCCTGCCCTGGTTGCGGCCGACCAGGGCGACGTGCGCGCCGAGGCGCGCGAACAGGAACGCGATGCCACGCCCGATCCCGCCCGCCCCGCCGGTCAGCACCACGCGCATGTCCTTCAGCGCATCGGGCGCGAACACGGTTGGGCGCGCTGCAAGCTCGTCGTCGGAGAGACCGAGCCTGGCCGGATGATCCGGGTTCCCGGCGTCATTCATGGCAGCCGCCTCCGCGAACATCTGTCCGCCCGTCCCCACCACCCAGGATTTCTCTCATCGTCGGTCGCATTCGTGGCAACAACATTCCGTCGGCTCCAGACTCCGCGAACCGGCCCCAGGGATTGACTCTGGCGGCGCCTTGAATAAGATTCGGTCGGTCGACCGAATTATCGGGATCTCTACGGCCAAGGAGGCATCCATGGGCGGCATCGCTGCGATTCTCTATGGTGCATTCGTCTACCTCATTTTCCTCGGCACCTTCCTCTACGCCATCGCCTTCGTCGGCAACTTGCCGGTGCCGAAGACCATCGATAGCGGTGAGATCGGGCCCCTTTGGATCGCCTTGGTCATCAACACCCTGCTGCTGGGACTGTTTGCCGTCCAGCACAGTGTCATGGCGCGGCCGGCATTCAAGCGATTGTGGACCCGGTTGGTGCCGCAGCCGGTCGAGCGAACGACCTTCGTGCTGTTCGCCAGTCTCGCGCTCCTGCTTCTTTACTGGCAGTGGCGGCCCATGCCGCAGCCCATATGGTCGGTCACGCATCCCGTGGGCGTCGTCGTCCTCGAGGCCATCTTCTGGATCGGCTGGGCTGTCGTCCTCATCAGCACGTTTCTCATCAATCATTTCGAGCTTTTCGGCTTGCGCCAAGTCTACGCGCGTCTGCGCGGCGAGGCTCTGCCGCCGCCGGTATTCAAGGCGCCCCTGCTTTACAAGAACGTTCGGCATCCGATCTATCTCGGCTTCCTGCTCGCCTTCTGGGCGACGCCCTCGATGACGGCGGGCCACTTGCTGTTTGCCGTGGCGACCACCGGCTATATCCTGATCGGCATCTATCTTGAGGAGCGCGATCTGATCGCCTTGTTCGGCGACCAATATCGGCGCTATCGCCAACAGGTATCGATGCTCATCCCGCTGCCGCGCCGGAAATTTTCAGGCGAGTCCGCCGACAAGGCGCCGGCGGAGCTCAGGCATCCGTAGGGGCGACACGCATTGCCGCGCGCCATCGCGCGGCTTTGCCCAGAGTTCGAGGATCCGCATGGCGCGCGCAGCAGCAGCCAGGAAAGTAGAGACGAGCACAGTCCTGCTCGAGGCGGCGAAGACGGTGCTGCGCCAGAACGGCTATTCCGGGCTGTCGACCCGCGCCGTCGCAGCGGAAGCCGGCGTGCCGCTGAGCCAGATCCAGTACCACTTCGGCTCCAAGCTCGGGCTGGTGCTTGCCCTTTTCGAGCACTTGAATACCCAGCTCCTCGATCGCCAGCAGGCCATGTTCGGCAACCCTGCCCTCAACCTGTCCGAGCAATGGGACCTCGCCTGCGAATATCTCGATGATGACATCGCCTCGGGCTACGTGCGGGTGTTGCAGGAACTCATCGCCGCGAGCTGGGCCGACGCGGCAATCGCCAAGGTCATCCGCGCCGATCTCATGCAATGGGTCGACCTCATTGTCGCGGTCGCGCGCAAGGCCGGGCGTCAGCTTGATGGCCTCGGCCCGTTCTCGCCTGAAGAGATCGGGGCCCTGGTGGCGAACGCATTCATAGGGGCGGAGAGCTTGTATTTGCTCGGCGTCGAAAAGAAGGGCTCGCCCGCCCGTCAGGCGCTGCGGCGCGTCGGCGACCTCATCCGCCTCGCCGAAGGCCGCTCGTCGACGAGGTGACGAGATGCGCGCCAAGCTTCCCGACACGCACAGCTTCGTCGAGCGCGACGGCGTCAAGATCTATTACGAGGTCTATGGGAAAGACTGCCCAACTCGATGGTATTCCTGCCGCCTTGGAGCATCATCCACTCCCGGGTCTACAAGGCGCAATTGCCGTACTTCAGCGAGCGGTTCCGCTGCATCGCCTACGACGGCCGCGGCAACGGTAAGTCCGACCGACCGCCGGATGTCGGCGCCTATTCCCTCGACAATCATGTCGCGGATGCCCTTGCTGTCATGGACGCCGCCGAGGCCGGCCCGGCGATCCTGGTCGGGTTGTCGGCTGGCGGCATGCTCGCATGCATCTTGGCGGCCCACCACCCGCAGCGCGTCAAGGCGGCGGTGCTGGCCGGCACCTCCGCCAGCATCGGACCTGCCAATCCCCACACGACGCCGGATCACTTTCTAGCCAAGCAGGCGACCCGCGAAGGCTGGGCGAAATACAATCGCGACCACTGGCTGGCCGATTACCCCGACTTCGCGGAATTCTTCATCCGCAGCATCGCGTCCGAGCCGCATTCGACCAAGCAAGTCGAGGACGGCATCGCCTGGGCCAACGAGACGGCCGGGGCCGTGCTGGTCAAGACGGTGGAGGCGCGGCTTATCCCGCCGACCTTCGATGTCAGCGAGGCGATGTATCGGCAAATCCGCTGTCCCGTGCTCATGATCCACGGCGACGATGACCGCATTCAGCCTTATGCACGCGCCAAGGTCGTCGCCGAGGTCATCGGCGCCGAGCTGGCGACGATCGCCGGCGGCGGTCACAATCCCTTGGGACGCTTTCCCGCCAAGGCCAACGCCCTGATTGTCGATTTCCTCCATCGCAAGCTCGGCCTCCCGGCCCCCAGGCGGACAAGCCGACCGAGCAAACGCAGGAAGGCGCTCTATCTCTCCTCCCCTATCGGTCTCGGCCATGGGCGCCGCGACATCGCGATCACCCGCGAGCTGCGCAAGCTGCATCCGGACCTGGAGGTCGATTGGCTGGCGCAAGATCCGGTGACGCGCCTGCTCGATGCCAATGGCGAGCGCATCCATCCGCTGAGCCCGCGGCTCGCGAGCGAGACCCGACACATCGAGCTGGAGTCCGGCGAGCACGAGCTGCACTGCTTCGACGCTCTCCGCCGCATGGATGAAGTGCTGATCACCAACTTCATGATCTTCCAGGACGCTGTCGAAGAAGGCGGCTACGACCTGGTGATCGCCGACGAGGCCTGGGACATCGACCACTACTGGCACGAGCACCCAGAGCTCAAGCGGGCCAAGCTCGCCTGGTTCACCGACTTCGTGGGCTATGTGCCGATGACGGCGGGCGGCGCGCGCGAGGCTTTCCTGACCACCGACTACAACGCCGAGATGATCGAGCACGTCGAGCGCCTTCCCGGTGTGCGCGATCGTGCCATCTTCGTGGGCGAGCCCGGCGACATCGTCCCGCTCGCGTTTGGCGACGGCTTGCCGGCGATGCGCGAATGGGTACCCAGGCATTTCGATTTTGCCGGCTACATCATGGGCGAGCATCCGCAGAGAATTCGGCAGTCGCGCGGAACTGCGGGCGAGCCTGGGCTATCGGCCCGACGAGCGGGTCTGCATCGTGACGGTGGGCGGCTCGGGTGTCGGGGCGCATCTCATCAGACGCATCGTGCAGAGCTGGCCGCTCGTGCGCTCGAGGCTGCCTGAAATGCGCATGATCCTCGTTGCTGGCCCGCGCATCGATCCGCGCTCGCTCGACGCACCCGCCGGCGTCGATGTGCGCACCTTCGTGCCAAACCTTGACCGGCATCTGGCGGCCTGCGATCTCGCCCTTGTGCAGGGCGGCCTCACGACCTGCATGGAGCTCGCGGCTGCCGGAACGCCGTTCCTCTATTTTCCGCTCAAGAATCACTTTGAGCAGAACGTCCATGTCGCGCACCGGCTCGATCGCTATCGCGCCGGCAAGCGCATGGACTTCGCGACCGTCGACGCCGGACACGATCGCCGACGCGATGGTCGCTGCCTTGAGCGCGCCGACCAATTTTTGCCCCGTCGAATTCGGGCGGTGCGGCGCGCGCCGCCGCAATGCTCGCGGAGCTCATTTGAACCGCGCGACCTGATACGCGCGGCGCGGATCAGTACCGGGCGATCACCTTGTCGGCGAAGTCCTTGAGGTTGCGGCGTGCCGTCGCCATGGCCGGCAGCAGCGTGATCTCGTCGAGCCCCATCGCCTCGCGCTCGCGCAGCATGGCGATGATCTCGTCGGGCGTGCCGACGAGGCCGCCGGTCGCGCGGATCAGGTCCTCGGTGATGAAGCGGCGCTCCTCGGGCGGCAGGAAGGCGCAGTGCCCAAGATGCACCTCTTGGTAGCGTTTGGCGGGCGGCGTCTCCATCTTCTCGGTGAACGCAAGATACTCGGCCCACAGATCCCGGCAGCGATGCGCCACCGTCGAGGTGTCGCCGTTCATCTGGTAGAGCTCCCACCAATAGTGCAGCGTGGCGGCGGCCATCGGGCCGATCTCGTCGATCACCCGGTCGGACGTCATCTTCTCGCCGGGCTCGAGCACGCAGGCATAGCTGAGCGCCGCGGTATGGAAGTCCGTGGGCAAGGTGCGCCCCACCGCGGCGGCGCCCGGCCGCCATCGTCTCCATGCTCTTCGCGAGCCGCGCCTTGGTCTGGTTGTGCGAGCAGACGCGCCCGTCGCCATAGGCGCCCGCCGACTTCAGCGCCAGCGGGCCGTCGGCCGCCACGTAGATCGGCACCGGGGCGGCGACGTTGATGAAGCCGTCCTTGGGGTGCAGGAAGCGAATGTCGGTCGTCTCGTCCGTCGAGGCTGTAGTCGACCTCCTCGCCGTGCAGCAGCGCCCGCAGCACGCGCAGATAGTCGCGGAACGCCGCCGCCTTCATCGGGTCCTTGCCCATGACGCGCATGGCAGTGTGGCCGGTGCCGATGCCGAGGAAGACGCGGCCGGGCGCCAGCTCATTGATGGTGGCGATGGAATGGGCGGTAACCGGCGCCAGCCGCGTTCCCGCCACCGACACGCCTGTGCCCAGGCGGATGCGCGAGGTATGGGGCGCCGCCAGCGCCAGCACCGCATAGGCGTCGGAATAGAGCATCTGCGAGTCCGCCGCCCACGCGCAGTCGTAGCCCATGGCTTCGAGATCGACGATGAGCCGCCAGTCCGACACACGCGGCACGATCGTCACGCCGAATTTCATGATCCCACCCCTGCGCGTCGCTGCATCCTACCAAGCATCGCTGACGCGCCTCCGCAACTCGCATTTGACCCCGAAGCGGCCGCCACGAGGCCTCCGCATCGCGGAATGGTCACAGCTCCTTCTCGGCGAGCTCGCGAAATGCGTCGGGAACGGAACGGTGAACTCCCAACGCCACCGATCCGTAGCCGACCGCCTCCCATCCGAAGCGATCGCGAATGGCGTCGACCGCGCCATCGGCCACCAGACGGGCCATGCCTCGCTCGCTGCCGGGGCGGCGGGCCTCGTCGGCAAGCCCCAGTGGCAGGTCGAGCTGCATCGGCGCGCCCTCGTCGAGATGCGAGACGGAGATCGCCAGCAGCGAGATCGTCCTCTCGTCAAGGTGCTGCGCGAGCACCGCGCGCACCAGTTCCTCGGCGGTCTCGGCAAGCGTCGCGGTCGCCGCAATCGGCGCGTCAAGCGTCACCGAGCGGGTGGCCGAGTGGAGGTCGGCGAAACGGACGCGGACCGTCACGGTCCGGCCGGGCCGGGACTTGGCGCGCAGCCGGGTGGCGATCCGGTCCGCGAGGTGCCGCAGCGTCGGTTGGAAGACGCGCGCTTCGGCCGGCTTCCTGCCGATCGCCGACTGGGCCCCGGCCGACTGCGCCCGGCGATGCGTCTTGATGGCGCGCGGATCGCGATTCCACGCGAGCGCCATGAGCTTCTCGCCTGCGGCGTGGCCGAGCACCCGCTCGAGCGACCATCCCGGCGTGTTCGCCAGTTGCCCAATGGTCGTGATGCCGCTATCGGCGAGCCGCGCCCTGGCGACCGGGCCCACGCCCCACATCAATTCGACGGGCAGGCCGTGCAGGAAGGCGAGCTCGTTGTCGGGATCGACGACCACGAGCCCGTCGGGCTTGGCTACTTGCGAGGCGATCTTCGCCAGATGCTTGGTGCGCGCCACGCCCGACCGAGATGGCAAGGCCAAGCTCCGCCCGCACGCGCCGCCGGATCGCCTGCGCGATCTCGGCCGGCGAACCGAAGAGATGGGTGCAGCCGGCAACGTCCGCGAAGGCCTCGTCGATGGACATCCGCTCGACCAGCGGCGTGAAATCACCGAGCACCTCGATGGCGGCATCGCCCAGCCGCTGGTAGTCCTTGAAATGGCCGCCGACGAAGATGAGCTGCGGGCAGAGCTCGCGCGCCCGCCGTCCCGGCATGCCGCCCCGCACCCCGAAGGCCTTGGCCTCGTAGGATGCGGCGAGCACCACCCCGCCGCCGACCGCAATCGGCTTGCCGCGCAACGATGGATCGAGCAGCTGCTCGACCGAGGCGTAGAAAGCATCGAGGTCGGCGTGCAGGATGGTGGCGCTCGTTTCCATCCCGATGTTCACCTGGGGCACTTCGAGCCTGAACAATGAACCGAGAACATAAAGAGAACAAGCCCCGATGCTTGTCAAGCCCGCCAGGCTGCCGCCGCACTGGACTCACGACGACTGAATCTGTGAGGCTCCGGACGTGCAACGTGAGGCACCCAGGGAGCCATGCACGATGAGCATCGCCGCCGAACTCGACCGCGACATCGCCGAGCTCAAGGCCAAGGCCCGCGACTACGATGCGCGCCATCACGTCCTCGAAAAGTGCACGTGGCCCGACGGCGCGCGTGTCGCCGTGAACTTCACGGCGGACTTCGACGCCATGCTGCTTAGGCGCCTGTTGAACGAGCCGCCGCTGCAGCTCGCCAAGGGTGAGTTTGGCGGGCGCGTCGGCATCTGGCGGCTGATCGAGCTGTTCGACAGTCACGGCGTCAAGGCGACGATTTTCACGCCTGGCCGCATTTGCGAGCTCTACCCCGAGGCGGTGAAGGCCGCGTCCAGAAGCGGGCACGAGATCGCCGACCACATGTGGGAGCACCGTGTGCCGCGCGACCCGGCGCTTGAGCGCGATCACCTCACCAAGACGGCCGCGGCCATCGAGCGCCTCGTCGGACGCCGGCCGGTGGGCACGCGCAGCGAGCACACGCGCAAGCTGCTGCGCGACGAAGGCTTCATCTACAGCTCGCACGAAGCCCCCGATCATCGCCCGCACTATCTCTCGGAGCCGGACGGCTCGGAGGCGCTGCTGAACCTGCCGTTCCACTTCGCCATCGACGACGCGATGTTCTTCAATTTCGCGTGGATGAACTCGGAGAATGCCTCCCAGCGCATGATGGACCCGGACCATGTCTTCGACATCTGGTGGGCCGCCTTCCAGCATCAGCACCGCGAGGGCGGCTATCTCAACGTCTGCCTTCATCCTTTCGTGTCGGGCCGGGCGCTGCGCATCGCCATGCTCGACCGTCTCATCACGCGCATGAAGACCTTGCCGGGCGTGTGGTTCCCCACCTGCGAGGCGGTGGCGCGTCACTGCATCGCCGCCCAGCCGGCTCCCGCTCACTAAATCTGGAAAGATGCCGCGATGCCGTGGAAGGATCGCTACACGATCAGCGACGAGCGCAGCCTACTTGACGAGGACGTCGTCTGGCCGGACGGCAAGCGCTGCTGCTTTCGCGTCGTCGTCGATCTCAGCCCGCCCTGCGGACCTCAAGGCATCACCGCGAAGGACCTATCGACGCCCGAGGCGCATTTCGGCATGCATGGCGGGCTCGCGGCGCTCCGCGGCCTGCTTGGCCGGCACGGCGTCAAGGCGACATTCGCGGTCGCCGCCGTGACGGCGGAACTCTATGCCGACAAGATCCGCGCGCTTGCCGACGACGGTCACGAGATCGCCGCGCACGGCTTCAAGCGCGAGGACGTGAGCGGGCTCGAACGCAGCGAGGAGGAAGCGCGGCTGCGGCGCACGACCGACATCCTGGCCGCCGTCGCCGGCACGCGCCCCACTGGCTGGTTCTCGCTTGCCCGCCAGGGCGACAAGTTCGCCGGCGGCAGCGTCAGCCCCAGCACCATGGATCTGCTCATCGAGGGCGGTTACACGTATTTCGGCAACGGCCTTGCCGACGACGCGCCGCACTATTGGGTGAGCGACTTCGCCAGCCGCCGCGCCATCCTGGCGCTGCCGTACTATTATCATTTCGACGATCAGTTCTTCCTCATGTTCCCGAGAAAGGGGACGGGCCTTGAAAACCCCGAGGGCCTGTTTCGCAATTGCAAGGCGGAGCTCGAGGCGCAACACAAGCGCGGTCGGCAGTTCGCCATGACGCTCCATCCCTACGCCATCGGCTGGCCGAACCGGCTCTTCAGGCTCGAGGAATTTCTGGACCTGGCGCGGCGGCTGCCGGACGTGTGGCACGCGACGAGCCACGCCTGCGCACAGCACTGGGCGCAAACCTTTCCGCCCGAGACGCACCTGAAGCTCGAGCCGTCGATCTGGCAGGATTATCCCGGCAGCCTCAGCTGATCGCGACGCATGATCCCGAAAAGCGTGCGCGGTTTTCGGACAAGATCATGCGCCAAAATCGGCAGTGGGTCACTGACCCGGTGGCCAAAATTCAATCGCTCAGAATTTCACCTTCACCCCGCCATAGACCGAAAGCGGCGGCGCCAGCGTCAAGGTGCGCGGGTTGCTGAGCGCGATGGGGTTGGCGTTGGCGACGCCGTCCGTCTCGAAAAAGGTGCCGAAGCTCGCGTAGCGCCGATCGAAGACATTGTTGACGAGGCCGAAGATCTGGACGTTGTCGGTCACCTGATAGGACGTGTGCAGGTTCATCACCCAATAGCTCGGCAGCTTGGCGTTCTGGTTGGCCTCGTCGCCGACCAGAAACTGGTTCGTGAAGACGCTAACGTCGGCGCCGACGGTCCATTTCGGCATGATGTAGTAGTCGCCGCCCAGCTTGAGCTGGTGGCGCGGGATGGCCGGAAGCCGGTCGCCGGGCCGCACCAGGATGTTGCCGTCGTCGTTGGCCGCGGGATTGTTCGGTGACGCAAGCTCGCCCGCGAAGCGGAAGGTGGCATCCACGAACGCGTAGTTCGCGTAGAGCGAGAACAGCTCGGACTTGTAGCGAATGCCGGCCTCGACCCCCTGGCGGCGGGTCTGCGGCACGTTGGTGAAGAAGCCGCGGCCCTGCAGGACGCTGGCGAGCGCGATGATGTCGTCGTGGTTGTCGGTCCGGAACACGCCGGCCTTCCAGTCGAAGCGGCCGCCATTGCTCGGGATGCTGCCGCGCAGCCCCGCCTCGTAGGTGCGTGACACGACCTGCTTCAGCGGTGGATCGGGCACCAGCGAGTTCTCGAGCAGGCACGGGCGAAACTTGTCCGAGCAGTTGAGCTCGAGCGTCGTCGGGGCGCGGTTCGACTCGGCATAGCTTCCATAGGCCGTGACGTTCGGCATGACCTTGAAGGTCGCGCCGACGAGGGGGTTCAGGCGATGGAAAGTGTGGCTGCTGTCGAGCTCGGGCGCCGTGCCGCTGGCGTCCCGCGTCGTCGTGTGAACGACGTTGAGCCGCGCGCCTAGCGTGACCGACAGGCGCGATGTCACGTCGAGCGTGTCGAGGGCGTAGAGCCCGTAATAGGTGTTGGTCGCGTCGAGATTGACGGGCGCGAAGCCGAGATTGCCGAGCGTCCTCAGGCCGACGATATCGGTGCCCGGGATGGTCGGGTTTGTCCCGGCATAGAGGTTGGGGAAGATGAACGCCAGCTGGCTCGACGACTGGAAGTTGATGTCGCTGCGGTCGAGGCTGCCGCCCACGACGAAATTGTTGTCGAGACCGAAGAGCCGATCCTTGTTGGCGCCCTGCAGCGATCCGCCGATGGTGTTCGTCTTGGTCTGCGTCCGATCGACGGTGCCGTACGGCACGCCTTCGCAGCCCGTCGCGGGACAGGGGATCGGCTGACCGTTGGGGCCGAGCAGAACGAACTGGTCGAAGAACGCCGCCGACGCTCCTGGCGGCTCTCTGAAGCCTTCGCTTCCCAGGCACAGCTTGTCCTGGAATTCCACGCTCGCGTCGCCGCTGCATTGCTCAAACTCGGAGGCGTTGCCGTCGACGTGCTTCTGCTTGAAGCGCCGGAAATAGAGATTGCCGCTCAGCGTCCAGGCGCTGCCGACGTCGACCTTGCCGGTGGCCTGAATCATGCCGACCTGGTTGCGCGTCGTTTGCGGCCACGTGTAGATCGCCCGTTCGTCGAGGGCGAGCAGGTCGACTGGTGTGGGGCCGATCACCCCAAGCAGGCTGCGCGCGCCCGAGCCGATGAGGTGGAACTCGGCGCCAGGCACGCGATAGCCGAGGTCGGCATAGGCGCGCTCGATGCGCGTGGGCGACTCGTAGCGCCAGCCCTTGTCGCGCAGCGCGTCGGCCGCGACGTAGAGGCTGAAGGCGTCTTTCTGCACGCCGTACTGCATGGAGCCGCTGAAGCGCCCGTAGGAGCCGCCAAGCGCCTGCGTCTCGAACCCCTGCCAGGTGAAGCCGTTCTTCATCTCGATGTTGACGGCGCCCCCCAGGGCGTTGAGCCCGAACACCGGGTTGTTGCCGAAAATGTCGAGGCGGTTGACGGCAACGAGCGGGATGAGGTCCCAGTTCACGGTGTCGCCGAAGGCTTCGTTGAGGCGCACGCCGTTCTGATAGACGGCGAGACCCTGTGGCGTGCCTTGGAGCGGCGACGCGGTGAACCCCCGATAGCGCAGATCCTGGGCGACGGAGCTGCCCTGGACGTCGCTGAGGCTCACCCCCGGCGTCTGTCGGGCGAGCGAGTCGAGGGGCGTGTATTGGCGGTCTCGCTCGAAGTCCTGCGCGGTGAGCGTTTGCACCGAGCCCGGCACCTTGTCGAGATTGATCGTGCTCCCCTGCCCTGGCGACGGGCTGACGACGATCGGTGGCAGCTCGACCTCTTGGGCTGTCGCCACGCCGGCAAAGGCGCACAGGCCAAGCCCCAGCGCGGGCGCGATAAACCGACGCCCCAGGCGGCCTTTCCTGAAAGCCGACGCCATCGCCTCCCCCAAGAGCACACACGCCCCATTCGGGGTCGGGTGAGTATGAGCGTCGGTTATCTGCAGAAGCTACGGGAAAAAATCCCGAAATCAGTCTTCACCGTGCCTCGGAAGCACGGGAGTTGCCAAACTGTCACAAGCGACCTCCTCCCGCGCACCGGACCTATCTCTGGCGCAGCTCCACGGCCAACCGAACCAGGTCGGCGGTCCGCTCGCACATCAGCTTCTCCTTGATGATCCCGCAGGTGTTGGCAACGGTCTTGTAGGAGACCCCGAGGGCGGCCGCGATACCGGTCAGGCTCTTGCCCTCGCCGAGCAGGCGCATGATGTCGACCTCTCGATTGGTGAGGAGCCGAAGGGGATCGCCGTCCTTCGGCGGATCGAGAGCGAGTTGGGCTGCAATGTCTGCCTCGACGTGCCGCCGCTCATCGAGGACGTTTCTGACGCCGGCGACGAGCTCTTCCGCTGAAGCCGACTTGCTGACATAGCCGCGCGCACCCATCGCGAGGGCGCGCGCGGCGTAGACGGGCTCGGTATGCATGCTGAACACCAGAATCTTGGCCTTCGGATCCTCGAGCAGCAGCCGCTTCAGAATCTCCAGGCCGCTTACCCCGTCGAGGTTCAGATCGAGAATCACGAGATCCGGGCGGCTCGCCTGAAAGAGCGCGATGGCATCGCGGCCCGAAGCCTGCTTGAGCTGGGGCGCATCGAGCGTGGCCATGAGCAGCCGCAGGACACCCTCGCGGACGATGACGTGATCATCGACGACCAGGATGATCATGCGGGTAGGCCGTGGCTGAGCGCATCCACGTCGCGACGCTGATGCGACGAGACTGGTAGGCGCGCCTGAACGACCAGGCCTCTGCCGGCGCCGCTGAGTACTGTCAGGGTTCCGGCGAGGGCCGTCACACGCTCGCGCATCCCAGTAAGTCCGAACCCGAACGCGTGCCGCTTTTCGCCGAGGCCGGAACCGTTGTCGCGGACGCTGACGACAATGGAACGATCGTTGTCGCGCGCTATCTCGATACCAACGGCCTGCGGCTGGCCGTGCCGGACGGCATTGCTGACCGCTTCCTGGACGACGCGATAGACGACCGCATCGACGGATGCTCCAAATCCGTCCTCAATGCACGACAGCTCGAAGGCGATGTCGGGATGACGCTGTCGCCAGAACTTGATGAGAAAATCGAGGGCCGATGCTAACCCGAGATCGAGCAGGGCGCCGGATCGCAATTGACCGAGAATGCTCTTCACGAGCTGTTGCATCTCGCCGACGCTTTCGCCGATCGCATGAGCTCGTGCCACGACCTGATCGGCATCGCCGTCTTTCGCAAGCTGCTTGATCATCGTGGCGTCCACGCTCACCGCGAAGAGCAGCGGGCCGACCTCATCGTGCAGATCGCGCGCGAGGTCGGCGCGCTCCTCCTCCTGTACCGCCAGCAGCTGCGCCTGCAGGACCTCGTTGCGGTTCCGCGCCTCGGCCAGTCGGCTCACCATGTCGTTGAAGCCCTGGCAGAGTCGGGCGAGTTCGCGCGGGCCAGTCTCGGCGACGAGCGGACGATAGTCCCCATCACCGAGGCGGCCGAACGCAACGGACAGTTCTCGCAGGGGCCTGAGGCCCCAGGCCAAGGTCCAGGCCATGAGGAGGAGCACCAAGGTGCCAAAGACGGCCATGACGGTTAGCGTCACGCCGGCCGCGCGCCATTCTTCGGCGATTTCGTTGCGGGCGTCGGTCTCCAACTGGATCGCCGCATTGGTCTTCAACGTTTGCGGCAGGGCGACCTTGACCGACTCCCGCGGCCCCTCGAGCAAGCGATGCAGCCACTCGGGTGTGGAAGCGTCGGATGGATAGGGTCGCGATGACGCGAGGATCTTGCCGTCGCCGTCGACGAGCGATGCGCGCAGGTGCCTGTCGCCGTCGAAATTGGCGACAATCTGATCCGCGTTGCGAGAGACATCCGGCGCTCGGTCAACCTCGTTGAGCGCGTTGCGCAGCTGCCGCTCACCGACGATCATCGCTGCCTGCAGCTCGATGCGAACTTGGTCGACCGCATTCCGATAGGTCAGGCCGGCTCCGACGACGAGGCTTCCAAGCAACACGATGCAGGTGATGACGATGAGGCGAAGGTAGAGTGACACGCGGGAACCTCAGGTGTGGCTTGCGTCTTAGGTTGAAGTGTCCGCCGTGACGTGTCAGCCGTCAATCAGCCCCGATCTATGGCCTGCCCGCTGAACGCAACCTGATCGCCAGGGGAACTCCCCGGACGCACTGGTCGTTTCGGAACACAGTTCGCCGCGCCCGAGCAGTATGATGACCACTCGGGGTTGGGGCGTCGACGCTGGCGAAACGTTCGAGGTCAGGACAGGAGGTACAATGACAAGGCATCCGTCTACGATCTGCCTCGCGATCTTGGTGTCCACCCTGACGACGGGGGCTGAAGCGCAGCGAAGCAGGCTCGCGCCGGGCGCCTTCATTCAGAAATGGGATCCCGATCGCGACGGGACGCTTGACCTCAACGAGATCAAGAGGGCGGCAGAGGCGCGCTTCGATTCTCTCGACCGCAACAAGGACGGCAAGCTCGACCGAAAGGAGATCTCGAGGACCCTCTCGCCCAGAGAGTTCAGCGCTGCCAATCCAGACAAGGACGCGACGCTCGAGAAGAACGAATATATGGCGCTCGTCGAAGCGCGTTTCAAAGCGGCCAATCCGGACAACGATGGGACGCTTGATGCCAAGGAACTGGCGAGCCGCGCGGGTCGTGCGCTGATGCGGCTACTGCAGTAACGGTTCTCCGCCGGATGCGATCGCGGCCACCGCCGCTCAACGGCGCGCCGCGGAGCGGTCGAGGTGGTCGCGCAGGAGCGCGAGGTTGCGCCGGTTGGACCGCCACGCAACGTCGAAGGCATCGCCCACGATCGGCACAATGCCCACGACGCTCTCGAGGGCGACATTGGCCAGCATGCGGGCGACCAGCAGGCGCGGCGCGCCAAGGGCCCGCGCTTCGCTGATGATATACAGGGCGATGATCGAGGTGACGGCATCGCCGATGCCGGGGACGAGTCCGATCAGCGCATCGAAGCCAAAACGGATATTGGTTCCGGGGATGAGAAACGCCGTGTCGAGCAGCCGCGCCAGCGCCTCGATTCGCGCCAGCCGGTCTCCCTGGCTGTACGCATTGCGGCTGTACGCGTTGCGGCTGGACGCGTCGTAGAGCGTGACGGTGGGGATTGTTCTGGCCATCGCGACTAAATGGGGAGGCTCGAGCTGACGTTAAGCAGACGCATCATTTCACGCTGCTGCGTCGCTACAGCTATGGCGCGACGCAGCAACTCGGACTGCGCAGTTAGCGCATGAAAAGAGCGAGCAGAATGATGATCGGAATGGGGACGCCCAATAGCCACAACAGAATACCACGACCCATGACAAGCTCCTCTTAGATGGTACGGGGAACGAGAACGCGATCTTTCCAGTTGCCGTCGCGCAGCTGACCGCCTTCGACGGCTGCCAGGCTCGCCGCGAAGGCGCCGAGCAGCAACGAGGCCGTCATCCAGAAGGCGAGCTGCGCGGCCGCCTTGCGCGCCTTGTCGAGCGCGGCTTTCGCCTCGCTGACTGTTTCATTCACGCGCTTCTCGGCGTCGGCCGGGCTCAGTCCGGTCCGAGCGGCGACCAGTTGCGCGAGGTAGGCGCGGTCGGCAGGCGCGATATCGCCTTGGTCGCGGAAGCTTGCCGTCCAAAGCCTCAAGACTTCGGCTCGTGCGGCGGCGCTGTCGGTCGGTTGCGCCGATGCGCCTTGCGGTACCGCCCCGCTGCGGAAGAGCTTGTCGATGTAGAGGTCGGCTGGGCTGCTCTGGGCGGCTTGCGAGGCGGCGACTGTCGCGCCCTGCGCTGCGCCCGAGGCAACTCTCGTGGTGGCGGACGCCAACACGCTGGCGCTCAGCAAGGTGGCGAGGGCCCATGCGAGCAATCCATGTGCGGTATCGCGAAAGAACACTTCGTTGGTGTGCAGGCCGGACCACCTGGTCCGCAACCTCGCAGCGAGATACCCACCGACGCTCGAAGCCATGACGGCGACAACGCAAAGGTAGATGCCGGCCCCGACCTTGAAGGTCGTCGCGGAAACACCTGAACCCGACCAGGGCGAAACTGACGACAGCCCGAGCCCCGCGCCCAGCGCGAACAGCAGCAGCGACAAGGCGGCCGCCACCACAGCGCCTGCAACGATCGCCGACCACGAAGGCCCGGATGTGTGGACCTCGACCATCGGGGGTGTTGTTTGCGCGACGGCTTCCATGCAGGCCTCCGTTGTGGGTCCAACTCCTCGGCGCGCGCGTCTCCAGACCCTTCAGTCCGCGATTGCGTGCCGCGGCGACGACCCGCGAATGGGTCATGAGCTTGCCTTCAACGCGAACGCGTTGGCAAAGTTCCTGATTGCTGCCTTCTGGGTGCGGCGCAGCGAGCTCATCACGCGGTTCGCGCTCGCGGCAGGTTCGATGGAGTCGTCGACGCGGACGAGCCGCGAGCCCGCCGCTTGATTTTGCCGCGCACTGCTTCGGCAAGATGGCCTAGGCATCCGCCTCGCAACGCCGCGCTTGGGCGCAGGCTGCCGGCCGGCGGCGGCGTGCGCCGCCGCCCTCGCCTATTGTCCCGCCTTGTTCCAACCGCGGGCCGTGTCGCCGAGCGCTTCGTAGCCGTCGTCGGTGACCAGCACCGTGTCCTCGAGCTTGATGAAGCCGCGCCTGGGATGGGACATCGTCGTCTCGATGGAGATGACCATGCCGCTCTCCAGCGGCCGATCCTTGTCGTGGCCGGTATAGGACGATGCGCGGATTGTCCATCAGCCGCGGCGCCTCGTGACGTGACGAGGCCCATGCCGTGCGCCATGTAGTGCGTGTATTTGCGATGCGGTGATGCATCGAGCATCGTCTCGGCAACGTCGATCACGTCGCCGCCGCGCCCGCCTCGCTTGATCGGCTTGCGCGCCGCCTGCTGCACCTCGTCGACGAAGCCCAGCAGATCGACGAGCTCCGCGTCCGGCTTAGCGCCGAGGATAGCCCATGCGGCAGAGATCGCCGATATAGCCCTTGCAGTTGCCGCCCGAGTCCAGCGAGATGATGTCGCCATCAGCAAGGCGCTGCTCGGAGGGGGCGCGATTGAGGCTGGTTCCGGCGGTGAGCAGGCAGTAATCGAAGACGAGGCCGCGATTGACTTCCTCGCGGCGCAAGCGTCTCGGTCACCTCGTGCTTGGTCACGCCGGGCTTGCAGGCCGCAAAGGCCGTCAGCATCGACGCGACGACGCGCTCGGACGCCTCGCGCAGGTAGGCGATTTCCTCGGGCGTCTTGCTCGCCCGCAGCCGCTCCAGCGGAAACACGGCATCGACGATGTCGCAATTGGACAGGCCCTGGCGCAGGACGCCCTCGCCGTCGGCCGGCAGGAAAGCCGAACTCGACGCCCACCCGTCGCACGCCGCCGAGCTTCTTGATGTGAGCCAGCGCGTGCTGCATCGTCTCCTTGCTGCCGAGCACCGACAGATCGAGATTGCTGGGCCAGAATTTGCCGAGCTCGCTCCTCGTAGGTCTCCATGCCGCAGCCGATATAGGCCGCCTGCTCGGGCTTGCCCTTGCGATAGATCAGCGCCGGCAGATAGCGGCTGACGCCGATCGCATCCATGGTGTCGAAGAAGAAGAAGCGGTAGCCGCCGAGCAGATACTGGACATTGTGCTTCGAGGTGGCCACGAGCACGTCGATGCCGGCGTCGTCGAGGAGCCTGTCCAGGTGGTTGACGTCGAAGGGGATCGGTTTGCGGACTTCTGTCTGGGCGAGAGCCATGTTGCGGTTTCCCTGCGAGACGCGCGATCTGGCCGCGTCTTCGATGTTCTACCATCCTATCAGGCGCCGGCGCCCGGAAAATTTCAAGCGCCTCGCCCATCGAGGCCGGGGGAGCCGCGAAGCCCGCCATTGACGGCGGCAAGCCAGGCGGCAATTCTCCCGGTCCGCCATGGCCCACGCGACTTCCCAAGGTCCTCTTGGGGTTTCCCGGCAACGACAGGAATGCAGCGATGTTGAAGTTCTATTACAGCGGCGCCCCCAATCCGACCAAGGTCGCGCTCTTTCTCGAGGAAGCCGGGCTCCCCTACGAGCCGATCCCCGTCGACACCCGCAGGGGCGACCAGCACAAGCCAGCCTATCTCGCCGTCAATCCCAACGCCAAGGTGCCGGCCATCGTCGACGGCGACGCGGTCGTCTTCGACAGCAACGCCATCCTGCTCTACCTCGCCGACAAGACCGGCAAGTTCCTGCCGCCCGGCACCCCCGCGGCGCGCGGCGAGCTGTTGTCGTGGCTGATGTTCGTCGCCTCCGGCGTCGGCCCCTATGCGGGCCAGGCGGTGCACTTCCGCAACTACGCGCCGGAGAAGCTGCCATACGCGATCAATCGCTACGTCTTCGAGGCGCAGCGTCATTTCGGGATTCTGGACGCGCGTCTGGCCGCGCGCCGTTACATGCTGGGCGACACCTACACCATCGTCGACATGGACGTGTGGGGCTGGGCGCGTCTCGTGCCGATGATCTTGGGCGACACGGCCTGGGACAAATTCAAGAACCTCAAGCGGCTCGTCGACGAGATCAGCGCCCGCCCCGCCGCGCAGCGCGCCGTCGCCCTCCGCGAGAAGCATAAGTTCAAGACCGAGATGGACAGCGAGGCACTTGAGGCCATGTTCCCGCACATGCAGCAGAAAGTCGCGTAAGAGCCGGCATGACCCCTCCCGATCTTCTGCGTGCTCTGCTGGCCGGGCCCGACCTTGTCGTCATGCCGGCCGTCTGGGACGGGCTGAGCGCCAAGCTCGCCGCCGCGGCCGGCTTCGAGACGGCGTTCTTGTCCGGCTCCTGCGTGGCGGCGAGCCGGCTGGGCGGCCCCGATCTCGACCTCATCTCGTTCGCCGAGATGCGCGACAGCTTCGACATGGTGCGCGGCGCGGCCCCACGCACTCTGGTTCTCGCCGACGGCGACCACGGCTACGGCAACGCCATGAACGTGCAGCGCACGGTTCGCGCCTACGGGCGCGCCGGCGCGGCCGCCATCCTGATCGAGGACAAGATCACCCCGCGCGCCCTCACGGCGGCCGGCAAGGCCTGCCTGGGGCGCGAGGAGGCACGCATGAAGATGCGCGCCGCCGTCGAGGCCGCCAAGGACAGCGGCATCCTGATCCTGGCGCGTACCGACTGCCGGCCGACCCAGGGGATCGACGAGGCCGTGGCCCGCATCGAGATGTATGTCGAGGAAGGCGCCGACCTTATGTTCCTGGACTCGCCCGCCGACGAGGGCGAGATGCGGCGGGGCCTCGCGGCGGCCGCCGGCCGGCCCTCCTTTGTGGTGCTGTCGCCAGGCGCGCCGCGGGCCACGCCGTCGCGCGCGCATGCGGCCGCCCTCGGCTTCAAGATCGCCACCTACCCGACCGCCATGCTGTCGCCGGTGGCGGCCGGCATGAAGGCGGGGCTTGCGGCCTTGCTGGCCGGCGAGGCGGAAGCGGCAAGCGCCCTTCCCGCAGCGGAGCTTCGCGCCACCTTGGGCTATTCCGACTACGACGTGGCGGCGAAACGCTTTATGGTTCCGCCTTAACGTGACCGAAGGAGAGTAAGGACAGGCGATGCGCAGGCCCGTGGTTGGCGTCATCGGTAACGCGCACCTCATCAACGAGCGCCACGCCGTCCAGGTGACGGGCGAGCGCAACCTGCGCGCCGTCGCCGAGGTCACGCGCGCCCTGCCGTTGATCTTTGCCGGCGCTCCGGAGATCACCGATATCGGCGCGCTGCTCGACGTGGTCGACGGCGTGCTGCTGACCGGCGCCCGCGCCAACGTTCACCCGACGCGCTTCGGCGCCGAGGCGCATCCCAGCCATGAGCCCTACGACGACGCCCGCGACGCTGTGGCCTTGCCGTTGATCGAAGCCTGCGTCGCCCGCGGCGTGCCGATATTCGGCATCTGCCGTGGCCTTCAGGAATTGAACGTCGCCTTCGGCGGCTCGCTGCATCCGGAAATTCGCGAGCTGCCCGGACGCATGAACCATCGGGCGCCGCGGCTCGAGAGCGGCGAGTTTCATCCCGATCCCACGGTCGTCTTCTCCGAGCGCCATGACGTGCACCTGATGCGCGGCGGCGTCTTCGCCCGCCTCCTCGGCTGCGAGACGATACGCGTCAACTCGCTTCACGGTCAGGGCATCCTCGAGCCTGGCCCGCGCGTCGTCACCGAGGGTGTGGCCGAGGACGGCACCATCGAGGCGATCCGCATCGCCGATGCCTCGAGCTTCGCGTTGGGCGTGCAATGGCACGCCGAATATGATCCGCAGACGAGCCCGGTGAACCGCGCCCTGTTCGAAGCCTTCGGCAAGGCGCTCCTCGCCCACAAACGTTCGGCGGCCTAGCCTTCGCCGCATGTCGCCGGTGGAACGTGCGACCGCGGCGTTCGCCGCCCGTGCCAATCGTCGCCGATCAGCTTGCCGCCAGCGAATAAACCCCCTGCGCGCCATCCGGCAGCCTGTAGGACTGCCACGTCTTGCCGCTGTCCTCGGTGCCGAACACCTGGCCGCCGCGGGCCGCGCAATAGACGCACTGCGGGTTTGAGTGGCTCGCCGCGATGGTCATGAGCGTGCTTTCGATGGCAACGCCATGATCGAACCGCTCCCATGTCTCGCCGAGATTGCGGCTCCGATACAGCGAACCAGCGTCGCTCACCGCCGCGACGCTCAGCGCCGCATACATGGTGTTCGGATCGTGGGGCGACACCCGCACGTCCCGCGCATAGGTCAGCGGCGAGAAGCGGCCCACATCCATGTCGGCCCAGGTCGAGGCGCGGTCGGTGCTTCGAAACAGCCCCATGCGATTGGCGAGGAAGACGGTTCCCGGCTTTGCCGGGCTCATCGTCAAGGCGTGCAAGTCCATCATGCCTTCGGTGTCGGTGTCGCTGACGATGCGGCTCTTGTAGCGGGCCTGCTTGGTGAACTCGAGAAGGTTCGGATTGCAGTTTTGCCAGGTGCGGCCGCCGTCGAGGCTGCGCACCATTCCGGCCACCTCGAGGGCGACGTAGATTTCATCGGCGTTGTTCGGGTCGATCGCCAGGCGCAGAACGCGCGTCGGAAAAGTCATGCGCACCGCGCCCTTCGGTTCCGGGAAGGTCAGTTCCTCGAAACGCTCGCCGCCGTCCTTGCTGCGATAGATCGTCGTATTCTCGGTGCCCACATAGATCGTGTCGGTGTCCTTGGGGTGGATCAGGATCGACCAGACGACCTTTTCCTTTCCGGGAAGAGCGAGCAGACGCCACGAAGCGCCGCTGTCGGAACTGCGATAGACGCCGTTCTGCGCTCCGGCGTAGACGATGCGCGGGTCTTTTGGATGCGTGACGATGCAGCGGATCTCCACGCTGTCCGGCAGCCCGCCGGCGAGCCTTTGCCATTCGCCGCTGTTGACATCGAGCCGGTAGAGGCCCCGGGTCTGCGCGCTCGATCCGCCCGCCGGACTTCCTGCCGCGCCAACGAAAACGAAGTCCGCCATCGATCCCTCCCGGTTTCGTCCGCTACGACTGCCACGCTTGCATCTCACGCCGATGCTAGTTCAAAAGCCCGGCGCGCACTATAATCGACCGGACGATCTCGCCCGCATACCCCCTCCCCGCATGTCCCAACCTCCCGTGACCTTCACCCGCCGCGGCGTCGTGGCCGGCTTCGTGCAAGGCCAGACGCTGGCCCCCGGCATCCTCGGCTTCGGCATGGTGTTCGGCGTCCTCGCCGGCGACGCCAAGCTGTCGGTCCTCGAGGCGCTGTTGATGAGCGTCTTCGTCTATTCCGGCTCCGGCCAGCTCGCCGTGCTGCAGGGCTGGACCAGCGAGCCGCAGGTGCTTGCCGCCGCCGCCACCATCCTCGTCATCAACGCGCGCTATGTCCTCTATGGCGCGGCGCTGCGGCCGTGGCTCGGCGGCCTGCCGGGCGCCCAGGTCTATCCGACCCTGTTCGTTCTCGGCGACGGCAATTGGGCGCTGTCGATGCAGCGCTACGCGGCGGGCGAGCGCGACGCCGGCTTCCTGTTCGGCTCCGGCCTCGTCATGTACCTGCCCTGGCAGGTCGGAACCCTCGTGGGCTATGTCGCCCGCAGCGCCGTTGCCGATCCGGCGCGCTTCGGCCTCGACTTCGTGCTGGTGGCTTTCGCAGCCGCCCTCGGCATCGGGCTGTGGCGCGGCCGCGGCGATATCGCGCCGGCCCTCGGCGCCCTCGTCGTGGCGCTCGCCGTGAGCCGCGTCGCCTCGGTCGGCTGGACCATCGTGGCGGCGGGGCTTGCCGGGGCGGCGATCGCCTTCGCGTTGTGGCGGCCGGCGCGATGACCACGAGCCCGGAATATCTCGTGGCGCTCGCCGCCATGGCGCTTGCCGCCTTCGCGTGCCGGGTCGGCGGCTTCGTGGTGATGCGCTTCGTGCCCGTGACGCCGCGGCTCGAGGCGGCGCTGCGCGCCATCCCGCTTGCCGTCATGGTGGGGATCGTGGCCCCGGCGGCCGCCGCCGGCCGGCCGCCCGAGATCGTCGGCATCCTGGTGGCCGGCCTGACCATGAAGCTCCTCGGCAACGACTTCCTGGCCACCTTTGCGGCTGTTGCGGCCGTGGCGCTCATGCGCTGGGGCGGCCTCTAGATTCACCCTGACCCAAGCCTGCGGCGGAAAGCAGCTTGAACCGCCGCCCTGGCTCCGGCACATTGTCCGGCGTATCAAACAAACGTCCGGTTTGCGGAACGAGCGGGTCATGGCCGTCGAGGGCAAGGAGCGCGTACGGCAGTTCGACAGCGGCGCCCGTGCCCTGTCGGACCAGCTCGGCAAGACGGTGCAGAAGCTGCGCAAGGCGCACAATTTGTCCCTCGGCGAGCTCGCCGAACAGTCGGGCGTCGCCAAGTCGATCATCAGCCAGATCGAGCGCAACGAGACCAACCCCACCCTGGCCACCGTCTGGCGTCTGTCACAGGCCCTCGACGTTCCCATCGAGGACGTGCTGGCGCGCGCCGACGACGAGCCCTTCATCGACAAGACGGCCCGCGCCGACACGCCGATCCTGGTGTCCGACGACGGCAAGATGCGCCTCACTATCATCGGCTGGATCAGGACCGTCGACTGGCTGCAATGGTACGAGATCGAGGCCGAGCCGGGCGCCGTGCTGGAATTGGAGGCGCATCAGCGCGGCTCCGTCGAATGCCTGTCGGTGCGCGATGGCGCCTTCGAGGTCGAGGTCGCGGGCTCAATCGAGCGGGCGCAGGCCGGCGAGACGCTGCGCTATCACTGCGACCGCCGTCACGTGGTGCGCTGCCTCGGCACCGCGCCCGGCCGCGCCACCATGGTGTGCATCATGAAGCCCAGCGGCTAGCGCCCCGCGCCGCGCATCCTGATGGCGATCAGCATAAGCATATAGATCGCGAAGAAGCCGAACAGCGCCATGCCCATATAGGGCAGCCACGTGAAATCGGCGGGCGGCGCGTTGCGGTCGGCATAGGCCGCGGCGGCCTGCCCCACGAACATCAGCACGTGGATGCCGGCGAAGAGCATGAGCCCCTTCATCGGCCACGTCTCGGCCTGACGCCTCAGCCGATCCATGAAGGTGATGCGCTGATCGGTCGGCTCCGCCTTGGCCACCACCGGCGCCACCATGCGGCCGTAGCGGGTGTTGCTCACCATGGTGATCAGCAGCAGCAGCGCGGCGATGCCGACCCACATGATCGGCGACCTGGCGCTGAACGCCGTGGCGAGGCCCACGATGATCGCCACCCCGAGGCCAACGACGACGGCAAGAGTCCCCTGGCGGGGGCTCGGGCGCATGGCCATGATCTCGTTCTTCTGCGCCTCGGTGAGCAGCACGTGACGGCTCTTGCCGAACAACATCGGGTTCGGCGCCTTGAACACGTAGCCGCCGGCCACGGGCTTGAAGGCGATCTCCTGCATGTTGGCCGGGAACAGCCAAGCCAGCCTGCCGGAGCCCGCCTTGTTGGAGGTGAGCGCAGCCATTGTGTTTCTCCTGGCGCACACTCGGCGCGATGCTCGAACAATAGCAGGTGAAACGTGTCCGTCGCGTGCGCGCCCTCACCGACACGCGGCGCGCAACGTGCTGTGGAGGCCGGACCCGAAGATCACCGGGCTCTAAGGCGCCGCCGGCCGCATTCTGAACAGCAGCACCACGAGCGCCACGGCCGCCACGGCGCAAGCCGTCAGAATGGCAAGCAGGAACGGCGCGCCGCCCGTCTCCAGCGCCAAGGCGGCGGGCCAGGGCGCGATGGCCGAGGCGAGAGCGGAAGGCCGCGCCAGCCTTCCCATCAGCGTTGCGTAGCCGCCGGGCCCGAACAGCACGAGCGGCACGGCACCGCGCGCGATTGTGTAAATCCCGTTTCCGGCGCCATAGAGGACGAGCGCCGCGCCAATCAGCGGCAGCTGCAGCAGCAGCAACGAAAGTCCGACGGCGATCAGCACCGTCGCGACAAGCAGCGTCCACAGCGGATGATAGCGGTGGCCAACGATGCGCTCGACGACGCGGGCCGCCACCTGGGACGGGCCGAGCAAGGCGCCGAGGCCGACGGCCGCCGCGAGATCGAGGCCGCGCGCCTGCAGCATGATGACGAGGTGCACCGCGACCGCCGACGAGGTGACGGCCATGAGCGTCAGGATGATCATCAGGACCGGCACGATATTGCCGCTCCGCCGCGTAGCGGCCGGTAGGCTCGCCGATGTCGTCGGCGTCGTAAGCGCGGGTGGCGGCGCGCCGGACAGGACAACGAGATGGGCGGGCAGCGCGATCACGAGCTGGATGGCCGCGTACACAAAGCAGGCCCGCCGCCAGTCCATCGTCTCGACAAGCAGCGCGCTCAGCGGCCAGCACACGGTGCTGGCGAAGCCGCCCCACAGGGTGAGCGAGCCGATGGCGCCACGCGCCTCCGCGCCATAGAGCCGGCCGAGGGTGGCGAAGGCTGCATCATAGAGTCCGCACCCCATGCCCGCCCCGATGATGAGCCAGGCGGCGAAATACCACGGTAGATTCTGGGCGGTGCCGAGCGCCACGAGCCCGCAGGCGAACAGGATGGAGCTCAGCGCCAGCGTGGCCCGGCCGCCGATGCCATCGATGGTCCGTCCGACGCGGGGCGACACGAGGCCGCTGGCGACCATGCCGGCCGACATGCCGCCGATGAGCACAGAGAGCGGCCAGCCCATGTCGGCCGAGATGGGCTTGGCCAGCACCGACAGCAGATAGTAGGTCGAGCCCCAGCCGAGGATCTGCATGATGCCGAGGGTGGTGATGACGGCCCGGCGGCTCGAGCGTGTCGCTGTGCTCTCCTGTGACATGCCGCAAGGATAAGACGGTTTTGCCGGAACGCCCGCGTCATTCACGGCGGTCCAGCTCCGACACCGACGCAGCCTCGCCGGCGCGCCGTTCCACTTGAGCGAGCCGGTCGCCTCCCCAGAACGGCTCGCCGTCGCCGCCGCGCCTATTTCTTCCTCTTGCGTATCGGATTGTTGATCGGCGCCAGCGACAGGATGTATTCGGCGATCGCCTCACGGTCGGCTTGCGACAGCTGCTTGGTGTTCTGCACCACCTCGCCCATGGTCGAGCCGACGGAGTCGAATTCCGGCGTGAAGCCGGTGGTGAGAAGCTCGACGAGATCGCCCTTCGTCCAGTTGCCGATGCCGGTCTGCTTGTCGGGCGTGATGTTGGGGATGACGCCCTTGCCTTCCGGGTCGGGGCCGCCGGCAAAGCGCTTGCCCGAGACGATGCCGCCCATGAAATTGCGGGTGCTATGGCACTCGGCGCAATGCGCCATACCTTCGACCAGATAGGCACCGCGATTCCACGACGCGCTCTTGCTGGGATCAGGCGTGAACGGCTTGCCGTCCAGGAACAGGAGCTTCCAGCCGCCGAGCGAACGGCGGATGTTGAAGGGGAACGGCACGGCGTGGTCGCGCACCTTGCCCTCGACCTGCGGCAGCGTCTTGAGATAGCCGAACAGGTCGCGCACGTCCGCCGCCGCAAGCCGCTGGTAGGCCGAGTACGGAAAGGCGGGGAAGTAATGTGTCCCCTGCGGCGAGACGCCGGCCCGCATGGCGCGCAGGAACTGCTGCGGCGTCCATTGGCCGATGCCGTCGCGCGGATGCGGCGAGATGTTGGGCGCATAGAAAGTGCCGAACGGCGACCCGAGCCCGAGGCCGCCGCCAAGCCGCGTCTTGTCGGGCTGTTTGGGAACGGCGTGGCAGGATTCGCAGCCGCCCGCCGTGAACACGATCTTGCCGTTGGCGAGATTGGGCTCGCCCGCCGGGATCGGCTCGGTGCCGGCGCTCTGCATGATCGACGGGCTGGTGACGATGAAGAACACCGCAAGGCCCACGATGGCGAGCAGGACGAGCACGACGAGAAGCCGCTTCATGGCGAGAAATCCCCGGGAATCGAAAAGGGCGAACCGAGGTTCGCCCTTCCATCATGCAATGTCTTGAAGCCTGGCGCGAGGGCCGCATGATCCCGAACGACGCGCGCGGTTTCGGATGGGATCATGCGCCAATCGAGAATCATCGAGCGCGATCCGTTGCGATGGAAACGGATCGTGCCCGAGCGCCCTACGTCGGCTTGCGGAACGTGGTGTGGCAGGACTGGCAGTTCTGCGCCACCGGGCCGAACGCCGCCCTGAACGAATTGAGATCCTTGGTGCTGGCCGCAGCAGCCTTGGAGTTCGGCCGCGAACTTGTCGAAGGCCGCCTTGAACGCCGCCGAGTTGGTCCAGACCTTCTCGTTGGCCGTCGTTTCGCCGCCCGTCTTGGAATTGTCCGGGTAGAGGGCCGGCATCTTGGCGGCCGCCGTCTGGAAGCCCGCGAAGATCTCTTGCGCCTTGGCGAGATCGAAGGGCACGTCGCCCTTGAGCATTTGCGACGCTGTCCGCGCGGCGCCACCGTTGGCCTTCATGATGGCACGGCGCTCGGCAATGGGATCGCTTTGGGCGACGACGGCGGTGACACCAATCGCGACAGCCACGGTGACGATAACGGGTCGGATCATCGGTTCTCCCCTAGGTCTTTGGAACAGTCTTGAGGCGGGTCTTTATACGGCCCGGTATCGGTCCGGACACCCCAATCAACACCACAACCTTGGCATTATTCCAACAAAAGATTTCGTCAGAAAAGCAGCTTATCCGGCTTGCTTCAACCGGGCCCCCGTGATGGCGGCATGCAGCCGGGCCGGCGTGACCGGCATGTCCATGTGGGCGATGCCATAGGCCCGGAAAAGCGCGTCGCACACCGCGTTCATGGCGGCCGGCGTCGAGCCGATGGCGCCCGCCTCCCCCGCCCCCTTCATGCCAAGGATATTGGTCGTGGAGCGGACGTTGCGCGTCTCGAACGTGAAGGACGGCATGTCGGCCGCCCGCGGCATCTGGTAGTCCATGAACGAGGCCGAGACGAGCTGCCCTTCGCTGTCGAAGACCGTGTGCTCGTGCAGCGCCTGGCCGATGCCTTGTGCCGCGCCGCCATGCACCTGGCCGGCGAGCAGCAGCGGATTCAAGGTGACGCCGAAATCGTCGACCACCGTGTAGCGGGTGATCGACACATTGCCGGTGTCCGGCTCGATCTCGAGCTCGCAGACATGCGTGCCGTTGGGATAGGTGAACTCGGGCGGCGTCCAATCGTCCTTGGCGCTGAGCGTCTCGGGCGTCGCCTGCGGCAGCGCTGCGATGGCCGCGAAGTCCATCGCCCGGTCGGTGCCGGCGATGCGCACGGCGCCACCGGCGATTTCGAGATCGGCGGCGCCGGCTTCCAGGGCCTCGGCGGCGAGCGTCTTCAGCTTCTCGGCGAGCGTCTTGGAGGCGCCCGCCACCGAGGCGCCGCCCACCGGAATGGAGCGCGAGCCGCCGGTGCCGCCGCCCTGCTTGATGATGTCGGTGTCGCCCTGCAACACGCGCACGCGCTCGGGCGGCAGGTCGAGCACCTCCGACACGAGCTGCGCGAAGGCCGTCTCGTGCCCCTGCCCGGTCGACTGCGTGCCGATGAGCACGGTCGCCGAGCCGTCCTTCTCGATGCGCACCTCGGCCCCTTCGGCGCCGCCGCCGGCGCACGCCTCGATGTAGGAGGCGAGCCCGATGCCGCGGATGCGGCCGCTTCGCTTCGACTGCTTGAGCCGATCCTTGAAGCCGTCCCAGTCGGCGAGCTCCATGGCGCGGCGCATATGGCCTTCGAACTCGCCGGTGTCGTAGCAGCGATCGGTCTGCGTCTTGTACGGCATCTTGGCCGGGCTGACGAAGTTCATGACCCGCAGCGCCTCGGGCGATTTGCCGAGGCTGCGCGCGATATAGTCGACGAAGCGCTCGAGCACATAGGCGGCTTCCGGCCGGCCGGCGCCGCGATAGGCGTCGACCGGCGTCGTGTGCGTGTAGTAGCCGCGGATGCGGATGTCGGCGGCCGGGATGTCGTAGACGCCCGTCGACATGCGCGCCCCGACATTGGGGATGAACGGCGCGTAGATGGAGAGATAGGCGCCCATGTCGGCCTTGAGGTCGACGCGCAGGCCGAGGAACTTGCCGCGCGCGCTGAGCGCCATTTCGAGCGTCGTGAGGTTGTCGCGCCCGTGCGTGTCGGCGACGAAATGCTCGGTCCGGTCCGACACCCAGCGCACCGGCCGCTTCAGCTTCTCGGCCGCCACCGCGCACAGCGGGTATTCGCGATAGATCCAGATCTTGGTGCCGAAGCCGCCGCCCACGTCGGGCGTGACGACGCGCATGCGCTCGGGCGGCACCTTCATGACGAATTGCGCCGTCACGTCGCGGATGGTGTTGGCCCCCTGGCTGCCGACGGTCAGCGTCCAGCGCTGCGTCCTGTCGTCGTATTCGGCGAGACAGGCGCGCGGCTCCATGTAGTTGGCGACGATGCGGTTGTTGACCACCGTGAAGCTGATGCGCTTCTCGGCCTTCTCGAAGGCGCGATCCGTCTTGGCCTTGTCGCCGAGACGCGTGTCGAACACGACATTCGACTTGACGTCCGGCCACACCAGCGGCGCGTTCGCCTTCTCGGCGCCCACGATGCCGATTGCCGCCGGCAGCGGCTGCCACTCGACCGGAAGGGCCTCGACGGCGTCGCGCCCTTGCGCCTCCGTCTCGGCGACGATGAAGGCGATGGCGTCGCCCACATGCCGCGCCGTGTCGCGGGCCAGAACCGGGTATTCGGGGATCGGGATTTCGAGGCCGGCGGTGCCGATGCATGGCAGCGGCCCGAGATGGGCGATGTCGGGATGCGTGAGCACGAGCAGCACGCCGGGCATGGCCCGCACCGCGCCAAGGTCGCCGATCTTGAAGCGGGCATGGGCGTGAGGGCTGCGCACCAGCACGGCGGTGGCGGCGCGCGGCACCACGACGTCGGCGGTGTAGCGGCCCTGGCCGGTGATCAGGCGCTGATCCTCGACGCGCTTCACCGCCTGGCCGACGCCGAATTTCTGCATGCTCATCGAAGGGGTCCCCTTATTCCGCCGGGGCGGGGGCCGGCCGGCCGCTCCTTCGCCTGCGGCTCAGCCAATCGACGCCGTTGCGGATGGCCACGTAGAAGATCGGCGTCAGGAATAGCCCGAAAAACGTCACTCCCAACATGCCGGCAAACACAGCCGTGCCCAGCGCCTGGCGCATCTCTGCGCCGGGACCGGTCGCCACCACCAGCGGCACGACGCCGAGGATGAACGCGAAGGCGGTCATCAGGATGGGGCGTAGCCGAGCCGTGCGGCGTGCACGACGGCCGCCACCCGCGCCTTGCCCTCTTCCTCCGCCTGGCGGGCGAACTCGACGATGAGGATGGCGTTCTTGGACGCAAGCCCAATGAGCACGACGAAGCCGACCTGGGTCAGGATGTTGTTGTCCATGCCGCGCAGCATGACGCCGATCATGGCCGAGAGAACCGACAGCGGCACGATCAGGATGATGGCCAGCGGCAGCGCCCAGCTCTCATAGAGCGCGGCCAGCACCAGGAAGACGAACAGCACCGAGAGGGCGAAAATGTACACCGAAGTGTTGCCGGCCGCCCGCTCCTGGAAGGCAAGCTCCGTCCATTCGTAGCCGATGCCGTCCGGCAGCACGTTCGCGGGCTTGCGCCTCCATGATGTCGAGGCCGGTGCCGGACGACACCGCCTTCTTGGTCTGGCCTTGCACCGGCACGGTGGTGAACATGTTGAAGCGCTGCACGAGGTCGGGCCCCGCCACGTCCTTGATGGCGACGAGCGAGCCGAGCGGCACGAGCTCGCCCGAGGCGCTGCGCACCTTGAGCCGCAGGATGCGCTCGCGGTCGTCGCGGAACGATTCTTCGGCCTGTGCGCGCACCTGGTAGACGCGGCCGAAGGCGTTGAAGTCGTTGACGTAGGCGCCGCCGAGATTGACCTGGATGGTGTTGAAGACGTTGGCCAAGGGCACGTTGAGCATGCGCGCCTTGGTGCGATCGATCTCCAGATAGATTTGCGGCGTGTTGACGCCGAACGTGGTGAAGACGCGCTCCAGCCTGTCGCGGTTCTCGTCGAAGGAGCGGCTCACCAATTCGCGCGACGAGGCGAGAAGCTGCTGCAGGCCGACGCCCGAGCGGTCCTGCACCTGCATCTTGAAGCCGCCGGCCGTGCCGAGGCCGCGCACCGGCGGCGGCGGCAAGGCGACGATGTTGGCCTCCCTGATCACCCGCAGCCGGTCGACGAGGTCGTCGGCGATCACGTCCGAGCTCAATCCCTGTGCGTAGCGTTCGGCGAACGGCTTGAGCGGCGCGAAGATGAGGGCCTGGCTGGTGGCCGTCGTGAAGGTGGCGCCGGAAAGCCCGATGATCTCCACCGAATCGGCGACGCCGGGGGTCCCCTGGACGATCTTGGAGACGCGCTTCATGACCTCGTCGGTGCGCGTCAGCGAGGCGCCGTCCGGCAGCTGCACGCTGGCCAGCAGATAGCCCCCATCCTGCGCCGGTATGAAGCCGACCGGCACGCGCTTGCTGATCCATGCCGTGGCGTAGCCGAGGCCCGCGAAGACGAGGAGACCGACGGCGATGAGCGCCCGGCGCCGGGTGATGCCGCGCACCGCCGCCGCGTAGCCGCCGGCCGACTTGTCGAAGCCCCAGTTGAAGCGGTCGCCCAGCCAATGCGCGAAGCGGAACAGGAAGAAGCGCGGCCGTCGGTGCGCGTCGTGCGGCTTGAGCAGCAGCGCGCACAGCGCTGGCGACAGGGTCAGCGACACGAAGGTCGAGATGATGGTGGAGGCCGCGATGGTCAGCGCGAACTGCCGGTAGAACTGGCCGGTGATGCCGGGCACGAAGGCGGTGGGCACGAACACCGCCAGCAGCACCAGCCCGATGGCGATGATGGCGGTGCCCACCTCGTCGATGGTCTTGTGGGCGGCCTCGCGCGGGCTCATGCCGGCCGCGATGTTGCGCTCGACGTTCTCGACGAACACGATGGCGTCGTCGACCACGACGCCGATGGCCAGCACCAGGCCGAACAGGGTGAGGTTGTTAAGCGAGAAGCCGAACGCCGCCATGAACGCGAAGGTGCCGATGAGCGAGATCGGGATGGCGACGATGGGGATGAGGGCGGTGCGCCACGACTGCAGGAAGACGATGACCACCAGGACCACGAGGAGCAGCGCCTCGAACAGCGTCTTGTACACCGCGTTGGCGGACTGCCGCACGAATTCCGTCGGGTTGTAGGCGATGCGGTAGTCGATGCCCTTGGGGAAGTCCTGCTTGATCTGCTCCATCTTGGCGATCACGTCGTCGGCCGCCTGCAGCGCGTTGGTGCCAGGCCGCTGGTAGACGCCGATGCCGATGGCCGGCTTGCCGTTGAGATACGAGTTGAGGTTGTAGTCGCGCGCCGCGAGCTGGATGCTGGCCACGTCGCCGAGCCGCACCAGCCGCCCTTCCGACGACTTGATGATGATCTCGGAGAATTGCCGCGGGTTGCTGAAGCGTCCCTGCGTCTGCACCACGAGCTGGAAGGCGTTGTCGGAGGCGGCCGGCGGCGCGCCGAGCGCGCCGCCCGCCACCTGCACGTTCTGCTCCTGCATGGCCGCCACCACGTCGGTGGTGGTGAGCGCGTAGGCCGACAGCTTGTCCGGCTGCAGCCACACGCGCAGCGCATATTCGCGCACCCCGAACACGGTGATGTCGCCGACCCCGTCGAGCCGCAGCAGCTGGTCGCGCACCCGGATCAGCGCGTAGTTGGAGATGTAGATCTGGTCGTAGCTCTCGTCCGGCGACAGCATGTGCACGACGAGCAGCAGGTCCGGCGAACGCTTGCGCGTGGTGACGCCGAGATTGCGCACCTCGGCCGGCAGCTTCGGCAGGGCCACGGCGACGCGGTTCTGCACGAGCACGTTGGCCTGATCGAGATTGGTGCCGACCTTGAAGGCGATCTGCAGCGACATGGTGCCGTCGCTCGACGAGTTCGACGTCATGTAGAGCATGTTCTCGACGCCGTTGATCTCCTGCTCGATGACCGTGGCGACGGTGGCCGCGACGGTCTCGGCGTTGGCGCCGGGATAGGTGGCGTTCACCTGGATGGTGGGCGGCACGATCTCCGGATATTGCGCCACCGGCAGGATCACGAAGGCGATGCTGCCGACCAGCAGCACGACGATGGACATCACCGATGCGAAGATCGGCCGCTCGACGAAGAAGTGGGCGAATTTCATCGCGCCTAGCCTCTCGGTGTCGTCTGCCCGTCGCCGTCGCGCACCAGCGGCAGCTGCTTGATCTCGGGCCGCACCTTGGCGCCGGCCCGCACCCGCTGCAGACCCACCACCACGACGGTCTCGTCGCCGTTCAGCCCGCTGCGCACCAGACGGTAGCCGTCGATGCGCGGCCCCGGCCTCACCTCCCGCGATTCCACGCTGTTGTCGTCCTTGACGACCCACACCAGCCGCCGGTCCTGGTCGGTGGCGATGGCCTCGTCCGGAAGGAGCACGCCGCGCTGCTTCTCCGAGCCCGGCACCCGCACCGTGCCGAAGAAGCCGGGGGTCAGGAGCTGGTCGGGATTGGGCACCAGCGCGCGGCCGCGGATCGTTCCGGAGCCTGCGTCGATGCGGTTGTCGAGGAAGTCGAGGGTCGCCTTGCGGCTCGGCTCCTTCTCGTCGGAGACGCCGACCAGGACCTCGTTGCCGGCGCCCGCCGGGCCGCCGCGGCTCTTGAAGACGCGCTGATAGGCGAGGAAGGAGCGCTCGTCGATGTCGAAATAGAAGTAGATCGGGTCAAGCGACACGATGGTGGTGAGCAGCGTCGTGTTGGCGTTGACGAGGTTGCCCTCGGAGATGAGCTTGCGGCCGATGCGGCCACCGATGGGGGCGCGCACCTCCGTCCATTCGAGATTGAGCTTGGCGGTGGCGAGCGCCGCCTTGGCGGCGTCGAGGTCGGCCTTGGTGGTGTTCGACGCCTGCCGCCGCTGCTCCAACACCTGCTCGGAGACGTTGCCGGTCTTGCTCAGGTTCTGGGCGCGCTCCAGATCGCTCGCCGCGAAGTTGACGCGCGACTGCGCCGAGATGACGGCAGCCTCCGCCTGGTCGACCGCCGCCGCGTATTGCCGCTTGTCGATGGCGAAGAGCAGGTCGCCCTTCTTGACGATGGCGCCGTCCCGGAAACCCACCTCTTCGATGAAGCCGTTGACGCGGGCGCGCACCTCGACCACGTCGACGGCGTCGAAGCGGCCGGTGAAGTCGTCATATTCGGTGACGTCCTTGACCACCGGCTTGGCGACGGTCACGACCGGGGGCTGCGCGGCAGCCGGCGGCTTGGCCGGCTCATTGCAGGCGCCGAGCGCCAGGGCGAGCCCGCCGACGATCAGGAAACGCGAGTCGAGCATGGGGGATTCCAAGGCTAAACGCTTACGCCAAGACGCGATTTGGGGCAAATCCTGAGCTCTCGCCGTGGCGTGGTTAATCGCCCGTGGCGTAGGGCTCGCCGCTTTCCACCCAGTCCTTGAAGCCGCCCTTGTAGTGCTCGCTCACGTCGAGCCCGGCGGCACGGGCCCGGTTGATGGCGGTGACCGAGCGATTGCCGGAGCGGCAGGAGAAGACCAGGCGTTTGCCCTTGGGGTCCGGCAGGGCGGCGGGATCGAAGGTCGAGAGCGGGAACAGCACGGACCCCTCGATATGGCCGGCCTCCCACTCGTTGGGCTCGCGCACGTCGACGAGCAGGATGGAGCCGTCGGCGAGGCCCTGCTTCACATTTTCGCGGGTCAGATCGACGATGGGCTTAGTGCTCACGGCTGGCCTCCGGTTCCGGCATGTTCTTAGCGAAGCGGCAAGGCCGCCGCCAGGGCGCCTCGCGCCGCGCCTTGGGACGCCATGATTGCCCACACACCGCGTATCGGGCAGGCTGCCCGTCGCGGGGGACGAAACATGTCACAATACAAGCTCCATTGCCTTGGCGCCTCCGGCAACTCCTACAAGGTGGCGCTCTATCTGAATTGCGCCGGCCTCGACTGGGAACCGATCGGCGTCGATTTCGGCGGTGGCCAGACACGCGACGCGGCGTGGCGAGCGGCAACGAACGTCATGGGCGAGGTGCCGGTGCTCGAGATCGATGGCCGGCGCACGTCGCAGTCCGGCGCCATCCTGATGTGGCTCGCCGAGAGCATCGGCAAGTTCGCTCCCGCCGCTGACCAACGCTTCGAGGCCATCCGCTGGATCCTCTTCGACAATCACAAGTTCACCGGCAATTTTGCGGCCCACCGGCTGCACTACTCGCTGACCCCGCAGGCGCCCCACCCTTCCGTCCTGGCTTTCCTCAGAGCGCGGATCGAAGGCGCCTTCGCGATCGTCGACAAGCACCTCGGCGATCGCGCCTTCATGCTCGGCGACAAGCCGACCATCGTGGATTTCTCGCTGGCAGGTTACCTGTACTATCCCAAGGAAGAGACCGGCTTCGATCTTGCGGCGAGCTTTCCGGCTATTGATCGCTGGTGCCGCCGCCTTGCCGCGCTGCCGGGCTGGAAGCCGCCCTACGAACTGATGCCGGTCGGGGCCTCGATGCCGATCCGCGCGCCATGAATTCCGGTAACGGCACATCTCGCCGCTAGACTACCGCCCACCCGGCCGCTTGCCCTTGCGGGTTCGGGACGGGGCCTTGGCGCCTCCCCCGCCTTGGCGAGGGGCCGAACCCTGAGACGGATCGTTGGCGGCGGTGCGCCGGGCGCTCTCGCGAAGTGCCTCGCCAAGAGAGACCGGGCGGCCGTGCTTCTTGAGCAGGTCCGCGAAAGCCTCCTCGGCGAGTTTTTGGAAGTCGCGCCGGCTGTCGCGCCCCAGCATGTCGAGCGCGAGCCACATTGCGTCGTCGAATTGAACGCGCTTGCCCTTCACCCTAGATCACCTCCACCGCCGCCTCCCCGAGGCCGTCCACCTTGAACACCGCCCGGTCCCCCGCGCGAAGCGAAATCGGCGGGATGAGGCTGCCGGTGATCACCACCATGCCGGCCTTCAAGGAGCGGCCGCGCTCGGCCACGTGATTGGCGAGCCACGCCAGCGTGGCGCACGGATCGTCGGCCTTGCCTTCGCCCATCTCCTTGCCGCCAACGCTGGTGCGGCCGGCGAGGCCGACGAGCGCATCGACCGGCACGGATTTGGGCGGGCCGGTCACGGCGCCGCCGTTCCAGCAATTCTCGACGATGAGCGTGCGCACTTCCGTGTTGGTATAGTCGGCGCTGCGGTCCTCGAGCAGCTCGAAGGCCGCCATGGCGCCGGCGATCGCCGCCGCCACGGACTCGCGCGTGAACGGCGCCCCCGCCGCCGGCAGATCGGCGCCGAGCTTCAGGGCGATCTCGCTCTCGACGCGCAGATTGACGAAATCGGCGGCCCGCACCCGCGCCGGCGAGGCATAGATGGTGCGCTGAAAGATGGCCCCGCCGCAGGGATGCGTGATGCCCATCAGGTCCTGCATCACCTTCGTGGTGGTGGCGATCTTGGCGCCGGCCGGCGGCCCGTAGAGCGGTTCCGCCAGCCGGTAATAGGCCTCCTGCGCCGCGTAGGCCTCGGCGATGGATTGGGGTCGCAGCTCGTCCGGCAGGTTGCGATAGGTCTCGCGCCGCTGGCGCGCTTCCCACAGCCAGCCGGCGATGGCCTTCAGGCGGGCGTTCGTATCCAAGGATGCCTCCCCGTGGCGCTGCAGCACCATCGTGTTCTAGAACCGCTTGAACGAGTTGTAGACGTTGCGCGTGTGGTTGATGGCCTGCTGCGCATTGTCAGCCGCCCACTTGGCGTCGAGGTCGGCGAGCGGCTTCAGTGCCACCACCTCTTCCTCGCTCTTGCCCTCCAGGAACAGCTTCTCGATCCGGTCGCGCGAGGTGACCAGCATGTCGCGGAACTCGGCGATGTCCGCCTTGCGCGCCAGCGGCCCGTGGCCGGGCACCACCTTGGTGTTGTCGTCCGCGGCCTTGAGGTAGGTGTCCATGGCGCGGATCATACCGCGCACGTCGCCGCCATTGGCGAAGTCGATGTTCTGGTAGCGCTTCAAGTTGTTGAGCGTGTCGCCGGTGGCCAGCACGTTAGCGTCGGCGAAATAGACCCAGGTGTCGCCGTCGGTATGGGCATTGGCGATGTGGGTCAGTTGCGCCTTGCGGCCGCCCACCTCCAGCGAGCGCGTGCCGCCGAAATAGGTCTCCACCGGCAGGGCCGCTGCCGGCCGCGCCGGCGCCTTGGCGCCGGTCAGTCCGGAGATGGTCCCGGCCGCCAGGCGCACGCGGATATTGTCGTGCGCCACGATGATGGCGCCGTCCTTGGCGAAGTTCTCGTTCCCGCCGGTGTGGTCGCCGTGGTAGTGCGTGTTGACCAGGTACTTGATCGGCAGCGGTGAGATTTCCTTGATGGCCGCCTTGATCTTGTCGGACAGCGGCGCGAACTGGCCGTCCACCATGATGATGGCGTCGCTGCCCACCGCCACCGTGATGTTGCCGCCCTGCCCCTGCAGCATGTAGGTGTTCTGGCCGAGGTCGGTCGCCTTGATCTGGACCTTCTCCCAATCGATCAGCGGCGGGGCCGGCGGCGCTTGCTGCGCCTGCTGAGCGTTGCCGATCCCGGCGATCATCAATGTTGCCGCTGCGGCGGCCAGCATCATCCTCGTCATGACGTTTCCTCGATTCCAACGCGACGCGAGAGCCCGATGCGGCGCAGTGGTGTTGCGTCCTTGCGGCATCTGTGATTTGTCCGCGGTCCCTCGTCGCTGAGCGTAGGATAGGCGAGGACCCAGCGCGTGTCACAACCAGGTGAGGGTCTCATGGATCTCCGTGAGGGCTGGGAAAGCCATGCCGGCGAGTGGATCGAATGGGCCCGCACCCCCGGGCACGACAGTTACTGGCGGTACCATCGCGATCAGTTCCTCAGCCTCCTGCCGCCGCCGGGCCGGCTGACAGTCGACATCGGCTGCGGCGAAGGGCGGCTCGCCCGCGACTTGAAGGAGCTTGGCCATCGCGTTGCCGCCGTCGACGCGTCCCCCTCGATGGTGGCGGCCGCCCGCGGCCTCGATCCGGCGATGGACGTGCGCCTGGCCGACGCGGCCGCCCTTCCCTTCGACGACGCGTGCGCCGACCTCGCGGTCGCCTTCATGTCGCTCCAGGATATCGACGACATGCCGGCGGCCGTGCGCGAGGCGGCGCGCACCCTTGAGCCGGGCGGGCGGCTGTGCCTCGCCATCGTTCATCCGATCAATTCGGCCGGGCGTTTCGAAGCACTGCGCGCCGACGCCCATTTCGTCATCAAGGGCGACTATCTGCGACCGTTCAAATACGTGGACACGGCGGAGCGTGACGGGCTGTCGATCACTCTTCACAGCGAGCATCGGCCGCTCGAGGCTTACTTCCAGGCGCTGGAACAGGCCGGCTTCCTTGTCGAGGCGCTGCGCGAGACGGGAATTCCGGAGCACGCCATTGCCGCGGACAGGAGCCGCCGTTGGCAGCGTCTGCCGCTCTTCTTGCACCTGCGCGCCCGTCGGCCATAGTGCATGATCCCGAAAAGTGTGTGCGGTTTTCGGATAAGATCATGCACAGATCATGATGCATGATCCCGAAAAGTGTGTGCGGTTTTCGGATAAGATCATGCACAGATCATGATGCATGATCCCGAAAAGTGTGTGCGGCCGAATTGTGAGCTTCCAAGTCCTGGCCTGAATTGACTTGGAAATGACCTTTCTGCCACGTGGCACGGATGATAGGGAGTTCCTTATGGGCGCTCCGCATACCATCCTGATGCTTGGGTTTCCCCACGGGCAGTTGCTCGACATTACTGGCCCGCTGCAGATGTTCGCAGGCGCGAACGACGAGCTTAGGCGCCAAGCGTATCGCATGGAGATCGCAGCGCCGGAGCAAGGACCCTTTGCGACATCTTCAGGCGTACAATTGGTCGCAGACTTATCATTCGCGCAGGTGACAAACAGGCGGCTGGCGCGCACTCATACCTTGCTCACGGTTGGCGGTGAACCCGGCATGCGAACCGAGCTCGCGCGCGGCGCCGTGACTGAGATCGTTTCGCGAGCAATCCGACGCGTACCGCGTCTCGCGTCGGTGTGCAGCGGCACGTTCTTCCTGGCCGCGGCAGGAGCTCTGGACGGCCGGCGAGCTGCCACCCACTGGAGTGAGATCGATGCCCTGAGGCAGTTCCGCCCGACGGTTGCGGTCGATGACGACGCCATCCATGTCGAGGATCGCGGTGTGTGGACCTCCGCCGGTGTCACCGCTGGAATGGACCTGGCGCTCTCGATGATCGAGGCCGATCACGGTCGCGCCGTCGCCCTGGCGATCGCGAGGCGCCATGTGGTTTTCCGGATCAGGCCGGGCGGGCAAAGCCAGTTTTCAGCAGAACTAGCAGCGCAGTCGGCCGGCAACGTCAAAATCCGGAAACTCGCGGAGAGAATCACAAAGCGCCCTGACGCCGACTGGAGAACCGATGCTTTGGCGGCAGAAGCCGGCGTCTCGCTGCGCTCGCTCAGTCGCCTGTTCCGGTCAGGCCTGAACATCAGCCCCGCGGATTTTGTCGAGCGGGTGCGCATCGATCTGGCCCGCCGACAGCTGCTCGACACTGATGAAAACGTCGAGACTATCGCGTTCGGCTGTGGCTTTGGCTCCCTGCGCCGCATGGATCGCGCGTTCGCTCGCACCATCGCAGTCTCACCGACCGAGTTTCGAGCACGCTTCAAAACGAATGGAGCACAGACGTGCCGTCCTTCAATATCGGCTTTGTCATCTTCCCCGATGTGACGCAGCTCGATTTCACCGGACCTCTCCAGGTGCTTTCGGGCCTTCCGGACTCGACAATGCACATTGTCGCGAAGTCGGAGGCACCGGTGTCGACCGACTGCCCGCTCAAACTCGTGCCGACGCACAGCTTTGCGAACTGTCCACAGCTTGACCTGATCTGCATACCCGGGGGAAGTCAGGCCGTAGCCGCAGTGATCGTCGACCGAGAGACTGTCGCTTTTGTCCGCAAGCAGGCCGCCGCGGCGAAGTATTTGACCTCTGTTTGCACCGGTGCATTCGTGCTGGGTGTCGCCGGATTGCTCAAGGGCCGGCGCGCAACGACGCATTGGGCCTATGCCGATTTGCTCCCCCTCGTCGGCGCTGTGCACGAAAAGGCCAGGGTCGTGAAGGACGGCAACGTGATCACGGCTGGTGGTGTTACGTCGGGCATTGATTTCGGCCTCAGTGTCGTCGCTGAAATTGCGGGCGAGGCAACAGCCCGTCGAATCCAACTCGGCATGGAATATGACCCGGCGCCACCGTTCGATTCCGGTCATCCCGACAGAGCGCCGCAAATCAAGTCAGAGCTGATGTCCGCCCGTTATCATCAGTTCAGGGCAATCTATCGCGAGTGCATTGAAAAGGCTGCTTAGCTCTGACCGAGCCTCGCCTGGCTCCGCGCACTTGTTGGCGGTGCAGAACAATTTCCGCTAATGGCACGAAGCTGGCCTCAAGCAATGTCCGCTCTGATGTCGCCTTCCCGAGGTAAAGCGGACATTGCGAATTCATGAGTACACGCCCTAGAGCGTGATGCGATGGCTTGATCGCATCGCGCTCTGGCGCGACGCTGACAGGATGGTCCTTGGAGAAACAGCTGTGCTGTCGGCCGCCGAGCGAAGTTTCATCGACAGGCAAAGGGTCGGCCATCTGGCGACGGCCGACACAAGCGCCGTCCCGCATGTCGTGCCGGTCTGCTTCGGGCTCCTGGATTTGAGCCTCTACATCACCATTGACGAGAAGCCGAAGCGACGGGACCGGCCGCTGAAGCGCCTCGCCAACATCGCGGACAATCCGCAGGTCGCCATCGTGTTCGACCGCTACGACGAGGATTGGCAGCGCCTCGCCTGGGTCATGCTGCGCGGAAAGGCCGAAATCCTGGGCGATGGCGCCGAACATGACGGGGCGCAATCGCTGCTGCGGTCGCGCTACCGGCAGCTTACCGCCATGCAGATCGCGCAGCTTCCGGTCATCGCCATTCGCATCGAGCGGGTGACGAGCTGGGGCGATCTCGGCGATTGACGCGTGGCACGGCGCGCGGCGGTCGTGCCGGCCCGCACATGAGCCTGCCTCCGCGCGGCCTATGCTGTAGGTTGGCGTCGGGCGAGACGCGGACGGCTGAGGGGCGAGCATGAGCACGGCCACACTGAGCGGCCTGCCAGCCGACGCGGGAGCGCCCCGCACGGCGGGCGATGACTTCGACGCGGCCGCCATCGCCATGCATCGCTCGCCGCGCATGGCGGAAGGCGCCGACTGTAACGCCGTCGCAGGCACCGTCGTCTGGTCGCCCGCCAAGTCGCTGTGGCTGACCATGATGCTCACCGGCGCTTTGATCGGCGGGCCGATCTTCTTCACCTGGAGCGCCCTTTTCCTCTTCCTCGTCACCACGGCGCTCACCATCTGCCTCGGCCATTCGCTTGGCATGCACCGCCGGCTCATCCACCACGCCTTCGACTGTCCTGTCTGGCTCGAGCGGCTGCTCGTCTATCTCGGCACGCTGGTCGGCATGGCCGGACCCTCCGGCATGATCCGCCAGCACGACATCCGCGACTGGGCGCAGCGCAAGACGCACTGTCATCCCTTCCTGGGGCACCAGTCGTCGTTCTGGCGCGACGCCTTTTGGCAGCTCCATTGCGAATTGAAGCTCGTCCGCCCGCCCGTCCTCACCATCGAGCCGCGCGTCGCCGGCGATCCGTTCTATCGCCTCCTCGACCGCTCCTTCATGGCCCAGCAGCTGCCATGGGCCGTGCTGTTTTTCGCCATCGGCGGATTGCCGTGGGTGGTGTGGGGCGTCTGCGTGCGGGTCAGCTTCTCGCTCGTCGGCCACTGGCTCGTCGGCTATTTCGCCCACAATCGCGGCCCGCGCCACTGGCACATTCAGGGCGCCTGCGTGCAGGGCTACAACGTTCCCTATGTCAGCCTCTTCACCATGGGCGAAAGCCACCACAACAACCACCATGCGTTTCCGGGCTCTGCCCGCCTCGCCCAGGCGACGGGCGAGCTCGATCCGGGCTGGTGGGTGCTGCTCGCCCTTGAGCGGCTCGGCCTCGTGTGGAACGTGCGCACGCCGGCCGACCTGCCGTCGCGCGCGAATCTGGAGCGCGTTTGAGCCGGCGGTGCGCTCGCGCATGATCCCGAAAAGTGTGTGCGGTTTTCGGACAAGATCCTGCGCAAAATCTCGTGGATGGCCACCCCAAGATAGCGCTCGATCGTCGCCTCGTCGGCGCGCAAACCGTGCTCACTTCGAGTTTTGTCCTCCTGACCCCCTTCCGGACACCGGCAGTGTCCGGCGGTTGCGCCACGGGAGATTGACAATGGACCCTCGGAACACCACCTTTTTTCGAGGTTGATACGACCTGCCGCTTGCGCCCTTCGGGGTATGGTGAACGTATCGCAGCTTCTCATGGCCTTTGCCCGAACGACGGGTCAGCAACGCAAGCCCTGGTACCCCTGTTTCGTTCAAGCAAAGGAGCAAGATATGCGCGACTTCCGCGATGCCAAAGCTATGGCGGGTACTCTGCGTGCGGCGCTCGCCGCCAAGGGTCTCAAGATCACCAACAGCGAAAGCCTCGAACTGATCGCCAAGGCGTTTGGCGTTGCCGATTGGAACACGCTGAGCGCCGCGGCTCGCGCGAAGGCGCCTGCTCCGAGCGATGAATTCTCGCCGTCGCCGCCTTCAGCCGCCGAAAGAGTTCTAAGACCAGGGCCGCACTTTTCGCGCGAGCTTGAGTCGACGCTGCATCGCGCCCTCGCCGCCGCCAATCACCGAGAGCACGATTACGCGACGCTGGAGCATCTCCTGCTCGCCCTGATAGACGACCAGGATGCTTCGGCACTGATGAAGGCCTGCAACGTCGATCTTGGCGCGCTAAAAGAGAATCTCGCCAACTACATCGACAACGAGCTTACGGGACTGGCGAAGTCCGACGGCAAAGACGCCAGACCGACCCCTGCCTTTCAGCGCGTCGTTCAGCGTGCCGTGACCCACATCCAGTGGTCCGGCGGCGCGGATGTAACCGGAGGTAATGTGCTGGTGGCCATATTCGCCGAGACAGAAAGCCCCGCTGTAAGGCTCCTTGGCGAGCAGGGCCTGACCGGTCAAGACGCCGTGAACTTCATCGTCCAAGGCACCGGCAAGGCGAGCTGAGACGCCGTTACTGTCCGATTCGACACTACTCAGGGTCGCTTGCCCCAAACCATCTCAATGGATGGCCACCCCGAGATAGCGCTCGATCGTCGCCTCGTCGGCGCGCAGCCCGGCGGGCGTTCCCGACCACATGATGCGGCCGCGTTCGAGCACGATGACGGCATCGCCGAAGTCGAGCGCCCGCTCGATCTGCTGCTCGACCAGGACGACGGTGATGCTCTTCTCGGCCGCGAGCTTCACCAGCGATGTCATCAACTCGTCGCAGATGACCGGCGCCAGGCCCTCGAGCGGCTCGTCGAGCAGGAGGACGCTTGGCTGTCCCAAAAGCGTGCGGGCCGTCGACAGCATCTGCTGCTCGCCACCTGAGAGCGAGCCCGCGACGTTGCGGCGCCGCTCCTTGAGCCGCGGGAACATGGCGTAGGCTTCCGCGATGGCGGCGCGCGGCCGGCCCTTGAGGCCGACGAACAGGTTCTCCTCGACGGTGAGCGAGCGGAACACGTCGCGCGTCTGCGGCACGTAGCCGAGGCCGCGGGCGGCGCGCGCCGAGCTTTTCAGGCCGCCGAGATCGCGGCCCTCGAGCCTGATCTCGCCGGCGTGGCGGCGCGCCAGGCCCATGATGGCGGCGAGCAGCGTCGTCTTGCCCATGCCGTTGCGGCCGAGGACGATCAGCCGCCCGCCGGCCGGCACCGCAAAGGACATGTCCTCGACGATGCGCGTCGGCCCGTAGCCGGCCGTCAGTCCCCTCACCTCGAGCGGCGTGCCGGTCATCTTTTTCCTGCGCATAGGTTCCGAGATAGGCTTCGCGCACCTTGGGGTCGGCCGCCACCGCGGCCGGCGCCCCCTCGAAGATGACGGCGCCGTTGGCCATGACGATGATGCGGCTGGCGAAGCGGAAGACGAGATCCATGTCGTGGTCGATCATCAGCACGGCGAGTTCGCCCGGCAGGCGGCCGAGCGCCTCGAAGATGCGCGGTGAATCGTCCTTGGCGACGCCCGCCGCCGGCTCGTCGAGGAGCAGCACCTTCGGCTTCAGGGCAAGCGCCAGCACGATCTCCAGAAGCCGCTGCTGGCCGTAGGCGATCTCGCGCACAAGACGGTGCGCCGCTTCCGTCAGGTTCAGGGCCGCCAGCAGCTCGTCGGCTTCCGCATTGACGCTGTCCATGCGGTCGATATTGGCAAAGAGGCGCCCGGTGCGACGCTCGCGCTGCAGGATGGCGAGCGCCACGTGCTCGTGCACGCTCACGTCGAGGAACAGGCGGGTGATCTGGAAGGTGCGCACGAGGCCGGCCCGCACCCGCGACACCATGGCGTCGCGGGTGATGTCATGGCCTTCGAGGCTGACCCTGCCGGCGTCGGCCCGCAGCGCGCCGGTCACCAGATTGACGAAGGTGGTCTTGCCGGCGCCGTTGGGACCGATCAGCGCGATGCGGTCGCCCGCCGCCATGGCGAGCGAGACGTTGCGCGCCACCGCCAGGCCGCCGAACGATTTTGTCAGCCCTTCGACCTGGAAGAGTGCCGTCATGCGTGACCGCCCCCCCGTCGGCGCCGCCGAACCAGCCTCGCCACGTCGATAACCTGCTGCAGGCCGCGCGGCAGGAACAGCACGACGAGGACGAGCGTGGCGCCGATCGCCGCCAGCCAGTGGAACGGATAGGCCTTCTGCAGATTGTGCTCGAACACCATGAACACGACGGTGCCAAGAAGGCCGCCATAGAGCGTGCCCGCGCCGCCGAGGATGAGAATGACGAGGGCGCTCGCCGAGAGCTGGAAGTCGAGGCTGTCGAGACTGACCACCCGCGTGCCGATCACCGAGACGGCGCCGGCGATGCCGGCGACGGCGCCGGACAGGACATACATTTTCAGCAACGCCGGAAACACCCGCGCCCCCATGGCGGCGACGCGCAGCGGGTCCTCCTTGATGCCGCGGCAGAGCAGGCCGAAGGGCGAGCGCACGATGCGCGCCAGCCCCATGAGCACGATGACCAGCAGCGCCAGGCCCAGCAGGTAGGCGGCGGGACTGAGGAAGCCGATGGGGAAGAGCCCGAGGACCGGCGACGGCCTGATGCCCGACAGCCCATCGCTGCCGCCGGTGAGCCATGACATCTTGTTGGCGGCTTCGCGCAGGAGCGCCATGACGGCGATGGAGACGACGAGCTGCGGCAGGCCGGCGGCGCGCAGGATGACGCCGCCCGACAGCAGGCCCGCCACCGCGCCGGCGATCCCCCCCGCCGCCACCATGAGGAGCGGATCGCGGTCGACATGGATGCAGGTGAGCGCTGCCGCATAGGCGCCGGCCCCGAACAGCGCCGCATGCCCGAGGGTGGCGATGCCGCAATAGCCGACCACGAGATCGAGCGACAGCACGAACAGCGCCATGGCGACGATCTGGGCGAGCAGCGAAAGATCGCTCGGGAAGACGACGTAGGCGGCAAGCCCCAGGGCGCCGACGATGAGCGGCGCGATCACCACCGGGACGAGCTGGCCGCCGGGACGCTGCGCCGACATCAGTGCGCTCGACCGAACAGGCCGTGCGGGAACAGCCACACGACGGCGATGACCGCGAGGTAGAAGAAGAACTCGCCGAAATTCGGCACCAGGTATTTTCCCGTCGTGTCGACGAGGCCGAGCAGCAGCGCGGCGATGAGCGCGCCGAGGATGGAGCCGGAGCCGCCGACCGACACGACCACCAGGAACGTCACCATGTAGCGCAGCGCATAGTAGGGCTCGACCGGCAGCATTTCGGCCCCGACCACGCCCCCGAAGGCGGCAAGGCCGACGGCGAGCGCGAAGGCGGCCGCGTAGATCACCTCGGTGCGCACGCCGAGCGCGTCTGCCATGGCGGCGTTGTCGACCGCCGCCCGCAGCTTGATGCCGAAGGCGGTGCGCTCGATGAGCACCCACAGGCCGAGCGCCACCACGAGGCCCGCCGCGATGACGAAGAGGCGGTGCACGGCAACGCCGCGAAAGCCGAGATCGACGAGCCCCGAGAGCTGTTCGGGAAGCGGGATGGTCTTCAAGGTGGGGCCGAGCAGGAAATTGGCGACGCCGATGATCACGAAGGTGATGCCGATGGTCATCAACACCTGGGTCAGCGGATCGCGCACCCCGTAGATGCGCCGGTAAAGTAGGTATTCGAGCGGCATGGCGATGATGACGGTGGCGGCCACCGCCGCCGCGATGGCGAAGCCGTAGTTGAAGCCGAGATCGCGCGCCACGTAGGAGGCCACGTAGCCGCCGATCATCGCGAAGGCGCCGTGCGCGAGGTTGATGACCCGCATCAGCCCCATGGTGACCGAAAGGCCAATGGAGATGATGAACAGCACCATGCCGTAGGCGAGCGAGTCGATGGCGATGCTCGCGGCCGTTTGCATGATGTTGAAGTCGCTTCCTGCTGGTGGCCGCGCGATTCCCCTTTCCCAGAGGGAGAGGGATTCACACATCAAATTCGCACGAGCGGGTGTCTTCTGGTCGAGCCGCTGGGCGCGCTGATCCTCCCCCTCTAGGGGGAGGTGGCCGCGCGGAGCGCGGCCGGAGGGGGTCGCATTGTTGAAAGCACCGCGACCCCACCCGCCTCGCAGCTTTCGCTGCTCGGCACCCTCCCCTGAAGGGGAGGGATCAAGGCGCCGAGCGAACCAAATGTCATCTCGCACCACCGCGAATCAAATGTGTGAAGACCGTAGCCCATAGCGCGAGGGTTTCCGCCTCACTGGCTGACCAATCCCAGATCGGGTGTGTTGGGATAGGTGGCGATCTCCTTGTTGACGAACTTGTCGCCGGCCTTCTCGACCACCCGCAGATAGATGTTCTGCGTCACGTGCCGGGTGTTGGGATCGATCTTCACCGGCCCGCGCGGGCTCTCCCAAGCCATGCCCTTGACGGCCTCCACCGCCTTCTTGGCGTCCTGCTTGCCGTCGGTCGCCTTGATCATCTCGGCGATGACCTTCATGCCGTCGAAGGCGGCGACCGCCGGGAAGGTGAGCTGCGCCGCGTCGGCGCCGAGCGCCTTCTGGGCGGCGGCCACGAAGGCCTCGTTCGCCTTGGAAGGATGCGCGACCGAATAGTGGAAGGTCGACAGGATGCCGACGCCGTCGGCGCCGAGCGCCGGCAGGTCCAACTCCTGCGTCAGGTCGCCGGTGGTGAGGAGCTCGATCTTGCCCTTCATGCCGGAGGTGTTGAAGGCCTTGGCGAAGCTCAGCGTCGGCGGGCCGGCCGGCAGGAAGGCGAACACCGCCTGCGCGCCGGAATCGCGCGCCCGCTGCATGAACGGCGTGAAGTCGGTGGTGGGCGGCGGCATGCGCACCAATTCCACCACCTTGCCGCCCGCTGCCTCGAACATCTTCTTGAAGGCGGCCTCCGCGTCATGGCCGGGCCCGTAGTCGCTCACCATGGTGATGACGTTCTTGAACCCCTTCTCGGCCGCCACCTTGCCCATCGGCCCGGCGTTCTGCCACAGCGTGAAGGAGGTACGCACCACATAGGGGCTCTTGGTCGTAATCGCCGAGGTGGCGGCGTTGAAGATGACGAACGGCACGTTGGCCTCTTCAAGGATCTCGGCGATCGCCATGGCGTTGGGCGTGAACACCACGCCCGCGAGATATTGCACCTTGTCCTTGACGACGAGGTCCTGCGCCAAGGTCTTGGCCTTCGGCGGCGCGATGCCGTCGAGATCGCGATAGATGACCTCGATCGTGTGGTTGCCGGCCTTGTTGCCGTTGACCGCGAGATAGGCCTCCACTCCGGCCTTGAAGTTCTTGCCGAAGGTGGTGAACGGCCCCGAATAGGCGCCGATGACGCCGACCTTGATTGTGTCGGCATTCGCCGTGCTGGCCGCCACCGCGGCGGCCGCCAAGGCGAGCGCGGCACCGAGGACCGGGCTGAGCAATCTGCGCATGAACTTCCTCCCTGAAAGCTTGTTGTTGAAGGCGCCGCCGATCGCAGCGCGTCAGAACGTCGAAGAAGACGGTTTCGCCCTCCCCCTGCAGCACGATGTCGAAACGGTAGACCGGCCCGCCCGGCTCCTCCGCGCGCGCCGCCATGAGGGTCGGCCGCCGCGCCTCGGGCACCAGCGAAAGCACCGGGTCGTTGTCGTTGGCAGGCTCGTCGGCAAAATAGAGCCGCGTGTGGAGCTGCTGCATGAGGCCACGGGCGAAGACCGCGACATTGATGTGCGGCGCCTGCAGGCTGTTGCCGCGTCCCGGCACGGCGCCCGGCTTGATGGTCCTGAACTGGAACTTGCCGTCGGCGTCGGTGCCGCAGCGGCCGAAGCCGGTGAAGTCGGCGTCGAGCGGCTTGTCCTGCTGGTCGGCCGGGTGGTTGTAGCGCCCGGCCGCGTTGGCCTGCCAGATCTCGACCATGGCGTCGGGCAGCGGCGCGCCTTCGCGGTCGCGCACCACGCCCACGACCTTGATGCGTTCGCCCTGGGTTCTCGGCCCCACGAGATCGGTGACCGAAGCCGCCTCCGTGGTCAGCGAGAAATGGAAGAACGGACCGACGGTCTGCGATGGGGTGAGGTCGGGCATGGACCTCAGCTCTTTTCCATCGGCGTCGCGTCCGGGCCGCGCAGCACGATGTCGAAGCGATAGCCGAGCGCCCATTCCGGCTCGGTCGTGTCGAGGTCGAAGTGCGACACCATGCGCTGGCGCGCCTTCTCGTCGGGGACCGTGTTGTAGATCGGGTCATAGGCAAGCAGCGGATCGCCCGGGAAGTACATCTGCGTGACGAGCCGCGAGATGAAGCTCGCGCCGAACAGCGAGAAGTGGATGTGCGCGGGGCGCCAGGCGTTGTGATGGTTGCGCCACGGATAGGCGCCGGGCTTGACGGTGACGAAGCGGTAGCGGCCCTCAGCATCGGTGACGCAGCGTCCGGCCCCGGTGAAATTCGGGTCGAGCGGGGCGGGATGATCGTCGCGCGCGTGCCGGTAGCGGCCGGCCGCGTTGGCCTGCCAGATCTCGATGAGGCTGCCGGCGAGCGGCTTGCCGTTCTCGTCGAGAACGCGGCCCGTGACGATGATGCGCTCGCCGAGCGGCTCGCCGCCGTGCCGGGCCGTCAGGTCCGCGTCGGCCGCCTCGACCTTGCCGTGCCCGTAGACCGGGCCGGTGATCTCCGAGAGCGTGTGCGGCAGGATGATGAGCGGCGCCTTGGGCGCGCGCGTCAGTGTCGATTCGTAGGCGGGCAGATTGTAGGCCGGTTGCGTGCCGGGCTGGGGCCGGCGGTCGCTCAGCTCCTGGGCCGTTCGCTCTTGAGCCATGCGCGCCTCCGGTTTTCGCGATGCCGAAAAATGTACGCGGTTTTCGGGCAAGATCATGCGCCAAATCAACAGCGTAGAGCGCACACCCGTTCGACAGGAAGGCGCCGGATCGATATGGCGGGCGATCAATCTGCGCCCGCCCTGTTTACCACGGAATGGATAAGGGGCAAAAAGACTTGGACTTTTCTGGTCGCTCGGGGCGATGCTGCGAGGGCCAGTTCAGGCCGAGCTTCATGAGAGTTGTCGCGAGCCGTCGCATGCGAGCCGCCGCCTCCCCGGTTCCCGTATTTGGACTTTACGGCGATCCCGCCAACTCGATCGATCCGGGCTTCGTGGCCGCCGAGCTCATCAGCCAGACCGCACCCCTGCACGGCTGGCGCATCAAGAGCCACCGCCACCGCAACCTGTCGCAGGCGCTGCTGGTGCTCACGGGCAGCGGCCGCCTCGACCTCGACGGCACGCATCGCGACTTCGCGGCGCCGTGGCTGGTGTGGGTGCCGGCCGGCGTCGTGCACGGCTATGCCTTCGAGCCGGGCAGCGAAGGCTATGTCATCTCGATCTCGGAAGACTTCCTGGCGGCCGCCACCACCGCGCATCCCGATGCGACACGGCTGCGAGGTCTCGCCGAGATCGTGCTGAGCGAGCCGCTGCCGGTGCCCGACAAGATCGACATCGATCTCAAGGCCGCGTGCCGGGCCTTGGCGCGCGAGACGGCGAGCGCCCTTCCCGGCGCCCGCATCGCGGTGACCGGTCTTCTGCTGCTGCTGCTCGTCGGCCTCGGCCGCGCCGCGGCGCGCCATTCGCTGGTGCAGCCGCAGCTCGCCCAGCGCACCAACCTCTATCGCCGCTTCCGCGCCCTCGTCGAGGCGCATCTGCGCGAGCACTGGCCGATCAGCGCCTACGCCGAGGCGCTCGCCATCACCACCGACCGCCTGCACGCCGTGTGCACCGAAGCCACCGGCCAGACGCCGCAGGCCATCGTGCACGACCGCCTCGTGCTCGAGGCCAAGCGCGACCTCGCCTACACCTGGTCGTCGGTCTCCGAGGTCGCCTTCGGGCTCGGCTTCAACGACACGGCGTATTTCTCGCGCTTCTTTTCGAAGCGCGTCGGCGTCAGCCCCGCCGCCTACCGCAAGAAGATGCGCATCGAGGCGAAGGCTTAGTCCCTGTTTGCAAATTGCATAGCGGGGGCCGGCTCGCGACCCCTCGATGCGATCGACGCGGCGGCTGTTCGGATGCAGACGGGACGGCTGTCCGACGCCCCGTCAGATTCGCCCAAGCAGCATGAGAATCACAAGGATGATCAGGATGAGGCCAATGACGCCGACTCCCCCATGACCGAAGCCGTAGCCGTAACCCCCGAAGCGGCCACTGAAGCCGCCAAGCAGGAAGATGACGAGGATGATGACGAGAATGAGCCCGAGCGACACGATCTATCTCCTGTTGCTTGCACCTTGCAGAACATCGAACCCTCTTCCGCCGACCTCAACGCTTCCCATCCGCGTTCCCCGCCTTGCGATCGGCGCACCGCATCGTCTTTGCGTGGCCTTTCATTAGGCCCCCGTCAGCAAGGTTGGCAGCCGGCCGATATTCGCGGCAATGCGCCGGGCCTCTTCTCGCGTCAGCCGGTGCATGATCGCCCGCCGTGACTCGTTGTTGGGATCAGCCTCGAAATAGACGTAGGCAAGCGCCTGGCCGTTGGCATCCTTGGCGACGAAGCTTCCCTCGAGCTCGTCAACGTACCAAGGGGCAGGAAAGCGATGGGGCATGATGCCGGACCTGAACTGACAAAGGGCGGCGTTGACCATGGCCCATCGCGATCCGTCCGCCCGTCGGATGACGCGCTGTGTGGAAAAATGGGCTGAGGGCGCGACAGGGCGCTCCTCAGCCCCAGCGCAGCCGATGTTGAACCCTCCTGGAGGCACCGAGAGGCATCGGACGCTGGACCCACGCTAGGACCTTGCCGCGCCAGGTTCTGTTCAATTCTGCTCACCGGCGCGCATGATCGGAATTGCTCAGGCGCCCCTTGCTTGCGGAGCATGTCCAATCGGCGGGAAGAGCCCCGAGCAGTCGTCGAGCGATCGTCCTCCCGCGCGGAGGAACCTAAGCGACGCAATTTACGTTCCTCTCTAGGCTCCAAGGGAGGAAAATCAATGCAGAAGATATTGCTCAGCTCGGCCGCTGCAGCGGTCATCGCGCTTGCGAGCACCGTTGCCGTTGCTCAAACCGCCAACCCTGCCGGCGGCGCCGGCGGCACCGGCGCCCGCGGTCAGGATGCCGCGAACCCGGCTGTGGCTCCAGGCAGCAAGGCTCAAGACGAGAAGGCTCAGAAGGCTCAAGAGCAGAAGCCGCGCCAAGGTGCCGAGGATCAAAAAGCTCCCGGCGGCAAAGCTCAGAGCCAAAAGGCTGCGGGCCAAAAGGCTGGAGACCAGAAGGCTGGAGACCAGAAGGCTCCCGACCAAAGCGCCGGAGAGCAGAAGCCAGCAACCCAGAAGGCCCAAGGTCAGCAGGTTCCAGGCCGCTCAGAAATGTCTCAGCCCAGCGGCACGGACAAGACGGCTGACAAGGCCGCCGGCAAGGCGGGCGCACGGCAAGAGCCCACCGGCGCCATCGGCAGCGCGTCGGTCACGAGCGAACAGCGGACCCAGCTGCGGGAGAAGGTCACCAGCAGTAATCTGCGTCGCGCCAACAACGTGAACTTCACGATTTCAGTTGGCACGCGGATCCCGCGAACCGTGACCTACTATGATTTGCCGCCGGACATCATCCGGATTGTCCCCGCCTACCGCCGCTACAAGTACATCGTGGTCGGCAACCAGTTGATCATCATCGATCCGCGCCGGCACGTGATTGTCGACGTGCTTGACGTCTGACACCTGTCTTGATCCCGAGAGCTCCGAGAGGCGCCGTTGGCGCCTCTCTTTTTCGTCGTGACCCCGGCCCCACAAGGGCGGGATGAAGCCCCCTACTCGGCCGCGCTGCGCACCGGCTCCAGCAATTGCCTCAGCTCCGTCTCGTCCAGCGTCTCCTTCTCGAGCAGGCGCCGGGCCGTGCGCTCGAGCGTGTCGCGCTGCTCGCGTGAGGATCTTGAGCGTGCGCTGGAAGGTGCGCTCGATGATGGCTCGCACCTCCGTCGTCGACGGTCGCCGCCGTCTCGCTCGGCATAGTCGCGCTCGCGCGGCAGGCCCGGCAGGTCGGGCCCGCCGAGGAAGCTGCGCGGCTCGCGGTCATAGGCGACGTTGCCGATCTTCTCCGACATGCCGTAGCGGGTCACCATGCTCCGCGCGATGTCGGTCACGCGCCGGAGGTCGTCGGCCGCGCCGGTCGACAGGTGCCCGAAGACGACGAGCTCCGCTGCCCGGCCGCCGAGCAGCACCGCCATCTTGTTCTCGAGCTCCTCGCGCGTCATCAGGAAGCGGTCCTCGGTCGGCCGCTGGATGGTGTAGCCGAGCGCGCCCACCCCGCGCGGGATGATCGACACCTTGTGCACCGGGTCGGCTGCCCGGCAGCGACAGTGCGACCAGCGCATGACCCATCTCGTGATAGGCGACGATCTCGCGCTCGCGCGGATTGAGCAGCCGGTTGCGCTTCTCGAGGCCGGCGACGATGCGCTCCACCGCGTTGTTGAAGTCGGCCATGCGTGACCGCGTCGCTGCCGCGCCGCGTGGCCAGCAGCGCCGCCTCGTTCACCAGGTTGGCCAGGTCGGCGCCCGTGAAGCCGGGCGTCAGCGCCGCGACCTTCTCGGGCTCGACGTCGGCCGCGAGCTTCACCTTCTTCATGTGCACCTGAAGGATCTCGATGCGGCCCTTCTTGTCGGGCCGGTCGACGAGCACCTGACGGTCGAAGCGGCCGGCCCGCAGCAGCGCCGGATCGAGGATTTCCGGCCGGTTGGTGGCCGCGAGGATGACGAGGCCCGATGCGGGTGTCGAAGCCGTCCATCTCGACGAGCAGCTGGTTGAGCGTCTGCTCCTTCTCGTCGTGGCCGCCCGCCATAGGGGCCGATGCCGCGGGCGCGGCCGAGCGCGTCGAGCTCGTCGATGAAGATGATGGCCGGCGCCTTCTCGCGCGCCTGCTCGAACAGGTCGCGCACGCGCGCCGCGCCGACGCCGACGAACATCTCGACGAACTCCGAGCCCGAGATCGAGAAGAACGGCACCTTCGCCTCGCCGGCCACCGCCTTGGCGAGCAGCGTCTTGCCGGTGCCGGGCGGGCCGACCAGCAGCACGCCCTTGGGCATGCGTCCGCCGAGGCGCGCTGTAGCGCTCCGGGTCCTTGAGGAAGTCGACGATCTCGGCAGCTCGTCCTTGGCCTCGTCGACGCCGGCCACGTCCTCGAAGGTGACGCCGGTGTCGGTCTCGACATAGATCTTCGCCTTGCTCTTGCCGATCGACATGAGGCCGCCGCCGAGGCCCTGGCCATGCGCCGGCCAAGCCACATCCACACGCCGAAGAACAGCACGACCGGCATGATCCAGGACAGGAGGTCGCGCAGGAACGTCGCTCTCGATCTGGCCGGTGAAGCGGACATTGTATTTCTGCAGTTCGCTCGGCGAATTCCGGATCGACCCGGGTGGTGACGAACTGTGACTCTTGCCGTTCTCGAGCGGCTCCTTGAGCTTGCCCTGGATGAAGCGATCGGAGATGCCGACCTCCGCCACCTTGCCGTCCTTCAGGAGCTGCTGGAACTGGCTGTACGGGATGGTGGCCACCTGGGTGGCGACCGACATGACATACTGGATGAGGAAGAGGCCGACGAAGGCCGCGACCGCGAAGCCGACATTGAAGCGGGTCTGCTTGGGCAAGGGATTCCTGGGCAAGGAATTCTTGGGCACGGGATTCTTGGGCAACGGGTTCTCCTGCTCGCTACGCGACGCTAACGCCGAGCCGGCTCCAGCGTTGCACGGATAGGCACGCACCCCAACCTGGTCACCCCGTGCGCACCGCAGCCGAGCCCTGCGCCCCCGCACCGCAGCCCGGCATCGGGCCTATTCCAATAGATCGAGGGTGCGCTGCGGCGCGCACGGGGTGACTGCCGTAGAGGACGGACACAGGCGGCCCCTTGTCATTTGTCGCGGCCGCCCCCCATTTCAAGCCTCGGGGGGCACCGAACGACTGGAACAATTCCGTGCAAGACCGAACCGCCCGCCTCCTGCTCGTCGTGGTGGCCTTTCTCCTCGGCCTCTATGTGTTGAAGCCTTATGTGGACAATTATTTCCTGGCCGCCACGACGCCGCGCACCGTCGCCGCCCGCGGCGAGCTCGCGGCCACCGAGCAATCGACCATCAAGCTGTTCGAGGCGGTCTCGCCCTCCGTCGTGCAGGTGGTTGCGCGCCGCGCCGGCGGGCTCACGCTCGACGGCGACGAGAGCCACACGCCGGGCATGCCGCCCGGCGGCGGCCAGGGTGCGGCCTCCGGCTCGGGCTTCGTCTGGGACGCGGCCGGCCACGTCGTGACCAACGACCACGTCGTGGCGAAGGCCACGCGAGGTCGCCGTGCGCCTCGGTTCCGGCGAGGTTCTGGCGCGCCGATGTGGTGGGCACCGCGCCCAACTTCGATCTCGCGGTGCTGCGCATCCGCGGCAGCGGCTCGCTGCCGCCGCCGGTCGCGGTCGGCAGCTCCGGCGACCTCAAGGTCGGCCAGTCGGTGTTCGCCATCGGCAATCCCGTTCGGCCTCGACCAGTCGCTGACGACCGGCATCATCAGCGCGCTGAAGCGGCGCCTGCCGACCCGCAACGGCCGCGAGATCGCCAACGTGATCCAGACCGACGCGGCCATCAATCCCGGCAATTCCGGCGGCCCGCTGCTCGACAGTCGCCGGCCGCGTCATCGGCGTCAACACGGCCATCATCTCGCCGTCCGGCTCCAATGCCGGCATCGGCTTCGCGGTGCCGATCGACACGGTGAACCGCGATCGTGCCGCAGCTCATCAAGGACCGGCGCGTGCCGACCGCCGGGCATCGGCATCGTGGCGGCCAACGAAGCGGTGGCCGGGCGCGCTCGGTGTCGAGGGCGTCGTCATCGTCAGCACCGCGCCGGGCTCGGGTGCCGCCCGCGCCGGTCTCACCGGCGTCGATGTCAATCGCGGCACGCTCGGCGACGTGATCGTCGCGGCCAACGGGCGAAAAGTGCGCCGCCTCTCCGACCTCGTCGAGGTCATCGACGCGGCGGGCATCGGCAAGTCGGTGCAGCTCACGGTGGAGCGCGACGGCCGCGCCCGCGAGGTGCCGGTCGAGGTGAGCGATGTCGGGCGGGCCTCATAGCGCATGATCCCGAAAAGTGTGAGCGGTTTTCGGATGAGATCATGCGCCAAATCAAAAACATGGCGCATGATCCCGAAAAGTGTGAGCGGTTTTCGGATGAGATCATGCGCCAAATCAAAAAACATGACGGAGGACGGAGAACAGAGGACGGAATATCCGTCGTCTGTTCTCCGTCGTCCGTTAGGGGAAGAGCCCGTCCCCGGGTTTAGCTTGGGACGGGGACGGGCTCCCCTGGCCGCGCCCGACCGGAGGGACGGGCACGCGGGTAACCTTAGCGCAGGCCAGCTAGCGCGAATAGCGCCGGCCCTGGCAAACGATATTCATGTGCCCTATCAGCCGCTTAGAGCGCGTCGCTGCAGCGCGGCCTTCGCCTTTGGCGTGCAGCCGCCGCCGGATGCAGTCAGGGAAGGCTTTCGGCCTCGCCGGTGACGTGGCACAATTGGCTTTCAGATGTGGACCACAGAGAAGGACAAGAAATGAAGAAATTCGCTGCACTTGCGTTGGCGGTGCCTCTGGCGCTGGGACTGGGCGTCGGCGCTGCGAGCGCCGCGTCGGTTTCGTCCGGCGCACTCGACGTGCTCGTCAACAGCGAGGCACTCAGGGACGGCACCGGCGAGACGGCCAAGGACTATGTGGCACCGGCGCAGTACTATTACGGCTACCGCCGCCGCTACTACAAGCCGCGCTATCGCTATTACCGGCCGTATTATCGGCCCTACTACCGGCCGTACTATCGGCCTTACGGCTATTACGGCTACTGAGCCCGACCTCAAAGTCTTGGGCTTTCAAGAGCGGGGCCAGCGCCCCGCTCTTTGCTTTTGCGGGCAGACGAGCCAGCGGCCGCTGAGCGCACCAACTTTCATCACGTCGCGCTCTGGGCCGCGCTAGTAGTACCGGTAGCGGTACCGCGCGTAGCCGGGGCGATAGTAACCTCGATAGCCATAGCCACCATAGCCATAGCCATAGTTCGGGTAGACGGTGCTTCTGCCGGGACGGTGGTTGCGCCCATAGCCGTCGTAGCCATAGCCATAGCCGCCGTAGCCGCCATAGCCATAGCCATACTGGGCCTCGGCGGTGCCCGCGAGGGCAACCACCGTGGCGAGGGCGAGGATGATGGTCTTCATGACACTCCTCTTCGAATGCGCGAGGCGAGGCGCCCGCTGCTGGATGCTAGGGCGGCTCGGGGCGCGCTCTCCTTGACCTGCATCAAGCCGCGGCGGGTGACGCGGGCCGCAGGCGCGCGGCGGGTCGGCGCTTGTGCGCGGCCCCCTCTCCTCTCGCGGCTACGGTCTTCACACATTTGACTCGTGCTTGGCGTGATGACGTTTGGCTGCCTCGGCGCCTGATCCCTCCCCTCAAGGGGAGGGTGCCGAGCAGCGGAGCTGCGAGGCGGGTGGGGTCGCGAACGTTGATGCAAGTGCGACCCCCTCCGGCTGCGCACTGATCTCGGGCTTGCCCGAGATCAGCATCATGAATTACGCAAGTCGGGTAAACCCGACTTGCGGTGCGCGGCCACCTCCCCCTAGAGGGGGAGGATCAGCGCGCCCAGCGAGTCGACCAGAAGACACCCCGCTCGTATCTGAATCCGTGAATCCCGTCGTCCCCCGCGAGACGGCGCATCGGCCATCCGTCCTCCGTCGTCGGCGCGGCGCCACGCGCCGCCTCTCGCGCATGTGCCGGCGCTTGACCCAACTCAACAACAGGATTCTGCTGCGCTCACGCCACGCGAACGGGAGGGGCACGCGATGGCAACCATCATGATCACCTGTCCCGTCATGGATCGGCCGGTCAGCACCGGCATCCTCGTGGACGGTGGGACGCGTCTCTCGGACGCGCAGCTCTTCGTGCCGTTGCGCTGCGGGCTGTGCGGGGTGCTGCATTTCTGGTGCATGAAGGAGGCCTGGTGCGACGAGGCCGTGCCGCTGCACCGCCCGCCGCTTGCGGCGGCGCCGGCGGCGGTTCGAGGTTAGAACAGGCGCGCCTTCCCTCTCCCCTTGCGGGAGAGGGTGCCTCGGCGAAGCCGGGGCCGCCCTCCGCGCAAAACGACAGCGGAGAGAGCACCGATCAACTCTCTGTCATCCGTGGTCTGCCGTCCGTCGTCCGAGACGCGCAGACACGGGAGCCATTCCGTCATGCCGCCTCATCGTCATGGCCGCGCTTGTCGCGGCCATCCACGCCTTGGGAGGACAGCGGATCGACCCATCCGTCCTCCTCCGTCGTCCGTCAGTACCCGTAGCGATACTGCCGGGCGCCGTAGCTCGGCGCGTATTCGTAGTTCGGCTCGGCGTTGTAGCGCGGCCTGGCGCGGTAGCCATAATTATCGTCGTAGCCATAGCCGCCCTGGTAGCCGCTATAGCCGCTGTAGCCGTAGTCGCGATCGCTGCCGTAGCTGCGGCGGTAGGAACCTTGGGCCTCGGCGACCGTCGTCAGCGCGACGACGGTGGCGAAAGCAAGCATGATGGTCTTCATTGGGACGTACTCCTGAAACGTGCTCCTGGCGCAGGATCCTGGGAGGCGCGCGGTTTCGGGCAAAGCTCCTGCGCAACGCGAGGGTTGAGAGCGCGAACCTCATTTGACACCTCGAATTTGAGACTGTCATTTGACAATTGAGGACAATTGTTCGCGCCCAGGCGAGGACGAACGGCCCGCGCCTCTACTCATCTGGGTAGGCGCGCGGCGGAGTGAAGGGCGCCGGCATGAAAAAGATGGGGGCCCCCCCAACCAAAAAGGTGGGGGACCCCCCACCGCTGTGCGAGGCGCGCCGGACGGAGCAAGGCCAGGAAAGGGGCTCTATCAACTCAGCACTAGATTCTCGATCGGCCGGCACTCCTCGCCGCGATAAATCATGCATGGCAGTTGGCGCACACAATCACCAGTTCGCTGAGCAATGTTTCTTTCCTCCGGCCATCGGAAGAGAGCTAAACGGTTGAGTATGGTGAACCGATGACCCCCGTTCAAAGCATCACGGGTCGCTTTGTGGCCGAACTAATGGCGCCCCAGAGCTTGTGCGCCAGAGGACTCCGACTGAGAAGGCACAGCCAGTATAGCCGCTGATTGCCTGGCCCTTTGATTAGTTCGCTGTGCTTTGCCTTCGTTAGGCCGAGGCTGGCCACTTGCTCCGACCAGTAATTGAGAATTGCGGACCGCAGCGTGGTCTTGTTCATCGCGTTGTACTCGATGGCGTCCCGCCATCCCGGCGCGAACGTGTTGAACTGATCGTAGTCCTCAGAGGTGTATCGATCCACGTTGCGCTGCAAGTCGGCAATGCTGATGTGCACAAGGATGTCGATGTGCTCTAGCCTCTTGAGAACTCTTGAAAAGGTCAAACGACAGCGCGCCCAAATTATGCGGATCGAGAAACGCGAAATGTAGACCATGACGGTGTACGCTATGGACGATCCGCTCCATCGCCTCCACAGCGGGACCCGGCGTCGCCACAACTGGCGCATTGAGCGACCGCAATCGCGCATGCGTTGCGTCTAGAAGCTCTTCGTTCCAGTCCGAAATCTCAATTGATGAAAACGGCGCGAGCGACGTTAGACCTTGCTTGTAGGCGGCGACGGGGCTGCCGTCGATGTAATCTTTGGTATCGCGGATGAGCAAACGACCAGGGCCACAAAAGACATCGATGTAAGCCGCGCCGCTGCGAGTGTGATAATTGGAACGCGCGCCCCCGGATGCCTGAATGTAATCAGTGAGCAGCTTGTGCTTTGTCTTTGCCCAACCGCCTACCTTCTCAACGACCAAGCCGTCGTCACCAAGCGGGTACTGTTCTTCCTTGGACGGCATCTTTGGCGCGTCTCCCTATGGTACTGACAACAGGTACGCCGACCGGGAATTCCCTCCACAATCGGCCGTCTAGCATGCCGCCGCCCTTGCCATTACCGGGAGGTCAAGCCTCTTCGCGTCTTCAGCCGACAATCCTTGTTCCGCGACGATGGGATTATTTCGGTAGCGTTCCCCACTGCTTCAAAAATGGAGCCGCGCCGACCCGCCGACATTCGGCAATAGCGTCGCGCGCCCATTTTGGATGCGTGTGTCGGATTCTGTCGGCACGTACGCCGCTCTCGCCCCCGATGATAACCCAATCTGGAGCGCGGCCATCAATCTCCAAACCGCCAATCGGACCTAGCGCCGGTTCATAGCTGATGAAATGGACTATAGCTGGCAACCTCAAGTAGATGCGCAGCCCGCTGCCGATATGCGCGAGCGTCCTCAGTTGTCGTCCCAAGCCACACGTTGGCGTAGCCCTTGCCCCAATCGCTCGGAAGCATCTTGCGGATGTTTTGCGGCCGCTTTGTCAGCAGTTGCCAATCGAGTTGGTCGCACTCGCGGATCAAGCGCGAATAGGTCGGCACGCCATTGCGGGTCGGCTTGATTGTCAAACACGTCGGCAAGTGATGCGCAGAACACGCGCTGTCGCCGACCGTGAGCACGTTGGAAATCCTGCGCCTGAGCATTCCAAGAAAGCGGCTTTCTTCCAATAGGCAGCGGTGGTTCGTCGGCGGGGATTGTTACCCCATTTCACCTGTCCGCTGCGTTTTGCCCAACTCTCTGCGTAACAGAAGTCGCAAGCGGATGCTGCGCCGCCCGGTCTAGCAACTTTGGTGCAGCCGACCCACGGGTTAAAGGTCGAATCGGTCCATTCAATTTTCGACTGCGCAGCCATGCGCGAATCGTACCATGAATGCGCGCGCGCAGTCTCAGCGTTCAAAGCTTGCCGCCGGCACCCTCATCCTCGCTCGCGTGAGCGCAGGATGTTGCACTCCCCGGAGGGCCAAACGTGCTGCGCGCGTGGGCATGGCAGGGCGACATGAGACTTTCTTGGTCGCGAGGGACTGCGCCCGGCGGCCACCGCGCTCGCTTCAACCGAGCTAGCAACCGCCCGACTGTCATCGCGCGCCACTCGGCGCCCCGCGATGTGTGCGATCGCCGTGAGAATTGAGAACATCAGCGACGCCCTGCAGGGATATGACGCCGCGTCGGCTGAAGGGGCTGCCCGAAAGCAGTGGGCGCCAATCCAAGGCGAGAAAATATGCAAATATAGGCTTGACAACCTACGACCCGTTTCCCTATAGTCAACAAACCACGTCCCCGGAAGGGCGCGCAAGGCCTTGCGAGCCAGGTGTGGGTGACGACGGCGAGGCAGGACCCGCGGTGACGCGCGGGCGATGTCTTGGTGGCTCATGCGGGTGGCCGTAGCTGGACGCGCTCGTCGTGAGTTGGGCGGTGGCCTCAGCTCTCGTTCGCAGACGGGAGACGGGGCGGCCTAAGCCCGAAGCGGACCCGTCCGGCGCTCTGTCGGAAGGGCAGGCCCGTCAAGCCGCCTGCGGATGCGCGAAGCAGCCGAGGGACGCAAGGGAGCAAGCCACAAAACACCGTGCGCGGGAGGTCTGGGCGTTTGGCCCGGCGGCTTCCTGAACTGAATACGTTCTTCTGAGCGCTCGCGCCGTTGGCGCCCGCCGCTCGGACCTCCCGCGTGGGCCCTTCCTGAATTCGGGCCGCACCACTCCCATGCTTCGGGTTCTCACGAACCGCGAAAACGGGAGGGTGTGGCCGCTTTCTTCCACCCTCCCCATCCGATGTCGGGCTTGCCCGACATCGGCACAACAATGGGCAAGTCGGGCAGGCCCGACTTGCCTGGGGAGGGTCGATCGCAGCGAGCGAGGCGAAGCGCGATCGGGGTGGGGTGAGAAAAGCAATCTGTCTCGATGATCACCCCACCCCGGCTCGAATGCTTCGCATTCTCGCCGACCCTCCCCCTCAAGGGGAGGGTGGGCGCGCGTACTGACAAGGAAACGAGATGACCGCCGCAAATCCGTCGCTGCCGCCGCACGGCAAGCCTGTCCGCTGGCACCGCAAGCCGAAGATCTCTCGCACCACGTTGGCGCCTCCCGCCGACATCGAGGAGGCCTCGCCCCTCGACATCATCAACTGGCTGTTGAAGCGCTATTGCGCCGTCGTCGATGAGGAGGACGGCAAGGGCGCGGCGGCGGATCAGAAGCGCATCGACGCCACCTTGAAGGCGGCCGCCGTCTTGACCCGCGGCCTCATGCCGTTCTTCCACCGGCGGCTGAAACCGTCCGACCAGGCGCCGGGGGAATATTCGCACGAGGATGCGCTCGCCGTGCTGGATGATGCCGATGATGACGACTGGGACCCGAAGACCCGCAGATTTCGCAGCCTCCACACGGCGGAGGCGGGCGCCTCTCTTCACCCTCCCCTTGAGGGGGAGGGTCGATGATCCTGAGCGAAGCGAAGGAGCATCGGGGTGGGGTGAGAAACACGGGGCTCGGGGTGAAAACACAACACGCGAGGACGAAATCACCCCACCCCGATCGCGTCTCGCTACGCTCGTCGCGATCGACCCTCCCCCTCGAGGGGAGGGTGGCGCTGCGCGCCGCTACGGCCGGGATGACACTTCGTTTTTCCGTCCTCCGTCGTCCCCCAGCCGCCGTCGTCCGTCCCTCACACCGCCTCGATGGCGAGGCTCACGCCCTGGCCGACGCCGACGCAGAGTGTGGCAAGCCCGAGCTTGCCGCCGCTCGCCTTGAGCTGCCGCGTCAGCGTCAGTGCGAGGCGCGCGCCCGAGGCGCCGAGCGGATGGCCGAGCGCGATGGCGCCGCCGTTCGGGTTGACGTGCTCGGCATCGTCAGTGAGCCCGAGCCGGCGCAGCACCGCGAGCGCCTGCGCCGCAAAAGCCTCGTTGAGCTCGATGGCGTCGAAGTCGCTGACCTTGATGCCGAGCCGCTCGCACAGCTTCTGCGTGGCCGGCACCGGGCCGATGCCCATGACGCGCGGCTCGACGCCCGCCGTCGCCATGCCGAGGATCTTGCCGATCGGTTTGAGCCCATGCTTCTCGACCGCCTTGCCGGACGCGATGATGAGCGCGCAGGCGCCGTCATTGACGCCCGACGCATTGCCGGCCGTCACCGTGCCGTCGGCGCGCACGATGGGCCGCAGCTTGGCGAGCCCTTCGAGCGTCGTGTCGGCGCGCGGATGCTCGTCCTTGTCGACCTTGGTGGGGCCGGCGCGGCCGCCCGGCACCTCGACCGCCATGATCTCGCCGGCGTGGAAGCCGTTGCCGCCGGCTTTGACGGCGCGCATCTGCGAGCGATACGCGAAGGCGTCCTGGTCGGCGCGGCTGATCTGGTGCTCGCCCGCCACGTTCTCGGCCGTCTCGGGCATGGCGTCGATGCCGTATTTGGCCTTCATCTGCGGATTGACGAAGCGCCAGCCGATGGTCGTGTCCTCGAGCTTGGCGCCACGGTCGAAGGGCTCGGTGGCTTTGCCCATCACGAAGGGCGCGCGGCTCATGCTCTCGACGCCCCCCGCAATGGCAAGCTCGATCTCGCCGGTGCGGATGGCGCGCGCCGCGGTGCCGACCGCGTCGAGCCCGGAGGCGCAGAGGCGATTGATGGTGCAGGCCGGCACCGAGGGCGGCAGGCCGGCGAGCAGGGCGGCCATGCGGCCGACATTGCGGTTGTCCTCGCCGGCCTGGTTGACGTTGCCGTAGAACACCTCGTCGATGTGCTCAGGCAGGCCCGGATGGCGGCTCATCAATTCCTTGATCGGCGCGACCGCGAGATCATCGGCCCGCACCTTGGCGAGCGCCCCGGCGTAGCGGCCGATCGGTGTGCGGACTCCGTCGCAGATATAGACCTCGGCCATGGCGCACTCCTCTTGCCTTCGAAAGGGTCGTTTCCAGGCGCGCAGCTAGAACCGGCCGCGGTCGCGGGTCAAGGCGTGACACGGGCTCTCGCCTGTCATCCCGGCCGAGCGAGCCCTTGCGAGCGAGAGCCGGGATCCATGCCATGCGGGAGCATTCGCATCGGCGTGCACTTCGTCTATGTCACGGAATGGGTCCCGGCTCTCCGCGATGCTGCGCATCGCTCCGGCCGGGATGACGCCATCGACGCCCGCCGCTCTTCACGCGCCCTTCCCAACCCCGGAGCTCCCATGACCGCCCTCACCCTCGAAGCCGCCGAGCGCATCGTCAAGACCGCGCTGAAGACGGCGCGCGACAAGAAGTTCCTGCCGCTCGGCGTCGCCGTGCTCGATGCGCGCGGCGCGCTCAAGGCCTTCGCGGCGGAGGACGGCACCAGCCTCAAGCGCGCCGAGATCGCCATCGGCAAGGCGCACGGCGCGGTGGCCTTCGGGCTCGGCTCCCGGGCGCTCGCGGCGCGCGCCACGGCGGCCCCGCATTTCATCGCCGCCGCCACCCACGCGGTGGGCGGCCTGCTCGTGCCGGTGCCGGGCGGCGTGCTGATCAAGGGCGAGGCCGGCGAGGTGCTCGGCGCCGTCGGCGTGTCGGGCGACAATTCCGACAACGACGAGATCGCCGCACTGGCCGGCATCGCGGCCGCCGGCTTCAAGGCGGACACCGGCGCATGATCCCGAAAAGTGTGCGCGGTTTTCGGACAAGATCATGCGCCACCTAAGACTCTTCGCATGATCCCGAAAAGGAGATCGTCATGAGCCGACCGCCCTTCCCGCCCTTCACGGCCGAGACCGCCGCCCAAAAGGCGCGCCTGGCCGAGGATGCCTGGAACTCGCGCGATCCGGCGCGGGTGGCGCTCGCCTATACGCCGGACAGCCGCTGGCGCAACCGCGCCGAGATGTTCGCGGGCCGACCCGCCATCGAGGCGTTCCTCACGCGCAAATGGGCGCGCGAGCTCGACTATCGCCTCATCAAGGAGGTGTGGGCCTTCCGCGACAACCGCATTGCCGTGCGCTTCGCCTATGAATGGCACGACGACAGCGGCTCGTGGTTCCGCAGCTACGGCAACGAGAACTGGGAGTTCGACGCCGAGGGCCTGATGCGCACGCGCATCGCCAGCATCAACGATCTGCCGATCAAGGAGAGCGAGCGCAAATATCACTGGCCGCTCGGCCGACGGCCCGACGATCATCCCTCGCTGAGCGATCTCGGATTGTAGGTCGTGGGATCACGCCCGCGGCGCAAAGTCGGGGTCGCCTTCGAGCCCCTCGTCGAGCTGCACGCCGAGGCTGTTGAGGATCATGCTCACCTGCATGTATTGCGTGGCGGTGAACACCACATCCATGCGCTGCTGCTCGTTGAGGAAAGCGCTCAGCTGAGCCCAGGTGGCGGGGCTGATGAACTGATCCTTGTGCAATTCGTCCGCCGCCCTGATGAGCGCGCGGTCGTTGGCGCTCCAGCCCGGCGCCTCGGCACCGCGTTTCAGCCGCGCGATCTCCTCGTCGCTGAGGCCGGCGCGCTTGCCGATGCGCACGTGCTGCGCCCACTCGTAGCCGGAGCGGCACAGATAGCCGATGCGCAGGATGACGATCTCGCGCTCCCGCTTCGGCAGCGTCGAGCCGGTGAGCACGTAGTTGGCCCAGGTCGTGAAGGCGCGAGCGGCGGCGGGATGCCTGGCCAGCGTCCAGAGGACTTTGACGGGCGGCCGGCCCGGCCGCATGCTCGGCTCCAGGATGGCGCGCTGTTCAGCCGTCAATTCGTTCTGCGTGAGGGGCGTGACGCGGGGCTCGGCGAGGCGCATGGGGGAACTCCGGCGGATTTGCGCGAGCACCGTGCCGTGCCGCCGGAGCATTGGCAACCCGCCCTGCTGACTACAGCGCTGCCGAATCTTCCGAACGTCTCGCGGCCGCCGCGGATCAGCGTCTCGGCGAGGTTCACCACGCGGACAGCGAGCGCCTCGGCACTCTCCTCGCCGGCCTTCAGCACGAGCTCCGGCGATGCCGGCGCCTCGTAGTCCTGGCCGATGCCGGTGAAGTCGGCGATGCCGCCCTGCCGCGCCCGCGCGTACAGCCCTTTGGGATCGCGCTCGGCGCACACCCCGACCGGCGTGTCGACGAACACCTCGACGAACTCGCCGGGCGCGAAGCGGCCGCGCAGCTTGTCGCGGTCCTCGCGGAACGGCGACACGAAGGCGGCGATCACGACGAGCCCGGTGTCGGCCATCAGCTTGGCCACCTCGCCGGCGCGGCGGATGTTTTCCGCGCGGCTCGCCGCGTCGAAGCCGAGGTCGAGATTGAGGCCTTGCCGCAAGCTGTCGCCGTCGAGCAGCGCCGTATGGCGGCCGAGCGCATGCAATTTACGCTCGACGAGGTTGGCGATGGTCGACTTCCCCGAGCCCGGCAGACCGGTGAACCACAAGACCAGCGGCTTCTGGTGCTTCAAAGCCGCGCGCGCCGCCCGGTCGATGTTGAAGCCGTGGACGTGCACGTTGCGCGCCCCGAGCGGCTCGATCACCATGCCGGCCGCCACCGTCGCGTTGCTGAAGCGGTCGATGAGGATGAAGCCGCCGGTGTCGTGGTTCTGGGCGTAAGGGTCGAGCGCGATAGGCGCGCTGGCCTCGATCTCGACGACACCGATGCCGTTGAGCGCCAGCCTCTCGACCGTCTCCTCGGCGAGCGTGTCGACGGCGACGCCGTGCTTCAGCGCGGTGACCGCGACGGGTACGGTGCGGCTGCCGATCTTCATCATGAGCGTGCGGCCGGACGCGAGCGGCTCTTGCGCCATCCACACGAGCCGCGCCGAGAAGCGCGTCGTCACCGCCGGCCGCGCCTTGGGATGCGCCAGGACCTCGCCGCGCGGCACGTCGAGGGCGTCGGCCAACACCAATGTCACGGCATCGCCGGTCTCGGCGCCGGCGCGATCGCCGTCGAACGTGACGATGCGCTTGACGCGGCTCGCGTGCCCGGAGGACGCCACCACCACCTCGTCGCCGACCACGACGCGGCCGCTGGCGACGGTGCCGGCGAGGCCGCGGAAATCGTGGTTGCGCCGGTTGACATATTGCACGGGGAACCGGAACGGCAGCGCGGCGGGCTCCGCCGCGACGGCGGCGGCTTCCAGATGCGCGAGCAGCGTCCGCCCCCGATACCACGGGGTCGAGGCGCTGGCTTCCGTCACGTTGTCGCCGAAGCGCGCCGACAACGGAATGGCCACGACGGAGCGGAAGTCGAGCCGCGCCGCGAAGGCGTCGAACGCAGCGCTGATCTCCTCGAAGCGGCGCTTGTCGAAGCCGACGAGGTCGATCTTGTTGACGGCGAGCACCACGTGGCGGATGCCAAGCAGCGACACGATGGCGGCATGCCGCTTGGTCTGCGCCATCAGCCCCTTGCGCGCATCGACAAGCAGGACGGCGAGCTCGGCATTGGAGGCGCCGGTCGCCATGTTGCGCGTGTACTGCTCGTGACCCGGCGTGTCGGCCACGATGAACGAGCGCCGCGGCGTGGCGAAGAAGCGGTAGGCCACGTCGATGGTGATGCCCTGCTCTCGCTCCGCCTCGAGCCCGTCGACCAGCAGCGCGAAATCGATGTCGCCGCCGGTCGTGCCGTGGCGACGGGAATCCTTCTCGAGCGCCGCGAGCTGATCGTCGAACAGCGCCTTGGTGTCGTGCAGCAGCCGACCGATCAGCGTCGATTTGCCGTCGTCGACGGAGCCGCAGGTGAGGAAGCGCAGCAGGCCGCGCGGCGTCGATTCCGTCAGAGCTTCGCGCACGGGCTGCGGGGGGCCGGTGGGCGGCATGAGCTTGGCGAGGGCATTCATCAGAAATAGCCCTCGCGCTTCTTGCGTTCCATGGACGCCGTCTCGTCGTGGTCGATGACGCGGCCCTGCCGTTCCGAGGCGCGGGAGGTGAGGAGCTCGTGCACGATATCGTCGATGCTGGCGGCCTCGGACAAGATGGCGCCGGTGAGCGGATAGCAGCCGAGCGTCCTGAAGCGCACCCGCCGGCGCCGCGGCGCCTCACCGGGCATGAGCGGCAGGCGCCCATCATCCACCATGATCAGCGCGCCGTCGCGCTCGACCACCGGCCGCTCGGCCGCGAGGTAGAGCGGCACCACCGGGATGCCCTCGGCCGCGATGTACTGCCACACGTCGAGCTCGGTCCAGTTGGAGAGGGGGAAGACGCGCATGGATTCGCCGGCGCCAACGCGCGTGTTGTAGAGGCGCCAGAGCTCGGGCCGCTGGTTGCGCGGGTTCCAGGCATGCTGCGCCGTGCGGTGCGAGAAGACGCGCTCCTTGGCGCGACTCTTCTCCTCGTCGCGGCGCGCCCCGCCGATGGCGGCGTCGAAGCCCCACTTCTCCAGCGCCTGCTTGAGCGCCTCCGTCTTCATGACCTGCGTGTGGACAGCCGAGCCGGAGCGGAACGGATCGATGCCGCGCGCCAGGCCGTCGGCATTGACATGCACCAGGAGTTCCCAGTCCAGCGTCTGCGCCGTCGCGTCCCGGAAGGCGATCATCTCGCGGAACTTCCATGTCGTGTCGACATGCAGCAGCGGGAACGGCGGCTTGCCGGGAAAGAACGCCTTCCTGGCGATATGCAGCAGAACCGACGAGTCCTTGCCGATGGAATAGAGCATCGCCGGCTTCGCGAACTCCGCCGCAACCTCGCGCATGATGAAGATGGCTTCTGCCTCGAGCCGCTTGAGATGCGGCGACAGGACGGCGCGCGGCGCGGCGGCGTCGGGAGCGCCATCGAGGCGGAGAATGCTGGTGGCGGCGTCCATGGCGTCAGCCCACCGGCGTCGCGCGCAGCCACGGCCGGGTGCCGTCGGGAACGGTCTCGCGGCCCTCGAGCCCTGCCGGTTGATAGTGGATATCGACGGTCTTGATAGTGCCACCGACGAGCGCTTTCAGCGTGCCTTCGTGTTCGATCTCGAAAGAACTGAAGCCACAGCGGTGCATGAATTCGATCTGGTCGCGGAGCACATTGCCGACAGCCCTGAGCTCGCCCTTAAAGCCGTGGTTCTCGCGCAGGATGCGCGCCACCGAATAGGCGCGGCCATCGGTATATTTGGGGAAGCTCAACGCGATCAGCGCAAAGCGCGCGATGTCAGTGTCGTTCAGGCCGGCGAGGCCCTCGCCTGCTTCGATCAGCAGGCCGAGCGGCGCATTGCGGCCGACGAGCGCATCGCGCTCGGCAAGGTAGCGGGCCTTGCCGACGATAGCCGGCTCATCGGCCGGCAATGCCTCGTCTTCGCGAATCATGCGCCACGGATCGTCGACTACGGTCGTGCCCCTGACAAGCGCCATCAATGGCCTCCCCGCCCGCCGGCACTGCCCACGACGTGGATGCCACACTCGATCTTGTCCTGATCGCGCCAGCGTCCGGCGCGCCCGTCCTCGCTCGCGTTCACAGGCGTGGTGCACGGCATGCAGCCGATAGATGGATAGCCACGCGCCACCAAGGGATGAGCCGGCAGATCATGGGCGCGCGCATAGGCAGCGATCTGCTGCGGCGTCCACGTCGCCAGGGGATTGACTTTCAGATGCGCGGCGTCGGCTTCGAAGATCGGGAGGGCGGACCGCGTCACGGCTTGGTGGCGCTTGCGGCCGCTGACCCATGCGGCGAAGGGCTGAAGCGCGCTCGCCAAGGGCACGACCTTGCGGAAGTGGCAGCAGCGGTCGGGATCGGTGGCGAACAGCGCGCCGCGCCGATCGAGGCGCTCCTCGTCCGAAGCCGTCGGCCCGATGGTGCGCACGTCAGTGAGACCGAGACGTTGGATCAGCGCGTCGCGATAGGCGAGCGTCTCCGGGAAGAGCCGCCTCGTATCGATGAAGATCACCGGCACGGCGGGGGCGACGCTGGCGGCGAGATGCAGCAGCACCGCCGATTCCGCTCCGAAGCTCGACACGATGGCAACGGGCCCGGCCACCTTGTCGGCAAGCACCGCCTCGAGCAGCCGGTCGGCGGGCTTGTCGCCGTGCAGGGCTTCGAGCGCCGCCGCCTTGGCGATCAGCCCGGCCGGTGCCGGCGCGCTGAGCGTGTGTTCAAACGGCCTCGGCATAGAGCGCCTCCCGGAACGGGGTTTCGCCGAGCCGCCGCACCGCTTCGAGAAAGGTCTCGCGCGGGTTCGTGCGCAGGCGCAGATAGGTATCGACGATGGTTTCGACCGCGTCGACGATCTCCTCGGACGAGAAGCCTTTGCCGACGATGTCGCCGATCGAGCAATTCTCATCGCCCGAGCCACCAAGCGTGATCTGGTAGAATTCCTCGCCTTTGCGCTCCACGCCGAGGATGCCGATGTGGCCGACATGGTGGTGGCCGCACGCGTTGATGCAGCCGGAGATCTTGATCTTGAGATCGCCGATCTCGCGCTGGCGGCCGAGATCGGCGAAGCGCTGGGCGATGCGCTGCGCCACCGGTATCGAGCGGGCATTGGCGAGCGCGCAATAGTCGAGCCCCGGACAGGCGATGATGTCGGTGATGAGGCCTGCATGCGGGGCAGCAAGCCCGATCGTTTGGAGCGTCGCGAACACCGTCGGCAGGTCGTCGAGCGCCACGTGCGGCAGCACGAGGTTCTGCTCGTGGCTGACGCGCACCTCGTCGCTGCCGTAGCGCTCGGCGAGGTCGGCGATGGCCTCCATCTGGTCGGCGCTGCAATCGCCCGGCACGGCGCCGATGCTCTTCAGCGAGATGGTGGCGACGCCGTAACCCGAGACGCGGTGCGGCGTGACGTTGCGTTCCGCCCAGGCGGCAAAGCTGGTGTCGAGCGTCTGGGCCTTCTCGAAGGCTTCCGACAACGCGGCGCGCGGCTTCAGCTGCGGCATGGCGAAATAAGCGGCGATGCGGTCCACCTCGCCCTTCGGCAGCGTCAGCGCCCTGCCCTTGATCTCGTCATAGGCCGCCTCGATCTCGCGCTTGATCTCTTCGACGCCCTTCTCGTGGATGAGGATCTTGATGCGCGCCTTCTGCTTGTTGTCGCGGCGGCCGTAGAGATTGTAGACGCGCAAGATCGCTTCGCAGTAGCTCAGCAGTTCCGCCTCCGGCAGGAAGTCGCGCACTTTCTTGCCGACGAACGGGGTGCGCCCGAGCCCGCCGCCCACATATACGGTGAAGCCGAGCGCCCCGTCGTCATTGCGCAAGAGCTGCAGTCCGATGTCATGGATCTGCACGGCGGCGCGGTCGTGCGGGGCGCCCGCCACGGCGATCTTGAACTTGCGCGGCAGGTAGGTGAATTCCGGGTGCAGCGACGACCATTGCCGCAGAATCTCGGCGTAGGGCCGCGGATCGACGATCTCGTCGGCCGCCGCGCCAGCGAAATGATCGGCCGAGACGTTGCGGATGCAATTGCCGGAGGTCTGGATCGCATGCATCTCGACTTCGGCGAGCTCGCCGAGAATATCGGGAATGTCCTTCAGCGCGGTCCAATGGAACTGCAGGTTCTGGCGCGTCGTGAAATGGCCGAAGCCGCGATCATAGCGGCGCGCGATATGGGCGAGCTTGCGCAGCTTTGCCGCATCGAGCCCGCCATACGGGATGGCGATGCGCAGCATGTAGGAATGCAGCTGCAGATAGACGCCGTTCATGAGGCGGAGCGGCTTGAACTCGTCCTCCGTCAATTCGCCCTTCAGGCGACGCTCGACCTGGTCGCGGAACTGCGCCACCCGCGCGGTGACAAAACGGCGATCGAATTCATCGTAGCGGTACATGGCCTACCCCGCCGTTGCCGCGAAGAACCGCGAGCGATTCTCGACGATGGTCGGGCCGGAGGCACGGATGGCTTCGCGCAGCCGCATCGCCGCCACCACGCCGTCCACTTCCTGGGCGATGTCGATGAGGTAGGGCTCGACGACGACGTGGGCGGCTTCGTCCCGCAAGGCCGCCGCAAGGAGCGCCTCAGCCGGCTCGCCGGCGTTGGCCAGTTCGGCGGCCGACAGGTTGGTCGTCCAGGCGCCGCCGGGGGAGCGAAATACCACGGCGCCCGACGTTAGGGCATTCGCGGTAACAGCCTGCAGCGCTGTCCCTTTTGCGGCCTTTTTCATCGGCGCCTCCGGTAATTCACGGGCAGAGATGCATAATTAGGCAAAGCCGACCGTGACGTGTAATTTAACATGAGGTGGGGAGGCGATGGAAGCTTTTCCACTCACATTCGTGAGATTGTTTTGTATTACGGATAATGGACGTAAATTATTTCTCAGTCCATCTCCGAGCCCGGCGCGAGGCGGACCCGCACCCCGTCGAATTCCGGGCGCATGAGAATTTGGCACGACAGCCGCGATCCCGGCTCGGTCGCGGGCGCCAGGTCGAGTTGGTCGATCTCCTCGCCGCTCGCCGGCGTGACGGCGTCCATCCAGTCCCGGTCCACATAGACATGGCAGGTGGCGCAGGCGCAGGCGCCGCCGCACTCCCCCTTCATGTCGAGGCCCCAGTCACGGATGATTTCCATGACCCGCCAGCCTTCAACCGCATGCAATTCGTGCTCGGCGCCGTGGCGGTCGATGACGAAGATTTTCAGCGTCGCTTCTTGGCGCGCCGCGACCGCACTATCGTTCTGCATGGCGCGTTACGATCGACCGTTGTGGAACAGGCGGGCCTTGACGATGTGCAGCCCCACCCGCTCGCCGACCGCCAGCGGCTGTTGGGCCGGCAGCTCGACTTCCACCGTCGTGCTGCTGGCGTCGAGACTGACTTCGGCGCGCCGCCCTGTGCCGGTCCGGCGCACGCTCGAGACGGTGCCCTTCAAACCGGAGCAATCGCCCTCGGTCAGGACGAGATCCTTCGGCCGCAAGTAAAGCTGCGCGGGCCCGTCGACGCTCTGTGCCTCGACCGATAGCGGCAACCCGCCGATCAGCACCTTGCCGTCCCGGACGGTGACCGGCACGCTGGTCGTGTCGCCGACGAACGACATGACGAAGGACGTTGCCGGCTCGTCGTAGATCTGGTCGGGCGTGCCGATCTGCTCGAGATTGCCTTCGTTGAGGATGGCGACACGGTCGGCGAGCTCCAGCGCCTCTTCCTGATCGTGAGTGACGAAGACAGTCGTGTGGCCGGTGCGGTCGTGGATGTGCCGCAGCCAGCGGCGAAGGTCCTTGCGCACCTTCGCGTCCAGCGCGCCGAAGGGCTCGTCGAGGAGAAGCACGCGCGGTTCGACGGCAAGCGCCCGGGCGAGCGCCACGCGCTGACGCTGCCCGCCCGACAGCTGATGCGGATAGCGCCCCTCCATGCCGGCGAGTTGGATCAGTTCCAGGAGGTCACCCACACGCTTGCGGATCGCCGCCCGCGACGGGCGGCGGCGCCGTTCGCGCACGCGCAGGCCATAGCTGATGTTTTCGGCCACGGTCATGTGCCGGAAGAGTGCGTATTGCTGGAACACAAAGCCGACGCGCCGGTCTTGCACCCTGATCCGCGTCGCATCCTCGCCGCCGAAGATGACTTGGCCGCGGCTCGGAAGCTCGAGGCCGGCCAGGACCCGCAGCAGGGTCGTCTTGCCAGACCCGGACGGGCCGAGCAGCGCCACGAGCTCGCCGGCGCCGATATCGAGGCTGACGCCGCGCAGCGCGGCCGATGCTCCGAAGTCCTTGGCGATGTCGAGGAGGCGAATGTCCAAGGCCTCGCTCCGCTCAGTAAGCCCCTCCTCCCGATATAGCATCCGCGTAGCGCCATTCGAGGATCGACTTGGCGGCAAGCGTGACAAGGGCAAGGAGGGCGAGGAGCGAAGCGACGGCGAAAGCGGCGACGAAATTGTATTCATTGTAAAGAATCTCCACGTGGAGCGGCATGGTGTTGGTCAATCCGCGGATGTGGCCGGACACGACAGCGACGGCGCCGAACTCGCCCATGGCGCGGGCATTGCAAAGCAGGACGCCGTAGAGCAGGCCCCAACGGATGTTGGGCAGGGTCACGGTGAGGAAGGTGCGAAAGCCGCCGGCGCCGAGCGTCAGTGCCGCGGCCTCGTCCTGCGTTCCCTGTTGCTGCATGAGCGGGATGAGCTCGCGCGCCACGAACGGGAAGGTGACGAAGATCGTGGCGAGCACAATTCCCGGCAGCGCGAAGATGATCTCGATGCCGTTGGCCCGCAGCCAGGGCCCGAACAGACCCTGCGCCCCGAACAGCAGCACGTAGACGAGGCCGGAGACGACCGGCGACACCGAGAACGGCAGATCGATCAGCGTGATCAGCACGCTCTTGCCGCGGAACTCGAATTTGGCGATGGCCCAGGCCGCCGCGATGCCGAACACGACATTGAGCGGCACGGCGATCGCCGCCACGGTGAGCGTCAACTGAATGGCGGCAAGCGCATCGGCATCGGCGAGGCTTGCAAGATATGGCGTAAACCCCTTCCTCAGCGCCTCGCTGAACACCACGACCAGCGGCATGATCAGGAACAGGCCGAGAAACGAAAGTGCGACAACGATCAACGCCACGCGCGCGGCGCGCGGCTCCGTCACGACATTGACAGGCGCGTCGGCGGTGCGCCGGGCGGCAAGCGCGATGTCAGACATGACCGAACCTCCGCCGGCTCCAGGCCTGCAGCAGATTGATCACCAGGAGCATGACAAACGAGATGGCCAGCATGACGGTGGCGATGGCCGTCGCCCCCACATAGTCGAATTCCTCGAGCTTGATGACGATGAGCAGCGGCGCGATCTCGGACACGAACGGCAGGTTGCCGGCGATGAAGATCACCGAGCCGTATTCGCCGACCGCCCGCGCGAAGGCCAGCGCGAAGCCGGTGAGCAGCGCCGGCACGAGCGGCGGCAAGAGCACGCGCAGCATCGTCTGCCCGCGCGTGGCGCCGAGCGTCGCCGATGCTTCCTCCAGCTCGCGATCGATCTCGGCGATCAACGGCTGCACGGTGCGCACCACGAAGGGCAAGCCCACGAAGATGAGGGCGACCAGCACGCCAAGCGGTGTGTAGGCGATCTTGATGCCGTAGGGGGCCAGCACGGCGCCGAGCCAGCCGTTGGGCGCATAGAGCGCGGCGAGCGAGATGCCGGCAACGGCGGTGGGGAGCGCGAATGGCAAATCGACCGCCGCGTCGAGCAGCTTGCGTCCGGGAAAGCGATAGCGCGTCAGCACCCAGGCGGCGATCAGCCCGAACGCCGCGTCGATGGCGGCGGCGGCGAGCGACAGCCCGAAGCTCACTTTCAGCGCCGCCAGCACACGGGGCTGCGAGGCGGCGGCCACGAGCCCTTCGAGCCCGATGCCCGATGCCCTGAGCACAAGTGCGCCGAGCGGTATGAGTACGATGAGGCTGAGATAGATGAGCATATAGCCGAACGCCAGGCCGAAGCCTGGGATGGCGCTGGGCTCGCGCCAGCGCCGGATCGGCGTTGTCGCAAGCGTCATGGATCAACCGCGGCCGGCGGACTTTTGAATCTGATCGAAGGCCCCGCCCTCGCCGAAATGCTCCTTCTGGGCTTTAGCCCAGCCGCCGAACACCTTCTCAATGTTGAACATGTTCACCTTCGGAAAACGCGCCAGATCTTCAGCCGCGACACCGTCGGGGCGGGACGGCCGATAGAAGTGCTTGGCGACAACGGCTTGGGCTTTCGGCGAATAGAGGAACTGGAGATAGGCTTCCGCCACTTTGCGGGTTCCCTTGGTGTCGACATTGCCGTCGACGAGGGTGACGGGCGGCCCGGCAAGGATCGAGATGCTGGGAACGACGATGTCGTACTTGTCGGCACCGAACTCCTTCAAGCTCAGCAGCGCCTCGTTCTCCCAGGCGATGAGCACGTCGCCGAGACCGCGCTGCACGAACGAGACGGTCGCGCCTCGTGCACCCGTATCGAGCACCGGCACGTTCCTGAAGATGGCCGTCACGAAATCCTGTGCCTTGGCCTGATCGCCATTGTGCTTGTCGAGGGCATAGCCCCAGGCCGCCAGGTAGTTCCAGCGCGCGCCTCCGGACGTCTTCGGGTTGGGCGTGATGACCTGCACGCCGGGCTTCGCCAGATCCGTCCAGTCGGTGATGGCCTTGGGGTTGCCCTTGCGCACCACAAAGACGATCGTCGAGGTATAGGGCGAGGAATTGTTGGGCAGCCGCTGTTGCCAATCGGCGGGGATTTTCTTCGTCGCGGCCGCGATGGCATCGATGTCCGCCGCGAGAGCCAACGTAACCACCGCCGCGTCGATGCCGTCGATGACGGCGCGCGCCTGCGCCCCGGAGCCGCCGTGCGAATTGCGCACCGTCACCGCTTCGCCGGTCTTGTCGCGCCACTCGGCCACGAACGCCTGATTGATCTCGCGGTAGAGCTCGCGGGTTGGATCGTACGAGACGTTGAGAATGGCCGTTTGCGCCTTGGCGCCGGACGCGAAGAGGACGAGCCCGAGGCACAGCGCGAAGGCCGCCACGAAAGCCACCATCTGCAGCAGCGACGCGCGCATGGCGCGCGCCGGAGTGAGCAAGCGTGTCGTCATGGTCGCCTCCACCGCCATTGCATCTTGGCGGTCGCCTAGGGAAAATCAATCCTGGACTGTAAAAAAATATTATTTACAATATGATGACGTTATTAATGATTCTCCCGGCGCGCTTGCGCCAGATGCCCGCGCACCGCAGAAAGACGAGACGCAACAATGAATTCCACGCCCTCGCAGCGACCCATCCGCACCATGACAACCGTGACCAGCCCCGCGCCCAGCGTCGTTGAAGCCATCGGCAACACGCCGCTTATCCGCCTTCAACGCGCATCGGCCCTCACCGGTTGCACCATCTTGGGCAAAGCCGAATTCATGAATCCCGGCCAATCGGTGAAGGACCGTGCTGCCCTGTTCATCATCAAGGATGCGATGGCCAAAGGGCAGCTCAGGCCCGGCGGCGTCATCGTCGAGGGCACTGCCGGCAACACCGGCATCGGCCTTGCGGTCGTCGGCAATGCGCTCGGCTTTCGCAGCGTTATCGTCATCCCCGACACGCAGTCGCAGGAGAAGAAGGACACGCTGCGGCTGCTCGGCGCCCAGCTCGTCGAGGTTCCGGCGGTCGGCTACGCCAATCCCAACAACTACGTGAAGGTGTCGGGCCGTTTGGCCGAGCAACTGGCCAAGTCTGAACCCAACGGCGCCATCTGGGCGAATCAGTTCGACAACGTTGCGAACCGCCAAGCCCATATTGACGGCACCGGGCCGGAAATCTGGGAACAGACGCAGGGCAAGATCGACGGTTTCGTCTCGTCCGTCGGAACCGGCGGCACGCTTGCCGGCGTCGGCATCGCGCTGAAGAAGCGCAACCCGAAGGTCAAGATCGTCCTCGCCGATCCCTTCGGCGCATCGCTCTATTCGTACTACACGACCGGCGAACTGAAGGCCGAAGGCTCCTCCATTACCGAAGGCATCGGCCAGGTCCGCATCACCGCCAACCTCGTCGATGCACCGATCGACACCGCCTATCAAATCCCGGACGCGGAAGCGATTCCGCTCGTCTTCGATCTCCTCGAGCACGAGGGCCTGTGCCTCGGCGGCTCCACCGGCATCAATGTGGCTGGCGCCATCCGCCTCGCCAAGGAGCTCGGGCCCGGCCACACCATCGTGACCATCCTCGCCGATTTCGGCACCCGCTATCAGTCCAAGCTCTTCAATCCGGAGTTCCTGCGCTCCAAGGCTTTGCCGGTGCCGGCTTGGATCGTCCGCAAGCAAACCATCGTGCCGCCGCTCGTGGCGACCTGACAAACGGAACCTCGACAGTTTCGCCGCGTTGAAGCGGCGGATCGGATCGAGGTCATGGCAAGCGCGAAGAAGAAGTCCCGTCAGGACGCACCGCCTTCTGGCGACGCCCAGACCAAAGCCAAGACCGGTGCCGCCGCCAAGCAGTCGGCATCGGCTGCCGGCGCGACGGCTCCGGCAGACAAGCAACAGGGCGAGGCCACGCTGCCGTCGGGTGCGCCCCTTGCGCCTGCAAGTCCGGAAGAGCGCGACCTCGCCATCTACACGAGCTTTGCCGGAAAATTCTGGAAGGGCACGGCGCGGCGCAAGGCTTGGTTGCTGACCGGCGGCGTCGCCGCCTTCATCCTCTGCAATCTCGTCGTCCAGATCGGCATCAACCGCTGGAACGCCTACTTCTTCAACGCCCTTGAGCAGAAGGACCTGGCGACGGCCACGACGGCGATCTTCCTGTTCGCCGGCCTCACCCTCATGGCGGCCGCCGTCGCAGTGGGGCTGGTGCAATTCCGGATGCGCCTGCAGATCGCCTGGCGGCAATGGCTCACCGGTGAGCTCTCGGCCCGTTGGCTCGCCGAGCAGCGCTTCTACCGGCTGAACATCGCCGCGCCGGAGGTCGACGCGCCGGAATTCCGCATGGCCGAGGATTCGCGCATCGCCACCGAGCCGGTGGTCGACTTCGTCATCGGCATTGTCAATGCGGGGTTGCTCGCCATCGCCTTTCTCGGCGTGCTGTGGAGCGTCGGCGGCTCGATCACCATCGGCGGCTACACCATACCCGGCTACATGGTGATCGCTTCCATCCTCTACGCAGCCTTCATGTCCGGCTTCATGGCGCGCCTGGGCAAGCCGCTGGTCCAGAAAGTCGAGCGCAAGAACGAGGCGGAAGCGCGCCTGCGTTTCGAGCTTGGCCGCGTTCGCGAGAACGCCGAGCAGATCGCGCTGATCGGCGGCGAGAAGGACGAGAAGTCGTCTCTCACCGGGACCATCCGCTCCCTGGTCAACCGCTGGCTGGGTGTCGTCAACCAGCAGGCGCGCATGACCTGGTTCATTAACGGCAACGCCGTTCTAGCGCCCGTCTTTCCCCTTCTCATTGCCGCACCAAAATATCTGGCGGGCGAAATGACCCTCGGCTCGCTCATGCAGACCTCCGCCGCCTTCGTGCAGGTGCAGCTCTCGCTCAATTGGCTCGTGGAGAACTACATCCGCGTCGCCGAGTGGCTGGCCTCGGTGAGCCGCGTAGTTGGCCTGTGGGCGGCGCTCACCGACCTCGACCGGTCGTTCGGCGAGACCGCCGACGAGCGCATCGTCGTCGACAAGTCACCCGATGACGCCATTCACTTCACCGGCGTGTCCGTCGGCCAGCACGATGGCCGCATCGTCATCGAGGACGCCGAGACCAAGATCCAGCGCGGCGAGCGGGTGTTGCTCACCGGCGAGTCGGGCACCGGCAAGTCGACCCTCGTGCGTGCCATCGCCGGCCTGTGGCCTTGGGGATCGGGCAAGATTCTCGTGCCCGCCGACGCCGAGATCGCCTTCCTGCCGCAGCGGCCCTACATCCCGCTCGGCACGCTGCGCGAGGCGATCACCTACTCCACCAAGAAGAAAAAGGTGAGCGACCAGGCCATCAAGGACGCCATGCGCCGCTGCGGACTGCGCCATCTCTTGCCGCGTCTCGATGAAGAAGACCGCTGGGACAAGGTCCTGTCCGGCGGCGAGCAGCAGCGGCTCGCCTTCACGCGTCTCGTCGTGCTGAAGCCTGACATCGTCATCATGGACGAGGCGACCTCCGCGCTCGATGAGGATTCGCAGGCTTCCATGATGGAGCTCTTCCGTCACGAGCTGAAGGACGTGACCCTGATCAGCGTCGGGCATCGACCGGGGCTCGAGGAGTTTCACGAGCGCAAGCTGACGCTGCAACGCCAGGCGACCCACACCCGCGCCCAGACCGCGGCCAACAAGGGCCGCGGCGCCCGCCTCCTGTCGCGGCTGCTGCGCCGCTCACTGCGGCCGCGCCCGTCTCCCGATCCCGCCGACGTCGATTGACGCCTATGCGCGTCGTCGTCCTCCTCAATGCCGATGCGGGCGCGATGCGCGCGCTCCCGGACGAGGCGACGGCCGCGATGGTGCGCGAGCGTTTCGCCGCTGGTGGCTGGGACGCGCAAGTCTCCATCGTGCCGCGGGGCGCCATGAGCGCCGCCCTTGATGCAGCGGTGACATCCTCGGCCGATGCCGTCGTCGTGGGCGGCGGTGACGGCAGTGTCAGCCGCGCCGTGACGGCGGTCGCCGGCAGTGGCAAGGCCTTGGGCATCCTGCCCCTCGGCACCGTCAATCTGCTTGGGCGCGACCTCGGCATGCCAAGCGATCTGGAGAGCGCCATCGACCGGCTCTGTGGCGGCGACGTGCGCATGATCGATCTTGCCACGCTGAACGGGCGGCTGTTCCATTCCCTATCGGGGCTCGGCTTCTTCGCTCACATGGCGCGGGAGCGCGAACGCGCGCGCCGCCGCTGGCGCCTGCCGCGCTGGGTAACCTTCGCGGTGGCCGCCGCCCGCGCCTTCGCCCGGACGGGTCGGCTGCGGCTGGAGATCGAGGCAGCGGGCGCGGTTCGTCCCGTCGCCGCAACCGCGATGCTCGTCACCAACAACCGCTTCGCCGGCGACGATTGGCGGCGCGAGCGGCTCGACGAAGGCGTGCTCGAGGTGCACGTGCTCGGCGAGCTGCCCCTCGGGAAGCGGCTGCGCACCGGTCTTGATGTGCTGAGGGGACGCTGGCGCGACAACCCGGCGATCGAGACGCTGGCCGTCAAAACCCTCGTGGTGCGCTCGCGCCGCGCGCGGCTGTGGGTCGCGCTCGACGGCGAATTGTCGCGCGAGCGCGCGCCGCTCCATTTCGACGTGAAGCGTTCAGCGCTGAAGCTGCTGGCGCCATCGCGCAGCATGGACACCCGCAAAGGCGGAACCCCGGTCGAAACCGGCACGTTTCCCGCAGGGGAGCATTCGCCACAGCGGCAAACCATCGGAGATCGACATGAATTGGGATCGCATCGAAGGAAACTGGAAACAGCTCAAAGGGAAAGTGCAGCAGCAATGGGGCAAGCTCACGGATGACGACCTCGATCTGGTCGAAGGCCGTCGTGAGGAGCTGGCCGGCAGGCTGCAGGAGCGTTACGGCCTCGCCAAGGACGCCGCCGAGCGCCAGATCGACGATTGGGCGAAGGCGCTTCACTGACCGAGTTCCGCGCCGAGAGCCTTTGAGTAGCGGAGCGCCCGCAGGAACAAACTAAACCTGCGGGCGTTGCGCTGACGGCATCTTCATCCGCGCCTCAGCGCGGGCGCAGCCACGGGAGATCCGAAAATGTTGAACGGATTGTTGGGCGGCAGCAAAGGCATGGACCTTGGCCGCGAGATCGCCGGCATCAGGGCGGACCTATCGAACGTCGTCGACCGCGTCGTGCGCCTGACCGGAGCGACGCAGCAGCAGCTCATGAGCGGCGTGTCGTCGGGGGCCTCGTCGATGAGCGAGGCGCGTGACCGCCTTGCCGGCACCGCCCACGGCCTGCTCGATCGTGGCCGCGACTGGCTCGGCGTCACCGAGGACGAGGTGTCGCGGAACGTGAAGCGGGCCCGCGCCACCGTCGTGCGCAACCCGATGCTGGGTATCGCCATCGCAGCCGGCGTCGGCTTTCTTCTCGGCCTCTCCACCAGGCGCGGCTGATCACGCCGCTCGCCACAAAAAGAAAAAGGCCGGCGCTTGCCGGCCTTTTTGCTCACAGGCCCGCTCAACGTTGCGCCTACGCGGCCGGACGACGCTCCGCACGGCGGTCGAAGAACAGCGCTTGGCTGACCGCCGCTTTGACCGTGTCGATCTGGAACGGTTTGGTGATGAGGAAGGCTGGCTCCGGCCGCTCGCCGGTCAGCAGTCGCTCCGGATAGGCAGTAATGAAGATCACCGGCACTGAGAAACTCATGATCATCTCGTTGACGGCATCGATGCCGGAGGAGCCATCGGCGAGCTGGATATCGGCGAGGACCAGTCCGGGCCGGTGCTCACGCGCCGAGTTGACTGCCTCCTTGTGGGTGCGCGCCGTGGCGACGACGCGATGACCCATCTCCTCGACCAGCGTCTCGAGGTCCATGGCGATGACTGGCTCGTCCTCGATGATGAGCACGTCGGTCGCCACCTGGTCGGCGATCTCGCGGCCGGCCTCGTCGATCAGCTGCCGCGCCTCCTCGACCGGCAGGCCGAGCACGGCCGCCGTTTCCTCGAGCGAGAAGCCTTCGACGGTCCGCAACAGGAAGGCCTGGCGCGGGCGCGGCGTGATCGCCTCGAGATTGCGCTCGGCCGCGCTTGCGACGGGCCGGGATTTGTTGCGATTCTCGCCCACCGTATTCCAAAGAGCGAGAAAGGTGCGATAGAGGCCGATCTTCGGCCTCACATCGGTCGGAAAAATCGATGCATCGGCGACGATGGCCTCGAGCGTGGCCACCACATAGGCGTCGCCACTCGCCTGCGACCCGCTCAAAGCCCGGGCAAAGCGCCGCAAATAGGGGAGATGTGGTGCGATTTCTTCCGAAAGCGACATTGGGACCCTCGTAAGACGGCTAAAACCGTAGGTGGGACTGGTCAACGATTGTACCGTAAAAAAGTTCCATCGACGCGGAACAAGTTGGCCCAAGTCGCGTTTGTGGCCTTAAGGGTCCGTCTGAGCCCCGTTTGGCACGCCTGTCGTGCCCCAGAGTGCGCGGAGAGCAGAGATGAAGAGCACTTCCAACAATGGCGAGGGGGCGGGCGACCGTTCTCCCTCTGGCGGCGGCGGCGGCGTGGGCAAGGGCCGGCCGCGCGGTCGTCCGCCGGTCAACGAGACCCTGCAGCACGTCATCGGCTCGCAGCTCAAGGCTGCCTATGACGAGGTCGTGCGCCAACCGATTCCGGACCGTTTCATCGAGCTGCTGGGGGCGCTCGAGGACAAGAAGAGCAGCGAGCGATGACTGACCCGCAGCGCTTCAGAGACGGGCTTATCGGTGAATTGCAAAGTCTCAGGGCCTTTGCAATTTCCATCGCCGGCAATATCGACCGGGCCGACGACCTCGTGCAGGACACGCTACTGAAAGCGTGGAACAACATGCACGCCTATACCGAAGGCACCAACCTGCGGGCTTGGCTCTTCACCATCCTGCGCAACACGTTCTACTCCGACTATCGCAAGCGCTCCCGCGAGATCGAGGACGACGGCACTTATTCGGAACGCCTCGCCGTGCATGCCGAGCAGGACGGGCATATGGATCTCACCGATTTCCGCACCGCGTTGGCAAAATTGCCGTCGGACCAGCGCGAGGCGCTCGTCCTGGTCGGCGCCTCCGGCTTTTCCTACGAGGAGGCGGCGGAGATATGCGGCTGTGCCTTGGGCACCATCAAGAGCCGCATCAATCGGGCGCGCTCGCGCCTGGCGGATCTGCTGGCCGTCAAGTCTGTCGACGACTTTGGCCCCGATGCACGCGCCCATGCAGTGCTTGCTTCAGGACCGCATTCGACGTTACCCGGGGAGTAAATCCCCTGCTTCATGGCCAGCTTCTCGACGTTTCGATCGCGCCTGATCTTTCTGTTCGCGCTGGCGACGTTTCCTGCCGTGGCGCTGGCGCTGACGCTCTCTTGGCACGTCTATATCAACGCTAAGGCCGCCAGCGAGGAGGGCTGGCGCCGCACCGCCCTTGCGGCCGCCGGCCAGGAAAGCACCATCATCCGCAACGCCATCGGCATCATGCAGATGTTCGTCGCGGTCCCGGCGCAACGCGACGGCGGCGACTGCGCCGAGCGGCTCAGCGCTGTCCAGTCGGCTCAGCCGGACTATCGCGCCTTAGGCGTGCTCGCTGCAGCCGGTCTCGTGTGCTCGGGGGGCGAGGCAGCCGTCTTCGATCAGTTCCCGTTGAGCCAGCTTCTCGCGCCGCTCTCGAGCAGCGAAACGGGCAGCCGAGGTCCCCAGCTTATCGTGAATGCGGCCGCCCAGGCGCCCGTGATGGTCGTGGCGCCCCTGCCAGGACGCCAAAGCGTGCTTGTTATCGCTCTCGATCGGCAAGCTTTGATGCGAGCCATTTCCGATATCGTCCCCGACGAACGCGGCACCGTGGCCCTGGTCGATGGGAGCTTCTCGGTGTTGGCGGCGAGCGGCCAAGAGGCCAACAAGGATGGATGGCTGCCCGATAGGCCTTTGGGCCTTGACGGGAACGTCGTGACGCGCGCCACAAGCAGCGACGGCCGCGCCTTTGCCTATCGCGTGGAGCCGATCGCCAGCGGCCCCCTTACGGTCGTCGCCGGCTTCCCGATCATCCGCTTTGGAACACCGGAGCGGCAACTGGCCATCGGCCTTATTTTTCCGTTCGTGCTTTTCGTCATCGTGCTCGCCGTCGCCTGGCTCGCCATCGACCGGCTTTTCCTGCACTGGGTCCGGCGTCTGGATGGGACGGCGCGCCGCCTCGCCTACGGCGATTTCTCGGTGCGCGCCGAGCTTCCCACCGACGCGCCGCTGGAGCTGCGGCAATACGCCAATGCCTTCGATCAAATGACCGACGTGCTTGCCTCGCGCACGCGCGAGCTCGCCACCGTCGCCCAGCAGCGCAGCCAGCTCCTGCGCGAGCTGCATCACCGCGTGAAGAACAATTTCCAAGTCATCGCCAGCTTCCTCAACCTGATGAAGCGCGCCCGTGTCGGCGAGACGCGCGAGGCGCTGGCCTTCGCCGAGAGCCGCGTGCACGCCATGGCGGCCGCCTACAAGCTCGCCCTGGCGCAGGGCGACATCCGTCTCGTCGCCGTGGGTGCGCTGGTGCAGGACGTGGTGAACTACGTGCAGCACGCGGCCGACATGGTGCGGCGCAATGTGCAGGTCACGGCGGAAGAGCCCGGCGCCTATCTCAGCCTTGATCGCGCCATCCCGCTCGCCCTCGTCCTCGTCGAGACATTGTGGCCGCTGTTGATCAGCGCCGGCGCCAACGGCGCGGCGCTTTCGGTCGTCGTCACCAGAAACGGCGAGCGTATGTCGCTCGTCATCAAGGGCGGCGGGCAGACGACGCTGATCCCCGAGCAGCGCTTTCAACGCGCCTTCCTGCAGCAGATCGACGCCATCGCGGTCGAGGAAGCCCCGGCTGGCTCGGTGCTCGCCGTTACCCTGCCGCTCGATACGGCCGGCTGAGAGCTGGCGCCACAAACGGCACGATCCGCCCGGCTGCCGCCGGGCGGATCGTGAACGCGTCCGAAGTGCCGACGTTCGCCGGCACGCAGCTCAGACAGATCTGCCGCGCATCAATCCCGCGATCGCCGAGATGGCGAAGGCGATCAGAGCCACGACAAAAATGAGCTTTGCGATGCCCACGGCCGTGCCGGCGATGCCGCCGAAGCCGAGGGCTGCGGCGATCAACGCGATCACCAGAAATGTCAGAGCCCAACCAAACATTGTCACCTCCGTGAATGCCGCTTGATCGGGCGGCGATGTAGTCAGAAACGCCGACGGCAATCCCGAGGTTCCTCCTGTGTACAGCCGCGCCGAAGCTTTCGCCCAAAGAAAAAGCTCCCCCTGGCGAGAGGGGGAGCTTTCCTTGTCTAGCGACGCGGTCGCAGCGCGAGGCTTACGAGCCGGTCAGCGTGCCGTCGAGCACCGGGCCAAACAGATCCCACTTCTCGCCCTTGAACTTCATGAGCTGCATCTGCTCGATCGGGAAGAAGTCGGTCGGACCGGTATTGGCCTTCACGCCCGGCAGGAACATGCCGATCTCGAAGTTCTTGAGGTTGGCGGCCTCCTTCATGATGTTCTCGCGAGTGAGGTTGTCGCCAGCCTGCTCGAGCACCTTGACCATCGCCTGCGCCACGATGAAGCCGTAGGCGTTCGAAGCGTCCTCTTTGTTGCCGTCCGGATAGTACTTGTCCATGAAGGCGATGTACTCCTTCATGGCCGCATCGTCCTTCCACTGCGGATCGGTTGGATCCTTGAAGTAGGCCGACGAGATGATGTCCTGGGAATTCTCATAGCCAGCCGGCTTGATCGTGCCACCAACCGAGGCCGCCACGTTGTTGAGAATGTGGACCGGCTTCCAGCCGATCTCGGCCATCTTCTTGATCGACTGCGCCGCGAACTTCGGGATCGTCACGTTGTAGAACAGGTCGGCGCCCGAAGCCTTGAGCTGCACGATCTGCAAGTCGATCGTGGGATCGGCGGGCTCGTAGCTGACTTCCTTGACGATCATGGTCGCGGCCTTCGCGCCGAGCCCGTCCTTCAGGCCCTTGACGTAGTCCTTACCGTAGTCGTCGTTCTGATAGAGGATGGCGATCTTGGCGCTCGGGTGGTTCTGTTGAATCCACTTGGCGTAGATGCGCCCCTCGCTCTGGTAGTTGGGCTGCCAGCCCATGGTCCACGGGAAGTTCTTGGGGTCGCCCCACTTGGTGGCGCCGGTGGCCACGAAAAGCTGCGGGACCTTCTTGGCGTTGAGGTACTTCTGGATCGCCGTGTTGGTCGGCGTGCCGAGCGGGTTGAACATCAGGAGCACTTCGTCACCCTCGACGAGCTTGCGCACTTGCTCCACGGCCTTGGGCGGACTGTAGCCGTCGTCGTAGCTTACAAAGTTGATCTTGCGGCCTTTGATGCCGCCCTTGTCGTTGATCATCTTGAAATAGGCAGCCTCTGCCTTGCCGATGACGCCGTAGGACGATGCCGGGCCGCTATAGGGCATCGTGTTGCCGATCTTGATCTCGGTGTCGGTCGCACCGGTGTCGTAGTTCTTCTGCGCCAGGGCCGGCGCGGCCATCAAGGCCACGGCAGCGCCCGCCAGGACGGCGGGTCTCATCAATCCGATTATCGTTCGCATTCTCTCTCTCCCTTGCTCTTCGCGCCGACCCAGGCAGAGCGCTGGTCGGCAGCTTGAGGCTTCAATGACGTGGGCCTAACGCTCTCATGACCGTCCGGACAAGGCCCGCAGCCCCGGAAGGCATGACATATATCAACAGGATCAGGAAGACGCCGTAAATTGCGCCCGACAGCCCCTTGGAGAAGCTCTCGGCGACATTGGGCACGATAGAGCACGAAGGCGCCGCCGAACAGTGCCCCGGGGATCCAGCCGACCCCGCCGACCACGAGGCCAACGAACAGCAGAACCGATAACGCGAATGTGAAACTGTCTGGCGCGACGAACTGAATCACGATGGCCCCCAAGCGCGCCTGCGACGCCCGTGTAGGCGGCACTCACCCCGAAGGCCAGCGTCTTATAGAGGCCCACGTCGATGCCCATCGTGCGGGCAGCCACGACGTTGTCGCGGATGGCCATCATGGCCCGGCCGGTGCGGCTGTTAATGATGTTCTTGGCAAAAATGTAGAGGGCGAAGCCGACCACGAGGGTGAAATAGTAGAGCCACTGGTCCTGGCTCAGCTTGAGGCCGAAGGGTGCGTCAGGCTTGTTGATGACGATGCCCTGCACGCCGCCCGTCCAATGTTCCAGCGGCGTGAGCTTGAGAATCTGAGGCGCCGCTACAGCGAGCCCGAACGTGGCGAGCGCCAGATAGATGCCTTCCAGCCGCAACGCCGGGAAGCCGAACAGGAAGCCGACAATGAAGCAGATGATCGCCGCAACCGGCAATGTCCACACGTAGGACACGCCGAACTGGTCCATGAGGATCGCCGCCGTGTAGGCGCCGATGGCGTAGAAGGCGCTGTGCCCAAGGGAGAACTGTCCGTTGATGCCGGTCAGTAGGTTCAGCCCCATAATGGCGATGGCGTAGATCATCACCTGGGTGAGCTGGAAGAGATGGAAGTTCTTCAAGTAGCCGGGAACACCCAGATCAGCAGCGGGAACACGAGCGCCACCGCAAGCAGCACCAGCGTGATCCACGGGATGCGCCAACCCGGGGCGCTGGCCTGTGGTGTAAGGGTTTTGGCGGCGCTGCCGCTTGCCGATGTCTCGACGCTCATCTCGCTACACCCTGCTCACCGCGACCTTGCCGAACAAGCCGCCCGGCTTCAACAACAGCACGATCACGATGATGGTGAGCGCGATGCTGAGCTTCAGCTCGCCGCCGATCACCGGGATGAAGGTCCCCGCCAGGTTTTCGATGACGCCCATCGAGCAATCCGCCGACGACGGCCCCGCCAGGGCTGTTGAGGCCGCCGAGAACGGCGCCCGCAAAGCCGTAGAGCAGGATGCCCAGCATCATGTTGGGTTCGAGAAACACGACGGGAGCGATCATCATGCCGGCCACCGCCCCGATGGCCGCCGCCATGCCCCAGCCGAGCGCGACCATCCATCCGACACGGACGCCGACCAATTGCGCCGAGGCCGGATTGTCGGCCGCCGCCCGCATGGCCAAGCCGATGCGCGTGTATGAAAAGAACACGTAGAGCGCGACCAGGAGCAAGAGCGTGATGACGATCATGCCGAGCTGATGGGAGCCGAGCAGACCGCCGAACATCGAGCGGTTGCCGAAAGGTGTCGGGAACTGCTTGATGAGAAAGTCCCAAATGAAGCCGGCGCCGCTGTTGAGAATGGCGAGAAGCCCGATGAATACCACGACGTGGCTGAGGATCGGCGCGTCATGAATCGGCCGAAAGATCACGCGCTCGATGATGACGCCGGCTACAAACGATATGGCGATCGTGACGACGAAGGCGACCCAATAGGGCATGCCCCATTGGATGAGCTGCCAGGCGATGAAGGTCGAGAACATCGCCATTTCGCCTTGCGCGAAATTGAGGTGGCCGATGGCCTGATAGATCATGACGACGGCGAGCGCCACGCAGGCGTAGATCGCGCCGGTGGCGAGGCCTGCCAAGACTTGCTGGACGAAAAGCTCCATGGCGTTCCTCGTTCCGCTCAGTAGCCGAGATAAGAGCGCCTGACGCTCTCGTCCTGCTTGATGTCTTCCGATCTGCCCGAGAACACGATCCTGCCGGTTTCGAGCAGGTAGGCATGCTCGGCAAGGTCGAGCGCCAGCGCTGCGTTCTGCTCGACGATCAGCATGCTGACCTTCTCCTTCCGGTTCAGCGTGCCAAGGATGCCGAACAGCTCACGCACGACAAGCGGGGCAAGCCCGAATGACGGCTCATCGAGCAGCATGAGGCGCGGTCTCAGCATCAGGGCGCGGGCGACGGCGAGCATCTGCTGCTCGCCGCCAGACAGCGTGCCGGCCTGTTGCTGGCGGCGCGACTTCAGGATCGGAAAATAGGTGTAGACGAGTTCCTTGTCGGTCGCGATGCCGGCGCGATCCTTGCGCACCATGGCGCCGAGCTCGAGGTTCTCGTCCACCGTCTGCTTGACGAAGGTGCCGCGGCCGTCCGGCACGTGGGCGACGCCGAGCCGCACGATGTCCTCCGTCGCCATGCGGACGACCGAGCGGCCGGCGATGGTGACTTCGCCTGCCCGCCGGCACATGCCGCAGAGCGCCCGCAGCGTCGTCGTCTTGCCGGCGCCGTTGGCGCCGAGCAGGGTCGTGACACCCCCCTCCGCCAAGGAAAAATCGATGCCGTGCAGCACGTTGGTATCGCCGTAGGCCGCCCGCAGCCCCTTGACTTCCAGCAGCGCCGTCATGCGGCCTCCGTACCGAGATAGGCGCTGATCACGTCGGGATCGGCCTGGACCTGGGCCGGCGTCCCCTCGGCGATCTTCTTGCCGAAGTTCAGGGCGACAACCTTGTCGGACACCGACATCACGAGGCTCATGTGATGCTCGACGAGCAGGATCGACAGCTTCCGATCGTCGCGAATGTGCTTGATGACGCTGCCGAGCTCATGCACCTCCTCGTGATTGAGCCCGGAGGCCGGCTCGTCGAGGAGGAGAAGCTCCGGCTCGATGGCGAGCGCCCGGGCGAGCTCGACGCGTTTTTGGGTGCCGAACGGCAGGTCGGCGACGAGCTTGCGGGCGACCGAGGTCGAAATCGAGATAGTTGATCAGTTCCCACGTCGTGGCGTCGAGCCCCTCCTCCTCCCGTTTCGTCCAGGGAAGGCGCAGGCCGTTGCTGACGAGATCGGTCGAGGTCCGCGAGTGACCGCCGATCTTGATGTTGTCGAAGACCGTCAGGTTGCGGAACAGCGCCAGGTTCTGGAAGGTGCGGCCGATGCCGAGCGTGGCGATGCCGTTGGCCGGCACGGTGAGCAGCGAGCGGCCCTTGAACAGGATGTCGCCCGCGCTCGGGATGTAGAGCCGGCTGAGACAGTTGAACAGCGTCGTCTTGCCGGCGCCGTTGGGGCCGATAAGCCCGACGATCAGCCCGGGCTCGATGGTGAACGAGACCCCGTCGAGCGCCATGATGCCGCCGAAACGCACGATCACGTCCTCGACCGCAAGCAGCGGTTCGCCGCCTGGCGATCCCTGCACGGTGGGGGTCCTCATGATGGGCGTCCGTCCCGCGCGCCGCCCGAACGGTGGGGGGGTCCAAGACAAGGCAGGCCGGACGATGTCCGGGAAAAGGCAGGGCGCAACGTGTTCCTCCTCCGCCGGTCGTTCTCGCGGCAATCGCGCCGGGCGCCGGTCAGGGCCGCACCATAGGGGCAAGGGGGCGAAGGCAGAAGCAAAAAATTCAGGCGCCCTTCGAGCGGGGTTAATCCAGAAACGGCAAGAAGAACTCGTCGATCGACAGGGCGCCGCCCGGGTGCGTGCGCACCTTGCATGAGCCGGTTCGGAAAGACAGTTGTCCTTTCGCGTTCACGACGTTGAGGACCAGATCGGTGCCGACAAGGCCGGGCGCGAACCCTTCCTCATTGACCTCCAACACCCTGATCGAGCGCGCCGTGTCGAGCCTCTCGGCGATGCGCGACAGGCACAGTGCAGCCCCCTTCGACATCTGCACAACGTCGGCGCGCGCGCCGGCGGCAAGCGCAAGACCGAGCGTCAGGGGAAGGATGGCGCGACCTGGCATGGCCCATGATAGACGATGCCCGAGCAGGGCTGTAGATAGCGGTCGTCCCCTTCATTGATAGGCTCCCCAATAGGTTCCCCGTGAGAGCGATCGTTTATCCGGCCACCATCTTTTTGTCGGCCGTGCTCCTCTTCTTGGTCCAGCCCATTGTCGCCAAGCAGATTTGCCCTGGTTCGGGGGCTCGGCGAGCGTGTGGACAACGTGCCTCTTCTTCTTCCAGTTGTTGCTTCTCGTTGGCTATTCCTACGCCCATGCGCTGACCCGCTGGGCGTCGCCGCGACGCCAGGTCATCATTCACTGCCTCCTTCTGGCCGTCAGCCTGGCATCGCTGCCGGTCATCGCCGCGGCGGCATGGAAGGAGGGTGATGGCGAGCCTGCCTTGCGCATCCTGGCGCTGCTCGCGAGCGTGGTCGGGCTGCCCTACTTCCTCCTCGCCACCACGAGTCCGCTCGTCCAGGCTTGGTATGCGCGCAGCATGGGTTCGCCGTATCGGCTCTTCGCGCTGTCCAACGCCGCCTCGCTGCTCGGCCTCCTGGCCTATCCCTTCCTGCTCGAGCCTGCGCTGACGACGGCCACACAGGCTTGGCTGTGGTCGGCCGGCTATGTGCTCTTCGTACTCCTGTGCGGTGCCGCTGCCTGGACCAGCCTTGGCACGGTCGCGGTCACGGCGGCGCCTGGCGGTGATGGCGATCCGCTGATCCCCGAAGATGCGGCCGCCCCTGGCTCGCCCGTGACGCTCGCCATGACGGTGAGCTGGATCGTGCTTGCGGCGCTGGGCTCGCTGGCGCTCGTCTCGGTCACCGCTTTCATCTCCCAGAGCATCGCCTCGATTCCGCTCATCTGGATCGTGCCGCTCACCATCTATCTCATCACCTTCATCATCGCCTTCGAAGGCCGAAATCCCCGTGCATGGCTGGCCCGTGGCGGTGCCGGCCCTGGTCCTCGCCGGCGCCATGATCGTCGCGCGACAGAACGAGGATTTCATCACCAATTTCCCGCTGTCGCTGCCGCTCTTCCTTGCCGGGCTGTTCTTCGTCTGCTTGCTCTGCCATGGCGAGCTCGCTGCCTCGAAGCCGCATCCGCGCCGTCTCACTTATTTCTACCTCATGGTGTCGCTCGGCGGGGCGCTCGGCTCCCTCGGCGGCAGCGTGCTCGCGCCGGCCGTGCTCAACGGCGATTTCGAGCTGCCGCTCATTCTCACGGCGGTGGGCTTTGCCTTTGCGTGGCAGATCAGGCGCGGACCGGAGCCGGTGATCAGCGTCGTCGTCGCCCTCGTGGCGGCGAGCGCCATGCTCGGCATGTCGGTGAAGTCCATTCACGATCAGATCAAGGGCACGCGGCTCTTGGCGCGCAATTTCTACGCCTCGCTGAGGGTGATGGACACCGGCGAGGACAAGGTGCGGCGCCGGCAACTGGAACATGGCGGCATCGAGCACGGCGCGCAGTTCCTCGACCCGGCGCGGCGCCACACGCCCCTCACCTACTACGGACCGCGCTCCGGCATCGGCCTCGCCATCGCCCGCCAGCGCGAGCTTGCGGCCGGCCGGCCGCTGTCGATCGGCGTCGTCGGCCTCGGCGCCGGCACGCTCGCCGCCTGGGGGGAGCCCGGCGGCAAGGTGAAGTTCTACGAGATCAACCCGCGTGTGCTCTCCATCGCCAACAGCGAGTTCTTCTTCCTGGCCGACGCCATGGCCAGCAAGACGCAGGTGGAGACGGCGCTCGGCGATGCGCGCCTGGTCATGGAACGAGAGCCGCCGCAGCGCTTCGACGTGCTCGCCGTCGACGCCTTTTCGGGCGACGCCATCCCCATGCATCTCCTGACGCGCGAAGCCATGGCCATCTACCGCCGGCACGTCGCCGAGGGGGGCGTTCTCGCCATCCATATCTCCAACAAGTTCGTCGAGCTCGGCCCGGCGGTCGGCGCTCTGGCGCGCGATGCCAAGCTCGACGCGCGCGTCGTCGATCACGACGCCGAAGAGGAGGACGAAGACGGCCAGAACGCGTCGAGCTGGGTGATCCTGCCGCTCGCCGCGGCATGGTGGGAGGGCGGCGAGGCGGCCGGCAAGGCAAAGCCCCTGTCAGTGCCCGACGGCCAGGCCGTCTGGACCGACGACTTCAACAATCTGGCCGCCGCCGTGCGCCTACCGCGCCGCGACGACTAGCGCATGATCCCGAAAAGTGTGAGCGGTTTTCGGATAAGATCATGCGCAGAAATCAAGACCCTTCGCATGATCCCGAAAAGTGTGAGCGGTTTTCGGACAAGATCATGCGCCAAATCAAAAACCTAGAGCACGCCACGGGGGTGTCGGTTGCTGGAGGGTGAACGGCGAACCGTCGATTTCCGCCGATCGGTTGGCGCGATGTTGACGCGCCGCCGCCCATGATACCGGCCTCGCGCGGGCCAACGTCCATGAGCCTCATTCTCAAATCCATTGCCGCCTTCGGCATCGGCGTCGGGGCGGTTGCCGGGGTTCAGAGCCTCTGGGTCAGCTCGGTGATGGGCCATATGCGCACGGATGCCTTCCGGGCGTCGAGCCGGCTGCCGGACATGAAGCCGGTGAACTTCCCGAAATTCGACGCGAGCCGGCTTGGCGCATTCACCTCCCCCAAGCTCGATCCCAAGATTGGCCAGGATGCCTGGCGCGGAACCCTTAACCGGCAAATCGATCAGTCGATCCGCGCCGGCAACATGGTGCCGCGGATCCACCGTCCGGCGGGCATGCCGAGATACTGACGCACAATCGTCGACGGCCGGGGATCGCTTTCCGTCGGCCGCCGTCCGCTAACGTCTATCGTCACTGCTATCCGGTGAGCTTATTCCACTGCACCTTGACCCAGGCGGTGAAATCGTTGGTGTTCTTGCTTACCACGTCCCAATTCACCATCGGCTTCTGGTCAGCAGGCACTCTCGTGTCCGCGACATAGGCACCGCCGACGGTCAAGAGCGCACCGAGAATAATGCCGAGAATGAGGCGCATGGCGATCTCCCTGCCCGATGGCGTCGGGCCGAAACGTAGCAAATTAATGGCAAGACCGCGAATGACAGCCTTTTGACTTTGTTGCTCGCGCATGATCCCGAAAAGCGCGCGGCTTTTGGACGAGTTCATGCGCCAAACCAACATCCTAGAGCATGATCCGGTTTCAATGGAACCGGATCATGCTCTAGAGTGCGCCCGCATTCGCGGGGTGAGGTACGGGGCCGTTCATGCGGGCAAGCGCTGAGCCGCAGGTCCTTGCGGCAGGCTTCACGTTTCTGGAGGCGCCGCGCTGGCACCAGGGTCGGCTGTGGTGTTCCGACTTCTATGACCATCGCGTGCTTGCCGTCGACGAGCGCGGGACCGTGGAGACCGTCATAAAGGTGCCCAAACAGCCCTCCGGCCTGGGCTGGACGCGGGAGGGCGCCCTGCTCATCGTCTCCATGCTGGACAGGATGCTCATGCGCTTCGACGGCGGAACGCTGAATCCCTTCGCCGACCTCGGCGGCGTCGCCACCGGACCCTGCAATGACATGGTGGTGGACGCCAAGGGCCGCGCCTATGTGGGCAATTTCGGCTACGACCGGCACGGCGGCGAGGCGCCGCGCAATGCCGCCATGGCGCGGGTCGATCCGGACGGCAGCGTCCATATGGCGGCCGACGACCTCGGCTTTCCCAACGGCACCGTCATCACGCCGGACGGCAAGACGCTGATCGTGGCCGAGACCTTCGCCAACCGGCTCACGGCCTTCAACGTCGCGGCCGATGGCACGCTGTCGAAACGCCGCATTTTCGCGACCATCGAGGGCATGCGCCCCGACGGCATCTGCCTCGATGCCGAAGGCGCCGTGTGGGTGGCTGATGCGGGCGGCGGACGCGCCCTGCGTCTGCGCGAGGGCGGCACCGTCACCGACACCATTCCGCTTGCGCCGCGGCACGCCTATGCCTGCATGCTGGGCGGCGATGACGGCAAGACGCTTTTCCTGCTAACGAGCAGCGCCAGCGGCCCGGCTACTGCCGCCACGAGGGATGCCCGTGTCGAGATCGTCCGGGTCGCGGTTCCACATGCCGGCCTGCCCTAGAATGCTGAGGAGTTGCCTATGGACGCTACGCATGACCTGAAGTCGGGGAACAGCATCGCCGTGCGCAACGGCCGCGAGTTCCTGAGCATTCCCGGACCGACGACGATCCCCGACGAAGTCCTCGGCGCCATGCACCGGGCGGCGATCGACATTTATTCGGGCGAGTTGCTCGGGCTCACGAAGAGTTGCCACGAGGATCTGCCCAAGATCTTCCGCACCAAGGCACCCGTCTACATGTACATCGCCAACGGCCACGGCGCCTGGGAGGCGGCGCTGACCAACACCCTGTCGCGCGGCGACAAGATCCTGGTGCTGGAGAGCGGCCGCTTCGCGGTCGGCTGGGGCGAGATGGGCGCCCAGATGGGCATCGAGGTGGAGATCCTGCCGGGCGACATCCGCCGCGCCGTCGATCCCGCCGCCGTCAAGGCGCGCCTCGCCGCCGACAAGGGCGGCACCATCAAGGCCATCCTCGTGGTGCAGGTGGACACGGCCTCCGGCGTCTTCAACGACATCCCGGCCATCCGCCGGGCGATCGCCGACACCGGCCACGAGGCGCTGCTCATGGTCGACACCATCGCGTCCCTGGCCATCATGCCCTTCGAGATGGACCAGTGGGGCATCGACGTGTCGGTGGGCGCCTCCCAGAAGGGGCTGATGATGACGCCGGGGCTGAGCTTCGTGGCTGCCGGCCCACGTGCCAAGGCCGCGCACGCCAAGGCCGACTTGCGCACCCGCTATTGGGACTGGACGGCGCGCGAGGGCCATGAGCACTACAACAGGTATTGCGGCACGGCGCCGGAGCACCTGCTGTTCGGCCTGCGCAAAGCCCTCGACATGATCTTCGAGGAAGGCCTCGAGAGCATTTTCGAACGGCACCGGCTGCTGGCCGGCGCGGTGCGCCGCGCCGTCGACACCTGGGCCAGCGAGGGCGCCCTGGAATACAACATCCTCAAGGCCGAGGAACGCGCCAATTCTGTCACCACCATCCGCACCGAGCAAGGCGCCGCTCTGCAGCGCTATTGCAAGACGAAATGCGGTGTCGTCCTGGGCACCGCCATCGGCGACCTGCGCGGGCGCGGCTTCCGCATCGCCCATATGGGGCACGTCAACGCGCCGATGGTTCTCGGCACCTTGGGAGCCGCCGAGATGGGTCTCGTGGCGCTGGGCATTCCGCACGGGCGCGGCGGCGTCGACGCCGCCGTGCAATGGCTCGGCAGCCAAGTGCCGCCGGATAGTGCTTAGCGTGTGATCCCTTGCAATCGAAGCGTCGCCTGCATTTCCTTCGCGCGCGCTTCGAGGCTCGCTCACTGGCGTCTCAGCATGAGGGACATTGAGGATGGCATCACTATTCCCCGCACGCTTTCGTATCGTTTTCGTCTGCCTTTTCACTTCCATGGCCACGGTAGCCGCCGGTCAGTCAGCCGACCCTCGCGGCCATTCCTATCTCATCAGTTTTGATTTCATCGAGACGAGCGCGAGCGGTCGTCGCGAGATTACGCCACACGCCGCCCAACTCTATGTGAGTACGAAGAACCGTGCTTTCTTCAAGATTGCGCGGGCGGGTATCTCAACTCCAGGGCTGGGAGGCGATGCCGAGATTTTTGAGTTTGATGTCCCGCGGGTTGTGAATGGCTGGAGATGGCTGTGGACGCGAACCGGTAGTCAAGTCCGGCTGACTGTCGACCATTCGAGTTTTGTTGAAAATTGGACCATCTCTCGGAGCGCTTCGGGCGGATGTGTCGCCCAAGTAGCCATCCTCCAGCGCACGCAACGCGTCGCCGAGCGCATCAAGTCATGCGCAATCCGAGCAGGCAATGTGTTCGCGGCTTCCGCCGAATAGTTGTCGGCCAAGTCCAGGCTAACGCTGGTTAGCCGATTAATCCTCGATCGCCGCGTGCACCGCGCTGCTGACGATGTCGAGGCGGCGCGAATGCCATGGGTCGGGGACGCGGCTGTTGGTCAGGTAGGCCATCGACACGCCGCTCTCCGGGTCGCCCCAGCAATAGGAGGAGCCGACGCCGCCGTGGCCGAAGCTCGTCGGCGAGGCGATGGAGCCGAGGCCGCGAATGCTCGCCGTGGTGCCGCGCGAATGGGGACCGAGGCCGCGATGCATGGGCATGCCCATATAGGTGTCCGGGCGGTCGCCGGTAAAATTGCGCGTCACGTATTGGATCATGCGCCGCGACACCAGCCGCCCGCCGTTCCATTCCCCGCCGTTGAGCAGCCCCTGATAGAAGGCCGCCATGGCCCGCGCCGTCCCGAAGCCGCCACCGCCGGGGACGCCGGCGCGCCGGCAGGTGTCGGTGTTCTCCATCTCGAGCCGCGTCTGGCCCCTGCCTTCGGGCCCCGGCTCATGCATGTCGACGGTCCGTGGGATATGCGTGTCCGGCACGCCGACGAAGAGATCGCTGCCCAAGCCGAGCTTCTCGGTGACGCGGGTGCGGATGTAGTCGCGGAAATCCACCTTGGCGATGGCCTCGATGAGCACCGCCAGCACCCAGTGGGCGGAGAGCCCGTGATAGTGGACGCGCGAACCAGGCGTCCATTCAAGGGTGAAGTCACAGACGTTCTTGCGCAGCAGCTCGTGATCCTCCCAGGCCTTGGGCAGCCAATGGGTGGCGCCCGGGAAGCCGCCTTGGTGGGTGATAACCTGCAGGACGGTGATGTCGCCTTTGCCGTGGCGCGCGAATTCCGGCACGTGGTCGGCGATGCGGTCATGGAAGGTCAGCGCCCCCTCCTCCGCCAGCGCCCAGATGGCGGCCGCCGTGATGACCTTGGTGTTGGAATAGAGCAGCCACAGGGTGTCGTCGCGGGCCGGCATTTTCTCGGGCGTGAGGCGAGCGGCGCCGTAGGTCTTGAAGAAGGCGAGTTTGCCGTACCGGGCGACCGCGACCTGCGCCCCGGGATAGCGGCCTTCGGCGAGGTGCGTCTCGATGATGGTCGAGAGCCGCTCGAGGCTCTCTCGGTTCAGGCCGACCGCTTCCGGCTCTGCACTCTCGAGCCCGCAGGCGCCCGCTTGGCTGACATCGGTTTTGGTGCTGGCATCCATGGGACCCTCCGTCTTCTGAGTGGCGTGGCGGCGGCACTGTAGATCATCCTGGCGGCAGCGACACCCCGCTCAATCGCGCCCGAACCAGAACGCCACGCATGGCTGCGTCAGCACGTAGCCGGCGGCCTGCGGCTTGGCGATGGCGGCGAAGCGCCTGCTCACCTCTTCCCGCACGGCCGGATCGGCCGCCGCGGCGGCACGCGCCGGATCGACCGTGACGGCGCGCGCGATGAATCCTTCCACGCCGGCGAAGACGCGGGCGATCTCGTAATGGGCGACACCGTCAAGGTCGAGTCCCTCGACCTGAGGCCGGCTGAGCCGGCGATGCGCGTTGCTGCGCACCTCGAACTCGTCTTCCAGCGGCTGCAGCACCTCGGTCAATAGCCCGAACGGCAAAGGGTCGATGGCGACCACGAAGCCTCCGCCCCTCACCACGCGAACCGCCTCCGTGAGGGCGCGCTCGTGCGCGTCGACTGGCACGTGGTGGAAGCTGAACACGAAGGCGAGACCGTCGAACGATTGATCGGCGAATGGCAGGGCCTGAGCAAGACCGCGCTTCAGCCGTTCGCGCAGCGTGCCTGCCGCGACTGCCGCCGCCAGCGGGGCCTCGTCTATTTCGAGGCCGAAGGCGGCGGCGCCGAGGCGCTCCAGTTCGCGCATGACCTGGCCGTTGCCGCAGCCCACGTCCAGAACTTGCGCACCGGTCATTTGGACGCGCGACGCGATGTGCTCGGCATGCACCCGGGCCGGATCGACGGGACCCTCAACCGGCGCCGGCGCCCGCAATGGCCGCGCCCTGCTCGTCACTTCTGCGGCTTGGAATAGCCGCTGAGATTGAGGTTGCTGCCCTTGGTCGAGGGGGGATTGGCCTTCGGTTTCTCCTTCTTGGGTTTCTTCTTCTCGCGGTTGCTGCGTTGCTCGCGATTTGCCATGGCGGTTTCTCCGATTGAGCGCCAGGGGGGCGCGCCCCATATTCTGGCACAATTGCCGCTGAGCGCCAGCCTTCGCCCGGAGGAAAGCCATGCCCGCATCGCTCGTCGAGACCTATCGTGCGCTTGCCTACAACAACGCCTGGGCGAATTTCCGCCTGCTCGCCGCCTGCGGCGAGCTTACCCAGGAGGAGTTCGAGGCGAAGCGGACGAGCTTCTTCCCGAGCCTCAAGGCCACTCTCAACCACATCCTGATTATCGACTGGTTCTATGTTGATGGCCTGGAGGGCGGTTGGCTCGGTCCCAAGGCGTGGGCCAACGAGGAGCCCTGCGCCACGGTGGCCGATCTCAAGCGCGAGCAGGCGGCCGTCGACGCGCGGCTGCTCGCCGTCTGCAACGAGCTCACCGAGCCGTCATTGTCGGAATTCGTGCGGCTCAACCGCGACACCCGCGTGCAGACCGAGCGCCGCGACCGGCTCCTGCTGCACCTTTTCCAGCACCAGGTCCATCATCGCGGTCAGGCCCATGCCATGCTGGCCGGCACGCGGCTCGAGCCGCCGCAGCTCGACGAGTTCTTCTCGGCCGGCGAGGCGCCGCTGAGGGCGGAGGAATTCGCCACCCTCGGCTGGACCGAGGCGACGATCTGGGGCGGCGGCGAAGCAACTCGTCCGTAGGGATTACGCGTCCGAGTTGCGGCGGCCCCACCCTTCGCGCTACAAAACGACGCGACGTTGACCCTCGTGCGCGAACCTGTTCTGCTTGGCGTCAGGTGGATCCGGCGGCCAGCGCATGCGGGCCCGGGACCGGACGAACATCAGGGGATTCTACAATGGACGAGCGTCAACTACGCGGAATGATCGCGGACGTGAAGGACGGGAAGCTCTCCCGACGCGCCTTCGTGCAACGGATGGTGGCCGTCGGGCTGACTGCGCCGATGGCCGCCCAGATGCTGGCTTATTCAGGCGTGCATGCGCAGACGCGCTCCGAGTTCGAGTACAAGCCGACCAAGCGCGGCGGCGGCGGCGCCCTGAAGCTCCTGTGGTGGCAGGGTGCGACCCTGCTCAATCCGCACTTCGCGGTGGGCACCAAGGACCAGGAAGCGGCTCGCATCTTCTACGAGCCGCTTGCCGGCTGGGATCCGGACGGCGAGCTCGTGCCGATGCTGGCGGCAGAGATCCCGACCCGCGAGAACGGCGGCCTTTCGGCCGACGGCATGTCGGTGACCTGGAAGCTGAAGCGCGGGGTGCAGTGGCACGACGGCAAGCCGTTCACCGCCGACAACGTCGTCTTCAACTACGATTACACGACCGATCCGGCCAGTGCCACCGTCACCATCGGCAGCTACCAGGAAGCCAAGGTCGACAAGATCGACGACTACACGGTGAAGGTGAGCTTCAAGAAGCCGACGCCCTTCTGGGCCGATGCTTTCGTCGGCACGCGCGGCATGATCATTCCTAAGCACCTGTTTGCCGACTATGTGGGCGCCAAGTCGCGCGACGCGCCGGCCAACCTGAAACCGATCGGCACCGGTCCCTACAAGTTCGTCGACTTCAAGCCGGGCGACATGGTGCGCGGCGAGATCAACAACAGCTACCACCTGCCCAACCGGCCGTTCTTCGACACCATCGAGATGAAGGGCGGCGGCGACGCGGTCTCGGCGGCGCGCGCCGTGATCCAGACCGGCGAATACGACTACGCCTGGAACATGCAGGTGGAGGACGAGATCCTGCAGCGCCTGGAGAAGGGCGGCAAGGGCCGCGCCGAGATCACGCCGGGCGGCAACATCGAGCACATCCAGATCAACAACGCCGACCCGTGGACGGAGGTGGACGGTGAGCGCTCGAGCACCAAGACCAAGCACCCGCTGTTCTCCGATCCGGCCGTGCGCGAAGCGCTAGGCCTGCTGGTGGATCGCGCCTCGGTCCAGGAGCACATTTATGGCCGTACCGGCGTGGCGACCGGCAACTTCCTCAACAACCCGTCCAAGTTCATTTCCAAGAACCTGAAGTGGGAGTTCAATGTCGAAAAGGCCAACCAGGTGCTCGAGACGGCAGGCTGGAAGAAAGGTCCGGACGGCATCCGCGCCAAGGACGGCAAGAAACTGAAGCTGGTCTACCGAGACGTCGATCAACACCCCGCGCCAGAAGAACCAGGCCATCGTCAAGCAGGCCTGTCAGCGGGTCGGCATCGACGTGGAGCTGAAGTCGGTGACCGCTTCGGTCTTCTTCTCGTCCGACGTGGCCAATCCCGACACCTACACCAAGTTCTACTGCGACATCCAGATGTACACGACCACCATGACGCAGCCGGATCCGGAAGTGTTCATGAACCAGTTCGCGTCCTGGGAGATCGCCACCAAGGAGAACAAGTGGCAGGGCCGCAACATCACGCGCTGGAGCAGCGACGACTACGACAAGGCTTATAGAGACTCTCAAGGCGAGCTCGACCCTGTCAAGCGCGCCGCCTTGTTCATCGCCATGAACGACATGGTGTGCAAGAACAACGTCGTCATTCCGGTGGTCTATCGGCCGCGCGTGGCCGCCATGGCGACCAAGCTCAGGGCCCCGATCAGCGGCTGGGACAACGACCTCTGGAACTTGCGTGACTGGTTCCGGGAGGCATGAGCGTGCGTTTGGCGCAATAATTGCTGGGATGGCGATCGATGGGGTCGTATTTCATCAGACGCCTCTTGATCGCCATCCCGAGCATTTTGGGGATCAGCATCGTATTGTTCACGGTGCTGGCGCTGGCCCCGGGCGACCCCTTCGAGGAACTGGCCACCAATCCTGCCATTCCGGCCGAGGTGCGCGCGACGTTGCGGGCCAAGTTCGGCCTCGATGATCCGGTGGCGGTTCGCTATGTCCGCTGGCTGCTTGCTATGCTGCAAGGCGACTGGGGCTATTCGTTCGTCAGCCGCGTCAATGTCGACACGCTGATCTTGCAACGGTTGCCGGTGACGCTCTTCGTCATCGGCTCGGCGCAGGTCCTGGCCCTGCTGATCGCCATTCCGGTCGGCGTCTATGCCGCGACGCGGCCCTACTCGATCTTCGATCAGGTCGCCAGCACCTTCGCGTTCATCGGTTTCTCGCTGCCGCCCTTCTTCACGGGCCTGTTGTTCATTCTGGTATTCAGCATCGGCCTCGACTGGCTGCCCTTCGTCTACCGCGCCGACATCAGCGCCACCGGCTGGCAATGGTATTGGGAGCATGTTCGCCAAGCCATCTTGCCGGTTTCGGTCCTGGCGCTCTTCCTTGCGGCCTCGCTGACACGCTACGTTCGTTCCGCCGTGCTCGACGTGATCCGCCTCGACTACGTCACGACAGCGCGCGCCAAGGGCCTCGGTCAGCGTGTGGTCATCATCAAGCACGTCGTGCGCAACGCGCTGATACCCGTGGTGACGCTGGTGGCGTTGCAGCTCCCTGCCCTGTTCGGTGGCGCCATCGTGACCGAGCAGATCTTCCGCATTCCCGGTATCGGCTCGCTGCTGATCAGCTCGATCCTGGCCAACGACACCCCTGTCGTCATGTCGGTGACATTCGTGCTCGCCGTCCTCGTCGTCCTCTTCAACCTTCTCGCAGACATCCTCTATGGCTGGCTCGATCCTCGCATCTCCTACCGCTGAGGCGGCAACGCCTGCGCCGCCCCGATCACGGCAATACTCGCCGTGGCTGGAGGCGTGGCGCCGCTTCCGTCGCCATCGGCTGGCCTTGGTTTCGACCTTCATCCTGTCGGCGCTCGTGCTCGCCATCCTGCTCGCGCCCGTCATCTGGAACGTCCCCATCAACGACATCGATTTCACCGCCCGTCTCAAGGGGCCGTTGTGGGGCCATCCCTTGGGCACCGATGATCTCGGCCAGGATCTGCTTGCCCGCATGCTCTATGGCGGGCGCATTTCGCTCGCCGTCGGCTTGTCCGCCATGCTGGTCGCCATTGTGGTCGGCACCATCATCGGCGCCATCGCCGGTATGTCGCGCGGCTATGTCGGCATTGGCCTGATGTGGCTCACCGATCTGTTCCTGGCGCTGCCGCAACTGCCGCTGCTTCTCTTGGTCATCTATCTCTTCCGGGACGCCCTCAAATCCGTTTTCGGGACGGAAGGTGGCGTCTTCATCCTCATCGTCGTCGTCATCGGCGGCCTGCGCTGGATGCCGGTGGCCCGGCTGGTGCGGGCCCAGTTCCTGTCCCTGCGCGAAAAGGAGTTCGTCGAGGCGGCGCGGGCGCTGGGGGCCAGCAAGCGCCGCCTCGTCGTGCGGCACATCCTCCCCAACGCGCTGGGCCCGGTCATCGTCGCCGCCACGATCGACGTGGCGGCGGCCATCATCGCCGAATCGACGCTGTCGTTCCTCGGCCTCGGCTTTCCGCCCGATATTCCGACCTGGGGGCGCATCCTCTACGACGCCAAGGACTATCTCGACATCGCGCCCCATTGGGCGCTGTTCCCCGGCGCGGCGATCTTCCTCACCGTGCTGTCCATCAACTTCATCGGCGATGGGCTGCGCGATGCGCTCGACCCGCGCAGGGTCCTGTGATGAGCGCCCCGCTCCTCGACATTCGGGGACTGAAGACGTACTTCAAGACCGACGACGGCATGGTGAGGGCCGTCGACGGCGTCGACATCGCCATCGGCCGCGGCGAAACGGTGGGCGTTGTCGGCGAGTCCGGCTGCGGCAAGACCGTCACCGCCATGTCGGTGCTGAAGCTCGTGCCGATGCCGCCGGGCATCATCGTCGATGGCCAGATCCTCTTCGAGGGCCGCGACCTCGTCCCGCTGAACGGCGAGGCGATGGACGAGATCCGCAGCAAGGAGATCGCTATCGTCTTCCAGGAGCCGATGACCTCGCTCAACCCCGTCTACACCGTCGGCGAGCAGATCGCCGAGGTGGTGCGACGCCACGAGGGTCTCTCCCGCCAGGACTCCATCGCCAAGGCCGTCGAGATGCTGCGGCTCGTGCAGATCCCCAGCCCCGAGCGGCGGGTGCGCGATTACCCGCACCAGTTTTCCGGCGGCATGCGTCAGCGCGTCATGATCGCCATGGCGCTGTCATGCAATCCCAAGCTGCTCATCGCCGACGAGCCGACGACGGCTCTCGACGTGACCATCCAGGCGCAGATCCTCGAGCTCCTTCAGGACATGAAGTCGCGCTTCGGCATGGCCATGATGCTGATCACCCATGCCATGGGGGTCGTGGCCGAGACGGCGCAGCGCGTCGTCGTCATGTATGCCGGCAAGGTGATCGAGGAGGCGCCGGTCGAGAAGCTGTTCGGCCAGCCGCGCCACCCCTACACACAGGGCCTCATCCGCTCCATCCCGCGTATCGACCGCGCCGCCGCCAGGAAGGCGCGCCTCGAGGCGATCGGCGGCGTCGTGCCGAGCCTGCTCGATCCGCCGCCCGGCTGCCGCTTCGCGGCGCGCTGCAAGTTCGCCTCCGCGCAGTGCTATGAAGCGATACCGCCGTTGCGGCAGGTGGAAGAAGGCCACAAGGTGGCGTGCGTGTTGTACAATTAGAAGCAGATGACGGACGACCGACGACAGACGACGAATGGCGCCACGCAGGAGCGCGGCACCGCCGTTCCGCCCTCCGTCGTCGGGCAAGCCTCCGCCAGCGAACCCCTGCTCAGGGTCGAGGGCCTGGTGAAGAACTTCTCGGTGCGCGGCGGTTTCCTGTCGCGCGAGGTCGAGGTGGTTCATGCCGTGGACGGGGTCAGCTTCGATATCAACCAGGGTGAGACGCTCGGGCTCGTCGGCGAATCTCGGCTCCGGCAAGTCGACCACCGGTCGCTGCATCCTGCGCCTCATCGAGCCGACGGCCGGCGAAGTGTGGTTCGAAGGGCACAACGTCACGGCGCTGGGCCCCTCGGCACTGCGATCGCTCTGCCGCGATATGCAGATCATCTTCCAGGACCCGTTCGCCTCGCTCAATCCGCGCATGACGGTGCGCGCCATCATCGGCGAAGCGTTGACCATCCATGGCCTTGCCAAGTCAAAGCAGGAATACGAGGCGCGCATCGTCGACCTGCTGGAGACGGTCGGCCTCAAGGCCGATCACATGAGCCGCTTCCCGCACGAATTCTCCGGCGGCCAGCGCCAGCGCATCGGCATCGCGAGGGCGCTCGCGGTGGAGCCGAAGCTCATCGTCTGCGACGAGCCGGTCTCGGCGCTCGACGTGTCGATCCAGGCGCAGGTCATCAACTTGCTCGAGGATCTGCAGGAGAAATTCGGCCTCACCTATCTCTTCATTGCGCACGATCTTTCGGTCGTCGAGCACATCTCGACACGCGTCGCCGTGATGTATCTCGGCCGCATCGTCGAGATCGCCTCCTCCCACGATCTCTACGTGACGCCGCTGCATCCCTACACCGAGGCGTTGCTCTCGGCCGTGCCCATCCCCGACCCGACCGCCAAGCGCGAGCGCATCATGCTCCAGGGCGAGGTGCCGAGCTCCATGCGGCCGCCCTCGGGCTGCCACTTCCACACGCGCTGCCCGATCCGCAAGCTGCCGCTCTGCAGCACCGAGGTGCCGGCGCTGCTGGAGAAGCGCCCCGGCCACTGGGCGGCCTGCCATTTGCGCGACTAACCCTCCGCCGGCGCGAAGACCTGCTGCTCCTCGCCCACGCCTTTCAGCCGGAAAGCGCCGACTGAGCGTGCCGGAACGCCGCTGAGACTTACGAAATCAGACGACAGCAGCAGCGAATGACCGGTTTCCTTGCAAAGAGATTCGATGCGCGCGGTCAAATTGACGGCCGGGCCGATGACCGTGAAGTCGAGCCGCGTCTCGCTGCCGACATTGCCGTAAAGCACGTCGCCAACATGCAGGGCGATGCCGCACGCGATGGCCGGTAACCCTTCGGCGACGCGGGAGCGGTTGACGTCCGCAAGAGCCGCGCGCGCCTCCGCGGCGGCCTCAAGGGCCGAGCGGCAAGCCACCGCACCATCCGCCGCCACAGGGAAGATGGCGAGCAAGGCATCGCCGATGAATTTGAGGATCTCGCCGTCCTGCTCTTCCACCGCGCCGGCCATGGCGCCGAAATAGGCGTTCAGGGTGCTCATGAGCACGTCGCGCGGCAGGCTCTCGGACAGCGCCGTGAACCCCCGCAGATCACAGAGCCAGATCACCGCCCGGATGGTCTCGACCATGCCCCGCCTGATCCGACCTTCCAGGACGCGGCCCCCGGCCTGCCGACCCACATAGGTATCGAGCAGTGTCCGGGCCGTGCGCCGCAAAGCCTGCACTTCGAGGTTCATGGAGAAGGCCGGCACGACGGCTTCGAAGAGCGCGAGTTCCTCGTCAGCGAAACCGCCGGGCCGGCGCGTCGCCAGCGACAGCGCCTTGAAGCCACCCTCACCAAACGGCACCGGCAGAACCACGTAGTCGGTATAGCCGTCGCGCCGCAGGTCCACCGCGATGGGGAATTCGCCCTCGACCGGCGCACCGGTGAGCCGCAGGCGGGTCGCCTCGCCGCCATAGGCGAGCTTGATGGGGCTGTTGTCGAGGGCGGACACTTTCTCCACCGTGTCGAGCTTGAAGCTCCTCTCCTGCGGCAACTTGCCGAGCTCCCACACTCCGCTGAACGAGAAGAGCTGTGGATGCAGCAGCGGAACACCGGTGGTGATGCGGGCGACGTCGACCCCGCAGTGCCGGAGCTGCGACGCAAACGCGTCCAGAAATTGCCCTGGGTCAGTGATGCCCCGCCCCTGATCGAGCAGCCATCTGGTTACCGCCAGGGTGGTCCCCTCATGACGTGTCATGTTTCCGATTGTAGCCCCTGTCCGGTCGCGGCGCTGCGCCGCACCGCGAGACTGGTCACCGCGGCCGCGAGCGCCGCGGCCGCGAGAGCCCCGAACGTGAGGCGGTAGCCGATCAGCGAGCCGACGGCCCCGAAGACCAGTGGTCCGGTCACCACCCCGAGAAAGGTGCCGGACAGAAGCACGGCTGTGGCCTCGCTGACCCGGTCGGCGGGCGCCAGCCGCACGGTCTCGGCGATGTAGATGCCGGTCCAGGCATTGGCCGAGAAGCCGAGCACCAGGAACAACGTCACGGCGAGGCCGCGGTGGGCGGGCGCGACGAAGACCAGCACCAGCGTGATGGCGGCCGTGGCCGTCGCCAGAATGGCCAGCGTCAAAGCGCCGCCGAGCCGGTCGGCGACGGCGCCGCACGACAGACGCCCGACGACACCGATGGCCTGCGCGCCTGCCAAGAGAAGGCCGGCCGGCACGGGCGCGAAGCCGTATTCTGTCACCAGCACAGTGACCAGGAAGGCGGTGATGGCGACCTGCACGCCGGCCAGCAGGATGCCGGCGGCGAACAGCCGCTTGAGGGCGGGATGCGCCAGCGTCTCCTTGAAGCCGACATGCGGCAGCATGAAGAGCGGCGCGCCCGGCACGCGGTCGTCGTCGAGGCGGCGGCGCAGCGGCGCGAGCCCGAGGGCCAGCAGGCCAGCCGCGATCAGCACCGCCACGAGGGGCGCGTTCCAGCCGATCGTCTGCGCGAGCCATGGGCCGGTCAGGCCGGCCAGCGCCACCCCGAGCGGCACGCCGGTCTGTTTGATCGAGAAGATGAAGTTGCGCCGCGCCGCCGGCGTGAAGCGGGCCAGGAGATGCGAGGCGGCGGGCGTCGGCAGGCCATAGGCCGCCCCCATCAGCAGAGCACCGGCCGCCACACACCACAGCGACGGCACGCACGACAGCAAGAGCCCCACAGTGATCAGCACGAGCGCCAGCTGGCTGGCGAAGAGCGCGCCGAGCCGGCGCATGGCCGACCCGCTCACCAGCGAGACCAGCGTCGCCATGCTGTACACCAGGCTCACCTGCGCGCCGATCAGCGCCGGCGGCACGCCGAGCTTGGCCGCCATGATGGGCGCGATGGCCGGCATGAGGTTGGAGCTCATCGAGGCGACCGTCTGGATTGTGGTCGTCGCGGCGACGACGATGGCCGCAAGTGACGGCCCGTTGGACAGAGTCCTTGACGGACCCTTGGACGGATCCTTGGCGGCCGCGCTCATAGGCGCGTCATATCGGCCGTGGCGCCGCCGAGCAAATCCCTCGTCTTGCGCGACGGCGCACGAGGTGCCAACCAGAGCGTGCCGCCGGGATGATATCCGCCCGGCCGAGGAGGCACGATGATCGATCTCTATACATGGACGACGCCCAACGGCCGCAAGGCCTCGATCCTGCTGGAGGAGCTCGGCCTCCCCTACACCGTCCATCCCATCGACATCGGCAAGGACGAGCAGTTCAAGCCGGACTTCCTGAAGATCAGCCCGAACAACCGCATCCCGGCCATCGTCGACCGCGACACCAACATGCGGCTGATGGAGTCGGGCGCCATCATGATCTATCTGGCCGACAAGACCGGTAAGCTGCTGCCCAAGACGGGCGAGGCGCGCTACCGCGTCATCGAATGGCTGATGTGGCAGATGGGCGGCATCGGCCCCATGCTCGGCCAGGTGCATCACTTCGTGCGCTTCAACAGGGGCAAGGCACCCTATGCCGAGGAGCGCTATGCCAAGGAAGCGCACCGGCTCTACGGCGTCCTCGACCGGCGCCTCGCCGGGCGCGACTTCGTGGCCGACGACTATTCCATCGCCGACATCGCCATCTGGCCATGGATCTCGCGTTTCGAGTGGCAGACCGTCGATCTCGGCCAATATCCCAACGTCAAGCGCTGGTACGTGACGATCGCCGAGCGGCCCGCCGTGAAGCGCGGTTATGACGTGCCCGCCAAGGTCGGCGACATCCCGATGCCGTAAGGACGCTCCTGCCAGCTCCTGTCGCGCGTGTCGGCAACGTCGCTTCGGCGCGGCGGCTACGAGAACGGTCTCACGGACTCTTGGAGAATTCGGCTTGATCGCAACGCTCGCCAAGCGCCTGCCCTTCTACTACGGCTGGATCGTGGTCGCGGTGGTGTTCGTCACCATGGCGATCGGCGTCAATGCGCGGACCGCCTTCTCGCTGCTCTACCCGAAGATCCTCGACGAGTTCGGCTGGGAGCGCGGTCTCACCGCCGGGGCCTTCTCGTTCGGCTTCCTCGTGTCGGCGGTGCTGAGCCCCCTCCTCGGCCGGCTCATGGACCGCCGCGGCCCGCGCCTCGTCATGGAGCTTGGCGCGCTGCTCATCGCCGCTGGGCTTTTTCTGGCGACGCTGACGCGCGAGCCCTGGCACCTCTACCTGACGCTCGGCATCCTGGTCGGCGCCGGCAGCGTCTGCCTCGGCTATTCCGGCCAGTCGCTCTTCCTGCCCAACTGGTTCGTGCGCCGGCGCGGCCTTGCCATCAGCATCGCCTTCTCGGGCGTCGGCATCGGCTCGATCGTGCTCTTGCCGTGGCTGCAGACATTGATCGAAAGCTCAGGCTGGCGCGCCGCCGCCACGGCCTTTGCGGTGCTCACCTTCGTCGTGCTTGTGCCGCTCAACCTGCTGCTGCGCCACCGGCCGCAGGACATCGGCCTTTCGCCGGATGGCGACGGCGCCGCCCAGTCCGCGCACGCGGCGCGCTCCAACATCGTCGACCACGCCTGGGCGGCCATCGACTGGACCCTGGCGCGCGCCATGCGCACGGCGCGCTTCTGGTGGATTGCCGTCGCCTATTTCGCGGGCCTGTTCGGCTGGTATGCCGTGCAGGTGCATCAGACCAAGTATCTCGTCGAGATCGGCTTCAGCGCGCGCGACGCCGCCTGGGCGCTCGGGGCCGTGAGCCTCGCGGGCATTCCCGGCCAGATCGTGCTCGGCTATCTCTCCGATCGCATCGGGCGCGAATGGGTGTGGACCGCTGGCAATCTCGGCTTCGTCGGCTGCTATCTGACCTTGTTGCTGCTCAAGGACATGCCGACGCTGCCGCTGCTCTACGCGATGGTGCTGCTGCAGGGCATGCTCGGCTACGGCGTCACCTCGGTGGTCAGCGCCATCCCGGCCGAGATTTTCGAGGGCCGCCACTACGGCACGATTTTCGGCACCCTGATGCTGGCCGGGATAGCCGGCGGCGCTGCCGGGCCTTGGCTCACCGGCGCGCTCTTCGATGCGCAGGGCTCCTACACGCTCGCCTTCTGGATCGCCATTGCGCTCGATGTCTTGTCGATCATCGCCATCTGGTTCGCGGCGCCGGGCAAAGTGCGCGCCGTCGCCGGCAAGGTGGCGGCATCGCAGCGCACTTGACGAGGTCCGCGCTGCCGGCTGGCGGTCAGCACTTGCCGGGTGCGCCGCCAAGCGCACCGGTCAGCGTGACGCAACTGTCGCCCTTGGATCTCATCTCATCGATGACCCAGCGTCCTCGGCTGCGCACCAGATCGAATTCCACCAGGACGCGTTTGCCGAAATTTTTCAGGTCGGCCCGCACCTGGGCCTTCTTGCCGTCGCTGGATTTCACGTCGACCGTCAGATCCCTGATCTGATAGTCTTGGCCCATCACGAACAGATTGAAGTCGCGGCAGGCATCGCCGCTTTTCTCGGTCTTGGACGCGCAGGCGTTCATCAGCTTGCTTACCCTGTCAGAATAGGCGGCATTGGTGCCCGGCTCGCCGCCATAGACGTAGCGGACATATTCTCCTGGATCCGTCGGCGCGTCGTCGTAGAGCCAAACCTCGACTTCGGTCTTGGCCGGCGGTCTTGCGGCAGGGAGGCAGCGACCTTGGCTCGTTGAATGCGCCGAGTTCGCATACGTTCAGGAGGTTGCGGACGACACGGGCGACTTTGGCGTCATGATTGCTGCAGAACCGTATTTCATCGCTTTTGGGCGCCGACGACATCTGCTGGGCTGTTGGCGGCGAGATGCCGACGGCCCTCAAGGTCTGACGGATTCGCTCCGACTGCACCTTTTGGTTCAGCGAGCGGAAATGCACATAGCCGGAAACCTTTGCGGCGGCGGCGCCTCCCCCAAGCTCGGCGCGTGCATCCGCAACGGCGGCCGTGCAGGTGTCGGTCGCGCGCTCCGTTGCCCGCAGCACCGACGCGATATTCGACGCGTCCAGGCTCGTGACATTGATGGCATCGGCCGGCCGCGCGAAGGCGCCGCTCAACGACGAAAAGCCTTGGCGGACCGCTCGGCTGAACGGCATCAGCGTAAACGTCACGCGCACCTTGCCGCTTGGCTCGTCCGGAGAAAACAGGCTGTCGTCGGCCGGCACAAATGACGGCACGAAGCGCCTGACGTTGCGCCGCGCGAGGACGTTGGCTTGGCCGAAACGTCGGTAGGCTTCGTGGGCGTTGGCGAGACCGATCAACTTGTCGGAGCGCGGATACTGGATCAGCATGTCGGCGACAAGGCTGGTGCGCAGGACCCAGTCGACGATGCCTTCGTTGTATTTGGGCTGCTTGTCCTGCGCCTGCGGATCGAACTGAACGTCGAATTTGAGAGCGATCCGACCAGAATCCATCGGCTGTTGGTCGACATAGGCTTCGAGCCCGGCGGCGGTTCGCACCTTGAGCGATGGAGAGGCGATCTCCAGAATCTGTACCAGCTCCCCGGCCGACAAGCTGCCAACCGGCTTGCCGTCACGAACGGCATTGTTGAACAGCGAGGCCTGGGCCGAGCTCACCGCCAGATCGTCCAATCTTACCTCCGCCGGGAAGCGAGACACCTCCCCCTTCGCCTCGTCGGAAAGGCGGCTCTCTTGAATGTCGGAGATGCGCAGATCATCAAGGCTCGGCGCCGCCTCCGGGCTCGCTTGTGCGAGCCGCATCGGCCCCTCTTCATCGGAAGCCGCTGCCGCAAGGAGGGTCGACTTGCCGAAAGGCTGAGCCGGAGCAAGGAAGCTCCTGCGGAAGCTCTGCAGGGCTGGTCCGGCGGGAGGCGCGGAAGGCGGCCGGTTCACCCAGATCCCCTGCAGCGCCTTGGCCAGTTTGGCACCGTCGCCCTCGCTCACCGTGGTCTTGAGGGTCTCGATCTCGGGCGCGTTCTCGCAGTCGATGTTGTCCTGAATGCTGCGATAGAAATTCAGCCTCTTGAGCGCGGCAGCGCCGAAATACGAATAGTAGGACGAGTTCTGCACGAAATCGAAGTAGTTGCAGTAGAATATCCTGACGAATTTCTTCTCGAAGTCGGGATCGGCCTGGCTCGCGGCGGTGCTGGTGGTTTGCACGTTCTTCCACAATTCCCGCTCAAGCTTGAAATCCGCGGCCGTGGGGTAGAAGCGGAACTCGCTTGCCCTATCGGTGTATTCGGGACGCTGCTTGCTGCCTCGGTTCTCCATGGTCGCTTTGGCGCGCTTCAGCACGAGGCTGGACTTGCTCCTTTGCCCGAAAGCTCCGGCCTTTTGCGACTCGGCCCGCACGGCCGCAAGAGCCCCTACCAATGCCGTCGCGAAGGGCCCGTTCTGCGCCCCGGGAGAAGCTGAATCCGAGGCCGGATCACCGGTCCACGTCGAATAGACGACGATGCTGTCATCGATGCCCTGCGCCTTGGGCTTCTGGGCAACGTTGGGTTTGCCGTTGCCCGGCTTGATCTTCTCGAGCGTGCCGCTTGAGCGCGCGATGAGGGTGATCGGCAGCTGCGTGCGGCAGGCATCGATGAAGACGACCTGCAGCGTGGCCCCCGCCCAGCTCAGCCGAGACACGACCTCTTTGACCGGGATCGCCATCTCTGGAATGTCTTCGGCAAATGACGGCCTGAAGTCGGATGGCACGAGGTAATCGTTGTCGTTGTAGTTGATCCCATGCCCGGCGAAATAGAACAGGATGACGGGCGGCCGTCCCATCGCCTCGGCGTTCTTCACCGCGTAATTCACCGCCGTCGATATCCTGTTGAGGATGTCGTTGCGGGTGATCAAAGGTTCCTTGTGGGGCTCATCCCGCATCTTCGAGCTCGTGGTGAGCACGAAGCGGTAGAAGTTTGCTTTCTTCAGCTCCTCGGCGACCAATTCGGCGTCGCGCGATGCGTTGGTGAGATTCTGCAAGGCTTCGCCCGTCTCGTAGCGGTCGATGCCGATGACGATGGCAAACCGCTCCGGCAAGAGGCCCTCGCCTGGGCCGGCTGGCTCGCCGAGATAGGGGGTCGGATCGTTCGCGGCTGCCGGGCTCAGTGACAGCGCGGACAGAGCGGCGAGGGCCGCAGCCGCAATTCTCGCGCGGATCGGCATGAGCGCTCCCAGGCTGGGGTTGCATTCTCGATCAGTCGCAATCATGGTTGTGTGATCGTGCTAACACAACGGCGAGCCTGCCACCCGCTATTCTGGCTGGACTGGCGCGGGGCGCCCACGCAAACCGCATTCAACCGCTGGGAGGCTTTCATGCGCTGGCCGGTTTTTCCAGTCCTCGCATCAGTTCTGTTTGCGGCATCTCAGGCAATCGCCCACGACGTTTGGGGCGTGGCCAATCCGAAGTTCCCGCCCGCGGCCGGCGTCACCGTTGCCGATCTCAAGAAGCTCATCGAAAGCGAAGCCGACCAGGACAAGCGCTACATTTACGAGCGGGCCATCCTGTGGAAGCCGGGCCAGCAACTGAAAGGCTGCTTTATCGGCGGCGCGCAGGCACAGCGCGCCCGCATCGTTTCCGTCATCAACGAGTTGTTGCGGCCCGACATCAACATCAAGATCGAGTTCGGCGACGCCTCTGCGCCGCGCGATTGCCAACTCGGCTCGGACGGCCGCTACCCCGAGAACATGCGCATCAGCCTGCAAGATGGCTGCTGCCAGGCCTATGTCGGCCGCGTTGCCATGAATGCGGCGGTCGCCAAGGGGCCGAACGTCTACATCTCGGGCACGTCTGACAATTTCATCATCAAGCACGAAATCCTGCACGCGCTCGGCTTCCACCATGAGCATCAAAAGCCCGCAAACGGATGCCAGTTCAACTACGATGCCATCCAGTCGGCATATGGCTGGTCGCGGCAGACGGTGGAAGACAATTTCAGCGCCATGGCGAATTCGACCAAGTACGTCTTCTCCACCGAGCTCGATCGGGAATCAATCATGAAGTACTACTTCTCGCCCGAGCTGCTCGTCGGAGGCACCAGCAACCCTTGCTACAGCCGGCCGGTCAACGACCTGTCTGACGAGGATTGGCTCGGCTTGAAGACCGCTTATCCGATCGCCTTCAACAACGCTGCCCATGCCGCCAGGCTGGGCAAGCGTTCCGTCATTGCGGCCGACCCGTCTGTACCGGCGGCTCTCAGGGAAGCCATCGGAGCGATGGACTAGTGTCGCGATTCCGAAATTCGCAGGGTCTTGATGGAGTCCTCGTGGCGAATTTCGGAATCATAAGCGACACTAGAAGAGATTGATCCTAGTGTGCTTTTCGAATTTGAAGTTCGCGAGCCAGCTGATCCAGTCAACGTAGCGAACTTCAAATTCGGCACACTAGGGACTGCGTCGCGATCGACCCCGGCATTCATTCGAAGGTGCGAACCGTGCGTACACAGCTCGTCAGAACGATCGCTGCCCTCGCCCTGGTCATCGTGCCATTGGCAGCCCTGTCACAGCCGCGCCGAGCCGCGGCGATCCCGACTTTGAAAGGCACACTGCTCATTCAGTGGGATGGGGAGAGCCGATTCATCTACCTTCCCGACCCCAATAATCCGCTGACCTTCCTCACCCGAGACGGGCGCACCATCGTGCCGGCGCGCATGTACACTGACGGCGGCTCGGTCCCGCGGGTCTTCTGGGGCGCAAAGGGCTTCTCGCCCTGGGGTTACGGGCCGGCCTATATTCTGCACGATTGGCTGTTCCATCGTCATCGGTGCGGCCAGGATACCGACCCCGACCGCTATTCCATGGCGCAGGCCAATCAGGTGCTCGACGATGCCATCGAGTATCTCATGCGGACCGGAAAGGTGAGCCGCAACAATCAGGCCCGCCATCTTATCACCTGGGCCGTCAACAAGTTTGCCTCGACGGCATGGAATGAGGCTTGCGGGGAGCTGCCGCCGGCGCCGCTCGCCTTCCCGGGCGGCCCGGCCATCGTTCAAGGCGTCACGGTGGGGCGGATCACCTTCGAGTGAGCGCCCCTTTCGGGATCATGCGCTAGACCTCCAACGTGGCCACCACCTGCCCCTCGGCGACCGCCTGGCCCTCCTTGACATCGATGGACGCGACCTTGCCCTTGCGCGGCGCCGCAACGGGGATTTCCATCTTCATCGATTCCAGCAGCACGATGGTGTCGTCCTCCTCGACGCTATCGCCCACCGCCACCTCGATCTTCCACACCGAGCCGGAAATCTCTGCCTGCACTTTCACGTTCGCCATAGCTGCGCGTCCCCGTCGTGTCACGCCTTGGTCGCGCTGATCAGCGCCGGCTTCGGGCTCTTCTCCTCGGGCTTGCGGTTCTCGCCCGCCAGAGGTCGACCTTCTCCTTGGGAACGTCAACGCCCTTCTCGGCCATGAACATGCGCACCATGCGCGGATTGGGACCGACGGAATCGTAGAGCTTCATGGTTCCCTCAGGGCTGTCTCAAAGGCGCCGCTGTGCGTGCATGCTTAGGCTAGGCGAGCCTTCCGTCATAGCGAAAGTTCGTGCAAACCTGGTCCGACGGGATTGGGCGGGTCCACAGAGTGAGAGTGAGAAAGAGTGAGAGAGTGAGAGCGCCATGCAACGATCCCGCCTGCTCATCGCCGCTCTCGCCGCGTCGCTCATCTGCGTCGGCGTCCCCGCGATCGCACAAAACCCGAGCGCACAAGACTTAAGCGCACAAGCCAAGCCCCCCGTTGCGGCGAAAAAGCCGCATCAGGTCGTCGCGCCGCACGGTGCTGCCCGCGACGACGAGTACTATTGGCTGCGCGACGACCGCCGTCAGGACCCTGACGTGCTGGCCCATTTGAGGGCCGAGAACGCCTATGCCGATCATGTGCTTGCGCCAACCCGGCCGTTGCAGGAGCAGCTCTTCGCCGAGTTTGTCGGCCGCGTCCAGCAGGACGACGCCACGGTGCCCTATCGGTGGCGCGGCCACTGGTATTACGCGCGGCGCGTCCCGGGCAAGGGCTACGCCGTCAGTGCCCGCCGCAAGGGACTCGATGGAGAACGCCGAGGAGATCGTGCTCGACTACAATCTCCTCGCCGAGGGTAAGACGTATTTCCGCATCGGCGACGTGACGATCAGCCCCGACAGCCGGCTCGTCGCCTACACCGACGACACCGTTGGCCGCGCCCAGTACGTGCTGCGGTTCAAGAACCTGGCAACCGGCGAGACGCTCGCCGATGCGATCGAGAACGTCGATGCCGCCGTCGTCTGGGCCAACGACAACCGCACGGTCTTCTATGTCGAAAAGGACCCGGTGACCCTCACGCCGAAGGCCGTCAAGGCGCATGTCGTCGGCACTCCTGCGACCGCCGACCGGCTGATCTATGCGGAGCAAGACCCGAGCTTCAAGCTGAGCGTGGCGCGCACCCGCTCGGACAAGTTCGTCTGCATTGCCGCGGCCAGCACGGACGCCACCGAGCAGCGCTGCACGTCCGCCGACCAACCCGGCGAGTTCTCGGTGCTCGCGCCGCGAACCGCAAAGCATGCTTACTCAGCCAACCACCATGACGGCCGCTGGGTCATTCGGACCAATTGGGACGCCCCCAACGGCCGGCTGATGACGATGAACGACGATGTGCCGCTTGGCGACCGCACGAGGTGGGACGATCTGCTGGCGCCGGGTCCCGACGTGACCATCCGCGGCTTTCAGCTCTTCGACGGCTTCGTGGCCGTCACGGAATATTCGGATGCGCTTGCGCGCGTGCGCATCCTCGCCGACCGCAAGAGCACGTTCATTGCGAGCGACGAGCCGGCCTATGCCATGCAGCTCGCCGCCAATGCCGAACCCGGCACCGCGTGGGTGCGCTACGTGTATGGCTCGTTGACGACGCCCAACACGCTCTACGAGATGAATGTTCGGACCGGCGAGCGTCGCCTCCTCAAGCGCGATCCGGTGCCGGGCTACGATCCCGCCGGCTATGTCACCGAGCGTCTGTTTGCGACGGCGCGGGACGGCGCGAAAATCCCTGTGTCCCTGGTCTACCGCAAAGGATTGCGCAAGGACGGCAGCGCGGCCCTGCTGCAGTCCGGCTATGGCGCCTACGGCGCTCTGCAAGACCCGACATTCTATGCGCCGTTCGTGAGCTTGCTCGACCGCGGCATGGTATACGCGTTTGCGCATGTGCGCGGCGGCAGCGAGATGGGCCGCTCCTGGTACGAGAACGGCCGCCAGCTCGCCAAGCGCAACACCTTCACCGACTTTATCGATGTCACCCGCTTTCTCGTGAAGGAGGGCTATACCGCCAGGGAGCGTGTCGCGGCGCTCGGCGGCAGCGCCGGCGGCCTGCTCGTGGCAGCCGTCGCCAACATGGCGCCCGACGAGTACCGCGCCATCGCGGCCCAGGTGCCGTTCGTCGACATCGTCACGACGATGCTCGACGACAGCATCCCCCTCACCCAACGCGAATTCGAGGAGTGGGGAGACCCCAAGCAAAAGCCGTTCTACGACTACATGCTCTCGTATTCGCCCTACGACAATGTCGAGCGCAAGAACTATCCCGCGATGTTCGTGGGCACCGGTCTTTTCGACGACGAAGTGCAGTATTTCGAGCCGGCCAAATGGGTGGCGCGCCTGCGCGACCGCAAAACCGACGCAAACCCGCTGGTCATGCGCGTCAACATGGAGGCGGGCCACAGCGGCACGTCCGGCCGCTTTGCGGCGTATCGCGAGAGGGCCGAGCTCTTCGCCTTCGTGCTCGGCGAGCTCAAGGTCGCTCCTTAGCGCGGACCGGGACAAGCTGGCGACATGCGGCCGACCGCTCGGGCCCCGTTGCTTCAGCCCCCCGGCGCGACGTGCGCATAGACAGCCGGCCACTGGCGACGTTTGATGCGCGGCCGGCACGGGCGAGCCGGCGTCCGGGGTCAGCGTTCAGCGAGGAACAGGCGCATGTCGGCAGTTGGTTTGATCGGGCTTGGCGTCATGGGCGGCGGCATGGCCGAGAACATCCTCAAGGCGGGCATCCCGCTGGTGGCTTATGACATCGACACCTCCAAGCTGCGGCACTTCCAGTCGCTCGGCGCCGCGGCGGCGATCTCGCCCGCCGACGTGGCGCGGCAGGCGCCCCGCTCGATCTGCATCGTCGAGACGACGGCGCAGGCGCGAGCCGTCATCACCGGCGAGGACGGCATCATCGCAGGCGCCGCGCCGGGTCACGCGGTGGCGTGTTCCGCCACCATCGCGCCCGACGCCATCCAAACCATGCATGCCGCGCTGGCCGCCCGCGGCATCGCGCTCATCGATGCGCCGGTGAGCGGTGGCGGCCCGGGCGCCAAGGCCGGCACGCTCAGCGTTTTCGCCGGCGGCGACAGTGCGGCGATTGACGCTTTCCGCGACGTCTTCGACGCCGTCGCCGCCAACGTCTTCCGCCTCGGCAAGCTCGGCAACGGCATGGCCATGAAGCTCGTCAACAACATGCTGATCCAGACTGCGAGCGTGGCGATCGCCGAGGCCATGGTCATGGGCCGCAAGGCGGGCCTCGACCTGCGCACGATCTATGACGTGGTTCGCGTCAGTGCCGGTTACAGCTTCGCCTTCGAGCTGCGCGTGCCGAAGATGATCGCCCGCGATTTCGTGCCGGGCGGCACCATCGACATCTCCTACAAGGACCAGGAGCTGCAGACCGCCTTCGCCAAGGAGCTGGGCGTTCCGGTCTTCGTCGCCAACGTCACCCAGCAGGTCTACCAGATGGGCCGCAGTCTCGGCCTCGGCAAGGAGGACGGCTCGGCGCTGATCAAGCTCTACGAGCACCTGGCGGGCCTGAGCGACCTCGCGCCGCCTGCTGCCGAGAGCGCGAAGGACTAGTGTGGCGATTCCGAAATTCGCCACGTATCGATGGAGGTCTCAGAGCGAATTTCGGAATCATAAGCCACACTAGAAAAGATTGGTTCTAGTGTGCTTTTTGAATTTGAAGTTCGCTCGGTCCGTGATCCAAGCAATGTAGCGAACTTCAAATTCAGCACACTAGGGCCGCCTACTCCGCCGCCAGCGGGCGCGGTGGCGGATGCACGGCGCTCGTCAGCTGCCGACCATAGACCTGCTGCCAGGCGCTCTTGTCGTCGCTCACGAAATAGCCGCTGCGGGCGCCGCGATAGACTTGGCCGTCCTCCGCGCCGGGCGGCGGGGTGCCGTTGTCGCGCAACGCCCGCGCCGCCCGCAACAGGCGTCGGCGGGTGCGCGTGATCATCTGGTCGGACGGCGCCAGGTGCTCCCATGCATGATCGGCGATCGGTCCCATGCTTTCGGTGATCGCCTGGTCCTGCAGGTGGATGCCGCTGATGCCGCTGTAGATGGTGCCGTTCTGCTGCGCGGCGCGGTCCATCTGCCAGTCGTTGCCGGCGTTCTCGGCCAGCCGCCAGCGGCCGAGCCAGTCGGTCGTATTGGGCAGCATGTTGTTGCCGCGCCCCGTGCCGCCGATCGGCGTGCCGTCCTTGAAGGCCGGCTGCGGCAGCGACATGGCCGAGACCGCGCGCTTCCACCAGAAGAAGCAGAACATGGTGTGATGGTCGTCGAGCGGCACCCAGGCGCGCGCATGCATGTGGCTGCCGAACTCGCCGTTCGGCGCCTGCGTCCAGAACGGGAACAGGAAGTTCGCAAACCGCCAGTAGGTGCCGCCGGGACCAGCCGACCGGTAGCCCGCATATTGCGTGCCCCACGGCGCATCGGCGAGGTGGTATTCGGGGGCCCGGTTGGTGATGGTATGGAAGATCGGGTCGTCCTCGGGCACCTCGTCGGGCTCCACGTGCCCGGCATGCAGGAAGCCGAAATGCGAGGTGTCGATGTCGCCTTCGAGCGCCTGCAGGTAGTTGCAATCGCGCTGGATGAAGCTGACGCGAATTTCGTCCTCCGGCACATCGAAGATCTCGAAGGCCGGCGCCGGCGGCGTTGCGGCGGCCGCACCCATGTAGACCCACACGACCCCTGCCCGTTCAACCGTGCGGTAGGCCTTGGCCTTCACCTTTTCCATGAAGCCCGGGGGCGGCACGCTCGGCATGCCGATGCAGTTGCCGGCCACGTCGAATTTCCAGCCGTGATAGATGCAGCGGATGCCGTTCTCCTCGTTGCGCCCGAGGAACAGCGAGGCGCAGCGATGCGGGCAACGGTGGTCCATGACCCCAACCCGGCCGGCGCTGTCGCGGAAGGCGATCAGCTTCTCGCCGAGCAGCATCAGGCGGACCGGCGCGCCATCGCGCACAAGCTCCGACGAGAGGGCGGCGGGAATCCAGTAGCAGCGCATCAGCTCGCCCATCGGCGTGCCGGCACCGACGCGGGTCAGTTCCATGCCTTCCTTGGCGGTCGTCATGTCGTCCCCCGATGTGCCGCTGGCGCCGATCAGCGCCCGGCGGCTCCAACAGAAATGTCGGCGTGCTGCGTTGCCGGCAAAGGCTCGCGGGCGTCTGGAACGGTGACGATCACGTCGCCGCCGTCCACCGTGACCTCCATCTTGCGCAGCCGCGCCCGCGGATTGCCGGGGTGAACGCCCGTGCGGATGTCGAACTCGAAGCCGTGCCACGGACAGACCACGTGCATGCGGGTCTTCGAGAACGCCATGCCCTTGCTGGTGCGGTCCTCGGCGATGACCTCATCGACCTTGGCGATGATCTTGCCCTGGCAGGCGGGGCCGCCCATGTGCGGACAATGATTCAGGTAGGCGAAGAACGCGCCGCCGAGCTTGAACACGGCGACCTCGAAGCGCTCGAACCCGATGATCTTGCGGCCGGGATCCTCGAAATCGCTGGCCGGACCGATGTTCACGTCTGGCATGCTGCGCCTACCGCCTCGTCCTGTTGAACCACATCGACACGTCCCAGAGATTGAGGCCGGCGGCGCGGATAAGGTCGCTCACCGTCACTACGATGTCGGTCGGCGTCACGCTTGCGGAATCGAGCGGCCGGGCCGGCGGCGCGTCGGTCTCGGCCTTGGCGGCGTAGAGGCGCACCGCCGCCGTCATGACGCGCTCGAGCGCCTCGTCCGGCACCTGGGCGGGCTCGCCCTGCTCGAGCGCACGCTCGGCCGCCGCGACGAAGTCCTCGCCCAGCGCCTGCGCCTTGGCCTCGGTCGTAACAGCCATCATGACACGCCCGGGCGCGACGCCAGCACCTCGGCGGGTTTCGGGCGTTTGCGCTTCACGTCGAGATTGAAGACCCGCGCCGCGTTGAGCCCGAGGATGTTGCGCTTGGCCTCTCCGCTCAGGAACGGCAGCGTCGTGATGGCGCTCGGCGGATCGAAGTCCCAGTGCGGCCAGTCCGACGCGTAGAGGAGCTGCGTGTCGGCCTTGAAGGCCTCCAGCGTCGCCTGCAGCAGCTTGAGATTGGTCTTCTCTAGCGGCTGGCTCGTGTAGAACATGTCGCGCATGTACTCGCTCGGCAGCTTCTTGAGCAGTGGCGCCTCGCAGCTGCGCATCTGGTACTCGTGATCGAGGCGCTGCATCAGGAACGGGATCCAGGCGAGGCCGCTTTCGACCCACACCAGTTTCAGCTTCGGGAACCGCTCCGGCAGGCCGTTGATGATCCAGTTGGTCATGTGGATCAGGCTGTAATGCACGAACGACAGCGCGTGCATGGAGATGAAGCGGTTGAGCTGCAGGAACGACGGATCGTTCCAATTGAAGCCGGAGTGGAAGGCGAAGGGCTTGCCCGTCTCCTCCATCAGCGCATAGAGCCGCATGTAGCTGTTGTGGTGCACCGGCTTGTTGCGGGTCGAGCACACCGTGAAGCCGATGATGCTGTCGAGATGCCCGTACCTCTCGACCTGCTCGATGCAGGCTTCCGGCGTGTTGAACGGCAGGTAGAGCAGCCCCTTGAGCCGGTCGTCCTCGGGCAGGATGCGCTCGACGAGCCACCGGTTGTAGGCCCCGCCCAGCGCCGCCTCGATGTCGTCCTGCGGGTGCATGCCGAGCGTGAGCATCGGCGTCGGGAAGACGATCTGGTAGTCGAGGCCGAGCGCGTCCATGCCGCGCCGGGCGAGCTCGACGAAATGGTGGCTTCCCGTCTTCTCGACCTTCTCGAGCAGGGCCTGCTGGTGCGGAATGCGGCCGTAGACGTGCTGGTAGAGCATGCCGGGCGCGATGTTGAGCAGCGCGCCCGAGGTGCCGGGGCGCTGCATGATCGCCTCGCCCATCTGGCGGATCACGTCATTGTCGATGAGCGCCAGGATCTCGGGCCAGAAGGTGATCTCGCTGACATGAGCGTCGATGTCGACGAGGAAATAGTCGTCGTAGCTTTCCGACTGCCGCGTGGCATGCGCGAGGATGTCGCGCGTGTCGGTCTGCATGGTGATTTCTTGCAGCTCGCGGAACTGCTGCGGGACGCGCTCGAGCATCGCCTGCCTCCGGGGTCCGACGGGCCACTATACGAGGGCTGCCGGGGTAATCAATCGAGGGCGGAGCTGGGGCGCCAGCCCACGAGGACCGGACGCACGCGCGACGGCATCAGGGCGCGCCTCACCTGACGAGCGGTGCAACCGTCGTGCCGCCCACCGTCCCCATCCTCGTCCAGCCCCAGGGGCGCGTGTGTCGGCGGGCTTGGCCGTCGAGGGGGCCTACGCTTAGAGACGGTCCTGCTGGCCGAAGAGCATCCCGTGTGGTTTGATCCGCCGCAGTAGCCAGGATGCTGGGTGGTAGAATGAGGCGACGCGAGTTCATGTCGTTGACGGGCAGTTTTGCCCTCGTCTCACTGTCAGCGGCTCGCGGCCAACAAATAACGAAGCCACCGATCATCGGTTTCCTCGTGGCAGGAACGCACGCTTCTCATGGGGCGTGGGTGGCAGCGTTCGTAGAACGACTGTCCAAGCTTGGCTGGGTGGATGGGCGCAATGTCAAGATCGAGTATCGGTGGGCGGCAGGCGATGTTCAACAAACCACCGAATTGGCTGCTGAATTCGTGCAGCGAAAGGTTGATGTGATCGTTACCTCAGGATACGGCGTTGTGGCCGCAAAGCAGGCCACGTCAAGCATTCCAATTGTATTCGCCGCCTACGGCGATGCGGTCGCCAACGGGATCGTCGAGAGCTTGGCCCGGCCTGGCGGGAATGTGACAGGACTTTCCATCCAACCCGGTGAACTCAGCAGCAAACGTCTTGAATTACTAAAGGACATCATTCCGAATGTCCGCCATCTCGCTGCACTGGTTAACATCAATTTCTCAGGTGTTACGCAAGAGATGATTGGCATTCGAGCGGCCGCTGCCAAGCTAAATATAGAAGCCAACATACTGGAAATCCAAACAGCCGAGGACATTGACGCAGCGATGGCAACGCTCCCGAGCCAAACTGACGCGCTTTATGTGCATAGTGAGCCCCTTACAAATGCCAACAAGTCCAAAATCATCAAAGCAGCCACCGCCGCAAAGATTCCAACAATCTTTGGTTTTAGAGAATTCGTGGACGCAGGCGGTCTGATTTCGTTCGGACCGAACTTTATCGACCTTTTCGTGCGCGCAGCGGAGTTTACCGACAAGATCTTGCGTGGAGCAACGCCAGCTGACATGCCTATTCAGCAACCGGTGAAGTTCGACCTCATCATCAATCTCAAATCTGCCAAGACTCTCGGCTTGAATATTTCAGAAACTGTTCTTTCCCGCGCCGATGAGGTGATCGAGTAAGGAGCGCGACGTCCACTGATCTTCGCAGCGCACCACGGTGTCCCCACGGGGGCCGGACGCACGCGCGACGGCATCACGGCGCCTCACGCCGTTCCGTCGCTGGACGAATGGGCCTTCGCACGAGACCGCCACCGCGGTTCGGGCAGACGCCAGTGACCGACGCTCGCGCCCGAGGAGGCGCACCGCGAACGGGACGTTGCGGGCATGGCTCGGACAAGGCATCCTCCGGTACCGGCGCTGCGGTCGACGTGAACGGTGGCTCGACCATGAAATCATGCGGAGGAACACGCCATGAGGATCGGAACTGACATCAGCGTTCTGTCTGAGCCCGGGCGTCCCGACTCGTCGGTTCTGGCCGAGCATCTGGCACTCGCCGACCTCGCCGAACCGCTGGGCTTCGACTTCGCTCTTCTCTCTGGAGCATCATTTCACCGGCTACTCCATGTCGCCGAGCCCGCTGCAATTGCTGGCCTACTATGCTGCCAAGACGACGCGCATCACGCTCGGGACCTGCGTGATCGTGCTGCCCTGGCAGGATCCCATCCGGGTCGCGGAGCAGATCGCCTATCTGGACTTGCTGTGCCGCGGCCGCTGCATATTCGGGTTCGGGCGCGGCGCCGCCAGCGTCGAGTACGCGGGCTTTCGCGTCCCCATGGAGGAAGCGCGAGCGCGATTTGCCGAGGCCGCACAGCTCGTCACTAAGGCGCTGCGCGACGAGGTCTTCGAGTGGGATGGGGAGTTCTACAAGATCCCCCGCATGTCCATCCGTCCGCGACCGATGTCCAACCCCGAGCGGCGCTTCTATGCGTCGTCGGTCAGCCCCGAATCCGCGGAGATCATGGCGAAGCTGGGCTTCGGCATGATGGTGATCATGCAGAACGAATGGCACAAGGCCGCCGCCGACATCGAGAGCTTCCGCAAGATCGCCGTCAGCGTCGGGCACACGCCGAGCCCGCCCCTCATCCTCACCAACGTCTCATGCGCGCCGACCCGCGCCGAAGCGCATGAGCGGGCGATGCAATATCTCGGCGCCAAGTGGGACTCGATCGACGCGCATTACGGTTTCTCGGATGGCCATCTGTCGAACGTGAAAGGCTACGAGTTCTACGGCAAGATGGCCAAGACCTACGGCAAGATGAAGGATCCGGGCGAGCGCAAGAAGATGACGGACTTCTACGTGGGCATCCAGATCGTCGGCACTCCGGATGATTGCATCCAGCAGCTCGGCGAGCTGCAGCGCCTGACGGGCACGGATCACGTAGTCTGCGATTTCTCGTATGGCCGCATGCCGCCCGACAAGGCCGAGCTCAACATGCGCCATTTCGCCGATCGGGTCCTGCCCGTCATGCAGCGCGACGCTGCCTTCGCGCGCCCGGCCATCGCGCCCGAGCGTACGGAAAGGCGCAGCGGCAACATCTTCGCTCCGGCGTGACGCACACGTCGTCAATTTCGTGATGGCTGGTCTGAGGCCGCCTCAGCGCTGCTCGGGCGGGATGTCTTTGATGCGGGCCGAATGGGCCGCAATGTTCTCCGGGCTGTAGGACAGATGCACCCGCTTGCTTGACGGCGGCCGCTTGGCGACCGAGAGGCCCGGGCGCCATTCGGTCGCCGGACGGATGGGCCTTGGCACGAGGCCGCCGCCGCAGTTGGGGCAGACATTGTGCAGCCTGGTCTCGACGCAATCGGCGCAGAACGTGCATTCGTACGAGCACATGCGCGCCGTCGTCGCGTCGGGCGGCAGGTCCTTGTCGCAGAACTCGCAGTTGGGTCGGAGCTCGAGCGCCATCCTCACCTCCCTTGCGAAACGGCAATAGGAGCGTAAGAGGCAGATCGGTCCAAGCGAAATGGCCGAATGAGCAACTGAACTGATCGTGATGGTGGGCGCACAAGGACTCGAACCTTGGACCCGCTGATTAAGAGTCAGCTGCTCTACCAACTGAGCTATGCGCCCATCACGGCCGGACAGATCGTGCGGCAAGGCCGCCGGGCAAGGCGCCCGCCGGACGGCGGGTCCTAGCAAGCCCCCTCCGCCCTGTCCAGCAGATGCGCTTCGGGGTAAGTTCGCCTCGCGGAGGGTCGCAATGGGCGAGAACCGGGAGAGCGAGCGGATCGGCATAGGCTCGGGCAACGGCATGGTCATGGGGGCGGCCGTCGGCATAGTCTTTGCGCCGCTGTTCGAGCCGTTCGGCATGGTCCTTGGCGCCGCCGTGGGCCTCGTGGTCGGCGCCTCCCTCGCTCACCGGGCGAGTCCGTAGGTTCAAGCCGCCCCCGGCCTGTCCAGCACGTGTTGCCCGGCACGCCGGGGCGCCGCTTTCCGTGCTATGGGCACCTCGGTACAATCGCCGTCTCGCCGGGGTCAGGCATGCTGCGCGTCGTCGCCACCATCGTCATGCTCGTGCTTGCGGCCGGGGCCAAGGCGCAGGACCGCTATGCGCTGATCATCGGCCAGGACGCCTACCAGAACGTCGCGCCGCTCAGAAAGGCGGTGAACGACGCCCGCGCCATCGGCGCCACGCTGCAGAAGCTCGGCTTCCAGGTCAGCATGGGCGAGAACCTGACGCGGCGCGATTTCGTGCTGCGCGTCTCCGAGTTCGAGAACCGCATCCGCCCGGGCGACACGGCCTTCATCTTCTATGCCGGCCATGGCGTCGAGATCGAGGGCGCCAACTACCTGCTGCCCGTCGACGTGCCAAAGGTCGCGGCCCAGCAGCTCGGTATCCTCAAGGACGAGGCGATCTCCACCTTGGGCCTCGTCGAGCGCCTCAAGGCGCGTGGCACGCGCTCGCAAATCGTCGTCCTCGACGCCTGCCGCGAGAACCCGTTCCGCGACAATACTGGCCGCTCGCTCGGCAACACGCGCAGCTTCTCGCGCATCGATGCCGGCCAGGGCGTCTTCGTCATGTACTCGGCCGGCCTCGGCGAGACGGCCCTCGACCGGCTGTCGGACGCCGACCCCGATCCCAACTCGGTCTTCACCCGCACGCTGGTGCCGCTGATACAGGACCAGAACCTGTCGCTGGTCGATCTCGCCAAGGAGATGCGCACGCGCGTGCGCACGCTCGCCAACACCATCGGCCACAAGCAGACGCCGTCCTACTACGACGAGGTCGATGGCGACATTTTCCTCGGCAAGCTCGGCGGCGGCAACCCGGTGGTGACGCAGCCGCAGATCCAGATAAGGCCGCCCGGCATCGCGCCGGTCCAGCAGGCCCCTGCGCAGCAGGCCCCTGTGCAGCAGGCGCAGCAGCCGCCCGTGCAGCAGCCGCCCGTGCAGCAACAACCTCCCGTGCAGCAGCCACCGGTGCAACAGCCGCCGCAGCAGCTCGCCAACCTGCCGCCGCAGCGCGCCCCGTCCTCGTCCGGCTTCCTCTTCCCGGACTCGGACCGCCGCATTCTCTCGGCCGCCGACGTGGGAGGCTTGAGCGCCGAGCAGCTGCGCATCGCCCGGAACGAGATCTATGCGCGCAAGGGCCGCTTCTTCCAGGACCAGGCGCTCAAAGAGCACTTCTCCCGCTTCTCCTGGTATCGGCCCTTCACCTGGGACGTGAAGCTGAACGCGGTCGAGAACGCCAACGTCAAGTATCTTCAGGGCCTGGAGAGCGGCGGTCGGTAGATGCGTAGACGGGGACCCCCTCTCCCCTTGCGGGAGAGGGTGGCCGGCGGAGCCGGCCGGGAGAGGGGTGAGTTCACGCGTGTTGCAATCGAACCACTTCTCACGAGAGCCCACCCTTCTGAAATACGGAAGTCGAGTCGCTTGGATGCTGCGGCTGTTCACCCCTCTCCCGCCCCTCGCTGACGCGAGGGGCACCCTCTCCCGCAAGGGGAGAGGGTGGGCCCGCGTGCTCGCCTCGCACGCATCCCAAAGCGCCGTCCTCCTGCTTGCACTCTGCGTCGTCGGAACAGCCCGCGCCGACGCGGCGCTGGATGCGCTCATCGCCGCCTACCCCGATCACCTCGCTGGCTACGATCAGACCACACTCATCTGGAAGGACGGCACGCGCATGCCGCTCCATCATGAGAGCGAGGCCGACCGCAGCTTCGAGGCGATCCTGAGGCGGCCGACCATCCGCGACCAGTTCTCGATCCCCTACCCGCTCGGCAAGCCGGCACGCCCGCCTGCCGTCAACGAGGATCCCGGCCGCTTCCGCAACGACGCCTTCTTCATCAAGATGTACGGCGACTGCCGCAAGGGCGAGGTGTCGCCGCGGCTCAAGGCCGTCGACTGGCTGCCGTCGCGCAAGGGCGGCCGCGTGATGGTGACCAGTGTCAACGGCGTCGCCGACAAGCTGGCGGCGGTCTCACGCGAGCTCGACGCGCTGCCGGCCGCCATGACCCAATATCTCGTGCCCTCCGCCGGCACCTACAATTGCCGGCCCGTGCAGGACACCGGCAATCTCTCGGTGCACGCCTACGGGGCCGCCATCGATCTCGCCACCAAGTTCGGCGACTACTGGATCTGGGCGGGCGGCAAGGGCAAGGCGGTCATCCCCTACCGCAACCGCTTCCCGCACGAGATCGTCGAGATCTTCGAGCGCCACGGCTTCATCTGGGGCGGCCGCTGGTATCACTACGACACCTTCCACTTCGAGTATCGCCCGGAGCTTATTGCGCTGGCGAGGAAGGGATGGCCGAAGTGACGTCATGCCCGCGCTTGTCGCGGGCATCCACGGCTTTCCTTCGTTGATCGCAGCAGGCGTGGCTGGCCGGGACAAGCCCGGCCATGACGGCGCTAAGCCGCCGCCACCTTCACCTGAAGCCGCTCCACCGGCTGCTCACGGATCGGCCAGTTGATGACCGCCGCCATGAGGCCGAGCGCGATGGCGATGACCCACATGGCGTCGTAGTTGCCCTGGATGTCGTAGAGGCGGCCGGCACCCCAGCCGGCCAGGAAGCTGCCGAGCTGGTGGCTGAAGAACACGATGCCCGACAAGGTCGCCATGTAGGTGGGACCGAAAATGTAGCCGACCAGCGCGTTGGTCAGCGGCACCGTGCCGAGCCACAGGAAGCCGAGCGAGGCGGCGAAGACGAGCACGCTCACCCACGAGAGCGGCAACACCAGGAACAGCAGGAAAGCCATGGCGCGCAGGAAATAGAGCAGCACCAGCATGTTCTTCTTCTGGTAGACGCCGCCGAGCCAGCCCCACAACATTGCGCCGAGGATATTGGCGAGGCCGACGAGGCCGATGGCCCAGCCGCCCATTTCGATGGGCGATACCGGCGTGCCGAAGAAGGTCATGGAGACGCTCTTGTCGGCGATATAGGCCGGCAGGTGCAGACCCACGAAGGCGACGTGAAAGCCGCACACGAAATAGCCGGTGGTGAGCAGCCAGAAGCTGCGCGTGCCGAAAGCTTCGGCGAGCGCTTCGCGCGTGCTCTGCGTCCTAATCGGCGCCGGCGCGCCCGTCGTCCTGGTGCGATCGCGCAGGCCGAGCGCCAGTGGAATCATGGCCACCGACACCAAGCCGAGGATCATCAGCGTGGAATGCCAATCGTTGAGCCGCGCCTGCAGGATGGAGGCGAACGGCACGATGGCGAACTGGCCGAAGGAGCCGCCCGCCGTGGTGATGCCCATGGCGAGCGAGCGCTTCTCCGGCGGCGCGAGGCGCGTGATGGCCGCGAAGATCGGCCCGAAGCTCGCTGCCGCCATGCCGACGCCTGTGAGAAGGTTGCCGACGATCAGCATCGCGCCGCCCGTCGCGCTGGCCATGACGAGCATGCCGGTCACATAGATCGCCCCGCCGGCCGCCACCGTCCGGGCGATGCCGAAACGGTCGGCCACATTGCCGGCCCACGGCGACAAGGCCCCCATGAGCAGCATTGCGGCGGCATTGCCGAACGACCACAATTCGCGCCCCACCTTGAGGTCGAGGGCGATGGGCGCTTGGAAGATGCCGAAGGAATTCCGTGCCCCGACCCCGATGGTGAGGATGATGGCCCCGCAGATGACGGGAACCCAGAAATTGCGTTGGCTGGTCAAGGGCGCCTCGGACCTGTTGGGCTGGCGCACGATCCCGCAAGTGCACGCGGTTTCGGAGAAGATCATGCGTCGAATCAAAGGCATGGAGCACGATCCGACTCGGGGAAACGTATCGTGCTCCATCGTGAAGCTACACAATAGTGAGTTGGCTGGCGTTCTGCCACCGCCCCACCGCAGGGGTGGCGTCAAATAAACTCATGCCAGCAATGAGGAAAACGAAAGCTTGCAGGCTTCTCGCTGGCGCTCACAGCTCGACGACCTGATCCGGCAGCTCGTTGCGGTTGAGCGCCGCGGGCGGGAAATGCCGCCCCAGATGCGCCGCCGCTCCTTCGATCGCCGCCACAAGGCCATCGACCAGGCGGCCGATGCGGGCGGCCTCGACGATGTCCTGCGCGAGCTTGTCCCAGGCGAATTGGTCCACCTTGGCGTTGATGCCGGCATCGGCGACGATCTCGACGCGCCGCTCGGCGAGCGCCGCGTAGATCAAGACACCGGTGCGGGCTTCCGTCAGGTGCACGCCGTGCGCCAGGAACAGCGTCTCGGCGGCGCGGCGCGTGGCCTCCGCCGCCATCGCGGCCGGCACAACCAGGCGCCGCACCGCGTCGAGCGACAGAACGAAGGCAAGCCCGACGAAGGCTGCCGCCTGCAGCCACAGGATCAGCGTCGTCGACAGGTCGGTCAGCAGGTGCAGCGGCCACGGCAGCGGCAGCGCGACGAGCGCCGCCCACAGGATCGGCACCAGACGGTGGTCGTCGGCGCTGCGCGCCACGACGACATAGATCTCGCCCGACGTCGTCACCTCTGCGGCGCGGATGGCCGCTGAGATGCGCTCCCTTTCGGCCGACGTGAGTGATGCTGCAGGTGCCATGTCACCAGCTTCCCGATGAGCCGCCGCCGCCGAACGAGCCCCCGCCGCCCGAAAAGCCGCCGCCCGAGCCGCTGCTGCTGCGCCCCCATCCGCCGCCCCAGCCTCCGCCCATGGGCGGCAGGAAGACGGGCCCCCTGCCCCATCCGGAGCGGTAGCCTTGGCGGCGTCCGGCCGAGCGCAGGAAAAAGAAGAGAAAGACGACCAGGATGAAGAGGACGATGCCGAAGGAGCCGATCCCCTCCTGGCCGCCGGGCCGGCTGGCGCGCCCGGCCCGGCGCTTGAAATCCTCCGCGTCGCCCGACAGCACCTGCAGGACATCGTCGGCGCCGCGCGCGATGCCGCCGGAAAAATCCCCCGTGCGGAAGCGCGGCAGGATGGCGTTCTCGATGATCAGCCGCGTCACCGCGTCGGTGAGCTCGCCCTCGAGCCCGTAGCCAACCTCGATGCGCACCTTGCGCTCATTGGGCGCGACGATGAGCAGGGCGCCGTTGTTCTTGCCCTTCTGGCCGATGCCCCAGTGGCGGCCAAGCTGATAGCCGTAGTCGGCGATGTCATAGCCCTCGAGCGACGGCAGGGTTGCGACGACGAGCTGCGTGCCGTTCTTCTGTTCGAGCGCGGCGAGCTTCTGGTCGATCTGGGCTTCCGTGGCCGCGTCGATGACGTTGGCCGCGTCGACGACGCGGCCGGTGAGCGCTGGGAAGCGCGGCTGGGCGATGACGATGCCCGCGAGCAGAGCCGCGACGACGATGAGCGCCGCGACCGCCTCGCCGATGGAGCGATGGCTGACGCCCATCGCGGGTCAGAACTTGACGGAAGGCGGGCGCTGGTTCTCCTCGGCCGTTGCGAATGTCGCCATGGGCTTGGCGCCGTAGATCCAGGCCCAGAACCGGCCGGGGAAGGTACGGACTTCGGTGTTATAGGCTTGCACTCCCTGGATGTAGTCGCGCCGCGCCACCGAAATGCGGTTCTCGGTGCCCTCGAGCTGCGACTGCAGCGCCAGGAAATTCTGGTTCGACTTCAGGTCGGGATAGTTCTCACTCACGGCGATGAGACGGCCGAGGGCACCGGAGAGCTGCGCCTGCGCTTCCTGGAACTGGCGCAGCTTTTCCGGATCCGTGAGGTCATTGACGTTGACCTGCACCTGCGTGGCTTTGGCGCGGGCTTCGATGACCCGGGTCAGCGTCTCCTGCTCCTGCTTGGCGTAGCCGCGCACCGTTTCGACGAGATTGGGCACGAGATCGGCGCGGCGCTGATACTGATTCTGCACGTCGCTCCAGCGCGCCTTGGCGGTTTCCTCGAGGGTGGGAATGGTGTTGATGCCGCAGCCCGTGAGCAAGAGCGCCAATGCCAGGGCGGCAAGCGCCCGAGCGGTCCGCGACCGGCCTGCTCCATCCGCTACGAAACGATTGAATGAAACACGAGAAGGAATGGTCATGGGTCGGCTCCGCGGGAACGTGCTGGTCCCGGAAGCCCGAACGTGACCGGCGCCGCGAAGTTCCCGCCGCGCCTTGGCTATCCGCCGGACGCGGGCTAAGACGGGCCATGGCGCACGGCCACCGCGGCGCGCACGATCATCACCACCACGATCACGGCCATGCGCATGCCCCGGCCGCGCTCGACCGCGCCTTCGCCATCGGCACGGCGCTCAACCTCGGGTTCGTGGTCGCCGAGCTCGTGTTCGGCTTCCTCGCCCATTCGCTGGCGCTCATTGCCGACGCCGCCCACAATTTCTCCGACGTGATCGGGCTGCTGCTCGCCTGGGGCGCCACCTGGCTGGCGCGCCGCGGGCCGACCGAGAAGCACACCTATGGCTTCCGCCGCGCTTCCATCTACGCGGCCCTTGCCAACGCCGCGCTGCTGTTCGTCGCCGTGGGCGGTATCGTCATCGAGGCGCTGCGCCGCCTCGCCGATCCCGAGCCCGTCGCCAGCCTGACGGTGATCGTCGTGGCGGCAATCGGCATCGTCATCAACACGATGACTGCGCTGCTCTTCGTGCGCGGTCAGCACGACCTCAACGTGCGCGGCGCCTTCCTGCACATGGCGGCCGACGCGGTGGTCTCGGCCGGCGTCGTCGCGGCGGCCCTCGCCATCATGGCGACGGATGGCAATGGCTCGATCCGGTGGCGAGCCTCGCCATCGCGGCCGTCATCCTCGTCGGCACATGGTCGCTCGCCCGCGAGGCGGCCGATCTCTCCATGGATGCGGTGCCGCCCGGCGTCGACCGCGCCGCCGTTCAGACGTACCTATCGGGCCTCGACGGCGTCAGCGACGTGCACGATCTGCATATCTGGGCCATGTCGACGACGGAGACGGCGCTCACCGCCCACCTGGTGCGGCCGGACGCCGGTGTCGACGACCGGTTCCTCGCCGCCGTCTGCATGGAGCTGTCGCAGCGTTTCGGTATCGGCCACGCGACGCTGCAGATCGAGTCCGGCGATCCGGCCCACCTTTGCCGGCTCGCGCCGCAGGACGTGGTGTGAACTAGGCGGTGCGCGATCAGGCGGCCGCTTCGAGTTCGTCATGAGGATGGATGAGCACGCCCGCCTCCGGCCGCTCGCTGCAATTGACGAGAGCCCGCGCCACCGTCTCAGCCGCGATGGGCCGGTAGACGCTGAGCGGCCCGACGAGGAGCGGCGCGACCGCCTTGCTGACCCGAATGCCCCAGCCCTCGCCCGACCGCATCTCCGCGCGCTCCCCGAGAAGAAAGCTCGGCCGCGCGATGTCGACACGCCCGTAGCCGAGGGCCTTCACGCCCTCCTCGGCCTCGCCCTTGGTGCGCAGATAGAAGTTTCGCGAAGCCGGGTTGGCGCCGACCGAGGACACGAGGCCAAAGTGGCGCGCGCCAACCGCCCGTCCCAGGGCCGCGAACGCCACGACATAGTCGCGATCGACTTTCGCGAATGCCGCCTGCGATCCGGCGCGGCGGATGGTCGTGCCCAGCGCACACACGAATGATGCGGGCCTATGCTGGCCGACGGCGTCGCGGGCACGGTCCAGGTCATTGAAATCGACCTCGAGCGGCACGAGGCCGAGCGCCAGGAGCTCGCGGCCGAAGGCTTGCGCCTGGCCGGCGCGCACGAGCGCCATGACGCGGTGCCCGCGGTCGAGTGCGTAGCGGACGGCCGCCCCGCCGACGAGCCCTGTCGCGCCGGCGATGACGACCGCGTGCGGCATGAGGCTATTCGGCCGCGTGCTGGGCGTGCAGCCGTTCGCCCTTGGCCATCAGCTTGTTCATGGCCGCGAGATAGGCGCGCGCCGCCGCCACCAGCGTATCCGGGTCGGCCCCCTTGGCGGTCACCGACTTGCCCTTGTGGCCAAGCTTCACCGACACCTCCGCCTGCGCGTCGGTGCCCTCGGTCACCGCGTGCACCTGGAACAGCTCCAGCGTCGCCTCGTGCGGCACCAAGGCCTTGATGACGTTGAACACGGCATCGACCGGGCCGTTGCCTTCCGCCTCGTCGGCGATGACGCGCCCGTCGATGTCGAGCTTCATGGTGGCGCGCTGCGGCCCACGCGTGCCGGCGATGACGGTGAGCGACACGAGCTTGACGCGGTCATGCGCGGTGAGGATCTCGTTGTCGACCAGCGCCTCGATGTCCTCGTCGTAGACGTGCTTCTTGCGGTCGGCGAGGTCTTTCAGGCGCTTGAAGGCGTCCTCGAAGGCGTTGTCGCCGAGATTGTAGCCCATCTCCTTGAGCTTCTCACGGAAGCCGGCGCGGCCGGAATGCTTGCCCATGACCAGCGACGTCTTGGTCACGCCGACCAATTCCGGCGTCATGATCTCGTAGGTCTGGGCGTTCTTGATCATGCCGTCCTGGTGGATGCCGCTCTCGTGCGCAAACGCGTTCCGCCCGACGATGGCTTTGTTGTACTGCACCGGGAAGGAGGTGACGGCCGAGACGAGCTTGGAGGCCCGCATCAGCATGGTGGCCTCGATGCCGGTCGTGTAGGGCAGCACGTCGGCGCGTGTCTTGATGGCCATCACCACCTCCTCGAGGGAGGTGTTGCCGGCCCGCTCGCCGATGCCGTTGATGGTGCATTCGATCTGGCGGGCGCCGCCGGCGACGCCGGCGAGCGAGTTGGCCACCGCCATGCCGAGATCGTCATGGCAATGCACCGAGAAGCGCGCCTTGTCGGCATTGGGCACACGGTTGCGCACCGTCTCGAACAGCGTCCGGTATTCCTCCGGCGTCGCGTAGCCGACGGTGTCGGGAATGTTGATGGTCGAGGCGCCGGCCTTGATGGCCGCCTCGACGCAGCGGCACAGGAAGTCCATCTCGGTGCGGGTGCCGTCTTCCGATGACCATTCGACGTCGTCGGTGTGATTGCGCGCCCGCGTCACGCTGGCGATCACCTGCTCGTAAACCTGCTCGGGCGTCATGTTGAGCTTGGCGCGCATGTGCAGCGGCGAGGTGGCGATGAAGGTGTGGATGCGGCCGCGCTCGGCCGGCTTGATGGCCTCGGCACAGCGGTCGATGTCGTTGAAGGCGGTGCGGGAGAGGCCGCACACCACGGCGTTCTTGATGCGCTTGGCGATCTCGCGGACCGACTCGAAGTCGCCGTCCGAGGCGATAGGGAAGCCGGCCTCGATGATGTCGACCCCCATCGTGTCGAGCAGCTCGGCGACCTCGATCTTCTCCTCGAGGGTCATGGAGGCGCCGGGGCACTGCTCGCCGTCGCGCAAGGTGGTGTCGAAGATGAGGACGCGATCCTTGTCGGATACGCTTTTTCGGGTGGCCATGATCTCAATCCTTGGGTCTTTGATGCGCTTGAGGCGCGGGGTCTCGGGCTGTCGGTCCAACAACCCCTGAAGGCCCAGGCGCGCGCGCCCAGCCGGCCCTCAGGGGCGGCTAAGAAGCAGGAGACCCAGAAGCGAGCGACGGCCCGCCGACGAGGGCACGCAAGCGGCCGCCGGCTCGAAGGCCGTTCCGTTCGCGTTTCTGGAGCCGCTGGTCACGGGCTCTTCCCTCGTTTGATTCCGAACGGCAGTCTCGCCGGAACCGGTTAATAGAGGCCTTCTAGCCGATCCGCAGGCCTTTCGGCAAGCACATCAGGACCGGGAGGGTAGCCCATGGATCAGCGCCGCGAGGTCATCGATCGGCTCGCCGAGGCCATTTCCAGCCTCGAACTTGGGCATCCAACCCGCGTCGCCGTCGACGGGCGCACCGCTTCGGGCAAGACAACCTTGTCGGCCGAGCTCGCCGCGGCGCTGCGTCAGGGGGCCGGCCGGTGATATCGACCAGCATCGACGGCTTCCATCGTCCAAAGGCCGAGCGCTACCGGCAAGGGCGGCATTCGCCCAACGGCTACTACGAGGACGCCCGCGATCTCGCGGCCATTCGCCGGCTCCTGCTCGATCCTCTCGGGCCTAGCGGAGATCGCCGTTACCGCACGGCATCCTTCGACCTCGAACGTGATGTTCGGGTCGACGTGCCGTCGCAAGACGCCGAGGCGAACGCCATCCTCATCGTGGATGGCACGTTCCTGCAGCGACCCGCGCTGGCACCGGCCTGGGACTTTGTCGTGTATATCGACGTGCCGGCCGAGCTCGCCCTGGCGCGCGGCACGGCCCGCGATGCCGATCTCCTCGGCGGCACCGAGGTTGCGGCACAGGTGCACGCCACCCGCTATCAAGGCGCCTTTGCTCTCTATACGGCGGAGTGCGACCCGACCGCCGGCGCTGACGCGGTCATTGACAACAGCGATCCGCAGAGGCCGAAACTGAGGCTCGGCTGAAAACGCCTGAAGCTGCGCCTGAATGCGACTCTGCGACTTCAATCCACCGGGATGAAGATCGAGTGCCGCACTTGGCCCCCCACGGATTGCGACAGGTGTCCTTTGCCCGTTGTGTCCTCCACGAGGATGATCTCGCCGGCCTTGATGACGCGGCTTTCGCCGTCGCTGGCCGTGATCTTCACTCCCGCGTCGAGATTGACGATGTACTGCCGGCGCGGCGCCGGGTGCCAATCGAGGTCGTAATTGCCCTCCGTGCGCCGGAAGATGATGCCGGTGGCCGGCAGCCGCGCCGAGTAGCGCCCATGTTGCCTGATCTCGGCCCAGTCGACCTCGATGTCGCGGAAATGTGAGATGCCGTCGGCGTCTTCGTAGAGATTGTGGATGCGCATGGCGTTCCCGAAGCCTTCTCGTCTGTTCAACGCTCTATCCATGCCTCGGAAATGCAGCCGTTCCAAGCGGGCTTGCCGTATTGACGGGGCGCGGCCGATCGTGACACTCGGGGAGAGATTCCGGCGCGCCGCCGCAAATCGGAAACCGAGGACCGCACGATGATCCGCCCGATCCTGCTGACCGCCGTCGCGACCGCCTTCCTGGCCGCTTGCCAAACCGATGCCAACCAGGCCGGCGGCCCGACGGCCACGGCGCCGCAGCAGCGCCAGCAGGTCGCCGCCGTCAGCGAAAGCGATCCGGGCCCGGGGGCCTGCGGGGCCGACATCAGCGCCTTCCGGCGCATCATGAAGCAGGACATCGACATGGGCCATGTCGGCAAGACGGTCTACGACCAGATCACGAACGATCTGGAAGTCGCCGCCGGCGCCTGCCGGGCCGGCCGTGACGGCGAGGCGCGTTCCATGGTGGCGGCCACCAAGGCGCGGCACGGGTACCGGCAATAAGACGACGGAACACAGACGACGGAGGACGGAGCGCGGATTTATCGTCCGTCGTCTGTCATCTGTTTGTCATCTCCGCGAACGCGGCCCTCAGATAGGCCTGCGTGAACGGCGGCATGCGCGCCGGATCGATGTCGGCGAGCGAGCGCGCCAGATGGATGCCGGCGAGCTCCGGTTGCGATTGCGCAGCCAGGAAGCGGCCGATCCGCGCCCTCACCTCCTCGGCCGGCATCTTGGTGCGCACCTCGCGCATCAGCGCCGTGCGGCCGCCGTCGATGATCGCCGTCCATGTGTCGCCCGCCTCGACGGCGTCGGCGCCCAGTCCCGTCTCTTCTTCGAGTTCGCGCAGCACCGAGCCGGCGAGATCGACCTCGCCCTCCGGCGTCACATCGGCCAGGTCCGGGGTGCCGCCTGGAAAGTAGATGGCGCCGCCATTGGCCGTATGCGAGTTCATGACGCCGAGCACGTAGGCGCCGTCGGCGCTCCTGAGCGCCGCCATGCCAAAACCGTTGCTGACCGATTTGTCGGGCCAGCCGAAATCGCGCCAGGCCAGGAAGCTTGCATAGTCGGTGGGCGAATAGACGGCACGATAGATGCCGTCCTCTACCCGCCTCTCGCTGGCGATGAGCACGCGCCCGTTGAACAGCGACGGCTTCCTGGCAACGAGCTTTTGCCAATGCGCCTCGATGGCGGCGCGGTTGTCGTTCGCCCATCGCCACGGGCGATCGACGAAGCGCGCCTCGATCCGCCGCAACGGGATGATGTCGCCGTCCTTCAAAGGTGGAGCGAACCTTCGCTGATGACCACCGCGTCGCCGCCGATGGCCGCCTTGGCGAGGGCACCGTCTGTCACCGTCACGGTGAGCTTGATCTGCGACGGCCGCCCCATGGCGTAGCCCTGCTCGACGACGAGCGTGTGCTCGCCGTCCACCGGCTGGTCGTAGGCGAGCACGGCGCCCGCGAAGGCCGCCACCGCGCTTCCGGTTGCCGGATCCTCCGGAATGCCGGCATGCGGAGCGAACATGCGGCCATAGAAAGCGTGCGTGGGTTCGAGCGGTTCGCGGCAATAGATGAAGGGCGGCGCCGTGTCGCCATCGCCGAACGCCTCCTGCCAGTGGCCGAGGCGCACCCGCGCCCTGTCGACGGCGGCGCGTGTCGCCACCGGCACCAGCGTGTAGGGGACGCCGGCGGAATAGAGCGCGGGATGGTGATTGTCGAAGCCGATGTCGGATGCGCTGAGGTCGAGCGCCGCCGCCAGCACGGCGGCGGCAGGTGCCGGCCCGAGCCGCTCCGGCAGGCGCGGCAGCGTGAATACGGCGTTGCCGCGCCCCTCTCCTTCGATTTCCACCGCGCACGGCACGACGCCGACCTGCTCCTCGAGCGAGAACGCGAGCGTGCCGTGCCGCGCGCCGTGGTCCACGAGGCCGAGCGCAACCGCGGTGCCGACGGTCGGGTGTCCGGCGAACGGCAATTCGCGCGCCGGCGTGAAGATGCGCAACCGGGCGCGATGATGCGGGTCTTCCGGCGGCAGCACGAAAACCGTCTCCGACAGGTTGAACTCGCGGGCGATGGCCTGCTTGCCCGCGTCGCCCAAGCCTTGCCCGTCGAGCACAACGGCGAGCGGGTTGCCGCCGAGCGCCATGTTGGTGAACACGTCGAGGGTGAAGAACCGCCGCGGCATGGCTTGCTCCTGCCTCTCCTTGTTGCGTTGTTCGGGCTGATGCGCAAGCGCTCTGCTGTATGGCCGGGCTTGCCCTCGACCATCCACACCCGCGAGGTGCATCAAGACGTGGATGCCCGCGGCAGCGCCGGCATGACGCCCTAGATTTTCTGAGCATCGAACCGCCAGCTTGGCGTCACGATTTCGTCTTGCGCCGCCACCAGCACGAGCTCCCGCGCGCCGGCCTCCTCGGTTCGCTTCAGCAGGCTGTAGACGGCCGAGCCGGCGGCTGAGAGTGCGGCGGCCGCCGCACCGCACTTGGCGAAGTTGACCAGGAACAAAGCCGCGATGGCGTCGCCGGCGCCGTTGAGGCTGACGGCGAGTTTCGGCGTGCGCAGCCGCCAGGCGCCCTCGCCGTCCGATACGAGGAGATCGATGCTGCCGGCCGGCGTCTCCTCCGTGAACAGCGACGTGACGAGAACGATGCGCGGCCCGAGCCCATGCACGGCCTTGACGGCCGCCTTGGCGTCGCTAAGCGTGGCGCTCGTTCGGCCGGTCAGGAAGTCGAGTTCGAACTGGTTGGGCGTCACGATGTCGGCGAGCGGCACGGCGCGCTCGCGCATGAATTCCGGCACGCCCGGCCGCACGAAGACGCCGCGGCCCACGTCGCCGATCACCGGATCGCAACAATAGAGCGCGCGTTGGTTGGCGGCCCGCACCCGCGCCACGGCGGTGACGATTGCCTCACCGATGTCGGGCGCCCCCATGTAGCCGGACAGCACGCCGTCGCAAGACGCAAGCACGCCGCGCTGGGAGATGCCCTCGAACACCTCGCCGATCATGGCGCCATCGAAGACCCGGCCGGTCCAGTGGCCGTAGCCGGTGTGGTTGGAGAATTGCACGGTGTGGATCGGCCACACTTCGACGCCAAGCCGTTGCATGGGAAATACAGCGGCGGCATTGCCCACATGCCCGTAGGCCACATGCGATTGGATCGAGAGGATGTTCATGGCGGCGGCGACTTGAGCCAAGTCAAGTAGCAGCGGAATGCCAGACCCGACAATCAATTGCTGTGCGGCATGGGATCAATGTCCATGCGGTATTTGCGTGGGAACAGCCCGCGGAGCTAGAGGTTCTTGGTCAGGAAGCAAGTGCTGGAGGCCGATCATGCGGCTCATTTCGATCCTCATTCTCGCAGTTTTTCCGTTTGTCGCCCTGGCCCAGGGGGCCGGAAGCACCGGCGGTGCCGGCGGGGCGGGCGGAACGGCAGGGGCGCCCGGGGCCACTGGCGCCTCGCCCGGGTCGGGCTTGGCGGCACCCACCGGCCATCGCCAGCCCCGTTCGACGGATGTTCCGGCCTCGACCGGCGAAAGGGATGCCGTCCAGCGCCTGCAGGGCGAGAAGGACCGCCTCGACAGTCGGGTGACCGGCAGCATCTGCTCGAATTGCTAGATCCTGACGCGTCATGCCCGCGCTTGTCGCGGGCATCCACGTCTGTTCTCCCACGATAACGACGGCGCGGATGGCCGGGACAAGCCCGGCCGTGACGACCCTATCGTCCGTCGTCCGCTCTCTGTCGTCCGGCTCTACGTTCCCGCCGCCGCTTTCTTGATGAAGGCGTCATTGAACGTCTTGCCGAGATCGACGTTGCTGGCCGCGAGTTCAGCGTCGAACTGCTTCAGCATGTCGTAGGCGCTCTTCATGCCGTCGGCCGGGATGATGCCGCTGCGCGAGTACATCTCCCGCGACGCCTTCACGGCCCGCAGATAGAGGTCCTTGTCGCCGAGCCAATACGCCTCGGGCACCGTCGCCACGATGTCTTGATCGCTCGCCTTCTCCAGCCATTTCAGCGTCTTGTAGAAGGCGTTGACGATGGCCTGGGTCGTCGCCGGGTTTTTCTCGATGAAATCGTTCTTGAGGTAGACGACGGCGGCCGGATTGGAGCCGCCGAAGATGGCGCGCGTGCCCGCCTCGGTGCGCGCGTCAGCCAGGATCTTGATGCTGGCATCGGCCTCGAGCTTGGAGATGACGGGGTCGATGTTGACGATCGCGTCGAGCTCGCCCTTTTGCACCGCGGCCACCGCCGAGATGCCGGTGCCGACACCGATATAGGACGTGTCCTTCGGGTTGCCGCCCGCTTTGGCGATCAGGTAGTTGACGAAGAAGTTGGTGGATGAGTTCGGCGCCGTTACGCCGACCTTGGCGCCCTTGAGATCGGCCGGCGACTTGATCCTGTCGGCCCGGTCGACTTTGACGCCGAGCACCATGCCGGGGAAACGCCCAAGCTCGATGACGGCGCGGATGTCCTGATTCTTGGCATGCATGCGGATCGTGTGCTCATAGGCGCCGGCAACGACGTCCACCGAACCGCCGACCAGCGCCTGCAACGACTGCGAGCCGCCCGCGAAATCGTTGATGGTGACGTCGAGGCCTGCCTCCTTGAAGTAGCCGAGGCGCTCGGCGAGCGTGAGCGGCAGGTAGTATAGCGCCGGCTTGCCGCCGACCCCGAGGCTGATGGCCGTCTTTTCCGGCTTCTGCGCCTGTGCCGGCGCGGCGGCGAGCGCGAGCGCGGCGGCCGCCGCAAGCAGTCTCATGATCATGGACGTCCTCCAATTGCCTTTGTTGGCCTCGACAATAGCGCGACTGGCGGCGCTGTCACCCCTGCGCCGTCGTCCCCTGCGGCTCGGGCCGCCAGACGAGGAGCCGGTTCTCGATCATCGTCACCAGCGCATCGACCGCGATGACCACGATCATCAGGATGAGCATGCCGGAGAACACCCCGGTCACGTCGAAGCCCGTCTCCGCTTCGTGGATCTTGTAGCCGAGACCGGCGGCGGAGCCGAGATACTCGCCGACCACGGCGCCGACCAGCGCGAACCCCACCGACGTGTGCAGCGATGAGAACATCCAGGTGAGCGCCGCCGGCCAATAGACGTGCCGGAACAACTGCCCTTCACGCATGCCGAGCATGCGCGCATTGGCGAGCACGGTCGGGCTCACCTCGCGCACGCCCTGATAGACGTTGAAGAACACGATGAAGAAGACCAGCGTGAAGCCGAGCGCCACCTTCGACCAGATGCCGAGCCCGAACCACAGCGCGAAGATCGGCGCCAGCACGACGCGCGGCAGCGCGTTCATGGCCTTGATGTAGGGATCGAAGATCGCCGCCAGAAGCTCAGCCGCGCGAACGCGAAGCCGAACAGGATGCCGAAGGCGGCGCCGATCACGAAGGCGAGCGCCGTCTCGGTGAGCGTGATGCCGATATGCCGCCACAGCTCGCCGCCGGCAAGGTCGCGCCAGGTGCGCTCGAGGACCTTGACGGGGGTCGAGAAGAAGAACGGATCGAGGATCGGCTTCGGCTGTCCGAAGGTCTGCGTCGAGAACACGTGCCAGACGAGGATGAAGACGATGCCGACCATGACTTGCGCGGCGAGGAGGCCGAGGCGTTTCATTATCCCTTCTCCCCTTGCGCATAGGCTTTCTGCACCTCGACGCGCAGTGTCGCCCAAATGGCGCGCTGGATGTGGTGGAACGCCGGCTCGACCCGCACCTCGGCGATATCGCGCGGCCGCGGCAGGTCGACCGGGTAGTCGCCGACGATGCGCGCCGCCGGGCCTGCCGACATGACGACGACCCGGTCGGCGAGCGCGATGGCCTCCTCCAGATCGTGGGTGACGAAGAGCACCGCCTTGCGGTCCTGCGCCCACAGATCGAGGAGCAGGTTTCCCATGATCTGCCGCGTCTGCGCGTCGAGCGGCCCGAATGGCTCGTCCATGAGCAGGATTTCCGGGTCGCGGATCAGCACCTGCGCCAGGCCGACGCGCTTGCGCTGCCCGCCCGACAGCATGTGCGGATAGCGGTCGCCGAAGCCGGAAAGGCCGACGCGCGTGAGCCATTGCCGCGCCCGCACGAGCGCCTCACGGCGCGGCACGCCGGCCGGCTCCAGCGCCACGGCGACATTGTCGAGCGCCGTCTTCCAGGGCATCAAGGCATCCTGCTGGAAGAGGTAGCCGGCCCGCCCGTTGACGCCGGCGAGCGGGGCGCCGAACACCATCACCTGACCGGCCGAAGGGCGCAGCAATCCCGCGGCGGCATTGAGGAGCGTGGACTTGCCGCAGCCGGTCGGCCCGACGATGGCCACGAACTCGCCCGGCGCCACTTGCAGATCGATCTGCTCGACGGCGCGATAGGCGCCGCCTTCCTTGAGCGCGAACGCGATGGCCAGCGCCTCGAGGCGCACGGCGCCGGGGCCGGCGCCCCCTGCCCCCGCGGCCGTCAGCACCGTTTCGCCTTCGCGCAAGCCTGTCGATCCTGTCCCAACCGGACGTAAGCAGCCCGTTCAACGCGGCGCAAGCGGCCTTGCTTGCCATTCGCACCCCATGTCCCCATAAGGCTCAGCCGCTCTGCCGCATGCTCCCGAAAAAGTTGCGGACTTTTCGGACAAGATCGTGCGCCGATCAGAAGGCTGGAGCACGACCCCATGGCTCCAATGACATGGTGCTCCAGGAGACCGCATGTTCGAGGAATACGTCCAGCCGGTGCTCGATTTCGTCAAGGCCAACGAGGCCTGGGCGCCATTCATCGTCGGCGTGCTCACCTTCCTCGAATCCATGGCGGTGATCTCCTTCTTCGTGCCCGCTTTCGGCATGTTGATCGGCATCGGCGCCTTGCTTGGGGTGAGCGGCATCTCGTTCTGGCCGGTCTGGGTCGGCGCGGTGGTGGGCGCCTGCCTCGGCGACTGGCTGTCCTACGCGGTGGGCAGCTACTTCAAGGACCGCCTCCACCACATGTGGCCGCTGTCGCGCTATCCCGAGTTCACCAAGCGCGCCGACGACTTCATGAGCCATTGGGGCGCCTGGGGCGTGTTCATCGGCCGCTTCTCGGGACCGCTGCGCGCCTTCGTGCCGCTGGCGGCCGGCGTCTTCGGCGTGCCGCAGTTGCGGTTTCAGCTCGCCAACGTCACGTCCGCCATGGTGTGGGCCTTCGTGCTCCTGCTGCCGGGCGGGCTGATCGGCCCGGTCTGGGATTGGCTGAAGACATTCGCCCAGTGAGGCGCGCGCTCAGTTCCGCGACTTGTCGACCAGCGCCTTGGCCTTGATCCACGGCATCATGGCGCGCAGCTTCTCGCCCACCTCCTCGATCGGGTGCTTGGCGAGCTTGGCGCGCATGGCCTTGAACGATGTCTGGTTGACCCGGTTCTCCAGCATCCAGTCGCGGGCGAACTTGCCCGACTGGATGTCGTCGAGCACGCGGCGCATCTCCTTCTTGGTTTCGTCGGTGACGATGCGCGGGCCGCTGACATATTCGCCGAACTCGGCGGTATTGGAGATCGAGTAGTTCATGTTGGCAATGCCGCCCTCGTAGATGAGATCGACGATCAGCTTCACCTCGTGCAGGCATTCGAAATACGCCATCTCGGGCGCGTAGCCCGCCTCCACCAGCGTCTCGAAGCCGCCCTTGATGAGCTCGACGAGGCCGCCGCAGAGCACCACCTGCTCGCCGAACAGATCGGTCTCGCATTCCTCGCGAAAGCTCGTCTCGATGATGCCGGCGCGGCCGCCGCCGATCGCCGAGGCGTATGAGAGGCCGAGATCGTGGGCGTTGCCGGAGGCATCGCGGGCGATGGCGATAAGGCACGGCACGCCGCCGCCGCGCTGGTATTCCGAGCGCACCGTGTGGCCCGGACCCTTGGGCGCCACCATCAGCACGTCGAGGTCGGCGCGCGGCTCGATGAGGTTGAAGTGCACGTTGAGCCCGTGCGCGAACACCAGCGCCGCGCCCTGCTTCATGTTGCCGTGCAGGTGGTCGCGATAGATCTCGCCCTGCAACTCGTCGGGCGTCAGCACCATCACCACGTCGGCCCATTTGGCGGCGTCCGCCACCTCCTTGACGGTGAGCTTCTCGCCCTCCGCCTTCTTCACCGAGCCCGAGCTCTTGCGCAGCGCCACCGTCAGCTCCTTGACGCCGGAATCGCGCAGGTTGAGCGCGTGCGCGTGACCTTGGCTGCCATAGCCGACGATCGCCACCTTCTTGCCCTTGATCAGGTTGAGGTCGGCGTCACGGTCGTAATAAACGCGCATGGGAAATCCTTCCTTGGCGGCCAGGTTACTGAGACGAGAGAGCAGCGGCGCCCGATCCCGAAGAGTTGCAGGGCCTCTCGGACAGGATCGGGCGCCAAGGCAGATGCGGTAAAGCCCCTGCGCAAGCCGGGGTCAAGGGGTCGGCCCTGCGTCCTCCGGGGCTCATCAGGTGACCACCATCGGCACGATCGAGGCGACGAGCAGCGCCGCCATGACGATGTTGAAGACACGCACCTTGGCGGCGTCGCGCAGGAAGTTTCGCAGGCCGTGTCCAAAACCCGCCCAGATGGCGACGCACGGAAAGCCGATGAGCCCGAAGACGGCCGTCACCTGCAGCACGTCGCCGGCAGCATGGTCCGGCCGGACGTACAACGCCATGGCGCTGAAGGCCAATATCCAGGCCTTGGGATTGACAGCCTGGAATAGCGCCGCCCCGAGGACGTTCATTGGACGCGCTTGCGCGGGTCCGCCATCCTCGGCAGGTCCGGCGTTGGCAATTCTCCAGGCCAGCCACACCATGTAGGCGGCGCCGACGATCTTCAGTGCCGTCTGCGCCGGTGGCGATGCGGCGAAGACGGCCCCAAGGCCGAAGCCCACGATGAGCTGCATCAGCGAGAAGCCCGCCCAGATGCCCAGCATGTGAGGGATGGTGCGCGCGAAGCCGAAATTCACCCCCGAGGCCGTCACCATGATGTTGTTGGGGCCCGGCGTGACCGAACGTCACGAAGGCGAACGACACCAGCGCCAGGAATGTATCGACCGGAAGCATCTGTCGTCCGGCAATCACATCCCCTCGGCGCCGCGGCTCATGGCGGCGATGCCGGTGCGCGACACTTCCGTGAGCCCGGCATCGGCCATCACCTTGATGAAGCGCTCGACCTCGTCGGTGAGCCCCGTCAGCTCGAAGATGAACGAGGTGAGCGTGGCATCGACGGTGCGCGCCCCGAAGGCCTGGGCGAGACGCAGCGCCTCGAGCCGGTGCTCGCCCTTGCCAACGACCTTGATCAGCACCAGCTCCCGCTCCACCGGCTCGCCGAGCACCGTGAGATCGTTCACCCGGTGCACCGGCACGAGGCGCTCGAGCTGCGCCTTGATCTGCTCGATCACCTGCGCCGTGCCGGTGGTCACGATGGTGATGCGCGACAGGTGCTTCTCGTGCTCGGTCTCCGATACGGTGAGGCTCTCGATGTTGTAGCCGCGTCCCGAGAACATGCCGGCGATGCGCGCCAGAACCCCCGGCTCGTTGTCGACCACAACGGCGAGCGTGTGGCGCGCCAGCGGCTGCGCGGCCGGGGCGTCGGAATAGTGCGACTTCATGGGCGGAACTCCGCGCGGGATGGGCGTGTGCAGCATGGCTTGGCTCACTTCACTTGGCGATAGACTTCGAGGGGCTTTTCGTCCGCTTCGCCCTGCGGAATGACCCAGCTTTCCTTCAGCGCCGCCGCCCGCCAGTCGCGGAAGGCGGCGGTGCTCATCAGCGCGTCCATGTAGGCGCGGACCGTGTCGTCGACCGGGATCGAGTAGGTCTCGAAGCGGGTGACGACCGGCGCGTACATGGCGTCGGCGGCCGTGAACGGCCCGAACAGGAACGGCCCGTGCTCGGCCGATCTTTCGCCGAAGCGCTGACGCGCCTCCCGCCAGACGGCGGTGATGCGCCCCACGTCGGCGTCGACCTCGGCGCCCCGATCCTTTGTCGGGAACTTCTTGCCGAGATTCATCGAGCAGGCATTGCGCAGCGCCGCAAACCCCGCATGCATCTCGGTTGCGATGGAACGCGCGAAGGCGCGTGCCGGCTTTTCCTTCGGCCACACCGCAAGATCGGGCCGCGCCTCCGCCACGTGGTCCATGATGGCAAGGGATTCCCACACCGTTACATCGCCGTCCTTGAGGATCGGCACCTTGCCGGCCGGCGAGTGCTTGAGGATCTGCTCCTTGCTGCCCTCCCGGTAGAGCGGCACGACGATCTCGTCGAACGGGATGTCGAAATGGCGCAGCAGGATCCACGGTCGCAGCGACCACGACGAGTAGCACTTGTTGCCGATGACGAGGGTGAACATGGCTGTCTCCGCGCGCTCGCTCACTCTTCGCCGCCGAGGGCGCGGATGGCCAATGAATTCCGGTGCGGAACAGGATCAAGACCACGGATGTCATCCCGGGCGACCCCGGCGAACGCCGGGGGAGACCCGGGACCCATTCCGCAATGTTGAAGCCCACGGAATGGGTCCCGGCTCTGCGCGCTGCTGCGCAGCGCTCCGGCCGGGATGACACCGGTGTTGAGGCCGCCGTGCATTGTTAAACGAGCGCCTTGCCCTTCTCGTCGATGACCGTGCCGATATCCACCGCCACATCGTTGAGGATCATCTCGTTGTGGGCCTTGCCGGACGGGATCATCGGGAAGCAGTTCTCCGCCTTGTCGACGACGCAGTCGAAGATGACCGGCTTGTCGACATTGATCATCGCCATGATGGCGTCGTCGAGCTTGGCCGGGTCGGTGCAGCGCATGCCGACGGCGCCATAGGCCTCCGCCAGCTTGACGAAGTCCGGCAGCGAGTGGGTGTAGCTCTCCGAATAGCGCCCGCCGTGCAGGAGCTCCTGCCACTGGCGCACCATGCCCATATATTCGTTGTTGAGGATGAAGATCTTCACCGGCGCCCGGTGCTGCACCGCCGTCGACATTTCCTGCATGTTCATCAGGATCGAGGCCTCGCCCGCGATGTCGATGACCAGCGCCTTGGGGTGCGCCATCTGCACGCCGATGGCCGCCGGCAGGCCGTAGCCCATGGTGCCGAGGCCGCCGGACGTCATCCAGCGGTTCGGCTCCTCGAACTTGAAGAACTGCGCCGCCCACATCTGGTGCTGGCCGACCTCCGTGGTGATGTAGACGTCGCGGCCCTTGGTCAGCTCGTAGAGCCGCTGCACCGCGTATTGCGGCTTGATGAGCTCTTTCGACGGCGTATAGGCGAGGCAGTCGCGGCTGCGCCAGACGTTGATCTGGTCCCACCACGTCTTCAGCGCCGCCCTGTCGGTGTTCTTGGCGCCCGAGCGCCACAGCCGCACCATGTCTTCCAGCACATGCGCGCAGTCGCCGACGATGCCCACTTCGACCTTGACGTTCTTGTTGATGGACGAAGGGTCGATGTCGACGTGGATCTTGCGCGAGCCAGGCGAGAAGGCGTCGAGCCGGCCGGTGATGCGGTCGTCGAAGCGCGACCCGATGGCGATCATCAGGTCGCAATCGTGCATGGCGAGGTTGGCCTCGTAGGTGCCGTGCATGCCGAGCATGCCGAGGAACTGCTTGTCGGACGCCGGATAGGCGCCGAGCCCCATCAACGTCGAGGTGATGGGGAAGCCGGTGAGCTTGACCAGTTCGCGCAGCAGGATGGCGGCTTCCGGCCCGGAATTGACGACGCCGCCGCCGGTGTAGAACACCGGGCGCTTCGCCTGGCCCATGAGCTCGACCGCCGCCCGCACGCGCTCGAGATCGCCCTTCACCTTGGGCCGATAGGTCTTGTGCTGATTGTCGCGCGGCCGCTCATAGCTGCCGCTGGCGAATTGCAGGTCCTTGGGAATGTCGACGACCACCGGCCCCGGGCGGCCGTTGGCCGCCACGTAGAACGCCTCGTGCAGCACGCGCGGCAGATCCTCGATGCGCTTCACCAGGTAATTGTGCTTGGTGCAGCTGCGCGTGATGCCGACCGTGTCGCATTCCTGGAAGGCGTCGGAGCCGATGAGGTGCGTCGGCACCTGCCCGGTGATGCACACGATGGGGACGGAATCCATCAGCGCGTCGGTGAGGCCGGTGACCGCGTTGGTGGCGCCGGGCCCTGAGGTGACGAGCACGCAGCCAACCTTGCCGGTCGAGCGCGCGTAGCCTTCCGCGGCATGCACGGCGCCCTGCTCGTGGCGCACCAGCACATGGCGCACCTTCTCCTGGTGGAACATGGCGTCGTAGATCGGCAGCACCGCCCCGCCCGGATAGCCGAAGATGTATTCGACCCCCTGGTCCTGCAGGGCGCGCATCACCATCTCGGCGCCGGTCATCGTCTCGCTCATGGCTCTCTCCATCCCAATTCTGCGCATTGGCCGCGTCCGCCGGGATGGTCTGGCTTTTGGCAATAAAAAAGGGCCCCAAGGGACCCTTCACGCGCCATCAGCCGGACCACGCGGGTTCTACACCCGCTCCGTCGATGGCGCCCCACTTACGATAAGGATCGCGCGCATGGCGCTCCTTCCTTGCCAAAAGTGGGCAGACGCTACAGGAGGGCCCGTGGTTGGTCAAGACTCCTGCGAACTTGGCTTCGCGGTCGCAAGACATGAAGATGCGTTAAGGATTTTCAAGCTGAGCCGGAGCCAACGCCGCATGCGCCTTCTCTTTCAAGTCCTCGCAGGTATTGCCGCACTGATCGCGCCTCAGGGCGCGGGTGCCCAAAGCATTGTCCAGAAACTGGCCGGCAACTCGATCGAGGCGCAGGTCGTCTATGGCCTGCAATTCCGTCGCCCGGAGGGCCGCGTCGTCAACGGCAACACGACGATCGCCATCCGCGTCTATTTCAGTCAGAAGGGCCGCATCTTCAACTATGCCCGGCGCACCACCGGCACCGGCGATGAGACCCGCCGCCAGGTCGTCACCCCAGGACAGACTGTCACCGATCCTGCCTTCGGCTTGAAGGCGACATGGTTCGCCGACGCCAACAGCCTGACGCGCACCTACGACTTCGGCAGCCTGCGCCAGCTGATGCGGGTCAACGTCTCCGGAAATAGCTGCGATATCCTTTTCGTGTTCGAGAAAAAGCCAGGACACGCCAAGCACATCATCCCGGATCTCAGGACCAAGGAGCCGCTCGAATATCTCGATCACAGCCTGCAATCGAAATCCTGCCGCATCCAGCCGGGCAACATCTTCGCGCCGGGCGACGTATAGGCTTCCATGTCGACCGAGACCGGCTCGACCACCGCCACCGAGGGCGCGAGACGCGTAACGGCTCGCGCCTTGCTCGTGGGTGACCGCATCGACGTGGCCGGTCTCGAGCGCAGCGACGTCCTTGCCACCTCCCCGCTCGCCTTCCGGGTCGGTGCGCAAGGCTTTGCCGCCCTGTTCCGGTACGGCGTCGTCGTCACCGTCGGCATCTCGCCGCTCGAAGAGGACGAGGTGCTGCGCTCCATCCGCCACCGCATCGCCGGCCAGTTCGCCCGGCCTGAGGAAGAGACGGCCATCATCGAGATTTCTGCCGAGAAGGACGAGCAGATCCCGCCCGGCGGACCGATCTATCTCAAGACGTTGTCGCCGGAAGCACTCATCGTCATCGCCGACGCCCTGGCAAAAAGCACGGTCTTGGCCCGTGACGAGCGCGAGGTCGCGGCGGTGCTCGAACGTCATCGAGCCCTTCGTGCGCAATCTCGCCGAGCAGGGCCGCACCCCCGGCGGCCGCCGCACCACCATGCGTCATATCGGCCAGGCGCTCTTGGTGCGCCACAGGGTGACCGGCCGCGTCGCCGTCGGCGAGAACCCCGATGTGCTGTGGGATCGCCCCGATCTCGGGCGGCTCTATGCCCGCCTCGTCGATGAATACGAGTTGCGCGAGCGCGCCGAGGCGCTCAACCGCAAGCTCGCCGTCATCGGCGAGACGGCAACCGCGCTCACCGATCTGCGCGACACCGAACGGGCGCTGCGGCTCGAGATCATCATCGTGGCGCTCATCGCCTTCGAGATTTTCATCACCTTCTATCAGCTCTACCGGGGGGTCGGGCACTGACGCCGAGCTGCTCGCGAAGGAAGGTCTCCGCCGCCTCCGGCAGGACCCATGTCCAGCCGGGCATCTGGTGCCGGAACCAGGTGAGCTGCCGCTTGGCGTATTGCCGCGTGCCGGCCTGCGCCTCGGCCACCGCCGCCTCGAGACCGATCCCGCCTGCGATGTGCCGCATGAGCGGCGGCACGCCATAGGCCCGCATCAGCGGCAATTGCGGGTCGAGGCCGCGACTGGCGAGCGCCCGCACCTCGTCGAGGGCACCGGCCGCCATCATTGCGTTGAGGCGCGCATCGATCCGTTGGCGCAAGACCTCGCGATCGGGCGACAGGAAGATCCCGACCGTTGCGACACCGGCGAGCGGCCCCGGCTCGCGGGCGCCGTGAAACGACACGAGCGGCTGTCCCGTCGCCGTGAGCACTTCGAGCGCCCGCAGGACGCGCTGCCTGTCGGTCGGCTTGAGGTTCGCCGCCGTCGCCGGATCCCGGGCTGAAAGTTCCGCATGCAGCGAAGGCGTGTCGCGCCCGTCTGCCGCATCGCGCACCGCCTCGCGCACCTCGGCCGGCACCGCGGGGACGTGCGACAACCCCTCGATGAGCGCCCGGAAATAGAGACCCGTGCCGCCGACCACGATCGGCAGCGCTCCCTCCTGCCGCAACCGTGTGAGGGCCTCGGCGGCGTCACGGAGATAGTGTCCCACCGAATAGTTCACAGCAGCGTCGACATGCCCATAGAGACGGTGCGGCGCCTGCCGCTCGTCCGCCTCGCTGGGGCGCGCCGTGAGCACGCGCAGGTCGCCATAGACCTGCATGGAATCGGCGTTGACGATGGCGCCGCCATGGCGCTCGGCCAGCGCGAGCGCCAGCCCCGACTTGCCCGAAGCGGTCGGCCCTGCAATGAGAACGGCGCCGATCTTGTCCGCCACCCGTGACCTGTCCCGAAGCCTATGAACGGAAAGCCTGCGCCTTGTGTCGCGACGCTGATCGCAAGTAAAGCCGCGCTCGGCGCCGCCGACCTTGCGGCGGCGCAGCGGCTTCCCGGCGCCGGCGAGCCGCAATGGCTCGATCGCCAGCGCGCCGCCGACGTGCCCTTCGTCGGCCAGGACGACAATGCCGCCCTTGCGGCCGACCTGCGCGCCGCCCTCGACGGCCGCGGCATCGATGTGGTGGTGCAGCCCGCCGCCAACCGCCGCAAGACGCTGTTCGTGGCCGACATGGACTCCACCATGATCGGCCAGGAATGCATCGACGAGCTGGCCGATTTCGTCGGCCTCAAGGCCGAGGTGTCGCGGATTACCGAGCGCGCCATGCGCGGCGACATCGCCTTCGAGCCGGCCTTGCGCGAGCGCGTGGCACTGCTGGCGAAGCTCCCCGTCACCGTCATCGATGAGATCCTGGAGAAGCGCATCACGCTGACCCCCGGCGGCCGCACGCTGGTCAAGACCATGCGGGCCAATGGCGGCTACACCTGCCTCGTGTCGGGGGGCTTCACCCTCTTCACCGGCCCCCTCAGCGCGAGGATCGGTTTCGACGCCCATCGCTCGAACCGCCTCGTTGTCGAGGCCGGGCGTCTTGCGGGCCGGGTCGAGGAGCCGATCCTGGGGCGGGAGGCCAAGCTTCAGGCGCTCATCGAGCTGCGCCAGACGCTCAAGCTCAATCGTGAGGATACGCTCGCCGTCGGCGACGGCGCCAACGACCTCTTGATGCTGCGCGAGGCCGGCCTCGGGGTCGCCTTTCGCGCCAAGCCCGCGGTGGCGGCCGCCGCCGCGGCGCGCATCGACCATGGCGACCTGACCGCGCTGCTCTATGCGCAGGGCTATCGAAGCGAAGAGTTTACGGAAGCTTAGCGCCGATCCCGCGGTTTCCGGGACGCTCTACGCGAAGGGCGCCGCCGTCAGATGACGGCGTAGAGATTGAGCAGGCAGAAGCCGGCGCACGCCGCAAACAGCGTGTAGGTGCCGATATCTTTCCAAACGAGCTGCCGCATGAGCACGACCATACGCGCGCCTCGTTAAGAGTGCCTTGCGAAAAATCAACAGCGGCGCCCTTTCGAAAGCGAGGCGCGAGCGCACCGCAACCGGCGAGCTCGAAGGCCAAAATCGACGGCTTGGAGCCCGGATGCGATTGCGCGCCGCCGGAGCGCGCTCTAAGACCGCTCCATGGGGCACGCCTCCGATCCGCTCTTCACCGTCGTCTACCCGCTGCACGACACCCGTGGCAGGGCCGCGGAGCGCCTTGCCACCTGGTCGCGCCGGCAGACATTGGCGCGGGACCGATACCGGGTCATCGCGGTGCTCACCGACGAGTTATCCGCCGAGGAGCAGGAGGTCAAGGCCCTGCTCGATCCGCAGGACGCGGTGCTGCGGCTCCCGGACGGCACCGACGGCTCCCTGTGGAATGGCGCGGCCGAGCATGCCGGAGCGCCTTGGCTCGTCTTCACCGAGGGGCATTGCCTCGCCGACCCGGGCTGCCTCGAGGCGGTTGCGCGCTGGCTTGACACCAAGCCCGCCTCCCCGGTCGGCAACTTCCTCATCGGCCACCCCGACGACCATCTTCTCGCCCGGCTCAGCGAGCGCTGGTTCGGTGAGGTCTACGCAACCTGGGCGTCGCCGGGGGAGTGGCCCCGCCTGCTGCGGCCGGGATTCATCATCCGCACCGACGTGTTCCGGGCGAGCGGCGGGTACGATCCGCGCTATGGCATGTTCGCGCCGGCCCTGCTGTCGGCCAAGCTTCATGCCCAGGGTATCCGCATGGAGCCGGTGCCGGACGCGCGCGTCATTCATATTGACGACGATCGCATGAGCGATCTCGACTACGACACGGCCGAGTATGTCGAGAGCGAGCTCGGCGCCCGCTCCACCCATGATCCGCGCTTCTTCGAGCGCTATTTCGGCCATGAGCCGGGCTACGCCAACCAGCTTCTGGCGCGCCCGCGCATTGCCGCCTCCGTGGTTCGCGCCATTGTGGCGGCGATCGTCGCCAATCCCCGACGGACGCGCGAGCTCGTCGCACTGCTCGGTCCAAGCTTCAGGACCATCGCCTCGGCGCTCCTGCCCCGCGCCTTCGTCGAGCGGCTCATCGTCGCCTGCGACGAGTTCGCGGTGGCACATCTGCCGATGCCCAGCGGTCTCCGCTACAAATGGTTCGTGGCCGCCCATGCGCGCTTCGTGCGCATCGCGCGGCGGCGTTGGGTCCGCGCTCACAGGGTGGCCGACGCCGGTGACTGGGAAGAGGCGTCGATTACCGAGCTTGGACCCGGCCGACTCTCAGGCGTGCATGGCCTCGAGGAGCATGCCGGGCGGCCGTTTCGTTGGACCGAGCCCGTCGCGTTGCTGCGCCTGGCGGCCCGTAACGCCGAGCGCACACTCAGCGTCGAGACCGGCGCCATCCGGGGCAATCCTCGCGCCAGCGTCATGGCGGTCATCGCCGATGGTCGCGTGGTGCCGCCCGCCGCGATCGCCGCCGCCGGCGGCACGCTCACCGTGCGGCTGCCAGCCGCCCCTTCCGGCGTCCAGGCGCAAAGCGTCATCATTCTCATGATGCCCCTCGTGCCGGCGCGTTCAGGCTCACCCGACGGGCGGCGTCTCGGCCTGCCGGTCCTTGCAGTGGCCTGCCCGCCCGATGAGGCGATGCCGCTGCCGCGGAGTGCGGCGGCTTGAGTGTCGAGGGCCGTCCGCTTCGCAAGATCGCGATGGTCAACACGGCGGACGAGGGGGGCGGAGCTGAACGGATCGCCATGGCAACCCTCGCGGGTTTCGGCGCCCGCGGCATCGATGCCTGGCTCCTCGTCGGGGCGCGCAAGACGGACCATCCGCGTGTTCTGCCCTTCCACTCGAGCCCGTTCTTCGACTACCGCCCTTACGCGGCCTCGCAGGCCGGCCGCGAACGGCGCCGCCGCATCGATCGGTGGCTGGGCCTCGAGGACTTCAATCACCCCTACGCGCACCACGTCGCGGAGCTGACCGGTTCGCCTCCGGACCTCGTCATCTGCTTCAATCTGCATGGCGGCTATTTCGACCTGCGTGCGCTTGCGCCCCTCAGCCGCCGCGTGCCGGTAATCCTGCGCCTGTGCGACAGCTGGTTGTTCACCGGCCATTGCGCGCAGACGCAAGCCTGTCCGCGCTGGGAGACAGGCTGCGGCCGCTGCCCCGATCTTGAGCTCCCGCCGGCCATCAGCCGCGATGCGACACGGCTCAATTGGTGGCGCAAGAGCCGTTCGCTACGCGGCGCGCGCCTCCACGTATCGGCGGAGTCGGAATGGGTGCTCGAGCGCGCCAGGAAATCGTTGCTGGCACCGACGATCGTCGGTTGGAATCTCATCCCCGCCGGCATCGACCTCGCGACGTTCCGCCCCGGCCCCAAGGACGCGGCGCGGCAGGATCTCGGAATGAGCCTGCGCGACCGCCTCCTGCTCTTTGTCGCCAATGGCGGGGCGGCCAACCCATACAAGGATTTCGCCACGGTGCGGCGCGCCGTTGTCGCGCTGGCACGTGAGACGGCGGCGCGGCCGCTTACGCTTCTCGTCGTCGGCGGCCATGGCAGCCAGCCCGACGAAGACCTCGCGCCCGGCGTCCGCCTGCGCCACCTGAACTACGTCGCATCGCCCACGAAAATGGCCCAGCACTACCGCGCCGCCAACGTCCTCCTGCATGCCGCCGCCGAGGAACCGTTCGGCCTGTCGGTGGCCGAGGCTCTCGCCTGCGGCACACCCGTTGTGTCGGCGGCGGCGGGCGGCGTTCTCGAGACGGTCGAGGCGGGGCGAACCGCGTTCGTCGTCGCGTCGCATGACGCCGCCGCGATGACGCGCGCCATCGCCTGCCTCATCGGCGATCCCGCCCTGCACGCCCGCATGTCGGCGGCAGCCGCCGCGAGTGCCCGCGCCCGCTTCGATCACAACATCATGCTGGATGCGCTCTACGGCTGGTGCCGTGAAGTTCATGCTGGCTGGCATGAAGCTGCCGCCCGCCGCCAAGCCTAGCGATTTGCGACGCCTGCGGATTTGACGCTACAAGGGCGCTGACGCGCCTGGGGCGGAACGCGCACCATGGATGATCCTACAAGGCCGGGACGGCTGGAAGCGGCACCGCGGTCGGCGCCGTCCGAGCTGTCCATCGAGGAACGCTTGGCGCAGATCGAGCGCCGCACCGATTCGCTCATCACCATGGCGCGGGCGGGGTTCTATGAATCGTGGCGCCGGCGGCTGCGCCCGCGCCTCTGGACGTTCAAGCAATACATGACGCGGCGGCTGCGCGTCCCGAAGCGTTACGCCGCCGAACGGCTGCCCCCGGACCCGCCGAGCATCGACATCGTCACCGCTTCCTACAGTCAGGGCCGTTTCATCGGCGCCACGATCGACAGCGTGCATGCCCAGCACTATCCACGGCTCACCTATATCGTGCAGGACGGCGTCTCCACCGACGGCACGCTCGGCGTGCTGCGGTCCTACGGCGAGCGTGTTTATTGGCGCAGCGAACCCGATGCCGGCCAGGGCGACGCCATCAACCGCGCCTTTGCCGATTGCGACGGCGAGATCATGGCCTATCTCAACAGCGACGACACGCTGTTGCCCGGCACGCTCGCCTACGTGGCGCGCGCCTTCCACGAACGCCCCGACATCGACATCGTCTATGGTCACCGCATCTATATCGACGAGGACGGTTTCGAGGTCGGCCGCTGCGTGCTGCCGCCGCACGACAGCAAGGCCTTGAAGTGGGCCGACTTCGTCCCGCAGGAGACCATGTTCTGGCGCCGGCGCGTTTGGGACGAGATCGGCCCGCTCGACGAGAGCTTTGCCTTCGCGCTCGACTGGGATTTCCTGCTGCGCGCCGAGGCGGCCGGCTTCCGCCTCGCCCGGCTGCCGCGTTTCCTCGCCTGCTTCCGCGTCCACGAGCAGCAGAAGTCGATCGGCATGATGGATCTTGGCGAGCAAGAGATGCGACAGCTGCGCTCACGCTACCTCGGCACGGCGCCTGGCCAGTATGAGATCCGCCGCGCGCTCGTGCCGTACCTGGTGCGGCAGCTCTTCTGCGACTGGATGTATCGGCTGGGCTTGTTCAGGTACTGAAACTTCACGCCTCGGCGACGCTGCGCAACGCCGTGAGCAAGGTCGCGGCGCTGTCGGACCAGTCGTAGCGCGCCGCGCATGCGACAAGCCGCGCCCGCTCGACCTCCTCGCACGGCCGCCCATCGATGGCCTCCTCCATCGCCTGCCGCCAGGCCGCCACGTCGTGCGGCGTAACGCGCCGGCCGACATCGCTGGAAATCTCGTCCATGGATGTGCCGCTACTATGGGCAACCGGCGTGCCGCAGGCGAGCGCCTCGATGACGGGCATGCCAAAACCCTCGTAGATCGAAGGAAAGAGCATCAGCCGCGCCCCTTCGTAGAGGGCCCGCAAGGCGGCGTCCGGAAGGTGACCCAGGAACTTGAGCGTCCCCTCGCGCTCCAGGCGCCGGGCCGCCGCCGGCAGGTCGAGCTCGCCCCAGCCGCCGCCGCCGCAGACGACGAGCGGCGCGTGCCGCCGCGCCGCCGCGTCGAGGCCCGCATAGGCCTCGATGAGGGCCCGCAGATTCTTGCGTGGCTCGAGCGTGCCGACGGTGAGCAGGAAGCCGCCATAGTTCAGGCCGTGCCTGGATAGCGCGACCTCGGTCGCAGGCCGTCCAAGCCGACGGAAGACGGGTGCGGCGGCGGGTGGCGCCACGATGATCCTGTCCGGTGGGCAGCCGAACACCTCGATGATCTCGCGCTTGCTGAAGGCGGAGATGGTCTGCACGAGGGCCGCCTGCTCGATCACCTGCGGCAGACGCCGGTTCATCCAGCGGACGCGCTCAGCCGGGTGCATGTCGGGGAAGCGCACATGCGACAGATCGGTCAGCAGCGGCAGGACCGGCACGCCCGGATCGGCGGGCGGGATCGTGCTCGTGGCATAGAAGGCGTCGAGCGAACGGCCGCCAACGCTGCGCGCGAAGAGCGCCGCGCGGGTCAGACGATCCACCCGACGGACCGCATCGATGCGGCTGAGCGCGCTCCCCAACCGCTCCGGCAGACCGGGGCCCTCACGCGTCGGTGGCGAAAGGGCGCCACCCCCCTCCCCTGGCAGCGCCTTGCCGCGGCTTGCGGCGAAGCGGCGCAACCTCTCGCGATCGAGCCGCCGCCACCGCCATCCCTGAAAGCCGCTGAAGCGCATGTCGGGGGCGAGTATCTGCGCGGCGGCGACGATGCTGAGCACATAATTGCCGATGCCGGCGAGCGGCACGCGCCAGAAGCCGGCGTCGAGGCCGACATGCATGGCGCATGATCCCGAAAAGTGTTTGCGGTTTTCGGACAAGATCATGCGCAAGACCAAGACTTTTCGCATGATCCCGAAAAGTGTTTGCGGTTTTCGGACAAGATCATGCGCAAGACCAAGACTTTTCGCATGATCCCGAAAAGTGTTTGCGGTTTTCGGACAAGATCATGCGCAAGACCAAGACTTTTCGCATGATCCCGAAAAGCGCTTGCGGTTTTCGGACAGGGTCATGTGCCGAGACGCCGGGAGTCCGGTCTCGCCGCCTGCGCTCACTTGGCGACCAGGAGCGCCTCCAGGGCCGCGAAAGTCTGCTGGTCGAAGCGGTCGCTTGGCCTGCGCTTCAGCAAGCCCTGAGCGAACAGCCGCTCCTCGACGACGCGCTTGGCCGGCGGCGTCAGCCAGCGGCCGTTCTCTTCGACCATCCATTTGCGGGTGACCTCGTTGCCTTCCTTGTAGGCCGCCAGCGCCATTTCGGCGGCACGCACTGGATCGGGCCGGAAGCCGCCGAGGCCGACGGCGTAGTGATGGACGAGATTGTTCTTGGCCGTCAGGTTGCCGAGCGCCGCGGCCTTCTCGTACCAGAAGCGGCCGGCGCGGAAGTCCTGCGGCACGCCGAGGCCGCGCGACAGCGCGAAGCCGTAGTTGACCATTCCCCCGGCGTTGCCCGCTTCGGCAGCCTTGCGATAATAGAGCGCCGCCTTGGGGGGATTGCGTGGCACGATCTCGCCACGGCCATAGAGAAGGCCGGCGCGGTTGAGACAGACTGGGTCGCCGAGCTGTGCGGCCTCCTCGAAGAAGCGGGCGGCCTGCTCCGGGTTCTTGGCCGGATAGCCGGTGCCGAAGAAGTGCATGAAACCAAGCGCGCACACGGCCGGCGGATAGCGGACGGCCGCCGCCCTCTCATAGGCAATGCGGGCGCCATCGAAGTCGCGGCTGAAGCGCAGCGCCCGCGCCAGTTGGAAGTGGTAGCGCGGCTCGTTTGGCTTTGCCTCGATGGCCGCCTGGCAGGCCGCCTTGGCCAGCGGCACATTGAGTGCCTTGGCCTCGACGGGCGCCACTCCGGGCGGCCGGCGCGTATCGTCGGGTGAGGCCGTCAGCCGGTCGCAGGAATCTGCCGCGTTGCCGGCCACCGCAATGGCGGCGGTGCGCAATTGCTGCTCGGTCGCCTTGGTCACGTCGTCGGCACGGCCCACGACGATGCGGCGCGTCACCTCGGCGCCGCCGCGATTGACCACCACCTCGACGCTGCGTCCGGCCGGCACGGAGTTGATAGCCTGGCCTACGTCGCGCGGATTGCGCACATCCTTGCCGTCGAAGCGCACGATCACGTCGGTCAATTCGAGGCCGGCCGGCTTGGCGGGGCCGCGTTCATCGATGGCGACGATCTTGGCGCCGGTGCCGCTCGCCTGGTCGGCGGGCTGCACGCGCACGCCGATCCAGCTGCGTCCACCCTCGTCGGCCGGTTGGGCCGGCGCGTTGGCGGCCTTCTCCGGCGGGCGCGGCAGATTCGCGATCACCGTGCCGTCGGCCTGGCGCAGATAGAACTCGCCGATCACCGAGTTGGACAGTTCCGGCAGCTGCTTGCGGCCGGTGGCGTTGTAGACGTCCTGGCGGACGCGGGCGAACAGAGTGCGGATCTCCAGCCCCGGCGTCTCGACATGCTTCAGGAACGAGCCGGTGAACGGGCTGTTGCGGCCGCTGCCGTCGTCGGCCACCGCCTCCGACTGCGTCGCATAGGCGATGAGCGTGCCTTCGGCATTCTCCATCTTGGCGAGGCCGCGGCTGACGCCGCTCGAGCGCGTGCCGCCGACCCGCGCCTTGAGCTGGGCGGCGAGCGGGTTGTCGCGGCAGGCATCGAGGACGAGCATGCGCACGCCCGACGCGTTCTTGAGATCGGCCAGCACGTCGTCGACGCGCGCGAGCTCGTAGCGCACGTCCTCGGGGTCGTCGAGCTCGGCGTCCACCGGCACGACGTAGTTCTTGCCCTCGAACTGCAGCCCGTGGCCGGAATAGTAGAACACCGCGGCGTCGGCCCCCAGCGCCGACTTGGCGAACTTGTTGAACACCTTGTCCATGGCGCGCTTGTCGAGATCGGTCGCGATGTCGACCTCGAAGCCGAGCTTCTTCAACGCGTTGCCCACGTCGGCCGCGTCATTGACGGGGTTGGGCAGCTTGGCGGCATGCTTGTAGGCGGAGTTGCCGATGACCAGGGCCACCCGCCGCTCGGCCAGCGCCCCGCCGGCCCACAATTGGGCGAGCGCAACCGTCGCCGCGAAGACTAATCCCGCACGTCGCCACATGGCTGCCGCTCCGAGCCGCATGAAATGGGGCGAAATCCTAGCCTGAATTTGGCGGCGCACCAGTGCGCTGGAGCACAGGAAGGTGCCCCGCGAGCAGACGAAGACCGTGGGAGGAAGGGCATCCCGCCATGGGGCCCTTCCCTCGCTGTCACGTCGCGCCGGCTCGCCGGCAACGACGCTTGAGGCGCTTCACTCGATCGGCAGCGCTACGAAGCGCACCTCGCCCTGCGCGTTGGCGATCAGGAGCAGCGCCGACTTCTTGCCGTCCTTCTTGATTGCTTCGAGCCGCTTGGTCACGTCGGCCGGGTTGGCGACCGGCTCCTGGCCGACCTCGACGACGACCTCGCCGGCCTGGATGCGCTTGTCGGCGGCGTTCGAGTTCGGGTCGACCCGCGACACCACGACCCCCTTGATCGTCGGCTTGATGGAGTAGCGCCGGCGCGTGTCGTCGTTGAGCGGCAACAGGTCGAGGCCGATGACGTTCTTGACGGCCGGTTTTTCGACTTCCTTGTCGTCGGCCTTGAGGTTCGCCTGCTTCACCTCGTCCTCGGGCAGCCGCCCGAGAGTGACGCTCCTCGTGAGCTCGGCGCCCTTGCGGACGACGACCACATCGACGGCCTTGCCGACCGGCATGCCGGCCACGAAGCGCGGCAGCTCGCGTGCCGTCACGTCGCGGCCGTTGAACTTGACGATCACATCGCCGACCTCGATGCCGGCAGGCTTCGCCGGCCCCTTCTCGTCGACGCCGGCCACCAGGGCGCCGCGCGCCTTGCCGAGATTGAGCGCCTCGGCGGTGGCGTCGTCGACGGGCTGGATGCGCACGCCGAGCCAGCCGCGCCGCGTCTCGCCGAACTCGCGCAGCTGCTCGATGACCGGCCCGGCCAGCGACGACGGCACGGCAAAGCCGATGCCCACCGAGCCGCCGGTCGGCGACAGGATGGCGGTGTTGATTCCCACCACGTCGCCGTCGAGGTTGAACAGCGGTCCGCCGGAATTGCCCTTGTTGATGGCGGCGTCCGTCTGGATGTAGCTGTCGTAGGAGCCTTGCTGGATGTCGCGGTTGATGGCCGAGACGATGCCCGCCGATACCGAGCCGCCGAGGCCGAACGGGTTGCCGACCGCCACCACCCATTCGCCGACCCTGAGCTTGTCGCTGTCGGCGAACTTCACCGCCGTCAGCGGCTTCTCGGACTTCACCTTGAGGACGGCGAGATCGAGCTTGGTGTCTTTGCCGATGATGTCGGCTTTGAGCTTGCTGCCGTCGTTGAAGATGGCGAAAATCTCGTTGGCCTCGCCGATCACGTGTGCGTTGGTGACGATGACGCCGGTCGAATCGACGATGAAGCCGGAGCCGAGCGAGTTGGAGCGGCGCGTGCGCGGCGCATCGCCGCCGCCCTGGCCGCGGCGGCGGAAGAACTCCTCGAACAGCTCTTCGAAGGGAGAGCCCTGCGGCGCTTGCGGGCCCTGAATGGTGCGATCCTTTGCTTCGACCGTCGTCGAGGCCGAGATGTTGACCACCGCGTTGGTGACCTTGTCGGAAAGATCGGAGAAATTGTCGGGACCGCGTGCCTGAGCCGCTGGCGTGAGCGCCAGCGCGGCGGCAAGGAGACCGACGGTGGTCAGTTGCGAGGCTACGCGCCGAGTCGAAAGCTGAAGACGGGCCATTGTTGTCCTCTTGAATTCAGTCGATGCCGGAGACCGGCAATTTGTCGCCGATAGAACCACGAAATGCGGCGGAACGGCGACACGTTTCCGCGAGTCCAAGTCTTCCGCGAGTCCAAGTCTCAAGACCGGCGCGAGAGCCGCGTTGTGGCGCCTCAGAAACCCTGCCGCACGAGCCACACTACCACGATCCCGGCTGCCGCGGCGAGGAGCCCGACCGTCCTGAGCCGCCCCTCCGGGGCTCCCGAAATCTCCGCCATGGCGCGCTTGGCCGCCCCCGGAAAGGCGGCGAAGCACAAGCCTTCAAGCACCAGCACAAGGCCGAGCGCGGCGAGAAAATCATCCATGCCGCGCCGTCATACACCAATTCCCGCTATTGCCGCGCCGGTGCCGCGGCACCTCCCGCGCCACCCGCCTGACCGGGCCCGGCCGGCGCCCCGCCCGGGGTCGAGAGATTCTTCGACTTGCCGAACGGATCGGTGAAGTAACGGAAGAAATCCGAATCCGGCGACAGCAGCAGCCGCGTGTCCGACGACTTCAGGCCGACTTCGTAGGCCTGCATGGAGCGATAGAAGGCAAAGAAGTCGTGGTCCTTGCCGAAGGCCTCGTTGAAGATGCGGTTGCGTTCGCCGTCGCCCTCGCCGCGCAGCTTCTCGGAGTCGCGGGTGGCATCTGCGACGATGACCGTCACCTCGCGATCGGCGCGCGCCTTGATGCCGATAGCGACCTGATCACCCTGCGCGCGCAGCTCCGCCGCCTCGCGCCCGCGGTCGGTGCGCATGCGTTCATAGGCCTCGTTGATGTTCTGGTCGGGAAGATCGACACGGCGCAGCCGCACGTCGATGACTTCGATACCGAGACTCTGGTCTTCGGACTGATTGGCCTTGTTGCCTTCCGCCCGCCTCGACTGGTCGTTCACCTCGTCACGGATGCGTTTCTGAAGCTGCGCCCTGTCGGTCTTGACGATGGCCGTGAAGGTCACGTCCGCCAGGACGGCCCGCGTCGCCGAGTTGACGATTTGCGTCAGGCGCTGGTTGGCGCCGACGACGCTGCCCACGGCCTGGTAGAAGCGCACCGGATCGACGACCCGATAGCGTGTGAACGTGTCGACGATCAGCCGCTTCTGATCCGAGGCGATCACTTCCTGTTGTGGCAGATCGAGATCGAGAACGCGCTTGTCGACGTAGACGACGTTCTCGATCATCGGCACCTTGAAATAAAGTCCCGGATTGAGAACGACTTGACGGATGCCGCCGAAGCGCAGCACCAGCGCCTGCTGGCGTTGATCGACGATGAAGGTGGCCGAGAACAGCACGACGGCGGCGATGATCGCGACGACGACCAAACCGACCTTGATGACATTGCCGATCATCGCGTTGCCCTCCCGATCTCGGCGCCGCCGCTCGCCGGCGATCGCTGTGCGCCGCCGGTCTGCCCGACTTGGGAGCCGCGCAGCTCGCTGAGCGGCAGGTAGGGCACGACGCCCTGTCCCCCGCTCTTGCTGTCGAGGATGATCTTGTCGGTGCCGGAGAGGACGCGTTCCATCGTCTCGAGGAACATGCGCTCACGGGTGATTTCGGGCGCCTTCTTGTACTGCTCGAAGATCGCCGTGAAGCGCGAGGCGTTGCCTTGCGCCTCGGCCACCGTCTGCTCCTTGTAGGCCTCCGCGGATTGCACGATGGCGATGGCCCTGCCTTTCGCCTCCGGGACACGCTGGCCCGCATACGCATTGGCTTCGTTCCGCACGCGGCCCTGGTAGAGCTGCGCCTCCTGCACCTTGCGGAACGCATCGATCACCTCGGTCGGCGGATCGACTTTTTGCAGTTGCACGACGATGATTTCGACACCTGCGCCGTAGTGGCTGAGAATGTCCTGCATGAGCGTCTTCACCTCGACCTCGATGGCCGAGCGGTCGGTGGTGAGGATCGGTTGCATGTTGCGGCGTCCGATCACCTCGCGCATGGCGCTTTCAGCGACGTTCTTGATGGTTCCGTCGGGATTTTGCAGGTTGAACACATAGTCCTCAGGCCGGCTGGCGTTGACCTGCCATTGCACGGTGAAGTCGAGGTCGAGAATGTTCTCGTCGCCCGTCAACATCAGCCCTTCTTGCGCGTTGCTGCGGGTCGCGACGCGGCGCGGATCGGCCGTGCGGATGCCGATCTCGAGCGTGTTGCGCCGCGCCACCGGCAGCTTGGTCACGCTGCCGATCGGATAGGGAAAGTTGTATTGCAGGCCTTGCAGCTTCTTGCCGGCATAGCGGCCGAAAATCTGCTCGATGCCGACCTCGGCCGGCTGCACCGTGTAGAAGCCGGTCAACAGCCACACGCCGACCGCGGCCAGCACCACGAAGGCGATGCCCTTGGCGCCAATATTGCCGCCCCCGCCTGGCAGGACGTTCTTCAGCTTTTCCTGGCTGCGGCGCAGGATGGCTTCAAGGTCGGGCGGCCCGCCTTGCGGCCCGGATCCCCATGGTCCCTGATTCTTGGGCCCCCATGGTCCACCGCCGCCGCCGCTTTGGTTGTTCCAAGGCATGTTGTTCCCTTCTGCGGAGCCATGCCGGCCCCTTTGTTCCCTTGATGAGGTATTGAAGGACGTCCCTGTCGGCAAGTGGGCATGGCGTCCGCAGCGCCGGCAGCCTCGCCTTCACCGCCTCTCCAGGTCGACGAACGTGAAGGGATGCTCGTCGTCGGGGCTCGAATTCGTGCCGTTCGCGGCGGGTCTCGCGGAAGTCGAGGGGCGAATAGCGCGGGAAACTGGTGTCGCCGGCCGGCTCGCAGTGCACCAATGTCAGGTAAAGGCGCTTGGTGAGCGGCAGCGCCTCCGCGAAAACCCTGGCGCCGCCTCCCACCATGATCTCCGCGGCGCTCAGCCCGACGGCAAGGTCCTCCGCCCGGGACACCGCCTCGCCGAAGGAATGCACCATGTGCACGCCGCCCGGCTTGAAGCTGCGGGAGGAGGTGATGACGATCATCTCGCGCCCCTTCAGCGGCTGGCCCAGCGATTCGAAAGTGCGGCGTCCAATGATCAAGGGCTTGCCCATGGTCAGCGCCCGGAAGCGCCTGAGATCGGTGCGCAGCCGCCAGATCAGCTGGTTGTCGCGGCCGATGACGCCGTTGTCGGCGACGGCCGCGATGATCGACAGGGGGATGGACATGCGAGCTTGGCGGAGGGTGTCGGGACCAGCCGATGCTACACGATTTCCACGCCCTGCGTGGCGGCTTCCGGGGTGGGCGGCGATCATCCGCCCCCGCGGCTGACCGCAAGCGCCGCGAGCCGCGGCACCGCGCTTGCGGCGGCGTCGAAATATTCGGCGCTGTGATCGGCCCCGATGGCGTAGTAGCCCACCGCCGCGGCGGCCGCGAGCGTCGCGCCACTGCCGGCGAACGGATCGGCCACGGTGCCGAGGCCGAGGGGCAGTGCCGCGCGCACCAGCTGGCGCATGAAGCGCTGCGGCTTCAGCGAGGGATGCGGGGCGAGCTGGCGCTCGGCGCCGCGGGTCGGGGCGCAGGGGATCACGTCCTTCAGCGGCGCCCCGCCGGCCGGGCGTCGCAAGCCGCCGGTGCCCCAGGCGCGCAGGTTCTCGGCCGCCGTGCCCTCAAGGGGCTTGCGGAAGATGCCCCAAGGCTCCCAGCACGCCCGCGCCATCATGGAGACGCCCGGGAACTCCCCTTCCGCCCCCTTCGGCCTGTCGCCGCCGCGCAGCGTCTGCAGGAGACGGATCATTTCGCCGCGCTTCTCGAGGCCTGCCGTCTCCAGCGCATGGAAGGCTGCCGTCGACAGGAGCGGATTGGACGCCACGATGAGGTGCCCGCCCGGCACGAGGACGCGCAGCGACGACGCCGCAAAGGCCGCGAAGAACGTCCGCAAATTCGCCATGTCGTGGCGCGTCAGGACCGTGAAGCGCGGCAGCGGCGCCCGTCTGACGCCGCCGAGCGTCGGCGGAATGCGCCACACGCCGCCGTGGCCGGCGCGCCGCTTGGCGAGGTGCCGCTCCTGATATTCCACGAGGCCGTAGGGCGGGTCAGTCACGATAGCGTGGATCGAGCAAGGCGGCAGCGCCTGAAGCCAGGCCATGGCGTCGGACAGCACGTAGGTCGCGCGCTCGCAGATGTGACGGCGCCGCTGCGGTCCGGCCTCGCGCACCGCCTGCCACGATCGCTCGCAAGTTGCTGCGAGCGTGGCGCGCCAATCCCCGCTCCCGTCGCGCGAAAGCCCGCCATCGCGGTCGGCCTCGCGCGCCTTGTCGCGGCGCGCACGATCGCCGCTCGCAGTGTCGCGGCGCGGATTGGTGTCCATTGGCGCGGCCTCGTGTTGGTCGCTCCGCTCGATATACGCCGCGCCGAGTTGCGCCAAGACATCAGCCGCGATGCGTCGCGCCCGCTTCAGCGGCTCACCCCGCTTCAGCGGCCCACCTCGAACGAAAAACGGCCGCCATGCTTGTGGCCGTCGGTGGACATCACCTCCCAATTAACCCGGTAGACGCCGCGCTTGAGCGGCGCCTTGAGCGGGATGACCACGACGGCGTCGTCGACCTGCGCCGGAGCTGTCGGGACCGGCCTGCCGCCGGGGCCGGTGATTTTGGCGCTGACGACGTCGACGAGCTCGCTGAAGGTCAGCCTGAGCTCCGTCGGCGAAGCCGGCACCTTGCTGCCGGCCGCAGGCAGCGCCCGCACCAGGGTGGCGTGAGCCGATGCCCGCGTCGGCGACGCGAGAAGGGCGAGCGCGACAGCCGCGCTGAAGACAACGATGCGCATGATTTCCCCCGTCAGAAGCCGAACGCCAGTCCGGAGACGAGGCGGTAGTCCGGCTTGTCCTGCAGCCCGTTCACGTCGTTGAAGACGGGGACGCCCAACGACACGAAGCCCGAGAAGTTCGCGTAGGAGGCACGCAGGCCCGGCGACAGATAGACGGTGTGGCCGCCCGAGTTCGGATCCTTGAGCCCCTCGATGCGCTGCCTGGCGTGCCGCTCGCCATTGAGCTCCAGGACGGCGTCGAGCGTCCATCGCGGCGCCGGCGGCGCCTCCGGCGCGTGGCTGTGCATCTTGCCGTCGGCGTGCCGGTGCGTATGCCCGGAATGCGTATAGGTGGCGTTGGCCGGCACGCCACTGATGCTGGCCGTGCGGCCGACGGGGCCGAACAGCCGATAGGACACGGCGGCATTGTAGTTGAAGCGGTCGCCGAGATCGGTGTCCTGGGTGCCCTTGTGGACGGCGATGTAAAGCACGTTGGCATCGAAGGACCATGGGCCGAAGCGCTGCGTGAAGGCGGCGCCGATCAGCGCATCAGTCGAGCCCGACCCCGGCTGGAACTCGGCCTCGAACAGCTCGCCGGCGCGGTCGCGCACGCTGGTGGCGCCGGTCGGCAGCTTCACGCCGAACAGCAGTGCCGCCTCGGTGGCCGTGGCGGCATTGTTGAAGAAGCGCCATTGCCCCAGCACGGTGGCGTCGCCGACGCCCGAGGCATCGCCGCGCGCCGTGACGGTGTTCATCGCCGCGCCGCCGTGAACGTGCGTATGCGTTCCCTCGCGGATGTCGCTTCGCAGCACGAACGGCAGGCGCACCGAGACGGTGAGGTCGTTGGTCACGCCGAACGCCGCGCCCAGCGCGGTGCTCTGGATGGTGCCGATGCTGTGCACGTGCTGGTGGCGGCCGGCCGCGTCTATGAGAACGGCGTCGCTGAGCTCGTTGAGCCGCGTGTATTCGTGGATCAGGAAGGCCGCCACGTGACCCTGCTCCAGCGTCGTGGCCGGGATGGTGACGATGGGTCCGGCGCCGCCGCTGTTGCCGGCGGAGCCCGGATGATGCGCGAGAGCGGAATGGGGAAAGTGCAGCGCGGCAACGGCCAGCGCGCCCGCGGCAAAGGGCCTGAACATGAGAGGCGTCCTCGATGGTTCGTGAGATCGGAAGGATTGAAGGCCGATCAGACGAACCGCGGCGGGGCGCGCGAGCCCACTGGCGGATGGGCGGGAGCCTGGGCCGTCGCGGCGTCGAGCGGCCGCATCTTGGCGACCGGTGACGCATAGCGGACGGCGAACCACGTGTCGGCGGCGCCGGCGGCGCAGTCGCCGAGGCCATGGCCGCCGGCAGGCGTGCAGCACAGTTGGGAATGGGTGTGGTCGGCGGACCCGAGGGGAGCTGCCGGCGACGTGCCCTCCGCGCATTCGACGCCAGGACCGTTCGCCACGTGGCCCAATGCGAGGGTTGAGCCGAGGCCCGCGGCAATCGCGTGGAGTGCCAGCCCATAGGCGGCAACCAGCGCAATGATCGCTCGCAATGTCGGCCGCGACGTCCGCATGCCCCTCTCCCGCCCGGCACCGTGCGGCGTCAGCTTGGGCGGGTCAAGCGGCGAGTTTCCTGGAGAATCCTCCTTTGCGCAGGAACACGAGCTTCATCGCGGCGTTGCCGTGATGCCGAAATCGTGGGGTTCGCCATGTCATGCCGTCTCGCCGTCGTCACGCTGTTCGCCGGTTGCCTTGTGGCTCCGTCGCTTGCCGATGCCGCCGAGGGGCGCGGCAGCCGTGGCGCCCTGGTGGGGGCGCTCGCCGCCGCCGCCCTCGCGGGTCCGGCCGGTATCGCCATGGGCGCGGCGGTGGGCCGCGATACGTCCGTTGCCGTGTCGGGTGCAGGAGCCTGGGGCACGGCCGGGATCGACCCGATGCCGACGTGCGGCACCGGCAAGGCGGAGGCGCACGGCGATGCGGCGCGTGCCCGCACAGCCAAGGCGCCCTGTTAGTTCTATCGACGGCGAGGTTGGCTGACGCCGACACGGGACTGCCGCGGTGGTGCTTCGAGGCTCGCGCTCGCACCCCTCAGCCTGAGAAATGAGAACGGTGGTGCTCTAGTGCCCGTGCTTGGCGCCGCCGATGGCGCGCACCGCGAACTCGACCGCCACTGTTCCGGCCTTCTCGAAGGTGAGCGTGCCCTTGACCTTGTCGCCCTCCTTCAGGCCCGTCGTGAGATCCATGAACATCATGTGATAGCCGCCGGGCGCCAGATCGATCGTCTTGCCGGGCGCGATGACGAGGCCGCCGTCGATCGGCCGCATGCGCATGATGCCGGCCTCGGTCTTCATCTCGTGCACCTCGGCCCGACTGCTACCGGTCAGCGAGCCGCCGGTGAGGCGATCCGGCTCCTTGCCGCCATTGGTGATGCGCAGGTAGCCGCCCGCCACCTTGGCGCCTCCCGGCGTGGCGCGCGTCCACGGCGTTTCGATGGTGAGATCGCCGGCCTTGTAGGCGACGCGCTCGACATCCGTCGCGGCGTTGATCGTATGCCCGGCGATCGCGACGACGACGAACGCCGCGGCCACGAAGCCAATGCGGTTGAGGAGCGGGAAGGTCAGCATGGCGCCGCCATAGGCCGGCGCTGCCGCTTCGTCAAATCGGACCCTGCGTCGCAGGCGCATGCCGGCCGATCGTCGCCGCGGGCAACCTACACCGCGATCGGCGCCTTGATGGCGGGGTGCGCCGCGTAGTTCTCGATGGCGATGTCCTCGTAGCGGAACTCGAACAGCGAGCGCACGTCGGGATTGAGCTTGAGTTGCGGCAGCGGCTTCGGCTTGCGCGCCAGCTGCTCGCGCGCCTGCTCGAGATGGTTGAGGTAGAGGTGCGCGTCGCCGAGCGTGTGCACGAACTCGCCGGCCTCGAGCCCGGTCACGTGGGCGATCATGTGGGTGAGCAGCGCGTAGCTCGCGATGTTGAACGGCACGCCGAGGAAGAAGTCGGCCGAGCGCTGGTAGAGCTGGCAGGAGAGCCGCGCCGTCCGCCACGTAGAACTGGAAGAGGCAATGGCAGGGTGCGAGCGCCATGCGCGTCGAGGTCGGCCGGGTTCCAGGCGGTGACGACGAGGCGCCGCGAATTGGGGTTCGCGCCTGATCTCGTCCAGGACCCAGGCGATCTGGTCGATGGTGCTCCCGTCCGGCGCCTCCCACGAGCGCCATTGCTTGCCGTAGACGGGTCCGAGGTCGCCGCGCTCGTCGGCCCATTCGTCCCAGATGGAGACGCCGTGGTCGTTGAGATAGCCGATGTTGGTGTCGCCGCGCAGGAACCAGAGGAGCTCGTGGATGATCGATTTCAGGTGCAGCTTCTTGGTGGTGACGAGCGGGAAGCCGTCGGCGAGATCGAAGCGCATCTGCGCGCCGAACAGCGACTTGGTGCCGGTGCCGGTGCGGTCGCCCTTCTCGACGCCTTCGTCGAGGATGCGGCCAAGAAGATCGAGATAGGGGCGCATTGCGGTCCCACGAGATGGCCCGGCGATTCCCGGGGGCGTCATAATAGCCGCAAACGCCCGTGCCCGAGATGGCCGGGCGCGTTTTCCCCATCCGCGCGGGCGAGCCTATCGCTTCTCGCCTTGCGCGCAGCGTTTCTCCGCTGGCGCATTGCCGAGGCGTTCCGCCGCGTCCCGCTCCGGGGACGGGGTGTCACACGACTCATTCCCGGCCGTATCCGAACGCTCCGGCATGATCACGGCGCCTTCGACCTGGCCCCGATCGGTCTTGATAGGATTGGCCTTGCCCGGGTCCTGCGCCAACGCGATGGGCGCGGCAGCGGTGAGCTCCCAGGCCAAATGCCAGAATTGCAACGCGATTCCGCATTGGTCACCTCCCGTTAGGGCAACCGATGAGGATGGGGGATAGTTGCATCCGGGCCGCTTTGCGGGCCTGCGCTGAGCGCTTATATCTAAGGAGCCGCCGCAAGGCGGATATGGCGATAAATGGCCATCGCAATAAACCCATCGGACCCGGGGGCGGTACCCGGCGCCTCCACCAAAGCCCAAGCCTAGGCTGGGTTTTGGCGGGGGCGAAATAGGATCGACGAGGGCGTAAAGGGTGTGCTTTTGCCCGGCATGGTTCCGCCGTTATCGGGCCAATGCAATAGTTGCAAACGACAACTATGCTCCGGTCGCGGTGGCCGCGTAAGCGGTCTCTAAGGCCAAATCGAAGCCCTAGCGGGTAGCACCGATAGGCGGGGTTCGGAGGCACCTGGCAACAGAAGCCTCCACTTCCCTTCTGCGGGCGAGCCGAGAGCCGATGCCGAACGACCTGATCCGTTACGATCTTTTGGTCCAGAACGCGTTGCGCGGTGTGGTCCGCAAGGTCTTGACCGACGTGGTGCGCGACGGCCTGCCCGGCAGCCACCATTTCTACATCTCGTTCCGCACCGACGAGCCCCGCACCCGCATTTCCGAGCGGCTCAGGGAAAAATATCCCGAAGAGATGACCATCGTGCTGCAGCACGAATTCTGGGATCTCGTCGTCAATGATCGCGGCTTCGAGGTCGGGCTGTCATTCTCCAAGATCCCCGAGCGGCTGTTCGTGCCCTACGAGGCGATCACCGCTTTCTTCGATCCCTCCGTGCAGTTCGGCCTGAAATTTGAGACCAAGGATGAAGACGCGGCGGTAGCGGGGGGCACGGCGGATGCCTCAGCCAAGCCGGGCCACGCCCCGGCCATCGTCGAGGCCTCGGCGCCGGGCGAGGAGGCGCCGCGCTCCGCCAAGATCGAGAAAACCGAGAAGGCCGAGAAGGCGGAGAAGACGCCTCGCGACGCCGGCCGCGACAAGAAGGCGAAGGCCGGGAAGGGCGAGCCGCACCCGGTCGCGAAGCCAATTGAGCAGGACGACAAGGCGGGAGCCGAGGTGGTCAGCCTCGATGCGTTCCGCAAGAAGCACTAGGCATTGATCCTGAAGAGGTGAGCGGCTTGGTCTCGAAGGGATTTACGGAAACGTGAAAGGCCGAAATCCTGCCGCGATTGCCTGCAATCGCCGCATGTCCTAAGGACTACCGTGAAGTTACACGTTAGGAAGGCCGGCCCGTCGCCGGCACAATGGAGGTTGGCATGAAGCTCTACTACGCACCCGGCGCCTGCTCGCTCGGCATCCACGTCCTCTTGGAGGAAATCGGCAAGCCATATGATCTCCAGAAGGTCAATTTGCAGGAGGGAGAGCACTTCAAGCCGGAATTCTTGAAGATCAATGCGAAGTCGAAGGTACCGACCCTGCAACGGGACGACGGCTCCATCCTCACCGAGTTCCCGGCCATCGCCACGTGGCTCGCCCGCAAGAATCCCGACAAGGGCCTGATCCCGTCCGATCCGGACACGGAGGCGCGGGTGCTCGAGGCGCTCGACTACATCGTCGCCACCATGCACATGCAGGGCTTCTCACGCATGTTCCGCCCCGCCGCTTATGCGCCGAGCGAGGCCGATCACGACACGGTCAAGGCGCGCGGCAAGGAGATTTTCGAGAAGGGCCTGAAGCTCATCGACAAGGCCCTGGACGGCAAGCAGTTCCTCGGCGGCGACAAGCTGTCGATCGCCGATGCAGCACTGTTCTATGTGTCGTTCTGGGCTGCCGCGCGCATGAAGATGCCGCTGCCGACCAATGTCGCCGCCCACTACGCCCGCATGAAGCAGCGCCCGGCCGTCAAGCGCACCCTCGAGCAGGAAGGCTTTGCCGAGGTGGCTGCCGCCGCCTGACGCACTACTCTCTTTGCTGCAATGTGGTCATGGCCGGGCTTGCCCGGCCATGCTGCGTTTTAGGCCGCCGATCAAGCACATGGGGCGGCGCCTCGATTTCAGATTTTAAGCGCATGATCCCGAAAAGTGTGCGCGGTTTTCGGACAAGATCATGCGCCAGATCGCAATCAATGCAGCATCGTGGCGACGCACTCCTCCACCTGCTGGCGGCGCGTGCGCTCCGGCAGGGCAGACAGGAAGCTGAGGCCGGTGCTGCGCTCCACGGACCGCACGGTGGTGCGGAATTTCTTGATGAACTCGATGGCGCGCGTCTTTTCCCGCCCCCTGTGGTCGACGTTCGGCATCACATAGGCGTTGGTGCGGTTGTTCTTGGGATCATGGATGATCTTGAACAGGCCGATCGGCACCGCCACCCCCTCGCCTTCGGCGCATCTCCTGGTTTTGCCGCAAATCTGGTCGCGCCGCGGCGCCACGAACGCGATGGCGTTGCGGCAGGCATTGTTGTGCTTGGAGATGGCGGGCGTCACCGTGCCGTCGTCGTAGATCGGCCCGGTGATCACATAGATCTCGCCGCGGTCGATGGCGAGCTTGCGCACCAGCGCCTCGAAGTCCTTCCAGATGCCGCGGTTGAAGCCCAGCCCTTCCTGCGGGACGGCGTTGGACAGGATGAAGCTCTCGACCATGAGGTCCTCGTTGGAGCTGAAGTCGGCCGAGGGCGCCTGGTGGCCGCGGTCGTAAGTGCTTGACTTGTATTGGTCATCCTTGGCCGCGGCGTTGTCGCAGACGCCGGTCTCCGACTTGAACTTGGTGCTCGGCCGGTCGAATTCGCCCTTGGCCTGCGCCCGGGTCAGGCGCTCGATCACCCAGTCCGGCGTCTTGCGCTCATTGTTGTGCGAGACGACGTAGGCCGTGTGGCACACGATGGTGGCATCGACATCGGCGTCGCCGCCAAAGGTCGGCAGGCCGACGGCCTCCCACAGGCGTCGGCAGGTTGCCGGCTTGTTTTCCCGCTTCTCCTCGAAATTCTCGCACACTTCGCCGATCGCAGAGGACGGCGCGAGCGCCAGGACGAGACCGGCCGCGATGCTCGCCGAGATGAGGCAGCGAAGATGTGTCATGACGTTTCCCCCATGCCTCGCTGCGGCCTAGACTGGGCCGGGCTTGGTTTCGGTCGTCCTTTTTTCGGTGGTTTGCGTCGTTGATCCGCCACTCGCGCTTGCAGGCGGAACCGCTTTCGCCACGAGATAGGTGCCGCTGCTGATGCCCAGGAGGCCGAGCACGTTGGTCGGTATCTCGACGAAGGTCCCGGCCTCGATGGACAGCAGGAGGAACAGGCCCGCCACCACGAAGGTGAAGATGAGGAACTGGAAGCGCGACAGGCTGGCTTTGGTCTGATCGGGCTCGGAGATGAGCCCCATGAGGGCCGTCTTGTCGGAGAAGAGCTTCCACAGCACCAGCGCCGCGAAGCCGAGCAGGATGATGGCGATGAAGACGAAGCCCCACCAGGAGATGTTTTGAGCCGTCATGGCGCTGTCCTCTCAGGAGCGGCGGGCGATCTTGCCCGCCAGATAGAGCGTGTTGCCGCCCGTCAAGAGGGCGATGATGGATTGCGGTATCTCCGGCAGCGACGGACGGCCGTCCACGATGGGCAGGTCTGTGGTGAGGCCATAGAAGGCGTAGCCGCCGATCACCGAAACGAAGATAGCGAGCGACGCGAGCCGCTCGGGGACGACCGTGACGCCGTCATCGGTAAGAATTCCGATCGGCCAGATGGTGCGATTGAGCAGGCGCAGCGCGATGAGCAGGCCGAGCAACCCGAACCATGCCAACAGGCCGATACCCAGCCATTGACCGATCGGGACCGTTCCAGCGCCCATAAGCTTGACCTTAACACGTGGAGGTTGTGAAGACCATCGCCGCAACCCGGCCGGCGAAGCCCGGCGCGGCCTCCCGAAGGCGCCGGCGCGAATATCGCTTATATGAATATCGCTTATATGAAGAGAGGTGAGTGAAGCGCCCAGACAGTCCCATGACAGGCACCCGCATCGAAACCGACAGTTTCGGAGACATCGCCGTCCCGGCCGATCGCTATTGGGGCGCCCAGACCCAGCGCTCGCTGCAGAATTTCAGGATTGGCGACGAGCGCATGCCGATGCCGCTCATCCATGCCCTTGCCGTCGTGAAGTCGGCCGCCGCCGACGTCAACCGCAACCTCGGCCTCCTCAACGGTGACCTGGCGGCCGGCATCACGACGGCCGCCAACGAGATCGCCGCCGGACGGCATGACGACCATTTCCCGCTCGTCGTCTGGCAGACCGGGTCCGGCACACAGACCAACATGAACGTCAACGAGGTCATCGCCAATCGCGCCAACGAGTTGCTGGGCGGCAAGCGCGGCGCCAAGTCGCCGGTGCATCCCAACGACCACGTCAATATGGGTCAGTCGTCGAACGACGCGATCCCGACCGCCATGCACATCGCGGCCGCCCGCGAGATTGCCCACCGCCTCGTTCCGGCCCTCAAGCATCTGCACGGCGCTCTCGCCGCCAAGGCGAAGGAATTCGCCGACGTGGTCAAGATCGGTCGCACGCATCTGCAGGACGCGACCCCGGTCACACTCGGCCAGGAATTCGGCGGCTACGCCGCGCAGGTTGCCTCCGGCGTCGCCCGGATCGAGATGGGGCTCAAGGGCCTCTACCCTCTCGCCCAGGGCGGCACGGCGGTGGGCACCGGCCTCAACACGCATCCGCGCTTTGCCGAGATGTTTGCCGCTGAGGTGGCAGTCATCACCAAGATGCCGTTCACGTCGGCCCCCGACAAGTTCGAGGCGCTCGCCTCCCACGACGCCATCGTGTTCGCGCATGGCGCTCTGGTCAGCGTCGCCACCGGCCTCAACAAGATCGCCAACGACATCCGCCTCATGGGCTCGGGCCCGCGTTCGGGGCTCGGCGAGCTGATCCTGCCCGAGAACGAGCCCGGCTCCTCCATCATGCCCGGCAAGGTCAATCCCACCCAGGCGGAAGCCCTCACCATGGTGTGTGCGCAGGTGATCGGCAACGGCACCACCATCGCGGTGGCCGGTGCCCAGGGGCATTTCGAGCTCAACGTCTTCAAGCCGGTGATCGCCGCCGCCATGCTGCAGTCGATCCTGCTGTTGTCGGACGCGAGCCGCAGCTTCGCCGACTATTGCGTCGCCGGCATCCAGGCCGACCGTGCCCGGATCGACGAGCTCATGCGCCGCTCGCTGATGCTGGTGACGGCGCTCACGCCCAAGATCGGCTACGACAAGGCCGCCGCCATCGCCAAGGCGGCGCACAAGAACGGCACCACCCTGCGCGAGGAGGCGATGAAGTCGGGCGCCATCTCGGCGGAAGAATTCGACCGCATCGTCAGGCCGGAGACGATGGTGGGGCCGGGGTAATTGCCGGCGCCTTCGTTGTCCCATAGGGAGAGCAAGCCCCGCGTCTATCGGGAATCGCCATGGCCGACGTCGTCAACCTGCGCCGCTTCCGCAAGGACAAGCAGCGCGCCACGAAAGAGAAGGCGGCCGACGAGAACCGCCGCCGCTTCGGCCGGCCCAAGTCGGAACGTCAGCGTGTGAAGGCCGAGAAGGATCTTGAGGCGCGCCGCCTCGACGCCCACAAGCGCGACGACGAACCGCCGCACGCATGATCCCGAAGAGAGTGCGCGGTTGTCGGGCATGAGGAAGGGCATCGCCAAGCACTCCCTCGTCGTCGCCGGTCACCGCACCAGCGTCTCGCTGGAGGCGGAGTTCTGGGCGGCCTTGAAGGACATCGCCGTAACGAAGCGTCAGTCGGTTGCCGCGCTCATCGCCACGATCGATGCCGGCCGCAAGGGCGAGAACCTGTCGTCCGCCATCCGCCTCTTCGTGCTCAGGCACTACCGGGCGGGCGCTTGATCCGAAGCGCCATCTAACGCACGGCGCTAACGCACGGGGCTGATGTCGAGCGGCTTCTGGGCCGGGTGCGCTCCCGTCGGCGCGCTGCCTTCGATGAGCGCCTTGAGCGCTTCGCGCTCGGCGCGGCTCTCGGCTTCGCGGCGGCGGCGCTCCTCCTCGGCCTTTAGCGCCGGTTCCCGCCGGCGCCGCTCCTCTTCGGCCTTGGCGGCCTCCCGTTGCCGCCGTTCCTCCTCTGCCTTGGCGGCCGCGGCCTCGCGCTGACGGCGCTCCTCTTCGGCCTTCAGCGCCGCCTCGCGCTGGCGCCGCTCCTCTTCCGCCTTGGCGTCGGCATCGCGTTTCTCGCGCTCGCTTCTGATACGGCGCATCTCCGCCTCCATGGCCTCGACGCGTTCGAGCTCCTTGGTCAGGTGGATGGCCGCGAGGCTGGCCGCCAGCGCGCTCGCGTCGGTGTCGCGGCGCGGCGCCGCAAGCGGCCCGCGCCAGGCGAGCGACACCTGCGGCGGCATGCCGGTCCAACCCTCCGGACGGTTGCGCGACACGAGGAGCCCGCTCGCCTCGATGGCGAGGCTCTTCAGGTCGACGCTGACGGCGCCCTGCCACGCCGACGGGCCGGCGTCGGCAACGACGGGGCTCGCCCGCACGACCCCGCCCACCAGCGTCACCGGCATCTCGATGCTTCGGGCAGCGAAGGCGCCGCGTCCGAACTGCTCGTCGATCAGCCCGACGAGCCGCTTCACGTCGAGCGCCCCCACGTCGCCGCGCGTCGCCGCGATCACCCGCTGCACCGCCTCGGCGCTGAGCCGCTCGAGCTTGAAGTCGCTCAGATTGAGCGTTCCGGCACCCGACAGATTGGCCACGATGGCGGCGACGCTCTCGCCGGTTCCGCCGATGCGCAGCGTGCCCGAGGCGCTGCCGACGACCGCGTCCGTGCCGGTGAGCTTCTCGATGCGCACCTTGTCGAAGCTGAGATTGGCGGCGAGCGCAGCGCTGCCGCCGAGCCGCTTCATGCTGAGCGTGCCGGTGACCGTGCCGCCGGCGAGCTGCGCCGTTTCGATCGCCAGGCTGACGCCGTCGTTGCTGGGCGTCAGCTTGAGCCGCGCCGCTTCCGCCGCAAAGCCGGCCCCAAGGTCGAGGCGGCGGCTGCGCAAGATGATGTCACCGGCGAGCGGCAATTCGGGCGCCGCCGCGAAACGTGCCGAAGGCCAGAAGCTGCCGGGCCGCTCGGCCAGCAGCGGCCCCAGCGCCACGAGCGAAGCGAGCGTCGGCAATGACAGACGCTCGAGGTCGAGCGCGCCGGCCGCCAGGCGGCCGTCCGCCGCGATATCGAGCTCGCCCTTGAGCGGCATGTCGCCGGCCTTGCCGTCGAGCTTGAGGCGCCACTGCTCGCCGGCCCCGTCGACGCTGACCGCGACGTTGAGCGGCACGGGGCGGCCCTGTTCGAGGGTGAGGCCGGCGGCGCGGGCGAGCGGCGCGGCGTCGTCGGTGCTCAGCCGGAAACGCGCCGGCTCCCGTGGGCGGTCGATGGCGAGCGGCGTGTCGGTCTTCACCGCGATGCTGCCGACGGCGCCCGACAGCGTCAGCGTCCGCTCGCCGGTGCCCCCGGCCGCCAGCGTCAGCACAAGGTTGAGTGGCCCCGACGCATCCGTGTTGAGGCCGAGCCGCGCCAGGACCGGCTTCACGTCCGGCGCCGTGAGCGCGAGATCGGCATCGGTCAGCGGCCGCGCCGAATTGCCGCTCAGTTCGCCATTCAGCGACAGCCGCGCCTTGACGCCCACCTCGGCTGCCTTGCCCTCGAGCGTCACGCTGACGCGCCGCGAGGCGCCGCCGGCCGACGTGGCGGCAAGCGCGAGCTTCAGCGGCGCCGCCGCGAAGCTGCCGGGCAGGAAGCGCGCGATGGCGGCATCGACGCCGAGCTTGGTGGCAAGCGCGATGACCGGCCCTGCCCGCTCGGCCTCGAGGCTGCCGTCGATGCGGCCCGCGCCGTCGACGCCGAGGCGGCCGCCTGCCGTGAGGTTGACGCCCGCGAGATCGGTGACATCGAGGGACTCGAACTCGATCGCATTGGCATTGGTGTTGATCTTGGCGCGCACCCGCCCCGCCTTGGTGCCGGCCCCGACCGAGATGCGCTGGCCGTCGATGGCGAGCCCGATGTCGAGGTCGCGCAGGATGGCGCCGAGCGCGTTGCCGTCCGGCAGCATGGCGAGGTCGACGCCCTGGGCGGCGATCTGCGCGTCGAAGCGCCGCCGCGCCCCCTCGCCCGGCGAGTAGCGCATGAGGCCGGTGACCGCGGCGTCGCCGGCCTTGAGCTCGAAACCGCGCGCCGCCACCACGTCGGGCGACAGCACGATGTCGCTGGCGACCGACAGGTCCGGCAACCGCGCCAAGGCGTCGGCGCGCCCCTCCGGCAGGCCGAGGCGCGTCAGCGCAAGGGCGAGCCGCGACGGCGCCTTGGAGGCGAGCGACACGCGGCCGCGGAAGTCGAGTGCCGCGCGGCTGCGCACGCGGCCACCCGTGAGGGTGAACGTGGTTTCGCCCGGCAGCGTTGCCGAGAACCGCTCGATCTCGAGCCGCCCGCCGCCGGAGAGCCGCAGCGCCGTCTCGATATTGGTGGCCTCTTCGTCGCTCACCACGAGGCTGCCCAGCGACAGATCGAGGGTGAGCGGGATCGGCAGCACCCGCAGCGCGGCATCGACGCCGCCGCTGTCGGCGCCGAGCAGCGCCGGCCAGAGCTCGCTCAGGTCGATGCGCCGTCCCTGCAGCGCCAGCGCCATTTCCGGCCGGGCCCCGAGATCGACCCGACCGGAACCGGCGAGCTTGATCTCCTGGCCGGCGGCCGCGATGTCGAGGGTCAGGGTATCGGACGCAAGCCTGCGTCCGTTGCTCGCCACGTTGCCGGCGATGGCGATGAGCGGCCCTTGCTCGCCGTCGGCGGCGCCGATGCGCCGCGCATAGGAGGCCCGGCCCGCGAAGGCTGGCGCCAGGCTTCCATCGCCGTGCGCGAGCGATATGAGGCCGTCGGCCTCGTAGCGGCCATGCAGCTCATCCCCGAGAGTGGCCTTGATGCGCACGCTCCCGTCGCCGTCCATCTCGCCCGTCGCGATGCGCAGAGGCTGGCCGTTGGCCACGCCCTCCGCGCCCCACGGCCCGCGCAGCGACTGGGCCCGCACCGTGCCCGTGACGCCGGTGATGGTGTGGACGCGCTCGCCGTCGCCGACCCTGAGCGTGCCGTCCTTGACGGCGAGACGCTCGATGGCGATGGACATGGAGGCCGCGTCGGCCTTGCCGTCGGCTTTGGAAAGCTTGAACCGCGGCAAGGCAATGCCGCCGTTGGCTGAGATCGAGGTTGTAAAGACCGGCCGCTCCAGCGTCGCGTCGGTGAACCTGAGCTCGCCGCGCAGCAACGCCCCCACCGCGAGCTCGGCCACGATCCGCTCCGCCGTCAATTGCGCCTCGCCCCCATTGCGCACCGTGACGTTCTCGAGCGCCAGAATCGGCGAAGGCAGCAGGCGCACGCGGATGTCGCCGCCGGTGCGCACCTCGGCGCCGACCGCCTGCGACAATGCCGCCTCGACGTCGCCGCGCCGGCTTTGCCAGTCGATGAAATACGGCCCGACCAGGGCTGCGCCGAGCGCCAGGATGACGAGAATGGCAATGACAGTCAGGAGATCGCGCAAGGCTTCAGAGCCGCTTCAAATCCGGGAATTGCCGCAGTTTAGCGCATGATCCCGAAAAGTGTGCGCGGTTTTCGGATAGGATCATGCGCCAGATCATGAGCATGATCCCGAAAAATGTGCGCGGTTTTCGGATAAGATCATGCGCCAGATCATGAGCATGATCCCGAAAAATGTGCGCGGTTTTCCGACAAGGCCATGTGCCACATCGGGAACGAGAGCGCGATCCGCTTGCAATGAAATGGATCGTGCCCGCGGCGCGAACCGCGTCGAAGCTCAGCCCGCCAGGATCTTGCCGGGATTCATGATGTTGAGCGGATCGATGGCTTTCTTCAGCGTGTGCATCAGCTCGAGCGTCGCCGCGCCGTGCTCGAACTTGAGATAGCGGATCTTCCCTTGCCCGACCCCGTGCTCGCCGGTGCACGTGCCTTCCATGGCGAGGGTTCGCTCGACGAGGCGGTGCACGAAGCCCTCCGCCGCCTTGACCTCGGCCGGGTCGTCCATGTCGATCATCGGCGTGCAGTGGAAATTGCCGTCCCCCACATGGCCAACGATGGGGCACATGAGGCCGCAGGCCGCCGCGTCCGCGAGGGTTTCCTCGACGCATTCGGCCAACCGCGAGATCGGCACGCAGGCGTCCGTCGCCACCGCCTTGGCGCCTGGCCGCAAGATCGAGATGGCATGCGCAAGGTCATGTCGCCCCTGCCACAGCCGGTTGCGGTCCTCGGTCTTGGTGGCCCACTCGAACGGTCCCCCGCCCAGCTCCTCGGCGATGGCCCCGAAGCGCTCCGCCTGTTCCTTGACGCTTGCCTCCGTGCCGTGGAACTCGACCAGGAGCATCGGCGTCTCGGGGAGCGTGAGCTTGGAGTGGCCGTTCACGGCCCTCACGCTGAGGATGTCGAGGAGCTCGATGCGCGCGATGGGAATGCCCGACTGGATGGTCAGGATGGTGGCGTCGCACGCCGCCTTGACGGACGGGAACGGGCAGATGCCGGCCGAGATGGCCTCCGGGATGCCGTAGAGTTTCAGCGTCAGCTCGGTGATGATGCCGAGCGTGCCCTCCGAGCCGACCAGGAGCCGCGTCAGGTCGTAGCCGGCCGAGCTCTTGCGCGCCCGCCGCGCCGTCTTGACGATGGCGCCGTCCGGCATGACGGCGGTGAGCGCCAGGACGTTGTCCTTCATGGTGCCGTAGCGGACGGCGTTGGTGCCGGAGGCGCGCGTCGCAGCCATGCCGCCGAGGGAGGCGTCGGCGCCGGGATCGATGGGGAAGAACAGGCCCTGGTCGCGCAAGTGCTCGTTGAGCTCCTTGCGGGTGACGCCGGGCTCCACCACGCAGTCGAGATCCTCGACATGCACGGCGACGATCTTCTTCATCATGCTGAGGTCCACCGAGACGCCGCCATACGGCGCGTTGACGTGGCCCTCCAGCGACGTGCCGGTCCCGAAGGCGATGACCGGCATGCGATGGGCGGCGCAGAGCTTGACGATGTCGGACACGTCCTCGGCGGTCTCGGCGAACACCACCGCGTCCGGCGGCTCGTTGCCGACCCAGCCGAAATTGTGGCCGTGCTGCTGGCGCACCGCGAGGCTGGTGACGAGCCGGTTGCCGAAGCGGGCCGCCAGCGCCCGCGTCACCGCCGCCACGGTCGCCGCGTCGGCGCGGGTGAAGGCGGGATCTGCGGCTGCGTCCATGCTCCCCTCCTCCATGCTCCCTCCGGAGTCGGCGCTCAATCAAAGCTTGCGGCGCGATCCGGTTTCAATGAAATCGGATTGTGCTGTAGGGCTCCGCTCATGATGGCGCAATCGTCGCATTTGAGCCATCTGCGACGCCATGTCTCTTCCCGGGAGGGTCGCGCCCTCTAGGCCCGGCTTCAAGAGCGATTCTAAACTGATTGTCGAATGTTGCCCGCGGATCCTGCCTTGGGAGGAAGGCTGTGCTCGATCTCGCCAACGCGCCGGCTTTGTTCTTTGCCCCCTTCGTCTCCTCGACGATGCGGGTCGAGCCGCAGTGGATCGACCATAACCGGCACCTCAACATGGCCTACTACAATGTGCTCATGGACCGGGCCATCGACGAGCTTTTCGCGCTGATCGGGCTCGGGCCGGCCTATGTGGCCGAGCGCGGCGGCACGACCTTCACGGCCGAATGCCACGTCATGTACCGGCGCGAGCTGACCGTCGGGGAGCCGGTGCGCACGACCATCCAGCTCATCGATTTCGATGACAAGCGCCTGCACACTTTCGAGGAGCTGCGCCACGCCAATGAGGGCTGGCTGTCGGCCTCCTCCGAGAACGTATCGCTCCATGTCGACGTGGCGACCCGCAAGGTGGCGCCCTTCCCGGCCGACATCATGGCCAATCTCGCGCTGCTCAAGGCGGCCCACATGAAGCTCGCGCTGCCCGACTCTCTCGGCCGCGTCATGGGCATTCCCCGCCGCAGCGCCGCCAAGTCCGAGGCGCGCAGCGAGCGCGCCAGAAGCTAGGGGCCCTTCCTTCCACCCTCCCATTGAGGGGGAGGGTCGGCGAGAACGCGCCAGCGTTCGAGCCGGGGTGGGGTGATTCATCCGGATGGATCTTGTCTCCCACCCCACCCCGATCGCGCTTCGCTTCGCTCGCTGCGATCGACCCTCCCCCTCAAGGGGAGGGTGGCGCCCTCAGCAGCCCACGGACCCGGCCGGGCACGTCGCCGTGCCGCCGCCGATCCGCGGCGTGTCGATTTGCTGGCGCATGCGCTGGTTGTCGAGCTGCCACTGAAAATTCTGGTTCTGCTGCTGGATCTGCAGCTGCTGCGACAGATTGCGGTTGATGTCCTGCGTCTGCCGCTCCGCCCGCGTCTCCTGGGGCAGCCGCGTCGCGCCCTGCGCGAGCGCGGTCGTGGCGCCGGCGAGCGCCAAGCTGAAACCCAATAAACTCACGCCGAGAATGGATGGTCGCATCGGCGCCTCCTTCGTTGCTCATTATATAGGTGAATACAAAATCCGCTCTGAGGGGTCTGCGACATCACATCGACGCGACCGGTGGGAGACCGCCCCGCAACCCTCGACGCCGTTCCTGTTTCGGTCCAAGGTCCGCCCGAAGGTCGATATGAATCAGCCACAGGGGTCGAGCCCCAAGCTCGCGCCGGACGACGGCGTGCCGGACGACTTGACGCACGTGCCCAGCCCGGGCGGCATCGCCGCCCGCGCCCGGCCGGGCGTGCCGTTGGCCTATCTCGACGGCCTCAACCCCGAGCAGCGCGACGCGGTGGAGACCACGGAGGGGCCGCTCCTGGTGCTGGCCGGCGCCGGCACGGGCAAGACCCGCGTGCTCACCACGCGCATCGCCCATCTTCTCGCCACCGGCCGCGCCTTCCCGTCGGGCATCCTCGCCGTGACCTTCACCAACAAGGCGGCGCGCGAGATGAAAGGGCGCGTCGCCCTCCTGGTCGGCCCCGCCGCCGAGGGCATGCCGTGGCTCGGCACCTTCCATTCCATCGGCACGAAAATCCTGCGCCGCCATGCCGAGCTTGTCGGTCTGAAGCCGAGCTTCACCATTCTCGACACCGACGATCAGATCCGCCTGATGAAGCAGGTGCTGCAGTCCGAGAACATCGACGAGAAGCGCTGGCCGGCCCGCCAGCTCGCCGGCTTCATCGACGGCTGGAAGAACCGGGCGCTGAGCCCCGAGCAGGTGCCGGCCGGCGAGGCCGCCGCCTTCGCGGGCGGCCAGGGCGCCAGGCTCTATGGTCTCTATCAGGCGCGGCTGAAGACGCTGAACGCCGCTGACTTCGGCGATCTGCTGCTCGAAGTGATCCGCCTCTTCCGCGAGAACGCCGACGTGCTGGCGCAGTACCAGAAGCGCTTCCGCTACATGCTGGTGGACGAATACCAGGACACCAACGTCGCCCAGTATCTGTGGCTGCGGCTCATCGCCCAGGGCCGCGAGCCGGCCGACCGCAATCTCTGCGTCGTCGGCGACGACGACCAGTCGATCTACGGTTGGCGCGGCGCCGAGGTCGACAACATCCTGCGCTTCGACCACGATTTTCCCGGCGCCAAGGTCATCAGGCTCGAGCGCAACTACCGCTCCACCGGCCACATCCTCGCCGCCGCCTCCGGCCTCATCGCCAGGAACGAGGGTCGGCTCGGCAAGACGCTGCGCACCGAGGACGAGCTTGGCGAGAAGGTCACCGTCACCGGCGCCTGGGACTCGGAGGAGGAGGCGCGTCTCGTCGGCGAGGAGATCGAGGCGCTGCACGCCAAGCAGCATGCGCTCTCCGAGATCGCCATCCTGGTGCGCATCTCGGCGCAGATGCGCGAGATCGAGGACCGCTTCGTGCAGCTCGGCCTGCCCTACCGCGTCATCGGCGGCCCGCGCTTCTACGAGCGCATGGAGATCCGCGACGCGCTCGCCTATCTGCGCGTCGTCGTGCAGCCCGCCGACGACCTCGCCTTCGAGCGCATCATCAATACCCCCAAGCGCGGCCTCGGCGACGCCACCGTGCAGTCCCTGCACGGCCACGCCCGGGCCGCCAACATCCCGCTGTTCGAGGCGGCACGTTTCGTCATCGAGACCGAGGAGCTGAAGCCGAAGCCGCGCAAGACGCTGCGCGATCTCCTCGCCCAGTTCGCGCGCTGGACCTCGCTCCTCGACAAGGAACACCACGCCCGTCTTGCCGAGATCGTGCTCGAAGAATCCGGCTACACGGAAATGTGGCAGAAGGATCGCTCGGCGGAGGCCGCCGGCCGCCTGGAAAATCTCAAGGAGCTGGTGCGCTCGCTCGAGGAATTCCCCGATCTCGCGGGCTTTCTCGAGCACGTGTCGCTGGTCATGGACGCGGCCGACGGCGAGACGGACGACCGTGTGTCGCTGATGACCCTGCATGCCGCCAAGGGCCTCGAATTCGACACCGTGTTCCTGCCGGGCTGGGAGGAAGGGCTGTTTCCCAACCAGCGAGCCCTCGACGAGAACGGCCGCGCCGGCCTCGAGGAGGAGCGCCGCCTCGCCCATGTGGGGCTGACGCGGGCGCGGCGCCGCGCCAAGATTTTCTTCGCCACCAATCGCCGCCTGCACGGCATGTGGAACGCCACTATCCCGTCCCGCTTCATCGACGAATTGCCGGAGGGTGCGGTTGAGGTCACCGAGGCGCCGGCCGCCTACACGTATGGCGGCTATGGCAGCCGCTTCGACCGCATGGAGCCGTTCAGCGCCTCCTCGTACAAGACGCCAGGCTGGCAGCGGGCGCAGAGGAAGCGCACCGACATGGCGGGCGGCGGCAGCCGCGACACCACCTTCGGGCGCGACGAATATGGCCGCCGCGGCCGCTATGACGACGATGACGGCGGCCGCGGCGGCTTTTCCGAGGAGCGCTTTGCGCGCGACGAAGGCTTTGGCGGCCCGCGCGCGGCGCACATGAAGAAGCCCCCCACGCTCATCGAGGGCGAGCTCGTCGCCAAGTCGACCGGCACGGCATCGCGTTTTGCCGTCGCCGACCGGGTCTTTCACCAGAAATTCGGCCCCGGCTCGGTGGCAGCGGTCGACGGCAACAAGCTCACCGTCGATTTCGACAAGGCCGGGCGGAAGATGGTGCTCGAACTCGTTCGTGCAGCGCGGGTGATGATTTTCGGCCGTGCTGACCAATAGTCGCGATATCGTGCGCCGCCTTGAACAGGAAGGATGGCGCCTTGAGCGCGTGACCGGGTCGCACCATTTGTTTCGAAGACCGGGCACTAGTGCGATAATTGTGCTCCCGCATCCCAAGAAGGATCTTGGCAAGGGTTTGGTGTTGAAAATCTATCGGCAGGCCGGCTGGGCGAGAGACTGAACCGCGTGACCCACTACATCGCCATCATCGAGGACGAGGACGGCAAGGCCACGGGGGTGTGGTTCCCCGATCTGCCCGGCTGCTTTTCGGCCGGCGACAAGCTCGACGATGCCTTGACGAACGCCCAGGAAGCGCTCGCGCTGTATGCGCAGAGCGTTGGCAAGGACGGGCGTCGGTTGCCGCGGCCCCGCACCCTGAGCGAGCTCAAGGCCGACCCGGACGTCGCCTCCGACCTACGAGATCACATGGTCGCGCTGATTCCGCTCAATCCGGGCGTGCTGCGCCCCGCCGCCGAATAGTCCGAGCATCACGGGTCGATGCCCTTCTTCGATCGCCTCAAGCAAGAAGCCTTCCCCGAATGGCGCGCCTATGCGCACCATCCGTTCACCGACGCCATGGCGGACGGCACGCTGCCGGAAGCCAGCTTCCGTCACTATCTCGTGCAGGACTATCTCTTCCTCATCGAGTTCGCGCGCGCCTATGCGCTTGCCGTCTACAAGGCGCCGAGCCTCGCCGACATGCGCGAGGCGGCCGCCGCCGTCTCGGCCATTCTCGATGTCGAGATGAACCTGCACATCAAGCTGTGCGCCGGCTGGGGGCTGAAGGCAGCCGATGTCGAGCATGCCACGCCGGCCGCCGAGATGCTCGCCTATACGCGCTACGTGCTGGACACCGGCATGCGCGGCGATTTTCTTGCCCTCAACGTGGCGCTGGCGCCCTGCGTCATCGGCTATGCCGAGATCGGCGCGCGGCTTGCGGCCAATCCCGCCGCGCTCGATCCCGCCAATCCCTATCGCGTCTGGATCGAGGAATATGCCGGACCCGCCTATCAGGCGGTGGCCGCCGCCGCCCGCGCCCGCCTCGATCGCCTGGCCGAGCGCTACCTGACGCCGGCCCGCGAGGCGGAGCTGCTTGCCGTGTTCCGCGAGGCGACGCGGCTCGAGGCTGATTTCTGGGAGATGGGCTGGCGCACCGGCCGCAATGCCTAGCCGTCATCCCGGGCGACGAGCGCAGCGAGGAGACCCGGGAACCACTCCGTTGTCTTCGCGCAATGGAATGGCTCCCGGCTCTCCCCGGCTTCGCCGGGTCGGCCGGGATGACAGACGTGATGTAAGTGCGCCAGCGCATCCGTCGGACGTGCAAAGCTGCTAAACTCGCCCACTCTCCCGCGCCGCCTGGCCTGAGCGAGACGTTATAAGAATGCGCCCTTCGATCACTTGCCTCGCGCTAACCGCGGCCATGGCCTCGGCGGCTCTCGCCGCCGCCGTCCCGGCGTACGCCGCCCCCATGACCTTCCGCCTTGCCAGCGACGGCACGTCCTCGGGCGAGCCGTGGATCGTCGCCAACGGCTCCATCACGGCCGAGACAGCCGAGGCGCTGCGCGCCTTCGTGGCCGCGAGCCGCATCTCGCCCGGCCGCCGCATCGAGGTCGTTCTCGATTCTGCCGGCGGCAATCTCATGGGCGGCATCAAGCTCGGCGAGACCATCCGCGAGCTGGGCCTCGGCACCCGCGTCGCCCGCTCGCTGTCCGTGACGCAGGCCGGCGGCGCCGAGCGCCTCGCGCCCGGCGAGTGCTACTCGGCCTGCGCGTTCGCGTTCATCGGCGGCAAGTGGCGCAATGCCGGCAACAAGTTCCTCGGCGTGCATCAGCACTACAAGGCCGACGCGCTGCGCGCCCCGGACGAGCGGCAGTTCTCCGGCTCTGACCTCTCCGCTTCCCTGGTCATGAGCGGCGTGCTCACCGATTTCGTCGCCCGCATGGGCGTCGACAGCCGCATCCTGGCGCTCGCCGCCGTGACGCGGCCGGACGGCATCTACCGCTTCACGACGGAAGAGCTCGCCGAATATTCCCTCGTCTTCAACGATCTCGCCTACGGCGACTGGAAGCTCGAAGCCGTCAAGGACGGCCTCGTGGCGCGGAGCGACACCAAGAGCGGCGAAAACCATGCGACGCTCTATTGCAAGGGCGACAACGTGCTGCGCCTTCTGGTCAGCGCCCCGCACCAGGCGAAATTCTCCGACCCGGCCGAGATCATCGCCGGCGCCCGCGTGCAGCTCTTCGGCTCCGACATCCCGGCCGCCGACATCGCCGGCCAGATCGCCGACGGCCGTCTCCTCTTCGAGTTCAGGCTGCCGCCGGCCTTCGACGCCGACGCCTCGCCCAAGGAGGGGCTTGCCGCCTTCGGCCTGACGCGGGCGGCCTTCGCGCACGCGCTGCCGAAGCAGAATTTTTCCCGCATCGCGCGGCTGGTGGCCAAGAACTGCCTCGAGGGGCGGTAGCCCAAAAAACAACGTCATGCCTGGCCTCGTGCCGGGCATCCACGCCTTGATCCTCAACCGTGCAAGAAGACGTGGGTGGCCGCGACAAGCGCGGCCATGACGCCCGTCCCTACTCCGCCGCGATCTGACTTGCCACCGGCGGCGCCTGCGGCCCGCGCACCAGCCGCCCCGGCAGCGCGCCGGTCGCCTCGCCGTCGCGATAGGTGACGGCGCCGGCCACAACGGTGGCCGTATAGCCTTCGGCCCGCTGGATCAGACGCCGGCCGCCGGCCGGCATGTCATAGACCACCTGCGGCGCCCTCAATTTGAGCTTGCCGTAGTCGATGACGTTGAGGTCGGCGCGGAAGCCCTCCGCCACGATGCCGCGATCACGGAGCCCGACCGCCCGCGCCGTATCGCGCGTGTGCCGCATGATCATGCGCTCGAGGCCGAATTTCGGCCCGCGCGTGCGGTCGCGGGTCCAGTGGATGATGTTGGTGGTCGGGAAGCTGCCGTCGCAGATCATGCCTACATGCGCGCCGCCGTCCGAAAGCGCCGGCAGCGTGTCGGGATGGTTCAGCATCTCGTAGCGTGGCCGAGAGATCGCCCCAGGCGTAGTTGACGATGGGGATCTGCAGGATGCCGCGCCCGCCATTCGTCAGCATGTGGTCGAGCGCCGCCTCGCCGGGGCTGATGCCGGCCCGCTCGGCGATGGCCGCGATGGTCTGGTCCTTGGTCGGCTCGTAGTTCGGCTCCTCGCCCACCGGATACATGTTGGTCCAGTGCCGCGAGGCGTCGCCAACCAGCGACTGCCGGCCGGTCGCCTGCTCGGACAGGAGCTTGGCCCGGAATTCGGGATCGCTGAGCCGCTTGACGCGCTCGGCGAGCGGCAGGTCCTTGATGTCGCGATAGCTCGGATGCTTGGTGAACGGATTCATGGTCAGCTCGAGCCCGAACAGCAGGCCGACTGCCCTCACCGCCACCTGCGCGCGCATCGGCAGGCCCGCCTCGGCGGCCTCGTGCAGCCAGCCGAGCAGCGTGCGGTAGAGCTCGGGCCGGTTGTGCTGCTGCGACAGCGTGAAGGACGTAGGCAGCCCCGACGTCTCGCAGATCCGCCGCAGCATCGCGAATTCGAGCTCCGGCTCGTCGAAGTCGGAGATAAACTGGAAGGCGCCGCGTCCGGTTGCCGCGATCGCCTGGGCGATGCCGGTGAGCTCGTCCTCGCCGGCCTTGAGCGTCGGCGTGGGCTCGCCGGTGGCGCTGCGATGGTTGAGCGTGCGCGAGGTGGAGAAGCCGATGGCGCCGGCCTCCACCGCGCGCTTGGCGAGGCTCGCCATAGTCTCGATGTCGTCCGGCGTCGCCGGCTCGCGGTTGGCGCCGCGCTCGCCCATGACATAGACCCGCAACGCCGCGTGCGGCAGCTGGCTGCCGATGTCGATGTCGAAGCGCCGCGCCGCGAGCGCGTCGAGATAGTCCGGATAGCTCTCCCAGTTCCACGGCAGGCCCTCGCTGAGCACCGGGAACGGGATGTCCTCGACCCCCTCCATCAGCTGGATCAGCCGGTCATGGTCGGCGGGCCGGCAGGGCGCAAAGCCGACGCCGCAATTGCCCATGACGGCCGTTGTGACGCCATGCCAGGACGACGGCTGCATGCGCTCGTCCCAGGTCGCCTGGCCGTCATAGTGGGTGTGGATGTCGACGAAGCCCGGGGTGACGAGCTTGCCGCGGGCGTCGATCTCCTCGCTGCCCGCGTCCGGAGATACGGCCGACGGCGGCAATGCGCCCGTCCTTGACCGCAACGTCGGCCTCGACGCGCCGCCGCTCCCGTGCCGTCGATGAGCGTTCCGCCGCGCACGACGAGGTCGAACTGCTTGCCCATTGACGTCTCCCGGTTTGGCTGCGGTGCACATCCTGGCGCGCTCCCTGCCACCGCGCAAGCGCCGCCGGACGCTCGGCTGACGATGGAGCACCGACGGCATCGCGTGCCTCGTCCGCCATCCGAACCAAGACGGAACCATGGTTGCCGCGCGGTGTTATGAGACGCGGCTGGCCAAGCGGGCCGCTCTTGCTTAAGGACGCGGCGTGCCTGCCGAGGACGAACTGTCCGGTCGTCGAACCGATGCGACTGCCGCGGGCGGTCCGCCGGAGCACGGCGGCGCGCCGACCGGCTCCACGCGCCGCCAACTCTCGCGCCGAGTCGCCCGTCAAGTGTCGATGCAGCTCTATCTGCTCGGCCTCGTGGCCGCCGTCGTCGTGCCGCTCCTCGCCTTCGGCACCTTCCTGATGATCCGCTATGCCGAGAGCGAGCGCGCCCGCTTCGAGCATGACGCCGATCAGATCACCCGCCAGGTCGCCCGCGTCATCGACGGCGAGTTGCAGACGCTCGAGGGGCTGCTGCGCGGCCTTGCGTCCTCGGCCGCGCTGGCGGGCGGCGATTTCGCCACCTTCCACACCGAGGCGATGCGGCTCGTCGGCCGCGACGAGGTCATCGTGCTGCGCGAGTTCGACGCAAAGCAGGTTCTCAACACGCAGCGTCCGTTCGGCAGCGACCTGCCCCCTGCCCCGCCCATCGCCACGCCCGACCGCGCCCGCCTCGAAGCCGGCCGCACGATCGTCTCGGAAGTCTATGCGAGCCCGTTGTCGGGCGAGCCGCGCATCGCCGTTGCCATTCTCGCGCGCCGCGCCGAGGGGCCGCTGGTTCTCGCCATCACGGTTCCGACCACCCGCCTGCGCGCTGCGCTGCTGCCCGCCGTTCCCATCGGCTGGGTGGTCGGCGTCGGCGACCGCAAGGGCGCCTTCGTGACGCGCTCGACCCGCCACGAGGAGGTGAGCGGCAAGCCCGGCGTGCCGGAGTTCCTGGCCAAGGCGGTCGGCCGCGCCGGCACCATCGCGTCGACCAATCCCGAGGGCATACGCATCCTCGCCGCCTATTACCGCTCCGACAGCTCCGACTGGCTCTACGCGGCGAGCGTCCCCGAGCACGTCATCGAGGCGCCGCTCAAGGGGTCGCTCCTCACCCTCGGGCTGATCTTCGCCGCCGCCTTCACGCTTTCGGTGCTGCTCGCCGCCTTGTTCGGCCGTCGGCTTGCGGCCGAGACCGCCCGCATCGCCGAACAGGCCCGCGCGCTTGGCGAGGGCCGGCCGGTGGCGCCGATGCCCTCGCGCATCGCCGAGCTGGTTCTGGTGGGCGAGGCGCTGGCCGGCGCCGCGACCGCCGTCGAGGACCGCGCGGGCGAGCGCGAGCGGGCCCTTGAGCAGCGCCGCCTGCTGATCAACGAGCTCAATCACCGCGTCAAGAACAGTCTGGCGGCCGTCCAATCGATCGCCCGGCAGACGCTGCGCGCCGCCGCCTCGCTCGACGAGGCGGAAGCGGCGCTCACCGACCGGCTCGTGGCGCTGGCCAAGGCGCATGACGCACTGACGCGGGAGAATTGGGAGGGGGCGGCGCTCGCCGACATCGTCGCCGCCGCCACCACGGAGCCTTACGGCGCCGACCGCTTTGCCATCGCGGGGCCGGCCGTGCGGCTGTCGCCGGCGCAATCGCTGGCCCTGGCGCTCGCCGTGCACGAGCTCGCCACCAACGCCGCCAAGTATGGCGCGCTGAAGAGCGAGACCGGCCGCGTCGACATTCGCTGGGAGGTGAGCGGCGCGGCGGGCGCGCGCCAGCTCACGCTCACCTGGCGCGAGAGCGGCGGCCCGCCGGTCGTGGCTCCGACGCGGCGCGGTTTTGGCACGCGGCTCATCGAGCGTACCTTTGCGAGCGAGTTCCGTGGCAGCGCCCGGGCCGCCTACGGGCCAGACGGCGTCGTATGGACGATCGCGATGCCGCTCGGGGCGGGCTGAGGGGAAACGGGTGACAGCCCTGATGATGCAGGAGACCCATTCCGCAACGCCGCCGATGCGCTATGCTGTGCGCACCAGCGAGTGGGCTAACCGAGGCGACGCGAAACCAACGACATGAAAAAACTGATCGCCATCGTCGGCGCCGGCCTCGTCCTCCTGTTTCTCGCCTATTATGCGTGGCCGGTCGCCGGCGCCATGCGGCTTGCCGCGGCGCTCGAGCGCGGCGACGCCGCCGCCATTGCCGAGCGCCTCGATATCGAGGCCATAAGCAGCTCGCTGGCCCGCGAGGTCGGCCGCGCCCATCTCGACCAGAGCGGCCAGCAGCAATTCGCCCAGGGCGAGCGCGAGACGGCGATCGCCAGGGCGGCCGCCCAGGCGCGGCCCCTCGTCGACGACATCGTCACGCCCGAGCGTCTCGCCGCGTTCCTGAAGGACGGCCGCATCGCCCGGCCGGCCGGCGCCCCGCCGCTTGCTCTGAACAAGAGCCTGCCGACCTTCGCTGCCCTGGCGCAGCGCGGCTTCCTGCCGCTGCTTTTTGCCACCGATCCGGACGGGCTCACCCGCTTCGTCGTCGTCGTCGACGCGCCTGGCGAGCCGTTGCTCCGCTATGGCCTCATCTTCCATCTGTCCGGCCTGACCTGGCGGCTCGCCGAGCTCGACCTGCCGCGCGGCCTGCGCCTTCAGCTGGCCGCCGAAATCCCCAAGCGCACCTGAGCGTTCCGCCCCCATGGCGGCCCCATGGCGGTTTTCGCCCGCCCGCGATAGCCTGCCCTGGCCTTGTGCCGCCGCGGAGGTGAGCGCCCATGAAACGCCTGTTCACGGTCCTCGGTGTCGCGCTTGTCGTCCTGTTCCTCGCCTACATCGTGTGGCCGCCCGTCGTCGCCGCGCGCCTCGCCCAGGCACTGGAGAGCGGCGACAGCGCCGTCGTCGCCGCCCATGTCGACATCGAGGCGATCCGCCGCTCGCTGGCCCGCGAGGTCGGCAAGGCCTATCTCGATCAGAGCGGCGGCCGCCCCTTCGCCATCGGCGAGCGCCGCGCCGCCATCGCCAAGGCGAGCGTGCTGACGCAACCCCTCATCGACGAGATCATCACGCCCGAGAGCGTCGCCGGCTTCCTGAAGAGCGGCCGCATCGATCGCCCCGCCGGCAGCCCGCTTGCCCTCGACCCCGGCCTGCCGACCTTCTCGGGCCTCGCCAAGCGGGGCACCTTCCACTTGCTCCTCACCTCAGACCCCGACGCCCTCAACCAGTACATCATCATCGGCGATGCGCCCGGGGTGACCACCCGCTATGGCCTGGTGTTCCAGTTCTCGGGGCTGACCTGGCGGCTCTCCGAGCTCGACCTGCCGCGCAAGCTGCGCCTGCAGGTGGCGGGCGAGCTCGCCGGACGGGCGCGGCAGTGAGGCGGTCTTAAGCCCTTAACCATTGGCCCCTATCGTGGCGGAAGACGGCGCCACAGGTCCCCGCCATGACCGCCATTCCCGCAACCGTGAAGGTCGGCGACGACGGCCTCGCCCGTTTCGTCAGGCTGGCCGCCATCTACGCCGCCATCGGGCTCGGCTGCCTCCTGGTCCAGCTCTTTCCGATCCCCGGTGTCTTCGTGATGCCGCTGCGCTCCTTCTTCTGGATCGGCGCGGTGATCCACGTCTTCATGATCCACGTCGCCGTCCTGTCGTTGCGGCGCAAGATTCCGCGGCTCCTCAGCCTCATCCCCTTCCTGTTCTACGGCACGGGAATCGCCGGCGGGCTCTACGGCGACGCCATGGTGGCCAAATGGTCCTCCGCACAGCGCTGGCACGGCGTGGCGCGGCAGGTGCCGGCCGGCGTCCGCTACGTCGCCGTCGATCCCTGGGCGCTCGTCGGCGGCGAGGCGCGCGACAAGAACGCTGTCTTCGAGCCGGGCGCGGTCGGCTTCGAGCTTGCCGTCATCGACATCGACGCGAATGTCGACCGCCCCGGCCACAACGCCCGCCTCATTCCGCAAGCGCGCACCGCGCGCCATTGCCGCCGCGGCACCTTGAAGCTCGGTGCGGTCTGCCTCAAGGGCGAGCCCATGGCGCGGCCCGAGACATTCCTCGTCGTGCGCGACGCCAAGGAGCCGTCGCGCGCCGTGGCCATGCCGTGGGGCACGATCCATCACGGCGCCCTGTCGATCGTGCTGAACGACGGCGGGCGCGAAGAGACGGTGGGCGAACTGCGCCGCGCCAGCATCGTCAACACCTTCTCGTATTTCCTTTATCCGACCTTCGGCTGCGGCCTCGACGCGGGCGGCACCACATGGGCGTGCGGCGGCCTCGTCTGGTGGCCATTCCGCTCCTTTCATCTCGGCTTCAACACCGACATTCGCGCCCCGGCGCCCGACAGCCTCGGGGTCTTCATGGCGGCGCTCACGGAGCTGCGCGGCCTGCGCTAGAGCGCAGCACGGCTGCGCAGGACCTATCCTCCCCGAAGCCCTTTTTGGCCTACGCGCGCCGTATCACCGCAATTGGCAGCCTGCGTTCAGGAATGGGTGCTATGGTGCGCCATCGGCTTCTCGGGCGCGCAAGCGTCAGCGAGGCAGTCAGACGCGGCTCACCCAAAAAGGAATAAGACAAATGAAGCTCTCTGCACTCGGCTTCGCGACCCTCGCCACGCTCGCATTGGGCACGGCGTTCTCGCTCCCCGCCGCGGCCGCGCCCGCCGCCTCAGGCGTGCTGGCGCCGCTCGCCGACGACCAGTCGCTGGCCTCCGGCCTCCTCACGCCGGCCTACCACTATGGCTATCCGCATCGCTATCGGCGTCCCTACTACCGGCGCGGCTACAACTATTATCAGCCGAAGCCGTATTACGGCGGCTATGGCTATGGCGGCGGCTACGGCGGCGGCTATGGCTATCAGCGCGGCTACTAGCGCACGCTCGCCGGACGCTTGCTGACTTTTCGGCAGAGGTTCGTGGGATCAAGGGCTGGAGCGGGAGGCGATGCGTGTCATCGCATCCCGCTCTCGCGCGCGTTGGCGTCTCGGCTGAGACGCCTTTCACAAGAGAAAACGACAAGAGAAACGAAATGGCCACCATCACTGTAAAGGAACTTCCGGAAGAGGCGCCCGAGCGGGCGACGCAGCGCAAGCCGCAAGCCGGCCGCTACGCGCTCCAAGTGGACAGGCAGACCAAGCGCTCCTACGAGACGCCGCAGGAAGCCGAAGCAGCCGGGAACGCGATCAAGAAGGCTTTCCCGGTCGTGCATATCGCCGTCTACGATACCGTCGACTACACCCGCAAAGCCATCGAGGCGGAGTAGCGGCGACGGGCGCTTCACGCCTCATGGTTGGAATTGCGCGGCCATCGCCTTTTTCGCAGCGGCAAAGCTGACATGCGCGCAACCCTCTCCCCTTGCGGGAGAGGGTGGCCGCCCGAAGTCGGGCTTGCCCGACTTCGGCAAAGTTTGACGTCGAACGCGGCAACAGCCGCGTTCGATGGCCGGCCGGGAGAGGGGGTGGACAGCCGCAGCATTAAGCACACGCGCTCCGCTGAATGACGTGGACCGCGGCGCCCGACATCTCACATCGTCAAGAGAGTCATCCGCAGCGCGCATGGACTCACCCCTCACCCGGCGCTCGCCAAAGGCTCGCGCCACCCTCTCCCGCAAGGGGAGAGGGTTTTAGCGCGCCCTGCATCGCATCTCGGCGTCAATGGCCGAGCGTCCGCGTCCAGAAACCCAGCATGTCGGTCCTGAACAGCTCCGCCTCCCCCGGGCGGCTGCCGATTTTTGCGCCTTTGCGGCCGTAGCCGGCCTTCAGCCCATAGACCATGAGATCGCGGTCGGTGAGCTTCGGGTTCGGCGCCTCCTCGAGCGGATGCAGGAAGGCGCCGTCGTCGGCGACATACATCGTCGGCGCCGCGGGCGAGACGGCGGCGTCGGGGATGTTCGTAATCTCGGTGCCGCGGTCGAAGCTGTGCTGGGCGCCGCCGACGAGCCGCATGGCGACGTTGCCGCCCGAGACGCGCATCGCCTGGCAGTGACCCTGCACCTGCATGGGCGAGCACCATTCGTCCGCATCCCCCATGACGACGCGGATCTCGGTCGCCCCGACACGCGGGTCGATGAACTGGTGGCCGCTCCACGGATAGGCGGCGAGCACGCCCGTAAGCCCGACGCCGCGCCCGAGCACCGCGTCGGCGAAGGTGCGGGTCGCGGCGGTGAGCACGGCTGAGCCGCCGCGGCTGTGGCCCTGCGCGCCGATGCGCGCGGCGTCGATCTCGGGTAATGCCGCCAGCACCTTGAAGGCGGCCAGGACATCGTAGGCGCTGGCCGCGAACGAGAACTGCGTCTGGTTGGCGACGGTCGAGGTGACGCCCCGGGCGCCGAAATTGTCGAGCACGAAGGCGGCGATGCCGGCGCGCAGGAGGCTCTCGGCGTGGGTCAGATGCGACGGCGCGACGCCAAGGCTGCCCGGCACGATGATGACCAGCGGCCATTTTTTCGTGGCCCCGTCTTTCGTCGGCAGGAACAGCTTGCCGTCGATCTCCACGCGCGGCATGTCGGCGGACCGCGAGATGACGCCGAAATAATTGACCGGGTTGGCGGACGGGATGTCGAGGTTGCGTCCCTTGCTGCCGCCCGCCAGCGTCACGTCCTCGTCCTTGAAGCGCGCGATGGTGGCCTCCTTGCGTTTGCGGGCGGCATCTTGCGGCGGCGGCGCGGCGCGGTCCAGGGGACCGCCTTCAGCGCGGTCCGAACGCCCGAGCCAGGCGCGCCACCCCCGGCCCGATCGCATGTCGGGGATAGCCGCTGAACCCCAGCATCAGCGCCGAGCGAGCCGGCGCATCGACGTAGAGCCGGCTCATGGGGCCGACGATGACGCCCTCTTCGAGCGCCCGGCGCGCCAGGGCAACATCGGAAAGGCCGCGCCGCGTGTAGGCGACGAGGTGCATGCCTTGGTCTGGAGCATCGACCTTGAGGTCGCCACCCAGGTGTCGCCTCAGTGCTGCGACCAGGACATCGCGCTGGGTGCGGTACATCTCGCGCATGCGGCGAATATGCGCCGCGAAGTGACCCTCCTCCATGAAGGCGGCGACCACGACCTGGCACAGGGTTGATGGCTGCCGGTCGATGAGGTAGCGGGCGGCCGCGAAGGCACGCGCCAACGACGGCGGCACGACGGCATAGCCGAGCCTGAGGCCGGGGAACAGTGCCTTGTTCAAGGTGCCGACATAGACGACGCGCTCCCCGGAATCGAGGCCCTGAAGCGAAGCGAGCGGCCGGCCGCCATATCGGAACTCGCTCGCATAGTCGTCCTCGACGATCCACGCCCCCGTGGCGCGGGCCCAATCGAGCAGTTCGAGGCGGCGCGCCATCGACAGCACGACGCCCATCGGGAACTGGTGCGAGGGCGTGACAAAGACGGCTTCGGCTCGTGGCGCGATACGCATCCCGGCCGCGACGTCGATGCCGAGATCGTCCACCGGAATCGGGTGAACCTTGGCCCCTGAGGCGGTCAGCGCGTGCCGTGTGAGCGGATAGCCGGGGTCCTCGATCCAGACCTCCTTTCTTGGGCCCGGCAGGATGCGGATGACGATATCGAGGGCCTGCTGCGTGCCCGCCGTGATGACGACGTGATCCGGCTCGCACCGGACCCCCCGGGCGGCCCGCAGGTAGTCGCACACTGATTTCCGCAATTCGAGCAGGCCGCGCGGGTCGCTGTAGCCGAGATGCTGTGCGCTGAAGGACCGTAGCGCCCGGGCGCTGAGCTTGCGCCAGAGCTCCGCCGTCCTGCCGTCGATGAGCGTGCGCCCGAGGTTGAAGGCGCGCGCGTCGCTTTGCGCCGTGACGTCGATGAGCTCGCCGGTTTCGGGCGCGGCCGCCGAAGGTCTCCTGGCGGGAGCAGGCCGGTTCCTGTGGCGGCTAGCGGCATCGAAGCTTTCGGGCAGGTCGGCAGCGATGTAGGTGCCGGAGCCGATCTTGCCGCGGCCGTATCCTTCCGCCAGCAGCTGCTCGTAGGCCGCAACGACCGCTGAGCGCGAAACGCACAGCCGCAGTGCAAGCGCCCGCGTCGATGGCAGCTTCGTTCCCGGCTTGAGGGCACGCGAGAGGATCGCCGACCTGAGCTGAAGATAGATTTGACGGAAGAGCGGCGCCGCATCGGCGCGGTCCACCTGCAGCGCGAAAAGCTCGGCCCAGCCCTGTCTGCCCTTCACCGATGCCTCGCGGCGCCTGAAGGCCCAGGAGAAGTGGTCTGCCCTACCCGTGTCAAGTGGCTATTTCCATGGGACCACCTCCCTTCTTAATCTGTGCCCGTCGGGGATCGTTTTGTCCGCCCGAGTAGAGAGGAGCCGATGAGTTCGCCGCAGATCCGCCGGGCCGAGAGGCTGATGGCGCCCGAGCGCGCCCTTGAGGCGCTTCAACGCGGCTACAGCGGCCATCTCGCCACGGTGAGCGAGGACGGCTCGCCTTACGCAATTCCGATCCTCTATATCCTGATGGATGGCGAGATTTTCGTGCACACGACGGCCGCCGGAGGACACTTTCGCACCAACATCGCCAACGAGCCGCGTGTCTGTTTCGTCACCGACACCAACACCGGCATTTTCGACTATGGCCGCTTCGAATGCGATTCAGGCCTGGCCTTCCAGAGCGTCGTCTGCTTCGGACGCATCCGCGTCATCGACGACAGAAACACCAAGCAGCGCTTCTGCGAAGCCCTGATGGCCAAGTACAGGACGCCCGAGACGACGCGGCCGAAGGGCTTTTTCCCGCGCCTCGATGTGATCACCGTCTACGCCATCGCCATCGAACGCATGACCGGCAAGGAGCAGGCCCTTCCTCCCGTTTGCGAGCAATGGCCGGCCATGGATCGCACCAAGACGCCGCACGCGCGACCCTAGCGCGACGCGGGGGGCTCGACGCCTGCGCTGTGGCGCCGTTGCCCCGCCCCGCCCTCCCCTCTGCTTCGAACCGTTATCCCGCCGCCACGGGAACCCGGCCGTGGTCCCAGCGCGTTTCGGCGGCGCGGCGAGATCGATGTCGTGCAGCAGGGGACCAGGAAGGACTAGGGCGTGTCCTCATAAACGCCGACGAGGCCGCGCATGTCTGGTACCTGGGCAAGAGCGGAAAACATATGCTCGGTGCGTGCCCTTCGCATCTTGACCCAGAAGAGCCCTTCGGGCGCATTGCAGCAATGGCTTCGACACTGCGTTCGTGCAACGGACTGGATTTGGCTCAGGCTCATCCTCGCAGGCGCCCGACATGCCGCATCCCGCATTGACCTTCAGAAGCATCTCTGTCCGACCCGTCGTCTTAAAGCTGAAGCGGCCTGTCGTGGCGCGCATCGCCACCATCACCGACTGGCCGATCATCCTCATCGACCTCGTGACCGAGGAGGGGGTCATCGGGCGCAGCTATCTTGAGCCCTATGTCGTCAAGGCCATGCGCTATCTCGTACCGGCGCTTGAGGACCTCGGTACAATGCTCAAGGGTCGCCACGTGGCGCCTGTGGAGCTATTCGACGCCGCGCGCAAGTCTCTCCACTTCGTTGGTTATGAGGGCTTGTCGATGATCGCGGCCTCGGGGCTCGACATGGCGGCGTGGGACGCTCTTGCAAAGGCCGCGGGCCAACCCCTTTGTGTGCTGCTCGGAGGCTCGGTCGGCCCCGTGAAGGCTTACAACAGCAATGGTCTTTGGCTGAAGGAGCCGGAGGCGGTCGCAGCCGAAGCGCTCGAGTTGCGGGACGAAGGTGGCTTCACAGGCCTCAAGCTGAGGCTCGGTCGCGAGCGAGTAGCTGATGATCTTGCGACTCTCGCTGCGGTACGCAAGGCGGTGGGTGACGAGATGCATCTGATGGTCGACTTCAACCAAGGTCTCGACCTGGCGGAGGCGCTCCACCGCTGCCACATGATCGACGCGCATGACCTCGCCTGGATCGAAGAGCCCATCGTCTATGACAATCTCGATGGCTTTGCCCGACTAACCCGCGAATTGAAAACGCCAATTCAAATCGGCGAGAACTTCTATGGTCCACGCGAGATGCACAAGGCGATTTAAAAGCAGGCGTGCGATCTTGTCATGCCGGACTTCATGCGCATTGGCGGCGTAACCGGCTGGATGCGGGCGGCCGCTATTGCCGGTGCCGCGGGGGTGCCGATGTCGACGCACCTCTACCCCGAAGTGGCTGCTCACGTAATGCGCGTCACCGAGACGGCTCATTGGCTCGAATGGCAGGATTGGGCTGACCCCATTCTTCAGAGGCCATACCAAATGGAGCACGGCCTTCTGCATATTCCTGACGTTCCGGGTGTCGGCCTCGAATGGAACGAGGACGTAGTCGCAGCCAATCTGGCGTAGCGAAGTCGCCATCCCTTCGGCTCTCGCACTCTCGCAAGAACCTCATCCTCCGACCAAATGTGGCCCAGCGCATCCACTTGGGTTTCCGGACATGCTCACCGTTGACACATCCGACCCTAGGCGACGACGCAAATTCGCCCCATGTCTCCGGGTCTGTCCGCAAGTCCGGCAGTGCCGCGCCGTCTAAAAAAGACGTGCAATCAGGCGCAGCCAGAGGCGCACCTCTCCCCGTCAGCGACGTGGTCCATGGTGTGGAAAGGGAGCGGCATCAGATGAGATGGTCGTTGCCCCTCGCACTGGTCATCGTAATCTGGCGGGATTGCCCATTACAGTTGCGCCATCCGGCACGTCACGGGTCACGATTGAGCCTGCCCCTACAACAGCATCGTCCCCTATAGAAACGCCCGGGAGGATAATGGCGCCGCCACCAATCCATGTGTTCCTACCGATACTCACGGGCCGGCCGAACTCCAACCCGGCGCGCCGAAGCTCGGGATCGCGAGGGTGGTCCGCAGCGTAAATCTGAACAGCGGGGCCGATCCGCGCTCCATCTCCGATTGCGACGTCAACCACGTCGAGGATGACGCAATTGAAATTCAGAAAAGCGCGCTCGCCAATCCGGATATTGAACCCATAGTCGCAGTGGAAGGGGGGACGGATCACCGTGCCTTCGCCGACAAACCCCAGGCGCTTCGCCAGCAGCGCGTGTTGCTCTTGATGAGATCTACCACCTGTCAGATTGTATTCCGCCAACCAGAGCGCGTTGGCAGCCAAATCAGCCTGTAGGTCAGCGTCAGATGCCGAGTAGAGCTCACCGGCCAACATCTTTTTCTTTTCGCTGACCTGCGATCCCCCTTGTTCAAGCCCAGACTTCCACAAGCAGGCTCGAGAGGCTGACAACATGTCATCACCTATTCAAGATTGGGGCGTCGTTGTTGCGATGAACTGAACATCTTTCTAGGGGCCGGATCACGGTGAGATTAAATGCAACGCGCTCTGCGAGCTCTCCAGCAATCGCATGAGCCCAAGGCTGGCGTCCGACCCAATCGGAGTTGGGCCGTTCCGGAGAAATAAACAATGCGGCCGCTACAACAGCGACAAGTTCTTCATGTGATTGAGTGGGATGCGCAAACTGGAAATCTCGCCTTAAGCACGAGACAAGAAGTTCCGCAGAGACGATACACCACCGTCGCCTTCCGGACGCGGTCGTGTCTGTTAGAGCTGCCGTCCAGCTCAACGCATGTTGGAGTGAATAGGCAACGCTGCCTGGTTGATAAGCCAGGTTCGCAGCCTGACTATTGACGGGAACAGGCCCCCTTAGCGCGGCGACGACCTTCGCTGCTGCTTCAACCGCTTCATTTTTGCCTTGCTGCCCCATTTTTGTGCCCCATGGCAGTCACGAATCGTTTGCCGCGCTTGCGTCATCATTGTCGGTTCGATTGCGGCAGCAATCGGATCGCATGGAGGCATCCGCCGAAAAGGGAGCTTGCCCGCTCGCCGCAGAGGGCTCGACCCCGATGCCGGGGTGAAGTGCCCCTGCTCGCGGCGAGCCTTTCAGCTCATGACCCAGAACGCACATCGGCCGCACGCCAAATGAACCACTAGTTCGATGCCTTGAAAGCGGATCATCAAGTGATCTTGCCCGACTTAAGGGGGCATGGCCAAAGCGATAAGCCACACGATCCCGCAGCGTACGATCTTGCGCTGCGCGCTTCCGACGTTGTCGCGGTGCTCGATGAAGTCGGCGTTTGGTACGCCGATTATTGCGAATACTCGCTGGGTGGTTGGGTCGGATTTGCTCTCGCAAAACATGCGCCGGATCGCTTCCGTTCGTTCATTCTAGGCGGGTCTCATCCCTACCCGGAAGACATGCAACCATTCCGCGACGTGATATCGCGCGACCGCAACGCGTTTGCGGCGATGCTCAATCGGGCCTATGGCACCCGCCTTACGCCGGCGAATGCGGTCACGTCTTCTGGCCAACGACCTCGATGCCTTGCGCGCGTTGACCCAAGATCGCGAGTCCAACGCCGACGTGTTGCCCTCGATGACGATGCCCTGTCTTCTTTTTTGTGGGAGAACTCGATCCGCGCCTCGCAAAGGTGCGGCAACTGGCATCTGACCTTCCGAACGCGACCTACGTCAGCTTATCGGAGTGCGATCACATCGATGCAGGGGCTCGCAGCGAACTTGTGATGCCTCATTTGAAAGCTTTTCTTTCGAAGGTACCGGGGGGTTGGCGTGCCTGGTTATTGAAGAATCCGCAACGCGGCATCGCCCGATGTCCGCTATTGGCACTTTTGCGACCTCGGACGATTCCGCTTTTCCGCCGCTGTTGAGGGTGAGCGGATATCAGTCGGCCAGCCGCTTCAATGAGTACACGGCCTAGAACGCCGCTCCACCCGGCAGGCGGGCCTGCCGCGCCCCTTGCCCGCTCCCGCTCCCCGCCCCACACTCGCCCCATGCACACCGACCGCTACGGCCTTCCCGTCTCCACCGCGTCCGATGCGGCGGCAGAAGCCTATCGCGACGGCGTCGATCTCCTGCTCGCCGCCTGGCCGGGCGCAGCGGCGGCGCTTGAGCGCGCCATCGCGGCCGATCCCGACTTCGCACTGCCGCATATCGCGCGCGCCCGCCTGCATCTCACCTACGGCGAGGCCGAGGCGGCGCGAACGCGGGCCGCCACCGCCCGGGCGCTCGTCGCGCGGAACGGCGCGGCGCGCGAGCGGAGCCATGTCGAGGCCCTGGCGCTGAGCGTCGAGAGCCAGTCGGCAAAGGCGCTCGCCTGTACGCTTAAGCATCTCGAGGACTGGCCACGCGATGCCCTGGTGCTGATGCTGCCGCTCGGCGCCTTCGGGCTCTTCGCCTTCTCGGGCATGCCCGATCACGACCAGGCCCGCGTCGATCTCGTCGAGCGCCACGCGCGCCACTATGGCGACGATTGGTGGTTCCTCACCCATCACGGCTGGTCGCACACCGAGAACGGCAACGTGGCGCATGGCCGCCGCCTCACCGAGCGTGCGTTCACACGCCGCCGCGCCAACGCCAACGCCGTGCATGCCCTGGCGCACGCCATGTTCGAGGACGGCTCGACGGCCGACGCCGCGGCGCTGATCGACGACTGGCTGCCGGGCTACGAGCGCACGGCGCTGCTTTACGGCCACATCTCCTGGCACGAGGCGTTGCTGGCGCTGGAGGCGGGTGACGCGGAGCGCGCGCTCGCCGTCTATGCGGCGCGCATCGAGCCGGCCGTCAGCGCCGCGCCGGCGCTCAACGTGGTGACCGACGCCGCCTCGCTCTTGTGGCGCGCGCAGGTCTATGGCCATGCCGTGCCGGGCGAGCTGTGGGGCGCGGCCGCGGCCTACGCGGAGCGCTCCTTCCCGCGCGCCGGCATCGCCTTCGCGGACGTGCACATGGCCATCGTGGCGGCGGCCACCGGCAACCGCGCGGCGCTCGAGGCGCGCGTCGCGACGCTCGAGCAGCGCCTCGCCGACGGCAAGCTCGCGCCGGGCGCGGTGGTGCCGGCGGTCTGCCGCGCCGTGCTGGCCTTCGCCAACGAGGACTATGCGGGCTGCGTGAAGCTGTTGGAGCCGGCGGCCGCCGAGGTGGTGCGCATCGGCGGCAGCCATGCGCAGCGCGAGATCATCGAGGACACGCTCTTGGTGGCGCTGATGAAGGCGGGCGAGCCCGCCAAAGCCGGCGCGCTGCTCGATCAGCGCCTGCACCGCCGCCCCTCGGCCCGCGACGCCCGCTGGCGGCAGGGGCTGGCGGCTTAGGGGCGCGAGGCGACGGGGGCGGATGACGCGAGGCGGTGACGCGGAACACCCTCCCCCCTTGCGGGGGAGGGTGCCGCTTGCGTCAGCAAGCGGCGGGAGAGGGGGCCGCAGCGCGACGTAGAGTTGTTCGCTCACGAGATCTCGCCGACGACAGAGGCCGGACACTGCCCCCCTCTCCCGGCGCTCGCCAAGGCTCGCGCCACCCTCTCCCGCCAAGGGAGAGGGTGGGCGCGCGTGGTCGCCGCACCGGCGCGAGGTGACAGGGCATGGGTAAAATGTCTCTTAGCGGGAAACAATGCTTGACACGGGTTGCCTCTCAGGCTATGTTGGGCATACCCGGTCCCCGGAAGGGCGCGCAAGGCCTTGCGAGCCAGGTGTGGGTGACCGCAGAGAGACGGACCCACGGTGACGCGTGGCGATGTCTCGATGGCCTTGCGCTGGTGGCCCGAAAGGGACGCGCCAGTGCGGGTTGGGCGGTGGCTCCAACTCCCGTTCGCAGACGGGAGGCGGGGCGGTCAAAGGCGCTTTACGGATCGACCCGGCCCTCTGCCGGGAGAAGCGGCATGTCAACGCCGTGGACGGTTGCGGGAGGCAACGCGCGATTCCGGGAGCGTGCTGGCCACAAAACACCGTGCGCGGGAGGTCTGGGCGCTTGGCCCGGCGGCTTCCTGAAATGAAAACGTTCTTCTGAGCGCTCGCGCCGTTTGGCGCCCGCCGCTCGGACCTCCCGCGTGGGCCCTTCCTGAATTTGGGCCGCACCGCTCCCAGGCTTCGGGTTCTCAGGAACCGCGAAAACGCGAGGGTGTGGCCTCTTCCTTCACCCTCCCCTTGAGGGGGAGGGTCGATGATCCTGAGCGAAGCGAAGGAGCATCGGGGTGGGGTGAGAAACACGAGCCATGGAGATGAATTCACCCCACCCCGATTGTTCGTCGCTGACGCTCCGAACAATCGACCCTCCCCCTCAAGGGGAGGGTAATCACCGCGGCGCCAAGAGATAGCGCAGCACCAGGAAGCGTTCCTTCGGCGGCAGCGCCAGCGCCTCGCCGAAGAGGTCGATGAGCAGCTGGCAATGGAGCGCGTAATCGGTGGACGACAGCGCCGTCTTCTTCATCTGCGCGCCGCTGCCCGGGCGCTTGGCCTCGATGCGGGCCAGCATCCTGGGCAGAATCTGCTCGACATCCTTCGGCAGCGGCGCCCGCGACGGACGGCCGGCGCCCGACGCGATGATGCCGCCGGCGAGCTCGCTCTCGCGCGCAGCAAGATCGGCGTAGCGCGAGAGATCGGCGCGCAGCACGACGCCCTTGGCCGGATCGCCGATGGCCACGCAGCTCTGCGGATCGTCGGCGATCAGCCGGCCCATATAGTCGACGTTCAGCGCCACCCCGGCCGCCATGTCGTCATCGGCCGCGAATGGCAGATATTTCTGCAAAAGGTTGGCGACGACGGGCTTGGCGGCGAGCGCCGCCTCCTCCCAGGCCACGCCCTGGCGCAGCCTGACCGCCAGGCGATCGGCGAAGTCGGTGAAGATGCGCGGCTCCGCCTTGGCGACCGACTGGTAGAGCGGCTGCTTCAAGAGCTCGTCGCGGGCGAAATCGTCGGTCAAGACCTCGGTGAGCGCGCCGGTGCGGCGGTAGAGATCGATATTGGCGACGCCGGTGATGAGGCGCGCGGCCCGCAGTTCCGCCTGGGTCGGCACCCACACGGCGGACGGCGGCGTCGCCATGGCGCGCACGGCCATCGGCTCCGGCACGCCGAGCGACACGAGGTGGCGGCGGGTGCGCTCGAGGAGTGCGGCCGGCGGCTGCCCGGCGCGCTCGAGGATGGGGTTCGTGGGCGCCGCGAGGCCGAGCTTGGCGTCGGGCGCCACCCAGCGCTCGCCGCTGGCGAGGAAAGCGTCGAGGCAGGCGGCGAAGCAGCGGCCTTCCACAAGGGTGACGAGCTTGTATTCGCCGATGAGCCGGCCGATGTCGCGCGCCTCGTTGCTCCAGCCGCCCTCGGAATCGATGCGCACGACGCGGGCCCGCGGCGACACGTTGAGCACGTCCTGAAAGGCCCGCGCCGCGCCGACCCCGAGCGGCCCCTTGATCTCGATCTCGTGGCCGCCGCGCAGCGCGCTGACCGCGACGCGGCCGATCGGGTCGCCGGAGATCACCGTCTTGAGGCCCGCCACGTAGAGCGGTCCGGCATTGGCGGCCGTGCCATAGGCGACGTTGGCGAGCGCCAGCACGACGAGCGCCTTGGCGCCGAGCGCCCACATGGCGCCGCCGCGCGCCTGGTGGTGGCTCGCGACGCGCCAGATGCCCACGATCTGCCAGGCGGTCAGCACGATGAAGCCCGCCCCGAACAGACTCACGGCCGCGAAGACGCTGCGGTAGTTGCTGTTGATCTCGAGACCGCTGAACGCGAAGCCGACCGCGATGGCGAGCGCCAGCACGTGCAGCAGGACGCCGTTCACCCAGAACGACACCGGCAGGCTGAGCTCGCCGCGCCAATGCCGGGCGATGTAGTTGCTGGCCGGCACCCGCTCGACGGCGCGCAGCGCCGCCGCCGCCCGCTCGGTGATTTCGGCCGTCCTGTCGCGGGCGATCGGAGCCGTCGCGGTCGCGATCGCGGCCGCGCCGGCCTTCGTGCCCCCGCGTTCGTGGGCAAGCAGCCAGTCCGGGATCGCCGCCGCGGCACCTCGACTTGCGGGAGCCGCCTCGCGCGCCGGCTTGCGCGCCTCGTCGAGGGCGCGGCGCGGGCCCGGCATGTCGTCAAGGCCGCGGCGCGTCGCCGGGGCCTCGTCGAGGCTGCGGCGCGCCTCGGTCTCGCGCCGCCGCTGCGCGATCAGCGGGTCGAGGCGCAGGCGCGCGAGCGCGGCGCTGGCCGAGCCCGGCACGACCTCATGCTGATCGCTCGCGCCTGGCGCCGCCGTCGCTCCGAACATTGCCGGCTGCGCCTCGGGCTGTGCCTCGCCGCGCGCCTGCCATCTCGCCTTGGCGGCCGCCACCGCGGCGCCGATGCTTGCGCCCGTCTCGCCGAGCCGGGCGCCGGCGCTGCCAAGATGCCCCCTCACCTCCCCCGTCAGCGCGCTTGCGGCGTGCGCGCCGCGGGTGCCGGCTTGCCGCAGCAGGGCGCCGGTCTGCTGCAGGAAGGGGCCGAGCGCCTGCGCGGCCTGCCGGGCCGCGTCGCCGGCTTGCCGGGCCGCGTCGCCGCCGGCGCGCCGGCCGAAGGGCGCCGGCTTCGGGGCAGGCTTGGGCGGAGCTGGCGCCGGGGCCGGAAAGAGGCCCGGCACGCCGGCCGCGTCGCGCCAGTCGGCGAAAGCCGGGCACCACACGAGATCGGTGGGAAACAGCGAGCCGGCCCGCGCCTGCTCGCGCACCTGCGCCAATGCGAACGGCCCCGCCTGCACGCCGGCGGCGTAGACATACCAGTCGGTCTGCGGCAGCGTCGCTTCCACCCTCGCCCCTTCAGAGCCCCTCAACATGGCGTGGTCATGTTCTGCCCCGGGCAGGAGAAATTCAACTGTTCTCAGGCGTTACGCAGCGCAACAACGGTGCGGCCGATACCCTCGTCAGGCCCGTTCCTTCACCCGGGTGCCGGCCAGGGCTCGCCGCAGATGCTCGTCCAGCGCCCCCTTGCGGTAGGGCTTGCTGATGACGGTGGCCCCGAGGGCCGACACTTCGGCGATGGTGGCCTCCGGATTGGAAAAACCGGTCGTGAACACGATGGCAATGCCGGGAAAGCGCCGGCGCACCGCCTTGGCAAGATCGATGCCTCCGATCTTGCCCGGCATGACCACGTCGGTGAAGAGGAGATCGAAGCGCTGGCCCGCCGCGACGATGCCGAGCGCTTCCTCGGCGTTCGCGGCCGCGACGCTGCGGTAGCCCAGGCCCTCGATCAGCGCGACGGCGGTCTTGCGCACATTGGGCTTGTCCTCGACCACGAGGATGCGCTCGCCGCCCCGGAGCCGGGTGCCTGTTCGCGCGGCTCTTCCTCGCGCGCTGCAGCGGCCGAGCCGCGCGGCAGATACAGCCGCACCTCGGTGCCATGCCCGATCTCGCTGTAGATGGTGGCGATGCCGCCCGACTGGCGCGCGAAGCCGTACACCATGCTGAGACCGAGGCCGGAGCCCTTGCCCATCTCCTTGGTGGTGAAGAAGGGCTCGAAGACGCGCCCCAGCATGTCGGGCGCAATGCCCGAACCGGTGTCGCCGACGCTGATCATGACGTAGTCGCCGGGCGTGAGGCCGGAAGCCTCTGCCGCCACGTAGTCGAGGGGCGCGTTCTCGCAGCTCACCATCACGACGCCGCCCTTCGGCATGGCGTCGCGCGCGTTGATGGCGAGATTGAGCACGGCGCTCTCGAGCTGGCTCGGGTCGGCAAGGACCGGCCAGATGTCGCCGCCAAGACGCATGCGCACGCGGACGTTCTCGCCGAGCGTGCGCGCCAGGAGCGGCTCGATGTTGCCCAGCAGCACGGCTGCATCGATGCGCCGCGGCGCCAGCGGCTGGTTGCGCGAGAAGGCGAGCAGGCGGCGCACCAGCTCGGCGCCCCTGACAGCCGCGTCGAGGGCTTCGCCGCACAGCTTGTCGGTCTCACCGGTGGAGTCGTCGCCCGGCAAATCCTCGATGGTCATTTCCAGGTTGCCGATGATGACCGTCAGCAGGTTGTTGAAATCGTGCGCCATGCCGCCGGTCAATTGCCCCACCGCCTCAAGGCGCTGCGACTGCGCCAGCTGCCGCTCGAGCTTGCGCTTTTCGGTCACGTCCTCGGCGAGGTAGACGGCGCCGCCGATGCGCGCCCCGCCCTCGCGGATTGGCGCGCCCGACCACACGACATCGATGACGCGACCGTCGCCGCAGGGCCAGCGCAGCTCCACGCCGTCGAGCCGCTCGCCGGCGACGACGCGCTTGTGCTGCGCGGAGAAACCGCCACTCTCGGTTTCCGGCAGGCGCGCGAAGAAGCTGCCCTTAACGTCGGCGAGGCGATAGCCGAAGGCGCGTTCCGCCGCGGCGTTCCAGGTCATGACGCGGCCGACCTTGTCGAGGCTGAAGGTGGCGAGCGGCGAGGACTCGAGCACGGCGTTGAGCCGGGCGTTGACGGCGGCGATCTCGGCCCGCGCACTCGAGCTGGTGAGGGCGAAGAGGCGCGCCAGCTCGGCGTAGAGGCCGCTCGTCTCGATGAGCAGGGCCATGAGCACGAACGTGGCGGCCAGGAGCCCGTAGATGCGCCCTGCATAGAAGCCGAGGTCGAAGCGTCCGCCATTGAGCACGGCGGCCAGCGCCACGTCGGCCAGCCACACGCACATCACCACCATGAGCCAAGACGTCGAGCACCGAATGCGGGCGGCGCCACCACAGCGCGGCGAGCGCCGCGACGCTGAAGCCCCATACGGAGGAGACGACGACGATCATGGCCGGCGTGTAATTGTTGCCGCGCATGATGGCTGGCAGCTCCGCATGCGCGACGGTGGCGATCAGCGTCACGACGAGGAGGCCGGCGAGGACGGCCGCAATGCTCGCCGCGATGGCGCCCGCCACCCCACGCGAGCGATCGAGCGGCGTGTTCTTGACGAGCGCATAGAAGATGACGGCGAGCGGGAAGCCGGCGTGCCAGAACATGTAAAGCCAGGCCGTCGTCTGCGGTCCGGCACCCAGGAGACCACCCGGCGCGAACAGGTCCGGAAAGGTCAGCGCGTGCGCGACGGCGATAAGCGCCGTGAACAGATAGCCGGCCGCCAGCGCGAGCAGCGCGCGCGAGCGCAGGATCGGGAACTGCACATAGAGCAGCACAGCCGTGATGAGGTCGCTCAGCGCCAGCGCCGACTGGTAGGCGGGGATGAAGGCCCATACCGGGGCAAGCTGCACGCGCGCGAACGGCGCCAGGAGCGCGAAAACGGCCGCCGAAACGGCGACGACCGCGAGTGCCAGGCGCCGGTCGAGCGGCCGCGCGGCGACCGTGGACAGAAAAACGTATGGACCTTCGCTGTTCTCGCGCCCTCGCGGCGCACGAGGGTCCGCCCCACCATCGTCCCGCATTCACGTGGCTCCCGCCGCTCAATATGCGTGATTCGCGGGGAAGTTGCGCGCGGAAGTGGGGGAAATAGAGCCTGCCCGAGGCTGGGCCGCCGCTGTCGGTCGCCGACCGGCCTAGCGCAGGCGCGTCGGCTCGCGGGTGTCGAAGATGGCGCGTGCCTGCGCCGAGCTGTTGAGCGACGAGGGTCCGGTCGTCTGCCAGACCATGAGCCCCACGGCCACGTGCGGTGCCGAAAGAACGATGAGCGACGACACGATGGTGGCCGTCCTGATGATGGCGCGGTGTCTCATGGGTGCACTCGGCAAACAGCGGAACCTAGAGGGGGCGAGCGACCCGCATACGCGCGAAGTTGTTCCGCGTCTGTGCGATATGTCGCTTGTCGCGCGCCGCGACAAAAAGAAATGCCGGGAAGCACGAGCGTGGCTTCGGAATTGACCTGCGCCCAAGGGCCAGCGATGTGCGCTGGCGCACGTGATCACCTCTCGCGCAATGCGGAACCGTCGCGGACGCGAGGCGTTTTCCGAGACGGGTCAAAAGGAGAGAAAAGACATGCGCAAATCGTTGATCGTTGCTTCCGCCCTGCTTGCTGCTCTGCCGTTCGCGGCGCAGGCGCAAAACCCTGAAGGTTCGGCGGCGGGCGCCGCAGCCGGTGCCGCTGGCGGTGCCGTCGTGGGCGGCCCGATTGGCGCCGCCGTGGGTGGCGTGACCGGCGCCATCGTGGGCGGACTCACCCCGACGTCCAGCCGCGCTTCCGCACTTATGTCGTGGAGCAGGGCACGCCGTCCTACACGTTCCGCGAAGAGGTCCGCGTCGGTACGGTGCTGCCGTCGAGCGGCGTGCGCTTCTATGACGTGCCGGCCGACTATGGCGTGAGGGGTTACCGCTACACGGTGGTCAATAACCGCGCCGTGCTGGTGGATCCGGGCACCCGCCGCATCGTGCAGGTGATCGACTAACCATCCAATGACCAGCCAGATTCTGGTCGACGCAAACCCCGCTTCTTGCGAAGCGGGGTTTCGTTTGCCGCCTTCCCGAAACGTTAGCCAATCGTTAAAGACTGCGCGGCAAGATCCAGCCTGGCACAACGCCACAAAAAGGCCGTGCTTGCCGGGCTTAGCCTTGGCACATAGCCCGAAAGCCCCCGTTCACCCCCTCAAGGAGAGCTCAATGAGCCTCGTTTCCACCAAAACCCTGGCCACTGCCGCCGCCGGCCTCGCTTTGGCGCTCGTCACCTTTGCGCCCGCCGAAGCCCGCAGCGGCCGCAACGCCGCAGCCGCCGCCGGCATCGTCGGCGGTCTGGCGCTTGGCGCGGCCATCGCGGCCGGCGCCGCCGGTGCTGCCCCCGGGCCCGTGGTCGTCGAGGACGAGCCCGAGTGCCGTATGGTCGTCCGCCGCGTCTGGATCGAGGGTTACGGCTGGCGCCGTCAGCGCGAAGAGGTTTGCGAGTGAGGCGGGCTCCCGCCAACTGATACACGAGAGCCCCGCTTCGGCGGGGCTTTTTGTTGCCTGCTATTTTGCGCCGAGGGGCGCGGTCTTGGCGGCGAGCCACGTTCGCGTCGCCACATTGACCAGCGGCGCCACCACCTCCCGCACCTTGGCGTGGTATGCGTCGAGCCAGGCGATCTCCTGCACCGTCATCAGCTCGGGCGCGATGAGTGACGTGTCGATGGGCGCGAAGCTCAACGTCTCGAAGCCCAGCATCGGCCGTTCGGCGCCCTCGATCTGCCGCGCCTCGACCAGGATCAGGTTCTCGATGCGGATGCCGTAGTGACCCTCGCGGTAATAGCCGGGCTCGTTGGAGAGGATCATGCCCGGCTCGAGCGCCACGGTGCCGACTTTGGACAGGCGTTGCGGCCCCTCGTGCACGGAGAGGTAGGCGCCGACCCCGTGGCCGGTGCCGTGGTCGAAGTCGGTGCCGATGTCCCACAGCGGCCGGCGCGCGAAGGCGTCGAGCTGCGCTCCCGACGTGCCCTTGGGAAATATGGCGGTGGCGATTGCGATATGGCCCTTCAGCACGCGCGTGTAGTGCGCCCGCATCTCGGGCGTCGGCGGGCCGACCGCGACAGTGCGCGTGATATCGGTGGTGCCGTCCTGATACTGCGCGCCGGAATCGACGAGGAAGATACCGGGGCCGATGACGCGGTTGGAGCGGCGCGGTGACCCGGTAATGCGGCAACGCCGCGTTGGGGCCGGCACCCGAAATGGTGGGGAACGAGAGATCCATCAGCGCATTGGTGCGACGGCGGAAATCCTCGAGCATCTCGGCCGCTTCGATTTCGGTGAGCCGACCCTTCGGCGCCTCGCCGTCGAGCCAGGCGAGGAAGCTCGTGACCGCAGCACCGTCGCGCCGATGCGCGGCCCGTGAGCCTTCGATCTCGCCGGCATTCTTGCTCGCTTTCATCAAGGCGATCGGGTCCGGTGCCACGTCGGGCATCCCGCCAGCGCCGCTGACGATCTGCTCGAGCGCCGCCGCTCCAGTGCCGGCATCGATGCGGACCTTGGCGCCGCTCTTGGCGAAGGCCGCGATCGCGGCGGGAAAATCCGTCGGCGTCGCCAGCCTCGCGACGCCCGACAATGCCTGCCGCACCTCGTTGCCGAGCTTTGTCGGATCGAGGAACAGCATCGGCTTTTCGTCGCGCGGCAGGAGCGCGTAGCCAAGCGGCAGCGGCGTATGGGGCACATCGCCGCCACGGATGTTGAACGCCCATGCGAGATTGTGCGGATCGCTGACGACGAGCCCGTCGAGACGCTGCTTCGCCATCTGCTCGCGGATGCGCGTCAGCTTGGCATCGGCGCTCTCGCCCGCGAACTTGATATCGTGGAGCCTGACCGGCGCGGCCGGCGCGTTCGGCCGATCCGACCAGACGGCGTCGATCGGATTGGACTCGACGGCGACGAGGCGGCCGCCGGCGCGCTCCGCGGCCTTGCTCAATCGCTTCACCCCATCCGGCGTGTGCAGCCATGGATCGTACGCCAGCGTCGCGCCGGACGGCAGATTGTCCTCGATCCACGCCTCAGGCGTCTTGTCCGCGAGTGGAACGGGCACGAATGCCGTCGTGTCGACCTGTTCGCGCGCCTGCAGCGTGTAGCGGCCATCGACGATGATGCAGGCCTTGTCCCTAAGCACGATCGCCGTCCCGGCCGAACCGGTGAATCCGGCGAGCCAGGCAAGACGCTCGGCATTCTTCGGCACATATTCGCCCTGATGCTCGTCAGCGCGCGGCACGATGAAGCCGTCGAGGTCGCGGCGGGCAAGCTCGGCCCTCAGCGCCGCAAGCCGCGCCGGGCCGTGCGACGGATCGGTGGTCTCGTCGAAGGACTGGAACTGGCTCCGCGGCATCACGCGCTCCTCGCACGACGCCGCGGCGCGGCGCCGCCATCGCGAACGGTCAGCGTCGCCCAACCGTCGTGCTCGATGCGCCGCGAGAGGCGTAGCCCTTGCGCGGCGTAGGCGGATAGCACGCCGGGTACGTCGCGCGCCAGAAGGCCCGAGAGGACGAGAACGCCGCGGCTGGGCCGCAGCACGGCGCGAAGCGAGGGCGCAAGACGCCTCAGCGGCGTCGCCAGGATATTGGCAAAGACGAGGTCGAAATGTCGGCGGCGGCGCGCTGAGGCGTGGCCAAGGCCTGGGGCAGCGTAAACCCTGAACGCATGCCGCGACCGCGTTGCCACACGCATTGCCGCGCGCCACCGCGGCGGCGACGGGATCGATGTCGCCGGCAACGACCGACCGTTTCAGGGCCTTGGCGGCCGCGATCGCCAGGATGCCGGTGCCCGTGCCCACGTCGAGCACGGCGCGCGGCCGGCGCCGCTTCAGCTCTGCGTCGAGTGCCTCGAGGCAGCCGAGCGTCGTCCCGTGATGTCCGGTTCCGAAGGCGAGCGCCGCATCGATGCGGATGCCGATGTCGTTCGCGGCGACAGCCACCCTGTCGTGGCTGCCATGAATCGAGAAACCGCCCGGCCCGCACCGGCTTGAGGACCGCGAGACCTGCCTTGATCCAGTCGGTGGGCGAGAGGGCCGCAAAGGCGGCGCGGTCGGCCCATTGCCCGACGATGGGCCGGATGAGATCCCGCACCATCGCCTCATCGGGGTCGCGGGCGAAATACGCCTCGAGCAGCCACCTGCCGCCGGCCGTCTCGAAGGCCGCCACTGCCGTCTCGGCCGGGTCGAAAATCTCGCCGATCAGATCGATCATGGCGCGCGCCGAGGTTTCGTCGGTGGCCAGGCGCATGACGCGCGTCGGCTTGTGAGGCGGCAGGCCCTCGAGCATGGGGCGGGTTACCATGCCTGCGGCGACCGCGCGAGCCCGGCAGAACTCCCTCCAGGGCAAGGCTGAAGCCGTGTGCGCCGCCGCACCGACGCGAGACAGCCCGCCTGCTTGGTGGCAGGGCGAACCGCCGAGGCTCTGATGTCCGCCGTCCCGCAGCGCCAGCTGCCTGCCCGTCACGTGCCCAGCCGGCTCGACATGCTGGTGTTCGGCATGAAGGCCAGCGTGTTCCGGCTCTTGCGGCGGCTGGGCGAGATCGCCGCGCGCACGCCCGTCAACCGCCACGCCAAAGCCGCCGCGCTTGCCCATGCGCCGATCGTGGCATCGGTGCGCTCGCCGCTGTGGACCACGAAGGGCGGCGACAAGGAACAGGCGCTGACCGCCGGCAAGGTTCAGAATCTGCGCGTTGCACTTGGCGGCCTCGACGGCGTCGAGATCGAGGCCGGCGCGGTGTTCAGCTTCTGGAAGCAGATCGGCAAGCCGGTGGCGCGCCGCGGCTTCGTCAAGGGACGCGAGCTGCGCGAAGGCTGCCTTATCGCCTCGACGGGCGGCGGCCTCTGCCAACTCTCCAACGCACTCTACGAGGCCGCCTTGAGGGCTGGCTTTAGTGTCGTCGAGCGCCACGCCCATAGCCGCATCGTGCCGGGCTCGCGTGCCGCGCAGGGGCGCGACGCGACCGTGTTCTGGAACTATGTCGATCTGCGTTTCGCCGCCCCGCAGGCTTTCCGTATCGAGGCGCGCCTGACGGCGCGGGACCTCGAAATCGTCATCCGCTCAAAGGCCGGCGCGCCGGCGACCGTCGTCAACCGCGACGGGCCGGACGCGCGCGCCGCCGCGCAAGATTGCAACAGCTGCAACGAAACGGGGTGCCACATGCACGACCCGGATTTGGCCCAGAGCTCCCGTCGGCCGACGGCCTGGCTGGTTGATGCCGCCATGCCGGAATTCGCTGAGCTGCTGGCCGAGCGGGCGACACCCTTCGATGCGCTGTTCGTGCCGCTCAAGTCGACACGGCCGCGCTATCGCTGGCCGACGGGTAGCTGCGGCACCGAGGTGAACGCGCCGCTGATCGCGCTCTCGCGCGCCTTGCGCTTGCGGTACGCCCCCACGCAGGGCCAAGCGCTGCAGAGCCTGCTCTTGGCCTATGACGAAAGGCTCGCTCGCCACTATGCCAAGCGGCTCTCGCATCTCCACACCCACGTGGTGATCTCGCAAAGCCTGTTGCCGCACCTGTGGAGCCTCGGCGCGCTGCAGGGCCGCTCCTTCGAAGTGCTCATGGACCGCTGGCCGATGGGTGAATTGCAGGCCCGCCTTGACGATGCCCTCCTGCATTATCCGGAAAGTCCGACGCTTGGCGACTTCCGTGCGCCTGCCGAGTTGGTCGCCGCTGAGACCCAGGCGCTGAAAGCCGCTGAGCGGCTCTACACGCCGCACGCCGAGATCGCGCGCCTCTTCCCGAGGAAGACGGTATTGCTGAATTGGATCTCGCCCGCCGCAGCACCGATCGCCGCTGGTGGCCACACCATCCTGTTCCCGGCCTCGGCCCTCGGCCGCAAAGGCGCCTATCAGCTGCGCGAGGCCTTGCAGGGGCTCGATGTGACGCTCCTCGTCACTGGCGCGGCGCGGGAGACCGCCGGCCATTTCTGGAGGGATGTCGACGCACATCAGCACAAGGGCGCCCTGCCCGATCGCCTCGCCGCCGTCGTGTTGCCGGCAATCGTCGAGCACCAGCCCCGCGCGCTGCTGCACGGCCTCGCCGCCGGCCTGCCGGTGATCGCCACCGCGGCCTGCGGTTTGGGTGAGCAGGCGGGCGTTACCATCGTGCCGCCTTACGACGCCTATGCCTTGCGGCAGGCGATCGTTGCCGTTCTCAAGCGGCACAAGAGCGCCTCTGCGCGTTCCACCCCCTGAGCTTCGCGGGGACTTTGCTTCAAGCGCTCATCCATTCTTCGAGCGCCGCATTGACTTCGGCCGGCCGCTCGAGGGTTGCGAGGTGACCGCATGCCGTCACCACGACAAGCCGGCTTCCTTTGATCCCGGCCGCCATTTCCTCGGCGTGGGCAGGGGGCGTCAGCTCGTCGCTGTCGCCCACCAGCACCAATGTTGGACAGGAAATGGCGGCCAGCAGCGGCCTTGAATCCGCGCGAGCCATGATGGCGTGCTGCTGACGCAGATAGGCTGCAGCGCCAACGTCTTCATGCATGGCGTTCACGATCCCTTTGAGCATGGCGTCGGTCCGCCGGCTCTGGTGCACCAGGAGCGGGAAGTGCATGTCGAGAACCTCGGCAAAGCGCCCCGCCCGCGCCAAGGCGATGCGCTCCTTGCGCAACACCGTCTGCTCGGGCCGTTCCGGCTGCGCCGACGTGTCGAGCAGCGCGAGCTTCGCGACGCGCTCCGGCGCTTGGCGCATGATCTCGAAGGCGACATAGCCGCCCATTGACAGACCCGCGAGCGCGAAGCGCGGCGGCGCCTCGGCGAGGGCGCGGCGCGCCATCGTCGCGATCGTGTCGTCACGCGTCGTATCGGCAACCGCGACGAACCCATGCCGCCAAAGCAAGGGGATTTGTTCGCCATAGAGGCGCGGCGAGCAGCCAAGGCCAGGGACGAGAAGAACAGGATCAGACACGACTTGTTCTCAGTTGCTCACGTGAGCCAACGCGTAATTTGGCTGGCGCACAAGTCCGTTCGGCACAACCGGCCCGACGTTGACCGCACCGATGCCGGCGCTACTCATCGCGCAATGTGCAATCTTTACAGTCAGACCAAGCCGCAGGATGCCATCCGGGATTTGTTCAGTATCACTGAGGACAATTCCGGCAACCAGCCGCCGCTGCCTGGAATTTTCCCCGACATGATGGCGCCGGTGATCCGCAATCACGGCGCCGGCCGCGAGATGCTGATGATGCGCTGGGGCTTCCCGCCCCCACCCAATACCGGCCCACGGCCGGTCACCAATGTCCGCAACCTCGCATCGTCCTATTGGCGCGGCTGGATGAGCCCGGAATGGCGCTGCCTCGTGCCGGCCACCTCGTTTTGCGAATGGACCGACGGCCACCCCAAGGTGACGCATTGGTTCGCCCTCGACGACAGCCGGCCACTCTTCGCCTTCGCGGGCCTGTGGCGGCCGTGGACGGGCGAGCGCAAGAAGGAGACGGGCAAGCACCTGCTGTTCTCGATCCTCACGACGACCGCCAACGACGTGGTGAAGCCGGTCCACGCGCAGGCCATGCCCGTGATGCTGACAGGCGAAGAACAGTATGATTTGTGGCTATCGGCGCCCGCCGAGGACGCCTTGGTGTTGCAGCGCCCTTTGCCAGCCGAGGAGCTCAAGGTCGTGGCGCGAGGCGAGAAGGAGGATCCGGCAGCAGCCGCCTGAACTTCCATGCCGCACTTGATTCATCACCTCAGCGTTCCGACGGGCGGCCCCGGCCTCGTTGAGGTGACGCGGCCGGTCGTTGAATGGGTGCGCCGGCAGAGCATCGCGACAGGCCTGCTGACCGTCTATTGCCGGCACACCTCATGCTCGTTGCTGGTTCAGGAGAACGCCGACCCCGATGTGCGCACCGACCTCGAGGCATATTTCCGCAAGATCGCGCCGGAGGGACGCGGCCTCTACGTGCACGACATCGAGGGTCCCGACGACATGCCGGCCCATATCAGGACCGCTTTGACGCAGACGCATCTCGCTATCCCGGTCGAGAACGGCGGGCTGCTGCTCGGGCAATGGCAGGGCATCTATCTCTTCGAGCATCGCTCGGCGCCGCACACCCGCGAACTCGTCCTTCACCTGGCGGGAGAGTAAGCAGACGCCGGCCCTCTTAAGAGCCCGTTAACAACGTTTTCGATGCGGTCCCCGCCCGCGGCCGTAGCGCCATGGCAGACGGCCGTTTCTCGATGCGCCGCCTTGGAGTGGCCCAATTTCGGGCGCGGTTGTAAGGACTTGCGATATGCACGCAAGGCAGGTAGTGCCTCGGGGTTGGGGGTCTTTCCGGATGTCAAATCGCTGGGTCGCATTGGCGGCGCTCTTCACAGTACGCCTGACGATGTCCTTTCAATTCGAGAACGTCGCCGCGGTCGCTCCGCTGATGCAGCGCAACCTCGGCGTGAGCTTGGCCGAAATCGGATTTCTCATCGGCGTCTATCTGCTGCCCGGCGTCTTGCTAGCCATCCCGGGCGGCGCCATCGGGCGCCACTTCGGTGATCGGCGCGCGGTCTGCGGCGGTCTGCTGCTGACCATTATCGGCGGCATCGTGACCGTAGCGTGGAGCGATTGGAACGCCCAGTTGATTGGCCGGCTTGTCGCCGGAGCCGGCGGCGTCATGCTGAGCGTGGTCATGACCAAGATGGTGGTCGACTGGTTCAGCGGCCGCGAGACGGCGACCGCAATGGCCGTCTACCTCAACTCCTGGCCGGCCGGCATCGCGTTGGCGCTGCTCGTCCTGCCACCCATCGGTGTGACCTTCGGCGAGCAGGGAGCCTTCATCGTTTCGACTTTCGTCGTTGCGTTCGGCCTCGTGCTGTTCCTGACGATCTATCGCGACCCACCCGCCGAGGCCGTAAGGGCGGGCGGCACGACCGCGCCACCCCAACGCCTTCCGATGAACGCGCCGATTTTGGCGGCCCTCTTCACCGCCAGCCAGATCTGGTGCTTTTACAATATCGCCTTCGCCATGGTGTTTTCGTTCGGTCCGACGCTGCTGACTGAGCGCGGCTACTCGATTGCCACGGCCGGCTCGGCGGTGAGCATCGTGCTGTGGCTGTCGATCGTCTCGGTACCACTCGGCGGAGTGCTCGCCGACCGGACAGGGTATGGCAACCTTATTCTGGTTGCCGGCTCGCTGGTGATGGCCGCGTTGCTGATTGCCGCCGGGTACCTTGGCAACGTTGCATTGACGTTCGTGCTCATGGGACTGCTCTGCGGCATCCCGGTGGGCAGCATCATGGAGCTGCCGGCGCGCCTGCTGTCGAGCGAGCACCGCGCCATGGGCATGGGGATCTTCTTCACCGTCTACTATGTCGGAATCGTCGTCGGTGCGGTACTGGCGGGCTCCATCGCCGTTTGGGCCGGCACAGCGCGGGCCACCTTCGAATTCGGCGCCGCCTTGATCCTCCTTTGCCCCTTGTTGCTCCTGGCATTCCGGCGGCTGGAATCGGCGGCAAGGGACCCGCGCCTGGTGCCGACCCGGGCGGAATAGGACGCGTGCATGCCGGGTCGAGAGGGACCCCACGCCTTGCATTTGGCGCATGTTTCAACTACATAGCGACCATCGAGATTTGGCCGGACGACTGGGCCGCTTCGCCTCGCTAAACGCCGGGCGCACGTTTCAGACCACCTCTCCAAACATCGACCAAACGGCAGGGGCTAAGACGCCGCCTGCCAAACGTGCATCAAACCTAAGGACTATCTCTCTATGGCTACCGGTACCGTGAAATGGTTCAACGACCAGAAGGGCTACGGCTTCATTCAGCCCGACCAGGGTGGCAAGGACGTGTTCGTCCACATCAGCGCTGTTGAGCGAGCGGGCATGCGCGGCCTCCGCGAAGGTCAGAAGGTCACGTACGAGGTGACCACTGACCGCCGCACCGGCAGCGAATCGGCCGACAACCTGCAATCTGCGTAAGGTGATGCGGGGAGTGCCCACCGCACTCCCCCGCCTCCGGTTCAAACTCAGGACCCTTAGCGCATGGCGAAGGAAGAGCTTCTTCAGTTCGAAGGTCAGGTGGTCGAGGTCCTGCCCGGACGCGCGCTTCCGCGTGCATCTCGACGAAGGTCACGAGATCGTCGCCTACACGGCCGGCAAGATGAAGAAGAACCGCATCAAGACGCTCGCGGGCGACCGCGTCACCGTCGAGATGTCGCCCTACGACCTCGGCAAGGGCCGGCTGATCTTCCGACACAAGGACGAGCGGGCAGCTGCGGCAGCCCCACGGCGGCCGCAGAATTTCAAGCGGCGCTGAGCGGTTCGCCGAACGCAACCCTCTCGCCATTCACCATGCGCCCCATTGATTACCCAGGGGCGCACCAGACGGGACCGAAGTCCCGAACCGAGGCCAGAACGGTCTCGAAGGAAAGCAATGAACTTCACACTGACCATGCGGCGCGCTCGCAAGAGCCGGCGCCATGAATTGCGTACATTCACCATCGGCCGTTTGTGGCGCCGCGACGGCGAGCAGGAGACCGAGGTGAGCCATCTTCTCGATCGGACTTACCGCTACCACTCCTTGCGCGAGCTGACGTGGCATCTGGCGGACCGGTTCTCCGTGCCGGTCGGCGCCGTCGCGGTGACGAAGAAGGCCGCCTAGCCAAATAGCGCCGCGCCACCGCGCCCCGCGCGCGGCGCCGGGCTCGGCCTAGACAATTTCGCTACCTGCCGCTTCCCACAAGAATTGGCGCACGATCTGCGCCGCTTGATAGGGTACTGTCTGCAGCAAGAAATGCGGCGCATCGAGCACGGCCTCGCGTGAATTTGGCACGACGCGCGCGATCAGGCGCGACGCCGATGCCGGCACGAGCCGGTCGCGCGCCGCCCGCAGATAGAGCACGGGGACACGGATGGCGCCGCACTGGTCGACAACGTCAACGCCCAACACCGAGCCGATCCTTCCCCGAACGACGGCGGGTGCGATCTGCCGCAACGCACGATCCAATCGAGATCGCAGCGCGTGATGCGAAAGCGAGTTCATGAGCAGGAGGCTCATGATCGCCGGCGGAACACGCTCGATAGGAAGCCGGTCGGCAATCCTGCTCAAACCACCAAGCAACCGACGCGGACTTCGCGCAAACGTGCAACAGAGGACAAGGCCCTTGAGATGCATCGGACATGACGCGGCGAGCAAGATGGCGACAGGCCCGGAAAAAAACTCGCCGAGAAGCACGTAGGGCTCGTCGTCGGGCAGGCCCTGGCGAACGCGCGTATCCAATTCGCGATAAGTCAGGAATTCCTTTGGTGGGTAGCGAACGACGGTGACGGGGGCGTGAGCGCCAATCGCTTCGACAAACGGTTCCAACAGCTCACCCGTCCCGTCGAGGCCGGGTAGAAGGACAACCCTCACTCCTGACCCACCAGCTCGAACCAGTCGTCCTCGTCGATCACCTGGACGCCCGCGCTCCTTCGCCTTGGCGAGCTTCGAGCCGGCGCCGGGCCGGCGACGACGATGTCGGTCTTCTTCGAGACCGAGCCCGCCACCTTGGCGCCGAGGCGCTCGGCCATGGCCTTGGCCTCGTCGCGCGTCATCGTGTCGAGCGTGCCGGTGAACACCACGGTCTTGCCGGCGACCGGCGAGGTCGCGGCCGCGGCTGCTCGGCCGGCTCCGGCGTCGACCTCCTCGAGCAGCGCGTCGAGCATCTCCTCGTTGTGCGGCTCGGCGAAGAACTCGACGAGCGCGTCGGCCACGACCTCGCCGATGCCGCTCGATGGCGTCGAGCTCGCGCGCGCGCCTCGCGATCGCCGGTCGGCGGCGGCCTCGGCGCCGTCTCGCGCAGATGCGCCGAAGGTGCCGAAATGGCGCGCGAGGAGCTCGCGCGGTGGTCTCGCCGACATGCGCGGATGCCGAGCGCGTAGATGAAGCGGTCGAGCGGCGATCGTGCGCCGCGCCTCGATCGCGGCGAAGAGGTTGCGCGACGCTCGTCTCCGCCATAGCCCTCGCGCTCCACCAGCTTCTTGGCGGCGCGCTTGTCGCGTTTCTCCAGCGTGAAGATGTCCTGCGGGCGCGTGATCAGCCCGTCGGCGTAGAAGTCTTCGATCTGCTTCTCGCCGAGCCCCTCGATGTCGAAGCGCGTGGCGGGAGACGAAGTGCCTCAGCCGCTCCACCGCCTGCGCCGGGCAGATGAGGCCGCCGGTGCAGCGGCGCACCGCGTCCTCCTTGCCGCGTGCGCGGATTGACCTCGCGCACCGCATGGCTGCCGCAGGCCGGGACACTTGTCCGGGAACTTGTAACGGCCTGGCGCCCTTCGGACGCTTGCCTCGAGCACACGTCGAGCACTTGCGGGATGACGTCGCCGGCGCGCTGGATCACCACGGTATCGCCGATGCGGACATCCTTGCGGGCGATCTCGTCCTCGTTGTGCAGCGTCGCGTTCGACACCACGACGCCGCCGACGGTCACCGGCTCGAGCTTGGCGACGGCGTGAGCGCGCCGGTGCGGCCGACATGGATCTCGATGTCCTCGACGATGGTGGTCGCCTGCTCGGCCGGGAACTTGTGCGCCACCGCCCAGCGCGGCGAGCGCGAGACGAAGCCGAGCCGGTCCTGCAGGTCGAGGTCGTCGACCTTGTAGACGACGCCGTCGATGTCGTAGCCGAGGGTGGCGCGCTTCGGCCTCGATGGCGTGATAGTGGGCGAGCAGCTCCGTCGACGCTCTTGCAGCGCTTCAAGAGCGGATTGACCGGAAGCCCCAGCGCTTGAAGGCCTGCACCATGCTCCGAATTGCGTCTCGGCCGGCAGCGCCGCTCGATCTCGCCCCAGCGTATAGGCGAAGAAGCGCAAGCGGCCGCGAGGCGGTGATGGCGGGATCGAGCTGGCGCAGCGAGCCGGCGGCGGAGTTGCGCGGATTGGCGAAGACCTGCTTGCCGGCCGCTTCGCTGGCGCTCGTTGATGTGCCGCGAAATCCTCGTGCCGCATATAGACCTCGCCGCGGACCTCGACATGTCCGGCACGTCCCTGCCCTTGCAGGGTCTGCGGGATGTCCTTGATGGTCCGCACGTTGGCGGTGACGTCCTCGCCCTCCTCGCCGTCGCCGCGCGTCGCCGCGACGACGAGCTTGCCGTTCTCGTAGCGCAGGCTCACCGACAGGCCGTCGATCTTCGGCTCCGCCGTCATGGCGAGCGGCGTGTCCGGCTTCAGGCCAAGGAAGCGGCGCACGCGGCCGACGAACTCGGCGATCTCCTCGTCCGCAAAGGCGTTGTCGAGCGACAGCATCGGCACCCGATGCCGGACCTTGGCGAACTTCTCCGACGGCTTGGCGCCCACCTTGTTGGTGAGGCTGTCGGCTGTCCTGCAGTTCGGGAAAGCGCGCTTCGATGTCCTCGTAGCGCCGCCGCAGCGCGTCGTACTCGGCGTCCGAGACCGTGGGCGCATCCTCGCGGTGATAGCGCTCGTCGTGCTCGGCGATGTCCTTGCCGAGGGCGCGGTGCTCCTCCTCGGCTTCGGCGAGCGACAGCTTCTCGATGGGCTTTGGACGAGGCGAAGCCATGGCTACGAGTAATGGCGCCCCGCGGGGCGATCAAGCCGTCTTACGGGCCTGCTTCTCCGGCCCTGCGAGCAGCCTCGCGGCGGCTGCCCGCGCCTCGTCCGTGATGGTGGCGCCGGCCAGCATGCGGGCGATCTCCTCCCGGCGCGTGTCGGACTGCAGCGCCGCAACGCGCGTGACAACGCGGGGGGATTTCTTCGCTGGTTCCTTGCTGATGAGAAAGTGGCTGTCCGCCCGCGCCGCCACCTGCGGCGCGTGCGTCACCGCCATCACCTGCACGCCATTGGCAAGCCGCGCCAGCCGCTGGCCGATGGCGTCCGCGACGGCGCCGCCGACGCGCGGTATCGATCTCGTCGAACACCAAGGTCGGGGCGGAGCCCTTGTCGGCGAGCACGACCTTCAGCGCCAGGATGAACCGCGCCAGCTCGCCGCCCGACGCCACTTTCATCAGCGGGCCGGGCTTGGTGCCCGGATTGGTCTCGACCTGGAAGTCGACGCGCTCGAAACCGTCGGGGCCGCGCACCGTCTCATCGGCGCTGATCTCGGTGATGAAGCGGGCGCGCTCGAGCTTGAGTGGCGGCAGCTCCGCTTTCACGGCCTTGTCGAGCGCCGCCGCCGCCTTGCGGCGCTTGTCGCCGAGCGCGCGGGCGGCCGCCACATAGCCGGTGTCGGCCTCTTTGGCGGCCGCCTCGAGGGCACGCAGATCCGCTCTCGCCGGCATCGAGCGCCTTGAGATCAGCGGCATATTTTTGCCCAGCGCCGCCAGATCGTCGACCGGCACGTTGAACTTGCGCGCCGCCGCCCGGAGCGCGAACAGGCGCTCCTCGGTGCGCTCCAGGTCCTTGGGATCGAAAGCGGCCTCGGCGAGGACGCCGCTCAAGCACGGCGCGCGCCTCGTCGATGGCAACCAGTACCGCGTCCAATGCCTTGACGCTGGGCGTCACAAGCCCTGGGGCCTGGTCGGCGCGCCGCTCCAGCCGCCGCAGGGCGGCCGAGATGAAGGGCGCCGGCGAGGTTTGTCCGGCCAGCACATTGAAGGCTTCGTTCAACTCACCGAAGACCTTCTCGGCCTGCATCATGGACTGGCGGCGCTCGGCGAGCGCCGTCTCCTCACCAGCCTGCGGCGCAAGCTTGCCAAGCTCATCGGCCGCGTGGCGCAGAAAATCCGCCTCGCGGCGCGCCGCCTCGACGCGGGCGCGGTGCAGGCTGAGAGCGCCCTCCGCCTCTCTGAGGCGGCGGTGCAACGCCGCCACGGCGGCCGCCTCGCCTTGCAGGCCGCCGAAGGCGTCGAGAATGTCGCGATGCGAGGACGCATCGACCAGCGCCCGGTCGTCGTGCTGGCCGTGGATCTCGACCAGCGCGCTTCCTAGGGCGCGCAGGACCTGCACGCTCACCGGCTGGTCGTTGACGAAGGCGCGGGTGCGGCCGTCGGCGAGTTGCACGCGGCGTAGGATGAGCTCGCCTTCGCTGGCGATCTCGTGGCTCGTCGCGATGGCCCAAGCGGGATGGTCGGCTTCAAGATCGAAGAGCGCCGTCACCTGCCCTTGTGCCTCGCCGTGGCGCACCAGCGAGCCGTCGCCGCGCGCGCCGAGTGCCAGCGCGAAGGCATCGAGCAGAATGGATTTACCGGCGCCAGTCTCGCCGGTCAGCACCGAGAGACCACGGTCAAAGCTGAGATCGAGACGGTCAATGAGGACGATATCGCGAATCGACAGCTGAGCGAGCAAGCGCGCCTCCGCTCAGTTGCGGATCCCCACCGTGCGGGTCAGGCCCCTGAAGGCGCGGCTGATCCAGGAGCCTTCGTCCTCGCGCGGCTCGTGGCCACCCTTAGAAAGGAGCGTATAGGCGTCCTTGTACCACTCGCTGTCCGGGAAATTGTGTCCGAGCACGGCGGCCGCCGTCTGCGCTTCGCTGACGACACCAAGCGCCAGGTAGCACTCGGTCAGCCGCTCGAGCGCCTCTTCGACGTGCCGTGTCGTCTGGAAGCGCGCCACCACCTGCCGGAAACGGTTGATGGCCGCCGTATAGTTGCGGCGCTTCAAGTAGTAGCGGCCAACTTCCATCTCCTTTGCGGCGAGCTGATCCTTCACCACCGTGATGCGGAACTTGGCGTCGTTGACGTATTCGGAACGCGGGTAACGATCGACCAGCTCCTGCAACGCCAGCGCTGCCTTCTCGACGCGCTCCTGGTCGCGGGTCACGTCCGGCACCTGGCTGTAATAGGACATGGCCATGATGTACTGCGCGTAGGCGGCATCCGGGTCGGCCGGATGCAGGGTCAGGAAACGCTTGGCCGAGCTGATCGCCTCGTCGTAGTCGCCGCGCTCGTAGTTGGCGTAGGCGCTGAGCACCAGCGCCTTCTTGGCGAGCGGCGAATAGGGATGCTGCTTGTCGACATCGCCGAACTTCTTGTGCGCCGAATCATAGCTCCGGTTCTGAAGGCGGTTGAGGCCCTCGCTGTAGAGCTGCTCAGCCGGCACTTCCGGGACGATCTCGGGCTTGTATTTGTCGGCGCCGAACAAATCGAACTTATCGATTGTATCGCAAGCACCGAGCCCTAGGCCAACGACAGCCACGGCAATGCCGCGAACGGCTTGTCGGGAAAGCCTCACCCCGGAACCCCCCACCCAAAGACGCATGCCGCGATAATCCCGCTCTCTTGATTGCGCAAAGCTCTTAGCGCAAATCGCCCGCCCCCGCCACATCCTGGCTATCGGGCAGAGACCGCCAAGCTCGCTAAGCCACAGCCGGACCGTCCGTTTTCGGGCCCGATCGGCCGCCTGCCAGCCCCCTCGCATCCCGTGAGAAAGCGACCTTTCCATGGCAGAACTCGCGTCCGCCACACCTGCCGTCGAACTTGTGACCTTGGGAAGCCCGCGTCAGCGCGTATTGGGGGCGAAAGCCGGGGCCGCAATGCCGAGCGCCACTTCGGCGTGACCGAGTTCCCGACGCGGCGCCGTCTCGATGACGGCATAGTTGGCCCGGTCGGCAAACAGCGCTTCAAGGACCATGAAGTTGAGCCGGTGGCCGCCGCAATAGGAGCGGTACTCGCCCAGCAGTGGGGCGCCGGCAAGCGCCAAGTCGCCGATGGCGTCGAGAATTTTGTGGCGGACGAATTCGTCGGGATAACGGGTGCCTTCGGGATTGACGATGCGGTCTTCGCCGAGGGCGACGGTGTTGTCGAGGGAGGCGCCGAGCGCAAAGCCGGCCTTCCAGAGCTTCTCCACGTCGCGCATGAAGCCGAAGGTGCGGGCGCGGGCGATTTCACGGGCATAGGCCGCGGGAGTGAGATCGAAGGCCTTTCGTTGACGGCCGACGAGCGCGCTGGTGAAATCGATTTCCACGTCCAACCTGAAGCCTCGCTCGAACGGCATCAGCTCGGAAAAGCCCCTGCCCTGCTCGACTCGGACCGGTTTCAGCACCTTGATGTAGCGGCGCGGCGCCGCTTGCGCCTTGATCCCGACCTGCGTGATGGCTTCCACAAAAGAAGCGGCGCTCCCATCGCCGATCGGAACCTCGGGCCCGTCGATCTCGATCAGCGCGTTGTCGATGCCGAGCCCGGCGAGCGCCGACATGAGATGCTCGATGGTGGCCACCGAGCCGGACGCCTGCTCGCCGACCACGGTACAGAGTTCGGTGGCTGAAACGGTGATGTGCTTGGCTTCGATGAGGCGCTCGCGACCGCCGGAAAGGCCGGTGCGGAGAAACTGGATGCCGTGATTGGCTTCAGCGGGATTGATGACGATCTTGGCCGCTTTGCCAGAGTGGACGCCGAGCCCCTTGAGGCTCACAGGCGCGGCGAGCGTTGTCTGCCGGCTCGTTGTTGACCAACTGATCTTCATGTCATCGTCTCGGACAAGCCTTTAGGCGCTTCACCGTCGGCAAAGACACCGACGCCGAACTGGCTTGTCCGTTGCTGCTGACTGCCCCCAGAGATCGTTCAGCACCGTTTCTCGGTGCTTCGTCCCATCGATGAACAGGAGCTTAGAGGGGCAATTGAATCGGGCCAAATCACGGTTTCTTACGTTCTGTAACCCATCTAGTAACTATGAGGATACAGCCATAAGCATTTGTTAAAAATGGGTTTTATGAAGAGATACGGCCCGGGCCAAGAAGGCTCCGGGCCGCGCAAGGTTGCAACTTCGTTAACGTGCGACTCAGTTGGCCTAACGTGCGACTCAGTTGGCCTGGCGACGCAGGAAGGCGGGAATCTCCAACTGATCATCGTCGATGGTCCGCGCCGGCGTCGCCGGGCGGCCATGCACGTCGAGCCCGGCCTGCGGCGCGGGCCGCGTCGCTTGCGGTGACGGGCGCTTGGCGTATTCGGCATGCACGCTCGATGGCGCCGGCGCCCGCGCGGCCGGGCGCTGCGGCTGAACCGGCGGAGCCGGTGCTTCGTCGCGACGGCCGAGCCCCACCGACGCAAGCCGCTGCAGCAGCGTCATGCGCTTCTGGTCGGGCGTCTCGGTCGCACCGTCGCCGCGGCGTGCGCGCATCTGGTTCTGGGCCGGAAGCGGCAGATCCTCGACACGCGGCATGCGGGCGGGTCGCACAACCCGTTCAGCCTGCGGCGGGATGAAGTGTGCCTCCTCGGGCTCCGCTTCGGCTGGCGTGGAGACCGACGCGACGGGCTCGATCGGAGCCGGCCGTGCCACGACGGGCTCGATCGACACCTCGTTGCGCACCACAGCCGGCGCCGGCTGCGCGATCTTCGGCTGCTCCAAGCGCGGTTCGATGCGCGGCTCGATGCGCTCCGGGGCAGGCGCCACGGCGCGTAGCGGGACGGGCTCGATGATCGGACGCTGAAGGGAGTGCTGGGCACGCTGGCGCGCCTCGTTGCGCAGCCGCTCCGCCACTTCGGCAATGCGCTTCTCGGTGGCGGCAACTTCGGCGTGATTGCTGCCGATCACGGAATCGATCCCGGTCGCCACGACCGAGACGCGGATGACGCCTTCGAGGCTCGCATCGAAGGTGGCGCCCAGGATGATGTTGGCCTGCTCGTCGACCTCCTCGCGGATGCGGGTCGCCGCTTCGTCGACCTCGTAGAGTGTGAGATCGTTGCCGCCGGTGATCGAGATGAGCAGCCCCCGCGCGCCCTTCATCGATACGTCGTCGAGGAGCGGGTTGGCGATCGCCGCCTCGGCAGCCGCGATGGCACGCTTCTCGCCCGAGGCCTCGCCGGTGCCCATCATCGCCTTGCCCATGTCGCGCATGATGGCGCGTACGTCGGCGAAGTCGAGGTTGATGAGGCCTTCCTTGACCATCAGGTCGGTGATGCAGGCGACGCCCGAATACAGCACCTGATCGGCCATCGCGAAGGCGTCCGCAAAGGTCGTCTTCTCGTTGGCGACCCGGAACAGGTTCTGGTTCGGAATGACGATGAGCGTGTCGACCGATTGCTGCAGTTCGATGATGCCGGCTTCCGCCACCTTCATGCGGCGCTGGCCTTCGAATTGGAACGGCTTGGTCACGACGCCGACGGTGAGGATGCCGAGGTCGCGGGCGGCGCGCGCCACGACGGGGGCCGCGCCGGTGCCAGTGCCGCCACCCATGCCGGCGGTGATGAACACCATGTGGGCGCCGGCGAGCTGATCGCGGATCTCGTCGATCACCTCCTCGGCGGCAGCGCGGCCGACTTCCGGCTGCGAGCCGGCGCCGAGACCCTCGGTGACGGCGATGCCCATCTGCACGATGCGCTGTGCCTTCGATGACGTGAGGGCCTGCGCGTCGGTATTGGCGACGACGAACTCGCAGCCCTCCAGGCCCGACTCGATCATGTTGTTGACGGCATTGCCGCCGGCGCCCCCAACGCCGAACACGGTGATGTGGGGTTTAAGTTCCCGGATATCCGGGGCTTCAAGCTTGATCGCCATGGTCGTAGCCTCTCTCCAAAGGCGCCCGGCGCGCGCCCCAGCTCCTCGTTGACGTATCCGATGGCGAAGGCCGCCGCGCCCTCGCCGTCGTCTCAAAAACTCTCACGAATCCAGCGCCCCATACGGGCAAGATATCCATCGGTGCCGGTCGCCAGGAACTGTCCTGAAGTGCTCGGCTCGAAATGCTCGATATGCGCCACCTGCGGATAGACCAGCAGCCCGACTGACGCCGCAAAGGCCGGGCCCTGCGCCGCTTCCGGCAAGCCCTTGATGCCGAGCGGCCGGCCGATGCGCACCTGTGCGCCGCCCTTGGGCGCTGCGAGCACGCGCCGCGTCACCTCGACAAGGCCGGTGAGCTGGCTGCCGCCGCCGGTCAGCACGATGCGCCGGCGCGCATCGGCGATGAAGCCGGCGTGCGTCAGTCGATCGCGCACCAGCTCCAGGATTTCCTCGACGCGCGGCTTAATGATGCGCGTCAGATGCGCCTTGGGCGCGTGGTTCGGGATATCGCGCTCCTCTTCGTCGACGAGCGGGATGGCGATGATCTCGCGCTCATCGGACGCCGTGGCGATGGTCGAGCCGTAGAGCGTCTTCAACCGCTCGGCCGCCGCGACACGCGTCGACAGGCCGCGCGCGATGTCCATGGTGACGTGATGACCGCCGACCGCGATGGCATCGGTGTGCACGACGTGGCCGTGCGAGAAGACGCCGAAGCTCGTCGTGGAGCCACCCATGTCGACGAGGATGACACCCATGTCAGCCTCGTCGTCGACCAGCGCCGACAGGCCCGACGCATACGGCGTCGCCACGATGGCTTCGACGCTGAGATGGCAGCGCTCGACCGCGAGCATGAGGTTGCGTGCCGCCGCCACTTCCGTCGTCACCACGTGCAGGTCGACGCCGAGCTTCTCGCCGATCAGGCCATTGGGGTCGAGGACGCCCGTCTGTCCGTCGAGCGAATATCCGGTGGGCAGTGCGTGCAGCACAGCGCGACCCGGCTTGAGGCTGTGCTCGGTGGCGGCGGCAAGAACCCGCTCCACATCGCCGTTGGTGACGGCCCCGCCGCGCACCGCGACGCCGGCGGTATATTTTTCCGACGCCAGGCGTCCGCCCGTCAGATTGACGATGACCGATTGCACCTCGACCTTGGCCATGCGCTCGGCCGCATCGACGGCTTGGCGGATAGAGCGCTCGGCCATTTCGAGGTCGACGATGACGCCGCCCTTCAATCCAAGCGAGCGCTGATGTCCGATGCCCAGCACGCGCGCGATATGGGTGCGGCCGCGCATCGCTTCGCCGTCGGCCGCCGGATTGAGCTTGGCAACGATGCACACGATCTTCGAAGTGCCGACATCGAGCACCGACAACGTCGCGGTCTTGCGCGCGGACAGCGGCTTCAGCCGCGGCGTCAGGCCCTTGCGGAGGAAGCTCATATGTCGGCTCCCTTGGCCGTTTTCGGCTTCTTCTTGTTGGCCTCCGCCCTCGCCGCGCCGGCCTCCTCGGTGAGACGCAGCACGACGCGGTCGGCCATGCGCATGTCGACCGAGATGATGTCCTTGTCCGAGAGACGGCGCTCCCGCTCCAGCGCCGCAAAGCGCTGCAGCGCCTCGGCGGCGCTACGCTCCGGCAGACGTACGTCGACGCCACTGTCGAGCTTCAGGTCCCAGTGGCGGTCGGACACCAAGATGCCGGCCCGGATGCGGCTGCGAAGCGGACCGGCCGCCTCGAGCAGCGCCACGTAGTCCTTGAGGCGCGCATTGGCATTGTCTCCGACCACGAAAGGCAGGCGCAGAAACCGCTGGTCGCGCATTTGATCGATGACGGTGCCGTCGGCGGCAACGACGAAGACCTCGCCGTGCCTTTGCCAGAGAGCCGCGGGCTTGCGTTCGGCCACCGTGATGGTGAGTTCGTTCGGATAGAGCTTGCGAACGGCAGCATCGCTGACGAGCGGCATCGCCTCGAGTTGTCGGCGGGCCGCCGCCGCATCGAGGAAGACGAGCGAAATCTTCGGGCCTACGCCCGCACCGGCAAGGATCTCGCTCTCGTGCAATTCGGCGATGCCGGAAATCGTCACTCTGCTGATGCCGAAGCCGGCAGCTCGCGCCAAGGCGTGGCGCGGCTCGCCATAGGTGGCGCGGAACTGGCTTACGTGATCGCCGAGGATCACACCCGAAACACCGATGACGCCGAAGAAAACGACGGTAAGCCACATGCCGAGCCCGCGCGGCAGCCGGTGCTCGAGCGGCACGCTGACGGTGCTGTGCGAATTCAAGAGCTTGAAGCGGCGCCGGCGCGGGAGTGAAGGCAGGAGCGCAGACGCGTCGTATCGGCCGAGAAGAATCCCGGCGGATCGCGGCGCAGCCGTGGCACTCATCTGTCGCAGGAGGCGTCCTCCACCATCCATCTGATCAGCTTGCCGAAAGACAAGCCGGCATATTGCGCAAGCTCAGGCACCAACGATGTCCCAGTCATGCCCGGTTGCGTGTTGACTTCGAGACAGGCGAGCTCCCCCGTCCCGTCCGGACGGTCGTCCCATCTGAAGTCGGCACGGCTGACCCCGCGGCAGCCCAGAGCTTGATGCGCCGTTAACGTCAACTGTTGAATCTGACGGTAAATATTTGGTTTAATTTGAGCCGGCAGGACGTGAATTGACCCGCCTTCGGCATATTTCGCATCGTAGTCGTAGAAGGTCCCCGTGGATGGCAAAATCTCTATAATATCCAGCACCTTATCGCCAACCACCGCGCACGTCAGCTCGCGCCCCCCAACGTACCGCTCGACCAGCACCCGGTCGCCATAAGGCCAATCTGGCCGGCTTAACTCCTGTGGCGGGTGCGAGCGCTCCTCCTTAACGATGATGACCCCGAAGGAAGAGCCTTCATTGACCGGCTTCACCACGTAGGGCGGTGGCAGAATGTGGCGGCGGGACGCTTCCAGACGCGGCACCGTCACCCCATCGGCCACCGGCACGCCGGCAGCCGCCATGACGATCTTGGCGAGGTCCTTCTCCAAGGCGAGCGCCGAGGCGAGCACGCCGGAATGCGTGTAGGGAATCTGCAGCACCTCGAGGATGCCCTGGATGGTGCCGTCCTCGCCGACAGGACCGTGCAGCGCATTGAGTGCCACGTCGGGCTTCAAGGCCGCGAGCGTTGCGGAGATGCCGCGGTCCACGTCAACGCGGGTGACGCGGAAGCCTTCGCTCTCCGCCGCCTTGGCGCAGGCCTCGCCGGAGCGCAGAGACACCTCGCGCTCCGCCGACCATCCGCCCATCAGCACCGCGACATGTTGGGACACCTGGCTCTCCAATCTCGATTTTCGCCAGCGCACCCTCACCCTATGGGAGAGGATGAGCGGTCACGCCCAAGCGACTCTCACCCAACGCCGATCCGTTTGATCTCCCATTCGAGCTCGACGCCCGAATGCTCGCGCACGCGCCGGCGCACCTCCTCGCCTAGTCCTTCGATGTCGGCCGCCGTCGCGGCGGCGCGATTGATGAGGAAGTTGCAGTGCATTTCCGACACCTGGGCGCCGCCGATGCTGAGCCCGCGGCAACCGGCTGCGTCGATGAGCTGCCAGGCCTTGCCGCCGGGGGGATTCTTGAAGGTGGAGCCGCCGGTCTTCTCGCGGATCGGCTGCGCCGCCTCGCGCGCCTCCGTCACGCGCTCCATCTCGGCCAGGATGACGGCGCGGTCGCCCGGCTTCGCCTGGAACACCGCATCGGTAAAGATCACATCCTCGGGCGCGCTCGAATGCCGGTAGTGAAACCCCATGTCGGCATGGCTGAACGTGCGAACGTTTCCGGCGCGGTCGACGCCGCGCGCCTCGACGAGCACATCGGTCGTCTCGCCGCCATGGGCGCCGGCATTCATGCGCAGCGCCCCGCCGATGGAGCCCGGGATGCCGCGATAGAAGGCGAGCCCGTCGAGGGACGCGTCGGCGGCCGCGCGCGCCACTTTCACGTCGGGCGCGGCGGTGCCGGCGCGCAGGCGCGTACCTTCCTCGATTTCAATGGAGCCGAAGGCCTTGCCGCCAAGCCGGATGGTGACGCCCGGAATGCCGCCGTCACGCACGATAAGGTTGGAGCAAAGGCCGATGGCCGTCACGGCAATGCGCTGATCGAGATTGGCGAGGAAGTAGGCAAGGTCTTGCGTGTCAGCCGGCGCGAAGAGCGCCTGCGCCGGTCCGCCAACCCGAAACCACGTCACATCGGCAAGCGCTGCATTGGCGCTGAGGCGCCCGCGCAGCTCCGGCATCGCGGCCTTCAAATCCGGGATGATGTCGGGGAAGCTCATGCGGCCTTCCCCAGCGCCGCGAGCTCCCCCGGCAGGGCATAGGCCCATTGCGTGATGGAGCCGGCCCCGAGACACACGACATAGTCACCCGGCTTGGCGATGGCGCCGACAAGGCCGGCGAGATCCTCCGGCTGATCGAGCGCCACGACATTACGATGACCGCGGGCCTTCAACCCGGCAACGAGACCGTCGCGATCCGCTCCGGCGATCGGCTGTTCGCCGGCCGCGTAGACGGGCGCCACGATGACCGCGTCGGCATCGTTGAAACAAGTGCAGAACTCGTTGAACAACGACGACAGCCGCGTGTAGCGATGCGGCTGCACGACGGCGATAACCTGGCTGTCGGTCGAGGCGCGGGCCGCCTTCAACACGGCGGCGATCTCCACTGGATGATGGCCGTAGTCGTCGAAGATGGCGACGCCCCTCCATTCGCCGGTACGGGTAAAGCGGCGCTTGACGCCGCCGAAGGCGGCCAACGCCCTTCGGATTTGCTCCGCTGACACGCCAAGCTCGTGCGCAACGGCAATCGCCGACGTGGCGTTGAGTGCGTTGTGGTGCCCGGGCATCGGCATGACGAGATCGTCTATGTCGGTTTCACGACCGCTCTTGCGATCGCGGACGGTGACGCGGAAGCGGCTCTTGCCGCCCTTCAAATCGACGTCGAGGAGACGGACGTCGGCTTGCGGATTCTCGCCATAGGTGATGACGCGCCGGTCGGTGATGTCGCCAATCAAATCCTGCACCACGGGATGGTCGATGCACATCACGGCAAAGCCATAGAACGGGAGGTTCTCAACGAAGGAGCGGAACGCGTCCTTGATGGCATCGAAGGTGCCGAAATGGTCGAGATGCTCCGCGTCGATATTGGTGATGATGCACACGTCGGCAGGCAGCTTGAGGAAGGTGCCGTCGAACTCGTCGGCCTCGACGACCATCCAATCGCCAGCCCCGAGCCGCGCATTGGTGCCGTAAGCATTGATGATGCCGCCGTTGATGACGGTCGGATCGAAGCCGCCGGCCTCGAGCAGCGTGGCCACAAGCGACGTGGTGGTGGTCTTGCCGTGCGTGCCGGCGATGGCGACGCAGGTCTTGAGCCGCATCAACTCGGCCAGCATCTCGGCGCGCCGCACCACCGGCACGCGCCGCTCCCGTGCCGCGGCGAGCTCGGCATTATCGCGCTTGATCGCCGTCGACACGACGACCACGACGGCATCGCCCAAATTCTCGGCTTTGTGGCCGACGAAGGTCTTGATGCCCTTCGCAGCCAGGCGCCTGACATTGGCATTGTCCGACGTGTCGGAGCCCTGCACGTGATAGCCGAGATTGGCGAGGACCTCGGCGATGCCGGACATGCCGATGCCGCCGATACCGATGAAATGGATGGAGCCGAGTTCCTGCGGCAGCTTCATGGCAGACGCCTCAAGCGATACGGCCGACCTTGAGAACGAGAGCCGCGAGGCGCTCGGCAGCGTCGGCGATACCGGCGCTCTTGGCTGCTTCGGCCGCCTTGGTCAAGCGCTCGGGGACATCGAGCCGGTTGGCGATTTCTTGAGCCAATCGCTTGGGAGTGAATTCCGGCTGCAGAATGACGGTCGCGGCATCGATTGCCCCGAGCGTCGCCGCGTTCGCGGCCTGGTCCTGATCGAGTGCACCCGGCAGCGGCACGAGGATGGACGGGCGGCCGATAACTGCAAGCTCCGCCACGGTCGAGGCGCCGGCGCGAGCCACGACGAGATGGCTCTCGGCGATCCGCCGCGGCAGGTCGTTGAAGAAGGGTCGCGCGTCCGGCATCATGCCAGCGCTCGCATAGGCGGCTTCGACGCGCCCCATGTCCTCTGCCCGGACCTGCTGGGTAACGGCGAGGCGGCGGCGCTTGTCGTCAGGCAGCAACGCAACGGCCGCCGGCACAACGTCGGCCATGATGCGCGCCCCCTGGCTGCCGCCGAAGACGAGCAGGCGCAGCCGCCCGTCGTTCGACAGCGACGCAAACGGCACTGCAGCGGCTTCGAGGACGGCGGCACGCACCGGATTGCCGACATGCGTCGCCTTGGCGGCGAGCGCCTCCGCCAAGCCGCGCATGGGAAAGCCGGTGGCAATGGCGGTGACGCGCGGCGCCAGGAAGCGGTTGGCGCGCCCCATGACGGCGTTCTGCTCATGAATGACAGTGGCCGCGCCGACCATGGCGCCGGCAGCAAGCGGCGGCACGCTCGGATAGCCGCCGAACCCGACGATACAGGACGGGCGGATCGTGTGGCGCAGCAGATTGCGCGCCATCCAGATGCCGCGACCGAGCGTGAACAACGCCTTTGTCGTGGCGAGCGGCGATTGCTTCGAGGGCGTCGCGGCGGGAATGCGATAGATGCTCTCGGCGGGAAAATTCTTGATGTGCTCGGAAACGCGCGCGTCGGTGGCGAGCGCCACCCGCACGCCGTGCTTGGCGAGCGCATGCGCCAGCGCCTCGGCGGGAAAGAGGTGGCCGCCGGTGCCGCCCGCGGCAAGAAGGACGAGCGGCGTCGCCATCAGGGTGAGGGCCGCGTCTTGATTACGCGGATCTCATTCAGCACCTGCGCTCGCGGCCGCCGCCGCGTCACCGCGACGAGGAAGCCCATCCCGAGCGCCAGCGAGATGAGCGAGGAGCCGCCATAGGAGACGAATGGCAGTGTCATGCCCTTGGCGGGCATCAGGTGGACGTTCACGGCCATGTTGATGATCGCCTGGATGCCGAACAGCATGACGAGACCGGCGGCGGCAAGGCGGCAGAATGGGTCTTCATTTCGGCGCGACAGCACGAGGCCGCGCAGCACGATGATCATGAACAGCGCCAGCACGCCGAGGCAGACGAGGATGCCGAACTCCTCGGCCGTCACCGCATAGATGAAATCGGTATGCGCGTCGGGGAGGATGCGCTTCACCGTGCCCTCGCCCGGCCCCTTGCCGAGCCAGCTGCCTTGCGCAAATGAGTCCAGCGCCGTGTCGATCTGGAACGTGTCGCCCGACGACTTATCGAGAAAACGCTCGATGCGCGCCCTGACGTGCGGCACGAACTGATAGGCGGCTCCGATGCCGACGAGGCTGGCGCCGCCGATGCCAGCGACCCAGAACCAGTGCAGCCCGGCGATGAAGAAGAGGCCGGCCCACACGATGGTAATGAGCATCGTCTGGCCGAAGTCCGGCTGCAGCACGAGCGGCACGATGGTGAGCGGCAAGAGCAGGATGGCGAGGAAGGTACCGGGGACGTCGCTGCGGCGCGATCCCTCCGAGAAAGCCCAGGCGGCGAGCACGACGAAGGCCGGTTTCATGAATTCCGACGGCTGGATGCTCACGCCCATGAAGGCGAGCCAGCGATGCGCGCCCTTGATCTCCGGCCCGACATAAAGCGTGGCCACGACGAGACCCATGAACAACACGTAGACGACAAGCGCCGCGCGGCGCACATGGCGCGGCCGCAGCAGCGACGTGGCGCCCATGAGCAGCAGCGCCGGCAGCAGGAACACCACCTGCCGATTGACGAAATGGAAGGTTGAGAGGCCGAGGCGTTCGGCCACCGGCGGGCCGCCAGCCATCAGCAGCACGACGCCGGCGACCATGAGCGCCCCGAGGGCGGCGATGAGCAGACGGTCGACCGTCCACCACCATTCGCCGAGAAACGTGCGCTCCGCCCGCGAGACCATGCTCCCTCCTCACGCGGCGACCGCCGCGAGCCATTCCTTCACGAGGGCGCGGAAGCGATCGCCGCGCACCTCGAAATTGGGGTACTGGTCGTAGGACGCGCAGGCCGGCGACAACAGCACCACCGGCTCGGTGCCGGCCGACTTCACCGCGTCCTCCGCCGCCTTGCCGACCGCGACATCGAGCGTGCCGCAGCGGACCGCAGGCACGTGTCCGTCGAGCGTCGCCGCGAAGGCATCGCTCGCTTCCCCAATCAGATAGGCCTTGGCGATCTTGGTAAAGAAAGGCTTAAGGGCCGCGATCCCGCCCTCCTTCGGCTTGCCGCCGAGGATCCAGAAAATGTCGCCTGGGAACGAGGCCAGCGCCTTGTCGGTGGAATCGGCGTTGGTGGCCTTGGAGTCGTTGACGAACAGCACGCGGCCCTTGCGGCCGATCTCCTCGAGGCGATGCGGCAGGCCGGGAAAGCTTGCGATGCCGCGCTGCGGGATGTCGGCGCGCAGGAGCCAGTTGTCGACGTTGGCCGTTTCAACGATGTCGCGCAGCTTGGCCTCGGACATCGACACGCCCCCGTCGCTGGCCACCACCAGCTTGGCGCCATTGGCCTCGGTGGTTCTCTCGCGGGCATCCTGGAATGCATTCGAAAGGAATTCAGCCAGCAACGTCTCATAGAGTTGGGTAACCGCTGCCACCGCAGCGGCGGCGTTCTGGGCGTTGTGACGACCACGCAGCGAACCGACACCATCGAGATCCGCAAGAAACACAGGTCGCAACCAACGGGGCCGATGACTCTGGATGAGGCGGCTCCCTTCCGCCATGATGTCACCGGAACGCTCGCCGGCGGAAACGCTGATGACCTTACGTGTCTTGTAGATGCAGCGGCGCACGACGGCCTCGCCCCAATCGTCATCGATCCCGACGACAGCGAGGCCCGCCTTCTCGACCATTCGCTCCTTGATGGCGGCGTAGTTCTCAATTGTACCGTGACGGTCGAGATGGTCGGGCGTGATGTTGAGAAGCACGCCGACCGTCGGATTGAGCGACGGCGCGAGATCGATCTGGAACGACGAGCACTCGATGACATGCACGCGATGGTTGGCCGGCGCCTCGAGCGACAGGATGGCGGTGCCGATATTGCCGCCCATCTGAACGTCCTTGCCGGCCTCGCGCAGAATGTGGGCGATGAGCGCCGTCGTCGTCGACTTGCCGTTGGTGCCGGTGACGGCGATGAAGGGCGCGTGCGGCGCGAGCTTGGCGCGCTCGCGGCAGAAGAGCTCGATATCGCCGATGATCTCGACATTGGCGCGCTGGGCGAGGTCGACGCTCCAATGCGGCCGCGGATGCGTCAACGGCACGCCTGGCGACAGCACAAGCGCCGCGACCGTCTTCCACACGGCATCGCGCAGGTCGGCGACCGTGATGCCCTTCTGGCGCGCCTTGTCGCACGCCGCCTCGCCGTCGTCCCAGGCGATGACGCGGGCTCCGCCGGCTGCGAGGGCTTCGGCCGTGACGAGGCCGGAGCCGCCGAGGCCGAAGACGGCAACGGTCCTGCCGGCAAAGGTGGTGACCGGGATCATCTCACCTCAGCTTCAAGGTCGAGAGACCAATCAGCGCCAGCACGATGGAGATGATCCAGAAGCGGATGACGATCTGCGGCTCGGTCCAGCCGAGCTGCTCGAAGTGATGGTGAATGGGCGCCATCTTGAAGACGCGCTTGCCGGTGAGCCGGAACGACACCACCTGGATGATCACCGACAGCGCCTCCAGCACGAAGAGGCCGCCGACGATCAACAGCACCACCTCGTGCTTGGCGGCGACCGCGACGGTGCCGATGAGGCCGCCGAGCGCCAGCGACCCGGTGTCGCCCATGAAGACTTGCGCCGGCGGTGCGTTGAACCACAGGAAGCCCATGCCGGCGCCGATGACGGCGCTCAGCACCACGGCAAGCTCGCCCGAACCGGGCACGAAGTTGATCTGCAGGTAGTTGGCGAAAACCGCATTGCCCGCCAGATAGACGATGACCCCGAATGTTGCGGCCGCCACCATGACGGGCACGATGGCCAGCCCGTCGAGCCCGTCGGTCAGGTTGACGGCATTGCCGGCCCCGATAATGACCACCGCACCGAAGGCCAGGAAGAACCAGGCGAGGTCGATGGCCACGTCCTTGAGGAACGGCAGCGCTACCGCCGTCGAGGTGACGGAGCCGCGGCTGACGCTGACGATGGAAAAAACCGCGACGCCGGCGATGAGCGCCTCGATGCCGACGCGCGCCTTGCCCGAATAACCCTTGTGCGATTGCTTGGTGACCTTGAGGAAGTCGTCATAGCAGCCGATAGCCCCGAAGCCGATGGTGACGAGGAGCACGATCCACACATATGGGTTGCGCAGATTGGCCCACAGCAACGTTGCCACGACGAGGCCCGAGAGGATCATCAGCCCACCCATGGTGGGCGTGCCGCGCTTGGCGAGATGCGATTGCGGCCCGTCTTCGCGGATCGGCTGGCCCTTGCCCTGCTTCAGCCGCAGCATCGAGATGATGCTGGGGCCGAACATGAAGACGAAGAACAGCGCCGTCGCCCAGGCGCCGCCGGCCCGGAAGGTGATGTAGCGGAAGAGATTGAGGACATTGAAAGTCCCCGAGAATTCCGCGAGCCAAGCGAGCATGGATTGTCCTTCAGGCCTGCACTCTCGCAGGGGTTGGAAACTTCGCCCTGAGCGCCGCCACAAGGCGCGACACGCGGGTGCTGTTCGAGCCCTTCACCATCACAGTATCGCCCGCCATGAGAGCCCCGACCAGGGGCGCCTCGAGTTCCTCGGCCGTCTCGGCATAATGGCCGCGGCGCTCCGGCGGAAGGGCCTCGTACAGGTTTTTGGAGAGCGCCCCGGCCGCGAACACGAGATCGATGCCGTTCTTCTCCACATCGGCGGCCAGCGCCGCATGCAGGCGTGGCGCGTCTGGCCCGAGCTCCAGCATGTCGGCGAGAACGGCGATCCGCCGTCCGAGCGCACCGACCGGTGCCTGGCCGAGCGCCTCGATGGCAGCCCGCATGGAGGCGGGATTGGCGTTGTAGCTCTCGTCGATGAGGAGCGCCTCGCCCCTGCCGACGCTGAGGGTGGCGCGCAAGCCACGACCCACGGGCGGGAAGAGCTTGGCGAGGCTGAGGGCGGCAAGCGCGATGTCAGCGCCGAGGCAGTGGACGGCGCCGAGGACGGCCAGCGAGTTGAGGACAAGATGTCGTCCCGGCGTGCCGAGCCGGTAGGTGACAGGGACGCCGAAGGCGAGCGCGTCGACGATGGACATCTCGGGCTTGGCGATGGCGCGCAGCAGTCGAATGTCGGCTTTCTCGTGCTCACCGAAGCTGACGATGCGACCGGCGTTCGACGCAGCCGCGTGCAGCTTCAGCCGCTCGAATTGCGGGTTGTCGCGGTTGACGATGGCCGTGCCACCCGGCGCCAGCCCCGAGAATATCTCCGCCTTGGCGTCGGCGATGGCGTCGAGCGACGGGAAGAATTCCAGATGCACCGGCGCGATCGTGGTGACGATGGCGACGTGCGGCCTGACCATGGCGGTGAGCGGCATGATCTCTCCGGCCGCACTCATGCCGATCTCGAAGACCCCGAAGGCCGCGTCGCGCCGCAGGCGGGCGAGCGACAGCGGCACGCCCCAGTGGTTGTTGTAGGAGGCAGCCGATGCATGCGTCGCGCCTTGCGGGGCGAGCGCATGGCGCAACGCTTCCTTGGTGGAGGTCTTGCCGACCGAGCCGGTGACGGCGACGATGCGCGCGTCGCTGCGTGCGCGCGCCGCTCGGCCTGCGGCCACGAGGCCGGCGAGCACGTCGTCGACAACGAGCAGCGGTCCGCTGCCGGTGAGTTCGCCGACGCGATCACGTCCCACGACCGCGGCGGCGGCTCCCTTCGCCAGCGCATCCTTGACGAAGGCATGGCCGTCGCGATTGTCGCCCTTGATGGCGAAGAACACGTCGCGCGGCATCAGCGTGCGCGTGTCGATGGAGACGCCGCCGACGTCCTCCGGCGCCCCCACCACATCTGCTGCCATGGCGGCCACGAGATCGCGCGCCCTCCACAGCGGATCGGCCTTGGATGCGTTCGCGGCGCCGCTCATGGCTCGATGTCCTCGATGGCCGTGCGGATTTCCTGGTGATCGGAGAACGGCAGCGTCTTTGCCCCGACGATCTGGCCGGTTTCATGGCCTTTGCCGGCCACCACCAACACGTCGCCACGCCGCAACCCGTGCACGGCGCTGCGGATAGCTTCGCGGCGATCACCGATCTCCTTGGCGCCGTGCGCTCCCGCCAGAATGGCGGCCCGGATGGCCCTGGGTTCTTCCGTACGCGGATTGTCATCGGTGACGATGACAACGTCGGCCTTGTCAACGGCGATCTTGCCCATGATCGGCCGTTTGCCAGGATCGCGGTCGCCGCCGCAACCAAACACGCAGACCAGACGGCCGCTGGTGAACGGCCGCAACGCTTCGAGCACCTGCTCCAGGGCGTCTGGCTTGTGGGCGTAGTCGACGACCACGAGAGCGCCGTTGATCTCGGCGATGCGCTCCAGGCGGCCCTTGACGCCTTTGAGGAAACGCAGCGCGCCGAAGACATGGCCGGGCTCCTCGCCGGTCGCGAGCGCGAGCCCGGCTGCCACGAGCGCGTTGCTGACCTGGAAGGCTCCGACCAGCGGCAGCTTGAAGCGATAGGTCTCGCCTCCGAAGCCGATGCGGAGCTGCTGCGCAAAGCCCTGGGGCTTCGATTCGATGAGTTGCAGGTCGCCGTCGCTGCCGACCGCAAGGGTCGGCAAGCCGCGCATCGCCGCAATGGTGAGGATTTCGGCGCCTTCGGGACTGTCGGAATTGATGACTGCCGTTGCGTCGGAAGGCAGCAGGGTATCGAACAGCCTAACCTTGGCCGCCAGATAGGCGTCCATGGTCGGATGATAGTCGAGGTGGTCGCGTCCGAGATTGGTGAACGCCGCCGCCTTCAGCCTGACGCCATCCAGGCGGCGTTGGTCGAGGCCGTGGGAAGACGCTTCCATGGCAAGGTGAGTGATGCCCTGGCCGGCGAGGCGCGCCAGCGTCTGATGCAGGCTGACCGGGTCGGGAGTCGTCAGCGAGCCGTAGACGGGACCGGACGGCGCCACGATGCCGATCGTGCCGAGGCTCGCCGCCTGGCGCCCGCAGGTTGTGAAAATCTGGCGTGCGAAGTCGACGACCAACGTCTTGCCGCTCGTCCCGGTGACCGCCACGACCGTCTCCGGCTGCGGGGCGTGGAAGCGCGCGGCAGCGAGCGCGAGCTCACGGCGCGCATCGCGGACCTGCGCATAGGCGACATTGGGCGCAAGGTCCGCCGGCCTGGGAGCCTCTGCCACCACGGCAATGGCGCCCTTGCGTAGCGCGTCGGGCAGGAAGCTCAGCCCATCAGCCTTGTTACCGGCGAGCGCCACGAAGGCAAAGCCTGGCGCGACCTGACGCGAATCCATGGTCAGGCCGGCAATGTCGCGTTCAGTTTCGGATTTGGGAAAGGCCTGCGGGAAAACCGCGCCAAGCTTCACTTCGTCCCCCAGGCACCGAGCTTCACCATGGTCGGGAAGGGCTGCTGAGGTGGCTCAAAACGAGGCTGAAGTCCGAGCAGCGGCGCCGTCCGCTCGATGATCTTACCGGTTGTCGCGCCGGCATTCCATGCCGCCGTGGCATAGCCATGGGTTTCCGGCAGCCCCTGCGGCTCGTCATAGAGGGTGATGAAGAGGAATTGCGGCTTGTCGGCCGGCGCCACGGCGATGAACGTCGTTAGCAGCCGATTCTTGGCGTAGCGGCCGCCGACGACCTTTTCGGCCGTGCCGGTCTTGCCGCCAACGAAGTAGCCGAGAATGGCCGACTTTGCGGCCGAGCCGCGCGTCGCGTTGAGGCGCATGACATAGCGCAGGGCCTCGCTGGTCTCCGGCTTGATGACGCGGGCGGCGTTGCGCCTCGCCTCGTCTTCGCCACGGCGCAGAAAGGTCGGGGTGATCAGGTAGCCGCCGTTGACCAGCGCCGCCTCGGCGGCCGCCACCTGCAGCGGCGCAACTGCGATGCCGTGCCCGAACGCGATGGTGATGGTGTTGAGCTCGCCCCAGCGGGCCGGCACGAGCGGCTCGGCACTTTCCGGCAGCTCGGTGCGCATGCGCTCGAGCTGGCCGAGCTTCCTGAGGAACGACTTGTGGCCTTCGACGCCAACGGCCAGCGCCATGCGCGCGGTGCCGATATTCGACGAATGCACGAATATCTCCGGCACGGTGAGGATGCGCTGCGTGCCATGGTAATCGTGAATGGTGAAGCGACCGTGCTTCAGATTGAAGCGGGCGTCGAAGGTCGAGTTGATGTTGATCTTGCCGGAATCGAGCGCCATCGCGGTGGTCAGCGCCTTGAAGGTGGAGCCCATCTCGTAGACGCCGACGGCGAGACGGTTGATGCGATCCGGCTGCAGCGCGTCGACGGGATTGTTGGGATCGAAATCCGGAAGCGACACGAGACCCAGCACCTCGCCGGTATTGACGTCGAGGATCATGCCGGCCGCTGCCTTGGCGCGGTAATACTGCATGCCTTTGACAAGCTCGTCGCGCAAGGCGTGCTCAACGCGCAGATCGAGCGACAGTTGTACCGGCTTTAGGTCGGCAGCGTTGCTGGTGAGCCCGGCACCGGCGAGGTCCTTCAGGCCTTGATTGTCGATATACTTCTCGATTCCGGCGATGCCTTCGTTGTCGACATTGGCGAAGCCGAGAACATGCGCCGCCACCGGACCGTTCGGATAGACTCGCTTGTTCTCCGGCAGGAAGCCGACGCCGGGGATCCCGAGGCGATGCACTTCGGCGCGCTGGCGCGGCGTGAGCTCGCGCTTGACCCATACAAAGCCGCGCCGCGTCGACAGCTTCTCGCGCAGCTCGCGCGCATTGAGGTCGGGCAGCACCGCGGTCAAGAGCTCGGTGGCTTCGTCCTTGTCGATGATCTTGCGCGGCTCGGCGAACACCGAATAGGTCTTGATGTCGGTGGCCAGCACCTCGCCGTTGCGGTCGACAATGTCGGGCCGTGCCGCCGCGATGGTGCCGGTCGGCAAGGTGCGGTCGCCGCCGTGTTCCGGCGTAATGCCGAGGCTGACAAGCCGCACGCCGATGACTCCAAACAACATGAGGAAGGCGGCACCGACAACGAGGATACGGCCGCTGCTCTGGTCAGAGCGCATGCGAAAGACATCGCGCAGCATGCGCAGCGTCCGCAGAACACGCCCCCCGCGAGCGGGCGGCGGGCGCTCGACCTTTTCGGCGGCCTCGCGCTGAACCGGCGTCGGATCAAGCATGGCTCAGCGGCTCCTCGACACCGACGGTGTGCGGGCGTCGCCGGCCTGTGCCTCCTTCGGCGTCGATGTCGGCATCGAGAGCCCCAGCGTCTCGAGCTTGCGGCCGATCTCATCCGTCTTCGGCTGCCGCTGCGGCACTTCGTCGAAGCGAGCGATATTCTGCACCGACAGCGGCTGCAGATCGAGGTGCGTGTCGGCGAGCGCCTGCACGCGCTCCGGGCGGTTGAGCCGCTGCCACTCGGCCTTGAGGACCGCGATGTTGTCCTTCTCGCGCTGCACTTGGTTCTTCAGCTTGGCCACGCGTTCGGCCAGGAAGATCGTGTCGTACTTCACCGAGTAGACATAGCCGGCCGACGCGACCAGAGCCGCGATGGCGATGATGTGCACGAAGCGGATCACGCGCGCGCCCTTCCGGCTGAAGCCTCCGGCAGCGCCGCCAACGCCATCACGTCCTCGTCGACGGCGCGGCGCGCCGCCATCGTGCGTTCGGCCGAACGCAACTTGGCCGATCGAGCCCGCGGGTTGGCGGCGATCTCCTTTTCGGTCGGCAGGACCGGGCCGCGCGAGACGAGCGCAAACGTGGGCTCCTCGCTTGCCGGTTCGGGGCGGTGGCGTGAGCCCGCCTCGCCGCGGCGCGAGCGGCGGCTCAGGAACTGCTTGACGATACGGTCTTCCAGCGAATGGAATGTGATGACGACAAGACGGCCGCCCGGCGCGAGCACACGCTCGGCCGCGTGCAGGGCGCGCGCCAACTCGCCGAGCTCGTCGTTGACGGCGATCCGCAGCGCCTGGAACGTGCGCGTGGCGGGATGCGGCGCGCGCGGCTCGGCGCGTACGATGCGCGCCACCACGTCGGCGAGCTGACGGGTGGTCGTGATCTTGGCCTTGCGCCGCGCCTCGATGATGGCGTGGGCAACGGCGCGGGCGCGCCGCTCCTCGCCGTAGTGGAAGATGATGTCGGCAAGGCGCGCTTCGCTCGCGCCGTTGACGATGTCGGCGGCGCTCTCGCCCCTTCCTTCCATGCGCATGTCGAGAGGGCCGTCGAGGCGGAACGAGAAACCGCGCTCGCCCTTGTCGACCTGCATGGACGATATGCCGATGTCGAGCACGATACCGTCGAGGGGCGTGAATTCGTTGCGGCGCGCCACCCGGTCGAGATCGCCGAAGCGCCCACTGACGAGCGTCAAGCGTCCGCGTCCGACCTTGACGAGCGCGGCGCCGCGCAAGACAGCGTCGGGATCGCGGTCGAGAGCGAGAAGCTTGAGCGAGCGGTCGGCGCCGAGGATGGCCTTTGCATGGCCGCCGGCCCCGAATGTGCCGTCGAGATAGCGGCCGCCCGGTTTCAGGGCCAGTGCCGAGAGCGCCTCCCCCAGGAGCACTGGGACGTGGTGGGCCAGTCCGCCAGCGGCTTCGGAAGTCCCGTCGCCGCTGCCCATCACGTTCCCCGCGCCCCTGGGGTGCTCGATACTCCGGACGCCACGACCCGGGCGCCGAGCTGTTTCTTCAGGTCTCTGACCTTGGCGCGCGCCTCCTCCAGATGCGCGCCGAAACGTGCCGGCTCCCAAAGCTGAAACTTGTGACCCTGACCAACAAAGGTGACCGCGTCGGTGATCATGGCGTGCGCCAGGAGACCGTCGGTGAGGATGACGCGGCCCTCCGGATCGAGCTTGAGCACCTCGCTCGTCCCGAGAAGTGCCGTCGAGAAATGATCGCGCTCTTCCGAATAGGGCGAGAGTGTCTGAAGTAGGCTGTCGATCTCGCCGAGAAGGGCATTGCCCCCGGCGTCGAGCGCCGGCGCATCGAGGGCCGGATGAACGTAGAGACCATCGAACCCGTCTCGCATCAGCACTGCCCGGAATGGCGCGGGAATGGTTACGCGGCCCTTGGCGTCGAGGCGGTTGGTGAAGTTGGACACGAACCGGTCCATCGCCCCCGCCTGATCCCCCACTCTGCTCTACCGATCTTGGGCGGGCTGGCGCGCTCGCCGGCCCACAGCCCCTCGACCAAGCCTCGGTGGGCGGGCGATCGCCGTCTCGTCTGCGGCTTTCGTCGGCTCCATATCGCGTCAAGGTCGACGGGATGAATTGGGATATCATGGGACCATATGGTCGTCAACGGATGTCGCGCCCGGGGCGAGCGTGATCCACAGTCCGGTTCATCACACATTGTTAGGGTTAACGAAGCGTTCTTCGGGTTGCTGCAAACGAGCGCGCCTCAACGCGCTTGCTGAAAAAACACGGAGCTTCAAGAAGAAACGATGAGGCACGGCAATGGGGCCATGGGCACAACGTTGCGCACGCCGGATCGCGAGGGTGAGCGCAACGGGTCCGTGCCAGCCTGAGCTTGACGGGATCAGATGCCAGCCGGCCTATAAGCCGGGTTCTGTAGGGCTCCGCGCCCCTTTCGGCACGCGAAACGTGACGGCCATTCCTCTGGGACGGTCGTCGCCGACCGCCTCGAGCAACCAACCCGGGCGACGAGGCCGGAAACCGCCCGCGCTTGCGCGCATGTCGCCCCTATTCGGTTTTGCTCCCGGTGGGGTTTGCCCTGCCGCCTGCGTTACCGCCGGCGCGGTGCGCTCTTACCGCACCCTTTCACCCTTGCCTCGGACACGAGGTCCGCGGCGGTTTGCTTTCTGTGGCACTGTCCCTGGGGTTGCCCCCGCCGGACGTTATCCGGCACCGTGTCTCCATGGAGCCCGGACTTTCCTCTGCTGAAGCAGCAGCCGTCCGGCCGGCTGGCATGTCTGATGTGAGGCCTGCGCAGGTCTGGGTCAAGAGAGCCGAGTTCGACTTGCTTTTGCGGAGCATCAACACAACGCATTGGACACGCGTCCGATAGCGCGCTCTGGAGGGCCTGCGCAAACGCCCGGCGCGGTATCGAATAACCATCGCTCGCCAGACCCAGCCAATCCCATGCGCCTGCCGCTGTATCAGGTTGATGCCTTCACGGACACGCCGTTCCGAGGCAACCCCGCGGCTGTGGTGATCCTTGAGAATTGGCTCGACGACAACGTGTTGCAGGCGATTGCCGCGGAGAACAATCTGTCGGAGACCGCCTTCGTTATACCGTCTCCGGGTGTGGCGAAGCTCCGCTGGTTCACGCCCAACACCGAGGTCGACCTCTGCGGCCACGCCACGCTCGCGACTGCGCACGTTCTTTTTCGAGACCTCCCACAACCGCGCGGCAGCATCGTGTTCGACACCAGGAGCGGGCACCTCAACGTGCGCCGCCACGGCGATTGGCTTACGCTCGATTTTCCAGCGCGCCCCGCTACGCCGACCACGTGCAGCGAAGAACTCATACGCGCTCTTCGCGTCACCCCACGCGAAGTGCTCCTGGTGCAGGCGAACAGCCGGCTTGTGGCGGTACTGCAGGCAGAGGACGAAGTGCGGGAACTCAGCCCCGACATCGCGCGTATCGCGGCGCTCGAGGAAGGCGGCGTATACGTGACTGCGGCCGGCAACGACGTGGACTTTGTCTCGCGCGTCTTTCTGCCGAAGCGCGGCATCCCCGAGGACCCGGTGACGGGCGCGGCGCACTGCTCGCTCGTTCCCTACTGGGCTGCAAAGCTTGGCAAGACGCGCTTGACCGCCAAGCAAGTGTCCGCCCGCGGCGGCGATCTGGTTTGCGAACTCGGCGGCGATCGTGTCGCCATTTCGGGCAAGGCCGTCGACTATCTACGCGGCGAGATATTCATCCGCGACTGAAATAACTCGCTACCGCGCCGACGCGATGATGGCGCGGGCCTTCGCGCAATAGCTGCTGGCCGCACTGGTCATGTACTGCGCCTGATGCCCGCGCTGATATTTGAGAACCGTCCCACACGTATCGCCGTTGGCAAGCCGATAGGCCATCCCGAGATACCGCATGCCATAGCGCAGATTGGTGTCGGGCTCGTAGAGGGCCTCGACGCTGCCGCCATATCCGAGGGATCTGGCGGTGTCATAATTGATCTGCGTCAGGCCGTGATTGGGGCCGTTGCGGGCGCGCGGATTGTAGCCGCTCTCGATGCGCACCACCGCATGCGCTAGCTGCAACGGGACGCCGTGCTCGTTGGCGTGCTTGGCGATGAGCGCCGCATAGGCGTTTCGCTGCGCCATCATGGCGACCTCGCTCGGCAGCAACCGCGCCTGGCGCGGCTCCCTGGAAGACTGCAGCGGCGGCTGAGCCGACGCGTCGGGGGATTGGGCGCCGAGGTTCGGCGCTGAGAGCGCCGCGAAAGGATCGAAGACCCGACGCGGCGACGCGTCGTCGTCCCTGGGGCCGGCATCCTCGCGCGAAACGGCGGCCACCTTCTGGTTCGGCGGCGTCCGCGGCGGTGCTTCGTCCTTTGGCGAACCCTGTGGATCGCGGGGCACGGCCGCAACCTTCTCGTTCAGCGGCCGACGTGGCGGCAGAGGACCTCTCGGAACGAGGGGGGCCTCAGCCTGCGGCTCCTCGGGTAGCACACGCGCGAAGAGGTTGAGGTCCTGGCGCGGCGCATCTTCCCGCGCCGTCAGTTCCGGGCCGCTCGGCGCCATGGCGACGACGAGCCCGCCTGGCCGCCGTGGCGGCAGCGGCCCCTCCGCAAGCGCCACTTCGAGGCGCTGCTCGATGTCCTCGCCGAGCCTGAACGGCAGCAGCTTGGCGAAGACCCCGAGACCCTCGGATGGCGCGGCTTCCAGACCGCGCTCGTGCCGCTGCCCCTCGGCCACGTGCTCACTCTGCACGGAAGCGGCCAGCACGTCCTGTTCGGGGACGTGAGGCCGGCGTGGCGGCAGCTGTGCCGGCGCGGCCCCCTGCGGCACGGTGATGCGCGGCTCGCGCCGGACCCCTGGCTCGCGCAGCACCACCGCACGCGGCTCGCGCGGTGCAACGCCACGCTGTGCGCGGACGGCGCCCTCGCCGGTATCCGGGCTCGTCGGCAAGATGTTGCCGATGAATTTCACCAGTTGTGGAATCGGGCCGTCGGAATTGGCGCTGGCACGCGGCCGCGCCCGGTTGACCTCGCCGCGTAACTCCTGCGCATGCGCCGACGGCCCCACCCACGCAAGGGCGAGCGCCAGAGCAAAAGTCGATGCAGCTCTCGTCACGAATCAGCCCCGGGCAACGAAGAACAAGCGGCAGAGGTCTCAATTGGGGCGACAGTCGGGCGCCCCCTCAATGCCTGCAACACACAGGACAGACCCGTTGCCGCGCACGTGCGGCACGTCAAGAATTTCGCCTGAATTATCAATTGGAAGCGATGTGTCGCGTCTCTGCCACACTCGTTAAGAATTTAAGCTTGGCTGAGCCTGCCGGCGCGGCAGGCGCCATGAAGTGAACACGAAGCTGGCCTTCCAGAAGGCTCGCAAAGGAGCCACGCAATGAAGAATTGGCTGATCATTGGATGTGTCGCGTTCGGCTTGGCGGGCTGCTACACGCCCGGGGAGCGCGCGGCGGGCGGCGCGCTTATCGGCGGCGGCGTCGGCACGGCGATCGGTGCGGCGGCCACTGGAACCTATGGCGGCGCGCTGCTCGGCGGCGCGGTCGGCGCTGCGAGCGGCGCCATCATTGGCGCGGCGACGGCGCCGCCTGAGTGCCGGCGCTATCGCTATCGCGGCCGCTGGTACGAGGAGTGCTACTGAAGCCTTCACGGATCGCAGAGAACGAGCCGTCGGCGCGGCCGGCGGCTTTTTCTTGAGCCGCTGATGGATTAGACCGCCAGGCGCAAGAGGTTCGCATGAACGTCTGGGGGAAGATCGGCGGCGCCGGATTGGGTGGCCTTATCGGCGGCGCCCTCGGCGCGGTCATTGGCGCTGTCGCCGGCCACCTGGTGGTCGATCGCGACGGTGGGCTGTTTGCGGCGCCGCCGCGCGACGTAATCTTCGCCACCGGCCTCGTCGCCCTATGCGCCAAAATGGCCAGGGCTGACGGCGTCGTCACCCACGACGAGGTGAAGGCCTTCCGGCGCGTCATCGATGTGCCCGACGAGGATCTCGACAAAGTGAGACGCCTCTTCGACCTCGCCCAGCGGAGCAGTGCCGGCTTCGAGGCCTATGCAGAGCAGATCGCGGCAGCATTCCGCGATGACCGGCCTTTGCTTGAAAGCATCCTCGACGGTCTCTTTCACATCGCCAAGGCCGACCACGCCATTCATGAAGCCGAGACGCGGTACCTGAAGGCGGTCGCCATCCACTTTGGTTTGTCGGAGCAGGAGTTCGCCGACATCGAGGCGCGCCACGTGGCGCGACCCGACGACCCCTACGCCATGCTTGGCGCCGAGCGCGGCATGAGCGACGCTGCCCTGAGGGCGCTCTATCGCCGTCGCGTCGCCGACAATCACCCCGACCATCTCATCGCCCGCGGCATGCCGCCCGAAGCGATCCGCATCGCCAACGCCCGCCTTGCCGCCATCAACACCGCATGGGAGAGGATCGCGCGCGAGCGCGCGCTCACCCAGAGCCCGGCATGAGCCAGTTGCCAAAGCCCGACAGCCCCGCGGCCGCCAAGGTGTTTCCCTCGCCGAACCATGGCGAGCGCCTCGGCGGCAAGCGACCCGACATGCTCATTCTGCACTATACGGGAATGCCGGATACCGGCGCGGCGCTGCAAAAGCTCTGCAATCCGACGAGCCAGGTATCGGCCCACTATTTCGTTTTCGAGAACGGCCACGTGCTGCAGCTGGTGCCGGAGTCGCGCCGCGCCTGGCACGCCGGCATCGCCTCATGGCAACGCGAGGACGACGTCAACTCGCGTTCCATCGGCATCGAGATCGCCAATACGGGCCATACGCCCGGCGGCGCCATGCCGGACTATCCCGACGTGCAAATCGCCGCTCTCGTCACCCTCTGCCGCGATGTCGTGGCGCGCTGGCGCATGCCGGCCGACCGCGTGCTCGGCCATTCCGACGTGGCCCCTGAGCGCAAGATCGATCCGGGCGAGGCCTTCCCCTGGCAGCGGCTCCATGACGCGGGCATCGGCCATTATGTACGACCTGCCCCGATCGCCGACGGCCCGCAGCTGGTGCCCGGCAGCGACGGACAGCCGGTCGAGGCGCTGCAGGCCATGTTGGCTCGTTATGGTTACGACGTGGCGAGCGATGGCCGCTATGGCCCGGCGACCGAGGCCGTGGTGCGGGCTTTCCAGCGGCATTTTCGGCCGCGGCGCATTGATGGTATCGCCGACGCCTCGACGGTTACGACGCTGCGCGATCTAATCGCCTGCCGGCCAAGCACCGTCGCATGACCGAAAAGCGGCCCTGAATTACGCGAAATTAATGGGGCAGCTCTTGGCTATTTGCTATGATCTGCAACGACAAGCCGGGGGCTTCGAAAGGGACCAGCCGTGAGACGCGCCATCTACATCCTGCTGATGATTGGCCTTCTGGCGGGGGCCGGCGCCGCCGGTTGGTGGAGCCTGTCGCGTGGCACGGCGTCCGAGGCGCCCTATCGACTCGCCAATGCGGATCGTGGCTCGATCGTCGCGAGCGTTCGTGCCACCGGCACGCACAACCCGGTGACGACGGTGTTGGTCGGTTCGCAGCTCTCCGGCCAGATCGTCGACATCTTCGTCGACTACAACTCGCCGGTGAAGGAAGGCCAGGTGCTGGCGCGGTTGTTCTCCGACCAGATCAAGACGCGCCGCGACGCCGCCGCCGCCGATCTCGCCCAGCGTAGGGCCGAGCTGCCGCAGCGCCGCGCCCAGCTCGACAAGGCGATGGCAACCCGCCAGCGCGCCGACGCGGCCCTGCGCGACTTGCGCGCGCAACGCGACCGCGCCGCGGCTCAGCTCCTCGACAACAAGCGCAATGCCGACCGCCAAGAGGACCTGTTCAAGCGCAACGTCGGCTCGCAGACGGCACTGGATGCAGCCAAGACGCAGGCCGAAATGCAAACCGCATCGGTTGCTTCAGCCGAAGCGCAGATTGCCGCCGCCACCGCCGACCTCACGGGCCTCGACGCCGATATCAAGAACCAGGAAGCGCAGGTGCAATCTGCCGAGGCGCAGATTCTGGCGGCGGAAGCCAAGCTGAAAGACATCGAGATCGACCTCAGCCGTACCGACATTCGCTCGCCCGTCGACGGTGTCGTCGTACAGCGCCAGATCGATCTCGGCCAGACGGTGGCTGCTTCCCTCAACGCGCCGACGCTCTTCACCGTCGCGCAGGATCTGCGTGAGATCGACATCTGGGCCAATGTCGACGAAAGCGACGTGGGCCGGATCAAGGACGGCCAGCGCGTCACCTTCACCGTCAACGCCTACCCCAACCGCACCTTCGAGGGCACGGTCAGGATGGTGCGCCTCGGCGCCCAGACGGTGCAGAACGTCGTGACCTACACGACGATCGTCAGGGTCGACAATCGCGATCTGGCGCTGCTGCCCGGCATGACGGCGAACTTGCAGATCATCACCGACGAGCGCCCCAGCGTGCTGCGCATTCCCAATGCCGCCCTGCGCTTCCGTCCCCCTGGCGCGCCGGCGGGCGTCGCCGGCGCGCCCGCCGCCCCACAGGGCGAGGAGGGTCGCTCCGGCCGCGGCCAGGCGACGCGGCAATTACGCGAGCGGATCGTCGCGGAGCTGAAGCCGACCCCGCAACAGATGGTGAGCATAGATGCCGCCTTCGAAGAGGCGCGCAATTCGCCTCTGGTGCGCGATCCGTCGCTGACGCCGGAGGAACGCCGCAGCGCCGTGCAGACCATCATGCGTAGTCTTCGCCAGCAGGTGGCCGGCGCTCTCGACGCCGAGCGCCGCGAGCGCTTCATCGGCATGCTGCGCGACGCGAGCGCCGCGCGCGCCGCCGGCGACGGCCTGCCGGCGCGTATCTACGTGTCGGACGCCGAGGGTCAACCGGAGCCGCTGGATATCCGCATCGGTGTCACCGACGGCAGCTTCACCGAGGTACTCACCGGCAACCTCAAGGAGGGCATCGCGGTGATCACCGGCGGCGGCCCGAAGACAGCCGCCGAAGCCCCTAAGGGCCCGCGCATCAGGTTCTTCTAGAAACGCAAGACGAGAGTGCAAGACACACCGCTCCTCGAGACCCATGACCTCACCCGCGTCTACGACCTCGGCGGGGCGCGCGTCGTTGCCTTGGCCGGTGTCTCGTTGGAAGTGCGAGCCGGCGAATTCGTCGCTGTCATGGGCCCCTCGGGTTCCGGCAAATCGACGCTCATGAATCTCGTGGGCTGCCTCGACCGGCCGACCTCTGGCACGTACAAGCTCGACGGCGTCGAGGTCGAGACATTGAACCCCGACGGCCTCGCGGCCCTGCGCAACCGCAAAATCGGCTTCGTGTTTCAACAGTTCAATCTGCTGCCACGCGCCAATGCCCTCGCCAATGTCGAGTTGCCCATGGTGTACGCGGGCGATGACCGCCGGTCGCGGCGCGACAAGGCGCTGGCGGCGCTCGCCCGCGTCGGGCTCAGCGATCGCGCCCATCATCGGCCGACGCAATTGTCCGGCGGGCAGCAGCAGCGCGTTGCCATCGCCCGCGCCCTCGTCAACGGCCCCGCGCTCATCCTCGCCGACGAGCCGACCGGCGCCCTCGACAGCCGCACGGCCGTGGAAATCCTGGCGCTGTTCCAGGCCCTCAACCGCGAGGGCGTCACGGTTGTGATCGTCACGCACGATCCGGAAGTGGCCCGCCATGCACGACGCGTCGTGCGCTTCAAGGACGGCCTCGTCGTTTCCGACGAGCGCCAGACCGCCGCCAACGCCGCCGAGGCGTTGGCACGGCTCGTCGCGTTGAACGAGGAGCAGGCCGCATGAGGTTAATCGAGGCCCTCCGCGCCGCGCTTTCGGCCATCGCCGCAAACTCCTTGCGCAGCGCGCTGACCATGCTCGGCATCGTCATCGGCATCATGGCGGTGATCGCCACCGTCGCCATCGGGTCCGGCGCCCGCGACGTGGTCACCCGGCAGATCAAGAGCCTCGGCGGCAATCTCGCCATCATCACGCCCGGCAACGTCACGACGGGCGGCGCACGGCTCGGGGCCGGCGCCGCCTCGACGCTCACCGACGAGGACGCCCTCGCCGTCGAGCGGGAGATCGATGGCGTGGCGGCGGTGGCGCCCTTCATCCGCCAAAACCAGCAGGTCGTCTATCAGGGGAGCAACTGGAACACGCCGCTCTACGCTGTGACGCTCGGATATTTCACGGCCCGCGAATGGGAGGTCGAATTTGGCAGGCTGTTCGAGCAGGACGAGATCCGGCGCGGCGAGATCGTCGCGCTCCTCGGCAAGACCGTGGCGCGCAACCTCTTCGGCGAAGCCGATCCCGTCGGCGAGACCATTCGCATCAAGAACGTGCCGTTCAAGATCATCGGTGTCATGGCCACCAAGGGTCAGTCGGCCCAGGGCCAGGACCAGGACGACACGGTCTTTGTGCCGCTTGACGCCGGCAGGACCCGCGTCATCGGCCGCAATTTCGCAAAGCTGCGTTCGGTCGGCGCCCTCTTCGTCAAATTCGAGAATTCCGAGGAAATCACGCCGGCCATCCCGCAGATCACCTCGCTGCTGCGCCAGCGCCACCGGCTGCTCGCCGACCAGGAAGATGACTTCTCCATCCGCAACCTGACCGAAATTGCCGACACGGCCTCGGCCAGCGCCGGCACGCTGTCGCTCCTGCTCGCTGCCGTGGCCGGCGTGTCGCTGCTGGTCGGCGGCATCGGCATCATGAACATCATGTTGGTCTCGGTCACCGAGCGCACGCGCGAGATCGGGCTGAGACTCGCGGTCGGGGCGCGTCCGCGCGACATCCTCGGCCAGTTCCTGATCGAGGCGACGACGCTTGCCACGATCGGCGGCGTTTTCGGGGTCGTCATCGGCGTCATCGTGGCGCGCACCGTCGCCAATGCCTTCGGCTGGCCGACCCTGATCTCGCCGGACGCCGTCGTTATCGCCGTCGCCTTCTCCGGCCTCGTCGGCATCTTCTTCGGCTTCTATCCGGCCCGCCGCGCCGCCCAGCTCGATCCCATCGAGGCGCTACGGCGGGAGTGACGCTTGCCGGTCCGGCCCATGCGTCCTGCCGATGCGGCAGAGGTTCTCGCCATGATGCGCGAGCTGTGGCCGGACGCGACGATCGCGGGGTTCGATGACGAACATTATTTCGTCTTCGAGGGCGACCGCGGGCGCCTACAGGGCTTCGCGTCGATGTCGGTGCGGCCGTGGGTCGACGGCAGCAACAGCGCGCCCTGCCCGCATCTCGAGGGCTGGTATGTTGCGCCTGAGGTCAGGCGCAAGGGGATCGGCGGGGCGCTCGTCGCCGCCGTCGAGGCCTGGTGCCGGGACAAGGGCTACGACGAGCTCACCTCCGACGCCCTCGTTTCGAACACGGTGAGCCTTGAGGCGCACGAGCGGCTCGGCTTCGTGCCGACGGAGCAGCTTCAGTATTTCGCCAAGCGGCTACGGGAATAGGCTGGGCGCGGTCTACGCGGCCGCCGCCTCGCGTCTCGCGGCCAGCACGGCGCCCGGATCACGGCCGCCGACCAGCGCAAAGGCGCGCTGATGCGCCCGGTCGAGGCCGGTCTCGACCTGCCGCCTCGCCGCCTCGCGCGCGGCCTCGTCGGCGTCAGGCGGCACGACAATCGCATCTTCGAACACCACCCCGGACTTGCCGAACGGCAGGCCGAGAGAGGCGCGATCCCAATTGTTGGCGCTGAGCCGAAAGCTCGTCGCCACAGCGTAAGGCACGATCGGCCGTCCCGAATAGGCGGCGAGCTGCACGATGCCCATGCCGGCGACGCGGGCGCGCTTGGGAATGTCCGCCGTGAGCGCCACCGAGACGCCCTCCTCCAACGTGCGGATCATCTCGCGCATGGCCGTGACGCCGCCTTTGTAGAGCATCCGTCCCGGCCGCGCCCCCGATCCTCTGATGAGGTCGAGGCCCAAATTCTGCGCCGCGATGGCGTTGATCTCGCCGTCCTTGCTGCGCGAGATGAGCACGGCGACGCGCCGAGCCGGCAGCATGCCGAGCGGCGCCATGAAGTGCTGGCCGTGCCACATGGCGAGGATCACGGGCCAAGAATTCGGCAGCGAGCTCGGCGATATTGGCAGGTTCGAGGGTGCGCGTCGTGGTGGCGCGCACCAGCTTGATGTAGGACGCAAAGCCGTGGCCCACGGCCAGCTGTACCGGCCGCGCATGCAGGATGTTCATGCGGGCTGTCTAGCGCATGATCTCGAAAAGTGTGAGCGGTTTTCGGATAGGATCATGGGCCAAATCAAAGCATAGAGCGCGATCCGGTTTTAATGAAATCGGATCGGTCGCGTGATGCAGTTGCACGCGTCCCGCGGCGCATCCGTCGTTAGCTGAGGCCTATTCCGCCGCATCCTGCACGTAGGCCGCGCGATCGTAGTTAAGGATCGGTCCGAGCCAGCGCTCCATTTCCGCAACGCTCATGTCCTTGCGCAGCGCATAGTCCTCGACCTGGTCGCGCTCCACCTTTGCAACCCCGAAATAATGCGCGTCGGGATGCGACAGGTAGAGACCGGAAACCGAGGAGCCGGGCCACATGGCAAAACTCTCGGTGAGCTTGACGCCGATGCGCCGCTCCGCCGCAAGCAGGCTGAACAGCGTCGCCTTCTCGGTGTGGTCGGGTTGCGCCGGGTAACCGGGCGCGGGGCGGATGCCGCGATAGTCCTCGCGAAGCAGCGCCTCATTGTCGAGCCCCTCGTCGGGCGCGTAGCCCCAGAACTCCGTGCGCACACGCTGGTGCATCCGCTCGGCGAAGGCCTCGGCGACGCGATCGGCCAGCGCCTTCACCAGGATCGAGGCATAGTCGTCGTTCATGCGCTCGAAGCGCTTGGCGATACGCTCCTCGGCCATGCCGGCGGTGACCACGAAGGCGCCGACATAGTCGGCCTTGCCGCTTTCCGCCGGGGCCACGAAGTCGGCGAGCGCCAGGTTCGGCCTGCCATCGCGGCGCACGAGCTGTTGGCGCAGCGTGAAGAAGGTGGCGAGCCGGTCGCGCCGGCTCTCGCCGGTATAGAGCGCGATGTCGTCCGCGACGGCATTGGCCGGCCAGAAACCGATCACCGCCTTGGGGTCGAACCAACGCTCGGCGACGATGCGCTTCAGCATCGCCTGTGCGTCCTCGTAGAGCTGACGTGCCGCCGCGCCTTGTTCGGCATCGTCGAGGATGGCCGGGAAGCGCCCCTTCAGCTCCCAGGTCTGGAAGAACGGCGTCCAGTCGATGCAGCGGACGAGCTCGCCCACGTCGTAGCTGCGGAAGACGCGTGTGCCGAGGAACGTCGGCTTGGGGGGCGTATAGCTCGTCCAATCGAGGGCAAGCTTGTTGGCCCGCGCCTTGGCGAGCGGCAGGCGCTGCTTGTCCACTTCGGCGCGCGCATGGGCACGCGCCACCTTGTCGTACTCGGCCCTGACCGTCTCCACGTAGCCATCGCGGCTCTCGGCCGACAGAAGGCTCGCCACGACGCCGACGGCGCGGCTTGCGTCATTGACATGAATGGCCGGTCCGCGCTCGTAGTTGGGGCGAATCTTGACGGCGGTGTGCACGCGGCTCGTCGTGGCACCACCGATCAGCAACGGGATGTCGAAGCCCTCGCGCTCCATCTCGGCCGCCACATGCGCCATTTCGTCGAGGGAAGGCGTGATGAGGCCCGACAGGCCGATGATGTCGACCTTCTTGTCGCGCGCCGTCGCCAGGATCTTGTGCGCCGGCACCATGACGCCGAGGTCGACCACCTCATAGTTGTTGCAGGCCAGCACAACTCCGACGATGTTTTTGCCGATGTCGTGCACGTCGCCCTTGACGGTGGCCATGAGGATCTTTCCGGCCGCCGCCGCCTGGGCGATGCCCTTCTCCTCTCTTTCCTTCTCCATGAACGGCATGAGATAGGCGACCGCCTGCTTCATGACGCGGGCCGACTTCACCACCTGCGGCAGGAACATCTTTCCCGAACCGAACAGATCGCCCACCACGTTCATGCCGGCCATCAGCGGCCCTTCGATGACGCCGAGCGGCCGCGCCACCTCGCGTCGCGCCTCTTCCACGTCGGTTTCGATGAACTCGGTGATGCCGTTGACGAGGGCGTGTTCGAGCCGCTTGCCGACCGGCCACGTCCGCCACGCCAGATCGGCCTCGCGCGTCGCGCGGCCCTTGCCGCGGTAGCCTTCGGCGAGCGCCAAGAGACGCTCGGTGGCGTCCTTGCGGCGGTTGAGCACCACGTCCTCGCAGGTCTCGCGCAGCTCGGGATCGATCTCGTCATAGACGGCGAGCTGGCCGGCATTGACGATGCCCATGTCCATGCCCGCCTTGATGGCGTGGTACAGGAAGACGGCGTGCATCGCCTCGCGCACTGCCTCGTTGCCGCGGAACGAGAACGACAGGTTGGACACGCCGCCCGAAATGTGCGCGCCCGGCAACGTCGCGCGGATTCGCCGTGTCGCGTCGATGAAATCGACGCCGTAATTGTCGTGCTCTTCGATGCCCGTCGCAACCGCGAAGATGTTGGGATCGAAGATTATGTCCTCGGGCGGAAAGCCGACCTCCTCGGTCAACAGCTTGTAGGCACGCGTGCAGATCGCGACCTTGCGGTCGGCGGTATCGGCCTGGCCCTTCTCGTCGAACGCCATGACCACGACGGCGGCGCCGTAGCCGCGGACCTTGCGGGCCTCGGCCAAGAACTTCTCCTCGCCTTCCTTCATGGAAATGGAGTTGACGATGGCCTTGCCCTGAACGCATTTCAGCCCGGCCTCGATGACGGCGAACTTGGACGAATCCACCATGATCGGCACGCGGGCGATATCGGGCTCGGCCGCGATGAGATTAAGGAAGGTGGTCATCGCCTTCTCGCTGTCGAGAAGGCCCTCGTCCATGTTGACGTCGATGACCTGCGCGCCGGCTGCCACCTGGTCGCGCGCCACGTCGAGCGCCGCCGCATAGTCGCCCGCCGTTACGAGCTTGCGGAAGCGCGCCGAGCCAGTGACGTTGGTGCGCTCGCCGACATTCACGAAGGGAATGTCGGGCGTCAGCGTGAACGGTTCGAGGCCGGAGAGCCGCATGTGGCGCGGCATTTCGGGGACAAGGCGCGGTGCCTTGCCGACCACCGCTTCGGCGATCGCCCTGATGTGAGCGGGTGTCGAGCCGCAGCAACCGCCAACGATGTTGACAAAGCCGGCATCGGCAAACTCCCCGAGCATGGCCGCCATGGCTTCCGGGCTCTCGTCGTAAAGCCCGAACTCGTTCGGCAGCCCGGCGTTGGGGTACGCGCATACCAGCGTATCGGCGAGCCTGGCGAGATCCTGGATGTGGGCACGCATCTCACGCGCCCCAAGGGCGCAGTTGAGCCCGATGGAAAGCGGCGCGGCGTGGCGCAGCGAATGCCAGAATGCGGCGGTCGTCTGGCCGGAGAGCGTGCGCCCAGAGAGGTCGGTGATCGTGCCGGAAATCATGATCGGGAGATCGACCCCCCTCTCGGCCAGCACCTCCCTCGTGCCGATAAGCGCCGCCTTGGCGTTGAGCGTGTCGAAGATCGTCTCGATGAGGATAAGCTCGGCGCCCCCGTCCACCAGGCCGCGCACCTGCTCGGCATAGGACAGGCGCACCTGATCGAAGCTGACGGCGCGATAGCCGGGATTGTTCACGTCCGGCGAGATGGAGAGCGTGCGGTTTGTCGGGCCAAGGGCGCCGGCAACGAAGCGGCGCCGTCCGTCCTCACGCTGCGCGATGGCGGCGGCTTCCCGCGCCAGGCGGGCGCCCTGGAAATTGAGGTCATAGACGGCCACCTCGAGGCCGTAGTCCGCCTGGGCGATCGACGTCGACGTGAAGGTGTTGGTCTCCACTAAGTCGGCGCCGGCGCGAAAATAGGCGAGATGAATGTCCCGCAGCGCATCCGACTGGGTGATGTTGACGAGGTCGTTGTTGCCGCGAACGTCGTGGCTGTGATCCTTGAAGCGCTCGCCACGGAAATCGGCTTCACTGAGCTTCAATGCCTGGATCTCGGTGCCCATGGCACCGTCGAGCACGAGAATGCGCTCGCGGGCGATTTCGGTAAGCGCCGCGGTGACTTCCGGACCATTGGCGGGACAAGGCGCGCTCATGATCTCACTCCGCCGCCTGCGCGTGCGCGGTTTCGCGTTGCGGCCTGAGGCCCAGCAGATGACAGACCGCATAGACGAGGTCGGCGCGGTTCATGGTGTAGAAGTGGATTTCGGTGACGCCGCGATCGACGAGATCGATCACCTGCTCGGCCGCCACGGCCGCGGCGATGAGACGGCGGGTCTCCACGTCCTCGTCGAGCCCTTCGAAGCGCGCGGTGATCCAATCCGGGATGCTGGTCCCGGCGCGGGTCAAGAAACCTGCCGCCTGCTTGAAATTCTGGATGGGGAAAATTCCCGGCAGGATCGGAACGCCGACGCCCCGCGCTCGCACGCGATCCACGTAACGGAAGTAGAGATCGTTATCGAAAAAGGCTTGCGTAGTGGCGCGCGTGGCGCCGGCGTCGATCTTGCGCTTCAGCGTGTCGATGTCGGCATCGACGGACGGGCTCTCCGGATGCTTTTCCGGATAGGCCGAGACAGTGATTTCAAAGTCGCCGTGCCGCTTGATGCCGGCAATGAGGTCGGGCGTTGAGGCATAGCCGCCCGGGTGCGCCGCGTAGGCGGTCCCGATGCCCGTCACGGGATCGCCGCGCAATGCCACGATGTGGCGCACGCCTGCCGACCAATAGTCGCGGACCACCGCGTCGACCTCAGCACATGTCGCCGACACGCAAGTGAGATGTGCGGCAGGCTTCAGCGACGTTTCCTCGACGATGCGCTTCACGGTCGCGTGAGTGCGCTCGCGCGTCGATCCTCCCGCGCCATAGGTGACCGAGACGAAGGACGGATTGAGGGGCGCCAGGCGCTTGATCGATGCCCACAATGTCTCTTCCATGGCGGCCGTCTTTGGCGGGAAAAACTCGAACGAGACGCGCACCGGGCGCGTGCCGTCGCGGCTGGCGCGGAATGCGGTCATCACGCCACCTCTCTGGCGTCTTGCAGCGGCCAGTCTGTCATGGTGCGCCGATCGCGGCCGAGCCACAGCGACACGGTGAGCGCGTCCTTGTCCTTGGCGCCGGGCTTTAGATCGCGTTGCGTAACGAGATCGAGCCCGGCCTCATCGAGCCAGCCAGCGAGCTGGTCGTGGGCAAAGCCAAGACGCCGATGGGCATGCTCCTCACGCAGGAACTCGAGACCATGGGGAGCAAAGTCGACGACGACGAGCCGTCCGCCCGGCGACAAGGCGGCCGCGGCTTCGCGCAGCGCGCGAGCGGGATCGTCGAGATAGTGCAGCACCTGATGGATGAGCACGAGATCGAAAGCATTGCGCTCCACCGGCAGCGCGTTGATGTCGCCCTGCCGCAGCTCGACGCGCGACAGTCCGGCCCGCTCGAGATTGGCGCGCGCCACGGCAAGCATCGCCGGGCTTGCATCGACGCCGACGGCCCGCAGCGCACTGGGGGCGATGAGCTGCAACATCCGGCCGGTCCCTGTGCCCAGATCCAAGAGCGCGCGCACCGGTCGCTCGCCAATCGCCTCGCGCACCGCCGTCTCGACGGCCTCCTCGGGAACGTGCAGCGAGCGCAGCCGGTCCCACTGTGACGCCAAGCCCGCGAAGAAGGCTTGCGCGGTCTTGGCGCGCGCCTCGCGGACGGCGCTCAACCGAGCCTTGTCGGCGGCAAGCCGTGCGTCTTTGCTGTCGAGGTTGACGACGAGGCCCTTCACGGCCGCCCCGATGGCGCCGCGCTCGGCCAAATGGAAGAAGGCCCAAGCCCCCTCCCGGTGGCGTTCGATGAGCCCTGCCTCGGCAAGCAGCTTCAAGTGCCGCGAAATACGCGGCTGCGACTGGCCAAGAATGTCGGTGAGGTCCGAGACGTTGAGTTCGCCCTCGGCAAGCAGCGAAAGGATTCGCAGCCGCGTCTCCTCCCCGGCCGCCCTGAGCGCCGCCAGAAGCGCCTCGCGCCGCAGGACCGGCGGGGCAGCTGAGCTTCGTTCAATAGACATAAATATATGTTTATATGAAAATTCACATGAAGGCAAGGCATGGCCCCCCTCGTGGTTAGCCAAACCTTCCAGGCAATACTCCACCCCCCGCCATCGCGGCGGGCTGCTTTCGGTTCAGCCGGAGGTCCCTCGGCTCCGGTGGCGTTCAGATAGGACGAAGGTCCGTCGCTGCCGTCTTGCCGCGCTCGGTCTTCAATTCGTAGCTGACTTTCTGGTTCTCGTTCAGCGTCGTGAGGCCGGCCGCCTGAACGGCCGAGATATGCACGAAGACGTCTCGTCCCCCATCCGAAGGACGGATGAATCCGTATCCTCGAGTTGTATCGAACCATTTGACGGTGCCAGTCATCATGGCTTCGCGTCCTCCCCAAGCGTGCGTTTCCCGGCGCGCCCTCACGCACCAGGCACAGTCAGGACGGCAAGGTGTTGCCCGCCTTTGGCGTGATCGAACAGGCCAGCCCCGATTGCCTCGTTAAGAGACGAAATCTCGTGTGGCGCGTCAATCGGGATTCAAACGGCTAACCCTCCGGGCGGCCGATGAGGGAGCATTCACCTGCCGTTCAGCGACCTTGCCCTTTGTGTGGATACACGACCTTGCAACTCGTGCGCGGAGCCAGAATGGCGTTCCACATCGCAGCGCTCGATCGGCTCAAATGGCGGGCCATGCTCGGCGGACTCTGTGTCATGGCCGCCAGCCCTGCCGTCGCCGAAGGCCCGCTCCCGTCCAGGCTTGCCGCGCCCGATTGCGTCGCCTCCCGTCCGGCGCTTGCAACGACCGGCCAGCTCTTGCGGACCGCGCAACGGCTGCGTATCGGCGGTGCCCTGAATGTTCTTGCGATCGGCTCGTCATCGACGGCCGGCACCGGCACCTCATCGCCCACCTTGGCCTACCCTGCCAAGCTCGAGGAGGAGATCGAGCGTCGCCTTCCCGCCGTGGATGTGAAGATCATCGCCTCGGGAGTTGGCGGTGAGACCGCGGCCCAGACCCTGGCGCGCCTCGAACGCGAAATCGCCACGAACAAACCCGACCTCGTGATCTGGCAGGTCGGCACCAACGATGCCCTTGCCGAGGTCGGCGAGGATGATTTTCGCAAGCTCGTCGAGCGCGGTGTCAGCGCCGTTGATCGTGTCGGGGCCGATCTCATTCTGCTCGACCAGCAGTTTTTCCCGTCGATCCGCAAGCGTGACCGCTACGAACGCTTTGTTGCCATCGTCCGCGAGGTCGGGTTGACGAAACGCGCCTGCGTCTTCGGCCGCTATGCGATGATGAAGGCCTGGGGCGAGCGCTCCGAGGAGACGCTGCGCGCCATGCTGGCCAGCGACGGTTTCCACATGTCGGATCGCGGCCACGCCTGCATGGCGCGCATCCTGGCCGACGAGATCGTCAGGGCGGCGTCGAGGTCGGTCGAGACCGCCGCGCACTGATCCAACGCCGTTGTCGAGAAAACTCCGGCGTCCGCCGCCGTGATGCGGCTTATTTGCTCGCAGCAAACGTTCCTGCCCCGAAATAGTTGGGGCTGGCGTAGCCGTCCATGATAGAAAAGCCGCCCGCCATTTCCTTTGCGCCGAGGCCATGTCCGCCAGTGTTGCCGTCCTGCCGCCCTTGTTCGCCGAAGACACACGCTCTTACGGCGCCGCGCTGGCGTCCACTCGCCTTGTCGAGGGGCGCCAAACTGAAGGGCGCACAGAGAGAGGCGTCAGCGCGTCGCCAGAACCACCTCGCCGATGAGCGAGGAGTGATTCCACGGCACCTGCTTGTCGCGCGTAGCCACGAGCACGTCGGCCCGCACGCGCTTCATCATCGAGTCGATCTCGAGCCCCGGCGTGCCGATATGCTTCAGGAGTGCCGTCGTGAACGGGCTGTTGCGCGTGCCGTCGCCATCTAGCGCCACATTGTCGGGCTGCGTCGCATAGACGATCATCGTGCCCACGGCGCTCTGGATCGACGCCAGGCCCTGACCCACCGCGGTCGAGCGCGTGCCGAGCGAGCGGGCGAACGAGCGCGACAGCGGGTTGTCACGGCAGGCGTCGAGGAAGATCAAGTTGACGCGCCGCTCGGCCTCCATCTGCTGCAGCACCAAGCTGACATCGACGGCGTCGAGATTGAGGTCGCCCGGCCGCTCGAGCTTCGCATCAACCGGCACGAGGTAGTTCTTGCCGCCAACCTGCATGCCATGGCCTGCATAGAAAAAGAGGGCCAGGCTCGCATTGTCGAGCTTGCGGCTGAACTCCCGGATCTTTCCGTCCATTCCCGTGCGATCGAGGTTGCGGCCTTCGACCACGTCGAAGCCGAGCTGGCGCAGCTTGGCGGCCATGTCGCCAGCGTCGTTGGTGGGATTGTTGAGCTTGGTGGCGAAACGGTAATCGCCGTTGCCGATAACCAGCGCCACGCGGGTGCCGGCGGCGACACCCGATTGAGCCGGCAACCTCTCCTCCGGCTTGTCCACCTTGGGCTCGACGGGCGCCACCGCCTGTTTCTTCTGGGGTTGGTCGTCTTGGCCGGGATTGGCGAGCTTGGACCGAACGCGGTCGCGCACCGCCTTGGCGGTCTCGTCCGACGAGTTCAAGGCCAGCGCCTCGACGGCGTCGCGATAGGCGCCATTGAGATCGCCGGTGTGCTCTTTGGCTGCAGCCCGGTTGGCGAAGGCGCGGGTCAGTTTTGGGTTGAGACGAATGGCCTCGTCGTAGTTGGTGATCGCCCTCGGATAATCGTCCTTGTAGGTGAACATGACGCCGCGGCTCTCGTGCGCGTCCGCGTAGGTCGGATTGGCGCGGATCGCCGCATCGTAGTCGGCAAGCGCCTTGTCGTAGTCCTTCTTGCGGAACCACGAATTGCCGCGGTCGCGCCACGCGTTGGCGTTGGATGGATCGAGACGAACGACCTCGGTGAAGTCTGTGATGGCGCGATCGTATTCGTCCTTGAAGAAATACGTCACACCCCGGTGATGGTAGGCGAGCGCGTCGCGCGGATCGAGACGGATCAATTCGTTTTGGTCGGCGAGCGCCCGATCATAGAGAATTCTTTCGGAAATAGGCGTTGCCACGGTCGCGCCACACCGCCGAGACCGAGCCGTTGAGCCTGATGGCTCGATCGAATTCGCTGACGGCCTTGTCGAGATCGGCCTTCCACAGGTAGGTCAGCCCACGCCGGTGATAGCCGTCATAGTCGTTGGGTGCGAGCCGGACGGCTTCGTCCTGATCGAGCAGCGCGCGGTCGTACATCTCCTTGCGGAAAAACGAATTGGCACGATCGCGGAAGGCTGGCACATAGTCTGGCTTCAGCCGCAAAGCCTGATCGAAGTCGGCGATGGCGCGGTCGTAATCGGTCTTGAAGAACCAGGAGACGCCGCGATTGTGGTAGGCGTTGTGGTCCTTGGGATTGAGCCGGATGGCCTGGTCCTCGTCGCGGATGGCCGCATCGTAGTTCTTCAGCCGGATCTGCGTGTTGGCACGCTGTTGCCAGGACAGCTGATAGTTTTGGTCGGCACCGATCGATGCGGAGTATTCGCGAACGGCAGCCTGATAGTCGCCCTTGTTGAAGTAGGTAATGCCGCGATTGTAATAGAGGATGGCCAGGCCTTGGCCACTGTACTTGCCTGAATTGATGAGCCGCGTGCAGGCGTTCAGCGACTCATCCCCCTGCACCTGCGTGCAGACCTTGTTGAGGCGCGTCAGTGTTTCGTTGTCCTGCGCCAGGGCCGGCCCTGAAAGACCAACGGCGACGGCAACGATCACGAAGGCGAACGCGATTCCGCGGCGCAAAGCACGTGGCATGAAGTCCCCCAGGGGCAACAGAGCGACTGCTGCCCGACATGATAGCGCGGCCTTGGCGCCATGACGAGCGCGCCAGCGCACTTACGCAACGGCCAAAATGAACATGCGCGGAAACCGCAGCAAAGCTTTACCGTCGGCCGACGCCGGATAAGCCTCGGCGATACGCGTCGTATAGGCGGCGAGGTAGCCATCCCGCTCGCTCTTATCCAACGGATCGATATAGGGTTTGAGGCCGGTCCCCTTCACCCATTCGACGATGGCGGGCGCGCCGTCCAACGGGTGGTTGTAGACGGTGTGCCAGATGTCGATGTGCCGGGCGACCGGCTTCAACAGCTCGTAGTAGGCCTGAGGGCTCGGCAGCGGCGCCCTGGCTTCGCTCGCCCGGCTGAGTTTCCCCGCCCACGGCCCGGCCGCCGCCACCTCTCCCATCAGGCGGTGCGAAGGCTCGCCGAGATTGTCCGGCATCTGCACCGCCAGCACGCCGCCCCGCGGCAGCGCTTTAGCGAGGCGGCGCAGGATCAGCTCGCGCTCCGGCACCCACTGGAACACCGCATTGGCGAAGAGCAGATCGGTGCCGCTTTCCGGCATCCAGGTTGCAACGTCCGCCTCGACAAAGCGACGGTCCGGCAGGCGCTCACACGCCTGCCGGAGCATGTCGGGCGAGCTGTCGAAGCCGGTGATCTCAGCATTGTGGAAGCGTTCGACGAGCAGCTCCGTGGAATTGCCTGGCCCGCAGCCGATATCGACGATCTTGCCGAAGTCGCGGCGCGGCACCTGTGCGAGGAGATCGCGCGCCGGGCGCGTGCGCTCATCCTCGAACTTCACGTACTGGTCGGCGCTCCAATCCTTGGCGCCCTTGGCGCCCTGCCTCGTCGCCGCGCTCACTGCTTCTCCCCCATTCGCTCGAGAACCGGCCGCGAAGGCCAACAGTCGGTCTTCAGCCCGTTCGCCTTCTGAAAAAGGCCGACCGCGAGCCGCGTCTTCATGCCGGCCTTGCCGTCGATCTTGTCGGCGTAGAGCTTTAGGGCCGTCAGTCGTTCCTGCATGCGCTCGATATCGCCGCTCGACGCTTGTGTCACCTGGCTCCACGGCGTCGCGAAAGTCCCCTCGCCGGCAATGCGGTCGGCAAGATGTCCGACGAACAGCACATAGAGATCGGAGAAGTTGAAGTCCTTAAGCACGAAGTAGTTCTTGGGAGTAAGGAAACCTGGCCCGTACGGACCGGCCGGCAACAGCAGCGAAGCTTCGATCGCGCCCTTGTCGGCGAGCGGCCGAAGCGGCTGAAAGCCAAGTCGCACCCACTCCTCAACACGCCTCTTGTTGTCCGGATCGGCCAGCGTGCAGTCGACATTGGGCGGCAGCTTCACCTCGAAGGCCCAGCGCTCGCCCTTGCGCCAACCCTTGCCGACCAGTTGGCTCGCCACGGAGGCGAGCGCGTCAGGCACGGAACCCCAAATGTCGCGCCTGCCGTCGCCGTCGAAATCGACTGCGTATTCAAGATATTGAGAGGGCATGAATTGCGTTTGCCCCATGGCGCCCGCCCACGAGCTGCGCATGGCGGCGGGCTTGATGTGCCCCTCCTCGATCATCTTCAGGGCCAGCACGAACTCGCGGCGAAAATAGTCGGGACGGCGCCCGACGAAGGCGCGGGTGGCCAGCACGGTAAGAGCATTGTGCCGCAGCGGTGCGGCCCCGTAGGCGGTCTCGCGCGCCCACACCGCGAGCAGGATCGAGCCCGGCACGCCATAGCGCTGCTCGATCGCCGCAAGCGTCGCGCCGTGCTTCTGCGCCAGCGTTCTCCCCTGCGCAAGGAGCGCCTTGAACTGTGCCTCTGACAAATACTGCGCCGGCGTCTGGGTGAACTCGGCTTGTGCCGAAGGCGGCTTCTCGTCCCGGCCCGGGATTACAAGCTCAGGCAGGGTGAAATCCGGTTCGAGATCGGCGGTGGCCAAATCGAAAGTGACGCGCGACACCCCAACCGCAGCGGCTTCGGGCCGTACACTGTCGAGAAACGCGCGGAAGCGCGCGTCAGCGGCGGCCGCGGCTGACATCAGCGAGGCCATTAGCGCGACAAGCACAACGCTATGACGAAGCCCTGGCATCGGCCCTGCATACGGAAGCATGCGAGGCCACGCAATGCGAGCTTTAGTGCGATCACGCCCTTGACACGATAACGCCGGCGCCTATACTTAACTCCATGGTTAAATAGCGGCGCCTGGCAGCTCCGCCGCTCACAGGCAGAGCGATGATCTGGCTCGCCCGTTACCGCCTGTTTTGGTCGAGGAAGCTGGATCGGCTTGCCGATTTTTTGGAGGAGCCTCCATGTCCGCCACCCCTGCCGTCAGAGCGGCCGTCAATCCCGAAGCCAAACCGAGCCTCACGCTCAAGCGACGCCTCCGGGCGACGCCCGCGAAGGTCTACGCCGCCTGGACGGACCCGCGGCAGATAGCCCGTTGGTGGGGACCGGCCGGCGCCATCGTGCTCGAGACCGACGCCGACGTGCGCAAAGGCGGCACTTTCCGCAAGCGCACCCGCACGCCTGACGGCGAGGAGCACGTGGTGAACGGCATTTATCGCGAGGTCGTGGCGAACGAGAAGCTCGTCTTCACCTGGGCTTGGCACTCGACGCCGGAGCGCGAATCGCTGGTCACCGTGACGCTGAAGCCGGACGGCGCCGATACCATCCTGACATTGCTGCACGAGCAGTTCTTCGACGCGGCGGCCCGCGACGGCCACCGCTTCGGCTGGAGCGGCGCCCTCGATACTTTGGAAAGCCTGTTCGTCTGAACGAGGAAACCGACATGAGCAACAAGGAATTGGAACACAAGGTCGTTTCACGCGACGCGTGGCTGGCGGCTCGCAAGCTGCACCTTGCCGACGAGAAGGCGTTGACGCGCGCCCGCGACGAGCTCTATCGCAAGCGCCGCGCGCTGCCCTGGGTCAAGGTCGAGAAGGCCTACATGTTCGAGGGGCCCGACCGCCAGGAGACGCTGGCAGATCTCTTCGACGGCAAGCGCCAGCTCATCGTGAACCATTTCATGTTCGGGCCCGGTTGGCAGGAAGGCTGCGTCGGCTGCTCGTTCGGGGCCGATCACATCGACGGCGCGCTGGCGCACATCAACGCCGGCGGCGCCGCCCTCGTGGCCGTGTCACGCGCACCCCTTACGCAGATCGAGGCGTTCAAGCGGCGCATGGGCTGGCGGTTCAAATGGGTGTCATCGCTAGGCAGCGACTTCAACTACAACTTCCACGTGTCGTTCCGGCCTGACGCGAGCGGCAGCAAGGTCTTCTACAATTACGAAATGCAGGACTTCGCGAGCGAGGAACTTCCCGGCACCAGCGTGTTTTACAAGAATGAGGCCGGCGACATCTTCCACACCTATTCGGCCTATGCGCGCGGCGACGAAACCCTGCTCGGCGCCTTCAACTTCCTCGACATGACCCCGCTTGGTCGTAACGAAACCACGGTGATGGACTGGGTTAAGCACCACGACAAGTATGCGGCCGATGCTCCGGCCAAGTCGCGCACGAAGGGGGACGATACCTGCTGCACCACAGCCGACAAAGGCAGCCACTGAGTCGCAACTGAGGAGCCCGTCATGACCGATACACGTCATGCAGACATCGAAAAACCGCGCATCCAATCGGTGCGGCCGCTCCTTCTCGGCGGCCGGCGCGAGAGCTTCACGGCCGCGGCGATGCAAAACGTCCCTGCCTTGTGGCAGCGCTTCATTCCAGAGGCGTTGACGCTTGGCCCGGTCTCCGAAACGTACGGCGTCGTCTTCGGGCGCGATGGCGGCGTCGACTACATGGCTGCTGTCGAAGTTCCGAAGACGGCTGGCCTGCCGGCGGCATGGACAAGCATTGACCTACCGGCGCAGACTTACGCCGTCTTCGCGCATCGCGGGCACGTCTCGACGATCGGCGCCACGGTGATGGCCGCCTGCCGATGGCTCGACGGCTCAGAGCACGAGCGCCTCCGCGGCAGCGCCGACGAACCGTCCTTCCTGGAGCACTACAGCCCCGCGTTCGATCCCAAGACAGGCATGGGCGGCATGGAAGCGTGGGTGCCGGTGAAGGCTTAGCCAGGCCGGCTTAGGCTCTCGCGAATTTCTTGTACTGGATGCGCTTCGGGATGGTCGAGTCGATGCCGAGCCGGCGCTTCTTGTCTTCCTCGTAGTCCTGGAAATTGCCCTCGAACCATTCCACGTGGCTGTCGCCCTCGAAGGCCAGCATGTGCGTGGCGATGCGGTCAAGGAACATGCGGTCGTGGCTGATGATGACGGCGCAGCCGGCGAAGTCCTCGAGCGCCTCTTCGAGCGCTCGCAGCGTATCGACGTCGAGATCGTTGGTCGGCTCGTCGAGCAGCAGCACGTTGGCGCCGGACTTCAGCATCTTGGCAAGGTGCACGCGGTTGCGCTCGCCGCCCGATAGCTGGCCGACCTTCTTCTGCTGGTCGCCGCCCTTGAACGCGAAGGACGCCGCAATAGGCGCGCGAATTGATCTCGCGCTTGCCGAGATAAATGATGTCGTTGCCGCCGGAAATCTCCTCCCACACGGTCTTGTTGGCGTCGAGCGCGTCGCGCGACTGGTCGACATAGCCGAGCTGGACCGATTCGCCGATCTCGATCTTGCCGGCGTCCGGCTTGTCCTGGCCGATGATCATGCGGAACAGCGTCGTCTTGCCGGCACCGTTCGGGCCGATGACGCCGACGATGCCGCCCGGCGGCAGCTTGAACGACAGGTCGTCGATGAGCAGCTTGTCCTCGAAGCCCTTTTTCAGACCCTGGAAGTCGATGACGTTGTTGCCGAGACGCTCGGTCACCGGGATTACGATCTGCGCCGTCTGCGCTCCCTTCTCGGCCGCCTTCTTGACAAGTTCGTCGTAGCGTTGGATGCGCGCCTTGTTCTTGGCCTGGCGCGCCTTGGGCGAAGCGGCGATCCATTCCTGCTCGCGCTCGAGCGCCCGCTGGCGCGCCTCTTCTTCGCGGCCCTCTTGCTCGAGGCGCTTGTGCTTCTGGCCGAGCCAGGACGTAGTAGTTGCCCTCATACGGGATGCCGCGGCCGCGATCGAGCTCGAGAATCCAGCCCGTCACGTTGTCGAGGAAGTAGCGGTCGTGCGTGACGATGAGGATGGCGCCCGGATATTGCCGCAGATGCCCTTCGAGCCAGGCTGTCGTCTCGGCGTCGAGATGGTTGGTGGGCTCGTCGAGCAGCAACAGCTCGGGCTGCTCGAGAAGCAGCTTGCACAGCGCCACGCGGCGCTTCTCGCCGCCTGAGAGCTGGTCGACGTCCCAATCGTCGGGCGGGCAGCCCAGCGCGTCCATGGCCTGATCGACCTGCGCGTCGAGATCCCACAGACCCTTGGCCTCGATCTCGTCCTGCAGGCGCGTCATCTCGTCGGCAACCTCGTCGGAATAGTTGGCCGCGATCTCGTTGTAGCGGTCGAGGATCGCCTTCTTGGCGGCGACGCCCTCCATGACGTTCTCGCGCACGGTCTTTGACGGGATCGAGCTGCGGCTCCTGCGGCAGGTAGCCGACGCGCGCGCCCTCGGCCACCCACGCCTCGCCGGTCCACTCCTGGTCGAGCCCGGCCATGATCTTGAGCAGGGTGGATTTACCGGACCCGTTGATGCCGAGAACGCCGATCTTGGCGTCCGGGTAGAACGAGAGGTGGATGTTCTCCAGGACCTTCTTGCCGCCCTGATAGGCCTTGGTGAGGCCCCGCATGTGATAGATGAATTGCCTGCCGGACATGGTTTCAAGCCCCCGATCGGGGCGCCTTGTTCACATATTTACGGAAAAGTTGGGGGGTATCTAAACCTTAGCGCCTGCCATCGCAACACCCCCGAGGGAACCTTCCTGATCTCGCGCGTTAAGCCATTGGTACGCAGGGGATCACCCATGTCTTTCAGCCAAGCTCGGTCTTATCCAAGCCCGTGGACGGCAATTGTGTCGGCGCTGACCGCTTCCACGGCCATGGCGTTCGTGTTGGCTATCATCCTTATCTTCTAGCGGGGCGGTGAGCGCCGGATCACGAAAATTGCGCGCTTCAGCAAGAGCGGGCGCGAAATCGAAGAAACGAGAACGCTGGCGCGGAGTTGGCGTCAAACCGTCGGGGAACCAAACCGCTCCCGGGGCGTTGCCTCTTGTCGTGTCGAAAGTGGGGTAGACGCCATGAGCATCAGCAGCAGATTTGCCAAGATGACACTTGCAGGAGGCCCCCGCATGGCGCTCTTCGCGCTCGCCATGGCGGCCACCTGCTTGGTTGCGGCGGAAGGCGTCGCTCAGGGTGGGCGCACGACCGGCACCGTCCCAAAGCCATCGCTGACGGCCGACAAGGAAACGATCGTCAAGGACTTCGTCGCTCAGGACAAACCGATCCCGGTGAAGACGGCCGAGACACCGGAAGTGGGCGGCATTGCGCCGAACGGCGTCGAGCTTCTGCCGCTCGGCAGCGTCGGTGCGCGCGTGCCCGAACTGGCCCGGCTCAAGTATTTCCTCGGCGAGCGAAACACCATCGTGCTCGTCAATCCCGACAACCGCGAGATCGCCTACGTCGTGAAGTGATGGCTCGGCGCGCGGCGCACGCCGCGCCGACTGATCAAGCAAGTTCGCGGCCGCGGCGCCCCGACCTGCGATTGAGGCGTTTGCCATGCGCTGGCACGCACAGTCTTGATCTTTGCATTGCCGACTTGGTCCCCGATGTTTCCGCGCACGGGAACAATCGCAACCGGCTGTCATTGCTCATACAAGACTTGAAATCATGAATGCGGGTGAAGCTCCAACCCCGCGCGTGGCGCTCGCGCTGGTCGAGCACCGCGTGACATGATCTGGAGAAAGTCATGTCTGTGCCCAACAATGGAACCTTCGTCACCTATCCCGCCTCGGTGCAGGGAGACGAGATCGGCGAGGCTCTGGTGCTGACGGCTCTCGGTCGCACGCTCGCCACGCGCTATGACGGCGTGGTGGCCGAGCCGCTGCCGCCGATGCTGACGCGGTTGCTCGATACACTGCGCATCCAGAATGAAGGTCAGAGCCTCCACGCGCGCTGACTTACGCAACGGGCTCAGGCTCGACTTCGGAACAGGGGCTTGACCGTATGCGTTCCCACTGGTCGAATGCGGGAAGCACACATGCGCCTTGTCCTTCTGATCATCATTATTCTGCTTTTGGTCGGCGCGCTGCCCACATGGCCATACAGCTCCAGCTGGGGGTACTACCCGGCCGGTGGCCTCGGACTTGTCCTCCTCGTCATCCTGATCTTGATCCTGCTCGGCCAGCTTTGACGGCAGCAGCAACGCTCGTGCGCCACGTTCGCCGCCCCGGCGGGAACCGGCGGGTTGATGAGGCATCGCCTCAATCGTCGGAGGCCGCGTAGACGAGGTTGCGGAAGACAGTCCGGTAGTGTTCGCGCCACCCGGGCGCACGGCACGAGCATCACGGCTTAGAGCTCCTCACGCGGATCGATCCAGAAGGCCTTGCCAGCCATGCCACCCCAATAATACTGCCCGGCCGCACCTGGCGAGGCCGAAAGGCCGGCCGCGAGGCGAACCGCAAAGCCGAGGCCAAAGCCATGGCCCGGAGCCACAAACTCGCCGATGATCTTGACGTTCGACCCGAGATGGTCCCACGCCATCCACTCCAGTGCCTTGCGTGAGACGATGCGGGCCGCAGGCTCTCGTCCCGGGAATTGCGAGGACTGGACGCCCATGACAGAAGCTGACGATGCCCGAATCACGGCCGAACACGCAGGCGATCCGAATTCTGCAACTGCTGATGGCGGCCGCCGTCGTCTTCCCTATTGGGCTGTTCTCCTACGCGGCATGGTCAAACTATCGCGCGGCCTGGCAGCACGCCGATGAGCGCATCACACGCGGCCTCAACGTCATCCAGGAGCACACGCTGAAGGTCCTGGAGAGCGTCGCGCGTACCTTCGGCGAGGTAAGCGCGCTGATCGAGGACAAGAGCGACGCGCAGATTGCCGAGGCCGAGGCGAAACTGCATGGCCGGCTCAAGCAGATCGCCGACGACCTGCCGCAGGTTCTGTCGATCTGGGTCATCGATGATGCAGGCCGCTCGGTGGCCTCGAGCCGCCTTTATCCTGTCGGGCGAACGGCGCCGTTTGCCGGGCGCGACTATTTCCTGGCCCAGGTCGAAAGCAACCGACCCGGCTACATTGGCGAACTGTTCGTCTCGCCCATCGATCAAGCTACCTTGTTCGGAATGAGCACGCGCCGTCCATCGGCAGACGGCTCCTTCCGGGGCATCATCCTCGTCACCGTTCAACCGGAGGCTATCCGCTCCTTCTATGCCCGCCTGCAGGGCGGAATCGCCGACCAGATCGCACTGCTGCGTCCGGACGGCAGCTTCCTGGTGCGCCATCCGCCGCCGCGCCAACCAGGCATGACGCTGTCTCCCACGAGCGGCTTTCGCCGCTCGGTTACTACCAGTCCGGAAGGCGGCCGCTACTTGACCAAGGGGGAAAGCGACGGGGTGACGCGGCAATTCGGTTATCGCAAGTTGCCGGGCTATCCGCTCTACATCACGACGGCGGTGGATCTCGAGACCATTCGTGCTGAGATCGCCGCGCCGATGCTCACGCATCTCATCTTCGGCGTGCCGGCCACCATACTCTTGCTTGCCATCAGCTACGTGGCGCTCAAGCGCACCCGCGGCTTCTACGAGGAGATGGAACGCCGCGAGCTTGCGGAAGCGACCCTGAAGCAAGCCCAGCGCATGGAAGCGGTCGGCCAGCTGACCGGCGGCGTCGCGCACGACTTCAACAATCTGCTCATGGTCATCTCCGGCAATGTCGACAGGCTGCGACGCGATCTCAAAGACACCAAGTCGGCCCGCCCGCTCGACGCCATCGAGATGGCGGCCCGGCGTGGCACCAGCTTGACGCGACAGCTGTTGTCTTTCTCGCGCCGCCAACCCCACAAGCCCATCGTCGTCGATCTCGGCCGGCGTCTGCTGAAAATGCGCGACATGCTGCAGAGCTCGCTGCGCGGCGACATCGCGCTTGTCGTCGACGTGGAATATGGCGTCTGGCCAGTCAAGGTCGATCCCGCCGAGTTCGAATTGGCGCTGCTCAACCTTGCGGTCAACAGCCGCGACGCCATGCCGAACGGCGGCACGTTCGTTGTCCGCGCCGCCAATCGGCCGGCTGGCAATGATGCCCCCCTCGGCCTCAAAGGCGATCTCGTGGCCATCAAAGTGACCGACATGGGACCGGGGATCGCGCCGGAAGCACTGCCGCATGTCTTCGAGCCCTTCTTCACCACGAAGGAAGCGGGCAGCGGCACCGGCCTCGGCTTGTCCCAGATATACGGTTTCGCCACGCAGTCCGGCGGCGGCGTCACGGCCGGCAACGAGCCGCAAGGCGGAGCTGCCATCACGCTCTACCTGCCGCGCAGCCTCGAACTGCCGATCGTCGAACCGCAGGACGCGCCGCAGACGCCCGTGGCCATCGCGCGGACGGGGGTCGCGCTGGTGGTGGAAGACAATTCCGATGTGGCCGAAATCACCAGCGGCATGCTCAAGTCGCTAGGTTTCACGCCGCGGGTCACCGAGAATGCCGATGCGGCCCTCGCGGCGCTCGAGGGCGACCCTTCGATCGACGTCGTTTTCTCGGATATCGTCATGCCGGGAGGCAGGAGCGGCCTCGACCTTGCCCGCGATCTGCGCCAGCGCCGTCCCGATCTGCCGGTCTTGCTGGCGACCGGGTATAGCCGGGTAGCCCAGGAGGCCGTCGCCGAAGGTTTCTTGATCCTCACAAAGCCGTATGGAATCGACGACCTCGTCAAGGCCCTCGACGCCTCCCTCGCGCGCGCGGGGAAGACGCAATCGGCCGCCTGACGGGCGCAAACTACCTTCGCTCGATCTTGAACATCGGCGCGCGGTCGGGCCGCGTCGTCACCACGCCGACGGGCATGACCGGCGCGCGGTCGAGCAGCGAGACACGGAACGTGCCGATGAGCTTCGCCAGCACTAGCGCCGCCTCGGTGAGGGCGAAATGCGCACCGATGCAAACGCGCGGACCGGCTCCGAACGGCAGATAGGCGAAGCGATCGATGGGTGGTCCGTCCGGCAGGAAGCGCTCCGGCATGAATGTGTTCGGCTCGCGCCACAGCTTGTTGTGCCGATGCAGGATCCACGGCGACATGATCATGATGTCGCCCTTGCCGACGGCCCGGCCGTCGATCTTGTCGGGACCTTTGGCGGCGCGAACGATCATGAAGGCGGGCGGATAGAGCCGCATGGCCTCGTCGACAACGGCGCGGGTGTAGGGAAGGTCGGCGAGGTCGGGCTCGCCGGCACGCAAGGCGCGGCTCGCCTCCTCGCCGAGCCGCTCTTGCGCCGCCTCGTCGAGGGCGAGGCAGTAGAGCGACCAGAAAAGCGCCACGGCCGTTGTCTCGTGACCCGCCAGGATCATGGTGGCGACCTGATCGCCGAGCTGCTCCGGCGTGAAGGCCTGCCCGGTCTCCGGATCGCGCGCCGCAACCATGAGATCAAAGAGGTCGCGGGGCGCCGCCGTGTCGCTGCCGGCGGCGCGCCGCACCTGCATGAGTTCGCCCATGAATTGCGTCCAACGCTTGCGGAAGAAATGCCGGCGGACATCGCGTGGACTGGGCCAGGAGAGCGGCAACAGCAAATCGAGGAAATGCGCTTGCGCCAGCCGCTCGCCATACTCGGTCATGAACGCGCGCAGCTCCCCGCCATGCCGTCCCATCTCCAACGAGAACATGGTGCGGCCCGCGATCTCTAGCGCCAGGATCTGCATGGCCTCTTGCAAATCGACGGGCACGCGCGTGCGACCGGCAAGCCTCGACAGCGCCTCGTTGGTGGCCGAGAGGATATGCGGAACCAGCAGGGTCACGGCCTTCGGCGTGAAGGCCGGCGCCAAGGAGCGGCGCTGCGTGCGCCAGTTCAGGCCCTCGGCCAGCAGCAGCCCGTCACCGAGAAGCGGGCGAAGGACGCGAATGCCGGCGGGGGTGCGCTGGTAATTCTCATAATTGTCGACGAGCACATGCCGGATGGTGGCCGGCGTGTTGAGCGTGAACGAATTGCGACGGAAGAATTTTCCGACCAGCACATCTTCGTTGTAGGCATCCTGTGAGAACGTGCCGATCGGGTTGATGCGGATGGCGCGGATGCGCTCCAGCGTGCCGAGCGGCCGCGCCGGCGGCGTCGGATACGGAGGCACGAGCCGGCCCGCCGCGACTGGGCGCGCGTCGAAACGAGGGTAGGCTTCGGCAACCGACATGGTGGTTCTCTCAAGTTGCGGCATCGTAGGTCCAAGCAAAGGGCGCCGCAATGGGACGCGGCGCCGCGCCAAGGTTAATGGGCAAGCGTGCGTTACGTCGCGCCAGCTTGCCGCACCACCTTGGCCAGTCGCCCGATGCCCTCGGCGATCATCGCCTCGGCGGCGAGCGAGAAGGAGAGGCGCAAGGTGTTGGCGCCGGTGCCGTCGAAGTGGAAGGCGCGGCCCGGCACGAACGCGACGCGCGCCTCCTTGATGGCGCGCTCGAGCAAGGCCGCCGCATCGATCCTCTCCGGCAGCGTCACCCAGATGAACATGCCGCCCTGAGGTCTTGTCCATGTCACGCCAGGAGGCATGTCGCGATCGAGCGCCTTCAGCATCGCGTCGCGCCGCGCACGGTAGGCGGCCTTGATGGGCGTCACGTGTTCGGGCAGCACCTCGCTCACTACCTCGTGCATGACCATCTGGCTCAGCGTCGCGGTGTGCAGGTCGCTCGCCTGTTTGATGAGGACAAGGCGGCGGATCACCGGCCTCGGCGCCACGATCCAGCCGAGCCGCAGGCCCGGCACCACCGTCTTCGAAAACGTGCCGCTATAGAGGACGCGCGCCTCCTCGACGCCACCGTGTTCGTCGATATCGAGCGCAAGGAGCGACGGCTCGGCGGCTCCCTCGTAGCGCAGCGCTTCATAGGCTGCGTCCTCGATGAGCGGCACATCCTCTGCGGCGGCGAGAATGTCCTCGCGCTCGGTGCGTGCAAGACTGAGTCCGGTCGGGTTCTGGAAATCCGGCATCACGTAGGCGAGCGCGGCCCGCCCGCCCGTCGAGCCGCTCGCGGTCGGTGCGAGATTGTCGCCGCGTCGCGGCAGCGTCGCGAAGCGCGGCTCATAGGGGCTCATGGCCTGCAGGGCGCCGAGATAGGTCGGCCGCGCGACAAGCACCGTGTCGCCCGGAGAGATGAACAGCTTGCCGAGGAAGTCGAGCCCTTGCTGCGAACCGGAAGTGATCAAGATGTTGTCGGCTGAGCACGCAACGCCAACGCCCCCCATGTAGCGGGCGATCCATTCCCTGAGCGGCAGGAAGCCCTCGCTCGGCGAATATTGCAGCGCGAGTCGCGCCCGCGACGGGTCGCCAAGGATGCGCTGATGCGCCGCCGCCAGAGCCTCGGAGGGGAACAACGCCGGGTCTGGAATGCCGCCCGCGAACGAGATGATGTCCGGCTGATCGAGCAGCTTCAGCAGTTCGCGGATTTCCGACGCCGCCATGCGGCGCGCCCGGCCCGCATAGCGCTCATCCCAATTGATCGCTGCCCTGCCCATTAGGTCAATATGATTGACCTAATGGGCGAACGCAAGCTCCGACCTATCGCCGTCCGCGTGCCGCGAACGGGTGAGTGGACGACAGGCCGCCATCCACCGCGAAGGCCTGGCCGTTCACGTAAGACGCCTCGTCGGTGGCGAGGAACAGCGCCATCATGGCGATCTCGTCGGGCTGGCCGGCCCGCTGCAACGGATTGAGCTGGCCGATCTTGCCTTCGGTGCCGCGCTCGCGGGCCCGCACGAAGGTCGGCCGCGTCATCCCGGTCTCGATGAGGCCGGGGCAGACGGCGTTGACGCGCACACCCGTGCCGAGCAGCGCGTTCGCGGCGGTCTGCACCAGCGAGATGACGCCGGCCTTGCTCGACGCATAGGCCGCGCCGCCGGCGTTGGCGCGCAATCCCGCCACCGAGGCGGTCATGATGATCGAGCCCCTCCCCTGTTTGATCATGTGCGGAGCGCCGTGCTTGATGGCGAGGAACGGCCCGATGAGATTGATGCGCAGGATCTCCTGCCAATAGTCCGCCGTCTGGTCGAGCAAGGGGGTCAGCCCGCCGCTGATCCCGGCATTGGCATAGATGACGTCGAGCCCGCCCATGTCGGAGACGGCCTTGGCGACGAAGTGCTTCACGTCAGCTTCAGCGCCGGCGTCTCCAGCCACCACGACGGCCCGTCCGCCGTCCGCCTTGATCTGCTCGGCGGTTTCCTTGAGTCCCTCCTCGGCGCGGTCGACGAGCATCGCGGCCGCGCCTTCTCGCGCGAAAGCCTTGGCGCTCGCCCTGCCGATACCGCTCGACGCGCCCGTGACGATCGCCCGCTTGCCTTGAAGCCGTGCCATGGTCTGCCCTTATTGCCTTGAGATTGTGCCGCTCATTTTCCTGTCTGAAACATGGCGAAAGTGCTAGTGCGGCAATTCCGAAATTCGCCACATATCGATGGAGGTCTCGGAGCGAATTTCGGAATCATAAGCCGCACTAGAAAGGATTGATTCTAGTACGCTTTTTGAATTTGAAGTTCGCTCGGGAGGCGATCCAATGTTTTGGCGAACTTCAAATTCAGCGCACTAGTCCCCTGGCCCGCGACGAGGAGGCGAACCTTGAAATCCCGGCTGATTGCCGTGGCACTCGCATTTGGCTTGGGAGCGGGCGGCGCTGCGGCCCAGACGACGCCCGTCCGCGTCGGCTTCATCCCGGTGCTGGGGACGGCGCCGATCTTCGTGGCCGACAAGGAGGGGTGGACGCGCGAGGCGGGGCTCGGCCTCAGCTTCACGGTGTTCGAGTCGGGACCGAACATGATCGCCGCGCTCGCCTCGGGCACTATCGATATCTACGTCGCCGGCATCGCACCGCTTGCTGTGGCGCGCTCGCGCGGCATCGACACCAAGGTCGTGGCCGCGACCGCGATCGAGGAGATGACCGTTGTCGTGGCGCCGAAGCTCGCCCGGTATTTCGAGGGCGGCGCAAGGCCGGCCGAAGCCTTGAAGAGGTTCCGCGCTGCCGAAGGCAAGGCGGCACGCTTCGCAACGCAGCCGCCCGGCTCCGTGCCCGAGACGACGCTGCGCCATTGGCTCGAGGAAATCACCAAGTCCGACAAGGCCGATTTCGAGGTCGTGCCCATGGGCATCGACGCGACCCAGCAGGCGGTGCTGGCCGGCGCCGTCGACGGCGCCACGGTCCGCGAGCCGGCGCTGTCGATCATCCAGGAGCGCGACCCGCGCATCAAGCTCGTGGCGCTCGGCGGCGACATGTTCCTCGACCAGCCCGGCACCGTCGTCGCCGTCTCGACCGGGTTTCTCGCCAAGAATCCGCAGGCCGTCGAGAGGCTCGTGGCGCTCATGGTGCGCGCCACCGATCTCATCAAGCGCGATCCGGATCGCGTCGCGCCGCATATCGGCGCCATCCTCGGCAAGGGCATCGTCGAGCCCGCGACGATCCGGAAGGCGCTGACCTCGCCAGCCTCGAAATTCATCGTCGATCCGCGGCTGATCGTCAAGTCGACCGCCAAGATGCAGGCCTATCAAGTGAAGCTCGGGACCCTCGACAAGGAATATCCCCTCGAGGGGCTGTTCGACCCGAGTTTCTATATCAAAGCCACGGCGAAGTGACCGCATCCCCATCCTCACGGCAAGCGGGCGTGTCGATTCCTCCAACTCGCGGTGACGACGCGACGTTGATCGACGCATGATCCGCCGCCGCTCCACCATTCTTGCGGCCGCAGGCCTCGTGCTTTTTCTGGGGCTGTGGGAGGCGGCACCGCGCCTCGGTTGGCTCAACCCGACGCTGCTGCCGCCACCGAGCGCCCTGCCGGCCGCCTGGTGGCGCGAGCTCGCATCGAACCTGTCACCAGCGCAGCGCGCCGACGCGACGTTCGTCGCCTCGGCCTTGTTCACCCTCGATTTCTGGCAGCGTCTGGCGACCGGCGTGTGGATCCAGGGCATCATCGCGTCGCTCAGTCACTACCTGCTCGGCCTGATGATCGGCGTGTCGCTCGGCGTCGCGATCGGCGTCGCCACCGGCATGTTCCGGCCGGCCGAGGAGACGCTGAGTTGGGTGACGCGCGTGCTGCGGCCGATACCGGGCCTCGCCTGGGTGCCGTTCGCCATCATCTGGTTCGGCGTCAACACGCCAGCCGCCCTGTTCATCATCGCGGTCGGCTGCTTCTGGATCGTGTATTTCGCCGCGCACGGCGCGGTGCGCGCCGTCGACCGCGACCTCATCGAGGTGGCGGACGCCTTCGGCTTCCGTTCGGCTCCGGCACGCCTGCGCAAGATCGTGCTGCCGGCCGCCACGCCGGGCATCCTCGTCGGCCTGCGCACCGCCATCGGCCAGGCGTGGATGGCCGTGGTGGCGGCGGAGATTTTCGGCGTGCCGGGCCTGGGCCAGCGCATGGTGCAGGCGTCCGCCCTGCTCGCCACCGACATCGTCGTCGTCTACATGCTGACCATCGCGGCGTTGTACGGCCTTATCAATTCCGCTTTCGTGCGAACACAGAACTGGCTTCTGCGATGGAAGCCATGATCGACATCCGCAAGCTGTCGCTGGCGTTCGGCGAGGGCGCCAAGCGCCAGCTCGTGCTGCGCAATCTCGACCTCAAGGTCAGGCCCGGCGAGTTCTTGGCCATCGTCGGCCCATCCGGGGTCGGCAAGTCGACGCTGCTGCGCATCCTCGCCGGGCTGATGAAGCCGTCGGACGGCAGCTTCACGGTGGAGAACCCGCACCATGCGCCGCAACCCGCCGCCCTCGTCTTCCAGGACGCACGGCTGCTGCCGTGGCGCCGCGTCATCTCCAATGTGCGTTTCGGCCTCGAGCATCGCGGCATCTCGCGCGCCGAGCGCAAGCGCGGCGCCGCAGCCGCCCTCGCATTCGTCGGCCTCGAGCCGCTCGCCGACCGCTGGCCGCATCAATTGAGCGGCGGCCAGCGCCAGCGCGTCGCCCTGGCGCGGGCGCTCGCCATCGGCTCCGACATATTGTTGATGGACGAGCCCTTCGCCGCCCTCGATGCCATCACCCGCGAGGCGCTGCAGGACGAGCTCACGCGCGTGTGGCAGGAGACCGGCAAGACCATCCTCTTCGTCACGCACGACATCGACGAGGCCGTCTATCTGGCCGATCGCGTCATCGCCCTCGTCGGCACGCCCGGCGAGGTGCGCACCTCCATCGATGTGACGGTGCCGCGTCCGCGCTGGCGCGGCGACCCGCGCCTCGAGGACACCGTGCAGCGGCTGCGCTCCGATCTCGCGGCCGACAGCGCCGCCTTGTGAACCATCACTGACCGCGACGGCGCGCTCGGCGAGGCTCGCCCGCCACCCGATCGACGGGCGCGGCGCCGGTGACGAAGCCGTTCGAGACCCCGCCGGGCGGACGATAGAACGGATTGCCGGGATAGGGGCACCTGGCGGTGGGTACGTCGGTGTGGTCGCAGGGGAGGCTGGAGTCCTGGGCCAACGCCAAAGAGGGCGCCAGCGCAACGACGGCCGCCAAAAGGATGATCTTCATGACTGGGTTCTCGGTTGTCTGGAACGGGACCCAACTGACAATTCTTTCACGTCAGCCGCGGGGGTCCATCGGGTGTTTCCCTATCGCGTGGGAGGGGAACGGCGAAACGTGTCAGCGACCCGGCCGGTGGGCGGGACGCTCGATTGCCACCGGCTGGCGGTCGATGGCGCCCGTGAAAACGTCGCTCGACGGTCGGTAGAACGGATTGCCCGGATACGGGCAGCGCTGGGTCGGCACGGTGGCGCCGTCGCATTCGACGCGCGCCGAGCCTTCGCCCAAGGCCAACGCCACGGAGGGGGTCAGCGCAATGGCGGCGATCAACAGAAGCTTGTTCATGGCAGTGCTCGCTGATTGGGAGGGGGAGGAAGCCCTTCTGGAATGGCGCGGACCATGTGCGCGCGCGCACCGGCGCGATGTGCGCAAGCGCACACCAAACCCCTTGAAAATCGCCCTCCCCGCCCCCGGGGTCCGAAAAAACTCCACTTTTCACGGCCAGTTGATCCGTCGTGAGCCTCCGCCCACGAAATGTCCGCGAAACATTCGCGACATCAGGCGGAAACGCCGCCGGCCTAGGTTACCCAAAATGCCCCCGCGGCCGCCCGTCTTAGGCCGCATCCGCTGCACACCTTCGCCACACTTGCCGACAAAATCGCGCCCGATGAACAAGATCGTCCATCCTTTCGGCCTTCCCGAGATCGGCCCCGCCCGGCGCGCGCCGGCGCCGCCGCGTCAGAGGGCGTGCCACATCGTTTGCGCCGATTGCGGCAACGCCGCCGACGTGACGCTGGACGTCCTGCTCGATGCCCTGCCGGCCTCCGAGCTCCATCTGCGCTGCCTCGACTGCCTCGGCGAGCAGGTGACCGTCACCGAGATGACGCTGACCGCGCACTAGTCCCGGACGCGCGTCGCCCTTCTACCCTCCGTCCTCTGTCGGCCGCTCAAGCCAGCCCTGGCACCTCGACGAGCAGGAAGAAGCCGTTGAGCGTCAAGAGCGCGCCGATGAGCCCGAGCGCCCCGCCGATGAAGGCGAGCCACACCACGTCGGCCACGATGGCCACCGAGATCAGCACGATGCCGATCTGCAGCAGCGCCTCGGCATAGTCGAAATACGGATCCTGCTTCAGGGCGTGGTCGCGCTTGGCCTCGTATTCCTTGGCGCGCGCCAAGAGCTCCTTCTTGCCCTCGTTGGTCTCCGGCTCCAATTCATAGCGCGCCACCGTCTTGCGGTAGGCCTCCGCCTTCGCCTTCAGCGCCGCCTTGGCTTCGGCCGGCAGCGCCGGATCATTGGCCCAGGCGAGCTCGAGCTGATCGGCGGCCAGCACGAAGCTCGTCTGGCGCATGTTCTTGGCCTGGAAGAAGGTGAAGAAGTTGGCCGCCAGCACGTTGTTGTTGATGGCTTCCTTGGTGGCATTGCCGCCGCCGAGCCCGGTGATGGCGAGCAGCATGGCGAGGATAGCGATGGTGACGGCGGCGCGCTGGCGAAAGCGGTCGCGCGTCGTCTCCTGGTCCATCATGTCGGCGGCGTCTTCGGCTTTCATCGGCCCCTCCCCTTTATTCCCGGCCGCCGACGTGTAGCGGAGGCGTGGGCCGATGCAAGGCGGACTTGTACGGTGTTCAGGCGTTTCATTAGGATGTCACATCCCTGCGACGAGACCCGCGATGCGCCGCGCCATCATTCAGAAGCCCCGCTGTCTCGCCGCCTTCGTGCTCATCGTCCTTGCCGTGCGGCCGGCGGCGGCGATCGAGACCCCAGCGCTCGTCGGCTGGTGGATGTCCATCGACGCGACCTACACGTCGCTGCAGCTCCTTGGCTTTGCGGTGCCGAGTGAGGAGATGCTCATCGTCAACGACGACGGCGGCATCGAAAACCGCTTGATGGCCTTCTACAGCCCTGACGACGACGAGTGTCGCAGCTACGGTGTGTGCCGCGACATGCCGCTCGGCGCCCGCGCCCGGCTTCAGCTCACCGGCGACACCCTCGAATTCGCCGAGAGGGCCGAAACCATCGAGACGCTGCAGGCGGCGCATATCGACCCGCTGTTGCGCCCGCTCCTGGTCACCGCCAAGCCGAATTGGCGCGTGACGCTCGACGACGGCGTGCTGCGGCTGAGCGCCCCCGGCGGCGCCACCCGCGTCTTTGCCAGGGTGACGCGCGAGCGGCTGACCCGGCTGCGGGCGGCCTTCCTGCTGAGCGAGCTCTCCGTCATCAAACACTGGCGCTGCTTCCTCGCCAACGCGGCGGCCAACGACCCGGCCTTCGCGCCCATGCACCACGGCAAGGCGGCGGCGCCACAGGATTTGCCCGCCTTGATGCAGGTCGCCAGCTATACGCAAAGCTTGCGCCATGCGCTGGCGGGCTTTCACGCCCAGACATCGGCGCCAGCCGGCCAGCCGGTCTCGGTGGAGCATCAGCTGATCGAAGCCTTTGCGGGCTCTGCCACGCCCGCCACCGCCGACGAAGCGGCGCCGATTGCGGCCGCAATCCACTATTTGACCCTTCGGTTTGCAGGCGAGCCGCACGCCGAGGCCGAGCGGACCGCCACGGAACGATTGGCCGGCAGGCCGCTGTCGCTTGGCGTCGATGCCGCCAGCCTCGAAGCGGCGCTGCGGCTCTATCAGAACGAGGCCGAGCGCAAGCGGCTCTATTGTGCGGAATGAGACGCGCGTCCCTCCTCACAGGAGCAGTCCGCCGAGCCAATAGAACAGCGCCGCGATGAGCGCCGCGGCCGGCAAGGTCAGGAACCAGGCGACGACGATGTTGCTCGCCACGTTCCAGCGCACCGCCGAGAGCTTGCGGGCCGCGCCGACCCCGACGATCGCCCCGGTGATGGTGTGCGTCGTCGACACCGGCACGCCGAGCCCGGTCGCCATGAACAGCGTGATGGCGCCGCCGGTCTCGGCGCAGAAGCCCTGCATCGGCGTGAGCCGCGTGATCTTCGAGCCCATCGTGTGGACGATGCGCCAGCCGCCGAACAGCGTGCCGAGCCCCATGGCGGCCTGACAGGTGATCACCACCCAGAACGGCACATAGAACTGGCCGCCGAGATGGCCCTGCGAGAACAGGAGCACGGCGATGATGCCCATGGTCTTCTGCGCGTCGTTGCCGCCGTGGCCGAGCGAATAGAGCGAGGCGGAGACGAATTGCAGCGAGCGGAAGGTGCCGTCGACCTGGCGCGGCGTGAAGCGCACGCACAGCCACGACACCACGAGCACGAGGAGCAGCGCGAGGCAAAAGCCGGTGAACGGCGACAGGAAGATGGCGCTGCCGGTCTTCAGCACGCCGGCCCAGACGATCGCCGCGCTGCCCGCCTTGACGACACCGGCGCCGAGGAGGCCGCCGATCAACGCATGCGAGCTCGACGAGGGGATGCCGGCCCACCAGGTGATCAGGTTCCAGGAGATGGCGCCCATCAGCGCCCCGAAGATGACGCGGGCGTCGACCACGTCGGCCGCCACGATGCCGGTGCCGACCGTCTGGGCCACGTGCAGGCCGAAGAACAGGAAGGCGATGAAATTGAAGAACGCCGCCCACATCACCGCGTAGCGTGGCTTCAGCACCCGCGTCGACACGATGGTGGCGATGGAATTGGCGGCGTCGTGCAGGCCGTTGAGGAAGTCGAAGGCGAGCGCCACGATGACGAGGGTGACGAGAACCGGCAGGCTGAGGAGGGCGGCGTCCATCGCGGCCGGCCGTCACAGATGGTCGACGACGAGCGCGTTGATCTCGTTCGAAACGTCTTCCAGGCGGTCGACCACCTTCTCGAGATGATCGTAGACCTCGACGCCGACGATGAAGGTCATGGCGTTGCCCTGCCGGCTCGCCACGAACAGTGCCTTGCGGCCGTCCTCGTAGAGCTGATCGGCGCGCTCCTCGATGCGGATGATCTGCTCGGTGAGCACATTGAGGCGCGGCGCGTTGTTGCCGATGGAGCTCAAGAGCGGCACCGCCTCGAGCACCAGCTTGGCGGCCTCGACGATGCATTCGCCCATCGCCTGCATGGGCGGAGCGAAGGCCGTCACCTCGAACAGGATGATGGCCTTGGCGGTCTTGTTCATCTGGTCGATGGCGTCGTCCAGCGAGGTGGTCAGATCCTGGATGTCGCTACGGTCGAAGGGGGTGATGAAGGTGCGCCTCACCGCCGTCAGCACCTCGCGGGTCACCTCGTCGGCCGCCAACTCGTGCCGGGAGATCTCCTCGCAGTAGCGGGCGACGTCGTCGCCGCCGGCCAAGAGCCCGCGCAGCGCCTCAGCGCCGGCGAGCACGAGCGTGGCGTGCCTGTTGAAGAGGTCGAAGAAGCGATCCTCCCGCGGCATCACCGCCTGGAACCAGCGCAGCATGTTTGCCTCTCGGATGCGGGACGGGGCCAGGCGGACCCTAGACCGGCCGGGACGATTCTCGAAATGGCGGCCACCCTCCCCTCGAGGGGGAGGGTCGGCGAGAACGCGAAGCGTTCGAGCCGGGGTGGGGTGATTTCATTTCGCATGCATCGTGTTTCTCACCCCACCCCGATCGCGCTTCGCTGCGCTCGCCGCGATCGACCCTCCCCCTCAAGGGGAGGGTGAAGGAAGAGGCCACACCCTCGCGTTTTCGCGGTTCCTGCGAACCCGAAGCATGGGAGCGGTGCGGCCCAAAATTCAGGAAGGGCCCACGCGGGAGGTCCGAGCGGCGGGCGCCAGCGGCGCGAGCGCTCAGAGAAACATTATTCATCAGGAAGCCGCCGGGCCTAACGCCCAGACCTCCCGCGCACGGTGTTCTTTGGCTTACGCCCTTGCGCCCCTCGGCCACTTCGCGAGTCCGCAGGCGGTCTGACAAACCTACCCTTCACGGCAGGAAACCGGACGGGTCGCTTCGGGCTTAGGCCGCCCCTTCTCCAGCCTGCACGCCAGAGCTGAGGCCACCGCCCAACCCGCGCTGTTGCCAGCGCAAGCCATCGAGACATCGCCACGCGTCACCGTGGGTCCGTCTCTCTGCGGTCACCCACACTTGGCTCGCAAGGCCTTGCGCGCCCTTCCGGGGACCGGGTATGCCCAACATAGCCTGAGAGGCAACCTCTGTCAAGCATTAATTCCAAGTTCGTGACTTTATTCTCCTAGCGGATAAGACGGCTGTGGGGCGGTCCGACCTTCTCCCTGAGGGAGAAGGTGCCGCTCCGAAGTCAGGCTCGCCTGACTTCGGCACTACTCTGCCGAACGCGGCAAGCCGCGTTCGGTTGGCCGGCGGATGAGGGTTTACGAATTTCTGAGATCGCGCCCCTCACCCGGCCGCTTCGCGGCCACCCTCTCCCCATGGGAGAGGGTTTCGCGCACAAAGGCCTCGGCTCATCAAGGAGACACCGTGATCGCCAAGGCCCCGAAGAAGACGCCGCCCCGCCCGCTCCTCATCGTCGACGGCGACAGCTTCGCGCACCGCTCCTATCACGCCCTGCCGAAGGACATCCGCCGCAAGGGCGACAAGGGCGCCGGCGCCATTGTCGGCTTCATGAACGCGCTGCTGCGCCTCTACGAGAGTGAAAGGCCGCGCGCCGTCCTCGTGGGCTGGGACACGCTCGAGGCCGCGACCTACCGGCAGGAGGCCTTCGCCGACTATCAGGGCGGGCGCGAGTTCGACGACGAGCTCGTCGACCAGCTTGCCGTGCTGCCGAAACTCGTCGCCGCCTGCGGCTTCGCGGTCGCCAAGGCGGCCGGCTACGAGGCCGACGACTTCCTCGCCGCCGCTGTCAAGCGCGAGACGAAGCGCGGCGGCCGCGCCCTGGTGGCGAGCGGCGACCGCGACGCCTTCCAGCTCGCCTCGCCGACGACCACCATCCTCTATCCGGTCAAGGCCGGCGAGATGGCGCGCATCGGCCCCGCCGAGGTGATGGCCCGCTATGGTGTTCCGCCCGCGCAGGTGCCCGACTTCATTGCGCTGCGCGGCGACCCGTCCGACAAGCTGCCAGGCGCCCGCGGCGTCGGCGCGGTGGGCGCCGCCGTGATCCTCAAGCGCCACGGCTCGCTCGAGGCGGCGATCGCCGCCGGCCGCTTCCCGCACGAGGCGGAGGCGCTTCTGCTCTACAAGTCGATCGCCACCATGGACGCCAAGGCCCCGCTGCCGCCCTTGCGCAACCAGACGCCCACCTGGGCCAAGGCCGCCGCACTGGCGCGCCGGTGGGAGCTGAACCGGTTGGCGGAGCGGCTCACGGGATTGGCGACCTGAGGCGGCGCACTTTTGCCGCCAATGCGGCTATCGTGGGCAGGCGCGACGCGGAGCGTCGCGATCCGAGCAACCGACCGATGGAGGGTTCCGTGTACGCGGCCATTCGTCAGGCGAAGGCAAGAAGTGGGACGGCCGAAGAGCTGGCGCGAAGGATCAAGGAAGGCGCCATCCCCATCATCAGCGATGTCGAAGGCTTCATGGCCTATTATGTGGTCTACGCGCCGGACGACACCGTCACCGCGATCAGTGTCTTCAACAACCACGCGGGCGCGGAAGAATCGAACAGGCGCGCGCTGGCGTGGATCGAGGAGAGCCTTGCGCCGCTTCTCGCCGGCCCGGCCACGGCGACCGCCGGACCGGTGATCGTGCACACCTTGGCGTAGCGGGCCGGATCGTGCTCTAGACTGCCTCGCACATCACGGGAGGCCTCCATGAACCGGCGCGATTTCCTCACAGCGCTGACGCTGAGCACGGTCCTGGCCGAGACGCTCGCCAGCCCGGCGGCCGCGCAGGCACAGGGCGGCGGCGCAGCGCCGAAGCTGCGCATCGGCATGCTCGTCTATTCCGACATGATCCTGCTCGACCTCGCGGGGCCGCTCACCGTCTTCAACCTGTCCCAGGCCGAGATCTTCATGGTGTCGCACGATCTCGAACCGGTGCGCACCGATGTCGGCATTCCGGTGAAGCCGAACATGACGTTCGAGTCCTGCCCCGCCGATCTCGACGTGCTGTTCGTGCCGGGCGGCCTGCGCGGCACCATCACATGCATGAGGGACCGCCCCACCCTCGCGTTCCTGGCCAAGAGCGGCACGAGCGCGCGCTTCGTGACGAGCGTGTGCACGGGCTCGCTGGTGCTCGGCGCCGCCGGCCTGTTGCGGGGCTACAAGGCCACCTCGCACTGGTACACGCGCGACTATCTCGCCATCCTCGGCGCCGAGCCGGTGAAGGCCCGCGTCGTCGAGGACCGCAACCGCATCACCGCCGGCGGCGTCACGGCGGGCATCGATTTCGGGCTGACGCTGGCGGCGCGGCTGCGCGGCGAGGAGCTGGCCAAGCGCGTGCAGCTGGTGCTCGAATACGACCCGCAGCCGCCCTTCGCGGCGGGCTCGCCGGAAGCATCCGGGCCGGAACTCGCCGCGCAGATCCTGAAGGCGCGCGCCCCCGTGCTGGCCGAAGCCAGGCAGGCGGCCGAGGCGGCGGCGCAACTCAAGCTCTAGCGCGTGATGAGTTTACGTCGAGTCGCTGGGCGCGCTGATCCTCCCCCTTCAGGGGGAGGTGGCCGCGCTCCGCAAGTCGGGTTTACCCGACTTGCGCATTCATGATGCTGATCTCGGGCAAGCCCGAGATCAGTGCGCGGCCGGAGGGGGTCTGACGGATAGATGCATCAGACCCCACCCCGATCAGCGCGCAAGCGCGCTGATCGACCCTCCCCTGAAAGGGAGGGATCAGGCGCCGAGGCAGCCAAACCTCATCACCCAAGCGCGAATCAAATGTGTGAAGACAGTGGCCTGGGGGGAGAGAGCAAGCTGCCCGCTGATCCGATCTAATCTCATCGTCGTCTAGGGCACGATCCGAACAAGATATCTCAAGGGCCGCGGCGGGCGCCGGCGTCGCCATGCGCGGCCTGCGGGCCCACTGCGGGGCCATCGTCCTTTACTTCCCTCGATTGGCAGGGAAGATGCGCCCGCAATCGAGGCAATGCATGACCAAGGCCGGGCCGCACGAGCCGCGCCCCAACGAGGAGACGCGGCCGCCGCCGGCCGGTGCTGCCGAGCGCGCCAGGAATCCGCTGGTCGAGGGCCGCATCCTGCCAACCCTGGTGCGGCTCACGACGCCGAACGCCATGGCGCTCGTGGTGGGCGTCATGGTGCTCATCGCCGAGAACGTCCTATGTCGGCCGGCTCGGCACGGCGCCGCTCGCCGCCATCGCGCTGATGTTCCCGATCATCATGCTGATGATGACCATGTCGGGGGGCGCCATGGGGGGCGGCATCTCCTCCGCAATCTCCCGCGCGCTCGGCGCCGGCGACGCCGGCCGCGCCTCGACGCTCGCCGTGCACGCCCTGGTGCTCGGCCTCGGCCTCGGCCTCGCCTTCAGCCTCGTCCTCGTCGTGTGGGGCGACACGATTCTCGCGGCGCTGGGCGGCAGCGGCCGCGTGCACGACGAAGCGCGCGCCTTCCTCGAGCTGTTCGCGTTCGGCGTCGTGGTGATCTGGCTGATGAACTCGCTCTCCGCCATCCTGCGCGGCACCGGCAACATGCGGCTGCCGTCGCTCACCGTGCTGACCTCGGCGGTCTGCCAGATCGTCATCGGCGGCGGCCTCAGCCTCGGGCTCGCCGGCCTCCCGCAGCTCGGCATCCGCGGCATCGCCATCGGGCAGGTGGCGGCCTTCTCGCTGAGCGCCGCCCTGATGGCCTGGTACATCCTGGCAGGCCGCAGTCCCATCCGGCTTGCCGTGCGGGGGGTGCGCCTGCGCTGGAGCCTGTTTGTCGACATCCTCAAGGTCGGGGCCGTGGCATGCTTCTATCCCGTGCAAGGCGTGCTCACCATCGGGCTGTTCACGGCGATGCTGTCGCGCTTCGGGCCGGAAGTGCTGGCCGGCTACAGCATCGGGGCGCGGCTTGAATTCATGGTCACGTCCATCGCCTTCGCGACCGGCGTCGCGTCGGCCCCGATGGTCGGCATGGCCATCGGCGCCGGCCGCGTGCGGCGCGCCCGGCGCGTCGCCTGGACGGCGGCGGCCGTGTCCTTCGCGGGCGTCGCGTTCCTGGCGCTGCCCTTCGCGCTGTTCCCCGACGCCTGGGTGCACATCTTCACCGACGACCCGGGTGTGCGCGACGCCAACCGCCGCTACCTGTCGATCGCCGCCCCCGTGTTTCCCATGCTCGGCGTCGGCGTGGCGCTCTATTTCGCCTCGCAAGGCGCCGCCAAGGTGCTGGGCTCGGTCCTGGCGCAATCCGGGCGGCTCCTCTTCGTGGTGGTGGCGGGCTCGCTGCTCACCTCCTCAGGGGCGGGCAGCACCGCCTTCTTCGTGCTAGCCGGCGCCGCCATGGTGCTGTTCGGGCTCCTGTCGGCGTTCGCCGTCTGGATCACGCCCTGGGGGAGCGAGCGCCAGGACCCGGGGAAGGCCTGACGCCATGGGACGCCCTCGGGGCGGGTGCTGTCCCAGTTTCGAGAACAGTGTCCGAATTTCAGAGCGGGGGTGTCCTAGTTTCGTTTTGCGAGTTAGCTGTCATTCTCGCAACTCGGAGAGATTCTGATGCCCGTCACTGGACCGCTTAGCCACCTCGACATTTCAGTAGGCTACCCGGCACGATCAATTGCCTTCTATGAAGCTTTCCTTACGGCTCTTGGGTTTCGTCGGACAAAAGGCTTCACGTCAGAGTTCGCTGGGCCGAACCCGACACGCGCGGGGTGGCGCCTTGAAATGAAGGGCGGCGCGACGTTCGGAATCGAGGTGCGGCCGTCTCGTCCTGAGGACCGCGACCGACGCTATGACCGCTATAAGCCAGGTCCGCACCATATCGCCTTCCACGCCGAAACTGCCGCGAAAGTGGATCAGGTTCACGCCGCCATGGTGGCGGCTGGCGCAGAAGTCTTGGACGCGCCGGCAGACTATTCAGGCATGCCCGGATATGGCCAAGGCTACTATGCGGCCTTCTACGCTGATCCGGATGGGGTGAAGGTCGAGATTGTCTATGAACCTCACTCCAACCCATAGCGACAGCTTCGCCTCCGCCGGAGGGCTTCCTAGGGCGACTGCGGGGCCGTCGGGTGTAAGGTGTGCTAATTCCGTTAGCCAAGTGTCCTAGTTCGGACAGCACCTCGGGGCGCCTCTCCTTGAGTCCATCTTGTTTGTATGCTATACAAACAAGACCTGGACACGACGGGGAGCCTCGCTTTGAGCGATCGCGGCGACAGCGACAATGGCGGCTCAACCCATGGCCGCTCAAGCGGCCCTTCAGCCCGCAGCGGCGCGCGGCGTCGCAAGACCGCCGCCCCACGCCACAGCGCGCGCGCCACGCGCAGCGCCGGCCAGCAGATGCGCTCGCGCCTCCTCGACGCGGCGAGCCGCCTCTTCAAGGCGCACGGCCTCAACGGCGTCTCCATCACGGCGATCGCCGCGGCGGCCGACGCCTTCCCGAGCCAGGTCACCTATTATTTCCGCAGCAAGGAGGCGCTGTTCGTCGAGGCGGCGTGTCGCGACATGCTGCATATCGCGGAGGCCGCCGAGAAGGCGGCGGCGCGCGCCCGCACGCCAAAAGCCTATGGCAGCGCACTTGTCGACAGCGTCATGACGGCCGACGGCCTCGCCCTTTTCGTCGAAGCGCTGATCCTGGCCCGCCGGCGGCCGGACCTCGTGCCGCAGATCGCCCGCACCATCGAGCGGCTGCACGTCGAGGGCGCGCGCGCCTACGGGACCGAGATGGCGCGCCACGGCTGGCGCTCACGCCAGTCCGCCGGCGTCTCGGCCCGCCGGTTCTGGACGGTCGCCCTCGGCGTCGCGCTCGAGGGACAGGCGACGGCCCGCAGTGCCGCCGCCATGTCGGCGGCAATGCGCGAGACGCTCGGCGAGCTCATCGAGACGCCCGCATCCGCCGCGACGCCGACCCTGCGCCTCGTGGCGCCATCCGCATCCGCAAAGTCGAGGTGAGCATGACCATGACCGCACCAGCCCACCGCATCCCCGCCCGCGAGCTCATCTCGCCGGCCGAGCTTGCGGCGCTGCGCGAGCTCAAGGAGTGGAAAGGCATCGCCCTCATCGTCCACGCGTGGGCCGTCATCTTCGGCGCCATCGCGCTTGTGGCGCTCCTCCCCAATCCGCTCACCTACGTGCTGGCCGTCATGCTGATCGGCTCGCGCCAGCTCGGCCTCGCCATCCTCATGCACGAAGGCGCGCACCGCTGCTTCTCGCGCAACGAGACGCGCAACCTGGCGCTCAGCCAATGGCTGTGCGCCTATCCGGTGTTCGCCGAGACGCGCGCCTATCGCCGCTATCACCTCACGCATCACGCCCACACGCAGCAGGCCGACGATCCCGATCTCGTGCTGTCGGCGCCCTTCCCGATCACCAAGGCAAGCTATCGCCGCAAGTTCTGGCGCGACATCAGCGGCCAGACGGGGTTCGAGCAGCGCAAGGCGCAGTTCCTCAACGCGCTCGGCGAGCCGTCGTGGCCGCTGGCGCGGCGGCTCGCGCATTTCCGGGAGAAGCTCGGGCCGCAGCTCGCCGTCAACGGGCTGCTGTTCGCGGCTCTCGCGCTGGCCGGCGTCTGGTGGGCCTATCCGCTCTTGTGGCTCGTGCCGCTCTTCACCTGGATGATGGTCATCACCCGCATCCGCAACATCGCCGAGCATGCCGTCGTGCCCGACTCGGACGATCCTCTACGCAACACGCGCACCACCAAGGCGAGCCTGCTCGAGCGCGCCTTCATCGCGCCCTACTACGTCAACTATCACCTCGAGCACCATCTGATGTTCTATGTGCCGTGCTACAACCTGCCCAGGCTGCACGGCATCCTGATGCGCGGCCCGCACGCCGCGCGCATGGAGGTGCAGCCGGGATATGCGAGCGTGCTGCGTCTCGCCACTGCCCGCCCCCCGAGCGAGGACCGGCCCGGCGCCATCGTCAACAACGCGCGCCGCCTGCGCGGCGGCACCAAGGTCCGGGACGACCAGGCGGCGTCGGGGTTTTAGCAGCGGACGGACTTACGCTGAGGCGCGGGCGCGTTGATCCTGCTCATCTTACGCCAATCATCAGGCGTGGCACCGTCAAGGCTGGTGAAGTTTCGCGAAAGCGGTCGCGCGGGAAACCCCTCTCCCCTTGCGGGAGAGAGTGGGCGCGCGTGCGCGCGCCGCTCACGCCTACGCAGTGATCCGGACCGGCAGCGTCTCGTAGCCCTTGATGAAGCTCGAATAGGGCCGCGTCGGCTCGCCCACCACCTCGATCGTCTTGAAGCGCTTCAGGATCTCTTCCCAGATGATCTTGAGCTGCAGCTCCGCCAGCCGCAGGCCGACGCAGCGGTGGATGCCGAAGCCGAACGACAGGTGGTTGCGCGGGCGCTTGCGGTCGATGATGAAGTCGTTGGGCCTGTCGATGACCTCCTCGTCATGGTTGCCCGACACGTACCACATCACCACCTTGTCGTCCTTCTTGATCGTCTTGCCGCCGAACTCGATGTCCGCGAGCGCCGTGCGGCGCATGTGGGCGAGCGGCGTCTGCCAGCGGATCACCTCCGGCACGAAGCTGTCGATCAGCGCCGGGTTGTCCCTCAGCTGCTGGTACTTGTCGGGGTTCTCGCTGAGCGCCACGACGCTTCCCGACAGGGTGTTGCGGGTCGTGTCGTTGCCGCCGACGATCAGCAGAGTGAGGTTGCCAAGGAAGTTCTGCGGGTTCGTGTCGCGCAGATCGCGCGTCGCCTCGCTGTGCGCCATCATCGAGATCAGATCGCTCTTGGGCGGCTGTTTGCTGCGCTCGTCCCACAGCCGCGCGAAATAGTCGGCGCACTCGAACAGCTCCGCCTGCTTCGCTTCTTCGGTCTCCACGATGCCGCCCTTGACCGGTATGGCGGTGGTCACGTCCGACCAGCGCGTCAGCTTGCGCCGCTCCTCCCACGGGAAGTCGAACAGCACGGCGAGCATCTGCGTGGTCAACTCGATCGACACCTTGTCGACCAAGTCGAAGGTCTCGTTGATCGGCAGGTGATCGAGGACCTCGGCCGAGCGCCTGCGGATGCTGGCCGCGAGCTCCTCGAGATGCGTCGGCGTGAACATCGGCGCCACCGTCTTGCGCTGCGGCGCGTGGTCCGGCTGGTCCATGGCGATGAAGCTGGCGCGGCGGAACTCGCTCGGCGCGTCGCGGATGGTGATGCCGCCGAGCATGGCGGAGGACGAGAACACCTGGTGGTTGGTCTCGACGTCCATGATGTCCTTGTACTTGGTCACCGACCAGTACGGCCCGAACATGCCCTCCCGGCAGTAGTGGACCGGCTCCTCTTTGCGCAGGCGCTCGAAATAGGGCCAGAACGTGTAGTCCCGGAACAGCTGCGGATTGCCGACATCGAGCTCCGCGAGCGGCGTCGCATAGGCGCGTTGGCGTGCCTCGTCCGACTTCACCGTTCCGTGCATGGCACCTCTCCTGTTCGATCATCCTCCACGCGTGGGACCGCATGATGGACTGATCTTCGCGCAATGCGCCACAGTGTCTGGAGCATAGGCCTCCGGCACCGCGCCGCAAGCCTTGGCGCAGCGAGACGCGCGTTAGGTTAAGCCGCGGTTGCGACGATCCACCACGCTCCGCCGCGCGCTCAGCTATTGGGGCCGCGATCCATGGCGACCGGTTGCCAGCGCCGCAAGCCGGTCGTCGGCAGCACGGTCGGATTGACGCACGACATCGGCCAGCGGCCGGTGAGAACGAGCGCCAGCTCCTGGCCGACGCGGCGCTTGCGGGCAGGATCGAAGCGGGCGGACGCCGAGGCGTTGTGCGGCGACAGGATGACGTGCGGCATCCTGGTCAGCGGATTGCCCTGCTGCACCGGCTCGGTCTCGAAGACATCGAGGCCGGCGCCGGCGATCCATTTCTCGTCGAGCGCCCTGATCAAGGCGGCCTCGTCGACGGTCGGCCCGCGGCCGGTGTTGATGAAGATGGCGCTCTTCTTCATCTGGCGGAAGTGGTGCTCCTTGAGGAATCCAACCGCCTCGGGCGTCGCCGGCAGATGCATGGAGATGAAGTCGGAGCGGCTCAGCACCTCCGAGAGGCTGGCGGGCTCGACGCCGGTCGCCGCGATGGCGAGCTCGTCGAGGAAGGGATCGTAGGCCATGAGGCGCAGCCCGAACGGACGGGCTCGCGCCGCCACGGCGCGCGGCACGCGCCCGAAGGCGATGAAGCCGAGCGTCATCCCCATCAGCCGCGGCACTTGCAGCAGCTGCGGCCTGCCCTCGGCCCAGCGGCTCTCGCGCACCATGCGGTCCTGCTCGATGGCCCGGCGATGCGTCGCGAGCAGCAGCATCATGGCGTGATCGGCCACCTCCTCGATGAATGTATCGGGACAGTTGGTGACCGGAATGCCCTTCTGGGTGGCGGCCGCCACGTCGACGTAGTCGACGCCCACCGTGCCCAGCGCGATGACACGGCATTTGTCGAGCGCCTCGATCATGCCGCGCGAGAACCGCATGCCCTTGGCATAGACGGCGTCCGCCCCCTTGGCGGCGGCGATGAAGCCCGACTCCGTGGCCGGACATTCGACGATCTCGGCGTCGAGATTTTCCAGCGCCTCCGTCTCGTAATCATAGCCGCCGCCCGCCGTTGTGAACGATGCGCCTGCGGGCGTCAGAATGCGGAATTTCGCCATGGCCTGCTCCAAGGTTGCCGATCGTCGCTGGAGCGTGTCTAGAGCGCGATGCGATTAGGTGCAATCGCACGCACGCTCTAGAGGCTTGAAGCGACTTCGACGCCGGCCGCGCTAGCGCGCCGGAAGTTCGACCGGCTGGGCGAGCGGCTCGAGGGGCTGGAGCATGGAGGCGGGCGAATCCTGGGCGGCACGCTCGACGCGCGCCCTCGCCTCGAGCCCGCTGCGGTCGCGGACGCAGACCTCGGCGCCGCCGCGGCCGAGATTGGGGCAACGCCATTCCGGGCCGAAGCCGTGGTTTGTCGAGAAGCCGTGCGGAAAATGCATGCCGGCCCACGCGGCCGCGATGGCGACGGCGAACAGCACGACGGTAAGCGCGAAGGCGCGCATCGCCCTGTCGTGCTGGCGCCAGCGCAGCGCATCCACCGTGAAGTAGAGCGCCACCGCGCCGATGATCGCCGCAAGCGCGGCAGCCGTCATGGCCGTCATGGTCCTCGTCCGAGCAGTTTGAGGAGAGAGTTCTAGTCGAGGACGGCCATCGACACTGTGCGGACCGGCACGCCGAGCCCTCCGCGTCGCGGGAAGCCTCGCGCGCGATTGCGTAAAATCGTCCGCATCGCGCCCCCGCCCGTCAACCAAACCCCGATGAAGAGCTGGACGCGCGAGACACAAAATTGACATTGGATCGTCGCAGGAACGTCCATGACCAGACCCCGCCCCATCCTCGCGCTTGCAGCCCTCCTCCTCGCGGCCGGTCCTGCCATGGCGCAGGCGCCCACCAAGGTGCGCGTCGGCTACGTGCCGGTGATCGGCGCCTCGGCGATGTTCGTGCTCGACGGCATGGGCTGGAGCAAGGAAGCCGGCCTCGACCTCGCGGTGACCAAGTTCGATTCCGGCCCCGCCGCCATCCAGGCGCTGGTGTCGGGCACGCTCGATGTGCTGGCCATCGGCATCGCGCCCGTCGCGGTGGCGCACGCCAAGGGCCTCGACGTGAAGGTGGTGGCGGCGCTGTCGACCGGCGGCTCGGCCTTCGTGGCGTCGTCTGCCCTGGCCGCCGCCTTCGCGGAGGCGGGCAACGATCCGGCCAAGGCGCTGGCGGCCTTCCGCCAGAAGGAGAAGCGCCCCGCCAAGCTCGCGACCTTGCCGCCCGGCGCCACCCCGACGGTGGCGCTGAACTACTGGCTGAAGACCGGCAAGGCCGACGCCGCCGACTACACGATCGCCCAGATGGGCATCGACGCCGTGCAGCAGGCGATGCTGGCGGGCGCCATCGACGGCGGCACGGTGCTCGAGCCGGCGCTCACCATCGTGCTGGCGCGCGACCCGAAGCTGAAGATGATCGCCTCGGCGCCGGAGATGTTTCCGAACATTCCGGGCGTCGTCGTGGCGGTGACGGGCGCTTTCGCGAGGAAGGAGCCGGCGGCGGTGGACAATCTGGTGCGCCTCGTGGTGCGCGCCAACACGATGATCAAGGAGAAGCCGCAGGAAGCGGCAGCGCACGTCAAGAGCGCGCTCGGCGGCGGCCTCGTCGACGACGCGCTGCTCGCCACGGCGATGCGCTCCTCGACCATCGGCTATCCGTCCGACCCGCGCGCCATCGCGGCGGCCACGAAAGCGATGCTCGACTTCCAGGTGACGCTCGGCGATTTCGACAAGGCGCCGTCGACGGAAGGGCTGTTCGACACCGCCACCTTCGACCGGGCGGTGAAGAAATAGGGTCACGCCGGCTGATTGGGTCCCGGGTCTCCCCGGCCTGCGCCGGGGCCAGCCGGCACACAGCCCCTCACCTGCTGCACGCCGCCCCGCCGAGCACGCAGAACTTGGCGCAGTGCGGATGGTTGAGCGGCACCGCCCCCATGGCGTCCTTCAGCGTCGGGCCGAGCTCGAATTCCGCGTCATAGGGCAAGAGCGTGCAGGCGACGACGGCGGCGCGCTCCGCCCCCTTGCGCTTCACCACCATGCGCGAGGAGGCGCACATCACTTCGGCCGGGTCCTTGCCGAGGATGTCCCAGCAGCCTTCCGATATCTCCGGCACGTCGGCGGCGGCGTCCATCTCCGGGAACACCGTCATGACGACGGGGTCGGTCGCGTCGATCATGACGCCGTTGGCGTCGAAGAAGCGCTGATAGCCGGCCCGCACCATCGCCTCCGCCTCGCCCGAATAGAGGCGGCCAGCGACCGCGATGCTGAAGCCGTTGGCGGCGAGCCATTTCAGGCCGTCGACGGTCGGCTGCCAGCTGCGCGGCCCGCGCTCCAATTCGTGCAGCGCCTTGGTGTAGTGGTCGAGGGAGACGCGGATGGTGAGGCGGCTGCCGTGGCGCCCCTTGAGCGCCAGGAGCGCACGCTTGTAGCGTGCCATCGGCCGCATGGCGTTGGTGAGCACGAGCGCCTCGAGCCCGCGGCCGAGCACGTCTTCCAGCATGGCGGGAAGCTCGCGGTTCATGAACGGCTCGCCGCCGGTGAAGCCGATCGTGCGCGTAGGAAGGCCGTCGCGCGCGATCTCGTCGAGGAAGGCCGCGACCTCGCGCGCCGAGATATAGACGAGGCGGTCATTCCTGGGCGAGGACTCGATGTAGCAGGTGGTGCAGGTGAGATTGCAGAGCGTGCCGGTGTTGATCCACAGCGTGTCGAGCGCCTGCAGCGCCACATGCGCGCGCTTCTCGCCCGCCGCCGTCACGGCGGCATCGCGGAATTTCGCCGGATCGAGACGCGGCAGCGCCGCAGGCGCCGGCCAGAACGGCGTCGCCTCGTTGCGGTCGCGGCAGAAGACGATCATGCCGGCCTCGAGCGGCTTGCCGGTGAGCTTCAGTTCCGCCGGCGGCAGCACGTCGCAGCTCGGCCACAGGCCGGTGGTCAGCGCGCCCGCATAGTCGACGAGCCCGGCGGCGCGCATTTTTTCCGCCGCGCGCGCCGCCTCGTAGCTCAAGGCGATGTGCTCGACGGCAAGCGAGCGCGGCTCGGGGCCGGGCGTCAGGATCGAGCACCACACGCGCGCCGTGCCGTCGTTGGCCGGCACGCCGACGGCGCCGGCATTGTGCCAGAGAAGCGGGCCGTCGGGCGTCATGATGACCTGGCTGAACGGCAGACCGCTGTGGCCCGCCACGATGCCGTCGGCTTGCGCGGCCGCAAGCTCGAGCGCCTTGACGCGGGCGGGCATCGACGGAAAGACGTAGCGGGCGATCTCCGTGAGCCCACCATGCACGACCGCGAGGTTGAGCCCGGCGATGGTGATGTCGAGGCGGCGCGGCAGGCGCGCCATCCAGCGCCGCGCCTCGGCGTCGAGCGCACGATCGGCATGGGCGAACCATTGCGCCGCCATGCGGTCGCAGGCCGAGCCCGGCGCGAAGCCGCAGCCGCAATCGTCGGCGCCGGCGCCGAGCGCCTCCTCACAATTGCCCATGACGACGTGGATCTGGGCCTTGCGCACGAGATCGACGGTCACCTGCGCGTCGGCCCCATAGGCAACCACGTCGCCGGTGCAGACGATGCGGGAGGGCGGAATGCCGCGCCGCGCCGCCTCGGCCAGCACCGCCTCGCTGGCCTCGAGGTTGGAATAGGGCCCGCCGAAGACGAGCACCGGCCCGTCCATGACGATGGGCGGCCGCGTTTCGCCGGATGTGCTCTCGTCTGCGGTCATGAAGGGATGTTAGAAGATTCACCCGCCTGTCTGGCATTTCTCAACGCCACTCTCACACCCTTGTGACACTTTACCAGCCGCCGTGAACAAGCCGCGTGCCAAGACCCTGACGTGGAAAGCGATCGCCTGGGCGGTCGCCGGCGCGGCCATTGTGATCGCCGGCGTTGTGGCCATGTTCCTGACCCTGCCGCTGGCGCAATGGACGCTCGCCTTCCAGCAATGGGTCACCGGCCTCGGCCTGCTCGGCGTGCTCGTCTTCTTTCTGGCCTATGTGGCGGCGGTGATCGTCCTCGCGCCGGCTGTGCCGCTCACCATCGTGGCGGGGGTCGCGTACGGCTTCTGGGCGCTGCCGCTGGCGCTGTTCGGGGCCACGACCGGCGCCTCCCTCGCCTTTCTGATCGCCCGGCACGTGGCGGGGCCGGCGGCGCACCGCTTCTACGCGCACCATCCCTATTTTCAGGCGGTCGACCGGGCCGTCACCGAGGAGGGCTGGAAGATCGTCGGGCTGTTGCGGCTGTCCCCCCTCGTGCCCTTCGGCCTGCAGAGCTACGTGTTCGGCGTCACCAGCCTCGGCCTGGCGCCGTTTGCGCTCGCCACCTTCGCGGGCATCATCCCGGCGGCGCTGCTCTATGTGTATGTGGGCAAGCTCGGTCTCGAAGCCGCCATGGGGTCGGCGGGGCCGCTGCAATGGGCCTTCTTTGGCTGCGGGCTCCTGGCGACCGTGGCGGTGGCTTGGATCATCGTGCGCAAGGCGCGCGAGGCGCTGCGAGAGATGGGGGTCGCGGCTTCACCCTCCCCTTGAGGGGGAGGGTCGGCGAGAACGCAAAGCGTTCGAGCCGGGGTGGGGTGAGAGCACGAGCGGACATCACCCCACCCCGCTCGCTTCGCTCGCGACCCTCCCCCTCAAGGGGAGGGTAAATCACCCCTCATGTACCGCGCGAACAGAGCGCTGCAGCGCCTGCCAGAGCTTGCCGATCTCCTGGGCGGCGAGCGAGGAGGCGGCGAATTCCTTGGCGCCCTCTCCCGAGGCGAGCGCCAGCGCCAGCGCGCTGCGCGACGTGATCTGGCCCGACCAAACCGGCGCCTTCACCTCCTTCAGCGTTTCCCGCGCGCTGACGACGGCCGGCGCCTCCACGTCCTCGCGCTTGGGCGGGGCGGAGTTGATCACCACCGCGTAGGGCTTCTTGGCCTCCTTGGCCAACTCGATCGTGTCCTTGACGGCCGCGAGGTCGAAGACGGCGGGACGGGTCGGCACCACCACGAGGGTGGCGGCCTTGATGGCATCGACCACCGCCGACGAATTGTTGGGCGGCGTGTCGATGAACACCCACTCGTAGCGGTCCTTGCGCGCCTGCTTGACGGCGTCCCCCACCGAGCGGGAGCCTGCCGCGACGATGACCGGCACATCGGCCTCGCGCAGCTCGTCCCAGACCTTGAGCGAGCCCTGCGGGTCGGCGTCGATGACGAGCACAGGATGGCCGGGCCGGTCGGCCGCGCTGGCCAGGTGCGCCACAAGCGTGCTCTTGCCCGAGCCGCCCTTGCGCGAAGCGAAGGTGATGACGTTCACGGAACTGCCCCCAGTCCGGCCTCACGTCGCGTCCCGGCGCCATGCCGGCTTCAACCAGCCACCAACGCGACCCGCGGCCCTCAGGCCGCCAATGTGTCCGGGCTTCTCGTGGAGATCAAGCCGGAAATGGGTTTTTAGTCATGGCTTTAGGGGGAATGAAGGGCAAAAGGCTCAAGCCGGGTGTCCTTAACCCTAAGGCTTGACCACAACACGGGACCGCCAACCATCGCGGTCCTCCAACAGGACGACATTCATGGCCCAGGCGCCAAACGGACGCGCGGGGCCTCAAACCTGGCGGCGCGCGACAACACCGAAACGGCGGCGCGCCAGGCGGCCTGCGATCTAGCGAAGCGGAAGGGAGCCGCGCAGCTCGAGCCTTGCGTCGATCTCGCCGGGCGTCGTCATGGCAAGCTGCGGCGCCGGCATGGTGCCGAACACGAAGCCGCCGCCGACCGACACCGCATAGATGGGCCGGTACCACGGCACGGCGCTGTCGGGCGCCACCACGTCGGTGAGGTTGTCGAGGACGAGGCGCGTGTCGCCGACGGCGATTTTCAGCACCGCGTGGCCGCCGTCGGTGCGGGTGTTGCGCACCACGGTGATCTGCATGGACGAGGGCGCGACCCCGAAGGCGGCGAGCATCCACATCTTGACGATGGCGATGTCCTCGCAGTCTCCGGCGCCGCGCCTGGCCGTTTCCTCCGGCGAAGCCCAATAATCTTCCATGCCATAGAGCACCCGGTCGTCCTGGTAACCGACCACGACATTGACGTGGCGGTTGACGTCGTCGATGAGCTCCAGCGCCGAATAGGCCCGCCCGCCATAGCGCGCCTTGAGCTCCTCGAAGGCCCGCCGCAGCGGCGTGGCGCAGAGCGCGGCATCGCCGCGGCATGGATGCGCAAAGAGCCCGATGGGATCGCTCGCCATGACGCGCGCCCATTGCCCGGCGACGGGAAGGCGCGGCGCCGGGATCGCAACGTCGATGACGCCGACGCGGCTCGCTGCCGGCTCGCCGGGGCGCGCCACGTGAGCGCGGGTGAGGCGCAGCGCCCAATCGGCAAAGATGCTGCGCTGATACGACAGGGTCTGGGGCGCTATCTCCGACAGCGCCGGCCCGGCGAGGAGCGCGGCGACGGCGCAGCCCGCGACGGTGAGGAACGCGGCGACGAGCGCGGGGGCGAGAGGCCGCGAAGCGAGGGCGTGGCTAGCTGTGGAATGCATGACGCAACGCTACGTGGCTCGGCTTTCGCATTCGCAAATCAGTGTGGTGAAGGAAGGGTGAAGCACCCTCCTCTCGAGGGAGCGCGGAATCGCATGTGGCATGCGCGGACGTGAGCCGCGCACATACCCGCGCCCACCCTCTCCCCTTGCGGGAGAGGGTGCCCCCTCGCCTTGGCGAGGGGGCGGGAGAGGGGTGAACAGCCGCAGCATCGCGAAGTCTCTTCATGCAGGATAACGGAGCAGGCTGTTCGCCAGGCACGGGTCAGAAATCTGCAGCGCGCGAAGGCTCCCCCTCTCCCGGCCGGCTCCGCCGGCCACCCTCTCCCGCAAGGGGAGAGGGTTTCGCGCGCGAGCGCCTTGCGAAACTCCTGTCATCGAGGAAAGGGTGAGATCAATCCCGGTACGACGCATCCATGCGGTCGAGATGGCGCAACAGCGCCGGCCATTCCATGACGCCGAAGACGCGCCGGTTGTTGGGCTGATACATTTGGTAGGTCTTCTGCACGATCTCGTCGGAGGTATGGACGAGCTTGTGGCCGGTCGCCATGGCGGCGAGCTGCGTTTTGCAGGAGAGCTCGAGCCGGTGCATGGTGTTGAAAGCTTCCGCGGCGCTGCGCCCGACGGTGAGCAAGCCGTGGTTGCGCATGATCATGGCATTGCAGTCGCCGAGATCGGCAACGAGAGATTCCTGCTCCGCCGGATCGGTGGCCGGGCCCCAATAGTCGTGATAGGCGATCTTGGCGAAGCGCATCGAAGTTTGCGTGTTGGCGATCAGTCCGCATTCCAGGATCGACACCGCCATGCCAGCCCAGGTGTGCGTGTGGAGCACGCAGTCGACCTTTCGCCGCGCCCGGTGGACGGCGCTGTGGATGACATAGCCGGCCAGGTTGACGCCGTAATCCAGGTCGCCGAAGTCGGGCTTGCCCAGGACAGTGCCGTCATGGTCGACCTTGATCAGGCTCGAGGCGGTGATCTCCTCGTACATCATGCCGTAGGCGTTGATCAGGAACGCATCGGGTTCGCCCGGCACGCGCAGCGAGATGTGGTTGGCCAGCATGTCGGTCATCTCGTAGTGGGCGACGAGCCGATAGCAGGCGGCGAGATCGACGCGCGCTTGCCATTCTTCGGGCGTCACCTTGTCGCGCATGGACGAGATCTTGAAGTTGGCGCCGACCCGATCGAGCATGTGCGTCTCCCCTGCATGTGACCGATGCGGGGCGATCATAGACCGAATTGGAGACCGGGCGAGTCGACTTTTCCCGCGCAGGCGAGGCTCCGGACAGAGCGGTGGTCCGCAGCGTGGAACGCGGTGAGTTAGTGGATCGGCTCGGCAAACAGCCCCTCGACGAGGACCGCGAGCGCCTTCAGCGCGGCCTCGACGCTCTTGCCCGACGTGTCGAGCTCCGCGTGCGCGCGGGCATAGTCGGCCTCCCGCGCCTTGAGGATGGCGAGGAGGTCGTTCTTGGCCCCGCGGTTGCGCGCCATGGGGCGCAGGTCGCCCTGGCGCATGACGCGGCTCATATGCTCGTCGGGCTTGGCGCGCAGCCACACCACATGCGTCGTGGCCAAAAGCTGCCCGAACGTCTCCTCCTCGGTGACGATGCCGCCCGCGGTGGCGATGACGACGCGCTTGTCGCGCCCCACGACGCGCTCAAGGCATTGGCGCTCGTAGCGGCGGAAGGCCGCCTGCCCGTAGACCTCGAACAGCATGGCGGTCGAGGCGCCGTGCTCCTTCTCGATGAGCCGGTCGAGCTCGACGAAGGGACAGTCGAGCCGGGCGGCGAGCGCCGCCCCGAGGGTCGACTTGCCGGCGCCGCGCAGGCCGATGAGCGCGACGCGGCGGGCGCGCTCGGCGACGGCACCCTTTCCCACATCGAGCGAACGCAGCACCGCCTCGACCTGCGGAGCGCTCAATCGCTTCAGGCGCTCGATGGCCTTGAGCTGGGCGCGGTCGCGCTTGCCGAGCGGCAGGAGATCGAACAGCCGCACGCCGAGGCCCTTGGCGATGGCTTCGAGGACGAGGACGGTGGGGTTGCCGTTGCCGGATTCGATGAGCGCCAGATAGCGCTCCGAGGTCGCCGAGCGACGGGCGAGATCCTTGCGCGTCATGCCGCGGGCGGCGCGGGCGTGGCGCACGAGCCGGCCGATCTCCTCGCGCGTGTCAGAGGTGACGTCCTGCAGCGTGTCGAGTGACGCTTTCGAGCGAGTGGCGCGGCGGAGATCCATGCGGCGGCTCTACGCCTCCATCACGCGGCCTCGATCTTCACGTATTCGAAGTCGCCGGGCTTGTTGTCGATGCCGACCTTCGGGGGTGCGATCCACGACGCGAAGCGGGCAGGCTCGGTCTGCGGCTCCATGAGCGAGGCGATGAAGTCGCCGTCGGCGATCGACGGCAGCCACTGGTCCTTCGATGCCTCGAACGCCGCATCGGCGACGACCTTGCCGTCGGGACTCGACCTTCACCTTGGCGAACTCGCCGATCTGGCGGTGGAAGGCCACGTGCGGCAATTGCAGGCGGAACTTCACTCCGGCCTTTTCGATCACCTTGTTCCAGCGCTCGACGCCGCTTGGCGCAGTCGCGCACATAATCGTCGCGCAGCCGCATGTTGAGCGCGGTGAGCGCCGGCTCGTCCATGAGCTTCGACCTCGCCGTCCACCAGCTTCGACACCGGATAGGTAGCGTCGGTCAGAGCGGTGGTCGTCGTTGATCCTGGTCTCGTGGAAGCGGCCCTTGAGACCGGCGTTGTAGAAATTGGCGGCGTTGGTGGAGACCTCCGAGCCGAAGAGATCGAGCGACAAGCGTGAAGTGCAGGTTGAGCTTCTTCTGGATGGTCGGCAGGTCGACAACGCCGAGCGCCCGCACCCGCGCAATGTCGCTCGGATCCTCGATGCCGGCCTTGACCATGGCCTCGGCGGTCGCCTGCAGCGTGCGCCCGACGCCGGTCTCGCCGACGAACATGTGGTGCGCTTCCTCGGTCAGCATGAAGCGGCAGGTGCGCGACAAGCGGATCGAAACCCGATTGCGCCAGCGACTCGAGCTGCATCTTGCCGTCGCGATCGGTGAAGAAGGTGAACATGAAGAACGAGAGCCAGTCGGGCGTCGCCTCGTTGAAGGCGCCGAGCATGCGCGGCGCGTCCTCGCTGCCGGAGCGGCGGCGCAGCAGCTCCTCGGCCTCGTCGCGGCCGTCGGCGCCGAAATATTTGTGCAGCAGATAGACCATCGCCCACAGATGCCGGCCCTCCTCGACGTTGACCTGGAACAGGTTGCGCATGTCGTAGAGGGAGGGCGCGGTCTTGCCGAGATGCCGCTGCTGCTCGACGGAGGCCGGCTCGGTGTCGCCCTGGATGACGATGAGCCGGCGCAGCATGGCGCGATACTCGCCGGGCACCTCCTGCCAGGCGGGCTCGCCGTAGTGCTGGCCGAACGGCACCGTGCGGCCCTCCTCCTGCGGCGCGAGCAGGATGCCCCAGCGGTAGTCGGGCATCTTCACGTAGTCGAACTTGGCCCAGCCCTTGGGATCGACGCTGACGGCGGTGCGCAGATAGACGAGGGACTCCTGGAAGCCGGCCGGGCCCATGTCGTTCCACCAGCTCGAGGTAGCCCGGATGCCAGCCTTCGAGCGCGCGCAGCACGCGGCGATCCTCGGCGAGGCTGACATTGTTGGGAATCTTGGTCGTGTAGTCGACGTTCATGCCTTGCATGTCGCCTCTCCTGTGTTCACTCGCGTCATGGCCGGGCGGGCTCGTCCCGGCCAACCACGTCTTTCTCTAGGCGTGGATGCCCGGCACAAGGCCGGGCATGACGCCGATCACACTCGCTTCGCATCGAACACCGGCTTCTTGCCGGTGCCGTAGCGTTTCAGCGCGCCATCGCGGGCCAACCGCGTTGGGACGCTGGAAGATCCAGTTCTGCCAGGCGGTCAGCCGCGCCGAAAATCTTGGTCTCCATGGTCTCGGGTCCGGCAAAGCGCAGGTTCGCCTCCATGCCGGTCAGGCGTCGGGCGAGAAGGTGGCGCGCTCCTCGAGGAACTGGCGCACCTCGTCCTCCCAGTCGATGTCGTCGCGCGCGAAGGTGACGAGGCCGAGCTCGCTCGGCGTCCTCGCCGTCGAGCGGCGCGCCGCTCGCTGCCTCGCGCGGCCTCGAGCGTGTCCGGCTCGCCGAGGAAGCGCGTCTCGAGGCGGGTCAGGCCGTTGCCCATCGGGATAGCGGCCGAAATTCATGGCGTTCAGCGCGAGTGTCGCGGGCGGCCGGTTGTCGCCCTCGAACGGGCCGATCGAGCATGTAGGAGCGGTCGGCCGCGAAGACGAGCTCGGCCAGCGTGCCGGCGAAGCAGGAGCCGGGCTCGACGAGGGCGACGAGGGAGCGCGACGTGACGTCGATGCGCTTGAGCACCCGCTTCCAGTTGAGCAGGATCTCGCCGGCGAGCCAGTGGTCGGCGTGCGCGGCCAGGAAGGCGTCGTGGGCCAGCACCGCCGCCGCGTCGCCCTCGCTCTTGAAGACGAGGACGCCGATGTCGAGCTCGTTCAAGCGCAGATGCAGGATGGCGTCGTCGAGCTCGCGCGCCGCGCGCAGGCTCCATGTCTGCGCGCCTTCGGCCACCAGCGCCGCCGCATCAGCGGGCGGGGCCGCGTCCGGGCCCTTGACGGTGATGGTCGCCACGTGCCTGTCGCGATCGATGTCGACGTCGACCGCCGAATAGCGCACGCCGCCCGGCGTGAAGCGCGCGCGTGAGCGGCGTCAGCGCAATGCCTTGCGCGCCGCTCGGCGGCCCGGCGGTCGCGAGGAACACCGTGACGCGCGCCGCCACGCCCTCGTCGAGCTTGGAGCGCGGCAGGACCTCGTCGACCAGGCGCCATTCCACGGCGCGCTTGCCCTTGCACGCCCTCCTCGGTCGAGCAGAAGAAGTCGGCGCGGTCGCGGCGCACCTTGCGCTTGTCGGTGATGCGGGTGAGGCCGCCGGTGCCCGGCAGCACGGCGAGCAGCGGCATCTCCGGCAGCGAGACGGCGGAGGAGCCGTCGTCGACCAGCATGATGTGGTCGGTGGCGAGCGCCAGCTCATAGCCGCCGCCCGCCGCGGTGCCGGTCGATGGCGCAGACATAGCGCTGGCCGGAGGCGGCGCTGGCATCCTCGATGGTGTTGCGCGTCTCGTTGGTGAACTTGCAGAAGTTGACCTTGTGGGCGTGGCTCGCCGACGCCAGCATGCGGATGTTGGCGCCCGAGCAGAACACCCGGTCCTTGCCGGAGCGGATGACGACGACGCGCACGCCCGGATGCTCGAAGCGCAGGCGCTGCACCGCGTCGGCGAGCTCGATGTCGACGCCGAGATCGTAGGAGTTGAGCTTGAGCTGATAGCCGGGGAAGAGCGGCGCGTCCTCGCTCACATCCATGGTCAGCGTGGCGACGGGGCCGTCGACGTCGAGCTTCCAGTGCCGGTAGCGGGACGGATCGGTCTGAAAGTCGATGCGCGGGGCATCCGCCCTCGGCTCGGCCTGGCTGCCTCGGCCATGACGCCTCCTTGCACTATTCCTGACCTGCACTATAGTGCCGATATGCACTATAATGCATATTACGCGCCGATCAACCGCTGTCAGGCGGCCCGCCTTCAGGCGGCCCGGCCCTGAGCTTCGGCTTCGCCATGCAGGCGAAGGATGCGGTCGGTGAACTGGACGACCGCCTCGAGCGTCTCGGCCGGGCGCTCGCGGTGCGGGGCATGGCCGCCGTCCTCGAGGATCAGCGTCTCGACCGGGCAGTAGCATTCCTCCTGCGCCGCCGCGACCTGCTCGAGCGTGCCGTAGGGATCGCGGTCGCCCTGCACGATGAGGACGGGCACGCGGATATAGGCGAGCGGCTCGACGATGTCGAAGGCGCGGAAGCGCGGATCGAGCCAGGCATCGTTCCAGCCCCGGAAGGCGTTGTCGACATTGCGCGTGATGGCGCGCGAGCCGTTGCCGCAAGCCGTCGGCCGCATAGGCGTCGCGCGCCTTCGCGATTGCCACGATGCCCTCTTCCTCGACGAAGAAGTGCGGCGCGAAGCAGCACGAGGCCGCGCACGCGATGGTCCTGCACCGATCCGGCATAGATGGCCGCGATCGAGGCGCCGTCGCTGTGGCCGAGCAGGATGCCGCGCCTGAAGCCGATCTTGTCGAGGAGCGGCAGGCAGCACATCGAGCGCTTCGCGCTGCATGTAGTCGAGCGGCCGCGGCAGCCTGACGGGAGACGAGCGGCCATAGCCGGCGCGCGAATAGGCGAAGACGCCGCAGCCGGTGCGCTCGGCGAGGCGCTGCGGGAACTCGCCCCAGGTGCTGACCGAGCCGAGCCCCTCGTGCAGCATGACGATGGTCGGGGCCGCGTCGGGCGGCGGGCCGATGAAGCGCACCTCGAGCATGGTGCCGGCGACCGAGAGCGTGTGGTCGGCGACCGGCACGCTCATGCCGAGGCCCGCGCCTTGTCTTGCGGAGTGTCCTGCGCCTGATCCTGCGCCCGCGCCTTGCTGTCGTCGGGGCCGCGCAGCTTGAAGCGCTGGATCTTGCCGGTCGCGGTCTTCGGCAGGTCGTCGACGATCTCGATCCAGCGCGGATATTTCCAGGGGCCGACGGTGCGCTTGACATGCTCCTTGAGGTCCTCGGCCAGCGCCGCACCCGTCGCGCCGCTGCCGTCCTTCAGCACGACGAAGGCCTTCGGCTTCAAGAGCCCGTCATCGTCCTCGCGGCCGACGACAGCGGCTTCCAGCACGGCCGGATGGGTGATCAGCGCCGACTCCACCTCGAAGGGCGACACCCAGATGCCGCACACCTTGAACATGTCGTCGGTGCGGCCGCAGTAGCGGTAGATGCCGTCCGGCGTCGCGGATGTACTTGTCGCCGGTGCGGGTCCATTCGCCCTGGAAGGTGCGGCGCGATTTGGCGCGCTGGTTCCAGTAGCCCTCGGCGCTCGAGGGGCCGCGCACCAGGAGCTCGCCGACCTCGCCGTCGGCCACGTCCTTGTCGTCCTCGTCGACGAGACGGACATCGTAGCCGGGCACCGGCACGCCGGAGGTGCCGTAGCGCAGCGCGTCCGGCAGGTTGCGACATGAAGATGTGCAGCATCTCGGTCGAGCCGATGCCGTCGAGAATGTCGACGCCCATGCGCCGCTTCCATTCGAGGCCGAGATGCTCCGGCAACGCCTCGCCGGCCGAGACGCAGAGCCGCAGCCGCGGCGAGCCGTTGCCGCGGCGTGCAGTTGGGGTCGGCCAGCAGCGCCGCGTAGAGCGTCGGCACGCCGAAGAACAAGGTCGGCTGGTGCGTCTTCAGGATGTCGAGGATCGACGGGCGGGCGTCGGCCGGTCCGGACAGCAGGAAGGCGCTGGCGCCGACCCACATGGGGAACGTCATGGCATTGCCGAGCCCGTAGGCGAAGAAGAGCTTGGCGGCCGAGTAGCAGACGTCGTCGGGCCTGATGCCGAGCACGCCCTCGCCGTAGAGCCGCGCCGTGGCCGCGAGGCTGGAATGCACGTGGCGGGCGCCCTTCGGCACGCCGGTCGAGCCGGACGAGTAGAGCCAGAACGCGGTCTCGTCGGCATGCGTGGCGGCCGGCTTCGCGGCGGCCGGCGCCTGCGCCAGGAGATCCCGCAAGCTTGTGTGGGACGAAGCTGCTTCGCCGACCACAATCGTGGCCTTGAGGTGCGTGAGCCCGGCGGCCGCCGCCTCGGCGACCGCCACAAGAGGGGCCGACACGAACAAGGCCTTGGCGCGCGAATCCTCCAGCATGTAGCGCACCTGATCGGCCGGCAGCAGCGTATTGATCGGCACCGGCACGATGCCCGCCCGCATGGCGCCCCAGAAGATCACCGGAAAGTCGATCGTGTCCTGCACCAGCATCAGGACGCGGTCCTCGGGGCCAAGGCCCAGCTTCATGAGCGCCGGGCCGACGCGTGACACCCGCTCGAGCAATGCCCCATAGGTGAGCGTCGCGGTGGGATCGGCGAACGCGAGCTTGCCGCCGCGTCCCTCCTGGACGTTGCGATCGACGAAGTCGGCGGCCGCGTTGTAGCTCGCCATCAGTGCACCATCGTTCCCTCGCCTGGTGTGCCTTGCCCGACACTATAGTGCCCCCCGAACGCGGCCAATCCAGGGCTTTGAACCAAACGGCCGGGCGCTCGCGGCCCCGCCAGAACATCGGCCCCTAGCAGCCGTTGCCGCATCGCACTACCCTCGCCTGGGGCGTGTGACGGGATTTGCCGGTGGCGCCCTCAATTGCGCATGATCTTTTCCGAAGGCCGCGCAGACTTTTCGGCATCATGCGCCGGGAGATGAACCCGTGTCGGACCTGAGGCCAGGCATCAGACGGGACGTTGAGGCCGATGGCTCGCCCGCCTTCCCGCTCGGCCCGCCTTTTCCGCTGAAGCTGCGACCGGCCTGGCTGTTCCTGATCTGCCTCGCCACGGTCGCGGCCGCGCTCGCCATCGACCTGACATTCCCGGCCGACCACGCGGTCGGCGTCCTCTACGTGGTGGCCATGCTGCTGGCATCATGGCTGCCGTGGCGAAGGGTGACGCTTGCCCTGGCGCTCACGGCCACCGCCTTCCTGGTGCTCGGCTATCTTGCGTCGCCCGCAAGCCAGGGGCTCGCGTTAACCCCCGCCATAACCACCCCCGCCATGCTCAACCGCGCTTTCTTCGTGCTGCTGTTGTGGCTTGCGGCCGCGCTCGCCGTGTCGCATCAGGCGTCGCGCCTGGCGCTCGGCCGCATCCAGGACGACCTCAGCGCCAAGGAAGCACGTCTGCGCTCCATCCTCGACACGGCCCCGGAGGCCATCGTCACCATCGACGAGCGCGGCACCATCGAGTCGTTCAGCCGCTCGGCCGAGCGCGCTGTTCGGCTACACGGCGGAGGAATCGTCGGCCGCAACGTGCAGCACGCTCATGCCGCCGCCCTACAACGACGAGCACACCGACTATCTCGAGCGCTATCGCCGCACCGGCGAGCGGCGGGTCATCGGCATCGGCCGCATGGTCGAGGGCCAGCGCAAGGACGGCTCGACCTTCCCGGCTGGAGCTCGCCGTCGGCGAGGCGCTGGTCGACGGTCGCCGCGTCTTCACCGGCTTCCTGCGCGACCTGACCTTGCGTCAACGCATCGAGCAGGAGCTGCGCCAGTCGCAGAAGATGGAGGCGATCGGCCAGCTCACCGGCGGCATCGCGCACGACTTCAACAATCTGCTGACCGTGATTCTCGCCGACATCGAAATGCTGCAGGACCGGGTGGTCGACCCGCAGCACCTGGAAATCCTCAACGAGGCCCGCGAGACCGCCGAGCATGGCGCCGAGCTGACCGAACGTCTGCTCGCCTTCGCGCGCCGCCAGGCGCTCAACCCGAAGCTCGTCGACGTGGGCGATCTCGTGGCGCAATTCACCGGCCTGCTGCGCCGGGCGCTCGGCGAGACCATCGAGATCGGACCGTCTCGGCCATGGGCCGCCTCTCGACCTACGTCGACCCGTCGCAATTGCAGAACGCCATCCTCAACCTGGCGCTCAACGCCCGCGACGCCATGCCGGATGGCGGCGATCTCGCCATCGACGTCTCCGAGGCGGAGCTCGACGACGACTATGCCAACACGCGGCCCGACGTGCAGCCCGGCCGCTACGTGCTCGTCTCGGTGACCGACACCGGCGCCGGCATGTCGCGGGAGGTGCGCGAGCGCGCCTTCGAGCCGTTCTTCACGACCAAGCCGGTCGGCGCCGGCACCGGCCTCGGGCTCTCCATGGTCTACGGCTTCGCCAAGCAGTCAGGCGGCCATGCCGACATCTATAGCGAGCGGGAATTTCGGCACCACGGTGCGCCTCTATCTGCCGCTGTCGCGCGACGCGGACGAGGCCGACCGGGGCGTCGAGCACCGGCTCGGCATGCCGCTCACCGCACGGGGCGAGCTCGTGCTGGTGGTCGAGGACGATCCGCGCGTGCGCCGCGTCACGGTGGCCCGGCTCGAGCAGCTCGGCTACCGCATCCTTGAGGCCGAGAACGGCCCGCAGGCCGTCAACGTCCTGGCGCGGCACCCGGACGTCGATCTGCTGTTCACCGACATCATCATGCCGGGCGGCATGACCGGCGCCGACCTCGCCCGCGAGGTGCGCGTCACCAATCCGGGCTTGAGGGTGCTGTTCACGTCCGGCTATGCCGAGCCGGAAGTCCTGAAGCAGGGCCGCGTCCAAGAGAGCGAATGGATCAAGAAGCCCTACACGGCCGCGAACCTGGCGCGCAAGCTGCGCGATGTTCTCGACCGAAAGGTCAAGCAGCGACTCTCGACTTGCGGGACGTCCTTGATTCAAAGCATCACCGCGCCTGCCTGCGGCGGCGCTTGATTCTCCCCTTCAAATGAGGTGAGCAACGCAACGTTGCGGGGAACGGGCCGCGCCTGACGCGATCGTCTGAGCCTCAGTGCTCGATCTTGGCGGTGAACACGTAGCCGACGCCGCGCACCGACTGGATCAGCTTCGGGTTCTTGGCATCGCCCTCGATCTTCTTGCGCAGCCGCGCCACCTGCGCGTCGATGCTGCGGTCATAGGCGTCCCACTCGCGCCCGCGCGTCAGATCCATGATCTGGTCGCGGTCGAGCACGCGCCCGGCATGGCGCACGAAGACCGTCATGAGATTGAACTCGCCGGTGGTCAGCGGCACGTCCTTGCCGTCCGGCGCGTTGAGCTTGCGGCGGCTGAAATCGAGCCTCCAGCCGTCGAAGCGCACCGCCGGCTCGTCGCTCGGCTCGGCCCCCTCGGCCCGCGCCGCGGGCTTCAGCCGCCGCAACACGCTCTTGGTCCTGGCCAGCACCTCGCGCAGGTGGAAGGGCTTGGCGATGTAGTCGTCGGCCCCGACCTCGATGCCGACGACCCGGTCGACCACGTCGCCGCGCCCGGTCAGCATGATGATGCCCACGTCGGAGGCGGCGCGCAGCTCTCGCGCCAGGATCAGGCCGTCCTCCCCCGGCAGCACCACGTCGAGGAACACCACGTCGGCCGGATCGGCCGCCATGCGCTCGCGCATGGCGGCGCCGTCATGGGCGAGGCTGACGCGGAAGCCCTCGCCCTCGAAATAGCGCGCCAGCATGGCGCGGATACGCTCCTCGTCGTCGACAACGAGAATATGTGGAAGCTCGCCTGCCACGCGATCTTTCCCCGTCGAATCAAGTGGGTGCGCGAATGGATTAACTACATCTTGAGGTTGTTACAAACCGTTACACAATCGTACCCTATGTGACTAGACCAGCAGCACGAGTGTGACACGGCGGCTGTCTTCTGTCCTCGCATCGAGGAGGACGCGCCATGTACGCTCTGAACGCAGTCGGTCCGGCCAGCCGCCCACGGCCTGCCATCGTCGCAGCCCTGCCTCAGGACAACTCCCTTGAGGGGCTGTTCGAAACGCAGACGACCGAGACCTTCTCGCCCGGCACCGCTGTGTTCTGGGAAGGCGACCCCGCCGACGACGTTTTCCAGCTGACCCAGGGCATCCTGCGGCTCTATCGCATCCTTCCCGACGGCCGGCGGGCCATCATCGGCTTCATCTTCGCCGGCGAGATCATCGGCCTGTCGTTCAAGGCGAATTACCTGTTCACCGCTGAAGCCATCACCACCGCTTCGGTGCGGCGCCTGTCGCGCAGCCGCTTTCACGCCATGGTGAGCGAATCCTCCGCGCTCAGGCCCCAGCTCGTCACCCGGCTCTGCGACGAGATGTGTGCCGCCCAAGACCAGATGCTGGTTTTCCTGCACCGCACCGCCGATGCCCGCGTCGCCAGCTTCCTCTTGTCCGTGGCCCGCAAGACCGTGGGCGGGGCCGTGAAGGGCACCGAGATCGAGCTTGCCATGTCGCGCACCGACATCGCCGACTATCTTGGCCTGACCATCGAGACCGTCTGCCGCGCCATCGGCAAATTGAAGAGCGAGGGACTGATCGTCCTCAACGGCCCGCACAAGATCGTCCTGCAGAAAGCCCGTGCGCTCCGCGTGCTGGCGGGCGAGGAAGAGGCCGAGGAGGCGCTGTCGGCGCCGCGGCTCGCCGCCGCCTGAACGACGCGACGAACAAGCTCACGCGGCCGCCGCGCCGCCATTCGCCGACCTAATTCTTCTCCCCCGCCAGCATCTTGCCGGCCGAGGCGGAAGCAAGACCTTGGCCCTCCAAGGCGCGCCAAGAACGAATGGCAAACCCCCGCAACCCCCGCTAATCCTTGCGTCCGATCCGGCTATCGGAAACCAACCCAAAATTGCCGGATTGGCGTGCGCTGCCGCACAGACCCGCATGTGGGCAGGCCCTACGAGGCGATGGACGAGGGCCTGCCGACAAGGCACTGTTGCGTGAGCAACGCGCGCGCAACGAACCCATCGTCGGCGTCCGCGCGAACATATCGGCCATGCGCACCAGGGGAAAACACATGACTGCGCCTTTGACGAAATGGGGTGCCCTTTCGGGCAAGTTTGCCGCCATCGCGCTCACGCTGGTGCTGATGGGGTCGCAGAGCCACGCCCAGGGCACGGCAGCGACCTTCCGCAGCCTGGCGGGAAGCTGGAGCGGCGAGGGCACCATCCGCATGTCAAGCGGCTCGACGGAGCGCATCCGCTGCCGCGCCACCTACACGGTGGGGGCCGGCGACCCCGGCGGGGTCAGCCAGCAGACCATGCTGCAGGAGCTGCTCTGCGCCAGTGACAGCTTCAAGTTTCAGATCAAGACCCGCGTGTCGCGCACCGACAAGCGGCTCACCGGCAACTGGATCGAGCTGAGCCGGAACGTTTCGGGCAACCTCGTCGGCCGCATCACCAATGGCCGCGTCGACGCGACCGTCGACGGCGGCGTGTTCAGCGCCGCGATTTCCATCACCCCGAACGGCCGTCGCCAAGCGGTCACCATCCGTCCGTCGAGCGTCGACGTGGCGGAGGTGACAATCGCGCCTCACCAAATCGGGCGGTTAACCTTCCGCCCTGCCCGAAGCCGGCCGGCTGGCGCCGAGCCGGCCAGCGAGCTGGCGCAGAAACATGATGGTGGGCCGCAGGATCAAGAGGTCCGCCACCAGCGCGGCCAGCATCGAGAAGGCACTGAGCCAGCCGAACAGCCTGAGCGACGGCAGGTCTGAGAACGCCGTCACGGCAAGCCCGCAGGCCAGCACGATCGAGGTGAGGATCAAGGCCGGCCCGACCAGCACGGTGGCGCGTTCGACCGCCACGGCCACCTCGTGATATTTGCTTTCCTCGAGCCGCAGCCGGTTGAGGAAGTGGATCGTGGCGCTGAGCCCGAGGCCGAACGAGACGATCAGCGCCACCACGCTGGCGAATTGCAGCCCCTCCCCCATGAGCCACAGCACCGTGCCGGAAACGACCACCGGAAAGATGGCCGGCATGATGCTGGCGAACATCACGACGACCGACCGGAAGGCGAGGCCGATGAAGGCGGCGACGAACAAGACCTCGATGGTCAGCGACAGATTGAGCTTGCCGATCATGCCGGCGCTGTTGCGCGCCGCGATAGCCGCAAGCCCGGTGACGGAAATCTGATAGGTCGGATTTTTCTTGCGCACCGCCTCGAGGTTCTTGTTGATCTCGTTGACGACGGGCAGGAGCTGGCTCGCGTCGACGTCGGGGATGCGGCCGGTGACCACCACCGCGTCCTTCTCGGGGGAGATGAAGCGGCCCGTCAGGTGTCCGGGCAACAGGTTGACGTATTCAATGAGCGTCTCCACGTCGCGCTTGCCGGCCTTCTCGGCGAGCCAGCGGCGCAGCGTGTCGAGCGACCACACGTTGCCGACCCCGGCCTGTTTCTCGATGACGGCGTGAACGTCGGCGATGACGCCGAGCGTTTCGGGCGCATAGAGTGACGCGCCCTTGGGGAACTCGATGAGCACGTCGATGGGATTGGCGCCGGTGAGCTTGGCGTCGAGGCGGCCGCTCGCCTCAACGGCCTGCTGCTTGTCCGGCACCTGATCGGCGAGCCGGTAGCGCGGCTCCAGATTGATGTAGACGAGCGCCAGGAAGCCGACGACGAGCACGGCGACAAGGCTGTAGAGGCCTGGCCGGCTCACCATCCTGACGGCGATCCAGCTGCAGAAGCGGCGCAGCACCAGCACGCCCGTGTCGCCGACCTTCACGCGCTGCGCGAAGGCCGCCTCCTTGCGCACCAAGAGCACGCCGAGAACCGGCACGAGGCTGAGCACGGCAAACAGCGCCACGACGGTGGCGATCAGGCCGGCCTCGCCGAAGGTGCGGATGAGGTCGGAGCTGGAGAATTGCAGGGCCACGAACGACAGCCCGGCCGTGGCGTGGGTGAGCACGCAGGCCGGGCCGACAATGAGGATGGCGTTGCGGAAGGCTTCGAAGCGCGATTCGCCGGAAATCATGCGATCGCGCGCCGCGAAGGTGAGCTGCATGGAGTTGGAGAAGCTGATCACCATGATCAGCGGCGTCATCACGTTGAGGAACATGTTGAGCCGGTAGTCCAGCCAGCCGAGGAGACCGAGCGACAGCAGGATGGCGAGCAGCGGCGGCGCCGCCGCCACGATCATGAACGAGACGCGGCGGAAGAACAGAATGGCGATAAGGCAGCCGGCGATGAAGCCGATCGAATTGTAGACGAGCCGGTCGCGCTCGACCGCCGTGCGGATCTCGAGCTGCATGACCGGGACGCCCGACAGCTGGCCGACGAGGCCGAGCCCGGCGATGTTCTCGTTGAGCGTCTCGCGGATCTTGTGCACCACGTCGGCTAGGCCGCGGCTCTCCACCACCTTGGGGTCGAGCGGCAGCACGATGAGCGCAAGCTCCCCGTCTTCCGAAAGCAGCTTGCCACGGATGATCTCGTTCGAGGTGATGCGCTTGACCAATTCGTCGTAGGCCGCGCCGGTCGGCAGCTCGGCTGGGAACAGCGGCGGCGGCAGGCTGTTGCCTTCCGGCGGCTGACGGGCCGAGAACAGCGAGATGATGCCGCGCGTGCCATCGACGAGCTGCAGGTCCGTCACCAGATCCCTGAGCTTCTCCAGCGACTCGCGCGCCAGGAGCTTCTTGCCCTCGACGACGACGAGCACGTCGAATTCGCTCGACGGGAAGCGCTGCGTCAGGGCCTCGTATTGCTTGAACTCGGCGGTGTCGGACCGGAACAATTGGCTGAGGAAGTCGTCCACCTTGATGCGCGTCAAGCCGATGCCGGCAAGGACGGCAAGCACGATGACGATGGCCAGGGTGACGACGGGAAAACGCAGCGGCAGGAGGCCCAGCCTCTCGATGCCAAAGGCAATGCCGACCTGACCGGTGGGAGGCGCTGTGCCCGTGAATTCGCCGCTCTTCAAGCTGTCGGACTTGTCTGCCGGCACGAATCCCCTCCGAGGCGCCCCCGAATGCCATATCAGCCGTTCAAGACGAAGAGTCAAAAGCGGCGGCCGAGGGGCACAATTTTGCCGTGGAGTTGGGCCTCCACATGCCGTCATTGTCGGATAGATAGGGATCCATGCTCGCAGCCGTCATCGTCCGGATCATCGACTTTGCCATCCGCCGCGCCTGGCTGGTGGTGGCCGCTTCGGTCGCCCTGACGGCCGTGGCGGGGGTCTATTCGGCCCGCAATTTCGCCATGACGACGGACATCGGCAAGCTGATTTCCGCTGATTTGCCATGGAGAAAGCGCGAGATAGCCTTCCAGCAGGCGTTCCCGCGCTTCGAGTTGATCAGCATCGTCGTCCAGGCGCCGACGCCGGAACTGGTCGACGCCGCAACGGCGGACCTTGCCGAGGCCCTGAAAGGCCGTGGCGACCGCTTCCGCTCCGTGGATAGGCCGGGCGGCGGCGTGTTCTTCGCCCGCAACGGGCTGCTTTTTCAGCCGCCCGAGAAAGTGAAGGAAATCACCGAGCAGCTCGCCCGCGGCGAGCCGCTGATCCGCGATCTCGCGGCCGATCCGAGCCTGCGCGGCCTCGCCGACGGCCTCACCAACGGCCTCATGGGCGTGCAGGCCGGGCAGATCACCCTCGATTCCATGGCCGGCCCGATGAATGCCGCCGCCGGCACCATCGAGGATGTCGTGGCGGGCCGGCCGGCGAGCTTCTCGTTCCAGACCCTTGTGCAGGGCCGCCCGGCGGAGCCGAGCGAGTTGCGGCGCTTCATCGAGGTGAGGCCGCACCTCGACTTTTCGGCCCTCGAGCCCGGCCGCGAGGCGACGGAGCTTATCCGCAGGGTGGCGCGCGACCTCGACCTTGCCGGCAAGTATCAGGCCAACGTGCGGCTCACCGGCCCGGTCCCCGTCGCCGACGAGGAATTCGGCACGCTCAAGGAGAACGCGCTGCTCAATGCGCTGGTCACCATCGCGGTCGTCCTCCTCATCCTGTGGCTGGCGCTGAAATCGAAGCGCATCATCTTCGCGGTCTTCGTCAACCTGGTGGTCGGCCTCGCCATCACGGCGGCGTTCGGCCTGATGATGGTCGGCTCGCTCAACCTGATATCGGTGTCGTTCGCGGTCCTGTTCGTCGGCCTCGGGGTCGACTTCGGCATCCAGTTCAGCGTGCGCTACCGTTCCGAGCGTTACGAGACGGGCGATCTCAAGCAGGCGCTGCTCGACACCGGTCGTCATGCGGGGGCACCGCTGACCCTGGCGGCGGTGGCGGTGGCGGCCGGCTTCCTGTCGTTCCTGCCGACCGACTATCGCGGCGTCTCCGAGCTCGGCCTCATCGCCGGCGTCGGCATGGTGGTGGCGTTCCTGACCAGCATCACGGTGCTGCCGGCCCTGCTCTTCCTGCTCCACCCGCCCGGCGAGCCGGAACCGCTCGGCTATTCGGCCATGGCGCCCATCGACCGCTTCACGGAGCGGTTCCGCACGCCGATCCTCGTCGCGACCGCGGTGGCAGTCATCGGCGGCCTGCCTCTGCTCTACTGGCTGCGCTTCGACTTCGACCCCGTCAACTTGCGCAGCCCCAAGGCCGAGTCCATCGCCACTCTCAAGGCGTTGAGCGACGATCCGCTCATCAACACCAACGCGGTCAATGTCGTCACGCCGTCGCTGGAGGGGGCCCGCGTCGCGGCCCGCAAGGTCGCCACCATCCCGCAAGTGGCGCGCGTCCTCACCCTCGACACGTTCGTTCCCGACCACCAGGACGAGAAGCTGCCGCTGATCCGGACGGCCGCCAAGCAACTCGATGGCGCCCTCAACCCGAAGGAGCCGACGCCGGCGCCGAGCGACGCCGAGAACATCGAGGCGCTGAAGGATGAAGCCGACCGGCTGCGGGAAATCTCCAAGGACCAGGCCGGCCCCGGCGCCAAGTCAGCGCTGCGCCTCGCCGAAGCCCTCGACAAGCTCGCCAACGCCGATGCTGGCGCGCGCGCCAAGGCCGAGCGCGCCATGGTCGAGCCGCTGAAGGCCTCGCTCGCGGGTCTCAAGGCCCTGCTGCACCCCGAGAAGATCACCCTCGAGAATCTGCCGGAGGACCTGGTGCGCGCCTGGCGCGCGCCAGACGGCCGCGCCCGTGTCGAGATTGTTCCCAAGAGCGACGTGAAGAGCGATCAGGAGCTGCGCGAATTCACCCGCGCCATCCTGGCGGCCGAGCCGACCGCCATCGGCGGGGCGGTGTCGATCCTCCAGGCGGGCGACACGATCATTGGCGCCTTCGTCGAGGCGGGCGCTTGGGCGCTGCTCAGCATCACCATCCTGTTGTGGATCGTGCTGCGCCGTTTCGGCGACGTGCTCCTGACGCTGGTGCCGCTGCTGGTCGCCGGCGTCGTGACCTTGGAACTGTGCGTCATCCTCGATCTGCCGTTGAATTTCGCCAACATCATCGCCCTGCCGTTGCTGCTCGGCGTCGGCGTCGCATTCAAGATCTACTATGTCATGGCCTGGCGGGCCGGGCAGACGAACCTTCTGCAATCGAGCCTCACCCGCGCCGTGGTCTTCAGCGCCATGACCACGGCAACGGCGTTCGGCAGCCTGTGGTTCTCCAGCCACCCCGGCACCTCGAGCATGGGCAAGCTCTTGGCGCTGTCGCTCCTGTGCACGATGATGGCGGCGGTGCTGTTCCAGCCGATCCTTATGGGCCGGCCGCGGGAGAAGGAAGAGGACACAACTCCGACGGCGAGCCCGACGAGTTAGATCCACGTTCCCGCGTCTTTCGCCGAAAGGGAGCGGCGCGCCCTACTTCAAGAATTCCGGCGAGATCAGCGACGGCAGGAACAGCGACACCTTCGGCCAGATGATGACGAGGACGAGAACCATCAGCATCGGGACGAGCATGATGCCGGTATCCTTGAGGGCTGAGCGTATGGGCATCCCGGCAACCGAGCAGGCGATCATGAGGCACAGACCATAGGGCGGCGTCACGAGGCCGAACGCCAGGGACACGATGCCGATCATGGCGAAATGCACCGGGTCCATGGCCACCGCCTTGGACAGCGGCTCGAGGATAGGGGCGCAGATGATGATGGCCGGGATGGCGTCGAGGAAGCAGCCGACGACGAGGAACACGAAGGCGATGAACAAGCCGGTTGCCACAAAGCCCATTCCCCATTGGCTCACGCCGGCCAGGACCGCCTGCGGAATCTGGTAGTAGGCCAGGAGCCAGCCGAAGGTGCTTGCCGTGCCGACGCAGAAGAGCGCGATGCCGGCGAGCTTGCCGGTGTCGAGCAGCGTGCCATAGAGCCCGCTGAGCCCCATCTCGCGATAGACGACGAGCGACAGGAATCCGGCATAGAGCACGGCGATGCACGCCGACTCCGTTGCCGTGAACCAGCCGAAGATTTTCCCGCCGATGATGATGCCGGGCGTCATCAGGGCCGGAATCGATCGCCACGAGGCGCAGAAGAACTCGTGCCACGTCGAGCGCTCATAGGTCGGATAGTTGCGGGCCTTGGCGTAGGCGTGAACGGTGGCCATCTGGGCGAGACCGATGAGCAGCCCTGGGATGATGCCGGCCAGGAACAAAGCGCCGATCGAAACGGTGAGCAGTCCGCCCCAAACGATCATCAGGATCGACGGCGGGATGATGACTGCGAGCACCGCCGAGACCGCCGTGATGGCGACCGAGAACGAGAGGTCGTAACCTTCCTTGGTCTGCGCCTCGATGAAAATCTTGGATTGGCTCGCCGCGTCGGCGGTCGACGAGCCGGAAATGCCGGCGAAGAAGATGGACAGCACGACGTTGATCTGCGCGAGGCCGCCTGGAAAATGCCCGACCATGGTGCGCGACAGCAGCATGAGGCGGTCGGTGGTGCCGCCGACATTCATCAAGTTCGCGGTGAGCAGGAAGAACGGCACCGCGAGCAGGATGAACGAATTGTAGGCGTTGAATGTCTCCTGCATGAGCGACATGGTGTCGAGGCGGGGCTCGATGATCAGGATCGGCACGCAGGCGAGGCCCAGCGCAAAGGCGACCGGCACTCTCAGGAACATCAGCAGGAAGAACAGTCCGAACAGAATCAGGGCTGCGAGCTGCGGCGACAGCACGGAGCCGCTCATGCCCCCCTCCCGAAGATGGTTTTCAGATCGTCGACGACCTGCTCGCCCAGGAACACGAGCCACGTCAGGCCGGTCACCGGCCACGCCACGTGAATGAGCCAGAGCGGCAGGTCGGCGAGTTCCGAGGTGCGATTCCAGGCGAACTTGGTGAACTCGATGCCGGCCGAGATGAAGATGAGCGCGGTCGCGAGCACGCCGAGCCGGCCCAGGAGCCGCGCCACGGCCTCACCGCGCCGCGGCAGGCGTGGCCAAACATCGACCTCGAAATGCGTGGATTCGCGCACCCCGATCATGGCGCCGATCATGATGGTCCAGATGAACAGGAAGCGCGCCATCTCCTCGGTCCAGATGTAGGACGGGATCAGCGCCGTGTAGCGCGAGAAGATCTGCAGGCTGACCGGGATGACCAGGATGGCGACGCACATCGCCATCGTCCACGAAAGCGCCGTGGCGTAGAGGCGAGTGAACTGCCGCCACAGGTTCGGGCGGTGGCTCGCATGCGACGGAAGGGACATGAAGATGACAGGTTGGGGATGGCAGCCGGGATACGGCCCCGGCTGCCAGGGGCGTCAGGATGCGGAGGCGAGCGCGCTGATCTTCTCGAAGATCACGGTGGCGTCGATTTCCTTTGCGTAGGCGGCCATGACCGGCGTGACGAGCTTGGCCATCTCGGCGCGATCCTTGAACGGAATGCGCTTCAGCTTGCCGGCTTTTTCGAGGGCATCGAGCTTCTGATCATCCTCCGATGATTCCAGCTTGCGGCCGTGGGCGCCCGCTTCCTTCCCGGCCTTGATGATCACCGCCTGCAAATCGGCCGGCAGTTTCTTGAATGTCTTGCCGGCGAAGCAGATTGGCCGGATGGTGATGGCGTGCTGCGTCATGAGGAGATGTGGCGCCACTTCGTAGAACTTCATCGACTCGACGCCCGCCGCCTCGTTCTCGCCGGCTTGCAGCACGCCGTTCTGGATGCCGTTGTAGACCTCGTTGTAGGCGACGACCGTAGGCGCCATGCCGACCGCCGCGAAGGTTCTCGACCAGATCGGCGCGCCTTGCACGCGCACCTTGAGGCCCTTGATGTCGGCGAGCGTGCTCATCGGCTTGTTGATGAAGATGTTGCGCACGCCGCCGCCGGCATAGCCGATGAGCATCACGTCGGCCTTCTGGGCGATCTCGTCGGCGATCGGCTTCAACAGGTCGGCGTCGAGCACCTTGTTCCAGTGATCGAGGTCGCGGAACAGGAATGGCGCATCGATGAAGGGCGCGGCCTTCGAGAAGGTCGACATGTGGGCCGGCGAAACGATGCCGTAGTCCACCGCCTTGCCCTGCGCCATATACTCGAAATACTGCTTCTCCAGCCCCAGCGACGAGTTGCGGTGCAGGACGAAATTGATCGGCTTGCCGTAGTATTGCTTGACCAGCTCCTCGAACTTCAGCAAGGCGCGATTGAAGGCATGATCATCGTTGAACTGGACGGCGCCGTTCAACGTCACGACCTCCTGCGCCTTCGAAATCCTCGGCATGCCGATGCCGGCCGCAAGCGCTGTCGCGCCAAGGCCGGTCAGAACCGCTCTGCGTCTCATGGTGGTTTCCTCGCTGTGCGCCGTATTGTTACGACGATGAAGCCCTTGTTGGCCTTTTCGGCAGCCGTCACGATAGCCCAGGCGGCACCCTGATGCCATACGTTGCGGGGTCAACGCATGCTGGGCCTGCCCCTCGCGCGCCGCAAGGCTCGCCGCCGGCATCGGCCATTCCGGAGATCGATCCTGACCACTATCTTCCTCACGCACACGCCCGACATGCTGGCCAACTACTATGGCGAACGCGCGCTTGAGGCGCTCCGCGAGCTCGGCGAGGTCCGCCTCAACGACGCGGGCCAAGTGCTCGACGCGCCAATGCTCATTGCCGCCGCAGGCGATTGCGACATCGTCATCTCCGACCGCCAGACACCGGGCTTTGCTGCGTTTTTCGCGGCAGCGCCCAAAGTCGTCGCGTTCCTGCGCTGCGCCGTCGACATCCGCACGATCGACGTGGAGGCTGCCAGCAATGCCGGGATCCTGGTCACCCGCGCCACCCCGGGTTTCGCCGCCGCGGTCGCGGAGGTGGCGATCGGCATGATGGTCGATCTGGCGCGACACATGTCGGCTTCTGTCATTGACTATCGGGCCGGACGCGAGCCGGTCGCGCGCATGGGCCGACAGCTCGCCGGCTCGATCATCGGCATCATTGGCTACGGCGTCATCGGCCAGTATCTTGCGCGGCTGGCGCGATCACTCGGCATGACGGTGCTGGTCAGCGACCCGCACAAGAGGGCCGACACGCCCGAGGTCGAACAGGTGGCTCTCGCTGCGCTGCTGCGGCAAGCGGACTTCGTCGTTTGCCTCGCGGTCGCGACGCCCGAGACCGAGAACCTCATGGATGCCGCCGCCTTCGGGCTCATGCGGCCTGAGGCTTACTTCATCAACCTGTCGCGCGGGGATCTCGTGGACGAGGCTGCGTTGGCGCTGGCCCTCGACGAGCGCCGCATCGCCGGGGCAGCCATGGACGTTGGCCGCGCGGCCGATCAGAAGCCGTCGCTACGGCTTGCCAGTCGCGGCGATGTCATCGCCACGCCCCACATCGCCGGTCTCACGCGGGCGGCCGTCGAGCACCAGGCTTTCGACACGGTGGCACAGGTGCGCGCCATTGTGGCACGCGAGATGCCGGCAGGAGCGGTCAATCCAGATCGCGCGACGCGGCTGCGGCGGCTGATTGGCCGAAGTTGAGGGCGGCGAACGCCATCAGCTACTGCTTCGGCCGCTCCGGCGGCAGCGGCGCCTTCTTGGGAAGCGCTTCGGTGGCGCGCTGCGCGTGCGCGTCGATCACCCGCTGCGTCGGCATGTCGACAGCCTTGCGCTCCGGCGGTGCCTCGGCAGCCTTTTGGGCGGGCTGGGCCGGAGCCTCGATGGCCTTCTGGGCCGGGGCGTCGACGGGCTTCTGATTGGCCGGCACATCGCCATTCTTGTCCTTGCCGGGGGCCAGCGGCGATTTTTGATGCGGCGAGGTGGCGCCGGTCTTCTGCGGGCTCTGCGGCAGCAGCCCCGGCGCGTACGCCATGACGATGGCGGGATCGACTTCCGATATCGCCTCGGGCGGCAGCCGGTTCCAGTACTGGCTGCGGCCAAGCAGCTCCATGCCAATGATATAGCCGTGCACGCGCAGCTTCTTGCCGTCCGGGCTCACTTCCAGGAACGCGGTGTAGACCTTGCCGTCGCGCGGATCGAGGATGGTGCCGTTGTCGTATCTCAGGCCGTTCTTCTTCATCCCCTTGATGATCACGAGGCCGAGCGACGGCGCATTCTTCTGGTCGCCCACGCACTTCGTGCACAATGGATTGGGATCCTCGCCGGGCGTCGGGAATGACTTCGCGAGGGCGCCGTAAAAGGCGCCCTCCTTCTCGAAGATGAGGAACCAGCCGCCGACCTTCTTGGTGTCGGGGTCCACCTGCTCCCACAAGCCGGTCACGGCGGACTCGGCGGCGCGCGCTTCAAGGCCGAGAGCCGCAACACATGCGACCAGGGCGATTGTCAGCACTCTCATCAATAGTCTCCCACGGACGCCTCTTAACACAGGGTGTGTCCTATAGGGCACGAAGATATGGCGGCCATTGTGGTAATTTAAGGCAAGACTCATCTCAAGCCGCCAGACAGCGGCGCCTCAGCAACGTTTTCCATCTTAACAGCCAGATTTCCGGGAGAAAGCGCGTGTTCCAAAAGAGCCTCTTGGCGTTCCTTATCCTCGTTGCCGTCCCTGCGACACCGAGCCTCGCGCAAGGCCCGCTGCCGAGCCCCTTCTCCGGAACACCAGAGGAACAAGCCGCCTGCCGCCCCGACACCCGCAGGCTTTGCCGTAGCCTTTCCGCGAACTCAGGAGAGATGGCGTTCCTGTCCTGCCTGCAACAGAACCAGACCAAGCTCAGCAGCCCCTGCCGCGCGGTGCTGAGGCGACACGGGCAAATCTGAGTACCGGGAGACGGGCGACGGACAGCAGGTTCGCAGTTCGCCTCCGTCGTCTGTCCTCTGTCGTCAGGCTAGTCGCGCCTGAGTTCGTAGATGATGAATGACTCGATGAGGATGGAGCGCTCGGCGACGAGCCGAGCGTGAAAGCCGGCGCGCTCGATCATGGCGCCGAGCAGGTCGAAGTCGCAATCCGACGACAGCAGCACATAGACAGCGCCGCCAGGCGCGAGCCGCTCGCGCGCCTGATCGAAGAACGGCTCGATGTCGCGAAAACCGGGGCCGGCGTTCCAAGCGCGATCCGCCACGTCGCGCGGCTCCTCGGTGAAGAACGGCAGGTTGAACAGGATCACGTCGAAGCGCTCGCCCGCCGGCACCGCCGCCAACAGATTGGAATGCACCGCCCGCACTTTGTCGCCAAGGCCGTTCTTTTCGGCGTTGCCGGCCGCCGCCGCAACGGCGTTGGGATTGACGTTGATGGCGACGACGTTTGCGGCACCGGCCCGCGCCGCCGCCAGCGCCAGGATGCCGGTACCGGTGCCGACATCGGCGACACGGCGGCCGGCGAGCGGCAGGCGGCCGATGAAGGCGGCGAAATACTCGCTGGTGACGAAGAAGCGCGGATGAAAGACGCTCGGCAGCACCGAGAGCTTGAAGCCGGCGGCGCGTGTCGTGCGCGTACGCTGCCGCTTCAGGATGAAATGATACGAGAAGAAGTGGATGAAGGCGCGCAGCCCGCGCTTGAGCGGGCCTTGCACGCGCGTCGAGCGGCCCAGCACATTTCCGTTTCTCGCCCGCTCAGCATCTTGCGTCCAGGTATGGGCAGCGCGGCCCTGGCTGGCCAGCTCGCTCATGATCGCTCTCCGGGACAGTGGCGCGGGCCAGAGGGATGGGGTTGGCCGCCGCCGCTAGTGTGCTGAATTTGAAGCTCGCCACATTGCTTGGATCACGACCCGAGCGAACTTCAAATTCAAAATGCACACTAGAATCAATGTTTTCTAGTGTGCCTTGATTCCGAAATTCGCTCCGAGCGCCTCCATCGATATGTGACGAACTTTCGGAACCGCCACACCAGCATGCGTTTTTGTCGCGCTGCCTGCAAGACGGGCAGTCGATATCAAATGCATCAAGGGTCGGACCGGTTCCGATGCCGAGACGGTCGGCAATTGTTCCGGTTCGACGAGGCCATTCAATTCGATGGAGATTTTCGCCCGGCGCTGCACGGCGCCTGGTCGCCGGCGCCGAGCTCGCCGTCAAGGTCGATGCGCGCCGCCGCGGCAGCGAGCCCCTCGCGCGACACCCGGCCGATGGCCGCCGCCGCGTATCCGGCGGCCTTGAGCGCCGCGATGCACGCGCTGGCGCGCGCAGGCGGAAGCCCGGCCAGGAGACCGCCCGCGGTCTGCGGATCGAACAGGATGGCGAGGCCGGCGGTGTCCACGTCGCGCCCCAGCAGGCTTCGCAGTTCCAGATTCTCGGCAAGCAGCGTCGAGGCGGTGCCGGCGCGCGCCAGCTCGAGCACGCCCGCATAGAGCGGCACCGCAGCAAGATCGAGCTCGGCCGCGGCACCCGATGCCGCCAGCATCTCGCCGAGATGACCGGCAAGGCCGAAGCCGCTGATGTCGGTCATGGCGCGGGCGCCGTGCGCGACCAGCAGACGCGAGGCCTCGCCGTTGGAAACTCGCATGCCGGCGAGCGCCGCCTCGATCCACGGCGCGCGCGCCTTGGCGCGCATGGCGGCCGCGAACAGGATCGCGGTGCCGATGGGCTTGGTCACGACGAGCACGTCGCCCGCCTTCAGGCCGCCCTTGCGGACGGCGGCGTCGGGCGCGACTTCGCCGGTCACCGAGAGACCGAGCGCCATGTCGGCGCCTTCGCTGGAATGGCCGCCCACCAGCGCCACGCCTTCGCGGTCGAGAATGGCGCGGGCGCCGGCCAGAAGCTGGAACAGCATCTCCTCGACCTTGCCTGACGGGCCCGCCGGCGCCACCGCGACGGCGAGCGCATGGCGCGGCACGCCCCCCATGGCGAAGACGTCGTTGAGGCAATGGTTGGCCGTAATCTCGGCGAAGACGTAAGGGTCGTCCACGAAGGCGCGCAGGAAATCGACGGTCTGCACGAGATGCCGCCCTTCGGCCGGCGCGATGATGGCGGCATCGTCGGGTCGGTCGAGGCCGACGACGACGCCCGGCGCACGCGACGGCGGCAGCTTGGCCAGCGCGCGTGACAGCGGCCCCGGGCCGATCTTTGCCGCGCAGCCGCCGCAGCGCATCTCGGCTTCCGGATCGGCATGCCGCGACACCGCCGCGGCAGCGCCCGACATACGCGCCACCAGCGTCTCCACGTCCTGGTATTTGCGCATCCAGCGCCGATCGATCCAGTTCTTGAGCGTCCACAGCCACGCGCCTTCCGCCTTCAGCGGCCCCCACGAGGCGACGGCGTAGCGCTCACCGGTGGTGATCAGCGCCAGATGCCGGCGCTGCGGCCGCCACCGCTTCGGCGCTTCCCCTCGCGCGCGGCGGCGCAAGTTCGCGGCGAGCGGCGGGCCGGCGCGGACCGCGAAGACGCCGGACTTCGGGCGCGGCGTCGCAACGAGGCCGGCGCAATCGCCGGCCGCGAACACGTCGGGATCGTCGAGGACTTGCAGGGAGGCACCGACGGCGAGGAAGCCGCCCTTGTCGGTCGCCAATCCGGTCGCGGCGAGCCAGGGCGGCGGCGCCGCCTCCGTGGTGATGAGCACGGCGTCGGCGACGATCGCTGTGCCGTCCTTGAGGTGAACGCCACTGGCCGTCAGCTCGGCGACCGGGCGGCGCTCGTGAACGGCGATCTGCCTTGCGGCGAGAGCCCGGCGAAAGGCATCCTGCACGCGCCGGTTATGGCCTTCGAGGATGTCGCCGGCCGTCACCAGCGTGAAGGCGAATTCCGTTTCGCGCTGGCCGCGGGCGCGCGCGTCGGCGACGAGGCGGGTGCGGATCGAAAGCAAGAGCTCGACACCGCCTGCGCCGCCGCCCACGATGGCGATGCGGCGCGGCCCCCCGGCCTGCCGGCAGCGGGCTTCGAGGGCGGCGAATTTTTCCAGGAACGAGCCGATCGGCTTGACAGCGATGCCGTGCTCGGCGGCGCCCGCGATGGCATCGAGGGCCGGCGTGATGCCCACGTCGATGGAGACGAGGTCGTAGGCGATGGGCGGGCGGTCACGCAGCAGCACCTGCTTGCCGGCGCGATCGAGGCCGATCGCCTCGGCATGAATGAGCCTCGTCCCGGTGGCGGCGGCAAGGCGCACGAGATCGATATGCGCCTCCTCGCGCGTATAGAGCCCGGCGACGACACCCGGCAGCATGCCGGAATACGGCGTCTCCACTTCACGCGTGACGAGCGTGACGCGCACGCCCGGCTCCGGCCGCATGGCGAAGGCCTTCAGCACGTGCACGTGCGCATGGCCCCCGCCGATGAGCACGATGTCGCTCGCGATGTTGCCGTGGCAATTCATTCTACCCCGCCCGGCCCTTGTAGGCTTCCGCCGCGATCCAGGCCGAGAAGGCCGCAGCGACCGCAGCACCGGTGACGAGGCCTTGGCGCCAGTCGTCGCGCGCGGCACGCACGACGAGCATCCAGCCTGCGCCAAAGGCGTCGGTGTTGAGCAGCTCGGGCTTTTCGATGAGCGTCTCGTTGTGGGCCACGATGGTGCCGTCGAAGGCGGCGCGTGCCGCGCCCACCCACTTGCCGCATTCGATGACCGCGAAGGAGCGGCCCTTCTCGAAGTCGCGGCCGATGCGGGTCGGCGTGAACACGAGAACGTCGCCGGCAAGCTTCATGGCGATTGGCGTGAAGCCGACGCGGATCAGGCTGCCGTCGAGCGGCGCGTACCAGATCTGGTTGTCCACGTCATAGTGGAGATGATCCGGGTACTCGTGTTCCTCGACGCGGGTCACGGGCGCGCTCAATAGGTGAGCACGCGGCATTCGCCGTCCATGATGTCCTTGATCATGGCGGCGGCGCCCATCATGCCGCTGCATTCGGGGATGAGGTCGCTCTCCGACTTGCCGCTGAGCTCGAGATTGGCCGGGCAGGCCCAGAAGCGCGCGCCTTGATCATGCGCCTCCTTGATCCAGTCATAGACGGTCTTCGGCTCTCCCTCCTTGAGCCGCAGGGCGTCGGCGACGCCCTTGTACATCAGCTTGCCGGCGGTGGCTGTGCAGACGACGTCGACCTCGTAGTCCATCGCAGCAGCAACCGCAGCGTGATAGAACGGCGCGCCGAGCTCCTCGACGTTGCGCGGGTCGGTGTTCATCAGCACGACGATGAGGCGCTTGCTCATGCGCGGCCTCCACCCTCCCCTTGAGGGGGAGGGTCGATCGCAGCGAGCGAGGCGAAGCGCGATCGGGGTGGGGCGAATTCACTTGACGTTCTCATGGTCACCCCACCCCGGCTCGAACGCTGCGCGTTCTCGCCGACCCTCCCCCTCCAGGGGAGGGTGATCCCCGTCCTCGCTGAGCCACTCTCCGACGAACCGCTCTTCCGTCGCCGTCATCTCGGCCGGCGCGAAGGCGCAATCCCAATGCCGCGCGAGACCCTCGAGCAGCGCTGCCTTCACGTCGGCCAGCGGCGGCGTGCGGCCGAGACATTGGGCGAGGCTGGTGAGGCGTTGCGCCACGGCGGCAGGATCAGGCAGACCGAGCACTGCTGCCATCTCGGCCGCATCGAATGTGATGAGGATGGTGCCCTGCTGGACGATGGTGCGCCCCGCGACGGAACCGCTGGAGCCGCCGATCTTGCGCCCATCGACGGTCACATCGCCGGGCGGCCGAAAGCGGGCCGCCACGCCAAGCCGCGCAAGGCCGGCGGCGACGCCGGACGAGATGCGCGCGGCAATGTCGTCGAGCCCGCCGCCAAAGCGGTGGCGGCCGGCCACCACCTCCCACACGAGAACGCCGGGGCTCATATAGACGGCGCCGCCACCGGTGACGCGCCGTGCCACCTCGACGTTGCGCGCCCGGCACGCGTCGAGATCGACCGCGGCGGCCGGCGTCTGGCTTTGGCCGATGAGCACCGAGCGTCCGTAGCGGCAGAGCCGCAGCGTGTCGCCGATCTGGCCCTTGCCGTGCAGCTCCGCGAGCACCGCCGTCACCGCGATGTTGCGCCGCGCCGACGCGAGCCCCGTGTCGATGAGGCGCAGCGGCTCGCTCATTGCGGCGTCACCTCGTCGATGCGCATGCGCCGTCCCCACTTGTCGAAGAAGTGGCCCTCGTTGAGGACGAGGCGGTCGTCGTCAAGGCGCGCCTCGAGCTCGCGCAGCCTGAGCCGCGCGGTGGGGTTGTCGAGGGGATGGCCGTCACCGCTCGTCATCGGGAAGAAGGCGGCGCCGTGCCAGTCGGCGCCGGAACCCGCGAACATGATGACGATCTCGCCCCAGGTGACCTCGGTGCCGATGACGTTGAAGTAGGTGGAGCAGAGCGGCGTCACCTGCGTCTCATCGATGGCGACCAGGATGGCGAAGGCCGTGAAGGAACCGCGCGCGGCAAATTCGTCCGCGAGCCAGGGCTCGAAATCGTTGCCGCGATTGGCCTCAGAAATCGACAAGCGGCGTCTCCGGCATGTAGTGCTCGAACAGCGTCCAGAACGGTGTGGTGCGGGTCGAGGCGTACCAGGCCTCGAATTCGCCGAGCGCCGCGTCGACCGGCTGCGGCGGTGCCTCGGCGGGCGGCGCGAAGCTGAAGAACACCGCCCGCGCCACCGGCGCGAAGCGGTCGAGCACCTCGGTGCGCGCCTCGCTGTCCGTGTCCCAGCCGAGACGGCTGCGCAAGGCGGCCTGCGCGCGGCCGACGGCGATGTCGGCGTCCTCGGCATCCGCCACCACCTCGGCGACGGCGCGCATGAGATTGAGCCTGCGGAACGCGACGGCGCGCTCCTTCTGCAGGGTGCCGGTGCGTTCCGCCGTCTCGCGGCGGAAGCGTTCCTCGGCGGCCTCCGCCTCTTCGGCTGCCGCTTCCAGCAGGTCGAGGAACGGTGCCGTGATCATCGGCGCTCTCCGCGCCGGAGGGATGGCGGAAGAGAATGGGAGTCGAACCCACCAAGGACCGTCTCGCGGCCCCTCTCGGATTTGAAGTCCGATGCGTTCACCGGGAACGCGCTCTCTTCCATTGCTTTGCGCCTCGGTCGACGCGTCGTCACCAACGCGAAACAGATCGAGGCGATGCCTGTTGATGCGCCGCTGGTCGCCACGGCGCAATGTGACTCCGTGGCGGTCGAAGAATTCGAGGATCTGGATCGCCACCTTGCGGCCGTTCTCCATCTGGTCGCGGAACTGTGCCGCCACGAACTCGCCGTTCTGCGCCTGCGCAGCGAGGCCGGCCGCAATGCCCACCATCTCGGCCACCGTGGCGCGCAGGAAAAAGTGATCGTGCGCCACCTCGTCGACCTTGCCCATGCGGCTGAGCAGCTTCATGAGCTTGCGCACGTCGGCCTCCGGCGCACCGAGGAGCCCGGCCATGTCGCGCACGCGCGGCGGCCGGAAGCGCTCGGCGCCCGAGAGCAGCGGCGCGATGCGCCCCCACAGGCGCTCGTCGGCCGGCACGAGGCGCACCACGTGGCTGGCGAGACGCACCCAGGCGCCGTCAAGCGCGATTTCTCCTGAACGAACAAGGCCTTGCAGCAGCGAAAGGAAGGCCGGCGCCGGCAGCCGCGGCTCGCTCTGCAATCGCAGCTTCTCGAGGCCGATGCCGGCGAGATCGGCATTCTCGGTGTGGAATGCGGCCGAGTGTGGCCATCAGCGTACGCTTCAGGTTGAGCCAGGTCGCGGCGCTCACCCCGAACATCTCATCTTTGCCGGCGATGCGCACCACGTCGAGCGCCGCCACGATGCGGGTAAGCTCGTCGTCGGAAAGCGCCCGGTCGCGCGCAAAGCCCGTGAGATCGACATAGCCCGGCGTGCGCTCGAGCAGCGCTTGCAAGGCGTGCTCCGGCGCCTCGTGCGCCATTGCCTCGAGCTGCGAAAAGCGCGCCGGCGTGCGCCGGCGGCGCGTCGGCGCCCTGAGGTCGAGGAAACGCCCGCCGCCGATGGTGCGCTGCGCGGAGGTATCGCGCAGCACGAAACGATCTCCCGCCACCGCCGCGATAGGTTCCTCCAGCACGAGCTGCACACGCCGCTCGGTGCCCGGCGCCAGAGGCTCGTCCTCGAGCAGCACGATGCGGCCGGCGACATCGGTAGCGGCATGATGGAGGCGCACCGGCAGCCATTGCGTCACCGCGCGCGTCTCGCTCGCCAGAAGCCTGAGGGTCGCGTCGATGCGCGCCGTCGGCGCATGCAGCACGGGGTCGAGCACCACGTCGCCGCGCCGGATCGCCTCCTTGGCGATGCCCTCGCCGGCGAGATTGAGCGCGCAACGCTGGCCCGCCTCGCCGCGCTCTGTCGGGCGGTTCTGGGCGTGAATGGCGCGCACGCGGGCGGACAGCCCCGACGGGCTGACGCTGACGCGATCGCCGACGTGGACCGCGCCGGACAGCACCGTGCCGGTCACCACCGTGCCGGCGCCGGCGAGCGTAAAGGAACGGTCGACGGCGAGCCGGAAGCGTCCACCGGCAGCGCGCTGAGTGAAGGCATGCGCCGCCGCGAAGAGATGATTGCGCAGATCCTCGACGCCCTCGCCTGTGACGACCGAGACCGGCATGACTGGGATGCCGTTGAGCGGCGTCGCGGCGAGCGCCTGGGCGATGCCGGCCGCGACGTTGGCACGCTCCGCTTCCGGCTTGAGGTCGGCCTTGGTGAGCGCCACGACGCCACGGCTGATGCCGAGCAGCGTCACGATGGCGAGATGCTCCAGGGTCTGGGGCATGACGCCGTCGTCGGCCGCCACTACGAGGAGCACGAAATCGATGCCGCTGGCGCCGGCCAGCATGGTGTGCACGAAGCGCTCGTGGCCCGGCACGTCGACGAAGCCGAGCACCGAGCCATCCGGCGCCGGCAGGTACGCGAAGCCGAGATCGATGGAAATGCCGCGCGCCTTTTCTTCCTTGAGTCGGTCGGTGTCGACGCCGGTGAGCGCCTTCACCAGCGACGTCTTGCCGTGGTCGATATGGCCGGCGGTGCCGATGATCATGACGGCCGCTCCCGCGGCGGCTGCTCTGGGGGTCCTGGGCGCGCTGCTCGGCCGCGATGATCTCCTCCCAGGTGAGCGCCGCCCGCGCCGGGTCGAGGAACGGTGTCGCGAGGGCGCTGCCGCCGGCCGTGGCGCGCAACAGCCAGGCGAGTGCCGCGACCCCGTCGCGCTCGACGCCGGCGCCCAGGAAATGCGCGGCACCCAGCATGGCCTGGCCGTCGGCATCGCCGTCGGCCGCGGCCTTCGTCCACCACGTTGCGGCGAGCGCCGGATCACGCTCGACGCCCAGCGCATCGTGGAAGATCATGCCGAGGCGCGTCATCGACGCGGCAACGCCCTTGGCGGCCGCCGCCTCGGCCCAGCGGCGCGCCTCGGTCACGTCGCCGGGAATGCATTCGCCCTCGAGCAGCATCCAGCTCAGCATGTCGGCGGCCGGCGCGTCGCCCTCCTCGGCGGCGGCGCGATAGAGCGCAGCCGCCCTGTCGTAGTCCGGCTCGACGCCCTCGCCCTTGAAGTAGAGCGCCGCAAGGTTGCGCCGCCCGACCGGATCGCCCGCCTCGGCCGCGAGCGTCAGCCACTGGAAGGCGAGATCGGGATCGCGCTCGACCCCGAGCCCTTCGGCGAAGCAGGCGCCGATATTGTTCTGGGCGCGGGGCACGCCGGCATGCGCCAGGGGATTCCAGATCGCGAGCGCCGTCTCGTAGTCGCCGCGCTCGGCGGCATCGTGCGCCTCAGCGAGGCGCGCGGCGGCGTCAGTCGCGGCCGGCGGCCGCTCGCGGCGCACCAGGCGGTCAAGCCATCCCATCGCCGCCTCCGGGATCAAGGGTCATGAGGTTCGCGGCGAACGCGGCAGCGTCTTCGAGGCAGCGCAGATCGAGAACGAGTGCGCCATCCTCGATGCGGCCGATCACCGGCGTCGGCAATCTGCGCAGCGCCGCCGCCAGCGCCGCGACATGGCGGCCCCCAGCCTTGCCGGCCGGCTTGATGGCGATGCCGGCGCTGGCCAAGGTCTCGAGCGGCAGCGCGCCGGAGCCGATCTGGCTGGCGCAGTCCGTCACCTCGACCCTGAAGCCGGCGCCCAATCGCGCCGCGACCGTCGGCATCAGCTCGCGCGCCATGGCCGCGATGTCTCCCTGCCGCCGCGCCAGGAGGCGCAGGGTCGGCAGGCGCTCGGCAAGCCGGTCGGGATCGCGATAGAGACGCAGCGTCGCCTCGAGCGCCGCAAGCCGCACCTTGTCGAGACGCAGCGCCCGCTTCAGCGGGTTGCGGTTGAGCGTGGCGATGAGCGCCTTGCGGCCGACCACGAACCCCGCCTGCGGCCCGCCGAGCAGCTTGTCGCCCGAGAAGGTGACGAGATCGGCGCCCTCGGCCACCGCCTCGGCCACCGTCGGCTCGTGCTGCAAGCCGAAGCGTGAGAGGTCGATCAGCGTGCCGGAGCCGAGATCGTTGACGAGCGGCACGCCGTGCGCGCGTGCCATTGTCGCAAGCGCGCCCGCCGGCACCTCAGCCACGAAACCCTGGATGCGATAGTTCGACGTATGCACCTTGAGCACGAGGCCGGTGCGCTGCGACAGCGCCTCGGCATAGTCCTTCAGGTGCGTGCGGTTGGTGGTGCCGACCTCGACGAGCTTGGCACCGGCCCGCGCCATGATGTCGGGCATGCGGAAGGCACCGCCGATCTCGATGAGCTCGCCGCGCGAGACAACCGCGCCGCGCCCCTTGGCCAGCGTGTTGAGCACCAGCAGCACGGCGGCGGCATTGTTGTTGACGACGGTGGCGTCCTCCGCGCCGGTGAGTGCGACGAGCAGCGCGCGCACGTGGTCGTCGCGCTCGCCGCGCCTGCCGCCCGCGAGATCGAACTCGAGCGCCACTGCCTGGCGCATGGCGATGGTCGCCGCCTCGACAGCTGGCTCGGCATAGAGCGCCCGGCCGAGATTGGTGTGCAGCACCGTGCCGGTCAGATTGAACACCGGCTTCAGGTTGGGCGCAGCGCCCTCGTCGAGGCGCGCCAGCGCCGCTCCGGCCACGTCGGCGGCAGCGCGCGCTTCGCCTCCCTGGCGGATTGCGTCGCGGGCGGCGTCGAGAGCCATCCGCACGGCGGCGACGACCGCCTGGTGCCCGTGCCGGTCGAGCGCCACGAGCGCCGCGTCGGTCTTCAGCACCTCGTCGACCGACGGCAGGCTGCGGAACGCCTCGCGGTTCACTCCGCGATTCACCTGGCGATTCATGGCGGCCTCAATACCCGACGAGGAACGGATTGACGCCGCCGCGCCGAAAGCCCTCCTCGCGCACCAGGAGGTCGAGGCCGACGGAAGCCACGTCGTCCGCCACCGGCTCGAGCGCTGGGTCGTTGACCTGGTGCAGGACCTTCACGTAGGTGCGGCACTCGTCGCAGGTCTCGGCCTTGATGGTGCCGGGGCCGCCATCGACTTCCTTGTAGCCGATGCCCTTGGTCGAGCCGCACACGCAGCACTTGATGCGCACGTAGTTCCACAGCGTGGCGCAGAGCGCGCAGGCGCAGAAGCGGGCGCCGTGCGCGCCCTGCCAGCCGACCACGAGCGAGGCTACCGGCGGGCCGCCGCACGACGGGCAGGCGCCGTCACCCACCGCCACCAGGGCCTTGGCGTCGAGGCCGGCGGCCAGGCGCGCGAAATGCACCTGCAGCGCGCAGGCGACGAAGACGTGCTCGGCGATGGTCTCGATGGGGATGGCGTCGCCGAGGACGGCCGCCAGCCTGCGTGCCTGCGCGGTCGCGTCGGCGGCTTCCAGCTTGCGCAGCGCCGTGCGTGCCGCCTCGGGCATGTCGGCCCTCGCCGCGGCGGCGACGAGGCGGTCAAAGGTCATCTGGAAGGTGGCATCGGCGGCGAAGCGATTGCGGTTGAGCGGCGGCATGGCGAATTCGCGAGCCCGCGACAGCGCCTCGGCGTCCGGCAGCACGACGGACGGCAAGCCGTCCTGCAGCGCATGCTGCGCGTCCGCGAGGCCGGCGAGGAAGTTCAGGTAGCCGCCGAGCTCATGTCCCACCGCGAGCGCCCGCAGCCGCTCGGCACGGCGGGCGAACAGCGTCTCGGGCTCGGGAAGGCGGGCGAACGGCGGGGCCGAAACCTCACCGATCGGGATCGGATCATGGCGCGGGGCGCCGACTTGGGTCATCACTTACCTCACGAACCCACCGGGCCACGTGTCGCACGAGGCTAGCGCAGCTCAACGTTGAAAGCCAATTGTCCTTCGGCCATCGGTTAACTGCCGGCCAGGCAAGCGACATTCGCGGGGAAAGCGCCTCCCCGGGCGTGCCACGATGATGGTTTTGCCTATTCGGCCGGCGCGTGCGGCTTGCCGGTCACCAGTTCGCGCAGCCATTTGCGGTGATGCCGCCAGGCCCAGCCGCCGGTGACGCGCCCGCGCGTCATGGCGCTGATAGTGCCGCGCACCCAGATGGCGGCATAGACGTGCACGATCCACACGCAGATCATGACGATCGCCGCAATCGCATGCACGAGCACGGCGACGCGCTTCTGCTCCACCGAGAAATAGGCGCCGAAATACTCGTTCCAGATGACGATGCCGCTGGAGATGAGCGTCACGATGAGGATCGACATCATCCAGAAGACCATCTTCTGGCCGGCATTGTACTTGCCGACTTCCGGCAGGTTCTCGTCGTGGGCGGCCAGCACGTCGCGCAGGCGGGCCAGCCACGTGCCGTCCTCGCGCTTCCACAGGTTGAGCTTCCAGAAGCGCAGGAAGAGGCCGAGGAAGCCGAAGAACAGCACGACCCCGATCCATGGATGGATGGCGCGCGTCGCCGAGCCGCCGCCGAACAACCCGGTCAGGAAATAGAGGCTCGGGTGGAACAGCGCGAGGCCCGATATGGCGAGCAGCACGAGGCTGGTCGCGGTGATCCAGTGGTTGATGCGCGCCGCCGTCGTGTAGCGGTCGACAGTGACGGGATCGCCGGGATGCACGCTGTCGCCTGCACCGATCTCCGATCTTTCACTCATCCTACTGCCCTCCACCCGAACGCTGTTGTTGTTCTTCGCGCGGCGGCTTCGCCGCGGCGGCTTCGCATGTCGCGAAACCGCGGTCCCCGCTTCGGGACGGAGACCGCATCCTCTCGCCGCCCATTCGCCTCAGGCGCCCTTGCCCTCGGTGAGCTGCTTGGCACGCTCCTCGTCCTCCTTCGAGACCCGGTTGGGACCGGACACGATGTGATGCAGGAAGCCGATGGCCGCGAAGGCGCCGATCGCCGTGAGCCCGGCATACTTGGTGAGCCCCTTCCACAATTCGACGACGGGGCTGATGCGCGGGTTCGTCGCGAGCCCGGAATAGAGCTGCGGCTTGTCGGCATGATGCAGCACGTACATGACGTGCGTGCCGCCGACGCCCGGCGGATCGTAGAGGCCGGCGTTTTTGTAGCCGCGCGACTTCAGATCCGCGATGCGCGCCTCGGCGTGCTTCTTCATCTCCTCCTTGGTGCCGAAGACGATCGCCTGCGTCGGGCAGGCCTTGGCGCAAGCCGGTCCCTGCCCTACCGCGACGCGGTCGGAGCACAGTGTGCACTTGTAGGCTTTGCTGTCGACCTTGGAGATGCGCGGGATGTTGAACGGGCATCCCTTCACGCAATAGCCGCAGCCGATGCAGTTCGCCTTGACGAAGTCGACGATGCCGTTCGAGTACTGAACGATGGCGCCTGGCGCCGGACAGGCCTTCAGGCAGCCCGGATCGGCGCAGTGCATGCAGCCGTCCTTGCGGATCAGCCATTCCAAGTCCTGCGTCTCCGGGTTGATCCACTCGGAGAAGCGCATCACCGTGAGGCTGGCCGGCGTGAGATCGAGCGGGTTGTCGTAGACCCCGTGATTGACGCCCACCTCCTCGCGCAGATCGTTCCACTCGAGACAGGCAACCTGGCAGGCCTTGCAGCCGATGCATTTCGACACGTCGATGAGCTTCGCCACCGGCGTCAATTGACGCGCCGGGGGCGCAATGTTGGAGGCCGAGCGGCGGACGAGATCCTTGTCGTCGAACTTCGCCGCGGAAGCCGATGTCGACGGGTTGGGAACGGGAGGAAACATGGCGCGCCTCCTATGCCACCGGCCCGGTGATGGGCTCGATGTCGACGAGGAACGCCTTGTATTCCGGCGTCTCGATGTTTGCGTCACCGACATACGGCGTCAGCGTGTTGGGGCCGAAGCCCTTCTTGGCCGCGCCGGTGAAGCCCCAATGCAGCGGAATGCCGACGATATGGACGGGCTTGCCGTCGCATATCAGCGGCACGATCCGCTTGGTGACGACGGCTTTCGCCTTCACCGAGCCGCGCTTCGACCATACCCGCACCCAGCCGCCGGACTTGATGCCCTTCTCCTTCGCCAGCTGCTCGGAAATCTCGACGAAGAACTCCGGTTGCATCACGGCGTTGGGTTGGACGTGCTTGGTCCAGAAGTGGAAGTGCTCGGTGAGCCGGTAGGAGGTCGCCGCGTACGGGAACTCCTTGGCGTCGCCGAACTCGGCCATGTCGCCGCTGAACACCCGCGCCGCCGGATTGCCCCTGACCTTGGGGGCGATCGGGTTGGCGATGGGCAATTCGAACGGCTCATAGTGGGCCGGGAACGGACCATCGCGCATCATGCCCCGGACGAAGAGGCGTGCGACCCCTTCAGGGTTCATGATGAAGGGGCCGACCACGTCGGGCTTGGCGCCCGGCGCAATATCCGGCACGTCGTAGCCCGCCCAGGCGGTGCCGTTCCACTCGATGAGCTTGCGACTCGCATCCCACGGCTTGCCGGAGACGTCCGCCGATGCCCTGTTGTACAGGATGCGGCGGTTGGCGGGCCATGCGAACGCCCACTTCGCGAAGGCGCCGGTTTCGTCCGGGTCCGAGGTGTCGCGACGCGCCATCAAGTTGCCGGCTTCCGTGTAGCAGCCGGAATAGATCCAGCAGCCGCACGCCGTCTTGCCGTCGTCGCGCAGGACGCCGAAGCCGGCGACCTGCTTTCCTTTCTCGAGCAGCACCTTGGAAGGATCGTTCGGATCCGTCACCGTCTCGACCACGTAGCCGTTGAGCTCCTTGGCGATCTCTTCCGGCTGCGGATCGTTCGGGTCCTTGTAGGGCCAATGCAGGTTGAGAATCGGCTCCGGCGCCTTGCCGCCTTCCTTGGCATAGAGCGCCTTCAGCCGCAGATGGATCTGGGCCATGATCCAGGCATCGGTCTTGGCCTCGCCGGGCGGCGTGCCGCCCGCCCAGTGCCATTGCAGCCAGCGGCTCGAGCTGACGAGCGCGCCTTCGTCCTCGGCGAAGCACGTCGCGGGCAATTGGATGACTTCCGTCTGGATCTTCGACGGATCGACATCGTTGTGCTCGCCGTGATTCTCCCAGAAGCGGGCGGTCTCGGTGTCGAGCGGGTCCATGGTAACGAGCCATTTCAACTTGCTGAACGCCACCGTCATCTTCTTGCGGTTCGGTGACGACAACAGCGGATTGAAGCCCTGGCAGAAGTAGCCGTTGACCTTTCCCTGATGCATCAGCTCGTAGACCCGCAGCATGTCATACTGGGGTACGTCGAGCTTAGGCAGGTAGTCGTAGGCGAAGTTGTTCTCCGGCGTCGCCGCCGCTCCCCACATCGCCTTCTGGAAGCTGACGAAGAACTTCTTGTAGTTCTGCCAGTAGCTCATTTGGTTGGGCTGCAGCGGCTTGAAGCCGCGGCTCGCCATGTAGATGTTGAAGTCGGTCTCCCGCTCCACCGGCAGCGTCAGGTAGCCGGGGATCAGGTTGGACATGAGCCCGATGTCGGTCAGCCCCTGGATGTTGGAGTGGCCGCGCAACGCGTTCATGCCGCCGCCGCGGATGCCGATATTGCCCAGGATCAGCTGCAGCATGGCCATGGTGCGGATGTTCTGCGACCCCTTGGCGTGCTGCGTCCAACCCAGCGCGTACATGGACGTCATCGCCTTGGTGGGCGAGGACGTCTCGGCGATCCACTGCGCCGCCTTGAGGAACTTGGCCTTCGGCGTACCGCAGATGCGCTCGACCATCTCGGGCGTGTAGACGGCGACGTGCTGCTTCAAGAGGTTCCAGACGCAACGCGGGTTCTGCAGCCGTTCGTCGAACACCGCATAGCCGCGCGGGTCGATCTCGTACTCCCAGGAGGCGCGATTGTAGTCGCGCTTCGTCTCGTCGTAGCCGCTGAACAGGCCGTCCTGGTAGGTGAAGCCCTCCTTGACGATGTAGGAGGCGTTGGTGAAGGCCTTGACGTAGTCCCACTGCACCTTGTCGTTCTGCATGCAGTAGTTGATGACGCCGAGCAGGAACGCGATGTCGGTGCCTTGCCGGATCGGCGCATAGAGATCCGATACCGCGGCCGAGCGCGTGTAGCGCGGGTCGATGACGATCAGCTTGGCGCCACGGCTGGCCTTGGCCTCCGTGACCCACTTGAATCCGCACGGGTGAGCCTCTGCGGCATTACCACCCATGATGACGACGAGATCCGTGTTCCGAATATCGGTCCACGAATTCGTCATTGCGCCACGGCCAAATGTTGGACCCAGACTGGATACCGTCGGGCCGTGTCAAACGCGCGCTTGATTGTCGAACGCCACCATGCCGGTCGAACGCACGACCTTGTAGGTGGTGAAGGCCGTCTCGTTGGTCGTGGCAGACGCCGCCAGGAAACCCGTCGTCGTCCACCGGTTGACCGTTACGCCGTCGTTGTTCTTGACGACGATGTTCTGATCGCGGTCGTCCTTCATCAGGCGGGCGATGCGGTCGAGCGCCTGATCCCAGCTGATCCGCTCGAACTTGTTGGAGCCCGGCTTGCGCAGCATGGGATATTTGAGGCGCGTCTCCGACTTGACGAAGTCGAGCAGCGCCGCGCCCTTCGGGCACAGCGTGCCGCGGTTGGTGGGGTGGTCGGTATCGCCCTCGATATGGACGATGTCGGCCTTTTCGCCCTTCGCCAGATCGCCCTTCGAGTACATGATGATACCGCAGGCGACCGAGCAGTAAGGACAGGTGTTGCGCGTCTCTTTGGTGTTCAGCAACTTGAACGGCCGAATGGCCTGCGCGTAGGCAATCTCAGCCTCCGCGAAGCCGAACGCTCCGATTGCTGTCCCTGCAAGACCCGCGCTGGCGCCCTTCATGAACTGGCGCCGCGAGAGATCCATGTTCATTTTGAAACTTCCCTCCTCCTAGACGTTCCCCAAACATTGTTGCAGTCACGCTGAAACCCGGTTCCGGGCACCGTGTGAGACCCCAGTTTCTCCCGGCAGCCTTTGTCGAATTATTCCAATTAGACACTTGCCGCACAAGGCAATTCCGTTGGAATTCACCGGCATGCCGCCCTATCACCAACATTTGTTCCGATGCTGCGCCGCACAAAGCGCGCCTCGATTGGCGCAACGTCCCGTGGCAAATGTTCGTCCGCTATGGCAGGGCTGAGCCGGCGCCATGCAGCGGCCGGCGCTCGTCCTCACGATGGCACCATCCTCCGAAACGTCTCCCGAGCTGATTCTCGACCTTCGCGGCATCCGGTGCCCGCATGTGGTGCTGCGTGCCAAGCGGGCGCTGCGCACTCTGCCGGTCGGCGGCACGCTGGTGCTCGAATGCACCGACCCGCTGACCGTCATCGACGTGCCGCACTTCGTCAACCAGACCGGCCATCGGCTGGACGCTCGCTCGGAGGGCGTGGAGGCGCACGGCAAGCTCCTCGTCTTCCGCATCGTCAAGCAGAGGTCGTGAGGACGCCATGAACCGTACCACGCCAGGGCCGCTCCACCTTCTCGTCATGCCCGGCGACGGCATCGGACCGGAAATCACCGCCGCGACGCTCGAGGTCCTGGAGGCGGCCAAGGGCGCCTTCGGCGTCAGCTTCACGCTCGAACACGTGCCTATCGGCCTCGAAGCACTGAAGCAGCACGGTGCGCTTGTCGCGCCCCGCACGGTGGACAAGGCCCGTGCCGCCGCCGGAATCATCCTCGGCCCCGTCTCGCACCAGGAAAAGCCGGGCGCCGTCGGCGGCCTCACCGCCTCGGGGACGCTGCGCAAGGAGCTCGATCTCTTCGCCAATATCCGCCCCGCCCGCTCGCGGCCCGGCCTGCCGCCGCGTTGCGGCAAGCCCGTCGACCTGGTGGTGGTGCGTGAGAATACCGAGGGCTTCTACGCCGACCGCTCCATGCATTTCGGCCACGGCGAGATGATGCCGACCCCGGACCTGGCGATCTCCATCCGCAAGATCACGCGCCAAGGCTCGACGCGTATCGCCGAGACCGCCTTCCGGCTCGCGCGCCAGCGCCGTCGCAAGGTCACCGTCGTGCACAAGGTCAACGTCCTGCGCCTCACCGAGGGCCTGTTCCTGGAGAGCGTGCGCGCCGTCGCCAGACAATTCCCCGACGTGACCGTCGAGGAGCGCATCGTCGACGCCATGGCGGCGCTGCTCGTGCGCGACGCGAGCCAATTCGACGTGATCGTCACCACCAACATGTATGGTGACATCCTGTCCGACGAAGCCTCGGAGATCGCCGGCAGCCTGGGGCTCGCCGCCTCCATCAATGCCGGCACCGATCATGCCATCGCCCAGGCGCAGCACGGTTCGGCTCCCGACATCGCCGGACAGGACAAGGCCAACCCCGCTTCGCTCATCGGCTCGGTCGCCATGCTGTTCGCGTGGCTCGCGGAGCGGCGCGGCGAGAACCGGCTCGCCGACGTGGCGGCCGCCATCGAGGCGGCCATCGACGAAGTGCTCTTAAGCGAGGATGGGCGCACCGCCGACCTCGGCGGCCATCTTGGGACACGCGCGTTCGGGGCTCGCGTGGCCCAAGCGGTCGGGAAGGTGCGGCTGGCAAACGCGTAAAGATCACGCCGTCGACGGCGCCACGCGCAAGCGCGCGTTCTATCCAAACGTGCGCCGCGCATGCAACTCAACCAAGCTTGCATCCCACCTCTGAACTATGCCGAAAGCCTGCCCAGCGGGCCGGTTGATCGCTACTCACACGTTAACCACGGACACGAAATTCGCCATGACGCGCAAGCACGCGGGCGGTGCAAATGTACAAATGTAAAGAGGCGGTGTAAGGGACTTAGAGAGTTGCGAGCGCTGTTTTCACTCTGAGGAATGCACCGCGGACGCCCTTTCCCCGCGAGCCCCGACGGCGCCGATCGGCTAAAACTTCTCGACATAGTTTCTCAATTGCTACGTCAACTCGATGCTTATCGGCAATGTTCGTTGCACGCATTCGACTTAGCTTCCGCCCCCGAAGCGCGACCGCCGCGGTAATGAGGCCGCACCGGCGCGTTGGCAACGGGGGATCCCATGACAGGACCTACGCAGATTCTCAGGGCGTTTCGGCGCGAGGCGTCCGGCACGACCGCCGTCATCTTCAGCCTCGCACTGATGCCGATCATGCTGGCACTCGGCACCGCCGTCGACTATGCCCGGGCCGCCAATGCGCGCGCCTCCCTGCAAACGGCGCTCAACTCGACGACGCTCCTCCTCGCCAAGGAGGCGCCGACGCTGACGGACGCCGAGATCCAGACCAAGGCGACGCTCTACTTCTCGCGCTTGTTCAACCGCGACGACGTGATCAACGTCACGGTGACGTCGACTTACGTGAAGTCCGGCGACGCGTCGCTGATGGTGGCTGCGACGGGTGACTTCCCGCTCGTCATCCTGCCCATCGCCGGCATCAATTCACTGCCGATCCAGAGCTCGTCGACCGCCGCCTGGGGCAACACGCGGCTGCGCGTCGCGCTCGCCCTCGACAACACGGGCTCGATGGCGTCCGCCAACAAGATGACCGCGCTCAAGACCGCCTCGCACAAGCTGCTGACGCAGCTGCAGACGTCGGCCGTCAACACCGGCGACGTCTACGTCTCGATCATCCCGTTCAGCAAGGACGTGAATGTCGGGACGGGAAACGTCAATGCCGGCTGGGTTCGCTGGGATTTGTGGGAGGAGGTCAACGGCACCTGCAGCAACACGACCTACAAGAAGAAGTCGACCTGCGTGGCCAACGGCAAGGTCTGGACCCCGAAGGCGCACAGCACCTGGAACGGCTGCGTCACCGACCGCGACCAGAGCTACGATACCACCGCCACGGCGCCGTCGAGCGGAGCGACGTTGTTCCCGACCGAGCAATATGCCAACTGCCCGGTTTCGCTGATGGCGCTCACCTACGACTTCACCTCGATGCACAGCAAGATCGACGCCATGACGCCGACCGGCAACACCAACCAGACAATCGGCCTGCAATGGGCCCATCAGTCGCTGAAGGCCAACTCGCCGCTCGCCGTGCCGCCGCTGACGCCGGGCTACAAGTACCAGCAGGTCATCATCCTGTTGACGGACGGCCTCAACACGGAGAACCGCTTCTCCACCTCGCAGACGGCTATCGACAGCCGCACCACCATCGCCTGCGACAACGCCAAGGCGGCCGACATCGTGCTCTACACGGTGCAGGTGAACACCGGCGGCGATCCCACCTCGAACATGCTGAGGAACTGCGCCACCGATCCAACGAAGTTCTTCCTGCTCACCGACGCCAACCAGATCGTCACGACGTTCGACCAGATCGCCACGTCGCTGTCGCAACTGCGCTTGGCCAAGTGAGCGGACCGATCGATCGGAGCTGAGCCATCAGCGACATCGGAGCGCGGAGGTCCGGCAATTCCGGCCTCCGTCTCCGGCGCTGCGAGGCAGCAATTTCGTGCACGATCTGCGCGCTGCATTCTTGATTTTTGCGCATGATCTTGTCCGAAAACCGCACACACTTTTCGGGATCATGCGCTAGAGATGCATCAGCATGCCGATGAGCGAGGCAAGCTGCGCGCAGCCGAAGCCGAGGGCCGCGATGATGACGATGGAATAGTGGCCGCCGGTGATGTGGGCCAGATCCTCGTCGAGCGTCGAAGATGGCGCGCCAGCGACTGTGGGTTCGTTCGGCATGATCATCCCTCCGATCGTGCATAACGCTTCCGCAAGCATGATCGGGCGCCGCCGGGGCCGCCGTGCGCCAGCGCACGCGGCGCGCCGGCCGGGACACCTTCCGCTCGTCTGGCGGCCAACGCGGCAATGCCTAAAATTTTAGGCAATTCTTTGCAAATTCTCTAGACGTTGTGGCCTAGGCTCTAACCGAGCCCGCCCGGATCGGGGAGCGGCGGGACGGCGAGCACGCCATGAGCCGCGCCCCGAACCCTGGACTCACCGCCTCCCTCGTCGAGCGCGTCGCGCGCGCCCTTTGCGCGCATTTCTCGGGCGACCCGGACGCCGAGTTCGCCGGCCGCCCCATGTGGCGGCAATTCGAGGAAGATGCCCGCGCCGTCTTGCCGGTGATCGTCGCCCTGGCCAACGACATTGCCGGGCGTTCGACCGACGGGCCGAAGGCGGGCCCATCGGGAAGCTGACGGGCCTCGAGACGCCGCGCCGTCACGCGCCAACCTCCGTCTGCTTGATCCGCGCGATGGCCTCGCGCACGGCCGGGTCGAGTCCGGCGCCGCCGCCGTCCAAATGCAGGATGATGGCCTTGCGCATGCGCGGATCCCAGAATTTCTTGATGTGATCGGCAGTCCCGGCTGCCGCCTGATCGGCGCCTTGGCTCACGAAAAACTTGCCGATCTGGTTGGCCATGTAGACGAGCTTCTCAGGCGACACTTGAAGCCGTCTCCTGGACAATGCGGTCTCTATGCGTGAACACCTCGAAGCCGTCGCTGCGCGCGATGGCCACGAGCGTGATGCCGGCGCCTTCCGCGGTGCTGACCGCAAGACCCGTCGGCGCCGACACGCCGACCAGGAGCGGCATGGCGAGGACGGCGGCCTTCTGCACCAGCTCGACCGACACGCGGCTCGTCAACACCACGAAGCCGCCCCCGACCGGAACATGATCGCGCGCCAAGGCGCCGCCGAGCTTGTCGAGGGCGTTGTGACGCCCAACATCCTCACGCAGCGCCACAAGGCCCCTGCCCGGCTGCCAGAAGGCTGCCGCGTGCACCGCGCGGGTCTGCAGATTGAGCTCCTGGTGCGGCGCGATGGCCTCGACGGCGCGCATGATGTCGGCGGCCGCAAAGACGCCGCCGCCGCGCACGGTGGGCGGCCGCCGGACGGCCTCGGCGAGACTTTCGATGCCGCACAGGCCGCAGCCGGTTGGACCGGCGAGATGGCGTCTGCGGTCGCTAAGCGCGGCCGCCCGCTCCTCGGAGAGCCACATCCTGAGCTCGATGCCCGCCTGCTCCTCGACGATCTCAAAGCGCCGGATCTCTTCCGCCGCCACCACGATGCCTTCCGTCAGGCTGAAGCCGAGGGCGAAATCGTCGAGGTCCTGGGGCGTCGCCATCATCACCGCGTAGGAGCCGCCGTTATAGGTGAAGGCGACGGCGGTCTCCTCGGGGATGATGCGCTCTCCTTCGCTCACGCTCTGGCGCCGCCACACCGAACGCGAGACCGGGCGGACGGGCAGCACCATGGCTACTCCGCAGCCTCTATTGTGGCGACTATGCGACTATTCTGGCGGGCAAGCTCCTCGTAATGGTCCTGCCATTCGGTCGGGCCATTGGATGGCGACACCTGGACGGCGGTGACCTTGTATTCGGGGCAGTTGGTCGCCCAGTCGGAATATTCGGTCGTCACCACATTGGTCTGCGTGCTCGGGTGGTGGAAGGTCGTATAGACGACACCCGGCGCCACCCGTTCGGTGATTGTCGCCCGCAGGGTCGTTTCGCCGACGCGGCTTTGAAGCTTCACCAGGTCGCCGTCGCGGACACCACGCTGCTCGGCGTCGTGCGGGTGGATCTCGAGCAGGTCCTCCTCGTGCCATGCGGTATTGGCGGTGCGGCGCGTCTGGGCCCCGACATTGTATTGCGTGAGCGCGCGGCCGGTGGTCAGCAGCAGCGGGAAACGCGGCCCCGCCTTTTCGTCGGTGGCGACATATTCCGTGATGACGAACTTGCCCCTGCCGCGCACGAAGCCGCCGATATGCATGACCGGGGTGCCCTCCGGCGCCTTCTCGTTGCAAGGCCACTGCACCGAGCCGAGCTCGTCCAGCTTCTGAAACGACACGCCCGCGAAGGTCGGCGTCAGCCGCGCGATCTCGTCCATGATCTCGGAGGGATGCGCGTAGGTCATGTCGAAGCCCATGGCCTGGGCGATCGCCATGGTGATCTCCCAATCGGCAAGGCCGTTGCGCGGCGCCATCACCTTGCGCACCGGCTGGATGCGCCGCTCGGCGTTGGTGAAGGTGCCGTCCTTCTCCAGGAATGTGGAGCCCGGCAGGAAGACGTGCGCGTAGTTGGCCGTCTCGTTGAGGAAGAGGTCATGCACCACGACGCATTCCATCGCCGCAAGACCGGCGGCAACGTGCTTGGTGTTCGGGTCGGACTGGAGGATGTCCTCACCCTGGATGTAGATGCCCTTGAAGCTGCCGTCGACGGCGGCGTCGAGCATGTTGGGGATGCGCAGGCCCGGCTCGTTGTCGAGCGGCGTGCCCCACAGCGCCTCGAACATGGCGCGCGTCGCGTCCTCCGAAATGTGGCGGTAGCCGGACAATTCGTGCGGGAAGGAGCCCATGTCGCACGAGCCCTGCACGTTGTTCTGGCCGCGCAGCGGGTTCACGCCAACGCCGGGCCGGCCGATATTGCCGGTCGCCATGGCGAGATTGGCGATGGCCATGACGGCGGTCGAGCCCTGGCTGTGCTCGGTGACGCCGAGCCCATAGTAGAAGGCGGCGTTGCCGCCGGTCGCGTAGAGACGCGCCGCGCCCCTTATCGTCTCGGCTGGGACGCCGGAGACTTTTGCCACCTCTTCCGGGCTGTTGCGCGGCTCAGCCACGAAGGCCGCCCAGTCCTCGAACTCCGACCAGTCGCAGCGCTCGCGCACGAAGGCCTCGTTCACCAGGCCCTCGGTGACGATCACGTGCGCCATCGACGTGAGCACGGCCACGTTGGTGCCGGGCAGCAGCGGCAGATGGTAGGCGGCCTCCACGTGCGGCATGCGCACGAGGTCGATGCGGCGCGGATCGATGACGATGAGCTTGGCGCCCTGGCGCAGCCGCTTCTTCAGCCGCGATGCGAAGACCGGGTGGCCGTCGGTCGGGTTGGCGCCGAGCACCACCACCACGTCGCTGTGCTCGACGGAGTCGAAGTCCTGCGTGCCCGCCGAGGTGCCGAAGGTGGTCTTGAGGCCGTAACCCGTCGGCGCGTGGCAGACGCGCGCGCAAGTGTCGACATTGTTGTTGCCGAAGCCGGCGCGCACCAGCTTTTGCACCAGGAACGTCTCCTCATTGGTGCAGCGCGACGATGTGATGCCGCCGATGGCCCGCCGGCCATACTGCGCCTGCAGGCGCTTGAACTCGTCCGCCGTATGCGCGATGGCCTCGTCCCAGGTGACCTCCCGCCATGGGTCGGTGATCTTGGCGCGGATCATCGGCTTGAGGATGCGGTCCTTGTGGGTCGCATAACCCCACGCGAAACGTCCCTTGACGCAGGAATGGCCGCGATTGGCCTTGCCGTCCTTGTGAGGAACCATGCGCACGACCTCGTCGCCGCGCATCTCGGCCTTGAACGAGCAGCCGACTCCGCAATAGGCGCAGGTGGTCACCACCGCGTGCTCGGGCGCGCCGATGTCGATGATCGACTTCTCGTTGAGCGTGGCGGTTGGGCAGGCCTGCACGCAGGCGCCGCACGACACGCATTCGGAATCGAAGAACGCCTCCTGCATGCCCGGCGACACGACGGAGCCGAAGCCACGCCCGGCGATGGTCAGCGCGAAGGTGCCCTGCACTTCCTCGCAAGCCCGCACGCAGCGCGAGCAGACGATGCATTTCGACGGGTCGTAGGTGAAATACGGGTTCGACTCGTCGACGCCGGGATCGGGATGCTTTTCGCCGGCATAGCCGTAGCGCACGTCGCGTAGCCCAACCGCCCCGGCCATGTCCTGCAATTCGCAATCGCCGTTGGCCGAGCAGGTCAGGCAATCGAGGGGATGGTCGGAGATATAGAGCTCCATGACCCCCTTGCGCAGACGCTTCAGCCGCTCGGTCTGCGTGCGCACCACCATGCCGGGCGCGACGGTGGTCGTGCAGGACGAAGGGGTACCGGCGCGGCCTTCGATTTCCACGAGGCAGAGGCGGCACGAGCCGAAGGCCTCGACCATGTCGGTCGCGCACAGCTTCGGAATCTTGGTCCCCATTTCCATGGCGGCGCGCATGATCGAAGTGCCGTCGGGCACCGTCACCGCCTGGCCGTCGATGCTCAGCGTCACGAGCCTCTCGGCCATTGAGCGCGGCGTGCCATAGTCGATCTCATGGACCAGCGACATCGTTGGCGTCCTCTACTCGGCGGCCGCTAGGCGTGGCGGCGCGGCGCCGAAATCCTCGGGAAAATGCGTGAGCGCGCTCATCACCGGGAACGGCGTGAAGCCGCCGAGGGCGCAGAGCGAGCCGAACTTCATGGTGTGGCACAGGTCTTCAAGAACCGCGAGATTGGCGGCACGGTCCCGATCCTCGACGATACGGTCGATCACCTCGACGCCCCGCGTCGAGCCGATGCGGCAGGGCGTGCACTTGCCGCACGACTCGATGGCGCAGAACTCCATGGCGAACCGCGCCTGCCTGGCCATGTCGACGCTGTCGTCGAACACCACGACGCCGCCATGACCGATAAGCCCGTCACGCGCCGCGAAGGCCTCGTAGTCGAACGGCGTGTCGAACAGTGCCCGCGGAAAATAGGCGCCGAGCGGGCCGCCGACCTGCACGGCGCGCACCGGCCGGCCCGTCAAGGTGCCGCCGCCGATGTCGTCGACAAGCTCGCCGAGCGTCAGCCCGAAGGCGGTCTCGTAGAGGCCGCCGTGCTTGACGTTGCCGGCAAGCTGGATCGGCATGGTGCCGCGCGATCTTCCCACACCGAAGTCGCGATAGAACGCCGCGCCCCTGTCGAGGATGACGGGCACCGACGCAAAGGAGAGCACGTTGTTGATCACCGTCGGGCGGCCGAACAGGCCCTTGTGGGCAGGCAGCGGCGGCCTGGCACGGACGATGCCGCGCTTGCCCTCGAGACTTTCCAAGAGCGATGTCTCCTCGCCGCACACATAGGCGCCGGCGCCGACCCGCACCTCCATGTCGAAAGCCTGCCCCGAGCCGGCGACGTTCGCGCCGAGCAGCCCCGCCCCGCGCGCGGTCGCGATCGCCGCCTCCATGGCGGCGACGGCGTGCGGATATTCGGAGCGGATATAGACATAGCCTTGGCTGGCGCCGACCGCGATGCCGGCGATGGTCATGCCCTCGATCAGCACGAAGGGATCGCCCTCCATGATCATGCGATCCGCGAAGGTGCCGCTGTCGCCTTCGTCGGCGTTGCAGACGATGTATTTCTGTGGCGCCTTGGTCTCGGCGACGGTGCGCCACTTGATGCCGGTGGGAAAGCCGGCGCCGCCGCGGCCGCGCAGTCCCGATTCCACCACCGCCGCCACGACGCCGGCGGGGCCAAGCGCAAGCGCGCGCTCGAGGCCGCGATAGCCGTCATGGGCGCGATAATCGTCGAGGCAGCGTGGATCGACGACGCCGCAGCGCGCAAAGGTGAGCCGCGTCTGCCGCTTCAGCCACGGGATCTCGTCCGTGAGGCCGAGCCGCAGCGGATGCTCCCCGGCCTCGATCAGCCGGGCGTCGAGCAGGCCGCCGATGTCGCTGGCGCTGACCGGCCCGTAGGCGACGCGGCCCTGCGCGGTCGCGACCTCGATCATCGGCTCGAGCCAATAGAGGCCGCGCGAGCCGTTGCGCACGATCTCGATGTCGATGCCGCGCGCCTTGGCGTCTTGGCGCAGCGCCACGACGACCTCGTCGGCTCCCACCGCAAGCGCGCCGGCATCGCACGGAACGTAGACCCGGACGCTCATCGCCGCGCCTCCGCCACGAGCGCGTCGAGCCGCGTCTCGTCGAGCCGCCCGACGACGCGGCCGTCGAGCATCGCCGACGGCGCCGTGGCGCAAAGCCCAAGGCAATAGACCGGCTCGAACGTCACACCCTTGTCGGCGGTGGTGTGGCCGATCGGTATGCCGAGCCTTTGCTCGGCGCGCGCAATCAGCGCATCGCAGCCGGCGGCCTGGCAGGCTTCGGCCCGGCACATTTTCAGGACGCTGCGCCCGGGCGGCTCCTCGCGCAGGTCGTGATAGAACGTGAAGACGCCGTGCACCTCGGCGCGCGTCAGGTTCAGCGCCTCCGCCACCATCGGCACGGCGGGCTTAGGCACGTATCCGAATGTCTCCTGCAGGGCTTGCAGAACCTGGAGCGTCGCCCCTTCGCGGCGCTGGTGCGCGGCGATGATCGCCTTGGCGGCGTCAGGGTTCCATTGCTCGTAAGACGCCATATTGGCCGCAAGCCGATCGTGTCTGGAGAGGCGGAAGGCAATGATTCTATAGTGGATTCAGCCGTCGATAAAGCCGTTCCGGGGTCGCGGGCGCGTCAGCAGCGACGCAGGGACCCGGCTGCCCCGGGGGCATGGCCTGGCCTCTAGGTCGACGGACCGGGCTTTGGCCATCAAGATCAGGCGAATTTTGGAATCGCGACACTAGGCAGTCGCCTTCGCGGGCGGGGCATACTTGCCCGTGAGCTGGGGCGTAAGGCCTTCGAGGCCTTTCTGCTTGCGCTCGAGGCGCGTTTCCCGCGACCAGGTTCGCTTGAGCGCATCGCGCACATTGACCTTCAACCTGCCGAGGCCCTCCGTTTCCAGCTCCACAACGTCGTCGTCCTGGAAGGCGCTGAGGCCGCGATGGTTGGTGCCCGTCGCGAGAATGTCTCCGGGCTCGAGGGCATGGACCGCGCTGACAAACTCGATGCATCGCGGAATCTTGTGCGCCATGTCGCTGGTGCTGAAATTCTGCTTGAGGACGCCATTCACCCACAACCTGACACGCAGCTTTTGGGCGTCGGCGATCTCGTCAGCCGTGACCAAATAGGGACCGATCGGGGCAAACGTGTCCCGCGATTTCATCTGGTAAAAGACGTTGCCGGCCGGTGGCAGCCCGCGCGCCGACCCATCGATAAAATTGACGTAGCCGAAAACGTGGGACATCGCGTCCGCGGCGGCCACGTTGCGCGTCTTCTTTCCGATCACGACGGCGACTTCCGCCTCGCCTTCGAAGACGCTGGCCGGCGCATCCGGCAGTTCCATCGTCTCACCCGGCCCGATGATCGCAGCAGGCGACTTGAGGAAGGCGTTGATGGGGGCGGGTTCGCGCAGCGTGCCATCCTCCATGTAGTTGACGGCCATGCAGGTGATGTTGACGGGCCTGGGCAGCGGCGGGCGAATCCGAACCGAATCGACAGCAATCCCCTTGCCGCTTTTTGCGGCCTTCTCCAAATCCCCACGACATTCGTCGAAGCTCGCAATGACGCCGTTGATCAAGTCATGCGGCCCCGAATGCGGGATACCCTCGACCGCCGCCGTCACGTCAAAAACCATGCCGCCCTCGAGAACCCCGAGCCTGAAATCGTCGAAGAACAGGATTTTCATGGCCACTCTCCTTGAAGGCTTACGGGTCCTCGGTCGTGCGGTGGACTACTCTTGAACGCCGCCACGCAAGCCTGCAAGCCGGCCGGCGCTCGGTCCCGCGGGCTGCTCTGTCATTGCTTTGAGGTCAAAAACGGCTTTGAATAGCGGCAGTTGGGTCGGGGGGCCGGTCAATGGCCGCCGAAAATCTAGCCGGTTTGCTCGCCGCCTATGTTCCGTACTGGGTGAGTGATTTTGTTCGCGCTGAGCGCGGCGGACAGGACGCCGCCGTCGCCGACCCGCGGCCATCGGCTGTGCTGCTGATCGACCTCGCCGGATTCACCCTCCTGACGGATAGCTTCGCGCGCCGGGGGCCGCAGGGGGCCGAGCAGCTCTCGTATCTGCTGAATGACTGTTTTGCCGTCTTGACGGACACCATTCGCGCGCATGGCGGCGATATCGTTGCCTTCGCGGGAGATGGCATCATTGCGGTCTGGCCGCTCGCGGACCTGGGGGAGGCGGCGCAGCGCGCCGCGCAATGTGGCCTGGCGCTGAGAGGCGCGTTGCACGCCTGGGGAGAAGCAAGCGGGCGTCACGACATCGACCACCGAACGGCAATCGAAGTTGGAGAGCTTCAGTACTGCAGGACGGGGGGACTCGACGGGCGCTGGGAGTATCTTGTCGCCGGCGAGTCCATTGCGGCGATCGGCAAGGCTTACAGGCTGGCTGCGGTCGGCGACGTGGTGTTGTGCGAGACTGCCTACAGCCTCCTGCGCCAGTCCTGTTCAGGCGAAACGGCATCCTATGGCTTCTGCTTGCGTGGCATCGCCTCACCCATCGCGATAACCCCGCGCCATCGAGGCGATCCTGACCTCGATGCCTTGAAGGCCCTGGTCCCGAAGATCGTTCACAGCCGCATCGAGCTTGGCGGCTCTGTCTGGCTCGGCGAGTTTCGCACCGTCACCATTGTGAAGGTCGCGCTGCTCGAGTTGAATTTCGATCGGCAGTTTCTCCCGCGCGTGCACCAATGCGTTCGTGAGGCGCAAGCTGTTTCGCAGCGCCTGGAGGGAGGCCTCGATCAGGTCGTGATGGACGACAAGGGGCTGAGCATGACGCTCGTGTTCGGCCTGCCGCCCTTCGGGCATGAAGAGGACCCGCTGCGGGCCGTCCAGGCAGCCCTCGAGATCAAGCGGCGGCTCATCGGGCTTGGCGTTCGCACCTCGATCGGCCTGGCGACGGGTCGGGTGTTCTGCGGTGACTACGGCGGCCAGTCGCGCCGTTCCTACGGTGTCCTCGGCCCTGCCATGAATCTGGCGGCACAGATCATGGACGCGATCGACGGCGATATCGCGTGCGATGCGGTCACGGCGCAAGCCGTAAGCCAGCGGATGTCGTTCACCGTCCTGCCAGCCTTGCGGCTCAAGGGTGCTGCCACACCGACACTTGCGTTCCGTCCGATCGCCATGACCGAGATGGGGCACCGCCACGCGACCGATTTCATGGTCGGCCGCGAAGCTGAGCGCGCCTCCTTGCGCGCCTGTCTCGATGAATTGGCTCAGGGACGCGGCAAGTTCGTGCAGGTGCTCGGTGAAGCCGGCATTGGCAAGTCGCGGCTTCTCTCGGAGTTCGTGGCAATGGCTGAGGCGGCGGGTCAGCCGGTGCTGCAAAGCTTTGCAACGGCCATCGACAGATCAACGCCGTACTTCGTGTGGCGGGGCATCCTTCGGCAAGCGCTCGCCATCGAAGGCGAAGCCGATACTGCCGCAAACCGGGCCAGGATTTCGAACCTGCTTGCCGACAACCCCACTCACGCGAGCTGGCTGCCCTTGCTGGAGGCCGTGGTTCCGGTTGGGTTCGCGGAAACGCAATTGACGGAGCAGATCGCCGGCTCGGCGCGCGCCGGCGGCATCGAGGAGCTGGTCATCGCGCTTCTGTCCAAATGCACGAGCCGCGCGCTGGTCATCGTGTTCGAGGACCGCCACTGGTTCGACGGCTCTTCCTTGAGCCTGCTCCGCGCCGTCGTGCGCCGCCTGCCCCACTTCCTGGTGGCGGTGAGCGGACGGCCGGACGCCCGCAACGACGGCATCGAGCCGGAGCAACACGAGCTCAAGCCTGACCTCGAAATCGAGCTCAAGGGCTTGGCTCGGGACGCCGCCACCGAGATCATCAGGCGGCGACTGAATGCCATCGATGTGCCGGCGTCGCTCGTCGACTTCGTCTACCGCCGCAGCGATGGCAACCCCTTCTATTGCGAAGAACTGGTGATGGCGCTGCGCGATACCGGCAGCATCGAAGTGGCGCAGGGAGTATGCCGCTTCGATCAAGCGCGGGCTTCGAGCTCGAGCATCGCGCAGTCGGCCGAACTCGAACGGGCCATTGTCAGCCGCATCGACGTTCTGCCGGAAGACGACCAGGTCGTCCTCAAGGTGGCGAGCACGATCGGCGACGTGTTCTCGGTCAGCATGGTGGCGCAAGCCTTTGGCGATCTTGTCCGTCCCGATGGCGTTCAAGCGGCTGTCGACCGCTTGGTGAAGCACGATTTCCTCTTCCCGCCCCACGGGCCCTCCGGCGCCTACGCGTTCCGCCACACCATCAGCCGCGAGGTCACCTACAACCTGTTGTCATTCGCCCAGCGCCGCACGCTGCACCGCCAAATCGCGACTTTCCTCGAACGCGATCACGCCGATCGCCTGGAGCCGATTCACGCGCTGCTGGCGCGTCACTGGGAGGCCAGCGACGAGCCGGCGCGAGCCGTCGACTATCTCGAGCTGGCGGCCCGGCAAGCGCTGTTGAACTACGCCAACCGCGCCACCATCGACCACCTGCTCGACGCGGCGGCCATCGTCGAGCGGACGGGCGTCGTCATCGCTGACGATCGACGCGCCGGTTGGGAGATCATGTGCGGCGATGCCTATCACGAGCTCTTCGATCATGAGAGCTCGGAACGACACTACGCACGCGCCCTCGCGCTGCTTGGCCGCGAGTTGCCCGCGACGACGGCCAAGCGCGCCCTCGCGTTGACTGTTAACGGGCTGGTGCAACTGAAATCGCGGCTCTGGCGTCCGAGCCGCGAGGCATCGGATCCTGCACAGCGCAAGGCGCTCCAGCAGGCCGCCCACATCTACGAACACCTGGCCGAGCAATACTTCTTCAAGAACGACTCCCTTGCCGTGCTCAACGGAACGCTGGCCTCTCTCAACCTGGCCGAGAGCGGCGGAGCGGTCGCCGAGACCGTGAGGGGCTACGCCGCGCTCGGGCTGGGGCTCGGGATGTCTGGAGCCGTGGCCGCCGCCCGCCGTTATGGTCGTCGCGCGCTCGACCTTGCCCATTCGAACGGCGGCTTGCCCGAGATCGCCAGGGTGCAGCTGGTGGTTGGCGTCCTCGAATATGGGCTTGGGGCGTGGGATAAGGCGGAGCGAGGCGCCGAGGAGGCCATTGCGCTCTATCGCCGGTTGGGCGACCGCACCCGAAGGCAAAACAGCGAGACGATGGCGATCTTCGTCTGCGTCCTGCGCGGCGACATCGAAGAGGCCGATCGCCGGCTGTCGCAGCTCGGCGCCGAGATCGATCCCAACGTGCCGGCTCAGGTCCGATCATGGCACCTTTCAGCGCGCATCCTGATCGACACGGTCCGCGGCAACACCAACCCGGACGATCTAGCCGAGCTCGTCGCCTTGGCCGAGACGAGATTGCAGCGCACCGATCGCCTGCTGTGCCTCGGGCTGGCAGCGGCGGCCTATCTGCAGCGCCGGGACTTGGCAAAAGCGCTCCCCCTGGCGGAGCGCGGCCTCGATGTGCTGGCCGAGTGCAACGTGGTATGGGGTGGCTTCGCGTGCGGCGCTGCCGGCGTCGCCGACGCGCTTCTCCAAGGCTGGGAGGACGAGATCGCCAGCCGGGCCGGAGCATCGAAGACGTCTGAACGTGCGCGCACCGCCTGCCGGCTGCTGTGGCGGGTGGCGCGCACTTCGCCGGTTTGTCGCCCCTACGCCCTCTTGATGCGCGGCCGGGCATCCTTTCTGTCGGGCCGGCCGGCGGCGGCGCGCCGCGATTGGGAGCGCGCCAGCCTCGTGGCCGAGAGCATGCAGATGCGCCACGAACAGGCGCGCGCGCTGTACGAGATCGGCAGGTCTTGCGCCGCCGACGACCCTCGGGGGTCCTCCTGTCTGCGTCGGTCGGCCGAAATCTTCGCTATGCTGGGCGCCGGCGCCGGCCTCGCGCAGGCGCAGCAAGCCCTCTCTGCCTCGTCGAGCGTGTGATCCCGTGAAACGCAAGATCGCAATCGTGGGTGGTGGCATGGCGGGGCTCAGCGCCGCCTACCAGTTGACGCGCACGCCGGAGCTGCAAGCCCTGCATGAAGTGACCGTGTACGAAATGAGCTGGCGCCTCGGCGGCAAGTGCGCCAGTTGGCGCGAGCGCGGGCGCAATGTCGAGCACGGCCTTCATATCTGGTTCGGCTACTACGAGAACGCCTTCCGGCTGCTGCGCGAAGTTTACGAGGCGTGGGAACCGGAGCCGGAATGGCAAATACGCGTCCGCGACGTCCGTGACGCGGTGAAGCGGCAGCCCTTCACGCCGGTGGGGCGGGGAGCGGAGGGCTGGCACTCGGTCTTCTGGCCGCCGAAAGACGACTTTCCAGGCGACGGACCGACGCGCCTCGGCATCCTGAGCTGCATCCTGGGCATCGTCGAGCTGGTGAACGGCCTTTGGGGCGCGATGCTGAGTTCGGAGGTGGATATCGAGATCCAGCTCGAGGGCGGCGCGCTCCGCACGCTGGAATCCATCGAGCCGCTTCCCGCGACCAGAGCGGTCGCAGGTCCGCGCATCGTCCGGGCTGGCGCTTGCCTCGAGGCGGCGTTCAAGATCGCCGCCGAGCTCGAAGCGAACATCAGCCCCAACCTGGCGCCCGCCCATTCGGACAACGTCCTGCAGCTGGCTGAAGCACTGTCCGAAGTCGCCGGACGCGTCATGGAGACAACGAAGGCTCGCACGTCGCCGTGGGACCTGCCGGCCCAGACGCTCGACATCGCGGCGGCGATCGTCATGGGGGTCGTGACGGACGTGCTCGTGCACGAACGTCCGATCAAGGAGATCGACGAGCTCGACTTCCGCGAGTGGCTGCTCCTGCATGGCGCCGCCAACGTATCGGTGGACCAGTCACCCGCCGTTCGCGCACTCTACGACACGATGTTCCAGTACCCTGACGGCGACCCGTCGGCCGCGAGCTATGGCGCCGGGACGGCGCTGCAGGTGGTTCTGCGCATGCTCGGCACCTACAAGGGCATGCTGGCATGGGAGCTGACGGCGGGAACCGGAGAGGTTGTCGTTGCGCCGCTCTACGAGGTGCTGAAGCAGCGAGATGTGCGCTTCCGCTTCTTCCATAAGCTGTCGCGAATCGACCTGACGCCCGATAGGCGCGCCGTCGAACGCCTCGTCTTCACGCTCGACGATAGTGCCACCAACTACGAGCCTGTGAAACCGTGTAAAGGCTTGCTCCGCTGGCAGGATCCCCGTAGCGGCGATGGGAGGCGCGATGCCGGAATTGATCTCGAATCCCATCGGCGCAACCAGACTGTGGACGATGTCTGTCTCGCGCAAGGCAAGGACTTCGACGACGCCATCCTGGCCATTCCGGTGGGTGCGTTCAACGAACTGGATGGTTCGCCCGGCCCGTGCCACGCGTTGCTGGCGGCCAGCGAGCGCTTCGCCGGCATGGCAGAAAACCTCCCCCTCGTTCCCAGCATATCGGTGCAGGTTTGGTGCCGCCGCGATCTAAGCGAGCTTGGCTGGAACGATAAGCCGCCCGCCATGGTATCAGGTCCGCCTCCGCTCGGCATTTGGGCCGACATGACGCATCTGCTCGCTCACGAAAGCGACACGTCGTCCGACCGGCCGTTGTCGCTGCACTATTTCTGCAACGTCTTCAAATCGTATCTGCATCGTCGTCCGCCGAGCGAGAGCGGTGTGCAGGAGCAAGGGAAGCAAGACGCAGTATCGCTGGCGGAGGAGTGGTTCGAGAAAAGCGCGGCCAAGATCTGGCGCTATGCGACGCTAGGCAAAAGGAATCAGTTCGACTGGTCGGTGCTCTACGGATATCGGCAGGGAAGAGGCATCGGCAAGCTGGACGCGCAGGTGGTGCGCGCCAACGTCAGCCCGTCCGACTGCTGCGTGTCGAGTGCGGCGGGCACGACGGCCTGGCGCCTGGCGGCCGATCAATCCGGATTCAACCATCTCTATCTTGCCGGGTCGTGGATCGACACGGGCTTCAACACCGAATGCATCGAGGCGGCCATCATGTCCGGCATGCAGGCGGCGCGCGCGATCTGCGGCGAGCCGAAGGCCGTTCCGGGTGAACGCTTCCTGCACACGCGGCCGCTGCCCGGGCCCTTCGACCTGCTGCGGGCGGCCGCCGCCGTTCTGTTCGGGACCGGACCTCGCGACCGCGAACGGGGCGTGACGACATGACGGCCGCGCCCGCAACCAAAGTCGCCATTCTCGGGGGCGGTATCGCCGCGCTCACGGCGGCCTTCGAGCTCACCGAGCTTCATGACGAAGACGCGCCCCTCGACATCACCATATACACGCTCGGCTGGCGGCTCGGGGGCAAGGGCGCCGTCGGTCGCAACGCCGCGATGGGCTTGAGGGCCGAGGAGCATGGGCTGCACGTTTGGCCGGGCTTCTACCACAACGCCTTTCACCTCATGGGCCGCTGCTATCGCGCCCTCGAACACGAGGTCAAAGAAACACCGCCCTTCGGGTCCCTGTGGAGCGCCTTCGAGCGCCTCGATCACACCACCATCATGGAGGAGGTCGACGACGAGTGGATGCCGTGGCGGTTCGATTTCCCGCGTCGCGGCGGCAGGCCGGGGCGGCCCGGCCGATTTGTCACGCTGACCTCCTTTGTCCAGACGCTCGTCAAGGACGCGATCAGCCGCATCCAGCGGTCGGGTCAGTGGCGGTTTGTCGACATGTGGCCTGACAAGCCGCCGGAATGGGTGACCAACCAGGACCTGCGGCGCGGTTTCCTGTCGAGCCTTCGCGCCTATGCGGATGCCCTGCCGGCCGACCCCAAAGAGATCACCGAACAGCAGCGTGAACGGCTCGAATACTTCCTCGGCAATGGCGCGCAACAGCTGCGCGCCCAGCAGCGTGCCTTCACCACGAACGATCGCCCGCGCCGCGCCTTCATCCAAAGCGAGCTCGCGCTGACGCTCGCCTACGGCATGTTCAAGGACGGGGTCATCTGGAACGGTTTCGACCACATCGACGACAAGGAGTGGACCGCCTGGATGGCCAGCCACGGCTGCTCGTCCTTCAGCCTCGATTCGGCTCTCGTCCGGGCGTTCTACGATTTCATCTTCGGCTATGTCGGCGACAACCGCAGCGTCGGGGCGGGAACCGGCACACGCCTCCTCCTCAGGCTCTCTCTCGGTTATGGCGGATCGTTCTTCTACACCATGAAGGCGACGATGGGCGAACTCGTGTTCGCCCCTCTCTACAAGGTGCTGCGCGCGCGAGGCGTGAAATTCGAATTCTTCAAGCGTGTCGAAAACCTGAATCTCTCCAGCAACCGGCGCTCGATCGACAGCATCAAGATCGGCATCCAGGCGACGCCTCGCAACGCGCCCTACGATCCGCTCATCGCGATCTCCGACGGTCACGGCAACACGTTGTCGTCTTGGCCGTCGCAGCCCAAGTTCGACCTGCTGGCCGAGGGCGACCGCATCCGGGACGGCGGCTACGATCTCGAATCCGCCTGGACGGATTGGCCAAACGTCAACACGGAGACACTTTCGAATTTTGACGTCGTCGTTCTGGGCATCGGATTTGGTTCACTCCGATACATCTGCAACGACCTCGTCGGCCATTTGGATGGCTGGAGCAAGATGATCGGCGCCGTGAAGACGACGCCAACCATGGCGCTGCAGCTGTGGATGACCGAGACGGTGCAAGATCTCGGATGGCCTTACGACCGTACCATCCTCACCGCCTTCCAGGATCCGCTCGACACGTGGGGCGACGTGACGCCGTTCCTGGCGCTCGAGACCTGGCCCGAACCCCCGCCGCGGTCGCTCGGGTTCTTCTGTGGCAGCTTTCGCGACGACCCGCCTGCGCCGCCCCCCTCCCCCGTCCCCCAGTTCCCGCGCGCGGAGGCAGCGTACGCCCGGCAGTTGGCCTTGGATTGGGTGAAGCAGCATCTCGCTTCACTGTGGCCCAACGTCGAGTATTCCGGCGCCATCCAGTGGCAGAAGTTCTATGACCCGTACGGTGCGACGGGCGAGGCCCGCTTCGCTGCGCAGTATGTCAGGGCGAATATCAATCCTTCGGACCGTTACGTATTGTCGGTCCCCGGCAGCGTCTTTGCGCGCATGGCTGCCGATGGCTCCGGTGTCGGCAACCTCTTCTTGGCCGGCGACTGGGTGCGAACTGGGCTGAATGCAGGCTGCATGGAAGCGGCCGTCATGGCGGGCCGCGCAGCGGCAGGCGCGATAAAGGGAGTGCACATAGCTATGCCGAACTCCAGCGATTTCGACGACTTCGCCCTTCCCGCGGTGATTCTGCCGACCGTGGAGGTGCTGCGCCAGCTCGGTCGCGCCGCGGCGGCCGGCGTCGGCAACACGAGTGCCTACTGCGTGATCGTGCCGATGGAGCGCGACTTCGTCAGGTCGAAACTGCCGCCGGGCCTCAAGCTGAGGCATCCCAGCGCCGCAACCCAGAAACACGATGTCGTGCTGATCTTCGCCCGGCAAACCAACGTGCGGCCGGGTTTCGTTCCGCTGGGAGGCATCAACTACAACGAAGTCTCGATGCTCATCCCCTACGTCACATATGGCCCCAACAGCGGGAGCGATCTCGAATTCTCCTACATGCCGCACCTTCTGCTCGACGATTTGGCGGCTGTGCTTGTCGGGCAAAATCTTTACGGCTTCAACAAGCAGCTTGCGCGCATACGGGCTGTCGACGGCGCCTTCAACGTCCGCAGCCCAATTGGCGGAGTTCAGGCGCAGTTCGAGCGGACTGGTCTGCCAGGCGATATCTCGCGTTTCAAGGACATCGTGAGAATGCGCGACGCCATGGAGTTGCCGCTCGTCGGTGTCGCGGCCAACGGTTCCTTCATCCATTCGATCGACGATCTCCACCTCGCTGCCGCGACTTTCCAGGGTGCCAAGGGCAAGGTCACCATTGGCCCTCCCTTCGCGAAAGAGGTGACGGAGATCGAGGTGCAAGCGGTCACTCAGCAGGTCGCCTCCAGGGCAGCCCCACCGTCTGCGAGCGCCCTCGGCTTCCATATGGCAACCCGCTTCAGCTTCAGTCTGCCATTTCGAGGCTTTGCGCACGAGGAGACGACGGCCGCCTTTGGCCAGCGCCTGCTTGTGGCGGAACACCTTCGCGGTCTTATGGGTGGGTGGCCGCTCCGGCGTCGCTAGAGCGCGATCGCGGCTCCTCGCCGCATCGAGCGCTTAGCGCACTGGGCTTCTCGCCTTGTGCGCGCGCTTGAGAATGTGCGAGGAACTCGTCTAAGCTGGATTCGACATTTTCTCGTTGTATCGGCGGCTCCAACCCATAGCCGGGAGAATTCAAATGAAGGTGACGGACTTTTCCAGAATGACCGTCGACGCATTACTATCGGCTCGCAAGACCATCGACGATCTCTTGGCCAAGAAGGTTCCGCGCGCGCGCAAAGAGCTTGAAGACCGTCTGAGCGCCCTCAACAACTACTTCAGCCGCGGTAGCCGCGATCGCAAGGCCAAGGGACGCGCCAAGGAGGGCACCAAGGCCAGCGCCAAGCCCGACGGCCGCAGCAAGCTGAAGGGCCGTCCTGTTCCTCCCAAATACCGCGGCCCCGATGGCGACACGTGGGCTGGCCGTGGCATGAAGCCCCGTTGGCTGGCTGCGGCGATCAAGCAGGGAGCCGACCTCGAGGACTTCGCAATCGGCGCCGGCGGGCGCCGGAAGAAGGGAAGCAAGAAGGCCGCCGGAAAGCGCAAGAAGGCCGCCACCAAGCGTCCGGCCGCCAAGCGCAAAGCGGCAAAGCCCGCGAGGAAGAAGGCGGCACCCGCGGCGCCCGCCCCAGCGCCCGAAGCCGTCGTCACCTAGGCGCGATCGGCGGCGCCCCGACGCGGGGACGTTCGGTGAGCGGCGCACGGTCGAATGCCTGCGTCAGCGCGACACGCGCGTGTTCACGGCGGTCGGCGGGAATGCTGTCGAGAGCCTGGTCGTTCACGATGTCTCGCGGACCTCAGGCGGCCCTGACGAGACGCTTGCCGACATTGTCGCCCGCCAGAAGTCCGATCAAGGCGGCGGGCAGCTTCTCGAAGCCATCGACGATATCCTCGCGCACCTTGAGTTCGACCGCTCTCGACCCAATCCTTGAGTTCGGCGATCGCCCGCTCGCGGGCGCCGCCCGCGTAGAAATCCGACACGATGAAACCGCGCAGCGTGAGCCGCCGGGAGATGAACCAAGCCGGCACGCCGCGAACCACTTGCGGTCCCTTTGTCGGATCGGTGTCGTAAGCCGAGACCACGCCGCAGGCGACGAGCCGGCCGCCCGGCTTCATGTTGAACAGCACGGCTTCGAAGACCTCGCCGCCGACATTGTCATAGTAGACGTTGACGCCGCCATTCGAGGCAGCCTGCACAGCGGGATAGACCGGTCCCGCCTTGTAGTCGACGGCAGCGTCGAAGCCGAGATCGACGGTCAGCATGTCGCACTTGGCCTTGCCGCCGGCAGTTTTCAGCCGACATCGTCTATGCGGCGCTCGATCCTTGGCGGCCAACGGGACGTGAAAACAGCGGTCTCGGTCGGGCAGCCAACTCGCGCCGGCAACGCCTAGAGACACACGTCTTTGATTTCGCTGTGGTGGGCCCGGGAGGACTCGAACCTCCAACCAGACCGTTATGAGCGGCCGGCTCTAACCATTGAGCTACGGGCCCGCGGCCGCGCCTGACGGGCGGCCGGGGGCTCACGTCTAGAGCACGACGCGATGGCTCACAATCGCATTCGTACCCCGCGCTTTGACTTTTTGTGCGGGTTTCGGGCGCCTGCGCCGGGCGCGGAGCGCCGCCGCCGGCGCGCTATTGCGTCAGACGGATCGAAGCGATTTCGTTGCCAATGGCCTCGAATACCGGGTTCAGCTGGCTCGCATTCTGCACGTCGTAGTACATCGACGTTTTGGTGGCGCAGTTGCGCAGGAGGTCGGCGTTCCCGTCGATGACGCGGATCGTGTAGAGGCGGATCTTCTTGTCCTTGACGTGGGTGCAGGCGAGCTCGGTGCGCTCGTCGATCTGGGCAGAATTGGTGGTGAAGCGGTTCTGGGTGTTCTCGCCGTCGGTGAGCAGGATGATGATCTTGGTGAGCGACTCGGTCTCCCACGGCTTGGCCTGCGACAGCGGGGCATCGGGCGTGAGCTGGGTGAGCGCCCAGGCGAGCCCGATGGTGACGTTGGTGAACCCGTCCGGCGTCATGTTGTTGACCGTCGTGTGCAGATTCGCCCAGTCGTTGGTCAGCGGCCGCAATAGGGTCAGCCCGCTTTCGGCGCATTTCACCGCTGGGTAAAGCGTGTTGTTGTTGCCGGTAACCGCTGGCGAGGCGTCCGTGTCATAGTCCTTGCTACGATCGACGAGGCAGCCCTTCCACTTGTCTTTTTCGACGACGAGGGATGAGCTGACACCGCTCGTCGGGTAGTAAAGCCAGCTCGCGTCCTTGGAGGCCGTGCCCACCTTGACTTGCGTATTGAAGGGCACGATCGACACCTTGAAGCTGTCCGCCTCGACCGCGTTCTTCTCGAGGATGTCGAGCAGGTTGTTGGCGGCATCCTTCAGCGCCGTCATCTTGCCGGAACTGTCCATCGAGCCGGTGTTGTCGAGGGCGAGCGCCAGCTCGATCTTGCTCGATCCCCACATTGTCTTGCCGACGGCCGCGAACTCGATCTTGTCCACCGACACGGCGCTCAAGGTGGCGGTCCTGATGGAGGCATTGGCCGTGACGGTGACCGTCTTGCCCTGCCGCACGACCGAAACGCTGCCGACCGTGACGCCGCTGCCAGCCTGGAAGTTGGCATCGAAGAAGCGCCGCCCATGCGTCTGAATTTCGGCGTCGTTCATGGTGGCGCCGTCGCGAGCCACGCCGAGGGCCGCGGCGTCGACCGCCGTCTGCATCTCGGCGCGCGCCGAGGAGGCGCGCGAGTAATCGACCGCCGCCCCGCCGGCCAGCATGGCGGGGATGAACGCGAAGGCGAACATGATTGCGACGTTGCCGCGCAGGTCGCGAGAGAAGGACACAAGGTGACGCACGACACTCTCCAGTGGCCCCCCGAGGGCCGGCTTACCCAGACGGTCGGTCGAGAGACCGTTCATCAGTTGTACAGACCATAAGAATGACTGTAAAACGCCCGCGCGTAGTTTAGATGTATTGGTGTCGATTAATCCTAATAGCCTATTATTACTTGCGAATACGACAGATATACTTGCACAGACTCGCCGCCGCGAAGGGCGCGGCGCGGCGGCGCGAATGTGGACGGGAAGCGGGCGGGCCGTCCGCGAGCGAGCGTGTCGCTGCGGACGGGACGGCCTTTCGCGTCGCCTACTTGGACAGGCGCAGGTTGCCGATGCTCTTGGCGATCTCCTCGAACACCGAGTCCAGCTGCGCCGCGCTCTGCGCGACATAGGCGAGCTTCTTGCTGGAATTCGCCGGATCCGGCGAAGCACAATCGCTAAGCACCTGTTTGCCGGTAGCGTCGATCGGCACCGAGGTGCTGTCCAGCGCCACGGTGTAGACGATAATCTTGTTGGGCGACGCTTTGGCGTTCGTGCAGGCCGAGAGCGTCCGCGCGTCCAACGCCGTGCGGGCTTGGCCGATCGTGTTGAGCGTGTAGCCAGGGAAGCGATCGTTCGTGTAGAAGCCGTAGGGCCAGTAAATCGACTTGTTGTGGTTGTCGGTCTCCTCGACCGACTGCACGCCCCATTCGTTCTTGCCGTCCGTCATGAAGACGATGATCTTGCGGTTGTCGACCTTGTCGTAGGCGGCGCCGTCAGCGAAGGGGCCTTTCGGCGAGATCGTACGCCATCCCCACATGAACCCTTCGAGCAGGTTGGTCATGTTGTAGGGGCTGCTGTTCGTCGTCGCCATTGAATTGACGTCCGCCTTCAGAGCGTTGGCAGTCGTGGTCGCGTCGCCGTTCGTGGTCGGCTGCGCCTTGAGGCGCGTCAGCTTCTGCACTGTGCATTTCTGGTTCGGGCCGACATTCGTGCTGACGGTCCGCTGCGATGCGACGGCGTTGATCTTGTACTTGCACAGCCGGCTCTGCAGGCCGGCCGCCGTCGTCGGATTTGGCGTGGTGCAGGCGCCGCCGTTGTCGTTCATGTAGCTGTTGAGATAGGTGTCGCCGCTGTAGCTCGTGGCATCCTTGTTGCCCGTCTCGTCGGGCGCGAACATCGGCACGAAAAGGCTGTCGCCCGAGGTCGCGGCGTCGTCGTTGATCCCGAGGTTGCCCGGCCGGTGCTCGACACACCCCGCCCAGGTAACACCGAGCTGCTTGTAGAGGTCGATGCGCGAGAACGGCGGCCACGAACCGGCGCCGTTGTTGGCGGTGCCGGGATTCATCGGCTTCTTGTTCGGAGCGGTGCTGGCCGGATCCGGGAAGTTCTCCCAATGAATTGAAGAATCGCCGTTCGTGTCCACCCAGCTGGGGGGCGAATTGGTCGCGTCGAGCACCTTCACGGCGTGGTTGAACGGCACGACCGACATGCGCGTCTTAAGCGCCGTTGAGGAGCCCGACGTGTACATGAGATCGATGAGCTTGTTGGCCGCATCCTTGGTGGCCTGCAGGCGGGTCTTGCCGTCGCTCGTGCTGTAGATCTGCATCGAGGAGGAATTGTCGATCACGACCGCGATCTCATAGGTCTGGGCGGCGGAGGTCGACTGCGACGAGACGGCGACGCGAACGTTGTCGGTCGCCACCACGTTGTTGTTGTTGATCGGCCGCAAGGCGCTGACCACCTTGCTGCCCATGATGATGGTGCTGTAGTCGGCGTGCGCGTTGACAGTGACCTGGTTGCGCGCCGTGTTGACCTGGATGTCATCGACCTGTGCCGTATAGCCGGTCATGGCGGCCTTGAGAAACTGGTCGGCCATCGTCTTGAGCTGGTCGTCGGTCTTGGTCGCTGCCTCTCGCGCGACGATGAGCGCGGCGCCGTCGGCGGAACTCTGCAGCTTAACCTTGAGACTGGCCGCCTGCGTGTAGTCGATCACCAGGCCGACGCCCAGGATGATCGGAACCATTGCGAACACGAACCACGTCACGATGCTGCCGGCCTTATCGGCTCTGAAAGAAGCAGCGGTCTTCAGGCACCCAAACATTGAAATTCCCCCGCATAGGCGGCACTCGAGCGTGCCTCACTATGCCCGGGAGCCTTGAAGAGGGGGTTGCGCGGTTCCCCCACAACTCGGGGTTGGCGGGAATATTGCGTTAACTGATGGAGAAACTTTACGGTCTATATACTGAAACTTCGCCGTCAATTCCGTCGAGCACGAAGGCGCCGAGCGGCTGGAAATCGGCCCAAAGGTGCTCGATGAAGGCCTGAGACATGAGAAGCGGCTCGCCCAGCACCTTGTTGAGGCGCGCCAGACGGCTGGTCAGGTTCACGTCGCGGCCCACGACCGTGAAATCGAGACGCGCGCCCGAGCCGACATTGCCGTAGGCCGCCTCGCCATGATGGAGCGCGATGCCAAGCTCGACCTTGGCGGGCAGGCGATTCTCGTCGTTGAGCGTTTTGACGCAGGCGATCGCCGTCTGGGCCGCGTCCAGCGCCGCCTGCGCGGCGCCGCCGGTGTCGTCGCCGCGGTCGCGAAAGATCGCCAACAGACCGTCGCCCATATATTTGAGCACCTCGCCGCCTTCCGCTTCGATGGCCGGCACTAGGCAATCGAAATACGCGTTGAGCAGCTCGACGGTCTTTTCCGACGTGAGGCCGGAAGAGAGGCGCGTGTAGTTGCGCATGTCGGCGAAGAACATGGCCGAATGAATACGGCTGACATTGCCGCGCCGCACCTCGCCCTTCAGCACGAGGCGATGCGGCTCGTCGCCGATATAGGTGCGCAAGAGACTGTCCAACCGGAGATAGCCGGAGGTGATTTCCATGACCGCCGCGACGGCCGGCATGATGAACTGAATGAAGGCCACGCCCTCGGCCGCGAAACCTTGCGGCCGACGTGTCGCGAAGGTGATGCCGTTCTCGTCACCGTTGGCGAAGAACACCGGGAAGCACAGGTAGTGGACGTAGCCCTCCTGCTTCAGGTCGGCGACAATGCCGAAGCGCTCGTTCGGCGTCTCGGGCAGCCACAGCGACAGCATCTCACGCGTCTGGTGCACGTGATAGAACGGGCTCTTCTGATAGATGTCGTCCGCAGCGCCCCGATCGGTCCGATAGGGGAAAGCCTCGGCCCGGAAGCCCTCACCCTTCACCCACATCTGGCCGATGGCCGCGTGCTCGGAATGCAGCGTGTCGATGACCACAGAGGCACGGTCGACCGCGATGCCGGCGGCATTGAGCCGTTCGCAGACGCCAGTGAGAATCAGCTTGGGGTCCTGGCTGGTGCGCGCCTCGGTCAAAAGCCAGTCGCGCAGCGCCACGCTGTCGCGCAGCTGCTCCTGCGAGAATTGCTTTGCCATCTCCATCGAGGAGGCGGTCACCGAACAGGCGAGTGTGTCGCCGGCCTCAACGCGCACATCGGCGGGCGTCGATACCGCTTCGGCCTCGACCTTTCCCAAGAGTTCGTCCACAGCGCCCATCGGCGGACATTTATGCGCTTTGTGGGCGGCCACAAGGGCGGACCGTTGTCATGACAAGAAACGAGACCCGCCAATGGTTTCACGATCGTGCTAACGCACGATCCCGAAACCGTGAGCGCGCGATAAGATCGTGCGCAAAATCAAGTGCATAGAGCGCGAATCGGTGCCTCAAAACGGGCTCGCGCCCGCTGCAGCACGGCGCTGCAACGGGCGATTCGGCGTTTGCAAAACCGTTGCCACTGATCAGAATTCAGGCATCGCGCGCGGCCTGGCGCCGCGGCCGCATCTCACGCCCTCTTGACCACCAAGGTGTCGGCGGCGCGATCGCCGAGCCGTTGTTTCTTCTCCGAGGTGGCGATGAGGATGATGGCCACGAGGTAGAACAGGAAGCCGTCGATGAGGCGCAGCACGTTGCGGATGGCCGATTCGCCCCAGCTGATGGCGGCGCCGTCGGTGCGCACCACCCTGAGCCCGCACGCCATCTTGCCGAGCGTCGCGCCCATGACCGCCTCCATGACGATGTAGTAGCCGAGGCCGATCACCATGCTCAGGAGCGCCGGCGCGCCACTCATTTCAAAGCCGGTACTCGTGGTTCCGCCGGTCAGTGCCGCGATGACATAGAAGAGCACCCCGACAATGATGAGGTCGATCAACCCGGCGGCGATCCTGATGCCGAGACTTGCGATATTCATGGCGCGTCCTCCTTGGCGTATGGCGAGTGTTGCGGCCGCCGATCCCCTCGGCGCCGCGCTAAGGTGCGCATGGCGATGAAGGCGGCCAGCGCTATGCCGGCCACCACGATCGCCAGAGCCCCGAAGATCATCGTCAAGAGCGCACCGACAAAGCCGCGGGTAACGGCCAGCACGGCGACCGGCTCCTTACGTCCGTCTGGATAGCCGGCGACGAACCTGTAGATGCCAGGCTCCTCGATGGTGAATTCGAAAACGGAGCGGCCTTCGCGGGCGTTGACGTTGTAGGTCGATGTCGTTGTCGGCGTGCGTACCGCGACCGGCGTGCGGCGGGGCGAACTGACGGAGACCGTAAGGCCGGAGATGGAGGAAGCTCCATAGAGGCGGCCACCGATCACGACGTTGGTTTCGTTGAAGATCGTGTAGGTGCCGGGCTCGTCGAGGGTGATCTCCACGTCGGTGGGCACGACCACCTGAATGTGCCGCTCCGCCATCTCGTTCAGCTTGGTGGTGATCAGCCACGCCATGGCGGCGAATGCCGCGAGCGCAACGACAAGCGCCAGGACGTAGCCGCCCCGCCCCGTTCCCCTTCGCTCGATGCCGGCGTTGATCGTCTGGCTCACGATGCGGCACTCTGGCACCGCGGCATGACCGTGGCAATCGACGTAAGGCGCGGGCGGCAGCGCCCGGCGGCACCGCGTCGCCGGCGTCAATCCTCCTTCCCCGCCTCCACGTGGAAGCGGTGCAGCACCCGGTGGAAGATCGGCGCCAGCACGAAGCCGGTGGCGATGACGATGACCAGGCCCGAGAAGATCGCGTAGGAGCCGGCGAAGATCTTTCCCGCCGTGGTCTTGAGCTCTCCGAGCGGCCCCATGCCCGAGAGAATCATGGCGGCGTTCACATAGGCGTCGACAACCGACATGCCTTCCGTCCACGCATAGCCGGCCATGCCGATGGCGAGCGCCACGAGGGTGACCGCGAACCACAGCCCCACGGCGCGGGCCATGCGGTTCGCGAACCGGCGGCGGGTCACGACTTTTTCGCTGCGGTGCTCGAAACCCGTGAGGGAGCGCTTCGTGCGTGGCGCCATGCCGTCACGCAGGCCCGATGAGAATGCTGTCGGCCGGGTTCTGCGGATCGGCCTTGATGGCGATGCGGTCGCCGGTGCGAAAAGCCTCCGCCTCCTCGGCGCGCATCATGCCGCTTTCGCCCTCGAAGGCGCGGCCACTGCTGTACTCATAGCGGTAGGCGACGTGGAAGCGTGGCTCCTCGTTGATCTCCATGGCGGAGCGGCGGATACCGATGACGGTGGCGGCGAGCGGGATGCCGCTGTCCATCAACCGCTTGACGCGTGCCGCCTTGACGTTGGCCCAGTAGATGATTGCGGCGCCGGCCCCCGCGCAGGCGAGGCCGACCACGAGGAACACCCACAGCAGCCACGGCAGCGATTCCAACAGATTGGACGTCCAGCGAATGCCGACGCTGACGGCCACGAAGACGAGCCCGACGGCGAGCCAGATGCCGCCGAACAGGAGCCAGAAGCGACGGTCGCTGCCCACGGCGGGGAGATTAGCGCAAGACGGTGGCGAAGCCGAGGGGAGCCGAGGACCCCCGACGGCTATCACGCTAATTATCCAAGAAGCTCCTGAGCTTCCTGGAGCGGCTCGGGTGCTTGAGCTTGCGCAGCGCCTTGGCCTCGATCTGGCGGATACGCTCGCGCGTCACCGAGAATTGCTGGCCGACCTCTTCCAGCGTGTGGTCGGTGTTCATGCCGATGCCGAAGCGCATCCGCAGAACACGCTCCTCGCGCGGCGTCAGCGAGGCGAGCACCCGCGTCGTCGTCTCGCGCAGGTTCGACTGGATGGCCGCGTCGATGGGCAGGATGGCGTTCTTGTCCTCGATGAAGTCGCCGAGATGCGAATCCTCCTCGTCGCCGATGGGTGTCTCGAGCGAGATCGGCTCCTTGGCGATCTTCAGGACCTTGCGCACCTTCTCGAGCGGCATGGCGAGCTTCTCGGCCAATTCCTCAGGCGTCGGCTCGCGGCCGATCTCGTGCAGCATCTGGCGCGACGTGCGCACGATCTTGTTGATCGTCTCGATCATGTGCACCGGGATGCGGATGGTGCGCGCCTGGTCGGCGATGGAGCGAGTGATGGCCTGGCGGATCCACCACGTGGCGTAGGTGGAGAACTTGTAGCCGCGGCGGTACTCGAATTTGTCCACCGCCTTCATCAACCCGATATTCCCTTCCTGGATGAGGTCGAGGAACTGCAGGCCGCGATTGGTGTATTTCTTGGCGATGGAGATGACGAGCCGCAGGTTGGCTTCGATCATTTCCTTCTTGGCCTGGCGCGCCTCGCGCTCGCCCTTCTGCACCAAGGACACGATCTTGCGGAACTCGCCGATCTCCAGCCCCGTCTCGGCGGCGAGGTTCTGGATCTCCTGGCGGAAGCCCTTGATGCGCGTCTTCTCCTGGGCGACGAAGCCCTTCCAGCCCTTAGCGCCGAGCTTGCCGACGCGCATCAGCCATTTCGGGTCGAGCTCGGAGCCCTGGTATTCCTTCAGGAAGCCTTCGCGCGACACGCCATAGCTTTCCGACAGGCGCATGAGCCGGCCCTCGAGGCCGATCAGCCGCTTGTTGATGTCGTAGAGCTGCTCGACCAGCGCCTCGATGCGGTTGGCGTTGAGCGACAGCGACTTCACGTCGGCGACGATCTCTTCCTTGAGCTTGCGGTAGCGGCGCTCCTGGGCGGGCGACAGCTTCAGGCTCTTCAGGCGGTTGTCGATGTCCTGGTCCTGCAGGCGGCGCAGCTTCTTGTAGGTGTCGGCGATCTTGTCGAAGGTGGCGAGCACCGCCGGCTTGATCTCCGCCTCCATGGCCGACAGCGAGACGTTGTTCTCCATGTCGTCGTCGTCGAGGTCGGCCGGCATCTCGCCTTCCGGCGGCGTGACACTCTCCTCCTCGTCGCCGTCGCGCATCTCGCGCGCCTGCGGCGGCACGATCGGCGCGACAGCCACGGGCGGCGGTGGCGGTTCGACAACGGCGGGCGCCGCCTTGGCGTCCGGGCCCGCATAGGTGGCCTCGAGATCGATGATGTCGCGCAGCAGCACCTTGCCGTCGACCAGTTCGTCGCGCCAGATGATGATGGCCTGGAAGGTGAGCGGGCTTTCGCAGAGGCCGGCGATCATCGCTTCGCGGCCGGCCTCGATGCGCTTGGCGATGGCAATTTCGCCCTCGCGCGACAGGAGCTCGACCGAGCCCATCTCGCGCAGATACATGCGCACCGGGTCGTCGGTGCGCTCGGCCGGCTCGGAGGCTTTCTTGGTCTCGACCGGCGCCGGGCGTGCCTGCTCGACGAGCTCGCCGCCCTCGCTCTCCTCTTCGTCGGCGCCGCCGCCCTCGGCGGCCTCGGCATTGTCGTCGACCTCTTCGGACTCGACGACGTTGATACCCATCTCGGAGAGCTGGCCGTACACGTCCTCGATCTGATCGGACGTGACCTGGTCGGAGGGCAGCACCTCATTCAATTCGTCGATGGTGACATAGCCGCGCTTCTTGGCGGCCTTGATCATCTTCTTGACGCCGGCATCGGTGAGGTCGAGGAGCGGACCGTCGGACTGCGGCTCGGCGGCCTCCGGGGTCTCCTCGCGTTCCTTTGCCTTCGTCTTTGTCGCCATGGATTCAAGCTCCGCGTCGGCCTCGCCGACTTCGCGTCCGGGGCGCCACCCAGGACAATTCATATGCCTCTACCCTAGGTGGCCGAACACCGGCGACCTCAGGACAAGTACCGATAGACTGCGCCGCTTGAATAACCCTTAACCATTCCCGCCGGGAAGGGCCAAAGCGTCGAAAAAGGCTCAAAGGCGGCGGGCTGCCTGGCGCCCGCCGCGTCCAAACCCATCGATTTCAGCCTCGGTACCTTCGAGCGAGGAGAGTTCGGCCTGAACGTCTGTCAGCCAGGCCAGATTGGCCTCGCTTTCGTCCTCGGCCAGTGCCCTCTCGGCCGCCCGTAGTTCGGTATTTAGCGTCACAACGCGCCGATGCAAGGTCACAGCTTGCCGAAGCATCTCGTCGACCTCGCGACGATCGGCATCGGCCACGAGCGCCCACCGGTCGCCAGGTCTCACAAGGGCGCGCAGCCTCTCGATTTCGACAGAACGGCCCTGCTTTACGCGCTCGACCGCCTCGGCAGGGTCGTCGCCCTCGTGGCCGGCCATTGTATCGACAAGGGTCTGCCCAAGCTTGCGGGCCTCCGGCCCCGAAAACGACAGATGCGCAAGAGCGTCGCAATGGGCTGACACCAGCTCGGGATGGGCCATGAAGGCGAGCAAGATCAGCGCCTCGCGGGGTGATTCGCGGCTTGGCAGCGACAACGGCGCGGCCTGGGTCGTGCTTCCGCTGCGGTTCTGCGCTTCAAGCGCCATCTGGGCCCGCGGACCCGTTGGCCTGACCTGCCTGAAGCTTGAAACGCGGCCTGGAAAGCGAGGATTGGCGGGCTGCACCGGCAAAAGGGTGCGCAGGCGGGCCTGAATCTCGCCGAGATAGTGCCGCCTGAGCGTTTCGTCGCGGATGTGCCCCATGATCTCCCGGAGCCTAGTCTCCAGGGCGGCGCGCCGATCCGGCGTGTCGAGCGGCGCAGCCTCCGCCTCCCGCGCCCACAAAAGATCGACCAATGGCCTGGCGCCGCCGATGACCGCCGCGATGGCCGGATTGCCGCCGGCCCGCGCCAGGTCGTCCGGGTCTTGGCCTTGCGGCAGGAGCGCAAAGCGAAGCGACTTTCCGGGCTGCAGCAGCGGCAGCGCCACATCGATGGCCCGATAGGCGGCGCGGCGCCCGGCGCCATCGCCGTCGAAACACAGAACCGGCTCATCGGCCATGCGCCAGAGAAGCCCGAGCTGATCCTCGGTGAGCGCCGTTCCGAGCGGCGCCACCGTCGCCGGAAAGCCCGCCATCACCATGGCGATCACATCGACATAGCCCTCCACCGCGATCACCACGCCGAGCTCGTGCGCCGCCTTGCGGGCATTGTGATGGTTGTAGAGCAGCCGGCCCTTGTGAAAGAGCGGCGTCTCAGGCGAGTTCAGATATTTCGCTTGAACGTCGGCCGACAACGTGCGGCCGCCAAAGGCGATAACCCGCCCCTTGAGGTCGGCGATGGGGAAGATGACGCGGTCACGGAAGCGGTCGTACGGCACCTCGATGTCGTCGCCGCTGACGAGGAGCCCGGCCGCGATCATGTCCTCGCGCGACACATTCTTGCCCGCGAGAACATCGCGCAACCCGAAGCGCTCGCCCGTTGCATAGCCGATGCGGAAGCGCTTGCGCGTCTCGAGGCCGAGGCCGCGTCCGTCGAGATAGGCGCGTGCCTTGGCGCCGTCCTTGCCGGCGAGCGTCGTCTCGAAATACTGGGCGGCGAGCTCGACCACGTCGTAGAGGCTGCGGCGCCGCTCCTCTTGCTCGACCGCCTCGCGGGAGAGCTTCGGCAGCGGCACGCCGGCTTCGCCGGCAAGCCGCTCCACCGCCTCGTTGAAGCTGAGCCCCTCCGTCTCCATGACGAAGGAGAAAATGTCGCCGTTTTTACCAGACGAAAAATCGAAGAAGCGTTGCTTCTGGTCGTTGACGAAGAAGGACGGCGTCTTCTCGGCGTTGAAGGGCGACAGCCCCTTCCATTCGCGCCCCGCCTTCTGCAAGCGCACGCGCCGGCCAACTACCGCCGAAACCGGCAGGCGGGCCTTGATCTCTTCGAGGATAGAGGGCGGGAAGCGCATCTGATTCGGCCTGCCGTGACGTATCCCCTCACCCTATAGGGATGTCAGCACGATGGCGGCTGCGGCACGGCGATTCGTGCGGCACCCCTGGCTTTTCCCCCTGATTCACAGGCCCGCCGCTGCACCTTGACCTTTGCGGCTAGGCGCTGATCCCGAAAACTGTGAGCGGTTTTCGGAGGATCATGCGCCAAATCAACAACCTAGCTCAGGCTCCGGCTCGAACGGCATGTACGTGTCGCCCGGCCGCACACCGCACTGGGTCAGCATGCAGTGGACCTGACCGCGATGATGCGTCTGGTGGTTGAACATGTGCGCGACGAGCAGGGCCTTGGGCTTGGTGATGTCGCGATTGATCGATCCTGAGTGCCAGGTGAGATCGCCCTCGAGCCAGCGCGGATCGAGGCCATCGGCCCAGGCGATGATGGTGGCGTCAAAGGCGGTGCGCTCGCGCTTGAGATCCTGCCAATCATCATGTTGGACGAGCGATTCCGCGACGCTGCCGGGCGGGCGCGGCGAGCTGGTGAAGCGATGCATCCAGATTTGGTCGCCCCACAGCAGGTGGTTCAGCGTCTTGTGGATGGAGCCGAAGAAAGCCTTCCGGTCCTTCTTGCGGTCGGCGTCGGAGAGCCGGTCGGCGCAGCCATAGAGAATTCGATTCTGCCAACGATTGTAGCGGGCCATGGCGCGAGCGTAGTCGGCAGTGATCATGGAACCCCTTCGGTTCGGACGAAGGAGGACGCGAATTGTCCTCCCCTTCCCCGTCAACTCTGTCCCAGCATGCCCTTCACCAGGCCGCTGGCTTTGCCGAAGTCCATGCGGCCGGCATACTTCGCCTTGAGCGCGCCCACGACCTTGCCCATCTCCTTCATCGAGGCGGCGCCCGTCTCGGCGATGGCGGCCGTGATGGCCGCGCGCATCTCGGCCTCGTCCATCTGGGCCGGCAGGAACGAGTTGATGATGACGATCTCCTCGCGCTCCTGGGCCTCGAGGTCGGCGCGTCCGGCCTTGGCGTAGATGTCGGCCAATTCCTGGCGCTGCTTGATCATCTTCTGGAAGAGGCTGAGGATTTCGTCGTCCGTTGCCTGGCCCTTGCCGGCGCCGCGCGCTTCGATGTCCCGGTCCTTCAGGGCGGCCGACATGAGGCGCACGGTGGAAATCCGCCGCTTGTCACCGGCCCGCATGGCCTCCTTGAGGGCTTCGCTAAGGCGTTGACGCATAGGTTCCTCGCTGCCGGGCGTTGACGGGGTCCGGCCGTGCCCCTAAATCCCGCGCCGGGACATAGCGCATGGTGCCGAAAAGCGTGAGCGTTTTCGGATAAGACCATGGGCGAAATCAATAAGGCGCGGACGCAAATCGCCTCCGTGCGCAAGGACCAGCATGGCAGGCCCGCAAGACAAGGGACCGAGCGCGGCGGACGGCTGGCAGGAGCCGCAGCCGACCGCTCTTCTCGTCCTCGCCGACGGCACGGTGCTCGAAGGCTTCGGCCTCGGCGCCGAAGGCCAAGCCACCGGCGAAGTCTGCTTCAACACCGCCATGACCGGCTACGAGGAGATCCTCACCGACCCCTCCTATGCCGGGCAGATCATCACCTTCACGTTCCCGCATATCGGCAATGTCGGCACCAACGAAGAGGACATCGAGACCGTCAACATGGCGGCCACGTCCGGCGTGCGCGGCATCGTCATCCATGCCGCGATCACCGAGCCGGCCAATTGGCGCGCCACCCGCCACCTCGACCAGTGGCTCAAGGCGCGCGGCATCGTCGGCCTTTCGGGCCTCGACACCCGCGCGCTGACGGTGCTCATCCGAGACAAGGGCATGCCCAACGCGGTGATCGCCCACGACCCGGCTGGCCGCTTCGACATTCCGCGCCTCAAAGAGATGGCCGCCGCGCTGCCCAGCATGGAAGGCCTCGACCTCGTGCCCGGCGTCACGTCATCGCAGCGCACGCCATGGCACGAGACGGAGTGGAAGCTCGGCGAAGGCTATGGCCGCCAGAGCGGCGAGGCGAAGTATCACGTCGTCGCCCTCGACTATGGCGTCAAGCGCAACATCCTGCGCCTCCTCTCGGAGCGCGATTGCCGCGTCACTGTCGTGCCGGCGACCGCGACCGTCGAGGAGGTCATGGCGTTGAAGCCCGACGGCGTCTTCCTGTCCAACGGCCCCGGCGACCCGGCGGCCACCGGCAGCTACTCGGTGCCGGTGATCCGCGGGCTCATCGACAAGCGCGTGCCGACCTTCGGCATCTGCCTCGGCCACCAGATGATGGCGTTGGCGGTCGGCGCCAAGACGCAGAAGATGCATCAGGGCCACCACGGCGCCAATCATCCGGTCAAGGACCTCACCACCGGCAAGGTCGAGGTGGTGTCGATGAACCACGGCTTTGCGGTCGATCGCGCCAGCCTGCCGCCCAACGCCAAGGAGACGCATGTGTCGCTGTTCGACGGCTCCAATTGCGGCATCGCGCTCACCGATCGCCCCGCCTTCTCGGTGCAGCACCATCCGGAGGCCTCGCCTGGCCCGCGCGACAGCCACTATCTGTTCGACCGCTTCGTGGAGATGATGGCGGCCAGCAAGTCCAAGCGCAGCGCCGCCTGAGTCATGGCCGCGACAGCGCGGCCATGACGCGTGAATAGTCGGAACGCGCCTTGACGCTGCACGTTGATGTCGATCGACTGGTCAGCGCCGATGTCCACACCAACAATCGAGACCGCGCGCTTCACCGACGACGGCCGCGTGCCGAACAATCGGCTCCCGGTCATCGTCTATCGCAGCGCGATTACGCCCGACGCCGACGATCCGGCCAAGAGCTTCGAGCAGACGTTCGCGAAGAACCGTTGGTCGAATTCCTGGCGCAACGGCATCTATGGCTACCATCACTATCATTCCAACGCCCATGAGGTGCTGGGCATCGCCAGCGGGCACGCAAAGGTTCGCCTCGGCGGCGAAAACGGCCGCGACTTTGACATCGCGGCGGGCGACGTGATCGTGCTGCCGGCCGGCACCGGCCACAAGCGCCTCGCCGCCTCGTCCGACTTCGAGGTGGTGGGCGCCTATCCGGACGGCCGCGACTGGGACCTAATCAGGGCCGACGACAGCGACCGGCGCACTCACGACGCAGCGGTCAAGCGCATCGCCAAAGTGCCGATGCCCGCCTATGATCCTGTCTCGGGCAAGGACGGGCCGCTCGCGCGGCTATGGGCATGACGCGCTGGGCCGACTACTGGAACGCCGACAATCCCATCTATGTGAGCGAGCGCCACAAGCTTCTGCACTACCGCCTCATCGCCAAGGACATCGTGGCACTCTTGGACGAGCTTGCCGTCGGCAAGGACGCGGCGGTGCTCGACTATGGCTGCGGCGAGGCGCTCTCGGCCGATCTCGTGGCGCACCGCTGCGCGCGGCTCACGCTCTGCGACGCGGCGCCCCTTGTCCGCGAGCGGCTGACGGAGCGCTTTGCCGATTCCCCGACGATCGCCGTCATGGCGCCGGAGGACGTCGACGCCCTGCCCGACCGCGCCTTCGATCTCGTCGTCGTCAATTCGCTCGTCCAATATTTGAGTCGCGACGAGTTCGCGCAGCGCCTCGCCGTCTGGCGCGCCAAGCTGAGGCCGGGCGGCCACCTCGCGCTCGCCGACATCATCCCGCCGCATGTGAGCCCGATCGCCGACGCGCAGGCCCTCTTGTCGTTCGCCGGCAAGGGCGGCTTCGTCGGGGCCGCCATCGTCGGCCTCGTACGGACTTTCTTCTCCGATTACAGGAAGCTGCGCGGCGAATTGGGCCTTGCGCAATACGCGGAACCGGAGATGCTCGGGCTCATTGCCGCGGCCGGCCTCAAGGCTGAGCGCCGGGCGCGCAATCTCGGTCACAACCAGGCGCGTATGACCTTCGTGGCGAAGGCGGTGTGACGCCAGCGTCTTCAAGCTTGCCCTGGCAGATGGCAGCGAGGCCCGCACCCTACCGCCGTTCAAGCAATCCGCGCATCGCGCTGGCCAGCGCCTCGAGCTGGAACGGCTTCTGAATCACGGGGCGTCCGCCCCAGCGCTCCGGCAGGCCGGGCGCGCCGTAGCCGGTGGCGAAGACGAACGGCACGGCGAGCGCGTCGAGGCGGCTCGCCACGGGATATGACAGCTCCCCCGCGAGATTAACATCGAGCACGGCCGCGTCCGGCCGGCGCGTGTCGAGAAGATCGAGCGCGTCGCCAATGCGCCCGACATGCCAGACCTCGCCGCAACCGAGCTCCTGCAGCATGTCCTCCAACAGGAAGGACACGATTGTCTCGTCCTCCACCACCAACACGCGGCGGCCGGAGAGCGCGGGGACTCGATTCGGAGGGACGCAACGAACTCATCCAAAGTTGGGCAACGGAATCTCCAAGAGGCAGCGCAAGCCCGAAGGCGCATAGTCGAGCTCAACCGAGCCCTTCAGCTCCTGGGTGATGCCCCGTTCCACCAGACGGCTGCCGAAGCCGCGCCGCGACGGCGGGGTCACCGGCGGCCCGCCCGCTTCCTGCCAATGCACCTTGAGGCGTCGCGTCTCGCCGGCACCGTTCACCGCCCATGTCACTGCGAGCTTGCCGCCGGGGGCGGACAGCGCGCCGTACTTGGCGGCGTTGGTGGCAAGCTCATGCATCACCATGGTGAGCGTCAGGGCGGCGCGCGGCTGCAGGCGCACCTTGCCGCCGTCGAGGGATACTTGATCGACGGAGCCGCCCCGATAGGGTGCAAGAACGTCGTCCAGCATGAAAGCGAAGTCGGCCGCCTCCCAGCGCTCCCGCGTCAGCTGGTCGTGAATGGCGCTCAGCGCAAACAGCCGCCCGTCGAAGCTGGCGCGCAGATCCGCGTCGAGCTTGCCGCGCAGCGTCTGGCTGGCGAGCGACTGCACCGTGGCCAGCGTATTCTTGACCCGGTGATTCAACTCGTCGAGCAGGGCCTTCTGGTGCAGCTCGGCGCGCCGCCGCTCGGTCACGTCCTGGATAACGCGCACGGCGTAGAGGAAGCGGCCCGCCGCATCGCGCACCACCGAGGAGTTGACCGACACCCAGACGATGGCGCCGTCCTTGCGAACATAGCGCTTGTCGACGAAGTAGCGCTCGCGCGCGCCGGCGATCTGCTCGGCATAGAGCGTGCGGTCCGGCTCGATATCGTCGGGATGCGTGTTGTCGAAGAAGGTGCGTTCCAGCATCTCCTGGCGCGAATAGCCGGTGATGGCGCACAGCGTCTCGTTGACGCGCAGGTGCCGGCCATCGGCGTCGGCCTCGGCGATGCCGATATGCGCGTGCTCATAGGTGGCGGCGAGGCGCTGATCCTGCTCGCGCAGCGCCGCCTCGGCGTCCTTGCGCCCGCTGATATCGACCAGCATGTTGACGGCGCCGACAAGCTGCCCGGACGCGTCCCTGAGCGGCGTCGGATAGGGCGCGAACGGCACGCGCGTGCCGTCGGGGCGCTCGGCCACGGCTTCGAACCCGCGGACGGGGCGCTCCTCCTTGAGAGCCATGGCCATCGGGCATTCGTCGTGCGGCAGGCGCGTGCCGTCGGGCCAATAGATTTTCCACGAGCCGCACCAATTCTCGTTCCCCAATTCCGGCTCGCGTCCCCACAGGGTTGCCGCCGCCCGGTTGTAGTAGGTGATGCCGCCCTTGGCATCGGTCGTGTAGATCGCCGCCGGCAGCGCCTCGATCAGCTCGCGATAGCGGCGCTCGCTCTCGCGCAACGCTTCCTCGCCAAGCTTGCGCCCGGTGATGTCCTGCATGACGCGGATGCCATAGAGGAAGCGGCCCGCCGCGTCGCGCACGCTCGACGACGTGACCGACGCCCAGATCACCCGCCCGTCCTTGCGCACCAGGCGCTTCTCGATGACGTAGCTGTCGCCGTGCCCGTCGCGCTGCCGGCCGTAGGATTGCGCGTCCGTGCCCCGGTCGTCGGGATGCGTCACGTCGAAGATGGTGCGCGCCAGCAATTCCTCCCGGCTGTAGCCGGTCAGGTTGCAGGCCGTCTCGTTGACGCGAAGGAGACGCCCGTCCGCGTCGACCTCGGAGATGGCGATGGCGGCGTGCTCGTAGGTGGCGGCGAGACGCTGGTCCTGCTCTTGCGCCTTCGCCTCGGCCCGCTTCAGCCGCGTCACGTCCTGGAAGCAGCTGATGCCGCCGACGAGCTTGCCGTGGCCGTCGAACAACGGGTCGAGATTGGCCAGGATGGTGATGCGGCTGCCGTCCGTCCGCTCGATGACAATCTCGCGGTCGCAAATGGCCTGGCTCGTTTCCAAGAGCTCGCGCATCGGCGCCTCGAAGAGGGCGAGCGGCTCGCCCGTCGGCCGGAACGCCTTCAAGGCGCCGCAGAAGCGCTGATCCGGGCTGCCGATGGCCGGCGATTGGCCCCAGAGTTCGGCGGCGCGGCGGTTGTACTGGACGATGCACCCATCGACATCGCAGGTGTAAACGCCAATCGGCAGATTTTCGAGGAATCCGTCGGAAGATTGCAGACCTTGCAGGAAGAGAACGGACAGAGGCGCGGCCGAGGAGCCCTCACGCAACACGACATTCATGGCTGGCGCTCTCCCCCTCTGTGCATCACCGGCGGACGCAAACGCCCATCGCAAAGGTTGGTTCCCGCCGACCCGGCGAAACGCCCTGGCACGCCCCGGCGCTAGGGAATGGGAGGGGTTTGAAAGGTCCAGATCTTGTTGGCGGCGAAGCTCCACAGGAGAATACAACCCGTGGTTACGACCTGCGCCGGCACGTAAGGCAGGCCCAGGCGGTCGACGAAGACGTGCATAAAGAGGCCGGTCAGCCCGAAGCCCACCGCCGCCACGACGGCAAAGCGCCAGCCGGCCTCGCGGTGCGGGCGATCGCTGGCGAAGGTGTGGGCGCGGTTGAGCAGATACGAAATGATGCCCCCCACCACATAGCCGGCGAGCGTGGCCGGGACCGGCGCCGCCCCGAAAGCCTCGACGAGGGCGATCAACGTGCCGAAATGGCCGACGGCTGCGATCACCCCGACACCGGCGAAGGTCGTGGTCTCGCGCAAGAGCTCGCGGAGGCTCGTTCGGAAGGGCATGCCGGCTCGCAGATTGCGCCCCTCATAACACGGCGCGGCCTCGCGCCCAGCTGACAAGAATGGACAGGTCGGCCCGGCAAATCCTAGCTAGTATGCAATCCTAGCTACTATGGTGGCGCGAATGTTCGCTCCGCCGCCGGGAAAATCGTGATGTCCGATAACGCCCCTCGCCCGGCCCCTCAACGTGTCGCCGTCATCGGCGCCGGCGGCATCAGCGGCATCGTCGCGGCGGCGCTCGAGGCCGCCGGGCACGAGGTCACGCTCTGCGTTCGCACCAGCTTCCCGAAGCTTACCGTGGAATGGAACGGGAGCCGCGACGTTCCCGTCGCCATCGCGACACGCCCCGACGGGCTGGCGCCCGGCCCCTGGCTGTTCGTCGGCACCAAGGCGCAAGACACCGCCGAGGCGGCGCCGTGGCTTGGCGCGCTCGCCGGCCGCGCCACCAAGGTCGTCGTGCTGCAGAACGGCATCGATCACGAGGCGCGCGTGAAGCCGTTCGTGAATGGCGCAGTGATCCTCCCGGCGATCGTCCAGATGGGGGGTGAGCGCATCGCACCGGGTCACATCCTCCACCAGGGCGGCAATCGCCTCGTGGTGCCGCGCGGCGAAGACGGGGCGGCGCTGACGGGGCTACTCGCCGGTAGCGGAATCGACGTGCGCCAGACCGAAGATTTCCTGACCGCCACATGGCGCAAGCTGCTCGGCAATGTCATGGCCAATCCGATCACCGCGCTGACGTACAGGCGCCAGGAAGTGCTGGCCGATCCGTTGATCCGCGAGCTGGCGCGCGATCTCCTGCGCGAAACCATCAAGGTGGCGCAGGCCGCCGGCGCGCGGATTGCGGACGAAGAAGCCGATCGCATGACCAGTCCGGTGGCGGGGGATCGGTCCACGGCGGGAACGTCGATGCTCTACGATCGCCTTGCCGGGCGGCCGCTCGAGCACGATTACCTCACCGGCGCCGTCATCCGTGCCGCCGAGCAGCATGGCATCGACGTGCCCCTCAACCGTGCCATCTACGCGCTGGTCAATGCGCTGAGCAAGGCCGGGCGCCCTAGCCGATAATCTCGAAAGGCGTGGGCGTTTCCGGAGAGGATCACGCCCTCGGGGATATCCGGGCGTCCGGCCCTCTGTCGCGCCCCGCCGCCCTTCCCTCCCCGACGATTCTCGTCTAAAGGGTCGCCGCGGCAGGACCACGTCCGTGGCATGCTCAAAGGACGCGCGCTGATAGCGCTTCTGCCAGGCCGAAGGCGGGCCTTTTTTTATGCCTGCGCCATGAGCAAACCCGAACCGCCGGAACCATGCCGAGACGGACCGACATCGCGACCATCCTGATCATCGGCGCCGGGCCCATCGTCATCGGCCAAGCGTGCGAGTTCGATTATTCCGGCACGCAGGCCTGCAAGGCGCTGAAGGCCGAGGGCTACCGCATCGTCCTGGTCAATTCCAATCCGGCCACCATCATGACCGATCCGGAATTGGCCGACGCCACCTATGTCGAGCCGATCACCCCGGACATCGTCGCCAAGATCATCGCGAAGGAGCGCCACGTGAAGCCTGGCGGCTTTGCGCTCCTGCCGACCATGGGTGGCCAGACGGCGCTCAACTGCGCCCTGTCGCTGCGCCGCATGGGCGTGCTCGACAAGTTCGACATCGAGATGATCGGCGCCACCGCCGAGGCCATCGACAAAGCCGAGGACCGCAAGCTCTTCCGCGAGGCCATGACCCGCATCGGGCTTGCAACACCGCGCTCGCACCAGGTGAAGACGCTCGCCGCAGCGCTCGAGGCCTTCGACGACATTGGCGTCCCGGCCATCATCCGCCCCTCCTTCACGCTCGGCGGCACCGGCGGCGGCATCGCTTACAACAAGGCCGAGTTCATCGACATCGTCGAGCGCGGCATCGATGCCTCGCCCACCAACGAGGTGTTGATCGAGGAAAGCGTGCTTGGCTGGAAGGAGTTCGAGATGGAGGTGGTCCGCGACAAGGCGGACAATTGCATCATCGTCTGCTCCATCGAGAACGTCGATCCGATGGGCGTGCACACCGGCGACTCCATCACCGTCGCGCCGGCGCTGACCCTGACCGACAAGGAATACCAGATCATGCGCGACGCCTCGATCGCCGTGCTGCGCGAGATCGGGGTCGAGACCGGCGGCTCCAACGTGCAATTCGCCATCAATCCCGAGGATGGCCGCATGGTCGTCATCGAGATGAATCCGCGCGTGTCGCGATCCTCGGCGCTGGCCTCGAAGGCGACGGGCTTTCCCATCGCCAAGGTGGCAGCGCGACTCGCCGTCGGCTACACGCTCGACGAGATCGACAACGACATCACCGGCGGCGCCACGCCGGCCTCCTTCGAGCCGACCATCGACTACGTGGTGACGAAGATCCCGCGCTTCGCCTTCGAGAAGTTCCCGGGCGCCGAGCCGATCCTCACCACCGCCATGAAATCGGTCGGCGAGGTCATGGCCATCGGCCGCACCTTCCAGGAATCGCTGCAGAAGGCGCTGCGCTCGCTGGAGACGGGCCTCACCGGTCTTGACGAGATCGACATCCCCGGCCTCGGCCAAGGCGACGACCGCAACGCCATCAAGGCGGCGCTCGGCACGCCAACGCCCGACCGCATCATGAAGGTAGCGCAGGCGCTGCGCCTCGGTGTCGACCACGAGACCATCTACAATTCCTGCCGCATCGACCCGTGGTTCATCGCTCAGATCGCCGGCCTCATCGAGGTCGAGGCCAAGATCAAGGCGCACGGTCTGCCGCAGACCCCGGGCGCCTTCCGGCAGCTGAAGGCCATGGGTTTTTCCGACGCGCGCCTCGGCGTGCTGAGCGGACTCGATGGAGCCCGACGTGACGGGGCAGCGCCACGCCCTCGGCATCCGGCCGGCCTTCAAGCGCATCGACACTTGCGCGGCCGAGTTCGCGTCGCCGACCGCCTACATGTACTCGACCTACGCGGTGCCGTTCGCCGGCGCCCTCGCGGATGAGGCTGAGCCGTCGGAGCGCCGCAAGATCATCATCCTCGGCGGCGGCCCCAACCGCATCGGCCAGGGTATCGAGTTCGACTATTGCTGCTGCCACGCCTCGTTTGCGCTGCGCGAGGCCGGCTTCGAGACCATCATGGTCAATTGCAACCCAGAGACCGTGTCGACCGACTACGACACCTCCGACCGGCTCTATTTCGAGCCGCTGAGCGCCGAGGACGTGCTCGAGATCATCGCCACGGAGCGGTCGCGCGGCTCGGTTGAAGGGATCATCGTGCAGTTCGGCGGCCAGACGCCGCTGAAGCTGGCGCACCCGCTTGAGCAGGCGGGCGTGCGGATCCTCGGCACCTCGCCCGACATGATCGACCTCGCCGAGGACCGCGACCGTTTCAAGCGGCTCCTCGACAAGCTCGGCCTCAAGCAACCGAAGAACGGCATCGCCTATTCGGTGGAGCAGAGCCGCCTCGTGGCGGCCGAGCTCGGCCTGCCGCTCGTGGTGCGGCCCTCCTACGTGCTGGGCGGCCGCGCCATGGCCATCCTGCGCGACGAAGACGCGCTCAACGACTATCTGTTCGCGACGCTGCCGGCGCTCGTGCCGCACGACGTGAAGGCGCGCTATCCCAACGACAAGACTGGCCAGATCAACACGGTGCTCGGCAAGAATCCGCTGCTCTTCGATCGCTACCTGTCGGACGCTGTCGAGGTCGACGTGGATGTGCTCGCCGACGGCAAGGATGTGTTCATCTGCGGCATCATGGAGCACATCGAGGAGGCGGGAATCCATTCCGGCGACTCCGCGTGCTCGCTGCCGCCGCGCTCGCTGTCGCCCGGCATGCTGGCGGAGCTCGAGCGCCAGGCGAAGGCGCTGGCGCTGGCGCTCAACGTCGGCGGCCTGATGAATGCGCAATTCGCCATCAAGGACGGCGACCTCTACGTGCTCGAGGTCAACCCGCGCGCCTCGCGCACCGTGCCGTTCGTGGCCAAGGTGGTGGGCATCCCCATCGCCAAGGTCGCCGCGCGCATCATGGCCGGCGAAGCGCTTGCCTCCTTCGCCCTCAAGGCCGGCGCCTTCGATCACATCGGCGTCAAGGAATCGGTCTTCCCCTTCGCGCGCTTTCCGGGCGTCGACATCGTGCTCGGCCCGGAGATGCGCTCCACCGGCGAGGTCATCGGCCTCGACCGCTCCTTCGGCGTCGCCTTCGCCAAAAGCCAGCTCGGCGGCGGCACCAAGGTGCCGGCCAAGGGCACGGTGTTCGTCTCGGTCCGCAACGAGGACAAGCCGCGGGTGCTCGATGCCGCCCGCCGGCTTTCGGGCCTCGGCTTCAAGATCGTCGCCACGTCGGGAACGCAACGGTTCCTCGCCGAGCACGGCGTGCCCGCCGCCAAGATCAACAAGGTGCTGGAAGGCCGCCCGCACGTGGTGGACGCCATCAAGAACGGCGACATCCAGCTGGTCTTCAACACCACCGAAGGGGCCCAGGCGCTCGCCGATTCCAAGTCGCTGCGGCAGGCCGCCCTCTTGCATAAGGTACCCTATTACACCACTGTCGCGGGAGCCTTGGCGGCGGCGGAAGGCGTGAAGGCATTTTGGGCCGGGGAGCTCGAGGTGCGCGCCTTGCAGGAGTACTTTCCGGGTAAAGCCTAGTGTGGCGATTCCGAAATTCGCCGCGTATCGATGGAGGCCCGGCAATAGAAGACTTGGCGAATTTCGGAATCATAAGCCACACTAGAAAAGACTGATTCTAGTGCGCTTTTTGAATTTGAAGTTCGCTCGGAAGGCGATCCCAATGTTTTGGCGAACTTCAAATTCAGCGCACTAGGAACCGGTTCGCCGCGCGCTGCGTTTTGACGCGTCAGATTGCACGCCGGCAGGAGGCGACATGCGCCTCACGGCGCGATTGTTTTGCCGGCCGACTGCTCTAGAATCGAGCGCCGGCCCACCAGATGGGAAGACTGATGGAAAAGGTCCCAATGACGGCGGCAGGCCATGCCGCCCTCGAGCAGGAATTGAAGCGGCGCCAGCAAGAGGAGCGGCCGCGCATCATCCAGGCCATCTCCGAGGCGCGCTCGCAAGGCGACCTCTCGGAGAACGCCGAGTATCATGCCGCCAAGGAAGCGCAGAGCATGAACGAAGGCCGCATCCTCGAATTGGAAGGGCTGATCTCGCGCGCCGAGATCATCGACATCGCCAAGCTGAACGGCGCCACGGTCAAGTTCGGTGCCACGGTGACGCTCGTCGACGAGGACACCGACGAGAAGAAGATCTACCAGATCGTCGGCGAGCCTGAGGCCGACGTGCATTCCGGACGCGTCTCCATCACCTCGCCGATTGCCCGGGCTTTGATCGGCAAGAAGAAGGGCGACAGCGTCGAGGTGACCACGCCGGGCGGCGCCAAGTCCTACGAGATCGTCAAGGTCGCGTTCCGTTGAACGGGGCGAGACCGGATCTCATCTTCGTCCGTTCAGCAGCGGAGGCCCCCATGCGCAGAGTTTTGATGGCTCTCGGCATCCTCGCGGCCGGGCTCGCGCCGGGGGCCGCGTTCGCTGGCTCCCTCGATGGCCGCTGCCTGTCGCGCATCACGGTCGATTCGCGTGAACTGAGGGACAAGGGCGGCGTCGGCGCCGCCGATGTGCTGGACAAGCGGCTGCCACGGGAACTGCAAGAGGTTTTCGCCAGCCGCTTCGGATGCCGCGGCGGGCTGACCCTTGTGGTGCGGCTGCAGACGATCTCGCTGCCAAGCATGGGGGTTGGCGGCGGCCGCTTCGGCAACGCGCCGGTGGATTCGCTGAAAGGCGAATCGGTCCTCCTGGACGGTCGCGGCCAGGTGATCGACACCTACCCGCTGATCGCCCGATCGCCGCCCGACATCGCCGGATCAATTCGGGACGAATACCTGCCCGAGGTGCGCCTGCGCCGGCTGGAAAATCTCGCCGGCGCCTTCGCCGGCTGGCTCAAAGTCCACTACGGCTCCTGACCAACACCATGTGCCAGCCAGGGCCGCCATGCTGGCGGGCGTGACAGCGTGGCTCCTCACCGACGGCAAGGTCGGTGACGAGGCGCAGTGCATAGCGGTCGCCGAGGCGCTGGGCCTCGAGGCCGAAGTGCGGCACGTCAAGCCGCGGCTGTTATTCTACTGGGCCATGCCGTTCGGCCCCATCGACCCGCGCGAAGCCCCGGAGCGGCCGCGCAGTCCCATCCGGGCGCCGTTTCCAGACGTCGTGATCGCCTCGGGACGGCGCGCCACCGCCTATGTGCGACGCGTGAAGCGCGCCTCCGGCGGACGCACCTTCACGGTGATCCTCAAGGATCCGCGCACCGGCGCCAAGGCGGCGGATTTCGTCTGGGTGCCGGAGCACGACCGATTGCGAGGCCCGAACGTCCTTGCCACGCTCACCTCCCCGCACCGACTCTCGCCGCGGAAGCTCGCGGCGGTCCGTGCGGCGCCACCACCCCATTTGGCCGCCTTGCCACGGCCCCGCGCCGCGGTCCTTGTGGGCGGCGACAGCCGCCATCACCGCTTCACGGCGGCCGACACGGCAGCCTTCCTGTCGCGGCTCGCGGAACTCGCCGAAAGCGGCACCTCGCTGATGGTCACCACGTCGCGACGCACGCCCGCCCACTTGGCCGAGGGCGTCGGCCGCCTCATGGCCAGCCGGGCAGGCTTCCTGTGGAATGGGCAGGGCGACAATCCGCTGTTGCCGATGCTCGCCCTCGCCGACGCCGTCGTGGCGACGGCCAATTCCACGAATATGGTCGGGGAAGCGGCCGCAACCGGCGTTCCGGTCCTGGTTTTCGAGCCGTCGGGCGGAAATCCGCGGATTTCGCGGTTCTTGAGGAGCCTAGGGGATGCCGGAATTGTGCATCCTTTCACCGGAAGACTTGCAGGCAGCGCATACCAACCACTAGATTCAACCTCGACCATTGCCGAGGCGATTGAGCGGGCTTTCCGGGCCCACAATCAGGCCTCGGCCTGATTGAGAGGCGCCGCGGCGCTGCGGTGTCGAATCGAGCCCGTCCATGCCCCATACCCACGCCAAGCTTCTCATCATCGGGTCCGGCCCCGCCGGCTACACGGCCGCCATCTATGGCGCCCGCGCCATGCTTGAGCCCGTGCTGATCTCCGGCCTGCAGGCCGGCGGCCAGCTCACCATCACGACCGACGTGGAGAACTATCCGGGCTTTGCCGACGTGATCCAGGGCCCATGGCTGATGGAGCAGATGCGCGCTCAGGCCGAGCACGTGGGCACGCGCGTCATCGCCGACCACATCGTCGAGGTCGACATCGCACGCCGTCCCTTTCAGCTGAAAGGCGACGGCGGCAACACGTATTCCTGCGACGCCCTCGTCATCGCGACGGGCGCGCAGGCCAAGTGGCTTGGCCTGCCGTCGGAGGAGAAGTTCCAGGGTTTCGGCGTCTCCGCCTGCGCCACCTGTGACGGCTTCTTCTTCCGCGGCAAGGAGGTGCTGGTGGTGGGCGGCGGCAATACCGCCGTCGAGGAGGCGCTCTATCTGGCGAACCTGGCCAAGAAAGTCACGGTCGTGCACCGCCGCGATGCCTTCCGGGCCGAGCGCATCCTGCAGGATCGTCTGTTCAAGAACCCGAAGATCGAGGTCGTGTGGGATCATGCGCTCGAGGAAATCTGCGGCGGCGGGACGCCGGCCGCCGTCACGCATGCGCGCCTGCGCCAGCTGAAGACCGGCGCGCTGAGCGAACGCAAGGTTGACGGCGTCTTCATCGCCATCGGCCACAAGCCGGCCACCGAGCTCTTCGTCGGCAACCTCGACATGAAGCCCGCCGGATACATTTGGACGGCGCCGGACTCGACCGCCACCAGCGTGCCCGGTGTCTTTGCGGCCGGCGACGTGACCGACGATGTCTACCGCCAGGCCGTCACCGCCGCCGGGCTCGGCTGCATGGCCGCCCTCGAAGCGGAGAAATGGCTCGCCGGGCAGGTGCTGGAACGCCAGGCCGCGGAATAGGCAGGGGGCGCGACGGGTGGACTGGGACAAGATCAGGATTTTCTACGCGGTGGCCGAAGCGGGCAGCTTCACGCGCGCCGGCGACGATCTGGGCTTGAGCCAATCGGCCGTCAGCCGCCAGGTGAGCACGCTGGAGCGCGAGCTCAAGGCGCCGCTGTTTCACCGCCATGCCCGTGGCCTCATCCTGACCGAGCAGGGCGAACTGCTGTTTCGAACGGCGCGCGACATGACCATGCGGCTCGACGCGACGCGCGCCCGCCTCACCGATTCGCGCGAGCGGCCGTCGGGCGAATTGCGCGTGACGACGGCGCTGGGGCTCGGGGCCAACTGGCTGACGCCGCGGCTGGGCGAGTTCCTCGATCTCTATCCCGACGTCCGGGTGGAGCTGATCCTGACCGACGAAGAGCTCGATTTGTCCATGCGTCAGGCCGACATCGCCATCCGCCTGCGCCAGCCTCAGCAAGCCGATCTCATCCAGCGCCGGCTATTCACCGTGCATTTCCACGCCTATGCGTCGCAGGATTACCTGAAACGCCACGGCGTGCCGGAGAAGAGCGAGGATCTCGATCGCCATCGCATCCTCGCCTATGGGGGCACGGCGCCGCCCTATCTGACCCACGCCCAGTGGCTCACCACGGGCGGCCGCGACGCCAAGAACCCGCGGGTTTGCCACCTGGTCATCAACAACATCACGGCCTTGAAGCGGGCCGTCGAGCGCGGCATCGGCATCGCCGTCCTGCCCGACTACCTGATCGAGCCGGGTCTCGGTCTCGTGCAGCTGCTCGCCGATTTCGAGACGCCGGCCCTCGATACCTATCTCGTCTATCCGGAGGAGATGCGCTCGGTGGCGCGCGTCCAGGTGTTCCGCGACTTTCTTATCACCAAGGCGCAACGCTGGACGCATTGAGCTTCGCCAACGCGCCCTCAACCTAATTCCCCGCCCGAACATGCGGGAAGCGCATGGCTGTTATGCCGGTTGTTGCGTTGCGGAATCGCCGCGCGAGCGCATTATTGATCTTGGCTGAATGATTTGGCTCCGCACCACCTCCCGGCGTAGGGGCTTTCGGCCGTTCCCCTCTGGAAGTTCTGGCAAATTGCCAGATCTCACTTTCAAGCCGGGCCTTCAAAAGAGGCCCGGCTTTTTCGTGTCTCCGCCGACATCGGTGACGTGAGAATAGCTCAACAGTCTATTGAGGCTGGCTCATGCGCCCGCCGCGTAGGTCGGGCGCAAAGCTCGCCTGTCACGCCTTGGCCAGCGCTTCGTCGCGCAAGGCCCGGCGCAGAATCTTGCCGACATTGGTCTTCGGCAAGTCATCGCGGAAAAGCACGTCTTTCGGCACCTTGTAGGCGGTCAGCGCGGTGCGCGCGAATTCCCGTAATTCGTCCGAGGTGAGGCTGGCGTCGCGCTTGACCACATAGGCCACCACGCGCTCGCCGGAATGCGCGTCGGGCAGGCCGATGACGGCGGCTTCGAGCACCTTTGGATGGGTGACAAGCACGTCCTCGACCTCGTTGGGATAGACGTTGAAGCCGGACACGATGACCATGTCCTTCTTCCGGTCGACGATCTTCAACTGGCCATCCGGGAGCATCACGGCCACGTCGCCGGTGCGGAAATAGCCATCCGGCGTCATCACCTTGGCGGTCTCCTCCGGACGCTTCCAATAGCCCTTCATCACCTGCGGGCCCTTGACGCACAGCTCGCCCGCCTCGCCAAGCGGCGCGACGCTGCCGTCGTCGAGCCGGATGGACACATCGGTTGACGGCATGGGGAAGCCGATGGTGCCGGAGAACTCCTTGAGATCGGGAGGGTTGGTCGAGATGGTCGGCGACGTCTCGGACAGGCCGTAGCCCTCGAGCAGCGGCGAGCCGGTCAACTCCTTCCAGCCCTTGGCGACGGCGGCCTGCGTCGCCATCCCTCCGGCCACCGAGAACTGCAGCTTGGAGAAGTCCACCTTCTTGATGTCGGGATGATGGATGAGGGCGTTGTAGAGCGTATTGACGCCCGACATGCGCGTGAAGCGGTTCGAGATGAGCGTTTTGACGAAACCGTCGATGTCGCGCGGATTGGCGATGAGCAACGCGCAGCCCCCGACCCGCAGCGTGTACATGCAGCAGGCGGTGAGAGCGAAGATGTGGTAGAGCGGCAGTGCCGTGACCATGACGGGCGGCAGGCCGTCCGGCGACTGGGCTTCGCTGCCGAGCCATGCGCGCGACTGCTCGACATTGGCCGCGACGTTGCGATGCGCCAGCATGGCGCCCTTGGCGACGCCGGTGGTGCCGCCGGTATATTGCAGGAAGGCGAGATCATCGCCCGTCACGCCAACCGGCTTCAGCGCCTTGCCACGTCCCTCCGACAGCGCCTGCGCGAGCGGCACGGCGTTCGGAATTGAGTATTTCGGCACCGCCTTTCTGACGTGGCGCGAGACGAAATTGACGATGACGCCCTTGAGCCCCATGAGGTCGCCCGGGGTGGCGGTGAGGACGAGATCGAGCTTCAGGTCAGGCAAGGCCTGCTCGACCACATGGGCGAAATTCTCGAGCACCACGAGGATTCGCGCCCCGGAATCATTGAGCTGATGCGTCAGCTCGCGCGGCGTGTAGAGCGGGTTGACGTTGACGATGGTGTAGCCACCGACGAGCGCACCGAACAGCGCCGCCGGATAGGCGAGCACGTTGGGCGACATGATGGCGACGCGGTCGCCCTTGGCGAAGCCCTTGGCCTGCAGATACGCCGCGAAGGCGTCAGCCGCCTCGCCGAGCTCCTTGTAGGTGAGCGTCTTGCCGAGGCTTTCAAAGGCCGGCCGCGCCGCAAAGTCGCGCACGCTGTTGCGGAAGAGATCGACCAGCGTTCCGACCTTGGCGACATCGATCTCAGCCGGGACGTTCGGCGGATAGGATTTGAGCCATGGCCTGTCGCCTGACTGGTCTGCGCGCGCGGTGGTGGGCACTGCACTCATGGGCTCCCTCCGGGTTTTGCGGGCATCGATGGCCCTTGTGTCTGCCGGATCATCCCGGCTTGCCGGCATTGTCACCGGGGCTGCGCTCCGTGTCGAGCCCTCGGGCCGCCGCGGCGGCCGAATGAAGCGCAACGACCTGGCAATTTCTCAAGCGGGATCCGATCTCATTGAGATCGGATCGTCCCCTTGCCTCGCCTTGGCGCGTCGTCCCGTCGAAACCGCCCCTTCCGTGGGCGAGCGCTAGTGTGCCGCGCCGTGAGCCGCAGCGTGGCTCGCCACCACAATCTCGGCCGGCTTGCCGGTGAGCTCGGCGAGATGGTCGAAACGCGACGAGAAGCTGCCGACACCCGACGTGACCGAGCGCAGCTCGACGATGATATCGCCGATCTCAGCCTCCGGGATCAGGGCGTTGAGCACCTCCCAGCCCTGCCAACCCGGCCGCCCATCATAGCCGAGAATCTGTCCGCGCCGCGCCGACACGATGGCGGTGGCCTTGGACAGAGCCTCCGACGGCACGGCGATCTCCACCGCCTGGATCGGCTCGAGCAACACCGGCTTTGCCTTCGGCATCGCCTCATGGATGGCGATGCGGCCGGCTTGCCGGAACGCCATGTCGGAGGAATCCACCGTATGGTAGGAGCCGTCCGTCAGCGTCACCTTGACGTCGACGACGGGAAAGCCGAGCGGACCCTTGGTCAGCGCATCGCGGACGCCGATCTCGACCGAGGGGATGTAGTTCTTCGGCACCACGCCGCCGGTGATCGTGTCGGCAAAGACGATGCCGTCGCCGCGCGTCAGCGGCGCGATGTCGATGACCACGTCGCCGAACTGGCCGTGACCGCCGGATTGCTTCTTGTGGCGCCCCCGCGCCGAAGCGGGGACGCGGATGGTCTCCTTGTAGGCGACGGCGGGCTTGCGCGTCTCGATGGCGATGCCGAACCGGTTGGCCAGGCGCTTGACCGCGACGCGCAGATGCATCTCGCCCTGCCCGTGCAGGCGCACCTCGCCGAGATCGGGACGATGCTCGATGCTGAGTGCCGGATCCTCCTCGATGAGCTTGGTCAAGCCGCCGGTGAGGCGCACGTCGTCCTTGCGGTCCTTGACGGAGAGCACGAACGAGAAGACCGGATCGGGCGGCGTCACGGACAGGATGGCTGACGGGCGCTTCTTGCCCAACGCGAAAGCATCGCCCGTGGCGATGGGGTCGAGGCGCGCGAAAGCCAACGTGTCGCCGACCCCGGCCTCGCCGCGCCGCTGCGTGGTCACACCCTTCGGGTCGACGAGGCCGGCGATGCGCACCTCGCCGCCGCCCGAACCGATGACCGTGTCGCCCTCCTTGAAGCCGCCGCGCAGGATGCGCGCTACCGACAGCTTGCCGCCATGGCTGGTGTGCAGCGTCTTGACGACCTGGGCCAACGGCTCGCCCTCCGCGGCGACGCCGAGGCGGGCGCGCGTCTGGGCGAGACCCGGCGCTTCGTGGCGGATGGCCTTCAGGAGCCGTGTCACGCCGTTGCCGCGGTCGGCGGCGCCGATCAGCACCGGCACGACGTGCCGCTCCTTCAATTCTCTTGCCAGATCGCCGAACACGCGCTCGCGCGGCGGCTCATGCTCCTCGACGAGATCCTCCATAAGCGCATCGTCGTAGTCGGCAAGCCGCTCGAGCATGGAGAAGCGCGCCTCTTTCTCGCGCGACTGCTCGTCGTCCGGAATGGCGACGGTCTCGCTCGGCGCGTGGTCGCGGTAGAGAAAGGCGCGTTCCAGCGCGAGATCGATGAAACCGACCGCCGCGTCGTTCTTCCAGATGGGAATCTGCCTGAGCAGCAGCGGCGTGCGGGACGCCGTCTGCAGCTTCTCGACGGTCTCGCGCACGCGGCGCGACGCCGTGTCGATCTTATTGAGAAACAGGAAGCGCGGAATGTCGGCTTCCTCGAGCTCGCGCAGCACCAGCTCGAGCGCCGGCACCTTGCGGTCGTCGGCCTCGCACACCACGATGGCCGCGTCGCAGGCCGGCGTGACCGTGCGCATGTCGTAGAGGAATTCGACCGAGCCAGGGCAATCGAGGAACGTCATGCGCTCGCCCATGAATTCGACGCTGGCGACGTTGGGCTCCACGCTCATGCCGTGGTCGCGCGCTTCCGGGCCGGCATCGCCGACGCTGTTCTTGTCGACGACACGTCCTTGACGGTCGATGGCGCCACAGCGCGCCAGGATTGCTTCGAGAAGAGTTGTCTTGCCGCTTTGGAAGGGACCCACGATGGCGATGCATCGCGGTCCCGAACGTTCTCTGCCGGATTGACCCATGCTGGCCTCCTTGGCGAACGGGGCCTGTTGAAGCGATCGCCCCGAGCCCGGAGGGATCGTCCTGCGATCCGGACCGGATGGCAAGCCTCAAACGCGCTCAAACCTGGCTTGGCCGCGCGTCAACGCCAAGCGAGCAGCCATCTTTCCATCGCCCCGAGGATGCCGGCGACGGTGAGCCCCAGCGCCGACAGCACGACGACCCCGGCCAGCAGCTGGTCGGTCTGCATCAGGTTGCCGGCCATGAGCACGAGAGCCCCGATGCCGCGATTGGCGCCGATCATCTCGGCGGCGACAAGCAGCACGATGCCGATGGAGGCGGCGATGCGCAGGCCCGACAGGATGCCCGGCATGGCGCCGGGAATGATGATCTTCAGCACGATGTCAGCGGACGACATGGCGAAAGCCCGTCCCATGCGCACCAGCGAGCGATCGACATTGTCGACGGCGCCGTAGGTGGAGATGACGGTGGGGAAGAAGGTGCCGAAGGCGATGGTGGCGATCTTCGAGCCCTCGCCGATGCCGAACCACAGGATGAACAGCGGCAAGAGCGCGATCTTGGGGATGGGGAACAGCGCCGACACCAGCGCGATGCCGGCCGAACGCGTCACCGTGAACAGCCCGAGCGAGAGGCCGAAGGCGATGCCGGCGCTCATGCCGATGAGATAGCCGCCGAGGAGGCGCCCGAGCGAGGCGCCGAGATGGCCCCACAGGTCCCCCGACGCCGCCATCTGCCGCAGCGACACCGCCACGTCCATCGGGCTCGGCATGAAGATCGGGCTCACCCAGCCGAGCGACGAGGCAAGCTGCCACAGCGCCACGAAGCCGACGAGGGAGCCAACGGCGGCAAGCCGATAGTGCTTCGGCGTGAAGACGCCGCCCCGGAAGACGACGGGCCGGCTCGACGCATCAAGCATCGGCGAGCTCCCGGTCGGCGGCTTCGGCGTCGGCGCGGATGAGCCCCCACAGATGCTGCGCATCGCGCGCCACGCCGGCATCGCCGGGGAGCGCTCGCGTGGCCGCGCGATCGGCACCACCGCCTTGACGCGCCCTGGCCGCCGCGACAGCACGACGATGCGGTCGGCAAGCCGCACCGCCTCTTCCAGGTTGTGCGTGACGTAGACGGTGCCAATGGCCTCGCCGCGGGACGGCGCGTCGACGACATGCAGACCGATGAGATCGTCCATCAGCAATTCGCGCGTCTGCGCGTCCAGCGCCGAGAGCGGCTCGTCCATGAGCAGGATGGCAGGACTGACCGCCAGGGCCCGGGCGATGCCGACGCGCTGCTTCATGCCGCCGGACAGCTGCTTGGGGTATGTGGCCGCGAAGTCGGCGAGCCGCGTCCGGCTCAGCACGTCGGCGACGATCGCGGCGACGGCCTCGGCGGCAAGGCCGCGCCCTTCGAGGGGCAGGCGCACATTCGCCTCGACGCTGCGCCAGGGCAGCAGCGCAAATTCCTGGAACACGAAGGTCAGCGGGTTGAGCGACCCTGCCGGCGCCTCGCCGTCGACGAGCGCCGTGCCGGCCGCCGGCCGTTCGAGGCCGCCCAGGATGCGCAGGAGCGTGGACTTGCCGCAGCCGGAAGGGCCGACGACGGCCACCACCTCGCCTGGCCCGACCGCGAAGGACACGTCCTCGAGCACCCTGAGCGGGCCGTAGGAATGGCTGATCCGATCGGCGATAAGGCGCATCGGCAGAGACCCCGCCGGGACGGTCAGTTGGTGTTGAGGTGTCCCTTGATGAAGCTGAGATCGAGGACCGACTTCGCCTCGACGCTCTCGTCCACGAGCTTCTGCTCCTTCAGCCACGACACCTGCTGGACGATATCAGCCACGTCGATGCGCGCCTGCGCATCGACGAAGAAGGCCGATCCCTTGACGAGGGCCGCGGCTTTCTCGGCGGGCTCATTGGGATAGACGTATTTTCCGACGATCGCCGCGATGGCGTCGCTGTCGGGCAGATGGACGATCTGTCCCGACGCATCCTTGCTGACCAGCGCCCGGTTGTAGTCGGCCGCGCCCTTCTGGTAGGCGCGCACGAATTTCTCGACAATGGCGCGTCGCGTCTCGATCGACTTTGTGGACGTGAACAAGCCGCCGAACTGATACTCCGCCACTTCTGACACGGCGCCGAGGCGCTTGGCCTCGCCCTTCTCGACCAGCGGCTTGGCAAGATGCGGCGCGATGATGATGGCGTCCACCTGGTTCGACTTGAGCGCCGCCACCATGTTGCCGAGCGACTGCAACGGCTTCAGTTCGACGCTCTTCAACTCGAAACCCTTGGCCTTAGCGATCTGGCCGACCTGATAATGGAAGGACGAGCCGATCTGGGTGATGCCAAGGGTCTTGCCACCGAGCTTGTCGAGGCCGGTGAGGCCCTTCTCGTGGGCGGCGTTCGAAGCGAGCACGGTGTTGCCCTCGTAGCCCTTGGCCTCCTTGGCCTGGGCGGCGATGACCTTCAGCGCGCCCTTGCCGGCGAGATTGTAGAAGCCACCCGTGAAGGCGGTGACGCCGAAATCCGCGTCCCCGGTGGTGACCGCCACGGCGATGGGCTGCGCCGCATCGAAGAACTTGAGCTCCACGTCGAGCCCTTCCGCCTTGAAGTAGTCCTTGCCGACGGCGATGAAGAGGCCGCCCGACGAGACGAAGCGCAGCACCGCGACGGAGACTTTCTCCTGCGCCTGCGCGGGCGCCGCCCAGAGCGAGGACGCAAGAATGAGAAGGGTCGCGCCGGTGGCGCGCAGGACGGACCGCATGAAGAACCTCCCGGAAGCCCCGGACGACATGCGCCTCGGGGCATTTGCCCCGAACCTATAGGGCAGGCCGCGACGTGGCAAAACAAAGCCGCGGCGCCGAGCGCCGCGGCTCGTGGCTTCGGGCGGCTCGGCAGACCGTCAGCGGCGCCGGCGCGGCACCACCGCGTCCAGCGTGATGGCGGCGACGCCCGCCGCAAGTCCGATGCCCGTCTGGCCCTGCACCGAAAGCGGCTGCAGGCTGACCGTGCGGTTGCTGCCGCCGACCAGGGCGTTAGCGCCGAGACCGGCGCCGGCCGTCGCCTCGGCCGAGGCCCCGACATAGTTCCCGGCGAGTGCGCCAGGCCGCATGACGTTGGTGGGCGCGAACACGGCCCAGACCAATTGTCCGCCGCTGGTGAAGCCGATGTCGAGGCCGACGCGGTTCACCGTCCCGGCATAGAGCTCACGGATGTCGCCGGGCCCGCTGAACACGCAATCGAGCGTCTTCGACGAGCCGACCACGAAGCTGACGCCCGGCGAGATGTGACACGCCATCGTGCCAACTTGCGTACGACTTTGGGCCTGGGCCGGGGCGGTCGCGGCCGCGAGAAGAACTCGCGACGGCAAGACCTGACAAGGCGAGAGCATGACGCATGGAAGGCTCCTTCGCTCGGGAATGGCTCAACGACACGGATCGTCCGCCAGTTCCCTGACGGTAGAGCCTAGGCTTACGGCGCCGCCAAAATACCGTCAACGCGAGGCGGCGCTTCTGGGACTGGACATACGCTACCGCAAAGCGCCGCAAAAGCGCTGGATGCGGCCGCAGGCGTCCTCGAGCACCTTGGTGGAGGCGGCGTAGGACAGGCGGAAATTCGGACCGAGCCCGAAGGCCGATCCATGCACGACCGCAACCCCTTCGGCTTCCAGCAGCTCGGTGACGAAATCCTCGTCCGTTTTGATGGTGTTGCCGGAAGGCGCCTTGCGGCCGATGGCCTTGGCGCAAGACGGATAGACGTAGAAGGCCCCCTCCGGCATGGGGCATTCGAGATAGCTCGTCTGGTTGAGCATCGACACGACGAGGTCGCGCCGTTCCTCGAAGGACTTCTTGAAGTGCGGCAGGTGATCCTGGGGACCGTTGAGCGCCTCGACCGCCGCCCACTGGGCGATGGTGCAGGCGCCTGACGTTTGCTGGCCCTGCAGGGTGTCCATCGCCTTGATGAGCTTTTCCGGCCCCGCCGCGTAGCCGATGCGCCAGCCCGTCATGGCATACGCCTTGGAGACGCCGTTCATGGTCAGCGTGCGCTCGTAGAGGCGCGGCTCGATCTCGGCCGGCGTCACGAACTTGAAGTCGCCGTAGACGAGATGCTCGTACATGTCGTCGGGCAGGATCCAGACTTGCGGGTGCTTCACCAGCACGTCGGTGAGCGCCTTCAATTCGGCGTAGCTGTAGGCCGCTCCCGAAGGGTTGGAGGGTGAGTTGAGGATGATCCACTTGGTCCGTGGCGTGATGGCCTTTTCGAGGGCCGCGGGCTTCAGCTTGAAATTGTCCTCGAGCGTCGTCGGCGCAATCACCGGCGTGCCGCCGCAGACCGCCACCATTTCGGGATAGCTCACCCAGAACGGCGCCGGGATGATGACCTCATCGCCGGCGTTAAGCGTGGCGAGGAAAGCGTTGAACAGAATTTGCTTTCCGCCGGTGCCGACGATGGTTTGGCTCGGCTTGTAGTCGAGATTGTTCTCGCGCTTGAACTTCTTGGCGACGGCCTCGCGCAGCGGGATGATTCCGGAGACCGGCGGATAGCGCGTCTCGTTGCGATCGATCGCCGCCACGGCCGCCTTCTTGATGTGGTCGGGGGTGTCGAAATCCGGCTCGCCGACCGACAGCGAGATGATGTCCCTGCCTTGGGCTTTGAGGTCGCGCGCCTTCTGGGTCACCACCATGGTGGCCGAGGGCTTCATGCGCGCGAGGGCGTCCGAGAAAAAGGCCAAGTCGGGATCCTCCACAGGTTGGAGCGGCTTCGTGTAGTGCCGGCTCCCTGAGGGGGCAAGCGAAACCTGCGCATGGCAAGGATCAGCGGGGGAAATGGGGCTTGCCGAGCTCTTCCGGGGCGGCGCGGAACTTTTTCTTGAGCGCCCCGTTTTTACCGCAAGCTGGGACACCCAAGTGACGTTCAGAGGGGCCGGTCGCCCTCCTGCGCTTGGGCGCCCCAAAGTCGAAATCTCGTGTGCGCCAGCGCACATCATCGGGCGACGCCGCGGTCCATACCTCCCACGCCGGATGTAGTCCGTCGCGGGAACCGGCGCGCCGAAGGGGAACGGTTATGAACGTCAACGATCCGATCCGCATGAATGACCTAGGGGCCCACGCGGCTGCCTCTTCGATCAGCCGGGCCGAAGCGGAGCGGCAGTTCAAGTTTTCCTTCGCCCTGGTCATCATCCTGACACTGGGCACGCTGGCGGCGGTCGCCACCCTGCCGATGAGCGGCTGGGAGACCGGTTACGGCCATAGTCCGCAGGTCGCCGCCCAGACCACCACCCTCCGCTGAGCGATTGATCTCTGCGTCCCGATGCCTATGTGCTCCCGTGAGTTCGCACGGGAGGTCTGAATGGGATGGTCGTCAAGAATTGCGCTCGCCGCCGGCATGATGAGCGTCGGGGGGCTGAGCCAAGCGGCCGCCCAGCCTGTCCTCACCGAAAAAACCGAGAAAGCCGAAATCGTCGTCGAACGCGTCGCCCAGGGACTCAGTCGGCCCTGGGGCCTCGCCTTCCTGCCTGATGGCCGCATGCTGGTGACCGAGAAGGCCGGCCGGTTGCGCCTCGTCACGCCCGAAGGCGCGCTGTCGCAGCCGCTGACCGGCACGCCCACCGTCTCCCCCGAGGGCCAAGGCGGGCTCCTCGACGTGGCGCTCGATCCCGATTTCGCCGCCAACCGCCTCGTTTACCTCACCTATGCCGAGCCGCGGGACGGCGGCAACGGCACCACAGCGGCACGCGGGCGGCTCAACGAGGCCGGCACGGGCCTCGAAAACCTCACCGTCATCTTCCGCCAGGAACCAACCTATGCGGGCAGCCTCCATTACGGCTCGCGGCTCGCCTTCGCGCCGGACGGCACTTTGTTCGTCACCACCGGCGAGCGCTTTCAGCTGCGCGACAAGGCCCAGGAGCTCTCGACCCATCTCGGCAAGGTGATTCGCATCCGCCCGGACGGCTCGGTACCGCCCGACAATCCCTTTGTCGGCCGCGCCGACGCCAAGCCGGAAGTCTGGTCCTACGGACACCGCAACATCCAGGCGGCTGCCATAAATCCGGCCTCCCGCGAATTGTGGACTGTCGAGCACGGGGCTCGCGGCGGCGACGAGGTCAACATCCCGCGAAAGGGGCTCAACTATGGCTGGCCGGTGATCTCCTTTGGGGTCAACTACGAAGGCACCAAGATCGGCGTCGGCACCAAGAAAGAAGGCATGGAGCAACCGGTCTTCTATTGGGACCCGTCCATCGCCCCGTCCGGCATGGCCTTCTACACCGGCGACAAATTCCCCGAATGGCGCAACAGCGTGTTCGTCGGGGCGCTCGCCAAGCAACATCTCAACCGCCTGGAGACGGCCGGCGGTCGCGTCGTCAAGGAAGAGCGCCTGCTGGCGGGGCTGAACGTACGCATTCGCGATGTCCGTCAAGGACCTGACGGCTTTCTCTATCTGCTCACCGATCAGGACCAGGGGGCCGGCCGCATCCTCAGGGTGAGGCCGAAATAGAGCGGCGATGATTTGGAAAGGGCTGAGGACTTCGCGATTTAGCTCATCTGTCACACGAAGACGTTTGCGGACGATGCCGAGGGGCGTGCGCGCCCTTCGGGCAAGATCCTGCGCCAAGCCAAGCACATAGAGCGGACATCCGACTCAAGATGGTCAGATCGCGCCCGGTGCGCGGGCACAATGGCGCGCAATGGGTCACGCAACGGCGGCCGGTTCAGCTCTGCTTGAGATTCGAGTCGTCTGGCGGCACTTCAACGAACGCAACGTTGTCCGGCAACAGCGGCCGGCGCCGCACGGCACGCGAGCGCCCCGCCTTTAGTCTGAGCTGCACGGCGACCCGGCTGTCGGGATCGATGGCTTCGAGTTTCGCGGCGGCCACGTCCATCTTGTCGGGGTCAATACCCCACTGCAGCTGCCGCTCGGCTTCCCGTAGCGCAGCTTGAAATTCGGGAAACGTGTCTCCTCCCACGACGGGCCTCCTGGGCGGAGTTTCGGAGCAGACGGTTAACGAACCCTCTCTCGGACGACCGACCGGTAGATCGATTGCGCCGCTCGCCGGCTCCGCCGACAGCGGGCGCGAGGCAAGCACCGTTTTGCGGAACGCATTCACGTCAGCTCGCCAACCTCATGTCGTGGGCGTCGTGACCGGTGACCGCCAGGGCGACGGCGGTGGGGTCCCTGACGACGCTCTCGATGGCGGCGAGCGGCGCCGGCTTGCCGAGCAGGTATCCCTGCGCCTCGTCACAGCCCTCGGCTCTCAGGAAGGCGACGTGCTCGGCCGTCTCGACACCTTCGGCCAGCACCTTGGTGGACAACGAGCGACCGAGGCTGATGACGGCCCGCACGATGGCCTGGCGTTGGCGGCGGCCGCTGCCCTCGCCCAGAAACGACTTGTCGAGCTTGATCTTGTCGAACGGGAAGACCTGCAGCGTCGACAGGGACGAATAGCCGACGCCGAAATCATCCATGGCGATGGAGACACCAAGCGCCTTGAGCCGGCGCAACACGTGCACGGCGCGATCGACGTCGCGCATCAGCGTTGACTCGGTGATCTCGAGCTCGAGGCGCGCCGGTGAAAGGCCGCTATGGAGCAACGTCGTTTGCACGAGTTGCGCGAGATCGTCCTCGGCGAGCTGCAGCGGCGACAGATTGACCGCCACTTTGAGCGGCGCAGGCCATTGGGCGGCATCGCGGCAGGCGCGCTCCAGCGCAAAGGCACCGAGCCGGACGATATGGCCGCTCTCCTCCGCCAGCGGGATGAATTCGTCGGGTCGCACCAAGCCGTGTACCGGATGGCGCCAGCGCATCAATGCCTCGAAGCCGCAGACCTCACCGGTCGCGACAGAGGCCTGCACCTGATAGAACATTTCGAGCTCCTGCCGCTCGACCGCGAAGGCGAGGTCGTGCGCAAGGGCGCGGCGGCGACGCGTCGTCTCGTCCATTTCCTGCGCGAATGTGCAGATCGAGCCGCGACCGCTCTCGCGAGCCCGGTCGAGGGCGATCTCTGCGTTGGCGAGCAGACGCTCGCGGTCCTCGCCATGATCGGGCGAGACCGCGATGCCGATGGAAACCACGACCGGCAGGGGCCTCGCACCGACCACAAAGCCCTCGTCGAACGTGCGCGCCAGGCGCTCGGCGAGGCGCGACGGCGCCTCGGGCTGGCCGTCCGCGGCCTGGATGACGGCGAACTCGTCGCCGCCGACCCGCGCCAGGAATTCACCCTTGCGCAAGACCTCACCCATGCGCCGGGTGATCTCGACGAGCACGCGGTCGCCGGCGTGATGGCCGAAGAGGTCGTTGATCTCCTTGAAGCGACTGAGATTCATGCGCAACACGGCGAGCTGGCTGCGCGTCTGGCGGGCGAGCGCCAGGTTGAGATCGAGCCGCTCGACGAGCGAGGCGCGATTGGGAAGGCCGGTGAGCATGTCGTGCCGCGTCAGGTGACGCATGCGGTCCTCGGCCTCGGCCCGCGAGCGGTTGTCGAGCAGATAGGACGACAGCCCCGTGCCGATCACCAGGAGGCCGACGCTGGCGACGCTGATACCGAGCCATTCGCTCGGCATCACCGCAGCAGGCAGGACGATCGAAGGATCGGGCACGATGTGGACGGCGCCCCAGCCGATGACGTGCATGCCGACGATGGCCAGCGCCAGCGCGCTGGCCGCGCCGTACTTGCAGTAGCAGGTGATGGGCCGGATGACGCGGTTCAGCGCCACCGCGCCCATGGCGAGTTCAACGGCCAGCGACAGCGCAACAAGCGTCGTGTCCCATTCCATGCGGCCCGCGACGCGGAACGCCGACATGCCGGCGTAGTGCATGGCGCCGATGCCGAGGCCGACGATGGCGCCGCCGGCTTCGGCGGCGATTTTCAGGCGGCGCGACGTGGCGAGCGCGAAGCCGCCGATCGCCGTGACGATGGCGATGAACAGCGACAGCATCAGCATGGCCGGCTCGAAGGAGGCCGGCAGGTCGCGCTGGAAGGCGACGAGGCCGAGGAAATGCGTGGTCCACACGGTGGCGCCGGCCGGCACCGCCGCGAGCAGCAGCCAGCCCGTGCGCGAAGCGCCCTCGCTGGCTCGCGCCCGGGCGAAGACGCGGATGGCGATCCACGAGCCCGCGGCGCAAATCAACGCCGCGAGTCCGATGGCCCAATAGTCGAAATCGGTTCCGCACAGCAGCGTGCAGGTCATCGGCCATTCCCCCGGTAGGCCTGCCTTCTACCGCGCGCCGCCTAATCAGGTTTCGCCGATTTGACTCAGGATGTTCCGATGCCTAACGGGCCGCTAAGGCGACCCCCGAGAGACGGGGTCATTCACGCGCCCGTGAGGCGGCGCGGACGAGATCGCGCCGTCGCGCTGACCATGCGCCGGAACCTGTGCATCAGAGCCGGTCCTTGAACACGAAGAAGGCGCCAGCCACGATGAGCGAGAAGCCCACCGCGTGGTTCCAGCCCAACGGCTCCTTGAGATACCAGGTGGAGAAGCCGGCAAAGACGAGAAGCGTGATGGCTTCCTGGATGGTCTTCAGTTCCGCCGTGGAATAGACGGCGCTGCCAATGCGGTTGGCCGGCACCGCGAACCAATACTCCACGAAGGCAAGGCCCCAGCTCGCCATCACGGCGATCCACAAGGGCGTCGTCTTGAACTTCAAGTGTCCGTACCAGGCGAAGGTCATGAACACGTTGGAGCAGACGAGGAGCAGGACAGGCACGACGATGGCTTGTGGGGGAGTGGACATACGGGAGTCTCTGATTGAGCTGCAGGAGCGGGATCATCCGTGGCGCAGCTTGAGGGCGAGGATTGTCGTCGCCACCGCGAGCGTGATGGCGTTGGCGATGATCAGCGGCCAGCTCACGATGAGGACGCCGTAGATAAGCCACAGGAGAACGCCGGCCGCGAAGGCGGCCTGGGCGATCAGCGACAGGTCTCTGGTGTGGCGGGTGCGGATCACCTTGATGGCCTGCGGCACCCAGCAGAGCGTCGTCAGGATGGCGGCGACGATGCCGATGGCCTCGATGAGAGCGGGGGACATGGGGTTGGACGACGCGCGGGGGGCAGGGTGATTAAGGGGTTGGTCACGCCTTGAAACTACAACCGGAAACTGGAGCGGACGGCATCGAGGGGAGCCGACCATGTCCATTGTCAACGAGATGCGCAACAAGGCGCAGAAGCCGGGACCGGCGGTCGGCTCTGGCTTGCTCACCGCACTTGGCGCCATGGTCGCCTTCGTGGGAAGCGGCCTGGCGGTTTACACCTGGCTGAACTACGGCTCGCCATCCTCGCGCACGTCCGTTGCGGCGAATGATGGCGCGAGCTCCCGCCAAAGCGACAGGTCGCCCGGCGCCGGCACCGCCCCGCTCTGGTCCCCCGCCCGTCTCGGGACCGCGGAGAGCGCGTCGCTGCTGCGCACATGTGCCGCCGCCACCCCGCTGGGCGACTTGGGAGCCATCGGGTCGGTGGCGTTCTACCGCATGATCCAGGTCGGCCAATTCTCGAGCGGGGGTCGCTTCGACGATGACGACAACGTCGTGCGTCAGGCGCTGCTGTTCAGCCAGCTCGTCAACTGCATCTATCAGCAGCCGGCCCGCAGCCTCTGCGACCCGGCCAACAGGGCGCTTGCCATCGAAGCGACCGTCACCCTCGCCCGCGCTGCCTCCGAGGCCAATCGGATGACGGCGCGGGACGCCAAGGGCCGCAAGGATCGCGACCTGATCTTCGAGGCGCGGCAGACGGTTCTGGCGCGCCTGCAGGAACGTGCCCGCGACGGTTATCTTGTTGCGGCAGACTTTGGCGCCGAGGCGCCGGCCGCCATCCGGCAGGTCGTCGGCAACGTCAAGGTTGCCGGCGATCCTTGCTAGCCTCAAACGCCCTCACAATTGAAGCGCCCGCCGCAAAAGCGTGCGACGGGCGCCACATCGACGATGGTGATCGCCTAGAAGATCCGATCGGTCGGCAGGCCGAGCGCCACGGCGCCCGCATATTCGGCCTGCGGTCCTGACTGCAGCGGGTGATAGCGCGCCGCCTGGATGTCGCGGAAGCGCCGCTCGAGGCCCGCCGCCCGATAGAAGCCGGCGCCACCGGCGAGCTCCATGGCCAGCTCGACCGCCGCGATGGCGTGCTGCGTCATCAGGTTCTTGCCAATCATCACCTGGTTGACGGTGGTGGCCGAGGGCGCATTGAGGCGCACGGCTGCCAGCATCGATTCATGCGCCAGGCGCGCGCCGGCAAGCTCCGTCTCCATGCGGCCGGCCAGCGTCACGACATGCGGGCTCGGCTTCTTCTTTTTCGCGAGTCCGATGGCGATGTCGCGGGCACTTTCGGCGACCCCGAGATAGACCGCGTAGACGAGCGGGAACGCGATGGTGGCGATGATCTGGAACAGCGGATGCCATTCGCCCGCCTTGCGGCTCAGCGACACGCCGGCATCCGGCACGACATGCCCATCGATCGCGACATCATGCGAGCCGGTGCTGCGCATGCCGAGCGTGCGCCAATTGTCGAGCACCTTCACGTGCGGCGAGTTCATGGGAACGCCGAAGTGCAGCACGGCCGGCGGCTGGCCCTCGGCTTCAAAGATGGCGCCGGTCATCAACAGGTCACCGGTCGGGGCTCCGGATGAGAAGACCTTTCGCGCCGTGATGCGGTAGCCACCCTCCACCTTCTCGGCCTTGCCTGAGCCGCCGATCCAATCGGAGCCGCCGCTCGACAGCAGGAAGATGCGCTCCTTGGCGATGCGCCGCAGCAGCGGCTCCACCGGGGCGGCCTTCTGATGGATCCAGCGCCAGGCCGGGATGGCCACCTGGTGGGTGTGCATGGAGAAGGCGAGCGCGGTGGACCCATTGTGATGGGCGAGCGTGCGCAGCATCTCGGCGAGTTCGTCGACGCTGGCGCCGCCGCCTCCAAATTCAACCGGCACGCCGGCCTCGACCAGGCCCGACGCCTTCAATGAGGCGAAGTCCTCGGCCACAAATGCGTCTTCGTCCGCCGTTTCGGCGCGTTTCGCGAAGAGCGGTCCAAGCTCGCGGGCGATGTCGACCGGGCGCCGGGTCTGGACCGGCTCCGCCTTGATTGGTGTGACCACGCTCATAGTGTTCTCCCTTGTTCAGCGCGATAGCATGAGGCCGATCATTGCAGGGGCGGCCGGCGCCCTTCCAGTCCAGGAAGTGTATCCCCGCCGTGGCCGGACCGCTGCGGCGTCCGAAATCGGCCTCAGGCCCTGGGTTTGAGGCGGCTTGAGGCGGCTCATATGGCGAGCAAGAACGTCCGCGCTATACTATCTGTACTACCTGACCGCGGGCGTTCCACGCCAGGGACCATCGTTTGAAGGGCGATCGTGTGAACACGAACTCAGATCGAGGCAGTTACGGGCAATTCTGCCCGGTCGCCATGGCGGCGGAGGTCATCTGCTCGCGCTGGACGGCGCTGGTGCTGCGCGAAATGCTGTGTGGCTCGACCCGCTTCAATGACATCCGACGTGGCGTGCCGCGCATGTCGCCGACCTTGCTGTCGAGGCGCCTCAAGGAGCTCGAGGAGGCCGGCGTCATTGCCGCCGATCCGACCGGGCAGCCGGGCGTCTTCGACTACAAGCTCACCAAGGCCGGTGAGGACCTGCGGGACGTGGTCATGTCGCTCGGGGCGTGGGGTCAGCGCTGGGTGGAATCGTCGCTATCGCTGAAGAACCTGGATCCCTCGCTGCTGATGTGGGACATGCGCCGCAACCTCGACCCGACGCCGCTGCCGACCCGTCGATGCACGGTAAAGTTCGAATATCCGGAGCTCCGCGCCGCACACCAATTCTGGTGGCTGGTCATCGATGGCGGCAAGGTGGATCTGTGCAGTGTGGACCCCGGTTTCGAGGTCGATCTCGACGTGCGCAGCTCGCTCCGCAGCATGACGGCGGTTTGGATGGGCCTTTCGACGTTGAGAGCCGAGGTGGATGCCGGCCATATCGAGCTTATCGGCGACAAGGCCATCGCCCGCTCGATGCACACCTGGCTGCGCCTCAGTCCGTTCGCGAAGGTCGAGCGCCAGGCAAGCTAAGCTGACGCGCCCATACATCATCCTGACAGGTCCTGACCCCCTGAAACGGCAGGAAGTGTTTGGAGCCACGGCCAAGGTCGCCGTCACGTTTGCCTTTTTGTTTTCGCGGGCCATATTTCAGCGATGCCCAAACCGCCGAAAGACCCGACGCGGGCGCCGCGCTCGAAAGCCGCCAAGCCCGAGCTGAAGCCGCTCGACCAGCATCTCGCCGAGCTGCTCAACCCCGCCCTCGTCAAGGGACGGGCGGCGCCGGGCACGGCCGCCAGCGATCGTCATGGCCTGGCGGAGAAACCGCAGGCCGACTTCGACGCGGGCGAGGCGGCCAAGGGCCGCCGCTGGGGCGAGGCCGACACCAGCCTGACGCGCGACGAGATCCTCAAGTCGGCGCCCCGCCGCGTGCGCGAGGGCAACGTGGCCGGCGCCGAGGACGCCACCATGGAGCTTCCCTCCACCGGCGTCTCGGCCACCGTCTCGGCGCTGTCGAAATTGCTGCTCGAAGGCAATCCGCTGCACAAGGACGGCAAGCCGTGGACGCCACACCGGCCGCCGCGACCGGAAAAATCCGAGGGCGGCATCGCCTTCAACCTCGTGTCGGACTACGAGCCGAAGGGCGACCAACCGCAGGCGATCGCCGAGCTGGTCGACGGCGTGCGGCGCCTCGAGCGCGACCAAGTGCTGCTCGGCGTCACCGGTTCCGGCAAGACCTTCACGGCCGCCCAGGTCATCGCCGCCACCCAGCGCCCGGCCCTGGTGCTTGCGCCCAACAAGACGCTCGCCGCGCAGCTCTATGGCGAGTTCAAGTCGTTCTTTCCTGACAACGCCGTCGAGTATTTCGTCTCCTACTACGACTACTACCAGCCGGAAGCCTATGTGCCGCGCTCGGACACCTACATCGAGAAAGAATCATCGATCAACGAGCAGATCGACCGCATGCGCCATGCGGCGACGCGGGCGCTGATCGAGCGCGACGACGTGATCATCGTCGCCTCGGTTTCGTGCATCTACGGCATCGGCTCGGTCGAGACCTATACGGCCATGACCTTCTCGGTGAAGGTCGGCGAGCGCATCGAGCAGCGCCAGCTCATCGCCGACATGGTGGCCCTGCACTATCGCCGCACCGCCGGCGACTTCACGCGCGGCACCTTCCGCGTGCGCGGCGACGTGATCGAGCTGTTCCCGGCCCACTATGAGGATCGCGCCTGGCGCATCGGCCTTTTCGGCGACGAGGTGGAGTCGATCGTCGAGTTCGATCCCCTCACCGGCCACAAGACCTCCGATCTGTCCTTCATCAAGGTCTATGCCAACTCACACTACGTGACGCCGAGGCCGACCTTGGCGCAGGCCATCAAGTCGATCAAGGAAGAGCTGAAGTGGCGGATCGAAGAGCTGATCCGCATGGGACGGCTGCTCGAAGCCCAGCGACTAGAGCAGCGCACCACCTTCGATCTCGAAATGCTGGAGGCCACCGGCGTCTGCGCCGGAATCGAGAACTATTCGCGCTATCTCACCGGCCGCCGGGCGGGCGAACCGCCGCCGACGCTGTTCGAATATCTGCCCGACAACGCCCTCGTCTTCGTGGACGAGAGCCACGTCACGGTGCCGCAGCTCGGCGGCATGTATCGCGGCGACTTCCGCCGCAAGGCGACGCTGGCCGAATACGGCTTCCGCCTGCCGTCATGCATGGACAACCGGCCGCTGCGTTTCGAGGAGTGGGACGCCATGCGGCCGCAAACCGTCAGTGTCTCGGCGACGCCCGGCGGCTGGGAAATGGAACAGTCGGGCGGCATCTTCGTCGAGCAGGTCATCCGCCCCACCGGGCTTATCGATCCGGTGGTCGAGGTGCGCCCCGCCCGTTCGCAGGTTGACGATCTTCTCGGCGAGGTCCGCGAGACGGCGCGCCGCGGCTATCGCACCCTCGTCACCGTGCTGACCAAGCGCATGGCCGAGGATCTCACCGAATATCTGCACGAGAACGGCGTGCGCGTGCGCTACATGCATTCCGATATCGAGACGCTGGAGCGCATCGAGATCATCCGCGATCTGCGGCTCGGCGCTTTCGACGTGCTGGTCGGCATCAACCTCCTGCGCGAGGGCCTCGACATTCCCGAATGCGCGCTCGTTGCCATCCTCGATGCCGACAAGGAAGGGTTTCTGCGTTCCGAGACGTCGCTGATCCAGACCATCGGGCGCGCCGCCCGCAACGTCGACGGGCGCGTCATCCTCTACGCCGACCACATGACAGGATCGCTGGAGCGCGCCATGGCCGAGACCGAGCGGCGGCGCGAGAAGCAAGTCGCCTGGAACAAGCAGAACGGCATCACGCCGCAGTCGATTCGCAAGAACATCGCCGACATCCTGGAGAGCGTCTACGAGCGCGACCGCGTCACGGTCGATGCCGGTCTCGCCGAGGACGCGGCGCCCATCGGCCACAATCTCAAGGCGGTGGTGGCGGATCTCGAGAAGCGCATGCGCGCGGCCGCAGCCGATCTCGATTTCGAGACGGCGGCCCGCCTGCGCGACGAGATCAAGCGCCTACAGGCCACCGAGCTCGCGGTGGCCGACGATCCCCTCGCCCGCCAGGTCGACGTGGAGCAGAAGGCCGGCAGCTTCGAGGGCGCGCGCAAATATGGCGAGGCTGCCAATCTGCCGCCCGTTGCCGGCGGGCCGGACGCCGTCAAGACCCGCGCCCGCAAGCCGACCCTCGACGAGATGGGACCGCACAATCGCGAGCTGCCGCTCGGCGCCGCCACGAGTTCCGCCCGTTCCACCGGTGGCTGGCCGGGCCAAAAGCCACGTCGCGGGCGGAAGCGACGGTAGCTAAGAAATTCATGACGCTGGCGTCATCTTTAGCTTTCCAGCCGCCATGAAGCTCGCTATTTTCGCAAGACTAGGCCTCGGTGCGGCCGGGAGGATGCCTCATGGCGACGAAGACGTTGCGCGTGAAAGTCGACCGCGAACGCTGCCAGGGACATGCGCGCTGCTACGCCATCGCGCCGGAGCTGTTCGATCTCGATGAGCTCGGCAACGCGATTGAGCGCGGCGACGGCAAGGTGCCGGACGCCCTCGAGGCCAAGGCGCACCTCGCCAAGACCAACTGTCCCGAGTTCGCCATCGAGATCATCGAGGAATGACGAGGACCCCATGAACACCCGCCCGCCCGTTTCGGACTGGACCAGCGATTTCGACCATCTCCATCCCGCCTGGATCGAGGACCCTTTCCCGATCTGGGAGGAGCTGCGCCAGAAATGTCCGGTCGCCCATACCGACCGGTTCCGTGGCGTCTACTTCCCCTCGCGTTACGACGATGTGCGCGCTATCGCCATGGACACTGAGCACTTCTCATCGCGGCGCATCATCGTGCGCGAGGAGCCGCCGCCGAAGGGCATCCCGGCCCCGCCCATCACCTCCGATCCGCCCTATCACAAGTCCGCCAAGCAGGTTCTGCTGCCGCCCTTCACGCCGGCCGCCGTGGCGCGCCACGAGGCACGCACCCGTGGCATCTGCCGCGAGCTCATCGCCAAGTTCGACGCCAAGGGTTGCGACGGCGCCGTGCAATATGCGCAGGAGATCCCGCCCCGCGTCATCGCCCACATGCTGGGCATCCCCGAGGACGACGGCGATCTGTTCCGCAAATGGATCTACGAGGTGCTGGAGCTCGGCATCACCGAAATCCAGGCGGTGATCCGCGCCAGCGGCGAGATGCAGGCTTATTTCTTGCAGGAGATCGCCAAGCGGCGCGACAAGCCGACCGACGACCTGATCTCCTATTTGATGAGTGCCAAGAGCGACGGCCAGCCGCTGACGGAAGACCACGTCATCGGCTCTTTGCGCCTCTTGCTCATCGCCGGCATCGACACCACCTGGAGCGCCATCGGCTCGTGCCTGTGGCACCTCGCCAAGGTGCCGACGGATCGCGAGCGGCTTATCAACGAACCCCAGCTCGTGGACACGGCAGTCGAGGAATTCCTGCGCGCCTATGCGCCGGTCACCATGGCGCGCGAGGTGGTCAAGGAGACGGCCATCAACGGCTGTCCGATGAAGGAGGGCCAGATGGTGCTCCTGTCGTTCCCGGCCGCCAATCGCGACCCGAGCATTTTTCCCGATGCCGAAAAGGTGATCCTCGATCGCCAGCAGAACCGCCACGCCGCCTTCGGGCTCGGCATCCATCGCTGCGTCGGCTCAAACCTGGCGCGCATGGAGATGAAGGTGGCGCTCGAGGAGTTCCTCAAGGCAAAGCCGGTGTTCCGCCTCGATGCGTCGCAGCCGATGAAATGGTCGGAAGGCACGGTGCGCGGTCCGCGGCGGCTGCCGCTCCTGTTCGGGTAAGCCGGCCTGTCATTTCCGGGCGAACGCGCGAGGGAAAAGAACGTCGAGCCTGACGCGTGACCCGATGCAGCGAGGTACCCCTTCCCGCCACGCGGTGCATGGCGCGCCGGGAACCGCCTGCCTACTCGGCGTGCGCGGTCTCGCCGTCCCGTCCGGCGCGCGAGGTGGCGCCGAGGGCGGTGAGCACGATCAACACAATGAGGACGATGAAGCGCATCGACACGACTCCTGCTTGGCCTGAGGATTAACCAAGCCGGGCAAACCGGCCGTGCGCGGGAGCACGGGGGCATTGCACAATGCAGGAAGAATCGGCGTCCGCATCGCTCGGTCTTGCCTTCGCTGTGCTCTGCAGCACATCGGCGCTGGCTGCACCGCGCCCCTAGCCGACGAGGAGGACAAGGAACGCAGCTGGACCATCAAGGTCAGGCGAAGCGGCACCCTGCTCATTTCTCGGCTCGCGACCAAGGTGGAGAAGGAAACGAGCGACGCACCAGACGCGACGAAAGAAAAACGGCCGGAGGAAAACCTCCGGCCGCTTCAAACTAGCAACGCCGCTCAGGCCTGCTGAATGGCCGACAGCTTCCAGCCGTCGCCGCGCTCGCGCCGGAAGGTCCACACTTCGGTGATCGTCATCGGCGTGGTCGAACCGTCGACGATGCGTCCCGTGGCCCGCTCCTTGGTCACGTCGACGAGCGAGAAGCGCATGCCGACGGTGGCGTATTCGCTGTCGCCCTCGCGCCAGGCTTCCGACAGGTCGCCGTCGAGGAACTTCACGTCCGACACCTCGTTGACGAGGCCCTTGCGCTGATTCTCGGAGATGTCCTCTTCGATATAGGAAGCCATCTCGGGCGTGGTGACGCGCCGAATGGTGCCCACGTCCTCGCGGCTCGACGCCGTTTGCAGGTCGGCGAGAAGCTGCTCGAACTCTTGGTAGTCGCGCTGCTCGATGGTGACCGCGTCGCTGGGCGCGGCACCGAAGCCGCCGGCGCCCATGCCGCCGAGGCCGCGCCGCTGCCCGTCATCGATGGGCGAGCGGGCCATCCGGCCCGCATAGGCTGGCTGTTGCGCCTGCGAGCGGCGGCGGAAGAACTGCACCACGAAGTAGATCACGCCGGCGATCAGGCCCACCTGCAGCAAGAGGCCGAGAATGGAGCCGAGGCCCGACAGGCCGCTCAAGAAGCCGCCGCCCATCAGCATGCCGATGAGGCCGGCGCCAAGCAGACCGGCGAACAGTCCGCCCGCGAAGCCGCCGAAGCGCGAGCCGGTGCTTGCGGCGCCCGCAGTCGGGGCCGCCTGCCGCTGAACCTGGCTCGGCTGCGCCACGCTGCGGTTGATGTTCTGCGAGTTCGGCGCGACGTTGGTGCTGGATGGCGGCTGGAACGTACGATCGCCGCGGCTGCCGGAGCTGCGTCCGCCACCGACGCGCGCATCCGCGACGCTCACGGCGAAAGCCAGCGCCGCGATCGTTGCGAGGGCCAAACCGCCGCTGCGCGAAAGAAACATCCTCATGGTCGATTCCCCTGTGGGGCCTGCTGCCCCGTTACGCGAGACTATATGGGAACTGTTGCAATTCAGCAAAAGGGGCCCCGCCGCAAGGCGGGCAGCCGAGGCCCCTTCTCGCGTCAGACCGCCGAAACCGGCCGGCTAACCCCCCTTTGCGCTTAGCCGAGGCTAGAACAGGCTCAACGGCGCCCCCGCGGCGATTTCCGGGCCCCCGCGCGGCGCGCGCTGCTGCGGCGCGCCGTCGAGCGGGCCGTTTTGCGCTTGGCCACGCGTTTGACGGCCTTGGCCTTCGAGGCCTTTGGCCGCGCCGTCTTCTTGGCCGTACGTCCTGCCGGCTTCTTCTTGCCCCGCGTCACCTTGCGGACCGATTTGCGGGCCGTGCCGCGCGAGCTTGCGCGGGACGTGGCAGCCTTCCTGCGCCGTGGCGTGGCTCGGCGCGCCGCCGCCGTTGCGCTTTTGCGTCCGGCTGCCGCGCGTCCCGAACGGCGCGAGCTGGTCCGCCGGGCCGCCCCCTTGGCGAGCGTCTGCTCCTGGGCGGCCTCGCCTTCGGTCTCCGCCTCGGCGGTCTCGCCGGCGGCTTCCCGCTCCTTCGTCTCGGCCAGATTCTCGGCATTGTCTTCGGGCGTCTCACGGTCGCTGGCGCCCGCTTCCTTCAGCGCGATCGCCACCGCCTGCTCGCGGCTTTCCACCGGCGCGCCGGTGCCCGACCTCAGCTCGCCCTCCTTGAATTCATGCATGACGCGCTCGATCGTCGCGCTCTGCTCAGGCGTTAGTGGTGGCTTGCCGTTCATGTCGCATCTCCCCGTCCTTTGATTGAGGGCGCGCCGCGCGGCAGCGATCGCCGCGCAGAAACTCGCGAGGCTTCGTTCCCGCCTCCGAAAGGCGCGTCCCAAACACGGCGGCGATCATGCGCAGGGAGTGGCAGCCAAATCAACGCGACGCCAGGAAGCAGCGCTTCAAACTCGACAAGCGATGCACGGCCGCCACGTCCGCGCTGGCTTCCGAAGGCAAGTTGTCGGTCACGGTACGCCAAAAGCAACGCCGCCGGATGGGGTCCGGCGGCGGCAAATCTGTTTCTGCTTTTTGTCGTGGGAAATACGCCCCGTAGCGTTCAGAAGGCTCCTATCACGATAGCGCCGATCAGCAGGAAGGCGGCGCCCATCGCCAGCACGTTCAGATTTTGCAGAACGGCGAGCTTCAGCGTCAGGCCCATCGGTGACCTCCGTCCTCAAGACCTGCAAGGAGACTAGCAGCAGAACAGCCAAGCTCAAAGGTGGTTGCTATATGCGCTGCATCATCGTCCAGTTCATGTCGGTTAATCATCGGTTAAATCGTTGACAACCATTGCGTAGTTTCCACCGCACAGCTTCCCCAACACTTGCAATGCAAAGAATTGTTCCCGTGTTTCCGCCGCAAATTTTCCGCAAATGCTTGCGGTGCTGGCGGCACGTGAGTCCCGATGACGTGCTCGGCGTTGCGTTGCAAGCCGACGCCAACGCGGGTCGTTAACCGTGACCCCGGCAGCGCCCGCATCGTTGATCAATCGTTAGGAAAGAACCTCGCATTGTCCGCGTCTCGCGCGCGGAGTTTTGCGTATGGCGCGCCGCACTCGCGGCATCATCGGCATTCTTGTCGTATGCGGCCTTCTGGCCGGCTGCGGCATGCGCATGTTCGCAACGCGCGATCCGTGGCGCCGCCAGGCTGAAGAGGAATGTCTCGGCCAGAAGGCAGTGCAGGCCACCGCCTACACGGAACCGATGCCGGCTATCGACGGCTCGGGCGGCGCTTGCGGCATGGACTTTCCCTTCCGCGTCGCGGCGTTCGGCAACGGCGCCGTCGCGCTCAGCAGCAAGGCGGTGCTCGCCTGTCCGGCCATCAACACGATCGACCATTGGCTGGCCGACGTCGTGCAGCCGGCGGCACAGCTCTATCTCCGCACCCAAGTGACCGAGATGAAGGCCGGTTCCTATTCGTGCCGCGCCGTGAACGGTCAACCAGGCGGCAACATTTCCGAGCACGCCTTCGGCAATGCCGCCGACATCTTCGCCTTCCGCTTCGCCGACGGCCATGAAGTGACGGTGGAGCGCGGCTGGCGCGGCGATCCGCGCGAGCAGGAATTCTTGCGCGAGATCTTCCTTGGCGCCTGCCAATATTTCTCGACCGTGCTGGGGCCGGGCTCCGATGCCTTCCACTACAATCACTTCCATGTCGACCTGGCGCGGCGGCAGAGCGGGCGCACGGTGTGCAAGCCGGTGTTGAAATGGCAGGCGCGCCTGCAGGTCGCCGGCGCGCCGAGGGGCTATCCGCCGGTGCAGCACGACCGTACTGCCAGCACGGTGGCGGTGGAGCGCAGCGGCGGCTATTCGGCGCGCGCCGCCAGCGGCGCCTCCGCGCCGCCGTTGTCGCGCGATCTCTACAAGGAGGCGCCCGTGCAAGCCGGCCGCGGCTCGTTGCAATCCCAGGAAGGCATGGCCGACGAACCGATGGATGATGACGGGCAGGCCGTGGACACGGCGCGCTCGATCATGTCGGGGCAGTCCGACCAATATCCCGAACGCTCGCGACAACAATACGAACGCCAGAACGTCCGACGGCTATCGCGGCGCGACGGCGCAGCAATCCTATCGCGACACCTCCCGCGACCGCCGCTATTCCAGCGGTGAGGACGATCCGAGGCCGCCCGGCCGCATCGGCCGCATCGGCCGCTATTAAACGCCTGCCGCGCGGCCGGCTTCATCGCCTCACACGTACGCCTCAGTTGCTTCTCGCTGTCAGATCGATTTGCGTGACGGCTATCGCGGCGGCGAGTCCAGTTTGACTTGCTTGATCGAGGTCTCGCCACAGCAGGTGAACTTGAATTCGATGGTGTCGCTCAACGTCCACCGGCCGTCATCATGGACGCCGGCCGGCGACGAAGCCGCAGGAGCGGCGCCGGTCAAGACTTGATCCGGATCGATCTTGCGTTCGAGATAGGCTCGCAGCTTGTCGACGCTCACCACGTGGTAGGGACCAAACCGATCCTGGAGCAAGAGGACGCGGCGACCCTCCGGCGAGAAGATATCGAAGCGCCAATCGCTGAAGAACAGCTCGCCGCGCGGCCGGAACACATAGCGCTTTCGATCGCCGCGGAACGTGAACCAAAGTTGCGCGACCGAGAATTCCAGCGGCATGTCGCGCATGCTCTTGTCGCGCACGCCGCCGAAGTGAGTCGTCACTTTGCCGATACTCACCTTGTGCAGCTCGCGCGGCAGCCGCGTCTGAGCGTGTGCCGGAGCGACAAGCCCCGCGGTCGACACGTGTGCGGCAAACGCGGCCAGAACAAGCACAACAACAACAAAGGGGCATCGCGCCCACCTCAGGCCAAGCGACAGCGTTATGGCGCTCAATGGCGCAACGGCACGCGGCATCTGCACACTCCTGGCGTTTCCGCCGAAATACGCAGAAAGTGCAGCCAGGGTTTTGCCTGGTCGACGGCGTCGCGAACGAGTCGTGCGCCAGCGTACGTGCTGCTCCTCGGCACCAGGCGAGCCGGCCAACGTCGAAGCATCGCCAGCTCACTCCTCCTTGCCGTATCCCCCGCCCGTTGGCGTCGCCACCGTGATCGCCTCTCCGGCTTCCAGCACCGTCTGATCGCAGCCCTTGAGCGGCTCGACCGTGCCGTTCAGGCGGCGCACCTCGTTACGGCCGGTCTCGCCCGGCTCGCCGCCCTCGAGACCGAAGGGCCGCACGCGGCGATGGCCCGACAGGATGGCGCAATCCATTCTCTCGCGGAAACGCAAGGTGCGCCTGATGCCGCCGCCGGCGTGCCACCGTCCCTTGCCCCCGGACCCGAAGCGGATGTGAAAATCCTCGAGCACGACGGGAAAGCGCGTCTCGAGGATTTCCGGATCGGTGAGGCGCGAATTGGTCATGTGCGTGTGCACGGCGTCGGCGCCGTTGAAGCCCTCGCCGGCCGGCGCGCCCGAGCAGATGGTTTCGTAATACTGGTGGCGGGCATTGCCGAAGGTGAGATTGTTCATGGTGCCCTGCGCGGCCGCGAGCGCGCCGAGCGCCCCGAACAGGCAGTTGGTCACCGCCTGGCTGGTCTCAACATTGCCGGCCACCACCGCGGCCGGATAGCGCGGCGACAGCATCGAGCCGTCCGGGATGACGATGCGGATCGGCCTCAGGCAGCCGGCGTTCATCGGGATGTCGTCGTCCACCATGACGCGGAAGACGTAGAGCACGGCAGCGCGCGTCACCGGCGCCGGGGCGTTGAAGTTGTCGGGACGCTGCTCCGACGTGCCGGTGAAATCGACGACCGCCTCGCGCTTCTCCTTGTCGATGCCGATCTTGACGCGGATGACGGCGCCTTGGTCCATCTCGTAGGCGAACGACGAATCGTGCAGCCGGTCGAGCAGCCGGCGCACGCTTTCGGCGGCGTTGTCCTGCACATGCCCCATATAGGCCTCGACGACGGGCAGGCCGAAATGGGCGATCATCTTCCTGAGTTCGACGACGCCCTTCTCGTTGGCGGCGATTTGCGCCTTGAGGTCATTGACGTTCTGGATGACGTTGCGGGCCGGATACTTGGCGCCCTTGAGCAGAGCGACGAGCTCCGTCTCGCGGAAACGACCTTCCTCGACGACCTTGAAGTTGTCGATATAGACGCCTTCCTCCTCGATGCTCGTCGCCAGCGGCGACATGGAGCCCGGCGCCACGCCGCCAACGTCGGCGTGGTGGCCGCGCGACGCCACCCAGAACAGGATCTTACGGCCCGCCTCGTCGAAGACCGGCGTGCAGACGGTGATGTCGGGGAGATGCGTGCCGCCATTGTAGGGCGCGTTGAGGCAGAACACTTCACCAGGCTTTATCGCTTCGTTCTGGGCGATGATGGTCTGCACCGACTTATCCATGGAGCCGAGATGCACGGGCATGTGCGGCGCATTGGCGACGAGCGAGCCCTCGGCGTCGAACACCGCGCAGGAGAAATCGAGGCGCTCCTTGATGTTCACCGAGTAGGCGGTATTCTGCAGCGTGACCCCCATTTGCTCGGCAATCGACATGAACAGGCTGTTGAAGATTTCCAGCATCACCGGATCGGCAGCGGTGCCGAGCGCATGGCGCCTGGGCAGGGCAACGACACGCTCGAGCAGCAAGTGATCGTGCCGGGTGATGCGCCCGCGCCAACCATCCTCCACAACGACCGTCTGATTTTCCTCGATGATGATGGCCGGACCATCGACGGATTGACCGGCGCCCAATGCCTTGCGCAGGAAGACCGCTCCGGCGTGCCAGCGGCCCCCGCTCAGGAAGCGCGTCGACCGCGCCGGCACGGGATCGCCATGGCGCGACTGTGCGGCGGGCGTCTCGGTCTCGACGAACGCCGCCCCGCCACCCGTCGCCTCCACCTCGACGGCGTCGACGACGAGACTCTTTGTCGTGTCGATGAAGCCGAAACGGCGGCGATGCGATTCCTCGAAGGCCCGCTGCATCTCGGCGACGGACGCTGCCGGGACGGCGAGACTTGTGTCGGTTCCGCCATAACGCACATGCGCTCGCACCTCGACGGTGGCGCTGCCCGCCGAAACCCCCTGCGCTGCGAGCTCGTCCAGGCATTCGCGCTTCAGTGGCTGGATGGCGGATTCGATGGCGGCCGGCGCTTTGCTGTCGAGCGGCGCGTCGAGGGTCCTCTGCCGGCTGGCGCGCACATTCGCCAATCCCATTCCGTAGGCAGACAGAAGCCCGGACAGCGGATGGATTAGGATGGTGCGCACGCCGAGCGCGTCCGCCACCAGGCAAGCGTGCTGTCCCGCGGCGCCCCCGAAGCAGTTCAGCACATAGGACGTGATGTCATAGCCGCGCTGCACCGAGATTTTCTTGATGGCCTCGGTCATGCTGGCGACGGCGATCTGGATGAAGCCGTCGGCAACGTCTTCGGGCGAGCGCCCGTCGTCGACGTCCGTCGCCAGCGCCGCAAAGGCTTGCCGCACCGTGTCGGCGTCGAGCGGCCGATCCTGGCCGGGTCCGAAGATTTTCGGGAAATAGTCGGGGATGAGCTTGCCGACCATGACGTTGGCGTCGGTGACGGTGAGCGGGCCGCCGCGGCGATAGCTCTTCGGTCCCGGATCGGCCCCCGCCGAATCCGGCCCGACGCGAAACCGCGAGCCGTCGAAGTGCAGGATCGAGCCGCCGCCCGCCGCCACAGTATTGATCATCATCATCGGGGCGCGGATGCGCACGCCGGCCACCTCCGTCTCGAAGGCCCGCTCGTAACCGTCGCGCGCGTCATAGTGCGTCACGTCCGTCGACGTGCCGCCCATATCGAAGCCGATCACCTGGCTGAAGCCGGCCGTGCGGGCCGTCTCGGCCATGCCGACAACTCCGCCTGCGGGCCCCGAGAGGATCGCGTCCTTGCCCTGGAACAGCTCTGCCGCCGTGAGCCCGCCCGACGACATCATGAACATCAGCCGCGCCCCGGTGCGCTCCACGTCGAGCTCGCGCGACACCTGGGCCACGTAGCGCTCGAGGATTGGCGACAAATAGGCGTCGACGACGGTCGTGTCGCCGCGCCCGACGAACTTGATGAGCGGCGACACCTCGTGCGAGACCGACACTTGCGCAAAGCCCATGGCGCGCGCCAGGCTCGCCACCGCCGCTTCATGTGTCGGATAGCGGTAGGCATGCACGAACACGATGGCCAGCGCCTGGAGGCCGTCCGCCTTGAGCCCTTGGAGATCGCGCCGCACGGTCGCGAGATCGGGCGTCTTCTCGACCGCGCCGTCGGCCAGCACGCGCTCGTCCACCTCGACGATGCGGGCGTAGAGCTCGGCCGGCTTGACGATGTTGCGGGCGAAGATGTTCGGCCGCGCCTGATAGCCGATGCGCAAGCCGTCACGGAACCCTTTGGTGACCATGAGTGCCATGCGCTCGCCCCTGCGCTCGAGCAGCGCATTGGTGGCCACTGTCGTGCCCATGCGCACGTCGCCGATGATGCCGGCCGCAATGGTCTCGCCCGACTTGAGGCCGAGCAGATCGCGGATGCCCTGCACGGCCGCGTCAGTGTAGGCGCCTGGATTGTCCGAGAGCAGCTTGCGGGCGTGGATGCGGCCGGCGGGATCGAGCCCCAGCACGTCCGTAAAGGTGCCGCCGCGATCGATCCAGAAGTTCCAGCGTGTGGTCATTCTAACCCTCTAGACAGCCACCGGCTCACCTCCCATTCGCAACTCACAAACAAAACGTCAACATTTTGTTGACATGCCTGTCCCTGCCGCTAGCTTGCTTGACGGCCGCCCATTGGCGGTGGGCATGGGGAACACGGACGCAGCATGATCAAGGCGCGTGGTAAGGCGACTGCCGGCAGCGGCAGCGCGTCCCGAGGCTGACCGATGCTCCGCGTCGCCCTCGATCGGCTCTACCTCTTTTCCGGCTACGCGGCGGGCTTCTTCCTCGTCGTCATCTTCGTTCTGATGATGGCCCTGTCGGCCGGCCGCAAGCTCGGCTTCAACGTGCCGTCTGGCGACGACTTCACGTCCTGGGCGATGGCCGCCATGGCGTTTCTCGGCCTCGCCCACACGTTCCGGTCGGGCGAGATGATCCGGGTCGGGCTGCTGATCGATCGGTTCCGCGGTCCTGTCCGCTGGTATTTCGAGGTGTTCTCGCTCCTCGTCGGTCTTGGTTTCATCGGCTTCTTCGCGTGGCACGCGGTCGCCATGACCAGGCTGTCATGGACCATCGACGACATGTCGCAGGGTGTGATCGCGGTGCCGCTGTGGATCCCGCAGCTCGGCTACGCAGGCGGCCTCGTGATCCTCGCCATCGCCTTCCTCGATGAGCTCGTCCACGTCCTTGGCGGCGGTGCGCCGCGCTACGAGAAGCCGCCACCCACCAGCGCCGACGAGGTCGTCGAGCGCGCCATCCAGAGCGGGGTCTGACGGTGGACGTGGTCGGCATCTCGGTGCTGCTTGCCGTCCTGCTGACGGTGTTCCTGGCGGGCGGCCTGTGGATCGCCATCAGCCTCCTCGCCTGCGGTTGGGTGGCGATGCAGTTCGCGCCCGGCAACCTTCCGGCCGGCGCCGTCCTCGCCACGACGGTATGGGGCAACAGCGCCTCTTGGTCGCTGGCCGCCCTGCCGCTGTTCATCTGGATGGGCGAGATCCTTTTCCGCACGCGTCTGTCCGAGGAGATGTTCCGCGGTCTTGCGCCGTGGCTCAATTGGCTGCCGGGCCGGCTGATGCACGTCAACGTGCTGGCCTGCGGCATCTTCGGATCCGTGTCGGGATCGTCGGCCGCCACCTGCGCGACCGTCGCCAAGATCGCGCTGCCCGAATTGAAGAAGCGCGGCTATGACGAGACGGTAAGCCTCGGGTCGCTGGCCGGCGCCGGTACCCTCGGCATCCTCATCCCGCCCTCCATCACCATGGTGGTGTATGCGGTGGCCGCCAACGTTTCCATCATCCAGGTCTTCCTTGCCGGCTTCCTGCCCGGACTTCTGGTGATGGTCCTCTATTCCGGCTACATCGCCGCCTGGTCTTTGGGCAATCCCGACAAGACGCCGCCGGCTGATCCTCCCATGGCGTGGCGCGAGCGGTTGCGCGAGTCGGCCAACCTCATTCCCTGCACACTCTTGATCCTCCTCGTCTTCCTGACGCTGCTGTTCGGTTGGGCCACCGCGACGGAGTGTGCGGCCTGGGGCGTGCTCGGCTCCTTCGCCATCGCCTGGTGGTCGGGTACGCTGTCGTGGCAAGCCTTCTGGCAGAGCGTCATGGGAACCACGCGCATCACCTGCATGATCATGTTGATCCTGGCGGGCGCCTCGTTCATGTCGACATCGATGGCCTATACCGGCGTGCCGATCGCCCTCGCCCAGTGGGTCGACAGCCTCCATCTCAGTCCCTATGCGCTCATCGCCGCGCTCACGTTCATGTATATCGTGCTCGGCACGGCGCTCGACGGCATCTCGATGATCGTGCTCACCACGGCGGTGGTGATCCCCATGATCAAGCAAGCAGGCTTTGATCTCATCTGGTTCGGCATCTTCCTCGTGCTGGTCGTCGAGATGGCCGAGGTGTCGCCGCCGGTCGGTTTCAATCTCTTCGTGCTGCAGACCATGAGCGGCAAGGATTCCAACACCGTGGCCCTGGCCGCGCTGCCGTTCTTCTTCCTGCTCGTGGCCGCCGTTGCTATCATCACCATCTTTCCGCAGATCGTGATGATCCTACCCAACCTGGCGTTTCCGCCTTGACGTAAGAGGAGTGAGCGATGCAGTTGCGCAATTCATTGAAGCTTATGGCCGGCGCTGGCGCCGCCCTGGTCCTGGCCTGCACCGGTGCGGCCGCGCAGACCAAGTGGAACCTGCCGGGCGCCTACGCGCCGGACAATTTCCATTCCGAGAATCTCGTCCAGTTCGGCAAGGACGTGGAGGCGGCGACCGGCGGCAAGCTGCAGATCACCGTCCACGCCGGCGCCTCGCTGTTCAAGGCGCCGGAGATCAAGCGTGCCGTGGCCACCGGCCAGGCGCAGATCGGCGAGGTTCTCATCTCGCTGCACGAGAACGAGGACCCGATCTTCGGCGTCGACGTGGTGCCGTTCCTCGCCACGAGCTTCGACGAGGCGTTCACGCTCTACCAGGCGTCGAAGCCGGCGATCGAGAAGAAGCTCGCCTCACAAGGCCTCCTGCTGCTCTATTCGGTGGCCTGGCCGCCGCAGGGCATCTATTCCAAGACCGACATCAACAAGGTCGAGGATCTGAAGGGCGCCAAGTGGCGGTCCTACAACGTCGGCACGGCGCGCATCGCCGAGCTCGTGGGCGCTCAACCGGTCACCATCCAAGCGGCGGAACTGCCGCAAGCGCTCGCCACCGGCGTCGTCACCGCGCTGATGACCTCTGGCGCCACCGGCTATGACACCAAGATCTGGGAAAGTATCCCGAATTTCTACGACACGCAGGCCTGGATTCCGAAGAACGTCGTGTTCGTCAACAAGGCGGCCTTCGACGCCCTCGACAAGCCGACGCAGGAAGGCCTGCTCAAGGCCGCCGCCGCCGCCGAGACCCGCGGCTGGAACGTGGTGCGCGAGAAGACGAAATGGTACCTCGACCAGCTCACAGCCAAGGGCATGAAGGTGCGTCCGCCGAGCCCCGAACTGGCGGGCGGGATGAAGAAGGTCGGCGAGCAACTCACCGCCGACTGGCTGAAGAAGGCCGGGCCGGACGGCGAAGCGGTCATCGCCGCCTTCCGCAAGAAGTGAGGCGGCAGGGCGCCGCCATGGCCAGCCGGGCAAGGCCGGGGGAGAAATCCCTCGGCCCCATCGTGTCCTCCGGGCATTTGGCATCAGGGGCCATGCCGGTGCTGTCCGAGTTCGAGTTCGGGCTCATCCTGGTCAGCCACGCCTTCCATCGCTGGATGGTGCGCTGCATGGCGGCGGCGGGTGTGCCCGACCTCTCACCCCTCGATGTGCTCGTGCTGCACAACATCAACCACCTCGGCAAGCCCAAGCGCCTGGCCGACATCTGCCTCGTCCTCAACGTCGAGGACACGCACCTCGTCACCTATGCGGTCAAGAAGCTGGAGCGCCAGAAGCTCGTGAAGAGCTCCCGCCAGGGCAAGGAGAAGGTGGTGGCCGTCACGCCGGCCGGCGAGGCGCTGTGTCTGCGCTACCGGGAGATCCGCGAAGGCCTGCTGGTCAAGGACGTGAAGGGCATCGGCTTCGACCACAAGGCCCTGTCGGAGATCGCCGCTATGATGCGGGCCCTTTCGGGCCATTACGACCAGGCCGCCCGCGCCGCCGCCTCGCTATGACCGGCCGGCCGGCCGGCGCGCGAATCCGGCCAAGTGTGGCCTGCAGGCGCTTGACCGGGGCGCAAAGGGTCAGCAATCGTCGCAGCCCTGGTGCCGCCTGACCCCGGAGCGACCATGCGCGCCCTTGCCGCCTCCATCCTGACCGTGGCCCTCGGCCTCGCCGCGCCTGCCCTGTCGCGCGACCAGGTGCCGGCCGAGACCCGTGACATCCCCTGGCACGGCAGCCTGCCGGCCTGCACCGACATTTGGGTGCTCTCCTTCGTGTCCGACCACTTCGCCGAGAAGGAGACGAAGTACTGGAAGTCGCCCTTGAAGATCACGATGTACGACAACGTCCAGACCGTCGGCTACCGGCCTTCCGGCCTCGAATATATTCCGCGCCGCTTCTGCTCCGCCATGGCGCTTCTGTCCGATGGCGTGTGGCGGCCAGTCCACTATTCCGTGCGCGAGGGGTTGGGCGTCATCGGCGGTACCTGGGGCGTGAACTTCTGCGTCGTCGGCCTCGACCGCAACCTTGCCTACGCGCCGGAGTGCAAGATGGCGCAGCCGTGACGCGGCGCCCGCTCTCCGCCTACGGGAGAGCCTCGATCCTTGCTCTTGCGCTTGCTGATCGCCGTTCCGGCTGCTCTGGCGCAGGACCGTGAGGGCGAGCAAAAGGGCGCGGCGGCCGGCAGCTTCGATTTCTATGTCCTCGCCCTGTCGTGGTCCCCCGGCTATTGCACGCTCGACGGCGACGCCAAGGGGCGCGAGCAATGCACCTCGGGCAAGGGCCTCGGCTTCGTCGTGCATGGGCTCTGGCCGCAATACGAGCGCGGCTATCCGACCGAATGCACGCCCGCCGGGCGCACGCCCTCGCGCCTGGCGCTGGAGGAGGTGAAGGACGTCTATCCGGACGAGGGCTTGGCCCGCTTCGAGTGGCGCCGCCACGGCACCTGCTCGGGCAAAAGCCCGACAGACTATTTCGCCGACGTGAAGAAGGCCCGCGAGAAGATCGTCATCCCGCCGGCCCTCGCCAAGCCGGCCGACGATCAGCGCTGGACGCCTGTCGATCTCGAGCGCGCGTTCGTGGCCGCCAATCCCGGCCTGCGCACCGACATGATGGCGGTCGTCTGCCGCAAGGGCATGCTGCAGGAGGTGCGCGTCTGCCTCTCCAAGGACGTGCGCCAATTCCACACCTGCCCAGACGTCGATCGCCGCGGCTGCCGCGGCGGCCCAACGACCGTCAAGGCGGCGCGCTGAGAAGGGCGCATTGAACTATCGTCACGCCTTCCATGCTGGAAATTTCGCCGACGTGATGAAGCACGCGCTTCTGGCGCGCATCCTCGTTCACCTCCTGAAGAAGGCGACGCCGTTCTTCGTGCTCGACACCCATGCCGGCCGCGGCCTCTACGATCTCTCGGCCGAGGCGGCGACGCGCACCGGCGAGTGGCAAGGCGGGGTCGCCCGTCTCGGCGCGCCCTTGGCGGCGGACGCCGAGGCGCTGATCGCCCCCTATCGGGCGGCGCTTGCGGCGGTGCGCGCGCGGCACGGAGCGGATGCCTATCCGGGCTCGCCGCTCCTGGTGCGCGAATTCCTGCGGCCCGGCGATCGCGCGCTCGCTGTCGAGCTGCACCCGGAGGACTTCGACGCCCTTGCCGCAACGATCGCCCGTGCCGGCCGCATCAAGGCGCTGAAGCTCGATGGCTGGACGGCGCTCCATGCCAACATCCCGCCCAAGGAACGGCGCGGCCTGGTGCTCATCGACCCGCCCTATGAGGCCGCCGACGAGATGCGCCGCCTCGTCAGCGAGACCGGGCGTGCTCACGCCAAATGGCCGGGCGGCGTTTTCGCGCTCTGGTATCCGACTCAAGGATGTGCCTGCCGTCGAGCGGCTGGCACAGGACCTTGAGGCGAGCGACATCCGCAAGGTGCTGCGGCTCGAGCTCAGCGTCGGCCGCGCCGCGCCCGGCACGTTGCACGGCTGCGGCCTCGTGGTCATCAATCCGCCATTCACGCTCGTCGACGAAGCGAAGGTGCTGCTTCCGGCTCTCGCCGAGCGGCTCGCCACGGACAAGCAGGCCGGCGTTCGGGTCGATTGGCTGGCGGGCGAAGCCTGACGGCTTGCGCGTCTCGCCCGGATCGACCACAACGCCCTCCCCACTCACCGACCGGACACACCATGCTGACCTTACGCGCCGTTCCCGGTTCACCGTTTGCCCGCAAGACCGTCCTTGCGGCACACCTTCTCGGCCTTGCTGACCGCATCAACATCGTAGCGGCCGATACCAGCGATCCCAATGACGATCTGCGGCGGCAGAATCCGCTCGGCAAGATGCCCACGCTCATCCTCGAGGACGGCACCGCCTTCTACGATTCGCGCGTCATCCTCGCATGCCTCGACGAGATGGCTGGCGGCGGCAAGATCCTTCCGCAGGGCAAGGCGCGCCTCGAGGTGCTGCGCCGCGAGGCGCTGGCCGACGGCATCATGGATGCGGCGATCCTGCAGGTCTACGAGGCGCGCTGGCGGCCGGAGGACCGGCGCGAGCAGAAGTGGCTCGACCACCAGGCCGGCAAGGTGAAGCGCGGCCTCGATGCGCTGGAGGCCGACCCGCCGCCGCCGCACGACATGATCGACGCCGGCGACATCAGCCTCGCCTGCGCGCTCGGCTATCTCGATTTCCGCTTCGGCGGCAGCTGGCGAAAGTCATACCCCAAGCTCGTCGCCTGGCTCGCGCGCTTCGAGAAAGCCTTGCCTGCTTTCGACAAGACGCGGCCGGGATAGCCGCATCGCACGACGGTCATTGACTGGCGAAGACGTTGCCGTCGCGGATGCTGCAGCTCTTCGAGCCGAGCTCAACCGACTGGATCTGATACATCACGCCGTCGAGTCCCTTGCGCTGCAGGTTGCCGCCGAGCCAGCCGTAGATCACGTCGACATTGCAGCTGCTGAAGGACGGATCGAAGCTCACCACGATGCGCGCCGCGCCAGCCGCCCATGCGACGGTGCCGACAAGCTGGTTGCCCTGAAATTGCATCGATGAAGCCTCACCGGAGGTATTGTGGGTATCACCCGGCGCAAGCTCGCTCTTGCGGGAAAGCTTCAGCCTCTGGTTGGAGCGCGACGTGCGGATGAACAGCCGACCCGCCGTGCTCACATAGACGATGCGCTCGGAATCGATCCGCGGCTTGACGATGCGCCCATCCGGTGCCCGCTGCGTCACCAGCGATGACCAGTTGAGCAGGACGGTCTTGTTGAGCAGCGGCGCCGCCGCCGCCGCGGCGGGCGAGGCCGCCGAGGCGCCCATGATCGCGATGCTTCTGAGAAACATTCGTCCACTCCTGATTCACCCGCTCTAACTAGAACGCACGCTGCCTTTCCGGCCAGCGGCAGCTTGACGTCCCGGAAGCCGGCCTGCTTGTCCGTGGCGAGCCGCTCGGCGAGAGCCGGGAGCACGCCCCATCGCGCCAGGCCTTCCTGGTCTGCGCTTCCGCTTTATTGATCGGCGAAGACGTTGCCGTCGCGGATGCTGCAAGTCTTGGAACCGATCTGCACCGACTCGATCTTGTACATGACGCCGTCGAGCCCCTTGCGCTGCAGGTTGCCGTCGAGCCGACCGAGGATGATATCGAAGTTGCAGCCGGTGAACGACGCATCGAAGCTGATCACCACACGTGCCGCGCCGGCCGCCCAGGCGACCGTGCCAACGATGCGGTTGCCCTGGAACTCCATCGCCATGGCCTCTCCCGCTCTGTTGCGGGTGATGTCGCCCGGCGCGACGTCGGCCTTGCCTGCCAGATTGAGACGGCGATTGGAACGCGAGGTACGAGCGAACAGGCGCCCGGCCGTGCTCACATAGATCTTGTACTCGAAATCGATGCGCGGCGTCACGACGCGGCCGTCGGGCGCCCGCTGCGTCACCTGCGATGACCAGTTGAGCAGGACGGTCTTGTTGAGCAGCGGCGCCGGCGCCGCCGCCGCGGCGGGCGAGGCCGCCGCCAAGGCGCCTATAATCGCGATGCTTCTGAGAAACATTCGTCCGCCCCCGATTCACCCGCCCCCTACTAGAACGCACGCCGCCTTTCCAGCAAGCGGCAGCTTGACATCCCGTCCTTCGGTGGCGCTGCGTCTCAGCGTCGAGAGCTTCGGCGTGGCCCTCGGCAGGCGTTTCTCGAGAAAGCCCTCAACAGCGGCCTCGATATCGGCTACGGAGCATGCGCCGATGCGGGGCATTTCCGGCGCCGCTTCCGCCGGCCGTCGTGGAGACCCGCCATATGAGACGCCATGCCCGGCAATAGTGGCACGCAACCCATCGTCGACTGGCTCGTCGATGGAGCCCGCTCGGCGCGCGAAGCGGACCAGGTGCTGGCCGAACTGTGCGACCGGCTGGTCGCGGTCGGGGTGCCGCTGTGGCGCGTCGCCGTTTTCGTGCGCACCCTGCACCCGCACATCATGGGCCGCCGTTTCATTTGGCGCGCCGGCGGCGGCGTCGAGATCATGGCGGCGCCCTACCAGATGCTCGACGCGGCCGAATACAAACTGAGCCCGGTGGTCCGTGTCCTGACGACCGGCGAACCGCTGCGCCGCCGGCTGGTGGACCCGCAGTGCCCGAACGACTTTCCATTCCTCGACGAGATGCGGGCCGAAGGCGTCACCGATTACCTCGCCTCCCCGCTCATCTTCAGCAATGGCGAGATCCACGTCGTCACCTCGACGACGCAGGCGCCCGAGGGATTCTCGGATGCCGGCATGGCCACCCTCGAGGCCATCGTGCCGCCGCTGGCCCGCGTCGCCGAGATCCGCGCGCTGAGACGAACCACGCAGAGCCTGCTCGAAACCTATATCGGCAGCCAAGCCGGCCAGCGCATCCTCGCCGGCCAGATCCGCCTCGGCGATACCGAAACCATCCATGCGGTGATCTGGCTCTCGGACATGCGCGGCTTCACCGCTCTCGCCGACCGCGTCACGCCCAAGTCGCTGATCGAACTCCTCAACCGCTATTTCGATTGCCAGGTGCCGGTCATCGCCGCGCATGGCGGCGAGGTGCTGAAATACATGGGCGACGGCCTGCTCGCCATCTTCCCGGTGAGCGGCGAGGAGAGCGAGCTGCGCGAGACCTGCCGGCGCGCGCTGACCGCGGCGCGCGAGGCGCGCACCAAGATCAACGCCATGGGCGAGGCCGGCGCCACCGGCAATCTCGACCGGCTGCGCTTCGGTCTGGCGCTGCATGTCGGCGAGGTTCTCTACGGCAATATCGGGGCCGGCAACCGGCTCGACTTCACCTGCATCGGTCCGGCCGTCAATCTCGCGGCACGGCTGGAGAAGCTCGCCGGCGAGCTCGACCGCATGCTGCTCACCTCCGCCGAGTTCGCGCGCCACTGCAACGGCGTGCTCGAGCCCGTCGGCACATTCGCGCTACGCGGCTTCGACGCGAAGCGCGAGGTATTCGGGCTGGGGGACGAACGGCCGACGACAGGCCAATAGCTTTGCCGGCAGCATTGTCCACGCCACGTTGACGGTCCAGGTCGCAGCAAGCGCGGACCTGCCCTAGTCCGGCCGATAAAGCGGATCGATGGTGATCGTGCCGATGGCGCGGGACACACAGGCACAGATCTTCCTGTTCTCGGCCTTCTGCGCGTCGCTGAAAAACACGTCGCGATGATCGATGACACCCTCGACGGCCAGCACGTCGACGGCGCACAGGCCGCACTCGCCGCGCAGGCAATCCGACATGATGTCGATGCCGGCTTTGCCGAGAGCATCGAGCATGGTCATCGTCTCAGGCACGGTGATGCTCTGGCCGCCTTGCGGAACCCGCACGATGAACTCTTCGGGCGCGTATCTTCCGGAGGACGCGAAGGTCTCGAAGCGCAGGTCCGACCGCCGGCCGGCCGAGCGCCTGCCACTGCCGGCGCGCCTCGTCGAGCATCGGTAGCGGGCCGCACAGCGCCACTTGCGCGTCCGCGCCAAGCCCTTCGAAGAGCTGTGCAAGATCGAGCCGCTCGCCCCTCGCTCGACACGAAAGTCTGCAGGTCGGCACCGAGCACCTGGCTGAGCTCATCGGCGAACGCAAGCTCGTCGCTTCTGCGCGCCGCATAGGCCAAGCGCACGCGCTCGCCGCGGCGCCTTAGCGTCTTGGCCATGCCGACGATGGGTGTGATGCCGATACCGCCGGCGACCAGGAGGTACTCGCCGCGCCCATAGTCGAGGCCGAACAGCGCTTGCGGGCTGGAGACGTTGAGCCGCGCGCCCTCGGCCAGCGACCACATATAGGCGGAGCCGCCGCGGCTGTCGGGGTGCCGCTTCACGGCGATCCGGTAGCAGCGGTTGTCCGCCTCGCCGACCAGCGAGTAGGAACGCGTGTCCGGCCGGCCGTCGACGATGATGCCGACATTGATGTGGCTGCCCGGCGCGTGAGCGAGCGGCGGCGCCTCGCTCGGAACGATCTCGAACAGCCGCACCGTCGGCGTGACCTGACGGACGGCGTCGATCCGTGCCTGCGTCCATGACAGCGCGAAACGCATCGCGGCTATTCGGCCGCCTGCAGGTTCGGCGTCTCTCGCGCCAGCATGGCGTCGATGAGCCGGCGCGCCCACATGGCGCCGGCATCGATGTTGAGATTGTAGAAGACGCGGCCGGGATTCTCGTCCATGGCCTTCTGCTGCGCCTCGAGGATCAGCTCGTCTTCGTGGAATATCTTCGACACGCCGTCGCGCAGCTCCGTTGTCAGCCGCTGCTCGTCGAGACGATAGCTGCGCACGAAAGCCCAGAAATAGTGGCAGCTCGCTTCGGTCTCCGGCGTGATGGTGTTGAGCACATAGCCGTTGACCCCCTGCGAGCGATCGCCCTCCGGCGCGCCCGTGCCGGCCGGCGCTACGCCGACATCGATGGCGATGGTGCACGGCGCCTCGAAGCGGATGATCTGCCAGCGATCGACTTTGCCAGGCTTGCCGAGTTGTCCCGCCCAAAACGGCGGCGCCTCGATGTCGCGCATCCAGCGCGACACCGTCGCTGTGCGCTCGCCATGCGTCACGTCGAACGGCGCCTCGGCCACCGCGCGGTTACCGATGCTCGAGCCATGCACGAAAGTCTCGTGCGTGAGATCCATGAGGTTGTCGACGACGAGGCGATAATTGCACTTGACGTGAATGGTCTTGCCGTCCCCGGCCCATTGCGGATCGTGGTTCCAGTGCAGGTCGGGCACCTTGGCCGGATCGGCGAGTGCCGGATCGCCCATCCACAGCCAGACGAAGCGATGGCGCTCGACCACCGGATAGCTCTTGACGCAAGCCGACGGGTTGATCGTCTCCTGCGACGGCATGTAGATGCAGCGCCCCTGCACGTTGTAGACGAGGCCGTGATAGCCGCACACGACGTCGTCGCCTTCCAGACGTCCCTTCGACAGCGGCACCAGGCGGTGCCAACAGGCGTCCTCGAGCGCCACCACCCGCCCGGCAGTTGTCCGATACATGACGACGTGCTTGTCGCAGATGGTCCGCGGCGTCAGGGAATACTTGATCTCGGCGTCCCAGGCCGCTGCATACCAGGCGTTGAGCGGAAAGCTGCGCGGTCCCGACATCGGTCACCTCCACCGGTCACCCAGGCCCCGTATGTCCATAGTATATCCCGACAGGTTGGCGGCAACGGACTGACGCGGTGGTGGCTTGCACTCTTTCGGCGCGCCGAGCTTACGCATTGCGCGTCCGCCACGCGCGCATGAGCGGCGGCCCGACGAGCACGAGGGCCGCGACGATGAGCAAGGTCAGCGCGATCGGCCGGGTGTAGAAGATCGACAGGTCGCCCTGGCTCGCCTGCACGCCGCGGCGGAACTGCACTTCGGCGAGCGGTCCGAGGATCATGCCGACGATCACCGGCGCCACTGGAAAATCCAGCCGCCGCATGACGAGGCCGACGACGCCCGTCACGGCCAGCACGCCGATGTCGAACAACGAGCGGCTGACGCCATAGACGCCGAGCACCGCGAACACGAGGATGCCGCCATAGAGCCACGGCCGCGGAATGAGCAGCAGCCGCGCCCACAGGCCGGCGAGCGGCAGGTTCAGCACCAAGAGCATGACGTTGCCGATGAACAGGCTGGCGATCAGCCCCCACACAAGGTCGGGCCGGTTCTGGAAGAGCAGCGGCCCGGGCTGGATGTTGAACTGCTGGAAGGCGGCCAGCATGATGGCGGCCGTCGCCGAGGTCGGCAGGCCGAGGGTCAAGAGCGGCACGAGGACGCCGGCCACCGCCGAGTTGTTGGCGGCTTCCGGTCCGGCGACGCCCTCGATGGCGCCCTTTCCGAATTCGTCCGGGTTGGCGGCGAGCTTCTTCTCAACCTGGTAGGAGATGAAGGTGGGAAGCTCGGTGCCGCCGGCCGGCAGCGCGCCGAGCGGGAAGCCGATGAAGGCGCCGCGCAGCCACGGCTTCCAGGAGCGCGCCCATTCCATCGCCGTCATCCAGGGCGGGCCGCTGAGCGGCGTGATCTCCTCGTCGTCCTCGCCGCTCCGCGACGCGAGGTAGAGCGCCTCGCCCACCGCGAAGAGCCCGACCACCACGACGACGAGGCCGACGCCGTCGTAGAGGTCGGGGCTGCCGAAGGCGAAGCGGGTGTTGCCGGTGAGCTGGTCGATGCCGACGAAGCCCAGCGTCAGGCCGATGAACAGGCTGAACAGACCGCGCACCACCGAGGAGCCGAGCAGCGACGACACCGCCACGAAGGCGACGCACATGAGCGCGAAATAGTCGGCATAGCCGAACAGCAGCGCCAGCTTCACCACCTGCGGGGCGGTGAGCGCCATGAGCAGCGTGCCGATCATGCCGGCCACGAAGGAGCCGATGGCGGCCGTCGCCAACGCGGCGGCGGCGCGGCCGCGCAGCGCCATCTGGTGGCCGTCGATGACGGTGACCAGCGAGCCGGTCTCGCCCGGCGTCTTGATGAGGATCGAGGTCGTCGAGGAGCCGTACATGGCGCCGTAATAGATGCCGCCGAAGATCACGAACGTGGCGACGGGATCGCCGAGCGAATAGGTGACGGGCAGCAGGAGCGCGATGGTGAGCGCCGGGCCGATGCCGGGCAGGATGCCGATCACCGTGCCGAGCGTCACGCCGACGAGAGACCACATGAGATTGATCGGCGTCAGCGCCACCGCAAAGCCATTGGCAAGGGCGCTCAGCGTTTCCATCTAGCCGCCTCCGATCAGCGCGTCGAAGACGGCGCCGGCCGGCAAATTGAGGCCGAGCCCGCGTGTGAAGACCACGAAGATGATGCCGCCGAGCACGAGCCCGATGGCGGCGTCGCGCAGCACGAGCTTGAAGCGCGCCTGGGCGCTCGCGGCGCGCACGAAGGCCTGCGCCACGCACACGAAGAGCGCCGCAATGGCGACGACGAAGCCGGCGGCTTCGACGAGGAGCGCGAAGAGCGCGAGGCCGGCCATCACCAGGGCGGCGCCGCGCCAGGCGATCGGCGAGTCGTCCGTCTCGGGCGAGGCGCCGCTGCGCCAAGCGTCGAACGCCACGAGGACGCCGAGCACGGCGAGGCCGGCCATGACGATGAGCGGGAACAGGCGCGATCCGAGCAGGCGATCGGAGGCGCGCACCTGGATGTCGAAGGCGGCGACAAACAGGAAGGCGGCGAGTGCCGCAACCGCGCCGCCGAACATGACGGCCGGCCAATGCGGCCTGACGGCTCGATCGTTTCTCATGCCCCCTCGCCTGCCGCGACCCGCGTCCTTCCAGTCAGCCGCCGATGCCGACAGATTTCAGGATGTCGGCGACGCGCGCCTGTTCGGCGGCCAGGAACGTCTTGAACGGGTCGCCCGCCAGGTAGTTGTCTTCCCAGCTCTTCTCCTTGAGCTTTGCCTTCCAGGCGTCGCTCTTCACCAGCTTGTCGATGGCAGCCGCGATGGCGGCTTTGTCGGCGTCCTTGATGCCGGGGGGCGCGAAGAGGGCGCGCCAGTTGCCGATGACCACGTCGACGCCGCTCTCCTTGAAGGTCGGCGCGTTGACGCCATCGAGGCGCTTCTCGCTCGAGACGCCGATGATCCTCAGCTTGCCGGCCTCCACCTGTGGCATGAGTTCGGAAATGCTGTTGACGGCGAGCGACACGTGGTTGCCGAGGATGGCCGCCATGGCTTCGCCGCCGCCCGAATGCGCCACGTAGTTGAGCTTCGAGGTGTCGGCGCCGACCGCCTTCATGATCAGCGCGGCGGTGATGTGATCGGTGCCGCCGGCCGAGCCGCCGCCCCACGAGACGGCGCCGGGATTGGCCTTCAGGGCCGCGGCGAGATCCTGCATCGACTGGATTTTCGCATCCGGCGTCACGGCAATCGCCTGCCACTCGGAGGTGAGCCGGGCGATGGGGGTGATCTCGTTCATGGTGACGGGCGCCTTGTTGGAGATGACGGCGCCGACCATCACCAGGCCCGAGACCATCCATTGCTTCGGATCGCCCTTGCTCTTCATGTATTGCACGAGGCCGCGGGTGCCGCCGGCGCCACCGACATTCTCCACCTGCACGGATTTGACGATTGCCGCCGCCTGCAGCGTCTCCTGCAGGGCGCGCGCGGTGGAATCCCAGCCACCGCCGGGATTGGCCGGCGCCATGATGGTCACCCTCTCGAGCGTCTGGGCGCCCAACGGCGCGGCCAAGCCAAGCGCGAAAGCTGCCACCAAGGTTGCGAAGCCGAGCGCGCTGCGCGCTCGCGCGGACCTGCCACTCATGCGTTTTCTCCCGTTGCTTGCCCGGATACTAGGTTCAATGCGCGACAGGGGGAAGCTGCGTTGCGGCCACGCGCGCCCACCCTCCCCTTGAGGGGGAGGGTCGGCGAGAACGCGAAGCGTTCGAGCCGGGGTGGGGTGATCTCATCTCCATGAGCGTGTTTTTCACCCCACCCCGATCGCGCTTCGTTGCGCTCGCCGCGATCGACCCTCCCCCAGGCAAGTCGGGCCCTGCCCGATTTGCCCATTATTGTGCCGATGTCGGCTCTGCCGACATCGGATGGGGAGGGTGAAGAGGCGCGTCGCCTCGCACCGGCATCTCGCAACAAGCCACACCCTCCCGTTTCCGCGATCCCGAAGGACCCGAAGCATGGGAGCGGTGTGGCCCAAATTCAGGAAGGGCCCACGCGGGAGGTCCGAGCGGCGGGCGCCAACGGCGCGAGCGCTCAGAGAACGTTTTCATTTCAGTCAGGAGCCGCCGGGCCAAGCGCCCAGACCTCCCGCGCACGGTGTTTTGTGGCCAGCACGCTCCCGGAATCGCGAGTTGCCTCCCGCAACCGTCCACGGCGTTGACATGCCGCTTCTCCCGACAGAGGGCCGGGTCGATCCGTAAAGCGCCTTTGACCGCCCTTCTCCCGTCTGCGAACGGGCGTTGGAGCCACCGCCCAACCCGCGCTGGCGTGTCCCGTGCGCATGATCCCGAAAAGTGTAAGCGGTTTTCGGATCAGATCATGCGCAATCAAGACACCACCAGCGCAAAGCCATCGAGACATCGCCACGCGTCGCCGTGGGTCCGTCTCTCTGCGGTCACCCACACTTGGCTCGCAAGGCCTTGCGCGCCCTTCCGGGGACCGGGTATGCCCAACATAGCCTGAGAGGCAACCCGTGTCAAGCATTGTTTCCCGCTAAGAGACATTTTACCCATGCCCTGTCACCTCGCGCCGGCGCGGCGACCACGCGCGCCCACCCTCCCCCATCCGATGTCGGCAAAGCCGACATCGGCGCAACAATGGGCAAGTCGGGCAGGCCCGACTTGCTTGGGGGAGGGTCGATCGCAGCGAGCGAAGCGAAGCGCGATCGGGGTGGGGTGAGCATCTATATCTTCGAATGATCTTCGTCGTCTTGGCGAGCGAAGGCGCGTGTCTGCGCCGGGATCATACCGCTCCCTGGAGCGGCGTGAATGCCATCTTCACGCATCGTGTTTCTCACCTCGGGTATCGTGTTTCTCACCCCACCCCGATGATCCTTCGCTGCGCTCAGGATCATCGACCCTCCCCCTCCAGAGGAGGGTGAAGGGCCGGCCAAACGAAAAAGCCCGGCGGAGACCGCCGGGCTTGAGTTTGAAGACCCTTCGTTTCTTACCAGAACTTGTAATTAATGGCGCCGCGCACGACTCCGAAATCCTGGGCGCCGGCATTGGGGCCGAACACCGGCACGCCGTTTACCGTGCCGGCAAAGCCGTTGTTGTCGCGATCGAGATTGACGTAGAGGCCCTCGATCCTGGCGCTGACATTGTTGGTGAAGGCGTATTCGAAACCACCACCCACCGTCCAGCCGGTGCGCATGTCGTCGCTGGTGCAGGCCACCGCCGGACCGAACACCGCGCAGCCGTTGCCGCCGCCGCCGCCATACGCGAAGCCGCCAGTGCCGTAGAACAGCGACCGATCGAACGCATACCCGGCGCGGCCGCGTGCCGTGCCGAACCAGTCGACGCCGCGATCCACGAAGGGCACGAAGCCAGGCACCTGCACGGCGCCGTTGAAGCCGTTGCTGCGCAGGTCGGCATATTGCAGGTCGGCTTCGACGCCGATCACGAACTGGCCGATCTGCCAGTTGTAGCCGAGCTGGCCCCCACCGGTGAAGCCGGCATCGTTGCCGCCCGACCCGACATTGCCGACGCCCGGCACGAAGACGCTACGATCGTTGCCGAACGCGAAGCCGGCGTTGAGGCCTGCATAGAAGCCGGTCCAGCTGAAGACCGGGACGGCGAGCACCGGCGCCACCGGCGCATAGCGGCGCGCCGGAATGTCGGCGGCCAGCGCCGCGCCCGACGCGATGACCGCGGCCGTTGCGACCCCGGCGAGAACAATTCTTCGCATCACTCACTCCTTGTTTCGCGCGCCGACGGACGATGCCCTCGGCACTCGGCTATCTCCAGGCCACGCACCTTGCTCGGTCCGCGGCCTCAGGCGCCCTAGGCAACGGGTGAGCGTGGCAGCACTGTGACGAGCGGCAGGACAGAAAGCGGCAACTTTCGACCCGACAGAGTGCGCAGAAGTGCGACAAGACGCGCGTGGCGTTCATGAATTTGAGATAGCGCAAAGCCTTCCGGCTTTGATTAACAAATTCCAAAAACCTCAAATGAGACTAAAATTGTCTTAATCGCCGGCCCTCGCCTTAATCCTTTGAGCAACCCTCAGCCAAGCCTGTGTTTCGAGCCGGCTTCGCTTGTCCGCCCATTGCGTCCGTGCCAAAGGGCGTCGGGGACTGACACATCTATGACGTCTTGCAAAGCCGCCGCTCTCAGCGTTCATCATCGCGTTCAACGAGGCCGACCGCATCGGGCGCACCATCGAGGCGCTGACGCCGCTCGTGGCCGAGGTCGTCGTCGTCGATTCCGGCTCGAGCGACGCAACGCGTGACATCGCCGCCGCGCTTGGCGCCCGCGTCGTGGCGCATGACTGGCCGGGCTACGGACCGCAGAAGCGCTTCGCCGAGGACCAGTGCACGCAGCCCTGGCTCCTCAACGTCGATGCCGACGAGGTCATTCCGCCCGACCTGGCGCAGGAGATCGCCGCGCTGTTCGCGCGCGGCGCGCCGGACGCCGACGCCTATCGCATCCGCATCGCCGAGATCTTTCCGGGCGAAGGGGCGCCGCATCCCCTCGCCTACGCGCTGGCGCCGGTGCGGCTCTATCGCCGCGACAAGGGCTGCTACTCGCCCTCGCCGGTCCACGACCGCGTGCATCTCGAGCCCGGCGTGCGCGTCAAGAAGCTCAAGGGCACCATCCATCATTTCTCGGTGCGCTCCATCGGCGACCAGATGGCCAAACTCAACAGCTACACCGATGCGCTGGCCGACGACCTCGCGGTGCGCGGCGAGCGCGTCTCGCTCATCCGCCTGGTGCTGGAATTCCCGGCCAACTTCATCAAGGCCTATTTCGGTCGCCGCCATTTCGTGCGCGGCGTCTACGGTTTCATGACCGCCATGAATTTCGCGTTCTATCGCTACCTGCGCGTCGCCAAGCACGTGGAGCGGCGCCTGCTCGAGCGCGCCAAGAACACCGCCAACAAGGGGAAGGCGCCATGATCGCGAAGCGTGAACGGCGGCCGGTGGTGCTGGTGACCGGCGGGGCGCGGCGCATCGGTCGGGCCATCGTCGAGCGCTTCGCGCGTGACGATTACGCGGTCGCTATCCACTGCAACACGTCGCGCCGCCAAGCCGAGGCGCTGGCGGCGGCGATCCGCGACCGTGGCGGCCGCGCCTGCGTGGTGACGGGCGACCTCGGCAATCCTTACGCGCCGCAGACTCTCGTTGCCCAGGCGAAGGCGGAGCTCGGCCCGGTGACGGTGCTGATCAACAATGCCTCGGAGTTCGGGGTCGATGCCTTGATGGGGCTCGACACCGACCGCTTCGACCGCACGCTGGCCGTCAACCTGCGGGCGCCCATCTTCCTGGCCCGCGCCATGGCGGCGGCGCTGCCGAAACGCGCCGCAGGCGCCATCGTCAACATCCTCGACCAGGAGGTGCTGAAGCCGACGCCCTTGTTCTTCACCTATACGCTGAGCAAGGCGGCGCTCGCCCATGCGACCGTCACCATGGCGCAGGCGCTCGCCCCGCGCATCCGGGTCAACGGCCTGGCGCCGGGCCCGACCCTGAAGGCGGCGGAGCAGACCGTAAAGGCGTTTCGCGACTTCGAGCCGCGCCGTGCCGCTCGGGCGCGGCAACACGCCCGAGGACATCGCCGAGGCGGCGCTGTTCCTGGCGCGGGCGCCGAGCATCACCGGCGTGGTGCTGCCGGTCGACGGCGGCCAGCACATCGCCTGGCAGACGCCGGACGTGATGGGGTTCGTGAAGAAGTGAGGCGGTTCACCCTCCCCTGGAGGGGAGGGTCGGCGAGAACGCGTCAGCGTTCGAGCCGGGGTGGGGTGGGAACAGGAATGCATCCGAGATGAAATCACCCCACCCCGATCGCGCTTCGCTTCGCTCGCGCGATCGACCCTCCCCCTCAAGGGGAGGGTGAGCCCGGGATGACGCCAGGATCTACCTCAAACAGATCGCCGAGATCAGCCGGCCGTAATCCGTCTCGCCGCGATGCGTGGCGCGGCGGTAGCTGAAGAAGCGCGTCCTCGTCCGCATATGTGCAGAGCCCGAGATCGACGAAGCTCGCCGACGCCGGCCGCCACGAGCCGCATGCCGATATAGGCCGGCAGGTCGAACATGCGCGTGGCCATGCGCGGGCGACGGCGCGAAGAAGCGCTCGTTCGCCGCGTCCGGCCTCGCGAAGCGCGCCACGAATTCCGGTCCGACCTCGTAGGCCTTCCGGCCGATCGTCGGGCCGAGCACCGCGACCGATCGTGCTCGCGCTCGCGCCCAGCGCCTCCATCGCCGCGAGCGTCGCTTCGAGAATGCCCGAGAAGCGCGCCGCGCCAGCCGGCGTGGCAGGCGCCGACGACGCCGCGCCTCGCGTCGGCGAACAGGATCGGGCCGCAATCGGCGGTCGAGACGCCGAGCGCCAGGCCCGGCGTCCGCGTCACCATGCCGTCGGCCTTCGGGCGCTCGCCGGCCAGGGCGCCTCGACGACGACGCGCCTCCGGGGAATGGACCTGGTGCACGCTGACCAGCGGCTCTGGCGCAAGCCGAGATGCGCCGCCATGCGGCGGCGGTTCTCGCGTCACCCTGTCGCGCGTCGTCGGCCGAGCCGAGGCCGCCGTTGAGCGACGCGTAGATGCCGTCCGACACGCCGCCCTGGCGGGTGAAGAAGGCGTGCGCGACGCCGGGCGAGCTGCAGCGTCCGGCGCTTCGATGAACATGCGAGCTCAGGCGGCTGGCGTCGGGCGGCAAGCCCGGCGCGCGCGGCCTGTCAAATGGCTAGAGAGCGCGGTATCGGCGGTGCGAGCGCCATCACCTTGAACAAGCTCGCCCATGCCGCTCGCGCCGCGCCGGTCAGGCGCGCGAGCGCCGCTCGATGGCGGCGGCCTGCGCCGGCGTCGGCCTGGCGCTTCGAGGCGCCGCGCGCTGGTCACGATGCCGAGCGCGCGCAGGAACGCGCCCTGCGTCACCGGGCCATGCACGGCCGCGCCCTCGGCCGCGCCGCCGCGGCGAGCGCCGCGAAATCGACATGCGCCGTGAGGTCGGCCTCGCCGGGCTCGGCGAGCGGGTCGGCATAGGCGATGCCGCTGCACCGCCTGCAGCGTATCGCCGAGGCCGGGCCCGCGCATGCCGTAGTCGATGACGAGCGCCGCGCCGCCGCCTTGCGCGCGACGCGCCCGGCGAGCGCGCCGATCAATCGCGATGCCGGCGGGCTCGGCTTCGAGCGACGCCGCCGGCGGCCGCGTCGGCGATCAGTCGGGCCCGCGCTCGGCCGCGCGAGCCCGAAGGCGAGCGCCGCCATCGCGTCGAGGCCGACCAGGCGCTCGCGCCAGCCGCGCTCGGCGCGCACGAACTGGCGGATCGGCAGCGCGTCGAAGAACTCGTTGGCGACGACGATCGCCGGCCCGTCCGGCACCTCGGCGATGCCGGTCATGCCAGGCGATCGGCACGCCGCAGTCGCGCGAGCGTCGCGCTGCTGGCGCGCGCGCAGCGGCGGGCTCGTCTCGACGAGGTGGACCGGCAGCCGCGCGCGGAAATCCGGCACGACGCTGCGCGGCGCGCAGCGACGTCGGCCATCAGCGTGCCGCGCCCGGGGCCGAGCTCGACGAGCGCGCAGCGTGCCGTCGGCTGCGCCCATGGCGCGCCAGGTCTCGACCGCCCACAGGCCGATGAGCTCGCCGAACATCTGGCTGATCTCCGGCGCCGTGATGAAATCGCCAGCCGCGCCGAAGGGATCGCGCGTCATGTAGTAGCCGTGGCGCCGGGTCGCCGAGGCAGAGCGCCATGTAGCGCGCGACGGTGATCGGGCCCTCGTGCGCGATGAGCCGCGCTGATCGTCCTCGGCCGACGCGCCGTCACGCGGCTTCGCCGTCTGCGACGGCGCGCGGCCGCCGCGCGCGACGCAGCGCCAGCCGATCAGCGCGACGCCGACGAGCGACCATCGGCAGCGACAGCAGCATGCCCATGGTGATGCCGCCGCCGAGGCAACGACAGCGAATGCGCCGAACAGGAAGCCGAGCTGCGCGTCGGGCTCGCGGAAGAACTCGCAGACGATGCGCGCGACCGCATAGCCGGCGACGAAGATGCCGGCGACGAGGCCCGGCCGCTTGAAGCCGACCGAGCCGCACCGGCGACGGCGCAGCACGATGAAGAGCAGAAGCCCTTCGCGCCAAGGCCTCGTAGAGCTGGCTCGGGTGGCGCGGCAGCGGCCCGCCGTTGGGGAAGACGACCGCGAGGGAAAGTCCGGCGCCGGCGCGGCCCCACAGCTCGCCATTGATGAAGTTGGCGATGCGGCCGAAGAACAGCCCGATCGGCGCCACCGCGCAGGCGAGATCGAGCATGGCGAGCAGGCTCGAGGCACGCGCGCGCGCGCGAAGAGCACGATGGCGAGCACCGCGCCCGAGAAGCCGCCGTGGAACGACATGCCGCCCTGCCAGACCGCGAAGATCTCGGAGCGGGTTCTCGAGATATGCGCCGAGATTGTAGAACAGCACGTAGCCGAGGCGCCCGCCGAGGATGATGCCGAGCGCCACCCAGACGAGCAGGTCGTCGAGCGGCGGCTCGGCGGCGGCGGCCGCGCCCAGCAGGCGCGGCCGCGCCGCGAGGCGCCTGGCGTAGAACCAGCCGCCGACGAGGCCGGCGATATAGGCGAGCGCGTACCAGCGGATCGCGAGCGGGCCGATGCTGACGAGCGACCGGGTCGATCGTCGGGAACGGGACGGCCGAAGAGGGTCATGGGCGCTGCCATCGCCGAGGAGGCGGGCAAGGTCAAGCCGGCTATTGATCCGGCGGCACGGGGTCGCCATGTCTTTGGCCATGTCCTTTGCCATGTGTGTGGCCATGCGTTTGCTGTAACCTTGCCGGAACACGCGCTCACCCGGTCGCTCGGCGTGGCCGACTTGCATTGGGATCGCCATTGGGATTGCCATGACCCAGACATCGAACCGTCTCTTCGACGACCTCGCCAAATTGATGACTGACGCGGCCGGCGCCGCGCAGGGCTTGCGCCGCGAGGCGGAGGCTGCCGTCAAGGCCCAGATGGAGCGTCTGCTGCAGTCCATGGACATGGTGACGCGCGAAGAGTTCGAGGCGGCTGCGCGACATGGCGGTGAAGGCGCGCGAGGAGAACGACCGCCTGGCGGCGCGTCTCGGCGAGATCGAGAAGCGCCTCGGCATCGCGCCTGAGACGCAGCGGCGGCGGGACCGCGGCCGCCCGAAGAGCCCATCACCTGAAGGCGCGCCCGCGGGCCCGCGATCCACACGTTTGCGCGCACTCGCCGCGGAGTTGTCCCCAAGGAATCGAATCCCTCGGCCGGGAGGGGGATTTGCGCCCTGGACTCGCCCGCGTTATAGTGACCAAGGATGTGATTCGTCGAAGGAAACGGCCGCGGCGCTGTTTTCTTGGCGCTGTCTCCCTGGCGGTGTCGCTTGGGCGACGGCCGTGCGCCGGAGCGCCATCTCCGACGCGCCGGGTCACCGCCGGGCCGGGTCCATTGCCCGCCCTGACCTGCCCGTGGCCAAGGATCGGCAAGGCAAATGACAGAGGCTCATTTCGTACTCGAACGCGCCGAGCACCCCCTCGACGTGCTCGAACGGCTGGCGTCGCTCAACGAGTGGAGCTTCGACCGGGCCGACGACGACGAGATGTCGGTGTCGGTGGCCGGCAGCTGGACGCAGTATCACGTCGCCTTCACCTGGATCGCCGACGTGGAGGCGCTGCATGTCGCCTGCGCCTTCGACCTCAAGGTGCCGGACCGCCGCCGCACCGAGATGATGCAGCTCGTCTCCTTCATCAACGAGCAGATGTGGCTTGGCCATTTCGATCTGTGGAAGGCCGAGAACGTCGTCATGTACCGGCACGGCCTCTTGCTGGCGGGCGGCGCCGAGCCGACGCCGGGACAGTGCGAGGTGCTGATGAAGACGGCGGTCGACGCCTGCGAGCGCTACTACCAGGCGTTCCAGTTCCTGCTGTGGGCCGGCAAGAGCGCCAGGGAAGCCCTGGACAGCGTGCTGTTCGAGACGCAAGGTCACGCCTGAGCCCACACAGCGGCCGGCGTGGAGTGTTCGATGGCCCCGGTTCTTCCCTCGTCTCTCGTGCTGGTCGGCGCGGGCAAGATGGGCGGCGCCATGCTCGAAGGCTGGATCGACACCGGCCTCAATCCCCGCTCCATCACCGTGCTCGATCCGCAGCCGTCGGCCGAGGTGGCGAACCTCGTGCGGGCCCACAAGGTGCGGCTGAACCCCCCGCTCCATGACGTTCGAGCCGCCCTCGACCCTCGTCCTCGCCATCAAGCCGCAAGCCTTGGCGGCCGCCGCCCCGGTCGCCAACCGGCTCGTCGCGCCCGGCACAACGGTGCTGTCGATCCTCGCCGGCAAGACCATCGCCGATGTCAAGCGGGCGCTCGGCAATGCCCGGGCCATCGTGCGCGCCATGCCCAACCTGCCGGCCGCCATCCGCCGCGGCATCACGGTCGCGGTGGCGAACCCCGACACCAATGCCCAGCAGCGCGACATCGCCGACGGTCTCCTGCGCGCCGTCGGCGCCGTCGAGTGGGTGAAGGAGGAGGGCCTCATCGACGCGGTCACGGCGCTGTCCGGCTCCGGCCCAGCCTATGTCTTCTATCTCACCGAGTGCATGGCGCATGCCGGCCACGTCGCCGGGCTGCCGGTGGACCTCGCCGAGCGGCTCGCCCGCGTCACCGTGGCGGGCGCCGGCGAGCTCTTGCACATTTCCGACCTGCCGGCCGCGAAACTGCGCCACGACGTGACCTCGCCGGGCGGCACGACCGCCGCCGCCCTCGAGAAGCTGATGGCCCCAAACGGCCTGCAGCCGCTGCTCACCGAGGCCATTGCCGCGGCCAAACGGCGCGCCACGGACCTTTCAGGCTGAATTCGCCTCCCCTTCCGCCCCCTCGCTGGTTATCCTGACGGGGGTGCAAACGGAGGTCGTCATGGCCAAGAAACCGGCGAGTCAACCGCTGCAGGACGGAGCCGCGCCTGAAGCCGCCGCCCGCGCGACGAGCCCGCGCGAGCGCATCATCGATGCGCTGATGACGCTCGCCGCCACCCAAGCCTGGGACGACATCAGCCTCACCGACATCGCCCGCCAAGCGAACGTGACGCTCGCCGATTTCCGCGATCTCTACCCGTCGAAGGGCGCCGTGCTCGGCGCCGTCTCGCGCAAGATCGACCGCGCCGTGCTCGAGGCAACGGCCACCGATCTCGCCGGCGAGCCGGCGCGCGAGCGGCTCTTCGACGTTCTCATGCGCCGCATCGATGCGCTCACCCCCTACAAGGCGGCGCTGCGCAACATCTCCTCGGCGGTGAAACGCGACGCGCTCACCTTGCTGGCGCTCAACCAGGCCTCGCTCAATTCCATGCGCTTCATGCTGGAGGCGGCCGGCATCGATGCCGAGGGGCCGCTCGGGACGATCAAGCTGCAAGGCGCCGTCATCGCCTTTGCGCGCACCCTCGACACCTGGTTCGACGACGACGATCCGGGCCTCGCCAAGACGCTGGCGCGGCTCGACCGCGAATTGGGCCGTGGCGAGCGCTTCCTCGGCTATGCCGAGGACGCGTATCGGCTGAGCGCGCCGTTCCGTGCTCTGGCGCGCGCCGCCTGGGCGGGTCCCGGCGAGTTCCGCCGCCGCCGCGAGGAGCGCACCCCTCGCGAGCGCGACACCGGGACGGACCCGGAGGATTATTCCCCAGCGCAGGCGATCTAGGGGCGTCTGCACTTCGGCGCCGATCCCATGCTGATCTTGACGTCCGGAGCCGGCGCTGCTGAAAGCGTCCGCCGTCTCCGGAGCCCGCCATGTCCCCGCCCCCGCCGTCCGCCGTCGCCGCGCGCATCGCCCTCGACGATTTCATGAAAGTCGACATCCGCGTCGGCACCATCGTCGAAGCGGCACCCTTCCCCGAGGCGAGGAAGCCCGCCCTCAAGCTCGTCATCGATTTCGGGCCGTTGGGACGGCGCAAGTGCTCGGCCCAGATCGTCAAGAACCATCCGCTCGACACGCTCGTCGGCCGGCAGGTGCTGGCGGTGATGAACTTCCCGCCGCGCCAGATCGGGCCGTTCATGTCGGAGGTGCTGACCCTTGGCCTGCCGGACGAGGAGGGCGAGGTGATGCTGATCGCGCCGATGCGCGAGGTGCCGAACGGCGGCCGGATGTACTAGGCTCTGCACTTGTAGATCGGACAGGTGGCCGTCCCCATTCGGTTCACTGCTGAGGTGGCCGGCAACCTGAAGCCGACCGCCGTTCGCTCACCCGTTCCTCCCAGACATCGCGTCAAATGTGTGCTGGATTGCTCAGACGCATGCCCGCTAATTGCCGACAATGGCTCATCATCGGCGTTTTCCATACGCTGGTGGCTGAGAGACGCTTCAGTGCTCCCGCTAGGTGAGAGAGGAAATCATTCGTCTCTCGAAAATGGGAGGAACGCGTGCAACTTCCTGCAATGATCAGAGGCGAGTCCGGCAAACGGCTCCTGCAAGGGGCCTTCTTAGGGGCTGTGGCAACCATGCTCGTCGGCTTTGTCTGGGGCGGCTGGACGCTGGGCAGCACCTCCTCGAAAATGGCCGTGGTTGCGGCTGACGCGGCGAGAATGGAGGTCTTGGCGCCAATTTGCGTCGCTCAGTTCAACGCCATCGACGGCGCCTTGGCGCGATTCCAAGCGACGAGCGGTTTCAGCCGCGACACAATGGTGCGCGACTCGATGAAGACCGTGGGAGGCACCGAGATGACCTGGCCCCTGGCGCGTGAGTGCCAGAAGCTGCTCGAGACGCAAATCACCAAATCGGCGGCGTCCAAGACCTGAGCTCGAGACCGGTGTCGTCGATGGAGTGTCGAAGGTAGCGCCTGATCTCGCGAGGGTTACGGAAAAGACGACCGGCACGCCGGGACGGCCGCCAGACCGTCAGCGGCCGCGCCCTCGCTTCTTGGCAGCTTTGCGGGCTGCGTACCGAGCGTCCCGGGTCGCCTTTTGCTCAGCAGCAAGCGCCGCCTCGCGATGAGCGTTTTCGAGTGATGCAGCCGCTGCAGCATTCTCCGCCTCGCGTCGGGTCTGCACAGCAAGGTCAGCTGCGCGCCCAGCTTGTTCGGCGAGTTCCGCATCATGTGACTTCTTCGCGGCTTCGCGCTCCGCAGCGCGCCGCATCCGTGCCTCGCTCACGGCTGACCTGGCGGCCTGCCGCTCTGCGGCAGCGGGATCATCTGCCGCCGCGCGATGCTTGTCCAACAGCGCTTTCCTCGATGCGGCGGCTGCTTTCTGGCGCTGTTCAAGATCCGGAGACTTGTAGTTCATTTCTCTCGCTCGATGGTTCGGCAGGCCGCTCGGTCGGCACTGGCATCAGAATCGAAACACCGCCGCCGCGACGGCGCAAGTCCACAATCCAGAATCGTCCCCCTGGGCGGCGGCTGTGATCGACAGGCTTTCGATAATCAGTTGGCTGTGCTCGTAGATTTTCTTGCGTTCGTTCCAGGCGGTGCTCGGGTCGAAGTCGATGCCGAGCGTCGAGGCCAGCATGGAGGCCGCGAGATCTTCGGTATGTTCCCCGCTCTGATCGGCCGTCATGCCCCAACCGTGATGCTCGGCGACATAACCGTACATATTGGGATCGGCGGGCCGTGCCAACCCGATGCTGGCGTGAATGCGGCGGCCGGCCTCGTCGGTCTCGGCGCGGGCGAGGACCGAAAAAGTGATCTCACCCGGCCGCAATGTCGCGACGCCTTCCGCGCGTGTGATCAGCGTACAATGAGGTGGCAGGATCGACGAGATCGAAACAAGATTCTGCTGCTCGATATCGGCATCGCGCAAAGCAAGCTCGAACGACGTCAACTGATGGCGATGGACACCGATACCACTCGTCAGAAACACCATGGTCGGCAAAGGAAACATGTCTTGATGGCCTCACGTTCGACCGATGCGGGTGAGCAGGCCGAGGCGAGTGCACCCCGAAGGGGTCGAACGCCCTGGCACTTTAGGACTTGCCGGGCCAGCTTTCGAGCAATTCTGCTCACTTTGGCTGCGGCGGGGACTTCTCAGACCCGGGCTGGCCCCAATTTGCTGCCGGCGGAGTTAGCCCTGTGAGGAGGCTACAATGCAAAGCAAGGACCTGCGAAAACTGGCGCAAGAATGCCAAGCCAAAGCTCGGGCCGCTCTCGGCCCTGAGGCGAGGAAGACATATTTGGGCGCGGCAAATCTGTGGACTCAGCTTGCCGAGCATTCCGAAGCCCTCGATGCCAAATTGCCGCCCTTCGCGCTTCCGGAAGCAGCGAACTCAAACTAGCAGACCGTCCGCCCGCCGCCGGGACGGGCTGATCCTCGGCGAACGCAGCAGCGCTTGCCAACCACAACGCCCTGGCGTGGCGGTGAGGTGAAGCAGCGAAAACTGCCATGGCGGGCGCCCGTGCCTCACTGCACACCCTGAACAATCCGACGTGGTTTCGCGAGACAGTGCGCCCAGAAGAGGGCGAGCGAACCAATAGCAAACCCGCCAACGGCGACCGCCGCTGCCCACCAAGCATCCGTTACCGCCAGTTCGTACCGAGCGCTCGTCTCCGCCGGCACTGCGGCTAGCATCAGCATCGTCTCGGTGCAGCCGTAGACGCCGGCCAATGAGCACGTGGCGCCCAAGATGTTCAGAGCCAATGTCATGGGATTGACCAGCCTAGGTTCGACCGCGTGGGTCTTCTGTCAAGACGAGGGCGATGTCCTCCTGCTCTTCCAGCAGAAGACGCGTCAGCCTCACTTCGATTGGTGTCTTCGCCTCGCTCGCAAGCTTTCGGCAACGGGCCAAATTCCGCGCATTCGCAGTTTTGTCGGCTTGGTGAGTCGAACGCTTCCTTAAGTCACGCATGGCAACCCCCTTGTCGGGGCCCACGCCGGGCCGCGACTGAGATTGCACCTCGCCGCGGAGACGCGATGTATAGAACTGATCACAAAGGAGATGGCCGCGGCTTTTCGTTAACTCCATCGCGATCTCTAAACGGCGCCTCTTCGGAACTTCTCAAGACCGCGGGGACTTCGTCCATCATGCGCCTCTTCGTTCTCGCCTGCGTTGTCTTCAGCAGTGCACTCGCTGTGTCCCTTCCGGCCACCGCGCTGACGTGCGAGATGGTGCGCGCCCTTTCAAAGGCGGAACAGGAACACTGGTCGAAGCGCCTGGCATTGACGTCAGCACAACGTCACGAAATTTGGCTGCAATGTTATCAGAGGCCTCCCGTGCAGCGCGCGGCAGTTCCAGTGAGGTAAGGGCGTCACGCCGATCGTTCTGACGGACCATCTCTTTGAACAGGTTCGCCAATCGCTTCGATGGCGTCTCTAGCCGTTGAAACGTTCGTGGTCGCGCGATCTCTGTCATAGCCATCCCCTCAAGGTTGCCGCGCTTTTCTGGCACCGGGCCCAACAGCGACGGTAGGGCTTGGGGGATAGGTTGACTGAGCAATTCGGCACACTCTGCGTTCATGGGGCCGAGCCGCCCGGCTGCGTTCATGGGGCCGAGCCGCCCGGGGCACACCCTCCTTTTCCGAGGGGCGCGACGCCGCAAGACGAGAGCGGCCGCTCAGTCGCGGTCCGAGTTGTGCCCGCGCGGGTGCCCTAAGTTCAATTCGAGAGCGATCTCCTCCTGCTCTCGCAGCCGAAAGCGCGCCAGCTTCAATTCGTTCGGTGTCCTCGCCTGGCTGGCGGCCTTGCGGAAACGAATCAATTTCCGCTCGTTGGCAATTTTTTGGGCTCGGTGGGTCTCGTCTGTTGTAAAGTTATGCATGGCAAACCTCTCCGTCTCTCGGCAGAGATTAGGCTGGTCCCGCAGACGTGATGTATCCGATTGATCACAAGGGAGAGGGCCGGATGCGCGCGAGAGTCCAACCCGCCCTGTCTGCTTTTGACCAGAGCGCTCCTTTTGGGGGAATCATGAAAGACGACACTCGCAAAAAGCTCGAGAATGCACTCGACAGCTACAAGGAGAGGGACGACGCCAAGACGACCGCACAGCAGCAACGGGAGGCAGAGCGCAAAGCGTTCATAGACGGATGGGTGGCGGCCGTGAAAAACATAGTCGAGCCCGCGCTCAACGAGGTGATCGTCGTTCTCGAGTCGAGCGGCTGGGTGAGTGCCGTCAAGACTGAGAAAACTTCGAGGGGTGGGCCCGGCACTGTGGACTTTCTGGCGTATCGGGGCGACATGCGCGCTTCCGCTGGCAACAGCTTGCGACCCACACTCAGCTTTCACCCGGATCCCGTTGAAAAAATCGTTCGCGTTCAGCGTCAGGGGACAGCTATCGCGCTTGATAAGTTTCCCTTGGATCAGCTCACCTCAGACATGGTCCAAGACTGCGCGGTCAAATTCATCGAACAGCTTACGAGCGAGCCCTAGCGTGGACCTCGACAGGCCGCGCGATGAGCCCTGGACGTCCAAGCCTGTGGTTGGTTCTGGGTGTGAGCAAAACTGACCAGAAATCAGCTTGGCAGAGCCCTAAGCATATGCAGCCGCCGACCGTCTCCTTCTGCCCCCAGGGGGAGTCAACGTCGGCAGTGCTCGGGCTGGAGAACGCCGTCCGGCGGCTCTTCAGCCCGCTTTCCCGCGACGGAATTGAGGCTTGTTCGTGTTCGACCCGTTCAGCATCGCGATCGTGTTGGCGACCTGCGCGCTCTACGCGGGCGGGAGTATTTGGCTCATCAATCTAGGGCGGCGTTGGAGCTAATCATCCCGTGTGCCGCCCGTCGGCGGAATTCGACCGCACGTCTCCTCAACCAATTTGCGGGTTCGCCCCCTTCCAGCAGTCATCACGCCCACGATGGCGGCGCCAAGTTACACCCTGACAATTTCCTGTCTGACGTGAGGCGCTGCCAGATCGCTAGGCCGGCACCCGCACCATCGCTCGGAGCCCGCCGAGCGGGCTCTCGGCAAGCGTCACGTCGCCGCCATGCGAGCGGGCGATGTCGCGCGCAATCGCAAGGCCAAGCCCGGTGCCGCCCTCGTCCTGGTTGCGCGCCTCGTCGAGGCGCACGAACGGCTTGAACACTTCCTCGCGCTTGTCGACCGGCACGCCCGGCCCGTCGTCATCGATGGTGACGGCAAGCCAGCGCTGGTCGTGGGCGGCGCGGATCGCCACCTCGCTGCCGTGCCGGGCCGCGTTCGACACGAGGTTGGTCAACAGCCGCCGGAAGGCGTCGGGCCTGACCGTGGCCACCGGGTCACCGACCATCTCGACGCTGGTGTGATGGCCCTGCCGTTCGAGATCGCCCTTCAATTCGTCGAGCAGCGCCCGGAAGTCGGTGGGCACGGCGGCCTCGCCGGCGTCGCCGCGCGCGAACGCCAGATAGGCTTCGAGCATGCGCTGCATCTCCTCGACATCGCGGCGCAGCGCCTCGACCTCGGGATCCTCGGGCAGCATTTCCAGGGACAGCCTGAAGCGCGTCAGCACGGTCCTCAGATCGTGGCTGACGCCGTTGAGCATGGTGGTGCGCTGGTCGATGGCGCGCTCGATGCGCCGCTTCATCTCCATGAAGGCCTGTCCGGCGCGGCGCACCTCGCGCGCCCCGCGCGGCCGGTAATCCAGTTCTCGGCCCTTGCCGAAGCTCTCGGCCGCGTCGGCGAGGCGCAGGATCGGCTTGATCTGGTTGCGCAGGAACAGGATGGCGACGACGAGCAGCACCAGGGACGTGCCAATCATCCACAGGATGAAGATGTGCGAGTTGGACGCATAGGCGAGGCTGCGCCTGGCGACGATACGGATGACGCCCTTGTCGAGCTTGATACGGATCTCGATGAGGTTGGAGCGGCCGACCGTGTCGATCCAAAACGGCTTGCCGATGCGCCGCCGGATCTCGTCGGACAGCACGCTGTCGAGATTGGAGAAGAACGGCTTGGGGCCGGGGGGCGGCAAGGGATCGCCGGGCAGCACGTCGGCGTCGATGAAGCCGAGGCGCTCGACGGCGATGCGCTCCAGCACCTCGCGCGCCCTGTCTTCCGGGAAGCTCTCGTAGATGTCGATGAGCGCGGCGATGTCGGAGGTCACCGCCTGCGACAGCCGCGTGGTCACCGCCTGGTAGTGCCGCTCCATGAACACATAGGCGATGACCGACTGCAGGATGACGACGGGCGCGATGATGATGATCAGCGATCGCGCATAGAGCCCCTTGGGCATCAAGCTGCCGAGCCACCGGGCGAAGCGGCCGTAGAGGCTGGCCGGACGACGCATCAGGCTCGACGCCGACGCTATGGGGGAGCGGTCATCCATCGATCAACAGGCGATAGCCGATGCCGCGCACCGTCTGCAGGAAGGCCGGATTGGCCGGATCGGTCTCGATCTTGCGCCGCAGGCGATTGATCTGCACGTCGATGGTGCGCTCGTTAGCGGCGCTGCCTTGCCCGGCCAGCGCCTCGCGCGGCACGTTCTCGCCGGCCCGGTTGCCCAGCACGGTGAGGATCTCGCGCTCGCGCTCGGTGATGCGCACCGTCTCGTCGCCGGAGCGCAGCTCGCCGCGGTCGAAGCGGAAGGTGAACGGCCCGAAGCGGATGAACTCGCGCGTCTTGGTGTCGGCGCGCTCGCCGCTATTGCGCTTCAGGATGTTGCCGAGGCGCAGCAAGAGCTCGCGCGGCTCGAACGGCTTCGACAGATAATCGTCGGCGCCGATCTCGAGGCCGTTGACGCGATCCTTGCTGTCGGCGCGCGCTGTCAGCATGAGGATCGGCACCGCCGACGTCTGGCGCAGCCGCCTTGCAAAATCGAAGCCGTTCTCGCCCGGCATCATGATGTCGAGCACGATGATGTCGAACATCATGTGCTCCAGCTTCGACCTGGCCTGGCTGGAATTGGCGGCGGCGGTGACGCGGTAGCCATGATCGGCGAGGAAGCGGCCGAGCAGATCGCGCAGGCGACGATCGTCATCGACGACGAGGACGTGCGGGGCGTCGTCGAGGACCGGCGAGGGACTGCGCAGCGCCGTCATTCAAGCTCCGTCGATTCACCCTTGCTTGTCACAACCGTCACGCCGTCGTGGATGAGCCGCATCACGTCGGCGCGGTCGGACGGGTCGATCATCGATTCCAGGAAGCGCCGCGCCTCGTTGCGGGTCGCCGTGCCGCCCTCCGACAAGGCCCGCATGATGCGCGTCGTCTGCACCGTTGCAAGGGCCAATGCCAGCTCCCGCCCCTTCTGGGTCGGATAGAGCAGCCGTTGGCGGCGATCCTCGACGCCGGCCCGCTGCTCGACGAATTCCTGGTCGACCAGCTCCTTCAGCACGCGGTTGAGGCTCTGCTTGGTGATGCGCAGGATGTCGAGCAATTCGGCGATGGTGAGGCCAGGCCGCCGCGCCACGAAGTGCAGCACGCGGTGATGCGCCCGGCCGAACGCGTAGTCGGCGAGGATGCGGTCGGGATCGGAAACGAAATCGCGATAGGCGAAGAACAGGAGCTCGATGATGTCGTAGGCGGGACGCGTGCCGCCGACGGCGCGCCCTTGGCGGGCCGTATCCTGCTTGGCGTCCTTGGCAAGGGGTTGCGTCACCCGCAGCGTCTCCATTACGTCAGCCTTGTTGACATATCTCAGGACGGTTGTTAGTCGTCAAGCCGGCCCGCAAGGACGGCTTCAAGCACGCCTTGCTGCGCCGTGAGCGGCTTGACGACAACAGCCGAAAGGCCCGGCCGGAGAACGTCTTAGGCTCGTCCGTCTGGGAATGGCGCCGGCTGGCGCCGCGTGAGGAACGCCTCGAGAAACGCCTCAGCAAACGCCCAGGAAACGCCCAGGAAAACGCCAATGTCCGTACCTTTCGATCAGCTCCCCGGCGTCATCTGGTTCGACGGCAAGTTGGTGCCTGCCCCGGACGCCAAGATCCACGTGCTGTCGCATGGCCTGCACTACGCCTCGTGCGTGTTCGAGGGCGAGCGCGCCTATAGCGGGCGCATCTTCAAGTCGACGGAGCATTCCGAGCGGCTGAAGCGCTCCGCCCAGCTTCTTGATTTCGAGATTCCCTTTTCGGTCGCCGAGATCGACGCCGCCAAGCAGCTCGTCGTCGACACCAACGGCAAGCCGGACGCCTATGTGCGCCCCGTCGCCTGGCGCGGCTCGGAGATGATGGGCGTGTCGGGACAGATCAACAAGATTCACCTCGCCATCGCCACCTGGGAATGGCCGAGCTATTTCGACCCGGCCGAGCGCCTGAAGGGCATCCGCCTCGACATCGCCGAGTATCGCCGCCCCGATCCGGCGACCATTCCGTGCAAGGCGAAAGCCACCGGCCTCTACATGATCTGCACCATCTCCAAGCACCAGGCCGAGCGCAAGGGCTATGCCGACGCGCTGATGCTCGACTGGCGCGGCCGCATCGCCGAGTGCACCGGCGCCAACATCTTCTTCATCGGCGACGGCACCATCTACTCGCCGACGCCCGACTGCTTCCTCGACGGCATCACGCGCCGCACCGTTATCGACCTCGCCAAGCGGCGCGGCTTCGAAGTTGTCGAGCGCGTCATCATGCCGGAAGAGATGAAGGGTTTCGTCGAGTGCTTCATCACCGGCACCGCCGCCGAGGTGACGCCGGTCTCCGAGATCGGGCCCTACAAGTTCAAGCCCGGCAACATGACCAAGGTCCTCATGGAGGACTACACGGCGGAAGTGCAGCCGAAGAAGAAGGCGGCCTAGGCCGGCTCCGCGCGGCCCTTCCCTCTCCCCTTGCGGGAGAGGGTGCCGCTTGCGTCAGCAAGCGGCGGGAGAGGGGTGGACAGCCGCAGCGCTGGAAATCTGCTGCACATCGTCACTTGCTCTTTATTCACAGGATCGGCGGCAGCTGCTGCGAAATCGACCATTGCCGGAAGGTGATCACACGCAACGCGCGTGGACCCACCCCTCTCCCGGCCTGGCTTCGCCAGGCCACCCTCTCCCGCAAGGAGAGAGGGTGTCCCCTTGTGCCATCCGTCCTCTGGCCCCCTACGCCTTGCCGCGGTTGCGCACCTGGAAGATGTCGAAGGTCAGCTCGGCCGTCTGCCACCACAGATACGAGTCGCTGCGGAAGGCGGTGAGGCTGTCATACATCTTCTTGAAGCGCGGATTGCTGGCGCTCAATTCGGCGTAGGTCTCGTTGGCGGCCTTCAGGCAGGCCTCGAGAATTTCCTGCGAGAATGGCTTCACCTCGGCGCCGCCCTGGATCAACCGCCTGATGGCCGGCGGGTTGACGTAGTCGTATTTGGACATTTCCCACACCATCGTCTCGCCCGAGGCGGCATAGATGGCCGCCTGGTAGGCCTTGGGCAGCTTGTTCCACGCCTCCAGATTGATGAGGTGGTGGCCCGTGGCGCCGCCCTCCCACCAGCCGGGATAGTAGTAATACTTGGCCACCTTGGCGAAGCCGAGCTTCTCGTCGTCGTAGGGACCGACCCATTCGGCAGCGTCGATGGTGCCGCGCTCCAGCGCCGGGTAGATATCGCCGGCCGCGATCTGCTGCGGGATGACGCCGAGCTTGCTGACGATCCTGCCGGCAAAGCCGCCGATGCGGAACTTCAGGCCCTTGAGGTCTTCGCTGGTGTTGACCTCCTTGCGGAACCAGCCGCCCATCTGGGCATTGGTGTTGCCCGCCGGGAAGCCGATGCAATTGTAGGTGGCGAAGAGCTCGTTCATCAGCTCGTTGCCGCCGCCCTGATGGAACCAGGCAAGCTGCTGGCGGGCATTGAGGCCGAACGGCAAGGCCGTGCCGAACGTGAAGGCCGCATCCTTGCCCCAGTAGTAGTACGACGCCGTGTTGCACATCTCGACCGAGCCGTTCTGCACCGCGTCGAGCACCTGCAGGGCCGGCACGATCTCGCCGCCGGCAAAGACGGTGATCTGGAAACGGCCGTCGGTGATTTCGCTCACTCGTTTGGCGAAGAATTCGCACGCGCCGTAGAGCGTATCGAGCGACTTCGGCCAGCTCGTCGGCATGCGCCACTTCACCTCCGGCATCGACTGTGCCACCGCCGGCGCGGCAACCGCGGAGGCAGCGACGCCAACACCCGCAGCCTTCAGAAATTCGCGACGCTTCATTCCCATTCTCCCTTGCGTGAGCGCGCCAGCGGCACTGCGCCGGCAAGCTCGGCTTCTCGTCGCCTCGGGAGCATCCGACGGTCTCGGGCTCCGCAGCGGGCGGCCGATGCGGCGCCAGCATGGCAGCAAATTGCCGTGGCGGCGAGTGGCCCGGCTTGGGCAACACCGTTCACAGGCGTGTGAGCGGCGTCTGGCCGAGGTGTCCCGTTGATGACAATCTGCGGAGGATCGTGAGCCTGCCCGACATGAGCCTCGCATGAGCCGCAGAACGCTGCTCCAACGCCACGCCGTCCGCGTCGTCCTCGCGGCCCTTGTGGCGGTGTCGTGCCGCCTGCCCGTCGCTGCCGACGAGGGCGCGGCACTTGCCGCGTTGCGCCAGGGCGGCCATGTGGCGCTGATGCGCCATGCCGCGGCGCCGGGCGGCGCCGGCGACCCGCCCGGCTTCCGGCTCGACGATTGCAGCACGCAGCGCAATCTATCGGCTGAGGGGCGTGCCGACGCGGTCGCGGTGGGGGAGCGGCTCAAGCGCGACGGCGTCGCCTTCAGCCGCATCCTGTCCTCGCCATGGTGCCGCTGCCGCGAGACGGGCGAGTTGCTGGCCATGGGCCAGGTCGGCATCGAGGAGGCCTTCAGCAACGCCTTCGTGCTCGTCGACAAGCGCGAGGCCTTGACGCAAAGAGCCCGCGAGGTCGTCGCGCGCTGGGACCGCAACGGCACGCTGCTCGTCGTCACCCACGGGGCCAACATCGCGGCCCTCGCCGGCATCAATCCGGCCGAAGGCGAGATCGTCGTCTTTGCGCCGCAGGACAGCGGCGCGCTCAAATTGATCGGCCGCCTGCCGGCGCCCAAAAGCTGACACCGCGCGCGGCGAGACCTTGCGCTATATATGACGGCGATTCGCCAGCATGGAGAACACGATGCGGCGCCTGCTTCTTGCCATCCTGCTTTCGGCGGCCGGCGTTACGCCGGCGCTGGCCGATTTCGGCTCCTGCCTCGCCGGCTTGAAGCAGTCGCTGGTGGCCGGCGGCATCAGCCGCGCCGTCGTCGACGAGGCCCTCAACCTGACACAGCCGGACGACAAGGTGCTGCGCCTCTCAAAGGTGCAGCCGGAATTCAAGACGCCGATCTGGGACTATCTCGGCTTCCTGGTCGACGAGCAGCGCATCGCCGACGGCCGCGCCATGATGCAGAAGCACGACCGGGCGCTGCGCAACGCCGAGGCTCGCTTCGGCGTACCGCGCCACGTCATCGCGGCCGTGTGGGGCGTGGAGTCCGACTACGGCAAGGAGGCGGGGGACAACTTTTTGCCGCACGCGCTCGCAACGCTCGTGTGCGAGCGGGGCCCGCGCGTGAATTTCTGGCGCGGCGAGCTGACGGCGGCGCTCAAGCTCGTCGACCGCGGCGACCTCGAGCTGAAGAAGCTCTACGGCTCGTGGGCCGGCGCCTTCGGCCAGACGCAGTTCATCCCCACCACCTACCAGCGCCTGGCGGTCGACTTCGACGGCGACGGCAAGCGCGACCTCGTCGGCTCGGCGGCCGATGCGCTCGGCTCCACCGCCAACTACCTGAAGCGGGCGGGCTGGCGGACCGGCGAGCCGTTCCTCATCGAGGTGAAGGTGCCGCCGGGCTACAGCGGGCCCTCTGGGCGCGGCGGCAAGGCGGCCCTCGCCACGTGGGCGGGGCGCGGCATCACGCGCCTGGACGGCAGCGCGCTCGGCGGCGGCGAAGCCGGCCTCTTGCTGCCGGCCGGCGCGCGCGGCCCGGGCTTCCTGGTGTTCAAGAATTTCGACGCCATCTATTCGTACAACCAGGCCGAGTCGTATGCGCTCGCCATTTCGCATCTGGCGCAGCGCCTCGCCGGCGGGCCGCCGCTCGCCACGCCGTGGCCCACCGACGACCCTGGCCTGACGCGGGCGCAGCGCCTGCAGCTGCAGAAGCTGCTCATCGCCAAGGGCCACAATATCGGCGAGCCGGACGGCAAGATCGGCGCCGTCACGCGCGCCGCCATCGCCGAAGCCGAGAAACGCGCCGGCATGCCGGCCACCGGCCGGGCCGGAATGAAGATCTACCGGGCGCTCGGCGGGAGCTGAGCCGCGCGCACGGGCGCCGGCATGCCCCACTTATGCCGACATATTCTGACATCAACTCATGCGAGGATTGCCGCATGCGCCGTCTAGTGTGGCGATTCCGAAATTCGCCACATATTGATGGAGTCCTCGGGGCGAATTTCGGAATCATAAGCCACACTAGAAAAGGTTGATTCTAGTGTGCTTTTTGAATTTGAAGTTCGCTCGGTTCCTGATCCAAGCAATGTAGCGAACTTCAAATTCAGCACACTAGCCGGCGCTTGGTGGCAACGCGCCTGTCCGAGAGGCAGGCGCTCGCCGAGCCGAGCTCGATCGTCGCCAAATCAAACAGGAGAAGTGCATGCCCTATGTCGAAGGCTTCGTCGTCGCCGTGCCGGCCGCCAACAAGGAGGCCTATCGCAAGCACGCCGCCAGTGCCGCACCGCTGTTCAAGGAGTTCGGCGCCACCCGCCTCGTCGAAGCCTGGGGCGACGACGTGCCCGACGGCAAGCTCACCGATTTCAAGGGCGCCGTGAAGGCCAAGCAGGACGAGGTCGTCGTCTTCTCGTGGCTCGAATTTCCTTCCAAGGCGGCGCGCGACGCGGCCAACGTAAAGATGATGAGCGACCCGCGCATGAAGGAGATGGGGACGTCGATGCCGTTCGACGGCCAGCGCATGATCCATGGCGGCTTCACGAGCCTCATCGACGAGAAGGCCGGCGGCAAGATGGGTTATGTCGACGGCTGGGTGGCACCGGTGCCGGCCGGCAACAAGGACGCCTACCGCGATGAGGCGGTCAAGATGGCCGCCGTGCTGCGGGAGCATGGCGCCACGCGCGTCGTCGACGCCTGGGGGGACGACGTGCCGGACGGCAAGGTCACCGACTTCAAGGGCGCCGTGAAGGCCACTGGCGACGAGAAGGTCGTCTATGCCTGGATCGAATGGCCTTCGAAACAGGTCCGCGACGACGGCTGGAAGAAGGCGATGGCCGATCCGCGCATGCAGCAGGGCACCCGGCCCTTCGACGGCAAGCGGATGATCTATGGCGGCTTCGCGCCGATCGTCGACGCGTGAGGCGGGAGAACACGCGCCCACCCTCTCCCCTTGCGGGAGAGGGTGCCGCTTGCGTTCGCAAGGCGGGAGAGGGGTGAACAGCTTAGATGTTGTGAACCTAAGCTTCGCTCAACTCCAACATCTGATCACTGAATCTGTCATCAAATGATGCAATACGTCTAACAGGCGGTGGGCTCACCCCTCTCCCGCCTCGGCTTCGCCGAGGCACCCTCTCCCGCAAGGGGAGAGGGGGTCCCGCACCAATGCTTCGGAGCATGCCTCACGTCGCGAAGCGGAAGTGCAAGACGTCGCCGTCGGCCACCACGTAGTCCTTGCCTTCGAGCCGCATCTTGCCGGCATCGCGGGCGCCGGCCTCGCCGTCGAGCGCCACGTAGTCATCGTAGGTGATCGTCTCGGCGCGGATGAAACCCTTCTCGAAGTCGGTATGGATGACGCCCGCCGCCTGTGGCGCCCGCGTGCCCTTGGTCACCGTCCAGGCCCGCGCCTCCTTGGGACCGACGGTGAAATAGGTGACGAGGCCGAGCAGCGCATAGCCGGCGCGGATGACGCGGTTGAGACCCGGCTCCTCGAGCCCGGCATGGTCGAGATAGTCCTTCTGCTCGGCGACGGGCAGCATGGCGATCTCGCTCTCGATCTTGGCGGACACGACGACGGCGATCTCGCCTTCCTCGGCGGCGCGGGCGAACACCTTCTCGGCATAGGCGTTGCCGGCGTGCGCCGAAGCCTCGTCGACGTTGCAGACATAGAGAACGTGCTTGGCGGTCAGCAGCCCAAGCAGGCCGAAGGCCTGCTCCTCCTCCGCCTTGCGCTCGACGAAGCGGGCCGGCTTGCCGTCGCGCAGGAGCACGAGGGCGCGGTTGACGAGATCGAGCTGCTGCCTGGCCTCCTTGTCGGCGCCGCGCACCCGCTTCTCGAGGCCGGTCACGCGCTTCTCGAGGCTGTCGAGGTCGGCGAGCATCAGCTCCGTCTCGATGGTCTCGATGTCGGCGATGGGGTCGAGCTTGCCCTCGACATGCGTCACGTCGCTATCGTCGAAGCAGCGCACCACATGCGCGATGGCATCGACCTCGCGGATGTTGGCGAGGAACTGGTTGCCGAGCCCCTCGCCTTTCGAGGCGCCACGCACCAGGCCGGCAATGTCGACGAAGGTGAGCCGCGTCGGAATGATCTCGGCCGAAGCGCCGATCTTGCCGAGGATGTCGAGGCGCGGATCCGGCACCGCCACCTCGCCGATATTGGGCTCGATGGTGCAGAACGGATAGTTGGCGGCCTGCGCGGCCGCCGTCTGCGTCAGCGCGTTGAACAGCGTCGACTTGCCGACATTCGGCAGGCCGACAATGCCGCATCGAAAGCCCATCAGTCGTTCTCCGGCTCGTCGTTCTTGTCGTTCTTGTCTTTCTTGCCCCAGCCGGCCGCCTGCATGGCGAGGTGCACCTTGTTCTGGAAGCTCGCATCCTCGCCGGCCGCCAACAGCGGCGCCTGCGCGCCGATGGCGCGGCACATGTCCTCGACCCAGGGCACCTCGTCCTTGCGGAAATCGCTCAGCACGTACGGGTAGACGAGATCCTTGTCGCCGGGATGCCCGATGCCGAGGCGCACGCGCTTGTAGTCGTTGCCGCAATGGGCGGTGATGGAGCGCAGGCCGTTGTGGCCGGCATTGCCGCCGCCCAGCTTCACGCGCAGCTTGCCGGGCGCCAGATCGAGCTCGTCGTGAAAGACGATCACGTCGGCAAGCTCGACCTTGTAGAAGCGCATGGCGTCCTGAACGGCTCGGCCGCTGTCGTTCATGAAGGTCTGCGGCAACATCAGCAGCGCCCGCACGCCGCCGGGCGACGCCTCGGTGATGGCGGCGTGGAATTTCTCGCGCCAACGCTCGGCCTTCTGGGCCCGCGCCACCGCGCCAACCGCCATGAAGCCGAAATTGTGCCGGTGGCGCGCGTAAGTGGCGCCCGGATTGCCCAGGCCGACGAAGAGCAGCATGAGGACCCTAGTGCGCTGAATTTTGACGTTCGCGTGCTGTGCCGCGGGCGAGCCAGCCCGCGACGACGCGCCGTCCCTACTTCTTTTCGCCCCTCTCCGGCTTCTTGGCGTCGGCGGGCGGTGCGGCCCCCGGCGCGGCAGGCGCTCCCTCGGCGGGCGCGGCCCCGTCCGCTGCCGGCACCTCGCCTTCGGCGGTGGCCGCGACAGCCGTCGGTGTCGGCTCCTCGAGCTTGGTCGGCGGGGCGATGCTGCCGATGGTGAAGTCGCGGCCGGTGATGGTCGGACGCGCGCCTTCCGGCAGCTTGATGGCCGAGATATGGATCGAGTCGTTGATGTCGAGCCCGGTCAGATCGGCCACCAGGAATTCGGGAATGTCCTCGACGCGGATGCGCAGCTCCACCGTGTGACGCACGACGTTGAGCGTGCCGCCGCGCTTCAGGCCGGGCGAGGCCTCGCCGTTGAGGAAGCGCACCGGCACCTCGACCTTGATGGTCGAGCCGACGCCGACACGCAGAAAGTCCACATGCACCGGCAGATCCTTCACCGGATCGAGCTGGAAGTCGCGCGGGATGACGCGCGCCTTGTCCTTGCCGACCTCGATCTCGAAGATCGTGGTGAGGAAGTGGCCGGCGAAGATGAGGCTCTTGGCCTGGTCATAGTCGAGCGCAATGGGCTGGGCGGGTTGGCCATTGCCGTAGATGACGGCGGGAATCCGGCCCTGGCGGCGAACGGCGCGGGCGGCCCCCTTGCCGACCCGCTCGCGCGCCGTGGCCTTCAATTGCTTGACGGCGATCATGGTGCGTATCCTGTTGTATCTCAATGCAAAACGGCCGCCATCGGCGGCCGGCGAGACCAAGCCTGGGCCTGGCTTCGGCGCCCGTGCCTCCAGGGGTGTCTGGCGGGCGCGACGGGCTTATAGCCGCCCGGCTGGCGCCCGTCCAGGGTCGGACGACGGGGACGGGCATGCCCACGATCGATCGTCTGTCGTCCGTGCCCCGTCGTCCGGCTATGGCGGGGGATTGCGCACCCGGTCCTCGAGGTCGGCGCGAACCTGTTCCGGCGTGGCGAGACGGCGGAAGACGCGTTCCGACAGCGAAAAGCCAGCCAGCACGATGACGATGGCGACCGCCCAGGCGGTCCAGCCCGGCGACAGGACAAACCACGCGGCAAACCCGAGGCCGGCGCCGAGAAGCGTGATGGCGAAACGGACGAGCTGGGCCATGTCAGACCGCGCAGGACGGACGATCAGGGACAGAAAGACAAGACGCTCTGTCGCCCGTCATCTGTCCCCCGTCGTCGTCAATCGAACAGGCTCGACACGCTCGACTTCGGTCGCCGTGCGGGCCACCGCCTCGCCCATCAAGGGGGCGATGGTCAGTATGCGGAAGCGGGTCGACTTGCGCACCGCGTCGGTGGACTGGATCGAGTCGGTGATGACCATTTCCTTGAGCTGCGAGTCGGCGATGCGCGCCACCGCCCCGCCCGACAAGACGCCGTGCGTGCAATAGGCGTAGACCTCCTTGGCGCCTTGCCGCACGAGCGCGTCGGCGGCGTTGCACAAGGTGCCGCCGGAATCGACGAGGTCGTCCACCAGGATGCAGATGCTGCCCTCGACGTTGCCGATGATGTTCATCACCTCGCTCTCGCCGGCCCGCTCGCGGCGTTTGTCGACGATGGCCAGCGGCGCATCGATGCGCCGCGCCAGGCCGCGCGCCCGCATCACGCCGCCCACGTCGGGCGACACCACCACCATGGAGCCGTTGTCGAAGCGCTCCTTGATGTCGCGCACCATCACCGGCGATGCGTAGAGATTGTCGGTGGGGATATCGAAGAAGCCCTGGATCTGCGGGGCGTGCAAGTCGAGCGTCATCAGCCGGTCGGCGCCCGCCTGGGTGATGAGGTTCGCGACGAGCTTGGCGGAGATCGGCGAGCGCGACGCCGTCTTGCGGTCCTGGCGGCCGTAGCCGTAATACGGCACCACCGCCGTGATGCGGCGCGCCGAGGAGCGGCGCAGCGCATCGATGATGATGAGCAGCTCCATCAGGTGGTCGTTGGCCGGGAACGACGTGGACTGGATGACGAACACGTCCTCGCCGCGCACGTTCTCCTCGACCTCGACGAAGATCTCCATGTCGGCGAAGCGCCGCACCTGGCAGGTGGCCAGCGGCGTCTCGAGGTAATCGGAAATGGCCTGCGCCAGCGGCCGGTTGGAATTGCCCGCCACGAGCTTGATCGAGTTCTTCATCGAGCGTCCTGGGCAGTCCTGCGAAGGCGGGCGTCACCGACCCGTCATGCTTGCCGCGGGCTCTTAGCAGCCACGCCGGATGGGAACAATACGGCCGATGGGCCCGATCCTCAGGAACCGGCACCAGGGTTAGCGGCCAGGAAGCTGGCGATGTCGTTCATGCTCTGGGCGGCCGCCTGCTGAAGCTGGGCCCTGCCGACGTTCGCCCAGGGGTCGGGCCCGGCGCGACCACCCCCCGGCATGGCGCCTTCGAGGCGCCGGGTGCGCCGTTTTGCGGCATCGAACACGTCCCACACGAAGGCCAGCACGGTGCGCCCGTCCTCGCTCTGATAGGCGGTGAGATAGCCCCTGAGGCGATAGCGCGCCGGCCCCTCGCTCGGCACGAGCTCGACGCGCCGCGCCGAGGCTTCCGACACCAGCGCGGTGGCGAATTCCCCCTGCATGGCTTCCGGCGCGCCGTCGATGCTCTCGAATGCGATCGGCACGCCCGGCGCCTCGACCTTTGCGGCGCTCATGCCGGAGAGCGACAGGCCGCCCTCACCGGCGCTCTGGCAACCGCCGAGCCCGAGCGCGCAAAAAAGCAGGAGCGCGCCGCAGCAGCGCGTTTTTGGCCAGCCCAACATGACGCCTCCCCGCCTCTACGCCGCGGGTTTGGGACGGTTTAGCGCATGATCCCGAAAAGTGTGAGCGGTTTTCGGATGGGATCATGCGCAAAATCAAGAAGCTAGAGCACGATCCCGTTTCGAAAGAAACGGATCGTGCTCTAGGCGCTGAGCCGACGCTGGTCCAGGCCGCGAGCCGAGCCGTCACGAGGCTCGATCGGCCGCCATGTCTCGAGATCGAGAATCGTCTCGAGAAGCTTGGCGCCGGCCAGGACGCGGTCTTCCCGTCGTGGCGGCGCCACCACCTGGAGGCCAACCGGCAACCTTGCGGCGGTAAAGCCGGCCGGCAGTGACAGGGCCGGGCAGCCGACAAGCGTGATGGCATAGGCGATGCCGAGCCATTCGACGTAGTTGCCGAATGTCTTGCCGTTGAGGTCCGCAACGTAGCGCTGCTCGACCGGGAAATGGCGGCACGATCGTGGCCGGCGTCAGCAAGAGGTCGTAGGTCTCGAAGAAGGCAAGCGCCCTCTTGAGCATGGCGGCGCGCTGGCGCTCGGCCCGGATCAGATCGCGTCATCTTGAGCTGCAAACCGCGCTCGATGTTCCAGATGACCTCGGGCTTCAGCTTGTCGCGATGCTCGATCGAGCAGGGGCTTGCGCTCGATGGCAAAGCTGCCGCGCCCGCAGCACCTCGAACGATGTCGTGCGTTTCGGAGAGATCGGGATGCGCCTCCTCGACGACGATGCCCGCCTCGGCGAAGCGGCTGCGCCGCCTGCGGCAAATGTCAGCGACCTCGGTGTCGACCGGCGTGATCCGCCGAGGTCGGGGCTGAAGGCGACGCGCGCGCGGCCTCGCAGCCGGAGCGCGACAGCGGCAAGGAACGGCGTCGCGGGCTTCGCAGGGAGACGGGATCGCGCGGGTCGTAGCCGGCCAGAGCGTCGAGCATCAGCGCCACATCCTCGACGGTCGCGCGCCATCGGGCCCTCGACGGGGAGCGGCCGGTCGATGGCGAGGCCGCGGGACCGTGCGGCGACGCGACCGGGCGAGGGCCTGAGGCCGACGACTGCCGCAGAAGCGCGGCGGGCGTGCGCAGCGAGCCGCCGAGGTCGGAGCCGTTGGCGAGCCAGGCCATGCCGGTCGCCAGCGCCACGGCGGCGCCGCCCGAGGAGCCCGCCGCAGGTCGAGCGCGTCGTGTCCCAGGGGTTGAGGGTGGCGCCGAAGACCTCGTTGAAGGTGTTGGCACCGGCGCCGAACTCGGGCGTGTTCGACTTGGCGTAGACGACCCCGCCCGCGCGCTCCAGCCGCTCGACCAGGATGTCGGAGCGTGTCGGGCACGTGATCCGCGAAGATCGGCGAGCCGTAGGTGGTGCGCACGCCCGCCACCTCGGTGAGGTCCTTGATGAGGACAGGCAGGCCCGCCAGCAGGCCGCGCGCCGTCCCGCGGCCGCCGCATCAGCGCGTCGGCATGATTGCCGCGCCCGCTCGACGCAGAGGGTGGGCAGCGCATTGACGGCGCCGTCGACGGCGGCGATGCGCGCTTCGAGCGTGTCGAGGAGATCATGCGGCGTCACCTCGCCGCTTCTCAGCTTATCGACGACGGCGATGGCGGTGAGCGAGATGAGTGAGGGATCGTTGGCCATGGCGCAGGATGGCAAGGCCCGCGCTTCCGGTCCAGATGCCAGGCCTAGAATTGTTCCGGCCAGCGGCGCGCACTGTGATAGACGCGTATGACCTGCACCACCTCATCCTTGATACGATACGGAACGACATAGGACGTGCCGGGGACGACCAGTTCGCGCGTGCCTGGAACGCGGCCGGGCCGGCCCATTTGGGGGCTGTTAGCCAAAAGAACTTCGACATCACGCAGGATGTGGAGCACGACGCGCTCCGCCGCGGCGGGGTTGTCTTGCGAAATGTACTCGCGGAGCGCGGCAAGATCTTCGATCGCCTCGGGCGACCATTCAGTCTTCATGACTTGGAGCGCGTCGGCTTTGGCAACTCATTGCGCTTGCCCCAGGAGCGTACCCACTTCTCGACCTCCTCGTGGGGGATGCCGCGACCAGCGTCGAGCGACGCAATAGCTTGCTTGATTCCAGCAACTTGCCATTCGTTCACATCGAGATAGTCGTTGATGGCTTCGGCCGCCAAAAACGAACGGCTGCGGCCGGTGCTCTTGGCCAGCTTCTCGAGCCGTCTTTTTGCCGCTTGCTCCAGCCGAATGGTGACCGTCGTCGAGGCCATGGGCGCGTGTACCTGTGATCAGTTGTACACAAGCTAGCACAAGATGACGTACCAGAAAAGAAAGCAGACAGGCCGAGCCGTGCGGGGCTCGGCCTGCTGCGCCGCGCGAGGCTGGGAGACGCTGTTACGCCTCAGCCCGGGAGAAGGACGCTATCCACGACGTGGATGACGCCATTGCTCTGGTTCACGTCACCGATGGTGACCGACGACTTGCCGCCCTTGGCGTCGACGATCCACAGCTTGTTGCCGTCGAGCATGACGGTGATCGAGCCGCCCTGCACGGTCTTCAGGGTGGCCTTGCCGCCGCCCGCCTTGACCTGCGACATGAGATCAGCGGCCGAGAGCTTGCCGGCCACCACGTGATAGGTCAGCACGGCGGTGAGGTCCGGCTTCTTCTCCGGCTTCAGCAGCGTCTCGACCGTGCCGGCCGGCAGCTTCTCGAAGGCCTTGTTGACGGGCGCGAACACCGTGAAGGGTCCGGCCGACTGCAGCGTGTCGACGAGGCCGGCGGCCTTCACGGCGGCCACGAGGGTGGTGTGGTCCTTCGAGTTCACCGCGTTCTGGACGATGTTCTTCGACGGGAACATGGGGGCGCCGCCGACCTCGACGGTCGTTTCGGCAAGCGCCGGGATGGATGTGGCGACCCCCAGGGTCCCCAAGCTGAGCGCGGCAGCGAGCGCCGCATAACCGATGCGGTTCATGGTTGAGCCTCTCTTGTCGACGTTTTGGCCAATGGCCGGTTGCGCGACGGCCCGCCCAGCAATCGCCGGAGCAAGCCTCGCGTTAGGTCCTACGGGGCGGCCAAAGCGAAAGTTTCAGCTATTCCGGCAACCGATCGTTGATCGTCCCGGCGGCCCCAGGCCAGCCGGCGTGTTGCCTTTGCGTTTCCCCGCCCGTGGCCTACATCTCGCCCCATGAACGGCCGCGCGAACTCAAGAGCTTCCCCCCGAGGCCAAGGACCTCGAGGAGACGGGGGCGGAAGCCGAAGAGCAGAGCGTCGAGGCCACGTCCGGTGTCGACTTCGACATCGACGTGGAGGCGACGCCCGCCTCCCTGCGGGCCGGCGCCGAGGTCATCCGCCGCTTCTGGAAGACGCTGCCCAATGCGCCGGGCGTCTACCGCATGATCGACGGCAATGGCGACGTGCTCTATGTCGGCAAGGCGCGCAGCCTCAAGGCCCGTGTCGCCAACTATGCCCGCGGCATCGGCCACGGCGGCGGCCGCACGACGCGCATGATCGCCGAGACCGCCGCCATGGAGTTCGTCACCACGGCGACCGAGACCGAGGCGCTGCTGCTCGAGGCGAACCTCATCAAGCAGCTCAGGCCGCGCTACAACGTGCTGCTGCGCGACGACAAGTCGTTCCCCTACATCCTGGTGACCGGCGACCACGTCTCGCCGCAGATTGCCAAGCATCGCGGCTCTCGCGCCCGCAAAGGCGACTATTACGGGCCCTTCGCCAGCGTCTGGGCGGTGAACCGCACCATCAATGCCCTGCAGCGCGCCTTCCTGCTGCGCTCATGCTCGGACAGCTATTACGAGAACCGCACGCGGCCCTGCCTGCTCTACCAGATCAAGCGCTGCGCCGGCCCCTGCACGGGCGAGATCTCGCACACCGAATATGCGGCGCTCGTCGACGAGGCGAAGGAGTTCCTGTCCGGCAAGAGCTCGGCCGTGAAGCGCCGCCTCGCCGCCGAGATGGAGACCGCTTCCACCAACCTCGAATTCGAGCGCGCCGCGCGCTACCGCGATCGTCTCGCCGGCCTGTCGGCCGTCCAGGCAAGCCAGGACATCAACCCGCAATCGGTCGAGGAGGCGGACGTGTTCGCCCTCGACGAGCAGGCCGGGCAGTTCTGCGTGCAGGTGTTCTTCTTCCGCAATTGCCAGAACTGGGGCAACCGCGCCTATTTCCCCAAGGCCGACAAGTCGCACACGCCCGGCGAGGTGCTCGCCTCCTTCGTGGCGCAGTTCTACGACGACAAGCCCACCCCACGCCTCGTGCTCCTGTCGCACACCTTCGACGACCAGGCGCTGCTCGAGGAGGCGCTGAGCGTCAAGGCGGGACGGCGCACCGAGCTTCTGGTGCCCAAGCGCGGCGAAAAGCGCGATCTCGTCGAGCACGCGGCGCGCAACGCCAAGGAGGCGCTCGGCCGGCGCCTCGCCGACACGGCCTCGCAGCAGAAGCTGCTCGCCTCGTTGGGCCAGGCCTTCGGGCTCGCGAAACCGCCGCGGCGCATCGAGGTCTACGACAACTCGCACATCATGGGCGCGAACGCGGTGGGCGCGCTCGTCGTCGCCGGCCAGGGCGGCTTCATGAAGCAGCACTACCGCACCTTCAACATCAAGTCGGAAGAGCTCACCCCAGGCGACGACTACGGCATGATGCGCGAGGTGCTGCGGCGGCGCTTTGCGCGCCTCCTCAAGGAGGCGCCGCGCGAGGCGGCCGAAACCCTCGCCAAGGACGAGTTCCCCGTCTGGCCCGATCTCGTCATCATCGACGGCGGCCGCGGCCAGCTCGATGCCGCCCGCACGACGCTCGAGGAGCTCGGCGTCAAGGACGTGGCGCTGGTCGGCATCGCCAAGGGGCCGGACCGCGATGCCGGGCGTGAGAGCTTCTTCGTGCCGGGCAAGCCGCCCTTCAAGCTCGCGCCGCGAGACCCGGCGCTCTATTTCGTGCAGCGGCTGCGGGACGAGGCGCACCGTTTCGCCATCGGCACGCACCGCGCCAAGCGCAAGCGCGAGCTGACCAAGAGTCCCCTCGACGAGATCGCCGGCATCGGCCCATCGCGCAAGCGCGCGCTGCTCCTGCATTTCGGCACCGCCAAGGCGGTGGCCCGCGCCTCGCTCGAGGATTTGATGGGCGCCCCCGGCGTCAACGCGGCGAGCGCCAAGGCAGTCTACAATTTCTTCCATGACAAGGCCGGTTAGCGCATGAATCCGAGGAGTTGCCGACCTTTCGCATCGAGGTCACGCGCCCCCGGGGGCGCCGCGCGCAAACGCCCGTTGACGCTATGGGCGACGGCATGTTTCCTCGGGCGCAAATGAGCATCACCACCCCCCGGCGGGCTTCGAAGGCGCTCAACCTCGCCAACATCCTGACCTACGGCCGGCTGCTCGCCGTGCCGGTGGTGGTGACCTGCCTCTACTGGCCGACCGAGAACTGGGTGCGCTGGTTGGCGCTCGGCGTCTTCATCGCGGCCGGCGTGACCGATTTCCTCGACGGCTGGGTGGCGCGCGCCTGGTCGCAGCAATCGGTCATGGGCCGCATGCTCGACCCCATCGCCGACAAGGTGCTGGTCGCCGCCTCGCTGTTGATGCTGGTGGCCGACCACACCATCGAGGGCTGGAGCCTGATAGCTGCCATCATCATCCTGTGCCGCGAGATCCTGGTGTCGGGCCTGCGCGAATTCCTGGCGGAACTGCGCGTCAGCATACCGGTCACCACCGTCGCCAAATGGAAGACGACGCTGCAGCTCGTCGCCATCGGCTTCCTCATCGCCGGGCCGGCCGGCGACGCCATCCTGCCGGCCACCACGCAGATCGGCATCGCGCTCTTGTGGATCGCCGCCATCCTGACGCTCTATACCGGCTGGGACTATATGAAGGCCGGCATCCGCCACCTCGTCGAGGAGGACGGACCATGAAGCTCGTCTATTTCGCCTGGGTGCGCGAGCGGGTCGGCAAGCCCGAGGAGGAGATCGTGCTGCCGCCGGGCCTGGCGACAGTGGAAGACCTGGTGGGCTGGCTCAAGGGGCGCGGGGAGGAATACGCACACGCCTTCGAGAACCCGAAGATCGTCCGCGCCGCCATCGACCGCAGGCACGTCAAGCCGGACGCGGCAATCGCCGGGGCGCGCGAGATCGCCTTCTTCCCGCCGATGACGGGCGGCTGACCAATGGCCACCATCCGCATCCAGCGCGAGGATTTCGATGCCGGTCGCGAAGCCGAGGCCCTGACGGCCGGGCGCACCGACATCGGCGCCGTCGTCACCTTCGCGGGGCTCTGCCGCGACGAGGCCGGCGCGCTGGCGGCGCTCGAATTGGAGCACTATCCCGGCATGGCCGAGGAGGAGATCGGCCGCATCGCCGCCGAGGCCGAGGCGCGCTGGCCGCTGATGGGCCTCACCGTCATCCACCGCCACGGCAAGCTTGCGCCGGGCGCGCAGATCGTGCTCGTCGCCGCCGCCTCCGCCCACCGCGCCGCCGCCTTCGAGGCGGCGAGCTTCCTCATGGACTATCTCAAGACGCGGGCGCCGTTCTGGAAGAAGGAGCACCGCGCCGACGCGCGCCATGCGCAATGGGTCGAGGCGCGCGGCGAGGATGACGACGCGGCGCGACGCTGGTAGAGCCGGGGCACCATGGCCTCATCCCTGCTCACCACCGACACACGGGGCGTCTATGCGATAGCCCCGACGCCCTTCACCGAGGCGGGTGCCATCGACGTGGCCTCCACCGACCGCATGGTCGACTTCTATCGCGCCGCGAACGTCGACGGCATCACCATCCTCGGCATCATGGGCGAAGCCCCGAAGCTGACCGAGGAGGAGGCCATCGGCTTCGTCGGACAGGTGGTGAAGCGCGCCGGGCTGCCGATCATCGTCGGCGTCAGCGCCCCGGGCTTCGCGGCCATGCGGTCGCTGGCGCAAGCCGCGATGAAGCTCGGCGCCGCCGGCGTCATGATCGCGCCGCCGCCGTCGCTGCGCACGGACGACCAGATCGTCGGCTATTACGCGCAGGCCGTCGAGGCCATCGGCCGCGACCTGCCGTTCGTCATCCAGGACTATCCGCTCAGCATCGGCGTCGTCATGACACCGGCCGTCATCCGCCGCATCGTCATGGACAATCCCTCCTGCGTGATGCTGAAGCACGAGGACTGGCCGGGGCTCGAGAAAATCTCGGCGCTGCGCACCTTCCAGAAGGACGGCTCGCTCCGACCCATCAGCATCCTCACCGGCAACGGCGCGCTCTTCCTCGACTTCGAGATGGAGCGCGGCGCCGACGGCGCCATGACCGGCTATTGCTTCCCGGAGTTGCTCGTCGACGTGGTGCGGCTGACGCGCGACGGCAAGCGCGAGGCTGCCCACGACTTGTTCGACGCGCATCTGCCGCTCATCCGCTACGAGCAGCAGCCCGGCGTCGGACTGGCGGTGCGCAAATACGTGCTCAGGCGGCGCGGCGCCATCGCGTCGGATGCGCAGCGCAAGCCCGCCGGCCTGCTGTCGGCGCCCGCCAGGGCGGAGGTGGATTTCCTGCTTGAGCGCCTCGCTCGCCACGATCGGCGCGCCCAGAACCTCGTCAAGGCACTCGCCTGACATGGCCGACATCGACGCCATCGTCATCGGGGCCGGCGTCATCGGGCTCGCGGTGGCGCGGCAGCTGGCGCTCGCCGGCCAAAGCGTCATCGTGCTGGAGGCGGCGGACGCCATCGGCACGGAAACCTCGTCGCGCAATTCCGGCGTCATCCATGCCGGCATTTACTATCCTAACGGCAGCCTCAAGGCGAAGTACTGCGTCGAGGGCAAGGCACGGCTCTACGACTATTGTGACCAGCACGGCGTTCCCTACCGGCGCTGCGGCAAGCTCATCGTCGCGACCGACGCGGCCGAGCTCGCGGCCCTTGAGAAGCTCTGTGCGGTGGGCCGGGCCAACGGCGTCGACGATCTTGTCATGATCTCGGCGGCCGATGCGCTGGCCATGGAGCCGGCGCTCAAGACGGTGGGCGCCGTGCTCTCGCCGTCGACCGGCATCATCGACGGCCATGCCTACATGCTGGCGCTGCAGGGCGACGCCGAGGCGGCCGGTGCCACCGTGGCGTTCCTGACGCCGTTCGAGCGCGCTGAGCGCGCCGGCGAAGAGCTGGTGGTGTCGGCCGGCGGCGCCGAGCCCATGGAGGTATCGGCGCGGACCCTCGTCAACACCGCCGGGCTCGGCGCCTCGAAGATGGCGCGGCGCATCGCCGGCCTTGACGCCGCGCTCATCCCGGAGACGCGCTACGCCAAGGGCAACTATTTCGTGCTCACGGGCCGCGTGCCGTTCACCCGGCTCATCTATCCGGCGCCGCATACGCACGGGCTCGGCGTGCACCTCACCCTCGACATGGGCGGCCAGGCGCGCTTCGGTCCGGACGTGGAATGGGTCGAGCAAGTGGACTATTCGGTCGACGAGCGGCGATGCGAGGGCTTCGTCGAGGCCATCCGCCGCTTTTGGCCCGGCATGCCTGAGGGCGCGCTGGCGCCCGGCTATGCGGGCGTGCGGCCGAAGCTCGGCGGGCCGAGCGACCCGGCTGGCGATTTCCGCATCGACGGCCCGGAGCGTCACGGCGTCCCCGGGCTCGTCAATCTCTACGGCATCGAGAGCCCCGGCCTCACCTCCTCCCTCGCCATCGCGCGCGAGGTGGCAGCGCGGCTGGGCGTGAGGGGAGCATCGCAATGAAAACTTTCGCGGCAATATTCGCCCTGACAGTGGTCTTTGCCGGGCGCGCCGATGCACAGCCGGCTTCGACGCCCGACGGCATGATCCGGGCCATCTACCGGACGTACGAGATCGACAACGTCAAAGGCACCATCAAGGATGTGGCAAGCCGCCGTCTCAAGCGGCTGATCGAGGCGGACGCGAATGCGACGCCGAAGGGCGAGATCGGCAAGCTCGACTTCGACGTGTTCGTCAACGGCAACGACTTCAAGGTGTCGCGGGTGCGCGTGCGGGTTCAGCCGCCGCCCGACGACAAGCCGAAGGTGCCCGACCGCGCCAAGGTGCAGGCGACCTTCATCAGCCTGAAGAAGGCGCACGAGATCGTCTTCGACATGGTGCGCGAAGGCGGCCAGTGGAAGATCGATGACGCCTCATCGATGATTGGGGAGAAGTGGACCTTGACGAAGATCCTGACGGCCAAGCCGGAAGCCACCGGGGCCGGCAAGAAATAGTTCTACGCCCCCACCTCGCGCAACGTCAGGCCGGTGGCGGCGGCGATGTCCTGCAACAGCTTGGCGAAGTCGGCGAGGCGTCCGTTCGCCACCGCAAGCGCATGCACGCCGCCGCCCTTCAGCTTCATGACCGGCATGTAGGAGGCGACATCGCCCGCATATTGCACGAGCATCAAGCTGTCGACCATATCGAACGGATAGGTGCGGCTCTTGCGCGCAAAGCCAGCGACGCTGGCCTCGTGCGTCACCTGACGGGTCGCGACATCAAACGTCGTCGTCACCATGCGTGGCAAGAGCAGGAACACCCCGAAGGCGGCGGCCGGCAGCCCGACGATCAGGCCGGTCCAATAGGCGAAGCCGCCGCGCGCCGCCTCGCTCAGCCAGCCGATCATCCAGAAGACGGCGAGCGCCAGCACCATGATGCCGAGCCAGGGGCCGCGGTGGCTCGACTGCAGGATCAGCTTGTCGCCCCGATGGGTGAGATCCATGGCTGATGGCTCTCATGGTAATGCGCGGGCTAGCAATTCATGCCAGTCTACGCCCACCCTTCGGGTGCGCGAATATCCTTTGATGCACGGAGGACGTCCCATGTGCGCCAATTGCCGGCCCCCAGCGGTCTCGCGTCAATTCATCCTGGCCGGCGGGCTCGCGTTGGCGGCCACGCCGCGCGCCTGGGCGCAAGCGGCACCCGCCCCCAACGCCATCACCGGCGCCGAGGCGCTGAAGCGGATCATGGACGGCAACGCCCGCTATGCGGCGAACACGACCCGCAACAAGGACCTATCGGCCGGCCGCGCCGCGCGTGCGGCGGCGCAATTTCCCATTGCGGCCATCCTGAGCTGCGCCAATTCCCGTCTCGCTCCCGAGCTCGCCTTCGACCAGGGGCCCGGCGAGCTGTTCGTCGTGCGTCTGGCCGGCAACTTCGTCAATGACGACGGCCTTGCCAGCATCGAGTACGGCGTGAAGTATCTCGGCGTGCCGCTGATCGTCGTGCTGGGCCACAGCAATTGCGGCGCCGTCAGTGCCGCTATCAAGTTCGTCAAGGAGGGCGCCGCGCTGCCTGGCCACCTGCCGGCGCTCGTCAATTCCATCAAACCGGCGGTGGACGCCGCGATGGCGCGCAAGCCCGCCGATCTCCTGGCGGACGCCACGGCCGAGAATGTCCGCCTCAACGTCAAACGGCTCACCGCCGCGGCACCGATCGTCGACGGCATGGTGAAGGACGGCAAGGTGAAAGTGGTCGGCGGCGTCTATGATATCGCGACCGGCAAGGTCGCTCTGCTAGCCTAAAGAGCGACTGCATCGTATCGGCCGCCGCGACAACACTGGGCGGCGGGTCTCCATGGGCGAGCGTGATCAGCCTCAATAGGCTGCGCTGTGCTTCTCAAGGCTCTTCTTCAGGGCGTCGAGGACGGCCTTCGGATCATAGCCCGCCTTCCTCACGTCCGCTTCCCATTCGGCCTGCAGGGGCTCGGCCGCCTTGCGCCACTGCGCCACCTGCTCGGGGGTCAGCGAATAGATCTCGTGATCGGCCTGCGCCTTGATCTTGTTGCGGCCCTCCAACTCGAAATCCGCCCATGGCTCGGCGATGTTCTGCGCCCATTGCGGCGTGCAATGGTCGTCCATGACCTTCTTCTGCGCCGCCGACATGCCTTCGTACTTGGCCTTGTTGAGGGCCCACACCTGCTCGGTGACGTAGAAGGGCGAGTCCATGTGATACTTCACTGCCTTGTCGATGCCGAACAGCACCACCGAGCCCCACGGGAAGGTGATGCCATCGGCGACGCCTTTGGCCAGCACGTCGCGCGCCTCCGGCGCCGAGGCCTGGACGTTGGTGCCGCCGAGCAGCGTGATGAAGCGCGAGATGGTCGCGTTGGCGGGGCGCATGCGCACACCCTGCAGGTCGGCCGGCACCACCACTTTCTTGGTCCGCATGTGGATCGTGGCTGGATCGTGCACGAACATCAGACAGTAGCGCACATCGGCCATCTCCTTGCCGGCGTACTGCCGATACCAGTCGTCGACCGCGGCACTGCCCGACTTGGCGTTGGCGAACTGAAACGGCAGCTCCATGGCGCCGACCACAGGGAAGCGTCCCGGCTCGTAGCCCGGATTGATGTGGCCGATATCGACGATGCCGTCACGCGTCATGTTGTAGTGGTCGAAAGCCTTGCCGAGCTGCTGGGCCGGAAAGATGGTGATGGTGATCGTGCCATTCGACGCCTTCTTGATCAACTCCACCCATGCTTCGGCCGCGGCATGCATCGGATGCGACGGCGGCACCCAATGCGAGAAGCGCAGCTCGACCGGCTTGTCCTGCGCCAGCGCCGCTCCAGCGGTGACGATCGTCGCGAGTACGGCGGCGAGCATGCTGGTGGCGTGCCTCAAATTGAATGTCATGGCGTTTCCCCGAACTGGTCCATCAACCTAGCGCAATACTGGCCGCCGCGTAGGTCTCCGCCAACCCGGCCCCCGGGATGCGCGGCACTGTGATCGTTTGCAAAGGGGCTCGCTGCGTCCACCAGATGGACGCAGCGGCCGCGCCGCAACGCGAAGCAAAATCAGTCCTGAAAGCATCGTATGGCAGCGCCACTTAAATGGAGCGTCCACGATTCGGCCGCCATTCTCGCTTGGCAACGAGCGGCGGCTTGATTAGCGTGCGCATGGCAGCGTGCGCGCCGGCGCATGCGCCGCAAAAAAATCGCAGGGGAATACGATGAAGTTCGGCATTTTCTACGAGCTGCAGCTGCCGCGTCCCTGGAAGCCGGACGATGAGCACAAGCTCTATCAGAACGCGTTGACGCAGCTCGAGGTCGCCGACAAGTGCGGCTACGACTACGCCTGGGAGGTGGAGCACCATTTCCTCGAAGAATATTCGCACTCGCCGGTGCCGGAAGCGTTCCTCGCCGCGGCGAGCCAGCGCACCAAGAACATCCGCCTCGGCCACGGCATCATCCAGCTCACCACCAATCATCCCGCCCGCGTCGCCGAGAAGGTCGCCGTGCTCGATCTCCTGTCAAACGGCCGCGTCGATTTCGGCATGGGCGAGAGCGCGTCCATCACCGAGCTTGAGCCGTTCGGGCGCAGCATGGACGACAAGCGCGAGGTGTTCGAGGAGGCGGTCAAAGCCATCTTCCCGATGTTCACCGAGGTCGGCACCAAGCTCGACGGCAAGCACTTCAAGATGCCGCTGCGCAACGTCCTGCCGAAGCCCATCCAGCGGCCGCATCCGCCGGTGTGGATGGCCTGCTCGCAGCTCGACACGATCGAGCGGGCCGGCCGCAACGGCTTCGGCGCGCTCGGCTTCCAGTTCGTCAGCGCCGACGCCGCGCATGCCTGGGTGCACGCCTACTACAACGCCATCACCAAGCGGCTCAACAAGCTCGCCGACTACGTCATCAATCCCAACATCGCGCTGGTGTCGTTCTTCATGTGCGCCAAGACCGACGAGGAGGCGCGCGAACGCGCCGACGGCGCCACCTTCTTCCAGTTCGCGCTGCGCTTCTACGGCGCCTCGTCGGGCCGCAAGCGGCCGGACCCCGGCACCGTCAACATGTGGGACGAGTACAACGCCTGGAAGAAAGCCAACCCCGAGGCGCATCGCAGCGCCCTGATGGGCGGCCTCATCGGCTCGCCCGAGACGCTGCGCAAGAAGCTGCGGAAGTTCCAGAGCTCCAACATCGACCAGGTGATCCTGCTCAACCAGGCCGGCAAGAACGCGCACGAGCATATCTGCGAGTCGCTCGAGCTGTTCGCCAAGGAGGTGATGCCGGAGTTCCACGCCGCCGAACCCGAGCACCAGGCCTGGAAGAAGAAGGTGATGAGCCGCGAGATCGAGCTCGAGGAGATCGACACCTCGGCCTTCAAGGACCGCTACGGCAACAAGGCCATCGAGGTGAAGCCGCGGGCAGTGGCGGCCGAATAGGACGCACGATCTCTCCGCGTCATGGCCGGCCTTGTGCCGGCCATCCACGCTTTTGCCGGTGTGGAAGCAAGACGTGGATGCCCGCGACGAGCGCGGGCATGACGGCTGTGGAGTTCAGTCGTCTGAATCGCGGTTCGGCAGTCCCGTTGCCTCGCACACGATCTTGATGACCTCGGCGTGCGCAAAATAGCTGCCGGTGTCGACGGCGAGCAGCCGCGACTTGCCGCCCTTCAACCGCAGCACCGGAATGTAGGCCAAGGGCTCGCGGCCCGCCTCCTTGAGGCCGATGCTCTCGATGTCGCCGAACCCGTAGTTGCGCGTGCGCTCGACGAGCGCGTGGCCGAAGCGGCGCGTATGCGTCACCTGGCCGTGCTCGGGATCGAAGATGGTCGTCACCGTCTGGGGCAGCATCATGAAGCAGGCGATGGCGGCGACGCCGGCACTGATCGAGACGACGAGCCAGTAGAGCAGGCCGCCGCTCTCGTGCCGGACGAGGACGTAGAGCATGATGAGCGCCGCGCCGGCGAAGAACAGCCCGCCCCACAGCGTCATGGTGCGGGAGCGCAGAATGAGAAGTTGGCCCTGGCGGGTCAGCAGCATGCCGCATCGTCTAGCGCGGAAGCGCTCCGCGCCACAAACCCACGGGTCCTATGCGAGCTCATCCGCGATGGCGCGGCGCACAGCCGGCCGCTCCAGCATGCGCCGGGTGTGGTCCTGGACCTTCGGCAGGCGCGAGCGATCGACACCGTCCGCGTCGAGCCATTGCGCCAGGGTGAAGAGATAGGGATCGGCGATCGTATAGGTCTCGCCCATCACCCACGGTCCCCTGAGCATCGTCGTTTCGATGAGCGCGAAGGCTTCACCGACCGACTGCGGCACCTTTTTCTGCATGGCGGCGATGGCGGCCGGATCGTCGGCCCAGCGATAGCCGCGCATGCGGTGCGCGTGGGCGATGTGCACGGTCGAGCAAAGATAGGAATTGAAGGCCTGCACCTCGGCCAGCCCAAAGGCGTCATCGAGTGGCGCGAGCTTCGCGTCCGGGAACGTCTGGGCGATGAAGACGAGCAGCGCCGGGGTCTCAGTGAGGATGCCGCGATCGGTGACGAGCGCCGGCACTCGCGCCTTGGGATTGACCGCCAGATATTCGGACTTGCGCTGCTCGTTCGCCGCGAAGCTGAGACGCACCGTCTCGTAGGTGGCGCCCGCCTCCTCCAGCGCGATATGCGAGGCAAGCGCGCAGGTGTTGGGAGCGTAGAACAGTTTCAGCATGGCGGGCCCCTCGATGCGGATTTCACATCACCACCGAAGCTGAACCGCGACAATTGAGTGTTCCCAATAGCGGTCATGAACGGCGCTGATGGGGCGCCGATCACCCCTGCTCGGTCGCACGGCCGCGTGGGCTGCAACCTTTGCGGCGTTGACGGCGGCGCCCCAAAACGGAAACTAGAACAAAACGCGAACAATGCAAGGGACGCCCATGACGGCAACCCTCGGCGAGGCATGGCGGCAAGGCTGGCGCGTCACCGTGCGTTGCGCGCTCGGCCGCAAGGACGGCTTTCGCAGCATCCGCGAGTGCACCTACCGGGCGGACCTCGATATGGCGAGCCTCGCCTGGACGCGCGGCCGCGATTTTCCCCTGGAACGGCTGGAAAGCCGCATGATGTGCCCGATGTGCGGCTCGCGCCGCGTCGCCGTGCTGTTCCAGCCGCCCGGCGCCCCGCACGAGCAGGCGGCGCGGCGCATCCTGGAGGAGCGCCACTGGGCGCGCGACCTCATCCGCCAGAAGCGGCGCGAACGCTCATGAGCCGGGCATCTTTCGCCCGTACCCGCACGCAACAGCCCTGAAACATCCCGGAAACACGGCCCTGGTAGGAGTGGCGTCCAACATTTGGACACCTGATGCGATCGACATTCATCGGCGCCCTCGCCGTCTCCGGCCTGCTGCTCGTTGCGCTGCCGCTCTCCCCTGCCATCGGCCAAATCGAAAAGGTTATGCGCGTCTGCGAGGGCAAGCTCTGCCCCTTCTTTCGCGCCCCCATCAAGGTCCCGGACGGCTGGCAGGACGACGAGGCGGCGAGCCGCCGCAACAACGTCACCATGCTGATCCCCAAGGGCAAAACCTTCGGGTCGGCTCCGGCCATCATCTACGTGGCGGTGCGCGCCAATGCCGACAAGGAGCCTCTCGCGACCCTCGTGGCGCGCGAGCACGAGAACTGGAAGAAGCGCGTTCCCGACGCGACGATCAGCCGGCTCCCCGACGTGCCGCGGGGCGACGAGAAGGGCGCCTTCGTGCAGTATCGCTATGAGGCGCCCAACCTCACGTCACAGGGCTTCGAGCGGGTCGCCACCACCGCCGACACCGACAACGAGGGCAACACCTTCATGGTGGCCATCGTGATCACGGCGCAATCGAAGCAGGCGCTCGACGCCGCCGAGGATGCATTCCTGTCGATCCTGCGGCACTATTGAGCGCATCGCCGCGGACAGCCGATGCCGCTCATTCGCGCCTGCGTCGTTTGGCTGCTCATCGCTATCGCCTTCGTCTTTGTCGCCTTCACGGCCGCCGCGCTGGCGGCACCGGCGCGGGAGCACATCGATAGCGCCTACACCACGCACGACTACGAGAAGTGCAAGGTGGTGGAGGACGACGACCCGGTGAAGGTGACGCAATGCGAGGGCCTCGCCGGCATTCCGGTGAAATGGACCAACGAGCCGGACGCCTCCGTTATCGAGTTCGGCAAGGACGGCATCGTGCCGGACGACGCCTTTGCCAAGCGCTTCACCTTCTCGGTGGCGCCCGAGACCATCGAGTGGCGCGGCGTCATGAAGGCCGGCAAGCTCAGGCCGTTCGCGGCCATTGCCCGTTTCAGCATGTGCCGCGCCATCGGCGGCCCCTGCAACGGCGAGCTCATCGTGTTCCGGCTCGAGGGCAGCAAGCGCTCGTGCATGGCAGCCTCCGTGGACGCCCGCAAGGCCAAGGCCAACGAGCGGGCGCGCGAGCTCGCCGACACGGTTGCGCGCCGTTTCAATTGCGACAAGGATCGGACGCGGCCGGTCGAGGAATAGCCTCCTGAAACCGGCGCGGGCCTCGCGCCTTTACGCTTCATGCTTCGCACTGCATGCTTCTCAATCGCCGGCACTCGTGGACGCTGACGCCGAAGGCGGCGATCGCCCTGCAGCAAGAGCTGCGGCGCGACATCGTCGTCGACCGGCCGCTCGATCTTGCGGCGATCCGGTTGGTGGCCGGCGTCGACGTGAGCGTCAAGGAGAAGCACGCGCAAGCGGCCGTCGTCGTGCTCACCTTTCCCAAGTTCGAAATCGTCGAGACGGTCGTGGCGCAGGCGCCGGTCACCTTTCCGTACGTGCCGGGGCTCCTGACGTTTCGCGAGGGGCCGGTGCTGGAAGCGGCCTTCGCCAAGCTCGCGCACGTGCCGGACGTGTTCATCTTCGACGGCATCGGCTACGCGCATCCCCGCCGCATCGGCCTTGCCTGCCACATGGGCCTGCTGCTTGGGCGCCCCAGCGTCGGCTGCGGCAAGACGCGGCTCTGCGGCGAGCACGCGCCGGTGCCGGCAAGGCGCGGCGCCATGAAACCGCTCGTCGACAAGGGCGAGACCATCGGGGTGGCGCTGCGCAGCCAGAGCGGCGTGGCGCCGCTCTTCATCTCGCCCGGCCACCTCGCCGACATCGCAAGCTCCGCCAAGCTCATCCTGCGCTGCGCGCCAAGATATCGCCTGCCGGAACCGATCCGGGCGGCGCACCGCGCCGCCGGCCGCTTCGAGCCTGTGGCTTGAGGTCCCTGCGACAGACGCTGCCCTGCATCTCGCCCGAGCCCGATTTGGACCGCATGGATTCTGTGCTAGGTGACCGCCGCCCACCATCATGAGAGCCATGCCACGCTATCATTTCGAGGATTTCGTCCCGGGGACGTCCCGGGTCTTCGGCGCCTGGGCGCTGAGCAAGGACGAGATCATCGCCTACGCGCGTCAGTTCGACAACCAGCCGATGCACACCGACGAGGAGGCCGCCAAGCGAGGCTTCTTCGGCTCCCTGGTCGCCTCCGGCTGGCACCTCGCGGCCATCTTCATGCGCCTGTGCTGCGACGGCTTTCTGCTCGACAGCGCCTCCATGGGCGCGCCGGGCATCGACGAAGTGCGCTGGCAGAAGCCGGTCTTTCCGGGCGACGTGCTGTCGATCCGCTTGACCGTTCTCGATGCGCGCGTGGCGAGCCGCCGCCCTGAAATGGGGCTCGTGCAGCTTCAGGCCGAGATGCTGAACCAGAAGGGCGAGGCGGTCATGACGGCGCGCTATTGGGCGATGATGGGCCGGCGCGATCCGAGCGCGCCTCCGCCGCCGACAACCGCGCCGCGGCCGCCGGAGCCCGCCGCGCCGGTCGAGACGCTGCCGGACGGCACCTCGACGCTTCTCGCGCCTTATCTCGAGGACGTGGCGCTCGGCCAGCCTCTCGAACTGGGCAGCGTCACCTTCACGGCCGACGACATCAAGCGCTTCGCCCGCGCCTACGACCCGCAGCCCTTCCACGTCGACGAGGCGGCCGCCCGCGCCAGCCATTTCGGTGGCCTGATCGCCTCGGGCTGGCACACGGCCTCGGTGTTCATGCGCCAGCTTCTCACCACCCAGACGGCGCGCCGGCAGGAGGCCGCCGAGCGCGGCGAGTCCATGGCGCGCCTCGGTCCGTCACCGGGCTTCACGGATCTCAACTGGCGCAAGCCCGTCTATGCGGGCGACACCATCACGTTCCGAACCGCGGTGGTGGAGAAGCGTGTCATGCGCTCGCGCCCGCACTGGGGCCTCGCCGTCAATCACGGCACCGGCCACAACCAGAAGGGCGAGCTGGTCTACGAGTTCCGCGGCTCCGTGATGTGGGAGCGGCGGCCGTAGTTGCCGCCGTCCCGGGCGAGCGAACGAGGCAGGCAGTGACTGAATCCGAGAAGGGCGCGGCGCAGCGGTTCAACCTCGCGCTATTCATTGTGCATCCGACATTCGACCCGGCGGAAATAAGCACTGCGCTTGGATTGGAGGCGCACTTTTCACATCGTGTTGGCGATGCAAGGAGAACCCGAAGAGGGCGATCCACTCCCGGAAACTACCCCGACACGCGATGGCGGCACGTTGCACGGTTCAACGTTACGCAGCAATGGTACGCGGCAGAAGTGACCAGGTTCGTGGACAACCTCGAGATCCATAAGGCTTGGCTCGCCGACCTCCGGGCGACGGGCGGAACGGCATGCGTGTTGATTCAATTTCTTGGCGATGGATATTTTGGAGACGAGATACCCCAGGCTACGCTGGCAAAGCTGGCCGAACTTGGACTGACACTTGGGATTGAATGCTTCGTTGTCCCCCAGACGTGACCGCCCCGGCCGAATGACACGGACGGTCACCCAGCCTTTGTCGCTCGCCCCGCCCGCTCCGGATAAAGCGCCGTGAGCCCCTCGCGGCTCGCCGCCGCCACTCCCCGCTCGGTGATGATGCCGGTGACGAGGCGCGCCGGCGTCACGTCGAAGGCCGGATTGGCGGCGGCACTCCCGGGCGCCACAACGTCGACGGTGGCGATGCGCCCGTCGGCGGTGCGGCCGGTGACTTGCGTCACCTCGCTCGCCGCGCGCTCCTCGATGGGAATGTCGCGCACGCCGTCGGAGAGCGACCAGTCGATGGTGGTGGACGGCAGCGCCGCGTAGAACGGCACGCCGTTGTCGTGCGCCGCGAGCGCCTTGAGATAGGTGCCGATCTTGTTGGCCACGTCGCCTGACGCGGTGGTGCGGTCGGTGCCGACGATGACCAGATCGACGTCGCCGTGCTGCATCAGGTGGCCGCCGGCGTTGTCGGCGATCACCGTGTGGGGCACGCCGTGGCCGCCAAGCTCGAAGGCGGTGAGCGCCGCGCCCTGGTTGCGCGGCCGCGTCTCGTCGACCCAGACATGCAGGTCGACGCCCGCCTCGTGCGCCATGTAGATCGGCGCGAGCGCCGTGCCCCAGTCGACGCAGGCGAGCCAGCCGGCATTGCAATGGGTGAGCACGTTGACGCGCTTGCCCGGATGCCGCGCCGCCGCCTGCCTGATGAGCGCGGCCCCATGCTGGCCGATGTCGCGGCACTGCGCCACGTCCTCCTCGGCGATGGCGCCGGCTTCCGCAAGAGCGCGCGCCGCCCGTTCGCGCATGCGGCACGCGGCCGCACGGCCGCCGCGACACGATCGAGCGCCCAGCGCAGATTGACGGCGGTCGGCCGCGTCGCCGCAAGCGTCTCGACCGCGCGCTTCGAGCGCCGCGTCGGACGCGTCCTGGCGCAAGCCGAGCATCAGGCCATAGGCGGCGGTGGCGCCGATCAGCGGCGCGCCGCGCACCACCATGCTGCGGATGGCGTCGCGCCGCATCGGCGAGCGTCGCGAGCCGTTTCGTCTCGAAGACGTGCGGCAGCCTGCGTCTGGTCGATGACCTCGACGGCCTGGCCGTCATCGACCGGCCAGATGGTGCGATAGGGGCGGCCGTCGACCTTCACGGGCGTCAATGCCCCTCGAAGGCCATCAGCGTCCGCACCGGGATGCCCAGGTCGCGGATCTTCTTGGCGCCGCCGAGGTCCGGCAGGTCGATGACGAAGACGGCCGCCACCACGTCGGCGCCGATGTTGCGCAGGAGCTGCGCGGCCGCCCCCGCCGTGCCGCCGGTGGCGATGAGATCGTCGACGAGGATCACGCGCTCGCCCTTCGTGACCGCGTCCTCGTGGATCTCCATCTCGTCGACGCCGTATTCGAGCGAATAGGCGATGCGCACCGTCGTGTGCGGCAGCTTGCCCTTCTTGCGGATCGGCACGAAGCCGGCCGACAGCTGGTGCGCGACGGCGCCGCCGAGAATGAAGCCGCGCGCCTCGATGCCGGCCACCTTGTCGATCTTCGAGCCGGCCCAGGGCTGCACCAATTCGTCGACGGCGCGGCGGAAGGCGCGGGCGTCGCCGAGCAGCGTGGTGATGTCGCGAAACATGATGCCGGCCTTCGGGTAGTCCGGGATGGTCCGGATCGAAGCCTTGAGGTCGGTGAGAAGGTTCGTGTCCATCACTGCACCCTTAGTGTGTCGAATTTGAAATTCGCTAAATTGATTGGATCAGGGTACCTCGCGAATTTCAAATTCGAAAAGCACACTAGAAACAATCTCTTCTCGTGTCGCTTCGATTCCAAAATTCGCGAAGTCCTTTCGATGATTTGGGCTTCCATCAAGATCATGCGAATTTCGGAATCGCGACACTAGTGATCAGGCTTTGCCGAGCACGCGCCCGGCCACCGCGTCGAGCTTCTTGAGCAGCGCCGGATCGCGCGCCTCGGGCGCGGTGATCATAGCGAAGTCGAGCGCCGTGTCGGAGCCGACCGGGCACGGCTCGTGCTCGGCGGGAAAGTCGCGCGCCAGACGCGCCACGAGGCGGCGCGCCTTGTCGGCGTTGTCGTTGAGCACCTTGATGATCGACGGCCACGTCGACGGCGTCGTGCACCTCGTGCCAGCAATCGTAGTCGGTCACCATGGCGACGGTGGCGTAGGTGATCTCCGCCTCGCGCGCGAGCTTGGCCTCCGGCATGTTGGTCATGCCGATCACGTCGATAGCCCAGGCCCTTGTAGATCGTCGACTCGGCATAGGACGAGAATTGCGGCCCCTCCATGCACACATAGGTGCCGCCGCGCGTGTAGGCGATGCCCTCCGCCCTGGCGGCCGCCTCGATGCGCGCCTGCAGCCGCGGCCCGACCGGGTGCGCCATCGACACGTGCGCGACGCAGCCCTTGCCGAAGAAGCTCGTCTCGCGCTTCACGCGTGCGGTCGATGAACTGGCTCGACGAGAACGAAGTGGCCCGGCGCCAGCTCCTCCTTGAAGGAGCCGCAGGCCGAGAGCGACACGAGATCGGTGACGCCGGCCCGCTTCAGCGCGTCGATATTGGCGCGATAGTTGATGTCGGACGGCGACAGGCGATGGCCGCGCCCGTGCCGGGCGAGGAACACCACGTCGGTCGCACCGATGCGGCCGCGGCGCAGGACGTCCGACGGCTCGCCCCAGGGGCTCGCCATCGTCTCCTCGCGCACGCTCTCGAGGCCGGGCAGATCGTAGATGCCGGAGCCGCCGATGATGCCGAGCACGGCCTTGGTCATGGATGCTGCGCCCCGTGATCAGCGACTTGTCCCGAACCGGCGCGGCGGGGTCAAGTGATCAGGCGACGGAGGACGGAGCGCCGACGACGGATCAATGACGAGGCGCCTATCTGTCCTCTGTCGTCCGCCTGGCGTCGGTTGCTGATTACACGCCCCTTGTCGGGGCCTCGTTCGCGCCCTCGCCGCCGAGCCCGGCCCAGACCTTGGTCTTCACAAAGTAGAGCAGCACCGACAGGATGCCGAGCCAGATGAGGACGACGAAGCCCACATACTTGCGCCGCTCCATGTGCATGTCGGCCGCCCAGTACATGAAGGTGGCCACGTCCTTGGCGTATTGGTCGACGGTCTCCGGGACCGGCGACTTACCGTCCGGGCCCTTCGGATATTCCAGCTGGCCGTCGCTGAGCGGCTTCGGCATGACCGTGAAGTGGCCGGGGAAATACGTGTTGTAGGTCGTGCCCTCCGGCGGCTTCTCGGGCGGCGGATCGACATAGCCGTTGAGGTAGGCGTGGATGTAGTCGGGGCCCTGCTCCTGGTAGGCGAGGAAGGGCAGCGCGTCGAAGATGAATTTCGGGAAGCCGCTCTCATAGGTGCGCGCCTTGGCCAGCACCGAGAAGTCGGGCGGTGCCTTGCCGCCATTGGAGGCGGCCGCCGCCTGCACGTTCGGAAACGGCGACGGGAAGCGGTCCGACGCGCGCCCTGGCCGCTCGATGGCCTCGCCCTTGTCGTCCAGATCCTTGATCTTGTACTCGGCCGCCAGCGCCTTGACCTGCGCCTCGGTGAATTCCGGCCCGCCGCGCTGCGACAGATTGCGGAAGGCGACGAGATTCATGGAGTGGCAGGACTGGCAGACCTCGCGGTAGATCTTGAAGCCGCGCTGCAATTGCGCGCGGTCGAAGGTTCCGAAGACACCGGCGAACGTCCACTTCTGCTTGGGCGGATGCTCTCCCTCGGCCGCCAAGGCGCCGCCGACGGGACCCGCGACGGCGAGAGCCGCGGTCAAGAGAACGGGTAGGAATCGCATCATCGTCTTGCCCCCGCTCGCGCCGTCAACGCTTGGCCGGCTCTGAGGCGGCGCCCGCGGCCGCCGCGACCCCCGATCCGGCCCGCTCCTTGGTCAGCACCGCATCGGCGATGCTGTCGGGCAGCCGCCGCGGTGTCTCGAATATGCCGAGCAGCGGCAGGATGACCAGGAAGTAGGCGAAGTAGTACGCCGTCAGGATGCGGGCGAACACCACGTAGAGACCCTCAGGCGGCTTGGAGCCGAGATAGCCGAGGCCGATGCAGGCGATGACGAAGAGGAAGAACCAATACTGGAACACGGGCCGGTAGGCGCCCGAGCGCACCCGCGACGTGTCGAGCCACGGCAGGAAGGCGAGCACGATGATGGAGCCGAACATGGCGATGACGCCGCCAAGCTTCGACGGGATGGCGCGCAGGATGGCGTAGAACGGCAGGAAGTACCATTCCGGCACGATGTGGCTCGGCGTCACCAGCGGATTGGCCTCGATGAAATTGTCGGCGTGGCCGAGATAGTTCGGCACGAAGAAGGCGAACCACGCATAGAGGATGAGGAAGACGACGAGGGCGAAGCCGTCCTTGATGGTGGCGTAGGGCGTGAACGGCACCGAGTTCCCGCTTGAGGCTCTTGATGTCGATGCCGGCCGGATTGTTCTGGCCGACATGATGCAGCGCCCAGATGTGCAGGATGACCACGCCGAAGATCATGAACGGCAGGAGGTAGTGCAGCGAGTAGAAGCGGTTGAGCGTCGGATTGTCGACCGCATAGCCGCCCCACAGCCAGGTGACGATGGGCTCGCCGATGCCCGGGATGGCCGAGAACAGGTTGGTGATGACGGTGGCGCCCCAGAAGCTCATCTGGCCCCAGGGCAGCACATAGCCCATGAAGGCGGTGGCCATCATCAGCAGCAGGATGATGACGCCGAGGATCCACAGCACCTCGCGCGGCGCCTTGTAGGAACCGTAATACATGCCGCGGAAGACGTGGATGTAGACGGCGATGAAGAACATCGAGGCGCCGTTGGCGTGCAGGCTGTTCAGCAGCCAGCCGTAGTTCACGTCGCGCCGGATGTGCTCGACGGAGTTGAACGCCATCGTGGCTTCCGGCGTGTAGTGCATGGCGAGCACGACGCCGGTGACGATCTGCGCCGTCAGCATGAAGGCGAGGATGCCGCCGAACGTCCACAGATAGTTGATGTTGCGCGGCACCGGATAGGCGACAGCGGTTGAGTGGATGAGGCTGATGAGCGGCAGCCGGCTTTCGAACCACTTGGCCAAGGCGCTCTTCGGAACGTAGGTCGAATGTCCTTGCATCGCGTGCCTCGGTGGTTCCCAGTCTCGTGCGCGGCCTCAGCCGATGCCGATCAAACGGCGTCAGCCGATGCGGATCAATGTGTCGGAGGCGAACTCGTATTTCGGGACCGCCAGGTTCTCGGGCGCCGGACCCTTCCGGATGCGGCCCGACGTATCGTAGACCGAGCCGTGACAGGGGCAGAACCAGCCGTTGTACTCGCCCTGCTGGCCGAGCGGCACGCAGCCGAGATGCGTGCAGATGCCGACCATGACGAGGTAGGCCTCCTTGCCCTTGGCGGCGCGATTCTCGTCGGTCGCCTTGGTGTCGGCCGGCAGGTTGGCGTTGCGCGCCAGGCGATCCGGCAGGTCGTCCACCGAAACGTTCTTGGCGTCCTCGATTTCCTTGGCAGTGCGGCGGCGGATGAACACCGGCTTGCCGCGCCACTTCACCGTGACACTCTGGCCCTCGGCGATCGGCCCGATATCGACCTCCACCGTGCTCAGCGCCAAGGTCGAAGCGTCGGGATTCATCTGGCTGATCAGCGGCCACAGCGTGGCGGCGGCACCGACCGCGCCGACTGCACCTGTCGCGATGTAGAGGAAGTCCCGCCGGGTGGGTTCGGCGGTCGTCATGGTGTCAGCCACTAAATCGGCTCCGAATCTCGTTCGAATGCCCGCTTCGCCTGCCGCTGCCCCCGAGACGGCGCCAAGCGTCGAGGATATGAGAATTCCGCGCACGAACCACGCGCAGCCACGCGGCGCAATGCGACCGGGAGTTGCCGCGCGGGCGCTGTTTGGCACGGTTCAAATGGGCTGTCCATATAGGCCGTGGGACAACGCCGGCGCCCGCGAGAGACAGCGTTTTGTCCAGTCGCGGCAAGACGATAAGCGGGCGTGGCGACGCACCCCAAAAGTCGGAGCGAACGCGATGCGGCTTGCCCTCTACCAGCCCGACATCCCCCAGAACGCCGGCACGATTCTGCGCCTCGCGGCCTGCCTTGGTGTGGCCGTCGACATCATCGAGCCGGCCGGCTTTCCGGTGACCGACCGCGCCTTCCGCCGTGCCGGCATGGACTACCTCGATCAGGTGGACATCGCGCGGCACGCCTCGTGGGCCGCCTTCGAGGCGGAGCGCCGGCGGCGCGGCGGCCGGCTCCTTCTTGCCACCACCAATGCGCGGATGAGCTACGCCGCCTTCGCCTTCGCGCCCGACGACATGCTGCTCTTCGGCCGCGAGAGCGCCGGCGTGCCTGACGAGGTGCACGCGGCGGCCGACGCGCGCCTCATCGTGCCGATGCGGCCGGGGCTACGCTCCCTCAATGTGGCGATGGCGGCCGCCATGATGCTGGGCGAGGCGCTGCGGCAAACCGGCGGCCTGCCGCCGGTCATGGGCTGAGCCCCTCCCGCGGGAGCCTCGCGCCGCATTGCAATTCCGGACGGGTTGGGATTTGTCACGGGAGACAAGTCCATCCGGGCAGAACGACATGACCAATCTCGAGCCTGCCAAGGGCGCGGCGGCGCAGTGGTTCAAGACCCTGCGCGACCGCATCGTGGCCGCGTTCGAGACGCTCGAGCGCGAGGCGCCCGGCCCCTTCGATCCGGTCGCGACGGCGCCGGCGCGCTTTGCGCTGAAGCCGTGGCAGCGCACCGACCATTCCGGCGCGCCCGGCGGCGGCGGCGAGACGGGCATGCTGCGCGGCCGCGTCTTCGAGAAGGCCGGCGTCCACATTTCCACCGTGCACGGCACCTTCGCGCCGGAGTTCCGTGGCCAGATTCCCGGCTCCGACGAGGATCCGCGCTTCTGGGCCGGCGGCATCTCGGTCATCGCCCATCCGTGGAACCCCCATATTCCCACCGTGCACATGAACACCCGCTTCGTGGTGACCACGAAGCCGTGGTTCGGGGGCGGCGCCGACCTGACGCCGGTCCTCGATCGCCGCCGCACTCAGGAAGATGCCGACACCCTCGCCTTCCATCGCGCCATGCAGCGCGCCTGCGAGGCCCATGCGGTCGCCGACTATGGGCGCTACAAGAGCTGGTGCGACGAGTATTTCTCGCTCAAGCACCGCGGCGAGACGCGCGGCGTCGGCGGCATCTTCTACGATTACCATTGGTCCGACGACTTCGACGCCGACCTCGCCTTCACAAAGGCGGTGGGCGAAGCTTTCCTCGACGTCTATCCGCAGATCGTGCGGCGCAACTGGGCGGCACCGTGGACGGACGCCGACCGCGTCGAGCAAGAAACGAGACGCGGACGCTACGTGGAGTTCAACCTGCTCTACGACCGCGGCACGCTGTTCGGGCTGAGGACGGGCGGCAATGTCGAATCGATCCTGTCGTCGATGCCGCCGCGGGCAAGATGGCCGTAATCGACCCCGAGCAAGACGGGCTAAATGGTGCCGCGCGCCTTCGCCGCATCGGCGACAATCCGTTCGATCGCCTGTGCATCGACGCGTTCGGCTTGCAGATCGATGATGTAGGATCGACCGGCAATGCGCAGCCGTATCCACGGCGCGTTGACCGAGATGCGCAGGCGAAGTTGCCCGCGATTCCTTTGCGAATCTCCAACGTCGGTAACCGGGTGGCTGCGCGTCGAAGGCGCGAGAAACCCGATCACCGTGACGAGTAGATCGGCGCGCTCGCGTTCGAGCCGCACCACGTAGCGCCGCGCGTAGATTGCCATGCCGACGAGCGGCAGGATGCCGATCAACGCGACGATGGCGGCGGTGGCCCAACGCTGCAGCGGCGCACGCAGGACGCCGCCGTCGCCGGGCGACAGACCATAGGTCTGCGCGAGATCGGCCGCCCAGTAGAGCCAGCCGATGCACCACAGCGCCGACGCCCAGGTGACCATGCGGACCTTGCGGGCTTGGCGACGGTTCTCGACCAGCACGGCCATCTCAGCGCGATCCGATTTCGTTGAAATCGAATTCGGGCTCGATATTTTTTGGTTTGCCGCATGATCCTTATCCGAAAACCGCGCACACTTTTCGGGATCATGCACTAGCGCGCCGCAGTCGCCATGAGATCGGCCGGCGAGATCAGGACGCCGAAGCGCTGGCACCAGACGATGACGCTCGGATAGTCCTTGAGATCGACGCTGTCGGGGATGGCGTAGCGCTGGCTTCCCTGGAAGGCGCGCAGGCGCCCGAGGTCGACGAACTTCACGTCTTTCATGTCCGCCGTCGCGCGGATCGACGCCTTCGGCACGAGATAGACGTGAAAGGCGGGGCCGGGACCAACCTCGAAATCCGGCTCGAGGAAGACCGCACGCTGGTAGACGCTGACTTTCCCCTTGCCGTGGTGGATCGGGTCGGACGGATCGGCATGGATGAACGTGCCGGTGGCGACCAGCGCCGAACGGTCCGCCTCGCTCAGGGCCTCGGTCGCCGGTGGCGGCGCGAAGACATACGGGAAAATGAAAATGCCGAGCGCCACCCCAAGGCTGGTGCCGAGCACGACACCTGTCAGAAAGATCATCAAGCCGCGCCAGAGCCTGCGCATCGCCGCCACCTCAATCGGCGCTCGGCAGCCGCCGCATGGTGAACTCGATCTGGCCGTCGGCGAGCTCGCGCCAGCTTTCCACCTCGGTCATGTAGGCGGCCTTGGGGAAGCGCGCGAAGAATTCGCGCGCTCTTTCGCGCGCCGTCTCACGCGGCAGCGTAAAGGTCTCGCGCCGCCACATGTCGTGACGCGCCTCATCGGCCCGTCCGACGGCGGCGCCCCGCGTCTTGCGGCGGGCTTCGGCCGCCCGGCGGGCGATGTCGAGGGGCTGCATCTTCTCCCGTGCCATGGGCGCAAGTCTAACGCCGGCCGGCGATCAGCGCGAGTTGCCCCCCGCCAGCGCCTTGTCGAGCAAGCCGGCAACGGCCTTCGGATCGGACGGACAATCGGCCTCGAGCCACAAGCGCCGGGCGCGCTCGAGGGCGGCGCCCACCTGCGGGCCCGCGGCGATTCCCCGTGCCAGAACATCGGCCCCGGAGAGCGGAAAGGCCGGCACCGGCGCCTCGCCGGCCACCAGGGCGGCGAGCGCCTGCCTGCCGGCATCAGTGACGATCGGACGTGGCTCGCCATCCATCATGGCGAGCACGTCGCGCGTGACGGCAAGCCCGTGCTCGACCACAAGGCGGCGCACGGCGCCTCGATCGAGGGGTGCGGCCTCGTCGTGCAGCCCGACGGCAAGCGCTGCCATCGCCAGGAGACGCGCATGCGCGGCGTTGGACAGCCGCAGGCCTTCGCGCAGCCGCTCGGCATCCTCGGCGACGAACACGGCCAGCGCGGCGAGCCGCGCCGTTGCATCCGGCGCGCGGCCGGCCGCCGCCTCGGCGGCAATGATGCGCGCCAGTCGTCCCTGGTCGATCACGTCGCCGGTCACATAGGCGAGCAAGCCAAGCTCGGCCATGACGGCGATCGCACCGCCCGCGCCCGGCGCCTTGAGGAGCTTCAGGAACTCCGCGCTAATCCGTTCGCGCGAGAGAATCCGCAGGCCCTCCCGTTCAGCCAGAGCCGCCGCCGTGGCGTCGCGGTGAATGTTGCCTGTTCCGTACTGCGCGTGGAAGCGGAACAGGCGCAGTATCCGCAGATAATCCTCGCGGATGCGCGCCGCCGGATCGCCGATGAAGCGCACGCGCCGCGCCTTGAGATCGTCGAGGCCGCCGACCGTGTCGTGCAGCCCGCCGTCACGGCTCACCGAAAGCGCGTTCATGGTGAAGTCACGCCGTTCGGCATCGCGCTTGAAGTCGCGGCCGAAGCGCACCTTGGCGCGTCGGCCGTCGGTGGCGATGTCCTCGCGCAAGGTGGTGACCTCGTAGGGCACGCCGCCGACAACGACCGTGACGGTGCCGTGCTCAATGCCGGTGGGCACCGCCTTGAAGCCCGCTGCCTTGGCGCGGCGCGTCACTTCGGCGGGCTCCGCCGTCGTCGCAATGTCGATGTCGCCGGGCGCGAGCCCCAAGAGCGCGTTGCGGACCGCGCCGCCGACGAGGCGCGTCTCCTCGCCGCCTCCGTCGAGGGCATCGAGGAGACGCGCCACATCGGGCCGCCGCAGCAACGACGCGACGGCGTCCGGCGTTTCGCTGCTCATCGAAACTGGCCCGGCACCAATTTCCCGTTTTCAAGGTGCGGTGGCACGAAGGCGCCCTGCTCGCGCTTGCCGGTCACGCCCGTGTAGATGAGGAAGCCGATGGCGATCACCAGGCCGGCGATGGCGAGCCATGGGATGTGGTCGCCCCAGGCTTCCCGCGTCAGCGGATTGCGGCGGCTCAGCAGGAGATAGAGCCCGAAGGCGCCAAACGGGATGAGGAACAGAGCCAGCTCTTCAAAGAGCGCGCGCGTCATGACCCGTAAAGCCTCTCATAGAGATTGCGGATGATACCCGCCGTGGCGCCCCAGATGTAGCGCTCGCCGAACGGGATCGCGTAATAGCGCCGCGTGCGGCCCTGAAACTCGCGCGCATGACGCTGAAAGTTGCCCGGCTCCATCAAAAATCCCAACGGCACCTCGAAGGCATCGTCAACCTCGATCGGGTTGATGGCAAGCTTGAAGGTGGGCTCGACGAGACCCACCACCGGCATGATGCGAAAGCCGGTGCCGGTGATATAGGGGTCGAGGTAGCCGAGCGGCGTGACCAGCCGCCGGTCGAGGCCGATCTCCTCCTCGCCCTCCCGCAGCGCCGCCATCAGCGGCGAGCCGTCGGCGCGATCCACCTTGCCGCCCGGAAAGGCGATCTGGCCGCTGTGCTGGCGCAGCGTCCCGGTCCGCTGCGTCAACAGCACCGTCGCTTCCGGCCGACGCACGATGGGAACGAGCACCGCGGCCGGGGCGGTATCGGCCTCCGGCACCGGCGGGACGGTTTGATCGAGATCGTGGTCGCCGCGCGGATTGGCGAGCGGCGAGCCGATCGCCGGCGGCGCCGGCTCAAGCCGTTTCGACGACAGGTCGAGGAACGTCGCGATGTCGAACGGGACGGCGCTCATGCGAGGTCATTCATGCCAGGTCATTCATGCCAGTCCTGCCAAGTCCTGGATATCGCGCGCCGGCGCCATCGGGAAGAAGACGCCGCCCGACGCGACCCCGAACGTTTCCACGCCATCCATCATGCGCTCCTCGCCGCGCTCCACGAGATCGTACAGCAGCGGACGGGTGAGGCGCGCCCACAGATTGCCGCGCACGTGCACATAGGGCTTGAGCCCGGTCTGAACGCCGCCTTCGAAGCGCAGCGGATGCTGGTCGCCGGCCGCCACCACGTCGTCCACATTGGTGCGGAAATTGAGGACGGCGTGCGCGCCCTGCGCCGTCACCGCCATCTCGACCGCCTGGAACGGCACGTCTTCCACGGTGATTCCCACCCGCTCGACCGGCGTCACCAGCACGTAGCGGTCGGGGTCCTTGCGCAAGATCGAGGCAAAAAGCTTAACAAGCGCCGGCCGGCCGATGGGCGTGCCCATGTAGAACCAGGTGCCGTCCCCGGCGATGCGCATGTCGAGGTCGCCGCAAAAGGGCGGATCCCATTTCTCCACAGGGCGCGGCTTGGCCGGCTGATTGAGGCCGCCGAGGCTCGAAAACAGCCCCTCGAGGCCGCTTCCATGCCGCTCCGGCGGTCCCGCAGCGCGATTCTCCGGCACGCTCACCTCCTGGACTCGGACGTCTGCGGCGATCGGTCTCGCCGGCTGGTCCGAACAGCGCCCCGATCACGCTGATTTAGTGTGCGCCATGCGAACCGCAAAGCGGCATGTTCTTCTCAAATCGACGAAATCACGGGATTGCGTTTGCCAAGCCCTTGCTGGCGGCACAGCAATGGCGGCACAATCCTTGCGGGTCCTCGCGGAGGGTGGCGTTACCAATTCCGGCCGGAAGCGGCTGCACAAGGAGTGTCGGGAATGACCAAGAGCACCGCAAGCAGCGCCGAGCTGGCGCCAACCACCCTCGATGACGCCATCGTCGCTCAAGCCGAGGCGGCCCTCGCCACCATCGGCAACGCCCGCAACGCCATCGGGGCAGTCATCTTCGGGCAGGAGCGGGTTATCGAGCTCGCCATGGTGACGGTGCTGACCGGCGGCCACGGGCTGCTCGTCGGCGTGCCGGGGCTCGCCAAGACCAAGCTCGTGGACGCCATGGGCACCGTGCTCGGCCTTGACGCGCGGCGCGTGCAGTTCACGCCCGATCTGATGCCGTCCGACATCCTGGGCAGCGAGATTCTCGACGAGAGCATCGACCACAAGCGCAGCTTCCGATTCGTCCGCGGCCCCATCTTCGCGCAGCTGCTGATGGCCGACGAGATCAACCGCGCGAGCCCGCGCACCCAATCGGCGCTGCTGCAAGCCATGCAGGAGCATCACGTCACCGTGGCCGGCGAACGCCACGATCTGCCGCGGCCCTTCCACGTGCTCGCCACGCAGAACCCCATCGAGCAGGAAGGCACCTATCCGCTGCCGGAGGCGCAGCTCGACCGCTTCCTCCTCGAGATCGACGTGGACTATCCCGACCGCGTCGCCGAGCGCCGCATCCTGGTTGAGACGACGACCGTCGACGAGCGCAAGCCGCAGCAGACCATGACGGCCGAGGCGCTGATGAGCGCCCAGCGCCTGGTGCGCCGCCTGCCGGTCGGCGAGAGCGTCGTGGAAGCGATCCTCGACCTCGTGCGCGCCGCCCGCCCCGCCGACGGCGACAAGGCGCTGGTCGACAAGCTGTCGTGGGGGCCGGGGCCGCGCGCCAGCCAGGCCTTGATGCTGGCGGTACGGGCGCGGGCGCTGATTGCCGGCCGCCTCGCCCCCTCCATCGACGATATCGCAGCGCTCGCCGATGCGGTGCTCAAGCACCGCATGGCGCTGACCTTCGCGGCGCGGGCCGAGGGCGAGACCGTGTCGGGGATCATCCGCCAGCTCATCGCGCGCCTCGGTTGAGACCGCCATGGCGCGGGTGACGGTCCTTCCCGAGGCTGGTCGCAGCCCGGGACGCCAATCCACCGAGGAAGCGCAGACGCTCGCCGCGCGCCTGCCGCGCCTTGTGCTCGAGGCGCGCCAGGTCGCCGCCGCCGTGCACGGCCTGCACGGGCGTCGGCGCGCCGGACCGGGCGAGAGCTTCTGGCAATTCCGCCCGTTCACGGCCGGCGAGGCGGCGCAGCGCGTCGACTGGCGCCGCTCGGCGCGTGACGACCGCCTCTACGTGCGCCAGCGCGAGTGGGAAGCGGCGCAGACCTTCTGGCTGTGGATCGATCGCTCCGCCTCGATGGGCTACATGTCGTCGCTGGCGCGTGCCTCCAAGGTCGAGCGCGCCATGGTGGTCGGCTTCGCGCTGGCCGAGGTGTTGATCGAGGCGGGCGAGCGCGTCGGCTATCTCGGGCTGTTGCCGCCCCGCGCCTCGCGCCACATCGCCGAGAAGATCGGCGAGGCGCTGATCAGCGACAAGAAGGGCCTCGACGTCGACATGGCGCCCGCCGACACGCTGTCGCCGCAGAACGAGGGCGTGCTGATCGGCGACTTCCTGGTGCCGCCGGCCACCCTCGAGACCTGCGTCGACGCCCTTGCGGGGCGCGGCGCGCGTGGCCACTTGGTGATGGTGGTCGATCCCGTCGAAGAGACGTTTCCGTTCGCCGGCCAGGCCGAGCTTGCCGATCTCGAGGTGGGCCTCAGGCTGCGCGTCGGCGATGCGGCCGCATGGGCGTCCGACTTCCGCCTGCGCATGGCGGCGCATCGTGAGGCGGTCGGCGCCATCGCGGCACGCCGCGGCTGGACGCTGACGCTGCATCGCACCGACCGTCCGGCCAGCGAAGCGGTGTTGCGGCTGATCACGCTGATCGCCGCCAATCGCGGCTCGCACCGCACGGCCCTCAAGGCGGCGGGAGGCCAGTGATGCTCGGCCTGCCCATCACCTTCGCGGCCCCGCTTGTGCTCATCGCGCTCGCGGCGCTACCAGCCATCTGGCTGTTGCTGCGGGTGACGCCGCCGCAGCCGCGGCGCATCCCGTTCCCACCGCTGCGCATCCTCTTCGACCTGCTGCCCAAGCGGGAGACGCCGGCGCGCACGCCCTGGTGGCTGTTGCTGCTGCGCCTCGTCATCGCCGCGCTGGTGATCATCGCTACCGCCGGGCCGGTCTGGAATCCCTACGCCAGCGAGCCGTCCGGCGCCCGCGGCCCCATCGCGCTCATCATCGACAATGGCTTTGCGGCCGCGCCGGATTGGCGCGACCGGCAGGCGCTGGCGGCGGAACGCATCGGTGCCGCCAGCCGCGACAACCGCCGCATCGCCATCCTGACCACGGCCGAGCGCGGGCCTGAGCCGCTGTTCCTCGACGCGCCCGCCGCCACCGAGCGCCTCGCCGCCATTCAGCCGGCGCCGCATCTCGCCGACCGCAGCACCGTTCTTGAGCCCCTCGAGCGGCTGCTCGCCGCGCAGCCCGAGACGGAAATCCAGTGGATCATGGACGGCGTCGCCGGCGCCGATGGCGCCGCCTTCGTCGAGGCCCTCGGACGCCTCGCCAAGAGCCGCAGCATCAGCATCTACAAGGCGCCGCGGGCGACGGCGCTGGCGCTGGCCGGCGCCGACAACGCGGCCGGCGCCCTCGACGTGTCGGTGGTGCGCGCCGAGCCCAACGGCCGCGACGGCGGCACCCTGCGGGCTCTCGACCTCAAGGGCCTGCCGCTCGGCGAAACGCCGTTCCGCTTCGCCAGCGGCGGCACGCGCACAGTTGCGAAGTTCGAATTGCCCATCGAGGTGCGCAACAACGTGGCGCGCGTCGACATCGCCGAGGAGGCCTCCGCCGGAGCCGTGACGCTGCTTGACGAATCGAGCAAGCGCCGCCGGGTCGGCCTCGTCACCGGCGCCACCGCCGACGTGGCGCAACCGCTGCTCTCGCCTACCTATTATACGGCGCGCGCGCTGTCGCCCTATGCCGACATCCGCGAGCCGCGCAGCGGCACCAGCGAAGCCGTCGACACCCTTCTCAACGAGCGCGTCTCGGTCCTCGTGCTTGCCGACGTGGGCGCCCTCGACCGGCCGACCGCCGGCCGCCTGGCCGCCTTTCTCCAGGACGGCGGCGTCCTAGTGCGCTTCGCGGGCCCGCGGCTCGCGGCCGGCAACGACGAGTTGTCGCCGGTGCGGCTACGCCGCGGCGGCCGCAATCTCGGCGGCTCGCTATCGTGGGACACGCCCAAGACGCTCGCCGACTTCCCGCGCGAAAGCCCGTTCTTCGGCTTGCCCGCCAAGGCGGAAATCACCGTCCGCCGCCAGATCCTGGCGGAGCCGGACGGCGACCTGCCGAGCAAGACCTGGGCGATGCTGGCCGACGGCACGCCGATCGTGACGGCGGAACGGCGCGGCAGCGGCCTTATCGTGCTCTTCCACGTCACCGCCGATCCTGCCTGGTCGAATCTGCCGCTGTCTGGCATCTTCGTCGACATGTTGCGGCGGATCGTGGCGCTCGCGGGCAAGTCGGCCGAGGGCGCGGACGAGAAACAAACGCAAGGGGTCGAGACGGTGGCGCCCCAGCGCACGCTTGACGGCTTCGGCGCGTTCCGCTCACCGCCCGCCACCGCCAAGCCGATCGCCCGCAACCACGCGGCGCGCGCCAGCGACGAGCATCCGCCCGGCTTCTACGGGCCGACCGAGGCGGCCGTCGCCGTCAACGCGCTCATCGCCACCGACACGCTGGCACCGCTCGACGTGAGCCCGCTCAACGCCCGCGTCGAAGGCCTGGCGCGCGGCGCCATCATCGATCTGCGAGCCCCCATGCTCGCCGGTGCGCTCATTCTGCTGTTCCTCGACACGCTCGCGGCGCTGATGCTCGGCGGCTATCTCGGCGGCCTCACGCGCCGTTTCGGCGGCGCCACGGCCGCCGCGCTGGTCGGCGTGGCGCTGATTCTCGGGGCCGGCAACGCCGACGCTCAAGAGCCACCGGCACAGCAGCCAGCGCCGCAGTCGGCGCCGCAGGCAGGGCAGCAGCCGGCGCAGCAGCCGCCGCCGCTGCGCAAGGAGAACTACGAGGCCGCCCTCGTCACCCGCCTCGCCTACGTCATCACCGGCGACAGCGAGATCGATTCCACCAGCCGCGCCGGCCTCCTCGGCCTGTCGCAGGCGCTCGCCTCGCGCTCGGCGCTCGAGCCCGGGGATCCGGTGGGCGTCGACCCGGGCCGCGATGAGCTTGCCTTCTACCCGCTTCTTTACTGGCCGGTGGTGGCCGGCAAGCCGTTGCCCACCGACGTGGCGCTGCGCCGTATCGACGCCTTCATGAAGGGCGGCGGCACGGTCCTCTTCGACACCCGCGATGCCATCTCGTCGCGATCAGGCGCCACGAGCCCGGAGGGGCAGCAGCTCAGGCGCATGCTGGCCACCCTCGACATTCCAGAGCTGGAGCCGGTGCCGCGCGATCACGTTCTCACCAAGGCGTTCTTCCTGGTCGAGACGTTCCCGGGCCGCTACGCCACCGGCCAGACCTGGGTCGAGGTGCTGCCTGCCGACGAGCAGGGCGAGCGGCGCCCGGCGCGCGGCGGCGACGGCGTGTCGCCCATCATCATCACGTCCAACGATCTCGCCGCCGCCTGGGCGGTGGGGCGGCGCGGCGAGCCCTTGCTGCCGGTGGTCGGCGCCGATCCGCGCCAGCGCGAAATGTCGATCCGCGGCGGCATCAACATCGTCATGCACACGCTGACCGGCAACTACAAGGCCGACCAGGTGCACGTGCCGGCGCTGCTCGAACGGCTCGGGCAATAGACAATGCTCAGCATCACCTTCACCCCCCTCGTCCCGGCCGCGCTGCTCGCCGTCCTCGCGGTCCTGGCGGCCATCGTGGCAGCCGCCGGCCTCGTCCTGCGGGGCCCGGCGACCCTGGTGCGCGCGCTGGCGCTAAGCCTCGTCCTCCTCGGCCTCGCCAATCCTTCGCTCGTGCGCGAGGACCGCGAGCGCATCAAGGACGTGGTGGCCGTCATCGTCGACCGCTCCGTGTCGCAGACCCTTGCCGAACGGGCCGCCCAGACGACGCGGGCGCGGGCCGAGGTCGAGCGCAAGCTCGGCTCGCTCGCCGACGTCGAGCCGCGCTTCGTCGACGTGACCCACCAGGAAGGCCAGGACGGAACGCATCTGTTTGCGGCGCTGACAGGGGCGCTCGCCGACGTGCCGAGCGAGCGCGTCGCCGGCGTCATCATCATCACCGACGGCGTCGTGCACGACATCCCCGCGCAGGCCTCGCTGCTCGGCTTCAAGGCGCCGCTGCACGCGCTGGTCACCGGACGGCCCGATGAGCGCGACCGGCGCATTGCACTCATCGAGGCGCCGCGCTTCGCCATCGTCGGCAAGGACCAGAACATCAAGGTGGAGGTTTCCGAGCGTGGCGGCCCCGGGCGCGCGCGCCTGTCCATCCGCCGCGACGGCCAGCTCCTCGCCAATATCGAGGTCGCCACCAACCGGCCGATCTCCATTCCGGTGCGCATCGAGCATGGCGGCCCCAACGTGGTCGAGCTGGAAGTCGAGCCGCTGGCCGGCGAGCTGACGGCGGCCAACAACCGCGCCGTCGTCACCATCGAGGGCATCCGCGAGAAGCTGCGCGTGCTGCTGGTGTCCGGCGAGCCGCACGCCGGCGAGCGCACCTGGCGCAATCTCCTGAAGTCCGACGCCAATGTCGATCTGGTGCACTTCACCATTCTGCGGCCGCCCGAGAAGCAGGACACGACGCCGATCAACGAGCTGTCGTTGATCGCCTTCCCGACGCGCGAGCTGTTCCAGCAGAAGATCAAGGAATTCGACCTCATCATCTTCGACCGCTACGCCAACCAGAGCGTGCTGCCGACGCTGTATTACGACAACATCGTGCGCTACGTGCGCGAGGGCGGCGCGCTCATGGTCGCGGCCGGCCCCGAATATACCGGGGCCATCAGCCTCGCCCGCACTTCGCTGTCGGCCGTGCTGCCGGCCTTTCCGGACGGGCGCATCGTCGAGCAGCCGTTCCGCGCCGCGGTGACGACGACCGGCCACCGCCATCCGGTGACGCGCGAACTGCCGGGCAGCGAGTCCAATCCGCCAAAATGGGGCGAATGGCTGCGACTGGTCGGGTCGCGCGTGCAGCAGGGCACCGTCGTCATGTCAGGGTACGACGAGCAGCCGCTCATCGTGCTGGCGCGCGAACAGAAGGGACGCGTGGCGCTGCTCTTGTCCGACCACGCCTGGCTGTGGGCGCGCAATTTCCGCGACGGCGGCCCGCATCTCGATCTGCTGCGGCGCATGGCGCACTGGCTGATGAAGGAGCCGGAGCTGGAGGAGGAGGCGCTGCGCGCCTCCGTGCGCGGCCGCGACATCATCATCGAGCGGCAGACCATGGCGGACGATCCCGGCAGCGTCACCGTCAAGGCGCCGGGCGGCGGCGAGACCAGCGCCGTACTGCGGCCCGACAAGCCGGGGCTGTTCCGCGCCACCACCGCCGTGCAGGAGCTCGGCCTCTATCGCCTGACATCGGGAACCTTGGTCGCCTTCGCGAGCGTCGGGCCGCAGAATCCCCTCGAGCTCGCCGACGTGTTCAGCGACACCGAGCGGCTGCGCGGGCTTGCCGAGGCGACCGGCGGCTCGGTGCGGCGCATCGGCGAACAGCAGGGCGAAGGCGTCAACGTGCCGCGCATCGTGCCGGTGACGTCAGGCTCGCGTTTTTCCGGCGGCGACTGGATCGGGCTGCGACCCAGCGACAGCGCCATCGTGCGCGGCGTCTCAGTGATCCCGCTCGGCCTCGGACTGCTCGCGCTCGGCGTGCTGCTCGGCGCCATCCTGGCCATGTGGCTCGCCGAGGGCCGGCCGGCAAAGAGCACGACGTAGAGCACAATCGGTTTTCGGGATGATGCGCTAGTCAGACGGCAACAGCTTGCCGCTCGCTCCCGCAAAGGCACCGGGCTCCAACTCGACATAGAGGAAGCGGGCCGGATCGGCTGGCCCCGGCAAGGTCACGGTCTTGGGCGGCACCGGCTTGAAGCCGAAGCGGCCGTAATAGGGCTCGTCGCCGACCAGGAAGACGAGCTTGAAGCCGTTGTGGCGGGCGCAGTCGAGCGCCCGGCGCACCAGGGCGGCCGCGATGCCGCGCCGCTCGAAGGCGGGCTCCACCGCGATCGGCCCGAGCACGAGGGCCGGCACGGCGCCGGCGATGGCCGGCGACTGCCTGAGCGAGGCGACCACGAGGGTGCCGACCAGCGCCGTGAACGACAGGTCGGGACGCAGCGGCGCGCCCTCGCGCAGGCGATAGGCGGTGCGCGCGAAGCGCCCCGGCCCGAAGGCGCGCTCGTGCAGGCGCTCGATGGTCTCGGCGTCGGCCGGCAGCTCCGGCCGGATGGTGAAGTTGAGGTCAGTCATGCCGGGTCTCTACCACTTCGCCGCAGGCGGCGCGCCCGCCGCCACCTCGGCGAGGCGCCTCTCGGTCGCGGCCGTCACCCCCGCCGGCAACGAAGCAAGCGGGAAGAAGCCGGTCTCGGCAATCTCGCGGTCGCGCCCGCGCGGCGAAGCCTGCGAGAAGTCGCGGACCACGAACAGCACCACATGGTCGCGGCGCGAGACGAGCGTGTTGAAATAGATGCCGAACAGCGCGGGCCTTGCATTGAGCGTGATGTTGCCCTCCTCGGCGAGCTCGCGCGCCAAGGCATCGTGCACCGTCTCGCCCGCCTCGACGCCGCCGCCCGGCAGGTGCCAGCCGCGCACATAGGTGTGGCGCACCAGGAACACCTCGTCGTGCCGCAACACCGCGGCGCGCACGCCGACCGTGAGGCCCCTCGAGACGCGCCAATAGGCGTGCATGAGCCGGCGGACGAGCGGATTGATCGGCGCCACGTCGCCGAGGGGCTCAGCCATTGCGGTGATCCGGAGCGCAATTCATCGGGCGAGCCTTATGGCATGCCCCTGGCGCCGGCCAAACAGGCGGGACGGGGCTTGGAACGGCCGAGCTCGTCCGGCCGCCCGGTTCAACAAGCGCTTGACCCCACGGGCTCGGCCCATTCATTGCTTGGCCGCACGCCATGGCTCTCCTCGCCCACCTGACCGATCCGCATATCGGACCGCTGCCGCGCCCCAGGCTCGCCGAGCTGATGAGCAAGCGGCTCACCGGCTACGTCAACTGGCGTCGCGGCCGCAGCGTCAGCCACGACATGGCGGCGCTGGCCGCCATCCTGGCCGACATGGAGGCCCACAAGCCCGACCACATCGCCTTCACGGGCGACATCGTCAATATTGGGCTGGCGGCGGAATTCCCCGTGGCGCGCGCCTTCATCACGCGGCTTGGCGCCCCCGACCGCGTCAGCTTCGTGCCCGGCAACCACGACGCCTATGTGCGCAGCTCCATGCTGCCGCTCTCGACATCGCTGGGGCCATGGATGGCGAGCGACGGCAGCACCGTGAGCGATTTCCCCTTCGTGCGCCGCCGCGACGGGCTCGCTATCGTCGGTCTCTCGTCGGCGGTGCCGACCCTGCCGTTCTTGGCGAGCGGGCGCATCGGCAAGCGCCAGGCGGCGCGGCTCATGGAGTCGCTCGCGGCGCTGCGCGACGAGGGGCTCTGCCGCGTCGTGCTCATCCACCATCCGCCCTATCGCGGCGGCGCCGCCGCCGGCCGTGGCCTGTCGGATGCCACGCATTTCGAGGCCGCCATCCGGGCCGCCGGGGCCGAGCTCGTCCTGCACGGTCACAACCACCGCACCTCGGTGGCGCATCTGAGAGGGCCGCATGGTCCGGTGCCGGTGGTCGGCGCGCCGTCGGCCTCGGCCCGCGGCGGCACCCGGACGCACCGCGCCGCCTACCACCTCTTCGCCATCCAACCCGACGGCATGCGCTCGAAGATCGCCGCCCGTTCCCGCGGCCTGCTGCTCGACGGCGCCACGATCGGCGATCTCAACGCCATTTCGCTCGACGTGAAATGACGACGCCTCTGCCCGAAAGCGCCCGGCGCGTCGAAGCCGCCGCCGCGGCCCTCGGCCTTACCATCGACATCCGCGACATGCCGCAATCGACCCGCACCGCGGCCGACGCGGCGGCGGCCTGCGGCTGCGCGGTGGGGCAGATCGTCAAGTCGCTGATCTTCCGCGGCGCCAACAGCAACGCCCCGCTCCTGCTGCTCGTCTCCGGCCAGAACCGCGTCGACGAGGCTCTCGCCGGCCAGGCGATCGGCGAGGCGCTCACGCGCGCCGACGCGGCCTTCGTGCGCGCCATGACCGGCTTTGCCATCGGCGGCATCCCGCCCTTCGGCCACGCGTCGCCGATCCCGACCTATATCGACCCGCAGCTTCTCACCTTCGACGTGGTCTGGGCCGCCGCCGGCACGCCGTCGGCGGTCTTCTCGGTCGACCCACGGGTGCTGGCCGCTGCCACGGGCGCGAAGCCGATCCGCATGGCCTGACGCATGCTGCCCGAGAGGGCATGCGCAGTCATCAGGACGGCTTGCCGGCCGCGCACCCCCGACGCATGCTGCCGGCTTGCTAGTGACGGGAGGAACCCATGAGAGCCAACCTATGGCCGCTGGCCGTGCTTGCGGCCGGCCTCGCGGCGCAGCCGGCGAGCGCCGCCGACATCAAGGTGCTGACCGCCGGCGCCTACAAGCCGGTGCTCATCGCCATGCAGCCCGACTTCGAGAAGGAGACGGGCCACCGGCTCGTCATCGACAACGACACGGTGGGGGCCCTCGTAAAGCGCATCGAGGGCGGCGAGACGTTCGACGTGGTGGTGGCCTCGCCGGCCGGTCTCGACACGCTCACCAAGAGCGGCAAGGTGGCGGACGGCACGCGCCAAAGCCTCGCCCGTGTCGGCATCGGCATCATGGTCAAAGCCGGCGCGCCCAAGCCCGACGTGAGCACGGTGGAGACCTTCAAGACGGCGGTGCTTGCCGCAAAGTCCATTTCCTACGTGGATCCGGCGAGCGGCGGCACCACCGGTATCTATCTCACCAAGATGTTCGCGCAGCTCGGCCTCGCGGACGCCGTCAACGCCAAGGCGAAATTGAAGCAGGGCGGCCTGGTGGCCGAGGTCATCGCCAGCGGCGAAGCCGAGCTCGGCCTGCAGCAGATGAGCGAGATCGTGCCGCTCAAGACGGTCGATTTCGTCGGGCCGCTGCCGGGCGAGCTGCAGGTCTACACGACCTACACGGCGGCCCTCGGGGCGGCCGCAAAGGACCGCGCCGCCGCCGAGGCGCTGGTGCGCTTCCTCGCCACGCCGGCCACCGCCCCGCTGCTGAGGCGCATGGGCATGGACGCGCCTTCCTCCTGAGCGCGCGACGGGAGCAAGACATGACCACGCAGGTCGCACTCTTCATCGTCGCCGCCGCCGCCTGCCTCCTTGCCTACGCCATCTGGGCCAAGACGCGGCAGCTGCGGCGCGCGGAGCTGATCCGCACCTATCAGTGGCCGCGCGGCCTCCTCGACAGGCTTGCCCAGAAACATCCCAGCATGGTGCGCAAGGACGCGGCGCTCGTGTCGCGGGGCTTGAGGCAGTTCTTCATCGCCTATCTGATGAGCGGCAAGAAATACGTGTCGATGCCCTCGCAGGTGGCCGACGACCTGTGGCACGAATTCATCCTCTACACCCGCGACTATCAGGACTTCTGCAAGCGGGCCTTTGGGAACTTCCTGCACCACACGCCGGCCGTTGTTCTGGCCGACGGACAGCGGGCCAGCAACGCCGGCCTCAGGCGTGTGTGGTGGTACGCCTGCAAGTACGAGAGCATCAATCCCCGTTCGCCGACACGGCTGCCGCTGCTCTTCGCCCTCGACACCAAGCTCAACGTTCCGAACGGCTTTCGCTACGCGGCCGACTGCGGCCTGCGCCGCGACCCCCGCCGGGATGGCAGCGCCGGCGTCACCCATTGCGGCGGTGATTTCGGGAGCAGCTCCTTCGACGGCGGCACCGACGGCTTCGGCGATTCAAGCAGCGGCGATGGCGGCAGCAGCAATGGCGGCGGTTGCGGCGGAGGTGGGGACTGAGCCTCTAGATGCACCGGCCGCCATCGACCTCGAACACGACGCCGGTGATCATGTCGGCCTCGTCCGAGCAGAGGTAGAGCGCCGCGTTGGCGATGTCGCGGGGCAGCGACAGCCGCCCGAGCGGGATCGTCGCCTCGAAGGCCTTGCGGCGCTCCGGCGTGTCCTCGCCCATGAAGGTGGCCAGGAGCGGCGTGTCGCCGGCCACCGGCGCGATGGCGTTGACCCTGATCCGGTCGGGCGCGAGCTCCACCGCCATGGCCTTCGACACGAGGTTCACCGCGCCCTTGGTGGCGTTGTACCAGGTCAGCCCCGGCCGTGGCCGGATGCCGCCGGTCGAGCCGATATTGAGGATGGCGCCCTGCCGGCGGCTCTTGAAATGCGGCACCGTCTCGCGCGCGAACAGATAGATGGACTTCATGTTCACCGCGAAGACGCGGTCGAACTCCTCCTCGGTCACCTCGGTCATCGGCTTGTTGCGATGGCTGGTGCCGGCATTGTTGACCAGGATGTCGAGATGCCCGAAGGCGGCGAGGGTCTCGCCGACGGCGGCCTTCACGGCGTCGGCCTTCGCCACGTCGCACGCGATAGCGATATGGGCGTTGCCCAAGGCCCGCGCCACCGACGTGGCGGCCTCGCCGTTGAGATCGAGCACGGCGACGCGCGCCCCCTCGCGCGCGAAGGTCTCGGCAATGCCCTTGCCGAAGCCCGACGCGGCGCCGGTCACCAGGGCCGTCTTGTCCTTGAGCCGCATGATTGTCTCCTCGTGTCTATCCCGGCTGACTCTTATAGCGCCGCTCGCCGCCGCCATCACCGCCCATGAGCCGCCGCAGCGCCTGCGTGGCCGGCCGCTCGAACAGGCGGTAGACCGCGAGCGCCACAACGACGGCGACCCCGAGCGCCAGGCCGACGAAGGCCCATGGCCCGACAAGCGCCCCAAGCCCCGCCGCGAGCACGATCTCCTTGAGCGCCCGGATGGCGAAGGGGTGCACGAGATAGAGCGCATAGGAGGCGTCGCCGAGCGCCGCGAGCGGTCGCTCGAAGCGCCAGGGCGTCTCGCTGTCGCGGTGAAAGGCGGCGGCCGCCACGAGCAGCGCCGCCGGGATGCCGTAAGCGGCGATGGCTGGCAGCGAGAGCGGTGCGTCGGCACGCACGAGATCGAGATGCAGCGCCGCAAGCCCCGCGGCGCCGAGCAGGAGCCGCACAGCGAGGGGCAGGCTCACGCCGCGGCTGCGCATCAGGCCGAGCACCATGCCGAAGACGAATTCGAGGACGATGGGATCGCCCCAGAAGGCGAGCGCCGGCGACAGCGGCGCGGCGAGCGGCCGCGCGAACACGAACAGCATGAGCGCCACGGTCACCGCCGCGACAGCGTATTCGCGTCTCAGCACGATGGCGAGGGCAAAGAGCGTGTAGAAAAACATCTCGTAGTTCAGCGTCCAGCCGAGCGTGTAGACCGGCTGCACGTGCCCGCCGGGCCCGACCGTCGGGATGAACAGATACGAGGCGACGACCTGCCAGAGGTTGGGCGCCGCGCTGTTGATGGCGGCGGGTGCCACGAACACGATCGCCAGGAACAGGCTCGTCACCCCCCAATAGAGCGGCACGATGCGCGCAAGACGCCGCTCGAAGAAGAGGCGCGGGCCGTCGCGGCGGCCGAAGAGATCGGCCGAGGCATAGACCATGATGAAGCCGGAGATGACGAAGAAGATGTCGACGCCCGCCGTCCATGGCAGCAGCTTGGAATAGGCGAAGGGCTGGCCGGCCCGCGCCGCAATCGCCGCAGCGTCGTGCTGGGCGTGGTGCATGGCCACCATCAGCGCCGCGAAGGCGCGCAGAACCTGGACGGCGACCAGCTTCTGGCGGGCCACGCCGTCAGCCGCACGCCTTGAGGAACTTGACCAGCGCCGCGTTGACCTCGTCGGCGCGCTCCTGCTGCACCCAATGGCCGGCGCCTTCGAACAGTATGCTGTCCTTGAGGCCCGGCAGCATGCCGGGCATGCGCTCCAAGGCGCGCTTGCCCATGGGGCTCATGATCACCCCGTCGCGGGTGCCGGCGATGAACAGCGACGGCTGCGAGATCGTGGCGCCCTCCCATGCCGCCGTCAGTTCCCAGTTGCGGTCCATGTTGCGATACCAATTGAGCCCGCCGCGAAAGCCGGTGCGCTTGTATTCGCCGACGAAGACGTCGAGATCGGCCTCGCTCAGCCAGTCGGGCAGGCTCTCGGGCGCGGCAGGGCCGCCGAGAAAGCCCTTGCCGGGTGCGAGCGTCAGCGTGATGCGCTGTGACTCATCGGCGCCCGCTCCGGCCGCCAGGATCTTGCGCATGGTGAAAGCGACATCGCGCTCGAACTCGGCCTCGGCGACACCCGGCGTCTGGAAATAGACCCAGTAGAAATTGGTCTGGCCCGCCTCGCGCAGCATCTTGATCGGCGGACCGGGCGCGCGCCCCTGATGTGGCACGCTCATGCCGACAACGGCGCGGAACATGTCGGGTCGGACCCGCGCCGCATGCCAGGCGACCGGCGCGCCCCAATCGTGGCCGACGATAACGGCCGTCTTCTCGCCGAGCGCCTGCACGAGGCCGACCATGTCGCCGACATTGTGCAGGATAGTGTAGGCGGCGATATCGTCCGGCGCACTCGTCTTGCCGAAGCCGCGCATGTCGGGCACGGCCGCCCGGAAGCCGGCCGCCGCCACTGCCCGCTGCTGATGCCGCCAGGAATAGCCGAGCTCCGGCCAGCCGTGGCAGAAGACGACGAGCGGCCCCTCGCCCGCTTCCGACACATGCATCCGGATGCCGTTCACGTCGACGACACCCTGCTTCACGCCCTTGTCCATGCTGCGACCCCTCGCGTCCCGCCGACGCCCCACAAATTGACCTCCCGGCAGGCCGATGCCAAGGTCCGCGGCGTCGAATTCCGTTCAAGAGGGATGAAGCAAGTGGCTGCAGGCAAGAAAGGCAAGGGCCTCGAGGGCAAGGTGGTCGTGGTGACCGGCGCCGGCGGCGGCATCGGCCGTGAGATGGCGCTGTTGGCGGCGCGCGAGGGCGCCAGCGTCATCGTCAACGATCTCGGCGGCGCGGTGGACGGCGAAGGCGGGGCGAGCACCACCCCGGCCCAGAGCGTCGTCGACGAGATCGCCAAGGAGGGCGGCAAGGCGGCGCCGAATTTCGAGAGCGTTTCCGACCCGGCCGGCGCCGAGCGCATCGTCAAGCAGGCGGTGGACACGTTCGGCAAGATCGACGGCGTCATCAACAATGCCGGCATCCTGCGCGACCGCATCTTCCATCGCATGAGCCACATGGACTGGAAGCAGGTCATCGACGTGCATTTGAACGGCGCCTTCAACGTCTCGCGCGCCGCCGCCAATTATTTCAAGGAGCAGAAGTCCGGCGCCTTCGTGCACTTCACGTCAACGTCGGGCCTCGTCGGCAATTTCGGGCAGGCCAACTACTCGGCCGCCAAGATGGGCATCATCGGCCTGTCGAAGTCCATCGCCCTCGACATGAAGGCCTTCAACGTCAGGTCCAACTGCGTGTCGCCCTTCGCCTGGACGCGCATGATCGGCACCATCCCGTCTGAAACGCCCGAGCAGCAGGAGCGGCTGGCGCGCATCAAGAAGATGACGCCCGACAAGATCGCCCCCATGGCGGTGTTCCTGCTGAGCGACGCCGCCAAGGACGTGTCGGGCCAGATCTTCGGCGTGCGCATGCACGAGATCATGCTGTTCAGCCACAACCGGCCGGTGCGCTCGGTGCACATGTCGGACGGCTGGACGCTCGAGAAGATCGGCGACTACGCGGTGCCGGCCATGAGCAAGCATTTTGCGCCGCTCGAACGCTCCGGCGAGTATTTTTCGTGGGATCCGGTCTAGCTACTGCGTCACCGCGAACACATTGCCGTCCTTGATGGCGCACGCCGTCGCCGACACGTCCGTCGAGATGATGAAGTACATCTGCCCGTCCATGGCGCGGTGGTAGAGCTCCTTGCCGTCTTCCTTGCCATGCGTGATCGTGAAGCGGCAGCTGCGATAGCCGGCGCCGAACTCGACGGCGATGCGGCGCGCGCCCGAGCGCATCTTGGTATCGGTGACAAGCCGGCCGCTGTCGAACCGGACGTCGTGCCGCCCCGCTCCGAAGCCCTCGCGCGTCTGCGCGTCCGGACTGGTATCTGTCTCGTTGCCGCGCCGGCCGGAGGCGCGGGCAAAGCGGCTGAACAGACGGCCGCTGCCGCTCACGTAGATCGACAATTGCGAGGCGGTCGTGCCCTTCTTGACGTTGCCGGTCTTTTCCGCGCGCTGCACCCGCACCTCCGTCCAGGTCAGCACCACGGTCTTGTTGTAGAGGTCGGCCGGCACGGCTCCCTGCGCGTGGGCGCCCGGACCGACGAGCGCGCCAACAACAAGGCAACAGCCAAAGAGCCGTGCTGACATGGATGAACCTCGCGCCGAGCCTCTGTTTGCGGCCACAAGAGTGCAAGCCGAAGCGGACCCAGGTCAATATCCCGGCGGCGCGCATTCGGCTAGATTCACGCCAACGCAACGAGGAGGCGCCGATGCATGAACCGACCGCCTGGCCGCGCCCCGCAACCGCCGCGAGCGGCCCGCTTGCCGGTGTGAAGGTGATGGAATTCGCCGGCATCGGGCCTGGCCCCTTTGCGTGCATGCTGCTCACCGACATGGGGGCCGACGTGCTGCGCATCGGCCGCCCCGGCGAGGTGCCGCGCTCCAACGTCACCGATCGCGGGCGGCGCCACCTCGGCCTCGACCTCAAGGACAAGGCCGACCTCGGCCGGGCGCTGGCGCTGATCGGCGAGGCCGACGCGCTGGTCGAGGGCTTCCGGCCCGGCGTCATGGAGCGGCTCGGCCTCGGCCCCGACGTGGCGCTCGCGCGCAATCCGCGCCTCGTCTACGGGCGCATGACCGGCTGGGGCCAGGAAGGCCCGCTGGCGCAGGCCGCCGGCCACGACATCAACTACATCTCGCTCACTGGCGCGCTTGCCGCCATCGGCCCGCGCGACAAGCCGGTGCCGCCGCTCAACCTCGTCGGCGACTATGGCGGCGGCGGCCTCTATCTCGTGGTCGGCGTGCTGGCCGCCATCATCGAGGCGCGCCGTTCCGGCCTCGGCCAGGTGGTCGACTGCGCCATGGTGGACGGTTCCGCCTCGCTGATGGCGCTCTTCTGCGAGCTCGCAGCCGCAGGCCGCTGGGAGCACAAGCGCGAAGCCAACATGCTCGACGGTGGCGCCCCCTACTACACCGTCTACGAATGTGCCGACGGCAGGTTCGTGTCCATCGGCGCCATCGAGCCGCAATTCTACGCGCTGTTCCGCAAGCTCGTCGGCCTCGACGACCCGACGTTCGAGGGGCGCGACAAGAAGGCGACGTGGCCCGAGCTCACCAAGAAGGCGCAGGCCATCTTCAAGACCAAGACGTGCGCCGAATGGTGCGAGATTCTCGAGGGCACCAACGTCTGCTTCGCGCCGGTGCTGACGCTTGCCGAAGCGCCAAACCATCCGCACATCGCCGGCCGCCGGACTTTCGTCGAGCACGATGGCGTGACGCAGCCAGCGCCAGCGCCGCGCTTCTCGCGCACCCCGTCGGCGATCCAGCCCACGTCGATGCTGTCGTCGAACACGCGACGCTGACGCGAAAACGATGAGGAAACGACCATGCAGAGAAAAAAGCCGCCGTTCCGCGCCGACATGGTCGGCAGCCTGCTGCGCACGCAACCGCTCAAGGAGGCGCGCGACAAGCGCGAGAAGAACGAGATCGGCGCCGACACGCTGCGTGAGGTCGAGGACCGCGAGATCAAGGGCATCATCCAGCGCCAGGAGGACATCGGCCTTCAGGCGGTCACCGACGGCGAGTTCCGCCGCTCCTGGTGGCACTTCGATTTCCTCGGTGCGCTCGATGGCGTCGAAATCGCGAAGACCGATCACGGCATCCAGTTCGCCGGCGTGCAAACCAAGGCGGTGGCGCCGCGCGTCACCGGCAAGATCGGCTTCTCCGACCACCCGATGCTCGAGCATTTCAAGTTCCTGAAGGCCAACACGCGCGGCGTGCCCAAGATGACCATTCCGGGCCCGAGCATGCTGCACTATCGCGGCGGCCGGAAGATGATCAACATGGGCCTCTACCCGGACATGAACGACTTCTACGCCGATCTCGGCGCCGCCTACGCCAAGGCCGTGAGGGCCTTCTACGACGCCGGCTGCCGCTACCTGCAGCTCGACGACATCTCGTTCGCCTATCTGTGCGATCCCGAGCAGCGCAAGATGCTGGCCGAGCGCGGCGACGATCCGCAAAGGCAGCCGGACATCTATGCCGGCATGGTGCGGACGGCGCTGAAGGACAAGCCGACCGACCTCACCGTCACCATGCATCTGTGCCGCGGCAACTTCCGCTCCACCTTCGTGGCGTCGGGCGGCTACGAGCCTATCGCCGAGACGCTGTTCAACAAGATGCCGGTGGACGGCTATTTCATGGAGTGGGACACCGAACGGGCCGGCGGTTTTGAGCCGCTGCGCTTCCTGCCCAAGGGCAAGTCGGTGGTGCTCGGCCTCGTCACCTCCAAGACCGGCACGCTCGAAAAGAAGGACGACCTCAAGCGGCGCATCGACGAGGCGGGCAAGCACGCCGACCTCGACCAGCTTTGCCTGTCGCCGCAATGCGGCTTCGCGTCGACCGAGGAGGGCAATGTGCTCGCCGAAGACGAGCAATGGGCGAAGCTCAAGATGATCGTCGATGTGTCGCGGCAGGTGTGGGGGTAGCGCGGCTGTCATCCGGCCGGAGCGGCGCGCCGCGCCGCGAAGAGCCGGGATGCCTCCGAGCTCTTAACCCGCCGCAACCTCAGCCGGCCTCGCCCCGTCCGACCGCTCTCGCTCCCGCCGCCTGAGCTGCAGCAGCGTCACCAGGCCGAGCACGGCAAGCGCCGGAATGGCGAACAGGAACGGATTCGGGCGCGCCGCCGCGACGTTGACGCCGACGATCCTGTCGCCGGGCTTCAGCTTCAGCCGCCCGGCCTCCGAGCCGAGCCGCACCTGAGTAATCGTCACGGCCTCGCCGAGCTGCGCGGTGGTGATGCCGGCGGTGGCGAGGCGGGCGCGCTCGTCGGCGCCGGCGCCGAGCGTCAGCCGCACCGCCTTGGTGACCATGTCGCCCGAGAAATCCTCGCTCTCCAGGGCGAGCCGCAGCGTGCCGTCGGCCGGCGTGGCGGCGATCACCTGGCTGAGCTCGCCGACGGCACGACGCTCGAACGGCGGCATGATCATGTCCATCCAGAAGCTCGGCCGGAACAGCGTGAAGCAGATAAGCAGCAGCAGCGCCGCCTCGTACCAGCGGTTGCGGGTGAGGAAGAAGCCCTGCAGCGCGGCCACGAAGGCCATCATGGCGACGATGGCGCAGGCGATGACGACGATGAGGTTGACGAGCCCGCCGGTGTCAATGAGCAGGATCTGCGGGTTGAAGATGAAAATGAACGGCAACAGCACGGTGCGCGATTCGTATAACGTTCCTTGCCAGCCGACGCGCATGGGATCGGCGCCCGCGATGGCGGCGGCCGCGTAGGCCGCGAGCCCGACCGGCGGGGACACGTCGGCCATCAGGCCGAAATAGAACACGAACATGTGCACGGCGATGAGCGGCACGGCGAGGTCGTTCTGGCCCGCCAGCTCGACCACCACCGGCGCCATGAGGGTGGCGACGACCACGTAGCTCGCCGTGGTCGGCAGGCCGGCGCCGAGCACGATGCAGATGACGCCGACCAGCACCAACATGATGACGATGTTGCCGCCCGACAGGAACTCGACGATCTCGGTCATCACCAGGCCGACGCCGGTGAGCGTCACGGTGCCGACCATGATGCCGGCCGTCGCCGTGGCGATGCCGACCGCCGCCATGTTGCGGCCGCCGGTCTCCAGGCCGCCCACCAGATCGACGAGGCCTTCGCGCCAGCGCGCCATGAGATGCCGCTCGCGGCGGAAGAGAGCGGTGAGCGGCTTCTGGGTGATGACGACACCCGCCATGGCGGCGACGCCCCAGAAAGCCGCGAGCCCCGGCGACATCTCCTCCACCATCAGGCACCAGATGAGCACGCAGACCGGCACGAGATAGTGCAGGCCGGTTCGGGCCGTCTCGTAGAAATCCGGCACCGTCACGTAGGCCTTGGTCGGGTCGTCGATGGGCAGGTCCGGATGCTGCGCGCGGGCGGCCACCAGCGCCACGTAACCGATGACGACGACGACGAGCGCGGCCCAGCTGGCCGCCTCGCCGAACGCGGCCTTGGTCCAGCCGAGCCCATAGTAGATGACGGCGCTGAGAATGATCAGCGACGAGAGCGTCAACAGCGCCTTGACGACGCCCTGCTGGAAGCTGCGCCGCCGGCTTACCGGCAGGCCGCTCATGCCGGCCTTCACGGCCTCGAGATCGACGACGTAGAACAGCGCGCCATAGGTGAGCAGTGCTGGGACGATGGCGTGGCGCACCACGTCGGCATAGGTAATGCCGACATATTCGGCCATCAGGAAGGCAGCAGCACCCATCACCGGCGGCATCAGCTGGCCGTTGACGCCCGCCGCGCATTCGATGGCGCCGGCCTTGGTCGGCGAATAGCCGACACGCTTCATCAGCGGAATGGTGAAGGTGCCGGTGGTGACGACGTTGGCCACCGACGAGCCGGAGATGAGGCCGGTCATGCCGGACGACACCACCGCTGCCTTGGCGGGGCCACCGCGATACTTGCCGAGGAGCGCGAAGGCCACCTGGATGAAGTAATTGCCGGCCCCGGCCTTCTCGAGCAACGCCCCGAACAGCACGAAGAGAAAGATGAAGCTGGTCGAGACGCCAAGCGCCACGCCGAACACGCCCTCCTGAGTGAGCCAAAAATGCGAGGCGGCGCGGCCGAGGCTCACCGACTTGTGGGCGAGGAGGCCGGGCAGGATGGGGCCGGCGAACACGTAGAACAGCATGATGAGCGAGATGACCGGCATCCACGGCCCCTCGGCCCGCCGCGAGGCTTCGAGCAGCAGCACCACGCCGACGACAGCCGCGATGATGTCGAGGGTCGTGGGTTGCCCCATGCGCTGGGCGATGTCGCGGTAGAAGACGACGAGATAGAGCACAGCCGCGATAGCAAGCGCCGCCAAGAGCCAGTCGGTCCACGGCACGTGCCGGCGCGGCGAGGAGGCGAGGAACGGATAGGCCGCGAAGGTGAGGAACAGCGCAAAGGAGAGATGGATCGGCCGCGCCTCGGTGTCGTTGAAAATGCCGAAACCCAGCGCGAAAGGCAGCGGCGAGGCGTACCAGAGCTGAAACACCGACCAGGCGACGGCGACGCCGGCGACGAGCGCCGCCACGAAGCCCACGGGCCGGCGGCCGCCCATGTCGGCTTCCTGCATCAGCGCGTAAGCGTCGACTGGCTTTGGCGCACCGTTGGTGTCGGCGCTCATGGCCACCCCCATTTCGGAGAGCCGCCGCGAGGGCGGCGGCTCTCGTCCGCGGCTACATCCAGCCCTTCTCCTTGTAGTATTTCGCGGCGCCGGGGTGCAGCGGCGCGGTGATGCCGGCCTTCACCATCTCCTTGGGATCGAGATTGGCGAAGGCAGGGTGCAGCTTCTTGAACTCATCGAAATTCTCGAACACGCCCTTGACCAGCGCATAGACCGTCGCGTCCGGCACCTTGGCGCTGGTGACGAGCAACGCGCGCACGCCGTAGGTAGCGGTCGGGTTGGCGTTGCCGGCATACATGCCGCCCGGGATCGCCGCCATCGAGTAGTAAGGGTACTTCTTGAGGAGCGCCTCGACCGCCGCGCCGGTGAGCGGCACGAGCTTGGCGCCGCACGAGGTGGTCGGATCCTGGATGGCGGCGGAGGGATGGCCGACGCCGTAGAAGAAGCCGTCGATCTTGTTGTCGCACAGCGCCGGGCCCTGCTCGTCGGCCTTCAGCTCCGCGGCGAGGGAGAAGTCGGATGTCTTCCAGCCCATCTGGCTGAGCAGTTCCTCCATCGAGGCCCGCGTGCCGGAGCCGGGATTGCCGATGTTGAAACGCTTGCCCTTGAAGTCCTCGAATTTCGTGATGTTGGCTTCCTTGCGGGCCAGCACCGTGAACGGCTCCGGATGCACCGAGAAGACGGCGCGCAGATCGGGATCGGCCTTGTCCTTGAATTGGGCGAGGCCCTTCACCGCGTTGTGCTCCACGTCCGACTGGCTCATGCCGAAGTCGAGGTCTCCCGACTTGATGGTGTTGACGTTGAACACCGAGCCGCCGGTCGATTCCACCGAGCAGCGGATGCCACTGGTGGCGCGGTCCTTGTTCATCAGCCGGCAGATGGCGCCGCCCACCGCGTAATAGACGCCGGTGACGCCGCCCGTGCCGACGGTGATGAATTTTTGCTGCGCCGCGGCCGGCGCCGCGATCGTCAAGCCGGCGAGCAGCGCCGTGCCAAGTCCCGTGACAAACTTCATGGATTCACTCCGTTGTTGAACCGTTGTGTGTTGAGCTGATGTCGCGCGTCAGGCCGCATCCTTCAGGGCAGCCTCCACCGCTTCGCCGAGGCGATCGACCACCGTGTCGATGACAGTTTCATCGACGATGAAGGGAGGCGCAATGAGCACGTGGTCGCCGCTTGCCCCGTCGACGGTGCCGCCCATGGGATAGACCATGAGGCCGCGCGCCATGGCGGCCTTCTTGATGCGGGCGTGGAGCTTGAGGGCGGGATCGAACGGCTGCTTGGAAGCGCGGTCGGCCACGATCTCGATGGCCTGGAACAGGCCGCGGCCGCGCACGTCGCCGACGTGATGGTGGTTGCCGAAGCGCTCGTTGAGGCGTCGCGACAAATAGGCGCCCTGCCGCTTGACGTTGTCGAGGAGGCTGTCGCGGCGGATGACACGCTGCACCGCAAGTGCCGCCGCGCAGGCCAGCGGATGACCAAGATAGGTGTGGCCGTGCTGGAAGAAGCCCGAGCCCTCCTGCAGCGCCTCGAAGATCTTGCCTCCGACCAGGACGGCACCGATGGGCGCAAAACCGCCCCCGAGTCCCTTGGCGATGGCCATGAGGTCGGGCGCGATGCCCTCCTGCTCGCAGGCGTGCAGCGTGCCGGTGCGGCCCATGCCGCACATGACCTCGTCGAGGATCAGCAGGACGCCGTAGCGGTCGCAAATGTCGCGTACGCGCCGGAAATAGCCGGCGACCGGTGGGATGGCGCCGGACGTGGCGCCGCCCACCGTCTCGGCCACGAAGGCGATGACGCTGTCGGGGCCGAGCGCCAGCACCTTGGCCTCGAGCTCCCGCGCCAGGCGCTCGCCGTACTGCTCCTCCGTCTCTTCGGCACGCTTGTCGCGGTAGGCGTAGCATGGCGAGACATGGTGCGTGTCGATGAGCAGCGGCGCGAACTGCCTGCGCCGCCACTCGTTGCCGCCGACCGCCAGCGCCCCGAGCGTGTTGCCGTGGTAGCTCTGGCGGCGGCCGATGAAGTGTCGCCGCCCCGTCTCGCCGCGCTCCACAAAGTACTGCCGCGCGAGCTTCAGGGCTGCCTCGATGGCCTCCGAGCCGCCGCTGACGAAGTAGACGTGCGAGATGCCGTCGGGCGCATGCGTGACCAGATCCTGGCCGAGCTCCTCGGCCACTTCCGTCGTGAAGAAGCTCGTATGGGCGTAGGCCAGCCTGTCGAGCTGCGCGTGCATGGCGGCGAGCACGTCCTGGTGGCCGTGCCCGAGGCACGAGACGGCGGCGCCGCCCGATGCGTCGATATAGTCCTTGCCGTCGCGGTCGCGGATGACGACGCCCGCGCCGCCCGCCGCCACGGGATAGGCGGCGCCGATCTGGCGATGCAGGACGGACGTTTTGCCGTTAGTCGCGATAGGACGTGTCCTCGCGGTCGAGCTGCCGCAGCATGGCCTCCCATTCCAGCACGCCGAAGACGCGCCGGCCACCGGGATCGTACAGCTTTGCGGTGCGCTCCGCCACGTCGTCGCTCGGGATGATGAGATTGTCCATGCCCCCCGACAGGGCGTCGATCTGCGCCTGGCATGCCCGCTCCAGCCAGTGCAGCAGGTTGAAGGCCTCCGCCGCGCTGCGGCCGCACACGAGGACGCCGTGGTTGCGCAGGATCAGCGCGTCATGCGAGCCGAGATCCTTGACGAGGCGCGCCTTCTCGTCGGGATCGATCGCCGGGCCCTCGTAGTCGTGATAGCCGATACGATTGTAGAAGCGCAGCGCCGTCTGATTGAGCGGCAAGAGCCCGCATTTCATCGCCGAGATGGCCATGCCGGCGCGGGTATGCGTGTGGATGACGCAATCGACATCGTGGCGCGCCGCGTGGATGGCGCTGTGGATGACGTAGCCGGCGACATTGATGCCGTAGTCGAGGGCGGGCTTCAGCACGATATTGCCGTCGAGATCGATCTTGTAGAGGCTCGAGGCGGTGATCTCGCTGTAGTGCAGGCCGTATGGGTTGATCAGGAACTGGTCGCGCGTTCCCGGCACCCGCGCCGTGATGTGGTTGTAGATGAGGTCGGTCATGCCGTAGCTGGCGACGAGCCGGTAGCAGGCCGCGAGATTGACGCGGGCATCCCATTCCTCGGCGCTCACCGCCTGGCGCAGTGACGCGACCTTGAACTCCTGGACGTGCAGCATCGGCGCCTCCGCCTGCCTTTTGGCTCGGGCCGATCGTGCGCCGTCGCGACGGCCGGCGTCAATAGATGGCGATGCATGGCACACCTCGCCCGCCGTCGCTCAACCGGCCGCGGGCGTGGCGCCGTCCTTGGCACGCTGATTGGCCGGCTTGGCGCCGGCCGCCTTGGTCAGGTTGTGGGCGGTGTTGATGAGCGCGAGATGCGAAAAGGCTTGCGGCATGTTGCCGAGCTGCCGCCCCGCCCTTGGGTCATATTCCTCCGACAGCAGCCCGACATCGTTGGCGAGGCCGACGAGGCGCTCGAACAGGCGGCGCGCCTCCTCCTTGCGACCCATCATCTCGTACGCGTCGGCGAGCCAGAAGCTGCAAGGCAGGAAGGCGCCCTCGCCGCGCGGCAGACCATCGCGGGTGACGGCGGAATTGTAGCGCCACACGAGACCGTCACGCACGAGTTCCTTCTCGATCGCCGCCACCGTGCCGACGAAGCGCGGATGCGCGGCTGGCAGAAAGCCGACGGCCGGCAGCAACAGCAGGCTGGCGTCGAGGATGGGCGAGCCATAGGCCTGCACGAAGGTGCCACGGCTCGCGTCATAGCCCCTGGCGCAGATTTCGGCGTGGATTTCCCGACACGCCCGCCGCCAGCCGTCGACCGGGCCGTCGAGCCCGAACGTCTCAACGCTCTTGACGCCGCGATCGAACGCCACCCAGGCCATCACCTTGGAGTGCGTGAAGTGCTGCGCGCCGCCGCGCACCTCCCAAATGCCCTCGTCGGGCTCGCGCCAGATGCGTTCCAGATGCGCGAGGAGCTCGCGCTGCAGCGCCCACGCCGCCGTGTCGTCCGGCAAGCCGCCGCGCCGCGCCTGATAGAGCGCGTCCATGATCTCGCCGTAGACATCGAGCTGAAGTTGGTCGTGCGCGGCGTTGCCGATGCGCACCGGGCGCGAGTTCTCATAGCCCGGCAGCCACGGCACCTCCCATTCGGTGAGGCGGCGCTCGCCCGCCAGCCCGTACATGATCTGCATCTGGCGCGGACTGCCGGCGGCGGCCCGCAGCAACCAGTCCCGCCAAGCCTGTGCCTCTTCGTAGTAGCCGGAATTCATCAGCGCCATGAGCGTGAGGGTGGCGTCGCGCAGCCAGCAGAAGCGGTAGTCCCAGTTGCGCGAGCCGCCGATCCGCTCGGGCAGGGACGTGGTGGCGGCCGCCACCAAACCGCCGGTCGGCGTGTAGGTCAGCGCCTTCAGGGTCACCAGCGAGCGCAGCACCACATCCGCCCAAGGTCCGCCGTCGGTATGGCGCGCGGTCCATTCGGACCAGTAGGCCTCGGTCTCGCGCAGCGCCGCCTCGGCGTCGATGGCGCGGGGCAGTTCCGCATGGCTGGCGCCATAGGTGAGGACGAACGGGACCGTTTCGCCCTCGGCAACGACGAAATCGGCGACGGTGCGCAGATCCTCGCCGCGCAACTGCACGGGCGAGCGCAGCGCCAGCATGTCGGGACCGGCGATGGCGCGGATGCCGCTGTCGTCCGGCAGACGCGTCACCCACGGCACGTTCGCGCCGTATCCGAAGCGGATGACGAGCTCGAGGCGCATCGGCACGCGGCCACGCTCACCGACAACGAGCCGCACCACGTCGGAGTTTTCGCCGCGCAACGGCATGAAATCGACGAGGCGAACGACCCCCTCGGCGGTCTCGAAGCGCGTTTCCAGGATGAGCGTCGGGCCCCGGTAACGGCGCGTGGTCCCCGTCACCGGAGCGACGGGAGCGATGCGCCAACGGCCATGCTCGGGCGCGCCGAGCAGGGCCGCAAAACATGCGTCGCTGTCAAAGCGAGGCCAGCACAGCCAATCAATGGAGCCGTCGCGGCCGACGAGCGCGGCGGTCTCGCAGTCGCCAATCATCGCATAGTCTTCGATGGCAAGGCTCATGTTTTAGGAGACACTTTCCAGCCGCAACTTGTTCATCGCCACGCTTACGCTGCCGCGTTTGCGCCCTTGACATGTCGCGGCACCCTCAGGGACATGTCGCGCCTCCATTCACCGCGGCATGATTCCTGCGACACCACGCAAATGCGCAAGGCCAACGAGATCGATTTCTGGCGCGGCTTTGCCTTGGCGAGCATTTTCGCCAATCACATCCCCGGCTTCTTCTTCGAACGCTTCACGCACCGCAATTTCGGCCTTTCCAATTCCGCCGAGCTGTTCGTGTTCCTGGCTGGATGGTCGGTACGGCTGCTCGCCAATTCGTCCGAAGGCTTCAGCCTGCCGCGCCTGATGCTGCGGCTGGCCGCCCGCGCCCTGACCATCTACGCGGCCCAGATCCTCATCACCATGATCGCCATCGGGCTGATCGCCGGCACCTCGCTGTGGTTCGACCAACCCCTCCTCCTGGAATGGCACAACGCGGCCGCCGTGTTCCAGGACCCCGCCCAGGCGCATGTCGGCCTCGTGCTGCTCAGCCACCAGCTCGGCTATTTCGACATCCTGCCGCTCTATGTGGTGCTGATGGCCGGCGCCCCCCTGATGGCGGCGGTGGACCGCCTGGTGCCTTGGCTCCTGCTGCCCGGCGCGATTGCCATCTATGTGCTGGCGCTCGCCTTCACGGTCAATCTTCCGACCTGGCCGACGGAGGGCGTGTGGTACTTCAACCCCTTCGCCTGGCAGCTGATTTTCGTCCTCGGCTTCGTTCTGGCCCGTGACGACGGCCTGGGCGGCCTCGTCTCCCGCCACTTCAAGCCGCTGCGCCTCTTGGCCCTTGCGATCGTCATTGCCGGGGTGGTGATCGTGCTGACGAACTATGCCCCCGATCCTTTCCGGGTGCCGTGGCCGCCGCTGTTCTTCCTCTTCGACAAGACCTATCTGGCACCGGCCCGCCTCATACATTTCCTGGCGCTGGCAATGGTTTTTGCCGGGACCTTCGTGTTCATCATAAGATTCCTTAAGCCAGTCGGCCGCTTTTTATCTATGCTTGGCCGCAACTCTTTGAACGTCTTCTGTGTAGGGTCGGTGTGCAGCCTGCTCGGACAACTGGCGCGGTTCATTCTCGGCGGCAGCCTGTGGGTGGATGTGGTGGTGCTGGTCCTGGGGCTCGCTGCGATGGGATTGACCGGATGGTTGTCGGAATTGCGAGAGCGGCTCAGATCGCGCTCTGCAGCCTTGGCTGCATCGGCCTGAGTGCCCTCGCCCCCCTCGGCGCCCAGGAGCAGCAGCAGGCACAGCCGGCGCCGCAAGAGCAGCCGGCCCAGCAGGCGCCGGCCTTGAGCGCCGGCTGCCAGGCGCCCTCGGCCGACATTGCCGCGCCCACACCGCTGCCGCGCGTCGCCGCCGCGCTCGAGGCCAAGCGGCCGGTGCGTGTCCTCGCCTTGGGGACGGCAGCGGCGGCCGGCGGATCGCTGAACACCTATCCGTCAAAGCTCGAGACGATCCTGGAGAAGGCCTTCAAGGGCCTCGACGTGGTCATGGTCAATCGTGGCGTCTCCGGCGAGGTCGCCGCCCTGACGGCCGAGCGGCTGAAGACCCAAGCCGGGCTCGAACGCCCCGACCTCGTGCTCTGGCAGGTCGGCACCAACGATGCCTTGATGCGCGTGCCGGTCGAGGAGTTCGCGACGACAGTGCGCGACACCGTGCGCTGGCTCAAGGAGCGCGACATGGATGTCGTGCTGGTCGGCCTGCAATACACGCTGCGCGCCAACGACGATGAATATTATGCCGCGATGCGCAAGGCCCTGCGCACCATCGCGGCCGAGGAGAACGTGCCCCTGGTGCGCCGCTTCGAGGCGATGCAATTCATCGAGAAGGCCAAGCAGTCCGACGACGGTCCGTCTCTGGATCAGAGCTACCGCTGCATGGCCGAGCACGTCGCCCACGCCATCGTGGTCAGCACCTTCATGCGCGCCAACCCGCTGATGCGGAAGCGGCAATAGGGCAGCTGCGAACGAGCCTCAAAGCTTCTCCGCCGTCTTGATCGCCGCATAAGCGGCCGCCACCATGTCGCGGCCATAGGCGCGCTCCAGCCGCCGCACCGTGAAGTGACCACGCGCGATCGACTGGAAATGGTCCATGAAGGCGGTATTGATGGCCGCCCCCGCCACCGCGCCGACAATGGGCACCGCCTGGGCGGCGAATTTCTGCGATACGACGAAGCCGAAGCGCGAGGCGATCTGCGCCACGACGCGCACCAACACGGGGGCGCTTTCCTCGACGAGGCCGCGCTCGGCCATGTAGCGGGCGGCTTCGGCAATGGACTGGGCGAGCGCCGCGCGCACCGTGAAATAGCCGGCGTCGCTGTCGTCGTCGTCCGACGAACGGCCGCCCAGCGCGAAGACTTCGAGGCAGGCAAGCGCCGCTTCCGGGTTGGTGAGGTCTTCGCCCTCGTGACGCGCGATGTCGGCGATGGCGTGCATGATGATCGTCGTGGAGAGCGGCAGTTCCAGCGCCAGCGCCGGCAAGCCGAAGGTGCCGCCCACGGCGCCTGAGGCGGCGGCGAGCGCCTTGTGCCAGTAGCCCTCCCGGTCCTTGCCGGCCGGCAGGCGCGGATCGAGCGCCGCTTGCAGCGAGGCCTTCAAGGCGGCGCGCGCCGCCCGCGAGCCGACCTCGGCGACCGCCTCCGGCAAGAAGCGGCCTAGCAGACTGACGGGCTTGCCGACCAGCGAGGCAAGACGCGCCGGCAAGCTCGTGCGCTCGAGGACATTGACGGCCTCGCGCAGCGCCTTTTCGTCGGCCGCGGTCAGCTGATCGGGCAGGATTTCGCCTTCGAGGGTCGCCATTTGACAAGTCAACGCTTCGGGCAGAGCTTTGGTGCCGCCGCCGCCATAGATCGGGTGGAACCCGCCAAATGCAAGGCGGGCCGGCCGACAGGTGCCGGCGCCAGCCGCTATGCCCTGGGGAAGCTCAGGGCCTCGATCTTGTTGCCGTCGCGATCGATGATGAAGGCGCCGAAATAGGTCGTCATGGCGGCGGGCCGCAGACCGGGCTCACCGTCGCTCTTGCCGCCGCGCGCCAAGGCCTGCGCATGGAATTCGCGCACCGCCGCCTCGCTCGGCGCCCGGAGCGCGATATGCGTGCCCGGGTTGCCGTCCCCCGGCTCGAGGCCCGGCCGCGCGTTGAGCCAGAATTCCGGATAGCGCTTGCCGAAGCCGACGGTGCCCGGACGCTCCACCAGCCGCTTGTAGTCGAGCGGCGCCAGCACCGCCTCGTAGAAGGTAGCGCTCTCGGCAAGCGAGCTCACGGCGACGGAGACGTGATCGATCATGGAAGCCCTCCTCTGCCGCATTGTGATCGTCCGCCCGTCGATGCGCAAATACCGAACCTTCAGCGGCGCGCAAGACGGCTCGACGGCCCGCGGAACTTGATCGCTCGCGCAAAGCGGCCTCCAATGGAAGGCGGGAGGACCAGCGATGAACCAGATCGACCTTGGCGGCCGCGGCGCCGTCGTGACCGGCGGCGCCCAAGGCATCGGCCTTGCCGTGGCGCGCCGCCTTCTCGCGTCGGGCGCCAAGGTGGCCCTGTGGGATCGTGATGCAAAGCTGCTCGACGAAACCATCGCCAGCCTTGGCCGCGATGGGGTGGTCGCCTCGGGGGAAGTCGTCGATGTGACCGATCCGGCCGCCACGGCGAAGACGGCGGAGCGGACAAGCCGGCAGCTCGGCGCCATCGACATCCTGGTCAACAATGCCGGGATCGCCGGCATGAATGCAGCGGTGACCGACTATCCCGTCGACGAGTGGCGGCGCATCATCGACATCAACTTGAACGGCGTCTTCAATTGCTGCCGCGCCGTCGTGCCCGGCATGGTGGCGAAGGGCTACGGCCGCATCGTCAACGTGGCGTCCATCGCCGGCAAGGAGGGCAACCCCAACGCCGCCGCCTACTCGGCCTCCAAGGCCGGCGTCATCGCGCTCACGAAATCGCTCGGCAAGGAGCTGGCCGGCCACGACATCGCCGTCAATTGCATCACCCCGGCGGCCGCCAAGACCGCCCTCTTCGCGCAGATGACGCAGCAGCATATCGACTACATGCTGGCGAAAATCCCGCGGGCCCGTTTCGTCGAGTTGGACGAGATCGCCGCCATGGTGGCGTGGCTCGCCTCGGCCGAGAATTCGTTCACCACCGGGGCGGTGTTCGACATTTCGGGCGGACGGGCGACGTATTAAGCCCGCCCCTCCTCCAGCACCATCTCGGCGCCCTTCTCGGCCATCATCAGGGTCGGCGAGGCGGTGTTGCCGGAAGTGATGAGCGGCATGGCCGAGGCGTCGATGACGCGTAAGGCGTCGATGCCACGCACTCTGAGGCGGCCGTCGAGCACCGCCAGAGGATCGCTGTCGATGCCCATCTTGGCGGTGCCGACGGGGTGGAAGATGGTGGCGCCGATGTCGCCGGCGGCGCGCAGCAATTCGCTCTCCGAGGCGAGCGCCGCGCCCGGCAGATATTCCTCCGGCCGGTAGCGCTTGAGCGCCTCGGTGGCGGCAAGCCGCCGCGTCAGCTTGATGGAATCGACCGCGACGCGCCTGTCGGCTTCGCTCGACAGATAGTTCGGCTGGATGGCGGGCGCCTCGCGCGCGTCCGTGGCGCGGATGCGGACCGAGCCGCGGCTCGTCGGCCTGAGGTTGCAGATGCTCGCCGTGAAGGCGGGAAAGGAGTGCAGCGGGTCGCCGAACTTGTCGAGGGACAGCGGCTGGATGTGGAACTCGACATTGGCCGTCTCGTGCGCGGACGAGGAGCGCGTGAACATGCCGAATTGCGACGGCGCCATGGTCAGCGCGCCTCGCCGGAACAGCGCGTAGCTGAAGGCGATACCGGCCTTGGCGAACCACGAGCGGTCGATCTCGTTGAGCGTCTTGACGCCGGTCACCTTGAAGATGAGGCGCAGCTGCAGATGGTCCTGCAGGTTCTCGCCGACGCCTGGCAGATCGCGCACGACATCGATGCCGTGCTGACGCAAGAGCGTCCCCGGCCCGACGCCGGAGAGCTGCAAGAGCTGCGGCGAGCCGATGGCGCCGGCCGTGAGCAGCGTCTCGCCCCTGGCGCGCGCGAGATGGCGCTCGCCACCCTGGCTATAGACGACGCCGACAGCGCGTCGGCCCTCGAAGACAACCCTTTCGACGTGGCAATGGAGTCTCAGCGCCAGGTTCGGCCGCTTCAGCACCGGCTTGAGGAAGCCGGTGGCCGCCGACCAGCGGCGGCCCTTGCGCTGGTTGACCTGGAAATAGCCTGAGCCTTCGTTGTCGCCGAGGTTGAAGTCGGCGGTCTTGGGAATGCCGATCTCCTGGCCGGCCTCGCGCACCGTGTCGAGAATGTCCCAGCGGACGCGCGGCTCCTCGACGCGCCATTCGCCGCCCTCCCCGTGCAGCTTGCCGCGGCCGCCGTGATGGTCCTCGTGCTTGAGGAAATACGGCAGCACGTCGTCCCAGCCCCAGCCGGCAAGCCCGAGCTGACGCCAGGTATCGTAGTCGCGCGCCTGGCCGCGCATATAGATCATGGCGTTGATGGCCGTGCAGCCGCCGATGACCTTGCCGCGCGCATAGTTGATGGCGCGGCCATTGAGCCCCGGTACCGGCTCGGTCCTGAAGCACCAGTCGGAGCGCGCATTGCCGATGGCGTAGAGATAGCCGATGGGGATGTGGAACCAGATCCAGTTGTCGCGCCCGCCGGCCTCGAGCACGAGCACCCGGTTTTTCGGATCGGCCGACAGGCGGTTGGCAAGCAGCGAGCCCGCCGTGCCGCCGCCGGCGACGATGTAGTCGAAGGTGCCGCCGTCGCGGAGATCGCCGGCGCCGTTCACTTCTCCAGCCACACGTCCTCGAGGCGGTCGTTATTGTAGATGCTCGAGCGCTGCATGACATAGCCGTTGACGTGCGGGTGCCAGCAGGTGGCGGAATGGCCGTGCGCGATGGCCGGCCGCGCCACGTCCTCGGCCAGCGCCTTCTCGATGTCCCACACCATGCGCTTGCGCTTCTCGATGTCGGTCTCGCGCGACTGCTGGAAGATCAGGCTGTCGACATCGGCATTGCAGTATTGCGTATAGTTGCGCTCCGACTTGCAGGTGTAGTTTTCGATGAGGTTCACGTCGGGGTCGTCGACCGGCACGCCGGTGACGTTGAGGCCGACCGAATAGTCCTTGCGGGTGACCTTGGCGTACCATTGCGTCGTGTCGATCGGCTCGAGCTCGCCGGCGATATGCACCTTTCGCAGCTGATCGATGAGGATCACCGACGGGTCGCGGTATTCGGCGAGGTTGCGCGTCGCCACCTTGATGGCGAGCGGCTTGCCCGCGCTGTAGCCGAGACCTTCCATGATGCGGCGCCCCTCGGCGACGTTCTTGTCGAGATCCTTGCCGTAGCCGGGAAGCTTGGCGACCAGTTCCGGCGGCATGCCCCACTGGCCGTCCGGCTGCGGCAACATGGCGCCGCCGATCGTCCCCTTGCCCTGTGAAAGGATCTCTATGAACGCCGCACGGTCCAGCGCCAGCGCCATGGCCCGCCGGATCTCCGCATTGTCGAAGGGCGGGGCGGCGCGATTGACGATGAGGTTGGCGAATGTGCCGGAGGGAGCGAGATCGCATTGCGCGTTGGGTGCCTGGGACTTGATGTCCCCGAGCAGCGGCACCGTCACGTCGTTGCGGAAGGTCATGTCGAACTGTCCCGCCACGAACGCGAGGATGCGGGTGGAGCGGTTCTCGATGATCCGCATCTCGATGGCATCGACGTGGGGCTTGCCTTGCTTGAAGTAATCCGGGTTGCGCGCGAGCTTGATCGACTCGTTGCGCTTGAACTCGACAAGCTTGAAGGGTCCCGTGCCGACCGGCTTGACGCGCATGTCGCGCGGCGACACGTGGCAGGGATAGACCACCGAGAAGCCGGAGGCGAGCAGCATCAGGAACGATGGCTGCTTCTCCTTAAGCTTGAAGGTGACCTCGTGGTCGCCGTTCACGACGACTTCGTCGAGATTGAAGTACCAGACCTGGCGCGGATTCTTGCGGAACTCATCGTTGGAGATCTTGCCGATCAGCAGGTGCCACGTGCACTGCACGTCCTTGGCGGTGAACGGCTTGCCGTCGTGCCACTTAACGCCCTCGCTGAGCTTGAAGGTGAGCTGCGTCTGGCTGTCGTCCCACGACCAGCTCTTGGCGAGGTCCGGCACGATGGTGTCGAGCCTGTTGTCCGGCTTCTTGGGATCGAACATCACCAGGTTGTTGTAGATGTTGGCGAAGGGCAGCACCGCGGAGATCGTCGATTCCTCGAGCAGCGAAGTGCTGGGCGGATTGTCGCGATGATAGATGCGCAGAGTGCCGCCCTGCTTCTGGGCCGTTGCGGCACCGAGGAACGCGACAAGACCGATAGCCTGCGCGATGATGACGACCGTCAGGCGAACCAGCATGAGACCCTCCCCAGGTTCATAGCTTGGATAGCGCTGCTTATGCTCGTGTCTTGCCGACAGATGAGCACAATGATGCGGAGCGATCAACGCGTCGGAGCGCGGCGTTCCAGCAGCATTGCCGCCATGATATCATGGCGGCCTCTAAGGACACCGGCATGGCAAACGACCTCGATCCCCTGATCTTCGACCTGCTCGAATGGGTCGAACGCGGCCCCCGCCCCTACGCCGAAATGATCGACGCCTGGCGCACTTCCTGCCCGCGCCTGACGGTGTGGGAGGACGCTCTCGATCGCGGGTTTCTGGCGCGAGTCTCGGCAGCCGGCCAGCCCGCGCGGGTGTGCCTGACCGAGGCCGGGCGCGACTTCATCGCGAGCCGGCGCGGCGACCGGCGCGCGTCCACATCATCGTCGAAGGAAGAGGTCGGACCGGCCGCCTGAATGTCAGCCGGCCAGGCCATGACCGGAGGCGGCGTCAGGCCGCCTTGCGCAGCAGGATGAGCGGCGGCGCGCGGGCAATGATCTGGTAGACGGCGTCGGCCGCCTCGTCGTGCACGACCAGGGCATTGCCCCGCCAGATCTCGTACGTCCAGGGCCACAGATGCTCGCGCGCATGCGCGATCGCCGCGGCATCGTCGGCGAATTCCACGTCCTCACGCGTGCCGAAATCGTCCCCGGCGTTGAACAGGATGACCTGATACAGCATGGCTCACCTTCCCTGCCGCATGATCCCGAAAAACGTGCGCGATTTTCGGAGAAGAGCATGCGCTTGTAGCTCCTTGGTAGACGGCCGGCGCCGCGAGAACCTTGCGCTTGCGCAACCGCCATGACTAACGACGGTCTACCCGGTTGCGTGGCATTTGCCTCAAATGCGCCGGACCACAGCTTGCGACACAGGCTTGACCGTGGTTGATCGCTCGGAACAGCCCATCAAAAAATACCTGGAGCAACCGCTCTCCCCATGCCGACACCGCGCCTCGACGAATGCACCTGGTACCATTCGATGGATCTGCCCGGCATCGGCGAGGTCGTGGGCGCCTGGGACCTGCGCGGGCGCTTCGACGACTATGTCGGCCACGTCGCTCTCGGCGGGAAGAGCGTGCTCGATGTCGGCACGGCGAACGGCTTTCTCAGCTTCGAGGCGGAGAAGCGCGGCGCCACCGTCACGAGCTTCGATGCCGATCGGCCGGAGCGGCTGGAGTTTCAGCCGCAAGCCACCGAGGCAGCGCGCCTAAGGACCGCGCAGTTCCTTGCCGGCATGCGCAACGGCTACCGGCTGGCGCATGCCGCCTTCGGCTCGCGCGCCAGCCGCGTCGAGGGCAACATCTACGACCTCGCAGGCTGTGCGCCCGTCTGCGACGTGGTCATCCTCGGCCAGATTCTCGTCCACGTACGCGATGCCCTAGAAGCGCTGCGGCAGGCTGCGCTCGTGGCGCGCGAGACGCTCGTCATCGTCGAGGGCAGCTTCGAGGCCGAGGCGCCGCTCGCCGTCTTCCTCGGCTCGGACAGCAATACCCGCGCCTGGTTCCACTTCTCGCCGCCGCTCTATCGCCGATGGCTCGACCTGCTGGGCTTCGAACTGACGGCAACGAGCCGCAACACCTACAGATGCCTGCACGAGGCGCTTCGTGGCGATGTCGAGGTGTGGACCTTCGTGGCCGAGCGGCGCCGTTGAGCTTTGTCGGCGCGCCCGCGACCCCCGCCATAGGACATTATTCCCTATTGGGTCGCCCTGGGGCGCCGGCTGTCGCCGATCGTCCCGTGCCCTAGGGCCGTCAGCTCATTTTCCCTCTGAAAAAACCCGCTTTCCCCTCTGGGGGGAATAGTCAGAATCATACAGCTGTGCATAGCTAAGGGCGGGGTGCTAGCGGCTTGACGTTGACACACCGACCGTTCTCGTGCGCTGGGTCGACTGTCAGCGCATCGCCAACAGGAGAGGTTCGATATGGCGAAGAAGTCAAAAGCTAAGTCCAGCAGGGGTAAGGCGAAGGCGAAGAAGCCGGCCAAGAAGGCCAAGGCAAAGACAGTCGCCAAGAAGGTCGCAAAGAAGCCGGCCAAGAAGGCCGCGAAGCCAGCCAAGAAGAAGTCAGCGCGCAAGCCGAACGCCGCCTTCATGCGGCCCATGCAGCCCTCCGAGCAGCTCGCGGCCGTCGTCGGCTCGTCGCCGCTGCCGCGCTCGGCAGTGGTCAGCAAGATGTGGGACTACATCCGCAAGAACCGGCTGCAGGACCCGCAGAACCGGCGCAACATCCTGGCCGACGACACGCTGCAGAAGGTCTTCGGCAAGCGCGAGGTGTCGATGTTCGAGATGAACAAGCACCTCTCCAAACACATGTCCTGACGCCGCCTGGACGACCCTCTTTCGAGAGGTCTAATGCGGCCCCTCTCCTTCGCGGGAGAGGGGCGCATCTCCCGCAAAGGCGACCTTCCCGACATCCCGGCTCATCGTCCTTGGACCACGATCCGTTCTCCTAGAAACCGGATCGCATTCAGCCCTTGTCGGTTGCCGGCCGCAACGTGATGCCGAGGAAGCTCGAACGCACCTGCACCGCCCAGCGGCCGCCGCGGTTGGCGAGCACGTAGAGCGACTTATAGGAGTTGCCGCCGCCGTCGCTGCGGTGACGTGTGAACTGCACCAGGAGGTGCATCTTGGTGTCCGAGCACTGGACCAGCCTGCGCCAATCCCAGGCGCTGTGATGCCAGCCTGACTTTTCCAAGAGACCGATGTCGTTGCCGCGCAGGAACTCGTCTGGCGTGTTCCAGACGAAGACCTCACCGCCGGCAATCCGCACCGACGGAAAGTGGAAGCATTTGACCCAGCGGGCATGGTCGCGGGAATTAAAAGCCGTCATGAACTCGTCGAGCACCGCGCAGGCCTCGGCGAGAAGGCGCTCCTTGCCGGGCGGGGCGGAATCCTCGGACATCGGCTCACCTCGCAGTCACCGCGCATATGATCCGAATTTTCAAGCGCAGGTCAAAGGCGGCTATTTCTTTTCAAGCATCAGCCGGCCCTGCTTCTCGACCAGCGCCTTGGCCTTGTCGGCCAGCATGGCAAGCAGCCACGGCAACTCCACTTCGAGCCGCACCTCCCGGTCGGCCACGTCGATGGTGCCGCGCGCCTCCTGCTTGAGGACGGCGACCTGGAAGGTGAGCCGGTCCCCCGCCCAGGCCTCGTCGAGCATCATGAGCTTGTCGCCGAAGCTCGAGCGCAGCCGGCCGATGCCGGCGGTCAGCCGACGCGTCGCCTCGGCCTTGCCGAGCTGGTGCGGGATGATGACGACGAGGGGTTTTGACATGGCTTCAGCTGTGATGCGCGCCGGGATTCCTGGCATATGGGGATGCGGCGCTCCGATCGCAGCGGCGCGGCTCAGCGTCTCGCCTTGCGCCCGGCGCGCTTCAGCGCCGCCGCCACCGTCTCAGTTTTCTCCACCAGCGTCTCGAGGAGTTTCTTGGGCGCCGTCAAGCTGTAGCTGCGCTTCACGAGCACGCCCACCTCGCGCCAGTCCACACCCTTGCCGAGGCGCATGCCGACCCAGCCCTTGTGGCCCACATAAGGCGGCACGTAGAAGCGCTTCGGGTCGGCGCCGACCAGGATGGCTTGGCTGCCGGGCGGCGCCTTGCAGGTCAGGACCGGGCCGTCGCCATAGCCCTCGTGGTGCATGCAGAAGATCTTGTCGCGCACGCGAAACGTCGCCTCACCCCACGTCTCGCGCTCCTCGGCTTCCGGCAGCGCGAGGCAGATGGCGCGCAAGCGGCGCAGCGATGCCTGGGTCACGGTGCGGCCGACCTAGCTTCCGACGGACTCGAGCGCATTGCCGTCCTTCAGCGCGCAGCTCTGGGCAACGGTTTCGAGGGAGACGATTTCATAGATGACGCCATCGATGCCGCGATTGACCAACTTGCCGTCGACCTTGCCACGGATGGCGTTGACCGAGCAGCCAGCGAAGCCCGGCGTGAAGCTGACGACCTCGCGTACCGCGCCGACCCTCTGGGCGGTCGTCATGACGAGGCGTCCACCCTCGAACGCCGCCTGAGCTGAACGGCCCGTCGAGAGGTTGCCCGAACCCGGCGCCAGCTCGCCGCTATCCCTCCGCCCCTCGGAGTTGCTGCGGGACTTGCGGACGAAAATCCGCCCTTCGGTACTGAGATAGGCGGCGGTCGCGAAGGTGATGCGGTTCGACAGCATGGTCCCGTCGGGGCGCTTCAGCGTCTGCGCCAGCGTGAAGGAATAGACCACGGTCTTGCCGTGGAGCTGGCGCGGCACGCCTTGCGCGTGAGCTGCGCTCGAGAGCAGGCCGGCGCAGATCAGCGCGCCAGTCAGCAGCCAATGCCGGCCGTCGAACTGCCTCCGCCCGCACTCGTTCATGGCGTCGCTCCAATGCAAGATCGACCGTTGGATAGGACTTGCCCGGTGACCCGCGCAAGTCATTTCCGCCCGCCCTTCCCCACCGCGTCCTTAGCCTTCGCCGTGGAGGGCGCAGACGTTACCCGCTCAGCTCAGGATCAATCCGCCATCGACCACGATGGTTTGGCCGACCACATAGGCGGCGAGCGGCGAGGCCAGGAACAACGCAACTCCCGCCATGTCGGCGGGAGTGCCAAGGCGACCGATCGGAATGCCGGCGAGCGCCCGCTCCAGCCGCCGGGGATTGTCCATCGTCACCTTGGTGAGCTTGGTGTCGACGAGACCGGGGGCGATGCCGTTGACGCGGATGCCGTCCGCGGCCCACGCCTCGGCGAGCGTGCGCGTCAGCCCGACGGCGCCGGTCTTGGATGCATTGTAGGCCGGATTGCCGCGCGTCGAGTGATAGGCCGCCGTCGAGCTGATGACGATGAGCGAACCCTTGGCGGCCGCCAGCATGCCGTGGAATTTTCCCGCGCAGGCCATGAGGCTGTTGAGGTTCACGTCGACGACCTTGCGGAAGCCCTCGACCGTGAACTCGCCACGGCAGTAGAGGACAGTGCCCTGCGACAGCACGAGCACGTCGAGCCGCGCGAAGGGCGGCCGCCAGGCCTCGACGGCGGAAAAGTCGGACACGTCGACCTGCGCGTAGCGAAGCTCCGTCAGATCGGAGCCTTCGTCCGCTGCATAGTCGGCGGCACCGGCGCGGGTGCCCCATACATGGACCTCCGCCCCTTTGGCGCGAAAGGCCTGCGCGATGCCGTTGCCGATGCCGCTCGACCCACCGACCACGAGGGCGACCTTGCCGGTGAAGTCGAGCTCGCGCATGGCGCCCTCGCCAAGCGGCGCCGCCGCTCGACTCAATGCCCGACTTCTCCGGCAATGACGTCGCCGAAAAGTCGCCAAGCCTCACCGTCGAACTGCATCAGCTGCATCTGCTCGATCGGGAAGTAGTCGGTGGGACTCGTGTTGATGGTGATGCCCGGCAGCATCATCTCGTTCGAGTAGCCTCTCACGTTGGCGGCTTGCTTCATGATGTTCTCGCGCGTGAGATCGTCGCCGCACTTCTTGAGGACCTCCACCATGGTCTGGGCGGTGGCGTAGGCATACACATTGTTGCTGTTGGTCTTGTCGCCTTCGGGATAATACTTGTCCATGAAGGCGAGCCAGATCTTGGTGCCGGCATCGTCCTTCCAGAGGGGATCGGTCGGGTCCTTCAGATAGGCCGTCGAGATCAGTCCCTTGGAATTCTCGAGTCCGGCCGGCTTCAGCACCGCGCCCACCGACGTCGACACGTTGCCGATGAAGTGGACGGGCTTCCAGTTGAGCTCGGCGACCTTCTTGATGGATTGCGACGCGCCCTTCGGCGCCGCATAGGTGATCATGATGTCGGCGCCCGAATTCTTGAGCACGACGATCTGTGAATCGATGGTGGGATCGGTGATCTCATAGGACGCGTTGGCGACGATCATGCTGACCTTCGACCCGAAGCCCTCACGCAGGCCCTGCATGACGTCCTTGCCGGCGTCGTCGTTCTGCCAGAGAACCGCGACCTTGCCGTTTGGATACTTGTCCATGATGTACTTGGCGTAGATGCGCGCTTCGCTCTGATAGTTGGGCTGCCAGCCCATGGTCCATGGAAAGTTCTTGGGGTCGCCCCACTTGGTGGCGCCGGTCGCCACGAAGAGTTGCGGGACCTTCTTGGCATTCATGTATTTCTGGATAGCGGAGTTCGGCGCCGTGCCGAGCGGCTGAAAAAGGAACAGAACCTCGTCGGACTCAACGAGCTTTCGCGCCTGCTCGACGGTCTTCGGCGGGCTGAAGCCGTCATCGTAGGAGATGAAATTGATCTTGCGGCCGTTGATGCCGCCCTCCTCGTTGATCTTCTTGAAATAAGCCGCCTGCGCCTTGCCGATGGTGCCGTACGCGGACGCCGGACCGCTATAGGGCATGATATTGCCGATCTTGATCTCGGTGTCGGTGGCGCCGACATCGTATTTCTTCTGCGCGAGGGCCGGCGCCGCGGCGAGCGTAGCGATCGCCGTCGCACCCAGAAGCAGCGAGGCAAATTTCGTCCTCGGCGACGATTTCATGTGCATGCGTTCCTCCCCAGGCCCGCCTCCAACAAACTGCGCTTATTGGCAGCGGCGCTCGCTATGAGCGCGCGGCCGCACTATCCGGCTCGCGCGTCGACCCCGTCAAGGCCTCGCCGAACCCGCATCGCGAGCGACGCGTTCGCCGGCAGGCTTGCGCGACTGACGCCAGGCGGTAACGTGGCATCGGCGAGGACGGCGTCGGGAGCAGCGGCCAACATGCGGCAGAAGTTGCGTTTCGGGGTCTGCTACGATTTCCGCAATCCCGCGGAATCGGGCCTGAAGCATCCGGCGCTCTATGCCGCCATCATGGAGCAGGTCGTCTGGCTCGACGGCCTCGGTCTCGACCTCGTCTGGTTCACCGAGCATCATTTCGTCGAGGACGGCTATCTGCCGTCCTGGATTCCCGTGGCGGCCGCCATGGCGGCGCGCACCAAGCATGTGCGCTTCTCCTGCGATGTCTGCCTCCTACCGTTCAATCATCCGATCCGCCTCGCCGAGGATCTGGCGGTGCTGGACAATCTCAGCAACGGGCGGGTGGAGATCGGCGTCGGCATGGGCTACGCGCCGCACGAGTTCCGCGGCTTCGGCTTGCATCCTTCCTGGCGGCTGTCGCTCACCGACGAGGGCCTGGAAGTGCTCACCCGCGCTTTCACGGGCGAGAAATTCTCGTTCGAGGGCAAGCGCTACAAGGTCGAGGACGCCAAGATCACGCCGGGCTATGTGCAGCCGGGCGGCCCGCCGCTGTGGATCGCCGCTATGGCGGAGCCGGGCGCGATGCGGGCCGCGCGTTTCAACACCAACCTCCTGCCGCAAGGTCCGCGGGCGCGCACGCTCGATCCCTGGCTCACCACCGTCAAGGACAGCGGCCGCGATCCTTCGAACTACCGCATCGGCATCATCCGCTCTTGCCTCGTCACCGACAATCCCGAGCGCGACTGGCAGCCGGTGAGGATGGCTGAGCGGCGGCGCATGGAGGTCTACAACCGCTTCCGCGCCGAATCCGGCGGCCACGGCGGCATCCCCGGCATCGCCCAGGAAGAGCGCATCCCGCAGACGTGGATCGTCGGCAACGTCGACCACTGCGTCAAGGAACTCTCCGCCTTCATCAAGGAATACGGGCTGACCGACATCGTCTCGTGGGGCGTGCCGCCGGGGATGACGCCCGATGAGATGAGCCCGAGCCTCGAGCGCTATGCCCGCGATGTGGTCCCGCGCGTGCGGCAGGCCTTCGCCTGACAGCGCAGCGCTGCTGCACTATGAATGGGCCAACATGAAGAGGCCGACCAAACGGGGAGGGCCGCATGCGTTTCAGCTTCACCAACGAACAGCGGGAATTCCGCGATGTCCTCCGGCGGGCCCTCGCCGCGAGGTCGCCGCCGTCAGAAGTCCGCCGCCTGATGGAGACCGAGGCCGGCTTTGACCGGACGGGCTGGCAGAAGTTCAACCGGGAGCTCGGGCTGACCGCAGTCCACATCCCGGAAGCCTATGGCGGACAGGGCTTCGGCTGCTCGGAGCTCGCCATCGTGCTCGAAGAAATGGGCCGCGTGCTCCTGTGCGCGCCCTATTTCTCGTCCGTCGTGCTCGCCGCCACCGCCATCCTGAATGCGGGAACCGAGGCGCAGAAGCGCGCGCTGCTGCCCGCCATCGCCGATGGCGACACCGTGGCGACGCTGGCTTTCGCCGAGGACAACGGCCGCTGGGACGGCGCCGGCGTCACCATGACGGCCACGCCCTCAGGCGGCGGCTACAAGCTCGACGGGGCCAAGAGCTTCGTGCTCGACGGCCATACGGCGGACCTGATCGTCGTCCTCGCCCGCCTGCCGAACACCGGCGGCGAGGATGGCTTGTCGCTGTTCACCGTGCGCGGCGACGCGGCGGGCCTGAAGCGGCAGCCGCTCAAAACCATGGACGCCACGCGCAAGCTGGCGCGCCTCACTTTCGATGGCGTCGAGGCCGCGCTGCTCGGTGAGGCCGGCGCCGCGGCGGCGCCCTTCGCCAGGACAATGACGCAAGCCTTCGTGTGTCTCGCCAACGAGATGGTGGGTGGCGCCGAGAAGCTGCGTGAGTCCTCCCTCGAATATGCGCAGATGCGCATGCAGTTCGGGCGGCCAATCGCCTCGTTCCAGTCGATGAAGCACAAGTCAGCCGACATGCTGGTGGATGTGGAACTCGCCAAGTCGGCCGCCTACTACGCGGCGGCCGCCGTCGACGAGAACGACAAGGACCTGACCGGCGTCGCGTCGCTGGCCAAGGCCTGCGCGTCCGAGGCCTACCTGCAGACCGCCATCCACGCCATCCAGATCAGGGGCGGCATCGGCTTCACCTGGGACGACGACACGCATCTGTGGTTCAAGCGCGCGAAAAGCTCGGAAGTGCTGCTCGGCGACGCGAACGAGCACCGGGAGCTGATGATGCGCAACTGGGCGGCTTAACGGAAGGACCGCAAAATGAGCGAACCGACAGAAGACGCCGTCCGGTCCGAAGCCCGCGATTGGCTCAAGGCCAACTGGAACCCCGAGCTCGGCCTCGTCGAGTGGCGCACCAAGGTCATCGACGCCGGTTGGGGCGCGCCGCATTGGCCCAAGGAATGGTATGGGCGCGGCCTGCCGGTGGCGCTCGGCGCCGCCGTCGACGACGAGTTTGCCAAGGTTGGCGCCGTCGGCGTCGCCAAGGCCGGCATTCGCACGCTGGCGGCCGCGACGATTCTCGCGCACGGCTCGGATTTTCACAAAGACAAGTTCCTGCGTCGCGTCCTGACCGGCGAGGACACCTGGTGCCAGCTCTTCAGCGAGCCGGGCAGCGGCTCCGACATGGCGGCCTCGACGACGCGCGCCGATTTCAAGGGCAATGCCTGGGTGATCAACGGCCAGAAGGTGTGGACCACGAGCGCCCACAAGGCCGACTGGGCGCTGCTCCTGGCGCGCTCCGACTGGGACAAGCCGAAGCACAAGGGCTTGTCCTATTTCCTGCTCAACATGCGCCAGCCGGGCATCAATGTGCAGCCGCTGCGCCAGATGAACGGTCACGCCTCGTTCAACCAAGTGTTCATCACCGACGCGGTGGTGGAACCCGAATTCCTGGTTGGCCAGGAGGGCGACGGCTGGGCTATCGCCACCACCACGCTGATGCACGAGCGCCGCGGTGCCGACGGCCTACGCGTTTGGGGAACCGCCTCGAACCGCAAGGGACGCATCTACGAGGAGGAGCGCGCCGAGATTGCCACCACGATGGAGCCCTACAAGTGGTATCCGCAGCGCGCCGGCCGCGTCGACTTGGTGTTGGAGCGCGCGCGAGCCACCGGCAGGATCAACGACCCGGTTGTGCGCCAGGAGATCGCCAAGCTGCTCATCATGTCGAAGGCGGCCGAATGGACGGCAAAGCGGGCGCGCGCCGCCCAAGAGCAGGGCCGGCCGCAGGGGCCCGAGGGTTCTCTCGGCAAGCTGGTGGCGAGCCACGTGGCACGCGCCGCCGCTCGCGTGCACACGCAGATCACGGGCGCCGAGGCGCTGCTGAGCGGACCGGATTCGCCGATGAACGGCGTCATCGCGGAGGTTCTGGTTTCGGTGCCGGCCGGGTCGATCGCCGGCGGCACCGACGAGATTCAGCGCAACATCATCTCCGAGCGCGTGCTGCGCATGCCGCGGGAGCCCAGCGTCGACACCGACAAGCCATTCCGCGACGTGCCGCGCAACACGGTGGCGCAGCGGGCGAGCTAGCCCACCGCGGCGAGCTAGCCCGCCGCCGCCTTGAAGGACTCAACGGTCTTCTGGCGCAGGCGGCGCATGCCGGAAAGCCAGCGGTCGACATTCGAGGCCTTCCGCTGCATGTAATCGTGCACCGTCGGATGCGACAGGATGAGGAAGCGCTCCGCCTCCATCGCGTCGATCACGATGCGCGCCACCTCGGCGGCCGTCATGATGCCGTCGACGCGCGCCGCCGACACCTTGGCGGTGCGCGACATGGGCGTGTCGACGGATTGCGGGCACAGCACCGAGACGCGGATGCCGCGGTCGCCGTACTGGATGGCGAGGTGTTCCGCGAAGGCGACGGCGGCGGCCTTGGTGACCCCGTAGGGCGCCGAGCCCATGGAGGCGAGGAGGCCGGCGGCCGACGCCGTGCTCAACAGATAGCCTGAGCCGCGGGCCAGCATCTTCGGCACGAGCACACGCGCCGCGAAGACGTGGGCGAGCACATGCACGCGCCAGCTCGCGTCCCAATCGGCATCGGTCGCGTCTTCGTGGCCCTGCCGCGAAATGCCGGCATTGGAGAAGTACACGTCGATGTCGCCGAACTTCGCTTCGGCCGCCGCGATCAGGGCTTTGATGTCGGCTTCCTTGCCCACGTCGGCCGGCACCGCGAGCGCACCGATGTCGGCCGCCACGCGGTCGAGGCGGCCGCTCTCCGACGTGAGGTCGGCGACCACGACGGCCTTGGCGCCGGCCTCGGCATAGGCGCGGGCCACCGCCTCGCCGATGCCGCCCGCCGCCCCGGTGACGACGCAGACCTTGCCTCTCGGATGCATGATGACCTCCCGTTGCCCGCGAACCGTCGTCAACCGGTGAATGTCGCGAGCATTTCCTCGATCGCCTTCACCTGGTTGCCGGCCGCCGAGGACGGCACGACGATGGGCGTGCGCACGCCGGCCTCGCGCCAGCCCTCGAGCCTCTCGCGCACGCGCGGCGCCGGCCCCAACAGGGTGACATCGTCGAGCCAGGCGTCGGTCAGATATTTCGGCACGTCGTCGTTGCGCTTCTCGGCAATGGCCTTCTCGATGGCCGTCATCTCCTCGACGTAGCCGGCCTCTTTCCAGTAGTTGCGGTAGTTCGGCAGGAACGCGTAGTTGGTCAAGGTGCGCCGGTTGACCGCCCGCGCCGCCGCGATATCGTCGGCCACGCAGGTCGGCAGCATGTTGCCGATGAAGAAATTGGCGTCGTTGCGCTTGCCGGCCGGCAAGGCGGCGAGCGAGGCTTGCATGTGCGAGCGGCTGGCATTGGCGAACACCACGCCCTGGCTGATCTCGCCGGAGAGCGCCACCATCTTGGTGCGCAGCGCCGCGATAACGACCGGCGGCAGCTCGCCGAGACCTTCATGCGCCCGCAGCTTGTCGACGAAACCGCGCGTGTCGGCGAGCGGCTTGCCGGGCGTGACGCCCATGCGGGCGTGGCCCGGCGCATGGGCGACGCCGATGCCGAGACGGAAGCGGCCGCCGGAGACTTCGTGCATGAAGGCGGCGCTCTGGGCGAAGTCCTGCACCGTGCGCGCATAGATCGGCGCAATGGCGGTGCCAAAGACGATGCGCTCGGTATTCCAGGCGAGCGCCTCGCACAGCGACATGTTGGAGTAGAGGCTCGGCGCGAAGATGCCGGCGTAGCCGCGCCGCTCGATCTCGCGGGCGATCTCGATGGTGGCGCGCCGCCGTCCTGGCACGGCGACCAGGCTGACGGCAGGAAGTTGTTGTGGCACGAGCCCTCCGTCGATACGTGTTCAGTTCATCTCACGCGGCCAGCAGGCCTTCGGCAGCGCGGCCGATCTTGTCGGTGGTGCGCAGCCAATCCTCGATGTCGCGGTCGCTGGCCTCGACCAGCACGTGGTCGGCGCCGACATCGCGATATGCGCTGAGCCGGTCGCTCAGCTCGGCCGCATCCTTGCCGTCCCAACTGGTGCGCAGCGAGATCGAGAAGGCAGGTTCGGGTCGCTCGGCGCGCAGGCGCTTGACGATGGGCGCGGCCTTCTCAGGCGTAAGCCGCGACCCGTGCCAGCCGTCGCAGAGCTTGACGGCACGCATCGAGCGCCTTGTCGGAGCTGCCGCCGACCCAGATGGGGATCGGCGTCGATGGCTTCGGTCGCATGCGCATGTCGGCGATCTCGGCGGTGATATACGTCGTCTTGAAGGTGACCGGATCGTCGTTCCACAGCGCCTTCATGAGCGCGATGCTCTCGTCAGTGCGCCGGCCGCGTTCGCGGAACGGCACGCCCATGGCCGCGAACTCGGCCTCGAGCCAGCCGACCCCGATGCCGAAAATGACACGGCCCTCGCTGAGGCACTGCAGGGTCGAGATCTGCTTGGCCATCGGCACCGGATGGTGCATCGGCAGCACCATGACGCTCGAGCCGAGGCGCACCCGCTTGGTGGCGGCCGCCGCCCAGGTCAGCGTCAGGATCGGCTCGTAGAAGAGCGCCGAAGGCGGATAAGAGGCGTCCTTGGGCAGGATGACGTGCTCGCTCACCCATACGTCGGCGAAGCCGAGCGCCTCGGCCTGCACGGCGGAGCGCCGGATGGCATCGGGCCCGGCCTTGCGGCCGATATGCGGCAGATGAATGCCGAGCTTCATGCCCGCTTCTCCTCAAGCTGGTGGCGCTCGCGCCACCATAGCGGGCTGGCGGGCGATCTCCAGAGAAAGTGATCGATGCTCCGTGTCGACTGCCCGCCAGACGGACTCGCAATGGTTTGCGATCAATACGGCGGCGGTTTGCGCGCTCGCTGCGCCTTTGCGGCTTCGACCCACCACATGAGGTCGTCGGCAAAGCGCGGGAAAGCCTGTTCGACTGCCTTGCCGCTCTCGCCGATCGGCTCGCCTTCAGCCGATAGAGTCTGTGCGATCGGACCAACGGCGATGGTGCTCGAGATCACCACCATGCCCATCTCGGAGAGCGTGCCGTGCCAGGCGGTTGCGGCACGCGCGCCGGAGAGGCGGCCAGCCGAATAGCTCACGATCGCGGCAGGGCGCCAGAACCACTCCTCGAGGAAGTGGTCCGTGAGGTTCTTCAATCCGGGCTGGATGCCCCAATTGTATTCGCCGGTGACGAACACGAAGCCATCGGCGGCGCGGATTTTCTGCGCCAGTTGTTCCAGAGGCGCGGGAGCCCGCCCCTTTGGATGTTCCTTGTACATGCGATCGAGCATCGGCAGGTTGATCGCCTTGGCGTCGATCAACTCGACCTCCTCGCCGCGGCGCCGCAGCCGCTCGATCACGAATTGGGCGAACCGGATGCCCATCCGGTCGGAACGATAGGAGCCGTAAAGGACGAGGATACGATTGCTCATCGCGGTTACTCAAAGGCCGGATTTCGATGCGGCCGATACGCTGGCGTCCCTCGTGGTCCCGCGAAGCCTTGCTCACCGCCGCGTTTCGGCAACCTCATCACCGCGGCGCAGCTTCCCTGGATTGGTAGCGGAGGAGGGACTCGAACCCCCGACACACGGATTATGATTCCGCTGCTCTAACCAGCTGAGCTACTCCGCCATCCCGCAGGAGGCGCATATAGAGAGGGGGCCGGAAGGCTGTCAAGGAAAGGCCGCCGACTGACATGGCCCGCGCATGACGCACCTCCCTCACCCGTCCTTGCGTATGCGCACCACCGTGAAGAAGCCGACCGGCGGCATCGGCTTCACCGAGACGACGCGCATGCCGCCATGGGTGCGCGCCCAGTCCTCGAGCCGCTTCACCTTGAAGTCCGAGCTCCAGCCCACCTTGCTGGCAAGCGGCGCGAAGAACTCCTCGACCGAGGCGCGCGCCCCGCGCTCGGCGCCGAAATGATTGACCAGCACGATCTCGCCGCCGGGCTTCAGCACGCGGGCGAACTCGTCGAGCGCCCGCTCCGGTTCCGGCACCAGCGTGAGGACCATCTGGGCGGCCACCGCGTCGAAGCGCGCGTCCGCAAAGCCGAGCCGGCAGGCATCCATCACCGCGAGGCCCTTGACGTGCATCATGCGGCGCTCGCGCATCTTGGCGGCGGCGCGTTGCAGCATCTCGGCCGAAAGGTCCGTTCCGACGACGCGCTTGCCGCGCTCATATTCCTCGAGCGCCATGCCGGTGCCGACGCCGACCTCGAGAATGTCGTCGCCGCAGGCTGAGGCCGCCTTCACGGCCTCGCGGCGTCCCGGCGCGGTGATGCGGCGATAGGTGAGATCGTAGACCGGCGCCCAGCGCGCATAGACGTTGCGCATGAGCTGCGTGTCGGGGCCGCGTCCCTTGTGGGCCGCTCGCGTCTTCTCGTCGATCGGCGCGAGTGACACGGGCAAGCGCCTCACGCCGCCGCGAAGCCGACCGCCGCCGCGCCGCGGCGCGCCGCCACCGGCGCGATGGTGCCGCCGCCGAGGACGCGGGCACGCGGACCAGTGCCGTCATAGATGACGCAGGCCTGGCCGGGCGCCACGCCCTCCTCCGCCGTCAGGAGCTCGACAACGGCGCCGGCCGGCGCCGGCCTGATGCGCGCGGGCGTCGGCGGGCGCGTCGAGCGCACCCTCACCGCCACGTCGAGCCCATCGGCCGGAAGCGCCTCGAAACTTGCGTCGCCGAGCCAGCTCACCTCGCGCAACGCGATGCGCTGCTGGGCGAGGGCTTCGCGCGGCCCGACGATGACGCGCTGGCGCGCCGCGTCCAGCGCCAGCACGTAGAGCGGCTCGCGGCCCGCAAGCTTCAGCCCGCGCCGCTGTCCGACCGTGTAGTTGATGATGCCGGCATGGCGGCCGAGCACGCGTCCGTCCATGTGCACGATGTCGCCGGGCGCAACCGCGTCGGGCTTGAGCCTGGCGATCACGTCGCTGTAGCGGCCGTTCGGCACGAAGCAGATGTCCTGGCTGTCTGGCTTGTCGGCGACCGTCAAACCAAACTCGCGGGCAAGCGCCCGGGTTTCGCTTTTCGGCCGCTCGCCGAGCGGGAAGCGCAAGAGGTCAAGCTGCGCCTTGGTGGTGGCGTAGAGAAAGTAGCTCTGGTCGCGCTCCGGATCGGCGGCGCGATAGAGGCCCCGCCCGCCCGTTGGCAGCGGCCGGCTTGCCACGTAGTGGCCAGTGGCCAGGAGGTCGGCGCCGAGATCGCGCGCCTGCTCGAGCAGGTCGGCAAATTTGATGGCGCGATTGCATTCGACGCACGGGATCGGCGTCTCGCCGGCCGCGTAGCTGTCGGCGAAGCGGTTGATGACGGCCTCGCGGAAGCGGTCCTCGTAGTCGAGGACGTAATGGGGGATCGCCAGCCGCTCGGCGATGCGGCGGGCATCGTGCACATCCTCGCCGGCGCAGCAGGCGCCCTTGCGGTGGCTCGCCGCCCCATGGTCGTAGAGCTGCAGCGTGATGCCGACCACGTCGTAGCCGTCGCGCTTGAGCAGCGCGGCGACGACGGAACTGTCGACGCCCCCCGACATGGCGACGACGACGCGGGTCGCCGCCGGGGGCTTTGGCAGATCGAGGCTGTTGAGCATCAAATTGGCTTTCGCTGCCCGTGTATAGCGACGGCGCAGCGCCCGTTCCAGGGCGGGACCGGCAATTGTTGCCGGCTCCCCGGCGAGCTCTGCCCTGCGGCGGCCGACGGATTGCGAGCAGGCGCCTGAAATCGAAGCCCGATCAGCGGCTTATGGATCCGCGCCCGTGGCCCGCCCCTTGCTCCGGATAAATGCCAGTTCCAGGAGTGCGCGTCATGCGTCAGAGCGATCCGTCGGCCCTTTTCCCCCTTCTCAACCGCGCCCCCGACGCCAAGGGGCTGCGCGCCGCGCCCGCCAAGGACCATCGTTTGAAAGACCGGACGGAGCCCTTCGAGCCGACACTGCAGGACCGCGAACCCCCGGCGCGGGCGCGTGACGCGCGCCGCGATGTCGCGCGCCGTGACGACGATCGCCGCATCGACGGTCGCCGCGACGAAGGTCGCCGCGACGACGGTCACCGCGATGACGTTCCGCCGGCGCGAGTCCAGCGCCGAGGCAAGGCCGCACGATCGCCCACGGCCCGAGCGCAAGCCAATGGATGCCGACTGCGAGGCAAGGCCGCGGTGCGAGGATTTGCCGAAGTCGCGGGAACCCATGGACGAGGCGTCGGCCGATGCCACGGCCGATCTCAAGACCGAGTCGACCGCGACGGTTGACGCCGACGCGCCGGCGGCGCCTGCCGAGGCGACGGCCGACGTATCGGCCGAGGCGGCGGCGGAGTTGCTGATTCTCCCAGCACTCTTGGCCGACGCCGATGTTGCGGCAACCGGCGACAAGGCTCCCGCCGCGCCGTTGCCGCTCGCCGACCAGGCCCCCGAGACCGAAACCGAGGCGATGCCCGGCCCGGTGCAGGGACCCGGCGAGCCCGGCCGCGGCCATGGCGTCGGCCGCGCCGTTTCGGGCGCCGTCCATGCCGTCATCGCGGCAGCCGAAAAGGGCGCGGCCAAGGATGGCTCCGCCATCGCGGCCAGCGGCGAGGAAGCGCCCTCCTCCGACCAGCATCTTGGACCGCAGGTATCGCTCGCCGCCAAGGCTGCCGTTGATGGCGCCGGCAAAGGGCTGGCGCTAGGGCTTGCGGCGAAGCTTGCCCAAAACGCCGCGCCGGCGCGGGAGGCGACGCCGGACTTCCAGTTCGCCGATCTCAAGCCGGCGGACGCGGCCGCCCCTCAGAGCCCCACGAACGGCGCCAATGCCGCCCCTTCCAGCGCAGACGCGGCGCGCGAGGCTGGCGCAACCTCCGACGTGAAGACCCGGCAGCCGCTTGTTCGCGATGTGCCGCTCGGCGCCGTCCCCATCGAGATCGGCATGCGCGCCATGGCGGGGATTCGCCGCTTCGAGATCCGCCTCGATCCGGCCGATCTCGGCCGCATCGATGTGCGCCTCGACATGGGCGACGACGGCATCGTCAAGGCGCATCTCACCGTCGACAAGGTGGAAACGCTGGCGCTCCTGCAGCGCGATGCGCGCACCCTGGAGCGCGCCTTCGAGCAGGCCGGCCTGAAGCCGTCCGACGGCGGCGTCGATCTGACGCTGCGCGACCATGCCTTTGCGGGCCACCGGCAGGGCGGCGACGGCGGCGAGCGGCCCGCACGGCAGATCGTGCAGCCGTTTGCCGTCGACGCAAGCGACGCGCCGGCGGCGCGCGTCCTGTGGCGCGGCAGCGCCGGCCTCGACATGCTGGTCTGAGACGGAACAAGGAGAGCCGCATGGCCATCGACAGTTTGACCGGTGCCGCCAACGCCGCGACGGCCGCCAAGGCCACAGCTTCGTCGCGGGTCCGCATCGCCGCCAATTTCGACCAGTTCCTGACCCTCTTGACGACACAGCTCAAGAACCAGAACCCGCTCGACCCCCTCGACACCAACCAGTTCACCCAGCAGCTCGTGCAGTTCGCCTCCGTCGAGCAGCAGCTGCAGACCAACGACACCCTGGCATCGCTGTTGAAGTCGACGCAGGCCGCCAACGCCACCTCGGCGCTGGGCTTTGTCGGCACCGAGATCACCGCCGACGGCGCCACCTCCCGCCTGACCGAGGCGGGCGCGCAATGGCGGCTCACCGCGCCACGCGCCGGCCAGGCCGCCGTCACCATCACCAACAGCGCCGGCAGCGTCGTGGCCACCGACAGCGTGGCCCTGCAGGCCGGGGCCCAGACATATAATTGGAACGGCCGCACCTCGACCGGACTCCAGGCTCCGGCGGGCGACTACACGATCACCGTCACCGGCAGGGACGCCACCGGCCAGGGGCTCGCCATCTCCACCGAGATGCGCGGCATCGTCGATTCCGTCGATTTGACGGGCGACACGCCGGTCCTGGTGATCGGCACGATGCGCATCCCCCTCGGCAGCGTCAGATCGATGCGCCGTCCTTCGTAAACGTTAACGCCGCTCGCCCCTCGGGCAAACAAGGTGAAATACCGTCGCGCCTTTAGGTAAATGTTAAACGGGCGCCGATATCTTGCACCCTTGACGCTTGGTCAGTCGAGTTTGTGAGCGCGTACCATGACCGAAACCCACCGCCCGAGGGTGAAGTACGTCATCGGGCCTGACGGCAGCCCGCTCACTATTGCGGACCTTCCGCCCACCAATACCAAACGCTGGGTCATTCGGCGCAAGGCCGAGGTGGTCGCTGCCGTGCGCGGCGGCCTGTTGAGCCTCGAAGAGGCCTGCACCCGCTACACGCTGACCGTCGAGGAATTCCTCAGCTGGCAGCAATCCATCGACCAATACGGTCTCGCCGGCCTGCGCACCACGCGCATCCAGCATTATCGGCAGTAATCCCGGCCACACACAACGGCTGACGGAGGACGGACAAAGGGTCCGTCCTTTTTTGTTTCTGCCGTCTGCGTGTCCGTCGCCCGGCATTAACCGAACGCTAACCCTGAACCGGGAAATTCTTGCCGGGTGCCCGTGGCTTGAGCTGCGGTCAATGACCTAGCCAAGGCGGCGTGGCGGACTAAGCAATCGTGGAAGCGGCTCTAGAACTGGTGCGGCGATTGGGGCCGGCGCGGTTGGCGGCCATGGGCGCTGTCACGCTTGCGCTCATCGCCTTCTTCGCCTTCGTGATTTCCCGGGTGACGCAGCCGGGCATGGCGGTGCTCTACAGCGACCTGTCGTTCCAGGATTCCAGCAACGTCGTGCGGGAGCTGGAGACCAAGGGCATCCGCTACGAGGTGCGAGGCGACGGCCAGACCATCCTCGCGCCGAAGGACATGCTCGCCAAGCTGCGCATGGACTTCGCCGGCCGCGGCATGCCCACCGGCGGCGGTGTCGGCTACGAGATTTTCGACAAGGGCGACGCGTTCTCGTCGACGAGCTTCGTCCAGAACATCAATCAGCTGCGCGCCATGGAAGGTGAGCTGTCGCGCACCATCCGCGCCTTCTCGCGCGTGCAGGCCGCCCGCGTGCACCTGGTGATCCCCGAGCGCAAGCTGTTCGAGCGCGATCGCGAGGCGCCGAGCGCCGCCATCGTGCTGAAGCTCGCCGGCGATCTCGATGCCAGCCAGGTGCGCGCCGTCCGTCACCTCGTGGCTTCCGCCGTCGAGGGGCTGAAGCCGGAACGCATCTCGATCGCCGACGAGCGCGGCCGCCTCCTCGCCGACGGCGCCAAGGGCGACCAGCTGATGGGCGTCGGCCTCGACGAGAAGCAGAGTGGCATCGAGCGCCGGCTCAAGACGCAGATCGAGGACATCATCGCCAAGGTGGTGGGCGATGGCCGCGCCCGCGTGCAGGTGGCGGCCGAGCTCGAGGCGAACCGCATCGAGAACCGCAGCGAGACCTTCGATCCCGAAAGCCGCGTCGTGCGCTCCACCCAGACGCGCAGCGAGAGCGCCCAGACCAGCGAGCAAAAGGAAACGGTGAGCGTCGCCAACGAGTTGCCCGCCGCCACCCAGCCACAACAAGCCCAGAATCAGAACCAGGGACCGCGCGACACGTCGAGCAAGAACGAGGAAGTCACCAATTTCGAGATTTCGCGCTCCACCCGCACCGAGGTGATCGAAGGCGGCCGCCTGAAACGCCTGTCGGTCGCCGTCGTGGTCGACGGCGTCTACACCAAGGGCGCCAGCGGCGAGGCGACCTACGCGGCCCGACCGCAGGAAGAGCTCGACCGCATCACGGCGCTGGTGCGCACCGCCATGGGCTTCGACCAGCGGCGCGGCGACCAGCTCGAAGTCGTCAACCTGCGCTTCGCCGATACGCCGGCCGCCGCCGTCAGCGACGAGAAGCCGGGCTTCTTCGCCTCGATGTTCAGCTTCACCCGTGACGACCTCATGCGTTTCGTCGAACTCGCGGTGCTGGCTCTCCTCACCCTCATCGTCTTCTTCACCGTGGTCAGACCGCTCGTCAAACGCATGCTGTCACCCGATCCGAACGCCGGCGCGCTGAGCCGTCCCCTGTCCGGCCCGATGACCGGCGCCGCCATGGCGATCTCGGCGGGTGCCGGCGGCATGGCTGGCGCTGCAGCGGCCGCGCTGCCGGCGGGCGAAAACCAGGCCTTGCGCATGCTCGACATCGCCAAGGTGCAGGGCCAGGTGCAGGCGCAATCGATCGAGAAAATTGGCGAGCTCGTGAACGGCAATCCGCAAGAAAGCGCGGCAATCATCCGGCAATGGGTCCATGACCAGCGCTGACCGCCCCGGAATGTCCAAGGGATAGATGGCAGAGATGGCCAAGCCAGCCGCCGCTTCCGAGCCGAAGGGAGCGCTCACCCTCAACGATCTGACCGGCCCGCAGCGCGCCGCCGTGCTGCTGCTCACGCTCGGCGCCGACCACGGCGCCGCGGTCTGGAAGATGCTCGACGAGGACGAGATCCGTACCGTTTCCACCGCCATGTCGCAGCTCGGCATCGATCGACGCGGCCGCCGTCGAAGGGCTGATCGTCGAGTTCATCCAGCGCATGTCGAGCGCCGGCGCCGTCACGGGCTCCTTCGACCGCACCGAGGCGCTGCTCGGCAAGCTCCTGCCCAAGCAGCAGGCGCAATCGATCATGGACGAGATCCGCGGCCCGGCCGGCCGCAACATGTGGCAGAAGCTGTCCAACGTCGACTGCAAGCTCCTCGCCAACTACCTCAAGGGCGAGTATCCGCAGACCGTCGCCGTCATCCTGTCGCGCATCAAGGCCGACGGCGCCGCCCAGGTGCTGACCGCCCTGCCCGACGACTTTGCCGTCGACGTCGTCAACCGCATGCTCAAGATGGAGTCCGTGCAGAAGGAGGCCCTTGACCATATCGAGGAGACGCTGCGCGTCGAGTTCATCTCCAGCCTGTCGCATACCACGCAAGCGCGATGCGCACGAGATGATGGCCGAGGTGTTCAACGCCTTCGACCGGCAGACGGAGGGACGCTTCCTCACCGCCCTCGACGAGGTGAACCGCGAGGCCGCCAAGCGCATCCGCGAGCTCATGTTCACCTTCGAGGATCTCGGCAAGCTCGACGCCGCCGCCGTGCAGACGCTCATGCGCCAGGTCGACAAGGACGCGCTCGCCAGGGCGCTCAAGGGCGCCTCGGAGGAGATCCGCACCTTCTTCCTCGGCAACATGTCGACCCGCGCCGCCAAGATGCTGCAGGACGACATGAGCGCCATGGGGCCGGTGCGCCTCAAGGACGTCGACGAGGCGCAGATGAAGATGGTCAACCTTGCCAAGGACCTCGCCGACAAGGGCGAGATCGTCATTGCCAAGGGCAACTCCGAAGATGAGCTTGTGTACTGACATGACCGAGGCGCGCAAGTTCCTGTTCGATCGCGACTTTCGCGCCGGCGTCCTCACCGGCGAGCAGGCCGCCGCCGCCAAGGCCGAGGAGGCCGGCTATGCGCGCGGCCTCGCCGACGGCCAGCGGCTCGCCACCGAGGCGGCCGCCACGCGTCTGGCGGAAGCCTCCGAGAAGCTGGTCGGCCTCACGCAAGCGCTCATGGCGCGCGAGGCCGAACGCACCGCCGCCGCCGAGAACGAGGTAGCGCATTTCGCCCTGCTGTTTGCCAGGAAGATCGCCGGCGATGCGCTCCTGCGCTTCCCGCTCACCCTGCTCGAGGAGGCGGCGCGCGAGTGCTTTCGGCAGCTGCGCGGCGTGCCGCATCTCGTGGCGCGCATCAACGAGGCGCTGGTCGAGGACGCCGACGCCGTCATGCAGCGCGTTGCGCACGAAAACGGCTTTGCGGGCAAGATCGTCGTCCTCGGCGACCCCGATATTGCGCCCGGCGACGTGCGCCTCGAATGGGCCGACGGCGGCATCGTCCGCGACCGCGCCGGCCTCGAGGCGGCCATCGCCGAGGTCGTGGCGCGCACCCTCGAACAGACCGAGCACTGACGGGATAAAGAGAAATGACGACCGAACAAGAGCTGCCGCTTCCCTCCCTCGACGCCCCTGAGGTGACTTTCGGGCCCGAAGCCAACGGCGAGGCGGCCGGCGGGCCGGTGACGCCGCGCACGGCCGCCGACCTCGAGCAAATGTTCGACGTGCCGGTCACCGTCTCGGCCGTGCTCGGCAACTCGCGCATGCCCGTCGAGCAGGTGATGAAGCTCGGCCCCGGTTCGGTGGTCGAGCTCGACCGCCGCGTCGGCGAGGCCATCGACATCTACGTCAACGACCGCCTGGTGGCGCGCGGCGAGGTCGTCCTCGTCGAGGACAAGCTCGGCGTCACCATGACCGAGATTATCAAAGCCGACCGCTAAGCGACTCATAACGGAGAACAATCATGCGCCTCGTCATCGCCGGAAGCATGAAGGGCCAGCTCTCGGCCGCCAGCAAGATCGCCATCGAGCGCGGTGCCAGCGTCACCCACACCGACAGCGTCGAGCAGACGCTCGCGGTGCTGCGCGGCAAGGGTGCCGACCTGGTGATGATCGACGTCGCGCTCGCCGTGCGCGAATTGGTCGAGCGGCTCGAAGCCGAACGCATCCGCACGCCGGTCGTGGCCTGCGGCACCGGCACCGACGCCCGCGCCGCCGTGGCGGCCATCGAGGCCGGCGCCCGCGAATACATCCCGCTGCCCCCCGATCCGGACCTCATCGCCGCCGTGCTCGAGGCGGTGGCCAACGATCAGCGCGCCTTCGTGTGGCGCGATCCCTCCATGGAGCGCGTCGTCAAGCTCGCCGAGCAGATCGCCCGCTCGGAGGCCTCGGTGCTCATCACCGGCGAGAGCGGCACCGGCAAGGAAGTGCTGGCCCGCCACGTGCACATGAAGTCACTGCGCAAGGACAAGCCGTTCATCTCGGTCAATTGCGCGGCCATCCCCGACAATCTCCTGGAATCGGAGCTGTTCGGTCACGAGAAGGGCGCCTTCACGGGCGCGGTGGCGCGGCGCATCGGCCGCTTCGAGGAAGCCCATGGCGGCACGCTGCTGCTCGACGAAGTTTCCGAGATGGACCCGCGCCTGCAGGCAAAGCTGCTGCGCGCCATCCAGGAACGGGTCATCGACCGCGTCGGCGGCGGCCAGCCGGTGCGCGTCGACATCCGCATCATCGCCACCTCCAACCGCAATCTCGGCGAGGAGGTCAAGCGCGGCAGCTTCCGCGAGGACCTGTTCTACCGCCTCAATGTCGTGCATCTGCGCCTGCCGGCCCTGCGCGAGCGCTCCGCCGACATCCTCGAACTGGCGCAGCATTTCGCCAAGAAGTACGCCGAGGTGAACGGCATGCTACCACGGCCGCTGGCGCTGGAAACCAAGCGCGCGCTCGTCGCCAATGCCTGGCGCGGCAACGTGCGCGAGCTGGAGAACACCATCCATCGCGCCGTGCTGCTGGCCGTCGGCGACGACATCGGCCCCGACGCCATCCGCACGCCGGACGGCGAGACGCTGCTGGCCGCCGCCGACCCGGTGGCACGTCTGGCGCAGACGGCGGAGGCCGTCACCCGCGCGCTGGTCGGCCGCACCGTCGCGGACGTCGAGCGCGACCTCATTCTCGACACCCTCGACCACTGTCTCGGCAACCGCACGCATGCGGCCAAGATCCTTGGCATTTCCATCCGCACCCTGCGCAACAAGCTCAACGAATATGTGGCGGCGGGCGTCTCCGTCGCCGCCCCCGGCGAGGCCCGCGTGGCGGGCCGCTAGGACAACATTGGCGCCATGCCCGCGCTTGTCGCGGGCATCCACGCTTCTGAATTCACACTTCAGAAAAAGACGGCGTGGATGGCCGGCACAAGGCCGGCCATGACGGCCTGCTGTTAACCCGCCGCTAACCATAAACCCGGCAAATTCTGCCTAAGCCGCCGCCACCCGCGCCGGCGGAGCCCGCTCGCATTTTGACCGACCTCAGCGCCACCCCCTCGCGACCGACGCCGTCGCTCCGCTTCTCCGCGGGCGTGCTCGGCGCCATGCTGAAGCGTACCGACATCGCGCTCGCTCTCTCGGTCATCGGCATCCTGGTGGTGCTGATCCTGCCGCTGCCGCCGGTGCTGCTCGATCTCCTGCTCGCTGTATCGATCATCCTGTCGGTGCTGATCCTGATGACCGCCTTGTTCATCGAGGCGCCGCTCGAATTCTCCGCCTTTCCGACCGTGCTGCTCATCGCCACCATGTTCCGGCTGGCGCTCAACCTCGCCTCGACGCGCCTGATCCTGGCGCACGGGCACGAAGGCACGGCGGCCGCCGGTCACGTCATCGAGGCCTTCGGGTCCTTCGTGATGAGCGGCAATTTCGTCATCGGCTTCATCGTCTTTGCGATCCTGGTGATCGTCAATTTCGTGGTCATCACCAAGGGTTCCGGCCGCATCGCCGAGGTGGCGGCGCGCTTTGCCTTGGACGCCATGCCGGGTAAGCAGATGGCCATCGACGCCGACCTCTCGGTCGGCCTCATCAACGAGGAGACGGCGAGGAAGCGCCGCAAGGCGCTCGAGGACGAGGCCTCGTTCTACGGCGCCATGGACGGCGCCTCGAAATTCGTGCGCGGCGACGCCATTGCGGGCCTGCTCGTCACCTTCGTCAACGTCGTCGGCGGCATGATCATCGGCGTCGCCCAGCAATCGATGAGCTTCGCCAACGCCGCCCAGACCTACACGCTGCTCACCGTCGGCGACGGTCTGGTGACACAGATCCCGGCGCTCATCGTTTCGACGGCCGCAGGCCTCCTCGTGTCGAAGGCCGGCATCTCGGGCGCCGCCGACAAGGCGCTCGGCGCCCAGCTTTCCGGCTATCCCAAGGCGCTCGGCCTCTCCGCCTTTGTCATGGGGGCCATCGCACTGATGCCCGGCATCCCCATGCTGCCGTTCCTCGGGCTGGCGGCGGGCGCCGGGTACCTGGCGCACAGGTTCCACCGCATCCGCAAGACCGCCGAGACCGCGGCCGCCACCAGCGCCCAGGTGGAGGCCGACAAGGCCCTGACCAAGGAGGAGCCGCTCACCGAGGTGCTGAAGATCGACGAGCTCAAGATCGAGATCGGCTATGCGCTCCTGCCTCTCGTCAACGGCTCGGGCGACGACCGGCTGACCGAGCAAATCAGGGCGCTGCGCCGCCAGCTTGCCCAGGAGATGGGCTTCGTCATGCCGGCCGTGCGCATCGTCGACAACGTCCAGCACGAGGCCAATTCCTACGTCGTCAAGGTGAAGGAGATCGAGGCCGGCTCCGGTCAGGTGTTCTCCAACCAGTTCATGGCCATGGACCCGATGGGCGCGCAGGTGCAGCTCCCCGGCCACCACGTGCTCGAGCCGACCTTCGGGCTTCCGGCCACCTGGATCGACGCCAGCCTGCGCGACGAGGCGCAAATCCGCGGCTACACGGTGGTCGACGCGGCGACCGTCATCTCCACGCACCTGACGGAAGTCATCAAGGCCAACATGGCCGAGCTCCTGTCGCACGTGGAAGTGCAGAAGCTGCTCAAGGACCTGCCCAAGGAGCACGCCGACCTCGTCAAGGAAACCGTGCCGTCGCAAATCTCCACCACCGGCGTGCAGCGCGTGCTGCAGATCCTGCTCGGCGAGCGCATCTCCATCCGCGATCTCGGCACCATCCTCGAAGGCATCGCCGAGGTGGCGGGCGCGCTCAAGAATCCGCGCGACATCGCCGAGCACGTGCGCTCGCGCCTGACGCGGCAGCTCTGCGCCCAGTATGCGGCGCCCGCCGGCCATCTGCCCATCGTCACCCTGTCGCCCGGCTGGGAGACGGCCTTTGCCGAATCGATCATCGGCAACGGCGAGGAGCGTCATCTCGCCATGCAGCCCTCGAAGCTCTCCGACTTCGTCACCGCGGTGCGCGACCGCTTCGAGGAGGCGGCGCGCCTCGGCGAGATGCCGGTGCTGGTCACCTCGGTGCTGGCGCGGCCGTTTGTGCGTTCCATCGTCGAGCGCTTCCGCCGCGAGACGGCGGTGCTGTCGCAGGCGGAAATTCATCCGCGCGTGCGGCTGAAGACGGTGGGCAGCGTTTGATCTAGGGCTGAGAGATCGGCGACAAGCGCCGAGTACCACTTCGGATTCCGACCCCGACGTTTACTCCCCCGCTCCCGGCGCCGCCTTGCCGGCCACCCGCTGCCGCAGCGTCTGCGACAGCCGCGAGCGCTCGAACAGGATGACCACGACGATGCCGAAAGCGAGCGGGATGAGCAGGTAGAGCAGGCGGAAGACGATGAGCGCGGCGAGCACGTCGGCCTGCGGGATCTGGTCGCCGATGGCCTTGAGGAACACGAATTCGAGCACGCCGAGGCCACCCGGCGCATGCGAGATCAACGCCGCCGAGAACGAGGCGAGGAAAATGCCGAGCACCACGAAGAAGCCGGGATTACCGGCTTCCGGCAGCGCGAAATAGATGATGCCGGCGGCGCCGACGAGCTCGAGCGGCGCGGCAAGGAGCTGGCGCAAGGCAATGGGCAGCCGCGGATAGTAGATGGCGAAGTTGCCGATCCTGAGCGGATCGAGCGCCAGATACGAGCCGAGCAGATAGAGCGCGACGAAGACCAGCATGCCGGCCCCGACAAGCAGCGCCGTCCAGCTCGGGATGTCGAAGAGCCGCTGCACGATCTCCGGCTGGAGCACGAGCACGACGCCGCCGAGGATGATGGTGCCGAGCGCGAAGGTGAACGAGCACAAGGCCACGAGCACGCCGACCTCGGCGATGCTCAGCCCCATCGTGCCGTAGGCGCGCAGCCGCACCATGGCGCCCGACAGCACCGAGGCGCCGATATTATGGGACAACGCATAAGTGGTGAACGAGACGAGCGAGATGACGCCCCACGGCAGCTTGCGGCCGAGATGCATCAGCGCGATGCGGTCGTACCAGGCGAGCGCTCCGTAGGCGACGATGGTGGCGACAACGGCCCCGAGCCACCGATGGGCCGGAATGGCCAGGATGGCGTCCAGCACGGCGCTTGCCGAGATGATCTTCAGCTCGCGGTAGAGCAGCCAGAACGAGAAAACCACGGCCGCGAGGCCGATGACCGGCCAGGCATATTCGAGATGTTTCCGCATTCCGGCCTTTGTCGCTGCGCGCCGGCTGCCCGGCCTTACGCTCTGGAAGCCGGGCATCTGTGCCCGAGGAATGCCGGCCCCGCAAGGGTTCGGCCCCAGCGGCGCGTTACAGCCTCGGTGATGAACGGCGTATGACGAAGCCGCTAGCGCGTGGCCTGGATCAGCTTGCCGGCATAGACGACCGCCCCGGTCGGCGCCCCGGTCGGCGAGCCGCCCTTCGGCTCGACGCTCACCGCAAAGGTGGCGTTGGCGATGGTGGCGGCGTCGTAGCCGCCGAGCGCGCGGCGCGTGTCGAACTCGCTTTGCCCGACGAGACCGAGCGAGCGCGGCGCCGGCAGCTTGTCGGACACCAGCCACAGCTCGTAGCTCTTGTCCGTCTGCCGCTCCGGCGCCACCGAGCGCACCGTGAAGGACTTCGACGTGAGGTCGACGGTGAGCACGAAGGCCGGCGAAGCCGCGTCCTTCTGGAGAACGGCCACGAGATTGCCGCCCGTCGGAGGCCGGTCGATCTCGCGCACCATGAGCGCGATCACGAGGGAAGCGGCGAGCGCGCCGGCAAGTCCCGTCGCCGTGCGCCAGCGCCGCAGGCGCCGCGTCAGGTCGACGACGTTGCCGTCGGTGTCGGCACCCTGCGGGCGGGCACCGATCTTCGCCTCGATGGCGGCCAGCACATTCGGCGAAGGCGCGACCGCCGGCGCCAATTCCCCGAGCGGCGCCAGCCGCCGCTCCCAGGCCTCGACGGCGGCCCTCAGCGCCGGCTCGCGCTGCAAGCGCGCCGCCACGACGCTGCGCTCGTTTTGGTCGAGCTGGCCGAGAACGTAATCGGCCGCCAGGGCCTCGATGGGTGAGAGGTCGTTCATTCGCCGAGGCACTCCTTGAGCCGGGCGAGGCTGCGGTGCAGCCATGTCTTCACGGTGCCGACCGGGACGCTGAAACGCGCCGCCAGCTCGTCGCGGCTCAGGCCCTGATGATAGGCCAGAACCACCATGCGCCGCTTGTCTTCATCGAGCGTCTCCAGGCAGCTCAGCAGGCGCTTCAGCTCGGCGCTGCGCTCGGCCTGCACGGCCGGGTCGTCGCCCTGATCGGGGACCTCGAAAGCGGCCGGCTCGTCCTCAATGGAGGTTTCGCGGCGCCGGCGCAGGCTGTCGAGAGCACGGTTGCGGGCAATGGTCGAGAGCCACGCCAGCGGCGCTCCCGCGCTGGCGTCGAAATCCCCTGCCCTATCCCAGACCCGCACGAAAACCTCCTGCAAAACCTCCTCGGCCAGATCATGCCGATTCAATATACGCAGGATCACCCCCAGCAGTTTCGGGGCGACGGCGCGATAGAGGGCGCTGAAGGCGGCCCGGTCGCCGGCCGCCACCCGGGTCAGGAGAATCGCAAGATCGGCACGGTCGAAGGCCATTCTCGTCCCTTATGCCGGCCCCAAGCGGCTGCCCGACCCCCGCCGGGCGCCTGCGACCGCATTAGAGAATAGCCGCGCTGCGAACAAGCCCTTGCGGGTCGCGTTGCCGCAGCGGCCGCAAGCGGCTCACCAGGGCCCGTCCAAGGGGGGCAGGCGTAGCTCGGGCACATAGGGTGCCCTCGCGCTGCGCGGTCAGGACCCCCGCCGGGAAAGCGCCCGCCATCCCAGCCCTCGTGGAAGCCAAAATTGTGGGTGATTCAGGCCCGGGCTTGGGCGACGCGCGTGAGACCGATGCGGTCCATCTCGGCCTGGTCGCGGGCCGTCTCGGCGGTGCGCTCGCGCGCCTGCTCGCGGTCTTCCAGGATCTCGACCTTCTTCAAATCCTCGAAGGCGTCCTGGAGCTCGGCCTGCGCTTCCTCGAGCTGGGTGCGCAGCTCGTCGGCCGAATGGCGCAGGTTGTCGCGCCGCTGCATGGCCGCCTTGGCGTAGGTTGGATAGGCAAAGTGCGACGGGTCGGTGATGCCTGCCCGCTCTTCCTCGGTCGTGATCTCGCGCGTCAAGTCGCCGGCCATGCGCTCAAACTCGGCAATCATGGTCTCGATTTGCGTGACCCGCCGACGCTTCTCGTCGACCTGGAACCGCTTCAAGCGAAGGAGCGTTGCACGCGACTTCATGGACCAATCAACTCCTCGGCGAAACGCCGCAAAATACGTCAGGCGCCGCTAACAATCACCTCAAGACGCCGATAACCTTCGCCGATAGAGGTTGACTTTTCCTTACTTTGTCCAAGGAAAGCATCGAGTTCCGGCATCAGCCGGATGGCTCCATCGACCTCGGGCGACGACCCCGCCCGATAGGCACCGAGCCGGATCAGTTCCTCCATGTCGGCATACGTGGCCATGAGCGCGCGCGCCCGCTGCACTGTTGGCCAATAGGCCGGATCGGCGGCGCGCGGCATGGCGCGCGACACCGATTTCAGGACGTTGATGGCGGGATAGCGGCCGCGCTCGGCAATCTGCCGCTCCATGACGATATGGCCGTCGAGGATGGCGCGCGCCGCGTCCGAGATCGGTTCATTGTGGTCGTCGCCCTCCACCAAGACGCTGAACACGCCCGTGATGGTGCCCGCGCCAGTGCCCGGACCGGCCCGTTCCAAGAGCCGCGGCAGCTCCGTGAAGACGGTGGGCGTATAGCCCTTGGCGGTAGGCGGCTCGCCGGCCGCCAGCCCGACCTCGCGCTGGGCCATGGCGAAGCGCGTGATGGAATCTATCATGCACAGCACCGAGAGGCCCTGGTCGCGGAAGTATTCCGCCAAGGCCAGGGTGAGGTAGGCGGCCTGGCGGCGCATCAGCGCCGGCTCGTCGGAGGTGGCGACGACGACGATCGAGCGCTTCAGGCCCGCCTCGCCGAGGTCGTCCTCGAGAAACTCCTTCACCTCCCGGCCGCGCTCGCCGACGAGGCCAATGATGGAGACATCGGCTTCGGTATTGCGCGCCAGCATGGACAGCAGCACCGACTTGCCGACGCCTGAGCCTGAGAAGATACCCATGCGCTGGCCACGACAGGTGGTCAGGAAGGTGTTGATGGCCCGCACCCCGAGGTCGAGGGGCTCCAGGATGCGCTGGCGGGCATGGGCGGGCGGCGGGTCGGCCTTGAAGGGCCTGAGCTGCGGGCCGAAGGGCAGCGGCCCAAGGTCGTCGAGAGGCCGGCCCATGGCATCCACCACCCGCCCGAGCCATTGCCGGGTGGGATGGACGCCGCCAGGCACCGTCTCGACATGGGCCGGGCAGCCGCGGCGAACGCCCTCCAGGGACCCGAACGGCATGGCGAGCGCGCATTCGCCGGAAAAGCCGATGATCTCGCAAGGCACGCTGTCGCCCTTGTCGATTTCGATGCTGAGCCGGCCGCCGAGCCTCATGGCAGCCACGGGCCCGGCCACCTCCAGGAGCAGGCCGCGCACCGCCGCGACCCGCCCGAAGACGCGGCCCGGGTCGATTCCCTGGACAGCGGCTGCGAGCCGGGAGAGGCGACCGCGAGAAGTTCTTATCGTTCCCAAACGTTAACCACCCTCGTCAATCTTTTGTTTACGCGTATCGTTAAGACTAACCCCTGCCCGATGAACCCTAGGCTCGGCAACGATCCGGGGTGCGAGTCAAGGGAATCACTTACGCTAAATCTTTACCAAAAAGGTCGAGCCGGAGTTGGAACAAAAACCTACCTTGTGTCAGCATATTACGCCGATTCGTAAATGTTTTGGCGAACAATGCTTGCGCCCCTGAATCAGGTTTTGTTAACCATTCTTCTCTAGCGTTGTGAGTCGAATTGAGTTGGGCGGCCGGACGACCGTGAATTATCGCGGAAGTTTTCGGCGGGCGGGCCATAAGGCCGTTACGACGTTGGGGACTAACGCATGCGCGTTCTGCTCATCGAAGACGACAGCGCAACCGCGCAAAGCATCGAGCTGATGCTCAAATCCGAGAACTTCAACGTCTACGTGACGGATCTCGGTGAAGAGGGTGTCGATCTCGGCAAACTCTACGACTACGACATCATCCTCCTTGACCTGAACCTTCCCGACATGTCGGGCTACGAGGTGCTGCGCAGCCTGCGCGTCGCCAAGGTCAAGACGCCGATCCTGATCCTCTCGGGTCTGGCCGGCATCGAGGACAAGGTGAAGGGTCTCGGCTTCGGAGCCGACGACTATCTCACCAAGCCCTTCCACAAGGACGAGCTGGTGGCCCGCATCCATGCCATCGTGCGCCGCTCCAAGGGCCATGCTCAGTCGGTCATCACCACCGGCGACCTTGTCGTCAACCTCGACACCAAGACGGTCGAGGTTTCGGCCCAGCGCGTGCATCTGACCGGCAAGGAATACCAGATGCTCGAGCTGCTCAGCCTGCGCAAAGGCACGACGCTCACCAAGGAGATGTTCCTCAATCATCTCTACGGCGGCATGGACGAGCCCGAGCTCAAGATCATCGACGTGTTCATCTGCAAGCTGCGCAAGAAGCTCGCCAACGCCTCGCAGGGCAAGAATTATATCGAGACCGTCTGGGGCCGCGGCTACGTGCTGCGCGAGCCGACCGAGGCGGACGAGCGCATCTCGGCCTGATCACCGGCCCTCTTCAAAAAGCAAAAGAGCCCCGCTTCGGCGGGGCTCTTTGTTTGGCGCGTGGTGCGCGCTCCACATCACGTCATCCGTCAGAACGGTGCGGCATGATTCTGAAGGGCCACAGGTTTTCGGCGCGGTTCAAGCGGTGCGCGAAGAGCGGTTGATCGACCCACCTCTCAATTGATGGACGCACGCTACTCCGTCGCCGCGATGCCAGGATCCCCTCCCCCGCGAGCGAAGCGCATGGTGCGGGGCCCCCGGCCGGCCATGGCCTAAGCCCATCCGATGCCGGCTGCGCGCTCCAAGCGAAACGAGCGCCGCGCCAGTCACAACAACGGCGCGCAGCGCGGTGTCTTCAGCTCGCCCGCGCCGTGAGCCGCGAGGAGGCGGTTGCCCCCGGCTTGCGGTTGAGCGCGTACATGCCCTGGTGCTCGGGGTGCGGCAGGAAGGCATCGGTGAGCCCGATCACCGTCTCGGCCGCCCCGAGAAACAGCATGCCGTCCTCGGCCAGCCGGCCCGACAGGCGGTTCAACACATCCGACTTCCGGGTCGGCTCGAAATAGATCAGCACGTTGCGGCACAGGATGATGTCGAAGGTGCCGAGGCTGGAGAAATCACGCAGCAGGTTGAGCGTCCGGAACTGCACCATGGAGCGCAGCTCTTCCGAGACCTGCCACATGTCGCCCACCTGCGTGAAATATTTGAGCAGAAGATGGATCGGCAGGCCACGTTGCACCTCGAATTGGGTGTAGAGGCCGGCCTTGGCCTTGTCGATGATATCGACCGCGAGGTCGGTGGCGAGCAGTTCGACCTTCCAGCCGGCGAGCTTCTGTTCCATGCTCTTGAGCAGCATGCGAGATCGAGTAGGGCTCCTGGCCGGACGACGCCGCCGCGCACCAGATCCTGAGGCGCTTGGAGCCGGCGCGCGCCGTCAAGAGCTTCGGCAAAGCGTGCTCGCGCAAGAGATCGAATGGGCGGCGATCGCGGAAGAAGAAGGTCTCATTCGTCATCATCGCTTCGATGACGGCGCGTTCGACGTCGGCGTCGCGCTGCGACTTCAGGCGCTCGACCAGCGCCGCGATGCTGGCGATCTGGCGGCGGCGGCACAGCGGCAAGAGCCGGCTGTCGACGAGGTAGCGCTTCTCCGCCGACAGCGAGAGGCCGGAGCGTTCCTGGAGGAACTTGCGCAGGAAGGCGAAATCGTTGTCGGTCATGCGGAGCGCTCCCGCATGAGGTCCACGATGGCTCCGCCGATGTCCTCGAGCGGCAGCACGGCGCTGGCCAGCCCGGCGCGCGCGACGTTGCCCGGCATGCCCCAGACGATGCTCGAGGCTTCGTCCTGGGCCACGATGGTGGCGCCGGCATCGGAGAGGACGCGGGCGCCGCGCGTGCCGTCCGATCCCATGCCGGTGAGAATGACGGCGAGCGCTGAGGCGCCGAACACCTCGGCCGCCTCCTGGAACAGGACATCGACGGACGGCCGGCAGAAGTTCACGGGCGGGCTGTCGTGGAGCCGCACCGCCGGGTGGCCGTTGACCCGCGTCACGCCCATATGCCGCCCGCCGGGCGCGATGTAGACGGTGCCGGGCACAGCCGCTCACCGTCGAACGGCTCGCGCGCCATGCGGCCAGTCTGAGTTCTTCAGGTGCTCGGCGAAGACGGCCGTGAAGATCGGCGGCATGTGCTGGACGACGAGGATCGGCACGCGCTCGATGAGCGCGCCAATGTCGCCGAGCAGGTGGCCGATCGCCTGCGGGCCGCCGGTCGAGGCGCCGATCAGCAGGCAGCGTGGCGTCTGCGGGCCGCGCAGTGGCGGGTGGATGGCGCGCCGCGGCCGTCCCATGGCGCTCGCGTGCGGCTCGGCCGATCTGGCGCCGCGCCGGCGCCGCGCCGTGCAGATGGCGTCGAGCTTGGCCACGAGCTCGTGACGGAAGCCCTGCGACGTCGTCAGGTCGCGATTGCCTTCCGGCTTTGGGAGGTAGTCGACGGCGCCGAGCGAGAAGCACCTGAGCGAGATCTCGGCGTTGCGCTGGCCGTCAGCGTCGAGGTGACGAGCACCGAGACGTTCGGGCGCTTGCGCAGGATCAGGGGCAGCGCGGCGATGCCGTCGAGCTCGGGCATGTCGAGATCGAGCACGATGGCGTCCGGATCGAGGGTGTCCAGCTTGTCGAGCGCCGCCCGGCCGTTGGCGGCCGTGCCGATCACCTCCATCGAGCCGTGCTGCGACAGCCAGCGCGAGACGAGGCCGCGCACGACGACGCTATCGTCGACGATCATGACGCGCAGCGGCGGCTGGCCGAGGCGGGACAGCGCTGGGGCGGGCGCGGCGCTCATTTCACCGCCGTTGAGGGGGCGAGAGGGGTGTGGCTTGCGGAGAAAGTGGCGCTGCCGCGAACAGACGAGCCCGACTTCCTGGAACTTCGTCGTCATGATTTCCTTGTCGAAGGGCTTCATGATGTACTCGTCCGCGCCGGCGTGCATGGCGCGTGCGATATGCGCCACGTCATTCTCCGTGGTGCAGAACACCACCTTCGGGGATCTTGCCCTGCGGCATCTCGCGCAGCTTGCGCAGGAACTCGTAGCCGTCCATGACCGGCATGTTCCAATCGAGCAGCACGGCATCCGGCATGTGCGCCTGGCACAGCGGCGAGCGCCTGGGCGCCGTCCTCGGCCTCCGATGTCTCGAAGTCCAGGCTCTCGAGAATGCGGCGCGCCACTTTCCGGATCACAGCCGAGTCGTCGACGATGAGGCAATGTTTCATGTCCTACTCCCAATCCCCGCAATTAATCTTCAAGCCGCTTTGTCCCGTGCGCTCAGCGCCAGCACCCCGTCGATGTCGAGAACGACGAGCAGCCGATTGTCGAGGCGGTGCACGCCGCGCGACAAGTTGGCCCAGCGCTGATCGAGATGCACCGGGTTGGGCTGGCGTGAATCGACCGAAAGGCGCAGCACTTCGCCGACCGAATCGACGAGCAGGCCGTAGGATTCGCCGTGATAGTCCAAGCCGACCGCCATCATTTCGGCGTTGGCGTCGCGCGACGGCATGCCGAGGCGGCGCCTGACGCAGAGCGCGGTGACGACGCGGCCGCGCAGATTGAGCAGGCCGACGATCTCCGGCGGCGCCAGCGGCACCGGCGTGATCGAGGTCGGAATGAACACGTCGTGGATGCGCTCGATAGGCAGGCCGAAGAGCTGCTCGCCGACGGTGACGGTGACGTATTCGCAGCTATCGTCGGCGGCCGTCTCGGCCGCGTGATTGTTGTTGGCGGCCATCATGCGGCGGCTCCCACGGCGGGCTTGGTCTCGGCGAGCGAGGCAAGCAGCCCGCTGCGATCGAACTTGGCCACGAAGTCGACGATGCCAACCTTATGGGCCCGCTCGATCGTGCCCGGGTTGACGTAGGACGAGAGCGCGATGACCGGCAGGTTGGCGAGGCGCGCGTCGGCCTTGATGGCCTCGGCCAGCTCGAAGCCGCTCATGCCCGGCATCTCGATGTCGGTCACCACGAGGTCGATGACGCGCTCCTTGCGCAGCACCTGCATGCGCCTCCTCGCCGCTGGCGCAGACGACGACGTTGTAGCCGGCGGCCTTGAGCACCGGCGTCAGCATGTCGCGGAAGAAGCGCGAGTCGTCGACGAACAGCACCGTGCGGGTGCAGCGCCGCCGATGGCATCTCGTGGCGTCTCAGCCAATCCTGGTGCGCAAGCGGCAGGAAGTGGCCGACATTGATGATCTCGGTCGCTTGGCCGCGCACCACCGCCGAGCCGATGAGCTCGGAGCGTTCCGCCATCAGCTGCACGTCGAGGCTCTCCTCGACGATGTCGACGATCTCGTCGACCACGAGACCCATTGAGCGCTCGCCGTCCGAGAAGACGACGATGGGCTGCATGCCTTCTTTGCGGATGACGGTGGCTTCGGACGCCGACACCAGCGGCATGAGACGACCGCGATACTGCAGCAGCGGCCGGTCGCCCACCCATTCGATCTGCGCCGAGTTGACTTTCTCGAGCCGCGCCACCAGCGAGAGCGGCACGGCTTTGACGGCCGCGTCGCCGGAGCGGAAGATGAGCAGCGTCGTGCGCTCGCCCTGCTCGACGGCCTGCACCTCGGCCTGCATGTCGGCAAGCGTGTCGCGCTCGACGCCCTCCGCCCCCACCATGCGCGAGACGCCGTTGGGATCGATGATCAGCACCACGGCGCCGTCGCCCAGGATGGTGTTGCCGGAGAAGATCTGCAGGTGCCGCAGCATCTTGGCCATCGGCTTGACGACGATTTCTTCGGTGTGGAAGACGCCGTCGACCAGCATGCCGAAGCTCTCGCGTCCCACCTGCGTGACGACGATGAAGCCGTCGTCCGACGCCGCCTTCTCGGCGTCTCCGAGGCCGAGCGTGTTGGTCAGCGGCACCACCGGCAAGAGCCGGTCGCGCAGCCGCAGCACCGGCGTGCCGTTGATGCGCTCGATGGCATGGTCGGAACCCGCGCCGACGCGCACCAGCTCGCGCACCGCCACCTGCGGGATGGCGAGGCGCTCGTTGCCGACGGCGACGATCAGCGCCGCCACGATGGCAAGGGTCAGCGGAATCTTGATGGTGAACGAGGTGCCGCGGTCGACCTCGGTGTGCACGTCGATAGTGCCGCCGATGAGTTCGATGTTCGCCTTGACGACATCCATGCCGACGCCGCGACCGGAGATGGCCGTCACCGCATCGGCGGTCGAGATGCCCGGCAGGAAGATGAACTTGGCGACCTGCGGGTCGGTCATGCGCAGCGCCTCGGGCTCGGTGACCAGGCCCGCATCGATGGCCGCCTGGCGCAGCCGCGCATGATCGAGGCCGCGCCCGTCGTCGGCGATCTCGATGGTGATGGTGCCGCCTTCGTGGAAGGCGGTGAGGCGGATGGTGCCGCGCTCAGACTTGCCGGCGGCGCGGCGCTGCGCCGGCTTCTCGATGCCGTGGTCCACCGAGTTGCGGACCATGTGGGTGAGCGGGTCCTTGATCAGCTCGAGCACTTGCCGGTCGAGCTCGGTGTCGGAGCCCTGCATGACGAGGTCGACCTGCTTGTTCAGCTCCGCCGCCACGTCGCGGACGATGCGCGGCAGCTTCTGCCAGGCCGAGCCGATGGGCTGCATGCGCGTCTTCATGACGCCTTCCTGCAGCTCGGCCGTCACGTGCGAGAGGCGCTGCAGCGGCACCTTGTAGGCGTTGTCGTCCTGGCGGCGCGCGATATCGAGCAACTGGTTGCGGGTCAGCACCAGCTCCGACACCATCGTCATCAGATGCTCGAGGGTGTCGACCGAGACGCGGATCGTCTGGGCCTTGCCGTGGCTGGCGCTCGCCTCGCCCTCGGCGTGGTTGGCGGCGCCCTCGGGCGCCTTGCCTGGCTCGGAACCTTTGGCGGACGTCGTCGTGGGCGGCTTGCTGTCCGGGCCCTTGGCGGTCCGGAAGGCGCGCTCGAGATCGTCAAGACTGTCTTCGCCGGGCAGCAACGGCCGTTCCAGCACCTGGTAGGTCACGGTGCCCATGGTGGCGGCCTTGCCCTCCCCGGCGGGCCCGACCATGCATTCAAGCACGCGGATCAGGTCCTCGTCGGAGCCCGGCGGCTCAGCCGAGCTGCGCTCCAGCTCCGCCAAAATCATCTTGATGCGGTCGATGCTGGTGAGGATCAGCGAAACAGCCTCGCTGGTGACGGACATGCCGTCGCGGAATTTTCCCATCAGCGTTTCGGCGGCATGCGCCAGGGCCTCGAGCCGCGGCAGCCCAAGGAAGCCGCAGGTGCCCTTGATGGTATGCACCAAACGGAAGACGTTGCGCAGGATGTCCTGGTTGTTGGGGTCCTGCTCGAAGCGGAGAAGCTCCGTATCGACCGTGTCGATATGCTCGCTCGTTTCTGTCAGAAACTCGCGCAGTAGCTCGTCCATGACGCACAAACCCCGAAGCGCCGGTAAAGGCTTCTGGATCAATGTGATCGCTAAGAGTTTATGTTCGGTTGAAAAATTGCCGGATTTGCAGTGGGCCGGACCCCGGCTAGCTCTGCGGAACCGCCGCGATGGTAACCTGATCGCCCTCGATGGCAAAGGAAATCGCCATGCCGGCCGCTTTGGCAACAAGACCGGTATAGAACGGCTGGATTCCGTGGGCATCGACCGTCCCGTTTTCGCTGCGTCCAGCGATCAGCGCCTCGGCATGAACTGGGATGCGGGCATTTGTCCCCTTGGCCTTGATCAGGAAGCTGGCGGTTTCGCCGTCAAGGGTGACACTGGCATCGAGGGATCCCCCCCGCGGGATGGCTGTCATGCCGACCAGCAAAAGGTTAAGAAGCAGCTTGACCTTGTTCTTGGGCAGGAGCGAGCGCGGCGCCGACCACGAGAGGGCCGTCTTGTCGTCGCTGATGAAGCCTTTGGCCACCTGCTCGGCGTCGCCAAGATCGATGGCCGCCCCCGCCGATCCCGCCGCCCCGAAGGCGAGGCGTGCGAATTGCAGGCGTGCCGAAGCCTGCCGGGCACTCTTGTTGATGAGATCAAGGGCGAAATCGCGCATGGAGGCGTCTTTCTCATCCTCCAGCACCTCCAGACCGTTGACGATGGCGCCCACCGGACTGATGACGTCGTGGCAGACGCGGCTGCACAGCAAGGCGGCGAGATCGAGCGCTTCGAGCGTAACGGCGGTCATGCGACACCTCGGAAACGGGGAGAATCGGCCCGGGCCGAACCGGCGCGGCCTGATACACCGCCGGGCGGGTTTCGGACAGGGTCATGCGCGATCGCGCCCGACGCCCACAAGATTGGTGCGCGGTTTTCGGACAAGGGTATGCGCAAGATCAACGAGTTAGCGCTAGTGTGGCGATTCCGAAATTCGCTAGATATCGATGGAGGTCTCGGAGCGAATTTCGGAATCACAAGCCACACTAGAAAAGGTTGATTCTAGTGTGCTTTTTGAATTTGAAGTTCGCTCGGTCCCTGATCCAAACAACGTAGCGAACTTCAAATTCAGCACATTAGGGGCCTTGCGACGTTGAGCACCACCCCCACACCCGAAGCCATGCCCCTCGCGCTCGGCGCCATCGTGCGCGCCGCAGGAAGCGTGATCCTACGGATCGTCACCTCGGGTCTGACGCGCCTGACCAAGCCGGATGGCAGCCCCTGCACCAATGCCGACCTCGAGGCGGAATCCGTCATCCTGTCGGCCCTCGCGCGAACATATCCCGGCATTCCGGTCTTGACCGAGGAATCCGGACGAACCGGAGGGCCGCTCGGCGAGCGCTTCTTCCTGGTGGATCCCCTTGACGGGACGCGGGATTTCCTCGCCGGCCGCCCCGAATATACGGTCAACATCGCCTTCGTGACAGCCGCCTCCCCGCAGGCTGGCGCCATCTATGCGCCTGCGCTCGGCCGCCTCTTCATCGGCGGCGCGGCCGCCTGGATGGCTGATGTCGAGCCCGGCGACGGCCCGATCCCGCCTGCCGCATGGCGGCCCATCGCCACCCGGCGTGCGCCAGCCGAGGGCCTGGTGGCGCTGGAAAGCCTAAGCCACCGTGATCCGGAGACGGAACGCTTCCTCGGCCGCTTGCCGATAGCTCGCCGGCGCAACCTCGCATCTTCGCTGAAATTCTGTCTCGTGGCGGCGGGCGAGGCTGACGTTTATGCGCGCTTCGGTCCGACCATGGAATGGGACATCGCGGCCGGCGATGCCATCGTGCGGGCCGCCGGCGGGGCCGTCACGCGCCCGAGCGGGGAGCCGCTCACCTATGGCAGGGCGGACCGGGGCTTTCGCAGCGAGGCCTTTGTGGCCTGGGGCGATCCATCCTATGCCGCCGGCCTTCTGGCGACGACGGCCTAGTTGGTGAGGGTCCTGCCGAGCCGCGCCCAGGCGCGCTCGGCCCGGTCGGCCGTCTCCGCGTCGCTCAGGAAGCGCTCCTTGTTGCCGGTGGAGCGGAAGACATAGAGCCGGCCGTTGGCGAGGGTGAAAATGGTGGGGTCGGCGTCCACGACGAAGCCCCGGGAGGCAGCTTCGGCGTCGTAGCCGCCGAAGCGCGGCTGGTAGGTTTCCGGACGGGACAGGAAGGCGGCGCGGTTGGCGGCGCTCATGAAGCGCCAGGCGACGCCGCCCCAGACCGCCTCATGGGCCGCAAGCCCGGCCTGGGCATTGCCGATGTCGAAATAGGCGACCGGATCGAAGCCGCGCAGCGCCACCCCGGACCGGGCGTCGACATTGAAGCGCTCACTCGGCCCGAATTTCGGCAACGACCAGCCGTCCATTCGCGCCGCCGCGAAGGCGCCCCCGGCCTGCACAAGCAGCAGGAGCCCCAGCAGAAACACGATCTCGATGAAAGGCTTGTGCCTTGTCAGCGACACGTTTCGCTCCGATCATTGCCCTGATTCGAACACGATGCCCCAACCGTAGTCCGAGAGCGTGAACATAGCAGTCCGGCATGATCGTCGGGTTCACGCAAAAGCTGGCATTCGATGAAAATTCGGCATCGAATTGATGCGTCGTCCGGGTCTTGTCGTTCCAGGTCTTGATGGGAGCTTCCACATGCGACTGGTTCAGCACCTCACGGCGGCGGCCATGATGGCCACGCTCGCGCTATTGAGCGGGGGCGCCGCGGCGCAGGGTCCCGGCGCGGGCGACAGGTTTTCGCCCAACGAGATCGTCGAGTTGGGCCATCGCTTTTTCGGCACCGTATCGCGCGGCCTGGCGCTGACCGTACAGGAAGCCTTCACGCGCTTTGGCCAACCCAACGGCTACATCCTCGGACAGGAGGGCTCGGGCGCCTTCATCGGCGGGCTGCGCTACGGCGAAGGGATTCTCTACACGCGCAATGCCGGCGACCGGAAAGTGTTCTGGCAGGGCCCCTCGGTGGGCTTCGATTTCGGCGGCGACGGCGCGCGCACCATGATGCTGATCTACAACCTGCCGGCCACCGAGGCGATCTATCAGCGCTTCCTCGGTGTCAACGGCTCCGCTTATCTCGTCGGCGGCTTCGGCTTCACCGCCGCCGTCGCCGACCAGATGACGGTCGTGCCCATCCGCTCCGGCGTCGGCGCGCGCCTCGGCGTCAACGTCGGCTATCTGAAATTCACACCCGAGCCCACCTGGAACCCGTTCTGATCCGCAGCGCGAGCGGCGCTTGGCCGCGCCGGCTGACGCAAAGCCGGGGCGCGGCTTATTTGCCGCTTGCCGGGCGATTGGGCTGGAAACTCGACGCCCGACATGGCAGTTTCCGCCAATCCGAAGATCGTGCGTCTGAAAGGCCTCCGCGTTGATCGAATCGATCATGGTCTTCGCGCTGGGCTTCCTGTCCGCAGGTCTCCTCGCGCTGATCATCCTGCCCGCCGTCAATCGGCGCGCGGAGCGCCTTGCCAAGCGCCGCTACGAGGCTTTGTTCCCGCTTTCGGCCGGAGAGCTGGCTGCCGAGCGCGATCATTTGCGCGCCGAGTTCGCGGTGGCGACGCGCCGCCTGGAGCAGAGGCTCGAGCGCGTGACCCTGGAGAGGGGCGCGACTCTCGAGGAATCCGGCCGGCGCGCCTTCACGATACAGTCGCTTGAGGACGAGGTGGCGAGCCAGAAAGCCTCGGTCGCCGACGCGCAGAAGCGTGTCGCGGAAATCGAGGCGACGCTGGCCAGCGAACGCGAGACGCTCGGCGCGAACGAGAGGACGCTCGGTGAAACCCGCGACAAGCTCGCCGCGACCGAAGCCGAGCTCAGCCTTCTGAGCGATGATCACACCCGCGCCCTTGAGGAGGTGGATGGCAAGGGCCGCCAAGTCGCCGATCTCGAGAGCCGCAACGCGCTCCTGTCGCACAAGCTGGACGACACCGAACGCACGCTCGGCGCACGCATCGCCGTGGTCACGTCCGAGCTGGCCGAGCGGATCGCCGAGATCGCCACCGAGCGTGCTGAGCGCGCCGCCGAGATCACCACCGAGCGTGCCGGCCGGGCGGCCGATCGGGCCGCCGCCCTCGATGCCGCCGAGGCGCGCGAGCGCAGCCTCGTTCAGGAGCGCAACGAGTTCGCAGCGATGCGCGACCGGCTCGGCGTCTCCGAATCGCTCCGCGCCGATCGCGAGCAGCGCATCGCCATCCTGGAATTGAGCGAGGCCGATCTCGCCAAACGTCTCACCGAGGCGACGCTGCTGCTCGAACGCCGCCAGGCGCTCGTCGCCAAGCACGAGACCGTCATCGCCGAGCTCGAGCGCAAGATCGCCGGCCTCGAGGCGCGCCATGCCGCGGCGGAAGGAACCGCCAAGGACGAGCAGCGTTCGCTCGCCGCCAGGGCCGACGTGCTCGACGCCGAGAAGGAATCCCTCAAGCGGTCGCTTGAGGAGGCGCGCGCCGATTTGAGCCGGCTGCAGCGCGAGGTGCATGTGCTGGAGCGCCCGCCTGCGGCGGCGGCCCGCGCCGGCGACGCCGTCGAGGCGGAGAATGCAGCGCTGCGAGCCCGCATCGAGGAGGTGGCGTCCGACATCGTGCGGCTGGTGGCTGGCGAGGCGTTGCCGAAGCCGCGCGCCAAGCGGCAGGCCTGAACGTCAGCTCCGCCGACGGGGCGAAAAGCGCGCCCGCCGATCCCACCACGCGACACGCCGGCGCCAATCGTAGGGCCGGCGACCAGGACGACGCTTCGGCACAAACGGAAACGGCGCGGGATGGCTCCCGCGCCGTTGGCGATTGTAGCGTTGCCGCCGGTGCTAGTTCGGCAGCGTGACGATCTCGACCCGCCGATTCTCGCCGCTGTCGGGACGCGCCGGATCGGCGAGCTCGCGGAAGCCGAAGCCGATGGTCTTCAGCCGCTCCGGCGAGATCTGGTAGGCCGCGACGAGATGCTCCGCCACCGAGCGCGCCCGGGCATCGGACAGGCCCTGATTGTAGACGGCCGAGCCGACGGCGTCGGTGTGGCCGCCGACCAGGAACTTCTGCGCCTGCAGCGACGGGTCCTTCAGGGCATCGGCCAACACCTTGAGGGCGCCGCGGCCCTCAGGGGTCAAGATCGCCGAGTTGAACTCGAACTGGATCTTGATGTTGACCTTCGGCAGGTCCTTCTTGGCCTCGATGATCTCGGCCTCGTTGCCCTTCTCCACCACGATCTGGCGGGTTGGGGCCTGCTTGCCGGTCAGCGAGCGCGTCAACGGCGCCGGCTTCAACTTCTGGACCAGCTCGTCCTTGTTGAGGGGCGCCTGGGCGTAAGCCCCGGCGCACATCAGGGCGAAACTTGCTGCGAAGACTGTCAACCGAAGCATCGTCGTTCTCCTTGTCGTCTGGGTGTGCACCGTCGAGGTTTACTCGACGGTGATCTTGATGGCCGTACGCACCACGCCCTGTTCCTTCTTGGCGGCCTCCGCCTTGATGTCGGCGGGCTTGGCAGCGCCGTTCTGCTTGGCCTGCTGTCCGTCGACGACGATCTGCCGGCTCAGCGCATCCGAGAAGTTGCCGACATTCGTGAAGCCGCCGTCCTTGTTGGTGGCCTTCAACCCACGTGTTGCCGCCTGCGGCAGAGCGCACTCGGCGATCACGGTCTCGATGCCCTTGTCGGCAAGGCGGAACGTGAACGGGGTGGAAGCGTCACCGAAGTTGAACGGCTTGTTGGCGACGATGTCGTTCGCCTGCTGGAACTGGTTGGGGAACAGGATGGTGCCCGTGCCCTTGCTGTCCACGTTGGTCAGCGTCAGTTTGCAGTCCTTCTTCACCGTCACCGTGAACACTGCACGGTCGTTCTGCTTGTAGTTGAGCTGGTTTGACGTGAGCGCGATATCGAACGCCGAGGTGGTGCCTTCGCCTTCGCTCTTGGCCTTGGCGACTTCCACCGGCGCCGCGCCGGCCGGCTGATCGACCTTGGGCGGGTCCATGATCTTGTCGTCGGTGAGATCCGCGATGATCTTCGGGAACTCGGCCTCGAACTGGTCGCGCGGGGCAAGCCCCTGCGCCAGTCGACGCATCAGCGCGTTGGCGCGCGCCGAGCCGACAACGGCCTGCTTCAAGGCTTCCGGCTTCAGGCCGAACTCGGCCGCCGCCAGGTTGGCGTCGACGTGAGCTTCGTACTTGGCAGCCAGCGCGTTGATCATCTCGACGCCATTCCACTTCAGCGTCGGGTTGAGCCCGGCGCGCTCCATGGCGGCGCGGAAGCGCTTGGAGTCGTCCTCGAGCACCGCGTCCATCTTCTCGGACGGCGGATACAGTGCTTCGACTGCATCACGGATGTCCTTCGAGAAGCTGGCGCGATCGCCGAGCACGTGGCCGCGGATGTCGTCCTTGGCCTTGCGGATGCCCTGGTCATGGCAGCCCATGCACGAGATGCCGTTGGTCACCGTCAGATCCTTGCGCGACAGGTCGCGCACGATCTTGGTCGGGCCCTTGTCGAGCGACTTGCCGTCGGCGGTGCTCAGGTAATAGCCCTGGAACCCGTTGGACAGCGAGAAGATCGACTCGCCGCCGTCATGCTCGAAGCCCTTGTCGCCGCCCGGTCCCGTGGGATGGGCGAAGAGGCTCTGCTTGTCGCGGTCGCCGCCGAAGTCGTACGAGGTCCAGAAGTAGCCCGTGCGCATCTGGTGCCGCTCGATCAGGCGGTTGTGCTGCGACACGCCGGAAATCTGGAAGCCGGCGCGCAGGGCGGTCTGCTTCTTGATGCCGTCCGCCGTGTTGACGCCGAGCTGTTCCTCCAGCCCCTTGGCGGTATCGGGCAGCTTGAGCAGCTTGTTGTAGAGATTGGGCTGCGAGGCGCTGAACGCGAACCAGTCGGCGCGGATATACGGCAGGATCGTGCCGGTGGCCTGCGTGGTGAACTCGAACAGCTTGTCGTCCGGCCGCACGCGGTACGGGAACTGCGCGAGCAAGAGATTCCAATCCGCCTCGTCCCAGCCGACATCGGCGAGGTTGAAGCGGATGATGGTCTTCTCAGGATCGACCGTCTCGAGACGCACCACGTCGGAGGAACGGCTCAAGCTGTTGAGCAGCTTGACCGCGCCCTGGCGATAGACTTCGAGCTCCTCGTCGCTGGTGCAGGCGTTGTAGAGGTTGGTGAGCGTGAAATAGCGCATGCTCTTGACGCGGGCGTTCTGGGTCTTTTTCAGGTCATCCGAGATGGAGGCGACGATGTCGCCGTTGGACACGAACTTGCGCGCGGCGCAGGCGCTCGCAGCTTGCGTCTTCAAGCCTTCGATCCAGGCGCGCAGCGACTTCAGCTCGTCGGCGCTCGGCTCCGGCACGCCGGTCTTTTGCTCGTAGTAGAGGTCGTAGGGCATCTCCTGCTTGGCGAGCTGGTTGAAGATCAGCGACCCGTCGGGATTACCCGGCTGGACGTACTGCGGCATCTTCGCGATCTCATCAAGATTGAGAACGTTGCCGAAGTTCTTCACAGGTTTCAGACGGTCCACGAGGGAGCCGTCCTGGTGGCAGCGCGCGCAATGCTTGTTCAGCATGTCGAAGGCGGCGGCCGCAATGGGATCAGAAGGGCGCGCCGCTTCCTTGGCGGAAGCGCCGCTGAGTTGGAACGCGACCGCCGCCGCCACGGTCGTGGCGGAAGCGAACGCAAGTAGAGCCCGGCGTGACATCGTTGTCTCCCCGATGTTGTTATCGGCCACCCGGCGGGAGGCCGGGCGACACCTAGACTTCAATTATAGGACAGATCGGCAACCCGGATTGTGCCGCCCCGCACGCGGCACGCGCCCGACCAGCCCCATTTCCTGGCTTCGAGATGTAGCACAACGCACAGCTCAAATTGAACCGTTAGTATACCGGACCTTGGCCTTGCGCCAAAATTCTGGTTTCATCGCGCCGTCGGCCCAATGAAGCCGCCTTCGCCCGCCAATGATATCGTCCTACCGCACCCGAATCGGGGAGACGATGCGCCTCAGCACAACCACCTACTACGTCGATTTCGCCGTCTATCCGGCCCTGTTCACGGGCCTTGTGGCGCACGGCCTTGCCCCGGCGAGCGCCGAGGCGAGCGTTACCTTCTTGGCCACGCTTGGCTTTGGCGTCGGGTTGTGGACGTTCATCGAGTATTTGGTGCACCGCTTCCTGTTTCACCGCGCGCCCATCCTGCATGACCTGCACGAGGCCCATCACGCCGCTCCCGATGACCTCATTGGCGCGCCGATCTGGGCGAGCCTCCCCATTGCGCTTGTCATATTGGTGTCATCGATCTTGCTGTTGGGGACGGCCGCCGGCGGCGGCCTGACCGCCGGCCTGATCGCGGGATACGTGTGGTACATCTCGGTTCACCACCTCGCCCATCACGGCCGGCTCCATGGCTTGCGCTACCTCTATCGCGTGCGCCGCCGCCATGCCGTGCACCACAGTTGCGACATCGGCAATTTCGGTGTCAGCACGGGGTTTTGGGACCGTGTCTTTGGAACGGTGCTGGTCAGCGCGGGCACGAGCGGCGACACGCGGCAGGGACGGGCGCAAGGGTGGCCGAGCGATCGCTTCAAGAGATTCTGGGGATGGAGGTCTTGGGGCGCCCTCGCCCGCCTCACCCGGCCGCGCTTTTGAGACCGCGCACCTTTTCGGTCGGCTCCTGCACGAGCGGTTGCGTGCCGATGATGCCTTCCCGTTCCAGTCGCTGCAGATCCTCGGCCGAGAGGCCAAGCGCCTCCCCGAGGATCGCGGCATTGTGCTCCCCCAAGAGGGGCGCCGGGCTCGCAATGCCGTAGGGCTTATCGCTCTCGCGATAAGGAGCGGAAGCCTGCATGTGGCGCCCGATGACGACGTGCTGCGTCGCCTGCCAGAAGCCGCGCGCCTCCAGATGCGGGTCCGTGAGGAGATCGAGGGCACCGCGAGCAACGCCGGCCGCGACGCCGGCGGCCTGCAGGGCCGCCATGGCGGCATCGCCGTGCTGCGTGCGTGTCCAAGCGCTCACCAAGGCGTCGATCTCGTCCTCGCGGGCCCGCCGGGCCTTCGCATCGGCGAAGGCGGCGGCGGCAGCAAGGTCCGACCGCCCGATGAGTGTTGCAAGCGCTCGCCAGGCTGCGTTGTCGCTGACCGCGATGGCAATCCAGCCGTCCGCGTCGGCGGTCGGGAACACGCCATGCGGCACGAAGGCAGGATGGCGGTTGCCGCGCCGCGGCGCCACGGTGCCGGTCACCGATTGCTCGATGATGGCGGGGGCCGCGAGCGGCAGCATGCACTCCACCTGGCTGAGGTCGACATACTGGCCGAGGCCCGTCCTCTTGCGATGGAGCAACGCAACGATCAGCGCCGCGGCGGCGTTGTAACCGCCCACCGGGTCGCCATAGGCTATGTGGTTGAGCGTGGGAGGATCCTGCGGCCGCCCGGTAACGGTCGGCAGTCCGGACGCTTGTTCGAGCGTCGAGCCGTAGGCACGGCAGGCACTCCACTTGTTGTCGGCGCCGAAGGCCGGCATCGACACCATCACCAGATCGGGTTTCACCTGCGAGAGTGCGATGTAGTCGATGCCGAGCTTGGGAAGCACCTCGACGGAGTAGTTCTCGATCACCCCGTCGGCGGTCGCCACGAGCCGCTTGAACAATGTCATGCCGTTGCGCGAGGTCAGGTCGAGGGTAACGCCGAGCTTGTTGCGATTCATGGCCTGGAACCAGCGGCTCTTCTCGTATTGCTGGTCCTGGACATAGGCCGGCGTCGTGCGATCGGTGCCGCGCCACCAGTCCGGATACTGGCAGGCCTCGACCTTGATGACTTCGGCGCCGAGGTCGGCGAGGTGGCGCGTCGCCGATGGACCCGCCCATCCCATCGTAAGGTCGACGATCCTGAGGCCGGCGAGCAGCCCCTTGCCCGAGCCCGCCACCGCATCGGCCGTCCACTGACCAGCATCGAGCGTCCAGGCGGCCGGGTGCTGCCCGAGCTGTGGCGCACGACCGCCGCGGCGGCGCACATATTGCAGGCGCAGCGGATTGGCCGGCGCCTCGAAGGCCGCTGTGCCGATGGCAATAGGCACGAAGGCGCCGCGCTCGCGGTGCACGTCCTGCTGCAGCAGCGTCGCCATGTCGGGGACCGGCACGACCGGCAGCTTCAGTTCCAAGGCGCGCGCGAACCATTCCTCGGCCGTGCGCTCGAGGAGCCGCGGCAGCATGACGGCATCGATCTCGGCGGCGCACTTCACGCGCTCCTGCTTGAAGCGAGGATCATCGGCGAGTTCGGGCACGCCGAGCATGGTGGCGAAGGCGCGCCACTGGGCCGGCGTGACGACGGTGACACCGAGCATGCCTTCTCGGGTCGGAAAGACGCCGCATGGATAGTGGCGGCTCGTGCGGTTGATGCCGAGGCGAGGCGGCTCGCCATTGGCTGCCGCGACCGCCACGCCGTACTCGGCGGCCGTCAGAGCGGCGTCATGAATGCTGACCGAGAAGCGTTTGCCGAAGCCGCGCCCATAGAGAGCCGCCGCCGTCGGGATGAAGCTCGCGAGCCCGGCGATGATGCCGAGCTGTCCGTCATTACCGAGGATCGGCGGCCCCTCGACCGGACCGTTGGGCCTGACCAGTCCCGCCAACGCGCGGCAGGTGGCGTCCGTCACCTTGAACGCGCGATAGGGCCCGTGCTCGCCGAACCAGGAAATGGCGGTGACGATCAGCGATGGCATCGCTGATCTGATCTCGGCATGGGTGAGCGGCGAGGAGTTCGATCTCGGCGATAGGACGCCCGTCGAGCAGCACATGCGCCTCGCTCAGCACTTCCAGCACGCAACCGCGGTCCGGCTTCACCGCAAGGTCGGCCACGACGCTTTTCTTGTGGGTGTTGAGCCAAGCAAAATACGCACTGTCGCGCCTGCCGCGCTCCGCCTCGACCAGCGGCGGGGCCACGCGCAAGGGATCGCCCTCGGGGGGCTCGATCTTGATCACCTCGGCGCCGAGCTCGGCGAACAGCTTGCCGCAATAGCCGAGCGCGACGCCCGAGCCGATTTCGACAACCCGCAGTCCGTTGAAGGTCATTGCGTGATTCCGCCCCCACCGCTGCGCGCGGCCGGCGCGCCCCTATATATCGAGCAGCTTAACAAATTGGCGCCGCGGTCGCTGGTGCTGGACGCCATCAGCCACGCATCGTGAAGGACGCGAGCCCCGGCTTGCGCAGCGGCGCGGCCAGGTTGGCGAACTCGCAGATCAGCGGCCGCGTGTCGCGCGGATCGATGATCTCCTCGATCCAGGAACGCCTCGGCCGTGCGGAACGGCGAGCGCAGCGCGCTCGAGCCGCGCCTCGATCTCGGCGAGCTTTGCCACCGGATCGTCGCGACGGCGTCGATCTCGGCGCGATAGGCCGCCTCGACGCCGCCCTCGAGCGGCAGCGAGCCCCAGTTGCCGGACGGCCATGAGTAGCGGAACGCGGAATGCGTATGCGGCAGGTGCGCGCCGCCGCCGACGCCGAACACGTTGCGGACGATGATCGAGCACCACGGCACCGTGCTTTGGTGGATGGCGCGCGACCGCCTGCACCGCAAAGCGCATGGTGCCGGTCGAATTCCGCCTGCAGGCCGACCGCGAAGCCGAAACAGTCGACGAGATGCACGACCGGCAGGTGGAAGGTCTGGCAGGTGTCGACGAATTTCGTGATCTTGCGCGACGGGCGGCCGCATTCCAGGCGCCGCCAGTCGTGCAGCGGATCGCCAGCCAGCAATGCCGACCGGCCAGCCGTCGAGCCGCGCGAAGCCGGTGATGATGGCGCGGCCAAAGCCGCGGCGCGATCTCGAAGAACGAGCCCTGGTCGACCACCGCCGTCGATGATGCGGCGCATCTGGTAGGCCTTCTTGCGGTCGCGCGGCACGGCCGTGATCAGGCTCTCGTCGCGCCGGTTCGGATCGTCCCAGCTCTCCGCCCGCGGCGGCAGCTCCCAGATCGAGACGGCAGGTAGGACAGGAATCTGCCGCGCGCGTGGCGAAAGCTTCCTCCTCGGTGTCGACGGCGTCGTCGACGGTGCCGGCCGCGATCTGCACCTTGTGGCCGCCGAGCTCCTGCTTGGTGCGCTTCTCGCCGAGCCGGTCGACCACCGGCGGCCCGGCAACGAACACCGCCGACTTCTCCTTCACCATCAGCGAGTAGTGGCTGGCCGACAGTCGCGCCGCGCCGAGGCCCGCCACCGAACCGAGGCCGAGGGCGACGACCGGGATGCGCCCCATGTTGATCGCGCACGAGATGCAGGCCGGACTGAGGCCGATGCCGCCCGGCAGGTTGGCGTAGCCTTTCGTCTCGATGGTCTTCACCGAGCCGCCGCCGCCGGAGCCTTCGATGATGCGGATGATCGGCATGCGGAACTCCGCCGCCATCCGTTCCGGCATCTGATACTTCTCGCGGATCGATGCATCGGCCGAGCCGCCGCGCACCGTAAAATCGTCGCCGAAGATGATCACCGGCCGGCCGTCGACGCGGCCGCGGCCGAACACGCCGTTGCCCGGCATGAAGTCGATCATGTTGCCGTCTTTGTCGTACTTCGCCTTGCCGGCGACGCTGCCGAGTCTCGTGGAAGGAGTCCGGGTCGAGCAGATCTTGTCGATGCGCTCGCGGACCGTGAGCCGGCCGCCGGCATGCTGGCGCTCGACACGCTCCTTGCCGCCCATCTGCCGGGCGATGCGCTTGCGCTCCGCAAGCTCGTCCAGTTCCTTCTGCCAGCCGCTCTCCACGCTGGCGGACTGTCGGCGGGCCGGCTGCGCCTCGGGACCTTTGCCGGAAAGCTCCGGAGCTTTGTCAGGCTTAGGCGTGCGAACGTCCATGTTCATGCCTCGCTCGAGGCGGCCGGTAGGCACGCCAGACCCGGCATATCACGGTGGCGATTGATCCCGAAAAGTCGCGGCCTCTTCGGACAAGATCATGCGCCATCATCGCGCATCGGCACCCGACACCCGCGGCACCGATCCATTGCTGCCGCCGACGACGCGTGCAGCGCCCGTTTCACGCGGCTTTGCAGGCGCAACCCCGTTGCCTTCGTTCGGCTGTGGCACCGCCATCTGCACCGCCGTCACCGCGTCCTTGAGTTCGCGCCGCAAATCCGCGAGCCGCTCCAAGGGAAACCGCGACGAGATGCCGGCGATTGCGACCGCAAGATAAGGGCTGCCATGACCATTGGGCACCGGCAGGCTCACCCCGGTCACCCCCTCGGTGATCGAGCCTTCACTCACCGCGATGCCGTTGCGCTTCACGGTGGCGACGCGTTCGCGGAAGAGCGCCGGGGAAATGCGGCGATCGCGCTTCAGCGCATGGGCAATGCGCGAGAAGATTGCCTCGATTTCGTCGTCGTCCTGCGCCGCCAGCAGAGCCAAGCCGCCGGACCCAAAGCCGATCAATCGCCTTGCCCCTGGCGTGAACGTGAATGTGCGGATCGGGAACGAACCCTCGATGCGATCGAGGCAGACAACCTCGTCGCCGCTGCGCATCACCAGATAGACTGTGTCGCCGCTGCGGCGGGCGAGGTCGGTGAGGATCGGCCGGCAGCGCGCCACGATGGCGTGGGGCTCGCCGGCCGCGAGCCCCAGCTCGAAAGCAAGGACCCCCAGGCGATAGCGCCGCGTCGTCGGATCGCGCTGCACCAGGTTTTCCGTGCACAGGCACCGCAACAGGCGATGGACCGTTGGGCGTGGCAGGCCAGACCCTTCCGTCAGATCGAGCAGCCGCGCTCCGCCGGCGCTGTTGCGCGCGATTAGCCGCAGCAGGCCGACCGCCCGGCTGACGCTCTGCACGCCGCCTTCTGGGCGGGTGCGGCTCGCGGGTTCGCTTGGACTTTTTGACCGCATGGTGGACTCTTTTTTCGTTCCGAAAGGCTGAAAGAGCACGCTTTTCAGCCTAGCAGGCGGGTTACTGCGACACAATGTCCAGCATGCGGAAGATCATGGGCACGGATGCTTCTGGGACCCGCGGTTTGACGGCTGCGATTAACGCCGCCCTTAGGTTTCTTTGCTCTTGTCGGGGCATGGCCCGAGCCGAAAACACGGCCGCACCGATGCGCTGGCCGATCAGCCGCAAACTCGCGCTTCTGATTGTCGCCGCGGTGATGACCGGCCTGCTCGTCGTCACGCTGACGGCGGTGTGGCAGGAGACCACACGCTATGCCGACGCTAGGCGCGACGCGCTGCTTTCGGCCGCCCGTGTGATTGCCGCAGCGACCGGCAGCGCCATGGCGGCTCACGACGAAGGGCGAGCCCGCCAGGTCCTCACCGTCATCGGCCAGACATCGAATATCGACTACGCGGCGGTCAGCCTCAACGACGGACGCATCTTCGCCGAAATGGGTCAGGCGGCGGTGCTCGACAGCGATATCCGCATCTCCAAGTCCGAGCCGATTTCGCCGCTGAAGCTGCTCTTCAGCCGCTTCATCGAGGCCGTCGCGCCCGTGGTGCTCGAGGGCGAGCGCATCGGTGACATCCGTGTCGTCGGCAACACGCGCGACCTGCGGGACCGGCTCTACGCCACGTTGCTGACGACCGGGCTCGGCTCACTGGCCGCATTGTTCATTGGTCTGCTGGTGGCCATGCCGCTGCAGCGCTCCATCATAACGCCTCTCAGCCGCCTGTCCGCCGCCATGGCGCGCATCGGCAAGGGCCACGGCTACGTCCCCGTCGACGTGCCGAGACGGCGCGACGAGATCGGCGTGCTGGTCGAGACCTTCAACGGCATGGTGAGGGAGATCAGCGAGCGCGACGCACGGCTCGCCCGGTACCGCGAGCATCTCGAGACCGAGGTCGAGGAGCGCACCCGCGATCTGTCCGCCGCCAAGGACGCAGCCGAGACCGCCAACAACGCCAAGAGCGAGTTCCTGGCGACCATGAGCCACGAAATCCGCACACCCATGAACGGCGTCCTGGTGATGGCCGAGCTGCTCGCTGCCGCCGATCTTCCCGCCCGCCAGCGCCGCTATGCCGACGTGATCGCCCAGTCGGGCCGCAGCCTCATCGCCATCATCAACGACATCCTCGACTTCTCGAAAATCGAGTCCGGCAAGCTGGATATCGAGCAGACGCCCACCAACCTCATCGAGGTGGTGGAGAGCGCGGTCGGGCTCTTCCACGGCCGGGCCACCGCCAAGGCGGTCGATCTTGCAGCCTTCATCTCGCCTGACGTGCCGGACACCATCGTTGCCGATCCGACGCGGCTCAACCAAGTGCTCGGCAATCTCATCAACAATGCCCTGAAATTCACCGAGCAGGGACACGTGAGCGTCAACGTCGAGCTCGATCCCCGCGACGCGCACCGGCTGCGCATCTCCGTCGCCGATACTGGCATCGGCATCCCGGCCGACAAGCTGGAGGTCATCTTCGCCTCCTTCACCCAGGCGGAGCGGTCGACGACCCGTCGCTTCGGCGGCACCGGTCTCGGTCTGGCGATTTGCCGGCGTCTCGTCGAGGCCATGGGCGGCTCGATTGTCGTGTCGAGCGAGCTGGGCAAGGGCTCGCGCTTCAGCGTGTCGCTGCCCCTCGATCGCGCGCTCGCGCCGCCCCCCTGGCCGACCATGAAACGCCGCGAGGCATTTCAGCCGCTCGCCGTCGTGGCCGTGGCGGGAGCCGCGACGGCCGCGGCCATCGCGCGCTATTGCGAGCGCTCCGGCTTCAAGGTTCGGATCGCGCGGCCGGACGGCGGCGAGTTGATCGACGAGCCGGCGTCGCTGCTGGTCGTCGACAGCGCTCGCCTGGTCGGCCACCGCCGCCTGCGGCATGCGCACACCATCGCGGCGCTGACGGCGCTGGGCGACGGCCATGACGCAGAGATTGCCGAGGCGCGTCTGGCCGACGCCATGTTCCCCCGCCCGCTGGCGCGCACCGACTTCCAGGCGCTGCTTTCAGCGCTCGCCTCCGGCGCCAGCCCCTCGCTTGGCGCCAGCCCTTCGCTTTCGGACGCCACACCCCTACCGAGCTTCAGCGGGCGCCAAGTGCTTGTCGTCGATGACAACCCCATCAACCGCGAGATCGCCATCGAGGCCCTGGCGCGGTTTGAAATCGCCGCCACCGTCGTGGACGGCGGGCCCGCGGCGCTCGAACTGGTCAAGGCCCGTCAATTCGATCTGATCCTGATGGACGGCAGCATGCCGCACATGGACGGCCTCGAGGCGACCCAGATCATTCGCCAATACGAGGCCGAGATGGGCCGCAGCCGCGCCTCCATCGTGGCGCTCACTGCCGACGTGAGCAGCGAGCGCGCGCTTGCCTGGCGCGAGGCCGACGCCGACGGCGTGCTTTACAAGCCCTTCACCATCAAGGCGCTCGGCGATTGCCTCGAGGGCTTCCTGCTGGCGCGTCCGGCAACCGAGCCAATGCTGCGGGCTCCCCTCCTGGGGAGCCGCGCCGGCGAGAGCCGCGACCCCTCGCTCGTCCCGCTCATCGACGAAGCGGCGCTCGCCGAGCTCCGGCATGTGGCGGAGGGCGGCAAGGCGGAGTTCTTCGAGCGAGTGGTTGGCCTCTATCTGGAGCACGCGCCGGCTGCCATCCAGGAGCTGCGCGAATCGGTCAGCAGCGGCGACACGGCGGGCATCGCCCGCGCCGCCCATCTGCTCAAGTCGATGAGCGGCAATATCGGCGCCACGCGTGTCGCCGAGATGGCCAACGAGATCGAGCGCCTCGCCAAGCAGGAGCAGCGCATCACCGCCACTTGGACGCACAACCTGCAAGTTTCGTATGAGGAGACCCGCGGGCGTCTCCTCGCCGCAATGGCGGAAAGCCGGCCGCTCGCCGCGCACAAATTGAGTCGAGCTTGAAGAGAATTTGAGTCAATTCACCACACTTTAACGGCGGACCTAAGATTTGGCGCAATAGCTTCGGGTGTCGGGTAATCGCGTAAGGAATACGCAACCGGGACCGCGTGAGATGCGGGCATTCGACGAGAAGGCCCATGCTGCGAGCCAAGCCCGGCAAATTCTGCGTTAACCAAAGCGGCGCGACGATCGTCATGTTCGGCGTCTCGCTGCCGATCCTGGCGCTCGCTATCGCGGTGGCCGTCGAGTACGCCTCCCTTGCCAGCCGGAGAGCGACGCTGCAGGTCGCGGCCGACAGCGCCGCACTTGCCGCCGCCACCGAGCTTAGCCTCGCCAACACCAGCGACGAGCGCGTCGAGGCCGTCGCCAAGTCGGTCGCCTACGCCAAGCTCTACGAGAACGGCGTCGTCGGGCCGAACCAAGCCGCCGTCGCGTCAAAGGTCATCAACGAGCGTACCGCCGTCAGTATCACGATCGGTGAGAACGTGCCGAGCGTGATGGGCAGCGTCATGAGGCTGTCTTCGACCGATCTCGGCGCCAAGGCGGTGGCGCGCGTCGCCGGCCGCACGCGGCTGTGCCTGCTGGGTCTGCGCCAAGAGGGCAAAGGCGTCGTCACGATGCAGAAGGACGCCCGGGTCACCGCCCAGGGCTGCGCCATCTATTCCAATTCCAAGCACTCCAGCGGGCTGGTCGGCGAAGAGAACGCCAGCGCCACCGCCTCGCTGATCTGCTCGGCCGGCGGTTTTTCCGGCAAGCGCGCGCAATTTTCACCCTCCCCCACGACCGACTGTCCCGCTCTGGCCGACCCTCTGCAATCGCAGCAAGCGCCGCCTGTCGGACCTTGCGGCCTCATCAAAATCGCCAAGACCATCAAGGGCGGCGCCGTGTCGCTTGCGCCCGGCACCTATTGCGGCGGCCTCATCATCACCAAGGGCGCCCAGGTGACCCTGCAGAAGGACGGCATCTACGTTTTCAACGACGGCCCCCTCATCGTCGAGAACAACAGCGCACTGATCGGCACCAATGTCGCCCTCTATTTCACCGGCGACGCAGCGGGGCTGCGCTTCGACAGCGACAGCACCATCAGCCTGACAGCGCCGCGCACCGGCATCATGGCCGGCATCCTGATGTTCGACGACCGCAATGTCGGCAGCCCGCTCATCCCGCCGCTCGGCCTCAATCTGCCGGTGCCGCCGCTGCCGCTCGGCGTCAACCTGAGGCAATACCGCATCGTCAGCGACGATGCCCGCGTGCTGCTCGGCACCATCTACCTTCCCGGCGGCCGGCTGGTCATCGACAGCAAGAAGGCGGTCGCTGACCGCTCCGCCTATACGGTGATCGTCGCCAACCGCGTCGAGCTCTTCGAAGGTCCGAACCTCTATCTCAACACCAATTACGCATCGACCGACATTCCCCTGCCCAAGGGTGTTGGTCCCCAAAGCGGGCAAGTCACGTTGGTGCAATGACAACCGAAGTCGTCGACATTTCGCCGCGCGCCGCCGCTTGCGCGCCCGTCGCCGCTCACAACCGGGTCCTCGTCGTCGACGACGACCCCCTGCAGCGCGAGTTCGCCATCTGCCAACTCTCTAGCGCCGATCTCACCGTCAACACGGCGGGGGACGGCGAGGAAGCGTGGCTGAAGCTCGCCGAAGACACCTACGACGCCGCCCTCATCGACCTCTACATGCCCGAGCTCGACGGCCTCGGCCTTATTGCCCGCATCAAGGCCGAACCGAAGCATCGCAACATGCCGATCATCATCGTCAGCGGCAGTGACGACCACTCGCTGCTCGAGCAGTCCTATCGCGACGGCGCCTTCGTGTTCTGCCTGAAGCCGGTGAGCTGGCGCTTGCTCAAAGCGCAGCTCGACCACGCCCTCGACACGGCGCGCATGAAGCGGCTCGGCTATCTCTGACGCTCGACGACGGACCGCCCTCGTCGAGCGTTGGTCCGTCGCCCGTCTTTCGTCGTCTGCCCTCTGTCGTCTGCCCTCCAGTGCCAGCCTTTCCGCTTGCCGCCCCGGTCGAACTCGTCGCACTATCGCGGTGACCGGCGTGATGACGGCACTTGGCATGGCCATTGCCTCGATCCGCTGATCGGGGGCCGGCTCACGCCGGCGAGAGGAGCAGACAATGGCCAGGATGCTTGTGCGCGCGGCACGGAGCGGCGCCGCCGCGATACTTGGGGTGACGTTGGGGCTCGCATGGGGGTCCGCCGCGTCGGCCCAGACGGCCCTCAAATTCGCCCTCGACTGGAAGTTCGAGGGTCCGGCCGCCCCGTATTTCGTGGCCATCGACAAGGGCTACTACAAGGCCGAGGGCCTCGACGTGACCATCGATTCGGGCCCGGGCTCGGTGCAGGGCATCACCCGCGTCGCCGCCGGCACCTATCCGATCGGTTTCTTCGACATCAATTCGCTGGTGAAATTCCGCGACCAGAACCCCGACAAGGCGGTCAAGGCCGTCATGATGGTCTACGACGCCCCGCCCTTTTCCATCGTCTCCCTGAAGAAATCGGGCATCAAGAGCCCCAAGGACCTCGAAGGCAAGACGCTCGGCGCGCCGGCGGCTGACGGCGCCTTTGCGCAGTGGAAGGCCTTCGTGAAGGAGAACAATGTCGACGGCGCCAAGGTGAAGATCGAGAATGTCGGTTTCCCGGTGCGCGAGCCGATGCTGGCGGCCGGCAATGTCGACGCCATCACCGGCTTTTCGTTCTCATCCTACTTCAATCTGCTGCAGAAGGGCGTGGCGCCCGACGACATCAACGTCATGCTGATGTCCAACCATGGCCTCGTGCTCTACGGCAACGCCATCATGGTCAATCCGGATTTCGCCAGGGCCAACCCGAAGGTCGTGGCGGGCTTCGTGCGCGCCACCGTCAAGGGTTTCATCGAGACGGCCAAGAATCCGGAGGAGGCGGTCAAGTCGGTGATGAAGCGCAACGAGACCGGCGATGAGAAGATCGAGCTCGATCGCCTCAAGATGGCGCTCAGGGACAACATGGTGACGCCCTACGTAAAGGCGAACGGCGTTGGCGGCGTCGACATGGCGCGGCTCGCCAAGTCCATCGAGCAGATCGGGCTGACCTACGACTATACCAAGAAGCCCAGCGCCGAGGACATTTTCACCGCCGAGTTCCTGCCGCCTGCGGCCGAGCGCAAGCTCTGAGCCGCCAATGCGTGAGTGGAGCGCGCGATTGATCGAGCTCGCCGGCGTCACGCTCGCCTATGCCGGGCGGACGGGCGAGGTTCTCGCGCTCCGCGACACCGAGCTCAAGGTCAAGCGCGGCGAGTTCGCAGCCGTCGTCGGTCCTTCGGGCTGCGGCAAGTCGACCCTGATGAAGCTGGTCACCGGCCTCGTGCCGCCCACCCGCGGCACGGTGACGGTCGACGGCAAAACCGTCGCCGGCCCTGTCAAGCTCGCCGGCATGGCGTTCCAGAACGCCAATCTCCTGCCCTGGCGCACCGTCGTCGACAACGTGCTCCTGCCGCTCGAGATCGTCGAGCCCTATCGCCACGCCTCGCGCAACGCCAGGGTCGGGTTCCGGGCCCGCGCCGAGGAGCTGCTCGCCCTTGTCGGGCTTGCAGGCTTTGGCAGCCGCTATCCGTGGGAACTGTCGGGCGGCATGCAGCAGCGCGCCTCGCTGTGCCGCGCCCTCATTCACGAGCCGCCGCTGCTGATGCTCGATGAGCCGTTCGCGGCCCTCGACGCCTTCACGCGCGAGGAGCTCTGGTGCGTGCTGCGCGACGTGTGGGCGCGCATCGGCTTCACCGTCGTGCTGGTCACTCATGACTTGCGCGAGGCGGCTTTCCTCGCCGACACCATCCACGTGATGAGCGCGCGGCCCGGCCGCATCGTCGAGAGCCGCACAGTCGAATTGGCACGGCCGCGCGACCTCGATGTCTGCTATGAGCCGCGCTTCACCGATCTCGTACACGCGCTCCGCAACACGATCGCCGAGGTCCGCAAGGCATGAAGCTGCGCGCCGAGGATCTTGCACCCTGGCTGTTCACCATCGGCATGTTCGTGGTGTGGGAGGCCGTGTGTCGCATCTTCAAGATCGATACCGCGGTGCTGCCGGCGCCGTCCCTCGTCTTTGCGGCGATGGTCCGTTACTGGAGCCCGCTCCTGCGCAATTCCTTCGTCACGCTGTGGACGACCATGGCGGGCTTTGCCATGGCGGTCGCCTTCGGGCTAGCGCTTGGCCTCGTCGTCGGCTGGTCGCGCACCATCTATCGCGGCCTCTATCCGGTGATGATCGGCTTCAACTCGGTTCCCAAGGTCGCCATCGTGCCGATCCTCATCATCTGGTTCGGCATCGGCGAGATCCCGGCCATCCTCACCGCCTTCCTGATCTCCTTCTTCCCCATCGTGGTCAACGTCGCGACCGGGCTTGCCACCATCGAGCCGGAGCTGGAGGACGTGCTGCGCGCCCTCGGCGCCAGCAAGCTCGACATCATGCTGAAGGTCGGCATCCCGCGCGCCATGCCCTATTTCTTCGGCTCGTTGAAAGTGGCCATCACCCTCGCCTTCGTGGGCGCCGTCGTGTCGGAGACGGTGGGGGCCAATCATGGCCTCGGCCATCTCATGTTGCAGGCTGGGTCCAATTTTCAGATGCCCCTCGTCTTCGCGGGCCTCCTCGCCCTCGCAGTGGAAGGTATCGTCATGTATGCTGTGTTCGCCTTCATGGAGCAGCGCATGACCGGCTGGGCCTTTCGCTCGTCGTCGAGCGCGGCGGCGTGATCCGTGTCCGCTATTATCTTCATGCTGAACGGGGCTGAGCACGCCGAAACGCGCGTGCCGCCGGCCACCACGGTGCTCGATTATCTGCGCGACACGCTGCGTCTGACCGGCACCAAGGAAGGCTGTGCCGAGGGCGATTGCGGCGCCTGCACGGTGCTGGTCGGCCGCCCTGGCGACGGCACGTTCGCGTGGCAGCCGGTCAATGCCTGCCTGATGCTGGTGCCGCAGCTCGCCGGCGCGGCACTCCTCACCGTCGAAGGCCTCGGCCGCGATGGTGCGCTGAGCGCCGCGCAGCGGGCCCTGATGGAAAGCGACGGCACGCAATGCGGCTTCTGCACGCCGGGTTTCGTCATGGCCATCGAGGCGATGCGCCGCGCCGGCGATCCGCCGCGCGACGACGTCATCCATGACGCCCTCGCCGGCAATCTCTGCCGCTGCACCGGCTACCGCCCCATCGTCGAGGCCTGCCGGCGCGCGCTCGCCGCGCCGACCGGCCTTGACGACGCCGACGAGGGCGCGCAGCGCCGCGGCGCTCGCCCGCGCGTCCACGCCGCATGCGCTACGAGAAGGCGGAGCAGCGCTACCGCTTTCCACGCCTCTCGAGGAGCTCCTGGCCGCCCTGGCCGAGGACCCGCAGGCGCGCCTCGTCGCCGGCGCCACCGATCTCGGCCTCCTGGTCAGCAAGGCGAGCGAGCCGCTGCCGTCGCTCGTCTCAACCGAGCGGGTGGCCGAGCTGCAGACGCGTCGACGGCAATGCCGACGCGCTGACCCTCGGGGCTGCCGTCACCTATGCGCGGGCGTTGCCGCATCTCGACGTGCACTTTCCGTCCTTCGCGGCGCTCGTGCGCCGCATCGGCTCGCGCCAGATCAGGGCGCTCGGCACGTTCGGCGGCAATCTCGGCACCGCCTCGCCCATCGGCGACACGCTGCCGTGCCTGATGGCGCTCGGTGCCACGGTCGCATTGCGCTCGCCGCAACGGCGCCCGGCGGCTCACCGTCGAGGACTTCATCACCGGCTACCGCACGACAGCCCTTGCGGCCGGCGAGGTTATCGCGGCGGTGACGCTGCCCAAGCTGAAGGACACCGAGCGCTTCGCCGTCTACAAGCTGTCGAAACGCTTCGACCAGGACATTGCGACCGTCATCGCCGCCTTCCGGCTCGCGCATCGACAACGGCAAGCTCGCCTCCCTCGCCGCAGCCTATGGCGGCATGGCCGGCACGCGCCGCGCGCGCGCCACACCTCGAGGACGCGCTCACGGGCCGCCCATGGCGCTCGTCCAGCGCTCGACGGCCTCCGTGAGGCTCTTGCACAGGATTTCGCCCCGATGGACGATCATCGTGGCAGTGCCGCCTATCGGCTGACCGCCGGCGCCAATCTTGTGCGCCGCCTCTGCCATCGAGACGACGACCGAGGCCCCGGTGCGCCTGGAGGCGCTATGAGCGCCGAGCCGCTGCGCCGCATCAAGGATCGGCGTGCACGCCGCCGTGCGCCACGACAGCGCCCGCGGCCATGTACGCGGCACGGCCGTCTTCCTCGACGACATGCCGCTGCCACCGGGCACGCTCGCACGCCGCCCTGGTGCTGTCGCCGCACGCCCATGCCGAGATCGTCGCGGTGGATTTCAGCGCGCGCTCGCGGCTCCGGGCGTCGTGGCGGCGGTCGCGGCGGCCGATATTCCCGGCGTCAACGACATCGGCCCGATCTTGCGCAACGAGCCCGCCCTTGCCGAGGACGTGGTCGAATATGTCGGCCATCCCATCGCGGCCGTCGCGGCGACGAGCTCGACGCGGCGCGCGCTGCCGTGCAGCTCGTCGACGTGACCTATGCGCCGCTGCCCGCCATCCTCGGCCTGCGCGAGGCGATGGCCGCGAAGGCGCTGGTGGCGCCCGAGCAGCGCATCGCCCGCGGCGACGTCGCAGCCGCGCATGGCGTCGGCGCCACGCCGCCTCTCCGGCGAGGTCGTCTGCGGCGGCCAGGATCACTTCTATCTGGAGGGGCAGATTGCCGTCGCGGTTCCGGGCGAGGAGCGCGACATGACGATCTACGCCTCGACCCAGCATCCGACCGAGGTGCAGCACGGCGTCGCCCGCCTGCTCGGCCTGCCGTTCAACGCCGTCACCGCCGAGGTGCGGCGCATGGGTGGCGCCTTCGGGGGCAAGGAGAGCCAGGCCACCATCGTGGCCGGCATCGCCGCGCTCCTTGCCGCCAAGGCGGCACGGCCGGTGAAGCTGCGCCTGCCGCGCGACGACGACATGTTGCCACCGGCAAGCGCCACGACTTCCTCATCCGCTACGATGTGGGCTTCGACGCCGAGGGCCGCATCCTCGCCCTCGACATGCTGCTCGCCGCCAACGGCGGCCAGCGTCGCCGACCTGACACCCGCCGTTGTGACGCGGGCGCTTTGCCACGCCGACAATTGCTACTTCCTGCCGCAATGTCCGGCTGCTCGGCCTGCCCTGCAAGACCAACACCGTCTCCAACACGGCCTTCCGCGGCTTCGGCGGGCCGCAGGGCATGTTCGCCATCGAGACGGTGATCGATGTCGTCGCCCGCCATCTCGGCCTGCCGCTCGACACCGTGCGGCGGCGCAATCTCTACGGCGTCGGCGAGCGCAACATCACGCCCTACGGCCAGGCGGTCGAGGACAACATCATCGCAGCGATGTGATCGACGAGCTCGAACGCGTTGCCGATCTCGAGGCCTGGCGCACCGGCATCGACCGCTTCAACGCCACGAGCCCGATCATCAAGAAGGGCCTCGCCACCATGCCGATCAAGTTCGGCATCTCGTTCAACATCTCGACGCTCAACCAGGCCGGCGCGCTGGTGCACGTCTACACCGACGGCAGCGTGCACCTGAACCACGGCGGCACCGAGATGGGCCAGGGCCTTTTCGTCAAGGTGGCGCAGGTCGTGGCCGAGGCCTTCCAGGTCGATCTCGACCGCGTCAAGGTGACGGCCACGTCGACCGGCAAGGTGCCCAACACCTCGCCCACCGCCGCCTCGTCGGGCTCCGATCTCAACGGCATGGCGGCGCTGGCGGCGGCCGAGCGAGATCAAGGGCCGCATGGCCGAGGTGGCGGCCGAGCATTTCGAGGTGCGATGTCGGAGACATCGTCTTCGCCGACAACCGCGTCCATGCCGGCAACCGCAGCCTGCCGTTCGGCGAGCTGGCTGAGATGTGCTTGGCGCAAGCGCGTGTCGCTGTCGGCGGCCGGCTTCTACCGGACGCCGAAGATCCACTGGGACCCGGTGACCAATACCGGCCGGCCGTTCTTCTATTTCAGCTATGGGGCGGCGGCGAGCGAGGTGGCCATCGACACGCTCACCGGCGAGACGCGCGTGCTGCGCGTCGAGCTCGTGCAGGACTGCGGCAAGTCGCTAAACCCGGCCGTCGATCTCGGCCAGGTCGAAGGCGCCTTCGTGCAGGGCATGGGCTGGCTCACCTGCGAGGAGCTGGTCTGGGACGACGAGGGCGCGCTCAGGACGCACGGCCCCTCCACCTACAAAATCCCCGGCAGCCGCGACGTGCCGCCGATCTTCAATGTCCGCATGCTTACCGAACGGCCCAACCGCGAGGACACCATCTTCCGCTCCAAGGCCATCGGCGAGCCGCCGCTGATGCTGGCGCTGTCGGTGTGGCTCGCCATCCGCGATGCCGTCTCGAGCCTTTCGGCGGACCGCCGCGCTGCCTTGCTCGACGCGCCGGCGACGCCGGAGCGCGTGTTGCGGGCGGTCGAGGCCATGCGGGCAGACGGCGCAAAGGTCTGAGCATGTTCCTCGCTCTCGAAGAAATCCTCGGCATGGCCTTGCGTTTCCTGCACGTTGTCGCCGGCATCGCCTGGATCGGCAGCTCGTTCTACTTCATCGCCCTCGATCTCAGCCTGAAGCCGCGCGACGGCCTGCCCGCCGGCGTCAAGGGCGAGGCCTGGCAGGTGCACGGCGGCGGCTTCTACCACATGGTGAAGTATCTCGTGGCGCCGGCCCGCATGCCCGACGAGCTGACCTGGTTCAAATGGGAGGCCTACACCACGTGGCTCTCCGGCTTCGCCCTGCTCATCGTCGTGTATTACTGGAACGCGCGGCTGTTCCTCGTCGATGCCGACCGCGGCGACCTCTCTGAGACCGCGGCTATCGCGCTGAGCCTGACCGGCCTAGTCGTGCCATGGCTCGCCTACGAGGCGCTCTGCCGCTCGCCGCTGAAGCACCGCCAGGGCCTCGTTGCGCTCATCGGCTACGTGGCGCTGGTGACGCTGACCTTCGTGTTCACGCAGGTATTCAGCGGCCGCGGCGCCTTCGTGCAGATCGGCGCGCTGATCGGCACCATCATGGTGGCGAGCGTGCTTGTCGTCATCATCCCCAACCAGAAGAAGATCGTGGAAGCCCTCGTGGCTGACCGCGAGCCCGACCCAGCGCTGGGCGCCGCCGGCAAGCTGCGCTCCGTGCATAACAACTATCTCACCTTGCCGGTCGTCTTCCTGATGATCTCCAACCATTCGCCGCTGCTCACCTCGGGCCGGTACAATTGGCTCATCGTCGCCATCGTGCTGGCGCTGGGGCCGGTCATCCGCCACTTCTTCAATGCCCGCCACGAGGGCAGGAAAAGCCCCTGGTGGACCTGGGTGGCGACTGCCTGGGCGGCCTTTGCCATCTACCTCCTGTCGGTGGATGGCTGGCGCGACGTGAAGGCGGCCGCGCTCCCCGCGCCGGCCTTCGCCGAGGTGGAGAGCGTGATCGGCTCCCGCTGCACCATGTGCCATGCCAGAGAGCCGGTCTGGGCTGACATTCTGGTCGCCCCCAAGGGCGTCGCCCTCGACACGCCCGAGCGCATCCGCCGCCACGCGACGCTGATTGGCGTCAACGCCGCCTTCTCGCGCGCCATGCCACCGGGCAATATCACGCAGATGACCGACGACGAGCGACGCGTCCTGGGCGCGTGGCTGCTGGCGCATGATCTCGAAAAGTGAGCGCGGTTTTTCGAGTGAGATCATGCGCAATCAAGAACCTGGAGCGCGCATCCGTTTCGAAAGATGCGGATTGTGCTCTATAGGCGAGAACGTGAGGAACAGCATTCCATGACCAGCCCATATCCCCGCGACCTCAAGGGCTATGGCCGCAATCCGCCCGATCCGCGCTGGCCGGGCGGCGCCCGCCTCGCCGTGCAGTTCGTCATCAACTACGAGGAAGGCGGCGAGAACAACATCCTGCACGGTGACGAGGCCTCCGAGGCATTTCTGTCGGACGTGCTCGGCGTGCGGCCATGGAAAGGCGAGCGGCACATCAGCGTCGAGTCGATGTTCGAGTACGGCGCCCGCTCCGGCTTCTGGCGGCTATGGCGTGCCTTCACTGAGCGCGCCATGCCGGTCACCGTCTATGGCGTCGCCACCGCGCTGATGCGCTCGCCCGATCAGGTCGCCGGCATGCGCGAGGCCGGCTGGGAGATCGCCAGCCACGGCCTGAAATGGATCCAGTACGGCCATATGCCCGAGGACGAGGAGCGTCGGCACCTCAACGAGGCGATCCGCGTCCACACCGAAGCGACCGGCGAGCGCCCCTTCGGCTGGTATGCCGGGCGCGGCTCCGTCAACACGCTGAAGCTCGTCATGGAGGAAGGCGGCTTTCTCTACTCGTCGGATTCCTACGCCGACGAGTTGCCCTACTGGGTGAAGGGCCCAAAGGAGCCGCACCTCATCATCCCCTACACCCTCGATGCCAACGACATGCGCTTTATCAATCCGCAGGGCTTCGCCGGCGGCGACGAGTTCTTCGGCTATCTCAAGGATTCGTTCGACCTGCTCTATCGCGAAGGCGAGACCTCGCCGAAGATGATGTCGGTCGGCCTGCACTGCCGGCTCGTCGGCCGGCCCGGCCGAGCCGCTGCGTTGCTGCGCTTCCTCGACTACATCGCAAGGCACGATCGCGTCTGGGTGGCGCGGCGCCTCGACATCGCTCGCCACTGGCACGCCAACCACAAGGCGCTTGCCGCATCAGCCCTGACGGCGTCGTAGGAGCCCCGCGTGACGCAGACGACGCTCGCCAAACTGAATGCCGCCTCAAAGGCCGATTTCGTTGCCGCCGTCGGTGGCATCTTCGAGCACTCGCCATGGATCGCCGAGGCCGTTGCCCAGCGTCGCCCCTTCCTCAATCTCGCGGCTCTCCTCGCCGCCATGACGGCAGCGCTCCGCGCCGCCTCTCCCGACGAGCAGCGCGCCCTCATCGCCGGCCACCCCGAGCTCGGCGTCAAGCTCGCCGAGCTCACCGCCCATTCGACGACCGAGCAATCGAGCGCCGGTCTCGACCGACTGTCGAAGGCCGAGTACGAGCGCTTCCGCTTGCTCAATCATTCCTACCGCGAGATTTTCGGTTTTCCGTTCATCGTCTGCGTCCGCCGTCACACCAAGGATTCGATCCTGCGTGCCGGCGAGCGGCGCCTTGCCAATACGCCCGAGGCCGAGCGAGCCATCGCGCTTGACGAGATCTGCCGCATCGCGGCGCTGCGCCTCGACGCCACCGTCGCGGGCCCCGACAGCCTCGCCGTCCACGGCCGGCTCTCGACGCATGTGCTCGACACCTATCACGGCCGCGCGGCGGCCGGCGTGGCCGTCACGCTCGTCGAAATCTGCTCCCTGACGGAGCCGCGCATCATCGCCCGCGCCGTGACGGAAGCGAGCGGGCGCACCGCCGAGCCGCTCATCGCCGGCCGGCCCGTGCCAATGGGCCGCTACGAACTGCGCTTCGACATCGGCAGCTATTTTGCCGCGCAAGGCGTGGCGATCGCCGATCCCGCCTTCCTCGATGTCGTGCCGATCCGCTTCGGCGTCGCCGAGGCGGAGGCAAGCTATCACGTGCCCCTGGTGGTCACCCCGTGGGGCTATTCCACCTACCGGGGAAGCTGATGGCCAACACCAATCTGCGCGTCGACGGCGAGCGCCTGTGGTCGACCTTGTTGGACACCGCCGTCTTCGGCGGCACGCAGAAAGGCGGCATCTGCCGCCTGGCGCTGGGGCCTGAGGACCGGCAGGTCCGCGACTGGCTGGCCGCCGCCATCAAGGCCGCCGGCCTGACCCTCGTGGTCGACGACATGGGCACCATGTACGGCCTGCGCCCCGGCCGCGATGCCGCAAGGCCGCCTGTCGCCTTCGGGTCGCATCTCGACACGCAGCCGACCGGCGGCAAGTTCGACGGCATCCTCGGCGTGCTGGCCGGGCTCGAAGTCATGCGCATCCTGAACGATGCCGGCATCGAGACGGAGGCGCCGCTCTGCCTGGTCAACTGGACCAACGAAGAGGGCGCGCGCTTCGCGCCCGGCATGACGGCCTCGGGCGTCTATGCGGGTGAGATCGGCAAGGCTGAGGCACTGGCGCTGACCGACCGCGACGGCATGCGCTTTGGCGATGCGCTCGCGGCCATCGGCTACAAGGGAGACGAGCCGGTCGGCCAGCGCCGCTTCGGCGCCCTTGTCGAGCTGCATATCGAGCAGGGGCCCATCCTGGAGGCGGAGCGCAAGACCATCGGCATCGTCACGGGCGGCAAGGGCATCGCCTGGTACAATGGCAAGGTCGCGGGCAACGAGAGCCATGCCGGCACGACGCCCATGGCGCTGCGCCGCGACGCCCTCACCGCCTTCGCCGAATTCGCCCTGGCGGTGGAGACGATCGCCCGCGAGCACGGGCCGGACGCGGTGGGCACTATCGGGGTCGCCGACGTGAAGCCCGCCTCGCGCAACACCATTCCTGGCACGGTCGATTTCTCGCTGGAGTTCCGCCACGACAAGGGCGAGACGCTGGAAGGTCTGCATCGCGCGGCGGAAGCCGCCGCCGCCCGCATCGCCGAACGCCGCAAGGTCGACATCACCCTCGACCGCTTCTGGATGCGCCCGCCGGTTCGTTTCGACACAAGCGTGAGCGAGGCCATCGCCGCCTCAGCCGAGGCGCTCGCCTATTCGAGCCGGCCGATCGTCTCGGGCGCCGGCCACGACGCCTGCGCCATGGCGTCGGTCTGCCCAACCGCCATGATCTTCGTGCCGTGCAAGGACGGCATCAGCCACAACGAGGCCGAGGATGCCACCCCGGCCGACTGCGCGGCGGGCGCCAATGTCCTGTTGCAGACGGTGCTGAGGCTCGCCGAATAAGTCCCCGTCATGGCTGGCCTTGTGCCAGCCACCCACGACCTTCCTTCTGCGGCCATGAAGGTCGTGGATGCCCCGCGACAAGCGCGGGCATGACGGGGTGTCCGCCACTGCGGCCGGGAATTCTTGAATTCAGCCAAGGATCGTGTCCGCCTCCAGGGCCACGACGAAGGACGGGAAGATGGTGCCGGGGATAACCCGCTTGGGCGGCGCAGGAGCCCGGACCGCCACCGCCACGAAGCAGCCCACGAGGGCGAGGAAGAGAAATGTGGGGAAGATGAGACGCTCGACCATGGGTCCCTCCGCCAGGTGCGTTAGGTGACACGTACGACGCGTGGCAGCCTCTCGCCGTGCGCCGGCGCACATACCGGCTTGAGCCGAGGGGCGGGCGGGCTTAACTGCCGCCGGAAAAGGGAGAAAATCGTGCCGAAACATCAAGGCGCCTGCCATTGCGGCAGGGTGGCGTACGAGGTCGAGACCGACCTGAAGCAGATCGTGTCGTGCAACTGCTCCATCTGCAGCAAGCGCGGCTTCCTGTGGACCTTCGTGCCGCCGCCGCAATTCACCTTGAAGTCAGGCGACGCCGGGCTCGTGAGCTACAAGTTCAACAAGCACAGGATCGACCATCTCTTCTGCCCGGCCTGCGGTGTCGAGGCCTTCGCGCGCGGCAAGGGACAGGACGGCGGCGACAGGGTGGCCATCAACGTGCGCTGCCTCGAGGGCGTCGACATCGGCGCGCTCAAGCCGATCGAGTTCGACGGCCGCAACAAGCTCTGACGCGATGGACGAGGCGGCGCGAAAGGCCATCGGTCAGGCGATCAAGGAGCACATCGCCCGTGAAGGCTTGAGCCGCGAGGAATTCTGTTTCCGCTTCAAGATCGCCAAGGGCACCCTCGACAAGATGGTGACGGGGCTCTTCTCGGATAAGACGCTCATCAAGTTCGAGCGCAATGTCGGCCGTTCCTTCCGTGACGGCGCCGCAAGCTTCGAGCGCGCCGCCCCCGAGCTCGGCGGCTACCTGCACGCCGACTATCGCGACCGCGAAGGCTATTACACGCTGGCGCGCCCCGCCTTCGGCGATGCCGGCCGCATCTGGCTGTTTCCGGTGCGCATCGAGTGGAAGGACTCCCGGCCCGGCCTGCGCATCAGCGGCAAGTCGGCCGGCACGAATGAAAACACCTACGAGAAGATGGCCTATATCGCGTTCCCCAAGAACTGCCCGTATATGTTTGTCCATGCCAACGAGAAGGGCTGGCAGTCGACCATGGTGTTCTCGTTGGTCGACGCCGGCGAGGCGATGCACGGGGCACTCCTGACGCTCGGCGACACCGGCGGCGCGCTCTACGCGCCGTTCTGCCTGCCGGTCATCCTCGAGAAGGCGCCGCGCCCATTGAGCAAGCCGCTGGAGATCAGCATCGCCGACGAAGCCTTCGGCCGCTGGCAGCAGCGCCTTGCGGCGGTGTTCGCGCAGAAATACGTCCGGCTCACTTCGATTGCGCCGGCGCCTTGACGCGCCGCACGACGCCGGTCTTGACGACGCCGTCGATCTCGCACGCGCAGGCGCTGCCCGAGGCCACGCCGGCCGGGACCACGCACGTGTTCGCTTCCACCACGCACATGGGCGGCGGCGCGACGAGCGCCCGCGACGGCTCGTTCTCCGGGGACGGCGGCCGGATGGGCCCGCCCCAGGGGCTCTCGGCGGCCGCGGCCGCGACGAGGCTTGCCGCGAGGGCCGCCGCGACGAACGGAGCGCCGCACCACAAGCAGGCATAAGCCCAGGCCCTCAAAGATCGCGTGCGCGTCATGTTCCCTTGCCTCGCAGCCGCCTTCGGCGGTTTCAGCCCACGAATTGATGCGGCTGGTAGCGGCCTTGCCGGGTGCACGCGGTGCGGCAGGGCACGTGCCAATTCTACCTGCCCTTGAACACTGGCTGACGCTTCGCAAAAAAAGCCTTCTTGCCTTCCTGCACGTCCTCAGCCGGATTGGCGATCATCACCGACAGCGCCGCGTCGCCGAGCGAGCGCTCGAGCGAGATATCCTGGCCACGCAGCATCATGTTCTTGGCGAGCCGGACGGCAAGCGGCGCCATGGCGGCGATCCTCTTGGCCATTTCGAGGGTGCGCGCCTCGAGCTCGGCGTGCGGCACCACCTCGGTGACCAGGCCGAGCTTCTCGGCCTGCCGCGCGTCATAGACCTCGGCGAGCAGCGACATTTTCAGCGCCCGGTCCATCCCCATGGCGCGCGGGAAGAGCCAAGCGCCGCCCTCGTCCGGTAGCAGCCCAAAGCGGCCTGACGTGTCGCCGAGCCGCGCCTCTTCCGAGGCGATGCGGATGTCGCAGGCGAGCGCCAGCGCCAGCCCCCCGGCCACGGCGGCGCCGTTGATCATGGCGATGACCGGCTTGTCGATGCGCGCCAGCGTCAGGATCACCCGGTGCATGCCGTCGCGCATCTCGCGCCCTAGGAAGAGCTGGCTGTCCTTGATGATGTCGCGGTGCTTGTCGGCGCCGCTCACATCGCCGCCGGAGCAGAAGCCCCGCCCCTTGCCGGTGACGATCAGGCAGCGCAGGTCGTCGTCACGCAGATACGTCTCAAGCGCCTCGACCACCTCCTCGGTGAGCCGGGTCGTGTAGGCGTTGAGCTGTTTCTCGCGGTTGAGCGTGATGCGCGCCACCTTGTCGGCCGGCGTGTCGAAGATGATCTCGGTGAATTGCTTCTGCTGCAGCATGTCGGCTCTCCTCCGTCAGCGTCCCCGGAACACTGGCTGACGCTTCTCGACGAAGGCGGCAGCCGCCTCCTTGTGGTCCTCGGTCAGGGCGCAGCGGCTGTGCTGCATCGCCTCGGCGTCGAGAATGGCGGCGAGCGGCTGCGTCTCCGCCATGTTGAAGTTCTGCTTCATGTAGGCGAGCGTGATGCGCGGCCCCTTGGCCAGCGACCGTCCGATATCGTGCGCCACCTTGTCGACCTCGTCGTCGGCGACGACACGGCTGACGATGCCGGCCCCGTAGGCCTCCTCCCCGGTCATGATGGGCGAGGTGAAATAGAGGTCGCGTGCCCGCGAAGGACCGACCAGCTTGGTGAGGAAATAGGTGCCGCCGAAGTCGCCCGACAAGCCCACCTTGGCGAACGCCGTGGTGATCTTGGCCGAGCGGCCCGCCACGCGGATATCGCACGCCAGGGCGAGCGAGAGGCCGGCGCCCGCGGCCGCTCCGGCAACGGCCGCCACCGTGGGCTTGCGCATGTCGTGCAGGATACGTGACACCTCCATGCGGGCGCGCAGATCGTCGGCCCGCTGCTCGACCGAAGCCTGCGCCCCGCCGGAGCGCTCCGCCATCGCCTTCACGTCGCCGCCGACGCAGAACGTACCACCGGCGCCGCGCAGCAACACCGCTCCCACGTCAGGATTGACGGCGGCCTTGCTCACCGCCTGCAGCAGGCTCTCAAGCAGATCCGGGCTCAAGGCATTGCGGCGCTCGGGCCGGTTCATGGTCAAAGTCAGAAGCCCGCCTTCGAGCTGCTCAATGAGCACGTCCGCCATCTTGATCCCTCCCGGTCAGGTCGAGCGCGAGGCCGCGCGTTAATGCGAAACGGAACGCGCAAGCCGAATGCGGTCCTACTGTGTGCCATTACGTGTGGTCCGACAATGGCCTTGAGGGCGTCGGTGGCGTTCAGCAGGCGAGACACGCGAGCTTCCTCGCCGCTCGCCGCAATAATGTGCTAGCGTCCGCCAGTTGGGCTTGGTCGCCTGGTCGTATGTGGCGTTGCAGAGGCGCTGAGTCTCGCGCGTGACCCCGAGTGTGAGCCGTATCCGGAGCGTCATGCGCCACGTAGAGCGGGAGGCACGATGACCAACCTCACTATCGCCGAGTTCCTGGAAAACCACGTGGGAAGGTCTCCTGACCGGCACGGAAACACGGGAGCTGACGCGTCAGGGCGCGCGCTCGCTCTCTGACGGGCAGCAACGGATCCTCAACAGCTTGGAGGATTTCACCAGCGGCTGGTTCGAACGCCGCGAGGTCGGCGTACGCGCGGCAGAACAAGCCGTGCAGAACATGTGCGGCGCGCCGACGCCCGTCGAGGCGTTCACTGTCTGGCAGACCTGGGCGGCGGGCGCGGCAGAGCGTATCGCGGCTGACGCCATGGCCTGGCAGCAATGCGTCACGGCTTGCGGTGCGCCTCTCGCCAAATTCGTTCCACAAGCCGACGCTCCGAAGCTCGATGCCAAGGCGTCGAAATCGGCCGGCCTGTCGAAGGCGGCTTAACCCGAGATCAAGAAGCGGGCTTGACCGCCTTCGGCGCGTCCGGCTGCGCCAAGGGCTGCGCCCGCGCAAAGGCCGGGAGCGTCGCGCACTCGGTCGCGATGCGCACAGCCGTGGGAAGCGCGGCGAGATCGCAGTTCAGGTTGCGGGCCACGCCGATATGGCCCACGAGGCAGATGTCGGCAAGCGTCGGTGCGTTGCCGTGGCAGAAGCGCCCCGTCTGCGGGCCGCGCGCCAGATGCGCCTCGACGGCCGTCAGGCCCTGCATCACCCAATGGCGGGTCCATTGCAGGCGCTGCGCCTCGGTGAGCTTCAGCTCGTGCTCGAGATAGCCGCGCACCCGCGGCACGAGCAGCGGATGGCTGTCACTGGCCAGGATCATCGCCAGCCCGCGAACGCGGGCACGGCCGCGCGGGTCACGCGGGAGAAGCGGCGGCTCAGGATGGACCTCCTCGAGATATTCGATGATGGCCAGGGACTGGAACAGTGCCGGACCCTCGCCGTCGATGAGCGCCGGCAACGCCATCTGCGGGTTAACGTCGCGATAGGCGGCGTCGCGTTGCGCGCCGGTATCGAGGTCGACATAGACCGGATCGGCCTCGAGGCTCTTGAGGTTGAGCGCGATACGCACTCGCCAGGCCGCCATCGAGCGCCAAAAGGTGAAGAGCCTCATCGCTTGCCCCCGGAGAAACTCAGCCGCGCTACGCCACCGCCTCCTTGCGAGCTGGCCGCGGCAGCTCGATGACGCCGGCCGCGGCGAGCTTTTCGACGGCCGCCGCGTCGTAACCGAGCTCGCGCAGCACGTCGACCGTATGCTCGCCCTTGGCGGGGGTGGCGGTCTCCAGCCTGGCGCGCGAACGCGACATCTTGATCGGCTGCGCCACGAGTTGCATCGGCCCGCGCTCCGGGTGCTGCACGGTTTCGGCCATGCCAAGATGCTGGACCTGCGGGTCGGCGAAGACCTGATCGATCGAATAGATGGGGCCGGTCGGAATGCCGGCCTCGTTCATCAGCGCCACCCATTCGGCGGAGTTGCGCTTGACGGTGATCCCACCGATCAGCCCGTTGAGCGCGGCGCGGTTTTTGGAGCGCTCGCGCGCGTTCCTGAAACGCGCATCCTGCGGCCACTCGGGGACGCCGAGAAGATCGCAGAACTTTCTCCACATCGGCTCACCGCCCACCGCGATGTTGATGTAGCCGTCCGCCGTCTTGAACAGCCCCGTCGGAATCAACGTCGGATGGTCGTTCCCGGCCTGCGGCGGCACCTCGCCGTCGACGAGCCAGCGTGTCGCCTGAAAGTCGAGCAGCGCGATCTGCGCCTGCAGCAGCGACGACTGCACCCACTGTCCCTCCCCCGATACCTCCCGTTCAAGGAGCGCGGTGAGAATGCCGAGCGCGCAGTAGAGGCCGGCCCCCAGGTCGGCGACCGGGATGCCGACGCGCACCGGGCCCTGTCCGGGCAGGCCGGTGATCGACATGAGGCCGCCCATGCCCTGGGCGATCTGGTCAAAGCCGGGACGTTTCGAATATGGCCCATCCTGCCCGAAGCCGGAGATGCTGCCATAGACGAGGCGCGGATTGATCTTGCGCAGCGTCTCGTAGTCGATCTTCAGCTTGTGCTTTACGTCGGGCCGGTAGTTCTCGACCAGCACGTCGGCCCGCGCCACGAGCTTCGTCAGCACCTCGCGACCGGCCGGCTCCTTGAGGTTGAGCGTCATGCTGCGCTTGTTGCGATGCAGGTTCTGGAAGTCGGAGCTGTCGCGGCTGCCGAAAGTTTCTTCACCCGGCGCCTCGACTTTGATGACCTTGGCGCCCCAGTCGGCGAGCTGCCGCACGCAGGTCGGGCCGGCCCGCACCCGCGTCAGGTCGATGACGGTAAAGCGTTCGAGCGCCTTGGGACTCATCCTCAACTCCTCACACTGTCTTCCTCGACGCGCACGATCTGCGCCGGATCGATCTCGAGCCAGACGGGCTCGTGTTCCTTGACCACATTGGCAGGCGGCGCCAACACGCGCAGCCGTTCTCCGCCATCGACACCGAAGACATAATCCCACGTTTCGCCGAGGAAGGTGCGTTCGATGATCTTGCCTTCGACCAGGAGGCCGCTGACATGGCTCGGCCGCGAGCGGTGCAGCACCATGCTCTGCGGCCTCACCGAGAATGTCCCCGTCGCCTGATCGCGTACCCCCGTCACGGCGGCAGCCGGAACATCGAAGCCCTTGAAATTGATGGCCGCGCCCTCGCGGCGCCCCTCGATGAAATTGGTGCGGCCGATGAAACCGGCGACGAAGCGCGTGCGCGGCTTGGAGTACACGGCGAAGGGCGCGTCGAGTTGTTCGATACGACCCTTGTTCATCACGGCGATGCGGTCCGAGATGGCCATCGCTTCGGCCTGGTCGTGCGTCACGTAAACGGTGGTGATGCGGAACTCGTCGTGCAGCCGCCGGATCTCGCGGCGCATTTCCTCGCGCAAGTTGGCATCGAGATTCGACAACGGCTCGTCGAGAAGCAGCACCTCCGGCTTGACCACGATGGCCCGAGCCAGAGCGACACGCTGCTGCTGGCCGCCCGACAATTCGTTGGGATAGCGCTGCCCCAGCGCCGTGAGCTGAACGATGTCGAGAATCTCCCCGACGCGGCGCTTCACGTCCGCACCGGGCAGCTTCCTGACCTTGAGGCCGAAGGCGACGTTCTCGTAGACCGTCATGTTCGGCCAGATGGCGTAGCTCTGGAAGATCATCGACATGCCGCGCTTTTCGGGCGGCACGACACCGGCAGGCGTCGAGAGCGGCTGGCCGTCCATCTCGACGGTGCCGTCGGTCGGGTCGATGAAGCCGGCAATCATGCGCAGCGTCGTCGTCTTGCCGCAGCCGGACGGCCCCAGGAGCGATACGAACTCGCCCTCCTTGAGCGCGAGATCGACCTTGTCGACGGCCACGACATCGCCGTAGCGCTTGGTGAGACTGGTCAGAACGAGCTTGGCCATCACGTACGCCTCAACATGAAGTCGCGCCCCAGGAACTTCATGCCGGCGAGCACCACCGCCGTGGTCACCACCAGCAACACCACCCCCATGGCGGCGAGGATCTCGTAGCGGCCCTGCTCGCTGAGATCGAGGGTGAGCACCGAGATCACGCGCGTGTTGGGACCGGACAGGAAGATCGCCGTCGACAATTCACGCGTCGCCAGCACGAATGTGAGAATCCAGGCGCCGAGCACGGTCTTCTTGAGCAGCGGCGCCACCACCTTGACGAGAACGGTGAAGCGATTGCCGCCGAGAATCCGCACGGCCTCCTCAAGCTCCGGATTGAGACTTCGCACGCCCGACCCGACGGTGATGAAGGCGATGGGAAGAAAGCGGGTGATGAAGGCGACGATGATGATAAGGCTCGTGCCATAGAGCAGCATCGGCGGCCCGGCATAGGCGGCATAAAAGCAGATGGCGAGAACGATGCCGGGAATGATGACCGGCGCCAGCGTCAAAAAGGCGAGGGCCGAGGCGAAGGGCAGGAGCTTGCGCTGCACGATATAGGCGATGCCGAAGCCGAGCACGCAACACACCGTCGCCGTCACCGCCGCGTACGAGAAGGTATTCCACATCGACTGGCGAACCGTGAGTTGCTCAAAGAAGATGTGGTAGAAATTGGACAGCGTGATGTTGTCGAGGCTGAAGCCCCGGCCCCAGGCCTTGGCGAAGGCGCTCTGCAGCAGGACGATGAGGGGCAGCAGCACCGAGACGAGCGCGATCAGCAGGGCATAGGCGGCCAGAACCCAGCGCCATGGTCCGAGCCGCACCAGCCGCCGCTCGCCGCCCTTGCCGCTCACCGACACATAGCCGCGCCGCGCCAGGATGAGCCGCTGCAATCCGAGCAGCGCGATGGTCACGCCGAGCAGCGGCATGGAATAGGCGGCTGCCACCTCGACCTTCAACGGGAATTCGAAGAACACGCCGAGCTGCGTGGTCGCGACGTTGTAACGGGCCGGGATGGCGATCAGGGCGGGCGTCCCGTAGAGCGCGATGGACTCCAGGAAGACGAGCAGCACGGCGCCGACGATGGCCGGCAGCGCCAAGGGCAGCGTCACCTTCAGGGTCGTGCGCAGCGCGCCGGCCCCGAGAATGGCCGCCGCCTCCTCCATCTCCGTCGAAATGAGGTCGAAGGCCGAGCGGGCGAACACGTAAATCAGCGGAAACGCGTAGATGCCGATGACGAACGACAGGCCCCAGAAGCTGAAGATGTTGAACGGCCCGCTCGCCTCCCCTGTCACCGCCGTCCAGATGCGGTTGAGCCAGCCGGCATTGGGGCCGGCCAGCAGCATCCAGCCGATGGCGCCGAGGAAGGTCGGGATGATGAAGGCGGCAATGACGCTGACATGCGCGAAGCTGCGCCCCGGCATGTCGGTGCGCGATACCGCCCAGGCGAGCGGCACCGCCATCGCGGCCGCGATGGCGGAGGCGAGCGTCGCCATCGTCATCGTGTTCCAGATGGCCTGTAGGTGCCGCTGGCGGGTGAAGGCCGCAACGTAGTTCAGCCACGTGAACTCGCCCGTATCGGGGGCCCGGAAGCTGTCCACCACGAGGCGGAGCAGCGGGTTGGCCACGAGGAAGATGAGGACCACGGCGAGCCCGATCCAGACGATCACCATCGGGTCGAAGCTGCGGCGCGGGCGCAGCTTCGGCCGGCTCGCCGCCGCGGCCACGCCGTGGGCGAGATTGGTTGCGCTCACGTCAGCCACTGCGCCCCTCGTCTAGATGCCGAACAAGTCCCGCCACTGCTCGGTAACTTCCGGAATGCCCTTGACGATCTCGGCGACCGTGGGCGCGATGAGCTTCATCTCGGAGAACTTCTTCACCCCAGGACGCGGGTTAACGTCGTTTCGGAGCGGCGTCCCGTATTCGTCGACGCCGATGGCGGCAGCCTCGGGGCCGTAGAGGAACTCGATGAACAGCTTGGCGGCGTTCGGATGCTTGGCGTTCTTCATGATGCCGGACGGCGAGGCCATCAGCACGGCGCCATCCTCGGCGAAAGAGACCCCGATCGGGTTGCCGCGCGAGGCCTGCAGATAGGCGAGCGCCCCCGGGCCCGCCGCGACGCTGCGCTCCCCCGAAGCCAGCATGGTGACGGTGTCGATGATCGAACGGCCGATCTGCGGCTTCAGCTTCGCCAGGTCTTCGAAATATTTCCAGCCGTAGAGCTTCTTCATCTGCACCACCCAGGTGCCGACGAATCCCGAGAAGCCTGGGTGGCCAACGGAAACCTGGTTGGCCCACTTGGGGTCGAGGAGGTCGCGCCAGACCTTGGGGGCCTCCTCCGCCTTCACCTTGTTGGTGTTGTAGAGCAGCGACACGAAGGTCGCCGAGGTCGTGTGAAAGAGGTTGTCGGGATCGGTCCTGCGGAACTCCTTCTGGATGAATTCCGCGTTCTTGGGATCGAATGGCTGCAGGAGGTCCTTCTCCTTCAGGTACACGTAGTGACCGAGGTCGGTCGACGCGAAGAGGTCGCAATTGGCGACCTGCGACTGCAGGTCCTTGGCCAGGCGCTGGAACGCCACCTGCGCCGTCGAGCGGATGACATTGATGCGCACGCCAGGATATTTCTCGGTGAAGGTGCGCCCGAAGCGCTCGGACGTCTCCGACGTGTAATGGGCGATGTACCAGGTCATCTCGCCCTCTTTCTTCGCCGCATCGTAGAGCGCTGCCTCGTGCTCCTTGATGTCGGCAAAGGCGTTCCGCGGGAACAGCATCGACGCTCCGCCCGCGGCGATAAAGGTTCTGCGATCGAGCTTCATCATCTCCTCCCTATTCCGAGCGCCGGATGTCTTCGAGGCGCCGCCTTATTGTCCAGTGAACCGCGGCGGCCGCTTCTCCCTGAAGGCGGCCTGGCCTTCCTTCACGTCTTGGCTCGCGAGGCTTGCCTGGTGGCGGGCGCGCGCCGCCCTTTCATCGAATTCGGCCCGGGCGATCTCGTTCAGCGCCTGCTTCATGCCGGCGACCGCGAGCGGCGCCTGCGCCGCAAGCATCTCGGCCAGCGTCGCAACGGCGCTCTCGAAAGCATCGGCCGCCACGAGCTGATCGAGGTAGCCGATGCGCAACATCTCGTCGCCGTCGATGCGCGCCGCGGTGAGAAACAGCTTCTTGGCGGCAGCCAGCCCGAGCCGCGACACGTAGCGCCGGAGGCCGGACGGATAATAGTGCAGGCCAAGCCGAGCCGCCGGCATGAACATCTCCATGCCGGCGACGCCGATGCGGAAATCACAAGCGAGCGCGAGGTCGGTTGCGCCGCCATAGACCGGCCCGTTCAGCGCGCAGATGGTCGGCACCCGCAGGTTCTCGAGCTGATTGGTGAATTGCTCAAAGGGCGAGGCTTCGTCGCCGCCTGCCGCAGCCGCAGCGGGCGTGGCGGCGGCAATGCGCTCGCCGAGGTCGCCGAGATGATAGCCGGAGCTGAAGGCCCGCCCCGTGCCCGTGAGGACGACGACGCGGATCGTATGGTCGGCCTCGACGGCTTTCAGATGCGCCGCAAGCGCGGCGAGATCGTCGGGCTCGATGCGGTTCACATGCTTGGGCCGGTTGAGCCGGATGGTCGCGCGGGCGCCGTCACGCGTCAGCACGGGCACGGAGGCATCCGCCTGTGCGGCTGCCGCTTCCGTGACCCGCGATACTGCACTGCTCAAGACGATCTCCCCGCGGCACGGCTCGGCCGCGCCTCGATGTTCCCTACCCATTCGCACCGCGTCAAGCCAACAATCGCGTATTCGACCGGGGCGCTTGTCCCCCGCCCTCAGAAGATTGCCGGCTCCGGCGCGGACCGGCCGAATTGGCTCTCGAGGAAATCGAAGTCGCAGCCTTCGTTGGCCTGCCGGATGTGCTTTGAGAACATCCAGCCGTAGCCGCGTTCGTAGCGTGGCGCGGGCGGCTTCCAGGCCGCCCGCCGCCGCGCCAGTTCCTCGGCGGAGATATCGAGGTTGATGCTGCGGCCGGCAACGTCCACCGTAATGCGGTCGCCGTTGCGCACGAGCGCCAGCGGTCCGCCGACGAAGGCTTCCGGCGAGACATGCAGCACGCAGGCGCCGTAGCTGGTGCCGCTCATGCGCGCGTCGGAGATGCGCAGCATGTCGCGCACGCCCTGCTTCAGCACCTTCTTGGGGAGCGGCAGCATGCCCCATTCCGGCATGCCCGGGCCGCCCTGCGGGCCGGCATTGCGCAGCACCAGCACATGGTCGCCCGTCACGTCGAGGTTTTCGTCATCGACAGCCTTCAGCATCGACGCGTAGTCGTCGAACACCAGCGCCGGCCCGCTATGTTTGAGCAGGCGCGGATCGCAGGCGCTCGGCTTGATGACGCAGCCGTCGGGCGCCAGGTTGCCCTTGAGCACGGCGAGCGCGCCCTCGCTGTAGATCGGCTTGTCGAGCGGACGGATCACGTCGTCGTTGTAGACGGCCGCATTGGCGATGACCTCGCCGAGGGTGCGGCCGGTCACCGTCAAGGCGTCGAGATGCAGGAAGTTGCGGATGCGCGTCATCAGCGCCGGCAGGCCGCCGGCATAGAAGAAGTCCTCCATGAGATAGGTGTCGCCGCTCGGCCGCACATTGGCGATGACCGGCACCTTGCGGCTCATCGTCTCGAAATCGTCGAGGCCGATGTCGTGGCCAGCGCGCCGACCCTGCGCGATGACGTGGATGATGGCGTTGGTCGAGCAGCCCATGGCCATGGCAACCGCGATGGCGTTCTCGAAGGCGGCGCGGGTCTGGATGCGGGCCGGCGTCAGGTCCTCCCACACCATCTCGACGATGCGGCGGCCCGACTCTGAGCACATGCGGATGTGGTTGGAGTTCCGCCGCCGGCGTCGAGGAGGCGCCGGGCAGCGACATGCCGATGGTCTCGGCGATGGCCGTCATGGTGCTGGCCGTGCCCATGGTCATGCAAGTGCCGTAGGAGCGGGCGACGCCGCCCTCCACGCCGGTCCATTCGTCGGGCGTGATGGTGCCGGCCCGCCGCTCGGTCCAGTATTTCCACACGTCCGAGCCGGAGCCGAGGACGCGGCCGCGCCAATTGCCGCGCAGCATCGGCCCGGCCGGTACGTAGATGGCCGGCAGGCCGGCGCTAGTGGCGCCGAGCAGCAGCGCCGGCGTGGTCTTGTCACAGCCGCCCATCAGCACGACGCCATCGACCGGATGACACCGCAGCAGCTCCTCCGCGTCCATGGCCAGCATGTTGCGGTAGAGCATGGTGCTCGGCTTGACATAGATCTCGGCCAGCGACAGGGCCGGCAATTCGAGCGGGAAGCCGCCCGCCTGCAGGATGCCGCGCTTCACGTCGTCGACCCGGTGCTTGAAATGCGCATGGCACGGATTGATGTCCGACCAAGTGTTGATGATGGCGATCACCGGCCGGCAGCGCCATTCCTCGGGCGCGTAGCCCATCTGCATGGCGCGCGAACGGTGCATCGAGCTGCGCAGGTCGTCAGGCGCGAACCAACGCGCGCTACGCAGCGTCTCAGGCGTCTTGCGGTGTTTCATGAAGGGCGGCTCTTGCGGAGCGAGACGGGGCTTGTCACACGTTACTGGCGTCCCGGAGGGGCCGCAAGCCGGACTTCCATCAGGATGCAAACATGTCTCCTGCCTTGCCGCCGCAGACTGAATTGACCATCGGCTTCGCGCACGTCGCCTATGCGCTGGCAAGCGAGTTCGCCTCGCGCGGCACCGGCATTCGCCATTTCGAGATGCGGACGGGTGACGATCTCGCCGCGCGCGTCGCGGAGCTCGACGTGCTCGTCGTGTCGGGGCTTTGGCGTAACGAGCTCATCGCGCCGGCCAGCCGCCTGCGCTTCATCCAGTCGATCAGCGCCGGCACCGACCAGTACGACCGCGCCGCGCTCGCCGAGCGCGGCATCCGCCTCGCCAGCGCACAGGGAACCAACGAGCGCGCTGTCGCCGAGCACGCCATGGCGCTCATCCTCGGCCTGACGCGGCAGCTGCACGGCGCACGCGACAACCAGCGCGCCCACCGCTGGCGCGGCATGATTGCCGATCGCGACCGCCGCGAGGACGAGCTTGCCGGCAAGACCGTCGTCATCGTCGGCTTCGGGCGCATCGGCCGTCGGCTCGCCGGTCTGGCGCGGGCCTTCGGCATGCATGTCATCGGCGTCCGGCGCGGCACCGAGGGGGCGGCCGACGCGCACGAGCAGGTGCGGCCGGAGCGCCTGGCCGACATCCTGCCGCGTGCCGATGTCGTCGTTCTGACCTGTCCGCTGACGCCGGAGACGCGCGGCCTCATCGGCGCCCGCGAGCTCGCCGTCATGCGGCCCTCGGCGCTTCTCGTCAACGTGGCGCGCGGCGCCGTCGTGCACGAGGACGCGCTCATCGCCGCGCTTGCGAACGGGCAGATCGCCGGCGCCGGGCTCGACTGCTTCCTTGAGGAACCGTTGCCGCAGTCTTCGACGCTCTGGGGCATGGATCAAGTCATCGTTACGCCGCACACGGCCGGCGAGACCCGGCGCTACGAGGCCAACGTCGTCGATCTCCTGCTCGACAATCTCGAGCGGCTGCGGCGTGGCAATTCAGCCCTGCGCAATGAGATTGTCTGATGGCCCTACCGCGAGCGCCACGCCGGGCGCCTGACGAATTCCCTCGAGCCGCCGCTGCTCCTTGACGTAGTTCTGCGCCGCTGTAGAGCGAAACAGATCCTTGGTAACGACATCGTCGTCGCGCACCGGCGTCATCGCCTCGTCGGTATATTCGTGCCGCTTCGGATCAACCGAGATGCGCCACCACGTGAAGCTGAGGCGCCCCAGAAGGGCGAGCCAGCGAGTTCTGCTTGACAAGCGTCTCGACGGCAAAACGCGGATAGAAGATCCATGCCGGCTCGATCGGCAACGATGGCCGGCGGTCCCGCCGGAACTTCAGCCTGAAGAATCCGGTCTCCAGTGCGTGGATGCCCTCGATATAGAGCGCGGACTTGAACCACACGGTGAGGTACATCAGATTGAAGACGCTGATGCGCGCCCGGGTCGCCGGATTGGCGGCGGCGCGGCGAAACACCTTCTTGATGTGCTCCATCGTATAGTAGCGATCCCAGGCGCGCCGATAAACTCGCTCCCACTCCTCCCGTGACATGCGCGGATGCGCGGTCGTCACGTGGTTCAAGTCGTACTTGTTGAGGTCGGGGTCCATGGCCACGCCCTTGCGGAAGAGTTTTTGGTGATCCTCCGAGCCGGGCAACGGTGTCAGCAGGAAAAACTCGAGGAGATCGATCGGCAGTTCCTTCTTGATGACGTCGATGTCGTGCAGGATCCGCTCTTCGGTGTCGTTAGGAAAGCCGAGGATATAGCCGGCATAGATCATGACGCCGGCGCTTTTCCAGGCGAGCAGCATCCTGCGATATTCGGTGATCTTGTTCTGCGGCTTCTTGGCGCCGAGCAGGCTGTCGGGATTGATGTTCTCCAGCCCGACATAGGCGTGCTTGACGCCCGCCAGCGCGCATTTCTCGACGAAGGCCGGCAGCCGGTGGCACAGCGTATCCACCTGGATGGTCAGCGAGAACACCAGCCGCTCGACGCGCCGCAGATAGATGAGGCGGTCGAGGATGATCTCCCAGTCCTTGTTGCGCGCGAAATTGTCATCGGTGATGAAGAAGCGGTTGAGCCCCTGCGCCAGGTTGCTGCGCACGATCTTCTCGATGTCGTCGGGGGTCCGCCTCCGCGACTTGCGGCCCTGCACGTTGATGATGGTGCAGAACGAGCACTGGTAGGGGCAGCCCCGGCCGGCATCGAAGCTCGTCACGTTGCCGAATGTCCGGAATACGCGGTCTGTCGTCAGGATCGGGCCCGGCGTGCCGGCGATCGACGGCAGCTCGGCCATATAGTCGTAGACGGGCTTGAGACGGCCGGCCCGCGCGTCGGCCAGCACCTCCCCGAGCCGCTCTTCGGCCTCGCCGGCAAACAGCGCGATGCCGGCCGCGCTCGCCTGCCGCAGGCCCTCGTCATCGCCGCCCAACATCGACATGACGCCCGAGACGTGGAAGCCGCCCATCGCCACCGTGACGCCGAGCTTGCGCAGCGCGAGCCCGATGTCGAGCGCCCGTGGGAACTGGTTGGACTGCACGCCGACCAGCATCACCATGCCGGAGCCGGCCGCGTCGATGAGCGCCTTCAGCTGCTGCGGACGGATGCGGGTGTTGGTCTCGTCCATGGGGTGGATGACGAGTTCGGTATCAGGCCCGAGGACACCGCGCTTGCCGCAATCGAGCGCCAAGCTGTAGAGCGCGGCGAGCGAGTTCGCCGGTATGGCGGAACGCCACCACTGGATGACATAGCCGTCATCGTCATAGTGCGATGGCTTCACCAGAACGAGCGCGAACTGCTTCGCCACAGATGCCCCCCGCGGGCGGCACGGCCGCCCGATCCCTGTCTAGCACCTCGAGCCGTGGCAGCGCGACAGGGATTCACTGCCGTGGCGCGGCGATTGGCGTCCGAGGCGGCTCTGCGATAGATCGGAAGGATGGTGAAGGGGCGTGACCGGGAGATGCGGTCAAAGGACAAGGTCGGGAGCGGGCTGCCGTGAGCGTCCGTGCCAGCCCGACGGCCGCCGTGCCCGCCGGACGGCGCGTCGTGAACTGGCGGCTTCTCACTGTGGCGGCCATGGCACTGCTTCTCGCTTTCCGCCTCGTGGCGCTCGCCGTGGCGCGTATCGAGCTCGAACGTCGAGGAGGCGCAGTACTGGGACTGGTCGCGCGAGCTGGCGCTCGGCTATTTCTCCAAGCCGCCGCTCATTGCCTGGCTGATACGCCTGTCCGACTTGGTCTGTGGTTCCAGCGAGTTCTGCATCCGGGCGCCCTCCCCGCTGATCTACGCGCTGACAAGCCTTCTCGTCTTTGCGGCCGCGGCGCGCCTCTACGACGAGGCCACGGGATTTTGGGCCTCGCTCCTGCTCGGCCTCGCACCGGGCACCGCCGTCTCGGCTCGCCTGATGACCACCGACGTCCCGATGCTGTTTTGCATCGCGCTATTCCTCTACGCGCTCGTGCGCTTGCGCGAGGCGGGAACGGCGCGCTGGGGCGCCCTTGCCGGCTTGGCGCTCGGCGTCGGTCTCATGGCCAAATACGCCATGGCCTTCATGCTGCTCGGCCTGATCGTCCTTGCGGTGGTCGCGCCAAAGGAGCGGCGTTGGCTGTTCAGCCGTCAGATGGCGCTAGCCCTTCTGGTCGCGATCGCCGTCGTGCTGCCGCACTTTCTCTGGAATGCCGCAAGCGGCTTTGTCACCGTGGGGCACTCGAGCGAAGTGGTCGGGCGCGGCGGCCTCGGCATTCGCATCGGCAACGGTCTCAAATTCCTGGCCGCTCAGTTTGCGATCATGGGACCGTTGGTCATGGCCGCCTTCCTGCTGCGCGCCGTTGGCCGCCGCCGCTCCGAGTTGCCTGATGCCGACCGGCTGCTTCTCAGCCTCGCGGTGCCCGTCTACGTTGCGGTGACGGCGCAAGCGACACTGTTCCGCGCCTACGACAATTGGGCGGCCGCCGGCGCTCTCCCGGCCTTCATGCTCGCGGCCGCGGTGCTGATGCGTCTGCATTGGACCCTTCCGGCGGCGAGCGCCGCCTTGGGGGCGGCCGCGCAGATCGCGCTCGCTGTCGCAGACACGATGCCGGAACGCATCGTGCTACCCTTCGTGCGCGGGACACAGCCCTACGCAAAGTTGGCCGGCTGGCGTCAGCTTGCGGAAGCGGCGCAGCAAGCGCGCCGGCAGACTGGCGCGGAAGCGATTGCCACCAATTCACGCGCCTTCGCCGCCGAGCTGACCTACTATGCTCGCCTTGCGGGCGTGGAGGTTCTGGCGTGGGGCCAGGAAGGCCGGCCGGCACACCATTTCGAGTTGACGCGACCACTGACGGGTCGCACCGCATCGCGCCTCATCTTCGTGACCGAATGTCCGTTCGGCGAGCGGCTTGCCGCCGGCTACGCCGGCGTCATCGCCTACGAGTCCGCCAAGGCGCCGACGGCGCGCGGCCGCGCCTACCTGTTCCTGCTCGATCAGCCGCGCACGGAACTGTTGCCGCGGCTTGCCCGATGCCTCCCCCCGTCATGATCCGAGACATCTACGGGCAACTCGATCGCGCGGTCGGTGACGGCGCGAGCAGTCCCACGTGGAAGAAGGTGGGTGCGTAGCCGGAAAAGCGCGTCGGCCGTTCGAGGCGAGCCGTCTCCTCGACGCATAGGCCGCCGTATGGCCGGCCAGCGTCGATCGGCAGAAGCGACACAAGCGTCCCGCCCCTCGATCGATAGTCGGCGACATCGATCCAGGGCGCCCGCCGTGGGTCGGCGGCATGGAAGACGCTCGGCCGAAAGCGGCTGAACAACGCGACATTGCTGCCCAGCGCGCGATCCTGCGGCGATCCGAAATGGCTCGCTTGATAGACGAGCGGGGTTGCCCGGCGCGCCTGCCAGAACGCGTCGACGAGCCGTCCATGCGCCGGCCCATCGTAGGCGAGAGGATAGGGAGCCTTGCCGGCGAATGCGCCTTGCAGGATCAGGATAGGCTGCGCCGACGCCAATGCGGCGACCAAGAGCATGTACAGCAGACATGCAGCACGAGGCACCGCGCCGGCCGCGAACGTCGCGCGCCAGCCACGGACACAGCAGCACAACCAGGAGGCCGGACGCGATCGGAAACGGGTATCCCCACTCGGTCGGGGCGTTTTGCGCCGTCGCCAAGGCGCCGAGCACGGTAAGCACGGTCGGGCCGACGACCACAAAGGCCAGGAAGCGCACCGCCTCAGCGCGTCGCGGCGTGGCCGCGTCAGGCCGATCCTCGGTGGCGCCAAGCCGCAGGCGACCGGCGGCCAGTGCCCAGGCTGCGACGACCGCGGCGAGCGGCAGATGCGTCGCCAGCTGATGGGCGATGAAGATGGCGGCGTGCGCAAGAGCGGCCAAAACCGATGCGGTGGCCTTCGATTGCGCCGCGTAGGTGAGCGGCTGGGCGCTCACCTCGAAGAGCCAATAGAGATGCGGCGAGACGACGGCGAGAGCCGCGCCGAGGCCGATCCAAGGTCCGGGGTGACGAAAGACCCAGCGGCGCCCGGGCGTCAGCACGCAATAGAGGGCGATGGCGGCGACGAGGATCAGGATGGTGTATTTCGCGAGCGTGCCGAGCCCCACGGCGACACCGAGCCGCAGCCACGACGACATCCGTGGGTTTTCCAGCGCCGCCCACGTGAAGGCGATGGTCCACGCCCAGAACGGCAGGAGAGCCATGTTGGCGCTGTAGCGCAGCGACTTGTACGTGAAGGCAAAGACGAGCTCGAGCAAAGCGACGGCAAGAAAAGCGCCCGCCGCGCTGGTGAGGCGACGCGCCAGCCACCACACCGCCGCGAAGCCGGCAAGCACACAGGCTTGCGGCACGAGAAAGACCGCAAAGCGCGAGACGCCGAGGAACTCCACGCTCGAACTCGATGAGCCAGGCGGAAAGCGGCGGATGCTTGTAATAGCCGAGCTGCCATTCGCGGCCCCAGAACAGCGCCTCGCCGGTGTCAGTAGGAACCGAGCCCGCCAGCAGCGCCGGCATTGTGATCCAGAAGACGCCATGCGCGAGCAGGAAGCCGAGCGTCACGATGTCGAAGCAGTCACGCAGCGGCCGCCGCAGGCTGCTGCGGCCGAGTTGCGGCGTGTCCTCTGTGGCGGGAGCCGTCGTCAAGGTCGTTCCTGTGACGGTTCCGTCGACAAGGTGCGTTCAGTCGCGCCAGATGGAAATCTGCGCCTCACCACGAAATGTCACATACAGGCGGAACGTCGGCTCCTCGATCGCTGGGCCTCCGATCACCCCGCATTTCAGCCGCATTATGTTGCCGCGATCGTCGGCGCCGATGAATTTCGTTTCGCGAATCTCTGGGCACGAAGCGCCGCCCCGCTGGATCTGTTCCGCCAGCCTCTTGTTGACCGTATCGTCGAAAACGGGTGGTCCCTGCTGCGCGAGCAATGCGCCCGCGAGGAGGGCCGGCGTGCCGACGATCGCCAGGCCGGCTGCGTTCAAGGATTTCTTCACGCGCATCGCCAGCTCCCGGCGCAAGCCTCGCCCGGATTCGCCGCTCCTTCGGGCGTACCGACGACTATAGCAATCAAGAAGGCGGCGTCGCAAACGCATCGCTGCTCAGCGCCCGCTCCCGTCGCCGTTGGCGGCCAACAGCCGCCGTCTGCGGCCGAGGCGCGGCACGAAGCTTTCCTTGAGGGCTGCCGGGTCGTAGCGGGATTTCGACCCAATCGAGGAACGCAAGTCCGCGCGCCTCCCCGTCGCGCGCAAAGGTGTCGAAAAAAGCGTCGAGCACACCGGTGCGCGTCCAGCGCATGTGCCCGTAACGCAGGTGGAGCTGCGCCCTGGCGTCGCCGGCCGGCCGCTTCTCGTGGATGAGCAGAAACAGCGCCGCAGCAAGCCCGGTGCGGTCGGCGCCGGATTTGCAGTGGATCAGCGCCGGATACGCGATGTCGCTGAACAGCCGTGCCGCCCAACGTATGGATTCCCGGCGCGGCGCGCCACGCGCATAGAGCGGCATGTCGATCAGGCGTATGCCGAACGCCTCGCAGGCCTCCTTCTCCAGTGGCCAGCAACCGTATTCGCGCCCGCCGCGAAGATTGACGATGGTGCGGACGCCGTTGCGCGCTGCCCAGGCGATGTCGCGCGGCAGCGGCTGCGCCGAGCGCCACAGCTTGTCGCTGACGCGATGCCGGTTGCGGAAGGCCAACCGCAGCAAGCCATGGTCGGCGATCAGCATGCTGAGCCACGCCCGCAGGCGCTTGCGCCGCGTGGTGAGCGGCTTGCGCCAGCGGGAGATACGCTGCTCGCGGCGGCTATATTTGGCGGCAAGCGAACGAAAGGAAGGGGCCATCGAACCCTGTCGACAAACGGTCGTAGAACCAATCTAAAGGCTAAGTCCGAGTATAATTGGGGACGCTTGGGCTTGAACAGCGAGGCCAAGTCGCAGGCCGCAAAGGCAGTCAGCATCACGGCGATCGACGCTTCGGCGGCGTTGACGCGGCTTCTGGGCCGCTGCCTGGCGCTGCGGCACGACAGCGCCGACACCGCGCAACTCCGCGATGAGCTGCTGGGCAGCAACCAACTGTGGCCGGCGCTGACCAATCAGGCAGCGGAGTTCGGCCTCGTCATGGCCCTCGAGGCGAGCCTGCTGGCCCGCGGCCTCCTGCCGTCGGGGCTGCTGCCGGCCGCGGTCAGGGGGCTGGCGGCGGACCGGACACTGGTCGCCGGTGCCGCAATGCTGCACGAGCGCCGCGGGTCCCTGGCGGCCCATCTGAAGGACGTGGTCGGTGCCCTCAACGCGCTCAACATAGAACCCCTCGTCATCAAGGGCGCCCAGTCCCTGCTCACCGGCGAGCCGCGCTGGCGCTACCTGCGCGACATCGACCTTGTCGTCGCCGGCGCGGCCGCTGATGCGGCCCAGGCGGCCCTCATGGCGAAGGGCTATCGCCCGCCGCAATTCATGCCGCAACGTTCGCACCGGCATCATCTCGTGCCCCTCGTGCGCCACGACCTGCCCGGCTACGTCGAGATCCACCGCCGCGCCGGCAACCCCTATGTCGAAGCTCTGTTGCCCACCTCCGAGCTGCTTGCCGCCGGCGAGCGCCACGATGTGGACGGGTTGAGGCTGCGTCTGCTGCCGGCGCCGCTCGGCGCGCTCTACAACCTGGTGCATCATCATGTCGGGCATTCCGCCGACGCGCGCGGCAATATGAGCATCAAGGGCCTCTATGAGTTTGCCTGGGCGATGCACCAGATGACGGCGCAAGAGCGCGCCGCGCTCGCCGGCCGGGCAGCGCGGCATCCGCGCCTTGTGGCGGCGCTCGAGTTCTGGATCGCCGCCGCCGCCGATCTCTTCGCTCTGCCGCTCGCGGCGCCCCTCACCGTCGCCCCTGATGCGCGGGCGCGCTGGCGGCGCACCCTGGCGCGCATGCAGGAGCCGCGTCCCTGGTACAAGTATCCCGGCTATGCCGACGAGATCGCCATGGCGTGGCGCTCGAGCCGCATAGCCGCCTGCCCGGGTGGTCGTGGACTTGTCGGGCGCGCCGCGCTGCGCGCCAACGTCGTCGGCTCCCTGCTGCCGAGGCTCAGGCGTTAGGGCCTGCGCCCTGCCCGAGCCGCGGGCCGCTCATGGGCGAAAATCCATTCGAGCACCGCGAGGTGGCGCCGCACCAGCGCCGGCGCAGCGAACGCGGAGCGCAGGAACCACTTGGCGGCGCGCAGATAGGCGCCGTGACGGATCTCCTGCGAGGCGAGGTGATGAAAAATGCCGGCGCGCGCGCACGCCTTGAGCGCCTTAAGCTCTTCCGGATCGACGGCCCGCGTGATCCGGTCGTCGGCGAACAGGGCTTCGAGCGTTGCGAGATAGGGCGCCGACCTCATGACGGGCGGCAGGCTGACACTCCCCACATGCGTGCGGTAGTCAGCCACGATGTCGCGCACGTGCACGAAGGTGCCGAGGGTGGCAAGCCGCGTCCACATGTGCCAGTCCAGGGCGTTGGTCATCTCGGTGCGGAACCCTCCCAACGCGTCGAAGGCCGGGCGGGACACGAGGATCGCAGCGGGACAGCAGACGACGTTGGCCATCAGTAGCCGCTTCAGGATGCGGCCAGCGGGGCTCGGCTGCGTGGCGACGACGCGCCCGATGCCATAGGGGCCGCCTTCGGCGTCGATCCGCCTGATATTGCCGTAGGCGGCGACGACCGCGCGATCGACAAAAAAAGCGCGGGACAGGATCCTGGCGGCGCCGGGCCGCACGAGATCGTCGGCGTCGACGAAATGCAGGAAGTCGCAATCGCGCGCCAAAAGCGCCCCCTGATTGCGGGCCGCGCCCTCGCCGGGAAGCAGCGAGACGGTGACCAGTGCGCCAGCCGCGCGCGCGATCGCTTCGGTGTCGTCGGTGCAGCGGTCGAGCGACACGATAATGCGGTCGCTGCCTGAAGCTGCCACCGACGCCAACGTGGCGCCTATGAAGCGCGCCGCGTTGTGGGCGGGAATGATGGTCGCGATGCGGCTCATGCAAACCTAATGTGGACCGTGGGATCAGTCGGACGGAGCGCACGGCGCTTGCCCGTGCCCGCGTGCCCGCGCCGCATGTCCGCGCGCCGCCGCGGCCTTGGCCCGGTAGGCGAGGTTGTCAGGCGCGGCCGCCGCCGCGGCCACGAAGGCGGCGGCCGCTTCCTCACCGCGGCCGAGATGCAGCAGGGCCGCACCGCGCAGATCGTGCGCGAACTCGCTGAAGATGCGCTTGTCGTAGGCCATGATCGGGTGATGGAAGGTTTCGGCATCCGTGGCCAAGAGGCCATCGAGGACCACCAGCGCTTCGCCGTCGCGGCCGGCGCGCACCATGGCGCGGGCGCGCATGAAGGCGAGCGCGCGGTCGTCCGGAAACACCGCGAGTCCTTCCTCGATGGCCGGCAATGGGTCTTGGCCTTGCTCCTCCAGGATGCGCGCCAGCGTCTGGTTGGCCAGCGAACCGTCGACGCGGTCGCGGGCCGGTTCGGCGGTCGTGCGCGCGATGGCGACCGCCCTGCGGCAGGCGGCGATGGCCTGCTGCGGCTCGCCCAGCGCCGCCAGCGTCTCGGCGAGTTGCTGCCAGCTATGCGCGTGGTCGGGACGCTCGAGGACGGCGCGGCGCAGGAGCGGCAGGTTGCGGTGGTGCTTGCGTGTCAGGTCGCCTTCGTAGCCCACGTGGCTGATGCGTGCCTCGCTGTGCGCGATGGTGACGCCGTCCGAGCGGCACACCGCTTCGATGCCGGGGCCCACTGTCTCCAGCATGGCGTGGACGAAGCGGATGCGCGGATCGTTGCGGAACAGCCTGACTTGCCGATAGGCGGTGAAGCCGATGCGTGGTTCGAAGACGACGGTGGCGGCAACGGCGCGGCGATCGTCGAGAAGCCGTTGCAGGGTGCTGCGCTCAGGAACGTGCAGGCGCTCGTCGGCATCGATCCACAGGATCCAGTCGCCGCGCGCAAGCTCAAGAGCGGCGTTGCGTGCCGCCGCGAAATCGTCCGCCCATGCAACGTCGTGGAGCCGGACCCCGGCCGCCAGTGCCACATCGCGGGTGCGATCGTCTGAGCCGGTATCGACGATGACGATCTCGTCGACTTGACCAGCAAGCGAGGCCAAGCACGCGGGGAGCGTCTGCTCCTCGTTCCTGACGATCATTGCAGCGGTCACGCGAGCCTGAGGCACCGTAACCGCACCATATCAAAAGCCGGCCGCCTCCGCCGCGTCGCGATCAGGAGAAGAGGCGGAAGAAAGGATCGACGAAGTGCGAATGGGACGATTGGGCCAAGGCCTTCTCGACCGTCATCCCGCTGACCGCAAACGAGGCCACCACCGGAACCACATAGGCAGTGCTGGCGATCATGCGCCGCAATGTCTCACGTTTCTCTAGATCGACGCCTTCAAGTTTCTTTTCGACTTCCTCGCTCATGTCAGCTCCCCGGACGGCCCCGCAGATACACGTCGCGTTCATTTTGCATGGGCAAGTTGGCGCGGCAACGCATGACCCCACGCTACGTTGTGGGAATCCCTCACTGTGATTTTCCCGCAACGGCGCGCAGACAGGCCTCGGCTTCTCCGAGATCGCCCAATTGCAACCGATAGGCAGCAGCCTGCCGGGCCAGGCTGAACAGCCGCGCGCTGGCCGCCGCGCGGTTGCGCTCGGGCATCAGGCAGTCGCTCACAAGCCGCTGAAACGCATCGTCTTTCGGTAGCGGCGCGAGGGCGGAGCCGCCGCCATGATTGGGCGCCAGGACCACCAGCGCATCGATGTCGCCTGGTGCGATGCGCCAGGGCCGGCCGCAGACCGACGGGTCGACCGCGTAGACGAAACCGCCGTTCTCGTCCTGCATGGACGGGGATCGGCGGACCGCCTCGGCCAGTCCTGGGACCAGCGCCAAGGTCCCCTCCTTGAGACGCAGCGTCCGCGGCCGTGCAATCACATCGCGCTCACGAACGACGACGTGCTCGTCGCCCTCGACATCGAAGCCGCGCATCAGCAGGTAGAGCGTCAGCGTGCTCTTTCCGGCCCCCTTGCGGCCCAGCAGCACGATGCGACGGCCCCGATGAACGATGGATGCGCCATGCATGAGGGCGGCGCCCGGCGCCTCCTCTTCGAGCCCCGTGAAGATCGCGTGAAACAGCCGGTTGGCGGCTTCGAGCGCCGAGGCGGCGATGAGGTCGCCGCCCGGGAGGCCGAGCCTGAAACCCTCCGGCACAGCCTCGACCGGAACATCGATGGGCTGCAGCGGCGGGCCGGCGATATCCGGCTTTGCCGCGAAGAACCTGACATGCGCGGCAACGTCCACCGCTGCGGTGTGGACGCGATACTCGCGCGCTATGCTGCGGACGATGATGTCGTCCACGGTTTCAGGATCTCTTCCTTGAGCAGGTTGGCGATGCAGGTCTTGACCTCGTCGAGCGGCGAGCTGCCGAGGCTGTAGAATGCTTGCATTGAACTTGCGATGTCCTCGACGGTGTGCTTGCCGTCGCACAGTTCATAGACGATGACGGCGGTCGGGTTGAGGAAATGCACCCGATCGCGGCTGGATTGGTAGACGACATAGCCGTCCGGGACCTGGTTGAACTCGTGCCCCTCGACCTTGACGTAGCGGCTGCCTGGCTCGATGGCATCCATCTTCTGTACTCGTGTTCTTTACGAATGGAGGGCCGGCATTCATCGGCTCCGCCGGCTCCTCTACGTTGCCGCCTCAGATGTGGCAACCGCACGGGTTACTTGGCCGGCTGCGCCCGGTCTGGTCCGCCGACCAGCGCCGAGAAGCGCGCCGCAAGCCCTTGCACCACTTTGGCGCGGTCGAAGCTCGCGGCCACCATGGCCCGGCCCCGAGCGACACGGCGCTTGCTCTCCTCGCCGTCCTTGAGCGCCGCGGCGCAGGCGTCGGCGAATGCGTCCGCATCATCGGCGATCCACGCCCACGGCGGCTCGGTTGGCAGACCACCGGCGGCGTTGCTGGTGGCGACGACGGGCACGCCTTCGGCCGCCGCCTCGATGAGCTTGAGCCGTGTGCCGCGCCCTGCCCGCAGCGGTGCGATGGCAAGGGAGGCGCGGGCGTAATAGGGCCGCAGATCCGGGACTTGTCCGGTGAGAACGAACTCTTCGCCGCGGCCGAGGAGTCTGGCGAGCGCCCCTGAGCCGGCAAGGCGGCGAAGGCGGCGCGGCGGATTGGCGCCAATGACGATGGTGCTCAAGGGTCGCCTCAAGCGCCCTTTGGCGCGCGCCTTGAGGCGCGGCCAGATCTCGTCCGCAAACCACAGGATGCCCTCGGCGTTGGGCGGGTAGCCGAAGGAACCGACGAAGAGCAGCGTCGCACCATCATCGCGCCGTTCGGTATTGTCGGGAAAATCCACGGCATTGTTGATGACGATCGGATCGAGATCGGGGTGCCGTGCGGCCAGCGTGTCGCGATCCTCGGGGCTCGCGATCCATAGCCGGTCGAACTTGTCGCCGAAGGTCCGCACCATGCGGTCCATCGCGTCGGCCTCGAGGCGAAACCAGCCCGCCGCGGCTTCGCCGGCCGTCGCAAAACGCAGCTCGGCGATGCTCTGCTGCGAGACATAGTCGTCCTCGTCGAGATCGAGCGACAGCCGCGCGCCGGTGGCCCCGGCCGCGAGCCCCGCCTCGGCCATGTAAATACGGCCCACATGCACGAGATCGTAGGAGCGCTGGCGTCCGATGGCCCGCAGATAGGCGACCACGCTTCCCGTCACGCAGGCGGAATAGCTCGGCCGGCCGAACGTGCGGAAGGCGGCGAGGCGCTCGGCCGGATCGGCGATGCGCATCAGCATCGCGAACTGCGTGTCGAAGCGATCGTCGAGCGGCAGGACGCCGGTGAAGACACCGAGCCGGGCGGGCAGCTCGTAGGAGGCGCTGGCGCTGCCGCCCACCGGCAGGACGACAAGATCGACCTCCGCAACGCGCGCCAAGGCCTCGAGAAAGATGCCAAGCCGCATGGCAAAGCCGTTGCCGGTCGTCGCCGGAATGGCACTCGCGATCATCAGCGCCCGGGGCCGCGACATTCCTCAGTGACCCCGATCAAGCATGCTCAAGGTCAGACGACCGGCGCAGCGGCGTTGGACCGGGTGCTGCCGCTCTCGGCGCCGGCGCGGCCATGGCGCAGGTCGGCGAGCCGCTGCTCCTGCCGCACATAGTCGCGCGCCGCCTGCGAGCGGAACAGCTCGCGCGTCTCCAGTTCCGTGTCGGTCACCGGGGTCAGTGCGAAGTCGGTGTACTGGTAGCGCTTCTCGTCCCACACGACGCGGAAGAAAATGCGGGCGATGCGCAGCCACAGCGCCGCCCAGCGCGCCGCCTTCCCGGCCATGTCGGCATAGTGACGCGGGTAGAAACGCCAGGCGGGCTCCAGCGGACGGTCGGGGCGACGGTCGCGGCGGAAGCGGCGCCTGAACAGACCGCCCTCGAGGGGATGCAGCCCCTCGATCTCGATGCAGCCCTTGAAATTGCCGAGGCTGGTGGCGGCATTCATCATGTTGATGCGAAAGCGCCGCGCCGGAATGGTCGCGGCGCGCGGCGCAGCACCGTCTCGATATGCGCATACGAATAATAGCGCTCCCAGGCCAGCATGTAGGCGCGGTCCCAATCCTGCGGCGTCATGCGGGGATGCGCCGTGCAGCGGTGGATTGAGGTCGTACTTGTTGATGTCGGGGTCCATGGCGATGCCGGCGCGGTAGCAGCTTCTGGTGATCCTCCGAGCCCGGCAGCGGCGTCAGGTAGAAGAATTCGAGCAGCTCGATCGGCAGTTCGCGCTTGATCACCTCGATGTCGTGGAGGATCGATTCCAGCGTGTCGTTGGGGAAGCCGAGGATGTAGCCGGCATAGGTGATGCACGCCGAGCGCTCTTCCAGGCGAGCAGCATCTGGCGGTACTCGGTGATCTTGTTCTGCTTCTTCTTGGCGCCGCTGAGGTTGGCGGGATTGATGTTCTCGAGCCCGATGAACACGCGTCTTGACGCCGGCCAGCGCGCATTTCTCGATGAAGCTCGGCAGGCGGTGGCAGAGCGTGTCGACCTGGATGGTGAGCGCGAAGCCGAGCCGCTCGACGCTCGCGCAGATAGATCAGGCGGTCGAGGATCGCTTCCCAGTCCTTGTTGCGGGCGAAATTGTCGTCGGTGATGAAGAAGCGGCGCAGGCCCTGCGCGAGGTTGGCGCGGACGATCTGTCTCGACGTCGTCGGGCGAGCGGCGGCGCGACTTGCGGCCCTGCACGTTGATGATGGTGCAGAACGAGCACTGGTAGGGGCAGCCGCGGCCGGCATCGAAGCTCGTCACCTGCGCCCGACGGTGCGCTTGACGCGCTCGGCCGGCAGGATGCGGCAGCGGCCTGCCCTCGATGCCCGGCAGGTCGTCCATGTGGTTGTAGAGCGGCTTGAGCGCGCCGGCGCATGCGTCGCGCAGCACCTCGTCGAGCCGCCCCTCCGCCTCGCCAGCGAACAGCGACACGCCCATGGCCGTGGCGCGCGCGAGATCCGGATCGGCGCCGTCGAGCATCGGGATGACGCCGGAGACGTGAAAGCCGCCGATCGCCACCGCGATGCCACGCGCGCGCAGCGCCCGCGCGAGGTCGAGCGCGCGCGGGAACTGGTTCGACTGCACGCCGACCAGCATGACCATGCCGGCGCCCGCCGCCTCGATCGCCGCAGCGAGGCGATCCGGCCTGATGCGGGTGTTGGTCTCGTCGAAAGCGTCGATGGTCGATCTCGACGTCGGCGCCGAGCACACGCCGCTCGGCGCAGTCGCGGGCCGAGACCATAGAGCACGGCAAGCGAGTTGGACGGAATGGTCGAGCGCCGCCACTGGATGACGTAGCCGTCGTCGTCGTAGTGCGACGGCTTGACGAGCACGAGGTGGAAGCGCTTGCGCGCCGCGCCCGCAACTGTCGCCTCGATACTGCCCACGTCGAATCGCGCCCTGCTTGAATGTCACTGTTGGCGCTCGCGCCCCGTCCCGACGGGTAACATTTTTTGGGGGGTGGAGCCAGCCAGCCCCGGCGCGTGGCGCCAGCGCGGCCGCATGTGGAGAAAGCGACGGGAAAGGGGACCCGGAGCCTCGGGCGACTCCGGATCCCGTCCCACTCTGACGCCGCTCGCCGGCGAGGCATGGCCTTGCGCGGTCCGAGACTGCCCCGCCGGCGGCGCGCCAGCGCATGATCCGAGACGTGCGCTCCCCTTCGGGCCGGATCATGCGCCAATCAAAGCCAAGCCAGGAACGCGATGACCGACACGATGTCGGCGATCACAAAAGCCGATGCGAGCAACGCCGCGAGCGGAATGCGCGCGCCGACGACGGCGCGAAAGTCGGCGAGGTCGTCGCCATTGAGAACATCGTGCATGGTGCCCCTCCCGGGAGAGCGATGTGTGTCCGTCCGGGATCACCAATAGCGACGCGTCGTTTCCGCGCCGATGCGAGGTGCTTTCCGTTTTCTTGCCACGCTTTCCGAAATTTTCCGGCCCGCGTGCGCTCGCGCACGCGCTTGCCGCCCTTGCTTCATCGGGGCTAGGGTGCCGCCCGAAACGAGGGAGCGTGCAGCATGGGCACCGACATCAAGTTCAAGCGGCCGGACGGCAAGGACGGCTCCGGCTATCTTGCGAAGGCGAGCGCCGGCAATGCACCGGGCGTCGTCGTTATCCAGGAATGGTGGGGCGTGCAGAGCCAGATCAAAGGCATCTGCGACCGCTTCGCGGCCTCCGGCTACACGGCGCTGGCGCCCGATCTCTACGGCGGCACCGTCGTGCCCTACCACGACACCGCCGCCGCCAACAAAGAGATGACCTCCCTCAACTTCCTCGAGGCGACGGATCAATTGGTGCGCGGCGCCTCGCAGCATCTCAAGGCTTCCGCCGCCAAGGTCGGTCTCACCGGCTTTTGCCTCGGCGGCGCCGTCACCATCATCGGGGCGGTGCGCGTGCCGGAATTCGCCGCCGCCGTTTGCTTCTACGGCATTCCGCCGGCCGCCGCCGCCAAGCCGGCCGACGTCCGCGTGCCGCTGCAAGGGCATTTCGCCAACCAGGATGATTGGTGCACGCCGCAGGCCGTGAACGAATTCGAGGCGGCCTTGAAAGCGGCCGGCAAGCAGGCCGATATCTACCGCTATGACGCCCATCACGGCTTCATGAACGAGGAGCGTCCCGACGTGCACCAGAAGAAGGCCGCCGATCAGGCCTGGGAGCGCACCCTCGCCTTCTGGGCGAAGCATCTGAAATAGCGCCCACGGCGCATGGAGCGACCATGAGCAACAGCGAAGCCATCTGGCGCCTCATCGACGCCAAGAAGGCGCCCTTCGAAGCGCTCAGCGACCGCATCTGGGGCATGCCGGAATTGCAATATGCCGAGCACCGCTCGGTCGCCGAGCATATCGCCGAGCTCGAGTGCGAAGGCTTCCGCGTCACCCGCAACGTCGCCGATATCCCGACCGCCGTGATGGGCGAAGCTGGCGAAGGCGGGCCGGTCATCGCCTTCCTCGGCGAATACGATGCCCTGCCCGGGCTCAGCCAGGAGGCTGGCATCGCCGAGCCACGGCCGCTCGAGCCCAACGGCAATGGCCACGGCTGCGGCCACAACCTGCTCGGCTCCGCCGCGCTGCTCGCCGCCGCGGCCGTCAAGGACTGGTTGGCCGACAACAAGATCCTCGGCCGCGTGCGCTACTATGGCTGTCCGGCCGAGGAAGGCGGTGCCGCCAAGGCCTTCATGGTCAGGGCCGGCGCCTTCGCCGACGTCGACATCGCCATCACCTGGCATCCGGCGGCATTTTGCGAGGTGGCCGAAGCGGCCGCGCTCGCCAACACGCGCATCGATTTCACCTTCAAGGGCCGCGCCGCCCATGCGGCCGCCGCGCCGCATCTCGGCCGCAGTGCGCTCGACGCGGTGGAGCTGATGAGCGTCGGCGTCAACTACATGCGCGAGCACATGCCGAGCGACGCGCGCATCCATTCCGCCATCATCGATGCCGGCGGCATCGCGCCCAATGTCGTCCAGGCGGACGCCAAGGTGCGCTATCTCATCCGCTCGCGCGAGCTGCCCGACCTCGTCGAGCTGATAGCCCGCGTCAAGAAGGTGGCCGAGGGCGCGGCCCTGATGACCGAAACGTCGGTCGGCATGAGGTGATCAGCGGCGTCTCCAACCTCCTGCCCAACTCGCCCCTCGAAGAGGCGATGCACGAATGCTACGAGCGCCTCGGTCCCGCCCCCTTCGACGACATGGACCGCGCCTTCGCGCGGAGGATCCAGGCGACGCTCACGGACGACGACATCAACGCCGCCTTCCGGCGCGTCGGCGTGAAGCGCAGCGACCGCGCCGCTTTGCGACGAGATCGTGCCGCTGCGATCCAAGCGCGCGCCGGAGATCGGCTCGACCGATGTGGGCGATGTGAGCTGGGTGGTGCCGACCGTGCAGGCGCACTGCTCGACCTATGCCATCGGCACGCCGGGCCATTCCTGGCAGCTGACCGCCCAGGGGAAGACGCCGGCCGCCAAGAAAGGCATGGCGCATGTGGCCAAGGTGATGGCCGCGACCGCTATCGAGGCCCTTGTCGACAAGACGCTGATCCCGCGCGCCAAGGCCGATCTGGCGGCCCGCACCAAGGAACAGCCCTATGTGTCGCCACTCCCGGCCGACACGAAGCCGCCCCTCGACATGGCGGCGGCTTGATTCGACAGAAAGGGTCGGGCCCTAGGTCCGCGACCGGGTGAAGGCGATCATCACTTCGGAAATATCGCTGCCGGTGGGCCGAATGGTCAGCGACTGGCGGGGCCCTGTTTGGACGAGGGTCAAAAGGGCTGAGAAAAGGCCGGCATCGACCTGCATGTCGATGCTGCCGGGGTTGATCGAGCCGGTGAGGTTTCCGGTCACCTTGCGGCTCGGCTCATGCCATACGCCGGACAAATCCTTGTCCTGGCGCTTGATGGCGCTCTTGATCTCGATTCGGTAGCTGTCGGAGGCGCAAAGCAGATCCTGGTTGAGGGTCTGGGTCGCCTCGGCCATCGCGTAGGTCGCCCGGCAACGGATTCGCTCGATGGCGCCGCTCACCATCTTGACCGTGCCGGACCCGGACCAGCCGCCGGCCAGGTCACGGAAGGCGGCCGCCTCGCGCGAAACGCCCTGGGCGACGGCGGCAGGAGCGAAAAGCCCTGTGCCGAGGAGCAGGAGCGCGGGCAGCGCGCGCAAAGCAGGACCAAAAACCCAACTCATCTTTCCCTCATTGCAAGTTCTTTGCGGCACGGTTCGATCTTCGACAAGCCTATTCGCAGTTAGTGACGGCTTGATTAATGGCTTTGTCGACCTCCTGGTTCCGCTCGGGCGCCTGGCGAGCCGCCTGTTCCTGCCCAATTCTTGACCCCGGCGGGCGTTCGTCCGATGACCGGCCATGAGCATCCAGATGCCGCACAGGCGCGGTGTATGAGGCCGGAGGATGGCGACCCGGCCGGCCCGCTGTTTTCGGTCATCATCCCGTTGGAATACCATCGCCACCAATGGGAGCGCTGCTGGCGCGCCTGGCAGGCCCAGACCCTGCCGCGCGCCCAATACGAGGTCGTCATCGTCGTGCCGCCGGATTTCCGGGACCGGCAGGGGTTGCAGACCCTCGTGGGCGAAGCCGTCCGCCTCGAATTCGTCGACGAAAGCCACGATATCGCACTTTGCGCCGTCGGCGCCGCCCGTGCCCGCGGCAAATTCCTGTTCTTCACCGAAGCGCATTGCTGGCCGGAACCCGACGTTCTCGGAAAATGCGTCGATGCCTTCGAGGCCCATCCGGAATGGTCGGCGTTGTCCTGCCGCTCGGTGCGCATCGTTCACAATCGTCTGTCACGCGCCGAAGCCGACATGTACGAGGCGGACATTGCTCAGGCAATGGAGAGCCTTTCGTGGCGCAAAGTGCTCGATCAGTGCTTCGTGACCCGCCGCGAGAGCTATGAGCGCTGCGGCGGGCTCGATGCGCGTCTGGGCCACTTTTCCGAGTGGGTCTTGGCGGCGGGCTATTGTGAGCTGGGGCAGAAGGTCGGCTATCTGCCCGACGCAGTCTTTCATCACTACTATGTCGGCGATTTGGGTGAACTCACAACGTTCACCCGCGACTTCATCGCCGGCGAGACCCGCTATCTGTCGCAAGAGGCCCGGCAGCCCGGCGGCCATCTCCTGGAAATTCCGGAGGAATGGACTCGACAAGGCAACCATGACCGGCGGCTGGCGGCCCACATGTTGGGAATTGTCGCGAAGGAACTGGCGTGCCCGTGGCGCCTTAGGCCGGGAGACGTGAGAGATTGCTTGCTGGCGGCGCTGCGATGGGCCGGGCCGGCGATCACCGGCGACGCTATTGCTCGCGCCCGGGCTCTGGTGGGCGTTGTTGCGGCGCGGGCCGCCCTTGCCCTGGCGCGCTTCGGCTCGCCGGCCGAGCTGAGCGCTCGCTTCAAGGCGTATGTGGCGGCGCTCATCCACCAGCAGCGCCTGCGCTCGGTCTGGTCGCTGCGGAACGCTGTGCCGGAGGCGCCCCAGCAGGCCTACACGCGAGAAGGCGGCAGCGCACCGCTTGTGGGGGCTTGCGGTTTCTCTGCATTGGAGAAGTTTGGCCCGGCCATCTTTCGCTGGTCAGAGCCGATGGCCGCTATCCCCCTGTGGCTGCGGGCGGGACGCCATCGCGTCACTATCGCCTGCATTCCGGTGCGGAACCTGGCCAGCGGAACCCAGCTCCAACTCTATCTCGACGGACAAATGATCGCCCGCGAGCGGCTCGCCGTCACCCCGCAGTCGATCACCTTCGCGCTCGACGGCACGAAGCCGAGACGAGCGATACTCACGTTCACTTGCCGCGCATTTCCGGCCCGTGACGACCCTCGCCGCTTGGGCCTACCGATCGAGCGCATCGAGGTGAACGTCGCTTGACGCCACTCGACAGCCCCACCTGCGACAATTGAGGCGCGTTCAGCAGGCCGGCTCGGTCTGCTATGGCGGGGGGCCGCGCTTGGCGGCGAGGAGTTGATGCGCCGATGCTGCCCGACCGATTGACCGCCGGCTACCACGCCTTCCTGGCCGGCCGCTTCTCCAGCGAGCGCGACCGTTACGAAAAGCTCGCCGACAGCGGCCAGAAACCGGAGATCATGGTTATCGGCTGCGTCAATTCCCGCGTCTCGCCGGAGGTCATCTTCGACGCAGCGCCGGGCGAGCTCCTCGTGGTGCGCAATGTCGCCAACCTGGTGCCGCGCTACGAGCCGCACCGCGATTCCCAGCACGGGACCAGCGCCGCCCTCGAATTCGGCGTCCAGGCGCTGCGCGTCAAGCACATCGTCGTGCTCGGTCACGCCTCCTGCGGCGGCATTCGCGCCTTCGCGGACGATCAGGAGCCTCTGTCGCCCGGCGATTTTATCGGCCGCTGGATGTCGCAGATCGCTCCAGCCGCCGCGAGCCTGGGCCCGCACGCCAAGCACGATGGCGCGGATTTCCTGCGCCGCCTCGAAATGGCGTCCGTCGAGCTCAGCCTCGAGAACCTGATGACCTTCCCGTGCGTGCGTATCCTTGTCGAGCGCGGCAAGCTCGCTCTGCACGGCGCCTATTTTGGTGTGGCGACGGGCGAGCTTCTTGTGCGCGATCCGGCAAGCGGGCGTTTCGAGCTTATGCGCGATGCACAAACGAACCGCCTCACAATGTTGCGGTGCGACTAAGCTTCTTTTTGCTTTGACTCAAATTGCCATGATGCCGTCATTTGTTGGAGACATGCTCGCTCCGAACTGCTTAGATGAAGTGGGACTGTGCGGGGGGCTTTCGACGAGGAGGCCGGCATGAAGCTCTCTGAGAGGCTGCGCCACTACGCCAAGGAAAATCTCGATCTCGCCAGGAGTCGCCGGAAGGCGAGCTGAGGCAGATCTACCTGCAGAATGCCGAGGCCTGGATCAGGATGGCGGCCGCGCACGACAGGCGCAACGAGCCGCCGCCGGGCAAGCAAGAGCGCGCCGTCGATCACGTGCAGAGCATCGCCGCATAGCAACTGGCTTGCCGACGCGGCCCTGCGCTAGAGCGGAACCACGTGGCGGATGATTGGCGATACCCAGCCCCACGAGGCCGTGACGATGGCGGTGAGCGGGTAGAACGCGGCGACGCCAAAGGCGCGGGCCGGAATGCGCTGGATGGCCCAGATGGTCGCCGGCACGACCACCGGCAACGCGATGATCGCGCTGAAGATCAACGTTGACCACGTGATGTCGAAGCCGAGCAGGCCGATGAGCACGGCAACGACAGCGCCGACGATCCACTGGCATGCGAGCGAGATCAGCAGCCCCAGCCAGACGTTACTCGCCACCTTGAAGGCGCGGCTCATCGCCCGGGGCAGCCCTTCGGGCCAAACCGGAAGGGTGAGACGTTCGGAAATGATTAATGCCATCGGGTCCCCGCTCGAATGGGGCTTAGACGAGAAACCTTTCCGAGCGCAAAAACCCTCATGGAGCTTTTGCTACACATTTGGCGTTTCGTTTCGGTAAATCGCACCGCTGACGGGCCAAGTCCCGCCGCCCTCAGCCGCCTCGAAAGGCCCGTCCATGATCATCACCGTGCTGACCAAAGCCATCGTTGTGATCCTCGTCTGCGGGCTGTGCATTTGGCTGGTCGGCTTCCTGCCGATCGAGTCGCGCTTCAAGTTGATCGCCCGGGTGATCATCGTGGTGATCGGCCTCGTGGCCATCGTGCAATCGCTCGATCTCCTGGCGCTGCGCTGCTGCTGAGGCAGAAGCTGCTGAGGCAGAAGCCGCTCAGGTTGGCGGGATCTGCCGCCGCATGAAGAAATCGACCAGCCGGTCCGGCGCCAGTGCGCGGCCCACCGGTCCCCACCGCGCCGTCACGCCAACGAAATAACGCGTGCGCGGACGCTTCGCAGTGGCGGCCGTGAACACGACGCCTGCCACCCGCTCCGACGTGAGCACGCCGAAGGCGCCGGGCTCGAGGAAATCGTGCATCCAGGCGCCGAGGTTGCGCTTGAACACGAGATAGGGACTGTCGGGTCCCGTGTCGGGCATCGACCCCAGCAGCTTCTCGCGGTATGCGGACACGAACGGACCGGGCAGGACGTTGACGACGTCGATGCCGAAGGGCTTGACTTCGGGCCGCAGCGCGTCGGCCGCCGCCTCGACGCAGAACTTCGACATGTGATAGACGCCGCCCCCCGGCGTCGAGATGCGCCCGGCAATCGAGCTGATATTGACGATGCGGCCGCGCCCGGCCTTGCGCATGCCGGGGAGCACGAGTTGCGACATGCCGACCAGGCCGAACACGTTTGTCTCGAAGGTCAGCCGTATCTCGTCGAGGGGGATTTCCTCCAGCGGGCCGTATTGCCCGTAACCGGCATTGTTGACGAGAACGCCCACGGCGCCGTGGCGGCGCTCGACCTCCGCGACGGCCGCCGCCCGCGATGCCGCATCGGTGACATCAAGGGCGATCGTTTCGCAACCGAGGCCCCGGAGATCGGCCAGTCTGGCGGGATCGCGCGCCGTCGCCACAGTGGTATAGCCAGCCGCCCGGAACCGCGCCACGGCAGCCCGACCGAGGCCGGACGAGCAGCCGGTGATCAGGATGGGGCCAACGTCCTTGGGAGATTTCGCGGGCATGCTCACGCTAGCATACTGACCCCGACCGCCGCGCTGCAACTCGTCCGCCGGCCCGCAGGCGCCAGTTTGGTCGCTCTCCCCACAAGTTGATCGGCGGGCGCACATGCGGCATGCTCGACGCCAATCGCACATTTTAAGGAGGGGTTATGCGCCACATCCTACGCTACGGTTTCATCCTGGCCGGCACGGCGGCTCTCGCGATCCAGGCGGCCTCAGCCACGCCGCTCCGCCTGGCGCGATCCGGCAACTCCCTGACGCTCGATCCGCACGCCCAGAACGAGGGCCCGACCCACAACCTCAACAGCCAAATCTACGAGCAACTCGTGACGCGGCACATCAACGGTTCGCTGGTCCCCACGCTCGCGACGGAGTGGAAGATCACCAGCGATCCCAAGGTGTGGGAATTCAAGCTACGCCCGAACGTCAAGTTCCACGATGGTACGCCGTTCACGGCCGACAACGTCGTCTTCTCGCTGAAGCGAGCCATGTCGCCCACCTCCGATATGAAGGGCCAGCTCACGGCGGTGGAGGACGTGATCAAGGTCAACGACCTGACGGTGCAGATCAAGACCAAAGGACCGAACCCGCTCCTCGCCCAGAACCTCACCTACCTGTTCATGATGAGCAAGGCCTGGAGCGAGAAGAACAAGGTCGAGGTGCCGCAGAACTTCGCCGCCAAGGAGGAGACCTTCGCGGTGCGCAACGCCAACGGCACCGGCCCCTACATGCTCGTCTCGCGCGAGCCGGACGTGAAGACGGTCATGAAGCGCAACGACGCTTATTGGGGCAAGGATACTTATCCCCTCGAGGTCACCGAGCTGACCTTCTCGGTGATCAAGTCGGCGCCGACGCGCGTCGCCGCGCTGCTGTCGGGCGAGGTCGACATCGTCCAGGATATGCCGGTGCAGGACATCGCCCGCGTCGCCGGCACGCAGGGCCTGCGCGTCAATGCGGGGCCCGAGAACCGCACGATCTTCTTCGGCATGAATATCGGCGACGCCGAGTTGAAGTTCTCCGACGTGAAGGGCAAGAACCCGTTTGCCGATGTGCGCGTCAGGCAGGCCATGAACATGGCCATCGATCGCGAGGCGATCAAGAAAGTGGTGATGGCTGACCAGGCGATGCCGGCCAACACCATCATCCCGCCTTTCGTCAACGGCTACACCAAGGAGCTCGACGCGATCCCGCCGCGCGACGTGGCAAAGGCCAAGGCGCTGATGACGGAGGCCGGCTACGGCCAAGGGTTCGGCGTCACGCTGCATTGCCCCAACGACCGCTATCTCAACGACGAGAAGATCTGCCAGGCGGCGGTCGGCATGCTCGGCCAGATCGGCATCAAGGTGACACTCGATGCCCGCTCCAAGTCGCTCCACTTCCCACAGATCCAGAAGAAGGAGGTCGACTTCTATCTGCTGGGCTGGGGCGTGCCGCCTTATGACAGCGAGTACATCCTGTCGTTCCTCTATCACACACAGAAGGACAGCTTCGGCGGCTGGAACGGAACGCGCTACTCGAACCCCGGCATCGACGCCAAGATTCAGTCGCTGTCCTCCGAGGTCGATCTCGACAAGCGCAACCGCACCATCGCCGACCTCTGGAGCGTGCTGCAGCCGGCACTCCACTACATCATCGTCCACAATCAGGTGAATGCCTGGGGCATGAAGGCGCAGCTCAACGTCAAGGTGCATCCGGACAACACCATCTGGATCAAGGAGCTGTCGTTCAAGCGCATGTGATCCGCCGGTCCGGATCGGGCTGAGACGCCTTCGTGCCGCCGTCCCTGGACCTACGGGTCCAGGGCCTCGTGAGGTCCGGCCCGCGCCGGGAATTGCATCATGCTCGCCTTCATCATCCGACGCCTGTTGCAGGCCCTGCTCGTGATGCTGGCCGTGGGCTTCGTTGCGTTCTCGATGTTCCGCTATGTCGGCGACCCGGTCGGCAACATGCTCGGCCAGGAGGCGACCCTGGCCGATCGGGCCGAGGCGACCCGGCGGCTCGGGCTGGATCAGCCGGTGCCAGTCCAGTTCGCCCGCTTCCTCGCCAATGCGGTGCGCGGCGAGTTCGGCGTCTCCTACCGCCAGGCGCGCAAGGTCTCGACGCTCATTGCCGAGCGGCTGCCGGCGACGCTGGAGCTCGCCTTGTTCTCGGCCGCCTTCGCGCTTGCCTTCGGCATCGGCCTTGGGGTCTACACCGCGCTCTACCGCGATGGCTTCATGTCGCGCGTCGTCATGGCCGCGAGCCTGATCGGCGTGTCGCTGCCGACCTTCCTGATCGGTATCGGCCTCATCTATCTTTTTGCCGTCGAGCTCAGATGGCTGCCGAGCTACGGGCGCGGCGAGGTCGTCAATCTCGGCTGGTGGTCGACCGGGCTCCTCACGCCGTCGGGGCGCAAATCCCTTGTGCTGCCGGCCATCACGCTTGGCCTCTATCAGATGACGCTGATCATGCGGCTGGTGCGCGCCGAGATGCTCGAAGTGCTGCGCACCGACTTCATCAAGTTTGCGCGCGCCCGCGGTCTCTCCGACCGCGCCATCAATTTCGGCCACGCCTTGAAGAACACGCTTGTGCCGGTCATCACCGTAACCGGCCTGCAGCTCGGCGCCATCATCGCCTTCGCCATCGTCACCGAGACGGTGTTTCAGTGGCCGGGCGTCGGCCTCTTGTTCATCGACGCCGTGCAGTTCGTCGACATTCCGGTGATGTCGACCTATCTGCTGCTGGTCGCCGTGGTATTCGTGGCGCTGAACCTCGCCGTCGACCTGCTGTATTATGCCGTCGATCCACGCTTGCGGATCGACCGCGCGCTTGCCACGCATTGAGGACCGCAATGGCCGTGCTCGATCCCGCCCCGGCCGTCACGACGCATCCGGGCTTGTTCGCGCGTGGCCTCGACAGCGATCTTCTCTACTCGTTCCGCCGTTCGCCCATCGTCATCGCCTCGGCGGCCGTGCTCGGCATCATCGTGCTGGCGGCGCTTGCAGCACCCTGGGTGGCGCCGCAGAACCCCTTCGATCCGGCGAGCCTCAATCTGATGGACGGCAAGACGCCGCCCCTGGCCAAGAACCAGTTCACCGGCAACACCTATCTGCTCGGCACCGACGATCAGGGCCGCGACGTGCTCTCCGTCATCCTTTACGGCTCGCGCATCTCGCTGATGGTCGGCTTCGCGTCGGTGCTGCTGTCGGCGTCCCTCGGCATCGCGCTCGGGCTCGTCGCCGGCTTCCGCGGCGGCGCTCTCGACGCCGTCATCATGCGCATCGCCGACGTGCAGCTCACCTTCCCGGCCATTCTCGTGGCGCTGATGATCTTCGGCATCGTCAAGGGTTTCCTGCCGCCGACGGCGCACGAGCAGGCGGCGCTCACCGTGCTGATCCTGTCGATCGGCCTCTCCGCCTGGCCGCAATATGCGCGCACGGTGCGCAGCGTCACCATGGTGGAGCGCCACAAGGAATATGTCGAGGCGGCGCGCATCATCGGGCTCCACCCGGTGCTGATCATGGTCCGTCACGTGCTGCCCAACGTCATCGGGCCGGTGCTGGTCATCGCCACGTTGGGGCTGGCCCTGGCCGTCATCTCGGAAGCGACGCTGTCGTTCCTGGGCGTCGGTGTGCCGCCGACCAAACCTTCCCTTGGCACGCTGATCCGCGTCGGCCAGGAATACGTCGCGTCGGGCGAATGGTGGATCCTGCTTTATCCCTCGCTCACCCTCCTCGCCCTGTCGTTGTCGGTGAACCTGCTCGGCGACTGGCTGCGCGACGCGCTCAATCCCAAGCTGAGATAGGCAGATGTCCGCCACTCCCTTGCTCTCGGTGCGCGGCCTGACGGTCGAGTTCCCGACGCGGCGCGGCATCCTGCGCGCCGTCGACGGCGTTTCCTTCGATCTCAAGGCCAGCGAGGTGCTCGGCATCGTCGGCGAATCCGGCGCCGGCAAGTCGCTGACCGGCGCCGCCATCATTCGGCTGCTGGAGCCGCCGGGCCGCATCGCCGGCGGCACGGTCACCCTTCAGGGCGAGCGCATCGACCAGGTTTCCGTTGCCGCCTTCCGGCGCATCCGCGGCGCCCGCATCGGCATGGTATTCCAGGATCCGCTGTCCTCGCTCAACCCGCTCTATACGATCGGCCGCCAGATCGTCGAGACGATCGAGACGCACCTCTCCGTCTCCACCGCCGAGGCGCGCCGCCGCGCCGTCGCTCTTCTCAGCGAGGTCGGCATCCCCGGCGCGAGCCAGCGTCTCGACGCCTATCCGCACGAATTCTCCGGCGGCATGCGCCAGCGGGTGGTCATCGCGCTGGCCCTGGCGGCAGAGCCGGAGCTCGTCATCGCCGACGAGCCGACCACGGCGCTCGACGTGTCGGTGCAGGCGCAGGTCATCGCCGTGCTGAAGCGATTGACGCGCGAGCGCGGCACCGCTGTCATCCTCATCACCCACGACATGGGCGTCATCGCCGAGACGGCCGACCGGGTCGCCGTGATGTATGCCGGCCGCATCGTCGAGATCGGGCCGGTGCGCGAGGTGATCCAGGGCCCGCGCCATCCCTATACGCGTGGCCTGATGGGCTCCATCCCGACGCTCGCCGGCACCCGCGCGCGGCTCGAGCAGATCCCCGGCGCCATGCCGCGGCTCAGCGAAATCCCGCCTGGCTGCGCCTTCAATCCCCGCTGCCAGCTCGCCTTCGCGCGCTGCCGCGTGGAGCGGCCGGCCTTGACGCCGCAAGGTTCGGCGCAAGCCGCCTGCTTTGCTCTCGAAGAGGCGATGGCGCACGCCGAGGCGGCCGGAACATGACCGCCTCCCAGGCGGCCTTCAGCGCGCGCCCGATTGAGATTACGGGCACGGCGCCGTTGCTGCAGGCGGCGGACCTGACGCGCGTCTTCGACGTGTCGCGGCCGCTGCTCAACCGGGTCATCGAGCGCGAGCCGCGGCGTCTCCTCACGGCTGCCGCCGAGGTATCCTTCGACATCGCCAGGGGCGAGACCTTCGCCATCGTCGGCGAGTCGGGGTCGGGCAAGTCGACGGTCGCCAAGATGATCGTCGGCCTATTGAGGCCGACCGCCGGCCGCATCGTCTTCGACGGCACCGACATCACCGCCGCGCCGCGGCAGCCTTGGCAACCGCGAGCTGCGGCGCCGCTTGACGATGATCTTCCAGGACCCCTATGCCAGCCTCAACCCGCGGCTGACGGCACAAGCGATCATCGCCGAGCCCATCCGCGCTTTCATGCCTGAATTGTCCCGGGCCGCGGTCGCGGCGCGCGTCGCCGACTTGCTGGAGCATGTGCGGCTCTCGCCCAAGGACGGCGCCAAGTATCCGCATGAGTTTTCCGGCGGCCAGCGCCAGCGCATCGCCATCGCCCGCGCGCTCGCCGGCAAGCCCGATTTCATCGTCTGCGACGAGCCGACCTCCGCCCTCGATGTTTCGGTGCAGGCGCAGATCCTCAATCTGATGCGCGATCTGCAGGACGAGCTTGGCCTCACCTATCTGCTGATCTCCCACAACCTCGCCGTGGTCCGCCACATGGCGAACCGCATCGGCGTCATGTATCTCGGGCGGCTCGTGGAAGTGGCGCCAGCCGCCCGGCTGTTTGCGGCGCCCAAGCACCCCTATACGCGCATGCTGCTCGACGCGGTGCCCGACTTCGCCATGAGCGGCCGCCCGCGCACCCCCGTGCAGGGCGAGATCCCGAACCCGATCTCGCCGCCGCCGGGCTGCCCCTTCCATCCGCGCTGCCCGCTGGCCATCGACCGCTGCAGAAGCGAGCGGCCGCTGCCGCGCCCGCTGGGCGACACGGTCGCGGCGTGCCACGTGGCGGCATGAGTGAGGTCGTCATGGCCGGCCCGCAGCCCGCGGACTCGATCCGCGGGTCTGTGCCGGCCATCCACGTCTTACGAAGGGCGAGAAGACGTGGATGCCCGCGACAAGCGCGGGCATGACGGTGCTGAGTTTTTCGTCACTCCGCCGGCGCCGGCGCGCGCTCGCCCTGTGGCATCCCGGCGGCCGCCCCGCCCGAAAACTCGATCGCCTCGTCCTTCACCGCGCCGAACTTCAGCGCCAGGAGGTCGCGCGCGTAGTTCTGGTAGAGCCGCCACGGCGCCTTGGCGCCCTGCTTTGGGAACTTGTCGAGGGCGCGCTGGACGTAGCCGGACGAGAAGTCGACCCATGGTTGCTCGGCGACGCTCGGGTCGCGCCGCGGCATGCACTGCCGGTAGCCGTGCTTCTCCATGTGGTTGATGAGGCGGCAGACATAGTCGCAGGTCAGGTCGCATTTCAGCGTCCACGACGCGTTGGTGTAGCCGACCGCGATCGCCATGTTCGGCACGTCGGAGTACATCATGCCCTTGTAGGTCATCGACCGGCCGGGCTCGACGCGCCGGCCGTCGACGCTGAGCTCGACGCCGCCGAGCGCAATGAGGTCGAGGCCGGTGGCGGTGACGATCGATGTCGGCCTCGAGCTCGCGGCCCGACTTCAGCCTGATGCCGGTCTCGGTGAACGTGTCGATCGTGTCGGTGACCACCGAGACGCGGCCGTCCTTGATGGTGCGGAACAGGTCGCCGTCGGGCACGAGGCACAGGCGCTGGTCCCAGGGATTGTAGCGCGGCGTGAAATGCGTCTTCACGTCGTAGTCGGGCCCCAGCGCCAGGCGCACGCCGCCGAGGATGAGGTTCTTCATGCGCTCGGGCTGGCGCTTGCAGAGCCGGTACACGTACATGCCCCACAGCACGTTCTTCCAGCGCACGATCTGGTAGGCGAGCTTGGCGGGGAGATGGCGGCGGAGCCAGTTGGCGCGCGCGTCCTCGGACGGCCGCGCCACGCAGTAGGTCGGCGAGCGCTGCAGCATGGTGACGTGCGCCGCCCGGTGTCGGCCATGGCCGGCACCAGGGTCACGGCGGTGGCGCCGCTGCCGATGACGACGACGCGCTTGCCCGCATAGTCGATGTCCTCGGGCCACTTCTGCGGATGGACGATGCGGCCCCCTTGAAGCGTTCGCGGCCCGGAAACGCCGGCGCGTAGCCGGCCGCGTAGTCGTAGTAGCCGCTGCACATGAACAGGAAGTTGGCAGGTGAAGCGCACGCGCTCGCCGCTCTCGCCGCGCTCCGCCTCCACGCGTCCAGCGGCTGTCGCGCGACGACCATGCGGCGCTCTTGACGCGATGCCCGAAGCGGATGTTGCGGTCGATGCCGTTGTCGCGCGCCGTGTCGCGGATGTAGCGCAGGATCGAGGGCCCGTCGGCGATGGCCTTGGGATCGGTCCAGGGCCGGAACGAATAGCCGAGAGTGAACATGTCGCTGTCGGAGCGCACGCCCGGATAGCGGAACAGGTCCCAGGTGCCGCCGATCGCCTCGCGCCCCTCGAGGATAACGTAGCGTCTTGTCCGGGCAGTCGCCTCTGCAGGTGATAGCCGGCGCCGATGCCGGAAAGGCCCGCTCCCACGATGAGAACGTCGAAATGCTCGGCGACCCCCGGGGCTTGGGACTTTTGGGCCTGGGGCGCGGCAGTTTGGGACGTCAGGGCTTGCGACATGGGAACTTGTTTGCAGAAACAGCCCGGTCCCGCAAGCTTGGCACGCCTGGCCGGATGCTCACGACGAGGCGAGAGGCGCAGGACGTCGAACCCGGACCCAAAGACTGCTAAGAGGCTCGCGTCCCGCGGCAAGGAGAACGTCGGCCCATGATCTACGAACTGAGAACCTACACGCTGAAGCAAGGCTCGCTGGCCGACGTGGTGAAGGCCGCCAGCACCGTGTCGTTCGACATCCGCAAGAACGACTACGGCAAGCTCGAGGGCTATGGCAGACGGAGATCGGGCCGCTCAACCAGGTGATGCATCTGTGGAGCTATGCCGATCTCAACGAGCGCACCCGGGTGCGCGCCGAGCTCGGCAAGAACCCGCGCTGGACTGCCGAGTATATCCCGCTGATCCGCCCGCATCTCGTGCGCCAGGACATCCGTCTGCTGAACGGCGTGAAGGGCCCGACGGCCCCCGAGCGCACCCCCAACATCTACGAGTTCCGCAACTACCGCGCCAGGCCCGGTGCCGTGCCGCAATGGGTGAAGCTTTTCACCGGCGCGCTCGGCGCGCGGGAGAAATATTCCAAGATCGTCGGCCTGTGGGTCACAGAGGCGCCGCAGGTCAACGAGGTGTGCCATCTCTGGGCCTATCCGGACCTCAACGCCCGCGTCGCGGCGCGCGGCGCCTCGCAGAAAGATCCGCAATGGCAGGAATTCTTGAAGAGCAGCACCGGCCTGCTCGACGAGATGCATTCCACCATCATGCTGCCGGCGCCGCACTCGCCGCTTCAGTAGGGGAAGACTTTCGCCGGGTGCTGCCAAGCGCAAGCCGCATAGGGTCACGAGACCCGCGCAGCACGCTTGTCGTGCCCGCTCGGCGCGCAGGCGACCATCACTCCTCTTCACATTCTTGACACAAGGTTGTTCTAGACGGGCGTCCTGCATCAACGGAACACGTCCATGAACCTGTCGGACCGGTTGCGACGCTACGCGAAGGAAGCCCTCGACAATGCCGCGACGGCGTCGAGCGGCGAGGCGAAGCGGATTTATCTCGAGAACGCCGGCGCCTGGATGCGGTTGGCCGAAGCGCACGATGATCGGCCCCCTGGAGACCTCTCGGACGCTTTCGACGATCCGACAATCGCCAACGTCGCGGCCTGAACAGGCTTGAGGCCCGTCTCTTTTCGCCAGTTTGACGTGCCGCTCAGGCCGATGCCGCCTTCGGCAACGCCTCGCCGGCGAAGAAACGTCGCGGATTGTCCTCAAGCATGGCGGCGATATCCGCCTGATTGACGCCGCGCCGTGCAGCATCGGAATAAAATCGGTGAACATGATAGGTATAGGGCGGCGGCCATTCGCCCTTGGCCTTGAGCGCGTCCATGCGCGCCTGTTCCTCGGCGCTGATCTGGCGCGGCGAATTTGCCGATCCAGCCGCAATGCCGGTCCTGGCTCATCATGATCTGCGCGCGATAGCCGTCCTTGACCAGCGTCGCGAGATTGTCGGCGCGCACCTCGTCGGGCATGAAACGCGTCAGCCCGATGCGATCGAAGCCGATATAGGAGCCGCCGTCGACGACGCTGGCGGTGGTAGGCCGGGATCGGCGTTGCCGCAGCAATGGCCGATCAGGCATTTGTGCGGCTCGACGCCGCCCTTCGGCGAACAGCTCTTGCTGCTCGGGGCCGGCATAGCCATCCTGCGTGTGGGTGATGATCGGCACGCCGGTCGCCTTCTGGGCGATGCAGGCCGCCGCCAGAAACTTCTTCTCCATCTCGGTCACCACCGGCGCGCCGGTCGCCACCTTGATGGCGCCGGCCTTGATGCCGGTGTCGCCGATGCCGTGGGTGATCTCGCGGATATAAAGCTCGGCGATCTCGTCGACGGTCCGCGCCCGCCAATAAACCGGCAGGCCCATGGCCTCGAAATAGAAGCCGGTGGTGCAGATGATGTGCATTCCGGACTTTTCGGAGATCTCCTTCATCACCGCGGCGTCGCGGCCGAGCTCGATCGGGACAGGGATCGACGAAGCTGCGCACGCCATGCTCGTTGCGCAGCTGCACAAGGCGGCGCACGGCCTCCGCGATAAAGCCGGGGCGGTCGAACTTGCGCGAGTGGGATCGAACTCGGCGCCTGGGAAGTGCGATGAACAGATGCTCGTGCATCAGCGTTCGTCCCAGCCGCTCCACGCGGGATCGGCCCCGTCACCGTCTGCGACCATCATGGCGTCGCCGTCTTCCTGTTCGAGTGCATGATCCCGAAAAGTGTGCGCGGTTTTCGGACAAGATCATGCACAAAATCAAGAACTTCTAGAGCGCGCATGCGATCGCTTCTGATCGCATGCGCGCTCTCACGGCAGAACAAGCGCATTTGGCACCACCACGCAATCCCCGCCGAGGCACCACCCCACGTTGCTGCCAAGGGTAGAGTGCCGAAAAAGCTGTCAGCCGACCGGTGCCGCGGCCTGCCACTTTGCGCCGCAAAAAGCGTCACTACATTGCACAGACCAAGGTCTGCTTGAGAAGGCTCCCCATGCGCGCGCCCCGTCAGCTTCGTCTCGCCGCTTTCATGCGTCCGGTCAGCCTGCACACCGGCGCTTGGCGCTATCCCGGCTCCTATCCGGATGCCAACTTCAACTTCGGGCATCTGAAGCGCTTCGCGCAGACGCTCGAGCGCGGCAGGTTCGACGCCTTCTTCATGGCCGACCATCTTGCCGTGCTCAACATGCCGATCGATTCGCTGAAGCGCAGCCACACCGTGACCTCGTTCGATCCGTTGACGCTGCTGCCGGCCCTCGCGGTGGTGACGGAACGGCTGGGGCTGATCGCCACGGCCTCGACGACCTTCGACCAGCCCTACCATATCGCCCGCAAGTTCGCGTCGCTCGATCATATCAGCGGCGGCCGCGCCGGCTGGAACGTGGTGACCACGTCCAATCCGGACGCGGCGCTGAACTTCGGCCTCGAGGAACATATGGAGCACGACGAGCGCTACCGCCGCGCCCGCGAGTTCTTCGACGTGGTGACGGGGCTGTGGGACAGCTTCGCCGACGACGCCTTCGTGCGCGACATGGAGGGCGGCATCTACTTCGACCCGGCCCGGATGCACGTCCTCAACCACAAGGGCAAATATTTGTCGGTGCGCGGCCCGCTCAACATCGCTCGCCCCGTCCAGGGTTGGCCGGTCATCGTGCAGGCCGGCGCCTCCGACGCCGGGATGCAAATTTCCGCCGAGATCGCCGAAGCGGTGTTCACGGCGCAGTCGAACCTGGCGCAGGGCCAGAAGTTTTACGCCGAGCTGAAGGGCCGGGCGGAGAAGCTCGGCCGCAATCCGGACCACATGGTCATCCTGCCGGCAGCCTTCGTGGTGGTGGGCGAGACGCTGCAGGAAGCGCAGGACAAGCGCGCCAAGCTCGATAGCCTGGTGCATTACGACAGCGCCATCGCGTCGCTGTCCATCGCGCTTGGCCACGACGCCTCGGGCTTCGATCCCGACGGGCCGCTGCCTAAAATTCCCGAGAGCAATGCGAGCCAAAGCAGCCGCCAACGAGTGATCGAAACGGCCGAGCGCACCGGCATGACCGTGCGCCAGCTCGCCCAGCGCCTCGGCGGCTATGCGGGCCTCGCCTTCGTGGGCACGCCGGCCATGATCGCCGACCAGATGGAGCAATGGCTGACGGGTCGCGGCAGTGACGGCTTCACAATCATCTTCCCCTATCTGCCCGGCGGCCTCGACGACTTCGTCGACAAGGTGGTGCCGGAGCTGCAGCGCCGTGGCCTGTTCCGCCGCGACTACGAGGGCAGGACGCTGCGGGAAAATCTCGGCCTGCCGCGGCCCGACAACCGCTTCTTCAAACCCGGCCAATATGCAACCATGAGCCGGCTCGCCGCCGATGGCGGGCCGTCTTGATGGCGTTGTTTCGCAAGAGGAAGACGCATGGACCGCGCGGCTCAGATCGGTGTCCTCAAGAAGCTGTTGCACTACATCGACACCGGAACCACCGCCATGGCCGAGACGCCCTGGCACAACGAGGTCACGGCCTATACCTGTGCCGAGCGCCACAAGCGCGAGGAGGAGCTGCTCATCAGGAAGCGGCCGTTGGTGATGGGCTTGTCGTGCGATTGGCCGCAACCCGGCGCCTACCGGACCGACGATTTCGCCGGCGTGCCGATCCTCACCGTGCGCGGCAGCGACGGCAGGCTGCGCGCCTTCCTCAACGTCTGCCGGCATCGCGGCTCAAAGGTGGCGCAAGGCTGTGGCAGCGCCAGCGCCTTCACATGCCCCTATCACGGCTGGACGTACGGCCGCGACGGCGTCCTGCGCGGCATCCCCGAGGAGGCCTCGTCATTCCCCGGTGTCAGGGCCGAGCGGCCGGCCCTCACGCCGCTGCCGCTCGCCGAGAAGCACGGCATGGTCTGGGTGCTGCCGACGCCGGCCGCCGGCGGCTCGACAGATCTCGACATCGATCCGTGGCTCGACGGCATGAGTCCCGATCTCGCCTCGTGGAATCTCCAGAGCTACCACCTGCACGACCGGCATGTGCACCACGAGGACATGAACTGGAAGCTGCTCGTCGACACGTTCCATGAGGGCTATCATTTCGGCTTCCTGCACAAGGAAAGCCTCAAGGACATCCTGGTCCACAATGTCGGCGACTTCACGCCGTTCGGGGTGAACTTCCGTCTCGTCTACGGACGCACCAAGCTCGACCGGCTGAAGAGCACGCCGGAGAGCGAGTGGGACCTGATGTGGAACACGACCATCGTCTACTCGATGTTCGCCAATACGGTGTTCACGCCGCAGGGCGACCACATCGAGCTGTTCCGTATGTTCCCCGTCGACGGACGCACCGATCGCGCCGTGCTGGAAACGTCGCTCTACATCCCGAAGCCCGTGCAGTCCGAGGATGAGCGGCGGCACTGGGACGCCAATATGGCGCTCGCCATCAAGGTGATCACCACCGAGGACTTCGCGGCGGGCCGCACCATGCAGATCGGCTTTGCCTCGGGCGCCCAGACGCACGTCGTCTATGGCCGCAACGAGCCGGCGCTGGCCCACTACCACAAGTCGATCCGGCGCACGCTCGGTCTTCCCATCGACACGGCGCCGGCGCCGCTGCAACAAGCCGCGGAGTAGCCGCGTGTCGATCGCCATTGGTCTCGGCCTCGCCGATTTTCCGTTCGCCGATGCTGCGGGCTATTGGCGCTTCGTCGATCTGTGCGAGGCCGGCGGCGCCAACTCCCTGTGGCAGACCGACCGCATCGTCAGTCGCCAGCCGATCCTGGAATCCATGACCGCGATGGCCGCGTTGGCCGGCCGCACGCGGCGCCTGAAGTTCGGCATGAACGTGCTGTCGCTGGCGTTCCGGGATCCTGTGCTGGTGGCCAAGCAATGCGCCACCATCGACGTGCTGTCCGACGGGCGCTTGCTGCCGGCCTTCGGCATCGGCAGCCCGCTTGGTCCGGAATGGCAGGCGCTCGGCGTCGACACGCGCACGCGGGGCTCGCGGACCGACGAGGCGCTCACGATCGTGCGGCGCCTGTGGAACGAGGAGAGCGTCGACTTCGCGGGCAAGCATTTCCGCCTCGCCGGCGCCTCCATCTTGCCGCGCCCCGTGCAGGCGGACTTGCCGATCTGGATCGGCGGCTCCTCCGACGCGGCCGTGCGGCGCACGGCACGCTTGGGCACCGGCTGGGTGGGCGGCGGCGAGACGCCGGCCGATGCCGCCCGCATGGTGGCCGCCATCAAGATCGCGACGGTGGAAGCCGGGCGCAGCATCGACGACGACCACTATGGCGTGAACATCCCGTTCCATTTTGGGCGCGCCACGGATGCCAATGTGACGGCCGCCAAGGCCGCCTTCGTCAAGCGCACCGGCCGCGATCCGGAGCGTCACTTCGCCATTGGCGATACCGATACCGTCATGGCGCGGGTTGCCGAGTATGTGGACGCCGGCATCTCCAAATTCGTGCTGCGGCCGGTGGGCGGCAGCGGCGAAGTGGTGATGGCGCAAACTCGCCGCGTGATCGAGGAGGTGCTGCCGCTTGTGGCCTCGCGCTGGCCGAAGACCAAGATGGTCGCGGCGCAGTAGGACCAAGGCGTGCAGAAGCAGCCGTGCGGCGCCGGTGGCGGAAAGGCACGTGCGCCGAGAACGGGTTAGACGCTACGCCTACCGATGCGTTGCTGCCGCAGTCAGAAACCGGCAAAATCAACTGCGTCCATCTTCCCCGTTATGGCCGGTTGCCACTCGGCGCACGTGCAGAATCAATGCGCGGGCTGCGGACGGGTTCCCCTACCCCTCGAAGGCCGCATCGATCGGCACGCGGTAGCCGTTGGCGAGGCGGTTGGTCTCGTTGGCCATGCCGACCACCGCCATCAGCTCGCCGAACATCGCCTCGCTCATGCCGGCCTTCCGGGCCGCGGCGCCGTGGCTCGCGATGCAATAGCCGCAGCCGTTGGTGACGCTGACCGCGAGATAGACCATCTCCTTGGTCAGCGGGTCGAGCGCGCCGGGCGCCATCACCGCCTTGACGCTCTCCCAGGTGCGCTCGAGCAGTGCCGGATCGCGCGCCAGATATTTCCAGAAATTGTTCACGTCGGGCACGTTGCGCGACGTCTTGATGTCGTCGAACACGGCGCGCACCGCCGCCGGGGCTTCGCTGTACTCGATCGGTTTCGGCGCGGTCATGTCGTCGTCTCCGATGCTGCGCTTGACCTCGCAAGTTTGCACACACAGCGCCGAAAATGAAAACGGCGGCCACCTGGCCGCCGTTCTCTCCAGGTTGGATCGGGTCGCTCAGTTCAGCGTCTTGAGATAGGCGATGACGTCGGCGCGGTCCTGCGCCTTCGGGAAGCCCTGGAACACCATCTTGGTGCCGGACGCGAAGGCCTGCGGGCTGATCAGCCAGTCCGACAGCCGCGCCTCGTCCCACCTGCCGCCCTGGCCCTTCAGCGCCGTCGAGTAGGTGTAGCCCGCGGCCGCCGCGGTATCGCGGCCGATCACGCCGCCGAGATTCGGGCCGACCTTGTGTTTGCCCGACTTGTCGGCGGTGTGGCAGTTGGTGCAGCGGGTGAACAGCATCTTGCCGCGATCGGCGGAAGGCGCCCCGGCCGGCTCGGAGCTTGCCGTGACCTTCGGCACGGTGCCGCGCACTTTGGCGACGAGCTCGTCATAGCTCAGCACGTAGTCGGCCGCCGCTCCAACCATCTTGTGGCACGCCAGGCAGGGCTCTTCCTTGGTGTCGAGGCGGTTGGTCTTCTGCGGCGAGTAGGTGGTGTAGTTCCAGTCGCCGTTGCGGATGTTCTCGGGGATGTCCTTGCCCCAGCCCGGCTGTTTCTCCATGAGGCCGAAGAAGAACAGGTCACCCTTCTCGAAGATGCCGTCGGCGCCGGCGACCGGCTGCCCCTGCGCATCGACCTTGGCCTTGTAGACCTCCATCACCAGCACCGATCCGTTGGGCAGCTCGCCGTCCTTCTTGGCGCCCTCGGCGGCAAGCGTATTGGCATAGAGGTAGCGGACTTGGCCGTTATCGGGCCGGTTGTGTACCCCGTACAGGACGTACTTGCTCGGGTCGTAGTCCGCCGGCAGCGTGACGCGGGCCGGATCGGCCATCGTCAGGCTCGCGGCCAGCCCGGCGGCGGCGCTCACGAGCGCGGTCAGCGCGATTGCTGTCGATCTTTTCATGTCTCGTCCGTCCCCTCTTTGGTGCGATGTCCAGGCGGCTAGCGCCGCTTGGAACGATTCCACGCTGCAGCTATAGCGTGACGTTTACGGACAAGGAGCGGTGCGGGTTTCACGGTAGCGTGAATACTCGATCAGGACTTCGCGAGACGGCTACCCGCTGCGCACGTCCTTGAACGGAATGCCGCGATCCGCCTCGGGTTCCTTCGGCATGCCGAGCACGCGCTCGCTGATGATGTTGCGCTGGATCTGGTCGGTGCCGCCGCCGATCGAGGTGAAATAGGCGTTGAGCGACAGGAAGTTCGCGTCGTCCGCGAGCGGATACTCGCTCGCCCTGCAGCAGGCTCTCGGCGCCCCAGCATGGCGGTGCGCAGCCGCGCCTCCTCGTGCAGGATGCGCGACATCGCGAGCTTGCCGAGCGACATGATCGACGACGAGCGTCGTCTGCTCGAGATCGGCCTTGGCGCGGGCGGTGTTGAGCTCGTTGAGCTGCCGTAGCGCGATGGTGCGCGCCAGCTCCTGGCGGAGGAGGGGATCGCTCAGCCGCCCCAGCTTTGCGCGCCAGCGCGATCAGGTCGGTATCGGCCTGATCGCCGCGAGCCCGGCGCGGGCCGCGCGCCCGTTCGCCCATGACCGAGCGCTCATAGGCGAGCGCCGTCTGCAGCACCGTCCAGCCGTCGCCCGGCCTGCCGAGCAGGTTCGTCGCCGGCACCTTCGCGTCGGTGAAGAACACCTCGTTGAAGTGCTGTTCGCCGGTGATCTGCCGCAGCGGCCGCACCTCGACGCCCTTCTGCTTCATCGGCAGGAAGAAGAAGCTGATGCCCTGGTGCTTGGGCACGTCCCAGTCGGTGCGCGCAAGCAGCATGCCGTAGTCGGCGGTCATGGCGCCGTCGACGTCCAGATCTTCTGGCCGTTGACGCTCCAGTCGTCGCCGTCCGGCTCGGCGCGGGTGCGCACGGCGGCAAGATCCGAGCCGGCGCCGGGCTCGCTGTAGAGCAGGCACATGGTGATCTCGCCGCGCAGGATGCCGGGGATGACCTTGCTGCTTCAGTTCCGGCGTGCCGTAGGCGAGCGCCGTGTTGGCGTAGAGCTGGGTGCGGTCCATGCCGGCGCCCGGCGCGCCGACGCGGGCGAATTCCTGCTCGATGATGCGGCCCTGCTCGTCGACATCAGCCCGCGTCCGAACCACTCCGTCGGCCAGCGCGGCACCGCCCAGCGCGCGTCGACGACCTTGCCGAGCCAGTCGCGATAAGCCGGTGTCGTCCTGAACTCCTGCAGGTCGCCGACCTTCGCCGCGTCCAGTTGGCGGCAAGCCAGTCGCGCACCTCCTGCGCGCATCGTCGGGCATCGTCTTGCTCGCGTCGGTCATGTCAGGCTCCCAAGATGCTGCAGGTAGCGTTCGCGATGGAGCGGCGGGCTGCCGAACAACTGCGCGTCGGCGCGCGCGCGGCGGAAGTAGAGATGCGCCGGGTGGTCCCAGGTGAAGGCGATGCCGCCATGCATCTGGATCGAGGCGGCGGCGACGCCGTGAAGGCGTCGGCGCAGGCGAAGGCCGCGAGGCTGACGGCGGCGTCGGCCTCGGGGCAGCCTTCGTCCAGGAGCTTGGCGGCATGGCGGGCGGCCGAGATCGCCGATTCCGCCTCGAGCAGCAAGATCGGCCGCCATGTGCTTCAGCGCCTGGAAGCTGGCGATCGGCCGACCGAACTGAATGCGGTTCTTGCCGTATTCCACCGTCATGTCGAGGAGGCGCCGCGCGCCGCCCGCCTGCTCGCCGGCGAGCGCCACGAGAGTCAGGTCGAGCGCCGCCTTCACGGCGTCCCACCCGGCAGGCGCCGAGGCGCCGCGCTGCGACCGACGTTGAAATCGAGAGCTGCGCCAGCCGCAGCGTCAGGTCGAAGGTCGGCAGCGGATTGATTTGCAGTCCCGCCGCGGTCGGGATCGACCTCGAAGAGGCCGAGCTCCTCCTCGACGCGCGCCACGACCAGCAGCACGTCGGCGCTCTGCGCATGCGTCACATAGCTGCGCGACGCCTTCGAGCGTCCAGGCCCTGCCCCGACCGGCGTCGCCGCGACCATGACGCCATCGCTGCGTCCAGCGTGCCGGCGTCACCCGTGAGCGCCACGCTTGCGATCGTGGCACCGCGCGCCATCGCCGGCAGCAGCCGGCGTCTGGCGTCTTCGTCGTCGCAGGCGTTGAGCAGGGCGGTGGCGAGCACGGCGCTCGACAGATATGGCCCGCACATCAGCACGGCGCCGGCCTGCTCCATGATCAGCTCGAGCTCCACGGCGCCGGCGCCGGAGCCGCCGTAGGCTGGATCGACGATCAGCCCGAGGACGCCCATTTCGGCAAGCGCCTGCCACAGTTTCGGATCGTAGCCGCGCTCGCTCTCCATCGGCGCGCCGCACGTCGGCCTCGCGGCATTGATCTGCGAGCAGCCGCTCGACCGAGCGGACCAATTGCGCGCGTTCCTCGGTCCCGATGGACGGCATGCGCTCGACTTCCCTGCGTTGGCGGCGCTGCGGACAGCCTTGCCACGGCGCCTATTTGGCCCTGTCGCGTTGCTGTTGGCAGTATTTGAGGTTCTGCTGCAACGTGCCGTTGTCCGGGAAGCGCACCAGCGCCTTCTCGTAGATGCCGATGGCGCCGGCCCAGTCCTTCTTGTCCATGAACACCTTCGACCACTGGTACCAGGTGGCGACCGCATTGGTGGTGAGGTGGCTGTCCTTGGGGTACTTCTTCAGCCCGCCGTCATAGACGTCCACCGCACCCTGCCAGTCGCCCTTCTGGCGCAACTCCTCGGCCTTCCCGTCGTAGACCTGGGCGGCGATGCGCGCCGTCTCCTTTGGCTCGCCGAGCAGGCCGGCATAGGAGTTGAGCGACGCCAGTGCCGCGTCGTATTGCTTCTGCCGCACGAGATCCTGCACGGCGCGCGACACGTATCCGCGGGCGATGTCATCCAGGTTCTTCACATTGGCGAAGCGGGTCATCTGCCGTTGCAGGATATCCTTGGTGGCGTCCGGCGATAGGCGCGGGCCAGCGTCCTTCACCCATTCCTGCACGATGAAGCGGATGTTGTTCTCGGCCCGGCTCTTGTCGGGGAGCGTCAGCAACGCCTTCTCGTACACATCGAGGGCTTCCTCGAACTTCTTGTCCTTGGCGAGCTTCAGCGCCCAGCGGTCATACACGTTAGCGGCCGTCTCGCCGGCGAGCTTCTGGTCGGACACGACGCTGGCGATGCGCCCAGCGGCGACGAGCGCCTCCTCGTATCTGCCGTCGTCAGACAGCTTCTGCACGGAGCGCTGCAGATGTGCCGTGGCAACGCGCTTCACGTCCCCGAATTGCGAGAAGCGCGCGACAAGCTCCGGGATGGCCTTCTCGGCGGCCTCGGGTCCGTCTTTGGCGGCCGCATCACGGAGGCGTTCCTGCACCACATAGGCCAGCTGGTTGGTCATCTTCTTGTCGTCAGGCTGCTCGGCCAGCCGCTGCGCAAGGAGATCGAGGGCAGCGGTGAAATTCCCCTGGCGCATTTCGCTTTGCACCCAGCGGGCATGGATCGAAGCCGCCCAGCTGGCGACTTCCTCGCGCGGCGCCTGATCGAGCTTGCCGAGCGCCGGCCCCGCGACCGCCAGCGCCTTCTGCCAGTTGCCGGTCTTGATGTGCTCCTCGCCTTCGCGGATGAACACCCAGGCCTGCATCTTGGCGAAACCCGCGTCCGGGATGGCCTGATCGGCGCGGCGCAAGATGGCCAGCGCCTCGTCGTTCTTGCCGTCCTTCATCAAGGCCTCGGCCCATTGGTGCCAAACCGCCTTGTGGTTGTTGAGGAGAAGTGCATCCTGCGGCGCCAGCTGCAAGCCGATGCCCGCGACGTTGAGCGCCTTGTCGAACTGCCGCTGACGGCTAAGCTCGACGCCCCAGTTGGCCAGCACGGCAAGCGCGTTGTTGACTGCCGAGGCGAATTCCGGATCAAGGCTCATGGCCCGGAAATAGGCGAGCAGCGCCTCTGGATAGCGCTTGTCCCGCGTCAACTCGACGCCGTGATTGTAGTAGATGATGGCGAGAAGGCCGAGCTCGCCCACCTCGCGCCGCTGGTCGCGGTGGCTGTCGGGGATGTAGCTGAAGCCGGTCAGCTTCTCGAACTCGGCCTGGGCGGCCTTGTTGCGCGACGGGTTGAAGCCGGCCACGGTGGTCGTCTCGACGTCGGCGTGCTGCGTGCCGTCATAGAGGACCGAGAAGGCATGATCCGGCACCTCGATGGCGCGCGCATCGAGCCCCAGCCGGCGCGCAAGGATGTTGTAGAGCGCCGCCGACGAGACGCAGTTGAATTTCCCGCTGTCGAGGATGGTCGAGACATTGGTCTGCCCCGACGCATAGCCGCTCTTCATCGGGCCCGCGTGCAGGAACTTCAGCAAGGCGGCGCCCTGTCCGAACGGGTCTTTTGCGGCGGCCATCGCGCGACGCGCCTCGGCCTCGACCGCCGCCAAGCGGTCCAGATAGACCTTGCGCTCGCCGGCCGCCAGCACGCCAGACGCGAGGAGCGCGGCTTCGCCAAATGACCACTGGTCGAGCTTGCCGTCGCGCGCGTCCGCGAAGAGGCTCGCCTCATCGGGCGAGATCGAGAGGTTCAGCGACGCGCTGCCTTTGAGGCTCTGCAGCACATCGAACGCCTTGGCGGGCGACTCCTTGAACTTGTAGCGCGTCTGCGGCGGCCCCTCGCGGCCGCTGATCTTCACCTCGGCGATGCTGACGCCCTTGGCGTTCGGAGCCGCGGAGAACTTGAGCATGATCCATTTCGCGCCGACGGTCGCGAAGGCGAATTTCTGCGGCCCGGCAACCGGCTTCAGCGGATCGGAGCGCACCGATTGGAAGCCGGCATGGGGCGAGACCGATGAGACGAGGAGATCGACGTGCGTGGCCTTCTGGTCGGCGGCGCCGTCGCCGAAACTGACTTCCAGCCCTTCCAGGGACACCACGTTGTCGCTGAAGCCGACGACGAGTGTCGACGACCCGTCGGCGGCCGCGAGCGCCATCGCCGAGCCGGCGCTGCCGTCCGTCAGCGCCTTCAGCGAATTGGCGTCGGCCGCCGGGTCGCTCGCATGGTCGAGCCTTGCGGTGGGCAGCGCGAGCAGGTTGACGGGCGGCGCATCACGCGCCGCCGACGGCACCGCGGCGCCAAGCGCGATGAGAGCGGCGAGGACCGCCGCGACGATGCGCGGCGTGCTGGCGGTCCGGTGGGCGACTTGGCAAGCGACTTGGCAAGTCATGGTCGTCACAAGGCTGCGTGCTGCTCGATGATTTTGGTCCAGCCGGCGAGATCCTCCGGGCCGCGGATCCGCGGCGCCAGTCCAGCCATGCCGGACACGGGCACCAGCACCCGGCCGACGCCGAGGCGGCGCAACGCCTCGAGCTGGCCGAGATCATCCGGCAGGCTCACGGTAATCTCGATCTTGTCGGGATCGCGCCCGGCCGTCTCGGCCGCCTTGCGGGCCGTCGCGATGAGCTCCGCGGGTGCGCCGCGTGCCGGGAAGAAACCGTCGCAGAAGCGGCCGGCGCGGCGCGCGGCGGCGTCCGAATGACCGCCGACGACAATCGGCACCGACTTGTTGACGGGCTGCGGCCGGCAATAGGCGCCCTCGAATTGAACGAAGCGGCCCTTGAAGGTCGGCTTGTCGGCCGACCACAACTCGCGCATGGCCGCGATATACTCGTCGGTGCGGGCGCCGCGCTCGCGGAATGGCACGCCGAGCGCGTTGAACTCCTCCTCGAGCCAGCCTACGCCGATGCCAAGGATGATGCGGCCGCGCGACAGATGATCGAGGGTGGCGATCTGCTTGGCGGCGAGAACCGGATTGTGCTGCGGCACGATCAGGATGCCGGTGGCGAGCTTGATCCGGCTCGTCGCCGCCGCCACGAAGGCCATCCAGATGAGGGGATCCGGCAACGCGAAGTCGTCGCGGCCGCCGGCCATCTTGCCGCTCGGATCGTAAGGATAGGTCGACTTGTAGCCGGCCGGCACGATGGTGTGCTCGACCGTCCAGATCGACTCGAAGCCCGCCGCCTCGGCGGCTTCCGCCAGCGCGACAGCTTCCTTGGGGTCGACGTAACGGCCGGTGTTGCAATAGCGCAGTCCGAACTTCATGAGCGTTCTCTCCTCAACACCCGTGCATCCGCCGACATCACATCCCACGCGGCTTCATCAGACGCGCACCCGCGCCGATGGCAGCGCCAAGCCCGGCACCTCGACCCGCGTGTGGAAGATGCTGCCGCATTTGTCGCTTGGTCCACCCCGCGAGCCGGTGACGACAAAGAGATCGCGCAGATCATCGCCGCCGAAACACACGCTGGTCACCATCGGCAACGCCACGGCAAGATCCTGCCGATGCGTGCCGTCGGCATTGAAGACCGCCACCCTGCCCCCGTGCGCGTCCGCGACCCACACCGAGCCGTCGCGCGCGACCTTCAGGCCGTCCGGAACTCCGTTCGGCGCGAGGCTGGCGAACTGCCGCCAGGGACCGACCGCGCCGTCAGCCCCGACCTCATAGACCCGCACAATGGCGGCGCGGGCATCGGAATGATAGAGGCGGCGGCCGTCAGGCGAGAAGCCGAGGCCGTTGGTCAGCATGACGCCGTCCGACAGGGTGCGCATGGTGCCGTCGAGATCGATGACGTGCAGATGCCCCGGCTTCGGTTCCTCGCCCCCGAACACCCGGAAGGCGAGCGAGCCGACATAGATGCGCCCGGCCGTGTCGGTGGTCAGATCGTTGAAGCCCGTGGCGCCGGGAATGGCGTCGAGCGCCAGCAGCGGCTTGGTCTCACCGTCCACCAGCCGGACGAAGGCGATGTCGCGGCCACCGACCACGAGGCCGCCCGACGCGTGCAGGGCCATGCCGCCAATGCCGCGCCGCTTCGGCACGACAAGCGACACCGTCTCGGAGCGGTCGAGCAGATGCACGCCGCCCTCGAGCACGTCACTGAAATAGAGGCCGCGGGCCGGATCCCAGACCGGGCCCTCGATCAGGCCGTATCCTTGCGCAACTGGGCGCATGGACGCTCCGTTGCTTCTTCCATCGGCGCGGTGTCCGCGCCATCCCCTTTGCCTAGCAAGCGGAGGAGACTACCGCTAGCCTGCGCTTGACGATCGCCCCGACAAGGTAGCGGTTGCGGCAACAGCACAGGAGCGTACGAGATGCATATCGGGGTGACGATCTTTCCGACCGACTATTCGATGCAACCGCAGGACCTCGCCAAGGAAGCGGAGTCGCGCGGCTTCGAGTCGTTCTGGGTTCCCGAGCACAGCCACATCCCCACGAGCCGCAGGTCGCCCTTTCCGGGCGGCGGCGAACTGCCCAAGCACTACCATGACACCTACGATCCCTTCCTGGCGCTGACCGCGGCGGCGGCCGTCACCAAGACCATCAAGCTCGCCACCGGCATCTGCCTGGTGATCGAGCGCCACCCCATCCACACCGCCAAGGAAGTGGCGACCCTCGACCGCCTGTCGGGCGGCCGCTTCGTGTTCGGGGTCGGCGGCGGCTGGAACGCCGAGGAGATGGAAAATCACGGCACGGCATTCCCGACGCGCTTCAAGGTCATGCGCGAGAGCATCGCCGCCATGAAGGAGATCTGGTCGAAGTCGAAGGCCCAGTTCAATGGCGAGTTCGTCAAGTTCGAAGAGCTCATGCAATGGCCGAAGCCGGTGCAGAAGCCGCATCCGCCGATCATCGTCGGCGGCGCCTTTCCGCATGCCGCCAAGCGCGCTATCGCGTATGGCGACGGATGGATGCCGGTGGTGCGCGGCACCTTCGATCCGGCCCACACGATGCAGAAGTTCCACGCCCTCGCAAAGGAGGCCGGGCGCGATCCGGCCACGCTGACCTTCGAGGTTTTCGGCGGCCCGCACGATGCCGACCTGATGAAGCGTTGCCGCGACGCCGGCGTCAGCCGCTACGTGCTCATGTATCCGTCCAAGAGCCGCGACGAGGTGCTGCCGGTTCTCGACAAGGACACCGCCCTGATGCGCGCCCTCTAGTGTCGCGGTTCCAAAATTCGCATGATTTTGATGGAGTGCTCGTCGCGAATTTTGGAATCAAAGCGACACTAGAAGAGATTGTTTCTAGTGTGCTTTTCGAATTTGAAGTTCGCGAGGCAGCCGATCCAGTCAATGTAGCGAACTTCAAATTCGGCACACGAGGGCGCGCCTCGGGCCTCGAAGATCAGGCGAGGCCCGGCAGGACCTTGTCGGTGAGCAGCGCGAAGGATTCCTGGCTCAGCGGAGCGCACAGGAGATAGTTGAGCTGCGCCGTTTCGCGCAAATCCGCGATCTGGTCGCGAACGCCCTCCGGCGTGCCGTGAATGATCACCTCCTTCACGTAACGCTCGACGGGATCGATGTTGGCGGCGAGCATCGGGCGATTGGTGACCGGCTGATGCTGCGCGCCGACATAGGAGCCGACCATCCAGGCCGCACCCCGCGCCGCGATCTCGGCGGCGCGGCCGGCGTTGTCGGCGATGGCGATCAGCCGCGCCATCGGGATGTCGCGGCCATCGGCCGAGAAGCCGGCGGCCGTCATGCCTGCCCCATAGCGCAGGCGCTTCTGTGCGAGTTCCGGATGGGTGCAATGCGGATCCATGAGGATGGAGAAGCCGCGGCTCGCCGCCCAATCGATGGCGCTCTCGGAGCTCGCCGCCATCCACACCGGCGGGTGCGGCTGCTGCATGGGCTTCGGCAGCACCTCGACACCGTCGCAGGAGAAGTAGGCGCCGCGATAGGTGAGCCGCTCCTCGCTCCAGGCCCTGAGCACGATCTCCACCGTCTCGCGAAAGCGCGGCGCGCTCTCCTCCGGCGTCACCCCGAAGGCGGCGAACTCGTTGCGGGCAAAGCCGCGCCCGGCCCCCCAATTGGCCCGCCCGCCGGACAGCACGTCGAGCAGCGCCACCTCCTCGGCGAGCCGCAGCGGGTGATAGAAGGCAGCGAGCGAGACCGCCGTGCCGATCCTGAGGCGCTTGGTGCGCGCTGCCGCCATGGTGGCCATCATGTGCACCGAGGGGCAGACGCTGAAGCTCGAGAAATGATGCTCGGCGAGCCACACCGCGTCATAGCCGGCCGCGTCCATGATCTCGAAGCGCTCGATGGCGCGGGCATAGACGGAAGCGAGCTCGATCTTGCGATCCGCCCAGCCGAAGAACTGCAGCACCCCGATTTTCATGTTTCCTCGGTCAACCGTTCTGGGTGCCGTCCTCGTAGCCGCCGCCGATGCGCGCGCCCGGCGCAAAGAGGCCTTGGCCGGGAACGTGATTGATCTCGAGCCGTGTGCCGTCCGGGTCCTCGAACAGCACCGAATAATAGCCGGGCGCGAAATCGTCCTGGCGCGGTGGGTGGATGATGCGAGCGTTAATCCTGACAAGGAACGCATGCACCTCGTCGACATCGGCGCGCTCGCGGGCCCGGAAGCAGTGATGGTGCAACCCAACCGAGCCCTGGCGGAAGCGCTGTCCGGCATGTTCGGGGGCCGGGGCGTGGATGCCGAAGCCGGTGCGGCCACCGACGCCGTAGAGCGTGTTCGGCGTATCAGCCACGATCTTGAGGCCGAGGAACGGCAGCAGTTGCCCATAGAAGGCGCGCGCAGCCGCGAAATCCCCGACCGTGATGAACGTATGGGCGACGCCGTTGATCTCCATGCGGACTTCCTGGCGGCATGCGCTGCTCCCGCCCATGGGTGCGGCCGGCGGCATGACATTGCGGTTGATGCCCCCGCCCGCAAGGTTAAAGTGGAGGCCGAGTTGGGTCCATCCGGCGCGTCAGCCGGGTCAGCCGAGCGTCGGCCGGAATTCCGGCGAACACGAATAGGCAAGATGAACAGGTAAAGGGAGCAGAAAGCCCATGCGTGAAGCAGTGATCGTATCATATGCGCGGACAGGCCTCGCCAAGTCGGGGCGCGGCGGCTTCAACATGACACCACCGATGACCATGGCGGCGCATGCCATCAAGCACGCGGTTGAGCGGGCCGGCGTCGACAAGGACTACGTCGAGGATTGCTATCTCGGCAATTGTGCGCACGGCGCCCGCAACATCGGCCGCGAGGCCGCTCTGCTGGCCGGCATGCCCAAGACCACCGCCGGCGTCTCGGTGAACCGTTTCTGCTCGTCGGGCCTGCAGACCATCGCCATGGCGGCCAACCACATCCGTTCCGACGGCGCCGACTGCATCGTGGCCGGCGGCGTCGAGAGCATCTCCATCGCCGGCGGCGGCGTGCCGAAGGATGCGCAGGACACCGAGCTCCTGAAATATGCGCCCGACATCTACATGGCGATGATCGACACCGCCGACATCGTCGCCGAGCGCTACAACCTGAGCCGCGAGTATCAGGACGAGTATTCGCTGGAATCGCAGCGCCGCATGGCGTCCGCCCAGCAGGCCAACAAGTTCAAGGACGAGATCGTCCCGATGAAGACCAAGATGAAGGTGGTCGACAAGGTGACGAAGGAGGAGAGTATCGTCGACTACGTCGTCAACCGCGACGAATGCAATCGCCCCGACACGACCATGGAGGGGCTGGCCAAGCTGGAGCCCGTCAAGGGCCCCGGCAAGTACATCACCGCTGGCAATGCCAGCCAGCTGTCCGACGGCGCCGCCGCCGTGGTGCTGATGGAAGCCAAGGACGCCGAGAAGCGCGGCCTCAAGCCGATGGGCCGCTTCGTCGCCTGGGCCGCCGCCGGCTGCGAGCCCGACGAAATGGGCATCGGTCCGGTGTTCGCGGTGCCGAAGCTCCTGAAGCGCCATGGCCTCAAGGTCGACGACATCGACATCTGGGAGCTGAACGAGGCCTTCGCCAGCCAGTGCCTCTACTCGCGCGACAAGCTCGGCATCGACCCTGCCAAGTACAACGTCAATGGCGGCTCGATCGCCATCGGCCACCCGTTCGGCATGACGGGCGCCCGGCTCACCGGCCACATCCTGCAGGAAGGCGCCCGCCGCAAGGCCAAGTGGGGCGTCGTCACCATGTGCATCGGCGGCGGCCAGGGCGGCGCCGGCCTGTTCGAGATCTACAGCTGAAGGCCGAGATCTCGCTGAACACGCGGTCCCGCCAGGGATTGCGTGCAGACCCGAACGTCAGGGCGATCCGTTTCGAAAGAGACGGATCGCACTCCTTCGCCGGCCCGACGAGCCATAGAAAGGCGCCCTTGCGCGAGGCTCAGGGCACGCGCATCTAGACGCTGCGGCAGCGGCGACGAAAGGGAGGCGGCAATGAGCGTCGAGTTCATCGGCTTCATCGGCACCCGCGCCGGCTCGGAGATCCATCCAACGTCCGGACCCATCGTCGATCTCGACTATATCGCCGCACTGGCGCGCGCCCATGAGGCCGGCGGCTTTGATCGGGCGCTGATCGCCTTCCATGCCACGAGCCCCGAGGCCATCCTCATCGGCCAATATGCGGCGTCGGTGACTGAGCGCCTGGGGCTGATGATTGCTCATCGACCGGGCTTCACGGCCCCAACGGTGGCGGCACGGCAATTCGCGACCCTCGACCACGTCAGCCGCGGCCGCTCCGGCGTCCACATCATCACCGGCGGCGACGATGCCGAGATGCGCCAGGACGGCAGCTTCATCGACAAGGACGAGCGCTACGCGCGCACCGACGAATATCTCGACGTGATGAAGCTCGCCTGGACGCGCGACAAGCCGTTCGACTATGCCGGCCGGCACTATCGCGTCGAGGGCGCCTTCTCGGCGGTGAAGAGCCTGAGGCCGCCACACATTCCGGTCTATTTCGGCGGCGCCTCCGACGCCGCCATCGCGGTCGCTGGCAAGCACGCCGACATCTATGCGCTCTGGGGCGAGACGCATGCGCAGGTGCGCGAGCTGATCGCAAGGGTGCGGGACGCCGCCGCAGGCCATGGCCGCGCGCCGCGCTTCAGTCTGTCGCTGCGGCCGATCCTCGCCGACACCGAGGAGGGCGCGTGGGCGCGGGCTGCCGCCATCCTGGCGCGCGCCAAGGAGTTGGTCGAGAAGACCGGCTTCAAGCGCGTGAAAGGGCCCGAGAATGCCGGCTCGCAGCGGCTGCTGGCCGCCGCCGCCCAGGGTGCACGCCTCGACAAGCGCCTGTGGACGGAGCTTGCCGCGTTCACGGGCGCCAAGGGCAACTCGACCTCGCTGGTCGGCACGCCCGACCAGGTGGCCGACGCCATGCTGGATTACTACGATCTCGGCGTCACCACGTTCCTGATCCGCGGCTTCGACCCGCTCGAGGACACGATCGCCTACGGGCGCGATCTGCTGCCGCGCGTGCGCGCCCTGGTGGCGGAGCGCAGTCGCGCCCGCGGCATCGCGGCGGAGTGAACGGCGCGCAAGGGCGCCCAGGATTTCGGGGGCGATCAGAGCGAAATCCGACGACGCGAGTTCCTCGCGCCGCGCGCAACCCGAAACGATGCATCGCCATCGCGCCAGGAACTTTCGCCTTTCAGCCGAGTTGGCCGTTGTTCGAGCCGAAGGAGGCCCCCATGAAGGCTTGCGCAGTCGCTCTGGCGCTGATGCTGGTTCCCATTCAAGCGTTGTCTCAATCGATCGAGGTCGGTCCCGGAGGTGTCCGCATCGACCGCGGCGGTCGCCTATCCGCTGCGCAGTGCGAGGAGTTACGCCTGGCCTGCGCCAATAAGGACCGGCTTGGAGAGCGCGGCGAAGGCAATTGTCGCAGATACCGTCAGTCCTGCGCGGCCGCGCCTCGGCAGTCTCGCCAAGATATATGCCAGGAGTTGCGCGCCGCCTGCCTGAACAAAGATCGGCTCGGCGAGCAGGGCGAAGGCAACTGCCGGCGTTATCGCGAGACCTGTCGTCGCACCTGAGCTATCAGGCGCGCACGCCTCGGCGCACTCACCTCTTCACGCGCGCCTTTGCGGGGAGGGTCGATCCGCACGCTTGCGCGCACCTCCCCTTGAAGGGAGAGGATTCGCATCAGCCATTCTGCGTTGGCTCGCTCCATCGCAGATCGGGTCGGCGCCTGCCCACTTACACCACAATGGCGTTGACGCGCATTTCGGTCGCGACCTTGCCGTCCTTTGCGAGGCACATGGCCGTCCATGTGCCTCCCGCCTCAGTCGACCATGATGTCGAACGTGTCGTCCCAGAACAGCGGCCGGCGGAAATAGATGTCGACGTCGATGCCGCGCGGCGGGAATTCCCGCCAGATCGCCGCGGTGAGGAAGCGAACGCCATGGCCGCCGCCGATGATCGGCACGCGGTAGCCGGCGCGCCTGCGCCGCATCCTCGTCGAAATGGATGCGCGTTCGTCGTGCTGAGACCATAGCCCTTCACGTCGTCCGGCGTCAGCGTGAACTGGCCGAGCTTCTTAAGCGTCGTCACGTCGGCGATTACCGGCGGCGGCCGCTCGCCCGCCCCGCGCAAGTTCGGATCGGCGTAGCGGCTCGGGTCGGTCTTCAGCGACTTGCGCTTGCGAGGTAATGCCGAGCTCGCCGTTCTCGCCGTGATACTAGGTCTCGCTCGTCGTCACGGGCCCGCGCGGCGAGGCTTGAACGTCGAGGATGTCGCCGCTCGACCGTGATCTTCTCGTCGAGCCGCAGGGGCCGGTTCTGCATGAGCCCCTGCACCATGTTGACGCCGCCATCGGCCGAGATGCCGTTGCGCACGCCCTCCTGGATAGCGAAGCAGATGAAGGCGGCGGGATCGGCGCAGCCCTTGAAAAGGCGCCGGGTCGATGCCGCAATGGCCCATCAGCCGCGCCTCTTCGGTGGCGTCCACCACCATGACCCGCGTCTGGTAGCGGAAGCCCTTGATAGGGGGCGATCTCTCGGACGTTCTCGACGGCGCTCATGTTGTGGCGTGCTTCCGGTCCCTGCCTAGATTGTAGCACACCCGGCTGCATCGTCATGGCTGGCGGGACCCGCCGTGGACGGCATGGGCGGGGCTCGCAGGACAGCTGGCGGAGCGGATGCTATTTCGGCTGCTTATTGGCCCGGCAGAGGACTGTTGGACATGCAATCCGGCTCGCCAAGCGGAACGGCAATTACAGTTGCGCTTCTTCGAGCGGCGCACCTGCACCTTTTTGACGATCCCAAGATTCATGCGGACACGTTTGCACTTCAAATCAGCGGCGCACAGGATATCGAGGATTCAGGGAACGACTGGAAAAGCGCTATTCGTCAGACCTGCAGCGCGTGAGCGCCTATTTCGCCCTTCGTCACCGTCTCTCCGAGGATCGAATGCGGGCGGCGCTTGATCGCGGCGTTCGGCAAATCGTCTTGCTGGGCGCTGGCCTGGATACATTCGCGCTTCGTGAACCGAGCGTCGTCGGGAGAGTGAAGTATTTTGAGATCGACCATCCTGACAGCCAGAAATGGAAGCTAGGTCGAACTCCGCGCACTCGGCCTCAGAACACCAAGCGTCAACTATGTACCGGTCGATTTCTCTTCCCAAGATCTCGAGACCGAACTTGCGGCGGCTGGCGTGCTGGCGTCGGAGCCGACTTTCTTCGCCTGGCTCGGTGTCACCCAATACATTGCGGAGAGCGCTACGATGGCCACGCTGTCCTTGGTTGCCCGCCACGCAGCTGCCTCCGAAATCGTGTTCGATGTAATCGTTCCGTTCGAAGACCTGCCGGCGGATGAGCTGAGGATTTCCACTGCGGCGCGCGCGTCTGCCGAAGCGCGGAGTGAACCGTGGATATGCTTCTTCCGGCCGACCGAAATCGAGCCGCAACTCCGAGCCATGGGATTCAGTATCGTCCGGACACTCACCGGCGAGGACGCCGACGGTACTACCTTGGTCAACCAGTCTCGGTCTCCCCTTTGTCGGCATGGCAGCTCACTTCGGCCGTGGTCTAGCAAACTATCGCTCGTGGTGTCGTCCTCCCTAAGGCCCAATCCGGCGGACGCACCAACCGTTGCGGCGGCGGCTCTGGTCCGCCAGGTGGGCGCCATGCCGAAGGGTCCCCATCCTGCCAGCTAGACTCTGGATCATTGCGTGCTTCCCAGCGCCCGTGACCCTGTATAGTCGTCGCCACGCTTTGTGCAGGAGAGGCCTGATGAAACTCGGCATTTCGTTGCCGCTGACTGACATACACGGCGAGCCGGACACCGTCCGCGAATTCGCCCAGGCCGCCGAGGGCATCGGCTATCAACTTCATGGCCCCCGACCATGTACTCGGCGTCAACGTGGCGAGCCGCCCGATTGGGGAAACCGCAACACCTCGGCCGGACTATTTCCACGACCCGTTTGTGCTCTTCGGCTTCCTCGCGCCTGCACGCGAAAAATCGAGTTCTCCACCCAGGTGCTGATCCTGGCGCAGCGCCAGACGGCGCTGGTGGCCAAGCAGGCGGCGTGCCTCGACGTGCTGTGCGGCGGGCGCTTCCGCCTCGGCGTCGGCGTCGGCTGGAACCCGGTGGAGTTCGTCGGCCTCAACGAGAATTTCCGCAACCGCGGCCGGCGCTCGGAGGAGCAGGTCGAGGTCATGCAGGCGCTGTGGGCGCAGCCTCACGTCACCTTCAAGGGCAAGTGCCACACGATCGACGATGCCGGGATCAATCCGATGCCGTCGCGACGATCAGATTCCGCTCTGGTTCGGCGGGCATGCGGACGCGACGCTGCGGCGCATCGCCAAGTGGGGCGACGGCTGGATGATGCTCGCGTACCCGACGGGCAAGGAGGCCGAGGCGGCCTTCGCCAAGCTGAGGTCCTATGTCAAAGAGGCCGGCCGCGATCCGGACGACGGTCGGCCTCGAAGTGTGGGTGTCGACCGCCGACGGCGGGCCGACGGAGTGGCGCGACGAGTTCAAATATTGGAAAAGCGTCGGCGTGACGCACGTGACCCTGAACTGAACCCACAATCGCGGCCCGCACAAGCGCATCGCCGGCCGCACGATGAGCGATCACCTCGCCGCCATGAAGCAATATCACGCCGCCGTTGCGGATCTGGTGTGATCTGCATCAGGGCCGTCCCCTTCGACCATCCGCCGCCGCCTCTAATGACGACAAGCCAAACAAGCGTTCGAGCGCGGCCCGGTGCGGCGCTCGCCGCAGCGACCATCATGAGCCTTCCGCTCGGCTCGATCTATGCGTTCAGCGTTCTTCTGGCGCCGCTGGAGCAGCTCCTCCAGGCGAGTCGCTCCGAACTCGCCTCCGTGTTCGGCATATCGGCGGTGTTCTTCACGATCGGTGCCAATCTGGCTCCGCGGCTGTTCGGGCGGATCCGTGCACCGCTTCTGGTGGCTCTGACTGGCGCACTTGTCTTCTGCTGGGGTGGCCCTGGCGGCCGTCGCACCGTCGCTGGCCTGGCTCATCCTCGGCTATGGCGTGCTGTTCGCTACCGGCGGCGGGATGGCCTACGTCGTGGTGCAACAATGCGTGAATGCGGCGCCGCTCGCCCGGCCTGGGCTGGTCAACGGCTATCTCGTCAGTCTTTTTCCTCTCGGTGCCATGCTGGCCGCACCAGCCTTTGGCCTCGGGCTCGACTGGGTCGGCGTGCGTCAAACACTTGCCGGCCTGGCGGCCGTGGTCGGCGCGACGGCACTTGCCGCCGCGCTGTTGGTCGCGCATGACGGCGTCGTTCTGGCAAAGCCCGGCCGCCCGACGGCTTCGCAGGCGGCAGGCTCCCAAGCACAGCCTGCGGGCCACGTTCTGGAAGCTCTTCACGGTCTTCTTTCTGGCGGCGTCTGCGGGCCTCATGGTGCTCAGTCAGGCGGCCGGCATGGTCGCTGCGTTCGGCGCCGGCAAATCGGCGTCGCTGCTGGCCACGACCGGCATCACAGCCGCTATCGCCGCGGCGCGCCTCGTTGGGCGGCTGGCTGATCGACCGGCTGCCGGTGCCCTATGTCGCCGCCTCCGCGCAGGCCATCGCGCTGTTCGGTGCTATCACGTTGACCGTCATGCCATCGCCGGAGGTGGCGATTTTGACCTTGGGCATTGATCGGCGTCGGCTATGGCCTCATCTCCGGCGTGACGGTCGGTGCCGTGGCGTCCTACTGGCCGAAGGTGGAATTCGGCCGCATCGCCAGCCGCACCTACATCGCATGGTGTCTTGCCGCGATCGCGCTGCCGGTCCTGGCGGGACGCCTCTACGACCTCACGGGCGGCTATGAAACGGCGGTGATGGTGGCGGGCGGCGCCAACCTGTTGGCGGTCCTGGTGGCGCTGACCTTGCCGCGGCAGGAGCGGGCTCGGTGAGAAGGGCGGCTGGCTCGCGAGGTGCGCTGATCTCCATTTCAGCGCCGCTTGCCAAACGACCGTCGAAACGGCTCATGTGGCTCCTCGGCATTGGCTCCACATCGATCCGACAGACTGAACGCGACAGGGTGAAGACCATGGAATTCGATGTCATGACGCGCGCCACGACCTGGGACCATGTGGCCGACCTGGCCCGCCGCACGGAGGCGGCCGGCTTCTCCGGCATGCTGTTCACCGAAGGCCAGCAGGTGCCGTGGATGAACATCGCCGCCGCGGCGCTCGCGGCGCCGTCGCTGCATTTCTCGACCGGCATCGCGATCGCTTTCGCGCGCAGCCCGATGATCACCGCGCAGATCGCCTGGGAGCTGGCGCAGAATACCAGGGGCAGGTTCCGGCTCGGGCTCGGCAGCCAGGTGAAGGCCCACATCACCCGGCGATACGCCAGCACGTTCGACAAGCCGGCGCCGCAGATGAAGGACTACGTGCAGGCCGTGAAGGCCTGCCTCAGGGCCTTCCGCCGCGAGGGCGCCGCTTGCCGCATGACGGCCCCTACTACAAGCTGAGCCTGCTGACCGAGCAATGGACGCCCGCCCGGCACGAGCACGAGGACGTCAAGGTCGACATCTCGGCCGTCGGCCCGTTCATGGTCCGCGTGGCCGGCGAAGTCGCGGACGGCGTGCACGTGCATCCCATGCATTCGATGCACTACATCAGGAACCGCCTGCTGCCGGGCCTGGCCGAAGGCGCGGCGCGCGCCGGACGCGACCCCGCGACGATCGACAAGATCATCCCGGTCATCGTCGCGGCCGGGGATACGCCGGAGGAGCAGGCGACGCCGATCAAGGAGGCAAAGACGACGATCGCCTTCTACGGAGCCACGCCGAACTACGCCTTTCAGTTCGACGACCTCGGCTACACACGGCCTGCGCGACCAGCTGCGCGATGCCTCAAGACGGACGACAGCGCGCGCAGCCAGGCGCTGATCACCGACGAGATCCTCGACCAGTTCGCCATCGTGGCGCGCTGGGACGATGTCGCCGACCAGATGATCGAGCGCTACAAGGGCATCGCCTCGCGCCTCGTCATCTACCTCACCTCGCACTGGCGCGAGGTCGATCCAGAAGACGCTGGCGCGGTGGGGCGAGGTGGCGCGCGCCGTGCGCAAAGCCGGCTAGGAGGAGCGCCAATGCCAGCCTTCATCTGCACGACCTGCGGCATGCAGCACGCGGCAAGCGAAGCGCCGCCGGCCGAGTGCCGCGTGTGCGAGGACGAGCGCCAGTTCACGCCGCCAAGCGGACAGTCCTGGACGACGCTCGAGGCGCTCGCGGCGCGCCACCACAACGCCTTTCGCCAGCACGAGCCGGGCCTGATCGGCATCGGCACGGTGCCGACCTTCGCCATCGGCCAGCGCGCGCTCCTCGTCTCGACGCCGCACGGCAACGTCCTGTGGGACTGCATCTCGCTCATCGACGCCGCCACCATCACTCTCATCAAGGGTCTCGGCGGGCTTGCCGCCATCGCCATCTCGCATCCGCATTTCTACACGACGCTCGTCGAGTGGAGCCGCGCCTTCGGTAACGTGCCGGTGCACCTGCACGCCGACGACGCAGCCTGGGTGATGCGGCCCGACCCCTGCATCAAGCCGTGGCAGGGCGAGACCCGCGAGCTGCTGCCGGGCGTGACGCTGGTGCGCGGCGGCGGCCACTTCGCGGGCGGCACCATGCTGCATTGGGCGGCCGGCGCCGAAGGTCGCGGCGTGGTCTGCGCCGCCGACATCGCCAGGATCAATCCCGACCGCAAGACTTTCACCTTCATGCGCAGCTACCCGAACAGCATCCCGCTGTCGGCAGCCGCCGTGCGCACCATCGGGGCGGCGCTCGCCCCCTTCGCGTTCGACCGCGTCTACAGCCATTTCTTCGATCTGGTCATGCCGACGGGTGCCAAGCAGAATCTCGATGCTTCTGTCGCGCGCTACGCGGCCGCCGTCGGCGGCGCCTACGACCGGGCGTGATGGGTCCTGCCCGGCATCGGCACGGGCCACAATCCGCAACAATTCCGACACGATCCTGGCTTGATAATGTCCGGCAGATTCTGACCCGGGTGCCCCCATGCCTCGTCTCAGTCGTCGCGTCTTCATCACCGGGGCCGGAGCCGCCGCCCTGTCCGGCGGGCCCATCGCCTCGGCGGTCGCGCAGCCCTTCGGCGAGCTCTTCCGGCCCTTCGGTCAGCCGCCGCCTTTCAATCAGCCGCCGCCCTTCGGCCAGCCGCAGCAGGCCCCACCGCCCGTCCGGCAGCCGCGGTTCGCGCCGCCCGGCGGCGACGATGGCGTCTATTCCGAGATGTACGCCGGGATCCGCGGCGAGCCCTTCCCCGTCGAGGCGATCGATCTGCGCCGCATCAGCCCGGCCTACCTGCGCAAGGTCGTGGCCGCCACGTCGAGCGAGCCGCCCGGCACCATCGTGGTCGACCCTGCCCGCCGCTATCTCTACCTGATCGAAGGTAGCGACCGCGCCATCCGCTACGGCGTCGGCGTCGGCAAGGAAGGCTTCGCCTGGTCGGGCGTCGCCACCATCAACAGCAAGCAGGAATGGCCCGACTGGTATCCGCCCAAGGAGATGATCGCGCGGCGCCGCGACCTTATGGACACGGTGCAGCAGCTGCGCGGCGGTCTCGGCGTGCCGGGCGGCCCCGGCAATCCTCTCGGCGCCCGCGCAATGTATCTGTGGCAGAACAACAAGGACACGCTGTTCCGCATCCACGGCACGCCGGAGCCGTGGACCATCGGCCAGAATGTCTCGTCCGGCTGCATCCGCATGATCAACCAGGACGCCATCGATCTCTATCAACGCGTGCCGGTCGGCACCAAGGTGGTGGTGCTCGCAGCGGGCGCGCGGACTGTGTGAGCGCCGTCATGGCCGGGCTTGTCCCGGCCATCCACGCCTTTGGACCGGTGACGCCCCACTTCACGCCGCGCGGCGTCGTCCTTTGCGGCCCTTTTCCTCCCGCACCAACTCTTGCAGAAGTGTCGCCGCGAGGATCGTCGGCAGCATCTGACCGAGCTGCGTGGCCTTCTCGCCGCAATCGGCCGTGACCGTGAGAATCCCGCCCGAGACCTCGAAGTGGCCCTTGTGAAGTCTTGCCGTCGATGTCGACGCTGATGGGTTTGCGCATGGAAAGTCCCTCCGTGCCGGAGACGAAAGCAGGTGTCGCGCTGAGTTGCCATTGCTTCGGCGCGCTGTCCACACGCGGGGCGAGCGGCGAAGTAGGGAAGATCAAAACGCAATCAAATCGTCCGGCCGCAGAGCTGCTCTGACGATCTCGTCCGCCAACGCCCGAGCCATGCAGGCGTAGCCGCGGTCCGACATATGGAAGCCGTCGCTGGCCAGCATGGCTCTGAACATCTCTTCAGATCGCTCGCTCCAGCTCTTCATCAACGTGTAGCGGTCGAACACACATGCGCGCTTTTGGAGGCCTACCTCCTTCACGATCGCAACGAAGCGCTCGTAGCGGTCCTTCTTGCGGATCGTCGGGTAAAACTGTTGGTCGAGGAGGATAAGATCCGCGTCAAACCGCGTGGCCGCCGCAACACCGCGCTCCAGCAGGTTGCGAAAGTCGGCTGCTTGCACCCCCGTCAAGGCGTCGTTGGTACCCACTTGCCAGATCACCAGGTCTGGCTTTTGGCTTTCCACCTCGACAGAAAGCCGCGCGAGGGTCTGTGACCCAGTCTCCCCAGCGATGCCGGACGCAATGACCATGACGTCTGCAGACGGCAGCCGTTGCCTGATTTCCTCAGCCAGTCGCGCCGGGTAGGCCGCGGCCGCCAACGTCGCGCCGGTTCCGGCTGTCGAGGACGATCCGATGGTCAGGATTTTTACTCGCCTTCCCGCCTTCAGTAAGTCCGAGATCCGCGTTAGCCGCCCGCTTGTGGCCAATGCGGGGCGCGAGGCAATGCAGGGAGCAGGAGACGCGTCCTCCGCCAGGCCGCGATGAGGAGCCGCCGCGACCGTCAATAGGCCGCCGATTGCCAGTCCCAGCAGTCTCAACAGACCTGATCGAGCGTGTGGAAGCAGCATGTTCGTCCCAAGAGCACATGCATCGACAACGACGGTTCGGAAAGCTAGTTCACGCCACGATCGGCGGATGGCTCAAAACGCACATCCCAGGTTTCAGAAGGACCGCGCTCACAGCGGAGCGAGGCCCCGCGGCTGAGCTTGCGTCGGGAGCGGCGAGAGATCATCGTCTCGGTTGACGCGCGATGGGGAAACTGAGTGCCCTTCGGGGACCGCGGCTGGACGCACGACGCTCTGCTCCGGCATCCGCTTTCAAGTCGCTACGAGAGGCAAATAAGGTTCGTTCCTTGCCACCGCTTGCATCGGCTCTCGGGCAGCAGCAATCTCATCCCGGTTGCGCAGGGAGCCATAGCAAGGGAACAGCGTTCGATGCCAATCCAGTCACGGTATGTGTTCATCGCCAGCATGGATGTCGATCCTGACAAAGATGCGCTCTTCAACGAGGTCTACGACACCGAGCACGTGCCGAACCTCCTGAAGGTCCCGGGCGTGCATGCCGTCGCGCGCCTTGAGGGAGAGCCCTTCGCGGTCAGCATCGGCGGCGAGGAAAAGCGCGTCGCGCACGACGGGCCGCGCTATAGCGCCGTCTACGAGATCGACGGTCCGGAGGTGCTGGTGAGCCGCGAATGGGCGAAGGCTGTCGAAGCGGGGCGTTGGGCTTCCGAGGTCCGGCCATTCACCCGCAATCGGCGGCACGCGCTCTACCGGCTGCGCTAGCGCCATCGACGCGAGGTTACGCCATGGTGTCTCGATATGTGGTCGCCTTCCTCCTCGCCTTCGGGGCTTCGCTGCCGGCCAGTGGTCAAGGAAAGCCGGAGCGCTTCGATGAAGAGGCGACGCTGGTCAAGAGCTGCACCTTCGAGCGGCCGTCGCTCCGCCTGACGCTGCAGATCTACCGCCATCGCGGCCAGCTCTGGTATGCAGAAGGTCCCAATGCGGTGAGCCCGATCGATGCGACGTCAGACAACGTCTGCGTCCGGCTGGCGCCGAAGTTCCTTTGAAACGACTGCGGCCTTCACACATCCGGCGAGCCGAGCCAGCGGCAGACCGCAGCCGGGGCTGATAAGCTCAGTGCCATGAGCCAACCCAAACGCATCGTCATCTGCGGCGGCGGCGCGATTGGTGCAGCCATCGCCTACTTCCTCAGCCGACGTGGTGCCCACCCGATCGTCATCGAGCGTCACGCGGTTGCCGGTGCGGCCTCCGGCAAGTCAGGCGGCTTCCTGGCGCTGGACTGGTGCCGCGGCAGCCCGCTGGACCGGCTGGCGCGGCGCAGCTTTCAGCTTCACGCCGAGCTTGCCGCCGAGCTCGGCAACCCCTGGCACTACCAGCCGCTCGAGACCTATGGCGGCTACGCCGACACGAGCAGCATCGGACGCGGGCGTGGCGAGCGCCCGTGGCTGTCCGACGCGGTCACGATCACCGATCGGCTCGGCTCACCGCAGACGACGGCCGTGGTCGAGCCGCACGCCTTCACGACAGGCTTGATGCGCGGCGCTGAGATGCATGGCGCCGAGCTGCGGCACGGCACGGTCGCCGGGCTGGTCCTGCGTCCCGGCGGCGCTGTCGGCGGCGTCAGGCTCGACGGCGGCGAGATCGTGGCCGGCGAGGCCGTCGTCATCGCCATGGGGCCATGGTCGATCCTGGCGGCGCGCTGGCTGCCGCTGCCGCCTGTGTTCGGCCTGAAGGGCCACAGCCTCGTGTTCGAGACCGGCGAGACGGTTCCCCCGGAGGCGCTGTTCCTCGAGTACCGGGAGGCCGGCGGCGAGATCCTCACCCCGGAGCTTTTTTCGCGCCCCGACGGCACAACGTGGGTGTGCGCGATCTCGTCGGCGGGACCCGTGCCCATCGATCCCGCCGACGTCGCTCCCGACGAGGGGGCGCATGCGCGCCTGGAGGCCATGTGCCGAAACATCTCGCCGGCCATCGCTGCCACGCCGATTGTGGCGCGGCAGGCGTGCTTTCGCCCGGTCACCGAGGACGGCTTGCCGCTCATCGGCAACGTGCCCGGGGTCGAGGGCGCCTACGTGGCGACGGGCCATAGCGTCTGGGGCATGCTCAATGCGCCGGGAACCGGAGAGGCCATGGCCGAACTGATCCTGGATGGCGGAACAGCCCACCTCGACCTCACGCCATTCGCGCCGGGACGCTTTGGGACGCGGTAGCTTGCGCGGGCGCGATCAGGAAGCTGAATGGCGATGGTCCATGTTTGGTGGAAGGATCGGTTAAGAATTGTGCCTCATCGTTCGCATTGCGGCGACCATACCCAAACGTGCCATCGCCAGTAGCTGAAGGCTGACCATTTCCGCATGCCTGTTCCCGCCGGCTTCCAGGTGCGGCTCGACATCTATGGGATCGACGGCAATGTGATTGCCGCGCGCCAAGAGGCGTGGGAACTGTTTGAGCGCCACTTCGACGAGATCTGGGAGGATCACCGCCAGCAAGTGATCCGAACCGTGCCCGCTTATGCCGAGCGGATGCGCAGCCTGCCCCCAGGATATGCAAAGAGCCTGAAGTCTTATGTCCGCAAATTGTTTTGCGAGCCCTTTGACGAGCGGTGGGTCGAAGCCTCTGAAGCAAGGGTGAAGATAGAGCTTCAGGGCGGCCAAGACATGCGTTCTCAGCCGCCACATCCCACAGCTTGCTCGCGCGCTTCATGACCATTGTCGGCCAGCGCTACCGGTTCTCCGGACCAAAGACGGCACGCATCATTCAGACCGCCGCGCGCGTGTTGATGCTTGACATGGCTAACGGCGTTGCTCTGCACAACGAATATCAGGTCAACACAAGCAAGGCTCGCGGCGAGGAGCTCGAGGGGGCCATCGAAGAGTTCGAGACATCCGCGAGCCGTGTCCGCACCACGATCGCCACCGCGGCTTCGTCACTCAATACGACAGCCGGGGAATTGGAACATCTGTCAAAGGACGCAGCCGATCAGGCGCGCACGGCCGTCGCGTCGTTGGAAGCGGCAGCCGACGATGTCGTGTCAACGGCGTCGGCAACGGACCAGCTTTCCGTCACCTGCAGCGCGATGTTTGAGCACGCGACCCGCGGTGCGCACATCGCGCGGGAGGCCGTTCACGACGCCGAACGCACCAATAAATCGGTCGCTTACTTGTCAGAGACCGTCGAGACGATCGGTTCCGTCGTGGGCCTGATCTCCGACATTGCGGCCCAGACCAACCTGCTCGCTCTCAATGCGACGATCGAGGCGGCACGTGCGGGCGAAGCCGGCAGGGGCTTCTCTGTGGTCGCCTCGGAGGTGAAATCGCTCGCCAACCAAACCTCCAAGGCCACCGAGGAGATTGCAGCGCGCATCAACACCATTCGCGAAGAAACACGACGTTCAGTCGCGGACATACTCGGGATCGTCAAGACCATTACCTCGGTCGCATCTCTGGCCGAGACGGTGGCCCACGCCATCGAAGAACAGCGTACCGCCACAGCCTCCATTGCCCAGATCGCCAGTCGCGCCCGCCAGCACACGAGCACCATTGCGTCGGCGGTCGGATCCGTTGGAGAACTTATCCAAAAGGCCGCAGAGAGCGCCACGGTCGTTCTCGGTTACTCAGGCGAGCTGGCGGAACGTACCGCAGATCTCGATGGCGCGGTCAGCACTCTTCTGCAGAACGCGGCGGCTCAGGGTACCGTCGAAAGTCTTGCCGACCTCTCGAAGACTGACGCGCTCGACAAGGGACTGGAGTTGCCGCCAAGAGCAAGCAAGCGGGCATGAAGCTTGGCGCGGCGCACCGGCTGGTGCTCGCGATACCGGGCACCGGCCTCGATCGCTCTCGTCGAGAACCTTGATGGCTTCCTCGTCGGTCGTGCCTCCCCTCTTTCATTCGAGACCTCTCTCACAGATGCCGGTCGATGTCCTCGCGCCGCGGCAGGCTCGGCTGGGCGCCGGCCGTCAGGCAGGCGAGGCTGCCGGCGACGCACGCACGCCGTAGTGCCGCCTCGACAGTCTGACCGCGGTCGAGAGCCCCGGCAAAGACGCCCACGAAGGCGTCGCCGGCCGCCGTCGTGTCGACGGGCACGATGCCGAGCGCCTGGCTCCTCCAGGCTTGCCCGCCATGAGAGGCGATCCCCCCCGCCTCGCCAAGCGTGACGACGATCAGCTTCTCGAGATGCGCCGAGAGCGCCTCGGCCGTGCCCTGCGCGGCGTCAAGCCCCGCCGCCTGCGCGAGGTCGACGGCTTCATGCTCATTCACGACGATCACGTCGATGCTGTCGAGCTCGGCCATGGCGAGCCCCGTCGCCGGTGCAGCATTGAGCAAGGTCCGCGACCCGCTCCGGCGAGCGCGCGCCGCAAGGATCCGGTTCTGCGCGACATCGACCTCCCGCTGCAGCACCAGCATCGTGCCCGGTCCGAGAAGCGCGTCCTCGACGCGATCGGCCGTCAGCGCCGCGTTGGCTCCCGACCCGACCACGATCTGGTTGCGTCCTGAGGGATCGACGGCGATCGCCGCGCATCCCGTGGGACCGGCGATCCGCGTCACCCGGGCGGGATCGACGCCGTTGGCGCGGAGGCTGTCGCGTGCCGCCGCCCCGAAGGCGTCCGTCCCGACGGCGCCCACGAACGTCACGGCGTTTCCGTCCCGCGCCGCCGCCACCGCCTGATTGGCGCCCTTGCCGCCGATGGAAAATGCGTAGCCGGGGCTGACGACCGTCTCTCCCGGCTTGGGCAAAGCCAGGACGCCGAACGAGAGATCGACGTTGATCGAACCGAAGACGACGATCATGGGCACCTCGATGGGGCGCGTGACGTTCCTACCGCTCGGAGTCCCGACCGTCATCGCCCATGCGAGAGGTTTCAATCGAAGCAGCTGCTACTCGAATGTCTGAGAGATTACGCAGTAGAAAAAGTATTCCGACCAGGCTGCCGGGCCGGTTGGTATTGATTGGACAAGGAAGGAAGGTCACGACGATGCGCAGGCCTGGCGCTCCCTAGGGGACTCGAACCCCTGTTTTCGCCGTGAGAGAGCTAACAATAGCGCACCGATCTGTCCATGGACGTCCACCGACGTCCAGACAAGCTGTTGATATTGCGCGAATTTCTGTTGGCGCCGTCCACGCGGGGCGCGTAGCATCCAGGTGCGACTTACCACGTTTATTGGGCATGAGTTGGACATGGCACGAACGCTTCGCGATGCTCTTCTCGAAACCCGCACAGCCCGTCTGAGGCTGAACCCTCGCGGCAAGCCGTATTGGCGCGGGCTCGAGACCGGTCTCCACCTCGGCTACCGGCGTTTGCGCCAGGGCAGCGGAACCTGGGTGGCGCGCCGGTTCGTCGGCGCGGGCCGTTATTCAGAGCGCCAATTGGGCGTCGCGGACGACTTCCAGAACGCCGACGAGACCACCGTCTTGAGCTATCGCAGCGCCCAAGGCGCCGCGCGCTCCTGGTGGATCGCGGAGCATCAACGGTCGCTTGGCTTGGCGGCAGGCCGCAAAGGACCCTACTCGGTTGCGATGGCCATCGAACATTATGTTCGCGACTACCTGCGACGGGGTGGCCGGGACTTCACCAATCTGCGCTCCATCGCCCAAAGGCACATACTCCCGGCCTTGGGACCGATCGAGGTCAACAAGCTCACGACCGAGCGTCTGCGTGTCTGGCATCATGCGATCGCCACGTCCGCCCCCATGACCCGGCGAGGTCTTGCCGACATCGAAGATCACGCCCCCAGGGAGATCAGTACTGAAGCGCTGCGCCGTCGACGCTCCCGCGCGAACCGCATTTTGACGGTGCTGAAGGCCGCTCTCAACCACGGATTTGCGGAGGGGAGGATCACCTCAGACGAAGCCTGGCGTCGTGTCGCCCCCTTCCGCGGGGTGGACGCCGCAAGCGTCCGCTACCTGAGCGCATCCGAATGTCAGCGCCTCATCAATTGCAGCGATCCCGAGTTCAAGCCGCTTGTTCGCGCAGCCATTCTGACCGGTGCCAGATACGGCGAGCTCGTCCAGCTCACCGTTGGCGATGTCGATCTGCTCGCGGGCACCGTTCACATACGCCAGGGCAAGAGCGGGAAACCCCGCCACGTTCCACTGACCGAGGAAAGCCTGGAACATTTCGAGCCACTCGTACTCGGACGCCCGCAAGCTGCGCCGGTATTCTTGCGAGCCAGTGGCCGCAGGTGGAAAAAATCAGAGCAGGCGCGTCCCCTGCTCGCAGCGTGCAAGCGCTCGCGTATTGATCCGCCAATCACTTTCCATGGCCTTCGCGACACCTTCGCCAGCGTGCTCGCCATGAACGGTGCGCCCATGGCGGTCATCGCAAAGCTCCTTGGTCATGCCGACACGCGCATCACCGAGAAGCATTATGCCCACCTCGCGCCCGGCTACGTCGCAGAGAGCTTGAGGGCCCATTTCCCACGGCTGAGCCCTCCGTCCACTGAACTGAGGATTTTGGCGCTAAGATGAAGCCGCTTGATTGGCGCGCAGGTGTTACGGCAACACGCGCCAAATTGCGCAAGGAAGCAAAACGATTTGGCGAGGAGGCGAAGGAGCCTGGATTTCTTAGCTCTCGAGAGTCCGCAGAGGCTCTTAAAAAATACGCAGACCTTTGGGGTTCAACTGCAGCCAATGATGCCATCGCGTCAGGCAGGCAAACGATTGCTGAAGTTGTCACAACTGCGGCTGTGCTTGCGTTGATTGAACTCGTATTCGTGCCCCAGGCCCGCAAGCTCGGGAAAAAGGCCGACGCGCTTCTCAAAACAATTCAGCGGAAGATCAGTGACCTCAACCGGCTGACGCCAAAAATCAAAGCAGCTCGTCATGACGAGGAGCTTGAGGAAATCGTTGGTGAGTTCCGCCATGTTTTCGATGTGTTCGCTATTTTTGACGCGCCCTTTGAGCGCACCAATGCCAAGTCGCGGCCCGGTAGCGCCGAGCAAAAGACGACTGGTGCGCCTGATGACTTTCGGCACCTGGTCCTCCGGCTGAGCGAAGCGTATGCCGCCATCGAGAGGTTCCAGCAGGGGTGGCGGCCGAGACGAGCGGCTCCCACCCACTCGGACCCGTTTACCCGGTACCTGATACAGGGGTTCGCGGCCCTATGGAGCGCAAAAACTGGGGGTCCTCCGCCGACAAGTCGAACTGGTGCATTCGCCAATTTCGTCTTTGACATGTGGAGGCTTCTCGATCTTCCAAGATTTCGAATCCCTCGGCTACCGCCTGGACGCGGAAATCAAGATGATCAAGGCCCCCAAGCGGATGGGTGTTTTGGTGACAAAATTTCGACGTTAAATCCGGGTGACTTCGCATTGTTGATCGCCGTATCCCCAAGGACGTGGACGAACATTGGCACGTGCGAGGGGAAAAAATGGAGACGTCACCTAAAGCCTTTTCGATACGGGAGATCAGCAAGCCCAACTCGCCGTTTTCCCGATCGTCCATTTACGAGGAAATCAAAGACGGGCGGCTAAGGGCGCGAAAATTCGGCCGCAGAACGGTTGTCTTGGAGCAAGACTACCGCGAGTGGCTCGAAACGCTTCCGGCATTCAAGAAATCCACCCGCCCCGCCCGGAATTGCCCGGAAACTCCGGGAGCCGTGGCGCAGAACGCTCCCTCCCAACAAGAATTCAAGTCTCAATCGGTTCGCGCGAAGAGGACGACGCGTCGCTCGCGAATTTGAACACAGTAAGTCGATCCGCAGGCGGAAGAGCCATGACGACGCAGCACTCCTGGCCGACGTTAGAGTGGAACACGCTTGGCCACCTTTGGCGCGCTTCAATCACCTCATCGTCAACCAGGCAAATGTCGTGGGCATCATGACCGACCGGCCACGCTTCACACTGCATGACCTCGCGCTCTTTGTGGGCGACAAGCGTCGTGAACTAGAAGGCCGCATCGCCGCGCACACTACCGAAGCGCGCACGCCTCGCCGCTTCGTCGCAGTCATGGAGCATGAGCTGCTCTACTGGGATGAGCTCGAGGCGCGGCTCCCGGACCTTTGTGCTGACAACGCAATGTTGCCTAGAGCGCTAACGTGAACGATCGGCCGATGAACACCATGCCGTTTGAGCAGCCCCGCCCGGGCGCTGGCGCGGTGCCGGCCTATTATCCCCCACATTCGATCGCGACGGAACAGGCGCTGCTTGGCGCCATCCTGGTCAACGCCGACGCCTATCCCATCACCGCCGACATCGTCCGACCGGAATACTTCTTCCACGGCGTGCACCGGATCATCTGGGAAACCATGACACGCATCGTCGAGGCCGCCGAGCCGCTGACAATGATCACGCTCCACAACGCGCTGGGGCCGGTTGCCCCGACCATGGAGACCGAGCGCGGCATCACGCTCGCCGCCTACCTCGCCCACCTCATGGCCGAGGCCACCACAGTCATCAACGCGCCGCACTACGCCCGCGGCATCCGCGAGTATTGGGCCCTGCGTCGGATCGACAGCATCGGCCGCAAGGCATCGGAGGGCGAGGGCTATATCGCCTCGCAGCAGCTCGCCGAGACGCTCGAGGAGCTCGACGGGGTCCGCGCCGCCTTGGTCGACCGGGAGCGCCACACCGCCCTAATCGGGCGCGTCGCCGAGGAGCTCGTCTACGACATCGCCGCTACGCTCGCTGGTGATACTGAGCCGGTGCCGCTATCGCGCATAACCAAGCTTGACGACTCCATGGGCGGATTCCTGCCCTCGACGCTCACCACCCTCGCCGGGCGCCCCGGCATGGGCAAGACGATCGTCGCCTCGTGCTTCGCCGACAACGTCGCGCAACAGAACTTCGGTGTCGTCTACCACTCGACGGAAGTCTCGCGCCGGCAGATCGGCGCCCGTATTATCGCCCGCCGCCTCGAGGGCTGGCACATCGACCTGCCCTTTAGCGCCATTCTGAAGATGCGCGGCCTCTCCGAGCGCGACCTCGATCACATCAAGCAGGTCCGAAGCGACCTTGAAACCCTGCCCCTGCGCATCGAGGACGCCGGAGGCGTCACCATCGGCGACATCCAGGCCACGACCGAGCGGCGCATGAACGCATTTGTCCGCAACGGCCTGAAGCCCGGCCTCGTCATCATCGACCACGCCCATCAGCTCAAGGCGCATCGCTTCAGGGAGAACCGGGTGGGCGAGATGACCGACATCACGCAGGGCGCACTTGCGCTCGCGAAGAACATCGGTTGCCACGTTCTCCTGTGCGCGCAGCTCAACCGCCAAGTCGAGAGCCGTGATGATAAGAGGCCAAACATGTCGGATCTGCGCGCGTCCGGCTCCTTCGAGGAGGACAGCGATAACATCATCCTGCTCTACCGGGCCGCTGCCTACTTGAAGGCCTCATCGGCCTATCGGCTTGCTCAGCCCGACGAGCTGGCTCGTTTCGAGGCCGTGAAGAACGACATCGAGCTCATCATCGCGAAGCATCGGGCCGGCGAGTCCAACGAGACCGTGCTGGCCTACGTCGATCTCGCCCACAATGTGATCGCGAACCGTGGAGGCAGCCTCGAAGCTCAGGAGGGCAGCCAGGAGGCGACGTTGCCATGAAGGGCGAATTCTACCGTATGGATTTCGAAGCTTGGGATGAGGGGACCGACAAGCTGACCCTCGAACAAGAGGCCGCATACCTACGTCTCTGCCATCAGATGTATCGCCGCTCGGGTGCCATTCCCGAGCAGGTGGCCACGTTCGCGCGTCTTTGGAGGTGCCACCCGAACAAAGCGCGCACGCTCCTCGCCGCCCTCCTCGCCTCAGGAAAGGTGGCAGGTCACCCGGGGGTCTGATCAACAACCGGGTGACAAAGGAGCTAGACCACAGGGAGAGCCGACGGAGACAGCGTGCCGACGCTGGCAAGATCGGAGGGACACGCACGCAAGACCAACGGCGTACGTCGTTGAAAAATCACGGTCCGACGGGAGCTTCCGCTTCAACAGCGGTTGAAGCAAACTCGAGCAGAGGAGAGGAGAAAAGAAGAGAAGAGAGCCCCCCCTACCCCCCCAAGGGGGACGGCGAGCTGGCTCGCTTGGAAAGCGATGCAAGGACAGCGTTCAAAGCGGCTGGCTATGGGAACGTTCCCAACCTCTCCCGCCTGGGGATTTGGCTCGACAAGGGTTATAGGCCATCGGTCATCGTGGCGGTGATGCGCGAATGCCTCGCTGCGAACCCTGCCATTCGTCACCTCGCCTATTTCGAGAAGCGTCTGAAGGAAGCGCATGAGCAGCTTCGCGCACCATCCGCGCCGGCAGCAGCACCGTTGGCCGATCCAGGATCGGAGCTCCAGAGTCACCGCCTCAAAGCGCTGCGTATCCTGCGCGAGGGCCGGGTGCCCGATGGGTGGGTGAAGGACCACCGCACGGGTGAACTCCACCATCCGATCCCCGAGGAGGTCATGGAGTGGGCGCGCCAAGAGGTGGCCAAGGACGCAGCTAATGGCGCCGCCGGATCTCGGTAGTTTGGTAGCGTGGTAGCGCGCGTAGCGAAAAGACGACACCCTATCGAAGCGCTTGAAGAGTGGCAGGTCCTCATCATCGAGGAGCCGGGCCGCTACTGTGACGGCAACGGTCTGTATCTGAAGGTTGATCAATCGGGCGCAAGGCGATGGGTGCTTCGCACCACTGTTCACGGGCGCCGCCGCGACATTGGGCTCGGCGGAACGTCGGTTGTATCCCTGCCAGAAGCTCGGGAGAAAGCGAAGACACTTAGAATGGTTGCGCGTCAGGGGGGTGACCCCTTCGAGCATAGATCGAAGGGGTAGTCCGGAAAAGGGTGGCCGAGCTCGCTCGCCGGGCTCTCAGCCTCCCGCTGACTTTTACGAGCGTGCGGGGATATGGGTGCACATAAGCGACGACGGCTACGTGGGCGAGCTCATCTGTTGGCATACCAGCGGGAACCCTAGCCGGATTCTGACGGCCATATGCGAGGCCTTCGATATCAGCATGTGCGAGTGGGATTTCTACGAAGTTGGGCCCGAGCTAAGGACCATCGCTGAGTTCGAAAATGTCATTGGGCGTTTCCAAGATGCCGTGAAAGCGGTTAAGCGTAGCCTACGCTCCGGATCTCTCGACATCGGAGACCCGATTTTGTTGGCGGATGCCCCTCGTGGCGGAAAGGAGACGTACGATGCATGACCAGGCAAGCCCCCGTTTGGATAACGACATCTTCGAGACCGCCTTTCAACTTGCCGTTCGACGCTTGGGAACCGAGGCTACTGCAGAGCAGATTGTCGCCACCATGCTAGCCGATCCGTCAGTCGTCGCGCACGTTCTGCGAGTGGCAAGCCAGGCGAATGTGAAGGAGTCGAGATGACAATTCATCCAATGCAGAGGACACTGTCGGTGTCTTGCCTTTTGGGTGTCTTGGGCGCCAGAGGCCGTTGTGCCCCTCGTTTTGAGGGACAGAACGAGGGACAAAGCGAGGGACGGATGCCGCTTCCGGCGTCTCGGTGTCTCGATGATTGTCTTACACTCCTGCGTTCCGACTAGGACCTCGCGCTGGTTGGCACGTCGTTGACATCGCTTGCGGAGATCGTTGAGCGCGCTCTAGCTCGCGGCTCATTGCCAAGCACATTGCCGCCTTATCGCTGCGTACGAGACCACCTCGCGGGGCGCGATGCCGGACGCACCGTGACCCTAACGGCGCCAAGCCAATTGCGACACACCGGCGGCCGCTTGCTGAACCCCTCGGCCCATAGCCGAAGGCCGCTCTTGGCCGTCCTGAGCCATCTGGGAGTCATGGCGAGCCATCACTGCGGGTCCTGGGCAGACATGGGCGGGTGAGCTACCATCTCCACGTCATCCGCAGCTTCGCCAACCGGGGGCGGTTGCATGAGACGACGGGAGTTCATCGCCGGGCTCGCACTGCCTATCCTGAACGCGCCACGCGCCGTTCGGGCGCAGCAGGCCGCGCGTCTACCGACGGTTGGATTCCTTGGCGCCGCGACCCGCGCGGCGACGGCCACTTGGGCAGCCTCCTTCATTGAGGGCTTAAGGGACTCTGGTTGGACTGATGGCCGAAACATCGCAATTGAGTATCGTTGGGCGGAGGGACGCACCGAGCCACTGCCCGAGCTGGCCGCTGAGCTTGTGCGTATCAAGGTCGACGTTATCGTCACCCATGCGACCGCTCCAGTCCTCGCGGCGAAGCGCGCAACCTCGGTGATTCCCCTCGTCTTCGCCAACGCTGGAGACCCTGTGGGCAACGGATTGGTGGCAAGTCTCGCGCGGCCCGGCGGCAATGTGACAGGTCTCTCGATCCAGGGCTCCGATACGGTGGGGAAGCGGCTTGAACTGTTGCGCGAGGCGGTCCCAACTCTTCGCCGTCTGGCCGTGATGGGCAATGTCGAGAATGCTGCGGTCGTAAGTGAGTTGAAGGAGGTTGAGGTTACGGCCCGCTCCGTGGGGATCGAGGTCGTCGTGTCAGAGCTCCGCCGCGCCGATGACATTGAACCTGCTTTTCAGCAATTTGTCGGCAAGGCGGATGCGCTTTACGTCGGCGCCGACGCGCTGGCCATCGTCAACAGGGTGCGTATCAATACCAACGCGCTCAGCGCTCGATTGCCCACCGTGTCAAGCGTTGGCGCCTATGTCGAAGCGGGAGCACTGATCGCGTATGGAGCGAACTTCCCTGACCTGTGGCGGCGGGCCGCTCACTTCGTCGATAAGATTTTAAAGGGCGCCAAGCCAGCCGACCTGCCGGTGGAGCAGCCGACAAAATTTGACCTCGTGATCAATAGGACGACCGCGCAACTCTTGGGCGTCGAACTGTCGCCGACGCTACTCGCCCGCGCCGACGAGGTGATCGAATGAACGCGCGACGGCATCAAGGTTGCCCCAAATTTGGCGAGTGCCGCCGCGCGCTGCCCTACCCCGTCCCCAGGGCGGGCAGCATGATTCTATTTGATTCGCGAAGAGGTTTGCTAGGCGGCTTTGCCGCTCAACTCGACGGCGACGTTGGTCTGCGCAGCCAGTCGTATGATTTTTTGCGCGATGTCTTGTTCGCTAAATCCGCTGTCGGGGTATTTCTGGAACAAGCGTGCTGCCTCTGCTCGCGCGCAGATGACAGTGTGCATCAAACTAGCTTCAACAACGAGGAGCGCCACCTCCTCGTGAACAACACGCGCCTGGGATGCTGCAAGGTCCGCCATGCGGCAAGTTTGGTGGCGAGGCGGGGCTTCGGCAAGCGGCTAGGACTGAGGCTTGTGGATAACTGCCGCCGACCTGGGCCAAGAGTTGCGGAGCCGCCGCGCTCACTACCACCGCGTTAAGACAGGCGCATAAAAGTCGGCGGAGGTTCCGCATTGAACGCGGGTCCAGCCGGTGTCCCAATTTGCACAGTCCGACGGTCCAGTTTGTTCGACAGGACGGGATATGAGTTTGCGCCAATCAAAGAAGCTTGCGGCTGCGTGCGCACGCGAAGCTCGTCTCGCCACCGACCCTCACTGCAAGGCATGGTTCCGCCGGATGGCAGAGACTTGGCGGCTTCTAGCCAAAAACGACGCTGAGCTACTCAGGGCTATGGCTCGCGCTCGCACGGCCCGCGTCGGTCACCGCTAACAGTGAATGCGTAGACCACCGCGAACCTACTCAATTGAGCATTGGACGTCCTCATAGGCCACGCGCGTGGCGCGTATGCCATTTATGAACGTGTAGACCGACCGACCCGAACGCAATTGGGAGGTGACCGTCGCGTGACAAGACTTACCATCGACTGTGACATGAACCGTCGTGATGTTGTTCTGGAATCGAGCCGTACGCACCAGTTCGTTTGGCGCAGCGACACGCCAGTTGCCGGATGCCAATTCGGCTCGCGTGGCCCGTTGGCTGTCAGCGCCTAACAGCCAATAGTCGCGCACTTTACTAGGCCGCGTTAAAATAGCGCCGACCGTTAGGGGGACACGATAGTTCGGCCGTTGGCGAGGTTCGACCATGTCCATGTTAATCACATACCGCACTCGGACGCGGACGCTGTCAGCAGACCACGCGGGAGTGGCTAGAAGCGCGAATCCAACGACAAGGCCGGCAAGGGTTGTCTCGGCATATTTTGGCGTCATCCGTCGCTCGCCGTTCGGCGTCCCTTTCCACTGGCCCACGCTGGTCACCCGCAATGGTCACGAATAGTCCTGCACCGCAGACGGCGCAAGCGATGGGCCAGCGTCGCCCCACGTAGTGCCAATCGCGTCCGAGGCGGGCGATGAGCCGGTCCATATCCAGCGGCCGGAAGGTGCGGCAGGCTGGGCACCACGCGCCAACGCGGTGGTGGGCATCGACAAGGTCGCCGAGCGTCTGGACGGTGGTGCCGGGCATCCGGCGGAAGTGGGCGGGCGAGCAGCAAGCGACAAGTCCGGCAGTGCCGCCCTCAAGCCGAGCGCGGCTGGGGCTCCCAAGGGGGCATCGGAACATTTGCCGCAGGGCCGCCTTCCTCTACATGTCTTCCTTCCTGACGCCAGGAGGCCGCGACTGGACTGGTCCCGATGAGTTAGCTGAGAGCGTAGCCCTCCAGGTTTTCGTAAAAGCTTTGACGGAAGCGGTGGGTGACACGAGCGAGGATTTGTCGGTGCGCATGGTTGAGTTGTTGGGCCAGTTAGAGCAAGTGCCGTATCAGCGGCGCAGCCGATAGCGCGCCGAGCAGCGAAGGGATAGCGTCCTTGAGGATCCGCAAGCGCTTCCACCAGATCTCGATCCCGGCGTCGAGGGTGATGCCGGTGAGGTTGCCGCCGCGAATTTAGGGACCGAGTGTCTTAAATGCTCAGTCGATACTTTCCCTAAGGCTTAAGGTTATAGCGGGCAACCAAGGGGGAGGACCGTGAAGGGGTCGAATGTTTCGGGACGACAAGCTGAGGCATGCTCGGGAGTGTTGCCAGTGGGCCGGGACAGCTACGACCCATGAGGCCAAGCAAGGTTTCCTAAAGGCAGCCGAGATTTGGGAAGTGCTCGCTCGTGACCTAGACCCTGAAGTTGAGCCGACCGCCCCTCTAGTCACCATTTTTGGGGCCTACGCCGCCGCCGACCCTGAGTAGCCGCCATCGCTCGCTTATTCCGCCGCCCCCATGGCTTCATCTGTTTGCTCGCCACCGCCTCGCTCGTTTGGGGATTGGCGCTAACGTCGGCCGGCGCTCAGAAGACGGAGGGCGACTCGTACCCTCTTTTGAAAGCTGCAAAGCCGCTCGCCGTTCGGGCCGAACGCGATCTACCGGCTGGAACTGTATTCAAGGAATGTCCCTTGTGCCCCGAAATGGTCGTGGTACCGGCGGGCACATTCACGATGGGCGCACCCGAATCCGAGGAGGGTAGCGACAAGTCCGAGAGACCCAAGCATGAGGTTACGTTCTCAAAACGCTTTGCGGTCGGGCGGTATGCCATCACGTTTGCAGAATGGGATGTCTGCGTCAGGGAGGGCGGGTGCAAGCCGATGTTCGGCAATGAAGAACCGAAGGATGCCGGGTGGGGCCGAGAGCAGCTTCCTTTGATCAATGCAAGATGGGATGAAGCCAAGGCCTATGTCGGGTGGCTCTCACGCAAGACCAATCGACCGTACCGGCTGCTGACAGAGGCCGAGCGGGAGTATGTGTCGCGTGCTGGCACGCGTACCGCATTTTGGTGGGGCCCGTCAGTCGGCCCGCGTCGTGCTAACTACAACACCAACCGGACATACGGCTGTGAGGAGCGCGAGCCGAGCCGAGGAAGAACCCTTCCTGTTGATGCCTTTGGCCCCAACCCTTGGGGACTTTACAATGTTCACGGGAATGTTGCGGAGTGGGTCGAAGACTGCGCGAACGACAACTATGAGGGTGCGCCCTCCGATGGCTCTGCGTGGCTCGATGGGGATTGTTCTCGTCGCATCCAGCGCGGCGGTGGCTGGAGCCGAGCACCCCAGGCCTTACGCGCTGCCAGTCGCGGCAGCTCAGGAATTGACCACCGCATGGCCCATTTCGGCGTTCGCGTGGCGCGCATGCTAGATGGCCGGGAGCCGACGGTGGCAATCAAGCATCCGCAGCGCAGCTCTCCGCGACAGTGACTCTGCACCAGCCTGGATGGCACAACTGGTTCGCTGAAACGCATCTTGGCCAGCGCTGATTTGGTTTTCGCGGTTTGGCCAGACGCGGGCGAACCGCAGGGCGTTGGCACCCTCATTGTAAAAGGGCAAGGACCGCTAAAGGCTACGGGAGCGGGCTGGAGGGACGCACCTAGCGGAACTCAGCGGTTCTCCATTCCGACTGCGCAAGTGAAATGGGACGCCATTTCCTGCGATGACTACGAGCAAGCCCACGCTCTAAGCAAGACGGTGATCGAATGAAATAGGGCTTGTTGAGGGCGCCGGGCTGATGGCGGAGCAGACCAGCTTTGTCTTCACTTCGAAGCGGAATGTAGCGTGAGCGAGAACCAGCCAATGACTACGTCACCGCCGACTACGCCCGTGACCCTGTTGCGATACCGCTCAAGTGTATTCGCACCGCTGGCCCTTCTGGCTGCGTCGCAGCTAGACCTTTTTACCGCCCTCCGCGAAGGCCCGCGCAACGCAACGGAGTTGGCGGCCGATCTGGGTGCCCCGCCGGACAAGCTATCGTTACTGCTGCATGCGTTAGTGCATGCGGGCCTGCTTGAAAAGAAAGGTACGCACTTCGCGAACACTGCCGAGTCACAGCACTTCCTGGCTCGCGGCGCACCAGGTTTCGTCGGTGACTGGTGGAAGCTTGACCAGGATTTTTGGCGCGCAGTGATGCAAACCGCAGCGACGCTGCGGTCAGGCGAGCCCCAAGCCCTGCATGACTTCACGCACATGACAGAAGCTGAGATGGCCGAATTCTTTGGTGGTCTGCACGGTTTTGCCGTTTCGACAGGACGGTTTCTGGCCTCAAGACCGGAGTTCGCCGGCTTCTCAAATCTGATTGATGTGGGCGTCGGCTCCGGCGGCGTTGCCATCGCGGTCTGCGAAGCCCATACCGCGCTCCGCGCCACCATCATGGAGCTTCCGCGCGTGCTTCCCATTGCGCGCGACACTGCCGCAGGGATGTGCTCGCGCGTCGAGGTGGTGGAGGGCGACATTCTCACCGCTCCACCTCATGGGCGCTACGACGCCGCAGTGATGCGGGCGCTTATTCAGGTAATGGGACGAGACGAGGCGGCCCGCGCTATCGCCAATATTCGTCCCGCACTGCTGCCTGGTGGCTGGCTCTACATTCTGAGCCACATTGTGGCCGACAACCGCGTCGAGCCAGCCAGCGCAGTCGGCTTCAATCTCGTATTTCTGAACATCTATAGGGCCGGCGAAGCCTACTCAGAGAGCGAGTACCGCTCCTGGCTTGCCGAAGCGGGCTTCACTGACGTTGCCTTGGCCTACACCGTTGTGCCCGGTGGGATGTCCCTCGTCACGGCCCGCAATCCTGGCTTAGGTCGGATCTAAGCCCGCAAGAACGGTTCGATCCGCCGCCAATTCAGTGCGCCGATCAGCAAACTCCGTCTGCTTCTCCACTTCGTGGGTGATCAGTTCTTTTCGGCACACTTTGTCTCCGCTCGGCAGACGGTCGCGGGCGCCCCTGGGGCGGCCGGAATTCTCGGAAACCCGCTAAGTTATCGCGCTCCGAGCGCCCTCGTTCGTCGGTGCTAGAAGTTCCTTGATCAGGTCGAGAGGACCTTTGTGTTCGGGCCGCGCGAGCCGCGCGCCAGGAAGGTCGAAAGCTCAACGTCCTGAGTTTTGCCGCCAGATGGTGCGTGGGGATGTGGCCGACGACGAGCCGATCTTGGGTGCTATCGTGAACGAGCAGCCAGCAGTCGCCCTTTGGCGCTGCGGTAGAGTTCCCGAGCCCTCTCGGTCAAGGCCGCCTTCCATGAGTTGATACGCTGCCCTTCGCAGCGGCGCCTAAGGAAACAATCAGGATCAGCGGGAGTTCACTTTTGGACATGGAGGTCGTCATGAAGCCCCTGCGGCCACTGAGCATCGTGCTTGCCCTGGTCGGCTTGGCCGGAGGCCAGTCCCTTGCGCAAGAGGCGGGATGGAACGGCACCTGGTCGGGGCTGTGGGAGCAGAAAACTCAGGCGGAACTCACGATCCAGGGCAACGCCGTGGAGTATCGAATGCAGGGACTGGAGCGACCCGTCTCGGACGTGAAGATTGAAGGGCCAATATTGACGTTCACCGTTGGACTTAATAGCGACAAGTCCACCATCATACTGAGAAGGACTGAGGTCGGCGCCGAAGGAGCCTTCCTCTCTCCGGGTGGCACCCGTCACGACGGCAGGTTCGTAAACCTAACTCCTCTTCCGCTCAAGAATTCAATAGTGGACTCTACTCCCACGAGCAGCATCGCCCCGGCGGCTGAGGACCTGAAAAAGCGTTAGTTCGAGCCACGACGTACGCCTCGCACGAACTCGCCGAGCAAAACGGGCAATGACTCGACACAGACGGCCCCGGCCGATTGCGGTTGCTTGCGCATTGCGCACCATGGCCGCGCGAATGGGCGGAGTTGAATTAGAGCGACCGCCCTTTATTGAGAGGCGATGCCTCGCCGTGCGTTCGAACCGTCTATCCCGACCAGATCGGCCAAGGTGCCGAGCGGCGCCGACTGCCTGCACGAGATCAAGCACGGCGGCTATCGCCTGAAGCTGCAAAGCCGCTCTGCGATGCTACGCGACTTGCTACTCGCACACGCGGCTCCTTTCACCTCTCCCCAAGAGGCGCGCTTGTGCTTCGCCGCACCGCGATTTATGTGTGAGATGTGGCATTTGGAAGTGACGGCAACGATAGGCGGGGCCGCATTTCATTAACGAGGACGAGACCATGAAAATCGACACTCGCGACGCCGCTTCGGCGCACATCCGCGAACTCAATAATGAGGAAGCTGATAGGGTTTTCGGCGCCTTTGCTTTCATCTGGCCAGGTATGCTTGTGCTGAGCATCAACGAAGGTGGCGCCTGCGCGAACGCACGTATCCCTCTCGTCGGAACAGTCGGCGGCTGTGTTGAGTGGTAGTATCTACTTCATCTTGACATGGGTGGTGCTCAGCTTGGCTCTTCATCTCGACGGCGGGGCTTTCATGGTTTGCACAATAGCCACGCTGTGCGCCGCCAAGTTTTCAGCTAGAGCATCACAGCCATTTGTCACATGCGTGGTTCTGAGCAAGGCGGGGGTGGGCGCGGCTGTGGGATTTGAACCCGCGTCTCCCTGCCTCTACTCTCCACGCGTCACACGGGATTTCGACGAGGGCAGGCGCTCTGTCCTGTTGAGCTAAGCCGTGTAGGGGATGGTCAATGTGCTTTGGCCGTTTCCAATCTCTTCTTCCTCAGCCGCTTCTGTTCAGCGTGTTTGGTGACTCCGGCTCTAGGGCGCTGAGCTTCGCAACAAGGCCGTTGAGCGAGTAGCTATTGGTGGTTCGGCCTTTGATCCAACGAACCGCTCCTTCCGCTTCACCAAGCCTTTCTTCTCGAGGCTTGCGATGGTGCGCTGGATCTGGCGCGCACTTTTGCGCATTCGGCCGGCGATCGCCTCCTTTGCAGGGTAGGGATCCTTGTCCGCATCCCATCGATGCTCTGCGAGCTGCGCAAGCACGTTGAACTCGATCGGCGAGATCGCCAGCCGGGCGTGGGCGCGCGTAGCACCAGGTTTGGCAGCAGCGTGTGGCCGAGCTTCATGACCTGAAGGGGACCACTTGTCCTCTGCCCGCCAACCGGGCTTCGTTTTTCAACGGGCGGTAATCGCTGGACACGACTGGGTGCGCTGGTGGCCGTGGCGCAGCTTTGCTACGCCCCGACCGTTTCCGGATGCAGCGTTCTACCACTCAATTTCAAAGAGCAGGGCGTAGCAGAGGCCGAACTTGAGCGCGATGTTCGGCAAATTTTCTAAAGGTGCTAGGCGCCGGGTCAGTAGCCGGCGGGCCACGCGAGAGTTCGGCCAGTGGCCTATCGGTATGGTACCGCGTGACGTGGATTGCTCAGTTGGCGATCGCGACTTAGCAATGGCGTTCCCGGGTATGGATCGGGTTATCGCCAATTTGGCAAACAACGTGCCGCGACTGCGGGGAACCATCGCCGATGGCCGCAACTGACGCGACCCTGTAAGAGCTAAGCGGCGCCGGCGGAAGCGGCGGCCAGCCCTCTACCGGTTGCGGCCCAGGCTTCATACAGATCCTTCCAAGTTGGGTCGTTGCCGCAATCTCTCACACTCACACTAGGCGGGGAAAACTTCACAGTCACACTCACACAAAAGCCGCCAGCGACGGCGTCGATCTCTTCAGCATGTAGCGCGCGAATGCCCGTGTTCATGGCTCTGATTCCTGTCTGCTTGAGATGACGGCAGCGCAGACTGTTGCCGTTGATGCCCTGTTTACGACGTGCAACGTTCGAGTGCGGTGCGCCAGATCACGACTGGTTGGCGCGTGATCTCGCGCACCGCGCGCCGACGCCGCGTGACGTAGACAGGCTCACCGGCAACGATCAGCGCGGCCGTGAACCCAACAGGACGGGATCAGAGCCATGGACATGGAAATTCGCTCCCTCAACGATGCCGAGCTTGACGAAGTCAGTGGCGGCAGCCCGCTACACCTAGCATTGGGCGGAGCGGCGGTATTCGTCGCCTTTTGGCTCACCGACGGGACGCAGACCATTCCGGAGTTCCTGTCTTATCTCAACGACTAGTTTGAGATCGCAACGCAAGGATCAGAACCATGAACACGCTCGTTGGCGAGTTGCACACGACCCAAACAGGCGCCTCCGAACTGCGCCCCCTGACCGACAGCGAGCTCGATGCAGTGAGCGGCGGCGGTCCTCTGGCTGTGCTTGCGGGGGCTGGCCTCGCCGCCTTCGGCATCTGGCTCGGCTGCGGAACCAAGTCGATCCCAGAGTTCCTGTCTTACCTTAACGAGTAGCCTGACACATTGCGTCCAAGGCTGCGTCAGGCAGGCGTGGCCCGCGGACAGTGCGCAAGCTCGGCGCATCGCGCGACCGACGCTTCCAACGCACGATGGAGCGCAGTCGCCCGCGCTTTGCACAGCTTTACACGCGAGACAAACCCGCTTCACGCAGCCTTGCGAACTGCTCCGTCTGAGTATCGGCCGAGGTTTGCGACTGGCGATTCACGGCGCCTGAAAAAATTCGCAGTACTCGAATAGGATCTTGACGGCGACGATGTTGCTGATCCGCCACTGCACGTTCACTTCGTCCATCAGGAAGTGCGCGAACCAGGGTTCCCCGCGTGCATCAGTGATGCGCAGCTCCCCAGAATTGCCGAGGGCGCGTCATTGACTTCGGAGATTTGCGCGAAACGTCGTTTGGCTATGCCAAAGCGGTGCGCTTTGAAGGAGCGCAAGTATCTCACGCCTGATCGGGGCTCAGCTATTCCTTAGCATGCAAGCGGGGCGCAAATTTCCCTAGAGCGCCTGTCGCTCCTGTATCAATGGCCATCAGGTCGAAACAAAGCTCACAAAACTCCCACAAAAGGCCGCCGGCAACGTCGTCGATCTCTTCGGTGGTCAGCTCGCGAATTTCGGTTTTCATAGCCTGGATCCTGAATCTCAAAAAGGGGCAGCCAACAAGGTCGTTGACATTGCAGCATTCGTTACCGGATGTGCGCTCGGCTGGCGGTGCGCGGGATCACAGGTTGGGCCGGAGGAAGTCCCACATTCGCGGGTGGGGGCCGAATTGATAGTCGACTTTTTCGACCCTTCAGGGCGATCTTTCATATGGCGTGAGCTTATGGGGCGGCGCGGAATGCCGGCGCTCCCTCGCCACTCTCAATGGAGTGGGGCGGGGCGTGCGCGTTGACTGACGGCTAAACCCGGCACAAGCTTGTCCCTGGAGGGCCAACATGCACGTCGCCTTTCGGGGGAGTTTACTGCAGCGATTACGCCTTTCCTCCGGGCTGGTTCTGTTTGCCTTCGCGGCAAGCCATTTTGCCAACCATGCGGTCGGGCTTTTCGGTCTCGAGGTCCTTCACACCGTCCAAGAGATGCGCACCGCGGTCACGCGCTCACCGCCGGTCAGCCTGATGCTCGCGGTCGCCCTCGTCGTCCATCTTGGGCTCGGTCTCTATAAGTTGGCCATGCGTAGGTCACTGCAGATGCCGGCTTGGGAGGCAATTCAGATCGCCTTTGGGGTAGCAATCCCCTTTTTGCTTTTGCCGCACATAGTCAACACGCGCATCGCTCATGATGTTTTTGGCGTCTATGACACCTATCTCTACGAACTTTATCGGATGTGGCCGGACAGCGTCGGATCCCAAAGCGCTCTGCTACTTCTAGTGTGGACGCACGGCTGCATCGGCATCCACTATTGGTTGCGCCTGACTGAGGGCTACACGAAGTTTCGCCCCCTGTTGCTTGTGATAGCGATTGGATTGCCGGTGGCGGCGCTGGGGGGCTTCGTCGTGGCCAGCCTCGCGACGGCGGACATCATGCGCGATCCCGAGGCGTATCGAAGCCTTCGCGCTCGTTCCTATTGGCCAAGCCCTGCGGCCAGCGCAACGATGGCCTTGCTGCGCAACATCCTCCCGCTGTCATTCGCAGCGCTTCTGGCTCTCGTCCTCGCCATTCACCTAGCCCGCCTTCTCATCCGATGGCTCAGTCGCAGGGCGCTACGGATCACCTATGCCGACGGCCCAACGATTGCGCTGAAGCCGGGCATGACTCTGCTCGAGGTGAGCCGATCGGCGGGCATTCCCCATGCCTCGGTGTGCGGTGGCCGGGGTCGCTGCTCGACTTGTCGCGTTCGAGTGCTTGAGGGTCTCGACACCCTGCCGCCGCCTGCCGGAGCGGAGGCCATCACTCTGCGATCGGTCGAAGCCCCCGCCAATGTTCGCCTCGCCTGTCAAATCAGGCCTACGGCCTCGCTTGTCGTCGCGCCGGTAAGCGCGCCGGCAGCGCCGGCGCCGGTCCGACTTGAATTCAGCGAGATCAAGGAAATCGTTGCCGCCCATGTGCGCGCGACATTGACCGGCGAACTTGTGGATCTGCCGACGTCTGATCCCAAGTTGGTTGCAGACTGGCTTTCCGAGCGAATATCGTACGAAGTGCCGGCCGCCCTTGCGAGCGCGGAGGACTTCGGACTGATAGGTGCCCGGGTCGAGTTTCTGAGTGCCGACCCAACGGCTGTCTTTGTTTATCAGGCGCAGTCGCATGTTTTGGATATTTTCGTTCGGCCAACGGATGCGAACCGCTCGACGGATGTTCGCGGTCGCCGCAATGGGTACAGCGTGCTGGCTTGGTCGAGCGCTAAACTGACCTACTTTGCCGTGTCGGATGTCCCAACCGATACGCTTGAGGAAATCGAAGAGTGCCTGAGAGTCATCGAGGCGGCCTAATCCGCCGCCAGGCCCGGAGCCGACCATGAACGAACTCTTTCGCCGTGAGGCTGTTCAACACGCGACTCGCCGTCTGGACGGCACGGTGGTGCTTGCGACTCCGCTGTCAGTGAAGACCCTTGGGACCCTTCTGGTGGCGATCGTGTTTGGCGCGGTCGCATTCGCGGCCACCGCGACCTATGCCCGCAAGGCGTCAGTGACCGGATTCCTGGTGCCTGATCAGGGAATGATCCGGGCGACCGCGCTTGCCGGCGGTACGCTGCAGGCCCTCGTAGTGAGGGAAGGCGACATCGTCGCGGGTGGCGCGAGGATTGCGGTAATCGACGCCTCTGCGGAGACCAGCGCCGGCAATGTCGGTACCGTCGTAGCACGGGTTCTCCGGACCGAGGGCTCGGCAGCACGCATCCGGGCGGAGTTGCAACTGGCTCGCCTTGAGGTGGAGCGTGAGCAGGCAAAGGTCCGCCTCGGCAAGAGCGAGGCGGAGCTGGAGCAGGTGCAGTTGCAACTGAGAATTCAAGAGCAAAGGCTGCAGCTTGCCCAGCAAGAAGCAGAGCGAGGAGAGGCGATTGCGGCGAAAGGCTTTCTAGCCAGGCGCGAAGTCGATGCCCGTCGTCTCGCCGCTCTGACATCTCAGCAGGAGATGGCGGGCTTGCAACGTCAGCGCGCCGGAATTGAGCGCGACATTGCGGACATCAGGGCCCGGATGGCATCCATCCCGCTGGAGGTTGAAGCGGCCAAATCGGAAGCTCAGAGTGCCGAGGCGGCACTGCAACAGCGTGAAGTCGAATCGGAGGCTCGCCGTCTGCAGTTCGTCACGGCGCCGGTCAGCGGCCGGATCGCGGCTGTGCCGGTGTCCGCGGGGCAGACGGTGGTTGCTGGCGCAACGATCGTCGTGATCGTGCCGGAAGGGGGCAAGCTCGAGGCGGAACTGCTCGCCCCCTCGCGAGCGATCGGCTTCGTTCGGCCCGGCCAGGAGGTCGAGCTCAGCCTGCAGGCTTTCCCGTACCAGCGCTTCGGAACCGTGCGCGGAACGGTGCGCACGGTCTCCAGCACGGTGCTGGCCCCCAACGAAGTGGCCATCCAGGGCCTGAATGTTCAGGAGCCGGTGTTTCGCATCCGCGTGGCGCTGTCGCGCGACGACAATGCAGGCCTACGGCGAGAGCGATCGCCATGCAGCCTGGCATGCTGGTGTCGGCGGAGATCGTCTTCGACCGGCGCAGCCTGATGCCGATGGCTGTTCGATCCGATCTATGCCGTGGGGCCGCGCGTCATGAGCATCTTCGAAGAGACTCGGGCTCGGCGGCCGCGCGGCCTGCCGGTCATCATGGCGGCCGAGGCGGCCGAATGCGGCCTCGCCTGCATGGCGATGATCGCGCGCTATCCACGGCCATGACGTCGATCTCAATGGCTTGCGGCAGCGCTACGCCCTCTCGCTCGCCGGCGCGTCGCTCAAGAGCCTGATGGACATCGCCGACCAGCTCGGCTTCTCGACGCGTGCGCTGCGGGTCGAGCTGTCCGGCGCTGGGCAAGGTCCATCTGCCGGCGATCCTGCACTGGGATCTCAATCATTTCGTCGTTCTGAAGGCGATCGGCCGCAAGCAGCGCCACCATCCACGACCCGGCTGTCGGCATGCGCGCGCGTCAACAGTGAGGAATTCTCCAAGCACTTCACCGGGGTCGTGCTCGAAGTGGCGCGCGCCGAGACGTTCGAGCCGATCTCGGCCCGCGCGCCGATGAAGCTGTCGATGCTGTGGTCGCGGATGACCGGACTGGACGGCTCGCGCTCCTCCAGGTGCTCATTGCTTTCGGCGCCTTGCAGATCGCCGCGTTCGTCGCGCCGTTGCAGATGCAGCTCGTCGTCGACGAGGCGATGGCCAGCGTCGATCGCGACCTGCTCACCGTCATCGCGCTCGGCTTCGGCGCGCTCGTCATCATCCAGGCCGCCATCGAGGCGTTGCGCTCCTGGGCGCTGCGGGTGTTCGGCCATCTGCTGAGCTTTCAGATCACCGGCAATCTGGTGCGCCACCTGCTGCGCCTGCCGAGCGACTATTTCGAGAAGCGCCACGTCGGCGACATCATCTCGCGGCTGGGCTCGGTCAAGCCGATCCAGGACGCCATCACCCAAGGCGTGGTCAGCACGGTCATCGACGGCCTCATGGCGTGCATCGCGGCCGTCATCCTGTTCTTCTATTCCACCACCCTGGCGCTGATCGTCATCGCCGCCGTCCTCATCAACTGGCGCTCAATCTGCTGATGTTCCCGCGCATGAAGCAGCGCATGGAGGAGGAGATCCTGGCGGAGGCCAAGGAGCAGACGCACCTGATGGAAAGCGTGCGCGCCGCGACACGCTGAAGCTGCTCGGCCGCGAGGCGGTGCGCGAGAGCGGCTGGCGCAACCTGCACGCGGAGACGACCAATGCCAGCATCGCGGTCGGCAGGTTCCAGATCTCGCAGGCGCTGGTGCAGAGCGTCGTGACCGGGTCTGCAGACCGTGCTGGTCATCTATGTCGCCGGCCGCGCCATCCTTCGAGGGCAAGGCTTCTCGGTCGGCATGCTGTTCTCGTTTCTGTCCTACCGCCAGACCTTCACGGACCGCGCCAACGCGCTGTCAACCAGCTCATGCAGTTCCGCTTCCTGCGCCTGCATCTCGACCGCCTGCCGACATCGTCACGACGCCGGCGGAGGCGAGCGGAGCGCCGGCAAGCTGCTCGAAGTCAAGGGGCACATGCGGCTGAAGCAGCGTTTCGTTCCGCTACGGCGCCACCGACCCGCTGGTGCTCGAGGACATCGATCTGGAAATCGCGCCAGGCGACTACGTCGCCATCCAGGGCGCCTCGGGCGGCGGCAAGACCACCTTGCTGAAGCTGCTGCTGGGCCTCAACCATCCGACCGACGGCATGATCGAGCTCGACGGCCAGCGCGCCACGCCGGAACGCTGGCGCGCCTGGCGCAACGACGTCGGCGTGGTGGCGCAGGACGACCGGCTGCTGTCGGGCACGATTGCGGACAATATCGCCGGCTTCGACCCGATCTCGACATGCAGCGGGTCGTCACCGCCGCCGCCGCGGCCCAGGTGCATGCCGACATCATGCGCATCGCCGATGCAATATCTGACGCTCGTCGGCGACATGGGCTCGACGCTGTCGGGCGGCCAGCGCCAGCGCGTGCTCCTGGCGCGCGCGCTCTATCGCCAGCCGAAGATCCTGATCCTCGACGAGGGCACCGCCAATCTCGACGAGCAGAACGAGGAGCTGATCGCCGATCTCATCGATCAGATGCCGATCACGCGCATCGTCGTCGCGCACCGGCCGGCGCTGCTCCGCCGGGCAAAGAGGGTTTATTTGGTCGGCGGTCGCAAGCTGGTCGCGCTATCCGAGGAGGCAGCCGTGGAACGGCTGACGGCTATATCCGCGGCGCATAGTTGAATGATCTATTCGGCCTTAGGCAGCTCCCGGAGTGATCTACTTTGGCCGCGTCCCAGCGAAGCGGCGATGTGCTCTGCAACACGGGTAGGGGTCCCTTGCCTAACGTTGATGTGAGGGAAAGCACCGCGCCTCACTCGAATTCGAGGGCAAGTCTGGCGCAGCGGTCACGAAGTCGAGAGGCGGCTGTTAGACCCAACCTTGAGGAGTACTACGATGAACAACGTGGAATTGAACATTCTTGAGAAGACCGAAGAGGTCCGTGAGCTTTCGATGACAGAAATCGAAGGAGTGGCGGGCGCGCTGTGGCATCCCGCGGTTATTGTTGCAGTGGCATGGTACACCGCGTATGTAATGTATCGCCAAGATCAGCTGTAAAATCGATCCAGTGAACCACCGCGTAGGAGCCGGCCCCCAAAGCCGGCTGCTACGCTCCACTCTTACTTTGCGTAGCTTGTCGCGTTGAGCGTCGTCGTCGCTTCAGGCGGCTGAGCTATCGCCACCCGCCTCGCCATCCTTAGCACCAGAGCTGATGAAACTCGCAAAAGCGAGGCGGCTCTTGCCGTCGATGCCGGTTCAAGGAGGACCTTCGCGTTTTAGTACCGGCGTGTCGAGCCCTTCGGTGAACCAGGCATGGACGGGCGCAGCAGAATGCGGCTTGATATTGCTTGCCTTGATCACGTCAGAGCTGGTGGAGCCCCGTGTCGGCGCGTAGCTATTATCTCGGCATGAAAGGCACGTTGGCGCTCGGCGCTCGGCGCTCGGCCGCGAAATCAATCGACGAACTTATCCTTGCGCGGCAGCGGCGGCAATTTCTTCGCCACCTTGCGCGGCGCAGCCCGGCGCTGCAAAGGAGCGGCTGCGGCCACGGCCCGAATGCCAATAGCATTGAAAGGAGGCACTTCCGGCTGAACTTCCGAAGGCCGGCGTGGTTGGTCATGGCGTTCGGCGGTTTTTCTGGACATGTCCTCCTGCCTTTCAGATCGTTAGCTAGCTCCCGCCCCAGGAGCTGCGTGTGCTCAAGTCCGTCGGCGCGCTGCCCGTGCTGGCCCAAGTCGCGCGGAACTCGATTCCGCGCAATAAGCCAATGCAGCACCAGAACGGTCTCCACTGTGCGATCTGCTTGTTTTGCCTGATGCCGGGCACTTCCCGCCAAGGCATCGGTCGAAACAACCGGAACCGCCAGCGCGATGGCGCCGGCAGCCGCAACCATCGCTGTAAGGTTCATGCGGTCCTCCACTGGAAGGCTGCTGTTCCTTTCAATCTGTCCCCCAGAGTCAATGCACGGGGCCGCAGCACGTTCCGTTCGAGAGGCGTCACTTGGACATCGCACCGCCGAGATGACAGGCGCAAGCGGGAGCAGCCCCTCGGCAGATCATTCCACGGAGAGGTTTCGTTCCCGGCGCCTCTAAGTTTTCGAGCCGTCAGGCCTGGGGGCGCCAGGATGTGGATTTCCTGATCCTGGATAACCTTTCCAGTTTGGCCGCCACGTCTCGCGACAACGATGCTGATAGCTGGTCGCCAGTTCAAGAATGGTTGCTGCGGCTACGGCGCCAAGGCAAGTCGGTGATGCTTGTGCATCACGCCGGCAAGGGCGGGCAGCAGCGGGGCTCCAGCCGGCGCGAAGACATTCTGGATACTGGCATCCGCGAGGCCCACCGCTTCCGCGTCGGCGTCAAGCGGGAATGAAGGTTAAGAGGAGCCGACTTGGTAGTCGGCTCCTACCGTGGGTCATTTAGATTTTGTCGTTCGCCTTGAGCCACTGGTAATACTGGTAGCCGCCGTAGGCAAGGAGGGCCTGGGCTGCAAGAGGCCCGAATACCCCGCCCGCCACTTCGTCGACTTCCGCCGTCGAAAGCTCGCGAACCTCTTCACTCTTCTCGAAAGTGTTCATTTCCAGATTGTTCATCTCGGTCTCCTCAGGGTTGGGTTCTAACAGACGCGTCACGACTTCGTGTTCGCTGCGCCAGACATGCCCGTTCCTGGATCGACCCGCGGTGCCCTTTCTCACATCACCATTGGACCATTGACTTGCGCAACGCCAGACCGGCTCGGAAGTGACCCACCGTTCACAAATGCGGATGCCACTGGAGCCATTAATGAGGAAACGGTGCTTGCTGAGGCTGGAGGCAAGCCGGCGATTGGAGCTTGGATTCGAGAGGGCCTGGAGAAGGGCCGGGCACCCCAGCCATGACGAGATCGAAGATCATACAGCTTCAGCAGGCGATAGAGACGCTAAGCAGGCGGGTGGATCCCAAGGTTCGCTACGTCATCACGAGCGTGCCTTACCCTGAGGACGGTGCTGAGTTGACTGAGGCAACTGGGTTTCCTGGCAACCCGGTAGAGGCGCCCCTCACCGATGCGGAGTGGCCCGAGAAATTCTGCGCGTGAACGGCGACTATGCTGTCGATGCGCCGGAGCACAGCGCAATGCGCCTGACCTATGGCACGCTGTTCGGCTTCCGGCACCCAAAGAAGAACTTCATGTGTGCCGGATCACCGCGCGGCAAGCTGCTCGAAAAAGTCGAGTGACGCTCGACCAACCAGAACAGAAGGGAATTGTTATGAACCGGAGCAACTATGAGCAAGGTATGCGCGAACTAGTCCCGATGAAATTGACGACTGATACATCGAGCCGGCTCTTGACGGAGGACGAACTTCAGTTGGTCAGCGGCGGGAGAATTGCTCAGAAGGAAGGCGTCGATAAATCCTTGGATCAGGAGGGTGCGGGCTTTGATCCCTTAGATCTCTTCAATCCCGATACCTGGAAGGGGTCCGTCTAAGAGAGCAGTTGCCGGCACTTGATGGACTACCCTGCAACCACGGTTGCGGCCGTGATCCAGGCCATTACCAGGTAGTCACTGTCGCGGCCCACGCGAAGTCAGAAACTAAAGCCGAGGGCAGCTTCAACTGCCCTCGGTCGCCAGCGGATACGCGCAAAACATTGCGCACCGCGCGAGTGTGTGAAGACAACCCCGGAGCCCAAAGCTCAACTCACAAGGAAGACAACACATGAGCAAGAGCAATAGCCTGCGGCAGACGACCGATATCCGCCCTCTCACGAGCGCTGAGGTGGACGACGTTTGCGGCGGAATACTACCGGTGGTTATCGGTGCCGCGCTGGGCTTCGCGGTCGGTTTCAATCTGCCGGATTCGACTATTGACGCGGCTCCGTCGGTTGACGACGCCAAGAACTACCTGGCTGGGAAGGGGAAATAGGCGTCCCTCTCCTGGGGGAGAAGAGCAACATATGCAACCTCCGCAACCGGGACCTTAGTCGGTTGCTTCGTTGCACTTTCTGGGGGCGGGTACCTAGACCAAGCGGGAACACTAGGTCGGACCTGTGCTTTGCAACACAGGTGCACATCCATTGCCTAATGGTGATGTGAGGGAGAGCAAGGCAGGTCGCCGATGAGAGGGCATGTCAGGCGCAATGGTCACGAAGTCGTGACGCGGCGGTTAGACCCCACCTTGAGGAGACTAAGATGAACAATCGTGAATTGAACAATCTTGAGAAGATCGAAGAGGTCCGCGAGCTGACTTCAGGATGAACTCACGTCGGTATCGGGTGGTAATTTCTTGTTAGACCTTGTAAGGGTTTCGGCCGCTAGCATGGGCTTGGAGGTTTGGCGCTTCGTCGGCTTGCCCGAAGCCGGCAGTGGCGGCTGCGCAACCAACCACAATGGCGTCTGAGAGTTGTCCCCTGATCTGACTTTCCGATACCTGTCCGCCTCTAGCAGTGTCGGCAGCTTGGCGACGTTGGCAGCGATGCGCCGTGTAGCCAACATCGTCAGCCTTGCGGAAATTCGAGCGAGCCCTGCCTCTCTTTGAAGGCGGCATGTGAATCGGACTCAACGAGGAGCTTGTCTTCCTTCTCCCCCGTCATAACCACCTTCATCGCTTCTGTTGCGAGAGAGGTCGCTGAAGCTTCAAGGCTTCCTCTACCGGCGCCTCCAGCCACTGATCCCATTCTGCTTCAGTGGTCAGCACGACGGGCATGGCCTTCGCATGAATTGGGCGAACTAAGTCATTGGGTGCGCACGTTAGGAACGAGAACAAGAGGTGCTCTTCTTCAATTGGCACCGAGCCCGGCGCAGAGGCGCTGTCCGGTCTCGCTCGTTCCTTCTTCTATGCGGGGGGACGCGCGCTCCTCGTCTCCCACTGGGCAGTGGCGTCCGACGCCGCGACCCGGCTGACAACGTCGCCCTCGACATCATGAAATCGGATCCCAAGGCCGGTCGGGCTGAGGCGATCCGCCGGGCCATGCTCGACTACATGAACGACACATCAAATCCTCGCAACGCATATCCGGCCTATTGGGGCCCGTTCTCAGTCGTCGGCGAGGGGGCCGCGCGCTAAATCGCAGAGAAGTTTCGCGACGATCTTCCGCTCCTGGCACGACTTTGACATTTGGGGACGATCCGCTCGGCGGTCGCGATCGGGTGCGAAACGGACCGTCGACGCGAAGCACCCGCGGAACGGCAGATTTCGAGCCTCAGATAGAGAAACTGGTGGTCCTACGGGCAAAGGTCACGTCCACACACTCGTCTTCCGGGGATCCGCCGCTCGAAACTGACAGCTCTGGTGAAACTCAACGGCAGGATCGAGCGGCACGACAGAGCGTGCTCGGGTCTCCGCGGCCGCAGGTCTTTCCCGCGGACGGCACGATCCCCGGCTTCGGCGAGGAATTCCCACCGAAGCCGTCGGGCGAAGCTAGAGCCGCGATCAGCCGGCGCGGACGTAGCCGTAACGCAGATTCGAGGGCTCCTTGGCGGCGAGTTCGTACTCGCTTTTCAGCGCGGCCAGCCGATCCTCTGAAAATGCCGGCATCCGGGAGTTGTCGGCGGCCTTGAGCTTGATCCGGTACATGCGCGTCGCGTTGCCGCCGAAGATCAGCTGCTTGGTTGCGCTGTCGGCACCGCCGAGCGGGGCAAAGCCATACTTCCTTTGCATGTCCTCAGGGATTTCGAGCCGGCGCAGCGCCTCGATCTGCCACTGGGGCGAGCCGTACCAGACCGAGTTGGTGCCCCACATGACGTGATCGGCCCCCATGCCCTTGATCAGCGTCCCGACCAGCGCGGCACAGAATTTGGGATGCGCCACGGCTGAGTTGGCAAACGAAGTGCCAAGTTCCCCGTAGACGTTGGTGACCCCGAACTTCTGCGGAATTTCCGCAAGATCGGTGGCCCATTTGATGCGGCCGGTGGACTCGAACTCGCCCCAGGCCTGGTCGGGCAGCTCGAGGAACGCGCGCAGCGCCGAGTGATAAATGACAAAGTTCATCTGCGGCCAGTCTTTGGCGGCCTTGCCGATGTCCGACGCGGTTGCATACTCCCACACGCCGGCGAACGATTTCTCGTAGTCGGGCGGCAGCAGGCCCTTGTGGATGCACAACGTGGTGATCCCGGCTTTCACCGCCTTCTCGTAGAAGGGATACATCACCTGCTCGTCGTCCAGCCGCCAGGGGAATTTCGACGGGGCGAGCGGGTCGCCGATCGTATAGCCCTTCCAGGAATCCGGCTTGTAGACCGCGATCGCCTTGTCGACCTCGTCCATCCAGCCCGGCTGCTTGGGCGTGATCACGGTGTGGGCCAGCAGGCGGCGTGAGCCCGCAAAGTCGTTGACCATCTCGCGCGCCTTGGCGATCTGCTCGTTCGACAGCAGCCACCAGCTCGGATCGTCGAACGGCGCGCCGCTCAGAAGCGCCATGCTGGTGTCGCTGTCGTAATAGATTTCCTTGATGTAGTTCTGGAACTTGAAGCGGGCGAGCGACGACACGCCTTCTTGCTTCATCTGCGGGTTCCAGTGCTCGCTGGCGAATCGTGCGAGGTCCAGCAGCTCCTCGTGCTTGAAATCGTCGCGCACGAAGTGCGTCTGGACGTCGAAGACGAACTGCCCTTCGAGACTTTGCGCACGCGCCAGCATCATCTCGGGCTCGCGGGCTTCGGCCGCTTCCACCCCGAAGACGTTGCCGTAGATTTCGTTCATGGCAAGAAAGGCGGCCGCCATGCCGCAGCTCGTTCGCAGGAACTGCCGGCGACTCAAGCCGAGCCGGTTGCCGTTGAGGTCGGCCAACTCGTTGATGCGCGCTTCGACCTTCTTCTGGGTCGCGCTCTGCGGCGGCGGCAAAAACTCGCCGTTCGATACGATCTGGGTCGGAATCGGCGTTGCGGCCGATGCCGCCTCGGCGCCTGCGACAAGGCGCTGTTCTCGTTCGCTGAGCCAACTACCCATCGTCGTCCTCCCTCCTGATTGGTGACTGACCAGTTGCTGGTCATTGACGGGACGCTATTCCGCTGATTTGCCCAAATCATGACCGGGGTTCCCGTTACGCTTCTTTGAGCTCTCCGATGACGATGAGCTACTGCTTGCTCGGAGGCACTTTCTAACCGGCTTGACTCACTCAGCAATATCATCCGCTGCCATCATGTCGGTCTCCTGTTCCTCGTTCCCGGGGTCGACGAGGTGCTGCGTCTCAATGGCTCCGCAACAATCTACGATGACCAGGCGCTGCGCGAACGGTTTAAGAACGGGAGCCGACTGCCCGCGACCGTGCTAGTCATCGCCGTGCAGGAGGCATACCTGCACTGCGCCCGCGCCCTGATGCGTGCCAAGATTTGGGTCCCAAACACATGTGGCGCGCGGCATGCTCCCTAGTCAGTCGCAGATGCTGAAGGATCAGTTAGGGCTGGAGGGCCCGCGGAATCACAGGAGGAAGCGTCCCGGCGAATGGGCTGCATCCTCAACTGAGAGCTGCCAGAGCTGGACATACACTCGGCGCGGCCGTTTGCTTCTGTGTGCAAACGAGTGCATATTGCGACTCGCGCTGGTGAATGTCAACTGCACACAATTGCATCCATGCCGAAAACCGCGGCCATATCGGTTCGAGTTGATGACGCAGTGAAGCAGGCGTTAGAAAACGCCGCCGCCGAGGATCATCGGCCGGTCGCTTCTTATGTCGAGAAACTGCTCCTCGAACACCTGAAGGCAAAGGGCTACCTAGGCGCCACCGATACCTCAGCCGGGAGCCGGCGGAGCCAAGCTGCCACTGCGCGGAAAGCAGCAGGCGCAGCCATCGACCGAGTTCAGAACAGGATTCCGACACGTCCGAGGACGTGAAGGCTTATCGCAAGAAGAAGCTGATGAAGATCCCGAGCAAGTTGACGAAGCGGAGCAGCTGAAGGGATCTGGCAAGTGAACCCACAGCGTTCCAGCCCGCGTGTTCGCCTCAAAAGTGAGGCGCTGCGACGCCTCAAGCCGCTCATGGACAGCGGTCTCGTCACCGATGTTCGTGCTGAGAAAAGCAAATCCTCATTGTGGATTGCGGTAGCAGTGTCAGTCCAAACCAAAGTTCTCGCTCCGGATTATGATGCCGCCAGTGCGAGGATGCTCTTCAGAAGCTGAAGGACGCATTGGGCGACCTGCCGTTTCGCGTCGTAACGCGCGCCGCTCCGTGATGAACTCGGCGAGGCACGGCGCCTCGCCCTCTTGCTCCTCGGTGCCGAGCGAAGCTCTCGACAGTGCCGGCCGATCGCAATCGGATCGAAGAGATGGCGCCGGTCAGCCACCGCTGTGCCGCGGCCATGAACCACCCGACGCCCGCGAACGGCAAGGTCGATCTCGGGCAGCCCCCTGCACCGTCCGGCTAAGATTGAGTTCTCGCGTGCGAACCCGTGCCGTCTTCCTGTTTAGATTGTGGAAGCCAATGCGATTGCCCATGGTCATGCGACGACATCGTCACCGCGCAGGTGACCAGGGCCAGCGGCAAATTCCCCTTTCGAGCAGGCCGGCGGCGCGCCTAAGAACGGAACGACGCATCCACCCATTCAAGTCGGGCTTTCGAACATTTCGCAGGTGAGTTTTCCCGCCGGAACGTCCGCCCGTTGCTTTGCAACACCAGCGTGCTCTAGATCCAGCGCTGCGCCTCCTGCTGGGTTGGTAGACGGCCGTCCGGCGTGAGCTTGTCGACAACTTCGGCGACGATTCGCTGGCGGGCCAGGACTTCGTCGCAAGATGACCACTACTGCTTCGCCAGGGTGTCGACAACATTCGGATCCAACGTTTCGTCGATTTCGTGCGGGGCGATGGGTTTGTTGGCACCCTTGCCGACCCAACTGTCTCCACATCCCCTTCTTACTTTGCTGGAATTATTTAATCAGTCCCCGGTCCCCCGCTCAACATGCCTCCGCCAGCACCGCCGCCGAACAGGCCGCCTAGAGCCGCCGAGGCCGCGCCTCGCGGGTCGGTCGCCTTGATTGCCTCCCAACAGATCGCCGATCCCGCCCGCTCATTCCGCTCTGGGCCCTTTGCCCTTTATCGCTCGGTCAGCGGAGCCGAGCAACGCCATGGTCGGGCAACATCCCCGCGGCGACGAACCTGCGGCCCCTCCGTCCATCGCCCCGCCTAGAACCTGATCGAGCTCGACGGCAGCGCCTTCGCGCGCGACGAAAAGACCGCCGAAGTCGGCAGGAACAACTCTCTTATTGAAGCTTCCGATTCACGTGCGATGGAGGGATGCCATGCGCAAGGAAGACATGCTGGAGCATGTCGCGATGTTGGCAATGGGCGCGAACGGCCCGCGATTTAAGACGAGACCGCTTTCTCGAGGCGGCTGCCACATGGGAGACACTGCGCACCGAGCACGATTTTGGACACCAGAACGCCACGGCCGGCTTCATCGTCGCCATGTCAGCGACGGTCGGCAGCGGCGACTATCGTAGCTGCGATCAGCCCTCGCGTCGCGCGGCAGAACGCCGGCGTGGAAGTCCGTCACGGCTACGTTGACCTACGTCTTCGACGAAATGTCCGCCACTGCGAACGAGTCCGATCGAAGACTCCCATCGGCAGAAGTGAACGCCAATGGCGGGAGCGACGGGTCGCCGAGTCACCCGGAAACGTCTCGGCGCGCCCCCGGCCGGATACCGTTTCCGGCGTCCGCGCTCGGGCGCCGACGGTTCAGTTGATTGGCGAAGCCGTTATGCCGCGAACCGACGCACGCTTGCGCGGCGTGGCCGGCTTGCGGCGTCTGCTAGCGCTGCCCGCGACGGCCTGCAGCGATGACGTGACAGCGTAGCCGACAATTCGGCTCCGCTTGAACCAGGTAGTGGTCGGCGCGACCGATGACGCCGCCGTCCTCAAGCCACAGCGGATACGCGCGATCGCGGACCAAGTTCTCATCCAGATCATCGGATCCCTCCGGCGATCCGCCTCAGCGGCGCGTCGAGAAGCGCCCGGGAATAGAGTCGGATCGCGGCCGAAGCAAGCGAGGCTTCATCGGACGCGACAGCTTGCGGATCAGCGTGATGAAATTGCCACGAGCACCGGAATGCCGCGCTTCAGCTTTACGCATGATCGCATCGAGGGCGACAACGGTGTGTTCTACACGATGGGCTGATGATGACCCTGCCGTCGTCCCTAGGACGGCAGGGCCTCTCGACACAAGGTCAAATCTTCAGCTCGCGCTGGATGGTCTGGATTAGATCAATGTGTTCTTTGATTTGGCCGCGCGCGAAGCTTTGCCAAGTTCACGTGGTCCTTGTTCTTTCCCTTGGCGATGTAGGTCTCCTGAACCTCCAGAAGCTTTATGTGGCCCTCAAGCTGGCCCTTCAGGTAGGCTCGGTCAAACTCGCCGTCTTTTGCATTCTTGAGTTCATCGATCATCTTCGCCTTCTTGTCCGAGCTCATCTTTGCGTGTTTTTCGGTGCCGCTAATCGAAGCCGTTGGCATTTCGGCCCTTAGGATCTCGGCGATGGTCTCCTGTTCGGCCACCTCATATTCCGCGAACTTTTTGACCCACGCGTTCTGGGCTTCTCTGCTGCGCGATCTTGCTCGTCTCTAGCGCGATTGCTCCAGAATTGAGCGTGTCTTGCACATGCTGTTGCTCAGCATCCAACTCCCCTGCACCTGGCTTTTGCTGAGCCAGCACGCCAGCTGGCTTCACCGCGGCGACAGCCACGGTCGCCATAAGCATTGTTCGTCTATTCATGCGTCACTTCCTCCGGCCCGGACGACGCCGGGCGACTACAGAACGCTCGATCGTCTGCAAGGTTCGCCGGCTCAAGATTTCGTGCTCGGAGCATCGGGATCGAGGTGGCGTGTCCAGGTCCACAGGGGCCTGTCAGATTGGCCCACAGCGGCGATGATGCGTAGAGACCGGGAGTGCGTTGTTGAAGTCTGCCGAGGCATCGCGCCCGCCCCCTTTGTCGGTCCTGACTCAGCTGTGAGTCATGGCGGGGCGTTCGATGGGGGGCCAGCGCGAGGACTTGAGGTCGCCCGTGACATACTGCCGGTAGGCGAGGCCGGCGAGATCAAAGTGGAAGTCAACGATGACGCAGGTGACCGGCTCGCACCATCACTGTTCAATCGGCTTTCGGCGTGAGTACGGGGCGCCACTGCCGGCCCGGGGGCGGTCGTTCTAGCCGCCCGCGCGCTGGCTTCGATTGTCCTATTCGAATTTCGGCGCTACCGTCGGTCGCTTGCTGAAAAAGATTTTCAAGTGAAAGCTTTTTCTTAAGCAAGAGATTTGTCTGACGAATTCCTTGCATCCTTCCTTCGGCAATTTCTCGCGCTTCTTTTTCATTTTTAACAGCAATAAATTCTTCACCGGCTTCCGGCAAACCTGAAAGACCTGTAATTTCAACAGGAGTAGAAGGACCTGCTTCTTTAAGATCTTGCCCGAATTCATCTTGCATTGTTTTAACACGACCCCATACTTGACCAAATACAAGGCATCGCCCAGACGTAAAGTTCCATTTTGTACGAAAACAGTAGCAACGGATCCCATTCCTTTATGCATTTCAGATTCTAGAACAGTTCCTCGTGCACGAGTTGAGGATTTGCTTTAAGTTCAAGACTTCAGCTTGTAGAGCTAACATTTCCAAAAGTGTCTGAATACCTTCTCCGGTCACTGCAGAGCAATTAACTGTAATTGTTTGTCCACCCCAAGCTTCAGGAAAAGATCATGTTCAGAAGTTGACGATAGACATTTTCAGCATTAAAATTAGGTTTATCACATTTATTAATAGCGACAACAATGGAAACATTTGCAGCTTTAGCATGTTGAATAGCTTCAATCGTTTGTTGCTAATCCCTTCATCTCCGGCAACAACTAAAACAACGATATCGGTGACATCTGCTCCGCGTGCTCGCATGGATGAAAAGGCTTCGTGACCAGGAGTATCAAGAATTGCAATATCTCCAACAGAAGTATGGCATCTAAAAGCTCCAATATGCTGAGTGATAGCTCCGGCTTCTCCTGACAGCGCGATTGCTTTTGCGAATATAGTCGATGAGACTTGTTTTACCATGGTCGACATGTCCCATAAAGGCGACAACAGGAGGTCTCAGAGTTAGAAGCGTTCGGTTCTGTTTCACCAATTTCTTCTTTAATTGTCTTATCAGTGACTCTAAACGTTCTTCTTCAGCAGTATCGATAGTGATTTCGCATCCAAATTCTTGGCCTAGTAATTGAATCGTTGTTTCATCTTCTAAGAAAGTCATTAAGAGTGGCAGCAACACCTTGCATAAAAAGTTTAGAAATCAATTGTGAAGCTTTGAGTTTCATTTCAGAAGCAAGATCTTTAATCGCAATAGGAATTCGTACTTTTAAAGTTGTCGGTCGAACAGTAATATCTTCATGGTGCTGATGCTGAGGTTTAAGCTTCTTTTTTCTCCAGCCTTTTGCGGTCATCTTCTCGCGTTCGCAATCCTTGACGATCGCGTGCATCAAAATGCGTTGTGTTTCAACTTTTCGCGTGTAGGTCTCACATCACGGAATTCTTTTGCTTTACCGGTTTTGCATCTTTTTTGAGCTTCGTAGCGGCGGTTCTTTTGGTTTCAGAGCTCTTTATCAGCCTTTAGGTTTTCCTTCTTTCACTTGAGTCAGGTAGCTCTTCTGTCTTTTTCACTTCTTTCATCTGGCGTTGCGCGGTTCTTCTTCTTTGTGCTACGTGGTGGAGGCCGTTTTGGAAGAAGATCATTGACATGTCGACCTGTGGGCCCTAATTTTTCCAAGGGTGCACGTGGAGAAGGTGTTGTGAATTTCTGCCATGAGCGGCTTTGTCTTGGTCTTAGGTCGTTTCCAAAGAGCTGGTCTCTTGGATCTTCTTCGGGTTGTTCCGAAATCGCTTCGTGAGGATTGTCTTTCTCTCGTTCATGGACACTTGTTCGAGATTGCTTGGAGTGATTTATGACTATGATGCTGGGATGGAGCTTTTTGAGATTCTTATTCCTTCTGTTGAGCACTTTTGGTGGCAAAGGAGTTTCTTTGTAGCGATTTAGTGTGGAGTGGCGGCATAACGGCTTCGGCTTGTTGAGTGTCGGGCTAATGGTCTCAATGTGTTTACTTGAAGATTCTTTTTCTTTATTGTGGAGCCGAAGTTTCCTTTTAGGATCTTCTTGCTTAGTTGGTGCAAGAGCCGAATGAAGATTCTTTAAGCTCTTCAGCAAAAATTTCTTTTCGCAGTTCTTCACTTGTTTTTTGCCGGGCAGTTCGGAATGGCTTTTCTTTTATGCTTTGCTGAGTTCCGGCGGAGTTGTTCTTTTCTGTGCTGAGTAACCTCAGACTTCATGAAGGAGTATTATTTGATCTTAATGTCGAAACTTGAGGTTCAGCGAAAGCGGATTTTGATCTTGCACGAATACGAGGAGCTTCAACAGCAGTTCTCTTCTTTAGATATGGAGGCTAGCGTCTCTGGTGATAACTTCATTCTTTTGAAGAGTTCTTCTTTTGAAGCAGGTCTTCGGGTTCACCCTTTTCTTTTGCCAGCTTGCTTTTTAACCCACCGAGATCGATCGCTTGCGCAATTTGGGTGTTTTTAATGTTTAGTTTTAAATTTTTGGCCAACGCTTAAGTCCTCTGTTTTCTAATTTTTTCTAATATCTCATCGGCTTTTTCTAAGCTTATTCCTGGAATTGTTGCAAGTTGTTCTGGTGTCGCTGTCAGGAGGGCTCGTGCCGTATTATATTTTTCAGCAACTAAATGTTCAAAAATCAATTTATTGACCCCTTCAATTCCTGTTAGAGGTTCATCGAGAGTCGGATCATCAGATTCAGCCAATTCACGTCGTTGTAGTGCTCTTGTGCGATTGTAATCACTCATTCGTTGAACATCTAAATCATAACCGATCAGATTCGCTATTAAGCCTAGCATTCATCCCTTTTTTGCCAATTACAGCGGCAAAATCTTCGTCTTCAACAACAATAGAAATGGATTTATCTTCTTCATTTAGTACTTATTTTTCGAATTTCAATCGGGCTTAAAGCGTTTTGCAGAAGCTCTACAGGGTCATTAGAAGAAGGAATAATATCGACTTTTTCGTTATTAAGTTCACGCACAATATTTTTGACTCGATTTCCACGCACTCCTACACAAGCCCAACAGGATCAACTTTAGGATCTGTAGAGTGAACTGTAAGTTTAGTGCGATAACCGGCTTCGCGTACAATTTTATCGATAACAACAGTGCCATCATTAATTTCAGGGACTTCTTGAGATAAGCAATTGCCTAACAAAGTCGGGATGACTGCGTGACAAGATGACTTCAGCCCCTCCATTTTCAGTTTCAACCACCTCCAGAAGTAAAGCTAAAACTTTATCGCCAATTTGATATTTTTCAGTTTTAGGATAATGTCTCATAGGCATAATAGCTTCAACTTTGCCCAAATCAATGATAAGATTGTTTCCTTTAAAGAAGCGTTTAACTGTTCCTGAAATCAATTCATCTACGCGATGACGATATTCTTCATAAATAACATCACGTTCGGCGCCACGAAGCTTTTGAGTAATGATTTGTCGTGCTTTTTGTGCTGCAATGCGACCGAAATCTTTTGGTGTCGTTTCAACATCAATAAATTGACCAATTTCAGCAATCAGGATCGATTAAATGAGCTTCTTCTAGAGAAATTTCTTGCGCAGGGAATTCTACATCATCGACAATTTCTTTTTCACAATAAACTTGAATTTTTCCCGTTTTTGGATGAATGTAACTGTGACATTGGAAGCACCACTAATATTTTTGCGAGCTGCAGCTTT
>CAWEWH010000010.1:0-8861 GCA_963812775.1 uncultured Alphaproteobacteria bacterium
CCTGGTCACAGCCATGGCAAGACCGACAAGCACGATCACGGGCAAGGCAAGAAAGGGGGCCATGGTCACGGCCACTTGCGCGGCAAGGGGCATCGCCATGACGGCGCGCATCGGCACGACGGGCACGCGCATGGCCGCACGGCCCACGACCATCGTGGCCACGATCATGCCGCCGGGCATGCGCACAAGCCCGGCGAGGGCCACGACCACGGCCTGGAGACGGAATTCATCTTCGGCTTCACGCTCGGCTCGGACGTGCACCCTGCCGGCTCGCGCGCCATGGCGATGGAGAATGTCCTGCGTCTCGGCAAGCGCGCGGGCCACTACGAGGCCTTGGGCCAAAAGCTCGAGTTCAGCTATGCGGCCACCGACAATCTCGAGCTCGTCGGGTCGCTCCTCAGCGACCGTCACCATGTCCGCAACGTGTCGGGCTTCGACGATGTCGGCCCGCGCTATCTCTTCAATGGCTTTGGCGGCGAGGTGCGCTGGCGCCTGCTGGACCGGCACACGGCTCCGTTTGGCCTGACGCTGCACGCCGAGCCGAGCATCGTGCGCATCGACGAGGCGAGCGGGCTTGCCGGCCGCGGCATCGGCTCGGAGAACAAGATCATCTTCGACAAGGAGCTCGTGCCGGAGGTGCTCTTCGGCGCCGTGAACATTCTTTACGACGTGGAGCGATTCAAGGAGCGGCTCGAGCCGGTCGAGAAGGCCTCCAATGTCGGCGTCTCGGCCGCCCTCGCCTATCAGGTCGCCCCAAAGGTGTTGGTGGGCGGCGAGGTGCGTTACGTGCGCGCCTATGACGGCTTCGCCCTCAACCGCTGGCAGGGCGAGGCCGTGTTCGTCGGCCCCACCTTCTTCGCCCGTCTGCCAGGCAACGGCTTTCTCAGCGCCGCGTGGAATGTCCAGGTTGCCGGCCGCGAGGCGGTGAACCGGCGCGATAACGCCGAGACGCTTGCGGCTTTCCGCGAGGAGACCGCTGCCGCCCTCGCGACCGGCGAGGAGCCGCCCGAGCCGCCGGCCTTTCCCCGCCGCGGACGGCTCGATCTTTCGAATTTCGAGCGGCACATGTTCCGCGTAAAGATCGGCTTCGAGTTCTGAGGAGATAGGCGATGCGTGTCGACCGCGCCCTTGCGCTGCTCATCCTCGCGGCCGCGCTGACCGCCGCGCAAGCCGTGCAGGCGCAGACGAAGCTGCGCGTCGTGGCGAGCTTCTCGATCCTCGCGGACATCGTTAGGGAAGTCGGCGGCGAACGGATCGAGGTCTCATCCCTCGTCCGCTCCGGCGGCGATGCCCACACCTACGACCCCTCGCCGGCCGATTCCGCCAGGATCGCGGCGGCCGATCTCGTCATCATCAATGGGCTGAACTTCGAGCCTTGGGCCGACCGCCTGGTGAAGGCCGCGAAATACGCAAAGGCGCGGCTCGTCGCCTCCAAAGGCATCAAGGCGCTGGTCACCGGCGGCCAGCCCGATCCGCATGCCTGGCAGGACGTGGAGAACGTCAAGCTCTACGTCGCCAACATTCGCGAAGCACTGAGCGCCGCCGACCCGGCCGGGCGCGCCGACTACGGGAAGAGCGCCGCCGCTTATCTCAAGCAACTCGATGCGCTGCATGCCGGCATCAAGGCGGCCTTCGCCGACATCCCGCAGGCCAAGCGCAAGGTCATCACCTCGCACGACGCCTTCACCTACTACGGCGACGCCTACGGCGTCGTCTTCCATGCGCCGCAGGGCGTCTCCACCGAAGCCGAGCCGACGGCGCGCGACGTGGCGCGTCTCATCCGCCAGATCAAGGCCGAGAAAATCACCGCCGTGTTCGTGGAGAACATCAGCGATCCCCGGCTCGTCACGCAGATCGCCCGCGAGGCGGGCGTCAAGGTCGGCGGCACGCTTTATTCCGACGGCTTGGCGCCGGACGGCGAAGCGTCGACCTATGTCGGCATGATGGAGCACAACACGCGGCTTCTTTCTGCCGCGATGCGCTGAGGCGCTCTGCGCGGCGAGCCTATTCTCCACAAAATCTCCAGACTTCCCTCAAGCTTGGCGGGCGCCGATCCTGTAAGCCACCGCTCCCTGCGGGCGCCCCCGGCTCGGGAGCGGGGCCGCCTTACGTCACTTGAATTGCGATCTGCCATGAACCCGCGTCGCGAGCGCGGGAGGAGCGAACAATGACCTTCCATCAACCGGCTTCCCGGCGCCTCCCGATCGGCGACGGCCTGGAACTGTCCTACGCCGCGCAGGGCAATGCCGGCGGCACCCCGCTGATCCTGCTGCACGGCTACACCGACTCGTGGCGCTCCTATGGGCCGCTCATGGCGGAGCTGCCAGCCTCGCTCCGCGTCATCGCGGTGAGCCAGCGCGGCCACGGCGACTCCAGCAAGCCCGAGACCTACGCGGTCGGCGATTTCGCCGCCGACGTGGCGGCCCTGTGCGACCGCCTCGACATCGACAACGCCGTCGTGGTCGGCCATTCCATGGGCAGCCTCGTGGCCTCGCGGTTCGCCATCGACCATCCCGATCGTGTCGCCGGCCTCGTGCTCATCGGCGCCTTCAAGTGCGGCAGCGGCAACCCCGCCATCGCCGGGCTGTGGCGAGACGTGGCGGCGCTGACCGACCCGGTGAACGAAAGGTTCGTGCACGAGTTCCAGGCGAGCACGCTGGCGCGCAGTGTCTCGCCGGCCTTCCTCACCACGGTCATTGCCGAGAGCTTGAAGGTGCCGGCGCGGGTGTGGCGCGGCGCGCTGCGGCCGCTGATGGAAACCGACTTCAGCGGCGAGCTGAATCGCGTCCGCGCCCGGGCCGTCGTCATCTGGGGGGCCGACGATCCCCTCACCGACCGGGCCGAGCAGCAGACGCTTGCGTCTCTCATTGGCGGCCGCCTTATCGTCCACCAAGGCATCGGCCATTCTCCCCACTGGGAAGATCCGCAGCGGGTGGCAGCCGAGGTGATGGCCTTCGTCAGTGAGCTGGCTCACACGGGCGCCTGAGCGCGTCGGCTAGATTCGACGCCCTCCTCTCGTCCCGAGAATCCAAGAAGAATCTCAGGAGCAGTCCCCCCGGCCCAAAAGCGCGAGCTTTTTCAGGCGCGACGCGTGCGCTGATACCAGGGGTCTCGAGAAGTGGCGGCGCGATGTGTCCGCAGCGCCGCCAAAGGCCGGCGTCGCCTTCGGGCGATGCCGGCCACGCCTGTCGTTCAAATCATATCTGCATCAAATCAAGGACATGGAGGGCGAACGCGAATTCAAAATGTGAGCCCGCCGTTCCTAGTCGTCGCGATGCACCCGCTCGTTGCGCTCGTGGCGTTCCTGCGCCTCGACCGACAGCGTGGCGATGGGCCGGGCCTCGAGGCGCTTGAGCGAGATGGGTTCGCCGGTCTCCTCGCAATAGCCGTAGGAACCGTCCTCGATTCGGGCGAGCGCGGCATCGATCTTGGCGATGAGCTTGCGCTGCCGGTCGCGGGCCCGCAGTTCGATGGCGCGGTCCGTTTCCGAGGAGGCACGATCGGCGAGATCCGGGTGATTCTCGTTTTCGCGTTGCAGCGCAACAAGGGTTTCCCGGCTCTCGCGAAGGATTTCCTCCTTCCAGGCATTCAGCTTGCGGCGGAAATATTCCTTCTGCCGCTCGTTCATGAACGGCTCCTTCTCAGAGGGCCGGTATTTTTTGTCGAGCACGACATTCGACATGGGTTTTGTTGATCCTCCCCAGACGCGGCGCCTGTATAGTGGCAACGTCCCCGTCCGACAATGTCGAATTGGCACTCCCCCATCGCGAATTTGCAGGCTTGGTGAAGCCTTTATCCCGGATTCCTGGCCCTTAGGGCGGCCGCGATGTCGGCCTCAAGGAGGCGCGCGATCCCGGCCCGGAAATGGCTCTTGTCGAAATAGTTCTCCATCTGGCGGTTCTCGGGCCGGTCCACCGACCAGTCCACGAGACGCGTCAGCGGCCGCTCGCGGGCAAGGGCCGCAAAGGCGTTGCGGCAGGCCTGGTCGCCCTTCTCGGCGTCGCTGCCAGGCCGCGGCTGACCGGCGATATAGATGGGCGACCTGACGAGCACGACAGGCGTCGTGCTTGGCAGCGCTGCAAGGGCGATCCTGAGCTGCTCAGCCGCCGGGAACGGCCCCGAAACGTTGCCCGACCAGGTCGGCCGCTCGCCGGCGAGCTTCTGGGCCACGAAGGCGGGATCGCCATAGCCGATGCGCCGGTAGTCGGCGTCGTAGTCCCAAAAGCCGTCGCGGCGGGCCGGCCGGATGCGGCCTAACAACGCCCCGATTCGCACCGGGATGCGCTCGAGGGCGCTGTAGCGGATAAGCCCTGTCGTGTAGGCCAGGAGCTCGCGGTCATAGAGCCAGAAGGGGAACGGGCGCGAGATCGGCAATGCCGGGTCGGCGGTGCACCAGGTCGTGTCAAGCCCGATGACGATGGCGGCCGGCTCGGGGTGGTGCCTGAGGAACCAGCGCATGAGCGTCAATTGCTCGCGCGGCCCGGTGGCCGGGACGATAAGCGACACGAAGCTGAAGCCGGTGGCCGCGTTGAGCTCTTCCGGCATGACGAGCTGGATGTGGGAATTGCCGACGATGGCGGCGTTGAAGGCCGGGTCGCGGCCGCGGCTGACATTTGCGGTGCGCGGCCCCTGCTGCGGGATGTTGCGGTTGACGACAAGCCCGAGCCGGCCGGTGTCATAGGGATCAAGGGCGACGAGGGCGGCAACGAGGGCCGCGAACGCGGCCGCCGCCGTCGCCACGAACACGACGGCAAATCGGCGCCAGACCGGCGCTTCAGAACTGGAAATAGATGAACTCGTAATTGGCATCGTCGCCGATCTTGAACAGGACGAGGACGAAGAGCACGCCGAAGCCCACCGCCACCCAGCGCGACGGCGGCATCTTGTGCACCGCCTCCCAGGCGGTGGGGCCAATGAAGGCCACCAAAGCTGGCGAGCGCCAGCGTGCGCCACCGGAAGCCGACGCCAAGCGGTGTCAGGCCGAACAGGCCCTCGTAGATGTTCAGTGCCACGTCGAAATTCGGGGCGCGGAACAGCACCCAGGCGAAGACTACGAACAGGAAGGTCAGCACCGAGGCCCAAGGGTTCCGGCATCGGCCAGCCGGCGCGCCGCCACAGCAGCCCCGCGCAGAGCCCTGGCCCGTGCGTCGACGCCCCAGGCCACGAAGGTGAGGCCGGCGCCGTGCCAAAGGCCGCCGAGCGCCATGGTGGCGAACAGGGCGAAGAGCTGCACGGCAAGTCCGCGCCGATTGCCGCCGAGCGGGATGTAGAGATAGTCGCGCAGGAACCGCGACAGCGTCATGTGCCAGCGCCGCCAGAAGTCCTGCAGCGAGGTCGCCCGGTAGGGCACGTCGAAGTTCTGCGGCAGCACGATGCCGAACATCAGCGCGATGCCGAGCGCCATGTCGGTATAGCCGGAGAAGTCGAAATAGATCTGGAAGGTGAAGCCGAGCGTCGCCTGCCAGGCGTCGATGACGCTGATCGTGGCGCCCTTGGCGGCCTGCCTGCGAAGACCGGGTTGACGTATTCGGCGAGCGGGTCGCCGAGGAACACCTTCTTGGCAAGCCCAACGGTGAGCAGCATCAGGCCGCGTGCGAAGCGCTCGGCCGCGTCGGGCCGCTGGTAGGGCCGCTCGTCGAGCTGGTGCATGATCTCGCTCCAGCGCACCAGCGGGCCGGCGAGCACCTGCGGGAAGAAGGCGATGTAGAGCGCGTAGCGCGACGAGATCGTAGCGCGGCGCGACGCCGGCCCTGAGGTCGGCGAGATACATCACGTGGTGGAAGGTGAAGAACGAGATGCCGAGCGGCAGCGCCACGTTGGTGCCGAAAATGTCGGCCCCCGGCAAGGCCGCGAGGCCGGGGATCGAGCCCGGCGAAGAAGTTGGCGTATTTGAAGACGCCGAGCACCAGCAGGTTCAGCGCGATGGCAGTGACGATGAGCACGCCGCGCTTGCTGGCGATGAAGGCCATCGGCAAGCGCCCAGTTGATGACGATCGAGAGCGGCGAGCAGCGGAATGAAGCGCCAGTCCCAATAGCCGTAGAAGGCGAACGACAGGACGACGAGGAGCGGCAGCCGCCAGCGCGGCGCAAAGCGCTCGACGAGCGCGTGCAGCGCGAGCGCCGACGGGCAGGAAGACGAGCAGGAACGCGAAGGAATTGAAGAGCATCGACGGCCGCGGAAGCCCGGGGGCGGTGCCCGCCTTTAGCCTATCGCCCGGCCCCCGTCACCCGTCATTCGAGCCTGCCGCCCAGCGCCATTGGGCTCACACAGATGTGACTCGCGCGCCGCGGAGGGCAGGTGCACGGCTGCGGCGTCGAGAACGAGCCAAGCATTAGGGAGTCCCGTCATGCCTATATTTTTCGGCAGCGTTCCGCGTGCCCACCTTGCGTTGGTCGCGGTGTCCTTCGTGTCCGTCGCTACCCTCGCCCTGCCGAGCGTGGCCCAGAACCCGCAGCAGGTGCGCGTCCGCGGCACCGTGGCAAGCCTCGACGGCACGACCCTGGTGGTCAAGTCGCGCGAGGGTAATGACGTGACCATTCAGCTCAACGACAATTGGGGAGCTGGGAGCGTCGTGAAGGCCAGCATGGCCGACATCAAGCCGGGCACCTATGTGGGCATCGCGGCCCTCCCCGACGGAGACGGGTTGAAGTCGCTCGAGGTGCTGGTGTTCCCGGAGGCGCTGCGCGGCACCGCCGAAGGCCACTTCCCATGGGATCTCAAGCCCAACAGCAACATGACGAACGGCACGGTCGGCGACGCGGTGCAAAGCGTCGACGGGCGCACCATCACGGTCAGCTACAAGGGTGGTGAGAAGAAGCTGGTGGTCCCCAACGACGTGCCGATCGTCACCTTGGGGCCTGCCGACAAGAGCGACGTGAAGCCGGGTGTGGCAGTGTTCATCATCACCCAACGTTCGCCCGAAGGCACCTTGAAGGCCGGCCGCGTGACCGTCGGCAAGGACGGCGTCAATCCGCCGATGTGAGGAGGAGGAGGAGGAGAACGGACGACGGAAACCTTCCGTCCGCCTCTCATCTGTCGTCTGATTTCTGCCTTCCGAGCTTTGCCAGCTCGACCTTGGCGCGCAACTCGATATGCGCGATGAGTTCGTCGAGGCGCGGATCGCCGCTCGATCCAGCGCGCTCCTTGAGCGTCAGCGCCATGCGCTTCAGGTCGGCCACCGGCACCTGCCCCGACAGGAGCGCCGCCTTGAGCCCGTCGAGAGCGTCGAGTAGATCGTGACCGCGCTTCAGCGAGCGCCGGCGCCGTTCCGCCGGATCTTCCTCGCCTTGCAGAATGAGCAGGTTGTCGACGCTGCCGATGCCGGCGGCGTTCGCCGCACCCGTCGGCCGCGCCGCCTGCCCGGCATCGGCGAGCGAGAAGCGCTGGCCGTCGCCGGCCCGGCGCACGCCACCCTTGCCCGTCGTCGTCACGCTTGGCTTCGTCTCGACGCGCATGGCTAAATCTCCGCGCATGATCTGTCCGAAAAGGCTGCGAGCTTTTCGGACGAGATCGCGCGCAAATCAAAAATCCGCCCCCGGAGCGCGTCCACAATCTCGGTCACCCATGGTTAACGGGGCGTAAACGACTGGGCAGTTCTTGCCTGGTGCGGAAAGCTTCGCCCGCCTCGTTGCGCGCAACGGCGCCTTCGGGCTTCAGAAAACGTCAAGCATATCAAGCGACTTGAAAGCCGGGGCGCTGGCACGATCTTCGCAACGCCGTGTTGAAGATCGAAGGTAGATCCTGAGGACCAATGCCGCGCCCGCGCCTCACCGTCCCGCTTCGCCTTGCCGCGCTCGCACTCGGCGCCTCGCTCTTGGCCGGCGGCCCGGCGCTGTCGCTGTCGCGCATCAAGGATCTCGCCGCCGTCGAGGGCGTGCGCCAGAATCAGCTCGTCGGCTACGGCCTCGTTGTCGGCCTCAACGGCACCGGCGACACGCTCAACAACACGCCCTTCACCAAGCAATCGCTGCAGGCGATGCTGGAGCGCCTCGGCGTCAACACGCGCGGCGCCACGGTGCGCACCGCCAACGTGGCGGCCGTCATGGTCACCGCCAACCTGCCCGCCTTCGCCACCCAAGGCACGCGCATGGACGTGACCGTCTCGGCGCTCGGCGATTCCAAATCGCTGCAGGGCGGCACGCTGCTTGTCACGCCGCTGCTCGGCGCCGACGGCGAGGTTTATTCGGTCGCCCAGGGCTCGGTCGCCATTTCCGGGTTCCAGGCGGAAGGCGAAGCCGCCAAGATCGTGCGCGGCGTGCCGACCGTCGGGCGTATCGCCAACGGCGCCTTGATCGAGCGCGAGATCGACTTCCAGATCAACAAGCTGAAGAGTCTCAGGCTGGCGCTGCGCAATCCCGATCTCACGACGGCGCGCCGCGTCGCCGCCGCCATCAACGACTTCATGGGCGCCGACACGGCCGAGCCCACCGACCCGTCGACCGTCACCCTGCAGATCCCGGAGCGCTACCGCGGCAACATGATCAAGCTGCTCACCGAGATCGAGCAGCTGCGCGTCGAGCCGGACCAGGTGGCGCGCGTCATCGTCGACGAGCGCTCCGGCATCATCGTCATGGGCCAGGACGTGCGCGTCAACACTGTCGCGGTGGCGCAGGGCAACCTGACCGTCACCATCACCGAGACGCCGCAGGTGAGCCAGCCCAATCCCTTCTCGGAAGGCCAGACCGTCGTCGTGCCGCGCACCGCCGTGAAGGTAGACACCGGCGAGAAGAACAAGCTCGGCATCGTCAAGGAGACGGTGACGCTGCGTGAGCTGGTCGACGGCCTCAACGCGCTCGGTATCGGGCCGCGCGATCTCATCGCCATCCTGCAATACGTACGTAGTCGAAGCAGATGTACATAA